>NZ_SJOO01000009.1 GCF_004331265.1 Enterobacter wuhouensis | reverse complement strand
TTGTATCCTCTTCTTCTCCATAAACAAATCACCTATCCCTCCGTATATACGGTAAACTATCCCGGTTTTTGCATCAGGATAGCGTCTATGAACCACTCCCTTAAGCCCTGGAATACCTTTGGTATTCAACGGAATGCTAATCAAATTGTACGTGCCGATAATGCTCAGCAGTTGCTGGATGCATGGCAAAACGCAACAGACAACGGTGAACCCGTTCTGATTCTGGGCGAAGGAAGTAATGTCCTGTTTCTTGAAGATTTTGCAGGCACGGCGATCGTCAACCGCATCATGGGCATCGATGTCTCAGAAAGCGCTGACAGCTGGCATCTGCACGTGGGCGCTGGAGAAAACTGGCATCAGCTGGTGCAATATACCCTGGATAAAGGGATGCCCGGCCTGGAAAATCTCGCGCTTATACCTGGCTGCGCCGGATCGTCACCTATCCAAAATATTGGTGCCTACGGCATCGAACTCAAACACGTCTGTGAATATGTCGACTGCATTGAACTGGCGACCGGCACGGCTCTGCGCTTAACGGCAGAAGAGTGTCGTTTTGGCTATCGTGACAGTATCTTCAAACACGAATATCAGGATCGCTACGCGATAGTGGCCGTGGGCCTGCGTCTGTCGAAAAGCTGGAAGCCTGTACTGACCTACGGTGATTTAACTCGACTCGATCCCGCGACGGCTACCGCCCGCGACGTTTTTGATTCCGTATGTCATATGCGCATGACTAAACTTCCCGATCCGAAAGTGAACGGAAATGCCGGAAGTTTCTTTAAAAACCCCGTTATCAGCAGCGAAAGTGCAAAAGAATTCCTCGCCAGCTTTCCAACGGCACCGCACTATCCGCAGCCTGATGGCAGCGTAAAGCTGGCTGCAGGCTGGCTTATCGATCGGTGCCAGTTGAAAGGCGTTGCTGTAGGGGGAGCTGCAGTTCATCGTGAGCAGGCGCTGGTTCTGATTAATCAGGACAATGCGACCAGTGATGATGTTGTGCAGCTAGCGCACCATGTTCGCCAGCGTGTAGGCGAAAAATTCAACGTCTGGCTTGAGCCTGAAGTCCGCTTCATTGGTCGTACAGGTGAAGTCAGCGCCGTGGAGGCTATCGCGTGAAGGACAATACCGTCCCCTTAACCCTGATCGGCATCCTTGCCGACGGCGAGTTTCATTCTGGCGAGCAGTTGGGCGAGCAGCTTGGCATGAGCCGCGCCGCCATCAACAAGCATATTCAGACGCTTCGCGACTGGGGTGTGGATGTATTCACGGTTCCTGGAAAAGGCTACAGCCTGCCGGAGCCGATACAGTTGCTGAATGAAGAGGCGATCCGCAGCCAGGTTGGCTCGGGCAACGTTGCGGTGCTGCCGGTCATTGATTCAACGAACCAATACCTGCTGGATCGGCTTAACGAACTCAGGTCAGGCGATGCCTGCGTTGCCGAGTATCAGCAGGCCGGACGTGGTCGCCGTGGACGTAAGTGGTTTTCCCCTTTTGGTGCCAACCTTTACCTTTCCATGTTCTGGCGTCTCGAGCAGGGACCGGCCGCCGCCATTGGTCTGAGCCTGGTTATCGGCATTGTGATGGCGGAAGTTCTGCACGATCTGGGCGCGGATAACGTACGCGTAAAATGGCCAAACGATCTCTACCTCAACGATCGCAAACTTGCGGGCATTCTCGTCGAGCTGACGGGAAAAACGGGCGATGCAGCGCAGATCGTCATCGGTGCTGGCCTGAATATGGTTATGCGCAACGTACAGAATGATGTCGTAAATCAGGCCTGGACTAACCTGCAGGAGGCGGGGATCACCATCGACCGCAACACGCTTGCTGTACGGATGATTAAAGAACTGCGCAGCTCATTATCGCTCTTTGAGCAGGACGGGCTGGCACCGTTCCTGTCTCGCTGGGAAAAGCTGGATAACTTTATCAATCGCCCGGTGAAGCTGCTGATTGGCGACAAAGAGATCTACGGCATTTCCCGCGGTATCGACGCACAGGGGGCGCTGTTGCTTGAACAGGACGGCGCGATCAAGCCCTGGGTAGGCGGGGAAATTTCGTTAAGAAGTGCAGAATAAGAAAGTCCCTCTCCCGGCCGGGAGAGGGTATAGAGCACGTTACTGAGGATAAGGCACCCAGTCGCCGCCGTTCAGGCGAACATAGGGCTTGCCCTGATATTGAATGACGACCGCGTTGGCGTTCTCGGAGACTTCAGCCGTTTGCGGCAGGTTGCTGGTAAGCTGATCCCAGTTCACGCTATCTTCCACAAACAGTTTGCCATCCACCGCGCGGGCAACCAGCTCTGAAATCGCCAGATAGCTGCTTGGCTGGGTAATCTCAACAGGCGCCCCCTGATGCGGAGCCTTCATGCCGAAGAACTTAATCCCGGCGGGCACGTTGGTAATGGACGGGCTTGGGATATCACGCAGGCCGGACACCTGCATCCTGTCGCCTTTTAGCGCGCCGCCGTGTTCTGGCACCATCACCACCATCACTTTACGGCCCGATTTTTCCAGCTCGGTGAAGAACGCGTCCAGCTCGTCAAACAGCTTCTGCGCGCGAACTTTATAATCCGCCGTTTTGCTCACGCCCGGGAAGTGGTTACCGTCGTGCAGCGGCAGCGTGTTATAGAAGGTGGCGCTGCGGGTATTACCGTCCACCTTCTGCAGCCAGCGCTGCAGGACGGCAGTATCGTCGTAGACCGGTGAACCGTCAAAGCCCAGCAGAGACACCGGCAGACCGGTCTGATCCATCAGCGGTGCCTGCATTCCCCCTTCCTGACGTATCTCTTTGAGGAAATCGCCAAACACGCCGTTATGGCCCAGCATCAGGTTCTGCGTGAAGCCCAGTTTGGACAGATTATCGAACAGATAACACTGGTTTCCGGCTGGCTGATACAGGTTCTTGTGCGACGGCTGACCGCAGCTTGCGCGCAGCAAACGAATTGCCGCCGGACCGCTGTACGAGGTGGCAGAGTTGAAGTCTTTAAACTGAATATCAAAGTGCGACCACAGCGGATGCGACATTAAACCAGCAGCATCCACGTCTGCCCATGAGAGGGAGCAGATGTTAATCACCAGCAGCTCGAACGGCTGGGCATCTGCAGGCAGCGCATCCGGGAATTTAGTCTGACGCTTGTCTTCTGCGCTGTAGAAGCTGGAAAGCCAGGCGTTAAGATTCGTGGACGTTGGCGGGGCAGTCTGCGTCGGGATGTCACCTACCACCGGCGTATTGCCCGCCGTCGCGACGGTTGCCGCCGCACTGCCACCGGTGGTGGTAACGGTCGTTGTCGCCTGGCCGGCTGGCCACAGGGAGAAGCTTGGGCCTGCCAGCGTCAGCACGTTCAGCCAGATCAGGATCGCCACGACAAACACCGTGACGCGGATCCACTGGGACAGAAAAAGCCATGCAACCAGCAGCACAAACACCGCGCCAATCATCTGCCAGTTAATAAAGCGCTCGGTGAGGTCAAGTATGTAGTCAGCGCTAAAGCCCGCGACCTGCGAGCCCTGGCTCATGATGCTTTCCGGCCCGGGTAGCCAGGTATCATGCCAGAACAGCCCAAAGCCAATGGGGATGGCAATCCAGTGACGCAAGCGGTGCAGCCTGATGTTTGGGATGGGCATCAGGAGGAAGGCCATAAACACCAGGTTAAGCAGCGGATGGAAGTTCAGATAGCCAGCCCACAGCAGGCCAAACTTCACCAGAAAGTAGAAGTTCCAGCCGGAAAGGCCGCGCCAGTATTGCCACAGCGGCGATGGTGACGAAGCGGTGTGAGTAGAATTAGTCATGTTTTCGGTTTGCCTTGACGTGTGAAGCCCGTGTCAGTGTTCCGGCTGGTTTAACGTAGCGAGGTTTTACAAACAGCATTCTGGTCGTATCGCGAATACGACGCAGCGAATGGCGCGCATAGTAGCCAAGCGGGAAAAAGATTAGCGCACAAAGTACGACCAGTTGAATGATATCGCTGAGATTCATGATGATGCGTTCTCCCCATTCTCAGACAGTAAGCGCAGCGGCTCTGGAACCCGACGCCAGACATGTCCGTCATGCTTAGCATTGAGAATCGGTTTGAAATCGCTGGTGATGGCGAGCGGCTTCGTCCAGTTTTCAGGGGTAAGCGTGCGCATTTGCACCAGCTCTGCACTAATCAGGTTATCTTCGAACCAAATCATGCGGTTCGAGAAAATATCCCCGGTAGGCAGGGGAAAAATATGGTTAAGCGCCGTATCGAGGTCGTTAACCCGACAGAAGGATAAAAACAGCACCAGACGATTGTCGCCAATCGTCATGATATCCCCGGTGCGGTTTGGGCGGCACAGGGTTAGCGCTTGCTCAACGCGGATACCCGGTACGGGGCGAAGCGCCACCATAACCCCTTTTCCGTCTGCCGGCAGCAGCGTGTTGTTCATCATGTTGCCAACGGCATCGCAGAATGTATCCCACTTCTGATACCCGCGCAGCTTCATCGGCTGCGTCATGGAGAGCAGCGTTGAAATATCTTCCGGCACGTGGCGATTGAACTGCTGGCCCTGAATGCTCTCGATAAGCGTCAGGCAGCGCGACAGCGGGGCATTCCACGGAATAACCATATTCGCACCGCAGCCCAGCAGAAGGCGTTCATCCGTGGCGCGCAGGCTGGTGGTATTTTCGCGTACGACAATTTTCAGCGCGCTGCCGCGCTGGCGGCGCAGCGTGTGAATGTGCCTGGCCAGCGTTTCGATCTGGTTATTTTGCATCAGCGAGAAAACGATGGTCGCCGCCTGGGTGGTGCGGGCTTCATTAAATAGCGCTTCGTTCGTTTCGAACAGCGACCAGTTTTCAGAAAGCGCGGGTGCACCTTCTAATACCGCGAGATGGCTCAGGATGCGTTTTTCATCGCTGCGCGGCTGCACTACGGTCTCTTCAAGGTGTGCGAGATGCCACTGGCCGTCAATCTGTTTGAGGTTGAGCTGCTGTCTGGCGCTGACGCCTTTTTCATTACACCAGAAGGCAATATCGTAAAGATAGCTGTCGGTCTGGTCATGTATACTCGACAGACCAAAAAGAGAGCGATATTCACCCATTAATAGCGAAAAGAGCTTGTCATTATTACTACCGGGATAAACAACCAAAAGTGTGCAATTTTGAAATCTTGCCCATTTATTGATTTTTTCCAGCCAGCGCAGCAGTTTTTCCGTTGGGATATTCTGAAGTGCGTTATTTGCACATTTTAGTATCACTAAATAGTGATCCGGATCAATTGAGCACTGAATGTCGTGGGTCAAAAAGTATAGACTATCTGCTTCGGCTGGCATGGAAAATAACCGTACAGTCTGTGGGCCACGGTCGTTTTCAAGCGTAATGATTTTCTTCGGATCTTCGCCCATGGTAATGACCGCGACGCGAGAATCCTTTTCCTGCGCGGCGATTGTCTGATTAACCAAACTGATGGCATTTTCGTTGCGATCCGTATTAATCCACCAGACTCCTCCGACTGGCATGTGTCGCAATTCGTCCCATAATGACTGGATGCCAATAGAAAATATGGAGTCCACGGTGTCCCTCTTTTCGTCGAATTTATCTGTATCTCAGTTTACTAGCGAAAGCGTAGAAATAAACCTAACATTGAAATTAAAGAACATCAGATTTAGCATGTAAACGAAATTTGATAGGGCAGGAAGCCTCGTACATCCGATCTTGCGGTTTTACTCAAATGGATGGATTAAGAATGCATAATAATGACTCCGGAACGCCTGTCGACTCTAGCCTGGGTTACACATTCCAAAATGATTTTCTGGCGCTGACGCAGGCCTTTTCATTGCCTGAAATAGATTACACCGATATTTCCCAGCGGGAACAGTTGGCCGCGGCTATTAAACGCTGGCCGTTATTAGCTGAATTTGCCCAACAACAATAAGGGAGCCATTGATGGCCATACTAGGATTACAGGGCGTCCGGGGGGGAGTGGGTACCACTTCCATTACCGCGGCGCTGGCGTGGTCATTGCAGGTATTAGGTGAATCGGTGCTGGTTATTGATGCCTCCTCCGATAATTTGTTGCGCATGTCCTTCAACGTCGACTTTACCCGTACCGAAGGCTGGGCCCGCGCGCTGCTTGATGATAAAGACTGGCGCGATGCGGGGCTGCGCTACACGTCCCAGCTTGATTTGCTGCCGTTTGGTCAGCTAACTGAAGCCGAGCGTGGGAATGAAGCCGCGTACCAGCGCATGTTTTCCCGGTTTGTCAATGCGCTCCAGAGCCTGAAAGAGCAGGGCCATTACAAGTGGATCCTGCTGGATCTGCCGCACGGTGCTGCCCAGCTGACGCGCCAGCTGATGGCGAAATGCGATCATGTACTCTCCATTGTGAACGTGGATGCCAACTGTCATATCCGCCTGCATCAGCAGGCGCTACCCGCGAACGCCCATATCCTGATTAACGATCTTCGTATCGGCAGTCAGATTCAGGACGATCTATACCAGGTTTGGCTGCAAAGTCAGCGTCGGCTGCTGCCGATGGTGATCCATCGTGATGAGGGCATGGCGGAGTGCCTCGCCTCCAAGCAGCCGCTCGGTGAATACCGTAGCGATTCACTGGCAGCAGAAGAGATCCTGACGCTGGCGAACTGGTGTCTTCTGCACTTCGCAAGTGAGGCGGAGCCAGCCGGGAGTTCCGTATGAGTCGTCTGTCCACCTGGTTACTCATCCCGCCGGTCAGTTCGCGTTTAAGCGAACGTTATCGGCACTACCGCCGACATGGCGCGTCGGCGTTTAGCGCCGCGCTTGGCTGTTTCTGGATGATTCTGGCGTGGATGTTCATCCCCCTTGAACACCCGCGCTGGCAGCGTATTCGAGCGCGGCATAGCGAACTCTATCCGCATATTCATCCTGACAGGCCGCGTCCTCTCGATCCGGCACGCTATCTCATACAGGCTATCTGGCTGGTGGCAACGACCTCCAGCCCTGATAAAAAGGCCCCGCGCTGGCGCAGCTTCGATCGCGTGGCGAATTTACGTGAACGCTATCACCAGTGGCTGGACAGGCTACCCGATAGCGTCAGCGATAAGACCAGCCATCTGGATAACCACAAAGAGCTCGGACACCTGCATCCGGGCCTTCGCCGTTTTATTCTCGGCGTAATTGTCGTCTTCTCGCTCATTCTGGCGCTGGTCTGTATCACGCAGCCTTTTAACCCGCTGGCGCAGTTTACCTTCCTGATTTTGCTCTGGGGCGTGGCCCTGCTGGTCCGGCGTATTCCTGGGCGTTTCTCTGCCCTGATGCTGATTGTACTGTCGCTAACCGTCTCCTGCCGCTACATCTGGTGGCGCTATACCTCCACGCTGAACTGGGACGATCCGGTGAGCCTGGTATGCGGGCTGGTGCTGCTGTTTGCCGAAACCTACGCCTGGATTGTGCTGGTCCTGGGCTATTTCCAGGTGATATGGCCGCTCAACCGCCAGCCGGTTCCGCTACCGAAAGACACCGGTCAGTGGCCATCCGTCGACCTGTTTGTTCCCACCTACAACGAAGACCTGAGCGTGGTGAAAAACACGATTTACGCCGCGTTGGGTATCGACTGGCCAAAAGATAAGCTCAAAATCTGGATCCTCGATGACGGGGGGCGCGAAGAGTTCCGTCAGTTTGCGGCAGAGGTGGGCGTAGAGTATATCGCCCGCACCACCCACGAACACGCGAAGGCCGGGAACATCAATAACGCCCTCAAATACGCTAAAGGCGAGTTCGTCTCGATCTTTGACTGCGACCACGTGCCGACGCGCTCGTTCCTGCAAATGACCATGGGCTGGTTCCTGAAGGAGAAAGAGCTGGCAATGATGCAGACGCCGCACCACTTCTTCTCGCCGGACCCGTTTGAACGTAACCTGGGCCGTTTCCGTAAAACCCCGAACGAAGGCACGCTGTTCTACGGCCTGGTGCAGGACGGAAACGACATGTGGGATGCAACCTTCTTCTGCGGCTCCTGTGCGGTTATCCGCCGCGGTCCGCTGGATGAAATTGGCGGTATCGCCGTTGAGACGGTGACCGAAGATGCCCACACCTCGCTGCGCCTGCACCGCCGGGGCCATACCTCCGCGTATATGCGTATTCCGCAGGCCGCGGGTCTGGCAACGGAGTCGCTGTCGGCGCACATCGGCCAGCGTATTCGCTGGGCGCGCGGCATGGTGCAGATTTTCCGTCTCGATAACCCGCTGATGGGGAAAGGGCTTAAGCTGGCGCAGCGCCTGTGTTACGTCAACGCCATGTTCCACTTCCTCTCCGGTATCCCGCGGCTTATCTTCCTCACGGCACCGCTGGCGTTCCTGCTCCTTCACGCCTATATCATCTACGCGCCCGCGCTGATGATTGCGCTGTTTGTTCTGCCGCACATGATCCACGCGAGCCTGACGAACTCGAAGATTCAGGGGAAATACCGCCATTCGTTCTGGAGTGAAATCTACGAAACGGTGCTGGCCTGGTACATTGCGCCGCCAACGATGGTGGCGCTGATTAACCCGCATAAAGGCAAATTCAACGTCACCGCGAAGGGTGGGCTGGTGGAGGAGGAGTATGTCGACTGGGTGATCTCCCGTCCGTACATCTTCCTGGTGCTGCTCAACATTGTGGGGGTGATCGCCGGTATCTGGCGTTACTACTACGGTCCTGAAAACGAGATCCTGACGGTCTTCGTGAGTATGGCGTGGGTGTTCTACAACCTGATTATCCTCGGCGGCGCGGTGGCGGTGTCGGTAGAGAGCAAGCAGGTGCGTCGCGCGCATCGCGTTGAAATCAGCATGCCGGCGGCAATCGCGCGTGAAGACGGCCATCTCTTCTCCTGTACGGTGCACGACTTCTCTGACGGCGGTCTGGGCATCAAAATCAACGGCCAGGCGAAGGTGCTGGAAGGGCAGAAGGTCAACTTACTGCTCAAGCGCGGCCAGCAGGAGTACGTCTTCCCTACGCAGGTGGTGCGTGTATTAGGCAATGAAGTCGGTCTGCAGCTGATGCCGCTGACCAAAAAGCAGAATATTGATTTTGTGCAGTGTACGTTCGCCCGCGCGGATACGTGGGCTCTCTGGCAGGACAGCTTCCCGGAAGATAAACCTCTGGAAAGCCTGCTTGATATTCTGAAGCTGGGGTTCCGTGGCTATCGTCACCTTGCAGAATTTGCCCCGTCGTCGGTGAAAATAATTTTCCGGTCACTTACTTCGCTGGTTTCCTGGGTCGTGTCGTTCATTCCTCGCCGACCTGAGCGGGATGAGGCGAAGCAGGCGGACCCGGTTATGGCTCAACAATGATGATAACGCGATGAAAACAAAACTTTCCTGGTTATGTGCAGTGGCAATGGGGATGAGTGCGCTCCCCGCAACAATGGCTAACGCAGCGCCCGATGATGCTGCTGCCACACCTGCTCCTACGGTTCCTGAGGTCGCCCAGGCGACCGATCCGGTTATCACCGCGGCGCCGGGTCAAACGGAAAACGTCGTTCCCAACCAGCCGACAGAAGGTAACGTCGTCGGGCAGGTGATGCCGGGCGTACCGGGCGCCAACGCGCCTGTTGTCGCCCAGAATACCCCATCGCGTGACGTGAAGCTGACGTTCGCGCAGATTGCGCCGCCTCCGGGCAGCATGGTGCTGCGCGGTATCAACCCGAACGGCGGGATTGAGTTTGGGATGCGCAGCGATGAAGTCGTTTCGAATGCCGTGCTGAACCTCGAATACACGCCGTCGCCCGCGCTGCTGCCCGTGCAGTCGCAGCTCAAGGTTTACCTGAACGACGAGCTGATGGACGTTCTGCCGGTGACCAAAGAGCAGTTGGGCAAAAAGACCCAGGCTCAGGTACCCATCAACCCGCTGTTCATCACCGACTTCAACCGCGTTCGTCTGGAGTTTGTGGGCCACTATCGCGACGTCTGCGAAAACCCGGCCAGCAGTACGCTGTGGATGGACGTGGGGCGTAACTCATCGCTGCAGATGACCTACCAGTCGCTGGCGTTGAAAAACGATCTCTCCGCGTTCCCGATCCCGTTCTTCGATCCGCGCGATAACCGCCAGTTAACCCTGCCGATGGTGTTTGCCTCCTCGCCGGACGTCACCGAGCAGCTGGCCGCCACCATTGTGGCCTCCTGGTTTGGCTCCCGCTCCGCCTGGCGCGGCCAGAACTTCCCGGTCGTGTATGACAAAATGCCGGACAGAAACGCGATTGTCTTTGCCACCAACGCCAAACGCCCATCCTTCCTGCGCGACCATCCGGATGTTAAAGCACCTACCATCGAGATGATCAGCCATCCTGACAATCCGTACGTGAAGATGCTGGTGGTCTTTGGCCGTGACGATAAAGATCTGGTGCAGGCGGCAAAAGGGATTGCCCAGGGCAATATCCTGTTCCGCGGCAATAGCGTTATCGTGGATGAGGTTAAGCCGCTGCTGGCGCGTAAGCCTTACGATGCGCCAAACTGGGTGCGTACCGACCGCGCCATTACCTTTGGCGAGCTTAAAACCTATGAAGAACAGCTTCAGTCCACGGGGCTTGAGCCTTCGCCCGTTAGCCTGTCGCTCAATCTGCCGCCGGATCTGTATCTGCTGCGCACCAACGGTATTGATATCAATCTGAACTACCGCTACACCGCGCCGTCGACCAAAGACAGCTCGCGCATGGATATCAGCCTGAACAACCAGTTCCTGCAATCCTTCAGCCTGACCAGCAACCAGGACACCAACCGCCTGATGCTGCGTCTGCCGGTCCTGCAAGGCCTGCTGGACGGGAAAACCGATGTGTCTATCCCGGCCCTGAAGCTTGGCGCGATAAACCAGCTGCGGTTTGACTTCCAGTACATGAACCCGATGCCCGGCGGCTCGGTGGATAACTGCATCACCTTCCAGCCGGTACAAAACCACGTTGTGATTGGCGATGAATCCACCATCGATTTCTCAAAGTATTATCACTTCCTGGCGATGCCGGACCTGCGCGCGTTTGCAAACGCCAGCTTCCCGTTCAGCCGCATGGCCGACCTGTCTGAATCCATTGTTGTGATGCCAAAAGCGCCAAATGAAGCTCAGGTCACCACTCTGCTGGATACGATGGCGACCGTTGGCGCGCAGACGGGCCTCCCGGCGATTAACGTCACGTTGACCGACGATGGCAGCCAGATCCAGAACAAAGATGCCGACATCATGGTGATCGGCACCATTCCGGATAAGCTCAAAGACGATAAGCGCGTCGATCTGCTGGTGCAGGCGGCGCAGTCCTGGGTGAACACGCCGCTTCGTCAGACAGAATTCCCGAGCATCATGCCGGATAATAATGACCGTCAGGCCAGCGCCCAGACCACCGTTACGTCTCAGGGGCCCATGGCCGCCGTTGTTGGCTTCCAGTCGCCTTACAACGATCAGCGTAGCGTGATCGCCCTGCTGGCAGACAGCCCGCGCGGGTATGAACTGCTCAACAACGCGATGAACGACAGCGGTAAACGCGCGTCCATGTTCGGCTCCGTCTCCGTCATTCGTGAATCGGGCGTCAACAGCCTGCGCGTCGGGGATGTCTACTACGTGGGACACCTGCCGTGGTTCGAACGCCTGTGGTATGCCCTGTCTAACCATCCGGTGCTGCTGGCGATTCTGGCCGCCGTCAGCGTTGTATTGCTGGCATGGGTGCTGTGGCGTCTGCTGCGTATTATCAGCCGTCGTCGCCTGAACCCGGATAATGAGTAAGCCGTGATGAAAGCCTTTCGCTGGTGTGTATTAGCAGCGTTGATGCTGGCGGCGACGAATCTCCGCGCCGCCTGTACCTGGCCTGCCTGGGAGCAGTTTAAAAAGGATTACATCAGCGAGGGCGGGCGCGTCATTGACCCCAGCGACACGCGCAAAATCAGCACCTCGGAAGGGCAGAGCTACGCGCTGTTCTTCGCGCTGGCCGCGAATGACCGTAAGGCCTTCGATCGGCTGTTGGCCTGGACGCGCGACAACCTTGCTCAGGGCAGCCTGGACGACCATCTGCCCGCCTGGCTATGGGGACAGAAGGATAACGAGACCTGGGCGGTGATTGACACCAATTCCGCCTCGGATGCCGATATCTGGATTGCCTGGACGCTGCTCGAAGCGGGTCGGTTATGGAAAAATCAGGACTACACCCGCATCGGAAAGGCCCTGCTCAAGCGCATTGCCAGCGAAGAGGTGGTGAACGTACCCGGACTTGGCTCAATGCTGCTGCCGGGTAAAGTGGGCTTTGCCGAAGAGCATGCCTGGCGCTTTAACCCCAGCTATCTGCCCCCTCAGCTGGCGAGCTATTTCACCCGTTTTGGCGCCCCCTGGACCACGCTGCGTGAAACCAACCTGCGTTTACTGATGGAGACCGCGCCAAAGGGCTTTTCACCGAACTGGGTGCAGTACCGTAAGGACAAGGGCTGGCAGCTCCAGCAGGATGCGTCGCTGCTGGGCAGCTACGATGCCATTCGCGTCTATCTCTGGGTGGGGATGATGAGCGACAAAGACCCGCAGAAAGCCCGACTCCAGGCGCGTTTCCAGCCGATGGCCGCAATGACGGCAAAACGGGGCCTGCCGCCGGAAAAAGTGGATGTGGCAACCGGGAAACGCACGGGCGATGGCCCGGTGGGGTTTTCCGCCGCTATGCTGCCGTTTTTACAACAGCGTGATGCGCAAGCGGTACAACGCCAGCGCGTTGCCGACCATTTTCCCGATAACAACGCCTACTACAGCTACGTGCTGACGCTCTTTGGGCAAGGATGGGATCAGCATCGTTTTCGCTTCACCAGCAAAGGTGAATTAATACCGGATTGGGGCCAGGAATGCGCAAGTTCACAGTAAATCTACTCAGTTTATCGCTAGGCCTTGCGCTGATGCCGCTGGCCGAGGCCGCCAATTCTCCCCAGCAGCAACAGCTGCTGGAGCAGGTGCGTCTGGGCGAATCGACGCAGCGTGAGGATCTGGTTCGTCAGTCGCTCTATCGTCTTGAGCTGATTGATCCGAACAATCCCGACGTGATTGCTGCCCGCTTCCGCTATCTGCTTCGCCAGGGCGATACCGGCGGGGCGCAAAAAGAGCTGGATCGCCTGAAGGGGATTGCGCCGGGCTCCACTGTCTATCAGTCGTCACGCAATACGATGCTACTTTCAACGCCCGATGGACGTCAGGCGCTTCAGCAGGCTCGCTTGCTTGCCACGACGGGCCATACGCAGGAAGCGATTGCCGCCTATGACAAGCTCTTCGCCGGCAATCCGCCGAGTGGAGAAGTGGCCACCGAATACTGGAACGTGGTGGCAAAAGATCCTGCCCGCCGCGCGTCGGCGATCGACCAGCTGAAGAAAATCAATGCCAGCAATCCGGGCAATACGCAGCTGCAGGCCACGCTGGCGCAGCTTCTGTTCCAGACCGGACGCCGTGATGAAGGCTTTGCGGTGCTGCAGGAGATGGCAAAATCCAACAGCGGCCGCAATCAGGCGTCTGATATGTGGTATCAGCAGATTAAGGATCAGCCAGCCAGCAGCGCCAGCGTAAGCGCGCTGCAAAAATATCTGAGCGTGTTCAGCGATGGCGATAACGTGACGGCCGCGCGTTCGCAGCTGGAAGCGCAGCAAAAACAGCTTGCCGATCCCACCTTCCGCGCGAAAGCGGAGGGATTAGCCGCGGTGGACGCCGGGCAGGGCGGTAAGGCGGTGGCGGAACTGCAGAAAGCCGTCAGCGCCAACCATGCCGACAGCGAAGCCGTTGGCGCGCTGGGTCAGGCCTATTCACAAAAAGGCGATCGTGCCCGCGCGGTGGCGCAGTTTGAAAAAGCGATCGCCCTCGATCCCCAGAGCGATAACCGAGGCAAGTGGGATAGCCTGCTGAAGGTTAACCGCTACTGGCTGCTGATCCAGCAGGGCGATGCGGCGTTAAAAGCGAATAATACGGCCCAGGCCGAGCGCTATTACCAGCAGGCGCGCAGCCTCGACAATACCGACAGCTACGCGGTGCTGGGGCTCGGTGACGCGGCGGCGGCACGCAAAGATAACGACGCTGCCGAACGTTATTATCGCCAGGCGCTGCGCATGGACAGCGGCAACAGCAATGCGGTGCGTGGTCTTGCCAATATTTACCGCGCGCAGTCCCCGGAGAAAGCCTCGCAGTTTATCCAGTCGCTCTCGGCCAGCCAGCGCCGCAGCATTGATGACATTGAGCGAAGCCTGACGAACGAACAGCTTTCAGCCCAGGCGGAGCAGCTTGAAAACCAGGGGAAATACGCCCAGGCCGCTGAAATTCAGCGCCGCCGTCTGGCGCTTTCTCCGGGCGACGTGTGGATCACCTATCGTCTCGCGCGCGATCTCTACAGCGCGGGTCAGCGCAGCCAGGCCGATACGCTGATGCGTCAGCTTGCCAGCCAGAAGCCGACCGATCCGGATCAGGTATACGCCAACGGCCTTTATCTGTCGGGTAACGATCGGGACAGAGTCGCGCTGGCACACCTGAACACGCTGCCGCGTAGCCAGTGGAACGGCAATATCCAGGAGCTGGCGGATCGTCTGCAAAGTAACCAGGTGCTGGAAACCGCCAACCGCCTGCGCGACGACGGAAAAGAACGTGAGGCGGAATCCCTGCTTCGCCAGCAGCCCGCGTCAACCCGCATCGATTTAACCCTTGCGGACTGGGCGCAGCAGCGTGGCGACCGCACGGCGGCAAAAACCGCCTATAGCACCGTGCTGCAGCGCGAGCCGCAAAACGAAGATGCTATCCTCGGTCTGACCGAGGTCTATATCAGCGAAAGTAATAAAGACGCGGCCCGCGCCGAGCTGGCAAAACTGCCTGCCGCGCAGAACGGGCAGCCGCTGTCGCTCAACGTGCAGCGTCGAATCGCGATGGCGCAGGCTGGCCTGGGCGATACCGCTGCGGCAGAGCAGACGTTTGGTAAAATCATCCCGCAGGCTAAATCACAGCCTGCGTCGATGGAAAACGCGCTGGTATTACGTGATGCTTCCCGCTTCCAGGCACAAAACGGCCAGCCTCAGCAGGCGCTGGAGACGTATAAAGACGCGATGGTGTCGTCCGGCATCACGACGACGCGTCCAACAGACAACGACAGTTTTACCCGTCTGACCCGCAATGATGAAAACGACGACTGGCTGAAGCGCGGCGTGCGCAGCGATGCGGGTGAGCTTTACCAGCAGCAGGACCTGAACGTCACGCTGCAGCATGATTACTGGGGCTCCAGCGGCACGGGCGGCTATTCCGATCTTAAGGCGCACACCACCATGCTGCAGGTTGATGCACCGCTCTCCGACGGACGGATGTTCTTCCGCAGCGATCTGGTGAATATGGATGCGGGTACCTTTGCGACCAAGGACGGGAAATACGATCCCAAATGGGGGACCTGCGCCGAAACGCCGTGTAGCGGCAACACCAACCAGTCTGCCAACGGCGCAAGCGTGGCGGTTGGCTGGCAGAATAAAACCTGGTCATGGGATATTGGTACCACGCCGATGGGCTTCGACGTGGTGGATGTGGTTGGTGGCGTAAGCTACAGCAATGACCTCGGGCCGATTGGCTACACCCTGAATGCGCATCGTCGTCCGATCTCCAGTTCTGTTCTGGCCTTCGCTGGTCAAAAAGACACCAATACCGATACCACCTGGGGCGGCGTACGTTCGACCGGCGGTGGCGTGAGCCTAAGCTATGACAAAGGTGAGGCGAACGGCATCTGGTCGAGCCTGAACGTGGACAGCCTGACCGGTAAAAATGTGGAAGATAACTGGCGCATCCGCTGGATGACCGGCTATTACTACAAGCTGATCAACGAGAACAACGAACGCCTGACGGTCGGCGTCTCCAACATGCTTTGGCACTACGATAAAGATCTGAGCGGCTACACCCTGGGCCAGGGCGGTTACTACAGCCCGCAGGAGTACGTCTCTTTCGCCCTGCCGGTGACCTGGCGTAAGCGCACCGATAACTGGTCATGGGAGCTGGGCGGCTCCGTCTCCTGGTCGCACTCTAAAACCAAGGATGGCATGCGCTATCCGATCCAGAGTCTGATTCCGGATAACCAGGTGGATGCCGACGGTAAGGACATGTATTCCGACAAAGGCGAGCCTGAAAACGGCAGTTCCTCGTCGGGTACGGGTTACACCGCACGAGCGATTATTGAGCGCCGCGTGACGTCTAACTGGTTCGTGGGTCTGGGCGTCGATATTCAGCAAGCAAAAGACTATACCCCGAGCCATGCCCTTCTGTATGTTCGTTATTCCGCCGCGGGATGGCAGGGCGACATGGACTTACCGCCGCAGCCGCTCATACCCTATGCTGACTGGTAATCAGATTTTACTTAATCCATTAGCATGTCTCTCTTAAAAGTACAGCAATCGGGTATACTCAGGCGCACCAGGTTTACACCCTGGTGCGCCTTGCGCTTCGAGTTTTGTGGAGAGTCATTTTGCGTGTCAGCCGTTCTTTAACGATCAAACAGATGGCGATGGTGTCTGCCGTCACTATGCTGTTTGTCCTCCTTTTCTGCGTAATTTTGCTGTTTCATTCCGTACAGCAGAATCGCTATAACACGGCTTCGCAATTAGAGAGCATCGCCCGCGCGGTGCGTGAACCGCTTTCTTCCTCCATTTTGAAAGGGGATATCCCGGAAGCGGAAACCATTTTGAAACGCATTCAGCCTGCGGGGATTGTCAGTCGGGCAGACGTGGTATTGCCTAACCAGTTCCAGGCACTGCGGATGAGCTTTATCCCTGAACGTCCCGTTCCGGTAACCGTCATGCGGCTGTTCGAGCTGCCGGTACAAATTTCCTTGCCCATTTATTCCCTTGAGCGGCCCGCTAACCCGCAGCCGTTAGCCTATCTGGTCCTGCAGGCAGACTCCTATCGGATGTATAAATTCGTCATGAGCTGGGTTGTTACGTTAGTGACCACTTGCTTACTTATGACGCTGATCCTGAGCGTGGCGCTGACCTGGTGTATTAACCGGCTGATCGTGCACCCTTTGCGGAAAATCGCCCGCGAACTGAACAACCTCGCTCCGCAGGACCAGGCTAGCCATCAGCTGACCTTGCCCCGCCTCCATCACGACGATGAAATCGGCATGCTGGTGCGCAGCTACAACATTAACCAGCAGCGTATACAGCGTCATCAGGATGAACTGAACAGCAGCGCCACGCGCTTTCCGGTGTCTGATCTGCCTAATAAAGCGTTTCTTATGGCGCTGCTGGAGCAGACCGTTGCGCGCCAGCAAACCACCGCGCTGATGGTGATTGCCTGCGAAACGCTGCAGGATACGGCGGGCGTGCTTAAAGAGAGCCAGCGCGAGATCCTGCTCCTGACGCTGGTGGAAAAGGTCAAATCCGTGCTTGCCCCGCGCATGGTGCTGACCCAGGTCAGCGGCTACGACCTGGTGGTCATCGCCCACGGCGTGAAAGAGCCGTGGCATGCGATTACGTTAGGTCAGCAAGTGCTCACTGTCATTAATGAGCGGCTGCCAATTCAGGGTATCCAGCTGCGCCCGAGCGCCAGCATTGGGATTGCGATGTTCTACGGCGACCTGACCGCAGAGCAGCTCTATAGCCGAGCGATTTCGGCGGCCTTCACCGCCCGTCGGAAAGGTAAAAATCAGATTCAGTTCTTCGACCCGGAGCAGATGGAAAAGGCGCAGAAGCGCCTGACCGAAGAGAGCGACATCCTTACCGCGCTGGACAACCGTCAGTTTGCTATCTGGCTCCAGCCCCAGGTGAATTTACTGACGGGAGAAGTCAAAAGCGCGGAAGCACTGCTGCGCGTGCAGCAGCCTGACGGCTCGTGGGAGCTGCCGGAAGGGCTAATCGAGCGCATCGAGTCCTGCGGCCTGATGGTGACCGTCGGTTACTGGGTGCTGGAGGAGTCGTGCCGCCAGCTTGCCGCCTGGCAGGAGCGCGGCGTCACTCTGCCGCTATCGGTGAATCTTTCTGCCCTGCAGCTCATGCACCCGACGATGGTGTCCGAGATGCTCGAGCTTATCCATCGTTACCGAATTCAGCCCGATACCCTCATTCTGGAAGTCACGGAAAGCCGACGTATCGACGATCCCAACGAGGCGGTCGCTATCCTGAAGCCGCTGCGTAACGCCGGTATTCGCATTGCGCTGGACGATTTCGGCATGGGCTATGCCGGGCTGCGCCAGCTTCAGCATATGAAAACGCTGCCGGTGGATGTCCTGAAAATCGATAAAGCCTTTGTCGAAGGGCTGCCGAATGACAGCAGCATGGTGCAGGCGATTATTCAGATGGCGCGAAGCCTGGAACTGCACGTGATTGCAGAGGGCATTGAAACGGAGGCCCAGCGCAGCTGGCTGGCCGAGGCGGGGGTGGAGAGCGGTCAGGGCTTCCTGTTTGCCCGCGCAGTACCTTCTGACGTCTTTGAACAGCGTTACCTTACCGACGCAGACAACCACGCAAAAGCGTAATTTTGTTGCTGGCTTGTGCGAGCCAGCTCAAAGTTCTTAACATTTGTGTTTCAAATTTGAACCTGGTTTATTTCTGTCCTGTTATACGGGTGTTATTTTAAAGCCGCAGGTTAACCATAACCTTAAAAAGCCTGTGGTTTTTCTTTCCAAGGACACCCTATGAAAACCTCTCTCTTCAAAAGCCTTTACTTTCAGGTCCTGACGGCCATCGCAATCGGTATTTTGCTTGGCCACTACTACCCTGAACTGGGCGCACAAATGAAACCGCTTGGCGACGCGTTCGTTAAGCTGATCAAAATGGTCATCGCTCCGGTGATCTTCTGTACGGTAGTGACCGGCATCGCGGGCATGGAAAGCATGAAGGCGGTTGGTCGTACCGGCGCAGTGGCCCTTCTCTATTTTGAGGTGGTCAGCACCATTGCCCTGATTATCGGCCTCATTATTGTTAACGTTGTTCAGCCCGGCGCGGGAATGAACGTTGACCCGTCAACGCTGGATGCCAAAGCGGTGGCGATTTACGCCGACCAGGCGAAGGACCAGGGCGTGGTGGCCTTCCTGCTGGACGTCATTCCTGGCAGCGTTATCGGCGCATTCGCCAGCGGGAACATCCTGCAGGTGCTGCTGTTTGCCGTGATGTTTGGTTTTGCCCTGCATCGCCTGGGCAGCAAAGGCCAGCTCATCTTCAACGTGATTGAAAGCTTCTCGCAGGTCATCTTCGGCATCATCAACATGATCATGCGCCTGGCACCGATTGGGGCCTTCGGCGCGATGGCCTTCACGATTGGTAAATACGGCGTCGGTACGCTGGTGCAGCTGGGCCAGCTGATCGTCTGCTTCTACATCACCTGTATCCTGTTTGTGGTTGTGGTGCTCGGTTCCATCGCCCGTGCGGCGGGCTTCAGCATTTTCAAATTTATCCGCTATATCCGCGAAGAGCTGCTGATTGTTCTCGGGACCTCGTCCTCTGAATCGGCGCTGCCGCGTATGCTCGATAAGATGGAAAAGCTGGGCTGCCGGAAATCGGTGGTGGGGCTGGTAATTCCGACGGGCTACTCGTTCAACCTGGACGGCACCTCGATATACCTGACGATGGCGGCGGTATTTATCGCGCAGGCCACCAACAGCCATATGGATATCTTCCACCAGATTACGCTGCTGGTGGTGCTCCTGCTGTCGTCCAAGGGGGCGGCTGGCGTCACGGGCAGCGGCTTTATCGTGCTGGCAGCCACCATCTCTGCCGTGGGGCACCTGCCGGTGGCGGGTCTGGCGCTCATCCTGGGGATCGACCGCTTCATGTCTGAAGCCCGCGCGTTAACCAACCTGGTGGGTAACGGCGTGGCAACGGTAGTTGTCGCGAAGTGGGTGAAAGAGCTGGATCATAAAAAGCTCGACGATACGTTAAACAACCGTAACGCGGGTGACAAAACCGCCGGTTTATCCTCCTGATATCCTGAAAATACCCGCATTCCCTTGTCGGAATGCGGGCTCCTGCGCATAATAACCGCTCATACCTGTCATACTTCGACAAGATTTTTTTTGGGTATATTTCACTTCGAACCGTGACGTTTTGCCGAACACGCGGTCTAATCGACGTGTTTTCATCGTCATCTTTTAGAGTGAAGCGCGTCGCGAGACACTCTTTTTAACCAGGAATGTTGATCAGGGGTTCACATGCAGGGCACAAAAATTCGACTCTTAACCGGCGGTTTGCTGATGATGGCAGCAGCCAGTTATGTGCAGGCAGATGCGCTCCAGCCAGACCCGGCCTGGCAACAAGGGACGTTGGCGAATGGTTTTCAGTGGCAAGTTTTAGCCACCCCGCAGCGTCCCAGCGACCGTATCGAAATCCGTCTGTCAGTGAATACCGGCTCCCTCACTGAAAGCACCCAGCAGACCGGCTTTAGCCATTTTATTCCTCGACTGGCGCTCACCCAGAGCGGCAGTTTGCAGGCGGTTCAGGTGCGTTCCCTTTGGCAACAGGCCATCGATCCGAAACGCCCGCTGCCTCCGGCTGTGGTCTCTTACGACTACACCATGTTTAACCTGAGCCTGCCGAACAACCGAAACGATCTGCTAAAAGAAGCGCTAACCTATCTCTCCGATGCCACCGGCAAGCTGGCGATTACGCCGGACACCGTGAATTACGCGCTCAGCAACAGCGATATGGTCGCGACCTGGCCTGTGGATACCAAAGAGGGCTGGTGGCGCTATCGCCTGAAAGGCTCAACGCTGCTCGGGCACGATCCGGCAGAGCCGCTGAAGCAGCCGGTGGACGTTGAGCAGGTCAACTCCTTCTACCAGAAATGGTACACCCCGGACGCAATGACGCTGATCGTGGTCGGCAACGTAGACAGCCGCGCGGTAGTTGAGCAGATCAACAAAGCGTTTGGCGACCTGAAAGGCAAGCGTGAGACGCCAGCCCCTGTACCGACGCTCTCTCCGCTGCGTGCAGAGCCCGTCAGCATCATGACGGACACCGTGCGCCAGGACCGTCTCTCCATGATGTGGGACACCGCATGGCAGCCTATCCGTGAATCAGCCGCGCTGCTGCGCTACTGGCGCGCCGATCTGGCGCGTGAGGCGCTGTTCTGGCACGTCCAGCAGACGCTGAGCAAAAATAACGTGAAGAATATCGGCCTGGGCTTTGACTGCCGCGTGCTGTTCCAGCGTGCGCAGTGCGCCATTAACGTTGAGTCGCCGAGCGATAAGCTGAATGCGAATCTTGGCGTGGTCGCGAAAGAGCTGGAAAAAGTGCGCAAAGATGGCCTCTCTGAAGAAGAGTTCAACGCGCTGGTGGCGCAGAAAAAACTCGAGCTGCAGAAGCTGTTTGCAACCTATGCCCGTGCCGATACGAACATTCTGATCAGCCAGCGCATTCGCTCCTTGCAAAACCAGGTTGTGGATATTGCACCCGAGCAGTATCAGAAGCTGCGTCAGGACTTCCTGAACGGTTTGACCGTCGAAATGTTGAATCAGGATTTACGTCAGCAGCTGTCGCAGGATATGGCGCTGATCCTTCTGCAGCCGAAAGGCGAACCGGAATATGACATGAAGGAGCTGCAGGCGACCTGGAATGGAATTATGGCGCCGGTATCTCAGGCAGCGCAGCCTGCGGTGGCAGATGATTTACACCAGGATGCGACGGATATTCCGCAGGGGCAGTAAGCCCCTCTCCCTGGCCCTCTCCCAGTGGGAGAGGGAACTACAAACACCCTCGCCCCTTTGGGGAGAGGCAGGGGTGAGGGGCAAAGCCCGTTAAGCAGGCATCGCCTCGCGCGGAATAATCGCCCCGCGATACTGGATCACGGTGCTGGCCGTCTGATGGCCGCGCAGGGCCGCGGCTTCAGGGGTTCCCCCCGTCAGGCGTACCGCCAGATAACCCGCGCTGAAGGAATCACCCGCCGCTGTGGTATCGATCACTTTCTCTTTCGCCAGCTTCACCGCCGGCACGTCAACGACGGCTTCGCCCGCAACGGCAACCAGGCAGGACTCTGCGCCACGCTTAACGACCACTTCACTGACGCCTGCGGCCTGAGTGCGCGCGATAACCTCATCAACCGGCTTCTCGCCCCACAGGGCATCTTCGTCGTCGAGCGTCAGGAACGCGATGTCGGTGCATTGCAGCATCTGCTGATACACCTGCTGCGTCTCTTCGCGGCTCGCCCACAGGCGTGGACGGTAGTTATTATCGAAAATCACCTTGCCGCCGTTGGCGCGGCACTCGCGCAGCAGCGACAGCAGCTTTTCGCGGCTCTCCGGACTTAAGATTGCGAGGCTGATGCCGCTCAGATAGAGATAGTCGAAGGTGGCCAGCTCTTCACAAATGGCGCCTGCGGCCTCGCTCTCCAGCCAGAATTTGGCGGCGGCTTCGTTACGCCAGTAGTAGAAGGTGCGCTCCCCGGTGCTGTCGGTTTCGATGTAGTACAGACCCGGCAGACGATTTTCCATGCGCTGGATCAGCGAGGTTTGAACGTTTTCACTCTGCCAGGCTTCCAGCATCTGCTGGCTGAAGCTATCCGTTCCCAGGGCGGTAACGTAGTTCACGGTAAGTGCCTCGGGGGCAACCTGACGGGCAATATAAACGGACGTGTTTAAGGTATCGCCACCAAAACCGCGGCTAACTTCCGCGCCTTTTTGTGACAGCTCAATCATGCATTCGCCAATCACGGCAATTTTTTTAGACATAGTCGTGAACCTGAACAGAGTAATTAACGGTAGTGTGCGCTGAGTGAATTATGTGGTCAACTATCTTAAAACATCGTTCCATTATTTTTTTTGAGCCAGCACGTGTTCCGGACAATTTCTGTCATCTTAATTTCAACTTCCCGGCGAATTGAACATAAAGTTCTCAATTGCTGCGCCGATAACCCAGTGACGAGTCCAGAAAGGCCATCCCCAACAACAGGACATCTGAAATGAAGTCAGAGCAGGTTATCCAGCGGCTGAACACTACGCCTGAGGCAAGTATTGAGAACTTGCAGGAGCATCGCTACTGGCTGCAGTGTGAGCGTGAATATACCTATCAGCCGATCTACCGAACGGACGGTCGACTGATGGCGATTGAAATTTTAACGGTCGTTACGCACCCTTCTAATCCTTCGCAGCGCATCGCGCCCGATCGCTATTTTGCCGAAGTTGCCGTTCGCCAGCGTCTGGACGTTCTGGAAGAACAGCTGCGCTTGCTGGCGACGAAACAGCCCTTTTTCGAGCAGCACAATATCCTTGCCTCGGTGAACGTGGATGGTCCGACCCTGCTGGCCTTGCGGCAGAACCCGAAACTGCAGGATTTGATCGCGACCCTGCCGTGGATGCGCTTTGAGCTGGTAGAACACGTCCGCTTACCGCAGGATTCGTCGTTTGCCTCAATGTGCGAATTTGGTCCGCTGTGGCTGGATGACTTTGGAACGGGCATGGCGAATTTCTCCGCGCTGAGTGAAGTGCGTTACGACTACATTAAAGTGGCGCGCGACCTGTTCATCATGCTGCGACAGACCCCGGAAGGACGGAATCTGTTCACGCTGCTGCTCCAGCTGATGAACCGCTATTGCCAGGGCGTCATCGTCGAAGGCGTTGAAACGCTGGAGGAGTGGCGCGATGTCCAAAACTCACCCGCAGCCGCCGCGCAAGGTTATTTCCTCTCCCGCCCGGTTCCGGTGAATACCCTGGAAACCGTGATAACCCACCTCTGATCTGCCCGCTTCCCTTTGTCTGGACTATAGTTTTATAGGCAAAGTCATCAGGAAAGGGGACGAAAATGACAAAAACAACCAGGGTTATCTCCTGGACAGCAGGGATTTTCTTGTTGTTGATCGCGATCGCTATCATCATTATCGCAACGTTCGACTGGAACCGACTCAAGCCGACCATCAACCAGAAAGTCTCGACCGAGCTAAATCGCCCCTTCGCGATCCGCGGCGATTTGGGCGTGGTCTGGGAACGCCAGAAAGAAGAAACGGGCTGGCGAAGCTGGGTTCCCTGGCCGCACGTTCATGCTGACGACATTGTTCTCGGCAACCCGCCGGACATCCCCGACGTCACGATGGTCCATCTGCCGCGCGTCGAAGCGACGCTGGCACCCTTAGCGCTGCTGACCAAAACGGTCTATCTGCCGTGGATCAAGCTCCAGAAGCCCGATGCGCGACTTATCCGCCTCTCTGAAAAAAACAATAACTGGACGTTTAACCTCGCCAGCGACGGCGAAAAAGATCCCAACGCACAGCCTTCATCATGGTCTTTCCGCCTCGACAACATTCTCTTCGATCGCGGGCGGATCGCCATTGACGATAAGGTCAGCAAGGCGGACGTGGAGATCCTGGTCGATCCGTTAGGAAAACCGCTGCCTTTCAGCGAAGTCACCGGCAGTAAAGCCAAAGGCGATAACGCTAAAGCCGGCGATTACGTGTTCGGCCTGACGGCGAAGGGGCGGTACAACGGCCAGCCGCTAACCGGCAAAGGGAAAATTGGCGGCATGTTGGCCCTGCGCAGCGAAGGCACGCCGTTCCCGGTGCAGGCGGATTTCCGCTCTGGCAACACCCGCGTGGCGTTCGTGGGCACGGTTAACGACCCGATGAACATGGGCGGCGTCGATCTGCAGCTGAAGTTTGCAGGCGACTCGCTGGGCGAACTGTACGATCTCACCGGCGTCCTCCTGCCGGATACGCCGCCGTTTGAAACGGACGGGCATCTGGTAGCGAAAATTGACACGCAGAAATCCTCGGTCTTTGACTACCGGGATTTCAACGGCCGTATTGGGGACAGCGATATTCATGGTTCGCTGACCTATTCCACCGGAAAACCGCGCCCGAAACTGGAAGGAGATGTGGAATCCCGACAGCTGAGGCTTGCCGATCTGGGGCCGCTGATTGGCGTCGATTCCGGGAAAGGCACGAAGTCAAAAGAGGTGAAAAAGGACGTACAGCCTTCGGGGAAAGTCCTGCCGTATGACCGCTTTGAAACCGACAAATGGGACGTGATGGACGCGGACGTTCGCTTCAAGGGGCGGAAGATTGAGCATGGCAGCACCTTGCCCATCAGCGACCTTTCAACGCACATCATCCTCAAAAACGCTGACCTGCGCCTGCAGCCGCTGAAGTTTGGCCTGGCGGGCGGGACAATCTCATCCAACATCCACCTTGAGGGCGACAAAAAGCCGATGCAGGGGCGGGCGGAGATCCAGGCGCGCAGGCTTAAGCTGAAAGAGCTGATGCCCAACGTCGAGCTGATGCAGAAAACGCTCGGTGAGATGAACGGCGATGCCGACATTCGCGGTACGGGTAATTCCGTGGCGGCGCTGCTGGGCAGCGGCAACGGCAACCTGAAGCTGCTGATGAACGACGGGCTGATCAGCCGAAATCTGATGGAGATCCTGGGGCTGAACGTCGGTAACTTCATCATCGGGCAAATCTTTGGCGATGATGAGGTTCGCGTGAACTGCGCGGCGGCGAACGTGGATCTTGTCAACGGCGTGGCGCGCCCGCAGATTTTCGCCTTTGACACGGAAAATGCGGTTATCAACGTGACCGGCACCGCCAGCATGGCCTCTGAGCAGCTGGATTTGACCATCGATCCGGAAAGTAAGGGGATTCGTATCATCACCCTGCGATCGCCGCTCTACGTGCGCGGCACCTTCAAAAATCCGCAGGCGGGCGTCAAGGCCGGGCCGCTGATTGCGCGCGGCGCAGTCGCCGCAGCCCTCGCCACGCTGGTGACGCCAGCCGCAGCGCTGCTGGCGCTGATCTCGCCGTCAGAAGGGGATGCTAATCAGTGCCGTAACATTCTTGCGCAGATGAAGAAGTAAGGTGCGGTCTGTTTTGCCGGGTGGCGGCTACGCCTTACCCGGCCTACGAGTCAAATGTAGGCCGGGTAAGCGCAGCGCCACCCGGCATAAGCTTACAGAGCCTGATGCTTCGTTTCGTGCGTCAGCAGCAGCGCAATCAGCGTCAGCGCGGCCATAGATGCCAGATAGACGCCCACATAGAACAGACCGTAGTTCGCCTGCAGCCAGGTGGCGATGTACGGCGCAACGGACGCGCCCAGAATAGACGAGACGTTGTAGGAGAACGACGCGCCGGTGTAACGCACTTCGGTCGGAAACAGCTCCGGCAGCAGCGCGCCCATCGGGCCGAACGTTAATCCCATCAGGCTCAGGCCAATCAGCAGATACGCCATCACCAGCGCAGGGCTGCCTGAACCCAGCAGCGGCGGGAACACGAACAGCGCAAACAGGATTATCAGCGAGGTGATAACAATCATGCTCGCGCGACGGCCATATTTATCCGCCAGCAGACCGGCAATCGGCACCATCACGCCAAACCCGATTACCGCCATCATCAGCATCCACAGCACTTCGTTACGCGGCAGGCCCAGGCCAACCGGCACCGCGGCGGTGCTGTACGTCATAGAGTAGACGGTCATGATGTAGAACAGTGTGTAGGTCGCCAGCATGATGAACGTGCCCAGAACGGTCACGCGGACGTGTTTGGTGAGCAGCGTGCCCAGCGGCACTTTAACCTGCTTTTTCGCCGCGGCGACTTTGGCAAACACCGGGGTTTCGTGCAGGGAAACACGCACATACAGGCCAATCAGCACCAGTACGGCTGAGAAGATAAACGGAATACGCCAGCCCCAGCTCATGAACTGTTCATCCGTCAGCAGCCAGGAGAGAAGCAGGAAGGTGCCGTTAGCGAAGAAGAAGCCAATCGGCGCGCCAAGCTGTGGGAAAGAACCGTACAGCGCACGCTTGCGCGCCGGGGCATTCTCGGTTGCCAGCAGCGCCGCGCCACCCCATTCACCGCCAAGACCCAGGCCCTGACCAAAGCGCGCCAGCGCCAGCAGCACGGGAGCCAGAATGCCGATGGTTTCGTAGGTCGGCAGCAGGCCGATCGCGACGGTGGAGATCCCCATGGTCAGCAGCGAAGCGACCAGCGTCACTTTACGACCGATGCGATCGCCAAAGTGACCAAACAGCGCTGAGCCAATCGGACGCGCAACGAACGCGATGGCAAAGGTTGCCAGCGACTGCAGCGTGGCCGCCGTCGGATCGCCCTGCGGGAAGAAGATATGCGGGAAGACGATGACCGCTGCGGTGGCGTAAATGTAAAAGTCGAAGAACTCAATGGCGGTGCCAATCAGCGATGCGACGACAACTTTGTTGCGTGAGTTTACCGGCGTTTGACCGGCCTCAGAGTCGAGTGTGGTGGCTGTTGCTTGCATAATATTTTCTTATTTTTTGACGAACGAACGGCCATATTAGGCATAGCAAAAGCGACATTTCAATCTGTAACAAAGTCGTAAGTTGGCGATAAAAGCAACAAAAAGGGGATAATTTTCAGGCCAGCCAAATCTCTTCCATGAAATGCTTCACAGTTTTTAAATATTAGAGAATAAAACTGGTTTTTGGTTAAATAAAAGTTACGGACTGGATTTATATGCTGAAATGATGAATCGGGCTGAAATTTTCAGCCCGATGGATGATTTAGCGGTGCGTTTTGCCCGGCATGCGCGGGTCATCTTTGTACTCGGCGGTGGCAATCCACGCGGCGCAGAACAGCGTCAGGCGGGCGAAGAAGTAGAAGAACGCCATCAGCCCCAGCACCGAACCAAACGCCGCGCCGGAAGGCGATTTCACCAGCGACGGCAGGGTGTAGGTCATCACAATTTTAATCACCTCAAAGCCGATCGCCGCAATCAGCGTTCCGCGGATCAGCGCCTTCTTGCGCGGGCGATGGCGGGGCAAGCGCCAGAAGATCCAGAAGAACAGCAGGTAGTTGGCAAAGATGGAGATTGCCAGCCCAATCCCGCGCCAGGCGGGCTTCAGCCATTCAATATAATCGAGATAGAGCGCAGAGATAATCATCTGCTGGGCAGAACCGGCGACGGAGGTAATCGAGAGCGTCACGATCAGCGCAATGAGCAGGCCGATCAGGGAGATAAAGTCGCGTAGATACTTAATCCAAATTTTTTCCTGATCCTGCGGCGTACGCTCCCAGACGTCGCGCGACTGGGCGCGGATCGCTTCGCGCAGGTTGCCCATCCAGTTGATTCCCGAGTACAGCGCAATCAATAACCCCACGATCCCAACGGTGGTACGCTGCTGCACGGCGGTATTGATGGTGCTTTTGAGTGTGGTGGCGAGCGTCGGGTCGCTGACGTTGGTCAGGATTTTATTGAAGATGTCCTGCAGCAGCGTCGGGTGCGACGCAAGCACGAAACCGGCGGCGGCAAATGACACCATCAGGATTGGAATCATCGACAGGAAAGAGAAATAGGTGATGGCCGCGCCAAACTGATTGCCCATGCGGTCATTAAAGCGCTCGGTGGCCCGTATCACATGCGCAATCATGGGGATCTGCTGAATCTTCTCTGCCATGCTGGTGACGGTCCCCAGCGCCCTGGTGGCAGTACCGGGTGATTTTGGCTCTTCAGGCTCGGTTTCCATCTTTTTGATGGGATCATAATCCAAATGTTGAGTTGGTCGTTGCGGGTTATTTTCCGGCGTCACGCGCGTTTTCCTTTTCGTTGAGCTGGAGGTTATTGAATTATAGCCTGCGGTTAATCCACGTAGGCTTTTGTGAGGTTGGTAAGCCACTCCATAAAGAGATGCACCCGGCGGGAAAGGTTACGGCGGTGGGGGTAAATCAGGGAAACCGGCATAGGTTCCGCCCGGTATTGCGGCAGAATTTCGATAAGTTTTTTCGCGCGCAGGGAGTCACGCACGCCGACGCGCGGTACCTGAATAATGCCCAGCCCGGCGATACAGGCTGCATGGTAGGTTTCTGTACTGTTTACCGTCAGTATCCCGCCCGTTTTCACCCACTGCGTTGCGCTGCCGTTATAAAATTCAAAGCCCTGCGGGCGGGTGCCCAGCGTGGCGGCGTAATGAATCACCGCATGGGAACCGAGATCGTCCAGCGTTTCCGGATAGCCAAAACGCGCAAGATAATCCGGGCTGGCGCAGTTGATCACCGAAAGCCGACCCAGCGGGCGCGCGATCAGCCCCGAATCCTTCAGCGTTCCCACGCGCACCACGCAGTCAAATCCTTCACGAATGACGTCCACCAGGCGGTCGCTGCTGCTCAGTTCGAGTTCAATCCCGGGATACTGCTGTAAAAACGCGGGCAGTTTGGGGATGACTAAATTTCGAGCAACGCCGACGGGCATATCCACGCGCAACCGTCCGCTGATGCTGGAAGGGTCGTGCTGGAACATCCCGTCGAGTTCGTCGAGGTTGGTCAGCAGGTCTTTTGCCCGTTCGTAATAGACCATTCCGTCCTGCGTCAGGCTGACGCGGCGCGTGGTGCGGTGTAGAAGCTGGGTTCCCAGGAGATTTTCAAGCGCCTGAATCTGACGCGAGACGCTGCCTTTTGGCAGGCTCAACGTCTCTGCCGCGCGGGAAAAACTTTCCAGCTCAGCGACGCGAATAAAAAGCTGCATTGCGTGAATTTTATCCATAGGCAAAGCTCATTGTTGTTATAAGCGAAACAGTGAAGCGCTCGGCACACCCTTTATTGATTTTCTATCACCTAATAAGCTCTTTCTCAATCTTCATAACAGCCGAAACGAGGTTTCTTATGTCTGAACGTATTGCATTAGTAACAGGTGGGAGCCGTGGCCTGGGTAAAAACGCGGTATTGAAGCTGGCAGCAGAGGGGACAGGAATCATCCTGACCTATAACAGCAGCCGGCAGGAGGCGCTCGACGTGGTGCGTCACGTTGAGGAAAAAGGCGTTAAGGCCGCCGCATTACAGCTTAACGTTAGGGATGTTGCCGGTTTTGAGGCGTTTGCCCTGCAAGTTCAGGAAATTCTGAAAACGGTCTGGCAGCGCGACAGGTTTGATTATTTATTAAACAACGCCGGGACGGGGTTGTATGCACCCTATACCGAGACAACGGAAGCGCAGTTTGACGATGCTCTTAACGTGCATTTCAAAGGACCCTTCTTCCTGACCCAACGTCTGCTGCCGCTGATAAACGACGGGGGCCGGATACTGAACGTCTCCAGCGGTCTGGCCCGCTTTACCCAGCCAGGCTCCGGCACTTACGCGGCGATGAAAGGGGCAATGGAAGTGCTGACCCGCTATCAGGCCAAAGAGCTTGGGGCGCGCGGGATTTCCGTCAACGTCATCGCGCCGGGCGCTATCGAAACGGATTTTGGCGGAGGTCGGGTGCGCGATAACGCCGAGCTGAATCAGATGCTGGCTTCGCAAACTGCGCTGGGGCGCGTGGGCTTACCGGACGACATTGGCGATGCAATTGCGGCGCTGCTTAGCGATAGGCTGGGATGGATGACCGCGCAACGCATTGAAGTATCGGGCGGTATGTTCCTGTAAGGTCTTATCTTAAGGGGAGGGAACCCTTTAAGGATATCCTTAAAAAGAATGTTTCTAAATACTGGCATATTTAAAGATCGCGGCTGGATTTGTAACCTTCCCATTCATTGAGTTTTTTCTCAAATTATGCCTCGGTAGAATCCCCCTTCGCTGTTCTCAGAGGGGAAAATAATATGCGAGTAATCATGTTTGACAGGCAGTCATTATTTATTCATGGAGCGAAACACAGTCTGCAGAAGTTGATTCCGGGAATAAATATGACAGGGACCTGTCAGACAGATGAATTATGGGCGTCGCTGGCAGCCTCACCCACAGCCATTGTCATGATTGATGGGAATTTAATTCAGGATGACGGCATCGCTTTTCTGAACGACATAATGGCCCGCTATCCGGCCAGTCGCGTGATAATGGTGCTGTCTAAACGAGAAGCCCAATGGGCCGAGCAGCTGCTGCAGAACAACATAATGGCGATTATTCCCCGCAATGCAAATCCTGAACGGTTTTCCGCCGTGCTGGATTCGGTCTCAAGAGGGATGGTCTGTTTTCCCGGGGAGTGGATCAGCCAACCGCCGTCGCAGCAGGCCGTATTATCGTTAAGCGAACGTCAGCGAGAAGTGCTGAAACTGCTGGCCGCCGGTGAATCGAACAAGGAAATTAGCCGCAGCCTGAATATCAGCGCGGCGACGGTAAAAGCGCATCTGGAAGCACTCTTCCGCCGTCTGGAGGTTAAAAACCGAACCCAGGCAGCTATGTACTATACCCGGGTGATAGCCTGAAGGATCTCGTGCGAAAGGGATGAGATGTCACCCGCACCAAATATCAGCATAACCACGGTGTCGTGCTGCTGTGGGGTTAATGGTCGCGTACCGTTTTCCCGCAGCAGCGTCTCGCATAATTCAAGGTCGTCGAAGAGTAAATATTCGGCCTGGAGGGGCGTTATAAGTTTGGGGAAATGTTCCCACTCGCGGATAACGTGACCATATCCAATAACCCATAATCCCTTATTATCACAATACTTTTCCAGGGATAAACCCTGCTGTTTCTTAATTAATGTGATGGCAGAAGACGATATCTTCAGCGGATAACCTTTCATATTCGTTTCCTCTTAATAGCGATACTCTACTGGAAACGAAACATCGGATATATCCGCCAAATGGCTATCGATCGGCGGTTAAGGGGTACTCGTGTTTCAACAAACCAAACAGCCAGTCATTGTGCCAGCGTCCGCCAAGGTAATAGCTTTCGCGTAGCTCACCTTCCCGTTGAAAGCCGGTTTTTTCCAGCAGGCGTCTTGAGGCACTATTTCCGGCCGTTACGGTGGCGCTTAGCCGACGTATTTTGCCTTCGGTAAAGGCAAATGTGCAGAGCGCCTGCAGGGATTCAAAGCCATAGCCTTTACCCTGCGCGGAGGGGGCGAAGAGAAATCCGACTTCGGCACAGGCTTCCTCGCGCTGAATGTAACCCGTCACCCCCAGCGGCGTTTGCGTGGCAGCGTCGCGGACGACGAGACAAAGCCAGTGCGCGCTGCCGGGCGTCCAGGGTGCCAGACGGGAATCAAACGCATCACGGATCGCCGATACAGGGCGATTATCTGCAACAAAACGCATTACCTCCGGGTTCTGCTGGAGCGCAAGGAAGAAAGGCCAATCCTGCTCCTGCAGCGGCGTACAGGTAAGACGTGCGGTGGTGAAGGCTGGCATTAAGATTCTCCTGAGGCTTTTGTCATGATTATAAGGTTGTCACTTTATTTCAACAGAAAGTCAGGTATGTTTATAACCTCGTATAAATAAAAAGAAAAACCACTCTTGCGTGGTCAGTTTTGATGTATTCGTTGTCTCTCAAGGAAAACAATGACTCTCAGCACATCACATCATATCCGCGAGCAGTTCGAACACTGCCTGGCCGTCATTCGTCAGGCCTCTGTCGAAATCCTGCTTCTCCTGAATGTGCATGTTTCGGAAGGCAAAGATCCGCGCTGGTTTCTGGAGCAGCTGGACACTGCCCGTTTAGGAATGGGCGGATGGGGAGCCGTTGCGAAGCAGCTCAACCTGAATGACGCTGAGATGTCAGACTTCACGCTGCAGCTGCGCCTGCTGCAGCAGCGTGTGCCGCAGTATGAAAGCGGCCAGGATGTCAGTGAAAACCAGCTTATTGCCGCTATGCGCTTTGTCACCGCCCTGGAGCACCTGCGCCTGCAGCAGCCTCTCCTGACCTATAGCACCGAATTGACGCCCGGCAACGAGATCCAACAGCAGCAGGCGCACAAGCAGGTGCGGGCGATCGAGCTGATGATAAAGGGGCTGATTCAGCAGGCGTGGCCCGATCAGGTGCGGCTGAGTAATCACCTTAAGACGTTGTTTAACGCCGACCGCGTGCGTCGCTGGCTGAAGCTTGGCGAAATCAACGATATCCTGAGCGGCATGATGTTCAGCGAGCTGGCGCAGCTGCTGGTGGATAAAAAAGAATTCAGTCGCTACTACGCCTCACAGTTTAACGATCCGGCCATGCTGACGCTCCTGGTTGAACCGCGCAAAACGCTGCAAACCTTCCTTGATGACATCCGCAAGATACGCAACTGCATTACCGTGCAGCAGACGCTCAGCTCGGCGCAAATCCAGCTGCTCGATAACTACTATTCACAAATCACTCGCCCCGTTCAGCGTGCGTTTGAAGAGGGAAGGACGCGCATCAATCCGGCCGGGATAATGGCGGTCGATGCCAGCGAGCTGCACGCCTTCTGGGAAAAGGCGCAGAAAATGGATCGGGTAACCGGAGGCGATCTGTTTGAGGTTCGCGACACGATTGAAAAGCCTGCCCAGCGCGCACCGCGAACGCCTGAACAGCGTGAGCAGCTCATCTCCAGCATGCTTTGGGTGGCGGTGGGCGTGATGGTCATCGCGATTGTCGTCGGTGGATTTTGGCTGGTGACCAGCGATAAACCTCAGGCCGTCGCCGCAAAGGCTGTAGAAGCCGCGCAGCCGGAAGAGATGCGCGAAGCGCCGTCCTCGCGTGAAACCTTGACGCGCATGGGCGTCACCTGGGACGAAAATAATTTCCGTTCGGCCATCAACCGTAACGATACCCGCGTGGCGCTGCTGTTTTTGCAGGGGGGGATGGACTGGAAGCTCTCATGGACAGAAGAGGCGATGTCGGCAGGCCATGACGCTGTGCTGGAGCTGATCTTGCGCTATCGCAGCAGCATGGTGGAAGAAAAGCCGTGCCGCCGCTTTATCAACACGCTCAGCCACGCCATGGCCAACGGCGAATCTCTGACCTCAATGCGTAAGCAGTATTTGAAGGCCTTTTGCACGGTGCCGGCGGTGGTGAAGCGCCAGCAGCACGACGCCGATATGGCCACGCGCCGCGCCAAATCGCAGCCGGATGCGACCACAAAAAAATGGCAGTCCATTCAGACCGCCATTTATGAGGTGATTCGCTAAATTTTTTTCCCCCCTCACCCCAGCCCTCTCCCCAAAGGGGCGAGGGAGATAAAGAGCGCACCGTGCAGTCCCCTCTCCCCTCTGGGGAGAGGGTTAGGGTGAGGGGACCAGTCCGCACTCCCCTCAAGGCTCCCCATACAGCCCAATCAGCCGACGCACCACGCCGTTGGTCCAGCCGAAGCCATCCTGCAGCGGGTATTCACCCCCGCCGCCTTCGCGCGGCGTGCTGCTGGCGATATGGTACTTCTCAATCAGCTTGTGGTGCGTTTTGTAGAAATGATTAACCGTCTGCAGCCAGCTCCAGGCGATCTCATCCCCCAGCGAATCGTTGCCGTACTGTTTGAACCCCTGGATCGCCATCCACTGCAGCGGCGCCCAGCCGTTGGGTTTATCCCACTGCTCACCGGTTTCGTGCTCCGTAGCCAGGATACCGCCCGGCGTCAGCAGGCGGGCTTTCACCGCGTCAGACAGGCGCTCGGCCTGCTCGTGCGTCGCCATGCCAACGTACAGCGGAACAATGCTGGCGGCAGAAAACAGCGCCATCTCTTCGCGTCGCCAGTCGTAATCGCGATAACAGCCGTTCTCGTCATCCCACAGATAGCGGTTCACCGCCGCGCGGCGGTCGCTCGCTTTCTGACGGAACTCCTCGGCAACCTCTTTATCCCCTTTGGACGCGGAGATATTGGCGATCGCGCTTTCCAGCTTGAACAGGAAGGCGTTCAAATCGATAGGAATAAACTGCGTGGTGCGGATACTGGCGAGCCGCGAGGGATCGCGCAGCCAGCGGGACGAGTAATCCCAGCCGGAGGCCGCACCGGCCCGCAGATCGCGATATACCTCATTGGGCGGGCGCCCGGAGTGGCGAGCGGTTTCCACATCCTCAATCCAGGACTCGTCGCGCGGCGTATCACGGTCGTCCCAGTAGCGGTTGAGCAATGAGCCGTCCGGCATACGCACGGCGCTACGGTAGGCCTGGTTGAGCAGCAGCGACTCCGCGCCGTCCATCCAGAACGCGTATTCCATCTTGAGGTGATCCAGATAGCGTTTCGCACCGCGCACGCCGTCTTCCTCGAACAGCTCGACCATCAGGGCAAAGACCGGCGGCTGGGAGCGGCTGAGATAGTAGGTGCGGTTGCCGTTCGGAATATGGCCGTAGCGCTCAATCAGCCAGGCGAAGTTGTCCGCCATACACTTCAGCAGATCGTTGCGCCCGCTCTCCGCCAGCCCCAGCATCGAGAAGTACGAGTCCCAGTAGTAGGTCTCGCTGAATCGTCCGCCCGGCACAATATACGCCTGCGGCAGCGCCAGCAGAGAGGACCAGGGAATATGATCCTGCGGCTCGCGGGTGAGAACCGGCCACAGGTTATCGATGTGCTCTTTCAGTGACAGACCGGGGTCTGAAACATACTCTTTGCTGTAGTCTTCCGGCAGCCAGAAGTGGTTCTCTACGAAGCGCGCCAGATCGAAATCGCGGTGGCGTCGCACTTTGCGGTAGCGGATGAGGATATCCAGCGGGTCCATTTTCGGCGCGCAGTCGGGGAAGGTTTTGCTGTCCGCAAACAGCCGCGACGACTGCACGTGCTCAAACAGTTCAAGATAGCGGTCTGCGGGCGTCAGCGCATCCGACGCGGGCAGGCCCTCAATCATTTCTGGTTCCGGCTCCGCCTCGATCATCTCATCCAGTTTTAACTCGCAGGGATCGGTCTCGTAGCGCAGCTCTTCTGCAATCTCGAATTCGATGTTCTCGGCAGCCTGTAGTTTCTGGTTGAACATAATGATAAAGACCTCCGGGTATGTGTTCTCAAAGACAGGTTTTTCCGGGCGTCTTATAAGCGTAGACATTCGCTTCGGTAGTTGTGGAGGGATATGTGCGGTGGATCACGATTTTCGGAGCATTCGTTTTGCAACGATTTATGTATGTGAATAAAAAATGCCCCTCTTCAGAGGGGCATCAGGACTAGCGCATGGTCACAAACTCTTCCGCCGCAGTAGGGTGGATAGCCACGGTGTTATCGAAGTCTTTCTTCGTCGCGCCCATCTTCAGCGCCACCGCAAAGCCCTGCAGGATCTCGTCCATGCCGAAGCCAATGCCGTGGATACCCACAATCTTCTCTTCCGGGCCTACGCACACCAGCTTCATGCGGCACGGCTGACGGTGAGAAGTCACGGCGGTATACATCGCGGTGAACGCGGATTTGTACACTTTCACCTGGTCGTCGCCGTACTGCTCGCGCGCCTGAGGCTCGGTTAAGCCGACGGTGCCGATTGGCGGGTGGCTGAAGACCACGGTTGGGATCAGGTTGTAGTCCAGATGTTCGTCCGGCTTGTTGTTAAACAGGCGCTCGGAGAGACGACGGCCCGCTGCAACGGCCACTGGCGTCAGCTCAACCGCACCTGTGTTATCGCCTACGGCGTAAATGCCCGGCACGCTGGTGTTCTGGAACTTATCGACAACGATATAGCCTTTGTCATTGGTTTTAACACCCGTAACGGCCAAGTTGAAGTTGTCGTTCGCCGGTTCACGACCGATCGCCCAGATCAGGCAATCGACGGTCTGGCTACGGCCATCTTCCAGCGCCAGCGTCAGGCTGCCGTCCGCGTTTTTCACAACGTCTTTCGGCACGGCGTTGGTGTGCAGGGTTGGACCTTCAGCGTTCATCACCTCTACCAGCGTGTCCACGATCAGCGGGTCAAAGCTGCGCAGCGGCGCGTGTTTACGCACGAACAGGTGCGCTTCCGCACCCAGGCCGTTAATCACGCCGGCCAGCTCAACCGCGATATAGCCCGCGCCCACAATGGCAACGCGCTCAGGCAGGGCAGGCAGCTCGAAGAACCCGTCGGAGTCGATACCGTATTCCGCGCCCGGAATGTTCGGGTGGCTCGGACGGCCGCCGGTGGCGATCAGGATGTGATCGGCGGTGATCGTCTCGCCGTTCACTTCGATCGTCTTCGCATCCACGAAACGGGCGAAGCCGCGGATCACGTCAACGTTGTTCTTGCCCAGCACGTTATCGTACGAGGTGTGAATACGGTCGATGTAGGCGGTACGGCTGGCGATCAGCTTGTCCCAGTCAAAGTGATTGATGGTGGTGTCAAAGCCGTAGTCCGGGCCGTACATATGAATCGCTTCGCGGATTTGCGCCGCGTGCCACATCACCTTTTTCGGTACACAACCCACGTTCACGCAGGTGCCGCCAAGTTCTTTGGCTTCAATCAGCGCACACTTCTGGCCGTACATGGCCGCACGGTTGATGGAGGCGATGCCGCCGCTGCCGCCGCCGATTGCGATGTAGTCATAATGCTTAGTCATAGCTTTTGTCCTTAATCGTGAATTGCCGCGATTGTATACCTGAAATCAATAGGTTCCACCAATGCCTGCGATTACTCCGGCACGATCCAACTGACGGTCGCGTGGCCCGTACCGGCAGGCACCAGCGTTTTGTGCAGCCACGGCAGAACGTTGTTCATCTGCGCTTCGAGCTTCCACGGCGGATTGATCACAATCATGCCGGAGGCGGTCATGCCGCGCTGATCGCTGTCCGGACGTACCGCCAGCTCAATCTGCAGAATTTTGCGGATGCCGGTCGCTTCCAGGTCTTTGATCATGCGTTTGATTTGCGCGCGCAGCACCACCGGATACCACAGCGCATACGTGCCGGTGGCAAAGCGTTTGTAGCCCTCGTTGATGCCGGTCACTACCGCCTGATAGTCGGTTTTGATTTCGTACGGCGGGTCGATCAGCACCAGGCCACGACGGGAAACCGGCGGCAGCTTGGCTTTCAGCTGCTGATAGCCGTCGGATTTTTCCACGCGGGCGCGACTGTCTTTCTGGAATTCAGAACGCAGCAGGGGAAAATCGCTCGGGTGCAGCTCGGTCAGCTGCAGGCTGTCCTGCTCGCGCAGCAGCTGGCGGGCAATCAGCGGGGAGCCAGGGTAGTAGCGCAGCTGGCCGCTGCGGTTGAAGTGATTCACTACGCCAATGTACGGCTCCAGCTCGGCAGGCAGATCGTCCTGCTGCCAGATGCGGGCGATACCCTCAAGGTATTCACCGGTGCGCTCGGCATGTTCACCGCTCAGCTGATAACGACCCGCGCCCGCGTGGGTGTCCAGGTAGAGAAACGGCTTATCTTTCTCTTTCAGCGCTTCGATGATCAGGCTCTGAACGGTGTGTTTAAGGACGTCGGCGTGGTTGCCAGCGTGGAAGCTGTGGCGATAACTGAGCATGGGTAATGATATTCCGCTGAAAATGACGATTTGCCACAGTTTACAGCAGAACGGCACAGATTACCCGTAGGCCCGGTAAGCGCAGCGCCACCGGGCGTTTTTCGACAACCTCCGGCATTGAAATCCTCTACACTTAACCCCATTACAGAAAACAATATGCACAGCGCCGGATGCGCGCTTCATTCACCTATTTCAACAGGACAGCGTTTATGACCAATCCATTACTGACGCCTTTTTCGTTGCCGCCATTTTCTAAAATCCTCCCTGAGCATGTGGTTCCAGCCGTTAAGCAATCGCTGGACAACTGCCGCGCGGCGGTAGAAAGCGTGGTAGCGCAGGGCGCACCGTACACCTGGGAAAATCTGTGTCAGCCGCTGGCCGAAGTGGACGACGTGCTGGGGCGCATCTTCTCCCCGGTCAGCCACCTGAACTCGGTAAAAAACAGCCCGGAACTGCGCGAAGCCTACGAACAGACCCTGCCGCTGCTCTCTGAGTACAGCACCTGGGTCGGCCAGCACGAAGGGCTCTACAAAGCCTACCGCGACCTGCGCGACGGCGACCACTATGCCGAGCTGAACGCGGCGCAGAAAAAATCGGTCGATAACGCCCTGCGTGATTTTGAGCTGTCCGGGATTGGCCTGCCAAAAGAGAAGCAGGTTCGCTACGGCGAAATCGCGGCTCGCCTGTCCGAGCTGGGCAACCAGTACAGCAACAACGTGCTCGACGCCACCATGGGCTGGACGAAGCTGATTACCGACGAAGCGGAGCTGGCGGGTATGCCGGAAAGCGCGCTGGCGGCGGCAAAAGCCCAGGCCGAGGCGAAAGAGCAGGACGGTTTCCTGTTAACGCTGGATATCCCGAGCTATCTGCCGGTGATGACCTACTGCGACAACCAGGCCCTGCGCGAAGAGATGTACCGCGCGTACAGCACCCGCGCCTCCGATCAGGGGCCGAATGCCGGTAAGTGGGACAACAGCCCGGTGATGGCGGAAATCCTCGCCCTGCGTCACGAGCTGGCACAGCTGCTGGGCTTCGAAAACTACGCCGATAAATCCCTCGCCACCAAAATGGCGGAAAACCCGCAGCAGGTACTCGACTTCCTGACCGATCTGGCGAAACGCGCCCGTCCTCAGGGGGAGAAAGAGCTGGCCCAGCTGCGCACCTTCGCGAAAGCGGAGTTCGGCGTGGACGAGCTGCAGCCGTGGGATATCGCGTACTACAGCGAAAAACAGAAGCAGCACCTCTACAGCATCAGCGACGAGCAGCTGCGCCCGTACTTCCCGGAAAACAAAGCCGTTAACGGCCTGTTCGAAGTGGTAAAACGCATCTACGGCATCACCGCCAAAGAGCGTACCGATATCGACGTCTGGCACCCGGACGTGCGCTTCTTCGAGCTGTATGACGAGAAAAACGAACTGCGCGGCAGCTTCTATCTCGATCTCTACGCGCGTGAGAACAAGCGCGGCGGTGCGTGGATGGACGACTGCGTGGGCCAGATGCGTAAAGCCGACGGTTCCCTGCAGAAGCCGGTCGCCTACCTGACCTGTAACTTCAACCGTCCGGTCAGCGGCAAGCCTGCGCTGTTCACCCACGACGAAGTGATTACCCTGTTCCACGAGTTCGGTCACGGTCTGCACCACATGCTGACCCGCATCGAAACCGCAGGCGTGGCCGGTATTAGCGGCGTGCCGTGGGATGCGGTCGAGCTGCCAAGCCAGTTTATGGAAAACTGGTGCTGGGAGCCGGACGCGCTGGCGTTTATCTCCGGCCACTATGAGACCGGCGAACCGCTGCCGAAAGCGCTGCTGGATAAAATGCTGGCGGCGAAAAACTATCAGGCGGCGATGTTCATCCTGCGCCAGCTGGAGTTCGGCCTGTTCGACTTCCGCCTGCACGCGGAGTTCAGCCCGGAGCAGGGGGCGAAAATCCTTGAAACCCTGGCCGAGATTAAAAAGCAGGTCGCGGTTATTCCTGGGCCAACCTGGGGCCGCTTCCCGCACGCGTTCAGCCATATCTTCGCGGGCGGCTACGCGGCGGGCTACTACAGCTACCTGTGGGCGGACGTGCTGGCGGCAGACGCTTTCTCTCGCTTCGAAGAGGAAGGCATTTTCAACCGCGAGACCGGGCAGTCGTTCCTCGACAACATCCTGACCCGCGGCGGCTCTGAAGAGCCAATGGAACTGTTCAAACGCTTCCGTGGCCGCGAGCCGCAGCTGGATGCGATGCTCGAGCATTACGGGATCAAAGGCTGATTGTTACGTGAAGATCTGCCTGGTAGATGAAACGGGCGCAGGAGACGGCGCCTTATCTGTTCTGGCGGCCCGCTGGGGGCTGGAGCACGATGAAGAAAACCTGATGGCGCTGGTGATGACCACAGCGCACCTTGAACTACGCAAGCGCGACGAACCGAAGCTCGGCGGGATTTTTGTCGACTTTGTCGGCGGCGCGATGGCGCACCGGCGCAAGTTCGGCGGCGGTCGCGGCGAGGCGGTGGCTAAAGCGGTCGGCATTAAAGGGAGCTACCTCCCGGACGTGGTTGATGCCACGGCGGGGCTGGGGCGCGATGCCTTTGTGCTGGCGTCAGTCGGCTGCCGCGTGCGGATGCTGGAACGTAATCCGGTGGTCGCTGCGCTGCTCGACGATGGGCTGGCGCGCGGCTATGCGGACCCGGAAATCGGCCCGTGGCTGCAGGAACGTTTGCAGCTGATCCACGCCTCCAGCCTGACGGCATTGACGGATATCTCCCCGCGCCCGCAGGTGGTCTATCTCGACCCGATGTTCCCGCATAAGCAGAAAAGCGCGCTGGTGAAGAAAGAGATGCGGGTGTTTCAGTCGCTGGTGGGGCCGGATTTAGATGCCGATGGCCTGCTGGAGCCGGCTCGTCAGCTCGCGACGAAGCGGGTGGTGGTGAAGCGCCCTGACTATGCGCCGCCGCTGGCGGACGTTGCCACGACTAACGCGGTGACCACCAAAGGGCACCGGTTTGATATTTATATCCCCTCACCCCAACCCCTCTCCCCATAGGGGCGAGGGGCTCGATCATTCCCTCTCCCTGTGGGAGAGGGTTAGGGTGAGGGGAATTTAACGCACTTACTCGTCTTCTTCGTCACGCAGCGGAACAATCAGCATATCCACGTGAACGGTGTTAATCAGCTGGCGCGCTGAGGACATCAGCTTGCTCCAGAAGTCCTGATGGTGACCGCAAACCACCAGGTCCATATCGTATTTCTTGATTGCATCAACCAGCACCTGACCCAGGTCGCCGCTGCCGCTCAGGGTTTCGGTGATCGGATAGCCTGCGTTGGTAGACAGTTCGCTCAGGGCGTGGTGCGTCTCTTCGGAAATGCGTTTTTGCATATCGCCAAGATTCACGTCGATCAGACCGGTATAGAGATCGGAGTAATTCACGTCAACGTGAATCAGAGAAACTTTCGCGTTGTAGGGGCGTGCCATGGATACCGCTTTATCAACCAGCACTTTGCTCTCCGGGGAGAGGTCTACCGCGATGAGAATGTGTTTGTAAGCCATAGTGTTACTCCTTCCTTAAGTTATCGATGACTAAATGGGAAAGCCGTCGTCTGATGCTTTCATTACGGCCCAGTTAAACATATTTTTCAAGCTTTGGTGTTGATAACGATTAACCTTGTGGCAAAAAAATTAACGGATCTCCTACACTATTTAATGAGCCGTTCGGATATTAAAACGCGAACCGGATCGACTTTTAGTCATTCTTTCACTGAACTGTCTGTCAGGGCATTGGGGTGCGGTAGCTCAGAAGCCTTGCTTCGTGGGCGGACGCCGGGGAGGATGTATGATTAGCACCGTCGCATTGTTTTGGGCGTTATGCGTAGTTTGCATAGTGAATATGGCGCGCTACTTCTCATCGTTACGTGCGCTGTTAGTGGTACTTCGTGGTTGCGATCCGTTGCTGTATCAGTATGTGGACGGTGGAGGGTTCTTCACCTCGCATGGACAGCCCAGCAAGCAGATGCGTCTGGTGGGATACATCTACTACCAGCGCTACCGCGATCATCACGATGAAGAGTTTATTCGTCGCTGCGAGCGCCTGCGTCGTCAGTTCATTTTGACCAGCGCCCTGTGCGGGCTGGTCGTGGTCAGTATGATTGCATTGATGATTTGGCACTGAGCATAAAAAAAGCGGGTCAGTTTCCTGACCCGCTTTTTGTCGCCTTCAACCGATTAAATCAGCTTCAGCGAAAGCCAGTACAAGCTGCCAGACAGCAGGATAGAGGCCGGAAGAGTAAACACCCAGGCCATCAGAATGTTGGTCACGGTTTTGCGCTGCAGACCGCCGCCGTCAACAATCATGGTACCTGCCACGGACGAGGAGAGTACGTGGGTGGTGGATACCGGCATGCCGGTGTAGCTCGCCAGACCGATGGAAACGGCCGCCGTCATCTGCGCGGACATACCCTGCGCATACGTCATGCCTTTCTTACCAATCTTCTCGCCGATGGTGGTTGCCACACGACGCCAGCCAATCATCGTACCGATACCCAGCGCCAGCGCGACCGCCATGATGATCCAGATTGGCGCGTACTCGATAGTATTGAGCATATCGCCTTTCAGTTTCTTCAGCAGACGCTGATCGTCAGCGCTGACTTCCGGCAGCTTCGCGACCTTATCGGTCACGTCAGAGATGCAGAGCATAATACGACGCAACTGCCCACGCTGTTCAACGGCCAGCTTGTCGTAGCTTTCGATATCGCCCAGCATACCTTTCGCACGTTCCAGCGCGTTAATCGCGTTTGCCGGATGGCAGTGGAACTCGCCCGGTGCAGTGGTAGCGCCGGCTTCCGGAGAAGGGATCAGCTGGTCAACGCCGGTCGCTTTCTTCAACAGCTCAGGGTGCTGCTGGAAGTAGATTTCGACGTTGTTGACCGCATCACGGGTACGGGTGATTTCATAACCGGACGCATTCATGTTAACCACGAAGCCTGCCGGTGCGACACCAATCAGTACCAGCATGACCAGACCAATGCCTTTCTGACCGTCGTTCGCACCGTGTGAAAACGCCACGCCGATAGCGGAAATGATCAGGGCAATACGTGTCCAGAACGGCGGCTTTTTCTTGCCGTCTTTCTTCTCACGTTCTGCTGGCGTCAGGTGAATACGGGAGCGTTTTTTGGTATTGCTCCAGTAGCGACGCAGGATGAAAATCAAACCACCTGCAACCACCAAACCCACGATAGGGGAGATGATCAGAGAAGCGAAAATCCCAACAACTTTTGGGATGTTAAGTGCGTCAACGACGGACGTGCCGGTCATCAGGGCATTCGTTAATCCGATACCGATAATCGCGCCGATGAGGGTGTGAGAACTGGATGCAGGCAGGCCGAAATACCAGGTACCGAGGTTCCAGATAATTGCAGCAAGCAGCATTGAGAACACCATAGCAAGGCCATGGCCAGAACTAACGTTAAGAAGCAGATCCGTTGGCAGCATATGCACGATCGCATACGCAACGCTCAGTCCGCCCAGGAGGACACCAAAGAAGTTAAATACCGCCGCCATAACGACCGCAAGCTGCGATCGCATTGCGCGAGTGTAGATAACCGTTGCTACTGCGTTTGCAGTGTCGTGGAAGCCGTTGATCGCTTCGTAAAACAGTACAAAAACCAGAGCAAGCAATAATAAAAGCCCGGTATGTAAATCCAGGCCGGCAAACAAATGTAGCATAGGACGTTACGCCATTTTGAGGACATGAACGCGGCGCATTATCCAGGACAAATGCGCAACGGGCAAAGTGAAATATAGACTTTTTTTGACATACCACCTGATTTGAGAAATGTGCCTGAAAGGATATTCTTTATATTTCAACGGTATGGCTTTGTAATATCTTTTTACGCTGGTGTGACCACAGAGGAAACTTTACAATCCGCGGCAGTTAACCAAGAGGATTTTGACGTGGAAAGGTTTGATGCCGTAGTAATTGGCGCCGGTGCGGCGGGTATGTTCTGTGCGGCAATGGCCGGGCAGGCGGGTCGTCGCGTGCTGCTGCTGGATAACGGTAAAAAGCCTGGCCGCAAGATCCTGATGTCGGGCGGCGGACGCTGCAACTTCACTAATCTCTATGTGGAACCGGCAGCCTATTTGAGCCAGAACCGTCATTTTTGTAAATCTGCTCTGGCGCGCTATACCCAGTGGGATTTCATCGACCTGGTGGGCAAGCACGGTATTGCATGGCACGAGAAAACCCTGGGCCAGCTGTTCTGCGACGACTCCGCGCAGCAGATCGTCGATATGCTGGTGGCCGAGTGCGAGAAGGGCGGCGTGACGATGCGCCTGCGCACTGAGGTGCTGGAGGTTTCGCGCGACGAGCAGGGCTATACGCTACAGCTAAACGGTGAAACCGTTAGCGCCGAGAGCCTGGTGATCGCCAGCGGCGGCCTGTCCATGCCGGGGCTTGGCGCTTCTCCGTTCGGCTATAAAATTGCCGAACAGTTTGGCCTCAAGGTGCTGCCAACGCGCGCGGGTCTGGTGCCGTTTACGCTGCATAAACCGCTTCTGGAACAGCTACAGACGCTTTCTGGCGTTTCTGTTCCCTCGGTCATCACCGCCGAAGACGGTACGGTGTTCCGCGAAAACCTGCTCTTTACCCATCGCGGCCTCTCTGGCCCGGCGGTGCTGCAAATCTCCAGCTACTGGCAGCCGGGTGAGTTTGTTACGGTGAATCTGGTGCCGAACTGCGATCTGGACGCGTTTCTCAACGAACAGCGCACGGCGCATCCGAACCAAAGTTTGAAAAACACGCTGGCGATGCAGCTGCCGAAGCGTCTGGTGGAATGTTTGCAGGTGCTAGGGCAGATCCCGGATGTGTCGCTCAAGCAGCTTAACAGTCGCGAGCAGGACGCGCTGGTCGAGACGCTCACGAACTGGCGCGTGCAGCCAAACGGCACCGAAGGCTACCGCACGGCGGAAGTGACGCTGGGCGGCGTCGACACGCACGAGCTTTCCTCGCGCACGATGGAAGCCCGCAGCGTGCCGGGGCTGTACTTCATCGGCGAAGTCATGGACGTCACCGGCTGGCTCGGCGGGTATAACTTCCAGTGGGCGTGGGCAAGCGCCTGGGCGTGTGCGCAGGCGCTGGCAGAAAAGAACGGTTAATATTGATTTTTTAGCGTGCCGCTTTTCTTAAAGGTACGCTTTTCTCTACTGGCTCCGGCCAGTCTGCATGGTGCTGTGTTTTGCCTCCAAAAAAGGGTTGTGTATGTCTGCTGCTCATCTCGGTTTCCCGACGGAAACCGTTGTTGTCTTTGTCGTGATGGCCGTTGGGGCGATGTTTATCGACCTCTTCATGCACCGCCACGATAAGCCTGTCTCGCTAAAAAGCGCGGCGATGTGGTCCATCTTCTGGGTCATGATGGCGATGGCCTTCGCCGGATTCCTGTATGTTCACCACGGCGCTGAAATGGCGAGCCTGTTCCTCACCGGCTATGCGCTTGAAGAGGTGCTCTCCGTCGATAACCTGTTCGTGATGATGGCGATCTTCGCCTGGTTCGGCGTGCCGGATAAGTATCGTCACCGCGTTCTCTACTGGGGCGTGCTGGGGGCGATTGTTTTCCGCGGTATTTTTGTGGCGATCGGCACCAGCCTGTTGAGCCTGGGGCCGTACGTCGAGGTGATTTTCGCCCTGGTCGTCGGCTGGACGGCGGTGATGATGCTCAAGCGTAACGAAGAGAGCGACGAAGTTGAAGATTACTCCGGACACCTCGCGTATCGTCTGGTGAAGCGCTTCTATCCCGTGTGGCCGAAAATCAGCAGCAATGCCTTTATTCTGACGCAGAAAGAGGTCGATGCAGAGCTGGAGAAGCCGGAAAACCAGGACGTGATGGTTGGACGCGTGAAAAAGGCAAAGCGCTACGCTACGCCGCTGCTGCTTTGTGTGGCGGTGGTTGAACTCTCCGACGTGATGTTTGCGTTTGACTCCGTACCGGCCATTATCGCCGTGAGCCGCGAGCCGCTGATTATCTACAGCGCGATGATGTTTGCCATCCTCGGCCTGCGAACCCTGTACTTCGTGCTGGAGGCGCTGAAGCAGTATCTGGTGCATCTGGAGAAAGCGGTGGTGCTGCTGCTGTTCTTCGTGGCCTTCAAGCTGGGGCTGAATGCCACCGATCACTTCTGGCATCACGGTTACAGCATTGGCGCGACGGCCAGCCTGTTTGTGGTATTGGGCGTACTGGCGCTGGGGATCATCGCGAGCGTGATGTTCCCGGGGAAACGTACTGCCTGATATATCGTTTGTCTCCCTCTCCCTGTGGGAGAGGGCCGGGGTGAGGGCTCCAGACCGCACCTAACCCTTAATCGGTGAATTCCGGCGCTTGCGCGGATGATGAAAGTGACGCCAGTGCGGATCTTGCGCCGCGGCCAGCAGTTCATGATCGCCGCGGGTATCGCCCCAGGCGCGCAGGTGGTATTCGTTCAGATTGCCGTACACCTTTTCCAGCCTCGCCACCTTCTGGGCGCAGCGGCAGTTGTTGCCGGTGATGCGCCCGGTCAGCTTGCCGTTTTTCACTTCCAGCTGCGTGCCAATCAGCTTAATGCCGAGCTTATCGGCCCACGGCTGGAGCACCAGCGCCGGAGAAGCGGAGCAGATCGTCACTTCCGCACCGGAATTCACCTCAGCCGCAACGGCCAGCACGCCTTCAGGGCGCATCAGCCTGGTCCAGTATTTTTCACAAAAGGCTTCTGCCTGCTGGCGTAACCAGTGTTCATCCACGCCCGTCAGGAACGTTTTAATCAACACCTCCTTCAGCTCGTCGCGGGTCAGCTTGCGGCGAACGCAGTGGAGCGTTGGCAGCGCCATGCGCACCAGTCGACCGGCGAAGTAACGTTTGCCGAAAGCAAAGCGCAGGAAGGGAATAAAGCTGTCGTGGTGCGTCAGCGTTCCATCAAAGTCAAAGACAGAAAGCACGTTGGATTTCGCCACTGTCTCGTCGGCAATCATATTGGTCATAAATACGTCTTAGCTGAAATACACATTCTGCTGATTAGTTTACCTGCTTTACCCCGACAGTCCTGCAATCGGGTGCATTTTTTTCTCATTCTTGCGACCTGGCGGCGCAGTCCAAAAACAGACTCGATAAATATTGGTTGAAAAGTGAGCTGCCTATATTATCGCCATATCGAAAGATATTTCAGGGGAACATTGGCCCCACTGGTAAGGAAAAAATCACTCGCTTCTTCTATCTTGATATGACTCTTAGATCGCTTATTTCAATACTCTCGTTAAGTTTTGTCTCTTTTTCCGCGTTGAGTTTTCAACTGCCCGCGTCAATGCTGTCGACCAACAGCGAGCTGGCGGTATCGCCTGCCAGGGCTGCACTGCTGCATCAGGAAACCGGCCCGCTTCGCTCACGCATTCTTGACCAGTATCAGAAGTGGAAAGGCACACACTATCAGTGGGGCGGCACCTCGCACCATGGGGTGGATTGTTCTGCGCTGATGCAGCATTTGTTTAGCGATGCGGCCCATTTGAACCTGCCGCGCACGACGGGCGAACAGATCCACCGCGGTGTGCAGGTGGCGCAGTATCGTTTGAAGGCGGGCGATCTGGTGTTCTTCCAGACCGGTCCGCACCGCAGGCACGTAGGCGTCTACATTGGTGATAGCCAGTTTATTCACGCCTCGAGCAGCCAGGGCGTCACGGTGTCCACCCTGACCGACGATTACTGGCAAGAGCACTACATCACCGCGCGCCGGGTTGCAGGCAGTGCAGCCTGACAGACATCAGATGATGTCATCCACCACGCCACCGTCGACGCGCAGCGCCGCGCCGGAGGTGGCGGAGGCCTGCGTCGAGCAGACATAAACCACCATATTGGCCACTTCTTCTACCGTGGCGGCACGCTGGATGACCGAGCTTGGGCGGTTAGCCATCACAAACTCTTTTGCCAGCTGTTCCAGCGATTTGCCGGTTTTCTCGACTTCGTCCTTCATCATTTCGGCGAAGCCGTCCGACATCGTTGGGCCTGGCAATACGCTGTTGACCGTCACGCCGCTCCCCGCTGCGAACTTCGCCAGCCCGCGCGCCAGGGAGAGCTGTGCGGTTTTGGTCACGCCGTAGTGGATCATGTCTGCGGGAATATTGCAGGCCGACTCGGATGAGATAAACACCACGCGTCCCCAGCCTTTTTGCACCATGCCCGGCAGCAGGGCGCGGGAGAGACGCACGCCGGACATCACGTTGGTCTGCCAGTAGCGCTCCCAGGTATCGTCATCGGTGTCGTAAAAATCCTGCGGGCCGTATATCCCGGCGTTATTCACCAGAATGTCGACGTTGTTTGCCACCTTCAGCAGCGACTCAACGCCTTCTGCCGAGCCGAGATCGGCAATGGCGGCGCGAACCTGCACGCCCGGTACGACCTGCTGAAGCTGCTGGATGCCTTTGTTGACTGACTCCGTGCTGCGGCCATTCACGATCACCTCTGCGCCGCTTTCAGCCAGCCCCCTCGCGATGGCAAAGCCAATCCCGCCGGTAGAGGCGGTTACCAGCGCCACTTTCCCCGTAAAATCGATTTTCATCATCTGGTCCTTATCGTTTCCAACGTTCGGACCTTAAAGCGTAGCAGTTGATGGTTACGGCTCCTGGCTAAAAAGGCGCAATAGCGTCTCAACCTGATCGTCCAGCGGGGCGAGGGAGCGCTTGACGATCAGGTGCAGCGGCGTGGCGCGCCGTACGCCGTGGCCGAGCGGCAGCGTTTTCAGAACGCCTTGTTCCAGCTGGGTTTGAATACGTTCTTCCGGCAGCCAGCCGTAACCCACCTGAAACATCACCGCTTCGATGGCGGCATCAATGGTTGAAAACGTCCAGGACTCGCCGGCGGGGCGGGCAGCGGGCTGGCTGTCCGCAATCTGAACCAGCGGCCACGGGCGGAGCAGCTCGTCGTTTAGCGGCGCATCGAGGCTGAACAGCGGGTGATCCCGATGGGCAACGGCGACAAAATCAACGTTCATCAGCCATTCGCCCAGGCCGGTAATGTCCTGTCGGCGGGTAAGAACCATCACGTCGGCTTCATCATTGAGCGCGTCGGCGCGCGTGTTTTCCAGCACCTCGGTGAGCCGCACCTGGGTCTGCGGATAGCGCTGCTGGAACTCTCTTAAAATGGCGAACAGTCGGCGGCGCGGGAAAATACTGTCTACCATAAGATCGATGCGGGTGCGCGCGCCGCTCTTCAGCGTCGCGGCTCGCGTTTCGACGTAGGAGAAGGCTTTCAGCAGCGGCTTCACCTGATTTAACAGCAGTTCTCCCGCGGGCGTCAGCACCGCCCGTCGTCCTTCCGCCACCAGCAGCGCAACGCCCAGGCGTTCCTGCAGCAAAGAGAGGTTGTAGCTCACGGAAGACTGGCTCCGGTTGGTCTGCTCTGCCGCTTTGGCAAAGCTGCCGGCCTCGACCACTTTTTCCAGTAATGACCATTGCTCAAGGGTTGTTTTGTGCATGACATATCTAAATTTTGAATTAATTTGATTCAAACATAGCGTTATTCATTCATTTTTTGAAGGGGTACGATACGTTCATCAACACAAAGGAGACACATCATGAGCAACTTTGATAAACACGATTTAAGCGGCTTCGTTGGCAAACATCTGGTTTATACCTACGATAACGGCTGGAACTACGAGATTTACGTTAAAAATGAAAACACCCTCGACTACCGTATTCACAGCGGCCTGGTGGGTAACCGTTGGGTGAAAGATCAGCAGGCGTACATCGTCCGCGTAGGCGAAAGCATCTATAAAATTTCCTGGACGGAGCCAACCGGCACCGACGTCAGCCTGATCGTGAACCTGGGCGACAGCCTGTTCCACGGCACCATCTTCTTCCCGCGCTGGGTGATGAACAATCCAGAAAAAACGGTATGTTTCCAGAATGACCATATTCCGCTGATGAACAGCTACCGCGATGCAGGCCCGGCGTACCCGACAGAAGTGATTGATGAATTTGCCACCATCACCTTCGTGCGAGACTGCGGAGCCAACGACGACAGCGTTATTGCCTGCGCGGCCAGCGAATTGCCAAAAGATTTCCCTGCTAATCTAAAATAAGCGCGACAATTAACATTAATAAAAAGTTCCCGGAGGGTATCGTCTTTCAGTCGAAATCCGCCGGGATTTTATTTTTGTTGAGATTTCATTTACGTTTATTATTATTTTCATGAAAGCGAAATAAAATTCTATACGTCCTGCCGTGAATCGCCTCACAAAAAAAGCAAAAATAAAATTATCTTCTATCGCTATGTTGTAAAACACATTTTTCATCCTCCCTCCTTGCCGGCTTCATCGTGCTTTAACCCTGTCTTAATTTTTTCCTAAGAAAAGCGCGCTACTTTGCGTTAGTTGATGGTTTGTTGACATAAATGAAGCAACGACTAAATTTTATTTGGTCTTTATTTAAAAACCATCTTGCATGATCGACTGAGCTGCCCATTTTGACAGTGCAGTAAAAAATGACGCCTTATATACAGCAAGGAAATTAATAATGAGTGATTTTCTGCCTTTTTCGCGACCGTCGATGGGCGCGGAAGAAATCGCGGCGCTTCAGGACGTTTTGATGTCGGGTTGGATCACCACGGGGCCGAAAAATCAGGCGCTTGAAGAGGCATTCTGCCAGCTGACGGGGAATCATCATGCGATTGCGGTTAGCTCTGCCACGGCAGGAATGCACGTCACGCTGATGGCGCTGGGCATTGGCCCGGGTGATGAGGTGATAACTCCCTCTCTGACCTGGGTCTCAACGCTGAATATGATCGTGCTGCTGGGCGCGACGCCGGTAATGATCGACGTGGATAAAGACACGCTGATGGTCACGCCGGAGGCGGTCGACGCCGCGATTACGCCGCGTACCAAAGCGATTATTCCGGTTCACTATGCGGGCGCGCCGTGCGATATCGACGCCATTCGCGCCGTCGGTGAACGCCACGGTATTCCGGTGATTGAAGATGCGGCGCATGCTGCCGGAACCTACTACAACGACCGTCACGTAGGCTGGCAGGGCACCGCGATTTTCTCTTTCCACGCCATTAAAAACATGACCTGCGCCGAAGGCGGGCTAGTGGTGACGGATGACGCCGCGCTGGCTTCGCGTATCCGTAGCCTGAAGTTTCACGGGCTGGGCGTCGATGCCTACGATCGCCAGACGCACGGGCGTGCGCCGCAGGCAGAGGTTATCTCCCCCGGCTTCAAATACAACCTGGCGGATATCAACGCCGCCCTGGCGCTGGTGCAGTTAGGCAAACTGAAAGAAGCGAACAGGCGCCGTCAGGAAATCGCAGAACGCTACCTGCGGGAGCTTGCCGATACGCCGTTCCAGCCGCTCACCCTTCCGTCATGGCCGCACCAGCACGCCTGGCATCTTTTTATTATTCGTGTGGATGAAGCCCGCTGCGGCATCTCCCGCGACAGCCTGATGGCGGCGCTGAAAGAGAAGGGGATCGGCACTGGCCTGCACTTCCGCGCGGCACACACGCAAAAATACTACCGCGAGCGTTTTCCAGATGTATCGCTCCCGAACTCTGAATGGAATAGCGCGCGTATTTGTTCTCTCCCTCTTTTCCCGGACATGACTCATGACGACACAACCCGCGTCATTACCGCACTCCATCAGCTTGCAGGAAATTGATATGTTCAGCGCACCGCCTGTACAAAAAGTTTCCGTGGTAATCCCGGTCTATAACGAGCAGGAAAGCCTGCCCGAACTGATCCGCCGCACAACCGCCGCCTGCGACACCCTGGGCAAGGCTTACGAAATTCTGCTGGTGGATGACGGCAGTAGCGATGAATCCGCAATGATGCTGACCGAAGCCGCCCAGGCGGAAGGTAGCCATATCGTTGCCGTGCTGCTCAACCGCAACTACGGCCAGCATTCGGCGATCATGGCTGGATTCAGCCACGTAACGGGCGATCTGATTATCACCCTGGACGCCGATCTGCAAAACCCGCCGGAAGAGATCCCGCGCCTGGTCGCCAAAGCCGATGAAGGCTATGACGTGGTCGGCACGGTACGCCAGAACCGCCAGGATAGCCTGTTCCGCAAGCTGGCCTCGCGCACGATTAACCGACTGATTCAGCGTACCACCGGTAAAGCGATGGGCGATTACGGCTGCATGCTGCGCGCCTATCGCCGCCACATTATCGATGCGATGCTGCACTGCCACGAACGCAGCACCTTCATTCCTATTCTGGCAAACACCTTTGCCCGTAAGGCGACGGAGATCCCGGTGCTGCACGCCGAGCGCGAGCACGGCGAGTCGAAGTACAGCTTTATGCGTCTCATCAACCTGATGTACGACCTGATCACCTGCCTGACCACCACGCCGCTGCGTCTGCTGAGCGTCTTCGGCAGCATCATTGCCGTGGCCGGATTTGCGCTCTCCGTTCTGCTGGTCGTGCTGCGGCTGGTCTTTGGCCCCCAGTGGGCGGCGGAAGGGGTCTTTATGCTGTTTGCCGTACTGTTCATGTTCATCGGCGCCCAGTTTATTGGGATGGGCCTGCTCGGTGAGTACATCGGCCGTATCTATAACGATGTTCGCGCACGTCCGCGCTACTTTATTCAACGTGTTGTCCGTCAGGAACACAAAGCGTCTCAAGAGGAAATTCACCCATGAAAGCTGTTGTATTTGCCTATCACGATATGGGGTGCACGGGCACGCTGGCCCTGCTGGAAGCAGGCTATGATATTGCTGCCATCTTTACCCACCCGGACGCTGCCGGAGAGAATAACTTCTTCGGATCCGTGGCGCGTATTGCCGCAGAGCGCGGGATTCCGGTGTACGCGCCGGAAGACGTGAACCACCCGCTGTGGGTGGACCGTATTCAGCAGCTTTCGCCTGATGTCATTTTCTCTTTCTACTACCGCAATCTGCTGAGTGACGACATCCTCAGCGTGGCGGCAAAAGGCGCATTTAACCTGCACGGTTCCCTGCTGCCCGCCTACCGTGGCCGCGCGCCGCTGAACTGGGTGCTGGTGAACGGCGAAACCGAAACCGGCGTCACCCTGCACCGTATGGTGCGCCGCGCCGATGCGGGCGCTATCGTGGCGCAGCAAAAAGTGGCTATCGATGCCGATGAAACCGCGCTCCAGCTGCACCACAAGCTGAATGCGGCGGCACACGCGCTGCTTCGCGACGCGCTGCCGGCAATTCTTAGCGGCACCTTCAGCGAAACCGCACAGGATGAGAGCCTGGCAAGCTGCTTTGGCCGCCGTACGCCAGAAGATGGCCGTCTGGACTGGAACAAACCGGCGCGTCAGCTGCACAACCTGGTCCGCGCCGTGACCGATCCGTGGCCGGGCGCGTACAGCTATGCGGGCGTAAGCAAATTTATCGTCTGGAAATCACGCGTGCGTGACGACATTCCTGCCGCCAGGCCGGGCACCGTGGTGTCCGTCTCGCCAATGATTGTGAGCTGCGGCGAGCAGGCGCTGGAGATTGTCACCGGACAAACCGACAATGGCCTGTACGTGCAGGGTACCCAGCTGGCGCAGTCTCTGGGTCTGGTGGCGGGCGCGCTGATCACCAGCGCGCCGGTGGTGGCGATCAAGCGCCGCACGCGGGTGCTGATCCTCGGCGTGAACGGCTTTATCGGTAATCACCTGACCGAACGCCTGCTGAAGGACGATAACTACGAAATTTACGGCCTGGATATTGGCTCTGACGCCATCAGCCGCTTCCTGGAGAACCCGCGCTTCCACTTCGTGGAAGGGGATATCAGCATCCACTCGGAATGGATCGAATACCACATTAAGAAATGCGACGTAGTGCTGCCGCTGGTCGCCATTGCCACGCCGATTGAGTACACCCGTAACCCGCTGCGCGTGTTCGAGCTGGACTTCGAAGAGAACCTGAAGATTATCCGCGACTGCGTGAAATACGATAAGCGCATCATCTTCCCGTCCACCTCCGAAGTGTACGGCATGTGTACCGACAACAACTTCGATGAAGATACCTCCAACCTGGTGGTAGGGCCGATTAACAAACAGCGCTGGATCTACTCCGTTTCCAAGCAGCTGTTGGATCGCGTCATCTGGGCCTACGGCGAGAAAGAGGGGCTGCGCTTTACCCTGTTCCGTCCGTTTAACTGGATGGGCCCGCGTCTGGATAACCTCAACGCGGCGCGTATCGGCAGCTCGCGCGCCATCACCCAGCTGATCCTGAACCTGGTAGAAGGCTCGCCGATCAAGCTCATCGAAGGCGGCAAGCAGAAGCGCTGCTTTACCGATATCAGCGACGGTATCGAAGCGCTGTTCCGCATCATCGAAAACAAAGACAACCGCTGTAACGGCCAGATCGTCAACATCGGTAACCCGGAAAACGAAGCGAGCATTCGTGAACTGGCCGAGATGCTGCTGGCGAGCTTTGAGCGCCATCCGCTGCGCGACAAGTTCCCGCCGTTTGCCGGCTTCCGTGAAGTGGAAAGCAGCAGCTACTACGGAAAAGGCTATCAGGACGTTGAGCACCGTAAGCCAAGCATCCGCAACGCGAAGCGCTGCCTGAACTGGACGCCAACCGTTAAGATGGATCAGACCATTGATGAAACGCTCGATTTCTTCCTGCGCACCGTGGAGCTGTCGGAACAGTCCTCATGAAAAAAGTCGGTTTACGCATTGATGTCGACACCTTCCGGGGGACGCGTGACGGCGTGCCCAGGCTGCTGGAACTGCTGAGCAAGCACGACGTGCGCGCCAGCATTTTCTTCAGCGTGGGGCCAGACAACATGGGACGCCACCTGTGGCGTCTGGTTAAACCGGCCTTTCTGTTCAAAATGCTGCGCTCGCGCGCGGCATCCCTCTACGGCTGGGATATTCTGTTGGCCGGTACCGCCTGGCCCGGCAGGCGCATCGGCGCGGGGAATGAAGATATTCTCCGCGACGCGGCGCAGCATCATGAAATCGGGCTGCATGCCTGGGATCACCATGCCTGGCAGGCCTGGGCTGGCGTCTGGGATATTCCGCGCCTGACGCGTGAAGTGGAGCGCGGGGTGATGGAGCTTGAAGCCATTATCCGCCAGCCCGTGACCTGCTCTGCCGTGGCGGGCTGGCGTGCCGATCAGCGGGTGGTTAAGGCCAAGGAGCCGTTCGCGTTTCGCTATAACAGCGATTGCCGCGGTACCGGCCCGTTTTTACCGCAAATAGGGGAAAGCAGGCTGGGTGCGGTGCAAATCCCGGTCACGCTACCGACCTGGGATGAAGTGGTTGGACGCGAGGTGAGCGCCGAGGGATTTAACCGCTATATTCTGGACCGCATCCACCGCGATGAGGGGACGCCGGTGTATACGATCCACGCCGAAGTTGAAGGGATCGCCTATCAGCATGATTTTGACGCGCTGCTGACGATGGCGGCAGAAGAGGGCATTCAGTTCTGCACGCTCAGCGAACTATTGCCGGACGATCTCAGCACGCTGCCCGTGGGCAAAATTGTGCGCAATGAAATCGCTGGCCGGGAAGGCTGGCTTGGCTATCAACAAACCGTGAGCCCGGTATCATGAAAACAGCCCGTTATGGCGTAGCGCTTCTCGCACTGTTTATCGTTTACTACGTAATTCCGGTCGATATCCGCCTGCTATGGCAGCCTGATGAGACGCGTTATGCGGAGATCAGCCGCGAAATGCTGGCGTCGGGAGACTGGGTTGTCCCGCACTTCCTGGGGCTGCGCTACTTTGAAAAGCCGATTGCCGGCTACTGGATCAACAGCATCGGGCAGCTGCTTTTTGGCGAGACCAATTTTGCCGTGCGCACGGGGGTAATTTTCTCTACCGGGCTAACGGCGCTGCTGGTTATCTGGATGGCCTGGCGTCTCTGGCAGGATAAGCGCGTGGCGATCTTCTCCGGCCTTATCTTCCTGACGCTTTTCCTCGTCTACGGCATCGGCACCTATGCGGTACTGGATCCTATTATCACCCTGTGGCTGGTAGCCGCCATGTGCAGCTTCTGGCTGGCTTCGCAATCCAAAACGGTAGCCGGAAAGGCGGGGGGCTACGTGCTGCTTGGTCTTGCCTGCGGTATGGGCGTGATGACCAAAGGTTTCCTGGCGCTGGCGGTTCCGGTGATTAGCGTGCTGCCGTGGGTGATAGCGCAGAAGCGCTGGAAAGAGGTGCTGATATTTGGCTGGCTGGCGATCCTGAGCTGCGTGTTAATCGTTCTGCCCTGGGGGCTGGCGATTGCCCATCGCGAACCGGATTTCTGGCGCTACTTCTTCTGGGTTGAACATATTCAGCGCTTCGCCCAGAGCGACGCCCAGCATAAAGCGCCGTTCTGGTATTACCTGCCGTTCCTGATTGCAGGCAGTTTGCCGTGGCTGGCGCTATTGCCGGGCGCACTGCGTCTGGGCTGGCGCGAGCGTCACCACGCGGGCGGCGGGATATACCTGCTCGGCTGGGTGGTGATGCCGCTGATTTTCTTCAGCATTGCCAAAGGTAAGCTGCCAACCTATATCCTGCCGTGCTTCGCGCCGCTGGCGATCCTGATGGCCCGCTATGCCGTCAGCGCGGCGGATAAAGGGGCAAAAGTGCTGCGTCTAAACGGCGGCATCAACCTGGCGTTCGGGGCGATTGGCGTGATAGCCGCGCTGGTCGTCTCGCCGTGGGGGCTAACCAAACATCCGGTCTGGACGTCGGTCGAGCTGTATAAAGTCTTCTGTGCGGTCGTGGCTTTCCTCATCTGGGCTGCCGTGGGCTGGTTTACGCTTAAACGAAGCCCGCAGCGATGGTGGCTGGCGGCGCTGTGTCCGGCCGGTCTTGCCCTGCTGATTGGGTTTGCCATCCCCAACCTGGTGGTGGATTCAAAACAGCCGCAGTCGCTGGTGGATACCGTGCGTTCCCCGTTGGCGCAGAGCACCTTCGTCCTCGCCAATAACGTGGGGCTGGCGTCGGGGCTTGCGTGGGAGCTAAAGCGCAATGACATCATTCTGTTCGGCCAGAGCGGCGAACTGCGCTACGGTCTGGACTTCCCGGACGTAAAGGGGCGTTTTGTGGGCAAAGCGGATTTCACGCAGTGGCTGGATGAGCATCGTCAGCAGGGGACAATATCGCTGGTGATCCTGCTGTCGAAAAACGACGACCTTGAGCGCGCAAACCTGCCCAAACCGGATAGCCTGTACGTTCAGGGGCGTCTGGCCTACCTGCAGTATCTGCCGCAGTGATGACCTGGATCGGGCTGATACTGGCAAGCCTGCTGAGCTGCGCGGGGCAGCTGTGCCAGAAACAGGCGACGCGTCCGGCGAAAGCCGGACGGCGTAGCGCGCATATCATGCTGTGGCTTGGTCTGGCCCTGCTGGCGCTCGGCTGCGGTATGCTGGTCTGGCTGGCGGTGTTGCAGCAGCTTCCCGTCGGGATTGCCTACCCGATGCTGAGCCTCAATTTTGTCTGGGTCACGCTGGCGGCGAAAGCCATCTGGCATGAAAAGGTCGCCCCGCACCACTGGCTGGGCGTCGGGTTTATCATCATCGGGATTATCCTGCTGGGAGGAAGCCTGTGAAGGGTGCGTTCTGGGCCTTGTGCAGCGTCGGGCTGGTCAGCGTGGCACAGCTGCTGCTGCGCTCTGCCATGGTGGCGCTGCCGCCCGTCGGCGACGTTTACGCGTTTATCTCCGCGCTGCTGCATTTCTCACCGGGTACCGGCGCGCTGCTGCTGGGGCTGATGGGATACGTGGCGTCGATGGGGTGTTGGTATCTGGCCCTGCACCGGATGGCGCTCAGCAAAGCCTATGCCCTGCTGAGCCTCAGCTACATCCTGGTGTGGGGAACGTCTATCCTGCTGCCCGGCTCTGGAGATCGCTTCTCCTGGCTCGGGCTGGCGGGGGTTGGATTTATCATTCTTGGCGTACTGACTATCTTCCGGCCAGCGCCTCGTCAGGGGAATGGACCCGGGACGTCGTAAGCTCAAAGGGCGTGGCGGTGCAAACCGCAAGGCTCAGCGATCCCACCTGACACTGGCTGACCGTATGGAGTTCGCTGGCAGCGCTATCAAAGCTGACGATTTGCCAGGCGTGCGCGCCGCGCTGTTTAACAATGGCCTCTTTCCGCGTCCAGATGCGCCAGAATGCGTCCAGCTGGCTTTCCGGCGTCTCATGTTCCAGCTCGCGATGTTCGGCATTGCTGAAAACGGCATTGGCGAGCGTGCGCCAGTTGTCCTGGTGGCGGATCTGCTCCAGCGAGCAGCCTACGCTCCCTTCATCGCTGACGATCAGCGCAATATCGTCTTCACACTGGCTAACGCTAAACCACAGCGGGTAATCATTGGCAAAGCCGGGCTTTCCCTGTTCGCTGTAAACAATCTCTGGCAAGGGCCGGGGGGATAAGAGACGTGAAAGCAAACCGCGACCGGCCAGCCAGCGGGCGCGGCGCGCGCCTTCCGGAGCGTGTCGGGAGAGGGCCTCGGCCCAACGATCGGTGCTCAGCGAGGAGATTTTTCCCAGAAAAACCTGGTACATATAACGTCTGGCCTTCAGTCAAAACAGAGAGAGCCGCAAAGTTGCGCAGCGAAACCATTACTATAATCCATTGATACTGATAATAGCTAACCGTGGGAGGCAATTACCCCGGCAATCGGCTCTTCGGACGCCCTGGTCCGAGCAGTATCGCCAGCTTGCTGCCGCCTTTGGTGGTCTCCATCCAGATTTTACAGACGCTGGTGAGCGGGACGGAAAGCAGCATCCCCACCGGCCCCAGCAGCCATCCCCACACCAGTAACGACAGAAACACCACCAGCGTGGACATCCCCAGACGGTGCCCCATCATGCGCGGCTCAAGGATATTGCCCAGCACCATATGCACGACAAGGAACAGCGCGCCCACCAGCATACATTCGTAAAACCCATTGAACAGGAACGCCTGGATCATCGGCGGCACGGCGGAGAGCACCGCCCCGATGTTTGGCACATAGTTCAGGAGGAACGCCAGCACGCCCCACATCAGCGCGAACTGCACGTCCAGCAGCACCAGCCCCAGCCAGACGATGACGCCGGTCCACAGGCTTAATAGCGTTTTGAGCGCCAGATACTTCGAGACGCCCTTCAGTGCACGGTGTAAACCTGCAATGTGGATCTGCGGATTGTTGAGTGCAAAGCGCAGTTTGTAGGGAACATGACGGACTTCAAACAGCATAAACACGACGGTCATCACCAGCAGCAGAATGCTGGCCATCGCGCCGGAAAGGCCGGTCATCAGCGTGGTGGCGTAGGTCATCACCTTCTCGGAGTCCATCCTGCGCAGCATCCGTTCTGGCGAAATATGCAGGTTGATAAACGGCATCATCTCCTGCAAATCAACCAGCTTGCGGGTGAGCTCTTTGTTGTACTGCGGCAGCATGGTCGAGAACTCGCTCAGGGAGGCGGCGAGCACGCCAAACAGCGCCGTCAGGACGATCAGCATGACGATAACCACAATGGTGATCGCCACCGGGCGGCTGACGCCCCGGCGCAAAAACCAGGTCACCAGCGGGTTGAGGACAATGGCGAAAAAGAGCGCCAGCAGGAGCTGAACGATTATGTCGGCGGCAGCATGGATACCCGCGAGGATAACCACAAGGCAGGCGAGTTTTAAGAGGATGTGAAGACCTGCTTTGTCGGTCTGGTTGGGTATCATGCTTTTTCCTTAGTGAGTTAGCCCGTTAAGTGTAGTGCGCGGGCTCCGCTTCGTCTGGGCGGCTATTCTGAAAGTCACTGCTGATTTTCTCATCCGGTCGTGGTAATAGTGAAACACTGTTGTAAAAATCCAGGTATAACCCATGCCCGAACCTGCCGCCGAACCGGCGCTGAGCGGATTACGCCTCAATCTGCGCATTGTCTCCGTCGTTATTTTTAATTTTGCCAGCTATCTGACGATTGGCCTGCCGCTGGCGGTCCTGCCGGGGTACGTCCACGACGTGATGGGCTATAGCGCCTTCTGGGCGGGGCTGGTGATCAGCCTGCAGTATTTCGCCACCCTGATGAGCCGCCCCCATTCCGGTCGCTATGCCGATCTCTTTGGTCCAAAAAGCATTGTCGTCGTGGGGCTTTGCGGCTGTTTTCTGAGCGGGCTGAGCTACTTTCTGGCGGCCACCGCTGGCCACTGGCCGCTGGTTAGCCTGACGCTGCTGTGCCTGGGACGCGTGATTCTGGGCGTCGGGCAAAGCCTCGCGGGCACCGGCTCAACGCTGTGGGGCGTGGGCGTCGTGGGCGCACCGCATATCGGCAGGGTGATCTCGTGGAACGGGATTGTGACCTACGGCGCGATGGCGATCGGCGCGCCGCTGGGCGTGGTGTGTTATGCGTATGGTGGATTGTACGGCCTGTCCATCACCGTTATGGCCGTTGCGCTGCTGGCGATCCTGCTGGCGCTGCCGCGTCCGAAGGTGAAGGCCAGCAAGGGCAAGCCGCTGCCGTTTCGCGCGGTGCTCGGGCGCGTCTGGCCCTACGGTATGGCGCTCGCACTTGCCTCCACGGGCTTCGGCGTGATTGCCACCTTCATAACCCTTTTCTACGATGCGAAAGGCTGGGACGGCGCGGCCTTTGCCTTAACGCTGTTTAGCTGCGCGTTTGTGGGCGCACGCCTGCTGTTCCCGAACGGAATTAATCGCCTGGGCGGGCTGAACGTCGCCATGATCTGCTTTGCCGTCGAAATCGTTGGGCTGCTGCTCACCGGTATCGCCAGCGCGCCCTGGATGGCGAAAATCGGGGTGTTCCTCGCAGGCGCAGGCTTCTCGCTGGTCTTCCCGGCGCTGGGCGTAGTAGCGGTGAAGGCCGTGCCGCAGCAAAACCAGGGCTCTGCGCTGGCAACCTACACCGTGTTTATGGATATGTCGTTGGGCATTACCGGGCCGCTGGCCGGGCTGGTGATGGCCTGGGCGGGGGTGCCGGTTATCTACCTTGCGTCGGCGGGGCTGGTGGCGATTGCGTTGATGCTGACGTGGCGGTTAAAAAAATGGCCCCCGGCGCAAGCGCCGGAGGCCACGTCATCCTCGTGAAGCGTTACTGAATGACGAGGGTGTTGATGATGTTTTCAGCTGCGGTCTGCGCTTTCTGCTGATCGTCTGCTGGCAGGGTGATCTGGATGGTCAGCAGCTTGTTATCCACTTTGCCCAGCACCACGGATGAGTATGCGGTCTGGCCCTTGGCGGAGATGATGCTGTCCAGCTGTTGCAGGGTATGGCCTTTCAGTTCGATGGACTTGTTGGTCACGACCTGCAGCTGCGGGTCGCGGCTGCGCTGCTGATCTTCAAGGCGTTTAGACAGCACGCCCAGCTCTTCGCTGGTGTCGTCGCCCACAATCACAATCACGGCTTTCTGACCCGTAGCATCGGAATAGACGTGCATGTTGTTCGCCTGCGTACCCAGCTTGCCGCTCTGGTCGGTCATATCTGCCGGCAGAGAGAAACTGAGTTTGCCGTCCAGCAGGCTCACCGGCTGACCGGTCGCGTTGCTCTCTGCAGACGCGCCCTGAGCAGGCGTTTTGGTGTCGCTGTTATCACAGGCTGCAAGGCCAACAACCAGCAGGCCAATCCCGACATATTTAACCAGATTGCGCATTGACTTCTTCCTTTCGATAAACGGCCATAGCGGCTCATTCGCCCATCTTATCACAACTGATAAAGCGAACCCTTAACCTGCCTGCAATGCCGTGATTTCAGATTTATCTGCCAGTCTTTTCAGCAGCATATTCAACAGCACGCCGTACATCGGCAGGAAGAACGCAATGCTGATAAGCACCTTAAAGCAGTAGTCCACCAGGGCGATCTCCATCCAGTGTTCGGCCATAAAGGCATCCGGGCTGCGCCAGAAGGCGATGAAGAAGAAGGCCAGCGTATCGCTCACGTTACCGAACAGCGTGGAGGCCGTTGGCGCCATCCACCAGCGGTGGTTCTGACGCAGGCGATTAAAGACGTGTACGTCGAGGATTTGCCCCAGGGCGTAGGCCATAAAGCTGGCGGCGGCGATACGGGCAACAAACAGGTTGAAGTGCATCAGCGCCTCAAAGCCCTGCCAGCTTCCCATGTAAAACAGGGAAGAGATGCCGTAGGAGATAAACAGCGCCGGGAGCATCACCGCGAAGATAATGCGGCGCGCCAGCGGTGCGCCAAAGATACGCACGGTCAAATCGGTGGCGAGGAAAATAAACGGAAAACTGAACGCGCCCCAGGTGGTATGGAAACCAAAAATGGAGATTGGGAGCTGCACCAGATAGTTGCTGGAGGTGATCACCAGCAGATGAAAAAGCGATAGCCAGAACAACGCTTTTACGCGCTGCGATTGGGAAAACTGCGTCATATTGTGACCTTTTTGAGAGTTGGGGTGAGGGAACCCAATAAAATCGGCTGCATGATACTGCTTTCATTCGTCTTTGCAATGGTTGATTTTCACGCAATCGTTAACCTGGTTTGCTTTGACGCTGGCGGGGCGTAAACTACAGCCGTTTTATTATCATCGAGAAGCCCATGACCGACCTGTTTACCAGCCCAGACCACACCCTTGACGCCCAGGGCCTCCGCTGCCCGGAGCCGGTAATGATGGTGCGCAAAACCGTGCGCAACATGCAGACCGGCGAAACGCTGCTGATTATCGCCGACGATCCGGCCACCACCCGCGATATTCCCGGTTTTTGTACGTTTATGGAACACGAGCTGGTGGCGCAGGAAACGGACGCGTTGCCGTATCGGTATGTGATCCGTAAGGGATAAGTCCGGCAAGATGACTTAACCCGACCCTCTCCCACGGGGAGAGGGAGAAAACCTTTCTAAACCATCGTTTCAAAATTTCGCGCTTTTGTGAGGCGCTTCACCTCCGCTTTTCCAGCCGTAGTCTAATTTTTAAGCGTATAAAAATAAAACGCCGTTTTAACGCTTACCTCACTACCCTGGAGTTGACTCGATGAAAACGACCCTCAAGCCGTTACTGGCCGCGCTGTGTCTGTCAGCATTTGCCTGTTCCGTTTCTGCCCAAACCATTAAAGCTGCCGATGTGCACCCCGAAGGCTACCCGAACGTGGTGGCGGTTCAGCACATGGGTGAAAAGCTCAAGCAGCAAACCGACGGCAAGCTGGAGATTAAGGTCTTCCCCGGCGGCGTGCTCGGGGATGAAAAGCAGATGATCGAGCAGGCGCAGATGGGGGCCATCGACATGATCCGCGTCTCCATGGCGCCGGTTGCCGCCATCCTGCCGGATATCGAAGTCTTTACGCTGCCGTACGTGTTCCGCGACGAAGACCACATGCACAAGGTGATCGACGGCGATATCGGCAAGCAGATCGGCGACAAGCTGACCGCGAACCCGAAATCGAAGCTGGTGTTCCTCGGCTGGATGGACTCCGGCACCCGCAACCTGATCACCAAAGAGCCGATCGTCAAACCGGACGATCTGAAAGGGAAAAAAATCCGCGTACAGGGTAGCCCGGTGGCGCTCGCCACGCTGAAGGACATGGGGGCAAACTCGGTGGCGATGGGCGTAAGCGAGGTCTACAGCGGGATGCAGACCGGCGTGATCGACGGCGCGGAGAACAATCCGCCAACCTTTATCGCCCATAACTACATGCCGGTCGCCAAAAACTACACCCTGAGCGGCCACTTTATCACCCCGGAAATGCTGCTCTATTCGAAAGTGAAATGGGACAAGCTCAGCGCCGACGAGCAGCAAAAGGTCCTGACGCTGGCCCGCGAGGCGCAGTTCGAGCAGCGCAAGCTGTGGAATGCCTACAACGACCAGGCGCTGGCGAAAATGAAGGCGGGCGGGGTGCAGTTCCACGATATCGATAAATCAGTCTTCATCAAGGCCACAGAGCCGGTGCGCGCCCAGTATGGCGACAAGCATCAGGATCTGATGAAAGCCATCGCTGACGTCCAGTAAACCGGAGTACGTATGTCCGAACTCTACCTGAAGTGGATGGACCGCCTGTACCTCCTCGCCATGACGGTGGCGGGCGTCTCGCTGCTGGTGATGACGATCGTGATCCCGATTGGCATCTTCTCGCGCTACGTGCTCAACCGCGGGGAGTCCTGGCCGGAGCCGATCGCCATTATCTGCATGGTGACCTTTACCTTTATCGGCGCGGCGGTAGGGTATCGCGCCGGGTCGCACATCGCGGTGAATATGCTCACCGACCGGCTGCCCGATATGCTTAAAAACCTCTGCGCCCGCGTGGTCGACCTGCTGATGCTGCTGATCTCCGCGCTGATGTTCTGGTACAGCCTCTGGCTGTGCGTCGACCTCTGGGAACAGCCCGTCGCGGAGTTCCCGCTTCTGACGTCCGGCGAAAGCTATCTGCCGCTGCCCGTCGGGTCAGCCATTCTGATCCTGTTTGTGATTGAACGCCTGCTGTTTGGCTCGCAGGAAAACCGTCCCGTCGTGCTCATCGGCAACCACAGCTAAGGGGTGAACAATGGATGCATTCGTGTTGTTATTCACCCTCGCCATTTTGCTGGCGCTGGGAATGCCGGTGGCCTTCGCCGTCGGCCTAAGCGCCGTGGCGGGCGCGCTGTGGATTGATTTGCCTCTCGAGGCGCTGATGATCCAAATCACCAGCGGGGTGAACAAATTTACCCTGCTCGCGATCCCGTTCTTCATCCTCGCCGGGGCGATCATGGCGGAAGGGGGCATTGCCCGACGGCTGGTCAACTTTGCCTACGTGTTTGTCGGCTTTATTCGCGGCGGGCTGTCGCTGGTGAATATTGTCGCCTCAACGTTCTTCGGCGCGATTTCCGGCTCGTCGGTGGCGGATACGGCTTCCATCGGCAGCGTGATGATCCCGGAGATGGAGAAGAAGGGCTACCCGCGCGAATATGCGGCGGCGGTGACGGCCAGCGGGTCGGTGCAGGCGATTTTAATTCCGCCCAGCCATAACTCGGTGATTTACTCGCTGGCGGCAGGCGGCACGGTCTCTATTGCCACGCTGTTCATCGCGGGCGTGCTGCCGGGGCTGCTGCTGGGGTTGTGCCTGATGATCCTGTGCCTCGGCTTCGCCCATAAGCGCGGCTATCCGAAGGGCGAGAAAATCCCGTTTAAGCAGGCGGTAAAGATTTTACTTGATGCCCTGTGGGGGCTGATGACGGTGGTAATAATCCTCGGCGGGATCTTGTCCGGGATTTTTACCGCAACCGAATCCGCCGCCGTGGCCTGCCTGTGGGCGTTCTTCGTCACCATGTTCATCTACCGCGATTATAAATGGAGCGAGCTGCCGAAGCTGATGTGCCGCACGGTCAAAACCGTCACCATCGTGATGATTTTAATCGGCTTTGCGGCAGCGTTTGGCGCGGTGATGACCTACATGCAGCTGCCGACGCGCATCACCGAGTTCTTTACCTCGCTCTCCGATAACAAGTACGTGATCCTGATGTACCTCAACGTCATGCTGCTGCTGATTGGCACGCTGATGGACATGGCGCCGATCATCCTGATCCTGACGCCGGTGCTGCTGCCGGTGACCAACTCGCTGGGGATCGACCCGGTGCATTTCGGGATGATCATGATGGTGAACCTGGGGATCGGGCTAATCACCCCGCCGGTCGGGTCGGTGCTGTTCGTGGCCAGCGCGGTGAGCAAGCAGAAGATTGAAACCGTGGTGCGGGCGATGCTGCCGTTTTACGGCATGCTGCTGGTGGTGCTGGGGATGGTGACGTATATCCCGGCGATATCATTGTGGCTGCCGAGGGTGTTAGGGATGCAGTGACCCCGCTCTTCTCCCTCTCCCTGTGGGAGAGGGTTTGGGTGAGGGCATCAGGCCGCACCCAAACCCATTGCCGGGTGGCGGCTGCGCCTTACCCGGCCTACGGTTCGATAACGATTTTATTTCCGACGTAATAACCGCAGCGCGTTCGCCGTCACCAGCACCGTTGCACCCGTATCCGCCAGCACCGCAAGCCACAGGCCGGTCATGCCGAGCAGGGTGGTGACGAGGAAAATCCCCTTCAGCCCCAGCGCAATGCCGATGTTCTGTCGGATGTTGGCGCGCGTCGCCCGCGCCAGGCTAATCATTTGCGCCAGCCCGATCAGGCGGTTGTGCGTGAGCGCCGCGTCCGCCGTCTCCAGCGCCACGTCGGTGCCGCTGCCCATCGCAATGCCGATGGTGGACGCCTTCATCGCCGGCGCATCGTTGATGCCGTCACCGACCATCGCCAGCGGCGCGTGAGCGTTCAGCTCCGTGACCGCGCTGACTTTATCCGCGGGCAGCAGTCCGGCCTTGAATTCCAGCCCCAGCTCACCGGCAATTGCGGCGGCCGCGCGAGGGTTATCACCGGTGAGAATAACGCCCTGCACGCCAAGCTGATGCAGCGCCGCCACGGCCTCTTTGGCGTCATCTCGCAGGGTGTCGCGCAGCGCCAGCATCCCTTTCGCGACGCCGTCCTGCATGACGGCCACGACGGTTTGTCCGGTCTGTTCTAACGCCTCAACCTCTGGGTTCGAAGACTTACCCGCCGCGACAATCAGCACTTTTTTACCGTCAACGGTGGCCTCAATCCCCGACCCGACCAGCGCCCGCTGTGCCGTTGCCGTCGGAATTGCCAGCCCGCGCGCCTGCGCTTCACGCACAATCGCCTGCGCCAGCGGGTGGGTGGAACCCTGCTCAACGGCGGCGGCCAGCGTAAGCAGTTCATCTTCACCGATATCCTGCGGATACACGCCGGTGACCTGCGGCTTGCCGACGGTCAGCGTGCCGGTTTTATCGAACGCGATGTGCTGAACCTGGCTCAGCTGCTCCAGCGCCGCGCCGCCCTTAATCAGCGCCCCGCGACGCGCCGCCGCCGCCAGCCCGGAGGTAATCGCCGCCGGGGTGGAGATCACCAGCGCGCACGGGCAGCCGATCAGCAGCAGCGTCAGCCCTTTATAAATCCAGCCCTCCCAGGGTGCGCCGAAGAAGAGCGGCGGCACGATAGTCACCAGCAGGGCAACCAGCATGATGGCAGGGGTGTAAATCCGGCTAAAACGGTCGATGAAACGCTCGACGGGCGCGCGGCGCTCCTCGGCTTCTTCTATCAGCCTGAGGATGCGGTCGATGGCGCTGTCGCCCGGTTCGGAAAGGACCGTCAGCTGCACCAGACGGTCGACGCTGGTGGCACCAGCAGGCACTTTTTCGCCTGCCGCGCGCTCAACCGGAATGGATTCCCCGGTCAGGGCGCTTTCGTCAAAGCTCGCAGTGGCGGTCAGCAGCGCGCCGTCGGCTGGCAGACGACCGCCTGCGGGAACTTCAATCACGTCGCCCGGACGCAGGGTGTTAATCGCCACCGTTTCACGATTGCCGTTGTTTACCCGTGTGGCGGTTTCAGGTTTCAGCGCCATCAGCGCGCTCACCCCTTTACGCGCCCGGCTTGCCGCCCAGCCTTCAAGGCGTTCGCCGATCAGGAACAGCAGCAGCACCATCGCCGCTTCCGCCGTCGCGCCGATGAACAGCGCGCCGATAGCCGCCACGCTCATCAGCGTTTCGATGGCAAACCAGCTGCCGCTTCTCATCAGGCGCAGCGCCTGGCGGGCAATCGGGAACAGCCCGACCAGGGTGGTGGCGATAAACGCTAGGTTGCCGAACGGATGGTTAATCTGCTCCAGCCCCCAGCTCAGGGCCATCATAATGATGAGGGTAATAAGCGGCAGGTTTTCTTTCAGGGAGGACGCTTTTTCGGCGGGTGCCGTTTCGCTGCGCAGGGTATAGCCCGCCTTGCTGACGGCGGCTTCAACCTGTTTGCTGACGTCGCTATCGGCGCTAATAAGCAGTTTTTCGGTGGCGAACAGCACCTGAACGTGATTAACGCCCGGTACCTGCTTAACCGCATTTTCGACCTTACGCGCGCAGGCCGCGCAGTCCATGCCGTTAACCACCCAGCTGTAGCGATTGCCGTTTTCAGGTAGCGGCTGCGTTTGCGTTTCACACGCGCCTTCACAGCAGCAGTCGTCTTTCGGTACAACCGGACTGAGCTTAAGTGCCGAGAATTGTGGGACTTTTTTAGGTGTATCTGGAGTCGACATGGCAGTCTCCGGTAATGATAATTTTCTCATTAACCGCAGCATACACTCTGGAGTCGACTCCAGAGTCAAGGCTTATTTAAATATACAGCGAACGCACGATCAGGAAGTGCCCGGCAAAGTAGCAGGCGGCCGCAATCGCGTTATCCGCGCGGAATCGGCGGCGGTAGTGGCTGCCCAGCCAGACGATATTGCCGATCAGCAGCAGCGCCGCGCCGAAGAACGCCGACATCGCCTGAGACGTCGGACGGAAGAACCACAGCTCGCCCGCCAGCCACACCATCACCAGCGTCATGGCGATAAAGGTACAGACCGGCAAACGCATCTCTTCGAGACGCGTCCAGATCACCGCAATCAGCAGCGCGCCAATCACCAGCAGCACCAGCGGCAGCGGCCAGAAGAACGACAGCGTCATCTGGCTGGCAAAGTAGATGGTGTAGAGCAGATGCGACAGGAAGAACGCGCCGACGGCATAGAGCAGGCGCTGGCGCGGCAGCAGCGTTAAGGCATCCCCCACGAGAGATGCACACAGCCCTGCAAGGACCAGATAGCTGACGGCGTTAAACATCGGCGCTTGCCAGGCCAGCAACAGCAGGAGCAACAGCGTGACGGGTTTAAACAGCCAGCGCTGCCAGGTGGGACCCCGGTAAGACGCATCGACAAAAAGCCATGCGGACAAACAGACGGCGATAAATGACCAAAGCATATTAACTCCCTGTATCTGTTGAGGCTGAATAATCAGTTTCTGACTCCAGTGTAGTGACGCGTGCGGGCGTTTGGCAATGCCGGTGCAGGCAAGGTATCCTGAATTCCGCAAAATCTGATGGGATTTATCAATGAGCAAGATGCCGCTGTTTTTCATTATCGTGGTGGCGATTATCGTCATTGCCGCCTCGTTTCGCTTCGTGCAGCAGCGCCGCGAGAAGGCGGATAACGACGCCGCGCCGCTGATGCAAAAGCGCGTGGTGGTGACGAACAAGCGTGAGAAACCGCTGAACGACCGCCGTTCGCGCCAGCAGCAGGTGACGCCTGCGGGCACAGCAATGCGCTATGAAGCCAGCTTTAAGCCGGAAACGGGTGGCCTGGAGATGACCTTCCGCCTGGAGGCGCAGCAGTACCATCAGCTGACGGTGGGAGAGAAAGGAACGTTGAGCTACAAAGGGTCGCGGTTTGAAGGGTTTGAACCGGAGCGGTAATTTTACCCCTCACCCCGGCCCTCTCCCAGAGGGAGAGGGTGTAATCGTTCCCTCTCCCTCTGGGAGAGGGTTAGGGTGAGGGTGTTACTTCTTCACCTGCGCCTTAAACTTCTTCATCCACACCAGCAGTTCAAACACGCCAAAAATAAACACGCGCAGCTGCTGCCAGCCGGTCATCTGCGGGCCGTCTTTCGGCAGGCCGTTTTTGAGCATCACCATCTGCAGGGCGTGCATAAACGACGTGAAAATCAGCGCCACGTTAACGAAAATGTTCATCGGGCGCGGGAACGGGTGCACCAGATTTAAAATCAAAAATGCCCAGACGCCCAGCATTAGCAAACGTCCCAGGTTAATCAGTACCGGCATCGGATCCTCCTTGTGCCTGACGGTGAAACAGACGATAAGCAACCTGACCAGCCACCTTTTCGCGGTGCAGATCCCAGTGCGCGGGCACCGGCGGCAAACCGTTTTCCACTTCGCTTTCTACATAGATTAGCGCGTCATCCGCCAGCCAGCCGTTTTGCTCCAGCAGGGATAACGTCTCTTCCAGCAGCCCCTTGCGGAACGGCGGGTCGACAAACACCACGTTATGCGGCGTGCCTTTCTGCGCAAGAAAACTCAGCGTGTTGGTGTTCACGACTTTGGCGTTGCTCGCCTTCAGCGTTGCCAGATTTTGCTGCAGCGTCTGCGCGACGCCGCGCTCCATCTCCAGCAGCGTGGCGCTGGCGGCATAGCGTGACAGCGCTTCCAGCCCGAGCGCGCCGCTTCCGGCGAAGCAGTCCAGGCAGCGGGCGTCTACCATTGACGGGGCGAGCCAGTTAAACAGCGTCTCGCGCACGCGGTCGGTAGTAGGGCGTAAACCGGGGCTGTCCGGCACCGGTAATTTCCGGCCTCGCCACTGGCCGCCGATGATCCGTATTTGACCGGCCGGGGCGCGGTTGGGTTTCTTCATTTCAGGAAAGCTCTGTTAACAATTGGCCTGCGATTGCGGGCGGTGATGTCAATTAAGTAAAGTGTTAGACTATTTCATCATTTTTTTAGCTTCCATGTATATAGCGCCGCGAGGAGTGTAGTCGCAGATGGCAAAACAAAAAAAACGTGGCTTCTTTTCCTGGCTGGGCTTCGGTGAAAAAGAGCAAGAAACAGAACAGAAAACCAAAGAACAACAGGTTGTTGAAGAGCAGCCTCAGCCTGAAACGCCTGTCGAAACCGCCGCGATAGTCGAAGCGGAAGAAACGGCGCACAGCAAAGAAGAGATTGAATCCTTTGCTGAAGAGGTGGTTGAGGTCACTGAACAGGTTCAGGAGAACGAGAAGCCCGAACCGGCGGTGATTGAACCCGTTACCGACGCGCCGCAGGCCGTAATCGAGCACGAAGAGCTGCCGCTGCCGGAAGAGGTAAAAGCCGAAGAGGTTTCACCGGAAGAGTGGCAGGCCGAAGCGGAAACCGTTGAAATTGTTGAAGCGGTGGAAGAAGAAGCGGCGCTTGAGCCTGAGCTGACCGACGAAGAGCTGGAAGCCCTGGCGCTGGCGGCGGAAGCGGCTGAAGAAGCGGTTATCGTGGTGCCGGTGGAAGAAGAACCGGAAGAAGAGATCGTTCAGGAGCAGGAAAAACCGACCAAAGAAGGTTTCTTCGCGCGCCTGAAGCGTAGCCTGCTTAAAACTAAAGAAAACTTAGGTTCCGGATTTATCAGTCTGTTCCGCGGCAAGAAGATCGACGACGATCTGTTTGAAGAGCTGGAAGAGCAGCTGCTTATTGCGGATGTGGGTGTGGAAACCACCCGTAAGATTATCGCCAATCTGACCGAAGGGGCGAGCCGCAAGCAGCTGCGTGACGCCGAGGCGCTGTACGGCCTGCTGAAAGACGAGATGGGCGAAATTCTCGCAAAAGTTGACGAACCGCTTAATATTGAAGGCAAAACGCCATTTGTTATTCTGATGGTTGGCGTCAACGGCGTGGGTAAAACCACCACCATCGGCAAGCTGGCGCGTCAGTTCGAGCAGCAGGGCAAATCGGTGATGCTGGCGGCGGGCGATACCTTCCGTGCGGCGGCGGTTGAGCAGCTGCAGGTCTGGGGCCAGCGCAACAATATTCCGGTGATTGCCCAGCATACCGGCGCGGATTCCGCATCCGTGATCTTCGACGCCATCCAGGCGGCGAAGGCGCGCAACGTGGACGTGCTGATTGCCGATACCGCAGGGCGTTTGCAGAACAAATCGCACCTGATGGAAGAGTTGAAGAAAATCGTTCGCGTCATGAAGAAGCTGGACGAAGACGCACCGCACGAAATTATGCTGACTATCGACGCCAGCACCGGGCAGAACGCCATCAGTCAGGCGAAGCTGTTCACTGAAGCGGTAGGACTGACGGGGATCGCGCTGACCAAGCTGGACGGCACCGCCAAAGGCGGGGTGATCTTCTCCGTGGCCGACCAGTTCGGCATTCCTATCCGCTACATCGGTGTGGGCGAGCGTATTGAGGATTTACGTCCGTTTAAGGCGGACGACTTTATTGAGGCATTATTTGCCCGAGAGGACTAACAATGATTCGCTTTGAACACGTCAGCAAGGCCTATCTCGGTGGGAGACAAGCGCTGCAGGGGGTGACATTCCACCTGCAGCCGGGCGAGATGGCATTCCTGACCGGCCATTCCGGCGCGGGGAAAAGTACCCTGCTCAAGCTTATCTGTGGGATCGAACGGCCTAGCGCCGGGAAAATCTTTTTCAGCGGCCATGACATCAGCCGCCTGAAAAACCGTGAGGTGCCGTTCCTGCGTCGCCAGATCGGCATGATTTTCCAGGATCACCACCTGCTGATGGATCGCACCGTTTTTGATAACGTCGCTATCCCGCTGATTATTGCCGGCGCCAGCTACGATGATATCCGCCGTCGCGTCTCTGCGGCGCTGGATAAGGTCGGGCTGCTGGACAAAGCGAAGAACTTCCCGATCCAGCTCTCCGGCGGTGAACAGCAGCGCGTGGGCATCGCCCGTGCGGTGGTGAACAAGCCTGCCGTACTGCTGGCGGATGAACCGACCGGTAACCTGGACGATGCCCTGTCCGAAGGGATTTTGCGTCTGTTTGAGGAATTCAACCGCGTAGGGGTCACGGTATTGATGGCGACGCACGACATCGGGCTGATTTCCCGTCGTTCGTACCGCATGCTGACCCTGAGCGACGGGCATTTGCACGGAGGCCACGGTGAACAAGCGTGATGCAATGAACCAGATTCGGCAGTTCGGGAACCGGTTTGACCGTTTCCGCAAGCCGCAGGGCGGCGGTGACGGCAATCGCAATGCGCCAAAGCGCGCGAAGGCCGCGCCGAAGCCGAACTCCCGCAAAACTAACGTCTTCAACGAGCAGGTGCGCTATGCCTTCCAGGGCGCGCTGCAGGACCTGAAAAGCAAGCCGCTGGCAACGTTCCTGACGGTGATGGTGATTGCCATCTCCCTGACGCTGCCAAGCGTCTGCTACATGGTCTATAAGAACGTTAACCAGGCGGCGTCGCAGTATTATCCGTCGCCGCAGATCACCGTCTATCTGGATAAAGCGCTGGACGATAACGCCGCCGCGCAGGTTGTCGGGCAAATCCAGGCCGAGCAGGGCGTAGAGAAGGTTAACTATCTTTCGCGCGATGAAGCGCTGGGCGAGTTCCGCAACTGGTCAGGCTTTGGCGGCGCGCTGGACATGCTGGAAGAGAACCCGCTGCCCGCCGTGGCGGTGGTGATCCCGAAGCTTGATTTCCAGGGCACCGATTCGCTCAATACCCTGCGCGACCGCATTACCCGTATCAACGGGATTGATGAAGTGCGCATGGACGACAGCTGGTTCGCGCGTCTCTCTGCCCTGACCGGGCTGGTAGGGCGCGTGGCGGCGATGATCGGCGTGCTGATGGTGGCGGCGGTGTTCCTCGTCATCGGTAACAGCGTGCGTCTGAGCATCTTTGCCCGTCGCGACACCATCAACGTACAGAAACTGATTGGCGCGACGGATGGTTTCATCCTGCGTCCGTTCCTCTATGGTGGCGCATTGCTCGGTTTTTCCGGCGCATTTCTTTCACTGATATTGTCAGAAATTTTGGTGATGCGGCTGTCCTCTGCCGTCACCGACGTGGCGCAGGTTTTCGGAACCAAGTTTGATATCAGCGGCTTAGGCTTCGATGAGTGCCTGCTTTTGCTGCTGGTATGCTCCATGATCGGCTGGATTGCGGCATGGCTGGCAACGGTCCAACATTTACGCCACTTTACTCCCGACTAATAAAAGCGTGATATAATCTTTCCCTGCACCGAGATGTTTGCTCTGCAGGGAAAGCGTCCCTGTTGTCACTTCCCCTGTTATCATCTTCATGTCACATTTTGTGCGTAATTTATTCACTGTTGCAGCTGGAACTTGTGGATAAAATCACTGTCTGATAAAAGTGTGAATGCTAATCTCGCTGCTCAAACGCTTTGGCATGGTTGTTGCCTGACGGGGACGACCTGGACCAGAAGAAACATTGAGAGGAATGAATGACCAAAGAAATGCAAACTTTAGCTTTAGCCCCTGTTGGTAACCTGGAGTCTTACATCCGGGCTGCGAACACCTGGCCGATGTTAACGGCCGAGGAAGAAAAGGAGCTTGCTGAAAAGCTGCATTACCAGGGCGATCTGGAAGCAGCTAAGACGCTGATCCTGTCTCACCTGCGCTTTGTTGTTCACGTTGCTCGTAACTACTCGGGCTACGGCCTGCCGCAGGCGGACTTGATTCAGGAAGGTAATATCGGCCTGATGAAGGCTGTACGTCGCTTTAACCCGGAAGTGGGTGTGCGACTGGTCTCCTTCGCCGTGCACTGGATCAAAGCTGAAATTCACGAATACGTTCTGCGTAACTGGCGTATTGTGAAAGTCGCCACGACAAAAGCGCAGCGCAAACTGTTCTTCAACCTGCGTAAAACCAAGCAGCGTCTGGGCTGGTTCAATCAGGATGAAGTCGAAATGGTGGCGCGCGAGCTGGGCGTATCCAGCAAAGACGTTCGTGAGATGGAATCCCGCATGGCCGCGCAGGACATGACCTTTGATATGTCCTCCGACGACGACGCCTCCGACAGCCAGCCGATGGCGCCGGTTCTGTATCTCCAGGATAAAACCTCTAACTTTGCCGACGGCATTGAAGAGGATAACTGGGAAGATCAGGCCGCGAACAAGCTGAGCTTTGCGATGGAAGGCCTCGACGAGCGTAGCCAGGACATCATCCGTGCCCGCTGGCTGGACGAAGACAACAAGTCCACGCTGCAGGAGCTGGCCGACCGCTACGGCGTTTCCGCTGAACGCGTGCGTCAGCTTGAAAAGAACGCCATGAAAAAACTTCGCGCCGCCATCGAAGCGTAATTTCCGCGAAGTACACCGAGAACCCCTGGATGAGAGTCCGGGGGTTTTGTTTTTTTAGCGCCCGCTCTGGCGAATTTCTCCCCCCTGGCAAACACTTACTGATGCGCTAAGCAGGCGACTTTCTGAGGGTGACAGGGTGAAAAATAACGAACTGAACGACCGGCGTTTACAGGCGACGCCGCGCGGCATCGGCGTGATGTGTAATTTCTATGCCGATAAAGCCGAAAACGCCACGGTGTGGGACGTGGAAGGCAATGAGTACATCGACTTCGCCGCCGGGATCGCGGTGCTGAATACCGGCCATCGCCATCCAAAGGTCATCGCCGCCATCGAAAAACAACTCCACGCCTTCACCCACACGGCCTACCAGATTGTGCCGTATGAGGGCTATGTCGCGCTTGCCGAACGAATCAACCAGCGTGTGCCCATTGACGGCCCGGCCAAAACCGCCTTCTTCTCTACGGGCGCAGAGGCGGTTGAAAATGCGGTAAAAATTGCGCGTGCGTATACCAAACGCCCTGGCCTTATCACCTTTGGCGGCGCCTTCCATGGCCGTACCTTTATGACCATGGCGCTGACCGGCAAGGTTGCACCCTACAAGCTGGGCTTCGGCCCGTTCCCCGGCTCGGTGTACCACGCACAGTTCCCTAACGATCTGCACGGCATCAGCACGGCGGAAGCGTTAAAAAGCCTCGAACGCATCTTCAAAGCGGATATCGCTCCCGATCAGGTGGCGGCCATCATCCTTGAACCGGTTCAGGGCGAGGGCGGTTTTAACGTCGCCCCCGCTGATTTTATGCAGGCGCTGCGTGCCCTGTGCGATACCCACGGGATTTTGCTGATCGCCGACGAAGTCCAGACCGGCTTCGCGCGGACCGGCAAGCTGTTCTCAATGGAAAACCACTGCGTGAAGCCCGACTTAATCACCATGGCGAAAAGCCTGGCGGGTGGGATGCCGCTCTCGGCGGTGTCTGGTCGGGCAGAGGTGATGGACGCGCCCGCGCCGGGCGGGCTGGGCGGCACCTACGCCGGTAATCCGCTGGCGATTGCGGCGGCTCACGCGGTGCTGGACGTGATTGACGAAGAAGATCTCTGCACGCGCGCCGCGCATCTGGGCCATCATCTGGTGGAAGTGCTTCATAAAGCGAAGGACGCCTGTCCGTATATTGCCGATATTCGGGCGCAAGGCTCGATGGTGGCCGTGGAGTTCAACGATCCGCAAACCGGACAGCCGTCGCCGGAGTTTACCCGCGAGGTGCAGGCGCGCGCGCTGCAGGAAGGGCTGCTGCTCCTGAGCTGCGGCGTGTACGGCAACGTGATTCGCTTCCTCTATCCCCTGACCATCCCCGAAGCGCAGTTCCGTCAGGCGCTGGATATTATTTCCGCCTCGCTGACACGATAAAGCCAAAAGCCCGGCGCAAAACGGTGCCGGGCCTGGCATAGATACATTTCAAATTAGCTATTCCAAAATCATAAAAATCGGGTATGTTTTAGCAGAGTATGCTGAAAAAGCGCGAACGGCACACCTATAATTGAAATAAAGCGCTGCACAACAACATCACAACAATCGTTATAACCAGAACAATGGGGATTCTCAGGATGAACATGAAGGGTAAAGCGTTACTGGCAGGATGTATGGCGTTGGCATTCAGCACCATGGCTCAGGCAGATATTAAGGTCGCGGTTGTCGGCGCAATGTCCGGTCCGGTGGCGCAGTACGGCGACCAGGAGTTTACGGGCGCAGAGCAGGCGGTTGCCGATATTAATGCCAAGGGCGGCATCAAGGGCGAAAAGCTGCAGATCGTAAAATATGATGATGCCTGTGACCCGAAACAGGCGGTCGCGGTCGCGAACAAAGTGGTGAACGACGGGATCAAATACGTTATCGGTCACCTGTGCTCCTCCTCTACGCAGCCCGCGTCTGACATCTACGAAGACGAAGGCATTCTGATGATCACCCCGGCCGCCACCGCACCGGAGCTGACCGCGCGCGGCTATAAGCTGATCCTGCGCACCACCGGTCTGGACTCCGATCAGGGCCCAACCGCCGCCAAATACATCGTTGAAAAAGTGAAGCCGAAGCGCATCGCTATCGTTCACGACAAGCAGCAGTACGGTGAAGGCCTGGCGCGCTCCGTGCAGGATAACCTCAAGAAAGCCAATGCCGACGTGGTGTTCTTCGACGGCATCACCGCCGGTGAGAAAGACTTCTCCACCCTGGTGGCGCGTCTGAAGAAAGAGAATATTGATTTCGTTTACTACGGTGGCTACCACCCGGAAATGGGCCAGATCCTGCGCCAGGCGCGTGCTGCCGGTCTGAAAACCCAGTTCATGGGGCCGGAAGGCGTGGCGAACGTGTCTCTGTCTAACATCGCGGGTGAATCTGCCGAAGGCCTGCTGGTGACCAAGCCGAAGAACTACGACCAGGTCCCTGCGAACAAACCTATCGTGGATGCGATTAAGGCGAAGAAACAGGATCCAAGCGGCGCGTTCGTCTGGACCACCTACGCGGCGCTGCAGTCGCTGCAGGCGGGGCTGAACCAGTCAGCCGATCCGGCTGAAATCGCTACCTGGCTGAAAGCGAACTCCGTGGAAACCGTGATGGGGCCGCTGTCCTGGGATGAGAAGGGCGATCTGAAGGGCTTCGAGTTCGGCGTGTTTGACTGGCATGCGAACGGGACTGCTACTGACGCAAAATAATGCTGGTGCGGGTTGATGCCCTCACCCTAACCCTCTCCCACAGGGAGAGGGGATGCTCGGTGTTCTCCCTCTCCCTGTGGGAGAGGGCCGGGGTGAGGGCATCAGGCCGCACAAATCAACCCTGCCGCTTCTCCCACCCGTTCGCCTGCGCCGTAAACCCTAACGCCTGCATAAATGCCGCCATCACGCCGCGGTCTTCTACGCCCACGTCGGCCATCCACCAGGAGGTCACGCTCGGGTTCTCGCGGAGCACTTCTTCAATCAAATATTGCCCAACGCCGCGGCGGCGGGTCACGTCGCGCACGCGCAGCGAATCCAGCGCCCCTTCCGTGCCGCTCAGCGTTACGCGAACGGCGGCCAGCAGGCGCTCGTTAAAACGCGCGGCATAAATACGGTGGTTCTCGTCAACGGCCAGCGACGAAGGGGAATATTCCGGCCAGATTTTGCCCAGGTCGATATGATCCTGGTCGCTAAAGGTCACCAGACGCACGATAGTCAGTTTCATTAGCTGCTTGTCCAAATCTAAAAGAGTAGGGGGGAGTGTACTCAATTTATTTGCTCAGGGGCTTTCTCTTTTTATTCCCATTTACCAGGTGATTAGTTTTTTGGCAGCCCAATGCGCAGTTCGAAAACACATGGATCGAAAAATAAGCAGGATTTTAACCTAAAAGGTAGTGATTTATTCGGCGCTTTGTACCGTTATTTTATGCTGCCAACCACGCTTTTATTTGTTTATCTCTGCCTGATTTCAGAATATTATCTTTGCTTAATCGCCTGAAAAATAGAGATATTAGTCTGGTTTTTGATAAAAAACCTCGCTAAACCATTAAAGGCACTGGTAAAAATAGCGTTGTTCATTAAAAGTACAGAATGCTTTTTAACCATAATAAAACAAAATATAAACATCACGTCACGAATGGGGATTCAGAGATGAAAAGGAACGCGAAAGCATTAATCGCGGGAATGGTTGCACTGGCAATTTCGCAGGCCGCGATGGCGGAAGACATTAAAGTTGCGGTGGTCGGTGCGATGTCCGGTCCTGTTGCCCAGTGGGGCGATATGGAGTTCAACGGCGCGCGTCAGGCCATCAAAGACATCAACGCCAAAGGCGGCATCAAGGGCGACAAGCTGGTAGGCGTGGAGTATGACGACGCCTGCGATCCAAAACAGGCCGTCGCGGTTGCCAACAAAATCGTTAACGACGGCATCCAGTACGTTATCGGTCACCTGTGCTCATCCTCCACCCAGCCCGCGTCTGACATCTATGAAGACGAAGGTATCCTGATGATCACCCCGGGCGCGACCAACCCGGAGCTGACCCAGCGCGGCTACCAGCACATCATGCGTACCGCCGGCCTGGACTCCTCGCAGGGGCCAACGGCGGCTAAATACATCCTCGAAACCGTCAAGCCGCAGCGCATTGCCATCATCCATGACAAGCAGCAGTACGGCGAAGGCCTGGCGCGCTCCGTGCAGGACGGCCTGAAAAAAGGCGGCGCGAACATCGTCTTCTTCGACGGTATCACCGCCGGCGAGAAGGACTTCTCCGCGCTGATCGCCCGTCTGCAAAAAGAAAATATCGACTTCGTCTACTACGGCGGCTACTACCCGGAAATGGGGCAGATGCTGCGCCAGGCGCGCGCCACCGGTCTGAAAACCCAGTTCATGGGGCCTGAGGGCGTCGGCAACGCCTCCCTGTCGAACATCGCGGGCGACGCGGGCGAAGGCATGCTGGTCACGATGCCAAAACGCTATGACCAGGATCCGGCGAACAAGGCTATCGTAGATGCGCTCAAGGCGCAGAAGAAGGATCCGAGCGGTCCGTACGTGTGGATCACCTATGCCGCCGTGCAGTCTCTGGCCACCGCGCTGGAGCGTACCGGCAGCAAAGAGCCGCTGGATCTGGTGAAAGATTTAAAAGCACACGGGGCGAACACCGTGATTGGGCCGCTGAACTGGGATGAGAAAGGCGATCTGAAGGGATTTGAATTTGGTGTCTTTAAGTGGCACGCCGACGGGTCTTCCTCGGCCGCCAAATAATTATCCCACCGCCCGGCTCGCCGGGCGGGTATAAAAAGGTTTGTATATGTCCGAGCAGTTTCTCTATTTCCTGCAGCAGATGTTTAACGGCGTCACGCTGGGAAGCACCTACGCGCTGATCGCCATCGGCTACACGATGGTTTACGGCATTATCGGCATGATCAACTTCGCCCACGGCGAGGTGTACATGATCGGTAGCTACGTCTCCTTTATGATTATCGCCGCGCTGATGATGATGGGCATCGACAGCAGCTGGCTGCTGGTTGCCGCCGGGTTTGTCGGGGCGATTATTATTGCCAGCGCCTACGGCTGGAGCATCGAACGCGTGGCCTATCGGCCCGTGCGCAGCTCCAAGCGCCTGATCGCGCTCATCTCCGCCATCGGGATGTCTATTTTCCTGCAAAACTACGTCAGCCTGACCGAAGGCTCGCGCGACGTGGCGCTGCCAAGCCTGTTTAACGGCCAGTGGATTGTGGGCGCCAGCGAGAACTTCTCTGCCTCTATCACCACCATGCAGCTGGTTATCTGGGTGGTAACCTTCCTGGCGATGCTGGCCCTGACCCTTTTCATCCGCTATTCACGCATGGGGCGCGCCTGCCGCGCCTGTGCGGAAGACCTGAAGATGGCGAGCCTGCTCGGCATCAACACCGACCGCGTGATTGCCCTGACCTTCGTGATTGGCGCCGCGATGGCGGCGGTGGCGGGCGTCCTGCTCGGCCAGTTCTACGGCGTAATCAACCCGTACATCGGCTTTATGGCCGGGATGAAAGCCTTCACCGCGGCGGTTCTGGGCGGTATCGGCAGTATTCCGGGCGCGATGATCGGCGGCCTGATCCTGGGCGTGGCGGAAGCGCTCTCCTCGGCGTACCTGAGCACTGAATATAAAGACGTGGTGTCGTTTGCCCTGCTGATTCTGGTTCTGCTGGTGATGCCTACCGGTATTCTGGGCCGTCCGGAGGTAGAGAAAGTATGAAACCAATGCATTTTGCAATGGCGCTGCTCTCTGCCGCCATGTTCTTCGTGCTGGCGGGCGTCTTTATGGGCGTCCAGCTGGAGCTGGACGGCACTAAGCTGGTGGTCGACACTGCTCCCGACATCCGCTGGCAGTGGGTCTTTATCGGCACCGCCGTGGTGTTCCTGTTCCAGCTGCTGCGTCCGGCGTTCCAGAAGACGTTGAAAAACGTCTCCGGGCCGAAGTTCGTGCTGCCGGCGATCGACGGTTCTACCGTGAAGCAGAAGCTGTTCCTCGTCGCGCTGCTGGTGGCCGCCGTGGCGTGGCCGTTCGTGGTGTCGCGTGGCACCGTGGATATTGCCACCCTGACCATGATCTACGTGATTCTGGGTCTCGGTCTGAACGTGGTGGTGGGGCTGTCAGGCCTGCTGGTGCTGGGCTACGGCGGCTTCTACGCCATCGGTGCCTACACCTTCGCGCTGCTGAACCACTATTACGGCCTCGGCTTCTGGACCTGCCTGCCGCTGGCGGGGCTGGTCTCTGCCGCCGCGGGCTTCCTGCTCGGCTTCCCGGTGCTGCGCCTGCGCGGTGACTACCTGGCGATTGTGACCTTAGGCTTCGGGGAAATCGTCCGTATCCTGCTGCTCAACAACACCGAAGTGACCGGCGGCCCGAACGGCATCAGCCAGATCCCGAAACCGACCTTCTTCGGCCTGGAGTTTAGCCGTACCGCCCGCGAAGGCGGCTGGGATACCTTCAGCAACTTCTTCGGCATCAAGTACGATCCGTCCGACCGCGTGATCTGGCTTTATCTCGTGGCGCTGCTGCTGGTGGTGATTACCCTGTTCGTGATCAACCGCCTGCTGCGCATGCCGCTGGGCCGCGCGTGGGAAGCGCTGCGTGAAGATGAGATCGCCTGCCGCTCGCTGGGCCTGAACCCGACCCGCATCAAGCTGACCGCGTTCACCATCAGCGCCGCGTTTGCCGGTTTCGCCGGAACGCTGTTTGCCGCGCGTCAGGGCTTCGTCAGCCCGGAATCCTTCACCTTTGCCGAATCCGCCTTCGTGCTGGCGATCGTGGTGCTCGGCGGGATGGGCTCGCAGTTCGCCGTTATCCTCGCGGCCATCCTGCTGGTGGTCTCGCGCGAGCTGATGCGCGACTTTAACGAATACAGCATGCTGATGCTGGGTGGTTTGATGGTGCTGATGATGATCTGGCGTCCGCAGGGCCTGCTGCCGATGACTCGTCCACAGCTGAAGCTGAAGAACGGGCAAGCGAAAGGAGAGCAGGCATGAGTCAGCCATTATTATCCGTTAACGGCCTGATGATGCGTTTTGGCGGCCTGCTGGCGGTCAACAACGTGAATCTGGATCTGCACAAGAAAGAGATTGTCTCCCTGATTGGCCCGAACGGCGCGGGAAAAACCACGGTCTTTAACTGCCTGACCGGCTTCTACAAGCCGACGGGCGGCACCATCATGCTGCGCGACCAGCACCTGGAAGGGCTGCCGGGCCAGCAGATTGCCCGCATGGGCGTGGTGCGTACCTTCCAGCACGTGCGTCTGTTCCGCGAGATGACGGTGATTGAGAACCTGCTGGTGGCACAGCACCAGCAGCTCAAAACCGGCCTGTTCTCCGGCCTGCTGAAAACCCCGGCCTTCCGCCGCGCGCAGGAGGAGGCGCTCGACCGCGCCGCCACCTGGCTCGACCGTATCGGCCTGCTCCAGCACGCCAACCGCCAGGCAAGCAACCTGGCCTACGGCGATCAGCGTCGCCTGGAAATTGTGCGCTGCATGGTGACCCAGCCGGAAATCCTGATGCTCGACGAACCGGCGGCAGGGCTTAACCCGAAAGAGACCAAAGAGCTGGACGAGCTGATTGCCGAGCTGCGCGACCATCACGACACCACCATCCTGCTGATTGAGCACGACATGAAGCTGGTGATGGGCATTTCGGACCGTATCTACGTGGTAAACCAGGGCACGCCGCTGGCAAACGGGACGCCGGAAGAGATCCGCAACAACCCGGACGTGATCCGCGCATACCTTGGTGAGGCATAAGATGGAAAAAGCGATGTTAACGTTCGACAAGGTCAACGCGCACTACGGCAAGATCCAGGCGCTGCACGACGTCAGCCTGCACATCAATCAGGGTGAAATCGTGACCCTGATCGGAGCCAACGGCGCGGGTAAAACCACGCTGCTCGGCACCCTGTGCGGCGACCCGCGCGCGACCAGCGGGCGGATTGTGTTCGATGATAAAGACATTACCGACTGGCAGACCGCCAAAATCATGCGCGAAGCGGTAGCGATTGTCCCGGAAGGGCGTCGCGTGTTTTCCCGCATGACGGTGGAAGAGAACCTGGCGATGGGCGGCTTCTTTGCCCACCGCGACCAGTTCCAGACCCGCATCAAGTGGGTATACGAGCTTTTCCCACGCCTGTGGGAGCGCCGTATCCAGCGTGCGGGCACTATGTCCGGCGGCGAGCAGCAAATGCTGGCGATTGGCCGCGCATTGATGAGCCAGCCGCGCCTGCTGCTGCTGGACGAACCGTCGCTCGGGCTTGCGCCGATCATCATCCAGCAGATCTTCGACACCATCGAACAGCTGCGCAAAGAGGGGATGACCATCTTCCTCGTCGAGCAGAACGCCAACCAGGCGCTGAAGCTCGCGGATCGCGGCTACGTGCTGGAGAACGGGCGCGTGGTGCTCTCGGATACCGGCGACGCGCTGCTGGCGAACGAGGCGGTGCGGAGCGCGTATTTAGGCGGCTAATCGCGTTTCCCCCTCACCCTAACCCTCTCCCTCAAGGGAGAGGGAACCGATCGCCTTTCTCCCTCTCCCTGTGGGAGAGGGCCGGGGTGAGGGCATCAGACCGCACTCAAACCAAACCCCAACCCCTTCACACAACCATCATCCCCCTGACGCCTGGCTGTCACTTATCTGTAAACAAACAGTTATTTTTCTGTAATTCGAGCATGTCATGTTACCTCGCGAGCATAAAACGCGTGATATCGCGCATCCGGCACAATAAGAGAGATGACAATGACATCGTTACGACACACAGCTTTGGGTCTGGCACTGGGTCTGGCTTTTGCGACGAACGCAATGGCTGTCACCACCATTCCGTTCTGGCATTCCATGGAAGGGGAGTTGGGTAAAGAGGTTGACTCCCTGGCGCAGCGTTTCAACGACACCCACCCGGATTACAAAATTGTGCCGGTGTATAAAGGCAACTACGAGCAGAGCCTGAGCGCGGGCATCGCCGCCTTCCGTACCGGCAACGCGCCTGCCCTGTTACAGGTTTATGAAGTGGGTACCGCGACCATGATGGCCTCTAAAGCCATCAAGCCGGTCTACGAAGTGTTCAAAGACGCAGGCATCAACTTCGACGAATCACAGTTCGTGCCGACCGTCTCCGGCTACTACACCGATTCCAAAACCGGCCATCTGCTGTCCCAGCCGTTTAACAGCTCTACGCCGGTGCTGTACTACAACAAAGACGCCTTCAAAAAAGCCGGTTTAGACCCGGAGCAGCCGCCAAAAACCTGGCAGGATCTGGCCGAGTACACCGCGAAGCTGAAAGCGGCGGGGATGAAGTGCGGCTACGCCAGCGGCTGGCAGGGCTGGATCCAGATTGAAAACTTCAGCGCCTGGCACGGCCTGCCGGTGGCGACCAAAAACAACGGCTTCGACGGCAACGACGCGGTACTGGAGTTCAACAAGCCGGAGCAGGTGAAGCACATCGCGCTGCTTGCCGATCTGAACAAGAAGGGCGACTTCAGCTACTTCGGCCGTAAAGACGAATCCACCGAGAAGTTCTACAACGGCGACTGCGCCATTACCACCGCCTCGTCCGGCTCGCTGGCGGATATCCGTCACTACGCCAAATTCAACTACGGCGTGGGCATGATGCCTTACGACGCTGACGTGAAGGGCGCGCCGCAGAACGCCATTATCGGCGGGGCGAGCCTGTGGGTGATGCAGGGTAAAGACAAGGGCACCTACAAAGGCGTAGCCGAGTTCCTCGACTTCCTGGCGAAGCCTGAAAACGCCGCCGAGTGGCACCAGAAAACCGGCTACCTGCCGATCACTAAAGCCGCGTACGACCTGACCCGCGAGCAGGGCTTCTACAGCAAGAGCCCGGGCGCGGACATCGCGACGCGCCAGATGCTGAACAAGCCGCCGTTGCCGTTCACCAAGGGCCTGCGTCTGGGCAACATGCCGCAGATCCGCACCATCGTAGATGAAGAGCTGGAAAGCGTGTGGACCGGTAAGAAAACGCCACAGCAGGCGCTGGATTCTGCGGTAGAGCGTGGAAATCAGCTGCTGCGCCGCTTTGAGCAGTCGACCAAATCGTAATTCAAACTAATCCCCCTCACCCTAACCCTCTCCCCAAAGGGGAGAGGGGACGATTACACCCTCGCCCCTTTGGGGAGAGGGCCGGGGTGAGGGGTGAATACCTACAGAGCAAACCTATGTCATCATCCCGTCCGGTGTTCCGGTCCCGCTGGCTGCCGTATCTGCTGGTCGCGCCGCAGCTGGTCATCACCGTTATCTTCTTTATCTGGCCTGCGGGCGAAGCGCTGTGGTACTCGGTACAAAGCGTCGATCCCTTCGGGCTTTCCAGCCAGTTTGTCGGGCTGGACAACTTCACCGCGCTGTTCCATGACAGCTACTATCTGGACTCCTTCTGGACGACGATGAAGTTCAGCGCGCTGGTCACCGTGAGCGGTCTGGTTGCCTCGCTGTTCTTCGCCGCGCTGGTCGACTACGTGGTGCGCGGCAGCCGCCTGTATCAAACGCTGATGCTGCTGCCCTACGCCGTGGCTCCCGCGGTGGCGGCCGTGCTGTGGATCTTCCTGTTTAACCCGGGGCGCGGGCTGATTACCCACTTCCTGGCCGAACTGGGCTACGACTGGAACCACGCCCAGAACAGCGGCCAGGCGATGTTCCTGGTGGTGTTCGCCTCGCTGTGGAAGCAGATCAGCTACAACTTCCTGTTCTTCTTTGCCGCGCTGCAGTCCATTCCGCGCTCGCTGGTGGAAGCCGCGGCAATTGACGGCGCAGGCCCGGTTCGCCGCTTCTTCAGGCTGTCGCTGCCGCTGATCGCCCCGGTGAGTTTCTTCCTGCTGGTGGTTAACCTCGTGTACGCCTTCTTCGACACCTTCCCGGTGATCGACGCGGCGACCGCAGGCGGTCCGGTGCAGGCGACAACGACGCTTATCTATAAGATCTACCGCGAAGGCTTCGCCGGTCTGGATCTCTCTGCCTCTGCCGCACAGTCCGTCGTGCTGATGTTCCTCGTCATCATCCTCACGGTGGTGCAGTTCCGCTATGTCGAAAGTAAGGTGCGCTACCAATGATTGAGAACCGTCGCGGGCTGACGATTTTCAGCCATACCATGCTGATTTTAGGGATTATCGTCATCCTCTTCCCGCTGTACGTGGCGTTCGTCGCCGCCACGCTGGACACCAAAGCCGTATTTGACACGCCGATGACGCTGATCCCAGGCACACATCTTTTCGAGAACATGAAGACCATCTGGACCCAGGGCGTGGGCGCCAATAGCGCGCCGTTCTGGCTGATGATGCTCAACAGCTTCATCATGGCGTTTAGCATTACCGTCGGCAAAATCACGGTGTCGATGCTGTCGGCCTTCGCCATCGTCTGGTTCCGCTTTCCGCTGCGTAATCTCTTCTTCTGGATGATCTTCATTACCCTGATGCTGCCGGTGGAAGTGCGTATCTTCCCGACGGTGGAGGTGATCGCCAACCTGAAGATGCTCGACAGCTATGCGGGCTTAACCCTGCCGCTGATGGCCTCGGCAACCGCCACCTTCCTGTTCCGCCAGTTCTTTATGACCCTGCCGGACGAACTGATTGAAGCCGCGCGTATCGACGGGGCCTCGCCGATGCGCTTCTTCCGCGACATCGTGCTGCCGCTGTCGAAAACTAACCTTGCGGCGCTGTTTGTGATCACCTTTATCTACGGCTGGAACCAGTACCTGTGGCCGCTGCTGATTATTCAGGATGTCAACCTCGGCACCGCCGTGGCGGGCATCAAGGGCATGATCGCCACCGGCGAAGGCACCACACTCTGGAACCAGGTGATGGCGGCAATGCTGCTCACCCTTATCCCCCCGGTCGTTATCGTTTTAGCCATGCAGCGTGCGTTTGTGCGTGGTTTAGTGGACAGTGAGAAATAAGATGGCAGGTTTAAAACTTCAGGCAGTCACCAAAAGCTGGGATGGCAAAACCCAGGTTATTCAGCCGCTGACGCTCGACGTGGCGGACGGGGAATTTATCGTGATGGTCGGCCCGTCCGGCTGTGGCAAATCCACCCTGCTGCGCATGGTGGCGGGGCTGGAGCGCGTGACGTCCGGGGATATCTGGATTGACCGCCAGCGCGTCACCGAGATGGAACCCAAAGACCGCGGCATCGCGATGGTGTTCCAGAACTACGCCCTCTATCCGCACATGAGCGTGGAGGAGAACATGGCCTGGGGGCTGAAAATCCGCGGCATGGGCAAAGGCCATATCGACGAGCGGGTGAAGGAGGCGGCGCGCATTCTGGAACTCGACGGCCTGCTCAAGCGCCGCCCGCGCGAGCTTTCCGGCGGCCAGCGCCAGCGCGTGGCGATGGGGCGCGCCATCGTGCGCGATCCGGCGGTATTCCTGTTCGACGAACCGCTCTCTAACCTCGACGCCAAGCTGCGCGTGCAGATGCGTCTTGAGCTGCAGCAGCTGCATCGTCGTCTGAAAACCACCTCTCTTTACGTGACCCACGATCAGGTCGAAGCCATGACCCTCGCCCAGCGCGTGATGGTGATGAACAAAGGCATCGCCGAGCAGATTGGCACCCCGGTGGAGGTGTACGAAAAACCGGCGACCCGCTTCGTGGCGAGCTTTATCGGCAGCCCGGCCATGAACCTGCTGGAAGGGCGCATCAGCAGCGCGGGCACGCACTTTGAGATGGAAAGCGGTATGGCAATGCCGATCGGCTGGTACTATCGTGGCTACGCCGGGCGTAAGATGACGCTCGGCATCCGCCCGGAGCATATTGGTTTAACCTCTCAGGCGGACGGCGGCGTGCCTCTGGTGATGGACACGCTGGAAATGCTGGGTGCAGATAACCTCGCACATGGGCGCTGGGGCGAGCAAAAAATAGTTGTACGCCTCGCGCATCAGGAGCGCCCGAAAGCAGGCAGCACGCTGTGGCTGCATCTGCCGGAACATCACCTGCACTTATTTGACGGTGAAACAGGACAACGAGTATGAGCAACTGGCCTTATCCCCACGTCGTCGCCCACCGCGGCGGCGGTAAGCTGGCGCCGGAGAACACCCTGGCGGCCATCGATACGGGCGCGCATCACGGTCACACCATGATCGAATTTGACGCCAAGCTGTCGAAAGACGGCGAAATTTTCCTGCTGCACGACGATAACCTCGAGCGCACCAGCAACGGCTGGGGCGTGGCGGGGGAGCTGCCGTGGCGCGATCTGCTGAAGGTAGACGCCGGAAGCTGGTACAGCGGCGAGTTCAAGGGAGAACCGCTGCCCCTGCTGGCTGAAGTGGCGGACCGCTGCCGCCAGCACGGCATGATGGCCAACATCGAAATCAAACCGACCACCGGCACCGGGCCGCTGACCGGCAAAGTGATTGCGCTGGCCGCGCGCGAGCTGTGGGACGGGATGACCGCGCCGCTGCTGTCGTCGTTTGAGATCGACGCGCTGGAAGCCGCGCAGGCGGCCGTACCGGAGCTGCCGCGCGGGCTGCTGCTGGACGAGTGGCGCGAAGACTGGCGCGAGCTGACGACGCGCTTAGCGTGCGTTTCTATCCATCTCAATCACAGGCTGCTGGATGAGGCGCGGGTGAAAATGCTGAAAGAGGCGGGGCTGCACATTCTGGTCTACACCGTCAACAGACCCCAGCGCGCGGCAGAACTGCTGCGCTGGGGCGTCGACAGCATTTGTACCGATGCGATTGACCGCATCGGCCCTGACTTTAATTCTGCGAATTATTAAGCATGCTGCCGTTAGACTGCGGCGTCAGCATATGCTGCTGGCCGCTGTTTAACGTGCTTCCCCCGCTCAGCATCCCGCCGTTTTTATTCTGCAATGGCTGCTCGCGCACCTGGCCCTGCTGAATACGCTGCGTGTTGGCGTTCATCTGATTTTGCAGGTTCTGCTGCTGCATCTGGGTCTGCGTTCTCAGCTGTTGATTGAGCATCCCTTTTTGCTGCTGCTGCTGGCTCATCATCTCCGTCTGCATGCGCTGCTGGCTGGGAATGACGTAGCCCTGCTGGTTAGGGTTGTTCATGGTGTTAAGCGGCTGTGCGAGCGCGGCGAACGGGAGCAGCGCGGTAATAATCAGTAAGCGTTTCATTGTCATCTCCTCCTTTTGAGGCTTCTCTTAAGTTTACCCTGATTCCACCATAACGATGATTTTTTAGGAGTTGTGAACCAGGCTTAAGCGGGGAATATGGGCCCCTTCACCTGGAGAACAATAATGATGAAACCAACGTTTTTGCGCTGGATAGCGATCGCTGCGCTGATGGCCGGCGGCACATTCACCGTGGCGGCCAACCCGCCGGCGGCTCCGCCAGTCTCCTACGGCGTGGAGGAAGATGTTTTTCATCCCGTGCGGGCGACGCACGGCATGGTGGCCTCGGTTGACGCGCTGGCAACCCAGGTGGGCGTCGATATCCTCAGGCAGGGCGGTAACGCGGTGGATGCGGCGGTTGCGGTAGGGTACGCGCTGGCGGTCACGCACCCGCAGGCGGGTAACCTCGGCGGCGGCGGGTTTATGATGCTGCGCACCAAAGACGGCAAAACCACCGCCATCGACTTCCGCGAGATGGCACCGAATCAGGCCTCCCGCGATATGTTCCTTGACGACCAGGGCAACCCGGACAGCAAAAAATCCCTGACCTCGCACCTTGCCTCCGGCACGCCGGGCACCGTTGCGGGCTTCTCGCTGGCGCTGGAAAAATACGGCACACTGCCGCTGAACAAGGTGGTGCAGCCTGCTATCAGGCTGGCGCGCGACGGTTTTGTGGTCAATGACGCGCTCGCGGACGACCTCAAAACCTACGGCAGCGAAGTCATTCCGAATCACGAAAACAGCAAGGCTATCTTCTGGAAGGACGGCGAGCCGCTGAAAAAGGGCGATAAGCTGGTGCAGAAGAACCTCGCCAAAAGCCTGGAGCTGATTGCGGAGCACGGTCCGGACGCCTTCTACAAAGGGGCGATAGCCGACCAGATTGCGGAAGAGATGCAGAAAAACGGCGGGCTTATCACCAAAGCGGATCTGGCGGAATACAAGGCGGTGGAGCGCGAGCCGATTAGCGGCACCTATCGCGGCTACGAGGTCTTTTCCATGCCGCCGCCGTCTTCCGGCGGTATTCATATCGTGCAGATCCTCAACATTCTTGAAAACTTCGATATGCACAAGTTCGGCTTCGGCAGCGCGGACGCCATGCAGGTGATGGCGGAAGCGGAAAAACGCGCCTACGCCGATCGTTCGGAATATCTCGGCGATCCGGACTTCGTGAAGGTGCCGTGGCAGGCGCTGACCAACAAGGCCTATGCCAAATCCATTGCCGATGAGATCGACATCAACAAGGCGAAGCCGTCAAGCGAGATCCGCCCCGGCAAGCTGGCGCCGTACGAAAGCAACCAGACCACCCACTTCTCGGTGGTGGATAAAGACGGTAACGCGGTGGCGGTGACCTACACGCTCAACACCACCTTCGGCACCGGGATTGTGGCGGGCAACAGCGGCATTCTGCTGAACAACGAGATGGATGACTTCTCCGCCAAGCCGGGCGTGCCGAACGTTTACGGGCTGGTGGGCGGTGATGCCAACGCCGTTGGGCCGAAGAAACGTCCGCTGTCGTCGATGTCGCCAACGATCGTCGTGAAAGACGGGAAAACCTGGCTGGTAACCGGCAGCCCTGGCGGCAGCCGAATTATCACCACCGTGCTGCAGATGGTGGTGAACAGTATCGACTTTGGGATGAACGTCGCTGAAGCCACCAACGCGCCGCGTTTCCACCACCAGTGGCTGCCGGACGAGCTGCGCGTCGAGAAGGGCTTCAGCCCGGATACCATCAAGCTGCTGGAGCAGCGCGGGCAGAAGGTGGCGGTGAAAGAGGCGATGGGCAGTACCCAGAGCATTATGGTCGGGCCGGACGGGGCGCTGTTTGGCGCGTCGGACCCGCGTTCGGTGGATGATTTAACGGCGGGATATTGACGGTTCCCCTCACCCCGTCCCTCTCCCCAAAGGGGAGAGGGTGTAATCGTTCCCTCTCCCCTTTGGGGAGAGGGCTAGGGTGAGGGGAATGTACTACTTCATCCGCGCCATATAATACGCATCCACATATTCGCCGTTGCGCAGGGCAAATTTCCTGCCGGTGCCTTCGATTTCAAAACCAAACTTCCGGTACAGCGCCAGTGCTGCGGGGTTATCGGCAAAAACCGTTAGCTCAATACGCTCGATGCGCATCCAGTTATCGCACAGGTTGATCATCTCGCGCATGAGCGCACTCCCCACGCCGCGCCCCTGCGCATGTGCCGCTACGCTAATGCCAAACGTTGCCACGTGGCTGCGTCGCGGGCTGGCTTCCACCTGCAGCGCCAGGTCGCCGACGATGTTCTCGTCAATGCAGGCGACCAGACGTTTTAGGCCGGGTTTAGGATTCAGGCGTTCCTGCCACATCTCAAGGGAAGGGTGAGGTAGCTGTAGCGTGTCGTGATACACCCCGGGATGCATATAGTTTTGGCGTAAAGCGTCGGCATCTTTCGGTTCAGCGTGGCGTATCACAATCTCACTCATTCCATGTTCCTCAGTCAGTTAAGCGTCCCTTCCAACATCAATGACTTTAAAATTTGAGTCAACCGCAATTTTTTGCAAAAAGTGTTGGACAAGTGCGAATGAGAATGATTATTATTGCTCTGCATTCAGGAAGACCCCTACGGGAACCTGAAAGCACGACATTGCTCACATTGCTTCCAGTATTACTTTAGCCAGCTTCTCGCTGGCTTTTTTTTTTGGTTTTTTCACCCTCTCCCCGTGGGAGAGGGCTGGGGTGAGGGCAAAACTTGCGCTATGGTTGCAGTCAATAACCTTCCAAAAGGACTGAGCCATGACACTACATTGCGCATTTATTGGATTTGGTAAAAGCACCACCCGCTACCACCTGCCGTATGTTCTCAACCGTAAAGACAGCTGGCACGTAGCCCATATCTACCGCCGCCGCGCGAAGCCGGAAGAGCAATCCCCGCAGTATTCTCATATCCATTTCACCAGCGATCTCGATGAGGTGCTTAACGACCCGCAGGTCAAACTGGTTGTCGTCTGCACCCACGCCGACAGCCACTTCGACTACGCGAAGCGCGCGCTGGAGGCGGGCAAAAACGTGCTGGTGGAAAAGCCGTTCACCCCGACTATCGCCGAAGCGAAGGAACTGTTCGCGCTGGCGAAAAGCAAAGGCCTGACCGTTACGCCGTATCAGAACCGTCGCTTTGACAGCTGCTTCCTGACGGCGAAAAAGGCGATTGAAAGCGGCAAGCTGGGTGACATCGTGGAGATCGAAAGCCACTTCGATTACTACCGCCCGGTGGCGGAAACCCAGCCCGGCCTGCCGCAGGACGGCTCGTTCTATGGTCTGGGCGTGCACACCATGGACCAGATCATCTCTCTGTTTGGTCGCCCGGACCACGTGGCGTATGACATCCGCAGCCTGCGCAATAAGGCCAACCCGGACGATACCTTCGAGGCGCAGCTGTTCTACGGCGACCTGAAGGCCATCGTCAAAACCAGCCATCTGGTGAAAATCGACTATCCAAAATTTATCGTTCACGGCACCAAAGGCTCATTTATCAAGTACGGCATCGACCAGCAGGAGACCAGCCTGAAGGCCAACATCATGCCGGGCGAACCGGGCTTCGCGGCGGATGATTCCGTGGGCGTCCTGGAGTATGTGAACGACGAGGGCGTAACGGTCAGGGAAGAGCTGATGCCGGAAATTGGCGATTATGGCCGCGTCTACGATGCGCTGTATGAAACCCTCACAGCCGGCGCGCCGAATTACGTCAAGGAATCTGACGTACTGACCAACCTGGAAATCCTGGAACGCGCCTTCGAGCAGGCTTCTCCTGCCACGATAACCCTCGCGAAATAAGCAAAAACGGCTCCTCTGCGCTTGTTCATAATTTTTGAACAGAGGAGTCAATTTTCACCCTCTATGATCCCCGGCGGTTTGCGTCCACACTTACTCCATCGAAACGAACTGAGGGTGAAAACAATGATCTACTTACGCAAAGCAAACGAACGTGGTCACGCAAATCATGGCTGGCTGGACTCATGGCATTCATTCTCGTTTGCCGACTACTACGACCCGAACTTCATGGGCTTCTCCGCACTGCGCGTGATTAACGACGACGTGATTGATGCAGGCCAGGGCTTCGGTACCCACCCGCACAAGGACATGGAAATCCTGACCTACGTGCTGGAAGGGGCGGTTGAGCACCAGGACAGCATGGGCAACAAAGAGCAGGTGCCGGCGGGCGAGTTCCAGATCATGAGCGCGGGTACCGGGGTGCGTCACTCCGAGTACAACCCGAGCAAAACGGAAAAACTGCACCTGTATCAAATCTGGATCATTCCAGAAGAAACCGGCATCACGCCGCGCTACGAGCAGCGCCGCTTCGACGCGAAGCAGGGCAAACAGCTGGTGCTGTCCCCGGATGCGCGTGAAGGTTCCCTGAAGGTGCATCAGGATATGGAACTGTACCGCTGGGCGCTGGCGAAAGACGAACAGTCCGTGCACCAGATTGCCGCCAACCGCCGCGTGTGGATCCAGGTGGTGAAAGGTGAAGTGTCTATCAACGGCACCAAAGCCACCACGGCGGACGGCCTGGCCGTCTGGGACGAGCAGGCGCTCTCCGTACACGCCGACAGCGAAAGCGAAATTTTGCTGTTTGACCTGCCGCCGGTCTAAATAATTTCTCAACCTTCCCTTTAAACGGGGAAGGTTGAGCTTTGTCCGTGATAAACTGAGAAAATCTCTCACTTCAAGATTTCTCAGGACGATGAAAAAGAAACGCCCCGTACTTCAGGATGTCGCCGATCGCGTCGGTGTGACCAAAATGACGGTCAGCCGTTTTTTACGTAACCCGGAGCAGGTTTCCGTGGCGTTGCGTGGCAAGATTGCCGCGGCCCTTGATGAACTGGGTTATATCCCCAACCGCGCACCCGATATTCTCTCCAATGCGACCAGCCGTGCGGTGGGCGTCCTGCTTCCTTCCTTAACCAACCAGGTGTTTGCCGAAGTACTACGCGGAATCGAAAGCGTCACCGATGCCTTTGGCTATCAGACCATGCTCGCGCACTACGGGTACAAGCCGGAACTGGAAGAAGAACGTCTTGAATCCATGCTTTCCTGGAACATCGACGGCCTGATTTTAACGGAACGTACCCACACCGCCCGCACGCTCAAAATGATTGAAGTGGCCGGTATTCCGGTGGTGGAGCTGATGGACAGCCAGTCGCCGTGTCTCGACATCGCCGTGGGCTTTGATAACTTCGAAGCAGCACGTCAGATGACGGCGGCCATCATCGCCCGTGGGCATCGTCATATCGCCTACCTGGGTGCGCGTCTGGATGAACGTACTATCATCAAACAGAAGGGATACGAGCAGGCGATGCTCGACGCCGGCTTAACGCCGTACAGCGTGATGGTGGAGCAATCCTCCTCCTATACGTCGGGTATTGAGCTGATGCGTCAGGCGCGACGCGAGTATCCGCAACTGGACGGTATTTTCTGTACTAACGATGACCTTGCGGTCGGAGCGGCGTTTGAGTGCCAGCGTCTGGGGCTGAAGATCCCCGACGATATGGCGATTGCCGGTTTTCACGGCCACGACATCGGCCAGGTGATGGAGCCGCGTCTGGCGAGCGTCCTGACCCCGCGCGAGCGCATGGGCCGTATCGGTGCAGAACGCCTGCTGGCGCGCATTCGTGGTGAGGCAGTTACCCCTAAAATGTTAGATTTAGGTTTCACCTTGTCACCGGGTGGATCTATTTAATCCGACAAATTTGAAGTAGCTCACACTTATTCACTTCGCGCACGTTTGGATATTGCTTCTCTTTTGCCCCGGCAGGACAATGTTACCGATAACTGTTACCCGTAACAATTGACTGAGGGACACCCTTTGAGCACGACTAATCACGATCACCACGTTTACGTCCTGATGGGCGTGTCCGGTAGCGGTAAATCTGCCGTGGCGAGCGAAGTGGCGCATCAACTCCATGCCGCGTTTCTTGATGGCGACTTCCTCCATCCGCGCAGCAACATAACCAAAATGGCCGCAGGCGAACCGCTGAACGACGACGATCGCAAACCGTGGCTGCAGGCGCTGAATGACGCCGCGTTCGCTATGCAGCGTACCAACAAAGTCTCCCTGATCGTCTGCTCCGCGCTGAAAAAAACCTACCGCGATCTGTTGCGCGACGGCAACCCGAACCTCTCTTTCATCTATCTGAAAGGCGATTTCGAGGTGATTGAAAGCCGCCTGAAGGCGCGTAAAGGCCACTTCTTCAAAACCCAGATGCTGGTCACGCAGTTTGAAGCGCTGCAGGAGCCGGGTGCGGATGAGCAGGACGTATTAGTGGTTGATATCGATCAGCCGCTGGACGGTGTTGTTGCCAGCACCATCGAGGTCATTAATAAAAGGCAGTAAGTTTTGAGTACATTAACGCTTGTTTTGACAGCAGTGGGTTCCGTATTGCTGCTGCTGTTTTTAGTAATGAAGGCGCGTATGCATGCCTTCGTTGCTTTGATGGTGGTTTCTATTGGTGCAGGTCTCTTTTCCGGTATGCCGCTCGATAAAATCGCGGCGACCATGGAAAAAGGGATGGGCGGCACGCTGGGCTTCCTGGCGATTGTGGTCGCGCTCGGCGCGATGTTCGGCAAGATTTTGCACGAGACGGGCGCGGTCGATCAGATTGCCGTCAAGATGCTGAAATCCTTCGGGCACAGCCGCGCGCACTATGCGATTGGCCTGGCGGGCCTGATCTGCGCGCTGCCGCTGTTCTTCGAGGTGGCCGTTGTGTTGCTGATTAGCGTTGCGTTCTCGATGGCGCGCCACACCGGCACCAACCTCGTGAAGCTGGTCATACCGCTGTTTGCGGGCGTGGCGGCGGCGGCGGCGTTTCTGCTGCCGGGGCCTGCGCCGATGCTGCTGGCGTCCCAGATGCACGCTGATTTTGGCTGGATGATCCTGATTGGCCTCTGCGCCGCGATCCCGGGGATGATTATCGCCGGTCCGCTGTGGGGTAACTTCATCAGCCGCTACGTTGAGCTGCACATTCCGGACGACATCACCGAGCCGCACCTGGGCGAGGGCAAAATGCCGTCCTTCGGCTTCAGCCTGTCGCTGATCCTGCTCCCGCTGGTGCTGGTTGGCCTCAAAACCATCGCTGCACGTTTTGTTCCGGTAGGTTCTTCTGCCTACGAGTGGTTTGAGTTTATCGGCCACCCGTTCACCGCGATCCTGGTGGCGTGTCTGGTGGCGATTTACGGCCTGGCGATGCGTCAGGGGATGCCGAAAGACCGCGTGATGGAGATTTGCGGCGCCGCGCTGCAGCCTGCGGGCATCATCCTGCTGGTGATCGGTGCCGGTGGCGTGTTCAAGCAGGTGCTGGTGGATTCCGGCGTGGGTCCGGCGCTGGGCGAAGCGCTGACCGGGATGGGCCTGCCGATTGCGGTCACCTGCTTCGTGCTGGCCGCGGCGGTGCGTATCATTCAGGGCTCTGCAACCGTGGCATGCTTAACCGCAGTGGGCCTGGTGATGCCGGTGATTGAACAGCTGAACTACTCCGGTGCGCAGATGGCGGCGCTGTCTATCTGTATCGCGGGCGGTTCGATTGTGGTATCCCACGTGAACGACGCAGGCTTCTGGCTATTCGGTAAATTTACCGGCGCGACCGAAGCGCAAACCCTGAAAACCTGGACGCTGATGGAGACCATCCTCGGCACGACGGGTGCGATTGTCGGGATGATTGCGTTTACGTTGTTGAGCTAACGGATTTTCTCCCTCTCCCTGTGGGAGAGGGCGGCCGTATGTTTGTCGGGTGGCGGCTTCGCCTTACCCGACCTACAAACCCCCTCAGGTCCCGTAGGCCGGGTAAGCGCAAGCGCCACCCGGCTTTTTTACAGCGGCACGATGCCTTCCTTTGTGCGCAGCCAGCGCGGCGCTTTCAGCGTATCGCTGTACAACCCCACTAAGCCCTGCAACAAATCTCCTGCCACTCTTTCATCACTTCCAGAAAGCGTTCGAGCCAACAGTAGTTGCGTTAACAGCTGGCAGTATCTCCCCAGCTGATCCACTTCCGGCTCGAAGACCGGCACGTCCAATGGCAGGTCGTCCACCGTCAGGCTGGCTTTTAAAAATTCCGGTACAGGTTCAAGCAGCGTAGGCTGAAGCAGAGCGAGACAGGCAGAGAGCCGTCCGCACAGCGCCATCTTCTGGGCTGGGTTGTCACATTCAACCAGCACGTCGGCAAACCGCGCGCAGTTGTCTGCCAGTTCGGTGAAATCGGTGGTGTGATCGAACGGGGTGGTGAATAAAGCGTGAGGAAAGTTAGGGGTAGTAGTCATATGACCGCCTCCAAAGAGTAGTTTTTATCCACCACTGGAGAGGCTAATCTCGCTGGTGGCGGAACCGAGCAGGGTTAGCCTTACCGGCCTCTTCGGATACCGGCGCGTCTTTCGACGCCCCCGCTCGGCCCACCTTTGGAGTGTAGCTAAGCGCGCGACACAAAAAAACGTGTGTCACCGAAGAAGTAAGTCAGGAGGCTAATCCCGACGCCTGATTTTGCAGGCGCGGCAAGAAGATACTGCTTTGAAGATCGGGTGGCAAGAGAAGCTCTGGAAGGCAGCTCGCAAAACGCAATATTATTTTGGGGTGCGGCCTGATGCCCTCACCCCGGCCCTCTCCCACGGGGAGAGGGTGCAAACACTAAAAATGGCCACGTGGTGGCCATTTTGCTTTTACCTAGCCCTTCATCCACGCCCGGATCCCGTCCAGGAACATCTGCGTCGCCATCATCACCAGAATCAGCCCCATCAGGCGCTCCAGCGCGTTCACCCCTTTCTCGCCCAGCAGGCGCAGGAACAGCGACGACTGCAGCAGGATGATAAACGTCCCGCCCCAGGCAATTAGCAGGGCAATCACCAGATGGCTCATCTGATTCGGATACTGGTGCGACAGCAGCATCAGCGTCGCCAGAATGGTCGGCCCGGCGACCAGCGGGATCGCCAGCGGCACGATGAACGGCTCTTCACCCGCAGGCAGGCCGCTGCTGCTGCCTTCCGCACTTGGGAAAATCATTTTGATGGCAATCAGGAACAGAATAATCCCGCCCGAAATCGAGACCGTTTCCGCGCGCAGGTTCAGGAACGCGAGGATCTTCTCCCCGGCAAAGAGGAAGATAAACATCACCAGCAGAGCGATAAGCAGCTCGCGGATCATGATCGCCCGACGGCGCTTCGGCTCGGTGTGCTTTAGCACCGACATGAAGATGGGCAGGTTTCCGAGTGGATCCATTATCAGGATCAATAAAACCGCCGCGGAAATGATTTCACTCATGTAAATTATCCCTGAAACTCTCTATGGTTATTATGATGATTAGCTGTATTTCTGATTGCCGGGCAATCATCGATTAATTTCGCTTGCGACTTTGGCAGCATTTTGTAATGTGAAGCATATCCCAGTTCAATACTGGCTTGCACAAACAGCACACACCCTCTGCAGGAAATAAATGCTATGAAAAACGTTGGTTTTATCGGCTGGCGCGGTATGGTCGGCTCTGTACTCATGCAACGCATGGTTGAAGAGCGCGATTTCGACGCTATCCGCCCGGTCTTCTTCTCCACTTCCCAGCTCGGCCAGGCTGCACCGTCCTTTGGTGGTACCACAGGCACGTTGCAGGATGCTTACGATCTGGAAGCGCTGAAGGCACTCGACATTATTGTCACGTGTCAGGGCGGCGATTATACCAACGAAATCTATCCAAAGCTGCGTGAAAGCGGCTGGCAGGGCTACTGGATTGACGCGGCCTCTTCGCTGCGTATGAAAGACGATGCCATCATCATTCTCGACCCGGTTAACCAGGGCGTCATCACCGACGGCCTGAACAACGGCGTGAAAACCTTTGTCGGCGGCAACTGTACCGTTAGCCTGATGCTGATGTCCCTGGGCGGCCTGTTCGCGCAGGATCTGGTGGAGTGGGTCTCCGTGGCGACCTACCAGGCCGCGTCCGGCGGCGGCGCGCGCCACATGCGCGAGCTGCTGACCCAGATGGGCCAGCTGCACCAGAGCGTCGCAGCCGAGCTGGCAAACCCGGCGTCTGCAATCCTCGATATCGAGCGTAAAGTCACCCAGCTGACCCGCAGCGGCGAGCTGCCGGTGGACAACTTCGGCGTACCGCTGGCCGGTGGCCTGATCCCGTGGATCGACAAACAGCTGGACAACGGCCAGACCCGCGAAGAGTGGAAGGGCCAGGCTGAGACCAACAAAATCCTCAACACCGCGTCGGCGATCCCGGTTGACGGACTGTGCGTGCGCATCGGCGCGCTGCGCTGCCATAGCCAGGCCTTCACCATTAAACTGAAAAAAGATGTGTCTATTCCGACCGTGGAAGAGCTGCTGGCCGCGCACAACCCGTGGGCGAAAGTGGTGCCAAACGATCGCGATATCACCATGCGCGAGCTGACCCCGGCTGCCGTCACCGGCACGCTGACCACCCCGGTTGGCCGCCTGCGCAAGCTGAACATGGGGCCGGAGTACCTCTCCGCGTTCACCGTCGGTGACCAGCTCCTGTGGGGCGCCGCCGAACCGCTGCGCCGCATGCTGCGCCAGCTAGCGTAATAATTTGTTAACTACCGGGGGTGATTTTCACCCCCTTTTTTTGCGTACTACATGGAGTAACACGCGTATGTCTTATTTTTTATCAGGAGTCATGTAGAGCGTTGGCTATGCTTTAAGGAAGATTTGTTTCTTACCTGAGGTTAGGACGGGGCTGAGTGGATGCCCGTTCAGGTCACATTAAAGTCGTCCCAGGCGCTTAATAAGGGCGACATAAAAAACAGGATGAATACCATGTCCGATCGTGTGGATAGAGACGTGATTAATGCGCTTATTGCGGGTCATTTTGCCGACCCCTTTTCTGTGCTAGGGATGCACCGTACGGAGGCCGGACTGGAAGTTCGGGCGCTGCTGCCGGATGCCACAGAAGTCTGGGTGATTGAACCTAAAACCGGCCGCAAGGTCGGCAACCTGGAATGCCTCGATTCCCGTGGCTTCTTCTCGGGCGTCATGCCCCGCCGTAAAAACCCCTTTCGCTACCAGCTTGCCGTTATCTGGCACGGTCAGCAAAACCTGATTGACGATCCCTACAGCTTTGGCCCGCTCCTGAAGGAGATGGACGCCTGGCTGCTGTCCGAAGGCACCCACCTGCGCCCCTATGAAACGCTTGGCGCGCATGCCGATACCATGGACGGTATCACCGGCACGCGGTTCTCCGTGTGGGCACCGAACGCCCAGCGCGTCTCGGTCGTCGGGCAGTTCAACTACTGGGACGGTCGCCGTCACCCGATGCGCCTGCGCCGTGAAACCGGCATCTGGGAGCTGTTTATCCCCGGCGCGCACAACGGCCAGCTGTATAAATTCGAGATGATCGATGCCCACGGCAAGCTGCGCATCAAGGCCGATCCGTACGCCTTCGAAGCGCAGATGCGCCCGGAGACCGCGTCGCTGATCTGCGGCCTGCCCGAAAAGGTCGTGCAGAGCGAGGAGCGCAAGCAGGCCAACCGCTTCGACGCGCCGATTTCCGTCTATGAGGTTCACCTCGGGTCGTGGCGCCGCCACACCGACAACAACTTCTGGCTCAGCTATCGCGAGCTGGCAGACCAGCTGGTGCCGTACGCAAAATGGATGGGCTTTACCCATCTGGAGCTGCTGCCGGTCAACGAACACCCGTTTGACGGGAGCTGGGGCTATCAGCCAACCGGGCTCTATGCCCCGACGCGCCGCTTCGGCACGCGTGACGACTTCCGCTACTTCATCAACGCCGCCCACGCCGCCGGGCTGAACGTCATCCTCGACTGGGTGCCGGGCCATTTCCCGTCCGATGATTTTGCGCTGGCAGAGTTCGACGGCACGAAGCTGTACGAGCACAGCGACCCGCGCGAAGGCTATCACCAGGACTGGAACACGCTGATCTACAACTACGGTCGCCGCGAAGTCACGAACTACCTGGTGGGGAACGCGCTGTACTGGATCGAGCGCTTCGGCATTGATGCCCTGCGCGTCGATGCGGTGGCGTCGATGATCTACCGCGACTACAGCCGTAAAGAGGGGGAGTGGATCCCGAACGAGTTTGGCGGCCGTGAGAATCTCGAAGCGATAGAGTTCCTGCGCAACACCAACCGCATTCTCGGCGAGCAGGTGGAAGGCGCCGTGACCATGGCGGAAGAGTCCACCGACTTCCCCGGCGTCTCGCGTCCACCGTCAATGGGCGGCCTGGGCTTCTGGTACAAGTGGAACCTGGGCTGGATGCACGACACCCTCGACTACATGAAGCTCGACCCGGTTCACCGCCAGTATCACCACGACAAGCTCACCTTCGGGCTGCTCTATAACTACACCGAAAACTTCATGCTGCCGCTGTCGCACGATGAAGTGGTGCATGGCAAAAAATCCATCCTCGACCGGATGCCGGGCGACGCGTGGCAGAAGTTTGCCAACCTGCGGGCCTACTACGGCTGGCTGTTCGCTTTCCCCGGCAAGAAGCTGCTGTTTATGGGCAACGAGTTCGCGCAGGGCCGCGAGTGGAACCACGATACCAGCCTCGACTGGCACCTGCTGGAAGGCGGCGATAACTGGCACCACGGCGTGCAGCGCCTGGTGCGCGACCTCAACCTGACCTATCGCCACCACAAAGCGCTGCACGAGCTGGATTTTGACCCGTACGGCTTTGAATGGCTGGTGGTGGACGACCACGAGCGCTCGGTGTTTGTCTTTGTGCGCCGCGATAAGGCGGGCAATGAAATTATCGTTGCCAGCAACTTCACGCCGGTGCCGCGCGAGCACTACCGCTTCGGCATCAACCAGCCGGGGAAATGGCGCGAAATCCTGAACACCGATTCCATGCACTACCACGGCAGCAACGCGGGTAACGGCGGGCTTGTGCAGAGCGATGCGATCGAAAGCCACGGGCGACCGAACTCCCTGAGCCTGACGCTGCCGCCGCTGAGCACCATCTGGCTGGTGCGGGAGGGGGAATGACGCAGCTCACGGCAGGTAAACCCGAACCGCTCGGGGCAAGCTTTGACGGAAAGGGGGTGAACTTCACCCTGTTTTCAGCCCATGCGGAGCGGGTAGAACTCTGCGTGTTTGACGGGGAAGGTAACGAGCACCGTTACGATTTACCCGAACGCACCGGGGATACCTGGCACGGCTACCTGTCCGGCGGTCGGCCGGGAATGCACTACGGCTTTCGCGTTCACGGCCCGTGGCAGCCTTCGCAGGGGCACTGGTTTAACCCGGCGAAGCTGCTGATCGATCCGTGCGCGCACCGCGTGGACGGCGAGTTTAAGGACGATCCCATCTTCCACGTCGGTTACGGTGAACCCGACCACCGCGACAGCGCGCCGCTCGCGCCAAAAAGCGTGGTGGTGAACGACCTCTACGACTGGGAGGACGATGCCCCGCCGCGCACGCCGTGGGGCAACACCGTCATTTACGAAGCGCATGTGAAGGGGCTGACGTATCTGCACCCGTCGATCCCCAAGGAGATGCGCGGCACCTATAAGGCGCTCGGGCATCCGACGATGGTCGCCTACCTGAAGCATTTGGGTATCACCGCGCTGGAGCTGCTGCCCGTGGCGCATTTCGCCAGCGAACCTCGCCTGCTGCGCCTGGGGCTGAGCAACTACTGGGGGTATAACCCGCTGGCGATGTTCGCCCTCGATCCGCGCTATGCGGTTCATCCCGAGAAGGCGCGGGACGAATTTCGCGATGCGGTAAAAGCGCTCCACGCGGCGGGCATTGAGGTCATTCTGGACGTGGTATTGAACCACAGCGCGGAAAGCGATCTTGACGGCCCGACGCTCTCGCAGCGCGGAATTGATAACCGTAGCTATTATTGGATCAGGGAGGATGGCGATTACTACAACTGGACCGGCTGCGGTAACACGCTGAATCTCAGCCATCCGGCGGTATCGCACTACGCGTATGAATGCCTGAAATACTGGGTAGAAACCTTCCACGTGGACGGTTTTCGGTTCGACCTGGCGCCGGTGATGGGGCGCACGCCGGCGTTTAGCCAGCAGGCGCCGCTGTTTGAAGCCATCAAAAACTGTCCGGTGCTCTCTCAGGTGAAGCTGATCGCGGAGCCGTGGGACATCGGTGAGGGCGGTTATCAGGTGGGGAATTTCCCGCCGCTGTTTGCCGAATGGAACGATCGCTACCGGGATGCCATCCGCCGCTTCTGGCTGGCGCGGGATCTGTCGTTAGGCGAATTCGCCGGACGCTTTGCCGGTTCAGCCGATCTCTTTAAGCGCGACGGTAAACGTCCGTCGGCCACCATCAATCTGGTGACGGCGCACGACGGTTTTACGCTGCGCGACTGCGTTTGTTTCAATCAGAAACACAATGAGGCAAACGGCGAGGAGAATCGCGATGGGACTAACAATAACCATAGCTTTAACCATGGTATAGAAGGGTTAGGCGGAAGCCTCGACGTTATCGAACGGCGACGCGACAGCGTACACGCGCTGCTGACGACGCTGTTGTTGTCGCAGGGCACGCCGATGCTGCTGGCGGGCGATGAACACGGCCATAGCCAGCACGGTAACAACAACGCCTATTGCCAGGATAACACCTTAACCTGGCTCGACTGGGGGGAAGCGAACAGCGGGTTAACCCATTTTACCGCGGCGCTGATCCACCTTCGCCAGCAAATCCCTGCCCTTACCGCCGACGGCTGGTGGGAGGAGGGCGATGGCAACGTTCGCTGGCTGAATAAAGACGCGCGATCGTTGAGCGCGCAAGAGTGGCAACACGGCATAACCTGCCTGCAAATCCTGCTCTCGGATAGGTGGCTGGTGACGCTGAACGCGACGGACGACGTCGCAGAGATTGTTTTACCTGACGGGGAGTGGCGAGCCGTTCCCCCCTTTGCCGGAGCGGATAATCCGGTAGTTATGGCTGTCTGGCACGGGCCTGCGCACGGAGTGTGCGTATTCCAAAGATGATAAAAAAGGAGTTAGTCATGGTTAGATTAGAGAAGAACGATCCGTTAATGTTGGCGCGCCAGCTACCATTAAAAACTGTTGCCCTGATACTCGCGGGCGGGCGTGGTACCCGTCTGAAGGATTTAACCATCAAGCGCGCCAAGCCGGCCGTTCACTTTGGTGGTAAGTTTCGCATCATCGACTTTGCACTCTCCAACTGCCTGAACTCAGGCATTCGCCGCATTGGCGTCATTACGCAGTATCAGTCGCACACCCTGGTGCAGCACATCCAGCGCGGCTGGTCATTTTTCAGCGAAGAGATGAACGAGTTTGTCGACCTCCTGCCTGCGCAGCAGCGCGTTCACGGGGAAAACTGGTATCGCGGCACGGCGGATGCGGTGACCCAGAACCTCGACATCATTCGCCGCTACAGCGCGGAATACATCGTGATCCTCGCCGGGGATCACATCTACAAGCAAGACTACTCCCACATGCTCATCGACCACGTCGAAAAAGGGGCGCGCTGCACCGTGGCGTGTCTGCCGGTGCCCGTTGCCGAGGCGACGGCGTTTGGCGTGATGCACGTGGATGCCGATGACAAAATCATCGACTTCGTCGAAAAACCGGCGAATCCGCCGACCATGCCGGGAGATGACACCAAATCGCTCGCCAGCATGGGGATCTATGTCTTTGATGCAGATTACCTTTATGAGCTGCTGGAAGACGATGACAAAGACGAAAACTCCAGCCACGACTTCGGTAAAGACATCATCCCGAAAATCACCAAAGCTGGCATGGCGTATGCACATCCCTTCCCGCTGTCCTGCGTGCAGTCTGACCCGAATGCGGAACCTTACTGGCGCGACGTAGGGACGCTGGAGGCGTACTGGAAAGCAAACCTCGATCTCGCGTCCGTCACGCCTGAGCTGGATATGTACGACCAGAACTGGCCGATTCGTACCCATATGGAATCGCTACCGCCCGCGAAGTTCGTGCAGGACCGCTCCGGCAGCCACGGCATGACGCTGAACTCGCTGGTGTCCGGCGGGTGCATTATCTCCGGATCGGTGGTGGTGCAGTCCGTCCTGTTCCCGCGCGTGCGCGTAAATTCATTCTGTAATATCGACTCGGCGGTCCTGCTGCCGGATGTGTGGGTAGGGCGTTCGTGTCGTCTGCGTCGCTGCGTAATCGACCGCGCCTGCGTCATTCCTGAAGGAATGGTGATTGGTGAAAACGCGGAAGAAGACGCACGTCGCTTCTACCGTTCTGAAGAGGGGATCGTGTTAGTCACACGGGAAATGTTGCGGAAGCTGCAGATCAAACAGGAGCGATGATGCAGGTTTTACACGTATGTTCTGAGATGTTCCCGTTGTTGAAAACGGGCGGTCTGGCGGATGTTCTGGGGGCATTACCGGCGGCGCAAATTGCCGGAGGCGTGGATACCCGAGTTCTGTTGCCCGCCTTTCCGGATATCCGGCGCGGAATACCTGATGCAAAGGTCGTGACGCGCCGTGAAACGTTCGCCGGACGTATTACCCTGCTGTTTGGACACTACAACGGCGTGGGCATCTACCTGATCGATGCCCCACACCTTTACGATCGACCGGGGAGCCCGTACCACGATACCAACCTGTTCGCCTACACGGACAACGTGCTGCGCTTTGCGCTGCTGGGCTGGGTCGGGGCGGAGATGGCCGTCGGGCTGGATCCGTTCTGGCGACCCAACGTGGTGCATGCCCACGACTGGCATGCTGGCCTTGCGCCCGCGTATCTGGCGGCGAAAGGTCACCCGGCCAAATCAGTGTTTACGGTACACAACCTGGCGTATCAGGGGATGTACTACGCCCATCATATGAATGACATCGATCTGCCATGGTCGTTCTATAACATGCACGGGCTGGAGTTTAATGGACAGATCTCGTTCCTGAAGGCGGGGATTTATTACGCCGATCACATTACGGCGGTGAGCCCAACCTACGCGCGTGAAATCACCCAGCCGGAGTTTGGCTACGGTCTGGAAGGGCTGTTGCAGCAGCGCCACCGTGAAGGCCGCCTGTCGGGCATTCTGAACGGCGTGGATGAGCAGATCTGGAGCCCGGAAACCGATCTTCTGCTGGCCGCGCGCTACGGCCGCGATTCGGTGGAAGACAAAGCCGAAAACAAACGCCAGCTGCAGATTGCGATGGGGCTGAAGGTAAACGACAAGGTGCCGCTGTTTGCGGTGGTCAGCCGCCTGACCAGCCAGAAGGGGCTGGATCTGGTGCTGGAGGCGCTGCCCGGTTTACTGGAGCAGGGCGGGCAGCTGGCGCTGCTCGGCGCGGGCGATCCGGTGCTGCAGGAAGGTTTCCTCGCCGCGGCCGCGGAACATCCGGGGCAGGTGGGCGTGCAGATTGGCTATCACGAGGCGTTCTCGCACCGCATCATGGGCGGCGCGGACGTGATTCTGGTGCCGAGCCGCTTCGAGCCCTGCGGCCTGACGCAGCTCTACGGCCTGAAGTACGGCACGCTGCCGCTGGTGCGCCGCACGGGCGGGCTGGCGGATACGGTGTCCGATAGCTCTCTGGAAAACCTGGCGGACGGTATCGCCAGCGGGTTTGTCTTTGAGGACAGTAATGCCTGGTCGCTGCTTCGTGCGATTCGGCGTGCGTTCGTCTTGTGGTCCCGTCCATCCCTGTGGCGTTACGTACAGCGTCAGGCGATGGCGATGGACTTTAGCTGGCACGTTGCGGCGCAGTCCTACCGCGACCTTTATCAACGCTTGATGTAACGAGGCGAAGTTACTGATATGAATGCACCTTTTAGCTACTCCTCACCCACGCTCAGCGTTGAGGCGTTAAAGCACTCCATCGCCTATAAGCTGATGTTTACCATCGGGAAAGATCCGGTTATCGCCAACAAACACGAGTGGCTAAACGCCACCCTGTTTGCGGTGCGTGACCGCATGGTCGAACGCTGGCTGCGCTCTAACCGCGCCCAGCTTTCGCAGGAAACGCGGCAGGTTTACTACCTGTCGATGGAGTTTTTGATTGGCCGCACGCTCTCTAACGCCCTGCTGTCGCTCGGTATCTACGACGACGTCAAAACCGCGCTGGAAGAGATGGGGCTGGATTTAGAAGAGCTGATTGACGAAGAGAACGACCCGGGCCTGGGTAACGGCGGCCTGGGGCGTCTTGCGGCCTGCTTCCTCGACTCGCTGGCGACGCTGGCGCTGCCGGGCCGCGGGTACGGTATCCGCTACGACTACGGCATGTTTAAGCAGAACATCGTCGACGGTCGCCAGAAAGAGTCCCCGGACTACTGGCTGGAGTACGGCAACCCGTGGGAGTTCAAGCGCCACAACACGCGCTATAAGGTGCGTTTTGGCGGGCGTATTCAGCAGGAAGGCAAAAAATCCCGCTGGGTAGAAACCGAAGAGATCCTCGCGGTGGCCTATGACCAGATTATCCCGGGCTACGACACCGACGCGACCAATACCCTGCGCCTGTGGAACGCCCAGGCCAGCAGCGAGATCAACCTCGGCAAATTTAATCAGGGCGACTACTTCGCGGCGGTGGAAGATAAAAACCACTCCGAGAACGTCTCCCGCGTGCTGTATCCGGACGATTCGACCTACTCAGGCCGCGAGCTGCGCCTGCGACAGGAGTATTTCCTCGTCTCCGCGACGATTCAGGACATCCTCAGCCGCCACCATCAGCTGCACAAAACCTACGCCAACCTCGCAGAAAAAACGGCTATTCACCTCAACGATACCCATCCGGTGCTCTCGATCCCCGAGCTGATGCGCCTGCTGATCGACGAGCATAAGTTCAGCTGGGACGAGGCGTTTGAAGTGACCTGCCAGGTGTTCTCTTACACCAACCACACTCTGATGAGCGAAGCGCTGGAAACCTGGCCGGTGGACATGCTCGGCAAAATTCTGCCGCGCCACCTGCAGATCATCTTCGAGATCAACGACTACTTCCTCAAGACATTGCAGGAGCAGTACCCGAACGATACCGGGCTGCTGAGCCGCGCCTCGATCATTGATGAATCAAACGGTCGCCGGGTGCGCATGGCCTGGCTGGCGGTGGTGATCAGCCACAAGGTCAACGGCGTGTCCGAGCTCCACTCGAACCTGATGGTGCAGTCGCTGTTTGCGGACTTCGCGAAGATCTTCCCGACGCGCTTCTGCAACGTGACGAACGGCGTCACGCCGCGCCGATGGCTGGCGTTGGCAAACAAGCCGCTGTCAGAAGTGCTGGATGCAAATATCGGGCGCACCTGGCGTACCGACTTGGGTCAGCTGAGCGAGCTTGAGCAGCATATCGATTTCCCGACGGTGAACAAAGCCGTGCGGGAAGCCAAGCTGCTGAACAAAAAACGTCTCGCGGTCTGGCTTGCTATGCATTTGAACGTGGTGGCGAACCCGAAAGCGCTGTTTGACGTCCAGATCAAGCGCATACACGAGTACAAGCGCCAGCTGATGAACGTGCTGCACGTGATCACCCACTACAACCGCATCAAGGCCGATCCGACGGCCGACTGGGTGCCGCGCGTGAAGATCTTTGCCGGTAAGGCGGCGTCTGCCTACTACATGGCGAAGCACATCATTCACCTGATTAACGATGTGGCGAAGGTGGTGAACACCGATCCGGACATTGGCGACAGGCTGAAGGTGGTGTTCATCCCGAACTACAGCGTGAGCCTGGCGCAGCTGATCATTCCGGCGGCAGATCTCTCCGAGCAGATTTCAACGGCGGGGACGGAAGCATCCGGCACCAGCAACATGAAGTTTGCCCTCAACGGCGCGCTGACCATCGGCACGCTGGACGGGGCGAACGTCGAGATGCTGGAGCACGTAGGCGAGGAAAACATCTTTATCTTCGGGAATACCACGGAAGAGGTGGAGGCGCTGCGCGCGAAGGGCTACTCGCCGCGTGAGTATTACGAAGAGGATGAAGAGCTACGCCAGGTGCTGACGCAAATCGCGACGGGTCTGTTTAATCCTGACGAGCCGGGGCGCTATCGTGACCTGGTGGATTCGCTGATTAACTTTGGCGATCACTATCAGGTGCTGGCGGATTACCGTAGCTATGTTGATTGTCAGGACAGGGTCGACGAGCTGTACCGTCAGCAGGAGAAGTGGACCAGCGCCGCGATGTATAACATCGCCAATATGGGGTATTTCTCGTCGGACAGGACCATCAAAGAGTATGCCGAGAACATTTGGCATATTGATCCGGTGCGGTTGTAAAAACATTGCCCGGTGGCGCTGCGCTTACCGGGCCTACGGGATTGAGTAGGCCGGGTAAGGCGGAGCCGCCACCCGGCTTTTTACATCACGACGCCAGCGACAATTCACGCTTTCCCGCATGCTGCTGCAACCACTGCGCCACGCGAGACTGCTGCTCGGCGTTGAGCCACATCCCTTCTTTGGTACGACGCCAGATAGCATCGTCCAGACGACGAACCCACTCGTGCTCCACCAGGTAACGCAGCTCGGCTTCGTACAGCTCGTGGCCAAAATGCTCGCCCAGATCCGCAATCTCTTTCGCTTCGTTCAGGAACAGCTCGGTATTGCTGCCGTAGGTGCGGGCGTAGTGGCGCGCCATCCCTTCGGTAATGAACGGGAAGCGACGGCGCAGCTTCGCGGCGTAATCGTCGCGGTTATTACCAATATCACCGCCGGGCAGAACCGCGCCTTTGGTCCACGCCGGGCCGATGCCTTTGTAGTACGGCGCCAGTTTTTCCAGCGCGTGCTCGGCCAGCTTGCGGTAGGTAGTGAGCTTGCCGCCGAACACCGACAGCAGCGGCGCCTGGCCGTCTACGTCGTGAATATCAAGCGTATAGTCGCGGGTGATGGCCTGTGGTGAGTCAGATTCGTCATCGCACAGCGGACGCACGCCGGAGTAGGTCCAGACTACGTCATCCCGCGCCAGCTGTTTCTTGAAGTGCGCGTTATACACTTTCAGCAGGTAGTTCACTTCGCTCTCGTCGATCTCGACGTTCTTCGGATCGCCTTTGTACTCCACGTCGGTGGTGCCGATGATCGAGAACTCGTCCATCCACGGGATCACAAACACGATGCGCTTGTCTTCGTTCTGCAGAATGTAGGCCTGCTTCTGGGTATGCACGCGCGGCACCACGATGTGGCTGCCCTTGATCAGGCGAATGCCGTACGGGGACGGCAGGTGCATGCCGTCGTCGAAGAACTGCTTCACCCACGGGCCGGTCGCGTTCACCAGGCCGCGCGCTTTCCAGCTGAACTTCTCGCCGGTATCCACGTCTTCCGCTTCCACAATCCACAGGCCGTTTTCACGGCGCGCGGCGGTCGCGCGGGTACGGGTTTTCACCTCGCCGCCTTTCTTCTCGACCATCTGCGCATTCGCCAGCACCAGGCGGGCATCGTCCACCCAGCAGTCGGAATATTCGAAACCGCGCACGATTTCAGGCTTAAGGACCGATTCTGAGCCAAAACGCAAACCGTTCGAACCCGGCAGGCTGGTGCGTTTACCCAGATGATCGTACATAAACAGGCCGATGCGGATCATCCACGCCGGACGCAGGTGCGGACGATGGGGCAGGCGGAAGCGCATCGGGATCGCCAGATGCGGGGCCATTTTCAACAGCACTTCGCGTTCGGCCAGCGCTTCGCTGACCAGGCGGAATTCGTAGTGTTCAAGGTAGCGCAGGCCACCGTGAATCAGCTTGGAGCTGGCGGACGACGTCGCGCAGGCGAGATCGTTAGCTTCCAGCATCAGTACGGATAATCCGCGTCCTGCGGCATCGACCGCAATACCGGCACCGTTGATGCCACCGCCTATCACAATCAGATCTTTGGTTTCCATAACACCCTCACGCACTTTCGTTAAAGCTCAGAAATGTTCGATATCGCTCATAATAGCAAAGGAACGCGCTTTTGGTAACATCAAAAAAACAATTTAGAGTGATATGGATAACATAATGGCGTTTACCCGCCGCCAGGACGTACACTACGGGGTAAAATAGTGCGGTGAAACTTCACCCCTCACCCTAACCCTCTCCCCTGAGGGGAGAGGGAATGGTTTGCTCCCTCGCCCCCTTGGGGAGAGGGCCGGGGTGAGGGGAAAAACCGCACCACACCTGAATATAAGATGAGAACACCATGGATCAGTTTGAATGTATTAACGTAGAAGAAGCCCACCAGAAGATGCATCAGGGAAAAGCGGTGCTGGTGGATATCCGCGATCCGCAGAGCTTTGCGATGGGCCACACGCCGGGCGCGTTTCATCTTACCAACGACTCATTGGGCGCGTTTATGCGCGATAACGACTTTGACACCCCGGTGCTGGTGATGTGCTACCACGGCAACAGCAGCAAAGGCGCGGCGCAGTATCTGCTTCAGCAGGGCTACGACGCGGTATACAGCGTCGACGGCGGCTTCGATGCCTGGCATCGTCATTTCCCTGCGGAAGTGGAATACGCTTTTGAGCGCTGATCCCGCTATACTGTCCCCTTTTGTGTGGAAATAAGCGACCGCCGCCCATGTTGATGATTACCTCCTTTACCAACCCGCGCGTCGCCCAGGCGTTTGTCGACTATATGGCGACGCAGGGCATTATTCTGACGATTCAGCAACATAACCAGACCGACGTCTGGCTGGCCGATGAGAGCCAGGCCGCGCGCGTAAACGAAGAGCTGGCGCGTTTTCTTGAAAACCCCGGCGACCCGCGCTATCTGGCGGCAAGCTGGCAGTCCGGGCAGACCGGCAGCGGTTTGCACTACAGCCGGTTTCCCTTTCTTGCCACCATCCGCGAACGTGCAGGGCCGTTTACGCTGCTGCTGATGGCGGCGTGCATCATCGTCTTCATTATTATGAACGTGGTGGGCGACCAGAGCGTGATGATGGCCCTCGCGTGGCCGTACGATCCGTCGCTGGATTTTGACGTCTGGCGCTACTTCTCCCACGCGCTGATGCACTTCTCGGTCATGCATATCCTCTTTAACCTGCTGTGGTGGTGGTATCTTGGCGGTATCGTTGAGAAGCGTCTCGGCAGCGGCAAGCTGATCGTCATTACGGTTATCAGCGCCCTGCTGAGCGGCTACGTTCAGCACAAGTTCAGCGGCCCGTGGTTCGGTGGATTGTCCGGCGTGGTATATGCCCTGATGGGCTACGTCTGGCTCAGAGGCGAGCGCGACCCGGAAAGCGGCATCTATCTGCAACGCGGATTGATAACCTTTGCGTTAATATGGCTAATTGCCGGATGGTTTGATCTGTTTGGTATGTCTATCGCCAACGGTGCACACGTTACCGGGCTGGCCGTGGGGCTGGCGATGGCGATTGCCGACACGCTCCATGCGCGGAAACGAACATAATTCCCAGGGATATTTCATGAAACAAACACAGCGTCATGACGCCATTATCGAACTGGTTAAAAAGCAGGGATACGTCAGCACCGAAGAGCTGGTGGAGCAGTTTGCGGTCAGCCCGCAAACCATTCGTCGCGACCTGAACGACCTGGCCGATCAGAACCGCATCCTTCGCCACCACGGCGGCGCGGCGCTGCCGTCCAGCTCGGTTAACACCTCCTGGCACGACCGTAAGGCCACGCAGACGGCTGAGAAAGAGCGCATTGCCCGGAAAGTGGCGAGCCAGATCCCGAACGGCGCGACGCTGTTTATTGATATCGGCACCACGCCGGAAGCGGTCGCCCATGCGCTGCTGGATCACGAAAACCTGCGCGTGGTGACCAACAACCTGAACGTCGCCAACACCCTGATGCAGAAAGATGATTTCCGTATCATCCTGGCGGGCGGCGAGCTGCGCAGCCGCGACGGGGGCATTATCGGCGAAGCGACGCTCGATTTTATCTCCCAGTTCCGCCTCGACTTCGGCATTCTGGGGATCAGCGGCATCGACAGCGACGGTTCCCTGCTGGAGTTTGATTACCACGAGGTGCGCACCAAGCGCGCGATTATCGAAAACTCACGCCACGTGATGCTGGTGGTAGATCACTCTAAGTTTGGCCGTAACGCGATGGTGAACATGGGCAGCATCAGCATGGTCGATGCGGTGTACACCGACGTGCCGCCGCCGGCAGGGGTGATGCAGGTGATAAAAGATAATAATGTGCAGTTAGAGTTGTGTTGAGAAGCCTTTCTCCCACTCCCTGTGGGAGAGGGCCGGGGTGAGGGCATCAGGCCGCACAAAACCTAAACGCCGTACCCCATCATCTTCAATAATTGCTGCGCGTGCAGCACGGCATCCTGACGGTGCGCCACGCCCAGCTTCTGATACAGATTGCGGATATGCGTTTTGATGGTGGTCGCCGCCACCGCCAGTTCGCCGGCAATCTGCTCGTTGCTATAGCCTGAATAGATCAGCCCCAGCACCTGCCATTCACGCTGGGTGAGCGGGCTGGTGCGGATAAGCTCCGGCACTTCCGGATGGTTCAGCAGACGTTCCACGAAGTTCTCATCGAAATGCGCAAATTTGTGGCGATGATGCTGGTTAATCTCGCGCAGAATGCGCTGGGCGCGATGCTGATCCAGCTCCGGCAGCGTGTTGAGCTGAATAAGCTGGCGCAGCTGCTGCGCCATCACTTCGCCTTCAATCACAAAGTGGCTGATAAACCCGGTGCGGTTGGCGAGCTGGAGCGCTTCCAGCAGCACGCGCTGGGCGTCGTTTTTGCGCCCCGCCTGCCAGTAAAGCTGGTTGAGCAGCAGCAGGTTGCGGTTCAGATCGCTCATCAGGCGCAGGCTGCGGGCGTTTTCGTTCAACTCCTCCAGCACGATCTCGGCAGGTTCGAAGTCACCCAGCAGGATCTGCACGCGGGCAATATTGCGCCACTGGCTCTGCAGGAAGTGGTTATTGGCAAATTCCGGTTTTGGCGTCTGGCGCAGCCAGTTGGCGGCGGATTTTTTGTCGCCGGTCATTTGCCAGTAAATCACCCGGACCTTGTCGGCGTTCGATACCCAGTCGCTGTGATACTGGCCGTTGCCGAGCAGGTTTTCCAGGCGGTTTAGGTGGTTGCGGGCATTATCCAGATCCCCGCGCGCCAGCGAGCACTGCACCAGCAGCGCCAGACACTGCAGCTGCTGCTGCGGCTGGAAGCTGGAAAGGACGTCCACACCCTGACGCGCGCAGCTTTCTGCTTCGTCCAGGCGCGACCACGCCCACAGCAGCTGGGCGCGAATACGCAACAGAAACTCGTGCATCGGCAGCTGTTCCAGATGCTGTTCACGAATCAGCTGGAACGCTTTTTCCTGATTCTCCCAGGCGGCCTGCAGGAAGCCCTGCGCGAATAAAATCTCGCTCTGCTGGATCAGGCTCCACAGCGCGTAGTGCCAGACATCGTGACGACGGGCCATCTGTTCGGTTTGCTGCATTAATGAAAGCGAACGGGTGAGATCGCCTTTGCAGTGCAGCACTTCACCGTGCACCGAGGTCGCCACAATGCGGCTGTAGAAGTTGGCCAGCGGAAGCTCATCCAGCGCGACCATGGCAAGGCGCTCTGCCTCGTCCGGGTCGCCATCGTTAATCGCCACCTGCGCGCGCAGGGCGTTAAACTCGCCGTGCAGGGTGACATCCATTTCGCTTTCCATCTCCTGCTCGGCGCGCGCCAGCAGGGTATTCACTTCGCTGTAGCGATGCTGGCTCTGCATCAGCCAGGCCTGCAGCAGCACCAGGCGCGGGTTCTCCAGCAGGCTCTCCCACGGCAGGGCTTTTAATGACTCTTCCAGCAGGGACAGTTCGCTGTGGTTAAACAGCCCCCACGCATGGTTGAGGAGGATATCGCGCAGCATGCCGGCATCACCGGCGGCCAGCGCGTGGTGGATAGCCTCGCTCGGGAAACCTTGCGCCATCCAGCTTTCGGCGGCGGCGCGGTGGATTTCCGGCAGTTCGACGGCCAGCTCCCACTGACAGCGCTGGCGCAGGAAGCTGCCAAACAGCGGGTGATAGCTAAACCACTCCCCCGGATCGTCCATGCGGGTCAGGAAAAGGCCCTGACGTTCAATCTCTTCGAGCTGTAGCTGACCGTTTTCACAGCCCGTCACGCGCACGATGAGCGCATCGTTCATGGAACGCAGCAGGGAACTTTTCAGCAGAAAATTGCGGGTAGAAGTATCGACGCTGTCCAGTACCTCATCCACCAGATAATCTGACAGGTGGCTGGCGTTAATGCCCGCCAGGCGGCGCGCGGACTGGTGCGTTGGGCTATTGTTCTGACGCGCGGAAAGAGCGATAAGCTGCAGGGCGGTGGCCCATCCCGCAACGTCATCGCAGAGGCGGCTGCTTTCGGCGGCCTCAATCGGCGAGGTCAGGCGGCAGTCGAAGAACTGTTTGGCCTCCTGATGCGTAAAGGCGAGCTGTTGGCTGCCCACTTCCAGCAGCTGATCGCGCACGCGCAGGTTGGCAATGCCCAGCTGCGGCAGGTTGCGCGACAGGACGACCAGCGTCAGGTTTTCCGGCTGATGGCGCAGGAAGAAGCGCATCGACTCGTGGATCGCCGGGTTGGTGATTAGATGATAATCATCAATGACGACGTACAGCGGGCGATGCCATTCCGCCAGCTCAATAAAAATCTGCGAGAAAAGGGAGGACAGGCTGGCGTACTGGCGCTTCTGCACCATCACCTCACTGGCGGCACAGTGTCCGTTAGTCGCCTGCTGAATAGCAGCAACCAGGTAGCTGGCAAAACGCTCTTGCTGGTTATCGCCCTCGTCGAGGGAGTACCAGCCAAGATCGCTTTTACCTGCGGCCCATTGCGAAATGAGCGTTGTTTTTCCATAACCTGCAGGACTCGTTACCAGCGCCAGTCGGAAATTATGCGCGCCGGAAAGTTTAGCCAACAGACGCTCGCGGACCACCGTATGGTCAAGACGAACCGGGCGACTTAATTTGGACGGAATCAACATAGTTTTCACTTCACTGTGGGGAACGAGAGAATTTATTTTTTTTGCGCTTCGTAATTAATAGATATAAGGTCGGCCAATAAGGGAACTATTGCAAGTTATGTCGGGCTTTTGTGGCTCTGAATTTGCACTCTGTCACAAAACATTCCCGTACGGGGTGGAACTTTTTAAAAATGGCTCACACACCGCGTGGATGCTGGTTTGTATGCATTTAGTGCGGTTACGCTGAAACTGGTTTCAGAAAGTTATAGTGACGTCAAAGTTAATAAAGTTTGGGTAAGGTTATGCGGGATTAATAGCCTTCCAGGGTAATCCTCAGTTGCAGAAATATTATTCTACGTAAGTAATCATTTCAGCGTGGATTAATTTCCTGCGAAACCGCATTTCATTTTTTTGACACTCTTCCAGGATAACTTTTCCTCCGCAGTGCACACTCACAGAGTGGCCTCGATCACACTTTTATGCTCATCCCCGCTACTCCTCCCTGTCTAATCCCCCACGGGAGGAGGAAGAGGCGAAATGAGCCAGGCACACTAGCGCTAACTTGTGTTCTCTTTCTAAAGGATGCCGATCCCCTATGTCACAGCCTACCTTCAACAAAGCTCAATTCCAGGCTGCCCTGACGCGTCAGTGGCAGCGTTTTGGCCTTCACGCCGCCAGCGAGATGACGCCTCACCAGTGGTGGCAGGCCGTGAGCGGCGCGATCGCAGAGCAGCTGGACGCTCAGCCGGTGGCGAAGCCGGTTAAAAGCCAGCGTCACGTGAACTACATTTCGATGGAATTCCTGATTGGCCGTCTGACCGGCAACAACCTGCTGAACCTCGGCTGGTATCAGGACGTCGGTGACGTCCTCAAAGAACACGACATTAACCTGACCGACCTGCTGGAAGAAGAGACTGACCCGGCGCTGGGCAACGGTGGTCTGGGACGCCTGGCGGCCTGCTTCCTGGATTCTATGGCTACCGTCGGCCAGTCGGCTATTGGCTACGGCCTGAACTATCAGTACGGCCTGTTCCGCCAGTCGTTCGCCGACGGGCATCAGATGGAAGCGCCGGACGACTGGCACCGCAATACCTACCCGTGGTTCCGCCACAACGCGCAGCTGGACGTGCAGGTGGGTATTGGCGGGAAGGTCACAAAGCAGGGTGTTTGGGAACCGGCGTTTACCATCACCGGTGAAGCCTGGGATCTGCCGGTGCTCGGCTACCGCAACGGCGTGTCGCAGCCTCTGCGCCTGTGGCAGGCGAAGCACGCGCATCCGTTCAACCTGACCAAATTCAACGACGGCGACTTCCTGCGCGCCGAGCAGCAGGGCATCGACGCCGAGAAGCTGACCAAGGTGCTCTACCCGAACGACAACCACCTGGCGGGTAAAAAGCTGCGCCTGATGCAGCAATACTTCCAGTGCGCCTGCTCCGTGGCGGACATTCTGCGTCGCCATCACCTGGCGGGCCGCAAGCTGGCGCAGCTGCCGGACTTCGAAGTGATTCAGCTCAACGACACGCACCCGACCATTGCTATTCCCGAACTGCTGCGCGTGCTGATCGACGAGCATCAGCTGAGCTGGGACGACGCCTGGGCCATCACCAGCCGTACCTTTGCCTACACCAACCACACCCTGATGCCGGAAGCGCTCGAGTGCTGGGATGAGAAGCTGGTGAAAACGCTGCTGCCGCGCCATATGCAGATTATCAATAAAATTAACGACCAGTTTAAAGTGCTGGTGGATAAAACCTGGCCGGGCGACAAAGCCGTGTGGGCGAAGCTAGCGGTTGTGCATGATAAACAGGTGCGCATGGCGAACATGTGCGTAGTCAGCGGCTTCGCGGTGAACGGCGTGGCGGCGCTGCACTCGGATCTGGTGGTGAAAGATCTGTTCCCGGAATACCACCAGCTGTGGCCGACCAAATTCCACAACGTGACCAACGGCATCACGCCGCGCCGCTGGATCAAGCAGTGCAACCCGCTGCTGGCAGGGCTGCTGGACAAGACCCTGAAGAAAGAGTGGGCCAACGACCTGGACCAGCTCATCAACCTGGAAAAACAGGCTGACGACGCGAAGTTCCGCGAGCAGTACCGCGCCATCAAACGGGAGAACAAGGTTCGCCTGGCGGCGTTCGTGAAGGCGCGTACCGGGATTGAGATCAACCCGAACGCGATTTTCGACATCCAGATCAAACGCCTGCACGAGTACAAACGTCAGCACCTGAACCTGCTGCACATTCTGGCGCTGTACAAAGAGATCCGCGAGAACCCGCAGGCCGACCGCGTGCCGCGCGTGTTCCTGTTCGGTGCGAAAGCGGCGCCGGGCTACTACCTGGCGAAAAATATTATCCTCGCCATCAATAAGGTGGCGGCGGCGATCAACAGCGATCCGAAAGTGGGCGACAAGCTGAAGGTGGTGTTCCTGCCGGATTACTGCGTCTCTGCGGCTGAAATGCTGATCCCGGCGGCGGATATCTCCGAGCAGATCTCCACGGCAGGTAAAGAAGCGTCCGGTACTGGCAACATGAAGCTGGCGCTGAACGGCGCGCTGACCGTCGGCACGCTGGACGGTGCAAACGTCGAAATCGCCGAGAAGGTCGGCGAGGAGAACATTTTTATCTTCGGCCATACTGTTGAAGAAGTGAAAGCCATCAAGGCCAAAGGCTACGACCCGGTGAAATGGCGTAAAAAAGACAACGTGCTGGATGCGGTGCTGAAAGAGCTGGAAAGCGGTAAGTACAGCGACGGTGATAAGCATGCGTTTGACCAGATGCTGCACAGCATGGGCAAACAGGGCGGCGATCCGTATCTGGTGATGGCGGACTTCGCGGCCTATGTTGAGGCGCAGAAGCAGGTCGACGTGCTGTACCGCGACCAGGAGGCCTGGACCCGCGCGTGTATTCTGAACACCGCGCGCTGCGGTATGTTCAGCTCTGACCGTTCAATCCGTGATTATCAGTCCCGTATCTGGCAGGCAAAACGCTAAGGAAGCGCGATGGAGAGTAAACGTCTGGACAGTGCCGCGCAGGCGGCGGGAATTAGCCTCAGTTACATCAATGCGCACGGCAAACCGCAGTCTATTGGTGCGGACACCAAAAGACGTTTGCTGGATGCCATGCACAAAACCGACGCGAAAGCGTCGGCTGCACCGGTGCCAAACGTGAAGGTATTCACCGCGGGCAAAAAGATGCCGCTGGCGGTAGAGGGGCGGGGGGATTTTAGCTGGCTGCTCACCACCGAAGAGGGGCATCAGCACAAGGGCCACGCCACCGGCGGCAAGGCGCTTAACCTTCCGGCGAAGCTGCCGGAGGGCTACCACACCTTAACGCTCACCCAGGACGATCGGCGTTTTCACTGCCGGGTGATCGTCGCGCCAAAACGCTGCTACGAGCCGCAGGCGCTGCTTGAAGGCAAAAAGCTGTGGGGCGCCTGCGTGCAGCTCTATACGCTGCGCTCCGACAGCAACTGGGGCATCGGTGATTTTGGCGATCTGAAAAAGATGCTGGCATCCGTGGGCGAGCGCGGCGGCGCGTTTATCGGCCTCAACCCGATCCACGCGCTCTATCCGGCGAATCCGGAAAGCGCAAGTCCGTACAGCCCGTCATCCCGCCGCTGGATGAACGTAATTTATATCGACGTTAACGCGTTAGATGATTTCAAAAACAGCAAAGAGGCGCAGGCGTGGTGGAAACTCCCGACCACGCAGCAGCTTCTGAAGCAGGCGCGCGAGGCGGATTGGGTCGACTATTCCACCGTCACCTCGCTGAAGATGGCCGCGCTGCGTCTGGCGTGGAAAGGCTTTGCGCAGCGCGATGACGAGCAGATGGCGGCCTTCCGACAGTTTGTGACGCAGGAAGGCGAAAGCCTTTACTGGCAGGCGGCGTTCGACGCGCTTCATGCGTATCAGGTAAAAGAGGATGAAATGCGCTGGGGCTGGCCGGTCTGGCCCGAAGCGTATCGGTCCGTCAACACGCCTGAGGTGAAAGCCTTCTGTAAAAAATATGCCGATGAAGTGGACTTCTATCTGTGGCTGCAGTGGCTGGCGTACAGCCAGTTTGCCGCCTGCTGGCAGGTGAGTCAGGGTTATAACATGCCGATCGGCCTGTATCGCGATCTGGCCGTCGGCGTGGCGGAAGGCGGGGCGGAAACCTGGTGTGACCGTGAACTTTACTGCCTCAAGGCCTCCGTGGGTGCGCCACCGGATATCCTTGGCCCGCTGGGGCAGAACTGGGGCCTGCCGCCGATGGACCCGCACGTGATGGCGGCGCGCGCCTACGAGCCGTTTATCGACCTGCTGCGTGCGAACATGCAGAACTGCGGGGCGCTGCGCATTGACCACGTGATGTCCGTGCTGCGCCTGTGGTGGATCCCCTACGGTGAAACGGCGGATCACGGGGCGTACGTGCAGTATCCCGTTGACGATCTGCTGTCGATCCTCGCGCTGGAAAGTAAGCGCCATCAGTGCATGGTGATCGGTGAAGATCTCGGCACCGTACCGGTGGAAATCGTCAGCAAGCTCCGCGACAGCGGCGTCTACTCCTACAAAGTCCTCTATTTTGAAAGCGATCATGAGAAAACCTTCCGCGCGCCGCAGGCGTACCCGGAACAGTCAATGGCAGTCGCGACGACGCATGACCTTCCTGTGCTTAAAGGCTATTGGGAAAGCGGCGACCTGACGCTCGGTAAATCCCTGGGGCTGTATCCTGATGAAGAGGTGCTGCGCGGTCTGTATCAGGATCGCGAGCTGGCGAAGCAGGGCTTGCTGGATGCGCTGCACAAGCATGGCTGTCTGCCGAAGCGCGCCGGGCATAAGGCGTCGCTGATGTCGATGACGCCAACGCTTAACCGTGGCTTACAGCGCTACATCGCCGACAGCAACAGCGCCCTGCTGGGGCTGCAGCCGGAAGACTGGATTGGTATGGCGGAGCCGGTGAACATTCCGGGCACCAGCTATCAGTACAAGAACTGGCGTCGCAAGCTGTCCACAACGCTTGAGAAGATGTTTGCCGATGACGGGGTGAACAGGCTGATTAAGGATTTGGACAAGCGCAGAAGGGCGGTGGGTAAGAAGCGGTAGCTTCACCCTCACCCTCACCCTCTCCCGGAGGGAGAGGGAATCGAATGTAGGCCGGGTAAGCGTCAGCGCCACCCGGCTTTTTTACATCAGACAACCATATTCAACAGCAGCACCCCGACCAGACCGCACACCGAAATAATGGTTTCCAGCGCGGACCAGGACTTGATGGTTTCACCGATCGTCAGGTTGAAGTACTCCTTGAACAGCCAGAAGCCAGGGTCGTTAACGTGGGAGAAAATCACGCTGCCGGAACCGACGGCGATAACCATCAGCTCAGGGCTTACGCCCGTGGTCGCAATCAGCGGGGCAACGATACCGCCTGCGGTGATCGCCGCAACGGTCGCCGAACCCAGCGCAATACGCAGAACCGCAGCAATAGACCAGGCCATCAGGAGCGGCGACACGTTGGTTTCATGCATCATGGCAGCGATGTATTTGTCCACGCCGCTGTCGACCAGAACCTGCTTGAACGCACCGCCACCGCCGATGATCAGGAGCATCATGGCAATGATTTTGATGGAGGAGGTCAGCGTGTCGTTGATCTGATCCATTGAACGGCCGCGGTTCAGACCGAAGGTGAACATTGCGATCAGCACCGCAATCAGCGTTGCCATTACCGGGTCACCCAGGAATTCGGCAACCGCCAGGAACGCATGACCTTTTGGCAGAACCATCTCCGCCACGGCACGCATCGCCATCAGGATCACCGGTACCAGAGAAGTCCAGACGCTGACGCCAAAGCCAGGCATCTCTTCTTCGGTAAAGGTTTTGGCGCTGTACAGACCTTCCGGAATCGGCTTATCGATGCCTTTCAGGAAGCGCGCATAAACCGGGCCCGCCAGAATCACGGTTGGGATTGCCAGAATCGTACCGAACAGCAGGGTTTTACCCATATCCGCGTGGAAGATGGTGGCGATAGCGGTTGGACCCGGGTGCGGCGGCAGGAAGCCGTGGGTCACGGACAGCGCCGCAGCCATTGGCACACCGACATACAGCAGCGGGATATTTGCCGCAGCCGCGATGGTGAACACCAGCGGCAGCATCAGCACGAAGCCCACTTCATAGAACAGCGCGAAACCGACGGTAAAACCGGTTAACACCACGGCCCACTGAATGTGCTGTTTACCGAATTTGGCAATCAGGGTGGTGGCAATACGCTGCGCGCCACCGCAGTCCGCCAGCATTTTGCCGAGCATGGCGCCGAAGCCCATGATCAGCGCCAGGCTGCCGAGCGTACCGCCGACGCCGGCCTTGATGGAGCTAATAACCTTAACCAGCGGCATACCCTGCATCAGACCGACTGCAAGTGCCACCAGAACCAGAGCGATAAACCCGTTCAGCTTGAAGCGGATCATCAAGAGCAGTAATAACACAACACCGATAGCGACGATGACTAATGGCATGATTTACCTGGCCTTTGAATTGTTATGGGTAACGTCATTGTTTCAACGACAAATTCCGGTTGTCCCAACTGGGAACAGAGCGTTAACGGCACTCATACTGATGCCGGCGAAACCATTAAGTTTAGTCGGCTGTTATAAGGGTGTTGAGTGCCCACGAGAATGATACGGGTAACATGCGGTGATTGAGAATCACCCAAGGAGGCAAAATTTGAATTATGAGACGCAGGTCAACATATAGAGGGAGAGGTAAACGCAAAACGGTAACCACGAGGTTACCGTTTTTAATGTTTTCACCCTCTCCCGTGGGAGAGGGCCGGGGTGAGGGCATCAGACCGCACTATTTTTGTAGGCCCGGTAAGCGCAGCGCCACCGGGCGGTACAAACGGGGGACTGAATTAGTAGTAAGAGTGCTCGCCGCGCTGGTGCTCGGTCAGATCGCGCACGCCTTTCAGTTCCGGGAATTCGTTCAGCAGCTGCTTCTCGATCCCTTCTTTCAGGGTCACGTCGACCATGGAGCAACCGTTACAGCCGCCGCCGAACTGCAGGATCGCCAGACCGTCTTCCGTGATTTCCATTAGGGAAACGCGACCGCCGTGGCCCGCCAGCTGTGGGTTGATCTGGGATTGCAGCAGATACTCAACGCGCTCCATCAGCGGGGCATCGTCGGAGACTTTACGCATTTTCGCGTTCGGCGCTTTCAGGGTCAGCTGAGAACCCAGCTGATCGGTGACGAAGTCGATCTCCGCATCGTCAAGATACGGCGCGCTCAGCTCGTCGACGTAAGCGGTGAGCTGTTCAAATTTAAGGGCAGTGTCAGTTGCTTCCACAGCGTCCGGAGGACAATACGAGACACCACATTCTGCATTCGGAGTGCCTGGATTGATCACAAACACGCGGATCTGCGTCCCTTCTTCCTGATTTGCCAGCAGTTTGGCAAAGTGCGCTTGTGCAGAATCGGAAATACGGATCATAGCTTTGGCCTAATAGTTGACTAAATTACCTGGGTATAATCATACGCCCATTGAAGAAGGGCTACAAGGTACGGCACAGACACCATACCTGAACCGACGCCGCGCCGCTTCGCAAAAGCAGTCGGGAAAGTTCAGCCACGGTACTGCCCGTCGTGACGACATCATCCACAATCGCGATATGGAGGCCGTTGACCGGCAATTCAAGGCGAAAGGCGTTTCGCAGGTTTCTTTTGCGCAGCCGGGCGTTCAGCTGATGCTGTATCGCCGTCGCGTGAACGCGCGTCAGGGCTGAGGGCGCATAACGGCAGCCGAGCCAGCGGGCAAGCGGGCGGCAGAGCAGGTCACTCTGGTTAAAGCCGCGCCGCCACTGTCGGCGGTGGTAGAGCGGGACATTCACGATCGTGTCGACGCGGGGCAGGGCGCGGGTCCGTCGGGCCTGCAAAATTGCCAGCAGCAGCAGGCGGGCAAGCGGCTGCGCCAGAACGCACTGGCCGGAAAACTTCAGCCTGAGAATAAGACCGCTTAGCGGCGGAACATAATCATCAACCGCCACCAGCGCACGCCAGGGCGGCGATTTTTTCAGGCAGCGGCCGCAGGGAAGCAGCCGATTGACGGCGGGTAAACCGCACTGCGGACACCGGTTGATACGACATTTCAGCGAGCGCGTGCAGACTGAACAGATCCCCCACGCGCTCAGCGCAAGCGGCATTCGGCATAGCCAGCACAAGCCGGGCACTGTTAGCATGTGTAACCTCCATGTTTTGAAAAGAGAACAGTAACTGATGAAGACGCTGTGGTGGCAGACCGTTGGGACGGGAAATTGTCATCTTGTGCTGCTGCACGGATGGGGACTGAATGCGGAAGTGTGGCATTGCATAAGCGAGGAACTCGCCTCGCATTTTACGCTGCACCTGGTTGATTTACCGGGATTTGGCCGCAGCCACGGCTTTGGCGCACTGTCGCTGGACGAGATGGCGCAGGTGGTGGTAGACGCCGCGCCGAAAAATGCCATCTGGCTCGGCTGGAGCCTGGGCGGGCTGGTGGCAAGCAGGATTGCCCTGGCTTACCCCGAGCGCGTGCAGGCGCTGGTGACGGTGGCCTCGTCGCCGTGTTTCAGCGCCCGGGACGCGTGGCCGGGGATCAAACCTGACGTGCTGGCCGGTTTCCAGCAGCAGCTGAGCGAAGATTTTCAGCGCACGGTAGAACGCTTCCTGGCGCTTCAGACGATGGGCACCGACACCGCCCGCCAGGATGCGCGTACCCTGAAGCAAACGGTGCTTTCCCTGCCGATGCCGGACGTTGAGGTGCTCAACGGTGGCCTTGAAATCCTGAAAACGGCCGATCTGCGTGAGCCGCTGATTTCGCTTCCGATGCCGCACCTGCGTATCTACGGCTATCTCGACGGGCTGGTGCCGCGCAAGGTGGTTCCGCTGCTGGATGCGCTGTGGCCCGAAAGCGAATCCCTGATCGTTGCCAAAGCGGCGCACGCGCCGTTTATCTCTCATCCGGCTGAGTTTTGCTCTGCGCTGTTGGCATTAAGTCAACGTTTAAACTGATTATTTTCCAACCCGCCTGGCAAAAGTGACGCACCGCAACAATACTCAATATATCGTTGCGGTTGTTGAGCAGACGATGATCAAAACAACAATCTAAGGAGAGTCATGGTATGAAACTTGTCACAGGTATTGTTACATCTCTGGTTATTGGGTCACTGTCATTCGGCGCGCTTGCTGCAGAAGAGCTGGCAAAAGATAAAGTCAAAGATATGAATCTGACCAAAGTGGGTGAGATCACAACGTCTGACACCACCGCGCCAATGGACGCGAAGCGCGAGCTGTCCAAGAAGGCGGATGAGCTGGGCGGGAAATACTACGTGATCACCAGCGCAGAGAAATACACCAAAGACGTGCGTGCAACCGCGGACGTGTATAAGTAATACAATAAAGCCGGGCTGCATTGCCCGGCTTTGTTAACGCAGCGCCCACCACTCCCTGAGACAGGCTTTACCTTCCGGACAGCTTTTACAGCTTCCCGCCAGGCATCTGTCGGGCTCTTCCTGAATGCGCACGGCTTTTCCCATCGCTTCCAGTCTTTCCAGCATGGCATCGATCATCGGCTGCGGCGTGTGCAGGCTGAGGCTGAGCTGTTTTGCCTCCATTCGCCCCTGCAGCGCCAGTAAATCCCGAACCTGAATCAACGATGCCATCTGTTTGCCCCTCAGTGACAGTCGCCAGCCGGACTGTCGCAGCAGGTAGTTGGCGTTTTACGCGTTGCCAGCAGGTTGACATCAACGCGGCTGCGCGCCCTGCGCAATAGGCCCATCACAACCACGTTGAACAGGATCACCGCCAGGATGCAGACCAGGCTGTAACGCGGATGCTGGCTAAAGTTAGCGGTCTGGTAAAAGACCGTCGACAGCGAGTAGGCGATGTTCAGCCCCCACAATATGGAGAAGCCCATCCAGCCGCGGCTGGACTCGCGGGCAATTGCCCCCATCACCGAGATGCACGGGATATAGAGCAGAACGAAGATCAGATAGCTGTAGGCCGCGGAGGCGCTGCCGAATTTCTCGCTCATTACGCCCATTGCGCCGGTCGCCATTTCGCCGTCGCCTTTACTGGCTTCGATTGGGTTTGCCAGCACGCTCAGGCTAAAGGTGTCTTTCAGGCTCTGCCAGGTTTCTTCAACGGCGCCCAGCAGTTCGTCGCCGAGGCTAAACTCTGCCGGATTAAAGTCTTGCTCCTGAATGTTCTCGGCGGTGTAGAGCGTGTTCAGCGTCCCGACAACCACCTCTTTCGCCATCGCGCCGGTGAACAGGCCGACGGTTGCCTGCCAGTTATCCTCATGCACGCCAATCGGTTTAAAGATTGGGGTAATCACGCGGCTGACGGAGGCGAGGGCGGAGTCGTTGATGTTGTCCGCCGCCTGGCCGCTGAGGGTGAAGCTGTTCAGGGCGCTCAGGAAGATGCTGACGATAACAATCACCTTACCGGCGCGCAGAACGAAGCCTTTCAGGCGCTGCCAGGTCTGGATCGCCAGGCTCTTCAGGTGCGGAACGTGATACACCGGCAGCTCCATCACGAACGGCGATGCTTCACCGCGCATGATGGTGTGCTTCAGCATTAATCCGGTCAGGATCGCCATCACGATCCCCAGCACGTACAGCGAGAAGACCGCCAGCGCGCCCTGCTGACCAAAGAAGGCCGCCGCAAAGACCGCGAAGATGGCCAGACGCGCGCCGCAGGACATAAACGGCGCCATCATGATGGTCATCAGGCGTTCGCGCGGCGCATCCAGCGTGCGTGCGCCCATCACCGACGGCACGTTACAGCCGAAGCCGACAATCAGCGGCACGAAGGATTTCCCCGGCAGCCCCAGCGCCTGCATCAGGCGGTCCATCACGAACGCCGCGCGCGCCATGTAGCCGGAGTCCTCCAGGAATGAGAGGAACAGATACATCATGCCGATCTGCGGCACCAGCGGAAGCACGGTGTTGATACCGCCGCCGATGCCCTGGGCAAGGAAGATGGTCAGCCATTCCGGGAAATGCAGGGTGTAGCCCAGCCACTGAATGCCGTGCACGAAGATCGCCACGGAACCGGCGTCGAAAACAGGCTGGAGCGCGCCGCCGATGTTAATGGCGAGCAGGAACATCAGGTACATCACCAGTAAAAACACCGGCAGTCCCAGGAAGCGGTTGAGCACAATTTTATCCACGGCGGCGGTAAAGCGGCTTGGCTCTGCCGTCAGGGCGTTGCTGACCACGTCGCAAATCGCGGCGATGGCCTGATAGCGCGCGTCCGCAATGTGCAGCGCGGGGTCGTCAAGCTCGTTGCTCAGGTGCGCCAGCGCAACGTCGAGTTTATCTGCCGCATCGCCCGCGTAGGCGCGGCTGTAGATATCACCTTCCAGCATCTGCAGGCCGAGCCACTGGCGCTGTCTGGCGGGCATGGATTTGTCCATCTCCTGCGCCAGCCTGTCCGCTTCGCGCAGCAGCGGCTGCGCGTAGTGCACCAGCTCAACGTCGGCATTGCCCGCGTGACGATCGATTGCCAGCTTCAGGGCATCAATGCCGCGCGCGCGGGTCGAAACCAGCGGAACCACCGGACAGCCCAGGCGAGCGGAGAGAGCGTCGACGTCGATGCGCAGTTTTTGCTTCTCTGCGATGTCGAGCATGTTGAGCGCCACGATGCAGGGAATACCCAGCTCAAGCAGCTGCAGCGTGAGATAGAGATTACGCTCGAGGTTAGAGGCATCGACCACGTTAATTAATAAATCCGCGTCGCCGCTCAGAATATAGTGGCAGGCAATCTGCTCATCGAGAGAGGTTTGGGATGAAATAGTGGTGAGCGAATAGGTGCCGGGCAGATCGACCAGCGTGACCTGGTTGTCCGTCGTCGTGAACTGGCCTTCTTTACGTTCAACCGTCACGCCTGCCCAGTTACCCACGCGCTGGCGTGCGCCGGTGAGCTGATTAAATAAGGTTGTCTTGCCGGAATTAGGATTGCCAATTAAGCCAATAGTTAATTTTTTCATTGTTTTAGACTCACTGAACCGCTGGCGTGTTATTGAGATAAGGCTTCGACTTCAATTAACGCGAGGTCTTTTTTTCGGAGTACCAGATTAACGCGCCGGGTTTCGATATGGACAGGGTCGCCCAACGGGGCAACGCGCACCACCTGAAAGGATGAGCCGGGCAGCATGCCTAGCGATAACAGCTTCTGCCGATAGGCCGGGCTAATTTCACGGGTAAAACCGGTAATTTTCCATGCACTGTCTGGAGTGAATTGCATAGCGCCTGATTCCACGAGAGGTTAAATAATCTACACTGCGATGATAATGAGAATAGTTTTTATCAGCAATAATAAAACTGTGACGGAATGTTGTTTGCGGTATTAATTTACGGCCAGCTTGACCTTGCTCAATATTTGCCGAATTGCCTGGAAAACGAAAAGGGGAGTATTTGTTAACGGGGTGATAATTGGTGGTTTAAATATGGATATGCAATCGGTTTCATATATTTCGAATAATATTTCCCCTCACCCCGGCCCTCTCCCCAAAGGGGCGAGGGTGTAATCGTCCCCTCTCCCCTTTGGGGAGAGGGTTAGGGTGAGGGGTGTTAACAACCTTAGCGTTTCTTACCCATTGCCGCCGCCAGCGCATCCATCATCGCGCTGTTGCCCGCCGGCTGGGCCTCACGTCCGCGCGGCTTCGCGGCCTTCGCAGCGGGACGCTGCTGCTCGCGACCGCCGCCGCGGCGCGCGTTGGTTTCGCCGGGCTGCTCGTCGAGACGCATGGTTAAAGCGATACGCTTGCGCTGCAGATCCACTTCCAGCACTTTGACCTTCACGATGTCGCCCGCCTTGACCACGGTGTGCGGGTCTTCAACGAACTTGTCGGCCAGGGAGGAAATATGCACCAGACCGTCCTGATGCACGCCGATATCCACAAACGCGCCAAAGTTGGTGACGTTAGTGACTGCGCCCTCCAGCACCATGCCCGGCAGGAGATCGTTCATGGTTTCCACGCCGTCGGCAAAGGTCGCGGTTTTAAACTCAGGACGCGGATCGCGGCCCGGTTTTTCCAGCTCTTTGATGATGTCGGTGACCGTCGGTACGCCAAACTGCTCGTCGGTAAAATCAGACGCTTTCAGATTACGCAGCGCGCCGTTGTCGCCCATCAGGTCTTTCAGCGCCTGCTGGGTCGCGGCCAGAATACGCTCCACCACCGGGTAGGCTTCCGGGTGAACGGTAGAGGCATCGAGCGGGTTATCGCCGTGGTTGATGCGCAGGAAGCCCGCGCACTGCTCAAACGCTTTCGGCCCGAGACGGCTCACCTTCAGCAGCTGCTGACGGTTCTGGAACTGGCCGTTCTCATCGCGCCAGGCCACGATGTTCTGCGCCATCATGCGGGTTAAGCCCGCCACGCGGGTCAGCAGGGGCACGGAGGCGGTGTTCAGATCGACGCCAACGGCGTTCACGCAGTCTTCCACAACCGCGTCCAGCTTGCGCGCCAGCTGCGTCTGGCTCACGTCGTGCTGGTACTGGCCCACGCCGATGGATTTCGGGTCGATTTTCACCAGCTCCGCCAGCGGGTCCTGCAGGCGACGGGCGATAGAGACCGCGCCGCGCAGGGAAACGTCGAGATCCGGGAACTCAAGCGCCGCCAGCTCGGAGGCGGAATAGACGGATGCGCCCGCTTCGCTGACGATCACTTTCTGCGCCGTCACTTTCGGGAACTGCTTCTGCACGTCGAGGTAGAAACGTTCGGTTTCGCGTGACGCCGTGCCGTTGCCGATGGCAACCAGCTCCACGTTGTACTTCTCGCACAGCGCGGCGACGACAACAGCCGCTTTCGCTGCCTGACCGGTGTGCGGATAGATGGTGTCGGTCGCCACCAGCTTGCCGGTGCCATCAACCACGGCCACCTTCACGCCGGTACGCAGGCCCGGATCGAGACCCATGGTGGCGCGCAGGCCCGCAGGGGCAGCCATCAGCAGGTCGTGCAGGTTACGGGCAAACACATTGATCGCTTCGTCTTCGGCGCGCTCGCGCACGGTGCCCATCAGCTCGGTTTCGAGATGCATCAGCACCTTAATGCGCCAGGTCCAGCTCACCACGCCTTTGCGCCAGCTGTCCGCCGGAGCGTTGTTCAGGCGCAGGCCGAGATGATCGATGATGATCTGCTCGCAGTGGCTCTCTTTCGGCGGCTCGTCAAACTGAGGGTCGGCGTTCAGGGAGAGCTGCAGCACGCCTTCGTTGCGGCCGCGGAACATCGCCAGCGCGCGGTGAGACGGTGCGGTAGAAATCGGTTCGTGGTGATCGAAGTAGTCGCGGAACTTCGCGCCTTCTTCCTCTTTGCCCGCCACCACGGTAGAGACGATGTGGGCATTCTTCCACAGGTAATCACGCACCTTCGCGAGCAGGGCGGCGTCTTCGGCGAAGCGCTCCATCAGAATGTAGCGCGCGCCGTCGAGGGCGGCCTTGGTGTCCGCCACGCCTTTATCAGCGTCGATGAATTTGGCGGCTTCGGTTTCCGGGTCGTGAGAAGGCTCGTTCCACAGCAGGTCAGCCAGCGGCTCAAGGCCTGCTTCAATCGCAATCTGCCCGCGCGTGCGGCGCTTCGGCTTGTACGGCAGATAGAGATCTTCGAGTTCGGTTTTGCTCAGGGTGCCGTTGATGGCTTTTTCCAGGTCGCTGGTGAGCTTGCCCTGTTCGCCAATGGATTTAAGGATTGCCTGACGTCGGTCTTCCAGCTCGCGCAGGTAGCCCAGACGGGTTTCCAGGTTACGCAGCTGCGTGTCGTCCAGACCGCCGGTGACTTCCTTACGATAGCGTGCAATAAACGGCACGGTGTTCCCTTCATCAAGCAGGCGAACGGCAGCTTCTACCTGTTCGGCCCTGGCCTGAATATCACCCGCAATAATGCGGCAGAGCGAATCTTTCATCATGGCTTTATCATCTTGTGGGTCAAAAATCAGGGGATAGTTATACGGGCTGGCACGGCAAAATGCCAGCCGGGGAGGGCGCTCTCGGACTATTTAACGTACTCGATTTCGTTCACGTACCAGCTCGCTTCACCGGACGGCGTCTGGACGACGGCCAGATCGCCCACTTCCTTTTTCAGCAGCGCGCGGGCCATCGGCGAATCGATAGAGATGTAATCCTTACGACCAAAAATTTCATCGTAGCCAACGATGCGAAAGCGCAGGGTGTTACCGTCGTCATTTTCGATCTCCACCCAGGCACCGAAGAACACCTTGCCCTCCTGCTGCGGGGAGTAATCGACAATTTTGAGATTTTCGAGGCACTTTGTCAGATACCGCACCCGGCGGTCGATTTCGCGCAGCCGTTTTTTGTTGTACTGGTAGTCCGCATTTTCGCTGCGATCGCCCAGGCTTGCGGCCCAGGTGACCTTTTTGGTCACTTCCGGGCGCTCCTCGCGCCACAGGTAATCCATCTCTTTTTTGAGTTTTTCGTACCCTTCGCGGGTGATCAGGGGCGTTTTCATGGTGAAGCCTTTGCTGCCGGTTAACTGTCTTGCGCACAATACGTACCACAGAGTGTAACAGACAGGATTAATAATGATTTATGTGATGAAATGAGCAGATAAGCTGCTGTTAAATATGCTTTGTAACAATTTCGACTAGAATTTATACCAGAATTAGCTGGTCGAATACGTGCACTTTTTTAGAATACGCTGTTACAAAGACTATCCGAACCTTTGGGAGTACACACAATGCAAGAAAACTACAAAATTCTGGTCGTGGATGACGACATGCGCCTGCGCGCGCTGCTTGAGCGTTATCTGACCGAGCAGGGCTTCCAGGTTCGTAGCGTCGCGAACGCCGAGCAGATGGACCGTCTGCTGACCCGCGAATCTTTCCACCTGATGGTCCTCGACCTGATGCTACCTGGCGAAGACGGGCTTTCTATTTGCCGCCGCCTGCGCAGCCAGAGCAACCCGATGCCGATCATCATGGTGACCGCGAAGGGCGAAGAGGTTGACCGTATCGTGGGCCTCGAAATCGGCGCGGACGACTACATTCCAAAACCGTTTAACCCGCGCGAGCTGCTGGCGCGTATTCGCGCCGTGCTGCGCCGTCAGGCGAACGAGCTGCCGGGCGCACCGTCGCAGGAAGAAGCGGTCATCGCCTTCGGCAAGTTCAAGCTGAACCTCGGCACCCGCGAGATGTTCCGTGAAGACGAGCCAATGCCGCTTACCAGCGGTGAGTTTGCGGTACTAAAAGCGCTGGTCAGCCACCCGCGCGAGCCGCTCTCCCGCGACAAGCTGATGAATCTGGCGCGCGGTCGTGAATACTCCGCAATGGAACGCTCCATCGACGTGCAGATCTCTCGCCTACGCCGCATGGTGGAAGAAGATCCGGCGCATCCTCGTTATATTCAGACCGTGTGGGGTCTGGGCTACGTGTTCGTCCCGGACGGCGCTAAAGCATGAGGCGAATGCGCTTCTCGCCGCGAAGCTCGTTTGCCCGTACCCTGCTGTTGATCGTCACCCTGCTGTTCGTCAGCCTGGTGACGACCTACCTGGTGGTGCTGAACTTTGCGATCCTGCCTAGCCTCCAGCAGTTTAATAAGGTCCTGGCCTACGAAGTCCGTATGCTGATGACCGATAAGCTGCAGCTGGAGGACGGCACGCAGCTGGTTGTTCCCCCGGCGTTTCGCCGTGAAATCTACCGCGAGCTGGGCATTTCGCTCTACTCAAACGAGGCGGCGGAAGACGCTGGCCTGCGCTGGGCGCAGCACTACGAATTCCTCAGCCAGCAGATGGCGCAGCAGCTGGGCGGCCCAACGGAAGTGCGCGTTGAGGTCAACAAAAGCTCGCCGGTCGTCTGGCTGAAAACCTGGCTGTCACCCAATATCTGGGTGCGCGTTCCGCTCACTGAAATCCATCAGGGCGACTTCTCGCCGCTGTTCCGCTATACGCTCGCGATTATGCTGCTGGCGATAGGCGGCGCGTGGCTGTTTATCCGTATTCAGAACCGACCGCTGGTCGACCTGGAGCACGCGGCGCTGCAGGTCGGTAAAGGGATTATTCCACCTCCGCTGCGCGAGTATGGCGCGTCGGAAGTCCGTTCGGTGACGCGCGCGTTTAACCATATGGCGGCCGGCGTGAAGCAGCTGGCGGACGACCGTACGCTGCTGATGGCGGGGGTTAGCCATGACCTGCGCACCCCGCTGACGCGTATTCGTCTGGCGACGGAGATGATGGGGGAAGAGGATGGCTATCTTGCCGAGTCCATCAATAAGGACATCGAAGAGTGTAATGCCATCATCGAGCAGTTCATCGACTACCTCCGCACCGGGCAGGAGATGCCGATGGAGATGGCCGACCTGAACGCGGTGCTGGGCGAAGTGGTGGCTGCGGAAAGCGGCTACGAGCGCGAGATTGATACCGACCTGCAGGCGGGCGAGATCCAGGTGCGCATGCACCCGCTCTCCATTAAGCGCGCGGTGGCGAACATGGTGGTCAACGCGGCGCGCTACGGTAATGGCTGGATTAAGGTCAGCAGCGGATCTGAACTCAACCGCGCCTGGTTTCAGGTGGAGGACGACGGTCCGGGCATCAAGCCCGAGCAGCGTAAGCATCTGTTCCAGCCGTTTGTGCGCGGCGACAGCGCGCGCAGCACCAGCGGCACGGGCTTAGGCCTGGCGATTGTTCAGCGTATTATCGATAACCACAACGGACTGCTGGAGATTGGCACCAGCGAGCGGGGCGGATTGAGCATTCGCGCCTGGCTGCCGGTGCCGGTGACGCGGGGGCAGGTGAAAGAGGGTTAAGCCTTAAAGGTGCGGTCTGATGCCCTCACCCCGGCCCTCTCCCACGGGGAGAGGGAGAAAACATTAAAAAAGGCAACTTTCGTTGCCTTTTTGCTTTTACCTTGGTCCCGCGCTCACCAGCGCAGCACCCGCCGGGGTATCGGTATACTTCTCGAAGTTCTCAATGAACAGCTTCGCCAGCGATTCCGCCTTCTCGCGCCACTGCTCCGGTGAACCGTAGGTATTGCGCGGGTCGAGGATATGTGTATCCACGCCCGGCAGCGACGTTGGGATCGCCAGATCGAACATCGGCAGGGTGAAGGTTTCGGCGTTATCCAGAGAACCATCCAGAATGGCGTCGATAATGGCGCGCGTATCTTTGATGGAAATGCGCTTGCCGGTACCGTTCCAGCCGGTGTTCACCAGGTATGCCTGCGCGCCGGATGCCTGCATGCGTTTCACCAGCACTTCTGCATACTGGGTCGGGTGCAGCGACAGGAATGCCGCGCCGAAGCAGGCGGAGAAGGTTGGGGTTGGCTCCGTCACGCCGCGCTCGGTACCCGCCAGCTTGGCGGTGAAGCCGGAGAGGAAGTGGTATTGCGTCTGGTTAGCGGTCAGGCGAGACACCGGCGGCAACACGCCAAACGCATCGGCGGTGAGGAAAATCACCTTCGTGGCATGACCTGCCTTCGACACCGGCTTGACGATATTGTCGATGTGGTAAATCGGATACGACACGCGGGTGTTTTCGGTTTTCGACGCATCGTCGAAGTCGATGGAGCCGTCGGCACGCACGGTGACGTTTTCCAGCAGCGCGTCGCGACGGATCGCGTGGAAGATGTCCGGCTCAGCCTCTTCAGACAGGCGGATGGTCTTCGCGTAGCAGCCGCCTTCGAAGTTAAATACGCCGTCATCGTCCCAGCCGTGTTCGTCATCGCCAATCAGGCGGCGTTTCGGGTCGGTGGACAGCGTAGTTTTCCCGGTGCCGGACAGGCCGAAGAACACCGCTACGTCGCCTTTCTCGCCGACGTTCGCCGAGCAGTGCATCGAGGCGATGCCGCGCAGCGGCAGCAGGTAGTTCATGACCGAGAACATCCCTTTCTTCATCTCGCCGCCGTACCAGGTACCGCCGATCAGCTGGATACGCTCGGTCAGGTTGAAGGCGATGAAGTTTTCGGAGTTCAGGCCCTGCTCTTTCCACTGCGGGTTAGTGCATTTTGCACCGTTCATCACGATGAAATCCGGGGTGAAGTCCTGCAGCTCGTCGTCGGTTGGACGAATGAACATGTTCTTCACGAAATGCGCCTGCCAGGCCACTTCGGTAATAAAGCGTACGGAAAGACGGGTGTCGGCGTTAGCGCCGCAGAAAGCGTCGACAATGAACAGACGCTTGCCGGAAAGTTGATGGGTGACGAGCCCTTTCAGGTGCTGCCAGGTTTCCGGGGAGAGCGGTTTGTTGTCATTCTTCCCTTTGCCCTTGTCAGCCCACCACAGCGTATCGCGGGTGGTTTCGTCTCGGACGATATACTTATCTTTCGGCGAACGACCGGTAAAGATACCGGTATCGACGGCGATAGCACCAAGGTTCGTCAACACACCTCGCTCGTATCCTTCCAGTGCTGGATTGAGCTCTTCCTGATACAGCGTATCGTAATCGGGGTTGTAGACGACTTCCTGGACGTCGTGAATACCATAAGCCTTGAGATCTTGCGGGGTTAAACCAGTAACACGCATATCACTGCTCCTTAGCCAATATGTACTGCCTGAAATTGTAGGGTTTTTCTGAGGTTGTTAACCGCGACGGGGCTCATAGATTTACGTATCTGGACAAAACCCTTGCTAACGGAAAACGCTGCGACTCCAGTCACAGGGCAGGCGGATTATCGCAGGATTCGCTTTTTGGTTGGGGAAAATGTTCCGAAAAGGTTAAGGGCTGGTGAATTTAACCGAAGGAATGTGAATGTAATCGCATACACGTAAGAAAATTACGTAAGGGTTACATTATGAAAACGATTCAGCTTGGGGGGAGTTTTTTACCCCTCACCCCAGCCCTCTCCCCAAAGGGGAGAGGGGGTTCACGTTCCCTCTCCCCTTTGGGGAGAGGGTTAGGGTGAGGGGAAAGAAGTTTAGTGAACCTGCGGGTCCGCCGGAGAGGCGTTATTGCGGATCTCGGCGATATCCATCGAATTGAACACGTAGTGCGTACCGCAGTAGTCACAGTTCATATCGATTTCACCGTCTTCCGCCATGATGCTGTCGATCTCTTCATCCGGCAGGGTTTTCAGTGCGCCTGCGCAACGCTCGCGGGAGCAGGTGCACTTGAATTCCACCGCCTGCGGATCGTAGACCGTCACTTCTTCTTCATGGTACAGACGCCACAGCACGTCGGTTGCCGACAGGTTGAACAGCTCTTCCGCCTTGACGGTTTCCGTCAGCGTCGCCAGATGCTCGAAATCGTTGGTCTGCGCGTCCTGAGCTGGCAGAACCTGCAGCAGCATACCGCCCGCGGCAGGCTGACCGTCCACTTCACCGGTACGGATGAACAGACGCGTAGGCAGTTGCTCAGAGCGCATGAAGTAATCTTCCAGGCAGGCCGCCAGGGTATCGCCCTCCAGACCGACCACGCCCTGATAGCGCTCGCCCTCTTCCGGAGAAATGGTGATCACCAGGTAACCATTGCCCACCAGCGTTTTGAGATCTGCGTTTTCAGGCACGTCGCCCTGAACGCGCGCGACGCCGCGCATCTGCTGCTGGTTGTTGCCGTTGATCACCGCCAGCGTCATCGGACCGTCACCCTGCAGCTGCACGGTGATATCGCCAGCGAACTTCAGCGTGGCGGTCAGCAGGCTGGTGGCAACCAGCAGCTCGCCCAACAGGTTTTTCACCGGCAGCGGGTAGTTGTGGTTTTCCAGAATCTGTTTCCAGGTTTCGGATACGGTGACCAGCTCGCCGCGCACGGCGAATTGTTCAAACAGATAGCGGTGTAATTGGTCGTGTTGGGCCATTTTCATCTCTCGTGCGGGTGAGGTTACTCGGTCTCACCGTGTTTAAATTTCATCAGATCGCGGCGCTCTTTTTTATCCGGCCGCCGGTCCGGGTGTGGCATTGTCAGCGCATTCATTTTGCGCGCCAGCGCGGTCTTCTCGCGCTTTTCAATGCTTTCAGCCGTCTCTTCATAAAGCAAAACGGCTTCGGTTGCGGGCCGCCGCTGTTCGGTAATGGCTCTCACCACTACCGTTTTTTCATCGTTGCCCTGGCGCAGCGTGAGCGTGGCATTCAGCTCAACCAGCTTGCTCGGCTTGCTGCGCTGGCCGTTGTAATGCACCTTTCCGCCGTCAACCATTTCGCGGGCAAGGGCGCGCGTTTTATAAAAACGGGCGGCCCACAGCCATTTATCCAGTCTTACCCCATCAGCGGGTTTTTCTTTCATGGCGTCTCCTTCACGGTGGCGAGTGAGGGGATCATCCGGCGATAGTCGTTAAGCCCCGGATGGCGCAGATAGCTTTTTTCCGCCAGGCCAGAATCAGGGTTGGTCACGCCCAGGCAATAGCGAATGCCAAACGTCGCGGCGGAGTCCAGAATCGGTTCGCTGTCGTCGATAAACAGCGTGCGTTCCGGCTGCAGGCCGGTCTCTTCCGCCACCGCGTGCCACAACCGCTGATCTTCTTTCGGATAACCAAATGTGTGGGTGGAAAGTAATAAATCAAGGTGTGACGCCAGACCCGTATGTTCCAGCTTCACGGCCAGGTTATGCGGATGCGCGTTGGTCAGCAAAATACGGCGCTTGCCGCTGGCCTTCAGGGCATCCAGGAACGGCACCGTATCATCACGCAGCACGGCGCGTGGCCCCTGGGCGGTGGTCATGGCACAAATATCCAGCCCGAGTCGCTCGCTCCAGTAGTCGAGACAGTACCAGTTTAGCGTATGCTGCACCGCGCTATATTGCGAGCGAATGAATTCCTGCGCTTCTGCCGGGGAGATACCCTGTTGTTCACCATAGGTTTCTGGCACCAGTTTTTGCCAGAAATAGTTATCAAAGGCGAGATCGAGCAGCGTGCCGTCCATATCCAGCAGGACGGTATCAACCTCCTGCCAGGCGATATCAAGATGCATAAAGGGGGAACTCCAGCCAGAAGAAACGTGCGCGACAGGGTAGCACAACTTGTCGCGCAGTGAGGTTATCCGATCAGGCTTTCCGGGGCGGAGATCAGCTTAGGATTGAGACAGTTTTCGTAATACTGCTGGATGTCGGCCAGGCGCGTACGTGAACGCTGGTAGCGGCGCAGGGCCATAAATCCATTCCAGAAAATGCACGCCAGCATCGCAATCATCAGCAGGGAGGTGCCGATATAACGCCACAGCCCTGCGCTATCCGGCATCCGGTGCAGGTCGATATGGCGGGTGCCGTTGGCGTCGGTAAAGATCCCGGTCACAATCCCTTCTGCGCTGAATGGCGTTTGCATCAGCATCTGCGCCAGGCGCTGGAACTCTCCCCATTGCTCCTGAGCAGGGTAGTCATACAGCGCAACCTGCGGATAAGGCTGATCGACCAGATCGCTACCCTCATCGCTGACGATCACAAACCCGCCCGGTGCCGGGCTGTTCAGCGCCTGCGCCGCCCGCGTGGTTTCGCGCATCACGAACGGTGCGGTCGAGGTGGAGACCAGGTTATCCAGCGATTCGGCGCTCACCGGGCGCAGCAGCACGTTGACGCCGTCCAGCCGGCCCGCTTCCGCACGCTTAACCAGCGCTTCCCAGTCTTTACTGTTACCGAGATTCACCAGCGCGTTTTTAAGACGCACGCATTCATCCTGGGCAGAACACAGGTCCTGGGTCTTCATGACGATCTCGCCAAAGTCGTCCAGCAGGACCATGCCGGATTTCTGAATAGCCGAGCGCAGGGCAGGGCTGACGCGTGAATCATCGTCCGGTTTAGGGTGCAGCTGACGGTTGACCGTCTGGGTCAGCGCCGTGGCTTTGGCGACCACCTCTGATTCCGGTAGCGGCAGCGGTGGCGCATCGTTCCAGATGATTTGGGAACAGTCGAATGGCGTGAACGGTGAATTCTGGCGCGTGTTCCAGGCACCCGGCGTATGGATATTACACATCCCGGTTCCCTTCAGACGCAGCGTATCACCGACTCGCACACCGGCTTCGTCCAGCTGTTTGACGCTGGTAGCTTCCACGGTTTGCGCGCCCTTAATCCACGACAGGGTGAACTTGATTGGCATATCCAGCGGCACGAACAGCAGCAGCATGGCAAAGACCAGCGCGGCGCCGCCGGCGATAACCGTACTGCGCAACCAGTGCTGAAGCGGGAAGTTTTTCACTTCATCGTGGAGTGACAGATAGCGTCCCTGACGCACAACGTGGCGGTCAAGGTAGATATCGATATCGGTTTTATGCCCTAAGTCCTGCGCAATCCACGGCTGCCAGTGGCGCGGGTAAATAAGATCGATAATGCCCAGAGAGATATTGTTGAGATGTTCCTGATCGTTCTCACCGAACAAACCCCAGCGTTTGGGGGTGCCGCGCAGGCAGTGAATTTCACGCAGCGAGGTTTTCGCCGGCGGCGCAAACAGACCCCATAGCCCGGCCGCCAGCAGCAGAACGCCGCCGCCAGCCAGCCAGGGAACAAAGACGTCTGGCGTCAGGAGGCAGAAGAAAAAGAGCAGAAACGCGGCGACGATCAGCACGGCCTCGCGGATACCGTCCGGGCGGCTCAGGGCGTACTCTTCATGCGTCTCCTGACGGATATTCAGCAGCTCGATCTGCTCGGTCTCTTCACCGCGAATGGACGCCTGAGTAGAACTCGCACGTTCCAGCGCAAAACGCGGTGCTTCCTGAACGTATTCACTCAGGGTATGCCCGTTTAGGGAAATGACCAGCGGCAGGGAGTCGGTATGGATAAGCTCTACGCTGTTTTCATCATTGATGTACTGCTCCCAGAACGGCGGGAGATGGACCTCAACAGAATCAAGATAGTAGCGCCATTTGTTTGGATCGTCGGTGGTAATGCCGTAGCGGGTGATGGACCGCGTTACGCAGAGTACGGTGTCGCTCTGCGCATTCAAACTGAGTGAGACAGGGGCAGCGCTGGCTCCCGTTGGCCCAGGCGTGAGCTGAGAACGGTTTAAGGTGTCGAGATAGTGTTCAACCGCGCTCTGTTCTTCCGGCGTGAGCTTGCGCGTAGTCGCGCCAGCAAATGCATTCAAAAAGGGCAGCCGATATCGCCGCTGTACGCGACGCCTGTACGCCCACCCTGCAAGCAGCGCGGCGGCCAGCATAGCAGCGAGAACAATCAAAATGGTGCTCATGCTTTCCCCATCTTACTTATCTTTTCAGGTGTAGTCAGTTGCACCTTAAACATGAATGAGAGTCTGTGGTTGGCTATCGGCAAGTATGGAGTCGAACTTGAGCATTTTGAAGCGCATCCCAGTGACCGCTGATGATAGCAAAGCCTGACATGGCGCGATATCAGCAAATTCCTGGAAACATTTCAACCTCTTGACATTTGTTTTGAATTGATGATTGATTCCTGTTACGTTGCACAAATGTAAATACAGCGCAATTGACATTGCCGAAACCGTGCGGCATATCGCACAATAAAGCCAGTTCACACAGCAAAGACCCATCAAGATGAGCAAACCACTACAAAAACCCACCATTCTGAATGTTGAAACAGTCGCTAAATCGCGCCTGTTTAATGTCGAAAGCGTGGATCTGGAGTTCAGCAACGGTGTGCGTCGCGTTTATGAACGTATGCGCCCCTCTTCGCGCGAAGCGGTGATGATTGTTCCGATTGTCGATGAACATCTGATCCTGATCCGTGAATATGCCGTCGGCACGGAGTCTTATGAGCTTGGGTTCTCTAAAGGGCTGATTGACCCAGGTGAAACGGTGTTTGAAGCGGCCAACCGCGAGCTGAAGGAAGAGGTCGGGTTTGGTGCGAACGAACTGTCGTTCCTGAAAAAGCTGAGCATGGCGCCGTCCTATTTTTCCAGCAAAATGAACATTGTGGTGGCGGAAGACCTCTATCCTGAATGGCTGGAAGGGGACGAACCAGAGCCTTTGCCGCAGGTGCGCTGGCCGCTGGCACATCTGATGGATTTGCTGGAAGAGCCTGATTTTAACGAAGCGCGCAACGTCAGCGCGCTGTTCCTGGTCCGCGAGTGGCTGAAAGGGCAGGGGCGACTGTAGGCCATAAAAAAGCCGGGTGGCGGCTTCGCCTTACCCGGCCTGCAGTTCTTTGCCCGGTTTTTACCGGGCATTTTTATGCTTAAAACAGCTCGTGCGTCTCGCCGTTATCAATCAGCTCAGTACCCACCTCATGCACCGCCTGTGTGGTTGGCTGCGTGCCCTCGATGAAATACTCTTCACGGCTGTTTCCGCCGTTAGCGAGCTGCCCTGTGCTGCGGTCGATATTGACCGTCACCACGCCCGGCGGTGGCGTCAGCGGCTGCTCCGGCACGCCCTCCAGAACAGATTTCATATAGGCATCCCAGGCCGGTTGCGCACTCTTCGCGCCGCCTTCATAGCCGGAGATCTGATCCTTAATCGCGCCAGAAGCCGTCGTGCGGCCCAAATCACGGCGGTGATCGTCAAAGCCAATCCAGACCGACGTCACGACGCCCGGGCCGTAGCCGGAGAACCAGGCATCCTTCGAGCTGTTGGTTGTCCCGGTTTTACCGCCGATGTCATGGCGCTGTAAATCGCGACCCGCACGCCAGCCCGTACCCTGCCAGCCCGGCTCACCGAAGATATTGGTGTTCAGCGCGCTTTTGATCAGGAAGGAGAGCGGCGTGTTAATCACGTGTGGGGCATACTCCTGCGCGCCGCTCTGGGCTACCAGCGCCTGGTTCGCCTGCTCGAGCTGAGGCTGAGGAGCCACGGTGTTCGGCTGCTCCTGAGATATCGCCACGTCTTCCATATCCTTGTTCTCAAGGACGTTGGATTTCTGCGTATCGCCGTAAATCACCGGAATATCGCAGTCAGGACAGGCAATTTTTGGCTTCGCTTCAAACAGCACGCCGCCCTGGTCATTCTCGATTTTACTGATGTAGTACGGATCGATCAGGAACCCGCCGTTGGCCATGACCGAGTACCCACGCGCGACCTGCAGCGGCGTGAATGACGCGGATCCAAGCGCCAGCGACTCCGTGTGAACAATATTCTGCGCCGGGAAACCGAAACGCTGCAGGTACTCTGCCGCATAGTCGACGCCCATCGCACGCATCGCACGCACCATCACGACGTTTTTCGACTGTCCAAGACCCTGACGAAGACGGATCGGACCGGCATATTGCGCAGGGGAGTTCTTCGGCTGCCAGTCTGAGCCCGCGCCGGCATCCCAGCGAGAAATCGGGACGTCGTTAAGAATACTGGCGAGCGTCAAACCCTTATCCATCGCGGCGGTGTAGAGGAACGGCTTGATGTTCGAGCCAACCTGACGAAGCGCCTGGGTGGCACGGTTAAATTTGCTCTGGTTGAAATCGAACCCGCCAACCAGCGCCATCACCGCGCCGTTTTGCGGATTGATAGACACCAGCGCAGAGTTAACGTCCGGCACCTGCGCGAGCCACCAGGCATCGCCCACTTTGCGCACCCAGATTTGTTGTCCGGTCTGCACGGCATCGGTCACTTTGCGCGGCGTTGGACCTTGCAGCGTATCCGAGCGATAAGGACGCGCCCAGCGGATACCGTCCATGCGCAGAGATACCGACGTGCCATCGGCCATCATCACCACGGCTTCCTGGGGATCGGCCTGGGTCACGACGGCAGGCAGCAGCGGGCCATAGGTTGGCAGCGACTTCAGCGAGCCGGTGATTTTTTTGCTGTCCCATGCGCTTTCGCCCACTTTCCACAGCACGTTTGACGGGCCGCGATAGCCGTGACGCATGTCGTAGTCCATCACGTTATTGCGCACCGCGTCCTGCGCCGCCTGCTGCACCTTGCGGGTCACGGTGGTGTAAACGCGGTAGCCATCTTCATAGGCCTTTTCACCGTAGCGGCTCACCATGTCCTGGCGAACCATTTCCGTGAGGTACGGTGCAGAGAAGGCGATCTCAGGCGCATGGTAGTTCGCGTCAATGACAGCGTTACGCGCCTGGTCGTACTCGGTCTGGCTGATGTAGCCTTCGCTGAGCATGCGTGACAGGACAACGTTACGACGCGCGGTGGCGCGATCGAGCGAGTAGAGCGGGTTAAACGTGGATGGCGCTTTTGGCAGACCGGCGATGGTTGCCATTTCGCTGAGCGTCAGCTGTTCAACGGGCTTACCAAAGTACACCTGGGCAGCAGCCCCCACGCCATAGGCGCGGTAGCCGAGATAAATCTTGTTGAGATAAAGCTCGAGGATCTCGTCTTTGCTCAGCAGCTGCTCGATGCGGATCGCGAGGAACACCTCTTTGATCTTACGCATCAGCGTCTTTTCAGGACTGAGGAAGAAGTTACGCGCCAGCTGCTGCGTAATGGTACTCGCCCCCTGAGAAGCATGGCCAGAGAACAGCGCAACGCTTGCGGCACGGAAAATCCCCACCGGGTCGACACCGTGATGTTCGTAGAAACGACTATCCTCGGTAGCGATAAAGGCTTTCACCATAACGGGTGGAATTTGATTTAAGGTCAAGGGGATACGACGTTTTTCGCCGTATTGCGCCATCAATTCACCATCGGCGCTGTAGACCTGCATAGGGATCTGAAGCCGCACATCACGAAGCGTGGCGACATCGGGTAGCTGTGGCTCAATGAATTTGTACAAACCATAAATCGAGCCTGCTCCCAGCAGAATGCAACAGACTGCAAGGATTAATAAATACTTTACGAACTTCACCGGAGATTTCCCATTTGGTTTCACTTGGGCAGTTTCTAAACAATCGCGCGGTAGTATAAAGGCAAGCCTGATTCATTGATATAGCCGTCACCGTGACGGGCGATAAGGAGATCGTGAAGCATGGCTTTCAAAACATGGCAAACGGGCGTTCATATTCAACAAGATAGGGTGCTGGCCGTTTCGCTAACGCGCGAGAAATCGGCCTGGTGCCTGCGCCGGTGGTGGGCTATTCCGCTGGCTGACGGTATCATCCGTGACGGTAAGATTTGTCAACCAGAACAGCTGGTTAACGCCCTGCGCGACTGGCGAAGAACGTTACCCCATCATCACCGCGTCTTCCTCTCTTTCCCGGCGGCACGCACGCTGCAACGTTCGCTCCCGCGCCCGGCAATCGCGCTGCGCGACAGCGAACAGCTCTCCTGGCTGGGTGCCGCCCTCTCGCGTGAGCTGGAAATGCCTGCGAACGCACTGTGCTTCGATTACGCACAAGATACGTTTAGCAACACATTTCACGTCACCGCCGCGCAAAACAAAGAGGTTGAAACGCTTTTGCTGCTGGCTGAAACGCTACGTTTGCGGCTGGTGGCCATCACCCCGGATGCCGGCGCGCTGGCGAACCTGCTTCCCGCGGTAAAGCCCGCGCAGTGTGTGGCCTGGCGGGATGAGAACCAGTGGCTGTGGGCGATGCGTCATCAGTGGGGAAGGCGTTTCACCACCGAGGCGGAGAGTGTCGGGGAACTGGCCGCCCTGCTTGCCCTGGCGCCGGATGAGATTGCCCTGTTTGATTCCCGGCGCGATCTGTGGGAAATCCTACATCGCTGCCAGCCACCGCTGCCTGAATGCGGGGCTGACTATACCGTCGCGCTGGCACTGGCGATGAGCGAGGTGGGGGAATGCGTATGATTAATCTTCTCCCCTGGCGTCAGCAACGACGCGCGCGATGCCTGCGTTTCTGGGGAACGCTGTCTCTTGCTGCGTGGATGCTGGTCATCATCACGGCGTACGCGCTCAGGATAAACAATGCGGTGATGTTGCCGGGCCTTCAAACCCAGCTGTCGGGAATACAGTCCGTGCGGCAGGTTCTCGCGGCTCGCCAGAGACCGGCCACGCCTGCAGAGATGCCCGCGCCTGCGCCTCAACGACGCGCATGGCAACCCCTGCTGGAATCGCTTTCGAGGATCATTCCCGCGCAGGCCTGGCTGACAGAGCTGCGCTATCAGCCCCCTTCGTTAGTATTTATCGGATATGCAACTGCGCTTCCGGCCCTCTCGTCATTGCGCGATGCGCTGAAGGAGATTGCCGGTTTTACGCCTGGCCCCGCGGGCGAATTACAGCAGGACCCTCAGGGGCGATGGATGTTCACTTTACAGCTTAAAAGCCAGGGGTAACGCGTGGATACCGTGTTTGAACGTTGGTGCGAATGCCGAAGCGGGTATCGGGTGCTGTGCTGGTTTCAGAGCATTGTCCTTGTGGTGGGGATTGCGTGGGGCGTGCTGCTCCGGCCGATAAATACGCAGCTGGCTGGTTTGCAGCGGGAGATAGCCCATGCCACGCGGACGAATGCATCGCTATGGCCCTCCGCCAGGCGCCTGCCGGGCCAGGTAATTACGCCAGACGAACGCGTCGTCACACCCTTTTCGCCGCTGGATTTTCAGGGTAACGGCAGCAGGCTGGTTCACTGGAAACCACTTCAGCGCGGTGGAGAGCTGGCGCTGGACGCCGACTGGCAGGCCGTCCCGTCCGTCTTTTCCATGCTGCTTGAGCGGGACGTGTTGATTACTGCGTTTTCCCTTACTCCGCAGGGGACAACGTTACGCCTGCGCGTGCAGCTGGAGCATGAGTATGCGAAATAGCGCGCGATACCTGCTGGTGTGCTCCGCGCTGCTGTTGACGGGAATGCGCGATCCGTTTCAGCCGCCGGTAGATCCCTGCGCCATCGGCGAGCTGGCGCAGTGGCACTACCGCGGGATAGTGGAAGGCACTCTGAATGTGGGCATGTTACAGGACGGGCAAAAGCGCTGGCATCGCCTGAAAGCGGAGGATCGTTTCCCGGCGGGCTGGCGAGTGATAACCCTGAATGAAAGCGAATTGGTTGTTGAGCTGGGCGAAGTGTGTGAGCCCAAACAATGGACATGGCAACGAGAAGGAACGAATAAACATGAAAACAGGGATAGCGCTGCTGCTGTTGATTTGCAGCACCCAACCGATCGCCGGGATGAAACCCGTCACGCTGATGGTGGATGATGTACCGGTGGTACAGGTGCTGCAGGCGCTGATGAGTCAGGAAAATCGAAATCTGGTGGTATCGCCTGATGTCAGCGGTTCGCTGTCGCTCAACCTTACGCGCGTCCCCTGGCGCCAGGCGCTACAGACCGTCGTGACCAGTGCAGGACTCATTCTGCGAGAGGAGCGTGGCATTTTTTATGTTCATACGGCTGCCTGGCAGCAAGCGCAGCAGACGCGCAAGGATCAGGAGCTGGCGCGTCGGCAGCTTGACGCTCCCCTGATATCGCACAGCATTCCCTTTTCGTACGCCGATGCCGGGGAGCTGCAAAAGGCGGCGGAAAAACTGCTTAGCCCGAAGGGCAGTTTATCCGTCGATAAGCGCACCAACCGCCTGCTGATCCGCGATAGCCAGGCGGTACTGGATGCCTTACAGCACTGGGCGGCGCAAATGGACATCCCTGTAGAGCAGGTTGAGCTGGCTGCGCACATCGTAACCATTAATGAAAAAAGCCTGCGCGAGCTGGGCGTGAAATGGAACCTTGCCGACGCGACGCAGGCTGGGAAGGTCGGGCAGGTGACGACGCTGGGTAGCGACCTTTCCGTTGCCAGCGCCACCACGCATGTGGGTTTTAACATTGGGCGTATCAACGGCAGGCTGCTCGATCTGGAGCTGTCGGCGCTGGAGCAAAAGCAGAAGGTGGATATTATCGCCAGCCCCCGTTTGTTGGCCTCGCACATGCAGCCCGCCAGCATCAAGCAGGGCAGCGAAATCCCATATCAGGTCTCCAGCGGAGAGAGCGGGGCAACATCGGTAGAGTTTAAAGAGGCGGTGCTTGGGATGGAGGTTACGCCGGTGGTACTGCCGGGTGGGCGCGTGCGCCTGAAATTACATATCAGCGAAAATATGCCAGGCCAGGTCCTGCAGCAGGCCGACGGTGAAACGCTGGCGATCGATAAGCAAGAAATAGAAACGCAGGTGGAGGTTAAAAGCGGAGAAACGCTGGCATTAGGCGGTATTTTCTCGCAAAAGAATAAAACGGGTAGCGATGGCGTCCCAGGGCTCGGCAATATTCCCTGGCTTGGACAACTGTTTCGCCATGACGGGAAAGACAACGAACGACGCGAGCTGGTGGTATTTATCACGCCAAGGCTGGTGGGTATTCACTAATGGGGTCACGATCCCCGCAATGATTTTGCATTCAGTTTGTTGCAGATGTTTGACGTGGGGCATGAATTAGCATACAAGGAGTACCGATTCGAGTTGGACTTACGCTCTTGTTGTCTTATGCGCCTGTAACGGTGATTTAATCAGTTGCCAAACAAGCTCGAGTATTGAGATAATTTTTAGTCTGACTCTCGCTCTATTGCATATGAGGTTTCAGTTCATGTCCTGCCACGCTGGGTGTCTGCGTAGCGGGGATTACCATTAACGAATAGTCTTAGTAGTACCGAAAAAATGGCAGAGAAACGCAATATCTTTCTGGTTGGGCCTATGGGTGCCGGCAAAAGCACTATTGGGCGTCAGTTAGCTCAACAACTCAATATGGAATTTTACGATTCTGATCAAGAGATTGAGAAACGAACCGGAGCTGATGTGGGCTGGGTCTTCGACGTAGAAGGCGAAGAAGGTTTCCGTGACCGAGAAGAAAAAGTGATCAACGAACTCACGGAAAAACAGGGCATTGTGCTGGCAACTGGCGGCGGCTCTGTGAAATCTCGCGAAACCCGCAACCGTCTCTCCGCCCGTGGCGTAGTGGTCTATCTTGAGACGACCATCGAGAAACAGCTGGCACGTACGCAGCGCGATAAAAAGCGCCCGCTGCTGCAGGTTGAAACGCCGCCGCGCGAAGTTCTGGAAGCCCTGGCCGGTGAACGCAATCCTCTGTACGAAGAGATTGCAGATGTGACCATTCGTACTGACGATCAGAGCGCTAAGGTGGTTGCAAACCAGATTATTCATATGCTGGAAAGCAACTGATTCTGGCTTTATATACACTCGCCTGCGGGTAAAAGCATTTAAGGTGGATGTCGCGTCATGGAGAGGATTACAGTTACTCTCGGGGAACGTAGTTACCCTATCACCATCGCGGCTGGTTTGTTTAACGATCCAGCTTCCTTCTTACCACTGAAAGCGGGTGATCAGGCGATGCTGGTCACCAATGAGACGCTGGCTCCGCTTTATCTCGACCGCGTGCGTCACCTGCTTGAGCAGGCTGGCGTGAAAGTCGACAGTGTGATTCTGCCCGATGGCGAGCAGTACAAAAGCCTGACGGTGCTCGACACCGTCTTTACCGCATTACTGCAAAAACCGCATGGTCGCGATACGACGCTGCTCGCCCTGGGCGGCGGTGTTGTGGGCGATCTGACGGGGTTTGCCGCCGCCAGCTACCAGCGTGGCGTGCGCTTTATTCAAATTCCTACGACGTTGCTGTCACAGGTCGACTCTTCCGTCGGCGGCAAAACGGCAGTCAACCATCCGCTCGGCAAAAACATGATTGGCGCGTTCTACCAGCCCGCATCGGTGGTGGTGGATCTCGACTGTCTGAAAACCCTGCCAAAACGCGAGCTGGCCTCCGGCCTTGCTGAAGTGATCAAATACGGCATTATCCTCGACGGTGAGTTCTTTACCTGGCTGGAAGAGAATATGGATGCCCTGCTGCGCCTCGATGGCCCGGCACTGGCGTACTGTATTCGTCGTTGCTGTGAGCTGAAGGCGGAAGTTGTCGCCGCAGACGAGCGTGAAACCGGCTTACGTGCTTTACTGAATCTGGGGCATACGTTCGGTCACGCCATTGAAGCCGAAATGGGCTACGGCAACTGGCTGCACGGTGAAGCCGTTGCTGCCGGTATGGTCATGGCAGCGCGTGCGTCTGAACGTTTGGGTCAGTTCAACGCGGAAGACACCGCGCGCATCATTGCGCTGCTGGAACGTGCGGGCCTCCCGGTAACAGGACCGCAGGCGATGTCTGCCCAGGCGTATCTCCCCCACATGTTGCGCGATAAAAAAGTATTGGCAGGTGAGATGCGTCTTGTACTCCCGCTTGCAATAGGGAAGAGTGAAGTGCGCGGTGGAGTACCGCACGATATTGTTCTTGGCGCTATCGCTGACTGTCAGCAGGCGTAACAACTAGAAAGGTCAGGCCACTTTAACGGGTGGTCGTTTAGCTTCAGGCAAAATGCAAGTCGTTGGCATGAGCCTTTGAGTGGGGTGTTAAATGGATGAATTCAAACCAGAAGACGAGCTGAAACCCGATCCCAGCGATCGTCGCACTGGTCGTTCTCGTCAATCTTCAGAACGTGATAACGAGCCGCAGATCAACTTTGACGATGTTGATCTGGATGCAGACGATCGTCGCCCTTCACGCAGCCGCAGCGCGCGAGAAGAGCGAGAAGAAGAAGAGAGTTATGAGTCCGAAGAAGATTCAATGGACGAAGAGCCTGTAGAACGTCGCCCGCGTAAACGTAAAAAAGCGGCCGCGCAAAAACCCGCTTCCCGACAGTACATAATGATGGGGCTTGGCGTTCTGGTGCTGGTGCTGCTGATTGTCGGCATTGGCTCTGCGCTGAAAGCACCGTCAACGACCTCAACTGAGCAAACTGCCTCCACCGAGAAGAGCATCAACCTTTCCGGCACTGATGCATCCGATCAGGCGAATGGCGCGCAGCCAGCGCCGGGAACCACTTCTGCAGAGCAGACTGCTGGAAACACAACGACGCCGCAGGATGTGTCTCTGCCGCCCGTTTCCTCATATCCGGATCAGGGCCAGGCACCTGCTACGCCAGAAGGCCAGCAGCGCGTTGAGGTTCAGGGCGACCTGAACAATGCGCTGACGCAGCCGCAAAATCAGGAACAGGTGAACAACGTTGTTGTTAACTCTACGCTGCCTACAGAGCCTGCAACCGTCGCGCCGATTCGCGGTGGCAATGCTCAGCAGCAAACCGCTGCAACGGAAACCAAACCGCGCCAGACGCAGACTGCTCCCCGTCCGGAACGCAAGCAGGCGGTGATTGAACCTAAGCGTGAAACCAAACCTCAGGCAGTCGTCAAAGCGCCTGAAGCGAAGGCGACGGCTCAGCCAAAACGCACTGAAACGGCTGCGGTAAGCGAACCTGCCAAAGCGCCAGTCACGCAGACTGCACCGAAAGCCACGGCGACCACGGCTGCGCCCGCCGCAACAGCAGCACCTGCTGCAGCTGCGACTGCATCCAGCGCCGCAGGCAAAACGGCCGGTAACGTAGGTTCTCTGAAATCTGCGCCATCCAGCAACTACACCCTGCAGCTGAGCAGCTCGTCTAACTACGACAACCTCAACGGTTGGGCGAAAAAATCGAATCTGAAAAACTACGTGGTTTATCAGACGACCCGTAACGGGCAGCCGTGGTACGTGCTGGTGAGCGGTGTGTATGCTTCCAAAGATGAAGCGAAACGCGCCGTAGCAACACTGCCAGCCGATGTTCAGGCGAAAAACCCGTGGGCGAAGCCGATTCATCAGGTGCAGGCCGATCTGAAGTAATGTTAAAGCGCAGGATGCTGTCGGAGCTTTCTCCACAGCCGGAGAAGGTGTAATCAGTTAGTCAGCATGAAAAAAAATCGCGCTTTTCTGAAATGGGCAGGGGGCAAATACCCCCTGCTCGACGATATAAAAAAACACCTGCCGAAAGGCGAGTGTCTTATCGAGCCCTTTGTGGGTGCTGGATCGGTGTTCCTGAATACCGATTTTTCTCGTTATATCCTGGCGGATATTAACAGCGACCTCATCAGCCTCTATAACATCGTAAAATCGCGTACCGACGAGTACGTGGATGAGGCGCGCAAGCTGTTTACGCCAGAAAACAACAACCCGGACGTTTACTATCAGTTCCGCGCTGAGTTCAATCAGAGCCGGGACCCGTTCCGTCGTGCGCTGTTGTTCCTTTACCTCAACCGCCACGGCTACAACGGCCTGTGTCGCTATAATCTGCGCGGGGAGTTTAACGTGCCGTTTGGTCGCTACAAGCGCCCTTACTTCCCCCAGGCTGAGCTGTATCACTTTGCTGAAAAAGCGCAGAATGCAGAGTTCCACTGCCTCTCATATGAAGAGTGCATGGAGCAGGCAGACGCAAATTCGGTGGTCTACTGCGATCCGCCATACGCGCCGCTGTCTGCAACAGCGAACTTCACCGCTTATCACACCAACAGCTTCAGCCCGGCCGAGCAGGCCCGTCTGGCAGAGATGGCGGAAAAGCTGGTCAGCAAAAGAATTCCAGTGTTAATTTCGAATCACGATACGCCTGATACGCGCGAATGGTATAAAGCCGCGAAGCATTTTCAGGTCAAAGTGCGGCGTAGCATTAGCAGCAACGGCGGCACACGTAAAAAGGTGGACGAACTCCTGGCTCTCTATCGCCCCTGAGCCGTTTTGCCCGCCGGTAAACACATTTCAAGGAGATGCGGATGAAACAGTTTTTGATTGCTCCCTCAATTCTGTCGGCCGATTTTGCCCGCCTGGGCGAGGACACCGCCAATGCACTCGCGGCTGGTGCGGATGTCGTCCATTTCGACGTTATGGATAACCACTACGTTCCCAATCTGACCATCGGTCCGATGGTGCTCAAGGCGCTGCGCAATTATGGTATTACCGCGCCGATCGACGTCCATCTGATGGTGAAGCCTGTCGATCGCCTGGTCCCAGATTTTGCCGCAGCGGGCGCCAGCATCATCACCTTCCATCCGGAAGCCTCCGAACACGTTGACCGCACGCTGCAGCTGATCAAAGAGAACGGCTGTAAGGCGGGTCTGGTGTTTAACCCGGCCACGCCGCTGAGCTATCTCGACTACGTGATGGATAAGCTGGACGTGATCCTGCTGATGTCCGTAAACCCGGGCTTTGGCGGTCAGTCGTTCATTCCTCACACTCTTGATAAGCTGCGAGAAGTACGCCGCCGTATCGATGAGTCTGGCTACGACATTCGCCTGGAAGTGGACGGTGGCGTGAAGGTGAATAACATCGGTGAGATTGCCGCAGCGGGCGCGGATATGTTCGTTGCAGGTTCGGCCATCTTTGACCAGCCGGACTACAAAAAAGTGATTGATGAAATGCGCAGTGAACTGGCAAAGGTAAGTCATGGATAAATTGCAGGCAACCCGGGGTATCGCATTTGACCTCGACGGCACGCTGGTCGACAGCGCGCCAGGCTTAACGAGCGCGGTCGACCAGGCGCTGTACGCGCTTGAACTTCCCGTTGCGGGAGAAGAACGCGTGGTGACGTGGATTGGCAACGGTGCCGACGTGCTGATGGAGCGCGCCCTGAGCTGGGCTCGCCAGGAGCGCGCATCGCAGCGCTCCGCACAGGGTAAACCGAGCGTCGATCACGCCGACATTCCGCAGGATGAGCAGCTGCGCGTACTGCGCAAACTGTTCGACCGCTTCTACGAACAAACCGTTGAAGAAGGCAGCTTCCTGTTCCCGGACGTGGCGGAAACGCTGAGCGCACTTCACGCCAAAGGCATCCCGCTGGGGCTGGTGACCAATAAGCCGACGCCGTTCGTCGCACCTCTGCTGGAAGCGCTGGATATCGCAAAGTACTTCTCGGTGATTGTTGGCGGCGATGACGTGCAGAACAAAAAGCCGCACCCGGAACCGCTTCTGCTGGTGGCAGGAAAATTATCCTTAACGCCTGCGGAGCTGCTCTTTGTTGGTGATTCCCGCAATGATATTCTGGCTGCCAGAGCGGCGGGCTGTCCTTCCGTGGGATTAACCTATGGCTACAACTACGGTGAGGCCATCACGCTGAGTGAGCCGGACGTCGTGTTCGACCACTTCAAAGATTTGTTGCCCGCACTCGGGCTTTCGCACAGTGAACATCAGGAATTGAAAAATGACTAAGCCCATCGTTTTTAGTGGCGCACAGCCCTCAGGTGAATTGACCATTGGTAACTACATGGGTGCGTTACGTCAGTGGGTTAGCATGCAGGATGACTACCATTGCATTTACTGCATCGTGGATCTGCACGCTATTACCGCACGTCAGGATCCTGAGAAGCTGCGCAAAGCCACCCTTGATACGCTGGCGCTGTATCTGGCCTGCGGCATCGACCCGGAAAAGAGCACCATCTTCGTTCAGTCTCACGTGCCGGAGCACGCGCAGCTGGGCTGGGCGCTGAACTGCTATACCTATTTCGGCGAGCTAAGCCGCATGACCCAGTTCAAGGATAAATCCGCGCGCTACTCTGAGAACATCAACGCCGGTCTGTTCGACTATCCGGTACTGATGGCGGCTGACATCCTGCTGTACCAAACCAACCAGGTACCGGTGGGAGAAGACCAGAAGCAGCACCTGGAGCTGAGCCGCGATATCGCCCAGCGCTTCAATGCGATCTATGGCGACGTGTTCAAGGTGCCAGAGCCGTTCATTCCGAAATCCGGCGCGCGCGTGATGTCGCTGCTGGAGCCGACCAAGAAGATGTCCAAGTCTGACGATAACCGCAACAACGTTATCGGCCTGCTGGAAGATCCGAAATCGGTGGTTAAAAAGCTCAAGCGTGCTGTGACCGACTCCGACGAGCCGCCAGTCGTGCGCTACGACGTGCAGAACAAAGCGGGCGTGTCTAACCTGCTGGATATCCTCTCCGGCGTAACGGGCCAGAGCATTCCTGAGCTGGAAAAACACTTCGAAGGCAAGATGTACGGCCACCTGAAAGGTGAAGTGGCAGACGCCGTTTCCGGCATGCTGACCGAGCTGCAGGAGCGCTATAACCGCTACCGTAACGACGAAGCTTTCCTGCAGAAGGTGATGAAAGACGGCGCGGAAAAAGCCAGCGCGCGCGCGTCCGAGACTCTGAAAGCGGTGTACGAAGCGATTGGGTTTGTCGCGAAACCTTAGGTAAAAGCAAAACGGTAACCACGTTACTGTTTTTAGGGTTTATTCCCTCTCCCCGTGGGAGAGGGCCAGGGTGAGGGCATCAGGCCGCACCACCCAAACAAAAAAACCGGGAAATTCCCGGTTTTTTTACGCCTGAAAAACGCTTACTGCTGTGCCGCCGGGCCGCAGCCACCGATGATCTTCGAAATGGAGATCGCCGGGTGCAGCAGGTAATCGTAGCTGCAGTTATTTTTCGTGTTTTGCACGTGACCGGTGCAGGCGGTCAGGGTCGATAACAGGCCAACCAGAACGGCGGCTTTTGCCAGTTTGAACATACGCATTCCTTGTCTTAAAACGAAAATTGGATGTAACTCAAGGGAATAAATGGAAAAGTTCCATTTCAGGGCGGTATGTTATCGACAGCGGTAAGAGGGGAGTAGTCCGGTTAAGGACTACTCGAAATTTGGAGAATATGCGTCAGTGGTTGGAGAACCAGTTCAGTTTCTCGCGTAGCTCAACCACGCGGCCAACAATAATCAGCGCCGGACTTTCTACCTGCTGCGCCAGTTCGCCGAGCTGCGTCAGCACGCCATCCACCACGCGCTGCGTAATGGCGGTACCGTTTTCCACCAGCGCGACCGGCATATTTGCCTCCATACCGTGTTCCAGCAGTTTTGCCTGGATTGTCGCGGCCTGGTTCAGCCCCATGTAGAACACCAGCGTCTGCTTTTCAGCGGCCAGGTTGTGCCAGTCCAGCTCGCTGCCGGTTTTCAGATGGCCCGTCACCAGGCGCACGCTCTGAGCGTAATCACGGTGGGTCAGCGGAATACCGGAGTAGGCTGAACACCCGGACGCCGCCGTAATGCCCGGCACCACGGAGAACGGAATGCCCGCGTTGCACAGCGTTTCCAGCTCCTCGCCGCCGCGGCCAAAGATAAACGGATCGCCACCCTTAAGGCGCACCACGCGCTTACCTTTCTGCGCCTCGCGCAGCAGGATCTGGTTAATCTCCTCCTGCGGCACGCAGTGGTAGCCCGCTCGCTTGCCGACGAATACGCGGTCGGCGTCGCGGCGCACCAGGTTCATGATGTCATCGGAGACCAGGCGATCGTACACCACGATATCGGCCTGCTGGATCTGCTGTAGCCCTTTTAGGGTCAGCAAGCCCGCGTCGCCGGGACCAGCCCCGACCAGCACCACTTCACCGCGGTGATCCAGCGGTTCGATGAACAGCTGCTCGGTCGTCTCTTCAACGGCTTTCGCATCCTGATTCGCCAGCGACTGCGCCAGCCGGTCGTTAACAAAGAATTTTTCCCAGAAGCGGCGACGTTCACCGACGGTCGAGAAGGTTTGCTTCACGCGGGAACGAAGCTGCCCGGCGTACTGCGCAATCTGACCAAGGTGCTGGGGCAGCACGGCCTCCAGCTTTTCCCGCAGCAGGCGGGCCAGAACCGGCGAGCGCCCACCGGACGACACCGCGATCATCAGCGGCGAGCGGTCGATGATCGACGGCATGATAAAGCTGGCCTCTTTCGGCGCATCCACCACGTTGCAGAAGATGCGGCGCGCTTCGCAGGCGTCGCTGACGCGCTGGTTCACTTCATCGTTATCCGTCGCGGCGATGGTCAGCCAGCAGGTATCCAGCAGGGATTCATTAAATTCCCCCTGTTCCAGCGTGAGCATCCCTTCCTGGGCCCAGACGTTAAACTGCGGGGCGAAGTCGAGGGCGTTGACGGTCAGTCGAGCGCCCGCTTCCAGCAGCAGGCGCGCTTTGCGCTCAGCCACGTCGCCGCCGCCCACGAGCAGGCAGTCGCGGTTGCGTAATTGACAAAAAATCGGCAGGTGATCCACGACGTTACCTCGCAGCATTCATGGAGGGGTAAGAGTTGACGTCAGGATAACAGCAGGATTCGTACAGAACATACGGTTTTTCCTGCCGTTACCCATAAGGGGTCATAAGCCTTTCCTATTGAAAAGGCTGGGGGTTACGCCTTCAGCTGCACCTTGCCGTCCTTCACGCGGGCGTCGTAGTGCTTCACGGAGTGGCTTTCATCTTCCATGCAGTGCCCGTCGGTCAGGCGGAAACGCTGCTTTTTGAGCGGGCTGGCAACCCACAGCTCGCCCTGGTGCTCCGCAATCAGCCCGCGAGAGAGCACGCTGGCGTCGAAGAACGGGTCGATATTGCTGATGGCAAAAACCTGTTCGTCATGACGAGGGCGGAAAATCGCGACCTGCTCGTTACCCAGCAGCGCACAGACGCCGGTGGCAGGCAGAATATCGTTAATGTTGCAGATGTTTACCCACTGGCTCATGCGTTTTCCTCCACCAGAGTCACCGGAATACGTTCATACGGCGTCGCCGGACGATGCTGTTCGCGCTCTGCCACGACCTGCACGTTAGGGTCGCGCTGGGTGCTGTTGATAAAGTGTTTGAAGCGCGTCTGCGCCGCCGGGGTGTTCACCGTTTCGGTCCATTCGCAAATCACCGCGTCGCGCAGGCGAGCCATCTCGGCTTCCAGCTGTTCGTTCAGGCCCAGCTTGTCGTCAATGATGACCGACTTCAGGTAGTCGATGCCGCCTTCCAGATTATCCAGCCACGAGGCGGTACGGGTCAGCTTATCGGCGGTACGGATGTAGAACATCATAAAGCGGTCGAGATACTGAATCAGCGTGTCGCGATCGAGGTCCGCGGCCAGCAGGTCCGCGTGGCGTGGCTTCATCCCGCCGTTGCCGCACACGTACAGGTTCCAGCCTTTCTCGGTGGCGATGATCCCCACGTCTTTACCCTGCGCCTCTGCACATTCACGGGTACAGCCGGAGACGCCGAACTTCATTTTGTGCGGGGTACGAATACCTTTGTAGCGGTTCTCCAGCTCCACGCCGAAGCCCACGCTGTCGCCCACGCCGTAGCGGCACCAGGTGCTGCCCACGCAGGTTTTTGCCATGCGCAGCGCTTTGGCATAGGCGTGACCGGTTTCAAAGCCCGCTTCAATCAGCTGACGCCAGATTTCCGGCAGGTCGTCCTTCTGCGCACCAAACAGGCCGATACGCTGGGAGCCGGTGATTTTGGTGTACAGGTTGAATTCACGGGCAATACGGCCCACGGCGACCAGCCCTTCCGGCGTGATTTCGCCACCGGCTGAGCGTGGAATGACGGAGTAGGTACCGTCTTTCTGGATGTTGGCCAGGAAGTTGTCGTTGGTGTCCTGCAGCGGCGTGTGTTCCGGCTTGAGCACGTACTCGTTCCAGCAGGAGGCCAGCAGGGAGCCGACGGTCGGTTTACACACTTCGCAGCCGTAGCCCTGGCCGTGCTTCGCCAGCAGTTCGTCGAAGGACTTAATGCCCTCCACGCGGATCAGGTGGTACAGCTCCTGGCGAGAGTAGGAGAAGTGCTCGCACAGGTTGTTGTTCACTTCGATGCCCTGTTTCGCCAGCTCGGCGTTCAGCACCTGCGTGACCAGCGGAATACAGCCGCCGCAGCCGGTACCGGCTTTGGTTTCCGCTTTCAGCGCCGCCACGGTATGGCAGCCTTTGTTGATGGCCGAGATCAGCATGCCTTTGGTGACGTCGAAGCAGGAGCAAATCTGCGCGCTGTCCGGCAGTTTGTCCACGCCGATAGACGGCTTGCCGCTGGAGGCGTGGGCCGGGAGGATCAGCGCGTCCGGATTTTCCGGCAGCTCGATGGCGTTCAGCACCAGCTGGAGCAGGTTGCCGAAGTCGCTGGTGTCACCCACCAGTACCGCACCGAGCAGGGTTTTGTTGTCCTGGCTGACGATCAGGCGTTTATAGACTTCTTTGCTTTCGTCGAGGTAGACGTAGCTGCGTGAGTTCGGGGTACGACCGTGCGCATCGCCGATGCCGCCCACGTCCACGCCCAGCAGCTTCAGCTTGGCGCTCATGTCTGCGCCGGTGAAGGCGTTTTCGGTGCCGAGAATGTGGTCAACGGCAACCTGCGCCATTTTGTAGCCCGGCGCCACCAGGCCGTAGACGCGGTTGTTCCAGCTGGCGCACTCGCCGATAGCGTAGATATCCGGGTCGGAGGTCTGGCAGGAATCGTTAATCATGATCCCGCCGCGCTGCGCCACGGCCAGACCGCACTGGGTGGCCATTTTGTCGCGCGGGCGAATACCGGTGGAGAAGACGATGAAGTCCACTTCCAGCTCGCTGCCGTCGGCAAAGCGCATGGTTTTACGCGCTTCGGTACCTTCCTGAACGATCTCTTTTGTATTCTTGCTGGTGTGAACCTTCACGCCCATGCTTTCGATTTTACGGCGCAGCTGGTCACCGCCCATGTGGTCCAGCTGTTCGGCCATTAGCATCGGGGCAAATTCGATGACGTGGGTTTCAACGCCGAGGTTTTTCAGCGCGCCTGCCGCTTCCAGACCCAGCAGGCCGCCGCCGACGACCGCACCGCATTTGCTTCGACGGGCGCAATTTTCGATGGCTTTCAGGTCTTCAATGGTACGATAAACGAAGCAATCCTGCGTTTCCGAGCCTTTGATCGGCGGGATCCACGGGTATGAGCCAGTCGCCATGATCAGCTTGTCGTAAAAAACCGTACGTCCGGCGCTGGAGTGGATCACTTTTTCCTGACGGTTGATGGTGATAGCGCGTTCGCCCACCAGCACTTTTACGCCGTGCTTCTCGTAGAAACCTTCACGCACCAGAGAAAGCTCTTCGGCGGTATGATGGGAGAAGTAGGAAGACAAGTGCACACGGTCGTACGCCTTGCGGGGTTCTTCGCAGAACACGGTAATGTCGAAACGGTCGGCGTCGGCTTTATCGAGAAGATCCTCAATAAAGCGGTGGCCGACCATGCCGTTACCGATGATAGCGAGTCTGACTTTGCTCATTTTTGCCTCGATTTCTTTTCTATTACTGCCTACCTTAACGATTCAGCAGGGGCACTTATTGATGCAAATCAAATACGCCTTAACCTACCCCCTAAGTGGTATATGCCTGATTTGTCAGGATTTTTATAAGTAATGGAATTTGCTGGCTTTTCGCATTCGCTGATTTTGTGTACAAAATAGGGCGCATTTTTAAAAATGCGTACTCCTAAATTTCAGACGCGTTTTTCGGGAGAAAGGTATGTCTACAACACCGCTTTGGCTTGTCCAGAATGTTCGCTTACCGGGTCGGGAAGGGCTGTGGCAAATTGCCATTGAGAACGGTCGTTTTGGCGGCATTACGCCGATGGACGATACCCATGCCGAAAGTTACGAAATCCTCAACGCGCGCGGCGGGCTGGCGATCCCACCGTTCATCGAGCCGCATATCCACCTGGATACCACGCAGACGGCGGGTGAGCCGAGCTGGAACCAGTCCGGCACGCTGTTTGAAGGCATCGAGCGCTGGGCCGAGCGCAAGGCGCTGCTCAGCCATGAGGACGTAAAGGCCCGCGCCTGGAAAACGCTGAAGTGGCAAATCGCCAACGGCATCCAGTTTGTGCGTACTCATGTGGATGTCTCTGATCCGACGCTCACCGCCCTTAAGGCGATGCTGGAGGTGAAGCAGGAGGTCGCCCCGTGGGTGACGCTGCAGATCGTCGCGTTCCCGCAGGAGGGCATTCTCTCTTACCCGAACGGCGCGGCGCTGCTGGAAGAGGCGTTAAGGCTGGGGGCCGACGTGGTGGGGGCGATCCCGCACTTCGAGTTCACCCGCGAGTACGGCGTGCAGTCGCTGCATATCGCTTTTGATCTGGCGAAGAAGTACGACCGACCGCTGGATATCCACTGCGATGAAATTGACGACGAACAGTCCCGGTTTGTCGAAACCGTCGCCACGCTGGCGTACGAGGCCGGCATCGGCCCGCGCGTGACCGCCAGCCACACCACCGCCATGCACTCCTACAACGGCGCGTACACCTCGCGCCTGTTCCGCCTGCTGAAGATGTCGGGCATCAACTTTGTCGCTAACCCGCTGGTGAACATCCATCTGCAGGGGCGCTTTGACGACTATCCGAAGCGTCGCGGCATCACGCGCGTGAAAGAGCTGCAGGAGGCGGGCATTAACGTCTGCTTTGGCCACGATGACGTTTTTGACCCGTGGTATCCGCTCGGCACCGGCAACATGCTGCAGGTGCTGCACATGGGGCTGCACGTCTGTCAGATGATGGGCTATCCGCAAATCGACAGCGGCCTGAACCTGATAACCCATAACAGCGCCCGAACCTTTGGCCTGAGCGATTACGGCATTGAGGAGGGCAACCCGGCGAACCTGATTATTCTGCCTGCGGAGAGCGGATTTGAAGCCGTGCGCTGCCAGGTGCCGGTGCGCTGGTCGATTCGTCAGGGACGCGTGATTGCCACGACGCAGCTGGCGCAGACGTGGATCCAGACGGACGTCGGAGGAGAAGAGGTGAGCTTTGCCAGAAACAGCCCCTCTGCAGAGCGCAAAGGGGCGTAGGGTTTAGTGGGACGCTGCTGCCGCGTTGTGCTGGCGGTGGCGGGTCACGAAGCCCAGAATGAAGCACATGATGAACACCACGGCGTACAGACCGTTGGCGGTGTGCAGCGCCGCCAGCGGGCCGCTGTGGGCGACGATTGGGCCAGTCACCACGAAGGTCAGCATGGTGCCAATGGTGCCGCAGGTCAGAACGAAGTTAACCAGCTTCGGCGAGGCCACTTTGGTCTGCAGGGAGCCCAGGGTGATGATTGAGGTATAAATCGCGCTGGAGAAGAAGCCCAGGGTCAGAATGAACCACGGCATATGCTCCGGGGAACCGTTGATGAACAGATACATCAGCACGGTTGCCAGGCCTGCCAGCACGGTGAGAATGCGCTGCAGGTCGAAGAAGCGCAGGATGAAGCTAAACGCCCACATGCCGAACATGTAAGACATCCAGAAATCGCTCACCAGTTTGCCCGCGTCGTTCAGGCTCATGCCCAGCCCTTTTGCGTATTCCGGTACCCAGGAGATAAAGCCCAGCTGGCCGAGGATGTAGCACAGCGCGGCGACGGAGAGGAACAGCACGCCGATGCCCCATTTCTCTTTTGCGACAGGTTCAGACGTGGTTTGCGCTTTCTTGCCCAGCACCGGGAAGTCGCAGCCGAAGGTCAGAATAAAGATCGCCACGTAGACCAGACCGATGCAGGCATACACCCAGTACCACTCGATGCTGCGCGCCAGCAGAACGGCGGCGACCATCGGGAAAATCATCCCGGCCATGCTGAAGAAGGAGTCGGTAAACAGCAGGCGCGCGCCGCGCTGGCGGCCTTCATACATGTGCGTAATCAGGAACGTACCGATCGACATGGTGATCCCGCTGACCAGACCGAGCACGAACATGGCGGCGGAGAACAGGGCGATGCTGTGGCTCAGCATCAGGCCCGCCACGGCGGCGACCATCAGCACAAAGCCAAAGCGCAGCTGGGTTTTCAGCGGGACAATTTCCATCAGCCAGGCATTCAGGAAGATAGAGATCAGGATCCCCGCGTTGAGGAAGGTGAAGGTGTTACTCATGCTGGAAACGGGCAGCTGGAAGTAGTCTGCGATATTTCCCATCACCATCCCGGTGACGATCACCAACGCGCCGGTCAGGGCGTAGGAGAAGAAGCTGATCCATGTGAGCTTGATGCGATTGCTGTTAGTCATGTCTGGCCTGTTCAAAGTAAAGTAAAACGCATTAATCGCGTTTGAGCGGGCAGATTTTAGACGGGAAAGTGATCTAATTAAATCTTTTAGGAAACTTTCGATCTTAATTGCAAGGTTTAGTGTGATCCTGATCACACTAAAAGGCGTTATAACCAATCGTTTGCGCGGTTACAACTGTTTCAATTTCGTAAAATTAGGTAAAAGGCTGGTCTACGTTCATACTGCTCTTTAGAATCAAGCCATTCGCTTTTTATACTGCGCTTTGTTAAGGAATTCTCATGCTCAAATCAACACTGGCGGCTGTCGCAGCTGTGTTTGCTCTTTCTGCCGTTTCCCCTGCTGCGCTGGCAGCCAAGGGTGACCCTCACGTCCTGCTAACGACCTCTGCCGGGAATATTGAGCTGGAACTGAACAGCCAGAAAGCCCCTGTTTCTGTTAAAAACTTCCTCGACTACGTGAACAGTGGTTTCTATAACAACACCACCTTCCACCGCGTAATCCCTGGCTTCATGGTGCAGGGCGGCGGCTTCAACGAGCAGATGCAGCAGAAGCAGCCTAACCCGCCAATCAAAAACGAAGCGGACAACGGCCTGCTGAACAAGCGCGGCACCATCTCCATGGCGCGTACAGCGGATAAAGACAGCGCGACCAGCCAGTTCTTCCTGAACGTGGCGGATAACGCCTTCCTCGACCACGGCCAGCGCGACTTTGGCTATGCCGTTTTCGGTAAGATTGTGAAAGGTATGGACGTGGCCGACAAGATTTCTCAGGTGCCGACCCACGACGTCGGTCCGTACCAGAATGTGCCGTCAAAACCGGTGGTTATCCTCTCCGCAAAAGTTCTGCCGTAACTCTTCTGAACGCGGGCTTCTCCTGCCCGCGTTTTGTCTCCCTCCCTGCGAAAGCGCGTTTTGCTGCTTATACTTGTGGCAAACGGACTCAATCAGGGAGGCGTTAAGTGAAAAAACTCACCGACAAGCAAAAATCCCGTCTCTGGGAACAGCAGCGTAACGTCAATTTTCAGGCCAGCTGCCAGCTCGAAAAAGGCAATGGTCCTTCAGATCCTCAAATTGAGTCGCTGGCGCTGGGGCCTTCTGCACCCGGCTTGCCCCACCTGTGCCTCATTCACCGCCACCTGTACCGCAGAGAGATGAAGCAGGCTGGCGAGTTCCGCACCGCCGATATCGCTAAGGGCGACATTCCTTTTTGTCATTTCGAGTACATCGAGAAGATGGGGAACGACCTGATGGACGCGCTGGAATACGACAACTATCTGGTCGGCCTTAGCAAAGAGGAATTTACAGACCGGGTTAGCCATTACTACTGTGAAATCAATATGCTGCACCCTTTTATGCGCGGTAACGGCATTTCCCAGAGGATCTTCTTTGAGCAGCTGGCACTCCACGCGGGCTACGCGCTGGACTGGCGTGATATCGATCCCGCGCAGTGGGTAGCGGCCAACCAGAGTGGTGCGATGGGGGATTTAACGGCCCTGAACGCCATCTTTGCCAAAGTAGTGAGCGAAGCGCGGGAATCTGAGTAAAATAGGGCGGCATTTTTTTCTGGAGCCGCCATGATTCTGCTGATTGATAACTACGATTCCTTCACCTGGAACCTTTACCAGTATTTCTGCGAGCTGGGTGCCGAGGTGGTCGTTCGCCGTAACGACGAGATAACCCTGGCAGATATCGAGAAGTTGGCTCCGCAGAAAATTGTTATCTCACCGGGCCCCTGCACGCCGTCGGAATCCGGCATTTCGCTTGATGCGATACGCCGTTATGCAGGCAAGCTGCCGATTCTGGGCGTCTGCCTCGGCCATCAGGCCATTGCTCAGGCGTTTGGCGCGACCATCGTGCGCGCAGCGAAGGTGATGCATGGCAAAACGTCACCCGTCACGCACGCCAGCACGGGCGTATTCACCGGGTTGAATAATCCCCTAACCGTAACGCGCTACCATTCTCTGGTAATCGACCCGCCAACCTTACCCGCGTGCTTTGACGTGACCGCCTGGAGCGAGTCGCAGGAGATCATGGGGATTCGCCACCGCGAGTGGGATCTCGAAGGCGTGCAGTTCCACCCGGAAAGCATCCTCAGCGAACAGGGCCACCAGCTGCTGGCGAATTTCCTTAATCGCTGAATATCTATTGCCTTGCTCTGATTTTTTATGCATATTTTGTGATTATATTTTCACAACCACTGTGACATAAAAATGGATGGTCATGACATGGCAACTGAACAACCAGCAATTACCCGCGCGACATTCGATGAAGTCATTCTGCCGATTTATGCACCGGCCGAGTTTATCCCTGTAAAAGGGAAAGGCAGCCGCGTCTGGGATCAGGAAGGCAAAGAGTACGTAGATTTCGCGGGCGGCATTGCGGTGACGGCGCTGGGTCATTGCCATCCTGCGCTGGTGGAGGCGCTGAAAACCCAGGGCGAAACCCTGTGGCACACCAGCAACGTGTTCACCAACGAACCGGCGCTGCGCCTGGGGCGTAAGATCATCGATGCCACCTTCGCCGAGCGCGTGCTGTTCATGAACTCCGGCACTGAAGCCAACGAAACCGCCTTTAAGCTGGCGCGCTACTACGCAACCACGCGCCACAGCCCGTACAAAACCAAAATCATCGCCTTCCATAACGCTTTCCACGGACGCTCGTTCTTTACCGTTTCCGTTGGTGGTCAGCCGAAATACTCAGACGGATTTGGTCCGAAGCCAGCCGACATCGTTCACGTGCCCTTTAACGATCTGCACGCGGTAAAAGCGGTAATGGATGACCATACCTGCGCGGTCGTCGTTGAGCCGATTCAGGGCGAAGGCGGCGTGACGGCGGCGACGCCGGAGTTCCTGAAAGGGCTGCGCGAACTGTGCGACGAGCATCAGGCGCTGCTGGTGTTTGATGAAGTGCAGTGCGGGATGGGGCGCACCGGGGATCTGTTCGCCTATATGCACTACGGCGTGACGCCGGACATTTTGACCAGCGCAAAAGCCCTCGGCGGCGGTTTCCCGGTGAGTGCGGTACTGACGACGCAGGAGATCGCCTCCGCGTTCCACGTCGGTTCTCACGGCTCCACCTACGGCGGTAACCCGCTGGCGAGCGCCGTGGCGGGCGCGGCGTTTGATATCATCAACACGCCGGAGGTGTTGAACGGCGTCAACGCGAAGCGGGAGCTGTTTGTGCAGCACCTGCAGCAGATTGATGAGCAGTACGACGTGTTCAGCGAGATCCGCGGCATGGGGCTATTGATTGGCGCCGAGCTGAAGCCGCAGTACAAAGGACGCGCGCGCGATTTCCTGCACGCCGCCGCGCACGAAGGGGTGATGGTGCTCAACGCCGGACCGGACGTGATGCGCTTTGCGCCGTCGCTGGTGGTGGAAGAGAAGGATATTGAAGACGGGTTAAGCCGTTTTGCCGCGGCGGTCGCGAAGATCGTTAAGGGTTAATACTCGGTTCGCTTTAACCGACGCGTTAACCAAATCCCGTGATGCGGACGCTGACGCCATGCCACCGATGAAATGGTGTGCATGGTGTTCAAATGTCCCAGAACGCGCTGCAAATGCTGCTCCAGGGTGCTCATCGGACCGTGGGTCAGCGTTTCAGGCGCTTCGAGAATATTCGAATCTCCCGACTCGCCCGGCGCGTCATACTCCAGACGCTGCTGACATCTCTGCAACGCAATTTCACACGACTGCAAATAGCGCTGCGCCAGATCCGGCGTGAGCATGGTGTGCTCGCGCGCCAGCGTGGTCATGGCGTTAATGTGCTCGACGATAAACTGGCTGTGCGTGACCCACAGCTTCATGTCCGCCAGATAGTGCGAGTTAAAGCCCGGCTCCTGCATCGCCTGGTTGAGCGAGTTGAACAGGGCGTTGTGCGCCTGGTTGACCCTCATGCGCTGGTAGGCCAGCGGGGAGGGCTGCGGATCGTCGCTCAGGATCAGGCGGATGGCCTGCTGATCGGCCTCCAGCGCGTCGTGGGCGTTCTGCCGGAGCAATCCGCTCTGCCACTGCGGCCACAGCCAGACCATGCCGCCGAAGGCAATCAGGCAGCCAATCAGGGTATCGACCAGGCGGGCAATAATGAATTGATCGCCGTTGAGCGTGAGCAGCTGCAGGGTGTACACCGCCGTAACCGTAAAGCCCACCGTCGCCCAGCCGTAGTTTTTGCGGATGATGAGATAGCTCACCATCGTAATCGCCAGCATCCCGACCAGCGTATACCCTTCCGGCACGTGGAAATGCAGCGTCGCCCCCGCAATAATCAGCCCGGCCATCGTGCCGCCAGCCCGGTGGAAAATACGCACGCGCGTGGCGCCATAGCCGTTCTGCGTCACGAACAGCACGGTCATTAAGATCCAATAGGGTTTCGGCAGATGCAGCGCCATGCCCATCAGGCTGGCGATGCTGAGCATGACGCTTATCCGCGCGGCGTTGCGCAGGGCGGCGGATTTCAGCGACAGGTAGCTTTTGAGGGCGGGCAGCAGCGGCAGACGCTTCTGTTTATCCGCCATCAGGTCGCGAGGATAAAGCGGGCGCTGGGTACGCAACACGCGGGCGATGCGGCTGAAGTGCCAGGCGGCAAACTGGCCGACCGGGTTATCCGGGTGCTGACGCGCAATTTTTTCCAGCGCGCCGAGCGGTTTGTCCATGTTAAAGCGCGTCGGGTAGCGGTGATAGAGAATATCGTCGGCCAGCACCCGCAGGCGTGCCGATACGGTCTGGGCATTCCAGCGGATCACCGCTTCGGCGTGGCTGCGCTCGACCAGCTTTTGCACCTCCTGCGGATGGTGCAGGCTCACGGAGATATGCTCCTGCAGATCCAGCCCCACCTGGAAGGTGCGCAGCAGCCGCTTGTACTCGTGGTTTTTATTGGCGGCGAGCATGTGCAGCTGCTGATAGCACTGGCTGATCAGGTCGACCACCTTTTGCTGGCGCGCCAGCAGCGGCGGAAGGGATTTCTCCGGATCGGTGTGCTGGGTCAGCAGGGTATATTTGGCTTCACAGTAATCCGCCAGCTGCACGTAGAGCAGGCTCAGGGATTCACGCAGCGGCTGCTCCCGCCACAGCCAGAACCAGAACCAGTTAAACAGCCCGTACCACAGCGTGCCGAGGGCGTAAATGAGCAGCGGTTCCCATATCGGCATATTCCCCGCGAGGCTCAGGGTGAATATGGCGGCAATCAGCGAGGCGGGCAGCAGGCGCGCGTGAAGCGAACTGATCTCCGCCGTTACGCCGAGCGTCATCGCCAGCACGGTCAGGATCAGCGGGAGCGGAATATCACGGGCGAGCAGGAGCTGTACGGCAAGGCTACAGCCGGCAAACAGGCAGCCGCCGATAATCAGGCGCTTGAAAAAGCGTTTATGCGGCGTGTCCAGACCGGCGATGTTGCAGCAGGCGGGCACGAGGGAAAACAGCAGGCCTTGCTGAAGATGTCCGAGGATCAGGCCCACGGCCACGGGAAGGCACAACACCAACGTTTGTCGCAGTGCGTAGTTAACTTCCGGGTGATAAATCAGCCTGCGCCACATGGGGAATAGAGACAAAAACGGCGCGCCACCCTGAGATGGCACGCCGTTTGACCGAATTAACGGGTTCCGTAAACCACGATGGTTTTACCGTGCGCGGAGATCAGGTTTTGATCTTCCAGCATTTTCAGAATACGGCCTACTGTTTCACGGGAGCAACCGACGATCTGACCGATTTCCTGACGGGTAATTTTAATTTGCATGCCGTCCGGGTGGGTCATTGCGTCTGGCTGTTTCGCCAGGTTCAGCAGGGTCTGTGCGATACGACCGGTCACGTCCAGGAACGCCAGGTTACCGACTTTTTCAGAGGTGACCTGCAGGCGACGCGCCATCTGGGAAGAGAGACGCATCAGGATGTCAGGATTAACCTGAATCAGCTGACGGAACTTCTTGTAAGAAATTTCAGCCACTTCACATGCTGTCTTTGCACGAACCCAGGCGCTACGTTCCTGGCCTTCTTCAAACAGGCCCAGTTCGCCGATGAAATCGCCCTGGTTCAGATAAGAAAGGATCATCTCTTTCCCTTCTTCATCTTTGATCAGCACTGCCACCGAGCCTTTAACGATGTAATACAACGTCTCGGCTTTTTCACCCTGGTGAATCAGAGTGCTTTTCGATGGGTACTTATGAATGTGGCAATGAGACAAGAACCATTCGAGAGTCGGGTCTGTTTGCGGTTTGCCAAGCACCATGCGCTGTTATCCTCTGTTATAAGCTGTCACCAGAGTCATAAGATGCATCCGGACTCTGGGGTTGCAATCGAATTCTTACCCATACCCTGGGAAGTCGGCTGTCGTAATTTTCGCAGCCAGTAAAGTTTGATGTCCTCTGCATACATGTGTAACGTCAATGTATTACTGTAGCATCCAGAGTGTTTTAGCATAGCTTTTGCCGCGTGTCTCCTGGTGTCTCGCTTCAGCATGATGCAGGTCGCCTTCCGTTGCGAGAAATGTAACGCGCGCGTAATCTGTCACCAAAAATGCAACGTTGGAGTTAATGAATATGCAAGCGCGTGTGAAATGGGTTGAAGGTTTAACGTTCCTGGGCGAATCCGCTTCCGGGCACCAGATTTTGATGGACGGTAACTCCGGCGACAAGGCCCCAAGCCCGATGGAGATGGTGCTGATGGCGGCGGGTGGATGCAGCGCGATTGACGTGGTGTCGATTCTGCAAAAAGGCCGTCACGATGTGACCGACTGCGAAGTGAAGCTCACGTCAGAACGTCGCGAAGAGGCGCCACGCCTGTTCACGCATATTAATCTGCACTTTATCGTGACCGGTAAAGAGCTGAAAGATGCCGCGGTATCACGCGCCGTAGACCTTTCTGCGGAAAAATACTGCTCTGTGGCGTTAATGCTGGAGAAAGCGGTAAAAATCACCCATTCGTATGAAGTGATCGAGGCTTAATCTTTTGGCGGGTGGCGCTTCGCTGACCCGCCCTACAAAAGCACGACCGTAGGCCCGGTAAGCGCAGCGCCACCGGGCAAAACAACTCACGCGATCTGCTTCCCTTCCATCAGTCGCTGGACCAGCGGCGTCATAATTAACTCCATCGCCAGCCCCATTTTTCCGCCCGGCACCACCAGCGTATTCATGTGGGAAATGAACGAGCCCTGCAGCATCGCCAGCAGCCAGGGATAATCGATGCCTTCCAGATTGCGGAAGTGGATCACCACAAAACTCTCATCCAGAGACGGGATGGTTTTCGCCGCAAACGGGTTGGAGGTGTCCACCGTCGGCACGCGCTGGAAGTTGATATGGGTACGCGAGAACTGTGGCGTCAGGAAGTTGATGTAATCTTCCATAGATCGCACCACCGAATCCATCACCGCCTCGCGCGAATGGCCGCGCTCGCTGATGTCGCGCGTCAGCTTCTGGATCCATTCCAGGTTAACGATCGGCACCACGCCCACCAGCAGATCCACGTGGCGCGCCACGTCGTGCTGGGTGGTCACCACGCCGCCGTGCAGCCCTTCGTAAAACAGCACGTCGGTGGGTTCCGGCAGCGGCTGCCACGGGGTAAACGTCCCCGGCACCTGGTTCCAGGGAACCGCTTCGTCGTAGGTGTGCAGGTATTTGCGGGATTGTCCTTTGCCGGTCTGACCGTATTCTCTGAAGGTCTGCTCTAGCAGGCCGAAATCATTGGCATCGGGGCCAAAGTAGCTGATGTGTTTACCGAGATCCCGCGCTTTACGGATGGCCATGTCCATTTCAGGGCGCGTGTAGCGGTGAAAGCTGTCGCCCTCAACCTCTGCCGCCTGTAAGTTCAGCTGTGCGAAAATTTTGCGAAAGGCAAGGCTGGTGGTGGTGGTTCCCGCCCCGCTCGAACCCGTGACGGCAATAACCGGATGTCTGGCAGACATAGCAACTCCCTGACTGGAAAGGTTTACAGATCAGCCGTGAAACGCGTTGCGGGGCATGATATTGACCGTCTCATGCAGTTCAGACCATACCAGCACCACGTCGCCGCTTTTAAGCTGGCGTTTTACATCGCTGACCTTTTGTTCAAGAGAACGTTCATGTTCACCATAATCGGTGCCCTCTCGTAATACAAAGCTTTCAATCAGATTATCGAGCGTTTCGGGAGGCAGATCCTGCCAGGGAATAATCATTTTTTACCGTCCAGAAATGAGGTGAGCCAGTCAGGAATGCGGGTTTCCAGCCACATTTTCGGGCGTCGCAGCGTACCGCCGACAAATCCCACGTGGCCGCCATGCTCGGTCAGCTGATAGTGAACGTTTTCAGGCAAAAATTCCTGGGCCGGAATGGAGTGGTGGTCCATAAACGGATCGTCTTTGGCATGAATGATCAGCGTCGGCTGGGTGATTTTGCTGAGCAGCGGCATTGCGCTGCACTGGCGATAATAGTCAATCGCATCGGCAAATCCGTGAATTTTAGCGGTGATCAGATCGTCGAATTCACGAATGCGGCGCACCTTTTTCAGCTGGCGAAGGCTAACGGGTAAGGTGTCCGGGTAGGCCTTGAGCTTGCGCGCCGCGTTGGCCTTCAGCAGGTTGAGCAGGTAGCGCTGATAAACCCGTGAAAAGCCTTTTTCCATATGGTAGCTGCACTGCTCCAGCATGAAAGGCGCAGAGACGATAACGGCGGCATCCAGCGGCACCGTTTCACCCTCTTTCGCCAGCAGGCAGGCCAGCATATTGCCGCCCAGCGAATAGCCCACCGCCGCCGTCGGCACCGTTCCATAGTTCTCTCTCAGCCAGTGTAAGAACCAGGTGCCATCTTCGGTTTCACCCGAATGATAAATGCGTTTCTGGCGATTCGGCTCGCCGCTGCAGCCGCGAAAATGCATCACCACGCCAAGCCAGCCGCGCGCCTTTGCCGCCTTGATGAGGCCATGCGCGTAAGGGCTGTGCAGGCTGCCTTCCAGACCGTGAAACACCACCAGCCGGGGCTTATGCCTGGCCAGCTCCGGCGCTTCGCTCCAGGCGAGATCCAAAAAGTCACCGTCCGGCAAATCCAGGCGCTGCCAGTGTGGGGTGAACTGAAGCTTGCGGCGGATCAGGCGCGGCAGCATGGTTTGCAGATGGCAGTTAGCCAGGCCGCGCATGGGCACGAATTCTGCGCTGTCGTCGGCAGCAATCTCAAAGTCTGACGGGATGATTTGGGTCATAACGGCGATGCTAATTATTGTCTGTTATTTACGATACCTTCCGAATTGTACCCCGTTTAGCCTGGATTTCCGAAACATGAACTGATCCCGATCACAAATCTTTACCTTGATTATTACTCTCAGGCTAATGATTGCGCTCTATGCTTAATTGATGCCTTTCTCACCAGAGCGCACACTTTACTCAACGTTAAGCAAATCAAAATGATTAGCTGAATCAGGAGGTTAATAATGTTATCTGGGCAAACACCCACCCGGCAATGGAACACTCGACGCAGCGAAAAAGCGCGTCGTCTGGCGTCCGTACCGGTGCAGGGCAAGGTACTGCCAACCGGCGATCTTGTCGCTATGCTGGAAAAACTGATCGCACCGGGCGACAAGGTCGTTCTGGAAGGTAACAACCAGAAGCAGGCCGATTTCCTTTCCCGCTCGCTCGCCGAGGTGAATCCGCAAATCGTTCACGATCTGCATATGATCATGCCGAGCGTGGGCCGCAGCGAGCATCTGGATATCTTCGAAAAAGGCATCGCCCGCAAGCTGGACTTCTCCTTCTCCGGCACGCAAAGTCTGCGCATTTCGCAGCTGCTGGAAGACGGTCAGCTCGAAATCGGTGCGATCCACACCTACATCGAACTTTACTCACGCCTCTACGTCGACCTCTCGCCCAACGTGGCGCTGATTGCCGGTTTTAAAGCGGACCGCAAAGGTAACCTCTACACCGGGGCAAGTACCGAAGATACCCCGGCGCTGGTGGAAGCCGCCGCGTTCCACGACGGCATCGTCATCGCGCAGGTGAACGAGCTGGTGGATGACGAATGCGATCTGCCGCGCGTCGATATTCCGGGCTCCTGGATCGACTACGTGGTCGTTGCGGATAAGCCGTTCTTTATCGAACCGCTGTTCACCCGAGATCCGCGTCTGATCAAGCAGGAGCATATCCTGATGGCGATGATGGCGATCAAGGGCATCTACGCGGAGCACCAGGTGCAGTCTCTGAACCACGGTATCGGCTTTAACACCGCGGCGATTGAGCTGCTGCTGCCTACCTACGGCGAACAGCTCGGCCTGAAGGGCAAAATCTGTAAACACTGGACGCTGAACCCGCATCCAACGCTGATCCCCGCCATCGAAAGCGGCTGGGTGGAAAGCGTGCACTGCTTCGGCGGCGAGCTGGGGATGGAAGAGTACATCCGCGCCCGTCCTGATGTCTTCTTTACCGGTGCCGACGGTTCCATGCGCTCCAACCGCGCCTTCTGCCAGCTGGCAGGCCAGTACGCGGTGGATATGTTCATCGGCTCTACGCTGCAGGTTGACGGCTACGCCAACTCCTCCACCGTGACCCGCGGTCGTCTTTCCGGCTTCGGCGGTGCGCCAAACATGGGCCACGATCCGCACGGTCGTCGTCATGCGACCCCGGCCTGGCTGAACATGATCACCGAGCCGGACCCAATGCAGCGCGGTAAAAAACTGGTCGTGCAGATGGTCGAAACCTTCCAGGCTGGCGTGAAGCCGACCTTCGTGGAAAAACTCGATGCCGTTGACGTGGCGAAAGCCTCCGGCATGCCGCTGGCACCGGTGATGATTTACGGCGATGACGTGACGCACGTGCTGACGGAAGAGGGGATTGCTTACCTCTATCGCGCCAAAGATCTGGAAGAGCGTCGGGCCATGGTTGCCGCCGTCGCGGGGATCACCGATATCGGCCTGGGCGTTGACGCCAAACGCGTGGCGGAACTGCGCCAGAGCGGCAAGGTGGTCTATCCGGAAGATATGGGCATCCGCCGTACCGACGCTACCCGCTCTCTGCTGGCAGCCGGCAGCGTGTCTGACCTCGTTGAGTGGTCCGGCGGTCTGTACAACCCACCTGCGAAATTCCGGAGCTGGTAATGAAACTTCTGCCCCAGATTCAGGTTGAAGGCGGTGCCGAATGGCTGGCGCGAACCGCCACGCAGTGTCTGATTGACGAAGCACGTTTAAGCCCGAAACCCGGTCTGGTGGACAGTCGGGGGAACGGCGCGCACCACGATTTATCCCTTGCGCTCATGGAGCGCTCCGCGCACAGCCTGACCTCCACGTTTCAGGCGCTGGCGCAGCAGAGCTGGCAGCGTCCGGCGGATATTGCCCTCAGGCAAACCGTTGGCCGTCTTGGCCGCGAAGGCGAACGGCAGATGATGGCCGCTACCGACGGCGTGAACACTCACCGCGGCGCGATTTGGGCGCTGGGGCTGTTGGTCAGCGCGGTGGCGATGCTGGGCGGGGATGCGGCTGCGCAAGCCGTCGCAAACACCGCCGCCCAGCTGGCGAAACTGCCGGACGATGCGGCGCCGAAAGTGTTCAGCAAAGGGCTGCGCGCCACGCACCGCTACCGCGTGCCGGGCGCCAGAGAAGAAGCGCAGCAGGCGTTTCCGCACGTTATGCAGCGCGCGCTGCCGCAGCTTCGCCTGAGCCGTCTCAACGGCAGCAGCGAAACGCAGGCCAGGCTCGACGCGCTGATGGCGATCATGACCTCCCTCACCGACACCTGCGTGCTGTCGCGCGCCGGAATGGAGGGGCTGGACGCCATGCAGAGCGGTGCCCGTGCGGTACTGAACGCCGGAGGCTGTGCAACGCTCGCGGGCCAGCGGGCATTGGCGAGCTTAGATCGTCAGATGCTCACGCTCAACGCCTCGCCGGGCGGCGCAGCCGACCTGCTTGCCGCCACGCTGTTTCTCGACCGCGTCGAAACGCCTTATTCAAAGCATTAAGAGGATGTTATGGAAAAAATTACATTGACCGTGCCAGCCAGCCGCGCGTTAAGCGGCAGGGCGCTGGCAGGGGTAGTCGGCTCCGGGGATATGGAGGTGTTGTTCGCCGCCGAACCGGGCCAGACCTTAACCATCGATATCACCACCTCCGTCGACAACAGCCGTGGTCGCTGGGAGGCCCTGTTCAACCGCCTGCAGACCGTCAGCAGCCTGCCCGCCGGGAAGCTGACCATCCACGACTTCGGCGCGACGCCGGGCGTGGCGCGCATTCGCATCGAACAGGTCTTTGAGGGGGTAAGCCATGCGTAATGACAGCAGCTTTATCGAACTAAAAGCGCGCCAGCGCGCGCAGGCTCTGCTGGATGACGGCAGCTACCGCGAACTGCTGGACCCTTTTGAAGGCATTATCTCTCCGTGGCTTGGGCCGCAGGGGATTGTTCCGCAGGCCGATGACGGTATGGTCGTCGCAAAAGGCACCATTAACGGCCAGCCTGCGGTCGTCGTCGCGATTGAAGGCGCGTTCCAGGGCGGCAGCATGGGCGAAGTGTCCGGCGCCAAAATGGCGGCGGCGCTGGAGCTGGCGGCGGAAGATAACCGCAACGGTATTCCGACTCAGGCGGTGCTGTGCCTCGAAACCGGCGGCGTGCGTCTTCAGGAAGCCAACCTGGGCCTGGCGGCGATTGCCGATATCCACGCGGCGATCGTTGACCTGCGCCGCTATACGCCGGTGGTCGGGATTGTTGCCGGGACCGTGGGCTGCTTCGGCGGGATGTCCATCGCCGCGGCGCTCTGCAGCTACCTGATCGTGACCCGCGAAGCGCGTCTTGGCCTCAACGGTCCGCAGGTTATCGAGCAGGAGGCGGGCATTGAAGAGTATGACTCCCGCGACCGTCCGTTTATCTGGAGCATGACCGGCGGCGAAGTGCGCTATCAAAGCGGTCTGGTAGACGCGCTGGTAGGCGACGGCGTAAACGCGGTGAAAGCGGCGATGAACGACGCGATTGCGAAAGGCGTACCGGCGAAACACCGCACCGATAATTACGACGATTACCTGAACCGTCTGACGAATTTCGACACCCGCAAACAGGCCGATGCCGAACAGATTAACGCGCTTTTTGCCCGGGAGGTGAAATGATGAGTAATTCAATAAGCCGTGGCGAACTCTGGCTGGAAACCCTCGCCCCGAACGCCAAACGTATCGAAGGGCTTTGCCCGTCCGTGCAGGCGGCAGACGGCGAGCTGAACGGCGAGGCGGTGCGCTTTGTGGCCGTGGTGCCGGATGCCAACAACCACTTCCCGCGGGCGGCGAAAGGTGAGGTCGGCCTGCTGGAAGGCTGGACGCTGGCGAAGGTGGTCAGCGAAACCGTCGCGGCGGATGCCGATAAAGCCGTGAAGCGCCCGATTGTGGCGGTGATCGACGTCCCAAGCCAGGCCTATGGCCGTCGCGAAGAGGCGTTTGGTATCCACCAGGCGCTGGCGGGAGCCGCTGCCGCGTATGCAAACGCGCGTCTGGCCGGCCACCCGGTGATTGGTCTTATCGTCGGCAAGGCGATGTCCGGCGCGTTTCTGGCGCACGGCTACCAGGCCAACCGCCTGATCGCCTTTAACGACAAAGGCGTGCTGATCCACGCGATGGGTAAAGAGTCTGCGGCGCGTATTACGCTGCGCACCGTGGAGGCGCTGGAAAAACTGGCGGCGACCATTCCGCCGATGGCGTACGACATCAGCAACTACGCCACGCTGGGGCTGCTCTCTAACCTGCTGGATATCAGCAACCCGGATGCCCCATCCGATAACGATCTGGCGCAGGTGAAAACCACCCTGCAGCAGGCCATCAGTGACGCACGTCAGGACACCACGTTGAAAAACCGTCTGGGTGCTGACAACCGCCGCAGCTCGGCGCTCGTACGCGAACGTATGCGAGCCAGCTGGTAAGTAAAAAGAGACCTGCCAGAGATGTACAACCCCGTGGGCGCGCCCGCTGCGCCCGCGCGGGAACCTGCATCCTGAAAATAATAAACATCGCGCCAGTGCTAAAACTTTTTTACTACAGGTGATTTATGACTTACGTAATTGTTCATGCTCTTGCACCGATTTTCGTCATCATGCTGCTGGGATTCTGGGCCGGTAAGGCAAAGATGGTCGATAACAAAAATGTTTCCCTGCTCAATATTTTCGTGATGGATTTTGCACTGCCTGCCGCGCTGTTCAGCGCCACCGTGCAAACCCCGTGGACCGGCATCGTGGCCCAGTCGCCGCTGATCCTGGTGCTTACCCTGGCGATGTGGATCACCTATGCGGCAATCTACTTCCTCGCCACTAAAGTCTTTAAAAAATCCCCGCAGGACGCGGCGGTGCTGACGCTTACCGTTGCCCTGCCAAACTACGCGGCGCTCGGTCTGCCGATTCTGGGCAGCGTGCTGGGTGAAAGTTCTTCCACGTCGCTCTCCGTGGCGGTTTCTATCGCCTGCGGTTCGGTGCTGATGACCCCGTTCTGCCTGCTGATTCTGGAGCGTGAGAAAGCGCGCGCCGAAGGGAATAATTCCGGCTCAACGCTCTCCATGCTGCCGGTGCTGATGTGGCGTTCCATTAAGAAACCGATCGTGATGGGCCCGCTGCTGGGGGTGATCCTTTCCGCCATCGGCATCAAAATGCCGGAACTGGTGCTTGCGGCGATTAAACCGCTGGGGCTGTCCGCCACCGCTGCCGCGCTGTTCCTGACCGGGGTGATCCTCTCTGCCCGCAAGCTGCAGATCAATACCATGGTGATCACCTCCACCATCGCCAAGCTGCTGATTCAGCCAGCGATTGCCTGGGGTATCGTTTTGATCTTCGGCCTGCACGGCTCCGTGGCGATCACCGCTATCCTGATGATTGCGCTCTCCGCAGGCTTCTTCGGCGTGGTGTTCGGTAACCGCTTTGGCGTGCAGTCGCCGGATGCTGAAGCCGTGCTGCTGTTAAGCTCCGTACTGTGTATCCTGTCGCTGCCGCTGTTTATCTCGCTGACTTCAGGAATGTAATCATGACCACAACATTACGACCGCACGACCTCATCTGGCTTACCGCGCGCGACGCGCTGGAAGGCATCACCGAATCCTGGGTGGAGGCGGCCTGGCACACTGGACTGCCTGTGGTGGTGCGGCGTGATGTTGATAGTGAAGGCCGCATTCCCGTTGGCGTGCGTGGATTGCGCCGCGACCAGCGGGCGGCCGGATGGGTGAAGCCGGAAAACGTGCTGCGCGTGGTTTCACCTGAAGACCTGAGCGTTACAGCCGATCTGCTGCGCTCGCCCTTTGTGACTCAGCCACCGGTTCAGGTGGCGCTGCAGCTTGCTCAGCAGCCGTGGCCCTGGACGTGGGGCATTACCGGCAGCACCGGCTATGCGCTGGCGACCGGTATTCCGGTGATTCATGCCGACAGCGATCTGGACCTGCTGATCCGCGCCCCGCAGCCCGTTTCTCCTGACGCGTTTACAGCCTGGCAGTCTCAGCTTGGCCGCGCGCTGTGTCGGGCGGATACGCAGGTGGATACGTCCGAGGGCGGATTCGCGCTGGCGGAGTGGCTGCGCGACGGCAAAACGCTGTTAAAAACGCAATGTGGGCCGCGCCTGGTGGCGGACCCGTGGCGCAGGGAGGAGTGATGAAAATACTGTTTACCTTTCCGGGGCAGGGCACGCAGCACGAAGGCATGCTGCAAAACCTGCCGGGAACGGAGTTGGCTCAGGCGCGCGAGGTGCTTGGGGATGAAGTCGATAATCTCGACAGTGCCGCCTCGTTAACCCATACCCGCGCGGTTCAGCTTTCGCTGCTGATTGCCGGCGTGGCCTGGGCGCGCGAGCTGGAGCGTCGCGGCGTGTCGCCGGATATCGTCAGCGGGCTGTCCATCGGCGCTTATCCGGCGGCGGTTATCGCGGGTGCGCTGGACTTTTCGGACGCGCTGAGGCTGGTGGCGCTGCGCGGTGACCTCATGGAGCAGGCGTACCCGCACGGCTACGGCCTGACGGCCATCATGGGCTTAACCCTGCCGCAGGTGGAAACGCTGATCCAAGGCACCGGAACCTACATCGCCAACCTGAACGCCGAAACGCAGATCGTGATCGCCGGAAGCGATGACGGGATGGCGCAGGCGGCAGAACGCGCGCTGGCGAAAGGGGCGAGCAAGGCCAGGCGGCTGGCGGTGAGCGTGCCGTCGCACTGCGAACTGCTGGCGGAACCGGCACAAAAGCTGGCGTCGGCGTTTGAATCGGTCAGCCTTTCCCGCCCGCGCTGCGCGTACCTGAGCGGCAGCACCGGGCGCGTGCTCTGGCAGCCGGAAAAGATTGCCGACGATCTGGCGATGAACATGGCGCGCACCGTGCGCTGGCAGGAGGCGGTGATTTCCGCTAACGAGCGTGAAGCGCGGCTGGCAATTGAGATGCCGCCGGGCGGCATCTTAACCTGCCTGACGCGTCAGGCAGCGTGGGAAGGGGAGACCCTTTCTCTGGAGCGCAGCGGGGTGGACGTGGCGGTACATCTGGCGAAGCGGCTTCGTGCGTGATTTTTTGCCGGGTGGCGGCTTCGCCTTACCCGGCATACGGGTTCGGTTGTCTTGTTTTGTATCACACACTTTCCTGCAGGCTGCGCGCATACATCCGCCCCTCGGCGGCTAATGCCCGCAGGCTCGGGTCCTGCTCGCGGTTACGGGCAAAGACGATCGCGATAAGCTGCTGCATCTGGTACGGCTGCGCCAGCTTCAACAGCTGCACCGAATTCTCATACACTTTCTTCATCCTGCCCGGCATCAGCGTAAACCCAACGCCCGCCTGCACCAGGCTCAGCATCGAGAAAATATCATTCACGCGGGTGACGATTTCCGGCTCGAACCCGGCGATATGAAACGCTTCCTGAAACCCTGCATACGTGGCGAACCCTTCCGCCAGGGCGACAAATTTCTGGTCTTTGTAATCACGCAGATCGGCGGGCCCGCTGGTATTCAGCGTGGCGGAGGCGGGGGCGGCAAGGAAAATGTCGTCGTGGAAGAGGGGCAGCACTTCGAGGCTGTTACGGTCGATGTCGCTTTCGGAGATAGAGATCAGGATCGCGTCCAGCGACCCCTCATCCAGCATGTGCAGCAGGGTGTCGTTGGAGCCCATCGTCAGATCCATCTCCAGATCCGGACGGCGGAGCTTCATGCCCATAATCAGGCGCGGCACGGTTTCCAGCGTCAGGGAGTAGAGCGTGCCCACGCGCAGCCGCCCCTGGCCGATACCGGCGATTTTGCGGGATTCCTCGAGCCCGCGCTCCATCACCTGCATCACCTCCTGGCAATACTCCAGCAGCGTCCACGCGGAGGGGAGCGCAATCAGGTTACGCCCTTTGTGGGTAAAGAGCGGACAGCGCACGTTCTCTTCCAGCGTGTGCAGCGCGCGGTGAACGCTGACGCCGCTCAGGCCAAGCGTTTCGGCGGTGCGCGCGATATTGCCCTTCTCCATGAAGGTCATGAAGATGCTGAGCTTGCGGAACGTAATCTCGCTCGTGATATCGAAACCCATAACCCTCCCGGCGTGTTAGTCGGCCTGCAGCATCGCTTCCAGCTGCTCCTGCGCGTCCAGCCACGCCATTTCACACTCCTCGAGGCTGGATTTGGTTTTTGCCTGGGTTTGCAGGCAGTCGGTCAGCTCAGCCTTGCGGCTCTGATCGTACAGCCCGCTGTCGCCCAGCTTCTCTTCAACGGCGGCAAGCGTGGCGTTGAGCTTTTCCATCTCTTTTTCAAGACGGGCGATTTCCTTGCGCAGCGGCTGCGTCTGGGTGCGCAGCTCCGCCTCGCGGCGCTTCTGGTCTTTACGCGACTGCGCGCTGTTGGCGTTGTCCTTCGCTGACTCTTCCGGCTGGTTTTCCTGCTTCTGCACGTCCGTCAGCCACTGCTGATAGTCTTCAAGGTCGCCGTCGAACGGTTCGACTTTGCCGCCGTGGACTAAATAGAGATCGTCCGTGGTGGAGCGGATCAGGTGGCGGTCGTGCGAGACGACAACCAGCGCGCCTTCGAACTCAATCAGCGCTTCGGTCAGCGCCTGGCGCATGTCGAGATCCAGGTGGTTGGTCGGTTCATCGAGCAGCAGCAGGTTCGGGCGCTGCCAGACGATCAGCGCAAGCACCAGACGGGCTTTTTCGCCCCCGGAGAAACGCTCGGTGTTTTCGGTGACCTTATCCCCCTGGAAGCCGAAGCCGCCGAGGTAGTCGCGCAGCTTTTGCTCCATCTCCTGCGGCGCCAGACGCGCCAGGTGCTGAATCGGCGATTCATCCGCGCGTAAAAATTCCAGCTGATGCTGGGCGAAGTAGCCCAGCTTGATGCCTTTCGCCAGGCCGATTTCACCGCTGACCGGGTTAAGCTCGCCCGCCAGCAGTTTGATCAGCGTTGATTTACCGGCACCGTTACGCCCCAGCAGGCCGATACGTGAACCCGGGACCAGGTTGAGCTTGATGGAGTCGAGAATAATGCGGTCGGCATAGCCCGCGCTCACTTTTTCCATCTTCAGGAGCGGGTTTGGCAGGCTTTCCGGCGCGCGGAAGCTGAAGTGGAACGGGTTATCCACGTGCGCCGGGGCAATCATCTCCATGCGCTCCAGCATCTTGATGCGGCTCTGGGCCTGCTTCGCTTTTGAGGCCTTGGCCTTAAAGCGATCCACGAAGCTCTGCAGGTGCGCCACGCGCTGCTGCTGGCTTTCGTACATGGACTGCTGCTGGGCAAGACGCGTCGCGCGCTGGCGCTCGAAGGAGCTGTAGTTGCCGGTGTACTCGAACATCGTTTGCTGTTCGATATGGATGATTTTATCCACCACCGGGTCGAGGAAGTCGCGGTCGTGGGAGATCAGAATCAGAGTGCCCTGATAGCTCTTGAGCCACTTCTCCAGCCAAATAACGGCATCAAGATCGAGGTGGTTGGTGGGTTCATCGAGCAGCAAAAGGTCGGAGCGGCAGATCAGCGCCTGGGCCAGGTTAAGGCGCATGCGCCAGCCGCCGGAGAAGTCGCTGACCGGGCGTTCAAGCTGTTCGTTGCTAAAGCCCAGACCGTGCAGCAGGCTGGAGGCGCGGGAGCGAATGGTCCAGGCGTCGATGGCGTCCAGCTTGCCATGAACGGTGGCAATGGCGTGGCCGTCGTTGCGCTCGTTGGCGGCGTTGAGTTCCGCCTCAAGCCTGCGGTATTCGCGGTCGCCGTCGATAACATAGTCGAGCGCCGGTTCGCTCAGCGCAGGCGTCTCCTGGTTAACCCAGGCCAGCTGCCAGTTCCCCGGATAGGTAAAGTTACCGCCATCAGCGCTAATCTCGTTTTTCAGCAGGGCGAGCAGGGTCGATTTACCGCAGCCGTTTTTGCCGACCAGACCCACCTTTTGGCCCGGGTTGATGGTAGCGGTCGCGTTATCCAGCAGGACGCGCACGCCGCGACGAATTTGTAACGAGGAGAAAACAATCATAGAAGCGCCGTATGTTCCGACTATGTTAATTTGTCATTATGATAATGTAAGGTGTGGGCCACTTTCCCCACCGGGCCGCCATGGTAGCCCAAAACGACAACAATACACAAAAACAGAACCGGGAGGGGAGTGATGTCTCAGACAGCGAAAGTGCTGCTGCTGTATGCCCATCCGGAATCTCAGGACTCGGTGGCGAACCGGGTGCTGCTTAAGCCGGCCACACAGCTCAGCAACGTAACGGTGCACGATCTCTACGCGCACTATCCTGATTTCTTTATCGATATTCCTTACGAGCAGGAACTGCTGCGTCAGCATGACGTGATCGTGTTCCAGCATCCGCTTTATACCTATAGCTGTCCGGCGCTGCTCAAAGAGTGGCTGGACCGCGTGCTGAGCCGGGGCTTTTCCAGCGGGGTGGGGGGCAACCAGCTCGCGGGAAAGTACTGGCGTAGCGTTATCACTACCGGCGAGCCGGAGAGCGCCTACCGCCACGACGGGCTGAACCGCTATCCGATGAGCGATATTCTGCGGCCGTTCGAGCTGACGGCGGCGATGTGCCGCATGCACTGGATGAGCCCGATTATCGTTTACTGGGCACGGCGACAGGAGCCGAAAGCGCTGGCGAGCCATGCCAGAGCCTACGGTGAATGGCTGGCGTCACCCATTCCGGCAGGAGGTCGCTGATGGAAGGATCAAATCTCCTGCTTGCCGGGGTGCTGTTTCTGTTCGCGGCGGTGGTCGCGGTGCCGCTGGCCGCCCGTATCGGCATCGGCGCGGTGCTGGGCTATCTGTTAGCCGGTATTGCCATTGGCCCCTGGGGGCTGGGATTCATCAGCGATGTGGATGAGATCCTCCACTTCTCCGAGCTGGGCGTCGTCTTCCTGATGTTTATCATCGGCCTGGAGCTGAACCCGTCCAAGCTGTGGCAGCTCCGTCGCTCTATCTTCGGCGTGGGCGCGGCGCAGGTGTTGTTCAGCGCGGCGATCCTTGCCGGACTGCTGATGATGACGGACTTCTCGTGGCAGGCGGCGACAATCGGCGGGATTGGCCTGGCGATGTCCTCCACCGCAATGGCGCTGCAGCTGATGCGCGACAAAGGCATGAACCGTAACGAAGCCGGACAGCTGGGCTTTTCGGTGCTGCTGTTCCAGGATTTGGCGGTGATCCCGGCGCTGGCGCTGGTGCCGCTGCTGGCCGGTTCCGGTGACGATCATTTCGACTGGGTGAAAGTCTCCATGAAGGTGCTGGCCTTCGCGGGGATGCTGATTGGCGGACGTTTCCTGCTGCGCCCGGTGTTCCGCTTTATTGCCGCCTCGGGGGTGCGCGAAGTCTTTACCGCCGCGACGCTGCTGCTGGTGCTCGGGTCTGCGCTGTTTATGGACGCGCTGGGGCTGTCTATGGCGCTCGGTACGTTCATCGCCGGGGTACTGCTCGCCGAGAGTGAATATCGACACGAGCTGGAAACAGCCATCGATCCCTTTAAGGGGCTGCTGTTAGGGCTGTTCTTTATTTCGGTGGGCATGGCGCTGAATCTGGGCGTGCTCTATACCCATCTGCTGTGGGTGATTGCGAGCGTCGCCGTGCTGGTCGCGGTGAAGACGCTGGTGCTCTACGTCCTGGCACGCGTTTACGGGCTGCGCAGCTCGGAAAGAATGCAGTTCGCCAGCGTGTTAAGCCAGGGGGGAGAGTTCGCGTTTGTGCTGTTCTCTACCGCATCTTCCCAGAAACTGTTTAAAGACGACCAGATGGCGCTGCTGCTGGTAACGGTGACGCTGTCGATGATGACCACGCCGCTGCTGATGAAGCTGGTGGATAAAATGCTCTCCCGCCGCCTGAACCCGGTGGATGATGAGGATGAGGCCCCGTGGGTGGAAGACGATAAGCCGCAGGTGATTGTTGTGGGGTTTGGCCGTTTCGGACAGGTCATTGGTCGCCTGCTGATGGCGAACAAAATGCGCATCACGGTGCTGGAGCGCGATATCAGCGCGGTCAACCTGATGCGCAAATATGGCTATAAGGTTTACTACGGCGACGCGACCCAGCTTGAACTGCTGCGCTCGGCCGGGGCGGAAGCGGCAGAGTCTATCGTCATCACCTGTAACGATCCGGAAGATACGATGAAGCTGGTGGAGCTATGCCAGCAACATTTCCCGCATCTGCATATTCTGGCGCGTGCGCGCGGACGTGTTGAAGCTCACGAACTTTTGCAGGCGGGTGTGAAACACTTCTCCCGCGAGACGTTCTCGAGCGCGCTGGAGCTGGGGCGCAAGGCGCTGGTGTCGCTGGGCATGCATCCCCATCAGGCCCAGCGTGCCCAGATGCACTTCCGCAGGCTGGATATGCGGATGCTGCGCGAGCTGATGCCTGTGCACAGCGACACGGCGCAGATCTCCCGCGTGCGGGAAGCACGTCGCGAGCTGGAGGAGATCTTCCAGCGCGAGATGCAGCAGGAACGACGCCAGCTCGACGGCTGGGATGAATTTGAATAAAGGGTAACGAAAGATGGCTGTACGTAAACGCTTTATCGCGGGAGCAAAATGCCCGACCTGCCAGGCGCAAGATACTTTGGCCATGTGGCGGGAGAATAATATTGATGTGGTTGAGTGTGTTAAGTGCGGTCACCAGATGCGCGAGGCCGATAAAGAGGCCCGCGATCACGTTCGCAAAGAAGAGCAAGTGATCGGCATTTTTCATCCAGACTAGCGATATGCTCTGAGTTTTTTTAAGCTTAAGGGTACACGGGTGCAGATTTCCGCTACAATCTGCGCCAGCAATTTTCCCACGCTCAGGAGATATCATGAAAGTAGCAAAAGACCTGGTGGTCAGCCTGGCCTATCAGGTACGTACAGAAGACGGTGTGTTGGTTGATGAGTCTCCGGTGAGTGCGCCGCTTGACTACCTGCATGGTCACGGTTCCCTGATTTCTGGCCTGGAAACAGCGCTGGAAGGTCATGACGTTGGCGACAAATTTGACGTTGCTGTAGGCGCGAACGACGCTTACGGTCAGTATGACGACAACCTGGTTCAGCGCGTGCCTAAAGACGTGTTCATGGGCGTTGACGAGCTGCAGGTTGGCATGCGCTTCTTGGCTGAAACTGACCAGGGCCCGGTGCCGGTTGAAATCACCGAAGTTGAAGACGACCACGTTGTGGTTGACGGCAACCACATGCTGGCTGGCCAGAACCTGAAGTTCAACGTAGAAGTTGTTGCGATCCGTGAAGCAACCGAAGAAGAACTGGCTCACGGCCACGTTCACGGTGCGAACGGTCACGACCATGACCACGACCACGGCCACGATGGCTGCTGCGGTGGTCACGGCCACGATCACGACCATGGTCACGACCACGGTAAAGGTGGTTGCGGCAACGGCGGCTGCGGCTGCCACTAATACCCGTCGTCTTTCAAGCCGGCTTCCAGCGACTCGAAATCCATAGGGTATTTGACATGTTGGCCCGGTAAGCTTCGCGCCACCGGGCACAAAAAAAGCGGGGATATCCCGCTTTTTTTACGCCTCAATAATGAGGTGGTGGCGTCTCTTCTGACTGAGAGGCAATGTGCGATGACTGGGTTGCCTTCACTTTTTCAGTGAGGAGCCGCATTAAATCGCGCAGTTTTGCCATTTCAAGCTCATGGGCGGTCACCGTCTGGTTTAGCTCTTCGATGGTGATGTCCTGAAAAGCCAGGCGGCTTTCCAGCTCAGCCAGTCTCGCTTCTATCAATGTGTCCTGCATCATTCACCTCGTCTATTTCTGGTTTGCCACGATGGGCTCGCGGCGGCGAATTTTAACCGAGTTTATGCCTAAGTACAGTATCCATCTCATTGGCAAGAAACTTATTTAAACAAAAATAGTCTGAAAAGAGGCGAGAATCAGGGGAGTCTGTCTGTAGATTTCTTCCGCAACGATTTATAGTACGTTACTCATTTACGTTTAATGCTGGGGTGAGAGTCCCCAGGCCCTGGAGATATGGATGAAATCACTGTTTAAAGTAACGCTGCTGGCGACGACGATGGCTGTTGCACTGAATGCGCCGCTGTCTTTCGCAGCTGACACTGCTGCGAAGCCTGCTGCGACTGCAGACAGCAAAGCGGCGTTCAAAAATGACGACCAGAAATCCGCCTACGCACTTGGCGCATCTCTGGGTCGTTACATGGAAAACTCTCTGAAAGAACAAGAGAAACTGGGCATCAAACTGGACAAAGCGCAGCTGATCGCGGGTGTTCAGGATGCATTTGCAGACAAGAGCAAACTGTCTGACCAGGAAATCGAGCAGACTCTGCAGGCGTTTGAAGCGCGCGTGAAAGGCGCCGCTCAGACCAAGATGGAAGCAGATGCCAAAGACAACGAAGCGAAAGGCAAAGCCTATCGTGACACCTTTGCTAAAGAGAAGGGCGTAAAAACTTCCTCTACCGGTCTGGTGTATAAAGTTGAGAAAGAAGGTACCGGCGATGCGCCTAAAGACAGCGACACCGTTGTGGTTAACTACAAAGGTACGCTGATCGACGGTAAAGAGTTCGACAACTCCTATACCCGCGGTGAGCCTCTCTCCTTCCGTCTGGACGGTGTTATCCCAGGCTGGACTGAAGGCCTGAAGAACATCAAGAAAGGCGGCAAGATCAAACTGGTTATCCCACCGGATCTGGCTTACGGCAAAACCGGCGTTCCGGGTATCCCTGCGAACTCTACCCTGGTATTCGACGTAGAGCTGTTGGATATCAAACCGGCTCCGAAAGCGGATGCGAAAGCAGACGCACCGGCTGACGATAAAGCCGCTGCAGCGAAGAAGTAATCTCGCAAAAAACCGCCGCCTTTTAGGCGGCGGTTTTTTTTATTGTGGGGCAGATAGAATTAACACTGGAAAGCGTTATACACGCTGTATTAATTTAGTTGTCCGTGTAGATAATGAGCCTGCCCTGAAAACGTAACGACAGGCTCCTGAAAAGGAGTGTTTTTTTCATGTCCAGGTCGCTTTTAACCAACGAAACCAGTGAGCTTGATTTGCTGGATCAACGTCCTTTCGATCAGACCGACTTCGATATTCTGAAATCCTACGAAGCGGTGGTGGACGGGTTAGCGATGCTCATTGGGTCCCACTGCGAAATCGTATTGCACTCCCTGCAGGATCTGAAGTGTTCCGCCATCCGCATTGCGAATGGTGAACATACTGGCCGTAAAATTGGTTCGCCAATCACCGACCTTGCATTGCGTATGCTGCATGACATGACCGGCGCGGACAGTAGCGTCTCCAAATGTTATTTCACCCGCGCCAAAAGCGGCGTGCTGATGAAATCAGAAACCATCGCAATTCGAAACCGCGAGCACCGCGTGATCGGGCTGCTGTGCATCAACATGAACCTTGATGTGCCATTCTCGCAAATTATGAGCACCTTCATTCCACCAGAAACGCCGGACGTGGGCTCTTCGGTTAACTTTGCCTCCTCTGTGGAAGACCTGGTGACGCAGACGCTTGAGTTCACCATTGAAGAAGTGAATGCCGATCGCAACGTATCAAACAACGCCAAGAATCGTCAGATCGTGCTGAACCTCTACGAGAAAGGCATTTTTGATATCAAAGATGCCATCAACCAGGTGGCCGACCGTCTCAATATCTCCAAGCACACCGTCTACCTCTACATTCGCCAGTTCAAAAGCGGTGATTTCCAGGGGCAAGACAAGTAATGCGTTTTGCATTAATGGTAACAGGTCCGGCGTATGGGACTCAGCAGGCCAGCAGCGCGCTGCAGTTTGCTTATGCGCTGCTTGATGCGGGACACGAGCTGGCGAGCGTCTTCTTCTATCGTGAAGGGGTGTATAACGCGAACCAGTTTACCTCACCGGCGAGCGATGAATTTGATCTCGTGCGCGCGTGGCAGGCATTAAACGAAAAGCAGGGCGTTGAGCTGCACATCTGCGTGGCAGCGGCATTGCGCCGTGGCGTGACCGATGCAACCGAAGCCGCGCGTCTTGGATTATCGGGTTCTAACCTGCAGCCCGGTTTTTCGTTGAGTGGTCTGGGTGCACTGGCACAGGCGGCATTAACCTGCGACAGAGTGGTGCAATTCTGATGAAGCGCGTAGCATTTGTTTTTACGTCTGCGCCGCACGGCAGCGCTTCTGGCCGAGAAGGGCTGGATGCGTTACTTGCGACTTCCGCGCTGACCGAAGATATCGGTGTCTTCTTTTTGGGCGACGGCGTATTTCAGCTTCTGGCGGGGCAACAGCCTCAGGCCATTCTGGCGCGTGATTATATCGCGACGTTCAAAGTGTTACCGCTTTACGATATCGAAACCTTCTTTGTTTGTGCTGACTCTTTGGCCGCGCGTGGTTTAAACGAGGCAACGCCTTTCGTGCTGGATGCGACAGTCCTGCCTTCTGCTGCATTGCGCGAACACCTTTCCCACTACGACACTGTTCTGACTTTCTGAGGCCGTCATGCTCCATACCCTGAGCCGTTCACCGTGGCAATGTGATATCGACGCGTTAATGCGTATGCTGCGCGAGGGCGATGCTCTGCTGCTGATGCAGGATGGCGTGCTGGCTGCGCTTGAAGGCAGCCGTTTCGTTGAAATCCTCAATAGTGCCCCCATATCGGTCTCTGCGCTGAAAGACGATCTTGATGCGCGGGGCCTGTCTGGTCAAATTTCAGCCAAAATTGACGTGATTGGCTATACTGAGTTCGTCAATCTAACGGTGAAACATGCCAGTCAAATGAACTGGTGATTTGAGATCGCTGTATATTTCTTGACACCTTTTCGACGTAGCCCTAAAATTTCGCGTCCTCATATTGTATGAGGTCGATTTATTACGTGTTTACGAAGCAAAAGCTAAAACCAGGAGCTATTTAATGGCAACAGTTAACCAGCTGGTACGCAAACCACGTGCACGCAAAGTTGCAAAAAGCAACGTGCCTGCACTGGAAGCCTGCCCGCAGAAACGTGGCGTATGTACCCGTGTATATACCACCACTCCTAAAAAACCAAACTCCGCACTGCGTAAAGTATGCCGTGTGCGTTTGACTAACGGTTTCGAAGTGACTTCCTACATCGGTGGTGAAGGTCACAACCTGCAGGAACACTCCGTGATCCTGATCCGTGGCGGTCGTGTTAAAGACCTTCCGGGTGTTCGTTACCACACCGTTCGTGGTGCGCTCGACTGCTCAGGTGTTAAAGACCGTAAGCAGGCTCGCTCCAAGTACGGCGTGAAGCGTCCTAAGGCTTAATGGTTCTCCGTTAAGTAAGGCCAAACTGATTTATCTTAATGTCACACTAAACTCTTTGAGTTTTGGACAATCCTGAATTAACAACGGAGTATTCCCATGCCACGTCGTCGCGTCATTGGTCAGCGTAAAATCCTTCCAGATCCGAAATTCGGATCAGAACTGCTGGCAAAATTTGTAAATATCCTGATGGTAGATGGTAAAAAATCTACTGCAGAAGCAATCGTATACAGCGCGCTTGAGACCCTGGCTCAGCGTTCTGGTAAAAATGAACTGGAAGCTTTCGAAGTCGCTCTCGACAACGTTCGCCCAACTGTAGAAGTTAAGTCCCGCCGCGTTGGTGGTTCTACTTATCAGGTTCCAGTTGAAGTTCGTCCGGTTCGTCGTAATGCTCTGGCAATGCGTTGGATCGTTGAAGCTGCTCGTAAACGCGGTGATAAATCCATGGCTCTGCGTCTGGCGAACGAACTTTCTGATGCTGCAGACAACAAAGGTACTGCAGTTAAGAAACGTGAAGACGTTCACCGTATGGCAGAAGCCAACAAGGCGTTCGCACACTACCGTTGGTAATCCCTTCGGAGTATTAGTCACCAGGCGGGCGCTTCAGAGAAGCCGCCCGCTCTGGGTAACTTAACTGAACGCCTAAAGAAACAAACGAGGAATCAAATGGCTCGTACAACACCCATCGCACGCTACCGTAACATCGGTATCAGTGCGCACATCGACGCCGGTAAGACCACTACTACCGAACGTATTCTGTTCTACACCGGTGTAAACCATAAAATCGGTGAAGTTCATGACGGCGCTGCCACCATGGACTGGATGGAGCAGGAGCAGGAGCGTGGTATTACTATCACCTCCGCAGCGACTACTGCATTCTGGTCAGGTATGGCTAAGCAGTACGAACCGCATCGCGTAAACATCATCGACACCCCGGGCCACGTTGACTTCACCATCGAAGTAGAACGTTCCATGCGTGTTCTTGACGGCGCGGTAATGGTTTATTGCGCAGTTGGTGGTGTTCAGCCACAGTCTGAAACCGTATGGCGTCAGGCGAACAAATATAAAGTTCCACGCATCGCGTTCGTTAACAAAATGGACCGTATGGGTGCTAACTTCCTGAAAGTTGTTGGTCAGATCAAAACCCGTCTGGGCGCGAACCCTGTTCCGCTGCAGCTGGCAATTGGTGCTGAAGAAGGTTTCACCGGCGTTATCGACCTGGTGAAAATGAAAGCCATCAACTGGAACGAAGAAGACGCAGGCGTTACCTTCACTTACGAAGATATCCCGGCAGAGATGCAGGACCTGGCTGACGAATGGCACCAGAACCTGATCGAATCCGCGGCAGAAGCTTCTGAAGAGCTGATGGAAAAATACCTGGGTGGTGAAGAACTGACTGAAGAAGAGATTAAAAAAGCTCTGCGTCAGCGTGTTCTGAACAACGAAATCATCCTGGTAACCTGTGGTTCTGCGTTCAAGAACAAAGGTGTTCAGGCGATGCTGGATGCGGTAATTGATTACCTGCCATCCCCGGTTGACGTTCCTGCGATCAACGGCATCCTGGACGACGGTAAAGATACTCCGGCTGAGCGTCACGCAAGTGATGACGAGCCGTTCTCTGCACTGGCGTTCAAAATTGCTACCGACCCATTCGTGGGTAACCTGACCTTCTTCCGCGTTTACTCTGGTGTGGTTAACTCCGGTGACACCATCCTGAACTCCGTGAAAGCGGCGCGTGAACGTTTTGGCCGTATCGTACAGATGCACGCTAACAAACGTGAAGAGATCAAAGAAGTTCGTGCGGGCGACATCGCTGCAGCTATCGGTCTGAAAGACGTGACGACTGGTGACACCCTGTGTAACCCAGATCACCCGATCATTCTGGAGCGTATGGAATTCCCTGAGCCGGTAATCTCCATCGCAGTTGAACCAAAAACCAAAGCTGACCAGGAAAAAATGGGTCTGGCTCTGGGCCGTCTGGCTAAAGAAGACCCATCATTCCGCGTATGGACTGATGAAGAATCTAACCAGACCATCATCGCTGGTATGGGTGAACTGCACCTGGACATCATCGTTGACCGTATGAAGCGTGAATTCAACGTTGAAGCGAACGTGGGTAAACCTCAGGTTGCTTACCGCGAAGCAATTCGCTCTAAAGTTACCGATGTTGAAGGTAAACACGCTAAGCAGTCTGGTGGTCGCGGTCAGTACGGTCACGTTGTGATCGACATGTACCCACTGGAGCCGGGCTCTAACCCTAAAGGTTACGAGTTCATCAACGACATCAAAGGTGGTGTAATTCCTGGTGAATACATCCCTGCCGTTGATAAAGGCATCCAGGAGCAGCTGAAAGCGGGTCCTCTGGCTGGTTACCCGGTTGTTGACATGGGTGTTCGTCTGCACTTCGGTTCTTACCACGACGTTGACTCCTCAGAACTGGCGTTTAAACTGGCTGCTTCTATCGCCTTTAAAGAAGGCTTTAAGAGAGCGAAACCAGTTCTGCTTGAGCCAATCATGAAGGTTGAAGTAGAAACTCCTGAAGAGAACACCGGTGACGTTATCGGTGACTTGAGCCGTCGTCGCGGTATGCTGCGTGGTCAGGAATCTGAAGTAACTGGCGTTAAGATCCACGCTGAAGTTCCACTGTCTGAAATGTTCGGATATGCAACTCAGCTGCGTTCTCTGACCAAAGGTCGTGCATCATACACCATGGAATTCCTGAAGTATGATGATGCGCCAAACAACGTTGCTCAGGCCGTTATTGAAGCCCGTGGTAAGTAATCCACAGGATTAAAACCTAAGTCCCGTGCTCTCTCCGAAGGGGAGAGCACTATAGTAAGGAATATAGCCGTGTCTAAAGAAAAATTTGAACGTACAAAACCGCACGTCAACGTTGGTACTATCGGCCACGTTGACCATGGTAAAACTACCCTGACTGCTGCAATCACTACCGTACTGGCTAAAACCTACGGCGGTGCTGCTCGTGCATTCGACCAGATCGATAACGCACCAGAAGAAAAAGCTCGTGGTATCACCATCAACACTTCCCACGTTGAATATGACACCCCGACTCGCCACTACGCACACGTAGACTGCCCAGGCCACGCCGACTATGTTAAAAACATGATT
>NZ_SJOO01000008.1 GCF_004331265.1 Enterobacter wuhouensis | reverse complement strand
ATTCTGTAAGATTGTCGGGTGGCGGCTGCGCCTCACCCGACCTACGGGTCATGCTGGCCTGGTAAAACCACACTCCGGCAAATAAAAAAGGCTCTCTGGTGACAGAGAGCCTTTTTTGCAATCAGCTGCGATTACTCGCCTTTTGCTTCAGCGTTTTTGATTTCGCCCATCACCTTCAGCTTTTTGGAGATCTCACGACGCTCTTTGGAGATCTCTGCATTTTTGATGATGTAGTCATCCACACGGTCTTCGTAATCGCTTTTCATGCTGGCGATGATGCCCTGAATAGCTTCAACGCTCATGCCCGGCTTGATGTAGTCGCTCAGGTTGTCCAGCAGCAGAACACGTTTCTGGTTGTCACGGATCTTCTTCTCCACGTCCTGGATTTCACGCTGCAGTTTGTTTTTGCGGCGGAACAGGCGGACGAACTCCAGAACATCCTGGAACGAAGGCTTGGTAGTTTCCATTTTTACACCCCTGATAATGTGAGATTCGGATTCGTTAAAGCAACCGTTGTAACAGTAACCTTACTGACAGCGGCCGCGAATGACAATGAGTATATCGTTTAGTCCTATCATAACCCCAATCGCTGCTGAATCGAAGCAGCAGGCGTGACATACGCTTTTTATTTGCGCAGTGCCCGACAAATAAGATGCGATAACAGCTCCAGCTGTCGCGCCAGCTCCATGCTCAACCATACGTACCCATGAATTGGCGTTTCTGCCACGTTATCGCTCTGCCGCTCATTGATCAGCTGTTTTAGCTCGGCAACGATCTCATTCAGACGCTCGCTGTTCGCCAGTATTGGCTGCGGGTTACCCTCGTAGAGTGCGTGGGCGATGGTCAACAGCGTTTGCTGCGTCATCAGCTGCGTCTCTTTGAGCGTATGCGCGTTGAGCATTAACAGATGGCTGGGACGAGAAGCCCAGTGGGCGTTAATCTGCAGCTCGAGCATGCAAACCAGGTTGCGGCTCACCGTCTGAATGGCCTCAAAGATCGCTTTCTGAATATGGGTTTCTTTACTGGCCGGGGTGATAAGACCACGCATTTTGACGACGTCATTCAGGATCCTTTGCAGGTGCTTTTCCAGCCGCGGACGTTCAACCAGGTTAGGCGAAAATCCGGCCTGATAGACCCGATTAAAGGCCGTGACGTAGTTCGCCATCTGAATGCGCCAGTGCAGGAACGCGCGCTGCGGCCAGATGCCGGTGAAGAGCATTGCCAGCAGTGAGCCAAGAATGACATCACCGCTTCGCCACAGCGCGGTCTTCATGTCGCCCGCAGGCGCGCCGACAACTACGGCAAGGGTGATGCCAATCAGCAGGGCCTGGTACGGCTTTTTCCCCAGCGCCAGCCAGCCGCACAGGAACATCGCCCCGGCGCACCACGCCAGCATCACCGGAAATGAGATCAGCTCCAGCTTCAGGGCAATCAGCCCCAGCGCGGAGCCTAAAACGGTGCCGCCGATTCGCTCAAACGCGCGTGGGACAACGTTACCCCAGAAAGAGATGGGCCCCATGATGACCACCAGCGTGATCAGCGGCCAGGTTCCTTCCGGAATATCCAGCAGACGCACCAGAATAAACGTGAGGATAAATGCCAGCGCGATGCGGCACCCATGCACCACGCGGTAATGTTTATACAACCGAATTTCAAACGGTGTTAATGATTTGTCGGGACGCACACCCGCTCTCCAGCTACACGGCAAACCACAATTGTACTGTGTTTTCAGCCGGGTGGATCGCTCCCGGCTGAAAAACCTACTTTTGGCAGGGTTAACCCGCTTTGTGCTCTACCGCGACGTACATCTCGATATCCCAGTAACCATCAGCGTTGCCATCGTTGAGATAGCGCTCAAAGCAGGGTTTAGGGGCTATTTGGTGTCGGGTGTCCTGCAGAACGGAATTAAAAAACTGGTACCACGGCGTGGCGAAATCATGATTTTCTACGCGCGCCGTGGCGATAGCGTAATCGCCCGCAGCGATTTCAGTCATCATCACCCCTTCGCTATTCTCGGGAATGACAAAATCGTCAGGCACCGTTACCGCGGTATCACACCGCAGCTTTTCGGCCGGAACGTCATCGGGATTGTCGTAGTACACCGCCACCCACTCAAGCGGCTGAATGTGACGCCCGTCTACCCACATAGCCAGCTGTTCAAAGCCTTGCTTAACCGTGTGTTCCCATGGCCCCACCAGGTGAAAACCCGCGATCTTACGTTTCTGCTGCTGCTTGATGCTGTAGTCCATGCTGCCTCCGTTTATTACTGTGTATTTATACACTATAAAGTGGATTGCATATTATCGGCAAACGCGGAGTGTTTATTATGTGAGCAGACTCGCAGCCCCGCCAGTCTGCCCCAACAGGTTAGAGCTTATGGTGCAGATAATCACCGAGTCGGGAGAAAAGGCCGCCCTTATCAACGCTTTCAAGGGTAACCAGCGGCCAGTGGGCCACCACCTTGTCGCGGTCATACAGCTGAATTTCCCCTACCCGCTGGTGGGCAGCAATCGGCGCTTCCAGCTCTTTTTTATCCAGAACGTATTTGGCCTTGATGTTCGGTACTTCTGCCTTCGGTAAAGCCAGCCAGAAATCCTGATCGGTACCCAGTTCTACCTGCTCCTTATCGCCGTACCAGATACGCTCAGTACCAACCTTTTTACCGTTGTGGAGGATTTGGACCGTATCGAAGTTTTGCTGTCCCCAGTGCAGCAGCTTGCGGGCCTGATCTTCACGCCCTTTTGGGCTATCCGCCCCCATTACCACCGCAATCAGGCGGCGCTGACCGTCAACGGCTGAGGCAATCAGGTTAAAGCCCGCGCCGGAGGTATGCCCTGTTTTTAGCCCGTCCACGTTCATGGTTTTATCCCACAGCAGGCCGTTGCGGTTCTGCTGGGTAATTCCGTTCCAGGTGAGGCTCTTTTCGCTATACATATGGTAGAACTCAGGCTCACCGTGAATAATGGCCCGTGACAGTACGGCCAGATCGTAGGCGGAACTGTGTTGTCCGGGCGCGTCCAGACCGTGGACGGTTTCAAAGTGGGTATCGCGCAGGTGCAGCTTTTGCACGTAGTCGTTCATCATGTTCACGAACTGCGGCTGACCGCCCGCCACGTGGTCCGCCAGCGCGACGCAGGCGTCATTGCCGGAGTCAACAATCAGCCCGCGGCTCAGGTCACGCACCGAGACGCGATCGCCCTCTTTCAAAAACATCAGCGATGACCCGTCGAACACCGGGTTGCCTTTCGCCCACGCGTCCCGGCCTACGGTGACGATGTCATCTGGCGTAATTCGATGGCTATCAATGGCGCGGTCAACAACGTAGCCCGTCATCAGCTTGGTGAGGCTCGCCGGATTGCGCTGTTGATGTTCGTTGCCCGCCGTTAAGATCTGACCCGTGGTGTAATCCATTAGCACCCAGGAGCCCGCCTGGATGGCCGGTGGCTGCGGGGAAAAATCCAACGGTTCAGCAGCCAGCGCAGACGAAATACTCGAAGCGAGTAAAGAAACAGCAATAAACAGACGGCGTTTCAACGGTATATCCTCAGGTCATTAAAAATCGTTGACCTTTTTACGGGACTTCTGATGTTGTTACCTGTCTTAATTGCAAAAAAATGTGACAGAGCGCCAATTTTACTCTGAAAGCGCCTCGCAAATTTCATCCCCTACGGCGCTTTTTATTCGGCCTGCTCCTCACGATCGTTTACCATAGAGACGTCAATTTTTAACAGGATGGTATTACTGGTGTCTGAATCTGCCGCGCGCCCAACATTTTTGTTCCACGATTATGAAACCTTTGGCACCCACCCGGCGCTGGACCGCCCGGCGCAGTTCGCCGCCATCCGTACCGATGACGATTTCAACATCATAGGCGAGCCAGAGGTGTTCTACTGCAAGCCCGCCGATGACTACCTGCCGCAGCCCGGCGCGGTCATGGTGACGGGAATAAAGCCTCAGGAAGCGCGGGACAAAGGGGTTAACGAGGCAGAGTTCGCCCGTCGCATCCACGATCTCTTTACCGTACCTAACACCTGCGTGGTGGGTTACAACAACATCCGTTTTGACGATGAAGTGACGCGCAATATCTTCTACCGCAACTTCTACGATCCCTATGCCTGGAGCTGGCAGAACCGCAATTCCCGCTGGGATTTGCTCGATATCATGCGCGCCTGCTATGCCCTGCGCCCTGAGGGCATTAACTGGCCGGAAAATGAGGAGGGGCTGACGAGCTTCAGGCTGGAACACCTGACGCGCGCCAACGGCATCGAACACAGCAACGCCCACGACGCGATGGCGGACGTCTATGCCACCATTGCGATGGCGAAGCTGGTGAAAACCGCACAGCCGCGCCTGTTTGAATATTTGCTGAGCCACCGCAGCAAGCAGAAGCTCACGACCCTGATTGACGTGCCGCAGATGAAACCCCTCGTGCATATCTCCGGCATGTTCGGCGCATGGCGCGGCAATACCAGCTGGGTCGCCCCGCTGGCATGGCATCCCGATAACCGCAATGCGGTCATCATGGTCGATCTGGCCGGTGATATCTCGCCGCTGCTGGAACTTGACAGCGATGCGCTGCGCGAGCGGCTCTATACCCCCAAAAGTGAGCTGGGCGACCTGCCGGCCGTGCCGGTAAAGCTGGTGCATATCAACAAATGTCCTGTGCTGGCCCAGGCCAACACGCTGCGTCCCGAAGATGCCGACAGGCTGGGGATCAACCGACAGCACTGTCTGGATAACCTGAAGGTGCTGCGCGACCACCCGCAGGTGCGCGAGAAAGTGGTGGCTATCTTTGCGGAAGCCGAGCCGTTTACGCCTTCTGAAAATGTCGATGCGCAGCTCTACAACGGCTTTTTCAGCGACGCCGACCGCGCGGCCATGAACATCGTTCTGCAAACCGAGCCGCGCAACCTACCGGCGCTGGATATCACCTTCGTGGACAAGCGCATCGACAAGCTGATATTTAACTATCGTGCGCGAAACTATCCCGGCACGCTGGATGAAGCAGAGCAGGAGCGCTGGCTGCAGCATCGACGTAACGTCTTTACGCCGGAGTTTCTTAATAGCTATGCCCAGGAGCTGGAAATGCTCTATGGCCAGTATGAAGGGAACGCTGAGAAACAGGCGCTGTTGAAATCCCTGTTCCAGTACGCGCAAGAGATTGTTTGAATCGAGGGTACAAAAAAGCCGGAGGCGATGTCTCCGGCTTTTTTTTGCCCGCTGGCGCGGGCTTACGGGTTTTGTAGGTCGGGTAAGGCGTAGCCGCCACCCGACACGGAATTACGCGACGTCTTCGTACTGAGGAACCGGGTTGCGGAAGCTTTTGGTTACGCAAGCCAGATAAATCAGACCGATAGCACCCCAGATCAGACCCAGAACCATCGAGCTCTCTTCCAGGTTAATCCACAGCGCGCCAACCGTCAGGGCACCACACACTGGCAGCACCAGATAGTTGAAGTGGTCTTTCAGCGTCTTGTTGCGCTTCTCGCGGATCCAGAACTGGGAGATCACGGAGAGGTTAACGAAGGTAAACGCCACCAGCGCACCGAAGTTAATCAGCGCGGTCGCCGTCACCAGGTCGAATTTAATCGCCAGCAGCGCAATGGCGCCAACCAGCAGCACGTTCCACGCCGGGGTACGCCATTTCGGATGAACGTAGCCAAAGAAGCGGGTTGGGAACACGCCGTCACGGCCCATGACGTACATCAGGCGAGAAACCCCCGCGTGCGCCGCCATGCCGGACGCCAGTACGGTGACGCTGGAGAAGATCAGCACGCCCCACTGGAAGGTTTTACCCGCAACGTACAGCATGATTTCAGGCTGAGACGCGTCCGGATCTTTAAAGCGAGAGATATCCGGGAAGTACAGCTGCAGGAAGTAGGAGGCACCGATGAAGATCAGGCCGCCAATCAGCGCAGTCAGGAAAATCGCTTTCGGGATCACGCGCTCGGCGTCTTTAGTCTCTTCAGACAGAGAGGAGATGCCGTCGAAGCCCAGGAATGAGAAGCACAGGATAGTCGCACCGGTGATCATCGGCACTACGTGCGCGCCTTCGGACCAGAACGGACGGGTGCTGGTCAGCGTACCTGCGCCTTCACCATGCATCACGCCGTAAATGATCAGACCCACGATAACCGCAACGATACCCATCTGCAGAATAACAATCAGGGTGTTGAAGTTAGCCACGGTCTTGATGCTGCGCAGGTTAGAGATGGTCATAAAGGCCACCAGAGCCACAACGAAGATCCACGACGGTACGGAAGGTACCAGCGCTTCGAAGTAAATTTTTGCCAGCAGAATGTTGATCATCGGCATGAACAGGTAGTCCAGCAGAGATGACCAGCCCACCATAAAGCCAACCGCCGGGCTAATGGATTTCTGAGCATAGGTATAGGCAGAGCCTGCAGACGGGAAACGGCGAACCAGTTTACCGTAGCTCAGCGCTGTAAAGAGAATGGCGACCAGCGCAAAGGCGTACGCCGTTGCAACGTGACCGTCAGTAAGGCCTGATACGATACCGAATGTATCGAACAGCGTCATTGGTTGCATATAGGCAAGGCCCATCATAACAACCGGAATCAACGTAAGCGTTTTACGTAATTCCACGCGAGAGGTTTTTGGAGTTGCGTTATGCGACATGGTTAATCTCCTTTACGGTGATAACCGCCACGTAAGCGAATAATTGCCCCATTTCTTTCTTCCTCAGCGACAACAACTGTCGGATTTTAGTAAATATCTATCCGGTACGAAGCCCGGCCTCTTGGATTTTTAGTTTCGTTTCGTACATGCAAAAAAAAATAACCGACGCCTTTTATATCGTCGATTATTCATTTGTTTGCAGCGGCGGCATTTTGCCCTATTCCAGATACAAAAGGCAATAGATTGAGAAAGCCATCAATAAATTAATTTCACTAACCGGTTGATTTCCCGGCATCGACCTGAGTGTAAACAGCGGCGATAGCACTATTTGCTAAAATTTCATCACGCCACCATGCGCTGGCAAGCCCGGCGGTTTGCTCATTCCAGCCAACCCAAACCGACTCATTGCTGCTTTGTGCAAGCACCTGTTTTTCAACAAGCGCACCGCTGTCAATGAATCGCTGCGCCAGATAGCGAGGAACATACCCGCAGCCGAGCCCGCTAATTTGCAGTTCCAGTTTGGTTTTAAAATCGAAAACGGTAATGGCCTCTTGCTCATCAAGCAGTTGCGAAGAGACCGCACATTCCGGACGGGAGCTGTCGCCGACCGCAATCGCGCGAAAGTTTTTGATCACACGTCGGTTAATGGGTTCGGGTTCCTGAGCAAGGGGATGGTGAGGCGCAACCGCAAAAACCTGCTCCAGTACGCCCAGACGGGCAAAACCATAATCGCTCAACTGCGGCGGCTCATGCAACGCGCCGACGATGATGTCCGCCCTGCCCTGCGTTAAGGCATCCCAGGAGCCGCCCAGCACACCGTTGATAAAGATCAGCCGGGTCACGCTGTGACGTTGGTAAAACGCTTCAATCAGCGGCGTCAGAAGGGAAAAGGGAAACGTATCATCTACGCCGATGACCAGCTCGTTTTCCCAGCCCTGATGAAGCTTGATGGCCTGCTTCTCAAGTTCGCGAACGGTGTGAAGAACGTCGCGTCCTTTTTCAAGCAGCATCTGGCCCGTGCGGGTGAAACGTGCGCGATGGCCGGAACGATCGAGCAGCTGGATGTTGAGATCGCTTTCCAGCTTTTGCACCGTGTAGCTCAGCGCTGAGGGCGTTTTGTAGAGCTTCGCCGAGGCTGCTGCAAAGCTCCCCTCTTTTTCCAGCGCATCGAGAATAATAAGCACATCCAGCAGAGGTTTCATGTTCGCTCCCAATAGGTATGCGATCGTCTCCGCTGATGGCATTATTCCATAGGCATCACCAGCGGATCGGGATACTGATACTCAAATCCCAGCTCATGACAAATACGATTGCCATCAACAATTTTGCCTTTACCCGGGTCCTTCGCGTCGCCAAAGACCGGCGGAGCCAGGCCGAGCTGGCGCGCCATCAGCGGGTAAAAAGTGCTTCGCGACGGATGGGAAGGCGCACATATATTATAGATGTGCCCGCCTTTTGGAGCCTGCAAGAGTAGTTCAATTGCGCCGATGACGTCGTCAAGATGCACAAGATTGACCCCGTGTTGCCCATCCGGAGCCGATTTACCGGCAAAAAAACGTCCGGGATGTCGCCCTGGCCCCACCAGGCCCGCCAGGCGCACGATGTCGACCTGGGTACCCGGAAGATGGTGAAGCCAATCCTCCAGCTCTTTCAGTACCCGACCGCTTGCCGTGACGGGACGCCGCTCGGTAGTCTCCTTGACCGTACCCTCCGCGTCGCCGTACACCGAGGTCGAACTGGTAAAGATAATCCGCGGAATAGCGTGCGCCAGCGCGCTGTCGACAATTTCCTGCATCGCCTGCAGATAAAATGACTCACCGGGACCACTGCGCCGCGCAGGTAGCGTTATCACCAGCGCATCCACATTCATTAACGCATCCAGGTCGTCTGCATCGCAGACCAGCTCAGGTTCAAGACGCAGCTCAACGCCATCGATGCCACACATGCGCGCGGCTTCAACCCCATCCGCCGTGGTTTTGCTCCCGGTCACCTGCCAGCCTTTTGCGGCCAATGACATCGCCAGCGGCATTCCCAGCCACCCTAAACCGACAATCGCGACCTTTTTCATGCCCATTCTCCTGACTCTCAATCGTCTGTATTAAGGCTACGCTAGCCCTGAGAAACACACAATTCATAGCATCAATATGAAATGAATTAATGATCAAAAAAAGCCCTTGCTTTCTGTCGCATAAGTGGTTTAGGTTAAAAGACATCAAATGCATAAGCATTCAACGAGAATTTATATGACACGCGTTCAATTTAAACACCACCATCATCACCATCATCCTGACTAGTCTTTCAGGCGATGTGTGCTGGAAGACGTTTGGATCTTCCAGTGGTGCATGAACGCATGAAAAAGCCCCCGGAAGATCTTCTTCCGGGGGCTTTTTTTTGAACCAAATTTAGACAGGTTAAGAGGAAAACAGAATGTTAGATAACTCACGTTTACGCATAGCTATTCAAAAATCAGGCCGTTTAAGCGACGATTCACGCGAACTGCTGGCCCGCTGCGGGATTAAAATCAACCTGCACACCCAGCGCCTGATTGCCCTGGCTGAAAATATGCCAATCGATATTCTGCGCGTACGTGATGACGATATCCCCGGCCTGGTGATGGACGGCGTGGTTGACCTTGGCATTATCGGCGAAAACGTGCTGGAAGAAGAGCTGCTGACCCGCCGTGCCCAGGGTGAAGACCCGCGCTACTTTACGCTGCGCCGTCTGGACTTCGGCGGCTGCCGCCTGTCGCTGGCAACGCCTGCCGATGAAGCCTGGGACGGCCCGGCCGCGCTGAACGGCAAACGCATCGCCACCTCTTACCCTCACCTGTTAAAGCGTTACCTTGACCAGAAAGGCGTGCAGTTTAAATCCTGCCTGCTGAACGGCTCCGTAGAAGTGGCGCCGCGCGCAGGCCTGGCGGACGCCATCTGCGATCTCGTCTCTACCGGCGCGACGCTGGAAGCGAACGGCCTGCGCGAAGTGGAGGTCATCTACCGCTCTAAAGCCTGCCTTATCCAGCGCGACGGCGAGATGGCCGATGCCAAGCAGCAGCTTATCGACAGGCTGCTGACCCGCATTCAGGGCGTGATTCAGGCACGTGAATCTAAATACATCATGATGCACGCCCCAACCGACCGCCTGGACGAAGTTATTGCCCTGCTGCCGGGCGCTGAACGCCCAACCATTCTGCCGCTGGCAGGCGATCAGCAGCGCGTAGCCATGCACATGGTGAGCAGCGAAACCCTGTTCTGGGAAACTATGGAAAAACTCAAGGCGCTGGGCGCAAGCTCTATTCTGGTGCTGCCAATTGAGAAGATGATGGAGTAACGGCCATGAGCTTTAACACAATCATCAACTGGAATAGCTGTACCGACGAGCAGCAAAGTGAATTACTGATGCGCCCGGCGATTTCCGCCTCAGAGGCCATCACCCGCACCGTGGCTGAGATCCTCGATAACGTCAAAGCCCGCGGCGACGACGCGCTGCGCGAGTACAGCGCGAAGTTTGATAAAACCGAAGTTGGCGCGCTGCTGGTCACCGCACAGGAGATTGCGGAGGCGGAAAGCCGTCTCGGCGACGAGATCAAACAGGCGATGGCCGTCGCGGTGAAGAACATCGACACGTTCCACACCGCGCAAAAATTGCAGCCGGTCGATGTAGAAACGCTGCCCGGCGTGCGCTGCCAGCAGGTGACGCGCCCGGTTGCCTCCGTCGGCCTTTATATCCCCGGCGGTTCTGCCCCGCTGTTCTCTACCGTACTGATGCTGGCAACCCCGGCGCGCATCGCCGGCTGTCAGAAGGTGGTGCTCTGCTCACCGCCGCCGATTGCCGATGAGATCCTGTATGCCGCGAAGCTGTGCGGGGTGCAGAAGGTGTTTAAGGTAGGCGGCGCGCAGGCGATTTCTGCCCTGGCCTTTGGCACCGAATCCATTCCGAAGGTCGACAAAATCTTTGGTCCGGGCAATGCGTACGTGACCGAAGCCAAGCGCCAGGTCAGCCAGCGTCTGGACGGTGCGGCCATTGATATGCCTGCCGGTCCGTCCGAAGTCCTGGTGATTGCCGACAGCGGCGCAACGCCGGACTTTGTCGCCTCTGACCTGCTCTCTCAGGCGGAGCACGGCCCGGACTCGCAGGTCATCCTGCTGACGCCGGATGCGGATATGGCAAAGCGGGTAGGCGAAGCGGTCGAGCGCCAGCTTGCCGACCTGCCGCGTGCCGAAACGGCACGCCAGGCGCTGTACGCCAGCCGCCTGATTGTTGCGCGGGATCTCGACCAGTGTATTGCTATCTCTAACCAGTACGGCCCGGAGCACCTGATTATTCAGACCCGCAGCGCGCGCGAACTGGTCGACAGCATCACCAGCGCAGGCTCGGTGTTTCTGGGCGACTGGTCCCCGGAGTCCGCGGGCGATTATGCGTCGGGCACTAACCACGTTCTGCCGACCTATGGCTATACCTCCACCTGTTCAAGCCTCGGGCTGTCCGACTTCCAGAAGCGCATGACCGTGCAGGAGCTGTCCCGAGAAGGGTTTGCCGCACTGGCCTCCACCATCGAAACGCTGGCCGCTGCGGAACGTCTGACCGCCCACAAAAACGCCGTTACGCTGCGCGTTGCAGCCCTGAAGGAGCAAGCATGAGCATTGAAGAACTGGCCCGCGAAAATGTCCGTCGCCTGACGCCCTATCAGTCCGCGCGCCGTCTGGGCGGCAACGGTGACGTCTGGCTGAACGCCAATGAATACCCGACGGCGGTGCAGTTTGAGCTGTCGCAGCAAACGCTGAACCGCTATCCGGAGTGCCAGCCTAAAGCGGTTATCGAAAATTACGCCCGGTACGCGGGCGTGAAGCCTGAGCAGGTCCTGGTCAGCCGTGGGGCAGACGAGGGTATTGAACTGCTGATCCGCGCCTTCTGCGAGCCGGGTAAAGATGCGGTGATGTACTGCCAGCCCACCTATGGGATGTACAGCGTCAGCGCGGAAACCTTCGGCGTGGACTGCCGTAACGTATTATCGCTGGACGACTGGCAGCTGGATCTGCAGGGCATTGCCGATAACCTCGACGGCGTGAAGGTGGTGTTCGTCTGCAGCCCAAACAACCCGACCGGGCAGATTATCAACCCGCAGGATATTCGCACGCTGCTGGAGATGACGCGCGGCAAGGCGCTGGTGGTGGCGGATGAAGCCTACATTGAGTTCTGCCCACAGGCGACGCTGGCTGGCTGGCTTGAGGAGTACCCGCACCTGGTGGTGCTGCGCACGCTGTCAAAAGCCTTCGCCCTCGCGGGCCTGCGTTGCGGCTTTACGCTGGCGAATAAAGAGGTCATCGACCTGCTGCTGAAAGTGATTGCCCCGTACCCGCTTTCCACCCCCGTTGCGGATATTGCGGCCCAGGCGCTGGCTCCTCAGGGTATCAACGCGATGCGCGAACGCGTGGCGCAGATCCTTGTAGAGCGTCAGTATCTGGTAACGGCCCTGAAAGAGATCGCCTGCGTTGAGCAGGTGTTCGACTCTGAAACTAACTACATCCTGGTGCGCTTCACCGCCTCCAGCGCCGTATTTAAATCTTTATGGGATCAGGGCATTATCTTACGTGACCAGAATAAACAACCCTCCCTGAGCGGCTGCCTGCGCATCACCGTCGGCACCCGTGCAGAGAGCCAGCGCGTTATTGACGCCCTGAAAGCGGAGAAAGTATGAGCCAGAAGTACCTCTTTATCGATCGTGACGGCACGATCATTTCGGAGCCACCAGCCGATTATCAGGTCGACCGATTCGACAAGCTGGCTTTTGAACCCGACGCGATCCCGGTGCTGCTTAAACTGCAGAACGCGGGCTTTAAGCTGGTGATGATCACCAACCAGGACGGTCTGGGCACGGATAGCTTCCCGCAGGCGGACTTCGACGGCCCGCATAACCTGATGATGCAAATCCTCACCTCGCAGGGCGTCGCGTTTGATGAAGTGCTGATCTGCCCGCACCTGCCGGCCGACGAGTGCGACTGCCGCAAACCAAAAGTGAAGCTGGTTGAGCGCTACCTTGCTGAAGAAGCGCTGGATAAAGCCAACAGCTATGTGATTGGCGATCGCGCAACCGACATCACTCTTGCCGAAAACATGGGCATTGCGGGCCTGCGCTACAGCAGCAGCGATCTCAACTGGGCGAAGATTGGCGAACAGCTGACCAAACGCGACCGCTACTCGCACGTTGAGCGCAACACCAAAGAGACGCAGATCGACGTGAAGGTCTGGCTGGACCGCGAAGGCGGAAGCAAGATCCACACCGGCGTTGGCTTCTTCGACCATATGCTGGATCAGATCGCGACCCACGGCGGCTTCAGGATGGAGATTTCAGTAAAAGGCGATCTCTACATCGACGATCACCACACCGTGGAAGACACCGGTCTGGCGCTGGGTGAAGCCCTGAAGCTGGCGCTGGGCGACAAGCGCGGCATCAACCGTTTTGGTTTTGTCCTGCCGATGGACGAATGCCTGGCGCGCTGCGCCATGGATATTTCTGGCCGTCCGCACCTGGAATATAAAGCCGATTTTACCTACCAGCGGGTGGGCGACCTCAGCACCGAAATGGTGGAGCACTTCTTCCGTTCATTGTCCTACACCATGGGCCTGACGCTGCACCTTAAAACCAAAGGCAAAAACGACCATCACCGCGTGGAAAGCCTGTTTAAAGCCTTTGGCCGCACCCTGCGCCAGGCAATCCGCGTGGAAGGCGACGCGCTGCCCTCGTCGAAAGGAGTGTTGTAATGAACGTGGTGATTCTGGATACCGGATGCGCCAACCTGAACTCCGTCAAATCGGCGATTGCCCGCCACGGCTACGAGCCGGTGGTCAGCCGTGATCCCGACGTGGTGCTGCGCGCAGATAAACTTTTCTTACCGGGCGTAGGCACGGCGCAGGCGGCGATGGATCAGATCCACGAGCGCGACCTGGTCGACCTCATTAAAGCGTGCACCCAGCCGGTGCTGGGGATTTGCTTAGGCATGCAGCTTCTGGGCCGCCGCAGCGAGGAGAGCAACGGGGTTGATCTGCTGGGCATCATTGACGAAGACGTGCCGAAAATGACCGACCACGGCCTGCCGCTGCCGCACATGGGCTGGAACCGCGTCTATCCGAAAGCGGGCAACAGGCTATTTCAGGGCATCGAAGACGGGGCGTACTTTTACTTCGTGCACAGCTACGCCATGCCGGTGAATGCCGACACGATTGCCCAGTGCAATTACGGCGAAGCGTTCACCGCGGCGGTACAGAAAGACAACTTTTACGGCGTGCAGTTTCACCCGGAACGCTCTGGCGCCGCGGGCGCGCAGCTGCTGAAAAACTTCCTGGAGATGTAATGATTATTCCCGCTTTAGATTTGATTGACGGCACGGTTGTACGTCTCCATCAGGGCGATTACGGCCAGCAGCGCGACTACGGTAACGATCCCCTGCCGCGCCTGCAGGACTACGCGGCTCAGGGAGCAGAAGTGCTGCACCTGGTCGATCTGACCGGCGCAAAAGATCCGGCCAAACGTCAGATCCCCCTGCTCAAAACGCTGGTCGCCGGGGTGAACGTTCCCGTGCAGGTTGGCGGCGGCGTGCGTACGGAAGAGGACGTCGCGGCCCTGCTTGACGCGGGCGTGGCGCGCGTGGTGGTCGGCTCAACCGCCGTGAAAGATCCTGAGACAGTTAAGGGCTGGTTCCACCGCTTTGGCGCGGATGCACTGGTGCTGGCGCTGGACGTGCGCATTGACGAACGGGGCAACAAGCAGGTTGCCGTCAGCGGATGGCAGGAGAACTCCGGCGTGACGCTGGAAGCGCTGGTCGATATGTATCTCCCCGTCGGCCTGAAGCACGTGCTGTGCACGGATATCTCTCGCGACGGGACGCTGGCCGGTTCTAACGTTTCGCTGTACGACGAGGTCTGCGCGCGCTATCCGCAGGTGGCCTTCCAGTCTTCTGGCGGGATCGGTGATATCGACGACGTGGCCGCCCTGCGCGGAACCGGCGTGCAGGGTGTCATCGTCGGGCGAGCCCTGCTGGAAGGAAAATTTACTGTGACGGAGGCGATTCAATGCTGGCAAAACGGATAATCCCCTGCCTGGACGTGCGCGACGGCCAGGTCGTCAAAGGCGTGCAGTTCCGCAACCACGAGATCATTGGCGACATCGTCCCGCTGGCAAAACGCTATGCCGATGAAGGCGCGGACGAGCTGGTCTTTTACGATATCACCGCCTCCAGCGACGGGCGCGTCGTCGATAAAAGCTGGGTGGCGCGCGTGGCGGAGGTGATCGATATTCCGTTCTGCGTGGCGGGCGGCATTAAATCCGCAGACGACGCGGCTAAAATCCTCTCCTTCGGCGCCGACAAGATTTCGATCAACTCCCCTGCGCTGGCAGACCCGGAGCTGATTACCCGTCTGGCCGATCGTTTCGGCGTGCAGTGTATCGTGGTGGGTATCGACACCTGGTTTGACGAGGCAACGGGCAAGTACCACGTCAACCAGTATACCGGGGACGAAAGCCGTACCCGCGTAACGCAGTGGGAGACGCTGGACTGGGTGCAGGAAGTGCAGAAACGCGGTGCGGGTGAAATCGTGTTGAACATGATGAACCAGGACGGCGTGCGCAATGGCTACGATCTTGAACAGCTGAAAAAAGTGCGTGCCGTATGCAACGTTCCGCTGATTGCTTCTGGCGGCGCAGGCACTATGGATCACTTCCTCGACGCCTTCCGCGAGGCGAACGTGGACGGCGCGCTGGCGGCGTCCGTGTTCCACAAGCAAATTATCAATATTGGTGAGCTAAAAACGTACCTGGCAGATCGGGGCGTGGAGATAAGGGTATGTTAACAGAGCAACAACAGGCGCAGCTGGACTGGGAAAAAACTGACGGATTACTGCCGGTGGTTGTACAACATGCCGTCTCAGGCGAAGTGCTGATGCTGGGGTATATGAACCAGGACGCGCTGGCGAAAACGCTCGACAGCGGAAAGGTGACGTTTTTCTCGCGCACCAAACAGCGCCTGTGGACCAAAGGCGAAACATCCGGGCATTTCCTGAACGTGGTCAGCATTGCGCCGGACTGCGATAACGACACCCTGCTGGTGCTGGCCGATCCAATTGGCCCAACCTGCCATAAAGGGACCAGCAGCTGCTTTGGTGAAGCGAGCCACCAGTGGCTGTTCCTGTATCAGCTGGAACAGCTGCTGGCAGAGCGTAAAACCGCCGATCCGGAAAGTTCGTATACCGCAAAGCTATACGCCAGCGGGACCAAGCGCATTGCGCAGAAGGTGGGCGAAGAAGGGGTTGAGACGGCGCTGGCCGCAACGGTACGTGACCGTGACGAGCTGACTAACGAGGCGTCTGACCTGATGTATCACCTGCTGGTGCTCCTTCAGGATCAGGAGCTGGACTTAACGGCGGTGATTGAGAATTTACGTAAGCGCCATAAATAAAAAAAAAGACCGGGGAGACCCGGTCTTTTTTTGTTTCTGAATCAGGCTTTTGGCTTGTAGTTTCGCAACGCATTACGTCCCAACACCACACCGGACCCGATAACCCCGCCCAGCAGCACGGCCAGAATAAGCGTAATGGCTTTTTTCGGGCTGTCGCGGCGGATGGGTAAGTTCGGCTTCATCACATAACGGTAAACGTGGATGGTGTCCGGATTCACGTTCAGATTCTCGATATCCAGAAGGTTTTGCTTGGTCTGGTAGTAAGCACCAGAGAATACCAGCGGGCGAGACGCTTCGTTATCAATCATTGATTTCAGCGCTTCGCTACCCAAAAGGAACATGGTTTCCTGGGTCACATCCTGAGTCTGTTGGATCTGAGGAGTCGTGATTTTTGCAGCCTCGGCGTTCTTAAGCGCCTCGGTGATCTGCTTAATTCGCAGGTCTTTTTGCTCCTGAGAGACCTTCTCCTGGTTTTCCAGGGAGTCATTCAGGGTTGTGATCTGCTGTTTGATGTTGTCTTTGAGGTCAACGGTCAGCTCTTTCGCCGTTTGCTCATCGATCAGCTGGATGTATTGCGCCAGCTGCTTTTGTGCAGCTTCAGCGGATTCACCCTGGTATGAGACGCTTAATGGCAGCGCTTGTCCCTTCACCGCTGGCTCAATTGTCAGCTTCTCTGGCACTTCCTGATTTTCAAGTGCCTGTGACAACGCAGAAAAAGAGGAGTTAAAGCGTCCAATTGCGCGGGTCTGTATGTCCAGCATCGCAGGCGCCGCATTGCCATACAGGATGTTTAAGGCGTTGTTATAGGTTGCAATCTGCGCCGCGTCAGGCTGCGCGATGATCGCCGTTGAGGTCCATTTCTCTTTAGCGACGGTAATATATCCAACAGCTAGCACGATAAAAACAATAACAAAGGTAATTATCGTCCACTTCCCACGCCACAGCTGTAGCACTAGATCAAGTAAATCAATTTGCTCCGGGTCATTGCTTCGCGTGACCAGGTTATTGTTGTTTTGCGTCATACAATCCCTAACAAATGAAAAAGGGCAAAAATAATCATGTTTACATAGTGTATCTGTTGCTGCCGATTTTTCTATAAGAATCCGATGAGTTATATCGGAAAGATGGGTTATGTAAGTAGCACCCATCGCGCTATGATAGACACAATCTGGTGCGTTATGGCATCTGTAAGAACATGTGTGAATGAGGGATGATATGAAATTTCTGGTTACGGGCGCAGCGGGATTTATCGGTGCGAATGTCAGCAAGCGGCTCCTCGATGCTGGTCATCAGGTTATCGGTATTGATAATCTCAATGACTACTATGATGTTAACCTCAAACTGGCTCGTCTGGACCTGTTGAAATCTGACAATTTCACATTCCACAAGCTTGACCTGGCAGACCGTGAAGGCATGGCGGCGCTGTTTGCGGATGAGAAATTCGATCGCGTGATTCACCTGGCCGCACAGGCCGGCGTTCGCTACTCTCTGGATAACCCGCACGCTTACGCAGATGCCAACCTGATTGGGCATCTCAACGTTCTGGAAGGCTGTCGCCACAACAACGTCCAGCACCTGCTTTATGCATCATCAAGCTCCGTGTACGGCCTCAATCGCAAGATGCCGTTCTCAACGGATGACTCGGTAGACCATCCGGTTTCGCTGTACGCAGCAACCAAAAAAGCCAACGAGCTGATGTCGCATACCTATTCGCATCTGTACAACCTGCCGACCACCGGCCTGCGTTTCTTTACCGTGTATGGCCCCTGGGGTCGCCCGGACATGGCGCTGTTTAAATTCACCAAAGCGATGATCGAAGGGAAAAGCATCGACGTATACAACTACGGCAAGATGAAGCGCGACTTTACCTACATCGACGATATCGTTGAGGCGATTATTCGTCTCCAGGACGTGATTCCGCAGGCCAATCCTGACTGGACCGTCGAAACCGGTTCTCCGGCATCCAGCTCCGCGCCTTATCACGTGTACAACATCGGTAACAGTTCCCCTGTAGAACTGATGGATTACATTACCGCCCTGGAAGAAGCGCTGGGTAAAGAAGCCGACAAGAACATGATGCCTATTCAGCCTGGCGATGTTCTGGAAACCAGCGCGGACACTAAGCCGCTTTACGACGTGGTAGGCTTTAAACCGCAAACGACCGTTAAGGACGGGGTGAAGAAGTTTGTCGACTGGTACCGCGACTTCTACAAGGTCTAAAACAAAAACCCGGCCTGATAGCCGGGTTTTTTATGTGCTGCAGACTGAATATCAGTCGCTGCCAAAGAGATCGCGGGTATAAACCTTATCCGCCACGTCCGCCAGCTCTTCAGCCATGCGGTTAGAGATGATCACATCTGCTTCTTTCTTGAAGGCATCCAGATCGCGAATCACACGTGAATGGAAGAACTCGTCTTCCTGCATCGCTGGCTCATAGATAATAACCTGAACGCCTTTGGCCTTAATACGCTTCATGATCCCCTGAATGGAAGAGGCGCGGAAGTTATCGGAACCGCTCTTCATGATCAGACGGTACACGCCCACGACTTTCGGATGGCGAGCAAGAATGGAATCAGAGATGAAATCCTTGCGCGTGCGGTTCGCATCAACAATCGCCGAAATCAGATTGTTTGGCACGGCCTGATAGTTTGCCAGCAGCTGTTTGGTATCTTTCGGCAGACAGTAACCGCCGTAACCGAATGACGGGTTGTTATAGTGATTGCCAATGCGCGGGTCCAGACAGACGCCTTCAATGATCTGACGCGTGTTGAGCCCCAGGCTCTCGGCGTAGCTGTCCAGTTCGTTGAAGTAAGCCACGCGCATCGCCAGATAGGTGTTGGCAAACAGCTTAATCGCCTCGGCTTCGGTAGAATCGGTGAACAGTACCGCAATATCTTTCTTAACCGCGCCTTCCTGCAGCAGCGCGGCAAAACGCTCTGCACGCTCGGAGCGTTCACCAATCACGATACGGGATGGGTGCAGGTTATCGTATAACGCCCTGCCCTCGCGCAGAAACTCTGGCGAGAAGAAGATATTATCGATACCAAACTTCTCTTTGATGGACTGGGTGAAACCTACCGGAATGGTCGACTTGATAACCATCACCGCATTCGGGTTAATCGCGATCACGTCCTTGATCACAGCCTCAACCGTTGAGGTGTTGAAGTAGTTCGTCTTTGGGTCGTAATCGGTCGGCGTGGCGATGATGACATAATCCGCATCGCGGTAGGCATCTTCTTTATCCGTCGTCGCGCGGAAATTCAGCGGCTTGTTTGAAAGATAATCCTGGATCTCTTTATCCACAATCGGCGATTGTTTCTGATTAAGCATATCCACTTTGGCCTGCACGATGTCCAGCGCGACCACTTCATGGTGCTGCGCAATCAGGATACCGTTTGAAAGGCCAACATAGCCTGTTCCGGAGATGGTTATTTTCATTCGTTTGGCTTCTTCAGTATGAGTTTCTGGTGACATTCAAAGGGTCACCACAATGATTAACTGGTGGTTTTTTATCGCTAATGCCAATTCACTGTCAAGGTGCACGCCGGGCTGGTGAATACGTTGACGCCACTGCGCCCGTTACCGAAACAGCGCCTTAAGTACCGGCTTTCCAGCAATAGTGGGGTACTTAACGCTTATAGGCAGCTAAAATGGTTAAACAGCGGGCTGGCTCAAATCAGACTAATCCCTTGGTAAGGTTAAGCAGATATTGACCATATCCGGTCTTTTTCAGCGGCTCTGCAAGCAGCATAAGCTGTTCCGCATCGATAAATCCTCTACGAAACGCAATCTCTTCCGGACAAGAAACTTTAAGCCCCTGTCGTTCTTCAATTGTTGCGATAAAATTACTCGCCTCAATCATGCTCTGGTGTGTTCCCGTGTCCAGCCAGGCGTAGCCTCGTCTCATCATTGCGACAGACAGTCGCCCCTGCTGCATATACAGACGGTTGATATCGGTGATTTCCAGTTCGCCTCTATCCGACGGGCTCAAGCCCTTGGCCATTTCAATGACATCATTGTCATAAAAATAAAGGCCGGTGATGGCGTAATTACTTTTTGGATGCTGAGGTTTCTCCTCAAGGCCAATTGCGGTGCCTTCTTTGTCGAACTCAACAACACCATAACGTTCCGGATCGCTGACATGATAGGCGAACACGGTCGCCCCCTCTTCCTGACCGGCAGCCCCTTCAAGCAGCCGAGGCAGGTCATGTCCGTAGAAAATGTTATCGCCTAACACCAGCGCGCAGTTGTCGTCACCGATAAACTCTTCGCCAAGGATAAAGGCCTGAGCAAGCCCGTCGGGGCTCGGCTGCACCTTATACTGCAGACGCAATCCCCACTGGCTGCCATCACCCAGCAGTTGCTCAAAACGGGGCGTATCCTGTGGCGTGCTGATAATCAGGATATCCCTGATGCCGGCAAGCATCAGCGTTGATAGCGGATAATAGATCATCGGCTTATCGTAAATCGGCAACAGCTGTTTGCTTACCGCCATCGTGACCGGGTAGAGCCGGGTACCGGAGCCGCCGGCCAGAATGATACCTTTACGCTTAGTCATTACTTACGCTCCCCATAATTCTGATCGATCCAGCTTTTATAGGCGCCACTTTTAACATTAGAGACCCATTCCTGATTGTTCAAATACCATTCAACCGTTTTGCGAATGCCGCTTTCAAAGGTTTCCTGCGGTTTCCAGCCCAGCTCGGCGCTAATTTTTTGAGCGTCAATCGCGTAGCGGCGGTCGTGCCCCGGACGGTCAGTTACATAGGTAATTTGTTCCCGATAGGATATTTCCCTGGGTACGATTTCATCCAGCAGATCGCATATGGTGTGGACAACCTCGATATTTTTCTTCTCGTTGTACCCGCCAATATTATACGTTTCCCCCACGGCTCCCGTTGTCACAACGGTATACAGCGCACGTGCGTGATCTTCCACGTATAACCAGTCGCGGATCTGATCGCCCTTGCCGTAAATCGGTAAGGGTTTGCCTTCCAGCGCATTCAGAATGACAAGCGGAATAAGTTTCTCGGGGAAATGATAAGGCCCGTAGTTATTTGAACAGTTCGTCACAATCGTTGGCAGGCCATATGTGCGCGTCCATGCGCGCACTAAATGATCGCTCGACGCCTTGGATGCGGAATAAGGGCTACTTGGCGCGTAAGACGTTTTTTCCGTAAACATGGGCAACGGCCCGGCGTCGTGACGTTCATCTGGATGCGGTAAATCGCCGTAGACTTCATCGGTTGAGATATGGTGAAAACGGAATGCGTTTCTTGCCGCATCATTCAGTGAAGCCCAGTAGGCACGGCTGGTCTCCAGCAGGACGTAGGTGCCAACAATATTGGTTTCGATAAACGCGGCTGGCCCGGTAATTGAACGATCGACATGGCTTTCTGCAGCGAGATGCATTACTGCATCGGGCTGGTGAGCAGCAAAAATACGCTCCATTGCATCTTTATCGCATATGTCAGCATGCTCAAAAACATAACGGTCGCTATCGCTTACCTCACGCAAGGATTCCAGGTTACCGGCATAGGTCAGTTTATCAACGTTAACAACGCTATCCCGTGTATTGCTAATAATATGTCGGATGACAGCAGAGCCGATAAAACCGGCACCACCAGTAACAAGAATTTTCACGCAATCTATTCCATTAAAAGTGAGTGGATTGGTCGGGACAAAAAAGCCCGGTATCGCTACCGGGCTTAGTGAAATGGCTAGACCGAGATCGGATTAATCAAGCCATTCGGTGTGGAACACACCTTCTTTGTCGGTACGTTTATAGGTGTGCGCACCGAAGTAGTCGCGCTGCGCCTGAATCAGGTTGGCAGGCAGTACCGCAGCACGGTAGCTGTCGTAGTAGGCCACCGCAGCGGAGAAGGTCGGAACCGGAATACCGTTCTGCACAGCGTAAGCAACGACGTCACGCAGCGCCTGCTGATATTCGTCCGCGATTTTTTTGAAGTAAGGAGCCAGCAGCAGGTTCGCAATGCCCGCATTTTCTGCGTAGGCATCGGTGATTTTCTGCAGGAACTGCGCGCGAATGATGCAGCCAGCGCGGAAGATCTTCGCGATTTCGCCGTAGTTCAGGTCCCAGTTGTTTTCGTCAGAAGCGGCACGCAGCTGAGAGAAGCCCTGTGCATAAGAGACGATTTTACCCAGGTACAGCGCACGACGAACTTTCTCAACGAATTCCGCTTTTTCACCCGCTGGTTTAGCCTGTGGGCCAGACAGCACTTTGGATGCCGCAACGCGCTGCTCTTTCAGGGAAGAGATATAGCGCGCAAAGACGGATTCGGTGATCAGAGACAGCGGTTCACCGAGGTCCAGAGAACTCTGGCTGGTCCATTTGCCGGTGCCTTTGTTTGCCGCTTCATCCAGAATCACATCAACCAGGTATTTACCGTCTTCATCTTTTTTGGTGAAGATATCTTTGGTGATGTCGATCAGGTAGCTGTTCAGCTCGCCCTTATTCCATTCGGTGAAGGTTTCAGCCAGCTCTTCGTTGGTCAGGTTCAGGCCGCCTTTCAGCAGGGAATAGGCCTCAGCAATCAGCTGCATATCGCCGTATTCGATACCGTTGTGAACCATCTTAACGTAATGACCTGCGCCGTCGGCACCGATGTAGGTGACGCATGGCTCACCGTCTTCAGCGACGGCAGCAATTTTGGTCAGGATAGGTGCAACCAGCTCGTACGCTTCTTTCTGGCCGCCAGGCATAATAGATGGGCCTTTCAGCGCGCCCTCTTCACCACCGGACACACCGGTACCGATGAAGTTAAAGCCTTCAGCAGAGAGCTCACGGTTACGACGGATGGTGTCCTGGAAGAAGGTATTGCCGCCATCAATGATGATGTCGCCTTTATCCAGATAAGGTTTCAGGGAGTCGATTGCTGCATCGGTACCTGCGCCCGCTTTCACCATTAACAGGATACGACGAGGCGTTTCCAGGGACTCAACGAACTCTTTAACCGTATAGAAAGGAACCAGTTTCTTGCCTGGGTTTTCGGCAATCACTTCTTCAGTTTTTTCACGGGAGCGGTTGAAAACGGAGACGGTATAACCACGGCTTTCGATGTTGAGCGCCAGGTTGCGCCCCATCACTGCCATACCGACAACGCCGATCTGTTGCTTGGACATTACATACTCCTGTCAGGTGTGGATACCCCGCCGTAACGGAGCCGGCGGGTAAAGTGAAGAACATGTTAACTCAGGATAGAGGCCAGAAGGTAGCAATAGATGTCTTCTTAAGAATGAACTTAATGGGTATAAAACCCTATTATTGGTGCATTAATATGCACCATCACGATGAAGAACGACTTTCACTGTTTTGAACAAAATTGCGATGTCATTCCAAAGCGACCAGTTCTTGACGTACCAGGAATCAAAGTAGACGCGCGTATCGTAATCTACGTCGTTACGTCCGCTTACCTGCCACAAACCCGTCATGCCGGGCTTCGCCATCAGGTAATAGTCGACATTATCATCATAGCGCGGCAGCTCTTCCGAAATAATGGGACGTGGCCCCACCAGGCTCATTTGTCCTTTAAGAACATTGAATAACTGAGGCAGTTCATCCAGGCTCGTTTTCCGGATAAAGCGTCCGACTGAAGTGATTCGGGGATCATTTTTTAACTTAAAATCACGATCCCACTCTTCACGAGCGGCAGGATCTGAATCGAGAAGTTTTTGCAGGACTTCCTGAGAGTTCATCACCATCGAACGGAATTTATAGCATGGAAACAGTTTGCCATGCCTACCGACACGCATATGCCCATAGATTGCCGGTCCACCGTCGCGAGTGACCTTGTACCAAAGGTAAATAAGCAGTGGCGACGAAATAAGGATGATCAGTGAGGAACAAACGATATCGAACGTGCGCTTCAGGAAGCGAGAGGTACGTTTTGCCAGATTATTATGGATCCGTAACAGCATCACTTCATGGCTAAAGATGAATGACATATCGGTATTATATAGCGGCAGCCCGCGCAGAGAAGGAATGACCGTCACCGATCGACAATCCTTCTTAGACAGTTCTCGCAGCCAGTTCATCGTTTTATCGCTGTTTTCCATTTCAAAGGCAACGATGAAATGGATATCACCGGTTTTCTTCATCTCCCAAAGAATATTAGGATCGCGCAGAACGGGCAGCCCCTGCAGCATCGGCTCTGTTGATTCCTCGTCGAAAAATGCGACGACATCAAAACCTAACATTTCTTCGCTCTGTAAAGCGAAATAAGCCTCTACAGCATTACTCCCGCTTCCAATGATGACCGTTTTTTTCTTCCAAATACCAAGACGATTCAGAAGATGTTTGGTCATGGCTCTGAAGAATGGCAGCAAGATTAATGCAAAGGTCCAGCAAAAAACCCACACATATCGGGAAAATTGCCATTTAGAAAAGGCCACAAGGGCCAGATCAAAGACGGCAAAAATAACGATTGTGCGGATGATTTCCTTTAACTCAAACCAGAATGGTTTGCGATAAGAATAGTGCCGCAACCGAACCCAGAACCATCCCACGCAGATCACGCTTAAAACGACGTGGGAGATGATACGCATCTCCAGCTGATTGTCCGGGATAAACCGATACAGATCGTTGAAGATCCAGTACACGCAGCCGATGGAAAGCGCGAGAGAGATATTAAAAAAAATAAAATCCGAGGCTGCCAGAAAAACCTTGCATAGCAACGGGTTATATTTATTCAAAAAATTATCCGTATCCATGACAACACCTGAGATTAACGAGGATTAATATTAAATACAGGCATTGGCTCCTGATTTCTTTGGCATTCGAGATATTTTTTGGCAACGTCAATGGCTTCGCGAATAGTAACGTCCATATCCAGATAGCGATATGTGCCCAGGCGTCCAACAAACGTGGTGTTACTGAGCGCCTGAGCTTTATCCAGGTAACGGTTGAGCAACTCTTTTTCCTTCACCATGCGAATTGGGTAATAAGGAACGTCGTTTTCCGTGCACAAACGGCTGAACTCACGGTAGCACGTGGTATTTTCGTGAGATTCCCACGGAGAAAAATGCTTATGCTCGGTGATACGAGTGTAAGGCACATCTTCTTCACAGTAGTTAATAACCGCCGTCCCTTGATAATCGCCTTCAGCAGAGAACTTTTCGAAATCCAGGGTACGATAGCCGAGACGCCCTTCGCTAAAGTTAAAGTATCCATCAAGTGCACCAGACCAAAATACGTGCTGGTAGGCATCGCCTTCATCCGCAGAAAACTCAGTATCGGTCCTCACCTCGATCAGTTCATGGTCGAGAATTTTTGCGACCATATCGGTATAGCCCTCTTTAGGCATGCCCTGATACTTGTGGTTGAAGTAGTTATCATTGTAGTTGAAACGCAATGGGAGGCGTTTCAGAATGCTTGCCGGCAATTCAGTCGGTTCAACGCCCCACTGCTTACGCGTATAGCCCCGGAAGAATGCTTCATAAAGCTCCCGGCCAATCATACTGATTGCCTGTTCTTCGAAGTTCTGCGGGTCAACGATAGATTTATCCGCTTTAGATTCGATGAAGGCGCGAGCTTCATCCGGACGCAGCGTTTTATTGAAGAACTGGTTAATGGTGTGCAGGTTAACAGGCAGCAGATAAACGTTGCCTTTGTAGACAGCCTTTACACGGTTGGTGTAAGGCATAAATTCTGAATAATCATTCACGAAATCCCAGACTTCTTTATCGTCCGTATGGAAGATATGGGGGCCGTAAACGTGTAACATTACATTCGTCTGCGGATCACGTTCAGAATGGCAGTTACCTGCGATATGCGAGCGCTTATCAAAAACAACGGATGATATTCCTTGCTCAGCTAACAGCCTGGCGATAACGGCCCCAGAGATACCTGCACCAACAATAGCGACTGTCATTTTGTTCCCCAAAAATGTCGTTTTAATAATCCAATACCTTTCAAAAGTAAGTTCTCACCATCAATGTTGACCACCGGCATATATTTTATGGTCAGCCGATCGCGCTGATGATGAAGCCATACATTGAAAAGTCTTTCTGCCATAAAGCCAAATACGCGTTTTTGGTACGCATCATAATTTTGGTAATCTATTTTTTGTTCCAGCGCGAACAGCAGCGGGAAGAGCCAGGCAAAATACTCGTCAATCAATGATTTTTTACAGACGAACATGTTGTAGAGGCTGATTTTGGTTCCACCCATAACATGGTCGAAATCGGCGACATAATCAGGCTGCTGCAAAACAATTTCGTCACGAAGCTGAGTATAGTCGGACTCATGGTGAGCGTGGATATAATGGCTTTTAATACTGGTGATGAAATAGTTGCGTGGTTTTGCTACCAGAATATCAGCACTTTTGAGCATATCCGCCATCTCTTCTGGAGACGCAATACGCTTGCCCTTTACCGTCAGGTTGCTCGTGGAGGAGGCAAAATAGCGACGATAGTGTGCAAGGCCAACAACCTCTTCCTGAACGTTTTTCCAGATCCAATAGGCTGCGGTGAGTTCGCAGAAGGATGGATTCAGATGGGCGATGTTGTCGCCGGTGGAATCTTGCTCATAACTTGAAGCAAGACTCTCTTTTGACAATCCAACTTTTAGAGGTACATATTTTTGATTTATAGGAAATTCATAATATTTATGTGACACCACGAATACTTTCATTTATTACCTTTAAATATACATCACGGGCATGACAGCAAAACTTGTCATCATGACCATTTATTTGCTAATAATTTTATATATAAGTTTAAAACACAAGAACCCTACAAGGTGCATTTTGAGCAGCACAAAACAAAACCTGTCGATAGGACTAGCGTTGCTGCTCAATATTACTGAAAGTGGATATCGACTAAACTTAGAGAAAATTATTCTATGGTTGTTTTTAAATATGGCAACTGAGCTATTTGATTTTGACATTTTGGTCAATATAACCAATGCACTTCTAGACAGGTGTGCGACACAGGAATAAAGATTTTGTCTATAATCAGGTTGCATTGCAACTTTATCTTCAAGCAAAGACAAAGCTGTAACTAATTCCATATTTTTTTGAATGTTAAAATTAGTCAAGGAATCTTTACGCACCCGGTAGTAATAAAGTACAACATCTATTTCTAGAACTACTCTAGCCTTAGCATTTAATATAGGAATCGTAACTGAATCTTCATAAATAATTCCTTCCGGGAAGAAGTTGTCAAGATAGAATTCTCGTTTCACAATTCTTTGCCACGGGTAATTGTGCAGTGTGGAAAGTTTGTTTTTATGAATATAATTATAAGCGGAGTGTCCAACATCATTACTAAATACTTTAGGTTTCTCACCATCATTAAACTTTTCATAACGGTAAACTATTGTATCGACATCCTGAAACTCTCTCAGAGAAAAATCAATACATTTAAAGAGACTCGGTGAAACGAGGTCATCCGGATCTAAACATGAAATGAATCTACCTGTTGCCAGTTTAATTCCTAAATTTCTGGCAGACGAGACCCCTCCATTTTGTTTGTGAATAACAGTTACTCTGGAGTCTTCATTCTCTAGCTGCTGCAGTATATCGGCAGATGAATCTGTTGACCCATCATTAACAAATATAACTTCACAGGATATAGTACAAAGCTTAAAAGGTTTGAAAAAATCTTTGATGTAAGAAGATACATTATATACAGGTATGATAAATGATATATCAGGCATTTTCTTTAACAGCCCTATATTTTGAATGCGCAACAAAAGCAAAAATAATCGGCAGTAACAACAGTACAATCTTCCATTCAAATAGAAGATAAACCCTGCCCATTAAAACAAATTGAATGGCAATATTGAATACCTTCATTGCTATATATAATAAAATATAATCTTTATTTCTAAGCGTATATGCTGTAAACCACAGTGCTAGAGCCAGAAAAACAGCAAGAATCATACATATCAATAATGACATGAATGGGCCGAAGAAAAGTAAAATGTTTGCAGGAAATGCCATTGTTAATGCAATGCCAGCTTCCTGATAAACATTGAATAAATGCTGAGGCATAACGAGCCCCATTAAATACGACATTCCAGTATTTTCCGGCAACGCCCCAATACCAAATAAATTAACAAATAAACTGGAAATGGTAAAGTTTGCCGATGCCCCATTTTCTGTTAGCGCCCACCATAACTGACTTTGCGCCGCAATTCGTGTTTTAAGGGATTCGTATGCAAGCGTACTATCGCCAGACAGTGAGAAATAACTCGTCCAAACAAGGACTAAAAAAATGAAACCTAAGCATGAAAATAAAATCATATTTTTAAAGGAAAATATTTTTTTACTTATCACACTATTTGATGCTATTAGAAAACTTACAGCGAAGAAAAGCAGCATTTGGAAAATGCCAGTAAATTTTTCACCGACAAGGATTTGTGAAAGTAATCCTAAAACAAACAAGGCAAGTATAGTTTTTTTCTTATTCTTTGCATAGATACAACCAAGAATAAAAACAGACTGTTCTACAAATAGTCTTACAAGATTCCCCCAAGAAGGAGCTATATTGTTCCAGTAATAAAATCTATCCTGACCATAATCACTTGGCTTTCCGTATTTAATAAATAAAAAAATTACGAATATAGTGGCTAAAGCAACAAATACAGGATAAATTTTTTCAATTAGAGAATTAACCAAATAGGATGTATTAATTTCTACCTTAATACGTGAGTTTAAGAAAACATAAACATTTGAGGTGATAAGTAGAGTTATTACTGCCAGGCTAACATTAATGGAAGTTGCACCATTCAGAGTCGAAACCTCTCCTAACTCCGGCAAAAAAACGCCAGTCTCAAGGATTAACCCACTAATTGCAGTAGTTAATATTGACCACAAGAAGAAGCTACTAATAATAAAAAAGGATTCTTTTTTCACTAAAAAGTAAAACAACACAAATATATAACCTAAAACAATAGCAAGGTTAAGAATATCTGAGCCGTGAACAATATAACTCATAAAGAAGAGACATACCCAACACCACAACATTAGCATCTAGCGGACCTTCAATTTTCGCAATATTTGTGTACTGACATTATCAATAAAGTCAGCGCCTGGGTCAGTCGCGTAGTTGATTGTTAGCGGGAAGCATAGAGCATCATAGGCGCCCACATATTTTATGTTATACTCGCTGTAATCTGCATTAAAATTAAGATTAATGTGTTCAAAGGCATTATCTATGTCTCCGTAGCCTTGGCATTGGTAAACTAATGGATGCCCCATATAAAAAACATCACCAAATACTATCACAGGTTTGTTCATTAACACTGCTTCATAACCTACAGTACTCGTTAAGGTGAAAACACCTAGCGATTTTTTTATTAACTCTTTAGAATTTAAATTAGGATTTGCTAATTTAACATTTGGCAATTTTAATATTTTTTTATAAAACTCCAGACCTTCATATCCAGTTGCAGAAATGTGATCTTTCACAACTAGAAATTTACCGTGTGGGAGACTAAATGCAAGATTACGAATAAGATTATATTCATCATAAAACTTCGCCAGGATCGAAGTCGATGATTCCGGATGATAATGGAGAGGATAAAGATAAAAAGGTTGTGAAGTGAGATCTTCATTAAATAGATTTTTGATCTTTTTTACACAAAACCAACGTTTTATCTCTCTGAAATTCATATAAAAACTTTTGAGAAGTGGGTTCCCAACTTGGAAAAGAACATTTTTTCCAACAAATGTTTGACGAATAGTTTCTATAATAAATGTAAAGTCACGTTTTTTGAAAATTTTACTCATAAAATTAATGGATGAAAGACCATTATTTTTCATATAATCAGGCTGTATATGATGAATATTAGTTACATAGTTCTTAATCTCGGTGTATTTTTCTGGGCTCATTTCAGGCTGTTGCGTCAAACACTGAATTATTTCCTGCGATAAACGATCATCCAATGATGAGAATAACGATTTACCTGGTAGTCTACTTGCAGTCAGACCTAAATATTGAACATTGTACTTTTCGGCTACCTTGTTTGCAGTATAAGCCAAACCATTAGAAACATTTTCATAAAAAATAAAATCAAACGTATCATTAATGAAGATCTTCTCAAAAAAATCGTACAATTCCTTTGAGGTTTCACCCCAGAAATTATTATTATTTGATTTTACAGAATGATAATAGTTATCACGGTCATAATCAGCGTGAATATTCCAACTATCGTACTGACTTGTTAATTCTTGACGTCCAGTTTTTGATTCATATGCATAACGTTCAAAACAAATAATTTCGCAGCCTATTTCATCCAACTTATATTTTCTAATGGAAAAATCGCTATCCGTTACAATGGTAATATCAACATTTTTATTTTTTAATTCTATCGCCAATCTCTTAAATACAGGAGAGAAAATTGCGTTATTAATTAAGATGATGCCCTTCACCATTGAACTCCTTAAGAAAGATAAAATATTTAGTTATGAGTATGAAGAGATTAGAGGAAATCAAACCAATTAGAACTGGAATCATTCCGCTATTAGGTAGCATGTTGACAAAAACAAACGAGGCGATAGTAAAAATCAGTAATGCCAAGGCATTAATAATAATTAACGATGAATCTTTTTTCTTCGAGTACAACGCATAATGATATGGCATCGAGATATTTAATAAGGATAATGATATAACTATCAATATATACCATAAGAAATTATCTATGTATTCCATCTTGCCTGTTAGCTTAATCATCATATAACAGGCCGGAATTGAGATGATAAAAAGTCCAAAATTATAGTAAAGCATTTTTTTCTTAAACTTATCAAATGCCTTCTTAGATTCTTCTAGATTTTGTTCCTGGATAGCCCTAACAAGCGAAGGATAGTATCTTGTTACGACTAACACATCTATTATTGCCTGAACCGCAGCAGATACTCCAAAGAAAAAAACGTAAACACCTAGTTTTGGTGTTGTAATAAAATGAACTGCTATGACTTTGTCTAAATAGTTAATTGCGCGTAAACAAAGGGTACCCATGAAGAATAAAAATGATGTTTTGATACCACGCATTAACCACTTAATATCAATTTTGAAATCGGAAATTGATATGGATTCGAAATGCAATATAAATTTTACACCGATGATTACTGAAATTGCAGAAAAAACAAGCCATAAATAAAAAATTTGTTCTAGATTAACCATTCCGAAATAGAGTAGTGGCACGCATAGATAACACCATATGCCAGATCTGACAAACAATAAAAAATTGGCAAGCGTTATTTTTTCTTTAATAATGAGTATACGATAACATTCTTGTGAAAGATGCTCAGATACTGTCAGCAGAAATAGTAACCCACCCACCCCGGTAATAGCTGATAATGTCAGTAACCCGGGCCATAACGCCGCGAGAAGTACATAGCTAAAAATGAAAAACACAACCTGATTAAATAATATGCTGCCTATTTTTTTCTTAATTTGTGGATCTAAAATTTCTCGTGTAGAAAACACATAAAAATCCAAACCAACAAAATAAAGAGAGATGACGATTATACTAACATACAATCCATAATTGCCGACATCTTTGACTGTTAAGAACCTTGCAATGGCCATCATCAATAAAAACTTGCCGCCGAGTGCTGCTATTCTTAATAACAAATCAAAAAAATGTGTTGGTACTTTTATTTTCAAAAACATCAGACCACCTTAAGACCAACATGCCATCCTTGGCTTATTACTAAATCAAAAATGATCGTCCTGAAGCGGAGTGCCTTTCACTATATCTTGAGTAGCGATTTTTCCTATAACTTCGTCGTAATATTTTGGTGCCAGACCGTAGCCAGGACGAATGCTCTTAACATTTTCGCCGGTCAGTTTTTCACCTTTTTTGACATCCTTAACAACATAAAGTGAGCGACGGAACTTTACATTCCCTTTTTCGCTTTCTTTGCGTTCATAATTTACGCGCCCTAAAGCTTGCCACGCAGTTTTTGCATCCCGGCAAAGTGCAACGAGCTCAGCAGGTTCAAGTGAGAAACTGTCATCCGGCCCACCGCCATTACGATCCAAAGTAACGTGTTTTTCGATGACGTTGGCACCAAGGACTACAGATGCAACTGCTGTTGTATTATCAATGGTATGATCGGAAAGACCAGTAATAACACCAAATCGCTCAGCCATATCAGGTATGGTTGCAAGATTATAATCTTCTGCCGGAGCTGGATAGCCACTTACACAGTGTAAAACGACGAGCTCCTTGCATCCCCCTTCGCGAGCAGCTGTAATCGCTTCCTGAATTTCCTGCTCGTCTGCCATGCCTGTTGATATAATCATTGGTTTGCCAGTTTTGGCTACGTATTTGATTAACGGCAAATCAATCGCCTCAAATGAGGCAATCTTATACGCCGGAGCCCCTAACTCTTCAAGCAAGTCGACAGCTGTAAAATCAAATGGACTACTGAAAATAGTAATACCAAGCTGTTTTGCTCTATCAAACAGTGGCTTGTGCCATTCCCATGGCATTTGTGCGCCTTTATATAAATTGAAAAGCGTCTGACCATCCCACAAACCACCATGGATTTGAAAATCTTCTGTATCACAATCAATGGTAATTGTATCCGCACGATAAGTTTGTAATTTGATGGCATCAGCACCTGCAGCTTTCGCTTCTTCCATGATCTTAAATGCACGATCAATGTCACCATTATGGTTGGCTGAAAGCTCGGCAATTATATAAGGAGGATGATCTTTACCAATTTTACGACCATCAATTGTTATAAATTCGTTCATTTTTTTCTCGCTAATATATTCGCTGGGAGATATTTTAAAAAATCCTAGGTGCTCAAACAATTTATGTGATGAATAATTGTCTGGTAGTACAGTTGCCAGTATTGTTATATTATGATGTAGCATTAACGCACGTTTTATCGCCGCACTCGCAATGCCCTTGCCGTGACTTCCTGAAGTTAAAAAGATTGATATTTCATATTTGGCGGCAGTGTTTCCAACGGGATCTAACCGGATGACGCCACATGAATCAGAATGTTCAATGATATAAAAATAAGACTCACTGTCATTCAACTTACGCTGCATCCAGTTTACATGATCTTCATATTCAGGAATATTAGGATTGCGTGCATACTGTCGTGTTTTCGGCTCACATTGAATCTGATAAACAAAATCAATATCATCGGATGTTGCCTGACGAAGAGTCACATTCGTTCCATCTTTTGCAGGCATAAGAATCATTTCCTGGATAACCCTGATCAGTCCTTGACCATCACAAATGTCTAGAACAAGGAGACGCTGCTCGTGATAATGAGCAATCAAATGAGTAAGTGCAGAACGAAGGTCGGAAATATTAAAATCCTCCGCATTGAGCACTATCGCCCCAGCCCCTGCCAGGTTGCTAGCTATTGTTTTCTGATTATCTGCTATGGCAACATTCACGGCGGGTAACCCCATAACACAGCGCTCCCAGGTAGTCCCGCCCAAGGCTCCTATAGCAAAGTCGTGCTCGGACATTAGCTCAGCCATGTTCGAAACATTCGTCAATATTTCAATTCTGTATTGAGAGTTTTGTGCCAACGCGCTTATTACTGCAAAATGCGGACAGGCTGCTCCTAATATGACTGTTATTTTTTCAATACAGCTAAAAGCCAACTGTTCCAGAAACTCAAGTATCTTTCCAGTGACGTTGTGAGCATCAACCCCCCCCATTGTTAACATTAGTTTTTTGGGTTCGGTGATATTTGCTTTATCTGAAATTGATTTATTTCTACTCTGAGAAAAGACTGGATTGATTAACGCATATTTTGTACCAGTAAGAATCCTGCAATTACTCTGATTTAAATGAACATATTCTTCGGCTCTACGCTGGTAGGTTTGGTCAATGAGTAGATCACAACAATGCGGACGATTACACAGATCGTCGATAACCACTAAGCGAGCATTTGGGAAATGAGCTTTAACTATAGTTTCCCAATCGCTATCTAAGGAATAATGATCAACGATAATAATGTCCGGATCAGTACCACTCTCGAGCACTAACTCGATAAACTTACTGGCATCATCAGCCTGACTACCATTTAACCATGACTTTTCATCATGAATATATGAGTCTGTTTGCTCAACAACCGAGATAACTTTTACCAGAAAGTTTTCCTGGAAGATTTTTTCCAGGATGTTTCCACGGTGGTCTTTACAAATGAAGTAGCACTGTGCTCCGGCTTTTTTTAAAGCGTGAGCAAGGTTGAGACATCTCATTATATGGCCTGAGCCTATGGAAAGCGATGAATCAGCCCGCAGAAACACATTCATTTTTAAACTCCATGGCTTTAAACAACCACTCTGCTACGCGCCAGTCTTCTGGAGTATCAATATCCTGAACTCGCTCTCGTGGAAGTTCTATTGAGAAGGAATTTGCACTAAAAATCGGCTTTTCATTTAACCAGGCGTGGGAGGTACCCCAGTAAAACTGCCCGGCATCGTGCCACGACTCTTCCAGGTCTTGAGAACGAACATTGAACATTTCTGGCGAAAACATGCTGATACGCTGTTCGTTGCTAACTTTCAGTGCCCTTTGAATCGGATAAGGGAATTTTGTAATAGTGAAAGCGTAATCACCTTGCTGTTCACGCAGTATAGACAGGCCACGAACAATATCCTCGGCGCGGATAAATGGCGCAGTAGCATAAATACAGCATACAAAATCAATCGTATAGCCGTGATTAATAAGCCAGTCAGCAGCATGATGAATAACAGGGATCGTACCCGCATAGTCATTCGACAGCTCTGCTGGGCGCATAAAAGGCACTTCTGCACCATATTCACGCGCAACCTCAGCAATCTCTTCATCATCGGTTGACACAATGATTCGATCAAAGACGCCGCTCTTTTGAGCGGCTTCAATGGACCAGGCAATCATTGGTTTCCCACAAAATTCTTTAATATTTTTGCGTGGAATACGTTTACTGCCGCCACGCGCAGGAATGATTGCCACATTCATTTAAAAGAACTCCCGAATGCACTGGATGACGTAATCCTGCTCTTCATCTGTCAATGTGGAGTACATAGGAATGCTAATCGCGCGCGCGTAGTAATCCTCCGCGACCGGATAATCCCCTGCTTTATGCCCTAACTGCTCATAATACGGTTGAGTGTGAACGGGAATGTAGTGAACGTTAACACCAATCCCTTTTTCACGCAGGCGATCGAATAATGGCTTACGCATGGCAGGATCGTTTACCGTTAACGGGTAAAGATGTAATGCACTGTAGCCACTTTCTGCTTGCAGAGGTGTCGACACGGGAATGCCATCAAACGCAGTATGATAACGTTTTGCGAGTTCATGACGGCGCGCCACAAATCCATCAATACGCTTGAGCTGGGTCACACCCAGCGCCGCCTGCAGTTCGGTCATGCGGTAGTTCAAACCAAGATCAACCTGCTGGTAGTACCAACCACCTTCAGACGCTTTAGTCATTTTATCGCCGTCACGCGTAATGCCGTGGCTGCGGAAAAGCTGCATGCTTTCAGCCAGTGCATCATTGTTCGTCAGCGCCATACCGCCTTCCGCCGTGGTGATGATCTTAACCGGGTGGAAGCTCAGAATGGTGATATCAGCAAAACGGGAGTTGCCAATCTTGGCCCCCTGGTAGTTGCCGCCGATGGCATGTGATGCATCTTCAATAATGGCAAAACCATACTCTTTCGAAAGCTGATGGATCGCTTCCATATCGCATGACTGTCCAGCAAATGCCACCGGTACAACAATTTTAGGTAACTTGCCTTCTGCTTTCGCCGCAATGAGTTTGGTTTTCAGCGCTTCAACGCTCATGTTGTAAGTCTGCGGATCAATATCCACGAAGCTTACATTTGCATCGCAATAGAGCCCACAGTTTGCCGAAGCCACGAAGGTGTTAGGCGATGTCCATAGCCAGTCACCTTTTTTCAGCCCCAGTGCCAGGCACGCAATATGAAGTGCAGACGTTGCACTGTTTACCGCAACGGCGTGCTTAACGCCGACGTAATCAGCGATGGCCTGCTCGAACTGTGGAACACATGGCCCCTGAGTCAAGAAATCAGACTTCAGTACGCCCACTACTGCATTGATATCTTCATCAGAGATATCCTGCCGTCCATAGGGGATAAATTTCATTAGATATTGCCTACTTTTTCACGATTATCATCAATCCATTGACGCAGCTCTTCAATGCTCATCCATTCTGCATTGCTATCACTCTCGTAAACGAAGCCTTCTGGAACGCGCTTGCCATCCTTAATACGCTCTGGGGAATCGCACCAGTTATGGATTGCAGGCAGAATTTTAAAGTGTTCCGGATACTCATAGGTGTAGTGCGCATCTTCAGCACTGATCATCTGCTCATGCAGTTTTTCACCAGGACGAATACCAATCACTTTCTGAGCAGCATCTGGCGCAACGGCTGTTGCAACATCAGTCACTTTCATTGAAGGGATTTTCTTAACGTAGATCTCGCCGCCTTCCATATCATTGAAGGCATGCCATACCAGCTCTACGCCCTGCTCCAGGGTGATCATGAAGCGGGTCATGCGGTCATCAGTGATTGGCAGTTCACCCTTGTCTTTGATGGACAGGAAGAAAGGAATAACGGAACCGCGGGAACCCATCACGTTACCGTAACGAACGACGGCAAAGCGGGTTTTGGTGGCGCCAGAGTACGAGTTACCGGCGACAAACAGCTTGTCAGAGGCCAGCTTAGTTGCACCGTACAGGTTTGCTGGGCTACTTGCTTTGTCGGTAGACAGTGCAACCACGCGCTCAATACCTTTATCAATACAGGCATCGATAACGTTCATTGCGCCATTGATGTTGGTTTTTACACATTCGAATGGGTTGTATTCTGCGGTAGGTACGATTTTAGTAGCTGCAGCATGCACCACGAAATCAACACCATCCAGCGCACGGTACAGACGGTCTTTATCGCGCACATCACCAATGAAGAAGCGGATACGACTTTCATCTTTGAAATGTTTAGCCATTTCCCACTGTTTCATTTCATCACGTGAATAAATAATAATCTTCTTAGGATTATATTTTTCAAGCGTCATGCGAACAAACTTATTGCCAAAAGAACCCGTGCCGCCAGTTACCAGAATCGTTTTATTATCAAACATGTTTTTTCACCAGAAAATTATCAACATATAGGTTGCTACAATTGAAGAGATTGTAACCCAGGCCCGCAAGGGCATTTTCCCACGCTACCGCCCCTGGCTTTACAGCTACCAGTGCACTGAGAATAATCAAGACGTGTGAGTCTTTACGATCAAAACCAGAAAGATCGCTTACCGGACCAATCGCAAATGTGGTGACAATTGTCGTCCTAATTGAAAGTAGAAACAAGCAAAAATCGTTAAGTAAAGAAACAAAACGACATACTATAACTGCCTGTAATGTATCATTTTTTATAAAAAAAACGACAGCACCCACTCACCAGGACCATACCGTCCATATGAGGGATTGCTGTCGTTCATCGACATTCGACCCGTGCAATAAAATGCGTATCAGTCGTTAGCCAGCAGTTTCTCAATCCGGCTTCTGAACTTCGCGCCTTCCTTCAGGTTACGCAGCCCGTAGTTCACAAAGGCCTGCATATACCCCATTTTCTTGCCGCAGTCGTAGCTGTCGCCGGTCATCAGCATCGCATCAACGGACTGTTTCTTCGCCAGTTCGGCAATCGCATCGGTTAACTGGATACGGTCCCAGGCGCCTGGCTCGGTTTTTTCCAGCTCGGCCCAGATATCGGCGTTTAGAACATAGCGGCCCACCGCCATCAGGTCAGAATCCAGCGTCTGCGGCTGATCCGGTTTCTCGATAAACTCAACGATGCGGCTCACCTGCCCTTCTGTCTCCAGCGCTTCTTTAGTCTGGATAACAGAGTACTCGGACAGATCGCCATCCATGCGTTTCGCCAGCACCTGGCTGCGGCCCGTTTCATTGAAGCGAGCCACCATCGCGGCGAGGTTATAGCGCAGCGGATCCGCAGACGCGGTATCGATGATGATATCTGGAAGAACAACGATAAATGGATTATCACCCACGACCGGACGCGCGCACAGAATCGAGTGGCCCAAACCCAGCGGCTGCGCCTGACGCACGTTCATGATGGTTACGCCAGGAGGACAGATCGACTGAACTTCTGCCAGCAGCTGACGCTTCACGCGCTGCTCAAGCAACGCTTCGAGTTCGTAAGAGGTGTCGAAGTGGTTCTCTACCGCATTTTTGGAAGAGTGCGTAACCAGGACGATTTCTTTGATCCCTGCAGCAACAATCTCATCGACGATGTATTGAATCATAGGCTTGTCGACGATCGGCAGCATCTCTTTTGGAATGGCTTTTGTGGCTGGCAGCATGTGCATGCCCAGACCTGCTACCGGAATGACTGCTTTCAAATTAATCATTATTTCTTCCACCTTAAAATGGTTGACGAATTATAGCTCTTTAACCTGTTTTCGCCAGTACGTTTTGCTGTAATTCTGGACCGATGTTACCCGTTAGCATCACAAATTACAGTAGTTGTAATCTGAATTGATCGCTTTTTTGCTCCAGGAATAATCGCAAAATAACAATCCGTCGATTATCTGTGCGGGAGCGCAAAATTCAGCCGTTCCGTATTCACCACATGCTGATCGACCCGGTCGATATCCACCGAGCTTTGTCCCTTTTCATTCACCGCTTTGATGTTTGCCAGCGACAGCAGCGTCTCATCCTTCGCCATAAACTTCCCTCGAACATCTTTGCGTAAATCGAAGTTCATTGTCAGCGCCGGCCCTACCTCAGCTTCCTGCATCACGTTGATATTACGTAAAAAGAGGTGCTGAGGTTTGTTGTGCAGCTCAAGCGTAGCGCGCTGCATCTCCACATTGGTGATGGCGACGAACGAGGTGGCATTACCGGAGGAAATTTGTATTCCGCGCAATTTGTACGCAAGCTGGCGATTATCCAGGCGTATATCGTTGAGCTTGAAGTTTTGCGGGATCGACAGATAGTCGCCCTTTATTACGCCGTAGCCAATCAACATTCCGGCACTATTGACCATGTCGATATTATCAATAACGAAATTATCACAGCCATAAATAGCAACAGTGGCGTTATCTATTCCCGCCTTCTTGCTGAAATCGGGTGTAATATTCTTAGCTTTTACATTACGAATAATAAAGTGTTTGCCGTTTTCGACGTGGACTAACTGTCGACAGTTGCTGCCGGTGATATTAGCCACCACGAAATTCTTCACTGTTTGCGTTTCAGGATACTCATTGTCGTACGTGCTGCCCGCAAGGCCAATGCCGATACCCCAGTTGATCTTACCGTTGGTGCAGTTGATGTTATCGATCGTGTGGTCGGAGATCAGGATATTGCGATCGTTGATCGCCACGTTCCACTCAATCGCATCCCCCTGCAGGTGGCTGAATTTACTGTTGGTAATGCGCGCGCCGTCGATCTGATTATGGAATCCCTGGCGCAGAATGGCGTAGTTGGCCTGGCTCACATTGATATTATCAATCACCAGGTTGCGCATAACTCTGGGCTTTTTACCGCCGATGTAAATTTGCGTTACCGGGCCAAAGCCGCTCATCGCCAGCCCTTTTATCACGCAGTCAGAACCGCGCACGTCCAGGGTAATATTGTGGGTACGCCCTGCCCCCTCACCGATGACTTTACTGCCCTCCTGGAGTACAAAGCGCCCGCGCCCGTTCCCCTTAAGCCCGCCGCGGATCAGCAGCGTTTTGCCATCGGGAATAAAAATGCCGGTGTTGATGTTGTCGCAGACTAACCCGGCGGGCACAACGACGGTATCGCCGTCGCGAAAGGCTTGTTTGAACGCGGCGATCCAGTCGTTTTTGTTGTACCGATCGATGGAAACCGTCTTCCCAACTGCCGCGCGCACGGCCCGGGAGGAGACCAGCGGCGTAGCCGCCAGGACGGATAAAGAAGAGACAAAGCGGCGTCGGGTAATCTGTTTAAGCATACAACCTCGGCGTTACAGCGTTTGCAGCAGGCTCGCTAACTGGCGATTAATCACCTGCTGGTTAAAATCCGCCTCGACTTTTTGTCGGGCATTATGCAGCACAGGCTCCAGCGCCTGACGATCGATATCGCTGAAGGCGGCCAGCCGATCGGCAAGGGCCAGCGCATTATTCTCCGGCACCAGCCAGCCTGAATAATCGGACTGGATCAGTTCAGGTATCCCGCTGTGTACCGTCGAGACCACCGGAATACCGACAGCCATCGCCTCCATCAGCGCCACCGGAATGCCTTCCATATCGCCGTCGGCCCCCGTTACGGACGGCAGCAGGAAAACGTCCGCCTCATCAAGCATTGCCTTCACTTCATGGCTGGGCTTGAAGCCGGGCATCTCCACGTGCCCTTCCAACTGATACTGTTCAATCAGCGTGCGCAGGCGGCGCTCCCAGGGCCCAATCCCCAAAATGCGATAGTGGAAATCCACCCCGCGCGCCTTCAGCTGGCGGCAGGCCTCAATGGCCACGTGCAGCCCTTTTTTCTCGGTCAGACGCGCAACGGAAATGATCTCCAGCGATTTACCCGGCACCTTCACCGGACGCTGGGTAAAGCGCGCCAAATCTACGCCCATCCGCGAAACCGTGATTTTCTCCCCCGGGCAGCCCATATTTTTCAGGCGCCCCGCCCACAGATCGCTGATGGGCAGCATCATGTCACCGCGTCGGAAGAGCTGCTGATACTCGGGGGTATAGTGGTTGAGCACCTCGTGGCTGGAGATATCAATGCCGTGGAAGATTGTCGCAATTTTGCCGTCAATCACCCCCAGCTCGCGCAGCTTCGCGGCGGTTACGCCCGCCGGGCCAAAGTGGGCGATAAAGACGTCGGCACGGTACGGCTGCGCCGTTTGGCCGCAGATGGCTGACAGGATCAGGTTGCGGGATTCTGCGCCGTAGCGCGAAACGTTCAGCGCGCGCCAGGTCGACGCACGATGGATACCGCGCAGGGTCTGGCCTGCGCGGTAGCGAAGCTTATTTAGTCGACCGCCGGGTTCATCCTGCAGCCAGCGGGTTTTCGCCTCCAGCTCGTATTGCGTATACGCCGCGTGGGTATTCTGCGTGTCGCCCTTTTGCAGAGCGATAATCTCCACGTCATACCCCATATCGATAAACGCGGTGATTTGGTTTAGCACAAAGGTTTCTGACGACAGCGGAAATTTCAGCAAGAAGAAACCAACCTTCATTTCCCCTCCCCAACGCGGTCGAGTACGGATTTCACCATCCCGATCCCTTTTTCGCGCTCGGCTTTCACCGCCACGGCCAGACGTTCGTTAATAGCAGGTAATTGTCCCAGCGTATCGCCGACCATCGCCCCGAGCGATCCGTCCAGCAGGTGACGAATATCAACGGCCATTTCCGGCATGCCGAGCTGCTGCATGATGCCCGCAGACTTGTGCTCGTAGTTAATCGCGATGGCCGGCGTGCCGAAGTTCATCGAAATAATCGCCGAGTGCAGGCGCGTGCCCACGGTCAGGTCACAGGCGGAGAGCAGTTTGCCCATTTCGAGATCGTTCAGCTCGTCCATCACCACGTGGTAACGCGACGGGTCGTTCACGAGGTTACGCAGGTTCAGCGCCACCATGCGGTCGTCTTTGTTGTAGCTGTCTATCCCGGTGCAGGTTGAGAGCGCCAGCACCTGGTAGCCGCTGTCCAGCACGCGGTTCACCACGTCGGCAAAGGCTTTCTCATAGGCCGCCTGGGTGGTGCCCAGACGTTTATCAAACGGGGCGAGTTCGCGCAGGGTGATGGCGACGGTTTTCTGTTTCGCCGCCACGTCCAGCCAGTGCTGCACCGCGTAGCTCGGCTGGAAGCTGTCGTCCTGATGATCCACCAGCCAGGCGGTGTCGACGCCGTGCTCAACTTTTGAGGTATCGATCTCGCTGCGCTTCATCAGGTCCAGGCTGACGGATTCGCGCAGGATCAGCGCATCACAGTGGCCAAACACGTAGTTCGCCAGCTGGTTAAACTGCGGGTCCTGGAACGGCCCCACGCTGTGGCCGATCATAAACAGCGGCTTTTTCGCCATAAAGGTGCAGAGCGCATGCTCGAACTGCGGCACGCCGTAGAGATCGACGAAGAACGAGCCGCCGACCTGAATGATGGCGTCATAGCCCGACAGCAGACGCACAAAATCGGTAAAGCCCTGGGCAATGGCGATGTTGCGCAGCTTGCCGGTATCGGTCACGCGGGAAAGCAGCACCTGGTGCTGATAGCGACGGCGCAGGACTTTCTTCACGCGTCCCATCACGCCCGCGGCGTTGTTATGCTGTTTCATCTGGCTGTAGAGCGGGTCGCCCATGACCGGGCGGTTCAGTAGCCAGGACGAGCTAACCGGGTAACGGCTCATCACGTCCACTTCTGTCTCAGGCTCAAGAGCGTTAATTGCATCCAATAAACCACGCAGAATGGCGCTGTCGCCACGGTTGCCGCAGGTATGGTTGCCAAGGATAAGTAATTTCATAATGGCCTCTTAAAGAATTAGCCTGCGCGAAGCAGCGTTTTCATTTTTTCGTTACGGCAAAACTGGCGCTTCATCTCGACCACCAGCGCGTTGCGCGACAGCACAATCATCATGCCGAACGCCAAAGCGCCCGCGGCCACCTGCACCGCCAGCAGCGCGGCCAGCGGCAGGTGGCCGTTGAGCACCACGCCCAGGCCGTAGCTCACGGCAAGCGTTGGCAAAGAGAGATAAAACGGCAGCCACAGGCTGAGGATGTACTGACGGTAGCTGGAGCCCAGCACCGGCTTGATCATCACGAAGTAGCTCAGAACGGTGTTGATGATTTGCACCAGCAGGAAACCCAGCGTGACGCCAATCGCGCCCGCCATGTGCCCGCCGACGATGATTGCCGGAATAAACAGGAAGGTTTTGAACACGTTAAACTTAAAGCTGATATCCACGCGCGCTTTCGCCATCAGCAGGGAGCCAATCGGGTTCCCCACCGAGCGCAGCAGGCCGACCACGCACAGCAGCTGCAGGATCGGGATGATGCCGCTCCACTTCTCACCAAACACCAGCGGCACGAAGTTGCTGGACACCACCATCAGCCCCAGCAGCACCGGGAAGTTGATAATCCCCACCACGGAAAGCAGCTTGTAGAAGTTCACGCGCAGCTTCTCGTTGTCGTCCTGAATCTTGGCGAACGCCGGGAACAGCACGCGGGTGATAATCGGGTTCAGCTTCATCGGCGGCACCACCGCGACGTTGTAGGCCAGGTTATACCCCCCCGCCACGCTCGCGCCTAAAATGCGCGCCAGCACCAGCGTTGAGAGGTTGGTGTTAACGTAGTTGATGATGCTGTCGGCGGTCAGCCACGCGCCAAAGCGCAGGTTAGACGACACGGACGCCAGCGAGAAGTGCAGCCCCGGACGGTAGATCCTGCGGCCAAAGTAGCCGAAAAGCAGCGTACGCACGGCAGAGTTCACCAGATAACCGAGGATGGCGGTCATTGCCAGCGGCCAGAAATGGGCGCTCACCACGGTAAAGGTAAAGCCCGCCAGCACGGCGCTGGTTTCGATCATGCCGATCTTGTTGAACTCTAACTCTTTTTGCATCAGCGCGCGGAACTGCTGCCCGTGCGGGATCAGCACAAAGGCAAACGACAGCGTGCGCATCAGCGGAGCCAGATCGGGGTTATGCAGCACGCGGGCGATAGCGTCACTGAGCAGGAAGACCAGCACGAACACGACGATCCCAAGCCCGACGTTCAGCCAGTAGAGCGTGGTCAGCTCCAGGTGGCTAATCTCCTTGCGCTGGATAATCGAGTTCGCAATACCGAAGTCAGACAGCGTATCGGCCAGGGCGATAATCACCAGCGAGACGGTCAGCAGGCCGAACTGGTGATTATCGATAATGCGCGCCAGCACCGTCATCTGCACCAGCCCAAGGCCGATGATGACGATGGTGGCCATGGCCGACCACTTGGCGCCGCTGATGGTTTTTTCACGTAAGCTCATCTTAGTACGCCGCTTTGTTTACGAAACCTTTGAAGATGGTCAGAAAAACAATCTTGATATCGAACCAGAGGCTCCATTCGCGGATGTACTCAAGGTCGAACTCGATGCGTTTTTCCATTTTTTCCAGCGTGTCGGTTTCCCCGCGCCAGCCGTTGATCTGCGCCCAGCCGGTAATGCCTGGCTTCACCTTGTGGCGCAGCATGTAGCCTTCAATCAGCGAGCGGTACTGCTCGTTGTGCGCCACCGCATGAGGGCGCGGGCCGACAATCGACATGCCGCCGGTAAAGACGTTGATGAACTGCGGCAGCTCGTCCAGCGAGGTGCGGCGCAGGAAGTTCCCCACGCGGGTCACGCGCGGATCGTTCTGCGTCGCCTGAGTCACCACCCTGTCGTTCTCCATCACCTTCATGGAGCGGAATTTCCACACCATGATCGGCTTGCCGTCCATGCCGTAGCGGGTCTGGCGGAAGATAACCGGACCTGGCGACGTGATTTTCACCGCCAGCGCAATGCAGCACAGCACCGGGGAGATCAGCAGCAAAATCAGGGAGGAGAGCACGATATCTTCCACGCGCTTGAGCACGCGGTTGATGCCCGACAGCGGCGTATCGTACAAAGGCACCACCGGCACGCCGTTCACTTCTTCAATGCGGGAGTGAAGGATATTGAAGGTAAACACGTCCGGGATAAGGATCACCGAGCAGGTGGTATCGGCAAGCTCGCGCATCAGCGTTTTGATGCGGGATTCATCCTTCATCTGCATCGCAATGTAGACGTTGTGAATTTTGCCCGCTTTCGCGTCGTCGATAAGCTGCTCGTAGCTGCCCGCCCAATCCGCAGAGACGCCGCCCGGCTTCGCGTCGTGATAAACCCCAACCACCTCAAAACCCAGCCACGGCTCTTTGCGGAAGCTGTCGAGCAGAACCTGCCCTACCGGTAAATCACCGGCAACGGCAACGAAGCGGCGGTTATAGCCGCGGTTGCGCAGCCAGCCCGCGCCGAAGCGGATCAGCGAGCGGCACACCACCATGCCCACGCTGGTCAACAGATACCAGCAGAGATAGGTCACCAGGCGGTTGTCAAAATCGTGGCTGAACGCCACCAGCCCGGCGCTGAAAATCAGGCTCAGGGTCCAGTTCTGCAGCAGCAGCATCAGCTCGGTGGTGATTTTTACCCCACGCCACGAGCGGTAGAAGTCGGTCATTCCCCCGATCATCTGAAACACCACCAGCGCGATTAACGCCATCAGCAGATGCATGTAGAGGAACGGCTGCCCGCTGATTCGGCATACGACCCATAGTCCGCCAACCATGATGGTGATATCAGAAAAACGCTGCACCATAGAGATTAACGATGCATTTGTTCTCGCTCGTTCGCGCTTTTTTAGATTCGTCATCGTTGTTCCTTTATTCAACCAACACCTCACCCCTCACCCCGGCCCTCTCCCCCAAGGGGAGAGGGTGTTCAAGTTCCCTCTCCCCTTGGGGGAGAGGGTTAGGGTGAGGGGTAAGGTTTTAGGTTTTGGTATTACTGATTCAACAGCGCCAGAATGTCCTTCGTTCGCGCTTCCATCAGCGCCGTATCCGCGCGGGACTCCACGTTCAGGCGCACCACCGGCTCGGTGTTTGAAGACCGCAGGTTAAAGCGCCACTGCGGGAACGACATGCTGATGCCGTCGGTCCGGTCGATCTCCAGGGCGTGGATAGCGAAGTGGTGCTCCACGCGGGCAATCGCCTCGGCAGGCTGCGCCAGCTTGCTGTTGATTTCGCCGCTTGCCGGGAACGCCGCCATGCGGTCGCGCACCAGCTCGCCCAGGGTCTGCCCTTTCAGGCACAGCAGCTCGGCCACCAGCAGCCACGGGATCATCCCGCTGTCGCAGTAGGCAAAGTCGCGGAAGTAGTGGTGTGCGCTCATCTCGCCGCCGTAGATGGCGTCTTCCTCGCGCATGCGCTCTTTGATGAAGGCGTGACCGGTTTTGGACATCACCGGCTCACCGCCCGCCGCGCTCACTACGTCCACGGTGTTCCAGGAGAGGCGCGGGTCGTGAATGATCTTCGCGCCAGGGTTTTTCTCGAGGAAGGCTTCCGCCAGCAGGCCGACGATGTAGTAGCCTTCGATGAACTGGCCCTTCTCGTCGAACAGGAAGCAGCGGTCGAAATCGCCGTCAAAGGCGATGCCCATATCGGCACCGTGCTCGATCACCGCGTTGCGGGTGTCGTCGCGACACTCCGGCAGCAGCGGATTCGGAATACCGTTCGGGAAGTTGCCGTCCGGCGTGTTGTGTACTTTGATGAAGGTCACCGGCACGTTCAGCGCCTTGAAGCGGGCCTCCAGCGCGTCCACCACCGGACCCGCCGCGCCGTTACCGGAGTTAATCACCAGCTTGAGCGGCTTGAGGTTCGCCACGTTGATGTAGCCCAGCAGGTGGTCGATGTACTCTTTCTGCAGGTTAATCTGCTTATAGCTGCCGCGTTTCGCCTCGTTCACCGGCGGGAAGTCGTTGGCTTCCGCCAGACGCTGCACGTCGCGCAGGCCGGTATCGCCGCTGATCGGACGCGCGCCCTTGCGAACCAGCTTCATGCCGTTGTAGTCCATCGGGTTGTGGCTGGCGGTCACTTCGATACCGCCGTCCACGCCCAGGTGGAAGGTAGCAAAGTAGATCTCTTCCGTGCCGGAAAGGCCGATGTCCAGCACGTCCACGCCCGCGTCCTGCAGCCCTTTCGCCAGGGCCAGCTTCAGGGACTCGCTGGTCAGGCGCACGTCGCCGCCCAGCACGATGGTTTGCGGCTTTAAATATTCGCCGTACGCGCGGCCAATGCGCCACGCAATGTCTTCATTCAGCTCTTCGCCCAGCTTGCCGCGAATATCGTAGGCTTTAAAACAGGTTAACTTTTCCATGATGACCCCTTTTTCAGGCAACAGTTGGCCCTGACCACTTAATGGCCAAATTCATTTTTGTCATTCGTAGGCCCGGTAAGCGCAGCGCCACCGGGCAAGATGCAGAGGTGCTACACCCGGCCGTATCGGTCGTGGAAGCGAACGATATCGTCCTCCTCAAGATACGAACCGGAGCGCACTTCAATCAGGTCGAGCGGAATTTTCCCCGGGTTTTCCAGACAGTGCGTGGCCCCCAGCGGAATGTAGATGGATTCGTTTTCGCCCAGCAGTTTGATTTCACCGTCGATGGTGACTTTTGCGGTTCCCGCAACCACCACCCAGTGCTCGGCGCGGTGATGGTGCATCTGTACCGACAGACCTTCTCCGGGCTTCACGGTGATGCGTTTGACCTGATAGCGATCTCCGGCATCGATGGAGTCATATTTGCCCCACGGGCGGTACACTTCGCGGTGGATATGGTGCTCGTGACGGCCATCGGCCTTGATCTGCTCCACCACTTTTTTAACGTCCTGCACGGCGTTACGGTCGGCAATCAGCACCGCGTCTTTGGTCTGTACGACCACCAGATCCTTCACCCCTACCGTGGTGACAAGGCCAGACTCGGCGTAGACGTAGCTGTTTTCCGTTTTGTGGCTAATCACATCGCCGTGATGGACGTTACCCTCCGGGGTATGGGCGCTGATCTCCCACAGGGATGACCATGAGCCCACGTCGCTCCAGCCCGCGTCCATCGGCACCACGACGGCGTCCGCCGTGCGCTCCATGACCGCATAGTCAATGGATTCTTCCGGGCAGGCGAGGAAGGACTGTTCGTCAACGCGGATAAAATCGAGGTCCGGGTCCACCACCGCCATCGCTTTTTCGCAGGCGCGGAGAATATCCGGGCGATATTTTTCCAGCTCTTCCAGATAGCGTCCGGCGCGGAACAGGAACATGCCGCTGTTCCAGTAGTACTCGCCGCTGCCCACATAGGCCTGCGCGGTTTCCAGATTCGGTTTTTCAACAAACTGCGCCACGTCAAACGCCACGCTGTCGCCCTGACCCGGCGTCACGCTGCCGCGACGGATGTAGCCGTAGCCGGTTTCCGGCAGATCCGGCACGATGCCGAAGGTGACCAGCTTGCCGCTGTCAGCATAGGGGATCGCCGCGCGTACCGCGTCGCGGAACGCCTCTTCCTGCTGAATCACGTGGTCTGCCGCCAGCACCAGCATCAGCGGGTCGCAGTCCGGGCTGCTGCGCTTAGCCGCCAGCGCCGCGAGGGCGATAGCGGGCGCGGTGTTGCGTCCGGCAGGCTCCAGAATGATATTTTCCGTGAGTTTGTTCAGCTGGCGAAGCTGCTCGGCAACGATAAAGCGGTGCTGTTCGTTACAAATCACCACCGGGCTTTCACACTCCACGCCCTGCAGACGGTTGACCGTCGTCTGCAGCATGGTGAGCTCCCCTTTCAGGCAGAGGAACTGTTTTGGATAGAGCACGCGGGACAGCGGCCATAACCGGCTACCAGAGCCACCTGCCATCACGACCGGATACAACGTGGTATGACTCATGATTTATCCCCGTATATCTGCAATAAATTGGCTCAGCACGCTCTCTTTTTCGAGGGTGCGTTCGGCATATTCACGTGCCACCGTGTTCTCTTTTGGCATGGCGAGCGCCTGCTCAATTCCGGCCACCAGCGCAGACACCGATTCCGGCTCCACGCACACGGCAATGCCGGGATAGCTGTCGCACAGCTGGCCTAATTCGGTTTCGGCTTCTGCCGTGATCACCGCGTTCCCGCCCACAGCCAGAATATTGGTCAGCTTGGACGGTAGCACCGCGTCCGCCGCGCCGCGCTTTTGCACGACCAGATGGCAATCGCCCATCTTCAGGAGGGCTGGCAGCGCCTCGTAAGACTGCAGCGGGAAGAACTTCACGTTGGTCAGGCCGCGTTCGCCGACCATTTTTTCCAGCCGCGCTTTACCGCCGCCCTGTCCGACAATGACAAACATCCATGAATGTTTGCTGAGCTGAAGCGCGGCTTCAATCACGCTCTCCAGCCCCTGCTTTTCGCCGATGTTGCCCGAATAGAGAATGATTTTTTGGTCATCAGGCAAACCGAGCTGCGCGCGGAGTTCGCGAGCGTCTTGTTCCGTGACATCGCGGAAACGCGCCACTTCGGACCAGTTCGGGAAGAAAATAACTTTCTCCGCCGGGACGCCCTTCTCCCGCGCCTTGTTCATCATCGAGCGCGAAATCGTCGAGACGTAATCCACGTTGTGCAGCCCGCTGCGCTCAAAGGCGCTGGCGAGCTTCGCCACCTTGCCGCCCTTGCCCTTGCCTGCCATTCCCAGGCCGAGCATGGCGTCCACTTCATAATCCTGAACGTGCAGCAGGGTACGCGCGCCGGAAAGTTTGCCCAACAGGCGCATGCCCGGCGTGCAGAACAGCGTCGGCACCACGCCGATGATGCGATCCGGCTTCCAGCGACGCTGCGCCATCAGCGGGAAAAAGCTGCTCAGGGCAAAGCTGCCCAGATGAATTAAACGTTTCAGCGTTGAAGGCTGCTTCGGCACGTACAGCGGGCAGCGCCACACGGTCGCTGCACCCTCTTCGCGGCGATAGCGCCAGCTTGAGTAGCGCTCGCCCACCTTCCACTCCGGGTAGTACGGCGGCGCGGTAATGACCCGCACGTCATGTCCCTGGCTCGCCATCCACTCGACCATCTCGCCGGTGTACTTTCCGATACCGGTTAGCTCGGGCGAGTAGTTAATTCCGTACACCAAAATTTTCATAGGCCCGGCACCTCGGCCTGACGTTCTGCGAGGAAATACGCCCGACTGTTATCGTGAACGTTGTCGCTCGCCAGCAGCGCCTCCGGCGTTAGCCAGCGGTAGTCGTCATGCTGAGAATCAGGCAGATGCAGATCTGCCTCACTCACCTTCAGGCGGAACCCCAGCACGATGTAGTGCGTGGAGAATCCGTTGCCTGAAAAGTTATCGTCATAGAAGTGCTGCCAGACCCCGTAAAACTGGCCTGCCGCCATCGGCAGCTGCAGGCCCAGCTCCGCCAGAGTGAGACGCTCAAAGGCGTTTGCCAGCGTCTCATCCTTCTGCACGCGCCCGCCGGGCACGAACCAAAAGCCCTGTGCAGGACGGTTGGTTCGTTTCCCCAGCAAGAACTCGCCGCGTTCGTTCTCCACGATCAGATCGATTGAGATCAGCGGAGTGGAACGCACCACCGTGGCAAAATCTTCCTGACTTAAAAACATCATTACCCCCGGAAGCGGTGCTGATTTTCGAGGAACCACTGGTAGGTGCTTGCCAGCCCCTGCTCCAGCGAGACCTCGTGATACCAGCCCAGCTGATGCAGGCGGGTGACGTCCAGCAGCTTGCGCGGCGTGCCGTCCGGCTTGGTGGCGTCAAACACCACGCGGCCCTTGTAGCCCACCACCTGGGCGATGGTCTGCGCCAGCTCGCGGATGGTGCAGTCCACGCCGGTGCCGACGTTGATGTGCGACAGCATCGGCTCGGTGTTCTCCTGCCACACCTCGCGATCCAGCTCCATCACGTGAATGCTGGCCGCCGCCATGTCGTCAACGTGCAGGAACTCGCGCATTGGCGTACCGCTGCCCCACACCACCACGTCCGGCGCGTTCTCGGCGGTCGCCTCGTGGAAACGGCGCAGCAGCGCCGGGATCACGTGCGAGTTGCTCGGGTGGAAGTTGTCGTGCGGCCCGTACAGGTTGGTCGGCATCACCGAGCGATAGTCGCGGTTGTACTGACGGTTGTAGGACTCGCACAGCTTGATCCCGGCAATCTTGGCAATCGCGTACGGCTCGTTGGTGGCTTCAAGCGTGCCCTGCAGCAGTTCGCTCTCGGCGATCGGCTGCTTCGCCATTTTCGGGTAGATGCAGGATGAGCCGAGGAACAGCAGCTTGTTCACGTTGTGCAGGTGCGCCGCGTGAATGATGTTGCTCTCAATCATCATGTTTTCGTAGATGAAATCCGCCGGGTAGGTGTTGTTAGCGACAATCCCGCCCACCTTCGCCGCCGCCAGATACACCTGATCAATGCGTTCATGAGCAAAGAAGTCCTGTACCGCACGGCTGTCGAGCAGGTTCAACTCGTCGCGGGTGCGCACAATCACCTCTACGTCGCCGCGCTGTTCCAGCAGGCGTTCAATCGCGGAACCCACCATTCCGCGATGACCGGCGACAAAAATACGTTGTTTTGTCATCATCAGGACTCCAGCGCGATGGCAACCTCGTAGCCGTGAGACTTAAGCAGAGAGTGTTTTTTCGCTGCTTCAAGATCTTTAGCAACCATCTCGGAAACCATCTCCTGCAGGGTGGTTTCTGGCTTCCAGCCCAGGGTTTCGTGCGCTTTGGTTGGGTCGCCCAGCAGGGTTTCCACTTCCGCAGGACGGAAGTAGCGCGGGTCAACCTGAACGATAACGTCGCCCGGCTTCACGCCCGGCGCGTCGTGGCCGGTCACGGATACCACGATGCCTTTCTCTTCAACGCCGGTGCCTTCAAAGCGCAGTTTGATGCCCAGCTGCGCGGCGGCCATCTCAACGAACTGACGCACGGAGTACTGCACGCCGGTCGCGATCACGAAGTCTTCAGGTTTGTCCTGCTGCAGCATCATCCACTGCATTTTCACGTAGTCTTTCGCATGGCCCCAGTCACGCAGGGAGTCCATGTTGCCGAGGTGCAGGCAAGATTCCAGACCCTGAGCGATGTTGGCGATCGCGCGGGTGATTTTGCGGGTCACGAAGGTTTCGCCGCGGCGCGGGGATTCGTGGTTAAACAGGATGCCGTTACAGGCGTACATGCCGTAGGATTCGCGGTAGTTGACGGTGATCCAGTAGGCGTACAGTTTTGCCACCGCATACGGAGAGCGCGGGTAGAATGGCGTGGTCTCTTTCTGCGGGATTTCCTGCACCAGGCCGTACAGCTCGGAGGTGGACGCCTGGTAGAAGCGGGTTTTCTTCTCGAGGCCCAGGAAGCGAATCGCTTCCAGCAAACGCAGGGTGCCCATGGCGTCAACGTCGGCGGTGTATTCCGGGGATTCGAAGGAGACCGCTACGTGGCTCATCGCGCCCAGGTTGTACACTTCATCCGGCTGCACTTCCTGCAGGATGCGGGTCAGGTTGGAGGTGTCGGTCAGGTCGCCGTAGTGCAGGTGGAACTTCGGGTTCGCCGCGTGAGGATCCTGATAAATGTGATCCACGCGCTCGGTATTGAACGATGAAGCACGACGCTTAATACCGTGTACTTCATACCCTTTCTCCAGCAGCAGTTCTGCCAGGTAAGAACCATCCTGTCCGGTAACGCCGGTGATGAGAGCGACTTTAGACATATTTATTTCCTCTGTACTTATCAAAGTTTTTCAGTTTCTACGCGTTCGCGTATCACCACTGCGGGATTGCCACGGCAAACTTTATTTGCCGGTAGCGATTTAAAAACGCTGCTGCGGGCACCAATTACCGTGCCATCGCCAACAGAAACACCCGGTGCAACAAACACATCCGTTGCCAGCCAGCATTTTTCGCCAATCACAATAGGCGAAGCGGTAATATCAAAATGCTGACTCATAAAGTCATGGCTGCCGGTGCACAAATAACATTTCTGTGATACCACCGAATTTGCGCCAATCGTAATATCGCCCAGGGTATATAACACCGCGTCGTCCCCAACCCAGGCGTAATCCCCAAGCGTTAATTTCCAGGGATACGTAATTTTTACCGAGGGGCGAATGACTACGTTTTTTCCGATTTTTGCGCCAAACAGGCGTAATAAAAAGGCGCGCCAGCGGTACAGAATTTGCGGCGACCAGGCGAATAACGTCGCCTGAACCGCCCACCACAGCTGCACCTTAATACCGTTCCCACCGCGAAAGCCTTTCGGCACGGTGAATCCTTTAAGTTCCTGCATTACGTTTCCTTATATTCAGGCTTTGTTATATAAGGCTTTCGCTTTACCCGTCGTTTTCAGGCGTAATAAATAAGATAATTCCGCCCAGAGCCGCGGCACGCGTAATATTTCACGCTGCACGTTTTTTGCGTCCTGGCATAATTCCAGATTATTCGAGGTTGACACGCCGCCCATTGAAAATTCAGACACCAGCCCTTTCACTCGACGGAAGGGATATCCCGATTTGTACAGGCTGGCGGTCAGCGCATAATCTGAAGACACTTTATACTGCAGATCGTATGGCTGCTTTTTCAGACCGCTCACCGGGAAGAAGATGGCCTGATGGCTGGCCGGCAGGCTGTGGTAGATATACCAACCCGGCTTGGCGCTGCGCAGCACCTTATTACCGTCACCGAAATCGAGCAGCGCGTCGCCAATAAACATCGCCTCTTCTTTCTGGCGGGCCAGCTGGCGGGCAAACAGCGCCACGTCGTCATGGAACACGTCGCCGGAATTGAGGAAGATGGCATACCGCCCCTGAGCCATCGCGATGCCTTTATTCATCGCGTCGTAGATGCCTTTATCTTTCTCGCTGACGTAACGTAAGTTGAACTCACCGTTGAGTTTTTCCAGAAATTCAGCCGTACCGTCGTCCGAACCGCCATCGACCACAATCCACTCAAAGGTGAGGCTTGGGTCGCGCGCCAGGTTGCGCAGCGAGCGCCAGGTTTTTACCACCCCTTCGTAGTTGCGAAAGGCGACAGTAATGACGCTAAGAAACATAAAACCACCTCGTCATGAATTCGTAATATTAAGCGCTTTACGCAAAATAAACGGACATACAATTAAGAATGCATATTCCGGACTAAATATTGACCCGGTAAAAAACAGCGACACCGGCGTAAAAAGATAAAGCTGCACGCGAAAGTTCTGGTTATCACCAAACGCGTTAATCATCATTTTGAATACTTTAAACAGATACCAGATCGTCAACAGTACGGCGAACCACGAAAAATAAATAATTAACAGATACAGACCATTGTCTATGGTTTTACCGACGTCCGCACCGTTAAAGATTCCGAATGATGCCACATATTCGTAAAGTGAGCCGAATCTTACTACGCCATCAATATGGGTTAAGGAGTAACCCACCATCACCAGCGGACCAATGATGCGATAATAGGACGATGAGCCTTCCGTTCCCAAATCACCCAGACGTTCTGAGATGTACGGGAAAGCAAATATCACGCCTACCAGGAATACCGTCAGGGAGATGATCGCCAGCGGCAGTTTTTTCTTTATCGCATCTTTGTTCAAATACTGGAATGCCCACTCCAGCAGGTAAAACAGGATAAATGTCATTACCCCTGAAAACGACCCTGACAGAACAATTCCTGCAAGAATCATAGCATCGGTCTTAGGGGTTTTGATACCAAACTGTTTGATGCTGAGCCAAATTGAGATTAATGCCAGAGCAAAGAATGCCGGTTCAAAATAGAGGGCGGTTGTGCGCTTGCCGCCAAACTTAATGAAGTTCAGTACATAGCTATTGCTGTATATGAGATATTTCGAAATTATCTCCATCAGGCTGCTGCCGCCGGTCAAAATAATTTGCGCCATCTCCAGCGCGGCAAGCATAACAATTAACGCAACGGCAATATAAAAGAACCTAAGGATTTTCCTATAATTGTGCGTTGAAATAGTTTTGAAGCGAATACTCCAGACCATGCCAATAATAATGACGATATAAACAAACAGCATGGTTGACGTGACATATTTGCTGGCATCCAGCGACTGCCCAAAGATGTAGTTAAACGCCGTCAGGCCAAAACCCAGCCCCAGGGCAATCATCAGCTTCTTCAGGTTGATTTTATCGACATAGAGCAGAAGCAGGACGGGCAGGAAGGTCACGATGGTTATCGGGAAGCTTTCGCCAAGCTGGGCAATTTTGACGTTGACCAGCAGGTAGATCAGCGGCAGCAGCAGATAACTACAGATTCTGATAGAACGAGACATATTCCTCCAGCATCTGTTGTCCACTGTAGGCCTTGCGGCTGCGGTTGCGGAACGATTCCAGGTCAGTGCCAAAAACGGCCTGCGCAATGTCCGCCTTCGGCAACTGCACCAGCGGCAGCACCTCCTGCTCCGCGAAGGTTTTGCCGCCGGACTTCTCCAGCACCTCGCGCGCGGCGTCGCTGTGGGTGGCAATCACCGGCACGCCGATGGAGAGCGCTTCGCAGAGGATCAGCGGATAGTTGTCCACGCGCGAGCTGAACACCAGCGCGTCCATCCCGTTCAGGGCGCTCATCAGCTTGCGCTTGTCGGTTTCAAATCCGTGGTTCACCACGTTCGCCCCTTCGAACGGCGAAAACTTGCCGAAGGTGTGCAGTTCAACCCTGTCGCCGAGCGCCATGATGTCGCGCACCAGCTGCTGGTTGGTTTTGCCGTCGTAGCGCAGGTCGTGCGCAACAATGGCAATCTTTGGTTTGCCCGGCGTTTCGGCGACCGGCGTCAGCTCCGCCAGAATCTCTTCCGTCGCCACGTCGATACCGTTATTGATGATCCTGCAGCGCCCTGCCCCGTACAGGCTGTTAAAGGCATCCGCCACGTGCTGGCTTGGTGAGATAAAGGTGCAGCCGAGCGAGAGCATCTCGCGGAACAGCTGGCGCTTGCCCTCAACCAGCCGATGCGCGCGATCCACCTTCACCGGCGGATAGTTGCTCAGGGTCGGGCACTTCTGGCAGCCGGTTTTCCAGCCTTCGCAGCCGTCGGTAAAGGCGCAGCGTCCGGTCACGCTCCAGTGATCGTGCAGCGTCCAGACGAATCGGGCGTCCGGCCTGTGCGCTTTCACCTTCTCACAAAACGCCACAACCTCGTCCAGATTCAGCCAGTAGCTGTGCAGCACGTGAAAATGCAGCACCACCGGGCCGGACGTGCGCGTCACGGTGCGGTAAAGATTGTTCAGGTTGCCAAACAGATCGCGGTTAAACAGGCGGAACAGCGCGATGTTGGCAATAGAGGTCAGACGCGGAGTCTGCTTCAGCACCTGCGGATAGTTGTCATGGCTAACGCTTTTCTTGCCGCCTTTGCCGTAGCCGTACACAAAGCGCGACTGTAATCCTTTTTGCAGCGCGCGCTGGTGCAGATCCAGCGCCACGCCTGCCGCCCCGCCTTCTGCGAGGCGTACGTTAAATTGCAAAATGTTCATTTAATCACCTTCACGCGGGCTTTCTCTCCCACCACCAGCGCGTTGTCAGGAATGCTGTCCAGCACCACGCTGCCTGCGCCAATCGTCACGTTGTTGCCGATCGTGATGTCACCGACGATCACCACGTTGGCGCCCAGCTCGACGTTATTGCCGATCGCCGGACAGGCCAGGCTTTCTGGCCCGCGGTTGCCGATGGTAACCGCGTGGCGAATAGTGAAATCATCCCCCGCCACGACGAACTTATTGATCACCACGGCATACCCGTGGTGGATGGTGAAGCGTCGGCCAATGGTGGCAGCGGCCTGAATTTCATAGCCAAAAAAGCATTCGGTGATGATGCGGTACAGCACCAGCACCGGTGCCGCCCAAAGATTGTTTAAAACGTTTTTCTTACGCCACACCGAGCAAAAGTGCGCGATGCGGTACGCCAGAACCATGCAGCACGGCCGCAGGCTCCAGCCGTTAGCGCGGCAATCTTCCAGAAACATTATTTCCCCCGAAGCCCGTCAGCCAGGCGCTTGCCGTTACGCACGGAAAGCAGCGTCAGCAGCGTGCGCCAGTTCATGCGCTTGTTGCGTATTTGATAGAGGGTAAACAGCTGATACTTCCGGCTGGCACGGTCAAACTTATTCTTGTGCTTGCGGTAGAAGTGGAAGTAGCCCGAGAATTTCTTTGGCGACGAGGTGATTTGCATCTCCCCGTGGTTGATGTGCAGGATCTGCGTGGCCTCTTCCACCTTCCACGGCTCGCCGTACTCCACCACCATCCGCAGGAAGATGTCGTAATCCTGCGCGGCCTTCAGTTCGGTATCGAAAAGACACTCTTTGAATCGCCACGCCCAGGTAAAGACCTGGTTGCCGATGATGTTGCGCTTGTAGAACAGGCGGCGGGAGTAAGGCGATTTTGGGTACAGCGGCAGGCTCGCCGGCTGTGAGTACACTTCGCCCTGGCAGACATAGTCGTTGGCATACAGGAACGCGTGCGTCACCAGCTGCGCCTTGTGCGACAGGAAGATCGACAGGCGGTTTGGCGTCCATTCGTCATCGTCGTCGATGCCGGTCAGATACTGCCCTTTCGCCTGCATAATCGCCTGATTACGCACCGCGCACGCCCCGGAGTTAATCTCGTTATGCGTGTAGACCACGCGCGGGTCATTAAGGTCGTCCACAAATTTCTGCAGCTGTTCGAAAGAGGAGGAACAGTCATCAACGATAATCAGCTCCCAGTTATCGTAATCCTGACGTAACACCGACTTAATCGCGCGGATCGCCAGCTGCTGACGGTTCCATGTCGGCATATAGATAGAAATCAAAGGGCGTTGTGTGGTCATAAATTCCCCCTACTCCCCACCCCTCACCCCAGCCCTCTCCCCAGAGGGGAGAGGGAGAAAGACCGCACCAGGCAGTCCCCTCTCCCCTTTGGGGAGAGGGTTAGGGTGAGGGGTGGGTGGTTTTTTTATTTAGAGTCAGATTTGTATTCGTACTCGTAGTAACCGTAATCCTGGTACCCGGTCGCGCGGCGGAAGATGGAGTTCAGAATGACCCCTTTCACCTCAATGCCGTTTTGCTCAAAGCGGCTCAGGCTGGTTTCCACTTCCTTGATGGTGTTCACCGCGTAGCGCGCCACCATCAGCGTGGTGCCCGCCAGTCGACCCACTACGGCAGCGTCGGTGACGGCCAGGATTGGTGGGGTATCAATCAGCACAAGGTCGTAATTTTTGCTCGCCCACTCCACCAGCTCGGTGAAGCGTTCGCTCATCAGCAGCTCGGACGGATTAGGCGGCACCTGACCACGCGGTATGAGGTCAAATTTCGGAATGGTCGTCGGCTTCGCGCTCTGGCTGATATCGCCCTTGCCGAGCAGAATGTCCGACAGGCCGTTGACGTTGTTGGTGCCCAGCAGCTCGTGGGTATAGCCCTTACGCATGTCACAGTCGATCAGCAGCACGCGTTTGTTGGTCTGGCTCACCACCGCCGCCAGGTTGGCGCAGACAAAGGTCTTACCAATCGACGGGCTGACGCCGGTCATCATCAGAACGTTATTTTTGGCCTGCATCATGGCGAAGTGCAGGCTGGTACGCAGGCTGCGCACCGCTTCTATCGCCAGATCGGTCGGGTTACCCACGGCCAGCAGCTGGCTCTGTTTGTAACGCTTGACGCCCTTAACGGTTTTGACGCTGTCGCGGGACTTCTGCCATTCGGAAAGCGGGATGCTGGCATAGACGGTGATACCGTTCTCTTCCAGCGCCTGCGGGCTTTCGATTCCGCGGTTGAACAGGGAGCGCAGCAGCACGCCAACGATGGAGAGCATCAGGCCGAGAATGATGCTGCCGAAAATAATCAGCGCCTTCTTCGGCTTCAGCACGCCGGGCTGCGTGATGGCCGGGTCGACGATGCGCACGTCACCGACCGTACTGGCTTCGGTAATTTTCAGCTCCTGCTGTTTGTTCAGCAGCTGCATATAGACCTGCTGTCCGGACTCCACGTCGCGGGTCAGACGCACAATTTCCTGCTGCGTCTTCGGCATCGCGGTGACGCGGTTGTTGAGCTTGGCTTTCTCTTCCTCCAGCGTATGACGTTTTTCCAGCAGCGTACGGTAAGCCGGGTGGCGCTTGGTGTAGAGCTTGGAAATTTCCGCCTCTTTGAAGGTCAGCTCGTTAAGCTGTGCATCAATATTTACCATGGAGTCGAGAACCGATTTCGCCTCCAGCGGCAGGTCGACGGAATCTTTATCCTGACGATAGGCGTTCAGCTTGTTCTCGGCATCATCCAGACGAGCGCGCACCTCCGGCAGCTGTTTTGCCAGGAAGGCGAGGCTTTTGGCCGCCTCCGCTGACTTACGCTCGACGTTCTGCTCAAGGTAGTTGCGGGTAATGCTGTTGAGGATGTCGCGGATCTGATCCTTATCTTCACCGGTGAACGTCATGCTCAGGACGCCGGTGTCCTTGCCGTTCTCGGTGACGGACAGATTGCTTTGCAGATTGTTGATCATCCCCAGGGTGGAGAATTTGGTCACGGTAAATTCGCCGCCCTCCTGAGCATGAATGCCGCTGACCATCATGCTGACGCCGTCTTTGCTCAGCATCTGCCCCACTTCACCGCGCGCGCTAAACCCCGCGTCGCTGGTCAACTGGTACTGTTTCGGGCCGAGCACCGTCAGGGTAAAGGTCTGATCGCCAGCGCCTTTCGGCAGCACAAAGTCGGTCACTTTTACCGTGTCGTTGCTGCGGCCCGTCAGGCGATCCCAGCCCGCACCAAATACCGGGAAGGTATTTTTGGTGACGGCGATATCAAGCCCTAAATCATGAACCGTTTTGCCGAGCACCAGACGCGACTGGATCAGCTGAATTTCAGCATCGGATGCCGGCGGTTTGTTCGCCAGCGCGGAACCGATATCCTGCACCAGCGAGTTACCGGTATTTTGCTCTATCTGCACCAGCGCATCGGCGCTGTAGATAGGCGTCGCAAACAGCGTGTAGACAACGGCCGCTGCGGCAAACACGGCGGTGATCCCAAGCACCCACCACTTCGCTTCGACAACGGTGCCGACCAGGCGACCAATATCGATTTCATCACTGCCCGACGTCGGGGCGGCAGAAGGTTTTGTTTTTTCTGTCATTGTTATCCCTGCTGAGCTTTCAGTGCCTGCGCCCACTGACGGGCAGACTGATCGAGTAAGGTGTATACCGCCTCAAAAGCCTCACGGCTCTTGCGATACGGATCGGGGATTTCGCGTTCATTGTCCCAGTGACCAAACAGCATCACCTTGCCGCGCATCTCCGGTGCGATCTCGCACAGCGCGTGAATGTGGCGTTTTTCCATCGTCAGGATCAGGTCGTACTCGCGGCACATCCGGCCAGAAATCTGACGGGCACAGTGCCCGTCGAGAGAAAGGTTGTGATCGCTGGCTACGCTTGATGCACGCTCGTCGGCGCCTTTACCGACCAGCGCCCCCAGCCCCGCAGACTCAACGATGAGGTCGGGCTGGTACTGTTTCAGCAGCCGCTCAGCCGTCGGGGAACGGCAAATGTTCCCCACGCAAACCACCAGAATTTTATTAAACATCGCGGATTACCAGGTATGAACGTCGCGCGCCGTATCCGTCATGTAGCGAACGCCACTGATGGTTGGCAGCAACTGGTTGATCAGACGGTTCCAGCGGGCAACCGGCGCGGTGGTGACATAGACCACATCGTATGGCTGAAGGCGGAACTCGGTTGCCATAACCAGCGACGTCGCATCGGACATATCCAGCTGGTAAATGTTGGCAATCTTGCCCTTCGTGCCCTCGCCTTTCAGCGGACGGATCACGAAGATGCCGCTGGCGTTGGACGAGGTCAGATCGATACCTTCCGCATTGCCCAGCGCTTCGGTCAGGGTCATGCCGCTGAAGTCCATCTTGAGGGTGCTCTGCTTCTTCACTTCACCCATGACGAAGACTTTAAGATCGTCGTTGCGCGGTACGTACAGGATGTCGCCCGGATAGAGCAGGCGGTTTTGGGTCAGATCGCCGTTTTGCATCAGCGCCTGCAGCGAAATGCGCTGCTCTTTACCTTCGTGGGTCAACACCACGTTGCGCCAGTCGGCGCCGTCCGTTAACCCACCGGCGGCGTTAATGGCATCCAGTACCGTCAGCGGAACGTTGGTGATGGCCTGCTGGCCAGACTTGTTCACCTGCCCGGAGATATACGCTTTCTGCGAGCGGAACGCGGCGATATTAACGTCCACCTGCGGGTCAGCGATGTACTGCGCTAAGCGGCCGGTAATATCACTACGGATCTCAGCAAGCGTTTTGCCCGCAACGTGCACCTTACCGATATACGGATAGAACATGGTGCCGTCAGACTGTACCCAGTTACCGGTGTCGCTTGAGCTACGGTACTGGCCCGCCGGGGTGGTCAGCTCCGGGTGGTCCCAGACGGTGACGTTGATCACGTCGCCCGGCCCTACCCGGTACTGGTATGAGGAAATCTCCTGGTCCAGAGACATATTCGGCTGCGCAACGTTGGGACGTGGGCGTAATTGTTCAACCAGACGAGGCGTCAATGGATAAACATTCACCATTTTGTCGAGATCAAAATCAGCATCCTGTTGCTTGATCACATCCTTACCCATTGTTGACATATTGCTGCCGGGAAAGACCGTACAACCACTCATCAAGGTCACAGACACCAATAATGGCATCAATTTCATTTTGGATTTCATCATTGATTATTTATCACTTTGGCAGAGTAATTATCCTGTGCAATTAAAATAAGCGCGGGTCGTTTTGGCATTCAGCATGCAGTTAAAGAAATAGAAATATAACTGGCATCAGTCCTAAAAGAGGCTTATTCATCCATTGGCTATTGACAGAATAATCGAGGCTGTTTCACACGCCTTCGGGCACGCTACCGCCCTTGGCTTTCAGTTACCAATCCACTGACTAAACAATGTGTTATGGATATACACCCTCTTGGATAAGGTCTTTTCGAAAATATATCAGCCACTTCTGAAGGACAGCTGATAAAGCATCATCATCACTAAAGACCGAAACAATAATAGCAACAAGGAAATTTAACATTTGATGCTGAGGGAATTGTTGCAGCTAACCTAATAGCAGGCAAGGAGACAACCGTCCTAATATTCGTTTTTAAGAATAATATTAAGAGCAAGTTTTTGGCGTTTTAGGAATTTCTTTATATTGACAATTAAGCGATTAAAACCATTAATTGCGATATATCCTAAATATCATTTATTGTCATTAAATATACGTCATTAGCTTATTTACAGCGGCATCAGTTATCGCTCTTTATCGGGTCGTCTATTAAGAGAAATCTCAGCCTGCCATTGCAATTTCCGTCAGCTTTATCCATGATCGAAGTGTGACATTGGTCATATAACAGAAGGTATTGCGATTATTATGGAATGGATTGCCGATCCATCAATCTGGGCCGGGCTGGTGACGCTGGTTGTCATCGAATTAGTGCTTGGTATTGATAATCTGGTCTTTATTGCCATCCTTGCCGAAAAGCTGCCGCCCTCACAGCGCGACCGCGCCCGCGTGACGGGCCTGCTGCTGGCGATGGTGATGCGGCTGCTGCTGCTGGCGTCAATCTCCTGGCTGGTCACCCTCACAAAGCCCATTTTTACCGTCTACGGGCTGAGCTTCAGCGCCCGGGATCTGATCATGCTTTTTGGCGGGTTGTTCCTGCTGTTCAAAGCGACGGTTGAGCTTAACGAGCGGCTCGAAGGTAAAGACGGTGAGCATCCCACCCAGCGACGCGGCGCCAAATTCTGGCCGGTCGTCGCGCAGATCGTGGTGCTGGACGCCGTCTTCTCGCTCGACTCGGTCATTACCGCCGTCGGCATGGTTGACCATCTGGCGGTGATGATGGCTGCCGTTATCATTGCCATCACGCTGATGGTCATGGCAAGTAAAGCGCTCACCCGATTTGTGAACAGCCACCCTACTATCGTCATTCTCTGCCTCAGCTTCCTGCTGATGATCGGCTTTAGCCTGGTGGCGGACGGCTTTGGCTTCCATATTCCGAAAGGCTATCTGTACGCTGCCATTGGTTTCTCGGTAATGATTGAATCCCTGAACCAGCTGGCCATTTTCAACCGTCGTCGCTTCCTCTCTGCAAACCAAAGCCTGCGGCAGCGGACCGCCGACACGGTGATGCGTTTGCTGAGCGGGCGGAAAGAGGATGCCGAGCTGGACGCAGAATCCGCCGCGATGCTGGCCGACCATGCCGACGGGCAGATCTTTAACCCGCAGGAGCGGCGGATGATTGAGCGCGTGCTTAACCTCAACCAGCGCTCGGTCAGCAGCATCATGACTTCTCGCCACGATATCGAGCATGTCGATCTCACCGCACCGGAGGAGCAAATACGCGCCCTGCTGGACAAAAACCAGCACACCCGCGTGGTGGTCACCGGCGGCGAGGAGGAGGAAGAGCTGCTGGGCGTGGTGCACGTAATCGATCTGCTGCAGCAGCAGCTGCACGGTGAACCGCTTAACCTGCGCGCGCTGGTGCGCCAGCCGTTAGTGTTCCCGGAAGCGCTGCCGCTGCTCTCCGCGCTGGAACAGTTCCGCAACGCGCGCACGCACTTTGCCTTTGTGGTAGACGAGTTCGGTTCCGTGGAGGGCCTGGTGACGCTCAGCGACGTAATGGAAACCATCGCCGGTAATCTGCCAAACGAAGTGGATGAGATCGATGCCCGCCACGATATCCAGAAAAATGCCGATGGCTCGTGGACCGCTAACGGCCATATGCCGCTGGAAGATCTGGTGCAGTTCGTCCCCCTGCCGCTGGATGATAAACGCGAGTACCACACCATTGCCGGCCTGCTGATGGAGTATCTGCAGCGCATCCCGCAGCCGGGGGAAGAGGTTCAGGTGGGAGACTATATGATCAAGACGCTGCAGGTTGAGAGCCATCGCGTACAAAAAGTGCAGCTCATACCGCTGCGCTGCGAGGACGATCTGGATTTTGAGGTGTAAAAAGCCGGGTAGCGCTTCGCATACCCGGCCTGGGACGTCAGGTTTTGCAGGCCGGGTGAGGCGCAGCCGCTACCCGGCACCACTCACATTAAAGCTTATCCAGCAGTTTCTTCACATCCTTCCCTGTCTGTGAATCTTTATTCCGATCCGCCCAGTCGTTCAGTCGACGTTTGGCTTCATCCTGCAGATGCTTACGCATGATCTGATCCACCTGAAGGCTGTAATTCAGCGACTGCCATTTGCCGTATACGCTCAGAGGAATTGGCGTCTCCTTCAGGAAATCGATCAGTTTGCCTTCCCCCTGCCAGCCGGAAAGCACGCGGACGTTAAAGCGGGTGTCCGCCGTCTCTTTCACCAGGTCCAACGCGCCTTCGCCCGTTAAGGACAGCATCGCAGAAGTGCCCTGCATTCCGTCCAGTGAAAGCTGTCCGTGATTCAGCGTCAGATCGCTGGTAAAGCTATCCAGTCGCGTGGCGCTGTCGTAATTTTCCTGAGCTTTGACATTGCTGCTTCGCTCCACGGCCTGCTGCACCAGCTGCTGGAAGTTAAGCCCTTCCATGCGGGTGTCCTTCATCTCAACGTGAGCCTGCCCCTGCCATTCGCGGCGGAAAGCATCGGCGTCAATCTTCGTTCCTGAGAAGTCACCCGCCAGCGATAACTGTCCGGTCAGCGAGATTGGGTAGTTAAACGCCTTCAGGATGGTGCCGATCTCGACGTTGTCGAGACGCGGCTGGAACACCGCGGCAGGAGAATCGTTACGGACATCCAGCGTACCGGGGAGGGAAAGATGTCCTGCCCCCATTTTGCCGCTTAGCTCAGAGATCGTCAGCAAACCGTTGTGGTTAAACATCTGGCTGCTCACGTCGGTAAAATCGATGCCGCGCCAGCGTACGCTGTTGGCTTTGAGCTGAATATCTGCGGTAAACCCGCGCAGGCCGTTATAGTCCGGCTGATCGAGGTTAGAGGAGATCACCGGGCGAGCCTGTCTGGCCTGGCTTTGTGCGTTCTGGGAAACATCATCGCCGGATGCAGCGACCGCAGGCATCGCGAGCAGGTTTTCCAGATTAAGAGTGTCAAACTGCAGGTTCAGAACCCATTTCGGCTTCTCCGCCAGTGAGACGCTGGCCTGACCTTTCAGGATGCTGTCGTTAGCCTGCAAATTGAGGTTATCCAGCTCGAGCTGCTTATGCTCCTCGCGCCACACGGCCTGCAGCGATCCCTGGCCGGTGATGCCCTTAGCCGGGAGATCGGCCCCCGACAGCTGCCAGTTCAGCTGTTGAATATCTGCCGTAAGCCGATGCGGATAATCCGACGCATTCACGCTGGCGTTCAGGGACAGGGTCAAATCGCGCTGATCGCGGTTTACCCGTCCGCTCAACTCCACCGTGGCAACATGGTTCGCGTCCTGCTCCATGTTCAGATTAATGTTGCGGACGGTGACCTGCTCATCGTCTTCATGCTGGAAAACCAGCACGCTGTCGGCCACCTTCAGCTTGCCGATATCAAACGACCAGCCGGTATCCGAAGGTTCATCAGGTAAGGTATTTTCGCGGGGCGCAACCGGCGCATCGTTTTTACGCACGGCTTCGGTTTGCGGCGTCAGCTGAATCACCGCCCCCTTGAGCATCACCTGGTCAACCTGCAGCTGGTGCGAAAAGAGCGGGATCAGCGCCACGTCAAGGCGCATGTTATCTGCCGACACCAGCGGCTGAGAAGCCCCCGGCGCGGTGAGCGACATGCGGCCAGAGAGAATACTGAGCTGCGGCCACACGTGCCAGCGCAGCGGCCCGTCAAGGTTCAGTTGATAACCGCTGCGTACTTCGACCTGCCGCACCATGTAGGCGCGGAAATCATTTGGGTTCACCAGCAGCACCAACGCCGAAAGGCCAGCAATCAGCACCACCAGCAAAATCATCAGCGTCGTCAGAACTCTTCTCATGGCATCCTCAATGAACTAACGATCAGTCTTTATCGATACGACTGGCAACCGCACCCTGCTGGTCGCGATACTTCGCGTCCTGGCGGCGGTTATAAGGACGATCCGCCGGCCCCGTCAGGGGTTCAAAGCTTAACGCACCAATCATCATGCCGGGGCGCAGCGCCAGCGGCAGTTTACCCGCGTTAAAGAACTCAAGCACGATGCGGCCAGACCAGCCGGGATCGATACGGTGCGCCGTCACGTGAACCATCAGCCCCAGGCGCGCCAGAGAGGAGCGACCGTCAAGCCAGCCCACCAGATCCGCAGGCAGCGTGACGGATTCAAACGTCACCGCCAGCGCCAGTTCACCCGGGTGCAGATAAAAGGCGTCGCCCTCATCAAGGACAATCTCGTCGCTCATGACGCGATCGAGCGCCGCGCTGACTTCGTCCTTCGGCCCGCTAAGGTCGATAAACGGGGCAGTATGGCCGCTGAAGGTGCGGAATTTATTCCCCAGACGCACGTCAACGGTCACCCCGTTGATACGCTCTACCGGCGGGCGCGGGGTAATAGACAGGCGGCCTTCATCCAGCCAGGCTTCTATATCACGATCGCAAAGACGCATGGCACTTTCTCCTTTCGTGCATCGTGCCCTGAGGTTTACAGGCTCAGGGCAAACCAGGTTATCTCTGAACGGTACACAATTCGCACGGCTTATTCAAAAAACTGGCTGATTTTCGCTTTTAAAATATCAATCGCAATGCGGTTTTTACCGCCGCGAGGCACGATGATATCGGCATATTGTTTGGATGGTTCAATAAACTGCAGGAACATCGGGCGAACGGTTTTCTGGTACTGCGCCATGACCGAGTCCATCGAGCGACCGCGTTCGTTGACGTCGCGCTTAATGCGGCGCATCAGGCAAATATCCAGCGGCGTATCAACGAAAATGGAGAAGTTCATCGACTCGCGCAGGCGCGCGTCGGTCAGAAGCAGAATGCCTTCGAGGATAATGACCTTCTTTGGCTCAATGCGGATGGTCTCTTTCGTGCGGGTGTGTTCTACGTAACTGTAAACCGGCAGCTCAATGGCCGTGCCGTTTTTAAGTGACTGAAGATGCTGGAACAACAAGCTGTGATCCATCGCGCTCGGATGGTCATAGTTGGTCTTTACACGCTCTTCCATTGAAAGATGAGATTGGTCTTTGTAATAGCTATCTTCGGGAATGACGCCGATATGCTCATCACCAACTTGTTCACGCAGTTCGCGGTAGAGCGTACTGGCAATAAGACTTTTACCTGAAGCCGATGCGCCGGCGATGCCTATAATGACGCACTGATGAGACTTATCAGTCATAAATTTAGCGACCTGATTAACCTGGATGTTAAGGAAGGGCGACGCCGGAGCGTCAAACGCGGCAATTATAGGGATTTCGCGGGCGTGATACCAGTCGAATACGCAGGTTATGCGAGACAGGCTGAAAAGTGGCTTTTTGTTCCCTTTATGAAATTTATACGGCCGTTTTTTCAGCGTTTAACGTGAATTTTTTGCAGAGTAACTATTTAATAACCCTATGATGTCAAATTATGAGCAGCCGCCATATGAATTGTAAATTGTTTGTACTAGCATAATCCAAATTCTTATTTCACTCGTCGGACCTTCCTCCTGGCGGCACAGCGTCTCTGGATAAAGCGGTAATGAATAAACAATACCAGCGGGTTTTGGTGACTACCCCACATCCTTTACTGCGACTTGTCTGTCTGGGCCTGGTCACCTTCATCTTTACGTTATTCTCTCTGGAGCTTACTCGCTTCGGAATGATGCTGGCCCCGCTCTGGTTCCCGACGTCAATTATGATGGTGGCGTTTTACCGTCACGCCGGGAAAATGTGGCCCGGTATCGCGCTGGCCTGCTCGTTTGGCAACGTCCTGGCGTCCTGGATGCTGTTTTCCTGGGAGTCCATTAGCCTCGTCTATACCGTCGTCAACGTTATAGAGGCGTGCGTCGGTGCCTTGCTGCTGCGCAGGCTGCTGCCCTGGTATAACCCGCTGCAAAACCTCAATGACTGGGTCCGTCTGGCCATCGGCAGCGCCCTGATCCCGCCGCTCATTGGCGGCGTGCTGATCCATTTTCTGGTGCCGGGCGCTGAACCGCTGCGTAATTTTCTCGTCTGGGTTTTGTCAGAATCCATCGGGGCGCTTGCGATTGTGCCGTTAGGGTTGCTGTTTAAACCCCACTACCTGCTGCGCCATCGCAACCCGAGGCTGCTGCTGGAAACGCTGATGACGATGGCCGTCACGCTCGTTCTGAGCTGGGCGGCCATCACCTGGCTCCCCTGGCCGTTTACCTGCGTCATCGTGCTGCTGATGTGGAGCGCCGTGCGTTTGCCGCGCATGGAAGCCTTTATGGTGTTTTTGGTCACCGTGATGGTGGTTTCGATGATGATTGCGCGGGACCCCTCCTCGCTGGCAACGCAGCACTCCAGCGCCATGCTGAATGCGCCCTGGCTGCCGTTCCTGATGTTACTCCTGCCCGCTAACGTCATGACGATGGTGATGTACGCCTTTCGCGCCGAACGTAAGCACATCACCGAAAGCGAAGAGCGCTTTCGTAACGCGATGGAGTATTCCGCTATCGGCATGGCGCTGGTCGGCATTGAAGGCCAGTGGCTGCAGGCCAACAAAGCGCTGTGCAATTTTTTAGGCTACAGCCAGTCAGAGCTGCAGTCGCTCACCTTCCAGCAGCTGACCTGGCCGGAAGATCTCAACACCGATCTGGAGCAGCTCGACCAGCTGGTGAACGGCGATATCAACACCTACAGCCTGGAAAAGCGCTACTACACCCGCGACGGTGAGGTGGTCTGGGCGCTGCTGGCCGTCTCGGTCGTGCGCCACGCCGACGGCACGCCGCTCTACTTTATCGCCCAGATAGAAGACATTAACGATCTCAAGCACACCGAATGGGTCAACAAGCGCCTGATGGAGCGTATTACCCTCGCCAACGAAGCTGGCGGCATCGGAATCTGGGAGTGGGACCTGGAGCCTGACGTGATTAGCTGGGATAAGCGAATGTTTGAGCTGTACGACATCCCTGCCCACATCAAACCGACGTGGCAGCTCTGGCACGAGGCGATGCTGCCCGAGGATCGCGAACACGCCGAACAGGTGCTTCGGGACTCGCTGATGGCGAGGCTGCCGTTCAAGCTTGAGTTTCGGATACGCGTCAAGGAAGGCGTTCGCCATATTCGCTCCCTGGCAAATCGGGTGCTGAATAAGCAGGGTGAAGTCGAACGCCTGCTCGGCATCAATATGGACATGACCGAGGTGAAGCAGCTGAACGAAGCCCTGTTCCAGGAAAAAGAGCGTTTGCACATTACGCTCGACTCCATCGGCGAAGCGGTGCTCTGTACGGACGTCGACATGAACGTCACCTTTATGAATCCGGTGGCGGAGAAAATGAGCGGCTGGCTGCAAGCCGAGGCCATCGGACAGCCGATTCTGAAAGTGCTGCACATTACCTTCGGAGAAAAAGGCCCGCTGATGGAGAATATTCACAGCGGCGATATGTCCCGTACCGATATTGAGCAGGACGTGGTGCTTAACTGCCGCACCGGCGGCTACTTCGATATTCATTACAGCATCACCCCGCTCAGCACCCTGGACGGGCAAAACATTGGCTCGGTGCTGGTGATTCAGGACGTTACCGAATCGCGTAAAATGCTGCGCCAGCTGAGCTACAGCGCTTCGCATGATGCTCTTACCCATCTTGCCAACCGCGTGAGCTTCGAAAACCATCTCAAGCGGCTGCTGCAAACCGTTCAGGAGACGCGCCAGCGTCATGCCCTTGTGTTTATCGATCTCGATCGCTTTAAGGCGGTGAACGACTCGGCGGGCCATGCGGCGGGTGATGCCCTGCTGCGGGAACTCTCGTCATTAATGCTGACCATGCTACGCTCCAGCGACGTGCTTGCGCGTCTGGGCGGGGATGAGTTCGGTCTGCTGCTGCCGGACTGCAATATCGAAAGCGCCCGCTATATTGCGGGCCGGTTGATCCACGCCATCAACGACTACCACTTTATGTGGGAAGGACGCCTGCATCGCATCGGTGCCAGCGCCGGGATCACCCTGATCGATGAAAACAACGTTCAGGCATCGGAAATCATGTCGCAGGCCGACATCGCCTGCTATGCCTCGAAAAATAGCGGGCGCGGCGTCGTCACGGTCTACGAACCGCAGCAGGAGCGAATCCACAGCACGCGCAGCATGATGTCGCTTGACGAGCAGTGGCACATGATCAAGGACAATCACCTGATGATGATTGCCCGCAGCGTCGCCTCCCCGCGCATTCCTGAAAGCTGCAATTTCTGGCTAATTTCGCTCCGCCTGTGGACAAGCCAGGGAGAAGTGCAGGAAGAACACGCCTTCCGTTCTGGCCTGGCGGAACCTGAACTGCTGCACGCCCTCGACAGACGCATTTTTAGCGAGTTCTTCCGCACGTACGCGGCGCAGGTCGCGAGCAAAGGCATGGGGGTGGCGCTGCCGCTCTCGGAGGCCGGGCTAGCCAGCGTCACGCTGGTCGCCGAACTGCTCGAGCTGCTGGAGAAAGGCACGTTGCCGGGTCGTCTTCTGCATCTGGTGATTAACGTCGACGTGGTGCGTAATCCGGATGAGAACGTTCAGCAGGGGCTGCAAAAGCTCCGTCATGCGGGGTGTCGCGTGGTGCTGAGCCAGGTGGGGCGCGATATGAACGTCTTTAATCACCTGAGCGCCAACGTTGCCGATTACCTGATGCTGGACGCGGAGGTCGTGACCAACGTGCACGGTAACCTGATGGACGAAATGTTGGTGACCATCATTCAGGGCCATGCCCAGCGCCTGGGGATGCAAACCATCGCCGGGCCGAGCAATCAGCCGATGATGATGGATACGCTCTCAGGGATCGGCATCGATTTTATCTACGGTGACACCATCGGCGAGCCGCAGCCGCTGGAGCTACTTCTGAATACCAGCTATTTCGCCATCAACTGACGGCGTCCAGCCGTCGGTATACCAGATGTGCAGCAGCGCGTAAGAGCGCCAGGGCTGCCAGCGCAGGGCATACCGGCGAATTTGCGCGGGCGTCATCCCGGCAAAGCGCTGCTTGATCAGATAATCATCCGGCAGAAACACATCTTTGGCCTGCCAGCCGCGTAGGGCAAGGTAGTTTGCCGTCCATCGCCCTATCCCGGGCCGCTGCTGCAACGCCTTCATCCCCGCCTCAATATCCGCTGGCGGGAGCAGCGGAAACGTCCCGTCGACGACGGACTGCGCCAGATGGATCAGTGACTCCGCCCGTTTGGCCGGCATGCCGAGCGCTTTTAACGCCAGCGGGTCGGCTGCGGCCAGCGCCTGCGGCGTCGGGAAACAGAGATACTCCGGCGCATCCTTCACCGGCTCACCGCACAGCGCCACCACGCGCGACGCCAGCTTCGCCGCCATCGCCACGCTCACCAGCTGCCCGAGGATCGCCCGCACGCCCTGCTCGTACGCATCCACCGCGCCCGGCAGACGCAGGCCGGGACGGGCAGCGCCGAGGTCGCCAAGGGTGCGCGCAACGTCCTCGGGATCGCAGGTCAAATCGAACAGGCGTTCAATACGGGCAAGGCACGTTGTTGCTATCGGGATTAAGCCGGGGCTGAGGGTCACGACCAGCGTAGGGGCGTTACTCTCCGGCGTGACGCGAAAAACGCCCTGATGCCCCTCGCAGGCAAAGCTGCGTTCGTAATAGCTGTCGGTGACGGTCTCGACGCCCGTGACCGCACGCGCACGTAAAAATCCCAACATCCACTGCCAGTCATAAGGGGGTTGCCACGTCAGGGTATACATTCTTGCTCCTTTTTTATTCCTCACAGCATAAACGGAAAAAGCGCGTTTCGCCTTGCTGACATATTCCTGTTGTCGCCGGAGAGACATTTCGCTAAAGTCTCGCCCCTTCTCACCGGCATGGGGATTTCTACGTGTTTATTGGATTTGACTACGGTACGGCAAACTGCTCGGTTGCGATTATGCAAAACGGACAGCCGCAGCTCCTGAAAATGGAAAAAGAGAGCACGCTGCTGCCGTCGATGCTCTGCGCGCCGACGCGTGAAGCGGTGAGCGAATGGCTGTTCCGCCATCATCAGGTGCCGGCCACCGCCGCGGAGTCTCAGGCGCTGCTGCGCCGCGCGGTCAGCTTTAACCGCGAGGAGGACATCGAGGTAACGCCGTCCAGCGTGCAGTTCGGCCTCTCTTCGCTCGGGCACTACATCGAAGACCCTGAAGAGGTCTACTTCGTTAAGTCACCGAAATCCTTCCTGGGCGCCAGCGGCCTGAAGCCGCAGCAGGTGGCGATGTTTGAGGATCTGGTGTGCGCCATGATGCTGCACATCCGCAATCAGGCGCAGACGCAGGTTCCGGATACCATCACCCAGGCGGTGATAGGCCGCCCGATTAACTTCCAGGGGCTGGGCGGCGACGAGGCGAACCAGCAGGCGCAGGGAATTCTTGAGCGCGCGGCGCACCGTGCGGGCTTCCGCGACGTGGTGTTCCAGTATGAGCCGGTTGCGGCAGGGCTGGATTTTGAAGCCACGCTGACGGAGGAAAAACGCGTGCTGGTGGTGGATATCGGCGGGGGGACAACAGACTGCTCGCTGCTGCTGATGGGGCCCGAGTGGCATCATCGTCGCGATCGTGAAAACAGCCTGCTGGGGCACAGCGGCTGCCGCGTGGGCGGTAACGATCTGGATATCGCCCTGGCGTTTAAGAGCCTGATGCCGCTGCTCGGCATGGGCGGGCAAACGGAAAAAGGGATCGCCCTGCCGATCCTGCCGTGGTGGAACGCCATCGCCATCAACGACGTCCCGGCGCAGAGTGATTTTTACAGCACCGCCAACGGCCGCTTCCTCAACGATCTGGTGCGCGACGCGCAGGACGCCGACAAGGTCGCGTTGCTGTATAAGGTGTGGCGCCAGCGTCTGAGCTACCGCGTGGTGCGCACCGCCGAAGAGAGCAAAATTGCCCTTTCCGATCGTGCTGAACACGCCGTCTCACTGCCGTTTATCAGCGACGATCTCGCCACGGCGATCTCTCAGGATGGCCTCGAAACCGCGCTCGCTCAGCCGCTGCAGCGCATTCTGGAACAGGTTCAGCTGGCGCTGGAAAACGGCAAAGAGAAGCCGGATGTTATTTACCTGACCGGCGGTAGCGCCCGTTCGCCGCTGATCAAAAAAGCGCTGGCGGAACAGCTGCCGGGCATCCCGATTGCCGGGGGCGATGACTTCGGCTCCGTTACCGCAGGGCTGGCGCGCTGGGCGCAGGTGATGTTTAGCTAGTGCTGTTGTGCCGGGAGGCGGCTTCGCCTTACCCGGCCTACAAAATCTAACGTTGGTGCGGCCTGGTGCCCTCACCCCGGTCCTCTCCCACAGGGAGAGGGAGAATACCCGGCAAAAAAGATCCCCACTCTCAGACCATTCCTGACAGTCTTCCATATTTCCTCCATTTTTCTGCCGTGTTGCCTGACTAAACTAGTATCATTCCCCGAAGTGTTTCAGGATGAGAACGTATAACGATGAAAGGCCGTAACAAATCCCGCTGGGCAATCGCCGCTGGCATCATTGTGGTGGCGATTGCTGCCGCCTGGTACTGGCACAGCCAATCCGCGAACTCCCCTGCACCCGCCGGTGCAAACAGCCCGTCACAGCGGCCAGCCGCCGCTGGCCGTCGGGGCATGCGCGGCGGTGCCTTAGCGCCCGTTCAGGCGGCGACGGCGGTCAGTAAGGCGGTACCTCGTTATCTTTCCGGGCTGGGGACGATTACCGCGGCAAACACCGCTACCGTTCGCAGCCGCGTCGACGGCCAGCTGATGGCGATCCACTTCCAGGAAGGCCAGCAGGTGAAGGCCGGGGATTTGCTGGCGGAAATCGATCCAAGCCAGTTTAAGGTCGCGCTCGCGCAGGCCCAGGGGCAGCTTGCAAAAGATAAAGCCACGCTCGCTAATGCCCGTCGAGATTTAGCGCGCTACCAGCAGCTGGTGAAAACCAACCTCGTGTCGCGTCAGGAGCTGGACACCCAGCAGTCGCTGGTAAGCGAAACGCAGGGCACCATTAAAGCCGACGAAGCCGCCGTCGCCAGCGCGCAGCTGCAGCTGGACTGGAGCCGCATCACCGCGCCAATCGACGGACGCGTGGGCCTGAAACAGGTTGATATCGGCAACCAGATCTCCAGCGGCGACACCACGGGCATCGTGGTCATCACCCAGACCCACCCGATTGATTTAGTCTTTACCCTGCCGGAAAGCGAAATTGCAACCGTGGTGCAGGCGCAAAAAGCCGGAAAGGGGCTGGTCGTCGAAGCCTGGGACCGCACCAACAAGCAGAAGCTGAGCGAAGGTACTCTGCTCAGCCTGGATAACCAGATCGACACCACTACCGGCACCATCAAGCTGAAGGCGCGCTTTAACAACCAGGACGATGCCCTCTTCCCGAACCAGTTCGTCAATGCGCGGATGCTGGTTGCGACCGAAGAAAACGCGGTCGTGATCCCAACGGCTGCGCTGCAGATGGGCAACGAAGGTAGCTTCGTCTGGGTGCTGAACAGCGATAATAAGGTCAGCAAGCATCTGGTGAAAACCGGGATTCAGGACAGCCAGACGGTAGCGATCGCCGCCGGGCTTTCCGCAGGCGACCGCGTGGTCACAGACGGCATCGACCGCCTGACCGAAGGGGCGAAGGTAGAAGTGGTTGAACCGGCGAAACAGGGAGCGAAAGCCTGATGCAGGTCATGCCGCCAGGCTCCACAGGTGGGCCGTCACGCCTGTTTATTATGCGCCCCGTTGCCACCACGCTGCTGATGGTGGCGATCCTGCTCGCCGGGATTATCGGCTACCGCTTCCTGCCCGTTTCGGCGCTGCCGGAGGTGGATTACCCTACCATTCAGGTGGTCACGCTTTACCCCGGTGCCAGCCCGGACGTGGTGACCTCCGCGATAACCGCCCCGCTGGAGCGCCAGTTCGGCCAGATGTCCGGCCTGAAGCAGATGTCCTCGCAAAGCTCCGGTGGGGCATCCGTCGTGACGCTTCAGTTCCAGCTGACGCTGTCGCTGGACGTTGCCGAGCAGGAGGTGCAGGCCGCCATCAACGCCGCCACCAACCTGCTGCCGTCCGACCTGCCTAACCCGCCGGTCTACAGCAAGGTGAACCCGGCGGACCCGCCGATCATGACGCTCGCCGTGACCTCGTCCGCCATGCCGATGACGCAGGTGGAAGACATGGTTGAAACCCGCGTGGCGCAGAAAATTTCTCAGGTGTCCGGCGTCGGTCTGGTCACGCTGGCGGGCGGGCAGCGCCCCGCCGTGCGCGTGAAGCTGAACGCGCAGGCCATTGCCGCGCTCGGGCTGACCAGTGAAACCGTCCGCACCGCCATCAGCAGCGCCAACGTTAACTCCGCAAAAGGCTCGCTGGACGGCCCAACCCGGGCGGTGACGCTCTCCGCGAACGACCAGATGCAGTCTGCTGACGAGTACCGCCAACTCATCATCGCCTACCAGAACGGCGCGCCGGTGCGTCTGGGCGACGTGGCCACCGTGGAGCAAGGGGCCGAAAACAGCTGGCTGGGCGCGTGGGCCAACAGGCAGCAGGCGATCGTGATGAACGTGCAGCGCCAGCCGGGCGCGAACATCATCGACACCGCCGACAGCATTCGCAGCATGCTGCCGCAGCTGATTGAAAGCCTGCCGAAATCGGTGAGCGTGAAGGTGCTCTCTGACCGCACCACCAACATTCGCGCCTCCGTCACCGACACCCAGTTCGAGCTGATGCTGGCGATCGCGCTGGTCGTCATGATCATTTACCTGTTCCTGCGCAACGTCCCGGCGACCATTATTCCCGCCGTCGCCGTGCCGCTCTCGCTGGTCGGCACCTTTGCGGTGATGGTGTTCCTCGACTTTTCGATCAACAACCTGACGCTGATGGCCCTGACCATCGCCACCGGGTTCGTGGTGGACGATGCCATCGTCGTTATCGAGAACATTTCGCGCTATATCGAGAAAGGCGAAAAGCCGTTAGCCGCCGCGCTGAAGGGCGCCGGGGAAATCGGCTTCACCATTATCTCGCTGACCTTCTCGCTGATCGCGGTGCTGATCCCGCTCCTGTTTATGGGCGATATCGTCGGGCGGCTGTTCCGCGAGTTTGCGGTCACGCTGGCGGTCGCCATTTTGATCTCCGCCATCGTCTCGCTGACGCTGACGCCAATGATGTGCGCCCGCATGCTGAGCGTTGAGTCTCTGCGCAAGCAGAACCGCTTCTCGCGCGCCTCCGAGCGGATGTTTGAGCGCATTATTGCCGCCTACGGCCGCGTGCTGGCGAAAGTCCTGAACCATCCGTGGGCCACCCTCGGCGTGGCGCTGGGGACGCTGGCCCTCAGCGTGATGCTGTGGATTTTCATTCCGAAAGGCTTCTTCCCGATTCAGGACAACGGCATTATTCAGGGTACGCTTCAGGCACCGCAGTCGGTTTCCTTCGCCAACATGGCGCAGCGCCAGCAGCAGGTCTCTGAAATCATCATGAAAGACCCGGCGGTGGAGAGCCTCACCTCCTACGTCGGCGTGGACGGCACCAACCCGTCGCTGAACAGCGCCCGCCTGCAAATCAACCTCAAGCCGCTGGATGACCGCGACGACCGCGTTAACGCCGTCATTGAGCGTCTGCAACACGCCGTCGATCGCGTGCCGGGGATTGAGCTTTACCTGCAGCCGACTCAGGATTTAACCATCGATACGCAGGTCAGCCGCACGCAGTATCAGTTTACGCTGCAGGCCACCACGCTTGAGGCGCTCAGCACCTGGGTGCCGCAGCTGGTGGACAAACTGCAAGGTCTGCCGCAGCTCGCGGACGTCAGCAGCGACTGGCAGGATAAGGGTCTGGCGGCCTACGTGAACGTCAACCGCGATACCGCAAGCCGTCTCGGCATTACGATGTCTGACGTGGATAACGCGCTGTACAACGCCTTCGGTCAGCGCCTGATCTCCACCATTTACACCCAGGCGAACCAGTATCGCGTGGTGCTGGAGCACAATACTGAAAACACCCCGGGGCTCGCCGCGCTGGACTCGGTGCGCCTGACCAGCAAAGACGGTGGCATTGTGCCGCTCAGCGCCATCGCCACCGTGGAGGAGCGCTTTACCCCGCTGTCGATTAACCATCTGGATCAGTTCCCGTCCACCACCATTTCGTTCAACGTGCCGGACGATTACTCGCTGGGCGAAGCCGTTGAGGCGATTCTTGCCGCCGAGAAAGATCTGAGCTTCCCGTCCGATATTCAGACCCAGTTCCAGGGCAGCACGCTGGCGTTCCAGGCCGCGCTGGGCAACACCGTCTGGCTGGTCGTGGCGGCGGTGGTGGCGATGTATATCGTGCTCGGGGTGCTGTACGAGAGCTTTATCCACCCCATCACGATCCTCTCCACCCTGCCAACGGCGGGCGTAGGGGCCCTGCTGGCGCTGATGCTGGCGGGGAGCGAACTGGACGTGATCGCGATTATCGGCATCATCCTGCTGATCGGCATCGTGAAGAAAAACGCCATCATGATGATCGACTTCGCCCTGGCCGCCGAGCGCGAGCAGGGGATGTCGCCGCGCGACGCTATCTTCCAGGCCTGTCTGCTGCGTTTCCGTCCGATCCTGATGACAACCCTCGCTGCCCTGCTTGGCGCACTGCCGCTGATGCTCAGCACCGGCGTCGGCGCGGAATTACGCCGCCCGCTGGGGATCGGCATGGTCGGCGGCCTGCTGGTCAGCCAGGTGCTGACGTTGTTCACCACGCCGGTGATCTACCTGCTGTTTGACCGCCTGGCGCTGTGGACCAAAAGCCGCTTCCCGAAGCGTGAAGAGGAGGCGTAGGTGAAGTTTTTTGCCCTCTTCATTTACCGCCCGGTGGCGACGATTTTAATTTCGCTCGCCATTACCCTCTGCGGCGTGCTCGGCTTCCGGCTGCTGCCGGTCGCCCCGCTGCCGCAGGTGGATTTCCCGGTGATCATGGTCAGCGCATCGCTGCCGGGCGCGTCGCCGGAAACCATGGCGTCGTCCGTCGCCACGCCGCTGGAACGCTCGCTCGGGCGCATTGCCGGGGTCAACGAGATGACCTCCAGCAGCTCGCTGGGCAGCACGCGCATCATTCTGGAATTCAACTTCGACCGCGACATTAACGGCGCGGCGCGCGACGTGCAGGCGGCGATTAACGCCGCGCAAAGCCTGCTGCCGAGCGGGATGCCGAGCCGCCCTACCTACCGCAAGGCCAACCCGTCCGACGCGCCGATCATGATCCTGACGCTCACCTCGGACACCTACTCCCAGGGGCAGCTGTACGACTTCGCCTCCACGCAGCTGGCGCAGACCATCGCCCAAATCGACGGCGTGGGTGACGTGAGCGTCGGCGGCAGCTCCCTGCCCGCCGTGCGCGTGGGCCTGAACCCGCAGGCGCTGTTTAATCAGGGCGTGTCGCTGGACGACGTGCGCACCGCCATCAGCAACGCCAACGTGCGCAGGCCGCAGGGGGCGATTGAGGACGGCAGCCACCGCTGGCAGCTCCAGACCAACGACGAACTGAAAACCGCCGCCGAATACCAGCCGCTGATTATCCACTACAACAACGGCGCGGCGGTGCGCCTGAGCGACGTAGCCAGCGTTACCGACTCGGTGCAGGACGTGCGTAACGCCGGGATGACCAACGCTAAGCCGGCCATCCTGCTGATGATCCGCAAGCTGCCGGAAGCCAACATCATTCAGACGGTGAACAGCATCCGCGAGCGCTTGCCGGAGCTACAGGAGACCATTCCGGCGGCCATCGATCTGCAGATTGCGCAGGATCGCTCCCCGACCATTCGCGCCTCGCTTGAGGAGGTAGAGCAAACGCTGATTATCTCCGTGGCGCTGGTGATCCTGGTGGTGTTCCTGTTCCTGCGCTCGGGCAGGGCGACGCTGATCCCTGCCGTTGCCGTGCCGGTTTCGCTGATCGGCACCTTTGCCGCCATGTACCTGTGCGGCTTTAGCCTCAACAACCTGTCGCTGATGGCCCTGACCATTGCGACGGGCTTCGTGGTGGATGATGCCATCGTGGTGCTGGAGAATATCTCCCGCCATCTGGAAGCGGGCATGAAGCCGCTGCAGGCGGCGCTTCAGGGGACGCGCGAGGTCGGTTTTACCGTGCTCTCCATGAGCCTGTCGCTGGTGGCGGTGTTCCTGCCGCTGCTGCTGATGGGCGGGCTGCCGGGCAGATTGCTGCGGGAATTTGCCGTCACGCTTTCCGTCGCTATCGGCATCTCGCTGGTTATCTCGCTCACGCTCACGCCGATGATGTGCGGCTGGATGCTCAAGCGCAGCAAGCCGCGCTCTCAGCCGCGCCGGAAGGGCTTCGGTCGTTTCCTGATGGCGATGCAGGAAAGCTACGGCAAATCGCTGAAGTGGGTACTGAACCACACGCGGCTGGTTGGGCTGGTGCTTATCGCCACCATTGGGCTGAACGTCTGGATGTACATTACCATCCCGAAAACCTTCTTCCCGGAGCAGGACACCGGCGTGCTGATGGGCGGCATTCAGGCCGACCAGAGCATTTCGTTCCAGGCGATGCGCGGCAAGCTGCAGGACTTTATGAAGATCATTCGTGAAGATCCGGCGGTGGATAACGTGACCGGCTTTACCGGCGGCTCGCGCGTCAACAGCGGGATGATGTTTATCACCCTCAAATCGCGCGGCGAGCGTGAGGAAACCGCGCAGCAGGTGATCGACCGCCTGCGCGTGAAGCTCGCCAAAGAGCCGGGGGCGAATCTGTTTTTGATGGCCGTTCAGGATATCCGCGTCGGCGGTCGTCAGGCCAACGCCAGCTATCAGTACACCCTGCTTTCGGATGATTTAGCCGCCCTGCGCGAGTGGGAGCCGAAGATCCGCAAAGCGCTGGCGGCCCTGCCGGAGCTGGCGGACGTCAACTCGGATCAGCAGGACAACGGCGCGGAGATGGCCCTCACCTACGATCGTGAAACCATGTCGCGGCTGGGCATTGACGTGGCCGCGGCCAACAGCCTGCTGAATAACGCCTTCGGCCAGCGTGAAATTTCCACCATCTACCAGCCGATGAACCAGTACAAGGTGGTGATGGAGGTTGACCCGCGCTATACCCAGGACATCAGCGCGCTGGACAAGATGTTTGTGATCAACAGCGACGGCAAAGCGATCCCGCTGTCGTACTTCGCCAGCTGGCAGCCGTCGAACGCGCCGCTCTCGGTGAACCATCAGGGGCTTTCCGCCGCCTCGACCGTGTCGTTCAACCTGCCAACCGGTTCGTCGCTCTCTGAGGCCAGCGATGCGATCAACCGCGCGATGACCCAGCTGGGCGTGCCGTCCACCGTGCGCGGCAGCTTTGCCGGTACCGCACAGGTATTCCAGGATACGATGAATTCACAGGTGATCCTGATTCTGGCAGCTATCGCAACGGTTTATATCGTGCTGGGCGTGCTGTATGAGAGCTACGTCCACCCGCTGACCATCCTCTCGACCCTGCCGTCGGCGGGCGTGGGCGCGCTGCTGGCGCTGGAGCTGTTCGGTGCCCCGTTTAGCCTCATCGCGCTTATCGGGATCATGCTGCTAATAGGCATTGTGAAGAAAAACGCGATCATGATGGTGGACTTCGCGCTGGACGCCCAGCGCAACGGCGACCTGACGCCGGAGGACGCTATCTTCCAGGCCTGCCTGCTGCGCTTTCGCCCGATCATGATGACCACGCTGGCGGCGCTGTTTGGCGCGCTGCCGCTGGTGATTTCCGGCGGTGATGGCTCCGAGCTGCGCCAGCCGCTGGGGATCACCATCGTCGGCGGGCTGGTGATGAGCCAGCTGCTGACGCTGTATACCACGCCGGTGGTCTATCTGTTCTTTGACCGCCTGCGGCTGCGTTTTTCACGTAAAAACAGAACCACGGTGACCGAGTAAATGACCGATCTTCCTGGTAACGTTCGCTGGCAGCTGTGGATAGTCGCGTTCGGCTTCTTCATGCAGTCGCTGGATACGACTATCGTCAATACCGCCCTCCCCTCAATGGCGAAAAGCCTGGGGGAGAGCCCGCTGCATATGCATATGGTGATTGTCTCCTACGTGCTGACGGTGGCGGTGATGCTGCCCGCCAGCGGCTGGCTGGCGGACAAAGTGGGCGTGCGGAACATCTTCTTTACCGCCATCGTGCTGTTTACCGCAGGCTCGCTGTTTTGCGCGCAGGCCAACACGCTCGACCAGCTGATCATGGCCCGCGTGCTGCAGGGCGTCGGCGGCGCGATGATGGTGCCGGTCGGGCGGCTAACGGTGATGAAGATCGTTCCGCGCGAGCAGTACATGGCGGCGATGACCTTCGTGACGCTTCCCGGCCAGGTGGGGCCGCTGCTGGGCCCGGCGCTGGGCGGCATTCTGGTGGAGTACGCCTCCTGGCACTGGATCTTCTTCATCAACCTGCCGGTCGGCATCGTCGGCGCCATCGCCACCCTGACGCTGATGCCGAACTACAAAATGCAAACGCGACGCTTTGATTTCGTCGGTTTTATCCTGCTGGCGGCCGGTATGGCGACGCTTACGCTGGCGCTCGACGGGCAGAAGGGGCTGGGGATTTCATCCCTGACGCTGGGCATTCTGGTTGCCCTCGGCATTACCGCCATTGCAGGGTATCTGTGGCACGCTCGCGGAAACGACAAGGCGCTGTTTAACCTTAATCTCTTTAAAAATCCTACCTACCGCCTTGGCCTGTTCGGCAGCTTTGCCGGGCGCATCGGCAGCGGCATGCTGCCGTTCATGACGCCCGTATTTTTGCAGATCGGCATGGGCTTCTCGCCGTTCCACGCGGGGCTGATGATGATCCCGATGGTGCTCGGCAGCATGGGGATGAAGCGCATCGTGGTGCAGGTGGTGAACCGCTTTGGCTATCGTCACGTGCTGGTCGCCGCCACGCTGGGGCTGGCGCTGGTCAGCCTGCTGTTTATGGCCGTGGCGCTGATGGGCTGGTACTACCTTCTCCCGCTGGTGCTGTTCTGCCAGGGGATCGTCAACTCGATGCGCTTCTCGTCGATGAACACCCTGACGCTGAAGGATCTGCCGGACGAGCTGGCGAGCAGCGGCAATAGCCTGCTGTCGATGATCATGCAGCTCTCCATGAGCGTGGGCGTGACCATTGCTGGGCTGCTGCTCGGCATGTACGGACAGCATCATCTCAGCGTCGACACGCCGGTCGCCCATCAGGTCTTTTTATACACCTATCTCAGCATGGCGGTGATTATCGCCCTGCCCGCTTTTATCTTTGCCCGGGTTCCGGATGATACCAGTAAGAACGTCGTGATCCGACGCGGCAAAAGGAGTGCACCATGAAATTCTGGCGTCCCGGCATTACCGGCAAGCTCTTTGTGGCGATATTTGCCACCTGTATCGTCCTGCTGATCACCATGCACTGGGCGGTGCGGGTCAGCTTTGAGCGCGGGTTTATTGACTACATCAAGCACGGCAACGAGCAGCGCCTGCAGGGCCTGAGCGATGCGCTGGGCGAGCAGTATACGCAGCACGGCAACTGGCGGTTTTTGCGCAATAACGATCGCTTCGTCTTTCAGATCCTGCGCTCGCTGGAGCACGACAATGACGACGACCGCCCGGGCCCCGGCATGCCGCCGCACGGCTGGCGCACCCAGTTTTGGGTGATCGATCAGGATATGCGCGTACTGGTTGGCCCACGCGCGCCGGTGCCGCCGGACGGCACGAAGCGCGCCATCGTCTCTAACGGAGCTACCGTGGGCTGGGTAATCGCCTCGCCGGTCGAGCGGCTGACGCGCAACACCGATATCAACTTTGACCGCCAGCAGCGCCAGACCAGCTGGCTGATTGTCGCCCTCTCGACGCTGCTCGCCGCGCTCGCCACCTTCCCGCTGGCGCGCGGCCTGCTGGCGCCGGTTAAGCGGCTGGTGGAAGGCACGCACAAGCTGGCCGCAGGCGATTTTTCCACCCGCGTCGACACCCGCAGCCAGGACGAGCTGGGCAAGCTGGCGCAGGACTTCAACCAGCTCGCCAGCACGCTGGAGAAGAACCAGCAGATGCGCCGCGACTTTATGGCCGATATTTCGCACGAGCTGCGCACCCCGCTGGCGGTGCTGCGCGGCGAGCTGGAGGCGATACAGGACGGTGTGCGCCAGTTCACCCCCGAGTCCGTGGCCTCGCTGCAGGCGGAAGTGGGCACGCTCACCAAGCTGGTGGACGACCTGCATCAGCTCTCCATGTCCGACGAAGGCGCGCTGGCCTACCAGAAGGCGCCGGTAGACGTCATCAATATTCTGGAAGTGATCAGCGGCGCGTTCCGCGAGCGCTTCGCCAGCCGCAACCTGACCATTGACCTCTCCCTGCCGGACAGCGCCGTGGTGTTTGGCGACAGGGACCGCCTGATGCAGCTGTTCAATAACCTGCTGGAGAACAGCCTGCGCTACACCGACAGCGGCGGCGGGCTGCATATTTCGGGCAGGCAGGAAAACGGGCGCTTCGCCCTCACCTTCGCGGACTCCGCCCCCGGCGTACAGGACACGCAGCTGGAGAGACTGTTTGAGCGCTTCTACCGCACCGAAGGGTCGCGCAATCGCGCCAGCGGCGGCTCCGGGCTGGGGCTGGCGATCTGCGTTAACATCGTCGAAGCCCACAACGGCACCCTTCGCGCCGCCCATTCGCCTTTTGGCGGGGTTAGCATTACAGTAGAGTTACCTCTGGAACGGGATTTATCGAGAGAAGCATGACCGAATTACCGATTGACGAAAACACGCCGCGCATTTTGATTGTGGAAGACGAGCCTAAGCTTGGGCAGCTGCTGATCGACTATCTACGCGCGGCCAGCTACGCCCCGTCGCTGATTAATCATGGCGATCGGGTATTGCCCTATGTGCGCCAGACGCCGCCGGATCTGATCCTGCTGGACCTGATGCTGCCGGGCACCGACGGCCTGACCCTGTGCCGGGAGATCCGTCGCTTTTCCGACGTGCCGATCGTCATGGTCACCGCAAAAATTGAAGAGATCGACCGCCTGCTGGGCCTCGAAATTGGCGCAGACGACTACATCTGCAAGCCGTACAGCCCGCGCGAGGTGGTGGCCCGCGTGAAGACCATTCTGCGCCGCTGCAGGCCGCAGCGCGAGCTGCAGGTGCTGGATGCCGAAAGCCCGCTGATTGTCGACGAAAGCCGCTTCCAGGCGAGCTGGCGGAGCAAGCTTTTGGATCTCACTCCTGCGGAGTTCCGCCTGCTGAAAACCCTCTCCCACGAGCCGGGAAAAGTGTTTTCCCGCGAACAGCTGCTGAACCACCTGTATGACGACTACCGCGTGGTCACCGACCGCACCATCGACAGCCACATCAAAAACCTGCGCCGCAAGCTGGAGGCGCTGGACGCCGACCAGTCGTTTATCCGCGCGGTGTACGGCGTGGGGTATCGCTGGGAAGCGGATGCGTGCAGGATCGCCTAATGAACCCCCCCCTCACCCTAACCCTCTCCCCAAAGGGGCGAGGGGACTAAAACACCCTCTCCCCTTTGGGGAGAGGGTAGGGTGAGGGGTAAGGACTCTTTACCTGTCTTCTCCGCAGCGCTACAATGCCCGCCCTTAAAGTGGGGGATCTCCCCTTACCGCTGCACCAGGTGCACGCGGATCTGACCTGTCATCAGAACGAGAACAAACATGTTTAAACCGGAACTCCTTTCCCCGGCGGGAACGCTGCAAAATATGCGTTACGCTTTCGCTTATGGTGCCGATGCGGTGTACGCGGGCCAGCCGCGCTACTCGCTGCGCGTGCGCAACAACGAATTCAACCACGAGAACCTGCAGCTCGGCATCAACGAAGCGCACGCCCTGGGCAAAAAATTCTACGTGGTGGTGAACATCGCGCCGCACAACGCCAAGCTTAAAACGTTCATTCGCGACCTGAAACCGGTGGTGGATATGGGGCCGGACGCGCTGATCATGTCGGACCCGGGTTTAATCATGCTGGTTCGGGAAAACTTCCCGGAGATGGATATTCACCTTTCCGTACAGGCCAACGCCGTCAACTGGGCGACGGTGAAGTTCTGGAAGCAGATGGGGCTCACCCGCGTCATTCTGTCTCGCGAACTGTCTCTGGAAGAGATCGAAGAGATCCGCACCCAGGTGCCGGATATGGAAATCGAGATTTTCGTCCACGGCGCGCTGTGCATGGCCTACTCCGGCCGTTGTCTGCTCTCTGGCTATATCAACAAGCGCGACCCGAACCAGGGCACCTGCACCAACGCCTGCCGCTGGGAATATAACGTTCAGGAAGGCAAAGAGGATGACGTGGGCAACATCGTGCACAAGCACGAGCCGATCCCGGTCACCAACGTCGAGCCAACGCTGGGCGTCGGCGCGCCAACCGACAGCGTGTTTATGATTGAAGAAGCCAAGCGTCCGGGCGAGTACATGACCGCCTTTGAAGACGAGCACGGCACCTACATCATGAACTCGAAAGACCTGCGCGCCATCGCGCACGTAGAGCGCCTGACGCAGATGGGCGTGCACTCGCTGAAAATCGAAGGCCGAACCAAGTCATACTACTACTGTGCCCGTACCGCGCAGGTGTACCGCAAGGCCATCGACGATGCCGCTGCCGGTAAACCGTTCGATACCACCCTGCTGGAAACCCTGGAAGGCCTGGCGCATCGCGGCTATACCGAAGGCTTCCTGCGTCGTCACACCCACGACGATTATCAGAACTACGAGCACGGCTACTCCATTTCTGAGCGCCAGCAGTTTGTCGGCGACTTCACCGGCGAGCGTAAAGGCGCGCTGGCGGCCGTGGCGGTGAAAAACAAATTCACCAAAGGCGACAGCCTGGAACTCATGACCCCACAGGGCAACATGAACTTCCGTCTGGAGCATCTGGAAAACAAAAAAGGTGAAGCGATCGACGTCGCGCCGGGCGACGGTCACGTCGTCTGGCTGCCGGTTCCTGAAGAAGTGGAGCTGGAGTTTGCGCTGCTGATGCGCAATTTTGAAGGCGAAAACACCCGTAATCCGCACGGTAAATAGTCAATCAACGGGATTTTTTCACGGTGGGATAATTCTTAGAATCGGATCACATACCGCTTCGTTCAATACGGGTATTATCCCCCCGCTGAAAAACATAACCCATAAATGCTAGCTGTACCAGGAACCACCTCCTTAGCCTGCGTAATCTCCCTTACGCGGGCTTATTTTTTGCCTTTCATCCTGTTCTTACCCGCTTTTTACTTCTCTGGGATACACTCTTTCTAAAGCAAAAAAAGGGAGCAACCCGGATGGCAACCTATCCAGACAGTTTATTGATTCTCAATGGCAAAAGCGCGGGCAACGATGTGCTTCGCCAGGCCATTACCGATTTACGGGAAGACGGCGCGCGCATACACGTGCGGGTGACGTTTGAAAAAGGCGACGCGGCGCGTTATATCGATGAAGGTATACGCCTGGGCGTCGGGACCATTATTTCCGGCGGCGGCGACGGGACCATCAACGAGATCGCCAGCGCGCTGATTGAGCTTGATCCGGCAGTGCGCCCGGTGATGGGTATTTTACCGCTCGGCACCGCCAATGATTTTGCCACCAGCGCCGGTATTCCGGAGGACCTGGGGAAAGCGCTGCAGCTGGCGATCCTCGGTAAAGCAACCGCCGTTGATATTGCGCAGGTGAATGATAAAACCTGTTTTATCAATATGGCGACGGGCGGCTTCGGTACGCGCATTACCAGCGAAACGCCGGAAAAGCTGAAGGCGGCGCTGGGCGGCGTGTCGTATCTGATCCACGGCCTGATGCGCATGGATACCCTGAAACCCGACCGCTGCGAAATCAACGGTGAAAACTTCCACTGGCAGGGCGACGCGCTGGTGATTGGCATCGGCAACGGGCGTCAGGCGGGCGGCGGGCAGCAGCTTTGCCCCGAGGCGCTGATTAACGACGGTCAGCTCCAGCTGCGCATTTTCACCGGCGACGGGCTGCTGCCCGCGCTGTTCACCACCCTCACCCAGCCGGAAGAAAGCCCAAACATCATTGACGGGAAATCCGCGTGGTTTGAGGTGATCGCCCCGCACGGCATGACCTTTAACCTTGATGGCGAACCGCTGAGCGGAGAGAAATTCCGCATTGAGGTTGTTCCGGGCGCGCTGCAGTGCAGGCTGCCGCCGGACTGTCAGCTCTTGCGCTGAGGTTTTGTCGGGTGGCGGCTACGTTTTTCTCCCTCTCCCTGTGGGAGAGGGCCGGGGTGAGGGCACCAAACCGCACAACCCTAATAAATCGCCACCTCCCGCGCCATCTCGCGCGAATACTGCTGGCTGGCATTGACCAGCATCCGCGTATAGTCGGTTTTGGCCTGCCCGGCGACCAGCGCGTCGACGGTCAGGCTTTCGAGGATTTTACCGTACTGCATCACCGCCACCTTCTGGCACAGGTGGGCAATCACGCCCAGATCGTGCGTCACCATCAGGTAGGTCAGATTCGACTCGCGCTGAAGCTCCGCCAGCAGGTTGAGGATTTCCGCCTGCACGGAGACGTCCAGCGCCGAGGTCGGCTCGTCCAGCAGCAGCACCTGCGGCTCCAGAATTAACGCCCGGGCAATCGCCACGCGCTGGCGCTGGCCGCCGGAAAGCTGGTGCGGATAGCGATCGCGAAACGCCCGGTTCAGCCCCACCTTGTCCAGCAAGGTATAAATGCGCCGCTCCCGATCGCCGATGCCGTGGATCTGCAGCGGCTCCTCCAGAATATCCCCGATGGTGTGGCGCGGATGCAGCGAGCCGTACGGGTCCTGAAACACCATCTGCACCCGACGGCACCGTTCCCGGCTAATGCGCTTTTCCAGCGGCCTGCCGTCAATGGAAAGCTCGCCGTCCCAGTGGGTAAACAGCCCGGCCAGGCATTTGAGCACCGTGGTTTTGCCCGAACCGGACTCTCCCACCAGGCCATAAATCTCGCCCTCCTTCACGCTGATGTTTACGTCATCCAGCACCTGATTGCGCTTCTCGCCCTCGCCGAACGCCAGGTTGAGGTGGTTAATCTCGATCATCTTTGCTCCTTAGTCGGTGAGCCAGCTGGCCTGACGCTGTAATACCGGCAGCGTCGGGCGGCGATGGTTGATTTCCGGCAGCGCGCTGATTAACCCCTGCGTGTACGGATGCTTCGCGTTGTGCAGGTCTTTCGCGGCAATGGACTCCACCACGCGCCCGGCGTACATCACCAGCACCCGATCGCAGAAGCTGCGCACCAGGCTGATGTCGTGGCTGATAAAGATCAGCCCGAGCCCGCGGGACTGCACCAGGTCGTCGAGCAGTCCGAGCACCTGTAAACGCACCGACACGTCCAGCGCCGAGGTCGGTTCGTCGGCAATCACCAGCTCCGGCTCAGCGATCAGCATCATCGCAATCATGATGCGCTGCCCCTGCCCGCCGGAAATCTCGTGCGGATAGAGGTGATACACCCGCTCGGGCTGGCGAATGCGCACGACGTCGAGCATCTCCAGCACTTTGGCCCTGGCTTCGGCCCTGCGCCCCGGATGATGCGTCAGCCAGGCTTCAGCAATCTGATCGCCCACGCAGACCACCGGGTTGAGCGAGTATTTCGGGTCCTGCATGATCATCGAGATACGCTTGCCGCGAATGCCGCGCATCTGCGCCTCGCTGACGGCCTGTAAATCGACGTCGCCAAACTGCATCCGCGCGGCGTTGATTTGCGCTTTGGCCGGATGCAGGCGCAGCAGCGCCCGCCCGACGGTAGATTTGCCGGAGCCGGACTCGCCGACGATCGCCAGCTTTTCGCGTCCAAGCTGGAAGGAGACGCCGCGCACCGCGTGGGTGACCGCGCCGCCGTTGATGAAATCGACGTGGAGATCGCGCACGTCGAGCAGAGGGTTATTCGCTGCGAGGATCGAGGATGTCACGGAGGCCATCTCCTAAGAAGTTGAACGCCAGGCTGTTGATCAGGATCGCCAGCCCCGGAATAGTCACTACCCACCAGCACTCCATCATGTAGGTGCGGCCGCTTGAGATCATCGCGCCCCACTCCGGCTCCGGCGGCTGGGCGCCGAGGCCGAGGAAGCCCAGCCCGGCGGCGGTGAGAATGATGCCCGCCATGTTCATGGTGATGCGGATAATCACCGACGGCAGGCACAGCGGCACGATGTGGCGCCACAGCACGCGGGCCGGTGACGCCCCCTGCAGGCGCACGGCGGAGATAAAATCGGCCTGTCGCAGGGAGAGCGTTTCGGCGCGCGCCAGACGGGCGATCGGCGGCCAGGCGGTGAGCGTAATCGCTATCACTACGTGCTCCAGCCCGGGACCGAGCGCCGCCACAAACGCCAGCGCCAGCACCAGGCTCGGGAAGGAGATAAAGATATCGGTCACGCGCATCAGCACAGCATCCACCTTGCCGCCAAAATAGCCTGCGGTGACGCCCAGCAGCAGCCCCAGCGGCCCGACGGTCACGGAGACCAGCAGCACGATATAGAGCGTGATGCGCGAGCCGTACACCAGGCGGCTGAAGATGTCGCGGCCAAACTCGTCGGTGCCGAACCAGTGCCGCGCGTTCGGGGCGGCGAGCGCGTTGCTAAGGTCCTGAACCAGCGGGTTGTACGGGGCAATCAGCGGCGCAAAGGCCGCCACGATCAGCAGCAGCAGGATAATCCCGCCGCCGATGGCGGTGAGCGGGTTGCGCGCCATCTTGCCGACAAAACCGGCGGCGCGGCCCAGCGCGCGCCTGATACGCTGGCGGCTTTCGGACGGCCCTGCCCCCAGCGGCGTATCCAGAGAAACGGTCATGATTTCGTCCTCGGGTCAAAGAGTTGATACAGCATGTCGGAGAGCAGGTTGAGCATCACGAAGATAACCCCCACCAGCAGCACGCAGCCCATCACCGCGTTCATATCCCCGAGCAGCAGGCTGCCGGTGAGATACGAGCCGAAGCCCGGCCAGGAGAAGACGGTCTCGATCAGCACTGCCCCTTCCAGCAGCGAGCCGTAGGCCAGCGCCACCACCGTCAGCAGCTGCACGAGGATGTTGCGAAACGCGTGGTTCCAGATCACCTGACGTTCGGTCAGGCCTTTCACCCGCGCGGTGATGATGAACTCCTGCAACAGCTGCGCCAGCATAAAGCTGCGGGTCATGCGGCTGATGTAGGCCAGCGAGTGGAAGCCAAGCAGCGAAGCGGGCAGCACCAGATGGTTAACGGCGTTCCAGAACACCGCGCCGTTCCCGGCCAGCAGCGCATCCACCGTCATCAGCCCGGTGCGCCGCGGGACTAAGCCCTCCAGCCCCAGATCCAGACGCCCTGCGCCTCCCACCCAGCCAAGCCAGGCGTAGAACAGCAGCAGCCCCATCATCCCGACCCAAAAGATCGGCGTCGAGTAGCCCGCCAGGCTGATGATCCGTACCACGTAGTCGGAAACGCTGTTACGCCGCGCCGCCGCCAGCACGCCGAGCGGAATGCCCAGGCCCGCGCCGACGATAATCGCCATCGTCGCCAGCTCCAGCGTCGCCGGGAAGACGCGCAGGATATCGGCGGTCACCGGTTTGCCCGTCAGCAGCGCGTTGCCCAGATCGCCGTGCAGAAGGTTGCTAAGGTAAATGCCGAACTGCGTCAGCAGCGATTTATCGAACCCCAGCTGGTGATACACCTGCTGGTAGGTGCCGTGGTCGGCATCCGGGCCGACGATCGCCAGCACCGGGTCGACGGGCATCACGCGGCCAATGAAAAAGGTCAGCAGCAGCAGGCCGAACAGCGTTACCAGCACCTGCGTCAGCCGCTTTGAGAAGCGCCGGGTCCGGGAGCCGGGAGAGAGGATCGCCACGCTCATTTTTCACCTCCGGTTTTGTAGACGTCGCGCAGGAAAGTGGTGGCCGACGGGTGCGACTGGAAGTTCTTCACCTCGTTACGCACCACCACCGAATCGACCATCTGCGACAGGGGGATCATCGCCGGGATCAGTTCGTCGTAGCGCACCTGGATCTGCTGGTACTCGGCAATCTGTTTCTTCGGATCGCGCTCCAGCAGGGCCTTGTCGATCATCTCGTTAAGCGGCTTATCGTAAAAGCTGGTGCGCCAGCCCTGGAAGTTGGTTAGACGCGCTTCGTCGCTGTTGTCCGGGTTGTAGACCAGCGCGCGCAGGCTGGAGTGCGGGTGCGGCTCTACCCCGCTGCCGCCGCGCCCGACCAGCATGTCGAACCTGCGTTCGCGCATCGCGCCGTAAATCTGGTTCCCGGTGCCGGTGATGATTTTGGCGTTGATCCCCGCCTGCATCATCGTCGACTGCACGGCGATAGCGATGTTGAGGAACGGCTGATCCGCCAGCACCCGCAGGGTGGTATCAAACCCGTCCGGGTAGCCCGCCTCCGCCAGCAGCTTTTTGGCGCGCGGGATATCGAGCCTGTAGCCCGGGTCCGGTAGCGTGGAGGGCATTCCGGCTTTAATCGGGCGCTGGTGCAGCACGCCGTAGCCCGGCATCAGGGCGTTGTTGATGCCCTGATAGTCAATCAGGTAGCGCACCGCCTCGCGCACCTTCGGGTTGGCAAAATGGGCCTCCTTCATGCTCATCGCCACGTAGTAGACCGTGCCCTTTTGCACGGCCTCGACGGTAAGCTGCGGGTCCTTGCGCAGGGCGTTGATGTCCGCCACCGCCATGTTGTTGGCAACGTCGAGGTCGCCCTTTTCAATCATCAGGCGCAGGGTTTGCGACTCCTGGAAATGGCGCAGCACCACGCGGCTCATCTTCGGCGTTTCCCGCCAGTAGTGCGGGTTGCGCTGCATGCGCAGCACGTCTTTCGCCTGCCAGGTTTCCAGCATAAACGGCCCGGAACCGGCTTCGTTGGTGGTCAGCCAGCGGTTGCCCCAGTCGTTGTTGACCGCGTGCTGCTGCACCGTTTTGCTGTCGAGCACGCCGAGGTTGCCGAGCGCGCCAAGGGAGTAGATCACCAGTTGCGGGTCGTTGGCTTTGGGCAGGACAATCTGCACCGTATACGCATCCGGGGCGCTGATTTGGCTATCGATATTTTTCTTTGAAAACCCGTAGGATTTCCACACCGAGGCCTGCGCCAGGTTGAGGTGCAGCAGGCGGCGCATCGACCAGACCACGTCCTCCGCCGTCAGCGGATTACCGGAATGGAACGTTACGTCATTGCGCAGGTGGAAGGTCAGGGTTTGACGGTCCGGAGAAATATCCCAGGACGTCGCCAGCGCGGGCCTGACGTGGGTGAGTTCGTTCGGGTCAAGCTCCACCAGCGAGTCGTAGAGATTGACCACAATACCGACCACCTCGTTACCGGTCATCGCTGCCGGATCGAGGGTCAGAAGGTTGTTCATATTCATGCCGATGATGAGCTGGTCGGGCGGCGTTTTTGCGTATGCCGCACCGCTCCCCATCATCAGCGAGAGCGCGAGCAGGCACGCCCCGGCTAAAGGAGATCGTTTCATGTATATATCGCCTGTAGGGTACGTTTTTATCTGTCAGTCGTGGCTGACGGTATTGGCTTCGATATATGCAAAATTAATGTCTTCGCCCAGTCCCGGGCGGGTCGGCAGGCTGACCATGCCGTGCTCGTCCATCGGGTCGACCAGGCTGTTGAGGTAGGCCGCCGGCTGGTCGTAGTCGAGGAACGGATGCAGCAGGCCGCGCTCGTACCAGCGGCAGTTTTTGATGGCGCCAATCACCGCCAGGCTCGCCGCACCGTTGCCGTGCACTTCGCAGTCCATGCCAAATGACTCCGCCAGGTTCGCCACCTTCAGCGTCGGTGAAATGCCGCCCACGCCGTTTGCCCCCGCACGCAGGATGTCGCACGCTCCGGCTTTGATCCAGTCCGCGCGGCTGTGATGCTTTCCGCCCAGGCTTTCCGGCCCGATAATCGGGATCGACAGGTTTTCCGCCAGCCAGGCGTAGGAGGCCATGCTCTCCTCTTCCATTGGCTCTTCGAACCAGGCGAAGTTGAGTTTCTCCAGCTCTTTGCCGATGTACAGCGCCTCGGTGCGGCTGTACCAGTGGTAGCCGTCGATCATGAGATCGATATCCGGGCCCACCGCCTCACGCACGGCGGCACAGGCCTTGACGTCCATCTTCGGATTGGGCGCAAAGGAGACGGGCGGCATCCAGGTGTGCAGCTTGATGGCCTTATAGCCACGCGCCACCAGCGTCTCGGCAAAGCTGGCGTACTCGTCCGGCGTGGATAAGCCACCGGGCAGATCGTCCCCGCACATGGTGCTGCCGTAGGCCGGAACCGTGTCGCGGTAGCCGCCCAGCAGCTTCCAGACCGGCATATTGAGCTTGCGGCCAATCAGATCCCACAGCGCCTGTTCGACGAAGCCCAGCGCGCGCTCGGTCAGCTGATGCGCGCTGCCCCGCTGCCAGTGCGCCAGATCCTGCCAGATGCGCTCGCGGTTGAACGCGTCCTGGCCGACCAGCACTTTGCGAAAGAAGGTGTTGACCACAAAGGGGCGCACCACTTCCGGCGGCGCGAAGGAGTATCCGCGGGTGCCATCCTCTGCCGTGATGGTCAGCATCGCCATTTTGGCCATGCTTTCCGGCCCCGGATGCGAATGCCCGGCGGCGTCAGAAACCCGGCGCGTCGGATACTGAAAGACGGTGACGTTTACAGATTCAATTTTCATTATCGGTCCTTAACACTACGGAGGTTCAGCGCAACGTTCATTTTGAAAAGCTGTTTCGAAATAAACTTTAAGCGCAAAATTCATCCGCTGCCTTAGACAAATTCCGCTAAGCGCCGACCATTTTTTGTGCATATGCACGGTAAGAAGTGACAGTTTTCACAAAAGGGAGGGGAAGTGTGAGGTGGATCGGGAGAAATAAAATGCGGTATTTATTGCCCCTCACCCCGACCCTCTCCCGGAGGGAGAGGGAGCAAACCATCCCCTCTCCCCTGCGGGGAGAGGGTTAGGGTGAGGGGGACATGTCTTAAGCAATCGTCACTTTACTGTCCAGATACACATCCTGAACCGCATTAATCAGCTTCACGCCGTCGGCCATGGTTTTCTTAAACGCCTTACGGCCCAGAATCAGCCCCATGCCGCCCGCACGTTTGTTGATCACCGCCGTGCGCACCGCGTCGGACAGGTCGGTATCGCCGCCTGCCGCCCCGCCGGAGTTAATCAGACCCGCGCGCCCCATGTAGCAGTTCGCCAGCTGGTAACGCACCAGATCGATCGGGTTTTCGCTGGTCAGCTTGCTGTACACGCGATCGTCGGTGTAGCCAAAGTTCACCGCCTTATAGCCGCCGTTGTTTTCGGCCATTTTCTGCTTCACGATATCCGCGCCGATGGTCGCCGCCAGGTGGTTCGCCTGGCCGGTCAGATCGGCTGACACGTGGTAATCCACGCCGTCTTTCTTGAACGCGTTGTTACGCAGGTAAGCCCAAAGCACCGTCACCATCCCCAGCTCGTGCGCGCGCTCGAACGCCGCAGAGATCTCTTCAATCTGACGACGCGACTGCTCGGAGCCGAAATAGATGGTCGCTCCCACCGCCACCGCGCCCATGTTGAACGCCTGCTCCACGCTGGCGTACAGGGTCTGGTCATATTCGGTCGGGTAGCTCAGGGTTTCGTTGTGGTTAAGCTTAACGAGGAACGGAATGCGGTGGGCGTAGCGGCGGGAAACGGAGGCCAGCACGCCGTAGGTAGACGCAACGCAGTTACAGCCCGCCTCAATCGCCAGTTCAACAATGTTCTTCGGATCAAAATAGAGCGGGTTGGCCGCGAACGATGCGCCAGCAGAGTGCTCAACGCCCTGGTCAACCGGCAGAATCGATAGGTAGCCCGTGCCGGCCAGTCGTCCGGTATTGTAAAGCGTCTGCATGTTTCGCAGCACGGCAGGCGGACGGTTGTTATCCATCATCACGCGGTCTACGTAATCGTGGCCGGGCAGGTAAAGCTGGTCGGCTGGAATGGTCATACAACGATGCTGTAAAAGGCTGTCGGCGTCTTTGCCAAGCAACTGCGCAATATCAGTCATAGTGATGCTCCCGTAAGTCCGACGAGAAGTCGGAGCGTGTAATCCAAACCTACAAATTGCAGGCAGACTAAGCCTGGTACCGACTTAACAGATTTTCCACCGTCTGCAACTTTTTTAAGCACAATCTGCTGGCTCGTTTCATGTACAACAATTTTGTTACACTGATCAAACAATCGCCTCAAAGGTATTTAAAAGGTATTATTAGATGGTATGTTAAAGGCGTACCCTCTCTGACATGCAGGATTAAAAAATGAAAACGAAAGTCCAACTGTCATTCATGATGTTTGTTGAATGGTTTATCTGGGGCGCCTGGTTTGTGCCGCTGTGGCTGTGGCTGAGCAAAAGCGGCTTCACCGCCGGGGAAATCGGCTGGTCCTATGCCTGTACCGCCATTGCCGCGATCCTCTCGCCTATTCTTGTCGGCTCGCTGACCGACCGCTTCTTCGCCGCGCAGAAAGTGCTGGCGGTACTGATGTTTGCCGGCGCCATTCTGATGTACTTCGCCGCACAGCAAACCCAGTTCAGCACCTTCTTCCCGCTGCTGCTGGCCTACTCGCTCACCTATATGCCGACCATCGCGCTGACCAACAGCATCGCCTTCGCCAACGTGGACGACGTCGAGGCCGATTTCCCGCGCATCCGCGTGATGGGCACCATCGGCTGGATCGCCTCGGGCCTGGCGTGCGGGTTCCTGCCGCAGATGATGGGCTATAGCGATATCTCCGACACCAACATCCCGCTGCTGATGACCGCCGCCAGCTCTGCGCTGCTGGGCGTGTTCGCCCTGTTCCTGCCAAACACACCGCCGAAGAGCACCGGCAAGCTGGACGTCAAGGTAATGCTGGGGCTGGACGCGCTGATCCTGCTGCGCGACAAAAACTTCCTGGTTTTCTTCTTCTGCTCGTTCCTGTTCGCGATGCCGCTGGCCTTCTACTACATCTTCGCCAACGGCTACCTCACCGAAGTGGGGATGAAAAACGCCACCGGCTGGATGACCCTCGGCCAGTTCTCCGAAATCTTCTTTATGCTGGCCCTGCCGTTCTTCACCAAACGCTTTGGTATTAAGAAGGTCTTACTGCTGGGCCTGATCACCGCCGCTATCCGCTACGGTTTCTTTGTTTACGGCGGCGCGGATCAGTACTTCACCTACGCCCTGCTGTTCCTCGGCATACTGCTGCACGGCGTGAGCTACGACTTCTACTACGTGACCGCGTACATCTACGTGGACAAAAAAGCGCCGGCGCACATGCGCACCGCGGCGCAGGGCTTGATTACGCTGTGCTGTCAGGGCTTCGGTAGCCTGCTGGGTTACCGCCTGGGCGGCGTGATGATGGAAAAAATGTTCGCTTACAAAGAGCCGGTGAATGGGCTGACCTTCAACTGGGCCGGAATGTGGACGTTTGGCGCAATCATGATTGCCGTGATTGCCGTGCTGTTTATGCTGTTTTTCCGCGAATCGGATAAAGAGATCGCCGCAATTGAGGTGGTCGATAGCGATACCGCGCTGACACAAGGGGAAGTTAAATGAAACAAGAACGTATTCTCGGTGCTCTTTACGGGCAGGCGTTAGGGGATGCGATGGGCATGCCGTCGGAGCTGTGGCCGAGAAAGCGCGTTAAGGCGCACTTCGGCTGGATCGACCGTTTCTTACCCGGCCCGGCAGAGAACAATGCGGCCTGCTATTTCAACCAGGCCGAGTTCACCGACGATACCTCGATGGCGCTCTGCCTGGCGGATGCGATTATCGAGTGCGACGGGCAGATTAACGCGGACGTTATCGGCAAGCATATTCTTAACTGGGCGCTGGATTTTGACGCGTTCAATAAGAACGTGCTTGGCCCCACCTCGAAAATTGCCCTCAACGCCATTCGCGACGGCAGGCCGGTGAGCGAGCTGGAAAACAACGGCGTGACCAACGGGGCGGCGATGCGCGCCTCTCCGCTGGGCTGCCTGCTCCCGGCAACGCGTCTGGAGCACTTTGTCGAGCAGATCGCGCTGGCCTCCAGCCCAACGCATAAATCGGACCTCGCCATTGCCGGTGCGGCTGTTATTGCGTGGGCAATTTCACGCGCCGTCGACGGCGAACGCTGGCAGAACATCGTTGATGCCCTGCCGGGGATCGCCCGCTATGCGCAGGAAGCGAAAACCACCACCTTCAGCGCATCGCTTGCGGCGCGTATCGAGCTGGCACTGAAAACCGTACGAGAAGCCAACGGGATTGAATCCGCGAGCGAGGCGGTGTATCAGCTCGTCGGCGCGGGCACCAGCACCATCGAATCCGTTCCGGCGGCGATTGCAATGGTCGAACTGGCGGGAACCGATCCGAACCGCTGCGCCATTTTATGCGCCAACCTGGGCGGCGATACCGATACCATTGGCGCGATGGCAACGGCAATCTGCGGCGCGCTGCACGGCGTGCAGGCGATCGATCCGGCTCTGAAGGCCGAACTCGACGCCGTAAACCAGCTCGATTTTGGCCACTATTGCGAAAAGCTCCTGCACTATCGGGAGCAAAGGGAGGGCGTATGAGTTCGTTTGCCCAACGCCTTGAAGCGCTGCGCGCCACGCGTCCGGTGACGGTGCTGGGCGCGGCGGTGATTGACGTTATCGCCGACGCCTACGCCCTGCCCTGGCGCGGGTGCGATATCGAGCTTAAGCAGCAGGGCGTCAATATCGGCGGCTGCGCGCTGAATATTGCTATCGCCCTGAAGCGGCTCGGCATTTCGTCACAAAACGCCCTGCCCGTCGGACACGGCGTGTGGGCGGATATTATCCGCAACGCGATGGCGAAGCAGGATCTGCACAGCGCCGTAGAGGCCGAAGCTGGCGATAACGGCTGGTGCCTGGCGCTGGTGGAGCCTGACGGCGAGCGCACCTTTATGTCCTTTAGCGGCGTGGAGAACCAGTGGCAGCCGAGCTGGCTTGACGGGCTTAACGTTCCGAAGAATAGCCTGGTTTCGTTGTCCGGCTACCAGCTGGCCTCGCAGTGCGGAGAACTGCTGACGGCCTGGCTGGAAGGACTGCGTGACGTGACGGCCTTTATCGATTTCGGCCCCCGCATCGCGGACGTTCCCGACGCGCTGATGGCGCGGATTATGGCCTGCGGGCCGATCGTATCGCTCAATCGCCAGGAAGCAGAGATTGCCGCTGAAAGATTCGGATTCGTCGTGGATACCCTGGGCGCACAGTGGCAGCAGCGCTTTGGTGCTCCGCTGATAGTGCGCCATGATAAAGACGGCGCAGCCTGGTACGACGGTGACGCCTCTGGCGTTGTTCCGGCGTTTCCTGCCACGGTTGTGGATACCATTGGTGCGGGCGATAGCCACGCGGGAGGCACGCTCGCGGGGCTGGCGGCGGGATGGACGCTTCCAGATGCGGTGCTGCTGGGGAATGCGGTAGCCGCCTGGGTGGTCAGCCACCGCGGCGGCGACTGTGCGCCAACCCGCGAGGAATTACTCCTCGCACACGAAGACGTATAGATCGCTGCGGCAGTAGCTGATGCTGTACTCAATCGGCCGGTGCTGTTGGTCAAGCGCAACCTGCTTGATCACCAGCACCGGTATTTTTTCGTCCATCTTAATGTGCGTCTGAAACTCGCTGTCCGGCATGCGGGCGCTCACGCGGGAGCGGGTGCGCTGAGGAAAGATATTCTGGCTGCGGAAGTAATCGTACAGCGAGACGCCGATCGCATCGGGATCGTGGATGAATCCCGTCGGCACCCAGGACTCTTCAATGGAGACCGCATCATCATCAACGTAACGAATGCGCTTGAGCAAAAAGACCTCGCTGTCCGGCGCGATCGAAAGATGATTAGCCACCTCTTGGGGGCATTTCACCACCCGCTTGTTGACCCACAGGGTGTTGGGCTTTTTGCCCCGCAGCACCACCTGCTGTGAGAACCCGCGCGCCTCCTTCAGCGAATACTCGAAGATGTTATTGATTTGCGTCCCGTAGCCGCGGGAGCGCGTGACCACGCCCTCCTCCTCAAGCGCCTGCATTGCCTTACGCACTGTGATGCGCGACACGCCGGTTAACTGGCTCAGATCTCGCTCGCCGGGCAGGATATTCCCGTGCTCCAGCACGCCGCTGCGTACCGCGTTTTTTACCGTTTCGGCAAATTTCAGGTACAGCGGCGTCTTGTCTGCTGCTGAGATCCGTTCATTCAGCTGAGCGATTAGCCGGGTATGCGCTTGTTCCATCTCTGTTTTTCTCAGGCGTGGTGTTTACAGCCATTATACTGAGTTACCACCATGCATGAAAATGGTGAACCGGTCCAATACCGTGACCGACCTCCAGAGTATCGGCTTTTGCCAGCGCCGCCGAGAGCCAACTCTTGGCTTCCTGCACCGTATCTGCCCAGCCGCTGTGCCGCGGTCGCAGCGCCGCCAGCGCGGCAGAGAGCGTGCAGCCCGTGCCGTGGGTGTTTTTGGTCTGCACGCGCGGGGCGGTAAAGCGCGTTTCACCGTCGCGGGTGAAGAGCCAGTCCGGGCTTTCGGCGTCGTCAAGATGCCCGCCCTTCATCAGCACTGCGCCGCAGCCCATCGCCAGCAGCGCCCGCCCCTGCTCTTTCATTTCACGTTCCGTTTGCGCGTGCGCAGCGTCCAGCAGCGCCGCGGCTTCCGGCAGGTTTGGCGTAATCAGCGCCACCTGCGGCAACAGCTTTTTGCGCAACGTCTCAACGGCAGAGGCGGAGAGCAGCGGGTCACCGCTTTTTGCCAGCATCACGGTATCGAGCACCACGTTTTGCACCTGATAGCGTTTAAGACGCTCGGCCACCGCGTCGACGATATCCGTCTCGGCCAGCATGCCGATTTTGGTGGTATCAATGCGCACGTCGCTAAACACCGAATCCAGCTGCGCGGCGACAAAATCCGGTTCGATATGGTAGACCGACTGTACGCCGCGCGTATTTTGCGCCACCAGCGCGGTAATCACGGAACAGCCGTATGCGCCAAGCGCGGAGAAGGTTTTCAGGTCAGCCTGGATGCCTGCGCCGCCGCTTGGGTCGGTGCCGGCAATGGTGAGTGCGTTGATTCGCTTCATGCCTGCTCCTCCAGCGTATAAAGCGCGTCGAGAAACGCGCTTGCGAAGCTGCCGGGACCGCGTGACTGCGCCACGGCGACCGTTCCGGCGCGCTTCATCCATCCGCAGGCGGCGGCGATGTTATCCAGCCGGTCGCCGGGCAGTGAACAGCTGGCTGCCACGACTGCCGAGAGCGCGCAGCCTGTGCCGACGACGCGGGTCATTAGCGGATCGCCACCCGTAACGGTGCGTATCCTCTGTCCGTCAGTGACGTAATCCACTTCTCCCGTCACGACCACGATGGTATTGACCTGGCGCGCCAGCGCCTGTGCTGCGGGAAGCGCCGTAGAAGCGGTATCGGTCGTATCGACCCCGCGACCGCCCGCGCTCATTCCGGCAAGGGCGAGAATTTCCGACGCATTGCCGCGAATGGCTGCAGGTTTGAGGGTGAGGATTTGATGGCAGAAACGGGTGCGGAACGCCAGCGCGCCTACGGCGACCGGGTCGAGCGTCCAGGGTTTGCCCGCGTCCACCGCGCTTTCAATTGCACGACGCATCGACTGGGCGCGCGGCGCGGTCAGCGTGCCGACGTTGATCAGCAGCGCATCGGCTAGCGCCGCAAACTGTTCAGCCTCTTCGGCTTCGATCACCATCGCCGGAGAGGCACCCAGCGCGAGCAGAACGTTGGCCGTAAAGGCCTGAACGACGTCGTTAGTCATACAGTGGGTGAGCGGAGAACGGGTACGGAACTGATGTAAAACGTGTAGATCGAGCAGGTCAGGCTGCATGGTTTCGCTCCTGCCGTGCGGAAAGAAGCGATGACCGGGAAGGCATCTGACTTCCCTACGCTGGCATTATCCAGATCAGGTAATACGGGTATTTCTCAGCCTTCAACGAAGAAGGGCACCCCGAGTCAAATTACTGATAAAACAATTAGTTAAAATCAATTAACCTATCAATACCTAGTTTAACCGGGGCCGTAGGCAAGGTGCAAGGTGTTTCGAGGTATCACCGGGTTTATCAGGCAGAAAATCCTTATGCGTTTTTCACTCATTATCCTGCTTACATTGAGATTACGTTAATTGTGTTTTTTTATAGTTATTTGCTCATTACAAAACTATTATTCCAGGCTTTGTTATATTTATATTTTTTTGATTTGTCATTTGTTTTATTAGATGCGAAATATTCTTTCGTACGAAACCCAAAAAGAAAATCACTTTAAATTATTAAGGCAAACAACATCATTCCCATCAATAGCTTAACATTCGGCCTTCACTGGTCATTCCAGAAATAACCTAATGTATACATTAAATAAAGTCTCCCGGCACCACCCCCGACCACTTAGTATATTCAGATCATTTATGATTTAGATCAAAATCATTACTTTGGCTTTAATTGATAGTTTATTCCCGTTACTAAAAAAGAATGTGCAGCGATTAGCAGACACTGACATAACTTTCTGCTTAATGAAACCCAAACTATTTTATTAATTTTTTAATACCTTAATGATGTGAGTTCTTCAAATGAAAGCTTTTAATAAATCTGCAGTTTCAATTGTTGTTGTAAGCGTTGTGTTAGTGGGTTCATTCGATGTGGCGAGGGCGGCCGTTATAAGTACCGATGACGTTCAGGATTCATTAGGCTGGACGCAAACGCAGATTAATAAACAATTCGGCGATCAAACTCAAGGTAATTACGACCGCATTTCTAACGTTGACGGCGATGTTATTAAGATCAAACAAGAAAACTTGCTGCGTGATGATGCAATACTTCTGGCTGGCAATAAAGCAGGCCAGGCGTTACAGCAGAACGTGGTAAATGGCTCTAATATCCTTACTCTGCAGAATGATGTCGGAAACTTAAAGGGCGATATTGCAAACGTTGACCGTGAAGCCAAATTGGCCGGAGTGCTGGCAGACACCGCCAACAAAAAAGGGGATGCTGCTTTAACAGGCGTTGCGGCTAACGGTAATGCCATTATCACCGTTGAACGCATCAATGGCGTTCAGGATAGCCGCCTTGACGCCCTGGAAAAAGCCCCCAAAGCCACCAACGGTATCAACGGCAAAGACGGCGCGAAAGGCGATAAAGGCGATACCGGCGCACAGGGCGCTACCGGGCTGAATGGCCGCGACGGCCAAAAAGGCAAGGACGGCGTGACGACCACCGTTACTAAAATGCAAGTTGATACCGTTACGCAGGCGAAAGTCGTCAAAAACAGCCAGACGATTACCACTACTGCGCAGGATTTGCAGGCAACGAAGCAAACGTTGCAGGCCATAAATAACAATTCTAACCAGCAGTTTAAATCGCTGCATGATGAGGTGGATAATAACCGAAAACAAGCCAACGCCGGGATTTCAGGAGCAATGGCGATGGCGGGCCTGCCCCAGGTACAGACCAATCAGCACGTCATGTTTTCTGCTGGCGGTGCGACCTACAATGGTGAAAGCGCTCTTGCGGTAGGTGCCTCCGTTAATTTCAATGCCAATGTTATCGCAAAAGTGAGTTTCTCTGATGACACCGCGAATAATATGGGCGCGTCGGTAGGCATAGGTATGGGCTTTTGAAGATTCAGTTCAGAGAGCAGCTTTATATAATGCCCTCTCATCTCAGATGAGAATAATGATAATAAGCCATAGCATGTCCAAATACATTTTTATTTCTGCCGTTCTGTACCTGATGCTTATTTCTGTCGGGGTGTGGATTGGCGTAATGTACGTTTCCTATAACCTGTGTCATTATTAAGGTTTTGCAATGAAAACAAAATTAGCCCTGATTGCGCTGTTATTCACCGTCGCGGCGGCTCCGGCCCATGCCATTAACGCTCACTATCGCGCGCAGCTGGAGCGCTCCGGATGTACCCAGCTTAGCGATGGCGACGGCTCGTGTGATATTCACAAAACCAAAGCGGAAAACGCGGCGGGGCACCAGCAGACAACGGCTATCCACGATCCCATGCGTGAGGCGTCCTTCTCTTCTGGCACCGTTAATGCCACGATTTCAAACGGCTTTTTTAACGCCACGGTGAATGGCAAAAAAGCGATCGTCAAACGCCTGAATGCTAACTTCTATGAAATACAGGGAGACGGGTTTGTTATATCCATTAGCCTCGATGCAAAGGGTATTACGGATGCAAGCTGGAATAAAACCAAAGGTCGCGAGAACGGCATTTTGCAGGTAACGCAGAAATAACGATCGCAAGGAGGTTTTTCGCCTCCTTTTCTCCTGGAAAAAGGCACGATTTGTAACACTCTTCCGTCTACTTTTACAGTCTGCGAAAAGGTACCGTAAGCGCCTGTTTTCATTGTACAGAACGCGTACTTTTATCGCCGAAAAGCGGGATATCTCACCTCCTGCACGCTATGTAACAAAACAGTAAACAAATTAACCATTGAGCCCCGTCTAAAAAGGCTCTATATTGGCGGCGTTTTTTAGACACCCCCATCTGTTTTTTAACTTTTTATTCAATCGTGGCGCATAACGAAGCCGCGGTTGTAGGAGTGATATGATGACGGATAAAGTCCGTATTGACACCGTAGATGCCCATAAAAGCAACGAAACCTATCTGGCCCGTCAGGCCGAGTTTGAATCTAACGTCAGGAGTTATCCGCGCAAGCTGCCTTTAGCGATTACTAAAGCAGATGGCGTGTGGATCACCGATGCAGATAATAAAGAATACCTTGACTGTTTAGCCGGCGCTGGCACCCTTGCGCTTGGCCACAATCATCCTGATGTGCTGAAAAGCATCCAAAATGTCATTACCAGCGGCTTGCCGTTACATACATTGGATCTGACTACGCCTCTGAAAGACGCGTTTTCCGAATATTTGCTGTCTCTGCTGCCTGGTCAGGGCAAAGAGTATTGCCTGCAGTTCACCGGTCCATCCGGTGCTGACGCCGTTGAAGCGGCGCTGAAGCTGGCGAAAAAAGTGACCGGTCGCAGCGGTATCATCAGCTTCTCTGGTGGTTACCACGGCATGACCCACGGCGCGCTGTCCGTCACCGGCAACCTGTCTCCGAAAGAAGCGGTTGACGGTATGATGCCAGAAGTCCAGTTCATGCCTTATCCGCACGAGTACCGCTGCCCGCTGGGTATCGGTGGTGAAGCGGGCGTGAAAGCGCTGACTTACTATTTCGATAACCTGATCAACGACGTTGAAAGCGGCGTGCGTAAACCTGCTGCGGTGATCCTGGAAGCGGTTCAGGGCGAAGGCGGCGTGAACCCGGCTCCGGCTGAGTGGCTGCAGCGCATCCGTAAAGTGACTCAGGAACACGGCATTCTGCTGATCCTCGACGAAGTTCAGGCGGGCTTTGCGCGTACCGGTAAATTCTTCGCCTTCGAACACGCCGGCATTGAGCCAGACATCATCGTGATGTCTAAAGCTGTCGGTGGCGGCCTGCCGCTGGCCGTGCTCGGTATCAAAAAGCAGTTCGACGCATGGGCGCCGGGGCACCATACCGGCACCTTCCGCGGCAACCAGCTGGCGATGGCAACCGGTCTGACGACCCTGAAAATCCTGAAAGACCAGAACATCGCGGGCAAAGTGGCTGCACAGGGCGAATGGCTGAAAGACCAGCTGAAAGCGCTGGCTAAACGCTACCCTGTTATCGGTCACGTTCGCGGTCTGGGCATGATGATCGGTATTGAAATCGTTAAGCCAAACGAAGCGGCTGACCATATGGGCTGCTTCCCGGGCGACGGCGAGCTGTCTGCGCTGATTCAGAAGAAATGCTTCGAAAACGGCCTGATTCTGGAGCGCGGCGGCCGTAACGGCATCGTTCTGCGTCTGCTGCCGTCTCTGCTGATTAGCGATGACGAGCTGAAGATCTTCCTGGATAAATTCGAGCAGGCGCTGCTTGCTGCGGGCGTTCGCCCGGCGTAACCGGAGTTGTTGATTACGATGTCTGATTCAAACCCAATTTTGTTCTCCTCTGCGCGGAGCATTGACGCTTACCAGCAGGCGATTGAACAAAGCACTCAGGCTGTGATGCAGTGGCTGAAACAGCCTGAGATGTACCAGGGCAAAACGGTCGCGGAACTGCGCGACCGTATTAAGCTGGATTTCAATCCGAAAGGGCTGGGCAACGACGCGGCGATTGAACGCGCCGTGGAGTTCTTCCTGAAAGACAGCCTGTCCGTTCATCACCCACAGTGCGTGGCGCATCTGCACTGCCCAAGCCTGGTCGTCAGCCAGGCGGCGGAAGTGCTGATCAACGCCACTAACCAGAGTATGGACTCCTGGGATCAAAGCCCGTCCGCAACCATCATCGAAATTAAGCTGATCGAATGGCTGCGTACCCGCGTGGGTTATCAGGCTGGCGACGCGGGTGTCTTCACCAGCGGCGGCACCCAGAGCAACCTGATGGGCCTGATGCTGGCGCGCGATGCGTTCTTCGCGCGTCAGGGTCACTCCGTTCAGCAGGACGGCCTGGTGGGCGATCTGCGCAAAATTCGCGTGCTGTGCTCCGAGAACGCACACTTCTCCGTGCAGAAAAACATGGCGCTGATGGGTCTGGGCTACCAGTCCGTGGTGCAGGTGAAAACGGACGAATTCTCCCGCATGGATCTGACCGATCTGGCGGCGAAAATTGAGCAGTGCAACGCGAACGGCGAACAGATTCTGGCGATCGTCGCGACGGCAGGTACCACCGACGCCGGTGCTATCGATCCGCTGCGTGCCATTGCTGAACTGGCGGCCAAGCAGAACATCTGGGTACACGTTGATGCGGCCTGGGGCGGCGCGCTGCTGATGTCCGAGCAGTATCGTCACTACCTGGACGGTATCGATCTGGTGGATTCCATTACCCTGGACTTCCACAAGCAGTTCTTCCAGACCATCAGCTGCGGCGCGTTCCTGCTGAAAGAAGCGCGTCACTATGAGCTGATGCGCTACCAGGCGGCCTACCTGAACTCTGAGTTTGACGAAGAAGCAGGCGTGCCTAACCTAGTGTCCAAGTCTCTGCAGACCACCCGTCGTTTCGACGCGCTGAAGCTGTGGATGAGCCTGGAAGCGCTGGGTCAGGAGCAGTACGCGGCGATCATCGATCACGGCGTGACGCTGGCGCAGCAGGTCGCGGCCTACGTGAAAGAGCAGCCTGCTCTGGAGCTGGTCATGCAGCCGCAGCTGGCGAGCGTGCTGTTCCGCTTCCGTCCTCAGGCGCAGATGGATGATGCAGGTATCGCCCTGCTGAACCAGAAGATTGGCGATGCGCTGCTGGAGTCTGGCCGCGCCAACGTCGGCGTGACCGAGCATAACGGCATCACCTGCCTGAAGCTGACGCTGCTGAACCCAACCGTGACGCTGGAGGATGTTAAAGTCCTGCTGTCTCTGGTTGAGCGTACCGCACAGGAAGTTCTGGCGAAGTAATGCGTATCCCCTCTTCCGCTGGAGGAGGGGATATTTTTAGACCCCAGCCCACCACATTCTCATTTTCATTCCCCAGTAGCTTGTCCAGCCCGTGGTCGTACTGACGACGTTGCCCTTAGACACTATCACCAGCGTCGGCGTTACGCTCACCTGCCACTGTTGCGATAGCGCGCCATTGATGTCATTCACGATCGGCATTGTCAGCTGTTTCTTTTCACGCCAGCGTTCCAGCTTTGCATCGTCGCCCGAACGCATCGCGATGCTGACGACATTCCCGCCCTCGCCTGCCAGCTTATCCACCGACGGGGTCGTAAAACGGCAGATGCTGCACCAGGTCGCCCAGACGTAAATCAGCAGCGGCCGCTCCTGGCTGAGCGCCGTCAAATCGTAGGTTGTCCCGTCGATACTTTGCATCGGCATCGCACTGAAGTTGTCGGGCAGCGTCGGCTGACGGTACCGATCTACGCCCCACATTACGGCCAGCGCCAGCAGAATAAAAATAATCCCTTCCCGCGCCCAGCGGCGCAGCTTGCTGCATGTACGGTTTTCCATCGTGGCCTCATGAATTAACGAAGGTCATCTTAGCGAGCAACGGACGGCGGCGCTGTAAAGAAGTGTCGCCCTAGCGGGCGCGCAGGGTCTCGACCATCAGCGTAAAGCAGGATTCAATGAGGGGAGGAAGCGTCTGCGGCGCGCGCATGAGCGCCACCGTTCGCGCCAGCGCCGGCTGCTGTAGCTGCGCCACCTTGAGCTGCGGGTCCTGAAGATGCGTGGTATAAAGCTGCGGTAATATCGCTACGGCCAGCTTTGAGCGCACCAGCCCGTACAAGGTTTCGATGTAGTCGACCTGATAACGCGCCTGCAATGACAAACGATGGCTTTCAGCGAGCGCGCCGACCAGGCGCTGAATATTGCCTTTTGAGAACACGGCAATATCGCGCCCTACCAGCTGCTTCCAGGGCAAATGTGCTGACGTGGCCGCAGGATCGTCACGGTGTACCACCGCAACGAAAGGGTCCTCCTGCAGCGGGAATACATCCAGCTGTTCCGGAACCGAGCTGTCCAGCGCGCCAATGCCAAAGTCGATTTGACCTTTCAGCAGCTGTGCCACCAGCGCATCATTCGTTTGATCGTGAAACTCCACCTTCAGCCGCGGGAAAGCCTGCGCGAGCGTCTGGGGCAGCAGGGGAAACAGTAGCGAACTTACGGAAGGGATTAATCCGATACGCACCGTGCCGTCGCCGCCCGCCTGAACGATTTGCTGCATATCCTCAAAGGCGAGCTGGGCGACGCTGAGCACCCGCTGCGCGTGCGGCAGAATGGCGTTACCCAATTCCGTTAGCGTCACCGCAGAGGCGGTACGATTTACCAGCTTGCCGCCCAGCACCGTTTCGATTTGCCGCAGCGCGCTGCTGAGCGCGGGCTGGCTGATCGCCAGCCTGCTGGCGGTATCGGTAAAATGGCGCAGCTGCGCCAGAGTGACAAAATACTGCAGTTGTCGAAGGGAGAGCGCGGGCAGGCGCTGCCAGGGTTCCGTCGTCATTTTCTCTTTCACGCGTTACAGAATAAGCCGGAGTTATCGGCTGATAAGTTTTATCAGCTGGGCAAACGTTTGCCGGGTGCTTAGAGTAACGTCAATATTTGATTTCTGGAACGGTTAATTGCATGACTGCTGAAACCCGACGCCGCGCCGTACAGGCTGCGCGAGGCGAAACGCCTTTTGATCTGCTGCTGACGCATACCCGCATCGTCGATATGGCAACCGGTGAGATCCGCGACGCGGACGTGGGCATCGTTGGCTCGCTTATCGCCAGCGTCCACCCGCGCGGCAGCCGTACCGATGCGGCCGAGACGCAGGATCTGCACAACCGGTTCCTCTCCCCCGGGCTGATGGATACGCACGTTCACCTTGAAAGTTCGCATCTGCTGCCCGCCCGCTATGCGGAGATTGTGCTGGCCCAGGGCACCACGGCGGTATTCTGGGATCCGCACGAGCTGGCGAACGTTTTGGGCATCGAGGGCGTGCGTTTTGCCATAGACGCAAGCCGGGACCTGCCTCTGCAGGTGATGGTTGCCGCGCCCTCAAGCGTGCCGTCGACCCCCGGCCTGGAAATGTCCGGGGCGGATTTCGCCGGGGAAGAGATGAATACCCTGCTCGGCTGGCCTGAAGTGCGCGGCGTGGCAGAAGTGATGGACATGCACGGTGTGCTCAACGGCAGCCAGCGTATGCTGGAGATCCTCGACGCGGGACTGAACAGCGGCAAGCTGATTGAGGGCCACGCTCGCGGGCTTAGCGGCGCCGATTTACAGGCTTATCTGGCCGCGGGCGTGACCTCGGATCACGAACTGACCTCTGCCGATGACGCCCTGGAAAAACTGCGCGCCGGGCTGACGCTGGAAATCCGCGGATCGCACCCTTATCTGCTGCCCGATATCGTTAGCGCCCTGAAAACCTTACCGCACCTCTCCTCACAAATTACGGTCTGCACCGACGATGTCCCGCCAGATATGCTGATGGAAAAAGGCGGCATCATCGCGCTGTTGAACCTGCTTATTGAGCACGGCCTGCCAGCAACGGACGCGCTGCGCTTTGCCACGCTGAATGCCGCCATTCGCCTGCAGCGCAACGATCTCGGGCTGATCGCCGCCGGGCGGCGCGCGGATCTGGTGGTGTTTGACTCGCTGGAAAAGCTCACCGCACGCCAGGTCTACGTGGCAGGAAAATTGATTGCCCGGGATGGGGCAATGTTAGAACCGATCGTGGAAAAGCCGTTGCCGCTCCCGCGTGATACCGTGCAGCTGTCTGAACTGGCCGCGAGTGATTTCCGTATGCTTATTGCCAACGCGAACCACGGCGTTGCCCGCCTGCGCCATATTAGCGGCGCTCGCTTTACCCGCTGGGGAGAAACCGACGTGCGGGTGGGCAACGGGCAGGTAGAGATACCGGAAGGATTTAGCCTCATTTGGGTGCAGCATCGCCACGCGCGCCATGCGGCGAAACCGCAAATTGCGCTGCTGGAAGGGTGGGGAGAACTGCGCGGTGCCATTGCGACCAGCTACTCTCACGACTCGCACAATCTGGTGGTGCTGGGACGCGATCCTGATGAGATGGCGCTAGCCGCCAACGCCCTGATCCAAAGCGGTGGCGGAATGGCGCTGGTGCAAAACGGCAGGATTATCGCCCACGTCGCCATGCCGATTGCGGGTATGCTCTCCGAGCTGCCGCCGTCTGAGCTGGCAGCGCAGTTCCGCGAGCTGCGCGACCGCAGCAGCCTGATTGCCGACTGGGAGCCGCCGTACCGGGTGTTTAAGGCCATCGAAGGAACCTGCCTGGCCTGTAACGCCGGGCCGCATTTGACCGATCTTGGACTGACCGACGGCAGCACGCGCCAGATTGTCGATCCGCTGATCTCTTACCGGGAAACCCCGGACACAACACAATAAGACTGAAGGAGAGCCGGATAATGGCCGACAACACCGTGAATTCGCCAGCACCAGGGAGCTGGCTTGAACGTCGTTTTGCACTGCACACCCGTGGAAGCACCGTACGTACCGAGTGCCTGGCAGGGATCACCGGATTTCTCGCTGCCGCCTATTTACTGGTCGTGATCCCGGGGCTGCTGGCCGTCGGCGGCATGGATAAAGGGGCGGCAACCACCGGCACCATTCTGGTGTTTGTCGCCGGTACGCTGCTGATGGCATTTTACGCTAACCTGCCCTTTATCGTCGGGCCAGGCATCGGCGGTTCGGTGCTGGTAGGCGTTACCCTCGCAGGCAGTGAAGGCATTGGCTGGCAAATTGGTCTGGGCATAGCCTGCTGGTCAGGGATCTTATTCTTCCTGCTGACCCGCTTTGGCCTGCGTGAAGTGGTCACCCGCTCCGTCCCACAATCCATCAAGCTGGGGCTCACCGCCTCCATCGGGCTGTTTGTCGCCGTTCTCGGCTTCCGCAACGCCGGGCTGGTGCTGGCGAATGCGAAAACGAACGCGTTAATGCTGGGTGATTTTCTGTCGCCAGGCGCGCTGGTGGCGCTGGCCGGCCTGTTTTTAGCCATCGCGCTGCAGGCTCGCCGTATTCCGGGGGCGATTTTATGGGCAATTCTGTTTGCCACCCTCATCGGCATCCCGCTTGGGGTGACAAAATTACCCGCCAGCTTTATCGATGTGCCTCACTCACTGGCGCCGGTACTGGGCCACGTCGATATGCTGGGCGCACTCAACATTGCCTTCCTGCCGTTCCTGTTTGTCTTTTTTGCCTCCGAGTTTTTCTCCACCATGGGAACAACCCTGGCGGTTGGCGGCGAGGCGGGTTTGCTGGATGAGGAAGGCAATATGCCACACATTAATCGTCCGTTTATGGTGGACTCGATTGCCGCCGCGATTGGCCCCTGGGTGGGTATTCCTGCCGCCACGGCGCTGATTGAATCATCGGCAGCGGCTGAGGCCGGCGGCAAAACCGGTATGACCGCGCTGGCCGCCGCCGTGATGTTCCTGCTGATGCTGCTGTTTACGCCCGTAGCGCTGATGATCCCGAAGGAAGCCACGGCCCCAGCCCTGATCCTGATTGGGCTGAATATGTTCAGCGGCTTACGTAAGGTTGATTTGGCGAATTTCACCGACGGGCTGCCGGTGCTGATGATGGTAATGATAACGCTCATTTCAAACAGCTTCGGCACGGGCATTGCCGGAGGACTGCTGTTTTACATCGTCATTAAGGCGATTGCCGGAAAATGGCGAGAAATCCCTGCAGGTCTTTGGGTCCTCGCCATTCCACTGGTGTACTACTTTGCGACGCTGGTCAGGCACTAACCTTTGCGCGTCTTCTTCGGGGTATACCCGTAGCTATACTGGCTATACCCCGAGGTGTAGTAAAGCGCGGCAGATTTCACAATATCATTGAGGATCGTACCGCTCACCTTGCCTCCCATTTGCTGAAGCCGCTTGCTGCCATTCACGATCTCTTTCACGCTGGTTTTATCAAAACGGGCTACCAGCAGGGTTGTTGCCGCCATTCTGGCAACCAACGACGCATCCGTGACGGCAAGGACCGGCGGCGTGTCGATAATCACAATGTCGTAGCGTTCGTTCATACTCGCCATGATGCTCTGAAAGCGCTCCCCTATGAGGAGTTCTGATGGATGCGCAGGCTGTGGACCGCAGGTTATAACGTCAATGCCCCCCTTCTCGAAACGCTGAACGGTATCCTGCCACTGACCGTCTCCCTGCAGCACGTTGGACAGCCCACGGTGGTTGTTCAGCTTAAAGACGTTATGCACATACCCCATCCGCATATCCGCATCGATAAACAGCACCCGCAGTCCGGCCTGTGCGGCAACCACCGCCAGCGAGGTACTGACCAGCGTTTTACCGCAATCCGGCGTCGGGCTGGAAATCATCACCATCCGATTCGCAGCATCCATCATGGTAAAGTGCAAACTGGTGCGCAGCCCCCGTACCGCTTCAACAAACATATCAGCAGGCCTGTCCACGGGCAGAAAAGGCACGTTCGCCGTTTTATGCTGCCAGTAAGACGCGAACGGATTCATTCTGCGCAGATGGGTTTGTTTCCAGAGCCATTCCGATCGCGGCAAGGTCGCCAGAACCGTCATCCCGCACGCCTCGAGCTGTTCCGTTGCGGTAACACCCCGCTTCAGCGCTGCGCGAACCAGCACCCATCCCACAGCGAGCATCAGCCCGAACAGCATCCCCATGATAATAATAACCGCTTTTCTCGGCTGGATTGGCTTAGGCTGCGTCACCGCAGTATCGATAATCCGCACGTTCCCGATCGCGCTTGAGCGAGAAATATTCAGCTCCTGCTGGCGGGTTAACAGCTGCAGGTAAATGGTGCGCCCGGACTCCACATCCCGACTCAGGCGCAGAATTTCCTGCTGCGTAGAGGGCATCGACGACACGCGATTGTTGAGGCGCGTGCGCTGCTGCTCAAGCGTTTGCCGTTTTTCCCGTAAGGCCCGGTAGGTCGGATGGTCCTTTTTGAAGAGCTGAGAGATCTCGGCTTCGCGGAACGTCAGTTCGTTAAGCTGATTCTCCACGTTGACGACCTGGTCAAGAACCGACTTCGCCTCCAGGGATAGGTCGACAGAATCTCGCTTCTCGCGGTAGGCATTGAGTCGCGCTTCAGCCTCGTTCAGCTCGTTGCTGATTTTCGGCAGCTGGTGCTGTAAGAAAGCGAGGCTACGGGCGTCCTGCGCTTCCTGACGCGCGATATTCTGGTTGAGATAATTGTCTGCGATCGTGTTGAGAACCACGGCAATTCTGGCTGGATCTTTCCCCGTGAGGGTTAACATTATCATGCCGCTCTGCTTCGCCGATTCCGCTACCGTCAGCCTTTTTTGTAGCGCATTGATCGCTTCAAGCCGGGTGAAGGCTTTCAGGACATATTGCGTATCCGGTTCAGAGGTGAGCGAGGTAACCAGAACAGAAACGCCCCCCTTTGCCAGAGTTTGTCCGACAATGCCCTCGGCCTGGAAGGCGTCTCCCTCCAGGCGATACTTCCCCTGCCCCAGCACGGTGAGCACAAGCTCTTGCGGCTGGCCTTCCAGCAGCGGAATACTCAGCTCGCCCAGGGTCATTTCGTCCGATTGGGCTCCCCGCCCGCGCTCCCACAGGCGGCCAAACACAGGGAAAACGCGCCGTTCAACCTGATACTGTAAACCCAGCTTATCGACCGTCTCCCCGAGGATCATGCGCGATTTAAGCAGCAAAAGTTCGGGCGCCACATCGGGCGAAAGATCGGAGCCCAGCTGGCTTAAATTTTTAAGCAGCGTGTTGTCCTGCTTACCTTCTATTTGCACAAGGGCATCAGCCTGATAAATCGGCGTGGTCGTGAAGGCATACAGCGCAGCACACAACGTGAACAGAAGCGTGATCAACACTATTTTTGTACGGTGATCGTACATTTCAGCCAGGAGCTGAATGAGATCGATTTCATTCTTTTGAGGTGCGGCAGCACCATAATTGTCTGATGAGTATGACGGCATTAATGCTGAATTCCTTTTTGACCCAGGCGACGCGCCCATTCCTGACTGGCTTTGCCCAACAGTTCGAAAACGTACTCAAAGGCTTCACTGCTTTTCCGATACGGATCGGGAATGTCCTGCTGTTCCAGCCAGTGTCCGAACAACAGCGATCTTCCCCGCAGCTCAGGCGCGACAGCAGCAATGAAGTGAAGATGCTGGGGCTCCATCGCGAGAATAAGGTCAGATTTAACCATCTGGCTGCGAGTCAGCTTGCGGGCAACGTGGCCATCAAGCGAAAGACCGTGGCGCCAGGCAACGTTCAGTGCGCCTTCATCCGCCGGGCGCCCCTCAAGTCCGTGGATACCCGCCGAGGTGACCAGCTTACCGGGCAGCTGCTGGCGTAACAGCCGCTCGCCAATCGGGGAGCGGCAAATATTACCGGTGCACACCACCAATATTGAATTGAACATTATTGCGGCCACGATCGGATGTAACGCACGGTTTCGGTCAGGTCGTGCACGCCCGCGATTGTCGGCACCAGCTGCGTGATGACGCGATTCCAGCGCGACAGCGGCGCCGTGGTGACATACACAATATCGTACGGCTCAAGCTGGAATTCCGTGCCCAGCACCATTGCCGAGGCATCCTGCGCATTGAGCTGATAAATATTGGCGATTTTCCCGGTATTCCCGGATTTGCGTACCGAACGGATAACAAAAATCCCCGTAGCATCCGCCATATTCTGATTCAGCCCCCCGGCATTCCCCAGCGCTTCGGCGAGGGTCATGCCGCTACGGTCCATCTTCAGCGTGCTCTGCTTGATGACCTCCCCCATCACGAACACTTTCAGCGCATCGTTGCGAGGAACAAACAGGATATCGCCAGGATAGAGCAGCTTATTTTGAGTGAGATCGCCTTGCTGCATCAGGGCATACAGTGAAATACGAGAATCCTGACCGTTGTGGGTGAGCACCACGTTGCGCCAGTCGGCGTCGGCAGAAAGCCCACCGGCGGCATTAACGGCATCCATTACCGTCAAGGGAATATTGGTGATGGCCTGCTGTCCTGATTTCGCCACCTCTCCGGTCACATAGGCTTTTTGCGACCGGAACGAGGCCACGCTGACGTCCACCTGCGGGCTTTCAATGACGTTATCCAGCCGAGCGGTGATCTCCTCGCGTACCTGGGAAACCGTTTTTCCCGCGACGTGCAGTTTGCCCACGTAGGGATAGAAGAGCGTACCATCGGCATTTACCCAGTTGCCCGCATCGCTTGCGCTACGGTACTGCCCGGCGGGCGTCGTAAGCTCAGGGTGATCCCAGACGGTGACCGTCAGGATGTCACCGGTCCCAATGCGGTATTCCCAGTTTTTCACCTGCTCATCCAGATTAGGATTTGCCTGAGATTTAGCGGCCGCAGGGCGCAGTTTTTCGATAAGCGCGGGGGTGAGTGGATAAATATCTACCTGGTTATCCAGGTTATTATTTTGATCCGCAGAAACAATTATTTGTTTCCCTGACGTATTAAGCGTTTGCCCGGGAGAAATTACGCACCCGGTTAACTGACTTATTGATAAGAATATTACAGAAATTGCCGTTGTGTTTTTCATTTATATAAATTTATTATCCATGCTCGCGGGAAACGCGTACAGTACATCAAGCCCGCGCTCACCAGTCCCTAGAACTACTTAGCTTTCAATTCATCATAAAAAATATAATGTTACGCAACGATGAAGTAAAACATGCGCCACCTCACGTTGGCCCGCAATGAATTAAAAGGATTCACTATTAAAAATAGTAAATCCTCGTCCAATAAAATGCACGCCATACTGAGTCCAAACTTATATTAATAATGTATTTTCAGAATTAATCCAGCAAAGCCATAGTTCAAATGAATTATTCCCACGATAATGCATTCACGTAAAAAATAGCATTAACCTTTCGCACTACACAAAGCCGTCCAGTTTTGTTACATTTTTTTTCGAACATACTCTGCTGTGGCACTTAAAATGGGCTGTCATGCTGTCAACGAAACAGCAGGCTGAGAGTATCAGTAACGGTATAACTGGAGAAAAAATGGCTAAGCGTAAATGGCTGCTTCTGGGTGTCGTCATGTCTCTGGCGAGTGCGGCTTATGCTGCTCCGCAAACGGCGTCCGCACCTTCTGGCATCAAGGCCTATGAAGAACAAGAGTTCATTGCCGATTTCACAAAGTTCAAGATTGGTGACACGGCTCCGGCGCAGTACCAAACGCCTGAGTACACTATTAAACAGTATCAGCTGCGTAATCTACCGGCGCCTGATGCCGGTACCCACTGGACCTATATGGGCGAAAACTACGTTCTGATTGGCGATACTGACGGCAAAATCTACAAAGCCTACAACGGAGATATCTTCTATCACCGCTGATGCGATCCTGATCCGTCCGTGGCAGGAGAGCGATCGTCCTTTCCTGCGCACGCTCTATCTGCATGCCCGTCGCGCTGCCTGGCCCTGGATGAACGATGCCGAATGGCAGCTAGAGGACTTCGACGCGGTAACCCGTGACGAACAGATTTGGGTGGCGGTTCAGGACGGGCATCGGCTTGGCTTCGCCTCCGTCTGGACGAACGATAATTTTCTGCACAATCTGTTTGTCGATCCGCAGTATCAGAGCCAGGGCGTGGGTAAGCGATTGCTGGAGCAGGTGCAAAAGACGTTTACCAGCACCGGTGCGTTGAAATGCCTGGTGAAGAATGAGCGGGCGGTTGCGTTTTACCAGCGTAACGGCTGGCACATTGAGGCAACAGGGGTTTCTCCGGACGGAGAGTACTATCTGATGCACTATCGGTTGGGTTAAAGTCGGGTGGCGGCTTCGCCTTACCCGACCTACGTGATGGTGCCATTTGTAGGCCGGGTAAGGCGAAGCCGCCACCCGGCACTATCGCGCAGAGACGTTACACCGCGCGGAACGCAATCTCGCTCGGAATGACCTCACCCTGCCAGTAAAGCTGCGCCGCAACGCGCCCTGCCAGCTGGCGATACATATCCGCAAATTCGCTGTCCGGACGGCTCACCACCGTTGGCTTACCGCTGTCCAGATCTTCACGCAGCGTGATGTGCAGCGGCATCTGGCCCAGCAGTTGGGTGTGATACTGCGCCGCCAGCTTTTCCGCACCGCCGGTGCCAAAGATAGGCTCATGGTGTCCACAGTTGCTGCAGATGTGCATGCTCATGTTCTCGACGATACCCAGCACAGGCACTTCCACCTTCTCGAACATCACGATGCCCTTTTTGGCGTCGATCAGCGCGATATCCTGCGGCGTGGTGACGACGACAGCGCCCGTCACGGGAATGTTCTGCGCCAGCGTCAGCTGAATGTCACCGGTGCCCGGCGGCATGTCCAGCACCAGATAATCGAGATCCGGCCACATGGTTTCCTGCAGCATCTGCATCAGCGCCTTGCTGGCCATCGGCCCGCGCCAGACCATCGCGTTATCGTCGGTTACCAGATAACCGATGGAGTTAGTCGCCAGCCCGTGCGCCATGATGGGCGCCATGTGGGTGCCGTCCGGCGAGGTTGGGCGCTGGTTTTCCGCCCCCAGCATGTTTGGAATGGACGGGCCATAAATGTCCGCATCCAGAATACCGACTTTTGCCCCTTCGGCTGCCAGCGCGAGCGCCAGGTTTACCGCCGTGGAGGATTTACCCACCCCGCCCTTGCCCGAGCTGACGGCGATGATGTTTTTCACGCCGTTCACGCCAGGCTGGTTTTTCACCCGCTTCAGCGTGGCGATGCTGTGGCTCAGCTTCCAGTCGATGGCTTTTGCGCCAGTAATGCGCAGCAGCTCAGAGCTGGTTTGCTCTTTCAGCGCGTCGAAAGCGCTGGTCCAGACGAACGGCATCTGCAGCTCAACGTGCAGCGTATCGTCCAGCCAGGCGACGTGGTGAAGCGCTTTCAGCGTCGTGAGATTGTGCTTCAGGGTTGGATGCTGAAAATTAGCCAGCGTCCCGGCGACCATTGCTCGTAAGGCTTCCGGTGATTTGGCCTGGGATTGAGAACTCATCCCGACTCCTTTGTTCTTGTGAATAAGACCTTAGATGAACAAGTTTACCTGAAAGGCCGTGGTTTGTGCTTACTTAATAATGCCCCTTTTGGTAATATCAAAAACCCTTTTCACAGTTAAAAGAAGTAATGCCTACTATGACTCAAGTCGCGAAAAAAATTCTGGTAACGTGCGCACTGCCGTACGCCAACGGCTCAATCCACCTCGGCCACATGCTGGAGCATATCCAGGCTGATGTCTGGGTCCGTTACCAGCGAATGCGCGGCCACGAGGTTAACTTCATCTGTGCGGACGATGCCCACGGCACGCCGATCATGCTGAAAGCGCAGCAGCTGGGGATTTCCCCGGAGCAGATGATTGCCGAAATGAGTCAGGAGCATCAGACCGATTTTGCTGGCTTTGACATCAGCTATGACAACTATCACTCCACCCACAGCGACGAAAACCGCGAGCTGTCGGAGCTGATCTACGGCCGTCTGAAAGAGAACGGTTTTATCAAAAACCGCACTATCTCTCAGCTGTACGATCCGGAAAAAGGCATGTTCCTGCCGGACCGTTTCGTCAAGGGCACCTGTCCGAAGTGTAAATCCCCGGACCAGTACGGCGATAACTGCGAAGTGTGCGGCGCGACCTACAGCCCGACCGAGCTTATCGAGCCGAAATCCGTGGTTTCCGGCGCCACACCTGTGATGCGTGACTCCGAGCACTTCTTCTTCGACCTGCCGTCCTTCAGCGAAATGCTGCAGGCGTGGACCCGCAGCGGCGCGCTGCAGGAGCAGGTGGCGAACAAGATGCAGGAGTGGTTCGAATCCGGCCTGCAGCAGTGGGATATTTCCCGCGATGCGCCCTACTTCGGCTTTGAGATCCCGAACGCGCCGGGCAAATATTTCTACGTCTGGCTGGATGCGCCTATCGGCTACATGGGCTCCTTTAAGAACCTGTGCGATAAGCGCGGCGACACCACCAGCTTCGACGAATACTGGAAGAAAGATTCCGACGCCGAGCTGTATCACTTCATCGGTAAAGACATCGTTTACTTCCACAGCCTGTTCTGGCCGGCGATGCTGGAAGGCAGCAACTTCCGCAAGCCAACCAACCTGTTCGTACATGGCTACGTGACGGTGAACGGCGCGAAGATGTCCAAATCTCGCGGAACGTTCATCAAGGCCAGCACCTGGCTGAACCACTTCGATGCGGACAGCCTGCGCTATTACTACACCGCGAAGCTCTCTTCCCGCATCGACGATATCGACCTGAACCTGGAAGATTTCGTGCAGCGCGTGAACGCGGACATCGTCAACAAGGTGGTGAACCTGGCGTCCCGTAACGCGGGCTTTATTGCCAAGCGCTTCGACGGCGTGATGGCCGCTGAGCTGGCCGATCCTGCCCTGTACCAAACCTTCACCGACGCGGCGGCCACCATTGGCGAAGCGTGGGAAGCGCGCGAGTTCGGTAAAGCGGTGCGTGAAATCATGGCGCTGGCTGACCTGGCAAACCGCTATGTGGACGAGCAGGCGCCGTGGGTAGTCGCTAAGCAGGAAGGCCGCGATGCCGATCTGCAGGCCATCTGCTCCATGGGCATCAACCTGTTCCGCGTGCTGATGACCTACCTGAAGCCGGTTCTGCCGCAGCTGGCAGCCCGCGCTGAAGCGTTCCTGAACGCTGAACTGACCTGGGATGCAATTGCGCAGCCGCTGCTCGGCCACAAGGTGAACACCTTCAAGGCGCTGTATAACCGCATCGAGATGAAGCAGGTTGAAGCTCTGGTAGAAGCATCCAAAGAAGAAGTGAAGGCGGCTGCTGCGCCGGTCACCGGCCCGCTGGCGGACGATCCGATTCAGGAAACCATCACCTTTGATGATTTCGCCAAAATCGACCTGCGCGTGGCGCTGATTGAAAACGCGGAGTTCGTGGAAGGTTCTGACAAGCTGCTGCGCCTGACGCTGGATCTGGGCGGCGAGAAGCGCAACGTCTTCTCCGGCATCCGTTCAGCGTATCCGGACCCGCAGGTGCTGATCGGTCGCCAGACCGTGATGGTGGCAAACCTTGCGCCGCGCAAAATGCGCTTCGGCATCTCCGAGGGGATGGTGATGGCCGCAGGCCCTGGCGGAAAAGATATCTTCCTGTTAAGCCCTGACGAAGGCGCGAAGCCGGGCCAGCAGGTGAAATAACAAAAAAGCCGGATTCTTATCCGGCTTTTTTTTGCCGGGTGGCGGCTTCGCCTTACCCGGCCTACAAAACCCGTAGGCCCTGCAAGCGCAGCGCCGCTGGGCAAATCACGCCTTCGGATGATGCACCCGGTGGGTCAGCCCGCGCAGGAAATTACGCAGAAACTGATCCCCGCACTCGCGGTAGTTTTTATGATCCGGCGCGCGCATCATGGCGGTCACTTCCGGCACGGATACGCGGTATTTTTGCTCCGTCATGATCGCCACAATATCGTCCGTTTTCAGCGAGAACGCGATGCGCAGCTTTTTCAGCACCGTGTTGTTGTTCACGCGACGCTCAAGCGCCAGCTCTGGCGCAGACTCATCTTTGCCGCGCTTATCGTAGATAAGGCCGTTCAGGAAGCCAGAAAGGATAATATCCGGGCAGCGAACAAAGCCCTCTTCATCTTCTTTGGTCATCCAGGTATCGAAACCTGCAGACGTGGCTTCCATATCGGACAACGCAAGAATGCGCACCATGTCGTTATTGTTTGCTTTCAGGGTGTAGCGCAGGCTACGAAGAATGTCATTACTAATCATGAGTGCCTTTAACTGTCGATGTTGCAATGGCGCGCAGTGTACCAGTTTTACAGGCCAATCGCCTCTTTCAAACTCTTCAGATAGCGACGGCTGACGGGTACCGTTTGCCCGGCACGCAGCACCAGCTCGGCCTGGCCGTTATCCTCCAGGCGGATCTCCTTCAGGTGCGCCATGTTCACCAGATACTGGCGGTGGCAGCGGATCAGCGGCGTTCGGCTCTCCAGCGTGCGCAGGGTCAGCTCGGTAAACCCTTCGTTTCCCTCCGCGCTGGTGACGTACACCCCGCTCAGACGGCTGCTGACAAAGGCCACGTCATCCATCTGCAGGAGATAAATGCGGCTGTGCCCGGTGCAGGGGATAAACTTCAGCGGCTGCTGGTTTTCCGGCAGCAGGGTAACGTCCTGGACGGTACGCTCCTGGCGTAAACGCGTCAGCGTCTTTTCAAGACGTTTTTCTTCGATCGGCTTTAGCAGATAGTCAAACGCGTGCTCTTCAAACGCCTTCACGGCGTATTCATCAAACGCCGTCAAAAACACGATATAGGGGCGATGTTCCGGGTCAAGCATCCCGACCATCTCCAGGCCGCTGATGCGCGGCATCTGGATATCCAGAAAAAGCACGTCCGGGCGCAGCTTATGCACCGCGCCAATCGCTTCAATGGCGTTTGCACACTCGCCCACCACCTCAATATCACTCTGCTCCTGCAGCAGCACGCGCAGGTTTTCCCGTGCTAACGGCTCATCATCCACAATCAGCACTCTCAGCATGCGTTTTCCTCCAGCGGCAGTCGTAAGGTAATACGGGTAAAGCGGTCTGGCTCACAGGCGACGGTAATACCACACCCATCGCCAAAGTGCGCGCGCAGGCGCTTATCCACCAGGCTCATGCCTAATCCGCCCGACGCGGAAGCAACGTAAAGCCCGGCATTGTCTTCTATATCCAGCACCAGGTGATGGTTAAAGCGGCTGGCGGAAATCGCGATCTCCCCTGTCCCCAGCAGCTGCGAGGTGCCGTGCTTGATGGCGTTTTCCACGATAGGCTGCAGGGTAAAGGCCGGAAGATGCTGGTACGCCAGTTCATCCGGGATGGAGAGCGACACCTGCAGCCGCGACTGAAAGCGCGCCTGCTCAATTTGCAGATAGGCGTTCACGTGCTCAATTTCGTCCGCCAGGGTGACAATCTCCGACGGGCGCTTGAGGTTCTTGCGGAAAAAGGTCGACAGAAACTGCACCAGCTGCGCGGCCTGATCGCTGTCGCGGCGGATCACCGCCTTCAGCGTATTGAGCGCGTTAAACAGGAAATGCGGATTCACCTGGGCGTGCAGGAGTTTGATCTCAGACTGCGTCAGCAGCGCTTTCTGGCGCTCATACTGCCCGGCGAGGATTTGCGCGGACAGCAGCTGGGCAATCCCCTCCCCCAGCGTGCGGTTGATCGAGCTGAACAGGCGGTTTTTCGCTTCGTAGAGCTTGATCGTTCCCATCACCCGCTGGTTTTCACCGCGCAGGGGAATGACCAGCGTGGAGCCGAGCTTACACTGCGGATGCAGCGAGCAGCGGTACGGCACTTCGTTACCGTCGGCGTACACCACCTCGCCGGTCTCTATGGCGCGCAGGGTATAGGTTGAGGAGATCGGTTTGCCCGGCAGATGGTGATCGTCCCCCGTACCGGTAAAGGCCAGCAGCTTCTCGCGATCGGTAATGGCGACGGCGCCGATATCCAGCTCCTTATAGAGCACCTGCGCCACCTTCATGCTGTTCTCTTCGTTAAATCCCTGGCGCAGAATGCCCTCGGTCGAAGCCGCGACCTTCAGGGCCGTAGCGGAAAATGCGGAGGTGTACTTCTCAAACATGGCGCGCTTGTCGAGCAGAATACGCATGAACAGCGCCGCGCCCACCGTGTTGGTCACCATCATCGGCGCGGCAATGCTGCTGACAAGGTGCAGCGCATCTTCAAACGGGCGGGCAATCAGCAGGATAATCGCCATCTGCGCCATTTCCGCCACGAAGGTAATGGCCCCCGCGGTCAGCGGGCTAAAGACCTTATCCGGGCGACCGCGCTTGACCATATAGCTATGGACCAGCCCGCCGAGCAGCCCTTCAACGATGGTGGAGATCATACAGCTCAGCGCCGTCATGCCGCCCATCGAATAGCGATGCAGACCCCCGGTTAACCCGACAAGGCCACCGACGACGGGACCGCCCAGCAGCCCGCCCATCACCGCGCCGATGGCGCGCGTATTGGCAATAGAGTCTTCGATATGGAGGCCAAAGTAGGTCCCCATGATGCAAAAAATAGAGAAGGTAACGTAGCAGAGCAGCTTGTGCGGCAAGCGGACGGTGACCTGCATCAGCGGGATGAACAGGCGCGTTTTACTCATCAACCAGGCGATGACAAGGAACACGCACATCTGCTGAAGCAGCAACAGCACCAGATTAAACTCGTACATACTAACAACCGCACATTCTAAAAACGCGTAACATACACTGATGACGGTTAACTTTCTTTGAAGCTGTCCAAAAAAGCTGTAAATCGTGTCCGCCATCACACCTTTTGCCGAACGTCATCCGTGCTTCGCATTATTTGTGCAAAAAACAACCATTTCTTCCTGGTTCGACAAACTGGGTCTACAGTTAAGCTGGGGACGCGTAAGCCAGGGGGCGAATATGGCGCTTTACACGATAGGCGAAGTGGCACTCCTTTGTGATATCAATCCCGTTACGCTACGGGCGTGGCAGCGACGATACGGATTACTCAAACCGCAGAGAACCGACGGCGGGCATCGTCTTTTTAATGATGCGGACATCGATCGAATCCGCGAGATCAAAAGCTGGATCGACAACGGCGTACAGGTCGGTAAAGTAAAGTCGCTGCTCAGCCAGGACGATCCCGACACGCTGCGCCTCTGGCGCGAACAGCAGGAAACGCTGCTGCGGCTCCTTCAGGCAGGTAATCTGCAGCGGCTTCGCGCGTGGATTAAAGAGCAAGGGCGCGACCACCCCGCGCAAACCCTCATCACAAACCTTTTTATTCCGCTGCGTCGACGCTTACAGTGCCAGCAGTCCACTCTGCAGGCGCTGCTCAGCATGCTGGATGGCGTACTGATCAATTACATTGCCGTCTGTCTTGCCTCGGCGAGAAGTAAAAGCGGAAAAGACGCGCTGGTTGTCGGCTGGAACGTTCACGACACCACCCGCCTCTGGCTGGAAGCCTGGATCGCCACCCAGCAGGGCTGGCGCGTTGACGTCCTCGCCCATTCGCTGGCTCAGCTCCGCCCTGAATTTTTTGACGGCCAGACCCTGCTGGTGTGGTGTGGGGAAGTGCCCACGGCCTCGCAGCAGCAGCTCCTGACCGAATGGCGCGAGCACGGCTATCCCGTTTACCCGCTTGGGCCAAATGAGCTGTAACGGCATTTAATGGTTCATTAACAGCTGCGCTTCACCGTATAATTGTTCCGTTAACAACAGGAGCACATGATGAAGGCAACCAAACTGGCCGTAATTACCTTATTTGTTCTGATGGCCGTAAGCGGTATCGGTGGCGTGATGCTTGCAGGCTATTCGTTTATCGTTCGCGGCGGTGTCGGCTGAGGTACAGCGCAAAACGCTCGAAGACGCGATCGACCACGATTGCTGCCAGCGCCACCAGTACCGCTCCCTGAATAATATAGGCCGTATTAAATCCGCTTAGGCCGATAATAATCGGCGTTCCCAGCGTGTTGGCGCCTACCGTCGACGCAATCGTCGCGGTCCCGATATTGATAATCACCGACGTTCTGATCCCCGCGATGATAACCGGCGCCGCGAGCGGCAGCTCAACCTTGCGCAGCCGCTGCCCGCTGCTCATCCCCATTCCTTCGGCGACGCTCAGCACCGACGCAGGCACTGCCGCAAGCCCGGCTAGCGTGCCCTGAAGGATCGGCAGTACGCCATATAAAATCAGCGCAATAATGGCCGGCTGCTGACCAAATCCCATCACCGGTACGGCGATGGCCAGCACCGCCACGGGCGGGAACGTCTGACCGATCGCCGCAATCGTCTCCACCAGCGGGCGAAACTCCCGGCCCCAGGATCGCGTGACCGCTATACCCGCCCCTACGCCCAACACAATGGCAATCACGCTTGAGATCGCCACCAGCCAGGCGTGCGCCAGGGCGAGGTTAATGAAGCTTTCCTGCTGGTACACCGGCCTCGGCAGACCGGGGAACAGCGAGCTAAAGAGCGTCGCGCTGTGCGGCATCAAAAACAGCAGCGCCAGGAAAAGCCCTACCAGCCAGAGCAACGGATCACGCACTGCCTTCACGCGCCACCTCCCCAGCCAGCAAATCGCGAAAATGCAGCGTGCCGCAGGGTGCGCCCTGGGCATCCGAAACGGGCAGCACCTCACACTGACGCGCCACAAACGCGGAAAGCGCATCCCGCAGGGTCATCTGCGCCTGCAGCGGTTCGCCGCCCACCGGCATGTCCTCACGGCGCATGTAGTCGCTGACGGTTCGCAGGGAAAGCAGCCTGACGCCCAGCTCGCTGCGGCCAAAAAACTCGCGCACAAAGTCGTTCTCCGGCTGCGTCAGCAGCTCCAGCGGCGTGCCCTGCTGCACCACTTCGCCATGATCCATCAACACCAGATGGTCGGCCAGGCGTAGCGCCTCATCGATGTCGTGCGTAACAAGAATAATCGTGCGCCCGAGAATGCGATGAATGCGGGTCATCTCAACCTGCAGCGCCCCGCGCGTGACCGGGTCGAGCGCACCAAAGGGTTCATCCATCAGCAACACCTGCGGATTAGCCGCCAGCGCCCGTGCGACCCCCACGCGCTGCTGCTGTCCGCCGGAAAGCTGGTGCGGAAAACGATCGCGCAGAGCGGGTTCTAAGCCGAGCAGCGCCATCAGTTCATCCACGCGCTCGTTAATTTTTGCCCGCGACCAGTTTTCGAGCTGCAGCACGGTGGCGATATTCTGCGCCACCGTCCAGTGAGGAAACAGGCCGATGGACTGTATGGCGTACCCCATACGCCGACGCAGTTCGAGCACCGGCAGGCTGCGGATCTCCTCCCCGGCGAAGCGGATTAGGCCGCTGTCGTGTTCCACCAGCCGGTTGATCATCTTCAGGGTGGTGGATTTTCCCGATCCCGACGTCCCGATCAGCACCGAGAACGCCCCTTCCGCAAAATGCAGGTTCAGGTTGCTCGCCGCCGGACGGCCCGCAAAAGTTTTACTGACATCGTGAAATTCAATCATTGGCTCTTCTCCTGAGCAGCGCGAGCCACAGGGCAAACAGCGCATCCAGCACCACCGCCAGCGCAATGGTAGGAATGACGCCCAACAACACCAAATCCAGCGCGCTGCTCAGCAGCCCCTGGAACACCAGCGCACCGAAGCCGCCCGCGCCGATGAGCGCCGCAATTACCGCCATGCCCACGGTTTGCACCGTCACCACGCGCAGGCTGCGCACCAGCAGCGGTAGCGCAAGCGGCAGCTGTATTTTCCAGAAGCACTGTCGGGCGCTCATCCCCATCGCATGGGCGCTTTCAAGCACATCGGGCGAAACCTGGCTTAAGCCCGCCACTACGCCGCGCACCAGCGGCAATAGCGCGTACAGCATCAGTGCGATGAGCGCGGGCGTGAGCCCGGTCCCGGCGATCCCTATCACCCCCAGCGCGGGAAATGACTTCACCAGACCGGCCAGCGGCGCAATCAGCAGGCCAAACAGGGCAACGGAAGGCACCGTCTGGATCACGTTGAGCACGGCAAAAATACTGCCCTGACGCGCGGGATGGCGGTAGCACCACATGCCCAGCGGCACGCCGACCAGCAGCGCCGGGAAAAGCGTGCCGAGCAGGATCGTCAAATGCTGCGCCAGCGCGTCGTTAAACACCTCCTGACGGTTGGCGTACTCTTTCAACAACGAAAGTTGATTCAGTTCACCGCTAAAGAGCAGCCACAGGGGAATAATCCAGATTTGCGCATTCAGCAGCCAGCGCCAGACGGGCTTTGGCACAAGTCGGCGAATAATATCGCTGCAGGCCAGCAGACACAGCGCCAGCCACAGCCAAAGCCCGCTGCCAACGGAGGTCCGCGCGAGGGGGCTTTCAACGGACACCATCTGGGCCGCCGCCAGCCCCGCGCTCCAGACCAGCACGATGAACAACGCTTCACAGAGGATAAGCGTCAGCCACTGCGCCCTGCGCGCAGGCCAGAACGACAGCGCAACAGGCACGCCGAGCGCGGCAGCCAACAGCACGGGCGTATACGGCCAGATCTGCCAGACAGCGCGCCCCTCCCCCGACATAAGGCGGTTGGGCGCGACGTTCACGAAAGGTAGCGCGACCGCTGCGATGGCGATGCAGGCCAACAGCAGCAGCACGCGGTTATGACATTTTATTGGCACAGCCCTGTCCCGTTACTTCACAAGCCCTTGCTGCTTCAGGAAATCGGCGGCCACTTTTTTGGCGTCCAGCCCCTCAACGGCAATGCTGGCGTTCAGCTGCTGCAGCGTTTTTTCATCCAGCTTTTCGAAGACCGGTTTAAGCCAGTCGGCAATCTCCGGGTAGGCTTTCAGCACCGCTTCGCGCACCACCGGGGTCGGGGCGTAAATCGGCTGGACGCCTTTCGGGTCGGTCAGGGTTTGCAGACCGAGCGCCGCCACCGGGCCGTCGGTACCGTAGGCCATGGCCGCGTTAACGCCAGAGGTTTGCTGCGCCGCCGCCTTGATGGTCACCGCAGTGTCCCCGCCCGCCAGCGAAAGCAGCTGCGCCTGGTCGAGCTTGAAGTCGTACGCTTTTTCGAACGCCGGGAGCGCGTCAGGACGCTCGATAAACTCCGCGGACGCAGCGAGCTTAAAGTCGCCCTTCTCTTTCAGATAGCGGCTGAGATCCGCAAGCGAGGTCAATTTTCCCTTCTCCGCAATATCTTTGCGTACCGCGATGGTCCAGGTGTTGTTGGCCGGGGCCGGCGTCAGCCAGACCAGCTTGTTCTGCTCCGCATCCAGCTTTTTGACCTTCTCATAGCCCGCTTTGGCGTTTTTCCATGCCGGATCGTTTTCTTGTTTGAAGAAGAACGCGCCGTTGCCGGTGTATTCCGGATAAATATCCAGCTCGCCGGAGGTGATCGCGCCGCGCACGACGGGCGTGGTGCCGAGCTGGACTTTATTGACGGTTTTCACGCCGTGGCTGTCCAGCACCTGCAGGATAATATTGCCGAGCAGCGCCCCCTCGGTATCAATCTTCGAACCCACCTTTACCGGCTCCGCAGCCTGTAGCGGCAGGCTTAGCGCCGCCAGTAACGCCGCAGAGACCACCAACCCCTTTTGAATCGTCATTCCACTGTCCTCATTTTTTTATCGCCTTTTTCAGAGGCTTGAGAGAAAAGCGTAGCTTAAAACGGCCGAATTAACCGTCAAAATGCCTTTTTAGCATAAGGTAAGACGCATCCCCCGCAGAACGGGGGATGCAAAGGAGGGAAAGGTTACTGCAGTTCGAACTCGCCTTGATTTACGCGGGCGGAGTCCACGCCGATGAAGACGTTAAACTTGCCCGGTTCCGCATCATATTTCATCTGCTGGTTCCAGAACTTCAGCGCGTCGACGTCGATCGGGAAGCTGACGGTTTTGGTTTCGCCGGGCTTGAGGCTGACCTTATCGAAACCGCGCAGCTGCTTCACCGGGCGGCTCATGGAGGCGGTGACGTCCTGAATGTACATCTGAATCACCGTCGCACCGTCGCGCTTGCCGGTATTGGTCACGTCCACGCTGGCGGTGACCTTGCCGTCACGCTTCATCGTTGGCGCCGACATCTTCACGTCTGAAACCTTAAAGGTGGTGTAGCTGAGACCGTAACCAAACGGATACAGCGGGCCGTTGGCTTCGTCGAAGTAGCGGGACGTGTACTTGTTCGGCTTGTCGGCGTTGTACGGGCGACCGGTGTTCAGGTGGCTGTAGTAGACCGGGATCTGCCCGACGGAGCGCGGGAAGGACATCGGCAGCTTGCCCGACGGGTTGTAGTCGCCAAAGAGCACGTCGGCAATGGCGTTACCGCCTTCGGTACCGGCGAACCAGGTTTCCAGAATGGCGTCAGCCTGCTGATCTTCCTTCACCAGCGCCAGCGGGCGACCGTTCATCAGCACCAGCACCAGCGGCTTGCCCGTCGCCTTGAGGGCGGCGATCAGATCGCGCTGGCTCTGCGGGATGGTGATGTCGGTGCGGCTGGAGGCTTCGTGCGCCATACCCTGCGCTTCGCCCACGACCGCGACAACCACGTCGGACTGCTTCGCCGCGTTCACCGCTTCGTCGATCATCTCTTTCGGCGTGCGCGGATCGACCTTCACCGCTTCCTCGTACTGGTTGAGGAAGGTAACGATGTCTTTGTCGTCGGTGACGTTCGCCCCTTTGGCGTACACCACTTTTGCATTCTCACCCACGGCGCTCTTAATCCCGGTCAGCACGGTGACGGACTGATCGGCCACGCCCGCGGCTGACCAGCTTCCCATCACGTCGCGCTTGCTGTCGGCCAGCGGCCCCACCACGGCGATGGTGCCGGATTTTTTCAGCGGCAGCGTGTCGAGGCGGTTTTTCAGCAGCACCAGGCTTTCGCGCGCCACTTCACGCGCCTCTTTGCGGTGCAGACGGCTTTCGGCATTGGTGTCAGCCGGGTCAGAATCTTTCGGGCCCAGATGGCTGTACGGATCGTTAAACAGCCCCATGTCGTATTTCACGTTCAGCACGTGGCGCGCGGCATCGTCCAGCTCCGCCATCGTCACCTTGCCGTTCTTCACCAGCCCCGGCAGGTACTTGCTGTAGTACTCGTCGCTCATGCTCATGTTGATGCCGGACTTGAGCGCCACGCGCACCGCGTCTTCCGGATCGGACGCCGTACCGTGCTTGATCAGCTCTTTAATCGCGCCGTGATCGGAAACGGTGATGCCCTTAAAGCCCCACTGGTCGCGCAGCACGTCTTTCAGCAGCCAGGAATCGGAGGTAGCCGGCGTGCCGTTCAGCGAGTTAAGCGCCACCATCACCGCGCCGCTGCCCGCGTCCAGCCCCGCCTTGTACGGCGGCATGTAGTCGTTGAACAGGCGCTGCGGGCTCATGTCCACGGTGTTGTACTCTTTACCGCCTTCAACCGCGCCATACGCGGCGAAGTGCTTGACGCTGGTCATCACCGAGTAGCGATCCGCCGGGCTTTTGCCCTGCATCGCTTCCACCATGGTTTTACCCATTGTGGCCGTTAAATAGGTATCTTCACCAAAGCCTTCCGACGCGCGGCCCCAGCGCGGATCGCGGGAGACGTCCACCATCGGCGCCCAGGTCATATTCAGGCCGTCATCTGCCGCTTCATAGGCGGACACGCGCCCAACGGTTTTCACCGCGTCGAGGTTAAAGGAGGACGCTAAGCCGAGGCTAATCGGGAAAACGGTGCGCTGGCCGTGCAGCACGTCGTAAGCGAAGAACAGCGGAATTTTCAGGCGGCTGAGCTCCATCGCCTGATCCTGCATTTTGCGGATATCCTGGCGGGTGACGGTGTTAAAAATCGCCCCCACCTGGCTCTCTTTGATCATCTCACGGATGGCCTCTTTCGGGTTGTCCGGGCCGACGCTGATTAGACGCAGCTGGCCGATTTTCTCATCGACCGTCATCTTCTTGAGCAAATCCGTGACGAACGCGTCGCGGGCTTCAGGCGTGAGCGGATGATTTCCAAACAATTCTTCTGCCAGCGCAGGCTGCAGTGCCAGGCTGACGGCGACACCTACAGAACATAGCCATTTCATGTCGTTTTTACTCTCTCATCAATAACCGCGGGAAGCACCCGGCCATACCGTGCGAAAAGCGCAGTGTGCCACAAACCCTCTGAACGTTGCAGGGTTATTCTCTGATTTTTCTCGTGAATACTCGACCGCTTAACGGTTAATCGCGCTATGCTTTACAGCGAGAAATTTGCCCCACCACAAGGAGTGGAAGATGTCTTCTGTTCGAACTGACGATAACAATACTTTTATTAACGAACTGTCGCGCCTGGTTGGTCACTCTCACCTGCTTACCGACCCGGCCAAAACGGCGCGCTACCGCAAGGGCTTCCGTTCCGGCCAGGGCGATGCGCTGGCGGTGGTCTTCCCCGGCACGCTGCTGGAGCTGTGGCGCGTGCTGAGCGCCTGCGTCGCCGCCGATAAGATTATTTTAATGCAGGCCGCCAATACCGGCCTGACCGAAGGCTCCACGCCGAACGGTAATGACTACGATCGCGACATCGTGATTATCAGCACCCTGCGCCTCGACAAGCTTCACCTGCTGGACAAAGGCGAACAGGTGCTGGCCTTCCCGGGCACCACGCTCTACACGCTCGAAAAAGCGCTTAAGCCGCTGGGACGCGAACCGCATTCGGTGATCGGCTCGTCGTGCATTGGCGCCTCGGTGGTTGGCGGGATTTGCAATAACTCCGGCGGCTCGCTGGTGCAGCGCGGCCCGGCCTACACCGAGATGTCGCTGTTTGCGCGTATCGATGAAAACGGCAAGCTGACGCTGGTGAACCATCTGGGTATCGATCTCGGCGTGACGCCGGAGCAGATCCTCAGCAAGCTCGACGACGATCGCGTGAAGGATGAAGACGTTCAGCACGATGGCCGCCACGCGCATGACCACGACTACGTGACCCGCGTGCGCGATATCGACGCGGATACCCCGGCGCGCTATAACGCCGACCCGGATCGCCTGTTTGAATCCTCCGGCTGCGCGGGCAAGCTGGCCGTCTTCGCGGTGCGTCTGGATACCTTCCCGGCGGAGAAAAAGCAGCAGGTGTTTTACATCGGCACCAACCAGCCGGAGGTGCTAACCGAAATCCGCCGTCATATTCTGGGGGAATTTACCCACCTGCCGGTGGCGGGCGAGTACATGCACCGGGATATTTACGACATCGCCGAGCGCTACGGGAAAGACACCTTCCTGATGATCGACAAGCTCGGCACCGATAAAATGCCGTTCTTCTTCACCATGAAGGGGCGCACGGATGCGATGCTCGATAAGGTGTCGCTGTTCAAGCCGCACTTCACCGACCGCTTCATGCAGAAGCTGGGCAACGTTTTTCCGGCGCACTTACCGGAGCGGATGAAAACCTGGCGCGATAGGTACGAACACCACCTGCTGCTGAAAATGGCCGGTGACGGCATTGCCGAAGCGCAGGCCTGGCTGACCGAGTACTTCAGGACGGCTGAGGGTGATTTCTTTGCCTGTACGCCTGAAGAGGGCAGCAAAGCCTTCCTGCACCGTTTCGCCGCGGCGGGCGCGGCCATTCGCTATCAGGCCGTTCATTCTGAAGAGGTGGAAGATATTCTGGCGCTGGATATTGCCCTGCGCCGTAACGACACCGAGTGGTTTGAACACCTGCCGCCTGAGATCGACAGCAAGCTGGTGCACAAGCTCTATTACGGCCACTTTATGTGTTACGTCTTCCACCAGGATTACATCGTTAAGAAAGGCGTTGATGCCCACGCGCTGAAAGAGCAGATGCTGGCCCTGCTCAGCGAGCGCGGCGCGCAGTACCCTGCGGAACATAACGTGGGACATCTGTATAAAGCGCCCGAAACGCTTAAGGCGTTTTATCGCGAGAATGACCCTACAAACAGTATGAATCCCGGCATTGGCAAGACCACGCGGAAGAAATACTGGAAAGAGAGCGAGGAATCGGAGCAGCACAATACGCAAGCTGCTGATTAATTCCTACAGCCAAATTTAAGAGATTGTTAAGCACGCCTCAAACGTACTAGATTAAGTGCCTGTTGCCAGAGAAACGTTTCTCTGACTTTCCATGACGAGGAGCAGGCACATCATGTCGGCTATTGATGTTTTATCCGAAACCGAAGTGGAAGTGCGCGATGCGCTTCCCGACGATGCGCATGCTATCTCGGCCATCTACGCGTGGCATGTGCTTCACGGACGCGCCTCTTTCGAAGAAGTGCCCCCCACCGTTGACGAGATGCGCAAGCGCATAAAAAGCGTGACCGACGGCGGCATGCCGTGGCTGGTGGCGCTGTATCGCGGCATCGTTGTTGGCTACTGCTATGCCACGCCGTATCGTCCTCGACAGGCTTATCGCTATACGCTGGAAGAATCTATCTACGTGGATGCCAGCACTACGGGCCGCGGGTTTGGCTCAACGCTGCTGAGCGCGCTGATCGCACGCTGCGAGCAGGGCCCGTGGCGGCAGATGATTGCGGTGGTCGGTGACGGTAACAATAACTCGGGTTCGCTGCGCCTGCACAAGAAGCACGGTTTTGAAGTCGTGGGTCAGCTGCGAAGCGTCGGGTACAAAAAAGGCGACTGGCGGGATACGTTGATAATGCAGCGCCCGCTCAACGACGGTGACTGGACGCTGCCGGAGTAAAACGCGATGCGGTCTGGTGCCCTCACCCCGCCCCTCTCCCACGGGAGAGGGAGAAAACATAAAAAACGGTAACCTGGGTTACCGTTTTGCATTTACCTAATCGTTCTGCGCCGTCGCCATCTGTTCCGCTTTCTGCTTTTTATACGTCAACGCGGCGGCCGGAACGGGCTGCACCTTCCCGGTCTCAATCCACGTACGCAGGCGGCTCGCATCCGCAAAGTGGGTGTATTTGCCGAAGGCATCCATCACCACCAGCGCCACCGGCTTACCGTTGAACACGGTGCGCATCACCAGGCAGTGCCCCGCCGCGTTGGTAAAACCGGTTTTGGTTAACTGAATATTCCAGTTCTCGCGATACACCAGATGGTTGGTATTGCGGAACGGCAGCGTGTACGGCGGATTTGAGAAGGTCGCCATGTCCTCACGCGTGGTGCTCAGCTGACCAATCAGCGGGTACTGCTTGCTGGCAATCAGCATCTTTGTCAGGTCGCGCGCCGTTGAGACGTTATGAATCGACAGCCCCGTCGGCTCGACGTAATGCGTGTTGGTCATCCCCAGCGATTTGGCTTTGGCGTTCATCGCCCGAATAAAGGCATCATAGCCGCCCGGATAATGGTGCGCCAGGCTCGCCGCCGCGCGGTTCTCGGAGGACATCAGCGCCAGCAGCAGCATATTCTTACGGCTGATTTCGCTGTTCAGGCGCACGCGAGAGTAGATCCCCTTCATCTCCGGCGTGTGGCTGATATCGACCTTCAGCTTTTCATCCAGCGGCAGACGTGCATCAAGCACCACCATCGCGGTCATTAATTTGGTTATCGAGGCGATCGGACGCACCAGATCGGGATGGCTGGCGTAGATCACCTTGTTGGTATTCAGATCGACAATCATCGCGCTGCCGGACGCAATCTGCGGCTGCGCAGCGGCGGTGGTCACGGCGGGCGTTTTGGCCATCACGGGTGCGGCAGCGGATGCCCCCAGGATAAGCGCAAGGCTAAGTATTGAAACTCGGAATTTCAGCATGGTGAGACTTCTGATAATTATTCACGCACGTAATACGTACACCGCCTGCATCGACGGATAAACGCAGGCTGGCTTCGGCATCATAGCGGGCACCGTACGTTGTCGCCAGCGGAGAATCGTGAACAGATGCTGCATTGCTGGCATTTACGCCAGCAATGCAGTGAGCTTAGAACAGACGGTATCCATAACCCCAAAGAATAACCGTCAGCGCCAGTAGCGCCTCCAGGACCAGCACGCCGATGGCGAGCGTTGAGCTGGAGAAGCTCAGGCCCTCTTCTTTATTGATATTCAGGAAGGTGGGCACGCCCAGATACAGCAGATATCCGGTGTAAAAGAGCGCAACCGTACCGATCAGCGCGCACAGCCAGACCAGTGGATAGAGCGCGACAATACCGCTTAAAAACAGCGGGGTCGCGACATATCCGGCGAAAATCATACAGTGGGCGAGCGACGGGCGCTGCGGATAGTTACGCGCCATCCAGTAGATAACCCGTCCCATCACCGCCACCCCGGCGAGCATGACGCCGTAAAACAGAATGGCAAGGTATAAACCCGTAAACCAGGAGAGCTGAACCACGTTACCATCACCGAAGTTCCAGCCGATTTGTGTTGTACCGATGAATGCGCAGATCACCGGCACCGCTGCCATGAGCAGCACATGGTGCGTGTAGTGATGCGCGACCGTTTCGTTCTCGCTTCTGATTACGTGCATTTCACGATCGGGATGGGAGAAGAGTCCCCAGACATGGTTCATAGCGCCCCCTTGTTGTCGGCCCGTCAGCGATACCCTAAGTATAATGCAGGCTGTAGATTATTTTCTATACAGTGGGAAATTTCCGTTGATTGCCGCGCGGTTGATTCATGGGGTATATGATTAACGGAGGCTTGCACAGGGAGAAAACAGAGACGTAATGGATATCAACGGACTTATTGAACAATATGGATACGCCGCGCTGGTGGTTGGCAGCGTGGCTGAGGGCGAAACGATCACCCTGCTGGGGGGCGTCGCGGCGCATCAGGGGCTGCTGAAATTCCCGCTGGTGGTGGCCGCCGTCGCGCTGGGCGGCATGATTGGCGATCAGCTGCTCTACTTTCTCGGGCTGCGCTTTGGGCCAACGCTGCTCAAGCGTTTCGCAAAGCACCAGAAGAAAATTAAGCGCGCGCAGCGGCTAATTCAGCACCATCCCTATCTGTTCGTCATAGGCACCCGCTTTATGTACGGCTTTCGCATCATCGGGCCGATTCTGATCGGCGCCAGCCGTTTGCCGCCTAAAATCTTCCTGCCGCTGAATATTCTGGGCGCGATCGCCTGGGCGCTGATCTTTACGACCCTCGGCTACGTGGGCGGCGAGGTGATTGGTCCGTGGCTGCATAATCTCGATCAGCATATTAAGCACTGGGCGTGGCTGATTCTGGTGGTCGTGGCGGTGATTGGCGTGCGGCTGTGGATGCGGCATCGGGAGAAGAGGCGGGATGAGGAGTGAGTGCGGCCTGATGCCCCCTCACCCTAACCCTCTCCCCAAAGGGGAGAGGGGACTTTATACACCCTCGCCCCTTTGGGGAGAGGGCCGGGGTGAGGGGTAAAACACTTATCCCTCCGGCTTAAACTGCGGGTTCGCCAGCATAAATCCCCCGTCGACGATAAAGGATTGCCCGGTGGTGTAGCTGGCGTCGCTGTCGCACAGCCAGGCCACCAGGCTGGCAATCTCTTTGGTGTGGCCCGGCCTCGCCAGCGGGATTGACGGCATTGAGCCTTCTTTCACCTCGCTGTCGTCCATATCGTTCATGGGCGTGGCAATGGCCCCAGGCGCAACGGCGTTCACCAGGATTTTGTGCTTCACCAGCTCCAGCGCCATCGACTTCGTTAGCCCACCGAGCGCATGCTTCGCCGCCGTGTAGGCGCTGGCGTCCGGGAGGGGCGTGTGTTCATGTACCGAGGTGATGTTCACGATCCGGCCCCCTTCCCCCTGCTGCACCATCTGGCGGGCGGCAATTTGTGAACAGAGAAAGGCCCCGTCAACGTCAACGGTAAAAATGCTCCGCCATTCGTCAAACGGCATATCGAGAAACGACGCTTTGGTCATCGCCCCCGCATTATTGACCAACACGTCCAGCCTGCCAAAGCGCGCGATCAGCGTTTCGATAGCCTTCGCGCCGTCTGGCAGCGAGCTTAAATCAAGCTGAATAGCCTCCGCGCGCTGCCCTCGCGCTTCAACCTCGCGGCAGGTCTCCAGCGCGCCTTTCTCATCAGAATGCCAGGTTACGCCGATATCAAACCCGCGCTCGGCCAGCATCAGCGCCGTGGTTTTACCGATCCCGGAATCCGATGCGGTCACAATCGCGACTCGGTTCATACTTACCTCCTGCACATGGGCAAAGAGGTAAGTATAGATAATGACCGTTTTTAGCCATGATGATAGCCGCCGCCCAGCGCGGACGTGAGCTGCAGCGTGGCGTCAACGTACTGCCCTTTCAGCGTCAGGGCGGCGATGCGTTCCCTGAGCGCGGGAATTTTAGCCTCACTCACGCGGGAACCGGCAATAATCCCGGCGCTATAGCGCGCCTGCGCCAGCGCAACCACGCGCGCGGCATCCTTTTCGACCTGCCGCTGCTGCTGATTTTTAGCGGTTAAGGTTTCCACTTCGCTGGCCGTGCGCGCCACCTGGTTGACGGCATCCACCACCGCCTTGTTGTAATTCGCCACCGAAAGATTGCTTTGCGCCTGGGCGATATCCAGGTTCGCGTTGAGCCTGCCGCTGTCAAAAATCGGCAGCGTCAGCCCGGCGGTGACGCCCATTTGCTGCGCGGAGGATCGGAACAGATCGCTCAGGTGCAGGGCATCCTGCTGCAGGAACGCCATCAGGTTCACATCCGGGTAGAACGCCGCTTTGGCGGCCTCCACCTCGCTCATGGACGCTTCAATATACCAGTGCGCCTCCTGCAGATCGGGGCGGCGGGCCAGCAGTTCGTAGCCCAGCGTGGCCGGTAGTGCCGCTTCCGCAGTCGGTAACGCGTGGCGCGTAAGCGTCATGGAAGCGCTGTTGGTCAAGGCTTCCAGGCGGGCCTCAACGGCCTTCATTTTGCCTCTGACCTCAGCCAGCTGCTCTTCCGTTTTGCTGGCGTTGATATCCGTTTCGACGCCTTCTACGGAGGAGGTGATCCCGTGCTGATACAGCTCGCGATCGGCGCCAATAATGTTGTCCTGCTCGTGCTTAATCTGGGCGAGCACGTCCCCCACGGCAGCCTGGGTCTGCCATTCCCAGTAGAGTCGCGCGACGCTGCTGGCCAGCAGCTGGCGGGTTTGCTCCATCTCGGCGTTTTGCGCGTTAACCTTGCCGATTCGGGCTTCAACCTGCGCGCGATTTTTGCCCCACAGATCGAGATCCCAGCCCGCGGTCAGGCCGAATGTACCGTTGGTGTACCACGGCCCGGTGGTGCCCGCTGCCGGATCGGTAATCGCAAAGGGCCCCATCAGACCTTCAGCCGACATTTTCTGCCGCTCCGCATCGGCTGAAAAATCAACCTGCGGGCCGTCGGCCGCCATCGTCGCTCTTGCCTGCGCTTCGGCGAGCGTGATGCGCTGGCGGGCGATTTGCATATCCGGCGCATCGTTCAGCGCCTTAGCAATCAGCGAATTAAGCGCGGGATCGTTGTAGTCTTTCCACCACTCATTTTTCGGCCAGTCGGTATGGCGAAGCTGCGTATTCACCGCTGCCGCCGTGGTTTGCGCCGTAATGGGAGATACCGTGGCATGTTCAGGCGCACAGGCCGCCAGAATAAAAACGAGGGGAGCACTCAGAGATATAATAAAAGAACGTTTCATGACGCCATAAACTCAAAAAAATAAAGGCGCACGTTACGCCCGAAGCCGTTCCTTTTTTTAGTAACGCGTGGCAATCCGCAAATTGTCATACATTTTCATACCCGGAAAATTATTCCCAAAGATAATGAATAAATTCAATGCATTCATGTCAATTATAAATACGCTGCTACACTTATTCAGGACATACATGAGCAGGAGAAGGGAATGAAAATATTACTGTGGGTTATTTTGATTATATTTCTGATAGGGCTGTTGGTGGTGACCGGCGTATTCAAGATGATTTTCTGATTTATTTGCCCGGCTCCGCGCCGGGCACCGTTCCTTATCAGGCCTTCAGCGACGCCCCCTTCGTGGCAATCACCTCTTTATACCAGTGGAAGCTTTTCTTGCGGCTGCGTGCTAGCGTGCCTTTTCCGCTGTCGTCACGGTCTACATAAATAAAGCCGTAGCGCTTGGACAGCTCCGCTTTGGAGGCGCTGACCAGGTCGATCGGCCCCCAGCTGGTGTAGCCCATCACCTCCACGCCGTCGTCAATCGCCTCGCGCACCTGCACCAGGTGGTCGTTAAGGTAGCTGATGCGGTAATCATCCTGCACCACGCCGTCCGCGTCCGGTTTATCCTTCGCGCCCAGGCCGTTTTCGACGATAAACAGCGGCTTCTGATAGCGATCCCAGAGCACGTTCAGCAGGGTACGCAGGCCCACCGGGTCAATCTGCCAGCCCCACTCGGAGCTTGCCAGATGCGGGTTAGGCACCATGCTCAGGATGTTGCCCCGCGCCTGATGGTTCAGTTCTTCATCGGTGGTCACGCAGCCGGTCATGTAGTAGCTGAACGAGATAAAATCGACGGTGGATTTTAGCGCCTCGCGGTCGGCGTCGGTGATATCAACCTGAATTCCGTTATCGCGGAAGAAGCGCAGCATATAGCCCGGATAGGCTCCACGGCACTGCACGTCGCCAAAGAACTGCCAGGCGCGGTTCTCCTGCAGGGCCTCCAGCACGTCTTCTGGCTTACAGGTCAGCGGGTACATCAGGCCGCCCAGCAGCATGTTACCGATTCTGGCGTCCGGGATAATCTCGTGGCAGGCTTTTACCGCCAGCGCGCTGGCCACCAGCTGGTGGTGAATAGCCTGATACACCTCGCCCTTGCTGCTGGTTTCCGGCAGGCCGACGCCGGTCATCGGGGCGTGCAGCGACATGTTGATTTCGTTAAAGGTCAGCCACAGCTTCACCTTCTCCCGGTAGCGCGCAAACACGGTGCGGGCGTAGCGCTCAAAGAAGGTAATAGTCTGACGGCTGCCCCAGCCGCCGTACTGCTTCACCAGCCCCCACGGCATTTCGTAATGCGACAGCGTCACCAGCGGGGTGATGTTATGCGCGGCCAGCTCGTCAAACAGCTTATCGTAATACGCCAGGCCCGCCTCGTTTGGCGCCTGCTCGTCGCCGTTCGGGAAGATGCGCGTCCAGGCAATGGAGACGCGCAGGCAGCTAAAGCCCATCTCGGCGAAGAGCTTAATGTCCTCCGGGTAGCGATGATAGAAGTCGATGGCCACATCCTTGATGCCGCTGTCCCCCGCCACGCGCTCCACCACCGGGCCAAAGACCCCCTGCGGCTGAACGTCAGACGTGGACAGCCCTTTGCCATCCTCCAGATACGCGCCTTCTACCTGGTTCGCGGCAACCGCGCCGCCCCATAAAAAATCATCCGGGAAAGTTTTCATCACGTTCTCCTGTTATTGATGGCTTACGCTGAGCAGCGGTGCACCGGCGGTCACGGACGTTCCCGCCACGGTCGCTACCTCGCGATACTCGTCGCTGTTACTGATAATAATCGGGGTCGCCAGGTCGTATCCGGCATCGATAATCGCCTGACGGTCAAACTCCAGCAGCAGATCGCCCGGCTGCACCCTGTCGCCCACGTTGACATGGGCGGTAAACGGCCTGCCGTCCAGCTTCACGGTGTCAATTCCCACATGAATTAACACTTCAATTCCGCTGTTGCTGAGCAGGCCGATGGCGTGTTTGGTCTGGAACAGAGAGGCAACCTCACCGGCAAACGGCGCAATCACCCTGTTATCGGAGGGAATAATCGCCACGCCGTTGCCGAGCAGGCCGCTGGCGAAGGTGGTGTCCGGCACCTGGTCAAGCGCCAGCACGGTGCCGGTCATCGGGGAGAGCACGTCATTTTCGCCCACGGTCGTCACCGCTTCCGGCTCGGCCTGCCCCGGCATCCCCGCCACCAGCGTCAGTCCGCAGCTCAGCACCAGCGCCACCACGGTGCCGATAATGCCGCCCCACAGCGTGGCGTCCACGCCGCCCGGCGGGATCATCTGGGCGATGGTAAAGATATTGGCAAAGCCGAAGGAGTAGACGTGGGTATCGCTGAAGCCGACAATCGCGCCGCCGACGGCGCCCGCCACGCAGCCAAAGATAAACGGACGGCGCAGCGGCAGGTTAACGCCGTAGACCGCCGGTTCGGTGATGCCGAAAATCCCCGCCGTCACTGACGAGCCGGCCAGCATTTTCTGACGCGCGTCGCGGGAGCGCAGGAAGATCCCCAGCGCCGCGCCGACCTGGCCAAACACCGCCGGGAGCAGCATCGGCAGCATGGAGTCATGGCCCAGCACCGCCAGATTGTTGATCATCAGCGGCACCAGCCCCCAGTGCAGGCCGAAGATCACGCACACCTGCCACAGCGCGCCCATCGCCGCCCCCGCCAGCCACGGCGCCAGGACGTAAATCCACTGGTAGCCGTTGGCCAGCAGCTGGCTGAGCCAGGTTGCCAGCGGGCCAATCACCAGGAAGGTCAGCGGCACGGTCACGCCTAAGCAGATCAGCGGCGCGAAGAAGTTTTTCATTGAGGACGGCAGCAGCCTGGTGCTCTGCTTTTCCAGCCAGCAGCTTACCCACGCGGCGAGAATGATCGGGATCACCGAGGAGCTGTAGTTGAACCAGGTCACCGGTATGCCGAGAAACGCCTCGGAAACCGCCCCCGGCTGCTGGCTGGCGTTAAAGGCGGCAATCATCATCGGGTGGGTGAGCGCCCCGCCGATCACCATGGTAATAAACGGGTTGCCGCCAAATTTTTTCCCGGCGGTATAGCCCAGCACCAGCGGAAAGAAGAAGAACAGCGCGTCGCTGGCGGCGAACCAGATTTTATAGGTGCCGCTTTCAGGGGTGAGCCAGCCGCAGACCACCGCCAGCGCCAGCAGGCCTTTCAGGATCCCGGAGGCCGCCAAAATGCCGATAAACGGAGTGAAAATCCCTGACACGATGTCGATCAGGCGGCCCAGCAGGTTTCCCTTTTCCCCTTTGTCTTCAACAGCCGGCGCGTCGTCGGTAAGCCCGGCTTCGCTGCGCACGGCCTGCCAGACGTCGTGAACGTGGTTGCCAATTACCACCTGGAACTGGCCGCCGCTCTCGACCACCATAATCACGCCCGGGTTTTTCTTCAGCCCTTCGGCGTCCGCTTTCTGGTTATCTTTCAGTTTAAAGCGAAGCCGGGTCGCGCAGTGCACGAGGCTAACAATGTTCTCTTTTCCGCCAACGTGGCCGAGAATATCCTTCGCTAACGCCTGGTATTCCATCTCGATTTCCTTACATCCGATGCCCGCAGGCACCTGTTGACTGAGTCTAAAAATAAAAAAACCCGAGGGCGTCCTTCTTGCGAAGGCCGCGCTCAGGTTTTGCCTGCGTTATGCAGTAACAATCCAGATTTGAGGCTTAACGCCCCTCTTTTCTCACCCGTTCAATATGAATGGCGAGGAACATAATTTCTTCGGTTGTCAGCTCGCGCTGGTAGCTTTTGTTCAGGTGCTGCGCGATTTTCTCGGCGCACTTCCACGCCTTCGCGTAGTTGTCTTTTACCGCCGTATGCAGCGAGACATCGTCATCTTCCACCACGGTGCGGGTCAGCATCCGCTGGGCAAAAAACTTCAGGTGCGTCACGAAACGCTGGTAGCTGAGCGACTCTTCGTCGTACTCCAGCTGCAGCTGATACTTCACCAGCTGCAGGATCTCCTGCATGACGCGCGTCACGTGCATCACTTCCGGCATTTCGCTGTTCAGCTGCGCGGTGACCAGATGCAACGCGATAAACCCCGCTTCGTCCTCGTCCAGCTCGACGTTCAGGCGTTTGGCGATAATGGCCCTCGCCTCCTGCCCCAGCTCGAACTCCTTCGGATAGAGACGCTTGATATCCCACAGCAGCACGTTCCTGATCGCCAGCCCGTTCTTCTGCCGCTCAATCGCAAAGTAGCAGTGATCGGTCAGGGTGATATACAAACTCTCCTGCAGCTTGCCCAGCCGCTGCGCCGCCAGCCCAATGATGCGGTCGCAGGTGGTCATCACCTCCAGCGGGATCTGGCTCAGCAGCTCTCCCAGTCGACGCACCAGCTCGTCGCTTTGCAGCGCGAACACCTTTTCAATCAGCGCGGCGTCCAGCGCGTCATTCACGCGCTTCTGAAAGGCCAGCCCGCGGCCCATCACCACCTGTTCACGCCCGCGCTCATCCAGAACAACCACCACATTATTATTAAGAATTTTGGCGATTTTCATCGGAACTCCAGAAACAAAAAAACCTGACCTCCGGCAGAAGCCAGAAAATCAGGTTTTGCCTGCCGAAGCAGTAACAATCCAGTTCTGGCACTCTAACAGTTTCATTCGTAGCCTCAATGCGTCACGAGTAAAAAACGTGACGCAGATCGTACTTGCTAGAAGGTCACGACGGTTTTCAGCTCCGTGACCCAGGCATCCTGGGTGCGCGATACGCCGCCCGGACGGTGCCAGTACTGAATGCCCGGCTGCAGCTCCAGCCACGACACCGGACGGAAGCGATAGTAAAACTCCCCGTTCAGGGAGTGGCCCGGCACCGGGCGATACGCCGGATCGTTATAGTCCGACACGCCGCTCAGGCTGTTCATATAGCGCTGGCTGCGGGCGTACTGGCTGCTCATATCGATCCAGGTCAGCCCGAAGCCAATCCAGTCTTCCGGGCGGGCGTCAAACAGCCCGCGATAGCGCAGCGAGGCGGCGTATACCTGGTGCATATAGTTGCTGCGCTGATCCGCAAGGCTCATGCTGACCGAGGTGCTCAGCCCGCGGTTCGGGTCGTCCGCGTGCTGCGTGAGCTGCTGGTTAAGCCCGGCGTACATGAACCACGTGCGGTTATGCTTCTCGTAACCCTCCGGATCGCTCGCCCCCGCCCCGCCGGATTTCCCACGATAGAGATCGGCCTGCGGCGCGTTGGTGAACACCACGCCAAGGTTGTACGCCCCCGGCAGGCCGTTGATCAGCGGCCGCGCTTCGATTTCGACCGGGAGTAAGACCCCTTTACTGCCCTTTGTCGACCAGCTCCAGGCATGGTTACGGCTGGAGGCATCCGGGTTTTGCTCCATCACGCCGCCTTTTAAGGTGACGGTCGGCGTGACCTTATACGCCAGCGTGGTGCCCCAGGTGTGAACGTTCCAGTTATTCCAGGTCAGCGAGTTGGCCGATTTCCCGCCGCACTGGGTGAGCAGCTGAAAGTCACAGGGGATAATCTGGTCGAAGGTCTGCACCTTGTTCATCATCCCGATGCGCCAGGTAAGGCGGCGGTCGTCAAAGCTGCGGGCAAACGTCAGCCAGCCCAGGCGGGTAATGGACTGTCCGCCCCAGCTCTCCTGGGTCAGGTCGTTGAAGTTCACGCGCGGGTCCTGCACGCGTTTGGTGGTCAGATCGTCATTGTGGTTACGGTTGACGATATTCCCTTCGATACGCGCATCCGGGATGCCCGTCCAGCGCTCCAGATCCTGGTTGAAGGTCAGCGCGAACTGATCGATATAGGCCACGTGGGAGTCGTGGTTGTAACCGCCTCCGCCGTTCCAGCCAATTTCATTCAGGTAACCGAGATTGTAGGTAAAACCGTTATCGTTAAGGATTTGACGAATGCCGAGCATCTCGCCAAAAATGGGGGCCGGCGGAGCTTCAAAACCTAATACCGTTCCGTTCCAGTCCTGCGCCGCTGAAAGCGGGGAAATCGTCAATAGCGCGAGTGCGTAGAGTTTATTTTTATATGCCATTTTAGCAACCTGTGACTGAGTATTTAGTGCGTAACCGGTCGCAGGAAATTTTTCTATTTCCTGTCGTGTTGTCTTTATTAGTTCGAGCGAAAAACGTTAGGCCAAACTTATCTCCTGCGTAAATGACAGGCAAAAAAAAACCTAAGTGCTCCACAGCGGCTAATGCTGTGAAACGCTTAGGTTTTGCCTGTTAGCCAGTAACAATCCTGCGTTAAAACAGTGGCACCTTAACACCGTTGTGCCACCTTGAAAACCTGCATCGTTTTCTATTTTAAAAAAGTGTGAGCAAATTAACGCTTATTATTTTGACTGGATCACCCGCGCAATATCCGCAGAGGTTTGCAGCGTGCGGATCTCCTGGAATAATTCCAGCGCCTCGCTATATTCTTTGCGTAAATAACTGAGCCACTGCTTAATACGTGCGACGTGATATAACCCGGTATCGCCCTGTTTTTCCAGACGGCTGTATTTTTGCAGCAGCGTGACCACGTCGGCCCACGGCATACGCGGTTCATTATATTTCACTACCCGGCTGAGGTTCGGCACGTTCAGCGCACCGCGGCCGATCATTACCGCATCGCAGCCCGTCTCTTTCAGGCAGGCCTGCGCGCTGGCGTAGTCCCAGATTTCACCGTTGGCGATAACCGGAATGGTGAGCCGTTTGCGGATCTCACCGATCGCCTGCCAGTTAATGCGCTCGGCTTTGTAGCCATCTTCTTTGGTACGCCCGTGCACCACCAGCTCGGTGGCACCGGCCTGCTGCACCGCATCGGCAATTTCAAACTGCCGCGCGTCGCTGTCCCAGCCCAGACGCACTTTGACCGTTACCGGCAGGTGCGACGGCACGGCCTCACGCATCGCCTTCGCGCCGCGATAAATGAGTTCAGGATCTTTCAGCAGCGTCGCCCCGCCCCCGCTACCGTTCACCATTTTCGACGGGCAGCCGCAGTTGAGATCGACCCCGTAAGAGCCCAGCTCAACCGCGCGGGCGGCGTTTTCCGCCAGCCATTCAGGGTACTGGCCCAGCAGCTGGACGCGCACCAGCGTGCCGGAGGAGGTTCGGCTCTGGTTATGCAGCTCCGGGCAGAGCCTGTAAAAGGATTTTACCGGCAACAGCATATCGACCACGCGCAAAAACTCCGTCACGCAGAGATCGTAGTCGTTCACCTCGGTCAGAAGCTCGCGCACGAGTGAGTCGAGCACGCCTTCCATTGGGGCCAGTAAAACACGCATAGCAGTACCTGTGAAAAAAGACGCGCTATAGTATCTGCTCCGTATGGTTGAGGAAAGCACGGCGTTCCATTCAGGAATGTCTGGTATGCTCAAAATTCATGATGTGATCCGTGGCACATTTCCGGGTTTAATTGTATGATGAATACGTTTCATCAAGGACTTTCACCATGAGCAAATCACTGAACACCGTCTGGCAATATCTGCGCGCATTCGTCCTGATTTACGCCTGCCTGTACGCCGGGATCTTTATCGCGTCGCTGCTGCCGATCGTCATTCCGGGCAGTATTATCGGCATGCTGATCCTGTTCGTCCTTCTGGCGCTGCAGGTGCTGCCCGCGAAGTGGGTTAATCCCGGCTGCTTCGTCCTCATCCGCTATATGGCGCTGCTGTTCGTGCCCATCGGCGTGGGGGTCATGCAGTATTACGATGTGCTTAAAGCGCAGTTCGGCCCGATTGTCGTCTCCTGCGCGGTCAGTACGCTGGTGGTGTTCCTGGTGGTGAGCTGGAGTTCGCATATCGTGCATGGCGAACGTAAAGTCGTCGGGGAGAAAACAAAAAAATGATGGCTAATATCTGGTGGTCGCTGCCGTTAACCCTGGTGGTATTCTTTGCCGCACGCAGGCTCGCTATCCGTTTTAAGATGCCGTTGCTCAACCCGCTGCTGGTGGCGATGGTGGTCATTATTCCTTTCCTGCTCCTTACCGGCATTCCCTACGAACGCTACTTTTCCGGGAGCAAAATTTTAAACGATCTGCTGCAGCCTGCCGTGGTGGCGCTGGCGTTTCCTTTATATGAACAGCTGCACCAGATCCGCGCCCGCTGGAAGTCCATCATCACCATTTGCTTTATCGGCAGCCTGGTGGCGATGGTCACCGGAACCTCGGTGGCGCTGCTGATGGGCGCGTCGCCGCAAATTGCGGCCTCTATCCTGCCGAAGTCCGTTACTACGCCGATTGCAATGGCCGTGGGCGGCAGCATCGGCGGTATTCCCGCGATCAGCGCTATGTGCGTGATTTTCGTCGGTATCCTGGGCGCGGTGTTTGGCCATACCCTGCTGAATCTGATGAAAATTCGCACCAAAGCCGCCCGCGGTCTGGCAATGGGAACGGCATCCCACGCGCTCGGCACCGCGCGCTGCGCCGAAGTGGATTATCAGGAAGGGGCGTTTAGCTCGCTGGCGCTGGTGATCTGCGGAATTATCACCTCCCTGATTGCGCCGTTTGTGTTCCCGATAATTCTGGCGGTAATGGGCTAAAATTTGCGATGCGTCGCGCAAATTTCATTTTGTTTTCATAAGTTGCATACATAATGAGAAGTGGATCACATATAAAGCCCTAACGGCTCCGTACACTACCGATCCATTAACCTTCATGAGGCACACGCCATGCATCCACGTTTTCAAACTGCTTTCGCCCAGCTCGCAGAGAATTTGCAATCAGCCCTGGCTCCGGTTCTGGCGGATGCGCATTTCCCCGCCCTGCTGACGGCGGAGCAGGTCACGACGCTGAAACAGGCAACGGGACTGGACGAAGACGCGCTGGCATTCGCACTCCTGCCGCTGGCCGCCGCCTGCGCCCGGGCAGATCTTTCCCACTTTAACGTCGGTGCCATTGCACGCGGCGTAAGCGGAACCTGGTACTTCGGCGGAAATATGGAGTTCCTCGGTGCGACCATGCAGCAAACCGTCCACGCCGAGCAGAGCGCCATCAGCCACGCCTGGCTGCGCGGTGAAAAAGCGCTGAGCGCGATTACCGTTAACTACACCCCGTGCGGCCACTGCCGCCAGTTTATGAACGAGCTGAACAGCGGGCTGCAGCTGCGCATCAACCTGCCGGGCCGCGCGCCGCATACGCTGGGCGACTATCTGCCGGACGCCTTCGGCCCGAAAGATCTCGAGATCAAAACGCTGCTGATGGACGAACAGGATCACGGTTTCGCCCTGTCCGGCGATGACCTGAGCCAGGCCGCTATCACCGCCGCCAACAAGAGCCACACGCCGTACAGCAAATCGCCGAGCGGCGTTGCGCTGCAGTGCCGCGACGGTCGTATCTTCACCGGCAGCTATGCGGAGAACGCCGCGTTCAACCCGACGCTGCCGCCGCTGCAGGGCGCACTCAACCTGCTGAGCCTGAACGGCTATGATTATCCGGACATTCAGCGCGCGATTCTGGCAGAAATTGCCGATGCACCGCTGATCCAGTGGGACGCCACCGCCGCGACGCTGAAAGCGCTGGGCTGCACCACAATCGACCGCGTGCTGCTTGCCTGAACCTTCCGGCGGGCAGAAATGCCCGCCCGTTTGCTGAAAAAGCCCTCAGTTGATTCACCGTTTCTTGCGCTAACCAGGCGGGTACAGTAGCCTGAGTAAACTTTCATCCACGAACGAGCCATCTGCATGTTAAAGCGCGTGTTTTACAGCCTGTCTGTCCTGATCGGCATACTGCTGTTGATCGTGCTCGGCCTCGACCGCTGGATGAGCTGGAAAACGGCCCCCTACATTTTTGATGACCTCCAGGATCTGCCCTATCGTCAGGTTGGCGTGGTGCTTGGTACCGCCAAGTATTACCGCACCGGCGTCATCAATCAGTATTACCGCTACCGCATTCAGGGCGCGCTGAACGCCTATAACAGCGGCAAGGTGAATTACCTGCTGCTGAGCGGCGATAACGCGCTGCAGAGCTATAACGAACCGGTGACCATGCGCAAGGATCTGATTGCGGCTGGCGTCGATCCGGCCGATATCGTGCTCGACTACGCCGGATTCCGCACGCTCGACTCCATCGTTCGCACCCGTAAAGTGTTCGACACCAACGATTTCATCATTATCACCCAGCGCTTCCACTGCGAGCGCGCGCTGTTTATCGCCCTGCACATGGGCATTCAGGCACAGTGCTACGCCGTGCCGTCGCCGAAAGATATGCTGAGCGTGCGCGTGCGCGAGTTTGGCGCCCGCTTCGGCGCGCTGGCCGACCTGTATCTTTTCAAGCGCGAACCGCGTTTTTTAGGCCCGCTGGTGCCAATCCCGACGATGCATGAAGTGCCGGAAGACGCGCAGGGTTATCCGGCGGTGACGCCGGAGCAGCTGCTCGAACTGCAGAAAAAACAAGGAAAATAATGGCAGGAGCCAGATTATGCAAACAGAGTATGTATTATTTACAGTGGCCGTAGAGATTGTCGGTTTCTTGTTGCTTTTCCAAAATTTCAGAGACTGGAAAAAAGGTATCACTCACATTCGTTACTACCCTTTTTTTGGTGCCAGGAGGCTTGAACCTATTTATCGTCGTGACGAACCAATAATTTTTCACCTAGTCCTGATATGGGAAACGTTGATGATAGTTGGACTGATGGCAACGATGCTTTATTGCACCTTGTGGCTATATCTTCACGAAATAGGCTTTTTGCAAAAGTAAGATATATCTAAAACAAAAAACCCGTCGCAGCACAAACTACGACGAGCTTTTTCTTACTTCTATTACTTCTTACGCGCGTACTTCAGTGAATCCAGGGCAACCGCGAAGATGATGATGGCGCCCTTGATGATGTACTGCCAGTACGGGTTCACGCCGATGTAGGTCAGACCGTAGTTGATCACGGTGAAGATGATCACACCGGTTACCACGCCGAGCACGGTACCCACCCCGCCGCTGAAGGAGACGCCGCCCACCACGCAGGCCGCAATCGCATCCAGTTCATACATAAAGCCGAGGTTGTTGGTCGCTGAGCCGATACGGCCCGCTTCCAGCATCCCGCCGAAGGCGTAGAACACGCCGGACAGCGCATAAATCATCAGCAGGTTCAGGGCAACGTTAACGCCGGACACTTTCGCCGCTTCCGGGTTACCGCCGATTGCGAAGATGTTTTTACCGAAACGCGTTTTGTTCCACAGCACCCAGACGAAGGCCACGGCGATCAGCGCATAGAAGGTGATATACGACAGGCGGAAGCTGCCCATCGCGATAAACCCTTGCGTGAACGTCGAGAAGCCGCTGTCGAAGCCCGAAATGGGGGACGCGCCCACGAAGTCGTAGTACAGGGAGTTGATACCGTAAACGATGATCATCGTACCCAGCGTGGTGATGAATGGCGTCACGTTCAGGTAAGCAATGATGATGCCGTTAATCAGGCCGATGACCGCGCCGATGGCGCAGACGATCAGGATCACCACGAAAATCGGCATGGTTGCCATTTCCGGGAACACCTTGTTGGCGTTTTCCATCGACTGCAGCATGGTTGCCGCGATAACCGCCGCCAGCCCCACCTGACGACCAGCGGAAAGGTCGGTGCCCTGGGTAACAATCAGACCCGCAACCCCCAGCGCAATAATAATACGCACGGAAGACTGGGTAAGGATGTTACTCAAGTTCAGCAGGCTTAAGAACGTAGGGTCCTGGAAAATAATAATGGCCAGCAATACTAAAAGAACAACGTAAATACCGCCTTCTTTCAGATAAGTGAGAAAACTTTTCTTATTCAACGCACTCATGAGGAGCCCCTGATCTTAAAGGTGCAAAGACGCAAGACGCAAAATTTCGTTTTGCGTAGTCGTTTTGGTGTCAACAATACCGGCAACGAGCCCATTGCTCATCACCAGAATACGATCTGTGATCCCTAACAATTCCGGCATTTCGGAAGAAATAATAATGATCCCTTTATTCTTTTTCGCCAGCTCGGCAATCAGCTGGTAAATCTCAAATTTTGCACCCACGTCGATCCCACGGGTTGGTTCATCCAGCATTAAAATTTCCGGCTGGGTTAACAACCAGCGGCCGATAATGACCTTTTGCTGGTTACCGCCCGAGAGCGATCCAATCTGAGTACGGTGGCCCGGCGTTTTTACGCGCATGGAGTCGATAACCCACTGGGTATCACTCTTCATGCGGGAATTATCCAGCAGGCCGATTTTGCTCTTATAGTTACGGATATTTGAGATTAGCGAGTTAAAGTTAATATCCAGATACGCATAAATACCGGTTGAGCGGCGCTCTTCCGTCACCAGCGCAAAACCGTGGTTTATGGCTTCGTTGGCGTTGTGGTTATTAATTTTCTTCCCGTGCAGCGTAATAGTACCGCCCGATTTTTCGCGAATGCCAAACAGGGTTTCCACGATATCGGTACGTTTGGCCCCCACCAGCCCGGCAATCCCCAGGATTTCGCCTTTGTGCAGGTCGAAGGAGACGTCGCGAATGGACGGCTGACGCAGGGAGGTCAGATTGCGCACTTCCAGAATCACTTCGCCCGGCTTGTTTTCACGGTCGGGGAAGCGCTGGTTCAGGGAGCGGCCAACCATCATGGCGATGATCTTGTCCATGTCCAGCCCTTCCAGCGGCTGGGTGGCAATCCACTGGCCGTCGCGCAGGATGGTGATTTCATCGCACAGCTGGAAAATCTCTTCCATCTTATGCGAGATATAGACAATACCGCAGCCTCGGTCTTTGAGTTTGCGAATAATGGTAAAGAGGTGGTTAACCTCTTTTTCCGTTAATGAGGATGTCGGTTCATCCATGATGACGATTTTCGCGTCATAGGAGAACGCTTTTGCAATTTCGATCATCTGCATCTGGGATACGGATAATGTTCCCACGCGGGCGCGCGGATCGATATCAATATCCAGCTCGTCGAATATCGCTTTGGTGTCGCGATACATTTTGTCCTGATCGACAAAGACGCCTTTGGTTGGATAACGCCCCAACCACATATTATCCATTACCGAACGTTGCAGTACCAGGTTTAATTCCTGGTGAACCATCGAGATACCGTTTTCCAGTGCTTCTTTCGCTGAATGGAAATCGATCTCTTTCCCCTGAAATAGAATGCTGCCAGAATCTTTTTGATAGATCCCAAAAAGACATTTTAATAATGTTGATTTACCCGCACCGTTCTCCCCCATCAGGGCGTGAATAGAGTGAGGACGCACTTTTAAATTAACATTATCGAGTGCCTTAACTCCGGGAAAAGACTTGTTGACGCCTGTCATTTCCAACAAGTATTCACCGGACGACTGAGTAGTTGTGCTGACCATAATTATACCTTGTTGGCCTCGCATATCGCGTTATAAAAGGGCGCAACGAATTGCGCCCAGTGAAGACAAAACAAAGATCTTATTTACCGATAAACTCAGCCAGGTTGGACTGGTCTACGCCCACGTATGGCACGCGAACGATTTTGTTTTCAATTTTCCAGCTGGTGCCGTCAGCAGCACCTTTACCGTCGGCCAGGTTTTTCGCCAGGTCGAAGGTGGCTTTCGCCTGGTTGTTAGCATCGTTCAGAACGGTACCGGCCATTGCGCCAGACTTCACCAGCGCCAGGGCTTCCGGCAGGGCATCCACGCCGAAGACAGGAATGGACGATTTGTTGTGCGCTTTCAGCGCTTCTACTGCACCCATTGCCATCGCATCGTTGTTGGCGATAACCACTTCGATTTTGTTCGCGTTCGGGCCGGACAGCCACGCGTCCATCTTGTCTTTCGCCTGAGCGGTATCCCACATTGCGGTATCTAACGCCAGCTGCTGGGTTTTCAGACCCTTGTCGTTCAGCTCTTTAATCACGTAGGTGGTACGTGCTTCGGCATCCGGGTGGCCCGGTTCGCCTTTCAGCAGAACGAACTGAATCTGACCGTCTTTGTTCAGGTCCCAGTTCGGGTTCGCCGCCCAGTGCTTAGCAATCAGGTCGCCCTGGATAATGCCGGATTCTTTGGAATCAGTACCTACGTAGAACGCTTTGTCATAGCTATCCAGCGCTTTACGGGAAGGTTCTTTGTTGAAGAAGACGATAGGTACGTTCTGGCCACGCGCTTTCTCAATGACGGTGCCTGCTGCAGCCGGGTCAACCAGGTTGATGGCCAGTGCTTTTACGCCTTTCGCCAGCAGAACGTCGATTTGGTCGTTCTGTTTGGACTGATCGTTCTGGGAATCATTCATCAGCAGCTGAACGTCCGGCGCTGATTTACCGTCTTTCTCGATTGCTTTACGCACAACGGACATGAAGTTGTCGTCGTATTTATAGATTGTCACGCCAATACGGGTATCCGCAGCGTGCGCTGCTGCACCAAAAAGCATGCTTGCCATTACAGCAGACAGAGTCAACACCTTCTTATTCATGGTATCTCCGGTTTTTTTTATGCAGGGTAGTTCTTGTGAATTAACGGTCGGCGGGCAGGTGTTAATAAAACGTTACTGATCGCCGAAGTTCACTTATAAAATTTCTATCTTCCGTGTTCGGTAACGCTCCAGAAATGCGTTTTATTCGTCGTTTGCGGCACTTTGACTATAGTGAAAGTGAATAATCACCGTTACATAGCGTTTCAGCCCCTAAAACGCTGACATCATAGTCAGCGCCTTGTTAAGATACTGTGAATTTACTCACAGATTGAAAACGGTTACATCACGCAGTGTAATCAGTTAGTGATCGGAACCACAGTTTGCCGCCCCGATACTGAATGGCGACGCACTAAAGTCGGCATGAAACAGTGAGTTGCATCAGGATCTAACAGCCCCGCCGCCCCCTGTAGCGCCAGCTCTGTCGCCAGTTTTGCCATGGAGGCTATCGGGTAACGCACCGTGGTGAGCTGCGGGTCGGTGTAACGGGCAATGGGGATATCGTCGAAGCCAATCAGCGATAAATGCTGCGGCACAGCAATGCCGTTGTCTTTCAACGCCGTCAGCGCTCCCGCGGCCATGCTGTCGTTGTACGCAAATACGGCAGAGAGCTGCAGGTTGCGCCCCAGCAGCTCGACCATTGCCGCCTCTCCCCCCTGCATATCCGGCGAACCGGTTCCCACCCAGCTCTCAGGCGGCACGATGCCGTGCTCTTTCAGCGCGTTTTGCCACCCTTCCCGACGCATTTCGTCGTCTTCAATACGGTGGCTGGAGGCAAGATAACCGATGCGCTGATGGCCGTTGTTGATGAGCATCCGGGTCGCCATCATCGCGCCGCTGACGTTATCCAGCCCAACGCAGCGGTGCGCATAGCCCGGCACAATCCGGTTGATAAGCACCATGCCGGGGATCTGCTCCATAAATCCGGAAAGCTCTTCATCGCTGAGTGCTTTTGAGTGGACGATCAGGGCGTTACAGCGCTGGCGAATCAGCACCTCGATGGCGTGACGCTCTTTTTCAGCCTCGTGATAGCTATTGCCGATCAGCACGTATTTATGATGCTGCTGGGCAACGACGTCCACGGCTTTGACCAGCGCGCCGAAGAAGGCATCAGATACATCCATCACCACCACGCCGATGGTGTCGCTGACCTGCGTCGCCAGCGCCTGCGCATTGGCGTTTGGCCGGTATCCCAGCTGGGTCACGGCTTTCATTACGGTTTCACGGGTTTCAGGGCTAACCAGCGCGCTGCTGTTCAGCACGCGAGAAACGGTCGCCACGGAAACGCCCGCCAGACGGGCGACGTCACGAATGGTGATCATATTCACCATCCTTCAAAGGATTGCAGCAGCTCACAGACACCCCCTGTGTTTAGCAAGGTGGCTATTCTGGCAGCGAGAGAGAGGGGACTACGTGAAGAAGCTCACACAGATGAAAACGCTTACATCCGTTTTGTTAATGATTGTGATCCAGATCGTTATCTGGATGTATTACGCAATGATACACCCGAAGCAAGTGCGGTTAATTGTCGCCACATCCACTCCAGCGGGCCCTGACGGAAGAATCGCAGCCAGATAACGGAAAACATCACGTTAACAATCCAGACCGGGACAACAAACGCCAGCAGCGTCAGGCGGTCGAACTTCATAAACAGGCCAAATCGATAGAAAAGCATGGTGCAGATCAGCGTCTGCATAATGTAGTTGCTTAATGCCATGCGGCCAACGCAGGCCACCGCGCTGACGATCCACAGGCGCGACAGCTGCGGCCAGAAGCCATAGATCAGCGCCGCGTAGCCGATAGTCTGGAACGGCGCGCTTAGCTCGCGCGGTACCTGCAGCAGGAACGCGCACCAGCGGTAATCCCACTGGAGGTGCCACTGCGCAACCACCGCCGGAAGATTAATCAGCACGCCCAGCAGCACCAGCCCTGCCCCGGTGCGGCGGTAGTGGCGCAGGCTGAATTCGCCCTTCAGCCAGCCGGTGCGCATCAGCGACGCGCCCATCAGCATCATTCCCGCCAGCTGCCAGCCGTACTGCGCGCCCAGCGCGAGGAGATTATCGCCCAGCATATCCGCACGATTGCTGATGGCTTCCGTACCGCCTTTCAGCTTCCAGAACTGCTCGTACTGCAGGTTGGCCGCATCGGGTATCCACGAACGGTTCGTCGACTCACCGGAGATCATCCCCAGCAGCAGCAGTACGGCCAGCCCCATGACGTACAGCATCACCCCGGTATTAAACAGACTTTTCACGCCGGGCGCATCGCGGATAAGCCGCCAGCAGATCAGCCCGACTAAACCATAGGCCAGCAGAATATCGCCATCCCAGAAGAGCAAACCGTGAATAAAACCGAGGATGACCAGCAGCGTTAAGCGCGACTGGATCCAGCGCGTGCCGCGCTTGAGTAACAGCTGAAGCCCTGCGCCAAAGAGCAGCGCAAAGAGGGTGAGGAATTTTACCTGCGCAAAGAGATCGAGGATCGCCCACGTCCAGGCATCGCTGCGGGTGATATCGCCATACCAGGCGGGATTAAGGTACGCCGCCTTCGGCAGGCCGAAGGCGCTGATGTTCAACAGCAGGATACCGAGGATCGCGACGCCGCGGACAAAATCGAGCGTGACGTTTCGCTCCATGGTCCCTGCCCTGTCTTATTAGTTGTGGTGACGCACGGCGCGCAGGAACTCCTGGCGGGTGTTCTGGCTCGACTTAAACAGGCCGCCCAGAGAGGTGGTGGTGGTCGCGCTGGTCGCGTCGCGTACGCCGCGGGCCTTCACGCAGTAGTGAACCGCGTCGATAGAAACCGCCACGTTATTGGTGCCCAGCAGGGTTTGCAGCGCGGTCAGGATCTGCTGCGTCAGACGCTCCTGCACCTGCGGACGCTGGGAGAAGAACTGCACGATGCGGTTGATCTTGGAGAGACCAATCACCGTGTCTTTTGGAATATACGCCACCGTAGCCTTACCATCGATAGTCACGAAGTGATGCTCGCAGGTGCTGGTCAGCGTGATATCGCGCACCGTTACCATTTCATCGACCTTCATCTTGTTTTCGATGACGGTGATTTTCGGGAAGTTCGCGTAATCGAGGCCAGAGAAGATCTCATCGACGTACATTTTTGCGATGCGGTGCGGCGTCTCCATCAGGCTGTCATCGCTCAGATCGAGATTCAGCAGTTGCATGATCTCGGTCATATGCCCGGAAATCAGACGCTTACGGGTTTCATTATCCAGTTCCTGAACCGGTGGACGCAGCGGCGTTTCGAGACCGCGCGCAACCAGGGCTTCATGGACCAGGGCAGCTTCTTTACTGAGTGATGGCATTCTTTTCTCCTGCAGGTGTGGCGTCTTTTGCCCTCGTTGTGGCAAAAGTGTGCGCTCATTGTGCGTGAGGCGGCGCACATAATCCAGTATTCACGACGATAATTATTGCAATTGCTGCTGCCTTTCGGCCTGGCGGTTCCAGACTAACGCCCCGCCGACAAACAGCGCGATGCCGGCCAGCCCCAGCGCGGGCTCCAGCTGATGGGTAAGCCAGGTTGAAAGCGCCGAAGTAACGGGGCCAACCAGCTGGCCAATGGCGTAACCCGTGGTGAGCAGTCCCGCCATATAGCGCGTGTGGTTTGGCGCCAGCTCGCGACCGTATAAAAGAGAGAGCTGCACGGCACATAAGAAGCCGCCGCCCACCAGCAATCCGCCGATAAGCAAGCCGCCAACGCCCGGCAGCAGCCAGGCGGCGAGCACGCCAACGGCCTGTAGCCAGAGCACGATCGCCAGCCTGCGGTTAGAGGTAGAGGCGTGGCGCAGCGCGATACTCAGCGCAATGCCGAGAACGGACGCAGCGCCAAAAATCGGCCAGACAAACTGGGCGAACAGGCTGCCGGGAAAACGCGCCGCCGCCATCTGTGATAAAAAGGTTGCCGGAAGGATATAGCCAAATCCCGCCAGGCTGTAGCTCCAGACCAGGCGCTTTAAATCCGTCGTCAGCACCAGCGGTTCCGGCGCTGTTCCCGGTCGATGCAGCTGGCCTGAACGCGGCAAGTATCGCGCGACCAGCACAACCAGCACCAGCGCCAGCACGCCGTAGATTTGCCATGCCGCTCCGGCAGAGAGTGACCTCGCCTGAATGTAGACGGCAAGCAGCCCGCTGAGGGCGATACCAGCCCCCGGCCCGGCAAACACGGCGGCGCTGAGTCCAGGTTTACCCAGTTGCCCCAGCCGTTCGTTGGTCCAAGCGGCAATTAGCACCATTGACCACCCGCTCATGCAGCCAATCACAAAGCGCAGCAATCCGTGTATGACCGCATTGTCAGCAGCCGCCGAGAGCAGCGTCAGCGCTACGGCGCCAAAGATACCCAGCCAGAGGCGTGTTTCCACAAAACGGTGAGCGCGCATGGCATCCCACGCCCCCACCAGATAGCCCAGATAGTTCATCGCCGCCACCAGACCCGCGCTGGTAAGCGTGAGTTGCCCGGCGGCAATCATCAGCGGCACCTGAGGCGTAAAGGCAAAGCGCCCTATCCCCATCGCCACCACCAGAACCACAAATCCGCTGAGCGCGATACGCAGCGCCATGACCGCTCCAAATGTTAAAGAAAAGTAAATTTATGATGCAGCATCTGACCGCAAGGGGGAAGTGAAAGTTACTCACAGGTCAATGAAAACTCTGTATTATGGATTGTGTGAATAGCAATACGTTTAAAGGAGCCCTGCATGGAACTGCTCGAAGAGCACCGTTGTTTTGAAGGTCGACAGCAGCGCTGGCGGCACGACTCCACCGTTCTGAACTGTGCCATGACGTTCAGCATTTTTCTGCCGCCGACGGACAATCCGCCGGTTCTGTTCTGGCTTTCCGGCCTGACCTGTAATGACGAAAACTTCACCACCAAAGCGGGCGCGCAGCGTGTTGCGGCCGAGCTGGGCATTGCGCTGGTTATGCCCGACACCAGCCCGCGCGGCGATGATGTGGCCGACGATGCCGGGTACGATTTAGGTAAAGGCGCCGGTTTCTATCTGAATGCCACCGAGCAGCCGTGGGCGAGCCACTACCGCATGTATGACTATATTCGCGACGAGCTGCCTGCGCTGGTTCACTCTGAATTCGCGGTGAGCGACCGCTGCGCGATTAGCGGGCACTCTATGGGCGGACATGGCGCGTTAATCATGGCGCTGAAAAACCCAGGGAAATACGTCAGCGTGTCGGCTTTTGCGCCGATCGTGAACCCTTCTCAGGTGCCGTGGGGACAGAAAGCGTTTACGCACTATCTTGGAAATGATGAGCAAACGTGGCAGGAATGGGACAGCTGTGCCCTGATGCTGGCAAGCCATGCCGGGAATGCGATCCCGATGCTTATCGATCAGGGCGATGCGGATCAGTTTCTCGCCGGGCAGCTACAGCCCGCGGTGTTTGCCGAAGCCGCGCGCCAGAAGGACTGGCCGCTGACGCTGCGCATTCAGCCGGGATACGACCACAGCTATTACTTTATGGCGTCCTTTATTGAGGATCATCTCCGCTTCCATGCGGAGCATTTGTTCGGGTAAGTGCGAGTGTGTGCGCTCTGATGCCCTCACCCTGACCCTCTCCCACAGGGAGAGGGAACAAACACTAAAAACGGCAACTTACGTTGCCGTTTTGCTTTCACCCTGGCCTCATCAGAACTTATAATCCACGCCCACAAAGTAGCGACGGCCATCTTCCGTGTAGCTGTAATCGTCACGGCTCAGATCTTTATCCAGCAGGTTCTGCACGCCCGCGCGCAGCTTAACCGCTTTCGTTACCTGCCATGCCGCACCGGTATTCCAGATCACGTAGCCGCCCGGCGTCGGTTCGCCGCTGGTCAGCGCGCGTTTCTCGCCCTTATAGTTGCCCTGCACGTAGAAGGACCAGTCCTGCGTTGCCTTCCAGTCAACGGTTCCGTTGGCGGTGTGGAACGGCAGTTCGGACAGCGGTTTGTTGCCGCCGTTGCTGATGTCACGCCCGTCGTTATAGGTGTAGTTCAGCGTCACCTTCCAGTCTTCGGCAACCGGGAACTTCACCTCGGTTTCCACCCCGCGGATGCGCGCCTTGTTGACGTTGTAATACCGGAAAATAGGCTCGCCGTCGGCATTCAGCCCGACGTAGTTCGGGTAGCTTTGCGCCTGATTCACATTGGCCGTACGGCTGATGCTGATGCGGTCATCCACATCGTTCTGGAAGGTGGTAATGCTGGCCTGGACGCCCTCTAACCAGCCCTCTTCCCCGCTGTAGTACAGTCCGAGCTCAAAGCTTTCGCTGGTTTCTGGTTTCAGATCCGGGTTACCCACAATTTCACAGGCGCCGCGGCACGAGCCGGTCACCCAGTCCGGGCTAAGCTGCAGCAGAGACGGGGCCTTAAACGCGGTCGCCCAGCCGCCTTTCACCGTTACGGTATCGGTCGCGTTGTAGACCAGATAGGCGCGCGGGCTCCAGTGATCGCCATAGGTTTCATGGTCATCCATACGGATGCCGGTTGTCAGCGCCAGAGGTTCAAAGATACGCCACTCATCTTCCAGGAACAGCGCGTACTGGCTTGCCGAGGTCGTGCTGCTGGAGCCGCCCGTCAGGTTAACGGGGTCCTTCAGCTTGTCGTGGCGCCACTCGCCGCCGAAGGTCAGCATCTGGTTGATTTCGCCGAGCGGGAGGATGTATTTCCCATCCACCGCGTTGCTCTCGGAGGTGATCGGACTGCTGTTACCCGGGTTTTTGTTATCGACCTTCTCGCCGTAGACCTTCAGCTCGCTGTTGCCCACGTCCCAGCGGCCGTTGTGGCTGAGGGAGTAGTTCTGACGCTCAAGACGGTTTTTGTCGAGGGAATCGGATTCGCGATCCTGCCGGTCAAAGCCATAGCCCGCGGTGAAGTCGTGGTTTTCCGTCGGCGTCCAGGCGAATTCAACGTTGGCATCGCGGCTGGTGAAGCCCTCAATGCGCGGCGTTTCACCGGTCGCGGTGGAAGAGGATTTTTGCTGATCGTCTTTTTCGCGCTTAGAGACGCTGCCGTAGGCCTTAAGCCCCAGCACGCCATCGACCAGCGGGCCGCTGGTGTAGAACTGGCCGTTGTTGGTATCACCGCGATCGCGGTGTTCCTGAATAGTGGAATCGGCACTCAGGGTTCCGGTCCATTTCTGGCCGATTTTTTTGGTAATAATGTTGACCACGCCGCCTAGGGCGTCGGAGCCGTAGAGGGAAGACATCGGTCCGCGCACCACTTCGATACGCTCAATGGCGTCAACCGGCACCCAGTTCAGGTCAAAATCATTATGGCGGAATACGGCGTTGCGGGAGTTAACGCGCTTGCCGTCAACCAGGATCAGCGTATAGCTGCTGTCCAGACCGCGAATACTTACCCCTTTGCGGTTGTCACCTTCGTCAGTGAGCTGTACGCCCGGCACATCCTGTAACACATCTTTCAGGTTCTGAACGGGTTTACGCTGCAAATCTTCCTGGGTGATGACGCTGATGCTCGCCGGTGCGTCTTTCAGGTTTTGCTCGGTCGCGGAGGCCGTTACAACCATTGTGTCGCCGGATTCCGCAGCGATGACAGGCAGTGCCAGGGACATTGCGGATGCACAAAGCCCTCCCCTGACGATGGGATTCAACCTAAACATTCCATATCTCCATGAGGTAAATACAACTAAATCAGATAATTATTACTCACAATGTGTTTCTGCCCGCCTGCTTCTCTGGCCGGTCGGGTACCTACTCATTTTCCCGTAACGATAAAGCAAACGATAACTATTATCAATTTAATTGTTAATAAATATATCCGTTCTTCATACTGTGGAGACAAAAAAGCCCGCTCGAATGAGCGGGCTGAAGAGAGGACGTGCGGTTATTATTTAAATCGTTCCGGGAAATCCATTTCACCGTAGCGAACGAAGCGGGTTCCTTTCGTCAGCTTGTAGCCAAACCAGATGATCAGGAACAGCGGAATACCAATGTAGGTGGCCGTCACCGCGCCCCAGTCAATGGAATCCGCAAGGAAGGCTTCATAGTTCTGTCCCAGGGTAATAATCAGGCACAGAATGAAGGCAAAAATCGGCCCCAGCGGGAAGAATCCTGAGCGGTACGGCAGGTTGTTCAGGTCATGACCCTGCATCACGTAGCCGCGACGGAAGCGGTAGTGGCTGATGGCAATCCCCAGCCAGGCGATAAAGCCCGTCATGCCGGAGGTATTCAGCAGCCACAGGTACACCGTCTGGTTGCCGAACATGGAGGTCAGGAAGCACAGACCCGCAATCACCGTGGTCGCATACAGCGCGTTGCGCGGGACGCCCCCACGCGACAGTTTGGCAAAGATACGCGGCGCTTTACCGTCGCAGGCCAGGGTGTAGAGCATACGGGTGGACGCATACATACCGGAGTTACCCGCCGACAGCACCGCCGTCAGGATCACCGCGTTCATCACCGCTGCAGCCGAGAGCAGGCCCGCGTGCTGGAAGACCAGCGTGAACGGGCTGACGCTGATGTCTTTCACATCGTTGCGCAGCAGGCTCGGATCGGTATACGGAATGATCAGGCTGATAATCAGGATGGCGAACACATAGAACAGCAGGATACGCCAGAACACCTGACGCACCGCGCGCGGAATGTTCTTCTCCGGGTTTTCAGACTCACCGGCGGCGATACCGATAAGCTCGGTGCCCTGGAAGGAGAAGCCAACGATCATTGCCACGCCAATCATCGCCGAGAAGCCCCCGGCAAACGGCGCATCGCCTATCGTCCAGTTACTCCATCCGGCAGGTTCGGCCCCTTTGAAAATACCCACGATCATCGCCACGCCGACAACGATAAAGATGATGACGGTAGCCACTTTAATTAAAGAGAACCAGTATTCAGCTTCGCCGAAGCCGCGCACGGAGATGTAGTTCAGCAGGAAGATGACGGCAAGGAACAGTGCGCTCCAGATCCAGCCCGGCGTATCCGGGAACCACCAGTTCATCACCAGCTGCGCAGCGACCAGGTCAACGGCGATGGTCACCGCCCAGTTGTACCAGTAGTTCCAGCCCAGCGCGAAGCCGAAGCCTTCTTCAACGTATTTTTGGCCGTAGGTGGAAAACGAGCCGGACACCGGCATGTACGCCGCCAGTTCGCCCAGACTGGTCATCAGGAAGTACACCATCAGGCCAATCAGCATATAAGAGAAAAGTGCCCCGCCCGGGCCTGCTGCCGAAATCGTTGCGCCAGAGGCAACGAAAAGACCTGTACCGATTGAACCGCCGATAGCGATCATCGTCAGGTGACGCGCCTTAAGTTCGCGACGTAGCGCGGGCGCTTCTGTGGTTTTAGTTTCTGAAACCATGTGAAAATGCTGTCCATTTAATAAATGAGGCGCGATTGTAGCAGACGATCTGCGTTCCTTCCGGCAGAAATCCCCAGTTATAAGAGAGCTTCATGACTCGGCCAGGATTATAAGTAAAGCAGAAATAGGGTCGTTCCCCTCACCCTGACCCTCTCCCCAAAGGGGAGAGGGGACTTAAAACACCCTCTCCCCTTTGGGGAGAGGGCTGGGGTGAGGGGCGCTTTCACATTTCGCAGTAGCGCAGAAAACGCTGCAGAGAGCTGGAAAGATGCTTCTGGCGGTGATGGATGCACCACAGCGTGCGCACCAGCTTCGGCAGCGGGACGGGGATTTCTACCAGCGAGCCGGTTTCCAGCTGTTCAGCAATCACGCGTCGGGAAAGACAGCTGATGCCCAGCCCGTGACGCACCGCATGCTTGATGGCTTCTGAGTTTCCCAGCTCCATGCCCAGCTGGAACTTCGGCAGGTGCGAGAGCAGTAAATAATCAACAATCTCGCGCGTGCCGGAACCCTGCTCGCGCAGGATCCACTGCGCCTGCGCCAGCCGCTCCAGCGTCACCTCGCCCTGGAGTAAAGAGGAGGCCGGGGATGCAAAGACCACCAGCTCATCCTCCAGCCAGGGCTCGGCGATAATATCCACGTTGTGGCATGGCCCTTCGATCAGCCCGATGTCCACGCGGAAATCGATCACCGCATTGATGACGTCCTGGCTATTGCCGACGCTCATTTCCAGCGGCAGGGTCGGGAAATCCCGGCGGTAGCGGGCAATCACTTCCGGCAGGATATAGTTGCCGATGGTGCTGCTGGCAAAGACGCGGATCGCACCGTTGTCTTCGCGGAACAGCTGTTCTATCTCGATGGCCTGCTCCAGCAGCGCCAGCGCGCGCGGGTACAGGAGACGACCGTGCTCGTTGACCACCAGCCGCTTCCCTACCCTGTCGAACAGCTGCACGCCCAGCTGGCCTTCAAGATCGGTCAACGCGGCGCTAACCGCCGACTGGGAGAGAGACAGCATCTGCGACGCCTGGGTTGTCGAGCCGCTTTTCAGCACTTCAGCAAAGACTTCCAGCTGGCGCAATGTAATGTGCATGAGGAGTTACCACTTATATAGATTAATTATAAATATATAATCAATTTTATTTTTAAGCCAGCACGCCGTAACCTTTTAGCCAGACAAAGGAGAAGGTTATGTCCGAAATTACCTTACAGCATCATCGTACAGTGTGGCACTTCGTGCCGGGTCTTGCCCTCAGCGCCGTGGTTACCGGCGTGGCGTTATGGGGCGGCAGCATCCCCGCCGTCGCGGGAGCGGGTTTTAGCGCGTTAACGCTGGCCATATTGCTCGGCATGGTGGTCGGGAATACCGTTTACCCGCACATCTGGAAATCCTGCGACGGCGGCGTGATCTTCGCCAAGCAGCATCTGCTGCGCCTCGGGATCATCCTTTATGGCTTCCGCCTCACCTTTTCGCAGATTGCGGACGTGGGCGTCAGCGGCATCGCCATCGACGTCCTGACCCTCACCAGCACCTTCCTGCTGGCCTGCTTTATCGGCCAGAAGATCTTTGGCCTGGACAAGCAAACCAGCTGGCTCATCGGCGCGGGGAGCAGCATTTGCGGTGCGGCGGCAGTGCTGGCTACGGAACCCGTCGTTAAAGCAGAGGCCAGCAAGGTGACCGTGGCGGTGGCGACGGTGGTGATCTTCGGTACGCTGGCGATCTTCCTCTATCCCGCCATGTATCCGCTGGTGGCGCACTGGTTTAGCCCTGAAACCTACGGCATCTATATCGGCTCTACCATGCACGAAGTTGCGCAGGTGGTGGCAGCGGGTCACGCCATCAACCCGGAAGCGGAAAACGCGGCGGTGATTGCGAAAATGCTGCGCGTCATGATGCTGGCCCCGTTCCTGATTTTCCTGGCCGCCCGCGTTAAGCAGCTGGCGCCGGCTGGCGGCAACGAGAAGAGCAAAATCACCATTCCGTGGTTTGCGATCCTGTTTATCGTGGTCGCGATTTTTAACTCCTTCCACCTGCTGCCGAAAGCCGCTGTGGATATGCTGGTGACGCTGGATACCGTGCTGCTGGCGATGGCGATGGCGGCGCTGGGGGTGACCACCCACGTCAGCGCCCTGAAAAAAGCCGGTGCGAAACCGCTGCTGATGGCGCTGGTGCTCTTCATCTGGCTGATTGTCGGCGGCGGCGCGATTAACCTCGCGGTGCACAGCCTGATGGCATAAACCATCTCGTCCTTCTCCTGCTAACCCGCTATCATATGCGTTTCGGGTTAGCAGGAGTTTTTTATGAAATATGTTGGAGCGCACGTTAGCGCTGCAGGTGGCCTTGCGAATGCCGCCATTCGCGCCGCCGAAATCGAGGCGACCGCTTTCGCCCTGTTCACCAAAAATCAGCGCCAGTGGCGCGCCGCGCCGCTCACCGCTGAAGTCATTGATGATTTCAAAGCCGCCTGTGAGAAATACCGCTACGGGCCAGGGCAGATCCTCCCCCACGACAGCTATCTGATTAACCTCGGCCATCCGGTTCAGGACGCGCTGGATAAATCCCGCGAGGCGTTTCTTGATGAAGTGCAGCGCTGCGAACAGCTGGGGCTGACGCTGCTGAACTTCCACCCGGGTAGCCATCTGATGCAAATAGATGAAGACGCCTGCCTGGCGCGCATTGCCGAGTCCATTAACATTACGCTGGATAAAACCAAAGGCGTCACCGCAGTGATCGAAAACACCGCCGGTCAGGGCAGCAACCTCGGCTTTAAGTTTGAGCATCTGGCGGCGATTATTGACGGCGTAGAGGATAAATCCCGCGTGGGGGTGTGCATTGACACCTGCCACGCGTTTGCGGCCGGGTATGACCTGCGCACCACCGAGGCGACGAAGCACACCTTCGATGAGTTTGAGCGCATTGTCGGCTTTCAGTACCTGCGCGGGATGCACCTGAACGATGCGAAAAGCGCGTTCGGCAGCCGCGTTGACCGCCACCACAGCCTGGGCGAAGGCAATATTGGCCACGATGCGTTCCGTTTTATCATGCAGGACACCCGCTTCGACGGCATTCCGATGGTGCTGGAAACCATTAATCCGGATATCTGGGCGGAAGAGATTGCCTGGCTGAAGGCTCAGCAAACCGCTGAACAGGCGGCATAAAAAAAGCCGGGTGCATAATGCAACCCGGCTTTTTTGTTGTTTATCGCTTACGCTGCTTTTGCCACGACTTCCGCTTCCGGACGCTTCAGCACCGCGTAAGACAGACCCGCCACCAGCGTACCGGCAACGATTGCCAGCAGATAGCCCAGCACCGGGGTGATAGCGCCTGGGATCAGCAGTACGAACAGACCGCCGTGCGGCGCCATCAGCTTCGCGCCCACCGCCATTGAAATAGCACCCGTTACCGCGCCACCGACGATACAGCACGGCAGAACGCGCATCGGGTCGCGGGCCGCAAACGGAATCGCACCTTCGGTGATGAAGCACAGGCCCAGCACCAGCGCCGCTTTGCCGCCTTCCTGCTGCGCTTTATCGAACTTGCGACGGGCAATAATCGTCGCCAGGCCGAGCGCCAGCGGTGGCACCATGCCTGCCGCCATGATCGCGGCCATCGGCGCGTAGGTCTGGGTACTCAGCAGGCCAACGCCAAACGCGTACGCCGCTTTGTTCACCGGACCACCCATGTCGGTACACATCATTCCGCCGAGGATCGCACCCAGCAGGACCGCGTTCGCCGTTCCCATGGTTTGCAGCCAGTGGGTCAGACCCGCCAGGATGCCCGCAACCGGCTTACCGATCAGGTAAATCATCGCCAGGCCGACCACCAGGCTGGAGATCAGCGGGATAATCAGAATCGGCTTCAGCGCTTCCATACTCTGCGGCAGCTTCAGCTTAGAGCTGATGAGCTTCGCAACGTAACCCGCGAGGAAGCCGGCAATGATACCGCCGATAAAGCCGGAACCGGTGCTTACCGCCAGCATACCGCCGATCAGACCCGGCGTCAGGCCAGGACGGTCAGCAATGGAGAAAGCGATAAAGCCCGCCAGCACCGGCACCATCAGCGCGAACGCTGAGCCGCCGCCGATCTGCATCAGCGCAGCAGCCAGCGTGCCTTCTTCTTTAAATGCGGTGATACCGAACGCAAAGGAGAGCGCGATACACAGGCCGCCCGCCACCACCATCGGCAGCATGTAGGAGACGCCGGTCAGCAGATGACGATATGCCCCCGCAGACTCCTTTTTCCCTTCGGTAGCGGTTTTCGCGGCACCGGTCGCCTGATACGGTTTCGCTTCAGCCAGCGCCTTATCAAACTCCTGCGCGGTCTTTTTCAGCGCCAGTCCGGTAGAGGTGCGGTACATCGGCTTGCCGGCAAACTTCGCCAGATCCACTTCGATGTCCGCGGCAACGATCACCAGATCGGCCTCCGCCACTTCTTCAGGAGTTATGGCATTGCCCGCGCCAACGGAGCCGCGCGTTTCAACTTTTACCCACCAGCCGCGTTTTTTCGCTTCGGTTTCAATGGCTTCAGCCGCCATAAAGGTATGTGCGACGCCCGTAGGACAGGCGGTAATCGCAACGATGCGTTTCGGACCAGCCGCCGCAGCCGGAGCCGCCGCGACAGGTGCGCTGTAGGCCGTCGCGTGGCCTTTCGCTTCGCTCAGAAACAGTTCAGGATGTGCCACGGCGCGATTAATATCGCCCAGCCACACTTTTTTGCCGTTCAGCGCGCTGTCGGCCGGGATTTTATCGCCCAGGACAATCGCCAGTTCGGCATCGCCCGGATTATCGATAATCTCCAGGTGTGCTTTTTGTGCCGCCGCGCCCAGCAGGGTCTTCGCCATATAGGCGCGAGCCTGTCCGAGACCGGAGTCAATGATCAGCAGCGTTTTCATTATTCCTCTCCTGCTGTTAGTTAAAAGGTTTTAAGTCAACGCGCGCCATCATCGCGGCCAACTGGGTACGATCGGTAATACCGACATTGCTCTGGCTCACGGCCAGGGCAGCAACGGCGGTGGCAAGACGTAACGTATGTTCACTGGATTCACGCATCAGCAGGCCATAAATCAGGCCGCCAACCATGGAATCCCCGGCGCCAACGGTGCTGACAACTTCCATTGACGGCGGTTTGGCGATCCATTCGCCAGACGCGTTAACCCACAACGCCCCTTCTGCGCCAAGAGAAATCACCACGTGAGCGATACCCTGCTCGCGAAGCGCATGGGCAGCTTCAATGACATCTTTTAATTCTGGCAGCTTACGGCCCGCCCAGATCTCCAGCTCACGGCGATTTGGCTTCACCAGCCACGGCGCGGCTTTCAGGCCGGCGACCAGCGCATCGCGGCTGCTGTCAAAGATGATGCACGGACACTGGCTGCGCAGGCGCGTCATCCAGTCGGTGAAGGCTTCCGGGCTCACGCCGGACGGCAGGCTGCCGCTGACGCACACCATATCGAACTGGCCCAGCCAGGTCAGGGAATCGTTAACGAAACGCTCCCAGTCGGACGGGGTGACTTCAAAGCCGGAGAAGTTCAGATCGGTCACTTCGCCGTCTTTCTCGGTCAGCTTAACGTTGATGCGGGTACGGCCCTGCACCACCTGGAAGCGGTTAGCAATCCCTAGCTCGCTGAACAGCTGCTGGAATCCGTCCTGGTTATCTTTACCGAGGAAGCCGCCAACGGTGACGTCAATACCGAGGTCTTTCAGCACCTTCGCGACGTTAATCCCTTTACCTGCCGCATGCAGGCCGGTGGTGCGCACGAGGTTTACTTCGCCGCGTTCGATTTCCGGGCAAAAACCCACCAGATCGTAAGCCGGGTTCAGCGTAATGGTTGCAACACGTCTGCTCATTATGCGCCCTCCCCCAGGCCCGCCGCGATGGCATCGCCAATGGCTTTCAGCGCCTGTTCAGCATCGGCACCCTGCGCGGTGAAGCGCAGACGGTGGCCCTTCTTCACGCCGAGCGCGACGACTTTCATCAGGCTGCGGCCGTTGGCCGGCTTGCCAGATCCATCCAGGTTGGTCACGGTGATCTCGCTTTCAAATTGTTTAATGGTGTTCACCAGCATGGTGCCAGGACGGGCATGCAGACCGTGTTCGTTACGCACCACGTACTCGGCGCTCAGCACATCGTCGGTCAAGGCATCATCGCTGGTCAGCAGCGCCAGCACGGTTGCGGCATCGGCGTTCAGCAGCTTTTCAGCTTTGTTGTTCAGCAGGAGATCGCTCAGACGCTTCAGCACGGCAACCGGCTGGTCGTCGACCATCGCAACGGTCACCAGCATCGCGGCGCTAACGCCGTCTACGTCGAATGCGCTTGCCGCGCGGCTCACCGCAACGGCGCTGCGCAGGTTGCCTTCAGCGCTGTCGTTCAGCCAAATGCCCTGACCCAGGTTCAGGGGCATATCATTAATGACGCGCGTGACGAAGGTCGCATCTGCTGCACCGGCTTCTTTAAGACGGCCCGCGTTAAGCGCCTGCAGCGTCACCAGATCGGAAGCGACAACGTCCAGCGTCAGGGTTTCATTATCCAGCTTCAGCGCTTCGCTCTGCTTTTCGCCCATCAGCAAGGCGCGCAGTTCTTCAGCGGTGGTCGCAGATTTCAGCTGCTCAGCTACGGAGTCATCGCTCAGCACGTGCGTCAGCTGGCGCAGTAGACCTAAGTGCTCGTCGCTGCTGGCGGCAATACCGATAGCGACATAAGCCACCTGACCATCACCCCAGAGCACGCCCTGCGGAAACTGATAAACCTGAACGCCGGTTTTCAGCACCTGGTCGCGGGTATCGGTCGTGCCGTGCGGAATGGCGATACCGTTGCCGAGGAAGGTTGAGGTCTGCTGCTCGCGCGCCAGCATGCCGTTGACGTAGCCATCTGCCACGTTGCCGGCCTGCACAAGGGCAGCTGCAACCTGGCGAATAGCCTCTTCTTTGTCCCCGGCCTGAGCACCCGGGTGGATATCCTGTACAGATAACTGGAACATGGTTCTCCTCTCCTGCTGAACTTGAATCGTTTCAGCCTTAATGAGAAAAAATGCGCTAACCTGCTCCGTCAGTTAAAACAAGAAAGCGCTGAAACGTTTCAAGAAGTCTTGTCCTTTCTGCAAGGCGTTGCAAGAAAAGTTACATTTCTCATTTCAGAATTTTGAGATACAGCACATTTCTTCATCGTTCAGCTGAAACCTGCTGACGTTCAGCAAACCATTTTCAGCTAAGATCAGCCATAAGCTGAAACTGAAATGCCATTTTGATTTTTTGTAGCGAAATTGACCGCACCACCTGTTTATTTTCTGACAAGCGGCGTACACTCCGCCTCTCTCTGTTACTCGCTAATCAATGACCATGCATAACACCCCCGCTGCCGCCTCTCCAAAGCCTTTTGATCTGACGTCAACGGCGTTTTTGATTGTTGCCTTCCTCACCGGGATCGCCGGTGCGTTACAAACGCCAACGCTGAGTTTATTTCTGACCAACGAAGTCCACGCGCGCCCGGCGATGGTTGGCTTCTTCTTTACCGGAAGCGCCATCATCGGCATCCTGGTGAGCCAGTTTCTGGCGGGACGCTCCGACAGAAAGGGGGACCGCAAAAGCCTGATCGTGTTTTGCTGTCTGCTGGGCGTATTCGCCTGCGTGCTGTTTGCCTGGAATCGCAACTACTTTGTTCTGCTGTTTGTTGGCGTGTTCCTGAGCAGCTTTGGTTCGACCGCTAACCCGCAGATGTTCGCCCTTGCCCGTGAACATGCCGACCGCACCGGGCGTGAAGCGGTTATGTTTAGCTCGATTCTTCGTGCTCAGGTGTCGCTGGCGTGGGTGATAGGCCCGCCGCTCGCCTACGCGCTGGCGATGGGGTTTGGCTTTACGGTGATGTACCTGAGCGCGGCCATCGCCTTTGTGGTGTGCGGCGCAATGGTGTGGTTCTTTTTGCCGTCGATGCGCAAAGAGCCGAAGCTGGCGACGGGCACGCTGGAAGCGCCGCGTCGTAACCGCCGTGATGCGCTGCTGCTCTTTATTATCTGTACGCTGATGTGGGGCACCAACAGCCTTTATATCATTAATATGCCGCTGTTTATTATTGACGAGCTGCACCTGCCGGAGAAGCTGGCGGGCATCATGATGGGCACCGCAGCGGGTCTGGAAATACCGACCATGCTGATTGCGGGCTATTACGCGAAGCGCTTTGGGAAACGTTTTTTGATGCGCATCGCGGCGGTCGCCGGTCTGCTGTTTTATGTCGGTATGCTGACGGTTCACACGCCGGGCTTACTGCTGGCCTTACAGCTGCTGAACGCCATCTATATCGGCATCCTGGCAGGTATCGGTATGCTCTATTTTCAGGATCTGATGCCGGGTCAGGCAGGGGCAGCCACCACCCTTTATACTAATACTACGCGCGTGGGCTGGATCATCGCAGGCTCCATGGCGGGCGTGGTTGCAGAGATCTGGAACTATCACACGGTGTTCTGGATTGCGCTGGTGATGTGCGCCCTGACGATCGGCTGCCTGACGCGCATCAAGGACGTTTAGGGCGCGGTGAGCGCTTCCAGCTCAAGAAGATATGTTATTGCCTGCGCCCGCGTGCTGCCGCACATGTCTGCAGAAGGCTGAAGCCCGGCGCACACCTTCGGGCGCAGCGGCGAACCAAAGATCATGCACAGATTGGTTGCAGAGAGCTGAACGCAGCGGGTGTTGGCAGGCTTGCCCTCCGGCATTCCTGGAATGGGGCTTGAAATGGACGGTGCGGTACAGCACGCGCCACAGTCTGGACGACAATCCATACATGCTCTCTGTTGGTGATAAACACCCGCGCAGTCGGGCATTGCGCGCACAGTAACACCTTTTATGTATTGATAGCAAAAGCCACGAATTCCTCTTGCCTGAAAGGCCGCGCGCGAGTAATTTGGCGCGATATTTTTTACCTCCCGTAGACAGGATTACTGCAATGCCAAGAGCGAACGAAATTAAGAAAGGTATGGTACTGAATTACAACGGCAAGCTGCTGATTGTGAAAGATATCGATATTCAGGCCCCGAGCGCCCGTGGTGCAGCAACGCTGTACAAGATGCGTTTCGCCGATGTCCGTACCGGCCTGAAGGTTGAAGAACGCTTCAAGGGTGACGATATCGTTGATACCGTCACCCTGACCCGTCGCTATGTTGATTTCTCTTACATCGACGGCAACGAATACGTGTTCATGGATAAAGAAGATTACACCCCGTATATCTTCACCAAAGATCAGATTGAAGAAGAGCTGCTGTTCATTCCTGAAGGCGGTATGCCGGACATGCAGGTTCTGACCTGGGACGGCGTGCTGCTGGCGCTGGAACTGCCGCAGACCGTCGATCTGGAAATCGTGGACACGGCGCCGGGCATCAAGGGTGCGTCTGCGAGTGCGCGCAACAAACCCGCTACCCTGACCACCGGTCTGGTTGTGCAGGTGCCTGAATACCTGTCAGCCGGAGAGAAAATCCGCATCCATATCGAAGAAAAACGCTATATGGGTCGCGCTGACTGATTGCGGCATTTGTCGGGTGGCGGCTTCGCCTTACCCGACCTACAAAAACACAAAAACCGGCTCTCAGGCCGGTTTTTTATTGTAGGCCCGGTAAGCGCAGCACCGGGCAACAGAGCTTACAGAAGCTCCGGATACTTCAGCATCTTCAGCGTCAGCTCAACGCCGCGCACTTCAGCCATCCCTTTCAGGCGGCCAATCGCCGAATAGCCAGGGTTAGTTTTCTTGCGAAGATCGTCGAGCATCTGGTGCCCGTGATCCGGACGGAACGGGATAGGACGCACGTCGCCCGCCTGCTTACGACGCACCTCTTCCGCCAGAATGGCATCCACCACCGCAACCATGTTCACATCGCCGCCCAGGTGCGCCGCCTCGTGGAAGGTTTTCGGGTTATCTTCGCGGCAGGTCGCACGCAGGTGCGTAAAGTGAATGCGATCGCCAAAGGTTTCAATCATCCGCACCAGGTCGTTATCCGCGCGTACCCCGTATGAGCCCGTGCACATCGTGAAGCCGTTATAGATGCTATCCACCGTCTCTTTCAGCCACTGCATATCTTCAATAGTAGAAACAATACGCGGCAGGCCGAGGATTGGACGCGGAGGATCGTCCGGATGCACGGCCAGCCGCACGCCCGCTTCTTCCGCAACCGGCACGATAGCGCGCAGGAAGTGAGCCATGTTTTCACGCAGCTGGTTTTTATCGATATCTCCGTATTCCGCCAGACGCGCGCGGAACTGGTCCAGGGTGTAGCCTTCTTCTGCGCCCGGCAGCCCGGCGATGATATTGCGGGTCAGCTTTTCGACATCCGCTTCACTTGCCGCGTGGAACCACGCGAGCGCCTGCTCCTGCTCTTCTGCGGTATAATCCGCTTCAGCACCCGGGCGCTTCAGAATGTGCAGCTCAAAGGCTGCAAAGGCAATCTGATCGAAACGCAGCGCTTTGGAGCCATCCGCCATCTGGTACTCAAGATCGGTTCGCGTCCAGTCCAGAATAGGCATAAAGTTATAGCAAACGGTATCAATGCCGCAGGCCGCCAGGTTCCGAATGCTCTGCTGATAGTTGGCAATCCAGGTCTGGCAGTCGCCTGAATGGGTTTTAATGTCTTCGTGAACGGGAATGCTCTCCACGACAGACCAGGTTAACCCTTTTTCCGCCAGTACCGCCTGACGCTTTTGAATTTCGTCTATTGGCCACACCTGACCATTAGGAATGTGATGCAGTGCCGTTACGACGCCCGTTGCGCCAGCCTGACGCACATCATCAAGAGAAACCGGATCGTTCGGCCCGTACCAACGCCAGGTTTGTTCCATTGCCCCACCCTCTCAAGTTGTTATACCAATATGTGTTAATGCAATGACGACTACCATACATGTTTAACCGTAAGGGTCAACTCACCGCCACGCATTGATTGATCAAACTCACAGAACAGCGATATTTACGGCTTACCAATTCAATTTGTTGTCATATAACTTTACACTGCCATTGTTAATTAATGGTTAATCAGGTGTGTATTTAATGAAGACAATTGCCTCTATAACGCTTCCTGCGCACGTTCAGCAGCCTCGCTATGACCGCAGCCAGCTGCGCTCCCGCATCGTCCACTTCGGCTTCGGGGCTTTTCACCGCGCGCACCAGGCGTTGTTAACGGACCGGGTGTTGAATGCAAACGGAGGCGACTGGGGTATTTGTGAGATTAGCCTCTTCAGCGGCGACGTGCTGATGAGCCAGCTGCGCGCGCAGGATCATCTGTTTACCGTGCTGGAAAAAGGCGCGGAGGGTAATCATCCCATTATTGTCGGTGCCGTACGTGAATGCCTGAATGCAAAACTCGACTCGCTTGCCGCCATCATTGAGAAATTTTGCGAACCGCAGGTGGCGATTGTCTCACTCACCATTACCGAAAAAGGCTATTGCATCGACCCTGCGACCGGCAGGCTGGACATGCAAAACGCGCGCATTATTCACGACCTGGAACATCCGTCCGAGCCGCACTCCGCGCCGGGGATCCTGGTTGAAGCACTCCACCGCCGTCGCGAGCGCGGCCTGCCGGCCTTCACCGTGCTCTCCTGCGACAATATTCCCGACAACGGCCACGTGGTGAAAAACGCCGTGCTCGGCATGGCGCAGAAACGCTCTGCCGCGCTGGCGGAGTGGATTAAAGAGCAGGTGAGTTTCCCGGGAACGATGGTTGACAGAATTGTGCCTGCGGCAACGGACGCCTCGCTTGCAGAAATCACGCAGGAGCTTGGCGTTGAAGATCCGTGCGCCATCAGCTGCGAACCCTTCATTCAGTGGGTCGTGGAGGACAACTTCGTTGCCGGGCGCCCGGAATGGGAAGTCGCTGGCGTGCAAATGGTGAAGGACGTCCTGCCCTGGGAACAGATGAAGCTGCGAATGCTCAACGGCAGCCACTCCTTCCTCGCTTACCTGGGTTACCTTGCTGGCTACGCGCATATTAATGAATGCATGGAGGACGCCTGTTTCCGCGACGCCGCGCGACGCTTGATGCTTAACGAACAGGCTCCCACCCTGCGCATTACCGATGTGGATCTCACGGCCTATGCCGACAGCCTGATTGAGCGTTTTGCCAACCCGGCGCTGCAGCACCGCACCTGGCAAATTGCGATGGACGGCAGCCAGAAGCTGCCCCAGCGAATGCTGGACGGCATTCGCGTGCATCTTGAGCGGCAAAGCCCGTGGCCCCTGCTGGCGCTGGGCGTCGCGGGCTGGATACGCTACGTAAGCGGTACGGACGATCGCGGTAACGACATTGATGTTCGCGACCCGCTTAGCGGTAAGATCCGCGCTATCGTTGACGCCAGCGGTGACGCCGATCGCGTTAACGCCCTGCTGGAGCTGAGTGAAGTGTTTGGTCAGGATCTTGTGCAAAACGGCCGCTTTGTGGAGGCGGTGAATCAGGCATACCAGCGTATCGTCCGTCACGGCGCGCGTCAGGCTGTTATTGAAACGTTAAATATTTAGCGATTATTGCGGTTAAGGCGAACGGAAAAGGTCTTCGTTCGCCCCTCCTCTTCTCAATACGCTCTTTTTTCGTCAGGATGATGGATAATTGTTACAGCATCACAATTATCTCCCGGAGCGCATGTGACCAAAACCAACCTCATCACCGGTTTTCTCGGCAGCGGTAAAACCACCTCAATTCTGCACCTGCTGGCAAATAAAAACCCGGCGGAAAAATGGGCCGTGCTGGTCAATGAATTCGGCGAGGTGGGTATCGATGGCGCGCTGTTGTCCGACAGCGGCGCGATGATTAAGGAGATCCCGGGCGGCTGCATGTGCTGCGTGAATGGCCTGCCCATGCAGGTTGGCCTGAATACGCTGCTGCGCCAGGGGAAGCCAGACCGCCTGCTGATTGAGCCTACCGGCCTTGGACACCCGAAACAAATACTCGATTTATTGACCGCGCCGGTTTACGAACCGTGGATCGACCTGTGCGCCACGCTGTGTGTTGTCGATCCGCGCCAGCTGCTGGATGAAAAGGCCGTGGCTAACGAGAACTTCCGCGACCAGCTCGCCTCGGCAGACATCATCGTGGCAAATAAAGCCGACCGCGCCACGGCTGAAAGCCGTGCGGCACTGGAGGCCTGGTGGCAGCACTTCGGTGGCGATCGTCAGCGTATTGAAGCCACGCAGGGGAATATTGACGTTGCCCTGCTCGATCTCCCTCGTCGCAATTTGGCCGAACTTCCTGCAAGCGCGGAACATTCGCATAGCCATCCGGCGAAACAAGGTCTGGCCGCGCTGAGCCTGCCGGAACACCAGCGCTGGCGTCGCAATTTGAACAGCGGTCAGGGATATCAGGCCTGCGGATGGATTTTTGACGCTGATACCGTTTTCGACACGATCGGCATTCTTGAGTGGGCCAGACTCGCCCCGGTCGATCGCGTGAAAGGGATCATGCGCACTCCGGACGGACTGGTGCGGATTAATCGTCAGGGAAGCGATTTCTTTATCGAAACGCAAAACGTTGCCCCGCCGGACAGCAGAATAGAGTTAATTAGTGCGGTTAACGCCGACTGGAACGCACTGCAGTCCAGCCTGTTGAAGCTTCGTTTAAGTTCGGGCGGCTAACGTTGCCCCTGATTTAATTGTATGCTGAATGTTATGAAAACTCGATTTCCCTTGATATTGCTACTGAATGCCGCCGGCCTGGCGCTGTTTTTCTCCTGGTATCTCCCGGCGAATCACGGCTTCTGGTTTCCGCTGGATTCCACCCTCTTTCATTTCTTCAACCAGGAGCTGGTGAAGAGTGAAGCCTTCCTGTGGCTGGTTGCTATCACCAACAACCGCGCGTTTGACGGCTTTTCACTGCTGGCTATGGGCTGCCTGATGCTCTCTTTCTGGCTGAAGGAAGACAAAACCGGGCGTCGTCGCATTATGATTATCGGCCTGGTGATGCTGCTTGCCGCAGTGGTGATTAACCAGCTGGCGCAGCATCTGATGCCGGTAAAACGTGCCAGCCCGTCGCTCTATTTCCCGAATATTCACCGCGTGAGTGAACTGCTGCATATTCCAACCAAAGATGCCTCTAAAGACAGTTTCCCGGGCGACCACGGAATGATGTTGCTTATATTCTCCGCGTTCATGCTGCGCTATTTCGGCAAAAAAGCCTTTGCCGTCGCCCTGCTGATTGTGGTGGTATTCGCGTTTCCGCGCGTCATGATTGGCGCCCACTGGCTGACGGATATTGTTGTCGGCTCGCTCACAGCGGTGCTGATTGGTGCGCCCTGGGTTCTGATGACCCCGCTCAGCGATCGGTTAATTGCCCTTTTCGATCGCTATTTACCCGGCAAAACGCAACAAATTAGAAACAAATAAACAACCTGAATTAACACAATCCATCAGAGATCGTTTTCGATCTCTGATGGATTTTCATTCATTTTCCCCTCTCCCTGTCATCCTCTTGTCATACTATTCACGATATAAATGAATGCATTGCGCGATTTGCACTCAGATCTGCTGCTATTTCAGGCAATCCCGCAAATTCACTTTCTGTATCACAATTTCTTATAAAAAAATGGTTATTTTTACTCGCAATGACCTACGCAATCGGTTAATCTCGAACTCGTTTTGCCCCACTGAGAGAGTTATTTTCGTGGTGAATAAATTTGTGCGCTGCGCCACAAATCTGACCAGAAAGAATTGTCTCATTGTGAACAGATAATTAGTCTCGTCACGGTTGGCATTTTTATAACGATATTTATCGTTAAGGACTTCAAGGGAAAATACATAAAATGGTCAAATCTCAACCGATTTTGAGATATATCTTGCGGGGGATCCCGGCGATAGCAGTTGCGGTTCTGCTTTCGGCATGTAGTACATCGAACACCGCTAAGAATATGCATCCTGAGACGCGTGTTGTGGGAATAGAAGATTCCTCGTCACTGCAAGCCTCTCAGGATGAATTTGAAAATATGGTACGTAATCTGGACGTGAAGTCCCGCATTATGGACCAGTATGCTGACTGGAAAGGCGTGCGCTATCGCCTGGGCGGCAGCACGAAAAAAGGTATTGATTGTTCCGGTTTCGTACAGCGTACCTTCCGCGAGCAATTTGGGTTAGACCTTCCGCGTTCAACCTATGAACAGCAGGTCATGGGCAAGTCGATTTCACGTACCAAACTGCGCACAGGTGATTTAGTCCTGTTCAAAGCGGGTTCTACAGGTCGACATGTTGGCATCTATATTGGTAACGACCAGTTTGTACATGCCTCCACCAGCAGCGGTGTGACCATTTCCAGCATGAATGAACCGTACTGGAAGAAGCGCTACAACGAAGCGCGTCGCGTACTGACCCGCAGTTGATATCATGTTCGTATCGTTGGTTATCCCTTGGCTGGCGATACGATAAAAAAAGCACTGCTTCGGCGGTGTTTTTTTTTGCCCGTTACACTGTAAATATTAAGCGGCAATTCAGGAACCACGACGTCTATGTTCACCCGCTACTTCTCCAGCAATCGCAAGATCCTGCTCATCAGCATTCTTTCAGGACTTTTTGTCGCCCTGCTCCTGGGCTCGCTACAGTTTTTTTGGAGTTACCACAAGCGAGAAGTCAGGTACGACACCCTGATAAAAGACGTGAACATCTACATGCAGAGCTATTTCGACGAGCTGAAAACCTCTATCGATATCCTCCAGCCGCTGACCCTCAGCAATTGTCATGACGTCAACGCCGAACTGACCTCGCGCGCCGCCTTCAGCCTCAACGTGCGCGCCTTCCTGCTGGTCAGGGACAAAATGGCCTTTTGCTCATCCGCCACCGGCCCGATGAATGCCCCGATTGAGGAGCTTATTCCCGAGCTTCACATTAACAAGCCGATCGACATGGTGCTGCTGCCCGGTACGCCAATGCTGCCCAACAAGCCGGCCATCGCCATCTGGTACCGTAATCCGCTGGTAAAGGAGGGGGGCGTCTTTACCTCGGTAAATCTCAACCTGACCCCCTATCTGCTCTACACCGCGCGCCAGGACGATTTTGCGGGCATTGCCATCATCATTGGCGACCATGCGCTATCGACCATGTCGAGCAACCTGATCGGCGCGAACGACCTGCATGAAGTGCCCGCTCGCACGGCCACGCTGAAAGATGTCCCGCTGACCATTAACCTCTATGCCGATGCGTGGACAAGCGATGAAATACTCTACGCCCTGTTCTTCGGCCTGGTGTGCGGTATTGCCGCCGGTTCGCTCAATTTTTATATCCTCACCATTCGTCAAAATCCGGGCAAAGAAATTTTAAGCGCGATCAAGCGAGGTCAGTTTTACGTGGTGTATCAGCCCGTTGTCGATGCCACCACGCTCAGGATGACCGGACTTGAAGTGCTGATGCGCTGGAAACACCCTACGATGGGTGAAATTCCCCCCGATGCTTTTATCAATTTTGCCGAAGCGCAAAAGCTGATTGTCCCGTTAACGCTGCATCTTTTTGACCTCATAATTGCCGATGCACCGGTGCTTGAAGGCGTGTTACCGCCGGGAGCCAAAATGGGCATCAATATTGCCCCGGGGCACCTGCATTCAGAAAGTTTTAAAGACGATATGCGCACCTTCAAGTCTCTGTTACCGCCCGATCATTTCCAGATCGTGCTGGAAATCACCGAGCGCGATATGCTTAACCATCACGAAGCCAATAACCTGTTCGAATGGCTGCATAACGAAGGCTTTGAGATAGCGATTGATGATTTTGGCACCGGACATAGCGCGCTGATTTACCTGGAGCGCTTCACGATGGACTACCTCAAAATCGACCGGGGGTTTGTCAACGCGATTGGTACAGAAACCGTCACCTCGCCGGTGCTCGACGCGGTACTGACCCTGGCGAGACGACTCAACATGCTGACCGTGGCGGAAGGCGTAGAAACGCCCGAGCAGGCGGCCTGGCTGCGCGAGCATGGCGTCAATTTCCTGCAGGGCTACTGGATTAGCCGCCCGATGCCGCTTGAGCAGTTCAGGATCTGGAAGCCTGATTTGCCGCCCGCAGGTGAATAATTTCACAATGCTTGCGACGTCACTTATTATTCAGCTTAATTGAGAACGAGGGAGACGCCGCAAGATGCTTATGCGCTTCATAGTGTTGCTGTTGGCATTAACCAGTCTGTCCAGCCAGGCGCAAACCATCAAAGAAAGCACCGCGTTCGCCGTGATTGGCGAACCCAAGTACGAGGTCAACTTTACGCACTTCGACTACGTCAATCCTGCCGCTCCCAAAGGCGGACAGGTGACGCTTTCCGCCACCGGCACCTTCGACAACTTCAACCGCTACGCCCTGCGCGGCGTAGCGGCGGCACGGACTGAATCTCTTTACGACACCCTTTTTGTCACCTCAGATGATGAGCCCGGCAGCTACTATCCCCTGGTCGCCGATAACGTCCGTTATGCCGATAACTTTGCCTGGGCTGAGGTTTCGATTAACCCGCTGGCGCGTTTTCATGATGGCACCCCGGTGAAAGCCAGCGACGTGGCCTTCACGTTCCATAAGTTTATGACGGAAGGCGTCCCCCAGTTCCGTCTGGTGTATAAAGGCGCAACGGTAAAAGCCATTGCCCCGCTCACCGTACGCATCGAGCTGAGCAAGCCGAACAAAGAAGATATGCTGAGCCTGTTCTCGCTCCCCGTGATGCCGGAGTCGTTCTGGAAAAATCACAAGCTGAGCGACCCGCTCTCCATACCGCCGCTGTCGGGCGGCCCGTACCGCATCACCGACTGGCGTATGGGGCAGTACGTCGTCTATTCCCGCGTTAAGGATTACTGGGCAGCCAACCTGCCGGTAAACCGTGGTCGCTGGAACTTCGACACCCTTCGCTATGATTACTACCTCGACGATAACGTCGCCTTTGAGGCGTTTAAAGCCGGCGCTTTCGATTTGCGGGTTGAGAGCAGCGCCAAAAACTGGGCGACGCGCTATATTGGCAAAAACTTCGCGAAGGGTTACATCGTCAAGGATGAACAGAAAAACGAATCGGCTCAGGACACGCGATGGCTGGCGTTTAACGTTCAGCGCCCGGTATTTTCCGATCGTAAAGTGCGCGAGGCGATCGCCCTGGCGTTTGATTTCGAATGGATGAATAAAGCGCTGTTTTACGGTGCCTACAGTCGGGCGAACAGCTATTTCCAGAATACGGAATACGCCGCCCGCCATTATCCGAACGCTGATGAACTGGTTCTGCTGGCGCCCTTTAAAGCAGAACTCCCGCCCGAGGTATTCACCAGCGTGTTTGCACCACCGAAATCTGACGGTAACGGCTTCGATCGCGCAAATCTTCTCAAAGCCAGCGCCCTTCTGGACGAGGCGGGCTGGGTGCTAAAAAATCAGAAACGGGTCAATGCTCAAACCGGCAAGCCGCTCAGTTTTGAACTGCTGGTCTCGTCGGGTGCCAATAATCAGTGGGTGCTGCCGTTTAAACAAAATCTTGACCGCCTGGGGATTACCATGAACATCCGCCAGGTGGATAACGCGCAAATCACCAACCGCATGCGCAGCCGCGACTACGATATGATGCAGCGCCTGTGGCAGGCACAGCCGTGGCCAAGTTCAGACCTGCAAATCTCCTGGGCATCCAGCTATATCGACTCTTCCTACAACGCGCCGGGCGTCAAGAGCCCGGTTATCGATGCGCTAATCGCAAAAATCGTGGCGGCGCAGGGCGATAAAGAGAAGCTTCTGCCGCTTGGCCGCGCGCTCGACAGGGTCTTAACCTGGAACTATTACATGCTGCCAATGTGGTATATGGGCGAAGATCGCGTTGCCCGCTGGGATAAGTTCTCACAGCCCGCCGTGCGCCCCGTCTATACGCTGGGCTTTGATACCTGGTGGTATGACGTGAATAAAGCTGCAAAACTGCCGGCCGAGCGGCGTTAAGGAATTACGATGGGTGCTTATCTGATCCGCCGCCTGCTGTTGGTTATCCCAACGCTGTGGGCCATCATTACGATTAACTTTTTTATCGTGCAAATCGCGCCCGGCGGGCCGGTCGATCAGGCCATTGCCGCGGTTGAATTTGGTAACAGCGGCGGTATGCCCGGCGGCGGGGGCGAGGGAATGGGCGCAAGCCATGCCAGAACCGGCGTGGGTAATATCAGCGAAAGCCACTATCGCGGAGGACGCGGGCTCGATCCCGAGGTGATCGCCGAGATCACGCAGCGTTACGGTTTCGATAAACCGCTTCACGAGCGTTATTTCAACATGCTCTGGAATTACGTCCGCTTTGATTTTGGCGATAGCCTGTTTCGCAGTGCGTCAGTGTTAACCTTAATCAAGCAAAGCCTGCCGGTGTCGGTGACGCTCGGTCTGTGGGGCACCCTGATAATCTATCTGGTCTCCATTCCGCTCGGCATCCGCAAGGCGATCGACAACGGCAGCCGGTTTGATATCTGGAGCAGCACCTTTATCATCATCGGCTATGCCATCCCGGCATTTCTGTTTGCCGTCCTGCTGATCGTCTTTTTTGCGGGCGGCAGTTATTTCGATATTTTCCCGCTGCGCGGGTTAGTGTCTGCCGATTTCAGCTCCCTGCCGTGGTATCAAAAAATCACCGATTACTTCTGGCATATCACGCTGCCGGTTCTTGCGACGGTGATCGGCGGTTTTGCCGCGCTGACCATGCTGACCAAAAACGCGTTCCTTGATGAAATCCGCAAACAGTACGTTGTCACCGCGCGCGCGAAAGGCGTGGGTGAAAAACAGATCATGTGGAAGCACGTTTTTCGCAACGCCATGCTGCTGGTGATTGCCGGATTTCCCGCCACGTTCATCAGCATGTTTTTTACCGGCTCGCTGCTGATCGAGGTGATGTTCTCGCTTAACGGTCTGGGCCTGCTGGGCTATGAAGCCACCGTGTCGCGCGATTATCCGGTGATGTTTGGCACGCTCTACATATTTACCCTGATTGGCCTGCTGCTGAATATCATCAGTGATATCAGCTATACGCTGGTCGATCCCCGCATCGACTTTGAGGGCCGCTGATGCCGCGTTTAAGCCCCGTCAATCAGGCCCGCTGGGCCCGTTTTCGCCACAATCGCCGCGGCTACTGGTCGCTGTGGATCTTTGCCGTTCTGTTTGTCCTGAGCATGTGCTCGGAGCTGATAGCCAACGATAAACCCCTGCTGGTGCATTTTAACGATCGCTGGTACGTACCCGTACTCGCCAACTACAGCGAAAGCGACTTTGGCGGCCCGTTTGCGACCCCTGCAGAGTATCAGGACCCGTGGCTGCGCAAGCAGATCGAGCAGCATGGGTGGGCGCTCTGGGCACCGGTGCGCTTTGGGGCGAACAGCATTAACTTCGCCACCATCAGCCCCTTCCCTTCTCCGCCCTCCGCGCAAAACTGGCTGGGAACGGACGCTAACGGTGGCGATGTGCTGGCGCGCATTCTTTACGGCACGCGCATTTCCATCCTCTTTGGGCTGATGCTGACGCTCTTCTCCAGCGTGATGGGCGTGGTGGCTGGCGCCGTTCAGGGCTACTACGGCGGAAGAATCGATCTCTGGGGCCAGCGCGTGATTGAGGTGTGGTCAGGGATGCCGACGCTGTTTCTGATCATCCTGCTTTCAAGCGTGGTGCAGCCAAGCTTCTGGTGGTTGCTGGGGATCACCGTTTTGTTTGGCTGGATGGCGCTGGTCGGGGTTGTGCGCGCAGAGTTTCTGCGCACGCGTAACTTCGATTATATCCGTGCGGCGCAGGCGCTGGGGGTCAGCGACCGGGGGATTATTTTCCGCCATATGCTCCCTAACGCCGTGGTGGCGACGCTCACCTTCCTGCCCTTCATCCTGTGCAGCTCCATCACCACCCTCACCTCGCTCGATTTTCTCGGGTTTGGGCTACCGCTCGGCTCACCGTCGCTCGGCGAGCTGTTGCTGCAGGGCAAGAACAACCTGCAGGCGCCGTGGTTAGGTATTACCGCGTTTCTCTCTGTGGCAGTGCTGCTTTCGCTGCTGATCTTTATTGGTGAAGCCGTGCGCGACGCCTTCGATCCCAATAAGGCGGTATAAAATGACGCAGCCCCTTCTCAGCATTGATAACCTGTCGATTGCCTTTTCAACGCAGGGTGAAATGCGTACCGTGGTCAGCGATCTGTCGCTGCAGATCCAGCGCGGAGAAACGCTGGCGCTGGTGGGCGAGTCGGGTTCAGGCAAGAGCGTCTCGACGCTGTCGGTCCTGCGCCTGCTTCCTTCCCCGCCGGTCAGCTACCCGCAGGGAGATATTCTGTTTCACGGCAGCTCGCTGCTGCATGCCGACGAGCAGACGCTGCGCGGCATCCGCGGCAATAAAATCGCCATGATTTTCCAGGAGCCGATGGTTTCCCTGAATCCGCTGCACACCCTGGAAAAACAGCTGTACGAAGTGCTTTCTCTGCACCGAGGCATGCGCAGGGAGGCGGCGCGGGGTGAGATCCTCGACTGCCTCGAACGCACCGGCATTCGCAACGCGGCCAAACGGCTGAGCGATTTCCCGCACCAGCTGTCCGGCGGCGAACGTCAGCGCGTCATGATTGCTATGGCCCTGCTCACGCGGCCAGAACTGTTGATTGCCGACGAACCCACCACCGCGCTGGACGTGACGGTGCAGGCGCAAATTTTGACGCTGCTGCGGGAGCTGCGTGACGAGCTGAACATGAGCCTGCTGTTTATCACCCACAATCTGAGCATTGTGAGAAAGCTGGCCGACAGCGTCGCGGTCATGCAAAACGGACGATGTGTAGAGCAGAACGCGGCAGCTACGCTGCTCAACGCGCCTCAGCATCCCTATACGCAGCGGCTGCTCGATAGCGAACCCTCCGGCGACCCGGTTCCCCTGGACGCTGGCAGCGAGCCGCTGCTGCGCGTTGACGACCTGCGCGTTTCCTTCCCCATCCGCAAAGGCATTTTGCGGCGGGTGGTCGACCAAAATCCGGTGCTAAAAAATATCCGCTTTTCCCTTCGTCCGGGAGAATCACTCGGGCTGGTGGGCGAATCGGGTTCGGGTAAAAGCACTACCGGGCTGGCGCTGCTGCGTCTGATTGCCTCTGAGGGCGAAATCCTCTTTGACGGTATGCCGCTGCAGGGCCGAAACCGCCGCCAGATGCTGCCCATCCGCCCGCGGATGCAGGTGGTTTTCCAGGACCCGAACTCATCGCTCAACCCAAGGCTAAGCGTGCTGCAGATTGTCGAAGAGGGCCTGCGCGTCCATCAGCCTGCGCTGACCGCTAAGCAGCGCGAAGACGAGGTGGTGCGCGTGATGACGGAAGTCGGGCTGGAGCCCGACGCGCGGCATCGTTATCCGGCCGAGTTTTCCGGCGGGCAACGCCAGCGCATTGCCATCGCCCGCGCGCTGATCCTGAAGCCGGAGCTGATTATTCTGGATGAACCTACGTCATCGCTGGACCGCACCGTTCAGGCGCAGATCCTAACGCTGTTAAAAGGATTGCAGGCAAAACACAGGCTGGCCTATATCTTCATCAGCCACGACCTGCAGGTCGTTCGGGCGCTATGCCATCAGGTGATTGTCTTGCGGCAGGGAGAAGTGGTCGAGCAGGGAGAGTGCCAGCGCGTATTTGCTGCACCGACGCAGAGCTACACGCGCCAGCTATTATCAGCGGACTAGCGCTTAGAAGGGATACTGCCCGGAGAAGGGTTCGGCGATAGCCACGCCAAAGTTTTTCAGGCGGCAGGTAGCGGCGAACTCGTCCTGGCTGTTCACAAACAGGCACGGCTCCCCTTCACACTCCACGACGGAGCTATCCACTTCGATATCGGTCAGCGCCTGGCTGAGACGCTCCATCACAGGCCATGCGTTTTCGTCGCTCGGGCTAAGCAGCTTGAGTGCAACCAGACAATTCTCGCACCCGGCAGCGCTTTGCGGAATCGGTTCAACTTTCGAACCTGCAAAACCCGTCGACCAGCGATAGCTCTGGGGCAAGCGATGGACAATGGAGAGTTGTAATGTATTCACGTTCGTTCCCCGGAAGCAAATTTACTTCACAATTTATTTACATTTATAGTAACACATCATCGCAAACCTGCACTCATCGGCGGTTTTTATAGGCGTTACAGGTTCGCGTCGGCGCTATATGTACCCGTTTCTGCGATCTAACTCAACCTTTTTAAATACAATGATGTGACTTTTTACATAAATAGATTTTACATAAAAGAAACAAACACAGGGTAAACGAACGCGGGTTTGGTTGATATGCATCAACAAAAAGGCCCGTATCGGGCCTTAGGTGGGGGTTAGTTAGCCGCTTTACGCGGCCGGCTGGCATAGAGATAGAAAAGAATAGAGCTGGTCGCGCAAAATCCGATCGCCCACAGCATTGGCCAGGCGGTGTTAAACGTCGCCATGGAGAGCAGCGCACCCACGACAGCACCAATGCCGAAGCGGAACGTCCCGGCCAGCGACGATGCCGTCCCCGCCATATGCGGGAACTCGTCGAGGATCACCGCCATCCCGTTGGACGATACCATCGAGACGCAGCCGACAAAGGCGGCCACGCCGACCACCAGCGCCCAGAATCCCACGTCGAAAAACGCGCTCACCACCAGCCAGATGGCCATCACAAACTGTATCCACAGCCCGGCGCGGAACATATTGATCGCCCCGACTCTGCGGACAAAGCGGCTGTTAATGATGGTCATAACGAACAGGAAGACGATGTTCAGCGCAAAGTAGTAGCCAAAGTGCTGAGGCGAAACGTGGTTCAGCTCGATGTAAACAAACGGCCCGGCGCTCAGGAAGGAGAACATCCCGGCAAAGCTGAAGCCGCTTGCGAGCATGTAGCTCAGCACGCGCTTGTGGCGGAACAGCGAGGCAAAGTTGCCGAGCGTGGTGCGGATATGGAATTTCTGCCGACGCTCAACGGGCAGCGTTTCATCAATAAAGAAGAAGATCATCGCCGACGCCAGCAGCGCGGCTATCGCCAGTATCCAGAAAATCGCATGCCAGCTAAACCACACCAGCACCGCCCCACCGGCCATCGGGGCCACCAGCGGCGCAATGGTCGTTACCAGCATGACGAACGACATCATGCGGGAGAACTCTTCTTTCGGGTAAATATCGCGCATCAGGGCGTTGATCACCACGCTTGCCGCTGCCGCCGCCAGACCGTGGAAGAAGCGCATAACGATCAGCTGATCGATGCTCTGCGCCAGCGCGCAGGCTACGGCTGCGCCCGCAAAGATCAGCGTACCGCCCAGGATGACCGGCTTACGCCCAAGGCTGTCGGCCATCGGGCCATAAAACAGCTGGCCAATGGCAAAACCGAGAATATAGGTACTGAGCGTCATCTGCGCGCTGCCTGCCGGAACGCCAAACTGCGCGGAAATCACCGGGAGCGCAGGCAGGTACATATCGATAGACAGCGGCATCAGCATGGCCAGCAGGCCAAGAATGAAGACGATTTTGAAAGACGAGTGTGGCCTGGTGGTCACAGAGTTCTCCTGAAATTAATGCGAAGGCAGACCGACGCTCGCGATCTCTTCTTCCGTCAGCGGGCGATATTCGCCAGGTTCCAGATCCGCGTCGAGTTCAATCGCCCCGATACGTTCGCGGTGCAGGCCCACGACGTGATTGCCCACCGCGGCAAACATGCGTTTCACCTGGTGATAGCGCCCTTCGCTGATGGTCAGACGCACTTCCGTCGGGGTAATGACCTCAAGTACTGCCGGTTTGGTCAGATCTTTTTCATTATGCAGCTGAACGCCTTTGGCGAATTGCTCTGCCGTGTCATCCGCAACAGGCGACTCCAGCGTCACCCGATAGGTTTTTTCACAATGATGACGCGGGGAGGTAATGCGGTGCGACCACTGGCCGTCATCGGTCATCAGCACCAGGCCGGTGGTATCGATATCCAGACGCCCCGCGGCATGCAGCTTGTGCGCCACCGGTTCGTCGAGGAAGTAGAGCACCGTAGGATGATCCGGATCGTCCGTTGAACAGACGTAGCCTTCCGGCTTATGCAGCATGAAATAACGCGGGCCGTGCTGCTGGGTCAGCGGATTGCCGTCATACTCGACCTGATGCTCAGGCTGAAGTTTGAAAGCGGTGTCTTTCACAATGTCGCCATCCACGGTAACGCGGCTGGCGCGAATTTCGCGCCCGGCAATAGCGCGGCTTACGCCGAGTTGCTGAGCGATAAACTTATCAAGTCGCATGAAATCTTTTTAGCCTTAATGGTGCTGAGAGTCGGACAACGCATCCGAAAAAGAAGCAGTCAAGAACGGTTCAGTATAATGGTCTGGTTGCGCCACTCAAGGGAAAAAGTTTCGTGGCATACTATACGCGGAATAACGAAACCGAGATCTCATGACTTTTACACTCCGTCCCTATCAGCAGGAAGCCGTTGACGCCACCCTCGCCTGGTTCCGTAAGCATCGGGAGCCTGCTGCCATTGTGCTTCCGACCGGCGCAGGCAAAAGCCTGGTGATTGCCGAACTGGCGCGTCTGGCGCGCGGGCGCGTGCTGGTGCTGGCGCACGTCAAAGAGCTGGTGGCGCAAAACCATGCCAAGTATTGCGCGCTTGGACTGGAGGCCGATATCTTCGCCGCCGGGCTAAAGCGCAAAGAGAGCCACGGTAAGGTGGTGTTTGGCAGCGTGCAGTCCGTCGCGCGCAATCTGGACCTGTTTCGCAGCGAATTTTCGCTGCTGATTGTCGATGAGTGCCACCGCATCAGCGATGACGACGACAGTCAGTACCAGCAAATCCTCTCTCATCTAAAGGAAGTAAACCCTCACATTCGCCTGCTCGGCCTGACGGCAACGCCGTTTCGTCTGGGGAAAGGCTGGATTTACCACTTCCACTATCACGGCATGGTGCGGGGAGACGCGAAAGCGCTGTTCAGCGACTGCATTTACGAGCTTCCGCTACGCTACATGATTAAACACGGCTACCTGACGCCGCCGGAGCGCCTGGATATGCCCGTCGTTCAGTACGACTTCAGCCGCCTGCAGGCGCAAAGCAACGGCTTGTTCAGCGAAGCGGATCTCAATCAGGAGCTGAAAAAGCAAAAGCGCATTACGCCGCACATCATCAGCCAGATTGAGGAGTTCGCGCAGACGCGCAAAGGGGTGATGATTTTTGCGGCTACCGTTGAACACGCGCGCGAAATCACCGGCCTGCTGCCCGCTGACGACGCCGCGCTGATTACCGGCGAAACGCCCGGCCCGGAACGCGATCGTCTGATTGAAGCGTTCAAGGCACAGCAGTTTCGCTATCTGGTTAACGTCTCGGTATTAACCACCGGGTTTGACGCCCCGCACGTCGACCTGATTGCGATTTTGCGCCCCACCGAATCCGTCAGCCTGTATCAGCAGATTGTTGGCCGCGGACTGCGCCTGGCACCGGGGAAAACCGACTGCCTGATTCTGGATTATGCGGGCAACCCGCACGATCTCTACTCCCCTGAAGTGGGCACGCCTAAAGGCAAAAGCGACAACGTGCCCGTTCAGGTCTTCTGCCCTGCCTGCGGGTTTGCCAACACCTTCTGGGGCAAAACCACCGCCGACGGTACGCTGATCGAACATTTTGGCCGCCGCTGTCAGGGCTGGTTTGAAGATGATGACGGGCATCGCGAGCAGTGCGATTTCCGTTTCCGCTTTAAAAACTGCCCACAGTGCAACGCCGAAAACGATATTGCCGCCCGCCGCTGCCGCGAATGCGACACGGTGCTGGTCGACCCTGACGACATGCTGAAAGCGGCGCTGAAGCTGAAAGATGCCCTGGTACTGCGCTGTTCCGGCATGGCGCTGCAGCCCGGCGCCGATGAAAAAGGCGAGTGGCTAAAAATTACCTATTACGACGAGGACGGCGCGGACGTTAGCGAGCGCTTCCGGGTCCAGACGCCGGCCCAGCGGACGGCCTTCGAACAGCTGTTTATCCGCCCGCACACCCGCACGCCGGGCGTGCCCCTGCGCTGGATAACCGTTGCCGACATCGTTCATCAGCAGGCGCTGCTGCGCCATCCTGATTTCGTCGTCGCCCGTAAAAAAGGTCAGTTCTGGCAGGTGCGTGAGAAGGTCTTTGACTACGAAGGACGCTTCCGCCGGGCGAATGAATTACGCGGTTAACGGGACTTTTCGTTGATGTGCGGGGCATTTGAGTATAAAATGCCGCCCGCTTCACATCCGTGAGGCAGAACACTCGCCTGCTGCTGGGTCGCCTGTAGCAGGGTTTTAAATACAGAGAGAAATCAATGTTCACTATCGAAGCAGAAGTACGTAACGTGCAGGGTAAGGGTGCGAGCCGCCGCCTGCGTAACGCTAACAAGTTCCCGGCTATCGTTTACGGTGGCGAAGCTGCTCCAGTTGCTATCGAACTGGATCACGACAAAGTGTGGAACATGCAGAACAAAGCTGAATTCTACAGCGAAGTTCTGACCATCGTTGTTGGCGGTAAAGAAGAAAAAGTGAAGGTTCAGGCTGTTCAGCGTCACCCGTTCAAGCCAAAACTGTCTCACATCGACTTCGTTCGCGCGTAATCGCAAACCTGTCGAAAAAAAACCCCGCGTCTGCGGGGTTTTTTTATGCCTGCTATTTACCGCCGGAGGTGCGGCGCTGCAGCTGATCGCGCAGGTTCGGCGGCGTGCCCTTGATGGTCAGGGTGTCGGTGGCCGGATCCCAGAAAATACGCTCACCGAGCAGCATGGCGTCAAAGTTCACGGTTAGCCCACCGCCGCTGCCGGCAAATTTGGTTAACTGACGCAGCGTGCTGCGATCCGCCGGGAAGCTCTCTTCCAGCTCGTAGCCTTTCTCCGCGGTGAATGCCTGGAAGCTGACTTCGCTCACGCCCGCCAGCTCTTTAGACAGCGACTCCAGCTCAATCTCTTCGCCCGCCTGCAGCTGTTCGTTGCAGTAGCTGTAAACCTGCTGACGCACGGTCTGACGCTCGGATTTATCGAGCTGCGCCTCTGCGGTGAAGTCATCTACCGCCTGCAGCAGACCTTTGTTCTGCGCTTTAGCGTTGAGGCCTTCGCTGGCACCGAGGAAGTCCATAAAGAAATCCGCCACTTTACGACCCACCCGCCCTTTCAGGAAGGTCAGGTAGCGGGTCGATTCCGGATTGGTTTCCCACTCGGTCAAATCAATACGCGCCACGATGTCGGCATGGTTAATATCCAGATAGTGCGTAGAGCTGATATCCAGCTGCTCGTTCACGCGCATGCTGCTTAAGTTATTCAGCACGGTGACCAGCAGATACTCCACCGCCAGGTAGCGATAGTGACAAAACAGGACGATACCGCCATCGGCAAACGGATATTTCGCCAGCTCGTCGCGCAGGCGACCGGCGGCAGCACGGCTAAACGCCAGGAAATCCTCTTCACCCTGACGTTGCAAACGCAGGCTGTCCGCCAGCTCGCTCTCATCGCTGAACAGGCCGTAGGCTTTATTTTTCGCGCTGTAGACGCGGTGCAGCTCCGCCATCATTTCTACAACGGTAGCAGTGGGTTCAAGCAACGAATCGCGCAGCACCACCTCAAGGGTTTGCTCATCGCGTTTGATAAGCTGGTGCAAGGCAATCTGGTTGATTTCCAGACTCATGATAAACTCTCCTTTTAGACCGGGCGGTATTCAACCACCACCAGCGCATGTGTGCAACAGAAGATAAAAAAGGGGAAAAAAAGCTGTTGCTACGGTAATATGTCGCCCTTCTCTCAACAAACTGATTTTGATTTATGCCACAACATTCCCGCTACAGTGACGAACACGTTGAACAATTGCTCAGTGAGCTGGTCAACGTACTGGAAAAACATAAAACGCCGACCGATCTTTCCCTGATGGTATTGGGAAATATGGTCACCAACCTTATCAATACCAGCGTTGCTCCGGCTCAGCGTCAGGCGATCGCCAAATCTTTCGCCCAGGCACTGCAGTCTTCCGTTAGCGACGACCAGGCACACTAAGGGAAACGAACAACAGTTTATGGTGACGAACCGTCAGCGCTACCGTGAAAAAGTCTCCCAGATGGTCAGCTGGGGGCACTGGTTTGCCCTGTTCAACATTCTGTTGGCGACGGTCATTGGCTGTCGTTATCTGTTTGTGGCGGACTGGCCAACGACGCTAACCGGGCGTATTTACTCCTGGATGAGCGTGGTCGGCCACTTTAGCTTTCTGGTTTTCGCCACCTACCTGCTGATTCTGTTCCCTCTGACGTTTGTCGTGATGTCGCAGCGCCTGATGCGCTTCTTGTCCGCGATCCTCGCGACGGCGGGCATGACGCTGCTGCTGATCGACAGCGAAGTCTTTACCCGATTCCACCTTCATCTCAACCCTATCGTCTGGGAACTGGTGATTAACCCCGACCAGAACGAGACGGCACGCGACTGGCAGCTGATGTTTATCAGCGTTCCGGTCATTCTGCTGATTGAGATGCTGTTTGCCACCTGGAGCTGGCAAAAACTGCGCAGCCTGACCCGGCGGCGCCATTACGCGAAGCCCGTTGCCGCGCTCTTTTTCGTCTCATTTATCAGTTCGCATATCATGTATATCTGGGCGGATGCGAACTTCTATCGCCCCATTACCATGCAGCGCGCTAACCTTCCGCTCTCTTATCCAATGACGGCGCGTCGTTTCCTTGAGAAACACGGCCTGCTGGACGCGCAGGAGTATCAGCGTCGTCTGGTGGAACAGGGGAATCCCGAAGCGGTCAGCGTCCAGTATCCGTTGAGCGAGCTGCGCTATCGCGATATGGGTCGCGGTCAAAACGTTCTGCTGATCACCGTCGACGGGCTTAACTATTCGCGTTACGAGAAGCAGATGCCTGCGCTGGCCGATTTCGCCAGGCAGAACGTCGCGTTCACGCAGCATATCAGCTCCGGTAACTCAACCGATGCAGGCATTTTTGGCTTGTTCTACGGGATTTCAGCCGGATACATGGACGGCGTGCTTTCTGCACGCATTCCTGCGGCGCTGATCACCGGGCTGAACCAGCAGGGCTACCAGTTAGGGCTGTTCTCCTCGGACGGCTTTAACAGCTCGCTGTATCGCCAGGCGCTGCTGTCTGATTTCTCGCTTCCGGCCGCACAAAGCCAGTCGGATGAGCAGACTGCAAATCAGTGGATCAACTGGCTTCAGCGCTATGCACAGGAAGATAACCGCTGGTTCTCATGGGTTGCCCTTAACGGCACCACCCTGGATGACAGCAACCAGAAAGGTTTTGCACGCCGCTACGGTCGTGCAGCAGCGGATGTGGATGCGCAAATCGGGCGCGTGCTGGATGCATTGCGCGAGTCGGGCAAGCTGGACAGTACCGTAGTGATTATCACTGCAGGTCATGGCGTACCGCTGGGCGATCGGTCGAAGGAGATGGAGTGGTCGCGACCTAACCTTCATGTTCCGCTGATCGTCCATTGGCCGGGCACGCCGGCGCAGCGCATTAATATGCTGACCGAACATAAAGACGTGATGACCACCCTGATGCAACGCCTGCTGCACGTGAGCACACCGGCAAACGAGTATTCTCAAGGGCAGGATCTCTTCAACGCCACGCGCCGCCATAACTGGGTTACCGCGGCAGGCAATAATTCGCTGGTGGTTACCACGCCAGAGCAGACCCTGGTGCTGAACAGCAACGGTAATTACCAGACGTATAACCTGCAGGGCGAGAAGATTAAAGATCAGAAACCCCAGTTAAGCCTGCTCCTCCAGGTGCTAACAGATGAGAAACGCTTCATCGCTAACTGATTAATTTTAAATCAGTTAGCGACACGTGCCCTTGCATTCAAAAAGGAATCGAGTAGTATTCTTTTTATGCGTCGGCACGTAGCGCAGCCTGGTAGCGCACCGTCATGGGGTGTCGGGGGTCGGAGGTTCAAATCCTCTCGTGCCGACCAAAAACATATTGAAAACCAGCCACTTATGGCTGGTTTTTTTATTGGTAGTTTTCTTACGGGGAAATATTGGGGAATAACTGGGGAATAACTACCGGTAATTACTGTTCAATCGGACGAAAAAATCCCATCGTGTAGATTGTATCACTCGCTTGACACTGTATATATTTACAGTAAAAATATAGCTTCCTCTCACAGAGATTAAGGAGACTGTTGTGTTTGTTGAGTTGGTTTACGATAAGCGAAATGTCCAGGGCTTGGATGGCGCCAGAGAAATTATTTTGGCTGAGCTGACGAGGCGAGTTCATAACATATTCCCTGATGCTGAAGTGAAGGTGAAACCTATGCAGGCTAACGGATTGAATAGTAATGCCAGCAAAAGTGACCGTGAAAAGTTGAACCGTATGCTGGAGGATATGTTTGAAGAGTCTGATATGTGGCTTACTAATGAATGAATTTCCATATTGTCATCACAGCGAACCCGGATCCCCTACCGGGTTTAGCTTTCTCTTTTGGCATTGTCGCAACTTTGCGTAGCTCCTTCCAGTTTCACAACGCATCGCTTTACGCATTTCATCATCATTAGCATAATCAGCGCGAATCCGTTTGTAGGACTTAACCAGCGCGCACTACTTTTTCTCCCTGCCCTATACTTTCAGTCTGACTGACTGGAGGTTCCTATGTGTGGACGTTTTGCACAAGCCCAAACCCGTGAAGAATATCTGACATACTTGGCCGATGAAGCCGATCGTGACATTGCGTATGAACCGGAACCTATAGGCCGGTACAACGTCTCGCCCGGTACCAAGGTGCTGCTCCTGAGCGAACGCAACGAGCAGCTGCATCTTGATCCAGTCCTGTGGTCTTACGCGCCCGAGTGGTGGGATAAACCGCCACTGATTAACGCACGCGTCGAGACGGCGGCCACCAGCCGAATGTTCAAGCCTCTCTGGCAACATGGCCGGGCGATCTGCTTTGCGGATGGCTGGTTCGAATGGAAGAAGGAAGGAGACAAGAAACAGCCCTACTTCATTCACCGGGCCGAGGGCCAGCCAATATTTATGGCGGCTATCGGCAGCACACCATTTGAGCGTGGAGACGAAGCTGAAGGTTTTCTCATCGTGACATCTGCAGCTGATAAAGGTCTGGTCGATATTCACGATCGCCAGCCACTGGTTCTGTCACCGGAAGCGGCTCGCGAGTGGATACGTCAGGATATAGGCGGGAAAGAAGCTGAAGAGATAGCAGCCGACGGCGCAGTGCCTGCCAACAAGTTTATCTGGCACGCTGTTACACGCGCGGTTGGAAACGCCAGAAATCAAGGAAAAAATCTAATAGAAACAATAAATTAACCTTTTTGGTTAATTTATTTTTCTTGATGGGTTTACTTTTTTTATGGTTAGAGTATATTTAGAACATCTGGCGTAAGCCACAATGAAAGCACTGAGGATATGACTATGGCTCTTACTGATTTCGGAAAGGCCGTAAGGAAAGCTCGGATCGATACTGGTTATACTTTGCTTACAATGGCAAAGGCTTTAGGAACAACACCTGCTTTTCTAAGCGGGCTCGAAACAGGGACTAAAAAAATACCAGAGAAATGGGTAACGGCAATCAATGAACTTTTTGCAGCGCAAGGTTATTACATTGATGATCTCGATGTTTTAGCTTCTATCGCGAATGAATTGGTACCTATTGAAGGTTTACCAAAGCAACAACAAATGCTTGTTGCTGGTTTTGCAAAATCGGAATTCACCCATGAAGAATTAAAAAAATTTGCAGAATTACTTGCAGAAATCAACAAAAAATAACTGCTTAGGAAACTGTTATGCATTTAATGCGCGGTACACGTGTTCGTCCTCTGAGTGAAATGGAAATTAAAGCGATAGCTGTAAATGCTTGCTTTGCACTCGGATTTACTAGTAAGTATAAATACCGGCGTAGACCGCGCAGATTTGACGTAGCGCTGGAAACATTATCTCAATGGAATATTGTCCTCGATCCAATGGATGATGACGAATGGTTTCAGGAAACGCTGGGTCTAACGATTGGACACTGTGAACCTGACAAACTGACTATCAGGGTTCCAAACCATATCTATGAAATGGCATGTGGCGGTGAACGATCAGCGTTATTTGTTATATTCCATGAGCTCGGGCACTTGCTACTACAACATAAGCCAGCCTTACACTTTGCGAATGCCATGCCGGAACAAAATGAAGATTCTGAATGGCAGGCGGATCTTTTCGCAGAAACGATGCTCGATAAATTGGGCTATCAAACAGCACAGCTTTGCTTTGAATTTTATTGAAAAAAGCCCTGTTGACGCAGGGCTTCTTAGGGGGCGAGCTATGTTGACGCATAACTCGGTGTGTATGGAGAAATCTACCGCTACACAAAATGCTTGACGGCTAAAAGTATAGTGGTTCTCCTAACAAGGTGCAATCTGTTTAGATTTACAGGCTGTACATTTACATAGGAGATCTCACATGAAAACTGGCTATTGTCCAAAATGTGGGAATTCGTGTGAAGTAACCTTCACGCCCTATGTAATGAAGGATGGTAAAATCATCCGCCCTAAAAAGGCGAAAGTTTTTGTTATCCCTCATTGCAAATGCAGCGAGAAAAAAGCTGCTTAATTAACTAAAAAGGCTGCGTAAAGCAGCCTTTTTACTTCACAATTAATAAATCTGATATGCGAGTAGTATATCGGGGTGAAAGCAACTGCCGCTTCATCTGCCACTGCTGTTGAATGCCCTGCCCGGCAAAGAAGAGTGTTCCTTTCCCTTCTTTCGCGTTCAAGTGATCGAGCACATCCATCAACTTATCGCTTCCAGCGCGCGGCGCGTGCTCATCGAAAAGGTTCAGCTGTGCCACCCCTTGACTGAAAAAATCTCCCAGCATAATTCCAGCCTTTTGATAGCGGTGCCCATCCTTCCAGATTTTGTCCAGGCACTTTACCGCGGCGTTGATGATGTCGCGGGAATCCTGAGTGGGGGTGAGAAGCTTCACTGACGCGCTGTTGCCGTAATACGGCTCGTTCAGGGCAAAAGGTGACGTCTTCACGAACGCAGAGATAAAACGGCAATACTGGTGTTCGCCGCGAAGCTTTTCAGCACCACGCGCCGCATAGCTGCAAATAGCCTGCCGCATCTGTTCGTATTCGGTAACGCGTTCACCGAACGACCTGCTACAGACAATTTCCTGCTTAGCTGGTGCAAACTCCTCCAGATCCAGACATGGTTCGCCGCGCAGCTCCCGGACAGTTCGCTCCAGGACGACATTGAAGTGCTTTCGAATAATCCACGTACTCTGCTCAGAGAGGTCCAGAGCCGTTTTGATTCCCATAGCGTTCAGCTTCTTACTGATGCGCCTGCCAACGCCCCATACATCTTCTACAGGCACGATAGCCAACAACCGACGTTGCCGATCGATATTGGACAAATCGACCACCCCGCCGGTCTGCCTCTGCCATTTCTTCGCTGCGTGGTTTGCCAGCTTAGCGAGTGTTTTTGTCTGCGCGATGCCAACCCCAACGGTCAGGTGCGTCCGCTTCAGAACGGTAGCGCGGATCTCTTTGCCGAACTCCGTAAGGTCCCGGCAGTTGCGAACACCTGTCAGGTCGCAAAAAGCTTCATCGATACTGTAAATTTCGACGCGGGGGCTCATTTCCTCAAGCGTCGTCATTACCCGGTTCGACATGTCTGCGTACAGCTCATAGTTGCTGCTGAAGCAAACAACCCCAGCGCGACGAAATAAGTCCTTTTGCTTGAAGAAAGGCTCTCCCATTGTAATTCCAGCGGCCTTGGCCTCGGCGCTGCGTGCGATTACACAGCCATCGTTATTTGAGAGAACAACAACCGGCCGCCCTCTCAGGTCCGGCCTGAATACAGTCTCGCATGATGCATAGAACGAATTCACATCACAGAGAGCAAACATATTCAGCTCGCAGATTTAACGATGAAAGTCACGACGCCGAAAACGTCCAGCGTGTCTTCGCTGCCAACAACAATCGGGCTGTAGGCGCTGTTCATAGGGTTGAGTTGTACGGTCGGGCGCAGCTGCAGGCGTTTAACAGTGAACTCCCCTTCCACCGCGGCGATCACAATGTCACCATGCTCAGCAGTCCTGGAGCTGTCCACCACCAGCAGATCGCCGTCACTTATCCCGGCTTCGATCATAGAATCGCCCGCGGCTTTGACGAAATACGTTGAGCTCGGGTGAGCGACAAGTAACTCATTGAGATCAATGCGCTGTTCAACGTAATCAGCCGCGGGGCTTGGGAAACCACACTGCACTAAGTAACTGAAAAGCGGGAGAGCAATAATTTCTCGCAGTTCTGCAGGCCTGATAAACTCCATAATGCACACCTCAAATACTGTTTTTATATACAGTAGTTTCATTTGGGTATGCATGCAAGACATAGGGTCTGTCATGCCTGATTAAAGCTTCGCCGTTTCGTTTCTAAGTTTCTATGTCGCTTCGAATTATGAGTTTTGTAAATTTTATGGCCGCAACTCTATGTCAGCAGATTTAAGCCTGTTTTGAAGCGGGG
>NZ_SJOO01000007.1 GCF_004331265.1 Enterobacter wuhouensis | reverse complement strand
TAATCATCAGTTCGAAAACACAATTAACCGCGTATAATATTTTGGTTATTTTTTATGGGGATATACCAATAACAATCTACTATTCGAGAAAATAATTTTCATCAACAGCCTGAGGCTATTCCTATTTCAACCGCTTGCGCTTGTTGATCTCTTGGTTGCGGCCAGGCTATTCATGACTCTGATGAGGAGAATGCCAACTCCAGGGAAACATCGATAAAAAGAGCATGTGAAACTGAGACTCCTCTAGCCCTCCTTGTGAGGGCTTTTTTTTTGGGGGTTGATGCACTTCGCTTGTTAAATATTGAGTCTTTTCTAGAATTTAAAGGCGCTTTGCTATGTCAGGTAAAGCTGTCGTTCAGAAATACCCGTGTGCTCAAGGACGAGCCATCCCTAGTTTTTCCTTTCCAGCTCTATCTGCCTAATGCCTGCGAAATTATTGTTGCCCTTCTCAATCACCGCCAGCAGCGGCTTTATCCACAAAACAGCCTGGCAGTACGTCATTGAGCTGGCGGCAGGGGCACTATCATCGGCTGCGTCAGGTCCGTCGGTATCGGCGTGCATTGCGCTGGAACGTAAACGGTACGCGTATTCGAGCAGCCCACCAGCAATGTCAGCAGGAACAGGCAGATCACAGGTTTTTTCACGGCGGAGAATCTCCCGGTATTCGATTACGGTTTCTTCGGTGCTGGTGTCGATCAGGGAGTTAAGCCTGTTGGCATGTTCTGCAATCTGATTGAATCGATTGAAGTTGAGTGCTTGTGAGGCGATCACCAGCCCCTGCAAAGAGTTGTCACTTCGCAGAACATCGTTATCGCTCTGAAGGCTACTGGCGTCTGAGCAGCTCTTAACGAGAGCGACCGAAAGGCCAGCAATAACGACAACGCCGATAAGACCCGGATTAATTTTCATTGGTACAGCCCCCAACACGTCAGTGCACTTTCCTGATCGCGCCGCTCGACCTGCCCATAACAGCCATGCTTCTGGCCTTTAGTCAGACGGCAATCTCGTCCACCGTCCTTAATCCACCAGCGGATTGCCTCGCATGCACCGATGCGGTCACCTGCGTTGATGCGCTTATAGAAGGTCGATGGGAAGCATTTACCGGGGCCGATGTTATACGGGCAGAAGGATGCAATACCCACCTTCTGTGGCTCTGTCAGAGGCACTTTGATATTGCGATCAACCCAGGCTAATGCCTTATCGCGTTCAATAGCGTTAACCTTCTGGCATTGTTCCTCAGTGGCCGTCATGCCTTTAACAACAGGCCTGCCATCGATAACGGTCACGCCGTGACATAATGACCAGACCCCACCCGGATCAACAACGGCCACCAGCGCATTGCCTTCTTTCTCGCTGATGAATTGGTCGAAAATGAGTGGAGCAGATGCCCCTGACGCGATTAGTGCCAGCACTGCTGCGCTAAGCTTTGCTTTGTTCGACATCATTCACCCCGCGCAGCTTTGCGGCGATCCGCTTTGATTTGGAAGTACAGACTCGTTAACCACGTCAGCAAACCAAACATGAGGCTACCGAGCACACCAATGGCCGCCCATTGAGATGGGGAGACTTTATCGAGGAGCTGAAGCAACCAGTATCCGGTCCCCCCTCCCGATGCGCCGTATGCAATACCCGTCGTGATTTTTTCCATTCGATACATGCTCTCACCTCGCTACGTTGCGGGTGTCCAGTTGAGGTAATAAAAAGGGCCGCGATAGCGACCCAAGCATTTATTCCCCTGCCAGCTGCCTTACCTCACTTACCGTCTGGTTGAAACGTTCCTCTTCCAGTTCTACGCCGATAGCCCGGCGGCCCAGCTCAATGGCTGCTTTAACAGTTGATCCCGAGCCCATAAAGAAATCAGCTACCACATCGCCGGGCCTGCTGCTGGCGTTGATGATTTGCCGCAACATCTCAGCGGGCTTTTCGCACGGGTGTTTGCCTGGATAGAACTGGACGGGTTTATGTGTCCAGACGTCTGTATAGGGCACGGCTACTGTCACAGAGAAATGCCGCCGAAGAGATTTGTACTCTTCAAGCAGATCAAGGTATTTCCGGTTCAACGAATGCCATGTGGCCACCAGCTGGTGATGCGGTGCTTTGAGTTCAGAGGCGCGGTGCTTCTCAATGGCGATCTGAGTGAACAATTCCTGCAGCTTTTCGTAATCCTGCTCGTTCGGTAGTTGCCACTGACTGGCACCGAACCAGTGAGACGCCATATTTTTCTTTCCGGTGGCGTCAGCTATTTGCCTGGACGTGACCCCCAGTTCGGCTCGTGCATCCCGAAAGTAGGTGATTAACGGAGCCATGACGTGCTGTTTGACCTCGTTGCTTTTCTCAGCAAACCCGTCGCTTTTCGGCTTATATGGCCCCTGATAATGTTCAGCGAAAAGGATGCGTTCCGTCGCGGGGAAGTAAGAGCGCAGGCTTTCTTTATTACACCCGTTCCAGCGCCCTGATGGCTTCGCCCAGATAATGTGGTTCATGACGTTGAAGCGTTCACGCATCATGATCTCAATATCAGATGCAAGTCGGTGACCTGAAAACAAATACAGGCTGCCGGCAGGCTTAAGCACTCGCCAGAACTGGGCAAGACACATATCAAGCCAGCGAAGATAGTCGGCGTCACCGTTCCACTGATTATCCCAGCCGTTCGGCTTCACCTTAAAATAAGGCGGATCCGTAACAATAAGGTCAATGGTGTTATCTGGGAGGGTTGCGAGGTATTGCAGGCAGTCAGCGTTGATAAGCTCAACACTGTTTATATTTACAGTATTTTTCATAGATCCGTAAGCGTAACTCTGATAGGCTCACTATGCTTTTGCGCTAAAGCAGTGGGCCTTGATTAGCTTGTGACCTGTAAGCATGAGCTGATGGCTGGTTGGGTGCGACAACACCCACCAGCCGCCCATTTCCACAATGGGGTACTCCATTATAGGAGCGCGTAATCAGTTTCCGATAGTATCTACCAGGCTGGTGATTTCTTTACGTCTTCTTTCAATGTATTTGAAACATTGTCGACTACATTTCCCTTGCGAATATCCTAAATCATAACCAGAACCGTCTCCCCCTTTAATTGCAATATCTGTAGTTTCATTAAGTTGATCAAAAAATTCTTTATCTTCTTGGTCATTCAAGTCTAAATAGGAATCAAGAAGCATTTTGCTTTCTATCATTAAATGAGTTTTACTAATAATAATATTATTTAACTCTATTTTTTGCTTAATGCTTTCATCATCAATTTTATCGATAAGTCTCTGGAAGCTGACTTTACTCTGATATACCTCTACATGATATTTCATAAAGCCCACAAAAGCCGTTCTAACTTCTTTGCATACATCTTTTTTTAGTTCTATTTCAGTAGCAAGTCTGGTGTTTAACTTTAAAGCCATTAACTGCTGCTCAATGCCTAAAGAAAATTGCTCGCTTTGATATCTAACATTACGTTTAAACTGAAAATATGAAAAAAGTAGTGCAAGGAAAGAAATTAATGCTGGAATTATTGCAATCGCAAATTTACTGAGTGAGTCCCACAATCCGACATCATTACTCACTTTAACTGTAACTACGTGATCGAGAGGCTTCAACACCTCTAGAAGGCTCAATAAGTCCATGATGATTTCCATTAAAAAGAAATACATCATAACAAAAAACCCCGCCTGAGCGAGGTTGGATGTAACTATGACAAAATATCAAATTAGCTTCAAATATGGCTCATTTTGTTGCATTTTGCAAGCCCAATTGAGGGAGTTAGTGAAAGTTACCTCACATTTCCGCCACTTTCAGTTCTTGGTACTCTTCGTACCGTGACAAAATTTCGCTTAGTGCCTGGCTGTCCATCTCAGTAAACGACGCTTTGAAAGCCGCCCAGTGTCTTGAATACACCCTGAGCCAGGTGGAACGCTCAACGCTGACCATGCGCGCCAGAGCTGCACCAGCATACTCCTGATAGGTATCGTTATTACGCGAGGCAGCAACTTCTTGCGCCGCCAGCCAGACAAGCCCAACCAGTTTTTTAGTGACACGGTCCTGGATTTTTTTGCCGCTATGCTGACGCTGGAACTCTTCCCATACGTGCTGGCACATTAACCTCTGGTACCGGAAAGCAAGGTCATGCCCATAGCAGTACCGCACCCATGCCTGCAAATGCTCCCCCAGACCATTGACCGAACGACGCCATGCTGAACAAGCGAACTCCGCATCCTTAATAGGCGGTAAAGGTCGGCGACGGCTCCTTGTCTCAAGAACATAAAGTGGAGTGGCCATCGTTTTCACAACCTTGGATCCACAACCTTCCCCACCCTCCATCACGATTTCAGGATGGCGCCGGGGGTATTTGTTCTTATCTGCTGGTGGATGCTCACTGAACGCCTGCAGCTGTCCTTTTGTCGATCCTGATAAATCCGCCAGCGCGCGGCGCAGTTCAATCCGCGTAAATTCCAGTTCTTGTAAATTCATTATGCTCAGCGCTCCATACGATTACGCTTTTGTTATTACGCCGATCGCCAGCGCTCGATTCATAAACCGGAATAGCAGCTCCAGCTGGGTACCGTGTTTTTTCTCGAACGCTGCAACATCAGCATGTAATTTGTCGTGACACTCTCTGCACAGAGGGATCGCGAACAAATCGTGTGCTTTAGTGGCGGTACCGCCCATGCCGTGACCAATGACATGGTGTGGATCATCCGCTGGCCGCCGGCAACCTTCACAGGGCTGGGTTTTAACCCACCGGGTATAGTCCTCATTCACCCACCTGCGGTGTTTTGGGCGCAACATGAATGATTCAGGGGATTCAGGATCCGCATGCAGAGCCAGAACCTTTGGCTGGTCATAGACCACTTCCTGATTTGCTCCATGCTTTAATTTCGCAGCCGTGACCGCAGGGGTGACCTTCTTCTGCAAAAAGCTTTTTGCGGGGGGCATCGGCACAATGTCACTTTCTCGATATACGGATAAAAACGGCCCGTCCGGTAAGCGAAGCGCACGCTGGGCCATCCTTTCCGTGATTGCGTCAGCAATGCCTGAGTAAACGGCCCACCAGCACAATTCACCGAGGGATAGTTCACGCTCTTTGTTGTAGCCCAGCGAAGACAGGATGGAACTGATCAGCCAGTTAATGAGATTACGCCGGGCCAGTTCTGCCAGCGCTGCGGTGGTTTGCTCGCGCAGCTGGTTATCGCAATGCCAACAGAGCAACATTGATCCGGGGGGATGTCGCATCGTTACCAGCTCATGATGGTGATAATCAGTGTGCGGGTACTGGCATTCCTTCACGTTACGCTCTAACCAGGATTCCAACGCGGTCAAACCGCCTGCTGCACGGATTACTCTCTCGTCGGTGAAGAATTCCTCGAGGGACTTATCTTCTGCCAGCGGCTGCCTGGCATCAGGGACGAGGCCCGACGGAAGCCCAGCCATGCTTTTTGGCTGAGGCTCCACCAGCACACGCCCCTGTTGAAACAGAGACATCAGTTCGCTGCCCGGCTTTAACACCACAAGCCCCAGGCGCGGAACAGTCTCGGCTGTAAACAGTCCTCTCACGCGGCATGCCCCTTAGCGATGTGTGCCGTCCACAGGCCGCCGATCCACTCGATGCCTTTGGGTGTAAAACGTGCCTGGCTAAAGGCGTAGTTTGTTTCACTCGTGGTGCCAGTTTTCACTTCAAACCGCCCGGCAGCAATGTGCTGGTGCCGCGGTGTCAGCACTCCACTGAGCCGGTACAAAATGCCGCTCTCAATGAGGAACAAGCGGAAATCGGTCTCTTTGGCCTGCAACAGCTTTGCCACCTGGCGGAAAGACATTGAGCCTTTAGCAGTACAATACCGATCGACAAACTCAACTTTCGGCGCGGCAGCGGCTAACTGCTGGGCCAGTTGTTCTTTCTGCTCGGCCAGATCCGCGGCGAGACGTAATGCCTCCGGCAATGTTTGCGGGACACTTACGGCCTGACTGTTCTCCAGCTCTTGCCAGCGATCGACAACAGCGGCGGTAAATTCTGGCGACATCCTGGCGACGATCACCAGAGAATCACGTTTGTTGAACCAATACTCCTCGTAGGTTTGCCCGTTTTGCGGGTGTGTGTAGGGGGTGTGCGCCAACGGCGCGGTTAAAATACCAGCAGATGCAAGGCGCTCAGCTGAGCGCTTCACATCACCATGTTTGCTCTGCACCAGCCTGGCAATTTCACGGCTGGACATTGTCACAACACCCTTTGCGGTTAACTGATTCATGCTATTTCTCCATATCAGGCGGCTGCACCCGCCTTTTGATTTGCACATAATTCAGGAAGATTTGCTTCTACCAGCGCACGAGCGAACGGCGGCGGTACTGCGTTACCACAGCGCGCTACCTGCTTGTCTTTGGCGTAACGATTGCCGCGATAGTCCTGATCGATAACGTAGCCGTCAGGGAAGCCCTGCGCCTTATAAAGCTCATGCGGTTGCAGCATGCGCATTCCGATATCGACGATCTGGTACTTAACCCCCTCGATCGTCACCAGCCATTCATCCTCGCTATCACCGCAGTAGGTTTCGAGGAATGTCCGGACCTCGCCAACGTGCTGGCCACCAGCGGTAATCGTCGGCATAGGTGTATCCATGGTCTGACCGTCGCGGCAGGTTCCGCGAAGCTTCACCAGGTGAGACGCAACTACCGCGTGATGATCAACAGTAGTGACTGAGTGGGCAGGCTCATCCATACCAACACCCGGCCCCGTGTAATTCCCACCATAGTGCTTCGCCAGGAACGCGCTCACCGTTACAAACTTATTACCACCAGCAGTGACCGTGCCGAGCGGGTTATTCAGTTGAAGAACACGCGGTTCTTACCCTGGGCGTTCGCCGTACCCCATCTGGATCAGTGTTGGGGTTACCAGCTGCGACTTACCGCCACCACCTGCAGTAATTGTCGCGCTCGGTTCGTCAGCCCTGTGCCCAACACTGGCACCAAACTGGCGGGCGATGACCGGCGCAACCACGCACGCGCGGGACTGCTTGAGGATTGTATGAGCGGGTTTATCCAGCGGGCGCGGCTTAGCCTGGTACTCACTGCCGCCATTGCCAGCCAGGAACGGTGTCAGGGCAGCCTCAACTACGCCAAGCGCATGCCCATTCCCGCCCGGGCGCGCCGACGTACCAGCGGTGACAGTTGGTACCGGCTCGGTCACAGGCTGCCCGGTGGCTCCGGTGCGGAATTTAGTCAGGTGCGGTACCGCCAGCGCATAGCCATGCTTTTTAGTGATGGTCTGCAATGGCTCTAACAACGATTGCCCGCGGAAACAGTCATAACCACCTTTCGTCGTGGTGTGGTTACACTTCACGATGAAAGGTGATGCGCTTTCGATAACAAAGCGCTGGATGCCGCGCGCGATACGTTTGAGCGTATTTTCCGCCAGCGGCTTTTTGCGGTCGAAGATGGAACGGGCCGGGATGTTCCAGTCAATGCACTCCGCCGCGGTACGCCATGGCGCCAGCTTGCCGCTTTGTACTTCCAGTGATTTTGGATCCCCATGAGTCGCTTCAGGCCAATGAATCTTGCGGCCGTCACAGCGCATGACCATGAAGAAACGCTTTCTGATCGTCGGCGCGCCGTAGTCACAAGCGCGCAGCTCACGATAATCGACCTCATAGCCAAGCCCGGCGATCAGCTGTTGCGCCTGCTGGCCGTGCGGCTCAATGGCAAGAAATTCGCAAACCTCAGCCAATGCTGGGTGATTCGCCGCGATACCAGTCGACAGCATGCCGACAAATGCCTCGAATGTTTCGCCAGCACGCTCAGGATCCGGGCGTAATTCTTCATCCAGCAGCGGGCCCCATGTCTTAAATTCTTCGACGTTCTCCAGCATCATGACGCGGGGACGTACTGCCAGCGCCCAGCGCAGGACAATCCACGCCAGCCCGCGAATCTCTTTCTTAACCGGCTTAGCGCCCTTCGCTTTGGAAAAGTGGCGGCAATCAGGGCTAAACCAGGCCAGACCGACAGGTTTACCGCTGGTGGCTGCGCTTGGGTCAACGTCAAACACCGACTTGCAATAATGCAGCGTGTCCGGGTGATTCGTCTTATGCATCGCAATAGCGTTTTCGTCGTGGTTGATAGCGATATCCACGCTACGCCCGATCGCCAGTTCAATGCCGGTACTCGCGCCGCCACCACCAGCAAAGTTATCAACGATAATTTCACGCATTGACGGCCCCCTGCATACTGCTAACCAGACCACCGGCCACGCTAATTATTTCGCTGGTAGGTACACGCTCCAGCCAGAGTTGGTTGATGTTGGCCTTCAACTTGTTCTGTTGGTTCACCCCCAGAGAATCCGCCCCCTCGACCTGATTGAATACCAGACCAACCTCCAGAGGCCAGATGCGCGACTCTACATCTGCCGTTGCAATGGGAGTAGGCATTGCTTTTTCCGACACCGACGGAAGGGCCATTTTTGCCGCGGCGAATTGAGCTAATGACAATGCTGCACGCCCTTTTTCTTCCAGTTCGGTGCGATTGATATAGCTGAAGCTTTCACCACGCCAGGTTTTGTCGAAGACAGCGATTGCCCCGGCAAAAAATGCGCTGGTGGGTTGCTGCTTCTCGTCAGCAGGAACAAACCAAACAGGAAGATCGAACCCAATACGACCACGAATAAACATGATGTGATCGGCATCTTCCGGCCACCATGTTTCACTCGTGGCTGACTTCACGAGGTATATGTAACGACCACCTTTATCACGCATCGCCATTGTGTGATTCATGATGTGGGTCATGCCAGTGATGGCCTGCTTTTCATGGTACTGAGAACGGCTATATGGCGGATTTGCAAACGCGGCGCCACCGAGTTCTGCCAGACGCTCTGACCAGTCCTGCGTCAGCGCGTTATCTTCGGCGGTATACCATGCAGGGCATTTAGCATTGCTATCGTCTGCAAACAGATCCAGAACCATCGGCCCAAATATCGAATTGATGCCCCAAAACAACAAATCTGGAGTGCGCCACTGATCGCCAACCTCTTTCAATTCATGCGCTGGCTTTGAGCGCAGTTCAGCCAGCGCGCGGCAATATTTGTTATCAGCATTCATGCTCATCATTTCGCTCCCCTGAAGCCAGCTGGAATGGCTTTATCTGGTCCACCAAATTTCATCGGATCATGCTTACGGATTGAGCCCCAATACTGTCGTTCTGGACGTCCTGCTGCGTTCCACTTATTTGCGGATTGCAGGTAGCCTGGGAATTTTGTTGGCAGAAACAGCGTTGTTGGGCGCAGATATTCGGCCATTTTCAGATCCTCGCCCCACTTCTCGACGCTGTAATCCACCACCAACAGCAGCTCATCGGGCGTAAACCCGTCAGCCAGGCGAGCCCGGATGTTTTCCAAGGATGATTTGCAGACCTGATACCGTGATCCGGTGGTTTTGTTCAGATGTGATAAAACCTGCTTCGCCTGATCGGTGATAACCACCACAGGGTCGGGTTGCGCAGCAACCGGACAAGAATGTTTTTTATCTGATGGATCAGTAGTTGTATTTACTGACGGATCCCCCCCAGATTCTGACGGGTGAAAACCGCCTTTTTCATCGTTTTTTGATGCCTCAGATTTTGACGCGTCGGTTTTTGAGGCATCAGATTTTGATGCGTCAGAATCTGACAGGTGAGAAAAGGCAGCAGCCTGTAATTTCGCAACATTGAGCTGGTAAACGTTCGATGCATTGCGGTTGCCTTTACGGCGCTGCTGGCGGGTTAACCAACCGTCTTTTTCCAGCTGAGATATGGCTGTGCGAACCGTGCTCTCACCAGCACCAATCTGGCGCGCGATGGTAGCGATGGAAGGCCAGCTAACCCCTTCATCACTGCTGAAGTCTGCCAGACGCGCCATGATGGCAACGCTGGATAGCTTCATGCCAGAAGCGGCACAAGCATCCCAAACGTAACCCGTTAATTTAGTGCTCATGGTCGTCCTTTAACTCGGTAAACTTGCGCTTGAATTGTTCGAGCGGGCTGAAACATTCGTGGTCATAACCATCCCGCAGGTAGATAACTCGTTGAGTCTCTGGCTCCCACCGGATAACCCGAACGGGGATCCCTCTGTGGTCTTTGAACTTTCGGTTAACTTCGCGCATAAGCGTTTCGCCTTCCTGTAGTAAACCCCCACAATTGCGACTGCCCGACTGTGGTTACATGGCACCCAGCGGTTTGCTATTCTGCGTTCATACCGAAACAACGGTGAGCCCGGTACCGGGATCATCCTGAGTTGCGGTAAACGGTTAAAAGCCGTTAAACTGGTCATGCGGATTACTTCTCCATACAAGATTTGTCTGCCACGACGCCCGGAGCTGCACACTCGCGGGCGTCATTCTTTTCCGGCGCGCAAAACACACGGAAAAGCAGCGTCAAATGTTCCTGCCACTTAGCCATCACCTGATAGCTGTTCTCTTCGATCTGGGCGCGTTCCTGAGCATCAATAACGCCGTCAGCGGTAGCTTTACGAACGTATTGCGAATGCCTTCCGATCCACTCAACTGACTCCATGAGACGCTGGTTGATATCGCCGTTCTCAATCTCTTCAACATCAGCCAATGGCACAAAAACACCGTTCGAGTGACGTGCAGTAGCGTTCGCTATGTGGTTTGATCCACCAGCACGCTGAAGCACCATCGCCCAACCGAGCGGGAAGATCTGATCACCATCGGTACGCAGCCGGTTAAACAGCGCGTTCTCGGTCACACCCAACCATTCAGCTGCCTCGGAATATCCGCCCGGAAGCTCGGTTATCGTTTTTTTGATAGCGGCCACCAGCCAAGCTGGCTGCTTATCTACTTTCCATTCAGGTTCTATACCCACGGCTAGGTCCTCCCTTCTGTGGTTATTTCTGATCGTTAGGCGATGTATTCTTGCCATAACGTTCTGGGTTGAATTCCAGTTCACCAGCAGTTCGATACGCAGCTTCAGCAGCTCGTCCTTTAGGGATTAAGCGTCCGGGGCGATTACGCCACTGGTAAACAGCCTCACTGGTGATGCCAAAAAATTCGGCAACTTTCTCAGTGCTGCCGAAATGTTGTTCAATCTCGTCGGTTGTCATGAAGCCCCCTTAGCTAAGTTTGGTTAGATATTAATAACCAATCTAACTTTGGTCAATAAAAACTAAGATTACTTAGTCTTTTTTAAATTTGGTGCTTTCATGGAAACGGTTGGTCAGCGCATTAAAGCCCTACGCAGGGTTACAAAAACCTCTCAAAAAGAACTGGGTAAGTTCTGCGGGGTTAGTGACGTAGCGGTGGGTTATTGGGAAAAGGATGTGAATATCCCAAACGGAGAATCGCTGGTTAAGCTGGCTAAATTCTTCAATACATCAATAGATTACATTCTTTACGGCACTGAATTTGAAGGTACCCTCATAACTAAAATGAGGCGTGTGCCCGTGATTTCCTGGGTTCAAGCTGGGCAGTTTACGGAATGTAAGGCCGCTGATTTATTCAGTGATGTCGATAAATGGGTTGAAACATCACTACGCATTGGGGACAGCTCGTTCGCTTTAGAGGTCAAAGGGGATTCAATGACCAATCCAAATGGCCTCCCAACAATCCCTGAAGGGGCTACCGTTATTGTTGATCCAGATGCCGAACCCCTTCATGGCAAGATTGTTGTTGCGCGTATTGATGGCACTAACGAGGCGACTGTTAAAAAACTGGTCATTGATGGCCCTCAAAAATTTTTAGTCCCACTAAATCCTCGCTACCCCAACATCCCGATCAATGGTAATTGCCTCATTATTGGCGTAATTAAAGGCGTTCAGTACGAACTCTAATCCCTTCCCGCTCTTCCCCTAAGCATCAAGCTAAGTTTAGTTTGATGTTTTCACTTGACCAACAAACTAAGTTAAGTTAGATTTTTTTCTGTCGACACCAAACCACCGCGCCTGATGTGGTTAAAAGCAGGCCAAAGCAATAAGAAGTGATCCCTGTTCTGGCTGCTCACTTTCCCCTTGAGGGTGACAGCCAGCTTTTTAAGGGCACAACAGGCGAGAGCATTGCTGATTATCGGACTGCGTGAGACGCGACTCGGTAAAGCAGGTAAACAGTGCTCTCACCGTTGTGGTAATGCGGCTCTGCGCACGTGACGAGGCCAACAAGTTTTTATTTCAACTTTTGAAATGAATACGTTTCTTGAGGTGTAGCGTCGCCGGTTCTGGCCGGTCCGGCAGGTGGAGGCACCACCGCCACAACAAATTCATTGCTGTGTGTAGTCTTTGCCCATCACATCGGTGGGCACCTTTTTTACACAAGAGACAAGGGCATCACCGGGCGACGGGCTCATAACCCAATCCACCCGGGCGCGAGGGAAGTGGCCTGTCTACCCATAACAATCGCGCGGGTGCCCTTCTCTGTTGTGTATGGAGAAGTTCCACTGGCGGTGGCAGCCGCCTAACAGAGGGTTAAACCATGAGTAGTGACCGCATGACCGTAGTGCCCGATTTTCTGGGCGAACTGGATGCCGGCGTGTTCATGAACAAGATCGCGGCAGCTTTAAACACTACCGCGCTTGGCGTTCTGAACAACGGTACCAAAGGCAAAGTAGTCCTCACCTTTGATATTGAGCGTATGGGTAACTCCGTCGAAGAGAAGCGCGTCAAGATCAAGCACAAGCTGAACTACGTCACCCCAACCCCGCGCGGTAAAGCCTCCGAAGAAGACACCACCGAAACACCAATGTGGGTTAACAAAGGCGGCAAGCTGACCATCCTGCAGGAAGATCAGGGGCAGCTGTTCGGGATCAACGGCGGCATTGACGGAAAGCTTAAAGCGGCACAGTGATCCGCAGCAGACAAATCACTGACATCCCTATGACCACATATTAAGGAAATTTTATGTCCCAGATTTTAGACGGCAATGCCCTGCAGCAGGTGAAAGACCTGGTTCTTTCCGGTTACCACCTGGATGCAGCAAAAGTTACGGCATGCCCGACAGCCCTGCTTCCTGAAGGGGTTCACGTAGAAAGCCTCGAGCGTTTCGAGTTTGAGCGTTTTCGCTTCCGTGGCGCCATGACCACAACCAGTATTCCTGACTTTGTGCGTTATGCAGCTGGCTATGCCAACGAAGCTGAACCAGCGCGATGCTTTATCGATGCTGACAACATGACCGCACGCTCCGTGTTCAATATCGGTACGCTGGCTAACCCTGGCCATGCTGATAACGTCGCATCTATCACCCTCAAAAAGACAGCGCCATTCCGAGCCCTACTTCAGGTAAATGGCGATCGACTGGGCCAGAAGGAAATTGCTGAATGGCTGGAGGACTGGGCCGACTTCCTGACCGCATTTGATGCCGACGGGAATGTGTTGTCCATCGCGCAGGCATCTGGTGCCGTTCGTCGCGTCAATATCAAACAAGTCTCGGAAGCAGCTCATGAAGACGAAGATTTTGGCGGCAGAAAGTCCCTGATGCAGAGCGTTGAAGCCAGCAGTAAAGACGTGATGCCTGTCGCCTTCGAGTTCAAATGCGTGCCATATGAAGGCCTGAGCGAACGCCGCTTTAGCCTGCGTAACAGCCTGCTTAAAAGCGGGGAACCGGTGTTTGTACTCCGCATCGTTCAACTGGAAGCCCAGGAAGAAGCTATCGCCAACGAGTTCCGTGACCTGCTGATCGAGAAGTTCACCGACAAGCCGGTTGAAACCTTTATCGGTAACTTTAAAGCGTAATTTCTCTGCATTAAATCCCCGGCGCCGCGGGGATTTATTGAAGCGTAATTCCCTTTATTAATCGCCAATGGCGAGGGATTCGTACAACCAAAAACTGGCGCAGGTGCAGCTGCCAAATATGGAGAAGAAAATACGATGAGTTATATCCAGACACTTTCAGGTAAGAAATTCGATTACCTCAATTCAACTGCTGACGATGTGGAGATCGAGGATATCGCGACCGCGCTTTCCCACATCTGCCGCTTCACTGGTCATCTGCCGGAATTTTACAGCGTGGCCCAGCACTCTGTGCTGTGCAGCCAGCTCGTTCCGCCAGAGTTCGCCTTTGAAGCCCTGATGCATGACGCAGCAGAAGCGTATTGCCAGGACATCCCTGCCCCCCTGAAAGCGTTACTTCCAGATTACCGTCGCATTGAAGAGCAGGTAGAACAGCTGATCCGGGCCAAATTCAGTATCACCCCTGATATGTCAGCGGTAGTGAAATATGCCGATCTGGTGATGCTTGCCACTGAACGCCGCGATCTGGATATCGACGACGGTTCACTCTGGCCTTGCCTCGAAGGTATTCCGGCCAGCGACATTATCCAGATCGTGCCTCTTCGCCCAGGCCAGGCATATGGCTTATTCATTAACCGTTTCAATGAGCTTATGGAATCACGCGCATGCCTCGCATGAAGATAAAAGAACTGGTAGCCGCAGCCCATGCTGCGGCGGGGAAACTGCCACCAGCAGAAGCCTCTCTGATGCGTGAGGTAGCCACTCGCCTGGACGTTACATTTGCCGCCTTGACGGAATCGATGGACCAGCGAATGAGCCTTGACGCCGAAATTAACCATCTTCGTCAGGAGTCCGTCCAATGACCACCAACAAATACGCGACATTGCGCGGCACAATCGCCAGAGCTAAACGCAACGACTGTCACAAGGTAGTGATGCGTGTGACGTTAGTTGAAGAACTCCTTCTCCAACTGTCAAACGCTGAGAAGCAGATTGCTGAATTGGCTACGGAGAATGCATGGCTGAAGCAGTTTCCTGACCAAATCGTTGGCTTCATCGGAAAGCTGGGCTCAAGCGAAATTGGTAGCGAAACGAAAGAAAAAATTGAGGCCGCAGCGAAGAAAATCAAAACCCCAGCCACCGACGATTTTCAGGCTGAAGTGATTACCAACGCTATCAAATCCGCGCTTAACGATTGTTCGGAGTGCCTCGATAGGGACTGCATCATGGATTCGAACGGCATCAGTTATGAAGATGCTGCACTCCGTGAAGCGGGTGCTATGGCACTGCATGATGCATTACTTCGCCAGGAGCGTGCCGTATGAGTTCAGACATCATCGATCAGGCAAACGAGCTGGTAGAGCACCGCCTGCAGCTGGCCATACAAAAACACCGTATTGATCAGAATGCAGTCTCTGCAGAGCACTGTTCTGAATGCGGAGAGGACATTCCTGAGGCGCGCCGGGTTGCCATGCCTGGCTGCCAAACGTGCGCCAGTTGCCAGGAATTTTTAGAGCTCATGATTAAGCAGCGTAAGGGGTAATTGATAGAGTACGCGCATAGATCGTCAGAGTACCAATGCCGGTGGTTGTCCCCTCGGCTTTAATCGCAGAATTACCAATGGAGAAAGCAGTTGAACGACTTAATGATTGACCTCGAATCAATGGGGAAAAAGCCAAACGCGCCGATCGTCTCAATTGGTGCCGTCTTTTTTAACCCTCAAACAGGTGAACTTGGCCAAGAGTTCTACTCGGCCGTCTCGCTTGAAAGCGCAATGGCTCAAGGCGGTGTACCGGATGGAGATACAATTCTTTGGTGGTTGAAACAAAGCCCTGAAGCGCGCTCAGCTATTTGCGTTGATGATGCGATGCCTATCACTGATGCACTGTCGGAACTTAGTCATTTCATTCACCGGCATGCATATAATCTCAAATACATGAAGGTCTGGGGTAACGGGGCCACCTTTGACAATGTGATTCTGCGCGGAGCTTACGAACGCGCCGGACGCATTTGCCCGTGGGAATTTTGGAACGATCATGATGTACGCACGATTGTTACCCTCGGTCGCAGTGTTGGTTTCGATCCGAAGCGTGACATGCCTTTTATTGGCGATGTTCACAACGCCCTGGCTGATGCGCGCCATCAGGCAAAATATGTGTCAGCAATTTGGCAGAAAATTATCCCTGCCACCAGCACCAACGAGTAAACCACTCAGCCCGGGTGCAGCCGGGCTTTATGGAGAAGGAAACCATGGCAAAGCTAATGAAAGCGAGTCTCTGGAGTAAGCGCGAATTTACCAAAGACTCCATTCCTGACAACCGTACAATTAAACGTTGGGTCGAAAACGGATTACTCATGGGAAGGATTGTAGATGGTTCAGTTTTTGTCTATGAAACCGAAAAGTGGGGAGTTGACTCAATTGTTAATCAGGCGGTACGTCAGTTAATAATTGAGGGTTGACCATGGCAGCAAGGCCACGAAAAAAAGAATACCGCCACCTTCCTGATTATCTTTTTTTTGATAAAGATCGTGGCGTGTATAAGTTCACGCTTATAACTGGGAAAAAGAAAACTCTCGGTTCGGATCGAGTAATGGCTATCGCCATCGCCCGAGAATATAACCTGAGGATGCGCCCTGAAAATACACCATCGATAGATTCATTAATTCGGGAATCGGGAGGGCTGAATGGTGAAGCCCACCCGTTTTCTGAACATGTTGATCGCATTATGGAGAGAGCGATCAAAGATGAGCAGCCGTCTAAAAGCACACTTGACGATTGGAATAATGATGCCATCAGGGTTAAAGAATTTTTTAATAACATACCCGCATGCGACATAGAGCTTGAGCACGTAAATGCCTACATACGAAATTACCATTCTGAATCGTCGGCCAATGTTCAGAACCGAAAAGTTAGCTTCCTGAAAAAGCTATTCTCTTATGCTGTTGATGAATCGCTCATGATGGATAACCCTGCAACACGGAAAAAAATGCGGCGTGTCGATAAAAAGGTCCGCCGGCGACTTACTTTGGAACAGTTCCTGACCATACATGCAGCTGCTGAACCTTGGCTGAAGACTGCAATGGACCTTGCATTACAAACTACGCAAGCGCGCCTGGAAGTTTCCCGGATCCGGTACTCGATTACGGAACCTAAAGAAGGGGTTTGCGGCTGTGTATGGTTCGATCAGGAAGAGGCTGGCATATTCGGAACGCTTTACATTCATCGGCAAAAAGTACAGCACAAAGAGGCCTCACACGTTGCCATTCCGATCGGCAGGGCCCTGAAAGAGATCATCGACAACAGCAGAGACAATGTGGCCAGCCCTTATGTTGTTCACCGGCTTCTGGAAAAGAGAAGCAATCCTATAAGCAAGGAAGTTAACCACCCAACACAGGTGGCCCCTGATTATTTGAGCAGGACATTTTCAGAGCTGCGTGACCAGTTAGGTGTAGCGGCAGAGCTGCCTATCAAAGAAAGGCCAACGTTCCACGAGATAAGAGCACTGGCAGCTCATATGTTCGAAAAGCAAGGTATCGATCCGCAGGCAAGAATGGCCCACAGTGATGCAAAATCTACAAAAATTTACACCCAAAACCATGTTGAATGGGTCGAAGTTCCTCATGGGGAGATTTTTAAAAATATAGTTAGAAAAGCATAAAGAATAGGGACCGATATCGGTCCCTATTCTTAGGATGCTTTAGTCTTTACCATCTCTGCACATCTATTCAGTAACTTCTCAGCTGTCTTAATAGCGACTTGAGAATCTAACTCAGAAATAGTCGCCTCAAGCTTATAGTCACTGATGATACGCTGGTCTTTTAACGATTGAAGAGCAATTCCTAACCCTATAAGAGTCTTTTTAGGGTATGGTTCCGCATCATCTCTCCAAGCCATTGTAGTCAAGTAATCTATCAAACCCTGATGATTATCTTTCGGCCCTTGCTTAAGGTGCGGAAGGACATGGTGATAAGCACCATAGTAAGCTCGCGCCACTGCATTTCTATAACCAATTTCATCTTTACGAGAAGCACAAAATTTTGCTAACTCAATAAAATCTGTACTAGTTACAGGCATGGCTATCTACCTCTTCGAGACCTTGGTACCAGACGCTAAAATTCTTACCCAACAAAGAATCATTTTCTGCAAGTGAAAAAGCTATATCTAGATTCATATCAGAAATTACATCAACATCGTTTGTTTTTAACGTCATTATATATGATGCCGTTTTCTCTTCCGGCACAAAAACAAAAGCGATTGATGCTGGTCGCACATTATAATTATCAGCAATATCCAGCATACTTTGAGCCACAAACATATATTGCTCATGAGTAAGTGAAGAAGACTCTTTAAATCTTGCGGTATCTATTACGATATCTACTGAATCCTCTTTCATTTTTTCTGCATCCTTTTTATCAGCAGCATCAATGAAACGTTCTGCATATATTAAAGCTTGGTCAATGTTTCCGCTAAATAAATTAGTTTCCCAAGCAAAGGTAAGCATGGTTTTACAGCCATAAGTACCAATCAGTCTCTTAGTGAGGGCTGAGAGCTGCTTATGAGTACCGTAATCTGAAAGGTATGTAGCATAGTTTAGCGCATAGGTATCAATACCTAAGCGCAAAGCTTCCTCAAAAAAGAGGATCGCATCTTCCTGGCGGCCATTTGCAGCACAAGCTAAAGCCTTCAGATAATCTTCTGAAAGCGGATCGTTCAGTTTCTCAATCTCACGAATGTACTTATGGAAACTGAAATCATCGAGCTTATTTCTGTATTTAAGATAATCAACTAACTCACCGCTGATTTCTATGTATTTTGGCAACGCCTCTGGCATCAATCTGTCCTTGTGCTTCGGTAAGGAACCTAGTTGCTTTCTAACTAAGCAATCTTCACATGATGGCTAAGGTTACAGCACAGGTGAGCAGATTTCCAATATGAAATTCGTTGTTTCGTGTATGTCAAGGGTTGACTTTAGAAAATATACAGTCTTACTCAACACCTCATTACTTCGAGACTATGAAAAGACAATAAGGCTGTGGATAACTCTAATTTATCCACAAAATCGTTCTTTTCGAGAAGTACAAAAAGTGCGGTTCGTAGGGGCGCCTAATTGATCGTCGCTCGTTATCCCCTGGGGTAAAACCACCTCTAACTTATTGATGTATATAGTGCAGATTTTGCAAAAAATGCACTGTTTGCATATACAGTCAAACATGCCGTAGCACCAGTATTTACAAGGGTTGCAGCGGCTTTAACGCAGTGACATGGGGTGTCGGGGGTCGGAGGTTCAAATCCTCTCGTGCCGACCAAACACACATAAAAAAAACCAGCCGTTTGGCTGGTTTTTTTTATTGCACCTCATCCGGCGTTTTGCGCAGATACAGCAGCGTTAACACGCAAATCACCGCCCCGGCATAAAACGTATATTCTGCGCCGAGCGTTTCCCAGATCGCCCCCGCCCCGACGCTGGCGATTAACAGCCCGACGCCACTGACCAGACTGAAAATACCGTATGCCGTACCGCGCAAATCAGCGGGTGCGGTTTTAGCAATCATCGCCGCCAGCAGCCCTTGCGTCATCCCCATATGCACGCCCCAGAGCGCAACGCCCAGGATAATCCCGGCCCAGTGAGTGCTCAGCGCCAGCACAATATCTGCGCCAATCAGCACGACCAGCCCCCACTGCAACAGCCGGGTGTGGCTCATGGCATCCGATAATTTGCCAAACGGATAGGCTGAGAGAAAATAGAGCAGGTTCATCGCCACCATCACCAGCGGGATCAACGCCAGCGGCACGCCAGACTGCTGCGCGCGCAGAACCAGGAATGCCTCACTGAAGCGCGCGAGCGTAAACACCGCACCCAACCCTATGACCCACCAGCAGCCTTTGCCCAGACGCTTCAGGTTCTCTTTTTTTATCGGATTCGTTCGTTTATGTTCAACAGGCGTTTTCGGCTCATGCAGACCAAAAAAAAGCAGCGCCACGGCAAGTACGCCGGGGATCACCGCTATCCAGAAAATGGTGCGAAAATCATCGTTCCACAGCAGCATTAGCCCGACGGCCAGCAGCGGCCCAAGAAACGCTCCGACGGTATCCATCGACTGGCGTAGCCCGAATGCCGCGCCGCGCAGTTCCGGCGGCGTGACGTCTGCAACCAGCGCATCGCGCGGCGCGCCGCGAATCCCCTTCCCTACGCGGTCGATTAACCGCGCCCCCAGAATCATGCCGGAAGAGGAAGCGATGGCGAACAGGGGTTTGCTCAACGCACCCAGCCCATAGCCAAGCACCGCGAGCCCTTTACGCTTGCCCAGATAGTCGCTGATGGCTCCGGAAAAAACTTTGATAAATAGCGCGGTGGCTTCAGCCAGGCCTTCAATCAGGCCGATAAATATCACGCTGGCACCCAGCGTTGTCACCATAAACAGCGGCAGCAGGCTATGAATAATCTCCGAAGAGATATCCATCAGCATACTGACGCCGCCCACAACCCAGACTCCCTTCGGGATCCGGCTGAGCGTTGCAAACCGGGATAACATTGAGCATCTCCTGCTTTCTGTAGAACAATCATTATGTTCGGGACAGAATATCCTGGAAATGCGAATAAATATCGTTAATAAATAGGGAGGGATAAAAAAAGCCAACCCGTGGGCTGGCTTAATGAGCGAAAGCGATAGCTTAGTGCTTATCGCGTCCGCCGAGGAAGAAAATGCCCAGCGGAATGGCAAGCAGTACGGTGAACACCAGGCTATATACAAAGATCATCGCCGACTGCAGAACGTACATGCTGGTCGTCCATGCGGAGAGGGGAATATTGTACTGCTCAATGACGCCGACAATGGTTGCCCGTCCAACGCATGCGGCAGCAATCATAAACACAACCAGCAGCGCCAGCAGGAACTTACGGCCTTCAGGTGTTTTCAGTTTTGCACGAACCATCTCTCTTCCCTTTACAGATGAATAACATATTCTGCCGCTTAAAATAACACGATCTCCCAGCCGACTCCACCCAGCATTAAACACCAAAACAACGCCTACAAAGCAGTTCATAAATCTGATCATTTTGAAAATGTAAGTAAATCACTCTAATCATTCATTTGAGTTATGCTAATCTGGACACGATCGTTTTGACATTAAGGAATGACTGTGAAAAACGCACCTAAATTTGCTATCGCCCTTATCGCCGCTGCCTGTGTTAGCACCAGCGCTTTCGCGAACGAGGCTCCAAAAGAGCAGCCGCTGGAAAAAGTGGCACCTTACCCGCAGGCGGATAAAGGCATGAAGCGTCAGGTGATCCAATTGCCTGTTCAGCAGGATGAAGCAAACTTTAAAGTTGAGCTGTTAATTGGCCAGACGCTGGAGGTGGACTGCAACCAGCACCGTCTCGGCGGCCAGCTGGAAAGCAAAACCCTGGAAGGCTGGGGTTATGACTACTACGTCTTTGACAAAGTGACGTCGCCGGTTTCCACCATGATGGCGTGTCCGGACGGTAAGAAAGAGAAGAAATTTGTGACTGCGTATCTGGGTGATAACAGCCTGCTGCGCTACAACAGCAAGCTGCCGATCGTGGTCTATACGCCTGAAAACGTGGAAGTGAAGTATCGCGTGTGGCAGGCGGGTGAGAACGTCGGACAAGCGGTAGTACGTTAAAACCAGGTCGGGTGCGCTCTGATGCCCTCACCCCAACCCTCTCCCACCGGGAGAGGGAGAAAACACTAAAAACGGTAACGGATGTTACCGTTTTGCTTTTACCTTACAGCGCGATATCCGCAACCGGTTTGTTTTCCGCCTGAGGCTTCAGCTCCGCTTTTGGCGCAGCATCCGCAGCCTGTGGCTTGATGTATTGCAGCTGCAACACGCGGCTGGTGTATTCCAGCTCCTGCTCCGTCGCATCCACGTTACCGTTCAGCTTTGTACCGTAAGAAGGAATAATGGTCTTCAGCTTCGCCTGCCATTCCGGGCTGGAAACTTTATCTTTAAACACTTTTTCCATCAGGTGCAGCATGATTGGCGCGGCGGTAGACGCGCCCGGTGACGCGCCCAGCAGCGCGGCGATGGTGCCTTCTTTATCGCTCACCACTTCGGTACCCAGACGCAGCACGCCGCCCTCTTTCGGATCGCGCTTGATGATCTGCACGCGCTGGCCGGCCTGCCACAGACGCCAGTCTTCTTTCTTCGCCTGCGGATAGTACTCTTTCAGCGCTTCAAAACGATCGTCATCAGAGAGCATGACCTGGCTAATCAGGTATTTCACCAGATCGAAGTTATCCAGGCCCACGTCCATCATTGGCTTAACGTTTGAGGTGGTGGTTGCGCTGAGCAGATCCCACAGCGAGCCATTTTTCAGGAACTTGGTGGAGAAGGTCGCGAACGGCCCAAACAGCACCACGCGTTTGCCGTCAAGCATACGGGTGTCGATGTGCGGAACGGACATCGGCGGTGCGCCCACGGAAGCCTGACCATACACTTTCGCCAGGTGGCGATTCACCACCTCCGGGTTTTCAGAGACCAGGAACTGGCCGCCTACCGGGAAGCCCGCGTAATCGTCCGCTTCAGGAATACCGGACTCCTGGAGCAGCTTCAGCGCCGCGCCGCCCGCGCCGATGAAGACAAATTTCGCCTTGATCACGCGCTCGGCGTCATTGTTGTTCAGATCGGCAACGGTCACGCTCCAGCTGTTGTCCGCGTTGCGCTTGAAGCCGCGCACTTCGGTACTGAGCTGCAGGTTAAAGTTCTCTTTTTTCTTGAGAGACGTCACCAGCTGACGGGTGATTTCACCGTAGTTGACGTCGGTGCCAATCTCGGTGCGGGTCGCCGCCACTTTCTGGTTCGGGTCACGCCCTTCCATCACCAGCGGTGCCCACTCTTTGATCTGAGCGTGATCTTCTGAATACTTCATGCCGCGGAACAGGGTGCTCTGCTGCAGGGCAGCGTAGCGCGCGCGCAGGAAGTTGACGTTCTGGTCGCCCCACACAAAGCTCATGTGCGGTACGGTGTTAATAAAGGAGTGCGGATCGTGCATCACGCCGCTGTTGACCTGGTGAGACCAGAACTGGCGCGAGATCTGGAACGCTTCGTTGATCTCGACCGCCTTCTCGATACTAATGGAACCGTCCTTTTTCTGCGGCGTGTAGTTCAGTTCCATGAGTGCCGAATGGCCCGTACCGGCGTTGTTCCAGCCGTTAGAGCTCTCCTGCGCCACGCCGTCGAGGCGCTCGACCATGGTCATTGACCAGTCCGGCTGCAGTTCTTGCAGGTAGGTTCCCAGCGTGGCGCTCATGATGCCGCCACCAATTAAAAGGACGTCCGTTTCCTGCTCTTTAGGTGCGTCTGCTTTCGCTGCCATTGAGACGGCGTTGAGCCCGACGGCCAGAGAAAAGAGCATGGCAGTCATTTTTTTCATAATTTATGCCTTAGTTTACTAGTGCGTGATGCGTGGAAAATGCAGGTGAAAAAAGCTGCGGGGGGAACGGTAGCAACTTTTAAATATTGTTTAAAGGTTACGAAATTATTGTAATTGTGAAATTTAATGATGGATTGTTTGTAGGGAATTGCGCTGGCAACTGGCAATCACGAAATTTTGTGGATACTATGCTGCACTTTGCGATCGCGCGCACGGAAGCCTGCCCTAACCAGCGAAGTTCTATGTCATTACCTCATTCTGCTGTATCCCCTGAAGGCCAAGTCGCCACGGTGCTACGTTCACCCAAACATCTCATGCGTGAAACGCTGGCGGGCGTCATTACCGCCCTGGCGCTTATTCCCGAAGTCATTTCGTTTTCCGTGGTGGCGGGCGTTGATCCAAAAGTCAGCCTGATCGCCTCCGTGGTGCTGTGTCTTTCTCTGTCTGTGCTCGGCGGTCGTCCGGCGATGGTGACCGCAGCAGCCGGTTCCGTGGCGCTGGTGATTGGCCCGATGGTGCATCAGCACGGCGTGCAGTACATTTTACCGGCCGTGCTGATGGCCGGCGTTATCCAGATCCTTTTCGGCGCGCTGGGCATGGCGCGGCTGATGCGATTTATTCCGCAGTCGGTGATGACCGGATTTGTTAACGCCCTCGGGATTTTGATTTTCTTTGCGCAGGTGCCCCATTTCTGGAGCCGAAGCCCGCTGATTGTCGGCCTGTTCGTGCTGACGCTGCTGATTGTGCTGTGGGTACCTCGCTTTATCAAAAGCATCCCCTCCCCGCTGATTGCGATTGTGGTGTTAACCCTGTTTACCGTCACCACCGGGCAAATCCTGCCGACCGTCGGTGATGAGGGCTCGATGAGCGGCGGGTTGCCGGGGTTCACGGCGCTGCTGGTGCCGCTTAATCTCCAGACGCTGAGCATCATCTGGCCATGTGCGTTAAGCATTGCCTTTGTCGGCCTGCTGGAATCCCTGCTGACGGCAAAGCTGGTGGATGAACTGACCGCAACGCCGTCGAACAAGCGTCGTGAAAGCATCGGGCTGGGCGTGGGAAATATTCTGGCCGGGCTCTACGGCGGGATTGCGGGTTGCGCGATGATTGGTCAAACCATCGTCAACGTGGAGATGGGGAAAGGCCGCAGCCGCATTTCAACCGTTGCGGCAGGCGTCGTACTGCTGATCCTGGTGACGGCGCTCAGCGAGGTGATGGCAAAAATTCCGATGGCGGTGCTGGCGGGGATTATGGCGATTGTCGCCATCAAAACCTTCAGCTGGCACAGCGTTCAGCCAGCGACCGTGAAAAATGCCCCGATTGCGGAAACCGTCGTGATGCTGGTCACCGTTGCCGCCACGGTATCAACCGGCAATCTGGCGATTGGCGTGCTGGGCGGGATTATCGTCATGGTCCTGCTTCCCGCCCGCATCAGGCGTCGGCTTAAAGAAGAAAAATCGTCGCCAGCCCAAGAAAAATAAAGAAACCGCCGGTATCGGTGATGGCGGTGATCATCACGCTCGACCCCACCGCGGGGTCGCGCCCCAGTTTGGTCATCGTCAGCGGGATAATCACCCCCATCATCGATGCCACCAGCAGGTTCAGCACCATCGCCAGCATCATCACGCCGCCCAAGGCCATGTCGTCGTACAGCCACCAGGTGATGCCGCCCATAATCCCGCCCCACACCAGGCCGTTGATCAGCGCGACGCCCATCTCTCTAAAGATGAGCCACGTAAAGTTACCGGGCTGAATATTTTCCAGCGCCAGCGCGCGAACAATCATGGTAATCGTCTGGTTGCCCGTATTACCGCCAATCCCGGCGACGATAGGCATCAGGGAGGCGAGCGCGACCAGCTGCGAAATGGTGTGTTCGAAACCATCAATCACGCGCGAGGCGATGAAGGCGGTACACAGGTTAATGGCCAGCCACGCCCAGCGGGTTTTAACCGCCTTCCCTACCGAGGCATGAACGTCATCTTCGGCGCTGATCCCGCCAAGAGCACGTAAATCGTTATCGGTTTCTTCGTAAACCACATCAACGATTTCGTCGATGGTCAGACGCCCCATCAGCTTGCCGACAGAATCCACGACCGCCGCGCTCACGAGGTCATCACGTTCGAAGGTGCGCGCCGCTTTCTCCGCGTCGTCCTCCGGGGAGAAGACCATCGGCTCGGTTTCCATGACCTCGCTCACCCGCCGCTGGGTGCTGTTCAGCAGGATCGTTTTCAGCTCCAGCTCGCCGAGCAGGGTTTTATCCCGCGAGGTCACGAACAGTTTATCGGTGTTGTCGGGCATACTGCCCAGGCGGCGCAGGTAGCGCTGCACCGTGCCGAGCGTGACGTCCGGGCGGACCGTAATGACGCCAAACTCCATAATCGCGCCGACGGTGTTTTTCTCGTAGTGCATCACCTGACGCACGCGCGCGCGTTCATCGGCAGGCAGAGACGCCAGCAGGCGCCCGGTCAGGTTGCGCGGCAGGTGTTGAACCAGGTAAATCTGCTCGTCGATATCCAGCGTTTGCAGGGCGTCGAGGATATCCCGGTCGCTCATCTCATCGATGAGGTCATCCCAGACGTTTTCGGAGGCCTCAAGCAGCACCTGCCCGCGCTCGTGATCCTGAACCAGCCGCCACAGGGCGTGGCGCTCTTCGGATGGCAACGCTTCAAGGGTATCCGCCAGATCGGGCGGGGGTAAATGAGCAACCAGCGCACCTACCTCAGCAATATCGTCGGCCAGCGTGCCGACATCATATTGCTCAGCCAGAGTCAGTTTGCCTAATAAGGTGGAGGTGACCGCTTTATCGGTCGTGAGGAGCCAGATGAGACGCGCGCGCTCCTGGTCACGCTGCCTGGCGCTGTTTTTCTTTAATACCGACATCAATCATAAATCCATTAAATGAGTTGTTGCTAAGCATAGCGCGGGGATATGTAAATAAGAATAAACAACGGGGCGGGATGGAGAAAAAAGCGGCATTGCGGCCACGATTTATCCCCTCTCCCCGTGGGAGAGGGTCATGATGAAGGCATCAGGCCGTACGCGCCACCGCGTCACGCGAGGCCGCATCGCGCTCGTCGCCGGTCAGCTCGCTCAGCTTGCCGTCGCGCATCTCCAGCAGACGATCGGCGTGAATGAAGTAGTGATCGTCGTGGCTAATGGCGAAAATGGTTTTACCCATCTCCTGCATCAGCGGGAGCAGCACCTGATAGAACTCGCGGCGGAAGTGCGGGTCCTGATCCGCCGCCCACTCGTCCAGCAGGACGATGTCGCGCTCCTCGGCCAGCGCCAGCAGCAGCGCCACGCGCTTTTTCTGCCCCTTCGAAAGCTTGAGGTTCAGGATCTTGCCATCCTGCAGCTCCAGCTTGTGCGACATCTGCAGGTGCGCCAGCCATTTATCCACCAGCGCAGGGTTAGCCTGTTGCCCTTCCGGCCCGAGGAGACGGTCAAACAGCCAGACGTCGGTAAATACCGCGGAGAACAGCTTGCGGTAATCTTCCGGTTTCTCAGCGCTCAGCGCCTTGCCGTCCAGCAGAATCTCGCCTGACTGCGGCTGGTAAAGCCCGGTCAGCAGCATCGCCAGCGTCGATTTTCCGCTGCCGTTACCGCCGATCAGGAACAGCAGTTCGCCGCGATGGATCGTCAGATTGACCGGCCCGACGGAGAAGGCATTATCCTGATAGCGGAACGTCACGTTACGCAGCTCCAGCGTCTGCCAGTTCGGGAAGGCCTGCGGGCGTGGGAATTCAGCCTTAAATGGCGCAAGGTCGAATTTCTTGAGCTTATTAAACGCCACCTGTGCGCTCAGCAATGTGGGCAATGCGCCAACGGCAGAAAGCAGCGGCGTGCGTAAAAACAGCAGCGTCAGCGAGTAGGTTGCCGCCACGTTGGTATCCGCCCAGCCGAGGCTGTTCGCCATCCAGAACACCAGGCCGATGGCGCCCAGCATCATGATGTTCGACCAGTTCACCGCACTCAGGTGGAAGGTGTCGGCGCGAATGATGTGATGGCGATACTCACGCGCATCGGGAATGTAGAGATTGTTGAAGATATGCTCGGCGCGCTCGCGGTTAAGGGTCAGCTCTTTCCGCCCTTCCAGCACCGTCTGATAATCGTTATAGAGCTTGTCTTCGGTTTCACGCAGCACCGCCATATGTTTATAGACGCGCGATACCAGCAGGAATCCGCCCCAGATGGTGATGACGATCCATACTGCGGTGACGGCCAGCATTTTTGTGGAGAGCCAGGCGAGATAGGCCGCCGATCCAAAGGTCAGGATGATGCCCTGCACCAGTTCAGGCAGACGGACAAACGCGATGGTAATGGCGCGTACGTCGCTGGTCAGGCCCGCCAGCAGGGAGGCGCTGCCAAGCTGCTCCACGCGCTCAACCTGGGTATCGAGGATGCGCTTGATAAATTCGCTGCGCAGGCGGAAAACGAAATGGTGGCCCAGTACCGTCAGCGCGAGCTGCGAACCCAGCGTGACCGCCATCAGCAAAAGCAGTAAGCCCAGAAATTCCGGTAACACGGAAAGTGAGGTATCGACCATTTCAATTAAGCGCACGTTGATAAAGGCAATAAGGCCAATACCCAACGCCGCGCTGGCAAGGCTGAGCGCCATTACCGCTATAAAGGGCCAGCGATACTGACGCCAGACAAGAAGAAGAAGTTGCATGCAGAACAGTCCAGGCAATAAAAACAGCCAGCAGTGTAAACTGCCTTACGGCTACATCAAGAATAATTCTTATTTTTATTCGCTATACGATGCCTGCCGGAAGGTCAGGTTATAGCGGTATTCGCCCGTCTGCGGATGAACGCCCGGCTTAAGCGGCTGTATGCCGTGGTAAAACAGCCTCGATTCGCCACCCCACACCACCACGTCGCCATGCTCCAGCATCAGGCGCTTGAGCGGATCGTTACGATGTAATCCGCCGAACTGAAAAACAGCGGGTAAGCCTAAGGATACCGAGACGATCGGCGCGCGCAGGTCGGGTTCATCTTTATCCTGATGCAAAGAGAGTTTTGCGCCCGGCGCGTAGCGGTTAACCAGACATGCATCCGGCCTGAAGTCGGCGTAGCCCGCCGCGGCTGAGGCATCGCGGCACAGCGTCTGAAAGACGTCAGGCATGGGCGGCCAGGGCGTGCCGGTCATCGGGTCAACCGATGCGTACAGGTAGCCGCGCGCATTCGTTGCCCAGCCAAGCTGGCCGCAGTTGGTCATTGCCACCGACATGGTATAGCCACCCGGCGTGACCATATGACGAAAAGGCGACGCGGCTGCGACTTCATCGATAGCCTCCAGCAGCGCCGCCGCTCGGGAGAGCGCAAAGCGCCGCAGGATCGCCGCCCCTGGCGCAAGCGGCTCCTGCCAGGGTTCCGCATCTGCAAATAGATCGAGCATTATTCCTCCCGGCCCCCGGCCTCTCGTTTTAGCAGCATTGCCTTTCGCGTCGTCCCCCAGCGGTATCCCGACAGCGCGCCATCGTTACGGACAACGCGATGACAGGGGATCACAATCGCCAGCTTGTTTGCACCGCAGGCTCCCGCAACTGCGCGCACCGCGTTAGGTTTGCCAATCGCCCGGGCCACCTGCTGATAGCTTGCCGTTTCACCGCGGGGAATGGCGCGGAGCGCCTGCCAGACCTGCTGCTGAAAGGCCGTGCCGCGTATATCCAGCGGAAGCGTGAACGGCACGTCGCGGCTATCGATACTGGCAATCACCTGCCGGATGCGCTGCGCAAAGGCGCCTTCAAGCGGCTCTGATTCGGCATGCGGAAACAAGGACTGCAGCTCGAGGATTAATGACGCATCGTCGTCACCCAATAAAATTGCGCAGATCCCCCGCTCGCTTTCGCCCACCAGGCAACGCCCAAGGGAACAATCGCTGATGGCGTAACGCACCGCAACATTGCCCGTTCGGTACTGCCTTGCGGTCATCCCCAGCGCATCATCCGCTTTGCGGTAGTAGCTGCTGCTATCGGGAAATCCCGCGGCCAGAACGGCATCGGTGATGTTATCCCCCTGAGCCAGCGCGCTGCGCAGACGCTGTTCTCGTGCCGCCTGCTGCCAGGCTTTCGGCGTCAGGCCGGTGACGGATTTGAACAGGCGATGGAAATGGAAAGGGCTGCTGGCAACCTGCTGCGCCAGCGCGTCGAGGGTTATCGCAGGATCCTGTGCCAGAAGGCGGCAGGCTTGCTCAACCTTTGCCAGCTTCTGCGCCTGCGGATCGCTTTGGTCCGGCAGGCAGCGCTTGCACGGACGAAACCCCGCCAAAGCGGCATGTTGAGCATCAGGGTAGAAGCAGACATTTTTACGCAATGCGTGACGGGCGCGGCAGGACGGGCGACAGTAAATCCCCGTCGTCTGCACGGCAAAAACAAACTGGCTATCTGCGCGGGGATCGCGGGCCAGCACGGCCAGCCAGCGATCGTCATCGGTCGTAAAGTTGGTTTTCATCATCATCGGCTCCTCTTACAAGCATACATACAGCGTGCCTGAGTGCCAGCGAACAAAAACCTGCAACCTTGCTTTTTAATTTTTTTCGCGCACCAGGAAGCTATTAAACTGCGGTGAGCTCCAGGTTTTAAAGCCGTCAGCCTCTTTGGTGATCATGTACACCGCCAACCCTTCCTGGCGAACCACCTCTTTGGCTTTCTCCGTACCGAGAACCATCAATCCGGTGTCCCAGGCATCGGCCTCCAGCGCGGTTGGCGCGATCACCGTGACGGACACGAGGTTATGTTGGATCGGACGACCGGTCTGCGGATCGATAACGTGCGAAATGCGCTTACCGTCAAGCTCGTAATAGTTACGGTAGCTGCCGGAGGTGCTGATGCCGTGACCGTTGATGTCAACAATCGCCTGCACGGCATTCTGCTCGTCGGTCGGTTTTTGAATCGCCACCCGCCACGGTTTTCCGCTGGCGTTCATTCCCCGGCTAACGAGGGCACCGCCCACGGACACCAGGTAACGTGAGATCCCCTCCTGCGCCATTAACGCCGCCAGATGATCCGCCGCGTAGCCTTCCCCTACCGTCGAAAGATCGACGAACAGATCGGGTATGTCTTTTTGCAGATACTGTTGGCCGTACTGGTTAATCACCGTCAGGTGCTGTAGCCCGGTGCGGGCGCGGGCGTCATCAATGGCCGCCTGGTCAGGCGTCTTTACCGGCTGTTTGTTCGGGCCAAATCCCCAGAGGTTCACCAGCGGCCCGACCGTCACGTCCATCGCACCGTTGGTTTTGTAGCCCACGCGTATGGATTCGGTAACGATATCGGCCATCGATTCACTCACCGGCCAGAGCGAGGTGCTTTTGGACAGGTTAAAACGCATCAGCGCCGAGTCATTTTTATAAGTAGAAAGCAGCTGATCGTCGGCGTCCAACTGCGACTGAATTTTGCCGCGCAGTTCGTCAGCACGCGCATTGTCGAGATTCATGACGCTTACGCGCCAGAAAGTGCCCATCGTTTTGCCTTCCAGCACCGTTGCCGCTGGCGCGCTGGTTTTTACAGGAGGGGTTGATGAGTCACATGCCGTCAGGAAAAAAAAGGTAGCCAGAACGCTGGCGCGTAAAAAAGTCATATCCATTCATTATTATCCTCATGCCAGGGCGGCAAGAGTACACCAAAACGGGTGAATTGTAAGACCTTAAAAAAGGCATGAAAAAAGGGGCCAGCAGGCCCCTAAGTCATATCGGCGAGCGATTAGAACTGGTAAACCAGACCCAGCGCTACGATATCATCCGTACCGACACCAGCCTGGCGGGTGAAGTCGTTGTCATCCAGCAGGTTTATTTTGTAGTCCACATAGGTAGACATGTTTTTGTTGAAGTAGTAAGTCGCGCCAACATCAACATATTTCAGGAGATCCTGATCGCCGTACCCTTCGATGTCCTTACCTTTAGACTGCAGGTAAGCCACGGATGGACGCAGACCAAAGTCGAACTGGTACTGTGCAACCACTTCGAAGTTTTGCGCTTTGTTAGCAAAGCCGTAAACGGTGCTCGGGTTGCTGCCGTTAGAGGTACCGAAACGAGTTGCGTTGTAGGTCTGAGAATACTGGGTTGCCAGATAGATGTTGTTCGCATCGTATTTCAGGCCGCCAGAGTAGACTTCTGCACGATCGCCATCACCCAGCGCCGCAGAGTTGTTCTGATCGTAAGTACGTTTGGAGGAAGCCATCGCACCACCGATGCTGAAGCCTTCGCCCAGGTTATAGGTCACGGATGCGCCGTAACCGTCACCGTTTTGTTTCAACAGGCTGCGGCCGCCGTCGTTTTCACCGTCAACGCTGCCGTTTTTGCCCTGATACTGCAGAGCGAAGTTCAGACCGTCAACCAGGCCGAAGAAGTCCTGGTTACGGTAGGTTGCTACGCCGTTAGCACGAGACTGCAGGAAGTTATCTGCACCGTAGGTATCGCCGCCGAATTCTGGCAGGACGTCGGTCCAGGAAGTCACGTCGTAGATAACGCCGTAGTTACGACCATAATCGAATGAGCCTGCGTCTGCGAATTTCAGACCTGCGAACGCCACACGAGTCCAGGACTGGTTATCACCTTCGTCGGTGTTGCCCTGAATCTGGTATTCCCACTGGCCGTAACCGGTCAGCTGATCGTTAACCTGAGTTTCGCCTTTGAAGCCGAGACGCATATAGGTCTGATCGCCATCCTGACCGTCGTCGTCAGAGAAATAGTGCAGACCATCAACTTTGCCGTACAGATCTAATTTGTTGCCGTCTTTGTTATAAATTTCAGCCGCATTTGCTGCGCCTGCTACCAGCAGTGCTGGTACCAGGAGGGACAGTACTTTAACTTTCATTTTATGAACCCTCTGTTATATGCCTTATTATTACCACTGCTTACTGATCAACCCTCTTAACCAGTCGGCAAGTTCATTCTCCTTAAAATTACAGAATAATCCAATGGGAATATGATACGAAAACTTTGAAGATGTTTCATTTATCGCCCAAGATGTTTCAATATGTAAACATCAGGGAACTTTTACAAAGCACAAAGAGCTTAAAAATATAGCACGCATAATCAAACAGTTATAAATAAACATAAAAATCAATAAGTTACAAAGCAAACATTTACAGCACTGAATGACAAAACAAAATGACGCAATATCACTAAAATAACTCTCGCTATCATCATTAACTTTATTTATTACCGTCATTCAGCTTTGAATGTCTGTTTATCCCAAATTCTACCGAATGCTCTGCATTCGGTTTTTTTTTACCTTTCTTTACGTAATTATGATTTTTTTGTGCTACCGCCATGAAATTGTAACGACTATTAACTAAATCCTCTCAAGACCCTTCCCACTCGCAATTTTTGAATGAAAAACATAATTTCTTGTTTATTCGTGCTATTCCTGAGGCGTTCTTGTTCTTTATTTGTACACTCCTCGATGAGTTGTACATGTTTAACCCAAGGCTAACGTCGAATAACCGCAGCGGAAAAAGTCGCATCTTCTCTGACAGTGACGCTGGAAATTCAACTATTACCCTTTATACTGCCGTATCCCCTTACAGCACGGCCATCACGGGTTAAACATATCAATGAGTCAGACTGAAACAACTCCCGCCAGTAAGTTCTCCCTTCTACCCGGGAGTATTACCCGTTTCTTTCTTCTGTTGATCGTGGTGCTGTTGGTCACAATGGGTGTCATGGTTCAGAGCGCCGTCAACGCATGGCTGAAGGATAAAAGCTATCAGGTGGTTGATATCACCCATGCCGTGCACAAGCGTATAGATACCTGGCGCTATGCCACCTGGCAGATTTACGACAATATTGCAGCCGCGCCATCAACGTCATCAGGAGAAGGGCTGCAGGAGACACGCCTCAAGCAGGATGTCTATTATCTTGAAAAACCGCAGCGTAAGACGGAAGCCCTCATTTTTGGCTCCCACGACAGCGCAACGCTTGAGATGACGCAGCGCATTTCAAGCTACCTTGATACCCTCTGGGGTGCCGAGACGGTGCCGTGGTCGATGTACTATCTGAACGGTCAGGACAACAGCATGATCCTGATCTCAACGCTGCCGCTGAAAGATCTCTCCTCCGGTTTTAAAGAGACCACCGTGGGCAGTATCGTCGATTCCCGCCGGGCAGAAATGCTCCAGCAGGCTAACGCCCTTGACGAGCGCGAGAGCTTCTCGTCGCTGCGTCGCCTGGCCTGGCAAAACGGCCATTACTTTACCCTGCGTACAACCTTTAACCAGCCGGGCCATCTGGCGACCGTGGTCGCCTTCGATTTGCCCGTCAATGATTTGATCCCACCGGATATGCCGCTCGACAGCTTCCGCCTCGACCCCGACAACAGCACGCAAAATATGCGTACACCAGCGGACAAAGAGGCCGCGGAGAGCGTATCCATCTCCTTCAACGGCTCCAGGATTGAAATTGCATCATCCCTTAACTCGACCGGCATGCGTCTTGTGTGGCAAGTACCGTTTGGCACATTGCTGCTCGACACGCTGCAAAATATCCTGCTGCCGCTGCTGCTGAATATCGGTCTGCTGGCCCTGGCGCTGTTTGGCTACAGCACGTTTCGTTTCCAGCCGGGACGTCAGAGTGGTTCAACCTCGGTGTCCACCGGCACCAGCAACGAGCTACGCGTGCTGCGCGCGCTGAATGAAGAGATCATCTCCGTGCTGCCGCTCGGCGTGCTGGTTCACGATCAGGAGGCGAACCGCACGGTGATGAGCAATAAAATTGCCGATCACCTGCTGCCGCACCTGAATCTGCAAAACATCACCACCATGGCCGATCAGCACCAGGGTATTATTCAGGCGACCATCAACAACGAGCTGTACGAAATCCGCCAGTTCCGCAGCCAGGTGGCATCGCGCACGCAAATCTTCGTGATCCGCGATCAGGACAGAGAAGTGCTGGTGAATAAAAAGCTCAAGCAGGCGCAAAGGCTGTATGAGAAAAACCAGCAGGGCCGCGCAGCCTTTATGCAGAATATTGGCGATGCCTTCAAGCAGCCGCTTAAAACCCTGGCGGCGCAGGCAGCAGAGTTAAGCACGCCGCAAAGCCAGCAGCTTGCCAGTCAGGCTGACTCGCTGGTTCGCCTGGTTGATGAGATCCAGCTGGCAAATATGCTTGAAAATGACAACTGGAAGGGCAGTCCTACCCTCTTCTCCATCCAGGCGCTGATCGACGAGGTCGTTCCTGACGTTCTGCCGGTCATTAAACGTAAAGGGCTGCAGCTGCTGATTAACAACCACCTACCCGCAAACGACGAACGTCACGGCGATCGTGAAGCGCTGCGTCGAGTTTTGCTGATGATTATTCAGTACGCCGTCACCACGACGCAGATTGGCAAAATCACGCTTGAGGTCAGCACGGACGAATCGGCAGAGGATCGCCTGACGTTCCGCATTCTGGATACCGGTGAAGGCGTGACGACGAGCGAAATTGATAATCTGCATTTCCCGTTCCTGAACGACACGCAACGCGATCATTATGGCAAAGCGAACGCCCTCACCTTCTGGCTGTGCGATCAGCTGGCACGTAAGCTGGGGGGCCACCTGAATATCAAGGCAAGGGAATCGCTCGGTACACGTTACTCCCTCCACGTTAAAATGGCGGCTAATCCGCAGGAAGAAGATGAAGAACGTCTGCTGGATGACGTCGTGGTGATGGTGGATGTGACCTCTAATGAGATCCGTAATATCGTGGTTCGTCAGCTGGAAAACTGGGGCGCAGCGTGCGTAACGCCGGACGAAAGGCTTGCGAGTCAAGAATTTGATCTGTTTTTAACTGATAATCCGTCTAATCTTACTGCCTCGGGCTTGCTTTTAAGCGATGATGAGTCAGGCGTGCGAAAAATCGGCCCTGGCCAGCTGCGCGTCAACTTTAATATGAGCAATGCGATGCAGGAGGCTGTACTACAACTAATAGAAGAGCAGCTGGCGCAGGAAGAGATATCGGAGTCACCGTTAGGCGGCAATGAAAATGCCGAGCTCCATGCCAGCGGCTACTATTCACTCTTTGTTGATACAGTTCCAGATGATGTTAAGCGGTTGTATACTGAGTCCGCTGCGAATGATTTTGCAGCGCTGGCACAGACAGCACACCGGCTTAAAGGGGTGTTTGCCATGCTTAATCTGGTTCCCGGCAAGCAGTTATGTGAAACGCTGGAACATCTAATTCGTGAGAAAGATGCCTCTGGCATTGAAAAATACATCAGCGACATTGACGCCTACGTCAAGAGCTTGCTGTAGCAAGGTAGCCTTATACATGAACAATATGAACGTAATTATTGCCGATGACCATCCGATTGTACTGTTCGGTATTCGCAAATCACTTGAGCAGATCGAGTGGGTGAATGTAGTCGGTGAATTTGAAGACTCCACAGCACTGATCAATAACCTTCCAAAGCTTGATGCACACGTGCTTATTACCGATCTCTCCATGCCCGGTGATAAATACGGTGACGGCATTACGCTGATTAAATACATCAAACGTCACTTCCCGGACATTTCGATAATTGTTCTGACCATGAACAATAACCCGGCGATCCTGAGCGCCGTTCTGGATCTGGACATCGAAGGGATTGTGCTTAAACAAGGCGCACCAACCGACCTGCCGAAAGCGCTCGCTGCGCTGCAGAAAGGGAAGAAGTTCACGCCTGAAAGCGTCTCTCGTCTGCTGGAGAAAATCAGCGCGGGTGGCTATGGCGACAAACGTCTGTCTCCAAAAGAGAGTGAAGTTCTGCGTCTGTTCGCGGAAGGTTTCCTGGTGACCGAAATTGCCAAGAAGCTGAACCGCAGTATTAAAACCATCAGTAGCCAGAAGAAATCAGCAATGATGAAGCTGGGTGTGGACAATGATATTGCGCTGCTCAACTATCTCTCCTCCGTGACGCTGAGCGCAACGGACAAGGATTGACCCCGGACGGGTGTGCGGCCTGATGCCCTCACCCCGCCCCTCTCCCACAGGTAGAGGGTGAAAAACGTAAAAGGCCCGTAAGGGCCTTTTTTATATTCTGGTTTTTCTCACGCGATCCGCATAAATCGACAATGTCTGTTTCAGCACGTCCAGCGTCACCGGCTTCGACAGACAGCTGTCCATGCCGGATTCCAGACAGCGCTGCTTCTCTTCCGCCAGGGCATTTGCCGTCACGCCGACGACGGGCAGCGTCAGGCCAAGCTGGCGAATACGCTGCGTCAGGCGGTAGCCGTCCATATTCGGCATGTTAACGTCGCTCAGTACGATATCAATATGGTTTTTACTCAGCACGTTCAGCGCATCCACGCCGTCGTTGGCGGTTTTACACTGGTAGCCCAGAGAGCCAAGCTGGTCAGCGAGCAGGCGGCGGTTGATCGGATGGTCGTCCACCACCAGAATCATCATATCGTCATTCGCTGGCGTCAGGGAGTCCGGGGACGGCAGCGCGGCCGCGCCATCGCTGTCCTCCAGCTGAACGCTGTAAATACGCGCCAGCAGCCCTAACACCTCGTGCGGGGTTGCCACGCTGTGCAGCCACTCCCCGGGCGCATGCTCAAGCGGGATACCGATGTGACGGCGGCAGAAGATAATCGCCCCACGCCCCGGCCATGCCTGCTCCAGCATGTCGTCCGCTATCAGCATATCGTCCACGTCCGGCGTTTGCCCATCATAGCGCGATACCCGTATGCCGCTGTACGTTAGCATCGCCGTCAGGTAATCGTTTAGCGAGGCATTATTCACCGCCAGCCAGCAGCGCTTATCGCTCAATCCGTCGACCGTCGTTTTCGCCGGATACTGCGCAGAATAGAGCGGAATGCGGATGGTGAACTGGCTCCCCATGCCCGGCTCGGTATCAACAGAAATATCCCCGTCCATCATGCTGATGAGCTTCTCGCAAATCGCCAGCCCCAGCCCGGTGCCCTGGAAATTGCGCTGCACGCCCGTCCCGACCTGGAAGAACGGATCAAAGAGACGAACCACTTCCTTCGCAGGAATACCCACGCCGGTGTCACGCACGCGGATACTGAGGTAATCCCCTGACCTGCAGACGTGCAGCACGATACAGCCGACATCGGTGAACTTAATGGCGTTGCTGAGCAGGTTAGAGATGACCTGCTGCAGACGCATCGGGTCACCGTGCAGCGTCAGCGGTACGTCCGGTTCGATAAAGCAGTAAAGCCCCAGCTGTTTACGCACCACCAGCGGCATATAGTTGGCGCTGATATGGTTCATTACTTCACGCGGGGAGAACTCGCGCGGCTCGATTTTCAGCTGCTCGGACTCGATTTTCGAGAAGTCGAGAATATCGCTGATGATTTTCAGCAGCAGGCTTGAGGAGTTGTTCATCGCCGTGACGAGGCGATCGACCCCTTTCGGCAGCTCTTTGGTTTGCAGCAGGTCTAGGTTGCCGATAATTCCGTACAGCGGCGTTCGCAGCTCGTGGCTGACCGTCGCAAGGAACATCGACTTCGACTGGCTGGCCTGTTCCGCCGCCTGCGCCATCTCCTGCAGAGACTCTTCCATCTTCACGCGCGCGGAGACATCCACCAGCACGCAAATCGCCACGTTTTCATTACGATAGCGGGAATGGACGAAGCTGATTTGCAGATTGGTATGGGTACTCGTCAGCACGTCGACAAAGTTCACCTGCTGCCCGCAGATGATTTGCGTCAGCCGCTGCCTGTCCTCGTGCGTCAGCATGTTCAGGTAGTTATGCGCCAGCTCGTTGCTAAGAATGTTGGTCCCGTCCTGGGTGCGAAGAATACAGATCCCGACGGGCGCGGAGGCAACAATCTTACGGTTAAACTGCTCGTGCTCCTCCAGCCTTTGGGCATCGCTTTCAGCTGGAATGAAGATCCTGCGCTCGTACATACGCGCCAGGGTAAACAGCGCCCCACCCACCAGCAGGTTAAGCAGGATCGCATTCATGATAAGAATGCGTATCCGCTCCAACACCACGTCGACCGGCACGGAATAGACGATGCTCAGCGAGGATGGCGGCAGGCTTTTCTTCAGCACCAGCTCGCGGAAGCCAGAGGTGTAGCCAAACCACGAGCGCTCCTGCATCCAGTGCGGATCGACTTTTAAGCGGTTCTCCGGCCCGGTGAGCGAAATCAGGGAGTGGCCGTTTTCATCCAGAATAGTCACGCCCATCGGCAGGCTGCCCGGCGTAAAGAAGTTTTCCATGCGGATGGTTTGTTCTATGCCCAGCAGCGCCTGCAGGCGGTTGCCGAGGTAAACCGGCGTCAGGGCATAGAAATAGCCAACGCCCATGCGCGGGCCCTGGCTAATCCAGAAGATGTTATTGCCGCGCTCGTCCTGCGGCGCGTTGCGGTATTTCACAATGCGTTCGTGCAGGCTCTTCAGGGCATCGTCGCGCTCGACGGGCATATCGCGCAGGCCGAAGTCGGCCATGCAGAGATTCTCGCTGCCAATCAGGTAGACGCGGTTCAGGTCGTACGCGGCGGAGAAATTGTCGCGCCAGTAGCGCATAAACCACGCCAGTGATTCCAGCGATCCGCGCCAGGTATTGCCCATTGCGGAACAGTCGGAGTCTGGAAACAGCGGCTCAAAGTCCGGCACTTCGGTTTTATCATTACGCCCACGCAGCGCAAGCACGCCATTCTCAGCGGTGAGGCGATTTTCGGCAATGTACTTCAGCTCCTTCATGACGTCGGAGGTTCGCTGAATATAGCGCTGTGCCTGATCGGAGCTGAGGTTGAACTCCTGGCGGATCTCCGCTTCTTTCTGATGTAGCGCGTTTACGATGTAGAACACCGAGAACAGAGCCACCAGCAACCAAAGCAGGAGCGCCAGCGCCCGAAACAGATAGCGAGAGACTTTCAGCGTGGTACGAAAGGAGACGAGGTATTTCAAAGGGGCGAGGCTCCGCCGTCGGGGTCAAAAAGAATGTGGTTAAGGTAGCGGTAAACGCGACAGGTCGCAACGTTCACGTTTCTGCATCTGCAAAAGAAAAGGGCCGGAAATCGGCCCTTTTTTGCATCAGGAGACATTACTCGTCAGCGTCATCCGCTGCGTCGTCGTCGCTCTCCGCTTCCGGCGCGATTTCATCATCACCTTCCGCGACGCTGCCGTCGATGGAGTCGAGCTCTTCGTCATCCACCGGCTCAGCAACGCGCTGCAGACCCACCACGTTTTCATCTTCCGCCGTACGAATGAGGATAACGCCCTGGGTGTTACGCCCTACCACGCTGATCTCAGACACGCGGGTACGCACCAGCGTACCGGCATCGGTGATCATCATGATCTGGTCAGCATCGTCCACCTGCACCGCGCCCACAACGGAACCGTTGCGCTCGGTTACCTTGATGGAGATAACGCCCTGGGTGCCGCGAGACTTGGTCGGGTATTCGCTTTCCGCCGTACGTTTACCGTAGCCGTTCTGCGTGACGGTCAGGATAGCCCCTTCGCCGCGTGGAACGATCAGGGAAACCACGGCGTCTTCACCCGCCAGCTTGATGCCGCGAACGCCGGTCGCCGTACGGCCCATTGCGCGCACCGCGTTCTCTTTGAAGCGCACCACTTTACCGGCGGCGGAGAACAGCATCACTTCATCGGAACCGGAGGTCAGATCCACGCCGATCAGTTCGTCGCCTTCGTTCAGGTTCACGGCGATGATACCGGCAGAACGCGGACGGCTGAATTCGGTCAGTGCGGTTTTCTTCACGGTGCCGCTGGCGGTCGCCATAAAGACGTTCACGCCCTCTTCGTACTCGCGCACCGGCAGGATAGCCGTAATACGTTCGTTCGCTTCCAGCGGCAGCAGGTTGACGATAGGACGACCACGCGCACCGCGGCTCGCTTCCGGCAGCTGATAGACCTTCATCCAGTACAAACGACCGCGGCTTGAGAAGCAGAGGATCGTGTCGTGGGTGTTGGCCACCAGCAGGCGGTCAATAAAGTCTTCTTCTTTAATACGTGCTGCAGATTTGCCTTTACCGCCACGACGCTGTGCTTCGTAGTCGGTCAGCGGCTGATACTTCACATAGCCCTGGTGAGACAGGGTGACCACCACGTCTTCGCGGTTGATCAGATCTTCAATGTTGATATCAGAGCTGTTTGCGGTGATTTCGGTGCGACGCTCGTCGCCGAACTGATCGCGGACCAGTTCCAGCTCTTCGCGGATCACTTCCATCAGGCGCTCTGCGCTACCCAGGATGTGCAGCAGCTCAGCAATCTGCTCCAGCAGCTCTTTGTATTCGTCGAGCAGTTTTTCGTGCTCAAGGCCGGTCAGTTTCTGCAGACGCAGATCCAGAATCGCCTGGGCCTGCTGTTCAGTCAGGTAGTACTGACCGTCGCGCACGCCGAACTCAGGTTCCAGCCACTCAGGACGCGCAGCATCATCGCCCGCACGTTCAAGCATCGCGGAGACGTTACCCAGCGCCCAAGGACGGGCCACTAACGCCGCTTTCGCTTCCGCAGGGGTCGGTGCACGGCGAATCAACTCGATAATCGGGTCGATGTTTGCCAGCGCAACGGCCAGTGCTTCAAGGATGTGCGCACGGTCGCGCGCCTTGCGCAGTTCGAAAATAGTACGACGGGTCACCACTTCACGGCGGTGACGCACGAACGCGCTCAGGATCTCCTTCAGGTTCATGATCTTCGGCTGACCATGGTGCAGGGCAACCATGTTAATACCGAAGGAGACCTGAAGCTGAGTCTGTGAGTACAGGTTGTTCAGCACAACCTCGCCCACCGCGTCGCGTTTGATTTCAATCACGATGCGCATACCGTCTTTGTCAGACTCGTCGCGCAGCGCGCTGATACCTTCAACACGTTTTTCTTTTACCAGCTCGGCGATTTTTTCAATCAGACGAGCCTTGTTCACCTGATACGGGATCTCGTGAACAATAATGGTTTCACGGCCGGTTTTAGCGTCCGCTTCCACTTCGGCGCGGGCACGGATGTAAATCTTGCCGCGGCCGGTGCGGTACGCTTCTTCAATGCCGCGACGACCGTTGATGATCGCCGCCGTCGGGAAGTCCGGCCCCGGGATGTGTTCCATCAGCCCTTCAATGCTGATCTCTTCATCGTCGATATAGGCCAGGCAGCCGTTGATCACTTCGGTGATATTGTGCGGCGGAATGTTGGTGGCCATACCAACCGCGATGCCGGACGAACCGTTCACTAACAGGTTCGGGATCTTGGTTGGCATAACATCAGGAATGCGCTCTGTGCCGTCGTAGTTATCGACGAAATCAACGGTCTCTTTTTCCAGGTCGGCCATCAGCTCGTGGGCGATTTTCGACATACGGATTTCCGTATAACGCATCGCCGCTGCGGAGTCGCCGTCAACAGAACCAAAGTTACCCTGACCATCTACCAGCATGTACCGCAAGGAGAATGGCTGCGCCATACGAACGATGGTGTCATAAACGGCGGTATCACCGTGCGGGTGATATTTACCGATGACATCACCCACGACGCGGGCAGATTTTTTATAGGCTTTATTCCAGTCATTGCCCAATACGTTCATGGCGTATAGTACGCGACGGTGTACCGGCTTAAGGCCATCGCGGACGTCCGGCAGCGCACGGCCAACAATGACCGACATCGCATAGTCCAGATAGGAGCTTTTCAGCTCTTCCTCGATGTTAACCGGTGTAATTTCTCTCGCAAGGTCGCTCATCTAACCGCTATCCCTCTACTGTATCCCGGATTCAAAGGTCGCAAATTATAACACAGCCGCGGTGATTGAGGTAAACCTATACGCTTTATTCACGGGGATTGCCTGATATACTCCTTTGTCTTGCTAAATAAGGAGTAAAAGCGCCCATGAATGCCGAAAAATCCCCGGTGGCTCACAACGTTGACCACGAAGAGATTGCCAAATTTGAAGCGGTGGCGTCCCGCTGGTGGGATCTCGAAGGTGAGTTCAAACCGCTGCATCGCATTAACCCGCTGCGTCTGGGCTACATCGCAGAGCGTTCCGGCGGTCTGTTCGGTAAAAAGGTGCTCGACGTCGGCTGCGGCGGCGGCATCCTGGCGGAGAGCATGGCGCGCGAAGGGGCTACCGTTACCGGCCTGGACATGGGCTTTGAACCGCTGCAGGTTGCCCGGCTTCATGCCCTGGAGTCCGGCGTGCAGGTGGAATACGTGCAGGAAACCGTGGAAGAGCACGCGGCAAAACATGCCCACCAGTACGACGTGGTGACCTGCATGGAGATGCTGGAACACGTGCCCGATCCGCAATCGGTGGTGCAGGCCTGCGCAAAACTGGTGAAGCCGGGCGGACAGGTCTTCTTCTCGACCATCAACCGCAACGGTAAAGCCTGGCTGATGGCGGTCGTAGGCGCGGAGTACGTGCTGCGCATGGTGCCGAAAGGCACGCACGACGTGAAGAAATTCATCAAGCCTGCTGAGCTATTGAGCTGGGTTGACCAAACGTGGCTCAAAGAGCAGCACATCACCGGCCTGCATTACAATCCACTGACGGATAAATTCAAGCTCGCGCCGGGCGTAGATGTTAACTATATGTTGCATACAACCGCCAAAAACGACTAACGTCATCAACTATTCTTATAAAGATTGCGCGACATCATGTTGCGCAATTCTGACCTCCCGTTGAAGAAATCAGCACTCGATCAAATTTTGAATTTTTTTTCTTAATTATTGACATGTCGTCCAGGCCTTACGGTACGAGGACTTAGGCTTTTTTACCCTTTCACAACCTCAATTTAACCTCAAAATCAACCCTTGTGCTGAAATGATTCGATACTAGAATACTCACCATATAGCGTTTCTCTTATCGCAAACCCCCTATATGTAGTATTTATCCACAGACTTAGTCACAAGACGGATCTGTGGATAAACGGGGGATATTTTTTATTTCACGGACAGGTAAAACCCAATGAATCAGAGTCTGCTGGTGACAAAGCGCGACGGTACCACCGAGCGTATCAATCTGGACAAAATCCATCGAGTTCTCGACTGGGCAGCAGAAGGACTGAATAACGTATCTATCTCCCAGGTGGAACTGCGATCCCACATCCAGTTCTACGACGGCATCAAAACGTCTGATATCCACGAAACCATTATCAAAGCAGCGGCGGATCTGATCTCCCGCGACGCACCGGACTATCAGTACCTCGCCGCACGTCTGGCCATTTTCCACCTGCGTAAAAAAGCCTACGGCCAGTTTGAGCCGCCGAAGCTGTACGATCACGTGGTGAAAATGGTTGAGCTGGGCAAATACGACACGCATCTGCTGGAAGACTATACGGAAGAAGAGTTCGAGCAGATGAACGGGTTTATCGATCACTGGCGCGACATGAACTTCTCCTACGCGGCGGTGAAGCAGCTCGAAGGCAAATACCTGGTTCAGAACCGTGTAACCGGCGAAATCTACGAGAGCGCCCAGTTCCTCTATATTCTGGTGGCCGCCTGCCTGTTCTCTAACTACCCGCGTGACACCCGTCTGGAATACGTGAAGCGTTTCTACGATGCGGTATCCACGTTCAAGATTTCTCTGCCGACGCCGATCATGTCCGGCGTGCGTACCCCAACCCGTCAGTTCAGCTCCTGCGTACTGATCGAGTGCGGTGACAGCCTGGATTCCATCAACGCCACCTCCAGCGCCATCGTGAAATACGTCTCCCAGCGCGCCGGTATCGGCATCAACGCCGGTCGCATCCGTGCGCTGGGCAGCCCGATTCGCGGCGGTGAAGCGTTCCACACCGGCTGTATCCCGTTCTATAAACACTTCCAGACGGCAGTGAAATCCTGCTCTCAGGGCGGCGTGCGCGGCGGCGCGGCAACCCTGTTCTACCCGATGTGGCACCTGGAAGTGGAAAGCCTGCTGGTTCTGAAAAACAACCGCGGCGTTGAAGGCAACCGCGTGCGCCACATGGACTACGGCGTGCAGATCAACAAGCTGATGTACACCCGTCTGCTGAAAGGTGAAGACATCACCCTGTTCAGCCCGTCCGACGTGCCGGGCCTGTACGACGCGTTCTTCGCCGATCAGGACGAGTTCGAGCGTCTGTACACCAAATACGAAAAAGACGACAGCATCCGCAAGCAGCGCGTGAAGGCGGTCGACCTGTTCTCCCTGATGATGCAGGAACGTGCCTCTACCGGCCGTATCTACATCCAGAACGTGGACCACTGCAACACCCACAGCCCGTTCGACCCGGTCGTCGCCCCGGTGCGCCAGTCTAACCTGTGCCTGGAGATCGCCCTGCCGACCAAGCCGCTGGAAGACGTGAACGACGAAAACGGCGAAATCGCGCTGTGTACGCTGTCCGCATTCAACCTGGGCGCAATTAAGAGCCTGGATGAGCTGGAAGAGCTGGCGGTGCTGGCGGTTCGCGCGCTCGACGCCCTGCTGGATTACCAGGATTACCCGATCCCGGCCGCTAAACGCGGTGCAATGGGTCGTCGTACCCTGGGCATTGGCGTGATCAACTTCGCCTACTGGCTGGCGAAAAACGGCAAGCGCTACTCCGACGGCAGCGCCAACAACCTGACGCACCAGACGTTCGAAGCGATTCAGTACTACCTGATGAAAGCCTCCAACGAGCTGGCGAAAGAGCAAGGCGCGTGCCCGTGGTTCAACGAAACCACCTACGCGAAAGGCATTCTGCCAATCGACACCTACAAGAAAGACCTGGATGCGATCGTCAGCGAGCCGCTGCACCTCGACTGGGAAGGCCTGCGCGAGTCCATCAAGACCCACGGCCTGCGTAACTCCACGCTCTCTGCCCTGATGCCGTCCGAGACCTCCTCGCAGATCTCCAACGCCACCAACGGTATTGAGCCGCCGCGCGGCCACGTCAGCATCAAAGCCTCGAAAGACGGCGTGCTGCGTCAGGTCGTACCGGATTACGAAACCCTGGGCGGCAACTACGAGCTGCTGTGGGAAATGCCAAACAACGACGGCTACCTGCAGCTGGTGGGTATCATGCAGAAGTTTATCGACCAGTCGATCTCTGCCAATACCAACTATGACCCAACCCGCTTCCCGTCCGGCAAGGTGCCGATGCAGCAGCTGCTGAAAGACCTGCTGACCGCGTATAAATTTGGCGTGAAAACGCTGTACTATCACAACACCCGTGACGGTGCAGAAGACGCGCAGGACGACATGGTGCCGTCAATTCAGGACGATGGCTGCGAAAGCGGCGCATGTAAGATCTAAGCACTTCGCCGGGTGGCGCTACGCTTACCCGGCCTACGGTTTTGTAGGCCCGGCAAACGCAGTGCCGCCGGGCAATACAATCTCAACAGGACTCACCACAATGGCATACACCACCTTTTCACAGACGAAAAACGACCAGCTCAAAGAGCCGATGTTCTTCGGCCAACCGGTCAACGTGGCACGCTACGATCAGCAAAAATATGACATCTTCGAAAAGCTGATTGAAAAGCAACTCTCCTTCTTCTGGCGCCCCGAAGAAGTGGACGTTTCGCGCGATCGCATCGATTTCCAGGCCCTGCCGGATCACGAAAAGCATATCTTCCTCAGCAACCTGAAGTACCAGACGCTGCTGGACTCCATTCAGGGTCGTAGCCCGAACGTGGCGCTGCTGCCGCTGATCTCGATTCCTGAGCTGGAAACCTGGGTGGAAACCTGGGCGTTCTCCGAGACGATCCACTCCCGCTCTTACACCCACATCATCCGCAACATCGTGAACGATCCGGCGGTGGTGTTTGACGATATCGTAACCAACGAGCAGATCCAGAAGCGCGCGGAAGGCATTGCGCACTACTACGACGAGCTGATCGAGATGACCAGCTACTGGCATCTGCTGGGTGAAGGCACGCACAACGTGAACGGCAAAACGATTACCGTGAACCTGCGCGCGTTGAAAAAGCAGCTGTACCTGTGCCTGATGAGCGTGAACGCCCTGGAAGCAATTCGCTTCTACGTGAGCTTCGCCTGCTCCTTCGCCTTTGCCGAGCGCAAGCTGATGGAAGGCAACGCCAAAATCATCCGCCTGATCGCCCGTGACGAAGCCCTGCACCTGACCGGCACCCAGCACATGCTGAACCTTCTGCGCAGCGGCACGGACGACCCGGAGATGGCGGAAATCGCCGAAGAGTGCAAGCAGGAGTGCTACGACCTGTTCGTGCTGGCGGCCCAGCAGGAAAAAGAGTGGGCAGACTACCTGTTCCGCGACGGCTCCATGATTGGCCTGAACAAAGACATCCTGTGCCAGTACGTGGAGTACATCACCAACATCCGCATGCAGGCTGTCGGTCTGGATCTGCCTTTCCAGACGCGTTCCAACCCGATCCCGTGGATCAATACCTGGCTGGTGTCCGATAACGTGCAGGTCGCGCCGCAGGAAGTAGAGGTAAGTTCTTACCTGGTCGGTCAGATTGACTCAGAAGTGAATACTGACGACCTGAGCGACTTCCAGCTCTGATGTCACGCGTGACGCTACGTCTTTCCGGCACTGAGGTGCTGTGTCGGGAAGAGCACCCTTCTCTGCTGGTGGCGCTTGAGGCGCATCAGGTAGAAGTAGAGTACCAGTGTCGTTCCGGCTACTGCGGCTCTTGCCGCTGCCGCCTGGTCGCAGGCCAGGTGGACTGGCTGACCGAACCGCTGGCCTTTATTAACGATGGGGAAATTTTGCCCTGCTGCTGCCGGGCAAAAGGCGATATTGAGATCGAGATGTGATTGCTTCCTTATCCCCTCTCCCGGTGGGAGAGGGTTAGTTCGTAGGCCGGGTAAGGCGCAGCCGCCACCCGGCAATTTCAGCGTTAATCCTTCAAAAAGCTCACCGCTTTATCCGGGAAATCCGTAAACAGCCCGTCCACCCCCGCCTGGTTATACAACACCTCATAAAGCTGATTCACGTCCGTGGCATACTCCGGCAGCTGGTCTGCACGTACCGTATACGGATGCACCTGCATCTTGCTGGCGTGCGCCTCTTTCACCATCGCCGTCAGCTTCACGTGGCCCGGCGTAGAGCCTTCCGCCACCAGCATGTGGTAATCCGGCCCGATGCCGTCGGCGTACTGCGCAATCTGCTTCATCGCGCCCGGCCTGAACATCCAGTCGTAGCTGTAGTTAACCCACTTACCGTCCGGCTGCTTCTCCTGGGTTTCATTCCAGTCGGTATAGGCGATCAGCTGAACCAGGTTGAGGTTCATGCCCATCTTCGGTTCCAGCTCGGTTTTGATGCGCTTCAGCTCGGCAGCGTCAAAACACTGCAGGTAGACCTTGTCCTGCTTGCTGGTGTAGCCGTACTGTTTCAGCACCTCCAGCGTTTTCGCGGCAATGTCCTTCCCTTCCTGATGGTGGAACCACGGCGCTTTGATTTCCGGGTAGATGCCGATGTTTTTACCGGTAGAGTGGTTCAGCCCCTGAACAAACTCAATCTCCTCTTCAAAGGTATGAATGCGGAAGTCGGATTTGCCCATCGGGAAGCGCCCCGGATAGACCTGCACCTTCTTGCCGTTCTCAATCTCGAAGCCTTCGGTAAACTTCAGCGAGCGGATCTCCGCCAGCGTGAAGTCGATGGCGTAGTAGCGGCCATCTTTTCGCGCGCGGTCGGGGAAACGTTCCGCCACGTCCGTTACGCGGTCAAGATAGTGGTCATGCAGGACGACCAGCCGGTCGTCCTTGGTCATCACCAGATCCTGCTCCAGGTAATCCGCCCCCTGCGCATAGGCCATCGCTTTTGCCGGCAGCGTGTGCTCCGGCAGATATCCGCTGGCGCCGCGGTGGGCGATAACGATTTTCTCCGCCGCCAGCGCGGAGCCGGTCATCAAACCGGCCAGCAGCAGGCCGGTCGCTAATTGAGTTAATTTCATCGCAATGCTCCTTATTGACGACGCGCCTGCACTTCGGCGTGGTGGCGTTTTTCACCGATCATCACGACAATCAGCAGCAGTACCGCCAGCACGCTACCGCCAATCATCACCATAAAGCCGCCGTCCCAGCCGAAGAAGTCAACGGTGTAGCCCACGATGGCGCTCGCCGCGACCGAACCGCCCAGATAGCCGAACAGACCGGTAAAGCCCGCCGCCGTGCCCGCCGCTTTTTTCGGCGCGAGTTCCAGCGCGTGCAGACCGATCAGCATTACCGGACCGTAGATCAGGAAGCCAATCACGATCATACAGGCCATATCAACGCCAGGATTGCCCGGCGGGTTGAGCCAGTACACGACGGTCGCGATGGTGACCAGGGTCATAAAGAACACGCCCGTCGCACCGCGGTTGCCGCGGAACACTTTATCCGACATCCAGCCGCAGAGCAGCGTGCCCGGGATCCCGGCATATTCATACAGGAAATAGGCCCAGGACGATTTATCCAGCGCGAAGTGCTTCACCTCTTTCAGGTAGGTTGGTGACCAGTCGAGGATGCCGTAGCGCAGCAGGTAAACGAAGACGTTCGCCACCGCGATATACCACAGCAGCCTGTTAGGCAGGACGTACTTCATGAAGATCTGTTTTGCGGTCAGCTCTTCTTCGTGCTCCTTGCTGTAATCATCCGGATAGTCGTTTTTGTACTCTTCAATCGGCGGCAGGCCGCAGGACTGCGGCGTATCGCGCATCAGCGCGAAGGCAATAATCGCCACCACGATGGCGCCAAAGGCGGGCATATACAGCGCGGCCTTCCAGTCGTTGAACCAGGCCATACCGAGCAGGAACAGCAGAGGCGGAATACCGCCGCCAACGTTATGGGCGCAGTTCCACACCGACACGATGCCGCCGCGTTCTTTCTGCGACCACCAGTGCACCATGGTACGCCCGCACGGCGGCCACCCCATCCCCTGGAACCAGCCGCAGAGGAACAGCAGCACGAACATAATCGCAATGCTGGAGGTTGCCCACGGCACAAAGCCCATAAACAGCATCACCGCAGCGGCCAGGATCAGACCGGCAGGCAGGAACACGCGCGGATTCGAGCGGTCCGATACCGAGCCCATAATGAATTTGGAAAAACCGTAGGCAATGGAGATCCCCGACAGCGCGAACCCCAGATCGCCGCGGGAGAAGCCCTGCTCCACCAGATACGGCATGGCGAGCGCGAAGTTTTTACGTACCAGATAATACGCCGCGTACCCGAAGAAAATCCCCAGGAAAATTTGCCAACGCAGACGGCGGTAAAGCGGATCTATTTCTGCCTCAGGCAGACGCGCCCTGTGCGGCGCAGGTTTGAAGATACTGAGCATAACAGCCTCCGTGGCCTTGTATTGAGAGAGCAGGTGGCTCGCACCTGGATTCCAGAGGCGGGGATGTTAAGAAATCACGGTGATTGTTACTGTGAATCAACGCACAGATTGTTACAGAAATATGACAGGATGCGCAAAAAAGCGCATGAAATCACGTTTCACTTTCGATTTGCGCGCGTTTATGTTCGAAATCAAACAAACCACATTATTGATGTGGCTAAATGGTAAAAAACGAACATAGAGGGTAAACAATGACCATTCACGATCCTCGCTACAGCGATGTGATAATCATTGGCGGTGGTGCCACTGGCGCCGGGATCGCCCGTGACTGCGCCCTGAGAGGCCTAAGCGTTACGCTGCTGGAGCGCCATGATATCGCCACCGGCGCGACCGGGCGCAACCATGGCCTTTTGCACAGCGGCGCGCGCTATGCGGTCACCGACGGCGAATCCGCGCGCGAGTGTATTGCCGAAAACCAGATCCTCAAGCGCATCGCCCGACACTGCGTTGAACCCACCGACGGCCTGTTTATTACCCTTCCCGAAGATGACCTGCCGTTTCAGTCGACCTTTATCACCGCCTGCAATGCAGCCGGTATTCAGGCAGAGGCGATGGACCCGGCGCTGGCGCAGCGGCTGGAACCCTCGGTGAACCCGGCGCTTATCGGCGCGGTGAAAGTGCCTGACGGCACCGTCGATCCCTTCCGCCTGACCGCCGCCAATATGCTGGACGCCCGCGAGCACGGCGCGCGCATACTGACCGGGCACGAGGTCACCGGGCTTATCCGCGAAGGCAGTACCGTGCGTGGCGTACGGGTCTTTGATACGCAGTATAACGAGCACAGCGAGCTGTTTGCCGCCGTCGTGATCAATGCCGCGGGGATCTGGGGGCAGCGCATCGCAGAGTACGCCGATCTGTCGATCCGCATGTTCCCGGCCAAAGGGTCGCTGCTGATCCTCGATCACCGCATCAACAACCATGTCATCAACCGCTGCCGCAAACCGTCCGACGCCGACATTCTGGTGCCTGGCGATACCATTTCGCTGATCGGCACCACCTCCACGCACGTCGACTACAGCGAGATTGACTACAACCGCGTGACCGCCGAAGAGGTCGACATCCTGCTGCGCGAAGGGGAAAAGCTGGCTCCGGTCATGGCGCAGACGCGCATTCTGCGGGCCTACGCGGGCGTGCGTCCGCTGGTTGCCAGCGACAATGACCCGAGCGGGCGCAACGTCAGCCGGGGGATCGTGCTGCTCGATCACGCCGAGCGCGACGGCATGGAGGGCTTTATCACCATCACCGGCGGCAAGCTGATGACCTTCCGCCTGATGGCCGAGTGGGCTACCGATGCCGTCTGCCGCAAGCTGGGGAATACCGAACGCTGCGTGACGGCGGAACAGCCGCTGCCCGGCTCGCGGCAGTCCACCGAGAAGACGCTGCAAAAAATCATCTCGCTCCCCGCGCCGCTGCGCGGGTCCGCTATCTACCGCCACGGCGACAGAACGCCGCAGTGGCTGGGTGAAGGTCGCCTGAGCCGCAGCCTGGTGTGCGAGTGCGAAGCGGTCACCGCCGGGGAAGTGCAGTACGCCGTGGAGAATCTGACGGTCAATAACCTGCTCGATTTACGCCGCCGCACGCGCGTCGGGATGGGGACCTGTCAGGGCGAGCTATGCGCCTGCCGTGCCGCCGGGCTATTGCAGCGTTTTCACGCCACTTCCTCTACCCAGTCGCTTGCTCAGCTCAGCGATTTTCTGAACGAACGCTGGAAAGGCATTCAGCCCGTCGCCTGGGGGGACGCCCTGCGCGAAAGCGAGTTCACCCGCTGGGTCTACCAGGGACTTTGCGGCCTTGAAAAGGAGCCACAGGATGAAATTTGATACCGTGATTATCGGCGGCGGCCTGGCGGGCCTGCTCTGCGGCATTAAGCTCACGAAGCAGGGGCTGCGCTGCGCCATTATCACCCGGGGCCAGAGCGCCCTGCACTTCTCGTCGGGATCGCTGGATCTGGTGGACGACGCCTGGCGCGATAAACTGCCGCCCGAGCACCCCTATCACCTGATTGGCGCGCAGCATATCGACCGCTTTGCCCTTGAAACCGAAGCGCTGCTGGCAGAGTGCGGCGCGCGGCTGCAGGGCAGCGCGCGGCAAAACCATAAGCGCGTGACGCCGCTTGGCACCCTGCGCTCCGCCTGGCTCAGCCCGGAAGACGTTCCCGTCGCACCGTTTAAGGATGAGACCGTGCTGGTGGTCGGCATCAGTGGTTTTCTCGATTTTCAGCCGCACCTCGCGGCGGCATCGCTCTGTCGCCAGGGCGTTAATGCAGAAACAGCGGAGATAGACCTGCCCGAGCTTGACGTTCTGCGCGATAATCCCAGCGAGTTCCGTGCGGTCAATATTGCCCGACTGCTGGATAACGAAGATAAGTGGCCGCTGATCTATGAAGCGCTCAAACCCCTCGGTGAGAAATACGACGCGCTGTTTATGCCCGCCTGCTTTGGCCTTGCGGACAACCGTCTCTGGCGCTGGCTGTCGGAACGTCTTTCCTGCACCCTCGGGCTGCTTCCCACGCTTCCACCGTCCATTCCGGGCATTCGCCTGCATACCCAGCTGCAGCGCCGGTTCGTGGCGCAGGGCGGCGTGTGGATGGCGGGTGATGAAGTAAAAAAAATCACGCTGAACGGCGGCGAGGCCAGCGAGGTGTGGACACGAAACCACGGCGATATTCCCCTTCGGGCACGCTATACGGTGCTGGCCAGCGGCAGCTTTTTCAGCAACGGATTGCTCAGCAGCCGGGAGGGCATTCGGGAGGCGATCCTGGGGCTGGACGTCCGGCAAAGCGCCTCGCGCGCGGACTGGTATCAGAGTGATTTCTTCACCCCGCAGCCCTGGCAGCAGTTCGGCGTGATTGTCGATAACCAGCTGCATCCGCAACTTTCCGGTAAACCCGTCAGTAATCTCTTCGCCATCGGCTCGCTGCTGGGCGGCTACGATCCCATCGTGCAGGGCTGCGGCGGCGGCGTTTGCGCGGTGACGGCGCTCCACGTGGCAGAGCAGATTATCCAGCGCACGGAGGCTGAGCGATGAACGATACCCGTTTTGAAAGCTGCATCAAATGCACGGTATGCACCACCGTCTGCCCGGTCAGCGGCGTCAACCCGCGCTACCCCGGTCCGAAGCAGGCCGGGCCGGACGGCGAGCGCCTGCGCCTGAAGGACGGCAGGCTTTACGATGAAGCGCTGAAATACTGCATCAACTGCAAGCGCTGCGAAGTCGCCTGCCCGTCGGACGTTAAAATCGGCGATATCATCCAGCGCGCCCGCGCGCGCTACAGCACGCAGAAACCCACACTGCGCGACGCGATCCTGAGCCATACCGATCTAATGGGCAGCGTTTCAACGCCGTTTGCCCCGCTGGTGAACGCCGCAACCGCACTCAAGCCGGTGCGCCAGCTGCTGGATGCCACGCTTAAAATCGACCATCACCGCAGCCTGCCGAAATATTCTCACGGCACCTTCCGCCGCTGGTACAAATCCGTCGCGGCGGAACAGGCGCAGTACGCCGATCGGGTGGCCTTCTTCCACGGCTGCTACGTGAACTACAACCATCCGCAGCTGGGAAAAGATCTGCTCAAGGTACTGAACGCCATGGGCACTGGCGTGGAGCTGCTGAGTAAGGAAAAATGCTGCGGCGTGCCGCTGATTGCCAACGGTTTTACCGATAAAGCGCGCAGGCAGGCCAACACCAACGTCACCTCCCTACGCGAGGCGATTGTCGACAAAGGCATTCCGGTGCTGGCCACCTCGTCCACCTGCACCTTCACGCTGCGCGACGAATATCCGCACCTGCTGGACGTGGATAACACCGGCCTGCGCGAACACATTGAGCTGGCGACGCGCTTCCTGTGGCGCAGGCTGGACAGCGGAAAAACGTTACCGCTGAAGGCCTTACCGCTTAAGGTGGTGTATCACACGCCGTGCCACATGGAGAAGATGGGCTGGTCGCTTTATACGCTGGAGCTACTGCGGCTTATTCCGGGGCTGGAGCTGACGGTGCTGGACTCGCGCTGCTGCGGCATCGCGGGCACCTACGGCTTTAAGCGTGAAAACTATGCCACCTCGCAGGCGATTGTCGCCCCGCTGTTCAGGCAGATTGAGGAGAGCGGCGCGGATATCGTGGTGACCGACTGCGAAACCTGCAAATGGCAGATTGAGATGTCCACCAGCAAGCGCTGCGAACATCCAATCACCCTGCTGGCGAAGGCGCTGGGCTAAACGTTGCCGGGGCGACGGCCCCGGCACACGGCTCACTCAACGAACAGCGATTCTACGACGTTGATCCAGCCGTGCTCGCTGGCAACCTCTTTACCGTTCAGCCAGCGGCGGAGCATGTTCAGCGCCATCATGGCGCACACTTCCTGCCGCACCGCCACGCTGTGGCGCGTGATGCTCATTTTCACCCGCAGGGCGTGGGTACCTTCCGGCGTCGCGAGGGCAAAATTCAGATGCTCGTCGTCCACGCCGCCAACGGCCAGCGCCAGCCCGGCAAAATGCTTCACCCTGCGCTCGGACGCCCAGCGCGCGGTCTGCGCCAGCGTCTCCTGCTGGAACGGCACGACTTCACTTGCCAGCAGGGGAGCGTCGGCACGCGAAAGCTGCAGCGCCAGCAGGCCGCCGGTGAACTGCTCGCTTAGGGTGACGCTCAGCTGGCGGGCCTGCAGGTTCTGCGCGATCTGCGCGGGCAGCCCTTCCGTTCCCTCAAAGATCAGGCTCTCGCCCGCCACGCGCTGCACTTCAGGCCATATTGCCAGCATGGCGGCTTTTTCCGTCGCCGGGCCGGTCAGCTTGAGTTCGATAATTGGCATCGACGAGCGATAGCCCATCGAGACGCCCGGCGGCAGCTGCAGGTGGTCAAGGCTCTGCGTCAGATCGCTTTCCGAGCGGCCAAAAGTGGTCAGGCGCAGGCACAGCGGCGGCTCCGGCAGCGTAAAGCGCTGGCGAAGGCGGGGCAGGATCTGCTGCTCAACCATCACCTTAAATTCCGACGGCACGCCCGGGGTGAAGAACATCAGGCAGCGGTTGAGCTGAACGGCGAATCCACAGGCGGTGCCGACCGGGTTATCCACCAGCTCCGCGCTGGCGGGGATTTCGGCCTGCTTGCGGTTGCTGGGTGCCATCACGCGTCCACGATCGGAAAAGAAGCGTTCCATCTGCGTCAGCCACGCCTCGTGCAATACCAGCCCCTCGCCTTTGGCGGTGGCGGCGGCCAGCGCGCTGAGATCGTCGCTGGTGGGGCCGAGTCCCCCGTTCACAATCAGCACGTCGCAGTGCTCGCTGCGCTCGCGAAGAATATTCACCAGCGACTCAAGATTGTCGCCCACGGTGTTGCGGCGCGTTAAGGGTAATCCTTGCTCAAAGAATACATCGGCGAGCCAGGCGGCATTGGTGTCAATAATTTGACCATGCAGCACTTCGTCGCCAGTGGATAGCATTTCCACGTTTATCATTGTGTTCTCCCACTTCTATGGTCAAAACACTATAACGCATATGGCACGAGGGAGAAGAGAGAAACAGGCGCGACGGAACGCCGCGCCGGAGAGATTAGAAGCCTGCGCTCACGCCCACGTACGGGCCGTCGGCCAGCGCGTTATCGCGGTTGCCGTCTTTACCGGCCAGGTTCAGATAACGATAGCCCGCTTCGATAGTGATCGGACGCATGATGGTCCAGCGCGCACCGGCGTTGGCCTCTTCATAGCTGTCAATACCGCTGGAGAGCGAGTCCGGAGAGTAATAGTACTCGCCGAACAGGCCGAAGCTGTCGCCGATTTTCCACTGCAGGCCGCCGCCCACTGCCGCCGCGTAGCCTTCATCACCGTCGTTCGGGTTGGTGTAAATGCCTTTCCCGCCAACGGTCGCCAGGAACGGGCCCAGCGGAACGTTCAGACCCAGGCCGAGGCTTGCCGCATCGCCGTCGTCATCGTTATGCGTCCAGCCGCCGGTCATCGCCAGGCCGGAGGTTTCCGTACCCAGGCCAAAGCCCAGGTGGGTATAATCCTGACCCGCCGAGCCGTTAAAGCTGATGGCGTTAGCCGCCGAAGAGATAATCATCAGGCCTAAGCCCATCAATGCCACTTTTTTCATTGTCGTGATCCCGCACAATTTAATTAGAGATGTCCCAAAACCGCGAGATTTTAACCTGAGTCTCTCTGGGATCAATGGACTCTGCGTGCGTCGGACGATTAGTTTGTAACGATTTGATAATATCCGCCTTTATTCCATCAGCAAAAAACGGATTTTCACGCTCAGTCCGCCTAAGGCTTCGCTGCGCGTCAGCTGCAGATGGCTACGGTGCAGCCGGGCAATATCGCTCGCCAGCGCCAGCCCAATGCCCGATCCGGCCGCGTCGCCCACGTTATCGAGACGGTGAAACGGCAGCACGGCCTGTGGGATCAGATTTTCTGCAATACCCGGTCCGCTGTCCTCTACGCTTAGCTCAACCGCCCCGCTACCCGCGCGCAGGAAAACCGTCACGATCCCTCTCTCCGGCGTGTATTTGATGGCGTTATCCAGCAGGTTGGCGCAGAGTTCGCTCAGTAAAACAACATCGCCTTCCATCAACATCGGCTGTTGTTCGCCGTCGTACCCCAAATCGATCGCTTTGCTGCGCGCCTGCGCCAGCCGGGAAAAGCAGCAGTTCTGCACCACCTGCACCAGATCTACCGGCGTGAACTGGCGCTCTCCCTGCTCTTTGCGCTTCACCGCCGAAAGCTGCAGCAGGCGCTCAGTCAGCACAATGGTGTTATCCAGCGTCACGTTCATCGCCCGGAGGCTTTCCTGCCACAGCGGGGGATCGTTGCGGGTTAAAGCCACCGAGACCTGCGTTTTGAGCACCGCGAGCGGGGTTTTAAGCTGATGAGAGGCGTCGGCATTAAAGCGTTCCTGGCGCGAAAGCACGCCGCGCAGCCGGTCAATGTAGCGGTTAAAGGCCACAATCAGCAGGCGGGTTTCTGACCACGGCAGCAGCTCCGGCAGCGGCGCCAGCAGTCCCGGCTCGCGCCGCACCATCAGCGAGGAGAGCTGGCGCATCGGGCGGAGCACGCGGCGCAACAGCCAGGCCGTTAAGATCAGCGTCAGCAGCACCAGCAGCCCCTGAGAAACCCAGGAGGAAAAGAGCAGCTGGCTGGCGAGATAGCGACGGGACTGCAGCGTTTCGGCGACGTAGATCTCCGCCATGCCGACGATATTGTCCTCATTAACGGGCTGAAGCAGCTTCGCCACGCGGATCGCCTGCCCGCGATATTCGGTGTGATAAAACCAGGCCAGCGCCGGGTAAAGCGTGGTGCGCGACGTGGAGGGCGGCATCTTTGGCAGGTCGTCGTAGCCGGAGATCACCCGCCCGTCGGGATCGACCACCTTGTAGTACAGCCTGTCGTTCATATTAAGCTCGAAGCTGTCGAGCACCACCCAGGGTACGTTGACCTCCAGCCTGCCGTCGTGAACCACCAGCCGCTCTGACACCGTTCGCGCCGACGATAGCAGCGTTCGGTCATACGCCTGCGTCGCCGCCTGCAGGGCGCTAACGTAGCTGTTAAACGCCGACAGTCCCCACAACAGCAGCAGCGGTAAGCCCAGAAAGAGCAATAGCTGCAGATAAAGCGACTGCGGCTTAGCCCACTTCATCGCCGCACTCCAGCACGTAGCCCAGCCCGCGCAGGGTGGTGATCTTCACGCCGCTGCCGCTCAGCTTCTTGCGCAGGCGATGAATATAGAGATCGATGCTCTCCGGGCTGACGTCATCGTTCAGGCTGAACACCTGGTCGAATAATTGCTGCCGCGAGACGGGCCGGGTCCGGCGATGCATCAGCACCTTCAGCAGGGAAAGTTCGCGCGGCGTCAGGGAGAGCGGTTCATCGTGCAGCATGAAAAAGCCTTCATCGTCATACTCCAGCGCCCCCAGAAGCTGGCGCTCCTGCGTGCGTCCTTCGCTTCGGCGCAGCAGCGCGCGCAGGCGCGCATCAAGCTCTTCCAGCTCGAAGGGCTTCGGCAGATAGTCATCCGCCCCGGCGTTCAACCCCTTCACCCTGTCCGCCACGTTGCTGCGGGCGGTGAGAAACAGCACGGGAAGCGTCTGCCCGCGCTTTCGCAGGCGGTGGACCACCTCCAGCCCGTCGAAGCCGGGCATGCCGATGTCCAGAATCGCAACGGCATAGTTTTCCCCCTGCAGCAGATGGTCCGCCGCCCTTCCATCGTTAACGCAGTCCACGGCAAAACCTCCCTGCACCAGCGCTTTCTCCAGCCAGTGAGCCAGCTCACGATTATCTTCCGCGAGTAAGAGACGCATATCACATCCTGTAAAGTTGTTGTCGCAGTGAAAGGGAAATGAAAGGTTATTGTTTTAACAATCACGCAACGGAACCGCTACAAGGCGGTTCACATAATCAGAAAAAAGACCTGTACCCGTACCCCCGGTTTTCCGGCGTGAGGATAAATGATGAAAAAACAATTACTTTCGACTTTTGCTGCAAGCGTATTGCTGTTGAGCGCGTCTGTCGTCCAGGCGCAGGACGCTCCGTCCCGCACGGAGTGCATCGCCCCGGCTAAGCCCGGCGGCGGCTTCGACCTGACCTGCAAGCTGATTCAGGTCAGCCTGCTGGAGACGAAGGCCATCGAGAAGCCGATGCGCGTCACCTACATGCCCGGCGGCGTGGGCGCGGTAGCCTACAACGCCATCGTGGCGCAGCGCCCTGCCGAAGCCGGCACCGTGGTGGCCTTCTCCGGCGGCTCGCTGCTGAACCTGTCTCAGGGGAAATTTGGCCGTTACGACGTGAACGACGTGCGCTGGCTCGCGACTGTGGGAACGGATTACGGCATGATCGCCGTGCGCACGGACTCCCCGTGGAAATCCCTGAAAGATCTGCTGACCGCAATGGAAAAAGATCCGAACAGCGTGGTGATTGGCGCGGGCGCGTCGATCGGCAGCCAGGACTGGATGAAAGCCGCCCTGCTGGCGCAGCAGGCAAAGGTCGATCCGCACAAGATGCGCTACGTGGCCTTTGAAGGCGGCGGCGAGCCGGTCACGGCGCTGATGGGCAACCACGTTCAGGCGGTCTCCGGCGATCTCAGTGAAATGGTGCCTTACCTGAGCGGGGACAAAATCCGCGTGCTGGCGGTCTTCGCGGAAAACCGCCTGCCGGGCCAGCTGGCGAACGTTCCTACCGCCAAAGAGCAGGGCTATAACCTGGTCTGGCCGATCATTCGCGGCTTCTTCGTTGGGCCAAAAGTGACCGACGCCGAGTACCAGTGGTGGGTTGAGACCTTCGCCAAACTTCAGCAGACCGACGCGTTCAAAAAGCAGCGCGATCTGCGCGGGCTGTTTGAGTTCAACCTCAACGGTCAGCAGCTGGATGATTACGTCAAAAAACAGGTGAATGACTACCGCGAGCAGGCGAAAGCCTTTGGCCTGGCGAAATAACCGGAGACGCTATGAGCGATCGTATTTTTGCCGGGATATGGCTGCTGCTCTGCGTAGGCGGACTGTTCGTCGCCTGGCAGATCCACAGCGAGTACAGCTATGAACCCGTGGGGCCGCGCCCCTTCCCGATGGGCATTGTCGGCCTGATGCTGCTCTGCTCGGTGGCGCTGCTGCTGCGCCATCCGGATACCGTGGAGTGGCCGCCACGTCGGATTTTACAACGCCTGCTGGTGATGGTGATCGTGCTGCTGATGTACGCCTGGGGCTTTGAATGGCTCGGCTTCCCGGTTGCTACCGCCATTCTGACGATGGTCATCGGCATGTTGTTTAACGCTACCCTGCCCGCGGCCGGGCTGTCGGGCGCGGTGCTGGGCATTTTGCTCTGGTACGCCTTCGACCGCCTGCTGGACGTGACCCTACCCCTTGGCGCATGGTTTAACTGACGGAGCACGCTATGGATACCTGGATTTACCTCTCGCAGGGGTTCGCGGTGGCGATGACCCCTGAAAACCTGGTGATTGCCCTGATCGGCTGCTTTGTGGGGACGATCGTCGGCCTGCTGCCCGGCCTGGGCCCCATCAACGGCGTGGCGATTTTACTGCCGCTGGCCTTTGCCCTGCACCTGCCGGCGGAGTCCGCGCTGATCCTGCTGGCAACGGTCTATATCGGCTGCGAATACGGCGGACGTATCTCGTCGATACTGCTCAACGTTCCCGGCGATGCCGCCGCCATTATGACCGCCCTCGACGGTTATCCGATGGCGCAGCAGGGTCGCGGCGGCGTGGCGCTCTCTATTTCCGCCGTCAGCTCGTTCTTTGGCTCCATGATCGCCATTGGCGGCATCATTCTGTTCGCCCCTGCGCTGGCCCAGTGGTCGCTGGCGTTTGGCCCGGCGGAGTATTTTGCGCTGATGGTGTTTGCTATCGCCTGCCTCGGCAGCATGATGGCGCAGAACCCGCTCAAATCGTTTTTGTCCGCGCTGATTGGCCTCAGTCTGGCCACCGTCGGCGTTGACGCCAACACCGGGGTTTATCGCTTCACCTTCGACAGCGTTCACCTGTCCGACGGCGTGCAGTTTATCGTCGTCGTGATTGGCCTGTTCTCTGTATCGGAGATCTTACTGATGCTGGAACATACCAGCAGCGGGCAGACGCTGGTGCGCAAGACCGGCCGAATGCTCTTTAACGCCAAAGAGGGGGCGCAGTGTATCGGTGCCACCCTGCGTTCGTCGGTGATTGGCTTCTTCGTCGGCGTCCTGCCCGGCGCGGGGGCAACCATCGCCAGCGCCATCACCTACATGACCGAGAAAAAGCTGAGCGGCAACAGCGACAGCTTCGGCAAAGGCGATATTCGCGGCGTCGCTGCGCCAGAGGCGGCCAATAACGCCTCGGCCTGCGGCTCGTTTATCCCGATGCTGACGCTCGGCGTGCCGGGCTCCGGCACCACGGCGGTGATGATGGGCGCGCTGACGCTCTATAACATTACCCCGGGCCCGGCGATGTTCACAGAGCAGCCGGATATCGTCTGGGGCCTAATTGCGGCGCTGCTGATTGCCAACGTGATGCTGCTGGTGATGAACATTCCGCTGATCGGCCTGTTCACCCGCATGCTGACCATTCCCCTGTGGTTCCTGGTTCCGGCTATCGCCGCCGTCTCTGCGGTTGGGGTGTACGCGGTGCACAGCACAACCTTCGACCTGGTGCTGATGGTGCTGCTTGGCGTGCTGGGGTACATCTTACGCAAGATGCACTTCCCGATGTCGCCGCTGATTTTAGGCTTCGTACTGGGTGAGATGCTGGAGCAAAACCTGCGCCGCGCCCTTTCCATCAGCAACGGCAATATGGCGATCCTGTGGGAGAGCAGCGTGACGAAGGTTCTGCTGGCGATGGCGATCGTGGTCATTGTGGTGCCGCCGGTACTGCGCCTGGTGCGTCGGCGCCAGCGCAAGCCTCAGCCGGACGTCGGCTGATCAGCTTCTAAGCAGGGCATTGACCCACTGTTTTAACGCCTGGCGGGAGATTTTAATCCCGCCATTTTTTAGCTCTGCGGGCAGTGCCAGCCAGTGCACCGGCTGTTCAAAACGCGCCAGCCTGCCCTGGATCCAGTCAGGGAATTGCGCGATATCCGTTCCCGGCTCGCACTCCACCACCGCCACCGGACGCTGTCCGAACTCGGCGTCGTCCAGCGGGACGATAAACACCTGGCTTATCTGCGGATGCGTGGCGATAACGCGCTCCAGCGATTCGGGTTGGATCCCCTCTCCTCCGCTGAAAAAGAGGTTGTCCATACGACCTAAAATCGTCAGACGACCGTTTTGCCATTCCCCGCGATCGCGGGTGGCAAACCAGCCCTGCGCGTTAGTGAGCGGAAGAAGCGCACCGTCTCGCCAGTAGCCCGCCGCCATGCTTTGCGCTTTGATCCAGATTTCCCCCTCGACCAGCTTCACTTCCCGACCCGGCAGGGCGGTTCCCACATCCGGCTCGCCGTCCGCCGCTTTCGCGCAAACGGTTGAGGCAAACTCCGTCAGGCCGTAACCGCAGAAGGTACGAATGCCTTTCTCCCGCGCCTTCGCCGTCAGCTCAACGGGAATGGCCGCCCCGCCGAGCAGAACGGCCTTCAGCGCAACACGCTGCTGTGCATGAAGCAAACGCCAGAGCTGCGTCGGCACCAGAGACGCATGGGTGCAGCCCTGCAGCGCCTGCTCCAGCGGCTGTTTCTCACGCACGGTTAACCGCGCGCCCGCCAGCAGCCAGCGCCACAAAATGCCCTGGCCAGAGACGTGGAACAGCGGCAGCGACAGCAGCCAGTCATCGTCATCACCGTAGGGCATCAGCGCCAGCACGCCCTGCGCGCTGGCAAGATGCGCCGCGCAGGTGTGAACGGCCGCTTTCGGCAGGCCCGTCGAGCCTGAGGTTAACGTCATAGAGGCCAGGCGCTGCGGCTGCCACGAGGCTGCACGATCGCCTGAACACTCGCTCATGCTCAGTAAAGGCAAGCCGTCAAACGCGCCGTCCAGCACCAGCGCATGGCGCAGCGTCATTGGCGGGATCAGCACGTCCAGCAGCGGTCCCGGCAGCTGAGGGTTCACCGGAAGAATACGCGCGCCGCACTGGAGCAGCGCGAGCCACGCCAGCAGGGTCTGCGGATGGTTATGGGCGAGCAGCATTACCCCCTCGCCTTCCTCCACGCCCTGACGATGGAACCCGGCGGCAAGGCTATCAACGCGCGCGCACAGCTGTTGCCAGGTGAGAACCTCATCGTTCAGCCGCAGAGCGGGCCTGTCGGGCCACTGCGCGCGCCAGTGCCGCCACGGCCAGTCGGTAAACCTCATAGCAGCGGCTCCAGCGCTCCAGCGCCGAGGCACGGCAGCGCGCTGTCCGGCCACTGACGAATAAGCTGGGACTGCATCAGGCTCAACGTGTCGAGGCCGGGGATAGTGTCCGGCGTTAACCATGCCGCGATGCGCGCCAGCTGCGTCAGCCCGAGGCTGGACTCAATGGACGAACTGATCACCGCCGTCTGGCCCAGGGCGTGCGCAGCCTCAACCTGCTCGCGTACTTTTTGCAGGCTGCCGGTGAGCGTCGGCTTGATCACCACCGCGCTGACGCCCGGCTCGGCGACAAACGCAAAATCAGGTTCGCGCAGGCTTTCATCCCAGGCTATCGCAATGCCCGTTTCACGGGCAAAGGCGCGGGAGTCGTCCCGCGTTTTGCACGGTTCTTCCAGAAACGCGATGCGGTTGCGGTAGGCCGGGTTGACGTACTTCGCGAACTGCTGGGCCTTGAGCGGCGTCCAGGCGCGGTTGGCGTCCAGACGCAGGCGCAGATCGGGGATCGCTTCCAGCAGCAGATTCGCCACCATCCCGTCGCGCACCGCTTCGTACAGGCCAACTTTGATTTTCGCCACTTTCTCGCCGGGCATGGCGGAGAGCTGCGCGAACAGGTCGTCCGGATCGCCGGTGCAGAGCGGCGCGGCGCGATAATTTGCCTCAAGGGGCAAACTGTCGTCCAGCTCCGCCAGCGCGCAGCTGATGCCGAAGGCGGCGGAAGGCAGGTCCGGCAGCGCCGGATTACCGCCTTCCCGCCACTCGCGCACCCAGGCCAGCAGCGCCGCCTGCGCGTCATCCAGCGACTCGAGGCTAAAGCCCGGCAGAGGTGAAACTTCACCCCAGCCTTCCCGCTCGCCCTGACGAAGATGCACGAAGAGTCCGTCACGGGTTTTTAACCGCCGCTCGCGCAGCACCACGCCCGCGTCCATCGGTATCTGCCAGCGGTAAACCTGCGCGCGACGCATTACGGGTTCCGTTTGTATTTGCTGAAGTCCGGCTGGCGTTTTTCGTTAAACGCGTTGCGTCCTTCCTGACCCTCTTCGGTCATGTAGAACAGCATGGTGGCGTTACCCGCCAGCTCCTGCAGGCCCGCCTGACCGTCGCAGTCGGCGTTCAGTGCGGCCTTCAGGCAGCGCAGCGCCATCGGGCTGTTTTGCAGCATCTCGCGGCACCAGCGCACGGTCTCTTTTTCGAGATCGGCAATCGGCACCACGGTGTTGACCAGGCCCATATCCAGCGCTTCCTGAGCGTTGTACTGACGGCACAGGAACCAGATTTCGCGCGCTTTTTTCTGCCCAACGATGCGCGCCATGTAGGATGCGCCCCAGCCGCCGTCGAAGGAACCGACTTTCGGGCCGGTCTGGCCGAAGATGGCGTTTTCCGCAGCAATGGTCAGGTCGCACATCATGTGCAGCACGTGGCCGCCGCCGATGGAGTAACCGGCCACCATCGCGACAACCGGTTTTGGACAGGTGCGGATCTGGCGCTGGAAGTCGAGCACGTTCAGGTGGTGCGTACCCGCATCGTCCTGGTATCCGCCGTAGTCACCGCGCACTTTCTGATCGCCGCCGGAGCAGAACGCTTTGTCACCTTCGCCGGTCAGCACAATCACGCCGATGTTGTCGTCATAGCGCGCATCGGCCAGCGCCTGAATCATCTCTTTGACGGTCAGCGGACGAAACGCGTTGCGCACCTGCGGACGGTTGATGGTGATTTTGGCGATGCCGTCGGCGGACTTGTGGTAACGAATGTCGGTGTAACCTTCGGAGCAGTCCTGCCATTCAACCGGCGCGTAAAGCATGTGTTCATCAGGATAGATCATAGAGTGTCCTTTATTCGAAGACGCAGTATCTGTGCCAGGCTCGCGGCAACCGCACCGGGATTTTCCCGATGGGCGTTGTGCCCGGCGTGAGGAATAACGTGGCGTTCGGCGTTCAGTTCGGCGGCGATGGCCGTGAACTTCTCGTCACGTTCGCCATAGAGATAATAAAAAGGGGCGTTGTACGCGCTCAGCGCAGAACGCAGGTCGGGCTGCACGGCCAGGGAGGTGGCCTCAAGCATTGCCGCCAGATTCGCGCCGTCGTTACGGCTACGCAGCGCGATCAGCTCGCCGCGCTGGGCGTTCGTAAGCGAGGCAAACACCGGCTGTTGATACCAGTCGGCAAAGACCTCTGCGAGCGGTTCAGTGCGAAAACGCGTTGCCCAACGGCGATCGGATGCTAACCGCGCCTCGCGCGCATCTGCATTCTGTAGCCCAGGATGACCGCCTTCAACGACAATCCCGCTCAGCCCCGCTGGCTGCTGGCAGGCATGGAACATCGCAATGCGGCCGCCGAGGGAGTACCCCACCAGCCAGTAGTTAAGTATGTTGTAACTAATAAGCGTGCTGGCGAGTAAATCGCTCACGTCGGAGAATCCAGAAACGGAAATTCCAGCAGAACCACCGTGCCCTGGCAGATCAAGATACAGCCGGGGATAGGCTGTTAACGACTCCCCAACCGTTTGCCACTCGCGGCAGTCGCCGGAGAAACCGTGCAAAAAGACCAGCCAGGGGTAGCCTGGTTTTCCGGCCCGCTGCGCGCCAGCCAGGATCACAGGTGGCTCACCTGGGCAAGCAGGTGCTGCAGCTTTTGCGCCCCGTCAGAATCATTCACCACCAGCTCAACCAGCGTTGCGCCGGGCTGTTTCCACGCCGCGCTTAACGCCGCCTCCAGCTGTTCCCAGCTTTCCGGGCGATGATATTTCAGGCTAAACATCGCCGCCGCGTGCTCAAACTGCACGTTTTGCGGCATCAGATAAAAGCGTTCGCGCTCGCTTTGCGGCGTCGGCAGCAGGGAAAAAATTTGCCCGCCGTTGTTATTGACCACAATCAGCACAACGGGCGCGGATGCCTGACGCAGCAGCGCCAGCGCGTTCAGATCGTAGAGCGCGGAAAGATCGCCCACGATCGCCAGCGTCGATTTTGCGCTGGCGCGCTGCACGCCCGCCGCCGTTGAGATCAGCCCGTCGATGCCGCTGGCACCGCGGTTGCTGTAAACGGGGTAGCCCGCGGGCAGCTTAGAGAGCGCGTCAATCAGGCGCACCACCAGGCTATTGCCGACAAACAGCTGACCCTGCTCGGGCAGATACTGACGTATACGGTGCGCCAGCCCGGCTTCGCTAAAATCGTCGCACTGCGCTTGGGTGAGTTCCCACGCCTGACGCGACAGTTCAGGGATCTCAACGGCCCAGGGCTTGCGCTTTTCTGCCGGATGGAGGTCCAGCCAGGCGTCAATGTCGCTCACCAGGCGACGCCCGCGATGGTGAGCGGGGTCGAGCCGCCCTTCCAGCGGGTCCACCAGCCAGTACTCTTCCGGCGTGCAAGTCGCCTGCCACTGCAGCAGGCGTTTGCCGGTGAGGCTGGAGCCAATCTGCACCACAATTTGCGCCTGCGAAAGCTCGGTGACGGCCTTTGCGTTGCCCAGCCAGAGATCGGCGCAGGGCAGCGGCTGCCCGGTCTGGGAGAGCACATCGCCAATCAGCGGCCAGCCGAGGGTTTGCGCCCATTCGGCGACCAGCTTCCCTTCGGCGGCGCTCATGCGCCCGGCAACCACCACGCCGAGTTTTTGTCGCCAGAAGAACCAGTCGCGTTGTTTTGCGCTTTCAAGATGCGCCTGCTCGCGCAGCCAGGGCTTTTCGCTCTCCCACCAGTCGCCGAGCTGCTGCTGCCAGGCGAGGCCGGTGTCGTCCATTTCGCCGTACAGCGGCTCGGCAAACGGACAGTTGATATGCAACGCGCCGCTGCGCAGCGATCCCAACGCGTGATCGAGCGTTGAAACCAGCCAGCTTGCGGGAATGTCCTGGGTAGGACGCGGTAACGCAACCGCCTGCGCGGGGTGAGAGGAAAATATCCCCGGCTGGCGGATTGCCTGATTGGCGCCGCAGTCGATAAGCTCAGGCGGGCGATCCGCCGTGAGCAGGATCAGTTTCTCACCGGTTAACCCGGCCTCGATAATGGCCGGATAGAGGTTTGCCACCGCCGTACCGGACGTAACGATCACCGCCACCGGCGCTTTACTGACTTTTGCCAGCCCCAGCGCCAGATGGCCGAGACCGCGCTCGTCAAAATGGGTGTGATGAATAAATGCCCGATTTTCGGCCGCCGCCAGCGTCAGCGGCGTGGAGCGCGAACCCGGTGCAATGCACACGTGCCTGACGCCATGGCGGGTCAGGGCTTCGAGGATCACCGTCGCCCAGCGCCGGTTAAAAGAACTTACTGACATGAGTTTGTCCGGTATCAATAATGCGACACAGTATAAATAATAGAAAAATTTGGAATTTTGATATGAATCGGTAATGCGCGAATCAGTATTAATCCCTAAGGAGCAGAGAACGCAGCCCGGCGGCTTTGTTTTCTATTTCCTGCCACTCCTGTTCCGGGTCTGAGCCGCTGACAATCCCTGCCCCGGCGTAGAGCCGAAGCTGAGCATCCTGAACGCGCGCGGAGCGTAGCGCCACGCAGAACTCGCTTTGCTCGGGCGACAGATACCCGGCCGATCCGGCATACCACTCGCGATCGAAGGGTTCGACATCATCAATAAATTCGCGCGCCGCCTGACGCGGTAGCCCGGCGACGGCCGCCGTCGGCTGTAGCACGTGCAGGCACAGCGCATCGTCGGCCTGTTTTAGCGCGGTCCAGATACAGCGGCGCAGGTGCTGGACCTTACGCAGGCGTACAACCTGGGCGGGCAGCACCTCAAGGGTGCGGGTATGATGCTGCAATCGCTCGCAGATATCCTCCACCACCAGCATATTTTCACGCTGATTTTTATCATCTTTCATCAGCCAGTCGCCCAGCTTTTGCGCCTGGCTATCGTCGCTGTGGCCGGCAACCGTTCCCGCCAGCGCCTCGGTGCGCAGCAGGGTGCCGCGACGCCGCCACAGGCGCTCCGGCGTGGAGCCGAGAAACGCGCTGCGGGCATCAAATACCATGCAAAAATGATAGCAGTTTAAATTGAGCGCGCGGCTGGCGGCCATCAACGCAACGGCGTTAAGGGATTGATTGAGCTGCAGATCGGTGGCCCTGGCGAGCACCACCTTTTCAAAATCACCGCGCGCGATAGCGTCCGTTGCCTGGTGGATAAGACGCAGCCACACGGATTTTTGCGGCTGATGCCTCTCCTGTATAACCTGCACCGACAGCGGGCGGATGGGGCTAGCGTCCCGGAGCTGGAGTAAAAATGCCTGCGCGACGATCGCATCGTCCGCAAGCGAGCTGTCGCTCCACAGCTGCAGGCGCAACGTGGCAGCCCCGCCCTGACGTCGCCAGAGCAGGCGCGGTAAAAACAGGTTCCCCTGCTCAGGATTAAAGGCGTTAAGGCCGCAGATGCGCGTATCGGGCGCCGCGTTCTGCTGCTGCAAAAACTGCGAGGCCGACGAGAGTGCGTCAAAGTGGGCAACGGCACCGAGCGCGGCGAGTTCTTCATCACCGTTGCGCTGCTGCCAGTAGAATTGAGGATAGATTTGCTGAGCACCCAGCCAGGCCAGGGGATCGAAAGCATCGTTTAATGGGAAAGAGACGTCGAAATGACGCATACCGGGTGTAGCGGGTAGCGCTTGCGCAAGCTGGCTGCGCAGACGTTCCAGCGCGAGGAAAATCGAATGCACGCGAACCTCTCCCTATTGAAACCTCGCATTATACGGGGTACTGACCGAAAATAGCAGTACCCACGTATAGGGAGTGGTTAAGGTTTTTAAGCGCCGTTAACGGCGGGCTAACAGTAGCCCCAGCACCAGCCCCACGGCGGCACCTGCGCCGATGCCTTGCCACGGTTTCTCATGCACGTAATCATCGGCACGATATACCGCTTTTTTGGCCCGGTAGTAGTAATTGTCAGACGCATGGCTGACGCGATTTTTCACTTCATGCAGCGCCTGTTCGGCACGCGCCTTTAGCTCAATATACTTCTGATCGGCAGGGTCGCCCGACGAACGCAGCACCTCTTCCAGCGTTTCGCTCAGCAAGGCCAGGTCGTCGTCGATACGGGTATCCCAGGATTGAAATGACATATTTTTCTCCATGTTGTTACACCAGTCCGCTAACTATAGCCAACGACGTGCGATTACGCCTGCTTCGCTTCCCGCGCCATGCCAACGTGCGGTATGCCATCCTCGTCGTAAACGTCGGTCACCGGGGCAAAGCCAAAGTGCGCATAGAATGGCTGAAGGTGTGCCTGCGCGCCCAGGTATAACGCCCTGTCCGGCCACTGTTTTTCGCAGGATGAGAGCGTTTTTTCCATCAGCTGATAGCCCAGCTTTTCGCCGCGCGCGTTGCCGCTAATGATGACCCGGCCAATGACCACCGGCTCAAAATCATCGGCGCTTTTCAGAATCCTCGCATACGCCACCAGCTCGTTATCGCGCCAGCCGAGTACATGGCGGTTTTCTCCGACCAGGTCATCACCGTCGATATCCAGATACGGGCAGGTTTGTTCTACAACAAACACTTCGCAGCGCAGTTTTAACAGCGCGTAAAGTGACTGAACGGTAAGCTCGCTATGGTGTAAATCTTGCCACTGAATCATGTCTGTCTCCTTCCTGGGGTTCATCACGTTATACTAAACCCCTTCCCATTCGGCAAAGGGCTGATTGCGTTATGGAACTGATTTTTCTGGGTACGTCCGCTGGCGTGCCGACCCGGTCGCGAAATGTGACGGCAATCCTGCTGGATTTGCAGCATCCCACCCGCGGCGGGCTGTGGCTGTTTGACTGCGGTGAAGGGACGCAGCACCAGCTGCTGCGCACCGCGTACCATCCGGGCAAGCTGGACAAGATTTTTATCACCCACCTGCACGGCGATCATCTTTTTGGCCTGCCCGGCCTGCTGTGCAGCCGCTCGATGGCGGGCATTGCGCATCCGCTCACGATCTACGGTCCGAAAGGTATTGCCGAGTTTGTTGAAACCACGCTGCGCCTGAGCGGCTCGTGGACGGATTATCCCCTGGAGGTTGTCGAGATTGCAGAAGGTCTGGCGTTCGATGACGGCGATTACAGGGTGACCGCCTATCCGCTGAATCATCCGGTTGAGTGCTACGGCTACCGCATAGAGGAGCAGGATAAACCCGGCGCGCTAAACGCCGCTGCGTTAATCGCCGACGGCGTAAAGCCGGGCCCGCTCTTCCAGCGCCTGAAGCAGGGCGAAACCGTCACGCTGGAAGACGGGCGCGCGGTGAACGGGCAGGACTATCTTTCTGCGCCACAGCCGGGGAAAAAGCTGGCGATTTTTGGTGATACTGCACCTTGCGCCGCTGCGCTTTCGCTGGCTCAGGGCGTGGACGTCATGGTGCACGAAGCCACGCTGGAAGCGGCGATGGAAGAGAAAGCCAACGGTCGCGGCCATAGCTCGACGCGCCAGGCCGCACGGCTGGCGCGTGAGGCGGGCGTCGGGAAGCTGATCGTCACTCACGTAAGCTCACGCTACGACGCGCAGGGATGTGAACGCCTGCTGGCAGAGTGCCGCGAGGTGTTCTCTGAGTGCGAGCTGGCGGAAGATTTTACTCAGGTCAGCGTTTAGTCCTTCATTTTTCCCTCAGGATGCCGATAACGATTAAAAGGTCAGCATTTCTCTTGAGGGTAGAATGGATAATTTCCAGAAAGATATTGATGACAGGGCGAATCTCACCCTGTCCAACCGTTTTGAACTGTTGCTGTTCCGTCTTGGCACCTCTCTGAACGAAAACAAATCCGAGCTGTTTGGCATTAACGTGTTCAAGCTGCGCGAAATCGTGCCGATGCCGGAGTTCACCAAACCCGCCGGCATGAAGTCGCCGCTGATGGGGATGGTGAACATTCGCGACCAGGTGATCCCGGTCATTGACCTCGCTGCCGTCGCCGGGTGCAAACCGACGACCGGACTGAACATTTTGCTGATCACCGAATACGCCCGCAGCGTGCAGGCGTTTGCCGTGGAGTCCGTTGAGAACATCATGCGTCTCGACTGGAAGCAGGTTCACGCCGCCGAAACCGCCGTCAGCGGGCGCTACATCACCAGCATCGCCTGCCTCGACGAGAAGACCGATACCAACGATCTGGCGATGGTGCTGGACGTTGAGCAGATCCTGTATGACATCACCCCGGCGAACCACGACCTGCACGCCACCAACCTGAAAACCACCAAATTCAACATCAAGCCTGGCTCGGTCGCCATTGTGGCGGAAGACTCCAAAGTGGCGCGCTCGATGCTGGAGAAAGGCCTGCAGGCGATGGAAATCCCGGCCCAGCTGCACATCACCGGGAAGGACGCGTGGGAGAAAATTGGCGTGCTGGCCGCGCAGGCTCAGGCCGAGGGCGTGCCGATCACCGATAAAATCGCGCTGGTGCTGACCGACCTGGAAATGCCGGAGATGGACGGCTTTACGCTGACGCGCAAAATCAAGACCGATCCGTTCCTGAAGGATATTCCGGTAGTGATCCACTCGTCCCTGTCCGGCAACGCCAACGAGGACCATATTCGCAAGGTGAAGGCCGACGGCTACGTGGCGAAGTTTGAGCTGAACGAACTGTCGTCGGTGATTGAGGAAGTGCTGGACCGCTCGATGAAGAAGATAGACGGGCCGTTGATTAGCCGGAAGCAGCTGGCTTAGTCGGGTGGCGCTTCGCTTACCCGACCTACAAAACCCGTAGGCCCTGCAAGCGTAGCGCCGCTGGGCAATAAAAAACCCGCCGAGGCGGGTTTTTTGTTTTTACATTAATGGCATCGCTCGCTGCACGATATCAATCAGCGGCTGCGGATAGATACCGAAGATCAGCACCAGCAGCGCGGAGATGAGCACCACGATACCACCGGCGCTGTACTGCCAGTTGGTCGGCGCATCGCGGTTGAGCTGCTGAGGCGCGCTCAGGTACAGGCTCACGGCAACGCGCAGGTAGTAGTAGAGACCAATCGCGGAGCCGATAACAACACCCGCCGTCAGCCACCACAGACCCGCATTAACACCGACGGCCAGCACGTAGAACTTACCGATAAAGCCCAGCGTCATCGGGATACCGGCCAGCGAGAGCATCATTACCGTCATCACCGCGGAAAGAATCGGACGATGCCAGAACAGACCGCGGTAGGAGAACAGTGAATCTGCATCCGGGCCACGGTACGGGCTGGACATCAGGCTCACCACGCCGAACGCGCCGAGGCTGCTGAACAGGTAACCCGCCAGATACACGCCCACGGCTTCCATCGACATCTCGCCGCTTTGCAGCGCAATCAGCGCCACCAGCAGGTAGCCCAGGTGGGAGATAGACGAGTAGCCCAGCAGACGCTTGATGTTGGTCTGGCTCAGCGCCATCAGGTTACCGAAGATGATGGAGACGAACGCGATAATGCCCAGCACCACGCGGACCGCTTCACTGTCACCTACCGGCGCGTACAGGAACAGACGCATCACCACACCGAAGATAGCGATTTTGCTCGCTGTCGCCAGGAAGGTCGACACCGGTGCCGGAGCGCCCTGGTATACGTCTGGCGTCCACAGGTGGAACGGCACCAGAGAGAGCTTGAAGCCGAGACCCACGATCATCATGCCCAGACCCGCCAGCAGCAGCGGCTCGTGCAGCATGCCGTCGCCGAGGCTCTTGCCGATGGCCAGGAAGGAGAGATTCCCCGTCTGTGCGTACAGCAGCGCGATACCGAACAGCAGGAACGACGACGCGGCAGCGGACAAGATGGTGTACTTGATCGCCGCTTCCAGAGAGCGCTTCTGGCGGAAGGCGTAACCAATCAGGCCGAACAGCGGCAGTGAGATAAGCTCAATACCGAGGAACAGCGCGGCCAGGTGGTTCGCGTTCGCCAGCAGAATGCCGCCCAGTGCGGCAATCAGTACCAGCAGGTAAAACTCTTCTTTATTGTCGTTGTAGCCTTCAAGCCACGGGTACGCGAAGGTGCAGGTTGCCAGGCTCGCCAGCAGCACCAGACCGGTGTACAGCATGGCGTAACCGTCAACGCGCATCAGCGGCGTGACGTCCATCGCACCCGCCTGGCCAACAAACCAGAGGGAGACTAACGCAGCGTTCAGACCCAAAACGGACAGGGTCGCATTCAGGAAGTGATTGCGTCGCCACGCAATGGAGAGCATCACAACCACCACCGTCAATCCGACGATCAGCAGCGGTAGCAGCGCGATCAGTTGTTGTGGAGTTATTGTCATGGCGAATTACGGCCTTGTAGTAGAAGCAGAATTAACAAACCACTGCTGGATGTTACCCATCGCGGAATGCGAGGTATCCAGAATCGGCTGCGGATAGAAGCCCAGCAGCACCAGCAGTACGACCAGCAGCAGGATGATGAACAGCTCGCGCAGCGACATCCCCGGCAGTTCTTTTGCAACAATTTCGCTCTTCGCTTTACCGAAGTAGGCGCGATGCAGCATCGCCAGCGAGTAAACGGAAGCAAACACCAGGCCAAAGGTGGAGATGACGGTAATCATCGGAACCACCTTGAAGCTGCCGAACAGAATCATAAATTCGCCGACGAAGTTACCGGTGCCCGGCATCCCCAGCGTCGCCACCGCGAAGAACATGGAGAGCGCAGGCAGCCATTTCATTTTGCCCCACAGGCCGCCCATCATACGCATGTCGCGGGTGTGCAGACGTTCGTACAGCTGACCGCACAGAATGAACAGACCGGCTGCGGAGAGACCGTGCGCAATCATCTGAATGACCGCGCCCTGGTACGCCAGCTGGCTGCCGGTGTAGATGGCAATCAGCACGAAGCCCATGTGGGAAACGGAGGTGTAGGCAATCAGACGCTTGATGTCGTACTGCGTGAAGGCCATCCACGCGCCGTAGAAGATACCGATCACGCCGAGCCACATGGCGATTGGCGCGAACTCTGCGGAGGCGTTCGGGAACAGCGGCAGTGCGAAACGCAGCAGACCGTAGGCCGCGGTTTTCAGCAAAATGCCCGCCAGGTCAACGGAACCCGCCGTTGGCGCCTGAGAGTGCGCGTCTGGCAGCCAGCCGTGCAGCGGAACCACCGGCATTTTCACCGCGAAGGCGATGAAGAAGCCCAGCATCAGCAGGTATTCCACGCCGTGAGACATCGGGGTCTTCAGCAGCTCTTCGTAGTTGAAGGTCCAGACGCCGGTCGCGTTGTAGTGCACGAACACCAGCGCCAGGATGGCAATCAGCATGACCAGACCGCTCGCCTGGGTGTAGATGAAGAACTTGGTTGCCGCCGTGATGCGCGTTTTACCGTCGGACGCCTTGTGGCCCCACAGCGCGATCAGGAAGTACATCGGCACCAGCATCATCTCCCAGAAGAAGAAGAACAGGAACATGTCGATGGCAAGGAACACGCCGATCACGCCGCCCAGGATCCACATCAGGTTCAGGTGGAAGAAGCCCTGGTATTTTTCGATTTCTCGCCAGGAGCAGAGTACCGCCAGAACGCCGAGCAGGCCGGTCAGCACCACCATCAGCAGCGACAGGCCGTCGATTGCCAGGTGGATCGTAATGCCGAAACGTGGGATCCACGGCAGGATAAACTCAGACTGCCACTGCGGAATACCCGCAGACTGGGTCAGTGAGTAACCGCCCTGCAACCACAGTTGCAGGCCAAGCGCGAGCGTCAATCCCATGGTGATCAGCGCGATCCAGCGCGGCATCTTCACGCCAAAGCGTTCAGTCTGCCAGCACAGGAAGCCGCCGATGAAGGGAATTAATATTAGCCAGGGTAGTAACATGGCGATTTACATTCCTTTTTAAGGCCCCCAGCAGGGGCCTGATTTTCAACGAATTCGAATAAAATTCACTTAACGATCAACGCAATACCATCAGCAGCGCCAGCACGACAACCGCACCGATGCTCATGGACGCCACATACCAGCGCAGGTAACCGTTCTCGCTGTAAAGCAGGCCTTTACCTGCAAAGCGGGACAGGATCGCCGGGATGTTCATCAGGCTGTTCAGCGGATCGCGCTTCAGCAGCCACGCGATGCCCAGGAACGGCTTAACGAAGATCATGTCGTACAGCCAGTCGAAGCCCCACGCGTTGTACCACCAGGTGCCCAGCAGACGGCCTGGCGCACTGTTGGCAACGGCAGTCACCAGCGTACGTTTACCCAGCCACAGCCATGCAGCGATGAGGATGCCCGCGATAGCGACCACGCCGGAGGTGATTTCAAGCGTCAGAACGCGACCGTGCTCAAGCTCGGTTGTTGCCGGGAGTACGCCCTGCAGCGGTGGCACAATCATGGCGCCAACGAAGGTGGAGAGTACCAGCAGCACAATCAGGGGCAGGTGGTGGGTAATCCCCTTCCCTGCGTGAGCGTGAATTTGTTCTTTACCGTGGAATACGATGAAAATCATACGGAAGGTATACAGGGAGGTCATGAACGCACCGACCAGACCCGCTACCATCAGATTGATATGACCATTCGCCATGGCACCCGCAAGGATTTCGTCCTTACTGAAGAAGCCTGCTGTAATCAGCGGCAGCGCCGACAGCGCCGCGCCGCCCACCAGGAAGCAGACATACACCAGCGGGATGGACTTACGCAGTCCGCCCATCTTGAAGATGTTCTGCTCGTGGTGGCAGGCCAGGATCACGGAACCGGACGAGAGGAACAGCAGCGCTTTAAAGAACGCGTGCGTCATCAGGTGGAAAATCGCCGCGTCCCATGCCTGGACGCCGAGCGCCAGGAACATGTAGCCAATCTGGCTCATGGTGGAGTACGCGAGAACGCGCTTGATGTCGGTCTGCACCAGCGCGGCAAAGCCTGCCAGCACCAGCGTGACCGCACCGACGATACCCACCAGATGCAGAATTTCCGGGGTCATCAGGAACAGGCCATGGGTACGCGCTATCAGGTAGACACCTGCGGTCACCATGGTCGCGGCGTGGATCAGGGCGGAGACCGGGGTTGGACCCGCCATCGCATCTGCCAGCCACGTCTGCAGCGGCAGCTGCGCGGATTTACCCACGGCACCACCCAGCAGCATCAGCGTTGCCCACCACAGCATGTTGTTGCCTGCTTCGAAGTGCGCCGGTGCCAGTTCCACCATTTCGCGGAAGTTCAGCGTGCCCAGTTCGTTGTAAAGAATGAACAGCGCGAAAGCGAGGAACACGTCACCCACGCGGGTCACGACGAACGCCTTCATGGCCGCTGCGCCATTCTTCGGATCGGTGTAGTAGAAGCCGATCAGCAGGTATGAACACAGACCCACGCCTTCCCAGCCCAGGTACATCAGCAGCAGGTTATCGGCCAACACCAGAACAACCATGCTGGCGATAAACAGGTTGGTGTAGGCGAAGAAGCGGGAGTAACCCTCTTCACCGCGCATATACCAGGAGGCGAACATGTGGATCAGGAAGCCCACGCCGGTGACCACAGAGAGCATGGTCAGAGACAGACCATCCAGCACCAGGTTGAAACCGATGTTGAAATCACCGACCGACATCCAGGTCCACAGCGGCACGCTGAAAGGCTGACGTCCGCTATTTAAGAAGTCGATACCCGCATACGCCGTGACCAGCGCAGCCAGACCGATGGAGCCGATGCCCACGGTCGCAGACAGATTCTCAGACCAGCGGCCGCGAGAAAACGCCAGCAGCACGAAGCCAATTAGCGGAAAAATAATGGTTAAGGCAAGCATGTTCATCCACGCAACTCACTTACTGAATCGATGTTCAGGTTCTGGCGGCGACGATGGAGCTGCAGCAACAGCGCCAGGCCAATACTCGCTTCGGCAGCCGCAAGGCTGATGGCGAGAATGTACATCACCTGACCGTCGGCCTGGCCCCAGTAGCTCCCGGCGACCACGAAGGCCAGCGCGGAGGCGTTAATCATGATTTCCAGACCGATCAGCATAAACAGCAGATTGCGGCGGATAACCAGACCGGTTAAGCCCAGAACGAACAAAATCGCAGCGAGGATCAGTCCATGTGTTAAGCGGATCATGCGCGCTCCTCCGTTTTTCTCTTCGCGCGGTCATCGGTGCGGTTGCTCAGCACCTCACCAATGCGCTCTTCACGACCGACGTGGAAGGCAACAACCAGGCCCGCCAGCAGCAGCATTGACGCCAGTTCAACCGCCAGTACGTACGGGCCAAACAGGGCGATGCCCACAGCCTTAGCGCTGATTGGCGTGCCGTCGATGCCCTGATCGTTCACGCCCAAGATGGCGTAAACAATCACCACCAGCATGATGGCCGACAAAATTGCCGGACCAATCCACACCTGCGGTTTAAGCCACTGACGTTCCTGCTCAATTTCAGAGCCGCCCAGGTTCAGCATCATCACCACGAACACGAACAGCACCATAATGGCCCCGGCGTAGACGATGATTTCCAGCGCACCGGCAAAGTGCGCGCCCAGCGCAAAGAACACCCCGGAAATGGCCAGCAGCGAAATGATTAAGTACAGCAGCGCATGCACCGGATTGGTGTGCGTGATCACTCGCAGCGTAGCCAGGATGGCGATAAGGCCACAGATATAAAAAGCGAATTCCATTGCCCTCTCCTTACGGTAACAGGCTCTTGACGTCGATAGGCTTAGCTTCGTTCTCTGCTTCGCCCTTATCTTTGCCGTCGATTGCCATACCCGCCATCCGGTAGAAGTTATATTCCGGGTATTTGCCCGGACCGGAAATCAGCAGATCCTCTTTCTCGTACACCAGGTCCTGACGTTTGTACTCACCCAGCTCGAAGTCTGGAGTCAGCTGAATCGCCGTGGTTGGGCACGCTTCTTCACACAGACCGCAGAAGATGCAGCGTGAGAAGTTGATGCGGAAGAACTCAGGATACCAGCGGCCGTCTACCGTCTCTGCTTTCTGCAGAGAGATACAGCCTACCGGACACGCTACCGCACACAGGTTACAGGCAACGCAGCGCTCGGAGCCGTCCGGATCGCGCGTCAGCACTATACGGCCGCGGTAGCGCGGCGGCAGATATACCGGCTCTTCCGGGTACATCTGGGTTTCGCGTTTGGCAAACGCGTGCAGGCCGATCATCCAGATACTGCGTACCTGGGTGCCGAAACCTACCAATAATTCTTTTAAGGTCATGATCTCAAAGCCCCTTATGGCTGCTGCCAGAGAATGACAGCCGCCGTTACCAACAAGTTGACGAGCGTCAGCGGCAGGCACACTTTCCAGCCGAAGGACATTACCTGGTCATAACGCGGACGCGGTAAGGACGCACGAATCAAAATGAACATCATCATGAAGAACGCGGTTTTCAGCGCGAACCAGATGAACGGCGGTAAGAACGGGCCATGCCAGCCACCAAAGAACAGCGTTACCATCAACGCGGAAATGGTGACGATACCGATGTACTCGCCCACGAAGAACAGGCCGAACTTCATGCCGGAATATTCAATGTGGTAACCGTCGGCCAGTTCCTGTTCGGCTTCTGGCTGGTCAAACGGGTGACGGTGACACACCGCCACGCCCGCGATAGCAAAGGTAACAAAACCAAAGAACTGCGGGATAACGTTCCAGATGTCGGCCTGGTTGTTGACGATGTCGGTCATGTTAAATGAACCGGCCTGCGCCACCACGCCCATCAGGGATAGCCCCAGGAACACTTCGTAGCTCAGCGTCTGCGCGGAAGCACGCATCGCACCCAGCAGCGAGTATTTGTTGTTACTGGACCAGCCTGCAAACAGGACCGCGTAAACCGCGAGGCCTGCCATCATCAGGAAGAACAGAATGCCGATGTTCAGGTCAGCCACAACCCAGGTCGGGCTGACCGGAACAATCGCAAACGCCAGCAGCAGCGAGGTGAAGGCGATCATCGGTGCCAGAGTAAAGATCACGCGGTCCGAGAAGCGCGGGATCCAGTCCTCTTTAAAGAACATCTTGATCATGTCCGCGACCAGCTGGAGTGAACCACCCCAGCCCACGCGGTTCGGTCCGTAACGGTTCTGGAACAGACCGAGCAGACGACGTTCACCAAAGCTCATGAACGCGCCGCAGGTGACCACCACCAGCAGGATAACGACTGCTTTCAGAATGCTCAGCAGGATGTCGATAAGATCCGGCGTTAACCAACTCATGCTTTTGCCTCCTGCAGGTTATCAAGACGCGCACCCGCCAGTACCGGCGCGATGCCAGGCATACCCATTGGCAGACCAACCTGCCCCGCCGTCAGACCTTCGGAGATAATCAGCGGCAGGCTGATTGTCTGGCCGTCATAGCTGAAGGCAATGTTCGCACCCGCGTTAACGCCAAGCTTCGCGGCGTCCGCCGGATTGAGCTTGATGTACGGCTGCGGCATGCGGGTCTGGAAGACCGGAGAACGTTGGGACATTTCGTCGCTACCGAACAGATGGTAGTACGGCGCGATACGCCAGTTACCGTCCTGCGCCTCGAAGCTCGCCGGAACGGTGGTGAAGAAGTCCAGACCGGTTTCGGAGGCTTCAATCAGGCGCACGCCCGGATCGCCGTGGCGCAGGGAGCCGCCCACTTCAGCCTGGAACTTGTTCCATGCCTGCGGGGAGTTCCAGCCTGGTGCCCATGCGAACGGAACCTGAGAGCGCGGCGCAGACGGCTGGTTGTTCCCTTCCATGGAGAAGGCGAACATGGTGTCTTTGTCCTGCGGCTGACGCGGTTCGTGCACGCTGATGTTGGCGCGCATGGCGGTACGACCGCTGTAGCGGTGCGGCTCACGCGCCAGTTTCTGGCCGCGAATGCGGAAGCTTGCGTCAGGTGCCGCATCTTTGATGCCGGCCAGCTGAGGCAGTTTTTCCACCACCGCGTCGATAACGTGGTCGAGCTGCGTCCAGTCCACTTCACGGCTCTGCACGGTGCTGTGCAGGGAGTGCAGCCAGCGCCAGCTTTCCAGCATCACGGTGTTGCTGTCGTAGTAGGCCGGGTCGTAAACCTGGAAGAAGCGCTGCGCGCGGCCTTCGTTGTTGATCACCGTACCGTCGCTTTCTGCGAAGCTTGCCGCAGAGAGCACCAGGTGCGCTTTGTCCATGATCGCGGTGCGTTGATGGTCGATAACCATCACCAGCGGCGCTTTGGAGAGCGCGGCATCAACGCGTGCCGCAGAAGCGTGGCGATGCAGGTCGTTTTCCAGCACCACAACGGCGTCGGCAGAACCGGATTCCAGTTCGCTTAACGCTTCTTCCAGCGAGCCGCCGCCGATCATGCCCAAACCGATGCTGTTCACCGCACGGGCAATCATGGTCACACCGACGTCCGCACCGCGGCCTTTCAGGGCTTTGGCAACGTTGGCGGCCGCCTGGATAATCTCGGCGCTGCCGGCGTTGGTACCGGAAATAATCAGCGGTTTCTTCGCACCCGCCAGGGCCTGAACAATCACGTCGACCTTGTTCTGCAGGTCGCGATCCAGCTCAACGGCCGGGGAGCTGTTGTCCAGCGCGTGGGCAATCGCAAAGCCAAGACGCGCCTGATCTTCAACCGGCGCGCAGTAGGTCCACGCGGCGATGTCGTCCAGACGGGTGTTGTCGACGTTGGTCACAAACAGAGGATGCTTGGCGCGCTGGCCGATGTTGAGGATCGCCGCAATCTGCCAGTCGGCCACTTTCTGCGCCGCTGCCATTTCACGTGCTTTACCCTTCACCGCCTGGCGAACCGCCAGAGCCGCGCGTGCGCCGGTCTGCGTCAGGTCTTCACCCAGCACCAGGACCGCATCGTAAGATTCAATTTCGCGCAGCGCAGGGGTGTGGACACCGCCTTCACGCAGCACTTTCAGTACCAGCTGCAGACGTTCCTGCTCGCCCTGAGCGATGCCGGTATAGAAGTTTTCCGCCCCAACCAGCTCGCGCAGCGCGAAGTTGCTTTCGATGCTGGCGCGCGGAGAGCCGATACCGATCGCTTTCTTCGACTGGCGCAGAATATCCGCCGCGCCCTGCATCGCCTGCTCGGCGTTCAGGGTAATGAAGTCGTCGCCACGGCGCTGAACCGGCTGACGCGGACGGTCTTTCAGGTTCACATAGCCATAGCCGAAACGACCGCGATCGCAGAGGAAGTAGTGGTTAACGGTACCGTTGTAACGGTTTTCGATACGGCGCAGTTCGCCGTAACGCTCACCCGGGCTGGTGTTACAGCCGAGGGAACACTGCTGGCAGATGCTTGGCGCAAACTGCATATCCCATTTACGGTTGTAGCGCTCGGAGTGGGTTTTATCCGTGAATACGCCGGTCGGGCAGATTTCTACCAGGTTACCGGAGAATTCGCTCTCAAGCGTACCGTCTTCCGGACGACCGAAGTAGACGTTATCGTGCGCGCCATAGACGCCCAGATCCTGACCGTCCGCGTAGTCTTTGTAGTAACGCACGCAGCGGTAGCAGGCGATGCAGCGGTTCATTTCGTGAGAGATGAACGGCCCCAGGTCCTGGTTACGGTGGGTACGCTTGGTAAAGCGATAGCGACGGAAGCTGTGACCGGTCATGACGGTCATATCCTGAAGGTGGCAGTTACCGCCCTCTTCACAAACCGGACAGTCGTGCGGGTGGTTGGTCATCAACCATTCCACCACGCTTTCGCGGAACTGTTTGGCTTCTTCGTCATCAATCGAAATAAAGGTGCCTTCGGTGGCTGGCGTCATACAGGACATTACCAGGCGACCACGCGTGTCTTCCGCGTTTTGATATTGCTTCACCGCACACTGGCGGCAAGCACCGACGCTGCCCAGCGCCGGATGCCAGCAAAAGTACGGAATATCGAGGCCAAGAGACAGACAAGCTTCTAGCAGGTTGTCCGCCCCGTTGACTTCGTATTCTTTGCCGTCTACATGAATCGTAGCCATTAGCATGCTTCCAGTTGGCTCGAATTGCTTCGAGCGTTAATCAAAATTCTTTTTATCACCCTCAGCCCGTTTTTCTCCCTCTCCCTTGAGGGAGAGGGCCGGGGTGAGGGGGAGCTACCAGCGCGCTTTCAGCAGGTTCGGCTGAATACCATTGATTGAATGGGTATTGCTGAACGGCTGCTTGATGCCTGCTTCGAATTCGTCGCGGAAATATTTAATCGCGCTCTGCAGCGGCTCGACGGCACCCGGCGCGTGTGCGCAGAAGGTTTTACCCGGCCCTAAGAATCGACACAGTTGCTCAAGCGTCTCGATATCACCAGGCTGGCCTTCGCCACGTTCGATTGCGCGCAGGATCTTCACGCTCCACGGCAGACCGTCACGGCACGGCGTACACCAGCCGCAGGACTCGCGGGCGAAGAACTCTTCCAGGTTACGCACCAGCGAGACCATGCCGATCTCGTGGTCGACGGCCATCGCCAGCGCCGTACCCAGACGGCTGCCTGCTTTACCAATGCTTTCGAATTCCATCGGCAGGTCAAGGTGGGCTTCGGTCAGGAAGTCAGTCCCTGCCCCACCCGGCTGCCAGGCTTTGAATTTCAGGCCATCGCGCATGCCGCCCGCGTAGTCTTCAAGAATTTCACGTGCGGTGGTACCGAACGGCAGTTCCCAGACGCCAGGGTTTTTAACGCGACCGGAGAAGCCCATCAGCTTGGTACCGGCATCTTTGCTTGAGGAGATGCCCTGATACCACTCCACGCCGTTCGCGAGGATAGCCGGAACGTTACACAGGGTTTCGACGTTGTTTACGCAGGTCGGTTTACCCCATACGCCGGAGCTTGCCGGGAACGGTGGCTTGGAGCGCGGGTTTGCACGGCGGCCTTCCAGGGAGTTAATCAGCGCGGTTTCTTCGCCGCAGATGTAACGCCCTGCACCGGTGTGCACGAACAGTTCGAAGTCAAACCCGGTGCCGAGGATGTTTTTGCCCAGCAGTCCCGCTTCGGTGGCTTCGGCAATCGCGCGACGCAGGTTTTCCGCCGCTTCGATGTACTCGCCGCGCAGGAAGATGTAGCCACGGTAGGCTTTCAGCGCAAACGCGGAGATCAGCATGCCTTCCACCAGCAGGTGCGGCAGCTGCTCCATCAGCAGGCGGTCTTTATAGGTGCCCGGCTCCATTTCATCGGCGTTACACAGCAGGTAACGGATGTTCATGGATTCATCTTTCGGCATCAGGCTCCACTTCAGACCGGTGGAGAAGCCCGCGCCGCCGCGCCCTTTCAGGCCAGCGTCTTTCACCGCGTTAACGATCTCATCCGGCGCCATGCCGCCAAGGGCTTTACGCGCACCGGCATAGCCGTTTTTGCTTTCGTATTCTTCAAGCCATACCGGCTGTTTATCATCGCGCAGACGCCAGGTCAGCGGATGCGTCTCAGCAGTACGAATTACCGTTTTCATTTGTACTGCTCCAGCAGGTCAGGAATCGCTTCCGGCGTTAGATGGCTGTGAGTGTCCTCATCAATCATCATGGTCGGCCCCTTGTCGCAGTTACCCAGGCAGCAGGTTGGCAGCAGGGTAAAGCGTCCATCGAACGTGGTCTGGCCCGGCTTGATATTGAGCTTCTTCTCAATCGCAGCCTGAATGCCCTGATAACCGGTGATGTGGCAGACAACGCTGTCACAGTAGCGGATCACATGGCGGCCCACCGGCTGACGGAAGATCTGGCTGTAGAACGTGGCTACGCCTTCTACGTCACTTGCCGGAATACCCAGCACTTTTGCGATCTCGTAGATCGCCCCGTCCGGCACCCAGCCACGCTGTTTCTGAACGATTTTCAGCGCTTCAATGGACGCCGCACGCGGGTCTTCGTAGTGGTGCATCTCGTGCTCAATAGCGGCACGTTCTGCTTCACTCAGCTCAAAAGCCTCGGTCTGTGGTTGTTGATTCTCGTGCATAATTAGCGGTCCACATCTGACATAACAAAATCGATACTACCCAGATACACAATCAGGTCGGAGACCAGACTGCCGCGAATGGCGGCCGGGATCTGCTGCAGGTGCGCGAAGCTTGGCGTACGCACGCGGGTACGGTAGCTCATGGTGCTGCCGTCGCTGGTCAGGTAGTAACTGTTGATACCCTTGGTCGCTTCCACCATCTGGAAGGATTCTTGCGCCGGCATGACCGGACCCCAGGAAACCTGCAGGAAGTGGGTGATCAGGGTTTCGATATGTTGCAGCGTGCGCTCTTTCGGCGGCGGCGTCGTCAGCGGGTGATCCGCCTTGAACGGGCCTTCCGGCATGTTGTTGAGGCACTGCTCAAGGATGCGCAGACTCTGGCGCAGCTCTTCCACTTTCAGCATCACGCGGGTGTAGCAGTCGGAAACGCCGCCGCCAACCGGGACTTCAAAGTCGAAGTTCTCGTAGCCAGAGTAAGGACGGGCTTTACGCACGTCGAAATCAATACCGGTTGCACGCAGGCCAGCGCCCGTTGTGCCCCACTCCAGCGCTTCTTTCGCGCCGTAGGCCGCAACGCCCTGTGAACGGCCTTTCAGGATGGTGTTACGCAGCGCGGCTTTCTCGTAAGACGCCAGACGTTTCGGCATCCAGTCGAGGAATTCACGCAGCAGGCGGTCCCAGCCGCGCGGCAGATCGTGTGCCACGCCGCCGATACGGAACCAGGCCGGGTGCATACGGAAACCGGTAATCGCTTCCACCAGATCGTAGATTTTCTGACGGTCGGTAAAGGCAAAGAAGACCGGGGTCATCGCGCCGACGTCCTGAATGAACGTGGAGATGTACAGCAGGTGGCTGTTGATACGGAACAGCTCTGACAGCATGACGCGAATCACGTTAACGCGATCCGGCGTGGTGATACCCGCCAGTTTCTCAACGGCCAGCACGTATGGCATTTCGTTTACGCAGCCGCCGAGGTACTCGATACGGTCGGTATACGGAATGTAGCTGTGCCAGGACTGACGCTCGCCCATCTTCTCAGCACCACGGTGGTGGTAGCCGATGTCAGGCACGCAGTCGACAATCTCTTCGCCGTCAAGCTGAAGAATAATACGGAATGCACCGTGCGCAGACGGGTGGTTCGGACCGAGGTTGAGGAACATGAAGTCCTCGTTTTCGGTACCGCGCTTCATGCCCCAGTCTTCCGGCTTGAAGGTCAGCGCTTCCATCTCCAGATCCTGCTTGGCTTTGGTCAGCTCAAACGGATCGAATTCGGTTGCACGTGCCGGGTAGTCTTTACGCAGCGGGTGGCCGGTCCAGGTCTGCGGCATCATGATGCGCGTCAGGTGCGGGTGGCCGTCGAAGGTCATGCCGAACATTTCCCAGGTTTCACGCTCGTACCAGTTCGCGTTCGGGAAAATTTTGGTGATCGTCGGCAGATGCATGTCGTTTTCAGACAATGCCACCTTGAGCATGATATCCGTGTTGCGGTCTATTGAGATCAGGTGGTAGAAAACGGAAAAATCCGCAGCAGGGAGACCCTGGCGGTGCGTACGCAGACGTTCGTCCATGCCGTGTAAGTCAAACAGCATGACGTAAGGTTTCGGCAATTTCTTGAGGAAATCGACCACTTCCAGCAATTGTTCACGCTTCACCCAAACAACGGGTACCCCGGTACGGGTGGCCTGAACAGTAAAGGCATCCGGCCCAAAACGGTTGCGCAGTTCGCCAACGACTGGGTCATCCAGATGATCCCGTGTCTGCCAGGCGGCTTCTTGCGCGGTTAAGTCGGTCATATTGTTCACCATTGCAAATGGTCCGTGGTGACTGTTAAGCCTGGCTTCGCGCTATTTGAGTAGTGATATGCGAAGGTAGTCTCCAGGCCCACAGGCGCAAATTAAATTTCGTCAGGCGTACGCAGGTTGGTGACGGCAATACGTTCACCGCGTTTACGCTCGCGCTCAGACTGCATGTTCGCGCGATACACACCCTGATCGCCAACAACCCATGAAAGCGGGCGGCGTTCTTTACCGATAGACTCCTGCAGCAGCATCAGCGCCTGCATGTAGGCTTCCGGGCGCGGCGGGCAGCCTGGGATGTAGACATCCACCGGGATGAACTTATCAACGCCCTGCACGACAGAGTAAATGTCGTACATACCGCCAGAGTTTGCACATGCGCCCATGGAGATAACCCACTTTGGCTCCAGCATCTGGTCATAAAGACGCTGAATGACCGGCGCCATCTTGGTAAAGCACGTACCGGCCACCACCATCAGGTCAGCCTGACGTGGGGAAGCACGGAGTACTTCTGCCCCAAAACGCGCAACGTCATGCACCGCAGTGAATGACGTCACCATTTCAACGTAGCAGCAAGAAAGGCCAAAGTTGTACGGCCAGATGGAGTTCTTACGACCCCAGTTGACCATGTCGTGCATGGCATGTTCGAGCTTGCCCATGTACACGCTTTTGTTGACTTCTTGCTCCAGGGGGTCGGTTACGATCTCCTGTTTTTGCAGGGGGTAACGGTCATTCTCACCGTTAGGATCTATGCGGGTGAGCGTATAATCCATCTTATTGCCTCGCTGTTACTGCTGACGATTAGAGATACTGTTTTCCGGGTTGATCTGTTCGCGACGTGAACGCGCAGGCGTCCAGTCCAGCGCGCCAATACGCACCAAATAAACCAGGCCGGCCAGTAACACTAAAATGAAAATTGCGGCCTCGACAAAGCCCACCCAACCACTTTCGCGAATGGACGTTGACCATGCGAAAAGGTAGAGCGCTTCCACGTCAAAGATGACGAAGAACATGGCTACCAGGTAGAACTTGGCAGACAGGCGTAAGCGAGCGGTACCTACGGAATCGATACCTGATTCGAAAGGTGTGTTTTTGTGCCTTGCGCGGGCGCGACCGCCCAGGAACCAGCCGCCGACTAACATCAGGCAGCACAGGCCAATGGCTACAATAAGAAAGATTGCGAATGCCCAGTGATGAGCGATGACTTCTGTGGATGTTGACATACTCATTGCTTACTCATCAAAAGTGATACCGACAACACTGCTCTTGCTGGCAGATAGGCATCACATCGATTCATGGGGAGGAACAAATAACCTTACACTAACTGTCAGAAATGAGACATAGACAGCAAAATGATGGGGTTTTTTACTCCTTTCTATAACCTTTTGTCAACTTTAACAAAGGTTTCTTCACATTAAATGACATCGAGCGATTCTCATTAACATTTCATGCCCTTTAACCCTGGTGGGTACATGACTTTACGTCAAATGCATGTTGTTGAATCGTGTCCGTTTTGGAAGTAAAAAAAATAACCCTCCTATTTTGACAGGATTTGCGAACGATTCCTCCCCCCAAATAGGAGTATTTTCTTGATCTGAGACACGCTTTTGTTAATTCAATCAAAAAAACAGCAACATATTTCCTGTTTTTTTAACATGCAAGGGATGTGATGGAAGTTGGAACAGAAAGTGAGCATTTTTCATGCAAATACATTTACTGCATTGATAAATATGACTAATTTAAAAAATCCGCGCTTATCTCAGGGTTATTTTTGTCAAAAAAAAACCACTTCACGCGAAATTCGCGCGAGTGGCTCTTTTTTACACTTACATTTTGTTACCAGAATTTTGAGTGATTGATCACTCAAAGTCCCCTTCCACAATGAGGGAGTTGTCCCCCCCTTCAGGAGTAACATGCTCGTACTGCCATGGATTATGGTAGTTTTCCATCGCGTCAAAGACCAGCTTCGCCAGTTCATTGCCGCTCGACGAGTTATGGCACAGCAGGTATTCCGTATCGGGTAGAGCAGGAAGACCATCGCTTTTACCCAGCACGCGCAAATCGGGGCTCATCATCTCCACCGGACGCGCCGTAACGCCAAGGCCAGCCTTAACGGCAGCACGTACCGCAGGTAGCGTAGAGGCAACATAGGCCAGACGCCACGGAATGCTGGCTTCGTTCAGCGCCGAGAGCACCATATCGCGGAACGGGCTCGGCTCATCAAGCAGAACCAACGGTATAGGCTCCCCTTTTTGCAAAACATATTCCGCGGCGCAATACCAATGCGTCGGAGAGGTTCGCAGCGTCAGGCAATCAAATTGCCCCGGGCGATGCGTCGTGACCACGAGGTCAACTTCGTTCTCTTTCAGCATCTCAATCATAAAAGCATTACGCTTGACGCTCACATCCAGCGCAAGCTTCGGATAAACCGAACTAATTCGATTAAGAAGGAACGGTAATATCGTATCCGCAGACTCATCAGACGCCCCTAAGGTTAACACCCCCTGAAGGTTGCTAAACATTAAAGACATACATGCTTCATCATTAAAGCGAAGTATTTTCCTGGCATAACCCAGTAGCTGAATACCATGTTCAGTTAAAAGCTTATTACGCCCATGACGGGCAAAAAGCTCTTTACCGACCAGCTGCTCCAGCCTCTGCATTTGTTGGCTAACGGCAGACTGGGTTCGGCAAACTGCGGCAGCAGCAGCTGCAAAAGTGTTGAGATCGGCGACCGCAACAAACGTTCTCAGCAGATCGAGGTCGAGATTCATTATCGGACGATTTGCATTTATCATATCAATTCACTTTCAGGTTGCTCGTGCGGAGCTGCCCGGGTTGAAGCTGTGTGTAACAGTTAAGCAATTCCCTCTGAAGGTTTCCCTCGCGTCCCGGCCCGGCAGACTGCCTGACAGATAGTTATTGTGCTGCCTTATATCAACAGTCAGAAATCACGTTTCATGACGTTATTTTTATTCTCTAAAAGGTTCAGAATATTTAGATGTTTGCAGGTTTATGTAAATTCCATTAAAGGTCGATACGTTTTCTGCCATCTTTATCGCAGCGCTGTCAACGTAGCTGGATGTGTTTCACACCGTCCGGCCAGAGATAACTATAACAATAACAATCGATTAATTCAGAGATGCAGGTTCAGAAATACGAAAAAAACGTTTCTTAGCGCTGCTTCCCTGAAAGACATCTTAACCCAAATCCACTTTATTTATAAGTCTTAATGCACTATTCAGGATTTAAGGCCGTCGCCAGCCAGAAAAACTAATTTTATTAAAATTAACGAAAGTTGCATTTTCATCGTTAATAATAAATAAAGTTTAATTTAGATTAAGGTCATTCATTAATAACACTTAACATTAATTTCACATGAGTAACTTTTAGCCTGAACGTCCTATTAGATCAAGCTGTAATGGAGTGTTCAGGTTTTACGAAATGTCACTCAGGTAAACTGATGGTGGCTTTCCGCCTGACGCTTTATTTTCCACAACACAAAATAGAGATATAACGCAAACATATGGAATATTAACCCATAACACATGTTAAAAGCGTGATTTTTGCATGTTAAAAAGGCGACCAGCCAGTAATATAGATTACAAAGCTTTTGACCGATTGCACGAAATCTTCTTCTGTATACCCTTCAAAACCAGACGAGGGGGGAGTACATTGTTCCATGCTGACTTCCACGGCAGGGAGTGGCAATAATAGCGAAAAGGTTAAAGGTTCATGTCCCCTATCGAAAAATCCAGCAAATTAGATAACGTCTGTTATGACATTCGCGGCCCGGTACTGAAAGAGGCCAAGCGCCTTGAAGAAGAGGGCAACAAGGTTCTGAAGCTCAACATTGGTAACCCCGCGCCGTTTGGTTTTGAAGCGCCGGATGAAATCCTGGTTGATGTGATCCGCAACCTGCCCACTGCACAAGGCTACTGCGATTCAAAAGGACTCTACTCCGCACGTAAAGCCATCATGCAGCACTATCAGGCACGCGGCATGCGTGATGTTACCGTTGAGGATATTTATATCGGCAACGGCGTCTCCGAACTGATCGTGCAGGCCATGCAGGCGCTGCTGAACAGCGGTGACGAAATGCTGGTCCCCGCGCCGGACTACCCGCTGTGGACGGCGGCAGTGTCCCTTTCCAGCGGGAAAGCCGTGCACTATCTGTGCGACGAATCCTCTGACTGGTTCCCGGACCTGGATGATATCCGCGCCAAAATCACGCCGCGCACGCGCGGGATCGTGATCATCAACCCGAACAATCCGACGGGCGCGGTGTATTCAAAAGAGCTGCTGATGGAGATCGTAGAGCTCGCCCGCCAGCACAATCTGATCATCTTCGCGGACGAAATTTACGACAAGATCCTGTACGACGCGGCGCAGCACCACTCAATCGCCGCGCTGGCGCCGGACCTGCTGACCGTTACCTTCAACGGCCTGTCTAAAACCTACCGCGTGGCGGGATTCCGCCAGGGCTGGATGGTGCTGAACGGCCCGAAAAAGCACGCAAAAGGCTATATTGAAGGCCTGGAAATGCTGGCGTCAATGCGTCTTTGTGCCAACGTGCCGGCGCAGCACGCGATACAGACCGCGCTGGGCGGCTATCAGAGCATCAGCGAGTTCATCGTCCCCGGGGGCCGCCTGTACGAACAGCGCAACCGCGCGTGGGAGCTGATCAACGATATCCCGGGCGTCTCCTGCGTGAAGCCGAACGGCGCGCTATATATGTTCCCGAAAATTGACGCGAAGCGCTTTAACATTCACGACGACCAGAAGATGGTGCTCGATTTCCTGCTGCAGGAAAAAGTGCTGCTGGTTCAGGGTACGGCGTTTAACTGGCCGTGGCCGGATCACGTGCGTATTGTGACCCTGCCGCGCGAAGACGATCTCGAAATGGCCATCAGCCGCTTCGGGCGCTTCCTCTCTGGCTACCATCAGTAACGTTCACTTTCAGCCGGGTGGCGCTGCGCTTGCCCGGCCTACAAAATCCGCAAATTTGCATCTTGCCTCCCCTCCCCGCACAATGAACGCCTGTCGCAGTAAAGACAAAAGGTAACCTATGAGTCAGAGTCATTTCTTTGCCCACCTCTCCCGCCTAAAGCTCATCAACCGCTGGCCGCTGATGCGCAACGTGCGCACCGAAAATGTGTCCGAGCACAGCCTTCAGGTCGCCATGGTCGCTCACGCCCTGGCCGCCATTAAAAACCGCAAATTCAACGGTCAGGTGAACGCTGAACGCATTGCGCTGCTGGCGATGTATCACGATGCGTCAGAAGTGTTGACCGGGGATCTGCCTACGCCGGTGAAATATTTCAATTCGCAGATTGCGCAGGAATATAAGGCCATCGAGAAAATTGCCCAGCAAAAGCTGATCGAAATGGTGCCGGAGGAGCTGCGCGATATCTTTGAGCCGTTGATCGACGAGCATCAGTACACTGAAGATGAGAAGCTGCTGGTGAAGCAGGCCGACGCGCTCTGCGCCTACCTGAAGTGTCTGGAAGAGCTGTCTGCGGGGAACAACGAGTTTTTACTGGCGAAAACGCGTCTGGAAAAAACGCTGGAATCGCGCCGCAGCGAAGAGATGGATTACTTTATGCAGGTGTTTGTGCCGAGCTTCCATCTGTCGCTGGATGAGATTAGCCAGGATTCACCGTTGTAATTTTTAGCCGGGTGGCGGCTTCGCCTTACCCGGCCTACGTTTCTGCGCTCACGCTAAAACGGGAATAAAACCGGTATCAACACCACGCACACCACCATCACCAGCACGGTGAACGGCACGCCAATCTTAACGAAGTCGCTGAATTTATAGTTCCCCGGCCCCAGCACCAGCGTATTCACCGGTGAAGAGACCGGCGTCATAAATGCCGCAGAGGCCGCCATGGCGACCATCATCGCAAAAGGATACGGCGACACGCCCATCGATTTCGCCATCGCCAGCGCAATCGGCGCCATCAGCACCGCCGTCGCGGTATTAGAGATAAACAGCCCGATCGAGGCGCACATGACAAACAGACAGACCATCATCATATACGGGCCATAGCCACCGCCGACGTCCATCAGCCCTTTCACGATCAGATCCACCCCGCCGGTTTTCTGCAGCGCCAGGGCAAAGGGCATCATCCCGACGATAAGGATAATGCTTGGCCAGTGAATGGCTTTATACGCGCTTTCGGCGTCAATACAGCGGAATTTCCCCATCAGCAGGCAGGCGATAATTGCCGCAATCGGGTTGGGGATTTCATCGGTGAGCATCAGCGCCACCATTAGCACCAGGCAAAAAATGGCGTGCGGCGCCTGGCTGTGCGCAGGTGACGCGTCGCTCTCTTCGACGGGCATATTCAGCACCACGAAATCACGGCCTTTCTGGCCAAGCTGGCTGATGAGCTTCCAGTTTCCCACAACGAGGAAGATATCGCCCAGCAGGATCGGCTCATCCACCACAGCTCCTTCCATCGCCACGCCGTCGCGCTTCAGCCCCACGACGTTCAGGCCATAGCGGGTACGGAACCCCATTTCCCGAACGGTTTTACCCAGCAGTTCTGATTCCGGTATGAGCGATACTTCTGCCATGCCCACGTCTAACGCCTGATCGGAGAAATATTCGCCGCGAAGCACCATCGGCTCCAGCAGCTGTTCCGTGCAAAACTCGCGAAGGTCTACCTCTGCGGTGGACATATCAATCAGCAGCACGTCACGCGCCCGAAACTCGGACACGCCGTTTACGTTCACGATCACCCGCCGAAAGCGCCGCCAGCGCTCCACGCCAATCACGTTTGCACCGTAACGTTCGCGCAGCTTGAGATCGTCCAGCCGCTGGCCAATCATCGGTGAACCGGGGCGGATGGCGAGACGGCGCGCGCGACCGGTAAGGCGGTACTCTTTAATCAGATCCCGGAAGGTGCGTCTTTTCCAGCCGTCTTTGCTTTTATCCTGATTCTCGCCCTTCAGCGCAAAGCGGGTCAGCAGCATATAGACTACGCCCATCACCAGAATCACCAGCCCCAGCGGGGTCACGCTAAAAAAGCTAAACCCTTCCAGACCTTCGCGGATCAGTTCACTGTTGACGACGAGGTTTGGCGGCGTGGCCACCAGCGTCATCATCCCGCTGATCAGCCCGGCAAAGCTCAGGGGCATCATCAGGCGCGACGGCGAAATCTGCATTCGCATGGAGACGCTCAGCACCACCGGAATAAAGATCGCGACGACCCCCGTCGAGCTCATAAACGCCCCCAGCCCGGCAACCGTCACCATCAGGTAGATCAGCATTTTGGTTTCGCTGCTGCCCGCCACCTTCACCAGCCACGATCCCATTATGGTCGCCACGCCGGTGCGCACCAGGCCATCGCCAATGATAAACAGGGCGGCGATCAGAATAACGTTGGGATCGCTGAAACCGGAGAACGCCTCCGGCAGCGTGAGCGTGCCGCTCAGCACAAACGCGACAATGACAAACAAGGCGACGGCATCCATGCGCACCTTGCCGGTAGCAAAGAGAATGATGGCGATTAACAGCAGGCTCAGGACCCAAATCAGTTCACCGTTCACAACGTATCCTTGTCAGTGGAAGAGACGGAATTTTGCCATAAAAAAGCCCCAGCAATGTGGGGCTAAATCATGGGATTACATTTTTAGCGAGACGGTTACATCTCCGTCGGGTGCCTTCGAGACGTTAATCGCGGTCAGCGTGGTCAGTACAAAATCGGCCTCGTCCAGCCGGGGAGAATCCGCCGGCACGTTCACAGCGATGACGTGGCTGCCGGCGTTCAGCCCGGCCAGCACGCCCGCAGCGGCATCTTCCACCACCACGCAGTCCGCGGGTGCAAGCCCCAGCAGCTCGGCGCCGAGCAGAAACGCATCCGGCTCTGGCTTGCCGCGCTTCACGCGCTCTGCCGTAATGAACACCTCAGGCTTCGGTAAACCGGCTGCCTTATGGCGGGCATGGGCGACGGGAATCGAGCCGGAGGTAACGATCGCCCACGGGATCTGCGCTTCGTTCAGGTGCTCAAGCAGTTCGCGCGCGCCGGGTAGCGCGGTGATGCCGTCGGTATCGGTGGCTTCAATCTGCTCAAGGTATTTGAACTCCGCCTGAATCTCCTCCTCAGAACGCCCCGCTAAGAAGTGCCGCAATGAGGTAATGGCCTGTTTGCCATGGATGAAATTCAGTACGTCCTGATGGTCGATGCCGTGCCTGTCGGCCCAATGGCACCACGAACGCTCCACAACCGGCAGCGAATCCACCAGCGTACCGTCCAGATCAAACAGAAAACCTTTACACTGCACACGCACCTCCGTCAGGCATTAATGATTTGTTGAATTTCGTTGCTGCTTAAATGGTACTGGCGCGGGCAGGCGTGCCATACGCCCAGCATGCGCTGATATTTTTCCCACATAGGGGTCTGCGCGTTGAAGCCGTGGGTACCCGCATCAAAGTGGGTATAGCGCCCTTCGGTGTTCACCATAAAGCGCACATAGCTCAGATAGCGCGCTTCCGTCGCCGCATCAAAGCCTAAGAATGTTACGCGGCGCTCGTCAATAGACTGCCGATCTTTAAGATTGGTCCAGGACACATGCAGCGCGTGGTACATCTCCATGATGTCGATAACGATGCGACAGGTTTCTTCCTTCAGCTCGCCAAATTCGCGATCCAGTTCGCGCATCTGCAGGCCGAACCCGCGTTCGACGATGGTCTGCAGGCGGCTGTAGCGCGCAGCGTTATCGGGATCAAGCATGGTCATCATCTTGTACTGGTTAGACAAAATCAGACGTTGAGCGTGGGTCATTTCCATCTTTCGACTCCTGTAGCGCATTGCACTTTAAAAAAAAGACACGGTAACTGTTTGTTACTGTGCCTTCTTTTATTAGTCGTTTCGATGATCAATCACAAGTCATCAAGGAATGTTTTATCAAGTTGCTTAAAAGCGCGCTTGAGCGTGTCGGCCAGCGCCTGGTAATCCGGCTTGCCTTCAACCGGGGCCAGCGCCTGTCCGGCTTCCTCAAGTTTCCCGCGAACTTCATAAAACCAGTGTAAAATTGTAGGCGGTAATGGCGTAATTGAACGCTTACCCAGCCACCACAGCCCCTGCATCGGCAGGCTCAGCGCAAAGAGCGCCGTGGCGACGGCCGGACCAAGCTGCCCACCAAGGGCAATTTGCCAGCACAGCGTAAAAATAGCGACAGGTGGCATAAAGCGAATCGCATAGCGCGTGGCGCGAATGACGCGATTCTCAATAAACATCGGCGCAAGGCGCTTTTCCATCGGCCACGTCTTTGCGTAGTGCTGCCCCCGGCGAAACAGACTGAAAAAGTTCACGGATGGGATTTCGGGTGTCGACATGGCTGTACCTCAACTTCACATATAAAAATTAAAATTTTTGTGCAAAACCACAACAGGCTATGACAACGTTCAAAATATTTTGTCATCGCTACCCCGTATCGGGTATCCTGTGCCAGCCTGATTGGGCTGTAGACGAGAATCGTTAACTCGTCAAATTATTACCTATTATGCCATTGTCTGAAAAATGTTCAAAATGGCATAAAATCATAAGTATTCCTTTCATCATGCCACAATGTTCGTTTGGCATGATGTTAATCATAAATGTCTGGGTCAGCATGCGTTACGCTTTTAGACTCACTGACGTTTTTTTAGCCACGTATCAATAATAGGTACTTCCATGTCGAGTAAGTTAGTACTGGTTCTGAACTGCGGTAGCTCCTCACTGAAATTCGCCATCATCGATGCGCTCAACGGTGACGAGTACCTCTCTGGTTTGGCCGAATGTTTCCATCTGCCTGAAGCACGTATCAAGTGGAAAATGGACGGCAGCAAACAAGAAGCGGCTTTAGGTGCAGGCGCCGCTCACAGTGAAGCGCTGAACTTTATCGTTAACACTATTCTGGCACAAAAACCAGAACTGTCTGCTCAGCTGACCGCGATTGGTCACCGCATCGTCCACGGCGGCGAAAAATACACCAGCTCCGTCATCATTGACGAATCTGTGATTCAGGGCATCAAAGACTCTGCATCCTTCGCACCGCTGCATAACCCGGCTCACCTGATCGGTATCGCTGAAGCACTGAAATCCTTCCCGAATCTGAAAGACAAAAACGTGGCCGTGTTCGACACCGCGTTCCATCAGACCATGCCGGAAGAGTCTTACCTGTATGCCCTGCCGTACAGCCTGTATAAAGAGCACGGCGTACGTCGCTACGGCGCGCACGGCACCAGCCACTTCTATGTGACTCAGGAAGCCGCAAAAGTTCTGAACAAGCCGGTTGAAGAAGTGAACATCATCACCTGCCATCTGGGCAACGGTGGTTCTGTTTCTGCGATCCGCAACGGTAAATGTGTTGATACTTCTATGGGTCTGACCCCGCTGGAAGGTCTGGTGATGGGTACGCGTTCCGGTGACATCGACCCCGCGATCATCTTCCACCTGCACGACACCCTGGGCATGAGCGTTGACGACATCAACAAAATGCTGACCAAAGAGTCTGGCCTGCTGGGTCTGACCGAAGTCACCAGCGACTGCCGTTACGTTGAAGACAACTACGCAGAAAAAGCTGACGCTAAACGTGCAATGGACGTTTACTGCCACCGTCTGGCGAAGTACATCGGTTCTTACACTGCACTGATGGAAGGTCGTCTGGACGCGGTTATCTTCACCGGTGGTATCGGTGAGAACGCGGCAATGGTTCGTGAACTGTCCCTGGGCAAACTGGGCGTTCTGGGCTTCGAAGTTGATCACGAGCGTAACCTGGCTGCCCGCTTCGGCAAGTCTGGCTTCATCAACAAAGAAGGTACCCGCCCTGCTATCGTTATTCCAACTAACGAAGAGCTGGTCATCGCGCAAGACGCGAGCCGTCTGACTGCCTGATTCCACACCGCCAGCTTAGCTGGCGGTGCTATTTTGTAACCCGCTGAATTCGGCGGTAACGAAAGAGGATAAACCGTGTCCCGTACTATTATGCTGATCCCTACCGGAACCAGCGTCGGCCTGACCAGCGTCAGCCTTGGCGTGATCCGTGCTATGGAACGCAAAGGCGTTCGTCTGAGCGTCTTTAAGCCTATCGCCCAGCCACGTGCCGGTGGCGATGCGCCAGACCAGACCACCACCATCGTTCGCAAGAACTCCAATCTGCCAGCGGCTGAACCGCTGAAGATGAGCCACGTTGAGTCTCTGCTCTCCAGCAACCAGAAAGACGTGCTGATGGAAGAGATCATCGCTAACTACCACGCGAATGCGCAAGACGCAGAAGTGGTGCTGGTTGAAGGCCTGGTCCCAACCCGCAAACACCAGTTCGCTCAGTCTCTGAACTTCGAGATCGCGAAAACGCTGAACGCGGAAATCGTCTTCGTGATGTCCCAGGGTACCGACACCCAGGAACAGCTGAAAGAGCGTATCGAACTGACCCGCAGCAGCTTCGGTGGCGCGAAAAATACCAACATTACCGGCGTTATTGTTAACAAACTGAACGCACCGGTTGATGAGCAGGGTCGTACTCGCCCTGACCTGTCCGAAATCTTCGACGACTCTTCCAAAGCGAAGGTTGTTAAAGTTGATCCGGCTAAACTGCAGGACGCCAGCCCGCTGCCAGTCCTGGGCGCGGTGCCGTGGAGCTTCGATCTGATTGCCACCCGTGCAATCGATATGGCGCGCCACCTGAACGCCACCGTGGTTAACGAAGGCGACATCAACACCCGCCGCGTGAAGTCCGTGACCTTCTGTGCGCGCAGCATTCCGCACATGCTGGAACACTTCCGCGCAGGCTCCCTGCTGGTGACCTCCGCAGACCGTCCTGACGTGCTGGTTGCAGCCTGCCTGGCGGCAATGAACGGCGTGGAAATCGGTGCGATCCTGCTGACCGGTGCCTACGAAATGGACCCACGCGTCAGCAAGCTGTGCGAACGCGCGTTCGCCACCGGCCTGCCGGTCTTCATGGTGAACACCAACACCTGGCAGACCTCCCTCAGCCTGCAGAGCTTCAACCTGGAAGTGCCGGTTGATGACCACGAGCGTATCGAGAAGGTTCAGGAATACGTTGCGGGCTACATCAACGCAGACTGGATTGAATCCCTGACCGCGACCTCCGAGCGCAGCCGCCGTCTGTCTCCTCCGGCCTTCCGTTACCAGCTGACCGAGCTGGCGCGCAAAGCGGGCAAACGCGTTGTTCTGCCAGAAGGCGACGAGCCGCGTACCGTTAAAGCGGCAGCCATCTGTGCAGAGCGCGGCATCGCGACCTGCGTGCTGCTGGGTAACCCGGACGAGATCAACCGCGTTGCGGCGTCTCAGGGCGTTGAGCTGGGCGCTGGCATCGAAATCGTCGATCCGGAAGTGGTTCGCGAAAGCTACGTTGCCCGTCTGGTTGAGCTGCGTAAGAGCAAGGGCATGACCGAAGCCGTTGCGCGCGAGCAGCTGGAAGACAACGTAGTGCTCGGCACGCTGATGCTGGAGCAGGACGAAGTTGACGGCCTGGTTTCCGGTGCGGTTCACACCACCGCGAACACCATCCGTCCACCGCTGCAGCTGATCAAAACGGCACCGGGCAGCTCTCTGGTTTCCTCCGTGTTCTTCATGCTGCTGCCTGAACAGGTTTACGTTTACGGCGACTGTGCGATCAACCCGGACCCAACCGCAGAACAGCTGGCGGAAATCGCTATCCAGTCCGCGGACTCCGCGATTGCCTTCGGTATCGAACCGCGCGTTGCGATGCTCTCCTACTCCACCGGCACCTCAGGTGCAGGTAGCGACGTAGAGAAAGTGCGTGAAGCGACCCGTCTGGCGCAGGAAAAACGTCCTGACCTGATGATCGACGGCCCTCTGCAGTACGATGCTGCGGTAATGGCTGACGTTGCGAAATCCAAAGCGCCGAACTCGCCGGTTGCAGGTCGCGCTACCGTGTTCATCTTCCCGGATCTGAACACCGGTAACACCACCTACAAAGCGGTACAGCGTTCTGCAGACCTGATCTCCATCGGGCCAATGCTGCAGGGCATGCGCAAACCTGTGAACGACCTGTCTCGTGGCGCGCTGGTTGACGATATCGTCTACACCATCGCACTGACCGCGATTCAGTCTTCGCAGCAGCAGCAGTAAGCTAAAAAGCCCGGTGGCGCTAGCGCTTACCGGGCCTACGGTTTTGTAGGCCGGATAAGCGAAGCGCCATCCGGCAAGAAAGGCGACCACTTAACCGGTCGCCTTTTTTATTTACAGCAGCTCTCTCGCCGCCGACACAATGTCATGCGCCGTCAGGCCATACTCCTTCTGCAGGAAGTCCTGCGTTCCCACCTGGCCGTAGCGCTCCTTCACCCCTACCCGCCGCATCGGCACCGGGCAGGTTTCCACCAGCACTTCCGCCACCGCCGACCCGAGGCCGTTGTGAATGCTGTGGTTTTCACAGGTCACGATGCGTCCGGTTTTCTCGGCGTAGTTTTTCACCAGCATCCGGTCGATGGGCTTCAGGGTAAACATGTCGATGACCGCCGCGCTTACCCCCTCCTGCTCGAGCTGGCGCGCCGCTTCCAGCGCTTCCGCGACCATGATGCCGTTGGCAATCAGGGTAATATCGCTTCCTTCACGCAGCACGTTGCCTTTACCAATGGTGAAGGTGGAGCCCGGCGCATACACGCTCGGGGCCTGCTTACGAATAGTGCGCACCCAGTAGAAGCCTTCGAGGTCGATAAGCTGGCGCAGCACGTCTTCGAACATCACCGCGTCGGTCACTTCCAGGACCACCGAGTGCGCCAGGCCGCGCACGATGCCCATATCCTCAAACGACATATGCGTGCCGCCGTTGTGGCAGGCCGTCACGCCCGCGTCCGACGCTATCACCTTCACGTTGTTGCGCTGGTAGTCCAGGGACATAAACAGCTGGTCGAAGCAGCGGCGGCTGGCAAAGGCGGTAAAGGTATGGACGAACGGCTTGCGCCCGGTGAGCGACAGTCCGGCCGCCGTGCCGATGACGTTGGCCTCCATAATGCCGCAGTTGATCACGTGCTGCGGGTAATCACGCGCCACGCCGTCCATTGCCATTGAGCTCATGAGATCCGCTTCGAGCGCAATGATGTCGCTTCCGGCCTCAATCTGCTTTGCCACGAAGCCCGCGTAGACCTTACGCATCTCAACGGCGTCTTTCTGTCCTGCAGGTGCAACCTTAATCATGTGAAGCCTCCAGTTGGCGAATCGTCTCGTTAAGCGCGGCCTTGCTCTCCTCGGTGAGACGCAGGTGATGCGAATTGCCGAGCTGTTCCAGGTACGGCACCCCCTGCCCTTTAATGCTGTCGAGGATCACCACCAGCGGGCGCGCATCGGCCTCGGGCACCAGGGACGTCACCTCCAGCAGCGCCGGAATGTCATCCCCTTTGACCGTCACCACGTCATAACCGAAGGCGCGGAATTTCCCCTCCAGGTCGAACGCGCTGATGATTTCGTCCAGCTCGCCGTCGAGCTGCTGTTTGTTCCAGTCCACAAACACCGTCAGGTTGTTCAGGCGATGGTGGGCAATAAACTGGAACGCTTCCCAGCACTGGCCTTCGTTCAGCTCGCCGTCACCGACGATGCAGAAGACACGGTTTGGCCGCCCGGCCAGCCTGTGCGACAGCGCCATGCCGCCCGCAATGGAGATCCCCTGCCCCAGCGAGCCGGTGGTAGCATCCACGCCGCGCGTTTTCAGACGGTCCGGATGGCTTGGCAAGCGGGTGCCGTTCTGGTTCAGGGTGCTCAGTTCTTCCACCGGGAAGTAGCCCTTAATCGCCAGGGTGCTGTAGAGCGCGGGGCCCGCATGGCCTTTTGACAGGACAAAATAGTCTCGCTCCGGCCAGTCCGGATCCGCCGGGTCGATTTTCATCACCGCGCCGTACAGCACGGCAAGGGTTTCAACCACCGACATGCTGCCGCCGTAGTGGCCAAAGCCCAGCTGCGTCAGGGATTTCAGCGTCTCGAGACGGATCTGACGCGCCAGATGGGTTATCTCATTCTCATTCATGATTTGGCTCCGGTGTTTTCCTGCGCATTACCGCCAGCAGGTTTGTTTTTCGCGAACACGTTGTACGCCACCAGCAGCGCGAACAACGCAACGACGAGTCCGGTGATGGCAAGCGGCGACAGGAAGCGCGCAAGGTTGCCCAGCACAATCCCGACCGCGCCGAAGTCAGCGTCCGAGAAGGTGGTGTTGGCAAAGCCAATCGCGCCGAGTACCGGCAGCAGCAGAACCGGCAGGAAGGTAATCAGCAGGCCGTTGGCAAATGCGCCAATCATTGCTCCGCGACGTCCGCCGGTGGCGTTGCCGAACACGCCCGCCGTTGCGCCGGTAAAGAAGTGCGGCACCACGCCCGGGAGGATCAGCACCCAGTTGAACTGGCCGCAGATGACTAACCCCACAATCCCGCCGAGGAAGCTAAACAGGAAGCCAATCAGCACCGCGTTGGGGGCATACGGGTAGACCACGGGGCAGTCCAGCGCGGGGCGCGCGTTTGGCACCAGTTTTTCCGAGAAGCCGGTAAATGCCGGGACAATCTCTGCCAGAATCAGGCGTACGCCCTGCAGGATGATGAACACCCCCGCCGCAAAGGTAATGGCCATGATGATGGCATACACCAGGTAGTTCTGGCCGCCGCTGAAGGTCGCCTCTACGTACTCGCGCCCGGCGCTCACCGCCATGATCAGGTAGATAATCATCATGGTCAGGGAGATGGAGATCGAGCTGTCGCGCAGGAAGCTCAGGTTCTTCGGCAGGTTCATCTCTTCGGTCGAGCGTGAGCCTTTGCCGACCTTGCTGCCAATCCAGCCGGACAGCACGTAGCCCAGCGTGCCGAAGTGGCCGAAGGCAATCTCGTCGTTGCCGGTAATACGCTTCATGTAGCGCTGCGCAATCGCCGGGAAGAAGGCCATGATCAGGCCGAGGATCAGCGAGCCGGTAAAGACCAGACCGACGCCTTCAAAGCCCGCCACCGTCAGGATCACGCCAATCATGCACGCCATGTAGAAGGTGTGGTGACCTGTCAGGAAGATGTACTTCAGGCGGGTAAAGCGTGCGACGATAATATTCGCCACCATCCCAAAGGCCATAATAAGCGCGGTTGCCGCACCGTATTTTTCCAGCGCAATCGACACAATGGCTTCATTGTTGGGAATAATGCCCTGGATAGTAAAAGCATGTTCAAACATGCCGCCTAGCGGATTTAACGAACCGACCAGCACCGTTGCACCGCCGCCCAGAACGATAAAGCCAAGAATGGTTTTAATGGTCCCTTTCACCACGTCCGAAAAGGCTTTCTTCTGCGCAACAAGCCCAATTAATGCAATTAAGCCGACCAGCACGGAAGGGACTTTTAAAATATCAACAACGAAATTCAGCGTTTCAAGGATAAACATATCCACCTCGCCTTATCAGGGTTATTGTCTGTCGAACCAGGCGCGCAGCTGCGCTTCGAGTTCGTTGATGTCGATGATGTTGGTAATCACTACCAGCTGGCTCTCCGGCACGCTGGCGCTGGCCGCGATGTCTTTTGCCATCACGAACAGATCGGCTGCGCCCGGGGTGGCGGAGGAGAGATCGGAATGTTCAACCTCGGCCTCAATCTCCAGCTTTTTAAGCACCTTTTTAATATTCATTTCGACCATAAAACTGCTGCCCAGGCCGGACCCGCAAATAGCCATGATTTTCATTGTTATCCCCTTTTTTGGTGTAGAGTACGCCCCATCACGCTGGCGCGTAATGTTGAGACGAGTCGAAGTAAATATTTAAATCAGAAGCGGTCGATAATTTTTTTAATTTCCTCCAGCGTGTTCGCCTGATGTAATTCAGCCATATCCTCGTCGCTGGAAAATAATTCTGCTAATGCCGAGATCGTTTCGATATGGCTATGTTTGTCCGGTGCCGCCAGCATCACAATAACGTCGACGGGATCAAACTCACCGGCACCAAATGAGACGCCCTGTTTCAGTTTTAATAATGAGAGGCCGAGTCCTTTTGCCCCTTCTTCCGGCCGCGCATGCGGCATCGCCAGCCCTGGTGCCAGCACGTAATACGGACCTAAAGTATGATGCTGCTCGATGATGGCCGCGATGTACTCCGGCGTAATCACCTGCAAATCCAGCAGCGGCTTCGCGCACAGCGCCAGCGCCTGCGGCCAGTCCTCTACGCTATCCTGCAGCGTGATGGTTGTATCATATATCCACTTTTTGAGCACTTTCCCTCCGGCCACAACGCAAAAGATGAGCAAACTTTATTCAACACATCACTCATTGACTGCGATCGGGATCACAAAGATAGCGCTACCAAAGAGCAACCTTCAGAAATGTGATAGCGCTATCAAATTATCATCCCGGTATGAAATCACAGCAAAAAAAGGGATTTAAGGCGTATACTGCCTGTCACGTGAAGAGAAGGATGGAATTTGGCGCGTCCTGTTAGCAGGAAGGTGTATGTCTTTAACCCGAAAACGACGCAGTACCGGTAAAGTCACGCTGGCCGATGTCGCTCAGCTTGCCGGTGTAGGCACGATGACCGTGTCCCGTGCGCTCCGCACGCCAGAACAGGTATCGGATAAACTGCGGGAAAAAATTGAAGCTGCGGTGCAGGAGCTAGGGTATATGCCCAACCTTGCCGCCAGCGCGCTGGCCTCTGCGTCGTCATGGACGATCGCGATGGTGGTCCCCAATCTTTCCGAATCCGGCTGCTCGGAGATGTTCGCCGGGCTTCAGCAGGTGCTGCAGCCTGCCGGATACCAGATCATGCTGGCGGAGTCCCAGCACCGGCTGGAGCAGGAAGAGAAGCTGCTAGAAACGCTGCTGGCCTCGAACATCGCCGCCGCCATATTGCTCAGCGTTGAGCATACCGATACGGTCCGCCACTGGCTGAAAAATGCCTCCATTCCGGTCATGGAGATGGGCGCAATGCGCGCCGATCCGATTGATATGAATATCGGAATCGATAACGTTGCCGCCATGTATGAGCTGACGGAGATGGTGATCCAGCGCGGCTACCAGAATATCGGCCTGCTGTGCGCCAATCAGGAGCAGTGGATCTTCCAGCAGCATTTGCAGGGCTGGTATAAAGCGATGCTTCGCCACCATATGTCGCTAAACCGGGTTATTAATGCCGCCATGCCGCCGAGCTTTTCCACCGGCGCGGCGCAGCTGCCGGAATTTCTGCTGGCGTGGCCAGAGCTGGACGCGCTGGTGTGCGTCTCGGACGAACTGGCCTGCGGGGCGCTGTATGAATGCCACCGCAGACGCATTAAAGTGCCGGACGATCTGGCCGTGGTGGGCTTTGGCGACAGCGATGTGAGCCGCGTGTGTCAGCCGCCGCTGACGACCATGGCGGTGCCGCATCGCAAGATAGGGATAGAAGCAGGAAAAGCGCTTCTGGAACGTCTGAATGACGGAGACTGGCGCGACCATAAACCTATCGCGTCCAGCCTGTGCCTGCGGGAGAGTTGCTGAGGCTTACTCGGCCTCTTCCTCTTTTTCCGGTTTATTTTCCGGTTTCGCGGATTCGTTTTTGGCGTTGCGGGTCATCCACAGCGCCAGCGCCTTCAATGAATCCGGCGTGAATTCGTCACAGCGTGCGGTGATCTCTTCCGGCGTCATCCAGCTCACTTCGCTCACTTCTTCTTCCTGCAGCGCGAAAGGTCCGTGTGAGACGCAGCTGAACAGCCCGCCCCAGACGCGACAGTTTTCGTCTTCGAAATAGAACTGACCGTGCTCGGCAAACGGCACGCCGGCGATACCCAGCTCTTCTTCTGCCTCGCGACGCGCGGAGTCCAGCAGCACTTCATCTGCCTGCACGACGCCGCCCGCCGTGGCGTCCAGCATCCCGGGGAGAAAATCTTTGGTATCCGTACGGCGCTGGACCAGAATTTTGCCCATACCGTCATGCACAACGATGTACGTTGCGCGGTGGCGCAGACGCTCTGCGCGCATCTGTTCGCGGCTGGCCTGCGCGATCACTTCATTTTCTTCGCTGACAATGTCAACCCACTCAGTACTTGCCAAATGACTCTGCTCCACCATCGGGAAACCTTCTCGTCTAAGCGCTCTTACGGCGCGTTTGCAGTTGAGGTGTAACTTACGGATTAATCGCTACCTGCGCAATAACTTGCTGATCATTAAGTGCGATAACGCTTAATGTATTCTCATCAAGCATGCCGTAGCTCGCCGCGTGCCCGCCCTTCGGAATACTGACCGAACCGGGGTTAAAGTGATAAATCTCCCCGCGTTTTTCCGCCACCGGAATATGAGTATGACCGTAAACCAGGACATCGCCAGCCGCTAACGCCGGGAGATTATCCGGGCTAAAAAGATGACCGTGGGTCAAAAAAAGACGGTTTCTTTCCAGTAGTACCTGCTGCCACGGCGCGGTGATGGGGAACTGGAGCAGCATCTGGTCCACTTCGCTGTCGCAGTTGCCGCGAACGGCGATGATGCGCGAGGCATACTGATTGAGCTTTTCAGCCACCTGCGCGGGGGCATAGCCTTCCGGCAGGGCATTTCGCGGGCCATGATTTAGCACATCGCCCAGAATCACCAGCCACTGCGCGCCACTTTCGGCAAACAGAGAAAGAACACGCTCGGTAGCGGGCAGCGATCCATGGATATCCGACGCAAACATCAGCTTCATCCGTCACTCCTCGGGAAAACAAACTGCCCCTATCATACCTGAAGCGTGAAGGCTTATCAGCCTGCGCGCTTAGCGGAGAGTGCCACATAGCGCTGCACGGAGGCGCGCTGCCACTGGAATGAAGCATAATCCACCAGCAGCTGCGGCACCTCGTCGCCGTTCAGGATCAGGCGGTTCAGCATCAGCGCCAGATCGGTATCGGCAATACACCACTCGCCAAAAAGATTTGGGTTACCGTGCGCCAGCAGCGAGGTGGCGGTCTCAATCAGCTTTTGCGCACTCTCACGCCCTTCTGCACTCAGGGCGGGCTTTTTCACTCCGGCAAACACCACATCGGTAGAACGTTCAACGCGGATCGGCACCAGATCGCTGCGCAGCCACGCCTGAATTTGACGCGCGCGGGCGCGCTTTTGCAGATCGTGAGGATAGATGCGTTCCCACTCCGGCGGAGCAAAACGGTCTTCAAGATATTCATCGATCGCCGAGGATTCGCTCAGCTGAAAGCCGTCGATTTCCAGCATCGGCACGCGTCGGGTCAGCGCGTATCCCTGCCACTGCGGCTTCAGGTGCTCGCCGCCGTCGAGATCGACGCTCTTCAGGCTAAAAGAGAGCCCTTTTTCCGCCAGCGCAACGTAGGCGCTCAGGACATAAGGTGAAAAATAACTGGAGTCGGACCACAGGGTAATCGCAGGCTGGTTCATAACATCCTCATAGGCTGATCGGTTTTCACTCAACATATAATCTCTTTGCGCCGCTGTCACTTGATGAAAACTCAGGATTTACAACAAGCACCTATACTCATTGGTCATGGCGTCACTATTTGCACTGACAGGAGTTGAGCATGATCGACCTTTACTATGCCCCTACCCCAAACGGCCATAAGATCACCCTCTTTCTGGAAGAAGCCGAGCTGGATTATCGCATTATTCGCGTCGATATCAGCAAAGGCGATCAGTTCCGGCCCGTGTTTCTGGCGATATCGCCCAACAATAAAATTCCTGCCATTATCGATAACCTGCCTGCCGACGGCGGCAAGCCGTTAAGCCTGTTTGAATCCGGCGAAATTTTGCTCTACCTGGCGGAGAAAACCGGCAAGCTGCTGAGCGGAGAACTTCGCGAACGCCATCACACGCTGCAGTGGTTGTTCTGGCAGTCGAGCGGGCTTGGGCCAATGCTCGGACAAAACCACCACTTCACCGCCTATGCGCCGCAGCCGATCCCTTACGCTATCGAGCGCTATCAGGTTGAAACCCAGCGGTTATACGGCGTGTTAAACCGTCGACTGGAAAAAACGCCCTGGCTCGGGGGCGATCACTACAGCATTGCCGATATCGCCTGCTGGCCGTGGGTGAATACCCATGAGCGTCACCGTATTGATTTGGCCTCTTACCCTGCCGTAAATAACTGGTTTGAGCGGATTCGCACCCGGCCAGCCACCGAGCGCGCCCTGCAAAAAATCCAGCAGATTTGAGCCCGCGCCCGATTGGGCGCAGGTCGTGCTCTCATGTATGATGAGGAGGTAATACTGACACGGAGAAGACCTGCAATGTCGCAGCACGACGCTATTATTCGTATAAAAAATTTACGCTTACGCACGTTCATTGGTATCAAAGAAGAAGAGATCGCCAACCGTCAGGATATCGTTGTGAACGTGGTGATTCACTACCCGGCAGACAAGGCGCGCGCCAGTGAAGACATCAATGACGCGCTGAATTACCGCACCATTACCAAAAGCATCATCCAGTACGTTGAAAACAACCGTTTCTTCCTGCTGGAAAAATTAACTCAGGATGTGCTCGATATCGCACGCGAACATCACTGGGTCACTTATGCTGAAGTAGAGATCGATAAACTTCACGCCCTGCGCTACGCCGACTCCGTCTCCATGACGCTAAGCTGGCAGCGCCAGGCATAAACCTGGAGGTTGTATGAAGATTCTGTTGACCGGCGGTACGGGCCTGATTGGTCGCCACCTCGTTCCCCGCCTGGAGGCGCTGCATCATGACGTCACCGTCGTCACCCGCAGTCCTGAGAAAGCGCGTCAGGTGCTGGGAGCGGGTATCGACATCTGGAAAGGGCTGGCGGAAAAACAGAATCTGGACGGCTTCGACGCCGTGATTAACCTCGCGGGTGAACCCATCGCCGACAAGCGCTGGACCGAAGAGCAAAAGCAGCGGCTGTGCAGCAGCCGCTGGAACATCACCGAGAAGCTGGTCGAGCTGATTCGCAACAGCCAGACGCCGCCGTCGGTGCTGATTTCTGGCTCAGCGACGGGCTACTACGGCGATCTCGGTGAAGTGGTGGTGACCGAAGAGGAGCCGCCGCATAACGAATTTACCCATAAGCTTTGCGCCCAGTGGGAGCGTATCGCCAGCGCCGCGCAGAGCGATAATACCCGCGTCTGCCTGCTGCGTACCGGCGTGGTGCTTGCGCCAAAAGGCGGCATTCTCGGCAAAATGCTCCCGCCCTTCAGGCTGGGGCTCGGCGGGCCTATCGGCAACGGGCGTCAGTACCTGGCGTGGATCCACATCGACGATATGGTGAACGGTATTCTCTGGCTGCTGGATAACGATCTACGCGGGCCGTTTAATATGGTGTCGCCGTACCCGGTGCGTAACGAGCAGTTCGCCCATGCGCTGGGACATGCCCTCCATCGTCCGGCGGTTCTGCGCGTGCCTGCCACGGCGATCCGGCTGTTGATGGGGGAATCGTCGGTCCTGGTGCTGGGCGGACAGCGCGCGCTGCCGAAAAGGTTAGAAGCATCCGGTTTTGCGTTCCGCTGGTACGATCTTGAAGAGGCGCTGGGGGATGTGGTGCGGTGAATATGTTACAGTCTTACGCCATGTTTTGATGATATGGCGTAACCATGGCAACTATCACAACCTCCCGGCTTCACCTCACCCCTTTCGAACCCTCTGACTGGGCGTTCTTTCGCTCACTGCGTGAAGATCGCGACGTCATGCGCTATATGGCCGCCATCGCCCCGGAAAAAGAGACCCGACGCGTCTTTGCCGCACGCCTGATGGCGGAGCATGTATTCGTGATCCGCTTTCAGGACGACGAAACCCCGCTGGGCGATATTGGCCTGCAAATCAGCCCCGAGAATCGTGAAGAGGCCGATATCGGCTATACGGTCGTGCCCGCCGCGCAGGGTAAAGGCATCGCCAGCGAGGCGCTGCAGGCGGTATGTGAATATGCGTTCAGCCAGACGGGCGTAAAGGCGATTAACGCATACGTGCTAGCGGACAACGGCGGGTCGGTGCGCGTGCTGGAGAAAGCGGGGTTTGTGCGTACGCAGGTGCTGGAAAAGGCGTATGAAATTGACGGCATGCGCTATGACGACTGGGCGTATCGGCTGGAATGTGCCGGACGGTAACGGAGTTTGTAGGCCCGGTAAGCGCAGCGCCACAGGGAGATTGGGCTCCACTGCGGCCTGATGCCCTCACCCCAGCCCTCTCCCACAGGGAGAGGGAGAACACCCAGCCCGTAGGCCCTCTAAGCGCAGCGCCACCGGGCGATTGGGCGACACTGCGTCCTGATGCCCTCACCCCAACCCTCTCCCACAGGGAGAGGGAGAACACCCAGCCCGTAGGCCCGGTAAGCGCAGCGCCACAGGGAGAGGGCGAAAGGCAAAACCTACTTCAACGATCCCTTCAGGAACTGCTGCAGGCGCGGGCTTTGCGGGTTCGCCAGCACCTCGTCAGGATGCCCCTGCTCTTCAATTTTCCCCTGATGCAGGAAGATAACGTGATTCGAGACGTTACGGGCGAAGCCCATCTCGTGCGTCACCACCACCATCGTTTTGCCCTCTTCGGCCAGCTTCTGCATGATGCGCAGCACTTCGCCCACGAGTTCCGGGTCGAGCGCAGACGTCGGTTCGTCGAACAGCAGCACTTCCGGCTCCATAGCCAGCGCGCGGGCGATAGAAACACGCTGCTGCTGCCCGCCTGAAAGATGCACCGGGTACTTCATCTGCTGGCGCTCGTCGATACCCACTTTCGCAAGGTATTTCACCGCGCGCTCGCGGGCTTCCTGCTTGCTCAGGCCCAGCACCTGAATCGGCGCTTCCATCACGTTCTCCAGCACCGTCATGTGGCTCCAGAGGTTAAAGTGCTGGAAGACCATCGTCAGGCGCGTGCGCAGCAGGCGCAGCTGATTTTTATCCGCCACCTTCAGCTGGCCGTCTTTGTCACGGACCAGGTTGATGTTCTGCCCGCTCACCACAATCGAGCCTTCGCTCGGTTTTTCAAGGAAGTTAATGCAGCGCAGGAAGGTACTTTTACCCGAGCCGGATGAGCCGATAATACTGATTACGTCGCCCGCATTCGCCTGCAGCGACACCCCTTTCAGCACTTCATGTTCGCCGTAGCGTTTGTGCAGATCAATAACGTTTAATTTGTTCTCAGCCATCATCTTTCTCAGTGCGTCGAAGGTTTTATATGCTGCAACCAGCGTTTTTCAGCCCTGCGGAACAGGCTAATCAGGACGTAGGAAATAATCAAATAGAGCACCGCCGCAATGCCAAACGCGGTGAACGGCTGGTAGGTCGCGGAGTTGATATCGCGCGCGATTTTGAGCAGGTCCGGCACCGTCGCCGTAAAGGCCAGCGCGGTGGAGTGCAGCATCAGAATCACTTCGTTACTGTACGCAGGCAGCGCGATGCGCAGCGCCGACGGCAGGATAATGCAGCGATAAAGCTTCACCGATGAAAAACCGTACGCGCGCGCGGCCTCGATCTCACCGTAAGGCACGGAGCGGATAGCGCCTGCAAAAATCTCGGTGGTGTAGGCGCAGGTGTTGAGCGTCAACGCTAGCACCGTACAGTTCAGGCCGCTGCGGAAGAAGGCGTTCAGCATCTCGGTGCCTTTCACGATCTCCAGCGTGTACATCCCCGAATAAAATACCAGCAGCTGCACATACAGCGGCGTACCGCGGAACACGTAGGTGAACAGCCAGATCGGGAACTGGATAAACTTGTTGTTTGACACGCGGCCGATGGCGAGAAACACAGCCAGAATGCCGCCCATCACCACGGAAGAAATCAGCAGCCACAGCGTAATGGCCACGCCGGTGAAGCGGTAGCCGTCGGTCCACAGCAGCGATTTCCAGTATTCCTGAATAATCTCAATCACAGGTCAGCCCTCTTCACACCCACGGAGTAGCGACGTTCGAGAAGAAGCAGCACGCCATTGGAGACGGTCGTAAAGACCAGATAAATCACGCCGCAGACTACCGCAAAATAGAACGGTTCCCAGGTACTTTTCCCCGCCAGCTGCGTCGCCTTCACGACGTCTTCCAGACCGAGCAAAGAGACCAGCGCCGTTGCCTTGAGGATAACCTGCCAGTTGTTGCCGATGCCCGGAAGCGCATAGCGCATCATGGCCGGGAACATGATCCGGCGAAACGTTTGTGAGGAGGTAAAACCGAACGCGGTTGCCGCTTCAATATGCCCTCTCGGCACCGCCATATAGGCGCCGCGGAAGGTTTCAGTGAAGTACGCACCGTAGATAAAACCGAGGGTAATAATACCGGCCACCATCGGATCGATATCAATTTGATCCATACCGACGGCATCCGTCACGCTGTTGAGCGCAATCTGCAGGCCGTAAAAAATCAGCAGCATCAGCACCAGGTCAGGAACACCGCGGATAAGCGTAGTGTAACCTTCAAAAATCAGCGCCAGCGGCTTGTTTGCCGACAGCTTCGCGCCTGCGCCCGCCAGACCGATCAGCACCGCCAGTACAACGGAGCTGATAGCCAACTCAAGGGTGACAAGCGCGCCTTGTAAAATAACGCCCGAAAATCCGTACAGCATACCGCGTGCCCTGTCGTGTCGTGAGTGGTGAAACCGTGTCTATTCCCCTCCCGCCGGGGGAGGGGCCGCACGTTATTTGCCGGGGCGATTAGCCGCCGTAAACATTAAAATCGAAGTATTTTTTCGCCAGCTTGTCGTAGGTGCCGTCTGCACGCATTTCGGCGAAGGCTTTGTTCAGCGCTTCGCGCAGTTCGTTGTCTTCTTTGCGCAGGCCCATACCGGTCCCGACGCCAAAGAGCTTCTCGTCCTTAATGGACGGGCCGCCGAACTTATAGTCTTTACCTACTGGCTGTTTGAGGAAGCCTTCGCTCGCCGCGACCTCATCCTGGAAAGCGGCATCAATACGGCCCGCCGTCAGGTCAGCGTAGATGTTTTCCTGGCCCTGATAGGAGACGATTTCAATCCCCTTCGGTGCCCAGTGCTCGTTACCGTAGGTTTCCTGAGTGGTGCCCTGCAGCACGCCCACGCGTTTGCCCTTCAGGGATTCAAGGGTCGGCTGAATGTCAGAGGAATTAGCCACCACCAGACGGGAATCTGCCGCGTACAGTTTGTCGGTGAAGGCAATCTCCTGCTGGCGTTTTTCAGTGATGGAGAGAGAGGACATGATCACGTCGATTTTTTTCGCTTTCAGAGACGGGATCAGCGCATCCAGCGGGTTCTCAACATAGGTACATTGCGCTTTGATGCGTTTGCATAGCTCGTTAGCCAGATCGATGTCAAAACCAACCAGTTCACCCTTCGCATTCTTCGATTCGAACGGGGCATAGGTAGGATCGGTACCAATACGAATTTTTTGCGGAATAGCTGCGAACGCCGCGGTGGCGCTGGAAAGTGCCAGTACCAGAGAAAGTGACAATGCTAGTTTTTTCATATCTGTCCTCAACAAACTGTCTTGATTCAGGTTTTTACGACGACGGGGTGCTGCTAATGTGCCATTAATCCCCATTGTCAGGCAAAGAATAATGCCTTTCGGACGGGAATTTTTGCATTATAAATGCTTAAGTATGCACACGGCGTCCCAATACGGTGCATAATCTGCACCATATTGGGTCATTCACGCCACTGACGCACCGATTAAGTGCATCGCCGCTATACCTCAATCACCGTAGACGTTGAAGTCGAAGTATTTCTTCGCCAGTTTGTCGTAGGTACCGTCTTTACGCAGCTCGGTGAAAGCTTTATCGAAGGCGGCTTTCAGCTCGGTATCGTCCTTACGCAGGCCGATGCCGGTGCCATCCCCGAAGTATTTTTTATCCTTCACGGACGGGCCAGCAAAGGCGTACTCTTTACCCGCGGGCTGTTTCAGAAAGCCTTCGCTCGCGGCGACTTCATCCTGGAATGCGGCATCCAGACGGCCCGCAGCCAGATCGGAGTAAATCAGATCCTGGTTCTGGTAAGCCACAACGTCCACGCCCTTCTCACGCCAGTTGGCGTTTGCAAAGCCTTCCTGAGTAGACCCCTGCAGCACGCCCACATGCTTGCCTTTCAGCGAGTCGATGGTCGGCTGAATCGGAGAGCCTTTGGCGGCAATCAGACGGGAATCCGCTGCGTAAAGCTTTTCAGAGAAGGCGATCTCCTGCTGGCGTTTTTCAGTAATGGAAAGCGAGGAGATAATGGCGTCGATTTTCTTGGCCTTCAGCGACGGGATCAGCGCGTCGAAGTCGCTGCCCACCCATGTGCATTTCACCTCCATGCGCTTGCACATCTCATTCCCCAAATCGATATCAAACCCAACGAAATCGCCTTTCGCATCCTTCGAAGAGAATGGCGCATAGGTTGCGTCAGTACCGATGCGTACCGTCTGCGGCAGCGCCGCGTAGCTGCCTGCGGCTGCGCTTAACCCCACGAGTAAAGACAGAGCCAGAACCGTCTTCTTCATACATTTACCCTCAAGTACCGTGATTTTATTATGGTTTGCGTTGTGTGTTGTGTTGCAGGCTTCTCTTGCAGGTCTTATGCCACATTGCCGTCTGGTCAAAAATTCGACGTTAAATATGTTAATAAAACGTTGCGATATTGCCTTAATGAGGAAAGATAGCAGGTCTGCCGAACGAACCGGAGAGAGAAAAACGGAAAAAACGAATTAAATGTCGAGGATATGATCGCGGTTGCAGTTTTGCCCTGAAACAGGGCAAGCTGCCTTTTCATGCACTCAGGAAGTGCAAAACCTCATGCTCCCTGCCAGCGGGTAAAGAGATCTTCAGGCAGGTCAATATCAAACTGATCCAGCACGCGGTTAACCGTCTGATTAATCAAATCATCCAGCGTCTGCGGGCGATGGTAAAACGCCGGAACAGGCGGCATTATCACGGCGCCCAGCTCGGCGGCCTGCGCCATCAGACGTAAATGACCCAGGTGCAGCGGCGTTTCCCGCACGCACAGTACCAGCGGACGGCGCTCCTTCAGCACCACGTCTGCCGCACGCGTCACCAGCGTGTCGGTATAGCTGTTCACAATGCCGGAGAGGGTTTTGATTGAGCAGGGCAGGATCGCCATGCCGGCCGTTTTGAACGAGCCCGAGGAGATGCTGGCCGCGATATCACGGGCATCGTGCACCACATCCGCCAGGGACTGAACGTCACGCAGGGAGAAATCGGTTTCAAGCGAGAGAGTCTGACGCGCTGCCTGGCTCATCACCAGATGGGTTTCTACTTCCGATACGTCACGCAGCACCTGCAACAGGCGTACGCCGTAAATGGCGCCGCTGGCACCGCTAAGCCCAACAATAAGTCGTTTCATGATATTCGCCCTGGCTGATTTCAGGGCTGACTGTGCAGGATTTTGTGCGGAGTTGCAAGTGAGGGCGGCTGCCCTCACCTGCAGGAGCATCAACCTTCGTTATGCATCTCTAAGCTTTCCAGATCGTTCTGCAGCTGGACGGCTTTCGCATCGTCGTTGCGCAGCGAATCAAGGTAGTCGAGATACTGCTGGTCAACGTCTTTCGTCACATACACGCCGTTAAACACCGAGCATTCGAACTGCTGAATGTCCGGGTTCTCGGCGCGTACCGCGTCGATCAGATCGTTCAGATCCTGGAAAATCAGGCCGTCAGCGCCGATGATCTGGCGAATTTCGTCCACTTCACGCCCGTGAGCAATCAGCTCCGTCGCGGTTGGCATGTCGATGCCGTACACGTTAGGGAAGCGGATTTCAGGTGCCGCTGAGGCCAGGTACACTTTCTTCGCACCGGCTTCGCGCGCCATCTCGATAATTTGCTCAGAGGTGGTACCGCGCACGATGGAGTCATCCACCAGCAGGACGTTCTTATCGCGGAACTCCGCGCGGTTGGCGTTCAGCTTGCGGCGGACGGACTTACGGCGCAGCTGCTGGCCCGGCATGATAAAGGTGCGGCCAACGTAGCGGTTCTTCACGAAGCCCTGACGGTATGGCTTATCCAGAATACGGGCGATTTCCAGCGCGATATCGCAGGACGTTTCCGGGATCGGGATGACAACGTCGATATCCAGATCGTCCCACTCGCGGGCAATCTTCTCGCCCAGCTTCGTGCCCATGTTCACGCGCGCGCTGTACACGGAAATCTTGTCGATGAAGGAGTCCGGACGGGCAAAATAAACGTATTCGAACAGGCACGGGTTGCTGACCGGGTTGTCTGCACACTGGCGGGTGAACAGCTGACCCTTCTCGGTGATGTAGACCGCTTCGCCCGGCGCGACGTCGCGCAGGAACTCAAAGCCCAGGGTATCCAGCGCCACGCTTTCGGAGGCGACCATGTACTCGGTACGGCCATCGCCCAGGTCACGCTTGCCGAGCACCAGGGGACGGATGCCGTTCGGATCGCGGAAGGCGACCATGCCGTGGCCGATAATCATTGCCACGCAGGCGTACGCGCCGCGGATCAGGCGGTTGGTCGCGGCAACGGCAGCAAAAATGTTATCAGCTTCCAGCGGGTAGTGACGGAAGTTATCCAGCTCGCTGGCAAAAATATTGAGCAGGATTTCTGAATCAGAGGTGGTGTTTATGTGGCGACGTTTCTCTTCAAACAGCTTTTTACGCAGCTCGTGGGCGTTAGTCAGGTTGCCATTGTGGGCAAGCGTGATGCCGTAAGGAGAGTTGACGTAGAAAGGCTGAGCCTCAGAGGCGCTGGAGCTGCCAGCAGTAGGATAACGAACGTGACCAATCCCCATATTACCCTGCAGGCGCTGCATATGGCGGGCTTCAAACACATCGTTTACCAGGCCGTTTGCTTTACGTAAACGGAAGCAGTTGTGTGCATCAATGGTGATGATGCCCGCAGCGTCCTGTCCACGGTGCTGAAGCACCGATAATGCGTCATAAATAGACTGGTTAACCGGCATGAAACCGGCGATACCGACAATACCGCACATTCGTCTTTTCCTCGTTAAGCCACATCTCAGGGTTTATGCCCTGGGCAAGAAACTCGACGAGCTTTGCAGATAGTCAAAGAACCATCTGATGATGAAGCTGAACTCTGGAATGAGCTGCGATTTCTGCCAGTCTTCGCTTTTTGAGAACCCGGTAAAGGTATCCAGGAAGAACAGTATCGCGGCCACAATCAGCACGCCTCGCAGCGCGCCGAAACAGATCCCGAGCACCCTGTCCGTCCCTGACAGACCGGTTTTCTCGACCAGCTGACCTATCACGTAATTCACGATAGCGCCGACTATCAGCGTCGCGATAAACAGCACCGCGATGGCGATTCCGTTTCGGACCAGTTCATCTTCAAAGCCCGTGAACCAGACAGACAGGTAAGTGTAGTAATGACTGGCAACAAAGAAAGCACAACCCCAGGTTACCAGCGATAACGCTTCACGAACAAAGCCACGGATCAGGCTAACCAGACAGGAAAAACCAATCACCGCAATGATGGCGTAATCAATCCAGACCATATGTGTCCCACGATTAAACGCCCTGTCATCCAGTTCGGGGCGAATTCTAACAGAAAAAGAAAACGTTTGCGTAGGGATTTCCTTCCCGCGCGTAAATAAAAAAGGCGCTGAAAAAATGCTCAACGCCCCGTCCTTTTGACGTCTCTTTGAACGTCTGCTCCCCCTCACCCCGGCCCTCTCCCTCAAGGGAGAGGGAGCAAACCATCCCCTCGCCCCTTTGGGGAGAGGGTTAGGGTGAGGGGTAGATCTTATCAGTTCGCGCTGTAGTTCATCACCACACCGCTCAGCCCGGAGATCTGCTTCAGCTCGCCAAGCGATCCCTTCAGCTTGTCTTTCGAGGCGTCAGGGCCCACGAGGATGCGGGTAATTTTACCCTGCACTGGCGTGGAAGGTGAAGTGTAGACACGATATCCCGCGCCGCGCAGTTTACTCACCACCTCGTTAACTTTATCGGCATTTTTCAGCGCGCCAAGCTGTACAACGTAGGCTTTTCCGGTCGGTGCCGCGTCTTGTTTCGTCGGCGGCGCTTCTGAGGCGGCAGCAAGCTGTTCGGCCGCTTTATCCCGCTGCGGTTTAGGCTGCGGCTTCTCTACAGGCTTCGGTTTTTCAACAGACTTCGGCTGTTCTACCGGTATCGGATCGATCTCGATATTGTTATTCGCCGCAAGACGCGACGGATCGAGCGACGGCGCAGCGGCATCACCCGCACGCACCTCTTCCGCCGCACCTTCTGGCGGCTGTGCAGGAAGCGCCTGCGTCGCAGCGGGCAGCATATCCGGCTCGTCGCGATCGCCCGGTTTCGGTACCAGCGGAATCGCGGCAAACTCATCCTGGTAATGCTTCTTCTGCCCGTCGAGCAGACCCGGGAGAATAATCACCCCCAGCGCGACCAGCACAATGGTTCCTGTTAAACGGTTCTGAAACTTACTCGCCACCGGTTCTCCCCGCGTCCATCACTTCCATGACATGTGCCACCGTGTGGAATGACCCACACACCAGCACGGTATCTTCTGGTTTAGCATCCGCCATCGCGGCGTGCCAGGCCTGAACCACGCTATCGTAAATTTTGCCCTTGCCAAGATGTTCCATCAGCTGTTCAGCAGTGGCGCCGCGCGGCCCTTCCAGAGGAGCACAATACCAGCTATCGACCACACTCTCCATGCAGGCCAGCGTGCCGCCAATATCTTTATCGTGAAGCATACCGATAACCGCCAGAACGCGCCCGGTTTTTGGTAACGATTTGAGACGTCCTGCGAGATACGCCGCCGCGTGCGGGTTGTGCGCCACGTCCAGAATCAGGCGCGGTGACTCGCTGACAATCTGAAAACGCCCCGGCAGGATCGCGTTCTGAATACCGTCGCGGATCGCCTGCTCGCTTACCGTTAATCCGCTGGCGCGCAGTGCCGCCAGCGCTGTCGCCGCGTTAGGCTGTGGCACCTGCGGCAGCGGCAGGTTGTCCAGCACGCCGTGAGCATCGCTGAAACGCCAGGCGTTGCCCTGAACCTCATACTGCCAGTCCGCGCCGCGACGCAGCAGCAGCGCGCCCTTCTCTTTCGCCACGTCCGCAATGGTGTGCGGCATATCCGGCTCGCCGACCACGGCTGGCCTATTCCCCCGGAAAATACCGGCCTTCTCGCGGCCAATGCTTTCGCGATCCGGCCCCAGCCAGTCGGTATGATCCAGCGCGATGCTGGTGACGACGGCGACATCGGCGTCCACCATGTTGGTGGCATCAAGACGCCCGCCCAGGCCGACCTCCAGGATCACCACGTCCAGCTGCGCCTGTTTAAACAGCCACAGCGCCGACAGGGTGCCGTATTCAAAATAGGTTAATGAGGTTTCACCGCGCGCGGCCTCAATAGCGGCAAACGACGCCGTGTGGGCAGACTCCGCCAGCTCGGCATTCTGAACGCGTACGCGCTCGGTGTAGCGCACCAGATGCGGCGAGCTGTATACGCCAACCTTGTAGCCTGCGGCCATCAGGACCGATTCCAGCGTGCGGCAGGTGGTGCCTTTACCGTTGGTTCCGGCGACGGTAAACACAAAGGGTGCGGGCTTCAAAACGTCGAGACGCGCGGCAACCTGGCTTACGCGCTCAAGCCCCATATCGATGGTTTTACTGTGCAGGTTTTCCAGATAAGAAAGCCACGCGGCCAGGGGCGACGTGGCTTGAGGAATGCTTTTATTTTCCATGATGCCCGGTTGTCATTAACGATTTAGAAAGCAAAAGGGCAGCGCCAACCGGCCCTGCCCTTTTCAGTTATCAGGCCTCGGGTTCCTGATCCGGTACGACCACGCCTTCGCGCGGCTCATCCGGGTTCGGCGCCGGCAGATTCATCAGCTTCGCCAGGATGCTTGCCAGTTTCAGGCGCATTTCCGGGCGGCGAACGATCATGTCGATAGCGCCTTTCTCGATGAGGAACTCACTGCGCTGGAAGCCCGGCGGCAGTTTTTCACGTACGGTTTGTTCGATAACGCGCGGGCCGGCAAAGCCAATCAGCGCTTTCGGCTCGGCGATGTTCAGATCGCCCAACATCGCGAAGCTCGCGGAAACGCCGCCCATGGTTGGGTCGGTCAGCACGGAAATGTACGGCAGACCGCGTTCCTGCATTTTCGCCAGCGCAGCAGAGGTTTTCGCCATCTGCATCAGAGACATCAGCGCTTCCTGCATACGCGCGCCGCCGGAGGCGGAGAAGCAGATCAGCGGACAGTTGTCTTCCAGCGCCTGCTCAACGGCACGCACGAAGCGCGCGCCAACCACAGAGCCCATTGAGCCGCCCATGAAAGCGAACTCGAAGGCTGCAGCGACAACTGGCATCTCGTGAAGGGTGCCCTTCATGACGATCAGCGCGTCTTTCTCGCCGGTCTCTTTCTGTGCAGAGGCCAGGCGATCTTTGTATTTTTTGGAATCGCGGAACTTCAGCACGTCTTTTGGCTCAAGTTCGCTGCCCAGCTCTACCAGAGAACCTTCGTCCAGCAGGCTATGCAGGCGGTTGCGCGCCGACATACGCATGTGGTGGTCGCATTTTGGACACACCTCAAGATTGCGCTCCAGCTCTGCACGATACAGAACCTGGCCGCAGCTATCACACTTCGTCCATACCCCTTCAGGAATGCTCGCTTTACGAGTCGGGGTAATGTTGCTTTTAATTCGTTCAATCCAGCTCATTGATAACCTTTCTGCCTGAACCTGGTCGTATGCCAGTTTTGCTGTAAGAGGCGAATAATGCCATTTTTGCCTCCAACAGACCATGAATGTTGCACATTAAAACATAACAGCCCGAAACTTTGGATAAAAAAGTGGTCGAACCGCAGGTGCAAATTTACTTCGCCTGTTTTGCTGCTGCCCGTTTATGACGAATAATTTCAATCACTCCAGGCAATACGGAAAGCACAATAATAGCTACAATCAGTAACTTAAGGTTTTCCTGAACCACAGGGAGATCGCCAAACAGGTAGCCTGCGTAGGTAAAGAGAAGAACCCACAGCAGTGCGCCAGCAACGTTATACATCGCAAAATGACGATAGGACATATGCCCCATTCCCGCCACAAACGGTGCAAATGTGCGCACAATAGGTACGAAGCGCGCAAGGATAATCGTTTTACCGCCATGGCGCTCATAGAACGCATGCGTTTTATCTAAATAGCTGCGGCGGAAAATTTTCGAGTCCGGATTGCTGAATAACCGTTCTCCAAACACGCGCCCAATCGTGTAGTTGACCGCATCGCCGATAATCGCCGCGATAATCATCAGCACCACCATTAAGTGCACGTTCAGATCGTTAGTGGGTAATGCGGATAGCGCCCCGGCCACAAACAGCAGGGAATCGCCCGGCAGGAACGGCGTCACGACCAGACCCGTTTCGCAGAACAGGATCAGGAAAAGAATGGCATACACCCAGACGCCGTACTGCGCGACCAGCTCCGCCAGGTGAACATCAATATGCAGAATGAAATCAATCAGAAAACGTATTACATCCATATTGTCTAAGCCTTAATTGCACCTTTGTTTAGTCCGCTAAAAACAGCGGGCCCATTGGCGGTTTTGGCAGGTCAAACCGGTCCGGATAATCCACCGAGACCAGATACAGCCCTTCCGCTTTCGCCGTTGCTGCCGCAAGCGTTCTGTCCTTCGCTGCCAGCAGTTCTGCAATCCAGCTCTCCGGCTGGTGTCCGGCACCTACTTCCATCAGGCTGCCAACAATATTCCGCACCATATGATGTACAAAGGCATTGGCTTTGATATCCACCACCACATACGCGCCATAACGACTGACGTTAATGTGCATGACGTTACGCCACGGCGTGCGGGACTGACACTGCACCGCACGAAACGACGTAAAGTCATTTTCTCCAATCAGACACTGCGCCGCGCGCTGCATACGTTCTGCATCGAGCGGTTCATAAAAGTGGGTCACGCCCTGGCTTAGCACCGCCGGGCGCAGACGCTGGTTGTAGATGACATAGCGGTAGCGGCGCGCGGTGGCGCTGAAGCGCGCATGAAATTCATCCGGCACAGCTTTTACCCAACGCACGGCAATGTCACCAGGTAAATTCGCATTTACACCCAGCGTCCAGGCGGCGTCCTTCCGCACGGCGGTGGTTTCAAAATGCACCACCTGCCCTGTACCGTGGACGCCCGCGTCCGTACGGCCCGCGCACAGGACGTTAATCGGCTCGTTCGCCACCTGAGAGAGCGCTTTCTCCAGCTTTTCCTGAACGCTGCGCACCTCATTCTGACGCTGCCAGCCATAGTATTTACTGCCGTCGTACTCAATACCGAGGGCAATTCTATGGACCGGCTTTTGTTCCACTTCTGACATCAGTACAGATACTCCTGGACCAGCTTCTCGGCGATTTTGACCGCCATCAGCGCGCCGCCAAAGCGAACGTTATCGGCCACGGACCAGAACTGCACCTGCTCCGGCATGCCGTAATCGTTGCGCACGCAGCCCACGGAAAGATGTGCGCTACCGGTGGCATCGCCCACCTGCGTCGGAAATTCGCTCTCCTCGGAAAGCACAATGTCTTCGCCGCGGCTAAACGCATCGCGCGCCTCTTCTGCAGCCAGCGGGCGCAGCGCTTCAAAGCCCACCATCTGCGCGTGGCCGTAGAAAACGGGCGACTGCACAACGTTGGCGGAGATCATCAGGCCTTCGTCCTGCAGAATTTTGCGGACTTCATCGACGATACGGCGCTCTTCGCGCACGGAACCTTCGCGATCGGGCAGCAGTGGGAGCATGTTGAACGCCAGCTGACGGCCAAAGAAATCATCTTCGTCAATCGGGATGCCGTTAAGCAGTTTCGCACTCTGCCCTGCCAGCGCATCGACGGCTTTTTTACCATTGGCTGAAGCGGACAGCAGGCTGGTCACGGTGATACGCGACAGGCCGCCGTCATCGATCAGCGGCTTAAGCGCGGTCAGCAGCTGGCTGGTCAGGCTATTCGGTACCGCAATCACGTTGCGGTTACGGTAGTCAGCCAGCACAAACGGGTTCACGTCCGGCACCACCAGCGGCACGTCGGGTTCCATCGCGAACAGACCGCTGAGATCGATCACAAGACAGCCCGAATTCGTCGCGTCTTCAATATAGGATGCGCTAGCCTCAACGCCCGCAGCGAAGAACGCCAGCTGCGCCTGCGTCCAGTCGAATTCTGCGGCATCCTGAACCATGACGGATTTACCGCTAAAGCGCAGATGCTCGCCCGCGCTGTCGGTACGTGCCAGCGCATAAATTTCTCCCACCGGGAACTGACGCTCAGCAAGAGTTTCAAGCAGGGCTTCACCCACGGCGCCAGTGGCGCCCAAAATGGCAATGTTCCAGCCTTCAGACATGGTGGTTTACTCCAGAAATAAAAAAGCGTCCCTGCCAGAGTATCCGGCAGGGAGCATTAAGAAGACATTAACGTGCCGGGTGGTGAACGGCGTTAAATCCCAGCTTCTGCAGCAGCGTCGCCGCCGTTGCGTCGTCACAAATAACGTACAGGGAAGACCACTCGCGGCGCTCAACGTAGTTCTTGCGCAGCTTATCAAACTCACCCGGAATACCCGCCACTTTACGCAGCAGCGCGTCATCGCGGCGCACATCATACACCAAATGCACCAGCCTTTTCAGCGTGGCCTCATCAAGCGGGCCGTGGAGGGTAATACGACCAAACTCCGGCGCGGGCAGTAAGGTATCCAGCGCCACCTGCTGTGGGTGGCCTATAAAGGCGCTGTAGGCCTCAAACACCTGCGTCGTGCCGCGCGCTTTACCTTCAAGCGTGTAACCGGCGATATGCGCGGTTCCCACGTCCACTTTATTTAATAGCTCAACGTTGAGATCCGGCTCGGGTTCCCAGACGTCCAGCACCACGCTGAGGTCTTGTCCTTCGTTCAGACATGTCAGCAGCGCGGCGTTATCCACGACCGGACCACGGCAGGCATTTATCAGAATAGTGCCAGCCTTCAGGCGGCGGATCAGCGTTTCATCAGCCAGATGAAGAGACTTATACGGACCGTCTTTAAACAGCGGCGTGTGGAAGGTGATGACGTCACACTGTTCAACCAGCTCATCCAGCGAGCGGAAATCCCCCTCATCGCCATTATCCTTGCGCGGCGGATCGCACAGCAGCGTGCGAATGCCTAACGCCTCAAGACGTTTTTGCAGGCGCCCCCCCACGTTGCCCACGCCGACAATCCCCACCGTACGGTCTTTGAGCGCAAAACCGTCGCGCTCGGCCAGCATCAGTAGAGAAGAAAACACATATTCCACGACGGCAATCGCATTACAGCCGGGCGCGGCGGAAAAGGCAATCCCCGCCTGCTTCAGCCATTTGTCATCCACATGATCGGTCCCTGCCGTTGCGGTTCCAACAAACTGAATCCCTTTGCCGGAAAGCAACGCCTCATTTACTTTGGTCACCGAACGTACCATCAGCGCATCCGCGTCATCCAGTTCATTCACCGGAATTGGGCGACCCGGGACAGCCTTAACGTCGCCAAGGCGGCTAAACAGCTCGCGAGCGTAAGGCATATTTTCATCAACGAGGATTTTCACGTCTGAGTACCTGTTTGAGAGGAAGTTAACCGCGCAAGTGTGCCATAATCTGGCCGCCAGGCATATATGCAGGCCGAGTTTTGACTTTAAGGATTTTTGACGATGCAGCCCATTTCAGGTATGCCGCCGCGCCCTCCGGGTGATGGCCCGGCAACGCACACTGTCGCCGGTGAACAGCCGCTTTCCACGCAACAGCGCACCGTGCTGGAGCGACTGATCACGCGCCTGATCGCGCTGACCTCACAGCAAAGCGCAGAGGTCTGGGCCGGCGTAAAGCACGATCTGGGCGTAAGGAATGATGCACCGCTTCAGTCGCGCCATTTTCCTGCCGCCGAGCAAAACCTGAATCAGCGCCTTACCGCCGCTCAGCAGAACCATGCCACCCGCCAGATCGTCTCGCAGCTGACCGAGCTGCTGGGCCAGGGGAACAACCGCCAGGCGGTGAGCGATTTTATTCGTCAGCAGTACGGTCAGACCGCTCTCAGCCAGCTGACGCCGGATCAGCTCAAAACCGTACTGACGCTGCTGCAGAGTAACCAGCTGTCAATCCCGCAGCCGCAGCAGCGTCCTGCAACCGAGCGCCCGCTGCTGCCTGCTGAACACAACACCCTCAAGCAGATGGTCACCAGGCTGGCTGCGGCCACCGGCGAACCGACAAAGCTTATCTGGCAGTCCATGCTGGAGCTTTCTGGCGTGAAGGACGGGGAGCTGATCCCAGCAAAACAGTTTACCCATCTGGTCACCTGGCTACAGGCGCGGCAGACGCTCAGCGGCCAAAGTGCGCCTACTCTGCATACGCTGCAGGCGGCGCTGAAACAGCCGCTGGAGCCGCGCGAATTTGAAGCGATCAGGGATTATGCCCAGCAAACCTGGCAGGCCACGCCGCAAACGGTATTGACCGCCGCGCAGGTTCAGGATGTGCTGAATCAGATCTTTACTCGCCGCAGCGAGCGCGAAGGCGGCGTGCCGGAGGCGCGAAACATTCAGCCCATTTACAGCCCGCTGTTTGCGCCAGTCGTCGAGACGTTCAGAACGCTCTCTGCGCGTCCGGGGTTGATGTTTATGGCGCTATTGATTGCACTGGCGATTTTCTGGCTGGTTGTCTGAGGTTTAGCCCGGTGGCGCTACGCTTACCAGGCCTACGACGGCTCGAACGTAGGCCGGGTAAGGCGCAGCCGCCACCCGGCAACATCGGCTCAACGCCTGCGAAACGCCACCAGCGTCACCACAATCCCCACCACCGCTGAAACTGCCCCTGCGAGGAATACCGACGGATAGCCAAACGACGTCGCTAACAGCCCCGCTATCGGTCCGGTGACACCGTACGAGATATCCTGAAACGCAGCGTAGCCGCCCAGCGCCGTACCGCGCACCTGCGGAGCCACGCGCTTAACCACCTCCACGCCCAGCGCAGGGAAGATCAGCGAACAGCCGCAGCCGGTCAGCGCCGCGCCCAGCAGCGCAACGGGGGCGGTGGGGGCCTGCCAAAGCAGCACCAGACCAACCGTTTCAATCACCAGCGAGGCCACCGCCACCTTGACGCCACCGAAGCGATCCGGCATCCAGCCAAACAGCACGCGCATCAGGACAAACGCGCCGCCAAAGGCGGTAAGCGTGAAGCCAGCCATCGCCCAGCCGCGACTCATAAAGTACAGCGAGACGAATGTACCAATGACCGCGAAGCCAACACCCTGTAGCGCCAGCCCCAGTCCCGGCTGCCAGATTTGGCCCACCACGCTCCAGAGCGACGGGCGCTCACCTTTATGGGCGGGCACTTTACGCACCGAACCGTTGAACGCCCATGCCAGCAGCGGCAGCACCATGGTCGTTCCGGCCAGGACCGCAAAGCCAAACTGGCTGTGGATTAATAAACCCAGCGGCGCACCCGCGGCCAGCGCGCCGTAGATGGCCATCCCGTTCCAGGACATCACTTTGCCCGAACGCGCGGGGCCAACCAGCCCCATTCCCCACGTCAGCGTGCCGGTCAGCAGCTGGCTCTCACCAAAGCCGAGGATTAAGCGCCCCACCACCAGCAGCGCGAATTTATACGCGGCGTCCACCGGCAGCAGCGCGGCCAGCAGCCAGGCGCCGCCCGCCAGACCGCAGGCAAACATCCCCTGCAATGCCGAGCGCTTTGCACCATGCTGATCCGCCAGACGTCCCGCATAGCCTCGGGTTAAAACCGTGGCTAAAAACTGAATGCCCACGGCAATACCGACCATGGTATTGCCGTAGCCCAGCTCCTGGTGAACGAACAGCGGGATCACCGGCAGCGGCAGGCCAACGGTCATATAGGTCAGGAAAACCGCAAAAGCGATGCGGAACAGAGGAATGTTTCCAGTAGTGGCATTCTTTTCAGGAATAGCGGCCGTCATGCATAACTCCGGGTTCAGGCATAAAAAAAGGGAGCCCTCAGGCTCCCTTCTACTATACATTCAAACGCTTATGCTTTCAGCTTACGCATGACCAGCGTGGCGTTCGTGCCGCCAAAACCGAAGCTGTTGGACATAACGGTAGTCAGCGTCGCATCGGTAGGTTTGGTCACGATGTTCAGGCCAGCAGCCTGCTCGTCCAGCTCGTCAATGTTGATGCTTGGGGCAATGAAGCCATTTTCCAGCATCAGCAGAGAGTAGATCGCTTCCTGCACGCCAGCCGCACCCAGAGAGTGACCGGTCATAGCTTTGGTTGCAGAGATAGCCGGGCTGTTGTCGCCAAACACTTCGCGAATGGCACCCAGCTCCTTCACGTCGCCTACCGGAGTGGAGGTACCGTGGGAGTTCAGGTAGTCAATCGGGGTGTCAACGCCGTGCATCGCCATCTTCATGCAGCGCACCGCGCCTTCGCCGGATGGTGCAACCATGTCGGCACCGTCGGACGTTGCGCCGTAGCCAACGATCTCAGCATAGATGTGTGCACCACGTGCCAGAGCGTGTTCCAGCTCTTCAACCACAACCATACCGCCGCCGCCAGCGATGATGAAACCGTCACGGTGTGCATCATACGTACGGGAGGCTTTTTCTGGCGTTTCGTTGTACTTGGTGGACAGCGCGCCCATCGCGTCGAACTCACAGGCCATTTCCCAGCCCAGCTCTTCGCCGCCGCCAGCAAACACGATGTCCTGTTTGCCAAGCTGGATCTGCTCTACCGCATTACCGATACAGTGTGCGGAAGTCGCACACGCGGAGCTGATGGAGTAGTTCACGCCGTGAATTTTGAAAGGGGTCGCCAGGCACGCGGATACCGCTGAGCCCATTGCTTTGGTTACGACATAGGGACCCACCGCTTTCAGACCACGCGGGCTACGCATTGCGTCAGCACCGAATACCTGTGCTTTAGACGAACCGCCGGAACCGGCAATCAGACCCACGCGTGGGTTGTTCTGATAAACGTCTTCGCTCAGGCCAGCGTCAGCAATAGCTTCCTGCATGGAGAGATAAGCATAAATAGAGGCATCGTTCATGAAACGAACCACTTTGCGGTCAATCAAACCGGTGGTGTCCAGTTTGACGTTACCCCATACGTGGCTACGCATACCTGAATCTTTAAACTCTTCAGAGAAAGTGATCCCGGAGCGTCCTTCACGCAGAGATGCCAGGACTTCCTGCTGGTTATTACCGATGCTGGAAACGATGCCCAGGCCAGTAATCACTGCACGTTTCATTCAATACCTCTGTAAGTCGCACTATAGTAAGTTTCGAGTGGCACAATAGCGTACACTTGTACGCCGAACAAGTCCGATCAGCCATTTTCTGCGGAAATTTGCACCGATGGGCTCACATCGTTAAGATCGTGCCACTGCCTGTCGGACGAGTAACTTACGTGAAACAAAACGCTATACAACCCGCCAACCTCGAATTCAACGCTGAGGGTACACCTGTTTCCCGAGATTTTGATGACGTCTATTTTTCTAATGATAACGGACTGGAAGAAACCCGTTATGTTTTCCTTGAAGGAAACCACCTCAGCGCCCGTTTTCCCGCGCATCCGCGCAGCCTGTTTGTGGTGGCGGAGAGCGGATTTGGCACCGGGCTAAATTTTCTGACCCTCTGGCAGGCGTTCGATCGTTTTCATGCCGCGAGCCCCGAGGCTACGCTCCAAAGATTACATTTCGTCAGTTTTGAAAAGTTTCCGCTGACCGCGCACGACCTGCGGCTTGCGCATCAGCGCTGGCCGGAGCTGGCGCCGTGGGCAGAGCAGCTCCAGGCCCAGTGGCCGCCCGCTATCGGCGGCTGTCATCGTCTGATTCTGGACGGCGGGCGCGTCACGCTGGACTTATGGCTGGGCGACATCAACGAGCTGACCGATACGCTCGACGACTCGATGAATCAGAAGGTAGACGCCTGGTTCCTGGACGGTTTCGCGCCCGCCAAAAACCCGGACATGTGGAGCCAGCATCTGTTTATGGCAATGGCGCGTCTCGCACGCCCTGGCGCGACGCTTGCCACCTTTACGTCTGCTGGCTTTGTTCGTCGCGGGCTGCAGGAGGCGGGCTTTACCATGCGCAAGACCAAAGGTTTTGGCCGCAAGCGCGATATGCTGGTAGGCGTGATGGAGAACACGCTGTCGATCCCCGTTCAGACGCCCTGGTTTGCCCGCAGCGCCAGCGCGTCGCGCGAGGTCGCGATAATCGGCGGCGGAATTGCCAGCGCCCTGCTCTCGCTTGCGCTTCTGCATCGTGGCTGGCAGGTGACGCTTTACTGCGAAGACGACGCACCGGCAAAAGGGGCCTCGGGTAACCGCCAGGGAGCGCTCTATCCCCTTCTGAGCGCGCACGATCCGGCCCTGTTCCAGTTTTTCCCGGCGGCGTTCACCTTCGCCCGTCGTTTGTATGACGCCCTTCCGGCCACATTCGCCCACGACTGGTGCGGCGTAACGCAGCTCGGCTGGGATGAGAAGAGCCAGCAAAAAATTACGCAGATGCTGTCGCTGGGCCTGCCGGAGGCGATCGCCCACGCGGTGGCTGCGCGGCAGGTAGCTGAAACCGCTGGCGTTGACACCGGCTGCGGCGGTATTCACTATCCGCTCGGCGGCTGGCTGTGTCCCGCTGAACTGACCGCTGCGGCGCTCACCCTTGCGCAATCGCGCGGTCTGGTCGTGCATTATTCGCGCAAGGTTGACTCCCTTAGCCGATCCGAGCGCTGGAATCTGACATTTGCCGATGGAGGAGAGTCCCGGCATGCCAGCGTCGTATTGGCAAACGGGCATAGCATCAGCCAGTTCATTCAGACGGCATCACTCCCGGTTTATCCGGTCGGCGGCCAGGTCAGCCATGTCCCTACCGCGCCGGAGCTGGGCAAACTGCGCCAGGTGCTCTGCTACGACGGCTATCTGACGCCGCAAAATCCGTCTAACGGACACCACTGCATCGGCGCAAGCTACCACCGCGGCGAAGCGGAGATGCGCTATAGCGACGCGGACCAGCAGCAAAACCGCCAGCGCCTGATTGACTGTTTCCCGGATGCAACATGGGCAAAAGAGGTGGATGTCAGCGCTGGGGAGGCGCGCTGCGGCGTGCGCTGTGCGACGCGCGACCATCTGCCGATGGCGGGAAACGTGCCGGACTACGAAGCCACGCTTGAAGCCTATCGCGATCTTGCAGACAACAAAGAAACGGCGGCAAGTGCGCCCGTTTACGCCGAGCTGTTTATGCTGGGCGGGCTGGGCTCGCGCGGATTATGTTCTGCACCGCTGCTGGCGGAAGTGTTAGCCGCTCAGATGAGCGACGAGCCGATTCCGCTGGACCGGGTTACGCTCGCGGGACTCAACCCGAATCGATTGTGGGTACGGAAACTGCTGAAGGGGAAGAAGGTTAAGTAGGGTGCGGCTGGCGCCCTCACCCTAACCCTCTCCCACAGGGAGAGGGGATATTCGTAGGCCCGTTAAGCGCAGCGCCACCGGGCGAAAAGCGATGACTTAGCGTTTAGCCTGCTGGAACAAAGTGTCCCACATGCCCAGCACCAGTGACTGGTCGCGCGGAGAGAGCTCCCCGGCCAGAATGGCTTTCTCGAGGCTGCGGGTCACTTCAGCGTGCACGGCGTCGGCAGAGTGATCGTCACCTGCTTCCAGCTCGGCTACCGCGAGCGTCAGGTGACCGCGCAGATAACCGCTGGCGAACAGCTCATCATCACTGGCGTGTTCCACCATGTCATCAATTAACGCCAGAATGCGCGATTCAAATTCTGCGATCATCTTCTTTCCTCTGTTAAATATCTTCCGGCCACGGGAAGCATTCCGCCGTGATCTCCGGCGTGTGGTAATAATTCTGCAAAGCCTTGATAAAGCGCGCCGGACGTTCCGGAATGCCCTTCTCAAGATATTCCATCACCTGCGCGTGCACGCGGCGCTGGAAAACGATACGGTCTGGCTCAAAGTCGCCTTCAAGGTTGTCGCAGCTGACGTTGAACGGATAACCCGCCGCTACGCAGAACAGCCAGTCGAATGCCTGGGGTTTCACCTCCACGTCTTCGAACTGGCCCTGCGTCGCGGCATCACGCCCGTCCGGGCAGTACCAGTAACCAAAGTCCACCAGCTCGCGACGCGCTTTTCCGGCGATGCACCAGTGCGAGATCTCGTGCAATCCGCTGGCGTAAAAGCCGTGCGCGAAGACGATTCGGTTGTACGGAACCTCGGCATCAGCGGGAAGATAGATCGGTTCGTCGTCGCCTTTAATCAGACGGGTATTAAAATCATCAGCAAAGCAGCCGTCAAAAATCTCAATTAGCTGTTCATAGTTATGCGTACTGTTCATTAGTTCATCCCCAACCAGGTGAGGATCTCCTGTCCATGGCTGTCATAAAGAAGTTTGGCGCTCATCACCGCTGAGACGATAACAATCATCGGGCGGATCAGCTTTTGCCCCTTGCTCAATACCAGACGCGAGCCCGCGCGCGCGCCCAAAAACTGTCCTGCCATCATCACAAAACCGGTGGCCCAGATGACTTTACCGCCAATGATAAACAGCAGCAGGCCGCCAACGTTAGACGTGGCGTTGAGCACCTTGGCGTGGGCGGTGGATTTAGCGAGGTTAAACCCGGCCAGCGTCACGAACGCCAGCGCGTAAAACGATCCCGCACCCGGGCCAAAGAAACCGTCGTAAAAACCGACGCAGCCACCGGCAATCAGCGCGAACGGCAGGCCGTGCAGCCGGCGCTGGCGGTCTTCTTCGCCGAGCTTCGGCATCAGCAAAAAGTAGAGGCCAATACAGATAACCAAAATAGGCAGGATCTGGCGCAATATATCGGACTGTACGTGCTGGACCAGCAGCGCGCCGGAGGTAGAGCCGATAAAGGTCATCAGAATATTCAGCTTCTGATCGGCAAGATTCACCACCTTGCGGCGAATGAAGTAGAGCGACGCGGAAAGCGACCCTCCGCAGGCCTGAAGTTTATTCGTGGCGAGCGCCTGGGCAGGGCTCATCCCCACCGCCAGCAGTGCCGGAACGGTCAGCAAACCGCCCCCACCCGCCAGGGCATCGATAAAACCGGCTAACATAGCAACAAAAAACAGTGCCGCCAGCATCCACGGCGACACCATAAACAGATCGACGAAATTATCCATTAAAGTACATGCTCATCCAGTAGCGCCTGGCAGGAAGGCGGCAGCGGAGGCGGTGTCTTCTTCTCAGGCTTAGAGGTTCCAGGCTTAGCTGGTTCAAACCAGCTTTGCAGCTCATAGCCGCAGCCATCGCCAGGCGGTGGTAACGGCTGATCTTCACATTCAAGACTGTTGGCCGGACAGCGCAGACGGACGTGCATGTGTGCACGATGCTGGAACCACGGGCGCACTTTACGCAGCCAGTCGCGATCGGTTCCCGCATCCAGGCAGAGCTGCTGCTTGATGGCCGGATTGACGAAAATCCGCGTGACGTCGTTATCCTCTGCCGCCAGCTTGATCATGCTGGAAACCTCCCGCGTCCAGAGCGAAGGCACCACGCGCTTACCGTCGCGAGCGACCAGATCCAGCGCCTGCGGCTTCAGCAGCTGTGCTGAACTCCAGCGCGCTTTCGGCAGCTGCAGGAAGATATCCACGTCCAGTCCGGTCTGATGGCTGGCGTGCCCGCCGTTGAAGCGGCCCCCGGCAGGCATACCCATATCGCCAATCAGCATCGTCCCCAGCCCCAGGTTATGCACCTGATTACCCAGACGCTGAATAAATAGCACCAGGTCCGGGTGACCAAAGTAGCGACGCTGGTCGGTGCGCATCACCTGATAGGTGTCCGACTGCAGCGGAAGCTCCTGCGCCCCGACGATACAGCCGTTAGAGAACGCGCCGATTGACTGCGCGCTCCCCGCCACCGGATGGGTGATTTTTTGCCACGGCGTGGCGGCCAGACTGGCTCCACTGGCGAGCAGCGCCAGCAGAGCAATTGCGGTTTTTTTCATGTTTACCAGCGTGGAATGGTGGTCGTCACATCCGCATTCTGCGCGCGCTGGCGCAGGAAGTGATCCATCAGCACGATCGCCAGCATCGCTTCTGCGATCGGCACCGCGCGGATCCCCACGCACGGATCGTGACGTCCTTTGGTGATCATCTCAACTTCGTCGCCATCGCGGTTAATCGTGTGGCCCGGCACGGTGATGCTGGAGGTTGGCTTCAGCGCGATGTTGGCAATAATCTGCTGCCCGCTGCTGATCCCGCCCAGGATGCCGCCCGCATGGTTGCTCTGGAAGCCCGCTTTCGTGATTTCGTCACGATTCTGGCTGCCGCGAAGCTGAACCACGTCAAAGCCGTCGCCAATCTCTACGCCCTTCACCGCGTTGATGCTCATCAGCGCGTGGGCGATGTCGGCGTCGAGACGGTCAAATACCGGCTCGCCCCAGCCCGCCGGGACGCCGTCGGCCACCACGGTAACTTTCGCACCGATGGAGTCGCCCTCTTTTTTCAGGCCGCGCATCAGCTCGTCCAGCGCGTCAATTTTGTCGGCATCGGCGCAGAAGAACGGGTTTTGTTCAACCAGATCCCAGTCTTTGATCGCCAGCGGAATGTCGCCCATCTGGGTCAGGCAGCCGCGAATAACGATGCCAAATTTTTGCTGCAGGTATTTCTTGGCAATCGCCCCAGCCGCCACGCGCATTGCGGTTTCACGCGCGGAAGAACGCCCGCCGCCGCGATAGTCGCGAAAGCCGTACTTCTGTTCGTAGGTGTAGTCGGCGTGGCCCGGACGGAAGACGTCTTTGATGGCGCCGTAGTCCTGGGAGCGCTGATCGGTATTTTCAATCAGCAGACCAATGCTGGTCCCGGTGGTGCGGCCTTCAAAAACGCCGGAGAGAATTTTAACCTGGTCCGGCTCGCGACGCTGCGTGGTGTAGCGAGAGGTCCCAGGGCGACGACGGTCAAGGTCGTGCTGTAAATCGGCTTCGGTCAGCTCGATGCCCGGCGGCACGCCGTCCACGATGCAGCCCAGCGCCAGCCCGTGCGACTCACCGAAGGTGGTCACGCGGAATAATTGTCCAATACTGTTTCCTGCCATCACGGCTCCGCTGTTGTTGTTTGTGTTTGAGCGTTGTGAAACGGGCCGAAGCCCGCTGGATTAATCTTTATAGATGCTGAAGTGTTCGCGCGCGTCGAGAAGCTGCGCTTTGGTCAGCATAAAGACGCCGTCACCGCCGTTGTCGAACTCAAGCCAGGTGAACGGCACATCCGGGTACTGCTCTATCAGATGTACCATGCTGTTGCCCACTTCACAAATCAGAACGCCGTCGTCGGTCAGGTAATCCGGCGCGCAGGCCAGAATACGGCGGGTGAGCTTCAGGCCGTCGGAACCCGACGCCAGACCCAGCTCCGGCTCGTGACGATATTCGTTTGGCAGATCGGACATGTCTTCCGCATCCACGTACGGCGGGTTGGTGACGATCAGATCGTACTGCAGCGTAGGCAGGTCGCGGAACAGGTCGGAACGGATCGGCGTCACGTGATGGATCAGGCCATGTTCTTCAATGTTGTGCTCGGTCACCGCCAGCGCGTCTGTAGAAATATCAACCGCGTCCACCTCTGCTTCCGGGAAGGCATATGCGCAGGCAATCGCGATGCAGCCGCTGCCGGTACACATATCGAGGATGTGCTGCGGCTGATGGTTAATCAAACCGTCGAACTGGTTGTTGATCAGCTCACCAATCGGCGAACGCGGCACCAGCACGCGTTCATCAACGTAGAACTCGTGGCCGCAGAACCAGGCCTTGTTGGTCAGGTAGGCGACCGGAATGCGCTCGTTCACGCGGCGGATCACGCGCTCAACGATGCGGTGTTTTTCGCTGGAGGTCAGGCGCGCGCTGCGCATGTCTTCCGGAATGTCCAGCGGCAGGTATAGAGACGGCAGCACCAGCTGAACGGCCTCATCCCACGGGTTATCGGTGCCGTGACCGTACCAGATATTGGCGGCGCTGAAGCGGCTAACCGACCAGCGCAACATGTCCTGTATGGTATGCAGCTCGTTTACTGCTTCATCGACAAAAATTTTATCCACTCTTTCCTCCAGGGCATGCTCGCATAATTTTCGGCGGCTAGTTTGCCACGAAGACGCCGATAAATCAGCAATGACGCGTACCGCTTGAGGTTAAAAAATGCGTTTAGTCAGGTACACTATTGGAAATAAGAGATGAGACAGACCAATGAAAAAGAAAACCACGCTCAGCGAGGAGGATCAGGCGCTCTTCCAGCAGCTTATGACCGGCACCCGTCAAATCAAGCAGGACACCATCGTCCACCGCCCGCTGCGCAAGAAAATCACCGAAGTGCCGGTGAAACGGCTTCTGCAGGAACAGGCGGATAACAGCCACTATTTTTCAGATGAATTTCAGCCGCTGCTGAACACCCAAGGGGCGGTAAAATACGTGCGTGAAGACGTCAGCCACTTCGAGCTGAAAAAATTACGCCGGGGCGATTATTCGCCGGAGCTGTTTCTTGATTTGCACGGGTTAACCCAAATGCAGGCCAAACAGGAGCTGGGTGCGTTGATAGCCGCCTGCCGCCGCGAGCATGTGTTTTGCGCCTGCGTGATGCACGGCCACGGTAAACATATTCTTAAGCAACAAACGCCGCTCTGGCTGGCCCAGCATCCGCACGTGATGGCTTTTCATCAGGCACCCAAAGAGTACGGCGGAGATGCCGCATTGCTGGTGTTGATTGAGGTAGAAGAGTGGCAGCCGCCAGAATTGCCCTGACAGCATGGCGGGACGCACGTTTTGCCCCCCGCCATATCGCACGTCACGTCAGATAGCTTTAGCCATCTTCAGGTTGCACGGACTCATTTGCCAGTTGAAGACCCCTTTGCCGGTTTCGTCGAGTGTGACGTTGGCAATGGCAGAGGTCGTGAACATCGGCGGCGTTTCGCCCGGGCACAGCTCAGATACCAGATAGCCGACCAGCGGCAGGTGGGAAATGACCAGTGCGGAAGCAACACCTTCGTTGCACAGCGCCTGAAGATAGGCACTGACAAGGCCGACATCGCCACACGGCGTGAGTTCAGGGAGAACGTCCACGCCAGATGGCAGGTTCATACACTCCCCTACCACATCCAGCGTCTGTTCTGCACGCAGGAACGGACTCACCAGAACGCGTTCGATATCCACTTTTTGACCTTTAAGCCAGGTGGCCATCTGACGAGATTCGTCGCAGCCACAGACGGTCAAAGGACGTACTGAGTCACTGGCGGCATCGAGTGCCGCGTCGCCGTGACGCATGATAAAAACTTGCATATTGCACCGCTTTTGTTAACCAGAATCACCGGCGTTGACTACCCGCAATGAATGCTCTGAGGTAGAAAACCCGATGGCCGGGCATTGTGCCTGATCCATTCGGTGAATGAAACGCTGTTTTTTACCTCAATGGCGTAAGTATAGTCAATCTCTGTTTACAATTTCGCCAGAACAGGTTCCATAACCTCAGGATTTACCCTTCTTTGACTTCAGTTTACGAAATCAGTTTCCCTTGCGGGCCAGAATGTCTGACCCCGTTCCGCCCTCTGCAATAATTCGTCACAGGGTGTAAACCGTGAACCGTATTGCGCGGCAAGACGTTGCAAAATGGCAACCACTTCACCCGCCCCGAGGGTATCCATATACCGGAACGGACCGCCAAGGAACGGCGGGAAACCAATACCAAACACGGCGCCGATGTCGCCGTCGCGTGCGTTTTTGATCACCTGCTCACCAAAGCAGCGCGCCGCTTCGTTAAGCATCATCATGACGCAGCGTTCAGCACACTGAACTGCCGACAGTTTTCCCTGACCGGCTACCGGAATAAGCCCATAAACCGAAGGGTCGACCTGTTTCTTGCTTTTACGCCCTTTTGCCGCGTAAAGATAGAAACCGCGTTCATTTTTTCTGCCTTTGCGATCGTCCTTCAAAATTGCGGAAACAATGTTTGCAGGCGGCGCAAAACGATCGCCATAAGCCGCTTCCAGCACAGGTATAATTTTAGTGCCGGTGTCTATTCCTACCTCATCCAAAAGTTGGATTGGCCCCACGGGAAAACCAAACTTTACCAGCGCCTCATCGACGTGCTCGATCTTCTCCCCTTCCGTCAGCAGCCGCATGGCTTCGTTGATATAGGGGGCCAGTATGCGGTTGACGTAGAAGCCTGCTTTGTCCGCCACCACGATCGGTGTCTTACCCTGTTTTTTGGCCAGTTTCACCACGGTGGCGACGGTTTGCGGGCTGGTCGTCGCGTGAGGAATAACCTCTACCAGCGGCATTTTCTCCACCGGGCTAAAGAAGTGCAGGCCTATCACCTGTTCTGGCCGCACGGCTTTCGCCGCGATATCGCCAATCGGCAATGACGAGGTGTTTGAGGCAAAAATCGTGTGCGGCGCGCAGTGCTGCTCGACCTCCGCAACCATCTGCTGCTTGAGCGCGAGATCCTCAAATACCGCTTCAATCACCAGATCGCGATGTGCAAAACCGCTGTAGTCCGTCGTGCCCGTGATCGTCGCCAGGGTTTTATCACGCTCGCTGGCCTTGATATGGCGGCGCTTGACCTTCCGATCAAGGTTTTGCCAGCTGTACTGCAGCGCGTGGTTGATTCCCTTAGGATTAATGTCTTTGATACGCACCGGCAATTTGCCCTTACTGGCGGTGACGAAGGCTATCCCACCGCCCATCAGCCCGCCCCCCAGCACGCCGACGGCATGCAGCGGCGCAGGTTCCGCGTCGCTGCCGGGATCTTTTTTCACTTCGGTACTGGCAAAGAAAATACTGCGCAGCGCCTGCGACTGCGGCGTCATTGCCAGCTCGCCAAAGGCTTTTGCTTCTGCGGCATAGCCGCTGCTGCTGCCCTGCGACAGGCCGGTTTCAATGACCTCCAGAATGCGTTTTGCCGCCGGATAGTTACCTCTGGTTTTTTGTTCGGTTTTTTTGCCGACCATGCTGAATAGCAGCGCCCGCCCCAGCGGTCCGGCAAGGACGCGCTCCCGCACCGGCAGAGGGCGTCTTGTCTGACGTCCCTTCAGCGCCCGCTCAACGGCGGCTTCAAGTAAGATCGCGTGTGGAACAACCTCGTCAACCAGACCCGCCTTCAGCGCCTGACGGGGGCGCAGCTGCTTACCGGTTAAGATCATCTCCAGCGCGGTGCTAACGCCCACCAGGCGCGGCAGGCGCTGTGTTCCCCCCGATCCCGGCAACAGGCCTAACTGCACTTCCGGCAGGCCCAGAACGGTTTTTGCATCGTCGGTACAGATGCGGCTATGGCAGGCCAGCGCCAGCTCAAGGCCGCCGCCCAGACAGGCACCGTGAATAGCGGCGACAACCGGGATCGACAGCGCGTGGATCTCGGCCATCACCTGCTGCCCCTGACGCGCCAGCTCTTCGGCTTCCTGTGCGCTTTGCGCGCGGGCGATCATGTTGATATCCGCCCCGGCAATAAAGTTGTCCGGCTTGGCCGAAATAAACACCAGACCACGAATGGCTTTGTTTTCGCGGATCTGCTTGAGCATCGCGCGCACCTGAACGCCGAACTCGGCCTTCAGGGTATTCATCTTTTCATCAGGTACATCAATGGTCATAACGGCGACGTTATCGAGGCGAACCGTCAGGTTAAATGCAGATGTCATTTCCATTATTCCGCCTCCAGAACCATTGCCGCGCCCAGCCCACCCGCCGCACAGGCGGTGACAAGTCCAAAACCGCCGCCTCGGCGACGCAGCTCATGTAAGGTTTGCGTAATCATACGCGCGCCGGTCGCCGCGAACGGATGGCCGTAGGCAATTGAGCCGCCCAGCACGTTGAATTTGCTTTGATCCACTTCGCCGGTTGCATGCGCACGCCCCAGCACATCGCGGGCAAAACGTTCGCTGCCCAGCAGCTGCACGTTGGCCAGCGTTTGCGCGGCAAAGGCTTCATGCATATCGATCAGCGTTAAGTCTGCAAGCGTCAGCCCCGCGCGATCCAGCGCCAGCGGCGTAGACCAGGCCGGTCCCAGCAGCATGTCTTGCCAGACATCAATAGCGGTGAAGGCATAGCTGCGCAGATACCCCAGAGGCTTAATCCCTAATTCTTTGGCGCGGGACTCCGTCATCAGGATCACCGCAGCAGCCCCATCGGTCAACGGCGTGCTGTTGGCCGCCGTCACGGTGCCGTGCTTGCGGTCAAACGCCGGGCGCAGTTTGGCGTAGTCCGCCAGCGTTGAGGCGCCGCGAATATTGTTGTCTTCTGAGAGCGGTTCACGATAGGGCGGGATATAGGCGGTCATGACCTCGTCGGTCAGTTTACCTTCCGACCAGGCTTTTGCCGCAAGCTGGTGCGAACGGTGCGCCAGCGCGTCCTGCTGCTCGCGGGTGATGCCATAGGTTTTCGCCATCTGCTCGGCGGTGTCGCCCATGCGCAGGCCGGTGGAGTATTCGGCTACGGCGGGAGGAACAGGCAAAAGGTCGCGCAGGCGAAGGCGAGAGAAGAGCTTGAGCTTCGCACCGGTGGTGCGGGCTTTATTGGCATCCACCAGGATGCGCGCCAGCTTCTTGCTCACACCTATAGGCAGTACCGAGGAGGAGTCGGCCCCGCCGGCAATCCCGGCACGAATAGTGCCTGCCATCAGGCTCTCGGCAACGTTAGCCACCGCCTGGAAACTGGTGGCGCATGCGCGGCTGACGCTGTAGGCATCGGTATGCACATTCATTCCCGTCCCGAGCACGATTTCACGCGCAATGTTGGGCGCTTCCGGCATTTGTACCACCTGGCCGAAAACCAGCTGTTCAATGACCTCAGCGGGAATTTCGCTGCGCGCCAGCATCTCCCCTACCACCATCTTCCCAAGTTCGACAGCCGGTATACCGTGAAACGCTGTCGCCTGACGCGCAAACGGCGTGCGAAGCCCGCTGACAATAGCAATGCGGTCACCCTGGCGGGTGATAAGCGGTAATGCCTGACTCATAACGCTCCCCTGTAAAATTTTGCGCAAACATAAAGTGGTCTGACCTGATAACAGTCTTAACCATTTTTTTACATTCAGCCAATCGGGGAAACGAAAAAGTGCGAGCTAAGGCACAGAGAAGAAAAAGAAAATGCCACGAGGTAAAAGCAAAACGGTAACCCGTAGGTTACCGTTTTTAGTGTTTGCCCCTCTCCCGTGGGAGAGGGTCGGGGTGAGGGCACCAGACTGCAGAAATTAACGCAGGCCTAACTGGAAAATCAGCGTTTCAGCTTCGCAGGCGAAGACAAAGTCGATGTCCAGCTGCACGCCGCCTTCCACTTCCGTGAAGGTGGACTTGATGTCACACGGATCGGATTCGACATCGCGCGCGCGTTTGCTCAGCGCGGCCAGCGTTTCTTCTGCTTCAGCACGGTTAGGGAACACACGGCTGTAAGAGGCGGTGCAATCGGTGTTGTCCATGATGGTGCCAACATCCATACAGCAGCAAACCGGGGTTTCATCAGCACTGCATTTACTCATAGCTCAATTTCCTCTGTATTCGCGCACGGCGCGAGATAAACACGATGCTGATATTTTACGCCCCCGCGCAGGCAGCCTCCAGCCGTTAATGACGCAAAATGGGATAAGTGACCGATATCACACTAAAAAATGATCTAAAACAAAAATCGCCCTTTTGGATGAGTAGCGATGGTCACAATTTTGCCAACCAGATCTCGTTTCAAGAAACATGTTTGAAAATATTAATAAACAAACTTGCAACATTCTAGCTGGTCAGACCTATACTCACGCCACTGGTCTGATTTGTATGTATTACCGCAGACCCTACACTTCGCGCTCCTGTTACGGTATGTAACAATTATTGAATAAAAATAACTCAATGAGGTTATGGTCATGAGCCAGAAAACCCTGTTCAAAAAGACTGCATTAGCAGTTGCAGTGGCAATCGTCTCAACGTCCGCCTGGTCAGCGGGCTTCCAGCTTAACGAATTTTCTTCCTCTGGCCTTGGCCGTGCGTATTCCGGGGAAGGTGCAATCGCAGATGATGCAGGTAACGTAAGTCGTAACCCTGCGCTGATCACCATGTTTGACCGTCCAACGTTCTCTATCGGTGCTGTTTATATTGACCCGGACGTGAACGTGACGGGTAAATCAGCCTTAACCGGACAAAGCGCCAACCAGGATAACATCGCGCCAAGCGCATGGGTTCCTAACATGCACTTTGTGATGCCAATTAACGATCAGTTTGGCTGGGGTGCATCCGTAACCTCTAACTACGGTCTGGCAACCGAGTTTGGCAATAATTACGAAGCCGGCATTTATGGCGGTAAAACCGATCTGCAAACCGTTAACCTGAACCTGAGCGGTGCCTATCGCCTGGACAGCAACTGGAGCTTCGGTCTGGGCTTCGATGCGGTTTACGCGAAAGCCAAAATCGAGCGCTACGCGGGTTCTCTGGGGCCAATTCTGGCGGGCCAGCTCTCGGGCCGTGTTCCTCCATCGTATCTGGATGGGATCAGCTCGCCTGACGACCAGATTGCGCACCTGAAGGGCGATGAATGGGGCTTCGGCTGGAACGCGGGTATCCTGTATGAGTTGAATAAAGACAACCGCTGGGGCTTGACCTATCGCTCAGAAGTGAAAATTGACTTTGACGGCGACTATAAAAGCTCCATCAACCCGAACCTGAGCACCATTCTGGGGAATATGGGTCTGGCAGGTCTTCCGGCTGGTACCGGCGGCAGAACCGAGAACGGTTCACTGTCTCTGCATTTGCCTGAAATGTGGGAAGTGTCCGGCTATAACCGCGTTGCGCCGCAGTGGGCTATCCACTATAGCCTGACCTACACCAGCTGGAGCCAGTTCCAGGAGCTGAAAGCAACCGGCAACAACGGCCAGACGCTGTTCTATAAAGACGAAAGCTTTAAGGACGCCTATCGTATCGCGCTGGGTACTACCTATTACTACGATAAGAACTGGACCTTCCGTACCGGTATCGCATTTGACGATAGCCCGGTTCCGGCTGACAAGCGTTCCATCTCCATTCCGGACCAGGACCGCCTGTGGCTGAGCGCCGGTATGACGTATGCCTTTAACGATGATGCCTCTATCGACGTTGGCGCATCCTATATGCATGGTCAGAACGTGAGCTTCACCGAGGGCGAAGGCCCGGCTGCCTATACCTTCCACTCTGACGGTAAAGCCTGGCTGTTCGGCACCAACTTCAACTACGCGTTCTAATCGCGCAGGAATTAAAAAAGGTGAGCATCGCTCACCTTTTTTATTTATTCCGAATCGATATCTTTTAATTCATTCTCGATTGCTTTCGCATTCGGATTATCTTCCGGCTTCAGCTTGCCGCCGTTGGCAATAAAGTCATGATTCTGGAAGTAGGCTTCCCGCACCATAATATACGGGTCTGAAGACTGGCGCAGCAGGCCATCGGAGTCGAGCAGCTGTGCGCGCGTCTCAATGCCTTCAACCGTCCATTTCCCAATAGACAGCGGCCAGGTCAGCCAGGACAGCACCGGATAGAGCGTATCTACCGCATCGCCGCCGTCGTCACGAACAGTGAAGCTACCGTAGAATGGCAGGTGAACGTAAGGCCCATAGCCAACGCCATAGTGCCCCAGCGTGCTGCCGAAGCGGTGAGGCTGCTCGCGCTGCAGTTTTGGGTTCGCCATGCCTGCGACATCAATGAAGCCGCCCATCCCCAGAATGGTGTTCAGGAAGAAGCGCGTAAAGTGCACCATCCCCTGATACGGGTCGCCCTGCAGGAAGAAGTTGACCATGACGGCAGGCTCTTCCAGGTTGCTGGTAAAGTTGCTCAGCCCGTTACGCGCAGGCTGTGGAACGTAATCACGCCAGGCCACTGCGACCGGCCGGACTACATAAGGGTCCAGCACGTTGTAGTTAAAGCTATACATTGAACGGTTAAATCCTTCGAGAGGATCGGACCGTCCCGTTTGATCTCCAGAGCTGGCGCAGCCCACGAGCATCGTTGCGCCCAGCGCAAGCGCCGACAGCCGAAGTTTCATAAATATCTCCCTGTTCAGTATGGCTATCGTTGATTGCCATCCGTAACGAAGCGCCTGGCGCTCCGTCTGAAAACGTGCAAGTGATTGTAACAGCACGTTTCCCGATGTCTATGAGCACAATTACGGGCAGTAACCACCGTTACTCTAATCTCAGCATAGCCTGGCTTTTAGAATTCGTTTCGTCGGCAATTTTATAATGACTTTGAAAGAGATGTATCACCTTTGTTGCCATTGTCGGCAATTTAAGAGCATCCCCACGGGAATTCCGTTGAAAGCCGCTACGCTTAAAAGAAAGGTCCCTCACCGTGGAGTGGTTATGAAGGAAGTTAACGAAGAAAAAATTGGCGAAGAAAGAGAAATTGAAAGTGAGGAAAAAGACCGGGGGGAAGAGATAGAAATCGACGAAGATCGCCTCCCCTCGCGTGCGATGGCGATTCATGAACATATTCGTCAGGACGGCGAAAAGGAGATGGAACGCGACGCGATGGCGCTGCTATGGTCCGCCGTGGCTGCGGGTTTATCGATGAGCGCATCACTTCTTGCGAAAGGGATATTCCACGTTCAGCTGGAGGGGGTCCCCGGCGGTTTTCTCCTTGAAAACCTCGGCTACACGTTCGGCTTTATTATCGTCATCATGGCGCGCCAGCAGCTGTTTACCGAAAACACCGTCACCGCCGTGCTGCCGGTAATGCAAAATCCGACCCTCGGTAATTTTGGTTTACTGATGCGCCTGTGGAGCGTGGTGCTGCTGGGGAACCTGATTGGTACGGGCATTGCGGCCTGGGCGTTCGAATATATGCCGATATTCGATGAACCCACCCGGGACGCATTTGTGAAAATCGGTATGGACGTAATGAAGAACACGCCCGTTGAGATGTTCTCGAATGCGATTATCTCCGGCTGGATCATCGCCACTATGGTGTGGATGTTTCCGTCAGCGGGAAGCGCAAAGATCGTGGTGATTATACTGATGACCTGGCTTATTGCGTTAGGGGATACAACGCATATCGTTGTCGGCACCGTTGAAATTCTGTATCTGGTGTTTAACGGCACGCTTCACTGGAGCGACTTCTTCTGGCCATTTGCCCTGCCAACGCTCGCCGGTAACATCTGCGGCGGTACCTTTATCTTTGCGTTATTGAGCCATGCCCAAATCCGCAACGATATGTCGAACAAGCGCAAGGCTGAGCTAAAGGCACAGGAAGAGAATGATAAATCTGCAAAAAAATCGGCCTGAATGGTGACTCTTTGAGCAGTCAGGCGGCAATGCGCTTAACGCAAAGTGTAAATAAGGCTATACTCGTGCCGCCTCGTCCCCTTAGTTAAATGGATATAACGAGCCCCTCCTAAGGGCTAGTTGCAGGTTCGATTCCTGCAGGGGACACTTATTGCAACGTCTTCAACAGCCCCATATCACCCCTTCAGGCGGCTTAAATGAAACAAATTACCCTTCAGGATTTGCAGCAACAAAGCGAAGCTGCGGCGACGTCCCCGCGCCTACGCGCTCACCGGAATTTCCACCCTGAACTGTGCGATCCCGTTCAACGCCTGGCCATTGCGATGGAGCCGGGAACCTATGTCCGCCCTCATCGCCATCCGCACACCTTTGAACTGCTGCTTCCGCTGCGTGGACGCTTTGTGGTGTTGAATTTTAACGATGAAGGGATCGTAACCCGTCGCGTCGTGCTCGGCGAAACGTGTATGGCGCTGGAGATGGAAGCGGGAACCTGGCACGCCGTGCTATCGCTTGATCCTGGCGGCGTGATTTTTGAAGTCAAACACGGCGGCTACCAACCCGTGGCCGGGCATGATTTCGCTGGCTGGGCGCCTGCCGAAGGCGAAGCCGGAACAGCCCAATTGATGGCGTGGTATAAACAGGTGCAGCCGGGGGACGCGGCCTACAAGGCCTGATGTCCACTGCATATATCCAGCAACAGGTCTACAGAGAGCCTGTTGCTGATATAAAAACAACAAATTCAACCGCCTTCCTGTCAGCCGCTTTTTTAATCAAAAACGATCGATAGCACATATCGTATAACGGTGCTACATTATGCCGCCCACCAAACGTCAGCAATGGCCAGGCAACGCCGTAAAGATCGGTAAAGCCTGCAACCATGACCTTGTCCTACGGTCTAATTGGCACGTGGTATCGCAATAAGCGGTACTTTTACCGGCTTTACATAGGTTCCACTATTTTGTCTGAATCCTCATTTAAGCGCGCGTTCTTGCACCCGCGTTACTGGTTTACATGGTTTGGTCTTGGCGTGCTTTGGCTGCTGGTACAGCTTCCATATCCCGTTATTCGTATCCTGGGTTCTAAGTTAGGCAGTGCTTCACGCCATTTCCTGAAGCGCCGCGAATCTATTGCCCGTAAAAACCTCGAACTTTGCTTTCCGCAGTACAACGCGGAACAGCGTGAAAAACTGATTGCTGAAAACTTCAAATCCATCGGCATGGCGCTGCTTGAAACCGGGATGGCCTGGTTCTGGCCTGATGAACGCGTCCGCAAATGGTTTGATGTCGAAGGGCTGGAAAACCTGAAGCGTACGCAGGCGCAAAACCGCGGCGTGATGGTTGTCGGCGTCCACTTTATGTCCCTCGAACTGGGTGGACGCGTGATGGGGCTGTGTCAGCCGATGATGGCGACCTACCGTCCGCACAACAGTGCGCTCATGGAGTGGGTACAGACACGCGGCCGCATGCGCTCCAACAAAGCCATGATCAGCCGTAATAACCTGCGCGGCATGGTCGGGGCGCTGAAGAAAGGGGAAGCCGTCTGGTTTGCGCCCGATCAGGATTACGGGCGTAAAGGCAGCAGCTTTGCCCCCTTCTTTGCGGTAAAAGACGTTGCCACTACCAACGGCACCTTCGTCATTTCGCGTCTGTCCGGAGCTGCCATGCTCACCGTGACGATGGTGAGAAAAGCAGATAAGTCCGGCTATCGCCTGCACATTTCTCAGGAAATGGCGAACTATCCGGAAAAAGAATGCGAGGCAGCAGCCTTTATCAATAAAGTGATTGAAACAGAGATTATGCGCGCGCCTGAGCAGTATCTGTGGATGCACCGTCGCTTCAAAACCCGCCCTCTCGGCGAGTCCTCACTCTACGTTTAAGCCATTCCCAAGGTTAGTTTCGCTAAGAAACTAACCTTTTCAACCACCTGTCACCACCCAGAGTAACGAGCGTGTTATTGCGTCGCTCAACGGCAATTTATTGCGCTCTGAAATCAAACTGTCGCCGTTCCACGACACTCGTAAGTGACGGAAATTATTTAAAAAAACGCCTCTTGTCACCCCTCAAATTTAGGCGTACATTAGCGCCGTCTGGCAACAGGAAAGCACAGAATTCTGAGCCGAAATTAGCGATGCCGTAAGCCGTATAATTTCGATTCTTTAGCATCAGGTGGACTTTGTTTTTCAATGCGTACCATAAGATACGCGGAGCGATGAAACGTGAAATATTTCTTTATGGGCATTTCGGTGATTGTTTTAGTCTGGGCCGGAACCTTTGCCCTGATGATTTAGAAAAGCAAATGCTGTTAAAAAAACAGGCGCCACCGGCGCCTGTTTTTTTATGTCGTTACGACTCGGGGTGTTCAGCCACGCTTTTTGATGAGAGAAGCCCGTCGGCGCGGAACATACTCTTAATGCCCCTCACCGCCTGACGAATACGATCGCTGTTTTCAATGAGTGCAAATCGTACGTGGGTGTCACCGTAATCACCAAATCCGATGCCTGGAGAGACGCAGACCTTGGCGTCCTGCAGAAGCTTCTTGGCAAACTCCAGGGAGCCCATTGCCGCGTACGGCTCAGGGATTTTTGCCCAGACGTACATCGAGGCTTTTGGCATGTCGACCATCCAGCCGGCCTCATGTAACCCTTTAACCAGCACGTCGCGGCGGCGTTTATACTGCGCGGCGATATCGTGTACGCACTGCTGATCCCCCTCCAGCGCGGCAATAGCCGCCACCTGCAGCGGGGTAAAGGTGCCGTAGTCGTGATAGCTCTTGATTCGCGCCAGCGCGTTTACCAGCGTCTTATTACCCACCATAAAGCCAATTCGCCACCCGGCCATATTGTAGCTTTTCGACAGGGTGAAGAACTCAACGGCCACATCGCGCGCGCCCGGAACCTGCATAATTGAAGGTGCCTTCCAGCCGTCATAGACAATGTCGGCGTAGGCAAGATCGTGAACCACCAGCACGTCATAGCGTTTCGCCAGCGCGACCACTTTTTCGAAGAACTCCAGCTCTACGCACTGCGCCGTTGGGTTCGACGGGAAGCCGAGGATCATCATCTTCGGTTTCGGATAGCTTTCGCGAATGGCGCGCTCCAGCTCGTTAAAGAAATCCACGCCTTCCACCAGCGGTACAGAACGTACCTGTGCCCCGGCGATCACTGCGCCGTAAATATGGATGGGATAGCTTGGATTTGGCACCAGCACAGTATCACCATGATCCAGCGTCGCCAGCATCAGGTGCGCCAGCCCTTCTTTTGAACCGATGGTGACAATGGCTTCACTTTCAGGGTCGATGTCGACCTGATAGCGATCCTGATACCAGCGGGAGATCGCGCGGCGTAATCGAGGAATACCGCGAGACGTCGAATAACCGTGTGTATCCGGCCGCTGCGCTACCGTGCAGAGCTTCTCGACAATGTGCGGAGGCGTTGGGCCGTCAGGGTTACCCATACTGAAGTCGATAATATCTTCGCCGCGCCGACGCGCAGCCATCTTCAGTTCAGCCGTGATGTTGAAAACATAAGGGGGGAGACGATCGATACGCGTGAAACGACGTTCAGGACTGAATTCAGCCATAGATTCCTCAGATTAACGTTAGCGCCCGGACCGTCCGAGCGACGCTGCCACCGATGTGGCATGATTAGAAAATAACCTGAAAAAAATCATGCTGTCGAGAGGGGAAAGTAAAAAAAGATTTCGCGTTAAAACGGGAAGTCTGCTTTGACCAAAGGCGGAAACGCTGGGTCTGATATGGCATGAACAATACCTGTTTGTTAACATAATGATATCAATAAATTTACCCACCGATTTCTCATGTTGAAAAAATCGAGATTGTTCAGTTGCTCAAACACAATCCCCTTTGGAAATTATGGTTTATCCTCATTTCATAAACCTGACGGATAGCTGGTCAATACGCGCCAGGTTTTCTATCATGGTTCTTTCTGGTTACCAGTGGTCCACTCGTGCACGAAATATTCACTATGCTGCTGGCGGTTTTTGACCGCGCGGCGCTCATGCTGATTTGCCTCTTCTTCCTGATACGCATTCGCCTGTTTCGCGAGCTTCTGCACAAATCGGCCCACTCGCCTAAAGAGCTGCTGGCGGTCACCGCCATCTTTTCGCTTTTTGCCCTGTTTAGTACCTGGTCCGGCGTCCCGGTGGAAGGCTCGCTGGTCAACGTGCGTATCATCGCCGTGATGTCCGGCGGGATCTTATTTGGCCCCTGGGTCGGGATTATCACCGGCGCTATCGCCGGTACGCACCGTTATCTGATCGATATCGGCGGCGTGACGGCCATCCCGTGCTTCATCACCAGCATAATTGCCGGGGTGCTTTCCGGCTGGATAAACCGCAGGATCCCGAAAAAACAGCACTGGCGCGCCGGGATAATCGCGGGCATGGTCTGCGAAACGCTCACCATGATCCTGGTGGTCGCCTGGGCTCCCACCACCGCTCTGGGGCTGGATATCGTTTCTAAAATCGGGATCCCGATGATCCTCGGCAGCGTCTGCATCGGGTTTATCGTGCTGCTGGTACAAAGCGTTGAAGGTGAAAAGGAGGCCAGCGCCGCGCGTCAGGCCAAGCTGGCGCTGGATATCGCTAACAAAACGCTGCCGCTGTTCCGCCACGTTAACGCGGAATCTCTACGTCAGGTGTGCGATATCATTCGCCGCGATATTCACGCCGACGCGGTGGCGATTACCAATATTGACCACGTGCTGGCCTACGTCGGCGTGGGCGAACACAACTATCACGACAACGACGATACCATCAGCCCCACGACCCGGCAGGCGATTAACTATGGGAAAATCATTATCAAAAACAATGATGAAGCCCACAGGACGCCGGAAATTCACTCCATGCTGGTGATCCCGCTATGGGAGAAAGGCGTCGTGACGGGCACGCTGAAAATCTACTACTGCCACGCTCACCAGATCACCTCGTCGCTGCAGGAAATGGCCATCGGGCTCTCGCAGATTATCTCCACTCAGCTGGAAGTTTCCCGCGCGGAGCAGCTGCGCGAGATGGCAAATAAGGCAGAGCTGCGCGCGCTGCAAAGTAAAATCAATCCCCATTTCCTGTTTAACGCGCTGAACGCCATCTCCTCCTCCATTCGCCTCAATCCGGACACCGCGCGTCAGCTCATTTTTAATCTGTCGCGCTACCTGCGCTACAACATTGAGCTGAAAGATGACGAGCAGATCGACATCAAGAAAGAGCTTTATCAAATCAAGGACTACATTGCGATTGAGCAGGCACGCTTTGGCGACAAGCTCACGGTCATTTACGATATTGATGAAGAGGTCAACTGCGTGATCCCCAGCCTGCTGATCCAGCCGCTGGTCGAAAATGCGATTGTCCACGGTATTCAGCCGTGTAAAGGCAAAGGCGTGGTGACCATTAGCGTCACCGAAAGCGGCAACCGCGTGCGTATTGCCGTGCGCGACACCGGCCACGGCATCGACCCGAAAGTTATCGAGCGCGTTGAGTCTAACGAAATGCCGGGCAACAAGATTGGTCTGCTGAACGTACATCACCGGGTGAAGCTGCTGTACGGCGAGGGGCTGCACATTCGCCGTCTTGAGCCCGGCACCGAAATCGCTTTTTACGTCCCGCATGAGCGCATAGCCGTTCATGCACCGATATCCCTGCTGCCGTAGGCCGGAGTAACGCATGAAAGTCATCATTGTAGAAGATGAGATTCTGGCTCAACAGGAGCTAAGCTGGCTGATTGAAACGCACAGCCAGATGGAGATTGTAGGCACCTTTGACGACGGTCTGGACGTGCTGAAGTTCTTGCAGCACAACCGGGTTGACGCCATTTTTCTGGACATCAACATTCCGTCGCTGGACGGCGTGCTGCTGGCGCAAAATATCAATCAGTTTGCCCACAAGCCGTTTATTGTGTTCGTCACCGCCTGGAAAGAACACGCCGTAGAGGCGTTTGAGCTGGAGGCGTTTGACTATATTCTCAAGCCTTATCAGGAGTCGCGGATTGTCAGCATGCTGCAAAAGCTGGAGGCGGCATGGCAGCAGCAGGCAACCCCCGTCAGCGCCAGCCCGGCCGTGCGCGAAAACGACACCATTAATCTGGTGAAAGATGAGCGCATTATCGTGACGCCAATCGACGATATCTATTACGCCGAAGCGCATGAAAAGATGACGTTTGTTTATACCCGGCGCGAATCGTACGTGATGGCGATGAACATCACCGAGTTTTGCAGCAAGCTGCCGGCGGCGCATTTCTTCCGCTGCCATCGTTCGTTTTGCGTGAATTTGAACAAGATCCGCGAGATAGAGCCCTGGTTTAACAACACCTACATTTTGCGCCTGAAGGATCTCGATTTTCAGGTACCCGTCAGCCGCAGCAAGGTGAAAGAGTTTCGCCAGCTGATGCACCTGTAGCAGTATCCCCCTCCCCTGGCGAAGAGGGGGAATGAACATCAGAGGATCTGACCCAGCACCTGACGCAGATGCGCGCCCGCGCCCAGCAGGCCCGGATTATCATGCACAATCAGATAGACAGGAATATCCTGAACGTAGCTTCTGAAGCGCCCTTTATCTTCAAACCCACCGCGGAAGCCCGAGGCTTTAAAGAAGTCGAGGAAGCGCGGCATGATACCGCCCGCAATATAGACGCCGCCAAACGTGCCCAGGGTCAGCGCCAGGTTGCCGCCAAACCGCCCCATGATCACGCAGAACAGCGACAGCGCACGACGGCAGTCGATGCAGGTATCCGCCAGCGCGCGCTCGGTCACGTCTTTTGGCTGCAGGTTTTCTGGCAGTCGACCGTCTGATTTCACAATTGCACGGTACAGATTCACCAGGCCCGGGCCGGAAAGCACGCGCTCCGCGGATACGTGGCCAATCTCTGCGCGCAGCTCTTCAAGAATAATGCCCTCTTCTTCACTGTTTGGCGCGAAATCTACGTGTCCACCTTCGCCCGGCAGGCTGACCCAGCGCTTATCGACGTGCACCAGATGCGACACCCCCAGACCGGTTCCGGCGCCGTATACGGCAATCGGCTTGCCTTCAACGGGCGCGATTCCACCGAACTGAATCAGGTGCTCCTGCTTGAGCATCGGGATCGCCATGGATACCGCAGTGAAGTCGTTAATGATTTCAAGATGAGCAAAACCGAGGTTTTCCTTCATTTCGGCAATCGAGAATGCCCACGTGTGGTTGGTCATCGCCACCCAGTCACCCGTAATCGGGCAGGCAATCGCGATACAGCCGTCCTCAACGTTTGCCTTGCGCTCATCAAGATAAACGCGAACAACGGCTTCCAGACTTGGATAGTCCAGCCCTGAATAGGTTTTCGCCTGGGAAATTTCACCGGTGTTTACATCGCATAATGCCAGGCGCGCGTTTGTGCCCCCCACATCACCTACCAAAGCATACTTTGTCATTCTTCTACTGCTCCGCTAAAGTCAGAATAAATCTTTGGGACACTGTAAATTCAAGGCGTGATAACAACAACGACCAGAAGGTGAATGGCCCAGGATAATCGATCTTCGTCACAGAATAACTTTACCGTTTCAGCACCTTTTGCACTATTGCCTTAAGGCTGATTGTGCAAAGTAACGAAATACCGTTTCTACAAGGAAATCATCATGCTCCACCCGCGAGCCAGAACCATGCTGCTTTTGGCAATTCCGGCGTTAATCATTGGCGTTGCCTCAAGCCTGGTGCTCATCGTCGTGATGAAAGTCGCGTCGGTGCTGCAGACGATGTTATGGACTGCCCTTCCCGCCAATATGGGTTTCAGCCCGGATTCTCCAGTATGGATAATTACAATGCTGACGCTGACCGGCGTTGCAGTCGGTTTGGTGATACGCTTTAGCCCCGGGCATGCGGGCCCCGATCCGGCGCAGGAACCGCTGATTGGTGCGCCGGTCGCGCCTTCCGCCCTGCCGGGGTTAATTATCGCGTTGATTTTAGGTCTGGCAGGCGGCGTGAGCCTGGGGCCGGAGCACCCTATCATGGCGGTGAATATTGGCCTGGCGGTATTTCTGGGCGCGCGTATCTTCCCGCGCGTCGGCGCGCTGGACTGGACGATCCTGGCCTCGGCGGGCACGATTGGCGCGTTATTTGGTACCCCCGTCGCCGCCGCGCTGATTTTTTCGCAGACGCTCAGCAGCAATAACGATGTTCCCCTCTGGGATAAACTCTTTGCTCCGCTGATGGCCGCTGCCGCAGGCGCGCTCACCACCAGCCTGTTTTTCCATCCTCACTTTTCACTCTCTTTGCCCCACTATGGTCAAATGCAGATCGCCGACATTTTCAGCGGTGCGGTCGTGGTTGCCATCGCCATTGCGCTGGGAATGGTGGCGGTCTGGTGCCTGCCTCGCCTGCACCGTCTGATGCATAAGATGAAACATCCGGTGCTCATTCTCGGCGTCGGCGGTTTCGTGCTTGGCATTTTGGGGGCGGTCGGCGGAACGGTAACCCTCTTTAAGGGTCTGGACGAAATGCAACAGCTGGCCTTCAGCCAGGTGTTCAGCGTGTCCGATTATCTGCTGTTTGCCCTGATAAAACTGGCGGCTCTGGTCGTGGCCTCAGCATGCGGCTTCCGGGGAGGACGTATATTCCCGGCGGTATTTATTGGCGTGGCGCTGGGGCTGATGCTGCACGAACATGTCGATGCCGTACCGGCGGCGATTACCGTTTCCTGTTCGATACTGGGGCTGGTGCTGGTCGTCACGCGTGACGCCTGGTTAAGCCTGTTTATGGCCGCCGTGGTGGTGCCGGATTCGACGCTGTTTCCGCTGCTCTGTATCGTGATGTTGCCCGCCTGGCTCCTGCTGGCGGGCAAACCGATGCTGATGGCATGGCGTAACGACAAATAATCAGGCGCTATTACGCGCCTCCAGCGCTTTGGTGATGGCGCTTAACAGCGGCGGAATATCCGCTTTTGGCAGCATGACCTCAATCAGCGAGAGTCGCTCATGGTGGGCGACTTTTTCCAGCACGTCCGCAAGCTCCCCGGCTTCACTGACCCGCCAGCATTCTGCCTGAGGCGCCAGGCTGAGCGCCTGTGGAATTTGCGTCCAGTTCCACAGCGCAATGTCGTTATACCGCTGCTCCGGCCCGTGGATCGCCCTTTCAACCGTGTAACCTTCGTTGTTGAGCACCAGAATAATCGGGCGCTGCTTATCACGCAGCATGGAACCCAGCTCCTGGATGGTCAACTGCGCCGCACCATCCCCTGTCAGAACAATCACGCGGCGCTGTGGACAGGCCGTTTGCGCCCCGAAGGCCGATGCCAGGGTGTAGCCGATCGAGCCCCACAGAGGCTGGACGATAAAGTTAACGTCGGCAGGCAGACGCAGATCGATCGCGCCAAACGCCGAGGTGCCTTGGTCGGCGAGAATAATGTCGCCTGGGCGAATAAAGGTCTGCAGCGTGTTCCAGAAACTTTCCTGGGTGAGCGAGCCGTCAGGCTGCGGGAAGGAGAAGCTGCTGTGGCTGGAAGCGGCTAGCGGCTCGTATACATGCTGCTTGCACAGCGCGATCAGCGTCTCAATCGCCTGAATCATCGGGATCCCGGTGAACCAGACATCGCCCACGCGTGACGCATGGGGCTGAACCTCAATCGTTTGGGCAGGGGTGAGCTGATGGGTGAATCCAGCCGTCAGCGTATCGGTAAAGCGCGTCCCAATGCAGAGCACGGTATCAGCGCCCTCTATCGCCTCTTTGACCGCGCCCGCGCTGGCGGAACCCGCGTACGTACCGTAAAAACCAGGCTGGCGCTCATCGAAGATCCCTTTGCCCATCAGCATCGTAGCGTGTGCCATCGGTACTTCTTTGACCCACTTCTGCAGCGCATGCTTCAGGCCATAGCGCAGCACCAGAAAATCCGCTAACAGCGCGGGGCGTTTGCTCATTGCCAGCCTGCTGCTGGCCGCCTCGCGAAACGCATCCAGGCAGGCATTATCGGCATCTTCAGGCTTGAGAGTGAGAGCGTTTACAGGCGGCGTGGCGGCTTTTTTTGCCACATCGGCAGGCAGCATCAGATAGCCAGGACGACGTTCCCGCAGCATGGTCGTGAGCACACGATCGATTTCATAGCAGGCGTTTTGTTCGGTAAGGATCGCCTGCGCGACGGTGATGGGTTCGCTCATGTGATAAAAATGGCGGAACTCGCCGTCGCCTAACGTGTGGTGCAATAACTCCCCTTTTTGCTGTGACGCCATGCCTGGCGCACCCACGATATGTAGCACCGGAACATGCTCGGCAAAGCTGCCGGCTATCCCGTTCATGGCGCTTAACTCACCTACGCCAAACGTCGTCAGCAGCGCGGCAAAGCCCTTACATCGGGCGTAACCGTCGGCGGCGTAGGATGCGTTCAACTCGTTGGCACAGCCGACCCAGCAGATATCCGGGCTATCTATCACGTGATCGAGAAACTGCAGGTTATAGTCGCCCGGCACGCCAAACATGTGGTCTGCACCACAGTCTGTAAGACGGTCCAGCAGGTAATCGGCGACGCAGTATGGGGTACGCATTACAGGTATCCTTCTTATGTTGATCTCACCTTGAGTATTAAAGAAGCGTGATGACTGTCCAGAAACGGCGCTAAGAAGGGTCTGGAAAGAATGCTTTACAAAAAAAGCTGCGCTATTCTCCTTTTCATCATCCCTGTGTAAACGTATACACTGATTTTTCCTTCATCGTCAGAGGTCATGAGAATGGGTTATCAGCCAGACAAAAATCGTTATCAGACAATGCACTATCGCCGCTGCGGGCGGAGCGGCCTTAAACTGCCCGCCATCTCTCTTGGGCTCTGGCATAACTTTGGCGACGCCACCCTTATCGAAAACAGCCGTCAACTTTTACAGCGCGCGTTCGATCTGGGTATTACACACTTTGACCTTGCCAATAATTACGGGCCTCCACCCGGCTCGGCCGAACGCAATTTTGGCCGCATTTTGCAGGAAGATTTCCTCCCCTGGCGCGATGAGCTCATCATCTCCACCAAAGCGGGATACACCATGTGGGACGGCCCGTACGGGGATTGGGGCTCGCGCAAGTACCTGATATCAAGCCTTGATCAGAGCCTGAAGCGTATGGGGCTGGACTATGTCGACATCTTCTATCACCACCGTCCCGATCCGGAAACCCCGCTGCAGGAGACGATGAAAGCGCTCGACCACGTGGTGCGCCAGGGCAAAGCCCTGTACGTAGGATTATCCAATTACCCTGCGGAGCTGGCGCGTCAGGCCATAGAGATCCTCGACGATCTGGGAACACCCTGTCTTATTCACCAGCCGAAATATTCGATGTTCGAGCGTGCGCCTGAGGAGGGTCTGCTGGACGTTCTGCATAAGCAGGGCGTGGGCTGTATTCCCTTCTCGCCTCTGGCCGGCGGGCAGTTAACGAACCGTTACCTGAACGGCATCCCCGCGGATTCTCGTGCGGCCAGCGGCAGTAAGTTCCTCAACCCCGATCAGATTACGGATGAGAAGCTGGAAAAAGTCCGCAAGCTGAACGCGCTGGCGGAAAGCCGTGGTCAGAAGCTGTCGCAGATGGCGCTGGCGTGGATTCTACGCCATGACGCGGTCACCTCCGTGCTGATTGGTGCCAGTAAAACCGCGCAAATTGATGACGCCGTGGGCATGCTGGCGAATTACGATTTCACCGCAGGCGAACTGGCGTCGATAGAAGAGATCCTGTCCAGCTCAAATTAAAATCATTTTTAGCAAAAAGTGCTCTCGTTCAGGATTTAGGAGTTGAGGCGATGAAACGAATGTTTACCAACTCGTAAAATTGCGTTAACAGGTCGCACAGCGGCCCCGATCGTGAAGGAGAAGAGTATGTTCAGGTCACTGATTCTTGCAGCGGTATTATTGGCTTCGGCCCCGCTGGTCGCCACTGCCGGCGAAATCACCCTGTTGCCATCGATAAAATTACAAATTGGCGATCGCGACAATTACGGTAACTACTGGGACGGCGGCGGCTGGCGCGACCGCGACTACTGGCATCGCCACTATGAATGGCGTAAAGACCGCTGGTGGAAACATGACAACGGTCGTCATCGCGGTTGGGACAATCGCAAAGCCTACGAGCGTGGCTATCGCGAAGGCTGGAGCGATCGTGACGACCGCCGCGGCGGCTGGGGTCACGGTAAAGGCCGCGGTCATGGCCATCACCATTAATGCAAAAAGGAGCCTCCCGGCTCCTTTTTCTTTATAATCCCATTACCGTGCCTATCAACAACCACAGGTTGAGTGCCACCACCACCACCACAATGACCCACCCCGCGCGTTTCACCAGCGTCGAGTTAACCAGATCGCCCATTAACGATTTATTGCTGGTAAATATCAGCAGCGGCACCAGGGCCAGCGCAATACCGAAGCTTAACAGCACCTGGCTCATGACCAGAATACGCGTTGGATCCAGCCCCATCAGAATGACGATAAAGGATGGCAGCATGGTAACGGCGCGACGCACCCACAGCGGGATATGGAAACGCACAAACCCCTGCATGACAACCTGACCGGCCAGCGTCCCCACCACGGTGGAAGAAAGACCGGCCGCCACCAGGCTTAGCCCGAAGATCGTTGCCGCGGCGTGGCTTAATAAGGGTTCCAGCGTCAGATAGGCCTGGTCAAGATCGGCAATACCCGTGTGCCCGTTGAAGTGGAAGGCAGCCGCTGCAGTGGCCATCATCGCCAGGTTCACAAATCCGGCAATGGTCATGGCAATACCGACATCCCATTTTGTTGCAGAATACCGCTCTTTACGGGAACCGCCGTGCATATGCTGCGTTAAGGAAGAGTGCAGATAAATAACGTGCGGCATGATGGTCGCGCCCAGCACCCCGGCGGCGAGGAACACCGCCTCTGAGGTTGGCAGACTTGGGATCACCATTCCCTTACCGAGCTGTACCAAATTCGGCTGGGAAAAAATAAGCTCGACAATATAGGCAGCGGCGACAAACAGCAGCAGGCCGCCGATGACCCTTTCCAGCGGCTTTTGCCCCCGGCGCTGCAGCATCAGGATCAGGAAGGTGGCAATCCCGGTCAACACCGCCCCCTGTAATAAGGAGACGCCGAGGATCAGCTTAAACCCAATCGCCGCGCCGATAAATTCAGCGAGGTCAGTCGCCATAGCAATAATTTCGGCCTGCACCCAATACAGCCAGACCGCCGGGCGAGGATAGTGGTCGCGAATTTGCTCGGCCAGATTTTTTCCCGTGGCAATCCCCAGCTTGGCTGAAAGCATTTGAATCAGCATCGCCATCAGGTTAGCCCAGACAACCACCCACAGCAGCGTATAGCCGAAGCTGGCCCCGGCCTGAATATTGGTCGCAAAATTACCCGGATCGATATAGCCAATGGCGGCAATGAACGCAGGTCCCATTAATGCGAACCGCAACTTGCGCGCTGCCCTGCCGCTGCTACCCTCTACGCGACTGTTTGTCATTATCTGCCTCTGGAAATATAGCCTTTGCTATGTTTAATGCTATCAAAATGAGAATGATTATCAAGTTCATTTGGATGGTTTAAATTGATTTCTCTGATAGCTAAGAACGATAGACGGGCAGGTGGTGCGACATCACAGAATGTGAATATGCGCGGTCATTTGTGAAGCGTAGCACACAAACTTAACTTTTCACTCATTTACCTAACATAACAAAAATGTATTGTTGATCACTATTTTTGAGACTCGTCACAGGATGTAACTATAGTGTGGCCTTGATCTCGTTTTCTTTGCGCTTGTTACATAGAATGTGCACGGAAATTAAACCTGCCTCATATTTGGAGCAAATATGGACCGCGTCCTTCATTTTGTCCTGGCACTTGTTGTCGTTACTGCACTTGCATTGCTGGTCAGCACAGACCGCAAAAAAATTCGTATCCGTTATGTTGTCCAGCTGCTGGTCATTGAAGTTTTACTTGCGTGGTTCTTCCTGAACTCAAACGTAGGCCTGGGCTTCGTGAAAGGCTTTTCCGAAATGTTCGAAAAACTGCTCGGATTTGCCAACGAAGGCACGAACTTCGTCTTTGGCAGCATGAACGATCAAGGCCTGGCCTTCTTCTTCCTGAAAGTGCTGTGCCCAATCGTCTTCATCTCCGCGCTTATCGGTATTCTGCAGCACATTCGCGTTCTGCCGGTTGTTATTCGTGGTATTGGTTTCCTGTTATCCAAAGTGAACGGCATGGGTAAGCTGGAATCTTTCAACGCCGTAAGTTCACTGATCCTCGGTCAGTCTGAGAACTTCATCGCGTACAAAGATATTCTCGGCAAGATGTCCCGCAACCGCATGTACACCATGGCGGCAACCGCAATGTCTACCGTCTCCATGTCAATCGTGGGCGCGTATATGACCATGCTGGAGCCGAAGTATGTTGTCGCGGCGCTGGTTCTGAACATGTTCAGCACCTTTATCGTTCTGTCGCTGATCAACCCGTACCGCGTTGACGCCAGCGAAGAAAACATTCAGATGTCAAACCTGCACGAAGGCCAGAGCTTCTTCGAAATGCTGGGTGAGTACATTCTGGCAGGTTTCAAGGTAGCGGTTATCGTTGCCGCTATGCTGATCGGCTTTATCGCCCTGATCTCTGCTCTGAACGCCCTGTTCGCAGCGGTTCTGGGTATCTCCTTCCAGGGCATCCTGGGCTACATCTTCTATCCGGTTGCATGGGTGATGGGTGTTCCGGCTCACGAAGCGCTGCAGGTTGGTAGCATCATGGCCACCAAGCTGGTGTCTAACGAATTCGTGGCGATGATGGATCTGCAGAAGATTGCGAGCACGCTCTCTCCACGCGCGGAAGGCATCCTGTCCGTGTTCCTGGTTTCCTTCGCGAACTTCTCGTCCATCGGTATTATCGCCGGTGCGATTAAAGGTCTGAACGAAGAACAGGGTAACGTGGTTTCTCGCTTCGGTCTGAAGCTGGTTTATGGTTCTACCCTGGTGAGCGTACTGTCTGCTTCTATCGCAGCACTGGTACTGTAACTCACGCCAGAAACGAAAACCGGGAGCCATGCTCCCGGTTTTTTTATGCCTGCAGTTCGCTAAGCGGTGTGGGCTTGCCGATCAGATAGCCCTGCAGATAGTCCACGCCGAAGCGGAATAGCATCTCTCGCTGCTCAGGCGTTTCTACATATTCCGCCACCACGCAGAGCGACTTCGTTTTTGCGAGGTTGCATATGGACTGCACAATCATCGCGTCCATGCTGTCGGTACAAATATCCTTCACAAAGCAGCCATCAATCTTGATGATATCGGCCTCCAGGCGTTTGAGGCGCTCATAGTTGGCGTAGCCAGTACCAAAGTCATCAATGGCGATGCGGAATCCATTTTCCCTCAGCTGCTGGATGTTTTTGATGCTGCTCCCGGAGTTGGAAAACGCCTGCTCTTCGGTCACCTCAATGACCACCGTCTGCGGCGCCACCCCATAGCGTTCGAAAAGCGCGATAATTTCTGCTGCGACCTCATTTTGCATCAGGGTCATCGGCATCAGGTTCACGGAAAAACGGGTTCCGGCATGCGTGGCAGGGCGATCGCGCAGCCAAATCAGCAGATTTTCCACTACGTTCAGGTCAAAGCGGTGGCTAAGGTTGAACTGGGCAATCAGCGGAATAAAGCGATCCGGCGTAATAATTTCCCCGTCACTTTCCAGACGCGCGAGAATTTCGTGATAGCCCTCCCCCTGCGCGTTTCGAATCGGCTGGGCATACAGATGCAGCCCCCCTTCATCGAGCGCGCGTTTGATGCGCGCGAGCATCAGCACTCTGTCCGTTGTTTGCCCCGAGACATCCTCAACGCTGTTGGTTAAGGCCAGAACATTATGCGCAGCGCAGGACTGCTCAGACAGCCAGCTGAGCTGCCCCAGCGTGTGGTGCAGGTTTTCCCCGCTCTCGACTTCGCCCCACGAGGCGCCAAATTCGATATCCAGCCCGGTGTTGTTCCAGTAAATTTTACGGCTATTGAGCCGATCGACCATATGCTGCAGGCGCTCGCCGGCTCCCGGCCCCAACAGCACCAGCACCAGCTCACTTCCGGGTAGCTGAAAAAGGGTCTCATCCTTTTGCAACAGCGGCTGCAGCGAGGCTGTAATCATCTTTTTGCAATGCACCCGCATAAGAATGCCGTAATGGCGGCTGAGGAACTCCAGGTTGTCCATGCGCAGACAGCAGATTTTGGCGTCGGGATGGTCCTGAAGATAATCTTCAAGCGCACGAATATTGGGCAGCCCCGTCAGGGGGTCCGTTAATGCGATCTCCTGCCACCCCTGCTTCATTCGCTCACTCCGCTGGTAGATCCGCGACATGTAAAGCAGACAGATGGCGAACGAGATCAGCACGGACAAAATAAAGGAGAGCGAATGACCCGATTCCACACCGTTGAGAAAATTGTAGTTATAGGTCAAGAGCAGGAGCGCGGATGCCGCCCACAGCAAAGAGATGAGCGCGTAGCTTAGTCGACTGATACCTAGCGTGAAGAGGATAAATATAATCGGCATGAGATATCCCGCAATAATAGGGGACTCAAATGGCGCACATAAAATTGCCAGAATGGTGATTAGCAGCATCAGCAAGATGACTGTAAATAATGATTTCTTATGACAAAAAACTGGCTTCACGCTCCGTCGCCAGAACGTTCTGGCATAGCGGGGATTAATAATCATTCTTAATGGATAATAGAACATCATGGTGAATATCAATGCCGCGCAGATCAGGCTTTGAATATCGACGACGTTGTAAATTGCCGTTCCTTCCCCAAAGAAGGTGGAAATAGTGACCGGGAAATGAAATAAATAGCCTGCGAGATACATCGATATTTTGATGCCTATCGGCACCATAAAACCAAGCCAGAAAATCCGAATCCCGATGTACTTGTTTGGGACGCTGTAGCGCCAGCGCTTGCCCAGCATCAGACGGATCGCCCCACATGCTGCGAAAACTGAAAAAGTCTGACAAAACAATAAGACGAAATAGTGTAGCGGAGCTAAATCAATGAGGAATATATTAGTGATGGTAAAACTTAACAGGATGGGAATAATGGCGCGACGACCAAACAATAAAATAACGGCAAGCATGACGCTGAGTGGCAGCCAGGCCAAATACACATCATGCCCATTAACCATTGCGCGTGGCGAAAGATAGCGGGAAAATGGCACCGCGATCAGGCATAATGCCAGCGAAATCATAAATATCTTTACATTATTGTAAGGTTTTCTTTTCATCAAATTAATTAATCTATTTAACCGCGCATATCATTGACCGGACGGATAATAGGTTTATTAATTGAGCGAATCAAGTTCAAGTCTATTTATAGACTCTTTTATTGATTTGGGTTGAGGTGGGGTATAGAAAACATCCCTTCTACCAACATTACGTTAGCAAGGGTGTTACACAGGCATAAAAAAACCCCCGTCTTTCGACGAGGGTTTAAATTTTGGTGGAGCTAAGCGGGATCGAACCGCTGACCTCCTGCATGCCATGCAGGCGCTCTCCCAGCTGAGCTATAGCCCCACATGTTACTTTACCTACCGCACTCTGTTGGGTTCAGAGTTTGGTGGAGCTAAGCGGGATCGAACCGCTGACCTCCTGCATGCCATGCAGGCGCTCTCCCAGCTGAGCTATAGCCCCGTCGTAAAGCTGTCATGTTGACGGGCGGCATAATATGAATTCCGCCGCAGAGTGTCAACGGCAAAATCAATCACAGCCATTCAATCGCCGAAAAATCATGCAAATAAATCACTTTGCGAGCGTGCTCGCAGCCAGGAGTTAAGCCTGTCACGTTTTCACGTAAAACGGTGCTATAAAATGAACCACTAATTAACCCCATAGATATTCAGGAAATTGCATGATCAAGGAACGAATGACGCCGGAAGAGTTAGCCCTGCTCACTGGCTATAGCCGACAGACCATCAATAAATGGGTACGCAAAGAGGGTTGGATTACGTCGCCAAAACCAGGGGTTCAGGGTGGTAAGGCACGTCTGGTGCATGTGAATGAAAAAGTACGAGAATTTATTCGCAGCGCGCGCAGGGCGTCAGAGACGCCTGACATGCCAGAAAGTGCCTGTCACGAAAGCTCGCTCCATACTTTACTTCTGACGCTGGCAAATGAAATGACGCCGGATGAGCAAAAGCAGATGACATCGCTGCTGCTGCGGGAAGGGATAACCGGATTATTGCAACGTTTAGGGATTCGCGATCAGAACGAATATGAAAAGATTACGCAGTAAAATGACCACGGAAGAGCTGGCCGCAATTTTGGGCGTTGCCAGACAAACGGTTAACCGCTGGATACGCCAAAAAGGCTGGAAAACCGAAGGGATCAATGGTGTTAAAGGCGGACGCGCGCGTCTGATTCATATCGATGTGCGGGTAAAGGAACATATCATGAGCCTTCCTGCCATTCGCAACCGTCAGACGGTCTATCAGGTGGCCGAAGCCCCTACCCTGTACAGGGTCCCTGCGCCATCACAGTTGCGTCCACAGATCGTTAGCGCACTGGAAAATTTGACCGAGGTGGAACAGGATCGCCTTCAGGTGTTACTGGCTCGCGAAGGCATTGAGGGTTTTCTGACGCGCCTCGGTATTGCTGAACTGCAGGCATAAAAAACGGCAGGTCACCCTGCCGTTTGCCCGACTCAGGCTGACTTACTGCTGGCTTTCGCGTTCAGCAATGAAGTCGAGCGCCTTGTTGATGCGCGCTACGCTGCGTGATTTACCAATGGCGTGAACGGTAACGTCCAGCGCCGGTGACTGGCCTGCGCCAGTTACGGCAACGCGCAAAGGCATCCCGACTTTACCCATGCCGATTTCCAGCTCATCTGCTGTGGCCTGAATCGCGTGATGCACATTCTCGGCCGTCCAGTCGGTGATAGCTGCCAGCTTGTCACGCACCACTTCGAGAGGCTGACGCGCAACCGGACGCAGGTGTTTCTTCGCCGCGTCGGCATCAAATGCCTCGAACTCTTCATAGAAGTAGCGGCAGCTTTCCGCCATCTCTTTCAGCGTTTTGCAACGCTCGCCCAGCAGTTTAACCAGATCCGCCAGCTCCGGGCCGGTGCGGGTATCAATGTTTGCCTGCTCAATATGCCACTGCAGATAGGTCGCAACATATTCTGGCGGCATGGTGTTGATATAGTGATGGTTCAGCCACAGCAGCTTGTCAGTATTGAACGCGCTAGCGGATTTGCTCACTGAGTTCAGGGCGAACAGTTCGATCATCTCTTCACGGCTGAAGATTTCCTGGTCACCGTGGGCCCAGCCCAGACGCACCAGATAGTTGAGCAGCGCTTCCGGCAGATAGCCGTCGTCGCGGTACTGCATAACGCTGACGGCACCGTGACGTTTAGACAGTTTTTTACCGTCATCACCGTTGATCATGGAAACGTGCGCGTAAACCGGCACCGGCGCATTCAGCGCTTTCAGGATGTTAATCTGGCGCGGGGTGTTGTTGATATGGTCTTCACCGCGGATAACGTGGGTGATTTCCATATCCCAGTCATCAACCACGACGCAGAAGTTGTAGGTTGGTGAGCCATCGGTACGGCGAATGATAAGATCGTCCAGCTCCTGGTTGCTGAATTCGATCGGGCCACGGATCTGATCGTCAAAGATAACGGAGCCGTCCTGCGGGTTAGCGAAACGCACGACGCAAGGTTCATCTGCTGCATGCTCGCTGTGGTCGTGACGGCAGCGGCCGTCGTAACGCGGCTTTTCGCCGTTCGCCATCTGCTCTTCGCGCAGTGCATCCAGACGTTCTTTGGAGCAGTAACACTTATAAGCCGTTCCTGCGACCAGCATCTCGTCAATGACGGCGTTATAGCGGTCGAATCGTTTGGTCTGGAAATACGGGCCTTCGTCCCACTCCAGGTTCAGCCAGTTCATCCCATCCATAATGGCTTCAATTGCTTCCGGGGTAGAGCGCTCGAGATCGGTGTCCTCAATACGCAGCACGAACTCACCTTTGTTGTGGCGTGCAAAGAGCCAGGAATAGAGAGCGGTACGTGCACCACCGACGTGCAAATAGCCTGTCGGGCTAGGCGCGAAGCGAGTTTTGATTTTCATGAAATGGCCTTACGTTATAAAGATGCCGGCAATCGGCAAATCCTGGGGGAAAAACAATGGGCAATATTCTATCACTGTGGGGCGATTCCTCAATGTTGATCCCCGTATAGCCATAGAGTTTGCTATTTTTGTTTAGAAATCATGCGTCACAGCCCGTTTTGCGATCGTTTTGTTTAATTTTACGACGAACGAATAAAAACTTTAGAAAAGGCGTTGACTCATTTTCAACTCTCCCTATAATGCGACTCCACACAGCGGGGGTGATTAGCTCAGTTGGTAGAGCATCTCCTTTACACGGAGGGGGTCGGCGGTTCGAGCCCGTCATCACCCACCATCTACTTAGGTAGACTCGCAGTGTAGATAAGAATTGAGATTGGGCGATTAGCTCAGTTGGTAGAGCATCTCCTTTACACGGAGGGGGTCGGCGGTTCGAGCCCGTCATCGCCCACCATTCTCACCTTATCGCAGCAGTTCCGAAATGGGCGATTAGCTCAGTTGGTAGAGCATCTCCTTTACACGGAGGGGGTCGGCGGTTCGAGCCCGTCATCGCCCACCATTTCGGGTCGTTAGCTCAGTTGGTAGAGCAGTTGACTTTTAATCAATTGGTCGCAGGTTCGAATCCTGCACGACCCACCAATGTAAAAAAGCGCCCTAAAGGCGCTTTTTTGCTATCTGACGTTCAGAAACCCACCCAACAATAAAACCCCTACGCCGCCGTCAACGTCGCAATCAACGTCTCCACCGCTGGTGTCGCCTGCTTTTCATCATAGACCACATACAAATCTGCCGGTACGCGCACCTGAAGCGGACGAAATACTACGCCCGGCCACTGCATCTGGGCGTAGCTATCTGCCGCGAGCGTAATGCCCATCCCCATGCTGACCATCGCCAGCACGGTTTGCGGCTCAACGGCCTCGCGGACGATCATCGGTGAAAACCCGGCCTGCTGGCAGACGCGATGTAAAAACGCCCAGTCAGAGTGCGCCGACGGCATTGTGACAAAGTACTCATTCTGCAGATCGGCTAGCGCGATGGCGCTTTCGCTTACCAGAGGGTGATCTTCGGGCATCGCCACCAGAAATGCCGCTTCGCGGAGCCGGATGCTGGTAAACCCCGCCGTTGGTTCTGTCGCCATTCGCCAGATCCCCACGTCCAGCTCCCGACGTTCAAGCAGCGCCATCTGCATCACGGGTGATTTTTCCCGAAAAATAACGTCGACGTTAGGGTGTGCTTTAATGTAACCGCGCACGATCGTGCGCACCTGGCTCCACATCGCCGTACCGACGATCCCCAGCTCAATGCGCCCCGCCTCACCCCGGCCAATTTGCTCGACGCGTGCCAGCGCCTGGTTTGTGCTCGCAAGCAGCCTGCGGGACTCTTCCATCAGCACTTTCCCCGCGTGCGTCAGCGCAACGCTTCGCGAGTGGCGGATGAAGAGCAGCGTACCCAGCTGGCTCTCCAGCTCTTTTACATGCAGGCTTAACGGCGGCTGCGACATGTTGAGGCGGGCCGCAGCCCGCCCAAAGTGAAGTTCCTCGGCAACGGCCAAAAAATAACGCAGCAGCTTCAGGTCGGTTCGGTAAACGCGTTCCATCAAAACATACCCTGGCGATAACACAGACACCTCACCTTAAAGCCTTTTGATTATCAACGGGAAAATTTAGTGTACGACTGTGCGCAGCTCGCTGTTTTTCTGCGAATGACGATAGTTGAAGCTGAAATAAAACACCACCGCCAGCCCGAGTGCGTAGGCCGCAAACACCAGCCAGATGGTCTGCCAGTCCTTCACGCCATCCACAGAGAAGTAGTCCACCGCCATACCGCTTAGAATCGATCCGAAATAAGCGCCGATGCCGTTGACCGTGGTCATGAACAGCCCCTGCGCGCTGGCGCGGATATCCGGACTCACCTCCTGCTCCACGAAGACCGATCCGGAGATATTGAAGAAGTCGAAAGCGCAGCCGTAGACAATCATCGACAGCATCAATAGCCCAAAGCCCACCGCGGACGGATCGCCAAAGGCAAATAGTCCAAACCGCAGCATCCACGCGACCATGCTCATCAGCATCACAGTTTTGATACCGAAGCGCTTGAGGAAGTACGGAATGGTCATGATAAAGAACACCTCTGACATCTGCGAGACGGAGAGCAAAATAGACGGATATTTTACGATAAAGCTCTCGGCGTACTCGGGGTTACGGGCAAAATCGTGCAGGAAGGGGCTGCCGAAGGTATTGGTGATTTGCAGCACCGCGCCAAGCAGCATGGCAAACAAAAAGAAAACCGCCATACGGGGTTGTTTAAATCAGACAAACGCATTCAGGCCGAGCTTGCTGACCAGCGTCTGGGACGCTTTGCTCCGGGCAACCGGAATCGCGGGCAAGGTCAACGAATAGAGCGCGAGCGCCAGCGACGCGCCGGCAGCCATATAAAGCTGCACATTGCTTAACTCGGCGCCCATCAGGCTGATGGCCCACATCGCCGCAATAAATCCTACGGTGCCGTACACCCGTACCGGTGGAAAATGGGTCACCGTATCCATGCCCGCCTGCGCAAGACAGGAGTATGAAATCGTGTTCGACAGCGCAATCGTGGGCATAAAAGCCATGGCATTGACCAGCATCACCCAGAACATCAGCCCGGGTTCGTTAACCTGTGCCGCGTAGCAAAGCGCAACTGCGCAAACGAGATGGCAGATAATGTAAGCCCGGTCAGCCCTCAACCATTTGTCGGCAATGATACCCACCAGCGACGGCATGATAATCGCGGCAAGGCCTTTGGAGCTGTAAACCATGCCCACGTCGGAGCCGGTAAAGTGTAGGGTGTTAATCATGTAAGAACCCAGGGTAACCAGCCAGCTCCCCCAGATAAAATATTGCATAAAGGACATCATCTTTAAGCGAGTCGTGATGTTCATAACGCGTTCCTTATCGCAGCGTGGCCCTCGCGGGCCACTTTCTTGTTTTAATCAGGCAACGTGGCGCAGAAAACCGCAGATAAGATTGATAAAGTTCTGGCGGGACAGTTCGGCGGCGGCGAGCGTCTGCTCATGAGAGAGCCTGATGTCGCCGAGGCCTTCCGCAAGGTTAGTAATGGCTGAAACCGCCACGACCTTCAGGCCGCAGTGACGTGCCGAAATCACTTCCGGCACCACGGACATCCCGACGACGTCGCCCCCGATGATTTGCATCATGCGGATCTCGGCGGCGGTTTCAAAGTTAGGTCCAGGATACGAGACGAACACCCCTTCATGCAGCGGGAAGCCCTCTTTCGCCGCGACGGTTTGCAGAACGGCGCGATATTCCGCATCGTAGGCGTTAGCCAGCGAAAAGAAACGCTCACCAAAGCGCTCGTCGTTCAGGCCGACCATCGGCGTGCCCGGCATGGTATTGATATGGTCATTCAGGGCAACCAGGCTGCCCGGCTCGACGTCGGAACGTAACGAACCTGCCGCATTGGTGCTGAAAAGCAGCTCGCAGCCCAGCAGTTTGAAGGTGCGAATCGCATCGGTCATGATGGTCATTCCCCGGCCCTCATAGAAGTGACCGCGTCCTTTCATACAGGCAACAGGCACGCCGGCAAGATGGCCTAATACCAGTTCACCTGCGTGACCGTGAACGGTGCTTACCGGAAAGCCCGGCAGTTTTTCATACGAGATCGCCACCGCGTCATCGATCTGGTCGGCGAGCGCACCCAGGCCAGAGCCGAGGATAAAGGCAACGCGCGGCGTGAAGTTTGGCTTTGCCGCGCGGATGATATCGGCACAGTACCATGGGTTATTTGAGAGGGTCATAAAGGCTCCTTAAAGACGAAAATGGCGATATCACAGATCGCATGACCTACGTCTTATACCTGGAGCCTGCGGGTTATCACCAATACACTTTTCCCGTCCCGGCGATACTCTTTTGCTATTAATGGCACCCGCCCCGCTCAAGCTATCCCTTTTCGTGCCGATATCCCTTATTTATGGCGAAAAGGAACGCAATATGACCACCCTCAAACCGGTATCAACGCTGGCAATGGAAATCGGTAGCGCGGACAATAGCTCGGGCGGAAACGACATCGCTTCCCAGATCAACCGACTGATGAAACAGATAACAAAAGCCACTCAGCAGCTCAAAGAAGTGGCATTGAGCGATGCAACAACTGAAGAGAAACAAAAGCAGCAGGAATTACTCGAATCTCAGCTGGCGATGCTGCAGGCTCAGCTGGCGCAGCTGCAGCGCCAGCAGGCAGAGGAAGAGATGCCAAAACAGGAAAGCGGTCAGACCGTGGCGGAAGGCGTTAACAACCCCTCCGCGGAACATAAGATTGATATCTACATCTGATCGTTAAACAGCGGATCGCGCGTGCGGGCCTCCATCAAACGCTGCGCCTGCATGCGCACCACTTCCCAACACGCCTGCGCGGCGCCCGAAAGCGAACGGTTTTTACGCCGCACCAGCATCAGCTGACGCTCAATGCAGGGCACCAGCCGCTTCACCGCCAGACGACTTCCCTGCGGCAGCGGCAGCGCCAGCGCGGGCAGAACGCTTATCCCAATCCCGGCCTCCACCATGGGAAATAACGTCGCCGGATGGCCAATTTCCTGGACGATGGTCGCATTCACGCCCTGCGCAGCCAGCGCAGCATCAATGAGCGGGCGGCTTCCTGACGCGTAATCCTGTAAAACCAGATTTGCTCCCTGCAGCGCCTGCCATGCGATCTGCGGCTGAAACGTCAGCGGATCGTCATCACGGCAGAGCAATAAAAAAGGCTCTGAGAGGACGACTTCGCACGCCAGATCGCTTGCCGCGCCGGGATCGATAACGATCCCGAAATCCACATCCCCCTGGCGAATGCTCTCCAGCACCCACTGCTGCGGCCTGTCGTGCAGGACAAAATTAATATCCGGATAGCGGTGATTACTCTCGGCAATACATTGCGGGATCAGATGCGCAGAGATCGTCTGGCTCGCCGCCACCCGCACGGTACCGGAAAGCTGCTGGCCAAGGCGGCCCACATCCCGCAGCGTGCTGTTTAGCTCATCCAGCAGCCGCTCCAGACGCACGGCAAGCTGCTGCCCCGCTTCGGTAAGCACCACTTCGCGCGTGGTTCGGTCAAGCAGCCGCACGCCCGTCTGGAGCTCCAGCTCTTTAACGCTGTGGCTCACGGCAGACTGGCTCAGGCCAATCATTTCCCCTGCCCGGCTAAAGCTGCGGGCATGCGCCACGGTAACGAAGACGCGAAGCTGGCGGAGTGAATAATTCATCTGTTTAATTCATGAATGGATGCAATAAATCAATTTTATTTCTCAAATGGATAAAAGCACAATAGCGATATCCGTTTTCAGGAGTCATTATGAAACTCTTCCGTATTCTCGATCCATTTACGCTTACCCTGGTAGTGACCGTTTTACTGGCCTCCTTCTTCCCGGCCCGCGGCGGCTTTGTGCCGTTCTTTGAAGGGTTGACCACGGCGGCCATTGCCCTGCTGTTCTTTATGCACGGCGCAAAACTTTCGCGCGAAGCCATCATCGCAGGGGGCGGCCACTGGCGGCTGCACCTGTGGGTAATGTGCAGTACCTTTATCCTCTTCCCTGTACTGGGCGTACTGTTTGCCTGGTGGGCACCGGTAAACGTCGATCCGGCGCTGTATACCGGCTTCCTTTACCTGTGCATTCTGCCAGCCACCGTTCAGTCTTCGATTGCCTTTACCTCGCTGGCGGGCGGTAACGTTGCCGCCGCCGTGTGCTCGGCGTCTGCCTCCAGCCTGCTGGGGATTTTCGTCTCGCCGCTGCTGGTTGGCCTGCTGATGAATATGCACGGCGCGGAAGGCAACCTGGAGCAGGTTGGCAAAATCTGCCTGCAGCTGCTGCTGCCGTTTGTGCTTGGGCACCTGTCTCGTCCGTGGACGGGCGCATTCGTGGCGAAACACAAAAAGTGGATTTCGAAAACCGACCAGACGTCGATTCTGCTGGTGGTCTATTCTGCCTTCAGCGAAGCCGTGGTGAACGGGATCTGGCATAAGGTTGGCGCAGGCTCGCTGCTGTTTATCGTGGTGGTCAGCATCGTTCTGCTGGCGATTGTGATCGCGGTAAACGTCTTTGTGGCGCGCAGGTGCGGCTTCAATAAAGCCGATGAGATTACGATTGTTTTCTGCGGCTCGAAGAAGAGCCTGGCGAACGGTATTCCGATGGCCAACATCCTGTTCCCGACCTCGGTAATTGGGATGATGGTGCTGCCGCTGATGATTTTCCATCAGATCCAGCTGATGGTTTGCGCCGTGCTGGCGCGTCGTTACAAAGCGCAGACGGAAAAGCTGGCGCAGGAAGAGACCCGCGCCGCGAAGGCTTAAGGGCGTTTCAGGGGCTGAACCAGCTGGGTCAGCCCCTCGGTTTTAATCAGAAGCGTGATAGCCATCAGCTCGCCCAGCCGCCCGGCAGGAAACTCATCCTTGCGGGCAAACCACAGCAGATACTCCTCCGGCAAATCAATCAGCCTGCGGCCCTTGTATTTGCCGAACGGCATCTCCGTATTGGCGATCTCAACGAGCTGTTCTTTTTCCACCTTACTCTCCTAACAGGCGCAGCATTTCCGCTTCGTCGATAACCTCAATGCCAAGCTCCTGCGCTTTAGCCAGCTTCGAACCCGCCGCTTCCCCGGCGATGACCAGATCGGTTTTCTTCGACACGCTGCCCGCCACTTTTGCCCCCAGCGCCACCAGGCGCGCTTTGGCATCGTCGCGCGAAAGCTGGCTCAGGCTGCCGGTCAGCACCACGGTCTTACCGGCAAACGGGCTGTCAATCTCTTCGGCGTTAACCACCACCGGCGCGGGCCATTTGATGCCCTCTTCAAGCAGCTTGCCGATCACCTCACGGTTGCTCTCTTCAGCGAAGAAGTTAAAAACGTGCGTGGCAACCACGATGCCGACGTCCGGGACTTTCTGCAGCTCGTCGATGCTGGCCTTTTCCAGCGCGTCGAGCGTGCCAAAGTAGGCCGCCAGTCCCGCCGCCGTCGCTTCGCCCACTTCACGAATGCCCAGCGCATACAGGAAACGGGCAAAGGTGGTTTCCTTCGCGGTTTCTAACGCGTTAACCACGTTCTGTGCCGACTTTGGCCCCATGCGGTCTAGCCCGGTCAGCTTGCCTGCCGTCAGCTTAAACAGATCCGCTGGCGTGTGAACGTACTCTTTCTCAACCAGCTGGTCGATAATCTTGTCGCCCATGCCGTCGACGTCCATCGCGCGGCGGGAGACGAAGTGCTTCAGCGCCTCTTTACGCTGCGCGCCGCAGATTAATCCGCCCGTACAGCGGGTTACCGCTTCGCCTTCCACGCGCTCCACGTCAGAGCCACAGACAGGACAGTGGGTCGGGAAGACGATCTCCCGCGTTTCATCAGGACGTTCGGATTCAACGACGTTTACCACCTGCGGGATCACATCACCCGCGCGGCGAATTACCACTTTGTCACCGATGCGCAGGCCGAGACGGGCAATTTCATCGGCGTTGTGGAGCGTGGCGTTGCTCACCAGCACGCCCGCCACCTGCACCGGCTCCAGACGCGCAACCGGGGTAATCGCGCCGGTGCGGCCAACCTGGAACTCCACGTCGCGGACGAAGGTCATCTGCTCCTGAGCGGGGAACTTAAAGGCCACCGCCCAGCGCGGCGCGCGCGCCACGAAGCCGAGCTGCTCCTGCAACGCAAGGGAGTTAACCTTTATCACCACGCCATCAATGTCGAAACCGAGCGTTGGGCGGTCTTCTTCAACCTTGCGGTAAAATGCCAGCACCGCTTCCGGCGAGTCGCAAAGCTGCACGCGGTTACTTACCGGCAGGCCCCATTCTTTGAACTGCAGCAGACGCCCAAGGTGCGTATCCGGCAGTTCCCCACCTTCCAGGATCCCAACGCCGTAGCAGAAGAAAGTAAGCGGTCGCTTCGCGGTAATGCGCGGGTCCAGCTGGCGCAGAGAGCCTGCCGCCGCGTTGCGTGGGTTAGCAAACACTTTCCCGCCGGTGCGTCGGGCCTCTTCGTTAATTTTCTCGAAGCCCGCCTGCGGGAGGAACACCTCCCCGCGCACTTCCAGACGTGCAGGAATATTTTCACCGCGCAGCTTCAGCGGAATGGCGCGGATGGTGCGCACGTTGGTGGTAATGTCTTCCCCCGTTGTGCCATCGCCTCGCGTGGCGGCGCGCACCAGCACGCCATTTTCGTAAAGAATGCTGACGGCCAGGCCGTCCAGCTTCAGCTCGCAGCACCAGGTCAGCGAGTCCGCGCTTTTAAGCCTGTCCTGCACGCGCTTGTTGAAAGCCAGGAAGCTCTCTTCGTCAAAGACGTTATCCAGCGACAGCATCGGCACTTCGTGGCGCACCTGGCTGAAGGCGCCCAAAGGCTCTGCGCCGACGCGCTGGGTCGGCGAATCAGGGGTAATCAACTCCGGATGCTGTGCCTCTATTTCGCGCAGTTCCCGCATCAGGCGGTCATACTCCGCATCCGGCACTTCCGGGGCGTCCATAACATGATAGAGATATTCATGATGGCGAAGCGTGGTTCGCAGTTCAGTGAGTTGTTGTTCGATTGAGTCCATATCGCACCATCAATGAGAAAAAACCCCCGACATGCGGGGGTTCAGGAGGAGATGAAGTAAACGCGAGGATTACGCGTTGGCTTCCTTAACTTCGCGGATGCGGTCCTGATACTCGCGCAGTTTCTGCGGCGTCATCATACGACGCTGGTCGTCGAGCACCACGCCGCCGACTTCGTCAGCGATGTGCTGAGCGGACTGCAGCATCAGCTTGAAGTTTTGCAGTTCGTCCCCGTAGGACGGCACCTGCATAAAGATAGTCACGCCCGGCGTAACGAAATCACCGGTCATTTCCGGATCGAACGTGCCTGGATTGACCATGTTCGCGAGGCTAAACAGCGCCGGACCGCTTCCGTCAGGGCTCAGGTGGCGATGGAAGATGTTCATGTCGCCAAACTTGAAGCCAGCCTGCTGGATGCTGTTAAGCAGCACGTCACCGTTCAGGTTAGTGCCATGATGCGCGGCCACGTTCATGATAATAACCGCCTCTTTACGCTGCGGTTTCTCAACAACGGGCTCTGGCTCAGCTACCGGCTCAGGCTCAACGTGAGGCGCTGGAGCGGGCTGCGGCGCAGGCTGAACCTGGACAGGCTGCTGCGGCGGTTGCTGAACCGGCTGCGGCTGTGGCTGTTGCACAGGCTGTGGCTGCTGAACCGGCTGGTGCGCTGCAGGCTGCTGGTGAACAGGCTGTTGCGGCGGCTGACGCACCGGCTCTTCCACGGGCTGCGGCGCTGGCTGGCGCGGCTGTGCAGAAGCATACGGCGGTTGATACTGGTGCTGCGGAGCGCGGGGGGCTTCATGCTCCCCATGTGCTGCGCCGGGCGCAGTATTGACCCGATGAACACGAACTTCACCCACGCCGTCGTCGTCGCTTCCGACGATGTCGTCTTCTACGTCATCGTCATCACGACTGGACTTCATGCGCTTCAGTGGGCGATCGCGAAACATAGAAGAGCGCTCTTTACGACTGGTCCAGAAACCATGCACCAGTAAAGCGATTATGGCGATCGCGCCAACAATGATTAATATCAGACGCAAATCCTGCATCATTATATTCTCTGTTGTTCTAACACCTTGCCACCACGGCAAACATTTACTCACTAAGAGTATTTGCCGTTTACGTCAAGTGCAAGTGTGTGCAGAGCATTCACGGCATAAAGATGAACTAAATCGTGCTTTTTGCTGTTTTTTCGAACATTTCCGAACTGGTCATTGGTCCGTAACTGGATAATATAGGCGGGCAAATCCACTGGTTGTGAAAAAAGGAGTACAGCCTGGTTATGGTTTCAACATCTTCTTCTCCCCCGCGCAGCGGCGTCTGGTATTTTTCTCAGGGCTGGAAGCTGGTCTCCCTGCCGGGCATTCGACGCTTTGTTATTCTGCCGCTGCTGATCAACGTTATCCTGATGGGCGGGGCGTTCTGGTGGCTGTTCACCAAACTGGAAAGCTGGGTGCCTGCCATCATGAGCCATGTACCAGACTGGCTGCAGTGGCTGAGCTATCTGCTATGGCCAATCGTGGTGATCTCCGTCCTGCTGGTGTTCGGCTACTTCTTCTCGACGATTGCAAACTGGATAGCCGCACCCTTTAACGGCCTGCTGGCGGAACAGCTGGAGGCCCGTCTTACCGGCGCAACCCCGCCCGATACCGGCATTCTGGGCATAATGAAAGATCTCCCGCGCATTATGAAGCGCGAGTGGCAGAAATTTGCGTGGTACCTCCCCCGCGCGATTGTGTTGCTTATCCTCTATTTTGTCCCAGGCATTGGCCAGACGGTGGCCCCTGTGCTGTGGTTCCTGTTCAGCGCATGGATGCTGGCGATCCAGTACTGCGACTATCCGTTCGATAACCACAAGGTGCCGTTCAAAGAGATGCGCACCGCCCTGCGCACGCAGAAGGTCGCCAATATGCAGTTTGGCGCGCTGACCAGCCTGTTCACCCTGATCCCGTTCCTGAATCTGTTCATCATGCCGGTTGCCGTCTGCGGCGCGACGGCGATGTGGGTCGACTGCTATCGTGCTAAGCACGCGTTATGGAAGTAATGCAAAAATGTGTAAAACAGGGGTGGCTTATGCCGCCCCTTATTCCATACTGATCCCCATTATTTCCTTGCAGCATATAGATATGCGAATTCCTTACTTCCCCATACTTAATCAACAGGTATGCTGGGTCGGTATCCCAATTTCATACAGTTAAGGACAGGCCATGAGTAAGATTTATGAAGACAACTCGCTGACTATCGGTCATACGCCCCTGGTTCGACTGAACCGTATCGGTAATGGACGCATCCTGGCGAAGGTCGAATCACGTAACCCGAGCTTCAGCGTAAAATGCCGTATCGGTGCAAACATGATTTGGGATGCTGAAAAACGTGGCGTGCTGAAGCCTGGCGTCGAGCTGGTTGAACCAACCAGCGGTAACACCGGTATCGCGCTGGCCTATGTTGCGGCGGCACGCGGCTATAAGCTGACGCTGACCATGCCTGAAACCATGAGCATTGAACGTCGCAAGCTGCTGAAGGCGCTGGGCGCGAACCTGGTTCTGACCGAAGGCGCAAAAGGCATGAAGGGCGCCATTCAGAAAGCCGAGGAAATTGTTGCCAGCGACCCGGCGAAATATCTGCTGCTGCAGCAGTTCAGCAACCCGGCGAACCCGGAAATCCACGAAAAAACCACCGGCCCGGAAATCTGGGAAGATACTGACGGTCAGGTTGACGTGTTTATCTCCGGCGTAGGTACCGGCGGTACGCTGACCGGCGTGTCTCGCTATATAAAAGGCACGAAAGGCAAAAAAGATCTGATTACCGTTGCCGTCGAGCCAACCGACTCTCCGGTTATCGCTCAGGCGCTGGCGGGTGAAGAGCTGAAGCCGGGCCCGCATAAAATCCAGGGGATCGGCGCAGGCTTCATTCCAGGCAACCTGGATCTGAAGCTGATTGATAAAGTGGTTGCCATCACCAACGAAGAAGCCATCTCAACCGCGCGTCGCCTGATGGACGAAGAGGGTATTCTGGCAGGTATCTCTTCCGGCGCTGCAGTTGCGGCCGCGCTCAAACTTCAGGAAGATGAAACCTTTACCAATAAGAATATTGTGGTTATCCTTCCTTCCTCGGGTGAGCGTTACTTAAGCACTGCACTGTTTGCCGATCTCTTCACTGAGAAAGAACTGCAACAGTAATGCCAGCATGTTAAAAACGCGTAAAAAAGCACCTTTTTGGGTGCTTTTTTGTGGCCTGCTTCAAAGTTTTACCCCTCCTGCCATTGATTCACCCCGTTGGGTCTGGTATTTAAACCAGCAATTATTTTGAAGCGTGAAATTAATCAGTGAACGAAATAGCCTTGCTGAATCGATTTTATGATTTGGTTCAAGTCTTGCTTTCGCTGCATAATGTTTAATGACGATTGAAACGTCAGCGCTAACAATACAGGCTAAAGTGAAGCCGCCAGGCTAGACTTTAGTTCCACAACACTAAACCTATAAGTTGGGGAAATACAATGTTCCAGCAAGAAGTTACCATTACCGCTCCGAACGGTCTGCACACCCGCCCTGCTGCTCAGTTTGTTAAAGAAGCGAAAGGCTTTACTTCTGAAATCACTGTAACTTCCAACGGCAAAAGCGCTAGCGCTAAGAGCCTGTTCAAACTGCAGACTCTGGGCCTGACCCAGGGAACCGTCGTCACCATCTCTGCAGAAGGTGAAGACGAGCAGAAAGCAGTTGAGCATCTGGTTAAGCTGATGGCGGAACTCGAGTAAGTTTCCGGGTTTTTTTCAATATCAGTCACAAGTAAGGTAGGGTTATGATTTCAGGCATTTTAGCATCCCCGGGTATCGCTTTCGGCAAAGCACTGCTGCTGAAAGAAGACGAAATCGTCATTGACCGGAAAAAAATTTCTGCCGACAAGGTTGATCAGGAAGTTGAACGTTTTCTGAGCGGTCGTGCCAAGGCATCTGCGCAACTGGAAACCATCAAAACTAAAGCTGGCGAAACTTTCGGTGAAGAAAAAGAAGCCATCTTCGAAGGGCATATCATGCTGCTCGAAGATGAGGAGCTGGAGCAGGAAATCATAGCCCTGATTAAAGATAAAGGCATGACGGCCGACGCGGCTGCGCATGAAGTTATCGAAGGTCAGGCAACTGCCCTGGAAGAACTGGATGACGAATACCTGAAAGAGCGTGCGGCTGACGTACGCGACATCGGTAAGCGCCTGCTGCGCAACATCCTGGGTCTGGCCATCATCGATCTGAGCGCGATTCAGGACGAAGTTATCCTGGTTGCCGCTGACCTGACCCCGTCAGAAACCGCACAGCTGAACCTGAACAAGGTGCTGGGTTTCATCACCGATGCGGGTGGCCGTACTTCCCACACCTCAATCATGGCGCGTTCTCTGGAACTGCCTGCCATCGTGGGTACCGGTAGCGTCACCTCTCAGGTGAAAAACGACGACTATCTGATTCTGGATGCCGTAAACAACGTGGTTTACGTCAACCCAACTAACGAAGAGATCGAGCAGCTGCGCGCCGTTCAGGAGCAGGTTGCAACCGAGAAAGCGGAACTCGCTAAGCTGAAAGACCTGCCGGCAATTACGCTGGACGGCCATCAGGTTGAAGTGTGCGCTAACATCGGTACCGTACGTGACGTTGATGGCGCTGAGCGCAACGGTGCGGAAGGTGTGGGTCTGTATCGTACTGAATTCCTGTTCATGGACCGCGACGCGCTGCCAACTGAAGAAGAACAGTTTGCTGCGTACAAAGCCGTGGCTGAAGCCTGTGGCTCTCAGGCGGTTATCGTCCGTACTATGGACATCGGCGGCGACAAAGAGCTGCCGTACATGAACTTCCCGAAAGAAGAGAACCCATTCCTGGGCTGGCGTGCGGTGCGTATCGCTATGGATCGCAAAGAGATCCTGCGTGACCAGGTTCGCGCCATTCTGCGTGCCTCCGCTTTCGGTAAGCTGCGCATCATGTTCCCGATGATCATCTCTGTTGAAGAAGTGCGTGCACTGAAGAAAGAGATCGAAATCTACAAGCAGGAACTGCGCGACGAAGGTAAAGCGTTTGACGAGTCAATCGAAGTGGGCGTGATGGTGGAAACACCTGCCGCCGCGACAATTGCGCGTCATTTAGCCAAAGAAGTTGATTTCTTTAGTATCGGTACCAATGATTTAACGCAGTACACCCTGGCAGTTGACCGTGGTAATGATATGATTTCACATCTCTACCAGCCGATGTCACCGTCCGTACTGACGCTTATTAAGCAAGTTATTGATGCTTCTCATGCAGAAGGTAAATGGACTGGCATGTGCGGTGAGCTTGCAGGCGACGAACGTGCTACACTTCTGTTGCTGGGTATGGGTCTGGACGAATTCTCTATGAGCGCCATTTCCATCCCGCGCATCAAGAAGATTATCCGTAACACGAACTTCGAAGATGCGAAGGTATTAGCAGAGCAGGCTCTTGCTCAACCGACAACGGACGAGTTAATGACGCTGGTTAACAAGTTCATTGAAGAAAAAACAATCTGCTAATCCACGAGATGCGGCCCAATTTACTGCTTAGGAGAAGATCATGGGTTTGTTCGATAAACTGAAATCTCTGGTTTCTGATGATAAAAAAGACTCCGGAACTATTGAGATTGTTGCTCCGCTCTCTGGCGAGATCGTCAACATTGAAGACGTGCCGGATGTAGTGTTTGCTGAGAAAATCGTTGGTGATGGCATTGCTATCAAACCAACTGGCAACAAAATGGTTGCTCCAGTTGACGGCACCATCGGTAAAATTTTTGAAACCAACCATGCGTTCTCTATCGAATCTGATAGCGGTATCGAGCTGTTCGTTCACTTCGGTATCGACACCGTTGAACTGAAAGGCGAAGGCTTCAAGCGTATCGCGGAAGAAGGCCAGCGCGTTAAAGTTGGCGACCCGGTGATTGAATTCGATTTGCCACTGCTGGAAGAAAAAGCCAAGTCTACCCTGACGCCGGTTGTTATCTCCAACATGGACGAAATCAAAGAACTGATCAAACTGTCCGGCAGCGTGACCGTGGGTGAAACCCCGGTTATCCGCATCAAGAAGTAATTCTCGCCGCACAAAGAAATGGCGCCTTCGGGCGCCATTTTTGTTTATGCCGGCAGAATAAGCTCGTCATAGCCTTTTTCATGCGTGTAGACCATCACCTCGGTGACGCGGTCTCCCGCACGACGAATGGCATCCGCAACGGTTTTCCCTTCGACGATGCCGCTTACCAGCTCCGAGCAGAACAGATCGCCCGTCCCCTTCAGATCGGTTTCAACCCGCGGGTGCGCGCTCACCGTGACGCCCTCTTTGGTCACCAGCACCACGTGGATGTTTTCCGGGTCGTCAGCTACCGGCGCGCTGGTGATCGCCACCCATTTCAGCGAGTCAGAGAGCAGTCCCTGCGCGGCGGCAATGGCGCTTTCAGGCGTTCGGCACGGCTTACCGCTTAACACCTCAAGCTCGAATACGTTCGGCGTAATGCCCTGCGCCAGCGGCAGCAGATGCTCCCGATAGGCATCCGGGATATCAGGCTTCACGTACATGCCGCTGTCGATATCGCCGATGACTGGATCGACCAGCACCGGCAGGTCAGGATGCTGCATTTTGACCGCCTTAAGCCACTGCGCCAACAGCGCGATCTGGCTGGCGCTCCCCATATAGCCCGTCGTCACCGCCTTCAGCTCGCGTAAAATCTCGCGCTCTTCCAGCGCCTTCAGGTAGCCGCTGAACCACTCGTCGGGGATCACCCCGCCGTAGAAGGTATCGTAGTGCGGCGTGTTGCTGAACAATACCGTCGGCACCGCCGTGACGTTCAGCTGATGGGTGCGAATATTGGGCACCGCGATGCTGTTCCCCACGCTGCCGTACACCACCTGCGACTGCACCGCGACAATATCGGTTTGCTGCGCCCGGGTTTTATCCCGGAATAAAATCATCTCCATGACGCTTAAATCCCCGCCCCCTGCGAATAACTCTCTTCACCAAAGACCCCGGTAGACAGGTAGCGATCGCCGCGATCGCAAATAATCGCCACCACCACCGCCCCCGGATTGGCCTTCGCCACCCGAATCGCACCCGCTACCGCGCCGCCCGAACTGACGCCGCAGAAGATACCTTCACGCACGGCCAGCTCACGCATGGTATTTTCCGCCTCGCGCTGGTGAAGATCCAGCACCTGGTCCACAAGCTGCGCATTAAAAATGCCCGGCATGTACTCTGCAGGCCAGCGGCGAATGCCGGGAATGCTGCTCCCCTCTTCCGGCTGCAGGCCAACAATCGTCACCGCTTTGTCCTGCTCGTGCAGAAAACGCGATACGCCGGTAATGGTGCCCGTAGTGCCCATGCTGGAGACAAAGTGGGTGATACGCCCATCGGTTTGCTGCCAGATTTCCGGCCCGGTCGTGGTGTAGTGCGCGTAGGGGTTATCGGGATTATTAAACTGATCGAGCAGTTTACCTTCGCCGCGTTCGGCCATTTCTAACGCCAGATCGCGCGCGCCTTCCATCCCCTGCTCTTTGGTCACCAGAATCAGCTCGGCCCCGTAGGCACGCATCGCGGCGCGGCGCTCCTGGCTCATGTTGTCCGGCATCAGCAGCTTCATGCGGTAGCCCTTCAGCGCGGCAATCATCGCCAGCGCAATACCGGTGTTGCCGCTGGTCGCCTCAATCAGCACGTCGCCCGGTTTTATCTCGCCGCGCTTTTCGGCCTGGACAATCATCGACAGCGCCGCGCGGTCTTTCACCGACCCCGCTGGGTTGTTGCCTTCGAGTTTGACCCAGATTTCGCTGCCGTTGTCGGGCCCCATGCGCTGAAGCTTGACCAGAGGAGTATTGCCGATGGTGTGTTCTAATGTATTCATGATCGCTGTCCAATAAAAAGCCCGGTGGCGCTTCGCTTACCGGGCCTACAGACGTCATATTGTAGGCCGGGTAAGCGCAGCGCCACCCGGCAAAACTACGTAATCCTAACCTATCAGGCTGACTCCGCCAGAGCAATATCCTCGCGCGTCTCGATGCGCTCGTTGCCGTGATAAATACGGGCATGCTGCAGCCCAACAAACAGACGCTCGCCCCGGTGCGGCGGCACGTCGTCGCGCATCACCACGGTCAGCGGCTCGGTATACCAGCCCAGCGGCTGTACCACCAATTGGCTGTAGTGGCCTTTAGGGCTAGCTTCCAGCACCTGCACCGGCAGCGGTGAATCCAGGCTGGTTCGGCGGCTCACGTCCACTTCCCACGGACGCAGGAACAGATCGACCGGCCCCTGATACGCCGAGGTGTAGCCCAGCGGCCAGCGGTGCGCGCCGACGTGGAACTGGCCGCCGCGAATGGTCCCCTGCAGACGGTTCACCTCGCCCATAAACTCCAGCACGAAGCGGGTGGCCGGTTCACGCCAGAGCTGCTCAGGCTCGTCCACCTGCTCGATGTTGCCCTGGCTCATCACCACCACGCGATCCGCAACTTCCATCGCCTCTTCCTGATCGTGGGTTACGAAGACGCTGGTGAACTTCAGCTCCTCATGCAGCTGGCGCAGCCAGCGGCGAAGCTCTTTACGTACCTGGGCGTCCAGCGCGCCGAAGGGTTCGTCCAGCAGCAGAATTTGCGGCTCAACGGCCAGCGCGCGCGCCAGCGCCACGCGCTGCTTCTGCCCGCCGGAAAGCTGCGCAGGAAAACGGTCCGCCAGGTGGGCAAGCTGCACCATCTCCAGCAGTTTGGTTACCTTCGCCTTGATGGCGGCCGCATCCGGGCGCTCGCGACGCGGCAGTACGGTCAGGCCAAACGCGATGTTGTCGAACACGGTCATATGGCGGAACAGCGCGTAGTGCTGGAACACGAAGCCCACCTTACGGTCGCGGGCATGCAGGCGGCTCACGTCGGTGCCGTGAAAGCGGATGTGCCCGCTGGTCTGATGCTCAAGCCCGGCGATAATGCGCAGCAGCGTGGTTTTACCCGAGCCGGACGGCCCCAGCAGCGCCACCATTTGTCCGGAAGGGATATCCAGCGAGATATCATTCAGCACCTGGGTGCGACCAAAAGACTTCTTAATATTGGCAATCTCAATGCTCATGATTTCCCTCCTGATGCTGACGTTTTTCCTGATTCTCTAAACGCCACTGCACCACACTCTTCAAAAACAGGGTCAAAATGGCCATCAGCGTCAGCAACGCTGCGGCAGTAAAGGACCCGATGGTGTTGTAGTCCTGCTGTAGCAGCTCAATCTGTAGCGGTAACGACAGCGTTTCACCACGAATGGAACCGGATACAACAGAAACGGCGCCGAACTCGCCAATCGCGCGGGCGTTGGTCAGCACCACGCCGTAAAGCAGCGCCCAGCGGATGTTCGGCAGCGTCACGCGCCGGAACATCTGCCAGCCGGAAGCGCCCAGCAGCACCGCGGCTTCGTCTTCGTTGCTCCCCTGGCTTAACATCACCGGCACCAGCTCGCGCACCACGAACGGACAGGTCACGAACACGGTCACCAGCACCATGCCCGGCCAGGCGAACATGATCTGCAGGTTGTGCTCGTCCAGCCAGCCGCCCAGCGGGCCGTTGGAGCCGTAAAAGAGCAGGTAAACCAGACCGGCCACCACTGGCGATACCGCAAACGGAATATCAAGCAGGGTCAACAGCAGCTGGCGGCCCGGGAAGTTAAAGCGCGTCACCAGCCAGGCCAGCAGCACGCCAAAGACCAGATTCACCGGTACGGAGATGAGGGCAATCATCACCGTCAGCCAGATGGCGTGCAGCATGTCCGGGTCGGCCAGGTTTTGCAGCGCGGGCATAATCCCTTTGCTGAAGGCCTGAACAAAGATGTACACCATCGGCACCACGAGGATAAACGCCGAAACCAGTACCCCGGTGCCAATGAGAAACCATTTCCCCCAGTTAATACGGGGTGCGTCATAGCGCTTCAATTGCGTCACTTCCGCCATTAATGACCTACCACGCGTCGACCAAAGCGACTTTGCAGAGTGTTAATTGAGAACAGCAGCAGCAGCGACGCGGCAAGGATCACCGAGGCAATCGCGCTCGCCGCCGGATAATCAAACTCCTGCAAACGGACGAAAATCATCAACGAGGTCACTTCCGTTTTCCACGCGATGTTCCCGGCGATGAAGATCACCGCGCCAAACTCGCCGAGGCTGCGGGTAAACGACAGCGCCACGCCCGCCAGCAGTGCCGGAGAGAGCTCTGGCAGGACAACCTTGCGGAAGCTCTGCCAGCGCGTGGCGCCCAGCGTTTCCGCTGCTTCTTCGTATTCCGGACCGAGCTCTTCCAGCACCGGCTGCACGGTACGCACCACAAAGGGGATGCTGGTAAAGGCCATCGCCACCGCGATGCCGAGCCAGGTATAGGTCACTTTGATATCAAACTTCGCCAGCCACTCGCCGTAAAAACCGTTCACCGAGAACAGCGACGCCAGCGTTAAACCCGCCACCGCCGTCGGCAGCGCAAACGGCAAATCCATTAACGCGTCGAGCAGCGTGCGGCCCGGGAAGCGGTAGCGGGTTAAGATCCACGCCATCAGCAGACCGAACACGCCGTTGAAGATCGAGGCCACAAACGCCGACAGCAGCGTGACCTTATAGGCCGCCACCACCTGCGGGTTGGTGACCACGTCCCAATACTGCACCCAGCTCATTTCAGAGATCTGGACCACCAGCGCGCTGAGCGGTAACAGCAAAATCAGGCAGACGAACAGCAGGCTGGTCCCGAGGCTTAAGGTAAAGCCCGGCAGCACGCGTCTGGAGGACACTGCAAACATTACTTACGCCCCGCCGCCAGCAGTTTGTCCAGCTCGCCGCCGCTGGCAAAATGCGTTTTCATGACTTCAGGCCAGGCGCCAAAATGGTCTTCCACGCGGAACAGGTCGGTCTGCGGGAATTTGTCCTTCAGCTTGTCCATCACGGCCGGGTTGTTGACGCGGTAGTAGTAATCGGTGATCACGGTCTGCGCCTGCGGGCTATAGAGATAGTTCAGGTAGGCTTTTGCCGCCTTCTCCGTACCGTTGGCTTCGACGTTTTTATCCACCCATGCGACCGGGAACTCGGCCAGGATGTTGGTTTTCGGGATTACCACCTCGAAGCCCTGCGCTTCATACTGTTTACGAATATTGTTCACTTCGGATTCAAAGCTGATCAGCACGTCGCCCAGGCCGCGCTCGGCAAAGGTGGTGGTTGCGCCGCGGCCGCCGGTATCAAACACTTCGACGTTTTTCAGGAACTGGGTCATGAACTGCTCGGTTTTCGCTTTGTCGTTACCGTCAGCTTTATCCGCCGCGCCCCACGCCGCCAGATAGGTATAGCGCGCGTTGCCGGAGGTTTTTGGATTCGGGAAAATCAGCTTCACGTCAGAACGCACCAGGTCGTTCCAGTCGTGGATATTCTTCGGATTGCCCTTACGCACCAGGAATCCCATGGTGGAGTAGAACGGTGAGCTGTTGTTCGGCAGTCGGCTCTGCCAGTCCGCCGGGATCAGCTTGCCTTTGTCGTGCAGGATCTGCACGTCAGTCACCTGGTTGTAGGTCACCACGTCGGCCTTCAGCCCCTGCAGGATCGCCAGCGCCTGCTTGGATGAACCCGCGTGAGACTGCTTGATGGTCAGCTTGTCGCCGTTGTTATCTTTCGCCCACTGCTGTTCAAACTGCGGGTTAAGGGCGGCAAACAGCTCGCGGGAGACGTCATAGGAACTGTTCAACAGCTCGGTTGCCTGCGCCTGTGCCACCAGCAGTAAACCTGCCAGCGCCAGAGATCCTTTTTTCAGTACAGTAACGGCCATTGCGCACCCTTATAAATGTGATGACTATCTTATGGTCATAATATTTATAACGAGGTCGAAAGGAGTAACGGTTTTATATACCGTTTGGTGATTTAGAAGCAGAAAAGGGAATAAGGCATTAATCCCCTCTCCCCTTTGGGGAGAGGGTCAGGGTGAGGGGTGTCACAGCGCCAGCAGGCGCTCAACGGACGGCGCGAAATAGTAGCCGCCGGTCACCGGTTTGGTGAAGCGCAGCATGGCGTCGCGCTTGCCGTCGGTATCGCCGAACATGCTCAGCAGCTGCTGCTCAATGTTATACAGGCGCGCGCAGTAAGCGCAGAAGTAAAGGCCGTGCGTGCCGCTTGCCGTGCCGTACGGCAGGCTCTGGCGGACAATCTTCAGCCCTTTGCCGTCTTCTTTCAGATCAACGCGGGTCAGGTGAGAGGTAACGGGACGGTCGTCGCCGTCGATCTCTTCGTTGGCGTCTTTGGTACGGCCAATCATCATCTCCTGGTCATGCACGCTCATGCGGTTAAGCTGCTTGAGGTTGTGCTCCCAGCGCTGCACGAACACGTAGCTGCCGCCCGCGTCCACGCCGTCTTTGATCACCGCCACGTCGCGACGCGTCTCTTCACCCGCCGGGTTTTCCGTTCCGTCGACGAAGCCGCTCAGATCGCGCTCTTCAACCCAGCGGAAACCGTGAACCTCTTCCTGCACCTCGATGCTGTCGCCAAAGGCCTCAACCGCCGCCTGAGCAACGGAGAAGTTCACGTCGTGACGCAGAGAAAGAATATGGATCAGCACGTCGTACTGGGTGGCTGGCGCGAGGCCCTTGCCGTAAGGGATGAAGTCTTTTAACTCTTCCGCCCCTTCCCCACCGCTCAGCTGACGCCAGACGTTATTGCCAAAGGCAACAACGGCGCCAAGGTGGGCTTCCGGGAATTTGGCCTGGAAGGTGGCCAGTTTATCCACGAAAACTTTACTGGCCGCACGCAGGGCATCCACGTCCCCTTTTACATTGGCTTCAATCCAAATCGCCGCGCGGCAATGTTCTGGCAAAATGCCGCTCTGAACCTGAGACATCGCTCCTCCTGAAATAAAGATGCCACGTCAGCGTGGCATTGATGGCGGCTATTATACCCGGATTTCAGCGAGGCGGTTTGTTCAGGCGCAAATTACTGCTTCCAGATTATTTTGCTCACTTTCCAGTTTTTCAGCGTGTCGTCAGACGGCATTAGCCCCTCCGGGCCGCTCCACTCGCCGGTGAACAGGTAGGTGATATGCTGGCTGCCTTCAGCTTTACATTCTACCGCCACCTTGTCGTCCGACGGCACGCTGGTGCAGTTGCCGAACGCCTGCTTATAGAGATCGCCAAACGGCGTACCCACCTTCACGCCGCTGGCGGTTGGAATGTCTTCATCCATCACCGCGATACGGTTTACCGTGCCTTTATCACCGTTAATCACCAGCGCCAGCGTGTCACCCTTCAGCGCTTCGTAATAGCGCACAATATTGCCATTCTCCGTTTTCATGCCGCTGCGCAGCCGATAGTCGCTGCTCAGGGCGTCCTGAATGGCGTCCTGATCGAGCGCCGTTGAGGCGGTAATTTTTCCTACGCCCTGCTCGGTCACTTCGATGGAAGAACCAAACCAGTTCCACGGATACGCAGCAGACCAGTTGATGGAAGAGAGCGTCGAACAGCCGGTCAACGCCAGCGGGAGAGCGCATAAAAGTAAACGCAGCGATTTCATTGAAACGTCCTTTCTTGTTAAATCAACGCTTGTTGGAGTGCGGCATCGGCAAAAAGTGCCGGATTAATCATCCTGATGCGTAAAACAGGCGCGCAGACGCGGGTTAGTGAGCAGCCACAGCAGCGCCACGATATCCGCCACGACCAGCGCAATACCGATGCCCGTAAGCGGCTCACCGCGCCACAAGAGAACCGGCTGCCAGAAGAGCAGCGCAATCTGGGCCAGGATCAGCAGCCAGCGAAGCGCGGCCCAAAAGCGCGGGATAAGATGCCGCCGTCCGCTGACCAAAAACGCCAGTACGGCCGGAATGCCCGGCAGTAAACCAATCCAGAACGCATCGTGATCGGGATAGAAGAGGTTCAGCAGCGTGTCGCCCTGCCCGCGCGACGCCCCGGCCATCACGAACAGCACCCAGGTGCGTGCCTGCAGCAGGAGTACGCACCAGAACAGAAAAGGCAGCCTGACGCGGCCCTGCGCGTCATAGTCTGCCGGGTGAAATTCAGTACTCTTCATCTTCGATCAGGCGCTTACCCAGGGTCAGCACGTCGGCGTGCTCGTAGCCCAGACGTTCATACATCCCCAGCACCACGTCGTTATCTTCCCGCACCATGATCTGGATTTTCGGGCAGCCGCGGGCGATGAGTTTCTTTTCAAGACGATTGAGCAGCGCGTTAGCAATGCCGCGCGCCCGGTATTCCGGGTGAACGCCCAGATAATAGGCCGAACCGCGGTGGCCGTCGTAGCCGCCCATTACCGTTCCGACCACCTCGCCGTTGACTTCTGCGACCAGAAACAGGCTAACGTCGTGATTCACCTTACGTTCGATGTCCATTTCCGGGTCGTTCCACGGACGCAGCAGATCGCAGCGCTCCCAAAGGGTGATCACCTCTTCGAAATCTTCCTGGCGAAAAACGCGTATCTCCATGGTATTAACCGCCTTTTCGGGTTTAAAAACAGTGATTATGGCGTGAACCGCGCGTTTAGCCAATAACCGGGGAAAATCTCGCCAAAATTTGGCATAATGTCACTTTGTCACGTATTGAAATGAAAAGTAAAACAATTATCAATAAGGACTGTCGTAACGGTAATCACGATACGATATAACACCAGGATCGCAATTTTTACTATTCAGGCCGCATGAGCACATTCAAACCATTAAAAGCACTCACATCGCGTCGTCAGGTTCTCAAAGCGGGGCTGGCGGCCTTAACGTTAACGGGCATCGCTAAGCAGGCTCAGGCTAAAGACGAGAGCACGCTTAAAACCAGTAACGGACACAGTAAACCCAAAGCCAGGAAGCCGGGGGCGAAGCGCCTGGTGATGCTCGACCCGGGCCACGGAGGCATTGATACCGGCGCCATCGGCAGAAACGGTTCGAAAGAAAAACACGTCGTGCTGGCGATTGCAAAAAATGTGCGATCGATTTTACGCAGCAATGGCATTGACGCCCGCCTGACGCGCTCTGGCGACACCTTCATTCCGCTGTACGACCGCGTGGAGATTGCCCATAAGCACGGCGCGGATCTGTTTATGTCGATTCACGCCGACGGCTTTACCAACCCGTCGGCGGCCGGTGCCTCGGTGTTTGCGCTTTCCAACCGCGGCGCCAGTAGCGCCATGGCAAAATACCTCTCCGACCGCGAAAACCGGGCGGATGAAGTCGCCGGGAAGAAAGCCACCGACAAAGACCATCTGCTGCAGCAGGTGCTGTTTGACCTCGTGCAGACGGACACCATCAAGAACAGCCTGACGCTCGGGTCGCATATTCTGAAGAAGATTAAGCCGGTGCACCGCCTGCACAGTAAAGGCACGGAACAGGCGGCGTTTGTGGTGCTGAAATCCCCGTCGATTCCGTCGGTGCTGGTGGAAACCTCCTTTATCACCAACCCGGAAGAGGAGCGTCTGCTCGGCACCACGGCGTTTCGCCAGAAGATCGCCAACGCGATTGCCTCCGGTATCATCAGCTACTTCAACTGGTTCGATAACCAGAAAGCGCACTCCAGGAAACGTTAATGAAACCCAATGCACAGCTGGTCAAAACCTTCCTGCTGCAGCTGCAGGATGACATTTGCCAAAAACTGGCCGCCGCAGACGGCGGTGAATTCCAGGAAGATAGCTGGCAGCGCGAAGCGGGCGGCGGCGGGCGCAGCCGCGTGCTGCGCAACGGCGGTGTCTTCGAACAGGCGGGCGTGAATTTTTCTCACGTTCACGGCGACGCGATGCCTGCGTCTGCGACGGCACACCGCCCTGAGCTGGCAGGCCGCAGCTTCGAGGCGATGGGTGTCTCGCTGGTGGTGCATCCTCACAGCCCGTTTGTGCCGACCAGCCACGCCAACGTGCGCTTTTTCATAGCGGAAAAGCCCGGCGCCGATCCGGTCTGGTGGTTTGGCGGCGGTTTTGACCTCACGCCCTACTACGGCTTCGAAGAGGACGCCGTACACTGGCACACCACCGCGCGAGACATTTGCCTGCCGTTTGGCGAGGACGTCTACCCGAAATTTAAAAAATGGTGCGATGAGTATTTCTACCTGAAGCACCGGGACGAGCAGCGCGGCATCGGCGGGCTGTTCTTTGACGATCTCAACACGCCCGATTTTGATACCGCGTTCAGCTTTATGCGCGCGGTGGGTGAAGGCTACACCGACGCGTACCTGCCCATCGTTGAGCGCCGCAAAAACACCGACTACGGCGTGCGCGAGCGTGAGTTCCAGCTTTACCGCCGCGGGCGGTACGTGGAGTTTAACCTGGTGTGGGATCGCGGGACGCTGTTCGGCCTGCAGACCGGCGGACGCACGGAGTCGATTTTAATGTCGATGCCGCCGCTGGTGCGCTGGGAATACAGCTACGAACCAAAAGAAGGCAGCCCGGAGGCTGCCTTGAGAGAGTTTATTCAGGTTCGGGACTGGGTGTAACCCTTGACCCTTACCCCTCACCCCGGCCCTCTCCCCAAAGGGGCGAGGGTGAAAAGACGGCTCGGAGCAGTCCCCTCTCCCCTCAGGGGAGAGGGTTAGGGTGAGGGGTAGGGTTAATTACAATGGCTGCGTCTGCGCCTCAACCACCGCCAGCGCCACCATGTTCACGATACGGCGCACCGAGGCAATCGGCGTTAGCACATGCACCGGCTTCGCCACCCCCATCAGCACCGGCCCCACGGTTACCCCTTCAGAGCTGGAGACGCGCAGCAGGTTGTAGCTGATACGCGCCGCCTCCACGTTTGGCATGATCAGCACGTTCGCCGAGCCTTTCAGCGGGCTATCCGGCATGCGCTCATTACGGATGCTCTCCACCAGCGCGGCATCGCCATGCATCTCGCCGTCAATCATCAGCTCCGGCGCACGCTCGCGCACCAGCTCCAGCGTCTGACGCATTTTGCAGGCCGCCGGGGATTTAGACGAACCGAAGTTAGAGTGCGACAGCAGCGCCACCTTCGGCTCAATGCCAAAGCGACGCACGGTTTCCGCCGCCATCACGGCGATCTCCGCCAGCTGTTCCGGGGTCGGATCGTCGTTGACGTAGGTATCGGCAATAAAGGTGTTGCCGCTCGGCAGCAGCAGCGCGTTCATCGCCCCGGCGGTATGAACGCCTTCGCGATAGCCGAAGATCTCCTGCACCACGCTAAAGTGCTCGTGGTAATCGCCGATGGTGCCGCAGATCAGCGCATCCGCTTCGCCGCGATGCACCATGATCGCGCCGATCACCGTGGTGTTGCTGATGACCGCTTTCTGCGCCTGCTCCTGGGTGATCCCCCGGCGCTTCATGATCGCGTAGTACTCGTTCCAGTACTCCTTAAAGCGCGGATCGGATTCGTTGTTAACGATCTCGAAGTCTACGCCCGGCTTGATCTGCAGCCCCAGCTTCTGGATACGCATCTCAATCACGCTCGGACGACCAATCAGGATCGGCTTCGCCAGGCCTAAGGTGATCAGCTCCTGCGTCGCGTGCAGCACGCGCGCCTCTTCCCCTTCCGCCAGCACCACGCGCTTCGCGTCGGCGCGGGCCTGAGAGAAGATCGGCTTCATAAACAGGTTGGTTTTGTAGACAAACTCGGTGAGCTTGTCGACGTAGGCGTCGAAGTCCTGAATCGGACGCGTCGCCACGCCGGAGTCCATCGCCGCCTTCGCCACCGCCGGTGCAATTTTGACAATCAGGCGCGGGTCGAACGGTTTTGGAATAATGTAGTCCGGGCCAAAGCTCAGGTCCTGATCGCCGTAGGCGGAGGCCACCACTTCGCTCTGCTCGGCGTGCGCCAGCTCGGCAATGGCGTGAACCGCCGCCAGCTTCATCTCTTCGTTGATCGCCGTTGCGCCAACGTCCAGCGCGCCGCGGAAGATGAACGGGAAGCAAAGCACGTTATTCACCTGGTTCGGGTAGTCCGAACGGCCGGTACAGATAATGGCGTCTTCACGCACCGCTTTCGCCAGCGGCGGCAGGATTTCCGGCTCCGGGTTCGCCAGGGCCAGGATCATTGGCGCACGCGCCATCTTCTTCACCATCTCCTGAGTCAGCACCTTCGGGCCCGAGCAGCCGAGGAAGATATCCGCGCCGTCAATCACGTCCTCAAGTGTGCGTTTGCCGTCGTCTTCTACCGCGTACGCCGCCTTGGTTTCCGCCATATTCGGCTCGCGGTCTTTATAGATAACGCCTTTGGAGTCGCAGACCACGATATTGTGTTTCTGCATCCCCAGCGCCACCAGCAGGTTCATACAGGCAATCGCCGCCGCGCCCGCGCCGGAGACCACCATGCGCACGTCGGAGAGGTTTTTCTCGACCACGCGCAGGCCGTTCAGAATGGCGGCGGTGCTGATGATCGCCGTGCCGTGCTGGTCATCATGGAACACGGGAATGTTCATGCGCTCGCGCAGCTTCTGCTCGATGTAGAAACATTCCGGCGCTTTGATGTCTTCCAGGTTGATGCCGCCGAAGGTCGGCTCCAGCGCGGCCACCACGTTGATGAATTTATCGGGATCGAGTTCGTCCACTTCGATATCAAACACGTCGATACCGGCGAATTTCTTAAACAGAACGCCCTTCCCTTCCATCACCGGCTTACCGGCCAGCGCGCCGATATTACCTAATCCCAGCACCGCCGTGCCGTTAGAGATCACCGCCACCAGGTTGCCGCGCGCGGTGTATTTATAGGCGGCGAGCGGGTCTTTTTCGATCTCAAGACACGGGGCTGCTACGCCCGGCGAGTAGGCCAGCGCCAGATCGCGCTGGGTTGCCAGCGGCTTGGTGGGGGAAACCTGGATTTTACCCGGGACAGGAAACTCGTGAAAATCGAGGGCACTCTGCTTCAACTGCTCATCCATCTTATTTTTCCTTTCACGTATCGGTCAAAAAGGGTGATGTTGACGTTCCTATGCACACCCTGGCGTGCCGCATAGTATCGCCGCAGGCGGCCCCCTAAACTTTGAAGGCTGCCAAACTCTCACCATTGCGGAGCAAAAATTGTTATCAATTTATAACATCCATGTTACCCGTCTCAGAAAGCAATGCCTCCCCCGTCTGCTATGCTTTTTTGTTAAGTCCATCATGATTTTCGCAGAAGTGTGAACTAACGCACTCGACTAACTCTTTTATTTCCAAGGAGTAATTATTTATGAACCAGCTAGACGGCATCAAACAATTCACCACCGTGGTCGCCGACAGCGGCGATATCGAGTCCATTCGGCACTATCAGCCCGAAGATGCGACCACTAACCCGTCGCTGCTGCTAAAGGCAGCGGGGCTTGCCCATTTTAGTCATCTGATTGATGACGCCATTGCCTACGGTAAACAACGCGGCAAGACGCAGGAGCAGCAGGTCGCCGAGGCCAGCGACAAGCTGGCGGTCAATTTCGGTGCGGAAATTCTGAAAAGCATTCCTGGTCGCGTCTCGACCGAAGTGGACGCCCGCCTCTCGTTCGACCAGGAGAAAAGTATTAACAAAGCTCGTCACCTGGTCGAACTCTACCAGGAGCAGGGGATCGATAAATCACGCATTCTGATTAAGCTCGCATCGACGTGGGAAGGCATCCGCGCGGCGGAAGTGCTGGAAAAAGAGGGTATCCACTGCAACCTCACGCTGCTGTTCTCCTTTGCGCAGGCGCGCGCCTGCGCCGAAGCGGGCGTGTTCCTCATCTCGCCTTTCGTTGGGCGCATTTACGACTGGTATCAGGCCAAACAGCCGATGGACCCTTACGTGGTGGAAGAAGATCCCGGCGTGAAGTCGGTGCGTAATATCTACGACTACTTCAAACAGCACCGCTACCAGACCATCGTAATGGGGGCGAGCTTCCGCCGCACCGAGCAGATCCTGGCGCTGGCAGGATGCGATCGTCTGACCATCTCCCCTGACCTGCTGAAAAAGCTGCAGGAGAGCGACGAAACGGTGATCCGCAAGCTGGTGCCGACCTCTACCGTATTGCCAAAACCCAAAGCCATGACGGAAGCGGAGTTCCGCTGGGAGCATAATCAGGACGCAATGGCCGTTGAGAAACTGGCGGACGGCATCCGCCAGTTCGCCGTCGATCAGCGCAAACTTGAAGACCTTCTCGCCGCCAAACTTTAACCTTGCCACGGAGTGAACTATGTCCCGTAAAGAGCTAGCCAACGCCATTCGCGCCCTCAGCATGGATGCCGTGCAAAAAGCCAATTCCGGCCATCCCGGCGCCCCAATGGGCATGGCCGACATTGCCGAAGTGCTGTGGAACGACTTCCTCAAGCACAACCCGAACGATCCCACCTGGTACGATCGCGACCGTTTTATTCTCTCTAACGGCCACGCCTCGATGCTGCTCTACAGCCTGCTGCATCTCTCCGGCTACGATCTGCCGCTTGAGGAGATTAAAAACTTCCGCCAGCTGCACTCCAAAACGCCGGGCCACCCGGAGATCGGCTATACGCCCGGCGTAGAAACCACCACCGGGCCGCTGGGTCAGGGCTTAGCCAACGCGGTCGGGCTGGCGATTGCCGAACGCACGCTGGCGGCGCAGTTTAACCAGCCGGAACATGAGATTGTCGATCATTACACCTACGTGTTTATGGGTGACGGCTGCCTGATGGAGGGGATTTCCCACGAGGTCTGCTCGCTGGCAGGCACGCTGGGGCTGGGCAAGCTGATCGGCTTTTACGATCACAACGGCATCTCTATCGACGGGGAAACCGAAGGCTGGTTTACCGACGACACGGCAAAACGCTTTGAGGCCTACCACTGGCACGTGGTGCATGAGATCGACGGGCACGACCCGGAGGCGGTGAAGAGAGCGATTCAGGAAGCGCAGAGCGTGAAGGACAAACCGTCCCTGATTATCTGCCGCACCACCATCGGCTTTGGCTCCCCGAACAAGGCGGGCAAAGAAGAGGCGCACGGCGCGGCGCTGGGTGAAGAGGAAGTGGCGCTGACCCGCCAGAAGCTGGGCTGGAAATATCCTGCCTTTGAAATTCCGAAGGAGATCTACCGGGCGTGGGACGCGCGTGAAGAGGGCGAGAAGGCCCAGCATAGCTGGAACGAGAAGTTTGCCGCCTATAAGAAAGCGCATCCGGATCTGGCCGCCGAGTTTTCCCGCCGCATGAGCGGGGGTCTGCCAGAGGATTGGGAAGCGAAAACCCAGGCATTGATTGAAGATCTCCAGTCCAACCCGGCGAAAATTGCCACCCGCAAGGCGTCGCAAAACACCCTCAACGCGATCGGCCCTATCCTGCCGGAACTGCTGGGCGGCTCTGCTGACCTTGCCCCGAGCAACCTGACCATCTGGTCCGGCTCAAAATCGCTGAAAGAGGATATAGCCGGGAACTACATCCACTACGGCGTGCGCGAGTTTGGCATGACGGCTATTGCCAACGGCATCGCCCACCACGGCGGATTTGTGCCCTATACCGCCACCTTCCTGATGTTCGTCGAGTACGCCCGAAACGCGGCGCGCATGGCGGCGCTGATGAAGGCGCGGCAGATTATGGTGTATACCCACGATTCCATCGGGCTGGGCGAGGATGGGCCAACGCACCAGGCCGTCGAGCAGCTGGCAAGCCTGCGCCTGACGCCGAACTTCAGCACCTGGCGTCCGTGCGATCAGGTAGAGGCCGCAGTGGGCTGGAAGCTGGCGGTGGAGCGTCATAACGGACCGACCGCGCTGATCCTGTCGCGTCAGAACCTGGCGCAGATTGAGCGCACGCCGGAGCAGGTGAAAAACATCGCCCGCGGTGGTTACATCCTGAAAGACAGCGGCGGCAAGCCGGACGTGATCCTGATTGCCACCGGCTCCGAAATCGAGATCGCCGTTAAAGCAGCGGAAAAGCTGACCGCCGAAGGTCACGCGGTGCGCGTGGTGTCATTGCCTTCCACGGACATCTTCGACGCGCAGGACGAGGCGTACCGGGAATCGGTTCTGCCTTCTAACGTCGCGGCGCGCGTGGCGGTAGAGGCCGGGATTGCCGACTACTGGTACAAGTACGTCGGGCTAAAAGGGGCCATCGTCGGGATGCGCGGCTACGGTGAATCGGCGCCTGCCGACAAGCTGTTCCCGTACTTCGGCTTTACCGTTGAGAACGTGGTGGAGAAGGCGCTGAGCGTGATCTAGTGCGGCCTGCGCTGCCGGGTGGCGCTGTCGCTTACCCGGCCTACAAAATTGGGTGGCTTTGCCACCCTTTTTTATACCACCCGTATACCCGCCGCCATCGCCCGCTCCGGCGTTAACAGCACGCTTTCGCTGGCGTCATCGGTTTCCGCACAGAGCAGCATGCATTCGGACGTTTCGCCGCGCATTTTGGCTTTCGCCAGATTGCACAGCACCACCACCGTTTTCCCCATCAGCTCCTCCTCCCGGTAGTAAGGCACCAGGCTGGTGACCGTTTGCAGCGTTTTGCCGCCCACCTCGATCTGCGCGATGTAGAGCTTATCGGCGTTGGCGTGACGCTTAACGTCGATTATTTTTCCCGTGCGGATCTCCAGCTTTGCAAAGTCATCATAGGCAATCGTGTCCATACTCTCTCCTTAGTAAAATTTTACTAAATATTAGCACGGTATTTGCGGGAAGCAATGGGCAGGATATTTAGTAAAAACTGATGCATGTCCTGGCTCATCCTTTACAATGGGTTATCACGTGGGGAATAAGGACAAACATGGCAACGCTCAAAGACATCGCGACGGAGGCTGGCGTTTCGCTGGCGACGGTATCCCGGGTTTTAAACGATGACCCAACGTTGAACGTAAAAGAAGAGACCAAACACCGCATTCTGGAGATCGCTGAAAAGCTGGAATATAAGAGCACAACGTCCCGCAAAATGCAGTCTGCCGCGGTGGGTCAGCAGCACATTCTGGCACTCTATAGCTACCAGCAAGAGCTGGAAATTAACGACCCTTACTACCTTGCCATCCGCCACGGCATTGAGACGCAGTGTGAAAAGCTCGGCGTTGAGCTAAGCAACTGCTACGCCAATGCTACCCTGCCGGAAGGGAAAAAACTCACCGGCGTGTTGATTGTGGGCAAGCCCTCTTCCGCCGTCCTGCGCGCTGCGACGGCGTTAACGGATAACATCTGCTTTATCGATTTTCACGAACCGGGCAGCGAGTACGATTCCGTCGACATTGACCTGTCGCGGATCAGCAAACAAATCATTGATTTCTTTATCGCTCAGAACGTTAAGCGCATAGGTTTTATTGGCGGAGAGGATGAACCCGGCAAAGCCGATATCCGCGAAGCGGCCTTTGTCGAGTACGGTAAGCTGAAGGGCGTGGTCTCAGAACAGGATATCTGGCGCGGCGGTTTTTCCAGCTCCTCCGGTTACGAGCTGGCAAAAACGATGCTGGCGCAGGAAAGCTGGCCCGCTGCGCTGTTTGTGGCATCCGACTCGATAGCCATCGGCGTATTGCGCGCGATCCACGAGAAGGGGCTTTCCATCCCTCAGGATATTTCACTCATTAGCGTCAACGATATCCCGACCGCCCGCTTCACCTTCCCGCCGCTCTCCACGGTGCGCATTCACTCCGAAATGATGGGCAGCCAGGGCGTTAACCTGCTGCTGGAAAAATCCCGCGATGGCCGGGCGCTGCCGCTGCAAGTCTTCGTGCCTAGCGTGCTAAAACTGCGCGGCACCACGCGCTAATATCCCTCCTCAATTTCTCTGCCGGGCATGCCCGGCATTTTTTTATTTCGTGATCGAGTTAAAGCAAATCAGTTTTACTGATTTTATTTAGTAAAATATTTACTAAAATCCCCAGCAATGATGTTTTACCCCTACAGGGAGATCGCATGAATCGCTGGGAAAATATTCAACTTACGCACGAGAACCGGCTCCCGCCGCGCGCGTATTTCTTCTCTTATGATACCGTCGCCCAGGCGCGCACCTTTGCCCGCGAGGCCAGCAGCCGCTTTTTGTCGCTAAGCGGCCGGTGGAATTTTCGTTTTTTCACTAACCCGCTGCTGGTACCGGAGGACTTCACGTCACGGTACATGACGGACTGGGGCGATATCGCCGTGCCAGGCATGTGGCAGATGGAGGGCCACGGCAGCCTGCAGTACACCGACGAAGGCTTTCCCTTCCCGGTAGACGTGCCGTGGGTGCCTACGGATAATCCAACCGGGGCGTATCAGCGCTACTTCACGCTCTCGGACGGCTGGCAGGATAAGCAGACCCTCATCAAGTTTGACGGGGTTGAAACCTATTTCGAAGTCTACGTGAATGGCCGCTACATTGGCTTTAGCAAAGGCAGCCGGCTGACCGCCGAGTTTGATATCTCTGACGCAGTGCACGGCGGGCAAAACCTGCTGTGCGTGCGGGTGATGCAGTGGGCGGATTCGACCTACATTGAAGATCAGGACATGTGGTGGACGGCGGGCATTTTCCGCGACGTCTATCTGATCGGCAAAAATCAGGCCCACGTGCGCGACCTGACGATCAAAACCACCTTTGACGACGCCTACAAAGACGCCACCCTCTTCTGTCAGCTTGAGCTGGAAAACCTGGCCCCGCACGCATCAGCCGTATCGCTGGAGTATGCCCTCTACGACGGCGAAGCGGTGCTTCATCAGGGCACAGCCGGCAGCCTTTCCGTCACGCACAGCGCGGAAACCGCCTTTAGCATTGAGGTCAAACAGCCTCGGCAGTGGTCTGCGGAATCGCCCTATCTCTACCATCTGGTAGTAACGCTAAAAGATGCGAACGGGCAAACGCTGGAGGTTATCCCGCAGCGTATTGGTTTTCGCGACATCAGGGTGCGCGGCGGTCTGTTCTACGTTAACAATCACTACCTGAAGCTGCACGGCGTAAACCGCCACGACAACGATCACCAGAAAGGCCGCGCGGTAGGCATGGATCGCGTGGAGCGCGACCTGATCCTGATGAAGCAGCACAACATCAACTCTGTACGCACCGCCCACTACCCGAACGATCCGCGCTTCTACGAGCTGTGCGACATCTACGGCCTGTTCGTGATGGCGGAGACGGATGTGGAGTCTCACGGCTTTGCCAACGTCGGCGATCTGAGCCGCATCACGGACGATCCTGCATGGGAGCATGTCTACGTTGAGCGCATCGAGCGCCACATCCACGCCCAGAAAAACCATCCATCAATCATTATCTGGTCGCTTGGAAACGAGTCCGGCTACGGCTGCAATATCCGCGCCATGGCGCGGGCGGCAAAAGCGCTGGACGACACGCGCCTGCTGCATTACGAAGAAGATCGCGACGCCGAGGTGGTGGATATCATCTCCACCATGTACACCCGCGTGCCGCTGATGAACCTATTCGGCGAGTTTCCGCACCCTAAGCCGCGCATTATCTGCGAATACGCCCACGCGATGGGCAACGGCCCCGGCGGCTTAACCGAGTATCAAAACGTCTTCGATCGCCACGACTGCATTCAGGGGCACTACGTCTGGGAGTGGTGCGATCACGGCATTCAGGCAACGGACGCCAGCGGCAGTACCTACTACGCCTACGGCGGCGACTTTGGTGATTACCCGAACAACTACAACTTCTGCCTCGACGGGCTGATCTACTCCGATCAAACGCCGGGTCCGGGCCTGCGCGAATACAAGCAGGTGATTGCCCCGGTCAAGCTGCGCTGGCAGAACGGCGAGCTGCACGTTGAAAACCGCCTCTGGTTCACCACGCTGGATGATTACACCCTGCTGGTTGAGGTGCGTGCCGAAGGCGAAACGCTGCACAGCCAGCCGCTGACGATTGCCGGGCTGGCCCCCAACAGCGCCCGCCGCGTGAGCCTGAACGTGCCGGAACTCGACGAGCGCGAAGCGTTCCTGACCGTGCGCATCAGCAAAAACAGCCGCACGCGCTACAGCGAAGCCGGGCACGAGATCGCGGTGTACCAGTTCCTGTTAAAGGCGCGAACCGCACGCGCCTTACCCTTACTCAACACCAGTGCCGCGCCGCTCAAACTGGAAGAGGATCGGCTGAGCTGCACCGTCACCGGGCACAATTTCCGCGCGCATTTCTCAAAAGTGACGGGGAAACTGAGCGCCTGGCAGGTTAACGGCGAGGAACATATCACCCGCGAGCCGAAGATTAACTTCTTCAAGCCGATGATTGATAACCACAAGCAGGAGTATGAGGGGCTGTGGCAGCCGAACCACCTGCAGATTATGCAGGAGCATCTGCGCGGCTTTGCGGTCGAGCAGCTGGACGATGCGGTGATCGTGACGACCCACACCCTGATTGCCCCGCCGGTATTTGATTTTGGCATGCGCTGCACCTATCGCTGGCGCATTGCCGCCGACGGGCAAATCAACGTTGAGCTGAGCGGCGAACGCTACGGTGATTACCCGCACATCATCCCGTGCATCGGCTTTACCCTCGGCATCAACGGCGAATTCGACCAGGTGAGCTACTACGGACGCGGCCCCGGAGAGAACTACCCGGACAGCCAGCAGGCCAGCATCGTCGATCTGTGGCATACCACGGCGGACGACATGTTTGAAAACTATCCGTTCCCGCAGAACAACGGCAACCGCCAGCAGGTGCGCTGGGCAACGCTCGCCAACCGCCACGGCAGCGGCCTGCTGGTGGTGCCTGAACGGCCCATTCACTTCAGCGCCTGGCACTATACGGCAGAAAACATCCACGCCGCGCAGCACTGCAACGAACTGCGTCGCTGCGATGACATCACCCTCAACCTCGATAGTCAGGTGCTGGGTTTAGGCTCTAACTCCTGGGGAAGCGAAGTGCTGGATTCCTGGCGCGTCTGGTTCAGACCGTTCCGCTACGGCTTTACCCTGCTCCCGTTCGAAGGTGGCCTGAACGCCGCGCAGGCGCTGGCGCACCAGCCGTTCGGCACCGGTTTCTTCTCCATGAATTCGCTCAGCGAGGCAGACAAATGATCGTTCTCGACAGCCTGGAACAGTTCCAGAAACTTTACCGCGCGGGGCGCAAATGGCAGCGCTGCGTAGAGGCCATTAATAACATCGACGCCATTCAGCCCGGCGTTGCCCACTCGATTGGCGATTCGCTGGCCTACCGCGTGACCCATGATGCCAGCACGGACGCGCTGTTCGTCGGCCATCGCCGCTATTTCGAGGTGCATTACTACCTGCAGGGCGCGCAAAAAATCGAGTACGGCGCAAAAGAAGCCCTGCAGGTGGTGGAGTGCTACCGGGATGAAACCGACCGCGAATACCTGAAAGGCGTGGGCCTTACCAAGCAGGTGCGCGAGGGGCAGATTGTGATTTGTGAGAATCACGAGGCCTATCGCTTCATCAGCGAGGAGGCGGTTAAAAAAGTCATTCTCAATGTGACCATCGAAGACGGTTATTTCCATAACAAATAAAAAATCCGCGGTGCCAATGAAGCACCGCTATCCTCGTACCCGGAGAAACGTTATGTCTGAAACCACCAAGCGTAATACCATCGGCAAATTCGGCCTGCTGTCGCTGACGTTTGCCGCCGTATTCAGTTTTAACAACGTTATCAACAATAATATCGAGTTGGGCCTCGCCTCGGCGCCGATGTTCTTTTTAGCCACCCTGTTCTACTTCATTCCGTTCTGCTTGATTATCGCGGAGTTTGTCTCGCTGAATAAAAACTCCGAAGCCGGGGTGTACGCCTGGGTGAAAAGTTCGCTGGGCGGGCGCTGGGCGTTTATTACCGCCTACACCTACTGGTTCGTAAACCTGTTCTTTTTCACCTCGCTATTGCCGCGCGTCATCGCCTACGCCTCTTATGCCTTTTTGGGATATGAGTACATTCTCACGCCGTTTGCCACCACGGTGCTGAGCATGGTGCTGTTCGCCTTCTCGACCTGGGTGTCCACCAACGGGGCGAAAATGCTGGGACCGATTACCTCCGTTACGTCCACGCTGATGCTGCTGCTGACCCTCTCCTATATTCTGCTGGCCGGCGCAGCGCTGATGGGCGGCGTGCAGCCGGCCGACCCGATTACCGTCGATGCGATGATCCCGAACGTTAACTGGGCGTTCCTCGGCATCACCACCTGGATATTCATGGCCGCCGGGGGGGCGGAGTCCGTCGCGGTGTACGTTAACGACGTGAAGGGCGGCTCAAAATCCTTCGTGAAGGTGATTATCCTGGCAGGGATTTTCATCGGCGTGCTGTACTCCATCTCCTCGGTGCTGATTAACGTCTTTATCAGCAGCAAAGAGCTGAAATACACCGGCGGCTCGGTGCAGGTCTTCCACGGTCTGGCGGTGTGGTTTGGCCTGCCGGAAGTGCTGATGAACCGCTTTGTCGGGCTGGTTTCCTTTACCGCAATGTTTGGCTCCCTGCTGATGTGGACGGCGACCCCGGTCAAAATCTTTTTCTCTGAAATCCCGACCGGCATTTTTGGGCCAAAGACCGTAGCGCTGAACGAAAACGGCGTCCCGGCGCGCGCGGCATGGTTCCAGTATCTGATTGTCATTCCGCTGATGATCATCCCGACCCTGGGCTCGAACACCGCGCAGGATCTGATGAATACCGTCATCAACATGACCGCCGCCGCCTCGATGCTGCCGCCGCTCTTCATCATGCTGGCCTACCTTAACCTGCGCCGCAAACTCGATCACCTGCCGCGCGATTTCAAAATGGGCTCCCGCACCACGGGCATAGTGGTGGTATCAATGCTGATTGTAATATTCGCCATTGGCTTTGTGGCCTCTACCTTCCCGACCGGTGCCAATATTCTGACGATTATTTTCTACAACGTCGGCGGCATTGTTTTATTCCTCGGATTTGCCTGGTGGAAATACAGCAAATACGTAAAGGGATTATCAAAAGAACAACAACAAATAGAAGCATCACCTGCGTCAAATATTCACTGACGGTGAAGTAATGGATATTCTCTCTTTGGGATGAGTGCATGAAAATAAAAGATAAAACCCTTGGGGCGCTTGCCGCCCTCTCTTTCTGCTGCCCCGCATTTGCCGCAGAAGACGTCCGGCCAGCCGAACGCGACGACACCCGAACGCCGGAAATCACCTCGCCGTCCTTCCGTTTTTATGGCGAGATGGGCGTCGGTGGCTATATGGATGTAGAAGGCCAGGATAAACATAAATACAGCGATGGCACCTACATTGAAGGTGGCCTGGAAATGAAGCACGGGAACTGGTTCGGCCTGATTTACGGGGAAGGCTGGACGGTTCAGGCCGACCATAAGGGGAACGCCTGGGTGCCTGACCACGGCTGGGGTGGATTTGAAGGCGGGCTTAACCGCCTTTACGGCGGGTACAAAACCGATCGGAGCACCGAAATCATGCTCAGCCTGCGTCAGGATTCATCTCTTGATGACCTGCAGTGGTGGGGCGATTTCACACCGGATTTAGGCTACGTGATACCCAACACCCGCGACATTATGTATGCGCTCAAGGTGCAGAATCTCTCGGGCGACCTGCGCTACAGCGTTACCGCGACGCCTGCAGGACATCACGATGAGGGTAAAGCCTGGCTGCATTTTGGCAAATACGATCGCTATGACGACAAATATACCTATCCGGCAATGGCCAACGGCTACATCCAGTATGACATCGTAAAGGACGTGACCTGGATGAACGGCCTTGAAGTCACCGATGGAACCGGGCAACTCTTTTTGACCGGCATTCTGTCGCCTAATCTGGCGGCGCGCGCCTGGCATCACACCGGACGTGCCAGCGGAAAGGACGTCTCCGGCACCGAAACCGGCTATATGGTCAGCGCCATGGTGGAAGCCCTGAAAGGGGTTTATCTCTCCACCGCCTACAGCTACGCGAAGCATCGTCCGGACAATGCTGCCGACGAAACCACGTCGTTTATGCAGTTTGGTATCTGGTACGAGTACGGCAACGGACGCTTTGCCACCGCCGCCGACAGCCGTTTCTACATGAAAAATGCCTCTGGTGACCCAAGTGACCAGGTTTTCCTGATGCAATACTTCTACTGGTAAAAGGATCTTCCATCATGAAATTCAGCCTTACACCGCTGGCCTGCGCGCTGGCGCTCAGCTTTTCTGCTCACGCCGCCACCGCGACCGACTTCAAAAACGTCATCAACCGGACCGGGGCGCCGGAATACATGCACGATTTCGATTATGACGACCACCAGCGCTTTAATCCCTTTTTCGATTTGGGTGCCTGGCATGGGCATCTGCTGCCGGACGGGCCGCAAACGCAGGGGGGATTTCCCGGCGTAGCGCTGCTCACCGAAGAGTACATCAACTTTATGGCGACCAATTTCGACCGCCTCACCGTCTACCGGGACGGTAAAAAAGTCGATTTTACCCTTGAGGCTTACAGCCTGCCCGGCGCGCTGGTTCAGAAGCTGAGTGCGAAAGAGGTGCAGATCGACATGACGCTGCGCTTCGCCACCGCGCGCACCTCGCTGCTGGAAACCCGCATCACCAGCAACGCGCCCCTTGAGCTGGTGTGGGACGGCGAACTGCTGGAAAAGCTGGAGGCTAAAGAGGGCAAACCGCTGTCGGATAAGACCATCGACGGCGCGTATCCGGATTACCGGCGCAACATAGTCCCCACGCGTGACGGCCTGAAGGTCACCTTCGGCAAGGTGCGCTCGACCTGGGATCTGCTCACCTCCGGCAGCTCTGAATACCAGATCCACAAGTCGATACCAGCAGACACCACGGTCGACGGGCATCGCTTTACCAGCCGGGCGCACGTTACGGGCAGCACCACGCTGTATACCACCTACTCCCATCTGCTGAACGCCGATGACGTGAAGCGCGAGCAGGTGCAGATCCGCGATATTCTGGCACGCCCCGCCGCGTACATGTCGGCCTCGCGGGAGCGCTGGGAGGACTATCTGCACAAAGGCTTAACCAATCCCAATGCCACGCCGGAGCAAACCCGGGTCGCGGTGAAAGCCATTGAGACGCTGAACGGCAACTGGCGCTCGCCGGGCGGCGCGGTGAAGCACAATACCGTAACCCCGTCCGTCACCGGACGCTGGTTCTCCGGCAACCAGACCTGGCCGTGGGATACCTGGAAACAGGCATTCGCCATGTCGCACTTCAATCCGGATATCGCCAAAGAGAACATCCGCGCGGTCTTCTCGTGGCAAATCAAACCTGACGATCCGGTGCGCCCGCAGGATGCCGGCTTTGTGCCGGATCTTATCGCCTGGAACCTGAGCCCGGAACGCGGGGGCGACGGCGGCAACTGGAACGAACGCAACACCAAGCCGAGCCTGGCCGCATGGTCGGTAATGGAGGTGTACAACACAACCCAGGACAAAGCCTGGCTTGCGGAAATGTACCCAAAACTGGTCGCCTATCACGACTGGTGGCTGCGCAACCGCGACCACAACGGAAACGGCGTGCCGGAGTACGGCGCGACGCGCGACAAGGCCCATAATACCGCGAACGGCGACATGCTTTTTACGGTGAAAAAAGGCGATAAGGAGGAATCCCTTTCCGGCCTGAAGAATTATGCCAAAGTCATCGACAAGGGCCATTACGACAGCCTGGCGATCCCGGCGCAGGTTGCGGCCTCGTGGGAATCGGGGCGCGATGACGCCGCCGTATTCGGTTTTATCGATAAAGCGCAGCTGGATAAATACGTCGAAAACGGCGGTAAGCGCAGCGACTGGGTGGTGAAGTTTGCCGAAAACCGGGATAAACAAGGCAAGCTGCTGGGTTATTCGCTGCTGCAGGAGTCCGTCGACCAGGCGAGCTATATGTACAGCGACAATCACTATCTGGCGCAAATGGCCAGCCTGCTGGGGAAAGAGCGGGAAGCCAGCCGCTACCGCCAGCTGGCGGATAGGCTCGCGGCCTACATCAATACCTGCATGTTCGATGCGAAGAGCGGTTTTTACTATGACATTCGTATCGAGGATAAGCCGCTGGCGAATGGCTGTGCGGGTAAGCCTATCGTCGAGCGCGGGAAAGGGCCGGAAGGCTGGTCGCCGCTGTTTAACGGGGCCGCCACGCAGGAACATGCTGACGCGGTGGTAAAAGTGATGCTCGATCCGAAAGAGTTCAACACGTATGTGCCGCTCGGCACCGCCGCGCTGACCAATCCGGCATTCGGCCCGGATATCTACTGGCGCGGCCGGGTCTGGGTCGACCAGTTCTGGTTTGGGCTAAAAGGGATGGAGCGGTATGGCTACCGTGAGCAGGCACAAACCCTGGCGGAGACCTTCTTTAAGCACGCGAAGGGGCTAACGTCCGACGGTCCGATTCAGGAAAACTACAACCCGCTGACCGGGGCGCAGCAAGGCGCGCCGAATTTCTCGTGGAGCGCGGCGCATCTTTACATGCTGTATAACGACTTCTTCCGTAAACAGTAACGGGGAGCTGTCTGCTTTGCCGGGTGGCGCTATCGTTTACCCGGCCTACTTTTCGGATGTTTTGTACGCCGGCACATTGTCACAGGCCGCACGATTCGTAGGCCGGGTAAGGCCAAGCCGCCACCCGGTAAAACTAGCGCGTGATCCACAGCGTGGGCCAGGCATCTGGCCCGTTCCATCCGTCGCAGCTGGGTTCTTCTGCATAACGCACCAGGCGGAAGCGCTGCCCATCAAAACGCCAGCGCGTCTGGATACCGCAATCGCCCATCCCTCGCCCCAGCGCCAGGGTGGTCAACTCACGCGTTTTTTCATCAAAGCTGGCGTTCATCAGCTCCATTTCACTGCTTTCGCTGGAGGGAGTAAACGGCAGGCGCAGCCGCACGCTGCGCGCGGCAAAGGGTTTTTTACGCGACACCAGCCACGCCAGATCGACCGTGTTGTACGCCCCTGCTTCACAGCTCACGATCAGCAGCGCTTTGTCATCGGTTAGCGCGGTTACGCGGACTTCGCGGCGGTTTGGGTCAAGGGAGCACTGGCTGTTGTTCATTCGCCAGGTACCGTAATCAAGCAGGTCGTTCAGCTCAGCGTGGGAGAGCGGCGTGGGGGTCGGGTTCACCACCGCCACCTTTTTTAAGGCAGGCGCGGGCGGGACGCTCAACGGCGGATCGTCGCCTTTTTTAATCCAGGCGGTTTCACTCCCGACGCGCTTTTGCTGCGCGTCGATAAACAGCAGCGCCGCCTTCAGCCCATCCAGTGAGATAACCTGATTTCCGCCTTTCAGGGTCAGGGTTTTCCCTTCCTGAATGTTTTTCAAAAATGCCGTGATGGTCGCCGCATCGTCAGTTTTCAGATGCCAGGGAGTTAACTGCCAGCGCGGCCCCTCAGGCCTCAGCGGTACATTATCCAGCAGCAGGCGCGGCGCAATATCCGGCTCTTTAACCGATGGCGCGGACAGGCCGCCAAGATCGATACGCAGCGTAGCATCGGTTTTCGCCCCCGCGCTCCGGCTGAGCGTCATGACCAGGCCACGGTGTTCCCCCGTATTGCGCGCAACGCAAAAGTTCTGATTATTGCAGGTGACCTGCCAGTCAGAGAATGATTGCTGAGCGGGCGCGGCCCACGCCAGCGGCGCGGGCAGCACGCAAAATAAGAAGATAATAAAAACGCAGTGGCGCATGAATGGCACAATCCCGGAAACGAAAACGCATATCTGGGCAGTATCTTCGTGTTCCAGCCGTGTTGGCTCAATCGGATTTATCGGATAGATTTATCCGAAACACAGCCTATTACCGTTCGAAAGGGGAATTCATTAAACCGGTTGTCTGTAAATACTGCAGCAATATCACCGCCTTACCGTCTTTAATTTCACCGGAACGCACCATTGCCAGCGCCCGGGAAAAAGGTAATTCCAGCACTTCGATATCCTCGTCCTCCACGCCCCCGCCCCGGTGCGTCCGCTGCGCGTCGCTGTATTCCGCAATAAAGAAATGGACCAGTTCCGTCACGCCACCGGGCGACATGAACAGTTCGAAGACCTTGGTCACCTCTCCTACTTCAAAACCGGTTTCTTCAACCGCCTCTTTACGGATGCAAACCTCAGGCTCATCATCGTCAAGCAGCCCTGCGCAGGTTTCAATCAGCCGTCCGTCAGGGTTGCCATTGACCCAGGTCGCGACGCGGAACTGGCGGATCAACACCACGCTCTGTTTTTCACGGCTATAGAGCAAAATGGTTGCGCCATTCCCGCGGTCGTAGACCTCGCGCTTGTGGCGAATCACTTCACCGTTACGGCGCGTTAAGTCATAGGTGATGTTGCGCAGGACAAAGTAATTTTCAGAGAGGATTTTGTCTTTGATCACGTCGATTTTCAGGGTCATGCGGGCTCCACGGCAAAATGAGTGCATTTATATTACGCCGCGAAACCCGCTTTGTCGCCCGCCGGGGTTAATGCATTTTTAGCGGATTGACGCCAAGCCAGTCGAGAATGCCCTGCGCCGCATGCCGCCCTTCCGCCATTGCGGTGACGACCAGATCCGCGCCGCGCACGGCGTCCCCGCCCGCAAAAATCTGCGGGTTGGAGGTCTGGTAGCGATAGCGGCTCTCCACCGAGGCAACGATGCGCCCCCAGTTGTCCGTCTCGACGCCCTGCACCTGCAGCCAGGGCATCGCATGGGGGTTAAAACCAAACGCCATGATGACCGCATCGGCGGGCATCACGAACTCGCTGCCCGCAATCGGAACGGGCCGACGGCGTCCCTGCGCATCCGGCTCCCCCAGCTCCGTACGCAACATACGGATACCGTTAACCCGACCGCTGGGATCGCGCGTCAGCTCAACGGGCTGGAGGTTAAACTCAAATTCAGCCCCCTCTTCCTTCGCGTTCTTGACCTCTTTTTTAGAGCCAGGCATGTTGGCCTCATCCCGGCGATAGGCGCAGGTGACTTTGTTCGCCCCGTGGCGTAGCGCGGTACGCACGCAGTCCATCGCCGTATCGCCGCCGCCCAGCACCACCACATTAAGCCCCCGCGTGTCGATAAACGGCTCGGCCTCCGTCGGCGCTAGCCCCATCACGTGCCTCGTGTTCGCCACCAGGAACGGCAGCGCGTCGTAGACCCCTGGCGCATCCTCGTGCGGTATTCCCGCTTTCATGGAGCGATAGGTTCCGACGCCAATAAACAGCGCATCGTAGTCATGCTGCAGCTGCGACATCGACACGTCCTGACCCACTTCGCAATTCAGCTCAAAGTGGACCCCCATCGCGGTAAAAATCTCTCTGCGCCGGGCGAGCAGGGATTTGTCCAGCTTGAAGGCGGGAATGCCAAACGTCAGCAGGCCGCCGATCTCCGGGTGACGATCGTACACCGTCACGCTTACGCCGCGGCGTACCAGCACGTCGGCGCAGGCAAGTCCTGCCGGGCCTGCGCCGACGATCGCCACGCGCTTATCTACCGGTGAAATCCCGCTCATATCCGGCATCCAGCCCGCCGCCAGCGCCCGATCGGAGATATAGCGCTCAATATTGCCAATGGTCACTGAACCCGATTCATCGCGCAGGGTGCAGGCTCCTTCACATAATCGATCCTGGGGACAGACGCGGCCGGTGATTTCCGGTAAACAGTTGGTCTGGTGCGAAAGCTCGGCCGCACCGACGATATCCCCGGCTTTGATGCGTTCAATCCACTGGGGAATGTGGTTATGCAGCGGACAGGTCCATTCGCAGATGCTGTGCTCGCCGCACTTCAGGCAGCGGGACGCCTCACGCTGAGCCTGTTCGGCCCGAAACGGCAGGTAGATTTCGTTGAAATGGCAGGCGCGCGCTTTCGCAGGGAGCTTATCCGGCTCGCCGCGCGCGGGCGTGTTTTGCATCTGCTGCTGCAGGGTTTGCGGGCGTTCACGTTGAACCGACTCGCCGTGCCAGGGCTGAGACTCCAGGCGAGCCGTGCGCTGTCGACGCGCCTTCGCCAGATTTTCCAGCACCGCGGGCGTCGCGAGGGTGAGAACCCCCGCCGGACAATTTTCGATACAGGCCGGGCCCCGTGGACGATCCAGGCAGAGATCGCATTTATGCGCAGAGGCTTTCACGCTCGCGTTATCCAGCGGGGTGACGATAATGTCCATGGTGCCAAACGGACAGGCCACCACGCAGGCTTTGCAGCCAATGCATTTTTGCTGATTCACCTGTACGCTGTCAGCGAGCCTGTCGATCGCCCCGTTTGGGCAACTTTGCGCGCAGGGGGCATTTTCGCAGTGGTGACAGGTGACAGGACTGTTCTTCACGCCGGATTTGAGGACCGTAATGCGGGGATGAAAATGGCGCGCGCTCAGGACATGCTGTTCGCCGTTGTGCGCCATCACGCAGGCAACCTCGCAGGCCCGGCAACCAATGCATTGCTGGCTGTTGGCCATAATAAAACGATTCATAACAACACCTGTTTCTGGTTCAATAACCTTAATCTTTATAAGAATATTGTATTAACCGACGGCAACGTTATCAGGCAATGTTCAAATGCCCAGGAAGCCCAACTATCTCCAGTGAACCTGTGGCAGATCAATTTTATTCAGGAAGCTGTTCTGTGACCGTTAAACGCCCCGTTTCGGGAAGCCTTGCCCGGGCTTTCTTTTCGATTATCGTGCTGTCCGTTTTGACCAGCACCGTTGCGCTATTCACGCTTGCCAGCAGCCAGCGCGACGCAGAAGCGATCAACATTGCCGGATCGCTGCGCATGCAGAGCTACCGTCTTGGCTACGAGATGCAGCGCAACAGCCCGTCGCTTTCGGAACATCGCAAAGACTGGCAGCAAACCCTGAGCGCCCCCGCGCTCACCACGCTGAGCCGCTGGTACGTGCCGGACGATGTTAAACAGCGCTATCAACAGCTGCATCTTGCCTGGCAGGAGATAGACCAGCGCATCGCCAGCGGCGATACCCTGTGGTATCAGAATCACATAGAGGATTTTGTCAGCCGCATTGACGCCTTCGTCCTGGCCCTCCAGCACTATACCGAACATAAAATTCAGCTGGTGATCCTGATGTCCCTGGCAGGCGGTCTTGGCATTCTGCTGCTGACGGTACTGACCCTGCGGCGCATACGCCGCCAGGTGGTGTTGCCGCTCAACAACCTGGTGGCGGCAAGCGAACGCATTGAGCAAAGACAGTTTGATACCCCTGCCCCGGATACGCATCTGCCGAACGAACTGGGCCAGCTCTCGCGCGCGTTCAATCATATGTCGGCGGAACTGCACACGCTTTATCGCTCGCTGGAACGCTCCGTTGCCGAAAAAACGCACCACCTCAACGAGGCGCACCAGCAGCTGGAAATGCTGTTCACATGTTCTCAGGCGCTGAACACCGGCCAGATAGACAGCCACTGCTTCAGGCATATTCTGCAGATTGTGCATGAATACACCCGGGTGAATTACCTGGAGCTGCGCACCAGCGACGACTGGCGGCTTTGCGAGGGTACAGAGCAGAGCCATGCTGAAATGCAAAGCCTGCCGGTGCTAATGCAGGATACGCTGTACGGGGAATTACGCTGGCAAAGCGCAGCAGGAAATGTTCCCCTCCCGCTGATGAAAAGCGTGGCGACGATGCTGGGACGCGGTCTCTACTTCAACCAGGGGCAAAAGCATTTCCAGCAGCTGCTGCTGATGGAGGAGCGTGCGACGATTGCCCGCGAGCTGCATGATTCGCTGGCACAGGTGCTTTCTTATTTACGCATCCAGCTTACGTTGCTCAAACATGCAATACCGGAGGAAAATGCCCCGGCGCAGGGCATCATCACGGACTTTTCCCGCGAACTTAACAACGCCTGGCAGCAGCTTCGCGAGCTGCTCACCACCTTCCGCCTGACGCTTAACCACGCCAATCTTCCCGCTGCGCTGCAGGAGTCGCTCGACGGATTGCAAAACCAGACGCAGGCGAAGCTGATCCTCGACTGTCGGCTGTCGTCGCTTGCTCTGGACGCGCAAAAGCAGGTTCATTTGTTACAGATCGTGCGTGAAGCGGTGCTGAACGCCATCAAGCATGCCGAAGCGAGCGAGATCACCGTTAGCTGCATTACCGCGGCCGACGGTACGCACACCGTCACCATATGCGACAACGGCATTGGCATTGGCGATGCAAGCGAGCCGCCGGGCCATTACGGGCTGAATATTATGCGCGAGCGCGCAGGTCGGCTCGGCGGAACGCTGCACTTCTCCCAGCCGCAAAATGGCGGAACGCAGGTCAGCGTGACGTTCCGCACGCCTACGGCGCAGGTGGGAAACTAGCGGGGAGGCGTAAAGCGCATGATAATTTACATTATCTCCTTTATTTCTCCACGTTTGACCTTCGTCTTACCGCTAAAGTTAGGCGGCTAATAAACAACAATGACGTGCTGCAAAACGAGGTCACTTTTTCATGGCGAATTTCTTCATCGATCGCCCCATTTTTGCCTGGGTGCTTGCGATTCTGTTGTGTCTGACAGGCGTCCTGGCCATTACTTCACTGCCTGTTGAGCAATATCCCGATCTCGCACCGCCGAACGTGCGCGTCACCGCCAACTATCCCGGCGCATCTGCGCAGACGCTGGAAAACACCGTGACGCAGGTTATCGAACAGAACATGACGGGTCTGGATAACCTGATGTACATGTCCTCGCAAAGTAGCGCCACGGGCCAGGCCACGGTCACACTGAGCTTTAAGGCGGGGACAGACCCGGACGAAGCGGTGCAGCAGGTGCAAAACCAGCTGCAGTCGGCCCTGCGCAAGCTGCCTCAAGCGGTTCAAAATCAGGGCGTCACCGTGCGTAAAACCGGTGATACCAACATTCTGACCATCGCCTTCGTCTCGACCGATGGTTCGATGGATAAACAGGATATCGCCGACTACGTGGCGAGTAATATTCAGGACCCGCTCAGCCGTATTAACGGCGTGGGGGATATCGACGCCTACGGTTCACAATATTCCATGCGCATCTGGCTGGATCCTAACAAGCTGAACAGCGTGCAGATGACGGCCAAAGACGTTACCGACGCTATCGAATCGCAGAACGCCCAGATAGCCGTCGGCCAGCTTGGCGGTACGCCGTCCGTTGATAATCAGGCCCTGAACGCCACCATCAACTCACAGTCCCTGCTCCAGACGCCCGAGCAGTTCAGAAATATTACCCTGCGGGTGAATCAGGACGGCTCCGAGGTGCGTCTCGGCGACGTCGCCACCGTGGAGATGGGGGCGGAAAAATATGACTACCTGAGCCGCTTCAACGGTAATCAGGCGTCAGGTTTAGGGGTGAAGCTGGCCTCCGGCGCGAACGAAATGGCCACCGCCGAGCTGGTGCTAAATCGCCTTGACGAACTGTCGCACTATTTCCCGCACGGCCTGGAGTACAAGGTCGCCTACGAAACCACCTCCTTCGTTAAGGCCTCCATTGAGGACGTGGTGAAAACCCTGCTGGAAGCGATCGCACTGGTATTCCTGGTGATGTACCTGTTCCTGCAAAACTTCCGCGCCACGCTTATTCCCACCATTGCCGTGCCGGTCGTGCTGCTGGGCACCTTCGCCGTGCTGTATGCGTTTGGGTACAGCATCAACACCCTGACGATGTTCGCGATGGTGCTGGCCATCGGTCTGCTGGTGGATGATGCCATCGTGGTGGTGGAAAACGTCGAGCGCATCATGAGCGAGGAAGGGCTATCGCCGCGCGAGGCCACGCGAAAATCGATGGGGCAAATTCAGGGCGCGCTGGTCGGCATCGCGATGGTGCTCTCGGCGGTGTTTATTCCGATGGCCTTCTTTGGCGGCACCACCGGCGCGATTTACCGTCAGTTTTCGATCACCATCGTCTCTGCGATGGTGCTTTCGGTGCTGGTGGCGATGATCCTGACGCCGGCGCTGTGCGCCACCCTTCTTAAACCCTTACACAAGGGTGAGCATCACGGTCAGAAAGGCTTTTTCGGCTGGTTCAACCGCATGTTTAACCGCAATGCGGCGCGCTATGAAGCGGGCGTGGGCAAGATCCTGCACCGCAGCGTGCGCTGGATGGTGGTCTACGTTCTGCTGCTGGGCGGCATGGTGTTCCTGTTCCTGCGTCTGCCGACCTCCTTCCTGCCGCTGGAGGATCGCGGCATGTTTATCACCTCCGTTCAGCTGCCGAGCGGCTCAACGCAGCAGCAGACGCTGAAGGTGGTGCAGAAGGTTGAGGACTATTTCCATACCAAAGAGAAAGATAACGTTGTTTCGGTCTTTTCCACCGTCGGTTCGGGCCCGGGCGGCAACGGGCAGAACGTGGCGCGTATGTTCGTGCGCCTGAAGGACTGGGACCAGCGCGATAGCGACACGGGCTCCTCGTTTGCCATTATCGAGCGCGCGACCAAAGCCTTCAGCCACATTAAGGAGGCGCGGGTATTTGCCAGCAGCCCTCCGGCCATCAGCGGCCTCGGCAGTTCGGCAGGGTTTGATATGGAGCTGCAGGATCACGCTGGCGCAGGCCACGACGCGCTAATGGCCGCCCGCGACAAGCTGCTCGACCTGGCGGGTAAAGATCCCCAGCTGACCCGCGTGCGCCACAACGGCCTGGACGACAGCCCGCAGCTGCAGGTGGATATCGACCAGCGTAAGGCGCAGGCGCTTGGCGTCTCCATCGATGATATTAACGACACGCTGCAAACCGCGTGGGGCTCCAGCTACGTGAACGACTTTATGGATCGCGGCCGCGTGAAGAAAGTGTACGTTCAGTCCGCCGCCAAATACCGCATGCTGCCGGACGATATCAACCGCTGGTACGTGCGTAATAACGCGGGCGGCATGGTGCCGTTCTCCGCGTTCGCCACCTCGCGCTGGGAAACCGGATCGCCGCGTCTGGAACGCTATAACGGCTATTCCGCGCTGGAAATTGTGGGTGAAGCCGCGCCGGGGGTCAGTACCGGTACGGCAATGGATATCATGGAAAAACTGGTGCAGGAGCTGCCGACTGGTTTTGGCCTGGAGTGGACGGCGATGTCTTACCAGGAGCGCCTCTCCGGCGCGCAGGCGCCTGCCCTGTACGCGCTGTCGTTGCTGGTGGTGTTCCTGTGTCTCGCCGCGCTGTATGAAAGCTGGTCAGTGCCGTTCTCGGTGATGCTGGTGGTTCCGCTCGGCGTGATCGGCGCGCTGCTGGCGACCTGGATGCGCGGCCTGGAGAACGACGTGTACTTCCAGGTCGGGCTCCTCACCGTTATCGGCCTGTCGGCGAAAAACGCCATTCTGATCGTCGAATTTGCCAATGAGATGAATGCGAAAGGCCACGACCTGATGGAGGCCACGCTCTACGCCTGCCGTCAGCGCTTACGCCCGATCCTGATGACCTCACTGGCGTTTGTCTTTGGCGTGCTGCCGATGGCGACCAGCTCTGGCGCAGGCTCCAGCAGCCAGCACGCGGTGGGCACAGGGGTAATGGGCGGCATGATTTCAGCAACGATTCTGGCGATCTATTTCGTGCCGCTGTTCTTTGTGCTGGTGCGTCGCCGCTTCCCGCTGAAAGAGCGTCCGGAATAACGGCGTGAAATAAAAAAGGCGGCTCTCGAGGGCCGCCTTTTTATTGTGTGATTAATTCACACTATGGTTATTTTACTTATTTTAGTGCTCTTGCATTCTTACTGAATGTCATTTACGAAGCATACCTTCGATAAAATCTTTCCAGTTCCCCAGTTCACGTTCAATCATAACGACCTCTCTTATTATTATGCGCATTCTACGAAAACGTATCATCATTGTGAAGCCTGCTTAACCTATCGCTGCGATTATACCCCGCTGCAGTCAGGGATTTATGATAAATATGAACGCGAAGCGTCAAATTTTGTGTGACGGATAGCAATATTTTGAAATAACCCTACGACCGGGTGAGAAGTATTTTACCCCCTGAGTTTATTAGAATTTTAAACATGATGGACATCTATGCTTAAATGATGAAAGAATATTCAGCGCACAGGTGTAAGTTGAATTAAGAAGAATTGTAAATCGAGAGAATTCCTGGCTGTGTTATATTTCACATAAGGATATATCTTCGAAATTACTGAACATTTAATCGTCATAAGAGCAAAAGGATTCACCATGGTTGTGATGTACGGCATTAAAAATTGCGACACCATCAAGAAAGCCCGCCGCTGGCTGGAGGCTAACAGCGTCGAGTATCGCTTCCACGATTACCGTGCTGACGGACTTGATGCAGAATTCCTGCATACCGCCATTAACGAGCTTGGCTGGGAAGCGCTGCTGAACACGCGCGGAACCACCTGGCGCAAGCTGGACGAGTCGCTGCGGGCCAGCATCACCGACGCTGACAGCGCGGCAAAACTGATGATGGAAATGCCGGCTATTATCAAACGCCCATTGCTCTGCAAGCCAGGGCAGCCTATGCTGCTGGGTTTCAGTGAAACCCTTTATTCTGAATTTTTCGTTGAGGTGTAGTCTATGTCATGCCCGGTCATTGAGCTGACTCAGCAGCTTATTCGCCGTCCTTCCCTTAGCCCGGACGATGCAGGTTGTCAGGCATTAATGATTGAGCGCCTGTGCGCCATCGGGTTTACCGTGGAGCACATGGATTTTGGCGACACGCAAAACTTCTGGGCATGGCGCGGCCAGGGTGAAACGCTGGCCTTTGCCGGACATACCGACGTCGTTCCCGCGGGTGATGCCGATCGCTGGATCAACCCGCCTTTTGAGCCAACCATCCGCGACGGTATGCTGTTTGGCCGCGGTGCGGCGGACATGAAGGGCTCGCTGGCGGCGATGGTTGTTGCCGCTGAGCGCTTCGTGGCCCAGCATCCAAATCATAAAAACCGCCTCGCGTTTTTGATCACGTCCGATGAAGAAGCCAGCGCGCATAACGGCACGGTTAAAGTCGTTGAGGCGCTGATGGCGCGCAACGAACGCCTGGACTACTGTCTGGTGGGCGAGCCGTCCAGTACCGAAGCGGTGGGCGACGTAGTGAAAAACGGACGTCGCGGGTCGATGACCTGTAACCTCACGATCCACGGCGTTCAGGGGCACGTTGCCTATCCGCATCTGGCCGATAACCCGGTACATCGCGCGGCCCCGATGCTGAACGAGCTGGTGGGCATCGAGTGGGATAAAGGCAACGAGTTCTTCCCGCCGACCAGCATGCAGATTGCTAACGTTAAGGCCGGTACCGGCAGCAACAACGTCATCCCCGGTGATTTCTTCGTCCAGTTCAACTTCCGCTTCAGCACCGAACTGACCGACGAGACGATCAAAGCCCGCGTGCTCGCGCTGCTTGAAAAATACCAACTGCGCTATACCGTAGAGTGGTGGGTATCCGGCCAGCCGTTCCTGACGCAGCGCGGCAAGCTGGTGGATGCGGTTGTCAACGCCATCGCGCACTATAATGAAATTAAGCCACAGCTGCTGACGACGGGCGGCACCTCCGACGGACGCTTTATTGCCCGCATGGGTGCACAGGTTGTCGAACTGGGTCCGGTAAACGCAACGATTCACAAAATCAATGAATGTGTGAACGCGGCAGATTTACAACTGCTGGCCCGTATGTATCAACGTATCATGGAGCAGCTCGTCGCCTGACGGCTGCCTAAAGAGGATTAGCGAATGGATTGGCTTTCAAAGTACTGGTGGATTCTGGTGCTGGTGTTTCTGGTCGGCGTACTGCTTAACGTGATTAAAGACCTTAAGCGCGTTGACCACAAGAAGTTCCTCGCCAACAAGCCGGACCTTCCACCGCATCGCGATTTCAACGACAAGTGGGACGATGACGACGACTGGCCGAATAAGGACCAGAAGAAGTAATCCCCTCACCCCCAGCCCCTCTCCCCGGAGGGGCGAGGGGGGCCATGTTCCCTCTCCCCTCCGGGGAGAGGGTCAGGGTGAGGGGGAAAAACCTCACATAAACTCTACAATATCATCATCATTCGGCTTACCGCCGCTGAGCGCTTCATCAAAATAGTGCTTCGGCACGGTGTAACGCAGATGGTCGAGCGCAAACTGCATGCTGCGATCGTCAATGGCGTGCCCCAGATCGTCAACAATATCCAGCGTCACGTCTCCGCCCTGGCGGATCAGCGCTTCCTGCGCGGCGACCGCATGCGAAAGCTCAATCACCCGATCTTCACCGCCGTGGATCAGATGGATCGTCGTCCGGGTGGTGGCGCGCTGCGGTAAGGTCGCAAAACGACCGTTAAAAGCAATCACGCGGGATACCAGGCCAGGCTCTGCCTTAACGCTTTCCAGCGACATGATTGACCCCTGCGAGAAGCCAATCAGCGCGGTGGCATCGGCACCCACGCCGCTCTGCTGCTGCCAGTAGCGTACGGTGTCGATAAAAGTCGGCATGATGGCATCAATGCGTTCCTGCCGGTTCTCTTCCGTCACGTCCTGCACCGAGAACCACTGGCGCCCGTTCGGGCCGCAAGGCTCCACGCCGCCGATGCTGACGATCAGCGCCTCCGGGAAAATCGGCGCAAACCAGCTGCCAATCTGCCCCATATTGACGGCATTATCGCCCACGCCATGAAACAGAAGCAGTAACTGTTTAGCCGGGGCCTCAGGGCTTTGAACTACAAAGTGGTCGTGTTTCATGGCGTTCTCCTTAATTGATAAGCAGAATTCTACGCCTCTGCGGGGTAATGACCATGCCAGTTTACTGAATAAGTCATTGAAAAAATTGCCATTGCAAAATAGCGTCTTTCAACTGCTGACAGCGCGCACGATCAAGGCTTTCAAGCGCCTGCGCCGCGTCCTTGCGCAGATTTGCCAGCTGCGCTTTTCGTCCTGCGCCGTCCGTTTCCCCGGCCATTTTTCCGCGAAGGGACGGAAGCGGTAGCTCAACGTTTAACAGCAGGCGCGTTAAGGCTGCGACAGAGGTCGAAAACGCCCGATGCGCAAAGGCGAACCCGGCCAGCTCCAGCCAGTCATCATCATTAAGGGTAGCGTCCCAGCCGTCGTTCACCGGGATCTTTTCGTCGTTCCAGGCGGATAATACTCGCGCATCGCGACACAGGCGGCGGTGCGCGTGTTCACACAGCGTTTGCCCCGCCTCGCTTTGCGGCAGGAGCGCCATCGCGGTGTAGCAGCCGCTGCTTGCCTCACGATGGCTGCCCATCCGCACGAGCACAAAGCCGCACTGCTGCCAGAAACGCCATAGCTCGTCGGTATAGCCAAAACTCACCGAAAGATAATCCTCCCCATGCGCACTGCGGATCAGTGCCTGCCCGATGCCTTCCCGCTGGCGATGCGGATGCACCGCAATGCGGCTGACCCGTCGTCCTTTCAGCGTTGCCGCCAGCGGCGAACCGCCGTGCGCCGCCAGCGACTGCGCCACCAGGTTGCCGCGTGGACGCCTGAATCCCGCCCAGACGGCACGACTAAGAGCTGCGCTTAGCCCGCCTTCATCCACCAGCCAGAGCGCGCCCGCGATAGCCGAATCGGTTTGCGCGACGGCAAAATGCTGGCCGGGGGCGTCCATCATCCGGCGCAAATCAAGCGGTGAAGTACGATAGTGCGCGGCGCACAGCAGCTCATACACGCTCGCCACCAGCGGCGGGTTACTCTCCCACGCACGTGGTTCCAGCGCCGCGAAACGCACCTCACCTTCCGGCTTACGGTCGATAAGCCGATCGTCAAACAGCAGCGCGCGGGCAACGACCCGTTCAAGCGGACACCCGGCAGCCCAGCGAACCGGCGCGGATAAGCTATACCGCTGCAGGGCGCTGAACCGGGCGCAGAACTTCAGCAAAAACCCCCGGCCCGTTCCTTCATACCCCTGCACCGTGGTCGTTAGCAGCACGCGAGGAAAACGCGCGGCCAGCTTCTCAAGAAGCGGGCCAGGAATTGCAGCCGCCTCGTCGACAATCAGCCAGTCGGCCTGAATCGCAGAGGCAAGCAGCGCGTCCGGCGCCATAAAGCGATAGTTATCCCCGGCAAAGCGGGCGATAACGTCGGTTGCGCCTTTAGCCGGAGCGGTAACGACGGCGCTGCCCTCAATACTGTTGAGCAACATCCCGGCCAGGGCGGACTTTCCGCGCCCGCGCGCCGCCGTGACGGCGACAATGCCGCTCTGCAGGGACAGAATTTTGTTCAGGATCTCAGCCTGCTCGCGCTGCGGCGCGCCGCTGGCAGGCTGCCAGTCGGGGACGTCTGGAAAAGAGGGAATCGATAACGGCTGGTTTTGCCGCCACACGATCGCGTCCGGGTCGTCAGCGATCGTACGGCAAAAATGGTGAATAAAGCGCGGTGTGGCGATCGGCTCGGGGCTGTCGCTCCAGCGCACGGAATCTGCGTCCGGCATCTGCGCCCAGCCCGCCAGCGGCGGCACCAGCAGCACAAGGAGGCTGCCGGCGCGCAGGGTACCGCTCAGCGCCGCAAAGGCGGAAACATCGAACCCCGAGCGCGCGTCAAAAACAGCGTGCAGAAACTCGCGCCCCAGCAGGCCGCTGATGGCCTTCGAGGGGTTATCCTCCAGCCACAGCCAGTCGCCGGGCAGATCGTTTCGCAGCGCTGCGGCCTGCGCAGCCGTCCACTGCGCATCGCCGCTGAGCACCACCAGCCGACGCTGCCCTTTGCGCGTAAGCTGGTCGATCAGATTAACAAACGGCAGCATCACATAGCTTTGCCGAAGGTATTACACTGCGCCGGATCGCCGCTGTCGAAGCCGCGCTTGAACCAGCTATAGCGTTGTTCAGACGTCCCGTGCGTAAAGCTATCCGGCACGACGCGCCCCTGGCTCTGCTGCTGGAGACGATCGTCGCCAATGGCCTGCGCTGCGTTTAACGCCTCTTCCAGGTCTCCGGACTCAAGTACGCCCTGCTGCTTCATGCTGTGGCCCCAGACGCCCGCGAAGCAGTCCGCCTGCAGCTCCATGCGCACGGATAGACGGTTCACTTCCGCCTGAGACGCATTCTGCTGCAGCTGACGCACCTTAGGCTCAATCCCCAGCAGCTTCTGCACGTGGTGACCCACTTCATGCGCAATGACATAGCCCTGAGCAAAATCGCCGTCGGCGCCCAGCTTGTTTTTCATGTCGTCATAAAATGAGAGATCGATATAGACGGTGCCGTCAGCCGGGCAGTAAAACGGCCCCATTACCGACTGCCCTGTTCCGCAGCCGGTGCGCGTCGCGCCCCGGTACATCACCAGTTTCGGCTGCTGATAGGTACGCCCCATTTTCTCGAACTGTTGACCCCAGGTGTCTTCGGTCGTCGCAAGGATAACGGAGGTAAATTTGGCCGCTTCATCGTCATTCGGGCTGATTGAATGCTGAGATTGTTGCTGCTGTTGCAGCGGTTCGCCGGTCATTAAGCCGGTGAGATCGACGCCGTAATAGCCTGCAACCAGCACCACGATCAGCAGAATAATACCGCCCTTTCCGCTGGGTAACCGGAAGCCGGGGCCGCCCATTGAGGGGCCACCGCCGCCACTACTGCGCCTGTCTTCTACATTGTCACTTTCACGACGCCCTTGCCAGCGCATAACTACCTCGAACTATTCCATTAATAATAGCTATGATCGTAGGCGGTTAACGGCAGGATTACCATAGGAAACAAAGGTAAGACGCCAAAGGATGCGAACATCCCTTGGCAAATGAGGGGATTAGTCGAGCTTAACGCCTAAACGATGGGCAACCGCTTCGTACGCTTCGATCAGGCCACCGAGGCTCTGACGGAAACGGTCTTTGTCCATTTTATCCAGGGTTTCTTTATCCCACAGGCGGCTGCCGTCCGGTGAAAACTCATCGCCCAGCACCACTTCGCCTTTGAACAGGCCGAACTCCAGCTTAAAGTCGACCAGGATCAGGCCCGCGTCATCAAACAGCTTTTTCAGCACGTCGTTCGCTTTGTAGGTCAGCTCCTGCATACGCGCCAGATTCTCCTTGCTCACCCAGCCGAAGGTTTCGCAGTAAGATTCGTTGACCATCGGGTCGTGCATGGCGTCGTTTTTCAGGAACAGGTCGAACAGCGGTGGATTGAGTTCGATACCTTCTTCAATGCCCAGACGCTTCACCAGGGAGCCCGCAGCACGGTTACGAACAACGCACTCAACCGGAACCATATCCAGCTTTTTCACCAGACATTCCGTATCGGAGAGCAAGGCTTCCATTTGAGTCGGGATACCCGCTTCGGCCAGCCTGGTCATAATGAAGTGGTTGAACTTGTTGTTCACCATGCCTTTACGATCGAACTGCTCAATGCGTGCGCCATCCCCTGCTGACGTATCATTGCGGAACTCGAGCACCAACAGATCCGGGTTTTCCGTGCTGTATACGGTCTTCGCTTTGCCACGATACAACTCAGCTTGCTTCTGCATCTTGATTACTCCTGGTGTGATGATTTGTGTTCAAAACTGGGGATATTATGCCACGCACACGTTTGCGTGGCACGAAAATAAAAAGGGCTGGATTAACCAGCCCTCATATTTATTTGCTGAATGCCGCCTGGAAGACGGCGACCAGCGCATCGTTCTGCGACTGGGTCAGCGTGTGACCTTTCGGGTCGATAAACTGCAGGCTACTGCGGTTATCGAGATCGCCGACCTGGATTTTATAGTCACCAGAAGCCAGCTGTGGATCGCGTGCTCCCAGTTCCTGCCAGGCGCTGTCAGACAGCGGCTTGTACGTTGCCGTCATGCTGCCCGTTGAACGCGTGCTGTCGGTAACCTTCATGCCCACTTTTTCCAGCGTCGCTGGCAGGCGCTGCCAGGTCTGGTTAAACGGTGCACGCACGACCAGCATTGGCAGACCGGTATCATCTGCGGCGCTCTGCACGTCGAAGGTAGAACCGCTGCGGCCCTGCGCAGCATTCGCGGCGTCGGTGGCGTTCTTATCCAGACCGGCGGCAATCACGTTCAGCATTTCGGTGCTGTAACGCTGCATGGACGCCGCATCAGCAACCGGTTTACCCGCCTGCTCCAGGTTCAGCAGCTTAACGGTTACCGCCTGCTGATAGCCCTGTGGTTTCACGGAGACTTGATAACGACCGCGGTACTGCTGATCTTCATCCAGACGGTTCCATTCAATCCAGTCCGTGGTTAAGGTCTGGCTGGCGTCATCGCGTTTATCGATCGTGTAGTTCTTCGACTGAATGACGCTCACCACCTGCGGCCACAGCGTGCTGTTACGGGCGTTTTCAACCAGCAGCGATGCCGTATCGCCGGTGAACTGGGTACGCGCCCCGCTCACCAGCGCCAGCGGCTGAGCCGGTGGACGAATATCGAGCGCTTTTCCTACCAGACCGCTGCCGTTCGTCACGGGGATATTATAATCGCCGTTCTGAATCGGCAGGATCATGCCGGCAGGTGCGTGAAGTTCAGCAAGCGGCGCGGCATCCAGATAGGATTCATCACCGCTCACCTGGCGCTTGTAGCGCGAGTCTGAACTACAGGCAGCGAGCAGCATAACAAGCGAAACACCCGCAACCTTCGCCAGGCGCGACTTCTGTACTGAATAAGCCATCAAATCTCCCTAAACTTTACAGCAAACCGGCATGCTTCAGCGCGCCAGCAACGATGTCACGACTGTGGTCGGTAATCGGTGTCATTGGCAGACGCAGCGTGTCGGTTGCTACAAGTCCCAACTCCTTACATGCCCATTTCACTGGGATCGGATTGGGTTCGACAAATAATTTATTGTGCAATGGCATCAGACGCTGATTGACCACGCGAGCGTCATCAAAGTGACCCGCAGCCGCCAGTTTACACATTTCCGCCATATCGCGGGCCGCAACGTTCGCCGTTACGGAAATCACACCGTGACCACCGAGCTGCATAAAGTCCAGCGCGGTCGCATCGTCGCCGCTCAGCAGAATAAAGTCGTCTGAAACCAGCTCTTTGATCTGATGAACGCGGCTTAAGTTCCCCGTTGCCTCTTTAATCGCGATAATATTTTTTACTTTCGAGAGACGGCCAACGGTTTCCGGCAGCATATCGCAACCGGTACGGGACGGCACATTATACAGAATTTGCGGCAAGTCAGTATGTTCAGCGATGGCTTTGAAATGCTGGAACAGACCTTCCTGAGTTGGACGGTTGTAGTAAGGGGTCACCGTCAGACAGCCCACGATGCCGCTGTCGTTAAAACGTTGGGTCAGGCTAATAGCCTCTGCGGTTGCGTTCGCACCCGTACCTGCGATGACCGGGATACGCCCGTCAGCCAGTTCGAGGGTCAACATAACCACATCGCCGTGCTCTTCGTGGCTCAGCGTTGCAGATTCACCGGTAGTCCCTACCGAAACGATCGCCGAGGTTCCATTGGCGACATGGTAATCAATCAGCTTTTTCATGCTGGACCGGCAGACGTTACCTTTTTCATCCATCGGTGTAACAAGCGCGACAATACTTCCCGTGAACATGGGCCATCCTCTGTGCGAACAAGAGTCTCAATGTTACGTTTGGAACTGTAATAAAAGCAAGCGACCTGAGGCTCTCAGGCGGTTGTATGCATGTTTTTTTTATGCTTTCCTTAGGAAGACTTAACCAAGCAAAGGAAGAACAGGTTTGACAACCTCATCACAACATTACCTGGTTATCACTGCGCTGGGTGCCGACAGGCCGGGTATTGTGAACACCATCACCCGTCACGTCAGCAGCTGCGGCTGTAATATCGAAGACAGTCGTCTGGCGATGCTGGGCGAAGAGTTCACGTTTATTATGCTGCTTTCCGGGACATGGAACGCCATTACGCTGATTGAATCGACCCTGCCGCTGAAAGGCGCCGAGCTGGATTTACTGATTGTGATGAAGCGCACCAACGCGCGCCCACGTCCGGCAATGCCCGCAACCGTCTGGGTGCAGGTTGAAGTGCCTGATTCCCCCCATCTGATTGAGCGCTTTACCGCGCTTTTTGACAGCCATCAGATGAACATTGCTGAACTGGTTTCCCGCACGCAAACCAGCGATAGCAACAATCTTCCGGTGCTGTTTATTCAAATTACCGCGCACAGTCCTGCCTCGCAGGATGCATCAAATATTGAGCAAGCGTTCAAAGCCCTCTGTACAGAATTACACGCGCAGGGCAGTATAAGCGTCGTCAATTATTCGCAGCACGAACAGGATGGAGTTGAGTAATGAATCCACTGAAAGCCGGTGACATCGCACCGAAATTTAGCTTACCGGATCAAGACGGCGAGCAAGTAAATTTGACCGACTTCCAGGGACAGCGCGTTCTGGTCTATTTCTACCCGAAAGCCATGACCCCGGGCTGTACCGTACAGGCCTGCGGCTTACGCGACAACATGGACGAGTTGAAAAAAGTCGGTGTGGAAGTGCTAGGTATCAGCACCGATAAACCAGAGAAGCTGTCACGATTTGCGGAAAAAGAGGTCCTGAATTTCACCCTCCTTTCCGATGAAGACCACCAGGTTTGCGAGCAGTTTGGCGTCTGGGGCGAGAAGTCCTTTATGGGCAAGACCTATGACGGCATCCACCGTATCAGCTTCCTGATCGACGCTAACGGTAAAGTTGAACACGTATTCGATGACTTCAAAACCAGTAACCACCACGACGTGGTGTTGAAGTGGTTGAAAGAGAGTGCTTGATAAACAGCAAAACGGCAACCCAGGTTGCCGTTTTTAGTGTTTTCCCCCTCTCCCCGTGGGAGAGGGTCGGGGTGAGGGCATCAGGCCGCACAAAAACTACTTCTCTTCAACCGCCGGCACATCCGGCCACGCATGGACCACGGCTTTAATCAGCGTCGCCAGCGGAATCGCAAAGAACACGCCCCAGAATCCCCACAGACCGCCGAAAATCACGACGGACAGGATAATCACCAGCGGGTGCAGGTTTACCGCTTCCGAGAACAGCACCGGCACCAGCAGGTTACCGTCCAGCCCCTGAATGATCAGGTAGACCGCGAAACAGCTCCAGAACTCGGTGCCGAGGCCAAACTGGAACAGCGCGACGCCCACTACCGGAATAGTCACCACGAAGGCGCCGATATACGGAATGAGCACGGAAAGCCCCACCAGCACCGCCAGCAGCAGCGAATAGTTCAGGCCGAAGATCAGGAACCCAATCCAGGTCGCCACGCCCACCACAATCATCTCCAGCACTTTGCCGCGAATGTAGTTGGTGATCTGCTGGTTCATCTCTTCCCATACCTGCCCAGCCAGCCCGCGATTGCGCGGTAAAATGCGCCTGACGGCGTTCAGCATCTGGTCTTTATCCTTAACCAGGAAAAATACCATGAGCGGGACGAGTACGAGATAAACCGCCAGCGTCAGCAGCCCGACCAGCGAGGCCAGAGAGTATTTCACCACCGAGTCGCCCATCGTCATGATGCGGGCGCGGATATTTTCGGCCATCGCATCAATGATCCCGGCATCCATCAGGGCCGGATAACGACGCGGCAGCGTGGCGGCGAAATCAGACAGCTTGTTCAACATGCCGGGCATATCGCGGATCAGGTAGATCCCCTGCTGCCAGGCGATGGGCATCACCACAAATGACATCAGCAATAATATGCCGACAAACAGCACCAGCACGATGCTGGTCGCCCAGCGGCGGGAACAGCCGATATTCTCCAGACGTGCCGTGGGCCATTCCAGCAAATACGCCAGCACAATCGCCACCAGCAGGGGGGCCAGCAGGCCGCTAAAGAAGAAAAGAATACCGAACCCGGCAAGCAGAATAACCAGCAGAGCAATGGCTTCTGGATCGCTAAAACGACGCCGATACCACTGCATTAACATTTCGAGCATACAACCCTTCCCTGAATCGGATGGCGGGAGTGAGAATGTGAATTGTATCGAACTGTCACAAAAAAGACTTTCCTTTTTGTATCACTGTAACGATTCGCAAAACCCTGATGAATGGGATTTTCTTCATGCGACAACACGGCTACACTCGCAGAGCAGTGGAGATGAACGATAAGCCGGTTCATCGGTCAAATTAGCACATCCAAAATACAGGACAGTGGTTATGTTCAGGCAGTTGAGAAAAACACTGGTTGCAACGCTGATTGCCGCAATGGCGGTCGGTCAGGTCATGCCTGCTTTTGCTGACTCGTCCGATTCATTGCCGGATATGGGGACCACGGCAGGAAGCACGCTCTCTATTGGGCAAGAGATGCAGATGGGTGATTACTATGTCCGCCAGCTGCGCGGCAGCGCCCCGCTGATCAATGACCCCTTGCTGGTGCAGTATATTAACGGCCTGGGGATGCGCCTGGTTGCCCACGCCGACTCGGTGAAAACGCCCTTCCACTTCTATTTAATCAATAACGACGAAATCAACGCCTTCGCCTTCTTTGGCGGCAACGTGGTGCTGCATTCGGCGTTATTCCGCTACTCCGACAACGAAAGCCAGCTGGCGTCGGTGATGGCGCACGAAATTTCTCACGTCACCCAGCGCCACCTGGCGCGCGCAATGGAAGACCAAAAGCGTAACGCCCCGCTCACCTGGGTGGGCGCACTCGGCTCCATTCTGCTGGCGATGGCCAGCCCGCAGGCCGGGATGGCGGCACTGACCGGTACGCTGGCGGGAACGCGCCAGGGCATGATCAGCTTCACGCAGCAAAACGAGCAAGAAGCGGACCGCATCGGTATCCAGGTGCTCCAGCGCTCGGGCTTTGATCCGCAGGCGATGCCGAGCTTCCTCGAAAAACTGCTGGATCAGGCACGTTATTCGACGCGTCCACCTGAAATTCTGCTGACGCACCCGCTGCCGGAAAGCCGCCTGTCGGATGCCCGTAACCGCGCCAACCAGATGCGTCCGGTGGTAGTCCAGTCGTCGCAGGATTTCTATATGGCGAAAGTCAGAACGCTGGGAATGTATAACTCCGGGCGTAACCAGCTCACCAGCGACCTGCTGGACGCGCTGGCAAAGGGCAACGTGCGTGAGAAAAATGCCGCGCAGTACGGGCAGGCGCTGCAGGCGATGGAGGCCAGTAAATACGACGAGGCGCGCAAAACGCTGCAGCCGCTGCTGGCCGCCGATCCTAACAATCCGTGGTATCTCGACCTTTCAACCGATATCGATCTGGGGCAGAAAAAAGCCACCGACGCCATCAATCGTCTGAAAGGGGCGAAAGACGTGCGTACCAACCCGGTGCTGCAGCTCAACCTGGCGAATGCTTACCTGCAGGGCGGTCAGCCGGGCGAAGCGGCGACCATCCTGAACCGCTACACCTTTAACAATAAAGACGATCAAAACGGCTGGGATCTGCTTGCTCAGGCCGAGGCCCAGCTGGGCAATCGCGACCAGGAGCTTGCGGCGCGCGCCGAAGGCTTTGCGCTGGTCGGGCGTCTTGACCAGGCCATATCGATGCTGAGCAGCGCCAGTTCGCAGGTCAAGCTCGGCAGCCTGCAGCAGGCGCGTTACGATGCGCGTATCGATCAGCTGCGCGGGCTGCAGCAGCGCTTCAAGCCGTACGAGAAGATGTAATCAAGGAGATGTCATGACAGACGCGGTAAAAATCTACCATAACCCCCGCTGCTCCAAGAGCCGCGACACCCTCAGCCTGCTGAAGTCTAACGGCGTCGATCCGGAGGTGGTGCTGTATCTGGAAACGCCACCGGACGCAAAGACGATCCGCCACCTGCTGAATATGCTGGAGATGGGCAGCGCGCGCGAGCTAATGCGCCAGAAAGAGGATCTGTATAAGTCGCTGAATCTGGACGATGCGCATCTTACCGAGGAGCAGCTGATTCAGGCGATGGTTGAAAATCCAAAGCTGATTGAGCGCCCGATTGTGGTCGCCAACGGCAAGGCACGCATTGGTCGCCCGCCGGAACACGTGCTGGACATCATCTAATCTTTACGCCGCAGCCCTTCCAGAAAGGCCTGCGGCGTGCTATCTCCCAGTTTTTTCTGCGCTTTTCCCCGGTTGTAAAATTCACACAGCTGAACCAGCAGTTCCCCGACAGGGGTCTTTTTTACCTGCGGAATAACGTCGTGTAAGGGCACCGTGACCTGCACCGCGCCGTGCTTTTGCGACCCTATTTTTACTTCGACGTCCTGCGCCGGAAGCTCCAGCTGAAAGCCGAAAGTCTCAACGGATTGTATATCAGCCGGGCAAGCCTCAAGCAGCGCCTGCGTCCAGTGGGTGAGCAGCTGGGGCGAGAGTCCCGCGTAAAGCCGGGCGTAGCACCAGCCGCTTACCGGCTCACGCGCCCACAGCAGGTGCTGCTCCCCGCCATCATCCATGTGCAGCGACAGGGGCTGATGATGCAGAACCAGCTTATGCGGCACGATGCCCGCCTTCAGCGCCTGTTTCCCCTGCGGGCCCGCGTCCTTAGGTTTTGCGGAGGCAGGTTTAAGATAGCGATTCAGCGTTGCCCGGGAAACCGGGATGCCCAGCACCTCGTTCACCAGCAGCAGCAGCTCGTCCAGCGGCGCGCCCAGCATGTCGCGCAGGGCGTTCACCAGAGCGATTTGCTCCTGTCTCATCGCTTTGTGTATCACCTTCGGCGTCGTCTGGTTATCGGAAACCTGCTCGCGGTTGCGCCAGCGCCTGACGGTAGTGACCGAGATCCCTAACTCAACGGCCAGCTCCCGGTCGCTTTTATCAGACTGCTGAAGGTAGCGACGAATACGTGGCGTCGTAGTGGCATTAGCGTGCAGCTTAATTTCCATCGCATGAATCCCCGAAACCAATCTTGTGAGATTTATATAGCATCAGCGAATGCTTTGTGACCGATTTCACCTTTCGTTCGCCACGCTTCACTGATAATCCCCAGACATAACACAAACAACACCCCTCAATCTTGTACGGAGTTCACAATGAACAATGTTCTGGGATTTCTAGAAGCAAAACTGATGCCGCTGGCGGCCAAAACGGCCCAGCAGCGTCATCTGGGCGCCATTCGCGGGGCCTACGTGTCATTCATGCCGTTTATCATCGTCGGCTCTATTCTGCTGGTGATCTCGTCGTTCCCGAATCAAACCTATCAGCAGTTTATGTCTCAGGCCTTTGGTGAGAGCTGGAGCGCGATTATCGAAATTCCGTTTAACGCGGTGTTCTCCACCATGTCGCTGTTTATCAGCTTCCTGGTGGCGTTTCGCCTGGCGGAGCACTACGGTGAAGACCGTATCTCCTGCGGCATTCTGGCGCTGGTTGCGTTTCTGATCCTGACCCCGTTCATCAAAGTGGCGGAAAACGGCGGCATCACCGTGATGCCGGTGGAGTGGATCGGCAGCAAAGGGCTGTTCGTGGCGATGATTGGCTCGCTGATCTGGACGGAGCTGTTCTGCTGGCTGAAGCGCAAAAAGCTGGTGATAAAAATGCCGGACGGCGTGCCCCCGGCGGTGCAGGAATCTTTCGCCGCGCTGATCCCGGCGCTGCTGGTGATGATTCTGGTGCTGGGCATCCGCATCGTCTTTGAAAACACCCACTACAACACCATCCACCAGTTTATCTATGAGGTCGTCGCCACGCCGGTGCGCCACTACGGCACCTCCTACTTTGGCGCGCTGATGACGGTGTTCAGCATCACCATTCTGTGGTCAGTGGGCATTAACTCCGGCTCGATGATCAACGGCATCATTCGCCCGCTGTGGATGGAGAACCAGACCGACAACATCGCCGCGATTCAGGCAGGCACGACGCCGCCGCACATCATCACCGAACAGTTTTTTGACATGATCTGGATGGGCGGCGCGGGCGCAACGCTGTCGCTGGTGATTGCGATGCTGATTTTCGCCCGCAGCAAAAACATGCGTGAAGTGGCGCGCCTCGGCGCGGGGGCATCGGTATTCAACATCAACGAACCGATTCTGTTTGGCCTGCCGGTGATCATGAACCCGATCATGCTTATCCCGTTCAACCTGGTGCCGCTGGTGCTGGTTACCGTGCAGTATGCCGCAATGAAGATTGGCGCGGTTGCCGTGACCACCGGGGTATTTATTCCGTGGACGCTGCCGCCGGTGATCAGCGGCTTTATCGTCACCGGACACCTGAGCGGCAGCGTCATGCAGCTTCTCAACCTGCTGATCGGCGCCATGCTGTATCTGCCTTTCATGCGTATCCTGGATAAACAGTACCGCGCGGCGGAAGTTGCCAGCGTTACGCAAACCGACACCACCCTTGCAAAACAGGAGTAAAGCATGTGGGGAATTATCGCAACCTGGCGAATGGCGCTTGAAGGCGTAACGGAGTCTGCGTCTGCGCTGGCTGCGGGCAAACCGGTCTCCGCTGCGGTGGTGGATGCCGTCGCCGCCGTCGAGGACTTTCCTTTCTATAAATCCGTCGGCTACGGCGGCCTACCGACCGAGAACGGCGAGGTCGAGCTTGACGCGGCCTATATGGATGGCGACACGCTGGCGTTTGGCGCGGTAGGCAATCTGGTGGATATCGCCAACCCGGTGCGCGTGGCGCACGCGCTCAGCCGCCAGCGCTACAACAGCCTGCTGGTCGGCCAGGGCGCGCGCGAATGGGCGCTGAGCCAGGGCTTTGCCGATAAAGCCATGCTCACCGACCGCGCCATGCAGCACTACCGAAAACGCTGCCGCGAAACGCTGGATAAGGGCTTAAGCCCCTACGACGGGCACGACACCGTCGGCATTATCGGCCTCGATAAACAGGGTTCGATGAGCGTCGCCACCTCCACCAGCGGCCTGTTTATGAAAAAGCGCGGCCGCATCGGTGACTCGCCGATTATCGGCTCCGGCTTTTACTGCGACAGCGAAACCGGTGCCGCCACCGCCACGGGCGTCGGTGAAGACCTGATGAAGGGCTGCACCAGCTATGAAATCGTCCGCCGAATGGCGCAGGGCATGACGCCGCAGCAGGCGGCAGACTCCGTGGTGTTCGAACTGGAGGACAGGCTGATGTCGCGCTTTGGTCGCGTGGGCGATCTCTCCGTGGTGTGCATGAACAACAGGGGCGAATTTGGTGCTGCCACCAACATCAAAACATTTTCGTTCGTGGTGGCGTCGGCTCGCCAGCCCCTCACCGTTTATCGTACCGAGCGCCTGCGGGAGAAAACGCATTACCAGGCCGTGGATGACGAATGGATGCAGGCCTATGCCGCGCGGATCCGCGCGCCGATTGAGGAGCAATAATGATTACCTATCAGTTTATCACCGCGCTTTCTGACGCGAAGCCGCAGAGCCACTTGATTGCCCGCGCGAGCAGTCACCTTCTGCCGCAAAATGCGCTTGTCGCAGAAATGCGCGAGTCTGACGGCATCGCGGATACCCGCTTTGGCTGTGCCCCGTTTGCCCGAATCACCCTGCTGCCCGACGCCCTCTGGCAGGATAGCCTGACCGAAGGATTACTGACGGCGCTGCGCCCGCTGCTGGCCTCGCCCGTCAGCCCCGAGCTGATACTGGACGTGACTGATATCGACGACGTGGTGCTGGCGCAGGTGCTGCGTTTTCTCTTTAATCAGGCGCACCGGCTGAGCGATTTGCAGTTGAAGAAAACCAGTGACACGGCCCGTCTTGAGCGCATCACCGCACTCTGCTTACCCGAACAGCAGGACCGGCTGGCGGTTATTTTCCGCCAGCAGCAGGCCATCGCCCACGGCATGGTCGCGGCGCGACGTCTGGCGGATATCCCGTCCGACCGCTGCACGCCGCAGTTTGTGGTGGAAGAGGCGCAAAGGCTCTGCGCCGCCTTCCCCGCCCTCCGGTGTGAAGCATTGGATGAAAAGCAGATCGTTGAGCAAGGTCTGGGGCTGCTGCACGCCGTCGGCAAAGGGGCAACCTGTCCGCCGCGCCTGCTGGCGATTCATTATGACGGTGCCAGCGACGGCCCGGTGCGCTGCTATGTCGGCAAAGGCATTACCTTTGATACCGGCGGCCTGTGGCTGAAGGAAGGCGCGGGCATGTATACCATGAAATACGACATGTGCGGCGCGGCTAACGTGCTGGGATTGATGCTGACCGTCGCAGAGCTGGGGCTTCCCGTGCGCATCATGGGCGTGCTGGCGCTGGCGGAAAACGCCATCGGGCCGGACGCCATGCAGCCCGGCACGGTGGCTACGGCCTGCAACGGCACTACGGTTGAAATCAACAACACCGATGCCGAAGGGCGGCTGGTGCTGGCGGACGCCATCGCCTGGGCCAGCCAGCGCCATCCGCAGGCGCGCTATATTATTGATATAGCGACCTTAACCGGTGCGGTGGTGAAGGCGCTGGGGTATGAGCTGAGCGGGTTAATGACGCAGGATGAGCCGCTGCGCGCGGCTTTGACGCTGGCGGGTAAGCAGAGCGGCGATGAAGTATGGTCCCTGCCGCTGGACGCGCGGCTGAAAAAGCAGACCGACAGCGCGATTGCCGACCTGTGCAACACGCCGACCAACAATGCGGCGATTAGCGCCTCGGCGGCGTGGCTGCTGCACCACTTCTGCCCGCCAACTGTTCCGTGGGCGCATCTGGACATTAGCGGTACGGCGCTGTGGCGTGAAAGCGGGCGGAGCGTGGCGTCGGGAAGACCGATTCCGCTTTTAGTGGAGCATCTGTTGGGAGATCTTTAGCCGGGTGGCGGCTGCGCCTACAAGGTATGACGGGTTTTCGTAGGCCCGGTAAGGCATAGCCGCCACCGGGCAAAAAAACTCAAAGCTTGAGAATATCTTTCACAAACGGGATGGTCAGCTTGCGCTGGGCGGTAATGGAGGCGCGATCGAGCTGATCGAGCGTGTCAAACAGAGTGCGCATTTCGCGATCCAGTCGTTTAAGCAGGAAACGGCCCACGTCTTCCGGCAGCTCAAACCCGCGCTGTTTTGCGCGCAGCTGTAGCGCCTGAAGCTTGTCTTCATCCGACAGCGGCTGCAGCTTGTAGATTTGCCCCCAGTCCAGACGAGACGCCAGATCCGGCAGCCCCAGGTTGAGCTGGCGCGGGGGACGATCGCCGGTGATCAGCAGCCGGGTTTTGCCCGATTCCAGAATGCGGTTGTAGAGGTTAAAGATCGCCATTTCCCACGGCTCATCCCCCGCCACGCATTCGATATTATCGATGCAAACCAGCGAGAGGTGTTCCATTCCCTCCAGCACCTCGGGCACAAACCAGGTACGCTTATCCAGCGGCACGTAGCCTACCGCGTCACCGCGCGCTGAAAGCTCCGCGCAGGCGGCATGCAGCAGGTGGCTGCGCCCCGCGCCTTCGCGTGACCAGATATAGATGTATCCGCTGTGATCCTGGCGCAGCACGTTTTGCAGTGCAGCCAGTAAAGAGGGGTTATCGCCCGGCCAGAAACTCGCGAAAGTTTCGTCGTCAGGAAGATAAAGTGGCAGAGAGAGCTGTGCCGGTCCGTTCAGAAATACCTCAACCAGAGATCCTACGTAAAATCGGAATGGAGTTTAACACGGAACCTGCAAGGAGAGAACCGGGCGATCCCTCGCCCGACTTTTCGATCAATGTGGTGCTTTTTCGCTGTCGTCCGCATCCAGAATTTCTTCTTCAGGACGCAGAACGGAAATCAGCTTAAAGATCAGGCTCAGGCCTACGCCCACGATGGTCGCCAGCGCCATGCCCTTCAGCTCTGCCGCACCGATGTGCACCTTCGCGCCGCTCACGCCGATGATCAGGATAACGGAGGTCAGGATCAGGTTCTGCGCCTTGCTGTAATCCACTTTGGATTCAATCAGCACGCGGATACCGGAGGCACCGATCACCCCGTACAGCAGCAGAGAAACGCCGCCCATCACCGGCACCGGGATGATCTGAATCGCCGCAGCCAGCTTGCCGACGCAGGAGAGCAGAATGGCGATGATTGCCGCCCCGCCGATAACCCAGGTGCTGTAGACGCGGGTGATTGCCATTACGCCGATATTCTCACCGTAGGTGGTGTTTGGCGTGGATCCGAAGAAGCCCGAGATAATGGTCGAGAAACCGTTGGCAAACATGGAGCGGTGCAGGCCCGGGTCGCGGATTAAATCGCGCTTAACGATGTTCGCCGTCACCACCAGGTGGCCGACGTGTTCCGCGATCACCACCAGCGCCGCAGGCAGAATGGTGAAGATGGCAAACCACTCAAAGCGCGGGGTGTAGAAGGTTGGAAGCGCGAACCAGTGCGCCTGAGCAATCGGGGTAGTATCCACCACGCCCATCACGAAGGAGAGCGCGTAGCCCGCCAGCACGCCGATCAGGATCGGGATTATTGCCATAAAGCCGCGGAACAGCACGGAGCCAAATACCGTCACGCCCAGCGTCACCAGCGAGATGATAATGGTTTTGGAATCCGGCGATTGTCCGTCCGCAGGCAGCAGACCGGCCATGTTCGCCGCGACGCCCGCCAGCTCAAGACCGATGACGGCAACGATTGCGCCCATCGCCGCAGGCGGGAACATCACGTCCAGCCAGCCCGTACCGGCTTTCTTCACAATGAAGGAGACCAGGCAGAACAGCACGCCGCACATGATAAAGCCGCCCAGCGCGACTTCGTAACCCAGCGGCAGCAGAAGCAGAACCGGTGAGATAAAGGCGAAGCTCGATCCCAGATACGCCGGGATCTTACCTTTACAGATGAAGAGATACAGCAGCGTGCCGACGCCGTTGAACAGCAGCACGGTGGCCGGGTTAATGTGAAACAGGATTGGCACCAGCACGGTTGCGCCAAACATGGCGAACAGGTGCTGCAAACTAAGCGGGATAGTCTGTAAAAGCGGCGGTCTTTCACTCACCCCGATAGCACGGCGCGTCATAGTGTTTTCCTCTGAGTTGTATTGTTATTGGCGTTTTATTCAAAAAAAAGCCGACTATCAAAGTCGGCTTCTTTATCGTTATTCGATTACTTAGTACCAAAAATCTTGTCGCCGGCATCGCCAAGCCCCGGGATGATGTACCCGTGCTCGTTCAGCCCCTGATCGACAGACGCGGTATAGAGTTCAACGTCCGGGTGCGCTTTTTCCAGCGCCGCGATACCTTCCGGTGCCGCCACCAGAACCAGCACCTTAATGCTGCTGCAGCCCGCCTGCTTCAGCAGGTCGATGGTAGCGATCATAGAACCGCCGGTTGCCAGCATTGGGTCAACCACCAGCGCCATGCGCTCGTCGATGTTGGACACCAGCTTCTGGAAGTAAGGAACTGGCTCAAGGGTTTCTTCGTTGCGGTAGATACCCACTACGCTGATACGCGCGCTTGGCACGTGCTCCAGCACGCCTTCCATCATGCCCAGACCGGCACGCAGAATTGGCACTACGGTAATTTTCTTCCCTTTGATCTGCTCAACCTGTACCGGGCCGTTCCAGCCTTCGATGGTCACTTTTTCGGTTTCGAGGTCAGAGGTCGCTTCGTAGGTCAGCAGGCTGCCCACTTCAGAAGCCAGTTCGCGAAAACGCTTCGTGCTGATGTCATGCTCACGCATCAGGCCCAACTTGTGTTTAACGAGTGGGTGTTTCACTTCCACAATCTTCATTCTCTTTCTCCTCTGAGGTGGCATCCGCAAAAAAATCGCGGGATTATACCGCTTTTTTCGGATTAGGCCATACCCATGTTGCTTGACGTGCATCAATCATAAATGAAAAAGCCGGAGGCTGGGCTCCGGCTTGGGTGC
>NZ_SJOO01000006.1 GCF_004331265.1 Enterobacter wuhouensis | reverse complement strand
GATCATGTTTTTAACATAGTCGGCGTGGCCTGGGCAGTCTACGTGTGCGTAGTGGCGAGTCGGGGTGTCATATTCAACGTGAGACGTGTTGATGGTGATACCACGCGCTTTTTCTTCTGGTGCGTTATCGATCTGGTCGAATGCGCGAGCAGAACCACCGTAGGTTTTAGCCAGTACGGTAGTGATTGCAGCGGTCAGCGTTGTTTTACCATGGTCAACGTGGCCGATAGTACCGACGTTAACGTGCGGTTTTGTACGTTCAAACTTTTCTTTAGACATCGATTGTCCCTCTAAGACACGGATAAATCGGTGATATCACCACATCAACCAGGCGAAATGCCTGAACTGTTGAATACATTTAAATTGAAACAGAGAGAAACGGGAGGGAGAAGTGAAGTGGTGCTGATACCCAGAGTCGAACTGGGGACCTCACCCTTACCAAGGGTGCGCTCTACCAACTGAGCCATATCAGCACGTATTGGAGCGGGCAGCGGGAATCGAACCCGCATCATCAGCTTGGAAGGCTGAGGTAATAGCCATTATACGATGCCCGCATCCTGAAACTCGGCTACCCAGTTCTTTCTGTAACAAAAAAAGAGATTTCTCTCTTTTTATGTTCGAGCTGGTCGATTTTTCCAACCAACTCCGGCGGCGTTAACGCTGCCAGAAAGTGGTGGTGGGGGAAGGATTCGAACCTTCGAAGTCTGTGACGGCAGATTTACAGTCTGCTCCCTTTGGCCGCTCGGGAACCCCACCGGACTTGATGGTGCCGACTACCGGAATCGAACTGGTGACCTACTGATTACAAGTCAGTTGCTCTACCTACTGAGCTAAGTCGGCATCAAGTAGCGCGCATTCTATGGAGACATGCGCAGTCATGCAACTAAAAAATTGCATAAAACGTTCTTTCGCTCACATTTTATGCGAAAGAAGCGCTGAGTGCTGTAAAAACAGTCATGCACGGTCAAATATGCAGCAAGAACAGGCGATTTACCTCGTCAATGCGCTAGCGTGACGGCTCCCGCGTAAGCATCGCTTGCCCATATTTTTTCTTATTATTCCTGTCATCTGGTGTTAACCTCCTGCCCATTGTCCAAAATTAACTATGTGATGAGCCACGGCGGGCGGTTTTGTCGATGACTCACAGAAGCATGCTTATGAGCAAAAAAGAGCAAACGTTAATGACGCCTTATCTTCAGTTTAACCGCAGCCAGTGGGCTGCTCTGCGTGACTCCGTCCCGATGACGCTGACGGAAGGTGAAATCGCACGGTTAAAAGGGATAAATGAAGATCTCTCGCTGGAAGAAGTGGCAGAAATTTATTTGCCCCTCTCTCGCTTGCTTAACTTCTATATCAGTTCCAACCTGCGCCGCCAGGCCGTACTGGAGCAGTTTCTCGGCACTAACGGCCAGCGCATTCCTTATATCATCAGTATTGCAGGCAGCGTGGCGGTGGGTAAAAGCACGACCGCGCGCGTGCTGCAGGCGCTGCTGAGCCGCTGGCCGGAGCACCGCAGCGTTGAGCTGATCACCACCGACGGCTTTCTGCATCCGAACGAAGTATTAAAAGAACGCGGCCTGATGAAGAAGAAAGGCTTCCCTCTTTCTTATGATATGCATCGGCTGGTGAAGTTCGTCTCTGATCTGAAGTCAGGTGCGCCTAACGTTACCGCACCGGTTTACTCACACCTGATTTACGACCGCATCCCGGACGGGGATAAAACGGTGGTGCAGCCGGACATTCTGATTCTGGAAGGATTAAACGTTCTGCAAAGCGGAATGGATTATCCACACGATCCTCATCACGTGTTCGTCTCCGACTTCGTCGATTTCTCTATATATGTCGATGCGCCGGAAGATTTACTGCAAAGCTGGTATATCAACCGCTTCCTCAAGTTCCGCGAAGGGGCGTTCACCGATCCTGATTCTTACTTCCATAACTATGCCCAGCTCTCTGAAGAAGAAGCCGTTAACGTGGCGACAGGGCTATGGAATGAGATCAACTACGTGAACCTCAAAGAGAACATCCTGCCGACGCGCGAGCGCGCGAGCCTGATCCTCACCAAAAGTGAGAAACACGCCGTCGACCAGATTCGTTTGAGGAAGTAATCAAGCAGATAAAAAAACCGGCTCAGCGCCGGTTTTTTTGTTTATGCATGCGGCTTTTCGCCGTTTTCATCCTGGTCGACTGCAAAGCAGGCCACCAGCTGTCCGCCGTAATCCTTGAGCTGCGGCTGCAGCTGCGTGCATGGGCCAAAACGACGACGGCAGCGGGCGTTGAACGCACATCCCGGAGGCGGATTCAGCGGGCTTGGCAGCTCGCCGGTCAGCTTGATACGCTCGCGACGGTCGTCCGGGTTCAGGCGAGGCGTCGCGGAGAGCAGCGCCTGGGTGTACGGGTGACGAGGGTTATTGAAGATCTGGTCTTTCGTCCCCTTCTCCACGCAGCGGCCCAAATACATCACCATCACTTCATCAGCAATGTGCTCCACCACCGACAGATCGTGGGAAATAAACACGTACGACAGCCCCAGATCCTGCTGCAGATCCATCATCAGGTTCAACACCTGCGCGCGAACGGAAACGTCGAGCGCGGAAACCGGCTCGTCGGCAATCACCACGTCCGGGTCGAGCATCAGGCCGCGGGCAATCGCGATACGCTGGCGCTGGCCGCCGGAGAACATGTGCGGATAGCGATCGTAATGTTCGGTTTTCAGGCCAACTTTCGCCATCATCGCCAGCGCTTTTTCACGGCGCTGCTCTTTGCTCAGATTGCTGTTAATCAGCAGCGGCTCTTCCAGAATCTGCCCCACTTTTTTGCGCGGGTTCAGTGAACCGTACGGGTTCTGGAACACAATCTGGATTTTTTGGCGACGCAGCTTCTGCGCCTGCGGATCGTGCTTGAGCAGATCCTGGCCCTGATAGTAAAGCTCGCCGCCGGTTGGCACTTCAATCATCGTCAGCAGACGGCCCAGCGTGGATTTCCCACAGCCGGACTCCCCTACCACCGCCAGCGTTTTACCGCGTTCGAGGGTAAAGGAAACGCCGTCCAGCGCTTTCACCAGGCGCTCCTGGGCAAACAGCCCCTTCTTCACCGGATAGTGTTTTTTCAGGTCGATGGCCTGCAACAGCAGTTGTTGCGTACTCATAGTGTTGGCCTCCCGGCATCATCGAGTGGGTAGTGGCATTTGGACTGGCGACCGTCCGCTAACAGGTTCAGCTCCGGTTCTTCTGCGCGGCATTTGTCCGTCGCATACGGGCAACGCGGGTTAAGCAGACAGCCCTGCGGACGGTCATATTTACCCGGCACGACGCCCGGCAGCGACGCCAGACGCGCTTTGTCCTGCGCAAACTCAGGCAGCGCGCGCAGCAGTGCCTGGGTATACGGATGACGCGGCGCGCGGAAGATGTCGTGCGAGCTTCCGGTTTCCACTACCTGCCCTGCATACATCACGATGATTTTGTGTGCCGCTTCGGCCACCAGCGCCAGGTCGTGCGTAATCAGCACCAGCGCCATATTCTCTTTCTGCTGCAGTTCCAGCAGCAGCTCGATGATTTGTGCCTGAATGGTGACGTCCAGCGCGGTTGTCGGTTCGTCCGCAATCAGCAGCTTTGGCCGACAGGCAATCGCCATTGCGATCATCACGCGCTGGCTCATCCCGCCCGACAGCTGGTGCGGGTAAACGTCCAGACGCGATGCCGGATCGGGAATACCCACCTGCGTCAGCAGATCGATAGCGCGCTGGCGCCGAGTTTGCTTGTTACCGCCCTGATGCACCTTAATCGCTTCCATAATCTGGAAGCCGACCGTATAGCAGGGGTTCAGGCTGGTCATTGGGTCCTGGAAGATCATCGCCACTTCCGCGCCGACCAGCTGGCGGCGCTGCTTCTCGGAAATACGTTGCAGATCCTGACCGTTGAATTCCAGGCTTTCCGCCATTACGCGGCCTGGATAATCAATTAGCCCCATGATCGCCAGCGAGCTGACTGACTTACCGGAACCGGACTCCCCTACGATGCCAACCACTTCGCCCTGATTTACGCTGTAGCTAATGCGGTCCACGGCGCGAAACGGTGTGCCTTCGTCACCGAAGTGCACCGATAATTTATCAACATTTAATAACGCCATCTCGTGCCTCTTACTGCTTCAGTTTGGGATCAAGTGCATCACGCAGACCATCACCCATCAGGTTAAATGCCAGCACCGTCAGCAGAATCGCCAGACCCGGGAAGGTGACGACCCACCAGGCGCTTTGCGCGAACTGCAACACGTCGGAGAGCATGGTGCCCCACTCCGGTGTTGGCGGCTGCGCACCCATGCCAAGGAAGCCAAGAGCGGCCATATCGAGAATGGCGTTTGAGAAACCGAGCGATGCCTGAACAATCAGCGGCGCAAGGCAGTTAGGAAGAATATTGACGAACATCTGGCGCATTGCACCGGCGCCAGCCACGCGGGAAGCGGTCACATAGTCGCGGTTCACCTCGACCAGCACGGCCGCACGGGTTAATCGGACGTAGTGCGGCAGCGCAACGAACGTCAGCGCGAGCGCGGCATTGCCTATCGAAGGTCCAAAGACCGCGACAAGCACCAGCGCAAGCAGCAGGCTTGGCAGCGCCAGCATGATGTCGACGATACGCATAATGACGTTATCAACGACGCCGCCGAAGTAGCCCGCCACCAGACCGAGCACCACGCCCATGATCAGCGACAGCACAACAACGAGACAGCCCACCAGCAGCGACAGACGCGCACCGTACATCAGGCGCGACAGCACGTCGCGACCCACGTCATCTGTACCCAGCAGGTGCGCAAAACTCCCCCCTTCCTGCCAGAACGGCGGTACCAGCAGTGAATCACGGAACTGATCCGCCGGGTTGTACGGCGCAAGCACGTTAGCGAACACCGCAATCAGGATCATGATGGTGACATACACCAGCCCTACGACCGCGCCTTTATTGCGCTTGAAGTAGTGCCAGAACTCCTGCAGCGGCGTCATGGGTACCGGTGCAGCGACCACTTTATTTTGAGTAACTTGTGACATGATGGCCCCTTACTTCTTATGACGAATACGCGGGTTCACCACGCCGTACAGCAAATCGACCAGCAGGTTGACGAGGATAATCATCGTCGCGACCAGCAGCACACCGCCCTGCACAACCGGATAGTCACGGCGCTGCAGTGCATCAATCAGCCAGCGTCCAAGGCCCGGCCAGGAGAAGATGGTTTCCGTCAGGATCGCCCCTGCCAGCAACGTTCCCACCTGCAGGCCGATAACGGTCACCACCGGCAGCATGGCGTTACGCAGAGCATGAACGATGATCACGCGCATACGGGTTAACCCTTTGGCACGCGCGGTACGGATGTAGTCTTCGCCCAGCACTTCCAGCATCGACGAACGGGTCATACGCACGATCACCGCCAGAGGAATGGTGCCCAGCACCATCGCAGGCAGGATCATGTGGGCGACGGCATCAATGAAGTTGCCCTCTTCGCCCCAGATGGCCGTGTCGATCAGCATAAAGCCGGTCAACGGATTGGTATCGTCGAGGAAGACCATGTCGCTAACGCGTCCGGAGACCGGCGTCAGGTTCCATTGCACCGAAACCAGCATAATCAGCATCATGCCCCACCAGAAGATAGGCATGGAGTAGCCGGTCAGCGCCAGGCCAACGGCGGTATGATCGAAGATAGAACCACGCTTAACGGCAGCCAGCACCCCTACAGGGATACCCACCGCAGTGGCAAAAATCATGGCGCAGACGCCCAGTTCCAGCGTCGCTTTAAAACGCGGCACGAACTCGTCCCACACCGGGAGACGGCTTTTGAGTGAAATCCCTAAGTCGCCGTGCAAGACACCCCAGATATAGTGGAGGTATTGCTGCCACATCGGCTTATCGAGGCCGAGCTCTGCCAGCAGCTGCGCATGACGCTCAGGGGAGATACCACGCTCGCCCGCCATAATCATTACCGGGTCGCCGGGGATCATATGGACGAAGGCAAAAGTGAGAAGGGTGATACCGATAAACGTGGGGATAACAAGCCCCAGACGTCGGAGGATGAACTGCAACATAACCCGGATTCTCTCTGAAGACGCACGACAGTGGCGTGACGTCTGTATTGCTCACAAATGTAAATTCCCTCTCCCCGTGGGAGAGGGTTAGGGTGAGGGGATGCATGCAAGACCCTCACCCCTGCCCTCTCCCAAAGGGAGAGGGAGAACACCCTACTTATTATTCAACCGATACGTTTTCGAAGTGGTGTTTGCCCAGCGGATCAACCACGTAGCCCTTCACTTCTTTACGCACTGGCTCGTACACGGTGGAGTGAGCAACAATCAGCGCCGGAGCCTGATCGTGCATTACAACCTGCGCCTGCTTGTACAGCTCAATACGTTTGTTGTGATCGTCGGTCGCACGCGCCGGCTGGATCAGGTCTTCAAACGGCTTGTAGCACCAGCGGGAGTAGTTGGAACCGTCTTTCGCTGCCGCACAGCTGAACAGGGTGGCGAAGAAGTTGTCCGGGTCCCCGTTGTCGCCGGTCCAGCCCATCATCACCGCCTGGTGCTCACCCGCTTTGGCGCGCTTCAGGTACTCGCCCCACTCGTAGGTCACAATTTTGGCCTGAACGCCAATCTTCGCCCAGTCAGCCTGAACCATTTCCGCCATGCGACGTGCGTTCGGGTTGTACGGACGTTGAACAGGCATCGCCCACAGCTCAACGGTAAAGCCTTTATCCTGGCCTGCTTCTTTCAGCAGCGCTTTCGCTTTCTCAGGATCGTAAGTGTAGTCCTTAATGTCGTCGTTATAGCCCCACATGGTTGGTGGGATCAGGTTCTTGGCGGCTACGCCTGCACCCTGATAAACGGCTTTGATGATCGCTTCTTTGTTCACCGCGTAGGTCAGCGCCTGACGCACTTTCACGTCATCAAACGGTTTCTTCTCGGTGTTGAAGGAGAGATAGCCCACGTTCAGGCCAGCCTGCTCCAGCAGGTTGATGTTTTTGTCCTGCTTCATGCGAGCAATATCAGCCGGGTTCGGGTACGGCATCACCTGGCATTCATTCTTCTGCAGCTTAGCGTAACGTACGGAGGCGTCAGGGGTGATAGAGAACACCAGGCGGTCGATCTTCGGCTTGGTGCCCCAGTAACCTTCAAACGCTTTGTACAGAATGCGGGAATCTTTCTGGTACTGCAGCAGCTGGAACGGGCCGGTACCAATTGGGTTCAGATCCACTTTTTCCGGCGTGCCGGCTTTCAGCATGTTGTCCGCATATTCTTTAGAGAGAATAGAGGCGAAGTCCATTGCCAGGTCAGCAAGGAATGGCGCTTCCGGGCGAGACAGCACGAACTGAACGGTGTTGTCGTCCACTTTCTTCACTTCAGCGATCAGGTCTGGCAGGCCCATCCCCTCGAAGTATTCATAGCTGCCGCCAGACACTTTATGGTACGGGTTCTGAGCGTTTTTCTGACGGTCGAAGGAGAACACAACGTCGTCGGCGTTAAAGTCGCGCGTTGGTTTGAATTCTTTGCTGTCCTGCCACTTCACGCCCTGGCGCAGGTGGAAGGTATAGGTTTTGCCGTCTTCGCTGACGTCCCACTTCTCTGCCAGGCCCGGAATCACTTCCGTGGTACCGGTTTTGAATTCAACCAGACGGTTATAGATAGGTACAGAGCTTGCGTCGTACGTTGTACCAGAGGTAAAGAGCTGTGGGTTAAAGCCTTCCGGCGAGCCTTCAGAACAGTAAACCAGGGTTTTTGCCTGTACGCTTGCTGCCACGGTCATAGCCACCAGGCTCAGACCAAGCTTCAGCATCCCTGACTTCTTCAAGGAAATACTCATTATTCTGCTCCAATGTGATGTTTTGCTTTGTTGTGTTACGCCGCCTGACCTTTATTTATTTTTTACCCGGTCTGGTCGGTGATGCCCGAAGGCGTTAAAGGGATGGAGAATCCTTTCAGAAGAGCGTTTGAGTTGCAGCGCAGATCGTCCCTGAAATGCCCCTCGTGCCCTACAATCTGTCAACAGAATGTGAAAACGTCAATACAGGTGACGGGGATTTACGCGGAGTGTGAGAAACCGCAAACAAAGATTAAAAAAACCTACAGCGGCAGTTTTCAGCAGGGAAATTTATGCTACTCGTTATCTTGCAGCACAAATATCTTCATATTTCGCAACATCCAGTGATTAACTTTTATTCAGAACGGGTAAATTTTCTTGCAGAATGGTGATTATCTGAGCACTAAATTCCGCGAACGTTAAAACGCACAGCGAAAAATGCTGAGGTTATCCATAAGCAACGCGAAAAAAGATCAATCCATATATAAAAAAATACAATGGATAATGTCACAAAATCGTTAACAGGCAGGGTGAAGCAGGGCTAAGGGGCATTTTGATGAATCGGGTTGGCTAACGCCATAATGCAAAAAGGGCTAACCTTGCGGTTAGCCCTTTTTTAAATGTGGTCGGCGAGAGAGGATTCGAACCTCCGACCCACTGGTCCCAAACCAGTTGCGCTACCAAGCTGCGCTACTCGCCGAATGCGGAGCGCATCTTACTGCTGCGGTGCGCACCCGTCAATCCCTTAATTTAAAAAAGCCATTCAACTGGCGATATTCTCGCCAGAGTCCTTACTGGGCGGCTTTCGTGGCGTTTGCGGGAAGCTTACACCAGTTGTTATTTTCGTTAATGCCACCGTCTGGCGACGTGTAGCCCAGGCATCCCATAATGGTGTCGTACAGTTCTACGTGGCGACGCGGTACCTTCATTTCCGCCTCTTTTTTCAGGTGAGCAAACATCTGTGCTTTCTCCGGATCTTCCAGGTACTTGTCAGACATCCACACCATCATCGGGACGCGGAACTGCTCTGGCGGCGCCATCTTGCGCGGCGTACCGTGCAGGTGCTCAAATTCGTTGATAGATTCACCGTGGTCCGCAGCATAAAACACAATCGCTTTCTTATCGCGAACCTGGTCAATCACCGTATCGATAAAGTGGTCAACGTAGGTGACGGAGTTATCGTAGGAGTTAATCAGCTGCTCTTTGGTACAGTCTTTATCCACGCCCACGCACTCTGGCGTCCATTTGGCGAAGCTGCGCGGATAGCGCTGGGTGTAGTTAAAGTGGGACCCTTTGGTATGCAGGATGATCATGTGCTTACCGTCCGGATTACCGTTCAATGAGTTCTTCATCTCATCAATCAGCAGCATGTCATCAACCGCCTTGCCACGGTTACGCGGCTCAGCGCCAATCTGCTCGCGGTAGGAGATATTCTGCGCCATGGTGTTGCTGTAGAACCACATCTCGCTTTGCATCGCATAGAGGTCGGAGGTAAAGCCGAGCTGATGGAGCACAGAGAATACGTTCTGCTCTTTCAGGGTGCGCTGCGGGTTATCGCTCGCCCCGCCTTCGCGGACGAACATACAGCGCAGCGAGAGCTTCGTCGCCGTATCGCAGGAGTAGCCGCGATAGGCAATCAGGTTTTTCTCCTGTGCCAGCTTCGGCGTGGTATCACGGTCATAGCCCAGAATGCCCATGTGATCCCAGCGGGTGGTTTCACCGATGATAAAGACAACGTAGGTGTCATCGATATCTTTCGGCGCGGTATAGGTAAATTTCTTCGCCGGATTCATCAGCGATTTATTGTCTGAAGATTCATCCACCTGCGCCCACGCATACAGCCCCAGCGCGGAGATCCAGTTCGATGGCAGGTAAGAGTTTGCCACCACGCCGCCGTAGCTTGGCATATCAACGCCAGAGGTGCGTTCATCGTACTTCTGCTTCACATCCAGCAGGCGAATTGGCCCCCAGACCATCAGCCCGGCCAGCAGCACAATCGCGACGCTCCTGAAGCGTTTACCCGGCGTGCGGATCTGGTGTACCAGCGTGTAGCGGCAGCGGTTGCTCCAGATGAGCAGCAGCGGCAAGGCGCTCACCGCCACCAGCCAGAGAATAAAGTGCAGGCCAACGACCTCTTTGGAGAGATCGATATCCGTGGTCATCACTGAGGCAATAATGCCGTAGCCAATCACCACGTTCATAAAGGTCATGTAATAGCTGGCCCCCGCCGAGCACAGCACGATAAACGTTGCCAGCACTCGCCACACGCGGCGGCCAAACAGAGTAAGAATACGGAGTAAAAAGAAGGTGACCAGTACCGCAGCGACCAATTCGACAACCGCTGCAATTCCTTTCCAGGCGGTAAAATCTTGCGCGTAACCGTCAAACCGACGGATAAAGACTGCGCCATTCATAAACAGGCCGATGTACAACGCCAGCAAAAAGCAGAGCTTTTGTTGCGCCATCGATTTAATGTATTTCATGCAAGCTACCCGGAAAAAGGGATGGTATTGCTGTTCACTTTTGAACTGAAAGGTGAACAGATTGAAGAATCGCTATGGGAGTCGTTATCGGAAACGTCTACAAGCGTGGTAAGTAGACCACAGGGAAAGGAAAAAGTGGCAGCAGAGAATGTGATCGGTACAGTTTTTTACAAAAAAGACAATTTGATAACGAGCGAAAGTGGCTAAGCCTCGGTTTAACAAAAAAAAGCCGGAGAGCCGGCCTTTTCGTAGCATCACTTACGCGTGCGCTTCATTAAACACTTCACGCTGCGGCTGGCGAATGGTGGTCGACAGCGCCAGGGAAATAATCAGCAGGGCAAAGATCACGCAGAAGGTCACGTAGAACCCGCCGAACAGCGAGGCTATCAGCGAGCCGCAAATACTGCCGATCCCAAAGCCTAAGTAGATGACGCCGTAGTTTTTCGCCAGATTGTTCAGGCCGAAGAACTCGCTGATCAGCGACGGGAAAACCGTAATCGTACCGCCGAAGTTAAAGGCGACGCAGGCAATGGCGGCGAAGAAGGTCGCTTCATTCAGCGGTGCGAACAGCAGTGCCGCCATGCCCACCAGCGAAACCACCTGCCCGATAGTAATCACCCGGATGCGAGCAATTTTATCAGACAGAATGCCCAGCACCAGGCGACCAGAAAGGTTCGCGATGGAGATAACGGTCACCGCGTTAGCTGCCGTGGCCACATCCAGTTTCACCATACCCTGAGCGATATCTTTCGCCACGCCAATCACATACAGGCCGCTCATGCAGGCCGTCAGGAACATCACCGCCAGCATCCAGTACTGCGGTTTGCGCATGGACTGCGCCAGGGTGAAGTCGTTCTCCACCACGCCGTTAACGGATTTCACTTCCTGCTGCGGGGCATCTTTCATCAGGGTTGCGCCAAACAGGATCATCACCAGAACGATAACGCCCCAGATCATAAAGGTTTTTTCCAGCCCCACAGAGGCCAGCAGATGAGAGTCGATAAATTTAAAACCGAGGCTGCCCAGTCCATACGAGCCGATGGCAAAGGCAGAGATCAACCCTTTACGCTCCGGGAACCACTTCACGCAGTTAGAGAGCGTCAGCAGGTAGCCCGCACCGTCCGCCAGCCCCACCAGCACCCCGGCACTTAACCACAGCATCAGCAGATTATTGGAGTGCGCCGTCAGGAAAAAGCCAACGCCCAGCAGGATGCCGGAGGCCATGGTCACGCGCTTAACGCCGAAGCGCTCCTGCAGCTTGCCCGCCACTGACGAGGAGATCGCCAAACCCAGGCTCAGCAAACCGAAGGAAAACGCGACCTGGCTAACGGGCGCATTGAGCTTATCGGAAAGCGCGCTGTTAAACAGGCTCCAGGTATAGACCGAGCCCAGCGCAAACTGGGTAACGATGGTGCCGAAGAGAGTCAGCCAGCGCGTACGATTATAGGTTGATGTATTCATGGCAGTTGTCCTGCAGGATAAATTAAGGAAATTCGCTGTGGACAACGATAAACAAAACCATAAGGCGTATGGGGTAAAACGGCATGAAGTGCAGGAAGGACGGAATGAAATGCCTGGAATCGGGAATGAACGACCTTGCCGGGGAATGAAGCGATGATTTGTTAGTACCCGCTATCGCCACAATCCCCGTCGTTGTTGTATTCAGGATGTTACAGCAAGGTTGAAAAAAGTTACAACGCTAAAAATTTGCACTGACGCCCAGGGTGTACATAAATTCTTCCCCCGTCATCGTGTTTTCGCCCTGTGCTAACGAAGCATAGGCCGCCATATGGGTATTAAAGGGAATATCCGTTCCGACGGTGACATCCATCCAGCTGCCGTTTTGCACGGGCGCAGGGGTTTGCGGCATCCCGTACTGGGATTTCCACTGGTTTTCACCTAACTGCTGATTAAAGCTTATTTGCGCCCAGGGGCGAAGCTCGCCATATTTCGTATCCACGCGCCAGCCAAGGGTACTGACGCTGGCATGCCAGAGCGGATCGGTAAGCCCTTGCGTGGTGACGCTATCACCGAACTCATTTATCATCGTCGGGGCAGAGCCATCATAACGCCACGCCATCACAGGGCCGGTTGAAATTTGTCCATACAGCGGAAAATTCCAGCCCACGCTCATAGCGCCTTCTGCCGCCGAGCCGGAGGGAAGACTCAGGGCGAACCCGGGCATATTTTGCGAAGACTGGATACGCTCAGCGAGAATATCCTCATAACGCGGTTGGTGATCCGCATCCCATGTATAGCGTTCGGCCGTATTACTTTGTGCGTCTGAAACGATATATTCCTGTTGCCAGGCAAATGCTGTATTACAAAAAAACAGGCAGGCTGAGATCCCCACCAGGCCAGAAACAGCATGGCGGCCACTGATTATTTTTATCATCATCAAAGCGACTCCAGAAAGAGCCGAATTCGGCGACATTTGTCATTGTTAGAAAGCGGTATGAGGGCATATAACCCTTTATTAACTATTGTCTCTTTAGCAGACACGTCAAGCCGGACAGATTGAAAATTTTGCGATTTCAGTATGAATAAGGGAGATAACCTATGCAGCGTTGCGGTTGGGTAAGCCAGGATCAGCTTTATATCGACTATCACGACCAGGAATGGGGCGTGCCGGAAACGGATGGCAAAAAGCTCTTCGAAATGATCTGCCTGGAGGGCCAGCAGGCGGGGTTATCCTGGATTACCGTGCTGAAAAAACGAGAAAACTACCGCAAGGCCTTCCACCGGTTCGATCCGGTTGCCGTTGCCGCCATGACCGACGACGATGTAGAAAGGCTGGTGCAGGATGCCGGTATCATCCGCCATCGCGGTAAAATTCAGGCCATCATCGGTAACGCGCGAGCGTATCTGGCGATGGAACAAAGCGGTGAGCCGTTTTCAGAATTTGTCTGGGCATTCGTTGATAACGACTCGAAAGTCACCCAGGCGGCCACGCTTGCAGAGATCCCCACCTCAACGCCCGCGTCAGACGCACTTTCTAAGGCGCTGAAAAATCGCGGTTTTAAATTCGTGGGCACCACCATCTGTTACTCCTTTATGCAGGCCTGTGGGCTGGTGAACGACCACATCACGGGCTGCTTCTGCCACCCGGGAGGAGACCATGATCCGCAAATGGCAAAGTGACGATCCCGCCCCGCTCCTGAGCCTGTGGCTGGAAAGCACTACGGCGGCGCACCCCTTTATCAACGCGGGCTACTGGAGAGAAAATGAAGCCATGGTGCGGGACGTGTATCTGCCCGCGGCTGAAACCTGGATCTGGGAAGAGGACGACAAGCCGCTAGGTTTTGTTAGCGTGATGCAGGCGCAGTTTGTGGGTGCCCTGTTTGTCTCCACGTCGTTAATCGGGAAAGGAATTGGGCATGCGCTGCTGAACCATGTTCAACAGCGCTTCCCCTATTTAACGCTGGAGGTGTACCAGAAAAACATTCGGGCGGTGAATTTCTATCATGCGCATGGCTTTCGCATTGAAGACAGCGCATGGCAGGATGATACCCAGCACCCGACGTGGATCATGAGCTGGCAGGCGGATCAAACGCCGTTAACGTAAGCTCAGGTCCCTGATATTTCTCAACCCAGGCCAGCGCGGTATTTCCCGCACAGCCATTCCCCAGCTTCGAGCTGGGGAGATCCTTGGTTAACACGTTAACCGCGCCGTTCTTGCAGATACCGCCCTCGCTCAACGCCAGATCCGGCCATGCGCCCTGGTGGATGCAGAACACGCCAGGCCTAATCCCGTCAGTGACTACGGCGCCTGCCAGCACCTGTCCCCGCGCGTTCCAGACGCGCACCACGTCACCGTCAGCAATCCCGCGCGCTTTTGCATCAGCACTGTTCAGGGTGATAGGTTCCCGATCGGCAACGGCATACCGCTCGCGCAGCGACGTAAAGTTAAGCTGGCTGTGCAGGCGGTGCGCCGGGTGCGCGGAGAGCACCTGAAGCTGCTCCGGCTGGGCATTGCCGTGCCATTCGTCCGGCTCCAGCCACGTCGGATGCGGCGGGCAGTCGGCATACGCAAAGCTGGCGATGCGCTCGCTGTAAATCACAATCTTACCGCTCTCGGTTTTCAGGGGATGGCCGTCCGGGTCGCGGCGGAAATCAGCAAAGCGGACAAACCGTGCGTTCTGCTCGCTCTCCGGCATTTCGAAGATCGCATTCGCGTCCCAGAATTCAGCAAACGGCGGCAGCGTCACGCCCTGCGCAGCGCCGCGCTGACCGGCAATCTGGTAGAACGTCTCCAGCCATTCCAGATCCGTTTTGCCCTCGGTAAAGCGCTCGCGCCCGCCGGTTTCCCACAGCTCGCTCAGGACGGCAAAGACGTCAAAATCATCACGTGCTTCATCGCGCGGCGGCACCACGCGCTTCATCGGCACCATATGCTGGTTGCTGTAGTCGCCGGTCATGGTGAGATCGTTACGTTCAAACGAGGTGGTCGCCGGCAGCACAATATCGGCATGCCTGGCCGACGCGGTCCAGAAGCACTCTGAGATCACCACCAGCTCCGGCTTCTGCCAGGCGCGGATCAGGCGGTTGGTGTCCTGATGATGGGTAAAGTTCGCCCCGCCCGCCCACCAGATAAATTTGATATCGGGGAAGTGGCGGTCCAGGCCGTTGTGCTGATAAAAACCGCCCGGGTTTTCCAGCGCTTCAACTATGCGCGCTACCGGAATTTTATCGACAGCATCGACGCCGCCCTGCACGGAACCCTGCATCGAGGCCAGCACCGCCGCTTTGCGGGTCGGGTTACCGCCGTTCGCAAAGTGATAAGAAAGGCCAAAACCACCGCCCGGCGTGCCGATCTGCCCAAGCATCGCGGCAAGCGTCACCAGCATCCAGTGCTTTTGCTCGCCAAACTGCTGGCGCTGCATGCCCCAGCCGGACATCAGCATGGTGGTGTTTTGGTAGAATAACGCCGCCAGCTCACGGATTTTGTCTGCATTTACGCCACAAATGTCAGCCGCCCACTCTGCGGTTTTGGCTACACCGTCCGCTTTACCCGTCAGGTAGTCGGCAAATTTGCCGAAGCCGGACGTACAGCGGGCGAGGAAATCAGCATCGTGCCAGTCGTTTTCAACCAGCGTATGGGCAATGCCCAGCATCATCGCCACGTCGGTGCCCATATGGGGGGCAATCCACTCGGCGCTATCGCCGAGAAAATCCATGGTTTCCGAGCGCATCGGATCGATGCAGATAATGCGCTTGCCGCTTTTGCGCAGCGCGTCGAAATACCCAATCCCCTGCTCGTCGCTGGCGTTCCAGGCAATTTTCAGCGTATTCAGCGGGTTGGCGCTCCAGAGCACCACCACGTCAGTGTGCTCGAGCACCAGCGGCCAGCTGGTCTGCTGCTGGTAAACTTCGTTCCCCCCCACCACGTACGGCATGATCGCCTGCGCCGCGCCGGTCGAGTAATCGCCCAGATGGCCGGTATAGCCCCCCGCCAGGCTCATGTAGCGCTGCAGCAGGGTCGCGGCCTTGTGCAGCACGCCGTTAGAACGCCAGCCGTAGGATCCGGCGAAAATGGACGACGGACCGTAACTGTCGCGAATGCGCTTGTGCTGGGCGTGGATCAGCGCCAGCGCGTCATCCCAGCTTACGCGAACAAACTCATCCTGACCGCGAATGCCCTGCGGCTTATCCGGCGATGCCAGAAAGCCTTTGCGCACCATCGGCCAGCGCACGCGGGTTTTGCTATGCACCTGATCGCGAACGGCGGTCTGCAGTGAGTTGGGATGCTGCGAAGGCAATGCCCCGCGCGATGACAGGACGTTTTCGCCGTCGGTTTCGACCAGCATCGGCCCCCAGTGGGCGGCGGTCAGAATGGTTTTTGTTGAGGTGCTCAAAGCGTGCGCTCCTGGTTGCGTGCAGGTTTTACGGCCTTCTTGCCGAGGCTGTTTATGATTAGTCACAAATTTCAGAGTTATACACTGAATTTTCTCCGTATCCGGACGTCATAATCAACTGCCACGCGCGTCGTGGCAAAGAATAAAAAGGATTAAGGAAAGAAGATGAAAAAACGCGTACTCGTTATTGCTGCTCTGGTGAGCGGCGCCCTGGCTGTTTCTGGCTGCACAACAAACCCTTACACCGGTGAACGCGAAGCGGGCAAATCCGGCATCGGCGCGGGCATCGGCTCGCTGGTAGGCGCAGGCGTTGGCGCGCTCTCCTCCTCCAAGAAAGATCGCGGCAAAGGCGCGCTGATCGGCGCAGCAGCAGGGGCAGCACTGGGCGGCGGCGTCGGTTATTACATGGATGTGCAGGAAGCGAAACTGCGCGACAAAATGAAGGGCACAGGCGTGAGCGTAACGCGCAGCGGTGACAACATCATCCTGAACATGCCAAACAACGTCACCTTCGACAGCAGCAGCGCAACGCTGAAACCGGCGGGCGCCAACACCCTGACCGGCGTGGCGATGGTGCTGAAAGAGTACAACAAGACCGCCGTGAACGTGATTGGCTACACCGACAGCACCGGCAGCCAGGATCTGAACATGCGCTTGTCCCAGCAGCGCGCCGACTCCGTGGCCAGCTCGCTGATTACCCAGGGCGTTGAAGCAACCCGTATCCGCACCAGCGGCATGGGGCCTGCAAACCCAATCGCCAGCAACAGCACGGCGGAAGGCAAAGCGCAGAACCGTCGCGTTGAGATTACGTTAAGCCCCGTGCAGTAATCGCATTTCCCCCCTCTCCCTGTGGGAGAAGGTCGGGGTGAGAGCATCAGACCGCACACCCCAACATGAACCACTTGCCATCGTTGATTTTCCCGCTAAGGTGTTCTCACTAAAGTCAGGGAAATCAGCGATGAGCAAACCAGCACGGGCCACCATCAGCGACGTGGCGAAAGCCGCGAAAACCGGTAAAACCAGCATTTCGCGCTACCTCAACGGCGAGAAACACCTGCTGTCCGAGGCGCTGCTCGCCCGCATTGAACAGGCCATTGCTGACCTCGACTACCGCCCCAGCCTGATGGCGCGCGGCCTCAAACGCGGGCGCACCCGGCTTATTGGGCTGATCATCGCCGACATTACCAACCCTTACTCCGTTAACGTGCTGAGCGGCATCGAAGCCGCCTGCCGCGAGAAGGGCTTTACGCCGCTGGTCTGTAATACCAACAACGAAGTCGATCAGGAGCTGCACTACCTCGACCTGCTGCGCAGCTACCAGGTGGAAGGTATCGTGGTGAATGCAGTGGGGATGCGCGAAGAGGGTTTAAACCGCCTGCAGCAATCCTCCCTGCCGATGGTGCTTATCGACCGAAAAATTCCCGAATTTGCCTGCGACGTTGTCGGGCTGGATAACGTTCAGGCCGCCACCACCGCCACCGAGCACCTCGTCGAACAGGGCTTTGAAGCGATTCTTTTCCTCAGCGAACCGCTGGGGATGGTTAACACGCGCCGCGAGCGTCTGAGCGCGTTTCGCGCCACTCTCGAGCGCTATCCCGGCACCATCGCCGAAAATGCCGAAACGCCCCTGCACGAAGCCGGTCAGATTGACAATATCCTGCGTCAGTTTCACACCCGCCATCGCGGAATGCGCAAAGCCGTTATCTCCGCCAACGGGGCATTGACGCTGCAGGTCGCCCGCTCCCTCAAGCGCATTGGCCTGCACTGGGGCAGCGACATCGGCCTGCTGGGCTTTGATGAACTGGAATGGGCAGAGCTGGCAGGCGTCGGCATCACCACACTCAAGCAACCGACGTGGCAAATTGGCTATGCTGCTGTCGAACAGGTAGTTCGCCGGATTGAGGGCGTCAGCGATGCCGTCCGCGAGCAGGTTTTCTCTGGCGAACTGATTGTTCGCGGCTCTACCGCCCGTTAACGTTCCCTTCGTGACAGCGATCATAAATTCAACATCCTGACCTTTCCTTTGGAACCGGTTCCATCTAGCGTAATACTATCGAATACGTGATGGAGTCCGGTAATGAGCAGGAAAATAATGGTGGTCACCGCCGCTTACGGCGCGGATCGGGTGCGACAGGCGGGTGGCCAACGGGCCATGCTTCCGGTGATTGCGGGCGCGGGTGCCGACGGCGTAGAGATCCGCCGCGAACTGTTCAGCGCTGAGGAGCTGCTGGCCCTGCCCGCGCTGGGTGAGTCCATCGAGCTGCTGGGCCTGCTGGCATGTTACTCCGCTCCCGCCGCCCTGTTTATGCCCGATGGCCAGCTCAACCCGGACCTCCCGCGCTATCTGGTCGAAGCCAACACCCTCAACGCGCTGTGGCTGAAGGTCTCTCTCGGCCATTTCAGCGACAAACATTCCCTTGAAGCCCTGCGCGCGCTGCTGGACGACAGCGGCATGGCGCTGGTCGTGGAAAACGATCAGACCGACTGCGGGCAGCTCGCCCCGATGCAGCGCTTCAAAGCCGCCTGTCGGGTAATGGCGCTGCCCGTCACCCTGACGTTCGACATGGGCAACTGGCTGTGGGTAGGTGACTCACCCGAAGAAGCCGCGCGTCACCTGGCACCTGCGGTGAGCTATATTCACGTTAAGGCCGCCGTTCAGCACAAGGACCAGTTCCGCGCCGTTGCGCCGGACGCCACCGATGCGCGCTGGCTCGACCTGCTCAATCAACTGCCTGCCGATGCCCCACGCGGTATTGAGTTCCCGCTGGAGGGAGCCGATTTAACCGCCGTCACCCGCCACTACGTTAACCTGCTGCGCGAGGAGTAAACCATGCACAAGACGCTGGATGTCATCACTATCGGCGAGGCCATGGCGATGTTTGTCGCTACCGAAACCGGCGAGCTGAGCGCGGTTAAACACTTTATCAAACGCGTGGCGGGCGCAGAGCTGAACGTCGCGACGGGGCTGGCGCGCCTCGGCCTGAACGTCGGCTGGGTCAGCCGCGTGGGGGATGACAGCTTTGGCCATTTCGTCCTCGACTCGCTGAAAAAAGAGGGCATTGATGCCGCCGGCGTCACGCTGGACGCCCGCTTCCCAACCGGCTTTCAGCTGAAATCGAAGGTCGAAAATGGAACCGATCCCATCGTGGAGTACTTCCGCAAAGGATCGGCAGCCAGCCATCTCTCCGTTGACGACTACAACGCCCCGCATTTCTCGTCCGCGCGCCACCTGCACCTGAGCGGCGTGGCGGCAGCGCTCTCAGCCAGCTCGTACGAACTGCTGGATCACGCAGCCGCCGCGATGAAGGCACAGGGAAAAACGATCTCGTTCGATCCCAACCTGCGCCCGGTGCTGTGGAAAAGCGAAGCCGAGATGGTTGAAAAGCTGAACCGTCTGGCGTTTCAGGCCGACTGGGTTCTGCCCGGCGTAAAGGAAGGGATGATCCTTACCGGCGAAAGCTCTCCGGAAGGGATTGCCGATTTTTACCTGAATAAAGGGGTAAAAGCCGTGGTATTGAAAACCGGCGCCGACGGCGCATGGTTCAAAACGGCCAGCGGTGAACAGGGCGCGGTCGCGGCGGTAAAAGTCGAGAACGTGGTCGACACCGTAGGCGCGGGCGACGGCTTTGCCGTAGGCGTCATTAGCGCCCTGCTGGAAGGCAAACCGCTGCTGCAGGCCATTGCGCGTGGCAACACCATCGGCTCGCTGGCGATCCAGGTGCAGGGCGACAGCGAAGGATTACCAACGCGCGCAGAGCTTAACGAATAGCTCCCCTCACCCCGGCCCTCTCCCCAAAGGGGAGAGGGTGCAAATCATCCCCTCGCCCCTTTGGGGAGAGGGTTAGGGTGAGGGGGGTGACCACCTCAACAACAGAGGCAAGCCTATGAACAGTTCGACCAATGCAGTTAAACGCTGGTGGTACATCATGCCTATCGTGTTCATCACGTACAGCCTGGCGTACCTCGATCGTGCCAACTTTAGTTTCGCATCCGCTGCGGGGATCACCGAAGACCTCGGCATTACCAAAGGTGTCTCCTCCCTGCTCGGCGCCCTTTTCTTCCTCGGCTACTTCTTCTTCCAGATCCCCGGCGCTATCTACGCCGAACGCCGCAGCGTGCGCAAGCTGATCTTCGTCTGCCTGATCCTGTGGGGCGGCTGCGCGTCGCTGACCGGCGTGGTGAATAACATTCCAGCGCTTGCCGCCATTCGCTTTATCCTCGGGGTCGTTGAGGCTGCGGTGATGCCCGCAATGCTTATCTACATCAGCAACTGGTTTACCAAATCCGAACGCTCGCGCGCCAACACTTTCCTGATCCTCGGTAACCCGGTCACCGTGCTGTGGATGTCGGTTGTATCCGGCTACCTTATCCAGTCTTTTGGCTGGCGCGAAATGTTTATCATCGAAGGGGTTCCGGCGGTGATCTGGGCATTCTGCTGGTGGGTGCTGGTGAAAGACATGCCTGCGCAGGCGAAGTGGCTTTCCGAAGACGAAAAAGCCGCGCTGCAGGCGCAGCTGGATAAAGAGCAGCAAGGGCTGAAGGCGGTACGTAATTACGGCGAGGCCTTCCGCTCCCGCAACGTCATTCTGCTGTGTGCTCAGTACTTTGCGTGGAGCATTGGCGTATACGGTTTTGTGCTGTGGCTGCCGTCAATCATCCGCAGCGGCGGTGAAAACCTCGGCATGGTGGAAGTGGGCTGGCTGTCGTCCGTGCCTTATCTGGCCGCGACAATCGCGATGATTATCGTCTCCTGGGCATCGGACAAGCTGCAAAACCGTAAGCTGTTCGTCTGGCCGCTGCTGCTGATCGCCGCCTTTGCCTTTATTGGCTCCTGGGCCGTGGGCGCAAACCACTTCTGGGCTTCTTACACGCTGCTGGTGATTGCCGGTGCAGCCATGTATGCCCCGTATGGTCCCTTCTTCGCGATTATCCCGGAAATGCTGCCGCGTAACGTGGCGGGCGGCGCGATGGCGTTGATCAACAGCATGGGCGCGCTGGGCTCCTTCTTCGGCTCCTGGTTTGTTGGCTACCTGAACGGCGCAACCGGCAGCCCGTCGGCGTCGTACATATTTATGGGGGTAGCACTTTTTGCCTCGGTGTGGCTTACTCTGATTGTTAAGCCTGCTAATAATCAACAATTACCCGTCGGCGCACGCCACGCCTGACCCTTTAAATATCAACGGAGATTAGCATGAAGCCGTCCGTCATTTTGTACAAAGCACTGCCTGAAGATCTGCAAAAACGCCTCGAGGAACACTTCACCGTGACGCAGGTGAAGAACCTCAGCCCGGACACCGTGGCACAGCACGCGGATGCGTTTGCCCGCGCCGAAGGATTGCTGGGTTCAAGCGAAAAAGTGGATGTGGCCTTGCTGGAGAAAATGCCGAAGCTTCGTGCTACCTCGACCGTTTCCGTGGGGTACGACAATTTTGACGTAGATGCCCTGAATGCCCGCAAAATCCTGCTGATGCATACGCCGCATGCCCTGACGGAGACGGTAGCCGACACGCTGATGGCGCTGGTGCTCACCACCGCCCGCCGCGTGGTGGAGGTGGCCGAGCGTGTCAAAGCGGGCGAGTGGACCAAGAGCATCGGTCCGGACTGGTTTGGCGTGGACGTACACGGTAAAACGCTGGGGATTGTGGGCATGGGCCGCATTGGGCTGGCGCTGGCACAGCGCGCGCATTTCGGCTTCAACATGCCGATTCTGTACAACGCGCGCCGTCATCACGGTGAAGCTGAAGAACGCTTCAACGCTCGCTACTGTGAGCTTGATACGCTGCTGCAGGAATCTGACTACGTGTGCTTGATCCTGCCGCTGACGGAGGAGACCCACCATCTGATCGGCAAATCTGCATTTGAGAAGATGAAGAAATCGGCCATTTTCATTAACGCAGGCCGTGGCCCGGTGGTGGACGAAAAAGCACTGATTGAAGCCCTGCAAAACGGTGAGATCCACGCCGCCGGTCTGGACGTGTTTGAGCAGGAGCCGCTGCCGGTTGATTCCCCGCTGCTACAGCTGCCAAACGTCGTCGCCCTGCCCCATATCGGTTCGGCAACACACGAAACGCGCTATAACATGGCAGCCACCGCGGTGGACAATTTGATCGCCGCACTGGGCGGGAAAGTGGAACGAAACTGCGTTAACCCGCAGATCCAGGAGTAGAAATGAAAAAACCCGCCAGAAGGCGGGTTTTTGAATTTTGTGCTACTGGGTTGGAAGCTTACAGGCTTACAACGTTACCAGCTGCTGGGCCTTTAGCGCCGCTTTCGATGGTGAAGGAAACTTTCTGACCTTCGTCCAGAGATTTGTAGCCATCGTTCTGGATAGCAGAGAAGTGTACGAACACGTCTTTTGAGCCATCGTCAGGAGTGATGAAGCCGAAACCTTTATCAGCGTTGAACCATTTTACCAGACCAGTCATTTTACCAGACATAGAAATTACCTTATTAAAAATATGTTTTGCCTTCCGGCATGATGGTTGCGTTACAGATTTTTAAGCGATGAAGGAAGGGTCACTACGAAGGGTATCTATGGATAACAATCTGGACTGCTTTACTAAACTGCTTTAGGTCTGTGTAACAAACCGACGGGGATAGTTATACCGATGTGGTAGATAAATGACAAGCATTATTTTCTCTAGTCATAAAAAAAACCCCGCTCGAGGCGGGGCTTTTCTTTTATTCGGTTGCAGCGACTGCTGCACTCCACGCCTGACTAAAGGCCTGATGCTGGGAAGCCAGCGGCCCAATCAGCGTATTGTACTGGCTCGCCTGCTGGGACGTCGGGAACTGAATGCCGTTAGAGACAAAGCTCACCTGCGTGCCCTGCTGGGAGATAAAATCACCCACCTGAACCAGCTGCTGCGTGAAAATCTGAGCGGCAGGGATCAGCGGTTGCAACGCGTCCGAAGGCTTCGTGACCACTTTCTCATAGACCTTGTCGAACACTGGCTTGAGATCGTCGCCCTGCTTCAGCGCAGAACGTGAGGCATCGGCCTGCATTTTCGCGTTTTGCAGCTGTTGACTCAGGACGCCGAGCGCACCGTTAGACTGGCGCAGAGGTTCACGCTGGGTCATGTAATCCTGAGGGACACGAATAGCGTTAACGCTGTCCAGTACCGGACGCAGACCGGAGTCCATCGCCTGACTCACCTGCTGTGAATAACCATAAATAATGGCGTAATCAGAAACGAACGGACCAAACTGTTTTTTCTGATCCGCAGTCAGCGTTGGTAAACGCTCGCCGCTGCGCATCACTGTATTCTGCAGAAAATCGATAAACGCTTTGCGCTGATCGCCTTCTTTATCAAAACACCCACTCAGGCTAACCACCATCAGCAACGCCGCAATAGGCGCAAACCAGCGAGAGCAGGACTTTCCTGTCGCCATTTCATTACTCCTTTCACCCAAAAAAGCGCACACCGGCACACGCGTGCCCGACGCTGACAAGGATAGTCCAGGTCAGCCCAGCAAGATACTCTTTTCATGCAAAACGGCTATTGCCGTTTTATATCTTACTATTTACAAAAAAATACGCATCGCGGCCGTCATATGGTTAATCAGGTAATTAGCATAACTATCCATATAGCTGAAACGGGTAAAGCGATCGTTACCGCACAATTAATCACAGGCGTGACGATCCCGTGTCCGCTTTTGAGGCTATTCTTAAATGGCTCTCTGATGTTCTTGATCCCTGTGTGAGATTTAAGAGGAGTTCTCAATGGAATATAAAGATCCTGAGTTTGAGCTGCTGAGCAGCCTGGAACAGATTATTTTTAAAGGTGTACCGCAGGCGATTACCCTGCAACAGAAACCCAATCCCTTTACAGAATTTGAGCAATTGCGCAAAGGGTCGGGCTTAAAAAATGAAGAATTCGCCAGAGCAATGGGTGTCAGCGTAGCGATGGTGCTGGAGTGGGAGTCGAAACGTGAAAAACCCACGCCTGCCGAGCTAAAGCTGATGCGCCTTATCAAGGCCAACCCGGCACTCAGCAAGCAGATAGCCTAGTAAAGTTTGTTACCGCCCCCGCCTCTGCGGGGGTTTGTGTTTAAAGGGTTTCACAACGCCACCCTGCCTTTTCCCACACCATCTCATGCGTCAATGTTAACCCTTTCAGAAAGGCCTCATCGTGCGATACCACCACCAGCGCACCGGGGAAATCAGCCAGCGCGTGTTCAATCGCCTGCACCGATGCCAAATCCAGATGGTTAGTCGGCTCGTCAAGCAGCAGGAGCTGCGCGGCCTCTTCACGCCACAGCGCGCAGGCCAGCGCGGCCTTCAGACGCTCTCCCCCGCTCAGGTCCGCCAGTGGCAGCATGACCTTATCGGCACCGAGCTGAAGCTGAGCTAACCGGGTCCGCAGGCTGCCTTCCTCGAGGGGCGTATTGCTCAGGTTGAGATGCGTCATCACGGACTGCGTAAGATCTAACTGAGTGAGATGCTGATCGAGATACGCGCAGGAGACCGATACGCTGCACGTACCGGAGCGTGGCGCGATCTCCCCGAGGATCGCCTTTAGCAGCGTCGACTTACCGCAGCCGTTCGGCCCTTTAAGCGCAACGCGCATCGGCCCGTCCATACGCCAGTGAATCGGCGGGTTATCCACATGCGGTAATACCAGCCCCTCCAGTACCAGCACCTGTTTCCCGTCGGCAATCTGGCTACCGGGCAGGGTGAACATCACCGGATTATCCTCCTCAACCCGCTCGCGCGCCTTGTTTACGGCGGCGTTCAGGGCATCGTTCCGATCGCTATGCTGTTTTTTCCAGGAACCAATCCGCTCCTTTGCCGCGCCTTTGTATTTGACCCGCTCAAACGAGGCGATGTTTAGCGTATCGACCGTACGCAGCGTTTTTGCCGAACGACGCTGGCTGTCGTCATGCTCTTTTTGCATACGAGAGCGGGTGCGTTTACGCTCCGTCGCCGCATGTTCCAGCGCCGCGCGGGCGGCCTGCTGCTCGGCATCGCGCTGAGTTTGATAATCAGCATAATTACCGCCAAAGCTGCGCAGGCCAGAGGCGCTCAGTTCCAGAATGCGCGGTACCTGTGCCAGCAGCTCCCGATCATGGGAGGCAACCAGCACGCCGCCCTGATAACGAGCAAGCTGGCTGTAGAACCACTCGCGCCCGTCTCTGTCGAGATGGTTAGTGGGTTCATCCAGCAGCAGATAATCCGCCCCCGCCGTGAATGCCCCGCACAGCAGGGCGCGAATTCGTTCGCCGCCGCTGAGTTCAATGGCGAGTTTATCCGGTTCAAAAGGCGGGAGCTTCGCAGCGATAAACGCGTCGCGAAGACGTTCTGCTAAATCCCAGTATCCGTCGAGCGTTTCCAAATCGTCAGGCAGATAGTCACCGCTGTCGATACGCTTACGCGCCGCGAAGAGAGCATCATAGCCGAGCAGTTCCGCCAGCGTAGTCTGCGGCGAAATATCCTGCTGCTGCGCCACATAGACGTGCGTCCCGGAACGTTCGATATGACCACTGTCGGGTTCATCAAGGCCTGCCAGCAGGCGCAGCAGGCGTGTTTTTCCGCTGCCGTTGCGGCCCACCAGCGCGCACAGCGCGGGCTCCAGCGACAAATTCAGCGGACCAAAAAGGATATCGCCCGTCGCAAACTGACAGGTGACCTGATGCAAAATAAAAGAAGGGGACTGCGCAAAATGAGCCATAAGCACTCCTGAATGAAATCAAAACATCCCCTGCCGACGCGGTGGCGTTTAGCAAGGATCGAAATTCATCAGTCGTGTTTGTTCATTTTTGGGGGGCACTCCAGCACGAGAAAGTTAACGGGGGTAAGAATAGCGGTAATGTAATGACCATTTCAAGGTTAAATTTTGGACGACTTATACCCCCTCTCCCTTTGAGCTGAGGGATCCCCACAAATTAATGCGAGCAGTAAACAATCCCCTCGCCCCTTTGGGGAGAGGGTTAGGGTGAGGGGAAACAGACGGTAATTTTGCGAGCCTCTTTCCAGAAATGGTAATATCCTCAGTGGCATAGCTCAAATCTGTTGCCGCCTGTTTTGATGAGCAGTAAGTTCTCTTCGCACCTGCAAAATCAGGTGCCGGGATTGGAACCCTGAATCACTTCACTGGCGACACAGGCTCTGTGTCGTACGGCCTGTTGCATTTCAATGGCGGGCCGGACAGGGGCGCTGCAAAGCGCACTGGTGTCAGTGAGGCCAGTCGTTCCAACCTTGTTCGGTTCCGCCACCAGCGAGCCTGGAACCTCCCGTGACGGAAGATATACCACTCACTGAGGTTATTTTATGTCAATGAACCGCGCTGGTTGCAGACAGACGAAGGCACAATCGCGATCGGCTAAACCTGCCGGATGACGCTGCGCTTATCCGGCCTGCAAAAGCCCCATAAAAAAACCCGCCGAAGCGGGTTTTTAGCATTTATAACAACGGGCACGTTACTGCAGGAGCGAAATATCCGCCACGCGCAGGAACAGCTCGCGCAGTTTTTCGAGCATAGAGAGACGGTTAACACGCAGCTCTTTATCTTCTACGTTCACCATCACTTTCTCGAAGAAGGCGTCGATCACGTCGCGCAGCTCGGCCAGCTCCACCAGCGCTTCCTGGTAACGACCTTCCGCGAAGTACGGCTCGAGCTTGTCGCGCAGCACAACAACCTGCATTGCCAGCGCGATCTCTTCCGGCTCTTTCAGGGTCGCCGCGTTAACGCGCTCGTTCAGCGTTTCGTCGGATTTCGCCAGGATGTTGGATACACGCTTGTTGGCCGCGGCCAGAGCAGATGCCGCTTCCAGCGTACGGAAGTGGGACACGGCTTTCATGCGCGCGTCGAAATCGGCCGGACGGGTCGGACGACGCGCCAGCACCGCCTGAATGGTATCGACGGTGTAACCTTCGTCCTGATACCAGGCGCGGAAACGGCCCAGCATGAAGTCGATCACGTCATCCACAACGTTCGCGTTGGTCAGCTTGTCGCCGTACAGACGCACCGCTTCTTCGGTCAGGGTTTGCAGATCGAGGTTGAGGTTCTTCTCAACGATGATACGCAGCACGCCCAGCGCGGCACGACGCAGCGCGAACGGGTCTTTGTCGCCTTTCGGATGCTGACCGATACCGAAGATACCCGCCAGGGTGTCCATCTTATCGGCGATCGCCACGGCGCAGGCAACCGGGTTAGACGGCAGATCGTCACCGGCAAAGCGCGGCTGATACTGCTCGTTCAGAGCAACGGCTACATCTTCCGCTTCGCCATCGTGACGCGCGTAGTGCATGCCCATCACGCCCTGGGTGTCGGTAAATTCGAACACCATGTTGGTCATCAGGTCGCACTTGGACAGCAGGCCCGCGCGCGTCGCGTGGTTGACGTCGGCACCGATTTCACGGGCGATCCAGCCGGACAGCTCCGCGATGCGGTCGGTCTTGTCGCGCAGCGTACCCAGCTGCTGCTGGAACAGCACGGTCTGCAGGCGCGGCAGGTTGTCTTCCAGACGCTTTTTACGGTCGGTGTTGAAGAAGAACTCTGCATCCGCCAGACGCGGACGAACGACTTTCTCGTTACCGGAGATAATCTGGATCGGATCTTTCGATTCGATGTTCGCCACGAAGATGAAGTTTGGCAGCAGCTTGCCGTCGTTGGCATAAACCGGGAAGTACTTCTGGTCACCCTTCATGGTGTAAACCAGCGCCTCTGCCGGAACGGCCAGGAACTTCTCTTCGAACTTCGCGGTCAGCACAACCGGCCATTCAACCAGAGAGGTCACTTCTTCCAGCAGGCTTTCGCTCAGGTCAGCGTTACCGCCAATCTGGCGCGCCGCTTCTTCGGCGTCCGCTTTGATTTTGGCTTTACGCTGTTCGTAGTCGGCAATGACCTTACCGCGCTCCAGCAGGATCTGCGGATACTGGTCAGCATTGTCGATGGTGAACTCTGGCTCACCCATAAAGCGGTGGCCGCGGATCACGCGATCGGACGCGACGCCCAGAATGGTGGCCGGAACAACGGTATCGCCCAGCAGCAGAGTCACGGTGTGAACCGGACGCACGAAGTGAACGTCGGACGCGCCCCAGCGCATCAGCTTAGGAATCGGCAGCTTAGCCAGCGAAGTTGCGATCATGTTTGGCAGCAGCGCTTCGGCGCTTTCGCCTTTCACATGGGCACGATACAGCAGCCACTCGCCTTTGTCGGTGGTCAGACGCTCGGCCTGGTCAACGGTAATACCGCAGCCGCGCGCCCAGCCTTCTGCCGCCTTGCTCGGTTTGCCTTCGGCGTCGAAAGCCTGCGCAATGGCCGGGCCACGTTTTTCGACTTCACGATCCGGCTGAGACGCCGCCAGGTTCGCCACTTTCAGCGCCAGACGGCGCGGTGCGGCAAACCATTCAATTTTACCGTGCGCCAGGCCAGCGTTATCCAGCTCGGCGGTCACGTTCGCAGCAAATGATTCAGCCAGGCTGCGCAGGGCTTTTGGTGGCAGCTCTTCGGTGCCGATTTCCACCAGGAAAGTTTTATCAGACATGGCCGCCTCTTATTTGTTTCGGTTGCACATCGGGAAGCCAAGGGCTTCACGGGACGCGTAGTAAGCTTCTGCAACGGCTTTGGTCAGGGTACGAATACGCAAAATGTAGCGCTGACGTTCAGTCACGGAGATGGCTTTGCGGGCGTCCAGCAGGTTGAAGCTGTGGGCGGCCTTCAGAATACGCTCGTAGGCAGGCAGCGGCAGCGGAGTTTCAAGCGCCAGCAGCTGCTGGGCTTCTTTCTCGTACTGCTCGAAGCAGGTGAACAGGAAGTCCACGTCCGCGTATTCGAAGTTATAGGTGGATTGCTCCACTTCGTTCTGATGGAACACGTCGCCATAGGTAGTTTTACCCAGCGGGCCGTCGCTCCAGACCAGGTCGTAAACGCTGTCTACGCCCTGAATGTACATCGCCAGACGTTCCAGACCGTAGGTGATTTCACCCGTGATCGGTTTACATTCCAGTCCGCCAACCTGCTGGAAGTAGGTGAACTGCGTCACTTCCATGCCGTTCAGCCACACTTCCCAACCCAGACCCCAGGCACCCAGCGTTGGGTTTTCCCAGTTATCTTCCACGAAACGAATGTCGTGGATGGTCGGGTCCATACCCAGCTCTTTCAGTGACCCGAGGTACAGTTCCTGAATGTTCTCTGGTGATGGCTTAATCACCACCTGGAACTGATAATAGTGCTGCAGACGGTTCGGGTTTTCGCCGTAACGGCCATCGGTCGGACGACGGGAAGGCTGCACGTAAGCGGTCGCCATCGGCTCCGGCCCCAACGCGCGTAAGCTGGTCATTGGGTGCGAGGTGCCTGCGCCAACTTCCATGTCCAAAGGTTGAACAATGGTGCAGCCCTGACGAGCCCAGTAATCCTGTAAGGTCAGGATCAGGCCCTGGAAGGTCTTGGTATCAAACTTTTGCATAGTATTTCGTGCTGGATACGTGTGGTTTTAAATGGAAGGGATCAGTATACCCGCTGGCTGCAAGATATACAGTACGAAACGGGGTTGTTTAGGGAAAATTGGGGAAATAACCCTTTACGCCAGAGCACCTGAGCGCTCTGGTTGCTGAATATACGCGCGTATTAGCGCATCGAGAGATGTAAAAACTGGCCGTCCGCGTCAAAAGAACAGACAAAGCCCTCTTTGCGCGCCGTATACCCCTTTAGCTCATAGCTGCCCTGAAAGCGCTCAAATCCGATTACGTTGATTTTTTGCACCTCGGCGTTATAGCGTCGAGCAGCCCGATCTTTGCAGAGCTGCTCCATGTTCAGCGAGCGTTCCGGGCTGATTTTCCCCTGCTGAGCTTTCTGTACCGGCGCTTCTTGCGAAGCGCTGCATCCTGCAAGCACGAGCAGCAGAAAGAGTGATACCACGCGCGTCATCATCATTTTTATTACCGCCCCGGTCAGTGGCTGTTATTTTTAGTATCAAAGGTTTTATAGATTAAGGTCTGGCATTCTGCGAATCTCGCGGCGCTCATACAAGCCTGCCTAATAAAACTCAGATTTTTCCAAGGGAAGGGTTTTTCCCATTGGCAGTCACACTCTATTTACAGGGAATAAGAGGAACTGATGCAGTCAAAAATTAGCTGGATTGATAACCTGCGAGGAATAGCCTGTCTGATGGTGGTGATGATTCACACCACGACGTGGTACGTCACAAACGCGCACAGCATCAGCCCCGTTAACTGGGATATCGCCAACGTTCTCAACTCCGCGTCACGGGTAAGCGTGCCGCTGTTCTTTATGATCTCCGGCTTTCTGTTTTTTGGCGAGCGAAGCGCGCAACCGAGGCATTTCATGCGTATTGCGGCATGCCTGGGGTTTTATAGCGCCGTTGCGTTGCTCTATATCACGCTGTTCACCTCAATTAATGCCGGGCTGTCGCTTAAATATCTGCTTCAAAAACCGGTGTTTTATCACCTGTGGTTCTTCTTCGCCATTATCGTTATTTACCTGGTTTCACCGCTCATTCAGGTAAAAAACATCAGCGGTAAGATGTTGCTGGCGCTGATGGTGGTGATTGGCATCGTCGCGAATCCGAATACCGTCTCTCAGAAGATTAATGGTTTTGAATGGCTGCCGGTTGATCTCTATATCAACGGCGATACCTTCTACTACGTGCTTTACGGCATGCTGGGGCGTGCCATTGGCATGATGGATACGCAAAAACGCGGAATGAACTGGCTCTGCGGGGGGCTGTTTATCATCAGCGCGATCGTGATTTCACGCGGGACGCTTCATGAACTGCAGTGGCGAGGTAATTTTGCCGATACCTGGTATCTCTATTGCGGCCCAATGGTCTTTATCTGTGCCGTTACCCTGCTGACGCTGGTTAAAAACACCCTGAACAATCGCCCACTTCCAATACTGGGATTTATCTCGCGCCACTCGCTGGGAATTTATGGTTTTCACGCGCTGGTGATCCACGCGCTGCGCACCCGCGGCGTGGAGCTTAAAAGCTGGCCGGTGCTGGATATTGTCTGGATATTTTCCGCTACGCTGGCTGTCAGCCTGCTCCTGTCGATGGCACTGCAAAAAATGGATACGCGCAGGTTTGTAAGCTAACCAGATACACAGGGGATAGTAGGCCGGGTAAGCGCCGCGCCACCCGGCGAAGTTTTAGGACATAAGCGGCACAAGCTGCTGATAGATTTTGCGAAAAACATCACGCTGTTCTGCATAGCGCGCATGTTTTTTCGCATCAGGACGATGCTGCTGCTCAAGCGGCAGCTGTGGCAAAAGCAGGTTCAACGGCTTATCAGGGTTCACCGCAATTTGAGCCAGACGCGCCGCGCCGAGCGCAGGACCGACATCTCCCCCGGTACGGTAGTCCAGCTGCAACCCGCTGATATCGGACAGCATCTGCCGCCAGAAGCTGCTGCGTGCCCCACCGCCAATCAGGGTAATGCTCGCCGGTTTAATGCCGCAGTCGTGCACCACGTCCATGCCGTCCGCAAGGGCATATCCCACGCCTTCCAGTACCGCTCGCGCCAGTTCCGCCGGGCCGTGCTGATGGGTTAAGCCAAAGAACACCCCTTTCGCTTCCGGGTTGTTGTGCGGCGTACGTTCCCCGGAAAGGTACGGTAAAAACCACACCGTCCCCGCGTTTTCATCTGCCTGCTGTGCTGCTGCGATCAGCGCCGGCACGTCTGCCATTCCGGTCAGCTTCGCTGCCCAGTCCAGGCAGGATGCCGCGCTCAGCATCACCGACATCAGGTGCCATTTCCCCGGCAGGGCATGACAGAAACTGTGAACCGCGCTTTCAGGATTGCTGCGATAACCGTCGCTGACGGCAAAATAAACGCCGGACGTGCCGAGCGAGAGCATCGCCTGTCCTGCATCGACCATGCCGACACCCACTGCTCCCGCCGCATTATCACCGCCACCGGCGACCACCGGCACGGCTGGCATATTCCAGCGCTCGGCAATGGATGGCTGCAACGCCCCCGTAATTTCACTGCCTTCATAAAGCGCAGGCATGTGCTCGCGCGTCAAATGGCAGGCTTCGAGCATCGTCTCGCTCCAGTCGCGCTGCGCCACGTCGAGCCACATTGTGCCCGCCGCGTCTGACATGTCGCTGGCGAAATCGCCCGTCATGCGAAAACGCAGATAATCTTTTGGCAGCAGGACTTTCGCCACCTGACGGAAAATTTCCGGTTCGTGGCGTTGGACCCACAGAAGTTTCGGTGCGGTAAAACCCGGCATCATCAGGTTGCCGGTAATCTGACGAGACGCAGGCACGCGTTCCTCAAGGATTGCGCACTCTTCTGCACAGCGGCCATCGTTCCAGAGAATGGCGGGCCTTAACACGCGATGCTGGTCATCCAGCAGCGTTGCGCCGTGCATTTGCCCGGCAATGCCCAGCGCCTTAACGTCACGCAGACTGTGATGTTCACCTAAGGCTTTCATGGCGCGATCCGTCGCCAGCCACCACTGCTCCGGCTCCTGTTCCGACCATAGCGGATGCGGACGTGAAACCTGCAGTTTTTCAGTCTGCGTGGCTAACACGTCGCCCTGCTCATTCAACAGGATGGCCTTCACGCCCGATGTGCCAAGATCGATCCCGATATACATTACGGTGACTCCTTTAACAGAAATGCCCGGTGGCGCTAACGCTTACCGGGCCTACGTCCATCTTCAGCTAAATCACTTATCAAACAGATAGTGGTTTACGAGATTTTCCAGCAGTTCCTGATGTCCGCTCTGATGCTGCGGCGCCAGCTGATGCTGTTCAGCGTACTTCGCGATTTCGGCCAGCGATAACTGCCCTTTCAAAATTTGCTGGCCCAGCTCACTGTTCCAGCCGCTGTAACGCTTCGCAACACGCTTATCCAGCTCACCGTCTTCGATCATGCGGGCAGCCACTTTCAGCGCCAGCGCCATGGTATCCATCGCACCGATGTGACCATAGAACAGATCGTATTTATCGGTGCTCTGACGACGCACTTTGGCGTCAAAGTTCAGGCCGCCGGTCGTAAAGCCGCCCGCTTTGATGATTTCGTACATCACCAGCGCGTTCTCTTCCACGCTGATTGGGAACTGATCGGTATCCCAGCCCAGCTGCGGGTCGCCGCGGTTAGCATCCACAGAGCCGAAGATGCCGAGCGCAATGGCTGACGCGATTTCGTGGTGGAAAGAGTGGCCAGCCAGCGTGGCGTGGTTCGCTTCGATGTTTACCTTGATCTCTTTTTCCAGGCCAAACTGCTTCAGGAAGCCGTACACCGTTGCAACATCATAATCGTACTGATGTTTGGTTGGCTCTTGCGGTTTAGGTTCAATTAACAGCGTGCCGCGGAAACCGATTTTGTGCTTATGCTCAACGACCATCTGCATAAAGCGGCCAATCTGCTCGCGCTCCTGACGCAGATCGGTATTCAGCAGGGTTTCATAACCTTCACGCCCGCCCCACAGCACGTAGTTTTCGCTGCCCAGCTGATGCGTGGCGTTCATCGCAGTCACAACCTGCGTCGCCGCCCAGCTAAAGACCTCTGGATCGGGGTTAGTCGCTGCGCCCGCGCCGTAGCGTGGGTTGGTGAAACAGTTTGCCGTACCCCAGAGCAGCTTAACGCCACTTTGCTGCTGTTTTGCGGCCAGCACGTCAACCATCTGTGCAAAGTTATTCAGATACTCTTTCAGCGACGCGCCTTCCGGCGACACATCGACATCATGGAAGCAGTAGTACGGCACGTTGAGCTTGTGGAAGAATTCAAAGGCAACGTCTGCTTTGCGCTTTGCCAGCTCAATGGCCTCGCCCGGCTGCTGCCATGGGCGATCGAATGCGCCAACGCCGAACATATCCGCGCCGTTCCAGCAGAAGGTATGCCAGTAACAGGCGGCAAAGCGCAGATGATCTTCCATGCGCTTACCCAGCACCAGCTCATCCGGGTTGTAGTGACGAAATGCTAAAGGATTGGTCGTTTTCGTGCCTTCGTAACGGACGCGATCGAGTTGGTCGAAATAAGCTTGCATATTCAGCTCCATTATCAGGGTATGCGGCGAGTCGTAGATACAGGAGTAATAGTGAATACTCATTCCAGCTTGCTCAATTACGTTATTTCACACTGCTATTGAGAGAATGCACAACTGTGCGCTGGCTCGCAAAATAATGTGCAAGCAAACTATTTTTCGGCGCAGATTCCAGAATCAAATGTAATTAATAAGTTACGTATTTTAAAACCCGATCGCGGTCATAAATTCGGAAATAAACCAAATATCGTAATGAGAAGATAAAAATCTGTAATTGCCAGCAGGCCTTTCCACGTTAAAAATTTGCTGCGTCTCAGCAGTGAATGTTTCTTTTATCTCAGCAACACATACCCCTACATAAAGGCCTAATAATTATGAAGATAAAGAACCTGACCCTAACGCTCTGCACCACTCTCCTGCTTGCAAGCTTTGCCGGGCACGCTAAAGAGGTCAAAATCGGTATGGCGATTGACGATCTGCGCCTGGAGCGCTGGCAAAAAGATCGCGATATTTTTGTGAAAAAAGCGGAGTCACTGGGTGCAAACGTGTTTGTTCAGTCGGCAAACGGCAATGAAGAAACGCAAATGTCCCAAATCGAAAATATGATTAACCGCGGCGTCGATGTCCTGGTCATTATCCCGTATAACGGTCAGGTATTAAGTAACGTGGTGAAGGAAGCCAAACAAGAAGGCATAAAAGTGCTGGCCTATGACCGCATGATTAATAATGCAGATATTGATTATTATATTTCTTTCGACAACGAAAAAGTGGGCGAATTACAGGCCAAAAGCCTGGTCGAAAAAGTGCCTCAGGGGAATTATTTCCTGATGGGCGGCTCACCGGTCGATAACAACGCCAAACTGTTCCGCGAAGGGCAGATGAAAGTCCTGAAACCCTATATCGACGACGGGAAGATTAAGGTGGTCGGCGATCAGTGGGCGGATGGCTGGCTGCCAGAGAACGCGCTGAAAATAATGGAAAATGCGTTAACAGCCAATAACAACAAAATAGATGCTGTTGTCGCATCCAACGATGCCACCGCCGGTGGCGCCATTCAGGCGCTTAGCGCCCAGGGGCTCGCCGGGAAAGTCGCTATATCCGGCCAGGATGCCGACCTGGCTGGCGTGAAGCGCATTATTGCCGGCACCCAAACCATGACGGTCTATAAACCGATCACCCAGCTTGCCAACACGGCTGCCGAAATTGCCGTAGAGCTGGGTAACGGACAGCAACCTAAAGCCGATGCCACGCTGAACAACGGGCTGAAAGATGTTCCTGCTCGCCTGCTCACGCCAATTGAAGTCAATAAAGAGAACATTGACGCCACCGTGGTAAAAGACGGTTTCCATAAAAAGAGTGAACTGTAATCCCGCGCAGCCCCCGCCGTGCGGGGGCTCGCCGACGTGCCCTGTTCGCCCTTCGGTTATGTGGAGCAGTTATGTCTTATTTACTTGAAATGAAAAGCATCACAAAAGCCTTTGGCGCGGTGAAAGCAGTCGACAACGTAAGCCTGCGGTTGAATCCTGGCGAAGTCGTCTCACTGTGCGGCGAAAACGGTTCGGGCAAATCGACGCTGATGAAAGTGCTGTGTGGGATCTATCCGCACGGCAGCTACGAAGGCGAAATCGTTTTTGCCGGCGAGGTCATTCAGGCCACCCATATTCGCGATACCGAGCGTAAAGGCATTGCCATCATTCATCAGGAGCTGGCGCTGGTGAAGCACCTCACCGTGCTGGAGAACATTTTCCTCGGCGCTGAAATTTCACGCCACGGCGTGCTCGATTACGACACCATGACGCTACGCTGTGAAAAGCTTCTGGCGCAGGTCAGCCTCAGCATTTCACCCGACACCCGCGTGGGCGATCTGGGTCTGGGTCAGCAGCAGCTGATTGAGATCGCCAAGGCGCTGAACAAACAGGTGAGGCTGCTGATTCTCGACGAGCCCACGGCTTCACTCACCGAGCAGGAAACGGCGGTCCTGCTCAATATCATTCGCGACCTGCAAAACCACGGTATCGCCTGCATCTACATTTCGCACAAGCTGAACGAGGTCAAAGCCATTTCGGATACCATCTGCGTCATCCGCGACGGTCAACACATCGGCACGCGCGACGCGGAAGGCATGAGTGAAGATGACATCATCACCATGATGGTGGGGCGCGAACTCACTGCGCTTTATCCGAACGAACCTCACGCCGTCGGAGATGAAATCCTGCGCGTGGAAAATCTCACCGCATGGCATCCGGTAAACCGCCACATCAAGCGGGTTAACAATGTCTCCTTCTCGCTGCACCGGGGTGAAATTCTTGGCATCGCGGGCCTGGTTGGCGCCGGGCGAACCGAAGCCGTGCAGTGCCTGTTCGGCGTATGGCCGGGGCGCTGGGAGGGCACGATTTATATCGACGGCCAGCCGGTGAAAATCGATAACTGCCAGCAGGCGATCGCGCGGGGTATCGCCATGGTGCCGGAAGATCGCAAAAAAGACGGCATCGTGCCGGTCATGGCGGTCGGGAAAAACATTACGCTCGCCGCGCTTAATCAGTTTTCCGGCACGCTGACCAGCCTGGACGATGCCGCAGAGCAGCAGTGCATTCTCCAGTCGCTCGCCCGACTCAAGGTCAAAACGTCTTCCCCGGAGCTGGCGATTGGACGCCTGAGCGGCGGAAACCAGCAGAAGGCCATTCTGGCGCGCTGCCTGCTCCTCAATCCACGCATTCTGATCCTTGATGAACCGACGCGCGGAATAGACATCGGCGCGAAGTATGAAATCTACAAGCTGATTAATCAGCTTGTGCAGCAAGGCATTGCCGTCATTGTCATCTCGTCCGAATTACCCGAAGTGCTGGGCCTTAGCGACCGCGTGCTGGTCATGCACGAAGGGAAACTGAAAGCCAATCTGATTAACCAAAGCCTGACGCAGGAGCAGGTAATGGAAGCCGCTTTAAGGAGCGAACGTCATGTCGAAAAGCAATCCGTCTGATATCAAAGTCGCTGTTCCGACGCCCGGCGCATTCTCGGGGCTAAAAGCGCTCAACCTGCAGGTTTTCGTCATGATCGCGGCGATTATCGCCATCATGCTGTTCTTCACCTGGATGACCGACGGCTCTTATTTAAGCGCGCGTAACGTTTCAAACCTCCTGCGCCAGACGGCGATCACCGGCATTCTGGCCGTAGGGATGGTCTTCGTGATTATCTCGGCGGAAATCGATCTGTCCGTCGGGTCGATGATGGGGTTGCTCGGAGGCGTGGCGGCGATTTTTGACGTCTGGCTCGGCTGGCCCCTGCCGCTGACGATTGTCGTCACGCTGGCGCTGGGTCTGGTACTCGGTGCGTGGAACGGCTGGTGGGTGGCCTACCGCAAAGTCCCGTCATTTATCGTCACTCTTGCGGGGATGCTGGCCTTCCGTGGCATTCTGATTGGCATTACCAACGGCACAACTGTCTCCCCCACCAGTGCAGCCATGTCACAGATTGGGCAGAGCTATCTCTCCGATGGCGTGGGCTTTACCATCGGCGCGATGGGTCTGATGGCGTTTGTTGGCTGGCAGTGGCGTGGACGTATGCGCCGTCAGGCATTGGGGCTGGCTTCACCTGCATCGACATCCGTTGTGGGCCGCCAGGCACTTACCGCAGTGATTGTGCTGGGTGCCATCTGGCTTCTGAATGACTATCGCGGCGTCCCAACGCCCGTTCTGCTGCTGGCGCTCCTGCTGCTGGGCGGCATGTTTATGGCGACGCGTACCGCATTTGGTCGACGTATTTACGCCATTGGCGGCAACCTGGAAGCGGCACGTCTGTCGGGCATCAACGTCGAGCGCACCAAGCTGGCGGTCTTTGCCATCAACGGCCTGATGGTCGCTATTGCGGGCCTGATCCTCAGCTCGCGCCTGGGTGCCGGTTCCCCGTCTGCGGGTAACATTGCAGAGCTGGATGCCATTGCCGCCTGCGTTATCGGCGGAACCAGCCTCGCGGGCGGTGTCGGCAGCGTCGCAGGTGCGGTAATGGGCGCATTTATTATGGCTTCGCTGGATAACGGGATGAGTATGATGGACGTTCCGACGTTTTGGCAGTATATCGTCAAGGGTGCCATTCTGTTGCTGGCAGTCTGGATGGACTCTGCTACCAAGCGACGTGCCTGAGAACAGTATCGTTACCTATTTGGGAAAGTGAGCCATGTTTGAAAAGCGTCACCGCATTACGTTGTTATTCAATGCTAACAAAGCCTATGACCGCCAGGTGGTTGAAGGGGTTGGCGAATATTTGCAGGCGTCGCAATCCGAGTGGGATATCTTTATTGAAGAAGATTTCCGCACCCGTCTGGAGAACATCAAAGACTGGCTGGGCGATGGCGTGATCGCTGATTTTGACGATCCCGTGATCGAACAACTACTGACCGACGTCGACGTCCCCATCGTGGGGGTCGGCGGCTCCTATCACACACCTGAACACTACCCACCGGTTCACTATATCGCCACCGATAACCATGCGTTGGTGGAGGCCGCTTTTCTGCATCTCAAAGAGAAAGGCGTTCACCGCTTTGCCTTTTACGGTTTACCCACCACCAGCGGCAAACGCTGGGCGGTCGAGCGCGAGCACGCGTTTTGCCAGCTGGTCGCGCAGGAGAAGTATCGTGGCGTGGTCTATCAGGGGCTGGAAACCGCACCGGAGAACTGGCAGCACGCGCAAAACCGCCTGGCAGACTGGCTGCAAACGCTGCCGCCGCAGACCGGGATTATCGCCGTCACGGACGCACGCGCCCGCCACGTGCTGCAGGTCTGCGAACACTTACACATCCCGGTGCCGGAAAAGCTGTGCGTGATTGGTATCGATAACGAAGAGCTCACCCGTTACCTGTCTCGCGTGGCGCTCTCCTCGGTGGCACAGGGAACGCGTCAGATGGGCTATCAGGCTGCGAAGCTGCTGCATCGCCTGCTGGATAACGAATCTCTTCAGCTTCAACGCCTGCTGGTGCCCCCGGTGCGCGTGGTCGAACGCCGCTCTACTGATTATCGTTCTTTGAGCGATCCGGCCGTCATCCAGGCCATGCACTACATCCGCAACCACGCCTGCAAAGGTATCAAGGTCGATCAGGTGCTGGATTCGGTCGGCATTTCCCGCTCGAATCTGGAGAAGCGCTTCAAAGAGGAAGTGGGCGAAACTATTCACGCGGTGATCCATGCCGAAAAACTGGAAAAAGCGCGCAGCCTGCTGATCTCCACGTCGCTGTCGATCAACGAGATTTCACAGATGTGCGGTTATCCGTCGCTGCAGTATTTTTATTCGGTGTTCAGGAAGGAGTACGACACCACGCCAAAAGAGTACCGCGAGCGCCATAGCGAGGTGCTGATATAAAAAGAAAAACGCCTTCCAGTGGAAGGCGTTTTTTTGAGAATTACATATGTGCGGCGATTAAGCGCTGGTTATCCTGGTACATCGCGAACAGGTAGTTGTTATAACGCTGTCCCTGAGTGGAATACCCTTTCAGCTTATGAATCATCGTGCTTGCCGTCACTTCCTGATCCGCTTTACGCAGCTGAGCGCGTGACTTGCGGAACGAGGAGTAGGCCGGATGCGTGTTGAGATTCACCACGTAGGCATTCACGGAATCTTTAACCGACTCAAACTGCGAATACCCTTTAACTTTGCCCGGCGCGTTGTTACAACGCCCTTTCGCACACTTCATGCCGAAGAGGTTGTTGTTGCTGCGCGCCAGCTTCGACGTACCCCAGCCGCTTTCGGCTGCAGCCATCGTTGCCACCATGCTGCCTGGGATAATATCCACACGTTCCAACAGTGAATTCCACGGCACGCGACGCGTGTTCCCGCTCCACTTCACTTTATAACGTTTGGTGATATCTTTCAGGCGCGTGCGCTCAGACGGCGACCAGCGGCTATCGTACTGTTTTGAGATCAGCCAGTTACGATCTGCCGTAATCGCAGAGTTTTGACTTGTAATATAAGGCATTACCGTCCGGAGAAACGCTTTTTTCCTTGGTGTCCCGGAAGGGTATTTTCGCAAATCAGGAAGTGAACTACTCTTTGCACTATTGCGAGAATACTCTTGTTTACTGCTAACCTTACTACTTGTCGTCTTTATTACGTGGGCTTTCTTACTCGTTGTATCCGTGTGCGTCTTCGCAAGCACCTCACCCGAAAATGCCATGGTGAGTAACATGAGTATCGCGGCCCCATATCGTCGAATGGGAGTCGATATCATTAGGTCTCCTGGTCGGATGTAATCATCCCAACACCTTATTTTTTTCACAAATTTGAGAGCGGAATCTCAAATCATATCAAAAATAGCCTTCAAGAGCACGTATAGAAATAGTCCATTTCCGAAACTATGTCACCTAAAAGCTGCTCACAAAAGCATCGCTGCCGGAAAAATGTGTGCGATATCGCAGATAACTGCCTAATTTTGCGCGGGATCACTCATCCCTTCGCGTCCTCCTGGCAGAAAGCGTCAGGGGATGAGTTTTTCGGCTGCGCCCGATGGCAAACTGGTCAAAAATGCCGCGACAGGAAAATCTCATGAAACGCACCGCATTGGCACTACTGATGTTACCCGCACTGGCGCATGCCGACTGGTCATCGCCGGGGTTCGGCGCGTTTAGCGCGGAAGGCACCGGGGTTTTCACCAGCCAGGCAAAGCTTGCGAAGGGTACGCGTCCTCTTACGCTGAGTTTTGACAAGACGTGCTGGCAGCCCACGGATGCCATAAAGCTCAACGAGATGCTGTCGCTCAAGCGCTGCCAGGGTACGCCTCCGCAGTGGCGTCTGTTCCGCGACGGTGAGTACCAGATGCGCATCGATACCCGATCGGGTACGCCAACGCTGATGCTGACCATAAAGAGCGCAGCGGAACAACCCGTCGCTAATGTTATCCGTCAGTGTCCTATGTGGGATGGTAAGCCTTTGACGCTGGAGGTGAGCAACACCTTCCCCGAAGGCACGGTGGTAAGAGATTTCTACAGCAAGCAGACCGCAACGGTGCAGAACGGCAAAATCACCCTCCAGCCTGCCGCCAGCGCCAATGGCCTGCTGCTGCTGGAGCGTGCCGAAACCGACAGGCCCGCGCCGTTCAGCTGGCAAAACGCCACGGTATATTTTGTGCTCACCGATCGCTTTGTTAACGGCGACCCGAGCAATGACAACAGCTATGGCCGCCATAAAGACGGCATGCAGGAGATCGGCACTTTCCACGGCGGCGATCTCAAGGGGCTTACCGGCAAGCTCGATTATTTGCAGCAGCTTGGCGTGAACGCGCTGTGGATAAGCTCCCCGCTGGAGCAGATCCACGGCTGGGTAGGCGGCGGAACCAAAGGGGATTTTCCGCATTACGCCTATCACGGCTACTACACGCAGGACTGGACGAAGCTTGATGCCAACATGGGCACCGAAGAGGATTTACGCCGCCTGATCGACGAAGCGCACAAGCGCGGGATCCGCGTTCTGTTCGATATCGTCATGAACCACGTCGGCTACGCCACGCTTGCGGACATGCAGGAGTACCAGTTTGGTGCCTTGTACCTGCAGGGCGATGAGCTGAAAAAGACGCTGGGTGAGCGCTGGACGGACTGGAAGCCGGGCGCAGGACAAAGCTGGCACAGCTTTAACGACTACATCAACTTCAGCGACAAAGCGGCCTGGGAAAAATGGTGGGGCAAGAAATGGGTTCGCACCGATATCGGGGATTACGACAACCCAGGATTCGATGATTTGACGATGTCCCTGGCGTTCCTGCCGGACCTGAAAACCGAATCCACAACGCCTTCCGGCTTGCCGAACTTTTACCAGCATAAGGCCGACACCAATGCTAAAGCGATAGCGAACTTCACGCCCCGGGATTACCTGATCCACTGGCTCAGCCAGTGGGTGCGTGACTACGGTATCGATGGCTTCCGGGTCGATACCGCCAAACACGTTGAGCTTGACGCGTGGCAGCAGCTTAAAGAACGTGCAGAACAGGCGCTCGCCGCCTGGAAAGCCGCGAATCCGGACAAAAAGCTCGACAATGCGCCGTTCTGGATGACGGGCGAATCCTGGGGTCACGGCGTGATGCAGAGCGAGTATTACCGCCACGGCTTTGACGCGATGATTAACTTTGATTACCAGGAGCAGGCGGCGAAAGCGGTGAGTTGCCTGGCCGATATGGATCTCACCTGGCAGCAGATGGCGGAAAAGCTGCAAAGCTTCAACGTGCTGAGCTACCTTTCGTCCCACGATACCCGCCTGTTCCGCGAAGGCGGCCAGCGCGCCGCCGAGCTGCTCCTGCTGGCGCCGGGAAGCGTGCAGATATATTACGGTGATGAATCTGAGCGTCCGTTCGGCCCGACAGGTTCCGACCCGCTTCAGGGTACCCGTTCGGACATGAACTGGCAGGACGTCACGGGCAAACAGGCCTCAACCGTCGCCCACTGGCAAACGCTGGGCCAGTTCCGCGCCCGCCATCCGGCGATTGGCGAAGGCAAGCAAACCACGCTGTCGCTGAAAGAAGGCTACGGATTTGTGCGCGAGCACAAGGGCGATAAGGTGATGGTGGTATGGGCGGGTAATCAGTAATTCTCCCCCTCACCCTAACCCTCTCCCCGCAGGGGAGAGGGAACCGGATAGCGCCGTCTTTCCCCCCTCGCCCCTTTGGGGAGAGGGCCGGGGTGAGGGGAAACCCACCAGAACTATTCACTACATAAATCCAAACCAACCACATAAAACAACAAATCCGACCACATCCACCGATTTGCACCCGCACGGTGCTAGCGTTATGGTTACCCCCTTTCATAATAAGCCCGACAGATCACCTGCTATGACGTTTTCACTTTTCGGCGACAAATTTACCCGCCATTCAGGCATTACCCGCCTGATGGAGGACCTCAACGACGGGCTGCGCACACCGGGCGCAATCATGCTCGGCGGCGGAAACCCGGCTCAAATCCCGGAGATGAATACCTATTTCCAGACGCTGCTGGCCCAGATGCTGGAGAGCGGCAAAGCAACCGAGGCACTCTGCAATTACGATGGCCCCCAGGGCAAAACCGAACTGCTGAAACTCCTCGCCGATATGCTGCGTGAAGAGCTGGGTTGGGATATCGAACCACAGAATATTGCACTGACAAACGGCAGCCAGAGCGCGTTTTTCTACTTGTTTAACCTGTTCGCAGGACGTCGCGCCGACGGCACGACCAAAAAAGTGCTGTTCCCGCTGGCGCCGGAGTACATCGGCTACGCCGATTCCGGCCTCGAGGAAGATCTGTTCGTCTCCGCGCGCCCGAATATCGAACTGCTGCCTGAAGGTCAGTTCAAATATCACGTCGATTTTGAACACCTGCACATCGGTGAAGAGACGGGCATGATCTGCGTCTCGCGCCCTACCAACCCAACGGGCAACGTCATCACCGACGACGAGCTGATGAAGCTGGATGCGCTTGCCAATCAGCACGGCATCCCGCTGGTGATCGATAACGCCTACGGCGTACCGTTCCCTGGAATAATTTTCAGCGAAGCACGCCCGCTGTGGAACCCGAACATCGTCCTGTGCATGAGCCTCTCCAAGCTGGGCCTGCCGGGCAGCCGCTGCGGTATCATTATCGCCAACGAAAAAATCATCACAGCCATCACCAACATGAACGGCATTATCAGCCTTTCACCGGGCGGTATCGGCCCGGCGATGATGTGCGAAATGATTAAACGCAACGATCTGCTGCGTCTGTCGAATGACGTGATAAAACCGTTCTATTACCAGCGCGTTCAGGAGACGATCGCGATACTTCGCCGCTATTTGCCGGAAGAACGCTGTCTGATCCATAAACCGGAAGGGGCTATTTTCCTGTGGCTATGGTTTAAGGATCTGCCGATCACCACAGAACTCCTCTACCAGCGCCTGAAAAAACGCGGTGTGCTGATGGTGCCGGGGGATTACTTCTTCCCCGGGCTGGATAAGCCGTGGCCGCACACGCACCAGTGCATGCGCATGAACTACGTGCCGGACCCGGAAAAAATCGAAGCGGGCGTGAAGATCCTCGCCGAAGAGATTGAAAACGCCTGGCGCGAAGGCGGTCAGTAACGCGTTACGCCAGATTACGCAGCCGTTCGGTGCGTAATCTGGCAGGATCGACGCAGCTCAGCGCGCGTGTTGGACACGCCTCCACGCAGGCAGGCCCGCTCTCGCGATGGCTGCACAAATCACACTTCAACGCCTGAGCACGATCCCCCGCCGACTGTACCTGCATCGCCCCGAACGGGCACGCCACCATACAGCTTTTGCACCCGATACAGCGCGCCTGCTCCACGAGCCAGACGCCCGCTGAACGTTGAATGGCGCCGGTTGGGCACACGTTCGCACAGGGTGCATCCTCGCACTGATGGCACCCCACCGCCGTGGTGTATGAATCCCCTTTAACGACCCGAATGCGGGGCGTAAAGGCGTTTGCGTAGACGAATTCCTGATGCGACACCGCACAGGCCGCTTCGCAGGTGCGACACCCAATGCATTTTGCCGAATCCGCCGTGATAAATCGGTTCATCTGCTACGCCTCGCGCACGTTAAAACCCAGCTCTCTTGAGATGGCCTCAGCCGTTTCTCGCAACGGTTTGAGAAGGTTTTTCTCGCCAATCTGCTTCATGCGCGAGGTCGACAGCGAAATGGAGATCGCATACGGCACCCGACCATGAATATCAAACACCGGCACGGCAATGCAGGACACTCCCAGCTCGTTCTCTTCTTTGTCCATCGCCATGCTGCCCTCGCGGATTTCCGCCAGCTCATCATACATCGCGCTCAGCTCGGTAATGGTGTTGCGGGTCAAGGGTTGGATCTGTTCCTGGTGGCTCTCCCAGTAGGTCGCCACGTAATCCTGATGGCCAAACGCCATGTAGATTTTACCCATCGCGGAGCAGTAGAGCGGCATATGCTGGCCGATATAGGCGCGCGTGCGCAGCATGCCGGTTGTCGGCTCAAGCTTATAAATCAGGATCGCGTGGTCGTCCTCGCGGCTGGAGAAGTTCACCGTCTCGCCGGTGGCAATGTTCAGCGCCTCAAGATGCGGAGCCGCCACGTGAATGATGTTCAGCGACGACAGCGCCTTTTGCCCGACGGCAATGAACTTGGTGGTCAGGCGATAGCTGCCCGCGGCAGGCGCCGGGGTGACGTACCCGCACGACTGCAGCCCCTGCAGCAAGCGGTGCACGGTGCTCTTATTCAGCCCCGCGAGTTCTGATAAGTGCGCAAGCGGACATCCGTTTGGATAGTTGCTGAGGATTTCAATCAGCATCAGGCCGCGAAACAAGCTCTGGCTACCTGCTGGCCTCTCTTTTTCCTGCGTCATTTCGCTCTCTTTCATGCTCATCAAATCGCTCCTGTTTTATCGCGCCCTGATGGTAGCGCAAAGTGTGGTTTAGTTCACGATCTCAACAGAAAAAACACAACCACTTGATTTTAATCGATTTTGAAAATCATGAATGTCGTTGATCTGACAAAATTTGATCGCTATATTTGAAATCAGATTTCGCATAGTGAAATTTAGCGATAAAAAAGCACTCGCATTTGCCCCGAAAAAGAACAGGAGAACAGGGATGAAAGTGACCTTTGAAGAGTTAAAAGCGGCGTTCAATCGGGTTCTGCTCGATCGCGGCATAAAAGCGGACACCGCAGACGCCTGCGCCGAGATGTTCGCCCGCACGACGGAATCCGGCGTCTATTCGCACGGCGTTAACCGCTTTCCGCGTTTCATTCAGCAGCTTGATGCTGGCGACATCATCCCTGACGCCCAGCCAAAGCGGGTGATGACATTAGGGGCGATCGAACAGTGGGATGCCCAGCGCTCCATCGGCAACCTGACGGCGAAAAAGATGATGGATCGCGCCACCGAGCTGGCGTCCGACCACGGTATTGGTCTGGTGGCACTGCGTAACGCGAACCACTGGATGCGCGGCGGCAGCTACGGCTGGCAGGCGGCGGAGAAGGGCTACATCGGCATTTGCTGGACCAACTCTATCGCCGTGATGCCCGCATGGGGATCAAAAGAGTGCTGCATCGGAACCAACCCGCTGATCGTGGCGATCCCTTCTAACCCGATCACCATGGTCGATATGTCGATGTCGATGTTCTCCTACGGCATGCTGGAAGTGAATCGCCTGGCCGGACGCGAGCTGCCGGTCGATGGCGGCTTTGACGACGAGGGCAATCTCACCCGAGAGCCGGGCGTGATTGAGAAAAATCGCCGTATTCTGCCGATGGGCTACTGGAAAGGCTCCGGCCTGTCTATCGTGCTCGACATGATCGCCACCCTGCTCTCCAACGGCTCGTCCGTCGCGGAAGTGACCCAGGACAACAGCGACGAGTACGGCGTGTCGCAGATCTTTATCGCCATCGAGGTTGATCGTCTGATCGACGGCCCAACCCGCGATGCCAAACTGCAGCGCATTATGGACTTCATCACCACCGCAGAACGCGCTGATGAAAACGTCGCCGTCCGTCTCCCGGGGCATGAGTTTACGCGCCTGTTGGAAGAGAACCGCCGCGACGGCATCACCATCGACGACAGCGTGTGGGCGAAAATCCAGTCTCTGTAAGGAGTGGGCGATGATATTCGGACATATTTCACAGCCAAATCCGTGCCGCCTGCCGCAGGCGATTGAAAAAGCGCTTCATTTTCTGCGCACGACGGATTTCACCACCCTGGCGCCAGGCGTGGTGGAAATCGAAGGGCGCAACATTTTCGCTCAGGTACTCGACCTGACGACAAAAGAACCGCATGAGAATCGCCCGGAAGTACACCGCCGCTATCTGGATATTCAGTTTCTGGCATGGGGTGAAGAAAAAATCGGTATCGCCATTGATACCGGCAATAACGAAATAAGCGAATCGTTACTGGAACAGCGGGATATTATTTTTTATCACGCCAGCGAAAATGAATCCTTTATCGAAATGATACCCGGCAGCTATGCCATATTTTTCCCGCAGGATGTGCACCGTCCTGCCTGTATTAAGAACAAGGAAGCCGCAATTCGTAAAATTGTGGTGAAAGTGGCAGTCAGCGAATTAGATTAATTTTCTGATATATACAGGAACGCGAAATGGCCAATACCAGTTTTATTATTGGTGCGTACCCCTGCGCACCCTCGTTTCACCAGAAAGGGGAACAAGAAGAACACACCTTCTGGCGGGAACTTTCCGACACGCCGAACATTCGCGGGCTGGAACAGCCGTGCCTTGAAAATCTCCATCCGTTTGGCGACGAATGGCTGTTCCGCCATACGCCGGGCGACTGGCAAATCGTCGTCACCGCCGTCATGGAAACCATGCGCCGTCGCGGCAGCAACGGCGCATTTGGCCTGGCGTCAGCCGACGAAGGACAGCGTAAAGCCTGCGTCGATTACTACCGTCATCTGCAGCAGAAAATTGCTGCAGTGAACGCCCGTTTTCCCGGCAAAGTGATTGCCCTGGAGATGCAGGCGGCCCCGCAGGCGGGCAATGCTTCCGTCGAACAGGCTACCGAAGCGTTTTCCCGCTCGATCCGGGAAATCGCGAGCTGGGACTGGGACTGCGATCTGGTGCTGGAACACTGCGATGCCATGACCGGCCCGGCACCGCGCAAGGGCTTCCTGCCCTTAGCGCAGGTGCTGGAGGTGGTGAAAGATACCGATATCAGCGTTTGCATCAACTGGGCGCGCTCGGCCATCGAAGGCCGTAATACGACGCTCCCGCTGGAACATGTTCAGGCTGCTCTCGGTGCCGGAAAGCTGGGCGCGCTGATGTTTTCGGGCACGGCCACCCACGGGGAATACGGTGAATGGCAGGATCTGCACGCGCCGTTTTCTTCATTCTGCGCCGACAGTTTGATGTCCACTGAACATGCAACCTCACTCTTTACTGCGGCGAGCGCCGCAACGTTGAAATTCTCCGGTATTAAATTACTGGAAATAAATGCTAATGCTGACGTCAGCCATCGCATCGCTATTTTGCGCGACGGCATTAGCCAAATGAATAAAGCAACGCAATAACAATAAAAATATCCCTATTCCGGTTACTCTGACTGAGACAGTAAATATGAACACTTACTCGAATGCTCTACAAGCGGACATTCCGCGCCAGCGCTGGCTAAGAATTATTCCTCCGATTCTAATCGCCTGCATTATTTCCTATATGGACCGCGTAAATATCGCCTTTGCCATGCCCGGCGGCATGGATGAAGAACTGGGTATCACCGCCACCATGGCGGGCCTCGCAGGTGGGATCTTCTTTATCGGCTACCTGTTCCTGCAGGTTCCCGGCGGCAAGATTGCCGTGCACGGCAGCGGCAAGAAGTTTATCGGCTGGTCGCTGGTTGCCTGGGCGGTGATCTCGGTGCTCACGGGCCTCGTGACGAATCAGTATCAGCTGCTGGCGCTGCGCTTCTTACTCGGCGTGGCGGAAGGCGGGATGCTGCCCGTGGTGCTCACCATGATCAGCAACTGGTTCCCGGACGCCGAGCGCGGTCGCGCCAACGCCATTGTGATTATGTTCGTCCCCATCGCCGGGATCGTCACCGCCCCGCTGTCAGGCTGGATCATCACCGCGCTCGACTGGCGCTGGCTGTTCATCATTGAAGGCTTGATGTCCGTCGTTGTGCTGGTGCTGTGGGCGTTCACCGTGTACGACCGCCCGCAGGAAGCGCGCTGGATTTCAGACGCCGAGAAGAACTACCTGGTACAAACGCTGGCGGCGGAGCAGCAGGCGATTGCCGGTAAAGAGGTGAAAAACGCGTCGCTGACCGCCGTACTTTCTGACAAAACCATGTGGCAGCTGATTGCCCTGAACTTCTTCTATCAGACCGGGATTTACGGCTACACGCTCTGGCTGCCGACCATCCTGAAGGAGCTGACGCACACCAGCATCGGTCAGGTGGGGATGCTTGCCATCCTGCCCTACATCGGGGCCATTGCAGGGATGTTCCTGTTCTCCACGCTCTCTGACCGCACCGGCAAACGCAAGCTGTTTGTCTCCCTGCCGCTGATTGGCTTTGCGCTGTGCATGTTCCTCTCCGTGGCGCTGAAAGAGAGTACCTGGCTGGCGTATGCCGCGCTGGTGGGCTGCGGGTTCTTCCTGCAATCCGCAGCGGGCGTGTTCTGGACCATTCCGGCGCGTCTGTTCAGCGCAGAGATGGCGGGCGGCGCGCGCGGCGTGATCAACGCCCTGGGCAACCTTGGTGGCTTCTGCGGCCCGTATGCGGTTGGCGTGCTGATCACCCTCTACAGCAAAGACGCGGGCGTTTACTGCCTGGCGGTGTCGCTGGCGCTGGCGTCGCTGCTGGCCCTGCTGCTGCCGGCGAAATGCGATGCCGGCGCAGAGCCTAATCCCACGGTAAATCCGCACAAGCGTGCGGCCTGATGCCCTCACCCCAGCCCTCTCCCACGGGGAGAGGGAGAAAACCGAACCGGGTCCACCCGGCGAATAAGTGAGAAGAAGATGAGTGAAAAAGAGCCCTTCTGGCTGGGTATCGATTGTGGCGGTACTTATCTGAAAGCCGGTTTATACAACAGCCAGGGCAAGGAAGTGTGTATCGAACGCCGCTCGGTTGCCACGCTCAGCCCGCGCGCAGGCTACGCCGAGCGGGATATGACCCAGCTCTGGCAGCACTGCCACGCTACCGTCGCCGCGCTGCTCCACCATTCAGGCGTAGACGGTAAACAGATCAAGGGCGTCGGCATTTCTGCTCAGGGCAAGGGGCTGTTTCTACTCGATAAACAGGACCAGCCGCTGGGCAACGCCATACTCTCCTCTGACCGCCGGGCGCTGGACATTGTGCAGCGCTGGCAGCAGGACGGCATTCCCGAAAAGCTCTATCCGCATACGCGCCAGACGCTGTGGACAGGGCATCCGGCCTCGCTCCTGCGCTGGGTGAAAGAGAACGAACCGCAGCGGTATCAACAGATCGGCTGCGTGATGATGGCGCACGACTATCTGCGCTGGTGTCTGACCGGCGTGAAGGGCTGCGAGGAGAGCAATATCTCCGAGTCCAATCTCTACAACATGAATACCGGGAAATACGACCCACAGCTTACGCGCTGGCTCGGTATCAGCGAAATTGACGGCGCCCTGCCGCCGATTGTCGGCTCAGCAGAAATTTGCGGGGAAATCACCGCTCAGGCAGCCGCACTGACCGGTCTCGCGGCGGGCACGCCCGTCGTTGGTGGACTGTTTGATGTGGTTTCCACCGCGATCTGCGCCGGGCTTCACGACGAACACACGCTGAACGCCGTGATGGGCACCTGGGCCGTCACCAGCGGGATCGCCAGTGCGCTTCGCGATAACGAGCCGTTCCCCTATGTGTATGGCCGTTACGTCCACCCGCAGCAGTACATCGTTCACGAAGCCAGCCCGACCTCATCCGGCAACCTGGAGTGGCTCACCGCACAGTGGGGCGATATGTCATTCGACGAGATCAACCATGCCGTCGCCAGCCTGCCGAAAGCGGAAAGCGAGGTGTTCTTTCTGCCGTTCCTCTACGGCAGCAACGCCGGGCTGGAGATGACCAGTGGTTTTTACGGCATGCAGGCGCTGCATACCCGCGCACATCTTCTGCAGGCCGTTTACGAGGGCGTGGTGTTCAGCCACATGACCCACCTCAACCGCATGCTTGAACGCTTTACCCAGGTGCAGGCGCTGCGCGTCACGGGTGGCCCGACCCATTCGGACGTGTGGATGCAAATGCTCGCCGACGTCAGCGGCCTGGCGATTGAGTTGCCGCAGGTAGAAGAGACCGGCTGCTCCGGCGCGGCGCTGGCGGCGCTGGTGGGCACCGGCGTTTACCCCGATTTCCACGCTGCGCAGCGCGCCCTTAAACACGACATCCGGGTGGTTGAACCCGACATGCGCGCCCATGCGGCTTACCAGCGCAAATATCACCGTTACCAGTTACTGATTTCAGCACTTCAGGACTATCACGCCCGTATTAAGGAGTACAACCTATGAGCCGACCATTACTGCAGCTGGCGCTCGACCATACCTCACTTCAGGCCGCCCAGCGCGACGTCGCGACGCTTTCAGATCACGTTGATATCGTCGAGGCCGGCACCATTTTGTGCCTGACCGAAGGGCTGAACGCCGTGCGCGTCCTGCGCGAGCAGTGTCCGGATAAAATCATCGTGGCGGACTGGAAGGTCGCCGACGCAGGAGAAACGCTGGCACAGCAGGCGTTTGGCGCGGGCGCGAACTGGATGACCATCATCTGCGCCGCCCCGCTGGCAACCGTTGAGCGAGGCCACGAGGTCGCACTGCGCTGCGGGGGAGAAATCCAGATGGAGCTGTTTGGCAACTGGACGCTGGACGACGCGCGCGCGTGGCATCGCGTCGGCGTGAAGCAGGCAATCTACCACCGCGGCCGCGACGCGCAGGCCAGCGGTCAGCAGTGGGGCGAAGCCGATCTCGCGAAAATGAAGGCGCTCTCCGATATCGGCCTGCAGCTCTCGATCACCGGCGGGATCACCTCTGCCGACCTGCCGCTGTTTAAGCAGATCAACGTCAAAGCCTTTATCGCCGGGCGCGCGCTGGCAGGCGCAGAAAATCCGCCGCAGGTGGCACAGGCGTTCCATTCGCAAATCCGCGACATTTGGGGAGCGTAACCATGCGTCAACATCCGTTAGGGATTTACGAAAAAGCGCTGTCGAAAGATCTCTCCTGGCCAGAGCGTCTGGTGCTGGCGAAAAGCTGCGGGTTCGATTTTGTTGAGATGTCCGTCGACGAGACAGACGAGCGTTTGTCACGCCTCGAGTGGAGCACCACGCAGCGCGCTTCGCTGGTTGAAGCGATGCTGGAAACCGGCGTGGCGATCCCGTCGATGTGTCTTTCCGCACATCGCCGCTTTCCGTTTGGCAGCCGGGATGAAACCGTGCGCCAACGCGCCCGCGAGATCATGACCAAAGCCATCAGGCTGGCGCGTGACTTAGGCATTCGCACCATTCAGCTTGCGGGTTATGACGTTTACTACGAAGAGCACGATGAGGGCACGCAGCAGCGCTTTGCCGAAGGGCTGGCGTGGGCCGTCGAGCAGGCCGCCGCCGCGCAGGTGATGCTGGCCGTGGAGATCATGGACACCGCGTTTATGAACTCCATCAGCAAATGGAAAAAGTGGGACGACATGCTCGCCTCGCCGTGGTTCAGCGTTTACCCGGACGTCGGCAACCTCAGCGCGTGGGGCAACGACGTCACCGCCGAGCTGACGCTGGGCATTGACCGCATCGCGGCTATACACCTGAAAGATACCCAACCCGTCACCGCGCAAAGTCCCGGGCAGTTCCGCGACGTGCCGTTTGGCGAAGGCTGCGTCGATTTCGTTGGCGTGTTTAACACGCTGAATAAGCTCAACTATCGCGGCGCGTTTCTGATTGAAATGTGGACCGAAAAGGCAAAAGAGCCGGTGCTGGAAATCATCCAGGCGCGCCGCTGGATTGAAGCCCGAATGCAGGAAGGAGGCATGACATGTTAGAACAACTCAAAGCCGAGGTGCTGGCAGCAAACCTGGCGCTGCCCGCCCACCAGCTGGTGACCTTTACCTGGGGCAATGTCAGCGCGGTGGATCGCGAAAGCGGCATGATGGTGATTAAGCCCTCCGGCGTGGAGTATGACGTGATGACGGCAGAGGATATGGTGGTGGTGAATATCGCTACCGGTGAAGTGGTCGAGGGAAGTAAAAAGCCCTCCTCCGACACGCCGACCCACCTTGCGCTGTATCGCCGCTACCCGGAGATTGGCGGCATCGTACATACCCATTCCCGCCACGCCACCATCTGGTCGCAGGCGGGCCGGGATCTCCCCGCATGGGGCACAACGCATGCAGACTATTTCTACGGTGCGATCCCCTGCACGCGTCTTATGACCGCGGCCGAGATCGCGGGCGAGTACGAATACCAGACGGGCGAAGTGATTATTAAAACCTTCGAGGAGCGCGACTTAAATCCGATGCAGATCCCGGCGGTGCTGGTGCACTCGCACGGCCCGTTTGCCTGGGGCAAAGATGCCGCCGACGCGGTCCACAATGCCGTAGTGCTGGAAGAGTGCGCCTATATGGGCCTGTTCTCACGCCAGCTCGCGCCACAGCTGCCGGATATGCAGCAGGAATTGCTGGACAAACACTATCTGCGCAAGCACGGTGCGAATGCCTACTACGGGCAGCAATCATCCTGAATTAATGTGCTCCTTACAGTACCGCCGTTTCCAGACGGCGGGCGTTAAGCCGGTGTACTTCGAAAAAATCTGCCGAAAATAGCCCACGTCATTAAAACCGCAGCGGGTGGCCACTTCGGTTAATGACGCAGAATCGTTGAGCAGCAGCTTTTCCGCCGCCCTGACGCGCTGGCGATGGATCGCCTCCGTCAGGGTTAAATGAAACGTCCGCCGAAATACGCGCCCCAGATAATCCGCATTGCAGTGCAGCTCTTTTGCCAGCTGCGACGTGGAGAGCGGCAAATGAAACTGCGTGCGAATAAGCTGTTTAGCCTTCCACGCCATTGCCGCACCCGCTTCATCCGCTTTATCTTCGTAACCTGATGAAAGAGATATTTGCTGTAAAATCAGCAATAAGATCATTTCCAGCGCCACGCTGCGCTGCAATTTTTCCTGCTCGGTCAGGAATTGCCGAAACAGAGCGATCGTATATTGTGCATCCCTCACGCAGCAGTGTTGTTCTATTGCCAGGTTAGGTAACCGTGGCGGGTGATGCTCAACCTCAAAATGCAGCCAGTAAAATTTCAGATCCGCCGGAAAGTCTTCTGTCCCCACGTGCCGCCGATCGGGCCAAAGCAGCAAACTTTCCCCCGCTTTTACCTCAAAAACCGCGTTTTCCTCCTGGATCGTTAACGTCCCTTTTTCGACAAAAATAATCTCCCACGACGTTAATTTTCGCGCAGGATGGCGGCCCACGCCCCTGGAGATAAACAAACCGCCGTTTTGTACTTTAATCGGAAGCGCTATGGATAATTCAAGCATGGATATTCACCATTCCGCTTTTTATGTGGCCATTATTGAGTTTATCCATTGATTATTAATAAATAATTAAATACCTGCTCGATCGGCATCACAAATTTACCATCAGGTCGGAATCGTCACCTTTTTATACTTTTCCCTTCCCTTGTTGGTCTTTCCGTGGAGTGCAGAATAAAAGGGGTACCTTGCACAAATACGATAATAAATTCGATTACCGAGGAGTTACCCGATGACTTCCACACCGATTACAGAGTCTGACGTTGCACACCGGGCGATAGATGACCGTTTGTCCGTTCGCGAGAAAATTGGCTACGGCCTGGGCGACGCGGGCGGCACGGTGATGACCTGCCTGATCATGAACTTTCTGACCTTTTTCTACACCGATGTATTTGGCCTGACCCCGGCGCTTGTGGGCACGCTGTTTATTGCCCTGCGCGTGTTTGACGCGATTTCCGATCCGGTGATGGGCATCATTGCCGACCGCACGCAAAGCCGCTGGGGACGCTTCCGCCCCTGGCAGCTGTGGGTGGCGCTGCCGATTGGCATTATCGGCGTGCTGACCTTCACCGTACCGGACGCCGGCATGGGGGTGAAAATCGCCTGGGCGTTCGGCACCTATCTGCTGCTGTCCGTCGGCTATACCGCCATCAACGTGCCCTACTGCGCGCTGATCAATACCATGACCACCCGCCACGGCGAGGTTATCTCCTGCCAGTCCTGGCGATTTGTCCTCTGCGGCGTGGCGGGCTTTTTGGTTTCCGTTGGCCTGCCGTGGCTGGTGGCGGAGCTGGGCCAGGGCGATACCGCGAAGGGGTATCAGCTCGGGGTCGGCGTGCTGTGCGCTATCGCCGTGGTGATGTTCCTGTGCTGTTTCTTTTGGGTGCGCGAGCGCGTACCGCTGGCGCTGATGGGCAAATTCACGCTGCGCGAACATCTCGCCGGGCTGCGCAACAACGACCAGCTGCTGCTGATGCTGGTGATGTCGTTCCTGCTGATCAACGTCTTCAACATTCGCGGCGGCGGCTACATGTACTTCATCACCTACGTGCTTCAGGGCAGCACGGCGTACACCTCGCTGTTTTTCACTATGGTGACCTTTGCCGCCATTCTGGGCGCGGTGATCGTTAGCCCGCTCACTCGTCGTATCGATACCGTCAAGCTTTACTACTACACCAACCTGGTGCTGGCCGCGCTGGCGGTGGGCATGTGGTTCCTGCCGGGCGGCCCGGCGCACCAGACGCTATGGCTGATTATCATTCTGAGCAACGGCGTTATTCTGGGCTTTACCCTGCCGCTGCACTTTTCGCTGATGGCCTTTGCCGACGACTACGGCGAGTGGAAAACCGGCGTGCGCTCATCAGGCATGAACTTCGCCTTTAACCTGTTTTTCATCAAGCTCGCGTGGGCATCCAGCGCCGGGATCATCAGCCTGGTGTTTATCGCCGTCGCCTACCAGCCGGGCGCGGGCAATCAAACGCCTGCCTCGCTGCAGGGCATCACCGCCATGGAGACGCTGCTCCCCGCCCTTTTCCATCTGCTGCTGGCCGTGTCTATCCGTTGGTGCAGGCTTAACAATCCAATGATGTCGCGCATTGCCACCGACCTGCGCCAGCGTCACGTACCCTCCTGAGGAGAACGATATGTCCATAATGGAAGCCGACCTGCATCAACTGAAAATTAACGATCCGTTTCTCGGCCAGTACCAACGGCTGGTGCGTGATGTGGTGATCCCCTACCAGTGGGAGGCGCTAAACGACCGGGTAACCGAAGCCGAACCGAGCCACGCCATCACCAACTTCCGCATTGCGGCGGGGCTGGAAAAGGGTGAGTTTTACGGCATGGTATTTCAGGATAGCGACGTGGCGAAATGGCTCGAAGCCGTGGCGTGGTCGCTGTGCCAGAAACCGGATGCTGAACTGGAAAAAACCGCCGACGAGGTCATTGAACTGATTGCCGCAGCGCAGTGTGAAGATGGCTATCTCAACACGTACTTTACGGTGAGAGCCCCCGAGGAGCGCTGGACGAATCTGGCCGAATGCCACGAGCTGTACTGCGCCGGACATATGATTGAAGCGGGCGTGGCGTATTTCCAGGGAACAGGGAAACGCCGTCTGCTGGATGTGGTCTGCAGGCTGGCGGACCATATCGACAGCGTGTTTGGCCCCGGTGAAAACCAGCTACATGGTTATCCGGGCCACCCGGAAATCGAGCTGGCGCTGATGCGGCTTTACGACGTCACGCAGGAGCCCCGCTACCTCACGCTGGTGAAATATTTCGTTGAACAACGCGGCGTGCAGCCTCACTTCTACGATATCGAATATGAGAAGCGCGGCAGAACATCATACTGGAACACCTATGGTCCGGCCTGGATGGTCAAGGACAAAGCCTACAGCCAGGCGCATCAGCCTCTTGCCGAACAGCAAACGGCCATCGGTCACGCCGTCCGTTTTGTCTACCTGATGGCAGGCATGGCGCATCTGGCGCGCCTGAGCAATGACGAAGGAAAACGCCAGGACTGCCTGCGGCTGTGGAAAAACATGGCGCAGCGCCAGCTCTACATCACCGGCGGGATCGGCTCCCAGAGCAGCGGCGAAGCCTTCAGCAGCGATTACGATCTGCCCAACGATACGGTTTACGCTGAAAGCTGCGCCTCAATCGGCCTGATGATGTTTGCCCGCCGAATGCTGGAGATGGAGGCGGACGGTCACTATGCCGACGTCATGGAGCGCGCGTTATACAACACGGTGCTGGGCGGAATGGCGCTGGACGGGAAGCATTTCTTCTACGTGAACCCACTCGAAGTACACCCGAAAACGCTGGCCTTTAACCATATCTACGACCACGTCAAGCCGGTACGCCAGCGCTGGTTTGGCTGCGCCTGCTGTCCGCCAAACATTGCCCGCGTGCTGACCTCGCTGGGTCATTACGTCTATACCGTTCGTCCGGATGCGCTATTTATCAATCTGTACGTGGGCAACGACGTAGCGATCCCGGTTGGCAATCAGTCGCTGCAGCTGCGTATCAGCGGAAACTATCCGTGGCATGAGCAGGTGAAAATCGAGATCGCCTCTCCGGTCGCCGTTACACACACGCTGGCTCTGCGCCTGCCGGACTGGTGCGCGTCGCCTGATGTTTCATTAAATGGCGAAGCGGTAACGGGTGACGTATCCCGCGGATACCTCTACCTCACCCGCAGCTGGCAGGAGGGTGACGTCATTACGCTGACGTTGCCCATGCCGGTACGCCGCGTGTATGGCAACCCGCAGGTGCGCCAGCAGGCCGGAAAAGTTGCGCTGCAGCGCGGCCCGCTGGTCTACTGTCTGGAAGAGGCCGACAACGGTGCGGATCTGCATAACCTCTCCCTGCCCGCTGACGGCGAATTTCGGGTCTTTGAAGGGAAAGGGATTTTCGCGCATAAGATGCTGATCCAGACAGAGGGGATGGGGTGTCACGTGAAGGAGACGGATGCGCTGTGGCAGTACGACCGCTCGCCCGTTCAACGACAGCCCCGGACCCTGACCTTTATTCCGTGGTTTAGCTGGGCGAATCGGGGCGAAGGGGAAATGCGCATCTGGGTGGATGAGGCATAATTAACGGCGCTGCGCTTACCGGGCCTACGATGTGCCCTACGTAGGCCGGGTAAGGCGGAGCCGCCACCCGGCTTTGGGCAATCAGAAACGCCAGGTAATGCCTGTCATCAGCGCGAAGCTGTCGTCGCGGTCAATCATCGGGCTGTTCTTCACGTCGTCAGGCAGCGCGGTATACACCGCGCTCGCATTCAGGAACAGGTTCTGCGTCAGCTGATATTTCGCGGCCAGGCCGACGTACGGCGTCCAGCTGTCGCCTGCGGCGTATTCATCAAGACCCGAACGACGCGACTCGCTGCCGGAGACGCCGTAGTAGTAGTCGTTGTAGCTTTCGTCGCTGTAGAAAACGCCCAAGGAAGGGATCAGCGTCAGGCGATCCATGCGGATGGGATGGAAGTAAGAGATCTCACCCACCACGCCGCCGCTTTCGTCCATTGCATCGCCGGAGACGGCAAATTTAAGGCTCCCCCAGCTTTCATGGCGGTAGTACGCGCCGCCGAGGAACGCCGAGGCCTTACGCTCATCAAGATGTTTCATCTGACGGTCGTCGTTGTCGTCGGGATCGAAACTCAGCGGCATCCAGGATGCGGTCAGGCTGATTTCATTCTTGCTGTCTTTCCACAGGATCCATCCCCCGGTGGTCTGACGGACGTAAAAACGATCGCCTTCGTAGCTCACTAAAGGTACGGCGGTGGTATTTTCGTTATACCCCTTATAAGGCGATTCATTAAATACCGCACCCGCCCCAAGTGATAAATCACCCGCCATTGCAGATGACGTTACGAATAACGCGGCAGCAATCAGTAAATTATTTTTAACAGTCATTCTTTGCAATCCATTTAAACGCCCAACTCGCGTGGCGCATAATAATGGTTACAAATTTACCCATGCAACGATACCGTTTATATAATACTATATAAGAAATCATATAGATGGGTGCGCATGATGGCTAACCTGCAATTAAAACCGCGTGAGCTAAAAATTATTTCCGTCATTGCGGCAACGCACAGCATTGGTGACGCCGCCGCACTGTTAGGAATGGCGCAGGCCAACGTGAGCAAGTATCTGTCTGATTTTGAAACGCGCGTTGGGCTCAAGGTTTTCGAACGAACCACCCGCCAGCTGGCGCTCACTCAGTTTGGGGAGGCCTTACTCCCCTATATTGACGCCACGCTGGATAAAAACACCCAACTCATTAATTTCATTGCTGATTATAAGCATGAAAAGCGTGGGAAAGTGACAATTTATGCGCCGACCGGCATAGTCACATACCTCGCACGCCATGTTATCCATAAAATTAAAGAGATCGGCGATATTCGCCTCTCGCTCAAAACGTACAACCTCGATCGCAATGAATTCTCTGAAGGCGTCTCATTTCCTGAGGACTGCGATATTTTAATTACCTACGCCCAGCCCAAAGATGAAAATTTAGTGGCGAGCGTATTAACACAATATTCCGTCACGGCATTTGCAACCAAAGATTATTTAAATTTACATCCCATCAGTGGCCCTGACGATCTCATCAACCACTCGTGTATATTAATAGACTCGATGCTGGTGGACGATGCCAACATCTGGCGTTTTCGCGCTCACGGCAGCGAGGATATTTGCGATTACAAAGTGACGGGAAATTATATCTGCGACAACACGCAAACGGCGCTGGAACTGGCAAGAAATAATCTTGGCATTGTATTCGCGCCGAAAGAGAGTCTGAAAAAAGAGTTAACCCACGGCGCACTGGTTCCCTGCTTCCCGCATCAGGAAGAGTGGTGGATCGATCTCACCGCCATTTTCCGCAAGCGGGAATATCAACCCTGGCGCGTACAGTATGTGCTGGATGGCATATTAAACCACCTGCGGCATAAGATTGCTCAGGCCGTCCACGGACGACCTGAGCAGGACGATTAAAACAGCCCCAGTGGTTTATCGGAATAGCTTACCAGCAGGCATTTTGTCTGCTGGTAGTGCTCCAGCATCATCTTATGGGTTTCACGCCCAATGCCCGACTGTTTGTAGCCGCCGAACGCGGCATGTGCCGGATAGGCGTGGTAGCAGTTGGTCCATACGCGCCCGGCCTGAATGCCCCGGCCCATCTTATAAGCCAGATTACCGTTACGGCTCCAGACGCCCGCCCCCAGGCCGTACTGCGTGTCGTTGGCAATTTCCAGCGCCTCCTCCATCGTTTTGAAGGTCGTCACGGCCAGCACCGGTCCGAAAATCTCCTCCTGGAAAACGCGCATGTTGTTTTTACCGGACAGGATCGTCGGCTCAAGGTAATATCCTTCCTGCAGATCGCCGCCCAGCATCTTGCGTCTACCGCCGGTCAGGACATCGGCCCCCTCTTTTTTGCCAATATCAATGTAGTTGAGGATGGTTTCCAGCTGTCCATGCGACACCTGCGCGCCCATCTGCGTGACGTTATCGAGTGGGTTACCGCTGCGGATCGACTCCACGCGGCGGATCGCCCGCTCCATGAAGCGCTCATAAATGGACTCCTGCACCAGCGCGCGGCTTGGGCAGGTGCAGACTTCGCCCTGGTTGAACGCAAAGAGCGCAAACCCTTCCAGCGCTTTATCGAAGAAGGCGTCCTCTTCATCCATCACGTCAGCAAAGAAGATGTTCGGGGATTTGCCGCCCAGCTCCAGCGTCACCGGAATGATGTTCTGGGTCGCATACTGCATGATCTGCTGCCCCACTTCCGTCGATCCGGTAAACGCGACTTTGGCGATACGCTTTGAGGTCGCCAGATATTCCCCGATTTCGCCGCCCGCACCGTTGACCACGTTGATAACGCCCGGAGGCAGCAGATCGCCAATCACCTCCATTAACAGCAGCACGGAAAGCGGCGTTAAGCGCGCAGGTTTGAGTACCACGCAGTTGCCTGCCGCCAGGGCGGGGGCCATTTTCCAGCTCGCCATCAGCAGCGGGAAGTTCCACGGAATAATTTGTCCCACCACGCCCAGCGGCTCGTGGAAGTGATACGCCACGGTATCTTTATCGACTTCACTGATCCCCCCCTCCTGAGCACGAATGGAGGAGGCAAAATAACGAAAGTGGTCAATCGCCAGCGGCACATCCGCCGCCATGGTTTCACGGATCGGTTTGCCGTTATCCCAGGTCTCCGCCGTTGCCAGCAGCTCGAGGTTCTGCTCCATCCGATCGGCAATTTTGAACAAGATGGCGGCTCTGTCCTGAACGGAGGTTTGCCCCCATTTATCTTTGGCGCTGTGCGCCGCGTCCAGGGCCAGATCGATATCGCGCCTGCCCGAACTGGCTATTTCACACAGCGGCTGGCCGGTGACGGGCGTTAGATTGGAATAGTATTCGCCGTCGACGGGAGCGACCCAGTCGCCGCCGATAAAGTTGTCATAACGGGGCTTCAGCTTGAGGGGAAAACCATACTCGCCGGGCTGAACGCGCGATGAGGGAGGATTGTTCGTCATGTCCGTCTCCTTGCTGTTGGTGTACAACAAGGGTAGCTGCGGCTGGCGATTTTCTCGCCAGCGGGTGACGGGTTTACGAGCCGTATCACGGATTACCGTACTTTACGTTTCGTTTCCGCCGCTGAGCCATACTTAACAGTTCAAGGGCTCACGAGGAACGACGCGATGCAGCTGTTTATCGGCTTTGACGTAGGTGGAACGCACATTAAACACGGCGTGATTGATGAGAACGGCAGGGAAATTGTGTCTGATGAATACGATACGCCCGAAGATGAAAACGCCTTCAAAAAGAAGTGGAAAGCGGTGGTTGCCGCCTATCAAAAGGAACATGACATCGCTGGCATCGGCGTGAGCTTTCCCGGCCACATCAATCACCATACCGGCGAAGCGGCAAAAGCGGGGGCGCTCGACTACCTTGACGGCGAAAACCTGTGCGAACTCTTTGCTGGCCTGACCGATCTCCCTGTCACCATTGAAAACGACGCCAACTGCGCGGCGCTGGGTGAACGCTGGCAGGGCGCGGGCAAGGACTACGCGCATTTCGTGTGCATCACGATAGGAACCGGCATCGGCGGGGGAATTGTGATGGAAGGCGATCTCTATCGCGGCTCACACTATCGGGCGGGAGAGTTTGGCGTGCTTCCGGTCGGCAATAACGGCGAGTGCATGCACGAGGTGGCGTCTGCCAGCGGCCTGATGAAGGCCTGCAGCCGCGCGCTGCGGCTTTCTGAAGATGAAATGCCCCACGGCGAGGAGCTGTTCAAGCGCATGGAGAGCGACGTCCATCTGCACGAAGCCATTGAAGAGTGGGCGCATTTTTTGTCCCGCGGCGTTTACAGCGTGATCTCCATGTTTGACCCACAGGTGGTGCTGATTGGCGGCGGAATTAGCGAGCAGGAGAAAATTTACCTCCTGCTCGATAAGTATTTGCAGCGGTTCGAAGAGTGGGAAGCGCTCAAGGTGCCCATTCTGCCCTGCGAACTCGGTAACCAGGCGGGACGGCTGGGCGCGGTCTGGCTGGCGAAGCAGAACGCTTAGGGGAACAGCTGCGCGTCGCGAAGCACATGGTCATTGCCGCGACGGCGCGTAAACCCAATGCGGTTGAAATACTCCAGGATCTGGATGGCCAGCTTGCGCCCCACGTTAAGCCGGTCGCGGAAGTCCGCCGCACAGGTCGATCCCCGCGCCCGGTCAAGCTCGCGGATCATGTTGGCAAACGCCACAATCCGATCGTTACGGTAATAACGATCTTTCACGATCGCCACTATTAGCCCCTGCTGCGCCGCGTGGCGTAACACCTGACGCATTATCTGCTCGTCGGTATTCGTTTCGCGGGCGAGATCGCGAACCCACCACGGCTCATCGCCGAACAGAGGAGCCGCTTTTAGCCAGGCTGCTTCCTGCTCTGTGGTAAAGCCCGCCTTGTGATCCGGCAGATGCAGCCAGCCGTGATGGCTGGCGATCTCGCCGCTTTCGCGCATGTTTTCAATCAGCAGCAGTACCAGCGCATCGTCTTCCATCGGCAGCGCCATGCGCCGCAGACGTTCACGACCGGGGCCGGGTTCATCCTGATGCTGCTCATGATAGGTCGCAAGCGTGGTGAGGATTTTACGCTGCCAGCGCGCCGCAACGGGCGCATTCAGCAGGCTGTAACCGGACTGGATAAAGCCGGGCTCCTGGGTCAACAGGCGCAAACCCTCTCCGCTCAGCTGGCGGGCCCATGCAAAATCGGCAAGGTTGACTGCGCCCCGTTCGAGATGGACCAGCAATGCGGATTTATCATCGCTGGCCTGCGCCAGCGTCGCCAGCCACTGAAGATACTCTGGCTTACGCTTGCCGCGACGCGGCGGATTGAGCGTCACCACGCGCGCGCCTGCCAGCGTTTCCCGCGCCGAGATGTCGCGCAGCACCAGACGATCGTTATCCGCTAGCCAGAGCGGGGAATCGAACACCAGCTCAGCGAGGTCGTTCTCCAGCAGCGATACGCGCCCGGTAATATGGCTGGCCGCATGGTGAATATGCAGCGGCTGCCACTGCGTGAGCGGAGTATGGGCCTGCAGGGCAACAATCACCCGCTCGGACGGTTCAGGTGGTGCATCAGCAAGCAGCCAGTCTCCCCGATTAAGCTGCTCTTTTTCTGCATCACCGGCGATATTCAGCGCAATACGCTGCCCGGCATACGCCCTCTCCGTTGGCTGATTCTGGGCATGCAGTCCGCGCACGCGCATGGGCTTGTTAACGCCCGTGAGCCACAGCGTGTCGCCTACCTTCACTTCGCCGCTCAGGGCCGTTCCCGTCACCACCAGGCCTGCGCCCTTTACGGTAAACGCGCGGTCGATAGCCAGGCGGAAACGATGGTGATCGGCGTGCTCGCGAGAGGGCAACTGCTGCAAATGGTCGCGAAGTTCGTCAATACCGCGTCCTTCTGTCGCCACCGTGACAAACAGTGAAGCATCCGAAAAACCAAACTCGCGCAGCGTCGCCTGCACCCGATCGCGTACCTCCTCAATACGGGCGTCATCTACGCGGTCGGCTTTTGTTAGCGCAACGGTCAGCTGCGGGTTGCCCGTAAGCTGCAGGATCGCCAGATGCTCGCGCGTTTGCGTCATCACGCCGTCGTCGCAGGCCACCACCAGCAGGGCATGGTCAATACCCCCGACGCCCGCCAGCATGTTAGAAAGAAACTTTTCGTGGCCGGGCACGTCAATAAATCCCAGCACGCGGCCATCCGGCTGTGGCCAGTAGGCATAGCCCAGATCGATGGTCATACCGCGCTTTTTCTCTTCCGGCAGACGATCGGCGTTTACGCCGGTGATTGCCTGCAGCAAGGTGGTTTTTCCGTGGTCGACGTGACCGGCGGTGGCAATAATCATTTCAACAACATCTCCAGAAAACGCGCTTCATCTTCAAGACAGCGTAGATCCAGCCACATTCGGCCATCGTAAATTCGCCCGATAATCGCCGTCGGCAAGGCTCGCCAGCGCGCCGACAGCGCCTCAAGCTGGCTGCCGCGCCCGTCGCGCGGCGTGAACGTCAGAGCTTCGCTCGGCAGCCTGTCTACCGGCAGCGACCCGCTGCCGATTTGCGACTGGCAGGATTCGAGGCGCACATCAAAATCAGCATAGTGCGGCGCGATCTCGGGCAACAATAACTCCCCCTGCGCGCGAATCGAAGCCGCATCGCGGGACAACATACGCAGCGTTGGCAGGCGCTCGGCCAGCTTCTCCGGGTGGAGATAAAGCCGCAGCGTGGCGTCCAGCGCGGCCAGCGTCATTTTATCGGCACGCAGGGCGCGCTTCAGCGGGTGCTGCTGCAGTTGCGCTATCAGCTCGCGCTTGCCGACGATGATCCCCGCCTGCGGCCCGCCCAGCAGCTTGTCGCCGGAGAAGCTGACCAGGCTTACGCCCGCCGCAATCATCTCCTGCACCATAGGCTCTTTTGGCAGCCCGTACTGGCTCAAGTCCACCAGCGAACCGCTGCCAAGATCGGCAATCACCGGAATATTCAGCTCGTGACCTATTGCGGCCAGCTCCGCCTCGTCGACCGTTTTGGTAAAACCTTCAATATGATAATTACTGGTATGCACCTTCATCAGCAGCGCGGTATTTTCATTTACCGCCGCGCGATAATCTTTCGCATGCGTGCGGTTTGTGGTGCCGACCTCGTGCAGCGCACAGCCGGCCTGGCGCATGACGTCAGGAATGCGAAACGCCCCGCCTATCTCCACCAGCTCGCCGCGCGACACCACCACCTCTTTGCCGCTCGCCGTGGCGGCCAGCATCAATAGCACCGCCGCCGCGTTGTTATTCACGATACAAGCATCTTCCGCCCCGGTGATCCTGCAGAGGAGATCCGCCAGCGCGCGGTCGCGGTGGCCGCGCCCTGCTCCGTCCAGATCGTACTCCAGCGTGACCGGGGAGCGCATGGCCTGCGTGACCGCCGCCACCGCCTCGTCGGCCTGTTGCGCACGCCCGAGGTTGGTGTGCAGAACCGTTCCCGTCAGGTTAATCACCGGGCGCAGCGCGCTTTGCGCATTCTCAGCCAGCCTCAGCTCAACTTCCCGCTCCCACGCTTCGCACCAGGCGGGCAACGCATTCTCCGCCTGAATATGGCGCCGGGCTTCGTCCTGAAGCTGGCGTAGCATCTCGACCGTCGCGGTATGGCCGAACAGCGCCAGGGCAGCGTGAACGCGAGGCTCACGAAGCAAACGATCGGTCGCGGGAATTTGGGTATAGAGGGAGTGATGAGTTGTCATGAAAGCGCCTGGCGAGTGAATATCTTCCCCCCTCCCGACGGGAGAGGGAGTTAACATGTGGTGGGATTGTACCGCCTCCCGCCGCGAAGTGTTATATCCCGCATCAAGCCTTTGGCGGTTCGGTCTGGGCAAAGCTTTCGCGCTGGAAGAGGGTTTCCGCCAGCTTCACCAGCTGCGGGCGCTCCACGCACCAGCCGGGGGACACGCGGCGGAAGTTGAGATAGCCAATCGCGCAGGCGATGGCAATCGTCGCCAGGTTTACCTCCTCATTCTTAATTTTACCGTCCCGAATGAGCTGCTCGCACATGTCCAGGCTGCGGCTGATTTTTTCACGCTGGCGCAGCAGCTCGGTTTCTGACTGCTGCACGGCAGGTCTTGCCTGCTCGCGTACGGAGGCCAGCCCCGCATCCATAATGCCATCGGCCAGCGCTTCAATTTGCTTTATCGCCAGCGCAGCCTTAGGGTCGGCGGGCAGCATCCGCGGCGCTACGCCGAGCAGCTCGATGTAGTCGGCAATAATGGGGGAATCAAACCAGCATTCGCCTTCGTCCGTCACCAGCGCAGGGACTTTCCCCAGCGGGTTGTACTGCGCCACGCCGTTTTCGGCGTTGTAGGGCTGTTCATTTATGAATTCAAACTCAATCCCTTTCTCCAGCAGGAGAATCGAAATTTTACGCACGAAGGGACTGGTGTAGCTGCCGATGAGTTTCATTGCCTGATCCTGAATATCCATAAAGAAATCAGTATGGATCAAGGCGAAAAAAAAGGCAGGTATGCGTATCGCATTCCTGCCTCCGTCGGGGAGATTAATGATCCAGGTAGAGGTAGTGCATCCAGCTGGTCATGCGTAACAGGACCTTACGCATCACCGAAACGTGGGCGAAGTGGTCAGAATAGACCGCCACCTGGGCATAAATGCCGTCCGGCAGAGCATCGACATCCGCGTTTGGCTCCAGCTCGATGAGCGCCTGCACGCCGTCGGTACCCGGCACAACGGTCAGCGCCTGCAATGCGCCCTGCGCCTGATATGATCCTCCGGGCACCACCGGCAGGACGCTGGTGAGTTTGCCGGAGAAGACCTGGCCCGGCAGCGCGTTAAACACCACTTCCGCCTCATCGCCCGGCTTCAGGCGCAGCAGCGAGTTCTGCCGGAACTGCGCCACGATCTGACGTTTCTGTTCAGGAATAAACACCATCACCGGGCGCAGCGGCAGCGCGGCGGCGTAGGTTCCCGGACGGATTAGCACCTGGGTGATATAGCCGTTGCTTGGGGCACGCACCACGGTCTGATCGAGGTTATAGGTTGCTTCGGCTAGCTGGGCGCGCAGGGACGCAATCTGCGACTGCTCGCCATTGACCATGCTGTCCAACTGGCTTTGTATCTGCGTCTGTTCTGCAACGGAGCCTTTCACCATCGCATCCTGCGCGAGATAGTTCTGACGGGCGTTATCGATATCGCTCTCAGAGAACGGGTTAACCTTCGCCTGGCTGCCTTTCAGATAGCGCTGATAGTCTTTAAACAGACGGTCGCGTTCGGCGGACACGCGGGTGGTGTTGGCGACCGCTTCCGAAAGCTGCGCTTTCAGGTTATCGATATTGTGCGTGGCGGTTACCAGGTCAGCCTTCAGCCTGTCGACGCGTGCCTGGTAGCGGCCCGGATCGAGTTTAAATAACACCTCGCCTTTTTTAATGAGCTGATTATTTTTATCGGTCACTTCCGTGACGATCCCCGTTACCTGCGGCGTAATCGGAATAGAAATAACCGCTTTTTGCGCCGTAAAGGTATACGGATGGTTATAGTTCATTAACAGAATGAGGCCCGCAACAATAAAGACGCCGCCCAACGTTGCGGTGGCAAGCGTCCATTGATTGACCGGAATGCGGAATATTTTAAAGATAGCCCACGCGAAGGCCACATAGGTCAGAATAATTAACAGATCCACGATCAGTGCTCCAGCGTTTTCTTATCAGCAGCGGGCTGTGCCGCGGCGAGCTTTTGCTCTAACTCTGCCACGCGTTTGGTCAGGGCATCCATGCCGGGAACCTCATCAGGCGTGGCGATATGATTCTGCATACCCCAACCGCGGTCTTCCCGGTACAGCGTGGCCCAAATCCACAGGAACGGCCAAATAGCATGGAGCGTGAACAGGCTGATCCAGCCCGCCGTATGAATCGCATCGGCATGCGGATGGTTACGCTTTTTGGCCATATTATAGGGAATGTCATGAATAGCGATGATTCCGTAAAACAGAACCAGGAATACAAAAATTAATACGCCCAGCGCGAAATAGTTGAGAAACATATTCTCCTCACTTTAACAACGTCAACTCATTAAATTAATAAAATGATATGCAATCTAATTAATTTATTTTTAAATACAGAGCCTGTATTTATTATTTCAGAGCCGGGGAGTATGGTTTTTTATAATATCTCCACGCAAGTTTATAAACGTGTCAAAATATATCCTGAATAATAATCTACTTAACCTTACATTATGAGCGTAATCCAGCTTTAACTTTTTCGCCAAATGCACCCAGACAAATCCGCATAAAAATATTTTGTGAATTCAGTCACATTCCAGAAACAAACCCACGACAAGCTGACGTGATGAAGATCACAAAACAGGGGCGGTTTTGCTGCTTTTCTGGCCGTTGCATTTATTTTGTACCGTGTTTTTGTGATGCAGATCACTTCAATAATCTCTCTACCCCCTACATTTACGTGACTGCGATCACATAAATTTTCGCCGTCTGGACAGTTGAACGATTCAGTGCCAGATTTCACAGCATCAGAACAGGGCCCGGCTACCTCTGCCGCCGCACATTAACGATAAACCTCGGGCCGCAAGCCTAAGCGTAAACATAAGAAGGGGTGTTTTATGTCATCCGATTTCAAGATCAAAGTTCAAAGCTTTGGTCGTTTTCTCAGCAACATGGTGATGCCAAATATCGGCGCGTTTATCGCGTGGGGTATCATCACCGCATTGTTCATTCCGACAGGGTGGTTGCCTAACGAAACGCTGGCGAAACTTGTTGGCCCAATGATTACCTATCTGCTGCCGCTGCTCATCGGTTACACCGGTGGCCGTCTGGTTGGCGGTGACCGCGGCGGCGTGGTGGGTGCTATCACCACCATGGGCGTGATCGTCGGTGCGGATATGCCGATGTTCCTCGGCGCCATGATTGCCGGTCCTCTGGGCGGCTGGGCGATTAAGAAATTCGACGTCTGGGTTGATGGCAAGATCAAGTCCGGCTTCGAAATGCTGGTGAACAACTTCTCCGCGGGCATCATCGGGATGATCCTCGCGATTCTGGCGTTCCTCGGCATTGGCCCTGCGGTTGAAGTCCTGTCCAAAATTCTGGCGGCGGGCGTTAACTTCATGGTGGCGCACGACATGCTGCCGCTGGCGTCTATCTTTGTTGAACCGGCGAAAATCCTGTTCCTCAACAACGCCATCAACCACGGTATCTTCTCACCGCTGGGTATTCAGCAGTCTCACGATCTCGGCAAGTCCATCTTCTTCCTGATTGAAGCGAACCCGGGTCCGGGTATGGGCGTACTGCTGGCGTACATGTTCTTCGGTCGCGGCAGCGCGAAGCAGTCTGCGGGCGGCGCGGCAATCATCCACTTCCTGGGCGGTATCCACGAAATTTACTTCCCGTACGTGCTGATGAACCCACGTCTGATCCTGGCCGTAATCCTCGGCGGTATGACCGGCGTGTTCACCCTGAGCGTGCTGGGCGGTGGTCTGGTTTCTCCAGCTTCCCCGGGTTCCATCCTGGCGGTACTGGCGATGACCCCGAAAGGCGCTTACTTCGCTAACATCGCGGCAATTTGCGCGGCAATGGCGGTCTCCTTCGTTGTCTCTGCCATCCTGCTGAAAACCAGCAAAGTGAAAGAAGAAGACGATATTGAAGCGGCGACCCGCCGTATGCACGACATGAAAGCGGAATCCAAAGGCGCAACCCCGCTGGCGGCTGGCGATGTCTCTAACGACCTGAGCCACGTGCGTAAAATCATCGTTGCCTGCGACGCCGGTATGGGCTCCAGCGCAATGGGTGCAGGCGTACTGCGTAAGAAAGTGCAGGATGCGGGCCTGACCAACATCTCTGTGACCAACAGCGCGATTAACAGCCTGCCGCCGGACGTTGACCTGGTGATCACGCACCGCGATCTGACCGAACGCGCCATGCGTCAGGTACCGCAGGCGCAGCACATTTCCCTGACCAACTTCCTCGACAGCGGCCTGTACACCAGCCTGACCGAGCGTCTGGTCGCGGCGCAGCGTCACGAAGACAACGAAGTGAAAGTGCGCAGCAGCCTGCAGGACAGCTTTGACGAGAGCAACGCTCACCTGTTCAGGCTGGGCGCGGAAAACATCTTCCTCGGCCGTACCGCGAGCACCAAAGAAGAGGCGATTCGCTTTGCCGGCGAGCAGCTGGTGAAAGGCGGCTACGTTCAGCCAGAGTACGTTGATGCGATGCTGGAACGTGAGAAGCTGACCCCGACCTATCTGGGTGAATCCATCGCGGTTCCGCACGGTACGGTTGAAGCGAAAGACCGCGTGCTGAAAACCGGTGTGGTGTTCTGTCAGTATCCGCAGGGCGTGCGCTTCGGCGAAGAAGAAGACGATATTGCCCGTCTGGTGATCGGTATCGCCGCTCGCAACAACGAGCACATTCAGGTGATTACCAGCCTGACCAACGCCCTGGATGACGACACCGTCATTGAGCGTCTGGCCAACACCACCAGCGTAGAAGAAGTTCTGGCACTGCTGAACAAGTAAGTTCCGGTCTATCCCCTCTCCCCTTTGGGGAGAGGGCTAGGGTGAGGGGAAAGTTATGCGGTTCCTCACCCCAGCCCTCTCGGGTAAAAACATTAGGAAGGTTAATACTATGAAAGCATTACATTTTGGCGCAGGTAATATCGGTCGTGGCTTTATCGGCAAACTGCTGGCAGACGCGGGCATTACGCTGACATTCGCCGATGTGAATCAGGTCGTCCTGGATGCCCTGAATGCCCGTCATAGCTATCAGGTCCACGTGGTGGGCGAAAACGAGCAGGTTGAAACGGTATCGGGCGTGAATGCGGTGAGCAGCATCGGCGACGATGTTATCGATCTGATCGCCAGCGTTGACCTGGTCACCACGGCGGTAGGCCCGGTGGTGCTTGAGCGCATCGCCCCTGCGGTCGCTAAAGGCCTGGCAAAACGTAAAGCACAGGGTAACGACGCCCCGCTGAACATCATCGCCTGTGAAAACATGGTGCGCGGCACCACGCAGCTGAAAGGGCACGTTCTCGCCGCCGTTGCGGATGAAGACAAGACCTGGGTTGAAGCCCACGTTGGCTTTGTTGATTCCGCCGTTGACCGTATCGTTCCGCCATCAGAATCCGCCACCAACGATCCGCTGGAAGTCACCGTGGAAACGTTCAGCGAGTGGATCGTTGATAAAACCCAGTTTAAAGGCGCGCTGCCGACCATCCCGGGCATGGAGTTAACCGATAACCTGATGGCATTTGTCGAACGTAAACTCTTCACGCTGAACACCGGGCATGCTATAACCGCGTACCTCGGAAAATTGGCCGGTCATCAGACCATCCGTGACGCGATTCTCGATGAGAACATTCGCGCTGTGGTAAAAGGTGCAATGGAAGAGAGCGGCGCGGTGCTGATCAAACGCTACGGTTTTGATGCTGAAAAACACGCAGCATATATCCAGAAAATCCTCGGTCGTTTTGAAAATCCGTATCTCAAAGATGACGTTGAGCGCGTGGGCCGTCAGCCGCTGCGCAAGCTGAGTGCAGGCGATCGCCTGATTAAGCCGCTGCTCGGCACGCTGGAATACGGCCTGCCGCACGCCAACCTGGTGAAAGGGATTGCCGCCGCGATGCACTACCGCAGCGAGCAGGACCCGCAGGCGATTGAGCTGGCTCAGCTGATTGATGACAAAGGCGCGCAGGCTGCGCTGGCGCAGATTTCCGGTCTGGACGCCAACAGCGACGTGGTTGTGGAGGCGGTTGACGCGTATAACGCAACCAAATGATGCAGAATGCGGCGCAGGTAAGCCTGCGCCCAAACAACAGATTGTCAGATATGCAGGCAATAATGGAACAAACCCAGGCCTATGAAAATCGTGTGCTTGAGCGTCTGAATGCTGGCAAAACCGTACGAAGCTTCCTGATTGCCGCCGTCGAACTACTGACCGAGGCGGTGAACATTCTGGTGCTTCAGGTGTTCCGCAAAGACGACTACGCGGTAAAATATGCTGTAGAACCGTTACTGGACGGAGACGGACCGCTGGGCGATTTGTCGGTACGCCTGAAGCTGATTTACGGTCTTGGCGTGCTGAGCAGGCCGGAATATGAAGACGCTGAACTGCTGATGGCGCTGCGCGAAGAGTTAAATCATGACGGTAACGAATACAGCTTTACCGATGATGAGATTCTGGGGCCCTTCGGCGAGCTGCACTGCGTGACCGCACTGCCCCCTGCCCCCCATTTTGATAACAGCGATCCTGAGCTGTACGCGATGCAAAAGCTGCGTTATCAACAGGTTGTCCGTTCCACAATGGTCCTTTCCCTGACTGAGCTGATTTCCCGAATCAGCTTAAAAAAAGCGTTTCAGAAGTAAGCCTGCGCACATTGGTGTATCCTTCCCTGTAAATCCCCCGTTTTTAGAGTCATTTGTCATGAAAGAAGTCGAAAAGAACGAAATTAAACGCCTGAGCGACCGTCTGGATCTGATCCGCCACCAGATGGCTGGCCTCTCCCTGGTCGATTCCGCCGAGAAGTACGCCGAGCTAGAGAAGGAAGCCGCCACGCTGGAAGCGGAGATCGAGCGCCTGCGCGAAGTGAAAGGCCAGAAGCTGAGCAAAGAAGCGCAGAAGCTGATGAACATGCCGCACCGTCGTGCGATCACCAAAAAAGAGCAGGCCGACATGGGCAAGCTGAAGAAAAGCGTCCGTGGTTTGGTGGTGGTACACCCGATGACCGAGCTTGGCCGCGAAATGGGCCTGAAAGAGATGACCGGCTTCGCCAGAACTGAATTCTAAGATTTGCTGTTTACAGTATCTCAGGCAGTTATCTGTTCAATCAGATAACTGCTTTAATTTAATCCCCCCCTCTTACTCGCTGAAATACTATCCCGCACGCCTTTACACCCGCTCAAACATTCTTACCATGAATGATTCGCTCAGAATAAATAATACTAAACACAGAAATTAGGAATACTAAATTATATTTAAAGATTTCAAATGATAATCTTCGACACGTTTTGCAATTTTTTATTACAAGAAAAGGATAACTTCTTGTTAAGACATAACGTTAAGGAAGAACTATGTTTGCCGTTAAATCTCTTTATTATTCATTAATCATATCATTGCCTTTTATTCTATCCGGCTGCGACAGAAAACTCGACACATTTGACGCCGCAGAATTCAGCGCGCAGCAGCAAGCCCAGTTAAAAAGAATTGAGCAACTTGAGAAACAGCAACAGATTCTTGTGAATAATGAAAAAGTTATTGCTAAAGCGGTCGGCCATATTGATGCCAGAGAGAAGGCTTCAACCTATACAGAACTCGATCCAACCCAAACCCGCTTTTTTGTTTTGAATAACGGTTCGATTGGGCTGGCAGGCCGCATTATTTCAATCGCCCCGACCACCGATGGAAGCATCATTCATATTTCGCTAGTTAATCTTTTAAGCGTACCTGTTGCTAACATTGCCTTCCAAATGGCATGGGGAAACGAAAGGCCCAAAAACAAAGAGGCGCTTACTCGCTGGCAGCAGCTTTTATTTAGCACAAAAATGGATTCAAGCATCGAGTTACTGCCTGGGCAATGGAAAGATATTGACCTTACATTGAAAGGCGTATCACCGAACAACCTTAAATATCTGAAAATGAGTATTAATATGGACAATCTCATTTTCGGCACAAATAAAACGTCAAAATCTGACGTTAAAAAAAGTAAAAAATAAAGCGTCAACATTTTAAAGACTAATGAAAAGGACCTATCACTTTGAACAAAATTTTTAAAGTTATCTGGGATGCATCCACTGGCACATATAAAGTAGCAAGTGAGACTGCAAAAAGTCGTGGAAAAAAAACCGGCGCTAGAAAATTAGTCTTGTCCGCATTAATCGGCATGAGCAGCCTGGCGTCAGCAGTTAATGTGTTTGCCAATACCGGGAACGATACGGGCACAGGCGTAACCGAAGAGGGTAATCCAGCAGGAAACGGCTGGATTGCAATCGGTACGGGCGTAACGGCAAATACCTATACCAGCGGTGATGGTGCCAGTGCAGCACTGGGCTATTACTCTTCCGCAATGGGTCTCTGGAGTACCGCAATTGGCTCCTACAGTAAATCCGACGGCGACGCATCGCTGGCGCTGGGTGTTAAAGCTAGCTCATCTGGCGACCGCAGCATTTCTGTGGGTGCATCTTCTAAGGCTAGCGGTAGCTATTCAATGGCATTGGGCGTAGTAGCCAATGCAACGGGCACCGATTCCGTCGCCTTGGGTAACGGCGCAAAATCAACGGGAAATAACGCCGTCGCACTGGGACACAAAGCGGATGCTAACGCCGTCGATTCTATTGCTATCGGTAATGGTGCAACCGCCAGCGGCGATCAAAGTATCGCACTTGGTAAAAATGCAGAAGTTACGGCCCTCAATTCCGTTGCACTCGGTGATGGTTCTAGTGCAGCCGAGGATAATACCGTTTCAGTAGGGAATGCGAATACACAACGCAGAATCACTTATGTCGATAAAGGCGTAATTACCGCCAGCAGCACCGATGCCGTTAACGGGTCGCAGCTCTATAACTTGAGCTCATCCGTGGCCACCCGCCTGGGCGGCGGTGCATCCGTAAACGTAAACGGCACGGTAAATGCCCCTAAGTACGTATTAAGCCACGGCACGTATAACAACGTTGGTGACGCTTTAGTCTCCATAGATACCTCTGTGGCCGACATTTCTGAAGATGCTCTGCTGTGGAACGACGCTGCCAGTGCATTCAGTGCCGCGCACGGCACCACTACCACTAACAAGATCACCAACGTCGCGGCAGGCGCTCTGGCCGCAGACAGCACTGATGCCGTTAATGGCTCACAGCTGTTTGCTACCAATCAGGACGTGGCCCAAAACACCACTGATATCACCACCCTCAATAACAACGTCACTGACATCACTACCTCTATTACGGGCCTGACCGAGAATGCGCTGTTGTGGGATGAAACCGCCGGTGCATTCAGCGCCGCTCACGGCTCCTCTGCCACCAGCAAGATCACCAATGTTGCCGCAGGCAACCTGGCGGCGGACAGTTCCGATGTGGTTAATGGTGCGCAGCTGTATGCAACCAACCTGCTGGTTGAGGAAAACAGCGAGGCCATTAGCCAGATTGCCGGGGATACCAGCACGACATACATCACGAATAACGGCTCTGGTGTGAAGTATGTGCGCACTAACGATACGGGCTTAACCGAAGACGATGCGCATGCGTCGGGTGTCGGTGCGACAGCTATCGGATATAACGCCGTTGCGTCTGGGGCGAGCAGCCTGGCTCTTGGTCAAAACAGCACGAGCAGCATCGATACCGGTATTGCGTTAGGCTCAGGCTCGATCGCCGATCGAACCGTCGTCGCCTCAAGTAAAGCGACGCAAACTAACAGCGATGGCACTATCACAGTGGGCCATGACACCACCGATCGCACTCTGCTGGGCGCGCTGTCATTGGGTAAAGACGGTGAAAGCTATCGCCAGATCACCAACGTTGCCGATGGTACTGAATCGCAGGATGCTGTAACCGTACGTCAGCTGCAAAATGCAGTCGGCGCCGTTGCCACGACAGCAAGTAAATATTTCCATGCAAACTCCACGCTCGAAGATGCCCTGGCTGTTGGCACTGACGCTATTGCAGTGGGTGCAAAAACGGTTGTGAACGGCGATGCGGGTGTAGGTATGGGGACGGGTTCTATCGTTGACCAAACAGCGACAAATGGTATCGCCATCGGGACCAACGCGCATGCAAGCTACGCTGACAGCATCGCGATGGGCAGCAACTCGATGACTACCGTGGGCGCTCAGAGTGGATACACGGCTTACAACCTGAGCGACGCGCAAACTTCTGTAGGTGAATTCTCGGTTGGCAGCTCAACCGGTCAGCGCCAGGTCACTAACGTTGCCGCTGGCTCTGCGGACACTGATGCAGTTAACGTCGCTCAGCTTAAAGTCACCGACAGCAAAGTGGCAGAAAACACCACGAATATCTCCAACCTTGTAAACCAGTACAGCAGCCTGGATAACCGCGTAACCACGCTGGAAACGTCCCTGGGTGATATTACTGTATCCGGCGGTTCCGATTATCTGGCGGTGAATTCAACTGGCGATGTTGCTATCGCAACAGGTGATGAAAGCGTGGCGATTGGCGCATCGTCCACGGCGTCAGCCAACAACAGCGTGGCGTTAGGGTCGGGTTCCATCGCGAATGAGGAAAACACGGTATCTGTCGGTTCCTCAAGCCAACAGCGTCGTATTACCAACGTCTCGGCGGGGGTAAATTCCACTGATGCTGTTAACGTGGCTCAGCTGAAAGCTTCCGAAGCAGGTACCGTGCGTTACAACACCAATACTGATGGCTCTGTAGACTACAGCGTAATCAACCTGGGTGACGGAAACGGCAGCACCACGCGGATTAGCAACGTATCGGCAGCGGTGAACAATACCGACGCCGTTAACTATACGCAGCTAAAACAAAGCGTTGAATCGGCGAACACCTATACCGACCAGAAAATGGGTGAAATGAACAGCAAGATCCGCAACGTGGAAGACAAAATGAGCGGGGGTATTGCCTCTGCAATGGCCATGGCAGGCCTGCCTCAGGCTTACGCGCCAGGCGCCAGCATGACCTCTCTCGCGGGAAGTACCTATAACGGTGAAACCGCCGTTGCGCTGGGCGTTTCAATGGTCAGTGAGAGCGGTAGCTGGGTCTACAAGCTGCAGGGGACCAGCAACAGCCAGGGCGATTACTCCGCGGCCATCGGTGCGGGTATTCAGTGGTAATACGGTAACAACAATAGCGTTAATCCTGACAATGGCGATATCCCTGTGGTATCGCCATTTTTTTCTGACGAATAAAATTGGCCCAACCAATCACTCAACCAACCCTTTCCTGGTTCACATTTCCATTATTTGCACTCACAAAATCATTGCTCACCCATAACATTTGGTTAACCATTCGTTGTCATTAACCCTACATCACAATATTGGCAGGACCACTTTTACACAGACTGTGACGCAGAGATGAGCGCAGACTCACCCGCTATTCAGACCGTGTGGTCCCCAGGAGACCTGCATGAGCCTCTGGCAACAAAACTACGATCCGGCCGGAAATATCTGGCTATCGAGCCTGATCGCATCGCTTCCGATCCTGTTCTTCTTCTTTGCGCTGATTAAGCTCAAGCTGAAGGGCTACCTCGCCGCGACGTATACCGTTGCCATTGCGCTGATGGTGGCGCTGTTTTTCTACAAAATGCCGGTCGATCGCGCGCTGGCCTCTGTCGTATACGGCTTCTTCTACGGACTGTGGCCGATTGCCTGGATCATCATCGCCGCGGTCTTCGTCTATAAAATCTCGGTAAAAACCGGGCAGTTCGACATTATTCGCTCGTCGATCCTCTCCATCACGCCGGACCAGCGCCTGCAGATGCTGATCGTCGGCTTCTCCTTCGGGGCGTTCCTGGAAGGAGCTGCAGGTTTCGGCGCACCGGTGGCGATCACCGCGGCGCTGCTGGTCGGGCTGGGCTTTAACCCGCTGTATGCCGCTGGCCTGTGCCTGATTGTGAACACCGCGCCGGTCGCCTTCGGCGCAATGGGGATCCCGATTCTGGTGGCCGGACAGGTGACCGGGCTGGACAGCTTTGAGATCGGCCAGATGGTGGGCCGCCAGCTGCCGTTCCTGACCATCATCGTGCTGTTCTGGATCATGGCGATTATGGACGGCTGGCGCGGCGTGAAGGAGACGTGGCCTGCGGTGATGGTGGCGGGCGGTTCGTTCGCGATTGCCCAGTACCTGAGTTCAAACTTCCTCGGCCCGGAACTGCCGGACATTATTTCATCTCTGGTATCACTGGTCTGTCTGACGCTGTTCCTGAAGCGCTGGCAGCCGGTGCGCATCTTCCGCTTTGCCGATATGGGCGCGTCGCACGTGGATCAGACCCTCGCCCGCACCGGCTATACCGCCGGGCAAATCGTCCGCGCCTGGTCACCGTTCCTGTTCCTGACCGCCACCGTGACGCTGTGGAGCATTCCGCCATTTAAAGCGCTATTCGCTCCGGGCGGCGCGCTTTACGACATGGTGGTTAACATTTCCGTGCCGTTCCTCGACAAGATGGTTGCCCGTATGCCGCCGGTCGTACACGACGCCACGCCGTATGCGGCGGTGTTCAAGTTCGACTGGTTCTCCGCCACCGGCACGGCGATTCTGTTTGCCGCTATCCTTTCCGTGGTGTGGCTGCGCATGAAGCCTGCCGCCGCGGTGCAGACCTTTGCGGCGACGATTAAAGAGCTGTTGCTGCCGATCTACTCCATCGGGATGGTGCTGGCGTTCGCGTTTATCTCGAACTACTCCGGCCTGTCGTCGACGCTGGCGTTAGCGCTGGCGCATACCGGGCACGCGTTTACCTTCTTCTCGCCGTTCCTCGGCTGGCTGGGGGTATTCCTGACCGGTTCTGATACCTCATCGAATGCCCTGTTTGCCGCCCTGCAGGCGACGGCGGCGCAGCAGATTGGCGTGTCGGACGTGCTGCTGGTCGCGGCGAACACCACCGGCGGCGTGACCGGGAAGATGATCTCTCCGCAGTCCATCGCCATTGCCTGTGCGGCGGTAGGGCTGGTGGGGAAAGAGTCTGACCTGTTCCGCTTTACCGTTAAACACAGCCTGATATTCACCTGCATGGTGGGGGTGATCACCACCCTGCAGGCCTATGTCTTAACCTGGATGATTCCATGATAGTGATGCCCAGACGCCTGTCCGACGAGATTGCCACTCGCGTGCGGGCGCTGATTGAAGAACAACAGCTGGAGGCGGGCATGAAATTGCCCGCCGAACGCCAGCTTGCCGCCCTGCTTGGCGTGTCGCGTAATTCACTGCGCGAAGCGCTGGCGACGCTGGTCAGCGAAGGAGTGCTGCTGAGCCGTCGCGGCGGCGGTACTTTCGTGCGCTGGCAGCATGACGACTGGTCCGAGCAAAATATCGTCCAGCCGCTGAAAACGCTGATGGAAAACGACCCGGACTACAGCTTCGACATTCTTGAAGCGCGCCACGCCATCGAAACCAGCACCGCCTGGCACGCGGCGATGCGGGCAACCGAGGCCGACAAAGAGAAGCTCAAAGCGTGTTTTGAAGCCACGCAGAGCAGCGACCCGGACATCGCCTCTCAGGCGGACGTGCGTTTTCACCTGGCGATTGCCGAAGCGTCGCACAACGTGGTGCTCCTTCAAACCATGCGCGGGTTCTTCGACCTGCTGCAATCCTCCGTGAAGCAGAGCCGACAGCGCATGTATCTGGTTCCGCCGGTTTTCGCCCAGCTAACCGAACAGCACGAGGCGGTGCTCAACGCCATTCTGGCCGGAGATGCCGAAGCCGCGCGCAAGGCGATGATGGCGCATCTCGGCTTCGTGCACACCACCATTAAACGATTTGATGAAGATCAGGCCCGACAGGCGCGCATTACCCGCTTGCCCGGCGAGAGTGATATTTCCAGGGAGAACAAAGCATGATTATTTCAGCAGCCAGTGACTATCGCGCCGCGGCGCAGCGCATTTTGCCGCCGTTCCTGTTCCACTATATTGACGGCGGGGCCTATGCCGAACATACCCTGCGCCGCAACGTGGAAGATCTGTCGGATGTCGCCCTGCGCCAGCGCGTGCTGAAGAATATGTCTGACCTAAGCCTTGAAACAAAGCTGTTCAATGAGACGCTCTCCATGCCGGTGGCGCTTGCACCCGTCGGCCTATGCGGCATGTATGCCCGCCGTGGTGAAGTCCAGGCGGCGGCGGCGGCGGACGCCAAAGGCATTCCGTTTACGCTTTCTACCGTGTCCGTCTGCCCAATTGAGGAGGTCGCCCCGACCATCAAGCGCCCGATGTGGTTCCAGCTATACGTCCTGCGCGATCGCGGCTTTATGCGTAACGCCCTTGAGCGCGCCAAAGCGGCGGGCTGCTCGACGCTGGTCTTTACCGTGGATATGCCAACGCCGGGCGCGCGCTATCGTGATGCGCACTCCGGCATGAGCGGCCCGAATGCCGCCCTGCGCCGCTACTGGCAGGCGGTTACTCACCCGCAGTGGGCGTGGGACGTCGGCGTAAACGGTCGTCCGCACGATCTGGGCAACATTTCTGCCTATCTCGGCAAACCGACCGGGCTTGAAGATTACATCGGCTGGCTGGCGAACAACTTCGATCCGTCCATCTCGTGGAAAGACCTGGAGTGGATCCGCGAATTCTGGGATGGGCCGATGGTGATCAAGGGGATCCTCGATCCGGAAGATGCCCGCGATGCGGTGCGCTTCGGCGCGGACGGGATCGTCGTCTCTAACCACGGCGGACGTCAGCTTGACGGCGTGCTCTCTTCTGCGCGCGCGCTGCCTGCCATCGCAGATGCAGTGAAAGGGGACATCGCGATTCTGGCCGACAGCGGCATCCGCAACGGGCTGGACGTAGTGCGTATGATCGCCCTGGGCGCAGACAGCGTGCTGCTGGGACGTGCGTACCTGTACGCGCTGGCAACCCACGGACAGGCCGGGGTCGCTAATCTGCTGAACCTGATCGAGAAAGAGATGAAGGTGGCGATGACCCTGACCGGCGCGAAGTCGATTAGCGAAATCAGCCAGGATTCACTGGTGCAGGAGCTGCGCAAGCTGCCTGCCGCGCTGGCACCGCTGTCGCAGGGCGACGCGGCTTAAGGAGCTTCCCCTCACCCTGGCCCTCTCCCCAAAGGGGAGAGGGGATGCTATTCTGCCCCCGAAATTAAGGGGGCAGCATGCTTAACATCGTTTTATTCGAACCAGAGATCCCACCGAATACCGGCAATATTATCCGCCTGTGTGCCAACACCGGCTTTCGTCTGCATATCATTGAGCCGATGGGCTTTGCGTGGGACGACAAACGCCTGCGCCGCGCGGGGCTGGATTATCATGAATTTACCGCCGTGGTTCGCCATCACGATTACGCTGCGTTTCTCGATGCCGAAAAGCCGCAGCGTATGTTCGCCCTGACTACCAAAGGCACGCCAGCACATAGCGCCGTGAGCTATCAGGCAGGTGACTATCTGATGTTTGGCCCTGAAACGCGCGGCCTGCCAGCCTCGATTCTGGATGCCCTGCCTGCTGAACAGAAAATTCGTATTCCGATGATGCCGGACAGCCGCAGCATGAACCTGTCGAACGCGGTGTCGGTAGTGGTGTATGAAGCCTGGCGCCAGCTGGGTTATCCCGGTGCGCTTTTAAGGTAGGCCCGGTAAGCGCAGCGCCACCGGGCGTTGTCTCAGATACCGTCACCGTACTCAAACGTATGGTGGATGCCGTTGAAGTGCTGATCCATATCCATAGACGGTTTATCGCTGTCTGGCTTGCCGACAATGCGTGCCGGTACGCCAGCGGCGGTGGTATGTGGCGGAACAGGCTGTAAGACCACCGAACCCGCACCAATCTTCGCCCCACGCCCTACCTCGATGTTACCGAGGATCTTGGCACCCGCACCAATCATCACCCCTTCACGAATTTTCGGATGGCGATCGCCGCTGGTTTTGCCGGTACCGCCCAGCGTGACCGATTGCAGGATAGATACATCATCTTCGATCACCGCGGTTTCACCGACCACAATGCCGGTGGCGTGGTCGAGCATGATCCCACGGCCAATTTTCGCCGCCGGGTGAATATCGACCTGGAAGGTAACGGACACCTGGTTTTGCAGGAAGATCGCCAGCGCGCGGCGGCCCTCATTCCATAACCAGTGGCCGATGCGGTAAGCCTGGAGCGCGTGGAAGCCTTTCAAATACAGCAGCGGCGTCGAGTATTTATCGACCGCCGGGTCACGCGTGCGCACGGCCTGGATATCACAGGCAGCAGAGGCGATCATTTCCGGGTCAGCGGCATAGGCCTCTTCCACCACTTCACGAATGGCAATGGCGGGCATGATCGAGGAGGACAGCTTGTTGGCGAGCATGTAGCTCAGGGCGCTGCCGAGGTCTTCGTGCTTGAGTAGCGTCGCGTGATAGAAACTGGCCAGCATAGGCTCGCAGTCGGCCAAAGCCCGAGCTTCGGCTTTTATATTGTTCCAGACGATATCCAGTTCTTCACACGGCATTGCTTGCTCCAGACGATAGTATAATGACCAGCCAGTTCTGCGCTGGCTGGGTCATTCAGGTGACGATAGTTCCCGGCTAGTTGCTGCTGCGCTCGTCCTTGCGCGCACGACCTAATAAGGTCAATGCTGCCTCGCGCGCATTTTTTCCGCAATACAATACCTGATAAATTTCCTCGGTTATTGGCATTTCGACACCAAAACGGTGCGCCAACTCGCGAACTTCTTTGGTATTGCGGTAGCCTTCAACCACCTGGCCAATCTTCTCCTGCGCGCCTTGCACATCGCTGCCCTGTCCGAGCATCATGCCAAAACGGCGGTTACGCGACTGGTTGTCGGTACAGGTCAGCACCAGATCGCCCAGCCCCGCCATGCCCATAAAGGTGGCAGGATCGGCGCCCAGCGCTTCGCCCAGGCGCGACATTTCGGTCAGGCCACGCGTGATCAGCGCAGTACGCGCGTTCGCACCAAAACCGATGCCGTCAGACATCCCGGCACCGATGGCAATCACGTTCTTCACCGCCCCGCCCAGCTGCACGCCGATGAAATCGGGGTTGCTGTAAACGCGGAAGCTTTTGCCGCAGTGCAGCAGCTGCTGAAGATCGTCGGAGAAGACCTGATCGGTGGAGGCCAGCGAAATCGCCGTCGGCAGGCCAGCGGCCAGCTCTTTGGCAAAGGTCGGGCCGGAGATGACCGCCAGCGGGATCTCATCCCCCAGCGCTTCGCGGGCAACGTCCTGCAGCAGCCGTCCAGTTTCCGCTTCAAGGCCTTTCGTTGCCCAAACAATGCGTGCATCAGAACGCATCAGCGGCTTAATCTGACGCAGGACTTCGCCAAAGACATGGCTTGGCACCACAATCAGAATGTTGCGGCTGGCCGCCAGGGCGGTTGCGAGGTCGCTTTCCAGATGCAGAGAGTCCGGGAACGGAACGTCCGGGAGGAACGCCACGTTGCAGCGGTCGTGTTGCAACGTCGCGATATGTTTGGGATCGTGGCCCCACAGGACCACGTCGTGACCATTTCTTGCCAGCGTGATAGCAAGAGCGGTGCCGTAAGAGCCGGCACCGATCACAGTCATTGACGCATTAACAGTGCTCATCAGGCATCCTGATGTTGTTCGGCACCTTCGCCAGCCTGCTGCTGCAGATAGTTCATGAACAGCGCATCGAAGTTAACTGGCGCAAGGTTCAGCTGCGGGAATGTACCGCGAGATACCAGGCTGGTGATGCACTCACGCGCATACGGGAACAGAATGTTCGGGCAGTATGCGCCCAGGCAATGCGCCATCTGGTTGCCTTCGATACCGCCAACGGAGAAGATACCGCCCTGCTGTACTTCGCACAGGAATGCAGTTTCTTCGCCCAGAGACGCGGTAACGGTCACACGCAGTACGACTTCATACACGTCATCCGCCAGCTGGGTGGATGCGGTATCAAGATCAAGTTTAACCTCTGGCTGCCAATCTTTCTGGAAAACGTGTGGCGCATTTGGCGCTTCGAAAGAGACATCCTTGGTGTAGATGCGCTGGATCTGGAAAGTCATTTCGGTGTTGTTTTGTTCTGACATGGAAAAACCCTTTTTAATTGTCCTAAAGTCTCTTAGCTCAGCAGCGGATCGAGTCCGCCACGGGCGTCGAGCGCATACAAGTCATCACAGCCGCCAATGTGCTGCGCATCAATAAAAATCTGCGGAACCGTCGTGCGACCACTACGTTGGATCATCTCTTCGCGTTTAATCGCATCACCATCGATCGGCAGTTCCTGGAAGGTGACGCCTTTACTGTTCAACAGCGCTTTCGCACGGTGGCAGAACGGGCAGGTTGCTTTGGTGTAGATCTCAATATTGGCCATCACTCAACTCCTTATTTACCGCGAACCAAAGGAAGATTTTCCCCGCTCCAGCCGGAAATGCCTTCTTTCAGTACCGTTACGTTTTCGAAGCCTGCTTTATGCAGTGCGTTGGCAGATTCCTGCGCCTGCATACCGGTGCCGTCAACAACGATGATCGGCTGGGCTTTATGTTTTTCCAGTTCACCAATGTTGTTCGCTTTGATTTCAGCAGGCAGCAGGTTAATAGAACCTGCAATGTGGCCTTTGCGGAAATCGTCGCGCTGGCGCAGATCGACAACAACGGCGTCTTCTTTGTTGATCAAACGCGTCGCTTCACCACGGGTGATCACCTTAATTTTAGACGTCAATCCCTTAAAGGTGGTGAACAGCACAGCGGCCAGCAGGCCAATCCACGCGATGCTCAGAACCGGGTGGCGGCTAACAAATTGCATAATTTCTTGCATGGGGGGTAACAACTCCCGACTAAGTGATTAAAAAAACCAGGACAGGAGTATACCTGTGCGTTGTGGCAAATACAGCCAGCGACAATAAGCTAATCCATTTTCTGCGGCATGCCACGAAAAAAAAGCCTGAAAATAGTCGGTGAAGAGCGTTGCCCCTACGTATTCTTTGATCTTCTGCGGCTATTTGATCGATTCAGCTGTAGTAAAATTACGCAAATTTTTTGTCTCTTGAGCATGAGGTTGTCGCAATGTCGGTTTCTAAAAAACCTATGGTACTGGTGATTCTGGATGGCTATGGCTACCGCGAAGATCAACAGGATAACGCCATTTTCAACGCCAAAACCCCGGTCATGGATGCGCTGTGGGCAAAACGTCCCCATACCCTGATTGACGCGTCTGGCCTGGAAGTGGGGCTGCCGGACCGCCAGATGGGCAACTCCGAAGTCGGTCACGTTAACCTGGGCGCGGGCCGTATCGTGTATCAGGATCTGACCCGTCTGGACGTTGAAATTAAAGAACGTACGTTCTTCTCCAACCCGGTGCTGTCTGGCGCAGTGGATAAAGCCGTTGCCGCAGGTAAAGCGGTACACATCATGGGCCTGCTCTCTGCTGGCGGCGTTCATAGCCATGAAGATCACATCATGGCGATGGTTGAGCTAGCAGCGGAACGTGGCGCAGAGAAAATCTATCTGCACGCGTTCCTGGACGGTCGCGATACGCCACCGCGCAGCGCAGAAGGCTCGCTGAAAGCGTTCGAAGATAGATTTGCCGCACTGGGCAAGGGCCGCGTGGCCTCCATCATTGGTCGTTACTACGCGATGGATCGCGACAACCGCTGGGATCGCGTAGAACAGGCCTATGACCTGATGACCCTTGCCAAGGGTGAGTTCCAGTTCGCGACCGCCGTTGAAGCGCTGGAAGCCGCTTATGCACGTGATGAAAACGACGAATTTGTTAAGGCGTCCGTTATTCGCGCTGAAGGCCAGGCCGATGCCGCGATGGAAGATGGCGACGCGCTGATCTTCATGAACTTCCGTGCTGACCGCGCGCGTGAAATCACCCGCGCCTTCGTGAACAGCGATTTCGACGGTTTCGCCCGTAAGAAAGTGGTGAGCCTCGACTTTATCCAGCTGACCGAATACGCCGCAGACATTAAAGCGCCTTGCGCCTACCCACCAGCCTCGCTGGCAAACACCTTCGGCGAGTGGATGGCGAAGAACGACAAAACGCAGCTGCGTATCTCTGAAACCGAGAAGTACGCGCACGTCACCTTCTTCTTTAACGGCGGCGTTGAAGAGCCGTTCAAGGGTGAAGACCGCATCCTGATTAACTCCCCGAAAGTCGCCACCTACGATCTGCAGCCAGAAATGAGCTCTGCAGAATTGACTGAAAAGCTGGTTGCAGCCATCGAAAGCGGCAAGTACGACACCATCATCTGTAACTACCCGAACGGCGATATGGTTGGCCATACCGGCGTGATGGAAGCGGCGGTTAAAGCGGTTGAAGCGCTGGATCACTGCGTTGAGCAGGTTGCCAAAGCCGTTGAATCCGTTGGCGGCCAGCTGCTGATCACCGCTGACCACGGTAACGCAGAGCAAATGCGCGACCCGGCGACCGGTCAGGCGCACACCGCGCACACTAACCTGCCCGTTCCGCTGATTTATGTGGGTGATAAATCACTGAAAGCAGTGGAAGGCGGCAAGCTTTCCGACATCGCGCCAACCATGCTGACGCTGATGGGTATGCCGATCCCTGAAGAGATGACTGGTAAGCCGCTGTTCATCGTGGAATAATCGCTCCCCATGAGGGGAAAGGCGATTTTTTCAATCACATGGGTCGTGAAGCCGCTTAGGTTATCAGTCAGACCTCTGTTTTACGCCAGCGCGCTCAGCGCTGGCGTATTGCTGTGCGCCGCATCCGCCCACGCGGACGATCGCGACCAGCTCAAATCCATTCAGGCCGATATCGCCGCCAAAGAGCGCGCGGTACGCCAGCAGCAGCAGCAGCGCTCCTCACTTCTCGCCCAGCTCAAGCAGCAGGAAGAAGCCATTTCCGCCGCCGCACGCAAGCTCCGTGAAACGCAAGACACCCTCGCCCAGTTGAATAAACAGATCGACGAAATGAACGCGTCGATTGCCAAACTGGAACGCCAGCGTGATGCGCAGGAGCGCACCCTTGCCGCGCAGCTTGATGCCGCGTTTCGTCAGGGTGAACATACCGGACTTCAGCTGATCCTCAGCGGTGAAGAGAGCCAGCGCGGCCAGCGTCTGCAGGCCTACTTCGGCTATCTGAACCAGGCGCGCCAGGAGACGATCGCGCAGCTGAAGCAGACGCGCGAGGAAGTCACCACCCAAAAAGCCGAGCTGGAAGAGAAGCAGAGCCAGCAGCAGACGCTGCTTTACGATCGGCAGGCCCAGCAGGCGAAGCTGGAGCAGGCACGCAACGAGCGTAAGAAAACGCTTGCCGGACTGGAGTCCTCTATTCAGGCAGGACAAAGCCAGCTGAGCGAAATGCGGGCAAACGAATCAAAACTGCGTAACAGCATCGCCCGCGCCGAAGCGGCGGCGAAAGCGCGTGCCGAAAAAGAGGCGCGTGAGGCGCAGGCGGTTCGCAACAAGCAGCAGGAAGCCTCCCGTAAAGGCACCACCTACAAACCCAGCGAAAGCGAGCGCTCGTTAATGTCGCGTACCGGCGGCCTGGGCTCACCTCGCGGTCAGGCCTACTGGCCGGTTCGCGGTTCAATTCTGCATCGCTATGGCGAACAGCTGCAGGGTGAGCTACGTTGGAAAGGGATCGTTATCGGTGCGTCTGAAGGTAGCGAAGTGAAAGCCATCGCCGATGGCCGCGTGATCCTGGCCGACTGGCTGCAGGGTTACGGGCTTGTGGTGGTGGTTGAACACGGTAAAGGCGACATGAGCCTTTACGGCTACAACCAGAGCGCGCTGGTCAGCGTCGGCACGCAGGTGCGCGCGGGCCAACCCATCGCCCTTGTGGGCAGCAGTGGCGGTCAGGGCCGCCCGTCACTCTATTTCGAAATTCGTCGCCAGGGTCAGGCGGTCAATCCACAGCCGTGGTTGGGAAGATAAGTTTTGCTTCAATTTCGTCGAATTGTTCTCTCCGTAGCCAGCGTACTGGCGCTGGCTGCGCCGGTATACGCAGGCAAACTCGCCATCGTGATTGATGACTTCGGTTATCGTCCACACTACGAAAATCAGGTGCTGGCGATGCCGTCAGCCATCTCAGTCGCTGTTCTTCCCAATGCGCCACACGCGCGTGAGATGGCGACCAAAGCTCATAACAGCGGCCATCAGGTGCTGATCCACCTGCCCATGGCGCCCATCAGCAAGCAGCCGCTAGAAAAAGATACCCTTCGCCCGGAGATGAGCAGCGATGAGATCGATCGCATCATCCGCGAGGCCTACAACAAAGTGCCCTATGCCGTGGGTCTGAATAACCATATGGGCAGCGCGATGACGTCCAGCCTGTATGGCATGCTCAAAGTGATGCAGTCGCTTGAGCGCTACAACCTCTATTTCCTCGACAGCGTGACCATCGGCAACAGCCAGGCCATGCGCGCCGCGCAGGGAACGGGCGTGAAGGTGATTAAGCGCAAGGTGTTCCTGGATGATACGCAGAATGAAGCGGATATCCGGTTCCAGTTCAACCGCGCGGTACAGCTGGCCCGGCGCAACGGTTCAGCAATTGCTATCGGCCACCCGCATCCTTCAACGGTGCGCGTGCTTCAGCAGATGCTGCCGACCTTGCCTTCCGATATCACGCTGGTGCGCCCGAGCGATCTGCTGAACGAACCGCAGGTGGATACCTCAACACCAAACTCGGGGCAGCCCGCACCTTCAACACCGCGCAATCCGTTCCGCGGCGTGAAGCGCTGCTTGCCGAAGCAGCCGCTTGAGCCGGTCTACGCGACCCGCTTCTTCTCGGTTATTGGGGAGAGCATCGGTGAAAGCACGCTGGTGAAGTACGTCCAGAATCAGTGGCAGGGATGGGGTAAAAAAGCCTGACGCTAAAAAGCCACCTTAAGGGTGGCTTTTTTATGACTTAAGAGAGAAGGAACCGTCCAGGATTTTGCTGTAAACCGTTGGCTGGCCGCTGTCTGAGGTGCGGTATTGTTCTTTATGCGACAGCTTATAAATTCCCACCGGATCTTGATTTAGCGCCGTCATGGCCGTTACGTCCGGCTTCGAGGAGATAAACTGTCGAATCAAAAAGCGGTTGTTTCCGGTAACCGGCTGCACATCCATTATCTGCCGGAACTGAGGATATCTCTCGCGCGCATACAAAAAGCTGTAATCAATCAGGAAATACTCAATCAGCGCGTCATGGTGCTGCCAGTAGCGATACAGGATATCCCGCACCAGCTTCACCAGGGCATTTCCCTTTTGAGCCGCAAGAAAATAGGCTGTCCAGTAACCCTGGCTCAGCGCATTTTCGGCTACATCAAAACGCAATGATGAGAAGGTACGCTGGTAGAACGATTCCGGTACCGGCCTGGTCATAAATACGGTGGCATCCATCCAAATCCCGCCGTACTGATACAACAGCGAGCAGCGTACAATGTCGGAATACTGTGCCTTGCTAATCAGCCCTGCCTGATACTTGGTTTTAATATGCTCAGGCAACGCAAGATAGTCGGGAATATTCTCATCCGTCAGGATAATGACTTGCGCATCAGGCGCGTTGTTCTGTACCGACGCAATGCAACGCTTCACCAGCTCAGGCGCGCTCTCCAGCCCCTGGAACCAGCAGATCCAGATAATACGCGACTGTGCGGGTTCCGCAGAGCCTGCTTCTTCAGGCTGAAGCTGCAGGCCATCAATAACGCTAAAAATCGTCTCTTTTTTCTTCTGCTCAAAATGCGCGGCTGCGCGCTGAAAAAGAGAAAAACCCGTTTTTTTGTGCCAGCGACGGGTTTTCTTGATGAGCTTATTCGTTACATTGAGATTCATTATTTCACCTTCTCACACTCAGAACAGCTCTTTTAACGTACGGCGAAACAGCTTCATTTTTAACTTGGCATCTTTTTTGTGGCCGCGCAGCAGGCAATTCATCCGCGTCGATTTAAAACCCCGAAACGACATGAGCTGGAACAGATTATTACTGCGCGTAACGTCAGTCATATGCTGGCGATATTTAAAATAAAGCTTTCGATACGCGTTATATTTTTTAACCTGTGACGTAATGCGGTCACTGCCGTGTTCAGCATCTACCATGGCGGTGCTGAAGCTGTATTTAATACCGGGACCATATTTAAGGATCAGCTTAATCCAGACATCGCGATCCTGCTGCTGTTTGATTTCAGGCGAAAATCCCCCCACGCCCAACAGCTTCTCTTTGGTTGTCAGCACCTGATTACCCACCACGTTTTCACACAACACGTCCTGCAGCTCGATGATTCTTTTATCATCCGTGTCGGGATAGGTGCGGTGGGTTTTATCCAGCCTGGCGGGCGTATCCGTGACGAAAGCGTATTTGTCATCGTAGCGTTCCGCGAGCTTTGTCAGGCGTTCGGGCAGGAAATAGTCGTCATCGTCCAGACCTGTCACAAACTTCCCGTGCGAGAGCGCATAGCCCCGGTTGCGGCTGAAGTTAGACCCGCTGTTCTTTTCATTGCGCTCGTAGGTAAAATGCACAAATCGCGCTTCACACTCCGCCCGCATACGCTCAATCAGCTGTGACGTTTTTTCGTTAGAACAATCATCAACAATCACCAATTCTACCGCAGGATAGGTCTGGGCAATAACTGAACGCACTGCACGTTCCAGCAGGTCCTCTCTGTTATAGGTGGTGATGATTACTGAGATTAGGTCGTTCATGGCGTGCTCGTCTGGTGAAGGGTATTTCTCCACCGGGAGAATACCGTTTTCCCGGTGGAGAATCAAAACGATTACTTAATGACCGCGCGGTGTCTGTTCTGTTCAAGGAAAACAACCGACATTATCAGCGTTAGCATCCAGGTGACCGGCGTTGTTTTTGAATAGAACATTACGCCGCTGAGTCCAAACATAATTAATGAGACCAGGAATGCAAAAAGAATAACGCTTTTTCGTTTTTTTAACGCATACCATGCAAGCGAGATAATAAACAGGATATACAGTACTAATCCTGACGGACCTTTTAAGGAGAGCGTTTCAACCACTTCGTTATGCAGGTGGCCGCGAATATGCGCGAGTGCACCGGCAAGGCTTGGCTCTTTTTTTACCACTTCCCTGATTTTTGCGTTTCGCTCATCCGTTGACTGCCACAGGTAATTATCTTTTGCTGCTGCCAGGCCCGTCTCCCACATCGCAAAACGAGCGCCTACTGACGTCGAACTGTTATCTTTATCGTAGGCAACAATATCGCGATTCAGGTCGTTATACCGTTGAATCAAGCTGTCTTTCATCATGAATACGCCGACGATCAGCGCCACGATGAAAACAGCAACACCTTTCCAGGGAATATGTTTCTCTTTGTAGAGCTTAACGACCAGCAGACCAAAGAAAATGATCGGATAGGTCAGAATCGCTGCCCGCGTTTCTGTGGTCACCAGCACCAGGAAGGTGGTGAAAAAATGGCCCAGAATTAAAAACTCTTTCCACCTGGTGGAGCTGTGCTGCAGAACCAAAATCGTATAGAAAGAGATAAAGGCGACCGTATAGGCGGCCCCCGTCGCGTCAGTGCCGCCGGTAAGGGCGAGCGTTACTCTTCTGCTGTCAAGGAAGAAATGCTGATAGCCTGCATAGATAAGAATCATGACCTGCAGGACAGCCGCCAGCAGCAGGTGGATCTTATTATTGCCTATTTTTAGCTCATTTCTGTTCACAAACACGAAGAGGGAGAAGGCGCCAAACAGGCAGATTTTCCCTACCTCCAGGTATGCACGATAAGAATTTATCGCCGCAGTCTCAGCCTTATACATTCTGTACCAGACCAGATCGCAGATACCTATCACCAACAGAACCAGGCACAGCCAGAACACATCATTTTTTCTGAAATGTTTAATATCCAGCAGGAAAACCACTAATGCAGTCACACCTGCTGCGCCCATAATTTTTGCGGATAAGTTAGGTGAGACAATAACGCATCCAAAAGCCAGTGCGCACAGTCCAAAGAGTAATTGCAACAACGCAAATTTAAGCTTATTTCGTTCTACACTAATCATCATCATTCCATTTACTGAAAGGCAAAGCAGGCTAGCACACTGCTAAAAGCAAGTTTATCGCACCTGTGTTAACGAATATTACGCCAGTCATAGGACTTTCCTGTAGTGTCCAGCACGGACACGTCCTTATTGTAACCGGCAAGCCAGGAATGAACCGATTGCACGGGTTCGCCCTGACGATGGATCCCAAGCCACAGCTCGGCGAGCGTGTTTACATCATCCGCAGACCAGACGGTATTATAGTCCCCGGTGGTTTTCTTACCCGCATCAACCTGATTTCCGTACCAGATAAACATGGGGATATGCAGGGCTTCTCGCGGAGGATTAACATTTCCGTGGGAGTAAACCACAGCACGCTGCGGGTCGCGGACCAGGCCGTGGTCGGAGAAATACATGACCGACGAGCGTGAACTCTCCAGCATGCCAAACATCTTGCCCATCAGCGCGTCGGTGTAGCGAACGGAGTTGTCATAGCAGTCATCGGCTTCGTTATCACCGTGCAAAACCGCCCGATCGGCAGGGAAACGCCGGCAGGAGGGCTCGTGGCTGCCGTACAGGTGCAGGACGATCAATTTTTTGCCCGGCGCTTTAAGCGCATTCTGGAGCAAAGGCAGCAGGTCTTCATCATAGCCGCCGTCCAGCCACTCGTGCTCTTTGGTGTTCAAGGCTATGCCGGTAATGACGTTATTATGCGCCCCGCCTTTACCCTGGCGGCTAAACCAGTAGGTTTCGAATCCTGCTTTATTGGCGATGTTAATGACGTTATCGCTATATTTACGCGGATCACGTGCACCCACGGTATCGGCGGTGAGGGCTAAAGGAACGGCCATAATGGTGACCGGAGCCGGAGTGACGGCGTTACGGAACAGCAGAAGCTGCGATATTTGTTTCTCCAGCTCTGGCGTCGTATCGCGATGATAGCCGTAGATACCCATATTTGCCGTGCGCTCGGACTCGCCGACGATCAGCACATAGTTCTCAATCCCGGTATCCGTCAGGGTGAGTTTGTAATCAGGAATATTGTTGCCGATGTTGGCGACGACGGCATTATCTTCGATGGCCTGCATAAAGACCTTTGCCGTGCTAACGGGTGTGGCCTGAACCACGCGCTGCGCCAGGCTTTCAACGCTGCTTTTCCTGAGCTGATGCTGCAAAGCCTGGCCATAAAAAGCCAGCAGCGTCACCGCAAGCGCGATGGCTGGCCAGCGACGAAAACGTGGCGCAATCGGCCAACTGCCCGTATTCGCGGTATAGATGAAAAACGCGGAGAGAGCGATGAACGTCAGGCAATCGCGCCAGTACAGCCCAAGCATCGAACTCGCTTCACCTGGAGTGGTATTTAGTACACTTAGCGCAAATCCATAGCTAAACGACGAATTAAAATTATTCCAGGCATATAACTGCAGAGTAATATCTGCCGCGACGGGAATTAATAAAACAGCCGCCAGAGTATTTCTGATTAATTTATTATTAATGCATTTTAACGTCATTACGATCAGGAAAAACACCAGCGTACGGTTAATGACCGCATTATATTTGGCATTTATAATATTAACGCCAATGACTATTAGCAGGGAAATTACCACCGTTAAAAAGGCGATAATACGTGACGGGGTACTCACCAACTTTTGCGACAGCAGTGTGGACATAATGACCTGATTAGTCTGGCAAACATCTTTCCTGACGTAATCATTAAGACAACATAAATGAACGTATGGAGAAGACAGTGTGGGGGAAATTTCGCCAAAAGTTAACAAGTAACCCCGGGAAAGTCAAACCGCTAAAAATGTAAGGGCACCCCTAAAAACGGGTGCCCTGGAGCAGATTAGTCCCAGCTCAGTATCACTTTTCCAGACTGCCCCGAACGCATCGCGTCAAAGCCCTGCTGGAACTCATCGATAGAGAAGCGATGAGTGATAATTGGCGACAGATCCAGACCGGATTGGATCAGCGCCGCCATCTTGTACCAGGTCTCGAACATCTCGCGTCCATAAATGCCCTTGATGAACAGCCCTTTGAAGATGACGTTGTTCCAGTCGATAGACATATCCGACGGCGGAATACCCAGCATTGCGATACGGCCACCGTGGTTCATGGTGTCGAGCATGGTGCGGAACGCCGGCGGCGCGCCGGACATCTCCAGACCCACGTCGAAGCCTTCGGTCATGCCCAGCTCTTCCATCACGTCGGTCAGGCTCTCTTTGGAGACATCCACCGCGCGGGTCACGCCCATTTTGCGCGCCAGCGACAGGCGGTACTCGTTCACGTCGGTGATCACCACGTTGCGCGCACCCACGTGCTTCGCCACGGCAGCCGCCATAATGCCGATCGGGCCCGCGCCGGAGACCAGTACGTCTTCACCGACCAGATCAAAGGAGAGCGCGGTGTGTACCGCGTTGCCGAACGGGTCAAAGATGGAGGCCAGATCGTCCGAGATATTGTCCGGGATTTTGAACGCGTTGAACGCCGGGATCACCAGATACTCTGCGAAGCAGCCCGGACGGTTCACGCCCACGCCGACGGTGTTGCGGCACAGATGAGTACGTCCGCCGCGGCAGTTACGGCAGTGACCGCAGGTAATGTGGCCTTCACCGGAGACGCGGTCGCCGATTTTGAAGCCTTTCACTTCCTGGCCAATACCCACCACTTCGCCGACATATTCGTGACCGACAACCATCGGTACCGGAATGGTTTTCTGCGACCACTGGTCCCAGTTGTAGATGTGAACGTCAGTACCGCAGATGGCGGTTTTACGAATTTTGATCAGCAGATCGTTATGACCGACTTCCGGCTCCGGCACGTCGGTCATCCAAATCCCTTCTTCCGCTTTCAGTTTGGATAACGCTTTCATCACACGTCCTCAGGCAATTACGCCCAGCTGTTTGCCGATGCGGGTAAAGGCTTCCACCGCACGCTCAATTTGTTCAGGCGAATGTGCCGCAGACATCTGGGTGCGGATACGCGCCTGACCTTTTGGCACCACCGGGAAGAAGAACCCGGTGACGTAAATCCCTTCTTTCTGCAGCTCGCGGGCAAATTTCTGCGCGACAACCGCATCGCCAAGCATCACCGGAATGATCGCGTGGTCAGCACCCGCCAGGGTGAAGCCTGCAGCGCTCATTTTTTCGCGGAACAGACGGGCGTTGGACCACAGGCGGTCGCGCAGCTCGGCGCCGGACTCCACCATCTCCAGCACCTTAATGGAGGCGGCAACGATCGCCGGCGCCAGGGAGTTGGAGAACAGGTACGGACGGGAGCGCTGGCGCAGCCACTCAACCACCTCTTTGCGCGCGGCGGTATAGCCGCCGGACGCGCCGCCGAGCGCTTTGCCCAGCGTGCCGGTGATGATGTCCACGCGGCCCATCACGTCGCAGTATTCGTGGGAACCGCGGCCGTTTTCGCCGACAAAGCCGACCGCGTGAGAGTCATCGACCATCACCAGCGCGTCGTATTCGTCTGCCAGGTCGCACACGCCCTTCAGGTTGGCGATGACGCCGTCCATCGAGAACACGCCGTCGGTGGCGATCAGCACGTGGCGAGCACCCGCTTCACGAGCCTCTTTCAGGCGCGCTTCCAGCTCAACCATGTCGTTGTTGGCGTAGCGGAAACGCTTCGCTTTACACAGGCGCACGCCGTCGATGATGGAGGCGTGGTTCAGGGCGTCGGAGATAATCGCATCTTCTGCGCCGAGCAGGGTCTCAAACAGCCCGCCGTTGGCGTCGAAGCAGGAGGAGTACAGAATCGCGTCTTCCATCCCAAGGAAGCTCGCCAGCTTTTGCTCAAGCTGCTTGTGGCTGTCCTGCGTACCGCAGATAAAGCGTACGGAGGCCATGCCGAAACCGTGGGTATCCATGCCGTTTTTTGCAGCGGCAATCAGCTCAGGGTGATTCGCAAGACCTAAGTAGTTGTTCGCACAAAAGTTGATCACATGGCTGCCGTCGGCAACGGTGATGTCCGCCTGCTGAGCAGACGTGATAATACGCTCTTCTTTGAACAACCCTTCCGCACGTGCGGTATCGAGGTCGCTGTTTAACTGTTTGTAAAAATCACCACGCATTGCAATTCTCCAGACTCGGCAAATTTTGGCACATATTACCCAAACCTATACTTCCTGACGAGATGACACATTATCTCTTCTCGTTTTTGCAGCATAAATCACGTGTACCCTTGCGCTATGTCGGTGAATGGCTGAAGGGCAGCCATACTAATGATATGATAGAAACATTAGCGTCCGGGATTGTCCCCGGACTCCACACTTCAAAGGTTACAGTTATGATCATCGTTACCGGCGGCGCGGGCTTTATCGGCAGCAACATTATCAAGGCCCTCAATGACAAAGGCATCACCGACATCCTGGTGGTGGACAACCTGAAAGACGGCACCAAGTTTGTAAACCTGGTGGATCTGAACATCGCTGACTACATGGATAAAGAAGACTTCCTTATCCAGATTATGGCAGGTGAAGAGTTCGGCGAGATCGAAGCCATCTTCCACGAAGGTGCGTGTTCTTCCACCACCGAGTGGGACGGCAAGTACATGATGGACAACAACTATCAGTACTCTAAAGAGATCCTGCACTACTGCCTGGAGCGTGAAATTCCGTTCCTGTACGCCTCCTCCGCGGCAACCTACGGCGGCCGCACCTCGGACTTTATCGAGTCCCGCGAGTACGAGCAGCCGCTGAACGTCTACGGCTACTCCAAGTTCCTGTTCGACGAGTACGTGCGTCAGGTGCTGCCAGAAGCGAACTCCCAGATTGTCGGCTTCCGCTACTTCAACGTCTACGGACCGCGTGAAGGCCACAAAGGCAGCATGGCGAGCGTAGCGTTCCACCTGAACACCCAGTTGAACAACGGCGAAAGCCCGAAACTGTTCGAAGGTAGCGACGGCTTCAAGCGTGACTTCGTCTACGTGGGCGACGTTGCGGCCGTAAACCTCTGGTTCTGGGAAAACGGCGTGTCCGGCATCTTCAACCTGGGTACGGGCCGTGCGGAATCCTTCCAGGCGGTGGCTGACGCAGCGCTGGCGTATCACAAGAAAGGCAGCCTTGAGTACATTCCGTTCCCGGAAAAACTGAAAGGCCGCTATCAGGCATTCACCCAGGCTGACCTGACCAACCTGCGTGCGGCGGGCTACGACAAGCCGTTCAAAACCGTTGCCGAAGGCGTAACGGAGTATATGGCCTGGCTGAACCGCGACGCGTAAGTATGAAAATTCTGGTGATCGGCCCGTCATGGGTGGGCGACATGATGATGTCGCAAAGTCTCTATCGCACGCTCAAGGCGCGCTATCCCCAGGCGATAATCGACGTGATGGCACCCGCGTGGTGCCGTCCGCTGTTGTCGCGTATGCCGGAAGTGAACGAGGCGATCCCGATGCCGCTCGGCCACGGGGCGCTGGAAATCGGCGAACGCCGCAAGCTCGGCCACAGCCTTCGCGAGAAGCGCTATGACCGCGCTTACGTATTACCAAACTCCTTCAAATCCGCTCTCGTGCCCTTCTTTGCGGGCGTTCCGCACCGCACCGGCTGGCGCGGAGAAATGCGCTACGGCCTGCTGAACGACGCGCGCGTGCTGGATAAAGAGGCCTGGCCACTGATGGTGGAGCGCTACGTGGCGCTGGCCTACGATAAAGGCGTGATGCGCAGTGCGAAAGACCTGCCGCAGCCGCTCCTGTGGCCTCAGCTGCAGGTTAATGACGGGGAGAAATCCCACACCTGTAACGCGTTTGGCATCTCGTCAGAACGCCCAATGATCGGCTTCTGCCCCGGCGCGGAGTTCGGCCCGGCAAAACGCTGGCCGCACTACCACTACGCCGAGCTGGCGAAGCAGCTGATCGACGAAGGCTATCAGATTGTCCTGTTCGGCTCGGCGAAAGACCACGACGCGGGCAACGAAATCCTCGCGACGCTCAGCACCGAACAGCAGGCCTGGTGCCGCAACCTGGCTGGGGAAACGCAGCTGGAGCAGGCGGTTATCCTCATTGCCGCCTGTAAGGCCGTGGTCACCAACGACTCCGGCCTGATGCACGTGGCCGCCGCTCTGGATCGCCCTCTGGTGGCGCTGTATGGCCCAAGCAGCCCGGACTTCACCCCGCCGCTGTCGCATAAGGCGCGCGTTATCCGCCTGATCTCCGGCTACCACAAGGTGCGCAAGGGCGATGCCGCAGAAGGCTATCACCAGAGCCTGATCGACATTACGCCAGAGCGCGTGCTCGAAGAGCTCAACGAACTGCTGTTGAGTGAAGAAGGATAACGAATGCGGGTATTGATCGTTAAAACCTCGTCGATGGGCGATGTCCTGCATACGCTGCCGTCCCTGACGGACGCCATGCAGGCCATTCCCGGCATTCGTTTCGACTGGGTGGTGGAAGAAGGCTTCGCGCAGATCCCCACCTGGCATGAGGCAGTAGACCGCGTAATCCCGGTGGCGATCCGCCGCTGGCGTAAAGCCTGGTTCTCCGCGCCGATTAAGGCCGAGCGCAGCGCGTTCCGCGATGCGGTGCAGGCCCAGCGTTATGATGCCATCATCGACGCGCAGGGGCTGGTCAAAAGCGCCGCGCTGGTAACGCGTCTTGCACGCGGCGTAAAGCACGGCATGGACTGGCAAACCGCCCGCGAGCCGCTGGCGAGCCTGTTCTATAACCGCCGTCACCATATCGCAAAACAGCAGCACGCCGTCGAACGTACCCGCGAGCTGTTCGCCAAAAGCCTGGGCTATGCGAAGCCTGAATCGCAGGGCGATTACGCTATTTCGCAGCATTTCATGCCCGGTTCGCCGCACGACGGTTCGCCATATCTCATTTTCCTTCACGCCACGACCCGCGATGATAAACACTGGCCGGAAGCGCACTGGCGTGAACTGATCGCTCTGCTCGCCCATTCAGGGCTGCGCATCAAGCTCCCGTGGGGCGCGCCGCATGAAGAAGCGCGCGCGAAACGCCTGGCGGAAGGGTTTGATTACGTTGACGTTCTGCCACGCATGAAGCTCGATGGCGTGGCGCAGGCGCTGGCAGGCGCAGCGGCCGTCGTGTCCGTCGATACCGGCCTCAGCCACCTGACGGCGGCGCTGGATCGACCTAATATTACGCTTTACGGCCCAACGGACCCGGGCCTTATTGGCGGCTATGGAAAAAATCAATATATCTGCCGCCCGGAACATTCATCGCAGCTAAGCGACCTCGGTGCCGCTGCGGTATTTGCGCAATTAGAGCCTTTGCTGGCAGCAGAGAGAGCCTATGTCTGATTTTTTCTCCGCGGAGCGCCCGCCCAAGCGCGTGCTAATCATTAAGCTGCGTCACCACGGTGACGTTCTCCTGACCTCACCGGTGTTTACCGTGCTGAAAAAGAACTGGCCGAACGTGGAAGTCGACGCGCTGGTTTATGACGACACGCAGGCGATGCTGACCAGCCATCCGCACATTGACCAGGTCCATACCATTGGCCGCAACTGGCGTAAAAAAGGCTGGTTTGAGCAGTTCCGCCTCTACCGTGCGCTGGTGAATACGCTGAAAGTCCGCCAGTACGACGTGCTGATTAACCTGACCGAGCACTGGCACGGCGCGCGTCTGGCGCGTCGCCTGAAGCCGCGCGTCTCCGTGGGCTTTAAGCCGGACAAACGCAGCGGCCTTGCGCGTCGTCGCTGGGTGAAATCCTTCACCACGCTCTACCCGGCCATTCAGGACAACAGCCGCCACATGGTGGAGGTGAACCTGGACGCCCTGCGCCGGATCGGCATTCATCCGCAGTCCAGCGAAGATAAACACACCCTGTTCGTGCCGGGCGATGCGGCGGAAGCGTCCATTGCGGAAAAGCTGACCGGATTCGGGCTGCAGAGTAAATCGTATATCCTGGTACACCCGACGTCGCGCTGGATGTTTAAGGCCTGGGATATCAACAAGCTGGCCGCCACCATCGATAGCCTGGCCGCACGCGGCCTGCCGATTATCCTCTCCGCCGCGCCTTCAAAAGAAGAGAAGGCGTACATGGACGCGCTGCGCGCTGCGCTCACCCAGCCGGTGTTTGATTTAAGCGGTCAGTTGAACCTGAAAGAGCTGGGCGCGCTCATGAAGCACGCCCGGGTCTATTTCGGCGTGGATTCCATGCCGATGCACCTCGCCAGCGCCGTCGGTACGCCGACCGTCGCCATCTTCGGCCCAACCGGGGCGATCAAGTGGGCGCCGTGGGGGGTGAACTATCGCGTTATCGTTGCCGGGTTCACCTGCCAGCCGTGCGGTAAAGCGGGCTGCGGCGACGGCGGCATTTCTGACTGCATTACGGCCATCACCCCGCAGCAGGTGCTGAGCGCCATCGACACCATGCTTCTGGAAAATCCGGCATGAAGCTGGCAATAGTCCGACAGACCTATAACCCGAACGGCGGCGCGGAGCGTTTCGTTTCCCGCGCGCTGAACGTGCTGGCGCAGGATACCTCGCTGGACGTGACGCTAATTGCCCGCCAGTGGGAAGATGCCGCAGGCTGGAAAACGCTGACGGTGAACCCGCCGTTCCGTAACCGAATCGCCCGTGAATCCGGCTTTGCCGCGGAGGCCGCCTCGCATTTTCCGCAGTTCGATATTGTGCAGAGCCACGAGCGCATTCCGGGTGCCACCATCTTCCGCGCGGGCGACGGCGTACATGCCACTTGGCTTGAGCAGTATGGCCGCATCCTGTCGCCGCTGGCGCGCTGGGCGCAGTCACTCAGCCGGTATCACCGCTACATTCTGCAGGCCGAAGCGCAGATGTTTACCCATCCGCAGCTGCGCAAGGTGATCTGCAATTCGAAGATGGTGCGGGATGATATCGCCCGTCGCTTCGGGCTGCCGGACGACAGGCTAACGGTGATCTACAACGGCGTCGACACTGAACAGTTTAGCCCTGAAGTACGCGCGCTCTCGCAGCGTAACGCGCTCGGCATTCCCGAGCGTGCGCCCGTGCTGGCGTACGTGGGTTCCGGCTTCAGCCGTAAAGGCGTGGCGACCGCGCTGCGCGCCATCGTGCCGCATCCTGAGGTCTGGCTGCTGGTTGCCGGGCGCGATAAACACGCGCGCAGGTTCGAAAAGCTCGCCGGTAAGCTGGGCGTCTCTTCCCGCGTTAAGTTCCTGGGCCCGGTTGCTAACGTGCGCGAAGTGTACGGAACGGCCGATGCGCTTATCCTGCCGACGCTCTACGATCCCTTCCCGAACGTCTGCGTGGAAGCCCTGGCCTGCGGTCTGCCGCTGCTTACCAGCCACGGCTGCGGTGCAGCGGAGTGGATCGTCGAAGGGCAAAACGGCTGGGTGCGCGATGCGCTCGACAGCGAAGGCTACCAGCAGGCCGTTGCCCAATGGTTAAAAGGCCGCGAAGTGGGAGTCGACTATTCCGCCGCCGCACGCGCGACGGCAGAACCTTATACGCTGGACAGAATGGCGAAAGAGCTGCAGGCGCTTTACCGCGACTTGCTGCGCTGAGCCGCGTCAGAGAAGACCTTCTCCATCGCATCCAGCATACATTCGCGGGTAAAGTGGGCGCTCAGGTAGTCATAACCTTGCTGCGCCAGCGTCTCGCGAAGTGCAGCATCATCGTAGAGCGTCACAATCGCATCGTGCAGCGCTTTTTCATCGCGCTGCGCGATCAACATCCCCGTCTGGCCGTTAATGACCGCATCTCCCGTTCCGCCTGCATCGGTGGCGATAGTGGCAATGCGGGAAGCTAACGATTGCAGCACGCCCTGCGGCACGCCTTCCATATCGTGAGACGGGCTAAGCGCGATATCAAACGCCGGGAACCAGCGCTCCGGGTCACTGCGGTGCCCCGCCATCACCACGCGCTGCTGCAGCCCAAGCCCAGCGATTTCCTGTTCCAGCGCCGTTTTGTGCGGCCCTTCCCCGACAATCGCCAGTTTGATATGCGGATTGTCGATCTTTGCCAGGGCGCGCAGCAGCACGCTGTGGCCTTTGTTAGGGCGCAGGTGAGACACCACGCCGAGCCAGAAATCATCCTGCGTTAATCCGCAGTGCGCGCGGGCTTCGTGCTTATCACCGGGGCGGAAGCGCTGCGTATCCACGCCGCTTGGCACCGAGGTACTTTGGGACATCGGCACGCCAATGTTTGCGACCTGGTGGCGCAGCGCCTCGCCCGTGGTCACGATATGCGCGCAGGCCGTGCGGAACAGCCAGCGGGTCGTCCAGTTGTTGCGCGGAACGCCAGACGCATGGCGGGTACGCACCAGGGGAACAGGCTGAGAGAGCGTCAAATTTGCCAGCGCTACCAGCCAGGTGTCGGCGGAGTTGTGGCTATTAATGACGTCAATCGAGCGTCGGTTATCCTTCAGCCAGCGGCGCAGCTGCTGCAGGTTTTTAAGGTTTTTGCGCCGTAACGGCATGGTGACCACCGTTAACCCGGCATCGCGCGCCAGCCCATGTAAAGGCGCGGTTTCCGGGCAAAGGATCGTCACCTGATGGCCACGCTGAATCATCCCGAGCGATTCGTTGATAATGCGCAGAGGCTGTCCGCCTTTGCCGCCGTCTGCTTCAGTGTGAACAATATGCATACATTTCCTGTTAAGAATCTCGCCAGCGTGACGCTAATTTGCCGCCTGACGGGATCTTTGTCCCTCCAGGCATATGTTTTTAGTATCCACCAGATATAATACAGCACGAATGGTATCACCATACTGGGTGGCCTGCCCTGAACACAACGGAGAAAGCATGTCCGACACACCTTTATTGAGCCTTGTAGTCGCCGTCTACAACGGTGAAAAATTCCTGAGTGCATTTTTCGACAGCATCAAAGCTCAACGTCTGGACAGTCTGGAACTGGTCGTTGTGAACGACGGCTCGAGCGACAGCTCATCGGCCATCATCGCGCAGTACGCCAGCGAATTCCCGTTTTACAAGGTGATTGACCAGGCCAACCAGGGCGTCTCGGCGGCCCGTAATACCGGACTGGCGCAGGCAACCGGCGAGTATGTTGCGTTTCCGGATATCGACGACGTGATTTATCCGGGCATGTACCCGCGCCTGCTTGAGATGGCTAAAAAGAACGATCTTGACGTGGCGACCTGTAACGGGACCTATATCTACGACGATGGTCGACCGTCGAAGAAAATCTTCCCCTCCGATAAACTGCACTCCACGGACGTACTCGACGGCCCAACGTGGCTGCAGCGCGCCCTGGCGTCGCGTAAATTCCTGCACGTTACCTGGCTGAATATTTACCGCCACGCGTTTATTCAGGAGCAGGGCTTCACCTTTGAGCATGGCCTGCGTCACCAGGACATTCCGTGGACCACCGAAGTGCTGCTGACCGCCAAACGCGTGCAGTACACCGACGAAACCTTCTACGACTACCTCATCCACTCCGCGTCGGTATCGCATACGCCGGGAACGGATGACACGCGCATGCGCAACGCGCGTCATTACATGAAAATCCTCGAGATGCTGGATGCTATTAATCAGCGCCATCCGGATGCCGTGCGCCGCGTTCCGGCCTGCCAGTGGCAGATCGCAAAAGAGGGCCTGGGTATTCTTCACGCCATTAACAACATCGGCGATCTCAGTAAAAAGCGCGAAATCATCCGCGAGCTGTTCGATCGCGGGATCTGGACGCTTATCTGGAAAAATGCTCGCGGGCTGCGCCAGCACTGGCGGCTGGGCCGTCGCTATTTCCGTTTAAAACGGTATCTGGCATAAGAGATAGCTTTACCTGGCTTAAATGCTTAGAATTTGCCCGCCGAAACTAAAAAAACGGATAATCGCTTGGAATTGTTGTATACCGCCCTGCTCTACCTCATTCAGCCACTGGTGTGGCTGCGACTGTTGCTTCGTAGCCGAAAAGCGCCTGCGTATCGAAAACGCTGGGCTGAACGCTATGGTTTCTGCCGCAATAAGGTTGCCCCGGACGGTATTTTGCTTCATTCCGTGTCTGTCGGTGAAACGCTGGCGGCTATCCCGCTGGTGCGCGCCCTGCGTCACCGCTACCCTTCGCTGCCGATCACAGTCACCACCATGACGCCGACCGGCTCGGAGCGCGCGTTATCCGCGTTCGGTAAAGACGTACATCACGTCTATCTCCCTTACGATCTTCCCTGCGCCATGAACCGCTTCCTGAACACCGTGCGCCCGAAGCTGGTGATCGTGATGGAAACCGAGCTGTGGCCAAACATGATTTCCGCCCTGCACGCCCGTAAAATCCCGCTGGTGATTGCCAACGCCCGCCTTTCAGAGCGCTCGGCGAAGGGATACGGCAAGCTGGGTAAATTTATGCGTCGCCTGCTCAGCAGAATTACGCTGATCGCCGCACAGAACGAAGAAGACGCGGCACGCTTTGTCGCGCTGGGCCTGAAGCGTAACCAGCTTGCGGTAACGGGAAGCCTGAAGTTCGATATTTCCGTTACGCCAGAGCTCGCAGCTCGCGCGGTAACGCTGCGCCGCCAGTGGGCACCGCGCCGCCAGGTCTGGATTGCGACCAGCACCCACGACGGCGAAGAAGAGATTATCCTGCAGGCGCACCGCAAGCTGCTGGAAAAATTCCCAGACCTGCTGCTGATCCTGGTTCCCCGCCATCCGGAGCGTTTTAAGGATGCCCGCGAAATGGTGCAAAAGGGCGGCTTCAGCTACACCCTGCGCAGCAGCGGTGAGATCCCTTCCGGCAGCACTCAGGTGGTGATTGGCGATACGATGGGCGAGCTGATGCTGCTGTACGGCATTGCCGACCTCGCGTTCGTTGGCGGTAGCCTGGTGGAGCGCGGCGGCCATAACCCGCTAGAGCCGGCTGCCCACGCCATTCCGGTGCTGATGGGGCCACACACCTTTAACTTCAAAGATATCTGCGCTAAATTGCAGCAGGCTGACGGCTTAATCACCGTAACCGACGCGGATTCGGTGGTTAAAGAGGTCTCAACCCTGCTGACCGACGAAGACTACCGCCTGTGGTACGGTCGCCATGCCGTCGAAGTGCTGCATCAGAATCAGGGCGCACTGACCCGTCTGCTGCAACTTCTGCAACCTTATCTGCCTCAGCGGAGCCACTAATGCCAACGCGTCTGTCGGTGGTGATGATCGCCAAAAACGCTGCCGACCTGCTCCCCGACTGCCTGGCCTCCGTTGCCTGGGCTGACGAGATTGTTCTCCTCGACTCAGGTAGCGAAGACAACACGGTGGACGTTGCCCGTGCGGCGGGCGCGAAGGTGTATATCAACACCGACTGGCAGGGTTACGGCATCCAGCGCCAGCGCGCGCAGGATTACGCCACCGGCGATTACGTGCTGATGATCGATACCGATGAGCGCGTTACGCCGGAACTTCAGCAGGCCATCAAGGGCGTGCTCGCCGCGCCTCAACCGGGTGCGGTATACAGTATTGCGCGCCGAAACTACTTTCTTGGCCGCTTCATGCGCCACAGCGGCTGGTATCCCGACCGCGTGATGCGCCTGTATGAGCGCGACCGCTATCAGTATAACGATAACCTTGTCCATGAATCCCTTGCCTGCGATAACGCTCAGGTGCTTCCCCTGACGGGCGACCTGCTGCACCTGACCTGCCGGGATTTCGCCAGCTTCCAGCGTAAGCAGCTCAGCTACGCCACGGCATGGGCGCAGGAACGTCACCAGCGCGGCAAGAAGGCCTCGCTGACGGGGATCTTCACCCACACGCTGGGGGCGTTTCTGAAAACGCTGCTGCTGCGCGGTGGCGTACTGGACGGTAAGCAGGGTTGGTTACTGGCTGTGGTTAATGCCCAGTATACTTTCAACAAATACACCGAGCTGTGGGCGCTCTGCCGCGGCTACTCAGAGAAAGCGTGAGCCATGAGCACAAAAGCGATTTATCCGGGTACCTTCGATCCGATCACAAACGGTCATCTTGACATCATCACCCGTGCGGCGAGCATGTTCGACAAGGTGATTCTGGCGATTGCCGCCAGCCCCAGCAAAAAGCCGATGTTCGATCTGCCCGAGCGAGTGGCGCTTGCCACCGATGCGATTTCGCACCTGCCGAACGTTGAGGTAATTGGTTTCAGCGACCTGATGGCCAACTTTGCACGCGCCCAGCAGGCCAATATCCTGATCCGTGGCCTGCGCGCGGTGGCAGACTTCGAGTATGAAATGCAGCTGGCGCACATGAACCGCCATCTTATGCCGGAGCTGGAAAGCGTGTTCCTGATGCCTTCCAAAGAGTGGTCATTTATCTCTTCATCGCTGGTGAAAGAGGTCGCGCGCCATCACGGCGACGTGACCCACTTCCTGCCGGTCAACGTCCACCGGGCATTAATGGAAAAGCTGAAGTAGCCCTACTTCTGACACTGACGACAGTAGAACGTGGCGCGCTGGGCGTGTTTCGTCGCAATAATGGGCGTGCCACACACTCTGCACGGCTCGCCTTTGCGGCCATACACCTGTAGCTCCTGCGCAAAATAGCCCGGCTTACCGTCACTTTGCAGGAAGTCCTTCAGCGTGGTTCCCCCCTGCTCAATTGAGCGCAGCAGCACCGCTTTAATCACCCGAACCAGCAGCTCACACTCCTGTGCCGACAGCGAAGAGGCCAGCCGATCGGGATGGATCCCGGCGGCAAACAGCGATTCGCTGGCGTAAATATTTCCCACGCCGACCACCAGCTTGTTATCCATTAGCCAGGGCTTAATCGGCGTCTTTTTCTTTGCGCACTTCTCTTTCAGGTATTCCGCATTAAAGGCCTCTGAGAGCGGCTCCGGCCCCAGATGCGCCAGCACGCTGTGCCCTTCAAGCTCTTTGGTCCATAGCCAAGCGCCAAAGCGCCGTGGGTCGGTATAGCGCAGCACCTTGCCGTTGCTCATCACCAGATCGACATGGTCATGCTTTTCGGCAGGCAGCTCTTCGGTGAGGATACGCAGGCTTCCGGACATGCCGAGGTGGATGATAATCCAGCCGTCGGGCAGCTCCAGCAGCAGGTACTTAGCGCGGCGCTGCACGCTGAGGATAGGTTTATCGCTTAACGCGTGGATCTCATCGGACACCGGCCAGCGAAGGCGACCATTACGGACAACCGCATGAAGAATAGTTGCGCCGACCAGATGGGGCTCAATGCCGCGGCGGCTGGTCTCTACCTCGGGTAATTCAGGCATGGTTCCTCCGTTGAGATACAGAATGCAAAAAACCCCGCAGTTGCGGGGTTTTTCAATACAAGGAGACTAAAATTATTTGATTTTAGCTTCTTTGTACAGTACGTGCTGGCGTACAACTGGATCGAATTTTTTCAGTTCCAGTTTTTCCGGCTTAGTACGTTTGTTCTTCGTGGTGGTGTAGAAGTGACCTGTACCAGCAGAAGAAACCAGCTTGATTTTCTCGCGAATACCTTTAGCCATGATTTATTTCCTCTTTAAGTACTTAGTACTTTTCGCCACGGGCACGCAGTTCGGACAGAACTGTATCGATGCCTTTCTTATCAATAACACGCATACCTTTAGCAGATACACGCAGGGTGACAAAACGCTTCTCGCTCTCAACCCAGAAACGGTGAGAGTGCAGGTTCGGCAGGAAACGGCGTTTAGTCGCGTTCAGTGCGTGGGAACGGTTGTTACCGGTCACCGGACGCTTGCCAGTAACTTGGCAGACTCGGGACATGTCTATTCTCCAAAAATCAAATTAGCTCGAGCTTCGTATGGGGTATCGGCGCCTCGTCAGGCTTTACAGCCCGGTCATCGCATAGTTCTAAGTGAACTCTCGATTGCCAGGCCCAAATGCCAAACCCGAGATTCTCAAAGGTGGCGTAGTATACGCTGACTCGGCGGTGTGCTCAAGTCCCGAACAGACAAAGATCCCAATGGATCGCGAGAAAGGGCCTAAATCCAACCCCGTTCTGCAAAAGAAATGTACTCTCCGCGGCCAATTATCATATGGTCCAGCACACGAATGTCCATGAATTGACAGCACTTGATAATGCGTTGGGTGATTTCTTTATCCGCTTTGCTCGGTTGCGCACAGCCAGAGGGGTGATTATGCGCGAGGATCACGCCGGCTGCATTCACTTTTATCGCTTCCCGCACAATTTCACGCGGATGAACCTCCACATGGCTTAATGTCCCTGAAAACAGATGGCTGTGCTTGATTATCCGATTCCTGTTGTCGAGGAAGATCACCATAAAGATCTCGCGCTCCGCATCTGCCAGCTGGCTTTGCAGGAATTCACGCGCGCCGTCGGGCGTCAGAACCGGGTCTTCCTCCTCCAGACGGACATTGTAAAAACGTCGGGCAAGCTCGGCGATGCCTCTCAATTGAGCATACTTCGCAACGCCAATTCCCTCGACGTGCCTGAACTCCTCCAGCTCTGCCGTCAGCAAACCGTACAGTGAGCCAAAGTGGTCTATCAAATCTTTTGCCAGCGTAAACACCGTCTTACCCTGCGTACCGGTGCGCAAAAAAAGCGCCAGCAGTTCGTCATCCTTTAACAACGTGACGCCATAGCGCAGTAATTTTTCGCGCGGTAGCATAAGTTCTGTCTCTTCCATGTGCCGTCTCCTTTTTGTTGCCTTCATGCTGCCACAGGCAAACCCGGCACTCGACGCGCATTTTTCGTTCTTGCGTAACGCCTCGCAAACTGGACAGCGGACAAAATGCCCCCGTTTTTATGATTGTGATAAAATGCCCGCTCTCTGGTGAACCCCAACAGGAAAGAATCATGATGAGCCTGGCCGGTAAAAAGATCGTTCTTGGCGTGAGCGGCGGTATTGCTGCCTATAAAGCCCCGGACCTGGTGCGTCGCCTGCGCGAGCGCGGGGCCGACGTGCGGGTCGCGATAACCGAAGGTGGCAAAGCCTTTATCACCCCGCTGAGCCTGCAGGCCGTTTCAGGATACCCGGTATCTGACAGCCTGCTCGATCCGGCTGCAGAAGCCGCAATGGGTCATATCGAGCTGGGAAAATGGGCAGATTTGGTTATCCTTGCCCCGGCTACGGCAGACTTACTTGCCCGCGTGGCCGCAGGCATGGCGAACGATCTCGTCTCAACCATTTGCCTTGCCACGCCTGCGCCCGTGGCCGTCGTGCCCGCCATGAACCAGCAGATGTACCGTAACGCCGCGACCCAGCACAATCTGGAGACGCTGGCCTCACGAGGCCTGCTGATCTGGGGGCCAGACAGCGGCAGCCAGGCCTGCGGTGACGTAGGCCCAGGCCGTATGCTTGACCCGCTGACGATTGTTGATATGGCCGCCGCCCATTTTTCGCCTGTCAACGATCTGCAACATCTCAACATCATGATTACCGCGGGCCCCACGCGCGAGCCGCTGGACCCGGTGCGTTACATTACCAACCACAGCTCCGGTAAGATGGGCTTTGCCATTGCTGCTGCGGCAGCAAAACGCGGTGCGCACGTCACGCTGGTAAGCGGCCCGGTCTCGCTGCCTACGCCACCGTTTGTGCAGCGCATCAATGTCACCACCGCGCTGGAAATGGAAGCCGCCGTGCAGGCGCATGCGCAAAGCCAGCAGATTTTTATCGGCTGTGCGGCCGTGGCGGATTACCGTGCAGAGACAATTTCTGATGCCAAAATTAAAAAGCAAGGCGATGAATTAACGATAAAAATGGTGAAAAACCCGGATATCGTTGCCGGTGTCGCCGCACTGAAAAGCCATCGTCCTTACGTTGTTGGGTTTGCCGCAGAAACGAATAATGTGGAAGAATATGCCCGGCAAAAACGTACCCGCAAAAACCTCGATTTGATTTGCGCGAACGACGTATCGCTGGCCACGCAAGGATTTAACAGCGACAGCAACGCACTGCACCTTTTCTGGCAGGAGGGAGATAAAGTCTTACCGCGTGAGCGTAAGGAACTCCTGGGCCAACAATTACTGGACGAGATCGTTACCCGTTATGATGAAAAAAATCGACGTTAAGATTCTGGACCCGCGAGTTGGCGAGCAGTTCCCGCTGCCAACCTATGCCACCTCCGGCTCTGCCGGTCTTGACCTGCGCGCCTGTCTCGATGACGCCGTAGAACTGGCTCCGGGTGCGACCACCCTGATCCCGACCGGCCTGGCGATTCACATTGCTGACCCGTCGCTGGCAGCGGTGATCCTGCCGCGTTCTGGCCTGGGCCATAAGCACGGCGTCGTGCTGGGCAACCTGGTCGGCCTGATTGATTCTGACTACCAGGGTCAGCTGATGGTGTCCGTCTGGAACCGCGGTCAGGACAGCTTCACCATTGAGCCCGGCGAGCGTATCGCGCAGATGGTCTTTGTCCCTGTGGTGCAGGCAGAATTTAACCTGGTAGCTGACTTTGATGCTACCGACCGTGGCGAAGGCGGCTTCGGCCATTCCGGGCGCAAATAGTCGCCCGACAGATACGCATCTCACAGCGCCATAATGTCATAACAAACCGCAAACGTTAGTTTGCGGTCGCTGTGTGGATGCCAGCCTGGCAGTGCTTATTTTCAGGGGTATTTTGTAACATGGCAGAAAAACAAACCGCGAAAAGGAATCGTCGCGAAGAAATACTTCAATCTCTGGCTCTGATGCTTGAATCCAGCGATGGCAGTCAACGCATCACAACCGCAAAACTGGCCGCTTCTGTAGGCGTGTCAGAGGCGGCGCTGTATCGCCATTTTCCGAGCAAAACCCGGATGTTCGACAGCCTGATCGAGTTCATCGAAGACAGCCTGATCACGCGCATCAATCTGATTTTGAAAGATGAAAAAGACACTACCGCACGTATTCGACTGATAGTGCTGTTGATTCTGGGCTTTGGTGAACGCAATCCGGGCCTCACCCGTATTCTGACCGGCCACGCGCTGATGTTCGAGCAGGACCGTCTGCAGGGCCGCATTAACCAGCTTTTTGAGCGTATCGAAGCCCAGCTGCGACAGGTGCTGCGCGAGAAGAAAATGCGTGAAGGTGAAGGTTACACCACCGATGAAACGCTGCTGGCGAGCCAGATCCTGGCGTTTTGTGAAGGGATGCTCTCCCGCTTTGTGCGCAGTGAATTCAAGTACTGCCCAACGGAAGATTTCGACGCTCGCTGGCCGTTAGTGGCCGCTCAGTTGCAGTAATGCCGTTGCCGGATGGCGGCTTCGCCTTATCCGGCCAACGAAATGCGCAGGCCCGGTAAAGCGTAGCGCCACCGGGCAATTCAACTACACGCCGAACTCTTCCCGGTACGCACGTACCGCCGCCAGATGGTCCGCCATCTCTGGCTTCTCTTCCAGGTATGCAATCAGATCTTTCAGGGTGATGATGGAAGTCACCTTGCAGCCGTAATCACGCTCAACTTCCTGAATGGCAGAAATTTCGCCACGGCCGCGCTCCTGACGATCCAGAGAAATCAGCACGCCGGCCAGCGTCGCACCGTTAGCCTGGATAATTTCCATCGATTCACGAATCGCCGTGCCGGCGGTGATCACATCGTCTACCAGCATAACGCGGCCCTGCAGCGCGCTTCCGACCAGGTTGCCGCCCTCACCGTGGGTTTTGGCTTCTTTACGATTAAAGCAGTAAGGCACATCACGGTCGTGGTGCTCCGCCAGCGCAACCGCGGTGGTGGTCGCAATCGGAATGCCTTTGTAGGCCGGGCCAAACAGCAGGTCAAAATCAATCCCGGAATCCACCAGCGCTTCGGCATAGAAACGGCCTAACAGAGCCAGATCGCGCCCGGTATTAAACAGTCCGGCGTTGAAGAAATAGGGGCTCTTACGCCCGGATTTCAGCGTAAACTCGCCAAACTTAAGTACCTGCTTGTTAAGCGCAAACTCGATAAACTGGCGCTGATACGATTTCATGGATTCGCTCCTTTGGTTTTTCTGTCTTACAGGCAAAAAAAAGGCGACTCATTGGTCGCCTGTAAATCAATTTTCTAACGCCGCTTTCTGCGTCGTTACAATGGATTCGATTCCCCCTCGGGCCAACGCCAACAAGGAGAGAAGCTCTTCGTGGGTGAACGGTTCGCCTTCCGCGGTGCCCTGCACTTCGATGATGCGACCGTCTTCAGTCATCACCACGTTCATGTCGGTTTCAGCGGCGGAATCTTCAACATATTCCAGATCGCAAAGCGCTTCGCCGTTAACAATACCCACGGAAACTGCCGCAACCATCCCTTTCATGGGGTTGGTTTTCAGCTTACCGGCCGCAACCAGCTTGTTCAGCGCATCCGCCAGCGCGACGCAGGCACCAGTAATGGATGCGGTACGCGTGCCGCCATCGGCCTGAATCACGTCGCAATCGAGGGTGATGGTGAATTCGCCGAGGATTTTCAGATCAACCGCTGCACGCAGTGCACGTGCGATCAGACGTTGAATTTCCATGGTACGGCCGCCCTGCTTGCCCTTCGCTGCTTCACGGGCATTACGGGTATGGGTCGCGCGCGGCAGCATGCCGTACTCAGCGGTGATCCAGCCCTGGCCCTGACCTTTCAGAAAGCGCGGAACGCCTTCTTCGATAGAGGCGGTGCACAGCACTTTGGTGTCACCAAACTCAACCAGCACGGAGCCTTCAGCGTGTTTTGTATAGTTACGGGTCAGGGTGACGGGACGCACCTGATTGGCGCTACGACCTGATGGACGCATGATGGATTCTCCGGCTTGAAACGAATGTGGCTGCGCATTATACGGATTAAACGCGCTTATTCCTATCCTGACAAAGCCCTGAAAGCTATAATCCCCCCATCTCACCTTTAAAAACGGGAATGTCTATGATCCGCAGTATGACCGCCTACGCCCGGCGTGAAATCAAGGGTAGCTGGGGTAGCGCTACCTGGGAAATGCGCTCGGTAAACCAGCGCTATCTGGAAACGTATTTCCGTATGCCGGAGCAGTTCCGCAGCCTGGAGCCTGTCGTGCGTGAGCGTATCCGTACTCGTCTGACGCGCGGCAAAGTAGAATGCAACCTGCGTTTTGAGCCTGACGCCAGCGCGCAGGGTGAGCTGATCCTCAATGAAAAACTGGCAAAGCAGCTCGTGAACGCGGCGAACTGGGTCAAAATGCAGAGCGATGAAGGCGAAATCAACCCGGTTGATATTCTGCGCTGGCCTGGCGTGATGGCCGCCGGCGAGCAGGATCTGGACGCGATTACCACTGAAATTCTGGCAGCGCTCGACGGCACGCTGGATGACTTTATCATTGCCCGTGAAACCGAAGGCCAGGCCCTGAAAGCGATGATCGAGCAGCGCCTGGAAGGCGTGAGTGCTGAAGTCGCGAAAGTCCGTACCCATATGCCGGAGGTGCTGCAGTGGCAGCGTGAGCGCCTGGTATCCAAACTGGAAGAAGCAGAAGTCCAGCTGGAAAACACGCGTCTGGAACAGGAGCTGGTGCTGATGGCACAGCGCGTTGACGTGGCAGAAGAGCTGGATCGCCTGGAAGCGCACGTCAAAGAAACCTACAACATTCTGAAGAAGAAAGAAGCCGTGGGCCGCCGTCTGGACTTTATGATGCAGGAGTTTAACCGCGAGTCGAATACTCTGGCCTCTAAATCGATTAATGCTGAAGTTACCAACTCTGCGATTGAGCTGAAAGTGCTGATCGAGCAGATGCGCGAGCAGATCCAGAATATCGAGTAATGCCGCAGCCGGGTGGTGTCGCCTGACATCACCCATTAGTATTTTTCATTCTTTCCACACGCAATTATCTCGCCAAACAGCCCTTCATCAACATGAATCTTTAACTTTGGATAAGATTTACTAAGGCAAACTGCGTCGCCTTAGAAAATCTCAATCGTGATCCTGCGCACAAATCGCTAACCTCCATGCCTGTATACCGGAGGTTTTATGCTGCTTCATATTCTTTATCTTATTGGCATCACCGCAGAAGCCATGACCGGCGCACTCGCTGCCGGACGTCGCCGTATGGACACCTTCGGCGTAATCATCATTGCTACCGCCACCGCGCTGGGCGGCGGTTCCGTGCGTGATATTCTGCTCGGTCATTATCCGCTCGGTTGGGTTAAAAACCCTGAATACGTCATTATCGTCGCAACGGCTGCCGTATTAACGACCATAGTGGCTCCCGTGATGCCCCACCTGCGCCGCCTGTTCCTGGTGCTTGATGCACTCGGACTGATCGTTTTTTCGATAATCGGTGCCCAGATTGCCCTCGATATGGGTGAAGGCCCGGTTATTGCTACCATTGCCGCCGTAATAACAGGTGTATTTGGCGGCGTCCTGCGCGATATGTTCTGCAAACGCATTCCTCTGGTGTTCCAGAAAGAGCTGTATGCCGGCATCTCTTTTGCCGCCGCGGTGCTCTATGTAGCCCTTCAGCATTATGTTTCTAACCACGATGTTGTGGTCATCTCCACGCTTCTGTTCGGCTTTACGGCTCGTATGCTGGCGCTGCGCCTGAAGCTTGGGTTACCGGTATTCCACTACAAGCACAACGCACACTAATCAGAATCCGTTGATGTGCTGCTCAGCAAGCCACTTTGTCAGCACATCAACCTGAGGCGAATTTATCCAGCTCACAATTTGCCGCGCTTTCTCCTCTCCCGTTCCCGGTAGCGCCCGCCAGTCCGCAACGCTACGCTCGCTCATCGTCTGCCACGTAAGCCCACCGGCAGCCTTTAGCGTCGCTTTGGTGAGGGGAACCCCCATTGCGCTTATCCACCGAATAAAGGGCCGATCGCGCACCAGATTAAAACGATGCCAGAGCGCCAGTCCGCGTACGGCAGAAAGCCCCGGCGTTGCCTGCAGCTCTGCCTGCGTTAACAACAGCCATGAAAAAATATGTTCAAAATGATGCGCCTGGTAGAGCGCACGCCAGCCTGACTCGCCTAATCCTTCGATATCCAGCCCCTGCTTCGAGCTGAGCCAGATCAGCCGGGCAAAAAACTGCTCCATACAGTCCGGCGAGGCGTAAAAACAGCTCAGTGAATGATATTGCGAGGTGGGGGGCTGCGGTTTTTGCCTGTCTACGCCACGCCATACCACCCTATCCAGCCGAGGGATACCCTGACCGGCCAGGCTAACCAGCACCTGGTCGCCGGGAGCAACGTCCAGCTGTTGCCAGCGAACAACCGAACCAAGGCTAACCCGCTGCACCCGTTTATCATCCAGCAATACAGGCTCCAGCACCGCCACGACGGACACCCTGCCCGTGCGTCCGACGGCAAACTGAATATCCTTTACCCCAGCCAGCTGCGCGACGGGCATATATTTCCACGCTACGACCCAGGTTCCCTCCCCCGGCAACCAGTTTTCACCCGTGGGTTCCTCCGCTGAGCGCACCACAATGCCGTCCGTGGCAAAGGGTAACGCTGTGGTTTGCCATGCTGAGCGCTGCTTTTCTACCGCCTCAATCGACGTAGCAGGCAACGTAAAGCGGGATGTGAGGGTAAATCCGGCTTTTGACAGCGCAGCCAAAGCGACCGGCATGTCTTTCGGTCCATCAGGCCAGGCCCAGATAAAAATTCCAATCTGGTTCAGAATTGGGGCGTCCTTTTGTCGCATCATCGCACCCGCGACTTTTGCCCGCGCGTTCATCCCGCCCATCTGCTGCTGAACGTGGCGATCGCGCAGCCAAAAAAGCTCACCCTGCAACACGCTGTTCGCAAGCGCGCCGGCCAGATTTTGCGGAACTGACGGTATTAAACGTATTCGCGCCGTCCAGTCTTCACCTTTAAGCCCGTCGCCCCGGCTGATGGCCTGAGCGAGCTTCCCGTCACGGTAGACCAGCGTCACCGCCACTCCGTCTACTTTGGGCTGCATCCAGAGATTGCGCCGGGCGCGCATCCACTGATTCAGCTCTACTTTACTGGCAACCTTATGGACCCCCGTATGGGCTACAGGGTGCTTTACGCGCCCAATCAGTGCGGGCAGCTTCTCCTCTGAAGGATCGCTGCCAAAACAGTGCTGCCACTGCGCTAACCGTGCGTTGAGCTGGTCGTAAGTCTCGTCATTCACCTCGCTCACGCCCTGCTTCCAGTAGGCATCATCCCAGCGTTTGATTTGCGCGCTTAACAACGCTATCTCTTTCTCTGCTTTTACCTGCGACCACACCGGACACACCGCCGCGCCATAGCCACACCACAACAGCATTAATCCGCTTATCCATCGCCACATCGCTACCCCTCCTTTGCATTGCAGGAGGTATACCCGGATGCCTGAAACAACGCTAACGGCAACGTTTCACAATGCGAGGTGCTATCCAGCGTTTCTTTTTGTTGCTGAAAACCCCACATAAAACCTGAAAACGGCACGCAAAATTCAATAATCCAGGGGAAAAAGTGTGACAAAGGCTACGTCACGGTGCGCCGACGTGTATAATAAGCCCGTATGTAGGACTTCTTCGTTAACACATACAAAAGACTCTCATGGCTCAAGGCACGCTTTATATTGTTTCTGCCCCTAGTGGCGCGGGTAAATCCAGCCTTATTCAGGCATTGTTAAAAACCCAACCGTTGTACGACACGCAGGTTTCTGTTTCTCACACCACGCGAGCGCCGCGTCCGGGTGAGGTGCACGGTGAACACTATTTCTTTGTCGATCACGACGAATTCAGAGCGATGATTGGTAGAGACGCGTTTCTTGAACACGCAGAAGTTTTCGGTAACTACTACGGTACCTCGCGTGAAACCATTGAGCAGGTTCTGGCAACCGGCGTAAATGTTTTCCTGGATATTGACTGGCAGGGTGCAGAGCAGATTCGCAAGAAAATGCCGGATTCGCGCAGTATCTTTATTTTACCGCCATCGAAAGATGAGCTGGATCGCCGTCTGCGCGGCCGCGGCCAGGACAGCGAAGAAGTGATCGCAAAGCGTATGGAGCAGGCAGTTGCAGAAATGAGCCATTACGCGGAATATGATTACCTTATTGTGAATGATGATTTTGATGCCGCCCTTAGCGATCTCAAGACCATTCTTCGTGCAGAACGCCTGCGTATGAGCCGCCAGAAGCAGCGACATGACGCATTAATCACCAAACTGTTGGCAGACTGAACCCACTTTCAGTATCATGCCCAGTCATTTCTTCACCTGTGGAGCATTTTAAGTATGGCACGCGTAACTGTTCAGGACGCTGTAGAGAAAATTGGTAACCGTTTTGACCTGGTGCTGGTCGCCGCGCGTCGCGCTCGTCAGATGCAGGTAGGCGGCAAAGATCCGCTGGTACCGGAAGAAAACGATAAAACCACCGTTATTGCACTTCGCGAAATCGAAGAAGGTCTGATCAACAACCAGATCCTCGACGTGCGTGAGCGCCAGGAGCAGCAAGAGCAGGAAGCCGCAGAACTGCAGGCCGTAACCGCCATTGCTGAAGGTCGTCGTTAATTAAACCTGCGGGTCGCCCTTGTATCTGTTTGAAAGCCTGAATCAACTGATTCAAACCTACCTGCCTGAAGACCAGATTAAGCGTCTTCAGCAGGCGTATCTCGTTGCACGTGACGCTCACGAGGGCCAGACACGTTCAAGCGGTGAACCCTATATCACGCACCCGGTTGCGGTAGCCTGCATTCTGGCCGAGATGAAACTCGACCACGAAACGCTAATGGCCGCCCTGCTGCATGACGTGATTGAAGATACCCCCGCCACCTACCAGGATATGGAACAGCTGTTTGGCAAAAGCGTTGCCGAACTGGTGGAAGGGGTGTCTAAGCTTGATAAGCTGAATTTCCGCGATAAGAAAGAGGCGCAAGCCGAAAACTTCCGCAAGATGATTATGGCGATGGTGCAGGATATCCGCGTCATTCTCATCAAACTCGCTGACCGTACCCACAACATGCGCACGCTGGGCTCGCTTCGCCCGGATAAACGTCGCCGCATTGCCCGTGAAACCCTCGAAATCTACAGCCCGCTGGCGCACCGTTTAGGTATTCATCACATTAAAACCGAGCTGGAAGAGCTGGGTTTTGAAGCGCTGTATCCTAACCGCTACCGCGTGATCAAAGAGGTGGTTAAAGCCGCACGCGGTAACCGTAAAGAGATGATTCAAAAGATCCTCTCTGAAATTGAAGGGCGTTTACAGGAAGCGGGAATTCCGTGCCGCGTCAGCGGTCGCGAAAAGCATTTGTACTCCATCTACTGCAAAATGGTGCTCAAAGAGCAGCGTTTTCACTCGATCATGGATATCTACGCCTTCCGCGTCATCGTCCACGATTCAGACACCTGTTATCGCGTGCTGGGGCAGATGCACAGCCTCTACAAACCGCGTCCGGGGCGCATGAAAGATTACATCGCCATTCCAAAAGCGAACGGCTATCAATCTTTGCACACCTCGATGATCGGTCCGCACGGCGTGCCTGTAGAAGTGCAGATCCGCACCGAAGACATGGACCAGATGGCAGAGATGGGTGTAGCCGCACACTGGGCCTATAAAGAGCACGGTGGCGAAAGCAGCACAACCGCACAAATCCGCGCCCAGCGCTGGATGCAGAGCCTGCTGGAGCTGCAGCAAAGTGCGGGTAGCTCATTTGAATTTATCGAGAGCGTCAAATCCGATCTCTTCCCGGATGAGATTTACGTTTTCACACCAGAGGGGCGCATTGTCGAGCTGCCTGCTGGTGCAACACCGGTCGACTTCGCTTACGCCGTGCATACCGATATCGGTCACGCCTGCGTCGGCGCGCGCGTCGACAGACAGCCTTACCCGCTGTCACAGCCCCTTTCCAGCGGCCAAACGGTGGAAATTATTACCGCGCCGGGCGCACGTCCGAATGCGGCGTGGCTGAACTTTGTCGTGAGCTCCAAGGCGCGCGCGAAAATCCGTCAGCTGCTGAAAAACCTCAAGCGCGATGACTCCGTCAGCCTGGGTCGTCGCCTGCTCAACCATGCGTTAGGCGGAAGCCGTAAGCTGGCTGAAATCCCGCCAGAGAATATCCAGCATGAGCTGGAGCGCATGAAGCTCGCCTCGCTGGACGATCTGCTGGCAGAGATCGGCCTCGGTAACGCCATGAGCGTGGTCGTTGCGAAGAACCTGCAGCAGGGCGATACCCCTGCGGTTCCGTCAACGACACAAAGCCACGGCCACCTGCCGATTAAAGGCGCGGACGGGGTGCTTATCACCTTCGCAAAATGCTGTCGTCCTATTCCTGGCGATCCGATTATCGCCCACGTCAGCCCGGGTAAAGGGCTGGTTATCCACCATGAATCCTGTCGTAACATCCGCGGCTATCAAAAAGAAGCGGAAAAATTCATGGCGGTTGAGTGGGATAAAGAGACGGCGCAGGAGTTCATCACCGAAATTAAGGTGGATATGTTTAATCACCAGGGTGCCCTGGCAAACCTGACGGCAGCGATCAACACGGCCTCTTCCAATATTCAAAGCCTGAATACGGAAGAGAAAGATGGCCGCGTGTACAGCGCCTTTATCCGTCTGACCGCCCGTGACCGTGTGCATCTGGCGAACATTATGCGCAAAATCCGCGTGATGCCGGACGTCATTAAAGTCACGCGTAACCGAAACTAGTTTTATGAACTCACAACGTTATGCACGGATATGCGAGATGCTGGCCAGGCGTCAGCCTGACCTGACGGTCTGCATGGAGCAGGTTCATAAACCGCATAACGTCGCTGCTATTGTCCGTACCGCTGACGCCGTAGGCGTGCATGAAGTGCACGCCGTCTGGCCAGGCAACCGCATGCGCAACATGGTTTCTGCAGCAGCAGGCAGTAACAGCTGGGTATCCGTCAAAAATCATCAAACCATTGGCGAAGCCGTATCGCACCTGAAAGCGCGCGGTATGCAGATCCTTGCGACCCACCTCTCCGATAAAGCCGTAGATTTCCGCGAGATCGACTACACTCTTCCGACCTGCATTTTGATGGGGCAGGAGAAAACGGGGATCTCTCAGGAAGCGCTGGATCTGGCGGATCGGGATATCATCATCCCGATGACCGGCATGGTGCAGTCCTTGAATGTGTCTGTTGCCTCCGCGCTCATTCTGTACGAAGCGCAGCGCCAGCGGCAAAACGCAGGCATGTATATGCGCAGTAACAGTATGCTCCCGGAGGAGGAACAGCAGCGACTGCTGTTTGAAGGGGGTTATCCGGTACTTGCGCGCGTTGCGAAGCAGAAAAAATTGCCTTACCCCCACGTTAACGCGCAGGGCGAAATTGAAGCCGACGCCGAGTGGTGGTCCACAATGCAGTACGCAGGGTAACCATGAAAGGCCGCCTGCTGGATGCCATTCCGCTCAATACGCTTACGGGCGTGGGCGCGGCGCAAAGCAGCAAGCTGGCGAAAATTGGCCTGCACACCGTGCAGGATCTCCTGCTTCACCTCCCCCTTCGTTACGAAGACCGCACCCAGCTGTATAAGATTGGCGATCTCCTTCCCGCGATCTACGCCACCGTTGAAGGCGAAGTACTGAACTGCAACATCACCTTTGGCGGACGCCGGATGATGACCTGCCAAATCAGCGATGGCACCGGCATTCTCACCCTGCGCTTTTTCAACTTCAGCGCAGCGATGAAAAACAGCCTGGCGACGGGCCGACGCGTGCTTGCCTACGGGGAAGCCAAACGCGGGAAATACGGCGCAGAGATGATCCACCCGGAGTACCGCGTGCAGGGCGATCTCAGCATGCCGGAACTCCAGGAGACGTTGACCCCGGTTTATCCGACGACCGAAGGCATCAAGCAGGCGACGCTGCGTAAGCTCACCGATCAGGCGCTGGAGCTGCTCGATACCTGCGCCATAACCGAACTGCTACCGCCCGAACTGGCGCAGGGTATGATGAGCCTGCCGGAGGCGCTGCGCACCCTGCATCGCCCCCCGCCGTCCCTGCAGCTCAGCGACTTAGAGACCGGTAAACACCCCGCCCAACGGCGTCTTATCCTTGAGGAATTACTGGCACATAACCTGAGCATGCTGGCGCTTCGCGCGGGCGCACAGCGTTTCCATGCCCAGCCGCTAAGCCCGCGTGATGAGCTCAAGGATAAGCTGCTGGCCTCTCTGCCGTTTAAACCCACCGGCGCGCAGGCGCGCGTCACCGCCGAAATCGAACGCGATATGGCGCTCGACGTGCCGATGATGCGCCTGGTGCAGGGCGACGTCGGGTCCGGTAAAACGCTGGTTGCCGCGCTGGCCGCCCTGCGCGCGATTGCCCACGGCAGACAGGTGGCGCTAATGGCGCCGACCGAGCTGCTGGCCGAGCAGCACGCCAACAATTTCCGCGCCTGGTTTGCGCCGCTAGGGATTGAAGTGGGCTGGCTTGCCGGGAAGCAAAAAGGCAAAGCGCGGCTTGCGCAACAGGACGCTATCGCCAGTGGCCAAGTGCAGATGATTGTCGGCACCCACGCCATCTTCCAGGAGCAGGTGCAGTTTAACGGCCTCGCGCTGGTGATCATCGATGAACAGCACCGCTTTGGCGTGCATCAGCGTCTGGCATTGTGGGAAAAAGGGCTGCAGCAGGGCTTCCACCCGCACCAGCTGATCATGACCGCCACGCCTATCCCGCGCACCCTGGCGATGACCGCCTACGCCGATCTGGATACCTCCACCATCGACGAACTTCCGCCTGGCCGCACGCCGGTCACCACCGTTGCCATTCCGGATACGCGGCGCAGCGAGATCATCGAACGCGTGCGCAACGCCTGCACCCACGAAGGACGACAGGCATATTGGGTGTGTACGTTGATTGAAGAGTCCGAGCTGCTGGAAGCGCAGGCCGCTGAAGCAACGTGGGAAGAGCTAAAGCTGGCGCTGCCGGAACTGAACGTTGGCCTGGTGCACGGGCGAATGAAGCCCGCCGAGAAACAGGCGGTAATGCAGTCATTCAAGCAGGGTGATTTGCATTTGCTGATTGCCACCACGGTTATCGAAGTGGGTGTGGATGTACCGAATTCCAGCCTGATGATCATTGAAAACCCGGAACGTCTGGGCCTGGCGCAGCTCCACCAGCTTCGCGGGCGCGTGGGCCGCGGCGCGGTAGCCTCCCACTGTGTGCTGCTCTACAAAGCTCCGCTGTCGAAAACCGCGCAGATGCGTTTGCAGGTGCTGCGCGACAGCAACGACGGTTTTGTGATTGCGCAAAAAGATCTGGAGATCCGTGGCCCCGGCGAACTGCTCGGCACGCGCCAGACGGGTAACGCGGAATTTAAAGTGGCAGATTTACTGCGCGATCAGGCCATGATCCCCGAAGTTCAACGCCTTGCGCGCCATATCCATGAACGCTACCCCGAGCAGGCGGCAGCGTTAATTGAGCGCTGGATGCCGGAAACAGAGCGCTATTCCAACGCCTGATTTCAGGCAAATATCGGCAGCATCAGGTACAGCTTGATCACCAGCGCGTTGACGATATCAATGAAGAACGCCCCGACCATCGGAACCACCAGAAACGCCATATGAGAAGGCCCAAAGCGTTCAGTGATCGCCTGCATGTTCGCGATGGCCGTTGGCGTTGCCCCCAGACCGAACCCGCAGTGGCCTGCCGCCAGCACCGCCGCATCGTAGTTTTTGCCCATCATGCGCCAGGTGACAAAAATCGCGTACAGCGCCATAAACACCGTCTGCACCGCGAGAATTGCAACCATCGGCAGCGCCAGCGATGCCAGTTCCCACAGCTTGAGGCTCATCAACGCCATCGCCAGGAACAGTGACAGACAGACGTTTCCCAGTACGGAAACCGCACGTTCAAACACGCGGTAGAAGCCCATCAGCGCCAGGCCGTTGCTCAGGATCACCCCGATAAACAGCACGCAGACGAACGTTGGCAGCTCAAATGCCGATCCTGCCAGCCATTGCGCAACCACTTTGCCGACCGTCAGGCAGATGGCAATCATGGCGATGGTTTCAATCAGCACCAGAGAGGTGATAGTGCGTCCGACGTCCGGTTTCTCAAACGCAGTCGGCACCAGCTCATCATCCGGACGACCGTCTGGCGTGGAGGAGTGTTTCACCAGATACCTCGCCACCGGGCCCCCTATCAATCCGCCCAGCACCAGGCCGAAGGTCGCGCAGGCCATCGCCACTTCCGTTGCGTTTTCAAAACCGTAGCGCTCAATAAACAGCTTGCTCCATGCCGCCCCGGTCCCGTGTCCGCCTGACAGCGTGATTGACCCCGCGAGCAGCCCCATCAGCGGGTCTAACCCCAGCAGGGATGCCATGCCGATACCGATGGCGTTTTGCATCAATAACAGCCCAACAACCACAATCAGGAACACGCCGAGCACTTTTCCGCCAGCGCGCAGGCTCGCCAGGTTAGCATTCAGGCCGATGGTGGCGAAGAAGGCCAGCATCAGCGGATCTTTCAGGGACATGTCAAAATCGATTTCCCAGCCCATGCTTTTTTTCAGCACCAGCAGGGCCAGCGCCACCAGCAGGCCGCCGGCAACGGGTTCAGGAATGGTGTACTTTTTGAAAAGGGAAACACTGTGCACCAGCTTACGGCCCAGCAGTAAGACCAGCGTTGCGGCAACAAGGGTCGACAACGTATCAAGATGAATCATAGTAGGCTCCTTTATGCGCGTGTTCCATGCACACGCGGCGTTATCCTGGGCCGGCTTGCGCTCCTCATGAGACACCGGCGCGAAAAGTGTAATTTTTTTTTCGGGTGCATTGTAGAAAACCCGCCCACACCAGCAGATTTTCTTCTCTTTTTTTGCTGGCAATCGTTTGCTTTTACCAGGTGGTCAGATAAAATGCCCGCTTTTCCACCGTGGGATTGCCGCAGATGTCCGTTAACACCGTAGAGTCCGCCGATGCGCAACCGATTGCGCACAAGCACAACAGCGAATTGATTTACCGCCTTGAAGACCGCCCGCCGCTGCCGCAGACGCTGTTTGCCGCCTGCCAGCACCTGCTGGCGATGTTTGTTGCGGTGATCACCCCCGCGCTGCTGATTTGTCAGGCGCTTGGCTTACCGGCTCAGGACACGCAGCACATCATCAGCATGTCTCTCTTTGCCTCCGGCGTGGCTTCTATTATTCAAATTAAAGCCTGGGGTCCGGTGGGGTCTGGACTGCTGTCGATTCAGGGTACCAGCTTTAACTTCGTGGCACCGCTGATCATGGGCGGCACGGCGCTCAAAACCGGCGGCGCGGACGTGCCGACCATGATGGCGGCGCTGTTCGGCACGCTGATGCTGGCCAGCTGCACGGAGATGGTGATCTCCCGCGTTCTGCACCTGGCGCGCCGCGTGATCACTCCGCTGGTGTCCGGCGTGGTGGTGATGATTATCGGCCTGTCGCTGATTCAGGTGGGCCTTACCTCCATCGGTGGCGGGTATGCGGCAATGAGCGACCACACCTTTGGCGCACCGAAAAACCTGCTGCTGGCAGGCGTGGTGCTGGCGATCATCATTCTGCTTAACCGCCAGCGTAACCCCTACCTGCGCGTAGCATCCCTGGTGATCGCGATGGCGGCCGGTTATCTGATGGCCTGGGCGCTGGGCATGCTGCCGGAGAATACCGCGCCGACGAATGCTGCGCTGATTACTATCCCAACGCCGCTGTACTATGGTTTGGGCATCGACTGGGGCCTGCTGCTGCCGCTGATGCTGGTCTTTATGATCACCTCGCTGGAAACCATCGGTGATATCACCGCAACGTCCGACGTCTCTGAACAGCCGGTCTCTGGCCCGCTGTACATGAAGCGCCTGAAGGGCGGCGTGCTGGCAAACGGCCTGAACTCGTTTGTTTCCGCGGTATTCAATACCTTCCCGAACTCCTGCTTCGGCCAGAACAACGGCGTGATCCAGCTGACCGGCGTTGCCAGCCGTTACGTTGGCTTTGTGGTGGCGCTGATGCTGATTGTCCTCGGCCTGTTCCCGGCGGTGAGCGGCTTCGTGCAGCACATTCCTGAGCCGGTGCTCGGCGGCGCGACGCTGGTGATGTTCGGGACCATCGCGGCCTCCGGCGTGCGCATCGTCTCCCGCGAGCCGCTGAACCGTCGCGCGATCATGATTATCGCGCTGTCGCTGGCGGTCGGTCTGGGCGTATCCCAGCAGCCTCTAATCCTGCAGTTTGCGCCAGATTGGGTGAAAAACCTGCTGTCTTCCGGCATTGCTGCGGGCGGTATTACGGCCATCGTGCTGAACCTTGTTTTCCCGCCTGAAAAAAACTGATCGTCATCACGGCAGGCAGTCAATGCCTGCCGTGACATCTAATTACACCATTCCCGCCTTGAGCATTGCGCATAAATCGTGCATAACTCCCTTATGTGCGTTTTGCGGGATGGAAGACCATGAAATTTATTGGAAAGCTGCTTGTCTATCTTCTTATCGCCCTGCTCGTGGTGGTGCTGGCGTTCTATATTCTGCTCCAGACCCGCTGGGGCGCGTCGCAGGTCAGCAATTGGATAACCGTTAACACCGATTACGAACTCAGCTTCGACCTGATGGATCACCGCTTTTCATCGCCTTCCCACATCATCCTTGAAAACGTCACCTTTGGGCGCGACGGCAAACCGGCCACGCTGGTCGCCAAAAAAGTCGATATTGGTTTAAGCAGCCGCCAGGTGACCGATCCGCTGCATATGGACACCATCACCCTGTTCGACGGCACGCTGAATCTCTCCCCCCAGACCGCGCCGCTTCCCTTCCAGGCCGACCGCCTGCAGCTGAACAACATGGCGTTTAACAGCCCGAATACCGAGTGGGATTTAAGCGCGCAAAAAGTGACGGGCGGCGTCAGCCCGTGGCAGCCCGAGGCCGGCAACGTGCTGGGCAAGAATGCGCAGATCCAGATGAGTGCAGGCTCGCTTACCCTCAACGGCGTGCCGGCCAGCAACGTGCTGATCCAGGGCCAGCTCAACGGTAAAGAGGTGGTGCTGAACACCATCGGTGCCGATATGGCGCGCGGTTCGCTCACCGGCTCCGCCCTGCGTAATGCCGACGGCAGCTGGGTGATCGACAGCATGCGCCTGAATGAGATCCGCCTGCAAAGTGATAAATCGCTGCTGGATTTCTTCACGCCTATAACCACCCTGCCATCCCTGCAAATTGGGCGGCTGGAAGTGACCGACGCCCGCCTGCAGGGGCCTGACTGGGCGGTAACCGACCTCGACTTAAGCCTGCGTAACCTGACGCTGAGCAAAGGCGACTGGCAGAGCCAGGACGGGCGCCTGTCGATGAATGCCAGCGAGTTTATCTACGGCTCGCTGCATCTGTTCGATCCGATTATGAATGCAGAATTCTCTCCGCAGGGTATTGCGCTACGCCAGCTCACCTCCCGCTGGGAGGGTGGCATGGTGCGCACCTCCGGCAACTGGCTGCGCGACGGCAAAGCGCTGGTGCTGGACGATGCCGCCATCGCCGGGCTGGAATACACCCTGCCGGAAAACTGGAAAACGCTGTGGATGGAACAGCTGCCGCAATGGCTGGACAGCGTTAAGCTGAACAAATTTAGCCTCAGCCGCAACTTGGTGATCGATATCGATCCGACCTTCCCATGGCAAATCACGTCTCTCGACGGCTACGGCGCAAACCTGCAAATCGCTAAAGACCGACAGTGGGGAGTATGGGGCGGCAGCGCGACGCTGAACGGGGCGGCGGCCACCTTTAACCGCGTGGACGTGCGCCGTCCGTCGCTGGCGCTGAATGCCAACGCCGCCACGGTGAACATTACCGACCTGAGCGCCTTTACCGAGAAAGGGATTCTTGAAGCCACGGCAACGGTTTCACAGCTTCCGCAGCGGCAGACCACCGTGAGCCTGAACGGGCGCGGCGTACCGCTCAACGTGGTGCAGCAGTGGGGCTGGCCTACGCTGCCGATTACGGGTGACGGCAATATTCAGCTCACCGCCAGCGGCAGCGTGCAGGCCAGCGCACCGTTGAAACCAACGGTGAACGGTAAGCTGAACGCGGTGAATATGGATAAACAGCAGGTGCAGCAGACGATGACGGGCGGTGTGGTGTCAACACCACCCTCACCCCAGCCCTCTCCCTAAAAGGGAGAGGGAGCAAACCATTCCCTCTCCCCGTGGGAGAGGGTCAGGGTGAGGGGAATTAAAGGTGAACCACCACCTCATTCCCCTCGGCTTTCACCACCACACCCCACTCGCTGCCCGCGTGTGAACCCCCTTTTACGCCGCTCACCTTCTGAACGTTGCGCAAGCACACCGACCAGTTTTGCGCGTCTCCCGCGCCGGTAAAGGTCACGATGTCGCCCCGACGTGACGCTTTCAGCGTAAACGCCACCGAACCGTCCGACGCAGGCACTTCGCTCACCGCCGTTGCGCCATCGGCCAGGTTAAACAGCTGGAAGGCCGTCCCCGCGTTCCACGCGTAGTCCGGCTTCTGGTTATTGTTACCCAGCGCCAGCAGGGTGTTATCGCGCACGTAGACCGGCAGGCTCTGGAAATCATGCTGCTGCTTATGCCAGCGGCTGCCCTGAATTTCGTCGTTGTGCCACAGGTGCGTCCAGCGGCCTTCCGGCAGGTAGAACTGAACGTCACCCGCCTCGGAGAACACCGGTGCCACCATCATTGCATCACCCAGCATGTACTGGCGGTCAAGGTAATCGCACGCCGGATCGTCCGGGAACTCCAGCATCATCGCCCGCAGCATCGGCGTGCCGAACTCGCGCGCCAGCGCCGCCTGGCGATACAGGTACGGCATCAGCTGGCACTTCAGCTGCGTGAAGTGACGCACCACGTCGCAGGACTCATCATCGTACGCCCACGGCACGCGGTAGGATTTGCTGCCGTGCAGTCGGCTGTGGCTGGAGAACAGCCCGAACGCGCACCAGCGCTTATAGACGTGCGCCGGAGCGGTGTTTTCAAACCCGCCGATGTCGTGGCTCCAGAACCCGAAGCCGGACAGGCCGATCGACAGGCCGCCGCGCAGGCTTTCGGCCATCGACTCGTAGTTGGCGTAGCAGTCGCCGCCCCAGTGCACCGGGAACTGCTGCGCGCCGACGGACGCAGAGCGGGCAAACAGCACCGCCTCTTCTTCCCCTACCGTCTCCTTCAGCACGTTCCACACCAGCTCGTTGTAGATGTAGGCGTAGTGGTTGTGCATCTTCTGCGGATCGGAACCGTCGAACCACTGCACGTCGGTCGGGATACGCTCGCCGAAGTCAGTCTTGAAGCAGTCGACGCCGATATCCACCAGGCCTTTTAGCCTGTCGGTATACCACCGGCACGCTTCCGGGTTGGTAAAGTCATAAATCGCCAGCCCCGGCTGCCATTTGTCCCACTGCCACAGGGAGCCGTCCGGGCGCTTGAGCAGGTAGCCCTTCTCTTTCAGCTCGCGGAAGATCGGGGATTTCTGGCCGATGTACGGGTTAATCCACACGCAGACCTTCAGCCCTTTCTCCTTCAGCCGGCGGATCATCCCCTCTGGGTCCGGGAAGGTCACCGGGTCCCACTCGAAGTCACACCACTGGAAGGCCTTCATCCAGAAGCAGTCGAAGTGGAACACGTGAAGCGGCAGGTCGCGCTCGGCCATGCCGTCGATAAAGCTGTTTACCGTCGCCTCGTCGTAGTTAGTGGTGAACGAGGTGGTTAGCCACAGGCCGAACGACCAGGCAGGCGGCAGCGCCGGACGCCCGGTGAACTGCGTATAGCGATTCAGCACCTCTTTCGGCGTCGGGCCGTCGATCACGAAGTACTCGAGATATTCTCCTTCCACGCTGAACTGCACCTTGGAGACCTTCTCGGAGCCGACTTCAAACGAGACGTTCTCCGGGTGATTCACCAGCACGCCGTAGCCGCGGTTGGTCAGGTAGAACGGGATGTTTTTGTAGGACTGCTCGGTGCTGGTACCGCCGTCGCGGTTCCAGGTTTCGACCGTCTGGCCGTTGCGCACCAGCGCGGTAAAGCGCTCGCCCAGACCGTAGACCGTTTCGCCCACGCCCAGATCCAGACGTTCGAACACGTAATTGCGATCGGTATTGGTATCCTGCACGTATCCGTTATTTTTCAGCTGGCTGCCGGTAATGCGCTGGCCGTTACGCAGGAAATCCAGCGCCCAGAATTCGCCTTTGGTGACGCGCACGCTGACGCTTCCGCTTTTCAGCTCGGCAAAATCGGCGTTGTTTTCAATCTCTACCTTCACGTCTTTCAGAACGTTCAGCGGATAGTGCGGGCCATTATTCAGCGCGCCCTGGAAGTGCTCGATGCGCACCCCGACAATCCCTTCCTGCGGGGCAAACAGGCGCACCGTGAACATCAACGTGTCGAGCTGCCAGGTGCGTTCGCGCACGTCGCGCGGCGCAACAAACACCACCAGGTCATTGCCCTGCTGCTCCACGTCGAACACCTGAACCGGATAGGTCACGTTCAGGCCCGGTTGAATGAGCCAGTTTCCATCACTGATTTTCATACTCTCGTCCTCTTAGTTCTGTAATTCTTTGCTGACCGGCAGGTTTTCAAACTCCTGCTGATTGCGACGCGCGCCCTGCGCCAGCTCGCCCATGATTTTGGTCAGGAAAGGGGTTTTCAGCGTGTAGTAGCGTTTAGCGATGATGGCGCTCAGCACGTAGCAGACCGCCGGGGCCAGGGTAAACAGGCCGATAATGATGCTGATGGTCGCGCTGTTCTGGGTTTTGGCTGCCGCGTCGTAGCCCCCGCCTGCCAGCATCCAGCCGATCATCGCCCCGCCCAGCGCCAGGCCGAGCTTCAGCACGAACAGGGTGCCCGCAAAGCTAATGCCGGTCAGGCGTTTGCCGTTGGTCCATTCGCCGTAGTCGACGGTATCGGACATCATCACCCACTGAATCGGCGTCACCAGTTGGTGCAGCACGCCGATGACGAAGATAAAGGCGAACATCAGCACGGTGGCATGCATCGGCACGAAGAACATCGCCACGCTGATCACCGCCAGCGCGGCGTTGGTCCACCAGAAGATGCTGACCTTGCACTTCCAGTCGGTGAGCGGTTTCGCCAGCGCGGAGCCGATCAGGTTGCCGACGCAGTAGGTGGTGAGGAACGCGACGAACACCTCCGGCGAGCCCATGATCCAGGTGCAGTAGTACATCATCGCCCCGCCGCGCACGCAGACGGCGAGGATGTTGAGGATGGTGAGCACGCCGACGATGCGCCACTGGTCGTTGTGCCAGATGTCGCGCAGGTCTTCCCGCATGGAGGTGGTGCTTGGCGGCACCTGGATGCGCTCTTTGGTGGTAAAGAAGCAGAACGCCAGCATCAGGAACGCGACCACCGACAGCACGGCAATCCCGCCCTGGAAGCCGAACGCTTTATCGTCGCCGCCAATCAGGTTCACCAGCGGCATCATCAGCACCGTGGAGAGCATGCCGCCCGCCGTCGCCAGCACAAAGCGCCAGGACTGAAGGGAGATACGCTGCGTCGGGTCGTTGGTTATCACGCCGCCCAGCGCGCAGTATGGGATGTTGACCACGGTATAGAGCAGGGTCAGCAGGGTGTAGGTAACGGCGGCGTAAACCATTTTGCCGTTGAGGCTGAGGTCCGGCGTGGTGTAGGCCAGCACGCAGACGATGCCGAACGGGATGGCGCCGAACAAAATCCACGGACGGAACTTGCCCCAGCGGCTGCGGGTGCGGTCGGCAATCAGCCCCATGCACGGGTCGGAGATCGCATCCAGCGCGCGGGCCAGCAGGAACATGGTGCCAACAAACCCGGCGGGAATGCCGAAAATATCGGTGTAGAAAAACATCATGTACAACATAACGTTATCAAAAATGATGTGGCTGGCGGCGTCACCCATGCCGTAGCCAATCTTCTCTTTTACTGACAATACTTCGCTCATCTTTTTATATCCTTCACGCTGTAGGGGGCGCTGAGACCGGTTGCATTCGTTTTAAACCATTGTTTCAAAGGCGGGTATTGCGTTTTCTGGTTAGCAGATTACGTTTCTTCTTTTTTGTGATCGGGGTAAAAGTCGATGAGCACGAAATGCTAACCTGAGGATTTTCTTAGGAATTAACTGAAACAGGGGGTTTAAGGTCAAAAGAGATGTGAAAAAAGTGTGTGGGGGTATGTGGTAAATGCCTGAAAGTAGCTATAATGCGCCCCGCCTCCATGTAGCAATCGAGGCGCGGAAGATCGTCATCTCCGGTGAGGTGGCTGGACTTCAAATCCAGTTGGGGACGCCAGCGTTCCCGGGCAGGTTCGACTCCTGTGATCTTCCGCCAGATTTTCTCTCTATTAACTAATTAAAAATTAGTTTTTAATCAAATATTCAAAGTAATCAACTCTCTGTCGTCACTTTGGTTTTGCTGCTCATCAGGGCTGATGGACTTTAGATATTGCATTACGGAATCATTTTCCAAAAGTGAACGATAAAGTACAAACTCCCAATTACTTCGTGCCTCATGCAAATCATGCTCCGAATATCGTGCATGGAGAACTTGCTCAATATTGAAGTTTGTATTTTTTAACTTCCTAATCCATTTTTTTATTTCTTTATCGCAATAAACGAGGATTCTTTCTTTAACTTTAAGAGATATTATATGCAATATAATCGCTCTTTGTTCTTGAACATTATCCGTTCTAGTTGAAAATTTCACCTGAAAAGTAACCTTACCCTCATCCAGTGAAGAAATTATTTCTATAATAACATTATCAAGAAGTGTTGAATAAAATGGATGGGCAAACATAACTAAATCATTTTCTTGGGAAAAGTATTTATTACTTTTTATCGGTGCACATGACCGACATTGTGGAACTAAATTATTTGGATATATAGAATATTCAGCAAGCTTATCTTTTGGTATAAAATGGTCTAATGTATCCGGAATAGTTGGATTTCCACAGTATGGGCAAGATGTCAATGCATGCTCACGTCTTTTAGAAATCAAAAGCTCTTTGAGCCTTGAAGTGGGATAGTTGTATAAATCAATAAAATGTTTTTTTAGGTCGCTATTTGCTTCAGATGAAAACATACTTTCGGGAAGATTGTTATCCAACCCATTGACAATATAAACATAATCATTATATTTTTCGCATATTTCTTTTTTTAATGTAGGTAATGAGACATCTCTAGCCTTCTTACAAGCAAGGCCTAAATTCAACCATATTTTCTCGTCCTGCGTCAGTAATGCTTTAATAATTTTCATTTGCACTACCTTAATTAGAACTGTTTATCTTAGAAGCTAAGTATACCAACCCTTCGTCACCAATCTTATGCGATAACTTATCCAAATTTTCATTAAGACTTAACTTTTCATCCATAATATCATCAATCTCATGTTGATATGGTTTCTTTATGGAATAATCATCAAAAATCTCTCCAATTATTTCTTCTAAGGATTCTCCGTATGTTTCTATATTAGGACGATCAATCATCGTGCCAAAGGTAGCTTCTTTTAAAACATGAACACAATTTCTCTGAACTTCTCTTGCTATCAATGAAGAATGAGTAGCTATAATTGCATATGATTTTCTGTTTTTAAGTATAGTTTTCAACATTTCAATTAACCCGATCTCTAATGCTGGATGTAAATAAAGTTCAGGCTCATCTATGATAATTAATGTTTCATCTTGAATTTCTGACACTATTGATGGAATCATAAAAGAATAAATTTGTTGACCAGAGCTTAGTTTTAATTCTTCCCCATTATTTAGAAAACTGGCTCCTGCTTGGTAATTAATTTCTTCATCTTCATTGTTAAAATTAATTTTGTCACCGCTCATAGTTACATCTATATTTTTATTTTTTATAGTTTTAAATCTTATGGTGTCAAATTTCATTGATAATGAGAGTGTTGAAAAAATCGTTTTAAGTTTTCCTTGCCCACCTTCCGCCCACCACGCTACATCTCTGTCATATTCAATAGAGTTTAAAATAGATTTGGCTGAAAACGAAGTCGGCCATTCTCTATCAAATTGCCCTTCAACATTCTTGAAGCCTATGTAAGTATAATCATTTATTGATAATGGATTGTCATGGATATTTATCGGGTTTTGTAAACCATATTTAACAGATAAAAGTTCAGATAACTCTCTATTCGTATTGAAACTCTCAAAAGGAGAATAAGAGACTACGATTAATTTATTAAACAATGGCTTAGATCTTGCTGATTTTAACCCAGTTATGACATCACAAACCTCTTTAAGTATGTGTGTTTTTCCTAACCCATTTTTACCTATAATAAGATTAATATCTCTAGGTATATCATTCAATTTATTAAATGAAAGAGTAAATGGCTCAAAAGAATCGCCTAAATCATTTAATGCGATTTCAATAACCCCATTAATCTCATAACTACCCATGGCAATTTTTGTGCCGTTTTTAAGTATAGACTTACTGCTTGAATTATCCCTATAAAAACGGCTAGTAAACCCATACCAATTTTTATAGAGATTCAAATTATCCTTGTAGTAACTAACATCACACAATCTTTTTAAAATATATATTGCTTGTTGTTCTTCAAAAAGACTGGCTATAGCCTTGTAATATTCAATGTTATTCGGCATTGATACTATCATTTTGGGTCGAAAAAGTTTTGTCACTTCGTAAATTTTATTCCCTTCAATATGGTTACCTTCCTGTTCGAAAAACTCCCTCATATTTCGACTGTCTGGAGATAATACCATTACATTTCCAATCTTTTTTGCTAAATTCTTAGATTTCACATAATATAATTGGAAGTTTATAGCCAAACCACCTTCTTTATTTCCTTTTTTCTCAGGATATCCTAAATTATCAGGAAGAAAGTGCAGACCTATATAATATTCAAACCCATACCAATTGGAAAAATAAATTTTCATTCATTATCCTTAACATTTTATAAAAAGCATTAATATCTAATTATAATTTTGGAACAATACCTTTCCTAATCAATTCATTTTTAGCAATAGTTTTTATCCAATTCCCCAAACTCATCCCTGCATCTTTTGCTGCAGCCTCAAATTGCGCCTTCAACTCAGGCGTAATACGAATCTGAAACGTCGGTGCTTTGCCAGATTTAGATTTGTTAGGGTCACGTTTAGCTGTTGACATGTACGTACCTACAAGAGCAAGATATCTTCATTGAGGTACGTACCTTAACATACGATAACCTCAAATTGAAACGCCCACGCCCGGTACTCGCAATACCGGACGAGAGCTAACCTCACCAACTATCAAGGAGTTGATTATGGCTGATTCGTATTCTACCCCAGACACCGACCAATCCGGAACCGAGCGTTCGTTAATTGTGGGATACCGCCCGAATGTTTTCGACAAATCCACGCCGAAAATCATCCTTTCCGGCAAGTGGCTGCGCGCGGCGGGGTTTGATACCGGGCATCAAGTTACGGTAAAGGTGATGAAGGGTTGCATCGTTCTGGTGGCGTATAACGAGCAGGAGCAGCGGTTGCAGGATGATTATAAACGGACGAAGGCAAAGCTCGTTGAGCTAGAGGATGCGCTTGCAGCGATTCAAATTCAGCATCCTGGAAAGCGCCTCGCAAAATAAAATACAAACCACCTGGCTTAGCGGCTGTTTCTGGCATACTACGAGCTGATAAGGTTAACCGCTCAAAATGAGAGGCGACATGGCAGATAAAGACGTAATCCAATCTCCAGCAGGTGAATTTGTTATGTTTGCCAGCGATGACGGAACTGTTCGCATCACATGTCGCTTTGAATACGAAACGCTCTGGCTGTCGCAAGCAGCTATAGCTGCTCTTTATCAGGTCACTCCTCAAGCCATTACTCAGCATATTAAGGCAATTTACGAAGAAGGTGAGCTTGAACAAAAAGCAACCTGTAAGGCTTACTTACAAGTTCAGCAAGAAGGTCAGCGTAAGGTCAATCGCAACACACTTCACTACAGTCTGCCCGTCATTCTCGCCATCGGCTATCGCGTCCGATCCACGCGAGGTACACAGTTCCGTCAGTGGGCCACCCAAACGCTGCAGGAATATCTGGTAAAAGGCTTCGTTATGGACGACGAGCGCCTGAAAAATCCGCCTGTCGGATCTTCCGCCGTACCTGACTATTTCGATGAAATGCTGGAGCGCATTCGCGATATACGGGCCAGCGAACGCCGGGTCTATCTTCGCGTGAGGGAGATTTTTGCGTTAGCCGCTGACTATCAGCCGTCGCTTAAAGAAACTACGCAATTCTTCCAGACCATTCAGAATAAGCTGCATTTTGCTTGCACGGGCCATACCGCTGCTGAGTTGATTCACCAGCGTGTGGACGCCACGCAACCGCATATGGGGCTGACCAGCTATAAAGGCGAAGAAGTCCGTAAAAGCGATGTCACCACCGCAAAAAATTATCTTTCTCAGGATGAAGTGAGCGAGCTTAATCGCGTCGTTAATATGTGGCTCGATTTTGCCGAAGATCAGGCCAAACGCCGTAAGCAGGTATTTTTAGAAGACTGGCAAACCAAGCTCGATCAGTTCCTTCAATTTAACGATCGGGACGTTTTAGAAGGAGCAGGCAAAATCAGCAAGAAAGCGGCTGATGAAAAGGCGTGCTCAGAATACATTGAGTATGAAAATAAGCAGCGCCTGCTGAAAGAAGCCGAAGGTGAAAAAGATATCGTCGGCCTATTAAAATGGGATAAGCAGGCTAAGCGCTAATCCCGGTATTCCTGCCCAGCTTCATATGCAGCAGCGGAAACGCATTACCCTGCCCGTCAAGCTCCGAGCGCCCGACCTGCTCAAACCCCATATGCCGATAAAACGCGACGCCCTGCGGGTTTTGCTCATTCACATCTACTTCATTCGCGCCAAACTCCGAAATAGCGTAATTCAGGAGGAGCTTACCCACGCCCTTGCCCCGGCTCGCATCGTCAACGAACAGCATTTCAATGCGGTTTTCATCAACACCTATAAAGCCGTGAATAACGCCAGCATCATCGCGGGCAATCACGACCTTAAGATTCGGCAGATAGGCGTTGAGCAATAACGGGCGCAGCGCAGCGATATCGCTTTCCCGTAAGAAGTGATGCGTGGCGCGGACGGAGGATTCCCAGATCGCGACGAGACGTTCAAATTGTGAGGAGACTGCGGTTTCAATTTTCATGGGAATGATCATGTTTGAAAAACCACATTAATACAAGCAACTCTTTGCGGATAGCACGCTTAATTTTCACCCGAACGGTGTCGCTTTGCTTTGTTAAGTCACCGGAGCGATATAAATGAAAAAATTCACCTTCCTGCTGCTTTTACCGTTATTTCTCAGCGGCTGCGCGGCCATTGTGGGCAATAACGACGAGACGGTTAACATCGATAGCCAGCCGACTCACGCCTTCTTTATCATTGCGGATCAAAGCGGCGCAATCATTAAGACGGGCACAACGCCGCAGTCTGTGACCCTTAAAAAATCTGACGGGAGCTACTTCGGCAAGCGTGAATATACGCTCACGGTAAAACAGGAGGGATACTATTCGCTGATCGTGCCGCTGGAAACGCGTTTAAGCCACTGGTACACCCTGGGGAATATTATCTTCCTCGGCGTGCCGGGCTGGCTGATTGTCGATCCGTTCTTTGGCGGGATGTATACGCTGAAAACTGACGCCATCAGCGCGGTGCTGCGTCCCTGCCCACCGGGTCCGTTTAATTACATGTGTACCTAAGTCTGCGACGCGCGCCAGACGCCCGGCGTGCAGCCGTATTCGGTCTGGAAATGACGAATGAAATGGGCGCAGTCGCTAAAGCCCATCCGCAGGGCGATATCGGTTACGCTCCGCTGCGAGTTTTTTAATAACCAGCAGGCATAGCGCAGCCTGGCGCTGCGGATAAATTCTCGGGTGGTTTTACCAAACTCAGCGTTAAACAGGCGGTTAAGCTGCCGCTCGCTCAGGGCCACTTCACTTGCCAGACCGGCCGTGCTGAGCGGACGCGTGAGGTATTGCTCAATCAGCATGACCACGCGGCGCAGCCGCGAGTCGGGGATAAGGGAGACGTTGGCCGGTCGCGGCGTGGCAAGCTCATTTGGCACAAGCGACAGCCGCTGGCAGGCGGCGCTGGCCGCGTCACGCCCTGCATGGGCGCGAATCAGCTCGGTAGCCAGCGTGATGGTTGAAATGCCTCCCGGGCAGGTCACCACATCACCTTCATCAATAAAGTCATAGCCTTGTTCGGCGTAGACCTGCGGAAAACGCTGTCGAAACGTGTCCAGATGATAAGGATGCACCGAGGCCCGTCGCTCATTGAGAAACCCTTCCTGCGCCAGCACAAAACTGCCGGTACCAATGCCTATCAGCGGAACTCGCGCCTGATGCGCATGAGCGAGATACTCTCTGTCGCCACCGTAACCGCGATTCAGGTGCTCAAGGCTCCCCCCGATGGCCGCAATATAGTTAAACGAATCGGGTGGCGCATGTGCGGACTCAGGTTTGATGCTCACGCCCGTACTGCTGATAATTGGCACATCGGGAAACTCACTTATCAACCTGATCTTGAACGATATTTCTTTTTGCGTTTTCGCTGCAAACCGCAGCGCCTCCAGTAATCCTGATACGGCCAGCAGTGAATAGTGCGGCCATAACAGCAACCCTATATGCAGCCGTTTTTTCGGCGCGGGTATGCCGTCGCCGAAAGGTTCAAATACTGTTTTCATTATCTTGCCAAATTTAATATAAATTACATTATCGCAACACGCGGGCTGCTTTTTATATTTCAAAGGTAATGTTTAAACCTTAAATCAAGCATAAATGAATCGAGCGCTCTTTATAACAATTTTCTCGTTTATTTCATTCTTTTTTTGACGATCGGCACATATAGGTCGGTAATGTTCCCAACGTAAAAAGATAGTTACCATTCTGTTGTTCATTTATACGTATATAAATACTTTTCCCGGGATAAACAAAAAATTGCGGCTCATATTTTGCCAGCCATTCATCCTCAACGTTATCGTCCGGAAATTTCATATTCTTATCAGACGTCAGAAAATAGACGCTGTCCTTCCGCTCTACCCGGAAGGGAATTTTCCGGTCGATAATTTTAGTCGGATCGCTTTGTACACGACCGTTCATACTCAGCGTGCCGCTGTTGCCGTCGAAGATGTAATTCAGCCACAGCGACAGCGTCTCCTCCGGGTGATGCTGCACAAGGTTCGCCTGGCAGGAAAACGGCTGGACATAGTATCTCTGCCACAGAAAATAGCCCACTAACGCGCTGCCGGTCGTCAGACACGTTGCGAGAATAAAGAGCAGATGACGATAACGACGCATGCTAGCGATCCTCAATGAAATAATCCGAGATACAGCGGTTTGGCTCTTTCATGGGCCTGTCGCAGCGAATAACGGACGCGCGCGGAAGTAACGCATACCAGCTGATATACACCCAGGGGTGGCTTGCGCAGTCGGCTTTAAAAGGACCGGCATAGGCCAGCGCCTTCGCCCGTTCACTCTGGGTCTGAATATCATTAGCAAGATGAACGCGGCATGTACCCACCATTGCCGCAAAATGGTAATCATCCACGAAACGGTTATCCCGGGCATTCGAGTGCCCTATAACCCCCACGCCGGCAAATATGAACAGCATAGCCAGTACTGCGGCAAGCCAACGTGAACGCGCTACCGGCGGCGGCGCGGGCGTCTGCTGAGGCGGCATGAGGCAATCCTGCGTCATCCCGTGCGGTTCCTCGGTCGTTTCTGCCGGACGAGGAGGTAGTTCTTTAATGGTTATTTGCGTATCGCTGGCCAGCGTCAGACCAATACGCGGAATGGTCACGATGGGATCGGCCTCAAAACCAATCTTCTTAAGCCCTTTGCGCAGAATAGAGATGTTCTGATAATAGGTATTTGGTGAAACCAGCATGCCGCGGCGCTGCCAGACGATATCAAGGAACTCCTGCTGCGTAACAATGGTTCCCGCCCTGTCGATTAATAACAACAGGCAGCGGCCTGCAGGTGAATTTAACACAACCACACGATCGGGATTGTTGAGATCGCGTAACGTGCTGGCTGCAGGGTGGAATTCAACGATGTTATTAATAACGTAATGCTTGTGCATAGGGTGGTAGTCATTCTCCGGTTAACGCCAGCTAATCTCACTTATCCATGACTTCGCACGGACAGCATATAACGCTCACAATTTCTACATCTGGATTAATGTGACTGATAAAATTAACGCTGTATATCGCGTCAATTGGCGAAAATTCTTATTTATAGCGCATCGCTGCAGCTTCACTGAACTGATGATTTCACTTAAACCCCAGATCTCATGCGGCCTACAGCGCATTATGCCATGCATCAAATCACATTCTCATCTTTTCTGAAGTCCTATTTTTCATGCTTTGGGACAATCTTAATGACATCTACTCCCTATTAAGGATATAGACGACAACGCGGGCTAAATCACGCCCTTGACATTGACAAAACCAGACAAAAGGCCAAATTGAATACAGCGGACACGGGTGTCTAATTCATTCAGAAACGCTAATTCTCAACTTTTATGAATCTGCAGAAAAATCAATATAGATAGCGTTTTAACCCCCTCAATGCGGGCGTCGTATCATCAGTATAAACCGATGATACCACTCGGAAATTGTTATCCACCGTCAGCAAATCCGCCCTAAAACTGACGCCAGCAGACACTCCGCTTACAAAACCTTTCTCAAAGCAAAACTTTCATTGAAAAGTGCAGGTATGATTATTTCAGGGCAGCGAAACAGAACAAAACCAATATGAGGATGATGCTGTAACTTGTTTTTAACAAAGGCTTAATACAAATTAAGATTACTTCAGATTACCTCTTTATTGGCCCGAGTATAGTAGGCCTACACCATGCAATGCGTGATTGCTTCGAAAGAACAGGCTGACGCCCGCGCTAATCGCTCGCCTGATTACTATTATAAATCGAGGGAATAACATGGCGAATAAACCCGAAAAAACACAACGCGTAAATATTGCATTAATGGGCAGCGATCATTATGCACGGCATGGCATCACAACGCTATTAAGGAGCATCAGTCCAGAATTAGAGATTAAGATTTCCGTGGGGGATTACCACCAGCTGAATACCGAACTGTCGGCAACACCCATTGATATTTTACTAATGTCAGGGGCGGAGAAGTATCACACAGGATATGACTGTCTTAAATATATCAAAAGAATTAAAGCTAATTACCCTGACGTCATTATCTGCATGTACTCCGCTCCGGCGAATTCACTGCACTGGGTCAGAGGGGATATTGATGCGTATATCTCGCTGCAGGACTCAATTTTTCGCTGGCGAGCCACCTTATTAAAAATGGGCGATAGCCGCTTCCGCCCAAAAAAGAAACCAGCGGCACTCACGCTGACGCCAGGAGAATGGAGGGTATTAAAGGAACTCAGGAACGGACTGGATATGCGTTACATCGCAGAAATAGAGAAGCTTTCTTATCGCCGGGTGAGCGCATTAAAGACCTCCGCGATAAGAAAACTTGGGCTCAGGAATAAGACAGATTTGCTGGTCTTTTTAACCAGTTAGACCTGCCGCTTTCAGAGCAAATCTCGTAATAACAACACAATGGAATCAAGACAATGAAAGCTAAATTCAATACCAAAACTCTGCTGGCATTAAGCGTTGCTGCACTGCTGCCGGCGGGCTCCGCCCTGGCTGCCACCACCAGCGGCGGCACGGTGAACTTCAACGGCAAAGTGGTGACCTCGGCCTGCGCCATCAGCGCCGGCAGCGCCAACATCGATGTCGATATGGGTGAAGTACGCACCGCAACGCTGGCCGCGGCAGGCAGCGAGGCCAGCACCGCGAAAGCCTTCTCCATCGTCCTGGAAGATTGCGAAATCGCGGATACCTCGGCCTCCACCGAAGAAAATCCTATTGCCGCCACCACGGTAGCCGTGACCTTTACCGGCACGCCGGATAGCGCAGACGCCAACAGCCTGGCCGTGGGTTCAAACGGCAGCGCCAACTCTGCACAGCACGTCGCCATTCGTCTGTATGACGAACAGGGCAACGTGGTGAAGCTGGGCGAAGCGGCGGCAGCCGTTCCGCTGCGCACGGGCTCTAACACCCTGAATTTCAGCGCAAAATATTACTCCCCGGAAGGCAGCGCCACGGCGGGTGATGCCAGCGCCGTTGCGACCTATACCGTGACCTATTCGTAATTTTCAGGCCCGGTCGATTGGCCGGGCCTGACTCAGCTTTCAGGAGAAAGACTATGCGCGCATCAACATGGGTTTGTCTGGCGGGCTCTTTATGTTCTTCCGTCGTTTATGCAGGCGGCGTGGGATTGGGCGCGACGCGAATGGTTTACTCCAGCTCGACCACGCAGTCCATGATGCAGGTCAGAAACACCCACCCCGAGGCCACCTTCCTGATCCAGTCATGGATGGAGAGTGAAAAAGGGGAACGCACCAACGACTTCGTCATTACGCCGCCGCTGTACGTCTTAAAACCGGCCAGCGAGAGCGTGGTGAAAATCATGTTCAACGGCAGGGCGCTGCCGCAGGACCGCGAAACGCTCTACTGGATGACGGTGAAGGCGATCCCGCAGCAGATGAAAAACGGCTCAGGCAATTCCCTGCAGTTTGCTTCCGCCAACCGCATCAAGGTCTTTTATCGCCCGGAGGGACTCGTGGAAGGCGCGGGTGAGGCGTGGAAACGCCTCGGCGGTACGGTCCGCGCGGGCAAAGTCAGCCTCACGAATCCGACGCCTTACTACCTCACCACCATCAACGTGAAGGTCGACGGTATGCCCGTCAAGCCCGTAATGATACCGCCAAAGGCAAGCGTGACGCTGGCAGAAACCTTCAGCCGCGCCAGCAGCGTGAGCTACCAGACCATTAACGATTACGGGGCCTGGACGCCCGTTACCCGCTCGTCGCTGTCGCAACAATAAAAACAGAAGGGCGTAACCGCGTGAAAATGAAAATCCTGTGCGTCATGGTGTCAGCCATGATCGTTCGGCAAGCCGTGGCTGCCGAAAACGAGCTGCAATTCAACCCTGCCTTCCTCAACGGTGAAAGCGCGAACAGCGCCGATCTCACCTGGGTCAACGCAGGCAGCACGCTGCCGCCAGGAGAGTACAGCCTCAACCTGTACATCAATAACAATTACGCCTTTACCGGGAACGTTGCGTTCCATGCCGATGAAAGCACCTCAGGCGAAGCCCAGCCCTGCCTCACGCCAGAGCAGATTATTGCCCTCGGTATCGATACCCATCAGGCAAAGGGCGGCGCGCTGCCCCTTGCCCAGCGCTGCCTCTTTTTGCCGCAGGTCTTTCCCGGCGCCCGCTATGACTTTGACCAGAAGACCCTGACGCTTAGCTTTACCGTGCCGCAAAGCATGATGCGTAATCTGCCGCGTGGATACGTGAGCCCGGAAAGCTGGGAGTCCGGCATTCCTGCCGCGTGGCTGAACTACGTGGTGAACGGCGCCAACAATACGTATCAGGGCGAGACGCGAACGCGCGACCAGCAGCTGTTCGCAAGCCTCAACAGCGGCGTTAACCTGGGCGCATGGCGGCTGCGTGATTTCACCACGTGGACCAAAGACACAAACGAACTCACCCACGTGCAAACCTGGCTGCAGCGCGATATTCCCGCCCTGCGCGCGCAGTTCTATGCGGGCGAAACCTATACCTCGTCTCAGGTTTTCGATTCCGTCGGCCTGCGCGGCGTGGCCTTGAAAACGGATGACAACATGCTGCCCGCCAGCCTGAGCGGCTATGCGCCAGACGTGCGCGGTATCGCCCGCAGCAACGCCACGGTGACGGTGCGCCAGAACGGCAACATCATCTATCAGACCACCGTTCCGCCAGGCGCGTTCGTGCTGAAAGATCTCTATCCGACCTCCTCCGGGGGCGATCTGGCGGTCACCATTCAGGAAACCGACGGCAGCCAAACGCAGTACACGCTTCCCTTTGCCAGCGTGCCGAACCTGGTGCGCAACGGCCAGATGAAATATGCCCTTGGCGGCGGTAAATACCGTCCGACAGGCGATCAGGATACGCCCTCGTTTGCCCAGGGCGAGCTGTTCTACGGCTGGAAATACGGCCTGACGTTCTACGGCGGCGCGCAGGTGTCCGATCGCTACACCGGCATGGCCTTCGGCATCGGGCAAAATCTCGGCCGTTTTGGCGCCTACTCCGTCGACCTCACGCACGCGCGCAGCCAGCTGGCGGACGATAATACCTACACCGGGGATTCGGTTCGCCTGCGCTACAGCAAGCTGCTGAACGATATCGGCACGCGCGTAAACTTCTTCTCGCTGCGCTACTCGACGCAGGGGTTTTATACCCTGAGCGATACGACCTATAAGGGCATGGCAGGCGGGAATGCGAAGCAGGTCGTGGCGAATGACGGCACAATCTCTACACATTACGACACCGTCTATAACCTGCGCATGTCGCGCAAGGCGAAGAACCAGGTGCTGCTGTCGCAGCCCATGGGGGAGTACGGTTCGCTGTCGCTCTCCTGGGATCAGCAAACCTACTGGAACACGCCAAAAACCACGCAGAGCCTGCAGTTTGCGTGGAACGCCACGTTTCGCAACGTGTCGCTCGGCGTAAGCCTGCAGCGCGCTACCAGCCTGTACGATAACCAGAAAGATAACATCCTGGCGATGTCCGTTTCGGTGCCGTTTGGCAACCCGAAACTGGCGACCCGCGCCCGCTTCACCACCACCCAGGCGGATTCTACCGGCAACACCTCCAGCGCGGGCGTCAGCGGCTATATGCCGGGCCAGGAGAACCTGTTCTATAGCGTGAACCAGCGCTACAGCGCGCAGCAGCAGTACGGCGGCGATGCCGCGCTGCAGTACGAAGGCCAGTGGGGCGATTACAACCTGGGCTACAGCTATGGGAAAGATTCGCAGAACCTCAGCTACGGCATGAGCGGTGGCGCGGTTCTGCACGAAGATGGCCTGACGCTGAGCCAGCCGCTGGGCAATACCAACATTCTGGTAAAGGCGCCCGGCGCCAGCGACGTGGCCGTGCTCAATCACAAAGGAATTAAAACCGACAGCCGGGGCTATGCGGTGATCCCCTATGCCACGCCGTACCGCGTCAATCAGGTTGCGCTGGACGTCACCACCGTGGGCAATGACGTGGAGCTGGATAACGCCATCGCCAATAAAACCCCCACCGACGGCGCGATGGTGCGCGCCACGCTGACCACGCGTCAGGGGGCAAAAGCGATGTTCATCGTGCGCCACCGCAGCGACGTGCTGCCTTTCGGCACCCTGGTATCGCTGAAAGACGATAAGGCCAGCGGCATCGTCGGAGATGGCGGCAGCCTCTATCTGACCGGGCTATCGCCGCAGGGCACGCTGCGCGCCGTGTGGGGACGCAGCAACAATCAGAGCTGCAGCATTGATTACCGGTTAAATAAGCAGGATTACAACCCGCGCACCGGCCTTTACTCACAGGAGGTGGTATGTCAGTAGCCTTTCGCCTCACCTGTCTCGCCCTGCTGATGGCGTTTACCGTGCCGGTGCGCGGCTACGACGTGCTGGTCTCCGTAACCGGCAGCGTCATGGGCAACACCTGCATCGTGGCGGCGGATTCCGAGGAGCAAACCGTGCCGCTGGGCACCATCGGCATTAAGCAGTTCACCGAGACGGGCGCGGCCAGCAATATCAAAACGCCCTTTACGCTCACGCTTGAAGAGTGCGGCCCCACCTTCGCGGGCGTAAAAATCCGCTTCAGCGGCACGCCGGACGACGATGACCCGCAGCTCGTCAAAATCGCCGGGGGCGGTGCAACCGGCGTCGCGGTGCAGATTCTGGATAAAGACAGCGTGCCGATCCCGCTGGACACCCAAACCGCCGCCTACGGCGCAGCGGGGGATGAGAGCGTAAAAATGACCTTCTATGCGCGACTGGTCGCCACGGGTGCGCCGGTCAATGCCGGAGACGTTTCGGCAGTAGCGACCTGGACTACGGAGTATCAATAATGCGTTTACTAATGTTAGCCCTGCTCTTCGTCACGTCCCAGGCCTTTGCCCTCTCCTGGACATCGGATATCGCCCTTTCGCCAACGCCCATGACGTGGTCCGGCCCGGCGGATTCCATTGTGCCAGGAAAGACGATCGGCTCTGAATGGAGTGCAAGCGCAAGCGTTTCAGAAGTGTTCTGGTGCGGCCTGATATTTACCTGCTCCAAAGGTACGCTGGAGCCGAGCAGCAGCATGATTGCCACCGGCATCACGGTCGTCGTCAATGGCGCAAGCTACATGGTGTTTGAAACGGGCGTGCCCGGTATTGGCTTCATTCTGGGGCTCAAAGATTTTAACGGCACCACCTATGTCCCGATGCAGTCCGGCATCACCCAGAGCTATCCGGCCGACGGGACTAGCGGTTACGCCACCGCGCTGGGCTGGTCGGCAAAAGTGACGTTTATAAAGACCGGCGTAGCGCTGAAGTCCGGCGTTTACCAGACGCCAACCATTAACGCCGCGATCCTCACCGCCTACAACAACGAAGTGAAAACCGCGAAGGTGATCATTAACCCCACCACCATCACGGTGACGGCGAGCGGCTGCACGGTGAGCACCAAAAGCGCCAGCGTTGAGCTGGGCAACATTGATATCCACACGCTGCCGACCGTGGGTAGCACGTCGCCGTCGGGATCGTTTACCGTCGGCCTGAGCTGCGACGCCAATATCGCGGTGAACGCCGTAATGACCGACCAGACCACGCCGTCGAACACCTCTTCGGTCGTGACGCTTACCGGTGAGTCGTCCGCTTCCGGCGTGGGGGTGCAGTTCTTTTACAACGGCACCGGGCCGCTGATGATGGGGCCAGACAGCTCTGCGGCAGGCACCACGAACCAGTTCTTCATCCAGACGACGACCGCCGCCCAAACGCTCTCTCTGCCGTTTCAGGCGCAGTACATCCGCACGGGCGAAGTGGTGCCGGGCACCGCCAATGCGCTGGCGAGCATCACCTTCTCGTACCAGTAAGGGCTACTGCTTCACCCATACCAGCAGGTCGACGCGGAAGCCAAGACTGCGCGCGGTGTTCAGGTAGTCCTGCTTCACCGCGTCCGGGATGGTTGGCGTGCGTGACAATATCCACAGATAGTCCCGGTTCGGGCCGCTGACCAGGGCGTACTGGTAGTTATCGTCCAGTCTGATCACGTTATAGCCGCCGTAGAACGGGCCGAAGAAGGAGACCTTGAGCGCGGCGGTTGTCGGTGCTCCGGTAAAGTAGGCTTTACCCTCGCTCTCATTCCACTCGTTTTTCACCGGGTCGTAACCCTTGTTAAGCACGCTGATGCCGTCGTCGCTCCGCTCGCCGTAGGTCGCGGTTACCTGCTCCAGCCCGCGTTCGAAGCGGTTTTCAAGGCGGGCGATTTCATACCATTTGCCGAGATAGCGGCTGGCGTCAAAGTTGGTAATAGGCTGCACGCCTTTCGGCGGCGTGGGGGATTTACAAGCCACCAGCGTCAGGGCAATGGCGACACCGGTCACAACAGGCCATAGCTTCATGAGAATTCCTTTCATTTGTGCGGTTGGACGTTAAGTGTAGTGCACCCATGCGGCGCTTCATCACGTCATCAAAAATTCGTAGTATATTGAGATTATTCCTCCTCATCGGGCACCGACATGGCTTACTCCATCGGCGAATTCGCCAGACTCAGCGGCATCACCGCCACCACGCTGCGCGCGTGGCAGCGACGCTACGGTTTACTCAAGCCTGAACGCTCGGAGGGCGGCCACCGCCAGTACAGCGAAGAAGACGTCCAGCAGGCGTTAAAAATCCTCGACTGGGTAAAAAAAGGCGTTCCCATCGGCCAGGTAAAACCGCTGCTCGAGCGCCCAGCACCGCGCCGCACCAACAACTGGCAAACGCTGCAGCAGGCCATGCTGCAGCGGCTGCAGGACGGGAAAATCGAGTCTCTGCGCCAGATGATTTACGACGCCGGTCGCGAATACCCGAGACCCGAGCTGGTGGCTAACGTGCTGCGCCCGCTGCGCGGCCAAATGTCGGCCAACGTTCCCGCCGCCATGACCCTGCGCGACATTCTCGACGGCATCCTCATCGCCTACACCTCGTTTTGCCTGGAAGGTGATAAAAAAGCGCCGGGCGACAACATCCTGATGACCGGCTGGCACCTGAACGACCCGTGCGAAATCTGGCTCGAAGCCTTAACGCGCACCGGACAGGGCCACCGCATCGACATTCTGCCCACCCCACCCGCCGCGCTGGCGCCGGAAATCTTCCCGGACCGCAAATGGCTGCTGGTGACGCGCGGTAAACTCACCGCCGCGCGCAAAAAGCAGGTCGAGCAGTGGCAGCAGCAGGTATCGCTTGACGTGATTATCCTCTGATAATTTTCTCCTGCGGGAATCTTCACGAAAAGTTGAATATTTTCCCGCGCCGCAGATGCTAACGTTTTCCTGTGACTGACAACTCCACAGGAAAACACCATGAAAAAAACGACCCCTCTCCTGATCCTGGCCGCTATGGCCTTTGCCCCTGCCGCGTTTAGCGCCCCTGTCGGTACGCTGAGCGTTCACGTTCTCGACCAGCAAACCGGCACGCCGCCTCCTGGCGTCACCGTCACGCTGGAAAAGCAGCAGCAGGATAAATGGACCCCGCTTGCCAGCGGTAAAACCGACCAGGACGGACGCATCAAATCCCTCTATCCGGCGGATCAGGATATGCAGCCTGGCGTCTATAAAGTGACCTTCAAAACCGCCGATTACTTCCACACGAAGAAGCTGGACTCCTTCTTCCCGGAGATCCCGGTGCTGTTTACCGTGACCCGCACCAACGAAAAGCTGCACATTCCTCTGCTGCTTAGCCAGTACGGTTACTCGACCTACAAGGGCAGCTAAGTATCATTGATTTTTAAAGAGAATAAAAAATAACTCCGCCAATACTTGGACAAATTAGTCATGCTGTGTAAGTTTTAGATAATAGAACTGGAGGACCACACCATGACAACGAAACCTGTACTGGGCATTAGCGGATGTTTGACCGGCTCCGCCGTTCGCTTTGACGGCGGGCATAAGCGTATGGGCTTCGTCATGGATGAGCTGGCCCAGTGGGTGAACTTCCGGCCCGTGTGTCCTGAAATGGCGATCGGCCTGCCGACGCCGCGTCCGGCCATTCGCCTGACGGTGACTGACGGCGGCGAGACGCAGCTGCGCTTCAGCAAGCCGCCGCACGACGACCTGACGCAAAAGATGGTCGACTTTACGGCGGAATATCTGCCAAAAATCGGCGATCTGACGGGATTTATCGTCTGCGCGAAATCGCCAAGCTGCGGCATGGAGCGCGTGCGGCTGTATGATGAAAACGGCAACCGGGGCCGCAAGGAGGGTGTCGGGCTGTTCACCGCCGCCCTTCTTGAAACTTATCCGTGGCTGCCCGTCGAGGAAGATGGCCGACTTCACGATCCGGTTTTGCGGGAAAACTTTATCGAGCGGGTTTTTGCCCTTCACGAACTGAACACGCTGCGCGCGAACGGCCTGACGCGCCGCGCGATTTTGGATTTCCACAGCCGCTACAAGCTTCAGCTGCTGGCGCACCATCAGGCGGGCTACCGGGAAATCGGGCCGTTCGTTGCCTCGCTCCATGAATGGGACGATCTGGACGCGTTCTTCATCGCGTACCGTGAAAAGCTGATGGCGATCCTGAAAAAGCCCGCCTCGCGGAAAAACCACACCAACGTGCTCATGCATATTCAGGGCTATTTCAGAAACCAGCTCAACAGCCGCCAGCGCGTCGAGCTGCGCGACGTGATCCTGCACTATCGCGACGGGCTGCTGCCCATCCTCGCGCCGCTGACGCTGCTGAAGCATTACATGGCTGAATACCCCGATCGGTATCTGATGACGCAAAACTACTTTGATCCCTATCCTGATGATTTGGGTCTGCGTCTGGCAGTAACCTGATGAATAAAATGCGAAGGCCCATTTGACCCATAGAGGCCCAAAGCAGTACCCCGTTTAGACGACACCTCACTGTCGTCTTTTTTTTGCATTCAGCCTAAAACACTGTGATTATAAACAGGTGTGATTGCATAAATGGATACGGCGATGATCAAAACCCTGCACATTCAAAACTACCGCTCAATTCGCGATATGTCGCTGGATCTGGAGCAGCTCAACATCGTCTTCGGCCCCAACGGCACCGGAAAATCGAACATTTACAAGGCGATTTACCTGATGCACAGCGCGGCGCAGGGGCAGTTCTCCCAGGCGCTGGCGAATGAGGGCGGTATCCTGAAGGTATTCTGGGCCGGTAAAACCCGCAGCGACCAGCTTCGGCGCATGAACCTGGCGGTAGAGACAGAAACCTACGAATACGAACTGCAGGTCGGCTTTGTGGAGAAGCTGCCGTATCCGTCGCAGTTTCAGCTCGACCCGGTGATCAAAGAAGAGTCCATCTGGCTGAGCGGCCAGCACCGCCGCCCGTCGTCACAGCTGATGAAGCGTAAGAATCAGGCCGTATTTCTGAACAACGTGCATCATGAAAAAGTGACCCACAGCGGCACGCTGTATGAGAACGAATCGGTGTTCGGGCAGCTCGGTGAACCGCACCTTTACCCCGAGGTGTCGCAGATGCGCGAATCCCTGCGTAACTGGCGTTTTTATCACGAGTTTTCTGTATCAACCGGCTCGGCCATTCGCGCCCCGCAGGTAGGCTTTCGCTCGCCGGTGCTCGCCAGCGACGGCGCAAACCTGGCCGCCGCGTTTCAGACCATCGTGGAGATTGGCGACGAACTGCTGCTGATGCGCATCCTCGACCAGGCCTTCCCCGGCTGCGTGTTTTACAGCGACAACACCGGCGGACGTTTTCGCATGATGATGCAGCGCGAGGGGTTGAGCAGGCCGCTGGAACCGGCGGAGTTCTCCGACGGCACGCTGCGCTTCCTGTGCCTCGCGGTGGCGCTGTTAAGCCCGCGCCCTCCCGCATTCATCGCCCTTAACGAACCGGAGAACAGCCTGCACCCGCAGATGCTGCCCGCGCTGGCGAGCCTGATTGCCGAAGCCAGCCGCTATTCGCAGATCTGGCTCACCAGCCACTCGCCGGAGCTGGCGACGTTGATTGAGAAACACCGTTCGTTTTCGCTCTATCAGCTGTCGATGGTGGAAGGGGAGACCAGGATGGAGAAGCTGGGGTAAACGCCGGGTGGCGCTGCGCTTACCCGGCCTACTGGCGAGTGCGAAACGTCCTGCGCCACTCCGCCGGGCTGACGCCAAAGCGCGCCTTGAACTGCTGGCGATAGGTTACTGCCGACAAAAACCCAACCTGCTCTGCCACGCTTTCAATCGGCATATTTCCGGCCTCCAGCAGGATCTGGCTGCGCCGCAGGCGCTCGGCGGTGAGCCAGTCGGCAACGCTCATGCCCGTGGCCTTGATAAAATGGCGGGTCAGCGTGCGGCGGCTCATCGATACCACGTCCGCCAGCGAGTCCAGACCGTGCGGTTCGGTAATATGCTGCTGAAGGTAGTCAATCAGGCAGTTAATCCGCGCATCGCGAGTGTCCTTCGGCACGGGCTGGGCAATAAACTGCGCCTGCCCGCCCTCGCGGTGCGGGGGCACAATCATCCGTCGGGCGATCTGATTGGCGACCACGCTGCCAAACCGCTGGCGGATGATATACAGACAGCAGTCCAGCGCCGCGGCGGTGCCTGCGGAGGTGATGATGTTATCGTCATCAACGTAAAGCGCGTTGATATCCAGCCGCGTATCCGGAAACAGGGACTGAAACTGGTGCTCAAACTCCCAGTGGGTTGCCGCCCGTTTACCGTCGAGAATACCGGCATAGCCCAGCACAAATGAGCCAAGGCACAGCCCGACAATTACAGCGCCCCTGTCTCGCGCCTGGACCAGGCTGTCAATCAATGACTGGGGTGGCCGTTCAAGCACGTGCTGCCAGTAAGGCACCACGACGATATCCGCCTCCACGATGGCGGAAAAATCCTGCGTCGCATTCAGCGCAAAGCCGTCTTTAGAGGTGAGGAAACCCGGCGTTTCAGCGCAGATCGTGACGTTGAAGCGCTTTTCACCGGATACCGTATCGCCAAACAGAATGCAGGGAACGGAGTAGTGAAACGGGCTAAATCCATCCACCGCGACAATCGCGACGTTAATAAGCGGCATCTGTCTCTCCTTTCCCTTTTAACACTCAGAATATAACGCTTTCGCCATCCTGTGGAATGCTCAGCGCATCGCTGAACTGGTTGGCTTCAGCGTACTCACGCAGCGCGCGACGGGTCAACAGACAGTGGTTAATAGCTTCCATGTGGACCGCAACAATCTGCGCCTGAGGCAGCAGGAAATGCACGTTAAGTACATCCAGCTCGCCCATGATGATGGGACCAAAGCCAATCACGTGCGCATAACCGGCGTTCAGCACTACGACGTCCGGCTGGTGCTTTTGCAGGTCGGCCGCCACCTCTTCACGCCAGATGGTATCTCCCGCGATGTAGAGCGTCTTCTCGTCGGGATGACGGAAGACGACGCCGCAGGCTTCACCCAGACGCTCCGCCAGCTCCGGAACGGCGTAAGCGCGATCGGTTCCATGCTGGCCGCCGTGCGTTTTCGCGATGCGAATATCGCCAAAAGCCGTTTCATCGGTCATGACCGTCAGCCGGGTAAACCCCTGGCTGCGCAGCAGCGCGGCGTCGCTGTCGTTTTGGACGTAGATCGGCTTGTCTTTGGCGATCAGCGCAATGGCGGATTGATCCCAGTGATCGTCATGCGTGTGGGTAACAATCACCGCGTCGGCATCCAGCAGCGTCGTCACGTCAACAGGAAGCTCGACCGTCGGGTTGCGGATTTCCGCATGCGCCGTACCGGGAAAGCCAGGGTAAGCCCCCTGCGGAGCAAGCATCGGATCGATTAAAAAGCGCTTCCCCGCGTAGGTAATCAGCTGGGTGGCGTTGCGTATGTGGGTAATGTTCATGGGCTATCCTCCTGTAGGTGTGACAAGGAGAATAGCCCGGAGCCGTGCTGGCCGATGTGGGCTAAAGGGCGATGATCGATGAAATCGGGTCAATCAATAAAGCGCTTCCTCACCCTTTCAAGCGGAGCGATGAGCAGGTTGATGAGCGGCTTGCGGTCAATAACGATATCCGCATTAACCGTCATCCCGCCCATCAGCATGCGCTTCTTTTTGTCCGGATCGGTAAACCATGACGGCACCTGTACTTTCGCCAGGTAGTAGTTCTGCCCCTCCTGGAGCGGGATCAGCGCGGAATGAGCGTCGATATTGACCTCATAAAAATCGGACAGCGTGGCGTCAACCGAGCCGTATTTATCCACCGGCCAGGAGTCAAAGCGCAGCTTCACCTTGTCGCCTTTCGCGACCCGCCCGACGCCCGTCGCCGGGACATAAAGATACCCCTCCATGGTCGCGGCGGTATTTTTGCGTATCACCACCACCACTTCGCTGTTTTGGGTGATCGCCCGCCCTGGCGGGAAGTTAATCGCCACCACGTAGCCCTCGGCGGGTGCCAGCATGGACATGGTCGAACTGCCCCGGCTGGAGAGGTTACGGTCGATTTCACTGATGCGGTTTTTCACGTACAGCTGCTCCTCGCTCAGGGAGTCGATTTGCGACTGGGTGCTGTCCGACAGGCTGGTTTTACGCGCTTCCAGATCCAGGATGGTACTCTCTTCCAGCGTCAGATTGAGCTGAGCGTTAAGCACATCGTTGTGGCTTTTATCGAGATCCACTTTGGAAACATAGCCCTTGCCGGATATCGCTTTCCAGGCGTCGTAGGTGTCGGTGCTGTTTTTCAGCAGCGCGCGCAGCTTTTTGACCTTATCCCTGGAAACGCCAATCTGTCTGTCGGTGATGTTGAGCTGCTGCGCCAGGTTTTTGCGGTACGTGGCGATAGACTCCTCGATGGCCTGAATGCGCTGCTCGCTGCGTTTTTTCTCCGCCTCCATCTGCTGGCGATCGAACTGCACCACCGATCCCTGCTTGCCGCCATAGTCTTGCGACACCGTAAACAGCGGGGCGTTCTCCTTCACGTATTCCCCGGGGCGCACCGCAAAATCAACGATGGTGCCGGACTCTCTGGCCCGCACTTCGACATCGCCCTGAGCGGGGATCAGCACGCCGCGCGCCAGGGTGGTTTCAGAAAAATTAAAGACCACGGAAAAGACCAGCAAACAGAGAAAGAAGGACATGAACAGCGTCAGCACGGCCTTCAGACGGGGCGCGTTGATCTGATAACTTTTTGAAAAATGCTGCGGGATCAGCGGTCGGCGCTGCCGGCTACGGTTTTTTAATTTCACGACATGTCATCCATGATAAATCACTGAAAGATCGTCCCATGCACTCCAGAGCGTGGGAATGTTGCGCAGCGCATTGAGCGTGGCGGCGGCGGCCTGTCGATACTCCGCTGGGGCATAAGCCTGGCTCTCCAGCCCAAACGCCGGTGAAGCGAGCGAGCGGGTGGGCAGCAGGGTGCGAACGCCATACCCGTAGCGGGTCAGAAAGCGGGTAGAGACATCCGTTAACCATACCGGCTGCTCGCCTGCACGGGTCATAAACAGCGGGGCACCCGGCAGGCGCTCGTCCATCATCAGCACCGTGACCCGCCGCTCCGGGGCGAAAAAGGAACCAGCGCGTCGCGCCGGGTGCGCGGCCATAAGCTTATGCAGCGCGGGATAGTGGGTTATAAACTGAAACCGCACGTCGTCAGGCGCCGTGGACAGAAGGGCGTCCAGCACCAGCCCAAACCCTGCCCAGCGCATGCCCAGCAGCAGCGTATGCCGTCGGGCGTAAAAATCCTGCTCGCGGGTAAAATCCGCAACGCGCTGGTGCAGATCGAAACGCACGTTTCGCCGCCAGAGCGCGGGCGGGAAAACCTGCTCCACAAAGCCAAATCCGCCCAGCTCCCACGCGTTTTCACGCAAAAAATCGGCCGGTACCTCGCTCTCCGGGCAGCGCATAAACTGGCTGTAGTTTTGCGAGATTCGGTCTGCCAGCAGGGTGCGCCCGACGTTTCGGGCGCAAAGGCGCGCGTAGAGCCGCGGAAGAAACATCATTGTTCACTCTCCCGCAGATTGCCGTTTTCCATGGTATAGAGCCGCCCGTGGCATCCCACCACATCCGGGGAGTGGGTAACAAATACCAGGCCAATCCCCAGGCCGCGCAGGTTCGCCAGCACCTTTTGCGCGGTGGTTTTATCCAGATTCGCCGTCACTTCATCGCACAGCAGCAGCTTGGGCTGGCTGTACAGGGCGCGAGCCAGCACCAGACGCTGCATCTCACCGGCCGAGAAGAAGGTATTTCCCGGCAGCATTTCGGTTTCATAGCCGTGCGGCAAACGCGTCACGACGTGGTCGACCTCCGCCAGGCGGCAGGCGGCAATTACCCGATCTTTATCCGGCGCGCTGTCGAAGCAGGCAATGTTGTCCAGAATCGACCCGGTGAAGAGAATATCGTCCGCATGCACGATACGAACGTGCTGGCGCAGCGAGGAGAGATCGCACTCGTTAATCGGGATCTTATTGATCCGCAGGCTGCCCGACGTCGCCAGCAGCATGCCGGAGATCAGCCGCAGCAGCGTGGTTTTACCGGAACCGCTCTGCCCGACAATAACCGCCTCTTCGCCCTGCTTCAGCGTCATATTGATGTGCTGGAGGGTTGCCTCACGGCCGGGGTAAGCAAACGAAACGTCGTCAAACTCCAGGCTTACCGGCGAGGTGACGATCCGCTTGCCAAACTGGCTGGCTTCTGAGGGAGCAAACAGCAGATCGCCCACGCGGTCCAGCGGCCCCTTCAGGGCATTTTTATCCAGCAGCTTTTGCGCCACCTGCACCATCGCATCGGAAAAATAGCGCTTATAGCTGATGTAGGCGTAAAGCATCCCGATACTCATCTGCCCTTCCAGAATCAGCCAGGCGCCAAAGCAGACCACCAGCAGCTGTTCGGCATTGATGACCAGCAGCGAGGCCACGTCAAAACGGGCCAGTAGCCGCTCTTTGCGCATCAGCCCGGCAATGTGTTCCCGCTGGGATTTGTCCATCACCGCATCCCGCGCCTGCTCCATGTTGTTGGCTTTGAGGGTGATGATCCCTTTCTGCGTTTCGACCAGCAGCGACTCGTACTGCGCGGTGCGTTCAATCGAGTCGTCCACGGCGCGTTGATACGGGCCAATCAGCGAAAAGCGGATCAGGAAAAAGACGCCCATCAGCAGCATGGTCAGCACCGCGATTTTCACGTTGTACAGCAGCATAAACAGCAGGCTGGTGATGGCGATCAGGCTGGAGAAGAGGATTTGCACGTAGCCATTGCTGATGAACTCCGCGCAGGCGTGCAGGGATTTTTCGATCGCCAGCACGATACCCGGCGGACGCGAGCGGAACCAGCCGGTCTGGGTGCGCAGCATGTAGTGGCGCACCGACTGGCTCAGATCGTCATAGGCGATGTTGCGCATCAGGATCTCAAGCAGCTGCTTGAGGAACTTCCCGATGACCTCGAAAATAAAGACGATCGCGAAGATGGCGGTGAGCAAGATCACCAGGTCGTTATCGCTGCGGGAGATGGCCTCATCCATAATCAGCTGCACGTAGGTTGGGCTGGCCAGCATGGTGATGAGGGTAAAAATAGAGAGCACGAACAGCAGCAGCTGACGCTGGAACAGGCTCGGTGATTTATTGGCTAACCGCCCAAGGGTCAGCTTTTCGTCCGGCGATTTCTTTTCAAAACGCGGGGTGGGCTTCAGCTCCAGCACGTAGCCGGAGAACAGTTTTTCCGCCTCCTTGAGACGGTAACGGCGCACGCCGCTGGCAGGATCGTGAACCGTGACGCTGCGGCTGTCGACCTTCACGATGACGACAAAATGGTTCCCACGCCAGAAGGCAATGAGCGGCAGCTCCGAGGTTTCAATTTCAGTGATTTCGCCTTTCAACACCCGGCCCGTCATGTTCTTATCGCTGGCAAGGGTCATCAATTCCGCCATCGACGTTCCCGCATCGGCGGAAACCGAGATCTCCCGGCGCAGCTGGCTTACGGAGACATGATGCTCGTAATGCCCCATCACCATTGCCAGGCAGGCCAGTCCACATTCGGTAAATTCATGCTGGCGAATAACAGGTGTTTTACCCTGTTTTTTATACTGAAAAAGCGAAAACATAATTATCCGTGGCTGAAATAAAAAAATGGCCCGGCAATGCGGGCCATGAGTGCATAGGTCAAAAACTTATGCGCTGAAGAAGCCGCCGATGAAGCCGCCCACCAGGCCGAATACGCCGCCGATGGTGCCGCCCAGCGCGCCTAACATCTGGCTGCCTGCGTTATAGCCTGCGCTCGCGCCCTGCAGTGCTGCAGCAAACGGGTCCCAACCACCGATGATGGCCTGTGCTTTCTTGAAATCGATAACTTGCATGATTCTCTTCCTGTTAACGTGAATTAGTTGTAGCTGCCAACCAGCGCGCCCAGGAAGCCCATTGCGCCACCCAGGATCCCGCCAACAACACCGCCTACCATGCCCATGATGCTGGCACCGGTGTCATAACCCAGCTGTGCACCCTTAACCAGACCAGCGAACGGGTTCAACGCGCCACCGATAATATCTTTCGCTTCTACGAATGAAATCGCTTTCATTTTATTCTCCTGTTGTTATGGATCTTTAGCGTGATGCTAAAGGTTAATTTCCTTTTATGAAGGAAAGCGGTTGCTACGGGCAGGTTGAAAGCGGGATGATTTTATTTCCATAAATAATCATCCGCCTTGCAGGCTGCCCGGCATTATCTATTTCCAGCCGTTGTCCCGGTGGAAGATATCTCGAATTGTTATATTGCGTACTGCACCCAACCGAGGAAACGTATTTAAAGTACGTATTCCCCGTATTACTCACCACCCCGTTGCTAAACGCATAATCAAAATGTCTTGTCCAGGGACGGACAATCAAAATCGCCTCAAGCGAAACCACCACATCCGACTGGATGCGTTGGCCTTTGCTCATCACAACCCGCGCCTGTAGCGGCGTCTCGGTGAATTTGACGCGATAGTAACGCTCTTTGCTGTCGTGAGGGCCGGTATAGTAAAACTTGAATCCGGCGCGTTCACCGCTCCCCAGCGTCAATTGCTTTGGCGAAAACATCAGCTCGCCATCTTTTATTTCCGTCTCTTTGCCTTTTTCTTTTGGAACGTCTACCTGAATAAGCGAAACTGTATAATTCTGACTTTCACTGGTATCGTTTTTTATAGGCTGAAAAACCACTTCTTTTTCTGGCAAAAAATCAATATTCAGACTTTCGATAATTAAAGCATTTGCTCCGAATGAAATGAAGCAATTTATTGCAAAAATAGCCAGGATTTTTCCAGTCATATTCGTTTAATTCCAGGATGCGCTGACGTCTATTTTTCCCTGCGCGGTCACTTCACCAAACCAGCTATTCCCGTCATAGGTTGTTTTCGACACCGGATTATCCATGACAAATTGCAGGACCAGCGGCGTTTGCCATAGCCACATGTCCGTCACGCCAGAGCTAATTTTGTTCCACTCCTCCGCGTGCGTGGCCGGGGCCGGCACCTGGAGCACTTCACCCTTACAGTTGTGCGCCATCAGCGTCTGGCTTTTCCCCACCAGCACGTTACCCGGGATGGGCACCGTAAAGCCGTTGCCGCTGAACGCGCAGTAGTCCACCCCGTTCAGGCTCTGCGTCGGCCCGGTCACTTTTACCGTTACCGCTATCGCCGCATCTTTTTGCGCGCCGCTGTAGGTAATGGTGTAGGGGATCTCAATGGGCGTTTCGCCAATAATGCCTTTCCCGGAACCGCCCAGACCGTTCGGATCGAGGGTGTAATCAGGATTGTCAGGCACAATCGCCAGCCCCGGCTGGATGGGGTTAATCACCAGCCCGCCACCCGGCTGGAAGCAGAAGTCGGCAGCCAGCGAGCTGTTGCCCGGCGTCAGGCACAGGCTGACGATATTGCCAATGCTGCTGCCGTCCCCTGCCTGCGCCACGCTCATGATCAGCGCCTTAGGCAGGAAGATTTTGAGGTACGCTTTTCCACCGTTTTTCTGCGGTGCCGCGAGGAAGGTGTTCGCCAGCACGCGGGTGTCGCTCAGGATGCCGCCGGAGATGCTGTACCAGTTGCTCTCATCAAAGGTCAGCTCGGCAGCCAGGCCCGTACCGCCGTTCATGTGCGACTGCAGCACGCCATTCACGCGCGATGAGGTCAGCGCCAGGCCCGGGCTGTAGCCGGTGATATCCTCCCCGACAAAGGTGTACTCCAGCAGTTCGCAGAGCACGCCCGACACCGTATTGCGCGTGTATTTGGTGCAGGCGGCGCCGGTGGAACCGTCGACAATGGTGACTTCCCCGCTGATCGGGTCAATCCCCAGGTTGAGCGCACGGGAGTTGGTCATCGTCAGCGTCCCTACCTTATGCAGGGTGTTGGTGGTCGTGACCTTGTTGATCGAGCTAATTTGCGGCGTGGAGGTAATGGTGACCTCATCGCCCGGCGCGGAATTGAGCAGGTAGTTAAAGAATGGATCGCCCAGCACCCAGCGGCCATAGGACGTACCCGGCTCGATCACCGGCGGCTTTACCACCATCGAGGTGTCGCTGTAGCTTGTCGTCGGGCTATAGCCGCTCGTGCCGCAGTTGGATGAACAGGCCGTACCTTTAAAGAACGGCGAGGCGCTGGACCCCGTCACGGCAAAGTTTATCGTCAGCGCGCTGCCCGCGGGGCCGCTGAAGCTGTTGTCCGGGATGTAGGTGGCTACCCCGTTGTTGGTTTTCGCACTCAGCGACGGCCACTCCCGGGACCCGTGTAAAAACGAGGTCGAGGTGCTGTTCAGGCTAAACAGCGCGGCGGAGTTTCCCGTACCGTTATTGTCGGGATTATTAATGGCGAAATAGGGCATCTGCTGCGCCTGGGCAGCCGCGCTCATCAGGAGCAGATTAAGAGCGAATATCTTTTTCATCATCACGTTCCAGTGTTCCTTTTGCTTCCTGCCAGACGTAATCGCCTTTATTGCAGGAGATGTCCCCCAGCCACAGCGCGCCGCGGTTGGACTCGATATCCAGACGGACCTCGCAGACGCTGTCATCCGGGGTGGCGATGCTCAGAATCGGGTTGTTTTTGTCCACGTCAATCACGAAGCGACCGTCGTTTTCCGTGCGGGTCAGCCCGACGTGGTTCTTGATCTGCGTGGCGCCAACCGGGGCACCCTTTGCATCAACCAGACGACCAAACAGGGTGACGATTTTCTTCACCTGCGGCTTCATCACCACCGTGTTCCCCGGGTAAACGGTGATGTGGCGACGCGCATTCGCGCCGATTTCATAGCTTTCCGTACCGGTTTCGCTGTTCATCACTTCCAGGTCATAGGCCTGATACGCCGGCAGCGACAGCCAGGTTTTATCCCCTTTGATGCGCTCCGCGCGGCCGTTGAGCTTCAGCGTCAGCGCCTCGTCAGATTTAAGGCCGGTGCTGACAATCACCCCCGCGCTGTCGGTGCCTTTCCCGGCGGCAATGGCCTCTTTAGACCAGCCAACGCTGCCGTCGCTGGTCAGCGTGGAGTTCCAGCCTTTGCTCATGCCGCTCTGCACGCTGAGGATGTTGCTGTTCCACGGCGTATCGAAGTTCACGCTGCCCCCGCCGCTGACGCTGCGGTCGTAGGTGCTGTTAAAGGCTTTCGAGACGTTGGCCGTGGCCGACTTCAGGTAGTCGCCGTCAAACTGGCGGCTGGCGCTAACGTTTAGCGCCGTGCCGGTATCGCGGTTATGCGAAACCCCTACCGAGACGGTGTTGCCGAGCGGAATTGAGAAGTCGAGCATCACGTAGCGATCTCGCTCTTCGTAATAGCCATCGTATTTATTGCGCGACATGCCAACGCGCAGGCGGGCAGTACCGTAGCGACCGGCGTACAGCCCCTGGGAGTAGTCCAGCTGGTAACGCTTGTAGCGGTACATTTCGTCTTCCTGGCGCATCAGGCTCAGGTTGCCGGCAGACGGCAGGCCGAAGGAAGGCAGGCTAAATGACGCCCCCCAGGTGTTGCCCTTCGCCTCGTAGATATCAAGGAACTTGCCGCTGGAGAGCTGCTCGTGAGAGTACCAGACCGAGCCAATCTGCCACGGCAGGCTGAGATTCGCCCCATAGTTGGCGCGATAGGTTCCGTCGGAGGCCGCCATCGTCTGGGTGTTTACCGAGAAAGCGTCCGTCAGGTTTACCGACGCCCACAGCTCGCTGACCACGTGCTCGCGCATCATGTAGGTCGACGCGTTCCAGTCAACCATTCCGCTGCGCTTGCTGAAGGAGGCCCCGACCAGAGACATGGTGTCTTTATGTTTGGTGTCGTAATCGTAGTAGTAAGTGTTGTCCTGCTTGTTTTTGCGCTTCGCGTATTTTTTATAGTTAACGATGGATTTATCGCGGCTATAAATGCCGCCCCACGTCTGCCAGCGCAGCGTTTCCGACACGTTATTGGAGAAGGGTTTATTGACGGTATACATGCTGCGCGACACGGTGCGGCTACCGCTGACCACCTCAACCTCGACGCTGTAAATCCCGTAAGGCAGATTGCTGGTGTCAATTTCGTGGTTGCCGACGTCAAAGCGCTGAATGCCGATAAGCTGGCCGTCGCGGCGAATGCGCGCCTCGCCCGCCGTCGGGAAATAGACCACCACGGGCGTAATGGAAAGCGTGTTGTCGCGCTTGCGCGAGTTCGCCTGGTTGCCCATCGACACGCCGTACACTTCCCCGCCGGAGATACCGCTAACGCTGGCCAGGGACTGCATCGCCCAGCCGTTAAGCATGCCGGCGGCGTAACGCATGCCCTGATAATCGCGCTCCCACATAGCGGCGTTCATCTGGGTATCGCTGCTGTTCTCGTTCACATAGCCGGAGCCGTCGATCAGCAGGTGATCCACCCCCATCGACACCCAGCTCTTCGCGTTGAGGTAGCCGGATGACCAGCTGTCGCCGTAGCCGCTTTCGGTATGGTACGCGCCGAGGTTATAGGAGAATGTTCCGCTCAGGTCATCGCTTTCAGGCGCATCGATATCCACCTCGCGCGGGCGGATATTCACCCCATAGTCGCTTTGGGATAAATTCAGCAGCAGGCGCATCTTCTTCTGATCCAGTTCGAATGCCGAACCGGCGCTCACCGGGATGCGCATCTGGTCGTTAAACTGCTTATCGTTAATGCTCTGCAGCAGCGCGCGCATCTCTTTCGACAGGCGAACGCCGTTATCGGACTCCTGAACCTGAACATCCCTGAGCCCCAGCTTGAGATCCTTCGCAAAGAGCGTCACATCGCCAATACGAACATATTCATTCGCCGTGCTATCGCGGGTTCCGGGCTGGGCTGTATTCGGACGGGTATTGACCAGATACACGGGGATTTTGATCCCCTGCTCCAGCAGTCCATAAAGCGAGTCGGGAAAACGGTAATTAGCGATAACCACGGAGCCTGGAGCTGCATCCGCCAACGCGGGCAGCGTGCCGGATGCGCAAGCCATCATCACCGGCAACACTAATTTATTTTTCACCATGCATCCTTACTTAACAGGAATGAACTGTTTCTGGTCCCAAATTCCGAGATGAAAATGGTTGTCCGTCACGTTGATATCGTCGATAGCGCGCGAGGTTCCGGGCATCAGATAGAAGTTTTTGGTGCAGGGGGTCGTCGGTGATTCCGGGTTCGGTTTCAGGCACGTTCCCGTCGCATTGACGCGAAACGAGGTGTTGCCCTTGTTGGTCATCTTTCCCGCCACGTAGACGAAGTCGATTTTTTTATCCCGGGGCTGGACCACCAGAATGGTGCTCACCACCGCGCGCGTCATCCCTTTACCGTTCTTTTGTGAACCATTGTCCAGGTCTTCGCTCACGCCTTCATCGATGAAGGTAATGCGGTAATAACGCTCTTTATTATCGGCATTGCCGTGATAGTAAAATTTGACGATATTGCTGGTGCCGGCTGGCATCACCATGCGCGTGGGCGTCAGCAGCAGCTCGTCCACTTTCTCTGGATTAATCACGATCCCTTCGTCCATCGGGCTGCTGATACGCTGCGCGCTAATGGACACAATGCGCACGGAATCGGCTTCGTTTTTAATTTCCTTGGCGGTGGTATCTGCATTTGCAGGAATAATGGTGGTGACTTTTCCCACATTAATGGCCAGCGCGGAGGAAGAAGCGAGCAATAAGAATAAGAGGGCGGGTTTTAGGCTTAGCATGATATTTCCCTAAACAGGGGCTTGCGCCCCTGGATCTGTCAGGCCTTAGCCCCAGGTTGCGCGGAACGCAACGGACACGGTACCTTCCCACAGGCTGTTGGTCAGGTCTTTGAACTCTTTCGCTGCGCCTGCGTTGTCCTGAGCGGAATCAACGTAGAACACGAATTTGTCCTGGCCAGTAATTTCGGTATCCGCCGCAGCGCCAGCGCTGGTGGTCAGGTTCCACAGGCCAGAAGAGACGCCGGTGTTGGACGCAGAGTCAACCAGCGTGGTCCACGCGGTAGATTTCGCACCTACAGTACCGCCCACGGAGCCCAGGTCGTTGCCGCCCCAGCGCGCGCCCACTTTCAGCTTGGTAGACTCACCGCCAACGCTGAACAGGGTGTTGTTGGAATCGTCGAGGATCGCTTCGAGCTTGAAGCTCGTTGCGGTAGAGTGATCGCCACGAATAGCCACATCAAACAGACCGGTGTCGGTGTTGAATGCTTTTGTATTTGCGCTGTATACAAAGTTCAGCGCACGAGTCGGGGTGATCACCAGGTCAGATTCGCTGTCCTTAGTTGCAGACGCCTGCCAGGTTGCAGATGCAGTTGTTTCAGCGGCATTAACAGCGCTCAGGGCAGAAACAGACAGCAGTGAGCCCAGAACGATAGCGTTCAGTTTGTTCATTTAATTAGTCCTTCAAAAAATAATCCACATGTATAAAAAGGGGTGCCCCTTTTTCGAGGCGGAGTATAATCAGCCCAAAAATAATGAGGCAATACAGAATAATTCACTCGCCTTTGATAAAAGACGAATATAAAAATGAACGCTTTGTATCCTATTGTTACACAATGGATTAATTCTCTGGAAATCAGAAAGTAGATAATCGTCGATTCTGTTATTGAGGCTAAATATCAGGACGTAGGAACAGCTACGCACATCATTACAGGTAATACCAGCCCTTTGATTAACCAGGCGTGCTTTTTAATACTGGTTATATAAAAGAAGTTGATATTGTCCAGCAACATTTCATTTACAATACCATCAGGCGCCACATCATCCTCAGATTTGTTCAGCTTTTTGTCTTTAATATAGTAAATATTACTCCCATCGACTTTCTCAACCGTCAGGATATAATTCCTGTCAATCAGATAATTTTGCCCGTCTTTTCTGAGCACGCCCTTATGAATAACCGTCACGACGTCTTTACTGTTAAACAGAAAAAGCGTCGTTAAGGACATATCGGTTGAATCTCCCGTTGAATACGTTTTCCAGGAAACCGTATCCGACTGGCAGCCAAATCCCTCATCCTGCGTCCTCATAAAATAAAACAGCAGCAAGGCGATCGTCGACAACACCAGTACCACACCCGATAACACACTCAGCTTTGTCCTTGACATATTTTAACTCCCGGTCAGGCTTCTGTAAGAAAGGCAATTCTTATAATCATCAATGCTCTCCTGCTGGTAACAGATAGCCAGGAAATAATTTTCCATCTGCGATTTTGTGAAATTTGAATAGTAAGCATCAGCAACTTGATGTTCGCAGTCGATATGCTGCCTGGCGATGGCCTCTTTTACCCGGTTAAAATAATGCTGTTTCGGCTGATACATGTTCTTATCGATAAGGTATACCGTACACCGATCGACTTTGCCGAGCAGATGGATATCAGACTCTTTCAGCGTCTCTGCAAACGGCTCTTTTTGGTGAATCAGAAAAAGGGCTGCACCGACAATGACCGTTAACGACACAATGCATAACGTAATAAAAGCGTTGTGCCAGACTCTTATTCGGTTAGGCGGATCTGGCGCTCTCTCCTGTAAGAGCGGTTCAGATTCTTCTGACGCAGTGTATTCAGTAACGGATTGAACAACCGGGGGCCTCACCGTGTGATGTTCAATATGTGCTGCAAGGCTAAATCCTTTTCCGCGAATCGTTTTAATCAGTAAAGGATCGCGCCCCAGCGTACGAAACGCCTTCCTGATTTCACTTATGGCAACGTTAAGACTCACGGAAGAACCTGAGAAGCCGCGCTCTTCCCATACTTTCTTTATCAGCTCGTCTCTGTCGAGTGTCTTTCCATTATTGATGATAAGTTCATAAAGTAAACGTGCAGCCTGATTGGATAACTTAATGGAGGACTCCTCTTCTCCATTAATCATGATCATACCGGTGTCAACCTCATAAAGCATTGCAAGATCAATGAGATACTTCATATTATTATTACACCACTGTTATAAATTTGTGTATTTCCCTGGCAATAATAAGTCTAAAGAGAGTGTGGTCAAGTCATGTAATATTATTTGAGGGGGGGGTTTAGAAAACTTCATTAATTAACGATTATTAAATCATTAATTAAAATCTTCGAACGAAGGCATTTAGGTTAAGATCTTATAAAAACCCAGCAATCCAGATTATAATCTTAATGTTGACGGCTTGTCAGAATAATGTTTTGTTATGTATATTTTTGATGCAACATAATATCGACAAGGCGTTTTATGCGTTTCGCTATGCGCTTTGTCCGGCAAGAGTGCGATGCGCGGCCGAATAACATTCATTTTATATAAAACAAATCTTTATGGAGTTTATCATGTTCAAGACGATCATGACCGTTTCTGTGCTGGCCGCTGCTGTCGCCTCTACCAGTGCTGTGGCTGCAGATAATTCTGCCGGTGGCGTAATTAACTTTACCGGCGCAATTACCGATACCACCTGCACCATTAACGGTGGAAAAAGCGCTGACTTTACCGTTGCTCTCTCCCCAATCTCGGTGAAAGATGCCGGTACAACGGTCGGCCTGATTACCAAAAATAAAAAATCGATTGCTCTGACCTTCTCCGGCTGTTCCCCAGCGGCGGGCACCACCGGTACTCCGCTTAAGGTGTACTTCTCCAGCGCGGATAATATTTCCACCGACGGAAAATACCTGCTGAACAACAGCGTTAACGAAAGCGACGCGAGCGTTGCGCGTAACGTTGGTTTTGCGTTAGTGGAACCGGGCGCATCTGCACCGATTGCGCTGAACCAGGCGTACACCACCGATATTATGGGTACCGCAACGGCGCCAGATTCAGAGACGCTGACGCTGGACGTTTATTACTATAAAACTAACGCCACCGCAGCAACCGTGGGTGAGTTAAGCTCCAACGTTACCTATACCATTTCCTACCTGTAATATTAATTATTCAGGCTCTGCGTTTGCAGGGCCTGTATTTAAGGTTTCAATCATGCGTAAGGCAATTTTGCTGGCGGTATTACTGCTGAGCACGGGTCACTCATGGGCCAATATTGTCATCAATGGCACTCGAGTCTTGTACCCTGAAAATAATAAAGAGGTGATCGTTCAGTTAATGAATACCGGCGATTCACCCGCACTGGTGCAATCCTGGATTGATGACGGCGATATTAACTCGACGCCGGAAACAGCCAAGGTTCCTTTCCTGCTCTCACCGCCGGTGATTAAGGTCAGCGGACATAATGGCCAACAGCTGCGCATTAAAAAACTGCCGGCAAATTTACCTGCAGATCGGGAATCTGTTTTCTTTCTTAACGTGCTGGATATTCCGCCTAAACCGGAAAACCTGCAGAACCAGAATACCGTGCAGCTGGCGATTAAATCGCGTATCAAACTTTTTTACCGCCCGGCTTCGCTGGCGGGTTCGCTGGATAACGCGGTAGAGAAATTGACCCTGACTGCCAACGGTAATCAGTTCCGCATCAACAATAACAGCCCGTTCCATATCACCGTCGCCAATATTTCTCGGGGTAAAACCAAATTACTCAACGAGTCACCGATGGTTTCCCCGTTTGGGCAACTGACGGTAGCCACTAAGAATGACGTTAAGCGTGGCCAGACCTTCCAGCTGATGTACGTGGACGATCTGGGCGCCTATAAAACCCGGACCTTCACCAGCCAGTGATCGGAAAGACTCACCATGAAATTGAAACAAAACAGGCTCTGTCTGCTGGCAGTCTGCTCGCTTCTGCTTTCGCATAAATCCGGGGCCGTGTCGTTTGATACCTCCCTGCTTGCTGGCGCATCCGGTGAGTCCGATCTGTCACGCTTTTATGAAAACAACCTCATGCCTGCCGGCAAGCAGGAGATGGACATCTACGTAAACGGGAGCTGGAAGGGGCGCTACAGCGTGACCTACGGCGAGCAGCCGGATGACATTCACCTTGCCTGGAAAGACGCGCAGTCGCTGGGAATCAGCATGAAGGACATTCCCGCGCCGGCCATCGCGCAGGGTGAGGTTCAGCTACATGATTTAGTACAGGGCGGTGAGGTCAAAACCGATCCGGGTACGCTGAGCCTGGCGCTCACGGTGCCGCAGGCGGCCCTGCTGCGTACCGAAGAGGGCTACATTGCTCCACAGTTCTGGAGCGAAGGCATACCGGCGCTTATGCTCTCCTGGAACACCACCTGGTACAACACGCGTACAAAAGGAACGGCAAAGGAGACCAACGACGATTTTTACGCCGGGCTGGACTCCGGCGCAAACCTGTTCGGCTGGCAGCTTCGCGACAGCAGCACCTGGCAAAAATCGGCCAGCGGCGACAGTCGCTGGCAGAACAACACCCGCTATCTTCGCCGCCCGCTGGCCTCGCTGACCTCAAACCTGACGCTGGGTGATTTCTATATTCCGGGCGATCTGTTTGATTCCCTCCGCGTGCGCGGGGTATCCCTGGCGTCAGACATGAAAATGCGGCCTAACTCCCAGCAGGGCTTCTCGCCGGTGATCCACGGCGTGGCGCGCACCAACGCCCTGGTAAAAGTGTCCCAGAACGGCAACGTCATCTATCAGGAAAACGTCCCGCCCGGACAGTTCACGCTCGACAGCATCCAGCCCACCGGTTCAGCCGGGGATCTGCTGGTCGTGGTACGCGAGGCCGATGGCTCTCAGCAATCTTTTACCGTACCGTTTTCTGCGGTGCCCGGCATGTTGAAAGAGGGCGTGAGCCAGTACAGCGTGGTGGCGGGTAAAGTCCATCAAAATACGCTGGACGCCGATCCGGCATTCCTGCAGGCCACGCTGCGCTACGGGTTCAATAACCTCATCACCGGCTACACGGGAACGATCGTCAGCGACAACTACCAGGCCGGGCTGATCGGGACGGGCTGGAACTTTCCGTTTGGCGCCGTTTCCTTTGATGTCACCCACGCGAAAACCACGCTGCAGGATCGCACCGACAGCGGCCAAAGTTTTCGCGTGTCGTACAGCAAATTTATCGATACCACCGCCACTAACTTCACCCTGGCGGCCTACCGGTATTCCACCAAAGGCTATTACAGCTTTAGCGATGCGCTCTATTCACGCGAAGGCTATCAGCGCCTGAAAGAGCAGTATGACGACTATGAAGATCGGTTCGGCGTTGCGCCGGAAATGTCGATGAGCACCTGGGATGCCCTTCGCGCGGCGCAGCCTAAAAATACCTTAACGCTCAACCTCAACCAGCGCCTGGCAGAAAACTGGGGCACGGTATTTATTTCCGGGACGCAGCGTGACTACTGGAATTCGCAGCAAACCACGCGTGAATATCAGGCCGGGTACTCGAACGCGATTGGCCGCGCCAGCTATACCCTGTCGGCAAGCCGGGTCCGCAACAGCGACAGTGAAGAAGAGACGCGCTTTTACCTCTCGCTCAGCCTGCCGTTCTCGCTGTTTGATAATAATGCGTGGATCACCTCCAGCATGACGGCCAGCGATTCTCACTACGAGCAGAGCAACATCAGCATGAGCGGCAATGCGCTGGAATCGAACCGCCTGAGCTACACCCTCTCCGGCAGCAACGCGCGAGGGGGCAGTAACTCGGCAAGCGTTAATACGGCCTACCGCTCGAGCTTTGCCACCCTTGGCGGTTCTTACAGTGAATCGTCTGACTACCGCCAGACCGGCCTCAACGGGCGCGGAAGCCTGGTGGCTTACCCGTGGCATGTTCTCGCCTCCAACGAAACCGGTTCGACCATGACTATCGTCGACGCGCCGCAGGCCGAGGGGCTGATGGTCAACGGGGATGAAAGCATCGTGACCAACCGCGACGGCGTGGCGCTGGTGCCTTACGCGACGCCGTATCGCAAGAACTCGATCACGCTGTCTGAAACCGAAAACAGCTCGGGCGCGGAAGTGCTCGGCAACATGGCCAACGTGGCCCCCTACGATGGCGCCGTGAACTATGTCCGCTTTGAAACCGACAAACGTCAGTCCTGGGTGCTTCACGCCACGCGCACCGACGGCAAGCCGTTGCCATTTGGCACCGAAGTGCTGGATGAGAAAGGCGAATCTGTAGGTTACGTCGGCCAGGCAAGCGTGCTGTACATCCGCGCCGAGCAGGCGCCGCGCGCGCTCAACGTTCATCTTCGCGGCGGCACGTGCGAAATCACCGCGCCGGCCTGGGGGCTGGACAGCCCGTCATCGGTTTGTCATTAATTACGGAATATCATTATGTTAAGGTTTTTCACTTTCCTGATGCTGGCGTGCATCAGCACCGCCAGCTACGCCACCTGCTCCGGCGGCAGCATCGTCTACGGCACGCCGATCAGCGTTGATTTATCCGACAAGCTCAGCCCGGCCACGCCGACCTGGACGGGGAGCTACACTACGCAGTACAGCGGTTCGTTTAACTGTTCAACGAGCAACAGCGAGTTCTCCTATACCCCGATCCTGTCAACCAACAGCAGCTACGCCACCATACTCGGGTTCAGCAACAACAAATATATGGTGCACGCGGAGATCACCAGCACCCAGCCCAACAAAACGCTCGCCGCCAGCGGCAGCCACACGGCGTCGGAGCTGAATACGCCGTTTACGGTTCGCTTCACCCTTGTGAACCAGAGCGGGACGACGCTCACCGGGGATACCGCAAACATGAGCGACGTGATGTTCGTGAGCGACATGAGCGGCATGTCATTTTGGGAAATCATCGGCTGGCCGATCAGCCAGCTGGTGAAAATTGTCCAGTGGCTGTTCAACGGATTTCAGTGGCCCTACGACAACCGCGACATGTTCGGCCAGCCGATGACCATCAAATATGCGCCAAAACTGACCACCTGTTCGTTCGACAATGCCGGGCTGACCGTCAAACTCCCAACCCTCGGTATTCCCCAGCTGAACGCGGCTTCGCAGCCGGGGCTTACGCCGTTCTCGCTGAACATGAGCTGTCAGAACGTGGGCGTTAACGGCAATTCGGATCGGGCCATTGAGATGTTCCTCTCCAGTACGCAGCTGCTGTCTACCGACAGTTCAGTATTGATCGATAGCACCAGCAGCGCCGCGCAGGGCGTGGGCCTGCGGCTGATTCAGCGTAATAATCCGCAGTTGCCGGTGACGTTCTCAACGTCCACCACCAGCCGCGGTAACGCCACGATGATTTTCAACGTGGCGGCAGGCGGCGCGCTGAGCGAGCACTTCACCCTGCCGATGGCGGCATACTATTATGTCTGGGCACCCGCAAAGGTCACACAGGGCAAGATCAATACCTCCGCAACGTTGAATATCATCTACCCCTGACGCGGGCTAGCCGCCCATCTTTCCAACCGTATGCAGATACTTAATCAGTTCGCTATGGTTGGAAAGATTGAGTTTTTTCATCGCATTGTGTTTCTGGGTGGCAATTGTGCTGACGGATCGGTTTCGATGGCGGGCTATCTCGGTAATGGAATAGCCTTCCACAATCAAATGAATCACTTCCCATTCCCTTGATGAAAGCACCGAACGCGAGCGCGAACCTGTACGCATCGCCTTCCTGAGCCAGGAAGAGACGACCGGCTTTGGCTCTTCTGTCATCAACAGCGCGTGCAGCTCGTTTTCCAGCTCCGCCAGTTCATCCTGCAGGCTGATGGTCAATTCAAACTTCATCTCCAGCACTTTCTTTAATAGCCCATACTGCAGGTCAGGAACAAAAAGAACGCGTCTGACATTGTTCGATTTACACAAAAGCGTTAAGCGGGCGCTGGTCTCTGTGCTCCACTCCTTATGGTTAAGAAGATAATTAAATTCGGTGATAAAAATATCGAATTTATTATCAGCCAGAGACGTCAGCATCTGTTCCGTAGAGTCGATAATGGTAATTTGCAGTACGCAATCGGGGAGAAGATTCTGGAGAGCATCGCATATTACCTCCTCAAATATATTTATTTTGTAGAACACCATCACCCTGACGGGAATTTCAGCATTAATCATGTCATTTCTAAATTATCGTAAAAAGAAAATCGATAATAGGTTATGCATCCTCCACTCACAACCTCTTAGCGCCAGGATTTTATCCTCCTGAATGCTAAAATTCTGAACATGGATATTAAATTTATAGAAAAACTTCTATTTTATCCTTCCGCCCTGCCGTTAATTAAAGCCGTCCTGCAGGTGAGAACCCGATCTGACTATGATTTTTTCTGACGAAAACGCTGAAAAACCACGTAAAATCCGTGGATTACCGGCATTAAAAACCAGATCAAAGCTTAATATTAGCCTATTCTCAGGATAAAAATCTGGCTTGAAGATTATTAAAAGATTAAAGAGATTGTATTTCTCGTTAAATCAATTTTTCAATTTTATATTCCCACAATAATTAGCATAGCCTTTACTCATATGTTTCTGATGGCTTACATTTACTCCGTCGCATCAGTCTATTAAAAACGTAGTTCTCTATTTTCTCTTCCAGGGACTGATTATTCAGCGAAAGGAGAATGCCAATGAAAACCAAAAAAACAATACACGTTGCCGTGGTTGATAGCTGTGAATTCACCATGATTGGCCTGCAGTCGTTAGGAAAGCGTGAGGCAGACGTACAGCAGGATGTCATTTTCCATGGGTTTACGCATATCGAAGATCTTGCGCTTAGCGAGCAGTCCTTTGACATTATTATTTACGATCCGCTGAATACCGGTCATTTCAGGGTCACAACCAATGACGATATTCTGTGTATTAAGCAAAAACAGCCTGGAGCGAAGATCTATATTTATTCGCTGTCCGTCGGTTATCTGAAATTTAAGCATGTTGACGGGGTCATCAGCAAAAGGGTTTCTCTGGGCGACATCAAGGCGCTGTGGCAAATCCTGATGAGCCAGACGCCGCAGGCGCCCGGTCTTTACAACGTGAGCATGACGACCCGCCAGCGCACCCCGGCGAGATTGTCCAGCGAGGAAGCCAGCGTACTGCGCGGTTACTCATGCAACCTGAAAACCAAGCAAATTGCCCGCCAGCTGGGCTGTAACGTGAGGCTGGTGTACTTCTACAAGAACAATGCCATGAACAAGCTGAAGGCGGTGCGAGGCCCTTCGTTCTACCAAAGCATCCGCTGGATACTGAATTAAGAATTTGACCGTGTGTCGTTTGCCTTTTGTTCCCGTGTCCGCGGGAACCTTTTTTTATCTCTCCTGAAGGCTTTTCATGTATACCGTTCTCCCTTCCCCCGTCCTGCAGAACATATCAGGGCTGCGGTTCCAGCCGCTTGTCGACTTTCATACAGGCCACGTTGTCGCGCATGAAGTTCTCGTGGAGATCCCCAGCGTCAATCTCGACGTTTTCTTTGCCTCACTCCCCGCCCGCTCGGCGCTGCAGATTTTTTTCTGGCAGGCGACTACCCTCCTGCAAATGCCAGACCGGGGGCATTACTGGTTAAACCTTCCGGCAGAACATTTCCTGGACGATCGCGCCCTCCGGCTGCTGCTTTCGCTGCGCCACCAGCAGCGTATAACGATAGAAATCCAGGACCCGCTGACCATCACCCGCATGAGCGAAGCCGAACGGCAGCGCCTGCGTAATTCCCTTATCCAGCTCCGAGCGGCGGGCTGGAAGATCTGGCTCGACGATCTCACCCGCGACCTGACAGAAGACTTTCTTCGCCTTGCGCTTGCGCTGGACGGGGTAAAAATCGATCGTTCAGAGCTGAATGCTCGCGGGTCGCTTAGGGCGTATATCGAGTCGGTCAAAACCGGGATTGCAGATCGTATCGTGATCGAAGGGATTGAGAATTCACAGGATCTGGAGCGAGCCCGCGCCACGGGGGCGCGCTTCGGCCAGGGTTTCCTCTGGCCGGAGAGTCGAATAGATGCCCGGGTGCCGCTCTAGCAGAGGCAAATCACCAGCCCGGCACCGCACCGCCGTTAAAGATAGTTTCTGCCGCTTTCGCCACCTCAGGTGACTGATACGACTGAACAAACGCTTTCACGTTTTCCGCATCCTTATTGTCTTCACGCGTCACCACGATGTTTACGTACGGCGAATTTTTATCCTCGATAAAGACGCTGTCGTGAACAGGAGAAAGCCCGGTTTGCTGGAGATAGGTGGTGCTGATGATGGCGACATCCACTTTCGGGTCGTCCAGCACGCGCGGCAGCTGCGCGCCTTCAAGCTCCATAATCTTCAGATTCTTCGGGTTCGCCGTGATATCCAGCGCCGTTGGCAGCAGGCCAACGTCCGGCTTCAGGGCAATCAGCTTCTCTTTTTGCAGCAGCAACAGCGCGCGACCGAGGTTGGTCGGGTCATTAGGGATGGCAACGGTTGCGCCGTCCTTCAGTTCATTCACCGATTTAATCTTGCGGGAATAGCCGGCCATCGGGAAGACAAAGGTGTTAGCAACGGCAACCAGCTTATAGCCGTGCGCCTTGTTATCTTCAGCAAGGAAAGGCCGATGCTGGAAGACGTTGGCGTCCAGTTCACCGTGGTTGGTCGCGTCGTTGGGCAGCAGCGAGCCGCTAAAGCCCACCAGCTCCACGTCCAGACCGTATTTCTCTTTTGCCACTTTTTTTGCGACTTCCGCGACATCCTGCTCGGCGCCGTTGATCACGCCGACCTTTATGTGTTTGGCATCGTTGCCGCTTTGGTCACAGCCCGCGAGCAGCAGGCCAGTCAGGAGAAGCGCACCCAGTCGAAGTTTCACGAGACAGTTCCTTTTGAAAGACGTTTTGAAGACTATATCGACAACGCGGCGGCGCGCTAAAAAACGAAAAGGAATCAATAAGAAGGATACGTTATATACAGCCTATTGCCGGGTGGCGCTGCGCTTACCCGGCCTACGTGAGGGGGGAGCGCCACCGGGCGAAGGGCATCAGGAAACTGTCGTCCAGTCTTCAACGATAAGGTCCTGTACCATCCCAAATGCGCGATCGTTGGTGACAACCGTTGTGCCTCTGCTGATGGCATGGGCAGCAATCAACTGATCGAGATCGCCCATCACCTTTCCTTTCTTCTCCATCGCGGCACGCAGTTCGCCGTAGGTGGCTGCGGCTTCGCTGTCCCAGTCGCAAATGGTGATGGTTTTAAGAAATTCCAGTATGGTTTTGTGCAGTTGGTTGTTTTGCTTTTTGGCTACGCCGTATAGCAATTCAGCCTCCGTTACGCTTGAAATACACATCTTTTCAGGCGCGATTTGCGAATATTGGTTTAGAACCTCGGGGTGTTGCCTCACAAGATGGCTTACTATGTTTGTATCCAGCATATGCAACATTTTCTACAGTCCTTCCAGAGGATCTCGTGTCGTATAGCTTTGATTGCGCTCCTCTTTGCTCAGGAAAGAATCCGGCACATGCGTCTGTTTGAGCAAACGCAAAAAGTTATCCCTGTGCCGCTCTTTATCCGATCTTGCCGTCAAAACAACATTTCCCTCGTCATCCCGCCGGATATAAACGCTCTCCGTATCAAACGCAAACTCAGCAGGCAGAACAACAGCCTGCTTTCGCCCTTTTTTAATCAGTTTTGCCGTGCGCTTCATTGCAACCTCTGTTGGTTTATTGACCAGGCCACAGCATGCGCCAACGTCCAGGAGAGTGACAAGGGAGACGTTTAAAATTCAGAAAGCGACTCGCAATAAATAACAGAAGCGCTAACCTCACGCCTGCCGACGCAGCGGCGCCTCGCGTAAAAACCACGACAGCGCAAACGCCAGCACCATGATCCCCGCCGCCAGCAGGAATACCGCGTGAATGGCCGAGCCGAACGCATCAAGGTAGTCCAGCCTCAGGGCGTCTGGCAGATGATGAATGGCGGTCGGGTTCAGCTCGCGCGGCAGCTCTGCCCCTTCAGGCAGCCTGTCCACCAGCCCCGACTGCAGAACATGCGTGAACACCGCGCCAAACAGCGCGACGCCAATGGCCCCGCCAATGGAGCGGAAGAGCGTGACGCCAGAGGTGGCGACGCCGTATTGATCCGCCGACACGCTGTTCTGCACCGCCAGCACCAGCACCTGCATCACCAGGCCCAGCCCCATGCCCAGCACGCTGGTGAACAGGTAAAGCTGCCAGGTTGGGGAGGTGAGTGAAATGCGCGTCAGTAAAAACATCCCCACCAGGCCGAGCAGGGTGCCGAGGATCGGGAACAGGCGGTATCTCCCGGTATGGCTAATAATGCGCCCGCTGATAATGGAGGTCAGCAGCAGCCCGCCCATCAGCGGGATGAGCTGCAGGCCGGCCTGCGTTGGCGTGGCGTCTTTCACGACCTGCAGGTACAGCGGCAGGAAGGTCACCGAGCCGAACAGCGACATGCCAATGATAAAGCCAATCAGGCTGCAGAGCAGGAAGCTGCGGTCGCGGAACAGCGACAGCGGAATAATCGGCTCCCACGCCAGCCGCTCCTCATAGATAAACCCGGCGATCCCCGTCAGGCCAAAGGCCAGAATGCACCACAGCTGCGGGTCGCTCCACGGGCGGACGGTGCCGCCTTCGGTGGTAAACAGGATGATGCACAGCAGCGCCATGCTGAGGTAAATCGCCCCCAGATAGTCAATCTCATGTTTGCTGCGCCGCGCGCTGCCGTGGAATACCGCGCCAATCACCAGCAGCGCAAACAGCCCCAGCGGCAGGTTGATGTAGAAAATCCAGCGCCAGGAGGCGTGCTGAACGATAAACCCGCCGATCAGCGGCCCGATGACCGTCGCCAGCCCAAACACGCCGCCAAACAGCCCCTGATAGCGCCCGCGATCGGCAGGCGGGATCACGTCCGCGACGGCGGCCATGCTGATCACCATCAGGCCGCCGCCGCCCAGCCCCTGCAGGGCGCGCATCAGCACCAGCTGGGTCATGTTTTGCGCCAGCCCGCACAGCGCGGAGCCCACGAGGAAAAGGACAATCGCGATTTGCAGGACGATTTTACGCCCAAACAGATCGCCGAACTTGCCGTACAGCGGCACCACGATGGTGGAGCTGAGGATATAGGCCGTCACCACCCAGGAGAGCTTATCCAGCCCGCCAAGCTCGCCGACGATGGTCGGCAGCGCGGTAGAGACAATGGTCTGATCCAGCGCAGAGAGCAGCATCACCAGCAGCAGCGCGCTGAACAGCAGCTTAATCGACGGCGCTTTTTGCGCAGGTTGAGTCATTACGTCGGACTCCATAAGAGATCGCTTGAAATTAATTAATCGTATAATTAATATTTGTGTAAGTGATGAATAAGATCAAGAGGCACCGTGGTCATGCCAGCATTAAAAGACAATTCTGAACCGCGCCGCCCGGGCCGTCCACGCGGCGGCAAGCGCGTCACCGCCAGCCGCGAACAGCTGCTGGATATCGCCCTGAACCTCTTTTCCCGTCAGGGGATCGCCAACACCTCGTTGAACGCCATCGCCAAAGAGGCAGGCTTCACGCCCGCGATGCTGCACTACTATTTCAACTCCCGAGAGCAGCTGCTGGATGCGATGATTGAGGAGCGTTTTCTGCCGTTACGCGAGAGGATCGGGACGATTTTCGCCGATAACCGGGATTCGCCGGTGAACGCCCTGACGGAAATGGTTAAGGTGCTGGCCGAGCTGGCGGAACAGCATCACTGGTTTGCACCGCTGTGGATGCAGGAGGTGATTGGCGAAATGCCGGTACTGCGCACCCATCTGCAGGCGCGGTTTGGTGACGAGAAGTATCAGGCGACGCTCGCCACCATCAAAGGCTGGCAGCAGGAAGGGAAGCTGAATCAGGCGCTGGCACCGGAGCTGCTGTTTACGACCTTGCTGAGCCTGGTGCTAGTGCCGTTCTCACGCATGCGCAATGACGAGAGGCTAAAATCCCTCTCGCCGGAAATCATTGTCCGTCATGCGCTTGCCGTGATCGGCACTGGGATCGGCGGTTAAAGCGCTTTCGCCAGATAGTGCCGCTGCATGCCTTTATACGGATAATCCTGTAAAGACATCTGCAGCTGGTACCCCTGTTTTTCATAAAACGGGCGCGCCTGGAAGCTGGCGGTATCGACCAGCGCGTGCCTGCAGCCTTTGCGTCGGGCTTCCTCTTCGGCCGTTCTGATGAGCTGGCTGCCGACGCCGGATCCGCGCACGGTCTCGCTGACCCAGAGAAAATCAATATTCAGCCAGTCGCCTTTCCGCACCCCAATCAGCCCGCCGAGCATGAGGCCTTTTTCGTCCCGCACGTAAACGCCAATATCGCCGCTAAAGTTCGCCAGATCTAAAAACTGCCCGTTATACGATCTCAGCCCCGTTAATAACTCTTCTTTTTCTTCTGGCGTAACTTTTTCAGTGATGCTCAACTGCATATTGTTCTCCTTATTTTCAGCGCAATCTGAATATCTCACAGCTTCACCTTCATAAAAACTCCTTATTTCCTCCATTGTTTAACCCTGGAAATATTCATTCAATATGTAAATAAAAAAAGCCTTTCCAATACGCACCTAAAACGTATAATGAGAACGATCATTCTCACTTTTACACGGTAGCCGACGATGAGCACAAAGCTGGAAGAACGACAAAAACTGCGCCAGGACGAGATCGTTACCGCCGCGCGCCGCTGCTTTCGGGCCAGCGGGTTTCACGCCGCCAGCATGTCGCAGATCGCCAGCGAGGCGAAGCTCAGCGTCGGACAAATTTACCGTTATTTCAGCAACAAAGACGCGATCATCGAAGAGATGATCCGCCGCATCATCGACTCGCGCATCGAGGAGATGCAGGGCAAAACCCTGGTGGAAGGGATGCCGCAGGCGCTCGCCTGGCGACAGACCCTCAACGAAGATGACGATGCCCTGATGCTGGAAATGTCCGCCGAGGCCACGCGCAATCCTCAGGTTGCCGCCATGCTGATCGAAGCCGAATCGCGCATGTTCGCCAACGCCTGCGCGCATCTGAAAAAGCAGTTTCCCCACCTGAGCGACGAGCATATTCGCTGCTGCGTGGAGATTACCGCCGTGATGATCGAAGGCACCATTTACCGTCGACTCACGCCGTTAAAAGTACCGTCAGAACAATTAGAGCCTCTTTATCAGGATATTTTAAATATGCTTTTCACTGCGAAGTAATCGCATATGAATAATTAGCGGGAATAAGTAATTCCCCTTTTTTACATTTCTGACTCAGTCAGAGATGCGGTATCGCTGTGCCTTTAATTAGCCCTCCTCCCTGTTAAGCGATTAACGGGGCAGGCATCGTTCACCTTGGAAAAAGATTATGAAAACCATAACAACCTCCATCGCGGCATTACTCCTCCTGACAGGGTGCGATAATGCGCAAACATCTGCTCCCCAGCGTCCTCTTCCGGAAGTGGGGATTGTCACGCTCATGAGCCAGCCGGTGTCCGTCGTCAGCGAGCTGACGGGCCGCACCGCCGCCGCCATGAGCGCCGAAGTGCGCCCGCAGGTAGGCGGCATTATCCAGAAGCGGCTGTTCACCGAAGGCGATACGGTCAAGGCCGGGCAGGCGCTGTATCAAATTGACCCTTCCAGCTACCGCGCCGCCTACGATGAAGCCGCCGCCGCGCTGAAGCAGGCGCAGGCGCTGGTGCAGGCCGACTGTCAGAAGGCCCAGCGCTATGCGCAGCTGGTGAAGGACGACGGCGTGTCGCGTCAGGACGCAGAGGACGCGAAGTCCACCTGCGCGCAGGACAAGGCCAGCGTTGAGTCAAAGAAGGCCGCGCAGGAGAGCGCGCGCATTAACCTCAACTGGACCACCGTCACCGCGCCGATTGCCGGACGCATCGGCATCTCCTCCGTGACCCCCGGCGCGCTGGTGACCGCCCAGCAGGATACCGCGCTCGCCACCGTTCGCGGGCTCGACAGCATGTACGTCGACTTAACCCGTTCCAGCGCCGATCTGCTGCGTTTACGCAAGCAAACCCTTGCCACCAACAGCGATACGCTAAGCGTGTCGTTAATCCTCGAAGACGGCAGCACCTACAGCGAGAAAGGCCGTCTGGCGTTAACCGAAGTGGCGGTGGATGAATCGACCGGCTCGGTCACGCTGCGCGCCGTCTTCCCGAACCCGCAGCATCAGCTTCTTCCGGGCATGTTCGTTCGCGCCAGGGTAGATGAAGGCGTCATGAACGATGCGATACTCGCGCCGCAGCAGGGAATCACCCGCGACGCCAAAGGCACCGCCACCGCGCTGGTGGTCAATGCCAGCAACAAGGTCGAGCAGCGTCAGCTGGAGACGGGTGACACCTACGGCGACAAATGGCTAGTGCTGAGCGGCCTGAAGGCGGGCGACAGGCTGATTGTGGAAGGTACTGACAAAGTGGCCGCCGGGCAGGAAGTGAAGGCCGAAGAGATGAAAACCAGCGGAGGAAACGCCTGATGTTTTCCCGCTTCTTCGTGCGTCGCCCGGTCTTTGCCTGGGTTATCGCCATACTTATCATGCTCGCCGGGATGCTGGCGATCCGCTCGCTGCCGGTGGCGCAGTACCCGGACGTCGCCCCGCCGTCGATCAAAATCTCCGCCACCTACACCGGCGCCTCCGCGCAGACGCTGGAAAACAGCGTGACGCAGGTGATCGAGCAGCAGCTCACCGGGCTGGATAACCTGCTCTACTTCACCTCCACCAGCAGCTCGGACGGGTCGGTGAGCATCAACGTCACCTTCGAACAGGGAACCGATCCGGACACCGCCCAGGTGCAGGTGCAGAACAAGGTCCAGCAGGCGGAATCGCGCCTGCCGACCGAGGTGCAGCAGTCCGGCATTACCGTCGAGAAATCGCAGAGTAACTTCCTGCTGATCATGGGCGTGTACGACAAAACCGACGCCGCCAGCAGCTCGGATATCGCCGACTGGCTGGTGAGCAATATGCAGGACCCGCTGGCGCGCGTGGAGGGCGTCGGCAGCCTGCAGGTGTTCGGTGCGGAATATGCGATGCGCATCTGGCTCGACCCGGCGAAGCTGGCGTCCTACTCGCTGATGCCGTCCGACGTGCAGAGCGCGATCGAAGCCCAGAACGTGCAGGTTTCCGCCGGTAAAATCGGCGCGCTGCCCTCGTCAAACGCCCAGCAGCTGACCGCCACCGTCCGCGCCCAGTCGCGCCTGCAAACGGTCGATCAGTTTAAAAAGATCATCGTGAAGAGCCAGTCCAACGGCGCGGTGGTGCACATTAGCGACGTCGCCCGCGTGGAGATGGGCAGCGAAGACTACACCGCCACGGCGAAGCTGAACGGCCACCCGGCGGCGGGTATGGCGGTGATGCTTTCACCGGGCGCGAACGCGCTCAACACTGCGACGGCGGTAAAAGACAAGATTGCTGAGTTCAAAAAGTCGATGCCGGAAGGCTACGACGTGGCGTACCCGAAGGACAGCACCGAGTTCATCAAGATCTCCGTTGAGGACGTGATTCAAACCCTGTTCGAAGCCATTATCCTCGTGGTGGTGGTGATGTACCTGTTCCTGCAGAACATCCGCGCGACGCTGATCCCGGCACTGGCGGTGCCTGTCGTTCTGCTTGGCACCTTCGGCGTGCTGGCGCTGTTCGGCTACTCCATCAACACCCTGACGCTGTTTGCGATGGTGCTGGCGATTGGGCTTTTGGTGGATGACGCCATCGTGGTGGTGGAAAACGTCGAGCGTATTATGCGCGACGAGGGGCTGCCCGCGCGGGAAGCTACCGAGAAATCGATGGGCGAAATCTCCGGCGCGCTGATCGCCATTGCGCTGGTGCTCTCCGCGGTATTCCTGCCGATGGCCTTCTTTGGCGGCTCCACCGGGGTGATTTACCGTCAGTTCTCGGTCACCATTATTTCGGCGATGTTCCTCTCCGTGGTGGTGGCGTTAACCCTGACCCCGGCGCTCTGCGGCGCGATCCTGCGCCATACGCCCCCTCACAAAAAGGGCTTTTTCGGCGCGTTTAACCGCTTCTACAGCAGGACCGAGCACGGCTATCAGAACAGGGTGCTGCGCGCCCTGCGCCGTTCCGGCGGTATGCTGGTCATCTACGCCCTGCTCTGCGGCGCGATGGGCTTCGCCATGCTTAAGCTGCCGGGCAGCTTCCTGCCGACGGAAGACCAGGGTGAAATCATGGTGCAGTACACCCTGCCAGCAGGCGCGACGACGGTGCGTACCGCCGAAGTCAGCCGCCAGGTGCGCGAGTGGTTCCTCACCAAAGAGAAAGCCAACACCAACGTCATCTTCACCATTGAAGGCTTCAGCTTCAGCGGCAGCGGCCAGAACGCCGGGATGGCGTTTGTCTCCCTGAAAAACTGGTCAGAGCGTAAAGGCGATGAGAATACCGCTCAGGCCATTGCCCTGCGTGCCACGCAGGAGCTGAGCACCATCCGCGATGCGACCATCTTTGCCATGACGCCGCCTGCGGTGGACGGCCTGGGCCAGAGCAACGGCTTTACCTTTGAGCTGATGGCCAGCGGCGGCACCGACCGCGACGCGCTGCTGAAGCTGCGTAACCAGCTGATCGGCGAAGCCAACCAGGACAGCTCGCTGCACGCCGTGCGCGCCAACGATCTGCCGCAGATGCCGCAGCTTCAGGTGGATATCGACAACAACAAGGCCGTGTCGCTGGGGCTCTCCCTGAGCGACGTGACCGATACCCTCTCCAGCGCCTGGGGCGGAACCTACGTGAACGACTTTATCGATCGCGGCCGCGTGAAAAAGGTCTACATCCAGGGCGACAGCGACTATCGCGCCGTGCCGTCGGATCTCAACAAATGGTACGTGCGCGGCAGCGACAGCACCATGACCCCGTTCTCCGCCTTCGCCACCACCCGCTGGGAGTACGGCCCGGAAAGCCTGGTGCGCTACAACGGCTCGGCGGCGTATGAGATTCAGGGCGAAAACGCCAGCGGCGCCAGTTCCGGCACGGCGATGAGCAAAATGGAGCAGCTGGCAAACAGCCTGCCGTCCGGCAGCACCTGGGCGTGGAGCGGCTTGTCGCTGCAGGAAAAGCTGGCGAGCGGTCAGGCGATGAGCCTGTATGCCCTCTCCATCCTGGTCGTGTTCCTGTGCCTGGCGGCGCTGTATGAGAGCTGGTCGGTGCCGATTTCGGTCATTCTGGTGATCCCGCTTGGCGTGCTGGGCGCGGCCGTCGCCGCCTCCCTGCGCGGCCTGAACAACGACGTCTACTTCCAGGTGGCGCTGCTGACCACCATCGGCCTGTCGTCGAAGAACGCCATTCTGATTGTGGAATTTGCCGAAGCCAAAGTCGCGGAAGGCTACTCCCTGACGCGCGCCGCGCTGCGTGCCGCCCAGACGCGCCTGCGTCCGATCGTCATGACCTCGCTGGCGTTTATCGCAGGGGTGACGCCGCTGGCCGTGGCAACCGGGGCAGGTGCCAACAGCCGCGTGGCAATTGGTACCGGCATTATCGGCGGGACGCTGGCCGCGACGCTGCTGGCGATCTTCTTCGTTCCCTTATTCTTTGTACTGGTGAAACGTCTGTTCTCCGGTAAACACGCGAACCGGAGGTCATAATGTTTCGTGTATCTGTTTTAGCGTTAGCCCTGCTGAGCGCAGGCTGTGTGTCGTTAGACCCAACGTATCAACGCCCGGACGCCCCCGTCCCGGCAACCTTGCCCGGCGCGCACGGCGAAGCCACCGCCGTGGTGAGCCAGTGGCAGCAGGTGATGAACGACGCGCGGCTGAAAAGCGTGGTGACGATGGGGCTTAACAGCAACCGCGATGTGAAAAAAGCGATTGCGGATATCGACGCCGCCCGCGCCCAGTACGGTGAAACGCGCTCGTCCCTGTTTCCGACGGTGGACGCCGAGCTGAGCCACACCCGCAGCCGCACGCTGGCGAGCGGCGTGACCACCAGCGACGAAGCCAACGGCGCGGTCTCCAGCTTCGAGCTGGATCTGTTTGGCCGCAACCAGAGCCTCTCCCGCGCCGCGCGTGAAACCTGGCTTGCCAGCGAATTCACCGCGCAGAACACGCGCCTGACGATGGTTAGCGAGCTGACCACGGCCTGGGTGACGCTGGCGGCGGATAACAGCAACCTGGCGCTGGCGGAATCCACCATGGAGAGCGCCGCGAACTCGCTCAAAATCGTCAAACGCCAGCAGGAAGTAGGCGTGGCGGCGGCGACGGACGTCAGCGAAGCGACGGCGGTATACCAGCAGGCGCGCGCCAGCGTGGCGAGCTACCGGACGCTGGTGATGCAGGACAAAAATGCCCTCAATCTGCTGGCGGGCGATACGGTGCCGGAGAACCTGCTGCCCGGCACGCTGGAGAGCCTGAGCGACAACGCCATCACGCTGATCCCGGCGGGCGTCAGCTCCAGCGCGCTGCTGCGCCGCCCGGACATTCAGGAGGCGGAACATAACCTGCTGAGCGCCAACGCCAACATCGGCGCGGCGCGCGCCAACTTCTTCCCGACCATTTCGCTGACCGCCAGCGCGGGCGTCGGCAGCGATTCGCTGTCATCCCTGTTCAGCCACGGGATGAAGGTCTGGTCATTCGCGCCGTCCATCACCCTGCCGCTGTTCAGCGGCGGGAACAACCTGGCGCAGCTGCGCTACGCGGAAGCGGAGAAGAAGGGGCTGATCGCCACCTATGAGAAAGCCATCCAGAGCGCGTTTAAGGACGTGGCCGACGCGCTGGCGCGGCGTGAAACCCTGAGCGAGCAGCTCGACGCCCAGCGCGAATACGTGGCGGCGGAGCAAAAAACGCTGAATGTGGCAACGCGCAGCTATAAGGCGGGCGCGGGGGATTATCTGACGGTGCTCACCGCGCAGCGGTCGCTGTGGTCGGCGCAGGAATCGCTGATTGCGCTGCAGCAAACCGACCTGGAAAACCGCATTATGCTGTGGCAGTCGCTGGGCGGCGGTATTCAGTAACCTCATCGGTGGGCGATTCTGATGCGCAGAAAAGAGAAAATCATACTTTCGGCTGGAATCGCTACACTGAATGTAACGATATATTTCATGGGAAGCATGTGACGTTAACTGGAGGTTTCGATGAAAGCTGCGCACCTGGTTTGCCTGCTCGTTTGCCTGCTGTTCGCCGCGTTTGTCCACGCTCGGGAGAAGGACGATCCGGCGAAAGAGGCCCAGATAAAACAGCAGGTGCTGAAAGATGTGAAGAAAGCCTGTACGCCGCAGAAAAAACAGAGCGATAAGGCCTGGCAGGCGATGATTTTGTCGTCGGTGGCCAACCAGCTGCTGATCAAAAATGCCATTACCGCCGTGAAGCGCGACAACCTGGACGCCTACTGGGATGCCGTCAGTCAGGTGGATTGTATGGAAGATTACTGAGTTCTCGCCGGGTGGCGGCTGCGCCTTACCCGGCCTACACACACGTTTAACGCTTACGCATGTCAGGAATAATTAAATCCCCGCGCAGAACATAGGACCCCAGCATCTGCGTTTTCTCCGTCAGCCAGCTCACGATGCGCGCTGCCATCGCATCCATTGAATACTCAATGGCCGGGATCACCGGAATACCCGGCAGATGCAGCGACCCGCCCAGGCTGAAGACCATGATGTCGTCCGGCACCGATTTGTTAAACGCCTGCAGCTGCGGGATCACCCGCTGGGCTTCCTGCTCGTCCGCCACCAGCAGCGCGTTGAAATTCAGCGTGGTTGCGTTGTTAAGCAGCTCCTGCAGCGCAACGGACGACGAGGTCGCGTCCATAAAGACGAGGTTGCGATTAAAGGGCAGGAAATTTTTCTCCAGCGCGTGCTTGTAGCCGAGCAGCACCTGGTCGGCAAAACCGCTGCCGTGCGGGTGGATCAGCGCAATCTGGCGGCGACCCTGGCTGGTGAGGTAGTTACAGGCGGTTTCGGCGGCAAACGCGTGATCGAAATGGATGCTGTTGACGTTATCAGACTCCATGCAGTCAACGAGGATGACGTTATCCATGTCGACGTCCAGCGGGAAACGCGCGCCAATCACCAGGATGTCGTCACACAGGCCGCAGGAGAGTTCTTCGAGGGCGTTCATCACTTCCGCTTTGCTGTGCGCGAAGCGCAGCAGGAGGTGTTTCTGATGCTGGCTGAGCTGTTTTTCCAGCGCGTACAGATAACCGGTGGTCTGGTTAATGTTTTCCTGCGCGCAAATCACGCCAATGCAGCCCGTCGACTGGCTGAGCAGCGACTGTGCAATCACGTTAGGCCGGTAGTTCAGCTCATCCACCGCTTTCAGTACAGCCTGACGGCTGGCTTCCTTTACGCCACGCGACCCGCTCAACACTCGCGATACCGTGGCTTTAGACACCCCGGCAAGACGTGATACATCGTTGATTGTAGACATCTCTCTCCCCTGGCAGGCCAACTATATGCCTGCAAATTCCATTACCGCTACGGCTCACATTATAGCCAGTACGGAGTATATCCGTTTCCGTTTTTCATGGAAACCGATTTTCCGTTCCCACTCAAAATGACGTCATAACCGCCAAATTCCGTGATGCAGATCGTGGTAATAAGCCCCATAAGCAAAGCTTCTTGATGGTTGTCACACTTCTGTCTTTTATAAATGGAAACCGGTTTCCGTATGATGTCCAATCATCCTCGCAATAACTTTTTACATTTAGAGGATGGTTGTCGATGTTCAAGATTATGCTGTGCTGCTCTGCCGGGATGTCCACCAGCCTGTTGGTCAGCAAAATGGTCGATGTCGCGAAAGAACGTGGTTTGCCGGTGAAGATTGATGCGTACGGTGTTTCCGAATTTGATACGCAGTTTCCGCAATACCAGGTTGTCCTTCTCGGACCGCAAGTGAAATACATGTTAAAGACGCTCTCAGACAAGGCGGCGACGCAAGGCATTCCGGTACAGCCCATCGACATGATGGACTACGGCATGCAGCGTGGCGATAAAGTACTGGACTATGCTCTGTCGCTCATCGAAGCGGCACACTAAAAGGTGTTCACATGAGTTCGTTATATCAATCGATGGTCGCGGTGATTGAGCAGTCAATTACCCCGCTGGCCGCGAAGCTTGGTCAGCAAAAGTATGTGATTGCAATCCGCGACGGCTTTACCGCCGCGCTGCCGTTTATGATCATCGGCTCGTTTATGCTGGTGTTCATCTTCCCGCCGTTCTCGGCGGAGACCACCAACAGCTTCGCCCGCGGCTGGCTGGATTTTTCCCAGACCTACCGCGAGCAGCTGATGCTACCGTTTAACCTCAGCATGGGCGTGATGACCTTCTTCATCTCGGTGGGGATTGGGGCAAGCCTGGGGCGTCAGTTCAACCTCGACCCGGTGATGTCCGGCCTGCTGGCCTTTATGGCCTTCCTGCTGGTCGCCGCGCCCTATGCCGACGGCAAAATTTCGACCCAGTATCTGTCCGGTCAGGGGATTTTCACCGCGCTTATCACCGCGATTTACTCCACCCGCGTCTATGCGTGGCTGAAGCAGAACAAAGTCACCATTCGCCTGCCGAAGGAAGTGCCGACCGGCGTGGCGCGTTCGTTCGAGATCCTGATCCCGGTGATGGTGGTGATCGGCACGCTGCATCCGCTGAACCTGTTCATTGAAGCGCAGACCGGGATGATCATCCCGCAGGCGATCATGCACCTGCTGGAACCGCTGGTGTCCGCCTCTGACTCCCTGCCCGCCATTCTGCTCTCCGTGCTGCTGTGCCAAATCTTCTGGTTCGCCGGTATTCACGGCTCGCTGATCGTCACCGGCATCATGAACCCGTTCTGGATGGCGAACCTCTCGGCAAACCAGGCGGCGCTCGCCGCAGGCGCGGCGCTGCCGCACGTTTACCTGCAGGGCTTCTGGGATCACTACCTGCTGATTGGCGGCGTAGGCTCTACCCTGCCGCTGGCGTTCCTGCTGCTGCGCAGCCGCGTGACCCACCTGCGCACCATCGGCAAAATGGGCGTGGTGCCAAGCTTCTTTAACATCAACGAACCGATTCTGTTCGGCGCGCCGATCATCATGAACCCGATGCTGTTTATCCCGTTCGTGTTCGTTCCGCTGGTCAACGCCTGCCTGGCGTACGGTGCAACGAAGCTCGGCTGGCTGGCGCAAGTTGTGTCGTTGACCCCGTGGACCACCCCTGCACCGATTGGCGCCTCGTGGGCGGCGAACTGGGCGCTGAGTCCGGTGGTGATGTGTCTGGTCTGCATGGTGATGTCCGCGCTGATGTACCTGCCGTTCCTGCGTGCCTATGAGCGTACGCTCATCAAAAACGAAGAGCAGAAAGCCCAGGCAACCGTCGGTAACGCTGAAGCCGCCAGCAATTAAGTCAAAGAGGAAGAGTCATGAAATACGCATTTCCCGATAACTTCTGGTGGGGCAGCGCAAGCTCCGCTCTCCAGACGGAAGGGGCAAGAGAGGGCGAAACCACGTGGGATTACTGGTTTGCCCGCGAGCCGAACCGTTTTCACAACGGCGTGGGGCCGCAGCAGACCTCCACGTTCTATCAGCACTGGAAAATGGACATTCAGCTGTTAAAGCAGCTGAACCACAACAGCTTTCGCACCTCGATTAGCTGGGCGCGCCTGATCCCCGACGGTATCGGTGAAGTGAACCCTGAGGCGGTCGATTTTTACAATCAGGTTATTGATGAGCTGAATGAACAGGGCATCACGCCGTTTATCACCCTGTTCCACTTCGACATGCCGATGGCGATGCAGGAAATCGGCGGCTGGGAAAACCGCGACGTGGTGGACGCCTACGCCCGCTATGCGCAGATCTGCTTCGAGCTGTTTGGCGATCGCGTGCTGCACTGGTTTACCTTCAACGAGCCGATCGTGCCGGTGGAAGGCGGCTATCTGTACGACTTCCACTATCCGAACGTGGTGGATTTTCGTCGGGCGGCCACCGTGGCGTATCACACCGTGCTGGCCCATGCGCAGGCCGTTCGCGCCTACCGCGCCGGGCATTACGCGGGGGAGATTGGCATCGTACTGAACCTGACGCCGTCGTACCCGCGCTCGCAGAACCCGGCTGACGTGAAGGCGGCGCACATCGCAGACCTGATGTTTAACCGCAGCTTCCTCGACCCGGTCCTGCGCGGGGAATACCCGGCGGATCTGGTGGCGCTGCTGAAATCCTACGATCAATTACCCGCCTGTAAACCGGAGGACGGTTTCCTGATTGCTGAAGGGAAAATCGACCTGCTCGGCGTGAACTACTATCAGCCGCGTCGCGTGAAGTGTCGCGACAGCGCGGTGAACCCGCAGGCGCCGTTTATGCCGGAGTGGTTCTTTGATAGCTACGAGATGCCGGGCCGCAAGATGAACCCGTACCGCGGCTGGGAAATCTACGAGCCGGGTATTTACGATATTCTGGTCAACCTGCGCGACAATTACGGCAACCCTCGCTGCTTTATTTCTGAAAACGGCATGGGCGTCGAAAACGAGCAGCGCTTTATTGAAAACGGCCAGATAAACGATCGGTACCGCATCGAATTTATTTCTGAGCATTTAGCCTGGCTGCATAAGGGTATTAGCGAAGGGTGCAATTGTCTTGGCTACCATATGTGGACGTTTATTGATAACTGGTCGTGGTGCAACGCGTATAAAAATCGCTACGGATTTATCCAGCTCGATTTAGAGACGCAGCAGCGCACCATTAAGAAAAGCGGAGAGTGGTTTGCCGCCACCGCCTTAAATAATAGCTTTGAAAAAGAGTAATAATGATGATCGCACTCGAAGAAGCCGTAATGGAAATTATCGTCAATGCCGGTCAGTCCCGCAGCCTGTGCTTTGAGGCGCTGCACGCGGCGCGTCAGGGCAATATTGACGAGGCCAAAAGCCTGCTGCGCGAAGCCGACGGCTACGCGCGCCAGGCGCACAAGATGCAGACCAAACTGATCGAGCAGGATGCGGGCGAAGCTCGCCAGCCGATGACCTTAATTATGGTGCACGCGCAGGATCATTTAATGAACTCCTTATTAGCGCGTGAACTATCCGAAGAAATTATTCATCTATATCAGAGATAGTCTATGGCGAAATAAAGTTACTGTAATACCTCTGTACCCTAAATAGAATTCCACTTGTTCTGATGATAGCGACATACTCTGTCAGATCGGAGCGGGATGGTTATTGTCTGAATAAAATTAAACTATATTGAGATAACCATGAATACGATTAAAAAACTTCCATTAACCATGGCGGTTATCGCCGCGCTTTGCCCAATTTCCGTGCTCGCACAAGAATTCACGCAGGAGCAAATCGACGCCATTGTGGCGAAAGCGGTGGACAAAGCCCTGGCCGAGCGTCAGGCCAAAATGGATGCGGCGGTCGCGAAAAAAGCGGACGTGGTCACCGAGCCGCAAAGCGCGGCGCAGTCTCCGGATATGGCGATCCCGTTCGGGATTAAATTTACCGGCTACGCCCGCTACGGCGCGCACTTCCAGGCCGCCGATCAGAAATACGTGGCGGTGGACGGCTCCTATAACGGCGCGTCCGCCATTGGTCGTCTGGGTAACGAAGGCAACGGCGGGGAATTCCAGCTTTCCAAGGCCTTCAAGGGGGAAAACGGCGCCATCTGGGACATCAACGTGATGATCGACCACTGGGGCGACGAAGTTAACCTGAAAAAAGCCTACGCGGGGGTGACCAACATTATGGCCTCCAACCCGAACGCCTATTTCTGGGCCGGCCGTGACTTCCACCAGCGTCCGCAGCAGGGCATCAACGACTACTTCTGGATGAACCACGACGGCCAGGGCGCCGGGGTGAAGAACTTCGACATCGGCGGCGTGCAGTTTGACGTGGCCGCCGTGGCGGCGGTGGAATCCTGTAGCCCGGAAGTGATGGAAGACGAAGCGAACCCGTCACGCATCACCTGTACCGGCGGTTCCGGCACGGGCGACAAAGGCAACTACGCCGCAACCTCAAAAATCCACGGCATGAAGCTCGGCCCGATCGACATGGAGCTGTACGCCAACTACGGCTTTGACTCCAAGGCGGTGGAGAGCGACGAGCGTCTGAACGCCTGGCAGGGCGGCGTGGTGCTGAGCCACACCAACGACAGCGGCGTGAACAAGGTGATCGCCCGCTACTCCGATAACTCGGACAACAGCGTGTTCAACAAAACCGAGGACCTGACCACGGTCTACGCCAGCTTCGAAGGGCTGTACAAATTCACCCAAGCGACGCAGGTGGAGTACATCCTCGCCTTCCACGACTATAACAACAGCCGAGATAAGACCGACAACCGTAAGAACTACAATGCCATCGTGCGCCCGATGCACTGGTGGAACGACGTTCACTCCACCTGGCTGGAAGCGGGCTGGCAGCACGTTGATTACGACAACGGCGGCGACAACAAGGGCTGGAAGCTGACCCTGTCGCAGAACATGTCTATCGCCATGGGGCCGGAGTTCCGCCCGATGCTGCGCTTCTACGTGACCGGCGGCAAGGTGGACAACGAACGCACCGCGCGCGTGAACAACACCAAAGATGAAACGCTCGACGACTTCAACGTCGGCGCGATGTGGGAGGCGTGGTTCTAAGGTCAACAACATGCCGGGTGGCGCTGCGCTTACCCGGCCTACGGTTTTCCCCCTCTCCCCGTGGGTGTACGGTCCGGGGTGAGGGCATCAGGCCGCACACAACCATGCTATGCTGTTGACCGAATTAACGACAACATAGCAGGGGAGAACATGGGTTCCACACGCAAAGGGATGCTAAACGTCCTCATCGCCGCCGTTTTATGGGGCAGCTCGGGGGTTTGCGCGCAGTACATCATGGAGAAAAGCCACATTTCTTCGCCTTACCTGACCATGGTTCGCCTGCTGTTTACCGGCGTGATCCTGCTGACGCTCTCCTTCGTCCACGGCGACAAGATTTTCTCGGTCATCAAGCATCGCAAAGACGCCCTCAGCCTGCTGATTTTCTCACTGGTCGGCGCGCTCACCGTGCAGCTCACCTTCCTGCTGACGATTGAAAAATCCAATGCCGCGACCGCTACCGTGCTGCAGTTTCTGTCACCGACCATCATCGTGGCGTGGTTTGCGCTGGCGCGGAAAAAGCGCCCCGGCGTGTTTGTCTTGTCCGCCATTCTGACGTCGCTTGTCGGTACCTTCCTGCTGGTGACACACGGCGACCCGACCTCGCTCTCCATCTCGCCTGCCGCGCTGTTCTTCGGCATCGCCTCGGCGTTCGCCGCCGCGTTTTATACGACGTACCCGTCAACGCTGATCGCCCGCTACGGCACGCTGCCGATTGTCGGCTGGAGCATGTTGATTGCGGGATTGATGTTAACGCCGTTCTACGCCGGACGAGGAACCACGTTCGTGATTGACGGCAGCCTGTTGCTGGCGTTTTTCTACCTGGTGGTGATTGGCACGGCGCTGACGTTCAGCCTGTACCTGAAAGGCGCACAGATGATCGGCGGGCCGAAAGCGAGCATTCTGAGCTGCGCTGAGCCGCTGAGCAGCGCGCTGCTGTCGGTGCTGCTGCTGGGCGTGGCGTTCACCCTGCCGGACTGGCTGGGAACGCTGCTGATAGTGTCGTCGGTGGTGCTGATTTCGATGGATTCGCGTAGACGGGTTAAGGCATCGGCGTAGCCTGATGTCCCCCCTCACCCTAACCCTCTCCCCATAGGGGAGAGGGGACGGCTCGGTGCGGTGTTTTCACCCTCGCCCCTTTGGGGAGAGGGCCGGGGTGAGGGGGGGAATTGACTTACTTCGCCTTAACCTTCCCCGCCACCAGCAGCGCGGTCAGCAGCATCAGCGTGCCGGAAATCACCAGCGGTGACGTCAGCCCCAGATGGTCGAGCGCCACGCCGCCAATGGCCGCGCCGCAGGTGTTCGCCAGCTGGATCACCGCCACCTGAATCGACCCGGCCTTTTCCGCCTGATCGGCAAGCGAGCGGGTGATCCACGTCGACCAGCCCACCGGCACCAGCGCAAAGGCGAAGCCCCAAACAATCGCAATCGCCGACGCCACCCACTTGTCGCTGCCCCACAGCACCAGCACCGCCGCGCTCATTGCCAGCACCAGCGGCGCGCCCGCCAGCGCTACCTTCAGGGAGCGTTTGAGGAACTGGGACGACAGCGAGGTGCCGACAAAGCTGGCGATACCGAAGCTCAGCAGCACCAGCGTCAGGCCGTCCACGTCAAAGCCCGCCATGGTCATAAACACCGGGCGGATGTAGGTAAAGAAGGCAAACTGCCCGGCAAAGGCCATGAAGATGGCGGTCATTCCCGCCATCACGCCGGGGCGCTTCAGCAGCGCGAACATGTTCTGCTTATGGTGCGCCGCTTCGCCCGGCAGGGACGGCAGCGCTTTCCACACCCAAATGATGCAGAGCAGGCCCATCACCGCCGCGGCGTTGAAGACGTTACGCCAGCCGATAATCCCACCGAGGAAGCTGCCGAGCGGTGCGGCAATCACCAGGGCGATAGAGACCGCACCGAAGATAACGGACAGGGCCTTTGGCACCGTACGCGCGGGCACCAGGCGCATGGTCAGCGAGGCCGACATCGCCCAGAAGCCGCCGAGCCCCAGCCCCAGACAGGCGCGACCGAGCAGCAGCAGGGTGAAGCTTTCCGCGAAGGAAACCAGCAGGCAGGAGAGCGTCAGCAGCACGCTGAACAGAATGACCACCTTGCGGCGGTCGATGGTGCCAATGACCTGGGTGATAAACAGGCTGGCGAACATCGCCACGAAGGCGGTGACGGTAACGGACTGCCCCGCCACGCCTTCGGAAATGCCCAGATCCTGCGCCATCGGCGTCAGGAGGCTCACCGGCAGAAACTCAACGGTAATCAGGCAGGCGACGCAGAACGCCACGGAGAAAACCGCCGACCAGTTGGGGCGTAAAACCTCGTTGATCTGCGGTCTGGTCGTGGGCTGGATATGTTCTGTCATGGCGTCACCTGAAGATAAAAACGTGCGGAAAAGTCGCGCAGTTTATCATCAAAAGTGTGACGGATTTAACGATTTGACAACTTTTGTCGTTTTTAACTATCCAGGAAGCAGCACGGCGGAGACTGATACCTTTTCAGCATAACGAAAATGAAAATTCAGTATCCACAATTGAGGTGAAACAATCATAGCGTCTGAAAAGGAGAAACTATGAAAACACGTACTTTATCTCAAAATCTTACCGTCAGTGCCGTCGGCTATGGTGCCATGGGTCTGAGTGAATTTTATGGCCAGACTGATGACAACGCCTCGCTGCAGGTATTGCATAGCCTCATCGATCTGAACGTGACGTTTATTGATACCGCAAATTTATATGGGCGTGGTCATAATGAAAGACTGATCGGTCATTTTCTTGCCGGACTGGATAAAAGCACTCGGGAGCAGTTCAAAATCGCCACGAAGTGCGGCATCGATCGCTCGCCTGACGAGTCTTATGCCCGCACCATCAACAATACGCCTGACTATATCATCCGCTGCTGTAACGAGTCCCTCAAGCGGCTTGGCGTGGAGCGAATCGACCTCTTTTATCTTCACAGACTGAGTAACGTCACCCCGGTCGAAGAGAGTATGGATTGTCTGCGCACCCTTGTTAAAGAGGGCAAGATCAACCACATCGGCCTTTGCGAAGTGTCGGCTGCAACGCTGCAGCGGGCCCATGCGGTACATCCGGTCACCGCGCTGCAAACGGAATACTCTCTGTGGACGCGCGATATCGAAGAAAGCATTCTGCCGACCGTAAAAGAGCTGGGCATTGGTCTGGTGCCCTACTCGCCTCTTGGCAGAGGCTTCCTGACGGGAAAATACCTGAACAATAGCGAATTTGCAGAAGGTGATTTCCGGAAAAATAACGAACGTTTCGCGCAGTCCAGCCTCGATCATAACCGTCAGCTGCTCGATGTCATCCACCCGCTGGCCGCAAAATACGGCTGTACCGCAGGTCAGATTGCCCTTGCCTGGCTGTTAGCACAATACGAGAGGCTAGTTCCTATTCCGGGCACTAAGCACGCCGGCTATCTGGCCGAGAACGCGCGCGCTACCGACATTGTGCTTGAGAAAAGCGATATTGAATCATTGAACAACCTGCATCGCCGGATAGAGATTAAAGGCGATCGATATTCTGCCGAGGGTATGAAAGGCGTGAACGCCTGATACCTCATCATGAAAATAAAAAAACCGGGTTTTCCCGGTTTTTTTATATCTGATACGCCGTGCCGTTAGCGATAAACGCTCAACGCGACGCCTTCCCCACCGCCTACGCACAGCGCGGCGACGCCACGCTTGCCGTCGTTACGGACCAGGGCATGAACCAGCGTCACCAAAATCCGGCATCCGGATGCGCCTATCGCATGCCCAAGCGCGATGGCCCCGCCGTAAGGATTGATACGATCCGGGGAAATCCCCGCCTGCTGAATCACCGCCAGCGCCTGGGCGGCAAACGCTTCGTTGGATTCAAGATGATCGACATCCTCAGGCGTCCATCCCGAGCGGGAAAGGCAGTCGGCAATGGCCTGGATCGGGGCTGCGCCCATTAATGCCGGCTGGATACCGGAATTGGTAAACACGCCCAGCGACGCCAGAACCGGCAAGCCACGCGCTTCGGCAGTATCACGCGTACAAAGCAGCACCGCAGCGGCACCGTCATTCAGCGATGAAGCATTTCCCGCCGTCACCGTTCCCTCTTTTCGGAAGACTGGCCTCAGCTTCGTCAATTTATCAATACTGGTTGCACGCGGCCCTTCGTCCCTCTCCACGCAGATCTTTTCGCCTTTTCGCGTCAGCCATTCAACCGGAACTATTTCGCGCTCAAAAATGCCGCGCGCCTGCGCTTCAAGCGCATTGTGGTGAGAGACAAGGGCATATTCGTCCTGCATTTCGCGGCTGATACCAAACTCCGTCGCAACGTTTTCTGCGGTGATACCCATATGATAATCGTTGAAGGCATCCCAGAGCCCGTCAGAAATCAGGCTATCTTTGAGAGTGATATCGCCCAGCCGCGTTCCGCTACGCGACGTCAGGGCGATATGCGGCGAGTTGGACATACTCTCCTGACCCCCGGCGATCACAAACTCAGCCTCACCCGTCTGCAGCGCCTGCATGCCAAGATGAACTGCCTTAAGCCCGGAGCCGCACACTTTATTGATCGTAAGACATTGTGTTTCAACGGGTAATCCGGCATTCAGGGCCGACTGCCGGGCCGGGTTCTGGCCACACCCCGCCGTAAGAACCTGACCCATAATGACCTGAGAGATATCACCGGCCTCTACGCCAGATTCTTTGAGGAGCGCCTGAATGACCCGGCTTCCCAGGTCAGCGGCGGAATGCTCCGCAAGCGCGCCCTGAAATGCGCCCGTCGCCGTGCGGCGGGCTGCAATAATGACAACTTCGCTCATGCGTCACCCCCTTTCAGTCCCGGCAACGTATGGCCCGTCGCAGCCATTGCCGCGCGGTAGGCGGTAAGGCCATTCATACAGGCGGGAACGCCGGCATAGACCGCCATCTGTATCACAATTTCAAGCAGCTCTTCCGGCGTCACGCCGGTGTTGAGCGCGCCTCTCATGTGCAGTTCCAGCTGCGGCATAGCATTACCCAGCGTCACAAGCGAGGCGACGGTCAGCATTTCGCGCGTTTTGAGATCCAGCCCCGGACGCCCCACGACATCCCCGAACGCATAGTCGGTTATCAGGGCGGGCAGGCCCGGGTCCAGTTCGCTCAGGCGGCGGGTGACTTTATCCGCGAGCCCCGCTTCAAGACGGTCCATAATCTCTCTGCCATAGCGCGTGCGGTCATTAATTTGACTCATAAGATTTCTCCATACGGGATTGTTTGGCGGTCAAAGTTGCAGGAATAACCGCGACAAGCAGGACGGACAGGCCGATGGCCGTGCCGGCGACGATATACAGGAGCGGCATTGAAAATGATGAAACCATCCAGGCACCGACCGACGCGCCGATACCAATGGCGGTATTGAAAAACGAAACGTAGATTGCGGAGGCCGGGAAGGCTTTATCCTCTGCCATACGTAATACCCACGTCTGGAAGCCGACAAATATTCCTGATACAGCGAAGCCCCAGATAATCATGCTGGTGAATATCAGCGCAGCAGAGAGCGAGGAACCTGACAGGCCCAGGAACAGCAGCACTGCACAGATCAGCAGTACAGACAGCGAAACCGTCAGCTTGAGATACTTATCAATCATCACGCCGGTCAGGAAATTGCCGGCCAGACCCGCGATGCCGTAAACAAAAAGCACGGCGGGAATAAAGGCTGTGGACAGCAAACTCTGCGTGTGAAGCCAGGGTTCAATGTACGTAAAGGCGGCAAAGTGGGCCGTAACGGCCAGCAGGGTGGCTGAGTAAATTTTCCACAGGGTAGACGATTTCAGCACGCCCTTAAGCGCATCCAGGCCAAGCGCGCTTTTGCTGGCGATCTGGGGAACAAGCACGCTAATACCCACAAAGGCAATTACGCTCAGCGCGGCCATCAGCCAAAATGCCTGCCGCCAGCCGAAGTGGATACCAATGTAGTTGGATACCGGTACGCCAAAAACGCTTGCTGCGGAAACGCCACCAAATACGATTGACGTCGCTGCCCCAATATATCTGGCAGGAACCATGGCAACCGCCGTTGCGCCGATCATCGCCCAGAATGCACCGTGAGCAAGCGCGCCCAGCACGCGGGCGCTAAGCAGCATTCCGTAGGTGTTTACCGTCGCGGCCATGACGTTAGAGATCAGAAGCACCACGGTGAGCACGAGTAAAAGCCGCTTCTTAGCCACATTGCCTAAAAAGACGGATGCAAACAGCGCACTCAACGCCCCAACCCAGGCATAAAGCGACACGGTCATGCCCACCGCGGATTCCGAAGACCGTAACCCCTCTGCGATTGGCGTTAATAATCCGACCGGCGCCAGTTCGGTAGTGACAATTGTAAACGTTGAAATAGCGAGAATGAATAACGCAAGCCATGACCTTAACGTCATATTTTGCGGGGAGAGTTCTGAAGTCATACTACTTACCTCAATAATGGTTTAAATAATGTGCCAATTTTTTTCTGCTGCATATCGGGTAAGCGCGGAATGCTCTCCCACACAGACGGGATACCCGATGGCTTCGAGCATTGGAATATCCGAAAGATCGTCACCGTAGGCATAACAATCCGCCGGGTTAATCTCCTTATCCCGGCAAAACGTCATCAGGGCGTCTTTTTTACCCGCGCCAATTGTTTGGGGCAGGCCGATTTCACCCGTCAACTCGCCTGCGTCATTTATTATCAACGGCGCACAGAGTATGTCCGTTACGCCAAGATATTTCGCAATGGGTGACAGAATCGGAAGCATAGAGCCCGATATAAATAAGGTGTACATGTTCTGGCTCTGATGGCTTTTAAGTGCTGAAACGGCACTCTCAATAAAAAATTCGTTTTCCTGCTTACGCCTGAACCATTCCTCGCCCATTTCTTCCAGATAACGACAAGACACGCCTTCAAACTGGCGATAATACTCTCTGTTTAGCGTCTCCCTTGGTACACCGTTTTTTACGTCGGCGCGAAAGCGAGACATATAGCGTTGAAGACGATCGTTTTGATTATTTGCCCTGCACCAGAAGTCATAGAAATCAAACATGCTTTTAATATTTATTAGCGTCTCATCAACGTCAAAAAATGCGGCGTGTTTACGCAAAGCCTATTCCTCGTAGTTTTTTCTTCGACTCTTAACCGGGAAATCTTTATCCGTACCAGGCACGCCAGCGTCCGCCCAGCGGGAAGGTTGAATTTCAGACACCACCACGGAAATTTTATCCAGCGGCGCACCCGTGTTTTTGTGAACGGCAAACGTAATATCTTCCTGAAGCCTGATGATTTGATTTTCATCTTTCGTCGGCCAGGTCATCACATGAACAAACGGCATACTTTTCTCACTCTATAGTTGTAAATTCATCGAAGGAACGGCCTTTGAGTTTTAAATGGGCATGGATATCGCCTCCAAGACCGTAAAAACCAATTGCACCGCCGTAGCTCTGACGCGAGCTCATATAAAGTACGACCACGTTAATAATTCTGTTTCCCTTCCTCTCCGGAGCCGGAAAAGGATCGGTTAACTCAGCCCAATATTCAGCGTTACCTTCGCTGTCGGTTATAAATACGTTGGGTATACCCAGCGGGCCAGGCCTGCTCGTCGCCTCAGAGGCTAAATCGTTCTCCCTGAGACTCATCACGGTATAAACGCTATCCGGGACAAGACTCCTGAACGAAAACGTGAATCGCGCTCGCTTCTTGTCTTCGGACAACGTGACGTCAAAGGTTCCCTCTGCCTCAAGCCAGGCAGCGAGGGTGACAGGCTGGATGTCTCGCTTTCCATCGCTGCTGCGATAATCTGCGATATAGCCTTCATGAAGCGGCAGGCTAGGCCGCTTTTCCTTATTGGCCTGCGGCCGCTGTTCCGGGGCGAATATCATCCGATAGTTGTTCATCGGAATGGGTAAAGGCAGAGTATGAAGAATGATGTCCTTCAACGCGTCCTGAGGCATTTTTTCGATATCGCACAAAACGTTATAGGGCGCGATTTCCCCAAATGCCGGGAGCGCGCTGTCCGGTGAAACAATGACGCTTCGCCACTGCAGGCCGTTATCACCGGGCACCATGCCAACCACGACAAAATTTCCCTTCCCGTCCATGACCTCCGCAGGGGGGTAAAGCGGCCCCTGCGTGGTCGCAGCCAGACGGTATTTCTGGCTACGTAATTCAGGCATGCGTTACCCCCTGCGCCACCCCTTGCTGTTCAACGATGGTCGCCTGCATGGCAACCTCAGCCAGAGATTTTTCTTTCTCTGCGATCAGGGTGGAAGGATAGACGGTGAACGACACATCCATCGTCGCGCAAAGCGTTTGGTGCTGAGTAACGCGTACCTGAGCCTTGAAGCGCCCCCGGCGGTCATTAATATCTTTTTCAAGAAATTCAAAATGGACCAGCGCCGGTAAAGGGAACAGGAAGCTGGCGAAATTGATTGCCATGCTGTTAATGACGTAATAGCGCCCGCTTTCCCGCGGGTAAATAAATTCTTCGGTGACGCCGATAAAGGCCTGTCGGCTGGCTTCAACCAGGAGCATTCCCTGAATATGCTGGCCCGTCTGGTGATCCGCCATCAATTCGCAACGCTCATCGATTAACAGAGGCATCGCATAGAGATCGGGATTATGCTCAGCTTGTTCCGCAGGTCCTATAAGTATGTTCTGTTCCAGTTTTTTATGGCAATGTGCATTTTTTTTGTCGCTCACCAGTTTTTCCAGAGAGCACATTTTAAGTTTATTACCATGAATCGCGTTTCTTGCCTGGTTTGAAATTACTTTCCCGGCAAAATCCTTGCGTACGCCCTGCCCAACAATAATTTCATGTTCTTTATCAATGATATTCGCAGGGATCTGAGTCAATAATTCTAGCTGAGATATAGTCAGTACATCTTTACCATTGGCAAATTCATTAAATTTATCGCCAACAACTACCAACTTTTTACAGTTCATTCATTGTTCCTCAACAACAGCAAGCACGATAGATACGCGTATAAAGGCCGTCATTGCCGCCAGTGATAAAGTTGTCGCCGGCCTGCTGAATGATTTCCTGGTAACGCGCATTAGTAAATGCTTCTTTATATTCTGCTTTATCGCCGTTGAATGAGGAGATAAACATCACGCCAGGAACGCCGCTGATCAGGGAATGAAACGCTTCGAAACTTTCGATTTTATCTTTGTTATCTCTTACCACATTAAAGATGGTTTCATCGCGCCACTGACGATACTGCTGATAGTTATGCGCGGGCACCTCAACGTGACGAAGCTGAATATAATTTGATTCGGGTAAGCTTTTTTTATTATCGATTGGAGATTCAACAAACTTAAGCAGTTCGCGACGAATATCGGCAGAAAGAACAGCAGAGAAACGATGGAACATGGATTCCATTTCACTCTCAGCCCATGCAATTTCTTTAATGTCATTGAAAGCGCGCAGTTCCAGCAGTTCATTAACACCGTTTTCTTCACAGGAATAGTAGCGAACGTTTTCATTGCTTTTTAAGGAAGTAAAATCTTTCTCGGTAAACGTATTTTTTAACGGGAAGCGTGATACCAGTACATATTTAGACGACATAATTACTCCGAATATTGATTGAGTGAGGATTCGGGTAGAAATTTATCAATACAGGAAACAATTGGAATTGTTAAATTTGTAATATATTTTTTGTATTACTGTTAAAACGGGTTTTACTGCCTGCATTTAGCGTGTAATATCGAAATGGAAAAAAGACGAAATACCTTTTCGCATTCAGGACCCACGTATGGCCACAGCAGAACATTTAATCAGCAATAACCTGCCCAGCATCAAACAATTACAATGCTTTCTCGCTGTTGCACATGAACTCAACTTCCGTAAGGCTGCCGAACGCCTGCGCATGACTCAACCACCGTTGACGCGTCAGATAAAATGCCTTGAAGCGGTTCTGAAGCGTCAGCTGTTCAGCCGCAGCACGCATGACGTTAGCCTTACTGACGCAGGTCGTGCGCTGGTTGTTCAGGCTGAAAAAATATTAAAAGACATCAGCAATTTAAAAGAAGATCCACTCTCATCGGAAACGGGCCTGCGCATCGGGCTGACGCGAACGCTTAATTTTGAATATATTGAACCCGTGAATACCCAGCTTCAAAAAATGAACGCGGGAGATGATGTCGAAACGCCGGACCTGACGTCAGCCCAGCTGCTGCAAAGCTTGTCTAAAAATATGCTGGATCTGGTGCTGACCGGGGAAAAAGGAACGGGTCATGAAGACATCGTTCAATACCGCTGGGTCTGCCAGGAACCGTTGCTGATCGCAATGCCCTCTTTGCATCCTGCCAGCCTGAAAGAGAAAGTCTCGCTGGAAGACATTAGCGATCTCCCGATTTTTTGGTTTTCGCGAAGCGCTAACCCGTCATTCTATGACAAATGCGAAAGCTACTTTGATACGCTGAAAACGCCGCTGAAGCGTATTAAAGAGCCGGATGATTCCCTCGTGATGCTTAGCCGCATCGCAAGAGGGAAAGGATTTGCCCTGCTGCCACAGTCGAAATGCACCTTTAATCAGGAAGGACTTTGCTACCGTGAACTCACGGACGCGGAGGCAAAAAGGTTAAACATAGATATCTATGCCGCCACCCGCCTCAATGAAAATAGAGAAGAGATTCTGAACGCTCAGAATGTGCTTTGCGGGAAAATGCCTTAATGCAGATAAAACACGCCCTCTTCCGGCAAAAAGAGCTGGTTGTAGCGTAACTGGAAGGCGTTAAGCTCCTGCGGGTCTGGCTCCATCTCGCGCATAAAGCCAAGTGCGAGGCGGATTTGCGCATCGGTAATGGGTGCGGCAAGGCGGGCTTTGCGCAGCATGCGGTGCCAGGTGTGCAGGTTCTCTTCGCTGCCGTCGACAATACAGACCTGCCAGATAAGCAGCACCTGGGCGGCGTTTTGCAGATGCGCCTCATCGGGCCGCTCAAGGTAGCGGATAAACTCATTACCTGACGTTTTACCAAACTGGTCGATCATCGACTCAACCGGCATCGGGGTGATCCCCAGACGCTCGCTTAAACGTTTGATGGCGCGGCGGGAATCTGAGGTCAGGACGCGAAATCCCACCACAAACACCACGGCAAGCGTTGCCAGCATTATCCAGACCATGCGTTCTCCTTAGACTAGCCGCTCATCATAGCGGGAAACGCAGCGCGTCGACAGCGGGCGGAAGCATAATAGTGAACGGAAAAGAGGTGGAAAATCGGCATGAAAGCGAAACAGCGCATGCTGCTACCTTGGCTCTAACCAGCGCACCGAAAAATAACCATCATTGATACCTTCCGCGCGTTGCACATCATGTATAAACCACGCATACAGCACTGAAGCCCCCATACACCATTTTACCGGTGGTGCTTTACCATCATGCCCTGCTGTACCACAGTCCAGATATCTCCTGGCACGCAATAACGCTGGCTCAAGAATGTTGTCCAGATAAATCTTCGGGGGATAATAAAACTTTTGGGTCAGTAGAAGACTGGCCGCACTTGCCACATCAGACAGCCAGCCCCAGTGTTTTTTCAGGGTGGCGATATCTTCCGTTACGCTATCCATCTCCTGGCGCGCCTGAGAAGATAGTCCCAGCAGACCTGATGCCGAGGACGTGGACGTCATTATCCCGTTGCGGATCCCCTCCAGACGGCGCAGTTCACTCTTGTATTCGTAAAACTGCCTGCTCAGCCACTCAAAATAATCATCGAGATGTCGGTTCAGGGCCTGATAGCTGAGCGTTTGAGCATTAATCGCACTTTGGTATGTTTCGACCCATTGATCAACAGACTGGGATTTGACGCTGTCACGTAAATTTAGATATGACCAGACAATACGGTCAGTATTATAAAGCGCGTTTAAACCAAGGAAGGGAACACCAGCCTTCATAGCCTCCTGATACATTTTTCGCAGCGGAACGCGACTCAACTCGGCACTCGGCTTTTGCACATCGGGTTTTAATCCGCCGCCAATATCGTCGCTGCATCCCGGCATCAATACTTCCTGATGCTGAAAGCCTTTCCGCCCGGTACGGTACACGCAGCGCCAGCGTCGGCGCTCATGTGCGGCTACCAGGTGCAGCGAATGTTTGACCGCCTCCGGCAAGGGCGACTGGTGGTCGAGGTATTTCCGACCAAACATGCTGATGATTTGCCCTGCTGTTTCCGCATGTTTTACCGGTGCCCACTCCAGGACGCTACCGGCATAATCCAGCCCGTTGTCACTGCTCATCGGTGTATCCCGCGAGCAGTCAAACAGCCCGGCAAACACGATATCAACCGGTATTCCCTTGAAAGCAGGCTTTCCGTCCTCGCGTTGAACACACAGGTCATTTAACAGCAGGTCGATAAACTGCCGTGCCTGCGTCCCGCCCATATCAAAACCAAACACCGATACAGAAATCAGCCTGAGAGGCACTTCTCCCTGCTTCAGCGCATCTTCAACCGTGCGCTCAAAACGTATTCTGGTGCTGTTCAGCCGGGTGTCGGCACCGCTTACGGTGCTGTATGCAATGAACTCGTTATCCCTCAGCCAGGGCGTGGCTTCGATATCTGCCCGAATCGCCCCTTTCAGGGTGGCATCTCTCAGTTGCCTGAGCTGGCCTTTCGGCGTGAGCAGTTTTTGCCGTAATTCATTGCGCACGTTCTGATTGCTGGCACCACCCGCTTTCGCTTTAAAAATATCTTTTAGCGCATCGGTCGGCTGATCTTTTAGCGAGTCCTTTACGGCGTTACCCGTTCCGTCCATAAATTGCTGGAGCGCTTCGCCTTCCATTTCAAGGAAGGGGGTTCCTAAGCCGGAAATGTAATGCGCCTGGTATACTGATGACGGGGTGTTATTCACCGGTGTGGGAAAAGCCCTATAAAGACGAGCAACATTACTCAAACGGTTATCAGGCGCATCTTGTTCGATATTGCGCCCCACGCCGTCAAAAAAGAACCCGATATGCAGTGTTCGCGAGCAGTTTCCCAGCTCATATTCACAGGCCTGGGATGCCCGGTTCGCCGCCGCAATGCAGGCATCAAGATCAAATGCCATCGTTATTTATCCTCAAGCAGCGGTGACGGCGTATAGTTCGGGCTACGCGGGTCGTAGGGTGAAAAGGCATTATCACTCCACCCCAGCAACACCTTATCTCCTGGTAAAAAGTACACATGCAGGTCGTTTTCACCCCGCTTACGCTCCGGTAACGGCATCACCACACGTCGTTGCTCTGGTCTCATCCCCCTTTCATACTGCGGACCGGTGACACTGAGCGTCCAGATAACCTCTGCGGTCTTTCCTTTGATCGAACCACAACAGGTTGATTTTCCATTTTCCCCGGCGTATTTATTACTGGGATCAAATGCCCACGAATTACCGCCCGCCACACCATTTACACTGAAACCCAGAATCGGACGGTCAATTCGGGTATGAATAATTAGCGTTACGCCACCCATCGGGGGTGCCCAGAGCATCACCCACACCATCCAGCCCAGAACAAAAACCACCGGCAGTGCAACAGCGCTCCACAGCCATACTTTTCGCCTGGCGTAGAAACGCGTGACTGCGCCATCCACTGTTTCAAGCCGCGTAAAAAAGCCCATCAGTACTCACTCCCTGTTTAATTTTCCATCAGCTCTAGTACTGGCTTATAGTTCGGGCTGCGCGTGTCGTAGGGTGAAAAGGCATTATCACTCCACCCCAGCAGTACCTTATCTCCCGGTAAAAAGTACACATGCAGGTCGTTTTCACCGCGCTTACGTTCAGGTAACGGCATCACCACACGTCGTTGCTCTGATCGCATTCCTGCATCATATTGAGCACCAGTAACATCCAAAGTCCAGATAACCTCTGCGGTCTTTCCCTTGATCGCACCGCAGCAGGTTGATGCGCCACCGCTTTCACTTACGTATTTATGATTCGGATCGTGTGCACTGGCATTACCACCCGCCACACCGTTAACACTGAACCCCAGAATTGGACGGTTCAGCTTGCTATGAATAATCAGCGTTACGCCCCCCATCGGGGGTGCCCAGAGCATCACCCACACCATCCAGCCCAGCACGAACACCACCGGCAGGGCAACGGCGCTCCACAGCCATACTTTTCGCCTGACGTAAAAACGCGTGACTGCACCATCCACTGTTTCAAGCCGCGTAAAAAAGCCCATCAGTACTCACTCCCTGTTTGATTGTCCATCAGCTCTGGTGCTGGCATATAGTTCGGGCTACGCGGGTCGTAGGGTGAAAAGGCATTATCACTCCACCCCAGCAGTACCTTATCTCCCGGTAAAAAGTACACATGCAGGTCGTTTTCACCCCGCTTACGCTCCGGTAACGGCATCACCACTCGTCGTTGCTCTGGTCTCATCCCCCTTTCATACTGCGGACCGGTGACACTGAGCGTCCAGATAACCTCTGCGGTCTTTCCCTTGATCGCACCGCAGCAGGTTGCAGCCCCATTTTCTCCAGCATATTTATTGTCAGGATTAAAAGCCCCAGCATTGCCTCCCGCCACACCATTTACACTGAAACCCAGAATCGGCCGGTCAATTCGGGTATGAATAATCAGCGTTACGCCACCCATCGGGGGTGCCCAGAGCATCACCCACACCATCCAGCCCAGCACGAACACCACCGGCAGGGCAACGGCGCTCCACAGCCATACTTTTCGCCTGGCGTAGAAACGCGTGACTGCACCATCCACTTTTTCAAGCCGCGTAAAAAAATTCACTAATAGGTATTCCCGTCAGTATGAGACGCCAGAAATCGCCTGACTTAAACGTATCTGACCATTAACAACCTTGGGCAATGCGGTATAAAAGTCTTCAGATTCCAGCATCTGCTTCCCGCCATTGAGATAGCAAAGCGCATACAGCATCTGGTCTGCAGGATGTTCCAGACCGACGCTTTCAGCTTTATTCAATGCCTTCAGCACCATCAATCGCTGAGCGCATGGCGACACTCCCAGACTGGTCGACATTTGTTGCCATTCCTTTAGCACACGAGACACTTCCGGCCGGTCCGAAATCTGCTGCCAGGCATTTTTATCCAGACGGATAACATGGCTTGTGGGCGTTTTGTTTGCTGAGGGTAATATGCTGAGACGCTGCCACTGGACATCGCCGGGTAACCACCACTGCGTAATACCATTAAACAGATAAGCGTGCCAGTCGTACTGTGCACCGGCAGCCAGGGCACCAATAACATGGCCGGTATAGAAACGTACCAGCACTGCGGCACCCTCGGGTGGCACGATAGTGCATCCACGGGATAACTGCACAGCCAAGAAGAAGGGATAACGGGTTGAGATAATCACGGCAACACAACCGGGTAATATTTCCAGATATCCCCGTAGCTGTTCTTTATCATCTACAGCCAGCAGCCAGGGGCCGTAGTTCTGAAGTTCCGTTAACTGTGGGTGGATATATAGCGAATGCAGCCTGTCCTCATGTCTGCCCTTAAAGGCCAGGAAACTTGATTCCGGCTGCGCGCCAGCTTCAAACAAGATGCAAATCGCCTCTTCTGTCCTGACGGGCAATGCTGCCAGTAACTCTGTGGTATCCATCGTTATGCTCCCTGCGCCATGTCATCGTTACTCTGAATCCCCTTCAGCAGACATGGATAATAGATTTAAGCCGTTATGTTTACATGTTCAGGCTAAAAGTTACACAACTGAAAAATAGATAAATTCTGAAAAAAAACAGCCCTGAAGAGTTACCTCTACAGGGCTGTTTTAATAGCGCGAGTAAACTCAGGCTGCTTTCAATTTCTGCTTCTGCGCACGATTCTCGCGACGGATCTTACGTTCTTCCAGCACCGCGACCATCGCCATCAGGACGATACAGCCGATCGCTGCCGCATCCAGCGCTGCGAAGGTGCCCGCCCAGCCGGTGAGGCCGAAAATCGGCGTGCCGTCGGCAATCATCCCCAGACCCAGCTTGGCGAAGCTGTCGCCGATCAGGTAGGCGAAGGTGCCCTTAATCCCATCGGCGGCGCCGATCGCTTTTTTCGGGACGAAGCCGACTGCCGCCACGCCGATCAGCAGCTGTGGGCCAAAGACCAGGAAGCCGAGCGCGAACAATGACGCCAGGTAAACGTACTGGTTGCTGGCGTGCTGGTAGACGCCGAGCGTGGCGATAATCAGCGCCAGCGCGACGCAGGCCACCAGCGCGCGACGGCCGTTGGCGAGGTCGGAGAGCCAGCCCCACAGCAGCGTGCCGACCAGCGCGCCCACTTCGAACAGGGTGAAGCCCTGAATCGCCACCTCTTTAGAAAGCTTCAGCTCCTGGAAGGCATACACGGTCGACCACTGGTCGATGCCGATGCGCACCACGTAGAGGAAGATGTTTGAGAAGCACAGCAGCCAGATCACCTTGTTTTTCAGCACGTACTCAACAAAGATCTGCCATTTGGACATCTCGTTTTCTTCGGTCTCTTTGTCCTCTTCGCTGATCTCCTCGCCGAACAGCTCTTCGGCTTTGCCGAGGCCGTACGATTCCGGGGAGTCGCTGCCGTAGCGCAGGCCGATAAAGCCGACAATCAGGGCGATAATCGACGGGAAGATAAACATGCCGATGACGTGACCGTCGAACAGGTAATTCGCGCCGAACAGCGCCACGCCTGCCGCACCCGCCCCGCCGAGGTTGTGGGAGATATTCCACATGCCGAGGTACGAACCACGCTTGCGGCGCGGGGTCCATTTGGTGATGGTGGAGTAGCTGCACGACCCGCCTGTGCTCTGGAAGAAACCGCTCAGGGCGTAGAAGGCAATCATCATGAACAGGCTAACGGAGCCCGCGCCCATGCTAGCGCTGAAGCCGAGCATACAGATGGCGGAGAGGATCAGCATAAACGGCAGGAACTGCTTGGTGTTTTTGCCGTCCGCGTAGTAGGAAACCAGCGTTTTCCCCACGCCGTAGGTGATGGAGAAGCCCAGACCGATCATCCCCAGCTGCGTCATGCTCAGCCCGTAGGTTGAGATCATGTCGTTCTGCGCGATGTTAAAGTTTTTGCGGATCAGGTACATGGTCAGGTAGCCGATGAAGACCACCAGATAGGACTGCATGAACGGTTTGAACCACATCTTGCGCCGCACGTCGAGCGGCAGATCCAGGGTCGGCTTGCGCACCTGATTTAAGAAGGCCAGCATGACTGAGTTACTCCTGAGCTGATTTTTGCAGCATTGTAAAAATCAGCCGGGAGAGATGCCTGAGACAGCGTCCAGGTAAAACCGGGAAAATTTCCTAGTTTTGCGCCACTCGGGGCGAAAAGGTGAGGCGCGTCACGCTTCGCGCGGTGACTGGGCGTGCAAAAACGGCAGCAGCAGCAGGGCGGAAATCCCCGCCGCGATGGCGATCGCCGCGAAGAACCCGCTCCAGTGCCAGACGTCGATCACCCGCGCCAGCGGCCAGCCGGAGAGCGATGCGCCGAGATAGGCAAACAGCCCAACAAAGCCCGTCGCCGCGCCTGCCGCCTCTTTGTGGGAACACTCCGCCGCCGCCATGCCGATCAGCATCTGTGGGCCAAAGACGAAGAAGCCGATGGTGAAGAAGCACGCCGCCTGCATCACGTAGCTGGCGAACGGCATCAGCCACAGCGAGCCGACGGAGAGCAAAATCCCGGCGGCAAAAATCAGGTTCATCGGCCCGCGGTTGCCGTTGAACAGCTTATCCGATCCCCAGCCCGCCACCAGCGCGCCGATAAACCCGCCTAGCTCGAACATCGTCACCGCTGAGTTCGCGGTGACCAGATCCACGCCGAGCGTCTCGGACATGTACAGGTTGCCCCAGTCGTTGATCGCCGCGCGCACCACGTAGACCAGCACGTAGCAGAGCGACAGCAGCCAGATGTACGGGTTTTTCAGCACGTACTTAGTGAGGATCTCCCTGCGGGTCAGCCCCGCGCCCTCCTGCTGCTGGGCAATCTCCATCTCGTCGTGCCGCCAGTCGCCCACCGCCGGCAGGCCGACGGTCTGCGGCCGGTCGCGCAGGCGCCAGCAGAGGAACAGCCCGGCGACAATCGCGAGGCCACCGGCAATCATCATCCCGGCGCGCCAGCCGTAGTGCAGCGCCGCCGCGCCCACCACCATCGGGATCAGCGCCCCGCCGACGTTATGCGCGGTGTTCCAGATCGCCCACCAGCCGCCGCGCTCGTTGCGCGAGTACCAGGCGGTGAGCAGGCGAGCGCAGACCGGCGCGCCCCAGCCCTGGAAAAAGGCGTTCAGCGCCCACAGCAGGGCAAAGGCCCAAAGCGACGTCGAGAAGCCAAACAGAATGTTCACCACCCCGGTGGCGATCAGCCCAACGCCCATAAAATAGCGCGCGTTGGAGCGGTCGCTGACGATGCCGGAGAAGAACTTCGACAGGCCGTAGGTGATGTAAAACAGCGTCGCCAGCAGGCCGATATCGGTGCGCGTCATCACGCCGCTGGCGAGGATTTCCGGCGCGGCGGCGTTGAAGCTTTTGCGGGTGAAGTAGAACAGCGCGTAGCCGAGCCAGATGGTCATCAGGATATGGCGACGCCAGTAGCGGTAACGAGCGTCGATTTCCGCTTTGTCGCGCAGCGGAGCCGCGCTGGCTGGGGTTTTAAACATGGTGCGTCCTTAACGGCAGGCTGACGCTAACGCGCGTCCCGTGGGTGCAGGAGATGTTCAGCGTGCCGCCGAGCGCCGTCACGCGCTCGCGCATGCCCGCCAGGCCAAAGCCCTGCTGGCCAGAGCCCGGCGGCAGGCCGCAGCCGTCGTCTTCAATCACCAGCATCAGGCGCTCGTCCTGCTGCCAGCCCTGGATCGTGACCGCGCTGGCGCTGGCGTGCTTGACGATATTGTTCAGCCCCTCCTGACAGACGCGGAACAGCGTCACGCGCTGTCCTTCGCTCAGCGCAGGCTCGTTAATACGCCAGTCGAGATGGCTGACAATGCCGCGGCTTTCCAGCTCCATCTCGCGCATCAGGGAGCGCACCGCCTGCTCAAGCGACAGGTCGTCAAGCTGGCGCGGGCGCAGCCGTCCTAACAGGCGGCGAACGGAGTCATAAACGCCCAGCGAAAGCTGTTCGATATGCGCCCCGCCCTGCTTGACGCTCGCGTTTTCCGCTGCCAGGCGCTGGACAATGCCCGCCTGGGTGCGGATGGCGGTGATGGTCTGGCCGATATCGTCGTGCAGCTCGCGGGCGACCTCCTGCCGCACGCTCTCTTCCGTCTCCAGCAGACGCTCCGCCAGACGACGGTTGCGCGCCAGCTCGGTTTGCAGGGACTGGTTCAGCTCGCGCAGGCGCTGAATGCCCGCGCCGAGCAGCAGCCCGGTCAGGCTCTGGGCCAGCAGGGAAAGCAGCAGATCCACCGGATGATCGTGCCAGGTCTGGCTGGCGATCAGCGCGATGGCATTCATCAGCGTGGCGATCAGCGCCCCCTGCCAGCCGTAGTGCCAGGCCAGGGCGATGATCGGCAGCGCCAGGCAAAATGGGGTAAAGCGTGAAAGCTCGGCGGGCAGGCCAAGCTGGAGCCACAGGCTCACCACAAACAGCAGCAGATACCAGATGAGGTGCCGGGCGCGCCAGTTCACCGGTTGGGAAACCAGCGAAGGCCCCAGCGGCTGCCAGACGGTGCTGGTGAGATAGTGCCAGATCACGAGGCAGGTTGGTGCCAGCGTCAGGCCGCCGGTGAGGGTCAGCAGCAGGGCGTTGAGCATCTCCTTCTCGCCAATCCACGGAAGCGACTGCAGCAGCGCGGCGGCAATCAGCGCCGCCCCCTGACGCAGCAGCGTGCGCCAGTCGCGCTGGTGGCGGTAGCGGGAAATGAGGGCAACCGGGAGAAGCGTGAGCAGGCTTCCGGTCATCAATAAGGGCAGGTGCGCGAGGGCGACTTCCTGCGCCAGCCAGACCAGCATCAGCCACTCTGCGCCGAGCAAAACGGGCCAGTAGCCTCGCGGACACTGGAGCATCAACCCCAGACGCAGGCCGAAGGGGAACAGCAGCACCGCCAGCTCGGGGCGCTCCACCAGATGCAGGCTGATGCTCCACAGGCAGAACCATGCGGCGGAGAAGATAAAGAAGCTGGCGACGACGGCGATCGGCCGTGATAAAGCGGAACTCATTGCCAGCCGTCGAACATGCGGCGCGCCAGCTCGACGTCGTTGCTGACGTTAAGTTTTTCCATCAGGTTGGCGCGGTGGACGTGCACGGTTTTGGGCGACAGATCCAGCTCGGCGGCAATCTCTTTTACCGACATTCCCTGCGCGAGTTTTTCCGCAACCTGACGCTCGCGCCTGGTGAGCGGATCCTGACGTCCGGCCGCCAGCTTGATGGCGATATCCGGCGTTAAATAGCAGCCGCCGGTGGAGACGGTGCGCACGGCGGCGATCAGCTCGTCGGGGCTACAGCGTTTAGAGAGGAACCCGCGCGCGCCCGCGTTGAGCGCCTGCTCGACCAGCGCCGGGCTGTCATGGACCGACAGCATAATCGTCGCCATGCCCTTTGGCAGCTGGCATAACAGCTCCAGCCCGGAGAGATCCGGCATCGAGATGTCGCAGATACAGACCTGCACCCCGCGCCCCGGCAGGCCCGCCAGCGCCTCGCGACCGGAGCCAAACTCGGCCACGACCTGAAAATCCGGTTCGAGGTTTAAAAGCTGGGCAAAGCCGGAGCGGACGATAAGGTGGTCGTCGATGAGAGCGATGGTGGTCATGGGTTGATCCTGATGCGTGAACACGCCGGATGGCGGCGTAAACGCCTTATCCGGCCTACGCGTAACGTCCTGGTAGGCCGGATAAGCGCAGCGCCATCCGGCAAAAGCCTCTTACCTTAAGTGATTTACTCGAAAAACACCGCAATTTTGTTAAACATGGTGGGATCGGACTGGTTGCGCGCCACTTTGGTGACGTCTTCCAGCTTGTCGATCTGCGCCATCATCTGCTCCAGACGCTGGTCATCGTTAACCAGCAGCCAGATGCGGCTGTGCTCGCTGCCCTGAATCGGCAGACAGAGAATGCCTTCCACGTTAAACGCCCGGCGGGCAAAGAGCCCGCAGACGTGGGTCATGACGCCAGGGTGGTTGCGGACGGTGAGTTCCAGAATGACGTTATCATATTGTTTCTGCATGGCTTATTCTCCCACCATCTCAGTATTTGCCGCACCCGGCGGCACCATCGGATACACTTTTTGTTCAGGGTCGATACGCACGTGGATCAGCGCCGGGCCGGGGCGAGAAATCGCCGCCTGCAGCGCCGCGTGGGCGTCTTCTTCGGCGTTCAGATCGCAAGTGTGCAGGCCAAAACCGGCGGCAATCTGCATAAAGTTAATCATCCCCGGATAGGTCGCCGCAAACACGCCCTGCTTGTAGAACAGGCTCTGCTGCTGGTGCACCAGACCGAGCGCCTCGTTGTTCATCAGGATGATTTTCACGTCTAACTGGTTTTCGGCCGCGGTCGCCATTTCCTGAATGTTCATCATCAGGCTGCCGTCGCCGGAGAAGCAGATGACCTTGCGGTCCGGATTGGCCAGCGCCGCACCCACGGCTGCGGGCAGGCCGAAGCCCATGGTTCCCAGCCCGCCGGAGGTCAGCCACTGGCGCGGACGGTTCAGCGGGTAGGCCTGAGCGGTCCACATCTGGTGCTGGCCGACGTCGGTGGTGATAATCGCGCTGTCGTCCACGCAGGCGGCCACGGCGTTGATCAGCCCGTAGTGGCTCAGCGGGTCGCCTTCGGTTGGAATGGCGCCCGGGAACTCGCGCTGCAGATCCGCCACCAGTTGGCGCCAGTCGGCGCGGTCGGCTGCGTCCGTCTGCGGGATCAGCTGCGCCAGCACCTCGGCCACGTCGCCCTGAATCGCCACGTGCGGCTGCTTGATTTTACCCAGCTCCGCGCGGTCGATATCCACGTGAATGATCTTCGCGTTCGGGCAGAACTGCTCGGTTTTGCCAATCGCCCGGTCATCAAAACGCGCGCCCATAACAATCAGCAAATCCGCTTCTTGCAGGATGTAGTTGGTGCTGCGCGCGCCGTGCATGCCCAGCATGCCGAGAGAGAGCGGGTGCGCTTTCGGCAGCATGCCCAGCGCCATCAGGGTCATGGTGGTCGGCAGGTTGGCTTTTTCCGCAAACTGGCGGATTTCATCCGCAGCGTTAATCGCTCCGCCGCCCAGGTACAGCACCGGACGTTTAGCCGCGTTAATCATGGCTGCGGCGTCGCGCACGCTCTCAGCGCTAAATTCCGGCGCGGGGGCACGGTCGCCCGGCTCCGGCAGCACGTCGATCTCGATCTCTGCGGTCTGGACATCCTTAGGAATGTCTATCCACACCGGGCCCGGGCGGCCAGACTGCGCAATGCGGAACGCATCGCTGATAACCTGAGGCAGCTCGCTGATATCGCGAACTAAATAGTTATGTTTGGTGATGGGGATAGAGATGCCGTAGGTGTCCACTTCCTGGAACGCATCGGTGCCGATCATCGAGGACGGTACCTGGCCGGTAATGCAGATCAGCGGAATGGAGTCGAGCCGCGCGTCGGCGATGGCGGTCACCAGGTTGGTTGCGCCCGGGCCGCTGCAGGCCATACAGACCGCCGGTTTGCCCTGCGTACGCGCCATGCCCTGAGCGATAAAGCCAGCCCCCTGCTCGTGGCGCGCCAGCACGTGGCGGATCTGCGTGCTTTGGCTTAACGCATCGTACAGCGGCAGCACCGTGCCGCCCGGGATGCCCGCAACGATGGTAATGCCCTGTCGTTCCAGTAAGTGAACGATTAACTGCGCGCCCGTAAAGCGCGTCCTGGTGGATGTTGTGCCCGAAATTGCCATGCTCCAGTCCTTTTCTTCTGGGCCGACTTTCCGGGGAGGCTCTTAAACGAAAAACCCCGCCCGGTTTGCGCCGGCGGGGTTTTGGATTCGTGTGTTGATCCAGTCCCTACGGCGCATTGCCGACGACCACCACCACACGCACGACGACCACTGCGGCTGGTTGCGCAGTTTCTAGTAGGGTCGAGGTGAACATAGATGGAGTCATTGGGGACCTGTGTTTGGAATCATTGATTGAATTTATACAAACACAGGTTTTCGGTCGTGACAATGGAAATATTTTCATCTGCGCAAAAATGCGTCAGGGATCACGTTTCAGTACGTTGCTCGCTCATTCCAGGAGTCACTATAGATGACATTGCCGTCGCAATGCTTCCAGGTGATTTTCTCGTAGCGTATGAGAACCGTTTCAAGGTGTGTTCCGGTGTTTGCGCCGGGATAGAGGTCTGGTGTGATTGAGGTTATTTTTACATTCTCCAGGAGGATATTAAAATATTCCTCTTCAAAACCCGCCTCATTAATCTGATACATCTTAATAGTGGCTGACTGAAGTGTTCTTCCCGTACTCAGCGCCCGAAATAAAATCGGGGTTACACGATCAAATTCCTTCTGAAACATGACGGGCATGTGTATGCGCGTGCCCGTCAATTTCCCGGTATTCCCGTCGACTGGGATGTTGACATTATGAGTAAACGATTTGAGTTCAATTGCACCTTCACGCCCTGACACAAGGCAAGGACCAATCATGGGAGAACCATTTTCATCTGTTAGAAACAAATAAGCTGGGTTTGACATAAAAAATCCTTTTTATAAGATTTAATCGTACTTATCAAAGCGGCCGAAAATTATCGGATGAACAATAATAAATACAATGATTGAAATGAATGTTAGTAATACCCAGTGGTCAGGCAACAACCACAGAAATAAAGAGGCACACGCAAAAATATAAACAGGGAATAAAAAATCCGAAAATAGAATTGATAGCAAGCTCTTAAACATGCCCCTTGCCCTTTAAGTCGTTATAAATTGCATCGAAATCCTTATAGAATCCCAACTGCACCTTCTTAATGAGTTCAGACAGGAAAGGCTCAAAAAAGTAGTAAAGCATCTCCAGTTGTGCGGCATAGAGGGTGGCGTAATACTTTGGGTCCAATGTTTTCAGGCGACGAGCAGCAAGAGCGCACTTCTGTTCCGTTCCAATCAGTTGAAACGCCATGACAACGTTAGGTACGCGGCGTGCAAGCCGTTCAACAACGATTTCAGAGAGTATGCCTGATTCGGAAAGGTATTTGGCCAGCCCCCATGCTATCGCCAAACGCGCGGCCTTGTTGGTCGGTATGTTATTAACAAGCCCAGTTACTTTTGAATCCATCTTACGAACGCGATTTTGTTCATTTCCATTTTCAGAATCGGTAATAACACTTTCAAAATAAAGGTATAGCATGTGTGCTATTACATCGCGATAACGGTAAAACGAGAGAATTGAGAGGTACATTCTCTTTTCTTCTGAGAGAACCTCGTCACACACATCGTGATAGCTGGGGATTAAGCATGATGAGTACCAACTTACACGCTCAATTCCTGAGTAAATATCAGAGCCGATCCCCTTTAATGCTCTCCATGCTCCTGCAGCACCTTGCTGTCCATAAATAGCCAACTGCCTGTCACTCTGGAACTTCATCTTTAAATAATCAGACGCTTGCATAATGTATCCATACAATGATTGCGGCTATAAAAATATACATTGAAAAATCCAGAAATTCAAACCTGTAAAAATCCCTTACATAAACATTCACATAAAAAATAAGTTACTCCGATTTTATTTATTACGGTTATTAACGAAACACCTTAATTACTTGAAGGGAATTAGCGGTTTATATTAGTTCACACATTTAGTAGTGCTATCTTTACAAAATGAGTCTAATACCTATCTTATGCGATCCTAACCAGTTCACCGCGAAGCCAAATAGCTGAACCCTCGCTTATCCAGCAGTTTTTTGGGCAGACCAGAAAACAAAAAACCCCGCCTAAGCGAGGTTTTTATCAGGGTTTTGCGGTTGGTCGCCGCAGAACACACTGTGTTACGTCAACGCAAAAAGTATACGCGATCGCAGACGAACGCGCAATTCAGGCACGGATTTTGACGTTTTTGAGTATGGATCGGCTTCACGTTTTTGTCCATAAAATACTGTTCATGCATACAGTATTTATCTATACTGAGGGTGTTCGCAGTGAGCGAGGGGGCCGCAGTTCTACCGGCGCAACGAAGTCCTGGCTGAAACGGGTGGTGCCGTCAGTGCCTTAACCCCCTGAAGTGAGCACACTGTGTTACGTCAATCCAGGTGCTGGCCACAGGCGGCGGAAAGGTACGCCAGCATCGTGCTCCTTTGAACCAAAAGGAGACGCGTATGGGCATCGTGGATATGGTGATACTTATCCTCAAACTCATTGTTGCTGTACTGCAACTGCTTGATGCTGTCCTGAAATACGTTCGGTGATTCAGGTTCAAGTCGCACCTGAGAGGGGCGGGCAACCGCCCCTCTTTAATAACGAGGGAATGCTATGTCGCGTCTGTTAATTGAGCCTGTTACGCCTGACGAGCCAGGGTATATCGCCCTGAAGGCCGAGAGTATCGCGTTGAATTTCAACATGCTGCGCAGGCTGGAAGAAAACTGGCAGCGGGGTGAGAACCGCTTTAACGCGCCGGGTGAAAAGCTGCTGGGCGCGTTTCTCAACGGCAGGCTGGTAGGCGTGTGCGGTCTCAACCGCGATCCGTTCAGCCAGCAGCCGCGCGCCGGGCGTATTCGCCATCTCTACGTCAGCGAGAAGTGCCGCGGACTGGGCATCGGCAAGCAGCTGTTAACCGTGGTGATGGCCGATGCCAGCATCTGGTTTGATTTCCTCAATACCCATGCGCCGGACGCCGCCTACGGGTTCTATCATAGCGCCGGTTTTACGCTGGTGTCGGACGAACCGCGGGTGACGCACCGTCTTTTTTGCGCGGTGTAACCGGCTGGCAGCATCAGAGCCTGAATGTTACAGTTGGATGACAACTCACCATCCGATACGCCATGACCATCACCGTTTTCTGCATTTTGCTGTTCGCCGCGCTGCTGCATGCCAGCTGGAACGCCATCGTTAAGGCCGGAACGGACAAGCTCTATTCCGCAATCAGCGTCAGCGGCTCCGCCACGCTGATTGCCCTGGTGCTGCTCCCCTTCTCTCCGCAGCCTTCTGCCGCAAGCTGGCCGTTTTTAATTGTCTCCTGCGCCCTACAGGTGGTGTATACGGTACTGGTCGCCAAGACGTATCAGGTATCGGATATGAGCCAGACCTATCCCCTGATGCGCGGTACGGCCCCGCTGCTGGTGGCGCTGATCAGCGTACTGGCGCTCGGGGATAGCCTCTCAGGGCTCGCCTGGGCCGGCATTGGCACGATCTGCCTGTCGATTCTGGCGATGGCGATGACCGGCCGTTTGCAGTCACGCAAGGGGATCTGGCTGGCACTGCTTAATGCCTGTTTTATCGCGGGCTATACGCTGGTGGACGGTACGGGCGTGCGGCTGTCCGACACCGCGCTGGGCTATACGCTTTGGACCTTCTTTATGAATGGCTTCTGCCTGCTCGGCTGGGCGATGGTGGCGCGTCGACGCGAAGCCGCCAGCTACCTGCGCCTGCACTGGAAAAAGGGGCTGCTCGGCGGCGTCGGCACGATGGGCTCATACGGTCTGGCGCTCTGGGCCATGACGCAGGCACCGCTGGCGGTGGTCGCCGCGCTGCGTGAAACCTCGATTCTCTTTGGCGCGCTGATCGCATTTTTGCTTTTAAAAGAGAAGGTTGCCGGTCTGCGCATCGCGGCGGCATTGGGTATTGCCGGCGGCGCCATTCTGCTGCGCCTGGCGTAAATCACTGGCAACATTAGTTGCCGATCTTGTTTACAAATCCTGCCTTTCACGGTTTTTTCATTCACCACGACAATGCTTAAATTGTCATCTCACTGTGGTAGATTCCTCGCGCATTTATGGGAATGCGCAGTCACTTATTCTTCATTTTTCTCTTTTGGCAAAAGTATTCAGCGACATGAAAAAACAAAGGAACGTTAACTTATTGTTGATGCTGGTGTTGCTGGTGGCCGTCGGTCAGATGGCGCAAACCATCTACATCCCGGCGATCGCCGACATGGCGAAGGAATTGAACGTCCGCGAGGGCGCGGTGCAAAGCGTGATGGCAGCGTATCTGCTGACCTATGGCGTTTCGCAACTCATCTACGGACCGCTCTCCGACCGCGTCGGGCGTCGACCGGTGATCCTGGTAGGCATGAGCATTTTCATGGTGGCCACCGTCATTGCGATGACAACCCATAACCTGACCGTTCTGATTGCCGCCAGCGCCCTGCAGGGCGTCGGTACCGGCGTCGGCGGGGTGATGGCGCGCACCTTACCGCGCGATATGTATCAGGGCACCCAGCTCCGTCATGCCAACAGCCTGTTAAATATGGGCATTCTGGTCAGCCCGCTTCTCGCCCCGCTGATTGGCGGCCTGCTGGACACGATGTGGTCCTGGCGCGCCTGCTACGCCTTCCTGCTGGGGCTGTGCGTGATTGTCACCTTCAGCATGGGGCGCTGGATGCCGGAAACCCGTCCAAAAGACGCACCGCGCACGAAGCTTGTCGCCAGCTATAAGACGCTGTTCGGTAACGGCTCGTTTACCTGCTATCTGCTGATGCTGATCGGCGGCCTGGCCGGTATCGCGGTGTTCGAAGCCTGTTCCGGGGTACTGCTGGGCGCGGGTCTTGGCCTGAGCAGCATGGTGGTGAGCATTCTGTTTATTCTGCCGATCCCGGCGGCGTTCTTCGGGGCGTGGTTTGCCGGACGTCCGAACAAGCGTTTCTCGACGCTGATGTGGCAATCGGTAATTAGCTGCCTGCTGGCTGGCGTGATGATGTGGCTTCCGGGGCTGTTCGGCGTGATGACGGTCTGGACGCTGCTCATCCCGGCGGCGCTGTTTTTCTTCGGCGCGGGAATGCTGTTCCCGCTGGCAACCAGCGGCGCGATGGAGCCGTTCCCGTTCCTTGCAGGCACGGCGGGCGCGCTGGTTGGCGGTATGCAGAATATCGGCTCCGGCGCGCTGGCATGGCTTTCCGCGATGATGCCGCAAACCGGTCAGGCTAGCCTGGGGTTACTGATGACGCTGATGGGGCTGCTGATTTTACTGTGCTGGCTGCCGCTGGCGTCGCGCGTCCCGCATCACGAGCAGCCGGTTTAACCGCACGATGGCCCGGCTTCTCGCCGGGCTTTTCACACGCAGGCGAAATCATCGTCTGCAGCAGCGGCTCTGGCGCGGGTCGCCAGGCCCCCTCTTCCCCGTCGTAAAACTGAAAATCCGCGTTAAGCGCGTAAGGGATTTTTGCCTTTTGCAGCTCGCAGGCCATAAAGGTGGCGAACGCCATTTGCGATGCCGTTGGCGTGAGATGATTTGACTCCCCTACGCCCCAGCCCCCAACCCAGCTGACGTGCCCGGTTTTTTGCTGCCAGCGCAGCGCCGTATTGATGCGGTTATGAATCGCCGCTTTCTCGGCTGGCGTCCCCGACGTCCACGGGTATTTGCCGTTACTTTTCAACGGTCCCCACGGGAAGATATGCCATTCCGCCAGCAGGTAGTTTTGGCTGCGCGCGGGCAACTTCAGGCTGGATAAATCTTCCGGCGCGGCGCGCAGGCGAGGGGCGATAAAAATCATGCGGTTCGGGTTAATCGCATGAATATCTTTGATCGCTTTCTCATACACCCGGTTAAGCGATGCCGCGTTGTGGTTGAGCTTATCCGCAGGCTCGTAGATCAGATCGAAACCCAGCAGCGGTGAGCGTTGGCCGAAATAGTGCGCCACGGCAATCCACCAGTTAACCACCTCTTTCTCGTTATCGGGTTTCGGGTCGTTTTTGTATTCATCTGCCTGATAAGCGACTATCGGGATCACGCCGTACTGCTCGCAGGCTTCTACCAGCTTGCGCAGATGGATCAGCCGCGCTTCTGTAGGCTCATCGGCCACGCGAATGCGCACGTGGGTGATCCCTTTTGCGCGAAAATCACGCACCACCAGCGGGTCGAACTCGCGAATGCCGCGCTCGGTGCGCGCCCAGTCGACATCCATTCCCACGCCCAGCTTCTGCGCGTAACGGGCAGCCGTCAGCGGCGGCTCAGCGGCAATGGCCCAGCCGGAGGCAATCAGTAAGGCAGTGGCAATGAAAGGCTTGAACACGGTTTACCCTGGATAAATCGAAAGCATTACCTGTATTTAGCACGCTTTTTCATATTTGGTGTAGAGCGAAAGCGTAATAATTCTTCAACCTGCCAGCACTCGCAGCCAGCCGATAAAGGCGTCTATTTTCGGCCACTGGCGGCCAGAAAGCGTCGAGATATAGTAGTGCTGATGACATTTCAGGGTCTTTTCACCGAACGGGGCGATCAGCTCGCCTCGTTCCAGCCGTTTCTGCACCAGCCGCTTTCTGCCCATCGCGACGCCAACGTGGTTGATGGCCGCAATAATCGCTAAATCGGAACGATCGAAACCAATGCCCGACGATGGCGGCATATTCACCGCAAAATGCTGTGCCCAGCTCAGCCACTCGTCCGTACCGGAATCATTGCTCCAGGCCTGACGGTCGTGCAACAGCGTGCAGTGGCTGAGGTTATCGGGGTTTTTCAGCAGTTCATGCTCGCGGGCATACCGCGGTGAGCAGACCGGCAAAATCTCCTCGTCCATCAGGAAGTGATGAGAGAGGTGGTTTGGCGGCGTATCGTCGAAATAGAGCGCCAGATCGACGCCCGTTCGCTGCATGTTAACGTAATCATTGCCGGTCAGGATGGTAAGTGAAATCGACGGATAGCGGCGGGTAAAATCCCCCAGCATGGGCACCAGCAAGCACTGGGCAATCGACGGGCGGGAGTAGACCGTCAGCGTGCCGGAGAGCGCCTGGTTTTTGATATCCAGGATCTCCTGATTCAGGGTGTCGAGGGACGATCTTAGCGTCCAGTAAACGCGCTTCCCTTCTTGCGTCAGCTCGACTTTACGGTGCGAGCGGACGAACAGCTGAATACCCAGCTCCTCTTCCAGCAGGTTGATGCGGTGGCTCACCGCGCTGGGGCTGAGCGACAGCTCCGCCGCCGCCAGGGCGAAGGACTCATGCCGGGCGGCCACTTCAAAGGTGTACATTTTCGACAGCTGGCAGCCGTTTAATAGCCGGTTTCTGGCTTCATTTGCATCGGTCATCACAATTCTCGCGCGTGGTTTCTGCGCTCAGCATACCGCTCAAGGGTGAATTTATGTGAACCTAATACGGATTAAGTGCGCTTTTTTGAGCGCAGTCACTCAGTTGATCCAATCTGGCTCACCTGAACGCCAATTTATATCGCTTGTCAGCCCACGCCGTTTTTTCGTCCAATACCCACAGATGACATAAGGGTGAGGTGAGATATGACGACGGCGAGGTTTATCGCCTCGGAGCTTGCACCTGGCGGCACATTCCTGCTTTCCTTCATTATCTGAGCGCGAAGAGACGTACTATGGAAAACGCAACTATCACCACGTTAACCGCACAGTTTCCTCTGGTTGAGGATCTGATTGCCCTGAAAGAAACCACCTGGCTAAACCCGCGCACCACGACGCTTGCGGAAGGGTTGCCGTACGTAGGGCTGACCAAAGCCGACGTGGACGACGCGCACGCTCGCCTGAAACGCTTCGCGCCGTATCTGGCGAAAGCCTTCCCGGAAACGGCGGCAACGGGCGGGATTATTGAATCCGAGCTGGTCGCGATCCCGGCAATGCAGGCGCGGCTGGAGAAAGAATCTGCGAAGTCTATTCCCGGCACGCTGCTGCTGAAAAAAGACAGCCATCTGCCGATTTCCGGCTCGATTAAAGCGCGCGGCGGCATCTACGAGGTGCTGACCCACGCCGAGAAACTGGCGCTGGACGCCGGGTTGCTGAGCACCGAAGACGACTACAGCATTCTGCTGGAGCCGCGCTTTAAGGACTTCTTCAGCCAGTACAGCATTGCGGTGGGCTCAACCGGCAACCTCGGGATGTCCATCGGCATTATGAGCGCACGCATCGGTTTTAAGGTGACGGTACATATGTCTGCCGACGCCCGCGAGTGGAAGAAAGCCAAACTGCGCAGCCACGGCGTCATCGTCGTGGAATATGAACAGGATTACGGCGTGGCGGTGGAGCAGGGACGAAAAGCGGCGGAAAGCGATCCGAACTGTTTCTTCATCGACGATGAAAATTCCCGCACCTTATTCCTGGGCTATGCCGTTGCAGGCGAGCGCCTGAAGGCGCAGTTTGCCGAACAGGGCCGGGTGGTGGATGCGGATCATCCCCTGTACGTCTACCTGCCGTGCGGCGTCGGCGGCGGTCCCGGCGGCGTGGCGTTTGGCCTGAAGCTGGCCTTCGGCGATAACGTCCACTGCTTCTTTGCGGAGCCAACGCACTCCCCGTGCATGCTGCTGGGGGTTTATACGGGCCTGCACGATGAAATTGCCGTGCAGGATCTGGGGATTGATAACGTGACGGCGGCGGACGGTCTGGCGGTTGGGCGGGCATCCGGCTTTGTGGGCCGCGCGATGGAACGCCTGCTCGACGGGTTCTATACGCTTTCCGACCAGAGCATGTACGATATGCTCGGTTGGCTGGCGCAGGCGGAAGGCATTCGTCTGGAGCCGTCGGCGCTGGCGGGGATGGCCGGGCCGCTGCGCGTTCATTCGCATACCAACGTTACCCACCTGGTGTGGGCGACCGGCGGCGGGATGGTGCCGGAAGACGAGATGGCGAAGTATCTGGCGAAAGGGAAGTAATTATGCCGGGTGGCGGCTGCGCCTTACCCGGCCTACAACTGCAAAATTTGTTGAATGTGGGTTACCGCAAACAACAATGACAGCGAGAGAACAGCAAGCGCGATCAGGAACTTATCGCGCACCGCCTTCGGCTGTGCAAAATCGTTCTGCGCTACGTCCATCAGGTTACGGCTGCGGGTATAGCGCCACAAAACGATCGCCACCAGCGCCAGCACGATAATTGAGATCCAGAATGGCACCCCCGTGCGGTGCCAGTTGTGCTTAATCGCCAGGGCGATCAGCGCGCCATACCCCAGCAGCGTGCGCAGCCAGGCCAGCGACGTCCGCTCCGGCTGCAGGCCGGGGTCCGCTTCGCGCCGCGCTTTGCGGCTATCCGCCATAGAACACCAGCACCATCACTACGCCCGCTACCGTCAGCAGAATCGTGCTGATAATCAGCAGCCCACGGGTATAGGGCAGATCCTGCTTCAGGCGCATCGCCTTCTCATTGCGCAGCCAGCGCAGGTAGCCGTAAATCGCCAGCACGCCCGCGAACAGGCATAACAGCAACGCGAGGATTTCGCGAATCACGGGGGTGGCAAAGTCGGGGGCAAGCTGATCGAGACCGACGCCAGCGGCCAGAAAGCCCAGCGCGGTGCGGATCCACGCCAGGAAAGTGCGTTCGTTAGCCAACGAGAAGCGGTAGTCCGGCGCTTCGCCGAGGCGGGAAATTTTCATGGGGGTTCCTTGTCGTGCTGCAGGCAGGCTTCAGCATAGCGTAATGCCGATGAAGCTGTTAGCCCATCCCCCAGAACAACACCGCCAGCAGCTGCGGCGTAATGATGCGCAGGAACATCACCAGCGGATAGACCGTCGCGTACGACAGCGCCGCCGCGCCGCTGGTGGCGTGCAGGTTGTTGGCAAAGGCCAGCGCCGGGGGATCGGTCATGGAGCCTGCCAGCATGCCGCACAGCGTCAGATAGTTCATTTTGGCGAACATTCGCGCCATTATCCCGACCGTTAGCAGCGGGATAGCGGTAATAAAGATGCCATAGCCGACCCAGCTTATCCCGTCACCCTTGACCAGCGTATCAACAAAATCACCGCCGGATTTCAGCCCGACGACCGCCAGGAACAGCACGATGCCCAGCTCGCGCAGCGCCAGGTTCGCGCTCGGCGGCATAAACCAGTAGAGCTTACCGATACAGCCGATACGCCCGAGGATAAGCGCCATGATCAGCGGCCCGCCCGCCAGGCCGAGCTTGAGCGCCACCGGGAATCCCGGCACGTACAGCGGAATGGAGCCGAGCAGCACGCCGAGGCCAACACCAATAAAGACCGGCAGCATCTGCACCTGCTGCAGCTTTTGCTGGGCGTTGCCTACCATGTCCGCCACGGCATCAATGGACGACGGGCGCCCGACCAGGTTGAGGATATCGCCAAACTGCAGGCTGGCCTCGGGGCTGGCAACCAGCTCAATACCCGCGCGGTTAAGGCGGGAGATCACCACGTCATAGCGCTCTTTTACCTGCAGATCTCGGATTTTCTTCCCCAGAACCTTTTCGTTGGTAACGACGACGCGCTCGACGCGCATGTCCGTTCCGCGCGTGGAGAGCGAGGTGTCGACCTCCTGACCAATCACCAGCCGCGCGTTGTTGAGATCGCCCGGCTGCCCAACCAGGTGCAGCAGGTCGCCCTGCAGAATTGTGGTGCCGGGGGAGGGCACCATCAGCATGTCATCACGTTTGAGGCGCGAGCAGATAATATTGGCGCTGTTGAGGATCGGTACGTCCTGAATCGCCATATTGTTCAGGTTGGGGTTATCGACGCGAATGTTGATGGTTTTGATCGGCATATGGCCGTTGGTGAGCGTGGTTTCGTGGTCTTTCGCCTCTTTATCGACGTTGACGCGAAACAGCACCCGCACCAGCCACATGGAGAGCAGAATGCCGCAAATCCCAAACGGATAGGCCATCGCGTAGCTCATCCCCATCTGGTCGACGATGCCGGGTTCGATACCTAAATCGCGCAGGATTTGCTGGCCTGCCCCCAGCGCTGGGGTGTTGGTGACTGCGCCGGAGAAAATCCCCAGCACCACGGGGAGCGGGATGTCGAAGAGTTTATGCAGGATAGCGGTGACCAGGCCGCCCATCACCACGATGCCGAGGGCAAAGAGATTCAAGCGCAATCCGGATACGCGCAGGGAAGCGAAAAAGCCCGGCCCGACCTGGATACCGATGGTGTAAACAAAGAGGATCAGGCCGAACTCCTGGATGAAGTGGAGCATTTCGGCGCTGAGAACCAGCCCAAGCTGGTCGGCAAAATGGCCAACAAAAATGCCGCCGAACAGCACTCCGCCAATGCCAAACCCGACGCCGCGGATTTTGATATTGCCAATCCACAGGCCCACAACAGCGACCAGGGCCAACACGCTAACGGTTAACGCGATATCACTCATGATCCACATCCTGTGTATAACCTTAGTTATGCTAAGGATTCTCTCAGAGCCGGATGAGATTGTATGGGCGATGGCGCACAAAAAAGCCCTGCCACGGCAGGGCCTTATCTTTTCACCCTCTCCCTGTGGGAGAGGGCCGGGGTGAGGGCACCAGCCCGCACAGTATTAACTGTTTAACGCCGGCCGCTCGCTAATGGCGATACGCTGCGGCGCGATGGCTTCCGGCACGTTGCGGAGCAGGTCGATATGCAGCAGCCCGTTGGTAAACGTTGCGCCGGACACTTCCATATGGTCTGCCAGGGTAAAGCTCAGGCTAAACGGCTGATTAACAAGCCCCTGATGCAGCCATTTGGTCTCGGTCTCTTGTTTTTCCGGCGTACCTTTCACGGTCAAACGCGTGCCTTCAAGCTGGATGTCCAGATCGTCCTGGCGGAAACCGGCCAGCGCAAGCGTGATGCGATAGTGGTTATCATCGCTTTTTTCGATGTTGTACGGCGGAAACGCCTGTTGCTCGGTGGTGCTTTGCAGAGCGTTAGCGAGTTTGTCAAAACCAATCCACTGACGCAGCAGGGGGGATAAATCGTAGTTACGCATACTAAATCTCCTTCTGAGAAGCGAGTTCGGCACAGTTTAATTTTGTGCGCAGTTGTTCCTGCAAATCCTGATGGATTCGCATATGCTCCCATTACGGCAAGCAATTCTGAGTGGGCCGCGAGAGCGACCCGCGTAATTAGTTGATTTCGATACGGCGCGGTTTTTTCTCTTCCGGAATCACGCGTTCCAGTTCGATAAACAGCAGGCCGTTAACCAGGTTCGCGCCTTTAACGTGAATGTTCTCGGCGAGCTGGAACTTGCGTTCAAAGTTGCGCTCGGCGATACCCTGATACAGGTAGGTGCGCTCTTTTTGCTCAGCCGTATGGGCACCTTTCACCACCAGCAGGTTATCCTGCGCGGTGATCTCCAGCTCGTTTTCTGCAAAACCGGCGACAGCAATGGCAATGCGGTAGTGGTTTTCGTTAACCAGTTCAACATTGTAGGGAGGATAGCCGTTGCTCTGGCTTTGGTTATTTTCTAAATGGTTGAACAGGCGGTCAAAACCAATTGCAGAACGGTACAGCGGAGAAAGATCGAAGTTACGCATAGATAAAAACTCCTGAAATCAGCGAGAAAATATAGCCTTCCACCATGGACAGGCTCTGGCGCCCCCGAACACCCATCAGGCGTGTTCGTTATCGGGCCACAATCTTAAAATGGGTCTGGATACGGGCTTTTCAAGCGTATTTATGTGAGATTTTTTTGCGCTTTGCGGGTTGTCGCATAGACTAGGACAACAGCACAAAGGGTTAAATTGCGATGTCTGCCACAGTGCGGGGGTTTCGGGCTATTCATTTTGGGCGAGGCTCGCTATAACCCTCAATTGCAGGTCGATGCTGTACCATTAACGATGATTGAATGATGATGAAAAATGTTCTGATAAAGCTGACGATGTTCAGCGGGGTAGTTTTACTTTGCGGGTGTTCGAGCGTGATGTCTCACACCGGCGGTAAAGAAGGAACATATCCGGGGACGCGCGCCAGTGCGGCAATGATCTCCGATGACGATACAAACTGGGGAACCAAATCTCTGGTTATCCTGGATATGCCGTTTACGGCAGTTGCTGATACGCTCCTGCTGCCGTGGGACATGTTCCGCACGGATAACTCCGTGCGGTCGCGCGTGGAGAAAAGCGAGCAGGAAAATCTGGCCACTAACTCCGTTATCCCGCCCGCAGCACTGCCGCCGCGCTAGTTCTTAGCGGTTTCCGTGAGCCACAGCTGGCGGAAACCGTCTGTCTCTTCCATCCAGGCAATAAAACGCCCGTCCGGCGAGAACACGACCGCGTCGGCAGACGGCGGATTGCCGCGATCGGACGTCAAAAACGTCACCTCTCCGGTCCGGGCATCGCAGCAGGCAATCCGGTTTTCAAGAACAAATCCCAGCATGTTCCCGCAAGGATGCCAGTTAAACGCAGACTGAATACCGCTTTTCGTATGGGTTAGCTGGCGTGGCTCGCCGCCCTCGGGTGAGATTAACCATAGCTGGACCGTACCGTTTTCATCACGCATCAGGAACGCAATCTGCGTCCCTTGCGGATTACTGCGTACCCAGTGGCGCGGCACGTTCACCAGCCCCGGATACGCATTCTGATGGGTGAAGGTTAACCGACGCTGTACAACGCCCTCAGGCGGAGCCGGAAGGGTTTCTGGCGTGCCCTGCAGCGGCGCATCGCCCGCACGTTTCCAGCCCTGCTCGTCCTGCGGAAGTTCGACAATAAACAGCTCGGGCACCTTCTCGCCCTTGCTGGACAAGGTATCGCCGATAAACGCCAGCCTGTTATTGCCTACCCAGCCCTCTTCATACGCACGGTTGATCTCATCGCTGCCCGGCAGCGGGTTCGGCGTAGTGCGGCTGACCAGCACGCTCCAGAAGGTTCCAGGATATTCACGCGGATGGTTACCCTGCGGGTTCACCGGGCCGAAAGGCGCAGCCACGCCAACGTTGCGTAAATCGAGCGTTGGATCGCGCTCGTGCAGGACATGGTCGTTATAGGTAAAGCTGACGAACTGCCCGTTCGGGCTAAAAACGTGTACGTGGCTGCCGCCGCGCAGCGCGCCGGCGGTATAGGGCGCGGTGATATCCATCGCATCGAGGTTGCTCGCCTGGCCGCTGTGGACAATCACCCCCTGTCGGTGGTGAAAATCGTAATGCCAGTCTGCATCGGGGTTTTTCGGGCCGTGGATAAAGACATATTTGTCCTTTGCCGGATGAACGGTCACCACGCCAACGTGCGCGCCGTCGGCGGCGCGATAGATCACCTCCACGTCACCCGTCGCGACGTTGACCCGCTCAATGGTTTCACCGGTGAACGACGCGCCGGACGGGCGCACGTCATAGGCCAGCCACTGGCTGTCCGGCGTCCAGGTATTAATATTCGTGAGCTGGTGATGGCGGGAAGCGAAGGTGATTTGTTTCATGAGGATACCCTGATACGCAGTAATCGCATCAGGGTATCGCAGGCGCGATTTTAGTTCAGCACAAACTTCTCGATGGCGTAAGCCACGCCGTCTTCCAGGTTGGATTTGGTCACGAAGTTGGCCACTTCTTTCACCGACGGAATGGCGTTATCCATCGCCACGCCCATACCCGCGAACTCAATCATCGCGATGTCATTTTCCTGGTCACCGAGCGCCATAATCTCTTCTGGCTTAATTCCCAGCGCATCCGCAAGCGATTTCACGCCGGTGCCCTTATTGACGCGTTTATCGAGAATTTCGAGGAAGTACGGCGCGCTTTTCAGCACGGTGTACTTCTCTTTCACGTCAGCCGGGATGCGCGCAATGGCTTTATCCAGGATCTCCGGCTCGTCGATCATCATCACTTTCAGGAACTGGGTCGCAGGGTCCATCTTCTCGGCTTCACAGAACACCAGCGGGATCGTCGCGACAAAGGATTCATGGACGGTGTAGTAGCTGATATCGCGGTTAGCGGTGTAGAGCGTGTTGCGATCGAGCGCGTGGAAGTGGGAACCGACGTCGCGGGACAGTTTTTCCAGGAACAGGTAGTCATCATAGTTCAGCGCGGTTTGCGCCACCGTGCTGCCGTCTGCGGCCTTCTGCACCAGCGCACCGTTGTAGGTGATGCAGTAGTCGCCGGGCTGATTCATGTGCAGCTCTTTCAGATAGCTGTGCACGCCCGCATAAGGACGACCCGTGGTCAGGACCACATTCACGCCTTTTTCGCGCGCAGCGGCGATCGCGTTTTTAACGGCAGGAGAGATGGTGTGGTCTGGCAGCAGCAGCGTGCCGTCCATGTCGATTGCAATGAGTTTGATAGCCATGAGTTCCCCGGGATAAATGAGTGCTGCCTCATGCTAACGCGATTAAGCCCACAAAAATAGAGCTACATTGCGCAACGGAAACACCCCTTTTACGCTTATCCCGGGGGACGACGACTTACTCGCGAGTAAGCACGATTTTACCGAACGCACCGCGATCGAGGTGTTCAAACGCCTGTTCAAGCTCGTTAAAACGATAGCGATGTTCGATCACAGGTTTCAGTCCGGTCACGTCCACGGCGCGGACAAAATCTTCCAGCGCCCGGCGGTGACCTACGCCAATCCCCTGAATGACGGGGGATTTCAGCAGCAGTTCGCCAGCAGAGAGCGTAATCTCCGTCCCGGCCAGCACGCCAATGACGGAGATACGTCCGTGAACGGCAACGGCGCGCAGGGAATGCTTCAGGTTCTCTCCCCCAACGGTTTCGATAATATGGTCGATGCCGCGATCCTGCGTGAGCGCCAGCGTATTTTCAGCCCAGTCGCCCTTCAGACGGTTGATGCCCTGATTAGCCCCCAGTGTTTTTGCCTGCGCCAGTTTTTCATCGCTTCCCGAGGTGACAAACACCTCTGCGCCGTGCGCTTTTGCGATTTGCAAAGCAAAGAGCGCCACGCCGCCCGTGCCCTGCACCAGCACCGATTGCCCGGCGCGCAGCTGGCCGCGTTCCACCAGCGCAAACCAGGCGGTAAGCCCTGCGCAGGGTAAAGTGCTGGCCTCGGCGTCATCCAGGGTCTCCGGGGAGGCCACCAGCGCGTCTTCCTTCACAATCACATACTCGGCCAGCATTCCCTGGAAGTATCCGCCGGACGTTTTATAGGGCAGATTGCGCGCGTCCGCCTGCGGCTTACTGTCAAGCCACTCAGGGAAGAAGGTTGAGATGACCCGCGCGCCGGGTTTGAAGCGCGTAACGCCTTCACCCATGCTGTCCACCACGCCCGCCATGTCGGACGCCGGGGTAAACGGGAAGGAAAGCGGGATCGGCATCGTGCCTTCAACAACCATTTTATCGCGATAGTTAAGCGCAACGGCATTCACCCGTACGCGCACTTCACCCGGGCCTGGCTGTGGAACAGGTTCCTTAATGAGCTTGAGGTTCTCGCGCCCGAGGGCGTCCATGGACCAGCGTTGCATTGTCTCTGTCATATTATTTCTCCTGCCATCAGATGAGCTTTAGTCCTGACAGTCTACCGTTGACTAAAGGTCGCCAGTGGCGATAAGTTTTCTCTTTATTGACGCCCAAATAGATACAATCCATGACCGATACGCTGAAGGATATTCCTGTTTTTGTGGCCGCCGTTGAGGCGGGAAGTTTCGCGCAGGCCGCGATTCGCCTGCATTTGTCACGTTCGGCGGTAGGAAAAAGCATTGCCCGCCTTGAGGAGCGGCTGGGGGTTCGTCTTTTTCAACGCACCACCCGCAGCCAGAGTCTGACCGATAACGGCGCCCTTTTTTATGAACGCTGCCTGCGCGCGCTGGAGGAGATTAGGGGTGCGGAATCGCTGCTTGAAACAGGAAAGCAGCAGGTCACTGGCCGCCTGCGCGTTGCCATGCCGGTGCTGTTTGGTCGCCAGTGCGTCGCTCCGCTGCTGATCGCGCTGGCGCAGGAACACCCCGGGCTTGAGCTTGAAATGTCATTCAGCGACCGCGTGGTGGATCTGGTGGAGGAAGGGTTTGATATGGCGGTGCGTAACGGCACGCTTCAGGACAGCAGCGTGCTGGTCGCCAGAAAGCTGGGAGAACACCGCATGGTGCTGTGCGCCGCGCCGGAGTATCTGCAGAAGAAAGGCCAGCCACAAAGCGTTAATGATTTACCCCAGCATACGGCCATTAACTATTTGAGCGCAGGCAGAGTGTTGTCCTGGCAGCTGATGGATAACGAAGGAACATCGCGCACCTTTACGCCCCGATCGTCGCTCAATATGGATGATTTGCAGGCGATCTGCGACGCTGCGCTGGCCGGACACGGCATTGCATGGCTGCCCTGCTGGATGGTCGTCAAAGATATTCACCAAGGTAAACTCGTCCCGCTCCTGAAGCAGGCACCGGATGTGCATTTCAACGTTCACGCCGTGTGGCAGCAGACGCCGCATCTGCCGCTGAGGGTAAGAATTGCGATAGATACGCTGGCGAGCCGTTTGCCGTCCGTGATGTCGCTGGATATGCCTGCGCCCACAAAAAAGCCGCGCTAAAAGCGCGGCCAGTTATCGTGCGGTATACCGACGATTAGATATCGATATTCGCCGCTTTCAGGGCGTTTTCTTCGATAAAGGCGCGACGAGGTTCAACCGCATCACCCATCAGGGTGGTGAACAGCTGATCCGCAGCAATCGCGTCTTTAACGGTGACGCGCAGCATGCGGCGGCTTTCCGGGTCCATGGTGGTTTCCCACAGCTGTTCCGGGTTCATTTCGCCCAGACCTTTATAGCGCTGAATTGCGAGGCCACGGCGGGACTCTTTCACCAGCCATTCCAGCGCCTGCTCGAAGCTGGCTACCGGCTGACGGCGTTCGCCACGTTCGATGAACGCATCGTCTTCAATCAGCCCGCGCAGCTTCTCGCCGAGCGTGCAGATACGGCGGTATTCCGGACCGGTCACAAACTCGTGTTCCAGCGGGTAGTCGGTATCCACGCCGTGGGTACGCACGCGAATAATAGGCTCGAACTGCTTATCGGCGTTCTGCTGGATATCGCATTTCCACATGCTGCCGTGCTGCTCTTTCTCGTTCAGATCGGTCACCAGGGCATTCACCCAGCGGGTCACGGTCTGCTCGTCGCTCAGATCGGCTTCGGTCAGCGTTGGCTGGTAAATCAGCTCTTTCAGCAGCGTTTTCGGATAACGACGCTCCATACGCGTGATCATTTTCTGCGTTGCGTTGAACTCGGATACCAGGCGCTCCAGCGGCTCGCCTGCCAGTGCTGGCGCATGGGAGTTCGCGTGCAGGGTCGCACCGTCAAGGGCGATCGCGATTTGGTACTGATCCATCGCTTCGTCGTCTTTGATGTACTGTTCCTGCTTGCCTTTCTTCACCTTGTACAGCGGCGGCTGTGCAATGTAGACGTGGCCACGCTCAACGATTTCAGGCATCTGACGATAGAAGAAGGTCAACAGCAGCGTACGGATGTGCGAGCCGTCGACGTCCGCATCGGTCATGATGATGATGCTGTGATAGCGCAGCTTGTCCGGGTTGTACTCGTCGCGGCCAATGCCGCAGCCCAGCGCAGTGATCAGCGTCGCCACTTCCTGAGAAGAGAGCATCTTGTCAAAACGGGCTTTCTCAACGTTGAGGATTTTACCCTTCAGCGGCAGAATCGCCTGGTTCTTACGGTTACGGCCCTGCTTCGCAGAACCGCCCGCTGAGTCCCCTTCCACGAGGTACAGTTCGGACAGCGCCGGGTCGCGTTCCTGGCAGTCAGCCAGCTTGCCCGGCAGGCCTGCTAAGTCCAGCGCGCCTTTACGACGGGTCATCTCACGGGCTTTACGCGCCGCTTCACGGGCACGCGCCGCATCAATAATTTTGCCCACCACGATTTTCGCGTCGGACGGGTTTTCCAGCAGGTATTCGCTCAGCAGTTCGTTCATCTGCTGCTCAACCGCCGATTTCACCTCGGAAGAGACCAGCTTGTCTTTGGTCTGTGAGGAGAACTTCGGATCCGGCACCTTCACGGAGACAACGGCAATCAGGCCTTCACGGGCATCGTCGCCGGTGGCGCTGACTTTCGCTTTTTTGCTGTAGCCTTCTTTGTCCATGTAGGCGTTCAGTGTACGGGTCATCGCCGCACGGAAGCCCGCAAGGTGCGTACCGCCGTCACGCTGTGGAATGTTGTTGGTGAAGCAGTAGATATTTTCCTGGAAACCGTCGTTCCACTGCAGCGCCACTTCCACGCCGATACCGTCTTTTTCGGTGGAGAAGTAGAAAATATTTGGGTGAATTGGCGTTTTGTTCTTGTTCAGATACTCAACGAACGCCTTGATACCGCCTTCATAGTGGAAATGGTCTTCTTTGCCATCACGCTTGTCTTTCAGACGGATAGAGACGCCGGAGTTCAGGAACGACAGTTCACGCAGGCGTTTCGCCAGGATGTCGTACTCGAATTCGGTGACGTTGGTGAAGGTTTCATGGCTCGGCCAGAAACGCACCAGGGTACCGGTTTTGTCGGTATCGCCGGTGACGGCCAGCGGCGCCTGCGGTACGCCGTGGGTGTAAAGCTGGCGGTGAATTTTGCCTTCGCGCTGGATAACCAGCTCCAGCTTCTGCGACAGGGCGTTAACCACGGAAACCCCTACGCCGTGCAGACCGCCGGAAACTTTATAGGAGTTATCATCAAACTTACCGCCTGCGTGCAGAACGGTCATGATCACTTCCGCAGCAGAGACGCCCTCTTCCGGGTGGATACCGGTTGGAATGCCACGGCCATCATCGGTGACGGAGACGGAGTTGTCCGCATGGATGGTCACCACGATGTCTTTACAGTGACCCGCGAGCGCTTCGTCGATAGCGTTATCCACAACCTCGAATACCATGTGGTGCAGACCGGTGCCGTCATCGGTATCACCGATATACATACCTGGGCGCTTACGCACCGCATCCAGCCCTTTCAGGACTTTGATACTGGAGGAGTCATAAGAATTCGACATCAACGTTTCTCGCTCATTTAAACTTGGGTTAATCCGTTATTTTACCCTTTTCCACGTTAAACATCTTCGAATTTTCGTCCGACATGTCCATAACGTGTTCAGCGCTAATCGCGCTGACGAAAACCTGCGACTGCGTGGCTTTGAGGCGGCTGGCAAGCAGCCCGCGCCGCGCGTCGTCGAGTTCCGAGGCAAAATCATCTATCAGATACAGGCAGCGTCGTCCGCTCTCGCGGGTTAAAAACTCCCCCTGCGCCAGGCGCAGCGCGCACATCAGGAGCTTGAGCTGCCCGCGCGACAGCGTGTCTTCTACCGGCGCACCGTCGGCACGAATGCGGAAATCCGCCTTGTGCGGGCCGTGTGCGGTGTAGGTCAACATGCGGTCGCGCTCGAAGCTTCTCTCTAATACCTCGGCATAATCCGTCTCTTTCTCCCAGCCGCGCTGGAAGGAGAAGGTGAGAGAGAATTCGGGTAAAAACTGTTTGCAGGTGTCGGCCATGTCTTCGGCGATACCCGCGCTGTATTCGGCACGCCAGCGGCTGATTTGTTCCGCGAGAGGGATTAATTCCATATCCCACGGACGCAGCTGGGCGTAACGGGTGACCTGACGCAGCGCCGCGTTACGCTGCTTGAGCAGACGCTTCAGGTTGCTCCAGGCGTTAAAGAAACCGGCTTCGTTGTGAAAGCATCCCCAGTCGAGGAAGGCTCTTCTGTATTTGGGGCCGCCGTTGAGTAAAGTAAACCCCTCCGGCGTGATCAGCTGCATCGGCATTAACAGCGCCAGCTCCGCCACCTTGTGGCCATCGGTGCCGTCGATGCGCACCTTGCTGTCGCCCAGCTTGTCTTTGGTCAGGCCGATGGCGGTTTCGCGATCCGCCCCCTGCAAACGTCCGTGCAGAACAAAGGATTCCTGCTCGTGGCGAATGACGCGACCAATCTGCAAACTGCGAAACGCCCGACCGTGGCCGAGCGTATAAATGGCTTCCAGCACGCTGGTTTTTCCGCTGCCGTTGGCGCCAACCAGGAAATTAAAGCCGGGAGATAAAGCGAGATCCGCGCTTTCGATGTTGCGAAAGTCGCGGATCAACAGACGGGTGAGCGACATTACAGTCTCATTGGCATGACAACATAAGCCGCGCTTTGGCTGGCCGCATCTTCAATCTGTACGCTTGAAACGGAGTCGGTCAGCAGAATGCGCACGTTCTCGCATTTCAGTGCATTCAGCACATCCAGCACGTAGCTGACGTTAAAGCCGATTTCCATCTCGGTTCCGGCGTAGGTGACGTCCAGAATTTCTTCTGCCTCTTCCTGCTCCGGGTTATTGGCGGTGATTTTGATCTGGTTTTCGCTTACGTACAGACGCACGCCGCGGAATTTCTCGTTAGAGAGAATGGCCGCACGGGCAAAGGCCTGCTTGAGGCTGTCGCAACCTGCTTCCAGCGTTTTGTCCGGGTTCTTCGGCAATACGCGGCGATAATCAGGGAAACGACCGTCAACCAGCTTGGACGTGAAGACAAAATCACCCACGTGGGCGCGGATGTTGTTGCTGCCAATCTGCACGCGCAGCGGCGTATCGCCACCGTCGAGCATACGCATCAGCTCAATCACACCTTTACGCGGCACGATCACCGAATGGTTTGGCAGGGAGTCGCCAATCGGCATAGAACAGACCGCCAGACGGTGGCCGTCGGTCGCTACGGTACGCAGCTCTTCACCTTCGGTTTCGAACAGCATGCCGTTTAAGTAGTAACGAACGTCCTGATGCGCCATGGAGAACTGCGTGGCCTCAATCAGACGCTTCATCGTCGCCTGCGGCAGGGTGAATTCAACTTCGCTCTGCCAGTCATCCAGATTCGGGAAGTCGGCGGCGGGCAGCGTGGAGAGGGAGAAACGGCTGCGCCCGGAGCGCACCAGCATGCGGTCGCCCTCCAGCTGCACGGCGATTTCAGCGCCTTCCGGCAGCCCACGGCAAATATCAAAGAATTTACGTGCCGGAACCGTGGTCGCGCCCGCGTCGTGCGGCTGAGTCAGCGTAACGCGCGCAATCATTTCCATTTCCAGATCCGTGCCGGTCAGCGACAGCGTACCGTCAGCGACCTTAAGCAGCAGGTTTCCGAGAATAGGCAGCGTTGGGCGGCCACCTAATGGGCCACTCACCTGTTGCAGCGGTTTTAATAAATGTTCACGTTCAACGGTAAATTTCATAGCGTCACGATGATAGGGTTCTGATTAAATTGGAAAAGTCTTCTTTAATGTCGTGGCTTTCTTCGCGCAACTGCTCGATCTTGCGACAGGCGTGCAGCACGGTCGTATGGTCACGGCCACCAAACGCATCGCCGATTTCCGGCAGACTGTGGTTGGTCAACTCCTTTGCCAGCGCCATCGCCATCTGACGCGGACGCGCCACCGAGCGGGAACGACGTTTAGACAGCAAATCTGCCACTTTGATTTTGTAGTACTCAGCCACCGTCTTCTGAATATTGTCGATGGTGACCAGTTTTTCCTGCAGTGCCAACAAATCTCGCAGAGCTTCGCGTACAAAATCGATGGTGATCGCACGGCCGGTAAAGTTGGCATTGGCGATAACGCGGTTCAGCGCCCCTTCCAGCTCGCGCACGTTGGAGCGCAGACGCTTGGCAATAAAGAACGCCACTTCACCCGGCAGGCGGATGTCGTTTTCGTCGGCTTTCTTCATCAGGATCGCAACGCGGGTTTCCAGCTCCGGTGGCTCGATCGCCACGGTCAGGCCCCAGCCGAAGCGGGATTTCAGACGATCTTCAACGCCGTTGATCTCTTTTGGATAACGATCCGAGGTCAAAATGATCTGCTGATTGCCTTCCAGCAGGGCATTGAAGGTGTGGAAAAACTCTTCCTGCGATCGTTCTTTATTGGCAAAGAACTGGATGTCATCGATCAGCAGGGCGTCAACGGAACGATAGTAGCGTTTAAACTCTTCGATCGCATTGTTTTGCAGGGCTTTTACCATGTCCTGAACGAAGCGCTCGGAGTGCATATACACCACTTTCGCATTGGGCTTGCGCGCCATAATGCCGTTACCCACCGCATGCAGCAGGTGCGTTTTACCCAGACCCGTGCCGCCATAAAGGAACAGCGGGTTATAGGCACCGCCGGGGTTATCCGCAACCTGGCGAGCCGCCGCGCGCGCCAGCTGGTTCGACTTACCTTCAACGAAGTTATCGAAGGTGTGCTTAACGTTAACGTTGGAGCGATAGGTTGGCTCAGCGGGCGCAGGGACGTTATCCCAGCCCTGACGAGCAGGTGCGACGCGAGGGGCCGGAACAGGTGCAGCCTGAGCTGGCGCGGCTACGTTTACGGTTTCACGTACGGTTTGGGTGACCGGCTTTGTGCCCACTTCAAAGCGCAGCTGTGGGGCATCTGACCCGCAGAAATCGTTCAGCAGTCCATTGATATTATTAAGGTACTTGTCCCTTACCCAATCGAGCACAAAACGGTTTGGCGCATACAAAGCCAGCGTGTTATCGCTCAGTTCCGCCTGCAACGGGCGGATCCACATACTGAATTCTGTGGCTGGTAACTCATCCTGCAATCGGGCAAGACACTGCTGCCAAAGCGAAAGTGACACGGCGGACTCCACTCGAACAATAAAAGAAAACTATTGAATATTCATGATTGTTGGCGCACATCGACATGACCCTGTGCAAAAGGGGGATGTGCGAATTGCTATCTGCAATTTAATCCTGACCAGGATCCTGGGATCCCGATCGGGACCGCGGATCATAGCCTAAACTGAGCCAGAGATCTTCTGTTTCTCACAGATTCTTCCCGATTTATCCACAGGAAGATCCGAAACCGGGTAAGTGTAAACGATCCTGACGCGAGTGCCCCACGATTTAGCCCGCATATTGGAAAAATTAATGAGCACAGACAATTTATTGCTTAAATGATCTAACGAAGATCCGGGACGATCCTTGCGCTTTGTTGGGGAGCCCGTATAATCCTCGACCCGGCGCGTGATGCTCATCTTCCTGCGTCGTCCGTTGCTCATTTTCCACGCGAAATCGTGCGGAAATACGCGGGAAATAAGGAAAGAGAATTGACTCTGGAGTGTACAATTATTACAATCCGGCCTCTTTAATCACCCACGCTGAGGCGTTAGTCGTTCGAAACTCGTTCGGGTATACGCAAAAGTCAGTGAATTTATTCAAGTTTAGGTAGAAATCGCCATGAAACGCACTTTTCAACCGTCTGTACTGAAGCGCAACCGTTCTCACGGCTTCCGTGCTCGTATGGCTACTAAAAATGGTCGTCAGGTTCTGGCACGTCGTCGTGCTAAAGGCCGCGCTCGTCTGACCGTTTCCAAGTAATAAAGCTAACCCCTGAGTGGTTAAGCTAGCATTTCCCAGGGAGTTACGTTTGTTAACTCCCACTCATTTCACTTTCGTCTTCCAGCAGCCACTACGGGCTGGCACGCCGCAAATCACCATCCTCGGCCGCCAAAATTCGCTGGGGCATCCCCGCATCGGTCTCACAGTCGCCAAGAAAAATGTTAAGCGTGCGCATGAACGCAATCGGATTAAACGTCTGACGCGTGAAAGCTTCCGTTTACGTCAGCACGAACTGCCTTCAATGGATTTCGTGGTGGTGGCGAAGAAAGGGGTTGCCGACCTCGATAACCGTGCTCTCTCGGAAGCGTTGGAAAAATTATGGCGCCGCCACTGTCGCCTGGCTCGCGGGTCCTGATAGCCCTCATTAGGGTCTATCAACGCCTGATTAGTCCGCTACTCGGGCCACATTGCCGTTTCACGCCAACATGCTCAAGCTACGGAATTGAGGCATTGCGCAGGTTTGGAGTGATAAAAGGCAGTTGGTTGACGGTGAAACGCGTATTAAAATGCCACCCTTTACACCCAGGTGGAGACGACCCCGTCCCTCCAGGACCCTTTGATACCAGAGAACACTAACGATGGATTCGCAACGCAATCTTCTTATCATCGCTTTGTTGTTCGTGTCTTTCATGATCTGGCAGGCATGGGAGCAGGATAAAAATCCTCAACCCCAGCAGCAGACCACGCAGACCACGACCACCGCAGCGGGTAGCGCCGCCGACCAGGGCGTACCGGCCAGTGGCCAGGGGAAACAGATTACGGTTAAGACCGATGTGCTTGAGCTGACTATCAACACCCGTGGTGGTGATGTTGAGCAGGCGCTGCTGTTGACCTACCCGAAAGAGCTGAAGTCTACCGAACCGTTCCAGTTACTGGAAACCACACCTGAGTTCCTGTATCAGGCTCAGAGCGGCCTGACCGGTCGTGATGGCCCGGATAACCCGGCTAACGGTGCGCGTCCGCTGTATAACGTCGAGAGTGATACCTTTGTACTGGCCGATGGTCAGAACGAACTCGCTATCCCGATGACGTACACCGACGCGGCAGGCAACACCTTCACCAAAACCTTCACCCTGAAACGCGGTGAATATGCGGTGAACGTGGGCTATAGCGTACAGAACGCCGGTGAGAAACCGCTGGAAATCTCTACCTTTGGTCAGCTGAAGCAGTCCATCAATCTGCCGTCTCACCGTGACACCGGAAGCAGCAACTTTGCGCTGCATACCTTCCGCGGCGCGGCGTACTCCACGCCAGACGCGAAGTATGAGAAATACAAATTCGACACCATTGCCGATAACGAAAACCTGAACGTCAGCGCTAAAGGCGGCTGGGTGGCAATGCTGCAGCAGTATTTCGCAACAGCATGGGTGCCAAATAACGACGGTACCAACAACTTCTACACCGCGAACCTCGGCAACGGTATTGCAGCCATCGGCTACAAATCTCAGCCGGTTCTGGTGCAGCCGGGTCAAACCGGCAAGCTGGCAAGCACCCTGTGGGTCGGCCCGGAAATCCAGGATAAAATGGCTGCCGTTGCGCCGCACCTGGACCTGACCGTCGATTACGGTTGGTTGTGGTTCATCTCTCAGCCGCTGTTTAAGCTGCTGAAGTTCATCCACAGCTTCCTGGGTAACTGGGGCTTCTCCATCATCGTTATCACCTTCATCGTTCGTGGCATCATGTACCCGCTGACTAAAGCGCAGTACACCTCCATGGCGAAGATGCGTATGCTGCAGCCGAAGATTGCGGCGATGCGTGAGCGTCTGGGCGATGACAAACAGCGTCAGAGCCAGGAAATGATGGCCCTGTATAAAGCAGAGAAAGTAAACCCACTGGGTGGTTGCTTCCCGCTGCTGATTCAGATGCCAATCTTCCTTGCGCTGTACTACATGCTGATGGGCTCCGTTGAGCTGCGCCACGCGCCGTTCGCACTGTGGATCCATGACCTGTCCGCACAGGACCCGTACTACATCCTGCCGATCCTGATGGGCGTGACGATGTTCTTCATCCAGAAGATGTCGCCAACCACCGTGACCGACCCGATGCAGCAGAAGATCATGACCTTCATGCCGGTCATCTTCACCGTGTTCTTCCTGTGGTTCCCGTCAGGTCTGGTGCTGTACTATATCGTCAGCAACCTGGTGACCATCATCCAGCAGCAGCTGATTTACCGTGGTCTGGAAAAACGTGGCCTGCATAGCCGCGAAAAGAAAAAGTCCTGATTCGGTAGGTTAACGCTAAAATAAGGGCGGTCGATTGACCGCCTTTTTTATTTGTATTGAACGAGACCAACCATGAGCCATAACGACACTATCGTCGCCCAGGCAACCCCACCGGGACGCGGTGGTGTAGGCATTCTGCGCATCTCCGGCCTGAAGGCGCGCGAGGTGGCTGAAGCGGTGCTGGGTAAACTGCCAAAGCCGCGCTACGCTGATTATCTGCCGTTTAAGGACAGCGACGGCACCCCGCTGGATCAGGGCATTGCGCTGTGGTTCCCCGGCCCGAACTCCTTTACCGGCGAAGACGTGCTGGAGCTGCAGGGCCACGGCGGCCCGGTTATCCTCGACCTGCTGTTAAAACGTATTCTGACCCTGCCAGGCCTGCGCATTGCGAAGCCGGGCGAGTTCTCCGAACGTGCCTTCCTCAACGACAAGCTCGACCTGGCGCAGGCCGAGGCGATTGCAGACCTGATCGACGCCAGTTCCGAACAGGCGGCCCGCTCCGCGCTTAACTCGCTGCAGGGCGCATTCTCCGCCCGCGTAAATCACCTTGTGGAAGCACTTACTCACCTCAGGATCTACGTGGAAGCGGCTATCGACTTCCCGGACGAGGAGATCGACTTCCTCTCTGACGGCAAAATCGAAGCGCAGCTCAACCAGGTGATGAACGATCTCGACGCCGTCCGTGCCGAAGCGCGCCAGGGAAGCCTGCTGCGTGAAGGGATGAAGGTCGTCATTGCTGGTCGCCCTAACGCCGGAAAATCGAGCCTGCTGAACGCCCTGGCGGGCCGTGAAGCGGCAATCGTGACGGATATCGCCGGCACCACCCGCGACGTCCTGCGCGAGCATATCCACATCGACGGGATGCCGCTGCATATCATCGACACCGCCGGCCTGCGCGATGCCAGCGACGAGGTTGAGCGCATCGGTATCGAACGCGCCTGGCAGGAGATCGAGCAGGCCGACCGCGTGCTGTTTATGGTAGACGGCACCACGACCGACGCCGTGGACCCGGCGGACATCTGGCCAGACTTTATCGCCCGTCTTCCGGCGAAACTGCCAATCACCGTGGTGCGTAACAAAGCGGACGTTACCGGCGAAACGTTAGGCATCAGCGATGTGAACGGTCACTCACTGATTCGCCTGTCGGCGCGTACCGGTGAAGGCGTTGACGATCTGCGCAACCATCTCAAGCAAAGCATGGGCTTTGACACCAGCATGGAAGGTGGATTCCTGGCGCGTCGTCGTCACCTGCAGGCGCTGGAAGAGGCGGCAAACCACCTTGTTCAGGGCAAAGCGCAGCTGATCGGCGCGTGGGCGGGCGAGCTGCTGGCGGAAGAGCTGCGCCTGGCGCAGCAGAACCTGAGCGAGATCACCGGGGAGTTTACGTCGGACGATCTGCTGGGAAGGATTTTCTCCAGCTTCTGTATTGGTAAGTAATTCCCGCTAATCCAGGGTGATTTCCTGCCAGGAAATCACCTTTGTCCAAATGGCAACTCGCCTTATCGCTATCCACCCCCTATTCTGCATGCCTGCATCTATGGGGGATTTATGGTTCGTTTTTTGTTTTGTAGTTTTGCGCTGGTACTGCTGTATCCGTCCGGCATTGATATGTATCTGGTGGGACTTCCCCACATCGCCCGCGACCTGGGTGCCAGCGAAGCGCAGCTGCATATCGCGTTTTCTGCCTACCTCGCGGGGATGGCCTCGTCGATGGTATTTGCCGGGAAGATCGCGGATAAAGCGGGCCGTCAGCCTGTCGCTATTACAGGTGCCATCGTGTTCGCACTGGCTTCCGTGCTCTGTTCCCTGGCACATGACAGCACGCTGTTCCTGTCCGGACGCTTTATTCAGGGCATTGGTGCCGGTGGCTGCTACGTGGTGGCGTTTGCGATTTTGCGCGATACCTTGAGTGCCCAGCGACGCGCCAAAGTGCTCTCAATGCTCAACGGTATTACCTGCATCATCCCGGTGCTGGCCCCGGTCGTAGGCTACCTGATCATGCTGAAATTCCCGTGGCAGAGCCTCTTCTGGACCATGGCAGCCATGGGCGCGCTGGTCTTTGTTCTGTCCATCACCGTGCTGAAAGAGACCCATCCGGGTTCGCAGAGTGCGGGACACGCCGCAACGATTCACCCCGCCGAAAAGCTTCTTAACCGCTTTTTCCTCAGCCGTCTGGCCGTGACCACGCTGAGCGTGGCGGTGATCCTGACCTATGTAAACGTTTCCCCTGTGTTGCTGATGGAGACGATGGGCTTCGATCGCGGCGAGTATTCCACCGTAATGGCGCTAACCGCGATGGTGAGCATGGCCGTCTCGTTCTCCACGCCGTTTGCGCTGAATATCTTTAGCCAGCGCACGCTGATGTTGACGTCACAGGTGCTGTTCCTCACCGCAGGGGTGACTCTGGCAACAGCCAGTTCGCACGCGGTGATGCTGGTGGGAATAACCCTTATCTGCGCCGGGTTCTCCGTCGGTTTTGGCGTGGCGATGAGCCAGGCGCTCGGCCCGTTCTCGCTGAAAGCCGGAGTGGCCAGCTCCGTTCTGGGCATCGCGCAGGTCTGCGGGTCGTCGCTGTGGATTTGGCTGGCCGCCGTTATTGGCCTGAACGCGCTGAATATGCTGATCGGGGTTCTGATTGGCTGTAGCATACTGTGCATTATCTTACTTATGGCCATCCAGCCCGCGGCGAAATATGAAGAAGCCCATCAGCAGCCTTGATCTTAACCTGTTGCTTTGTCTGCAGCTTTTGCTGCAGGAACGCAGCGTCACTAAAGCCGCAAAGCGAATGAACGTGACGCCGTCTGCGGTGAGTAAATCGCTGGCAAAGCTGCGCGACTGGTTCGACGATCCGCTGTTTGTGAAAACGCCGTTAGGGCTGCTGCCTACCCCGTTAACGGTAAGCCTGGAACAGGACCTGGCGGACTGGATGCAGATTGGCAATCAGATCCTCGACAAATTCCACCACGACTCCCCCGGCGGCCTGACGTTCGTGCTGGCCGCCGAAACGCCGCTGATGCTGATCCGCTTCAATAGCCTGCTGGAGCAGGTGAACCAGCGCTATCCGCAGGCGACGGTGAAGATGCGCCACTGGGATTATGATTCCCTGGACGCCATTACGCGTGGCGAGGTGGATCTTGGCTTCACCGGGCGCGAAACGCATCCGCGCTCCCGTGAGCTGTTGAAGCTCATGCCGTGGTTTATTGATTACGAGATCCTGTTTAGCGACCGTCCGTGCGTGTATCTTCGTGAAGATCACCCGGCGCTTCAGGAAGAGTGGGATCTGGAGACGTTTCTGCGCTACCCGCATATCAGCATCTTCTGGGAGCGCAGCGACACGTGGGCGCTCGACGAAGTGCTGAAAGAGATGGGGCGTGAACGCAATATCGCCATGAGTCTGCCCGGCTTTGAGCAGTCGATGTTTATGGCGGCACAGCCGGGGCATAATTACATCGCCACCGCGCCGCACTACTGCCATCACTACAATCAGCTCCACCAGCGCAAGCTGATCGCGCTCCCCATTCCCTTCGATGAGGCGCAGGCTGAAAAGCTGACCGTGCCCTTCACCATGATCTGGCATAAACGGAACAGCCATAACCCCAAAATTCTCTGGTTGCGTGAGACAATCAAAGCGCTGTACGCCGCTCCAGGTCCTGTTTTTGCCTAAGAAAATGTAAAGTTCGGTCCTAAGTCTTCTCTTACCTCCATTTACTGATTAAAACAGGAGTCAAGTTAAGCGATAATCATGTAACCGTTTAACCGATTACGACCATTATCAAGGAGCGAAAAATGGCTACGCACTTTGCAAGAGGGACTCTTACAGAAGGACGCCTCGTATCGGCAAGAATTTCTTCAGCATGTCACAGCGAGGCACTCAAGCTTCCGGAACACCGCCGGTCACGCTTTTTGGCATCACGAGCCCTGCTCGCCGAGCTGCTTTTCATGCTGTACGGCATCAGTGAACTGCCGGACATCATTACTCAACCCGAAGGTCGCCCTGTCTTTGCCGACCCGGAACATCCCCGTTTTTCGATAGCCTACGCGGGTAATATTGTTGGCGTCGCGCTCACCACCGAAGGGGATTGCGGGCTGGATATGGAACTTCAGCGCGCCACCCGCGGCTTCCACGGCGCTAACCCGCACGACGACTATCCGCTCTCCAGCAATGAAAAGCTGTGGGTGCGCAACCAGAACGATCCCATCGAGGCCCGAGCCCAGCTCATCACCCTGCGCCAGAGCATCCGCAAGCTCTGCGGTTGCGCCTCAGACGACGCCAGCCTGCTGCAGCTGCTGCCTGGCTCCGGACGCCTGCGTGCGACCAAAGCCGCGCTGGTCGAAGCGCTCAGCGACGCTGAGGACGTGTTGATCTGGTCTGTTGCGGTGACCCCTGCGATTGAGCGGCTGAGAATCTGGGAATTTGACAGCAAGCACGGATGGCGTAGCCTTCCTGATGTGCCCGAGCGCGCCAACGAGCCCGCCGCGCGCCTGATGCGATTAACCAGTTTACCGGCAGAAAAAGCATTTACCCTTAGCTGATCCGTTCAGGGTCATCATGATGAAACAGGAGTAATCATGTCTGATACGTTGAAAGTTGTTACGTTACTGGGAAGCCTGCGCAAAGGTTCATTTAACGGGATGGTTGCCCGCACGCTGCCGCAGCTGGCACCGGCAGGTATGGAGATTGCCGCGCTGCCGTCCATCGGCGATATTCCGCTTTATGATGCGGATGTGCAGCAGGAAGACGGCTTCCCGCAGAGCGTGGAAGCGCTTGCTGAGCAGATCCGTCAGGCCGACGGCGTGGTTATTGTTACGCCGGAGTACAACTACTCGGTTCCGGGCGGCCTGAAGAACGCCATCGACTGGCTTTCTCGCCTGCCGGAGCAACCGCTCGCGGGCAAGCCGGTGCTGATCCAGACCAGCTCTATGGGGGCCATTGGCGGCGCGCGCTGCCAGTATCACCTGCGCCAGATCCTGGTGTTCCTGGATGCAATGGTGATGAACAAGCCGGAATTTATGGGCGGTGTGATTCAGAACAAGGTCGACCCGCAGACGGGTGAAGTGGTGGATCAGAGCACGCGCGATCATCTGTCTGGCCAGCTGACGGCGTTTGGGGATTATATTAAGCGGGTTAAAGCCTGATAAAAAAGCCCGGTGGCGCTAGCGCTTACCGGGCCTACACTCGTCAGTAGGTCAGGTAAGCGAAGCGCCACCTGACACCACAAACCGCACCTTAGTGCGCGTCAATAAATACAATCTTCATTACAAACAGCAGCGCCACAACGATCACGCACGGGCTGAGTTCGCGGAAGCGGCCGGTACCGATCTTCATCACGCAGTAAGAGATAAAGCCCAGCGCGATACCTTCGGTAATCGAGAAGCTGAACGGCATCATCACCGCGGTAATAAACGCCGGAACGGCTTCCGTTAAATCTTCCCACTTCACGCGCGCCAGGCTGGAGGTCATCAGCACGCCTACGTAGATCAGCGCGCCTGCTGCCGCATACGGTGGAACCATACCCGCCAGCGGAGAGAGGAAGATCACCAGCAGGAACAGAATACCCACGACCACCGCCGTCAGGCCGGTACGGCCGCCCACGGACACGCCGGAAGAAGATTCAATGTACGCGGTAACAGACGAGGTTCCGATAAAAGCACCGGTCACAGAGGAGACGCTATCCACAAACAGCGCCTGCTTCATGCGCGGGAATTTGCCTTTCTCATCCGCCAGACCCGCTTTGTCGGTCACGCCGATCAGCGTACCGGAGGAGTCAAACAGGTTCACCAGCATGAAGGAGAAAATCACGCCCGCCAGACCGAGGTTAAACGACCCAGCCAGATCCACGTGACCAATCACGGTAGAGACGCTCGGTGGCGCGGAGACGATACCGTGGAATTGTACATCGCCCAGCATCCAGCCCAGCAGCGTAGTGACCACGATGGACACTAGCACCGCCGCGTGAATATTGCGGGAGGCCAGAATCGCGATGATAAAGAAGCCCAGCACGCCCAGCAGCACGCTGTGGGAGGTCAGGTTGCCGATGCTCACCAGCGTTTCCGGGTTCGCCACGATCACACCGGCGTTTTTCAAACCCATCATGCCGATGAACAGGCCGATACCGCTGGTGATGCCCACGCGCAGGCTCACCGGGATATTGGCAATCATCCAGTAGCGCACGCGGAAGATGGTCAGAAGCAGCAGGCCAACGGCGCCCCAGAAGATAGCGCCCATGCCAACCTGCCACGGCAGGCCCATCGCCTGAACCACCACGAACGCAAAGAACGCATTCAGACCCATTGCCGGAGCCAGCGCCACAGGCAGATTAGCGAACACGCCCATCAGGATGCTGCCCAGGGCCGCGATCAGACAGGTAGTCACGAAGACGGCGCTGGTATCCATGCCAGCAACGCCCAGAATTTGTGGGTTAACAAAAACGATATACACCATCGTCAGGAAGGTGGTGAAACCGGCAATCACTTCGGTGCGTGCCGTCGTGCCGTGCTCGCGCAGTTTGAACACGCGCTCAAGCAAACCCTGACCAGATGTCTGGGTAGTGTGTTGTTGACTCATCATCAATTTCCGAACAAGGAGGGAAAATTCGTCGCTATCCTATACCAAAATGCGACAATAGTGGCGGTTACGAGATACTTTTTTCATTGATTTTGCTTATACGGCAACGATTGCGTGTCGTTAAACTGCCGTACGTAAACGTTAAACTTGTTAAAAGGGAAAGGCATGTCCGGAATTGAAGCGGTATTTTTCGACTGCGACGGTACGCTGGTCGACAGTGAGGTCATTTGTTCTCGCGCGTATGTTGCCATGTTCCAGGAATTTGGCATTACCCTCGATCTCGACGAGGTGTTCAAACGCTTTAAGGGCGTGAAGCTCTACGAAATCATCGACATCATTAACCAGGAGCACGGTGTGGATCTGGCAAAAGCGGATCTGGAACCCGTTTATCGCGCCGAGGTCGCACGCCTCTTCGACTCGGAGCTGGAGGTTATTGCCGGCGCAAACGCGCTGCTGGATGCGATGACGGTGCCCATTTGTGTGGTCTCTAACGGCCCGGTCAGCAAAATGCAGCACTCGCTGGGCAAGCTGGAGATGTTGCACCACTTCCCGGAAAAACTGTTCAGCGGCTACGATATCCAGCGGTGGAAGCCCGATCCGGCCCTGATGTTCCATGCGGCGAAAGCGATGAACGTCAACGTGGAAAACTGCATTCTGGTGGATGACTCCGCAGCGGGGGCGCAGTCGGGTATTGATGCGGGCATGGAGGTGTTTTACTTCTGCGCCGATCCGCACAACAGGCCGATCGATCATCCAAAAGTGACGACCTTTACCGATCTGGCGCAGCTGCCAGCGCTGTGGAAGGCGCGCGGATGGAATATTACTCGCTGAGTTTACCTCTCCCCAGGGGAGAGGGAGAAAACCGAATTGTTCCCTCTCCCCATGGGAGAGGGTTAGGGTGAGGGTAAAAATCACTCTTTCGGATCTTTACCCGCCAGCAGCTTGTCCAGCTCGTCGCCGCCCACGTGACGGAAGTCCTGCCCCTTCACGAAGTAGAAAATGTATTCGCAAATATTCTGGCAGCGGTCGCCGATACGCTCGATGGAGCGCGCGCAGAACAGCGCGGTCAGCACGCTTGGGATGGTTCGGGAATCTTCCATCATGTAGGTCATCAGCTGACGCACGATGCCTTCATACTCCTGGTCGACCTTCTTGTCTTCACGGTAGATACGCACCGCTTCGTCAAGATCCATACGCGCAAAGGCATCCAGCACGTCGTGCAGCATCTGCACGGTGTGGCGGCCCAGCGACTCCAGGCTCACCAGCAGCGGCTGGTGCTGCTGGGAAAACTTCTCCAGCGCCGTGCGGCAGATTTTATCCGCTACGTCACCGATACGTTCCAGCTCGGCGATGGTTTTGATGATCGCCATCACCAGGCGCAGGTCGCTCGCCGTCGGCTGACGTTTCGCGATAATGCGCACGCAGGCTTCGTCGATCGCCACTTCCATCATGTTGACGTTATGGTCGCCTTCGATCACGCGCTTCGCCAGCTCGCTGTCCTGGTTATGCATCGCCGTGATCGCATCAGAAAGCTGCTGCTCGACCATGCCGCCCATGGTCATCACCTGGGTGCGGATGCTTTCCAGCTCTGCGTTGAACTGGCCGGAAATGTGTTTATTAAGATTGAGGTTGTCCATGGTTCACTCCAAATCAACCGTAGCGGCCAGTAATATAATCTTCAGTTTGTTTCTTAGCGGGCCTGGTGAACAGCGCGTCCGTATCGCTGAACTCAATCAACTCGCCCAGGTACATAAACGCGGTGTGATCGGAACAACGCGCAGCCTGCTGCATGTTGTGGGTCACGATAACCACGGTGTAATCCTGCTTCAGCTCGGTGATCAGCTCTTCAATACGCCCGGTTGAGATGGGGTCCAGCGCTGAACACGGCTCATCCAGCAGCAGCACTTCCGGGCGAATGGCGATACCGCGCGCAATACACAGGCGCTGCTGCTGACCACCGGAGAGAGAGTACCCGCTCTGGTGCAGCTTATCTTTGGTTTCGTTCCATAATGCGGCCTTGGTCAACGCCCACTGCACGCGCTCGTCCATATCCGTACGGGAAAGCTTCTCAAACAGACGCACGCCAAAGGCGATGTTGTCGTAAATCGACATCGGGAACGGCGTGGGCTTCTGGAACACCATGCCCACTTTCGCGCGCAGCAGGGCGATATCCTGGGCCTGGGTCAGAATGTTTTCGCCGTCGAGGATGATTTCACCCTCGGCGCGCTGCTCCGGATAGAGCGAATACATCTTGTTAAAGGTGCGCAGCAGCGTGGATTTACCACAGCCAGACGGACCGATGAATGCCGTGACCTGGTTCTTCGCGATATCCAGGTTGATATTCTTCAGGGCATGGAATTTGCCGTAGTAGAAGTTCAAATCACGAACCTGAATCTTACCCGGGGCAGTATCAACCATACTCATTGACTCATTTCCTCATTCGACGCCGCGAGCTGCCGCGCCGTAAAAAATTAACCGTGTTTCTTCTTCGCGAAAATGACGCGCGCCAGAATGTTCAGCAACAGTACGCAAAGGGTGATGATCAGCACCCCGGCCCAGGCCAGCTGCTGCCATTCCACGAATGGGCTCATCGCAAATTTAAAGATTGTCACCGGCAGGTTGGCAATCGGCTGCATCATGTCGGTGCTCCAGAACTGATTGGAGAGCGACGTAAACAGCAGCGGCGCCGTTTCACCCGCAATACGCGCAACGGCCAGCAGGATGCCGGTCATAATCCCGGAGATTGACGCTTTTAGCGTAATCGCGGAGATCATCTTCCATTTCGGCGTGCCCAGTGCGTAGGCCGCTTCGCGCAGGCTGTCCGGCACCAGCTTCAGCATGTTTTCGGTGGTTCGGATAACAATCGGCACCTGCAGCAGCGCCAGGGCAATCACCCCCGCCCAGCCGGAGAAGTGCTGCATCTGCGCCACCACCACGGTGTAAACGAACAGACCGACAACGATAGACGGTGCGGACAGCAGAATATCGTTGATGAAGCGAATGACTTCAGCCAGCCAGGATTTACGTCCGTACTCCGCCAGGTAGATACCCGCCATGATGCCGAGCGGGGTACCGAAGACCGTCGCCCACAGGATCAGCAGGCCGCTGCCCGCGAGGGCATTCGCCAGGCCACCGCCCGCCGTGTTCGGCGGCGGCGTCATTTCGGTGAACAGCGCCAGCGACATTCCGTCGATGCCGCGAACCACCGTCGAGAACAGGATCCACACCAGCCAGAACAGACCGAATGCCATCGTCCCCATTGAGAGCGTCAGCGCGATACGGTTTTTAATGCGGCGCTTTGCCTGCATTTTGCGGCGGGATTCCGCCAGCTCGGTGGTGTTTTGCATGTCGAGAGTCGCCATTAGCGTGCCCCCTCATTTTTAGCAAGACGCATAACCATCAGCTTGGAAATCGCCAGAACGATGAAGGTGATAACAAACAGAATCAGCCCCAGCTCCATCAGCGCCGCAACGTGCAGCCCGGATTCCGCTTCGGCGAATTCGTTCGCCAGCGCAGAGGTAATACTGTTACCCGGCATGTAAAGCGAGATGCTGTCGAGCTGGTAGGTGTTACCGATGATAAAGGTTACCGCCATGGTTTCCCCCAGCGCGCGACCTAACCCCAGCATGACGCCCCCGATCACCCCATTTTTGGTGAACGGAAGCACGATGCGCCAGATAACTTCCCAGGTGGTGCAGCCGATGCCGTAGGCCGACTCTTTCATCATCACCGGGGTTTGTTCGAAGACATCGCGCATAACCGCCGCAATGTACGGAATAATCATGATGGCGAGGATCACGCCAGCCGCCAGAATACCGATACCGAATGCCGGGCCTGCAAACAGGGCGCCGACAAACGGAATGGCAGAAAGCACGTTACCGACCGGCTCCTGGAAGTAGGTGGCGAACAGCGGAGCAAAGATAAACAGACCCCACATGCCGTAAACGATACTCGGAATGGCAGCCAGCAGTTCGATGGCGATGCCAAGCGGGCGTCGCAGCCAGCCGGGCGCCAGCTCCGTCAGGAACAGGGCAATGCCAAAGCTCACCGGAACCGCAATCAGCAGGGCGATGAATGAGGTCACCAGCGTGCCGTAGATCGGCACCAGCGCTCCAAAGACTTCGTTCGGCGCGTCCCACTCTTTGGTCCACAGGAAGGAGAAACCGAATTTCTGGATGCTCGGCCAGGAGGAGAAAATCAGAGACACGATAATGCCGCCCAGCAGCAATAGCACAATCAGCGCAGCCAGTTTTACCAGCGCGCTGAAAATCATGTCACCTTTTTTACCCGGAGGGTTAAATGCAGGCTTGGTTGCAGCCATAAATCACTCTTCTGTTTGAGACGTTTTTACGAATATGCCCGGTGGCGCTAACGCTTACCGGGCCTACAGAGTAAACCGTAGGGCGGGTAAGCGCAGCGCCACCCGCCATCTTCGTTAAATATATCCTGTTAGTACAGCGCTTTACCGCTGCTGTCTTTCACGTTGGTTTTCCATGCAGCACGAATCTGCTCAACCACGCTGTCTGGCAGGCTGGCGTAATCCAGGTCGTTAGCCTGTTTGCCGCCATTTTTGTATGCCCAGTCGAAGAACTTCAGCACTTCTGCACCCTGCTCAGGCTTCTTCTGCTCTTTGTGAACCAGAATGAAGGTGGTAGAGGTGATTGGCCACGCCTCGTCGCCTTTCTGGTTAGTCAGATCCTGCGCGAAGGATTTGCTCCAGTCAGCGCCTTTGGCGGCGTTGGCGAAGTTTTCTTCGGTCGGGCTAACCGGTTTGCCGTCGGCAGATACCAGCTTGGTGTAGGCCAGGTTGTTCTGCTTCGCGTAAGCGTACTCTACGTAACCGATGGAGCCCGGCAGACGCTGTACGAACGCGGCGATACCGTCGTTACCTTTACCGCCCAGACCGGTAGGCCAGTTCACGGTAGAGCCGGCACCGACTTTCGATTTCCACTCTTCGTTCACTTTCGCCAGGTAGCTGGTGAAGACGAAGGAGGTACCTGAACCGTCAGCACGACGCACCACAGCGATGTTCTGCGAAGGCAGCTTAACGCCCGGGTTCAGTTTGGTGATGGCTTCGTCATCCCATTTTTTGATTTTACCCAGGTAGATGTCGCCCAGGGTTTTGCCGTCCAGCACCAGCTCGCCTGATTTCAGGCCAGGGATGTTAACGGCCAGCACAACGCCGCCGATGACGGTCGGGAACTGGAACAGGCCTTCCTGATTCAGTTTCTCATCAGACAGCGGGGCATCTGACGCGCCGAAATCAACGGTATTAGCGGTAATTTGTTTTACGCCACCGGAGGAGCCGATACCCTGATAGTTAACCTTATTACCGGTTTCTTTCTGGTAGGTATCTGCCCATTTGGCATACACCGGCGCAGGGAAGGTTGCACCAGCGCCAGTCAGGCTTGCTGCTGCGAATGCAGAGAAAGCGCTCATCGATAAGGTCGCGGCGACAACAGTTGCGACAGTGGTACGCATAACTTTCATAATGTCTCCTGCAAGGATTTCGTAAATCATTGTTTAAGTGGCTACGATGAGCAAAATAGGACAAACAGGTGACAGATAAATGTACGAATTATGACAGTTTTATGACAACGAAAATTTCACTTAAGAAATAGCAAAACTGTATATATTTATCAGAGAGTTAGGTTGAAAGATGACGACAGGATTTCAGTAATATTTTCTTTATGTGACACTGAAAAAATAGCTGAAAATGACGGATTGTCATAAAAAAAGCTCCACCCGAAGGTGGAGACTGGAAGGATTATTCGACGGTAACGGACTTCGCCAGGTTACGCGGCTGGTCTACGTCGGTGCCTTTGATCAGCGCAACGTGATAGGCCAACAGCTGCAGCGGAACGGTGTAGAAGATTGGCGCAATGACCTCTTCCACATGCGGCATCTCGATGATGTGCATGTTGTCGCTGCTGGCAAAACCGGCATCTTTATCTGCAAAGACGTACAGGACGCCGCCGCGGGCGCGCACTTCTTCGATGTTGGATTTCAGTTTTTCCAGCAGTTCGTTGTTAGGAGCCACAACGATGACCGGCATATCCGCATCAATCAGCGCCAGCGGGCCGTGCTTCAGCTCGCCTGCCGCGTAGGCTTCCGCGTGGATGTAAGAGATCTCTTTCAGCTTCAGCGCGCCTTCCAGCGCAATTGGATACTGATCGCCACGGCCCAGGAACAGGGCGTGATGTTTGTCAGAGAAATCTTCCGCCAGCGCTTCAATGCGTTTGTCTTGAGACAGCATCTGCTCGATACGGCTCGGCAGCGCCTGCAGGCCGTGAACGATATCGTGCTCAACGGAAGCGTCTTCGCCTTTCAGGCGCGCCAGCTTCGCCACCAGCATCAGCAGAACGGTCAGCTGAGTGGTAAAGGCTTTGGTAGAGGCCACGCCGATTTCGGTACCCGCCTTGGTCATCAGCGCCAGATCGGATTCACGCACCAGGGATGAACCCGGCACGTTACAGATAGCCAGCGAACCCAGGTAGCCCAGCTCTTTTGACAGACGCAGCGCGGCCAGCGTATCCGCCGTTTCGCCGGACTGGGAAAGGGTGATCATCAGGCTGTTACGACGCACAGCGGATTTGCGATAGCGGAATTCAGACGCGATTTCCACATCGCACGGCACGCCCGCCAGGGATTCAAACCAGTAGCGAGAGACCATGCCGGAGTTGTATGACGTGCCGCAGGCCACGATCTGAATATGCTCAACCTTGCCGAGCAGTTCGTTCGCGTTTGCGCCCAGCTCGCTCAGGTCAACCTCACCGTGGCTGATGCGCCCGGTCAGGGTGTTTTTGATGGCATTCGGCTGCTCGTAGATCTCTTTCTGCATGTAGTGACGGTACGCGCCTTTATCGCCCGCGTCGTACTGCAGGTTTGACTCGATCTCCTGACGTTTCACCTGCTCGCCTTTGGTATCGAATACGGTCACGCTGCGACGCGTCACTTCCGCGATATCGCCCTCTTCCAGGAAGATAAAGCGGCGGGTCACCGGCAGGAGCGCCAGCTGATCGGAAGCGATAAAGTTTTCGCCCATACCCAGACCGATAACCATCGGGCTACCGGAACGCGCTGCCAGCAGCGTGGACGGGTCGCGGGAATCCATGATCACCGTGCCGTAGGCACCGCGCAGCTGAGGGATAGCGCGCAGCACCGCTTCACGCAGCGTGCCGCCCTGCTCCAGCTCCCAGTGCACCAGGTGAGCAATCACTTCAGTGTCGGTTTCAGAGACGAAGGTATAACCGCGCGCTTTCAGCTCTTCGCGCAGCGGTTCGTGGTTTTCGATAATGCCGTTATGCACCACCACAATGTGTTCAGACACATGCGGGTGTGCGTTGCCTTCTGACGGTTCGCCGTGCGTCGCCCAGCGGGTGTGCGCGATACCGGTGCCACCGTGCAGCGCGTGTTCTTCTGCAGCCTGGGCCAGCATCTGCACTTTTCCGAGGCGGCGCAGACGGGTCATATGCCCTTCTGCATCGACCACTGCCAGACCGGCAGAGTCATAGCCACGGTATTCCAGACGACGTAAACCTTCGAGAAGGATTTCAGCAATATCACGCTGCGCAACTGCGCCAACAATTCCACACATAGTTAGATTTCCTGATTATGGCGTTATGCCATGCGTTGTCGCTGACCTGTATTTGCCCTTTCCGGGCGCCCCGAGCCTTGTAGAGAGTGGGGTTATTTTTATGGGTACTGCCGTTGGGGGGAGGATTATTTTATCCCCTCACCCCGGCCCTCTCCCCAAAGGGGCGAGGGAGAAAACACCGCACCGAACGATCCCCTCTCCACTGTGGGGAGAGGGTTAGGGTGAGGGGTAAATCCGTTACTTCTTCTTCACCGGGCGTTTCCAGCCCTGCTTGTTGACCTGCGGCACGCGGCTTAACACCAGCTCGTTCTCGGCCACGTCGCGCGTGACGGTGGTTCCGGCGGCAATGGTCACACCGTTGCCCACGGTAACAGGCGCCACCAGCTGCGTGTCAGAGCCGACAAACACGTCATCGCCGATGATGGTTTTAAACTTGTTGGCGCCGTCATAGTTGCAGGTAATGGTTCCCGCGCCGATGTTCACGTTATCGCCAATTTCCGCGTCGCCCAGATAGGTCAGGTGACCGGCTTTAGAGCCTTTACCCAGGCGCGCTTTTTTCATCTCAACGAAGTTACCCACGTGAGCGCCTTCCAGCAGCTCGGCCCCCGGGCGCAGACGCGCAAACGGACCAATGGTGCACGCCGCTTCAAGATGCGCATCTTCCACCACGCTGTACGGGCTGATTTCGCAGTCGTCACCAATCACGCTGTTTTTAATCACGCAGCCGGTGCCAATTTTGACGCGGTTGCCCAGCGTTACGTTGCCTTCAACGATAACGTTAGTATCAATTTCAACGTCGCGCCCGTGAGACAGCGTGCCGCGCAGATCGAAACGCGCCGGATCGCGCAGCATCACGCCTGCCAGCAGCAGCTTTTCTGCCTGCTCGGACTGGTAAATACGCTCAAGTCGGGAAAGCTGCAGGCGGTTGTTCACGCCGTCGGTTTCGCTGACGCGCGCCGGATGAACGGCGGCAATGTCGCGCCCTTCGTGGTACGCCATCGCAATGATATCGGTGATGTAGTATTCACCCTGCGCATTGTTGTTATTGAGCTGAGACAGCCAGCGCTTCATGTCTGCGCCGTTGGCAATCAGGATACCGGTGTTAATTTCAGGGATCTGGCGCTGTTCTTCGCTGGCATCTTTATGCTCAACGATGCCGGTCACCTTGCCGTTTTCACGGGTGATACGGCCATAGCCGCTCGGGTCGTCCAGCACCACGGTAAGCAGACCAATGCCGCCCTGCGGTTTAGCTTCACGCAGGCGGGTCAGGGTTTCAACAGAAATCAGCGGGACGTCGCCGTAGAGCATCAGGATATCTTCGTCGTCGGCAAAGAACGGGGCCGCCTGCTGCATCGCATGGCCAGTACCGAGCTGCTCGGCCTGAAGTACCCAGTTGAGGTTGTCATCGCGCAGCGTTTGCTTGAGAAGATCGCCGCCGTGGCCGTAGACCAGATGAACCTGCTTCGCGCCGAGTTCATTTGCCGCATCAATGACATGCTGCACCATTGGCTTTCCTGCCAGCGTGTGAAGCACCTTTGGAAGATCGGAATACATGCGGGTGCCTTTGCCAGCGGCAAGAATGACCACGCTCATCGTATTATTCAACATACGCGTCCTGACTGTAATTTGAGTGAGAAGTAAAACCCTTTGACGTTGAAAATTCTACATATTTTGCGTCATAAAATGGAGTGACGCGAAAACGTTCAACATCGGCCATTAATGGCTATTTGAAGATAGTTTTAGGGGCAGAGTAAATCACTTTTGCTCTGGAAAATAGCATTCTTGCGGCAAGTCGCTAACCCACACAATAGCTTAGCTATTTTTTTGGATCATGAATAAAGATCGCTATAAAACAAAACAGCGTTTTATTTACTCAATAGTGTGACACCACAAAAAGAAACAGCGTTTCATTCTGATGATAATGGCGCTCAATTATCACGCAGGAGAATAAGATGAATTATAAAATACCTCTGTCCTTAATGATGTGCAGCGCCTTTGCGGCGGGGGCTGCGGAGCAACCCGTCTGGAAAGCCATTGCGTTCGGGCAGTCTACCGACCTGAATTTCTCATCGAACGTGCTGCCGGAAAAGATTGGCGTCAATGACGTCACCGTGGACGGTAAAAAGCTGGCCTCGCAGGATAAGGTTGGCCTGTCAAAACCCGTCACCCTGGAAAGCCGGGGCGGCAAGATTGCGAACTCGCATGACGGATTAACGTTTTTCTACACCGAACTGCCGACGAAAGAGAATTTTGTCTTACAGGCCACCGTTCGGGTCGACCAGTTTGGTCCGGAAAACGGGGCGAAACCTGCCGCTCATGAAGGGGCCGGCCTCCTGGTGCGCGATGTACTCGGCGTGCCGCGCCAGCAGCCGCTAAAAGAAGGATATGAAGAGTTTCCCGCGGCGTCGAACATGGTGATGAACGCCATTATGACGCAGGATAAAAAGGACCATCATCGGGTCAAGCTGCAGGCCATAACGCGAGAAGGTATTTCGCATCCGTGGGGGGACGCCGGGGCTGAAATCAAAAAGCAGAGCTATCAGGAAGAGGTAGATATCAGCAAGACGCCCGCGTTCCGTTTAAAGCTGGAACGTACCGATGACGGCTTTATCACCGCCTGGGCGCCTGCAGGCAGCGATGCCTGGGTGAGAAAAAGCGTTCCGCGCGCCGACCTGATTTCCGTGCAGAACAAGGATCGTTACTACGTGGGCTTCTTCGCTTCGCGTAATGCAAAAATCACCGTATCGGATGCGTCTCTTACCACCTCGGCTGCGCATACAGTGGCGTCTGAACCCTGGGAGGCAACGCCTCTGCCGGTTGTTGTCCAGATCGCCTCTGCAAGCAAAAGCGCCATTGAGCACTATCAGGTTCAGGCACGCGCAAACTACGACGGCGTTTTTAGCGTCAGACAAAATGAAGTGGTGATCGGGAGTGATAAACCGGTCAAAGCCGGAGAGATGTACAGCGTTCCCGCCACCCTGACCGAGAGTAATGCATTTAGCCTGACGTTTACGCCCACCAGCGGTGAGGCCGTTCATCAGACGTTTAGCGTTGATAGGATAAGCGGCATGGAAACGTCTGTACTCCACGTTTCACCTGACGGCAAAGCGGACGGGCGGGGTACGCTGGACTCACCGCTGGATTTAGCTACCGCGATCGGCCTGATTACGCCGGGCGGGAAGATTATCCTCGGTGCGGGCGACTATCCCCGGAGTGCAATCCCGCTGACGGCCAGCGGCAGTCCGGAAAAAATCACGTCGCTACAGGCGGAAGGTAAAGCCGTTATTCACGGACTGCTGGTGGACGCAGGCTACTGGCACATCAAAGGAATTGAGGTAACAGACAAGAGCTTGCGGATCCAGGGCAGCCACAACCTGATTGAAAACGTCACGGCATACCGCAACGACGATACCGGCATCCAGATATCATCCCCGGAAAAGATTGGCCGACCGCTGTGGGCCAGCTACAACCGGGTGATCGACTCTGAATCCTATGCCAATGAGGATCCGGGAAAAATCAACGCCGATGGCTTTGCCGTCAAAATGCGCGTAGGAGAAGGTAATCGTCTGGAAAACTGCTATTCCCATGACAATATCGACGATGGCTTTGACCTGTTCAACAAGATTGAGGACGGGGCCAACGGCGTTGTGACGATCGAGAATTCCATTGCCCGCAACAACACCAGCAACGGTTTTAAGCTCGGCGGTGAAGGGCAGCCTGTGGCGCATGAGGTTCGCAACAGCAAAGCCATTGGTAATCATCTGGACGGTTTCACCGATAACTTCAAGCCAGGGGCGCTGGTGGTGGCGAATAACGTCGCGGTGGACAACCTGCGCTTTAATTTTATCTTCCGGCCAAGCCCGTATGGAGATGCATCAACGCAGGGCGTGTTTACCGGCAATAAATCGGTGCGTACGCAGCCCGGCATGTATGACGATGCGGTAGTGGGGAATATTGATAAGTCGAACTATTTTATCGTGAAAGGGAAGAGCGTGAACGAGAGCGGAGAGATGCTGCCAGATGGCGCTTCGCTTATCACACAGCAGTAAGCGCGGCGCCACTCGGCGTTCAGCAGATTAGTGGTTGAACGTACCGAAAGAGACGTTCATGTTGCTGAAAAGAGCGATGATTTTGTTGACCAGTTTCATGATGGCATCCTGATTTCTTGAGGTTTATTTTGTGACACACTTCACAAAAAAGAAGTCTACGCCTCATTTTTTAACCGATCAAGATTTTTGTGACGTAAATCACAAAATATTAAAACACCTTTTCAGTTTCACTTTTCCTGAAACGACACCATAAAAAAAGCCAGCCTGGTTTCCAGACTGGCTTTTGTGCTTTTCAAGCCGGTGTTACATCGCTTTTTTGGTCAACTCGATAACGCGCAGTTTCGCGATCGCTTTGGCCAGCTCCGCAGACGCCTGAGCGTAATCCACGTCACCATGAGAGCTGTTAATGTGCTCTTCAGCCTTACGCTTCGATTCCAGGGCTCGCGCTTCGTCGAGATCCTGTCCACGGATAGCGGTATCGGCCAGAACGGTCACACTGCCAGGCTGCACTTCAAGAATGCCGCCAGACAGATAGATAAACTCTTCATGACCGAACTGTTTAACGATGCGGATCATACCAGGCTTAATGGCGGTGAGCAGCGGTGCGTGACCCGGGAAAATACCCAGTTCACCTTCACTACCCGTTACCTGGATTTTCTCGACCAGACCAGAGAACATTTGTTGCTCTGCGCTGACGACGTCCAGGTGGTAAGTCATTGCCATATCACCCTCCGATTAAGGCGTTAAAGTTTTTTGGCTTTTTCCACGGCTTCGTCGATGGAACCAACCATGTAGAACGCCTGCTCCGGCAGGTGATCGTATTCGCCTTCCATGATGCCTTTAAAGCCACGGATGGTGTCTTTCAGGGAAACGTATTTACCCGGAGAACCGGTGAATACTTCCGCAACGAAGAACGGCTGGGACAGGAAGCGCTGGATCTTACGTGCGCGTGCTACCACCAGTTTGTCTTCTTCAGACAGCTCATCCATACCCAGGATGGCGATGATGTCTTTCAGTTCCTGGTAACGCTGCAGCAGGGACTGTACGCCACGCGCGGTGTCGTAGTGTTCCTGACCAACTACCAGTGGATCCAGCTGACGGCTGGTGGAGTCCAGCGGGTCAACGGCTGGGTAGATACCCAGAGACGCGATCTGACGGCTCAGTACCACGGTTGCATCTAAGTGCGCAAAGGTGGTTGCTGGAGATGGGTCAGTTAAGTCATCCGCAGGTACGTATACCGCCTGAACGGAGGTGATAGAACCGGTTTTGGTAGAGGTGATACGTTCCTGAAGAACACCCATCTCTTCCGCCAGCGTAGGCTGATAACCTACCGCAGAAGGCATACGACCCAGCAGTGCAGATACTTCAGTACCGGCCAGGGTGTAACGGTAGATGTTATCAACGAACAGCAGAACGTCACGGCCTTCGTCACGGAACTTCTCAGCCATGGTCAGGCCGGTCAACGCCACGCGCAGACGGTTTCCTGGTGGCTCGTTCATCTGGCCGTAAACCAGGGATACTTTGTCCAGAACGTTGGAGTCGGTCATTTCGTGGTAGAAGTCGTTACCCTCACGAGTACGTTCACCTACGCCCGCAAACACGGAGTAACCGGAGTGCTCGATCGCGATGTTACGGATCAGCTCCATCATGTTTACGGTTTTACCTACACCCGCACCACCGAACAGACCAACTTTACCGCCCTTCGCAAACGGACACATCAGGTCGATAACTTTGATGCCGGTTTCCAGCAGTTCCTGAGAGCTTGACAGCTCTTCGTAGGAAGGTGCTGCGCGGTGGATAGCCCAACGCTCTTCTTCACCGATGTCGCCTTTCATGTCGATTGGTTGACCCAATACGTTCATGATACGACCCAGTGTTGCTTTACCTACCGGGACTTCGATCGGGTGCTCAAGGTCTTTAACTTCCAGACCACGACGCAGACCGTCGGAAGAACCCATTGCGATGGTACGCACGATACCACCACCGAGCTGCTGCTGAACTTCCAGCACCAGGCTCTCGTTACCATTCTGTACCTCAAGAGCATCGTACACGCGCGGTACGGCATCCTGAGGGAACTCGACGTCAACCACGGCGCCGATTACCTGGACAATTTTTCCAGTAGCCATCTTGAATCCTCTACGAATTAACCTGGTTATACCGCGGATGCACCACCGACGATCTCGGTGAGTTCCTGAGTAATGCTGGCCTGACGAGCTTTGTTGTATACCAACTGCAGCTCTTTAATCAGGCTGCCGCCATTGTCGGTCGCGGCTTTCATCGCCACCATACGTGCGGCCTGCTCGCTGGCCAGGTTTTCAACTACGCCCTGATAAACCTGTGATTCAACGTAACGACGCAGCAGGGTATCCAGCAGCGGTTTCGGATCAGGTTCATACAGGTAATCCCAGGCTTTTTGCTTCAACTCATCATCTTCTGAAGCCGGTAACGGCAGCATCTGAGTGATGGTTGGAACCTGAGACATCGTGTTAATAAATTTGTTGCTGACAACGTACAGTCTGTCCAGACGGCCTTCATCGTAGGCCTGCAACATCACTTTAACCGGACCGATCAGTTCGGACAGGGACGGGTTATCACCCATACCGGTCACCTGGGCAACAATATTGCCACCCACGGAGTTAAAGAAAGATACGCCCTTCGAGCCGATCATTGCGATATCGCACTGAACGCCTTTCTCGGACCATGCTTTCATATCCCCCAGCAGTTTTTTGAACAGGTTAATGTTCAAGCCGCCGCACAGACCACGGTCGGTCGACACCACCAGGTAGCCCACGCGCTTAACGTCGCGTTCTTCCAGGTAAGGGTGCTTATATTCCAGATTACCGTTCGCAAGGTGACCAATCACTTTGCGCATGGTATCTGCATAAGGACGGCTGGCCGCCATGCGATCCTGCGATTTACGCATTTTGGAAGCGGCGACCATCTCCATCGCTTTAGTGATCTTTTGCGTGTTCTGGACGCTTGCGATCTTACTACGTATCTCTTTTGCGCCGGCCATGAGCTTCTCCTCAATGCCAGGCGGCCTGTCGTGAGACAAGCCGCCGGACGATTACCAGGACTGGGTTGCTTTGAAGGAATCGAGGATAGCTTTCAGCTTGCCTTCGATTTCATCGTTATAGCCACCGGTCTGGTTGATCTCTTGCATCAGCGGAGCGTGATCACGGTCGACATAAGCCAGCAGAGCGGCTTCGAAGCTACCGATTTTCGCCAGTTCCACATCTTCGAGGTAACCGCGTTCAGCCGCGAACAGTACCAGGCCCTGCTGAGCAACAGACATTGGAGCGTACTGTTTCTGCTTCAGCAGCTCGGTCACTTTCTGACCGTGGCTCAGCTGTTTACGGGTTGCTTCGTCCAGATCGGATGCGAACTGAGAGAACGCAGCCAGTTCACGATACTGTGCCAGCGCGGTACGGATACCACCGGACAGTTTCTTGATGATCTTGGTCTGAGCAGCACCACCAACACGGGATACGGAGATACCCGGGTTAACCGCCGGACGAATACCGGAGTTAAACAGGTTGGTTTCCAGGAAGATCTGACCATCGGTAATAGAGATTACGTTGGTCGGAACGAACGCAGAAACGTCACCCGCCTGGGTTTCAATGATCGGCAGAGCGGTCAGAGAACCTGTTTTACCCTTCACTTCACCTTTGGTGAAGTTCTCGACGTATTCCGCGTTAACGCGGGATGCACGCTCCAGCAGACGAGAGTGGAGGTAGAATACGTCGCCCGGGAATGCTTCACGTCCAGGTGGACGACGGAGCAGCAGGGAAACCTGACGATAAGCAACAGCCTGTTTAGACAGGTCATCGTATACGATCAGTGCATCTTCACCGCGGTCACGGAAGTATTCGCCCATTGCGCAACCGGCGTATGGCGCCAGGTATTGCAGTGCAGCAGATTCAGACGCGGTTGCCACAACAACGATGGTGTTAGCCAGCGCGCCGTGCTCTTCCAGTTTACGAACCACGTTGGAAATGGTGGACGCTTTCTGGCCGATAGCCACGTACACGCATTTGATGCCGGAGTCACGCTGGTTGATGATGGCGTCGATTGCCATCGCGGTTTTACCGGTCTGACGGTCACCGATGATCAGTTCACGCTGACCACGACCGATTGGGATCATGGCGTCAACGGACTTATAGCCCGTCTGAACAGGCTGATCAACGGACTGACGGTCGATAACGCCTGGTGCGATAACTTCAATTGGAGAGAAGCCATCGTGCTCAACCGGACCTTTACCGTCGATTGGCGCACCCAGGGTGTTAACAACGCGACCCAGCAGGCCACGGCCAACCGGCACTTCCAGAATACGGCCAGTACACTTAACCTTCATGCCTTCGGCGAGGTCAGCGTATGGACCCATCACAACTGCACCTACGGAGTCGCGCTCCAGGTTCAGTGCGATAGCGTAACGGTTACCCGGCAGGGAAATCATCTCACCCTGCATACAATCGGCCAGGCCGTGAATGCGGATAACACCGTCACTTACAGAAACAATAGTACCTTCGTTGTGAGCTTCACTCACAACATTGAACTGAGCAATGCGCTGCTTGATCAGTTCGCTGATTTCGGTGGAATTCAGTTGCATGCTCCAGTCCCCTTAAGACTGCAAGACGTCTGCAAGGCGTTCAAGACGGCCGCGTACGCTGCCATCAATGACCATATCACCCGAGCGGATGATTACGCCTGCCATTACAGACTTATCGATTTTGCAATTCAGCTTAACTTTGCGTGACAGACGTTTTTCCATCGCGGCGGTGATTTTCGCAAGCTGTTCAGTACTCAGTTCAGTCGCAGAAGTCACTTCGACTTCGGCAGTAGCTTCACTCAGCGCACGTAAGTGCTCAAACTGCTCGAGAACATCCGGGAGCACACGGAGACGACCATTCTCAGCCATCACCTTAATCAGGTTCTGGCCGTTGGCATCCAGTTGCTCTCCGCACACGGCGATAAACGACGCGGCGAGGGTATCAGGCGCTAATGCACCAGACAGCAACTCGGCCATTTGTTCGTTTTTCGTCACCTCAGCGGCAAACGCCAGCATATCCTGCCAGCGATCGACATTTTGGTGTTCGACAGCAAAGTCAAAAGCTGCTTTGGCGTAGGGGCGAGCTACCGTAACAAATTCAGACATCAGCCCCTCCCTCCTTACAGTTCAGCGACAAGTTTGTCCACGATGTCGCTGTTAGCAGCTTCATCCACGGAACGTTCGATGATCTTCTCGGCGCCAGCAACAGCCAGAATCGCAACCTGCTTACGCAGTTCTTCACGAGCACGTTTACGCTCGGCATCAATTTCAGCCTGAGCTTGTGTCACGATCTTAGTACGTTCCTGTTCTGCTTCCGCTTTGGCTTCGTCCAGGATCTGAGAACGGCGTTTGTTAGCCTGTTCAATGATTACCTGAGCTTCCGCTTTGGCTTTTTTCAGCTGGTCTGTCGCGTTGGCCTGTGCAAGGTCCAAATCTTTCTTGGCGCGTTCTGCAGAAGCCAGACCGTCAGCAATTTCTTTCTGACGTTTTTCGATGGCAGCCATTAAAGGCGGCCATACATACTTCATGCAGAACCAGACAAAGAGAATAAACGCGATGGCCTGGCCGAGGATTGTTGCGTTCATGTTCACAGCACAATACCTCTTAAATTTCTGTGGCTTGGGGTTTTAAAACTACTACTACGCGACAGCAAACATCACGTACAGACCCAGACCTACAGCGATCATTGGGATTGCATCCACCAGACCCATAACGATAAAGAACTGAGTACGCAGCAGAGGAATCAGATCAGGTTGACGCGCTGCGCCTTCCAGGAATTTGCCCCCGAGGATGCCGATACCGATCGCAGCACCGATAGCCGCCAGACCCATCATCACAGCGGCAGCCATGTACAGCAGATCCATATTCAGGTTTTCCATGACAGTCTCCAGTTTGTTTCAATTAAAACGTAGTAGTGTTGGTAAAAAAATCAGTGCTCTTCAGACGCCATCGACAGATAGACGATCGTCAGAACCATGAAGATAAAGGCTTGCAGCGTAATGATCAGGATGTGGAAAATGGCCCAAGGCACATTAAGAATCCACTGTGACCACCACGGCAGAAGACCCGCGATCAGAATGAAAATCAGCTCACCCGCATACATGTTGCCGAACAGTCGCAGACCCAGTGAAACAGGTTTAGACAGCAGGCTAACGCCTTCCAGGATCAGGTTGACCGGAATAAACGCCCAGTGGTTGAACGGCTGCAAGGTAAGCTCTTTCACAAAGCCGCTTACGCCTTTCATTTTGATGCTGTAGAAAAGAATCAGGATAAACACGCCCAGCGCCATCGACAGGGTGATGTTCACGTCCGCAGACGGTACAACACGCAGTGCAGGCAGGCCGAAGATGTGCTCGCCGATAAACGGCAGAAGGTCAATTGGCAGCAGGTCCATCAGGTTCATCAGGAAGACCCAAACGAACACGGTCAGGGCCAGCGGAGCAATCAGCTTGCTCTTGCCATGGTACATGTCTTTCACGCTGCCATGGACGAAGCCGATGATCATCTCAACGAACGTCTGGAATTTCCCTGGAACACCGCTGGTCGCTCGTTTAGCAACACCGCGGAACATGGCCAGGAACAGAAGACCCAAAACCACCGAGAAGAACATGGAGTCGATGTTGATCGTCCAGAAGGTGGCCGGGGGGTTATGCGGATCCACCAGCGAGAATGTACGCAGGTCCAGCTGAAGGTTATTCAGATGGTGACCTATGTAATCCTGCGGCGTCATATTTTCTGAAGCCATGATGCCTTTTACCCTTTGTTATTGATTACAGCTGGAGCCAGAACTTGTACCACCAGCACCAAAACCCACGTTGCTATCAGCGGCATGAATACCACTTTCAAAACCGCCAGCGCCATCACCAGTAAAGCAAAGGTCAGCAACACCTTACACACTTCGCCGAGAGCGAAGGACCAGGCCACGCGGCCTTTGGCGGGTGTATGCGCCTGATGACGCCAGGCAAAAATCATAAACAACACGTTTGGCAGAACCACCGCCAAACCCCCGCACACGGCGGAGATGCCCCAGAAGGGGTCTTTGAGGCTAAACAGCAGTCCACTTGCTATCACAGCCAGAAACTGAATGAACAGAAGCTTACGAGCAACGTTTCTACTCAAGAGCGACACAGACATCACGTTTTTACTCCTGCTCCCTTCGAGGTATGCCGCGTGTCGTATAAAACGTCCTTTAAGGCTCGGAGTCAAGCATCAAAAAGCGGACAAATTATACGGTGCGTACCCGTGATTTCAAACATTAAGTAGCGAAAAGGTGAATAAATGTTTAAATATTTTTCCCCGGCGCTATTTTTTAACTTTTGGCTAAAGTGTCGACCTTCGGACAAAACTGCAAACAGCGCGAAAACGTTGGTGATAAAGCGTGCACGAGATCACAAAATACACATTTACGATAAGGTCGTATTTATCAAAGACGTAAATCGCTTTATTTCATCTTTATGAAATTAAAGACAAAATATCGTAACTATTTTCAAAACAGCCCTGTATACAACAAAAACCTTTTATTGACATTCTTAATAAATATTTAACATTCCATTCTCGTTGCCACGACCCACTTTTAGCAGACTGATATTTTCGTAGTTGACTATCTTCACGGTGAACAATAGTGACGAGGTTAACCGTAAGAAAATCCTTAGTAACAACGAGGTTAAATTAGCGCCAGTAAAATCCCTTTAGATGTGCTGTTTTTTAACACGATGAGAACAGCACAAATTCCACAATTTTTATTATATTTTTAAAAATTGTTTGGCTTAATTATCACCAGATGCCGTTCGCCATCGAGTTGAGGAATCTGTAATTTCTCAATGGATTCGACGGCAAAGCCGGCCGGAAGCTGGTCAATTTCCTCTCCAGGCAGCAGCCCTTTCAGCGCATAGAAACGGCCATTTTCAGCAGGCAGATGTTTGCACCAGCTCACCATGTCGTTCAGTGAGGCAAATGCACGGCTGATAACGCCGTCAAACGGTGGCTCCGCCGGAAACGCTTCTACCCTGCTCTGCACAGGCGTGATGTTCTCAAGCTTCAGTTCATGCTGTACCTGACGCAAAAAGCGCACGCGCTTGCCAAGGCTGTCGAGCAGCGTGAAATGGCTCTCGGGGCGGACAATAGACAGCGGAATTCCCGGCAGGCCAGGGCCAGTACCCACATCGATAAAGCGTTCACCTTTCAGCCAGGGCGCAACCACAATGCTGTCGAGGATATGGCGAACCAGCATCTCGTTGGGGTCGCGTACGGAGGTCAGGTTGTACGCTTTGTTCCATTTGTTCAGCATATCGACATAGGCCACCAGCTGATTTTTCTGGCGATCGGTGAGCGAAATACCTGCCTGATCCAGCAGACGAGAAAGTTTATTGAGCACGGTGAATACCTGTTTAGCGATTTTTCGCCCGGTGGCGCTGTCGCTTACCGGGCCTACGAATAAGTAGGGCGGGCAAGCGAAGCGCCACCCGCCAAAAAGCAATGTTCAAGAGACTACGCGCTGCGGCGCAGCATACCTTGCTTTTTCAACCACACCAGAAGAATCGAAATCGCGGCCGGTGTGACGCCAGAGATACGGGAAGCCTGGCCGATCGACACAGGTTTGTGATCGTTCAGCTTAGCGATCACTTCGTTGGAAAGGCCCGTTACCTGGCGGTAGTCCAGCATTTCCGGCAGCAGCGTGTTTTCGTTGCGCTGCTGTTTTTCGATCTCATCCTGCTGACGCGCGATGTAACCTTCGTACTTCACCTGGATCTCAACCTGCTCTGCCGCTTCAGCGTCTTCCAGTCCCGGCGCGAACGCGGTCAGTTTCACCAGGTTCTCATAGGTCACTTCAGGGCGACGCAGCAGATCTTCACCGCTGGCTTCGCGCGACAGCGGCGCTGTTAAGTGAGCGTTTACTTCGGCAGCGGTCTCCGCCTGTGGATTCACCCACGTCGTTTTCAGACGCTGGCGTTCCTGCTCAATGCGCTCCAGCTTCTCGTTGAAGCGCGCCCAGCGTTCGTCATCCACCAGACCCAGCTCGCGGCCCATTTCGGTCAGACGCAGGTCGGCGTTATCTTCGCGCAGCATCAGGCGATATTCCGCGCGCGAGGTAAACATGCGGTACGGCTCTTTGGTGCCCAGGGTGCAGAGATCGTCAACCAGCACGCCCAGATAAGCCTGGGAACGGCCCGGCGCCCAGCCCTCTTTCTCAGCAGAGAAGCGCGCGGCATTAAGACCCGCAAGCAGGCCCTGCGCGGCGGCTTCTTCGTAGCCAGTGGTACCGTTAATCTGGCCTGCGAAGAACAGACCCTGGATAAATTTGCTTTCCAGCGTCGGCTTCAGGTCACGCGGATCGAAGAAATCGTACTCAATAGCGTAGCCGGGACGCACGATTCTTGCGTTCTCCATGCCCTGCATTGAGCGAACAATTTGCATCTGCACGTCGAACGGCAGGCTGGTGGAGATGCCGTTCGGGTAAATTTCGTTGGACGTCAGCCCTTCCGGCTCCAGGAAGATCTGGTGCTGGTTACGATCGGCAAAACGCATAACTTTGTCTTCGATCGACGGGCAGTAGCGCGGGCCGATCCCTTCGATCACGCCGGCATACATTGGGCTCCGATCGAGGTTATTGCGGATCACGTCATGGGTTTTTTCATTGGTGTACGTGATATAGCACGGGACTTGCTGGGGATGGTGATCCACGTTGCCCATGAACGAGAAGACCGGCATCGGGTTATCACCGTGCTGCTGTGCCAGTACGCTGAAATCAATGGTACGCGCATCAATACGCGGCGGCGTACCGGTTTTGAGGCGGCTTACGCGCAGCGGCAGTTCACGCAGACGGCGAGACAGGGGGATCGACGGCGGATCGCCAGCACGGCCACCGCTGTAGTTGTCCAGCCCGATATGAATTTTACCGTCCAGGAATGTCCCCACGGTCAACACAACCGATTTTGCGCGGAACTTGAGGCCCATCTGGGTCACAGCGCCCACAACGCGATCGTTCTCGACGATAAGATCTTCCACCGCCTGCTGGAAGATCATCAGGTTCGGCTGGTTCTCCAGTGCGGTGCGCACCGCCTGACGGTATAGCACGCGATCTGCCTGAGCGCGGGTGGCCCGAACGGCAGGACCTTTGCTCGCGTTTAGTATCCTAAACTGAATGCCTGCACGATCGATCGCCTTCGCCATCAGGCCGCCAAGCGCATCCACTTCTTTTACCAGGTGTCCTTTCCCAATGCCGCCAATCGCCGGATTACAGGACATTTGTCCCAGCGTGTCGATATTGTGTGTCAAAAGCAGGGTCTGCTGACCCATACGCGCTGCGGCCATTGCGGCCTCAGTGCCTGCGTGACCCCCGCCAATGATGATGACGTCGAAAGGATCCTGATAAAACATGGTGGTCTGCCTCGCGTAAAGCGGTATGAAAATGGATTGAAGCCCGGGCCGTGGATTCTACTCAACTTTAGTCTTTCGAGAAAGCATTGGGATCCAGGGCTATTAAAAAGAAGATCTTTTTATTTAGAGATCTGTTCTATTGTGATCTCTTATTAGGATCGCGAACCTTTGTGGATAAGTCCGATCTCGCAAATAAGATCATGCGGTTAGAAAGGATCGTTTGCTGTGAGTGATCGGTGATCCTGGGCCGTATAAGCTGGGATCAAAATGGCACTTTATACACAGGCCAAAAACGACTACAGAGTTGTTCTTTGGATAACTACGGGTTAATACGAGCTTTTAACCAGAGTTATCCACATCTGTTTGCGCGATCTTTAAGCGTTTTTGAGTAAATTTTTCCAATCTGCTAGCCAGATCTCGGCTGGATCTTCCGGAATGTCATGATCGAGGATGTTGATCTTGAGCGTTTCACCCAGCTGTTTTGCCCCACAGGCGGTAACAGCGGCTTCGACTTTCTCTATTGCACCGCAGAAGGTGTCATATTCACGACTGCCGATCCCCACCGCACCAAAACGGACGTTTGACAGATCCGGCTGTTGTTCCTGCAGTTCGTCATATAAAGGTTGCAGGTTATCCGGAAGATCGCCCGCACCGTGCGTGGAGGTGATCAGCAGCCAGACCCCGTCAGACGGGAGATCTTCAAGTAACGGTCCGTGCAGGGTTTCTGTAGAAAAGCCCGCGTCTTCCAGCTTCTCAGCCAGATGTTCCGCTACGTATTCCGCACCGCCAAGAGTGCTGCCGCTGATAAGGGTAATGTCCGCCATTGATCGCTCGCTCAGATAAAGAGGCGGCCATTGTACGCTGTGAACGAGCTGGGATCTACCTGTGGAAAATGTGGGAATGAAATTGCCCGATCACGGGCGGATGGTGCGCATGATCGGGTTTTGCAGGGAGATCAGGGTCTCGGTGGACTGAATTTCATCGATTGTTTGGATCTTGTTGATAAGTACCTGCTGAAGGGCATCGATAGATCGGCACATTACCTTAATAAAGATGCTGTAGTGGCCGGTGGTGTAATACGCCTCGGTGACCTCGTCCAGCGCGTTAAGTTTTTCCAGTGCGGAAGGATAGTCTTTCGCGCTTTTAAGAATAATGCCGATAAAGCAGCACACGTCATAACCCAGCTGTTTTGGGCTGACATCGATATGTGCGCCGGTGATGATCCCCGCCTGCTTCATCTTTTCTACGCGCACGTGGATGGTTCCCGGGCTGACGCCAAACTGTTTCGCCAGTTCGGCGTAGGCGGTGCGCGCATTGGCCATTAACGCTTCCAGAATGCCGCGGTCCAGATTGTCGATCTGATAATTTTCCATAGGTTTTTCTTATGAAGATTAGTGAATCTCTCTATTCTAGCGCCTTATTTTATCGAATCAAAAGTGAAGGAGGCTTTTTGTTGTTTGATTATTGAATTGAGTGCCATTTCTGTTGCTTAATCAATACCAACAGGACGCAGGAGTATAAATAATGAAAACCGCTTACATCGCAAAACAACGCCAGATCAGCTTCGTTAAATCCCATTTTTCACGCCAGCTGGAAGAGAAGCTTGGGCTGATAGAAGTTCAGGCACCGATTCTCAGCCGCGTGGGCGACGGGACGCAGGATAACCTGTCTGGATGCGAAAAAGCGGTACAGGTGAAAGTGAAGACACTGCCAGACGCCCAGTTCGAAGTGGTTCATTCCCTTGCGAAGTGGAAGCGTCAAACCCTGGGACAACACGACTTCAGCGCGGGCGAAGGGCTCTACACGCACATGAAAGCCCTTCGCCCCGATGAAGACCGTCTGACCGCCATTCACTCTGTCTACGTTGACCAGTGGGACTGGGAGCGCGTGATGGGTGATGGCGAACGTCATATCGGTACGCTGAAATCCACCGTTGAGGCGATCTACGCCGGGATCAAAGCGACCGAAGCGGCAGTGAGCAAAGAGTTTGGTCTGGCACCGTTCCTGCCGGAATCGATCCACTTTGTTCACAGCCAGGAGCTGCTGAGCCGCTTCCCGGAACTGGATGCCAAAGGCCGCGAGCGTGCGATTGCCAAAGAGCTGGGCGCCGTGTTCCTGATTGGGATCGGCGGCAAGCTGTCTGACGGTAAGCGCCACGACGTGCGTGCCCCGGATTATGACGACTGGAGCACCTCGGGTGAGAGCGAATTTGCCGGGCTGAACGGTGATATCCTGGTCTGGAACCCGATTCTGGAAGATGCGTTCGAACTCTCTTCTATGGGGATCCGCGTGGATGCCGATGCGCTTAAGCGTCAGCTGGCGGTAACCGGTGATGAAGATCGTCTCAAACTCGAGTGGCACCAGGCGCTGCTGCGCGGTGAAATGCCGCAGACCATCGGCGGCGGTATTGGCCAGTCTCGTCTGACCATGCTTCTTCTGCAGCTCTCTCACATTGGTCAGGTGCAGTGTGGCGTCTGGCCGCAGCAGGTTCGTGAGAGCGTCGGTTCCCTTCTTTAATTAGCGCCGCCAGCGTCTGAGCAGGCGGCTACGCAGCCCGGTATCAAAGCGCCAGATATGATCGAAGATGCGCATGATGCCGGGTTTTCCATGTGCCGACATCGCCACGGCATGAAAGCGGTGCTGGTGTACCCGCTGTAACTCCTTCACTTTATTCACCACGTCATCCGGCAGCCGCTGGGCGATAAAATCGGAAATCACCACCGCGTCGGCGTCGTACCAGTCCCCGCCCTGCATACGTTCGACGATGCTGCGAAAGCAGCTGGCCAGATCGGTACCGCCGCGAAAACGCTGGCTCAAAAAGCGGATCGCCTGCTCAATCCCCTGCTGGTTCGTCAGCTCATAGCCCACCACTTCGCTGGAAAAGAGCATGATGAAACAGCGACGGCGATCGGCGAGCGCCACGCGCATCAGGGCCAGGCAGAACGCCTTCGCACACTGCTCGTTGAAACCGCCCATCGAGCCAGAGGTATCAACACAGACAATGAATGGCCCGCGCGGCTGTTCATCAAAGTCCTGATGGATGACCGGGCGCTGGCTAAGCTTCTCACGCCAGGATTCGCCGTGCAGCCGGTAGGTAAGGAGCTGTTTCTCCACCAGCCGACGATAAAACTCATACTCCAGCTCGGTCATCCCCAGCGTGCTTAGCTCGGTGGGCAGCAGGCGCAGGATGTCATCGCTTTGCTGCAAGCCATCGACCTGCTCCGGCACGGTGGCCGGTTCGCGTACCAGGGTACGGAAGGTTTCCATCGGCGCATCTTTCTTTGGGACAGATTTTGCCTCCCGCGAGCGGCCCAGCTGTTCCGCAAGCTTCATCAGCTCCGGCTGCTGGGTCAGAAAGTCGCCGTACTTCACGATCAGCTGGTAATCGCCGCGCTTCAGCTGTCCGGCGCTCATGTCCCAGAGACGCCCGGCGGCGTTTTCATTTTCTACCAGCACCTCTTCAAGCTGACCGCTCAGCGTCATACGCTCCTGAACTTCGCTGAGCAGCTGTTCGCGCTCTTCATCCAGCAGCTGCTGGTTCAGCGTCGTGGCCTGGACAACAAGGCTCAGCCGCCAGCGCTGTAAAAACAGGGTATGCAGCGCCGGAGTAAAGGTGGCGTTATCCGTGACCAGCGCGCGGGCCTGGCTTGCAAACGGAGAATGTACTTTATCAAGCAGCGTAAGGGTTTGCGGTAGCTGGACGATAAACTGCGGTGTCGACAGCCGCTGGCACTGCTGATAGCTGGCGACTTCCTCCGTCAGCTCTGGCGGGACTTCCGTCTCCTTAAACCGCTGACGCAGGCTATCGCGCCAGCGCGGGAGATCGTCGGTCATCGCCTTTTTGAGCTTTGGGAATTTTTCAAAGAAGGCCGCCAGCTGGGGGGATGCCAGAAGGGTAATGACCACCTCTTCGATCAGCCCTTCCTCGCTGACCGCCAGCATGACGTTGAGCGTGTCCAGCGTTAGCATTGACGCGCCTGTTTGATCTGCGCGCTGACGTCCTGCAGGCTGGCTTCGATGCGGCCTAACCAGTCGCTATGAATAAAGAGGCATTTTTGCTGCTCGCTGAAGCGGGTGTGCTGCTGGTGCCATTCGGTATCAAGCGCTTCAAGCTGCTGCTTGATCTCTTCCGGCACGCTATCGGAAGCGGCGCCCGGCAGCGCCAGACGCGATCCCTGCAGGCTGACGTCGCGGATCACCAGATGCTGGCTGCTGTCCACCTCCATATTCAGCGGCTGGGCAAAACCGATGCCGTTGAGCTTGCCGCGGATCTCACCGCTTTTATCGAGCCACTGCGCCAGCGCGTCGCGCTCTATCGTAACGTGAACCACCTGCATGTCGTGAAGTTTAAGCGGCTGCTGAAGCAGCAGTGTTAGCGTTGCGCCGGTCAGTTCGGCAGGCAATTCATAGTGCGGCTTACGCGAGAACATGCCGCCAAGGCGGGTCACCTTCAGGGCCGTTTTATCGCTTTGCTGCTGCTGGAGCTGAATGCGCCGTTGGGCAATTGCGCCCAGCTGGTTGAGCATCGACTGCTGGCCCCAGGCGTGCCCGGTCATCAATACTTCAAGCTGCTGCTGCATCAGGTTCATGCCTTCAGCATCGTGCCAGAGGCAGTCTTTCAGCAGGATCAGATCGATTGGCGCGACGGCATCACGTCCACTGAACAGCGCGCTGGCCTGCAGCAGGCGAATGGCTTTTTTCCAGCGACGGTCGGAAACGTAAGGCGCAGAAGGCAGTAAATCGAGCTGCTGGCGCAGCATAAAGATCAGCTCAAATACGGCATCGGGCAGTTTGATTTTGCCGATGTCCTGCTGCCACTGGTCATACTCCTCATCCGTCACCTGCAGCGAAGCGGAGACCGGATTTTCATTTTCATCCTGCTGGCTCACCAGCATGGAGCGGAAGTTGGACTTGTCCTGCACTTTGTCCAGCCACAGGCGGATCAGCATGCGGTCGTAGAGGGCTTCCAGGCTGCTGTCGGCTTCGGGCAGTTCGTTTGAGGCGGCCACCAGCAGGCGCATCGGGATTTTCTCTTCGCTGGCGCCGTTGCGGAAACGACGTTCGTTAATCGCCGTCAGCAGGGTATTCAGGATCGCCGGACCGGCTTTCCAGATTTCATCGAGAAAAACTATCTCTGCTTCAGGGAGATATCCTGCGGTCAAACGTTCATAGCGCCCCTCATCCTTTAGCGCCTGAATGGAGAGCGGGCCAAAAACTTCCTCGGGCGTGGAGAAGCGCGTCATCAGGTATTCAAACGCGCGCGCGTTTTGAAAGGCAAACTTCAGCCGACGGGCAATCAGGCTTTTGGCGATACCGGGCGGGCCCAGCAAGAACACGCTTTCACCGCTTAACGCTGCCAGCAAACAGAGGCGAATGGCGTGGCTACGCTCGTAAAGGCCTTTCTCCAGCGCGCTGCTGAGGCGGGAAATTCTTTCTGCTAATAAATGTGAGTGAGCCATAATAGTTTTGCATCCTTTCGCCGTCGCGGCGGCCAATTGAAGCGAGTATAGACGTTTCAGTCTGGCCTGGTAATAGACTGAAGTGCGGCGCAATTTTCTTTGCGCTACATTAACGCGGTTGCATTTAGGGGTACGATTTTGCAATGAATCGTGCATACTGTGCGCTTTTTGTGGGCCAAGGGACTAAGCACACATTTGTTATTTAAACGAAAAGACTAGTCTATGAGCACTGATAAAAAGCAATCATTACCCGCAATAACGCTTGCGGCGATCGGGGTTGTCTATGGTGATATCGGCACCAGCCCGCTCTATACGCTTCGTGAATGTCTGTCCGGTCAGTTTGGTTTTGGTGTTGAACGTGATGCCGTATTCGGCTTTCTGTCCCTCATCTTCTGGCTGCTGATCCTGGTAGTTTCTGTTAAATATCTCTCCTTCGTTATGCGCGCAGATAACGCGGGTGAAGGTGGGATCCTGACGCTGATGTCGCTTGCCGGGCGCAATACGTCCGCCAGAATGACGTCGGTGCTGGTCATTATCGGCCTGATTGGCGGCAGCTTCTTCTATGGGGAAGTGGTCATTACGCCGGCGATTTCGGTCATGTCGGCGATAGAAGGGCTTGAGATTATCGCACCGCAGCTTGATACCTGGGTTGTGCCGCTTGCGATAATCGTGCTGACGCTGCTGTTTGCTATTCAAAAGCACGGCACAGGGCTGGTGGGTAAGCTCTTTGCGCCGATTATGCTGGCCTGGTTCCTGATCCTGGCCGCGCTCGGTTTGCGCAGCATTATCGCTAACCCCGACGTGCTGCATGCGCTGAACCCTATGTGGGCGGTGCATTTCTTCCTCGAATACAAAATGGTGTCGTTCGTGGCGCTGGGTGCGGTCGTGCTCTCCATTACCGGCGTTGAAGCACTGTATGCCGATATGGGCCACTTCGGGAAACTGCCTATCCGCGTGGCGTGGTTTACCGTGGTTTTGCCATCGCTGGTGCTGAACTACTTCGGCCAGGGGGCGCTGCTGCTTGAACACCCTGAAGCGATTAAAAACCCGTTCTTCCTGCTGGCCCCCGACTGGGCGCTGGTCCCGATGCTGATCCTCGCCACGCTGGCGACGGTGATTGCGTCTCAGGCGGTGATTTCCGGCGTCTTCTCCCTGACCCGTCAGGCTGTGCGTCTGGGCTATCTCTCGCCGATGCGCATTATCCATACGTCTGAAATGGAATCCGGCCAGATCTACATACCTTTCATTAACTGGCTGCTCTATTTTGCGGTCGTGATTGTTATCGTCAGCTTCGAACACTCCAGCAACCTGGCCGCGGCGTACGGTATTGCCGTGACGGGAACGATGGTGCTGACGACGATCCTCTCCACCACGGTGGCATACCGGAACTGGCACTGGAATAAGTTGCTCGTAGGGCTGATTCTGGTGGGCTTCCTGTGTATCGACGTGCCGCTGTTCTCCGCCAACCTCGACAAGATTGTCTCCGGCGGCTGGCTGCCGCTGACGCTGGGCCTGGTCATGTTCATCGTGATGACGACGTGGAAAAGCGAGCGCTTTCGCCTGCTGCGTCGCATGCACGAGCACGGCAACTCTCTGGAGGCGATGATCGCCTCGCTGGAGAAATCCCCGCCGGTGCGCGTGCCCGGTACGGCGGTGTATATGTCCCGTGCGCTGAACGTAATCCCGTTTGCGCTGATGCACAACCTCAAGCACAACAAAGTGCTGCACGAGCGCGTGATCCTCCTGACGCTACGTACCGAAGATGCGCCATACGTTCATAACGTGCGTCGCGTGCAGATTGAGCAACTGTCGCCGACCTTCTGGCGCGTGGTGGCAAGCTACGGCTGGCGCGAAACGCCGAACGTGGAAGAGGTATTCCACCGCTGCGGTCTGGAAGGGCTGAGCTGCCGCATGATGGAGACGTCGTTCTTTATGTCTCACGAGTCGCTGATCATCGGCAAACGTCCGTGGTATCTGCGCCTGCGCGGCAAGCTTTACCTTATCCTGCAGCGCAACGCCCTGCGCGCGCCTGACCAGTTTGAGATCCCGCCTAACCGCGTGATTGAGCTGGGGACGCAGGTTGAGATTTAAGTCTTTGTGCGGGCTGATGCCCTCACCCCGACCCTCTCCCACAGGGAGAGGGCGCAAACATAAAAAACGGTAACCTTGGGGTTACCGTTTTGCATTTACCTCCGCTCCATTTCACTTAGCGAAACGTTTCGACGTCGATCACAATTCCGTTACGTCATGATGGTTTTCTGAACACTCTTGCGTCTAAACTACTTTTAGCGAAACGTTTCGCTAGTGGAGCAATAAAATGAAGAAAGGCACGGTTCTCAACTCAGAAATCTCATCGGTTATTTCCCGTCTTGGGCATACCGATACGCTGGTGGTTTGCGATGCTGGCTTACCGGTTCCGCGCAGCACAGCCCGTATCGATATGGCGTTAACGCAGGGTGTTCCTTCGTTTATGCAGGTACTGGACGTGGTGACGGCGGAGATGCAGGTTGAGGCGGTCATTCTCGCGGCGGAAATCAAACAACATAATCCGCAACTCCACGAAACGTTGCTCAGCCACATTGAGCAACTGCAGCAACACCAGGGAAACACCATAGAAATTCGTTACACGACGCACGAACAGTTCAAACAACAAACCGCAGACAGTCAGGCGGTGATTCGCAGCGGGGAGTGTTCCCCGTATGCGAATATCATTCTCTGTGCTGGCGTCACCTTCTGAGGCCATCATGGACGCATTACTGCAACTCAAAGGGATCGATAAGTCGTTCCCGGGCGTAAAAGCCCTCTCCGGTGCGGCACTGAACGTCTACGCCGGGCGCGTGATGGCGCTGGTGGGCGAAAACGGTGCCGGCAAATCCACCATGATGAAAGTGCTGACCGGTATCTACCAACGCGATGCCGGTTCACTCGTCTGGCTGGGAAAAGAGACCACCTTCATCGGCCCGAAATCCTCTCAGGAAGCGGGCATCGGTATTATTCACCAGGAGCTGAACCTCATCCCGCAGCTCACCATTGCGGAAAACATCTTCCTCGGCCGCGAGTTTGTAAACCGGTTCGGAAAAATCGACTGGAAAACCATGTATGCCGAAGCAGACAAGCTGCTGGCGAAGCTGAACCTGCGCTTTAAGAGCGACCGCCTGGTGGGCGATCTCTCCATTGGCGATCAGCAGATGGTGGAAATCGCGAAGGTGCTGAGCTTTGAGTCGAAGGTCATCATTATGGATGAACCGACCGACGCCCTGACCGATACCGAAACCGAATCCCTGTTCCGCGTGATCCGTGAGCTGAAGTCGCAGGGGCGCGGGATTGTCTATATCTCTCACCGCATGAAAGAGATCTTCGAAATCTGCGATGACGTCACCGTCTTCCGCGACGGGCAGTTTATTGCCGAGCGCGAAGTGGCGACGCTGACCGAAGATTCGCTTATCGAAATGATGGTGGGGCGTAAGCTCGAAGATCAGTATCCGCATCTGGATAAAGCGCCGGGTGAGATCCGCCTGAAGGTGGACAACCTCTGCGGACCGGGTGTGAACGACGTGACCTTTACCCTGCGCCAGGGCGAGATCCTGGGCGTGGCGGGCCTGATGGGCGCCGGACGTACCGAGCTGATGAAAGAGCTGTACGGCGCACTGCCGCGCACCAGCGGTTATGTCACTCTCGACGGTCATGAAGTGGTCACTCGCTCTCCGCAGGATGGCCTGGCGAACGGCATCGTCTATATATCCGAAGACCGCAAGCGCGACGGCCTGGTGCTGGGGATGTCGGTAAAAGAGAACATGTCCCTGACCGCGCTGCGCTATTTCAGCCATAGCGGCGGTACGCTGAAGCACAAAGACGAACAGCAGGCCGTCAGCGATTTTATCCGCCTCTTTAACGTAAAAACCCCGTCGATGGAGCAGGCGATTGGCCTGTTGTCCGGCGGCAATCAGCAGAAAGTGGCGATTGCGCGCGGGCTGATGACGCGCCCGAAAGTGCTGATCCTCGACGAGCCAACCCGCGGCGTGGACGTGGGCGCGAAGAAAGAGATCTATCAGCTGATTAACCAGTTCAAGGCCGACGGTCTGAGCATCATTCTGGTCTCTTCCGAGATGCCAGAAGTATTAGGCATGAGCGATCGTATTATCGTTATGCATGAAGGGCATCTCGGCGGTGAATTCACTCGCGAGCAGGCCACCCAGGAAGTTCTGATGGCTGCCGCTGTGGGCAAGCTTAATCGCGTGAATCAGGAGTAAGAAGATGACTACCCAGGCTGTTTCTGGTCGCCGCTATTTCACTAAGGCATGGCTGCTTGAACAAAAATCGCTGATTGCCCTGCTGGTGCTGATCGCGATTGTTTCGACCATGAGCCCGAATTTCTTCACCGTGAATAACCTGTTCAACATTCTGCAGCAGACGTCGGTGAACGCCATAATGGCGGTCGGGATGACGCTGGTGATTTTGACCTCAGGTATCGATCTGTCCGTCGGTTCCCTGCTGGCGCTCACCGGCGCGATCGCCGCTTCGATTGTCGGCATTGAGGTCAACGCGCTGGTGGCCGTGGCCGCTGCCCTGGCGGCAGGCGCGGCGATTGGTGCTGTAACCGGCGTGATTGTGGCAAAAGGCCGCGTTCAGGCGTTCATCGCCACGCTGGTGATGATGCTGCTCCTGCGCGGTGTGACCATGGTGTACACCAACGGCAGTCCGGTGAACACGGGCTTTACCGATAACGCGGATCTGTTTGGCTGGTTCGGTATCGGTCGCCCGCTGGGCATCCCGACGCCGGTCTGGATCATGGCTATCGTCTTCCTGGCGGCGTGGTACATGCTGCACCACACCCGTCTTGGTCGTTATATCTATGCCCTGGGCGGTAACGAAGCGGCAACGCGTCTGTCCGGTATCAGCGTCAATAAAGTCAAAATTATCGTTTATTCCCTGTGCGGCCTGCTGGCGTCACTGGCGGGCATCATCGAAGTGGCGCGCCTCTCCTCCGCGCAGCCAACGGCGGGCACGGGGTATGAGCTGGATGCCATTGCGGCAGTGGTTCTGGGCGGTACGAGTCTTGCGGGCGGTAAAGGTCGCATTGTTGGGACGTTGATCGGCGCACTGATCCTCGGTTTCCTGAATAATGGTTTGAATTTGTTAGGTGTTTCCTCCTATTACCAGATGATCGTTAAGGCAGTGGTGATTTTGCTGGCGGTACTGGTAGACAACAAAAAACAGTAACTGACGACACTACAGGACATCTTAGATATGAACATGAAAAAACTGGCTACCCTGGTTTCTGCTGTCGCGCTGAGCGCAACCGTAAGTGCTAACGCAATGGCGAAAGACACCATCGCGCTGGTTGTCTCAACCCTGAACAACCCGTTCTTCGTCTCCCTGAAGGATGGCGCGCAGAAAGAAGCGGACAAGCTGGGCTACAACCTGGTGGTTCTGGATTCTCAGAATAACCCGGCGAAAGAGCTGGCGAACGTGCAGGATCTGACCGTCCGTGGCACCAAAATCCTGCTGATCAACCCGACCGATTCTGACGCCGTAGGCAACGCCGTGAAGATGGCAAATCAGGCAAAAATTCCGGTGATCACCCTGGACCGTCAGGCGACGAAAGGCGACGTGGTGAGCCACATCGCGTCTGATAACGTGCTTGGCGGCAAAATCGCGGGCGATTACATCGCGAAGAAAGCCGGTGAAGGCGCGAAAGTCATCGAACTGCAGGGCATTGCCGGGACTTCCGCAGCGCGTGAGCGTGGTGAAGGCTTCCAGCAGGCCGTTGCTGCTCATAAATTTAACGTCCTGGCGAGCCAGCCGGCAGACTTCGACCGTACTAAGGGCCTGAACGTGATGCAGAACCTGCTGACCGCGCACCCTGACGTGCAGGCCGTGTTCGCACAGAACGACGAAATGGCGCTTGGCGCGCTGCGTGCGCTGCAGACTGCAGGTAAATCTGATGTGATGGTTGTCGGATTTGACGGCACGCCTGATGGTGAAAAAGCGGTAAACGATGGCAAACTGGCTGCGACCATCGCTCAGCTGCCTGAGCAGATTGGCGCGACCGGCGTTGAAACTGCCGACAAAGTGCTGAAGGGCGAAAAAGTTCAGGCCAAATATCCGGTTGACCTGAAGCTGGTCATCAAGCAGTAAAAGGCGATTCAGGCAGTCGCTGGCTGCCTGAGGGACACCCTATAAAGAAAAGTGTGGCATACGCCACCGGGTAACACCGGTGGCGCTCTCAGATGGACACCTCAATACATGAAAACCGCAGGCAACCTCGTCGTCCTTGGCAGTATCAATGCCGATCACATTCTTAACCTTGAAACCTTCCCGACGCCGGGCGAAACCGTCACCGGTAATCAGTACCAGGTAGCCTTCGGCGGTAAAGGCGCGAACCAGGCCGTCGCCGCCGGGCGTAGCGGGGCGAACATCGCCTTTATCGCCTGTACCGGCGACGACGATACCGGCGAGCGCGTACGCAAACAGCTGGCAAGCGACAACATCGATGTTGCACCGGTGAGCGTGGTTGAAGGGGAATCAACCGGCGTGGCGCTGATTTTCGTTAACGCAGAAGGTGAGAATGTCATCGGTATTCATGCGGGTGCTAACGCCGCGCTGACGATTGAACGTGTTGAAGCGCAGCGCGAGATCGTCGCGGATGCGCAAGCCCTGCTGATGCAGCTGGAATCCCCGGTTGAAAGCGTGCTGGCCGCCGCGAAAATTGCTCATGAAAATCATACCACTGTCGTACTTAACCCGGCTCCAGCCCGTGTATTATCAGACGAGCTGCTGGCGCTGGTGGACATCATCACCCCGAACGAAACCGAAGCGGAAAAACTGACGGGCATTCGCGTCGAAAATGATGATGATGCTGCGCGAGCCGCGAATGCACTGCACGATAAAGGCATCGGAACGGTGATCATTACCCTCGGCAGCCGTGGGGTGTGGGCAAGCGTAAACGGTGAAGGCCGTCGCGTACCGGGCTTTAAGGTCAAAGCCATTGATACCATCGCTGCGGGAGATACCTTTAACGGTGCGCTGGTGACGGCGCTGCTGGAAGGTAAGGGAATGGATGATGCGATTCGCTTTGCCCATGCCGCCGCCGCGATCGCGGTGACGCGCAAAGGTGCGCAGCCTTCCGTTCCGTGGCGTAAAGAGATTGATGAATTTCTAAGTCAGCAGGGGTAACGCTTGGCTACGATGAAAGATGTCGCCCGCATGGCGGGCGTTTCTACCTCGACGGTCTCCCACGTGATAAACAACGATCGCTTCGTCAGCGAGGCGATTCGGGAAAAAGTCGAAGCCGCAGTAAAAGATCTCAACTATGCGCCGTCTGCGCTGGCGCGTAGCCTTAAGCTTAACCAGACCCGTACTATCGGGATGCTGATTACGGCCAGTACCAACCCTTTTTATTCTGAACTTGTGCGCGGCGTCGAGCGCAGCTGCTTCGAGCGCGGCTACAGCCTGGTGCTGTGCAATACCGAAGGCGATGAGCAGCGCATGAACCGCAACCTGGAGACGCTGATGCAAAAACGCGTCGACGGGCTACTGCTGCTTTGCACCGAAACGCACCAGCCCTCGAAAGAGATCATCCAGCGCTATCCTTCTATCCCAACGGTGATGATGGACTGGGCGCCGTTCGACGGCACCAGCGATCTGATACAGGATAACTCCCTGCTGGGCGGGGATATGGCGACGCAGCATCTTATTGATAAAGGCTATACCCGCATCGCCTGCATTACTGGGCCGCTGGATAAAACCCCTGCACGCTTGCGTCTGGAAGGGTATCTTTCGGCAATGGAACGGTCGGGGCTTGCCATTCCCGACGGCTACCGTATCACCGGCGATTTTGAATTTAACGGTGGCTTCGAGGCGATGCAGAAACTGCTGGCCCAGGAACCGCGTCCGCAGGCGGTGTTTATTGGTAACGACGCGATGGCGTTTGGTGCCTACCAGGCCCTGTATCAGGTTGGGCTTCGCGTGCCGGACGATATGGCGATAATTGGCTACGATGATATCGAACTTGCCCGTTACATGACGCCGCCGCTCACCACGATCCATCAGCCGAAGGATGAACTGGGCGAGCTGGCCATCGATGTCTTGATCCACCGTATGGCACAGCCTACGCTGCAGCAGCAACGCCTGCAGCTTACTCCTGTTCTGATGGAACGCGGCTCGGTTTAGCCTTCTCTTTGTGGCGCTCTTTAATCAGGTTTCGGCCATCTTTCGGTTTCAACAGCATAAAGACCAGCGCCGATACCACGGTGAGTGCGCCCATGGTGATAAAGGTATAGTGGAACTGCTCTACGGTATTCGTACCGTCGAACCCTTCATAAAACCGCAGCACCGCCGCACTCACGGCAACGCCTAGACTTATCGACAGCTGCTGAGTGACCGCCAGTACGCTATTGCCGCTGCTGGCGTTCTCGTCGGTCAGATCGGCGAGGGTGATGGTATTCATCGACGTGAACTGCGTCGACATCGCCATCCCCAACACAAACAGCGGCAGGATCAGCATCCAGACGGGTAGCGCGGCGGATTGCAGCGAGAACTGCGCAATCATCAGCCCGATAAAGACTGTCACGCCTACCAGCGTCTTACGATAGCCAAACCAGCGCAGCACCTGCGTGACCGTTGATTTCGCCAGAATTGATCCCATCGCCGTGGGGGCCATCATGCAGCCAGCAATCAGCGCCGGATAACCGAAACCGACCTGCAGCATCAATGGCATCAGGAAGGGAACACAGCCTGTACCCAGGCGAGAGGCAATGTTGCCCGCCACGCCGACCGAGAAGGTGCGGGTATTGAAGAGCGACAACGAGATCAGCGGTGTCGGATGACGGCGTGCATGACGTATATAAAGAAGGAACAGCAAAACACCGCTAAGGATGACGGACAGCGCCAGCCACGTCGCCACGATTTTCTCACCGAAAAGCTCCATTCCGCTGGAGAACAACACCAGGCTCAGTCCAAACAGGAAAAAGCCGCCCATGTCGAAGCTGCGTCTCGGCGTGGTGAAGTTCGGCATATATTTGCGGGCATAAATCAGGCCCGCCACGCCAATCGGAATATTAATCAGGAAGATCCAGTGCCAGCTCGCCCAGGTAACGAGCACGCCGCCGAGCACGGGGCCCAGTATCGGGCCAACCAGGCCAGGCATGGTGACGAAGTTGAGGACGGGAAGGAGTTCGCTGCGCGGGTAGGCGCGCAGTAACGCCAGGCGCGCCACGGGCATCATCATCGCGCCGCCAATCCCCTGGAGCACGCGGAAGATCACCAGCTCCGTTAAGGAGGTGGAGAGCGCGCAGGCCAGAGAGCCAAGGGTGAAAAGCGTCACGGCTAACATGAATATTTTACGGGTGCCGAAACGGTCGGCCAGCCAGCCGCTAACGGGGATCAGCATCGCGACCGTCAGAGTGTAACTGATAATAGCGGACTGCATCGCCAGCGGGGAACGGTTAAGGCTTTGTGCGATGGCGGGTAGAGCGGTGTTGAGGATTGTGGCATCCAGTGCTTGCATAAAGAACGCCATGGCTGCAATCCACGGCAATCCGGCCATGCTGCGCGCTTTTTTCTCTGTCATTTATTTACCTGCTGGTGGGTTGGTGCAACCAACAATGCCTGACACGCACTCAGGGCCTTCTGCCCGTCGCTCTCCTGAATGGCATCAACTATCGCCTGATGCAGATCCAACTTTACCACTTCATCTTGAGTAATCGCGGTGAAATAGGTGTGGTACACCGAATGGAATAAAGAAGCGAAGGAGGTCAGGAACGGATTGGCGCTCATCATATAGATGTGTTCGTGCCAGGCCATATCTACCTCAATCCAGCGTTCGCGGTTGAAGTGCTTTTTCAGGAACACCATCTCTTCCATCAAGGTATTAAGCTGCGCTTTTTGTTCTGCCGTGCCTAGCGTCGCGGCAAGCAGGCAGGCCTGAGGCTCAAGGCTACTGCGCATCACCAGGAAATGATCGACCACCTGGTGGAAATTGTCTTCGGTCATCCACCAGGAGAGTAACTCCTGATCGAGGAAGTTCCAGTTCGCCTGAGGCATCACGCGCGTACCAATACGCGGACGCGGTAGCACCATTCCTTTTGCCGTTAACGTTTTCACCGCTTCACGAACGGCGGTACGGCTTACCCCAAACTGCTCACCCAACTCCATCTCACCTGGCAGGATGCTGCCTGGGGCATATTTACCCGCTAAGATTAGCTGAGCCAGCTTTTCTGCCAGCACATAGGAGAGATTTTTTTGTGCTGCCAGCTGTTGTGCGCTTAAGGGCATCGCTCTTATTCCTTAATGATTCATGCGGGTAAGTATGCCACCTCGAATGTGATTGTGGTTGCAGAGACATCAAATAGAACAATTTGTAGCTTGATCTCACCGCTGTTGGTGAAAAAAAACACGGTCAGAAACTTTTTTTAAATTTCCTCTTGTCACGTCAGAATAACTCCCTATAATGCGCCTCCACTGACACGGAACAACGGCTTACAGGCCGCCGGGTTAGCGGAGAAAAGCGAAAATAAG
>NZ_SJOO01000005.1 GCF_004331265.1 Enterobacter wuhouensis | reverse complement strand
GTTGCATAACATCAGTTATACCCAGGGTATCAGGCACACTCTATTACCGGAATGGATTCAATCTTGCGTAAAGTTCATTCATTATGCGTAATTGATTCTGATCTGCTCTTCCCGCCTGAGTACGAGCCCGGCGCCTGTATATGCCGCCAGAGATTCTCTGATATATAACCTCACATCGCACTCCTGATTAATAAACGTCAGTGATTATAAAAATGTCTGCCTGCCCCATACGCAGGGGCAGGTTCTGCATTCTATTCCCGCGCGGAAATCGTCCTGCGGGAAGTAACCCGGAATGCCTGCCTGATGTCCCAGACGCTTTCCTCACGTCCCACGGCCAGGGCAAACAGTACTCCCCCCACGATTGAGAACAGACCCAGTACGCTCCATGCGAGCGTCATGTCAGTACCGCCCCCCAGGTGCTTCAGGTAGCCGGCAACAAGCGGTCCGCCAAACTGACCAATAAAGTTGCTGCATGCACCTACAAATGCCACCGCAGGGACCGCTTTCCTTGTCGGGAGGATTTCCGTCAACCGGACGTAAACCAACGGCACAAGCATCTTCATTGTCAGGCCGACAAACATGAACAGGGCTATCTGCACCCAGTAGTAAGACAGCGGAACAAAGGCCGCGGCTGACAACGCGATACCGCACAACACGGTGGGAATAGCGGCATGCAGCCGCCGTTCCTGGTTGTATTTATCTGACCGCCGGGTGATATACCAGATGCCCACCATGGTCATCAGGAAAGGCATTCCGCTGATTAGACCGACTATGAATTCACTGAGCGTTCCATACCCCTTAAGTGCCGTCGGCAGCCAGAGCGTAAAACCGTATGCCAGCATGCTGTGCAGGGAATAGCCGATTAACATCAGCCAGAGTGCCGGTATTTTGATAATGGTCCACCAGGGGTCAGATTTCTCCTTCACATAGTTTGACTGCTCAGCCGCAAGGTCTTTCTGGATATGATCCCGGTCCTCGGCGCTGAGCCAGCTTGCAGCCTGAATACTTTTAGGTACCAGATAAAACCAGATGATGCAGAACAGCCACGCGGGTGCCCCCTCAATGACCATCATCATGCGCCAGTCATGATGTGCCAGGATCCAGCCCGATATTGGACCGGCCAGAAACGCACCGGCCCCCAGGCTGAGGTTCCAGATACCAAATGCGCGTCCCCTTTCTGGCTTCATAAACCATTGTGCCAGAAACATCGCCGTTGCTGCCTGAATCGGCCCTTCAGCAAGTCCCAAGAAGAAACGGATGGCAACCAGTTCACCAAAGTTACGCGTCAGACCCGTGAGCATGGCGCAGGCACCAAAAAGAAACAGGCTGACGCCAATTATTCTTCGCGATCCAAAGCGAAGCGCCAGCCAGCCAGCGGTAAACTGCGTCGCCACGTAGCCCCATGCAAATGCACCGCCAAGCCAGCCAGCTTCTACCGGGCTGAGCCCCATCTCGGCCGTAATATGGGGCAGCGCCATGCCTATATTCACCCGGTCGAAGAAAGAAATGGTATACATGATAAACACTGCAGGAAGTATTATTGTCCAGCGTTTTTTCCCGATAAGCGCATTACCTTTAAGAGCATTATCACTCATGATAACTTCCTCATTTAGAGCAGATGTAGGGGAGGAAATGCTGATTTCAGGTCCTTTTAAATATCAGTCAGATAAAATATTTTTATTATTTTGAAGCTGCAACGACGTAATTAGTCAGGCGACCAACCGACTCAATTTCGACTTCAATAATATCGCCGTCATTAAGAAATACCTGCGGGTTACGTGAACGACCAACACCGCCTGGTGAGCCTGTCAAAATAACATCACCCGGGGATAGCTGTGTAAAGGTACTCATATAACTGATAATTTTGCTTATTGGATGAACCATATTAGCTGTACTGTCCTGCTGAACAATTTCACCATTAAGCCAGGTTTTTAACTGAAGCTTTTGCGGATCGGGGACCTTATCACACGTAACCAGCCAGGGACCGAACCCACCTGTTTTGCTCCAATTTTTGCCGGCAGTGAACCAGGTATGCTGCCAGTCACGCACGGAGCCATCCATATAGCAGGAATAGCCCGCTATGTATTCTGCAGCGTCCTGCTCAGCGATGTTTATGCCGGATTTTCCGATTATGATTACAAGCTCACCCTCATAATCGAGCTGATCGCTCAGCGCAGGCTTCACGATGTTGCCCAGATGAGCGGTCTGAGAATCTGAGAACCGGATGAATATGGTAGGCGCATCCGAAGTAATACTAAACTCAGTGCGTTTGGCCTGATAATTCATGCCGACGCAAAGTATTTTGCCCGGATTATCAATAACAGGAAGGAAGGTAATATCAGAAAGCTGATAATCCGGCTCATAGCTGATATATCCGTCAGCTGCTGCGATCCCTTTTTCTCTGATAAAACTTTTCAAATCGGGAGTATCAATATCTGTCCGGCTTCTCAGGTCAATAACTCCCTCACCCTGTAAAATACCGTAACTTTTATATCCATCAGGCGTCAGATAACTTAAAAGCTTCATACATTTTTCCCGCTACGCCCTTCCGCAGCGCGGAAGGGCGTCATTAAATTAAGCAAGACGAGATGTCAGCAGAGACTTATACAGCCAGCGCGCGCATTTCTTTGATAAGGTCTGATTTACCCTCAAAACCGATACCCGGCAGTTCCGGCATGATGATATGGCCATCTTCCACCTTCACCGAGTCAGGGAAACCGCCGTAAGGCTGGAACAGATCGGGATAGCTTTCATTGCCACCAAGGCCAAGGCCTGCGGCAATGTTCAGGGACATCTGGTGACCCCCATGAGGGACGCAGCGTGACGGTGACCAGCCAAATTGCTCAAGCACATCAAGCGTGCGCAGATATTCAACCAGACCATAAGAGAGTGCGCAGTCAAACTGCAGATAGTCTCGATCCGGGCGCATGCCGCCATAGCGCAGCAGATTTCGCGCATCCTGATGGGAGAAAAGGTTTTCACCCGTGGCCATTGAGCCCGGATAGAACTCTGACAGCGCGGCCTGCAGGGAGTAATCCAGTGGGTCACCGACCTCTTCGTACCAGAACAGCGGGTAGTCACGCAGCATTTTCGCATAGGCAATACCGGTTTCCAGATCGAAGCGGCCATTGGCGTCAACGGCGAGACGCGCTTCGCTGCCAATTTCCTCCAGGACGGCCTCAATACGGCGACGGTCCTCTTCCAGAGACGCTCCACCGATTTTCATCTTCACAACGTTATAGCCGCGATTAAGATAACCGCGCATCTCCTGACGCAGCGCGCTCAGATCTTTACCCGGGTAATAGTAACCGCCCGCCGCGTAGACAAAAACACGCGGGTTAGCCTCAACGCCCTTCATTTCTGCCAGCAGGCGGAACAGCGGCTTGTTAGCAATTTTTGCGGTTGCATCCCAGATGGCCATGTCCAGCGTACCTACCGCAACTGAACGTTCGCCGTGACCGCCCGGTTTTTCGTTGCTCATCATGACGTCCCAGATCTTATGCGGATCCAGATTGTCGCCTTTGGCATTCAGCAGGCTTTCTGGTTCGGCTTCGAGGATACGGTTGCGGAAGCGTTCACGGATCAGGCCGCCCTGACCGTAACGGCCGTTAGAGTTGAAGCCGTATCCCACTACGCGACGTCCGTCTACCTCAACGTCTGTCACAACGGCAACCAGGCTGGCCGTCATCTTGCTGAAATCGATGTAAGCATTACGGATAGGGGAAGCAATAGGCTTGGTAGTTTCTACAACGTCAAGGATACGCATGTTCTCTCCGGCAGTTTCCAGTCAAATACGATCTAACTAAATTACCTACGCTATATTTTATGTCATGCCGTATATTTATCGGCATAATGCACTAACGTAGTGTTCAGGGACCTTGTTGTCCTGTCTGATACCATCCTAAGCAGTTAACAAATTTCGTTCTAATGCCAAAGAGGCAGGCTGTAATGCAAAATCGGCATCACTTGGAGTTAACTTGGCTTGAGGACTGTGTTGCGCTGGCACAGTCCTTGAATTTCTCCCGTGCGGCAGCTTCACGATATGTGACGCAGCCAGCATTCAGCCGGAGGATTGTCTCGCTGGAAGAGTGGCTTGGAACGCCGCTTTTTGAAAGAAATCGTCGGGGCGTCAGCCTGACGCGCGCCGGGGAAGTATTCGTTACGCAGATCCCTGAACTTATTCGCGCACTTTATACCTTGAGAAGTGAATCTATAGAGGCCGCAGGAGAAACCAGACCGGATGTTATTTTTTCCGCCACGCACTCTCTGTCATTTTCTTTTTTCCCGGCACTGATGCGTAATAACGAAAAAATCGCCCGCTTCGGTTCTTTTCGCCTGTTATCTGACACACTGAGTGCCTGTGAACGCATGATCGACAAAGGTGACGCGCAGTTTTTGCTTTGTTACTACCACCCTCATATGCGCATCAATCTTGATCAGTCGAAATACTTCAGTGTTCGGCTCGGGCGGGAAACATTATTGCCTTATTCCAGATGCGATCCGGCAACCCGCGAGCCAATGTGGTATGCATCGGGCGGCAAAAAGTTTCCTTTTCTGTCCTATTCGGCTGAATCCGGCCTTGGCCGGATCCTTTCCAACACCTCGCAGGTCAACCGGGCCAGACGCGGAATGGAAATCGCATTCACTGCCGATCTGGCTGCAACATTACTGGCCATGGTCAGGGCCGGTGACGGCATCGCATGGTTGCCGGAAACGCTGGCAGCGCCGGATGTTGATGCCGGTTCCATTGCCGTTGCGGCGAAGAAAGAGAGCGCGCTCTGGGTACCCATAGATATCAGGCTTTTCCGCCCGGCAGCAAAGATGTCCCGCGCTGTAGAAGAGTTGTGGGAAATTTTCGTAGAGGACCAGATCTGACAATCGGAAAATATTCACGCATTTCTTACTGCACCATCATAAGAAAAAAGTGAGAGAACATGAAGCCCATAAGACGTGGCATTACATGCAGAGCTAGTACTATCCGATGGCCGCTCTTCGCTCATAAGAGACAACCATACTCAAATCTCCCACATTGCAGGAGATTTGAGTATGAACACGTCACCGTGGAATAAAGACCGTATCATAGGCCAAAAAAGACCACTTCAGATATCTCATATCTGGGGGATCCGAATCCGGCTTGAACAGGAAGGTAAAACGCGTGATTTAGCTCTGTTCAATATGGCCTTAGACAGTAAGCTACGAGGCTGCGATCTGGTGAACCTCAAAGTATCTGATGTTGCATATGGTAGCTCGGTTTCAAGCAGAGCAACGGTGCTGCAACAGAAAACCGGTAGCCCTGTGCAATTTGAGATAACCAAAGGGACAAGAGAAGCTGTTGCTGCATTGATAAAGCTTGGCAATTTGCACAGTAAAGACTTCTTGTTTCGGTCTCGGATCGGAACTAACCGGCACATATCAACCCGACAATACAGCCGAATTTTTCATGGGTGGGTAGAAAAGCTTGGTCTCGAAGCTTCGCTTTACAGCACACATTCCATGAGAAGAACAAAACCTTACCTGATATACAAGAAAACCAAGAATCTCCGGGTGATCCAACTTCTGTTGGGCCATAAGAAACTGGAAAGCACTGTCCGTTATCTAGGCATCGAAGTCGATGATGCGTTAGAGATCTCTGAATCGATTGAAGTCTAAGGTTGTCAGGGCTGCAACAGCAGCCCTGTGCCAGAAGCGGACCTGTTTGAATAGCCTGGAACGATAGTACCCGTCAGTCTGGAGACTTCTCAGCCTGCTTTGTTGTCATTGTCATACCGCACGAATTACTCATTCATCACTCTTTAACTGATTAAAAGTTTGTTATATGGTTTTATCTAGTGCACTATATAATCATCTACAAGATAACGGATTGGCATATGAGCATGCAGTCACGACAGGAAATAGGGACACAACTTTCGTTTGCCCTCTATGGTGCGGCGAGCCGCATGAACCGGTTACATAAGCCGTTGCTGGACCCGCTGGGGCTAACCTTTCCCCAGTATCTGGTCATGCTGGAGTTGTTTAACGGAACCCCACGCACCGTGGGTGATATCGGGAATAAGCTCGGCATGGATACCGGCACCATTACCCCCCTTCTCAAACGGCTTGAGGCTGCCGGACGCATAGTTCGCATGCGGGATCGCGCTGACGAAAGGCGAGTCCTCATTACTCTTACGGATGACGGGCTCGCTTTGCAAAGCGAGCTGTGGCACGTAACCGAAAAAATCAAATCAGCCTGTCAGTTATCGGATGCGAAGCTCGAGGAGTTACGAGATACCCTCAATAACTTTGCCCATCCCGCTGATAACTGATCATCCTCCACTCAGACAAAAGGTACTGGTATGAAAATAGGCATTATTGGCGCTGGAAACATTGGTGCGACTCTGGCACATAAGCTCTCTGTGCAGGGCCATGAGGTCAAACTGGCTAACTCAAGGGGACCGGAAACAATTGCAGAGATTGCGCGAAGAGCTGGGGCACTGGCGGTTGAGCGTCAGGAAGCCGTACAAGATGTGGATGTCATCATCCTCTCTACGCCCTTTGATAAGCATGCTGAACTGGCTGAACTCTTGCGTGATGTTCCGGAGAGCGTGATCGTCATTGATACGTCTAACTACTATCCCTTCCGCGACGGGGACATTGAAGAGATCCGTGAAGGCAAACCTGAAAGCGTGTACGCCAGTGAAATAGTCAAACGCCCTCTTGTCAAAGCCTGGAACGCTGTTCTGGCCGAGACGCTTAAAGATAAAGGGCTGGTTGCCGGTTCACCCTCACGTATCGCTATTCCGGTTGCCGGCGACAGTACGGTAGCAAAATCTGTTGCACTTGAACTGGTCAGTCAGACCGGTTTCGATGCAGTTGATGCCGGTACGCTTAGCGAATCATGGCGGCAACAGCCCGGCACGCCAGCCTACTGTACTGAGCTAAAAACCGGAGAGCTTGAAGCAGCCCTTAAGGCAGCGGATAAAACTCGCGCTCCACTAAACAGAGATGCGTTGATCAAGGAGTTTATGTCTGCAGGCGAACAACTCACTCATGATGCCATTGTTAAACGTAACCGTGCAGTAACGGCCTGAGCCAAAAAGGGGATGTTATGATTAATTATGAAAAGTACCGGATTGCTGTTCTGGGAACCGGCCATATCGGTAAAACGCTTGCTCGCAGTCTCGCCTCTGCCGGTCACTCCGTTAAGGTTGCAAATTCACGTGGGCCTGAAACGATAGCCCCCGACGTGCTTGAAACGGGCGCTGAAGCAGCCGATGCAGCCAGTGCAGTACAGGATGCACAGGTTGTCATCCTGTCCATACCTATGGCAAAGGTTGCGGATATCGCGCCTCTGATCCGGACATTACCCAGTCATGTTATCGTTGCTGACACGTCGAACTATTACCCACATCGCGACGGAATCATCGATGGGTTCTCAGATGGTCAGGTCGAAAGCGCGTGGGTAGCGCATCTCCTGAACCGTCCACTGGTGAAGGCCTGGAATGCAATAGGTTCAGATTCTCTCGCTACAAAAGGTAAAGCAGAGGGTACAGCAGGACGTATTTCAATTCCGGTGGCAGGGAATATCGTAGAGCACAAAAAATTGATTATGCGTCTTGTCAGTGATACGGGGTTTGACGCCTTCGATGCAGGTACAGTTGAGGAGTCATGGCGTCAACAACCGGGTGCACCTTGCTACTGTACTGACCTCACATTTGATGAAATGATGTCAGCGATCGCCGCAACGGAAAAAACACGGCTGCCTGCGCGTCGGGATATTGCTGTTCAGGCAATTCAGGAGCGAATGGGCGATAAGCAATCCAATCCGACTGCAGATTATATTGTTCGATTACACCGGGCTCTTTTTATGTAATCCGTAAGCCATATTTCATTTATCGATGTATGAGCGAAAATGCAAACATCTGCTCTTCGCTCATAGCGGACCATTTCCTCCCTATGTCCTGCCATCGGCTTTCATCCGCTGATATTTAGCTTTCAAAAGCTCCACTGGTGTCGGCCCCTTCGACGATACTGGCGCTGCCAGCGCTCTTCGAACAGGCGGAATCGGCTTCCCGGCCAGCACCCGCTTTTCCCACATATCCAGAATATCGCTGGCTTGACGCTCAAGCTCTTTCTGGCTCAGTTGGCCGTCAGTTCCGCGGCGCCGTAGCTCGAGGCAGATATGGTAATAAACCGGCTTAGGCCACGGATACTGCTCGCTGCTCGGGTACCGGAATACCAGCTTACGCCACTTCCAGTATTCAGCCATTACGTCAGCGGTGGTGATCCCCAGCACGCATCGCCCTTCCCTGCACCACTTGATGAACTGGCCAGGCGAAGGCAGAAAGGGTCGCTCCTGGCGACGCACCATTCGCATACCGGCTTCAACCTGCTCCAGAGTGGTGATCCCGTTTTCTTTGAAGGCCAGCACCCACTGTCGGCGGATCTCGTCCACGTCCTCCTGACTACGATTGACGAGGCTTGCCGGGAACGCGGCGGCCAGCTGTACGAAAAGCCCGTTGATAATCTGCGCCACCTGCTGCATATGTTCGCGTTCGGTGTACTGCTCAGGCAGGTTGTGCGCCACACGGCGAGCCTGTTCCCGGTCAAAATTGCGAATGCTCTCTGCAAGATTTTTCATTCCAGCACTCCGTCAATCCAGTCGGTGTTATGCAGGTCAATGCCACCCCGGGATGGTTTTATCGTTCCGGTTGCGCGCAGCCGTTTGGTGGTGAGCTGATCCCACTGCTTGCGGAGACTTGAAGGGCTCAGGATGTTGTCTTTCCAGAACTCGTCCCGATTAGCCCACTGGAACAGGTCACAGATTTCGTAGTGTGTACGATTTTCCTGGACACGCATCAGCCTGATGGTGTTTGCCCATTCAGCCCAGTTGGGTTCAGATAGCGATGCGTTGACGGTGAGAAGCCTGTCGTAAATCCAGCGAGCGGCCTTGAGGTCGTCAGCGGATCCCCATGATTTACCCCCCGGGGTGTATATCCCGGCGGCAGCTTCTGGATGGCGTGAGAGAAACTTTTCAGTTTTCTGGTTTCGGGATTCGTCAGAATTCCGTGACGAGGATATTTTAATATTGTTCTTGTTATAGTCTTGGGTGTCTACCGTTTCCGGGAAGGTTTTTCCCGTTTTCGGTAACACTTTTCCCGATTTCGGGAAGACTTTTCCCGTTTTCGGTTTGTCTAAAATCCAGGCTGAAAGGTCAGTATTTATACCGACCGTTTTCATCACGCCCTGCTTCTGACTAAAGATAATTTTGCGTTCTGCGAGTGATTTGAGCGCATCAGAAACATGCGAGTCACTCAGCCCTGTAAGCTCAGCGATCACCGTGTTCGTAACGCGGTCCTGTTTCTTGTTCCAGCCGTAGGTAAGCCAGATCACCGCCTCAAAACACTGCCACTCCCGGCCTGACATTCTCAGACGAGGCTTGAGCTGTTGGATCTCGTTAGCGACCTTGGTATACCCGTTCGACAGGTCGGCCATACGACCTCCCGGTTGTTCGGTTCTGTGGGGGAAATTGATAATTTCAGCTGTGTTTGACATACTTAGCTCCGCAATTACACTCCGTTTTTGCACCTGAAAGTCGGTTCTGTTCGCGCAGACCGGCTTTCGCCTTTTCTAGAGTATTCACATTGCCCCCAGCATGGTTGTCACCATCGCCAGCAGCGGCGCAGTAAGGTCCGGATCGACACGGAACATTTCGAAAATCCCCTCGCCTAACTCCTTCAGTTTTTCCTTCTTCGGTGCATCGAGCATCAGAGCTTGCTTCGCCTCACTGACTTCTTTTTCCAACCTGGCCATGCGATACGCAAATGAGTCGTTCTTTACGACGCGGTCGCGGTATCGAATCGGTAATACAGACATGATTGCGGGGACCAACTGTTCGACGTTCTTTCGGTACGATGTGGAGTCTTCTTTGTTGTCGAGCCAGCGGAACAGCTTCACGTTCCACACATCGGCCTGGCCTGAGAAGTCCACGCCATTAAGCTGAAGTTCTTCTGCCGCTTCTTGGATTTGGAGTGCTACAGCTACGCGCCCTTCTGCTGCCGCCCACGCCCGGACCGCAGAGCAGAGATCACGATGAGCAATATCCTGGGCTGTAGATTCGCTTTGATGACACGGGAATATCAGTGTATTAGAGGAAGCTCTGCTACTCTGTTGAAATGAAACAGTTTGCATTGTTAGGGCTCCTGTTTAGGTAAACCGTCTGTTGGATTTGGATAGAGATCGGGGCGAAGTTCGTGAGGAGTCACGCCAGTAGCGTAGAAAATTTGAAGCACACGAGCTTGAGGCACCCGCCCGTTGTTTCTGTTCCTCCAGTGGCTAATATTCATGGGGCAAGTCGATAAAAGTTCAGCCAATTTCGCTGAGTTACCTGCGGAAGCGATAGCTTTGTTTAATGCGTCCATTTTTCTACTCCTAGAAAACACCCAACCAATTAAACATTATGTTTATATAGGTGTCAACTTTATGATTGTTGAGTTGATAAACATTTGGTTTAGAATTCTGTTATGAAAGAAAAAACTCATCAGACAGATCATCCACAAGTGCGCCGACTCAATGAGATAATTGAGCAAAAGGGCATTACTAAAGCAGACATAGCGCGCATCTGTGGTGTCAGTGCTCAGTCTGTAAACAATTGGTTCGTCCGCGGTACTATCGGCAAAAGTTCCGCAATCAAGCTTGCGGATGCTCTTGGGGTTAGTCTTGCTTGGCTTTTAGGACAAGAGGTCGATCAAAAAGATGGTCTTAAACCTGACGAACAGCGGCTTCTAGAGCTATACCGCCAATTGCCAGAAGAAGAACAACAAAACATGCTACGTGTCTTTGCGATTCGCCTAAAAGAACTCGATGAGCTATACGAGAAATACGTTAGAGGACGGATTCGTTCGAGCGAACGTAATGGCCCGTAAAATTAAGGGATTCAAAGCGTTTTGGTGGCGATATCATCTTATGATGTCATCAAAGCAAAAACGATTATGTAGTAAGTTTATATTAGTTTTTCTGATAGCTTAAAATGTATGAACCTCATCACATAAAATATAACATCTTGATTTATAATGATTTAATGAGGTCGTGCAGATAGTTTATCTTATCTAAACTTCATGAATTTAGGAAATTATAGATGACTGCAGAAATAGCAATTTTTAACAAAACCGCCATTGCCTTAGCTGCAGACTCAGCAGCAACCATTACAAGTAATGGTGTTCATAAAAAAATATATAATGGCTCAGAAAAACTTTTTACTTTATCAAAACACCATCCAGTAGGTGTAATGATTTATGGAAATAGTGAAGTGTGTGGTGCACCTTGGGAGCTATTAATTAAAAGTTTCCGAGCAGAAAACAAAGACACATCATATCCGACATTGAATGAATGGTGTCAGGCATTTTTTAATTATGCTTCAAGCAACGACAAAATAATCACGAAACAAATGCGCGAGAATTACATAATGGCATTTCACTTTAATGACATTATGCCCGGAATGTTTAAGGACATTAACAAATTAGCTGAAGAAGAATCTGTTAAAATTGCTCGCGTGGTTACCATAGATGAATATCATTCAATAACAAACACTTACCTTGATGATTTCATTTCATTGTTAAACGACTGTCCATATTTTGAAGACTTTGACGAAAACGACGCACGGGATTCCCTCAACATCATTTCAAATTACTTAGATACGTTATGTAACGATTTTATAATTAGTGATGACCGAGGCGTTCCAGAGGAAATTAAACAAAAAATCCTCACCATTCTCTCTTTGACATCTACAAAAAAATCTCCTTTAGGCATTACAAGTGGTATTGTTTTCGCAGGGTTTGGTAATGACGAGTATTACCCTTCCATATTAGCTTTTGACGTTTTTGGATTCCTAGGTAATAAAGTTAGGAAAATATTCAATATTGCCAAGAGCTCTGTGAGTTCAGATGCAAATGTAATTCCATATGCTCAAGACCAAGAGGTACAACTATTTTTAAAAGGTTGCTACGACGATCTATTGATTCATGGTCAACAAACGTATGCGAACTGCCATGATGAGACGTTGAGTCAAGTGCAAACTGTCCTACAAGAATCATTGCCAGTTGAGCTCGCGTCCGAACTTTACGAAAAAATAAAAGTAAATACAGAAGGCTACATACCGACTGCTGAGGCAAGTGTTAACTCTTTTATCAACATGAACTATAACCAGAAAGTTATGAGTATGCTGTCTTTTCTGCCTAAGCAAGAACTAGCTTATATGGCAGAATCTTTAGTTAATTTGACCGCTTTCAAACGAAAAGTATCAGATGATCATGAAACTGTTGGTGGTCCAATTGATGTTGCATTAATATCTAAAACAGACGGTTTTATTTGGGTGAAACGTAAGCACTATTTCTCTCCAGAACTCAATCATCATTTCTTTAGCAAAAATGAGTAAAGCACTAACAAAAGGGGACACTATGAAAGAACTTGAGAAAACAATAATTGTCAATAAATTCAGAGAGATATACAAAAACAAGCAAAGTCAAAAAACTGAACAGCAAAGTGTGCTGAACAGTTTTAAAGCAGCATAAGTACTAACCCGGCTAACGAGCCGGGTTTCTATTACGCCTTCTCCTCTACTAGTCCAACTTCCCAAGCATCTCTGCTTCATTAAGTTTCGCCCTCCTGACAACGAAAAAATTTCTCTAGTTCGGATCAGTCTCGCCGCCACATAAACTTTATGTTTATATAAAAATACCCATATTGTTGACACTCAACTAAACTTTGTGTTTAATTATTCTTGCAAAGACGCACCACGACCCACCAAGGCAGGATGCCCACGAAGTAGCCGCCGACGGCATACGAATAGTCGGATTAGGTGGAGAAATTGACGCGCATCAGGTGTAAACGTTCCGCTGGCCGGCGAGAAGGCAAACGAGGGTGAGAATGATTGATTTCGCACGCAAACCAGGACGGCAGCAGGCCGTAAAACTTAACTTGTTCGAAGTGATTCTTCGCCGCTTATGCTACCTGCTGGCGCAAAAGGGGAATCCAGATGTGTAACTCAACGAAATGCGGGTCCTGCGGCAAGCCGGTTGAACCGGAGAAAGTAGTCAAAAGTACCCTTCTCTATCGCAACGGCGCGCAGTTGGCGCGCAAAGAAAAAGAATACTGCTCTGAACGTTGTGCTTCGTACGACCAGATGGCCCACGAGGCATAACGTATAAGCCGCGCAAGGCGGCCCGTACGTCCGGTGCTCCCGACCAAAGTTACACCGGAAACTACTTAAAAAACCAAAGTTCACCCAATGGGCGCTATCTCTGGCCCGGGGATCTTACATCCAAAAAAGAGGATCTCACATGGAATTTTTCTATGTAGTTAAGGCTACGCAGAAATCTGGCAAAGAAGACGCAGTGATTTGGTTCACCGCCAAATCAGAAGCCCGTGCCAACCTGCAGCTCGATGTTGAGCTGGAAGATGCCGGTATTGAAACCGGACGCGGTAAGGATTACGCCAAACCGGTTCGCACCGATTTCCCGGTGTATAACGACCTCCCGGAAGAAAGCACCGTGGATTACACCTGGTGCAAACGCTACGAACTGCAGGACGATGGACGCACTTGGTTGCCAAAGGCTGGTGCTGAGTCTACTGGACCCTTGGACAACTTTGCCGCACCGGAAACTACCGTTAAAGTCGAAACTACCGTCGAGAGTGTCCCGCTTGAAAACCGCACTCCAGCGGTTCGTTATGCCGTCCACCTGACCAGCGACAAATACCAGTCACACATCACTAAAGAGCAGCAACTGGCTGCCAGCGAAATGTCACTGGATGAAGGCAACACTTATCTCCAGAACCTGCTGCTGGCGAAGAATGACATCCCTGAAATTGCCAAGCTCAGCCTGAACGCTGAGTGGAAACTCGTTCAGGCGATAAAGCAGGTCTTCGCGCCAGATGAAGAGCACGAAGTAAAGCTACTTGCTGCTTTCATGGCCGACTGGTTGAGAGTAGATGCAGGTGACCGCAATGAGTTAGTTAGGGAGTGGAGAAGCGGAAAGCTTTCTCTTCTCAAATCAGAAAGCACTAACGACATCGATGTTACAACCGGTCAGGCTCCAGAACCTGAAAACGGTCTTCAGATTGACGAGAATGATGACGAAACCACTCGTTATCCAGTCGTGCGTATGCCGTTCCGGAAGCAGCTACTCGCCCAGTTCACCGCCAATGAACTGCGCCACCACTTAACCCGCGAAGAGTACGAAGCTATCAGCGCGCTGGAGATGGACACTGACAACAGCTATGTCCAGAACCTGCTGCTGGCGGCAGAAAACTGCGAAGAGGTGAAGGGTTACGATACCAAAGACCTTTGGCGCTATACCGACGCCATTCGCAAGGTGTTCAGCCAAGAAAAGCGTCACGAACTCGCTTTGACTCTCCGATTCACCAGAATCTGGGCAGCGACTGATTATATTGACCGCGGCACCCTGGTGCGCGAATGGGCGGATGGTAATCGCATTTCTGAAGTAGGCTCTCCTGCACCTTTAGAACCAGCTAAGCCAGAAACTACAGAATCCTATAAACGAGCTGTTGCCCAGAACATGGCGAACCTGAGCATTGAGATCGCGATTGCTCAGCTGTACCCAGATGCAATACCGGGACAAATCAACCGTGCGCAACTCCTGGCCGCCAAAGAACTCGCTGACAAAAAAGATGAGTCGCACGCCAAGGCGCTCAAGGTTCTTGGTAAAACCACCGACATCCTCGACTACGGCGCCAACAGTATTTTTGGAGTTACCCGCGCTATTTCATGGTCTGGGGAAGAAAGCATAACCGAACTGCGTAGCCAAGTGCGTGAGTGGTTCACGGCGAAAGGCATCTATGAAAGCGGTGAGCGCTCTAAAGGCTATCCAGAATGGAGCGATGATTCCCGTGCGGTTCATCATTCCACAGTGGAAGAACCAAGTGCTCCGAGCCAGCCAAAGGTCGCAGACCTTGGCGGCGGCATGTTCTCCATCGGTGGCCTGATGGGTGGAAATATCGATCCGGTCATCAATACCACCTCAAATGAAGTCGAAAAAACGGAAAACACAGCGGAGACCACCAGCGATGTGCAGATGGAAACGGCTAAGCCAGAGAAAGACGAAGATGTTGGTTCGGTACCACCGGGCGAAAGCACTGATGCAGCTAATTCGCAGACAGATTCCGTAGCGCCGGAAGAGCAACAGTCAGAGCCATTAATCGAATACCCGGCCTACTTCGAGCCTGGCCGCTATGAAGGTCTGCCGAATGATGTTTATCACGCAGCAAACGGTATTAGCTCAACCCAGGTAAAAGATGCCCGCGTCAGCCTGATGTACTTCAACGCACGCCATGTGGCTAAAACCATCCCGCGTACAGCATCCAAAGTGCTCGACATGGGAAATCTGGTGCACGCCCTTGCACTGCAGCCGGAAAACCTCGAAGCAGAATTCAGCGTAGAACCTGCGATCCCAGAGGGTGCTTTCACCACCACCGCAACTCTGCGTGAGTTCATCGACGAGTACAACGCCAGCCTGCCGGCGCTGCTAAGCGCTGACGAGATTAAAGCGTTGATAGAAAAACATAACGCATCCCTTCCCGCTCCAGTGCCGCTTGGCGCGAGTCTGGAAGAAACGGCTCAAAGCTATATGGCTCTCCCAACTGAGTACCAGCGTATTGAAGAAGGACAGAAGCAGACAGCAACAGCAATGAAGGCATGCATTAAAGAGTACAACGCCACCCTGCCCGTGCCGGTTAAAACCAGCGGCAGCCGTGATGCGTTACTTGAGCAATTAGCATTAATCAATCCAGACCTGGTAGCGCAAGAAGCGCAGAAACCTACACCGCTGAAAGTGTCCGGTACCAAAGCAGACATGATCCAGGCAGTTAAATCAGTTAAGCCCGATGCCGTGTTTGCCGACGAGCTGCTGGATGCCTGGCGCGACAACCCTGGCGAAAAGATTCTTGTTACCCGCCAGCAGGTAGCCACAGCGCGGGCAATTCAGTCTGCACTCCTGGGGCACCCGACCGCCGGCATGCTGCTGACACATCCAAGCCGCGCCGTTGAAGTGAGCTACTTCGGCTTTGACGACGAAACAGGTTTAGAAGTGCGTGTACGTCCGGACCTCGAAATTGAACTGGACGGCGTGCGCATCGGTGCGGACCTGAAAACCATCAGCATGTGGAATGTGAAGCAAGAAAGCCTACGCGCCAGGCTGCACCGGGAAATCATAGATCGGGACTACCACCTCAGTGCGGCTATGTACTGCGAGACCGCGGCGCTGGACCAGTTCTTCTGGATTTTCGTCAACAAAGACGAGAACTACCACTGGATCGCCATCATTGAGGCGTCCACCGAACTGCTGGAACTGGGCAAGCTCGAGTACCGCAAAACGATGCGCGCCATCGCATCCGGATTCGACACGGGCGAATGGCCAGCGCCGATCACTACCGATTACACCGATGAACTGAACGACTTCGACCTGCGCCGCCTCGAAGCGCTGCGCGCTCAGGCTTAAGGGGGATTTATGCATAACACTAACGTTACCGTTGCTGACCAGAACACCGTTATTAACTCCAACGTGGCTTTGTTTGATTCCCAGTATCTGAACGCCATCAGCACGTTCGCGCAGATCATGGCGCAGGGCACTGCTACCGTTCCTAAACACCTGCAGGGCAACCAGGCCGACTGCATGGCTGTAGCGATGCAAGCGGCACAGTGGCAGATGAATCCCTTTGCCGTGGCGCAGAAGACGCACCTGATTAACGGTGTGCTCGGGTATGAAGCTCAGCTCGTTAATGCCGTCATTTCACGCAGCGGCGTGCTGGCCAGCCGCTTTGAATATGAATGGTACGGACCATGGGAAAAGGTTGTTGGGAAATTCCATATCCGTAAAGGCGACAAAGGCGAGTACCGCGTCCCGGGCTGGACCCTGGCTGACGAAGCCGGGATCGGCATCATTATTCGCGCAACGCTTAAAGGTGAAGATCAGCCGAGAGAACTCGATTTACTACTGGCTCAGGCCCGAACCCGAAACTCTACCCTGTGGGCTGACGACCCTCGCCAGCAGCTGGCATATCTGGCTGTCAAACGTTGGGCGAGGCTGTTCTGCCCGGATGTGATTCTGGGCGTCTACACTCCGGATGAGCTCGAAGATCGCCGTGAAGAACGAGAGGTTAACCCGGCACCGGCGCAGCACATTAGCCTCGCTGACATTTCAGGTGACAACGTCACTACGACTCTAACGGCTCAGGAATCAGCTCAAAACATCGATGCACTTGCTGATGATTTCCGTGATCGCATCGAGGCGGCTCAGGATGTGGATAGCGCTAAGGCTCTGCGCGCAGATATTGAAACTGTGAAAGTAACGCTGGGTTCTGCCCTGTTCACTGAGCTGAAAAACAAGGCCGTGAAGCGTTATTACCTGGTTGATGCTCGCAACAAGGTGGAAGCGGCAATCAACGCCCTGCCATCTCCAGATGAACCCGGTGCAGCAGAACGCTTTGGCGAAGCTGAACGCGTGCTGGCATCTGTGAAACGCCATTTAGGAGAGGAACTACACGATCAGTTCAGCATCACCCTGGCGGATATGAAACCGGAATATATGGACTAACGAGATCGGGAGGGGAAACCCTCCCTCAAGGAGAAGAAATGCGACTGATTAATCGAGGCAGTAAGCAATCCCCTTTGGCTCGCCAGGCATGTGAAATCGCACTCGCAGCCCACCAGCAAAGATATGGTGACTATGGGCGCAGCAAGATGAAAGAGACCTATACGGTGAGAGTGGAAGGCGTGAAGGTCTGGGTTGAAGTGGTCAACTGCAAGGCAAGCTACGTGGCCACAGCAATGACCGGCATGCGCCGACTGCGTACCCTTCCCGGCCAGGCAAACTGAAACTGAAATATCAACGACTAAAGACCGGCATATCTATACTCATGCCGGTTACCTGAGGTGAACCATGTCGCAGGTAATTTACGATTCAGAATGGGGCGTTGCTTCAAAACTCAAAGAGAAGACAGGCCTTACAGATCGTCAGATTAAAAGCTATCGCCAAACCTCCTGGGTAGAAGGTGTTCATTTTAAGAGAATCCCATTGGATGGAAGCAGCTCCGAAGAGCGAGGACTTGTCTGGTACAACATCCCAAACATTAACAGGTTTGTGAAGGAGGCATAATGGCTGCAATGCCAACGGGTGTTGAGATCCACAACAATAAGATACGAATTAGTTTCAAGTTTCAGGGCGTTAGATGTCGAGAAACATTGAAAGGATGGATCGTAAATGCATCGAATCTCAAAAAAGCCGGGAATCTAAGGGCCAAAATTGTAAGCGAGATTCAACTGGGCACTTTTGACTACCGGGGCATGTTCCCGGAGTCAAAGGTGGCAGCAAAGTTTTATACATCTAAAAACATTACGACGTTCTCCGAACTTGCATCAACCTGGTATGAAAACCATAAAATCGATCTCTCTCCCAATGCCACAAGAAGCTATGGGATAGCTGTAAGAACGTTAACAAAACTAATCGGCCCTGAAACGCTGGTTGCATCCATCACCAACAGCGACATTCTGGGCTGGAGAAAGGAATTACTGACTGGCGAGACTAACTATGCACCCGAAAAGAGGAGAAATAAAACCGGCCGCGCCGTTAGAACAGTAGATTATTATCTGGCCATCCTGCGACAAATCCTCGACTATGCGGTTAAAAATAAAGTCATTTCATATCAACCATATGTCGGGATAAAAAGGCTTCGCAAAGGGCAAACAAAACCAGATCCGCTTCTGAGACATGAATTTGAGCAATTGAAAGATACTGCTCCGGCTCAGCAGAAAAACATGTGGCAATTTTTTGCTTACACTGGCGTTCGGCCCGGAGAGGTTTGCGCTCTTGCCTGGGAGGATATCGATCTTAATTCCGGCGAAGCCAACATTGCGCGCAATCTAACTCAGGAAGGCTTGTTTGGACCACCTAAAACCGAAGCAGGATACCGGACGATAAAGTTACTGGAGCCGGCTCTGGAGGCTTTGCGAGCTCAAAAGGAGCTTACGGGGAGTGCCCCTAAGATACCAATCACTTTTCACCACCGGGAGTTCGGTAAAACGGAAACGCAGAAACTGCACTTTGTGTTTATGCCTCGACCTCAGAAAGGCAAGCAAGCTGCGTACTATTCAGTCAGCTCAATTGTGTCACTATGGGATATTACGGTAAGACGATCGGGCATTCGCCGCAGACGCCCCTATCAGCTGCGTCATACATACGCGTGCTGGATGTTGTCGGCAGGTGCTAATCCTGCTTTTATTGCGAATCAGATGGGTCATGAGAATGCAGAGATGGTCTTCCATGTATACTCTGCCTGGATAAATGCTCTCGATAGCGATCAGGTATCATTTTTGAATCAGCGCTTTGGTGGATATACAAATGCCCCTATAGTGCCCCTGAAGGTAAAAACAAAGTAGTTAATTACTTGATTTTCCGGTGATATTTAATGAAAAAGCTGTTTGTGCAGTTTTATCTCCTGCTGTTTGTCTGCTTTCTGGTAATGACCATGCTGGTTGGGCTGGTCTATAAATTTACCGCCGAACGCGCGGGCAGACAGTCGCTGGATGATTTGATGAAGAGCTCGCTCTATCTGATGCGCAGCGAGCTGCGTGAGATCCCCCCGCACGACTGGGCCAGAACCCTCAAAGAGCTGGATCTTAACCTGTCATTTGATCTGCGCATTGAACCGATGAAGGATTTCGATTTAGACCCGCCGACCATGCAGCGCCTGCGTGATGGGGACATCGTGGCGCTGGACGAAAAATACACCTTTATTCAGCGCATCCCGCGCAGCCACTACGTTCTGGCCGTGGGGCCTGTTCCCTATCTTTACTATCTGCACCAGATGCGCCTGCTGGACATGGCGCTGCTGGCATTTATTGCCATTTCGCTGGCCTTACCGGTGTTCATCTGGATGCGGCCACACTGGCAGGACATGCTAAAGCTGGAATCCGCCGCGCAGCGTTTCGGCGACGGGCACTTTACGGAGCGCATTCACTTCGACAGCGGTTCCAGTTTTGACCGGCTGGGCGTGGCCTTCAACCAGATGGCTGATAATATCAATGCGCTAATTGCCAGCAAGAAACAGCTAATCGACGGGATCGCTCACGAGCTGCGAACGCCGCTGGTTCGTCTGCGCTACCGCCTGGAGATGAGCGAAAATCTCACCGAGGCAGAGAATCAGGCGCTGAATCGCGATATTGGCCAGCTGGAAGCGCTCATCGAGGAGTTGCTAACCTATGCCCGCCTCGATCGGCCGCAAAACGAGCTGAATCTCAGCACGCCGGACCTGCCCGCCTGGCTGCAGACGCATATTGATGATGTACAGAGCGTAAATCCGCAGCGGACGCTGCTAACCGCTATCGCTCCCGGTGATTACGGCGCGCTGGATATGCGCCTGATGGAGCGCGTACTGGACAACCTGCTCAATAACGCCATGCGCTACAGCGAAAGCACGCTGCGGATTGGTTTAGATTTCCAGGGAAATCAGGCCAGCCTGACCGTTGACGACGATGGTCCGGGCATCGCCCCGGAAGCGCGTGAAACCGTCTTCGAACCGTTTGTACGCCTCGATCCCAGCCGCGATCGAGCTACCGGCGGCTGCGGCCTGGGGCTGGCGATTGTTTATTCCATCGCGCAGGCGATGGGCGGAACCGTTCGCTGTGACGAAAGCCCGTCAGGCGGCGCGCGCTTCTGCTTTAGCTGGCCGGTCTACCATAACATCGTCCTTCCCCAACCTGCCTGACCATAACCGCACGCTGGCCTGACCCGGCGTGCTGTGCTATACCATAAGTATGTTGTAACTAATTAAGGAAAATCATGGCGACGTACGACCTCCTGGAAAGGCTAAACGCCACATTTCGGGAAATAGAACACGAGCTGCTCAGCCTCGCTGACCATTTGCAGTCCTGCCGTCTGTTGGCCGCGCGGGTATTCAGCCTGCCAGACGTGGCAAAAGGTGCCGAGCACGATCCGCTGGAAACAATCGAGGTGAAACAGCACATCGGCAAATCGGCGCTGGAGATGACGCTGCAGCACTATCGCCGACTGTTCATCCAACAGCAGTCAGAACATCGCAGCAGCAAAGCGGCGGTTCGCCTGCCCGGCGTGATTTGTCTGCAAACGGAGACCGCGGCGCGCGAGGCGCTGGAAGCGCAGATTGCGCATATCAACGCGCTAAAAGCCGCGTTTGAAAAGATCGTCACCGAGGAGTCTGGCCTTGCCCCGGCGGCCCGCTTCGAGTGGGTGCATCGCCAGCTTCCGGGCCTCATCACCCTTAACGCCTATCGTTCGCTGACGGTGCTCCGCCACCCCGCCACGCTCCGTTTTGGCTGGGCCAACAAGCACATCATCAAAAACTTCACCCGCGATGAGATCCTGGCACAGCTGGAAAAAAGCCTGAAGGCGCCGCGCACGGTCGCGCCGTGGTCGCGCGAGCAGTGGATTGAGCGCCTGGAGCAGGAGTATCACAGTATCGCATCGCTTCCGGCCAGCACGCGCCTTAAAATCAAACGTCCGGTGAAGGTTCAGCCCATCGCCCGCGTCTGGTATTCCGGCCAGCAAAAGCAGGTGCAGTACGCCTGCCCTACGCCGCTGATTGCGCTATATGATGCCGACCAGGGGGCGGTGGTGCCGGATATTGGTGAACTGTTGAATTACGATGCCGAAAACGTTCAGCATCGCTATAAGCCCCAGGCGCAGCCGCTGCAGTTGATTATCCCGCGGCTGCACCTGTACGTGGCGGAGTGATTACTTCATGCTGCCAACCATCGCTTCCGGACGAACCCAGGCATCAAACTCGGCGTCCGTCAGGTAGCCCAGCGCCAGCGCCGAAGCTTTGAGCGTCAGCCCTTCCTTGTGCGCTTTCTTGGCGATTTCGGCGGCCTTATCGTAGCCGATATGGGTATTGAGCGCCGTCACCAGCATCAGCGATTCATTCAGCAGCTGGCCGATCCGCTCGCGATTCGGCTCAATCCCCACCGCGCAGTGTTCGTTAAAGCTCTCCATGCCGTCCGCCAGCAGGCGTACGGATTGAAGAACGTTGTGGATCACCATCGGGCGATAGACGTTAAGCTCAAAGTTACCGGATGCGCCCCCCATGTTGACGGCCACGTCGTTGCCCATCACCTGACAGCAGAGCATGGTCATGGCCTCACACTGGGTCGGGTTTACTTTACCCGGCATGATGGAGCTGCCCGGCTCGTTCTCCGGAATGCTGATTTCGCCAATGCCGCAGCGCGGGCCGGAAGCCAGCCAGCGCACGTCGTTGGCAATCTTCATCAGCGACGCCGCCAGCCCTTTCAGTGCGCCGTGAACGTGGACCAGCGCATCGCAGGTTGCCAGCGCTTCAAACTTGTTTGGCGCCGTCACAAACGGCTGTCCGGTGATGGTTGCCAGCTCTTCCGCCACGCGCACCGCGTATTCCGGATGGGTATTTAACCCGGTACCGACCGCCGTCCCGCCGAGCGCCAGCTCCGCCAGATGCGGCAGGCCGTGATCGATGTGCTTCAGGTTGTGTTCAAGCATCGCCACCCAGCCGGAAATCTCCTGGCCGAGCGTTAGCGGCGTGGCGTCCTGCAGGTGCGTACGGCCAATTTTGACGATATCGCGGAAGGCCTGCGCCTTTTCGTTAAGCGTGGTTTTCAGCACGTTCAGCTGCGGGACGAGCTGCTCGCGGATGGCAATCACCGCCGCCACGTGCATCGCCGTCGGGAAAACGTCGTTTGAGCTTTGGCTCTTGTTAACGTCATCGTTCGGGTGAACCTTGCGCTCCATGCCGCGCACGCCGCCCAGCAGTTCGCTTGCCCGGTTCGCCAGCACTTCGTTCATGTTCATGTTGCTCTGGGTGCCGGAACCGGTCTGCCAGATGGCGAGGGGGAATTCATCGGGGTGCTTACCGGCCAGGACCTCATCAGCGGCATTAATGATGGCCGCGGCTTTGTCCGCTGCCAGCAGCCCTAAATCCTGATTGACCCTGGCTGCCGCGCGCTTGGTCAGCGCCAGCGCCTGGATCAGCGAGACGGGCATTTTTTCGGTAGAGATACGGAAATGCTCCAGCGAACGCTGGGTTTGCGCGCCCCATAGCCTGTCAGCCGGGACGTCAATCGCGCCCATCGAGTCTTTCTCATGGCGTACCGTTGTCATTACTTTCTCCTTGATAACAAAAGATGGATTGCTCACATGCTTAAGAGATAAGTATTGATGACTTCTGAGAAACGATATGGCGCTTTGTGCGCTCTTATTGGTGTCGGGTGGCGGCTTCGCCTTACCCGACCTACGAGAATGTAGGCCGGGTAAGCGTCAGCGCCACCCGGCAATTTACAGAATTACTTCACGCACGCCGAACACTGAGAAGACTGGATCTGTTTGAAGAAGTCGTTGCCTTTGTCATCCACCAGGATAAACGCCGGGAAGTCTTCCACTTCAATTTTCCAGATCGCTTCCATACCCAGCTCCGGGTACTCCACGCACTCCAGGCTCTTGATGCTGCCCTGCGCCAGAACCGCAGCCGGTCCGCCGATGCTGCCGAGGTAGAAGCCGCCGTGCTTGTGGCAGGCGTCCGTCACCTGCTGGCTGCGGTTGCCTTTCGCCAGCATGATCATGCTGCCGCCGTTGGCCTGAAGCTGATCAACGTACGAGTCCATACGGCCCGCCGTGGTTGGGCCTAGCGAGCCGGAGGCATAGCCTTCGGGCGTTTTCGCCGGGCCTGCATAGTAGATCGGGTGATCTTTAACGTACTGCGGCAGCCCCTCGCCGTTGTCCAGACGCTCTTTCAGCTTCGCGTGCGCGATGTCGCGCCCAACGATAATCGTGCCGTTCAGGGAGAGTCGCGTCGAAACCGGGTACTGCGAAAGCTGCGCCAGAATCTCTTTCATCGGACGGTTAAGGTCAACGTGAACCGCTTCCCCCTCGCCCGCTTTACGCAGTTCTTCCGGGATGTATTTCCCCGGGTTGTTCTCGAGCTTTTCGATCCACACGCCCTGACGGTTGATCTTCGCCTTGATGTTGCGGTCCGCCGAGCAGGAGACGCCCATGCCGACCGGGCAGGATGCGCCGTGGCGCGGCAGGCGGATCACGCGGATGTCGTGCGCGAAGTATTTACCGCCAAACTGCGCGCCGAGCCCCAGATTTTGCGCTTCGGTCAGTAGCTCCTGCTCAAGCTGAACGTCGCGGAACGCCTGACCGTGCTCGTTACCTTCGGTAGGCAGGCCGTCATAGTATTTGGTTGAGGCCAGCTTGACGGTTTTCAGCGTGCTTTCCGCCGAAGTACCGCCGATCACGAAGGCGATATGGTACGGCGGGCACGCTGCGGTGCCGAGGGTACGCATCTTCTCAACCAGGTAGTTTTTCAGCTTGCCCGGGGTGAGCAAGGCTTTGGTTTCCTGGTAAAGGTAGGTTTTGTTGGCTGAACCGCCGCCCTTGGCGATGCAGAGGAATTTGTACTCGTCACCGTCGACGCTGTAGAGATCGATCTGCGCCGGCAGGTTGGTACCGGTGTTGACCTCTTTATACATATCCAGCGCCGCGTTTTGCGAGTAGCGCAGGTTATCTTCGATGTAGGTGTTGTAGACGCCGTGCGCCAGCGCAGCTTCATCACCGCCGCCGGTCCAGACGCGCTGGCCCTTTTTACCGACGATAATCGCGGTGCCGGTATCCTGGCAGGTTGGCAGAATGCCCTTTGCCGCAATATCCGAGTTGCGCAGGAACTGCAGCGCAACGTACTTATCGTTCTCGCTGGCCTGCGGATCGCTCAGGATATCGGCAACCTGCTGCTGGTGCGCCGGGCGAAGCATAAAGGAAGCATCGTGGAAAGCGTGCTGCGCCAGGAGGGTCAGCGCCTGCGGGTCAACCTTAAGGATTTCCTGCCCTTCGAATTCGGAGACGGAAACGTGATCGGGGGTTAACAGGTAATACTCGGTCCGATCCTTACTGAGGGGGAAAGGATCCTGATAATGGAATGGTTTGTTCGACATTGTTCTCTCACTTACTGCGTAGGTCTGATTATTCAGGGCAGATGTTCCGCTGCCCGGCTTAAAAGCGAGTTAGCTTATCCTACACAATTTTTTAACAAAAACTGAGACTAGTACGACTTTTTACATCCGAAGGTTACTTCCACGCGGTTTATTGCTTTAATACCCGAAGTTAATTCCACATTTGAATCAGGGCTTGATAATGCAAAAACTCATCAACTCAGTGCAAAACTACGCCTGGGGAAGTAAAACTGCGTTAACGGATCTCTACGGAGTCGCCAATCCGGACAACCTGCCGATGGCAGAACTGTGGATGGGCGCGCACCCGAAGAGCAGCTCAAAAATTGAAGACGCCAGCGGCCAGGTTCGCAGCCTGCGTGACGTGATTGATGGCGATAAGGCCGCACTGCTCGGCGACAAGGTTGCCAGCCGCTTTGGCGAACTGCCGTTCCTGTTTAAGGTGCTGTGCGCCGACCAGCCGCTCTCCATTCAGGTTCACCCGAACAAGAAAGCCTCAGAAATCGGCTTTGCGAAAGAGAACGCGGCGGGCATCCCGTTAGACGCCGCCGAGCGTAACTACAAAGATCCAAACCATAAGCCTGAGCTGGTTTTCGCCCTCACCCCGTTCCTGGCCATGAACGCGTTCCGCGAGTTCTCTGAGATCGTCTCGCTGCTGCAGCCTGTTGCTGGCGCGAACAAGGCGATTGCCCATTTCCTCGAAAACCCCAATGCCGAGGGTCTGAGCCAGCTTTTCGCCAGCCTGCTGAATATGCAGGGGGAAGAGAAATCTCACGCCCTGGCGGTGCTGAAAGCGACGCTGAACGGCCAGCAGGGCGAGCCGTGGGACACCATTCGCCTGATATCCGCGTTCTACCCGGACGACAGCGGCCTGTTCTCCCCGCTGCTGCTGAACGTGGTCAAGCTGAACCCGGGCGACGCGATGTTCCTGTTTGCCGAAACCCCGCACGCCTATCTGCAGGGCGTGGCGCTGGAGGTAATGGCTAACTCGGATAACGTGCTGCGCGCGGGCCTGACGCCGAAATATATCGATATCCCCGAGCTGGTCGCCAACGTGAAGTTCGTGGCGAAGCCTGCCGACGAACTGCTGACTCAGCCGCTGAAAAACGGCGCTGAGCTGGACTTCCCTATTCCTGTCGATGATTTTGCCTTCTCCCTGCACGACCTGAGCCAGGCAGAAACGGCGATTGCGCAGGACAGCGCGGCGATCCTGTTCTGTGTGGAAGGCGAAGCGGTTCTGCATAAGGGGGAGCAGCGTCTGGCGCTGAAGCCGGGCGAGTCGGCCTTTGTCGCGGCGAATGAGTCTCCTGTTAGCGTCAGCGGCCACGGTCGTCTGGCCCGCGTTTTCAATAAGCTTTAAGGACTTACTGAATTTTTTAACAACTCTTGCTAAGCTAGTTAAAGACTTTACATCTCCGGGCGGTTTTTACCGCCTGGTTTCATTTTAGGGATAGTCGCAATGAAAAAATCGGTCGTAGCGGTAGGCGTGATTGTTGCTTTAGGGGTGGTCTGGACGGGAGCTTCCTGGTTTACCGGCAAGCAGCTGGAAAGCCGTCTGGCAGAGATGATGGCGCAGGCGAACAGCGAAATTAAGCGCAGCGCGCCTGAAGCCGGTCTGGAGCTGAGCTACCAGAATTATCAGCGCGGCGTGTTTACCAGCCATATGCAGGTAGTGGTCAAACCCGTCGCGGGCAATACCAACGCGTGGTTGAAGCCGGGCCAGAGCGTAGTGCTGGATGAAGTGGTGAGCCACGGCCCGCTTCCGCTGGCGCAGCTAAAAACCTTTAATCTGATCCCGTCAATGGCGTCAGCGAAGACCGTGCTGGTGAACAACGAGGTGACAAAACCGCTGTTCGATCTGGCAAAAAACGAATCGCCTTTTGAGATCAACACCCGTATCGGCTATTCCGGGGATACGAGTTCTAATATCGATCTGAAAGCGCTGAACTACGAAAAAGGTAATGAAAAAGTTGCCTTCAGCGGCGGTAATTTCAAACTGGATGCAGACCGCGATGGAAAAAATGTCTCCCTGACGGGTGACGCAGAGAGCGGTCTGGTCAATGCCGTTAATGAGTACAACCAGAAAGTGCAGCTTACGTTCAATAACCTCAAAGCCAGCGGCAACAGCCGCATGACTGACTTTGACGAACGCATTGGCGATCAGAAGCTGAGTCTGGATAAGGTCGCGATTGCGATTGAAGGCAAAGAGATGGCCGTGCTGGAAGGGATGGATCTTGATGGCAAATCCGACGTCTCTAAAGACGGGAAGAGCATCAACACCCAGCTCGACTACACGCTGAAAAGCCTGAAGGTGCAGAACCAGGATCTCGGCAACGGCAAGCTGTCGCTGAAGATCGGCAACATCGACGGTCAGGCGTGGCATGAGTTTAGCCAGAAATACAGCAAAGAGAGCCAGGCCCTGCTGAGCGACGCCGCGCTTCAGCAAAATCCGGTTGTGTATCAGCAGCAGGCCATGGCCGTGCTGTTCAATAACCTGCCAATCCTGCTGAAGGGCGAGCCGGTCATCACCGTCGCGCCGCTGAGCTGGAAAAACAGCAAAGGCGAAACCAACTTCAACCTGTCGCTGTTCCTGAAAGATCCGGCAACCGCCACGGGCGAGCCGCAGACGCTGGCGCAGGAAGTGGATCGCAGCGTGAAGTCCCTCGACAGCAAGCTGACCATCCCGATGGATATGGCAACCGAGTTCATGACCCAGATTGCGAAGCTGGAAGGCTACGGTGAAGAAGATGCCGGCAAGCTGGCGAACCAGCAGGTGAAAGGCCTGGCAGCGATGGGGCAAATGTTCCGCATCACGAAGGTGGAGGACAATACCATTTCCACCAGCCTGCAGTATGCCAGCGGCCAGGTGACCCTCAACGGCGACAAAATGCCGCTGGAAGACTTTGTAGGGATGTTTGGTATGCCGACGCTCGGGATGCCGGAACCGGCTGAACCGGCAGCGCCGCCTGCGGTACCACAGCAGTAAACAGAAAACCCCTCGCATGAGGGGTTTTTTATTGCCGGGTGGCGCTGACGCTTACCCGGCCTACGATTGTGGGCCGTTGTAGGCCCGTGCAAAGCGGAGGTTATTTTACCGTCACCAGCCGCGCCGCCACAATCTGGTGCCCGGCCTGCACGTCCGTATTTTCGATGCGCTGCATGATCCTGTCCGCCAGCGTGTAACCCATCTCGCGCGCGGGAGTGGTGGCCCAGACGATCGGCAGATCGTCGAGCGCATTTTCGCCGACGTCGGCGAACGCCCCGAGCGCCACCTGGTGGCCGAAGAAGGTTTCAACCCCGCCCTCGCCGCTTTGACGCCCTGCGCGGATCAGGCCAAACCAGGCCCCCATCGCAATCACGTCGTTATAGCAAATCACCGCGCTAATGGTGGGGCTGGCGCGCAGCAGCGAACCGATTGCTTCTGCGGCTTTCTTCTGGCTGGATTCGCACTCCACCACCCATTCGCTGTGGAACGGTAGCCCGTATTTGATAAGCGTTGAGCAGTAGCCGCCGACCCGCTCGGCTCGCGTGAGGGATGAACTTTGCCCCCCGAGCCAGGCGATGCGCTGATGTCCACGACGAATAAGATGCTCGGTCAACATTTGTGCCGCCTGCATGTTGTCCGGACGAAGCGTGTCGGCTTCATCCAGATAGCTCGCGCGGGAGGCAAATACCAGCGGCACGCCCTTCTCTGCGGCACGCTCGCATAATTCACTGCCGACGCCTGACGCCCCGGCAACAATCACGCCATCAACGCCCTGCGTCAGCAGCATATCCAGCCGGGAGAGAAGCTGATCGGCCTCGCGCCCGCCGTGCAGAAGAAAGACCATTCGCCCCTGGGCCTCAAGCGCTTCCGTTAAGCCGGCGGTCAGCTCTGCATAAAACGGCGACGTCAGGTCGCGAACAATCAAACCAATCACCCCGCTTTGCCCGCCGCGAAGCGCTGATGCCTGGCGATTACGCACAAAGCCCAGTTGCTCAACCGCCTCGTTAACCCGCTGACCGGTCGCAGGAGATATACGCCCTTTCCCGCTCAGCACCAGCGAAACGGTACTGACAGAGACGCCAGCCGCCAGGGCGACATCGTTAATGGTGATCTTTTTCGCTACGGCCATGTCTTGGCGTGACTCCCTGATAATGAGATCGGTAAAACGTTTTATCAATACGTTATCTTTATACTACCAGTAAAAGCCTGAGAATGTGATTTAGCGCGCACTAAAGTTTGATAAAACGTTTTATCTTCTCGCTGCATTGACGCAGGTAAATCTTTTCAAACCATCAAGGAGTCGTTTTATGACGGCGAAAGCAGCACAAAAAATATCGCTGTGGGAGTTTTTCCAGCAACTGGGTAAAACCTTTATGCTGCCCGTGGCGCTTCTCTCATTCTGTGGGATCATGCTGGGGATCGGCAGCTCGCTGAGCAGCCATGATGTCATCACGCTAATTCCTTTCCTCGGCAATCCTGTGCTGCAGGCGATCTTCATCTGGATGAGCAAGGTCGGCTCCTTTGCGTTCAGCTTCCTGCCCGTCATGTTCTGTATCGCCATCCCGCTGGGTCTGGCGCGTGAGAACAAAGGCGTGGCTGCATTTGCCGGTTTCGTTGGTTATGCCGTGATGAACCTGGCGGTCAACTTCTGGCTGACCGCGAAAGGCATTCTGCCGACTACCGATGCCGCCATCCTGAAGGCGAACAACATCCAGAGCGTGATTGGTATTCAGTCCATTGATACCGGGATCCTCGGCGCGGTTATCGCAGGCGTGATCATCTGGATGCTGCACGAGCGTTTCCACAACATTCGCCTGCCGGACGCGCTGGCGTTCTTCGGCGGCACCCGCTTTGTGCCGATTATTACCCTCGTGGTCATGGGGCTGTTTGGCCTGATCATTCCGCTGATTTGGCCGGTCTTTGCGATGGGCATCACCGGCATTGGCCGCATCATTAATGGCGCGGGTGATTTTGGTCCGATGATTTTCGGTACCGGCGAACGTCTGCTGCTGCCGTTTGGCCTGCAGCATATTCTGGTGGCGCTGATTCGCTTTACCGAAGCGGGCGGCACCATGGACGTGTGCGGTCACGACGTCAGCGGCGCGCTAACCATCTTCCAGGCGCAGCTGAGCTGTCCGACCACGCACGGCTTCTCCGAGAGCGCCACCCGCTTCCTGTCACAGGGTAAAATGCCAGCCTTCCTTGGCGGCCTGCCGGGCGCGGCGCTGGCGATGTACCACTGTGCTCGCCCGGAAAACCGTCATAAAATTAAGGGCCTGCTGATCTCCGGCGTGATTGCCTGCGTTGTCGGCGGCACCACCGAGCCCATCGAATTCCTGTTCCTGTTCGTTGCGCCGGTGCTGTACCTCATCCACGCCGTGCTGACCGGTCTGGGCTTTACCGTCATGGCCGTGCTGGGCGTGACCATCGGCAACACCGACGGCAACGTGATTGATTTCGTGGTATTCGGCATCCTGCACGGCCTGTCTACCAAGTGGTATCTGGTGCCGGTTGTGGCGGCAATCTGGTTCGCGGTGTACTACGGTATCTTCCGCTTCGCTATCACCCGCTTTAACCTGAAAACACCGGGCCGCGATCTGGATACCGCCAGCAGTGTTGAGCAGGCGGTTGCCGGTACGGTAGGAAAATCCGGCTACAACACCCCTGCTATTCTGGCTGCGCTGGGCGGCGCGGAAAATATTACCTCGCTGGATAACTGTATCACCCGCCTGCGCCTGTCGGTGGCGGATATGTCCAAAGTCGATACCAACGCGCTAAAAGCCAACCGCGCCATTGGTGTGGTACAGTTAAATCAGCATAATTTGCAGGTGGTTATCGGCCCGCAGGTACAGTCGGTGAAAGACGAACTGGCGACCCTGATGCGAACAGTAGAAGCCTGATGCCTCAGCCCCCTCTCATGAGGGGGTTTTACTTTAAGGATTAACGTCATGTTTGATTTTTCTACCGTCGTGGATCGCCACGGCACCTGGTGCACCCAGTGGGACTACGTGGCCGACCGCTTTGGCGCGGCAGACCTGCTGCCGTTTACCATCTCGGATATGGATTTTGCCACCGCGCCCTGCATTACCGAGGCGCTGCACCAGCGCATTAACCACGGCGTGTTTGGCTATAGCCGCTGGAAAAACGAGGAATTTCTGGCGGCGGTCGCCCACTGGTTCCAGCAGCGTTTTAACAGCCGTATTGATACGACGACTCTGGCGTATGGCCCTTCCGTTATCTACATGGTGTCCGAGCTGATCCGTATCTGGTCGAACCCCGGCGATGGCGTGGTGGTGCATACGCCGGCTTATGACGCATTTTATAAAGCGATAGAGGGCAACCAGCGCGCGGTAGTGCCTGTCGCCATGCAGAAACAGGCCACCGGCTGGCAGGGTAATATGGCAGCCCTTGAAGCGGCGCTGGCGAAACCGGAAAACAAAATCCTCCTGCTCTGCAGTCCGCAGAACCCGACGGGCAAGGTCTGGACGCGCGAAGAACTCACGCATATGTCCGGGCTGTGCGCACGCTATGGCGTGGCGGTGATTAGCGATGAAATCCACATGGACATGGTATGGGGAGACCATTCCCACACGCCGTGGAACGACGTCGCGCGTGGCAAATGGGCGCTGCTGACCTCCGGCTCCAAGAGCTTCAACATTCCGGCGCTCACCGGGGCATACGGCCTGATTGGCGATGACGAAAGCCGTGACGCCTATCTTAGCGCGCTCAAGGGCCGCGATGGTCTTTCATCCCCTTCCGTGCTGGCGCTTACCGCGCACATTGCCGCCTATCAGCAGGGTGAAGCCTGGCTGGACGCGCTGCGGGCCTATCTTGAAGAAAATCTGCACTATATCGCTCGCGAACTGAACGGTGCTTTTCCGAAACTTAACTGGCAGCCGCCTGAGGCGACCTATCTTGCGTGGATCGATCTCAGCCCGCTGGGTATTGATGACGGCGCTCTGCAAAAGGTGCTGATTGAGCAGGAAAAGGTCGCCATCATGCCGGGATATACCTACGGTGAAGAGGGGAACGGCTATGTTCGCCTGAACGCTGGCTGCCCTCGCAGCAAGCTGGAACAAGGGGTGACGCGCCTTATTGCCGGCATCAATACCCTTCTGTAATGCTTTTGCGCAACGGAATATTCCCTTGCGCAAATAGCTTTTTACCTCGTTTTGTTTTTATAATATGGCGCACTTTAACCAGAAAAGAGTGCGACCATGATTGATACACGCCTGCCCTTAACAGATATTCACCGCCACCTTGACGGTAACATTCGTGCCCAAACCATTCTCGATCTTGGCCGCCAGTTCAATTTATCCCTTCCCGCTCAAACGATAGAAGCGCTGATCCCGCACGTGCAGGTCACCTCAAACGAACCGGATCTGGTGAGCTTCCTGAGCAAACTCGACTGGGGCGTGAAGATGCTGGCCTCGCTGGATGCCGTTCGCCGCGTGGCATTCGAGAACATTGAGGATGCGTCCCGCAACGGACTGCATTACGTCGAACTGCGTTTTTCACCCGGCTACATGGCGATGACGCACAACCTGCCGATCGCTGGCGTGGTGGAAGCCGTAATTGAAGGCGTGCGTGAAGGATGCAACGCGTTCGATGTCCAGGCTCGACTGATTGGCATCATGAGCCGTACCTTCGGCGAAGCCGCCTGTCTTCAGGAGCTTGAAGCACTCCTGGCCCATCGTGACCAGATCACCGCGGTGGATCTGGCCGGTGACGAGCTTGGCTTCCCGGGCAGCCTGTTCCTCTCCCACTTTAACCGCGCGCGCGATGCGGGCTGGCACATCACCGTGCATGCCGGTGAAGCGGCAGGTCCGGAAAGCATCTGGCAGGCTATTCGCGAGCTGGGTGCCGAACGTATCGGTCACGGCGTGAAGGCGGTAGAAGATCGCGCCCTGATGGATTTCCTGGCGGAGCAGCGTATCGGAATTGAATCCTGCCTGACGTCCAACATCCAGACCAGCACGGTATCGTCGCTGGCGCAGCACCCGCTGAAAACCTTCCTGGAACACGGCGTGCTGGCCACGCTGAACACCGACGATCCGGCGGTACAGGGCGTGGATATTATTCATGAATATAACACCGCTGCGCCGCAGGCGGGCCTGAGCCGCGAGCAGATCCGCCAGGCGCAGATTAACGGGCTCGAAATCGCCTTCCTGACGCCCGCGGAGAAGCAGGCGCTGAGGGATAAAGTGGCTCGCGGTTGAGCATTTGCCGGGTAGCGGCTACGCCTTACCCGGCCTACAAGAACATTCAGAACTTATGCCAGACAGAGCGTGGCGCGATGTTTGGCAGATTCGATGCCCAGCTCAATCAGCTCCATAATCTGAATCGCCTGGCTCGCCGGAACCGGGTTTTCTCCAGAGCCATTTAGCGCATCGCGGATGGCGGCGTAATAGGCGGGATAGTTGCCGGGCAGGGTCAGCAGCGTTTCCTCCACCAGCGTCTCGCCCTCGGCTCGCGTGACCACCCCATCACGCATATCGTATCCCCAGTCTTCCTGCGGTAAACGCTCCCCGTTTTTCAGGCGATCTTCCTGCGGGTCCAGACCAAACTTCACGTAGCTTCCCCGGGTGCCGTGGAGGATATAGCGCGCAGATTCGGCCGCGGCGAGCATCGTCCCATGCAGGATAATGCGCCGCTGTGGATAGCTTAATACGGCGTGGAAGTAGTCCGTCGCCTGTGCGCCCGGCCGGAGCTGAGCCAAATCGACGGTCATGCTCACCGGCAGACCAAAGAGATTAACGGCCTGGTCAAGTAAATGCGGGGCTAAATCGTACCAGATGCCGCTGCCCGGCCCTGCCTGTTCCCGCCAGCGATTACGCACCTGCGGGCGGTAGCGGTCGAAGTGCGATTCAAAATACGCGATTTCGCCCAGCGTCCCCTCGCTCAGCAGCGCCTTTACCGTCAGGAAATCACTGTCCCAGCGTCGGTTGTGAAATACCGAAAGCAGCCTGCCGAGGCTTTTTGCCAGCGCCTCCAGCTCGCGCGCCTGTGACAACGTCACGGTGAAGGGTTTATCAACCACCACGTGCTTCCCCGCCTCCAGCGCGGCTTTTGCCAGCGGGAAGTGGGTATCATTTGGCGTCGGGATCACAATCAAATCAATATTCGGATCGTTGAAAAGATGCTTAGGTTCAGAAACAACGGGAACGTTGGGCCAGTCGGCATGAACTTTGGCTGCGTCGCTGCTTGAAACTGCCGCAAGCGTCATTCCCGGCGTCCCGGCAATCAAAGGCGCGTGAAAGGTTTTACCCGCATAACCGTAACCAATAAGCCCGACACGGATGCTGTCACTCATTGCAATGCCCTCTAAGGAATTATCTTATTTCACACTGGCTATTCTGGTTCATTACCGATTAATAATGTGCCATAGGCGTTAAAATAGCATCCTGCACCAGCCGTTTTTGTTAAAATAATGTAACCTTCTGATTTTGATTAGGGGAACCGTTCCCAAAGCACTTGCCGTCTCGAATAGGTCGCTGTAACATTTGCAATCTGTATTTATGGATAAATTACAAACACGAATCATGACGTCAATTATTAATCGAATCATTGAATTAGCGGGATGGATTGTTCTTGGGGTATCGGTCATTTTGCTTGGCGTTGCCAGCCACATCGATAACTACCAGCCGCCGGAGCCTGTCACAGTCGCACAACCGAAGTGATCGAGCACGGCAATAAAGCGTGACACATTATGTCAGTTAGCTGTTGCCAGTCTTGTTGAACGCGGTTACCCTTCTTTCCAGGCATCTCCTGATGCCTGATCTTTCAGCAAAGAAAACTCCTAATTTAGTCGCGTTATCTGAGCGGGCTGTTTACGTCTTAATTAATCCGTTTATTATTCGATCGAATTACCGTTGCCGGTATTACTCCTTTTATATGGAAGCTTATTAACATGACAGTTCAGGACTATTTATTAAAATTCCGCAAGATCAATTCCCTTGAGAGCCTGGAAAAACTGTTTGACCACCTGAACTACACGCTGTCGGATAATCAGGACGTCATCAATATGTATCGCGCTGCCGATCACCGTCGCGCTGAGCTTGTCTCCGGTGGACGGCTGTTCAACGTGGGTGAAGTGCCCAAGTCCGTATGGCGATACGTTTTATAAGAAAGTAGCCATCCGTGTGAAATGTTATATACTCAGCGCCCTGCAAATTTCTGTATAACATTTCGCGCAGACCTATCGGAGAGTTCATGACCGCAACGCCTGGAGAGAGAATTGGAGGCTGGTTAATCGCCCCGCTGGCATGGCTGCTGCTTGCCTTATTAAGCGCATCGCTTGGGCTTCTGCTTTATACCACCGCGCTGGTTACCCCTCACGCCATCAAGACGTTAATGTCCCAAAGCGTATTCAACATCGTGATGTGGCTTGTCTCTTTCGCTTTCGCGATAGCGATGTGGTACTACACGCTGTGGCTGACCATTGCGTTCTTTAAGCGCCGTAAAGGTGTGCCTAAGCACTACATTATCTGGCTGCTGATTTCAGTCCTGCTGGCGATTAAGGTCTTTGCCTTTGCACCAGTTTCTGACGCTCTGGCCGTTCGCCAGCTGCTTTTCCCGCTGCTGGCCACCGCACTGCTGGTGCCCTACTTCAAACGCTCTGCGCGCGTGAAGAGAACTTTTGTTAACCCGTAATAACCTTACAGTTAACCTGTTGTCGCCTGTTGTGGTTTATCCGATAATAGGCGGCTTTTTTATTTCAGGCTAAATAATGACCGATTACTTACTGCTCTTTGTCGGCACAGTGCTGGTTAACAACTTCGTACTGGTGAAGTTCCTTGGCCTGTGCCCGTTTATGGGGGTTTCCAAAAAGCTGGAGACCGCAATGGGCATGGGGCTGGCGACCACCTTCGTGATGACGCTGGCCTCCATTTCCGCATGGTTGATTGATACCTGGATCCTGATCCCGCTGGACATGATCTATCTGCGCACCTTGTCCTTTATTCTGGTGATTGCGGTGGTTGTGCAATTTACCGAAATGGTGGTGCGTAAAACCAGCCCGGCGCTGTATCGCCTGCTGGGTATTTTCCTGCCGCTGATCACCACCAACTGCGCCGTGCTCGGCGTGGCGCTGCTGAACATCAACCTCGGACATAACTTTATGCAATCGGCGCTGTACGGCTTCTCTGCCGCCGTCGGTTTCTCTCTGGTGATGGTCCTGTTCGCCTCTATACGCGAACGCCTGGCGGCGGCAGATATCCCTGCCCCCTTCCGGGGAAATGCGATCGCGTTGGTCACCGCAGGTTTAATGTCTCTGGCCTTTATGGGCTTTAGTGGTCTGGTGAAGTTGTAATGAATGCTATCTGGATTGCCATCGCCGCCATCAGCGTTCTGGGGTTGGTGTTTGGTTTGATTCTGGGTTACGCCTCCCGCCGTTTCGCGGTTGAGGACGATCCCGTTGTTGAAAAAATCGATGAGCTTCTGCCGCAAAGCCAGTGCGGCCAGTGCGGCTACCCGGGCTGCCGTCCCTATGCGGAAGCCGTTGGCGTTCAGGGTGAAAAAATTAACCGCTGTGCGCCGGGTGGCGAAGCGGTGATGCTGAAAATCGCCGCCCTGCTCAACGTCGATCCGCAGCCTGTGGACGGCGATGTTGAGGCGCAGGAGCCGGTCCGCGCGCTGGCGGTCATTGACGAAGCGAACTGCATTGGCTGCACCAAGTGTATCCAGGCGTGTCCCGTTGACGCCATTGTCGGCGCAACGCGCGCCATGCACACCGTTGTGGCGGATCTGTGCACCGGCTGTAACCTTTGCGTCGCCCCCTGCCCGACGCAGTGCATAACGTTACGCCCGGTCGAGACGACTACCGAAAGCTGGAAGTGGGATCTTCAAACCATTCCGGTTCGCAACATTCCCGTGGAACAACATGCTTAAGTTATTTTCTGCATTCAGAAAAGAGAAGATTTGGGACTTCGACGGCGGTATCCATCCGCCGGAAATGAAAACCCAGTCCAACGGCACGCCGCTGCGCCAAATTCCGCTGGCGACCCGTTACGTTATGCCGCTGAAACAACATATCGGCGCAGAGGGTGAGCTGTGCGTTAAAGAAGGCGATAGCGTTCTTCGCGGACAGCCGCTGACCTTTGGTCGCGGACGCATGCTGCCGGTTCACGCCCCCACCTCCGGCACAATCGTTGCAATTGCCCCGCATACCGTTGCACACCCATCGGCGCTCTCTGAGCTAAGCGTGATAATTGAAGCCGACGGCGAAGACCGCTGGATCGAGCGCGACGGCTGGAGCGATTACCGCTCCCGCAGCCGTGAAGATCTGATCGAACGCGTTCATCAGTTCGGCGTGGCCGGCCTTGGCGGGGCAGGCTTCCCGACGGGCACGAAGCTGCGCGGCGGCGGCGACAAAATTGAAACGTTAATCATTAACGCCGCCGAATGCGAACCTTATATTACCGCCGACGATCGCCTGATGCAGGACTGCGCCGCGCAGGTGGTGGAAGGTATCCGCATCCTTGCCCATATTCTGCAGCCGCGCGAAGTGTTGATTGGGATAGAGGATAATAAACCGCAGGCCATTTCCATGCTGCGTGCGGTCCTGGCAGGCAGCCACGATATTAGCCTGCGCGTTATTCCAACCAAGTATCCGTCTGGCGGCGCAAAACAGCTGACCCAAATTCTGACCGGCAAGCAGGTTCCGCACGGCGGACGTTCATCTGATATCGGCGTGCTGATGCAGAACGTGGGTACGGCCTATGCCGTTAAACGCGCGGTAGTGGATGGAGAACCCCTCACCGAGCGCGTGGTGACCCTGACCGGCGGATCGGTTTCCCGTCCGGGTAACGTCTGGGCGCGTCTGGGAACCCCCGTACGCCATCTGCTGGATCAGGCCGAGTTTTGCCCCGGCAGCGATCAGATGGTGATTATGGGCGGCCCGCTGATGGGCTTTACCCTGCCGTGGCTGGACGTGCCGGTGGTTAAAATTACCAACTGCCTGCTCGCCCCTTCGCCAACGGAAATGGGCGAAGAGCAGGAAGAGAAAGGCTGCATCCGCTGCAGCGCCTGTGCCGATGCCTGCCCGGCAGACCTGCTCCCGCAGCAGCTCTACTGGTACAGCAAAGGCCAGCTGCACGATAAAGCCACGGCGCACAATCTGGCGGACTGCATTGAATGCGGTGCCTGCGCCTGGGTCTGCCCGAGCAACATCCCGCTGGTGCAATATTTCCGCCAGGAAAAGGCGGAGATTTACGCCATTTCCATGGAAGAAAAACGCGCCGCCGAAGCAAAAGCGCGCTTCGAAGCCCGTCAGGCACGACTGGAGCGCGAGAAGGCCGCTCGTCAGGAGCGACACAAGCAAGCCGCCGTGCAGCCAGGTGAAAAGGATCAGGATGCAATCAAGGCCGCGCTGGCTCGCGTTCGCGAGAAAAAAGCGACCGCCGCACAGCCTGTTGTCATCGCCGCTGGCGAGAAGCCGGATAACAGCGAGGTGATTGCAGCCCGTGAAGCGCGCAAGGCCGAGGCGCGCGCGCGTCAGGCGGAAAAAGCGCAAAGCGCGCCACAGCCTGAAACGGATGTCGATCCGCGTAAAGCCGCCGTTGAAGCGGCGATTGCCCGTGCCAAAGCGCGGAAAGCGGCGCAACAGGAACAGGTAGCTGAACCTAAAGCGCCGGTCGATCCCCGCAAGGCCGCGGTCGAAGCCGCGATTGCCCGCGCCAAAGCGCGAAAAGCCGCTCAGCAGGAAGAACAGCCGCAGGCCGCTAACGACGACCCGCGCAAAGCTGCCGTCGCCGCCGCGATCGCGCGCGTTCAGGCGAAGAAAGCCGCACAGCATGCAGTTAACGAGGATTAAATGGTTTTCAGAATCGCAAGTTCCCCTTATACCCATAACCAGCGCCAGACATCGCGCATTATGATGCTGGTCTGCCTGGCCGCGCTGCCGGGCATCGCCGTGCAGTATTGGTTTTTCGGCTGGGGAACCCTGTTCCAGATAGTCCTGGGCTGCGCCAGCGCCCTGGCCGCGGAGGCGCTGGTCCTCAAGCTGCGCAAGATGGATGTTCCCCGCATTCTTAGCGATAACTCGGCCCTGTTGACCGGCCTACTGCTGGCGATCAGTATTCCGCCGTTCGCACCGTGGTGGATGGTGGTGCTGGGTACCGCGTTTGCGGTGATTATCGCCAAACAGCTTTACGGCGGATTAGGGCATAATCCCTTTAACCCGGCGATGATTGGCTACGTGGTGCTGCTGATCTCTTTCCCGGTGCAGATGACAAGCTGGCTGCCGCCGCATGAGATTGCCGCCACCGTGCCGGGCTTCATGGACGCCCTTCAGGTTATCTTTACCGGCCATACGGCGCTCGGTGCCGATATGAACTCGCTGCGGATGGGCGTGGACGGTATCAGCCAGGCGACCCCGCTCGATACGTTCAAAACCTCACTGCATGCCGGGCAGAGCGTTGAGCAGATCATGAAATCTGCCATCTACAGCGGCATGCTGGCGGGTGCGGGCTGGCAGTGGGTCAACCTCGCGTACCTTCTCGGTGGGCTGTTCCTGCTGCAGCAAAAAGCAATTCGCTGGCATATCCCGGTCAGTTTCCTGGTGACGCTGGGCGTCTGCGCAACGCTGGGGTGGGTAGTTAATCCTGCATCCTTCGCAAGCCCGCAGATGCACCTGCTCTCCGGTGCCACCATGCTGGGCGCATTCTTTATTCTGACCGATCCGGTAACGGCGTCGACCACCAACCGTGGACGTCTGATTTTCGGTGCACTGGCCGGGCTTCTGGTGTGGCTGATCCGCAGCTTTGGCGGCTATCCGGACGGTGTGGCCTTCGCGGTGCTGCTGGCAAATATCACTGTTCCACTCATCGACTATTACACGCGTCCGCGCGTATACGGCCACCGTTAAGGGTTTCGCGATGCTGAAAACAATGCAAAAACACGGCGTCACGCTGGCCATTTTCGCCGCCGTACTGACAGGGCTAACCGCCCTGGTCAACGCCCTGACCAAAACGACCATCGATGAACAGGCAGTGAAGCAGCAAAAAGCGTTGTTCGATCAGGTGATCCCGTCTGATTTCTACGATAATGACCTGCAGAAAAGCTGCTTTATTGTGGATGCACCGCAGCTCGGCAAAGGTACGCACCGCGTCTTTATTGCCCGCAAAGGCGATAGCGCAGTGGGTGCCGTAATGGAAGCAACTGCACCGGACGGCTATTCAGGCGCGATTCAGCTTCTCGTGGGCACTGATTTTTCCGGTACCGTTCTCGGAACCCGCGTGACGGAACATCACGAAACGCCGGGCCTTGGCGATAAAATCGAAACGCGCCTGAGCGACTGGATCCTGCATTTTGCCGGCAAAATCATTCATGGCGAAAACGATACCGCCTTTGCGGTGAAAAAGGACGGCGGCGAATTCGACCAGTTTACCGGCGCGACCATCACGCCGCGCGCGGTGGTTAACGCCGTGAAACGAGCCGGGCTATACGCTGAAACGTTGCCCGCGCAGATCAACAATCTTCCGGCCTGTGAGGAGTAGTCATGAGCCAGGTTAAAGAGGTTATCGTTCAGGGGCTGTGGAAGAACAACTCTGCGCTGGTGCAGCTGCTGGGGATGTGTCCGCTTCTCGCGGTGACATCGACCGCCACTAACGCCCTGGGGCTGGGGCTGGCAACCACGCTGGTGTTGACCCTGACCAACCTGTCCATCTCCGCACTGCGCCGCTGGACGCCTACGGAAATCCGTATTCCGATTTACGTCATGATCATTGCGTCGGTGGTGAGCGTCGTCCAGATGCTGATTAACGCCTACGCGTTTGGTCTGTACCAGTCGCTCGGAATTTTCATTCCGCTTATCGTGACCAACTGTATAGTGGTCGGGCGCGCAGAAGCCTTTGCCGTGAAGAACAGCCCGGCGATGTCGGCCCTCGATGGTTTCGCCATCGGTATGGGCGCAACCTGCGCAATGTTCGTGCTGGGGTCGCTGCGCGAAATTCTGGGCAACGGCACCCTGTTTGACGGTGCCGATGCGCTGCTGGGCAGCTGGGCTAAGGTATTGCGCATCGAAGTTTTCCACACCGACACGCCGTTCCTGTTGGCGATGCTTCCACCCGGCGCTTTTATTGGCCTTGGCATGATGCTGGCGATAAAATACCTCATTGATGAAAAACGTAAGCGCCGCGCGGCCGAGCGCAGCGTACAGGAAGGGATACCCGAGAAGGCTTCATGAATAAAGAGAAACGCATTGCGATCCTGACCCGTCTGCGGAATGAAGATCCACATCCCACGACGGAGCTGAATTTTAACTCACCGTTTGAGCTGCTGATCGCGGTGCTGCTTTCTGCCCAGGCCACGGACGTGAGCGTCAACAAGGCCACTGCCCTGCTCTATCCGGTGGCTAATACGCCGAAGGCGATGCTGGAGCTTGGCGTTGACGGCGTGAAGTCGTACATCAAAACCATTGGCCTGTTTAACAGCAAGGCCGAAAACGTGATTAAAACCTGCCGTATCTTGCTGGAACAACACGGTGGCGAAGTACCGGAAGATCGCGCGGCGCTGGAAGCTCTGCCGGGCGTTGGCCGCAAAACGGCCAACGTGGTGCTGAACACGGCCTTCGGCTGGCCGACCATCGCCGTTGATACGCACATTTTCCGCGTCTCTAACCGCACGAACTTCGCCCCCGGCAAAAACGTTGAGCAGGTAGAAGAGAAGCTGTTAAAAGTGGTTCCCGCCGAGTTTAAGGTCGATTGCCACCACTGGCTGATCCTGCACGGGCGCTATACCTGCATCGCACGCAAGCCCCGCTGCGGCTCGTGCATCATTGAAGATCTCTGCGAATTTAAAGAAAAAGTGTACGCCTGACGCGCGTTGCCTTTCTTTCCATGCATTCAATCCCTTATAAAAGGAAGGCCTAACTGCAGACCTTCCTGTTGACCCATTATTGTCCGCCAGGCACGCTAGTTACCTTATCGATTGTTCGGTTATTTAACACTCAAACAGGTTAATTGTTTTTTCATCACCAAAAATTTCTATACATATGTGATCAAGATCACTCTGATAACGTCATGTTGAATTTTTGTTGTTAAAAGCTTTGTAAAGCCTTTGCCAGACAAGATTTAACCGATCATACGCCGCAGATAAGACCAGTCATTTTTCAGAATATGGGCTATATCACTGCCTTTAAGGGTAAATAGCAGAACATATCGCCATACAGCCACTTTACAGGGGCTTTCGTAGTGAAAAAAACCAACAATACTCAACCAATGAGATTTAACGCTAAATAACATTTGCATGTTCGGATGATTATACCACCTCAGTTATATGTAACAGAGTATTACAAACGTATTGCCAGACGAGTCAGGATAGTGAACATTACCCGCCGTTTCCCCTCCCAATATAACTATAAAGCGGATGGACTACGGTCATCACGCTATGAACACCCCCGTTAATATGGGATGTAAAAAAAGAGGTATATGTGTCTACTGCAAACAATAAACCAACAGATGAAAGCGTGAGCCTTAACGCTTTTAAACAACCAAAAGCGTTCTATCTGATCTTCTCCATCGAGTTATGGGAGCGTTTTGGTTACTACGGCCTGCAAGGGATCATGGCTGTTTACCTGGTTAAACAACTGGGTATGTCGGAAGCGGATTCCATCACACTGTTCTCTTCTTTCAGTGCACTGGTGTACGGCCTGGTTGCCATCGGCGGCTGGCTGGGCGATAAAGTCCTCGGGACCAAACGCGTCATTATGCTGGGCGCTGTTGTCCTGGCAATTGGTTATGGTCTGGTTGCATGGTCCGGGCACGATGCGGCTGTGGTCTATATGGGTATGGCGACGATTGCCGTCGGTAATGGTCTGTTTAAGGCAAACCCTTCCTCCCTGCTCTCTACCTGCTATAACAAAGATGACCCACGTCTGGACGGTGCATTCACCATGTACTACATGTCCATCAACATTGGTTCATTCTTCTCTATGCTGGCAACACCATGGCTCGCCGCGAAATTCGGCTGGAGTGTGGCGTTTGCGCTGAGCTTCGTGGGTATGCTGATCACCGTGGTGAACTTCCTGTTCTGCCGCAGCTGGGTTAAAGACTACGGTTCCAAACCTGACTTCGAGCCGGTTCACATGGGTAAACTTCTGGCCACCATTGTGGGCGTTGTGGTCCTCGCTGCAATCGCGACCTGGCTGCTGCATAACCAGGGTGTTGCTCGCGCCGTTCTGGGTGTGGTTGCGCTGGGTATCGTCTGCATCTTTGCGAAAGAAGCCTTCGCCATGCAGGGTGCTGCTCGTCGTAAGATGATTGTGGCGTTCATCCTGATGCTGGAAGCGATTATCTTCTTCGTTCTGTACAGCCAGATGCCAACCTCTCTGAACTTCTTTGCCATTCGTAACGTTGAGCATTCCATTCTGGGTATCGCGTTCGAACCTGAGCAGTTCCAGGCATTGAATCCGTTCTGGATCATGATTGGCTCCCCTATCCTGGCCGCAATCTATAACAAGATGGGCGACCGTCTGCCAATGCCGCACAAGTTCGCAGTGGGCATGGTGCTGTGTTCTGGCGCGTTCCTGGTGCTGCCGCTGGGGACCAAATTTGCGTCCGACGCGGGTATCGTCTCCGTTAACTGGCTGATCCTGAGCTACGCCCTGCAGTCTATCGGTGAGCTGATGATCTCCGGCCTGGGTCTGGCGATGGTTGCACAGCTGGTGCCGCAGCGTCTGATGGGCTTCATCATGGGTAGCTGGTTCCTGACCACCGCCGGTGCGGCCATCATCGCTGGTAAGATTGCTAACCTGATGGCGGTTCCGGAAAACGTCACCGACCCGCTGCTTTCCCTGAACGTGTACGGCACCGTGTTCATGCAGATTGGTATTGCTACTGCGGTAATCGCAGTGCTGATGCTGCTGACTGCTCCGAAGCTGAACCGTATGACTCAGGACGACGACAAATCCGCAAAGGCGAACGAAACCGCAACCGCGTAACGTCATCGGGAAACGACTGAAAAGAAAAAAGCCGCTAATGCATTAGCGGCTTTTTTTTTATTCGAACGCACACTAACATAGCTGGAACCTCAGCAAAAAGGAGTTACCGATGAAACTGTTCTATAAACCGGGCGCCTGCTCTCTTGCTTCCCATATCACCCTTCGCGAGAGCGGCAAAGATTTCACGCTGGATGGCGTTGATCTGATGAAAAAGCGCCTCGAGAACGGCGATGACTTTTTTGCGATCAATCCCAAAGGACAAGTTCCGGCTCTGCTGCTGGATGACGGTACGCTGCTGACCGAAGGCGTGGCGATTATGCAGTTCCTCGCGGACAACGTGCCGGATCGTCAACTGCTGGCACCCACCGGCAGCATTTCCCGCTACAAGACGCTGGAATGGCTGAACTACATTGCCACCGAACTGCACAAAGGCTTCACGCCGTTGTTCCGCCCGGATACTCCGGAAGAGTACAAGCCGACCGTGCGTACGCTGCTGGAGAAAAAGCTCCAGTACGTTAACGAATCGCTGAAGGACGAACAGTGGATTTGCGGCGCGCGTTTTACCATTGCCGATGCGTATCTGTTTACCGTTCTGCGCTGGGCGCGCGCGGTTAAGCTGAATATGGAAGGTTTAGACCACATTGCATCTTACATGCAGCGCGTAGCGGAACGCCCTGCCGTCGCAGCGGCGCTGAAGGCGGAAGGATTGAACTAACCGAGCGGCCTGTATTGCCGGGCGGCGCTGCGCTTACCCGGCCTACAAAATCGTTGCTCTTACAGTTGCGTGGCGCTGAAATAATGCTCCGGCTTCGCGATACGATCCTGCGCCGCGACCACCTGCAACTCATATTCCTGCATATTTTTCGTTGCAATCATGACCTCATAGACTGCCGCTGTGACGTGCTCAAGGGCATCGCGCAGGCTCGCCCCCTGCAGCAGCTTCACCAGCAGCAGGCCGCTGGTAACGTCACCGACACCCACAGGCTGACGCACGCCAAAATCCACCAGCGGGCGGCTGATGTGCCACGCCTCGTCTTTGGTGACCAGCAGCATCTCAAAACGGTCCTTGCTCAGCCCTGCACGCGCAAGATGCTTGACCAGCACAATCTCCGGCCCCTGCGCAATTAACTCACGAGAAGCGCTTATAGCCTCTTCAACGCTGTTAACCGCATGCTCGCAGAGGATTTCCAGCTCGATCAGGTTTGGCGCAATGATATCGCTGGCCGGCAGCGCATGGCGGACGTGAAACTCTGCTACGCCAGGCGCAACGATGCAGCCCTTCTCCGGATGCCCCATGACGGGATCGCAGAAATACTTTGCCTCGGGGTTCGCCGCCTTCACCTGACGCACGATGCCGAGGATATGCTCCCCCTGCTCTGCGGAGCCGAGATAACCGCTCAGCACCGCGTCACAGCGCTTCAGCTGGTCGATATCCGCAATCCCCTGAACGATTTCCGTCAGATGCGAGGGCGGCATGACGCAGCCGGTCCATTTGCCGTACTGCGTGTGGTTGGAAAACTGTACGGTATTTAAGGGCCAGACGTTGGCACCGAGGCGGCGCATCGGGAATTCCGCTGCGCTATTGCCAGCATGTCCAAACACAACGTGGGACTGAATGGCGAGGATGTTCTTCATTTTTTGCTTACCAAACCCTGAAAAAACAAAAGGGGCGTGGTTTCCCACGCCCCTGAGCACTTTTATTTACTTCCAGCAGACGAGACAGTAATTTTTCTTACCGCGACGCAGCAGGGTGTAACGTCCGTACAGACGATCGCCGTCGACGAAGGTGTATTCCGGGTCAGCCTGCTTTTCACCGTTGATGGTGATCGCGTTGGAGGCGATGGTTTTACGCGCCTGGCCGCGAGACGGTTGCAGCTCGGAGTCCACCAGCGCCTGCATAAGATCTGCGCCTTTTTCCATCTCAACCATTGGCACGCCGTCCTGCGCCAGCTGTTCGAAGTCCGCTTCGCTTAAGTCGCTCAGCGTACCGTTGAACAGGCTCGCGGTGATGCGTTTTGCCGCAGCCAGCCCTTCCTCACCGTGAACCAGTTTGGTCACTTCGTCCGCCAGCACATACTGCGCGCGCGGGGCTTTACCGCTGTTTTTGTCTTCTTCTTCCAGAGCATTGATGGCCTCAATGTCCATAAAGGTGAAGAACTTGAGGAAACGGTAAACGTCGGCATCCGCCGTGTTGATCCAGAACTGGTAGAACTTGTACGGGCTGGTTTTCTTCGGATCGAGCCACACCGCGCCGCCTTCGGTTTTACCAAACTTGGTGCCGTCAGCTTTGGTGATCAGCGGTACGGTCAGGCCGAAGACCTGATTCTGGTGCAGACGGCGGGTTAAGTCGATACCGGACGTAATGTTGCCCCACTGGTCGGAACCGCCAATCTGCAGGGCAACGCCGTGCAGTTTGTTCAGACAGGCAAAGTCATAGCCCTGCAGCAGGTTATAGGAGAACTCGGTAAAGGAGATGCCCTGGTCGTCACGGTTCAGACGCTGCTTAACGGCTTCTTTGTTAATCATCTGGTTAACAGAGAAGTGCTTGCCGATATCACGCAGGAACGTCAGTACGTTCATACCGCCAAACCAGTCGTAGTTGTTTGCGGCAATCGCAGCGTTATCGCCACAGTTGAAGTCGAGGAACGGAGCCACCTGCTTGCGGATTTTATCTACCCACTCCTGCACGGTGTCTTCGGTGTTCAGTTTACGCTCAGCGGCTTTGAAGCTTGGGTCGCCAATCAGACCGGTCGCGCCGCCAACCAGTGCAACAGGCTTATGGCCCGCCATCTGGAAGCGTTTCAGGCATAACAATGGAACAAGATGCCCCAAATGCAAGCTGTCAGCGGTGGGGTCGAAGCCGCAATAGAGCGCGATCGGGCCTTGCGCCAGTCGCTCTGCTAACGCTTCCTCGTCCGTCACCTGAGCCACGAGGCCCCGCTCTTGCAATTGTTTAATCAAGTTACTGCTTGCCATCCAATTCTCCATGTATAAACGACTGCACCTTTGCCGGTACACGACTTTTCGCCTGATGCGAAAGGACCATAGAATAAAGCGCTGGCGCACGTAGCGCTAGCGCTTAACACAACAAATTTCGGGGATTAGGGTGCCAGTCTGTCGATTTTCCAGCCGCTGTTCTCGCGCTGGTATAAAAAGCGGTCGTGAAGGCGATGTTCGCCCCCCTGCCAGAACTCCATCTGTTCAATCGGGATGCGGAAACCGCCCCAGAAGCTGGGCAGCGGAACCTCACCCTGCTGGAATTTCTGTTTCAGCTCGAGGAATTTGCTTTCCAGCACGCCGCGGGCCGAAATGCGGCTGGACTGTTTTGACACCCAGGCGCCAATCTGGCTGTCGCGCGGGCGGCTGTGGAAATACTTCACGACTTCCAGGGTGGAGAGCCGCTCGGCTTTGCCCGTCACCATGACCTGACGCTCCAGCATATGCCACGGGAACAGCAGGCTAATGCGCGGATTGTTTTCCAGGTGGTGTGCTTTGCGGCTGCCGAGGTTGGTGTAGAACACCAGCCCTTTCTCATCATAGTGCTTGAGCAGCACGATACGCTGATAGGGTTGGCCGTTTTCATCAACCGTTGCGACGACCATCGCCGTGGGATCGGCGAGCTTCGCTTCACAGGCCTGTTTCAGCCAGCGTTCAAAAAGCACCAGCGGTTCGGCGGGAAGATCCTGGCGACGCAGGCCGCCTTTGGTGTATTCACGGCGCAGATGCGCAATTTGCTGCAGTTCGTCGTTATCTGACATGGCGTTAGCTGAAATTGACATTGGGTGGCGCTATTGTGCGCCGCCCCTGTGAAAATCTCAACGCTTCGGGTTTTCTAACTGGCAATTGTTCAGCACGATGCGGTCGCGTTTATAGACCGTTGCGCTGTCGCCTTTAGACCAGAACACGTAGATACCGTCCGTATAGCGAGCGCCGGAGGCCGACATCCCCTGCTTAAGGGTCAGCAGTTTGTTGTCATAGACAAAGCTTGCTTCCTGACGCGGATTATTCACTTTTACGGTCAGCGGCTTTTCATCGCAGCGATACGCCAGGGTATCGGTCTGCATGCGCTCAACGAGTTGGTTATAGGCGCTGCACCCTGTCATCAATAGAGGGAGAGCAAGAAGAAGATATTTTTTCATGGGCGTATTCCGAAGACTATCCTGGTCCTGGAGGACATTCCTGCCCTCCTGTTTTTGGTCCATTTTAACGGCAGAAAGCGGTCCTGAATTTCAGTTAACTCTGATTATGGCGGGGGTTTGCCGGGAAAATAGCGCCCAGCACGCTGGCATCACGCGCGCCGGTGACCGAAGGAAGGTTGCCGGGCAGCCCGGCTACGGTACGCCAGGCAAGCCATGCGAACGCCAGCGCTTCCATATCATCACCGCTGATCCCGGCGTCGTCCGTGGTGGTCACTTCGGTACCCGGTAGTAACCCCGCCAGGCGCGCCATCACCAGTGGGTTTCGGCTTCCGCCGCCGCAGACCAGCAGGCGCTCGCATCCTCCGCTCAGGAGAACCTGTTCCGATATGGACACCGCGGTTAACTCGGCAAGCGTGGCCTGCACGTCCTGCGGCGCAAGCGCGGGGAATGGCGCAAGCTGGCGTTCCAGCCAGCCATAGTTGAAATATTCTCGTCCGGTGCTTTTCGGTGCCGGCAGAGAAAAATAGGGGTCGCTAAGCATGGACTGCAGTAAAGGAATGATCACTTTACCTTCGCTGGCCCAATCAGCATCTTTATCGTAGGGCTTACCGCACTGCCGCCAGATCCACGCATCCATCAGCATGTTACCCGGGCCGGTATCGTAACCGCGCACCGGCTGGCCGGGGATCAGCATCGACAGATTTGCAATGCCTCCTATGTTGAGCACCATTCGGCGCTCAACCGGGTGCGCCAGCAGCGCCTGATGGAATGCGGGCACCAGCGGCGCTCCCTGCCCCCCAAGGGCGATATCACGACGGCGGAAATCCCCCACGACCGTAACACCCGTTTTCGCCACAATCTGGTTGTTATCACCAATCTGCAGGGTATGCGGCGCGTCACCGGTGGGTTCATGCCAGACGGTTTGCCCGTGGCAACCGATGGCGACCACGTCCTGCGGCTGCAGGTTTTCTTTGCGCATCAGCGCCAGCACCGCGTCAGCAAACAATGCCCCCAGTCGTACATCAAGCTGGCCAAGTTGAGAAAGCGTAAGTTGCTGGCCCTGACAGATACTCAGGATGTCCTCTTTCAAGGAGACGGGTATCGGCCAGGTCAGGCTCGCCTGCTGTGCCACCATGTTTTCATCTATGGCGGCCAGAACAACATCGACCCCATCAAGACTGGTACCTGACATCACACCAATGTAGCGACCCGATTTCATGCGCTTTCCTTACGTTATGTGGGCTTAAGATAAACACTCCAACATAAACAGCGCCGCTTTGCTATGCGGAGATAATATTTTTTAACAATGTCAGGGAGGTCACAGCGGAATTTTTGTTTATATCTCGTTAAGCCAAATTCAAGTACACTTTTCCTATTGTTAGTGCAAAGGTAGGAATGATGGCCGTTAATGCCATATAATTTAGCCATAACGGATGCCCGAACCGGGCGTTTTTGGTGAACAGGAGATTCAAATGATTTTACGTGTACTGGGCGTTTCGCTGATTGGTTTAACACTGGCTGGTTGTGTGAATGACAGTTCACTTTCTGGCGACGTTTATAGCGCTTCTGAAGCTAAACAGGTTCAGAACGTGACTTACGGTACTATTGTTAACGCGCGTCCTGTTCAGATCCAGGGTGGCGATGAAAACAACGTTGTCGGCGCTATCGGCGGTGCTGTGCTGGGTGGCTTCCTGGGTAACACCGTAGGGGGTGGTACAGGTCGTTCTTTGGCAACGGCGGCAGGTGCGGTTGCGGGTGGCGTTGCGGGCCAGGGCGTTCAGGGTGCGATGAACAAATCCCAGGGCGTAGAGCTGGAAATCCGTAAAGACGACGGTAACACCATTATGGTCGTGCAGAAACAAGGTAACACCCGTTTCTCTGCCGGTCAGCGTGTTGTTCTGGCGAGCAACGGAAGCCAGGTCACCGTTTCCCCACGCTAATCTCTTTCTGGATGTGGCCTCCGGGCCACATCCATTTACATTATCAATCATTTTAAAACATTGTTTTACAAAAATCCTAACTGAGCAATTAATAAACCCTTCCGACATTGTTCGCGCGCAAGGTATTCATTTGTTAACGCATTAAACTATTCGAATTCAACTTACCTATTAATGCAACTTTAGTGCATTGTTAAAAACATGTATGAATCCGATTAGCTCTTATTTAAAAAACCGTTATATCTCTTTCTGCCTGGGTTGCATTGCAGTGGTTGGGCTGATGCAGGGTTTATTTCTCCATCTTGTTGAAGCCATCCCATCCTTTTCCCCATTATTATTCCCAACGCTGACCATTTTTTTACTCGTCTTTCATATGTTTATTGCCTGCTTTATGGCAATGAAATACTGGTGCGACCGCAAGCGATTATATTTGGTCGCGATTGCATTTGCGTTTGCAGGTTCAATGCTCCTGATGGTCGGTACGCTTTTAAGCTTCCCGGCATGGCTTCACCTGTACTCCTTCAGCATGGTGGACTATAACGATGCGATGATCTTCTTTATGTTCCGCCACCTGTTGATGGCGGTGCTGTTTATCATTTCAGGGCTGCTGTATACCCTTCGGGACTACCCGCTCTCGCGCTCTGGCCACATTTTTTCCGTCATCGGTATGTTTGTGTTCACCGTCGTTATGGTTGTGCTGGCCTGGCTTTATTCCGGCCACTCCTCGCTGCTCTCGTTAGATCTGGTGGATAATGAAACGCGGGAGTTTATGGTGCTCTGGCACCAGTTTATCAATATTATTTTAATTATCTTCTGGGTCGTAACATTAGCTGTTCTGATGTTTATTACGCGATTGCGGAATCTTTTTTGGGTTGGCGGTAACTTTTTATGCGTCTGTTATGCGGTGACGCTGACAATGCTGCTGATGGGCGGTCACGCAGAAGATATTGCCTGGTACCGTGCCCGTTTGTTTGAAACCACGGCAACCCTGCTTATTATTTTCGTGCTCCTGTATGACGTATTTAATCTTTATCGTGACTCGCATTTAAAGTACCAACAGTCTTATCAAAACTCGATTCGCGATCCGCTGACGCGCCTCTACAATCGCAGTTATTTTTATGACGCATTAAACCAGGCGCTGAGTCATGCTACCGCGAGCAGGCCTGTTTCAATTATCGTTAGCGATCTCGACCGCTTTAAGCGCATCAACGATAACTACGGCCACCTGCAGGGCGACAAAGTGCTGCAGTTTGTTGCCAATCTGCTGATGGATTCCGTTCGTCCACAGGACATTGCGGCGCGTATTGGCGGCGAGGAGTTTGTCCTGATGCTGGCGAATACCCCTTCAGACGCCGCCCTTCAGGTCGCGGAGCGTATAAGACTGCACTTAAGCAGTTTCGATAAATCAAGCAGCGCAGGACACCTGCCCGAGCAGATCACCATCAGCATGGGCGTCTTTACCGCAGCGTCACCAGAAATTACCGCCGAAACCTGCGTGGAGAGCGCCGACAAGGCAATGTACGAGGCAAAAGAAACCGGTCGAAACCGGGTGGTCGTCTTTGGTTGAAAAAAAGGCCTTGCAGATGCAAGGCCTTTTTATGATATCAATCGCGCGACTGCAGCTCATGGATATTTTGCTCAAGGCGGGCGATGAGGCTGATGAGCAGTTCAAGCTCCTCAGGCGAAACGCCAGAAAGAATTTCGCCCCGCGTTTTACTGATGACAGCTTCCATCTCAGTGATGATTGGAGCCGCTTTCTCCGTGAGTTTAATGCGCTTAGCGCGACGATCGCTGGCGCAGGTTTGCCGGGAGATCAGTCCCTTCTCCTCCAGCTGATCGAGCGTACGCACCAGCGACGGCTGTTCAATTCCGATCGCTTTTGCCAGTTGGATCTGCGACTGTTCGGGCGGAAGCTGATGAATGTTATGCAGCGTAACCCAGTGCGTCTGTGTCAATTCCAGAGGTTTCAGGCGATGGTCAATCAGAGCACGCCAGACGCGTACTAACCTTGCCAGATCAGAACCTAATGGCGATTCCAATTTCATCTCCTTATAATTAGCTTGCTAAGTTATTATACTGATTTTAGAATAGTGTGCAGCATTTATATTGCCAAAACAAATGTAATACTGCATCCAACGTTGTTAATAGGATGATTTACACTGAGTAATGATGTTTCATCATTTTAACAACAGGCCATCGTGGCTATGTGTTCACTGCAAAGGATCTCTGCTCGTGAAGTTCTCTTTAAGCTCCGCGGGGTTACCCCTTCAAGACCTGATCTTTGGTGCATCAGTCTACTTTCCTCCCCTGTTTAAAGCCGTTCTGGTGGGCTTTATGATCTGGCTTGTCGCACATCGACTACTCCGTGACTGGATGTATTCCGGCGAGATCTGGCACCCTATGCTTATGGATCTCTCCCTGTTTGCCCTCTCCGTGAGCCTGGGCCTGGCCATTTTGATTATGTGGTAAACATGTCGCTAAAAACAGTAAAGTACTTTTCCACCCTTTTTGTCCTTGCCCTGGCGCTGATTGCCGGATGGTGGCTCTGGAATTTTTATATGCAGTCCCCCTGGACGCGTGACGGAAAAATCCGCGCGGAGCAGGTCAGCATCACGCCACAGGTTTCCGGAAGCATCACGACGCTTTTAGTTAAGGATAACCAGTTCGTTAAAAAGGGTGACGTTTTATTCCGCATTGACGAAACGCCCTTTCATATCGCCGTGCTCAACGCGCAAGCTCAGCTGGCGAAAGCCCAGTCCGATTTAGCGAAAGCGAACAACGAAGCAAACCGCCGCCGCCATTTGTCGCAAAACTATATTTCCGCTGAAGATTTAGATACGGCCAATATCAACGTAAAAGCCATGCAGGCCAGCGTAAACGTGGCGGAAGCCTCGCTCAAGCAGGCGCAGTGGGAACTGACGCAAACCGTGGTCGCCGCGCCGGTAGACGGGTGGGTGACTAACCTCACTGCCCGCGTGGGCAACTATGCCAGCACCGGACAGCCCGTCTTTGCCCTCGTCGACAGTCACTCCTTCTACGTCGTGGGGTATTTTGAAGAGACCAAGCTGCGTCATATCCGCGAAGGCGCTCCCGCCACCATCACGCTTTACAGCGGCTCGCAGACGTTACAGGGTCACGTTTCCAGCATTGGCCGCGCTATCTACGATCAGAGCGTTGAAACCGATTCTGGTCTTGTCCCGGACATTAAGCCGAACGTGCCCTGGGTTAGACTGGCGCAGCGCGTACCGGTTCGCGTGGAATTCGATCGCTTGCCGCAGGATATCACCCTGGTATCCGGCACCACCTGCACCGTCTCTGTCGGAACACGCTGATGAACCTGCAGGCGTTTTCCTGGCGAAACATGCCGTGGATTAAAGCAACGCGCCCGCAGTGGCGGTATGCGCTGCGAAACGGTATTGCCATGTGCCTGGCGCTGAGCATCGCCTACTACCTGAATCTGGACGAGCCATACTGGGCGATGACCTCTGCGGCGGTGGTGAGCTTCCCGACCGTCGGCGGCGTAATCAGCAAGAGTCTGGGCCGCGTGGCCGGCAGCCTGCTGGGCGCCACGGCGGCGCTGATCATCGCGGGCCACACGCTGAACGATCCCTGGCTTTTTTTGCTGAGCATGGCGGCGTGGCTTGGGTTTTGCACCTGGGCCTGCGCCCACTTTACCAATAACGTCGCCTATGCATTCCAGCTGGCCGGGTATACCGCCGCCATTATCGCCTTTCCGGTCGTCAACGTCCTGGACACCACCGAGCTGTGGGATATCGCCCAGGCCCGCGTCTGCGAAGTGATTGTCGGCATTCTTAGCGGCGGATTTATGATGATGATCCTGCCCAGCACGTCAGACGGTACGGCGCTTATCACCGCCCTCAAGACCATGCATGCCCGACTGCTGGAACACGCCAGCCTGCTCTGGCAGCCAGACATCAACGATGACATCCGGCTTGCGCACGAGAAAGTGATCGGTCAGATCCTGACCATGAACCTGTTGCGTATTCAGGCCTTCTGGAGCCACTACCGCTTTCGTCGCCAGAATACCCTGCTTAACTATTTGCTGCACCAGCAGTTACGGATGACCAGCGCCATCTCCAGCCTGCGCCGAATGCTGCTGAACTGGCCGACGCCGCCGGAAAACACCCGCGCAATAATTGAAACGCTGCTCGCAGCCCTTGCCCGTCCAGATGCGGACATCTATACCGTGGCGCGAATTATCGCCCCCCTGGCCCCAGCGGATGAGTACGACTACCGCCATCGCGCCTTCTGGCAGCGGCTGAACTATTTTTGTCGCTTATATCTGCGCAGCAGCCGCTGGATCGAAGCGGTTGAGAACGCGACGCCGATTACCGAATTCAACGTTCCGGGCAGCCCCGCGCTGACGCGGCATACAGATTATCTTGAAGCGCTGTGGAGCGGTTTTCGCACCTTCTGTGCCCTGATGCTGGTTGGCTCCTGGGCCATCATCACGCAATGGGATGCCGGCAGCGCGGCCCTGACGCTTGCCGCCATCAGCTGCGTGCTTTACTCCGTCGCCGCATCGCCCTTCAACTCCCTCACGCTGCTGCTGCGCACGCTGGTCCTGCTGTCCCTGTTCAGCTTTGTGGTGAAATTTGGCCTGATGGTGCAGATAAGCGATCTGTGGCAGTTCCTGCTGTTTCTGTTTCCTCTCCTGACGACCATGCAGTTGCTCAAGCTGCAAATGCCCAGGCTGGCCGGCCTGTGGGGACAGCTGATCGTCTTTATGGGGTCGTTTATTTCGGTCACCAATCCGCCCGTTTATGATTACGCGGACTTTCTAAACGATAACCTGGCGAAAATTCTGGGCGTGGGCCTGGCGTGGCTGGCCTTCGCCGTGCTGCGCCCCGGTTCGGATGCCCGTAAAAGCCGCAGACATATTCGGGAGCTACGCCGCGGTTTTGTCGACCAGCTCAGCCGTAAACCCCATCTTCGGGAAAATGAGTATGAATCGCTGGTGTATCACCATGTCAGCCAGCTCAATAACAGCCAGGACTCCCTTTCCCGCCGTTGGCTGTTGCGCTGGGGCGTCGTGCTGTTGAACTGTTCACACGTGGTGTGGCAGCTTCGCGCCTGGGAAACGCGTTCCGACCCGCTGTCGCAGGTGCGAGATGTCTGTATCGCCCTGCTGCGTGACGTCATGAGCGAGCGCGGAGTCCAGCAACGACCGCTGGAGGCCACGCTGACTGAACTTCAGCGCATCTGCGATACCCTCGCGCAACACCATTTGCCTGCCGCGCGCGATCTCGCCTCAATCATCTGGCGACTGCACTGTTCACTGTCGCAGCTGGAGCAGGCGCCGCCGCCGGGTACGATTGGCGATCAGATAACGCCGCAGGCATAGCGTGCCCCGCCGCCGCCGAGCGGTTTGGGCCGATCGGACATGTTATCGCCGCCGACGTGGATCATCAGCGCTTTGCCTTTGACCTCTTCAAGCTTTTTGAGGCGCGGGGCAACGACCGGATCGGTAGCTTTGCCATCGTTGTTCACCACCAGCACCGGCAGGTCGCCAAGATGTCCCATACCTTCAGGGCCTTCGTGTTTGCCGGAGTGCTGTGGATCGAGGTGGCCCCCCGCCGCTTCTGCCGCTGAGGCCTTACCCTCTTTCAGCGCGGGCTGACAGCTGCCTTTTGCATGAATATGAAAGCCATGTTCGCCGGGAGGGAGAGCTTTAAGATCGGGGGCAAACTCCAGCCCCTTATCGGTTTCAGTGATTTTCACCGTACCAATGGACTGGCCCACACCCTGAGAGGTGACAAGATTGATTTCCACTTCATCGCTGGCCGCCTGCGCCCCTGCGCAAACAGCCAGCGTAATAACTGCCAGAGCAAAACGCTTCATATGACCTCCGTTGGTTATTTTTTGCCCCTTAAGTGTATACCAGGGGCAGAGATTTCACCGGAGAGGCCTCTTTTTGCGGATTAAGGCACGTCGTAGCCCAGCGCGGCTTTGCGGATGCGGAACCACTGCTGGCGGGTCATCTGCAGCTCTTCGGCCGCCAGCGCGGAACGGACGCGCTCAATTTTACCCGAACCAATAATCGGCAGCGGTTTAGACGGCAGGCGCAGGATCCACGCGTAGACAACCTGCTCGATGCTCTCGGCATTGAGCTCGCGGGCGACGGTTTCAAGCTCGTCGCGCAGCGGCTGGAATTCATCATCGTTGAACAGACGACCGCCGCCCAGACAAGACCAGGCCATCGGGCGGATGCGCAGCTGCTGCAGCTGATCGAGCGTGCCGTCCAGCAGCAGAGGCTGGTGCACCGGGGAAATTTCAACCTGATTGGTTGCCAGCGTAAACGGCAGACGCGACTGCAGGAGCGCAAACTGCGCGGGTGTGAAGTTAGACACGCCGAAATGGCGGACTTTGCCGCTCTGGTGAAGCTCCAGGAAGGCTTCTGCCACCTCATCGGCATCCATCAGCGGATCGGGACGGTGAATCAGCAGCAGGTCGATGTGGTCCGTCGCCAGGTTCACCAGAGATTGCTCAGCGCTTGTGACGATGTGGGCACTGTCGGTGATGTAGTGTCCGAGCGCGTGCTCGGGTTTTGCCGTGGTGGCGATACCGCATTTGGTGACGATCTCCATACGCTGGCGAAGCGCAGGAACCAGCTTGAGCGCTTCCCCAAACGCGGCTTCGCAGTGATAACCGCCGTAGATGTCAGCATGATCGACAGTGGTAATGCCTAAGTCGAGATGCTCTTCAATGAAGCTCGCCAGCTGAAGGGGGGACATATTCCAGTCCATCAGACGCCAGTAGCCCATGACGAAGCGGGAGAACTCAGGGCCCTGGGGGGCAAGGGTAATACGCTGAACCATAACAAATTCCTCAAGGAAGTGATGTTATGAGTATACGCAATTACCGGCCTAAAACAGTGAAGGTTGCTGCGGTTCTTCCGATTCATCCGCTTTGTTTGCGCGGATTTTGCGCAGGAGCCGCTGTCGACAGAGACGAAGTACGTCCTGCTTTTGCGTATCGCTAAAGTTTTGCCAGTTGAAACGCTCGTCGCGGGTACGCATACACCCGCGACAATATCCGCGCTCGTCCACCTGACAAATACCCCGGCACGGGCTCTGGATGGGGAAAAACTCCAGCTGCTCTGCCACACACACCTCCAGAAACCGACTATCACCTACAGTGAAGACGCTAAATGCCCTATGCGCAAGGGCTTTACCACAGATTTATGGCATTAAGGTTTCACTAATCTTGCGCCTCTATACTCGCTTCATCATTAGAATGACGGGTTTATTAATCGATGTGGTCAATCAAGAAGTTACAGTGTAACGACATAAAATTCACTCTGGGCTGCGCGCTTTTCTTTACGCTCTTAAACGCGCTGTTTATTCAGCGCAGCTGGGCCATCATCGCCCCGGCACGCTTACACGACATGCTCTTTGCCGCATCCGTACCGCTGGTGCTGTTTTGCGGCTGGGTGATTGTCTTTAGCGTGCTTAATATCCCCTTTATTCGCAAGCCGCTGCTGATTGTCCTGACCGTAGGCTGCGCCGCCGCGACTTACTTTATGTATACCTATGGCGCGGTTATCGATCAGAACATGATTGTGAACGTGTTTGAGACAAACTCTCAGGAAGCGACCGCGCTGGTCACGCCGCAGATGATTCTGTGGATAGCCGTCGCCGGTCTCGTTCCGTCCGTGGTGCTTGCCCTGACGCGCATACGCACGGGAAAATGGTGGTATGCCCTGCTGATGCGCTTTGCCGCCATGCTCGGCGCGCTGCTGGTGATTATTTTGGTTGCGGCGGTGTTCTATAAGGATTACGCCTCGCTGTTCCGTAACAACAAAAGCATCGTCAAGATGGTCACCCCGGCCAACTACGTCAGCGCCGTGGTGAAATACAGCAAAATGCGCTGGTTTGCCGGCGACCAGACGCTGGTACGTATCGGCGAAGACGCCCATAAAGGCCCGCTGATTGCCGGGCAGCAGAAAAAAACCGTTCTGGTCCTGGTTGTGGGCGAAGCGTCGCGCGCGGCGAACTACTCCCTCAACGGTTATGGCCGCGAAACGAACCCTGAGCTGAAAAAGCAGGATGTCATTAACTTCCCGAAGGCGTCCTCATGCGGAACGGAAACGGCGGTCTCCGTTCCGTGCATGTTCTCCGGCATGCCGCGTAAAAAGTACGATGCCGATCTGGCCCGCCATCAGGAAGGCTTGCTCGACGTGCTTAAGCACGCAGGGATTAATCTGCTGTGGCGCGACAACGATGGCGGCTGTAAGGGTGCCTGTGACCGCGTACCGCATACGGACATGACCCAGTGGAAGCTGGATCAGTTTTGCAAAGACAAATCGTGCATTGACGACGTGAACCTTTACCGTCTGGATAACGTGCTGGACGGTCTGAAGCAGGACACCGTTTTGGTGATCCACCTGATGGGTAGCCACGGCCCGGCCTACTACAACCGTTATCCGGGTACGTTCCGCAAGTTCACCCCGACCTGTGATACCAACGAAATTCAGGACTGCGATCATCAGGCGCTGATGAACACCTACGACAATTCCATTCTGTATACCGACAGCGTGGTCAGTAAAACCATCGACGCGCTGAAAGCCCGTCAGGCCAGCATGAATACGGCCCTGATCTACCTTTCCGATCACGGGGAGTCGCTGGGGGAAAGCGGTATTTACCTGCACGGCACGCCGTATATGCTCGCCCCAGAGCAGCAAACGCATATTCCGTTTATGTTCTGGCTATCGCCGGACTACACCAAAAACTTCGGTGTTGACGAACGGTGCATGCGCGATTTTGCTGCAAAAAATGCGGTTTCACAGGACAATCTTTTCTCGACCGTGCTTGGCATGATGGACGTAAAATCAACGGTTTATAAACAGCAGCTGGATATCATGAACGCGTGCCGCCGCTAAACCTGCTTGCATTAGACCGAACGGTCTATTAGAGTACGGCCATGAGCAGAAATACTGAACACGATACGCGCGAACATTTACTGGCGACCGGCGAGCGTCTTTGCATGCACCGTGGATTCACCGGTATGGGTCTGAGCGAGTTACTGAAAACCGCTGAGGTGCCGAAGGGCTCTTTTTACCACTACTTCCGGTCTAAGGAAGCCTTCGGTGTGGCCATGCTGGAGCGGCACTATGCCGGATACCACCAGCGGCTGGCCACCCACTTCGCCAGCGGTGAAGGTAACTACCGCGATCGTGTTCTGAATTACTATCAGGAAACGCTGACGCAGTTCTGTCAGCAGGGCATCATCAGCGGTTGCCTGACGGTAAAACTGTCCGCTGAAGTGTGCGATCTGTCAGAAGATATGCGCACGGCAATGGATAAAGGAGCCACCGGCGTAATCGCGCTTCTGGCGAAGGCGCTGGAGAAAGGACGCGACGAAAAAACGCTGGCCTTTATCGGCGAGCCGTTAACGCAGGCGCAGGTGTTGTACGCCCTCTGGCTGGGCGCTAACCTGCAGGCCAAGATTTCTCGCAGTGCCGTGCCGCTTGAAAGCGCGCTGGCACATGTGAAAAGCAGCATTACAGCGCCTGGCGTGTAGCAGGCGTTTTTATTTACTTAATCACTAGTCGACTGGTCTACTCAGGAGTCTTTATGTCCGCTGAAAAATTATTTACCCCACTGAAAGTAGGCGCCGTAACCGCGCCAAACCGCGTGTTTATGGCTCCTCTCACCCGCCTTCGCAGCATTGAGCCGGGTGATATTCCGACCCTTCTGATGGGTGAATATTACCGTCAGCGCGCAAGTTCTGGCCTGATCATCTCTGAAGCCACCCAGATTTCCGCCCAGGCGAAAGGCTATGCGGGTGCGCCAGGGCTGCACAGCCCGGAACAGATTGCCGCGTGGAAGAAAATCACCGCGGGCGTGCACGCTGAAGATGGCCGCATTGCGGTACAGCTGTGGCATACCGGCCGTATCTCACACAGCAGCATCCAGCCTGGCGGTCAGGCGCCGGTTTCAGCCTCAGCCCTGAGCGCGAATACCCGCACCTCTCTGCGTGATGAAAACGGCAACGCCATCCGCGTCGATACCTCCATGCCGCGTGCGCTGGAGCTGGACGAGATCCCGGGCATCGTTAACGATTTTCGTCAGGCGGTCGCCAATGCCCGTGAAGCCGGCTTCGACCTTGTTGAGCTGCACTCTGCCCACGGTTACCTGCTGCACCAGTTCCTGTCGCCGTCTTCCAACCATCGTACCGACCAGTACGGCGGCAGCGTTGAAAACCGCGCGCGCCTGGTGCTGGAAGTGGTCGATGCGGTATGTAAAGAGTGGAGCGCAGACCGTATCGGTATTCGCGTCTCGCCAATTGGTTCTTTCCAGAACGTGGACAATGGCCCGAACGAAGAAGCCGACGCCCTGTACCTGATCGAAGAGCTGGCGAAGCGCGGTATCGCCTACCTGCACATGTCCGAGCCGGACTGGGCTGGCGGCCAGCCTTACACTGAAGCCTTCCGCCAGAAGGTGCGCGAGCGCTTCCACGGTGTGATCATCGGTGCGGGTGCATACACTCCAGAGAAAGCCGAAGATCTGATCGGCAAAGGCCTGATCGACGCGGTAGCGTTTGGTCGTGACTTCATTGCCAACCCGGATCTGGTTGCTCGTCTGCAGAAAAAAGCCGAGCTAAACCCACAGCGTCCGGAAAGCTTCTACGGCGGCGGCGCAGAAGGCTACACCGACTACCCTTCTCTCTGATCCCCGTTTGTCATTGATAGCGGCGACATTTCGCCGCTATACTAAAACATCGTTTCTGTTCAAAAAGATAATCCATTCCATTGGTTAATGAGGAAATTATGCGCCTACTTCACACCATGCTGCGCGTTGGCGACCTGCAACGTTCTGTCGATTTCTACACTAACGTCCTGGGCATGAAGCTGCTGCGCACCAGCGAAAACCCGGAATACAAATATTCACTGGCATTTGTTGGGTACGGTCCGGAGTCTGAAGAAGCGGTTATCGAGCTGACCTACAACTGGGGCGTTGACAGCTACGAGCTGGGCACCGCGTACGGCCATATCGCGCTGGAAGTGGACAACGCAGCGGAAGCCTGCGAGCGTATCCGCAGCAACGGCGGCAACGTCACGCGTGAAGCGGGTCCGGTAAAAGGCGGCACCACCGTGATTGCCTTTGTTGAAGATCCAGACGGCTATAAAATCGAGCTGATTGAGGCCAAAGACGCCGGTCGCGGCCTGGGCAACTGATCCCACCGGGCGCAATATGCGCCCGTCGTTTTACTTCCCCTCTCAAAATTTGCCATAATGCGCACTGCTTTTTCCCCTTGTAAGAGACCCTGATGTCCGATAACGCTCAACTTACCGGTCTGTGCGACCGTTTTCGTGGTTTTTATCCCGTTGTCATTGATGTAGAAACAGCCGGATTTAACGCTAAAACCGATGCGCTGCTAGAAATTGCCGCCATCACGCTGAAGATGGATGAACAGGGCTGGCTTATACCGGACACCACGCTGCATTTCCATGTTGAACCCTTCGAAGGGGCAAACCTGCAGCCAGAAGCACTGGCCTTTAACGGTATCGACCCGAAAAACCCGCTGCGCGGGGCGGTGAGCGAATATGATGCGCTTCACGCCATTTTCAAAATGGTGCGCAAAGGCATGAAAGAGAATGACTGTAGCCGCGCGATCATGGTGGCCCACAACGCCACGTTCGATCACAGCTTTACGATGGCCGCCGCCGAGCGTGCGTCGCTCAAGCGTAACCCCTTCCACCCGTTTGTCACCTTTGACACCGCGGCGCTGAGTGGCCTGGCGCTGGGACAAACGGTCTTATCAAAAGCCTGCATCACGGCAGGTATTCCGTTTGACGGCACGCAGGCGCACTCGGCGCTCTACGATACCGAGCGCACGGCAGAATTGTTCTGTGAAATCGTGAACCGCTGGAAGCGCCTTGGCGGCTGGCCGCTGCCGATGGGCGATGAGGCCGATGGCCAATCGTAGGCCGGTAAGCGCAGCGCCACCCGGCAAAAAAAAGCGACCACGCTAAGCGGGTCGCTTTTTTATTTCCGCAGAAAATTACTCTGCGTCCGGCTCTTCAGTTTTGTACTTTGCCGCCGTCTCTTTGATCAGCTGCTGCAGTTCGCCACGCTGATACATCTCGATCAGGATGTCGCAGCCGCCAACCAGTTCGCCGTCAACCCACAGCTGCGGGAAGGTCGGCCAGTTGGCGTATTTTGGCAGCTCAGCGCGAATATCCGGGTTCTGCAGGATATCGACGTAAGCAAAACGTTCACCACAGGCAGAAAGCGCCTGAACCGCTTGTGCGGAGAAACCGCAGCTTGGCAGCTTTGGAGAACCTTTCATGTACAGGAGAATCGGGTTTTCTGCGATCTGGGTCTGAATTTTTTCGATAGTGGTGCTCATGTCTTGCTTCCTTTAACTTCTGTTACGGCATTCGTCTGACATTGTAGCGGGTCAGAGCGACATCGGAAAATAACATTTTTGTCACGTCTATATATTCTAACGTTTGGCACCATAAGTTGCATTGTAAATATAGCTTAACCCTATTCCCGATAAGGTTTTGCTTAGGGAGTGAACAATTGTGCGTCAGAACGATGCATTTTTTTGCACTTGCTAACGAAACAGGTTTTTAGATTGAAAAATGCTATTAACTTCCAGGCTTTTTATAGATTAGAATCGACGGGCTTTGTAAATCATACGCGGGTATTAGCGATAGCCTGCATTAATCAGGGGAATGCCCAGTGGCGCGGATAAATAAAATCTCGATCACGCTCTGTGCTTTACTGTTTACATCATTTATTTTCACGCCAGCGGCGAACGCCTCACAGCAGGCGCGGCATTCTGCCGTACAAAAAACGCATCTGGCGAAAACCACAGAACGTAAGAAAAAAACCTCCAGCAAGACCGTAAAGAAAAAAACAACGACAGAAACGAAAAAGACCGTCTCCAGCAAAACAAAAACGAAATCTTCCCGCACCGCCCACGCCACCCGGAGTAAAGCCTCGCAAACCGCCGCTAATCTCGTTACTGAAAAATGCACCCCGCGGAAAGGCCATAAGGCGAAATGCACGAAAGTCACGAAAATAGCGGAAGTGCATAAGGTTCGCGTGCAGAAAGCGCAAAAAACGGCGATGAATAAGCTGATGGGGCAGATTGGTAAACCGTATCACTGGGGAGGAACTTCCCCACGTACCGGTTTCGACTGCAGCGGCCTGGTCTATTACGCCTATAAAGATTTGGTCAAATTCCGCATTCCGCGTACCGCGAACGAAATGTATCACCTGCGTGATGCGGCGCCGGTCAACCGCGGCGAGCTGGAAAACGGCGATCTGGTCTTCTTCCGCACCCAGGGACGCGGCACGGCTGACCATGTCGGCGTCTATGTCGGTAACGGGAAATTCATCCAGTCGCCGCGCAGCGGTCAGGATATCCAGATCACCTCCCTCAGCGATGATTACTGGGTGCGCCACTATGTCGGTGCACGCCGCGTCATGACGCCGAAAACCATTCGTTAACCCCTGCCCTGCCGCATCCGTGGCAGGGTAAGTTCCTCTTTTGCATACCCTTTCAATTTGCTATTCTGTCCTTGTTGTCTGTAGGGTTATTGGCAACGTAAATATAATAAGGAGAGAAGCAATGTCGTTCGAATTACCTGCACTACCGTATGCAAAAGACGCCCTGGCACCCCACATTTCTGCAGAAACCCTGGAGTACCACTACGGCAAACATCACCAGACCTACGTCACCAACCTGAACAATCTGATTAAAGGCACCGACTTTGAAGGCAAAACGCTGGAAGAGATCGTACGCAGTTCAGAGGGTGGCGTGTTCAACAACGCCGCGCAGGTGTGGAACCATACCTTCTACTGGCACTGCCTGGCCCCGAATGCGGGTGGAGAACCAACCGGTGAGCTGGCTGCCGCCATTAGCGCCGCGTTCGGCAGCTTCGCTGATTTCAAAGCGAAGTTTACCGATGCCGCCATCAAGAACTTCGGTTCTGGCTGGACCTGGCTGGTAAAAGAAGCCGACGGCAAGCTGGCTATCGTCTCTACCTCTAACGCGGGTACGCCGCTGACCACCAGCGCAACGCCGCTGATGACCGTAGACGTGTGGGAACACGCTTACTACATTGATTATCGCAACGCGCGTCCTAACTATCTGGAGCACTTCTGGGCGCTGGCAAACTGGGAATTTGTAGCGAAGAACTTCGCTGCGTAAGAGACTCGCAGAAGGGTTCGCCCTTCTGCGTTTTGATTTACTCTGCGGTGCACACCGCGTCAGGCTGATGACGGCCCGACGCCAGCACCAGCAGCAGACCCAGCGCGGCAATGACTGCCCCCATCACCGGCACAACGCTGTACCCCAGACCGCCAGAGATCACCGCCCCACCCGCCGCGGCACCCAGGGCATTGCCCAGGTTGAATGCACCGATATTGACAGAAGACGAGAGGCCCGGCGCTTCGTGCGCGACGCGCATCACGCGCATCTGCAGCGGAGGCACCACCGCGAAGGTCGCCGCGCCCCAGACAACCATCGCCACTGCCGCACCGACTTCGCTACGCGCCAGCCAGGGGATCGCCACCATAATGACGATCAGCAGCATTAAGAAGCCTTTGAGCGTGCCGCTAACAGAGCGGTCGGCCAGCCTGCCGCCCAGATAGTTACCGAGAGAGAAGCCCACGCCTATCAGCACCAGCATCGCGGTAATAAAGAGCGGCGTTGCATGAGTGATATCGTGCAGCACAGGGGAAATATAGGTGTAGAGCGTAAACATCGCCCCTGCGCCGAGAACGGTAGTCAGCAGTGCGGAGAGCACCTGTGGGCGTACCAGCACCGACAGCTCTTTACGCACGTCAGGGCGTTCGCCTGCGCTCCCTTTTGGCAGAGAGAAGAACAGCGCCACCATCGCCACCACGCCCAGCCCGGCGGTCGCAAGGAATGACATACGCCAGCCGATCGCTTCCCCAAGCCAGGTAGCCGCAGGTACGCCGCCGATGTTGGCTATCGTCAGCCCCATAAACATGGTGGCAACCGCGCTGGCCTGCTTGTGCTTTGGCACCACGCTTGCGGCTACAACGGAGCCCAGGCCAAAGAACGCGCCGTGATTAAGACTGGTCAGGATACGCGACAGCATCAGCGTGGTGTAATCCGGCGCAATGGCGGAGAGGACGTTGCCCAGCGTAAAAATCGCCATCAGAAATATCAGCGCGTTGCGGCGCGCGCGGTGAGAAAGCAGCAGCGTCATCAAGGGAGCCCCCACCATCACGCCGATCGCATAGGCGCTGATCAGCATACCAGCAGCCGGGATTGAGACGTCTACGCCCCGGGCGATAACGGGCAGTAACCCCATAGGGGAGAATTCAGTGGTGCCGATCCCAAAAGCGCCAATCGCCAGGGCCAGCAGAGGAAAATTGATTTTCATGGGTCAACTCCGGATGCCGTGTCGGAGTGCGACACAGGAATAAGAAGTCAAAAGCATGACATCAATCACAAAAAATGAGAAGTTAACATTTTGGCAAAATATTTTTGCCGGAGGAGTAACAATCGGGGCAAGTTCGGAGAGAGCAAGCGCTCCCCCCGATTAAATCAGTGCAGTACAGCCGTCAGACCCGCAGCAACAATCAGAGCCAGCACGATAACGGTGGTGGTCAGCGAAAACTTAAGATCGGTACTCATCAATTTTTCTCCTTTTAATCACCCTACGAAAAGTGAGCCTGCTCATTTTTACACAGTTTACGTCAAAAATCTTCCAGGATTTAAACTGATATCCACTTTAGCTCTTCCCCTTTTCATCAAGATAGGACAAAATTCCACGCTAAATTTATTAGCGTACCGGCCATTGACCCCCTCCTGACGTCCTGTGTCGTTTTCCCGGCGTGTCGCAATTCCAGATTGCGTAATAAGGGTGAGAGAAGGCAAACGTTTACCTTCATGTTTTTCAGGAGCTTAGGATATGGTCTGGAGTGACATTTAATGGCAACAATAAAAGACGTAGCAAAACGCGCAAACGTTTCCACTACAACCGTATCACATGTAATTAACAAAACCCGCTTTGTTGCTGAAGAGACGCGCAATGCGGTCTGGGCCGCTATCAAGGAACTGCACTACTCGCCGAGTGCGGTGGCGCGCAGCCTGAAGGTGAATCACACCAAATCTATCGGCCTGCTGGCTACCAGCAGCGAAGCGGCCTATTTTGCCGAGATTATCGAAGCGGTTGAGAAAAACTGCTTCCAGAAAGGCTATACCCTCATTCTGGGGAACGCGTGGAACAACATTGAAAAACAACGTGCCTATCTGTCGATGATGGCGCAAAAGCGCGTCGATGGCCTTCTGGTCATGTGTTCCGAGTACCCGGAGTCCGTGCTTTCCATGCTGGAAGAGTACCGCCACATTCCGATGGTGGTGATGGACTGGGGCGAAGCGCGCGCCGACTTCACCGACTCGGTGATTGATAACGCGTTTGAAGGCGGCTACATGGCGGGCCGTTACCTGGTGGAACGCGGCCACCGCGAGATTGGCGTGATCCCGGGCCCGCTGGAGCGAAATACCGGCGCAGGCCGTCTGGCCGGCTTTATGAAAGCCATGGAAGAAGCGCTCATTACCGTGCCGGAAAACTGGATCGTGCAGGGTGACTTTGAGCCAGAATCGGGCTATCGCGCCATGCAGCAAATTGTCTCCCAGCAGCACCGCCCGACTGCGGTCTTCTGCGGTGGGGATATCATGGCAATGGGTGCCCTCTGCGCGGCGGACGAGCTGGGTCTGCGCGTGCCGCAGGATATTTCCGTGATCGGGTATGACAACGTGCGTAACGCCCGCTTCTTTACGCCGGCGCTGACCACTATCCACCAGCCGAAAGATTCGCTGGGCGAAACGGCCTTCAACATGCTGATGGACAGGATCGTCAACAAGCGTGAAGAATCCCAGTCCATCGAGGTCCACCCGCGCCTTATCGAGCGCCGTTCCGTTGCGGATGGCCCGTTCCGCGACTACCGTCGTTAATCCTTTACGGAGCCAGCTACGCTGGCTCCCGTAACCACTCCCGATTAAGCGTTTCGCTGTCGCCCAGGTAATCCAGCAGCCAGGCCATCGCGGGCGACACGTCATTTTGCTGCCAGGTCAGGCAGCAGGCCGCATCCGGGAACGGGTTCTCCAGCGTAAGCGCCACCCATTCTCCGGTATCGATACGCGGACGCGCAAAATGAACCGGCACCATTCCCACGCACAAACCGGCGGAAAGGCAGGTTGCTGAGGATCCCCAGTCAGGGGCAACGACGCGACGCTGGTTGTCCAGCAGCCAGGTAATACGCTTCGGCAGCGAGCGCGACGTATCCTCAAGCACCAGCGACGGCCAGCTGCGCAGCGTGTCGTCGCTCAGCGGCCCTTCCATCGCCGCCAGCGGATGATGGCTCGCCACCACGCAGTTCCAGCTCAGCATGCCCATATCACGAAACGCATAGCGTCCGCCCACGGGGATCGCCTGCGTTGCGCCAATCGCCATCTCTGCCCTGCCGTCTGCCAGCGCGTCCCAGACGCCGTTGAACACCTCCTGCGACACGCGCAGCTCGACGTCCGAAAAATGGCGATAGAAATCAACAACCATCTGCCGCGTACGTTCGGGTTTGACGATGTTATCCACGGCGATTGAAAGATGCCCCCGCCAGCCATTGGCAATCTGCTGGCACTGTTCGCGGGTGATCTGCATTTTTTTGATAACAGACCGCCCTTCTTTCAAAAACCACGCGCCGGCTGGCGTTAACTCAACGTCCCGATGCCGTCGTTCAAACAGGGGAACCGCCAGCCACTCCTCCAGCTGACGCACGGTGTAGCTGATGGCCGAAGGGACGCGGTGTAGCTCCTGCGCCGCGCCGGTAAAGCTGCCGTTGCGCGCAACGGCATCCACCACTTCAAGAGAATAATCTGACCACATTTTCTGCCTGCAAAAAATTTGAATGCACTTTCCAAATATTAGCGTTTCACAAGCCGCTTTGCACTCCCTACACTCTGCGCCAACGTACACCTGCCTCCTCAGGAGAAAAAAAGAATGCAACCCAGGAAAGGATTTTTAGTCTGGCTCGGCGGCCTCAGCGTGCTGGGCTTTTTGGCGACCGATATGTATCTGCCCGCGTTCGCCGCGATGCAGGAAGATTTGCAAACCCCTGCTGCCGCCATCAGTGCCAGCCTGAGCCTGTTCCTTGCCGGCTTTGCCTTCGCGCAGCTGCTGTGGGGCCCCCTCTCCGACCGCTTTGGTCGTAAACCGGTACTGCTGCTCGGCCTGGCTATTTTTGCCCTGGGCTGCGTAGGGATGCTGTGGGTACGCGATGCGACCTGGCTGCTGGTGCTGCGCTTCGTGCAGGCCGTCGGCGTGTGCGCCGCCGCCGTGACCTGGCAGGCGCTGGTGACCGATTACTATCCGGCATCGCGCACCAACCGGATCTTCGCCACCATCATGCCGCTGGTGGGCCTGTCGCCTGCCCTCGCCCCGCTGCTGGGCAGCTGGATACTGGCACACTTCGACTGGCAGGCGATTTTCGCCACCCTTTTTGCCATCACTCTGGTGTTGATGCTGCCTGCGTTCTTCCTTAAGCCAGCGCATAAGAAGGAGATGCCCCCGGAAGCGAAGCCAATCACCTTTACCTCCCTACTGCGTACCCAGGCGTATCGCGGCAACGTGCTGATTTACGCCGCCTGCTCCGCAAGCTTCTTCGCCTGGCTGACCGGTTCGCCGTTCATCCTGCACGATATGGGCTACAGCCCGGCGGCCATCGGCCTGAGCTATGTGCCGCAAACCATCGCGTTTCTGGTAGGCGGTTACGGCTGCCGCGCGGCGCTGCAGAAATGGGAAGGCCAGCAGATGCTGCCGTGGTTGCTGGTCCTGTACGCGTTCAGCGTAATCGGAACCTGGGCGGTGGGCTTTATTCCGGGCGCAGGCCTGACGGAAATTTTGATTCCATTCTGCGTGATGGCGATCGCTAACGGCGCTATTTATCCTGTCGTTGTGGCTCAGGCCCTGCGTCCGTTCCCTCAGGCAACGGGCCGTGCGGCTGCGCTGCAAAATACGCTCCAGCTGGGTCTGTGCTTCCTGGCAAGCCTCGTGGTATCCGCCCTTATTGCCACGCCGCTGCTGACCACAACCAGCGTGATGCTGGTGACGGTTGCCCTGGCAGGCCTGGGATACCGCATGCAATCCTCCGCCCCGAGCGCGGAGAGGCAGACGGAAACCTCGCACGCATAATCGCGCGGGGGATTATGTTGCATTTCAGTGATTAGGTTGCTAACAATTTTCTATTGAATCACCAAATTTTGAGGCCTATACTAAATTTGGTTCGATTAAATACGATAAATATTATGTGTTAACGGGAGCCGGAGTGCTCCCGTTTTACCATGGAAGGCTTTTCGGCAAGGGTTATCTCCCTTCCTCTGTTCTACGTCGGATATTAGCCTCGCGGGCATTTACCGTGAGATTTCTCACAAACCAAAAAAAGCGTCTACGCTGTTTGAAGGTTCTGATCACAGCAAGGTGATGGAGAAGCTATGAGTTCATCGTGTATAGAAGAAGTCAGCGTTCCGGACGATAACTGGTCCCGGATCGTCAGTGAACTGTTAGGTCGAGCAGGCATCACTATTAACGGATCATCACCATCCGATCCGCAGGTCAAACATCCCGACTTTTTTAAACGCGTGTTGCAGGAGGGATCGTTAGGGCTGGGCGAAAGCTATATGGATGGCTGGTGGGACTGCGAACGGCTGGATATCTTTTTCGCCAGCGTTTTGCGTGCGGGTCTCGAAAATCAACTTCCTCGTCATTTCAAAGATACGCTGCGCGTGGCCTCCGCCCGCCTGTTCAACCTGCAAAGTAAGAAGCGGGCATGGATTGTCGGCAAAGAGCACTACGACCTTGGCAACGATCTGTTCAGCCGCATGCTGGACCCCTTCATGCAATATTCCTGCGGCTACTGGAAAAAAGCCACCACCCTTGAAGAGGCACAGCAGGATAAACTGCGTCTGATCTGCGAGAAACTCCAGCTACAGCCGGGCATGCGCGTGCTGGACATTGGCTGCGGCTGGGGCGGCCTGGCCTATTTTATGGCGAAACACTACGGCGCCAGCGTTGTGGGCGTAACCATTTCAGCCGAACAGCAAAAAATGGCGCAGGCGCGCTGCGAGGGTCTGGACGTCGACATTCGTCTGCAGGATTACCGCGACCTGAACGAACAGTTCGATCGCATCGTGTCGGTGGGGATGTTTGAGCACGTGGGGCCGAAGAATTACAAGACTTACTTCCAGGTGGCCGATCGTAACCTGAAGCCTGACGGCATTTTCCTGCTGCACACCATTGGTTCCAAACGTACCGACAACAACGTAGACCCGTGGATCAACAAATACATCTTTCCGAATGGCTGTTTACCGTCCGTTCGCCAGATTGCCAACGCCAGTGAACCTCACTTCATCGTGGAAGACTGGCATAACTTTGGGGCGGATTACGACACCACGCTCATGGCATGGCACTCACGTTTTCAGGAGGCCTGGCCCGAGATTGCGGACAACTATTCCGAACGATTCAAACGGATGTTTAGCTACTATCTGAATGCCTGCGCAGGTGCGTTCCGCGCGCGCGATATTCAGCTCTGGCAGGTTGTTTTTAGCCGCGGGATTGAACACGGCCTGCGGGTTGCTCGCTAAAAAACTAACCCCGGATATCCGGGGTTAGTTATTATTCTTCCTCAACCGCTTTAATTATTGCAGCCTCTTTCGCTGCCAGCACGCGCTCGACGGTATCCACCACCGCCTGAGTTTGCGGATCAATTTCAATATTTACGCGATGCCCCAGTTTTTTCGCCCCCAGCGTGGTGCGCTGAAGCGTCTCCGGAATTAAATGCACGCAGAAACGCGTTGGCGTAACTTCCCCAACGGTCAGGCTAATCCCATCAATACCAATAAATCCTTTATACAGGATGTATTTCATTAATGCCGGATCCTGAACCTTAAACCAGATTTGACGGTTATTTTCAGAGGTCACGATTTTCGCAACTTCAGCGGTGGTCATAATGTGGCCCGACATCAGATGTCCGCCGATCTCATCGCTGAATTTGGCCGCGCGCTCAACGTTGACGGTGTCTCCGACCGCCAGCTCGCCCAGGTTCGTGATGCGCAACGTTTCCTTCATTAAATCAAAGCCAATCTGATTGCCGTTAATCTCTGTCACCGTCAGGCAGCAGCCGTTATGCGCAATCGAGGCCCCGGTTTCGATACCGTCGAGCATATAGTCGGGCAGCTCAACCACATGGGTGCGGAAATTGGGTTTTTCATCAATTGACACCACCTTGGCGGTGCCTTGCACAATACCAGTGAACATGCTTACAACTCCTGTTTTTTCCGGACGGTGGCGACACCGTTTAATCCCATCACAATAACAGTTGGAAAAACAGGTTGCCAGCGGAGCGCATTTTCTGGCGATTTTTTCACTAGATAATTAGTTAAACCCCGCTACAATAGCTGGCACCCCTCTGCTTTTTCTTCTTGCTGCCAGTTTGGCGGCTTTTTTAGTCTCTCAAATAACAACAAAATATAGGTGTTCACGTGCAGAAGTACATGAATGAAGCGCGCCAGCTATTGGCACTGGCTATACCAGTGATCGTCGCGCAGGTGGCCCAAACCGCAATGGGATTTGTGGATACGGTCATGGCGGGTGGCTACAGCGCCACCGACATGGCAGCCGTCGCCATCGGAACCTCCATCTGGCTGCCAGCTATTCTCTTCGGGCACGGCCTGCTGCTGGCGCTGACGCCGGTTATTGCACAGCTAAACGGTTCAGGACGACGCGAGCGTATCGCGCACCAGGTCCGTCAGGGCTTCTGGCTTGCAGGCTTTGTCTCTTTGCTGATTATGGTCGTGCTCTGGAACGCCGGGCATATCATCCGCGCCATGCATAACATCGATCCCGCGCTGGCGGACAAGGCCGTGGGCTATCTGCGCGCCCTGCTTTGGGGAGCGCCAGGCTATCTTTTCTTCCAGGTCGCGCGTAACCAGTGCGAAGGTCTGGCCAAAACCAAGCCCGGCATGGTGATGGGGTTTATCGGTCTGTTGGTCAATATTCCGGTGAACTACGTCTTTATCTATGGTCACTTTGGGATGCCCGAGCTTGGCGGCGTAGGCTGCGGCGTGGCAACGGCGGCGGTTTACTGGGTGATGTTCTTCAGCATGATCACCTTCGTTAAGCGCGCCCGCTCGATGCGCGATATTCGGAACGAAAACCGGTTCAGCACGCCGGACTGGAGCATCATGAAGCGTCTGGTGCAGCTAGGGCTCCCTATCGCACTGGCGCTGTTCTTTGAAGTGACGCTGTTTGCCGTTGTGGCCCTGCTGGTTTCGCCGCTCGGGATTATCGACGTGGCAGGCCACCAGATTGCGCTAAACTTCAGCTCCCTGATGTTCGTTCTGCCGATGTCGCTGGCGGCAGCCGTGACGATCCGCGTGGGCTTCCGCCTGGGGCAGGGATCTACGCTTGATGCGCAAACGGCTGCGCGCACGGGTTTAGGCGTTGGCGTGTGCATGGCCGCCTGCACCGCGCTCTTTACCGTCGCGCTGCGCGAGCAAATTGCCCTCCTTTATAATGACAACCCGGAGGTGGTTATCCTGGCGTCGCACCTGATGCTGCTGGCCGCCATTTATCAGATCTCTGACTCCATCCAGGTGATCGGCAGCGGCGTGCTGCGCGGGTATAAAGATACGCGTTCGATCTTCTTTATCACCTTCATCGCCTACTGGGTGCTGGGCCTGCCGACGGGTTACGTGCTGGCGCTCACCGACCTGGTGGTCGATCGTATGGGGCCAGCCGGATTCTGGATGGGCTTTATCATCGGCCTGACCTCGGCGGCCATCATGATGATGCTGCGCATGCGCTACCTGCAGCGCCAGCCATCGACGGTGATTTTGCAGCGCGCCGCACGTTAAATATGCAGTAGCCGCCAGCTGGCGGCTACTTTCTCTTCACTTTGCGCGGTAATGAAGCAATCGCGTGAAATCAGAGAGAAAAATGCATTTTGCCTCTTGCCTGTTCGAGGCTCTGCCGCTAATATTCGTCCCCGTTGTCACCGACAACACGTTGCGTTCATAGCTCAGTTGGTTAGAGCACCACCTTGACATGGTGGGGGTCGTTGGTTCGAGTCCAATTGAACGCACCATTCTGCGTCCGTAGCTCAGTTGGTTAGAGCACCACCTTGACATGGTGGGGGTCGGTGGTTCGAGTCCACTCGGACGCACCATTTCAGTCCTGAAATGGTGCAAATCCTCTCTTAGTATCCTGAATAATCTCAATATCCTGATTTCCTGGCGTTTCACCTGCTACGCTTTTCTCATGGAAAAAATACAGGAAGACTGTCGATGAAGAAGATAGCGATTATCGGCTCCGGCCCCACAGGGATTTACACCTTTTATTCACTACTGAAAAACCGCACCCCTCTCGCCGTCTCGGTATTTGAAAAAGCAGAAGACGCCGGCGTGGGTATGCCCTATAGCGACGATGATAACTCTCGTCTGATGCTGGCGAATATCGCCAGTATTGAAATTCCGCCTTTATTCATGACCTACCTCGACTGGCTGAAAGGCCGGAGTGACGCCCATCTGGCGCGCTTTAAGGTGGATAAAGCCAGCCTGCACGACCGACAATTTTTACCGCGAATTTTGCTGGGCGAATACTTTCGCGACAGCTTTCTGACCGTTGTCAAAGAGGCCAAAAAGCGGGGGTTTCAGGTCACAACCCACGAGTCCGCGGAAGTCACCGATATCGACGCCGCCGAAAACGGCGTAACGCTTTCCGTTAACGGTGCCCCGCACCCCGAGCGGTTTGATCTTGCCATTGTCGCCACGGGGCACGTCTGGCCGGACGAAGAGGAAGCCACGCGAACCTTCTTCCCAAGCCCCTGGTCCGGGCTGATGTGTGCCCGCATTCCCGCCTGTCGCGTTGGAATAATGGGAACCTCCCTAAGCGGGCTGGACGCCGCCATGGCGGTGGTTATGCAGCATGGGGATTTTACAGACGGCAAGTTCATTCTCGATAAAGGCAGCGAAGGCTTAAGCATTGTGCTGATGTCCCGGACGGGCATTCTGCCCGAGGCCGATTTCTACTGCCCTATTCCTTACGAGCCGCTCTCGGTTTTGACCGAGACCGTGGTTGAAAACGAGATAGCAAAAGGCGCTGATGGCCTGCTTGACCGTATATTTGCCCTGATCGTTAAGGAGCTGGAGCTGTCCGACACGGCCTGGTGCAAGAAGGTATCGCTACATACGCTGACCGCAGACAGCATCCGCGACGCATGGTTTGAGGAGCGCAAACAGCACGGGCCCTTTACCTGGGCCGAAGAGAACCTCAGGGAGGTTGAGCGTAACAAGCGCGAGCGCCGCACCGTGGCCTGGCGCTATACCGTCCTTCGGCTCCATGAGGTGATTTCCGGGATCGTTCCGGTCCTCAACGAGCGCGACAGGGAGCGGTTCAAAACGGGGCTGGAGCGCGTGTTTATTGATAACTATGCCGCCATTCCGCCGCAGTCTATACGCCGATTACTTGCGCTTCGCGAAGCCGGTATCATCAGCGTGGCGGCACTCGGCGACGACTACGATCTGGATATCGGCACCGCTCAAACCGTGATTACCAGCAATGAGCAAACCTGGCGCTTCGACGTGTTCATTGATGCGCGCGGGCAAAAACCGCTCAAAACGAAGGATCTGCCCTTCCCTACGCTGCGCAGGCAGCTGATGGAAACGGGAGAGGATTTACCCGATCTGGGAGAGGATTACACCTTAAAGGCCCCCGATAAGCTGCGTGGGCGCATCGCGTTCGGCGCGATACCCTGGCTGATGCACGATCAACCCTTCGTTCAGGGGCTGGAAGAGTGCGCCGTAAGGGGGGAAGCGATGGCCAAAGCGGCGGAAAGACCCGCCTCCCGGTCGCGCAGAAAACTGCCCTTCGTGGAGGACTGACGGGGCTTCCGTGCCCCGCCGGGTCTGATTATTCGAAGAATACGTCAGGATTTTCAGACAGTGAAATGAAGGTTTTCGTCTCTTTATCCAGCGCGCGAATGTCGCCGCTTTCAATGTCATACACCCAGCCGTGCAGGCGGATCGCGTTGTTGCGCAGGCCAACCGCAACGGACGGATGGGTTTTGATGTTGCTCAGCTGCGCAAACACGTTTTCCTGGACCATCGCGTTCACTTTGTCGATTGGTCGATCCCAGGTTTTCTTCTCAACCACGGCCTTCGCCGCATCGGAGTAGCGCAGCCAGTGGGAAACCGCGGGCATCGGCTCAAGGTTGGCGTTGTCGGCAATTGCCTTCATCGCGCCGCAGTTGGAGTGGCCGCAGATGACGATGTCGGTCACGCCCAGCGCCACCACCGCGTACTCAATCGTCGCCGAGACGCCGCCAGGCTCTGGCCCGAACGGTGGCACAATGTTACCAGCATTTCGAATGACAAAGAGCTGTCCCGGCTCTTGCTGGGTTACCAGCTCTGGCACGAGACGGCTGTCGGAGCAGGAGATGAACAACGCTTTGGGATTCTGGCTGGACGCTAAACTGCGGAAGAGCTCTTTACGTTGCGGGAAAATCTCTTTTTGAAAGCTGAGAAAACCTTCAATGATATGTTGCATAGCAATTTCTCTTTTATCTGTTTTAGTTTAGGCATGATCAAGATCACGCTCCTGAAGTTTACCCACCGTACTTTACCCGAGACAAGCAATATATTTCTGGCCCGACCGCTGCACAACGTCATCGGCGTTGCTCAGGATGTTCTGCCCTTCAAATGCGCCGTACAGGCGTGAAAATCTCATGCCCCGCAGGCAGCCGGTCATCCGTTCAATTTCACTGGCCGGCAGCGGAAGCATATTAGGATAGCTCCACATAAACGAAACGGCATTTTTACCCGGCGTGACCTGCAGGATATCGCCCGCCAGCAGCGCGCCCTCCCCCTCCTGCCAGTGTAGTACCGTTCCACCCGCAAAGTGTCCGCCAAGACGCAGGAGCGTCACCGCCGGCGCGAGCTCCAGCGAATCTCCCTCCCAGAAGCGTATTGCCGGGCTGTCGCGCATCACCCACTCCCGATCGCTGGCATGAAGGTAAACCGGCGCGTCAAACGCCTTCGCCCAGTCCTGCATCGTGCTGTAGTAGTGCGGGTGAGAAATCGCGATCGCGCGAATGCCGCCCAGCGCAGCCACCAGCGACTGGGTTGCCGGATCGAGATTGGGAATGCAGTCCCACAGGATATTGCCCTGCGGGGTTCGCAGGAGTAGCGCACGCTGGTTAATGGCAAACGAGGGAACCGTTTTGATGCTCAGCAGCTGCGGCTCAAGCTGTTGCCATTTATTGACGTGCGTGGCGGTGAGGGCGTCAAAATCAATCCACGCCTGGCCGGTGATAGGCACATACTGACGATCGTCTTCACAAACCGGGCACGCTTCTGGCCGCTTCGCATACGAGGTACCGCAGGTTTTACAGAGTGTAATCATGAGCTTTCCTCAGCAATAAAGCACTGAGTATGGCAGGGATTATCCTTATGTGCTGCGAGGTGCATTGCGCGGTTTTTTTGGCTTATACTGTGCCAGTATCACAAACTGAATAACGCAGGTAACACATGGAAATTGATCTCGATAACCTGGTCTTTAACGGACTGGATGAAGCGGAAGAGCGTAACGCGGAACGTCTGGACGATGCGGACAAAAAAGCGCAGGCGATTATCGCCGATGACGACTGCGGCGATGCCTGCAAGATCTGATTACGAAGCACCGGGCATCCCGGTGCTTTTTTTATGCCCTATTTTTTCAACCCGTCAATGGCCGCCTGAGCGCAGGCTTCATCAAGATTGCCGCCCGGCGCTCCGCCAATACCAATCGCCCCGATAACCTCGTCGCCCTCTTTCACCGGCAGGCCACCGGCCAGCAGCAGGAAGCCCGGCACGTCACGCATATTCTGCGCGCCCGGGTTGCCCTGCGCCGCTTCCATCACCTTGCCTGAGGCATTTTTTGTACTGAGCGCGGTATACGCCTTCATTTCACTGGCTTTTACCGTATGCGGACCGGCGTTATCCGTTCGCTGCACCGCTTTAACGACGCCCGCCCGGTCAACCACCGTCACCGTGACCTGATAATGTTTAGCCATGCATGACTGAATGGCGGAGGTAGCCAGGGCATTTGCCTGCGCCAGAGAGAGCGTTTTCTGGCTCAGCGCGTCGGCCTGCGCATTCAGCGTTACGCCGCCTGCGACCAGCGCCGCAGCCATCATTAATTTTTTCATCATATATCCTCGAGAAGGGGGAGACATCCCGAGGTTACCGTGATGCGCAACGACAGGTAATTCGGATGACTACGCAATCGTCCAGGTAGTTATACGGATTGCAATTTGTCGTATTCGCGTATCGCCTGAACCAGGCTGCTGACGCCAAGCTTTGAAAATGCCGCAGCGCGATGGGCTTCCACCGTTCTCGGCGACAGGTTGAGCTTCGCCGCCACCTCTTTGTTGCTCAAGCCTTCCATCAGCACGGTCAGCACCTCGTGCTCCCGCGCGGTGAGCTGTTCAAAACGCGCCGTTACTCGCGACGTTTCCTGCCAGGCAACGAACCGCCGCTGACTCTCCTCAAAGGCCAGCCCCACCGTTTCGATCAGTTTGTCAGCATCCAGCGGCTTGGTGAAAAACTCGAATACGCCGCTACGAAATGCCCGGCGGCAGGCGTCGACGGTACCGTGCCCGGTCATGATGATGACGGGAAGCATCGGCCACCGCCATTTCCCCTCTTCGAGCCACGTCAGCCCGCCCTTGCCCGGCATACGCATATCCAGCAGCAGGCAGCCGACTATCCCCGTGCTCTCACCCTTCGCGGTTACGAAGGCCTCAATACTTTCATACGCCTTCACCTCCCAGCCCATCCCCGAGAGTAAAAAAATCATCGATTCTCTGATAGATTCATCGTCATCAATCAGCCAGATCGTATTAACCATGCGGCGCCTCCCTTCCGTTTGCCAGTTGAAGAACGATTTGCGCCCCGCCCTCCGGAGCGTTGCCCAGGGTTATCGACCCGTTCATGCGCGTCATCAGCGACTCGATTAAGGTCATGCCGAGGCCAATCCCCGCCTTACGTCCGCTGTAAAACGGCATAAACGCGTGCTGGAGCGCCTCCTGGCTAAAACCGGGGCCGCCGTCGGTAACCGTAATGCAGACGCCATCGTCACTCTTTTGGCTTTCAATCCGAATCCAGCCCTTAGCGCACGTCTGCTGCGACTGAATCGCGTTGCTGAGCAGGTTATGCAGCACCTGCTCAAGCCATAGCCTGTCGGCCAGTACGGTGCTCGCCCCGGCGGCAAAAGCATGGCTAACAGCAATATGTTCGGCTTTGCGCTCATGCTCCAGCAAATTCACCACGTGCTGCCAGCACTGCGCCAGATCGGTCTCGCGCAGCGTCACTTTCTCCTGCACGACGTGCTCGCGGAAACGGGTGAGTAACGCGCCGATACGCTGCGTTTGCGTCAGCGCTGCCGCCAAAGCCTGCGATACCGCCTGCGGATTGTCCTGCTGAAGCTGGCGCTGTGCCCCCTGCACCCAGGTCTGTACGGCGGTGAGCGGCTGGTTGATTTCGTGCACAATCCCTGCCGTGATCTCGCCGAGCGTGTTGAGCCGGGCGTGCTGATAATAAAGGGCGCGCTGTTCCGCCTCTTTGCGCGCTTGACGCTGCCACAGCGCCGCGCTGGCCACGGCGATTGCCATCGCCCATCCCAGAAAGAGTAGCGGGAAGCTAAGCCAGGCGACGCCGAGCCAGTCGGGTTTTGCATCCGCCGTCAGCGTGAAGGGTTGAGTATGCTGGGGGAAGGAACGCTGCCAGTACCAGAAGTCTGCTGCGGATTTCTCCTCGCGGCTGCCCGTCAGCAGAAGGCTCAAGTGCGCGAAACGATGAGGAGGCGCGAGCAGAGGCGTCAGGTCGATAAGGACGCGGATTTGCCGCCAGGGGTTATACAGCCAGTACTGCAGGTCGCGGTAGGGTTCAACCCGCGCGGCATCCAGCGCGCGCCCGCTCGTTTTCTCAAGCATCAGAATATGCGGGAATTTTTTGCGCAGGGCAGAGAGATCTTCGTCGCCGTTCAGCAAAGGAAGCACGGACTCATTTTGCGTCAGAACGGCGCTAATACCCGAGTAAAGCGCCGAAAATTCGCGGTCGCGCTCCCAAAACTGGCGACGAATATTCTCGGCGTACAGCAATGCACCGCTCGCCAGGCAGACCATCGCCCAGATCGCGACGCTGCGCCTAATCATTTTTTTGATGCTCATGTCGTTAACGGGGGCAGTCATTCGGGCTGTCGACATTACCAGCTAACGACGATGAGGACAAAATAACGCGCGTGTTATCAGATCTCTGGCGTCTTTTTGAATCCGGTCAGCATCAGGATCAGGCTTTGAGGCGAAGCTGAGGTCTCAAATTGATAATGGTTTCCCTGACGATCGCCGCCGATGTACCATGAAATCTCGGTTTTACCTTCCGCCAGCGCCCTGCGAACGGCTTTGTCCACGTCCACCATGCGGTACTCCCGGGAGTGGTTCAGATACAGCACGGCATCCGATTTATAATTGCACGCCGGGCGGGTAGCCCAGCTGACCGTCGCGGGGTTCCAGTCGCTGCGGGCCGGATAGAAGAAGATTTGATCGGCACCGTTAGTTTCTACCTTACCGCCGTAGAGGCGTACGCGATATTTAAACAGAGAAGGATCCTGCCCTGCCGGTAATGGCGGGATTTTAAACTTCACCAGCGAGAGGGTTTCACTGTTTTTGCTACGGCCTCCGGTCTGCCAGTTATCCTGCACCAGCAACACCTGCGGCTGCGGCTGAGCGTGGTCAGGCTCCAGGCTGCTTAGCCAGACGTTCGCCTGCGCTTTCGAGTAACCGTAAGGCACGGTCGTGCCGCAGTCTATCCCCCGGTTCATGCACAGGTCGGTCATAAAGCGCGCCGCATCGTCGGTCCAGCCGTTCATAAAGTCAGCATGCGCGGTATAGAGGCTTCCCCAGCGCTCTTCGCGTTCGTCCCCATGCATAATGGGATCGAGCGAAAGCTGGGCTTTGGCGGTATCCAGCGACGAGACCGTCGGGAGCACGTAGGCGATATTCATGTTCACCGTTGGGATTTTCACCGGAAACGCCGTCGGGCATTGCCCATGGGTATCGTATGCCGCGTTGGTCATGCCGTGAGCGGGCTTGAGGTTCACGCCGTCCCAGCAGTTGGGGAACTGGATCCCGATATTAAACTGCACGGCATCTCCCGCCTTACGTAACCTGCAAATTTCACCCGTTTTGGTGGTGTAACCTTTGCCGTTGGCACATAAGAAGGAGATGTGCGGGTTAGGCGCGGTGCCGTGGTGATCGCCCGCCAGCAGCGATAGCCCCGCCGGGAACGGCTGCAGCGGCCAGGTTTCCACGTTCGAAGCCTGATAATAGGTTTTTTGATACGCCGGTTTTACGACGGTGCCGTCAGGCAGCCGCAGCGAAGGCGCCCAGTATGCCGAGCTGTCCGCTTTGTTATCACAGGTTGTGTCTTCAAGCTTGCGCAGGCTTTCACGGCCTGAACCCGCGTCGGTGTGCGCGTTGCCGAAGAAGTCATGCAGCATGGCCTCGTTGGGCATGCCGAACATCATGATGGCGTCATCGCCAAGGGTGTGGGAATAGCCGCAGACAACATGTGCCTGAGGCGCGGCATAGGCCGCATGAAGTGCAAAAAATAGCGCGGGGGTCGAAAGTGCCGTTGCTAACGTGGTCCGTTTCATCATTTTCTCCATGAGTGAAAGGACACATTGGTAACAAAAGCAGGTTGGTTAACCGAATGATTTGCAGCGTACTTTTCCGTTTATCGTCACTTTACATACGTAACGCACAGCTCATTCCAGTAAATTTTGCGCGTGAGGCGCAGTTCAGCGTGACGTTTTATCATGGAACCACTCCGGGTCGATGTTGGCAACGTCCACGCCGTAAAGGCTGGCGACTGGCAGGACAGACTCAAGAACACGTTGCGCGCTGTTCTCCGCGTTGACCTGCCGGGTCGCAAAAAACCGCCGTAACGTGCTGATCCATTTTTTCATCGTCTTTACCCTCTTCGCTTCACCTGTCCTCAGTAAAGCACCCAACGTATCCGTCTGGAAATATCAATATCGACTGTTGATGTGCAGGATCTGCAAATAGCAGCCCCTGTCATTAACCTGTTGGTAACACCTTGTTCACTAATGCTTTTTCTCTCATAGCAAAGAACGATTTGGTATTTGTCGATAGGGTTTGCTTATGGGAGCGTAACGGGACACAACAAAAATGACGGGATGACCTATTACTATGGCAGCAGACAAAAAATCGTATCAAAAACTGGCGCTGGCGCTGGGCTTACTGGCAGCAGGCGGCATGCTTTCGACGACGGTCCAGGCGGACCAGCTGGCGGATATTAAGGCCGCGGGCGTGGTTAAAGTCGCCACCTTCGACGCCAACCCGCCGTTTGGCTCCGTTGACGCAAAAACGCATGACATTGTGGGCTATGACGTCGACTTTGCCAGGGCGCTGGCAAAAGCGCTCGGCGTGAAGCTGGAGCTGGTTGCGACCAATCCGGCCAACCGCATCCCGCTGCTGCAGTCCGGCAAAGCGGATCTGATCGTGGCCGATATCACCATTACGCCGGAGCGTGCCCAGGTGATTGATTTTTCCACTCCCTATTTCGTGACCGGGCAGCAGTTTCTGGTACCGGCGAAATCCCCTGACAGGCTGGATGAGTACAGCCGTGCGCGCATTGGCGCGGTAAAAGGAACAACGGGCGAACAGGCGCTGCACCAGCGTTTCCCGCAGTCTCGCGTGCTCTCCTATGACGACATCCCGCTGGCGCTAACGGCGCTGCGCAACGGCAACGTCCAGGCCATCACCCAGGACAGCACCATTCTGGCCGGCCTGCTGGCGCAGGCCCCGGATAAGGCGAACTTTAAAATCCTGCCCGATCTGCTCAGCAAGGAAGAGATCGGCGTTGGGGTGAAAAAAGGCGAAACGGCGCTGCTGAAGGTTGTGAACGATGAGCTGGTTAATCTCGAGAAGAACGGCCAGGCGGCAAAAATCTACGATGTCTGGTTCGGCCCAAACACGCCCGCTCCACAGCCTCGCGCCTTTGAAATAGAAGCCCAGTAATATGCTCTCAGGTTTATTTTCACACTCCGCGGCCGGTGCCGCGGATTTTTCACATCTGGAACAGGCCAGCGTCGAGTTTCGTGACGTCGTAAAACGCTACGGCGACCATGAGGTATTAAAAGGCATTAACCTCAGCATTGCGCCTGGCGAAGTCGTTGCCATCCTCGGCCCGTCCGGTTCAGGGAAATCAACGTTGATCCGCCTGATCAACCAGCTTGAAACCCTCAGTGACGGCGACATCCTGATCGATAACAAACCCACCGCCCGGCTTGCCACTGCGGCACTGCGCCAGCTCCGCAGCCGCGTCGGCTTTGTGTTCCAGCAGTTCAACCTTTACGCCCACCTCACCGCCAGCCAGAACATCACCCTGGCGCTGGAGCATGTGCACGGCTGGAAGCCGCTGCCCGCGCAGGAGCGCGCGCTGGCGCTGCTGGAGAAGGTCGGGATGCTGGAAAAAGCCCATCATTTTCCCGCGCAGCTTTCCGGCGGCCAGCAGCAGCGCGTGGCGATTGCCCGCGCGCTGGCCTCGTCGCCGCAGATCATTCTCTTCGATGAGCCAACGTCAGCCCTCGACCCTGAGATGATTGGTGAAGTGCTGTTTGTGATGAAGGCTCTCGCCCACAGCGGGATCACCATGATTGTGGTGACGCACGAGATGCAGTTTGCCCGGGAGATTGCTGACCGGATCGTCTTTATCGACGGCGGGCACATTCTCGAAACCGCCCCGCCTGCGCAATTTTTCAATCAACCGTCGCATCCGCGCGCGCAGCGGTTCCTGCAAAAAGTGCTCGACCCGCTTCACCAGGAGCAGCCGTGATGCCCGCGCTCGACTGGCAGGGAGTGCTGACCGGGCAGCCCCTGCAGTGGATAGTATCCGGCTTCATCACTACCCTGTGGGTTACGCTCGCGGGGATAATGCTTGCCAGCCTGCTGGCGCTGCTGTTTCTGCTCCTGCGCCTCTCCGCAGGACGGTTCGGGCATGCCGTCGTCAGCGGCTGGGTTTCGCTGTTTCGCAATACGCCGCTGCTGGTACAGCTCCTGTTCTGGTACTTCGCCGCCTGGAACGGGCTGCCGCTCGGGTTTCGGGACGTCGTGAATGCCGATCACGCATGGTCGATTTTGCCCGGCGACGTCTGGTGGTTCACGCCGGAATTTTTATGTTCTGCCTGGGGTTTAGGGGTGTTCACTTCGGCCTTTTTGATTGAAGAGGTGGCGTCCGGGCTACGCTCGGTGCCCGCCGGACAGCAGGAAGCGGCGCTGGCTCAGGGGTTTTCCACATGGCGACGCTTTCGCTACATCCTTCTGCCGCAAGGGCTGGCCAATGCCTGGCAGCCCGTCGTCGGGCAGTACCTTAACCTGATGAAGCTCTCCTCGCTCGCCAGCGGCATTGGTTTTGCCGAACTCACCTATCAGGTGCGGCAGATCGAAAGCTACAACGCGCACGCGCTGGAGGCCTTTACCGTAGGCACCGCCCTGTACCTGCTTACCGGCGTGGTGCTTGGGATGGTACTGGCGCGCTTCGGCCCCCACGCAGGGAAGAACATATGATTGCCGGACTGCATGTGATTACTGAAAACCTGGACTACCTGCTGTGGGGACGCATGGCAAGCGGTGAGCCTGGCGGGGTATTGCTCTCGTTGATGATGGCGGCAGGTGCGGCGCTGCTGGCCCTGCCCGGCGGGTTTGCCCTTGCCTGCCTGGCATGGCGATATCCAGGACTCGTGCGCAGAGCGCTGTTTCTGTGGGCAGAGTTGATACGCGGCATTCCGCTCATCTTCGTGATTTTCTGGATGTGGTATCTGCTGCCGCTGATAACGGGCGGCGATCTGCCGGGTGCCCTTACCGTGACGCTGGCGCTGGCCTGGTTTACGGCAGCGTCGGTGATGCACACCGTGCTCGCCGGGCTAAACGCCTTGCCCAGAGGCCAGTACGAAGCGGCACTGACGCAAGGGTTCAGCACCGGGCAAACCCTGTGGCGCGTGCTGCTGCCGCAGGTGATGCGCAATATTCTGCCGTCACTGGTGGGGATTTTTATCAGCCTGCTGAAGGATACGTCGCTGGCGTTTATCGTGAACGTGCCGGAACTGACGACGGTGGCGGGTCAGGTGAACAACCGGGTGCAGATTTACCCGGCGGCCATTTTTATCTTTACGGGCGTGGTCTATTACCTGCTCTGCTGCTCGCTGGAGCAGCTGGCGAAACGCCTGCGGTTCAGCCAGCCAGCGCCTTAACCACCGTTTCCATCGCTTCGGTTGTCAACTCACTGCGCTTAACGCGCTGGTTCGCCAGCGCGGTACGCAGCACGCCGGCAATGACAATATGCTTTGGCTCCTGCCCTAAATCACGCATCTCAAGCACCACCTTCCCGACGACCCGGCACATCTCCTGGTACAGCGCTTCGTCTTTAGTCACATTGCCCATTGCCTTCACTCCATTGCCCTAAAGCATTCAGCTTAAATGATTCATCGGCCGGATACAAAAAAGAAGCCCGGCGAGAGACTCACCGGGCTTCGTCTGTTAAATCAATTAATTAGTTGTTTACGGGAATGACCGCGCCTTTGTATTTGGTGCGGATCCAGTCCTGAATCTCTTTAGAATGCAGCACGTTCACCAGCGCGACGATATCTTTTTTCTTCTCATCACCGCGGTGCACGGTAATGATGTTGGCGTACGGGTTGTTTTCACCGCTTTCTACCGCAATCGGATCGTGAACCGGGTCCAGACCGGCATCAATCGCGTAGTTGGCGTTGATCACCACCGCCGCGCCTTCGTCGTTGTTGTACATCTGCGGCAGCAGAGAGGCTTCAACGTTAGGCGTGAACTGCAGCTTTTTCGGGTTCTCAACGATATCGCTGATGCGCGCGGTCACTTTATCGATGCCCGGCTTCAGCTTGATGACGCCCTCTTTTTCAAAGATGGAGAGAATACGGCCCTCTTCGGAAACGGCGTCACGCATGATGATCTTGCCGCCTTCAGGCAGATCCTTCAGCGACTTGTATTTTTTGGAGTAGATGCCGATAGGCTCAATGTGGATCGCACCGGCGCTGACAAAATCGTAGTCCTTGTCGCCCGCATGATCTTTCAGCACGCTGTTCAGGTAAGGGATGTGCTGGAAGTAGTTGGCGTCAATGTCACGGCCTGCCAGCGCGGTGTTGGGCAGAATGTAGTCCTGGAACGGTTTGATCTCCAGATCGATACCCTGCTTCGCCAGAATCGGCTTCGCCTGCTCCAGAATTTCGGCATGAGGCGTGTTGGACGCGCCTACGGTCAGCGTGTCGGCCCAGGAGGCAAAGCTCAGGGCGCTCAGGGTTGCGGCGGCGATCAGCGTCAGTGTCTTTTTCATGATGTGGTTCCTGTGTGTATTTATTAGCGTTTATCTAACAGTGAAGTAATGACATCGCCGCAGAACTGGATAATGAAAACGATGATTAAAATGGTCACCGTTGCCACCAGCGTGACGTCACCATGGTTGCGCTGGAATCCTTCCAGATAAGCCAGATTTCCCAAACCGCCGGCGCCAATCACCCCCGCCATTGCGCTGTAGCTCACCAGCGCAATCAGCGTCACCGTAATACCTGAAACCAGTGCAGGTGATGATTCCGGCAGTAAAACCCGAAACACGAGCGTGCTCAGTCGTGCGCCCATCGAGCGCGTTGCCTCAATAACCCCTTTGTCCACTTCACGCAGGGCGATTTCCACCAGGCGTGCGTAGAACGGTGCTGCGCCCACAATCAGCGCTGGCAGAGCCGCGTTTGCCCCGAGGATGGTCCCCACGATGGTTTTCGTGAACGGGATCAGCAATACGATCAAGATGATGAACGGAATGGAGCGGAACACGTTCACCACAATCGAAATGACGCTGTAGACCGTTCGGTTGTGGAACAGGCCGCCGCGCGCGGTCAAAAACAGCGCCAGGCCGAGCACAATCCCAAGAACGAACGTCGCTACGCCGGAGAGCGCGGTCATGTACAGCGTCTCGAGCGTCGCCGCCCAGAGCTGATCCCACTTGAGATGCGGAAAGAGATTCTCAGCCATGTTTAATCACCTCGCCTTCAATATCGCTTTGCTGCAGGTCGGCGAGGATATTGTTCAGTTGTTCATCGGATGCCACGACGTGCACCCAGAGCAGCCCAAAAACGCCGTGGGCGGTTTGCGTCATCTTCCCGTGCAGGATGTTAAACGGCAGGCCGTAGCGCAGCGTTAGCTCTCCGACAATCGGCCTGTGCGTGCTGTGTCCGGTAAAGGTCAGCTTGATCACCGCGCCTTCCAGCTCGGTTGCCAGCTCGGTATTAAAGGTTTCGTCTTCGGCGTACTGGCTCACCTGACGCACAAACTGTTGCGTAATGGGCTGCTGCGGATGGGTAAAGACGCTCAGCACGTCGCCCTCTTCCACGACTTTTCCGTTTTCCATCACCGCCACGCGGTCGCAGATTTTGCGCACCACGTGCATCTCGTGGGTGATCAGCACGATGGTGAGTTTGAACCGGCGGTTAATGTCCAGCAGCAGATCGAGGATCTGATCGGTGGTCTGCGGGTCAAGCGCGGACGTGGCTTCGTCGCAGAGCAGCACGTCCGGGTTATTCGCCAGCGCGCGCGCAATGCCGACGCGCTGTTTTTGCCCGCCGCTCAACTGGGACGGGTAAGCATTCTCACGCCCCGTCAGGCCAACCAGCTCCACCAGCTCGGCAACGCGGGCCTGAATGTTGGCCTTTGGCACGCCCGCGATCTGCATCGAGAACGCGATGTTCTCGTTGACCGTGCGTGACCACAGCAGGTTGAAGTGTTGAAACACCATGCTGATTTTCAGGCGCGCCTGACGTAAGGCTTCGCCCTTAGCGGCAGAAATATTCTGCCCGTTGATGGTTACGCTGCCGGTAGTCGGTTTTTCCAGACCGTTCAGCAGGCGGATAAGCGTACTTTTACCGGCGCCGCTGTAACCGATAATCCCGTAAATTTGTCCCTGTGCGATCGTCAAATTGACGTTATCAACGGCTGTGAGCGCCACCTTTCCGTTGTCAAAAACCTTAGAAATATTGCTCAGTACAATCATTCTTATTCGTTATCCGTTCCGCACATGGCGGTTTAGCAGTATGGATGTCCAAATGAGTGTAAACAGGCGTTATCAGGTTTTAAATGAACAAAAAAGAATTTGTTATAACTTCCAGAAATAAACAGCGGATTTAACGGGCGGCAAGCATTTAGATCATTTTCAGCAATGATTATCTGCCCTACGCATATTCATTGGCTGACACTCTAAAAAAATGGTTATTTTTGCAGCATTTTATCCCGATATAGCCATCCCCACATCCAGACAACTTTACGTCTTGCTGTCCTTACATCCGAAAACAGGCTGAATATTCCTTTCTGTTCTAAAAGGCAGTGAAACGTTCTTTATTGAGAAATTTTCATGGTCCTATCATCCGGTCATGACCTCACCAAAGGAAATGACCATGACGATCTATCACTCCGTCACCGAACTGATTGGCCGCACGCCGCTTATCCAGCTGCACAAACTGGATACCGGTCCCTGCTCCTTGTTTCTGAAGCTGGAAAACCAAAATCCCGGCGGCTCGATTAAGGATCGCGTTGCGCTGTCGATGATTAACGAAGCCGAGCGCAAGGGCCTGTTGCAGCCGGGCGGCACGATTATTGAAGCAACCGCGGGGAATACCGGTCTCGGCCTGGCGCTGATCGCCGCCCAGAAAGGCTACTCGCTGATCCTGGTGGTGCCGGACAAAATGAGCCGCGAGAAAATTTTCCACCTGCGCGCGCTGGGTGCCCAGGTGGTGCTGACCCGCTCCGACGTGAATAAGGGGCATCCGGCCTATTACCAGGACTACGCTCAGCGCCTGGCCAACGAGCTGCCCGGCGCGTTTTACATCGACCAGTTCAATAATGAGGCCAACCCGCTGGCGCACAGCACCACGACGGCACCGGAACTGTACGAGCAGCTTGACGGCTATATCGACGCCATCGTGGTGGGGGTGGGTTCAGGCGGTACGCTGGGCGGCCTGCAGGCGTGGTTCGCCGAGCACTCACCGCATACCGAATTCGTCCTTGCCGACCCGGCGGGATCCGTGCTGGCCGACCAAGTTGAGACCGGGCAGTACCGGGAGGCCGGTTCCTGGCTGGTGGAAGGGATTGGCGAAGACTTCATTCCGCCGCTGGCGCACATCGAAAGGGTGAATCGCGCCTGGCGCATCACCGACCGCGAAGCCTTCACCACCGCGCGCGATCTGCTAAAAACGGAAGGCATTCTGGCGGGCTCCTCCAGCGGCACCCTGCTCGCGGCGGCGCTGAAGTACTGCCAGGCGCAGACCACGCCGAAACGCGTCGTCACCTTCGCCTGCGACAGCGGTAACAAGTATCTCTCAAAGATGTTTAACGACGACTGGATGCGCCAGCAGGGGCTGATTACGCGCCCGCAGGCGGGCGACCTCTCCGACTACATTGCCCTGCGCCACGATGAAGGCGCCACCGTCACCGCCGCCCCGGACGATACGCTTTCCACCGTGCTGGCGCGCATGCGCCTGTACGACATTTCCCAGCTGCCGGTGCTGGATAACGGCAAGGTCGTTGGCATCGTTGACGAATGGGATCTGCTGCGCCACATCGGCGGCGACGGCGATCGCTTCTCGCGTCCAGTAACGGCGGCCATGACGCGTCAGGTGGAGTTCCTTGATAAACGGGCACCGGAAAGCGCCCTGAACGCCATCTTCGACCGCGGCCTGGTGGCCGTGATTAATGACAATGACCGTTTTCTCGGTCTGATTACGCGCAGCGACGTCCTCACCGCCTGGCGCAACCGTCTACAGCAATAAAGGAATAGATGATGAAAAACCTGGCTACCCTGAGCGTACACAGCGGCGAGTTCAACGACCAGCACGGCGCGGTGATGCCGCCGATATACGCCACCTCGACGTTTGCGCAACCCTCGCCGGGGGAACATACCGGCTACGAGTATTCCCGCAGCGGCAACCCCACCCGCCACGCGCTGGAAACGGCGATTGCCGAGCTGGAGGGCGGCACGCGCGGCTACGCCTTTGCCTCCGGCCTGGCGGCCATCTCCACCGTGCTCGAGCTGCTGGACAAAGACAGCCATATCGTCGCCATTGATGACGTTTACGGCGGGACGTACCGCCTGATTGAAAACGTGCGCAAGCGCAGCACCGGCCTGCAGGTAAGCTGGGTTAAACCGGACGATTTAGCCGGGCTGGAGGCCGCCATACGCCCGGATACGCGTATGGTCTGGGTGGAAACGCCAACCAACCCGCTGCTGAAGCTGGCGGATCTGGCGGCAATTGCCGACATTGCCCGTCGTCATCACGTCATCAGCGTGGCGGACAATACCTTCGCCTCGCCGGTCATTCACCGTCCTCTGGCGTCGGGATTTGATATCGTCGTGCACTCCGCCACCAAATACCTGAACGGCCATTCCGACGTGGTGGCCGGGCTGGCGGTTGTCGGGGATAGCAAGGAACTGGCGGATAAGCTGGGCTATCTGCAAAACGCCGTCGGCGGCGTGCTCGATCCCTTCAGCAGCTTCCTGACCCTGCGCGGGATCCGCACCCTTGCCCTGCGCATGGAAAAGCACAGCGCTAACGCGCTGGAGATTGCGCAATGGCTTGAACAGCATCCTCTGGTCGAAAAGGTTTTCTATCCCGGCCTGGAATCGCATCCGCAATATCAGCTTGCCCGCACGCAGATGGCGCTGCCCGGCGGCATGATTTCCGTCGTGGTAAAAGGTGATGCGCAACGCGCCACCGAGGTGATCCGCAACCTCAAGCTGTTCACCCTCGCAGAAAGCCTGGGCGGCGTGGAGAGCCTGGTGAGCCAGCCCTACAGCATGACCCACGCGTCTATTCCGCTTGAGCAACGGCTGGCAAACGGCATTGTGCCGCAGCTAATCCGCCTGTCCGTGGGCATCGAAGACGCAAAAGACCTGATCGCCGACCTTAGCCAGGCGCTGCAAAAATAAGCAAAACGCGGCAGGTCACTCCCCTGCCGCCATAAGTTGTCATTATGCCTTAACGCCTTGATAACAATATTATGTGAAACTGCACAGATTATTTCTGAAACACCGTTTCCATTTTCCTTTTATCTTAAAATCAGCGTATAATGCGCGCCAAATCCCTGGTGAATGGTTTCAGCGCTTGGAATACAAAAAACAACGTACAACTTCTCCACTCCTTCGTTGGGCTGTCACTCAGGCACACTTTCTTCTGCACGCTCATTTGATGTCTCCTATCCTTAGTGCGTGTCATATACTCTTTTGCAACACAGGTTTGACTCCGCGGCACTGCGCCCCTGGAGCGAGATTTCCATATCCTTCCCAACTTAAAGACTAAGACTGTCATGAAAAAGACGAAAATTGTTTGTACTATCGGCCCGAAAACCGAATCTGAAGAGATGCTGACCAAAATGCTGGACGCTGGCATGAACGTGATGCGTCTGAACTTCTCCCACGGCGACTATGCTGAGCACGGTCAACGTATCCAGAACCTGCGCAACGTGATGAGCAAGACCGGTAAGAAAGCAGCGATCCTGCTGGACACCAAAGGTCCTGAAATCCGCACCATCAAGCTGGAAGGCGGCAACGACGTTTCCCTGAAAGCGGGTCAGACCTTTACCTTCACCACCGACAAGTCTGTTGTGGGCAACAACGAAATCGTTGCCGTGACTTACGAAGGCTTCACCAGCGATCTCGCCGTTGGCAACACCGTTCTGGTGGATGACGGCCTGATCGGTATGGAAGTTACCGCTATCGAAGGCAAAAATGTTGTTTGTAAAGTGCTGAACAACGGCGACCTGGGCGAGAACAAAGGCGTTAACCTGCCGGGCGTTTCCATCGCACTGCCGGCGCTGGCTGAAAAAGACAAACAAGACCTGATCTTCGGCTGCGAGCAGGGTGTTGATTTCGTTGCGGCATCCTTCATCCGTAAACGTTCTGACGTCGTTGAAATCCGTGAGCACCTGAAAGCACACGGCGGCGAAAACATCCAGATCATCTCCAAAATTGAAAACCAGGAAGGCCTGAACAACTTCGACGAAATCCTCGAAGCGTCTGACGGCATCATGGTTGCGCGTGGCGACCTGGGCGTTGAAATCCCGGTTGAAGAAGTGATCTTCGCGCAGAAGATGATGATCGAGAAATGCGTTCGCGCGCGTAAAGTGGTTATCACTGCAACGCAGATGCTGGACTCCATGATCAAAAACCCACGCCCGACCCGCGCAGAAGCAGGCGACGTGGCTAACGCCATCCTCGACGGTACCGATGCCGTGATGCTGTCCGGCGAATCCGCAAAAGGTAAATACCCGCTGGAAGCCGTGTCTATCATGGCGACCATCTGCGAGCGTACTGACCGCGTGATGACCAGCCGTCTGGACTACAACAACGACAGCCGCAAACTGCGCATCACCGAAGCCGTGTGCCGCGGTGCGGTAGAAACTGCTGAGAAACTGGAAGCACCGCTGATCGTGGTTGCCACTCAGGGCGGTAAATCTGCGCGCGCTATCCGTAAATACTTCCCGGATGCCACCATCCTGGCGCTGACCACCAACGAAACCACCGCGCGTCAGCTGGTGCTGAGCAAAGGCGTGGTTCCACACCTGGTGAAAGAGATCGCGTCTACCGATGATTTCTACCGTCTGGGTAAAGAAGTTGCCCTGCAGCTCGTTGACCAGGGTCTGGCACAGAAAGGTGACGTTGTGGTGATGGTTTCAGGTGCACTGGTACCAGCCGGTACAACCAATACCGCATCTGTTCACGTGCTGTAATAATTCCCGAACGAATTAATTTTTGATAAAAAGCGTCCTGCGGGGCGCTTTTTTTATTCCCGGCATTAGCCAAATCTATTCAAAAAGCAAATCGGGTTTTTCTATTTAATCGCGATTTATCTAAGATGAATCCGATGAAAAATGCCTTTTTTAACATAGCTTTTTCGACAAAAATGCCGAATTCGTTGTTTCTTTGAGCGAACGATCAAAAATAGGCGTATTCCCATCAAAAAAATATTCTCAACCTAAAAAAGTTTGTGTAATACTTGTAACGCTACATGGAGATTAACTCAATCTAGAGGGTATTAATAATGAATCGTACTAAACTGGTACTGGGCGCGGTAATCCTGGGTTCTACTCTGCTGGCAGGTTGCTCCAGCAACGCTAAAATCGATCAGCTGTCTTCTGACGTTCAGACTCTGAACGCTAAAGTTGACCAGCTGAGCAACGACGTGAACGCAATGCGTTCCGACGTTCAGGCTGCTAAAGACGACGCAGCTCGCGCTAACCAGCGTCTGGACAACCAGGCTACTAAATACCGTAAGTAATAGTACCTGTTAATAAAATGGCGCACATTGTGCGCCATTTTTTTTGCCTGTCGTAAACCGCTACTGCGTCACCCTCTCCCCTTCGTCTTCAGCTACCGCGGCTGACGCCCTACTGTTCTGTACCGACAACACGCTATTGCTGGCTGACGGGCCGCTACCGGCCGATACCGCAACCGGGATCCCCGCGCGACGTGATAAGGCTTTTTCAATGAGCGCTTTATCGCTGCCCGCCTGGGACACAAAGGTCGCAAAGTCAGCGGAATGGGTTATTGGCGAGATTTGCGGGTTTTCGCCTTCAACCTGCGCCAGCGGACGATGGACTTCGATATAACGTTTACCGTCCGGCTCGGTGGCGTATTTCACCGGCTCGTTGATAATCTGTACCCGCGTCCCCACGCGCACCTGTTCAAACAGGGCTTTGATATCCGGCGCGTTCATGCGCATACAGCCCGAGCTGACCCGCAGGCCCACGCTGTCCGGTGCACTGGTCCCGTGAATAAGATATTCCCCATTACCGATGCCTAAACGCAGTGCAAAGCGCCCTAACGGGTTATTGGGCCCTGCGGGTACTACTGGCGGTAATTTTATTCCCTGCTCCAGCGAGCGGGCTCTGATGCCCGCTGTCGGCGTCCAGGTAGGATTGGGGATTTTCTGACTCACGCGCGTGGTGCTGACCGGCGTTTCCAGCCCAAGCTGCCCGATACCGAGCGGGAACACCTGAACGATATTCTCCCCGGGCGGGAAATAGTACAGCCGTAGCTCCGCGAGATTGACCACGATGCCTTCACGCGGCGTGTCCGGCAGCAGCATTTGTGAAGGGATGGTAATGACGGTACCCGGCGCAGGGTTGACCGGTGCAATAGTATTATTGGTTTCAAGGATAAGCTGCGCTGCAGTATTAAACCGCCGGGCGATGGCCTGCAGCTTATTGTCGCCTTCCTGGATCGTGTAGGTCTGATTTTGCCCAATCAGGCGGCTGCCTGCGGGCGGCAAGGGATAATCTACCGCTCTGGCCGAATTAAGAGCACCGAGCGAACCAAGGAGTAATAGAGTTATTAGAGACGCGCGCTTCATGCTGAGATTCCTTATTCACTGACAGGACGCCAGAAAGCTGAAAAACCAGCGAGGCGGGAACCACCTCGCGAAACAGAATGAATGCTGTCCTGTAAGTCTAGCTAATGATTGCGGCTTTAGCGCGAATGCCGCGAATCATCGCTTCCAGACCCTGCGACCGGGAGGGAGTGAGGTGTTGGGCCAGCGCCATTTTTTCAAACCACGGGCGAACGTCAAACGCGACGATATCCTGCGCCGACATCTGGTGATAGAGAATAAACACGACGGCGATAAGCCCTTTTACAATGGCGGCATCGCTGTCGCCCTGCAGCTCAATCACGCCGTCTTGTCCCTGCTCCATCACAATCCACACCTGGCTCTGGCAGCCCTGAATAATATTCTCCGGGCTGTGCGCCGCTTCGCTGAGAGGCGGCAGGCGTTGCCCCAGCTCAATAATGTAGAGGTATTTTTCTTCCCAGTTTGCGCAACGCCCAAAGTTGCGCAGCAGTTTGTCTCTGTCCGGCAGTTCTGCCATCGTGTGCCTCTCCGTTAGCCCAGCAGCTGGTGAATACGCTTCAGTCCCGCCACCAGCCGATCGACCTCTTCCGTTGTGTTGTACATCACCAGCGATGCGCGGCACATTGCCGGCACCTGGTAAAACGCCATTAGCGGCATCGCGCAGTGGTGGCCCGTACGCACGGCGACGCCGTAGTTATCCAGGAAACTGCCCACGTCATAGGCGTGGTGTTTGCCCAGGTTGAAGGCAATAACGCCCTGCCTCTCGGCCGGACCGTAGAGCGTCAGATCCGGCACGCCGGCAAGCGCCTGCAGCGCATAGCGCATCAGCTGCTGCTCGTACGCCTGAATGGCATCCAGGCCAATGGACGTAACATATGAAATTGCCGCGCCCAGCCCGATGATACCGCCGGTATTGGGCGTGCCGGCTTCGAAGCGCCACGGCGCGCGCGCGTAGGTTGTCCCTTCCGACAGGCTGACGGTGGCAATCATCGAACCGCCCCCTTCCCACGGCGGCATTGCCTGCAGGATATCTTCCTTCACATACAGAACGCCAATCCCGGTCGGCCCGTACAGCTTGTGGCCAGAGAAAACGTAAAAATCACAGTCCAGCACCTGGACGTCAACCGCGTGGTGCATCACCGCCTGAGCGCCATCAATCAGCACCTTCGCGCCCGCCCGGTGCGCCTTCTCGATAATCTCCGCTACCGGGTTTTCCGTGCCCAGCACGTTAGAGACGTGCGTCACCGCCACCAGGCGCGTCTGCGCATCCAGCAGGGCGTCCAGCTGCTCGAGCTGCAGGGTTCCGTCTACATTTAGCGGGATCACCCGCAGCTGGGCACCCACGCGCTCACAGAGCATCTGCCACGGCACGATATTGGCATGGTGCTCCATCTGGGTGATGACGATGTTATCGCCCGCGCGAACCTGCGCGTTGCCCCAGCTGTTCGCGACCAGGTTGATCCCTTCGGTGGTGCCGCGCACGAACACCAGCTCTTCCGGCGAGCGAGCATTCAGGAAAGCGGCCACCTGCGTGCGCACGTTCTCCATACGCTGGGTCGCCTCGGCGCTCAATGTATGAATACCGCGATGCACGGCGGCGTAGCCGTGGCGATAGAATTCTGCCTCGGCGTCCACCACCTGATTCGGTTTCTGAGCGCTGGCAGCGCTGTCGAGATAGGCCAGCGGCAGACCGTTCACCTCACGGGTCAGAACCGGAAAACCTGCCCGTACTTTCTCTACGGGAAAACTCATGCTTCGCCTCCAAGACGCTGGCCTATGCGCGCCAGCACCTGCTGTTTTAATACGCCATCGTGCAGCGCTTCCGTCAGCTCGGCGGCAAACGCGTAGATAATCATCTTCTGCGCCGCCTGCCGATCGATGCCGCGGGAGCGCAGGTAGAACATCTGTTCGTCATCGATCCGCCCAACCGTTGCGCCGTGGCTGCACTTCACGTCATCGGCATAGATTTCCAGCTGCGGTTTTGTGTCCACCTCAGCCAGACGCCCTAACAAAAGATTGTTGTTGGTCATCTGCCCGTCGGTTTTGATCGCGTGCTGGGCCACGTTTATCAGGCCGTTAAACACCGCACGACCTTTATCGCTGACGATAGTTTTGTGCAGCTGGCGGCTGTTGCAGTAGCCTTTGTTGTGTTCAAGCCAGGTGCGGGTATCGCACACTTCCGATTTCACCGGCATCGCCAGGCTGTTGATGCGCAGCGTGGTGTTTTCGCCGTTAAGCTGGGTGCTGGTGTTGTGACGCAGCACCGCGCCGCCGAGCAGAAAGCTGTGGCTAAAGGCCGCCGCATCCTGCCCAAGCAAAATATCGTTATGGGCGAAGTGGTGGCTGACCGGATTCTCAAACGCCAGCTTGATATGGTGAAGCTGGGCATTGGCGGCCACGTTCATCGTCAGGCGCGCCCCGGTAAAGTGACGGGTCTCGTTGAGGCTGACGTAATGCTCCAGCACCGTCGCTTCCGCGCCCTCTGCCAGCTCAAGGTGATGACGATAGTGCGCCGTGTTGATCTCATCCCCGTCCAGCCCCTGGGTGATGTGCATCAGCAGCAGCGGTTTTGCGGGGCGCTGATTACGCTTCACGCGGATATGGGTTACGGACCGCGCCAGGCTTTCGGTAAGGTGAAGAAACACGTCTGGCTGGACTGCCGTAGTCAACCCCTGGCGCTCGTCGTTAACGGCGATCTCAAACCCGCTCTCCTGAGCGTCGTCGCTCAGCTCCGGGCGGTACGCACCGTCAACGAACACCAGACGCACCGCGTCCACGGTCAGCGCCAGGGCGTCACGCTGGCTTTGACCAATCATCGCCGTGCGGGTAACAAATTCGCCGTTCAGCAGGCCGTCAAGCGGCGTATATTTCCAGTTCTCGTGCTTGCGCGTTGGCAACCCCAGGCGCAGCACCTGCTGAAGATGCTGCTGAGCCTGTTCAGACCGGTTTTCACCCTGCGCTTCAAACAGACGATGCCACTGCTGGAGCGCATTACTGCTGTTCGGTAAGCCAGCCATAACCCTGCTCCTCCAGTTGTTTAACCAGCGTGAAATCGCCGGATTTCACAATACGCCCCTGGTAAAGCACGTGGACGTAGTCCGGCTTGATGTAGTCCAGAATACGCTGGTAGTGCGTCACGATAATGAACGAGCGCTTGCCGTCGCGCAGGGCGTTCACCCCGTCGGCGACAATTTTCAGGGCGTCGATATCCAGCCCGGAGTCAGTCTCATCGAGAATGCACAGCTCGGGCTCAAGCACCGCCATCTGCAGAATATCGTTACGCTTTTTCTCGCCGCCAGAGAAGCCGACGTTAACGGAGCGGGTCAGCAAATCTTCCGGCATTTTCAGCAGCTTGATCTTCTCTTCCATCAGGTCCTGGAAGTCGAAGCGGTCCAGCGCGTCCAGGCCGCGATACTTCCGCACCGCGTTCAGCGCCGTCTGCAGGAAGAACTGGTTGCTGACGCCCGGGATTTCCACCGGATACTGGAAGGCCATGAAGATGCCCTCACCGGCGCGATCTTCCGGCGACATGTCCAGCAGGTCTTTGCCGTTAAACTCGACCGTGCCGCTCGTCACTTCATAATCTTCACGTCCTGCCAGCGTCGCCGAAAGCGTACTTTTCCCGGAGCCGTTTGGCCCCATGATGGCGTGAACTTCACCCGGCTTGACCTCAAAATTGAGACCGCGCAGGATCTCTTTGTCTTCCACGCTAACCTGTAAATCTTTAATACTTAACATGTACTTTCCTTAACCGACGCTGTGTTCAAGACTAATGGCGAGGAGTTTTTGTGCTTCAACGGCGAATTCCAGCGGCAGCTCAGAAAATACGTCCTTACAGAAGCCGTTCACAATCATTGAAATGGCATCTTCTTCGCTGATCCCGCGCTGCAGGCAGTAGAAGAGCTGGTCTTCACCGATGCGCGACGTGGTCGCCTCGTGCTCAAGCTGGGCGCTGTTGTTGCGGCATTCCACATACGGGAAGGTATGCGCGCCGCAGTCAGCGCCTATCAGCATGGAGTCACACTGGGTGAAGTTACGCGCGTTGGTCGCCGTCGGCATGATTTTCACCAGCCCGCGGTAGCTGTTCTGGCTATGCCCGGCTGAGATCCCTTTCGAGATGATGGTCGATTTGGTGTTTTTACCGATGTGGATCATCTTGGTGCCGGTATCGGCCTGCTGATGTCCGCTGGTCAGCGCCACCGAGTAAAACTCGCCGATAGAGTTATCCCCGCGCAGAATGCAGCTCGGGTATTTCCAGGTGATGGCGGAGCCGGTCTCGGACTGCGTCCAGGACATCTTGCTGTTTTCGCCTTCGCACAGCGCGCGCTTGGTGACGAAGTTCAGGATGCCGCCGGTATTACCATCGCCCGGGAACCAGTTCTGCACGGTGGAGTATTTTACTTCAGCATCCTTGTGAATGATGACCTCCACCACCGCCGCGTGCAGCTGATAGCTGTCGCGTACCGGAGCGGAACAGCCCTCGATATAGCTGACGTAGCTGCCTTCATCGGCCACCAGAATGGTGCGTTCAAACTGGCCGGTTTTTTCCGCGTTGATGCGGAAATAGGTCGACAGCTCCATTGGACAGCGCACGCCTTTGGGCACGTAGATAAAGGTTCCGTCGGACGCCACCGCCGCGTTGAGCGCCGCAAAGAAGTTATCGTTGCTCGGTACGACGGTGCCGATGTACTTTTTCACCAGTTCCGGGTGGTCGTGGATGGCTTCACCGAAGGAGCAGAAAATGATCCCCTGCTCCGCCAGCTTCTCGCGGTACGTTGTTGCCACCGAGACGGAGTCAAAAATGGCGTCAACCGCCACCTCTTTCCCCTCTCGTACGGGCACGCCAAGCTGGTTAAAGGCCTCTTCAACCTCTTTGCTCAGGAAGCTGTTGTCGGCTCCGGTTTGCTGCACCGCGCCGGGCTGCGAGGCGCAGGTGTCGTCACAGCTGCCGCAGGACGGCGCGGAGTAGTAGCTGTAATCCTGATAGTTCAGCTTGTCATAGTGCGCCTTCAGCCAGTGCGGCTCGTCCATTTCGAGCCAGGCTCGGAAAGCGCTCAGGCGAAATTCGAGCATCCACTCTGGCTCGTTGCGTTTAGCCGAGATGGCGCGCACGACATCTTCGTTGATGCCTTTCGCCAGCTCGTCGGTCTGCAGCTGCGTGAAGAACCCTTCTTTGTAATTAAGGTGTCCGCCGCCCCAGGTATTTACATCACTCGTTGCTTCAGTATTACGAGACATAGTACCGCCTATACCCCAAAGCTTTCGCCGCAGCCGCATTCGTTCTGGGCTTTCGGGTTATGAAATTTGAATAATTGATTTAAGCCTTCACGCACGTAGTCCACTTCAGTGCCGTCAATGAAGGGCATCGCCTGAAGCGCGACGTACAGCTTTGCGCCGTCGGTTTCAAAGACCAGATCGTCTTTTGCGGGCTCTGTAACCGTATCCAGCACGTAGCCAAAACCCGCACAGCCGGTTTGCTTCACGCCCAGACGCACGCCAAGGAGATCGGGGTTTTTCGCTACCAGCTCGTGGATATGCGCCGCAGCCGATGGCGTGAGCGTGAGGCCGCGCCAGGCGAAATCGGCCGGATTGAAGGTTTCTGAATGTAATTCCATAGGTCCACCTCGTGTAATAAGCCTCAGGGGCATAACACCATGTTAGTGATAACGATTATCACTTCAACCCCTTACGAGCAGGGGCTTTAGGCTAAACCGCCCTTTTTGGCTGCTTTTACTAAGCATAGACCCTGTCAGAAGATGCGGGCGGGATGGACGTAATTGTTCAATGCATTGATAAATAATGGATTTTGTTAACTTAATCGGCGTGATATGTAGAAAGGTAAAATATGCATCGGAAATGCCTATTTTTGAGATAGATTTTTGACTTTCTGCGAAATCAGGCAAGTACTGTTAAATCAGCAGGTTAGTTTTTACGGGTGCGGATAATACCGGACAAAAGTACCACCAGCCATGATTGCAATAATGAGTAATGCTTCTGACGGGTTCGCGTATAGCATCGCCAGCACTTCAGGCAGTCAGCGTTTGTTCAGAAAAAAGCCCGCGGGATGGCGGACACAGAGAGAATGAAAAACCCCGGTATGTAAAACCGGGGTTGATACTGACTACGATTTAAAGTCCGCTTTCTGCTGCGGCCTTTGCCTGGGCAACTGCCCCGGCACTAAATATTGGATGCTCGTGATTGTTCGTGACGTCACGAACGCGATAGATTTTCCATGCATCATCTTCCCGACGAAGAAATACTTCAAGGTGTATGCTTCTCCCGCCGCCAGTTCCCTCAGTTACCTGGACGACTTCACCGTTTAAAAATGGCCTTCCGTCTTCCACGCGTAATGCAGGTATCCATTGGCGAGAGTAATCCTGGGTATACGTAAAATAGTCAGACTCAATTAACTCTTGTTCAGAGATTTCCTGTATGGCGCAGATGCGAGCAACAGTATCAGCAGAAACATATTTACGCAGTTCGTCGGCAGGATAAATCCTGGCTTCATCGCTGCCGAATGCGGAAAGATAGGATCTATAAAATGATTCGGTAACGTCTTGCGCACTCCGATCTCGATTGGCAGCCGAACTACATCCCACCAACAAAATAACGAATGATAAAAATACTCTTTTCATCAATGCATCCTGTAAATTTTAAAGGATGGTTGCATTTTGCGGTACCCAGGCCCCGGATACATGCTTTTTTGAATAAAGTCGGAAATCCAACGCGTGCCGTCATACATGGTCATGTGACCTATGCCATTTCCACCGGGGTAAGGCTGTATCACAGCCACATCGCCAGAAATTAACGTTGAACCGGGCGGCAGTTCACTGAATCCTGCACGCAATAACTCCGCCCCAAAATCTTTTGCGTAATCTGTGTTAGATACTTTAACCCCCCCAGCCAGGATGGCCAGGCGGGTAAACTTAGCGCATTCACTATGCGAGTGCCCCAGGGCGTGCGATCTGAGATACGAAATAGCAACGTCTTTATTCCAACTCATTCTTAGTTCCTTTAAGTAAGTAAGAATGAAATTATCACGTTAACCCTTTATTTATTGTGGATAAAAAATGCCTATTCTTTAGATAGATTTTGCGCAGGTTAATCGAGGAGGAGTAAAAACAAAAAAGGCCCTCACGGACCCCTTAAATCAATGGTGGAATGAAACCGAGAACCCCTGTTCGCGCCAGTGGTCAAGCTGTTCCTGCTGACGAGGCGAAGGCGGCTGTCCCGTCCAGACAAAGATATTTTGCCCAGGGAAGAGTTCTGGTCGAGGTGAATCGATAGGTTCAGCCAAAACGTCAATATGCCAGCCTTTATGGGCAAGGCGCGCAGCCTCGAGCCACAGATGGGTGCGGTCATCACACTCCCAGCCAATCAGCAGCGCATCTTTTCCGGCCTTTTTGCGCGATTCCGCAAGGCTGGCAATGGCAAACTCAATCAGCACGCCGTCAAGCAGGCTCGCCATATGACGTACCGTATTTTGGTCCTGATTCATTCGCTGACGAACGGGAGTGATAATATTATCGATAAGCGCATCCATCGAATGATCGCGACGAAACTCACCTATTTTGGCACGCAGCCTCGCCGGGCTGGCGTAACGCAGAACCGTTAACATCTCCTCCTGGAACGTTGCCCAGTTGCCCTGGGTCATCACTTCCTTGTTTTCCAGCAAGGCTTTTACTTTTCCGACCGAGACGCCGCTTTTCATCAGGCGCTTGATCTCTTCAATCCGCAGGATATCCTCGTCGTCAAACTGACGATGACCCCCTTCGCTGCGTTGCGGCTTCAACAATCCATAACGGCGCTGCCAGGCACGCAGCGTAACGGGGTTGATACCGCATCGTTCGGCCACTTCGCCGATACTGTAATAGGCCATTAACTCCCTCACGCTCAATACTTCCATACCCAACCAAACCAACCTTATCAGATTGTACAAACCATTTGTATAACTAACGCCTCGTTCTGAGACAAGGGGATGGTGGATAAAACCATCCACTCGTTAATACATTGTTGTATAAATTTGACCGTTCGTACAGATACCCCGGAAGGATAACGTACAACTTAGTCAAAATCCGAACTTTTTCTCAGGCCAGGCAATGGCAGGAATACCGCCCAGCCGAGGGCTGGCAAACAGGTTGCCCTGAAACTGCGAAATACCCGCCGACTCGAGCCACATCCACTCTTCAGGCTTCTCTACGCCCACGGCGCAGAACTGAATTTCAAGCGACGCGCAGCATTTGATGATCGCCTGAACGATCGCCTGCCGTGGGCCGCTCTTGTGGACATCGGCAATCAGATCGCGATTAATCTTAATTCTGTCCGGCTGGAACTGCGCCAGCAGCTGTAGCCCGGCAAAACCCGCCCCGAAGTGGTCGATCGTCACGCTGATGCCCGCGCTTTTTAACTGTCGTACGGAGTGGGTGAACTCGTCGAAGCGCGAAATGGCTTCGCTTTCCGTAAACTCCACCACGATCTGCTCCGGCACAAAGCCATTCGCTTCGATGGCAGTCAGCAAAAAGTCCGCTGCATTTGGCACATTTACGATCGTCATCGGCAGCAGGTTGAGCGAGAGCGTTTGCTCCTGCAGGCCAAGCGCGCTGGCCATCGAGAGCGCAATCTGTTTGCTTTTCAAATCCGCTGTATACACATCTTCACGCGGCAGAGCGTCAAAATAGGCGGCAGGCGATTCGCCGGAACGGGTGCGAATAAGCGCTTCCCAGGAGACAACCTGCTGCATGAAGGGATCGACAATAGGCTGGAAAGCAAAACTGCAGTCCGCCCCTTTCGCAACCACTTCCGGCTGTAAGGACAGCGGCGTCTCCTCAGGGATAAAGTCCCAGGAATTTGCCTCAGGCAGCTCAAAATAGTTCGCTTTTTCTGTCGCTTCGACAAAGGTACGGAAAAACTGCAAAGCCCGATCGTTATAGGTCAGCTGATACTTTGTCGTGCCCTTATCCAGCACCTGCTGCAGCACTTCGTCTCTGTCGTACTTACGCAGATCGAACAGCTCCATTCCCACGTTGCCGAAGCGGCGGTTAGGACCATGATCGCTCAATAATTCCACCACATTGTGATGGCGCGTATCGCGGCAAATATTCTGATAGATTGCCGTTACGTCTTCCAGCGGTCCTTCGAGCAGTTGAAAAAAATGTGTGCCGTTAAAAAGCAGGATCCCCGTGACATTGGAATGCCGATTTTTACTGTTTGCAGCAGCTACCATTTCTTCCAGCGCTTTCACTGGAACGTCCTCGCAGATATGACTGCGGTAAATGATGGTCGTTAGCATGCTATTCCTGGGGGTTAATAGGATAAGCCACGATTTTTCGTGGGTAGACTTCTTTTATAGCACATTAGTTACCTAACAAATAATTTACATCTCAACAAGTTACCGCAGGTTGGTATGTTTACAATTGGCGTGTACAACTCTTTATCGCAACCCACTGTTGTACAATATATCCTGTAACGATACCGTAAAACAATACAACTTTAACGCAATGAAAAATAACAATATTATAAAATATATCCAAATAATTCTAAAAATCTGTACATTTTACATGTACAGATTTAAAAAAAGTGTATACCTTAAATGTAACGTTACTGATTACAGATTTTTACAGGAGCGAAACATGAACCAGAACGGTTATGTCGCAGATTCAGCAGCAGCTATCGCGCAGTACTTCGAAAAAGCCGCGCTTCCTACTCAGCAGGAGACGCTGGGCCAGGTGGTTGTTGAAATTCTTAGCGACGGGCGAAACCTCAATCGCAAATCGCTCTGCACCAAACTTTTAAGTCGACTCGAAAAGGCCGATGGCCCTGACGAGGAACAGCATTATCACATGCTGCTTGGCCTGCTCTTTGAACGGTAACGTATGAACAGCAGTGACGCAGACCGACTGATCGACCAGCTAATCGGTGAAGCCGTTCTTTCATTACTGAAAGAGCGCGGGCCTGTTACTACCGATGGTCTTGTTCAGCGTCTGCGTAGCATGAAAGCGCATGAAACGGATCCCCTGCGGCGGGAGACACTTGCGATGGTGATTGCCGAAATTGGATCAAGCACCATCGACTTTAAACGTCACAGAACCGCACAAGGACGAAACGTAAGAGAGGGATCTCTTAAACATAACAGAGACAATGTAGTGCCTTTATTTGGAAAAGGAAAACCGTCCGACCCCAAGAAAATACATTGACTACAACCTTACAGCTACGGTGAGAACAAATGAGACAAAATATTCAGCTTCAACCCGAATACCATTCCGCTTTCCTGGATAGTGCGTTATCGGAATATTTTCGCCATGCTGGCGAGCGATTTGCTGAAGAGTCCGCTGTTTTTTCTACTGCAGTACGCTGTGTCCTTGCCTCGGAAGGACATTTAACCAATAAGGCCATTATTCTGTGGCTGATCCAGACGCTGGAAGTGACGGACGATGTGGTAAAGGCCGACGTTATCCGCAAAACCTTAGAGATTGTCGTGGGCTATACGATGGACGATCTTTAACGTTTCGTCTTTCACCGTCTGCTACGTGTCATCGTCACTTCTGACGACCCTTCTGACGATGACACGCTCTCCCCTCCCGTAACGCCCCGCTAAACCTGAAAAGTCAATGTGGCATAGATCCTGCTTAGTACCCTTTACGGGACTGGGCTATCCAGTTATTTATCGCTTCATTTCTTAACAGGTCTGTTATTGATGAAAAAAATCGCCACCGTCTGCCCCTACTGTGGAGCGGGCTGCAAACTCAATCTCATCTTGGAAAATAACCGTATTATCCGTGCCGAAGCGGCAAACGGCGTGACCAATCAGGGTACGTTATGTCTGAAAGGATTTTACGGTTGGGACTTCCTTAACGATACTCGCCTGCTGACTCCCCGCCTGACGCAACCGATGATCCGCTACAGCAAAGGAGAGGCATTGACTCCCGTCACCTGGGAAGAGGCTATCCGCTATACCGCCCAGAAACTTAAAAGCATTAAGGAACAGTTTGGCCCGCGGTCAATCATGACGACGGGCTCCTCCAGGGGCACGGGGAATGAAACTAACTTTGTGATGCAGAAGTTTGCCCGCGCGGTGCTCAACACCAACAACGTCGACTGCTGCGCCCGCGTCTGTCATGGCCCTTCCGTGGCGGGTTTACAGGAAACGCTGGGCAACGGTGCGATGAGCAATTCAATCAACGACATCGAAAACTCAAAATGCCTGCTGGTGTTCGGCTATAACTGCGCCGATTCGCACCCTATCGTTGCCCGCCGCGTGCTGAAAGCCCGTGAAAACGGCGCAAAGATCATCGTCTGCGATCCGCGCCGCATTGAGACGGCACGCATTGCCGACCAGCATTTGCAGCTCAACAACGGCAGCAATATGGCGCTGGTGAACGCGTTTGGCTACGTGCTGCTTGACGAGGAGTTATACGATAAAAATTATGTTGCGCGCTTTACGGAAGGGCTTGAAGCCTATCGCCAGACGGTTAAAGACTACGCCCCTGAAAACGTCGAACATCTGACGGGTATTCCGGCGCGCGACGTGCGCCAGGCGATGCGTACCTTTGCTGCCGCACCGTCCGCCACGGTGATGTGGGGCATGGGCGTCACGCAGTTTGGTCAGGCGGTGGATGTAGTGAAAGGCTTGTCCAGCCTGGCCTTACTGACCGGCAACCTCGGCCGCCCGGCGGTGGGCGTTGGCCCGGTCCGCGGCCAGAACAACGTTCAGGGCGCGTGCGACATGGGCGTGTTGCCAAACATGTTTCCCGGCTATCAGGAAGTTACCGACCTGGCGGTCAGGCAAAAATTTGCCGATGCCTGGAAGATAGACGTTAGCAAAATGGACGATCGCGTCGGCACGCGCATCACCGAGGTCCCGCACCTCGCGCTTGAGGGTAAAATTAAAGCGTACTACATCATGGGGGAAGATCCGCTGCAGACGGAGGCCGATCTGGGCCTGGTTCGTCGCGGGTTTGAGGCGCTCGATTTCGTGGTGGTTCAGGACATCTTTATGACCAAAACGGCAGAGGTGGCGGACGTTCTGTTCCCCGCCACGTCATGGGGGGAACACGGCGGCGTCTTTACCTGCGCCGATCGCGGCTTCCAGCGTTTTGGCAAGGCTGTTGAAGCCAGCGGCAACGTGAAGCGCGACTGGGAAATCATTTGCCTGCTGGCTGCCGAAATGGGCTACCCGATGCATTACGATTCTGACCAGCAGATCTGGGATGAGATGCGCGAGCTGTGTCCGCTTTTTTACGGCGTGACCTACGAAAAGATGGGCGAGATGGGCCACGTTCAGTGGCCGTGTCCGACGCTCGATCACCCCGGCACGCCGTACCTGTACAAAGACAATCAGTTCGACACCCCGACGGGCAAAGGTCAGCTGTTTGCCGCCGCCTGGCGCGCGCCGGCTGAAACGCCGGATGAGGACTATCCGCTGGTGCTGTGTACCGTCCGCGAGGTCGGCCACTACTCCTGTCGTTCAATGACCGGCAACTGTGCCGCGCTGCAAAGCCTGGCCGACGAGCCGGGACGCGTTCAGATGAACCCTGCCGACGCGGATAAGCTGGCCATTGCCGACGGCCAGCTGGTGTGGGTGCGGTCACGCAGGGGCAAGGTCATTACCCGGGCCAGCATCAGCGAGCGTATTAACGCTGGGGCCGTCTATATGACCTATCAATGGTGGATCGGCGCCTGCAACGAGCTGACGCAGGATAACCTTGACCCTGTATCCAAAACGCCGGAAACGAAGTACTGCGCGGTGCAGCTGGAGGCGATTGAGGATCAGCGCTGGGCGGAGGATTTTGCGGCGTCAGCCTATCAGACGATGAAGACGCGGTTAATCAGCGCGGTAAACGTTTAAGGCAGAGGCTCGCAGTGCGAGCCTCTTTGCATTGGCTACCTTGTTAAGCAGCGATACCAGTTCATAGTCGCTGCGCAGCCTGAACTTATTCATAATTATATATTTATGCGTAAATACGGTTTTATCACTGACGCTTAATTCATCGGCTATTTTGGCGACCGACAGCCCTCGATAAAAACCAAGGATAATGCGGGCCTGCTGAGGCGATAATTTATTCTGCTGGCAGTCGATGCACGACATCATCGATCCTGAGTCACTCTGAACAATGCCTCTCTGCCAGGCGTGCGTAAGAGCCTCGGTAAACTCAGAAAGCGTCGCTCGACGCGAAATGAAAATGACGTCCTGAAAGCAATCCGGCAGCGCATTCACCAGGTTAAGGTCTTCAACAAGCCCAATCACGAACCCTTTTTTTCGTTCCTGTAGCTCAGGAAAACAGGTCAGATACTCTCCCGCACAGAGGGAGAGAACGATAACGTCAGCCGCTCTTACGCCTTTGGCGGTAAAACAAGAGTCAAAACACAGGTCTTGTTTTGTTAATTGTGACAACGTATCCGTAAACAGTTTCGTAAGCCCAAACTGTAAAAACATATTGGACTCATTGATAAGTATATTCACCATTCATCGCGCCCTTACGCTGGCAAAGTAACGCCGGAACGTTCAGTTGTACTGCAGAGTGAGAACCACGACGGCACGAATAGTGCCCGGCGTTGCGCCGCCGGTAACCGATTTAACCCAGGCCTCCATCGCCATGGTTGCCGTTCTGTCTGCAGCAATATTTTGTGTGATACGGGTTCCCGTTCCCTTAAGTGCACCGCTTCCTGCTTCCTTCATGGCAATCGCCACGTTTGTCGCAGTGCCGCTATTCATGTAGTAATCCGCCCCGGCGACCGGATCGGGTGCGCCAGCGAATGACGCCGTTACGCTCCGGGTGCCTGACGGGCAACGGGTAAATAACAGGTTGAAAGACACCGGATCGGACGCCGATCCCGGCGTCGCCATATTAGTGGCCTGAATGTTGCCGAGATCAATATTGAGGTTTGAATTTCCGCCATTGAAAATACAGGGTGATGCCACAACGCGCCCTGTAATATTAACATCAACATTATCACTCGCGGCTCCGGATAATGAGAATATAATGGTCATCAAGAAAATAAATATTTTTATATTCATCGTCGCCCCTATTGATAGGTTAAGTTAAGCGTTGCGGAAGCGTTCGCGATCCCGGTAGATACAGAGGTATTCGTCTGATAATAACGCGCGGTCAGAGGAAACATTTCGACGCCACCGGATGACTGTTTCAGCACAATATTCGTGTTTAAACTGAGAGGCGCATTATTATAAAGTAGCTGAACGCCTAACCCGCTTGCCATCCCCACGCTCCCCCGATCGGTTAAGGCCAATACGCTGGTATCACTGGCGTCGGGATCTTGCACTCCCGTTAATGTCAGATTGATATTTGCACCCGCGTCACAGTCCAGAATAAGGCTCTGCGTCTTTTGGGGCACCTGAGTAGCGGGTCCAACATTGTTTCCAAATGCACTCTCAGCAATATCCCCCATTTGAAATAAAATATTTGACGTTTTAACCGCACAGGCAACCTGGGTAACGGAGCCCGTTCCCGCATTGATCGGAATTTCTCCTGCCAGTTCCCCGCCGCGATACTGTTCGGTGTAGGCAATAAAAGAGGCTAACTGTCCAGTCAGTGAACCCGACGTAATATTTCCGGTTTTCCAAAGCTGGATGACGGGCTGGAAATTACTGATATCAAGATCGTCTGGGTTGGAGCTCCAGCTGAACGTGAGCAAATTACCGCCGTCCATATAGCTCACGCCGGAGAAGCTGGAACTGCCTGCCATACTGTTTTCATTATATCCAAATGAAATACCTACTCCCGCCAGGTTGGTATTATAGACTCTGCGCCCACTCGATGACGTAAACGCATAGGTCAGAACGACGCTTTTCATCCCGGCGGTTGAGCCCTCATTGCCCGTCGCCTTACACGTAAAGGCATGCGCCATCGCCCCATAGATTTCGTTACTGATCGCCTGGCCGACGGCTACATCGCGCTGAACAACTATATCGCCATAGTTAACGGTAAAGGGTGAACCGATAAAACTAAAGGTACAGGCATAACTCAACGTAGGGAATAAACACAAAAACACCCACAGTTTATTTTTAATAAATGACATATTCGTACCCGTGTTCATAATGCATCGATAATTTTCATCAGCGGCACTGCAGATTTGTGAGAACAATATCCTGCTGTTGCTCTTCCTTGCTGACTAAATACCTTACGCGACAAGTTTGTTCTGTCTTATCTTTCCACTGCACGCTGACCTCTACATTAGGGTCTAATCCCGTTAAGTAGACCTGACCATTATCTCCAACAATTGATTCGCTATTATTCACACCTGTGGCATTGGCTATCGCGCCAAAAGGAACACGTTTACCGTTCTGCTGTGTCAGGGTGATGAGCATACGGATCCCCATACTTGTCTTGTAATCTGCCCGAACGATAGCCCCTCGCGTAGGGATAACCGTTTTTATGGTCTGGTTCAGCTCAACATGTGTTGGTACCGTCTCGGTCATCAATGAAACATCATTTTTTCGATAAGGCATAAGATTTTGGCCAACGGCATAGCCACGGTAATCGGTCGTCACCCCAGTCATATTCGTCACTCCAACGTCAGGCGCGCCGCGGGTATTTATGAGCACATTCGTTTCACCCAGAGGTTGTGCCAACGTGACGCCTTCTGAATGCGCAACGATTCCCCCCTGAAATCCATAATTTAGGCGTTCACTGTTTCGGTCGTAGCCGTAACCGGCCGTCATTTCGCCATACTTGCCTTTGTAGGTTCCGTTTATATTACCGGTATCCCCGGCGGAATTTGTTCCATATCCCTGTTGGATATTCCAGCTCAATGCGTTATTCGCTAGCGCCACGCCATTCAGACCAACATTGTGCGTGGTTCCGTTATTCTTGCTGGCATTCATGCCGTAGTTAGCCCACGTCTGCGGCAAAAATCTGTCCAGGGGGATGCTGACGGTAAAGGCCAGAAGCCGATCTTCGTCGTACCGTTTCTGGCTGTCATGTGAACCGGCGCTGGCGTTTTTACCGTATGTCCAGGTCAGCCCGTAGCTGATATTTCGCCAGTAATTGTTATACCCAAGGCTGTATGACGACATCGACCGGCCGGAATTCCAGTAGTCTTCCCGTGCTGCACTCAGCGTTAGCGATCCAAAACCGCTGCCCAGCGCCTGGCTCATCGTCAGCTCTGCCCGATTTCGACGCCGGTCCTGAAGCGCGCTGCTGTCACCGTATGAATCCAGCACCTCCTGCATGCCGTAATAACCGCTGGTGGAGTAGCGATAGCCGGCAATCGCAAAGTGGGTGCCTGTTTCGACAACGTTTTTACTGTACCGGGCACGCCACGACTGCCCGCTGGATTTCTCAACTCCTTGCGGCGTTGACCAGCCCTGCGTCACGTCTGCGGACAGGGCGCCCAAACCGCCCATATTTTTGCCGACACCCATTGCGATCGATTGGTATTTACTGGATCCCTGCAGGCCGCCGTAAAGGGTTATACCGTACGGCAAGCCGTAAATTCCCGCGATCTGCCCAAAAGGCGTCTTTTCAACACGGTGGTTATAGGACCGGTATTGCCCGCCGGTAAAGGCATACTTGACCCGTCCTTCCCGCTGCAAAACCGGTAACGATGCATAGGGTATCGTGAAGCGCTGTTCGCTCCCGTCGGCTTCCTTAACGGTGACATCCAGATCGCCTGCCCCTCCCGTGGGGTACATATCCGTAATCTCGAAAGCGCCAGGCGCCACATAGGTCTGGTAGATCTGATATCCGTTCTGTCGGACAACCACCTGAGCATTGGTTCGGGCAATACCGCGCACCACCGGGGCATAGCCTTTCAAGGAGTCAGGCAGCATGTCGTCATCGGAAGCGAGCTGTCCGCCGCGAAAGGGCATACTGTCGAACACGTCGGCAGGCGCCGAGCTGTCGCCTAAGGTGAGCTGTGCTTTCAGGGGGATAACGGCGCGTTGCGCATAGGTATAAACCGTATCCCACGCGTTCTGACCGGCATCATCACGCGACCAGGTGGTGTAGTTGCGCAGCCGCCACGGTCCGATATTGATCCCGGGACGCAGGTTGGCATACCGGCTGTCGCTGGTAGCGGCTTGCCCCCCTTTGCTCCATGCGTTCGCGCCGCTCAGGCTGTAGTTCAGCATCGCGGCGGCGATCCTCTCATCCCATAACTCCGGTGAAACATATCCTCGGGCAGGAAGATCAATTGCCGCCTGTGGAATGCCGATCAGCAGTCGCTGCGCGCCAAACTGAAATTCAGTGCTGGCCTGCGGGATGGCCTGCAGGTTTGCGCAGGGAGGATCTCCACGCGCCAGGTCGGGAAAAAGCGCGGTTTTGACTCCCCATTTTTTGAGCTGCGCTACGCTCAGGCAGGGCTGCAGGCTTCCCACCTCGTCTTCCCCTTTTGCGGAGGTAAACTCGATATCAGTTGTCTCCATGAGCTGGTCGTCAAGGATGATGTCAACGTGGTATTTCCCCGGTGCCTGAGATCCCATTTCGAACGCAGATAAATCAGCTTTACCTGCGCCAGGATTGTCCAGCTCAACCAGTTCGGCATTAAACACATCACGCGCATTCACTGCATGCGTTGTGTTCACCAGCGCCAGGGCGATATATATCCCCAGACGCGCGGGCTGCATCTTATTATTTATCGTTGCCATCATCGTAAACCTGACTCAATAAAAGAGGCCGCTTGCAAAATTACAGGCTGGCCTGATGCGCGACGCCGGGGCTGCCATAGTCGTTAATCACCTTGAACGTGATCTGATTGCTATTAACTCCTGCGGGCAGTGCAAATACCGCTACCGCGCCGGGTGCGACCCAGGTAACATTCTCCAGCTGTTTAGCCCCCACGCTTATTTCATTAAAGTTAATGACGTAAGGCGATGGATTGGTGACCTGGAGTTTATTCCCGCTACGCGACCAGGTTAATTTATCCGCCTGCTCTTCAGGCGTAGAACCTTTCAGGCTGTCTGGCCGGTAGATGAGCTTAATGCGGGTTTTAACGGCAATTTGTAGTGCGTTAGCCTGCTTTGATGCTGAGGGTATGGCTTTAATATTCAGCCAGAACAGGCTTTCCTTATCCTGCGGCAAAACACCCGTAATCAAAATACGCTCGATATTTTGCTGACCGGCATCCAGACGATATAAAGGCGGCGTAACAATAAATGGGGCTTTATTAGCATTACCCTCCGGCATATCAACCCATGACTGGATTAAATAAGGGGTCGCATCTGCGTTATTGACGCCGATAGACGCCTCTTTTTTGGCACCGTCGAAGATGACCCGCGTGCCGCCAATAATGACGCCGGCGCAGGCATTCGTCAGCGACGCTGTGAGAGCCGCGGCAATCAGCAAGGTTTTGCTAATAAAATTCATTTCATACCTCAAAAACAGGGGGCAGCGAATGCCCCCCTTCAGCGCGGGCAGGCGCGAGCGCTGATTACTTAGTTATAAACAACGGAGAAGTTAGCAACAGAGTTAGCAGGACCGGCAGTCACCGATGACGCCGTTGAAATATACTGAGCATAAAAATTCAGCGTATTGTCAGCCGTGCTGCTCAAGGCGTAGCTGTAGCTGTTACTTCCGTGCAGCGGCAGGTCTGCCTTATCTGCGGTCATCAGGTTGATGGCAACGCCGGTAGCCGCACCTGCGACGGACGTATCGATAGCCAGCAGGCTGGCGTTGGAGAGGTCAGGCGTACCGTCAAAGCGTACTTTGGCATTCGTCACCGTCACCGGGCAGTTTTTCAGCACGATGTCGAACTTCGTGGCCGCCGTTCTTGCGCCTGTTGTTGGAAATTCTGTTTTATTGTAATCGCCCAATACCACAACCTGGTTCTGGGAAGCCACGTCCACGTCACAGGCAGTATCCAGAATATTGCCGTTAAAATTAACGGTTCCTGCCGCGGCAAAAGCATTGCCCGTCATTAGCGCAGAAGCGGTTGCGACCAGAGCAACGATAATGTTCTTTGTCATTTTCTTCATTTTCCTGTTTCCTCTATCACTTTATTTATTATTGAAATTCACGCAGCAGATAAACCATAAAAGAATGCGCGATGATTCTTTTATTCACGGTTCACTAAATTAAAGGTCCTACTGGCTGATTAAAATTTATATAATCATTTTATTGAACACAACCTGTTTCATGGTCTAGCTGTAGACTCAAATTTAACGTACATGCAACAAATTGCCCCCCTCTTTTTATTCACGACCTCCATGAGTCTATTTTTAGACCTGAATACCAACAACCCTTAATTCAATGAGTTATATAAAAACAGAGGATAAGTCTACTTTTAGACCTGCCCGGAACATTCCCTGAGTCATTCATTTTCAAGATAATTCAGCCAGAAGATCAAAAAATGATCATGTAAGCAGGAGTGAGGTATCACATGAATACGCGTCTAACCGCCCCCCTTAACAATAATGACTCTTCGGTGCTTGAATTAAAGCCTTTTCCCCATATTGAAGCACTGATGAAAGACGTACTCCCTGCTGCGGACAGAATGATTATCAGTCGCGGGGAAGCCGTGCATTATTATAAGGATGATATACGCCAGTGTTTTTTACTTTTACAAGGTAGCGTGGCGTTACATCGCCGTGGCGATGGTATTGTATTAAACTCAGAATCAGCCCCTTTTATTCTTGGCGTTAGCAGTCAATTTTCTACGGAGCATCTGTATGTCCGGGCGCTGGAAACCTCAGAAATCGCCAGGGTTTCACTGGATCGTTTCAATCAGATTGTCTCGCAACAGGATCTCTGGGAGCATTTTTCAAAGCTGCTGATATACACCGCTTCCCGGGTATATGAGCATTGTGCGCAGATATCGCAGATGTCAGCCTACGACATCATCCGTTTTCAGCTGGTTGAGCTAATGCAGGAGCCGGAGGCGATTCGGCAAAATATTACGGCGGCGGCCTATATCAAAAGCCGAACCTATCTTTCACGCAGCGGCATTATGCGGATTCTGGCCGAACTGCGGACCGGAAAGTACATCACCATGGAACGTGGCGTCCTGCTTGACATCCACCATCTGCCACGAAAGTACTGACAGCAAACGTGCCTGCGGCGAGGAGTAACGCTATAATTAGACAGGTCATTATCAATGGTTAGCGGCTATGTCCCCTTCAGAAAAAACTCACCGTGGTTCTCCCTACGCACAAGAGCTAATTCAACACCTACAGCCTTATTGCACAACGCGCAAAATGGGCCGTGGCGAACAGCTGGATCTCCAGGTTAACGGTCAGGGTTTCTGCTATTTGATCCTGGAAGGGACCATCGCCGTTTATCGCCGCAGCGACAATATGATGCTTTCAACGGCGCGCAGCCCCGCCCTGTTTGGCCTGGCGAACCTGACGGATATTTACTTCAACGACTACCTGAAGACGGTAAGCCCATGCGTGATCGGCGTGCTTACCACCGCGCAGGTGGGGGAAATTATTAAAGAGAAAGCGCTGTGGGGACTTCTCTCGAACCAGCTGATGTTTGTTTATAATCGGCTCTACCACAACGTGATGCCTCAGGGTGCCCCCACGGCGTATGAGATGATCCGCCAGCAGCTTATAAAGCTGATGGATGAAGACAACGCTTACAGAGAGAGCGTGACGGCGGAACGTTACATCCGTGATAAAACTCAGCTTTCCCGCAGCGGCGTCATGCGCATTCTGGCTGATTTAAAAACGGGGGGATTTATTGAAATGGAAGAAGGTCGGCTAATGAAGATCCACAAACTCCCTGCCAAATACTGAATTCGAAAGACAAAAAAGGCCGCAGTCGCGGCCTTTTTACCCACACTCAATGGACGTGAACGCCCAACCGCCAGGCAAAGTAGATCTCTTCTTTCAGTTCGTTAGAAGAGAGCGCCAGCAAATCTGCAAATTCCAGCTCAAGCTGTTTCAGCTTTTTCAGGTACTGCGCCGGAGACAGGTTGCTCTTATCGCGACGTATATATTCAATTGCCAGCTGCGTTGGGGTTATTTCAGTATCCATGATGTCCTCGCTTATGTACAAAACCTGACCAGTATATCACAGAAGACTGGCTAGATTTTGACCAAAGGCAAAACTTCTGGAAACTTTACACCACCGCCGTCGTCAGCCTGGACGAACAGCACAGGCGATCCTGCTCGTCGAGAATATCGATCTGCCACACCTGATGGCGGCTTCCGGCGTGAAGCGCGCGGCAAATGCCGCGCACGCGCCCGCTGCGCACCGAGCGAATGTGGTTGGCGTTAACCTCCAGGCCCACTACCTTGTGCTCTCCTTCGGTGCATAAATAGCCCGCCACCGAACCCAGCGTTTCAGCCAGCACGACGGAGGCCCCGCCGTGCAGTAAACCAAACGGCTGATGGGTACGGCCATCGACGGGCATTGTCGCTTCCAGCTCGTTCTCGCCAATGCGGGTAAACTGAATATCCAGCAAACCTACCATGTTCCCTTCGCCCATGGCATTTAGCGCCTGAAGCGTCACTGCACGTTTCCAGATCATCCGATAATCTCCAGTAAAGCCTGTAATGGGTGGCGTACGCCGTTACCTTCCACGCGCTTCACCTGGCTGCGGCAGGAGTAGCCGGTTGCCAGACAGCGGCTGCGCGGCAGGCGCTGCATCGCCTGGTGCCACGACAGCTCGTATATGCCAAGCGAGCTGGCGTGGTTTTTGACCTCATGCCCGTAGGTTCCCGCCATACCGCAGCAGCCCACGCTGACGCTCTCAAGCTTCGCGCCGAAGCGAGCGAAAATCGCCGCCCACTGCGCAGGCGCGCCCGGCAGCGCCGTCACCTCGGTACAATGGCCAAACAGATACCACGGCTCGCCGCTGACGTCCCGGGAGGCCGTGCCCTGCAGCGCAGCAGGCAGCCACTCGTGCACCAGCATGACGTGGAAATCGCCGCGTTTGTCGCCCAGCGTTTGCTTGTACTCATCGCGATAGCACAGCACCAGCGCCGGATCGACGCCGACCATCGGTATCCCAAGCTGCGCCACGCGATTCAGGAAGTCAGACGTTTTCTGCGCGGTTTTCGCAAAGCGGTTCAGGAACCCTTTAATGTGCTGGGCCTTACCATTGGGTGAAAACGGCAGCACCACCGGCTGATAATCCAGCTTTTCGGCCAGACGGACAAAATCGGCCACCACCTGCGCGTCGTAGTAGCTGGTGAACGGGTCCTGTACCACCAGCACCACCTTCGCCTTTTGCTCAGGGCTTAACGCCTCAAGCTGCTCCAGCGTCATGTTCGCAGAGCGATGCCCCACCAGCTGGCGCTGCAGAGACGGCACCGACAGCAGCGGAAGGTCCACCATGCCGATATGTTTTTCGGAAAGTTTGCGCACCAGCGGCTGGTTGATAAAGAAGTTAAAGGTCTTCGGCGCGCGCGCCATCAGCGGGGCGTAGCTTTCCACCGTCGCCACCAGATGGTCGCGCATCGGGCGCAGATAGCGCGTGTGGTAGAGCTGCAGGAAGCGCGAGCGGAATTCCGGCACGTCGATTTTGATCGGACACTGGGTTGAACAGGCTTTGCAGGCCAGGCAGCCGGACATCGCCTCCTTCACTTCGTGCGAGAAATCGTATTCGCCTTTGTTCGCGTGCCAGCTGTTGCGGGTGCGTTCGATAAGCGAGCGCAGGCTGGCGCGTTTTTCCGGCAGTTCCTGCTCGAGCTTCAGCGGATCGACTCCGCGATCGGCGAGCAGGCGCAGCCATTCGCGCACCAGCGTGGCGCGCCCTTTTGGCGAGTGAATGCGGTTGCTGGTGATTTTCATCGACGGGCACATCGGGCTTTTCACGTCGAAGTTGAAGCACAGGCCGTTGCCGTTACACTCCATCGCGCCGCGCCAGGAGGAGCGTACCGCGATCGGGATTTGCCTGTCGTAGGTCCCGCGCTTGACGGCGTCGACCTGCAGCATCGGCGCATCGACGCCCTCAGGCGGGCAAATTTTACCCGGGTTGAGCCGGTTGTCCGGGTCGAAGGCCGCTTTAATCTTGCGCAACTCGCCGAAAAGCTGCTCGCCGAAGAACGCCGGGCTGTACTCCGCGCGGAACCCTTTCCCGTGCTCCCCCCACAGCAGGCCGCCATATTTCGCCGTCAGGGCCACCACGTCGTCGGAGATCGCCTTCATCAGGATCTCCTGCTGCGGGTCGCACATGTCCAGCGCGGGGCGCACGTGCAGCACCCCGGCATCGACGTGCCCGAACATGCCGTAGCTCAGGCCGTGGCCGTCCAGCAGCGCGCGAAACTCAACGATGTAGTCGGCAAGGTGTTCCGGCGGCACGCAGGTATCCTCGGCAAACGGAATCGGCTTCGCCGCCCCCTTCGCGTTGCCGAGCAGTCCTACCGCTTTTTTACGCATCGCGTAGATACGCTCAATGCCGGATAGATCGTTACACAGCTGCCAGCCAATGACGCCGCCCTCGCCCTGCGCGATGAGTTCGTCCAGGCGCTGGCAGAGCGCGTTCACCTGGCTTTCGATCAGCGCCTCATCATCCCCGGCAAATTCCACGATGTTGAGGCCAAGCATCTCTTTATCCGGCACGTCGGTAATCAGCTCGCTCACGGAGTGCCAGACAATATCTTCCCGCGCCAGATTGAGCACCTTAGAGTCGACGGTTTCCACCGAAAGCGCCCGCGCCTCCACCATAAACGGGGCATTGCGCAGCGCGGAATCGAAGGAGTTGTACTTTACGTTCACCAGACGGCGCACTTTCGGCAGCCGGATGATATCCAGACGGGCTTCGGTGATAAACGCCAGCGTCCCTTCAGAGCCGGTCAGCACGCGGGTTAAATCAAACCGGGTAAGATCGTCGTTAAAGACGTGGCGCAGATCGTAGCCGGTCAGGAAGCGGTTTAGCTTAGGGAATTTGTCCAGGATCAGCTGGCGGTTGTCGCGACAGCGTTCCAGCACCGTGCGGTAAATTCTCCCGCTTGTCGTGCTCTCTTTGCCCAGCGTTTCGGCCAGCTCGACCGGCATCGGCTGGGTATCCAGAATATCGCCCCCCAGCAGTACGGCACGCACGCCCATGACGTGATCGGAGGTTTTGCCGTAGACCAGCGACCCCTGCCCGGAGGCATCGGTGTTGATCATTCCACCAATCGTGGCGCGGTTGCTGGTGGACAGCTCCGGGGCAAAGAAATAGCCGTAAGGCTTTAGGTATTGGTTAAGCTGATCCTTAATCACGCCCGCTTCAACCCGCACCCACCCCTCTTCAGGGTTAATCTCAATGATGCGGTTCATGTAGCGAGACATATCGATGATGATGCCCTGGTTCAGCGCCTGCCCGTTGGTTCCGGTGCCGCCGCCGCGCGGGGTAAAGATCAGCGAAGCAAAGCGCTCCTGCGAGGCCAGACGGGCAATCAGCGCCACGTCCGCCGTTGAGCGAGGGAAAACGACGGCATCGGGAAGAAGCTGGTAGATACTGTTATCGGTCGCCATCGTCAGCCTGTCGGCATAGTTCGTGGCGGTATCACCTGTAAAACCCTGTTGCTCCAGTGCTTGCAAAAAATTAAGCACCAGCTGGACGACGCCGGGTGCCTGAGAAATCTGTGGGATCATTACTGTCGACCCTAATTAGAGTAATGTGAAATCGTTTGCGTTGTGTCTGGAAAGTTTTATCACATTTTTTTCTTATGTGCTTCGTAGAATTACGGGCAAAATCCGCCTGTCAAAAATCGCTGAAATCACCAATGATTAGAGGAAAGCGGTTTACGTTATCGTCGGCCATGCTGGCGTTCATTTAAGGAAAGTTTCATTTATGGTCAATCTTCGTCAGCCCAGGGATGTTGCGCAAATTTTGCTGTCGGTGCTGTTTTTAGCACTGATGATTATTGCGTGTCTGTGGATTGTTCAACCTTTCGTGCTCGGTTTTGCGTGGGCCGCTACCGTGGTCGTTGCAACCTGGCCTCTGTTATTACGGCTGCAGAAATTGCTGTTTGGCCGTCGCGGCCTGGCCGTGCTGGTCATGACGCTGCTGCTGTTCCTGCTGTTTATCATTCCGATTGCCCTGCTGGTGAACAGCCTTGTCGACTCCAGCGGCCCGGTGATCCGCGCCGTGACCAGCGGTGAAATGACGCTGCCGGATCTCGCCTGGCTGAACAGCATTCCGCTGGTTGGTGAAAAACTCTACAGCGGCTGGCATAGCCTGCTGGAGATGGGCGGCAGCGCATTGATGGCGAAAGTGCGTCCATATATCGGCACCACCACCACCTGGTTTGTCGGGCAGGCGGCGCATATTGGCCGCTTTATGATGCACTGCGCGCTGATGCTGGTCTTTAGCGCCCTGCTGTACTGGCGCGGTGAGCAGGTCGCTTTAGGGGTTCGTCATTTTGCCACCCGTCTGGCGGGCAAGCGCGGCGACGCGGCGGTACTGCTGGCTGCGCAAGCGGTGCGCGCGGTTGCGCTTGGCGTGGTGGTTACAGCCCTGGTGCAGGCGGTACTGGGCGGTATTGGTCTGGCGATTTCCGGCGTGCCTTATGCGACCGTCTTTACCGTGGTGATGCTGATGACCTGTCTTGCCCAGCTGGGGCCGCTGCTGGTGCTGGTTCCCTGCATCATCTGGCTTTACTGGACGGGGAATACCACCTGGGGCACCGTGCTGCTGGTGTGGAGCTGCGTGGTCGGCACGATGGATAACGTGATTCGCCCTATCCTCATCCGCATGGGCGCCGATCTGCCGCTGATTCTGATTTTATCCGGCGTTATCGGCGGGCTGATTGCCTTTGGGATGATCGGCCTGTTTATTGGCCCGGTGCTGCTCGCGGTGACATGGCGTCTCTTCTCGGCCTGGGTGCATGAAGTGCCGCCGCCGGGAACCGATCCGGACGTAATTCTGAGCGAGCTTGAAGAGCTGGAAGACAAGAACAAGCAGTAATGTTTGTGCCGGGTGGCGCTGCGCTTACCCGGCCTACATTATTTCGCACAATACTTAAATGTTGCTAACGTATTTATTCATTACTCACTGGTCAGACCCGCCATTTCAGCAGTAAGTCCGCTGCTAACCTCAATCAATCTTTACGTCTCTTTAACTATTGAGACGAATCTGATCGACGCTAAAAGCCGACATGCCTACTATTAGGACACGGTTATAAATCAACACCTTGATTTATAAGCATGGAAATCCCCTGAGTGAAACAACGAATTGCTGTGTGTAGTCTTTGCCCATCTCCCACGATGGGCTTTTTTTTTATCCTTTTATCCGCGCGTCACGTCACAGCGACTCACCATCTTCCACTCACCCGGTAATACCCGCGTTTCCCCGGCCACCTTCACCGTCAGCACGTCGCGTATATCCGCCGACGATGCGCCAACCTGCAGCTCAAATTCGCCCGGCTCCACAATGCGTTTCCCGTCGCGACGGGTAAAGTTGAGCATATCCACCGGTAGCGTAAAGGTGAGCGTTGCGGTTTCACCCGGCGAGAGTGTGACGCGCTGGAAGGCCTTCAGCTCCTGAAGCGACCGCACCTGCGTGGCGACCTTATCCCTGACGTAAACCTGCACCACCTCGCTGCCGCTGCGTTCACCGGTATTAGTGATGTCCACACTCAGCGTCACCTCGCCGTCGATCGGCACGCTGGATGCCACCGCTTTCGCCGCCCCCCAGCTAAACGTCGTCCAGCCAAGGCCAAAACCGAACGGATAGCGCGCGCCGAAATGGAACGCGAACGGCGTGCCGCCGCTTTTGAGCTTGTGGTTATAGTAGAACGGCATTGCGCCCGCGCTCTTGGGCACGCTGACCACCAGCCTGCCCTGCGGCTCAGCGCGTCCGGTGAGCACATCGGCAATCGCCCAGCCTCCTTCCTGCCCCGGCGCCCAGGCCATCATCAGCGCGGCGACTTTATCTTCCAGACCCTGAAGGTTATAAGGGCGCCCGCCCGTCATCACCACGATTACCGGCTTGCCGGTTGCCACCAGCGCCTCCAGCAGCTGCTGCTGCACGCCCGGCAGGTTCAGGGAATCGGTATCGGACCCCTCCCCTACGGTACCGCTCTGGAACAGCCCGGCAAGATCGCCCACGCAGGCGACGACCACGTCACTCGCCTGCGCCGCGTTTACGGCCTCGGGTATGAGCGCGGTGCTTTGTGAAACCGGCGACTGCTGCATGGGCTTACCGCCGCTGTCGCCCGGGAAGACCGGCGCACCCGCCATCCGCTTTTCGATAATGTGGCAGCCTTTGGCGTAACGCACCTGCGATGCGCCAAGATACTGCTCCAGCGCCGCGCGCGGGGTCGTCACCTGCGAGGTCTCCTCCACCATATCGCTGATGATCAGGTGCACCGGGAAGCTGTAGCCGCTCAGCAAGGCAAGCGGATCGTCAGCCGTCGGGCCGACCACCGCCACGCGCGGTTTGCCGCCCAGGGGTAAAATGCCGTTGTTTTCCAGCAGGGTGAGGGATTTCGTCGCCACCTCCCGCGCGACCTGACGGGTCATGGCGTTTTGCAGATCGATACCGTTTTCATCCGCGTACGGCTTCTCAAACAGCCCCAGACGGAATTTTTCGGTCAGCGTGCGCGCCACGATCTCATCCACTTTCGCCATCGACATCAGCTCGCGATCTACCGCTTCCGCCAGATGGCGCGCGCAGTCATCTTTCGGCAGCTCAACGTCCAGCCCGGCGTTGAAGGCCAGCGCGGCAGATTCCGCCGCATCGTGAGATATGCCATGGTGCTGATGCAGCAGGCTGACGCCGCCGTAGTCCGCCACGACGATCCCGTCGAAGCCCCACTGCTCGCGCAGGACGGTGGTCAGCAGGAAGCTGTCGCTGTGCCCCGGCTGATTATCAATATCGTGGTAGGCGGGCATGACCGAACCGGCGTTCGCCAGCTTCACCGCCATCTCGAACGGCAGCAGGAAGGTGTCGTTCAATTCGCTAAACCCGAGGTGCACCGGCGCGTGGTTGCGCGCCCCTTCGCTGAACGAGTGCCCCACGTAATGCTTGAGGGTCGCTAGGAGGTCGCGTTTCTCGCCCTGTAAGCCTTTCACGTAGGCGGTCGCCATCACGCCCACCAGCCAGGGATCTTCCCCGAAGGTCTCTTCGGTACGCCCCCAGCGCACGTCGCGGGAAACGTCCAGCACCGGCGCCAGCCCCTGCTGGCAGCCCACGGTTCGCGCCTCTATGCCGATTTGCTCTGCCGCGCGCTGCACCAGTTCCGGGTCCCAGGTCGAGCCGTAGTTGAGCGATGACGGGAACAGCGTGGCGTCTTTGCACAGCAGCCCCACCAGGCACTCCTCATGGAACAGCGCCGGAATGCCGAGCCGCGTCTCTTCCATCATCATGCGCTGCAGCCGGTTGGCCGCACGCACGCCGGTTCTGGCATCGACAATATGGGTGCCCAGCGGACGGGTGATTTGCCCGACGCCCAGCTTCAGCCGCTCGCTGAGCGCCGCCTGCTCGCTCACGCCCGCAAATTCATCGCTCAAATCGCTGCGCTCGCGATGGTTGCCGTTTTCATCGAGGATCAGCCAGTAGGCGTGCATTTGGGCAAACTTCTCTTCCGGGGTCATACGCGCCAGCAGATCGGCGACGCGCTCGTGTACCGGACGTCCCGCGTCCTTATAGATAGCCGTCATGTTTTACTCCTGTATTGCGGAAGGGGTTGCCGGGCTGAGCTGCCCCGCGTCGGGGCGCACGTCGCGCTTGCCCGCGAGTTCCCGGGCGATGGCATCCACCAGCCGACTGTTGAGTTTGTAGATGGAAAGCAGCGCCACCATGCAGAGGAAAAGCGCACAGGGGATAAGCGTAAAGAGCGCGTTGATGGTCGAGAGCACGTGCGGTGCCTGCGCTGCCTGCCCGGGGACGTAATCCACCGTTCCCAGCACCCAGCCGACAACGGCCCCGCCCAGCGCCAGGCCAAACTTGATGGCAAACAGGGCGGTCGAGAAGACCAGACCGTCCAGACGGCGGCCGCTGCGATGCTCTTCATAATCGACCACATCGGAGAACATGGTCCACTGGAGCGGCGTAGTGAGGTTTTGAATAAAGCTAAAAACGATGTTGAGGCCGAATATCAGCCACACCTGCGAAGGAGGAATGAAAAATATCAGCGCGCCGAAAATAACAAAGGAAATAATCGTCCACTGATAGGCGCGCACGCGGTCAAATTTGCCGAGCAGGCGTTCCGATAATAATGCCCCGCTCAGGGATGCCACCATGCCTGAAACAATAAAGGCAAAAACCAGCTCCGGGCGCAGCAGCACATAGTTGACGTAATACATGGTTGCAGAGCCACGCGTCACCACGGCGGTTAACAGCAATATATTAAACAGGAACACAATTCGCCACTGGCTGTTTCCGGCCAGCAGTTTTAAATCGGTGAGCATGGAGCCGGAGGTGTCATTACGCGGAGAATAACGCTCGCGGGTCATAAAGAAGCAGCAGAAGAATAAAACAATGCCCAGCAGCCCCATCAGGTTCATGGCATAGAAGTAGCCTTTCTGCACGTTTCCCTGCCCCAGATGCGACACCAGCGGCAGGGCAATCACCGTCACGATCAATCCGCCGATGAACGACAGGCCAAAGCGCCAGGACTGCAGCGAGTGGCGCTCGCGCGGGTCCAGCGTCAGCGCGCCGGGCATGGCGCAGTAAGGCACGTTAATTGCGGAGTAAATCAGGCTTAAGATGGCGTAGGTCACGCAAGCATAGACGATTTTCGCCATCGGCCCGACGTCCGGTACGTAGAAGGTAATCAGGCAGCTTACGCCAAACGGAATGGCGAACCACAGCAGCCAGGGGCGAAAACGGCCGTGACGCGTCTGGGTGCGATCCACCAGCGCGCCGATACAGGGATCAACAAAGGCATCCACCACGCGCACCACTAAAAACATGGTGCCCATGATCGCCGCCGGCAAACCGAAAACGTCCGTATAAAAATAAGCAAGAAATAACGTTGCCGTTTGCCAAACCAGCGCGCTGGCCATATCGCCTAAGCCATAGCCTATTTTATCTTTGGTACGCAAAACAGAGGAGAGTGTCATTTGTTATTTGCCTTTTTATCAGGTTAAAACGTATTTCAACCAGTCGCACATCATGTAGGGTAATGCGCGGTAAGGCTCAAGTATTAGCAACGGTTTGCGCGCTAACAATTGTCTAAATTAACAGACAAATTATGATATTTGGTTTTTTGCTTTATTTGTGATGGGGAGCATATTCGCAGGGAAATAAAAAAGGCGAGGAATAATTCCTCGCCTTTTTACTGAGTATTCGCGGTTACTTATTCAGTTCCGCCAGGCTCAGCCAGGTTTGCACCACGGTGTCCGGGTTCAGGGAGAGGCTGTCAATTCCCTCCTCCATCAGCCAGGCCGCAAAGTCCTCATGGTCGGATGGACCCTGACCGCAGATCCCGACGTATTTGCCCTGCTTTTTCGCCGCGCGGATGGACATGGAGAGCAGCGCTTTTACCGCCTCGTTGCGCTCATCGAACAGCTCAGAGACCACGCCGGAGTCGCGGTCCAGGCCCAGCGCCAGCTGCGTCATGTCGTTCGAGCCGATAGAGAAACCGTCGAAGTGTTCCAGGAACTGGTCGGCAAGCAGTGCGTTGGATGGGATCTCACACATCATGATGATCTTCAGCCCGTTCTCGCCGCGCTTAAGCCCCTGACGCGCCAGCTCGTCTACCACCGCTTTTGCCTGGTCCACGGTACGGACAAACGGGATCATGATCTCCACGTTGGTCAGCCCCATGTCGTTGCGCACGCGTTTCACCGCGTCGCACTCCAGCGCGAAGCAGTCGCGGAAGCTCTCAGACACGTAGCGTCCCGCCCCGCGGAAGCCCAGCATCGGGTTCTCTTCTTCCGGCTCGTAGCGCTCGCCGCCCACCAGGTTGGCGTATTCGTTGGACTTAAAGTCCGACAGACGCACAATGACGCGTTTCGGGTAGAAAGCTGCGCCGAGGGTGGCGATCCCTTCGGTCAGGCGGCCCACGTAGAACTCTCTCGGCGAGTCGTAGCCCTTCATCATCTCGCGGATTTCGTTTTGCAGCTTCGCGTCCTGGTCGTCGAACTCCAGCAGCGCGCGCGGGTGAACGCCAATCATGCGGTTGATGATGAATTCCAGACGCGCCAGGCCAACGCCCTCGTTCGGCAGGCAGGCGAAGTCAAACGCGCGGTCCGGGTTGCCGACGTTCATCATGATCTTCAGCGGCAGGTCCGGCATGGTGTCCACGCTGGAGCTTTTCACGCTGAAGTCGAGGATATCGGCATACACGTAGCCGGTATCGCCTTCCGCACAGGAGACGGTCACGTTCTGTCCGTCCTTCATGCGCTCGGTGGCGTCGCCGCAGCCGACTACCGCCGGGATACCCAGCTCGCGGGCGATGATCGCCGCGTGACAGGTACGGCCGCCGCGGTTGGTGACGATAGCGGCGGCTTTCTTCATGATCGGCTCCCAGTCCGGGTCGGTCATGTCGGTCACCAGCACGTCGCCGGACTCGATGCGGTTCATCTCGCTGATGTCGTGGATCACTTTCACCGGCCCGGCACCGATGCGGTGGCCGATGGCGCGGCCTTCCGCCACGATTTTGCCCTGCGCGTGCAGCGTATAGCGCTCCATTACCTGACCGCGAGAGCGGACGGTTTCCGGGCGCGCCTGCACGATAAACAGCTTGCCGGTGTTCCCGTCTTTCGCCCATTCGATATCCATCGGACGGCCATAGTGTTTTTCAATCTGCACCGCCTGCTTCGCCAGCTCTTCCACCTCGGCGTCGGTCAGGGAGAAGCGGTCGCGCTGCTCCTGCGGCACATCTTCAATCTTAACCTGCTTGCCATGCTCCTGAGTCGGGGCATAGATCATGCGGATTTTTTTCGAGCCCATGGTGCGGCGCACCACCGACGGACGGCCAGCGGCCAGCGTCGGCTTGTGGACGTAGAATTCGTCAGGGTTTACCGCACCCTGCACCACCATCTCACCCAGGCCCCACGCGGAGGTGATAAACACCACCTGGTCAAAGCCGGATTCGGTATCAATGGAGAACATCACGCCGGATGAGCCCACGTCCGAGCGCACCATGCGCTGCACGCCCGCCGACAGCGCCACGCCGCGATGGTCGTAGCCCTGGTGCACGCGATAGGAGATGGCGCGGTCGTTAAACAGGGAAGCAAACACGTGCTTCACCGCCACCAGCACGGCATCGTAGCCCTGAACGTTCAGGAAGGTTTCCTGCTGCCCGGCAAACGAGGCGTCCGGCATGTCTTCTGCGGTCGCAGAGGAACGCACGGCAAAGGAGGCCTGCGCGTCGTCAGCGGAGAGCTGGTTGTACGCGTCGTGAATGGCTTTTTCCAGTTCCGGCTGGAAAGGTGTGTCGATAATCCACTGGCGGATTTGCGACCCGGCTTTGGCAAGCTCGGTAACGTCATCAATATCCGTTTTATCCAGCAGGTCGTAAATGCGCTGGTTCACGCCGCTCTGGTCTAAAAACAGGTTAAAGGCATCGGCGGTGGTGGCAAACCCGTTCGGTACGGAGACACCCATACCGGACAGATTTGTAATCATTTCACCCAGGGAGGCATTTTTGCCCCCAACTCTGTCTACATCATTCATGCCGAGTTGGTTATACCAAAGCACCAGCGGTGACGAGCCATTGTTGGACATCGAAACAATCCTTTTGTGATATTTGATCGGAGTAAGAAACACCTGACTACGTATTTATACTGGCATATTTACTTCCGCTAAAAAAACGGTGAATCGTGTAAGCAATTTAAATTTTCAACTTTTCGGACACTTTCCCTACAATCGCTAACCCGATGATTCCTATAGATTCCATCAAAAACCACAGAAATAAAGCCGCTATTTGAAAAATGAAATCCACTTTTCAGTAAAATTAAAAACAGCATTTCATTTTAAATTAGGACAAGTTCTTTGCTGTGGTTTTTACTTTTTTAATTTATGCTTTCAGACAATTAGGTATGATATTCAGGATGGTTAAAATGGATAATGCTGTCGATCGCCACGTTTTTTATATTTCTGATGGGACGGCGATTACCGCCGAGGTGCTGGGCCACGCGGTGATGTCGCAATTCCCCGTGTCGATTAACAGCATCACGCTTCCGTTTGTCGAAAACGAGAGCCGTGCCAAAGCGGTGAAGGACCAGATTGACGCCATTTACCAGCAGACCGGCATTCGCCCACTCGTGTTCTACTCCATCGTTATTCCCGAAATTCGCAACATTATTCTGCAAAGTGAAGGCTTCTGTCAGGACATCGTGCAGGCGCTGGTGGCCCCGCTGCAGAGCGAACTGAAGCTGGACCCGACCCCAATCGCCCACCGTACCCACGGGCTGAATCCCGGTAACCTGATCAAATACGATGCGCGGATCGCCGCCATTGATTACACCCTCGCCCACGATGACGGTATCTCGATGCGCAACCTTGACCAGGCGCAGGTCATTTTGCTCGGCGTGTCGCGCTGCGGTAAAACCCCGACCAGCCTCTACCTGGCGATGCAGTTTGGCATCCGGGCGGCAAACTACCCCTTCATTGCCGACGATATGGATAACCTGGTTCTGCCCGCTGCCCTTAAGCCGCTGCAGCATAAGCTTTTCGGTCTGACTATCAACCCTGAACGCCTGGCCGCGATCCGCGAAGAACGCCGCGAGAACAGCCGCTACGCCTCCATGCGCCAGTGCCGCATGGAAGTTTCAGAAGTCGAGGCCCTGTACCGTAAAAACCAGATCCCCTGGCTGAACAGCACTAACTATTCGGTAGAAGAAATCGCCACCAAAATCCTCGACATCATGGGACTGAATCGTCGCATGTACTAATATGCTAGTACATTAATTCAGTTTCGGTTATCATCAGCAGCATCATCGGGGCAACGTTGCCCCGAACTTGAAATCAGCAGGGATTGGTTTAAGGTGATGCCCATCACTTCCCGGTAGTCTGCCGATGAAGCAAAAAATTTCTGAGACATTCCATGAATAAAACCGACGAACTCCGCACAGCCCGCATTGACAGCCTGGTGACCCCGGCTGAACTGGCGCAGCGGCATCCCGTTTCCGCAGGCGTTGCGGAACACGTGACGGCCTCCCGCCGTCGTATTGAAAAAATCCTTAACGGTGAAGACAAGCGTCTTCTGGTGGTGATTGGCCCGTGCTCTATCCACGATCTGGATGCGGCGATGGACTATGCAAAACGCCTCCAGGGGATGCGTGAAAAGTATCAGGATCGCCTTGAGATCGTAATGCGTACCTATTTTGAGAAGCCGCGCACCGTGGTGGGCTGGAAGGGGCTGATTTCCGATCCTGACCTCAACGGCAGCTATCGCGTGAACCACGGTATCGAGCTGGCGCGCAAGCTGCTGCTGCAGGTGAACGAGCTGGGCGTGCCGACCGCGACCGAGTTTCTCGATATGGTGACCGGACAGTTTATCGCCGACCTGATCGGCTGGGGCGCGATTGGCGCACGTACCACGGAAAGCCAGATCCACCGCGAGATGGCCTCCGCCCTCTCCTGCCCGGTTGGATTCAAAAACGGCACCGACGGCAACACCCGCATCGCGGTTGACGCGATCCGCGCGTCCCGCGCCAGCCATATGTTCCTCTCCCCGGATAAAACCGGCCAGATGACCATCTACCAGACCAGCGGCAACCCATACGGACATATCATTATGCGCGGCGGCAAAAAGCCGAACTATCATGCGGATGATATTGCCGCAGCCTGCGAAACGCTGGCCGAGTTCGACCTGCCGGAACATCTGGTGGTGGATTTCAGCCACGGCAACTGCCAGAAACAGCATCGCCGCCAGCTGGACGTGTGCGATGAAATCTGCCAGCAGATCCGCAGCGGATCGACCGCCGTCGCGGGGATTATGGCGGAAAGCTTTATCAAGGAAGGCACGCAGAAAATCGTTGCCGGCCAGCCGTTGGTGTACGGCCAGTCGATCACCGATCCGTGCCTGAGCTGGGAAGACAGCGAGCTGCTGCTGGAGAAGCTGGCCGCTGCGGTTGATACGCGATTCTGATGTTATTGTCGGGTGGCGCTGCGCTTACCCGACCTACGATTGATGCCCTTCTCCCCTCTCCCTCTCCCTGTGGGAGAGGGTCGGGGTGAGGGCATCAGACCGCACCTCACCCACAAATTTGATCCCGTCACCCTTTTTTCACAAAAGTGCTTGCCGTCAATTTGCAGTTTATTGATAATGATTATCATTGTTACATTGATTGTTATTTATAAACATTATGTCACCGACGGATAACAGCGCGGCAACGCCAGCAAAAACACACACAGCGCCTTCCCCTGCTCACACCGATCGTCGCATCGACAGCAAGAGCCTGCTGGGCGACGAGGGGCGGGTCATTATCGAGCATGACGGCCAGCACTATCTGCTGCGCCAGACAAATGCCGGAAAACTGATCCTCACAAAATAAACCTAAACATTCGCCAGCCACCCAGGTGTTCCCCAGGCAGCCAGCGCTTTCGATTCTTAATGGAGAGTTGCTATGCCACACCCGCATTCCGCGTCTTTACGCCCGTCACTTCTGGCGCTGGCGATTGTCAGTACGCTACCTGGAGTCGCGTTTGCTTCCGCAGATGATATTACCGTGACCGCCACGGGCAACGCCCGCAGCGCCTTTGAAGCCCCGATGATGGTGAGCGTTATCGATGCCACCGCCCCGGAAAACCAGACCGCCAGCTCGGCCGCCGACCTGCTGCGTAAAGTGCCGGGCCTGACGCTGGATGGAACAGGCCGCACCAACGGCCAGGACGTTAACCTGCGCGGTTACGACCGCCGCGGCGTGCTGGTACTGGTCGACGGCGTACGTCAGGGAACCGACACCGGGCACCTCAACAGCACCTTCCTCGACCCGGCGCTGATCAAACGTATCGAAGTGGTGCGCGGGCCGTCCGCCCTGCTCTACGGCAGCGGCGCGCTCGGCGGCGTGATCGCTTACGACACCGCCGATGCAAAAGACCTGCTGGAGCCGGGCAAAAACAGCGGCTACCGGGTATTTGGTACCGGCGCAACGGGCGATCGCAGCATCGGTATGGGCGCCAGCGCCTTTGGCCGTACCGATACCCTGGACGGCGTTGTCTCCTGGTCCAGCCGGGATCGCGGGGATATCCGCCAGAGCGACGGAGCCAGCGCGCCTAACGACGAATCCATCAACAATATGCTGGCAAAGGGCAGCTGGAAGCTCGATCCGGCCCAGACGCTGAGCGGCTCCCTGCGCTACTACAATAACGACGCGCAGGAACCGAAAAATCCGCAAACCACGGACGCGTCCGACAGCAGCAACCCGATGACCGACCGCTCCACCATTCAGCGCGACGCGCAGCTCGGCTATAAAATTGCGCCCGAGGGGAACGACTGGCTGAACGCCGATGCGAAAGTCTACTGGTCCGAAGCGCGCATTAACGCCCAGAACGTTGACGGCAGCGGTGAGTTCCGCAAGCAGACGACCAAAGGCGGCAAGGTAGAGAACCGCACCCGCCTGTTTAGCGACTCCTTTGCGTCACACCTTCTGACCTACGGCGGCGAATACTACCGTCAGGAACAAAGCCCGAGCGGTATGACCACCGGCTTCCCGGACGCAAAAATCGACTTCAGCTCCGGCTGGCTGCAGGATGAAATCACCCTGCGCGATCTGCCCGTCACGCTCCTCGGCGGCACGCGCTACGATAACTATCGCGGCAGCAGCGACGGCTACGATGATGTGGATGCCGATAAATGGTCCTCTCGCGCCGGATTAACCGTCAGCCCAACCGACTGGCTGATGCTGTTCGGCTCCTACGCGCAGGCCTTCCGCGCGCCGACGATGGGCGAAATGTACAACGACGCGAAACACTTCTCCATCGGCAGCTTCTACACTAACTACTGGGTACCAAACCCGAACCTGCGTCCGGAAACCAACGAAACCCAGGAGTACGGCTTTGGCCTGCGCTTTGACGATCTGATGCTCGCCAACGACGCGCTGGAATTCAAGGCCAGCTACTTTGATACCAAAGCCAAAGACTACATCTCTACCACCGTCGATTTTGCGGCGGCAACCACCATGTCCTATAACGTCCCGAACGCCAAAATCTGGGGCTGGGACGTGATGGCGAAATACTCTGCCGACCTCTTCAACCTTGACGTGGCCTATAACCGCACGCGTGGAAAAGATACGGACACCGGCGAGTATATCTCGAGCATTAACCCGGACACCGTGACCAGCAAGCTGGACATTCCGGTAGCGCAAAGCGGCTTCTCCGTGGGCTGGATCGGCACCTTTGCCGATCGTTCAACGCACATTAGCAGCAGCTACAGCAAGCAGCCGGGCTACGCGGTCAATGACTTCTACGTCAGCTATAAAGGCCAGGAGCAGCTCAAGGGGGTGACCACCACGCTGGTGCTGGGCAACGCCTTCGATAAAGAGTACTGGTCACCGCAGGGCATTCCGCAGGATGGCCGTAACGGTAAGATTTTTGTGAGTTATCAATGGTAATTCCCGACGGGGCAACTATTCAAAAGGATCGGACAATGAATCACTACACACGCTGGCTTGAGCTAAAAGAAGAAAACCCGGGTAAGTACGCGCGTGACATTGCAGGCGTAATGAACATCAGCGAAGCGGAATTGACCTTTGCGCGCGTGGGTCACGACGCGTGGCGTCTGCACGGCGAAATTCGCGACATCCTGAGCGCGCTGGAAGCCGTGGGTGAAACCAAATGCATCTGTCGGAACGAATACGCCGTTCACGAACAGGTAGGCACCTTTGCCAATCAGCACCTCAACGGCCACGCGGGCCTGGTGCTGAACCCGCGCGGGCTGGATCTGCGCCTGTTCCTTAACCAGTGGGCGAGCGTGTTCCACATCAGCGAAACTACCGCACGCGGCGAGCGTCAGAGCATTCAGTTCTTCGACCGCCAGGGCGATGCGATCCTGAAAGTTTACACGACCGACAATACCGACGTGTCCGCCTGGGGCGATGTCCTGACGCGCTTTATCTTTGCCGATAACCCGCCGCTGGCACTGCAGGCAGCAGAAGCGCCGGCTCACGCCGAACATGCCGATGCAGATACCGTGGATAAAGAGTGGCGCGCCATGACCGACGTGCATCAGTTCTTTAGTCTGTTGAAGCGCCACAGCCTGAGCCGCCAGCAGGCGTTCCGTCTGGTGGGCGACGACCTCGCCTGCAAAGTTGAGAACGGCGCGCTGGGGCAGCTGCTGGAAACGGCGCGCCGGGACGGCAACGAAATAATGGTCTTCGTGGGCAACCGCGGCTGCGTGCAGATCTTCACCGGCGCGGTGGAAAAACTGGTGCCGATGAAAGGCTGGCTGAACGTCTTTAACCCAACCTTTACCTTGCATCTGCTTGAAGGATCCATTGCGGAAACGTGGGTCACGCGCAAGCCGACGGCTGACGGGCATGTCACCAGCCTGGAGCTGTTTGCCGCCGACGGTACGCAAATCGCCCAGTTGTACGGCCAGCGTACCGAAGGCGAACCGGAGCAGAGCCAGTGGCGCAGCCAGATTGACGCCTTAACGGCGAAAGGGCTGGCCGCATGAAACGGTGGTTTGCCCTGCTTAGCGCCCTGCCCCTGCTGGCGCTTGCTGCGCCGCAAGAGAAAATCGTTACCCTCGGCGGCGACGTCACGGAGATTGTCTACGCCCTCGGCGCGGCGTCCTCGCTGGTGGCCCGCGACAGCACCAGCCAGTGGCCGCAGGCGGCGAACGACCTGCCTGACGTGGGCTATCTGCGCCAGCTCAATGCGGAAGGGATCTTATCCATGCGCCCCACGCTGGTGCTGGCGAGCGCTCAGGCGCAGCCTTCTCTGGCGCTCAGGCAGGTTGAGCAAAGCCATGTCAGGGTGGTTACCGTACCCGGCAGTAACGACCTGAACGTGATTGACGAGAAGGTCCGGGCGATAGCCGAAGCAACGCACCGGCAGGCGCAGGGGGAACGCCTGCGCAAAACGCTGCGTGAGGAGCTGGCCGCACTGCCCGCTTCGACGCTGAACAAGCGGGTGCTGTTTATCCTTAACCACGGCGGGATGACCGCGATGGCCGCCGGACAGCAGACCGGCGCGGATGCCGCTATCCGTGCGGCAGGGCTACAGAACGCCATGCAGGGCTTTACCCGCTTTCAGCCGCTTTCGCAGGAAGGCGTGATTGCCAGCCAGCCCGACCTGGTGGTGATTTCGCAGGACGGCGTGAAGGCGCTGGGTGGCGAGGATAATCTCTGGAAGCTGCCAGGTCTGGCGCAAACCCCGGCCGGGCGGAACAGGCAGGTGCTGGAGATTGACGATATGGCGCTGCTGGGGTTTAGCGTGCGAACGCCGAAGGCCATCCAGCAGCTGCGCGCCAAAGCGGAGCTGCTGCCCTGATGACCCGGCGCGTCACCCTTTCCCTGTGGGTGCTGGCCGCCCTGCTCACCGTGATGACGTTAACAGCGACCGGTTTTGGCGCGCTGCGCCTGCCGGTCAGCCTGCTCTGGCGCCACGACGATGAGGCGCTGCGCCAGATCTGGTTGACTATTCGCCTGCCCCGCGTGCTGCTGGCGCTGGTTATCGGCGGTTCCCTGGCGCTGGCCGGTTGCGTGATGCAGGGGCTGTTTCGCAACCCGCTTGCCGACCCGGGCCTGCTCGGGATCAGCAGCGGTGCGGCGCTGGCCGTTGCCTTCTGGGTCGTCATCCCGCTCTCTCTCCCTGCCCTGGTCATGCTCTACGCGCCCATGCTTGCGGCGTTTCTCGGCGCGCTGGCGGCTACCGTGATCATTTTCCTGCTCAGCCAGCAGCGTGACGGTTCGCTGTCGCGCCTGCTGCTGGTGGGGATAGCCATTAACGCCCTGTGCGGTGCGGCGGTGGGCGTGCTCTCCTGGGTCAGTAACGACGCCCAGCTGCGTCAGCTTTCCCTCTGGGGTATGGGAAGCCTCGGACAGGCGCAGTGGTCTACGCTGCTGGCCGTCGCCTCGCTGATGGTGCCAACCGTCCTGGTTATCTGGCGTCTTGCCAGTACGCTGAATTTGCTGCAGCTGGGCGAGGAGGAGGCGCACTACCTCGGCGTGAACGTGGGGGCCGTGCAGCGTATCTTGCTGTTGTGCAGTGCTTTGCTGGTCGCCGCTGCGGTGGCCGTCAGCGGCGTTATCGGGTTCGTTGGCCTCGTGGTGCCGCACCTGATGCGCATGTGGCTGGGCGCCGATCATCGCGCCACGATCCCCGGCTCCGTTCTGGCCGGTGCCTTCCTGCTGCTGGTGGCCGATACGGTGGCGCGTACGCTGGTTGCGCCTGCGGAAATGCCCGTGGGCCTGCTGACCAGCATTCTCGGCGCGCCGTGGTTCCTGTGGCTTATCTTTCGTCGTGGAGGGCAGCATGGCTGAAGGCTATAGTGCGGAAAATATCGTTTTTCATACGGGCCAGCGCGCCATTATCCGCGACGTCTCCCTGTCGCTGTCTCAGGGTGAGCTGGTGGCGCTGATTGGTCCCAACGGTGCCGGAAAATCCACCTTACTGCGGCTGCTCACCGGCTATCTCAAGCCCGTTCGCGGACGATGCCTCCTGGGGCAGATGCCCCTTGATGCATGGGACCCGGTAACGCTCTCGCGCACGCGCGCGGTGATGCGCCAGAGCACGCAGCTTGGGTTTGACTGGCCGGTGGAGGCGGTTATCGGTATGGGACGGGCCCCCTGGACGCGCAGCCCGGAAGCGTCCGTGATTAAGGACGTGATGCACATCACCGGCTGCCTGCCGCTGGCCGGCAGATCCTTTGCGGCGCTTTCCGGCGGCGAACAGCAGCGCGTCCAGCTTGCCCGCGCGCTGGCGCAGCTCTGGTTTGAGGGTGCGCCTCGCGGGTGGCTGTTTTTGGACGAACCGACCTCCGCGCTGGATCTTTACCACCAGCAGCACCTGCTGCGGCTGTTAAAAACGCTGACCGGGCAGGGAGAACTGCACGTCTGCGCGGTGCTCCACGACCTCAACCTGGCGGCGCTGTGGGCAGATCGTATCTTGCTCTTGCACGACGGCAGGATGGTATCCCAGGGTACGCCGGAGCAGGTTCTGCAGGCCGACGCGCTGGCGCGCTGGTATGGCGCTCAGGTGCACGTCGGCAGCCATCCGGTACACGCTGCGCCGCAGGTTTTTCTTGCCCCTTAGCTTGAACAGCTCACCTCCAGCCGCTTGCCCCAGTCAGGCGGGCGGCTGACATAGTCATCGTCCCGATCGGCAAACGGCGTGCGTAATGCCGCGTGCAGCCGGTGCAGTTCGTCATACTCGCCCCGTTCAGCCTGCTCGATCGCACGCTGTGCCAGCCAGTTGCGCAATACCATTGCGGGGTTTGCCGCCTTCATTTTCGCCTGGCGAATGGCGTCATCGACCTGCTCGTGCTGCAGTCGCGTGCGATAGGCCGCAAACCACTCGTCAAAGCCCTGTCGATCGATAAACTCGTCGCGCAGCGGCGACGCGGCGCTGTGCTGCTCGGCCAGGCTCAGCATCCGGAAGGTGCGCGTGTAGTCGCTGCCTTCCCGCGCCATCAGCGAGAACAGCGCGTTAAGCAGCTCATTATCGCCCTTCTCCTGGGTCAGCAGCCCAAGTTTATTACGCATCAGCGCGCCATACTCGCGCAGCAGGACCTCCTGATAGCCGTCGAGCGCGTCGTTAAGGCCCTCTACGTCAATAAAAGGTGACAGGCTTTGCGCAAGACGCTGAAGGTTCCACAGGCCAACGGCAGGCTGGTTATCGAAGCTGTATCGCCCCTGGTAATCCGAATGGTTACAGATATAGCCCGGCTGGTAATCGTCCAGGAAGCCGTACGGGCCGTAGTCGAAGGTCAGACCCAGAATAGACATGTTGTCAGTGTTCATGACGCCGTGGGCGAATCCGACGGTCTGCCAGCGGGCAATGGTGGCGGCGGTTCTGGCGACAACGTCGCGGAACCAGAGAATGTACCTATCGCCCTCATCCTGCAGGTGCGGCCAGTGGCGGCGTATCGCATAGTCGGCAAGCTGACGCACCTTCTCCGGCTCGCGGCGATAGTAAAAGTGCTCAAAATGCCCAAAGCGCAGATGGCTTTGCGCAACACGCATCAGCATCGCACCCGTTTCCATCGTTTCGCGGGCAACCGGCGTATCGCTGGTCACAATCGACAGCGCGCGCGTAGTGGGGATCCCCAGGGCGTGCATCGCTTCAGACGCCAGGCATTCGCGGATCGTTGAACGGAGCACCGCGCGACCATCGCCCATGCGTGAATACGGCGTCAGACCAGCCCCTTTAAGATGCCAGTCACGCGTTTCGCCGTTGGGAAGCTGCTGCTCGCCGAGCAGGATACCCCGGCCATCGCCCAACTGCCCCGCCCAGACGCCAAACTGGTGTCCGCTGTAGACCTGCGCAAGAGGCTGCATGCCTGGAAGGAGGGTTTCGCCTCCCCAGACGCCCGCGCCCTCCGAAGGATGGAACAACGCGTCAGGGATCGCCAGCTCGTCCGCCAGCGGTGCGTTGTGCCAGATGAGACGGGAATTTTGTAGTGGTGTTGGCTTAAGTGCAGTGTAAAAACCAGGCAACTCGTCGTGCCAGTGAGCGGTAAAAGACAGGGTCATAGGTCCTCCTGCTTTTAGTGTAGAGGGTTTACCCGATCTTAAACACGGGCGAAGACAAGGGTTATCACTGAACCAGGGTAGTGACCTGCTCGGCCGAGACAACCGGCCAGAGCGTTCCCTGCATGGCGCCAAAGTTAAAAGGCAGCACGTGCTGCAATATGCCGTGGTCATCGATTCCGGAAACCATCACCGACTGGCAGTGCGGCGTTATTTGCCACAGGATTGCCCGCATGAAGGGTTCGAAAGAAAGTTCAGCGGCCCGCTGCTGGATAAAGCCTCTATCAAGTATGACGCGTTTAAATAAACCGTCATAAATCGCTTTCAACGATGCAGCACCCGCGCCAAAGTTGGCCAGCACCAGCGGGAAATGGATTGCCATTCTCGCCAGCTGCAAATCGTCCTTTCCGTTATTTAAACCTGGATAGTTCTCATTAACAGTAAACTCAAGGAACGGGTAGCGGTCGAGTAATGAAACAGCGTTCTCGTCTGATAATAAAAACTCAACAATGACAGGTGAAATATTGATCCACGCAATTAACTGATGCTGAATAAAGAACAGTTTGCAGGAATCAAGCAATTGCAGTTTTTCGTTAAACAGCGCCAGCTCTTCAGCCGGTGTCATTCGCGGGATAACCAGTTCAGTGGGGATCCTTACAGCCGTGCCAACGCCAGAAAAGTTCGCTATAACTTCCAAACCTTTAAGCTCACCAGCACTATTACGTGCAGGCTGAAGCATAAGTTCAGACTGGTAAGCATTATCTAGCGTTATAATCATTGCACTCGGCTCGCTTTAAAGATGAGAGAGAACATCCTGGAGCAATTGCAGGCACAATTCCACTGTATTGATTTTAATAAGATTAATTTCATTCTTTCCGTATTAATTTTCAGATTTATCCCTGAATCTAAATTAATCTTATCCTGGTTATTGAATAATAGCCAGTTTTAGATAAATCAGACACATATAGACATAACTCATTCGCCAAAAATTTAACTTTAATCATCTTTATTCCGAAAAAACGGCATGGTTTATTCGTCACCATGCCGTCGCAAGAGATTTTTCAGAGGCGAACTATATACGTCGGGCCTGCCAGAAATTTTTACGCCAGTAAACATTATCCAGCGAAGAACGCATCACCCCACGGCTGGTCGAGGCATGTATAAACTGGTTATCCGTATCATAAATGCCGACGTGGAGACCGCTTTCGCCGGAGCCCGTTTTGAAAAAGACCAGGTCACCGGGGAGTAAATCATCTTTGTCGATCTCGGTGCCAATTTCTGCCTGCCTGCGCGTCTCGCGAGGTAGCTGTAAATCAAACTTATCGCGAAACGTCATGAGGACAAAACCGGAGCAATCCACACCGCCGCGGCTCATGCCGCCATAGCGATACGGCGTTCCGCGCCAGTTGCTGAGCTGATCGTTCAGGCTCGCAATGACGGTTATCGAATCCGAAAGCCGCGCGTTAGGCGGCGGCGCACGATGGCTACTGCATCCCGCAAGAAATAGCGTTGCCGCCAGGAGAAACCAGAATCGCATTTTCAGACGAATCCTCTGCTTTTATTGTTCTTTTCGTAATTTAGCGTGCAATTGTGCTCGCAGGCAAGAAACGCTTAGTCCACCAGCGTAGAGATCAGCATCTTATGCCCCTCAATATCCAGCCTGCGGAAGGACATTTTGTAGGCGCGGGCCAGATTTTGCGGCGTGAGGACATCGTCGCGCGCGCCGCTGGCAATCAGCTTTCCGCTCGCCAGAAGCCAGACCTTGTGCGCATGACGCAGCGTATGATTCAGGTCGTGGCTGCTCATCACCACCGCAATCCCGCGATGCGCCAGCGAGCTTAACAAGGCATCAAGTGCCGCCTGCTGGGCGACATCCAGACCGCTCATCGGTTCATCCAGAAGCAGCAGGCGCCCGTGCGGATTGCCTGCCGGATGGATCTGAAGAATGACCGCCGCCAGGCGCACGCGCTGCCATTCACCGCCGGAGAGCTGGCCGGCGGGTCGCGAGAGCTTGTCTTCCAGACCCAACGCGGCGGCCACGTCCTTAAGCAGCACCGCGTCTTTTTTATCGTGAAGATGCAGCGTCAGGTAGTGCCAGACGGGCATCGCAAAAGGCGGCACCTGCTGTTGCACCAAATAACCGCGCCGGTGTGCCAGCGATACGGGTGACCAGTCGGTAAGGGCGTGATCCAACAAAACAACCTCCCCCTGCCCGGCTGTCAGGCCCGCCATGCGGGCAAGCAGCGTACTTTTCCCCGCACCATTTGGCCCTACAAGATGCACTATTTCGCCGGGGCCAATCGCACCCGTTACCGGCTCAAGACGCCCCTTCTCGGCGACGTCCGTGAGCTGCATCAGCACGGTCATTATTTCGCCAGCGCCAGCTTGATTGACTCCATAACGATTGGATCTTCAGGAGTCATATCCGGCGAAAAACGCTGGACGACCTGCCCGTCACGCCCAATCAGGAATTTTTCAAAGTTCCACAAAATATCGTCCGGATAGAGCGGAGCACGTCCTTTGCTTGCCATGCGCTCGTAGAAGCCGCTCCCTTCTGGCGCAACGGCGGTAGGCGCGGCGGCAACGAGTTTCGCATACAGCGGATGGCGATCGTCGCCATTAACGTCGATTTTGCTGAACATCGGGAACGTCACGCCGTAGGTGGTGCTGCAGAACGTTTTGATCTCTTCGTCACTGCCCGGCTCCTGGCCCAGGAACTGGTTGCACGGGAAGCCCAGCACGGTAAAACCGTCTTTTTCCCACGCCTTCTGGATGTTCTCCAGCTGCTCGTACTGCGGCGTCAGGCCACATTTCGACGCCACGTTCACGATGAGCAGCACGTTGCCCTTATAGCCTTCCAGCGTGGTCTTCTCGCCGTCAATGGTGGTCACTTCGGTATTCAGAATATCGGTCTGCATAGCATTCCCTCAGGTTGTCTTACGGGTAGTGAGTTAACGTCCAGCTTTTAAGAGTAGCCAGATAAATACCGGTGCGCCCAGCGTAGCGGTTACTACACCGATGGGCAATTCGGCCGCCGTCAGGGCCAGCCTGGCGATGATATCGGCAACCAGCAGCGTTGCCGCCCCGGCAACCGCCGAGGCAGGAAGTAAGAATCGATGGTCGGTGATGCCGCACAAACGCAGCATATGGGGAATAACCAGCCCGATAAAGCCAATTGCCCCCGCCAGCGCGACGCTCACGCCGACCATCCAGCCGATGGCGACCACCAGCAGATTGCGCCAGAAGCCTATCGGCATACCGAGCTGACGGGCGGACATTTCGCCGAGCGCGAGAACGTTTAGCGGATGTGACTGGCAGGACGCCCACAGGATAACGGGTATCAGGAGCAGCATCAGCCAACCCTGCCGCCAGTCAACGCCGCCAAAGCCGCCCATCATCCAGTACATGAGCTGGCGCAAATCGAACGACGTGGAAAAATACACCGCCCAGGTCATGAGCGCGCTACAGATGATCCCCAGCGCGACCCCGGCAAGCAACAGCCGGCTGGTCGATAGATGTCGTCCGGCGAAGCGGAGTAAAATCACGGTTATCAGCAGCGCGCCGACGATGGCGCTGAGGCTTATACCCCAGGCAGAAAGCTCGCCGCCACCCAGCATGACCGCCGCGATTAGCCCCACGCCAGCGCCGTTCGATACGCCCAGCAGCCCAGGCTCCGCCAGCGGGTTTTCGAACAGCGCCTGCATAATCGTTCCGCACAGCGCCAGTGCGGCACCGACCAGGATCACCGCCAGCGTGCGCGGCAGACGAATTTGCCAGACAAAAAGCTGGCCTTCTGGGCCAAACCAGCTTTCTGGTCCCAGCCATCTGTCCCCTGCGCACAGGCTGAGGGCCGTGGCGACAATGAGCAGCAGCACCAGCAGAAGCAGGCGGCGACTATCGGACTGACGTTGGCGATGGGCGAAATCAAGCATGGACAGGATTTTAATTAGCGGGAGATGTAATTGATTTTACGGTGGGTTTGGCGATTAGCGCAAAGAAAAAAGGCCGCGTTAGCGGCCTTTTTGGTTAGTTCGTATTACTCTGCTTTGGGCGTTGCGTTTTCGACACGGCTTTTTAACTTCTGGCCGGGTCTGAAGGTCACCACGCGGCGGGCTGTAATGGGAATATCTTCCCCCGTCTTCGGGTTACGGCCCGGACGTTGGTTTTTGTCTCGCAAATCAAAATTGCCAAAGCCGGAGAGTTTTACCTGCTCACCATTTTCCAGAGCACGACGGATCTCTTCGAAAAATAGCTCTACCAGCTCTTTGGCATCCCGCTTGCTAAGCCCAAGCTTATCAAACAGATATTCTGACATTTCAGCTTTTGTAAGCGCCATAGGTTCAATCCCTCAATGATGCCTGGAATCGCTCTTTTAATGCCTCTACACATTTGGCGACGGTAGCGGCAATCTCCTCTTCTTCGAGTGTACGGCTGGTATCCTGAAGGATAAGGCTAATAGCGAGGCTCTTGAAACCTTCTGCTACGCCCTTGCCGCGGTACACGTCAAATAAGTTTACGCCAACTACCTGATTTACGCCAACTTTCTTACATTCGGCCAAAATATCTGCTGCGGGAACGTTTTCTGCGACCACAACTGCGATATCGCGGCGGTTCGCCGGGAAGCGCGATACGTCCTGCGCCTGAGGAATGACGCGGTCTGCAACCGGATCCCACTCCAGCTCGAACACGATGGTACTACCATTAAGATCCAGCTTACGCTCCAGTTCCGGGTGTACAACACCAATGAAACCAACGCGTTTGCCCTCTAAATAAATGGCCGCACTCTGGCCCGGATGCAGGGCTGGAATGGCTTCAGCGCGGAATTCAATTTCAGACAATTTACCGGTCAGATCCAGAATCGCTTCCAGATCGCCCTTCATATCGTAGAAATCAACCGTGCCTTTTGCCAGATCCCAGTGCTCTTCGTAGCGGTTGCCGCTGATAGCGCCGGCCAGCATGAGATCCTGACGGATGCCTAAATTCGCCTGAGTATCCGGTACAAAGCGCAAACCGCTTTCGAAAATGCGCACGCGGTTCTGCTGACGGTTCTGGTTATAGACGATGGTGCCCAGCAGGCCGGTCCACAGAGACAGACGCATCGCAGACATTTCGCTGGAGATTGGGCTTGGCAGGATCAACGCCTCCTGTCCCGGGTGGATCAGCTGCTGCAGCTTAGGATCGACGAAGCTATAGGTGATCACTTCCTGATAGCCTTTGTCGTTGAGCATGGTTTTCACACGCTTAAGGGACAGGTCGGCTTCACGGTGGGTGCCCATCACCAGACCTGCCTGCACAGGCTCGTCTGGAATGTTGTTGTAGCCGTACACGCGGGCCACTTCTTCCACCAGATCTTCTTCGATCTCCATGTCGAAACGCCAGGATGGCGCAACGGCCTTCCACTCGTCCTGGCCTTCGGTCACTTCGCAGCCCAGGCGGCGCAGAATGTCGGTCACCTGTGCATCGGCAACGTGATGACCAATCAGGCGATCCAGCTTGCTGCGGCGCAGGGTAATGGTGGCACGCTTAGGCAGCGTGGCTTCGTTGGTCACGTCGATAACCGGGCCGGCTTCGCCGCCGCAGATGTCGATCAGAAGGCGCGTTGCGCGCTCCATTGCCTTGTACTGCAGCGCCGGGTCAACGCCGCGCTCGTAGCGGTGGGATGCGTCGGTGTGCAGGCCGTGACGACGCGCGCGGCCGGTGATGGAGAGCGGGCTGAAGAACGCGCATTCCAGCAGGACGTTTTGCGTTTCATCGTTCACGCCAGAGTGTTCGCCACCGAAGATGCCGCCCATTGCAAGCGCTTTGCCGTGGTCGGCGATCACCAGCGTGTCGGCGTTCAGCTTCGCTTCGCTGCCGTCCAGCAGAACCAGGGTTTCGCCCTCTTTCGCCATGCGCACGACGATGCCGCCGTCGATACGATCTTTATCGAACGCGTGCATTGGCTGGCCCAGCTCGAGAAGGACGTAGTTGGTCACGTCAACCACGGCATCGATAGAGCGGATACCGCAGCGGCGCAGCTTCTCTTTCATCCACAGCGGCGTTGGCGCCTTAACGTTAATACCTTTCACCACGCGGCCCAGGTAGCGCGGGCAAGCGTCAGCGGCGTCCACCTGGATTGGCAGCGTGTCGCTGATGGTAGCGGCAACCGGGGCAATCTCCGGCGCGTTCAGCTCGGTCTGGTTCAGCACGGCCACGTCGCGCGCCACGCCGATGATACCCAGGCAGTCGGCGCGGTTTGGCGTCACGCTGATTTCGATGGTGTTGTCATCAAGCTTCAGGTATTCGCGAATATCGGTCCCGATTGGCGCATCCAGCGGCAGCTCAATGATGCCGTTGTGGTCGTCGGAAATACCCAGCTCGGAGAAGGAGCACAGCATGCCCTCAGACGGCTCGCCGCGCAGCTTCGCTGCTTTAATTTTGAAATCGCCCGGCAGCACTGCACCGACGGTCGCCACGGCCACCTTCAGCCCCTGACGGCAGTTTGGCGCGCCGCAGACGATGTCCAGCAGGCGGTCGCCGCCCACGTTCACTTTTGTTACGCGCAGTTTGTCGGCGTTCGGGTGCTGACCGCACTCAACCACTTCACCTACAACTACGCCGGTGAAAGCACCGGAAACCGGCTCAACGCCATCAACTTCCAGACCCGCCATGGTGATCTGGTTGGAAAGCGCGTCGCTGTCCAGCGTGGTGTTCACCCATTCGCGTAACCACAGTTCACTGAATTTCATTGTTCTGTCCTGCCCTTATTTAAACTGTTTGAGGAAACGCAGATCGTTTTCGAAGAAAGCGCGTAAATCGGTGACGCCGTAGCGCAGCATGGTCAGACGCTCCATGCCCATACCGAAGGCAAAGCCGGAGTAAACTTCCGGATCGATACCCACGTTGCGCAGCACGTTTGGATGCACCATGCCGCAGCCCAGCACTTCCAGCCATTTGCCGTTTTTACCCATCACGTCAACTTCTGCAGACGGTTCAGTGAACGGGAAGTAGGATGGACGGAAACGAACCTGCAGATCTTCCTCAAAGAAGTTGTTCAGGAAGTCGTGCAGCGTGCCCTTCAGGTTGGTAAAGCTGATGTTTTTGTCAACAATCAGGCCTTCCATCTGGTGGAACATTGGGGTGTGCGTCTGGTCGTAGTCGTTACGATACACGCGGCCCGGTGCGATAATGCGGATTGGCGGTTCCTGTTCCTTCATCGTGCGGATCTGAACGCCGGAGGTCTGGGTACGCAGCAGACGCGTAGCGTCGAACCAGAAAGTGTCGTGGTCAGCGCGTGCCGGGTGATGGCCAGGAATGTTCAGGGCATCGAAGTTATGATAGTCATCTTCGATTTCCGGGCCGGTCGCCACGGTAAAGCCGAGCTCACCGAAGAAACTTTCGATGCGGTCAATGGTGCGGGTAACCGGGTGCAGGCCGCCGTTCTCAATACGACGACCCGGCAGAGAAACGTCAATCGTTTCCTGTGCCAGACGGGCATTCAGCACCGCGCTTTCGAGCCCGGCCTTACGCGCGTTCAGCGCCTGCTGTACCTGCTCTTTGGCTTCGTTAATTACCGCGCCCGCTGCCGGGCGTTCTTCTGGCGGCAGCTCACGCAGGGTAGTCATTTGAAGGGTCAGGTGCCCTTTCTTGCCCAGATATTCGACGCGGACATTGTCTAACGCGGCAACATCTGAGGCCTGGTTAATGGCGGCCGTTGCACTGGCAACCAGCTCTGCGAGATGTGACATGGTTTTCCTCATTATGTCGGTGCAGACACCGATTTGGTGGACTTATTCTCTCGAATTTAGACACAAAAAAAGCCTCCATCGGGAGGCTTAATTGGCGCTGTTTTTCGTTTCATCTTTCACGCGCTAGCCTCCTGAATTCAGGTGCTAAAGTAAAAGAAGAAGCGGAAAATAGCAGCAGTCATGCTTGCGTTACCTTGTGTGGTAAAAACCGTAAGACCTTATTGAAAAGCCTGGACGGGTAAATGTCAATCTTATGATAGCGTTAAATGAAAAGAGGAGGCAAAGCCCCCTCTTTCAACTGGCTTATGCCAGTGCTGCTTTCGCTTTTTCGACCAGAGCGGTGAACGCTACTTTGTCGAATACTGCGATGTCAGCCAGGATCTTACGGTCGATTTCAACAGAGGCTTTTTTCAGGCCGTTGATGAATTTGCTGTAAGAAATACCGTTCTGACGTGCTGCTGCGTTGATACGCGCAATCCACAGTTGACGGAACTGACGCTTACGTTGACGACGGTCACGGTAAGCATACTGACCTGCTTTGATAACAGCCTGGAAGGCAACGCGGTAAACGCGTGAACGCGCACCGTAGTAGCCTTTAGCTTGTTTCAAAATTTTCTTGTGACGTGCACGTGCAATTACACCACGTTTTACGCGAGCCATATGTGCTCTCCTGTATCTATATTCTTAGTAAAAAAATTAAACGTTAACGGCTTATGCGTACGGCAGGCACGCGATAACCAGACCCAGATCGCCTTTAGAAACGAGGCCTTTTGGACGCAGGTGACGTTTACGCTTAGTAGATTTTTTGGTCAGAATATGACGCAGGTTTGCGTGCTTACGCTTAAATCCACCACCACCGGTTTTTTTGAAGCGCTTAGCAGCACCGCGTACGGTCTTAATTTTTGGCATCTTAATAACTTCCACTTCGCATTGTTAAATAAACGAAACATAGGCGAACAAAACCTATGAAACCCGAAGGCTCCACAGATTTTGCTGCTTGAAGGCCTTACTGTTTCTTCTTAGGAGCGAGCACCATGATCATCTGGCGGCCTTCGATCTTCGTAGGGAAGGATTCGACTACTGCCAGTTCACTCAGATCGTCACGGACGCGGTTAAGCACTTCCATACCGATCTGTTGGTGGGCCATCTCACGACCGCGGAAACGCAGTGTGATCTTGGCCTTATCGCCATCTTCCAGAAAGCGAATCAGGCTGCGGAGTTTTACCTGATAATCGCCATCGTCGGTACCAGGACGGAATTTGATTTCCTTAACCTGGATAACTTTTTGCTTCTTCTTCTGTTCCTTAGAAGACTTACTCTTTTCATAAAGGAACTTGCCGTAGTCCATAATACGACAAACTGGCGGTTCGGCGTTAGGGCTGATTTCAACTAAATCTACTCCAGCTTCTTCAGCTTTTTCGATCGCTTCTCTCAGACTCACAATCCCCAGTGGTTCGCCTTCCAGATCTGTTAAGCGAACTTCCTGGGCGCGAATCTCGCCATTGATACGATTCGGACGTGCCGTTTGAACTCGTTTTCCGCCTTTAATACCTTATTCCTCCAGTTGTTGAAGACTGCGGCTGCGAATCTCTTGTTGCAGCTTCTCAATCACTTCACTTACGTCCAGGCTCCCCAGGTCTTTACCACGGCGGGTGCGAACGGCAACTTTGCCTGCTTCCACCTCTTTATCACCACAGACCAACATATACGGGACACGACGTAAAGTGTGCTCGCGGATTTTAAAGCCAATCTTCTCATTTCTCAAGTCTGCTTTTACGCGAATGCCCGCATTTTGTAGTTTCTGCGTCAATTCTTTAACGTAATCCGCCTGAGAATCGGTAATGTTCATCACCACGACCTGCACTGGCGCAAGCCAGGTTGGGAAGAAGCCGGCGAACTCTTCGGTCAGGATGCCGATGAAGCGCTCCAGAGAACCGAGAATCGCACGGTGAATCATAACCGGTACCTGACGCTCGTTGTCTTCGCCAACATAAGAGGCGCTTAAACGCTGCGGCAGGGAGAAGTCCAGCTGTACAGTACCGCACTGCCATGCGCGATCGAGGCAGTCATACAGGGTAAATTCAATTTTCGGACCGTAGAATGCGCCCTCGCCCAGCTGGTATTCAAACGGGATACCGTTCTCTTCCAGCGCCACGGCGAGATCCGCTTCTGCGCGATCCCATGTCTCATCGCTACCGATACGTTTTTCCGGACGCGTTGAGAGTTTGACCACGATCTTCTCGAAGCCAAAGGTGCTGTACATATCGTAGACCATACGAATACAGGCGTTAACTTCATCACGTACCTGATCTTCAGTACAGAAGATATGCGCATCATCCTGAGTAAAGCCACGAACGCGCATCAGACCGTGCAGCGCACCTGATGGCTCGTTACGGTGGCAGCTACCGAACTCCGCCATACGCAGCGGCAGGTCGCGGTAGGATTTCAGACCCTGGTTGAAGATCTGAACGTGGCCCGGGCAGTTCATTGGCTTGATGCAGTATTCACGGTTCTCAGACGAGGTGGTGAACATCGCATCTTTGTAGTTGTCCCAGTGGCCGGTTTTTTCCCACAGCACACGGTCCATCATGAACGGGCCTTTCACTTCCTGATACTGATACTCTTTCAGCTTGGAGCGTACGAAGGTTTCCAGTTCACGGAAGATGGTCCAACCGTCGTTATGCCAGAACACCATACCCGGCGCTTCTTCCTGCATGTGGTACAGGTCAAGCTGTTTACCGATTTTACGGTGGTCACGCTTCGCCGCCTCTTCCAGGCGCTGCAGGTACGCGTTCAGGGCTTTCTTATCAGCCCATGCGGTACCATAGATACGCTGCAACATCTTGTTGTTGCTGTCGCCACGCCAGTAGGCGCCCGCGATCTTCATCAGCTTGAAGTGATGACAGAAGCGCATGTTCGGCACGTGCGGCCCACGGCACATGTCGACGTATTCTTCATGATGGTACAAGCCTGGCTTGTCATCATGGGAAATGTTTTCGTCAAGAATAGAGACTTTATAGCTCTCGCCGCGCTTCACGAAGGTTTCACGCGCTTCGTGCCAACTGACTTTCTTCTTGATGACGTCATAGTTGGTTTCGGCGAGCTCGTGCATACGTTTTTCGAGCGCGTCGATATCTTCCTGGGTCAGGGTATGGTCGAGATCGACGTCGTAGTAGAAACCGTTGTCGATAACCGGGCCGATCGCCATTTTGGTGTTTGGCCACAGCTGCTTGATAGCATGACCTAACAGGTGCGCACAGGAGTGACGAATGATCTCAAGACCGTCTTCGTCCTTCGCGGTGACGATCGCGAGCGTTGCGTCGCTTTCAATCAGATCGGACGCATCAACCAGTTCGCCGTTTACACGGCCAGCGATGGTCGCTTTCGCGAGTCCAGGACCGATGTCCAGGGCAACATCCATTGGGCTTACAGCGTGGTCGAAATGGCGTTGGCTGCCATCAGGAAGAGTAATAACAGGCATTTTATATCCTTATTTGCAGTGATGCCCCACACATAAGAGCATATACAAAGAAAATAATCGTGATTAAACAGTAGATTACGACACCATCTGACCAACAATCGTCAAATTGGCTCGTCATCCTTCACCCACCGAAATCAGACAAAGGCGCATTTACGGCAAGCCTTGCAATGTTAACACTAACAAAAGGGAGAATGCACCCTCTGCGACCAGAATGATGTATTGGCACTTTTGTATGAATTTTCAGAGACGCAACTCCCCTGTGCTCGCATTCATCCGATGCTGGGCTACCCTTGAACAGGTCCTTAAACCCAAAGGTGCATACCATGAACGTATCCAGCCGCACGGTCGTGATCTTGAACATACTTTCAGCCACCGGTTTATTGCTGATCCTTGCCGAAAGGTTCCACTGGTTCTGACCTGAACCGCGTTGTGGCATAACCCGATCTTTCTGAGAGGGGCATAACATCGCCCTTTTTGATAGACTGTCTGTATCAACTGACAAGGATTAGGTTATGCCAACAAAACGATTTGCCGTTAAACACTGGAAAATGGTATTGGTGCTGATTGCTATCTGTGGCGCAATGCTGCTGTTGCGGTGGGCTGCAATGATTTGGGGTTAAACGGCGAGATGTATTAAATCATGACCTTTTGCCTGTAAATAATATACGGGCTAAAAAACGTTAAATATCTTTGCATCCCTACGACCGAAAAAACCGGTACATCAAAATCCGGTTTTATGACGGTTGGTTGAGTGACTCAATCACAACGCGATAATAAACCTGTCAGGACCATTCCCCTGCCACCAGCTTATGGACATCGAAGGCATCATTCATTGACTGTCCGGTTGACTTCGAGCCCGGCGCAATATTTGATCCAGCCTCAACGTCTGAGGCGTGGGTAATGCCGGTTTGAGCGGTAGTGTTACTGGCAGGTTGTGTCGCTTCGTCAGCAGCAAAAACGCCAAAAGAAAGTGCGGAAAGCACCATTGCTGCTGCAGCTGTTTTGATTGTTTTCATCATCGTTATTCTCTTACTGAATTAATGCAGAACGACTTAAGGCGAAATCATGCCTGTGTTAAGAGTGTAGATCCAGATCACACTTTTGCCCAGCCGGTTAATTTATCAATTTGTGTGAAATAACGTATTTGTGTATCGCAAAGGGGAATTATGAAGAAATTAAGGAGATAGGATTGGACCATTTAATTTAAAACAGTGTTCACTTAAAAATAGCACAGTTCCGGAAAATAAAAAACGGGCCGATATTATTATCGGCCCGCCAGCATTACATTTTATACCCTAAGGAAATCGTGGTTCTGCGGTCGGTATGATCCGGCGCAGTCTCTGGCGGTGAGGAGTTCCAGGTCACGTTATACGCCACTTTCAAACCAAAGTGTTCATTGATAGCCACGTTCAGCGCCGTTTCGGAGTTAAGCGTTGTATCGTCGGCGCCAAACACGGAAACACCCTGCGTGAATTTGGTGTTATCGGTCATCTGCCAGGCGTAAGTACCGGAGGCATAGCCGAGCGCCTGCGTTTTAGTGTCGCCGTTGGTGAATTCGTCATAACGAACGCCCGGACCGAATTCAAAACGGAAGCTGTGAACAGGTCCGTTCAGGAACTGACGACCGTAACCGGCGGTGAAGACATCGCGCTCACGATAGCCGTTGTAACGATCGGTAAGCCAGCTGGCCTGACCAAACAGGTAGTCATAATCCGTCATGTTGTAACGGCTACGTCCGCCTACTGCATATTTCTCTGAAGAACGTTCGTCGTTAGCGGAGGTGTTGCTGGCATTCCCCCACAGTGACCAGCCGGTAGTGTTTCCGTACCAGGTCAGCGTGGTGTCTGCGGTCAGGGAAGAGCTTTTCGTATTACCGGATTGCGCCAGATAGCCTGCGTTAAGGTTACCTTCAAACGGTTTTTGCGCGGCGCTTGGATCGTCCATGACAGTAAAAACGGAATCATCGGCGGTTGCGTTCAGTGACGCAAACACACCACCCGCCAGCATCAGTGCAGCAGGAACTGTCTTCAAAAGCTTCATTTTATTAAGGAGTCCATACAACAAAAAAAGAGACCATCACGGTCTCGGAAACTTTCTTGAGGATCAATGACAAGGCGTCCAGAGAAAGGTAACAAATTATAAAAAGGCGCTAATAACATAGCAATGATTTCTTATTTCATTTTTTGAATAAGAACGATCCCAAAACGACTTTTATTTTATATGAAGCACATCGATTCTTTGTCAGTATTCATATTTAAAATCATACTGTTATTTACATTGCCTTCCTGCCAATCGGTGCCAGACTTAAAGCAACCCATGCTAAAAGGAGGTAATGATGGTTCCTATCTATACCCTAACGCTCTCTCCTTCACTCGATTCCGCGACCCAGACGCCCCAGATTTACCCGGAAGGTAAACTGCGGTGCAGCGCCCCGGTGTTTGAACCCGGCGGCGGGGGTATCAACGTAGCGCGAGCCATTACCCACCTGGGTGGCAAAGCGACGGCCATCTTCCCGGCAGGCGGCGCAACCGGTGAGCACCTGGTGTCTCTTCTGATTGACGAGCAGGTCGCGGTGCAGACGGTCGATGCCCGGGACTGGACGCGACAGAACCTGCACGTCCACGTAGGGTCCAGCGGCGAGCAGTACCGCTTTGTCATGCCCGGGGCAAAACTGAGCGACGATGAATTTCGCCAGCTGGAAGAGAAAGTCCTGACAATCGAAAGCGGTGCAATTCTTGTGATAAGCGGCAGCCTGCCGCCCGGCGTAAGCACGGAAAAACTGACCGCGCTGATACGGGCAGTGCAGCAGCGCGGCATCCGCTGCATTATCGACAGCTCCGGCGAGGCGCTCCATGCCGCCCTGGCGCCGGGCAATCTTGAACTGGTAAAACCTAACCAGAAAGAGCTGAGCGCGTTAGTCAACCGGGAACTCACCCAGCCTGATGACGTGCGTACCGCCGCCCAGGAGCTAGTGCGCAGCGGCAAGGCGCATCGCGTGGTGGTCTCTCTTGGTCCGCAGGGGGCGCTGGCGGTGGATGCCACCGATTCGGTTCAGGTGGTTCCCCCACCGATGAAAAGCCAAAGTACCGTGGGTGCAGGTGACAGTATGGTTGGCGCAATGGCGCTTAAGCTGGCGCAGGGCGCGTCGCTGCTTGAAATGGCGCGCTACGGCGTAGCGGCAGGCAGCGCTGCAACCATCAATCAGGGAACTCGACTGTGTTCACTCGCAGACACGCGTAAAATTGTCGATTATCTGTCCCGCAGCTAATGCCCTCTCCCCTTCTCAAGGAAGGGGAATTACCCTTCATGGTCGCCAAACGCAAACTATCGACTATGCTAAGAAAACTTTCATGATAACAACGAGGTGAATTATGGGCAGTGGTGACCTCACCCGCTACGTCGTAACCGTCAACATTCATGAAGCGTCGTTGACCGAGCTCAATGAGCTGAATAACGCCTTTACCCGGGCAAATTTCCTGCTCACGCTCACTGACGATGACGGCCATATCCACGATCTGGGAACGATGACCTTTGGCCTGATTAGCGCCATCAGTGAAGAAGAAGTTCGCGCCCTTGCAGCCAGCCTGGTTGAAGGCGTGACCGACAAGCGTAGTGAAATTGATATAGACACCTGGGAAAGCTGGCAGAAAAAAGAACAATAAGTGCCCTGCATGAATTAAAACCGCTCAGGTGTGCGTTAGTTCGTATTTTTTTACCGCAATTATGCGCTAACTTTATGATCTGGCAGACAACATGGGAGAGATATCATGTGGCAGGCTATCAGTCATCTTTTAAGTGAGCAGCTGGGCGAAGGTGAAATTGAACTGCGTAACGAACTGCCAGGCGGAGAAATCCACGCCGCGTGGCATTTACGCTACGCTGGTCGCGATCTTTTCGTTAAATGCGATGAACGGGAATTACTTCCCATCTTCACCGCCGAAGCCGACCAGCTGGAATTGCTGTCACGCAGCAAAACGGTCACCGTGCCCGAGGTTTGGGCAGTGGGTACCGATCGGGACTACAGTTTTCTGGTCATGGAATACCTACCCGCCCGTCCCCTGGATGCCCATAACGCGTTTATTCTCGGACAACAGCTCGCGCATTTGCACCAGTGGAGCGATCAGCCACAGTTTGGTTTAGATTTCGATAACGATCTGTCGACTACTCCGCAACCCAATACCTGGCAGCGCCGCTGGTCGACGTTTTTCTCTGAACAACGTATTGGCTGGCAGCTGGAGCTGGCTGCCGAGAAAGGCCTGCAGTTTGGCAATATCGATGCGATTGTTGAACATGTTCAGCGGCGTCTAAGCTCGCATCAGCCTCAGCCTTCGCTGCTGCACGGCGACCTATGGTCCGACAACTGCGCACTGGGGCCAAACGGCCCTTACATCTTTGACCCGGCCTGTTACTGGGGCGACAGGGAGTGCGATCTTGCGATGCTGCCCCTGCACCCTGAACAGCTGCCGCAGATTTACGACGGCTATCAGTCGGTTTCACCCCTGCCGGCGGATTTCCTTGAACGCCAGCCGTTGTATCAGCTCTACACGCTGATTAACCGGGCCATCCTGTTTGGCGGCAATCATCTGGTCCAGGCGCAACGCGCGCTCGATCGCATTCTTGCGGCGTAACGGCGAAACGGGTGGCGGCTTGCCACCCGTTTCTCATCACAAAAAACCCAGCAGTGAAAAGAAGAAGTATCCGGCGACAATGATGATAATCGGCAGGATATACAGCGGGAATATCTGCAGGAAAATGGTATGGCGAGGAACCACAATGCGGGATTCAATCTGCTCCCGGGTCAACCCTTCCGCCCCTTTGGCCTTCTCAAGAATCAGCTGATCCTCAACCCCCTCACGCAGGAAGCGCGTCTGGCGGCTCATGCGCGCACCGGACGCCTGCAGCGCCATCGCAATAAAGATCAGCGCATAAATCACCCAAAAGCCAATATTCATCTGCTGATGGAAGTCCGGCGTGGGTGAGTTGAACCAGAAAAAATTCAGGAAGGGTGTGTTAAAACGCATCATCTCGATCATGACATGTGCAAAATCAAGCATTACCGCATTGATACCCGGCTGCTTTTCGCTGTGATCGTACATAAATTTGAGCACAGAAATCAGCGTAGAAATGATGGCTGGAATAAAAATCACCCAACCGGCAATACGTTTCAAGACTGCAATGCGTCCAGCTTGTTGATACGTCATCAGTTCCCCTTCGAATAGACGCGTTATTTGTGCCTAAGTCTACCTGCTGCTCATGATTTTCGCCCGATCTTTGAAGGCAATATGCTAAATTGCAGTCAGTGCTTAGCACTTATCGTCTGTCGTACACCTTAGATAAGGAGACGTTGTGATGTCGACACCGCGCCAGATACTTGCCGCTATTTTTGACATGGATGGATTGCTGATCGATTCCGAACCGCTATGGGATCGCGCCGAACTGGACGTCATGGCCAGCCTGGGCGTGGATATCAGCCGCCGTAATGAGCTTCCGGATACGCTTGGCCTGCGTATCGATATGGTCGTAGAGCTGTGGTATGCCCACCAGCCCTGGGTCGGCCCGGACCGCGATGAAGTGACCGCGCGTATTATCAACCGCGCCATTTCACTGGTTGAAGAGAACAAGCCGCTGCTGCCCGGCGTACGCGAGGCTATCGCCCTGTGTAAAGCGCAAGGCTTAAAAGTCGGGCTCGCCTCCGCCTCACCGCTGCATATGCTGGAAAAAGTGCTAACCATGTTCGATCTGCGCGAGAGCTTCGACGCGCTGGCCTCGGCGGAAAAGCTGCCGTACAGCAAGCCGCACCCGCAGGTTTATATGGACTGCGCGGCCAGGCTGGGTCTTGATCCGCTCACCTGCGTGGCGCTGGAAGATTCCGTTAACGGCATGGTGGCCTCTAAGGCCGCACGCATGCGCTCCATTGTTGTCCCTGCCGAAGAGGGGCGTGACGATCCCCGTTTCGCGCTGGCGGACGTAAAGCTGACGTCACTGTCTGCGCTGACGGCAGAGCACCTTCGCGGCGAATAAACTTCTCCTCAGGCAGCCTCCCGCTGCCTGGCTTTAAAAATAAAACATCATTTCATTTTATTTGCTTTTCTGAAGTTCGCCTCCTATCCTTAGCGTCAGAATGACAATAACCCTACTTCTGAGGCGCGTATGATACTGGATGCTTTCACTCTTTCAGGAAAAGTGGCCGTCGTTACCGGCTGTGATACCGGTCTGGGGCAAGGAATGGCCGTGGCGCTGGCACAGGCCGGGTGCGATATCGTTGGCGTAAACCGCAAGGTGCCTGAAGAAACGGCGCGCCGCGTCACCGCGCTCGGAAGGCGATTTATGGCGATTCGCGCCGATCTCGGTCTGCAGGATAGCCTTCAGAGCGTTGTGGACAGCGCCGTTGCCGAAATGGGCCGCATTGATATTCTGGTGAATAACGCCGGAACCATCCGTCGGGAGGATGCCCTGACGTTCAGCGAAAAAGACTGGGATGACGTCGTTAACCTGAACCTCAAGTCGGTCTTTTTTCTTTCGCAGGCGGTAGCGAAACAGTTTATTCGTCAGGGTCGGGGCGGCAAAATTATCAATATTGCCTCAATGCTCTCTTTTCAGGGCGGCATCCGCGTGCCCTCTTACACGGCGTCCAAAAGCGGCGTTTTGGGCATCACCCGCCTGCTGGCAAACGAGTGGGCGACGCACGGCATCAACGTCAATGCCATCGCGCCGGGTTACATGGCGACAAATAATACCCAGCAGCTGCGCGATGACGAGCAGCGCAGCCGGGAGATCCTTGACCGTATTCCCGCCGGGCGCTGGGGTCTGCCGGAAGATTTGCAGGGTCCGATTGTATTTTTGGCCTCTCAGGCCTCGGACTATGTCAATGGCCATACGCTCGCCGTAGACGGCGGCTGGCTGGCGCGCTAGCGCCGCGCTGTGACAAAGAGTTACACCGTCACCTCTTCCGTGCACTGTATAAAAACCCTATACTGTATGAATCGACAGTTTTGTAGGTTTAATCATGACGGCGGAAGGTCACCTGCTTTTTTCCATTGCCTGTGCAGTGTTTGCTAAAAACGCTGAGCTGACCCCTGTGCTGGCGCAGGGGGATTGGTGGCATATTGTCCCCTCCGCCGTACTGACCTGCCTGCTTCCAGATATCGATCACCCCAAGTCCTTTCTGGGGCAGCGGCTGAAGTGGATATCTAAACCTATCGCCCGGGCGTTTGGGCATCGCGGATTTACCCACAGCCTGCTGGCCGTCTTTGGCCTGCTCACGCTTTTCTATTTGAAAGTGCCTGAAAGCTGGATAGTCCCGGCCGATGCCATTCAGGGAATGGTGCTCGGCTATTTGAGCCATATCCTGGCCGATATGCTGACGCCTGCGGGCGTGCCGCTGCTGTGGCCCTGCCGCTGGCGCTTTCGCTTCCCTATTCTTGCCCCGCAAAAAGGCAACCAGCTGGAGCGCGTATTGTGTATGGCGCTTTTCGCCTATGCCGTCTGGATGCCGCAGACGCTGCCCGAAAACAGTGCAGTGCGCTGGTCATCGCAGATGATAAATTCGCTGCAGTTTCAGTTTAATCGTTTTATTAATCACCAGATTGAACAGTAAACCGACAAAATCATTCCGTTTGTCATAAACCATTCCATTTGGATATAAGCGCTACATCACACTTCTGCTAATCTTGCGCCAACAGGATCGGTAAAAACCGACCGTATAATAAATCAGGAGAACGGGGATGAATTTTCCACTCATCGCGAACATTGTCGTGTTCGTCGTATTGCTATTGCTTCTCGCGCAGGCGCGCCACAAACAGTGGAGCCTGGCGAAAAAAGTACTCGTCGGTCTGGGAATGGGTGTTGTATTTGGTCTGGCATTGCAGGCTATTTACGGCTCAGATAACCCGGTCCTGAAAGACTCTATTCAGTGGTTTAACATCGTCGGTAACGGCTATGTTCAGCTGCTGCAGATGATCGTTATGCCGCTGGTGTTTGCCTCTATCCTGAGCGCCGTCGCCCGTCTGCATAATGCGACCCAACTGGGTAAAATCAGCTTCCTGACCATCGGGACCCTGCTATTCACCACGCTGATTGCGGCGCTGGTGGGCGTGCTGGTAACCAACCTGTTTGGCCTGACCGCAGAAGGTCTGGTTCAGGGGACCGCTGAAACGGCGCGTCTCACCGCGATTCAGACCAACTACGTGGGTAAACTTGCTGACCTGACCGTTCCGCAGATGGTTCTGTCCTTCATTCCGAAGAACCCGTTTGCTGACCTGACCGGTGCAAGCCCAACCTCCATCATCAGCGTAGTGATCTTCGCGGCCTTCCTGGGCGTAGCCGCGCTGAAGCTGCTGAAAGACGACGCGCCGAAAGGTGAACGCGTTCTCACCGCTATCGATACCCTGCAGAGCTGGGTAATGAAGCTGGTCCGTCTGGTGATGCAGCTGACGCCATACGGCGTGCTGGCGCTGATGACCAAAGTGGTTGCCGGTTCTAACCTGCAGGACATCATTAAGCTGGGTAGCTTCGTGATTGCCTCTTACCTGGGCCTGGGCATTATGTTTGTGGTGCACGGTATCCTGCTGGGCGTGAACGGCGTGAGCCCGCTGAAATACTTCCGCAAGGTATGGCCGGTGCTGACCTTCGCGTTCACCAGCCGTTCCAGCGCAGCCTCCATTCCGCTGAACGTGGAAGCGCAGACCCGCCGTCTGGGCGTGCCAGAGTCTATCGCCAGCTTCTCTGCCTCCTTTGGTGCCACCATTGGTCAGAACGGCTGTGCGGGCCTCTACCCGGCGATGCTGGCGGTGATGGTTGCGCCAACCGTGGGGATTAACCCGCTCGATCCGGTCTGGATTGCAACTCTGGTGGGCATTGTGACCATCAGTTCCGCAGGCGTTGCGGGTGTTGGCGGTGGCGCGACCTTCGCTGCGCTGATTGTCCTGCCTGCTCTGGGCCTGCCGGTAACGCTGGTTGCGCTGCTGATCTCCGTTGAGCCGCTGATCGACATGGGGCGTACCGCGCTGAACGTGAGCGGTTCCATGACGGCCGGTACGCTGACCAGCCAGTGGCTGAAGCAGACCGACAAAGCCATTCTGGAAGGTGAAGACGATGCCGAGCTGGCGCATCGTTAATCACTGTTGAAATAAAAAAACCGCCTGAGTGAAGTGAACCCCATATATTGGACACTTTCTTAACTGGCGGCTGACATAGCCTGAGTTCGGTATTGTACTGGACTCAGGCCGTTTAGTTTTAGCTTGATTCGTTCGTTGTTGTAATAATGGATGTACTCTTCCACTACTTTTCGTAGATGGTCCGTATTTTCATACTCTTCGTGGTACCAACATTCTGTCTTCAACAGACCAAAAAAGTTTTCTATCACTGCATTGTCCAGACAGTTTCCTTTGCGCGACATGCTTTGCTCTATACCTTTAACCTTAAGCTTTTCCTGATACCGTGCCATCTGATATTGCCAGCCCTGATCAGAGTGCAGTATCGGTCTTTCATCTGGCTTTAGCCGCTGTATGGCCTTGCTGAGCATGTTGTCGACCAGGTTCATTCCCGGATGCGTCGTCATATGCCAGGCTATTATCTCGCTGTTATACAGATCCAGCACTGGTGACAAATATAGCTTTGTCCCTTTTACGTTGAACTCGGTCACGTCTGTAACCCATTTCTGGTTTGGACTGCTGGCCTTAAAATTACGAGACAGGATGTTTGGTGCGATTTTACCGTAGGTACCTTTGTATGACTGATACTTCTTGCTTCTCAGGCATGAGGCCAGCCCCATCTTACGCATCAGTTTTCGTACTGTTTTATGATTTATGCCGTAGCCTTCATTGCGCAACGCCAGGGTAATGCGGCGGTAACCATATCGTCCTTTATGATAATGAAACAGTGCGGCTATTCTTTGCTGTTCGCCCTCATAGCGCTCTCCACTGTCCTCCGCCCTAACGTGCCAGTAGTAAGTGCTGCGAGGCAATCCTGCTATATGAAGCAGCATCCTCAGGTTATGGTTTTGCCTCAATTCGGTAATTATTTTTGCTTTGTCTTCTGCTTTTCCCGAATCAAGGCCTGAAGCTTTTTTAGGTAGGCATTTTCCGCCCTCAAGTATTCAAGCTCTTCTTCAACGCTCTGAAACGCTGGAGGGGAATTTTAAGTTTTTTATCTGACGTTTCGTTCTTACCAGACTTCACCGGACGCCCTCTGGGTTTATCTTGTAAGGCAATAACACCGCCTTCACGGTAAAGGCGCTCCCACTTGCTGACAGTATAAGCGGTTGCGATGCAAAACTCCGCCGCAGCTTTCCGGGATGACTTGTTGTGTTGCTGCATCCAGAGCACAACAGACTCTTTAAACTCAGCAGAGTAAGCTCTGGTAGGAATGGAAAAACCGTTCACCCCGTTCACTTTCCAGTGTTCAGTCCAGCGTCTGACCGCTCCGTGATCGACGCCGAACAGCCTGGCCGTTTTCTTTGCACCGTCACCACTGTTCAGATAGTGGAGAACAACTTGTTGCTTGAATTCAGATGAATATTTTTTTCTGCCCATTAAAACGCAAAACCCCTAATCGTTGGATGTCCAACTTTCGGGGTTCACTTCATGAAGCGCGGTTTTTTTATGGCTGTTATTCTTCGACTTCTTCATCCTGGCGGATCTGCGCCGCCCACCGCTGCGCGGATTCCGGCACCGTAAAGGTAGGCGAGCGGCGGAAGTGTTCGCCCATCAGTACAAAAGCCACGTATTTACCCCGTAGCTGCCAGACGTCGCGAAAACCATCCACTTTCAGGGCATGGTCAGGCGGCGCGGGCTCAACGCGGGGCACATAGCTAATAACCTGGCGGTTTTGTTGACGAAGAGGTTTCATAAGCGACTGGTTCACTAAAGCAAATTCTTGAAGCAGGAAAATTCTATGATAGCCGATCCTGCCCTCAAACGTCGCGCTCTGCATGCGCCGGATAGCTCCATTCGTTAAGCGTGTCATGTGAAAACTCTTAGTTAACGAGCCATCTCCCGACATTGTTCTATCCTTAATAGGGTTTTTAGCAATGAATCAAGGAGAATCGTGCAATGTCGAACAAAGATAAAACACATCAATCACCCATTCATGGCACTGAAGAATCGCAACCGGGAATGGACTCACTCGCTCCTGCTGACGGGTCTCATCAGCCATCACCGGGCCCATCCGCTCCTGGGGAACAACCTACCGCGCCGGGGAGCGTTAAATCACCCGATGCGGAGAACGAAAAATTAAAATCTCTCGACCCTCACCGTAAAGGCGGAGAAGGCCATGCGCTGACCACCAATCAGGGGGTACGCATTGCCGATGACCAGAATTCACTGCGCGCCGGCACGCGCGGCCCCACCCTGCTGGAAGACTTCATCCTGCGGGAGAAAATCACCCATTTTGACCATGAGCGCATTCCGGAGCGTATCGTGCACGCCCGCGGTTCCGCCGCGCACGGCTACTTCCAGCCCTACAAAAGCCTGAAAGCGATCACCAAAGCCGATTTCCTTTCCGATCCGGATAAGGTCACGCCGGTATTCGTGCGCTTCTCTACCGTACAGGGCGGCGCGGGTTCCGCCGATACTGTGCGCGATATCCGTGGCTTCGCGACCAAGTTTTATACCGACGAGGGGATTTTCGATCTGGTGGGGAATAACACCCCGGTCTTCTTTATTCAGGATGCGCATAAATTCCCTGACTTTGTCCATGCGGTAAAACCGGAGCCTCACTGGGCCGTACCGCAGGGCCAAAGCGCGCACGACACCTTCTGGGACTACGTGTCGCTCCAGCCGGAAACGCTGCACAACGTGATGTGGGCGATGTCCGACCGCGGCATTCCGCGCAGCTACCGCACCATGGAGGGCTTTGGTATTCACACCTTCCGCCTGATTAACGCCGAGGGCAAAGCCACCTTCGTGCGCTTCCACTGGAAGCCGGTGGCGGGTAAAGCCTCGCTGGTATGGGATGAAGCCCAGAAGCTAACCGGGCGCGATCCGGACTTCCACCGCCGCGAGCTGTGGGAATCCATCGAAGCCGGGGATTTCCCTGAGTACGAGCTTGGGCTACAGCTGATCCCGGAGGAGGACGAGTTCAAGTTCGACTTCGATCTACTCGATCCGACCAAACTCATTCCCGAGGAGCTGGTGCCGGTTCAGCTGGTCGGCAAAATGGTGCTCAACCGCAACCCGGATAACTTCTTTGCCGAGAACGAACAGGTCGCGTTCCATCCAGGCCACATCGTTCCCGGTCTGGACTTCACCAACGATCCGCTTTTGCAGGGCCGTCTGTTCTCCTACACCGATACGCAGATAAGCCGCCTCGGTGGACCAAACTTCCACGAAATCCCGATTAACCGCCCTACCTGCCCGTACCACAACTTCCAGCGCGACGGGATGCATCGTCAGGATATCGACACCAACCCGGCAAACTACGAGCCCAACTCAATCAATGACAACTGGCCTCGCGAGACGCCGCCTGCGCCGAAGCGCGGCGGATTTGAGTCGTATCAGGAACGCGTCGAGGGCACCAAAATTCGCGAGCGCAGCCCGTCGTTTGGTGAATATTACGCCCATCCTCGCCTCTTCTGGAACAGCCAGACCCCGATTGAACAACAGCACATCATCGGCGGCTTTAGCTTTGAGCTGAGCAAAGTGGTGCGGACCTATATCCGTGAGCGCGTTGTCGACCAGCTGGCGTATATCGATATCCAGCTTGCGCAGAGCGTTGCTGATAACCTCGGCATCACGCTGACCGACGAACAGCGCAATGCGGCCCCGCCGAAGGATGTTAACGGGCTGAAGAAGGACCCATCCCTGAGCCTCTACGCGGTTCCGGGCGGCTCAATTAAGGGCCGCGTGGTCGCCATCCTGCTGAACGATAAAACTCGGGCCAGCGACGTGCTGAGCATTATGCAGGCGCTGAAAACCAAAGGCGTGCACGCAAAACTCCTTTATTCTCGCATGGGCGAAGTCACAGCTGACGATGGTTCGGTACTGCCTGTCGCCGCCACCTTTGCCGGAGCGCCATCGCTGACCGTGGATGCGGTGATTGTGCCGTGCGGGGATATCGACAGCCTGCTGAACAACGGTGACGCCGTCTATTATCTGCTTGAAGCTTATAAGCACCTGAAGCCTATTGCCCTGGCAGGCGACGCGCGACAGTTTAAGGCGCAGCTGAAGGTAGCCGATCAGGGTGAGGACGGTATTGTTGAAGGTGACAACGTTGACGATGCCTTTATGACGAAGCTGTTTGACTTACTCGCCGCGCACCGCGTGTGGTCGCGCAGCAGTAAGATCGATCGGATCCCGGCGTAAAATAATGCCCGGTGGCGGCTTCGCCTTACCGGGCCTACAAAATCTGCGGAAACGTAGGCCGGGTAAGGCGAAGCCGCCACCCGGCACCTCTTACAGATCCCCAAACGTCCCCAACCGATACCCGCGCTCGGCAATCGCATACTTGAGCGACGCCGACGTCAGCACCTCCAGCTCCGCCAGACGCGGCCAGCAGTAGGCACTTTTCCGCACGATGTTATCGACAAACGCCGGGTGTGCCATCACTTCGAGTGACGTTTCCCCACGCGCGGCGGAATCATCAAGCACCTTCAGGAACAGCGCTTCGTCGATTTCGTCGCCGTAAAATGCGCTGCTGAACCCTTCGGTTGACTTCACCGCGCAGTCCGGCAGTCCGCTCACCTCAGGATCCACTCGCATCGCCCCCCCTTTACGCTTTGCAAATTCCGCGACAATCGGGAAAATCGCCGGGATCATATGCACATGGTGATGGCTGTCGATATGCGTAGGCTCACGACCAAAAACATCCACAAAGCGGTTGAACTGACAGTCCAGCTCGCGGGCGATCTCGTCGAGCGGCAGCGCGTCCTGCTCTGCCTGTTCCCAAATCCATTTCCCCAGCTGGCCGTCGCGCGTCAGGCCGGGCATTGAGGAAAGCGGCACACCAAGCGTGAGCACAAAGTGCATCCCCACGCCCAGCGCAGGCACTTCCTGGCTCAATTGCGCGGCATGTTCAATGGCTTCACCGTTAATCAGTGCCGTTGTTGACGTCACCACGCCCCGACGGCAGGCTTCAATGATGCCGTAGTTCTGCCCCTTCGACAGGCCAAAATCATCGGCATTTACGATCAGCAGGTTTTCCATCGCGCGTCCTCTTAATGCTGTTTGAACTTCAGCGTCTCAACCGTTGCGGCAAAGTTCGGCAGCCACTTTTCGTGCGCCAGAATCATCTCGCTCGCCAGCCGTTCTGCATCACGATCGGAATGCACCAGCGGGCTGAGGTTCAGGGCGAGAAGCACGTCATTCAGCTCGCCGCTCAGCGCCGCGTTGCTTGCCGCCACTTCAAAGCCTTTGATGGTGTGGATCAGGCCCATCACTTTGTCATCAAAATGCGTAATGCGCGGGTGCGGTTTTGCGCCATCGCGGCCCAGAATGCAGGTCATCTCAACGGCCCAGTCCGCCGGAATATTGTCGATGTGCCCGTGATGCGGCACGTTGACGTAGTGCTCGGCCTGCTTGTCGTTGTAAATAGCGTTAATCACTTCGCACGCCGCGTCCGAATAGTACGCCCCGCCGCGCTGCTCCAGCTCTTTTGGTTTGACGTTCAGGTTTGGATCTTTATACAAATCAAAGAGCTGTTTTTCAACCTTCTGCACCACCTGCGCGCGCGCGCCGCCCTTATAGTACTCGCCCATTTCAATCGCCAGCATCTCTTTCTGCTTGAAGTAGTAAAGCAGATACGAGCATGGCAGCAGGTTCAGGGAGCGGATCAGCCCTTCACTGAACGGCAGGTCAAAGATATTTTTCACCGACGCAGCGGTCAGGCGGCCAGACGCAACGCCGTCGAGTAGCTCGTCAAAGCGCGATTTACCGTTCACAATCACATCTTTGATAAATACCATGTGGTTGAGGCCGAACAGGTCGATGGAGAGTTCGTCGTTATCCTTCAGCTCCAGCACGTCGCGGATGAACATCTTCATGCCGATCGGAATATTGCATACCCCGATGAAGCGTTTAAAACCGGTATGACGGTAAACCGCCTCGGTGACCATCCCGGCCGGGTTGGTGAAGTTAATCACCCACGCGTTCGGGCAAATCTCCTCCACGTCCTTGATGATGTCAAAAATGACCGGAATGGTACGCAAACCTTTAAACAGGCCGCCCGCGCCGTTGGTTTCCTGGCCCAGATAGCCGTGGCTCAGCGGAATACGCTCGTCGAGTTCACGCGCTTTCAGCTGGCCAACGCGCAGCTGCGTGGTGACGAAATCGGCATCCTTCAGCGCCAGGCGGCGATCCAGCGTTTTGTGCACGGTTAACGGCACGCCGGCTTTTGCAACCATACGCTGGCAAAGATCGAAGATAATATTCAGCTTCTCCTGGCCTTCCTCCACGTCCACCAGCCATAGTTCGCTGACCGGCAATTCATGATAACGTTTCAGAAAACCTTCCAGTAATTCCGGGGTATAGCTGCTGCCGCCGCCAATGGTTACGACTTTTAATTTCTGTTGCATAAATATCTCCCTTAGCGTATCAGGTTAACCGCCTGCAAAGTGTAGCGTTCTCTTCCCGCTATTTGGGCAAGCAATTACGTCAATATTTGTGGCGGGTCATCCGCCGAAAGTTAATTAATTACCGTTAAATTCTTCCGGTAACTGTTCGGTGTGAATGAGGTAAATTTCTTAAAGGTCTTAATAAACAGGCTGGGGCTGCTGTAACCCGACTCGTAAGCAATATCCGTTACAGAGTAGTTCGTAATTTCCAGCTGTTTTTTAGCAAAGTTAATGCGGATCTCATTAATAATTTGCACAGGCGTTTTACGGTAATAGCGTTGAGTCGCGCGGGTGAGATATTCCTGTGATTTACCGGAGAGTGCCACCATATTTTCCAGCGCATTATCGCTGAACTGGCATTTGTCATGCATCATTTCAACGGTACCTCGCAGCCATTGAGGAATATCATCGCTCACCTGCTGCTCTTCGCGATGATGGCGAAGACGGTTCATCACGTAGAACGTCACGGTTTCAATAAATTCATCGAATTCATTATCGCGAAAGTTAAGCGAGGCAATCACCGTTTCGATCCAGGTCATAAACTCGTTTTTGACGCGATACACCTGAGACGCCACAAAGCAGAACGGTACCAGCGGCAGGTAGTGCTTCTCAAAGAAGCGTTTACTGACGCCAACGTTAAGAATGCGCGTGGCGCCAAATTCGTAAAAGCTCTGGTGATAGGACCCCATCGGCAGGAAGACAAAATCACCGCGCTCCAGCAGGACGCGCTTGCCGTTAATCTCCTGGTAGTAGCGGCCGGTCAGAACAATCGTGAACTCGTAGTAGTCATGCTGGTGCAGACCGCTGGCGCTCTCCGTCTTGTTGTAAATAACCACGTGAAAATTTTTGCCATTAAACAGCTGCTGCTCAAGTGCGGTTTTAATTTCCATCGTGCTGACCTCCTGCTGCTGAATCTGAGTTACTGCATTTTCTCGTGAAGCTCGATAAGCTCTGCCACCAGCTCGCGTGCCAGCATCGAGGTCATCAGGTGATCCTGGGCATGCACCAGCACCAGGCTTACCTTCATCTTCCCTTCACCCTGGTCACCTTCAATCAGCTTAGTCTGTACCAGGTGCGCTTCGTTCAGCGCGGTGCGGGACTGATCCATCATGGTTTTCGCAGCGGCGAAATCACCCTGTTTGGCCTGCTTCAGCGCGGCATAGGCCAGGCTGCGGGCCTGTCCGGAGTTGATGATAAGCCCCATCACCACCTCTTCCAGGTCGTTCTCTTCCGTCTCTTCTGCGACGATACTGTCCAGATCTAACATCTTTACGCTCCTTTTGGCCGGCGCGGGCTGCCCCGCGCCGTGCAATTTAGAATTTCAGTGCGAGGGCGATATCCTCTTCGCTCTCTTCTTCATCGATAACCGTTGCCGCTTTGTTCGCAATCGCCACGAACGGCATGTAGAGCAGCGTTGCAATCCCGAGGTTGAATATCGCCAGCAGGAAGGCGGCTACGCTACCGTTGGTGTTAAAGAACGCCCCCAGACCGGCCGGCATTGTCCAGGGTGCAATGTTAGTCACCGGCGGAATAATGCCCAGGTAGTACGCGGTCAGGGTAATCGCCGCCAGCAGCGGCTGAACCAGGATAAATGGAATGAACATGACCGGGTTCATGATGATTGGCAGACCAAACAGAATCGGTTCGTTAATCTGGAAGATGCCCGACGGCAGCGCCAGCTTCGCCACCTGACGGTGGTCAGCGCGACGAGAAACAATAAAGACCGCGATGATCAGACCCAGCGTCGCCCCGGTACCGCCCAGGAAGATATAGGAGTCAAGCATCGGCTTCGCCCACACATGGAAGGTTTTACCGGCTGCCAGCGCCGCATCAACGGAGCCATACTGCTGGTAGAGCGCAACGTTTTCCAGTGCCCACGGGGTCATGATACCGCTGTCCAGCGCCGCCAGTGCCAGTGAACCATGCACGCCGAAGAACCACAGCAGGGAGGTAAAGATGACATACGCCCACCCGACCACGCCCCCCATCGACGCCAGCGGCGTAGAGATGGAGTCCATAATGATCTGGTGGAAGTTAGTACCCCAGTGAGAGAGCGCCCAGGCAATAATCCCCATGATGGAAAGAATGATGAAGCCTGGAATCAACGCGGAAAATGAACGAGAAACGGACGCCGGTACGCTATCCGGCAGGCGGATAACCCAGTTGCGGCGAATAATAAAGGTAAACATTTCAGCAACCACTAACCCGATAACAATACCGGAAATAATGTTTGCTCCACCCAACCAGTTGGCGCCGACAGCATACGCTTCACCGACGCTATAAGGCGTCACGGTCATAAAAGCGGCCACGGATAATAATCCCGCAGCCAGCGGGTCCACTTTACGTTCTTCTGCCAGCGCCATCCCGATAAAGAAAGGCGCCATCAGCGACATAATCCCCAACGTACCGTTGTATACATTGCCGCCGATGGCTTTAAGACCGTTAAGGGTTTCAATAGTGGAAGCGTCTAACCGAATTCCTAATGAATAAAAGAAGGAACCTTCACCAAAGCTCAGAAAAACGTTGTTAATTAAAACGAACATTGCCCCGGCCAGCGTTAACGGCATTAATTTAATAAAGCCGTTTTTGATGGCATTAACGTGAGGCTGCTTTCCTATTTTAACAGCAAAAGGAAGGAGTACCTTTTCAAGTGAAGCGATGACTTTACTCATAGGAAAATACCCTTAAAAGCCGCAACTCAGGTTACGGCGTATTGTGTGTGAAATAACTCTTTGACGGGAAAAATAAAAAATTAATTAGCAGCTTTTTTAATTGCTGCGACAGCAGCTTTCAATACACCTAAACCATCGATCTTGCCGTACAGCGCCGAGTCGATCACTTCGACCGGTTTATTCGGTAACAGACGTTGAATTTCTGGCAACATGTAAGCGATCTGCGGCCCTAACAATACGACATCGGCCGTCTGGCCCTTTTCGCCCGCCAGCGTCTCAGGAAACGCTTCAATCACCACAGGGACTTCATACTTTTCGGCCTGCGCACGCATCTTGGAAACCAACAGTGAGGTTGACATGCCCGCAGAACAGAACAGATAAATATGTTTCTTTTCCATAGTAACTTCCCTCTTGTATGACCACCCGCCGTCGCGCTATCACTCGACTTGCTATCCCGGCTGACGGGCAGTTTGCTTAACATTGTTTGTCGTTGAAGTGAGTATACGCAATGGTACAAGGAGGGGATAATTCTGAACAGACGCAAATTGTCTCTCATTGACCTGGCTTGTTGACTACCTTCACATTTCGGGCAAATAATTCGCGCAAAGAAATAAGATTCAGGCAGGCATAAAAAAACCGGCGCTCGGGCCGGTTTTTTCATCTGCTCAGGCAAGCACGGTTACTGTGCTTTAGGTGCCTGTGGATCGGTATCGTACTCGGCACAGGTCTGGTAGCCGGAGTTGATCACGTGTCCCGTGTCATCCAGTGCCACAAAGTAAGTCTCTGCCTTACCATCACGTTGACCCAGGATATAGGTCTGGCAGGTGCCTTTGGCATGAATCATGGTCACTTCGGAAGAAGGTTTACCGGCAATCGCAGCAACCTGCGAACGGGTCATGCCTTTCTTGACGTCTTTAACCACTGGCTGTGTGAACTGATCCTTGGTGCGATCGTAAGCCGTACACCCTGCCAGCATAGTCAGTACCGCCGCTGCGCTTAAAATTCCTGCTACGTTCTTGTTCATATTCCGTCCTCTTGTTTATCAGCGTGTTATCTAAGCATGGGATAAAAAATACTATTGTTCAACTTTGCGAGTTCCGCCAGACGAATTTCGGAAAATTCTAATAAAACAACGATAAGCTGCTTTATTGGCGTAAATAAGCGCACACGAAACTGTGATCCTTGTCGTTTTCCCCCCAACGGGTTAGTTTTAAGAGATGACACGTTTTGTTTGATTCTGCATATGGAGGGCGTAATGGCTCTGCAACACGAGATTATTCAGGCGCTGGGCGCGAAGCCCGCGATAGACGCAAATGAAGAGATCCGCCGAAGCGTTGATTTTCTAAAATCCTACCTAAAAACAAATCCTTTCCTTAAGACGCTGGTGCTGGGCATCAGCGGCGGTCAGGATTCCACGCTGGCCGGCAAGCTTAGCCAGATGGCTATTACCGAATTACGTGACGAGACCGGCGACGCCGCGCTGCAGTTTATCGCCGTGCGCCTACCTTACGGCGTGCAGGCGGATGAACAGGATTGCCAGGACGCCATCGCCTTTATCCAGCCTGACCGCGTGCTTACCGTCAATATTAAAGGTGCGGTTCTGGCGAGCGAACAGGCCCTGCGCGAAGCCGGTATTGAACTGAGCGATTTCGTCCGTGGCAATGAAAAAGCGCGCGAGCGCATGAAGGCGCAGTACAGCATTGCCGGGATGACCAAGGGCGTGGTGGTGGGTACCGATCATGCAGCTGAGGCCCTCACCGGATTTTTCACCAAATATGGCGACGGTGGCACCGACATTAACCCCCTGTTCCGCCTGAATAAGCGCCAGGGGAAACAGCTTCTGGCGGCGCTGGGTTGCCCTGAGCATCTCTATAAGAAAGCGCCGACCGCCGATCTTGAAGACGATCGCCCTTCCCTGCCGGATGAAGCCGCGCTGGGCGTCACCTACGAGAATATCGATGATTATCTGGAAGGCAAACAGCTGGATGAGGGTACCGCCAAAATTATCGAAGGCTGGTATCTGAAAACCGAGCACAAGCGCCACACGCCCATTACGGTGTTTGACGATTTTTGGAAATAAACGCATCTCCACAAATTTATGAGAGCAGTGGACAATCCCCTCTCCCCTATGGGGAGAGGGTTAGGGTGAGGGGCAGCCGCCACCCGGCTCTTTTTTAACCAACGCACACCTGCTACACTGTATGTCTGAACAGTACATGGAGCACTATGTGAGCAGGCGTCAATCCGCCCCGCGTCTGGAGTTTGAAGCGGCGGCCATTTATGAATATCCCGAACATCTTCGCCCCTGGCTTGAAGCTCTGCCTAAGCAGCCTGGCGTCTACTTCTTTCACGGCGAGAGCGACACCATGCCGCTCTATATCGGCAAAAGCGTCAATATCCGCAGCCGGGTGTTATCCCACCTGCGAACCCCTGACGAAGCGGCCATGCTGCGCCAGTCCCGGCGAATCACCTGGATTCAGACCGCGGGCGAGCTGGGCGCGCTGCTGCTGGAAGCCCGGCTGATCAAAGAACAGCAGCCGCTGTTCAATAAGCGCTTACGCCGTAACCGCCAGCTCTGCTCGCTGCAGATTAACGCCGGTAAGCCTCAGGTGGTCTACGCGCGCGAAGTCGATTTTTCTCGTGAACCCAATCTGTACGGCCTGTTTGCCAACAAGCGCGCCGCGCTGCAGACGTTACAAACGCTGGCTGACGAATTACAGCTTTGCTATACCCAGCTGGGGCTTGAGGCCACAACGCGCGGACGCGCCTGTTTCCGCTCGGCGCTGAAGCGCTGCGCCGGAGCATGCTGCGGGAAAGAGAGTATCGACGCGCACCATGCGCGACTTCTGGCCGGGCTGGCCTCCATCAGCGTCAACTGCTGGCCGTGGGAAAGCGCCGTGGCGCTGAAAGAGAGCAGAGAGGGAATGACGCACTATCATATTATCCATAACTGGCTCTGGCTGGGGGCGGTTGATCGCATAGACGATGCCGCCAGCCTGCTGCGCGCACCCGCCGGATTCGATCAGGACGGCTATAAAATACTCTGTAAGCCTCTGTTAACCGGCGAGTACGAAATCATTCCACTCAGTGACCCGGCAGCCACTTAATTTCGCCAAATAGCAGGGTACCCACGCTTTCCAGCAAGCGAAGGGTGTGGGTTCCCTCTTCCCAGCAGGCTCCCTGATCGGCCGTCAGCAGTTTTTCACCGAGCTGCCACGCGCCGCTCAGGACGTAAACCACACCGCCGCGCGAGCCAAAGGTGGTAAAGGTTCGATCCGCCACCCGAACCTTTGCCTGACAGTGCTCGCGTCGGGTCATCACGTTGAAATCCATCGACATTTTTCCATCGGTAAGCAGCGCTTTTACCGGCACTTCGCCAGTAAAACTGTAAGGCTGATGGTGCTTCAGGGTATGGCAAAACGTTTTACCCGCATCCAGCGTCACCTCGCCCCCTTCCAGCAGCGTAATCACCCGGTCTACGCCCGGGAAAGACGAGAATTCACCGTTGCTGGCGATGGAAGCAATACTGGCGCGCCAGGAAAAATCGCGCGTCGCCGGAGGAAAACAACAAATTTCGCGCGTCTCGCCAGCGCCGTTGCGCCAGAGGCTGACCGGCATTTTACGGATATCAAAGAACTCCATCATCACTCCTGAAGGGCGCAACAGGCGCCAGAGCAACGGGATCGCACCGCTGCAGTCTCGATTGTTATGGTTAGGTAATCTCAGACGTATTATCGGCAGCAGAACGGGCAGGCCTTAGCAGGGCGTTGAAAAAAATATAACCGCCTGACTCTGCTAAACATTCTCTGAAGCGACCACAGGAGAATACCGCGCTGGCGGCGGCATACAAGGGGGGATGAAAGAAAAACCGCCGGTCCTGTCCACAGCGTTTTCGCTTATGTGAACAGGATCCCGGCGGTCTTAAGAGCGTGAACCGATTATTCGGCTGGTGCTGGCATTTTACCTTCCGGCGCCGGACGTTCTGTCAGACGCTTCTCAAAATTGGCATTAAACTGTTTTTTCTGTTCCGTGGTCAGAATGTTGTAGATCTTATTCTGGGTTTCCATACGGGCCAGCATACCGGCTTTATGCTGCTCGGCCATTTTGTCGATCTGCGCTTCAGCCTTCGCTTTATCGAAGCTGTCGCTGGCGATGATGTCATGCATCGCGCGGCGTTCTTCCAGCGGTGGACGCTTCATCTGGTCGCGCTGGCTTTTCATGATGTCGCGAACCTGCTGCTTCTGCGCATCGGTGAGGTTCAGGTCTTTGAACATCATGTCGTGATGCATACCCGGCTTGCCTTTATGATGCATCATCATTTTGCCTTCAGCAGGCGCGGCAGTCGTGGTTGCGGTATCTGCGGCGAACGCCATGCCGGTAGCGCCCAGAGCCAGGGTAGAAGCAACAAACAGTGCAGTTAATTTACGCATAATGTATTTCCTTACTTTCAGTTATTCTTCGGCGCTATGCCGTGTTGACGATATTAACTTTACGGGGTTTATCGTCAATTAGTCAGAGCAACGGTAAAACAATGAAAGTGTAAAAAACACATTTTCGCCAAATGTGGAGAAATTAAGGAAAAAACGTGGAGAGTTGAAACAAGAATATACAACAAGATGATTTTAAAGAGATTATGAAGAAGTATAACCAGGTGGCGTTTAATAATAAAGCAGTTAACCAGGAATATTCTGCAAAAGAAGCGTAACCGCGCTAATCGCTAAGAAAATAATTTACCGGCATCCCCTCTCAGGTATCGAAAGGGGATGCTGTCATCACATTTTTTCCAGCATCAGCCCCGCCCGCAGGCCAAATGCCACCGACGGGTTGGGGAAAAGAACATATTCCGTGGTTTTCTGCACCTCGTAACGCTCCTCCCCATCTTCCGCCAGCAATACCCCCTGACGAAACGGCGTGAAGTTTAGCGTGTGCGCCGCCATGTGTAGGCGAAACGCATCGCTGCGTCGCGTGATCTGCTGCACAACCCGATAACGCTCGACGGCCCCATGGGCGTAGTCTGACGTCGTGTCCGCCAGCAGGGCTCGAAGCGCAGCGTGCGTCGGCGCAAAGCGCGCGAGATCGTTCTGTCCGAACGGCAGCGCTTTTCCCAGCTCCAGCGTGCAGGCTAATGCCCCAAAATTTTCACAGGTAAAATGGGTAAACGTGCCGCCGGGCGCCTGATGAAATACCAGCGCCTCCAGTCCCGCATCGCCGAGCCAGGTCAGAAAATCTTCGTCCCACGGCTGATTACGCTGCGGCAGCACGCCGAAGCGCACGTGGTAAGAGGCGCGGATCGCCGTATGCAGATCCAGATGCCAGCGGCTTTTACCCGCAGCATCAAAAAACGTTTCCACCGCGCTTTCCAGCCAGCGCGCCCGCGCCGTTTCCTCACATTCCGGGAACTGCGCCCAGCGACCGCCGAACATTCGGTTAATGTCGCTCGTCAGGTAGCGTTTGTTCTGCGCCAGCGCGGGCGGATTCCCCAGCACCACCAGCACCCTGCACCGCAGTGCGATATCCTCGCGATACAGCGCCCGCAGCAGCAGGTCGACAATTTCCACGGGGGCCGTTTCGTTGCCGTGAATGCCGGTAGAGAGCAGGAGCGACATCCCGGTTGCCGTAAACGGCGTCAGCTCGAGTACGCCGCGCCCCAGCCACCGCCAGTGGAACGAGGGGCCGTCGCCCTCGCGCTGTTCAGGGGCGTTATCCGCCAGCGTCAGCGCCAGTAAATTTTCCATTTTCTCTCCTTAGCGCTGGAACGGATAAACCGATCCCAGCTGCAGGATCGTGCTTAACGCATCCAGTGCCTCGCGTCCTTCACGCAGAAGCTGCGGGTCAACCAGATCGGCCTGGGTTAAGCGATCCCGATAGTAGCGATCGACCCAGTCGTTCAGCCGCGCAAAGAGCGTATCGTTCATCATGACCGCCGGGTTTACCGCCTGCATTTCGTCCTGCGTCAACACCACGCGCAGACGTAAACAGGCTGGCCCGCCGCCGTTGGCCATGCTTTCACGCAGATCAAAGACGCGCAGCTCATCAATCGGGTTATCGGCTTGGACCAGTTCGCTCAAATAACGCCACACGCCCTGATGATTACGGGACTCCTGCGGCAGCACCAGCATCATGCTGCCATCGTCACGGCTCAGCAGCTGGCTGTTGAAGAGGTAGGTTTCTACCGCATCCTGTACGCTCACCGCCTGTGTGGGTACCTGAATCGCCGTAAAACCGGGTACGCGCTCATGCAGTGTGGCAAGCAGCCTCTCCTGATGCGCAAACGCCTGTTCATGACAGAACAGCACCTGCCGGTTGGAGACAGCAATCACGTCGTTATGGAATACGCCCTGGTCGATCACCTGCGGGTTTTGCTGGGCAAAAACCACCTGGGAAGGATTAACCTGGTTTAGTCGGGCTACCGCCTGGCTCGCCGCCAGCGTCTGGCGTGCAGGATAGCGCGTGGGCGCGTTGTGACCGCCCTCTTCCCGCCCGTAGATAAACAGCTGCACGGCAGGATCGCCATAATCACCGCCCAGCCGGTTGTGGTTGGCCGCCCCTTCGTCGCCAAACATCGCCACCTGCGGCAGGGCCTGATGCACCTCGAAACGGGCGTCATTCTGGAAAATGGCGCGCAGGACGCGCTCGGTGGTTTCGGCTTCGGTGGCGCGGTGGAATTTGTTGTTCAGGTTCGCGACGGTCAGATGGACCTTGCCATCCAGCGTATCCGCTGACGGCGCGACGGTTGCCGCGTTTGCTACCCACATCGAGGAGGCGGAACTGGCCGCCGAAAGCAGGTGCGGCGTCTGCGTACCCGCTTTTTCCACCACCTGCTCATCCGTACCGCTAAAACCGAGCTGGCGCAGCACGGCGACGTTCGGGCGCTCCTGCGGCGGGATCACCGCCTGCGGGAAGCCGGCATCCGACAGCGCCTTCATTTTCAGCAGCCCCTGCTTTGCCGCCAGCTTTGGGTTCGAGACCTGAAAGCGGTGCTTCGTCGAGGCTTCATTACCAAACGACAGACCGGCGTAGTGGTGCGTCAGCCCCACCAGCCCGTCAAAGTTAACCTCACGCGCTTTCATGGGCGTCTCCCCTGGTAAAATCCAGCCCCGGATTGAGCGTTTCCGGCAGCGTCAGCGCCGGGGTTTCCAGGCTCGCCATCGGCCACGCGCAGTAATCTGCCGCATACCACGCGCTGGCGCGGTGGTTCCCCGATGCGCCCACGCCGCCGAACGGCGCGGTGCTCGCCGCGCCGGTCAGCGGTTTATTCCAGTTCACAATCCCGGCGCGCGCTTCCAGCAGGAGTTGCTCAAACTTCTCGCGATGAGGCGAAATCAGCCCGCTCGACAGGCCGTAGCGGGTGTTATTCGCCATCGCAATAGCCGCATCAAAATCGTCGTAGCGCCAGACGCACAGCAGCGGGCCGAAGACCTCTTCATCCGGCACGTTGCCTGCCGCGCTCATTTCAATAATGCCCGGCGTCAGCAGCGACGTACCCGCCTGCACCTGCTTTGGCTCCAGCAGGGTTTTCGCCCCGCGCGCAACGTGCTCCTGCCAGGCCTTCAGCACGTTCAGCGCCGCCTGCTCGGAGATCAGTCCGCCGATAAACGGCTGCGGATCGGCATCCCATTTTGCCGGTACCAGCCGCGCGCTCACCTCTAACAGACGCTTCAGGAACGCATCCCCCTGTGCGCCGCGCTTCACCAGCAGGCGGCGGGCGCAGGTGCAGCGCTGTCCGGCGGTAATAAAGGCCGACTGAATGGTCAGATGCACGGCGGCGTCGATATCATCGGGATCTTCCACAATCAGCGGATTGTTGCCGCCCATTTCGAGCGCCAGGATTTTTTCCGGCTGCCCCGCCAGCTGGCGATGCAACTGGTAGCCCGTACCGGCGCTGCCGGTAAACAGCAGGCCGTCGATATCGTTCAGCGCGCTCAGCGCCTGCCCGGTTTCACGACCGCCCTGCACCAGGTTCAGCACGCCCGGCGGCAGGCCCGCCTGCTCCCAAAGTTTTACCACCGCTTCACCCGTGAGAGGCGTTAGCTCGCTCGGTTTGAAAATAACGGTATTCCCCGCCAGCAGCGCGGGCACAATGTGCCCATTCGGCAGGTGGCCGGGGAAGTTATACGGGCCAAACACCGCCAGCACGCCGTGCGGACGGTGGCGCAGCGTCGCCGCGCCGTCCGGCATCTCGGTCAGCTGTTCCCCGGTGCGGGTATGGTAGGCCTTCACCGAAATGGCGATTTTATTGATCATCGCCGTTACTTCTGTGGTGGCTTCCCAGCGCGGCTTGCTGGTTTCGGAGGCAATGATGCGCGTGAGCTCGGCTTTATTCGCCTCCAGCAGTCCGGCAAATTTTTCGACAATCGCCTGGCGAGCGGAGAACGGCTGTTTCGCCCAGGCAGGAAAAGCGCGGCGAGCGGCATGGCAGGCCTGTTCTACCTGCGCGACGCTGGCGTCACTTCCCTTCCAGAGCACCTCTTTACCCACCGGATTGGTTTTTACCCGCGGCTCGCCTTCGCCCGTAACCCAGTCACCGTTAATCCATAAAGTCATGCTGTTTTCTCCTCGGGGCAGAGTCGCACCAGGCGAACCATGTCGCCGGCGTTACATTTCAGGGCGTCCAGCTGCGCCGCGGTCAGGACCAGGCGCTCGCATTTTGGGTTGGTCCGCACCAGCATGGCGCGGAAATTGTCATAATGTTCGTTAGAGACCAGGCACGCTGGCCACTCGCCCGGCGCGGGCTGTCCTTCAGACACGCTCACCAGACGGCTCTTGCGGATGGCGCGCACGCGGTCAATGTCACACTCAAGCGTTGGGCCGCCGTCAAAAATGTCGACGTAGTTACGGTAGCGGAACCCCTCTTTTTCCAGCACAGCGCGGGCTGGCGCAGTTTGCGGATGGACTTCGCCAATTACCGCCTGCGCTTCCGGGGTGAGGAAATGGGTATAGATAGGATGTTTCGGCATCAGCTCGGCGATAAAGGCTTTTTGTCCGGTACCGCAGAGATAGTCCGCCCGGCTGAACTCCATGGAGAAGAAGCGCTCGCCCAGGCTTTCCCAGAACGGGGAGTAACCCGTCTCATCGATCACGCCGCGCATCTCGGCAACGACTTTTTCATTAAAGCGGTCGCGGAAGGCGGCCATAAACATAAAGCGCGATTTGGAGAGCAGATAGCCGTTGCCCTCCTTGCGCCACGCCGGGTCGAGGAACAGCGTGCACAGCTCGCTGGCGCCGGTATGGTCGTTACAGAGAAAAAGGGTTGGCAGCGCGTTATAGACGTTTAGCTCTTTCGAGGCGTGAACCATGGTGCCGACGCGGTAGTTGTACCACGGGTCGTTCAGCCCTACGGCCACTTCAATGGCGCAGATCCCGGCCACGGTGCCGGTATCAGTCTCTTCCAGCACGAACACGTATCCCTGCTCGCTTTTTGGCAACGTCCCCTGCCAGGTCTGCAGGGCGCGCTCAATGCGCGCCGACAGCGTGGTTTCATCGGCAGGAAGCGAGGTCAGCCCGCCTCCCGTCTTTCCGGCAAGCTGCATGAGCCCGGCGAGATCGCCGCGCTCAACGGGACGGATAACCATCATGATGACACCCCGGACTTCACCTGTTCGCAGGCCAGCGCAAAACGGTCTAATCCGGTTCTGACCTCTTCTTCGCTCACGATCAGCGCAGGGGCAAAACGCACCACGTTGGCACCGGCAATCAGCACCATCACGCCCATTTTTGCGGCTTCCTGTGAAATAAGTTTAGCTTTTCCGGCAAACTCAGGCGCCAGCTCGCAGCCAATCAACAGCCCAAGACCGCGGATCTCTTTGAACAGCCCCGTCTTGCCGTTAATGGCGTTCAGGCGCTCAACAAACCAGTCGTGGCGCTGCTTCACGCCGTTCAGGACTTCCGGCGTATTGATGATATCGAGCACCTGCCCGGCCACGGCGGAGGCCAGCGGGTTGCCGCCGTAGGTGGTGCCGTGGGTGCCCACGGTCATCACGCTGGCGAATTTATCCGTGGTCAGCATCGCCCCAATCGGGAAGCCGCCGCCCAGCGCTTTAGCGGTCGACAGCACGTCCGGCGTCACGCCGTAGTGCATGTAGGCGTACAGCTCGCCGGTGCGGCCCACGCCGGTCTGCACTTCATCGAAAATCAGCACCGCATCATGGCGATCGCACAGATCGCGCAGCCCCTGCAGGAAGGCTTTTTGTGCAGGAAGCACGCCGCCCTCGCCCTGCATCGGCTCAACGATCACCGCGCAGGTGGTGTCGTCAATCAGCTCGCTGGCGGACTGCAAATCGTTATAGATGGCGTGGCGGATATCCGGCGGCAGCGGGGCGAAATCCTGCGAGTAGGAAGGCTGACCGCCCGCGCTCACGGTAAACAGCGTGCGCCCGTGGAAGGCGTTTTTGAACGCCACGATGCCGCTCTTGTGTGTGCCAAATTTATCGTGCGCATATTTGCGCGCCAGCTTCAGCGCCGCTTCGTTGGCTTCCGCCCCCGAGTTACAGAAAAAGACCTTTTCGGCAAACGTCGCGTCGATCAGTTTTTTGGCCAGACGCAGCGCCGGTTCGTTGGTATAGCCGTTGCCGGTATGCCAGAACTTCGCCGCCTGGTCATTCAGCGCCTGACGCAGCGCCGGGTTAGCGTGCCCCAGCGCGTTAACCGCAATCCCGCCCGCAAAGTCGATATACTCTTTGCCCTGCTGATCCCACAGGCGCGAGCCTTCACCACGAACCGGAATAAAAGCCGCAGGTGCGTAAACCGGCATCATCCATTCATCGAAATTTTCACGCGTAATTGACAGAGACATAGCGACCTCATCCGGTAAATAAAAGGTTGTTTAAATGTTAAATAATTGAGTGTTTGCACTGTGAATGTAGATTGCACGCTTCGTGCCAGCCAGCGATAAAAATGCATAAACGGGGATGGGCGACAGAATATCAACAGGTTACGATATGGAGTTATTCACTGTTATTGCATAAAAAGTGAATATTTTTACGGTAAGCGGCGCTTTGCCGCATGAAAATCAGAAAGACTATGCACAGGCCAAATATAATTCTGGAATTGTGATCGCTCGCGAAATTTATCGGTCGTTTACGCCCCATCCGGGGGCGATGCGCGTCAGAATGGTGCAAATATTGCACCAACGGCATTATCTGTCGCAGTAATTGGATGAAGCGGATAACAGACGGGATAATTTCTGCTACCATCCATGCACTATTCACCTTGCATTGGCAGCGACTATGAAATTTGTCTCTTTTAATATCAACGGCCTGCGTGCCCGCCCTCACCAGCTTGAAGCGATTGTTGAGCAACATCAGCCCGATGTGATTGGCCTGCAGGAGACAAAGGTTCACGACGACATGTTCCCTCTCGAAGAGGTGGCAAAGCTCGGTTACAACGTCTTTTACCACGGTCAGAAAGGTCACTATGGCGTTGCGCTGTTGACCAAAGAGACGCCGGTGTCGGTTCGTCGCGGTTTTCCGGGCGATGATGAAGAGGCCCAGCGCCGCATCATCATGGCCGAGATCCCTTCTCCGCTGGGCAATATCACCGTGATCAACGGGTATTTTCCACAGGGTGAAAGCCGCGACCATCCGACCAAATTCCCGGCTAAAGCGAAGTTTTATCAGGATCTGCAGAACTACCTGACAACGGAATTAAAGAAAGAGAACCCGGTGCTGATCATGGGCGACGTGAACATCAGCCCGACCGATCTGGATATCGGCATTGGTGAAGACAGTCGCAAACGCTGGCTGCGCACCGGGAAATGTTCCTTCCTGCCGGAAGAGCGCGAGTGGATGCAGCGCCTGCTGGACTGGGGCCTGGTGGATACCTTCCGTAGCGCGAACCCTGAAACGCAGGATCGCTTCTCGTGGTTTGACTACCGTTCAAAAGGCTTTGACGACAACCGCGGCCTGCGCATCGACCTGCTGCTGGCAAGCGCGCCGCTGGCAGAACGCTGCGTCGAAACCGGGATCGACTACGCTATTCGCAGTATGGAAAAGCCGTCCGACCACGCGCCGGTGTGGGCTAAATTCAAGCTGTAATTCCGCGTGAACATAAAAAAAATACTCTTCCTGTGCGCCCTTCTGGGCGCATTTTTACTGGCATTCACGCTATTGCCACCGGGCACGCTCTCGCTGGAGGCGGTAAAAACGCATCATCTGGCGTTAATGACGCATGTCGAACAACATCCGCTGCAAAGCCTGATTCTCTATTTTGCGCTCTACGTCGTGGTTTCTGCGCTCTCAATACCCGGGGCCGCGATCCTCACCCTGCTCGGCGGCGCGCTCTTCAGCCTGTGGCAGGGCATAATCGTTGTCTCTTTCGCCTCTACGCTTGGCGCGACGCTGGCGATGCTCGCCAGCCGTTATCTGCTGCGCGACTGGGTACAGCAGCGCTTTTTATCGCAGATGACTACCGTTAACGCCGGCATGGCGCGCGACGGTGCAGGCTATCTTTTTGCCCTTCGCCTGATGCCCGCATTTCCGTTTTTCCTGGTGAATCTCCTGATGGGGCTGACGCGCATTCGGGTCCGCCGCTACTGGTGGGTGAGCCAGATCGCCATGTTACCCGCAACGATTATCTTTCTGAACGCCGGGCGGGAGCTGGGAAACCTGACGTCGCTGCGTGATATTTTGTCGCCGGGAATGCTATTCGCCTTTACACTGTTGGGGTTATTACCTCTGGTCATTCGCTGGCTGCTTTCCCGCTATATCCCTTCTTCCTATAAGTGAGGCATTATGCGCCGTGTGCGTTTTTGCATGTTTTTGACAGCTTTGCTGGTGGCAACTCCGGCATTTTCAGCAGACAGCTGGCAATCCATTCAGCAAGAGGCCAAAGGCCAGACCGTGTGGTTTAACGCCTGGGGCGGCGATCGGGCCGTCAATAGCTACCTCGACTGGGTTAGCGGCGAGGTGAAAACGCACTACGCCATCAATCTCAGGATCGTTCACCTGGCGGATGCCGCAGATGCCGTTAAGCGCATCCAGACAGAACATGCTGCCGGGAAAACCCAGAACGGTTCGGTCGATCTTTTATGGGTGAATGGCGAAAATTTCCGTACCCTGAAGGCGTCGAACCTGCTGCAAACCGGCTGGGCGCAGGCGCTGCCCAACTGGCGATACGTCGATACGCGTAAGCCGGTCACGGAAGATTTCGCTATCCCGACCGAGGGTGCAGAATCCCCGTGGGGCGGCGCTCAGCTGACCTTCATCGCCCGCGAAACCAGCACGCCGACGCCGCCTGCCGATCCGCAGGCGCTGTTGGCTTACGCCCGGCAACATCCCGGCAAGGTGAGCTACCCGCGTCCGCCTGATTTTACCGGGACAGCATTCCTGGAGCAGCTGCTTATCACGCTCACTCCGCAGCCGGCTGCGCTAAAAAAAGCGCCCGATGACAGCTTCGGGCAGGTGACCGGGCCGCTGTGGGCCTATCTGGACGCGCTGCATCCCCTGCTGTGGCGAGAAGGCAAAGACTTTCCACCGTCACCCGCCCGGATGGATGCCCTGCTTGCCGGCGGAAGCCTGAACCTGTCCCTGACGTTTAACCCCTCCCACACGCGGCAGAAGGTCGCCAGCGGTGAGCTGCCCGCCGATAGCTACAGCTTTGGCTTTCAGGACGGGATGATAGGCAACGTGCATTTCGTCGCCATTCCGGCCAATGCCAGCGCCAGCGCGGGGGCGAAGGTGGTCGCCAATTTCCTGCTTTCGCCGCAGGCGCAGATCCGCAAGGCCGATCCTGCCGTCTGGGGCGATCCGAGCATCATTGACGCCCGCACCCTGCCCGCAGATGAGGCGAAAGCGCTACTCGCCCATACGCCCGCCGGGCTACCGGCCATTCTTCCTGAACCCCACGCCGCATGGGTTAACGCACTGGAGCAGGAATGGCTTCGCCGCTACGGCACCCGCTGAGCTGGCTCATAGCCATAGCGATAGCGGCCATCTATCTGCCGCTTTTCCCTGCGGGCGTCATGCTGGCGGTGCCGGCGCTTTCGCTGGCGAACTGGCAGTCCCTGTTTGACGATCCGCAGCTGCCGCAGGCGCTCGCCGCTACGCTGGTCTCCACGCTGATTGCAACGCTGGGCGCGCTGGTGATTGCCCTGGGCTGCATCGCCGCGCTCTGGCCAGGCGAACGGTGGCGTCGCCTGCATACCCATCTCCCCTGGCTGCTGGCCGTTCCCCACGTCGCGTTTGCCACCAGCGCGCTGCTGATGTTTGCCGAGGGCGGCGTGCTTTATCAGATCTGCTCTTTCTGCTCGCCCCGGCTCGATCGCTACGGCATCGGGCTCGGGTTGACGCTTGCCGTCAAGGAGAGCGCCTTCGTGCTGTGGGCCATTTACGCCGCGCTGCCCGAAACGCGGCTGGGGCAACAGAACGTGGTATTACAAACCCTGGGCTACGGTCGCCTGCAGCGGCTGTGCTGGCTGATGCTGCCTACCGTTGCCCCTGCGCTGGGCGCGGTGATGCTGGCGGTACTCGCCTGGTCACTTTCGGTTGTGGATGTATCCCTCATTCTTGGGCCGGGAAATCCCCCGACGCTGGCGGTGCTGGCGTGGCAATGGCTCAGCCAGGGCGATGCGCAGCAGCAGGCAAAGGGGATGTTGCTGTGCCTTCTCTTGCTCCTGCTGCTGGCCCTGCTCGCCGCGCTGGGCTACGGCGCGTGGCGCCTCTGGCGGCGCACGTTACCCAATCTTTCCGGCATCCGTCGTTGCTCAACCGTCGCGATCCCGGAAAAGTCGCTCTCCTGGCTGCTGCCCGGATGCGGGATAATGTGTGCAGTCATTCTGCTTTTCCTGGCGCGACGGGCGTCTTTCGCGTACGACCTTGTGACCACCAGCCTCGCGCTGGGCCTGCTTTCCAGCCTGCTGGCGCTTGGGCTGATCTTCGTCTGGCTGGAGTGGGGGCCACCGCGCGGCGCGCTGTGGGTCTGGCTGCCGCTCGCCCTTCCCGCGCTGCCGCTGGTCTCCGGGCAATATACCGTCGCCTTAGCGCTTGGCATTGACGGGCAGTTTATCGCCGTCCTCTGGAGCCACCTGCTGTGGGTGTTTCCCTGGATGCTGCTGATCGTGCAGCCGGCCTGGCGCAGGCTCGATCCGCGCCTTATCCTTACCGCCAGAACGCTCGGGTGGCGACGCGCTAAGCGGTTCTGGCTGCTGAAATGCCCCCTGCTTGTGCGCCCGGCCCTGCTGGCCTTTGCCACCGGTTTTTCGGTGAGCATGGCGCAGTACATGCCCACGCTCTGGCTCGGCGCAGGACGTTTCGCCACCCTCACGACGGAGGCCGTTGCATTGAGCAGCGGCGGCAGCGTTCCCGTACTCGCTAACCGGGCGCTGGGGCTGCTGCTGATCGCCGGGTTTATATTTGCCGTCGCCGCGCTGCTCTCCCGGCTCGCGGGCCGTTATCGACGAGGATTACGTTAATGCTGGAAGTGAAAAACCTGACCATTACGCCACTCTTTCACGGGGTGAACTTTAGCGTTCAGGCAGGGCAGATCGTTACCCTGATGGGCCCCTCCGGCAGCGGAAAATCAACGCTTTTCACCTGGATGGTGGGGGCACTTTCCGCGGACTTTCAGGCACAGGGCGAACTGTGGCTGGACAACCGGCGCTGCGATACGCTCCCGGTAGAAAAGCGCGGGATCGGCATCCTCTTCCAGGACGCCCTGCTGTTCGATCACTTCAGCGTCGGGCAAAACCTGATGCTCGCGCTCCCTTCGCGCGTAAGCGGGCGCGCCCGCCGGGAAACCGTTGAGCAGGCGCTACGCTCTGCCGGGCTTGAAAACCACTATGGCGGCGATCCTACTACGCTTTCGGGGGGAGAACGCGCCAGGGTAAGCCTGCTGCGCGCCCTGCTTGCCGAACCGCAGGCGCTACTGCTTGATGAACCGTTCAGCCGTCTCGATAAAACGCTTCGCGCCTCGTTTCGGACGTGGGTGTTTGACGTCATCCGTGCACGTAATATTCCAGCGGTGTTGGTCACGCATGACGAGGAGGATATTCCGCCCGGCGGCGAGGTGATTGCGGTTTCTCGCTGGCAATAATGTGCTAACGCAATGTTTTCCGTTCCGGGAGAGACGACAATGCCCCCCTCTTTAACTGACGTCAGGTTTTTCGATGAAACGTGTTTCTCAACTGACCGCGCTGGCCATGCTTTGCGGCCTCGCCTCATTTTCCTCTCTGGCGGCTGATATGCCCCATACCCTTACGCTGGCTCAGCTGCAAGCGCAACAGGGCGCTGCGATCGACACCCGTATCAGCGCCTATTACAACGGCTGGCCGCAAGGGCCCGGCGGAACCTCCGGGCATGAACCTGCCGCGCTAAACCTCTCCGCCAGCTGGCTTAGCGCAATGAGCGACGAACAGCTCTCTGGCTGGGCGAAGCAGCACCGGCTGACGCCATCCTCAGCGCTCGCCCTGTACGGTAACGATGCAGACAACCGGGCGGTAAAAAACCGTCTGGAGAAAGCCGGATTTTCTCATGTCTCGCTTCTCAACGATGCCCTGCAGGCTCCGGACCGTTTGCAGCGGCTGGCGCATTTTGAACAGCTGGTCTATCCGCAGTGGATCTCCCGGCTGCAGCAGGGCAAGCCGGAAACTGCCGCGCCTGCGGGCGACTGGAAGGTCATTGAAGCCGCCTGGGGCGCGCCGAAGTTTTACCTGCTCAGCCATATTCCGGGCGCAGGCTATATCGACACCAACGAGGTCGAGAGCGAGCCGCTGTGGAACAAGGTTTCTGACGACAAGCTGAAGGCGCTGATGGCGAAGCACGGTATCCGCCACGATACCACCGTCATTCTGTACGGTCGCGACGTCTACGCCGCCGCGCGCGTGGCGCAGATTATGCTCTACGCGGGCGTGAAGGATGTCCGCATTCTCGACGGCGGCTGGAAGGCATGGTCCGACGCAAACCTGCCGGTCGAGCGCGGGATGCCAGCAGACGTGAAGCCTGCGCCTGAATTCGGCGCACCAATCCCCGGACAGCCGCAGCTGATGGTCGATATGGCGCAGGCGCGCGGCATGCTTCACCGCAAGGATGCTTCGCTGGTCAGCATCCGCTCGTGGCCGGAGTTTATCGGTGAAACCAGCGGCTACAGCTACATCAAGCCGAAAGGCGAAATTGCCGGGGCGCGCTGGGGCCACGCGGGCAGCGACGCCACGCACATGGAGGATTTCCATAACCCGGACGGCACCATGCGCAGCGCCGACGATATTGCCGCCATGTGGAAGACCTGGAATATTCTGCCGGAACAGCACGTGGCGTTTTACTGCGGGACCGGCTGGCGCGCGTCGGAAACCTTTATGTACGCACGCGCCATGGGCTGGCAGAACGTCGCGGTCTATGACGGCGGCTGGTACGAATGGAGCAGCCACCCGCAGAACCCGGTATCCACCGGCGAACGCGGGCCCGAAAGTTCTCTCTAAGGGGTGAGCGACCTCAGCGTCACGTAACCGCTCCAGATGCGCGTTGTGGTGGTCAGCCAGCACAGCGCGCCAAACGCCCACGCAAGCAGCGCGAAGTGCGCCGGAAACAGGCAGCACAGCACAAACAGCGCGATGGTCTCCGTTCCCTCCGTTAACCCGCCGATGTAGTAAAACGACTTGTGCGCATAGCCGGGGTTATCGATGTTATGCTTCGCCGCCAGCGCCGCAAAGGCCAGAAAGCTGCTGCCGGTGCCGATAAACGCAAACAGCAGCCAGGCCGCGGCCAGCGCATTCTCTGCGGGTGTCGCCAGGGCAAAGCCAAACGGCACCAGGGCGTAGAACAGAAAGTCGAGCGCGATATCGAGAAAGCCCCCCGCGTCAGTCAGGCCTCTGCGCCGTGCGAGCGCGCCGTCCAGACCATCCAGCAGGCGGTTCAGGACAATCGCAATCAGCGCCGCCGGATACCAGCCCAGCGCCAGAAACGGCAGCGCAAGCACGCCGATAGCAAACCCGGTGAGGGTCAGTCCATCCGGCGAAATGCCGGGTTTATCCAGCACGGATGCCAGGCGGTTAAGGGCGGGCTTTAGGCGCGGGTGCAGGTGACGATCAAGCATGGGGTTTCTCTTTAAACGTGGCGCAAAGCCCCTGCGCGGGAATATCGAGCGCGGCGTTAAAGCGCGCGGAGAGATTCTGAAACGCAATCAGGGCCGTCATTTCGGTAATGGCGTCATCGGTAAAGTGGCGTTTGAGCCGTGCTTTTATGTCGTCATCCACCTGCGGCGGCGTGGCGGTGACCGCCTCGGCAAACGCCAGCGCGGCGCGTTCTTCATCGCTGAACAGCGTGCTCTGGTGCCAGCCGCTGACGGCCTGGACCTTATCCAGCGTTCCCGAGCGCTCGGCCAGCCGCAGGCTGTTGGCATCGATACAGAATGCGCAGTGGCACAGCTGCGAGACACGCGTCATCAGCAGCGAGCGCAACGCGGGGCTGAGGCGCGCCTGACGACGCTCCAGAAAGCCCACAAACAGCGCCACCAGCCAGAACAGACGCGGCATGCGCCCCCACCAGCGCGTAGGGTTAAGCACCGCGCCGAAGCGTTTTTTCTGCATAGCGGCAATCGGTTTTAGGCTGGACGGAAGGGTTTCGATGGGGTTAACCCAGGTGGATGTCTCTTTCACCTGATTCTCCTGATGGCTGGACTCTTTGAAAGGGCACGATACTATGTCTTTTTTTGCTATCAAGTATTGACGACCATGCTGAAAACACTCGATGTCGTTGCCGCCATCATCGAAAAAGACGACAACATCTTACTGGCACAGCGCCCTGCCCATGCCGATCAGCCCGGCATGTGGGAATTTGCGGGCGGGAAAGTCGAAGCCGGAGAAACCCAGCCCGAGGCCCTTATCCGCGAACTGCGTGAAGAGTTGGGTATTGAGGCGCAGCCCGCGCAATACGTCGCGAGCCACCAGCGCGAGGTGTCGCAGCGGTTAATCAACCTGCACGCCTGGCACGTTCCCGCGTTTAGCGGAAAACTGACGGCGCACTACCACAGCGCCCTGGTATGGTGTACGCCGGAAGAGGCGTTCGCCTACGACCTGGCCCCGGCGGATATTCCGCTGCTTGAAGCCTTTATTCTTTTACGCGACGCCAGACCAGCGGGTTCGTGCTGATGGTGCGTTCATCGCGCTGGCACTGGAGTAACACGCCGTCCGCTTTTACCACGGCCCCCTCCGAATAGTTCTTATCCTGATAGATGCAGCACTGGTTACAGGGCTGCGCGCGCTGGCCGCTGGAGCTAAACACCTCCGGCGGCACGTTCACTTCCACGTCCGGACGAATGCGATCGGCCTGAGCGCCTGCGGTAAACATCAAACATAACGCGGTCATCACGTAGCGGTTCATAGACTTATCTTCCTGTTGTGTCCTGATACTGACTATAACGGTAATCCAGGCCAGAACCTTTAATTTATCTCGTCATCGTTTTTTGTTATGACGCAACCCGGCTCATTAATTTCCCTTTCGCCCTGCATTTCTGCTTGCCTCGCAAAGCGGTGCGGGTGGTATAGTCAAAAAAACAACACATAACATCTACGCATGATAAGAGGTTCTTATATCTATGGATCAGACACGCTCTCTGGAAAGTTTCCTTGCCCACGTTCAGCAGCGCGACCCGCACCAAAGCGAGTTTGCCCAGGCCGTACGCGAAGTCATGACCACCCTGTGGCCGTTCCTTGAAGAAAATCCGCGCTATCGTCAAATGTCCCTGCTTGAGCGTCTGGTTGAACCCGAGCGCGTCATCCAGTTCCGCGTGGCGTGGGTAGACGATCGCAACCAGGTGCAGGTCAACCGCGCGTGGCGCGTGCAGTTCAACTCGGCCATCGGCCCGTTTAAGGGCGGGATGCGTTTCCACCCCTCCGTAAACCTGTCGATCCTGAAATTTCTCGGCTTTGAGCAGACGTTCAAAAACGCCCTCACCACGCTGCCGATGGGCGGCGGCAAAGGCGGCAGCGATTTCGATCCAAAAGGCAAAAGCGAAGGCGAAGTGATGCGTTTCTGCCAGGCGCTGGTCACCGAGCTGTATCGCCACCTCGGTCCGGACACCGATGTGCCTGCCGGTGATATCGGCGTGGGCGGTCGCGAAGTGGGCTTTATGGCCGGGATGATGAAAAAGCTCTCCAACAACAGCGCCTGCGTCTTTACCGGCAAGGGGCTGTCGTTTGGCGGGAGCCTGATCCGTCCGGAAGCCACCGGATACGGCCTGGTCTACTTTACCGAAGCGATGCTCAAGCGCCATGGTCTGAGCTTTGAGGGGATGCGCGTGGCGGTTTCCGGCTCCGGCAACGTGGCGCAGTACGCCATCGAAAAAGCGATGCAGTTTGGCGCCCGCGTGGTCACCGCCTCTGACTCCAGCGGCACCGTGGTGGATGAAGCCGGCTTTACGGCAGAAAAACTGGCGCGCCTGTGCGAAATCAAGGCCAGCCGCGACGGCCGCGTGGCGGATTACGCCCGCGAGTTTGGCCTGACCTATCTGGAAGGCAAACAGCCGTGGGCGGTGCCGGTGGACATTGCCCTGCCGTGTGCGACCCAGAACGAACTGGACGTGGAAGCCGCCCGCACGCTTATTGCCAACGGCGTGAAGGCGGTGGCGGAAGGGGCAAACATGCCAACCACCATTGAAGCGACCGACCTCTTCCTGGAGGCGGGCGTGCTGTTTGCGCCGGGTAAAGCGGCAAACGCAGGCGGCGTGGCAACCTCCGGCCTTGAGATGGCGCAAAACGCCGCGCGTATGGGCTGGAAGGCCGAGAAGGTGGATGCGCGTCTGCACCACATCATGCTGGATATTCATCATGCCTGCGTGGAGTACGGCGGTGAAGCGTCGCAAACCAACTACGTGCGCGGCGCAAATATCGCCGGGTTCGTGAAGGTGGCGGATGCGATGATTGGGCAGGGTGTGATTTAAGGTTTATATCGTGCGGCCGGGTGCCCTCACCCCGGCCCTCTCCCACGGGGAGAGGGAGAAAACCGGGCGTATCAGGCCGCGCTCTTTTTCTTCTTGAACGGTTTCTTCGCGCCGCTACCGGGTGCAACCATCCCTCTGAACGTTTTCACCGGCGTGCTGCGCGCCTGATCGATCAGCTGGTAAAGCGTCCCGACCAGCGGCTGCATAAAGTCCTGGTAACGGCACTGCTTCTCGCTTATCTGCGTCAGTATCGACTCCCAGTGCGCGGTCATGTCAGGCCTGGCGGCCAGCTCCGGCAAGGAGTGAATTAACGCGCGCCCCGGCTCGGTTGAGTGAATATAGCGCCCTTTTTTCTCCAGGAAACCGCGCTTGAACAACAGCTCGATAATGCCTGCACGCGTCGCCTCCGTTCCCAGACCGTCGGTTGCACGGAGGATCTTCTTCAGATCTTTATCCTGCACAAAGCGGGCGATCCCGGTCATCGCCGAGAGCAGCGTCGCGTCGGTAAAGTGCCGCGGCGGCTGGGTCTGACGTTCCACCACTTCGCCCTTCTCGCACAGCAGCTCGTCGTCTTTGGCAACGACGGGCAGCGGCGTGCCGTCGTTCTCCTCATCGCGCTCTTTGTTGCCCAGCAGCGTGCGCCAGCCCGCTTCCGCAAGAAAACGCGCTTTGGCGACAAACTTGCCCTTGGCTATCTCAAGCTCAATGACGCATTTACGGAACACCGCATCGGGGCAGAACTGCATCAGGTACTGGCGGGCAACCAGGTTATAGACCTTCGCTTCGTTGTCGGTCAGGTTGACGCTGCTGGCGCGCGCCGTCGGGATAATCGCATGGTGGGCATCCACCTTTTTATCGTCCCAGCAGCGGTTATGGGTATCGGGGTTAATCACCGACTGCGGCAGCAGATCCGGCGCGTGTACGCCGATGGCGTTCATCACCGAGTGGCGTCCGGCAAAGTGCTCTTCCGGCAGATAGCGGCTGTCAGAGCGCGGATAGGTGATGAGCTTATGGGTTTCATACAGCTTCTGGCAGATGTCCAGCACGTTCTGCGCGCTTAATCCAAACTTTTTGGCCGCCTCAATCTGCAGAGCAGAAAGCGAAAACGGCAGCGGCGCGGGTTCTGATTCCCGCTTATCGTTATAGCTGGTGACGATCGCGGGCTGGCCGGTAATGCGGTTCACGACGTGATCGGCAAGCGGACGATGAAGCAGCCGCCCCTCTTCATCCTGATAGGATTCACAGGCGTCGCTCGGCTGCCAGACGGCGGTAAAGCGCTCGTCTTTTGGCGTGACGATGTGCGCCTTCACTTCAAAGAAATCTTTGGCAACGAAGTTTTCAATCTCTTCGTCGCGACGCACCACCAGCCCCAGCACCGGCGTCTGCACGCGCCCCACTGAAAGTACGCCCTGATAGCCCGCGTTGCGCCCAAGAATGGTGTAGGCGCGGGTCATGTTGATGCCGTACAGCCAGTCGGCGCGGGCGCGGGCTAAAGCCGAGACGCACAGCGGAATAAACTCGCTGTTGGCGCGCAGGCGCGAAATCGCCCGCTCGACGGCCTGCGGGTTGAGGTCGTTGATCAGGCAGCGCTGCACCTGCTGGCGCTTGTCCGGCGCCAGCTCAAGATAGTCCAGCACCTCGTCAACCAGCAGCTGTCCTTCCCTGTCCGGGTCACCCGCGTGAACGATTTCGGCAGCCTCATGGAGGAAGCGCTTGATCACGTTGAGCTGTTTGGTCACGGACGGACGGGGCTGCAGGCGCCATTTTTCCGGCACGATGGGCAGATCGTTCAGGTTCCAGCGGGCGTAGCGGCTGTCGTAGACGTCCGGCTGCGCCTGCTCAAGCAGGTGACCTATGCACCAGGTGACCACCTGCCCGTTGCCGCATTCGATAAAGCCGTCGCCTTTGCGGTGCGGCTTAGGCAGCACGTCGGCGATGGCACGGGCCAGGCTCGGCTTTTCGGCAATAAACAACCGCATCGAATTAACGGATCTCAATCATCGGTCGGCCACCGCGCGCGGTCACCAGCTCGCCGATGGCCGTCAGGGTAATACCAAACTCGGCGGCGGTCGCCTGAACCTCGGCTTCGGATTCCGGCGTGACCGCCAGCAGCAGGCCGCCGGAGGTTTGCGGATCGCACAGCAGGTTGCGCCACTCCTCAGGCATTTCGCCCATCAGGTGACCGTAGCTGGCAAAGTTGCGCTGGGTGCCGCCCGGCACCGCGCCCTGGGCAATGTAGTCCTCAACGCCCGGCAGCTTCGGCACGTCCTGATACCAGACCTGCGCCTGCACGCCCGCGCCCTGACACACTTCGCTCAGGTGGCCCAGCAGACCAAAACCGGTGACGTCGGTCATCGCCTTCACGCCGTCGATATTGGCGAATGCCGCACCGGCGAGGTTCATCTGGCACATCACTTCCGTTGCCAGGCCTTTGTGCTCGGGTTTCAGCAGGGATTTTTTCTCAGCGGTTGTCAGCACGCCAATACCCAGCGGCTTGGTAAGGAACAATTTGCAGCCCGCCTGCGCGGTGCTGTTGCGCTTCACGCGCTCGGTAGGCACCACGCCCGTCACCGCCAGGCCAAAAATAGGCTCTGGCGCATCAATGGAATGACCACCGGCTAACGCAATACCCGCCTGCTGGCAGGCAAAGCGCCCGCCTTCAATGACGTCGCGCGCAATTTCCGGCGGGATGGTGTTGATCGGCCAGCCCAGAATAGCGATCGCCATGATCGGCTTACCGCCCATCGCGAAGATATCGCTGATGGCGTTAGTGGCCGCAATGCGCCCAAAGTCGAACGGGTTGTCGACAATCGGCATAAAGAAGTCGGTGGTGCTGATAATGCTGGTGCCGTTACCTAAGTCATAAACCGCCGCATCGTCACGCGTTTCGTTACCGACAAGCAGGTTCGGGTCGACAAACTTCGCCTGTTCGCTGTGCAGGATGGTTTCCAGCACCTTCGGGGAAATTTTACAACCGCAACCGGCTCCGTGGCTGTACTGCGTTAAACGAATGGTTTGCTCGCTCATGGACGTCTCCTGTCATCTCAATCGCGCTATGGTAGCGCTCATTCCATAAAGAGGTAAGTATGACTGTCTGAATTCTGCGGCGGATGCTCAGAATCCAGACAGTTTAGCGTGCGTTATCAGAAACGGCTGACGAAAGGCGTGGTATCCGGCACGCTGATGGTGCTGGAAGCTTTGAGCTGCGGCGTGCCGAGATAGAGGAACCCAACGATTTTATCGTGCTCACCGCAGGATAAACCGTCGCGTACCGCCGGGCTGTCGGTCAGCGGGCCGGTGCGCCAGATGCCGTTGAATCCCTGCGCGACGGCGGCCATCTGCATCGCCATCACCGCGCAGCCCGCGGACATCTCCTGCTCCCAGACCGGCACTTTATGGTCGGGCTGGCATTTTGCGACGACGGCGATAATCATCGGCGCGCGGAACGGCGCGTTACGCGCTTTCTCAATGCCTTTCTCATCCTGACCGGCCGCAACGGCGCCCTGCTCCAGCAGCGCGCTAAAGCGCTCGCGGCCTTCCCCTTCAATAATAAAGAAGTGCCACGGCTGAAGCGTGCCGTGATCCGGCGCACGCAGACCGGCACGCAGAATGTTTTCCAGCTGCTCGCCCGCAGGTGCCGGTTCAGCCAGACGTGAAGCGCTACGACGGTTAACAAGCAGTTCAAGTGCGTCCATTGATTAACTCCAGTCTTGAAATTTACTCACAAAATTAACACGACAGCAGATTTTGTTACAGCGCGGCAGGCGATTCCTGCTGACAAGTGGCGGTTGGGTCATTACGATAAGCCAACATTACCGTCCGTGGCGGCGGAAACAGTCATTTTCTGGTTAGGGAGAATACATGCGAACCCTTTGGCGAATCTTTGCCGGTTTCTTTAAATGGACGTGGCGACTGCTCAACTTCGTCCGCAACCTGGTGATGAACATCTTCTTCATCTTCCTGGTGCTGGTATGCGTTGGCGTGTGGATGCACATCAGCAACGCCAATCAGTCTCAGCATTCGACCCGCGGGGCGCTGCTGCTCGACATCACCGGCGTCATTGTTGATAAGCCCTCCACCAGCAATCGTCTGGGCGTGATTGGCCGCCAGCTGTTTGGCGCAACGTCCGATCGCCTGCAGGAAAACTCCCTGTTCGATATTGTCGATAGCATTCGTCAGGCGAAAGACGATCGCAACATCACCGGTATCGTGTTGGATCTGAAAGACTTTGCCGGCGGCGATCAGCCGTCAATGCAGTATATCGGTAAAGCGCTGCGCGAGTTCCGCGACAGCGGCAAGCCGGTAATTGCCGTGGGCGACAGCTACAGCCAGGGGCAATATTATCTGGCGAGCTTCGCGAATAAGATCTGGCTTTCACCGCAGGGCACCGTCGATTTACATGGCTTTGCGACGAACGGCCTGTATTACAAATCTCTGCTCGACAAGCTGAAGGTGAGCACCCACGTCTTCCGCGTCGGCACCTATAAATCCGCCGTTGAGCCGTTTATCCGTGACGATATGTCCCCTGCCGCCCGTGAGGCGGACAGCCGCTGGATTGGCGAACTGTGGCAGAACTATCTGGGCACCGTTGCGGCCAACCGTCAAATTACGGCTGAACAGGTCTTCCCGGGCGCGCGCGGCGTGCTGGACGGCCTGCGTAAGGTTGACGGCGACACGGCGAAATATGCCCTTGATAACAAGCTGGTCGATGCCCTGGGCACCAGCGCGGATATCGAGAAATCGCTGACCAAACAGTTTGGCTGGAGCAAAGAGGATAAAAACTACAGCGCCATCAGCATGTACGACTACACGACGAAAAAACCGGACGACAGCGGAAACAGCGTAGCGGTGGTCTTTGCCAACGGCGCCATCATGGACGGCCAGGAAACGCCGGGTAACGTGGGCGGCGATACGACCGCATCGCAGATCCGCGATGCGCGCCTGGATCCAAAAGTGAAAGCCATCGTTCTGCGCGTAAACAGCCCTGGCGGAAGCGTTAGCGCCTCCGAAGTGATCCGCGCTGAACTGGCAGCAGCCCGCGCCGCCGGCAAGCCGGTCGTGGTGTCGATGGGCGGTATGGCCGCATCGGGCGGGTATTGGATCTCCACGCCAGCGAACTACATTGTGGCCAGCCCAAGCACGCTCACCGGCTCGATTGGCATCTTTGGCGTCATCAACACCGTCGAAAACAGCCTGGACTCCCTGGGCGTGCATACTGACGGCGTGGCCACCTCGCCGCTGGCAGACGTGTCGATCACCAAATCGCTGCCGCCGGAAGTGTCGGAAATGATGCAGCTCAGCATCGAGAACGGCTACAAGCGCTTTATCAACCTGGTTGCTGACTCACGTAAAAAGACGCCTCAGCAAATCGATGAGATTGCTCAGGGCCACGTCTGGACCGGGCAGGATGCGAAAAGCAATGGCCTGGTGGACAGCCTGGGCGACTTTGACGACGCGGTGAAGAAGGCGGCCGAGCTGGCTAAGCTTAAGCAGTGGCACGTTGAGTATTATCAGGACGAGCCGTCGTTCTTTGATATGGTCATGGACAGCATGTCCGGCTCCGTCCGCGCGATGCTGCCGGAGGCGATGCAGGCTTATCTACCAGCACCGGTCGCTACCGCCGCAAAAGCAATGAAAGCCGAGAGCGACAAGCTGGCCACCTTTAACGATCCGCAAAGCCGTTACGCATTTTGCCTGACCTGCGCTAACGTCCGTTAAAACCCGTCCCCTCTTCCCGCAAGAGGGGATTTTTTCTTTTGAAGAACAAGAACTCACTACCATGCAGAAGAAATCGATTTATGTAGCCTACACCGGCGGTACCATCGGTATGCAGCGCTCTGAGAATGGCTATATTCCCGTCTCCGGCCACCTTCAGCGTCAGCTGGCGCTGATGCCTGAATTCCACCGTCCGGAAATGCCCGACTTTACGATCCACGAGTACGACCCGCTGATGGACTCCTCCGACATGACGCCGGAAGACTGGCAACATATTGCGGATGACATCAAAGCCAATTACAACAAATACGACGGTTTCGTGATCCTGCACGGTACCGACACCATGGCGTTTACCGCCTCGGCCCTCTCCTTCATGCTGGAGAATTTGAGCAAGCCCGTTATCGTCACCGGCTCGCAGATCCCGCTGGCGGAGCTGCGCTCCGACGGGCAAATCAACCTGCTCAATTCCCTGTACGTGGCGGCCAACTACCCGATCAGCGAAGTGTCGCTGTTCTTCAACAACCGTCTGTATCGCGGCAACCGCACTACTAAAGCCCATGCCGACGGTTTTGACGCCTTCGCGTCACCTAACCTGCAGCCGCTGCTGGAGGCCGGTATTCATATCCGTCGTCTGGGCACGCCGCCTGCGCCGAACACCGCCGGTGAGCTGATTGTGCATCCGATCACCCCGCAGCCGATTGGCGTGGTCACGATTTATCCAGGCATCTCCGCCGACGTGGTGCGCAACTTCCTGCGCCAGCCGGTGAAGGCGCTGATTTTACGCTCCTACGGCGTCGGCAATGCGCCGCAGAACGGCGAGTTCCTGAAGGAGCTTCAGGAAGCGAGCGACCGCGGGATCGTCGTGGTTAACCTGACGCAGTGTATGTCCGGCAAGGTCAATATGGGCGGCTATGCTACCGGCAATGCCCTGGCGCACGCGGGAGTGATCAGCGGCTTTGATATGACCGTTGAAGCGACGCTGACTAAACTTCACTATTTACTGAGTCAGGATCTGGACATTCAGTCCATTCGCCGCGCGATGATGCAAAACCTGCGCGGCGAACTGACCCCGGACGAATAAGGAGCTCTCATGAAGCAACGCGCCCTGTTATTGGTCGATTTGCAAAATGATTTCTGCGCGGGCGGCGCGCTGGCCGTCGCGGAAGGCGACAGTACCGTAGACGTGGCGAATACGCTGATCGACTGGTGTAAAACACGCGGTGAAGCCGTTGTTGCAAGCCAGGACTGGCACCCTGCCGACCACGGCAGCTTTGCCAGCCAGCACAACGTCGATCCTTTCACTCAGGGGGAGCTCGACGGACTCGCGCAAACCTTCTGGCCCGATCACTGCGTCCAGCAGACGGAGGGCGCAGAGCTGCATCCGCTCCTGAACCAAAAGGCTATCGACGCGGTGTTTCACAAGGGTGAAAACCCGGCGATAGACAGCTATAGCGCGTTTTTCGATAACGGGCATCGGCAGAAAACAGCGCTGGACGAATGGTTACGCCACCATGAAATTACCGAGCTGCTTGTGCTGGGCCTGGCGACGGACTACTGCGTGAAGTTTACCGTACTCGATGCGCTCCAGTTGGGTTACGCCGTGAGCGTCATCACCGACGGGTGTCGCGGGGTGAACATTCAGCCGCAGGACAGCGCGCAGGCGTTTATGGACATGGCCGCCGAGGGCGCGACGCTGTATACCCTCGAAGACTGGCTTGAGACGCAGGCGTAAGCCTTTTTAGCCGGGTGGCGCTGACGCTTACCCGGCCTACCCTTCCCCGTAGGCCGGGTAAGGCGCAGCCGCCACCCGGCAATCCTCCCCTCGGATCTCCCATAAAGTGAACTCCTTCGCATCTCAAGCGAAGCGGCAATGCTATTCTCTTCAGGCTGTTTTTTCGCCACGCTTTTTCTGTGGCGTGGTCACTTTTATTAAGTCAAAGAGGAACGTGTATGAAACGTTTGCCATTACTGGCAGCATTGCCGCTGCTTTGCGCTTCACTTGCCTCCGCCAGTACCCTGATGTCCGTGGGCTACTTCAACGGGGGTGGCGATGTCACCGCCGGTCCGGGCGGAGACATTAACAAACTCGACGTCCGCCAGATCACCCACCTGAACTACTCGTTTGGCCTTGTCTATAACGATGAGAAAGACGAAACCAACGCCGCGCTGAAAGATCCGGCAAAGCTGCATCAAATCTGGCTGTCGCCAAAAGTCGCGTCCGACCTCGCGTTAATTCCTGTCCTGCGTAAACAGAACCCGGACCTCAAGGTGCTGCTTTCCGTTGGCGGCTGGGGAGCGCGCGGTTTCTCTGGCGCAGCAGCAACGAAGGAGTCGCGTGCGGTGTTTATCCGCTCAGCTCAGGAGATTGTCGACAAATATGGCCTGGACGGGATCGACCTCGACTGGGAGTTCCCGGTGAACGGCGCGTGGGGGCTGGTCGCCAGCACGCCTGCCGATCGGGATAACTTCACCGCCCTGCTCAAAGAACTGCGCGACGCCTTCGGACATAAGAAGCTGGTTACCATTGCCGTGGGCGCGAATGCGGAAAGTCCGAAAAGCTGGGTAGACGTGAAGGCGATCGCCCCGCTGCTCGACTATATCAATCTGATGACCTACGACATGGCGTACGGAACGCAGTACTTCAACGCCAACCTGTATGACTCCAGCGCCTGGCCAACGGTTGCGGCTGCCGATAAATACAGCGTCGATTTTGTGGTGAATAACTATCTTGCTGCCGGCCTGAAGCCAGAGCAGATGAACCTCGGGATGGGTTTCTATGGCCGCGTGCCGAAGCGTTCCGTGGAGCCGGGCATTGACTGGACAAAACCGGATGCGCAGAAAAACCCGGTAACGCAGCCCTACTTCGGCCCGCAGGAGATCGGTTTGTTCAAGTCGCTCGGGTATGACCTGACCAAAGATACGTACGTGAAGTACAACGATATCGTCAAAAAGCTGCTGAACGATCCGCAGAAGCGCTTTACCGAGCACTGGGACGACCAGGCGAAAGTGCCGTGGCTTTCGGTGAAGTCCGCCGACGGCAAAGCGCTGTTCGCCATTTCCTATGAGAATCCACGCTCAATCGCGATTAAGGCGGATTACATCAAGGAGAAAGGCCTTGCTGGCGCGATGTTCTGGGAGTACGGGGCTGATGATAACAATCAGTTAGCGAAACAGCTGGCGGAGTCACTCGGGATCCCGCATAAGTAGTAAGATAATCAAGCCCTCTCCCCGTGGGAGAGGGTTGGGTGAGGGCATCAACCCGCACCGTTATTGCATTTTCATCGTCGCAATCGGCTTTGGCGTAATGCCAAACTCTTCCTTCAGCTCGCGCTTGCTCTTCATCACCATCTGCCCCTGGGTGTCGATCGTCATGTGCTGTGCGTCAGTGTTGTTGCGCGCCTGCCATAACATGACCAGCTGCAGGCTGTTCTCTTTTTGCTCGGGCGTCAGCGCAACGCCATCGGGCCATTTTCCCAGCTCAACGGCCGTCACCAGACGCTGGTAAACCTCCGGCGTCATGCCCGCAATCATGTCATCAATATTCATGATGTCTCCCTTTCAAAGGAATAATTTGCTGAATCGTTTTTTCAACCTTTGGTCTGGTCGCCGTTTTCATCGTCGGTGAAGCTCATGGAGGCTGAATTTACGCAGAAACGCTCGCCGGTAGGCTGCGGGCCGTCCGGGAAAACGTGGCCGAGGTGTGCATCACAGTTTCCGCAACGGATTTCGGTACGCACCATGCCGTGCGACGAGTCGGTCAGATAACGGATCGCGTCATCGCTAACCGGCTCATAAAAGCTCGGCCAGCCGCAGCCAGAATCGTATTTTGTTTGCGAATTAAACAGCGGCGCATCGCACACCAGGCAGTGGTAGACACCGTCTCGCTTGTTATGCAGCAAACGCCCGGTAAATGGCGGTTCCGTACCGTGATTCTGCGTCACGTAAAACTGCATTTCTGAAAGGTTTTTTTTCAAATCATCGGGGTTACGTTGGTTCGACATATGCTTACATCTCGCTGTAGAAACAGACATCTTTTAACCCGGATTCTAACAAAACATTAACACCCTTGCGTACACTTTTGTTCTAAACTTATGTGTCGCGAAAAGGCGGTCAGGCAATTGTGATCTATTTCACACTTTTATCCTGAGAGGCCTTTAAAATTCCGGGCGCAGCCCCCATGTGGTTGCTAGCTCAAAGGGAAAGTGAGGCGAGTCAGTCGCACAAACGTTAGTCACAGGATTGATTTGTCGCAATGATTGACACGATTCCGCTTGACGCTGCGTAAGGTTTTTGTAATTTTACAGGCAACCTTTTATTCACTAACAAATAGCTGGTGGAATATATGACTATCAAAGTAGGTATCAACGGTTTTGGCCGTATCGGCCGTATTGTTTTCCGTGCTGCTCAGGAACGTTCTGACATCGAAATCGTTGGTATCAACGATCTCCTGGACGCTGAATACATGGCGTACATGCTGAAGTACGACTCAACTCACGGTCGTTTCAACGGCACCGTTGAAGTGAAAGACGGCCACCTGGTTGTTAACGGCAAAACCATCCGCGTTACTGCTGAAAAAGACCCAGCTAACCTGAAATGGAACGAAATCGGTGTTGACGTTGTTGCTGAAGCAACCGGTATCTTCCTGACCGACGAAACCGCGCGTAAACACATCACCGCGGGTGCGAAAAAAGTTGTTCTGACTGGTCCATCCAAAGACAACACCCCAATGTTCGTTCGTGGTGCTAACTTCGAAACTTACGCTGGCCAGGATATCGTTTCTAACGCATCCTGCACCACCAACTGCCTGGCACCACTGGCTAAAGTTATCAACGACAACTTCGGTATCGTTGAAGGCCTGATGACCACCGTTCACGCAACTACCGCTACTCAGAAAACCGTTGATGGCCCGTCTCACAAAGACTGGCGCGGCGGCCGTGGCGCAGCTCAGAACATCATCCCATCTTCTACCGGTGCTGCTAAAGCTGTAGGTAAAGTACTGCCAGAACTGAATGGCAAACTGACGGGTATGGCGTTCCGCGTTCCAACTCCTAACGTGTCCGTTGTTGACCTGACCGTTCGTCTGGAAAAAGCTGCTTCTTATGAAGAAATTAAGAAAGCAATCAAAGCTGCTTCCGAAGGCGCAATGAAAGGCGTTCTGGGCTACACCGAAGACGACGTTGTTTCTACCGACTTCAACGGCGAAGTGTGCACTTCCGTGTTCGATGCTAAAGCTGGTATCGCGCTGAACGACAACTTCGTTAAACTGGTTTCCTGGTACGACAACGAAACCGGCTACTCTAACAAAGTACTGGACCTGATCGCTCACATCTCCAAATAAGTTGAGATGAGAACCTGATCCAAAAAGGCGACTTCGGTCGCCTTTTTTATTGCTTCAAGACAGAGGATTGCTTAATGATTAATAAAATTTTTGCACTTCCGGTAGTCGAACAACTTACCCCTGTGCTCTCCCGCCGCCAGATTGATGGCGCTGACGTTATTGTCGTTGACCACCCGCGCGTAAAAGCCTCCGTGGCCCTGAACGGTGCCCATCTGCTCTCCTGGAAACCAGAAGGCGAAGAAGAAGGCCTGTGGCTGAGCAATGCGACCTCGTTCAAAAAAGGGGCCGCCATTCGTGGGGGCGTACCGATCTGCTGGCCGTGGTTCGGCCCGGCAGCACAGCAGGGCCTGCCCGCGCACGGTTTTGCCCGTAACCAGCAGTGGACGCTGAAAGCCCATAACGAAGATGAAAGCGGCGCAGTGCTGACCTTTGAGCTGCAGGCGAACGATGAAACCCGCGCCCTGTGGCCGCACGATTTCACGCTGTACGCCCGCTTCAAGCTGGGCAAAACCTGCGAGATCGAACTGGAAGCACACGGTGATTTTGAAACCTCTTCCGCCCTGCACACCTATTTCAACGTCGGTGACATTAATGCAGTTAAAGTGAGCGGCCTTGGCGATACCTTTATCGACAAAGTGGATAACGCCAAAGAAGGAAAACTGAGCGACGGCGTTCAGACGTTCCCTGACCGTACCGACCGCGTGTATCTGCATCCGGAAGCCTGCAGCGTGATCCACGACGGCGCCCTGAACCGCGGCATTGAGGTGGTTCATCACCATCACAGCAACGTTGTGGGATGGAACCCAGGCCCGGCGCTTTCTGTCAGCATGGCAGACGTCCCTGACGACGGTTATAAAACGTTTGTCTGCGTGGAAACCGCGTGCGTGACTGAACTGCAGAAAACGAGTGAAGAGAAACCGTCTCGCCTGGGGCAGACGATTAAGATTGTGAAGCGCTAAGAGAAAAGCGCCCCTCACCCTGGCCCTCTCCCCATAGGGGAGAGGGGATAGTCGGTGCAGGCTTAAACTACGTCTAAAGGCGTTTTAACGGCGGGTACTGGGAAGGCATTATCTAAAAGGCGTAACTCTTCGCCGGTCAGCGTGATATCTAGCGCTCCCGCATTCGCTTTGACGTGTTCAATGGATGCCGCCTTCGGGATGGCCATCACGCCCTGATGACGTATCACCCACGCCAGCAGGATTTGCGCGGCGGTTGCGTTATGGTTACGGGCAATCTCGTTGACGACCGGGTGATTCATCAACCCTGTTCGCAAGCGTCCGGCCTGGGCCAGCGGGCAGTACGCCATCACCGGAACATCGTGCTGCTGACACCAGGGCAGCAGATCGTATTCAATGCCGCGCGATGCAAGGTAATACAGCACCTGATTGGTCGCACAGGCAGAGCCGCCCTCCTCACGCCACAGCGCCTGCATGTCGTCGACGTCAAGATTCGACACGCCCCAGCGGCCAATTTTGCCCTGCTGCTGAAGTTTGTTCATCAGGTCGATGGTTTCATCGAGCGCAAAATTGCCCCGCCAGTGCAGCAGGTAAAGGTCGATACGATCGGTCCCCAGACGTCGCAGGCTGGCTTCACACGCGGCCTGTCCTTTCTGGCCGCCCGCATTCCACGGGTACACTTTGGACACCAGAAACACCTTGTCGCGCTGGCCTTTTATCGCCTCGCCGACCACCTCTTCCGCCCCGCCTTCAGCATACATTTCAGCGGTATCGATCAGCGTCAGCCCAAGATCGATGCCCGCCCGCAGTGCATCGACCTCTGTTTTACGCAGGCTCGCCTTTTCGCCCATATACCAGGTGCCCTGCCCAATCGCGGGGACTGAACGGCTGCCGGAAAATGCCACGGTTTTTACGCTCATATCACTCTCCTGTTTAGTTGCACCACGCTAAAGCAAACGGGGCGCAAGCGCCCCGTTATCATGCACAGATTGCACTGTAATAATGCACAATCAGAATTTGTAGGTGACACCCACTGAGAAGATCCCAGCCCAGGACTTATCGACCATCGGGCTATCTTTAACTTCATCGCTCAGACGGGAGTAACGGCCGGTGCCGTAAACGTTCCAGTCACCGAGGAAGTTATAGCTTGCGGTCAGCTCAAGGTACGGGTCCCAGCCATCGTCTGCGCTATAGCTTTTCAGACCACTGCGGCGAGACTCATTTTTAGACACGCCATAGTAGTAGTCGTTGTAGTTTTCGCTGCTGTACTGCACGCCAATACCCGGCGTCAGGGTCAGCGCGCCGTTGGTGTAACGGTAGAGCCAGGCCAGATCCCAGATGAAGCCGTTGCTGTTATCCAGCGTATCGCCCGCCAGCGCGGTGCGCAGGAAGCCGTACTGCGTGTTATGAACGTAAGAGAGACCCGCCATCATCGAGCTCTTACGTTTGTCGAGCTGGCGCAGCGCGTGGCTGTCGCTGTCACCCGGCTTGAAGTGCGTCGGATCGTAGTACGCCATGATCGAAAGCTTGTCAGCCGTGTCGTTCCACAGATAGTAGCCGCCGCCTAAACCGCGGAACCAGAAGTTATCGCCTTCATAGGTGACAACGGGAACGGGATACACATCGCGGTCATACTGCTTATACGGGCTGTTAATGACACCCGCGCCCGCGCCAACAGTCCACTGACCTTCCGCCTGCGCGGTGCTTACTGCGGTAGCGGCAAGGATGCCCAATGCCAGAAGTTTGAGTTTGGTCACAATCCATTCTTTCCTGTAGTCAAATAATCAGCGGGTGAAGTGTAACCGCCATTCCCGAACATCCCAAAACTTTTTGCCCACTAATGAGTTTGATTAACCCGTTATTTTTCACTTTTCAGATGACAACCCGCTTTCATTTATGTGACCAGAGAATGAAAACTCCGGTTTGGCCTTATAACAAGGGTGGAAATTTTTGGATGAGTTATTGATATGTCATTGAAATTGGATTTTATCGACATGCAAGTTTTGCAAATGCCATCTACGCTTTAATTTAAGAAGAGGTTTTGCTGAACACCCTGCGGTTCTTAGCCTTCGACCTGGCACACAGGTTGCTGCTCTGGCAGTGAGGTGCGAGAAATTCTCTTCCGGGAGCCTCCACTACTCATACGAACGGCTCTTATCCTGTGCTAAAAAACGAAAGGACGGCATGCCATGAATATATTCGATCACTATCGCCAGCGCTATGAAGCTGCCAAGGACGAAGAGTTCACACTGCAGGAGTTTCTTACCATTTGTCGGCAAGATCGCAGTGCCTATGCCAATGCGGCAGAACGGCTATTGATGGCTATCGGTGAACCAAACATGGTTGACACTGCCCTGGAGCCTCGGCTTTCCCGTCTCTTTTCGAATCGGGTAGTTGCCCGATATCCGGCGTTTGAAGAGTTTTATGGCATGGAAGATGCTATCGAACAGATTGTCTCCTATCTGAAACACGCTGCCCAGGGTCTGGAAGAGAAGAAGCAGATCCTCTATTTACTGGGCCCCGTCGGCGGCGGTAAATCGTCGCTTGCCGAACGCCTGAAAGCATTGATGCAGCGCGTGCCTATTTACGTGCTGAGCGCCAACGGCGAGCGCAGCCCGGTCAATGACCATCCGCTGTGCCTGTTTAATCCGCAAGAGGATGCGCAGATTCTGGATAAAGAGTTTGGCATTCCGCACCGCTACCTCGGCACAATTATGTCGCCGTGGGCGGCAAAACGACTGCACGAGTTCGGCGGGGATATCACCAAATTCCGCGTCGTTAAAGTGTGGCCGTCGATTCTGGAACAGATCGCCATCGCCAAAACGGAACCGGGTGACGAGAACAACCAGGATATTTCTGCCCTGGTCGGTAAGGTCGATATCCGCAAGCTGGAACACCACGCGCAAAACGACCCGGATGCCTACGGCTATTCCGGTGCGCTGTGCCGCGCAAACCAGGGGGTGATGGAATTCGTGGAGATGTTCAAAGCACCGATCAAAGTGCTGCATCCCCTGCTGACCGCCACCCAGGAAGGAAACTACAACGGCACGGAAGGCATTTCTGCCCTGCCGTTTAACGGCATCATCCTTGCCCACTCTAACGAATCAGAATGGGTGACCTTCCGCAATAACAAGAACAATGAGGCGTTCCTTGACCGCGTATACATCGTCAAAGTGCCTTATTGCCTGCGGATCTCCGAAGAGATCAAAATCTACGAGAAGCTGCTTAACCACAGCGAGCTGGTGCATGCGCCATGCGCCCCCGGCACCCTGGAAACGCTGTCACGCTTCTCCATTCTGTCGCGCCTGAAAGAGCCGGAAAACTCCAGCATCTACTCAAAAATGCGCGTCTACGATGGTGAAAGCCTGAAGGATACCGATCCGAAAGCCAAGTCATACCAGGAATACCGCGACTACGCCGGCGTCGACGAAGGGATGAACGGTCTTTCAACGCGCTTCGCGTTCAAGATCCTCTCCCGCGTCTTTAACTTCGACCATGCGGAAGTGGCGGCCAACCCGGTTCATCTGTTCTACGTGCTGGAGCAGCAAATCGAACGTGAGCAGTTCCCGCAGGAGCTGGCCGAGCGCTACCTGGAGTTCCTCAAAGGCTACCTGATCCCGAAATACGCCGAGTTCATTGGCAAAGAGATCCAGACCGCCTATCTGGAATCCTATTCCGAATACGGGCAGAACATCTTCGACCGCTACGTGACCTATGCCGACTTCTGGATCCAGGATCAGGAGTACCGCGACCCGGATACCGGCCAGCTGTTTGACCGTGAATCCCTGAACGCGGAGCTGGAAAAAATCGAGAAGCCTGCCGGGATCAGCAACCCGAAAGACTTCCGTAATGAGATTGTGAACTTCGTCCTGCGCGCCCGCGCGCACAACAACGGACGCAATCCAAACTGGACCAGCTACGAAAAACTGCGCACCGTTATTGAGAAGAAAATGTTCTCCAATACCGAAGAGCTGTTGCCGGTGATTTCGTTTAACGCCAAAACCTCAACCGACGAGCAGAAAAAGCACGACGATTTTGTCGACCGTATGATGGAGAAAGGCTATACCCGCAAGCAGGTTCGCCTGCTCTGCGAATGGTATCTGCGCGTGCGTAAATCGTCTTAAAACAAGTGCCCGGTGGCGCTTGCGCTTACCGGGCCTACAAAATGTCCGGCACTTTCGGACGCTGCAAGTTGGCAAATGCAGTACGGGGGATATATGACCTGGTTTATTGACCGGCGTCTTAACGGCAAAAACAAGAGCACGGTAAACCGCCAGCGCTTCTTGCGCCGTTATAAATCGCAAATTAAACAGTCGATCTCCGAGGCCATCAACAAACGCTCGGTGACCGACGTCGACAGCGGCGAGTCTGTCTCCATCCCTACCGATGACATCAGCGAACCGATGTTCCATCAGGGGCGAGGCGGCCTGCGCCATCGCGTTCATCCAGGCAATGACCACTTTGTGCAGAACGACAGAATCGAGCGCCCGCAGGGTGGCGGCGGCGGTTCGGGAAGCGGTCAGGGCCAGGCCAGCCAGGACGGCGAAGGCCAGGATGAGTTTGTCTTCCAGATTTCCAAAGATGAATATCTCGATCTGCTCTTCGAGGATTTGGCCCTGCCGAATCTGAAAAAGAACCAGCATCGGCAGCTCAACGAATATAAAACCCATCGCGCGGGCTATACCGCCAACGGCGTGCCCGCTAACATCAGCGTCGTGCGTTCGCTGCAGAATTCCCTGGCGCGGCGCACGGCGATGACGGCAGGTAAACGGCGCGAGCTTCGCGAGCTGGAAACCAGCCTCAAGGTTGTGGAAAACAGCGAACCGGCGCAGCTGCTTGAAGAGGAGCGCCTGCGTAAAGAGATCGCTGAGCTACGGGCGAAGATCGACCGGGTGCCGTTTATCGACACCTTCGACCTGCGCTACAAGAACTATGAAAAACGCCCGGAACCTTCCAGTCAGGCGGTCATGTTCTGCCTGATGGACGTCTCCGGCTCGATGGATCAGGCCACCAAGGATATGGCGAAGCGTTTTTATATCCTGCTTTATCTGTTCCTGAGCAGAACCTATAAGAACGTCGAGGTGGTGTATATCCGCCACCACACCCAGGCCAAGGAGGTCGATGAACATGAGTTCTTCTACTCGCAGGAAACCGGTGGGACCATCGTCTCCAGCGCCCTCAAGCTGATGGATGAAGTGGTGAAAGAGCGTTACGACCCCGCGCAGTGGAACATCTATGCCGCGCAGGCGTCGGACGGTGATAACTGGGCAGACGACTCCCCGCTGTGTCACGAAATCCTGGCGAAGAAAATTCTGCCGGTGGTGCGTTACTACAGCTATATCGAAATTACCCGCCGGGCGCACCAGACGCTATGGCGCGAATATGAGCATCTGCAGTCCATGTTCGATAACTTTGCGATGCAGCATATCCGCGATCAGGACGATATCTATCCGGTATTCCGGGAGCTGTTCCACAAGCAGTCCAGCACCAGCAGCGCATAACCCAACGGCCAGCGGATTCGCTGGCCGTTTTCTTTCTGCCCTTCTCTCCCCGTGATAATGTAGAGCGTTATGTACTGGCATTTAACAGGGGAAAAACGCGATGTCTGAACAGGTTAGTGGGACAGCTACGCACGCTCGGCTGATTACGTTACTCACCGAACAGGGCGCCCGGTTTCGCGTGATGGAGCATGACGCAGTGGGGAAATGCGAAGCGGTAAGCGAAATTCGCGGCACCGCTCTGGGGCAAGGGGCGAAAGCCCTGGTCTGCAAAGTGAAGGGAAACGGAGTAAAAAAACATGTTCTGGCGATCCTCGCCGCCGACCTTCAGGCCGACCTGAGCCGGCTGGCCAGCCACTTCGGTGGGTTAAAAGCCTCTCTCGCCAGCCCGGCTGAAGTCGACGCCCTCACGGCCTGCGTGTTTGGCGCTATCCCGCCCTTTAGCTTCCACCCTGATTTAGCGCTGGTCGCCGACCCGCTGCTGTTCGAGCGTTTCGACGAGATCGCGTTCAACGCCGGCCTGCTTGAGAAATCCGTCATTATGGATACTCAGGATTACCTGCGTATCGCCCGGCCTGAGCTGGTGACGTTCCACAGAGCGTAACCGAGACGGCTGGCGTTCTGTCAGCCGTTTCTTTCAATTAAGAGAACCGACGCGACCAGAATAATTGCGATGGTCAAAAACGTTGAGGAGATAATCAGCGTTTCAACAAACATGTGATCGTTCATGATATCGCTCCTTGTGCCTCGTATATCCCTTTTTATCCCTTAATAATGACGGTGAGATGACAGCTGCGGGTCATCCAAATGAATATTAAGCGCGCTGAAACGATTCGCGAAAAATAACCCCGCAAGTGCAAGATAATTAGCATTCTCAGTAAATTGTTACCGGTATCACGAAAAGCAGTTTCCATAAGCCTGTTGGCAGATCTCGTAATTGTGAACGCCCGTGAGGTGGTTAAACATGTTTAACAGAGCATCTCAACAACACACCTTAACGGGCAAGGCGATAACAATGACCGAGACGATTACCCGCAAAGAAAAAATCAGCTACGGATTAGGGGATATGGCCAGCCATATTGGGCTGGATAACGTGATCATTTTCCTGACATTTTATTATACGGACGTCGTTGGGCTACCGGCAGCCTTTGTGGGAACCATGTTCCTGCTGGCGCGCACGGCAGATGCCATTATCGACCCGGCAATGGGCTATATTGCAGACCGAACCCGCACCCGCTGGGGGAAGTTCCGCCCGTGGATGCTGTGGCTGGCGCTGCCCTTTGGGGCAAGCTGCCTGCTCACCTATGCCGTACCGGAATCTCTGGATCTGCACGGTAAAATGATCTTCGCTACCGTCAGCTATACCCTGATGATGCTGATGTACACCGCCATTAATATTCCCTATTGCTCAATGGGCGCCGTCATTACCCCTGATAACGACGCGCGTATTTCCCTACAGTCGTATCGTTTTTTCCTCGCCACATTAGGAGGCGCACTCTCGACCTTCTTTATGATGCCGCTGGCGGAATTTTTAGGGGGCGACGATAAATTAATGGGTTACCGCTGGGCAATGGCCATTATGGCAACCGTTGCGGTGATTATGTTCTGGATCTGTTTTGCCAATACCCGCGAGCGAATTAATGCTCCTGCTACCCATAATAATTACCTTTCAGAACTAAAGGATTTATTGCGAAACGATCAGTGGCGCGTTGTCGCCGTGCTGGTATTAACCAATATCGGCTTTGGGGTTATTCGCCTCGGCGCGATGATGTATTTCGTCACCTATTATCTCGGCAGCGCCAGCTATTTTATGTGGATGCTGGGGGCGCATATTTTGGGGAAAGCGGCTGGCAGCGCGCTGGCAAAACGTTTAACCCAGAATTACAGCAAAGTGCAGATGTTTGGCTACTGCTCCGTCATTGCGGGCGTGCTGAGCATCGCGCTGTTCTTTGCGCCTAAATCGGTATTCATCCTCGTCCCGCTAACCTTTATCGTCTCAACGCTCTACCAGGCGACCACCACGCTCATGTGGGTAATGATGGCGGACGTGGCCGACTACGGAGAATACAAGCAGGGCAAACGCATGGACGGCGTGATTTTCTCTACCTTCCTCGCCGTACTGAAGCTGGGAATGGCCATCAGCGGCGCGATCGTGGGCTGGACGCTGGGCTTTAGCGGCTATGTCCCCAACGCGCCAGAACAGACCTCCACGGCGATGTACTGCATTATCGCCCTCTTTACCATCGTGCCCGGCGTGCTGTCGCTTTGCGCTTTCGCCACGCTGCGCTGGTACAAGCTTGACGACAGCACGATGAAATCGATCCAACTCGCCAAACACACGGTTTAAAAAGGACGCGTTATCCATGAGTGAACTGATTCAACATTCCAACAGTATCGAATGGCGTTTTGAACGTCAGATCCTGCGCATCGAACCCTGGGGAGAAAACAGCCTGCGCGTCCGGGCGACCTGCTCCCCGGAATTCAGCGATGCGGAGCATGCGTTACTCCCTGCCGACCCCTGCCACGCCGAAATTACGGCAGAAGCGGAAAGCCTGACGCTGCGTAACGGCAACATCACCGCGACGCTGAACCTCAAAGGACAGCTGGCCTTCTATAACCAGCGCGGCGAACTGCTGCTGGAAGAGATGTGGCGACAGCGCTCTACCGTCGGGATCGGCGCCAGCGAAAAGAGCCAGGATAAATACGTCAGCGCTCTCAAGCTGGATGGTCGTGAATTTAAGCCGCTGGCAGGGGGTAAATATCAGCTCACCGTCCGGTTTGAATCTCGTCCGGATGAACGTATCTACGGCATGGGGCAATACCAGCAACCCTGGCTGGATTTGAAAGGCTGTACGCTTGAGCTGGCGCAGCGCAACTCTCAGGCCAGCGTCCCCTTTATGCAGTCCAGCCTTGGCTATGGTTTGCTGTGGAATAATCCGGCCATTGGCGAAGCCAGCTTTGCCAAAAACCAGACGGAATGGCGCGCCCGCGTGACGGGTGAGATGGACTACTGGATCACCGCAGCCGATAGCGTGGTGGACATCACCCGCCAGTACGTGAAAGCCACCGGCACCCCGCCGCAGGCGCCGGACTTTATCAGCGGGCTGTGGCAGTGCAAGCTGCGCTATCGCACGCAGGAAGAGGTGTTAGAGGTCGCGCGTGAATACCGCCGCCGCAATCTGCCGCTCTCGGTGATGGTCATCGACTTCTTCCACTGGCCGAATCAGGGTACATGGTGCTTTGATCCCGTCGACTGGCCCGACCCGAAAGCGATGGTCGACGAGCTGCGCGAGCTGGGCATCGCGCTGATGGTCTCCGTCTGGCCTACGGTGGAAGCGCGCAGCCCGCTCTATCCGCTGATGAAGGCCAAAGGCTGGCTGGTCAGCAGCGAACGCGGCGTACAGGTGAACCTCGACTTTATGGGCAACACCACCTTCTTCGACGCCACCCACCCGCAGGCGCGGCAGTTCGTCTGGGACACGGTGAAGAAAAACTATTATGACCTGGGGATTAAGCTGTTCTGGCTCGACGAGGCGGAGCCCGAATACCGCGCCTATGATTTCGATAACTATCGATATCACGCTGGCCCGGTGCTGGAGGTCGGCAACCGCTACCCGCGCGATTTTGCACAGGGGTTTTACGATGGCCTCCAGGCCAACGGTGAGACGGACATCGTAAACCTGGTGCGCTGCGCCTGGGCGGGCAGCCAGCGCTACGGCGTGCTGGCCTGGTCAGGCGACGTTCACTCCTCGTTCCACGCGTTTCGTAACCAGCTCGCCGCCGGGCTGAATATGGGGCTGGCGGGGATTCCGTGGTGGACCACCGATATCGGCGGTTTCCAGGGCGGCAACGTTGAGGATCCGGCGTTCCACGAGCTGCTGATCCGCTGGTTCCAGTGGGCGGTGTTTACCCCCGTACTGCGCATGCACGGCTACCGCGAACCGCAGATCCAGCCGCCGGAGCGCTACCGGGACGGTATTCCGCAGTGCAACAGCGGCTCGCCGAATGAGCTGTGGAGCTACGGGGAAGAGAACTTTGCCATCATGCAGCGCTGGCTCGCCGTGCGCGAAACGCTGCGTCCCTATATTGATGCCCTGTACGAAAACGCCCATCGGAACGGCGATCCGCTAATGCGTCCGCTGTTCTGGCACTACCCGAATGAAGCGCAAAGCTGGGAAACGGAGGATCAGTATCTGTTCGGCCAGGACCTGCTGGTTGCGCCGGTAATGCATGCAGGCCAGCGTGAACGTCAGGTTTGGCTGCCAGCCGGAAATCGCTGGGTTGCCCTGAACGGTGAACGCTATGCGGGCGGCGAGCGGATCGCGGTGCAGGCAGCGCTTGATACCATTCCGGTATTCATTCGTGAAGGCAGTCCGCTGGTGCAGCAGCTAGTGAGCTAAATTCAGGCAAGCGCCCAAAAAATAGAGGAATTTTTGATAAAAGCCTGTTTGCCCTCGCGTTTGCGCGTAAAGTAAGCAGGCTTACTATTTTTGGCAAGGATCTCCTCATGTTCGACCCGACTCTGCTTATCCTTCTGGCGCTGGCCGCGCTCGGCTTTGTGAGCCACAACACCACCGTTGCTATTTCAATTCTGGTGTTGATCATCGTGCGTGTGACCCCGCTCAACGCCTTCTTCCCGTGGATAGAAAAACAGGGCCTCACCATCGGGATTATCATCCTGACCATCGGCGTGATGGCCCCCATCGCCAGCGGGACGCTACCCGCCTCGACCCTCCTGCACTCCTTCGTGAACTGGAAATCACTGATCGCTATCGCGGTAGGCGTATTTGTCTCGTGGCTGGGCGGCCGGGGCGTCACACTGATGAGCAGCCAGCCCTCGCTGGTGGCCGGCCTGCTGGTAGGAACCGTGCTCGGCGTAGCGCTGTTTCGCGGAGTGCCGGTTGGCCCGCTTATCGCTGCCGGGCTGGTGTCGCTGTTTATTGGGAAGTCGTAGTCAGGCTGGCGATATAGCGCGCTGGCGTTTGCCCCAAACCCTTCTTAAACATGGTGATAAACGCGGTGGTAGAGTCATAACCCAGTGACTGCGCCACCTGCTGCACCGACTTCCCGCTAATCAATAGCTGTAGGGCAACAATGAGCTGCAGCTGATGCCGCCAGCGGCGAAAATTCAATCCGGTCTCTTTCACCACCAGCCGCGCCAGGTTGCGCTCGCTCATGGCAAAATGGCTCGCCCACTGCGCCAGGGTCTGCCAGGCGGCGGGCTCCTTCGCCATGGTCTCGCTCATCAGCCGAATTTTGGGATGAGGTGAAACGGGTAGCTGCAGATGTTCCTGAGGCTGTAAAGGCAGCTCGTCAAACAGCACGCCGACAAGCCGCGCGGTGGTGGGTTCATTCAGCTGCACGCGCGATTTTTCTGCCAGAGATAAAATCAGCTCGCGTACCAGCGGCGATATTTTCAGCGTGCAGCAGCGTTCGGGCAAACCCAGCGCGCCGGGTTCAATAAACAAAAAGCACAGCTGCGCGCCCGGCGTAGCCTTGTTGCTGTGCGGCATCTGCCCCGGGATCCACACCGCATACTGCGGTGGCACCATCAGCATGGCGTTTTCCACTTCGCAGGTGATTGCCCCGCCCAGCGCCAGGATCAGCTGGCCCTTGCGGTGCTGATGCTCCGGAATATGCTGCTCTTCCGCCACCACGCGGATGCGGAATGCCACTGCCGCATCGCGCTGGCTATCGGGATCGTAACCTTCCAGCCCAAGACCAATCATTAAGTTGTCCGATATTAGCGATAAACTGTCATTTTAGCTTGATTTCAACGGCCGTTAAAATCGGTATGGTGTGCGCTCGCTTGAACGTAAGAGAAAATAATGACTACTGCTATTCGACCTTCAGGGAAACAGGGTGCATTGCTGATCGCGGGCATCCTGATGATTGCCACGACGCTTCGCGTGACCTTTACCGGTGCCGCCCCGCTGCTCGACACGATCCGACATGACTATGGGTTAACGACCGCGCAAACCGGCATGCTCACCACGCTGCCGCTGCTGGCCTTCGCGCTCATCTCCCCGCTTGCCGCCGGGGTTGCCCGGCGCATTGGCATGGAGCGCAGCCTGCTTATTGCCCTGCTGCTGATCTGCGCCGGCATCGGCATGCGCTCCCTCCCCTCTGCAACGTGGCTGTTTATCGGTACTGCGGTAATCGGGTGCGGAATTGCGCTGGGTAACGTGCTGTTGCCTGGGCTTATCAAACGGGATTTTCCGGGCCAGGTCGCCAGACTCACCGGCGCGTATTCCCTGACGATGGGCGCGTCTGCCGCGCTAGGGTCGGCGATGATTGTTCCTCTGGCGCTGGGGGATGCCGGCTGGCACGGCGCGCTGCTGATGCTGATGGTCTTTCCGCTGGCGGCATTGCTGCTGTGGCTGCCACAGTGGCGTCAGGCGCCTGCCGCGACGGTGACGGGCGCCGGTGCGTTACACAATCGTGCCATCTGGCGCTCTGCGCTTGCCTGGCAGGTCACGCTCTTTCTGGGCATTAACTCCCTGATTTACTATGTCGTTATCGGCTGGCTTCCCGCCATACTGCTCAGTCACGGCTACAGCGAAACGCAGGCGGGTTCGATGCACGGGCTCCTTCAGCTTGCCACGGCCATTCCCGGGCTTGCCGTCCCGCTGATCCTGCATCGACTGAAAGATCAGCGCGGCATCGCCGGGTTTGTGGCACTGATGTGTGCGGTAAGTGCGGCTGGCTTCTGGTTTGCACCTGATATGGCTGTGGTATGGACGTTGGTGTTTGGCTTCGGTTCCGGCGCAACGATGATCCTCGGCCTGACGTTTATCGGCCTGCGCGCCAGCTCAGCCCATCAGGCTGCCGCCCTGTCCGGCATGGCACAATCGATTGGCTATCTGCTTGCCGCCTGTGGGCCCCCGCTGATGGGCAAAATTCACGACGTGGTGGGAGACTGGCGGATTCCACTCTTAGCCTGCGCGCTGGCGTCGATGGTCATGGCCGTCTGCGGCGTACTTGCCGGGCGTGACCGGGAGATCGCGCCCCGCTAACCACCATGGCAGACCCGCAGGTCTGCCTTTTTTTATTCGCGCGCCGCGCGCAGCATCGCCTGCACCAGCACCACCGGACGCCCCTGCAGCGCAGCACGCTCATGCTGGAACAGCGTGATCACAAAGAAAGGATGCGTGATCAGCTCGGCGGCACGGATTTCTCCCCCATCGTCCCAGCCCGTCACGCGCAAATCGCCCGCTTCAAGCTCCAGGGCAAATTCTGGCGATACGCCATAATTGCAGTGATAGCCTTCCTCAATTTCCAGCCTGCCATAGGCTTTGGCAATGAGGGTATTATTGCGCAGCTCGATCGCGTCGGTTTTTTCCACCAGCGAGCAGCTCAGCGGAGCAATGACCATCGTCCCTTCGGTATCGGTTTCAGCATGCGCGGCATCCCGCCAGCCCAGCACATTTCGCGCGTACTCAATTAATGCATGCTGGAACCCGCCGCAGGTTCCGAGGAAGGGAACGCTGTTTTCACGCGCATAGCGTGCGGCGATAAAGGCCGCTTCACTGTTTTTATAGGGACTGGCAGGAACCAGCCAGATGGCATCGTAACCCACCAGGTCTTCGGGACTGGTCAGTTCCGTGGTGGCAAGCCAGTCGTAGTCTGCGGTGAGATCCAGTACGGCTGCGGCGTCGTCGATAGCCAAAGGGATCGCCTGATGCGCAATCACATCGGGATTGTAATCGCCAACCAGGGCAATGCGCAGCGTCGTTTTAGCCGGGAGGTGTTCCATGAAGGGTTCCTTATGCCAGAATATTATCAGGTAACATAAGGAACCTCAGACTACCGATCTTTTGTAATTATCACAATACTTTAAATTGGGGGGTAAAAAGCGAATGATTCAGTGTAAACGAGTCTACGAAGAGGCAGAAAAGGAAGACGGGTATCGGGTGCTGGTGGACAGACTCTGGCCTCGCGGCGTAAAAAAAACCGACCTCGCCTGTGATGAATGGTGCAAAACGCTTACACCGTCGAACGCGCTGCGCAAGGCCTTTCATAGCGACACGCTCGACTTTGAACATTTCGGCAAGGCGTATCGGGAAGAGCTGGCACAACATCAGGACGAAGGTTTGCGGCTTGCGGCACTGGCAAAAAAACAGACCGTCACGCTACTCTATGGCGCGAAAAACACGGAGCAAAACCACGCCCTGGTGTTAGCTAACTGGCTGCGCGACCTGTAATCAGCCGAGCATCAGTTCATCGAGCGTCTGGGATGCTTCATCTGGCGTCAGCGGCAGCAGATGTTCCGGACGGACAAAGGCAAAGCCGTGCTGATTATCGAAGGCGTAAACGTCCCCGGTCACCAGCCATAGCGCACGATCTGCGGTTGCCGGTAGCTGCGTGACGACCCCATTAACCGGGTTAACAAACTGCATCCCAGGCTGGCACAGGCCAAACAGCTCGACAGATTTTCCGATGTTACGACGGCCGGCCGTCGTACGGGCACCCACGATAATGGCCAGGCTGCCCGGTTTTAACTGAAACATACTTCTCTCGCGGTAAAAGGTGCCAGAAACTGGCTAAGAATAATCCTAAAGAGAAGTGTATCGCAGTCAACCTCCCGTTGTCACCTGGCAGGTTGAGGGTGGTCGCGACGGTAGAGTTCCCATTCGTCGATCGTTTCCCCGCCCGGTAATTTGCACTCGGTGCGTACGCCCTGCGGGCTTTGAATCGGGATCTGCTGCCCCCCTTTTTCCAGGCAGTACACGGAAGCGGGGTTAGCCATGCCGATGGCGTGAGGCGGCTTAGGCGCATCCGGCGGTGTCGTCTTTGCGGTACAGGCAGCGAGGGGTAACGCCAGCGCCAGAAGTAAATATCTCATCATGTTGATCCTTTTGAACTCTTCAAAATCATAAGGGTAACGACTCGTCGTCGTTTTCTCCATGATTTCTCCATCTTAACTGCACTTTTCAACACTATAGTTCGGCTGTTCTCGATATGACCAGAGAACATCATTCCGTAATCAAGATGTCTTTGCCCCGCGCTCAACAACGGGGCTTTTTTTCTCCCCTGCATTACTCTGCAGAATATATTAAATTTTTTATATTCATGTTTTACTATGGCTGAAGCCGAAAATTTCAGCACAACATGCAGATGCAGACGTCTTCTGTATGGGAGTCCACCTACGTCATGTCGGATATTATCCTTGCCCGAGTTTCAGAAACTCTCGCCACCGAGCAATCTCTCGAAAGCCTCGTTCGTCAACTCCTGGAAATGCTGGAGATAGTGACCGAGATGGAGTCGACCTACCTCACGAAGGTCGATATTAATGCGCGATTGCAGCATATCCTCTATGCCCGCAACAGCAAGCAGATGCAGATCCCTGAAGGGCTGAGCGTGCCCTGGGGAGACACGCTCTGTAAGCGCGCTATTGATAGCAATACTTTTTACAGTAGCGAGGCCTCAGAGCGCTGGGCGGATTGCGACGCGGCAAAAGCGCTTGGCATCACCACGTACATGAGTATTCCGATTCATCTTGCAGATGGCTCCCTTTACGGCACCCTGTGCGCCACCAGCACGGAAAAGAAGCAGCTTAGCGAACGCGGTGAGCAGGTCCTTAAACTGTTTGCCGGGCTGATCGCCCAGTACATTCAGAAAGAGTCCTTGGTCGCCCAGCTTCGGGAAGCGAACGCCGCGCTTATCTCGCACTCTTATACCGATGCGCTTACGGGCTTGCCTAACCGCCGGGCGATTTTCGAGGATCTCACCACCCTCTTTTCTCTTGCACGCCACCTCAAACGCAACGCGATGATTGCCTTTATCGATCTTGATGATTTTAAACTTATCAATGACCGCTACGGACATGAGGCTGGCGACCAGTTTCTGATTCAAGTCGGTCAACGGTTGAGCGTTGAAAAGACGCAGGACGATATTATTGGCCGCCTGGGTGGGGACGAGTTTATGGTCGCCTGCCTGAGTAAAAGCGGCAACGAGGGTAAAGACGCTCAGTTAAACCTGCTGAAAACGCGGCTCAGCGCCTGTATCGCCGGCGACTACTGGCTGGGTGACGTCCATATTGTTTACCCGGGCGCAAGCCTCGGCGTGATTGAAGTTGACCCTTCCACCACCGATGCGGACGGCGCGCTACGCTCTGCTGACGTTGCGATGTATCAGGATAAAAAGGGAAAAAGCAAAACACGCTTTGTCACGATGGATTAACCCCGTACACTCTACGGCATAATGTGAACCGAAACAGGTGATGGCATGAGAATAGGAATCCTCTTTCCGGTCGTTATTTTTATAACGGCGGTGGTATTTTTGACATGGTTTTTTGTCGGCGGTTACGCAGCGCCGGGGGCATAAGTGAGAAAAACAACCATTATTATGCTGATTGTCGCCATCGTAGCCGTTGCCGGTACACAGTTCGGCTGTTGGTAAACGGGCAGTAAAAAGGCCGCCATCCGGCAGCCTTTTTCAACACTTATCAGTTTTAGCTTTTGATTTTTCTGTAGATAAACAGAACAACCAGCGCACCGATGACCGCGACGGCAAAGCTGCCAAAGTTGAAACCATCAACTTTGCCAAAGCCGAACAGCGTACTGATCCAACCACCGACGACCGCGCCGATAATCCCCAGTATAACGGTGACGATAAACCCACCGCCATCTTTGCCCGGCATAATCCACTTCGCCAGGATACCCGCAATCAGCCCAAAGATAATCCAGGATAAAATTCCCATAACTTTCCTCTCTGTATGGTTTTTGTCATTAAATCAACGACACAGAAAAGGATAGCACAGGTTCCAGAAAAGGAAATTTGTGATAAGCATCACACTGCCCGTCTGATGATTTATTAATCACAAAAAAATCACGGCCCACATTAAACGTGGGGTTGCATATTTTGTTGAGAAAGATTATCTTTCTCAACACTGAATAGTTGAGCAAAACACTCAGGTATTCAGTACGACATTGCTCACATTGCTTCCAGTATTTCTTGCCCACTTTTCAGTGGGCTTTTTTTTTACCCCTGCACCACCCTCATCTCCCGGGGTTTGGACAACAGCACCTTGATGAAATCGACGTAAGAGACGGGTTTGCCAAAATAGTAGCCCTGCAGCAGGGTTATCTCATTACGGTTGAGATAATCCAGCTGCTCTTTCGTTTCAACGCCCTCAGCGACAATGCGTAACGAGAGTTTCTTAGCCAGCTCAATGACGCAGTCCAGCAGGATCGTTGAGTCTTTTTCCCCTGAAACCCTGTTCACAAAGCTTTTATCGATTTTGATGTAATCGATAGCGAGCGCATTCAGGCAGGATAGTCCGGAATAGCCGGTACCAAAATCATCCAGCGCAATCACAAAGCCGGCCTTATGCAACGCATTAAGATTTTCCACCAGATGAGGATTATCAATCAACGGCTCGCGCTCGGTGACTTCCAGAACCAGCTTGACCTTTTTGCCCCCGAAACCTTCCTCAAACACGCTGCAGTCCGCGATAAAAGACGGCGCATTGATATGCCTGGCGCTTATGTTTACCCCAATGTGGAATCCCTCCGGCAGCTTGGGCAAAAGCGGTTGAAGCTGGTTAACCACTTTTGCCATGAGTCCGGTAGTTAATGGAATAATTAAGCCACTGCGTTCAGCAATCGGGATAAACACGTCCGGTGGAATGAAACCAGATTTGGGGTGCTTCCACCTCGCCAGCACTTCGACACCGTACAGCCCACCGGTATCCCCATTCACTATCGGCTGATAATACGGAACGATTTGCCCGTTCATAATGGCCTTGCGCAGGTCGTCTTCAAAAGAGGTGTTTTTCCCCCGGTAATGGCGGATGAGCACCCCGACCGCCACTGACAGAACAAGAATAAGGAGCATCAGGCTCCACCCTTGCTGCAGCAGGCGCGGCAGGCTGAAAAAGGCGGGAGGCTGCCAGACCATGCTGAACGGAAAGTAGCGTGACGGCATCATCAACAGTGAGGATTGAGCAGCAGGAGCCCCGGTAATCAGCCCGTTGCGCTGAATCATCCGCCCGCCGACAGCCAAAGCCAGGGCAGTTTCATCCGGCACGCCGGCGAGAACATCGTGAAGATGCGCATCGCTAATGCTGACAATGACCCGTCCTTCCGGGATCGGCATCTGAAAAATCAACACCGGCAGACCGTTCACCGTCAGGCTTCCCGGTAAAAGCATCAGACGTTCATGGGGGAGGCGTTCAGGGTGGACGAGCAGCAGTCCATTCCCCGGCAGAGAAGTGCACACAATTGAATCGTTCTGCTGGATCATGATGGCGCGCAAATGCGGTTTCAATGCGGCTTCGGTGCCTAAATCCAGCTGTCCGGCACGGGTACATCCTAGCGCCGCAACCTCCTGCGCCGTTTTTGCTGCGCTCACCGCTTCAGCGAGCATGTTATCAATTTTTCGACTGCTGATGCTGGCAGCATCTGCGCTACTCCGGGTCGCCATATGCCACAGCTGCCAGTTGAGAATAAGCATGCCGGCTAAAAAAAGAATAATGGCGCTTGCCAGGGGAATAATTACGTTTCGCACGATTTTTCCTTAGGAGAAAAAACAAGCGGTTATGACTTGTTGAATTAGACGTAAAAGCTAATTCAGCGCCGCACACTTTACTCTTAAGAGCGTAGTTAAGGTTAATCTTAAATCACTGATACTTTTGTATTAGGCAGCGTTATTGTCAGGCTTGTTCCCTGCCCTGCCTGTGTTAAGATTCTTGAAAACAGGGACCTGACGGGACAACAGGAAAATGAAAAAGATCATTACCGTTGCGATCATTTCAACGCTTCTGGTCATCCTGTCTCTGTTTGCGGTCAATGCGGTGATTACCGGGCAGCAAAAGAATAAACAGCGTGAGATATCCCATACGCTGCTGCATTACTCGGAGGACTTATCTCAGAGCGTGGCGCTGGCCCTGAAAAGCATTACTACCCAGGGATGCGACAAACGCAGCCTGGATAACTACAGAAAAAGTAAGCTGGAAAGCGCCTATTTTGGCGATGTTGGCTATATCGAAAAAGGAAAAATCGCCTGTACGGCGTTTTGGGGAAAGCTGGCAACTCCCGTCGCTTTGCCTTCCGGGCTGCATCATACCGAGAATGGTTTTACCCTCGCACAGTTTTCTCAAAGGGATTTTTTTACAGGCAACGCCGCAATTTACAATAGCGTGATTATTTTCACCTCTCGCAATGCCTATGACAAATTCACGCCGGTCACGGCCAGTTACTCGCTCACTTCGACAACAAAAGACTTCGGCAGAACATTTTTCTCCGTCTCACCAGACTTAGAGCAGCGGAGCTGGCTGCAGTCGTCCTTATTCACGCTTACCGTGACGCAGTGCAGCACCCGATGGGATTTGTGCGTTACGGTGAAACATCACGATTCGGGACTGGCATCATTATCTGCCGTCGTATTTATTCTTCTTTGTGCGTTCTTATATTTTATCTGGATTTCCCTGTCGCTCTTTTCCGTTCGGCTCTATGAAGATCGTTTTTCTCTGGAGAGAAAGCTGGTCAGTGCGGTGAAGCACAACACCATAAGCGCGAACTACCAGCCCATTATCCGGGTGCAGGATAAAAAAATCGTGGGTATAGAAGTGCTGTCGCGCTGGCGCGACAATAATCATATGAATGTCTCCCCTGAGCTTTTTATTCCGCTGATAAAAAAAATTGGGCTCTACACTATTTACTATTCCAATATGATTCACAAAGCCCTTTCAGAAATAGGCGCGCTTGCCAGCCAATATCAGCTGGTCATTTCCATCAATGTTGGCAGAACAGAGATTGAAGATGGCCGTTTCATGAGCGTGCTGCGCCGCGCGTGTACGCTCAATAACCTACCCTTATCGCTGATTAAGGTCGAGCTGTCGGAAAATGCCGTCTCCAGCGCGGGCATACTCGAAGGGTTCTGCGAAGAGTTAAAAATGGCAGGCGTCAAAATATCCATCGATGATTTTGGCGTGCAAAACTCCAACCTCGCCAGGCTGTCACACCTTCAGTACGACGAGATCAAAATCGACAAGTCGCTGGTGGATGGGATCAGCGAAGATTATAAGCAGAATATCTTTGCTATCTTTAGCGACGCCCTCTCCCGTCTGAACAAAACGCTCGTGTTTGAGGGCGTGGAGAGTGCGGCGCAGTTCAACTTTATTGCTGAACGCTATCCAGACGCGCTGATCCAGGGCTGGTTCTTTTCAAAATCATTGACCCGAAGCGAACTGGCGGAAGTCCTCGCGGGCAACGTTACTCGTTGCCCCACTGATTCAGGAAGTTAGCAACATCGTCAACGCGATGCGCCTGGATACCCGCTTCCTGAGCCATCTCCAGCTGTGCCTCCTCACTGATTTCCTCATTGTTGCTCAAGCGGGTAATCAGCAGCTGAAAATAGTGCGCCAGCGGATCGCGCTCTGGCTCGCCTACCGGCCGTTCGGTTTCAGAAGCATATTCATCAACGATGTCATAAAATTTTAGCGGGATGGCGTTATTCATGGTGTGTCTCTCGTCTGACGTTCTAATAATGAAGCACGTAGTATATAGAATGGCATAAAAAAACGGGAACCTTTCGGCTCCCATTCTCGTCTTACACAGCAGGTGGACGACCTATTCGCAATAATCGCGTCGTCAAACTCATAGCATTTCAGCAGCTTAGCGCCTTCCATACCTTTGACGTCCAGTTCTGCGGCATCAAACCATTCCAGATGGCGCAGCGGTGTTTCCTGGTACAACCATTACTCGCTGGTTTTTGTGTAAAAAAACACAAATCTTGCCTTCAATTTTCACCTCATCGCATTATCACTACCACAGTGATTAAGTTGAGATATCTTTTGGATTTTGATCACCATTTTCCGCTATAAGCATAAACATTCCTATTGTAAAATAGGCTAGTTCACAGGGGATGAAATCATGGGTATTATCTATATATCATTCACTTAGCATTTTCACGCCATCAATCTTCTTTTTTATTTATCGTCAGTAGAATCATTTAGGAATTTAGACATTTTGTAATAGCGAAAGGTTATCTTCAATAAAATTGAATTAGAGACTGAAGTTTTTATTACCAATGAATCCCACTATCCCTAAGGGATTTTCACAAGGAAAATAATATCCCCCCGCAGACAAGCACCTATTAATTTTAGTAGTTAGTTAATAATAGACGTTGACTAAAAAAATAGGCGAGTGTAAATTCAATACAGCTGTATATACATACAGCATCATTGCAATTTTTATTCTTCCCCAAAAAGACAATTAAATTTATTTTTAAAATTTCAAATAATTAGAGGGATATAGTTATGGCGTGGACGGGTTTTGGTGGTTCCTGGAATGATGGTGTTCATTCAGGTGGAGATGACTCCGGCAGCATTGGCGGTGGTGGTATCAAATTAGACGGAAAAGGTAACCCGACAGGCACCCGGGCACCTTCAGCATCAGATATTGCGGCTCAATTTAATAGTTTTGGCGGTACTCAGATTAGTCCCTCACAAGTATCTAACATTCGCAGTGATGGCGACGGAGGCTTTCAGGCAAATATCGCTGGTGAGAATCATGGCGTGAGTGTAAACGGATCTAATCTTAATTCGAATGTATCAAGTGGTTTCACCGGCGTTTCGACACCTGCCAGCAATGGTGGGAAAGGTGTAGATGGAGGTGTCAGTAACTGGAATGATGCTGCAAGTTTGGTTAGGAAAGGAACCATTCCATCAAACTTCAAACTGCAAGATGGTAAAATTGGTATCATGACGCCAGTTTACCGTGAAAGCGGTGTAGGCCACGGAACACAAATTGAGGTGTTCACTGGAAAGTATAAATTTGTTGAAGTGCCATCACTGACCAAGGCTTATAACGAAGGCGTAAAAGAGCGTGGTGAGTATGCCGCCGCTGTCAAAATCACGGCTGATTTTTATAAGGAAGTTGGGGCGAAGTATGGTGCACAGCAAGCTGCTATAGCCAAAGAATTGGCGGCGGCAGCTAAAGGGAATGCAATGATGGATGTAAACAAAGCTATTGCTGCGTTTACAAAAAACCAAGCTATCCTGGATGCTAATTTAACAGTTTCCAACCGGACAGCTATTGCTAATGCTTTGGCAGCGACCAACCGAGCTCAAGTTGCAAGTAATTTGAAAATGTTTGGTAAGACATTTGGAATTGTCGGTATTACGATGGATGTTTATGACCTGACTAACTCTCTTGTAAATGCAATCAAAACTGGCGATTGGCGTTCATTTTTCGTAAAAGCAGGTTCAATGATCCTGGCTCATGATGCAGGGATTGTGGCAGCCTGGGCGTTTAGTATTATCCTTGGCACTCCACTCGGTATTTTAGGTTACATCGTAGTTATGACTGCAGTTTCTGCTTTAGTAAATGAAAGCCTGGTAAATAAAACTATAGCTTTACTTTCTAAGTAATATTACACGGCCACTATTTTGTGGCCATTCTTTTTAAAACAAGAATTATAAACGTAATTATGCATATGGGTATTGACATAAAGAAAACAAACATATAATACATTGCATATATGCCATTTTTCATGGGTGTTTCTGTATAAAAACCTTTCGTCCAATACTCTTTACTATAATATCTACGAGAAAAATTCTCTAAAAAACCCTTAGCCACTGGGAAAGTAAAGACACTTATAAAGCCTATTACAAGAAACAATCTTGCCAATGGATTATCAAAATCGTCCCGTAATACAAATACAAGAACGAGGTACACTAAAAGGCCCCAGTGAATATTTTTCGCGTAATACTTCATGCTCACATCCCATCTCAAAATTCATATTATCCGTTAGTAATAGCCTATCTCGTAACGCGGATATTGCGAAAAATATTTTGATGTATTATCAGCCATTATACGCGGTTTTACTAGTGATAGTAAAATCGCGTGCTGAGTCTTAATTAATGCGCACGGCATCTCACCCTGCCCGATACTTTCTGTCATGGCTTTGACTGGAGGTTTATCTGTGTGGACGTTTTGCACAAGCCCAAACCCGTGAAGAGTATCTAACATACCTAGCCAGTGAAGCCGAGCGCGAAATAGCATATGACCCGGAATCAATTTGTGTTTTTGAACCTGATTATTGAAATAATCAGCTGCATGAGTTTAGTTCTTAAGCAAAGCTTGAAGAGAGAAACATCGTAACCCTCTGTTATTAAAAATTTTTGATAAATTTTTAATAACCATTCAGGAGGTAATAATAAAAACGGGAACCCACTGGCTCCCGTTCTTGTTTAACCCAACTCGTGGATTACATATTCGCGATAATCGCGTCGCCAAACTCTGAGCATTTCAGCAGCTTAGCGCCTTCCATCAGACGTTCGAAGTCATAGGTGACGGTTTTCGCGTTAATCGCGCCTTCCATACCTTTAACGATCAGGTCTGCGGCTTCGAACCATTCCATATGACGCAGCATCATCTCTGCGGACAGGATGATAGAGCCCGGGTTCACTTTGTCCTGGCCCGCATATTTAGGCGCAGTGCCGTGGGTCGCTTCGAACAGGGCGCACTCGTCACCGATGTTCGCGCCCGGAGCGATACCGATACCGCCAACCTGCGCTGCCAGGGCGTCAGAGATGTAGTCACCGTTCAGGTTCATACAGGCGATCACGTCATATTCAGCAGGACGCAGCAGGATCTGCTGCAGGAACGCATCGGCGATCACATCTTTAATGACGATCTCTTTGCCGGTGTTCGGGTTCTTAATCTTCTGCCACGGGCCGCCGTCGATCAGCTCGCCGCCGAACTCTTCGGTCGCCAGCTGGTAGCCCCAGTCTTTGAACGCGCCTTCGGTGAACTTCATGATGTTGCCTTTGTGAACCAGGGTCACAGAGTCGCGATCGTTGGTGATAGCGTATTCGATGGCCGCACGCACCAGACGCTTGGTCCCGTCTTCGGAGCATGGCTTAATGCCGATACCGCAATGCTCAGGGAAGCGAATCTTCTTCACGCCCATCTCTTCGCGCAGGAATTTAATCACTTTTTCTGCATCTGCAGAGTCCGCTTTCCATTCGATACCCGCGTAGATATCTTCTGAGTTTTCGCGGAAGATAACCATGTCGGTCAGTTCTGGGTGCTTAACCGGGCTTGGAGTACCCTGGTAGTAACGCACCGGACGCAGGCACACGTACAGATCCAGTTCCTGACGCAGGGCTACGTTCAGGGAACGAATGCCGCCGCCAACTGGCGTGGTCAGCGGGCCTTTAATAGCTACGCGGTAATCGCGGATCAGGTCCAGCGTTTCAGCTGGCAGCCAAACGTCCTGGCCATAAACTTGAGTAGATTTTTCACCGGTGTAAATTTCCATCCAGGAAATTTTACGCTCGCCTTTGTAGGCTTTCTCAACAGCGGCATCAACCACTTTCAGCATTGCCGGGGTAACGTCTACACCGATACCGTCGCCTTCAATGAACGGGATGATCGGGTTGTGAGGAACGTTAATCTTGCCGTTTTGCAGGGTGATCTTTTTACCTTCCGCCGGAACAACTACTTTGCTTTCCATTAACCTCTCCTTCGAGCGCTTCTGGTTGTTACTGATCTTATGTTAATAAATTGTAATGAGCCTTTCGATACTACCTGATTGTCTGCCGCCATGAAAGGTCTTCGTTATTAGGCTATAATGCGGCAATTGATAACGCCTGAAAATACCATGAAGAAAACTTCTTTTAGAAAACACCGGGTTGAGCGATTCAGCTCGCGACAAGCCGCCAAAAAGCCGCAAGAAACCCAGCCAACGCGGGTGATTCTGTTCAATAAACCCTACGATGTTTTGCCGCAGTTCACCGACGAGGCCGGGCGCAGCACGCTGAAGGACTACATCCCCGTTCAGGGCGTCTACGCCGCCGGGCGACTGGACCGCGACAGCGAAGGGCTGCTGGTCTTAACCAACGATGGTGCGTTACAGGCAAAACTCACCCAGCCGGGCAAACGCACCGGGAAAATCTATTTCGTGCAGGTGGAAGGCGAGCCGGACGACGAAACCCTGGCAAAACTCCGCGCCGGGGTCACCTTAAACGACGGTCCAACCCTGCCGGCAGGTATTGAACGCGTGAATGAGCCGGAGTGGCTGTGGCCGCGCAATCCGCCGATTCGCGAACGCAAATCCATTCCGACAAGCTGGCTTAAAATCACCCTTTATGAAGGCCGCAACCGCCAGGTTCGCCGCATGACCGCCCACGTGGGCTTCCCTACCCTGCGCCTGATCCGCTATGCCATGGGCAACTACACGCTGGATTTGCTGGCAAACGGCGAATGGCGCGACGTTGCCCCTTAAGGAGAGAGTATGTTTAAACCTCACGTCACCGTCGCCTGCGTGGTTCACGCGCAGGGCAAATTTCTGGTTGTTGAAGAGAGCATCAACGGTAAGGCGCTGTGGAACCAGCCCGCCGGACATCTTGAAGCCAACGAAACGCTGCTGCAGGCCGCAAAGCGCGAGCTCTGGGAAGAGACGGGGATCCACGCTGAACCGCAGCAATTTATTCGCATGCACCAGTGGATTGCCCCTGACCAGACCCCTTTCCTGCGCTTCCTTTTTGCCGTTGAGCTTAGCGATACGTGCGCCACTGAGCCGCATGATGACGATATCGATCGCTGCCTATGGGTCACTGCCGAGGAGATCCTGAACGCGCCAAACCTGCGCTCGCCGCTGGTTGCGGAAAGCATTCGCTGCTGGCAGTCAGGCACGCGCCTGCCGCTTGACGTCATCGGCGAATTTAACTGGCCGTTTACAGAGGGTGCCAATGGTGGGGGGGCGTGATAGAATATGCCGCCTTGAAGTTCAATGTCGTGAGTATTCCATGTCAGATAACAGCCAGAAAAAAGTGATCGTCGGCATGTCCGGCGGTGTCGATTCCTCCGTTTCCGCCTACCTGTTGCAACAGCAGGGCCATAAGGTGGAGGGCCTGTTCATGAAGAACTGGGAGGAAGACGATGGCGAGGAATACTGCACTGCCGCTGCGGATCTCGCCGATGCGCAGGCCGTGTGCGACAAGCTCGGCATTGAACTGCACACCGTTAACTTTGCCGCAGAATACTGGGACAACGTCTTTGAACTCTTCCTCGAAGAGTACAAAGCGGGCCGCACGCCGAACCCGGATATCCTGTGCAACAAAGAGATTAAATTCAAAGCCTTCCTGGAATTCGCTGCGGAAGATTTGGGCGCAGACTACATTGCGACCGGTCACTACGTGCGTCGCGCAGATGTGAATGGCAAAAGCCAGCTGCTGCGCGGCCTGGACGGCAACAAAGATCAGAGCTATTTCCTCTATACGCTGAGCCACGAACAGATCGCCCAAAGCCTGTTCCCGGTCGGCGAGCTGGAAAAACCGGAAGTGCGAAAAATCGCCGAAGAGCTGGACCTGATCACCGCGAAGAAAAAAGATTCTACCGGCATCTGCTTCATCGGCGAGCGTAAATTCCGCGAATTCCTCGGACGCTACCTGCCTGCGCAGCCGGGCAAAATTGTGACCGTCGATGGCGAAGAGATTGGTCAGCATCAGGGCCTGATGTACCACACCCTGGGCCAGCGTAAAGGTCTGGGTATCGGCGGTACGAAAGAAGGTAGCGAAGATCCATGGTACGTTGTCGACAAAGATGTCGAAAACAATATCCTGATTGTCGCGCAGGGCCACGACCACCCGCGTCTGATGTCCATTGGGCTTATCGCACAGCAGCTGCACTGGGTCGACCGCGAACCGTTGGAGGGCACGCTGCGCTGCACGGTTAAAACGCGCTATCGTCAGACCGACATCCCCTGCACCGTCACCGCGCTGGATGACGACCGCATTGACGTGCGTTTTGACGAGCCGGTTTCTGCCGTCACGCCAGGCCAGTCTGCCGTCTTCTACAGCGGCGAAATCTGCCTGGGCGGTGGGATCATTGAACAGCGCCTGCCGCTGCCCGCTGTTTAACCCGATTGCACACATAAAGGAGACCGTGTGGCGAAGAACTATTACGACATCACCCTGGCACTGGCCGGAATTTGCCAGTCTGCCCGTCTGGTGCAACAGCTTGCGCATCAGGGTCATTGCGACGCTGACGCCCTGCACGTTTCGCTCAACAGCGTGATCGATCTTAACCCAGGCTCCACGCTGGGCGTTTTCGGCGGCAGTGAAACCAATCTTCGCCTCGGTCTTGAAACCTTACTCGGCGTCCTCAACGCCAGCAACCGTCAGGGGTTGAATGCGGAACTGACCCGCTACACCCTCAGCCTGATGGTGCTGGAACGTAAGCTGAACGGCGCGAAAGGCGCGATGGACACGCTCGGGGATCGCATTGCCGGCCTGCAGCGCCAGCTGGATCACTTCGATCTGCAGTCCGAAACGCTGCTGAGCGCGATGGCCGGTATTTATGTCGACGTGATTAGCCCGTTAGGGCCACGCATTCAGGTCACCGGTTCCCCTGCCGTATTGCAAAGCCCGCAGGTTCAGGCGAAGGTTCGCGCCTCGCTGCTGGCGGGCATTCGCGCCGCCGTGCTGTGGCACCAGGTTGGCGGTGGCCGCCTGCAGTTAATGTTTTCTCGTAATCGCCTGACGACTCAGGCAAAACAAATTCTTGCTCATTGTTAACCTCCCGGAGTTGCCAATTATGGAATTATCCTCACTGACCGCCGTATCCCCTGTCGATGGACGCTACGGCGATAAAGTCAGCGCGCTGCGCGAGATCTTCAGCGAATATGGTCTGCTGAAGTTCCGTGTTCAGGTTGAAGTACGCTGGCTGCAAAAGCTGGCTGCCCAGACAGCAATCAAGGAAGTTCCTGCTTTGGATGCAAAAGCAAACGATTACCTTGATAAAATCGTTGCTGACTTTAACGAAGAAGATGCCGCCCGCATCAAGACCATTGAACGCACCACCAACCACGACGTGAAGGCGGTTGAATACTTCCTTAAAGAGAAAGTGGAAAGCGTTCCTGCCCTGCACGCGGTGTCTGAATTCATTCACTTTGCCTGCACGTCTGAGGACATCAACAACCTGTCTCACGCCCTGATGCTCTCCACCGCGCGTAAAGACGTTGTTCTGCCTTACTGGCGTAAAATCATTGATGCGGTGAAAGCCCTGTCAGTGGAATACCGCGACATTCCGCTGCTGTCCCGTACCCACGGCCAGCCGGCCACCCCGTCCACCATGGGTAAAGAGATGGCGAACGTGGCGTACCGTATGGAGCGCCAGTTCCGTCAGTTAGAGCAGGTTGAGATCCTCGGCAAAATCAACGGTGCCGTGGGTAACTACAACGCCCACATTGCCGCCTACCCGGAAGTGGACTGGCACCAGTTCAGCGAAGAGTTCGTGACCTCGCTGGGCATTCAGTGGAACCCGTACACCACTCAGATCGAGCCGCACGACTACATCGCAGAGCTGTTTGATTGCATCGCGCGCTTTAACACCATCCTGATCGACTTCGACCGTGACGTGTGGGGTTACATCGCCCTGAACCATTTCAAGCAGAAAACCATCGCCGGTGAGATTGGTTCTTCTACTATGCCGCACAAGGTAAACCCAATCGACTTCGAAAACTCCGAAGGCAACCTGGGCCTGGCGAACGCCCTGCTGCAGCATATGGCGAGCAAACTGCCGGTTTCCCGCTGGCAGCGCGACCTGACGGACTCCACCGTGCTGCGCAACCTTGGCGTGGGCATTGGCTATGCGCTGATCGCGTATCAATCGACCCTGAAAGGCGTGAGCAAGCTGGAAGTAAACCGCGACCGTCTGCTGGACGAGCTGGATCACAACTGGGAAGTGCTGGCCGAGCCTATTCAGACCGTCATGCGTCGTTACGGCATCGAAAAGCCGTACGAGAAACTGAAGGAGCTGACTCGCGGCAAGCGCGTTGACGCCGAAGGCATGAAGCAGTTTATCGACAGCCTGGAACTGCCAGAAGATGAGAAAACGCGCCTGAAGGCCATGACGCCTGCCAACTACATTGGCCGTGCCGTTACCATGGTCGACGAGCTGAAGTAACGCCCCTCCCCCCTTTCCGCCCGGAAAGGGGGCTGCTTTTCCCCCGGTTTACTCAATGTTTATCCCCACAACAACATAATCAGCGTTAAACTATTCATACAATTATTTCTGGGAGAAAAGATGATGCGCGTTTTGGTTGTTGAGGATAACGCATTGCTACGCCATCACCTGAAGGTTCAGCTTCAGGAGATGGGACATCAGGTGGACGATGCTGAAGACGCAAAAGAAGCCGATTATTATCTCAATGAACACTTACCTGATATCGCCATCGTTGATTTAGGATTACCTGATGAAGACGGTCTTTCGCTGATTCGCCGCTGGCGCAGCCATGACGTCTCGCTCCCGGTACTGGTGTTAACCGCCCGTGAAGGCTGGCAGGATAAGGTGGAAGTCCTCAGCGCGGGTGCGGATGATTACGTCACCAAGCCGTTTCATATTGAAGAGGTCGCCGCGCGCATGCAGGCATTGCTGCGCCGCAACAGCGGTCTTGCCTCACAGGTTATCTCCATCCCGCCTTTCCAGGTTGACCTCTCGCGCCGTGAATTCTCCATCAACGATGAGGTGATCAAGCTGACCGCCTTCGAATACACCATCATGGAAACCCTGATCCGTAATAACGGCAAAGTGGTGAGTAAAGACTCCCTGATGCTCCAGCTCTATCCGGATGCTGAACTGCGGGAGAGCCACACCATTGACGTGCTGATGGGGCGTTTACGTAAAAAAATCCAGGCGCAGTACCCGCAGGATGTGATCACGACCGTGCGTGGTCAGGGCTACCTGTTCGAACTGCGCTAAATGAAAGGGATTTTGCGCCATATCCTGCCCCTGTCTCTGCGGGTTCGCTTTTTACTGGCGACAGCCGCCGTCGTGCTGGTGCTGTCGCTTTCTTACGGCATGGTGGCGCTGGTCGGGTATAGCGTCAGCTTTGACAAAACCACCTTTCGCCTGCTGCGCGGTGAAAGCAACCTGTTTTACACCCTGGCGAAATGGGAAAATAACCATATCACCGTCGATTTGCCGGACAATCTGAACCAGCAAAGCCCGACGCTGGCGCTCATTTACGATGAAAAAGGGAAACTGCTCTGGGCACAACGTGACGTTCCGTGGCTGGTTAAGAGCATTCGTCCTGAATGGCTAAAGACCAACGGTTTCCATGAAATTGAGGCCGATCTTAATACCACCAGCTCGCTGCTGCGTGAGGATCGCTCCCTGCAGCAAAAGCTGAATGAAATCCGCGCCGATGATGCCGAAACGGAGATGACGCACTCCGTTGCGATCAACCTCTACCCGGCGACGATGGGTATGCCGCAGCTGACCATCGTGGTGGTCGATACCATTCCGGTAGAGCTTAAACGCTCTTATATGGTCTGGAGCTGGTTCGTTTACGTTCTGGCCGCCAATTTGCTGCTGGTGATCCCGCTGCTGTGGATCGCGGCATGGTGGAGCTTGCGCCCGATTGAATCTCTGGCAAAAGAGGTTCGCGAGCTGGAAGAACATCACCGGGAAAAACTCAATCCGGACACGACGCGTGAACTGACCAGCCTGGTACGTAACCTCAACCGCCTGCTAAAAAGCGAACGCGAGCGTTACGATAAATATCGCACCACCCTTACCGATCTCACCCATAGTCTTAAAACGCCGCTCGCCGTGATGCAAAGTACCCTGCGCTCAATGCGCAGCTCAAAACTTAGCGTCGACGATGCCGAGCCTGTAATGCTCGAGCAGATCAGCCGTATCTCGCAGCAAATTGGCTACTATCTGCACCGGGCCAGCATGCGTAGCGGCAGCGCGCTCATGAGCAGGGAACTGCATCCTGTCGCGCCTTTGCTGGATAACCTGACCTCCGCGCTCAACAAGGTATATCAGCGCAAAGGGGTCAACATCAGCCTTGATATCTCGCCTGAAATCAGCTTTGTAGGCGAGAAAAATGATTTCATGGAAGTGATGGGCAACCTGCTCGATAACGCCTGTAAATACTGCCTGGAATTCGTGGAGGTTTCCGCGCGGGTGACGGATAACGAGCTGCATATTATCGTCGAGGACGATGGACCCGGCATTCCACGCAATAAGCGTGAGGTTGTATTTGACCGCGGCCAGCGTGCCGATACGCTGCGCCCCGGTCAGGGCGTTGGCTTATCGGTGGCACTTGAAATTGTCGAGCAGTACGACGGCAAAATTGAGACGGAAGAAAGCCTGCTGGGCGGTGCCAGAATGGAGGTGATTTTTGGTCGACAGCAGCCCACATCGAACGAGAGTTAACCTGATATGTGAAAAATGCGCGGATCTCGCACCCAGGCTCCTGCGCTTCCGTTATAATCCGACTCAATAAGAGCCTGCGGAATAATATAATATGGAATATCACTTAGCACTTAACTGGCCCGAGTTTATTGAACGTTACTGGCAGAAACGCCCGGTGGTTCTTAAACGCGGGTTCAGCAATTTTGTCGACCCTATCTCACCTGACGAACTGGCCGGTCTGGCCATGGAAAACGAAGTGGACAGCCGCCTGGTAAGCCACCAGGACGGGAAATGGCAGGTCAGCCACGGTCCATTCGAAAGCTACGATCACCTGGGCGAAAACAACTGGTCGCTGCTGGTGCAGGCGGTCAATAACTGGCATGAACCCACTGCCGCCCTGATGCGTCCTTTCCGCGCCCTGCCGGACTGGCGCATGGACGATCTGATGATCTCCTTCTCCGTGCCGGGCGGAGGCGTTGGCCCCCATCTCGATCAGTACGACGTATTTATCATTCAGGGGACGGGCCGCCGTCGCTGGCGCGTCGGTGAGAAAGTGCCGATGAAGCAGCACTGCCCGCATCCCGATCTGCTTCAGGTCGATCCGTTTGAAGGCATTATCGACGAGGAGCTGGAGCCGGGTGATATTCTCTATATCCCGCCAGGATTCCCGCACGAAGGTTACTCCCTGGAAAATTCCCTGAACTATTCGGTCGGATTCCGCGCGCCGAGCGGGCGCGAGATGATCAGCGGCTTCGCAGACTACGTTCTGCAGCGCGAGCTGGGCAGCTACCGCTATAGCGATCCGGACGTGCCATCGCGCGAACATCCCGCCGACATTCTGCCGGAGGAGCTGGATAAGCTGCGCGGCATGATGCTGGACCTGATCAACGAGCCTGAGCACTTTAAACAGTGGTTTGGTGAGTTTGTCAGCCAGTCACGTCACGAGCTGGACGTTGCGCCGCCGGAGCCGCCATACCAGGCAGACGAGATTTACGATGCGCTGCAGCAGGGTGACAAACTGGTTCGCCTCGGCGGCCTGCGCGTACTGCGCATTGGCGAAGACGTTTTCGTTAACGGCGAGAAACTGGACTCACCGCACCGCCCTGCGCTCGACGCCATCGCCGGTCATATGGTATTGACTGCCGATATCTTTGGCGACGCGCTGGAAGACCCGTCTTTCCTTGCGATGCTGGCCGCGCTGGTGAACAGCGGGTATTGGTTCTTTGAGGACTGAGTCGCCTTAACGCCCGGTGGCGCTACGCTTACCGGGCCTACGATCCGTATGTAGGCCGGGTAAGGCGTAGCCGCCACCCGGCTTTTTACTTCCGCTCCCCCGCCGCAAAATCCTCGATCTCTCCGGCCCAATCCTCCGGATATAACCCTTCCCGTACGTCCCGATGAAACGTTGAATACGGCCAGTCGCTAACCTTACTGACGTAGCCATGCTTTAGCGGATTGATGTAGACATAATCCATATGGCGACGGTAGTCCTCTTCGTTACGGATGGTGTGTTCCCAGAATCGCGGCTGCCATATGTAGCGCATGTCGATGTTACGACTAAACGTTTTTTTGATATCCCGCCAGCGGGCCGAAAAATCACTGTCGCCGTCCGGTAAGGTCCAGATGCAGTGCATATGTTCGGGCAGGATAACCCAGGCATTAATGGTAAAAGGTTTTGAGCGTTTAACCATTGAGGTGGCAGCACGCAGGCTATCAATGTGACGGGTAAGCAAATCGCTTTGGCGGTTTTGCAGATTAACGGTGAAAAACCAGGTTCCACCCGGGACGTAATGGCGACGGTAGTTTGACATAGCGCTCCTTGCCTTTCTGCCCGGTGGCGCTTCGCTTACCGGGCCTACAATCCGAACGTAGGCCGGGTAAGGCGCAGCCGCCACCCGGCTTAAAGCGGCTACCGCTTCGCGGTCAACTCCGCTATCCGCACAATCACCTTCACCGCTTTTTCCATCCCTTCCAGGGTCACGAACTCATGCTTGCCGTGGTAGTTGTAACCGCCGGTAAACAGGTTTGGGCAAGGTAAGCCCATGAACGACAGCTGCGAACCGTCGGTACCGCCGCGAATCGGTTTCATCAGCGGTTCGATATCGCAGTCGCGCATCGCCTGCTGGGCGATGTCGAGGATATGCGGATGCGCCATCACCTTGTCGCGCATGTTGTAGTAGCTGTCTTCGATGATCAGCTCAATGTAGCAATCCGGGTGCAGCCCCTTGCCGACCTTCTTGGCAATCTCCATCATCTTGCGTTTGCGCGCTTCAAAGTTTTTGCGGTCAAAATCGCGGACGATGTAATGCATCTGCGCGCTGTCAACGGTGCCCTTAATGCTGGTCAGGTGATAGAAACCTTCATAGCCTTCCGTCTGCTCCGGGCTCTCTTCCGCCGGTACTTCGGCGTGAATGCGCGAAGCCAGCGAAAGGGCGTTGACCATCACGCCCTTTGCAGAACCGGGATGAACGTTATTGCCGACGATTTTGATCGTGACAGAGGCTGCGTTAAAGTTTTCAAACTCCAGCTCCCCCACGCCGCCGCCGTCGACGGTGTAGGCCCACTGCGCGTTAAAGGCCTCAACGTCAAAGTGCTTCGCACCTTTGCCCACCTCTTCATCCGGCGTGAAGGCGACGCGAATATCACCGTGCGGAATGTTTTTGCCTTTGAGCACCGCCAGCGCCGTCATGATCTCCGCGACGCCCGCCTTGTCATCCGCCCCCAGCAGCGTTTTACCGTCGGTGGTGATCAGCGTCTGCCCCAGCAGCTGGTGCAGCACCGGGAACATCACCGGCGACAGCACTTCATCGCCAATCCCCAGCGCAATGTCGCCGCCGCGGTAGTTTTCCACAATCTGCGGATTCACATGTTTTCCGCTAAAATCCGGAGAGGTGTCAACATGGGAGATGAAGCCAATCGCCGGGATATCCCCGCTAACGTTGGCTGGCAGCGTTCCCATCACAGTGCCTTTATCGCTTAACGTGACGTTGACCAGCCCCATGGCCTCAAGCTGCTCTTTGAGCAGATTTAATAACTTCCACTGGCCTTCAGTGCTTGGCACCTGTCGGACACCCGGCTTAGATTGGGTATCCAGCGAAACGTACTGTAAAAAACGCTCAAGTAATTTATCCATGCAGTCACCCTCACTTTTTGTGACAACATTATCAATAAGCATCAAAACGCAAATATTGCGTCAGGTCACTTTTATCCCGCAAACGAGAACTTTTTTCGTTTATGTCATCGTGTGTTTATAAATGTAGCTTATGAATCAGTGACAAGGATTGGCGATTGAAAGGTATTGCCGTAGAATGTCCGCCCTCATTACGAGTCACCAAGGTGGTTACACACAAACCCCGCTTCAGTCTGCTGCCTGAGGCGTCTATATGGGACAGCGCGAAAATTGAATACACAACCCCGTTCACGTTCACCGCTGGTGCAACTGGAACGAATTCGTAAAAGTTTTGATGGTAAAGACGTTATTTCCGACCTCAGTCTGACCATCAATGACGGTGAGTTCCTCACGCTGCTTGGCCCTTCTGGCTGCGGCAAGACAACCGTACTGCGCCTTATCGCCGGGCTTGAGAGCGTCGATAACGGCCACATCCACCTTGAACATCAGGACATAACTCAGGTTCCTGCCGAAGATCGTCACGTTAATACCGTTTTCCAGAGCTATGCCCTCTTCCCGCACATGACCGTGTTTGAGAACGTGGCGTTTGGGCTGCGGATGCAAAAAACGCCTGCGGCCGAAATTCCGCCGCGCGTCACGGAAGCCCTGCGCATGGTGCAACTGGAAGAGTTTGCCCAGCGCAAGCCGCACCAGCTTTCCGGCGGCCAGCAGCAGCGCGTCGCCATTGCGCGCGCCGTCGTGAACAAGCCGCGGTTACTTTTGCTGGACGAATCCCTCTCCGCGCTGGACTACAAGCTGCGCAAGCAGATGCAGAACGAGCTTAAGGCGCTGCAGCGTAAGCTCGGCATTACCTTTGTCTTTGTGACCCACGATCAGGAAGAGGCGCTGACCATGTCCGATCGGATCGTGGTGATGCGCGACGGTAAAATCGAGCAGGACGGCACCCCGCGTGAAATCTATGAAGAGCCGAAGAACCTGTTTGTCGCCAGCTTCATCGGCGAGATCAATATCTTCAACGCCACGGTCATCGAGCGTTTGGACGAACAGCGCGTGCTCGCTAACGTTGAGGGCCGGGAATGCCCTATTACCGTTAACTTCCCGGTTGAAAAGGGACAGCGGCTTAACGTCCTGCTGCGCCCGGAAGATCTGCGCGTCGATGAAATCCACGGCAGCGCCGAGGCTGAAGGGCTTATCGGCTATATCCGCGAACGTAACTATAAAGGCATGACGCTGGAATCGGTGGTTGAGCTGGAAAACGGCAAAATGGTAATGGTCAGCGAGTTCTTCAATGAAGACGACCCGGACTTTGACCACTCCCTCGACCAGAAAATGGTTATCAACTGGGTAGAAAGCTGGGAGGTTGTGCTGGCTGATGAAGAACACAAGTAAATTCCAGAATGTGGTGATCGCCACGATCGTCGGTTGGCTTGTGCTGTTCGTCTTTCTCCCCAACCTGATGATCGTTGCCACCAGCTTCCTGACCCGCGACGACGCAAGCTTCGTTTCGCTGGTCTTTACGCTGGACAACTATGCGCGCCTGCTCGATCCGCTCTATTTCGACGTGCTGATGCACTCGCTCAATATGGCGCTGATCGCCACCGTCGCCTGCCTGGTGCTGGGGTATCCCTTCGCATGGTTTCTGGCGCGTCTCCCGCAAAAGGTGCGTCCGCTGCTGCTGTTTTTGCTGATTGTTCCCTTCTGGACGAACTCGTTAATCCGCATCTACGGGCTGAAAATTTTCCTCAGCACCAAAGGGTATCTGAACGAGTTTCTGCTCTGGCTCGGCGTGATTGATACGCCGATTCGCATCATGTTCACCCCGAGCGCGGTAATTATTGGTCTGGTCTATATCCTGCTGCCGTTTATGGTGATGCCGCTCTACTCCAGCATCGAGAAGCTCGATAAACCGCTCCTCGAAGCAGCAAAAGATCTGGGTGCCAGCAAGCTGCAGACCTTTATCCGCATCATCATTCCGCTGACCATGCCCGGTATTATCGCCGGCTGTCTGCTGGTGATGCTGCCAGCGATGGGGCTGTTCTACGTAGCGGACCTGATGGGCGGCGCGAAAAACCTGCTGATCGGTAACGTGATCAAAAGCCAGTTCCTCAACATCCGCGACTGGCCGTTTGGCTCGGCCACCAGCATTACGCTCACGGTGGTGATGGGGCTCATGCTGCTGGTCTACTGGCGCGCTTCTCGCCTGCTCAACAAGAAGGTGGAACTCGAATGATCGGTCGACTGCTTCGCGGCGGTTTTATGACCGCCATTTACGCCTATCTCTATATCCCGATCGTTATCTTGATCGTGAACTCGTTTAACAGCTCGCGCTTTGGGATCGGCTGGCAAGGGTTTACCACCAACTGGTACAGCCTGCTGATGAACAACGATAGCCTGCTGCAGGCCGCCCAGCACTCGCTGACGATGGCGATCTTCTCCGCCACCTTCGCCACGCTGATTGGCTCACTCACCGCCGTCGCGCTGTACCGCTATCGGTTTCGCGGTAAGCCATTCGTCAGCGGCATGCTGTTTGTGGTGATGATGTCGCCGGATATCGTCATGGCAATTTCGCTGCTGGTGCTGTTTATGCTGCTGGGCGTCCAGCTTGGCTTCTGGTCTCTGCTGTTTTCCCATATCACCTTTTGCCTGCCGTTTGTGGTGGTGACCGTCTTCGCGCGTCTGAAAGGGTTTGACGTGCGCATGCTCGAGGCGGCAAAAGATCTGGGTGCCAGCGAAATGACCATCCTGCGTAAAATCATCCTGCCGCTGGCGATGCCTGCCGTCGCCGCCGGATGGCTGCTCAGCTTTACGCTGTCGATGGATGACGTGGTGGTCTCTTCCTTCGTGACCGGCCCAAGCTATGAAATTCTGCCGTTGAAAATCTATTCGATGGTAAAAGTCGGCGTGTCGCCCGAGGTGAACGCGCTGGCGACCATTCTGCTGGTGTTTTCGCTGGTTCTGGTGATCGCCAGCCAGGTTATTGCTCGTGATAAAACAAAATCTCAGGGGACAATGAAATGAAAAAAATGCTCGCCGCTGCGGCACTGGTGCTCGGCATGGGTGCCGCGCACGCTGATGACGGTAAAACGCTCTACTTCTACAACTGGACCGAGTACGTGCCGCCGGGCCTGCTGGAACAGTTCACCAAAGAGACGGGCATCAAGGTTATCTATTCCACCTACGAGTCGAATGAAACCATGTACGCCAAGCTTAAAACCTACAAAGACGGCGCGTACGATCTGGTGGTCCCCTCAACTTATTTCGTCGACAAGATGCGTAAAGAGGGCATGATCCAGAAGATCGATAAAACGAAGCTCACCAACTTCGGCAACCTCGACCCGGAAATGCTCAACAAGCCGTTCGATCCGAACAACGACTACTCCATCCCGTATATCTGGGGGGCGACGGCGATTGGCGTCAACAGCGATGCGCTTGATCCCAAAACGGTGACCAGCTGGGCCGATTTGTGGAAACCAGAATACAAAAGCAGCCTGCTGATGACCGACGACGCGCGCGAAGTGTTCCAGGTCGCGCTGCGCAAGCTGGGCTATTCCGGCAACACCACCGACCCGAAAGAGATAGAAGAGGCCTACAGCGAGCTGAAAAAGCTGATGCCCAACGTGGCGGCGTTCAATTCCGATAACCCGGCAAACCCTTACATGGAAGGTGAAGTGAATCTGGGGATGGTGTGGAACGGTTCGGCGTACGTTGCGCGTCAGGCCGGTACGCCGCTTGAGGTGGTATGGCCGAAAGAAGGCGGTATCTTCTGGATGGACAGCCTCGCAATCCCGGCCAATGCGAAGAACGTTGAGGGCGCGATGAAGCTGATTAACTTCCTGCTGCGCCCTGACGTGGCCAAGCAGGTAGCAGAAACCATCGGCTACCCCACGCCAAACCTGGCGGCGCGTAAGCTGCTGAGCCCGGAAGTCGCGAACGATAAATCGCTCTATCCCGATGCCGAAACCATCAGCAAAGGCGAATGGCAGAACGACGTCGGCGACGCGAGCCGCCTCTATGAAGAGTATTATCAGAAGCTAAAAGCGGGCCGCTAAGCCCCCGCGTCCTCACGCCGCTTTGCCGTGAGGACGCGTCAACTCACCGCATTCTCTCCTGCCCAGATCGTTGCCATTCGCATCGCTTCGACAACATCCTCCTCGGACAGGCGCAGAGCCTGACCCATTCTGAGCGCCTCATCCCAGTTCTGCTGTTCATAGTAGCGGCACAGCGTAACGATATCGGCTAACACTCCCTCCTGGTGACACAGCGCATTACTCACGCTCTGCGGCACCGCAATTTGCTTCATAAGCTCAACCATCGGCAAATCCAGGAGAGTATCAAGCAGCGAGAACAAACCGCAGATAAAAGCATTTTCAGCCAGCAGCGGCTTATCCATCTTCTGCGCAATCAGCTCGCAGAATTTACCCCGCATCATGCTCAAGGGATATAGCTCGTTCACGGTGTCATTGCCCGCGCAGGCCAGAACCACCACCGCCACAAATCTGCGGATCTGATTCTCACCGAGATACATAAGCACTTCGCTCAGGGTTAGCTTACTGAAGTTGATGCTGCCGCCATATTTAAACGCGGTATGCTTCATATAGCGCATGATTTTATAGGACAAGGTGAGATCGGTTTTTATCAACGACTCGATGATCCTAAAATCGGGTTTATTGCGCCCCACCTCCATCTGCAGGCGGAAAATCGCAAGCTGGTTCTGCGACAGCCGTTTATATTTTATTACCTCGGGCCGACAAAAGAAGTAACCCTGAAAAAGAGTAAAACCTGCATCGCGGTATATTTTAAATTCCTCTTTAGTCTCAACTTTTTCAGCGAGATACTGAACGTGAGCGGTCTGAGCATTACGCGATTGCAGATAACCTTGAATTTGCGCCAGGGTATTATTTTGTACATCGAATTTCAGTATCGAAATATAGGGTAAAAAAACATCCCACTCCGGTGCAAGGGTAAAATCATCCAGCGCGAAGCGATATCCGCGAGCGCTCATCTCTTTAACCGCCTGCAGAAGCTCGGCGCCGGGAACCGCATCCTCAAGGATCTCAATCACGACGCTGTCTTTGTCCAGCGCTTCACCGCTCCCGTCGATTACCATTCGTGAAGGAAAGTTGATAAACGAGGTGTGTGTTCCCGCGATACGCTGAGACGGAACGCATAAAAACTGGTCCGATATCATCCGGGAGGTGGCGTATTCTGCCGACACATCGGGAAAGCGGTTCGTCATTCCATCTCTGAAAAGCAGCTCATATGCAACCGTATTCATGTCCGTGTTAAAAATGGGCTGTCGCGCGATAAATGCATACATTCCCCATCCTCCTTATCGATTCTTTATGGCGTAGCATCCTCTTTTTTCTGAGTGATAACGAGCATTATTGAAATCTATTTTGAATTTATCCACAAAACAAAAAGTATCCACACTAATTAACCGGATTCCGGTCAGGGAAATTTAATTTAAATAAACGATTTGCGTGTGGAAATAAAAAAGCACTCCGCTAAGAGTGCTTTTTTAATGGAAAGCCGCTATAGCCCTTTCAACAGCTTATCAACGAATTCGGGTACCACCGTACTTGCCAGACCATAGTGCTTTTCTTCGAACTCGCTGCCCACCTGGCTGGGCTCAAGGTTAAGCTCCACGGTGTGCGCACCCTGCAGTTTGGCCTCGTGGACAAATCCCGCCGCCGGATAGACGTGTCCTGACGTGCCGATGGCGATAAACACGTCCGCCATTGCCAGCGCGCTGTAGATCTCATCCATGCCCAGCGGCATTTCGCCGAACCACACCACGTGCGGGCGTAAACGCGCAGGAAACTGGCAGCAGTGGCATTTGTCTTCCGGCAGTACGTCCTCTTTCCAGTCCAGCACCTGACCGCTCCAGGCGCAGCGCACCTTGAGCAGTTCACCGTGCATGTGGATGATGTTCTTGTTGCCGGCCCGCTCGTGCAGGTTGTCGATATTCTGCGTGACCAGCAGGAAACGATCGCCCAGCGCCTCTTCCAGCTTTGCCAGCGCCAGATGCGCCGCGTTCGGCGCAATCTCAGGCTGCTGAAGCTGGCGACGGCGGGCATTATAGAATTCCTGCACCAGGTCCGGGTCACGGGCGAAACCTTCCGGCGTCGCCACATCCTCAACGCGGTGCTCTTCCCATAGCCCGTCCGCCGCGCGGAAGGTTCGAATTCCTGACTCGGCGGAGATCCCCGCCCCGGTCAACACCACGACTCTGGGTTTATCCATCGCTTCTGGCATCATTCTGTCTCTGAAAAAGATCCGCTGGCGCAAACGCTCACGCAGGCGGCGTTTATTTTTGCGAAAACGGCTGAGTCGACCCTGGCGACGCGACAGCATAGTAACCTCGTAAGACTAATCGGTAAGATGAAGGAATGCGGCTCCGCGCATGCCTCCCGCGTCCCCGTGCCGCGCGCGTTCGATACGCGGCACGCGGGCGACCGGCAGTAAATGTCGGGGCAATCGCCCGGACAACCGTTCCGTAATCGCGGTAAAGTTTGACAGCCCGCCGCCAAGCACCAGCAGATCCGGATCGACGATGGTCAGGATAGTGCCCAGACACACCGCCAGCAGATCCAGATAGCGCTCAACGTGCTCGCGCGCCTGTTCATCCCCTTGTTCCCACAGGGTGATGATCTGGGGGGCCTCAAGTTTCTGATGATAGAAGTGTTCGTAAAGCCATGCAAACCCGCGTCCTGAGAGATAATTCTCGATGCAGCCGTGTTGGCCGCAGCCGCAGCGGGTAAGCGGGAAATCACGTCCAACGACCTCCAGCGCATCCACCGGCAGGCGGATATGCCCGAATTCCCCGGTGATATAGCTGCGACCGGTTATCGGTTTACCGTTAATGACAATCCCTCCGCCGACTCCCGTGCCGAGGATCAGCCCCATGACCAGCGGGTACTGGCGAAACTCATCGTCCCAGGCCTCGGAGAGAGCGAAACAGTTGGCATCGTTATCTAAACGCACGTCGCGTTCAAGGAGGGCAGAGAGATCGGCGCGCAGCGGTTTGCCGCTGGCGGCAGGCACGTTGGCAGCGTACAGCGTGCCGTCATCGGTTTCGGGCATACCCGGGATCCCAATGCCGACGCTGCCTTTGACACCAAAGCGTTCATCCGCCTGCGCCACCAGCGCGGCGATAGTGGTTAAAAACGCGTCGTAGCTTTCGCGCGGCGTGGGAACGCGGGTTTCCCACTGCAGTTTGAGATCGTTATCAAACGCGCCGAGCGCAATTTTGGTGCCGCCAATATCAAATCCGTAATACATAACGCATTCCTCTTTCTGACATAGCGGCCCCGGGACCGCTACGCCATGACGTAATTACTGGCCACTTAGTACCCTCGCCGGATCAATTCGGCTTGCGCGACGCGCCGGATACCAGCTTGCCAGCAGACTCAGTAAAAGTGCTGTAACCAGCACGTAAAAGACGTCCAGCCAGTGCAGTTCAGACGGCAGGAAGTCAATAAAATAGATATCGCCCGACAGGAACTGATGGCCGATAAGCTTTTCAATCCCGTTGATAATTGGCGTCAGCTGGAGTGAAACCACCACGCCGATCGCCACGCCGCAGAGGCTGCCGAACAGCCCCGCCAGCAGACCGTACCAGACGAAAATGGCGCGAATAAGACCGTCTTTCGCCCCGAGGGTACGCAGCACGGCGATATCGCCGCTCTTGTCCTTGACCGCCATCACCAGCGTTGAAACGATATTAAAGCACGCGACACCAATCACCAGCACCATCGCCAGGTACATAATGGCGCGGATCATCTGGATATCACGGTACATATACCCGTAAGTGCCGATCCAGCTTTTGATGTAGACATAGTTATTGGTCACGCCGCCCGCATCGCGCACCAGCTTATTGGCGTTAAAGACGTCGTTCACCTTAATGGCAATACCCGTCACGCTATCGCCCATGTCGAGGTACTGTCGCGCATCTTCCATCGGCACCATCGCAAAGCTGTGGTCAAGCTGGCCGCTCAGCTGCAGGATGCCGGTGACGTGCAGGCGCACGCGCTTAGGCTGCTGCAGCTTGTGGTCGGCGCTGGCGTTCGGGATCATGATCGACACCCAGTCGCCCTGCTTCACCTTAAGGGCATCGGCAACGCCTTTACCCATGATGATCTGCTGCTCGCCGGCCTTAAAGTTGGCCCATGCGCCGTTCTGCACATAGTTTGGCAGCGCGCTAAGACGCGCCTCCTGAGCGGGATTGACCCCTTTCACCTGAATGGCACGCAGGTTAACGCCGCTCTCCACCAGCCCGGTAAAGTTGATGTAGGGTGCAGCGGCTACAATGCCCGGCACTTTTTCCATTTTGGACAGGGCATCGCTCCAGTTGGCCCACGGCTGGTTAACCGGTTCGATTTCACCGTGCGGCACTACCGCAAGAATGCGGTTGTTCAGCTCACGCTCAAAGCCGTTCATGGCGCTAAGGCCCACGATCAGCACCGCCACGCCCAGCGCGATACCCACGGTGGAGATCACGGAGATAAGCGAGACCATGCCGCCGCGACGTCGACCGCGGCTAAAGCGTAACCCGATGAGTAACGATAACGGTGAAGCCATTACTCTGCCCCCATCAGGGTCAGTTCCGCGTTCAAATGACCGTCGCGCATCTCAAGCTGGCGACCCATCCGTTTTGCCAGCTGCAGATCGTGGGTCACCACCAGAAACGCGGTGCCCTGCGAGGCGTTCAGTTCACCTAAAAGCTGGAAAATACTGTCCGCATTGCGCGCGTCCAGGTTACCGGTAGGTTCATCCGCCAGCACCAGACGCGGATTATTCACCAGCGCACGGGCAATCGCCACACGCTGGCGCTCGCCGCCGGAAAGCTCTGAGGGACGGTGGTTCCCACGGTGGCCCAGCCCAACCGCCTTCAGCATGTCGGTCGCGCGGGCGTTAATTTCAGCCGGTTTCTTTTTGCCGATCAGCAGCGGCATCGCCACGTTTTCCAGCGCCGTGAAGTCCGGCAGCAGATGGTGGAACTGGTAGATAAAGCCCAGCTCGCGGTTACGCAGTTCGGCTTTTGCCGCAGAGGACATCTTGCTCATCGGCTGACCGGAGAAAATCACGTCACCTTCGGTCGGCGTATCAAGGCCGCCCAGCAGGTGCAGCAGCGTGCTTTTACCGGAGCCCGAGCTGCCGACAATCGCCATCATCTCGCCTTCACCCACGCTAAAGCTCACATTGTGCAGCACGTCGGTCTGCACATTGCCTTCCTGATAGCGTTTGGACAGGTTGTCGCATTGCAACAGGATCTTATTCATAACGTAAAGCCTCTGCGGGTTGAGTGGCGGCGGCGCGCCAGGAAGGATAAAGCGTAGACAGCAGCGCAATGGCCATCGCGGCCAGCGCAATCCCGACCACCTGCAGCGGCTCAATGGCGACCGGCAGCGCCGCGCCGTCAAGCAGTGCACCGATAATCGGCATTAAGTTGTTGAGCTGGCTGGCAAGCAGCGCCCCCAGCACGGCGCCGAGCAGCGCCCCGATGATCCCGGCGCTGGCGCCCTGAACCATAAACACCGCCATAATCTGGCGCGGCGTCAGCCCCTGGGTTTGCAGAATGGCGACTTCGCCCTGCTTTTCCATCACCATCAGGCCAAGGGAGGTAATGATGTTAAACGCGGCAACCGCCACGATCAGGCTCAGCAGCAGCCCCATCATGTTCTTTTCCATGCGCACGGCCTGGAAAAGCTCGCCTTTGCGGTCGCGCCAGTCCTGCCATTTAGTGCCGTCCGGCAGTTTTTGCTGGCTGAGGGTATCGACCTTCAGCGGCGCGTCGAGCCACAGTCGCCAGCCGGTGATGTTCCCCGCCGGGTAGCGCATCAGGCGCGAGGCGTCCTGAATGTTGACCAGCATCTGGTAGCCATCGACTTCGCTGTTGGCGGCAAAGGTGCCAATCACGTTAAACAGACGCTGGCTCGGCAGACGGCCCATCGGCGTAAACTGGCTGGCAGACGGCACCATTACACGCAGCTGGTCGCCACGGTTGACGCCAAGCTGCCCGGCAAGCTGCTCGCCGAGGATCACGTTGTATTTGCCAGGCTCGAGGTCCGTCTGTTTGACGTTCACCAGGTACGGCGTCAGCGGGTCATTTTGCGCCGGGTCAATCCCCAGCATCACGCCGACCGCCACGCTCCGCGCGCTTTGCAGCACCACGTCACCCGTGGTTAACGGCGCAACGCGCGTGACGCCCTGCAACTTCGCCGCGCTTTCCGGCAGCTGTTGCGGGTTAACGGAACCGTTGTTCGATGAGAGAACGGCCTGCGGCATCAGCCCCAGGATGTTGTTTTGCAGCTCGCGTTCGAAGCCGTTCATGACGGAAAGCACCGTCACCAGTGCCATCACGCCAAGCGTAATGCCAATAGTCGAAAGCCAGGAGACAAAGCGACCGAAGCGGTCCGCGGCGCGCCCACGCATGTAACGTAAGCCTATGAAAAGTGCGACAGGTTGGTACATGAAATCCGTCTGGTTGCTGATAGCAGACCCACGAGTATATAAGCGAATCCGCTAAGCGTAAATGACTGAAACCGTAAGCTTTGGTAATCATTTTTCCGAAAAAATCAGATAAATCAGGATACTACTCGTCAATCGCCACTCAATCAGCCTCCACCTTTTCCGAAAAGCGTCCTGATACAGACTGTTACCCGTTACATCGGGGCTGGGTTTTACAACAATTGCTCCTTCGTTTATGGCAAAACAGGTCTTCGTAACCGATGAAACAAAAAGCATTATGGATTAACCAGATAAAAGGGCTGTGCATCTGCCTGGTGGTGATTTACCACTCGGTGATCACCTTTTATCCTCATCTGGACGGGCTGCAGCACCCGCTGTCCGGGCTGCTCGCCAAATGCTGGGTCTATTTTAATCTCTATCTCGCCCCGTTCCGCATGCCGGTATTCTTCTTTATCTCTGGCTATCTTATCCGTCGTTACATTGACGAGGTGGACTGGCGCACCAGCCTCGACAAACGGATCTGGAGCATCGTCTGGGTGCTGGCGCTGTGGGGCATCTTACAGTGGCAGGCCCTGAGCCACCTGAACGCCTGGCTTGCGCCGGAGCGTGAACTGGCAACCTCGTCGAATGCCGCCTATGCCGATTCAATAACCGGCTTTCTCCGCGGCATGCTTACCGCCAGCACCAGCCTGTGGTATCTCTACGCGCTGGTGGTCTATTTCACGCTGTGTAAACTGCTGAGCCGCTGGAAGCTGCCGATGCTGGGTATTCTGGCGTTAGCCAGCGTTGCGATTAACTTCCTTCCGCTGCCGTGGTGGGGCATGAACAGCGTGGTGCGCAATATGATCTACTACAGCATGGGCGCCTGGTACGGGGCACAGCTGATGACGTGGATGAAGGGGCTGGTCATGCGCCGCGTCTGGCTGCCGACGCTCGCGTTTGGCGCGGTGTCCGTGGTGCTGTGGTTTGCGAATGTTCCTCTCCTGCTCTCCCTGCTGTCGATAGTGCTGATCATGAAGCTCTTCTACAGCCTCGAGCAGCGTTATGCCGTGCATCCCAGCAACCTGCTCAACGTGGTGGGGTCAAATACCATTGCGATTTATACCACCCACCGCATCTTAATCGAGGCGTTTAGCCTGATCCTGATCGGTGAAATGAACGCCGCGTACTGGCCGGTGTGGGCCGAGCTAACGCTGATTCTGGTCTATCCATTTGTCAGCCTGCTTGTCTGCACGCTGGTGGGCCTGGGCGCGCGTAAGCTCTCTACCGCGCTGTTTGGCGATCTCTTTTTCTCGCCGCCAACGCGCCTCTCCGCGGCTCCGGCTACCCGCTAATACCCTCCCTGCCCCCTTTCGGGGGCAAAATCTCTTCCCGTGCGGTTACGATTTGCTAATGCAAAACGATCGCGGATAATAAAGGCATTGCGTATCAGAGATATGCCCCAATACTGTGGATATATCCATAAGAGAATCTGACATAGCCATGCCTGAACACTATCGTTATTCCTTGCCTGTGAAAGCGGGCGATCAGCGCCAGCTGGGCGAACTCACGGGCGCAGCCTGCGCCACGCTGGTGGCAGAAATTGCCGAGCGCCATCCGGGCCCGGTCGTACTGGTTGCGCCGGACATGCAAAATGCCCTGCGCCTGCACGATGAAATTCGCCAGTTCACCGATAGCCTGGTGTTCAGCCTGGCCGACTGGGAAACGCTGCCGTACGACAGTTTCTCCCCGCATCAGGAGATTATCTCCTCGCGCCTGTCGACGCTGTATCAGCTTCCAACCATGCAGCGCGGCGTGCTGATTGTGCCGGTCAACACGCTGATGCAGCGCGTGTGTCCGCACAGCTATCTGCACGGCCATGCCCTGGTGATGAAAAAAGGCCAGCGTTTGTCCCGTGACGCCCTGCGCGCGCAGCTGGACAGCGCTGGCTATCGTCACGTCGATCAGGTTATGGAGCACGGCGAATACGCCACGCGCGGCGCGCTTCTCGATCTCTATCCGATGGGCAGCGACCAGCCGTATCGCCTGGATTTCTTCGATGATGAAATCGACAGCCTGCGGGTGTTTGACGCCGACACCCAGCGCACGCTGGAGGAAGTTGACTCCATCAATTTACTGCCCGCGCATGAATTCCCGACGGACAAAACCGCCATTGAGCTGTTCCGCAGCCAGTGGCGCGATAAATTCGACGTCAAGCGCGATGCTGAACATATCTATCAGCAGGTCAGCAAAGGCACGCTTCCTGCCGGGATCGAATACTGGCAGCCGCTGTTCTTTAACGAGCCGCTGCCCGCCCTGTTTAGCTACTTCCCGGCCAATACGCTGATTGTGAATACGGGGGATATCGACGCCAGCGCCAGCCGCTTTGAAAGCGAAACACGCGCCCGCTTTGAGAACCGGGGCGTTGACCCGATGCGCCCGCTGCTGCCGCCGGAAACGCTGTGGCTGCGCACCGACGAGCTGAACGCGGAGCTGAAGCGCTGGCCGCGCATGCAGCTCAAAACCGACTCGCTGGCCGATAAAGCCGCCAATACCAACCTGGCCTTCCAGACGCTGCCCGACCTGGCCGTACAGGCGCAGCAAAAATCCCCGCTGGATAATTTGCGCAAGTTCCTGGAGTCCTTTACCGGACCGGTTGTGTTCTCCGTCGAGAGCGAAGGCCGCCGTGAAGCGTTGGGTGAACTGCTGGGGCGCATCAAAATCGCGCCGAAGCGTATTCTGCGCCTGAGCGAGGCCAGCGGTAACGGCCGCTATCTGATGATCGGTGCCGCCGAGCACGGGTTTATCGATACGATCAATAACATCGCCCTGATCTGCGAGAGCGACCTGCTGGGCGAGCGCGTCGCGCGCCGTCGTCAGGACAGCCGCCGCACCATTAACCCGGACACGCTGATCCGCAACCTGGCCGAACTGCACCCGGGCCAGCCGATCGTACACCTTGAGCACGGCGTCGGGCGCTATCAGGGGATGACCACTCTGGAAGCGGGCGGCATCAAAGGCGAATACCTGATGCTCACCTACGCCAACGACGCAAAACTCTACGTGCCGGTGTCGTCCCTGCACCTGATCAGCCGGTATGCGGGCGGTGCAGAAGATAATGCCCCGCTGCACAAGCTGGGCGGCGACGCCTGGGCGCGCGCGCGTAAGAAGGCGGCGGAAAAAGTGCGTGACGTGGCGGCGGAGCTGCTGGACATCTACGCCCAGCGCGCGGCGAAAGAGGGCTTCGCCTTTAAGCACGACAAAGAACAGTATCAGCTGTTCTGCGACAGCTTCCCGTTTGAAACCACGCCGGATCAGGCTCAGGCCATCAATGCCGTCCTGAGCGACATGTGCCAGCCGCTGGCGATGGACCGATTAGTGTGCGGTGACGTGGGCTTCGGTAAAACCGAAGTGGCGATGCGCGCCGCCTTCCTGGCCGTGGAGAATAACAAGCAGGTGGCGGTGCTGGTCCCGACCACCCTGCTTGCCCAGCAGCACTTCGACAACTTCCGCGACCGCTTCGCCAACTGGCCGGTGCGCATCGAGATGCTCTCGCGTTTCCGCAGCGCCAAAGAGCAGACGCAGATTCTGGAGCAGGCCGCTGACGGCAAAATCGACATTCTGATCGGCACCCACAAGCTGCTGCAAAGCGACGTGAAGTGGAAGGATCTGGGGCTGCTGATCGTCGACGAAGAGCACCGCTTCGGCGTGCGCCATAAAGAGCGTATCAAAGCCATGCGCGCCGACGTCGATATCCTGACCCTGACCGCTACGCCAATTCCGCGTACGCTGAACATGGCGATGAGCGGCATGCGCGATCTGTCGATTATCGCCACGCCGCCTGCCCGCCGTCTGGCGGTAAAAACCTTCGTCCGCGAGTATGACAATCTGGTGGTGCGCGAGGCGATCCTGCGCGAAGTGCTGCGCGGTGGCCAGGTGTATTACCTCTACAACGACGTAGAAAATATCCAGAAAGCAGCAGACAGGCTGGCGGAGCTGGTGCCGGAAGCGCGGATCGCCATCGGTCACGGACAGATGCGCGAGCGCGAGCTGGAGCGGGTGATGAACGACTTCCACCACCAGCGCTTTAACGTGCTGGTGTGTACCACCATCATCGAAACCGGTATCGACATTCCGACCGCGAACACCATCATTATCGAACGCGCGGATCATTTTGGTCTGGCGCAGCTTCATCAGCTTCGCGGCCGCGTCGGACGTTCGCACCATCAGGCCTACGCCTGGCTGCTGACCCCGCATCCGAAAGCGATGACCACCGACGCACAAAAGCGTCTGGAAGCGATCGCCTCGCTGGAAGATCTCGGTGCGGGCTTTGCGCTGGCGACCCACGATCTCGAGATCCGCGGCGCCGGAGAGCTGCTGGGCGAAGACCAGAGCGGCTCGATGGAAACCATCGGCTTCTCGCTGTACATGGAGCTGCTGGAAAACGCCGTCGATGCCCTGAAAGCGGGGCGCGAGCCGTCGCTGGAAGATCTCACCAGCCAGCAGACGGAGGTGGAATTGCGCATGCCTTCCCTGCTGCCGGATGATTTCATTCCTGACGTGAATACTCGCCTGTCGTTCTACAAGCGTATCGCCAGTGCAAAAAAGGAAAATGAGCTGGAAGAGATCAAGGTGGAGCTGATCGACCGCTTCGGGCTGCTGCCGGATGCGGCGAGAAATCTGCTGGATATCGCCCGGCTGCGGCAACAGGCGCAGAAGCTGGGTATTCGCAAGCTTGAGGGGAACGAAAAAGGCGGCACGATCGAGTTTGCAGAGAAAAACCACGTCGACCCGATGTGGCTGATTGGCCTGCTGCAAAAACAACCTCAGCATTTCCGCCTGGACGGCCCAACGCGCCTGAAGTTCACTCAGGAGCTGGCGGAGCGCAAGACCCGTATGGACTGGGTGCGGAACTTTATGCGCCAGCTTGAAGAAAACGCGATCGCGTAATCCTCCTTCACCCCCGCTAGCGTCATGCTACCGGGGGTGACAATTTACAAAGTCTTTGCATTTCACCCGATCTTCCCGACACGTACATTCGCCATAATTATCATTAACGCCTTATAAAACAATAACCTTAATATTTATATGGATTATGGTGATGATGACCTCTTCGCGTTTTACTCGCTGGATAACCCTGTTTGCGCTGGCTGCCACCGTCGCGATGGCGCTTCCGGCTCGTGCAAATACCTGGCCGCTTCCGCCTGCCGGCAGCAACGTCGTCGGACAAAATCGTTTTCATGTGGTTGAAAACAACGGTGGTTCACTGGAAGCGATTGCAAAGAAATATAACGTTGGGTTCCTGGCCTTGCTGCAGGCCAATCCCGGCGTTGATCCGTATGTCCCGCGCGCGGGTAGCGTACTGACCATTCCGCTGCAGACCATTTTGCCCGCCGCGCCGCGCGAAGGGATCGTCATTAATCTCGCAGAACTGCGCCTTTATTACTATCCGCCAGGCAAGAGCGAAGTCACCGTCTACCCTATCGGTATTGGTCAACTGGGCGGCGACACGCTCACGCCGACGATGGTAACGACGGTATCCGATAAGCGTGCCAACCCGACATGGACACCAACGGCCAACATACGCGCGCGTTATAAAGCGCAGGGTATTGACCTCCCGGCAGTGGTGCCGGCAGGGCCCGATAACCCGATGGGGCACCACGCGATCCGCCTTGCCGCTTACGGTGGCGTTTATCTTCTGCACGGAACCAATGCGGATTTCGGGATCGGGATGCGCGTCAGCTCTGGCTGTATTCGCCTGCGCGATGACGATATCAAAACGCTCTACAAGGTGATTACCCCGGGCACGAAGGTAAATATCATCAACACGCCAATCAAGGTATCTGAAGAGCCGGGCGGCGTACGCCTGGTCGAGATCCATCAGCCGTTATCGAAAAACATCGGTGACGATCCGCAAACCCTGCCGATTAACCTGAATGCGGCCATGGTAAACTTCAAAACGCACGCCGCAACCGACGGCGCGGTGATGGAACGCGCGATGGAAGCGCGCTCCGGTATGCCGACGGATGTCACCAGGCACCACGATATTGCCCAACAGTCGATGTAAGAGACAGCGAAAAACGCCCTGCATGTGCAGGGCGTTTTTTATTGCAGTGGCATAAAACGTAGCGGAGGGTTTCGTTACGCTTATTTGTAGATGACGGCAGTACCGTGCAGGGTGTTCGGACCGGTCACTGAGGTGATGCGGAACGATTTGGCACCCATAGCTTCAGCTTTCTGAGCCAGCTGGTCTTCCAGTGAGCCCAGGTTAGTGCCTGCGCTTGCAGAGATGGTCCCCACTTTATGCTGGTCAACCGGCGTAGATTGCACTTCTACAGCGGCAAAGCTTGCGAATGACATTGAGCTCAGTACAGCGGCAGCGATCAGGGTTTTTACGTTTTTCATGATTTTTTACCTTTAGGCAGATGAATTTGGGGTCGCAAGTTATTTACTTAACGATCGATAGGTAAATGATAGATGTGATCCAGGTCACACGTCAACATCTTTTTATAACGACCGTTAACTTATTTTTAATTTCGTTAATTTTCATAACCATAGGATTAATTTATTTTTAAGAAAACAGCGCTGGTTACGAATGTGGTTTATTTTTATAATGGTCATTCACTAAACCAACAGAGGACCAACGGCAAATGACAACCGACGTCACGAGTTGCGCGAAGAAAAGCCGTGGCCGACCAAAAGTGTTCGACAGGGATGCAGCGCTTGATAAGGCCATGACACTCTTCTGGCAACATGGGTATGAAGCGACCTCGCTCTCCGATCTGGTGGAAGCCACCGGAGCCAAAGCGCCGACGCTGTATGCAGAATTTACGAATAAAGAGGGGCTGTTCAGGGCAGTACTGGACCGGTACATTTCGCGCTTTGCGGCGAAACACGAAGCCCAGCTCTTCTGTGAAGAAAAAAGCGTCGAGCAGGCGCTGCAGGATTATTTCTGCGCCGTCGCCACCTGCTTTACCAGCAAAGATACGCCCGCGGGCTGTTTTATGATTAACACCTCCGCCACCCTTGCGGCCTCCTCTAAAGAGATCGCTAATACGGTGAAATCACGCCACGCCATGCAGGAAGAGACGCTGAGCACGTTCCTGGCGCAGCGCCAGCAGCGCGGCGAAATTCCGGCGCACTGCCGTCCGCAGGAGCTGGCGCAATACCTGAGCTGTATTTTGCAGGGTATGTCGATCAGCGCTCGTGAAGGCGCATCGCTGGAGAAACTGCAAAGCATAACCCGGACCACGCTGCGCCTGTGGCCCGAGCTTCTCAAAATCTAATCCTCAGGGCGGCTTGCCGCCCTTTTTGCTTCTTCCCTACTGAGTTTTCGCAACCCCTAATTTCTCTCAGGTTGATAATGCTTTTTATTATCGGCAGTATTCGCATTTGCATATTTTTTGTTTGCTTTTCTACGACCTGCCAATAAAAGAGCGAATGCTCAATAAGGAATGATGATGAAAAAGAGCCTCTGGGTGCTCAATCCGGTATTGCTGGCTATGGCAATGCCGCTTTACGCTGAACAAACCACTGAAGAAAACCTGATCGTCAGCGCCAACCGCAGCCACCGCACCGTGGCGGAGATGGCGCAAACCACGTGGGTGATTGAACGTCAGGAAATTGAACAACAGGTTCAGGGCGGCAAAGAGTTCAAGGACATTCTTGGGCAATTGATCCCGGGGATGGACGTCAGCAGCCAGGGGCGAACTAACTACGGCATGAATATGCGCGGCCGCGTGATCGTCGTGCTGGTGGATGGCGTACGCCTTAACTCCTCGAGAACCGACAGCCGCCAGCTCGATTCCATCGATCCCTTTAACATCGATCATATTGAAGTCATTTCCGGTTCAACAGCCCTCTACGGCGGCGGCAGTACGGGCGGGCTGATCAATATCGTGACTAAAAAAGGGCAGCCAGAGACGCAGGTCGATCTGGAACTGGGGGGCAAAACCGGCTTTAACAACGGTAACGATCGCGACGAACGTGTTGCCGCAGCCGTCAGCGGCGGAAATGACCACGCCTCGGGACGCCTGTCCGTGGCCTATCAGCGTTTTGGCGGATGGTACGACGGTAACGGCGATGCCCTCACCTTCGACAATACCCAGACTGGTTTACAGCACTCCGATCGTCTGGACGTGATGGGAACCGGTACGATCGAGATCGACGAGACGCGCCAGCTTCAGGTCGTGACCCAGTACTATAAAAGCCAGGGCGACGATGATTACGGGCTTTACCTGGATAAAAACATGAGCGCGGTGCTTGGGAACGGAACGGCGCGCACCCGCAGCGGGTTCAGCTCCGACCGCATTCCGGGCACCGAGCGCCACCTGATCAGCCTGCAGTATTCAGACTCTGATTTCTGGGGGCAGGAGCTGGTCGGGCAAATTTACTATCGCGACGAATCCCTGCGCTTTTACCCCTTCCCGACCGTCGATCAAAAGAAAAAAACCATCACCAGCTTCTCGGCCTCGGAGCAAAACACCGATCAGTACGGCGCAAAGCTGACGCTGAACAGCACGCCGCTGGACGGCTGGCAGATGACCTGGGGGCTTGATGCCGACCACGAAACCTTTAATTCCAACCAGATGTTCTTTGACCTGGCGAACTCAGTGCCGTCAGGCGGGATGAACAACGCGTCCAAATACACAACGGGCCGTTACCCGGGCTACAGCATCACCAACGTTGCGCCATTCCTGCAAAACAGCTACGACATCAATGATGTTTTCACCCTGAGCGGCGGCGTTCGCTATCAGTGGACCGAAAATCGGGTTGATGATTTTGTTGCTTATTCACAGCAGCAGGCAATCGCTAACGGAACGGCCAGGTCGGCAGACGCCATCCCGGGCGGCAAAACCGATTACGACAACCTGCTGTTTAACGCCGGGATCCTTGCGCATATCACGGAGCAGCAGCAGGTCTGGTTTAATTTCTCACAGGGCGTTGAGCTGCCGGACCCGGGCAAATACTACGGCAACGGTTCCTATGCAAAACCGGATGCCCAGGGTCACTTGGCGTTAATCAAGAGCGTGAATCCTGGCGACGCGCAGCTCGAAGGTATCAAGGTGGATTCCTACGAGCTGGGCTGGCGCTTTACCGGGAATAACCTGCGCACCCAGATTGCGGCCTACTACTCCCTCTCTGACAAGTCTATCGACATCAACCGCGCCGATATGACTATCGACGTTAACCCGCAGGAACGGCGGATCTATGGCGTGGAAGGCGCGGTGGATTACTTTATTCCTGATAGCGTATGGAGCGTTGGCGGTAACGTTAACGTGCTGAAATCGGAGATTAAGACCAACGGCTCGTGGGAAAAATGGGACGTGACGCAGGCGTCGCCGTCGAAGGCGACGGCCTACGTCGGCTGGGCGCCCGAGCCGTGGACCCTGCGTCTGCAAACTCAGCAGACCTTCGATCTGAGCGACGCGGCAGGGAACAAAATTGACGGTTACAACACCGTTGATTTCCTGAGCAGCTATCAGCTGCCGCTGGGCAAACTGTCGTTCAGCATCGAAAACCTGCTGGATAAACAGTACACCACCGTGTGGGGGCAGCGCGCGCCGCTATTGTATAGCCCAAACTACGGCAACGCAGCGTTATATGAGTATAAAGGCCGGGGCCGCACCTTTGGTCTGAACTACGCGCTGACGTTCTAAGCGGCAAAAAAAAAGCTCCTCAGCCTGAGCGCTTGAGGAGCTAAGTTCAGAGAACCGCTTTTTTACACTTTATTGTTCAGTATCAGCTGACCGTTGCTGTCCAGCGGGATCTGGGTGCCCGGGTCTTTGTCCATGCGGATTTTGCCCTGCTGGTCGCCAATTTTGTAAGTTACGTCGTAACCCAGCATTTTTTCCGACTTGTCATAGACGGTTTTGCAGCGCTGCTGAGTGGTGGTGTAGGTGTCGTTATCCTGCATCGCGCCCTGCACCTGGTTACCGGCATAGCCGCCGCCCAACGCGCCAACTACGGTCGCAACGTCTTTACCCCGGCCGCCGCCAAACTGATGGCCAATGACGCCACCGGCTACCGCACCCAGCACAGAACCGGCAATGCGGTTTTCATCCTGAACCGGACGACGGTGCGTCACCGCAACGTTGCGGCACTCCTGACGCGGCGTTTTAACACTTTCTTTAATCGGGGTTGCGGACACAACCTGCGCATACTGCGGGCCACGATCAAGTACGTTGAGACTGGCAACGGCAGCCACACCTAACGCAGCAGCGACGCCAATCCCTATACCCGCCAACATTGATTTATTCACGGGACTTCCTCCTTTGTTGCTATTGGTAACAATTTTGCAATGAAGGACGGTGTTCGCCAATCAGATAAAGGATCAAAACGGAGGGGGGATTTGTATTTAAGAGAACTCTTAAGCACTCAATGGGCGATGTGCAGCACGATATGCTAAAAACCCCTCCGGAAGCCCGGAGGGGGAGAGGATTAATGCAGCTTCAGGCGCGGGCGGATAACGCGGTTGATGCGGCCAACCAGCATCATCAGGCCGGTTTTAAAGTAGCCGTGCAGCGCAATCTGGTGCATACGGTACAGTGAGATGTACACGAAGCGAGCGATGCGCCCTTCCACCATCATCGATCCGCGCATCAGGTTGCCCATCAGGCTACCGACGGTGGAGAAGTTAGAGAGCGACACCAGCGAGCCGTGATCTTTATAGACGTACGCCTTCATCGGTTTGCCTTTGCTCTGCGCCAGAATGTTGTGCAGCACGAGGCTTGCCATCTGGTGCGCCGCCTGCGCGCGCGGAGGCACAAATCCGCCTTCCGGACGCGCGCAGGACGCGCAGTCGCCGATGGCGTAAATGTCCGGATCGCGCGTGGTTTGCAGCGTCGGCTCGGTCACCAGCTGGTTGATACGGTTCGTTTCCAGGCCACCGATATCCTTCATGAAGTCAGGTGCCTTAATACCCGCCGCCCAGACCATCAGGTCTGCTTCGATGTACTCACCATCTTTGGTATGCAGGCCACCGGCATCCGCGCTGGTCACCATGGTTTGCGTCAGAACACGTACGCCCAGTTTGGTCAGCTCGCTGTGGGCTGCGCCAGAGATACGCGGCGGCAGTGCAGGCAGAATACGCTCGCCCGCTTCCACCAGCGTCACGTTCAGCGCGTCGTTGGTTAAGCCCTTGTAACCGTAGCTGTGCAGCTGTTTTACCGCATTGTGCAGCTCGGCAGACAGCTCCACGCCCGTCGCGCCACCGCCGACAATGGCAATGTTCACCTTGCCGTTCGCGCCCATGTTACTGGTGTACTTCAGGAACAGGTTCAGCATTTCCTGATGGAAACGACGCGCCTGGTGCGGGTTATCCAGGAAAATGCAATGCTCTTTCACACCCGGCGTGTTGAAGTCGTTAGAGGTACTGCCCAGCGCCATCACCAGCGTGTCATACGGCAGCTTGCGTTCAGGCACCAGCAGCTCGCCTTTTTCGTCACGCAGCTCGGCCAGGGTAATGGTTTTGCTTTCACGGTTGATGTCCACCACGGAACCCAGCTGGAACTGGAAATGGTGATTGCGCGCGTGCGCCAGATAGCTTAGCGCATCCACGCCTTCATCCAGAGATCCGGTCGCCACTTCGTGCAGCAGCGGCTTCCACAGGTGGCTGTGGTTACGATCCACCAGCGTAATTTTGGCTTTCTTACCGCGACCGAGCTTCTTGCCCAGCTGTGTCGCCAGCTCCAGCCCGCCAGCACCACCGCCTACAATCACTATCTTTTTCAATGGCGTAGTCAACGTGACCCCCTCAAATTATTAACCAATTGTTAATTAAAAGTTATAAAAATAACCCTTAATTAACAACAGGTTACAGCACTGAAACCATTCAGGTGAATTGAGAATAACACGTCAGGCGCATTGGTCATACCAAAATTGATATGCATCAAGTTTTGATGGCTTAAAAGTAGACAATTCTGGACAAAAAGAAAGCCCGGCTCGCTTACGCGGCCGGGCTTGTACATTTTCAGTGCGGATCTTAGCCCAGCGTTTTAAAGGCCTTAATGCGCTGCAGATGCGGGGATATGTTCTTGAACTTGTGGCTCTGCTCTTCGTCCCAGACAATTTCATAATAGTGGTGCAGCAGTTCCGCGGCGCGGGTGCTGCTGAGCGCTTCGTCATTGCGGGAAAGGATCACCAGACAACGGTCGCGGTTCTTTTCCCGGAAGTTGCTCACGCATTTTGTGGCAATATCGGCATACTCTTCCGGGCGGTCGATTTTGCCCTCCATGTTCTCATTCGGGAACAGGTTCGGGTTGAAAATCACCTGGCGCATATCGCATAAAAAACCGATACGCTCAGCCCAGTATCCGCCCAGACCGACGCCGCAAATCAGCGGACGATCGTCGACGTTGAGCTGCAGCATCTTGTCCACTTCTTTGAGCAAATGCTGCATATCATGCTTCGGATGGCGCGTGCTGTAGCTAATCAGCCGTACATCCGGATCGATGAACTGCAGCTGTAACACCTTCTCATGATTACCTGGGCTGTTTGAGTCAAAACCGTGCAAATAGATGATCATTGTCTTCTCACCACGCTACGCCTTCCGGGGGTTTACAGGCTGGCCTTGTGTGCCTGCCAGCGCTCATTCAGTGCTTCAAGCTGGGCGTTGATCGTTTTCCAGCGCGCCGAGTCCATCAGCTCCTGACGGCTAAATGAACCTTTATGATACAATTGTGTAACACGCTCTGCATTGATCGGCGACAGGTTATCCAGCACGCTGACCGCACCTTTACGATTATTGCAGACGAGGATCATATCGCAACCCGCATCCAGCGACGCCTGGCCGCGCTCCGCGTAGCTGCCCATAATCGCCGCCCCTTCCATCGACAGATCGTCAGAGAAAATAACGCCGTTGAACCCAAGCTCCTGGCGCAGCACCGTCTTCAGCCAGTGCGGAGAGCCGCTGGCCGGACGCGGGTCCACGTCGCTATAGATGACGTGCGCCGGCATGATGGCATCCAGCTTGTTATCGGTTATCAGCGAGCGGAACACGGACATATCTTTAGCGCGGATCTCTGCCTCAGGGCGCGGGTCGCGCGGCGTCTCTTTGTGCGAATCGGCCGTTACGGCGCCATGTCCCGGGAAGTGTTTGCCGGTGGTTTTCATGCCTGCATCGTGCATACCGTCAATAAAGCGGGTCGCCATCGCCAGCGCAATGCGCGGATCGTCGTGGTAAGAGCGCTCGCCAATCGCGGCGCTAATATGTCCCACGTCCAGAACCGGCGCAAAGCTGATGTCGATATCCATGGCGATCATCTCGCTCGCCATCAGCCAGCCGGCATCCTGCGCCAGCCTGCCGCCCTCTTCCGTACCCAGCAGCGCCGCAAAGGATTGTGCTGCTGGCAGCCGCGTAAAGCCTTCGCGGAAGCGCTGAACGCGTCCGCCTTCCTGATCGACGGCAACCACCAGACGGTTGCGCGACGCTGCGCGGATCTGGCGAACCAGTTCGCGCAGCTGCTCCGGATCGTGATAGTTGCGGGTAAACAGAATCAGGCCGCCTACCAGCGGGTGCGCCAGAATGTCACGCTCCTCCGCATCCAGCTCAAACCCTTCGACATCCAACATGACTGGACCCACACGAACCTCTCTTATCCTTTGATGTGTAACTGACGCCAGGCGTTATCTGCCAGCGCAATAAAGTGTTTGTCTTTAGACTGCGCAAAGCGCATTTCAAACCAGCCCGCCATTAGCATCAGCACCCACGGCTGCCAGCGTCTGACCTGACGCGCCAGCATGGCGGGATCCATCTGCGATCGGCGGGCATAGTCCACAACCAGCTGCTCGCGCGAGGCTTCATCCGGTACCCAGACCGCAGCCAGCTCCAATGCCGCATCGCCATCGCCGGCATATTCCCAGTCGATCAACCTGACGCCCGCTGGCGTATGAACAATATTCCCGGCATGAACATCCATATGCAGCGGCGAGAGCCGCAACGGCTGCGGCTCCCCCCGTTTGCGCAGCCGCTTAAGCTGAGCAAGCCAGAGGGGCGTTCGCCTGTCCGGTGAGGCATGCTGCCAGTACTGTTCCAGAAGTGGAAGGAGCCTAACTCGCCATCCCAGGCGCGGCTGGCGGTGCAGATGATACAGGATTGTCGCGAGGGTTGGCGTGTCCGGCAGCGCGCTTTTGACCTCGCCCGCAAGATACTCCACGGCCATCCAGCCCTTCATAAAGAAGCGCGGTTTCGGCACGACATCCGACGGCAGACGTTTGAGAGCGCGATACTGACGGCGGAAGTGGGAAGCGGGCGCGCTGAGATCGTGATTCTGGCGCAGCACCAGACGGCGCTCGCCCTGCGCGATAATGCAGCTCGCGCCGCCAAGCCCGGCGTGGGCATGGGGCGCGATAAGGCGATACTGAGGAAAATAGCGCGTCAGGATCTCGTCGCGCGTGCAGTTATTGTTGCGTAACGGCACCTTTACCCGACCAGATAATTTCGCCCGTCTGAACCAGCATCAGCTGCATCTGCAGCGCTGGCGTATTTACGTTCCCGGTGGCGTTAGAGTACAGCACGTACTGTGCGCCAACGTTACGCGCGATACCGATCGCCTTGCTGCGCGAACCGAGGCTGTCCTGCGGGGACAGGCCGAGCTGCTGTTTGGCGACCGCCAGCTGCTGGGTCGAAACCAGCGTGAATTTACCGTTGTTTGCCAGCGCATTGCGCAGCGTATCCGTCGCTTCACCGGCGTTCAGGGAGCCGTTAGTGCGGTTATTAACGCTGTCCACCAGCAGGACGCTACCCGCCGTTACGCCCTGCGCCTGCAGCATTTTGCCCACCATCGGCTGCATTGCGCCATTCCAGTCATAATGACGCACGCGTGGTGCTGGCTGAGACGTCTGGTCCGGATGTTCAATCGGGCCAGGCTGTGCCGGAATGGACGGTACGGACGGCACGGTTGGCTGCGGCTGCGTTGGCTGCGTCGGCTGTTCCGTCCCCGGCTTAGCCTGATCCACAGGTGCAGGTTCTTCCGTGCGCGTCACGCACCCAGCAAGGAACAGTGCAAAAGCTGTCACGAGCGCATAGCGGCTCATATTTTTAATCAAGGTTCACCCCTTAGAGATAAAGATAAAGTCTTACCTTATGCGCACCCAGATAGTTGGCGCTGCCATAGAGCGTTACCGATTTTCCAGCCGGAACGGTGACGCTGCGCGGCGCTTCAAGCGGGTGCATTTCAAGACCTCTTACGTCGTACCAGTAGAAACGATAGTGCACCGTCACGGGTTCGTGTCTTTCGTTAAAGAGCGTAGAGGAGGCAGAAGACTCGATTTCACTGATGGTCAATGCGGGTTGTTCCGCCGTAATACCCGCAGCCAGCACGGAAGATTCCATTACCAGCGTTTGTTCATCACTGACCGGGATCGCCGGACGTGCGCTGCACCCAACGATCGTCATTGTTACTATCATCGCCGCAATACGCCCTTTAAGCATGTTAAAGACCTTTATGTGCCAGCATCGGTCCCAGAGGACGTCCGCCCAGCAGATGCATGTGAATGTGATAAACTTCCTGGCCGCCGTGGCGATTGCAGTTCATGATCAGCCGGTAACCGTCTTCAGCAATGCCTTCCTGCTCGGCAATTTTCGCGGCCACTGTCAGCATACGGCCTAACGCCACTTCATGCTCAGTTTTTACGTCATTCACGGTCGGAATCAGAATGTTGGGGATAATAAGGATATGCGTCGGTGCCTGCGGGGAAATGTCCCGGAAGGCCGTCACCAGTTCATCCTGATAAACAATATCCGACGGGATTTCGCGGCGAATAATTTTACTGAAAATGGTTTCTTCAGCCATGACCTTTTCCTTTTTTGATTAATCTGGCGTGGTGCGTCCGCTATTAGCACACATTGTCTTTATTACCGTGTGACATAACTCAAGAGTATGAGCGAGATTCTCCTGTCCTTTCAACCTTCTCCCACGATTTCTTTCCTGTTTGCCCTGTAGCTGGCTGGAGAGTAACCGCTCCCGCAACAGATTTCCCTGAAACAATATTTCAGTTCCGCCTGACACATCTGTTTACAGCGATAATCACAATGCGTATATTTCGCATTTGCATTTTCATGCGCATTTTTAACATAGAAAACGACCTCAGCCCGTGCTAGCGGGACTGATGCATATAACCTTCACCATTATTAAGGGTTTGATGATGTCTTTCATTAATCACACCAGGGATGGGCAACGTCAGCCTGTCGCAACGCCTTCGTTGCTGGCAGCCTGTATTGCTATGGCATTGACGCCAACCGTAAGTTTCGCCGCCACCGCTGACGAAGATACCGTGGTGGTTGATGGCGGTTTTGATAACGCTCAGGATCCTTCCACTGGACAGGATCAAGACTACAGCGTCAAAACCACCACCACCGGGACCAAGCTGTTACTCGTTCCACGCGATATCCCGCAGTCAGTTAGTGTGATTAGCCAGCAACGTATGCAGGACCAGGAGCTGAACACCATTGGGCAGGTTCTGGATAACACGACTGGCGTGAGCGCATCCCGCATCGATACCAGCCGTACAAACTATTATGCACGCGGCTTCTTCATCAGTAACTTTGCCTATGAGGATATGCCGACGTTCCTGGATAACCGCTGGAACTTTGGTGATACGGCGGGCGATACCGCAATCTTCGATAAGATCGAAGTGGTTCGAGGCGCTGCAGGCTTAATGAGCGGTACGGGGAACCCTTCTGCTTACGTCAACATGGTGCGCAAACACGCCGACAGCAAAGAATTCAAGGGCTCGGTATCCGCCACCTACGGCAGCTGGGATAAACAGCGCTATGTGCTGGATCTCCAGGCTCCTCTCACCGAATCAGGCAACGTGCGCGGTCGCGTCATCACGGGCTATGAGGATAAAGACTCCTGGGTTGAGCGTAATCACTACCGTAAGAAGTTTGTGTACGGCGTTGTCGATGCCGATTTGACTGACTCTACAACGCTTTCTGTGGGCTATGACTATCAGGAAAGCGAAGAGGATAGCCCTACCTGGGGCGGTTTCCCTTCGATGTTTAGCGACGGCAGTAAAACAGATTTCCGCCGCGGCTTTAACACCGCCGCCGACTGGACGTACTCGAACCAGGACTCCACTAAGGTCTTTGCCAACCTGACGCAGCGTTTTGACAACGGCTGGGAGGCAAAGGTTAACGCCATGCATGCCGAAACCAATTTCGACAGCAAGCTGATGTACATTGATGGTTATCCGGACAAAGCAACCGGCCTGTACGATGCTTCCCTCTTCCAGGGCGCATGGGGCGGATGGAACCGCGGCGAACGCAAGCAGGACTCCGTAGACGCATTCGTTCGTGGTGGATACGATCTGCTGGGTCGCCAGCATGAGCTGATGTTGGGCGGGAGCTACAGCCGTCAGCGTAACAGCTATGACAACTCCTATCCGGTCAATGATAACTACGGTTTGATGGATGTCGGCAGCATTTACGACTACAACGGTAAGCTGGCGAATCCAACCTGGTCGGATTTTGCGCTTTACCAGCGCGATGTTATTCGTCAAAAATCCGCGTATGCCGCAACCCGCCTCTCTCTTGCTGACCCACTGCATTTGATTCTGGGCGCGCGTTACACCGAATGGAGCGCAAAATACAACCTTGAGCGCAAGCCGGATGAGATCCGTAACGCGAAATTCCACGACGTCACCCCTTATGCGGGGCTGATTTATGATATCGACGATACCTGGTCCGTCTACACCAGCTACACCTCCATCTTCCAGCCTAGCGGCCAGCGGGATGTGAACAGCAAGTTCATCGATCCCACGACCGGCAAAAGCTACGAAGCGGGTGTGAAAGGCGACTGGTTTAACACCCGCCTCACCGCAACAGTGTCGGTATTCCGTATCGAACAAGACAACGTGGCTGTTTCAACAGGCACGACTATTCCTGGCTCCGGCGGTCAAACGGCGTATAAATCCATTGATGGTACCGTGAGTAAAGGTATTGAGTTCGAGCTGAACGGCGCGCTGACCGACAACTGGCAGTTAACCTTCGGCGGGAGCCGCTACATTGCTGAAGATGAAGACGGTAACGCGGTGAACCCACAGCAGGCGCGTACTTCACTTAAACTGTTTACGCGCTATCAGCTGCCGATGCTGCCGGAACTGGCGGTTGGCGGCGGCGCTCGCTGGCAGAATAAAACCTGGTATGATTTTGAAACGCCGGGGCCTCAGGGCGTCAAGCAGATCGCTCAGGATGGGTATACCGTTGTCGACCTGTTTGCGCGTTACCAGATTACCAAAAACTTTTCGGTGCAGGGCAACCTGAACAACGTCTTCGACAAAGAATACTATGACTATCTGGGAACCTACGGCGTTTATGGCGCACCGCGTAACTTCTCCGTGAGCGGAACCTATAGTTTCTAAGCTGTCCGTTGTAACAAAAGGAGCCGAAGGGCTCCTTTTTTTTGTGCGCGCTTTTTGCCGGGTGGCGGCTACGCCTGACCCGGCCTACAAATGTCGTCCGGATCTCTGAACCGCACCCAATAAAAAAGGCAGCCATTCGGCTGCCTCAGTCTCCCCACATCACAACTTAGTTGTTGCGGATGTACTCATCCATTTCGGTTTTCAGGTTATCGGATTTAGTCCCGAAGATTGCCTGAACACCAGAACCTGCAACAACGACGCCCGCTGCGCCCAGCTTTTTCAGCCCAGGCTGGTCAACTTTTGCGACGTCAGCAACGCTCACACGCAGACGAGTGATACACGCGTCCAGGTTAGTGATGTTGTCTTTACCGCCGAAGGCTGCGATCAGCGCTGGAGCCATTTCGCTGGTTGCGCCAGCTTTGCTGTCTTCAGACGCATCTTCACGACCTGGGGTTTTCAGGTCCAGTGCTTTGATCAGCACGCGGAAGATGGTGTAGTACGCAACCGCGTAGCACGCACCCACGATTGGGAACAGCCACAGCTTGCTGCTGTTACCGGACAGCACGATAAAGTCGATCAGGCCGTGAGAGAAGGACGTACCGTCACGCATACCCAGCAGGATACAGATTGGGAACGCCAGGCCAGCCAGTACCGCGTGAATGATGTACAGGATCGGCGCAACGAACATGAAGGAGAACTCGATCGGCTCGGTGATACCGGTCAGGAACGAGGTCAGCGCTGCGGAGATCATGATACCGCCCACTTTTGCACGGTTCTCTGGTTTAGCAGAGTGCCAGATTGCAATCGCAGCGGCTGGCAGACCGTACATTTTGAACAGGAAGCCACCAGACAGTTTGCCTGCAGTTGGGTCGCCTGCCATGTAACGTGGGATATCGCCGTGGAATACCTGACCTGCTGCGTTGGTGAATTCACCAATCTGCATCTGGAAAGGAACGTTCCAGATGTGGTGCAGACCAAATGGTACCAGGCAACGCTCGATGAAGCCGTAGATACCGAACGCCACAACCGGGTTCTGATAAGCAGCCCACTGAGAGAAGGTCTGGATGGCGGAACCGATTGGTGGCCAGATGAAGGACAGGATCACGCCAGTGAAAATCGCTGCCAGACCAGAGATGATCGGAACGAAACGCTTGCCCGCGAAGAAGCCCAGATACTCAGGCAGCTTGATGCGATAGAAGCGGTTAAACATATACGCGGCAATCGCACCGGAGATAATACCGCCGAGAACACCGGTATCGGCCAGGTGTTTTGCAGCGATCTCTTCAGCCGGTAAATGCAGAACCAGCGGCGCAACCACAGCCATGGTTTTCACCATAATGCCGTAGGCAACAACAGCGGCCAGTGCAGATACACCGTCGTTATTGGTGAAGCCCAGAGCAACACCGATAGCGAAGATCAGCGGCATGTTAGCAAAAACAGAACCGCCTGCTTCGGCCATCACGTGGGAAACTACGGCTGGCAGCCAGCTGAAGTTAGCAGAACCGACGCCCAGCAGGATACCTGCGATAGGCAGTACGGATACTGGCAGCATCAGCGATTTACCGACCTTTTGCAGGTTAGCAAATGCATTCTTAAACATAATTGAGAGTGCTCCTGAGTATTTGTGCTTTTTTTACGCTTTTCACGCATTGGCTCGGGGGGAGTACCGCGCCGTGGACAGGACATCTAAGCGCCCTTTATTTATTACACAGAGTAAAATAAATCACTCCAGGTTTGTTTGACGGCTATCACGTTTCAGCTTAAGACGGCCGAAAAACTTTCAGTAATTTACAAAAAGGATGTCTGGATGTGTCTAAAAACACCATCACCGCCCCAAATGAGGCGGTGAACTTTACTCGCTTTGCTTATTAATTACGAGCCTAAAAAAAAACAGGTGTATCAGACAGATTGCAGGCGGGCGGGGTCTATGTGGAACAGATTTGCGAAGTTTTCCGTCGTGATGTGGGCCAGCTCATCGATGCTGACGCCTTTCAGAACGGCCATATACTCTGCAACATCTCTCGTCATGGCTGGCTGGTTCTCTTTACCGCGATGCGGTACCGGTGCCAGGTACGGCGAGTCGGTTTCCACCAGGATACGATCGAGCGGAACATAGCGCGCTGCATCACGCAGCTGTTCTGCGTTACGAAACGTCACGATCCCCGAAAACGAGATATAAAAGCCCAAATCAAGCAGCTTGCCCGCGGTTTCTCTGTCTTCTGTGAAACAGTGTAGTACGCCACCGCAATCCGTCACCTTTTCTTCCTGCAGGATCGCCAGCGTATCCGCGCGGGCGTCGCGGGTATGCACGATAACCGGCTTGTTCAGCTCGCGGCCAATACGGATATGGTTGCGGAAGGACTCCTGCTGGCGGGGTTTTGTTTCCGGGGTGTAAAAATAGTCCAGCCCGGTTTCACCCATTGCGACCACGCCCTCTTCCGCCGCCAGGCGGCGTAAGTCTTCCACGTCGTAGGCTTCATCCTGATTCAGCGGATGGACGCCGCAGGAGAACGCCACGTTATCGCGCTCGCCCACCAGGTCACGCATGGCACGATAGCCCGGCAGCGTGGTCGCTACGGCCAGGCAAAATTTCACATCGCGGGCGGCGGCTTTCGCCAGCACATCGTCCACGTTTTTATGCAGGGATTGATAATCCAGGCCATCAAGATGGCAGTGTGAGTCGACTAAAAACATAATGTCTCTCTCAGAGGTGGGAAACGGGCGGTATTACGCCGGGTTGCAGATAGTGTTCAATACTCAGCAGCCGATCGGTCAGCACAAGCTCGCGGTTAAGCCCCGTCACGCTCAAGAGCTGTTCGCGGCTCTGGCAAACCTCATGAAGGATTGCGCGCAGGGAAGTACCTGACAGGCGGTTCGCCAGCGTATTCACCAGGGGCCAAACGTCAGGGTTGCTCAGCAGCGTGGCTCCCTGCTGCAGCTTAAGCGAATCCAGCAAAAGTGCGGCCAGCCAGTGCAGACGCTCTGCGGCCTGGTCGCTGTTCAGCGCAGGCAGCACACTCAGCCAGTCACCGCTGTCCAGTGCAGTTTCAACAGCCCGGCAGAGCGCCTCGCGCTGCGACCAGACGTCTTTCTGCAGCAAAGCCAGCGCCGCAGCCGGTGCACCGCTGCTCAGGCGCAGCGCAGCCAGCATGACTTCTTGTGACGCCGTCACTTCACGTGAAAGCCAGGTCAGGGACCAGGCTTCCTGAGGTGCGGCAAGGTGGTGAAGACGGCAGCGGCTGCGCAGCGTCGCGAGTAATCGTCCGGGCTCACGGCATGACAGGAAGAACCACGTCTTTTCCGGCGGCTCCTCCAGCGTTTTCAGCAGCGCGTTGGCCGCCGCCTCGGTCAGTATGGCCGCATCTTTCAGCCACACCACTTTTGCACCGCCCAGCCGCGCGTGTTCATATAATTTCTCGCTGACTTCACGCACGGCGTCAATCCCGAGCGTGCTTTTACCCTTTTCAGGCTCCAGCGTGTAGTAGTCAGGATGCGTACCCGCCTGCATCAGCTGGCAGCCGCGACATTTACCGCAGCTTTTGTGCCCTTCCGGCTGCTGGCACATCAGGAAGCGGGTGATGGCGTAAATCAACGCATCGTCACCCATTCCCGGCAGCGCCTGAATCAGTAACGCATGATGCCCCCGCCCGGCCTGATAGCTGCCGATCAGCTGTTCAAAATGCGGGCGCAACCATGGATACCATTTCATGCCTGCTGCTCCTCTACCCACTGCATGACGGTACGCTGAATATCCCGCGTAACGTCTTCCAGGGATTGCGTCGCATCGATGGTGCGAATGGAGCGGTCCTTACCGGCAAGTTCAAGATAGCGTGCTCGTGTACGATTGAAGAAGTCGAAAGACTCTTGCTCAATGCGGTCCAGCTCGCCGCGCGCGCGGGCGCGTTTCAAACCCACTTCTGGCGTCACGTCCAGATAGAGCGTCAGATCGGGACGAAAATCGCCGAGAACGGCGTCACGCAGCGTGGCCAGCATGGTCTGGTCAATACCACGGCCCCCGCCCTGATAGGCCTGGGTCGACAAATCATGACGATCGCCAATCACCCATTTGCCTTCCGCCAGGGCCGGTTTGATAACCGTCTCAACCAGCTGCACGCGCGCCGCGTAAAACATCAGCACTTCAGCCTTGTCAGTGATAACTTCGTCGCCAACGGATTTAATATCCAGCACCAGGCTGCGCAGCTTTTCCGCCAGCTGAGTACCGCCCGGCTCGCGGGTGAAAACCATCTCCGCGACGCCAAGCGTTTTAAGGGTATCGACCACCACGTTGCGGGCGGTGGTCTTACCCGCCCCTTCAAGTCCCTCAATGACAATGTATTTACTGCGCATTTTTTTCCTTAAGTGCCTTCAGATAGTCCTGAACAGAGCGATTGTGGCTGGCAAGGTTGGTGTTAAAGGTATGTCCCCCTTTTCCATCCGCCACAAAATAGAGATACGGTGTTTTAGCCGGATGCGCGGCGGCGTTGAGCGACGCTTCGCTCGGCGTGGCGATCGGGCCCGGCGGTAAGCCGCTAATCACGTAGGTATTATACGCCGTTGGCGTCTCCAGATCTTTTCTGGATATCTTGCCGCTGTAGCTCTCGCCCATGCCGTAGATAACGGTCGGGTCGGTCTGCAGCCGCATACCGATGCGCAGGCGGTTGATAAACACCGAGGCGACCCGATCGCGCTCTGCCGCAACCGCCGTCTCTTTTTCGATGATGGAAGCCATCGTCACAAACTGGTTTTGATCGTTATACGGCAGGCCGTCAGCGCGCCCTTTCCATGCAGACTCCACCGCCGCAACCATCTTTTTGTGTGCACGCTTCAGGATAGCGACATCCGTTGTGCCTGCGGTGTACATCCAGGTATCCGGCCAGAACCAGCCCTCCACCCACTCGGGATGCTCGAACTTCAGCACCTCAGCCACCGTCTGATAGCTATCATCCTTCAGCGTGTGCTTGATATACGGCGCGTCGCGCAGCTGTTTGAGGTAATCGCTCAGGCGCATGCCTTCAACAAAGCGCAGCGGAAACTGTGCTTCTTTACCGCTTTCCAGCAGCTGCAGCATCTCCCTCACCGTCATACCCGGGGTGAAGCGATACGTACCGGCTTTGAAGTGAGAAAGCTCGGGTTCAATGCGCAGTAGCCACTGGAATACGCGTGGACGATTGATAATTTTGTCCCCGTAAAGCTGCTCGCCCAGCGCCATTCGCCCGGTGCCGGCTTTAAGGGTAAAAATCGTCTCGTCTTTAATCAGGATTTTACTGTCCGCCAGCTGGCGAACCTTCCACATTCCTGCTCCGCCAGCAATAACCAGCACGACGATGAGAAGGAGGACAAAGCGCAACATTTTCTTCATGACTATAGAGTGTGCTCACATATCGGGGCTAAAAACTGAAACAGCTCACGCGAAGACCAGCAGCGTTGGCCATACGCACGAACGGGAACAACGGGCATCAGCGCGTTGCAGATGATAACTTCATCAGCGGCCAGCAGCGCGTCTTCCCCTGCGCTAACTTCGACAACGCGAAAACCAGAGTGTGCCAGATACCGTAAACAAAACTGGCGCATAATACCTTCCACCCCAGCCTGCTTCAGGGAAGGCGTGAATACGTCACGGCCCTTCCGCCAGAGTAAATTAGCCGCACAGCATTCCGTAATGCACCCTTCGCTGTCAAGAACCAGCGCCTCATCGGCGTCCGTCTGTTCAAGATGAGTACGGATCAGTATCTGTTCCAGCCGGTTAAGGTGCTTTATACCGGCAAGCATCGGATTACGCCCCAGACGGACGGGACTGAGGGTCAGGATCGCGCCCTCTTCACGCCAGCGCTCATAGTGGGCAGGATACGCGGACACGGTCAGTATGCGCGTAGGATGCACGCAGCTGGCCCCGCTGTAGCCGCGACCACCGCTGCCGCGGCTGATAATCGCCTTGAGAACACCGCTGCGCTTTCCTGAAGCCAGCTGTCTCATTTCGCGCCGCAGCGAGTCCCAGTCCGTATAGGGGATCATTAACCTTTCACAGGCCGTTTGCAGGCGAAGGATATGCGCGTCGAGCAGACAGATATCGCCGTTAAGAATGCGTGCCGTCGTAAAGCAACCATCACCAAACTGAGTCGCCCTGTCGCTGGCAGGAAGAGAATCTTGCTCACGACCATTGATCAAAAACATGGTGGCTCCTTCTACGTGGAGGATCAGTCTGGCAGGATGTCCTGAACCGGACAAGAAGATTACACTTAATAAAAAAGGCCCGACAAGCGGACCTTTTTTTCGTCAGGGGCTAACCGGACTCAGACCTTTTTGAAGATCAGCGAGCCGTTAGTGCCACCAAAGCCGAAGGAGTTACACAGGGTGTACTCCATACCGCTAACCTGACGCGCTTCGTGCGGCACGAAGTCCAGATCGCAACCTTCATCCGGATTGTCCAGGTTGATGGTTGGCGGAACGGCCTGATCGCGCAGCGCAAGGATGGAGTAGATTGACTCTACAGCCCCCGCCGCACCTAACAGGTGACCGGTCATGGATTTCGTTGAGCTGACCATCACGCGGCTGGCAGATTCGCCGAAGATAGACTTAACAGCCTGAGCTTCTGCTTTATCGCCCGCAGGGGTAGAAGTACCGTGCGCGTTAACGTAGCCAATCTGTGCAGGGGTAATACCCGCATCACGAATCGCGTTTTCCATTGCCAGCGCAGCGCCTGCGCCGTTCTCTGGAGGTGACGTCATGTGGTAAGCATCGCTGCTCATACCGAAACCAACGATTTCAGCATAAATTTTCGCACCGCGCTTTTTCGCATGTTCGTACTCTTCAAGTACGATCATACCCGCACCGTCGCCGAGCACGAAGCCATCACGATCTTTATCCCACGGACGGCTTGCCGCCTGAGGGTTATCGTTACGGGTAGACAGCGCACGCGCCGCACCAAAACCGCCCACACCCAGCGGGGTACTGGCTTTTTCAGCACCGCCAGCAACCATAGCATCTGCATCGCCGTACGCAATGATACGCGCGGCCTGGCCGATATTATGCACGCCAGACGTACATGCGGTAGCGATAGAAATGCTTGGCCCACGCAGACCGAACATAATGGTCAGGTGTCCTGCCACCATGTTCACAATCGTGGACGGAACGAAGAACGGGCTGATCTTACGCGGGCCGCCATTCATCAGAGACGTATGGTTTTCCTCGATCAGGCCAAGACCGCCAATGCCGGAGCCGATAGCGGCACCGATACGGGTTGCGTTCTCTTCCGTAATGACAAGGCCAGAATCCTGCATGGCCTGTACGCCAGCGACAATTCCATATTGAATGAAGGCATCCATCTTGCGCTGTTCTTTGCGCGAGATGATCTCTTCACAGTTAAAATCCTTTACTAAGCCAGCAAATTTCGTTGCATAGGCGCTAGTATCGAAATGGTCGATTAGGCTGATGCCGCTCTGACCGGCAAGGAGAGCTTTCCAGGTGGACTCTACGGTATTGCCGACAGGAGACAACATGCCAAGTCCGGTCACAACTACACGACGCTTAGACACGCTTGTCCTCCAGGGAGGGATAAAAAAAGAGATTCGTGGGACTAAAAAAGATAAAACTCAGGCGGTCGAATGACCGCCTGGAGATGTTCACTTACGCCTGGTGACCGTTGATGTAATCAATGGCAGCCTGAACGGTGGTGATTTTCTCAGCTTCTTCGTCCGGAATCTCAGTATCAAACTCTTCTTCCAGAGCCATTACCAGCTCAACGGTGTCAAGAGAATCTGCGCCCAGGTCTTCAACGAAGGAAGCGGAGTTCACAACTTCTTCCTGCTTAACGCCCAGCTGTTCGCCGATAATTTTCTTAACGCGTTCTTCGATAGTGCTCATACTCTTAAATTTCCTATCAAAACTCGCTTTCGCGATGGTTTTCGTAGTGTATAAAATGTTGAAAAATTTGCAACTAAATCCCGGCAGGTCTTACCACGATTTTACGTTATTTTGAGGCCATTTGCCCTAATAACGCAAATATTTTCGATCGTGATTAAACCATGTACATCCCGCCGTTGACGTGGAGGGTTTCACCAGTGATGTAACCCGCTTCGTCAGAGGCTAAAAATGCAACCGCACTGGCGATTTCTTTAGGGTCGCCAAGACGACCCGCTGGAACTGCCGCCAGTGTACCCGCACGCTGATCATCAGTCAGCGCACGCGTCATGTCCGTTTCAATAAAGCCCGGAGCAACAACGTTTACAGTAATACCGCGAGACGCAACTTCACGCGCCAGCGACTTACTGAAACCGATCAGACCTGCTTTCGCCGCAGCGTAGTTAGCCTGACCAGCATTTCCCATGGTACCAACCACAGAACCAACAGTGATAATACGACCATGACGCTTTTTCATCATAGCGCGCATTACCGCTTTTGACAGACGGAATACAGATGACAGGTTGGTTTCGATAATATCGTTCCACTCATCATCTTTCATTCGCATCAGCAGGTTGTCGCGTGTGATACCGGCATTATTTACCAGAATATCCACTTCTCCAAACTCTGCGCGAATATTTTCCAGAACAGATTCGATAGATGCAGGTTCGGTCACATTCAGCACCAGACCTTTACCGTTCGCACCCAGATACTCGCTAATGGCCTGAGCGCCATTCTCGCTGGTCGCTGTACCAATCACCTTCGCGCCGCGCGCAACCAGTGTTTCAGCAATGGCACGCCCGATACCGCGGCTTGCGCCAGTGACCAGCGCGATTTTTCCTTCAAAACTCATGGTATTCCTCTTTTATTGCGCGAGTGCCGCTGACAGTGCTTCCGGCTCGTTAATCGCCGAGGCTGTCAGGGTGTCAACAATACGTTTTGTCAGACCGGTGAGGACCTTACCAGGACCGACTTCATACAGATGCTCTACGCCCTGTGACGCCATAAACTCAACGGTTTTGGTCCACTGTACCGGGCTGTAAAGCTGGCGAACCAGCGCATTACGGATAGCTTCCGGCGCGGTTTCGCATTTCACATCGACGTTATTCACAACGGAAATCGTCGGTGCGTTAAACGTAATTTTTTCCAGCTCAGCCGCCAGTTTGTCGGCAGCAGGCTTCATCAGCGCACAGTGAGACGGTACGCTCACCGGCAGCGGCAGCGCGCGTTTGGCGCCCGCGGCTTTACAGGCTGCGCCTGCACGTTCAACCGCCTCTTTATGACCAGCAATAACCACCTGGCCCGGGGAGTTGAAGTTTACCGGCGAAACCACCTGCCCTTCAGCAGATTCTTCACACGCTTTTGCAATGGCGGCATCATCCAGGCCGATAATGGCCGACATGCCGCCCGTGCCTTCCGGCACCGCTTCCTGCATGAATTTACCGCGCAGTTCAACCAGACGTACCGCGTCAGCAAACGCGATCACGCCGGCACAGACCAGCGCAGAGTATTCGCCCAGACTGTGGCCGGCGAGCAGCGCTGGCGCTTTACCGCCCTGCTGCTGCCAGACGCGCCATAGCGCAACGGACGCGGTCAGCAGCGCTGGCTGAGTCTGCCAGGTTTTATTCAGCTCTTCTGCCGGACCCTGTTGCGTTAACGCCCACAGATCATAACCCAGCGCATCGGAAGCTTCACGGAAAGTCTCTTCAATTACCGGATAGTTTGCTGCCATTTCAGACAACATCCCAACGGTTTGAGAGCCCTGTCCCGGGAACACAAAAGCAAATTGCGTCATCTTTTAATCCTTATCCTAGAAACGAACCAGCGCGGAACCCCAGGTGAAACCGCCACCGAAGGCTTCAAGCAGGACCAGCTGGCCCCGTTTGATTCGTCCATCGCGTACCGCTTCATCAAACGCGCACGGTACCGACGCCGCAGAGGTGTTGCCATGACGATCCAGCGTCACCACAACGTTATCCATCGACATGCCCAGCTTTTTAGCCGTTGCGCTGATAATGCGCAGGTTCGCCTGATGCGGCACCAGCCAGTCAAGCGCGGTGCGCTCAAGATTATTCGCGGCCAGCGTCTCGTCGACAATGTGGGCAAGCTCAGTCACCGCCACCTTGAACACCTCGTTCCCTGCCATGGTCAGGTAAATCGAGTTGTCGGGATTCACGCGATCGGCGTTAGGCAGCGTCAGCAGTTCGCCATAGCTACCGTCGGCATGTAGATGCGTGGAGATGATGCCCGGCTCTTCGGACTGCCCCAGCAGTACCGCACCCGCACCATCACCAAAAATAATGATCGTCCCACGATCGGTTGGATCGCAGGTACGCGCCAGCACGTCGGCACCGATCACCAGGGCATACTTCACGGCACCTGATTTAACATACTGATCGGCAACGCTCAGCGCATAGGTGAAACCGGCACACGCTGCAGCCACGTCAAACGCCGGGCAGCCTTTAATACCGAGCATGTTCTGCACCTGGCACGCCGCGCTTGGGAAAGCGTGCGTAGCAGACGTCGTGGCAACCACGATCAGACCGATGTCTTCTTTATTAATGCCCGCCATGTCGATAGCACGCTGTGCGGCTTCGTAACCCATGGTGGACACGGTTTCGTCTGGCGCGGCGATACGACGTTCACGGATACCTGTGCGCGTGACAATCCACTCGTCAGACGTATCTACCATTTTTTCAAGATCGGCGTTGGTTCGCACTTGTTTTGGCAGGTAGCTGCCGGTACCTAAAATCTTCGTATACATGTACGCTCAGTCACTTTTAGCTAATACAGATCCCAGGCGAGCGGCAATCCGCTGAGGGACTTGTCGCTGCACCGCCTGCACTGCCTGTTCTATCGCGACGGAAAAGGCTCGCTGATTGGCGGCACCATGACTCTTAATCACGATGCCGCGCAATCCTAACAGACAGGCGCCATTATACTGGTCGGGGTTGAGGTGACTGAATCGCCGCGTCAGGCTTTTTTGTAACCAACGCTTCAATAAAATCAGCCACCAGGCACTTTTTTTGCCCTCTCCCTGCGATTTAAGCAAAGAAAGGAACATACGCACGACCCCTTCCATGGTCTTCAACGTTACGTTTCCGGTGAAGCCATCACACACTAATACATCCGTTTTGCCCGTCAGCAACTCATTGGCTTCGAGATAACCAATATAGTTGATGGAGGGAACCTGTTTGAGCAATTCGGCAGCGTCACGAATGCTGTCCAGGCCTTTTGTCTCTTCTTCACCAATGTTCAGTAACGCAACGCGCGGATTAGGTATCCCGACCACGTCTTCTGCCAGCACCGAGCCCATCACGGCAAACTGAGCCAGCATTGTACTATCACAATCAACGTTAGCACCGAGATCCAGCACCACCGTTTTGCCTTTCTGCTGGTGCGGTAATACCGTCACCAGCGCCGGGCGCTCAATGCCATCGATTGGCTTGAGCAATAATTTCGACAGCCCCATCAGCGCGCCGGTATTCCCCGCGCTAACGCAAGCCTGCGCTCGCCCTTCTTTCACCAGCTCCAACGCGATTCGCATAGAGCTGCCGCGGCTATTGCGTATAGCCTGCGATGGCCGGGCATCACTGGCAATAACTGACTGCGCAGGAATAATCTGCAGACGTGAACGTTGTTCGAAGTCAGCTTTTGCAAGTAATGGCGTGATTGTGTCGGGATTGCCGACTAAAAGAAGTGTGAGTTGCGAATTAGAATTCAGTGCCTGCAATGCTGCAGGCACTGTCACGGAAGGGCCAAAATCTCCCCCCATGACATCTAACGCCAGGGTTAGACGTGTCAAGGTATCGTCACTGCCTGGTTTGGTGTTTCCCCAGTTGCCTGGGGAAATCCTCACTAAGCTTCATCACGCTTGCGCGTGATTACTTAGTGATTACCTTGCGGCCACGGTAGAAACCGTCAGCAGTGATGTGGTGACGCAGGTGTTTCTCACCAGAAGTCTTGTCTACAGACAGGCTGGTAACTGCGGTCAGCGCGTCATGGGAACGACGCATGCCACGTTTGGAACGGGTTGGTTTATTCTGTTGTACGGCCATGGACCTTACTCCTCAATTACTTACGCTTTAAGCTGGCTAATACGGCAAATGGATTTGGTTTTTGCGCTTCATCAGGCAGTTCCCCAAAGACCATGTCCGCCTCGGACACTTCACAGTGTTCAGAATCATGCACCGGAACCACTGGCAAGGTGAGGATGATTTCATCTTCAACCAGAGCCAGAAGATCGATTTCACCGAATTCGTTAACCTCAATCGGCTCATACGCTTCCGGGAGTGCTTCAGCCTGTTCGTCAGAACGAACCGGACTGAAACAATACGTTGTGTGAACATGCTGTACAAACGGTTTCCCGCAACGCTGACACTCGAGCGTTACCGTCACCTTTGCATCACCGGTTAAAACGGCGAGGCGCTGGTTGTCGATAGCGAACGACATGGAGCATTCTACATCACTGTCCACACTGACTACGGATTCGGCAATACGCTCGGCCTGATCGGAAGAATAGATTCCTTCATAATCGAGGCGTTTTTGAGCCGTACGAACCGGATCAAGAGTCAGGGGTAATTTTACCTTTTGCATAGGGCGCGCATATTAACTTTGTAACGTCATAGAGTCAAAGAAAAAGGCAACCAGAGCTGCCTTTTGCCAATTATTCGCACACATTGCGGCCTGTAGTTTAAAATGGCTGGCATCGATACGCTATATCTGGTGATAAAAATATGCCAAATCTTGTTCTCGCCTCCACGTCACCCTACCGCCGAATGCTGCTGGAAAAACTTGGGTTCCCGTTTGAGTGCGCCGCTCCTGACGTAGATGAGACGCCTCAGCCCGGTGAATCACCGCGCCATCTGGTGACCCGCCTTGCGCAGGAGAAAGCGCAGTCGCTGGCCGCACGTTATCCTGCCCATTTGATTATAGGCTCCGATCAGGTTTGCGTACTGGACGGCGAAATTACCGGCAAGCCTCATACAGAGGAGAACGCCTGCCAACAGCTTTTGCGGGCGCGAGGCACTATCGTAACCTTCTATACTGGCCTGGCGCTCTATAACTCCGCCACCGGCCACCTGCAAACCGAATGCGAGCCGTTCGACGTACACTTCCGCCACCTCAGCGAGCAAGAGATTATGGACTACGTGCACCGGGAGCGCCCGCTGAACTGTGCGGGGAGCTTTAAAAGTGAAGGATTGGGGATTGCGCTGTTCGACAAGCTGGACGGTCGCGATCCGAATACGCTGGTCGGATTGCCGCTGATTGCGCTTTGTCAGATGTTGAGGCGTGAGGAGTGTAATCCGCTGACCCTGTGACTTTTGCCCAGCGGCGCTTCGCTTGCATGGGCCTACTAAACTGCGGCCTGATGCCCTCACCCCGGCCCTCTCCCACAGGGAGAGGGAGCAAACATTAAAAACGGCAACATTCGTTGCCGTTTTACGTTTACCTTAGCCGCGCAGAACCTTCAGGCAGCGTTTCAGTTGCTCATCCAGCGGCGCTTCGATACGGATAGTTTCGCCCGTATTTGGATGGGTAAACTTCAGCGCAGCCGCATGCAGGAACAGACGCGACAGCCCCGTGCCCGCTAATTGCTTATCAAACTCGCGATCGCCGTAGCGGTCATCAAACGCAATAGGATGGCCCGCAAACTGCGTATGCACGCGGATCTGGTGGGTTCGGCCTGTGACGGGACTGCAGCGCACCAGCGTGGCAAACTCATACCGCTCTTCAACTTTAAAGCGCGTCTCGGACGGCTTCCCTTCCTGATTCACCCGCACGATGCGCTCGCCGCTTTGCAGAATATTTTTCAGCAAGGGTGCCTGCACCACCTTAACGTGGGACTGCCACTGGCCGCGTACCAGCGCCAGGTAGTCTTTCTGCATCCCTTTTTCGCGCAGCTGCTCGTGCAGCGAACGCAGCGCGGAACGTTTCTTCGCCACCAGCAGCACGCCGGACGTGTCGCGGTCAAGACGATGCACCAGCTCAAGGAAACGCGCTTCCGGGCGCAGCGCCCGCAGCCCTTCAATCACCCCAAAGCTCAGCCCGCTTCCGCCGTGAACTGCCGTACCGGACGGTTTGTTAAGCACGAGGATGTAATCATCTTCATAAAGGATAACGTCACTCAGCGCGGCCACTTTTTGCAGCTTAGGCGAAACCACTTCTTCTTCACGCTCGGCCACGCGAACCGGCGGGATACGCACTTCATCACCGGCTTCGAGCTTATACTCTGGCTTCACGCGTTTTTTGTTAACCCGCACCTCGCCCTTGCGCAGGATGCGATAAATCATACTCTTCGGCACGCCCTTCAGTTGGGTGCGCAAGAAGTTATCGATACGTTGCCCCGCGTAGTCATCCGCGATAGCAACCATTTTTACGGCTGGAGTCTCTGTTTTCATGGTTGGCGATTCTAAATATCGTCAGGCATTAGCGCCACTCATTTTTCTATGCTTATATTTACTTTTATCCGGCCTGTCCCACCGTTTAGCGCAATCGATTTGGTGGTTATTAAACCAATCGCCACGTTGAAGTGAAGAAACTGTGAGTAACCGGGTGATAATTGGTAAAAGTCATCTTGCTATAACCCGGCGAGCAATGGAATAATGAATCCGTTTTCCGCGCTAAATCCGGGTTTTGTAAGGATGTCGACGGAATGACCAATTTTGTCTGACTGATCATCCACGCAGCAATGGCGTAAGACGTATTGATCTTTCAGGCAGTTAGCGGGCTGCGGGTTGCAGTACTTCCCGGTATAAGGATTGTTCTCTGGAGAGTTTTCCCAGGCAATTCCCCTGATAATTGCGCTGTGTTTCCGTATGAAATACAGGCAACCGACACTCTGCGCCTCTTAAGCGGGCGACAACCGTGAGGTTGGCGACGTGAATAGACACGAGGCCATCGGTTCATACCCCGGAAAGCGTCACCTTGCCCGCAGCTTTGTCGTCAATGTAAGAATAACGAGTAAGTTACGATGAAAAGAATGTTAATCAACGCAACTCAGCAAGAAGAGTTGCGTGTCGCCCTTGTGGATGGGCAGCGCCTGTACGATCTGGATATCGAAAGTCCTGGACACGAACAGAAAAAAGCGAACATTTACAAAGGCAAAATCACCCGCATTGAACCAAGCCTTGAAGCTGCATTTGTCGATTACGGTGCTGAGCGTCACGGTTTCCTCCCTCTGAAAGAAATCGCCCGCGAATATTTCCCTGCAAACTACAACGCTCATGGCCGTCCGAACATCAAAGATGTTCTGCGCGAAGGTCAGGAAGTTATTGTTCAGATTGATAAAGAAGAGCGTGGCAACAAAGGTGCCGCACTGACCACCTTTATCAGCCTGGCGGGGAGCTATCTGGTTCTGATGCCAAACAACCCGCGTGCGGGTGGTATTTCTCGCCGCATCGAAGGTGATGACCGTACCGAGCTGAAAGAAGCGCTGGCAAGCCTTGAGCTGCCGGACGGCATGGGGCTTATCGTTCGTACCGCAGGCGTAGGCAAATCTGCCGAAGCGCTGCAGTGGGATCTGAGCTTCCGCCTGAAGCACTGGGAAGCCATCCAGAAAGCAGCAGAAAGCCGCCCTGCACCGTTCCTGATCCACCAGGAAAGCAACGTTATCGTGCGTGCTTTCCGCGACTATCTGCGTCAGGACATCGGTGAAATTCTGATTGATAACCCGAAAGTGCTTGAGCTGGCTCGCCAGCACATCGCCGCGCTGGGTCGTCCGGATTTCACCAGCAAAATTAAACTGTACACCGGTGAAATCCCGCTGTTCAGCCACTATCAGATCGAATCCCAGATTGAGTCCGCCTTCCAGCGTGAAGTGCGCCTGCCGTCCGGCGGTTCTATCGTTATCGATACTACCGAAGCGCTGACCGCTATCGACATCAACTCCGCTCGTGCAACTCGCGGTGGCGATATCGAAGAGACGGCCTTCAACACTAACCTCGAAGCCGCTGATGAAATCGCCCGCCAGCTCCGCCTGCGCGACCTGGGTGGTCTGATCGTTATCGACTTCATCGACATGACCCCTGTTCGCCACCAGCGTGCGGTTGAAAACCGCCTGCGCGAAGCGGTGCGTCAGGACCGTGCGCGTATCCAGATCAGCCACATTTCACGTTTTGGCCTGCTGGAGATGTCCCGTCAGCGTCTGAGTCCGTCACTGGGCGAGTCCAGCCACCACGTCTGCCCGCGCTGTTCCGGTACGGGTACCGTGCGTGATAACGAATCGCTGTCCCTCTCCATTCTGCGTCTGATTGAAGAAGAAGCGCTGAAAGAGAACACCAAAGAAGTACACGCGATCGTTCCTGTGCCCGTGGCCTCTTACCTGCTGAACGAAAAACGTGCAGCGGTCAGTGCAATCGAAGCGCGTCAGGGCGGCGTTCGCTGCATCATCGTGCCAAACGACCAGATGCAAACGCCGCACTACCACGTGCTCCGCGTGCGTAAGGGTGAAGAGACCTCTACGCTCAGCTATCTGCTGCCGAAGCTGCATGAAGAAGAGATGGCCCTGCCGTCCGATGAAGAGCCTGCCGAGCGTAAACTGCCTGAGCAGCCTGCACTAGCGACCTTCATCATGCCGGAAGCGCCGCCTGAAGCCGTACTGGAAAAACCCGCCGCTAAGCCTGCTGCACAAAAAGCTGCACCGGAAGCAGCCAAAGCGCAGCCAGAACAGCCGGGCCTGCTGAGCCGTCTCTTCGGCGCGCTGAAGAAGATGTTTGCAGGTGAAGAGGTTCAGCCGGAGCAACCTAAAGAAGCACCGAAAGAAGCGAAGCCTGAGCGTCAGCAGGATCGTCGTAAACGTCAAAACAACCGTCGCGATCGCAATGACCGCAACGATCGCAGCGACCGTAACGAGCGCCGCGATAACCGTTCTGACAACAACGAAGGCCGCGAGCAGCGCGAAGACAACCGTCGCAACCGTCGCGAGAAACAGCAGCAGAATGTTGAAGATCGTGAAATTCGCCAACCGGCGGGCGACGAGTCCGAGAAGAGCAAACAGCGCGACGAGCAGCAGCCGCGCCGCGAGCGCAATCGCCGTCGCAACGACGATAAGCGTCAGGCGCAGCAGGAAGTTAAAAACCTGAACCGCGAAGCGCCTGTTGAACAGCAGGAAGCTGAGCAGGAAGAACGTACTCAGGTTATGCCGCGTCGTAAGCCGCGCCAGCTGGCTCAGAAAGTGCGCTTTGCCTCCGAGTCAACGGAAGAAACCGCAGTTGTTGCTGAACAAGCAGCGGAAACCGCGCCGAACACCCAGCTGGCTAAAGTGGACCTGCCGGCCGTGGTAGAAAGCAACGTTGAGCAGGATGAAAACGGTGAAGGCCGTGATAACGCAGGAATGCCGCGTCGTTCACGCCGCTCTCCACGTCATCTGCGCGTCAGCGGACAGCGTCGTCGTCGTTACCGTGACGAGCGTTACCCGACCCAGTCGCCAATGCCATTAGCCATCGCGTGCGCGTCGCCTGAAATGGCATCCGGCAAAGTCTGGATCCGTTATCCTGTTGCGCGTCCGGAGCAGGTTGTTGAAGAACAGGCTGTCACCGAAGAGTTGATTGCACCAGCCGCACCGGTTGAAGAATCGATCGCTGCAACCGCCACCGTGGTTGAACCTCAGGCTGTTGAAGCTGAAGCACCGCAGGCTGTTGAAGTGGAAACCACTCATCCGGAAGTAATTGCCGCGCCGGTTGATGCCGCACCGCAGCTTATCGCCGAAGAAGACGCCGCGGTAGCCAAAGAGGTCGCAGAGGAAGTTGAGCCTGCAGCTCCGGTGGAAGAAACCGCTGAAGCCGTGGTCGAAAACGTTGCTGAAGAAGTGATTCCGGACGTTGCCATCGAGGTTGAACCTGTTCGCGAAGCCGAAGAGGTGAAGGCGCCAGAGGTTAAACCTGAGCCGGTTGTTGCTGCACCAGTATCTGAACCTGCACACGTTGCGACTGCGCCAATGACTCGCGCACCTGCGCCTGAATATGTGCCAGAAGCGCCGCGTCACAGCGACTGGGTTCGCCCTGAGTTCAACTTTGACGGCAAAGGCTCTGCCGGTGGCCACAGTGCAACGCACCAGGCTACCGCGCCAGCCACCCGCCCTCAGTCCGTTGAGTAACGCTCACTGAGACGCACAAGCCGACCTTCGGGTCGGCTTTTTTATGCCTGCTGCACGGGTTTTCGCATCCCGGTCAACTCCGGCATGATCTGGCGCATCATATCCAGAAAGCGACGCAGGCGCGCCGGGTAGTAGCGAGACCAGGGATAAACCAGATGCACCGGCAGCGCCGCGGGCTGCCACTCCGGCAGTAAATGCACCAGGCGCCCTTCCCGAATATCGTCCTGTACTGTCCAGCTGGATACCACCGCCACGCCCAGCCCGGTGAGTGCGGTATTTCGTGCGACATACAAGCTGTCCGTGCTGAGGCGCGGCGTGATGGCAATACGCGCGGTTGAGGCCGTACCGTCGTGAGAAAGCTCGACATGGTGCTGGTAGAAGGAGCTGATGGCCACCCAGGGAAGCAGCTGTAAATCCTCCGGCGTCATGACAGGCGGAAAGCGGGCCAGCAGCGCCGGAGAGGCCACCACGGAGCGCGGGACTTCGGCCAACAGCACCGACACGGTTGCCGGATCGACTTCCGCCCCCACCCTTATTGCACAGTCAAGGTTGTCGCCAAGAAAGTCAGCCGAACGATCGTTGAGCATCCACTCCACGGATAGCAGCGGATAGCGCTGCAAAAATTCGGTTAAGGGTTTCAGGAGCTGATCCTGACCAAACGCGTGCGGCGCGCGCACGCGCAGCACCCCAACCGGCTCATCCTCCGCGTGCCCGACCTCATCCTCAAGCGCCAGCCAGCTGTCAATTACCCGCCGGGCATGCTGGTAGCATCGCTCCCCGTCGTCCGTCAGCCGGGTCGTGTGGGTGGTACGCAGCAGCAAACGCACCCCCAGCAGGGTTTCCAGCGACTGCAGGCGCCGGCTCACCGTCGCCTGGGTCGTCGAAAGCTGTCGCGCAGCCGCAGAGAGCGATCCCCCCTCAACGATGCGAACGAAGGTTCGCATGAGTTCAACTCTGTCTATACGTTCAGTTCGCTTCATTATTTTTTGCTTATACGTTCAACGTATAAGCGTTTTACCACCAGGCCTTCTACCGCCGCAAGCTGTACTGATAAAAAATAGCGCTACACAACGAATGAGGAATCTCTATGAAAACAACATCTGCTCACCACGCCGTAAGCCGCTGGGTGATTTTTATGCTGGCAATGGGGGCTGGTTTTAGCGTGGCCTCAATCTACTATGCGCAACCGCTGTTGCCGCTGGTGGGCGCAGACCTTCATCTGAGTATTGAAGGCATGGGGCTGGTTCCCACCCTCACTCAGGCAGGCTATGCGTTAGGTATTCTCTTCCTGCTTCCGCTTGGCGACCGCCACGACCGCAGAACGCTGATCCTGATAAAAAGCGCGGCGCTGGCGCTGTTCCTGCTGGGCTGCAGCCTGACCGGGCAGCTATATTCGCTGCTGTTAACCAGCCTGCTGATCGGGATGGCAGCCACCATGGCACAGGATATCGTGCCCGCCGCCGCCATCCTTGCTCCTGAAGGCAAACAGGGAAAAACCGTGGGCACGGTGATGACGGGTCTGCTGCTCGGGATACTGCTGTCGAGAACCGTCAGCGGCGTGGTCGGCGAAGCCTTTGGCTGGCGCGTTATGTATCAGCTGGCCGCCGCGAGCATTGCGTTTGTCGGCGTGGTGATGTGGGCCGTTCTTCCCCGCTTTGCCGTTCATTCCGCGCTAGGCTATCCGGCGCTGATGCGCTCAATGGAGCACCTGTGGCGTCGTTACCCGGCACTGCGTCGCGCCGCGATGGCACAGGGCTTTCTCTCGATTGCCTTTAGCGCCTTCTGGTCTACGCTTGCGGTCATGCTGCTGGAGCGCTATCACCTTGGCAGTGCCGTCGCGGGCGGTTTTGGTATCGCGGGTGCCGCAGGCGCGCTGGCTGCCCCGCTGGCAGGGGGTCTTGCCGACAAGCTGGGCGCAGGGAAAGTCACCCAGCTTGGCGCACTGCTTGTCACAATCTCGTTTGCGCTAATGTTCCTGATGCCTGCGCTGGGTATCCACGGACAGCTTATTCTGATTGCAATATCCGCCGTCGGTTTCGACCTTGGCCTGCAGTCAAGCCTGGTGGCACATCAGAATCTGGTCTATAGCCTTGAACCGCAGGCGCGCGGTCGTCTGAACGCCCTGCTGTTTACGGTTGTATTTATCGGCATGGCACTGGGCTCGGCCCTGGGAAGCAAGATATACACCCTGGCGGGCTGGCCTGGCGTGGTCGCGCTGGCGACGGCATGCGGTGCGATTGCGCTTGCGATCCGTCTGGTTGAAAGCGCCCGCGTCAGCGCGGCATCCGCAAACGCCGCCTAAAAAAATGCCCAATCCATCAGGATTGGGCAGGCAAAACACGCCCAGTTTCAGAACGTGTTCTAAGAGGTCAGGATGTTACTTATTCATCTGGAACAGAGACATGCCCTGCATATCGCTGAACGCTTTATAAGACGCCTGCAGGGCCGCCTGCTGCATGGAGTAAGAAGAGATAACCGAGTTCCAGTCAACGTCCACCAGGTCACTCATCTGCTGAGTCTGCCCCAGCGCGCGGTCATCACCCAGCGAATCCAGCTTGCCCAGCTCATCCAGCTTGATACCCAGATCGGCGCGTACGGTCAGCACGTTGTTCAGCGAGTTGCTCAGGCCACGGTTGGCTTTATCGATCGCAGCGGTAAACTCATCGGCTTTGGTCTGGTCACCTTCTACGGGCGTGTTCAGCGCAGCAATCGCGCTGTCCAGAATCTTAAACAGGTTCGTTTCCGGCGCACTGCCGTCCGGCTCTGGTTTTGCATTGCTGGTAAAGGTATCGAAAACCTGGGTGCCCGTATGGCTGATTTGCATGGTACGCGCGGCGTCAACCTGCTGGCTGATTGCCTTATCCCCGCCGTTATAGGCCCCGGTAGTCTGGTCAAAGGCCGCGGCCTCGGTTTTGTAACCCGCAAAGATATAACGACCATTACCATCGGTACTGTTCGCAAGGTTCATCAGCTGATCGCGAATACCCTGCAGGTTAGTAGCCAGCGAGGCGCGGTCATCGTCACTCAGGGTGCCGTTGCCCGCATTCACAATCTTTTCCTGAGCGGACTGAATCGCGGTTGTCACCTGGGACAGCACGTTCTCTTCCAGCGACACCTTGGTCGTGGCGAAGGAACGCGCCAGCGCATACTGGCTGTTTTGGGTCTGCGCCTGCGACAGCACAACGGCCTGCGAGGCGGCAATCGGGTCATCAGATGGACGGTTTACGCGCTTACCGGTAGACATCTGCTCGCCATAGCTGAGCCAGAGGCTTTGGGAGTTTGTCACTCCGCGCATGCTCTGCTCATACATCATTTGAGTACTAATACGCATTTTCTATGCCTCAGCCTTAGCGAATGTTGATCAATGCATCAAACAGCGTGCTCGCCGTTTGCAGCACCTGCGCGTTTGCCAGGTAATACTGCTGATAACGCTGCAGGTTGCCGTACTCTTCGTCCAGGTTAACCCCGGAAATCGACTGCTGCTGTTTGGTCAGCTGCGTCACCACGTTGTCTTTGGTTTCGCTGCTGGTTTTCAGCGACGCCGTGGTGCTCCCCACCGTACTGACCAGCGCAGCATAGGCGTCGTTAACGGTTTTATTGCCGCCCACCAGCTTGACGTTCTGCAGATCCAACAGCTTTTGACCGTTGGTATTATCGCTTTCGCCGCTGTCGCTGGCGGAAGCCATTGCCAGCTTAGACTCATCGCTGATCGCAACGTCCATATTCATGATGACGTCGTTCACCGGCTTCACGATGAAGCTGTCTTTTTTGTCTGCATTACCGCTGATGTTAACGTTCAGGCCGTCAAACGACAGGTTACCCGTTGTGGCATCCGGCGTGGCCGTAAAGCTGGTGTTGTCAGACAGGCGGGTGATCGTCCAGTCGGTACCGTTGTACTCAACCTTATAGTTTGTCGCCTGTACCTTGGTGCTGTCCGTCATGGTCGCCGTCACGGAGGCAGTGCCGGTATTTTTGGTGTTGCTCTGCACCGACGGAGAACCAAAATCAAACAGTTTGCCGCCCTTGACGCCGTTCGCATCAAAGCCGGCCTGATGCTGGGTATTCATGGCGTCAGCGAACGCCAGCGCCATCTGGTTAAGGGAGTTGCGCGCCTGATCCAGGTCCTTCGCGCGGAAGGTTAACAGCCCACCCAGCGAACCGGTGGTAATCAGCTTTTCCGGGATCTCGACGTTGCCGGACGCCGTATCAACATAGGCAATCGTCGTACGCGAAGAGTCTGCACTGGATTTCACCGCAGCCAGCTGGCTGGCAGTACTGCCCTGCACCAGGGTGTAGCCGTTCGCGATGGAGATATTGTACGTACCGCTGTCCTGCACGGTCACGTCCACACCCACAATCTTGTTCAACTCGCTCACCAGCTGATCGCGCTGATCGAGCAGTTCGTTCGGCGATGCGCCCGCGCCAACGCCGGTCAGACGGGAAATCTGATCGTTAAGGTTGGCTATCTGCTTCGCGTAGTTATTGATCTGATCCACGCTGGTCGTGATCGCGGTGTTCACCTGCGCATCCTGATCGCGAAGATACTGATCGTTGGTTTTAAACTGGTTTACCAGGCCATCCGCTTTGCCGATCACCGTCTGGCGCGCAGCCGGATCTTCGGCGTTACTCACCAGCGTTTGCAGGCTCTTGAAGAAATCCTGCAGCGTGGTCGAAAGCGAGTTGGTGGTATCGGAGAGCACGTCGTCAATCTTTGACATCTGCTGATAGCGCGTCGTCAGCCCGCTGCTCTGCGTCTGTGCGGCGCGCAGCTGGTTGGTAATGAAGGCGTCATACTCACGCTGCACGCCGGAGACATAAACCCCGTTCCCCACCCAGCCACCGCCGGTCAGCGTGCTGTTAGCCGCGCCCAGAATGGTATTCTGGCGGGTGTAACCTGCCACGTTATAGCTTGAAATATTATTACTTACGGTATTAAGTGCCGCCTGTGCCGCACTGAGGCCACTCATGGCGCTGTTAATCAAACTGGACATGGGGGTTCCTTTTATACTTTCAGACACGAGTCCTGATGAAGGTTATCGGCAGCCTCCACCGGGACTTGAGAACTTTCAGAACAGATTTTCAATATCGGTGCTATAGGCTTTACTCACCTTCTCACCCATCGATTTCAGCTGCTGGATCATGCTGGTGAGCTTGCGCGCATAGTTCGGATCGGTAGCGTATCCAGCATTCTGCAATGCCTGCGCGCCCTGCTCCGGCGTTGATGCCTGCGTCACGGCGGTATAGCGCGGGTTTCGGCTTAACAGGCCAACGTAGTCTGACAATGCTTCAAGGTAGGAGCTGTAAACGCGGAATTTGGCTTTAACCTTCACTGCCGCGCCGTTTTCGTATTCGGTGGTGGTGATCTCGGTTGTCGGCCCCTTCCAGCTGGAGGTGGCTTTCACGCCAAAGATGTTGAAGCTTGGATCGCCGTTTTCCTTGCGGATCTGACGCTGGCCCCAGCCCGACTCCAGGGCCGCCTGGGCCAGGATCAGGTGATGCGGTACCCCGCTCTGCTCGCTGGCCAGTCGCGCAGGCAGAGAAAGCTGCGCAAGGAAGTCTTTACTGTCGCCGGAGAGCGGCTCGTCGCGCGTCTCTGCGGGCTTCGGCATGGCCTTACGCACCATCTGCGTCAGCGCCTGGTTCTGATAACTGGTCACCGTTTCGATGTCGAACTTCATCGGCACCTGCTGCGGCTGATCCTCAGGCTGAATACCCTGCGCGGCGGCGGTCTGTTTGACAATCATGTCAGCCAGACCGAGCCCTTTACCGGCGGTCATCTGCTGTGCAATCTGCTGGTCATACATGCTGGTGTAAAGCCGCGTGGAATCGCTGCTGAACATCCCGTCTTTCGGCAGGGTCTCACGCATGCTTTTCAGCATCATCTGCACGAACATCCCCTCCACCTGGCGGGCGACCGGGCGGATATTCGCCGCCGGGTCTTTGCCTGCTTTGGTTTTCAGTTCGTTCAGCGACTGGGCATCCCAGGCGGCACCGGTCAGCAGTTTGCTATCGGTCAGCATTAGATGATTTCCAGTTTGGCGCGCAGGCAGCCTGCACTTTGCATCGATTGCAGAATCGACATCAGATCCATCGGCGTCGCGCCCAGCGCGTTCAGGGCGCGCACCACGCTGTTGAGGTTCGCGCTGGAACGCACGCTTTGCAGCGAGCCGCCGCTCTGGCGCAAATCAATCTGCGTTTGCGGTGTCACTACCGTCTGACCGCCACCAAATGGCGTGTCCGGCTGGCTGACGTTGGCAGAGCGGTTCACCGTCACGGAGAGGTTACCCTGCGCTACGGCACAGCTGTCCAGCGACACCTCGCGGTTCATTACCACCGACCCGGTGCGTGAGTTGATGATGACTTTGGCATCCTGCACCGGCACGTTCACTTCCATATTCTGGATATCCGCCAGCATACGCACCTGGTTACTGTTACCCGAAGAGGTCCGGATCTGCACGGTACGCGCGTCAAGCGCCGTGGCGCTTCCGTAGCCGCGGCTGCGGTTGATGGTGTCGGCAATTTGCTGCGCCATCGTGAAGTCTTCATTGTTGAGCTGCAGGTTGATGGTATTCCCTGCGCCAAACTGGGTCGGCAGCTCGCGCTCGATGATGGCCCCGTTGGTGATACGCCCGCCGTTCAGCTGGTTCACCTGCACGCTGCTCCCGCCCGCAGAAACACCGGCACCGCCAACCAGAATGTTACCCTGCGCCAGAGCATAGACCTGGCTGTCGACGCCCTTAAGCGGCGTCATCAACAGCGTGCCGCCGCGCAGGCTTTTGGCGTTACCCATGGAAGAAACCACCACGTCGATGGTCTGCCCCTGACGCGCGAACGCCGGATAGGACGCGGTCACCATCACCGCCGCCACGTTTTTCAGCTGCATGTTGGTCCCCGCAGGGACGGTAATACCAAGCTGCGAAAGCATGTTGTTCAGGCTCTGGGTGGTGAACGGCGTTTGGGTGGTCTGGTCACCCGTACCGTCCAGCCCCACCACCAGGCCATAGCCAATCAGCGAGTTCTCGCGCACGCCCTGAACGCTGGTCAGGTCGCGAATACGGTCAGCCTGAGCGAAGGTTGCCACCAGCGCCAGCGCGACGGCGAAGATCGTTTTAAACATGGGTCACCTCGCTTACATCGGCGATAAGTTAAGGAAGAAACGCTGCAGCCAGCCCATATTTTGCGCTTCATTGATATAGCCGTTACCGACGTATTCAATGCGCGCATCCGCCACCTGGGTGGACGGTACGGTATTGGTGCCGCTGATGGTGCGAGGGTTAACCACACCGGAGAAGCGAATGAACTCAGTGCCCTGATTAATGGCGATCTGTTTTTCACCCACAACGTGTAAATTGCCGTTAACCAGCACCTGGTCAACCGTCACCGTCAGCGTGCCGCTGAAGGTGTTACTGGCGTTTGCGCCACCTTTACCGTTAAAGGTATTGCCGCCAGATGCCTCAACATCCGCACGCGCATTGCCGAACAGGCCCTGCAGATAGCGTGGAACGGTGTCGAAGCCAAAATTGGTTTTGCCATCGCGGCTGGCGTTCGCCGACGAGCTCTTGCTCGCACTGACGTTTTCCTGCAGCACAATGGTCAGCGTATCGCCGACGTTACGCGGGCGACGATCTTCAAACAGCGGCTGATAGCCGTAGTTAATCGGCTGTGCGGTCTGGAAAATGGAGCCGTTCACCACGGGCGCGGGGCCGGGAACGGGCTGGGCGGTAGTCGCACCCTCGACCAATGGTTTAGACGGGATCCAGGCACATCCGCTGAGGGTGACGGCCAGAACAGTCAGTACTGGATAACGAAACGCCGCGTTTTTTTGCATTGCATTCATCTTCGAAAACAGGGAGCCGGTGCGGGGTTTACCGCACCGGGCTACACCTTAGAGTTGCGTCAGTTTCTGCAGCATCTGGTCGGTCGTCGACACTGCTTTACTGTTAATTTCATACGCGCGCTGAACCTGGATCATGTTTACCAGCTCTTCCGCCACGTTAACGTTAGAGGTTTCGACATAACCCTGATAGAGCAGACCCGCACCGTTGAGGCCCGGCGTACTCTCATTTGGCGTACCGGAGGATTGCGTTTCGGTGTACAGGTTCTCACCAATGCTTTCCAGCCCGGTATCGTTCATGAAGGTGGTCAGGTTCAGCTGCCCAACCTGAACGGGCGCGGCCTGCCCCTGCTGGGTCACGCTGACTACACCGTCACGGCCAATGGTAATGCTCAGGGCATTGGCAGGGATGGTGATCGCAGGCTGAACCTGGAAGCCGCCCGCCGTCACCAGCTGGCCGTTCTGATCCACCTGGAAAGAGCCGTCGCGAGTATAGGCAGAGGTGCCGTCAGGCAGCTGCACCTGGAAGAAGCCCTGCCCTTTGATGGCGACATCTTTGCTGTTGTTGGTCTGAGACAGGTTGCCCTGGCTGTGCAGACGTTCAGTTGCCACCGGACGTACGCCGGTACCAATCTGCAGACCGGACGGCAGCGTCGTTTGCTCGGAAGACTGAGCGCCCGGCTGGCGAATGGTTTGATAAAGCAAATCTTCGAAAACGGCACGCTGACGCTTGAAACCATTGGTGCTGACGTTTGCCAGGTTGTTGGCAATAACGTCCATATTGGTTTGCTGCGCGTCCAGGCCGGTTTTCGCGATCCATAAAGAACTGATCATAAGGAGTCCTGTTAACTCATAGCCAGAAGTTGGTTAGCCTTGCTCGCGTTTTCATCCACGCTGCTGATAATCTTCATCTGCATTTCAAAACGACGGGCGCTGGCAATCATGTCGGTCATGGCTTCCACCGGTTTGACGTTACTGCCTTCAAGAACGCCCGACATCACGCGAATGCTCGGATCGGCCTGCAGCGTGGCGCCACGGGTGGCCTGGGCCGCCTGGGTCAGACGGAACATGCCGTCGTCGCCGCGCTGCACCTCTTTGCCTTCCGCTTTAACCAGCTTCAGACGCCCGACGGGTGCGACGGTATTGGCCGGATCGCCGGGGTTCAATGCCGAGATCGTTCCGTCCGCCGCGATGGTCAGCTCAGACCCTTCAGGCACCGTGAGCGGGCCCGCTTCGCCCATCACCGGATGCCCCTGAATCGTCAGCTGTCCGGTCGCGCTCACCTGGATGCTGCCGTTACGGGTATAGCCTTCGCTACCGTCTGCCGTTTGCACCGCCAGCCAGCCGTCCTGCTGCAGGGCAACGTCGAGCGGGCGCGAGGTGTAATCCATCTGGCCTGGCGTCATGTCTGCACCCGGCGTAGAGGCCGTCACCAGCGTACGCGTTGGCAGCGAAAGCCCTTCTACCGGCACCGCACGCAGCGCGTTAAGCTGCGCGCGGAAGCCCGGCGTAGAGGCGTTTGCCAGGTTGCTGGCCGTAACCGCCTGCTGATTGAGCGTCTGACTTGCGGCGCCCATCGCTGTATATATTGCGTGATCCATTGCGCTTTCCCGTCAGCCGCTTAACGCAGGTTAACCAGCGTGTTGAGGATCTGATCCTGGGTTTTGATGGTCTGCGCGTTCGACTGGTAGTTACGTTGCGCGACGATCATGTTCACCAGCTCTTTACTCAGATCAACGTTGGACGCTTCCAGCGCGCCGTTGGTCAGCGTGCCGAAGTTACCGGTGCCCGCCGTGCCCAGCAGCGCAACGCCTGAGGACTGCGTGGCAGACCAGACGTTATTGCCTTCTGACTGCAGGCCTTCGTTGTTGGCGAAGTTCGCCATGACGATCTGGCCCAGCACCTGAGTCTGTTCATTGGAGTAGTTACCCACAACCGTGCCGTCGTCGTTGATCTGGTAGCTCACCAGGTCACCCGGCTTGTAGCCGTTCTGGGTAGTACCGACCACGTTATTCGCGCCGGTGTTCTGCTGCATGGAGTTCTGGAAGTTAAGGTTGAAAGTCGCCGGATCTGCACCGCTGACGGAACCCGTGGTGATATCAATAGACGGCGTGGTGTTCGGCGTCGAGCTCAGCGCACCGCCAGCACCGTAGTTGTACACGCCTTCCAGGTTACCGTTGCTGTCAAAGCTCATCTGCGCAGCTTTGGTTGCCGCAGAGCCCGCCACGCTCCCATCTTGGGTGTAGAGATCCCACTTGTTGTCCGCTGTTTTCACGTAGTAGACGTACATGTTATGGGCGTTACCCTGGGTGTCGAAGACGGTCACGGTCCCTTTTTTGTTGTAGGTATCCGGGTTGGTCGCATCGAATGCACCGGTCTGCTTATCATCCGTCGAGTTGAGGTTGATCTGCTGCGTTGCCGTGGTGGTTGCTTTCGCGCCCATCAGGGTGTTCGGGATGGTGATCGCCTGAGGGTTCGCGCCGGTCTGTACCGTTGGCGGCGTGCCCGCCACCGGATAACCGGTCAGCTGCAGGCCCTGCATGTTCACCAGGGTACGGTTTTCATCCAGCTTGAACTGGCCGTTACGGCTGTAGAACACGGAGCCGTTGGAATCGACCATGCGGAAGAAACCGTTCTGGCTGATGGCAACGTCCAGGCCACGACCGGTGTTGGTGGTGGTACCGTCGGTAAAGTCCTGAGTGATGCCCGCAACCTTAACGCCCAGGCCCACTTTGGAACCGGCAAACATGTCTGCAAAAGACGCAGAGCCGGATTTAAAACCATAGGTCGCGGAGTTGGCGATGTTGTTGCCAATGACGTCCAGGTTGGTGGCCGCAGCATTCAGGCCGCTGACCGCTTGAGAAAAGGCCATGACTTACTCCTGATAAGTGTAAAGGCTTAGATAATCTGCCGAACTTCGTCGAGTGTGGTGGTACCGGAAGTACCCAAATCCAGCTTGCTGCCGTCGCTGCTTTTAATCACGCCCTGCACCAGGCCAAACTGCAGCGGTTGCGCCACCAGCTGCGTGGTGCCGTTGCTGGCGCTGATCGCAACCTTGTAGGAACCGTTCGGCGCCGTGGTGCCGTCGGTCATGCTGCCATCCCAGGTAAAGGTATGAACGCCCGCGCTCAGCCCACCGATATCGATGGTGCGCACGACCGCACCGGTGGAATCGGTGATCGTCGCGGTCACTTTATCCGCCGCCTGCTGCAGCTCAACGCCAAATGGCGTTGTTGAGGTGGTGGTCGTGCCGTCGGTGGTACTGCTGCCGGCAAGTACGGTGGTACCCGGGATCATCACGCCGTGGCCAATCAGGTTGGCGGCCTGCAGAGACTGGCTGCTGTCGATTTGGCCGGAGACGGAGCCCAGGGTGGTATTGAGCTTCTCGATGCCGCTCACGGTGCTGATCTGCGCAAGCTGCGTGGTCAGCTCGTTGTTTTGCATCGGGTTGGTGGGGTCCTGGTTCTTCAACTGCGCCACCAGCAGCGTGAGGAAGCTGCTTTGCAGGTCGTTAGCGCTGCTGCCCGTCAGGGAGCTGGAGCCCGTCGAACTTGTGCCGGATACGCCCGAGCTGGTCGTATCATTCATATTCACGGCGATGGACATGCGTGTCTCCTTTACTGGCCGAGAGTGAGAGTTTTGAGCATCATGCTCTTCACGGTATTAAGCACTTCGACGTTGGCCTGGTAGCTCCGTGAAGCCGACATGGAGTTCACCATCTCGCCCACCACGTCCACGTTAGGCATCTTGACGTAACCACTGGCATCCGCGAGGGGGTTACCGGGTTCATACACCAGCTTGTCTGGCGCCTGGCTCTCTACCACGTCAGAGACTTTCACGCCGCCCGTCGCCGCGCCCGGCGCAGCATCGACCTGAAAGACCACCTGTTTCGCGCGATACGGCTGTCCGTCTGGCCCGGTCACGCTGTCGGCGTTGGCCAGGTTACTGGCGGCCACGTTCAGACGTTTGGACTGTGCGGTTAGCGCCGAACCGGCAATATCAAAAATATTCAGCAAAGCCATCGATTAGTTGCCCCCCTGAAGGACGCTCATCATGCCTTTAATTTGTCCACCCAACAGGGTCAGCCCCGTCTGGTACTGCAGGCTGTTATCGGCAAATTGTGTACGCTCCCGATCCATGTCAACGGTGTTACCGTCAAGCGATGGCTGGTCGGGAATGCGGTAAAGCAGGTCGGTCGTTGGGGCGGTCATCGCCTGTGCGGGAATATGGCGTGAGGACGTCAGTGCAAGTGCGACACCCGTTCCTTCGGCACGTCCACGCTCCATCACTTTTTTAAGTTCACTGGAAAAATCAATATCGCGCGCCTGAAACCCGGGGGTATCCGCGTTAGCGATATTGGCAGCTAAAATCTCCTGCCGCTGGGCGCGCAAATTGAGCGCTTCCTGCTGAAAACGTAGCGCGGCGTCGAGTTTATCGAGCATGTCTCCTCCGCTGATGGGAAAATTTCAGTTCACAGCTTAAATCTCATGCCGTCTCCCTTATCGACGGAATAAGCGCAAAATGCGTCGCTATTTATTCCGTTGATGCAAAACCACTGCAGGTAAAATCCTCTCAATTCTGAAAACGGTGGAACCTGCGATGCGGACGTTGAAAAGTGGCCTGGCGGCAACCCTCTTACTGTTAAGTCCCCTGGTTGAGGCGGAAAATTTACAGGATCGGCTGACGACCTTTTTTGCTCAGCAGCTGGCAGGATTTAGCGATGACGTCAGCGTGGCCGTTCGCACGCCGCCTAACCTGTATCCGTCCTGCGAGCAGCCATCGTTCAACGTGACGGGCACGACAAAGCTATGGGGCAACGTGAACGTGCTCGCGCGCTGCGCCAATGAAAAACGCTATTTGCAGGTTGTGGTTCAGGCGACGGGCAATTATGTTGTCGCGGCCGTCCCTATCGCGCGCGGCACCCTGCTGCAGGCCAACAGCGTCACGCTGAAGCGTGGACGTCTTGACCAGCTTCCGCCGAGGACAATGCTTGATATTAATCAGGCGCAGGAGGCCGTAAGCCTGCGCGATGTGGCGCCAGGCCAGCCGATACAGCTCACGATGCTTCGTCAGGCATGGCGCGTAAAAGCAGGACAGCAGGTGATGGTGGTGGCCAACGGTGACGGCTTTAGTATTAACAGTGAAGGGAAGGCGTTAAATAACGCCGCCGTGGCGCAAAATGCCCGAGTCAGAATGTCCTCAGGCCAGGTGGTGAGCGGGACGGTCGATTCTGATGGGAATATTCTGATTAACCTATAATCTTTTTAAAGATTTCGTGACGGCTGCCGATAAATATTCAACTAATGATGATGTCAGGCGCAAACGCCGCGAACCCTCGATGAGGACAATAATATGAGCATTGATCGTACATCAGCCCTGAAGCCGGTAAGCACTGTACAACCTCGCGAAACGAATGACGCTACGCCGCAGAAAACGCGTCTGGAAAAACCGACCACCGCGAACAGCACCAGCGTCACCCTGAGCGATGCCCAGGCAAAACTGATGCAGCCGGGAAGCGGCGATATCAACATGGAACGTGTTGAACAGCTGAAGACGGCTATTCGTAACGGTGAGCTGAAAATGGATACCAGCAAAATCGCTGACGCGCTGATTCAGGACGCGCAGAGTTTCTTACAGAGTAACTAACGGTATGAGTCGACTGTCAGAAATACTGGATCAAATGACGGTTGTTCTGAACGACCTGAAAACCGTAATGGATGCGGAACAGCAGCACCTGTCTTCCGGTCAGGTTAACGGCAGCGCGCTGCAACGCATTACTGAAGACAAAAGTTCGCTTCTGGCAACGCTGGACTATCTGGAGCAGCAGCGTCGCGCTGAGCAAGATCCCAAGCGCAGCGCAAATGATGAGATTGTTGAACGCTGGCAGACGATTACAGAAAAAACCCAGCACCTGCGCGATCTCAACCAGCACAACGGCTGGCTTCTTGAAGGTCAGATAGTGCGTAACCAGCAGGCGCTTGAGGTTTTAAAACCGCATAAAGAAACGGGACTGTACGGGGCGGATGGTCAGACCGCCACGGCGCGCGTGACCGGCGGGAAAAAGATTTCGATTTGACGCCTCTGCGTCACATCATGCAGCGGGGAGCACCTCAGGGTGGACTCCCCTTTTGTGTTTATGCCGTGCGGCGGGCAAACTCTTTCACCTTAAAGCCCAGCACCGCGAGCGTCGCAAAGTAAGCGACGATCCCAACCACGACCACGGCCATCAGGCGCATCAGGCGGTAAGGCATCGTGCCCTGCGACCACTCAGGCATTACGTGCATCATCCCGAGCAGTGCAGCCGACATCACCAGCACGGCAACAATCAGTCGCAGTAGAAAACGCGCCCAGCCCGGCTGCGGGGTGAAGATATCCTGCTTGCGCAGCTGCCAGTACAGCAGGCCGGCGTTCAGACAGGCCGCCAGACCAATCGATAGCGACAGACCGGCATGCTTGAGCGGGCCAATAAACGCGAGGTTCATCAGCTGCGTCATGATCAGGGTCACAATGGCGATTTTAACCGGCGTCTTGATATCCTGGCGGGAGTAAAAGCCCGGTGCCAGCACTTTAACCACAATCAATCCCATCAGCCCGACAGAATAGGCGACAAGCGCGCGCTGGGTCATCGCTGCGTCAAAGGCGGTGAATTTACCATACTGGAACAGGGATACCGTCAGCGGCTTCGCCAGAATGCCCAGGGCAACCGCGCTTGGCAGCGCCAGCAGAAAGCACAGGCGTAATCCCCAGTCCATCAGGCGGCAATATTCATCATGATTCCCGCTGGCAAAGCTTTTCGACAGCGACGGCAAAAGAATGGTGCCCAGCGCCACGCCCAGCACTCCAGACGGGAACTCCATCAGGCGATCGGCATAGTACATCCAGGAAACCGATCCGGAGACCAGGAAGGAGGCGAAAATGGTATTAATAATCAGTGAAATCTGGCTCACAGAGACGCCGAGGATCGCCGGCCCCATCTGCTTGATCACCCGCATCGCCCCCGCATCGCGGAAGTTGATCCGCGGCAGCACCAGCATGCCGATTTTCTTCAGGTGCGGAAGCTGGTAGGCGAGCTGCAGAACGCCGCCCACGGTTACCGCCCACGCCAGGGCCAGAATCGGCGGATTAAAATACGGCGCGGCAAACAGCGCAAAACCGAGCATGCTGACGTTAAGAAACGTCGGCGCAAACGCCGGCACGGAGAAGCGGTTCCAGGTATTCAGGATCGCGCCCACCAGCGAGGCGAGCGAGATCAGCAGAATATAAGGAAAGGTAATGCGCAGCAGCTGCGAGGTGAGCGCAAATTTGTCTGCCGTATCGGCAAATCCGGGCGCCGTCACCATAATCACCCACGGCGCGGCCAGCATCCCGATCACGGTGACCAACGCCAGGGCCAGCGTCAGCAGGCCGGAGACATAAGCGACAAATACGCGCGTCGCATCCTCGCCCTGCTTGCTTTTATATTCCGCCAGAATCGGCACAAACGCCTGAGAAAATGCGCCTTCCGCAAATATGCGGCGCAGCAGGTTCGGCAGTTTGAATGCCACGAAAAAGGCGTCCGTTGCCATCCCTGCGCCAAAGACCCTTGCCACCACCGCATCGCGCGCAAAGCCCAGCACGCGGGAAAACATGGTCATCGAGCTGACGGCTGCCAGCGATTTTAATAAGTTCATTAACGTGAATTTCCACAACCCTACGGATATGTAGGCCGGATAAGCGCAAGCGCCACCCGGCAAAGCCAACAAGCGGCGCTTAGTCTAACCGGATTTCAACGAATTACTATCCGCAGATGTTACAGCGGGTTATTCGCTCATGGCATCGCGCCAGAGTTTTTCCACAATGCGCTGCGCCATAACCGCCTGTTCGCCGGCGGTTTCAGGAACCGTCTGATTTTGTACGCAGCCAATAAAATGACGGGCGCAACCGGCAAAACCGCGCTGCTCCAGCGTGCTCTGCCAGCCGGGCACCGGCAGCGCAACCACGCCGTTACCCTTCTCCTCCCGCCATTCTCGCATATCGATGATGTCATAAAGCGCACCGTCGGTAACGGCCTGGACAGATTCGCGCTGGCTGCCCGCGCGGCGATGCATGCTGGTGGTCACCTGCAGATGCTCGACGGCAAAGTGATGTTCGGCATAGACCATCTCACCTTCGTCATTCGTCCGCAGGATACCACTTTGCAACTGAGCGTTTCCGTTGGTCAGCCACAGCGCCGTGTCCACCACGTGCAGGTAATCGTCCAGCAGCGTAAAGCGTAAATCGTTTGGCCCAATGCTGTCCGTACGGTGTTTATCCATACGCAGCGAGGCAATAGTGGCGGACTGCGCTTTGAGCTGCTGATAGAGCGGGGCAAATCGTCGGTTGAAGCCCACCATCAGCGTCAGGTTTTTACGTGCCGCCAGCTCAATCAGGCGCTCGGCGTCCTGAAGGTTTTCGGCAAGGGGTTTATCCACGCAGACGTGAACGCCCGCGTTCAGCAGCTCGCTCACGACCTGGTAGTGCGTTGCGGTTGAGGTATGAACAAACACCGCATCGCAGTCGCGCGCTAAATCCAACAGCGAGCTGGCATAGGGTATCCGCCAGCTTTCGCAGATGCGCTCGGCTTTTTCGCGCGAGGGTGACCATGCGCCCTGCAGGATCCAGTCCGTCGCAGCCCCTAATACGGGCAGCCAGGCCTTCTGCGCAATGCCGCCCAGCCCCACCACGCCTACACGTAATTTTTTCAACGTTACTCTCCCAGATGTGCCAGCAATGCATCCAGGCGCTGCTTCAGCCCGGCCACCTCTTCCTCCAGCGCCTCCACGCGCGCCGCCAGGCCTTCATTGTTCGCGGAGGAATCGGATTCGATCGCGACGGGTGACGTATCAACGTCACCGCTAAACAGGTGCATATAGCGGCTTTCCCGCTTGCCCGGCTCGCGCGCCAGCCGCACCACGTACGGGCCATCCTCACGCGTAGCCAGCCCGTCAAGCGTCTGCTCAACCTCCTGCATATCGCTAAATTCATGCATGCGGGACGCGCGCGTCCGCAGCTCGCCCGGGGTTTGCGCCCCGCGCAGCAGCAGCGTGGTAATCACCGCCACTTCCGCACCGCTCAGCTTGAGGTCGCCAAACTCGGAGTTACAAAAGCGCTGTTCGTATTTGGTGACGCGATTGCCGAAGCCGCTGACGGTGCGCAGATAGTGGCGCTTGACCAGCGCATCCAGCACGTCCTGAACCTCATGCTCGCTAAGGTTCATCACCGGCTCGCGGTTGGTCTTTTGGTTACAGGCCATCGTCACCGCGTTGACAGAGAGCGGGTACTGCTCTGGCGTCGTGACCTGTTTTTCCAGCAAGCACCCGATAACGCGCGCTTCCGTACCGTCTAACTGATATTTCATCTTTGCTCCTTAACGACCAGCGGTCCAGTCCGGGGTGGTTAATGCCGTGAGGACGTGATCGCGCCACTCGCCGTCAATTAACAGGTAGTCTTTGGCATATCCCTCTTTCTCGAACCCTAATCGTGCCAGCAGATCCCCGCTGCGATTATTATGCGGCATGTAGTTCGCCATAATGCGATGGATATGCTGCGTGCGCTGCATATAGCGGATGGCCGCCGTCAGCGCCTCAAACATCAGCCCCTGCCCTTGCCACTTTTGGCCGATGGAGTAGCCGAGGTAGCAGGCGTGGAACGATCCGCGCACCACGTTAGAAAAATTGGCGATGCCGACAATCTCTTTTTCGTCCGGGTCCAGGAGCGCAAAATAGAATGCGCTGCCTTGTTTATGAAATTCCGCGATCATCCCCAGGCGCGCCTGCCAGCCTGACGGGTAGCAATGGCTCTCGTCACGAACGGGTTCCCAGGGTTTTAAAAACTGGCGATTCTCGGCGTAATAATCCGCCAGACGCCAGGCATCACGCTCGTGCACCAGACGAACGACCAGCCTGTCCGTTATCAGACGCACTTTTGGCACGTTACTGCGATAGCCAAACATCGATACCACTCCTTCCCGTTACTTCTGTTCTACCCGATTAGCTTTACTATACCTGCGCCCGTGCCGTCTGTGAAAACAGTGACATACCATTTTGACCTCATTTCACATTTTTCGATGAGAACTCTCAATCAAAGCCCTCTTTTGATAAAAAAATATTGTCACGGGGAGGGGTGGGAAAACGCGCGGCGACACCGCAGAATGTTAGCGTGCTCACCTTCTTATTTTCCCTGGAGGGAAAATGTCCCGCGTATCACAGGCCAGGAGCCTGGGTAAATATTTCCTGCTAGTCGATAACATGCTGGTCGTGCTCGGCTTCTTTGTCGTGTTTCCGCTTATCTCGATTCGCTTTGTCGATCAGATGGGCTGGGCTGCCCTGATGGTGGGTATTGCGCTGGGGCTACGCCAGTTTGTCCAGCAGGGGCTGGGCGTCTTTGGCGGGGCCATTGCTGACCGGTTCGGCGCTAAGCCGATGATCGTCACCGGCATGCTGTTGCGCGCGGCTGGGTTTGCCACGATGGCGGTCGCCCATGAGCCCTGGCTGCTGTGGTTCTCCTGTTTCCTCTCCGGGATTGGCGGCACGCTCTTCGATCCACCGCGCACCGCGCTGGTGGTGAAATTAATTCGCCCGCAGCACCGGGGTCGCTTCTTCTCAATTCTGATGATGCAGGACAGCGCCGGCGCGGTGATTGGCGCCCTGCTGGGAAGCTGGCTGCTGCAGTATGACTTCCGCCTGGTCTGTGCGACCGGCGCCGTGCTCTTTATGCTGTGCGCGCTGTTTAACGGCCTGTATCTGCCAGCCTGGAAACTGTCGACGGTCAAAGCGCCGGTGCGCGAAGGTCTGGGCCGCGTGCTGCGCGACAGGCGATTTGTCACCTATGTGCTGACCCTGACGGGCTACTACATGCTGGCCGTCCAGGTCATGCTGATGCTGCCCATCATGGTTAACGACATCGCGGGCACGCCTGCCGCCGTTAAATGGATGTACGCCATCGAAGCCTCTCTTTCCCTGACGCTGCTCTATCCGATTGCCCGCTGGAGCGAACGGCGCTTTCGCCTGGAGCATCGCCTGATGGCCGGACTTCTGCTGATGACGCTGAGCATGATGCCTATCGGCCTGGTCAATTCGCTGCAGCAGCTGTTCATGCTGATTTGCACCTTCTATATCGGTTCAATTATTGCCGAGCCGGCACGTGAAACGCTGAGTGCCTCGCTGGCGGACGCCCGCGCTCGCGGCAGCTACATGGGCTTCAGCCGGCTGGGGCTGGCCCTGGGCGGCGCGCTGGGCTATACCGGCGGCGGCTGGCTGTTCGATGCCGGTAAAGCGCTAAGCCAGCCGGAACTCCCGTGGATGATGCTCGGCGCGGTGGGCTTTATCACGCTCGTCGCCCTGTGGTGGCAGTTCAGTTCGAAACGCCTGTCGAGCGGTATGCTCGAACCCGGCGCGTAGCCCTTCCCTCTGGCGGAACGCTTTTCCACCTTCAATATCAGTTTTTTCTGCTGGTTTATGCGAATTCACGCTGACATACTGGCGCATCAGGACAGATGCGCCGATTTTCGTTGAGGAACACCATGAAAAAGATTGTCATTGCCGCGGCATTTATTGTCAGCGGCCTGCTGGTTGGCTGTAATCAGCTTACGCAATACACCGTCAGTGAACAGGAAATTAATCAGGCGCTGGAAAAACATAACAACTTTTCTAAAGACATCGGCGTGCCGGGCCTTGCCGACGCGCACATCGTCCTCAGCAATCTTGCCAGCCAGATTGGTCGCGAAGAGCCAAATAAAGTGACCCTTTCCGGGGATGCCCGTCTGGATATGACGTCGTTGTTCGGCAACCAAAAAGCGGACATTAAGCTTAAGCTGAAAGCGCTGCCCGTCTTCAACAAAGAGAAAGGGGCTATTTTCCTCCAGGAAATGGAGATCGTCGATGCGGTCGTGACGCCGGATAAAATGAAGCCGGTACTGCAGACCCTGATGCCCTACCTGAATCAGTCCCTGCGCAATTACTTCAACCAGCAGCCTGCCTACGTCCTGAGTGAGGACAAGAGCAAGGGTGAAGCGCTCGCGAAGAAATATGCAAAAGGGATAGAGGTGAAGCCGGGAGAAATTATCATTCCCTTCACCGAGTAACCTCAAGGGCGCACGGGCGCCCTTTTTTTTACAGAAATGTGTGCAAACGAAAACGTTTCCGCTTATGATTTGTGTCCGGCAAAAACAGCCATCTTATGACTGATCTCTCTCAAGCCGGAGCTTCCATGACTGCACAATCCCAGGTTCTTAAAATCCGCCGCCCCGACGACTGGCATATCCATCTGCGTGATGGCGATATGCTAAAAACCGTCGTGCCCTACACCAGCGAAATTTATGGCCGCGCGATTGTTATGCCAAACCTGGTTCCGCCAGTCACCACCGTCGATGCGGCTATCGCCTACCGTCAGCGTATCCTTGATGCCGTTCCGGCCGGGCATGATTTTACCCCGCTGATGACCTGCTATCTGACCGACTCGCTCGACCCGAACGAGGTGGAGCGCGGATTTAACGAAGGCGTGTTTACCGCAGCCAAGCTCTATCCGGCCAATGCCACCACAAACTCCAGCCACGGCGTCACCAGCATTGATGCCATCATGCCGGTTCTTGAACGCATGCAAAAGCTGGGTATGCCGCTGCTGGTTCACGGCGAAGTCACGCACGCCGAGATTGACATCTTCGATCGTGAGGCCCGTTTTATCGAAACCGTGATGGAACCTTTACGCCAGCGCCTGCCCGCGCTGAAGGTGGTGTTTGAACATATCACCACCAAAGATGCCGCTGAATACGTCCGCGACGGTAACGAGCTGATCGCCGCGACCATCACGCCTCAGCACCTGATGTTTAACCGCAACCACATGCTGGTGGGCGGCGTTCGCCCTCACCTGTATTGCCTGCCAATCCTCAAGCGCAATATCCACCAGCAGGCCCTTCGCGAGCTGGTTGCCAGCGGTTTCTCTCGCGCGTTCCTGGGCACCGACTCCGCCCCGCACGCGCGTCATCGTAAAGAAGCAAGCTGCGGCTGTGCAGGGTGCTTCAACGCCCCGACCGCGCTTGCCAGCTACGCGACCGTGTTTGAAGAGATGGATGCGCTGCAGCACTTCGAGGGCTTCTGCTCCCTTAACGGCCCGCGCTTCTATGGGCTGCCGGTGAATGACGGCTTCATTGAGCTGGAGCGTAAAGAGAGTCAGGTCGTGGAATCCATTCCGCTGACCGATGATACGCTGATCCCCTTCCTGGCAGGTGAAACCGTACGCTGGACGGTAAAACGCTAAATAATCAACGCCCCTTGTTGCCAATTTGACAGATTACCTGTATATATAAACAGTATATTACACAGGGGGCATTTATGCGTATTGAAGTCACCGTAGCCAAAACAACCGTATTACCTGCCGGCGCACTCGATGCGCTGGCGGGTGAGTTATCCCGTCGTATCCATAATACCTTTCCGCAGAACGACAGCGCCGTCACCGTGCGCTACGCCACGGCAAACAACCTCTCCGTCATCGGCGGAGCGAAAGAAGACAAAGACCGCATCAGCGAAATCCTGCAGGAAACCTGGGAAAGCGCCGACGACTGGTTCATAACAGATTAAATTTGCTCCCTCATTGTGTTTTTTGCCGGGTCGCCCCGGCTTTTTTTGATCCCGCCAGCCATAAGTTCAAATTATTTCAGCTTCTTCTTAGAAAATCGTGAACAAGACGGTGTTTTATTGTTCTAATTATCCTAAAAGACAGAAAAATGTGTTGCTAGCTGTTTATTTTTCCCTTAGGAACCCTTATTACTTGTATACTGAAGATGCTTTCAGAAAAACATGCATTGAACCTCAAGCCGTTGTCTTCTAACACGCATTAAGGGGGTTATAATGGAAAAGAATAGCGAAGTCATCCAGACCCACCCGCTGGTCGGCTGGGATATCAGTACCGTAGATAGCTACGATGCGCTGATGCTGCGTTTGCACTACCAGACCCCAAATCAACTCAACCGTGAGGAAGCGGAAGTTGGACAGACGCTGTGGCTTACGACAGACGTCGCTCGTCAGTTTATTTCTATTTTAGAAGCAGGCATCGCAAAAATAGAATCTGGCGACTATCAGGAAAATGAGTATAAACGGCATTAATCTCATGCCCATTTTTCACTCAACAGGCACCCCCGGGGTGCCTTATTTATTTCTCCCTTGTATCTCCCCCGGTTGTTAATTACTCTGCTAACAAAGCGTGAGTGTGAGAGATACAGATGAAATACGATTTAATCATTATTGGCAGCGGCTCAGTAGGTTCTGCCGCCGGTTATTATGCGACACAAGCAGGTCTGAAGGTCCTGATGATTGATGCCCACCTGCCGCCGCATTCGGAAGGCAGCCACCACGGTGATACCAGACTGATTCGTCATGCCTACGGTGAGGGTGAACGCTATGTTCCGCTGGTACTGCGCGCGCAGACGCTATGGGATGAACTGGCGAAACTGACCGAAGAGCGTATTTTCGAGCGTACGGGCGTTATCAACCTTGGCCCGTCCACCTCTGAGTTCCTCGCCAACGTCGAACATAGCGCAAAAGCGTTTAACCTCGACGTGGAGCGCCTTGACGCTTCGGCCATCATGAAACGCTGGCCGGAAATTACCGTTCCGCAGGATTATATCGGCCTGTTTGAAGCCAACTCCGGCGTGCTCCACTGCGAAACCGCCATCAAAACCTGGATCGATCTTGCCGCAAAAGCGGGCTGCGCGCAGCTTTTTAACTGCGCGGTGGACGCCATTACGCATGATGCTGACGGCGTGACGGTCACTACACAGGACGGGGACTACTCTGCATCTCGTCTCCTGATTAGCGCGGGAACCTGGGTCACCCGACTCGTGCCTAACCTGCCCGTACAGCCCGTACGTAAGGTATTCTCCTGGTTCCAGTCAGACGGCCGTTACAGCAGCCAAAACAAATTCCCGGCGTTTACCGGCGAACTGCCCAATGGCGAGCAATTTTACGGTTTCCCTTCCGAGAAGGACGCGCTGAAGATCGGCAAACACAACGGCGGGCAGATCGTCTCTTCACCTGAAGAGCGCAAACCCTTCGGCGACTACCCTCAGGATGGTTCCGAAGCATTCTCTTTCCTGCGCAATATTCTGCCAGGCGTAGGGGGCTTGCTCTACGGCGCGGCCTGTACGTATGACAATACGCCGGATGAAGACTTTATTATCGATACCCTGCCCGGGCATGACAATACGCTGCTCATCACCGGCCTGAGCGGTCACGGCTTCAAGTTTGCCTCCGTTCTGGGTGAAATTGCCGCACAGTTTGCTCAGGGTGTTGAACCGCAGTTTGATCTGACTCCCTTCTCCCTCGCCCGTTTTAACGGATAATCCTTTCCTGGCTCCGGACGGTCCGGGGCCATTTTCTTCGCACATGATAATGGAGCGTTATGCGCAGGATCGTTGGCTTCCTCATCAATAATATTCGTGAGCATTTTATGCTCTATATTTTATTGTGGGCGCTACTGGCAATCATTGACTTTATATACATTGTATTTTATTGAAAGCGAAAGCTGACAGTTATTGACATTACTTTAATTTTATTTAATCGCGCCAACGTCTGAATATACCTCTTCCTCGAAGCTGCTGAATTACCTTCCCGGATCCTTTTCAAATTCGCTGAAATAAATAAAATAAAAATCATTATCTATTTATTTCAGTTGCAATATTGTTTCTCCCCGTTCATTTTGACTGTTCTAATATTGAGAATGGTAATCTTTATGCAATTGCGAAACTCTCCCCATCGATACGGAATAATATCCATAGGCTTGCACTGGATATTTGCGCTTGCCGTATATGGAATGTTCGGGCTTGGGCTTTGGATGGTGACGCTCAGCTATTATGATGGCTGGTATCATCAGGCACCCGAGTTGCATAAAAGCATTGGCGTCCTGCTAATGATGGGCCTGGTTTTCCGCGTATTGTGGCGACGAATTTCTCCGCCGCCTGGCGCGCCACGCAATCACGGTAAACTTACGCGCCTGAGTGCCGTTGCCGCCCATGTCATGCTCTACGTTCTTCTCTTCGCCATTCTGATTAGCGGCTACCTTATTTCAACCGCAGACGGCAAGCCCGTTAGCGTCTTTGGCCTTTTCGACGTTCCGGCAACCTTCGCCGATGCAGGTTCCCAGGCAGACGCTGCGGGCGTTGTTCATCTCTGGCTGGCATGGAGCGTTGTGATCCTGTCAGCGCTGCACGGCCTTGCCGCCCTCAAACACCATTTCATCGATAAAGACGATACGCTAAAGCGCATGCTTGGCCGTTCGTCAGTTGACTCTGGAGCATAAATGAAAAAACAACTGTTAGGGATCGCATTAGGTTCTCTGCTTTTCACCGCCGGCTCAGTCGTGGCTGCTGATTATAAAATTGATAAAGAAGGACAGCATGCCTTCGTCAATTTCCGTATTCAGCATCTGGGATATAGCTGGTTGTACGGTACCTTTAAAGACTTCGACGGGACATTCAGCTTCGACGAGAAAGATCCGGCAGCCGATAAGGTGAACGTGACCATTAATACCAACAGCGTTGACACCAATCACGCAGAACGCGACAAACATTTGCGCAGCGCAGAGTTCCTGAATGTGGCGAAATTCCCGCAGGCTACATTTACGTCCACCGGCGTGAAAAAAGAGGGCGACAAGCTGGATATTACCGGCAACCTGACCCTTAACGGCGTCACGAAACCCGTCACCCTTGACGCTAAATTAATCGGTCAGGGTGACGATCCGTGGGGAGGCAAGCGGGCTGGCTTTGAAGCCACGGGTAAAATTCATCTGAAAGATTTTAATATCACGACGGATTTAGGCCCGGCATCCCAGGATGTCGAGTTGGTTATTTCCGTGGAAGGGGTTCAGCAGAAGTCGTAATTAACACGCCCGGCAGAATTAACTGCCGGGCGTTGTCTTTACTCGGGGTCAGGAATGCCCAGTTTGGTATTCAGTCGGCCACGGGATTTATTGAAAATCTTATTCCCGTTTTCACGCCCCGCACGGCGGCGGCGCTGCTCTTCTTCAGGCAGTACGCTCTCCTCGCTGCACAACTCGCTGCAGCAGTCGTTAAACTTCTCAGCGCAAGCCGGGCACTGGATAAAGAGCAGATGGCAACCATCATTCTTGCAGTTGGTATGGGTATCGCACAGCGCACCGCACTGGTGGCAATGCGAGATGATGTCGTCTGAAATACGCTCGCCCATGCGCTCATCAAAGACAAAGTTTTTACCGATAAAGCGCACCGGTAAACCTTGCTCACGCGCACGTCGCGCGTACTCGATAATGCCGCCTTCGATGTGCCAAACCTTGTTGAAACCGTTATGTTTCATCCACGCGCTGGCCTTCTCGCAGCGGATACCGCCGGTGCAGTACATAACGATTTTTTTATCTTTATGTTCCTGCATCATCTCAACGGCTTTTGGCAACTGCTCGCGGAAGGTATCGGCCGGGATTTCCATCGCGTTCTCAAAATGCCCCACTTCATACTCGTAGTGGTTGCGCATGTCGATGAACACGGCGTCCGGATCGTCCAGCATCGCGTTCACCTCAGCGGCTTTCAGATACTCACCGACATCGGCAGCGTTAAAGCTCGGGTCGTCAATACCATCCGCCACGATGCGCTCGCGCACTTTCATGCGCAGTACCCAGAACGATTTCCCGTCATCATCCAGGGCAACGTTCAGCCGCACGCCGTTCAGCGCCGGGTCGAAGCCGTAAAGGGTATCGCGGAAGTCGCTGACTTTGCTTTCAGGAACGCTAATCTGCGCATTGATGCCTTCATGCGCCAGGTAGACGCGCCCGAAAACATTCAGCGAGGTGAATGCCTGGTAGAGGGCATCACGGGTCGCCTGCGGATCGTGGATAGTAAAATATTTGTAGAACGAGATGGTCGTGCGCGGTTCGGTTTCGGCCAACATGCGCGCCTTCAACATCTCATTCGATACGCGGTTGTGTAACACTGGCATGGTGTACGAGTCCTGCAATCGTGAGAGAAATAAAATCGGTCGGCATCATATAGCAAACAAAGTTAATTTACATCCACACAATTTACGCTACATTTCACACGGTCTGATTTATCAGGATTAACATGTGCTGCATTCATGCACATTTCGAAGTGAGACATTTTGGCTCTGCCTCAAAAAATGAGACAATGCCCAAACAGGACGTCAGAACACAGGAAAGACATGACCCAGTTACCGAAATTTACTGCCTCTCTCTTGCATCCCCGCTATTGGATAACCTGGACAGGCATCGGATTCTTATGGCTTCTTGTACAACTCCCTTACCCTGTCATATTCCGCCTGGGTAAAGGTTTAGGCCATATCGCGCAAAAGTTGATGAAACGTCGCGCCAGAATTTCTTACCGCAACCTTGAGCTGTGCTTCCCGCAGATGAGCGAAGCGGAACGTCATGAAATGGTCACGAAGAATTTCGAATCCGTAGGCATGGGGCTGATGGAAACCGGGATGGCCTGGTTCTGGTCAGACAAACGCATGGCGCGCTGGACCGAAGTAGCCGGAACCGGCATGGAGCCCGTGCATACGCTTCAGGCGAATCAAACCGGCGTACTGCTGATTGGTGTACACTTTCTGACCCTGGAGATTGGCGCACGCATGTTTGGCATGCAGGCACCGGGTATTGGCGTCTACAGGCCGAATGACAATCCCGTGATCGACTTAATCCAGACCAACGGCCGCATGCGCTCGAACAAAAGCATGATCGATCGTAAGGACCTGAAGGGCATGATCCGCGCCCTCAAATCCGGTGAAGTGGTATGGTATGCCCCCGATCACGACTACGGCCCGCAGGCGAGCGTGTTTGTTCCCTTCTTTGCGGTTGACGAGGCGGCAACCACCTCCGGTACCTGGATGCTGGCGCGAATGTCCAAAGCCGCCATTGTTCCTTTCGTCCCGCGCCGCAAGCCGGATGGTTCAGGCTATCAGCTGATCATGCTTGAACCGGAGCTTACCCCACCGCTGGATGATGCTGAAACCACCGCGCGCTGGATGAACGGCATTGTCGAAAAGTGCATTATGCTCGCCCCTGAGCAGTACATGTGGCTGCACCGTCGTTTTAAGACCCGCCCTGAAGGCGTGCCGTCTCGTTACTGATCCCCATGCGGCCTGCTGGCCGCATGCTCTTTTAGCTTTAAAAGCTCCCCCTCATTGCGGCAATCATAACCCAGGCGCATAATTAGCAGGCTTATTACTCCATCATTCATGGTGCCCTGCACCTCGTTATGCGGATAGTTATGTCACCCTCAGATGCCCCCATAAACTGGAAACGCAACCTCGCGGTTGCCTGGCTCGGCTGTTTTCTCACGGGCGCGGCGTTTAGCCTGGTCATGCCTTTTCTGCCTCTCTACGTTGAACAGCTGGGCGTGACGGGCCACAGCTCGCTTAACATGTGGTCTGGCCTGGTGTTCAGCATCACCTTTTTGTTCTCGGCGATTGCTTCCCCCTTCTGGGGCGGCCTTGCCGACCGAAAAGGACGCAAAATTATGCTGCTGCGCTCGGCGCTGGGGATGGCCATCATTATGGCATTGATGGGGGTGGCGCAGAACGTCTGGCAGTTCCTGATATTACGCGCGCTGCTGGGTCTGCTGGGTGGATTTATCCCCAACGCCAATGCCCTGATCGCCACGCAAATCCCGCGACATAAAAGCGGCTGGGCGCTCGGTACCTTATCAACCGGCGGCGTGAGCGGCGCGCTGCTGGGGCCGCTTGCCGGCGGATTACTGGCTGATACCTATGGCTTACGGCCTGTCTTTTTCATCACTGCCAGCGTCTTATTTCTTTGCTTTATCGTCACGCTGCTTTGTATCCGTGAAATCTTTATCCCGGTGCCTAAGAAAGAGATGCTTCACGCCCGGGACGTGCTGAGCTCGCTGAAGAACCCCAGGCTGGTGCTGAGCCTGTTTATCACGACGATGATCATTCAGGTTGCGACCGGTTCCATCGCGCCCATTTTGACGCTGTACGTGCGCGATCTGGCTGGCAACGTCAGCAATATCGCGTTTATCAGCGGGCTCATTGCCTCCGTGCCCGGCGTGGCGGCGCTCCTCAGCGCACCACGGCTGGGGAAACTGGGCGACCGCGTTGGCCCGGAAAAAATCCTGATTTGCGCCCTGGTGATTTCCGTTATCCTGCTTGTTCCAATGTCGATGGTGCAAACACCGTGGCAGCTTGGGCTGCTGCGCTTCTTGCTCGGGGCGGCTGACGGCGCGTTATTACCGGCTGTCCAGACGCTGCTGGTTTATAATTCAACCAACCAAATCGCCGGACGTATCTTTAGCTACAACCAGTCATTCCGTGATATCGGCAACGTTACCGGGCCGTTGGTTGGGGCGGCCGTTTCCGCCAGCTTCGGTTTCCGCGCCGTATTTATCGTCACCGCTGGCGTCGTCCTGTTTAATGCCCTCTATTCGTGGTTCAGTTTATCCCGGGCGTTACGTCCCGTACCTGAATAAGACAAATCTACCATCGCTTATTTTCATCTTCATACTTGCAGAATCTGATATTCAGCTATTCTTTCCCTGAAACCATCAGGAAAACAGGGAGACACCAATGACCATGTACGCCACGCTGGAAGAAGCGATTGACGCTGCTCGCGAAGAGTTCCTTGCCAATAATCCCGGCATTGAGGAAGAAGACGCAAACGTACAGCAGCTGAATATCCAAAAATACGTCCTGCAGGACGGGGATATCATGTGGCAGGCCGAATTCTTTGCTGACGATGGTGAAGAAGGCGAATGTTTGCCGATGGTGAGCGGCGAAGGCGCGCAGGCCGTCTTCGACGGCGACTATGACGAAATTGAGCTTCGCCAGGAGTGGATGGAGGAAAATACCCTCCATGAATGGGATGAGGGTGAATTTCAGCTCGAGCCGCCGCTGGACACGGAAGAAGGCCAAACCGCGGCGGATGAGTGGGATGAGCGTTAATTACTCATAGGGTCCGTGGCTGGCATCGATGGGAAGCAGTAACGTATCGAATATGAGCGAGAACGGCAGATCGAGCACGGTGAGGTAGCGCCATGCCGAGTCGCGCACGTCCCATTTCACGCCCGGGTAATACTGATTGCCGTGCCCCTGCCCCGGTATCGTGCGGCTGATAATGCTGCCGCAGCCGCTGAGCAGGCATGCCATCAGGACAACGATGACTATTCTCATCTGTAACCTCTAAAAAAATACCGGCCTCACAGCCGGTATTTTATTTGGCGGGCGGCGCTTCGCACGCGCGCCCTGCTTAATAACTTACTTCGCCTTCAGCGCCAGCGGATTAAGCTTCAGCTCTTTGTAGTAGTTCACCCAGGAAGAATACCTCTCCGGCGCGGACCACACGCGATAGTGAAGACGCGCCATCGTTACCGGGTCGCTCAACAGCACCAGTCGACGGTCGCGGTTCAGTTTTTCCGGCGTCTCGTTCAGCGCCTGCTCAACGTGACGGTCTCGGGCAATCTCCAGCACATGGCTGGCGCGGTGACGCGCGGTCGCCATTGCCGTTGCCAGGGCGTTGAACGACGGGTTAAACACCGCGTGCATGAAACCGTCGGCCAGAGAACGCTCGCGGTTCTGCTGCAGGTAGTTGTCGGTATCGACCAGAACCTGCGGCGGTGAATACTCTTCCGGGATCAGGAACAGCTTCCAGCGCTTGGTACGCAGACCCACCGTTGAACGGCTGGAGATCACCGAGACAAACGGTGACAGGATCAGCGAGAAGACAATCGGCGCAAGCCAGAACAGGAAGCGCAGATCCAGCCAGGCCATCCCTGCAGCCCACACCAGACCCAGCAGCAGCTGCGAGCCATGGCGCATAAAGGCTTCTCCCCACGGCGTGGAGTCATCGTCACGCTGCGGCGAGTTCCAGACCACTTCCCAGCCCAGGAATGCGCTGACCACAAACACCGTGTGGAACAGCATACGCACAGGCGCCAGCAGGACCGAGAACAGCACTTCCAGCAGGAGGGAGATCGTCACGCGGAAGAATCCACCGTACTCTTTCGAACCTTTGCACCAGATCAGAATGATGCTGAGCAGCTTAGGCAGGAAAAGCAGCACCATCGTCGAGGCAAACAGCATAATCGCCAGCTCAGGACGCCACTGCGGCCACACCGGGAACAGCTGACGCGGCTGCAGGAAGTACTGCGGTTCCGTCAGGGCGTGTACCACCTGCAATGCGGTAGACAGCGCAAGGAACATAAACCACAGCGGTGCAGAGAGATAGGACATCACGCCCGTCAGGAATACCGCCCGGTGAACCGGGTGCATCCCTTTTACCAGGAACAGGCGGAAGTTCATCAGGTTACCGTGGCACCAGCGGCGGTCACGCTTCAGCTCGTCCAGCAGGTTCGGCGGCAGTTCTTCGTATGAGCCAGGCAGATCGTAAGCAATCCAGACGCCCCAACCCGCACGACGCATCAGCGCCGCTTCCACGAAGTCATGCGACAGAATCGAACCGGCAAAGGACCCTTCGCCCGGCAGCGGCGCCAGCGCACAGTGCTCAATGAACGGCTTCACGCGGATAATCGCGTTGTGGCCCCAGTAGTGAGACTCACCCAGCTGCCAGAAGTGCAGACCTGCGGTGAACAGCGGCCCGTAAACGCGAGTCGCAAACTGCTGGCAGCGCGCGTACAGCGTGTCCATACCGGACGCTTTTGGCGAGGACTGAATGATACCCGCATTCGGGTTTGCTTCCATCAGGCGGACCAGGCCGCTCAGACAGTCACCGCTCATGACGGAGTCGGCGTCCAGCACCACCATGTAGCTGTACTGATTGCCCCAGCGACGGCAGAAGTCATCGATGTTGCCGCTTTTACGCTTCACACGACGGCGGCGACGGCGATAGAAAATCTGCCCTTCGCCCTGCACTTCCGCAATCAGCTCCATCCAGGCCTTTTGCTCGGCAACGCAGATATCCGGATTGTAGCTGTCGCTCAGGATGTAAACGTCGAAATGCGCTGCGTTCCCGGTGGCCTTCACGGACTCCCAGGTGGCGCGCAGCCCCGCAAATACGCGGTCAACGTCTTCGTTACAGATAGGCATGATCAGCGCGGTACGGTGCTCAGGATTCAGGGGTTCATCCCCGACCGTTGACGCTGAAATGCTGTATTTGTCACGCCCCATTAACAGCTGCAGGAAGCCCATCAGCGCGGTCCAGAAACCGGCGGAAACCCAGCAGAAGAGAACGGCGAACAGCAGAAGAATGCCGCTTTGCAGAATGTAGGGCAGAAGCTGCATGAAGGAGACCCAGATATCCTGGCCAATCATGTCAGCAGGGTTGATCAGCGCCCAGCCCTGGTAGGGAAGAATGCTCTTCATGTACCAGGTGGCGACCACCGTTTGCGCCAGCGTCAGCAGCAACAGGATATAGCGACGGATGGTCCCCACGGTACGCCATTTCTGTTCAGAGGCCTGCTCTTCTTTGGTCAGGCGCGACAGGTAGCGCGGCGTAACGTCACGTCCGCGCAGGCGATCCCAGAAGCGACCCACCGGGTTGGTGCGCCACGGATCGGGGAACATTGAGGAACGCGTCGCCTTCGGCATCGCCTGCAGCTGGTCGCGTCCTTCGTCGTCTTTAATCAACTGTCCTTCCGCAAGCGAATCCGGCCAGGCACGCTCCAGACGAGCCTTAACCGACCCCAGCGGCGTGTCATCATCACGGGTAAACTGACGATGCTCACCATCCAGCGCGGTTTGCACCGCGCGGATGTCGCTCTTTGGCAGTGCCGCTTTCTCAATATCCGTCAGCGGCATGGCATCAATATATTCAGATATATTATTCATTGGCAGGTAGCTGATAGCTCCAGGTTTCGCTCAGCGGCTGATCGTCGCTGACCAGCGCGGCGCGCATTTCAGTGGTCTGTTTTGGATCTTTCACCTTCACGCGCAGGGTCAAACGCCACCCTTTCGTTACCGGGTTATAACGCACGGCATTCTCAACGATCTCACCGTTATCACCAATGCTGGCCTGCGCGGTCACTGCGGTATCCGGAGACAGTTTTTTCATGTCCTGACCCGCAAAGTCCACCACAAATGCCACCGTACCGTCAGGCTGACGGATAAGGTTTGACTGCTTCACATCGCCCGTAGAGCGGCGAGTCTGCATGACGTACGCGTTATCCGGCGCATGCAGCTTGTCTTCGTCGCGGCTGAAGGTAATGGCATATTTGAAGTTCATCTCTTTACCGGCTTCCGGAAGCTGATCCGGGGTCCAGTAAGCGACGATGTTATCGTTGGTTTCGTCGTTGGTTGGAATTTCAACCAGCTCGACTTTCCCTTTACCCCAGTCACCTTTCGGGGTTACCCAGGCGCTTGGACGCTGATCGTAACGGTCGTCCAGGTCTTCAAAGCGAGAGAACTGACGGCCACGCTGCAGAAGACCAAAGCCCTGCGGATTTTCCATCGCGAAGCTGCTCACCGCGAGGTGTTTCGGGTTATTCAGCGGACGCCAGATCCACTCGCCGTTACCGGCATGGATAGAGAGGCCGTTAGAGTCATGCAGCTCCGGGCGGAAGTTGGTCGCCGGAGACGGCTGGTTCGGCCCGAACAGGAACATACTGGTCAGCGGTGCAACGCCCAGCTTGCCCACTTTATCGCGCAGGTAAACTTTGGACTGCACGTCAACGACGGTGTCGCGTCCCGGCATGATCACGAAGCGGTATGCGCCCGTTGCACGAGGGGAGTCCAGCAGCGCATAGATTGTCAGACGTTTATCCGTTGGTTTTGGACGCTCGATCCAGAACTCGCGGAAACGTGGGAATTCTTCACCTGATGGCAGCGCGGTATCAATGGCCAGGCCACGCGCCGAAAGCCCGTATACCTGCCCCGCACCGATTACGCGGAAGTAGCTGGCACCGAGCATGCTGACGATTTCGTCGTTTTTATCTTTGCTGTTGATTGGGTAAAGCACCTTGAAGCCTGCGAAGCCCAGGTCTTTAACCGTATCTTTGTCGTGCTGCACTTCGCCAAAATTGAAATAATCCGGGCTGTACTTGATCTTACGTACCGCGGTTGCCGTCACTTCGTTGATGGCAACAGGCGTATCGAAGTACATCCCCTGATGGTAAAATTCAAGCTTGAACGGGGTTTTAATATTGTTCCAGTACGCTTTATCGTGATTGAACTGGATCTGCTGATAGTCCGCATACTTCATGTCGCGGAAAACGGAGGGCAGGTTACTTTTTGGCGCTTCATAGCTCTTGCCAGCCATCGATTTTGCCTTTTTTGCGACATCGTCGATGTTAAAGGCCAGTGCCGATGAGGTATACAGTGACAACACAACTGCAACACCCAACCAACGCATTTTCATCATCTGTGGTTTATGTTTCATAATAAGTAAGCACTTCCCCCTTTGTGTGCTTATATCGATCCGATCCATTTTAATGGAAACTCAGGCAATCCGACAACATTATCACTGCTTTGTTCAGCTCGCTGGCTCATGGATTAAGCAAATGAAAGAACCCGCTTTTCACTTTGCGTGCTTATCCTGGAGACAGGGTGTCGGTCTTGGTGTAGGGTTGGCGTCGAATGTAACCATTATGAGTCTTAGGGATAAGACGAAAAGTCTGAGAATGCACAACGTTATATGAGCACAACACCAACCGAACGTGAATATTTCCTCGACTCGATCCGGGCATGGCTGATGCTGTTGGGGATACCCTTCCACATTTCCTTGATCTACTCCAGCCACACCTGGCATGTAAACAGTCCTGAACCTTCGTGGTGGCTCACGCTGTTTAATGACTTTATCCACGCCTTCCGTATGCAGGTGTTTTTTGTCATTTCAGGATATTTCTCCTACATGCTGTTTTTGCGCTACCCGATCAAGCGCTGGTGGAAGGTGCGCGTCGAGCGCGTCGGCATTCCGATGCTGACCGCCATTCCTCTGTTAACGCTGCCGCAGTTCATCATGCTGCAGTACGTTAAGGGCAAAGCGGAAAACTGGCCGAACCTCTCGCTCTATGAAAAGTACAACACCCTGGTGTGGGAGCTGGTGTCGCACCTCTGGTTCCTGTTGGTTCTGGTTGTGCTTACGACGGTAAGCCTGGTCATCTTCAGCCGACTGCGCCGCCACCTGAGCAGCAAGGCCGACGCCTTCTTTGCCAACATTACGCTGGGCAAACTGTCCGTACTCTTTTTGCTGTTGGGCATACTGTATGCGGCCGTAAGACGCACCTTATTTATCGTGTATCCGCCGATTTTAAGCGACGGTCTGTTTAACTTTGTCGTGATGCAGTCGCTGTTCTACATCCCCTTCTTCTTAATTGGGGCGCTGGCGTTTGTTTATCCTAAGCTGAAGTCCCTGTTTACCACGCCGTCACCGTGGTGCACCGCGGGTGCCGCCGCTGCCTTTGCGGCCTATCTCCTGAATCAACGCTATGGCAGCGGCGACGCCTGGATGTACGAGACGGAGAGCGTTATCACGATGCTGCTCGGCCTGTGGATGGTCAATGTGGTGTTTGCGCTGGGCCATCGCCTGCTGAACTTTAAATCCAGTCGGGTGACCTATTTTGTCAACGCCTCGCTGTTTATTTATCTGGTGCATCACCCGCTGACGCTGTTCTTTGGAGCCTACATTACGCCGCACATCGCGTCCAATACGCTGGGCTTCTTCACCGGGCTGGTGTTTGTTATTGGGATTGCCGTTGTGCTCTATGAGATCCATCTGCGGGTCCCGCTGCTGCGCTTCCTCTTCTCCGGGAAACCGCAGACCAAAGCCTCATAACGAAAACGGCGCACCGGGTGCGCCGTTTTTGCCTGTCAGGACTCTAGCTCCTGCCTGCGCGTTGCCAGCAGCTGCTGATAAATATGCGTGGTTTCCTCATCGAAACAGACGAAGAAAACCTTCTCAGGCATCGGCTTAAGGGATAAATAGCGGTAAACGGTGTCAATGGCAATCGCTGCCGCCGCCGCTTTGGGATAACCGTATACCCCTGTGCTGGTGGCCGGAAAAGCCATCGTTTTATAGCCGTTGTCGGCGGCAAGGCGCAGACAGTTTCGGTAGGCGTCTTCCAGAATTCTCGCCTCGTGCCGATCGCCACCGTGCCATACCGGCCCGACGGCATGTATCACCGCTTTTGCAGGAAGATCGCCTGCGAGCGTAATAACGGCATGCCCGGGTGGACATTCCCCCTGCTGCTGGCGCACCGTTTTACAGGCCTCCAGCAGCTGCGGTCCTGCAGCGCGGTGAATAGCGCCATCCACTCCGCCCCCGCCCATCAGCGAAGAATTTGCAGCATTGACGATCACGTCGACGCGCTGCGTCGTTATATCGCCGTGAACAATTTCAATTTGCGGTATCATACCAACCCTCTCCTGCCCGCCATTTTCTTAAGTGTATCGCAGAGGAGAGGATGAAAAAAAACTATCGGATGAAAACCTCTCCCGCCGGGCGGCGGAAGAGACGGATTATCGATACTGAATTTGTACAACGGCGAGCGTTTTTTCTGGATTAAGGTATTTCATGCTGAGGCTGGCGATATTGTCGCTGGTCGTTTTGCCGTTCAGCGCTTCCTCATAGCTGACCGTCCGTGTTTGCATCCGGTTATTCTGTGGACATGATACGGAAAACTGTTGCTGCTGCGGCGTAATTTCACACGGGTCTGCAACGATAGCGCCGCGGAAATGAATCACGCCGCCGTTAACAACGGTGGCAGAGAACGCGGGGGTAATAAAAGCAGATACGATCAGGCCGAGGCCTGAAACAAGTTGAGCGGCATATTTGGTCATCTGGCGTACTCCTCAATAAGGATCGTCCTTGAGGGGTGAAGCGCTTTATTATCACAAACGTCATACCAGGCGGCTGAAAGCAGATTTTTTCAGTTCCTGATACCAGCTTAGTAACAACCCTTCACTCTCGCCATATCCATCAACATATTGATTTTATGAATGATTAAAGCGCAGAATCGGGTGGTGACCATTGCTGAGATAAATGAAGCGATTTTCCATCAGATACGGTGACGGTAATTTTCACCCTATCCCCTGCGCCAATATTTAAACTCAACCTCGTCAAATCAATCGTCTGATTAGCGGGTATAGAAAAGCTATTTTGCTGTTGCGACGTACTTTGCCCGCCCTGCCCCTGCCGGACAGAAAGGATCTGAACCTGGCACTCGCACGATTCCGTTAATATCACCTGAGGAATAATGGTGGTCATATTGCCCTGGTGCGATGTCTGAAAGGTTATCTGGCTTGAGAGCGCAGCAAGCAGTAATAGCGTGTTCATGATTCCCCCGAAAAAAAACAGGGCATAGGCCCTGTTTTTTATGCAGCGTAGATGTGGAATTAGTACTGGTGCGCCTGAGCGTGGTTACCAAAACCAATCTGCTGAACGTTAACGGTCGAGCCGGATGCGGTCTGGTCAACAGCGGCACCGTTGCCACCGCCGTACTGGCTGACGTTCATGGTGGAGTGATTACCGTTCCACTGATCGAGTGTAGCACTGTTACCAAAGCCGTTTTGGGTCAGGGAAATGGTGCTGTCGTCAGAACCTTGTCCAACATCTGCCCCGTTAACGCCACCCGTCTGGCTAATTGACAGCGTTGAATTTCTTGCATCCGACTGCAAGGCGACAGCTGAGTTACCGCCACCATTCTGGTAAATATTCAGCGTTGATTTTGGACCGCCGCTATTACCCGGGCCATGACCCCAGCCACCTTGGTTAATAAGACCCGCCATAGCACTACCAGAAACTACGATTGCTGCAAGCGCTGCCACTTTGATAAATTTCATGGTAAACCCCCATCGGATTGATTAACGTCGCCGCGAAATAGCTAGCGTTGAATAACGCGAATGGCCATTTGCGACTGTTTTTGCACTACAACTGCGGTTTTCTGCGTACCGTACTGCGTAATATTTGCTCTATTACCCGACCCTTGCTGGATAATTTTCGCACTATTACCATATCCATCCTGCGTGATACTCGCATCGTTCGCGACGCCGCTCTGAGCGATATACGCATAGTTATAAGTCCCTGATTGATCAACTCTCGCTCTGTTGCCACCCCCATCCTGGGTAACAATGGACAGTAATTTTGCCCCGCCCTGACGAACCTGAGCGTCATTATTTACGCCCTGCTGACCAATAATGGCTGCCTGATTTAACGAGGAGCGACTTAATTCATTAACCGCGAAGTTATATTCAGCATTGGCTAAATCTGAATTCGCCGCGGCTACAAACCCAGGCACACCCAGTAATGTAAACATCATAAATAACGATGTGTTTTTCATGTTGTCACCCTGGACCTGGCTATATATCACCAACATACCTTTGCTACTGTGACTTCGTGTTAAAACGACTCATTTGTTGTTAATGCGTCGTTACGGTGAAGAGTATGTCTGGCGAAACATTTTTAATATCTCACCCGCGCGGGTTATTTTTGTTTTTAATATCACCTCAAAGTATTAACTCCTGCCAAAAACCACTGTAATCAGTTCAGCTTAGTTTTTTTAAACAATATTTATTCTTCCCTGTTGTTCAAATGCGGAGCGGCGTGCACAGCCTGATTTACGCACTTACCAGGGCGACGCCTGGGTGACATTTCTTTCAGGCCGTGACATCAACCGTGTTTTCTTAAGATGGCTTGACGCGCGGTCGTGTACTTAGTAATTTCCAGCGACTCATACCACATCATCAATTCGATAAAATTAAATATATCGTTAGCTATCAATTCCTTATAATTATTTGTATGATTTTTAAAATCTGTGCAGGGTTATTAACCTGTACAACTTTCCTATCAAAACACAGCATTTCAAATCTCTGTTTTTAACAAATTAATATTGATTTTTACATTTGGTTACATCATTAACACTTGCTTTAAAATTCGTAATAGCTAGATTGAAATCAGATGTACGAAATTTGTTTTATATTTACCTCCCTGTGGAGGTTATGGTCTGATTCTACACACAGCAGTGCAACATCTGTCAGTACTTCTGGTGCCCTCTTTCTTATTCAGAGGGCAGCTGTCAGGTGTTAAAAAAAGTGGGGTTTCATCATGTTTAATGAAGTCCATAGTTTACATGGTCATACATTACTGTTGATCACAAAGCCTTCTTTACAAGCGACCGCTTTATTACAGCATTTAAAGCAAACGTTATCCTTGAACGGGAAATTGCATAATATTCAACGTTCTTTTGATGATATTGCTGCTGGCAGCATTATTTTGCTGGATATGATGGAAGCGGATAAAAAGCTCATCCATTACTGGCAAGACAATTTAAGCAGGAAAAACAATAATATCCGCGTGCTATTATTGAACACACCTGATGAGTATCCTTTCAGAGACATCGAAAGCTGGCCGCATATCAATGGCGTATTTTACGTCACTGAAGAAGAAGATCGGGTGGTAGAAGGCCTGCAGGGCATATTGCGTGGAGAGTGCTATTTCTCGCAAAAGCTTGCCAGCTATCTCATCACGCACTCCGGAAATTATCGCTACAACAGCTCTGAGTCCGCGCTGCTGACGCATCGTGAGAAAGAGATCCTGAACAAGTTGCGCATTGGCGCCTCAAATATTGAAATCGCCCGTTCGTTATTTATCAGCGAAAATACCGTTAAGACGCATCTCTATAATCTTTTCAAGAAGATAGCTGTTAAAAACCGAACTCAGGCAGTTTCATGGGCAAACGATAACCTCAGGCGTTAATCACATGAAACGCACGTTGAGTTGGATTGCCGCAGCGGGCATTCTGCTCGCCGCAGGGAATGTTCAGGCCGTCGAGGTCGAAGTTCCCGGATTGTTAACAGACCATACCGTTTCATCTATCGGGCACAGTTTTTATCGCGCCTTCAGTGATAAATGGGACAGTAAATATACTGGAAATATAACAATCAACGAACGGCCCAGTGCACGATGGGGAAGTTGGATAACAATAACGGCAAATTCAGACGTTATATATCAAACGTTTTTATTCCCTACAAAATTGGACTTCGATAAAAATGTGGACCAGGCACTGGCACTAACTGAAGACGCTATTAATCGCCTGCAAATAGATAAAGCGCTATTAAGCACCAGCGATTTAGCAAAAGACGAGTTCTAGCGACCCTATATCCGGAGGCTGTCATGCGTATTGCATATGCAGTTGTTTCGTTAATGCTTATAACACCCATAAGCTGGGCCGGAAATATGACGTTCCAGTTCCGCAACCCTAACTTTGGTGGCAATCCCAACAACGGCGCGTTCATGCTGAACGAAGCCCAGGCCCAAAACTCCTATAAAGACCCCAGCTATAAGGACTTTAGCGTCGACACCCCATCAGCGCTGGACAACTTCACCCAGGCCATCCAGTCGCAGATTTTGGGCGGACTGCTGACCAATATAAATACCGGCAAACCTGGCCGAATGGTGACCAACGACTTTATTGTCGATATCGCCAATAAGGATGGGCAGCTCCAGCTGAATGTTACCGATCGTAAAACCGGAAAAACATCGACGATTCAGGTTTCCGGCCTACAAAGTAACTCGACAGATTTCTAAACAACCTCGAAATAAGGACAACGATCATGCAGCGCTTCCTGATATTAGTTGCAGTGTGCTTATTGAGCGGTTGTTTAACTGCTCCACCTAAAGAAGCTGCAAAACCAACCTTAATGCCTCGGGCCCAAAGCTACCGTGATTTAACGCATTTACCTGCGCCTACGGGTAAAATATTTGTCTCGGTTTATAATATTCAGGATGAAACGGGGCAATTTAAACCGTATCCGGCGAGTAACTTCTCAACGGCTGTGCCGCAAAGCGCTACCGCTATGTTAGTTACCGCACTCAAGGATTCACGGTGGTTTATCCCCCTCGAGCGTCAGGGACTTCAAAACCTGTTGAATGAACGTAAAATTATTCGTGCCGCCCAGGAAAATGGTACCGTCGCGAACAATAACCGAATGCCGTTGCAATCCCTTGCCGCCGCCAACGTGATGATTGAAGGCTCGATCATCGGTTACGAAAGCAATGTGAAATCAGGGGGCGTCGGGGCGCGTTATTTCGGTATCGGGGCCGATACGCAGTACCAGCTTGACCAAATTGCCGTTAACCTGCGCGTTGTTAACGTCAGTACGGGGGAAGTCCTCTCTTCCGTTAACACCAGCAAAACCATTCTGTCTTATGAAGTACAGGCCGGGGTTTTCCGCTTTATCGACTATCAGCGTTTACTGGAAGGTGAAATTGGGTATACCTCTAATGAACCGGTCATGATGTGCCTGATGTCCGCCATCGAGACCGGCGTTATCTTCCTGATTAACGACGGTATTGACCGTGGGCTTTGGGATCTGCAGAACAAATCTGAATCACAAAACCCGGTACTGGTGAAATACCGCGATATGTCAGTTCCTCCGGAATCCTGACTGGACGCGCATAAAAAAGGCGAGATAACAATCTCGCCTTTTTTTATTCACTCACCGCAGGAATGTTTTGCGCCTTCTCCCGCCGCGCCGCCAGCCAGAGGCCGCTGTTCTTCATGGCATAGCCGAACAGTAAGCCGAGCATCAGGGAAGGGATCACCAGCCGCCAGTCCCCCTGCCCTGCAAAGGTTGCGCACGCCCCCATGAAGGTTCCCGGCACAAACGACAGCAGCAGGTGCTTCGCCTGGATGCACATTAAAAAGGCGACCACGCCCGTCATGACGTAACCCAGAATCTCAAGGTGCGGCGCCAGCGCGCTGCCCTTCACGATCACCAGCGCCCAGATAACGCCGCTCATCAGCGTACAGCCGGAGATAAACAGCCCCTTCACCCCACCCTGCGGGCAGGCAAAGTAGGCCGTGCAGCCGAGGAATCCGGCCCAGCTCAGTAAGCCAAGAGACACCGCCACCCATCCCCAAAGTCCGGAGAGGATGCCCGTGGTGAGTGCAATGCAAAGTAATATGTTCATGGTGCGCATCTTAGCAGATGCGCATCCCATAAATGCGATCGGAAGCACACTATGTGCAAGTTGAAATGTATCGTTGCAGAAGATTTGTGATCTAAATCACTCCTCATTCTCTTCTTCAAGCTCATCCCACATTGCAGCTACGGCATCGCGGGTAAGAGGCGCCAGCGTTCTCCAGAACGGCGAGGCCGCATGGGCTTCCACTTTACCGAGGAAGGTGCCGACCCACGGCAGCAGATAGGTTTCGAACAGGGTTTCGATGGCTTCGTTTTCATCGTTCCCTGCGTTATCTTCAATCCAGGACGCCGCCAGCAGCAGCGTGCCGATATGATCGGCAGGCGTATCGGTCAACGGCATACCGCGCTCGGAAAGGAAGGCGCGCACTTCTGCTTCCGTTGCGCCTTCCTGCCAGGCAGAGCGGAATGGGGAGACACGGCACTCTTCACCCACGAAAAGCGCGTTGTAATCCGTTGAAATTTGCTGCATATCGCAGCTTTTTTGCAAACGTTCCAGCAAATCATCCTGTTCCAGCGGCCAGTTCTGCGCCAGCTTCCCTTCACGAATTAACGTAAAGAGCGGAACCAGCAGCGGGTCTTGCGGCTGGCGGTAATACAGCGTACCCAGCACGCGACAAAGGATGGAGAATTCATTCATTTTTTTATTCCATTACACAATTAGAGATCGGCAAATTCGTCAATCGGTTCCATTCCGCGCGATTCCAGGAAATCGAGCATGCGACGCGGCGTAACGTTCAGGATCTTATCTTCCGGGAACCCTACGTCGTTCAATACCTTCAGGCACTCGGTAAAATCACCCAGCGTAAACGCGGTATGCGAATCGGAGCCCAGGGCCACCATGCCCCCGGCATCACGCACGGCCGCGGCCACTTCGCGACAGTTGGCTTCACTGCCCTTGCGCGAGTGTACAAATGAGGAGTTGTTAATTTCCAGCGCCACGCGATGTTTCGCTGCCGCCCGGGCGACGGCCTGAATATCAATCGGATACTTAGGATTACCCGGATGGCTAATAATATGTACGTTACCGCTGGCAATGGTCGCAATCATCGCCGCGGTGTTGGTTTCTTTATCCTGCGGCGCAAAGACCGGCTCATGGAAACCTGCCAGGATGAGGTCTAACGAGGTCAACATCGGACCGGTGCAGTCGATTTCACCGTCGATATTTTTGATATTCGCTTCGATGCCGCGCAGTATCCCGATGCCGTCCACCAGACGTGGCCAGATGCGCATATTCACAAAATGCCAGTAGTGCGGCGCATCCGCCATATCGGGGCCATGATCGGTAATCGCAAACAGCTTGATGCCTTTGATCTTAGCCTGGGCGATATAATCATGGAGGTTGCTATACGCGTGGGTACTGGCGACGGTGTGCATATGCAGGTCTACGGGATACATCTTTCTCTCCTCTGCTGTTTTTCCCAAGGATAGCAGTTATCGGTCGCTATTATTAGCAAAAACCCGGCTAACGCCGGGTTTGACTCAGTATCCTCGCTGTCTGTCGACCTGCCCGGTGACCGGGTTGCCCTTCTCCATTTCGCTAATGGTGTGGGTTATATAGGCCACCGCTTCCGCCGGACGGGTCACGGCTGCCACATGGGGCGTCATCGCCACGCGCGGGTGCGCCCAGAGCGGGCTTTCCGTCGGCAACGGCTCGCGGCTATAGACATCCAGCATCGCCCCTTTGAGTCTGCCGCTGTTCAGAGCGGCCAGTAGATCCGCCTCAACCAGATGCACGCCGCGCGCCAGGTTCATGACGTAGCTCTGGTCGGCAAGCTGATTCAGGAGCGCACCGTTTATGATCCCCACCGTTTCCGCCGTATTGGGCAGCAGGTTGATGAGCACGCGCGTGCCTTTCAGGAACGCAGGCAGCTCGTCAGCACCGGCAAAACTCTCGACGCCGGGGTAATCCTTGCGGGTGCGGCTCCAGCAGCGCAGCGGGAACCCCCACGGCGCAAGCGCTTCTGCCACTTTTGAGCCGAGCACGCCAGCGCCGAGGATCCCGATGGTAAACGCTTCGCGAGGGTAATCCGGCAGAGGCTCCCAGCGTGACTGCTGCTTGAGCGCCTGGTAATCGTCAAAGCGGCGGAACCAGTGCAGCACCTGACTGACGGCGTACTCCTGCATCTGCTGCCCCATGCCGGTATCTTCCAGGCGAAACAGGGGAATATCCTCTGGCAGCATTTCAGGGTGCGCTTTCAGTTTGCTCAGAATCGAATCCACGCCGGCACCAAGGGCAAACACGGCCTTCAGCTTGCGGCCCTGGAGCATGTCAACCGGAGGATGCCAGACCAGCGCATAGTCTGCATGTTCATTATCGCCGTGCTTCCACTCGCGAACGCGAGCGTCCGGCAGCGCAGCCGAAAGCGCGTTGATCCAGTAAGCGGTATCGAATGTAGGGTGATAGAAGATAATATCCATGGTCATTCCTGCCTTTTATTGCGCTGTTTTATTTTCATTTTCAACTGGATTGCCAGCATAACAAATTTATCGACAAACCGCGTTGTTGATAAAAAAGGCGCTTTCAGCACATTTAGGAATCAGGTTGGCTGAAGTTTGTCTAAATGCGCTAATTTACTGAAAAAGTGGGTTGACGGCAGTTCGGCTTTTCCTTACATTAGCGCCCGTCCCGGCAACACCGGGATG
>NZ_SJOO01000046.1 GCF_004331265.1 Enterobacter wuhouensis | reverse complement strand
TGTAGAGAAGCAAGACGGCTGCGAAGTCGAGACACTCCGTGTCCCCTTCGTCTAGCGGTTAGGACTCCGCCCTTTCACGGCGGCAACAGGGGTTCGAATCCCCTAGGGGACGCCACTTGCTGGGTGTGAGTGAAAGACACAGCCAACCGATATCTCAAAACTAACTCGGTGAGTTACGTTTGAGATATTTGCTCTTTAAAAATCTGG
>NZ_SJOO01000045.1 GCF_004331265.1 Enterobacter wuhouensis | reverse complement strand
TCGCCTGGGAAATCGTACTGAGACAGCAGTTCACGAACTTCCATCTCTACCAGTTCCAGCAGCTCTTCGTCATCAACCATGTCGCATTTGTTCAGGAACACGATGATGAAAGGAACGCCTACCTGACGACCCAGCAGGATGTGCTCACGGGTCTGAGGCATTGGGCCGTCAGTCGCAGCAACAACCAGGATCGCGCCGTCCATCTGCGCAGCACCGGT
>NZ_SJOO01000044.1 GCF_004331265.1 Enterobacter wuhouensis | reverse complement strand
GCAACCACACGCGCAACGTGCTGCGCACCCCGGCGAACAACAAGCTGCGGATGGAGGACCGGCGCGGGGAGGAGCATATCAAACTTGCCACGGAGTACGGCAAAACCCAGCTGAACGGCGGGCACCTGGTGGACGCACAGGGACAGCGCCGCGGCACGGGCGCAGAACTGCGCACGGATGAATACGGGGCTATCCGCGCCGGAAAGGGGCTGTTCGTCAGCGCGT
>NZ_SJOO01000043.1 GCF_004331265.1 Enterobacter wuhouensis | reverse complement strand
AGTGCTCACACAGATTGTCTGATGAAAAGTAAATAGCAAGGCGTCTTGCGATTGAGACTTCAGTGTCCCCTTCGTCTAGAGGCCCAGGACACCGCCCTTTCACGGCGGTAACAGGGGTTCGAATCCCCTAGGGGACGCCACTTGCTGGTTCGTGAGTGAAAGTCGCCGACCTCCATATCTCAAAACTAACTCGGTGAGTTACGTTTGAGATATTTGCTCTTTAAAAATCTGG
>NZ_SJOO01000042.1 GCF_004331265.1 Enterobacter wuhouensis | reverse complement strand
GTAAGGAGTAACCGATGACAACCCAGTATGGATTTTTTATTGATTCCAGCCGTTGCACCGGGTGCAAAACCTGCGAGCTGGCCTGCAAAGATTATAAAGACTTAACCCCGGACGTCAGCTTCCGTCGTATCTACGAATACGCGGGCGGCGACTGGCAGGAGGACAACGGCGTCTGGCATCAGAACGTCTTTGCCTATTACCTGTCGATCGCCTGTAACCACTGCGAAGATCCGGCCTGTACCAAGGTCTGCCCGAGCGGCGCGATGCACAAGCGCGAGGACGG
>NZ_SJOO01000041.1 GCF_004331265.1 Enterobacter wuhouensis | reverse complement strand
AAATAGCAGTAAAAATCTCTGCAGGCTTGTAGCTCAGGTGGTTAGAGCGCACCCCTGATAAGGGTGAGGTCGGTGGTTCAAGTCCACTCAGGCCTACCAAACTCCTTTTAAAGGATGAGCGGTACAGAGATTGCAAACGATGGGGCTATAGCTCAGCTGGGAGAGCGCCTGCCTTGCACGCAGGAGGTCTGCGGTTCGATCCCGCATAGCTCCACCATCCTTTTACTGCGAAATACAAGAAAACTTCAGAGTGAACCTGAAAAGGTGCACTGCGAAGTTTTGCTCTTTAAAAATCTGG
>NZ_SJOO01000040.1 GCF_004331265.1 Enterobacter wuhouensis | reverse complement strand
TCACGAGCGGGAGCTCAATAAATCAGCCTGTATCCACCTGTTCAGCAATGCATCCGTACTGTCACCTGGTCAGGTGCTGGAGCCGCAGGGCGATGTCATTACGGCCCTGAAAGAGGGGGTAATCCTCACGCTGGTGACCTTCCGGGGTGCCCGTGATTCCCGCCTGCACGTGTCGGTCTGGGGCCAGCCCTACACCGAGCGTTACTGTTTCCGCCCGGTGGACATCCCGCGCCCGGAAATTCACGGCACGCTTCCGGCGCGGATTGAGAACCGGGAAAAGAACGATATCTACGCTCAT
>NZ_SJOO01000004.1 GCF_004331265.1 Enterobacter wuhouensis | reverse complement strand
TTAGAAGAACCCCGTACCGAAAGGTGCGGGGTTTTTTGCTTTTGCTTATCTCAGACGAAGCAATTGCCGCTGATGGAAACGCCCAAGGATCAGCACGGTAGTTAAGGCCCCCAGCAGCGCGCAGAACATATCAGATTGGGTATCCCATGGATCGCCCTGAGTTCCCAGAAAATCATCCGCACCTTGTCCCATCGCCACGGCGGCCCACCATTCAATGAGCTCGTACGTCGCGCTAATGGCCAACGCAACGCAGCACACCAGAAAACTCGTCATCTTATGACCGCGAACATATCCTCCGCGCAGCAAAATTTCGCGCGCAGCCAGTGCAGGAACCAGCCCCTGGAAGAAGTGACCGAGCTTGTCATACGGGTTTCGGCTCAGCCCGAACATCTCCTGAACGTCAAAACCAATCGGCACTTTTGCATAGGTGTACATTCCGCCGACCATAAGAATAATGGCGTGAAAGAAAATCAGGGTATAAAGGAGGGGAGTAAGCGGATAACGTCTGTGAGTAGCCAGGAGGAGCGGTACGATGATAATAACGGGCGTCACCTCCATCAACCAGGTGACGCGATCGCCCGTAAACAGGCCAGTATAAATCAGGATAATCAGCAGAAGCAGCGCCCCGCCTTTTAAAGCAGATGTGGTCATGTCGTTTTCTTATGCGGAAAATGACAACTATTGACCGTAAAAGCAGAAAATTCAATATCAAGCAAATGCAGAAAAGCAAAAACCCAGCCATAGGCTGGGTTCTCTAAATAGTGGTGCCCGGACTCGGAATCGAACCAAGGACACGGGGATTTTCAATCCCCTGCTCTACCGACTGAGCTATCCGGGCAACGGAGCGCATTAAACCGCAATCGCGCATGATCGTCAACCTTATTTCGGGAAAAGCTGTTCAACTGCTTAACTTTGCGGCAATCTGTCGGTTTCTGCGTCCAAGCGGGATACTGGCTTACGTCAATGCTCCACCCATACGGCATTGCGCAAAGCGCAGAATATCTTCCGCCAGGTGGTGCGCTGTATCTACGTCGGCCTGGCTACGATTTACCAGCATGCGACTCAGGCAACCTTCCAGCACCAGCTCCATTTGTTTAGCAACCATTGCGGGATCATCCACTTCCAGCGTGGTCAGCAGCTCGTGGGTGAAGTCATGCGCCGCCCGTTTTTGCTGATCCGCCAACTGGTGGATAGGATGGCCCGGATCGGGGAAGTATGTGCAGGCGGCGATAAACAAACAGCCCGGATAGCGGTTGTTGCTCACGCATTCGGTCAGGGCGCTATAACGCGCCAGTAACTTCTGCTCCGCAGTCAGTTCCTCATTCAACATCAACTGCCTGCGCCAGACGTCAACCTGTTGGCTGAGATAGCGCAGAGCATCGTAAAGTAATGCTTCTTTATCGGGCCAGAAGCGCATCAGCTCGTCGAGAGGGTAATCGATACGGTCGGCTACCATCTCAAGCGTGGTGCTGGCGATCCCTTGAATCTCAAGCAATTGCAGGGCTTGTCCCAGTACGTCTTCGCGTTGCACGGTTTTCTCCTCCGCTATTCCCAACGGTTTGTCCCGTTTAAAGTGTTGTTTACGGTTGGCGATCGCGCAAATGTGCGCTGAATGTCGCTGCATCCATAAACCCGGTTACGCGCTGCGATGGCTGCTCCTCGCCCCGTTCATTGAAGAACAGGATGGTCGGCAGTCCAAGCACGTTAAGTTGTTTCAGCAGAGCCTTATCCTGCGCGCTGTTAGCGGTAACGTTCGCCTGCAGCAGAACTGTCCCTTTTAACGCGCTTTGCACACGCGGATCGCTAAAGGTGTATTTTTCAAATTCTTTACAGGCCACGCACCAGTCGGCATAGAGATCGAGCATCACCGGTTTGCCTTTCGCCTGCGCCAGCGCGCTATTGAGTTCATCCACGTTTTTAATCGGCGTGAAGTTCAGGTGCGCCTGCGTCTGGACTGCTGGCGAACCGAACGCCCAGTCCTGAAGCGGGCGAGCGCTCACCAGCGCGGCAGCCAGCAGGATAATTTGCACCACACGCATCCACGCTTTTCTCGCTCCCAGGCTGACGATGAATGCCCAGGCAAAGAATGCGACGCCGAGCATCGCCCAAAGACGAAGGCCCCAGACGTCACCGATGATACGCTCGAGCAGGAACACCGGCAGCGCCAGGATGACGAAACCAAACGCGGTTTTCACCGTCTCCATCCACGGGCCGCCTTTCGGCAGCAGGCGGTTACCAAACACCGTCACCAGAATCAGCGGCAGGCCCATCCCCAGCGCGTAGAGGTACAGCGTACCGCCGCCAAGCCACATGTTACCGCTCTGGGCGATATACAGCAGGATAGCGCTCAGCGGCGCGGTAGTGCAGGGTGAGCAAATCAGCCCGGCTATGGCACCCATCGCGAACACGCCGCCTGCGGAGCCGCCCTGCTGGCGATTGCTCATCAGCGCCAGGCGCGTTTGCAGTGAGGAAGGCAGCTGCAGCGTGAACAGGCCAAACATCGACAGCGCCAGCAGGATAAACACGACTGACAGGCCAATGAGCACGTAAGGGTGCTGGAGGGCTGCCTGGAACTGCAGTCCGGCTGCGGCTACCACGAGGCCGAGCGCCGTATAGGTAAGCGCCATGCCCTGCACGTAGATGAAGGACAGCAGCAGCGCGCGGGCGGTGGAAAGACGCTGTTTGCCACCCAGCACAATGCCCGAAATGAGCGGGTACATGGGCAGCACGCACGGCGTAAAGGCGATGCCGATACCAATCAGCAAGGCCCAGAGCGCTGAGAACGGCAGATCGGAAGCAGCTTCGGCTTCGCCTTCACCCCTCACCCTGGCCCTCTCCCCTGAGGGGAGAGGGGAGGCAGCCGCTTTAACTTCAGTAAGCGGAACGATCTTCGTTTCAGGCGGATAGCAGAATCCCGCGTCGGCACAGCCCTGATAGGTCACCGTCAGCGTTGCGCCTTTATCCGCCTGGTTCACCGTAACGGGCACGCTCAGGCGCTGGCGGTAGATTTCACTCTTGCCGTAAAACTCGTCCTCATGCCACTCGCCCGCGGGCATCTGCAGTGCGCCGACGTTAGCCTTAGCGGGCGTGATGCTGACCTGTTTGCGGTAGAGGTAATAGCCCTCTTTCACCTGCCAGGTGAGGCTAAGGTCGTGCTGGTTTTGCTGAAAGTCGAAAACGAACGCCTGGTCGGCAGGAATAAAGTTTGAACGGCCGGGCGCGTCAAATAACCCGGCAAAAGCTGACGTGCTGCACAGCAGCAGGATCAGCGTAAGGAAGCGTTGAGCCATGAGAGATAATCGTTATCGCCGTGGACCACTGGCAGCACCAGCAGTTCCGGGGTTTGGTAAGGATGATGAGATTTGAGGCAGTCGAGCAGCGCCTGCTGATTCGCCAGATTGGTTTTGAGCAGCATCTGGACTTCATACTCCTGCTCCAGCTTGCCTTCCCAGTAATAGAGGGACGTCGCGCCGGGCAGAAGTGTGACGCAGGCAGTCAGTTTTTCGGCCAGCACTTTGGCGGCGAGATCCTGGGCAGAGGCTTCATCAGGGGCGGTACACAGTACGACAACGGCATCTGGCGTGTTCACAAGTCGACCTCCTCATCGCGAAAGTCTTCACTATATCACGCAAGGCGATTGGTCATTAATGAAACGGGCCGCAGAGCGGCCCGATTTTAACTATTTTTACAACGGCTAACGGTTTACAGCACAACGCCGCCGATGATAAAGCCGAGAATGACGCAAAGCGAAATCGCCACCACGCCCGGGATCAGGAACGCGTGGTTAAACACGTACTTACCAATACGCGTTGAGCCGGTGTCATCCATCTCCACCGCCGCCAGCAGCGTCGGGTAGGTTGGTAGAACGAACAGGGCAGAAACCGCCGCAAAAGAGGCAATCGCCGTCAGCGGGGTAACGCCCAGCATCAGTGCAGCAGGCATCAGTGCTTTAGTTGTCGCTGCCTGGGAGTAGAGCAGGGTGGCGGCAAAGAACAGTACCACGGCCAGCAGCCACGGATAGTTATGCAGCAGGTCGCCCGCAACGGTCTGGATGTCGCTGATGTGTGCTTTCACGAAGGTATCGCCGAGCCACGCCACGCCCAGCACGCACACGCAGGCGCTCATGCCGGATTTAAACGTGCTGGCGTTCAACACTTCGCTGGTGTCGATTTTACAGGTGATGCTAATCAGCGTGGCGATGGTCAGCATGAACACCACGATCGCTTCGTTACGCGGCAGGACCGGGTTCTGGATCAGGCCTACGGTGTCGCTGATGGCGGTGGCGTAGAACATGACCGCGACAATACCGATCAGGAACAGCAGCACGGAGCGTTTGGCGTGCGGCTTCAGCTCAAAGACCTGGCTGCCGCGCAGCTTCACTTCACCTTTCGCCAGGCGTTCCTGGTAAACCGGATCGTCCTTCAGCTCCGCGCCGAGGAAGTTACACAGCACGGCGGTGATCATCACGGCAATCAGCGTCACCGGAATACAGATCGCCAGCAGCGTCAGGTAGCTCACGCCCATCGGCTCAAGGATACCGGCGAAGAAGACCACGGCGGCGGAGATTGGCGAAGCAGTGATCGCAATCTGGGATGCTACCACCGCGATAGAAAGCGGGCGAGACGGGCGAATGCCCTGCTCTTTTGCCACTTCGGTGATGACCGGCAGGGTGGAGAACGCCGTGTGGCCCGTCCCGGCGAGAATGGTCATAAACCAGGTCACCAGCGGGGCAAGGAAGGTTATATATTTGGGATGGCGGCGCAGCATACGCTCCGCCAGGCTCACCAGGTAGTCCATACCGCCCGCCACCTGCATGGCCGCGATAGCAGCGATAACCGCCATGATGATTTCGATTACGTCAAAAGGGATTGCGCCGGGCTTAATCTGAAAGATAAGGGTAAGAACAAGCACCCCGAGACCGCCGGCAAAACCGATGCCGATCCCCCCGAGTCGTGCGCCCAAATAAATCGCCAACAAGACGATGACGAGTTCTGCTCCAAACATAAGTGCCTTCCTTGTTTATTAACAAGTTGATATTAAATTGTTGTGTAATTGGTAATGCTTAAAAAGAAAAAAGGCACGTCACAAGTGACGTGCCTTTCGGAAGCTTAGCCTGAACTGTTATTGTTCGCTTTCATCGGTATAACGTTTCGCTTTATAAGCCGGATGCATCAGGTTCTGGGCCGAGAAGATATCGTCCAGCTCGGCTTCGGTCAACAATCCTCGCTCAAGAACTACCTCGCGCACGCTCTTACCGGTTTCGGCACAAATCTTCCCGACGATGTCGCCGTTGTGGTGGCCGATGAACGGGTTGAGGTAGGTGACGATCCCGATGGAGTTATACACATAGCCTTCACACACTTCTTTATTCGCGGTGATGCCGTTGATGCATTTCTCCAGCAGGTTGTAGCAGGCGTTGGTCAGGATGTGGATGGATTCAAACATGGCCTGGCCAATGACCGGCTCCATGACGTTCAGTTGGAGCTGACCGGCTTCAGAGGCCATTGTCACGGTGCTGTCGTTGCCAATAACTTTGAAGCAAACCTGGTTCACCACTTCTGGCACCACCGGGTTCACCTTGGCCGGCATGATGGATGAACCGGCCTGCAGCTCGGGCAGGTTGATTTCATTCAGGCCAGCGCGCGGGCCGGAGGAGAGCAGGCGCAGGTCGTTACAGATTTTGGACAGCTTAACCGCCAGACGCTTCAGGGCGCTGTGCACCATGACGTAAGCGCCGCAGTCGGAGGTGGCTTCAATCAGGTCTTCTGCTGGTACTACCGGCAGATTAGACACTTCCGCCAGCTTCTGTACCGCCAGCTGCTGATAGCCGTCCGGCGTGTTCAGACGTGTACCGATGGCGGTAGCGCCCAGGTTCACTTCCAGCAGCAGCTCGGAGGTGCGCAGCATGTTTTTGGTTTCTTCGTTCAGCAGCACGTTAAACGCGTGGAACTCCTGACCGAGGGTCATCGGCACCGCGTCCTGCAGCTGGGTGCGGCCCATCTTCAGGATGTCCTGGAATTCTACCGCCTTGCGCTGGAAGCCATCGCCCAGCTGGTTAATTGCGTCGACCAGTTTCACCACGGAGGCGTAGACCGCAATGCGGAAGCCGGTTGGGTAGGCGTCGTTGGTAGACTGACATTTATTCACGTGGTCGTTCGGGTTGAGATACTGGTATTCACCTTTCTGGTGGCCCATCAGCTCCAGGCCGATGTTTGCCAGCACTTCGTTGGTATTCATGTTGACGGAGGTACCCGCGCCGCCCTGATAGACGTCAACCGGGAACTGATCCATGCACTTGCCGTTGTTCAGCACTTCATCACACGCGGCGATAATCGCATTTGCAGCGCTTTTTGGAATGGTTTGCAGCTCTTTATTCGCTAGTGCTGCCGCTTTCTTCACCATCACCATGCCACGCACAAACTCAGGGATGTCGCTGATTTTGCTGTTGCTGATGTAGAAGTTTTCAATCGCTCTCAGAGTGTGAATACCGTAGTAGGCATCCGCTGGAACTTCCCTGGTACCCAACAAATCTTCTTCGATACGAATGTTGTTTAACATGTGAACCTTCTTTTCAAGCTGCCGATGGATTGTACTAAACACACAGTATATATGTGGTTTTGAATATTTTCTGACCGACGATTATTCCCTCAATCGGCCAGATGTTCGAGATCATATGCTGATGATAGCGAATTGCCGTAAGCTGGATCACTTATTATCGACCCGATTTCATGATAATTATTAATCTGTGAAATGAGTCACCGCTTTAATATTTCCAGAAAAAATATCCGTGCAAACCGATTGAATTTTGGCTAACCGTCTCCATCTCTTACAGACGCGTGACGCGAACACATTCAGACAGGGGCCAGACGGCACCTGCCATACAGGAGATGCCAGTGCGCTGGATACCGTTTATTGCTTTCTTTCTCTATGTTTACATCGAAATCTCGATTTTCATCCAGGTTGCCCACGTGCTGGGCGTCCTGCTGACGCTGGTCCTGGTGATCTTCACCTCCGTCATCGGCATGTCGCTGGTGCGTAATCAGGGTTTCAAAAACTTCCTGTTAATGCAGCAGAAGATGGCCGCAGGCGAAAGCCCGGCAGCCGAGATGATCAAAAGCGTATCGCTGATTATTGCTGGCCTGCTGCTGATTCTGCCGGGCTTTTTCACCGACTTCCTCGGCCTGTTGCTGCTGTTGCCGCCGGTGCAGAAGCACCTGACCATGAAGCTGCTGCCGCATCTGCGTTTTAACCGTATGCCGGGCGGCGGGTTCAGTACCGGCCCGGGAGATACCTTTGAAGGTGAATATCAGCGTAAGGACGATCAGCGCGACCGTTTAGACCACAAGGACGATCGTTGATTTTGTTGCCCGGTGGCGCTTCGCTACCGGGCCTGCGGATTTTGCCGCTTCGGTAAAAATACCCACAGCCCCGCCAGCATGACAATGGCGTACACGCTCTTCCATCCCACCATCGCCAGCAGCAGCAGGCAAAGCACGCCCCCGACGGCAGCCAGCGCTTTATAGCGTCCTTTCAGCAGACGGCAGCCTGCCAGCATACACAGCAGATAAATCATGATGAAAATGCCGTTGGCGTAGACGATCAGCGCATCCAGATTGATATTCAGCCCGTAAATACACAGCGTGCTCAGCACGCAGCAGCCCAGCACGGCATTTAGCGCATTCAGCGGAAGCTGACGTTTAGACAGGCGAGCAAGGCGGCTCTCGGGCTTATACAGCGCCTGGGACCACACCAGACGCGCAAAGCTCTGAATATAGATATTCAGGCTGGCGAAGCAGGCCAGATAGCCGATGACGCAGGCGACCCACAGCGCTTTTACGCCAAATAGCTCAACCACGATGCCCGGCAGCGATGCGGCAGCGGCTTTATCTGCGCCAAACGCGTTGAAATGAAGCACCATCACGGTACAGGCCCAATAGACCGTACCGGCCAGCAGCAAGCCAATTATCAGCGCTCGTGGGAAATCGCGCTCGGGCTGCTTAAACTCTGACGCCAGATGGGCGAAGGCTTCCAGTCCGACAAAGCACCAGAACATCACCGAAAGCGCGGCGAAAAGCTGTGAATGGTCAACTTCTGCCACCGCCGGGAAGGGAATTTCCGCGACGGTAATATCGCCTGCCCACCAGATGGCGGCAATGAGCGCGACAATCAATACGGCAACCAGCGTCTGCAGGTTGGCGCTGGAGCTGGCCCCGCGCGACCCCACCCACCAGACAATCGCCAGCGTACCCAACTCGGCCAGCAGCAGCTGCTCGTTATGCCAGCCAAACAGCGCCTGGCCAAACCCGGTGGCGATATGCAACGCCGCAGGCAGGCCAACCGGGATCACGGAGAGAAACAGCCAGCCGGTGACGCGCTCCAGCCGCGGGCCAAATGCCATGCCGACAAAGTGCGCGACGCCGCCGGCGCTGGGGAAATGTCGCCCAAGGATGGCGAAGACGATGGCCACCGGGAAAACCAGCACAATCAAGACCGGCCACGCCCACAGGCTGTTATCGCCTGCCACCAGCGCCGCCAGTGCGGGAACGGCAAATACGCCCGTCCCTAACAAGGAGGTGGAGAGTAAACCAACGCCCTGCGCCAGCCCCAGCTCCTGTTTGAGTCCACTCATTTACATCGTCCTGCGACCATCAAAAGAGAGGCGATGGTAACACTTTCGCAAATTTTTTTTCGATTCCCCCTTGAAGGGGTAAAAAGCTATCCCCATCTCTCAGGGCACTAGTCGGAAAACCGCGTGCGGACCGGCGTCATCCATAACTGATAATGACTTTCTCAAAGGAGAGCTATCAATGAGTATTCGTCCGTTACATGATCGTGTGATCGTCAAACGTAAAGAAGTTGAAACCAAATCTGCTGGCGGCATCGTTCTGACCGGTTCTGCAGCAGCAAAATCAACGCGTGGCGAAATCATCGCTGTCGGTAAGGGCCGCATCCTGGAAAACGGAACTGTGCAGCCGCTGGACGTTAAAGTTGGTGACATCGTAATTTTCAACGATGGCTACGGCGTGAAATCCGAGAAGATCGACAATGAAGAAGTGTTGATCATGTCCGAGAGCGACATTCTGGCAATTGTTGAAGCGTAATTTACGCACGAAACTGTACGAATTTGAGGAACTAAGAACATGGCAGCTAAAGACGTAAAATTCGGTAACGACGCTCGTGTGAAAATGCTCCGCGGCGTAAACGTACTGGCAGACGCAGTTAAAGTGACCCTGGGCCCGAAAGGCCGTAACGTTGTGCTGGACAAATCCTTCGGCGCACCAACCATCACCAAAGATGGTGTTTCTGTAGCACGTGAAATCGAGCTGGAAGACAAGTTCGAAAACATGGGCGCGCAGATGGTGAAAGAAGTGGCCTCTAAAGCGAACGACGCTGCAGGCGACGGTACCACCACCGCGACCGTACTGGCGCAGGCTATCATCACTGAAGGCCTGAAAGCCGTTGCTGCTGGCATGAACCCGATGGATCTGAAACGTGGTATCGACAAAGCTGTCGCATCCGCCGTTGAAGAACTGAAAGCCCTGTCCGTACCGTGCTCTGACTCCAAAGCCATTGCTCAGGTAGGTACTATCTCCGCTAACTCCGACGAAACCGTAGGTAAACTGATCGCTGAAGCGATGGATAAAGTCGGTAAAGAAGGCGTGATCACCGTTGAAGACGGTACCGGTCTGGAAGACGAACTGGACGTGGTAGAAGGTATGCAGTTCGACCGCGGCTACCTGTCCCCGTACTTCATCAACAAGCCAGAGACTGGCGCTGTTGAGCTGGAAAGCCCGTTCATCCTGCTGGCTGACAAGAAAATCTCCAACATCCGCGAAATGCTGCCAGTGCTGGAAGCCGTTGCGAAAGCAGGCAAGCCGCTGGTTATCATCGCTGAAGACGTTGAAGGCGAAGCGCTGGCAACTCTGGTGGTTAACACCATGCGCGGCATCGTGAAAGTGGCTGCGGTTAAAGCACCTGGCTTCGGCGATCGCCGTAAAGCGATGCTGCAGGATATCGCGACTCTGACCGGCGGTACCGTAATCTCTGAAGAGATCGGTATGGAGCTGGAAAAAGCGACCCTGGAAGACCTGGGCCAGGCGAAACGCGTTGTGATCAACAAAGACACCACCACCATCATCGATGGCGTGGGTGAAGAAGCCGCTATTCAGGGCCGCGTAGGTCAGATCCGTAAGCAGATCGAAGAAGCAACTTCCGATTACGACCGTGAAAAACTGCAGGAGCGCGTCGCGAAACTGGCAGGCGGCGTTGCGGTAATCAAAGTCGGTGCTGCGACCGAAGTTGAAATGAAAGAGAAAAAAGCACGCGTTGACGATGCCCTGCACGCGACCCGTGCTGCGGTTGAAGAAGGCGTGGTGGCTGGTGGTGGCGTTGCGCTGGTGCGCGTTGCCGCTAAGCTGGCTAGCCTGACCGCTCAGAACGAAGATCAGAACGTGGGTATCAAAGTTGCGCTGCGCGCGATGGAAGCGCCACTGCGTCAGATCGTGTCCAACGCCGGCGAAGAGCCATCTGTTGTGACCAACAACGTGAAAGCGGGTGAAGGTAACTACGGTTACAACGCTGCAACTGAAGAATACGGCAACATGATCGACTTCGGTATCCTGGACCCAACTAAAGTCACCCGTTCTGCTCTGCAGTACGCGGCGTCTGTAGCTGGCCTGATGATCACCACCGAGTGCATGGTGACCGACCTGCCTAAAGGCGACGCGCCTGACTTAGGTGCTGCAGGTATGGGCGGCATGGGCGGTATGGGCGGCATGATGTAATCGTGCGCTTTACGTCTTAGAAATAAGAAAACCCCCGGGCAGAAATGCTCGGGGGTTTTTCTTTTGGTCATCTTTTAGGTATAAGGTCTACACACGGACAACTACTGTCCAGCTTATTGATACCGAGGAATAACATGCGCGTAAAAGTCTGTGCAGGGATCGTAGGGGCAGCGTTGCTGCTGGCGGGTTGTAGCTCCAGCAATGAACTGTCGGCAGCGGGCCAGGGCGTTCGCTTTGTTGAAGATAAGCCAGGCAGCGAATGCCAGCTGCTAGGCACCGCAACCGGTGAGCAAAGCAACTGGATGTCGGGCCAGCACGGTGAAGAGGGCGGCTCTATGCGCGGCGCGGCGAATGCGCTGCGTAACCAGGCCGCCGCAATGGGTGGCAACGTAATCTACGGCGTGAGCAGCCCAACGCAGGGTATGCTGTCCAGCTTCGTGCCGACCGCCAGCCAGATGAACGGCCAGGTCTACAAGTGCCCGAACTGATTGCCTTTTTCCCTCTCCCTGTGGGAGAGGGTTAGGGTGAGGGGAAACTAGTTCTGCCGCAGCTGCAGATCCAGCGGCGTCTTGCTCGGCTCCCCGCCAATTTCACGCGCCAGCTTCGGCACCATATAGCCTGACACCAGCGTTAACAGTTCGCGCATAATCTGCCGGGCTTCTTCATCCGTCACCATGAAATGCGCTGCGCCCTGAACGCGATCCAGCACGTGCAGGTAGTAAGGCATTACCCCCGCATCAAACAACGCATTGCTCAGATCCGCCAGCACGCGGGCATTATCATTTACGCCGCGCAGCAGCACGCTCTGGTTCAGCAGCGTCACGCCAGCCTTACGCAGACGCGACATCCCCGCGCGAAACGCATCGTCAATTTCGTTTGCGTGGTTGATATGGTTCACCAGCAGCACCTGCAAGCGAGACTGCTCCAGGCGCGACGCCAGCCCCTCGGTGATCCGCGCCGGAATAACGATCGGTAAACGGCTGTGAATGCGCAGACGCTTGATGTGGGGAATGGCTTCAAGCTGGGTCAGCAGCCAGTCCAGCTCGTGGTCTTTCGCCATTAGCGGGTCACCGCCGGAAAAAATAATCTCATCCAGCTCGGAATGGGCGGCGATATAGTCCAGTGCGACCTGCCAGTTGCGCTTATTGCCCTGATTGTCGGCATACGGGAAGTGGCGACGGAAGCAATATCGGCAATTTACCGCGCAGCCGCCTTTTACCAGCAGCAGGGCCCGATTGAGGTATTTATGCAGCAACCCTGGCACAACGCTGTTCTGCTCTTCCAGCGGATCGGTGCTGTAGCCCGGCGCGGTCACAAACTCATCTTGCGAGGTAAGCGTTTGTTTTAATAACGGATCGTCAGGGTTGCCTTTTTCCATCCGCGCGACAAACGCACGGGGAACGCGCAGGGCAAAAAGCCGCTTTGCCTCGCGGCCTGCAAGCAACTCCGGGTGCTGTTCGAGGTCTAACAGACGCAGCAATTCATCAGGACTGGTGATTACATCGGCAAGTTGCGATAACCAATCTTCTCTGGACGGGGTGTTTAGGGTTACAATATGCGCCATTTTGTGGCTTAGCTACCAGTTAACAAATTTAGAGGGCCTTATGGCAACGTACTATAGCAACGATTTTCGTGCTGGTCTTAAAATCATGATGGACGGCGAACCGTATGCGGTTGAAGCCAGCGAATTCGTTAAACCAGGTAAAGGCCAGGCATTCGCACGCGTTAAGCTGCGCCGCCTGCTGACCGGCACCCGTGTAGAAAAAACCTTCAAGTCTACTGACTCCGCTGAAGGCGCAGATGTTGTCGATATGAACCTGACTTACCTGTACAACGACGGTGAGTTCTATCACTTCATGAACAACTCTACTTTCGAACAGCTCTCCGCTGACGAGAAAGCAGTAGGCGACAGCGCGAAATGGCTGCTGGATCAGGCTGAGTGCATCGTAACCCTGTGGAACGGCCAGCCTATCGCTGTGACCCCACCAAACTTCGTAGAGCTGGAAATCGTTGAAACCGATCCAGGCCTGAAGGGTGACACCGCAGGTACTGGCGGTAAGCCAGCCAAGCTGTCTACCGGTGCAGTGGTTAAGGTTCCACTGTTCGTACAGACTGGCGAAGTGATTAAAGTGGATACCCGCTCTGGCGAATACGTATCCCGCGTGAAGTAATTTACGTCGTGATTCAAGGCGCAGCGCCTGCTGCGCCTGTTTTTTGCAGGCAGGGATGATGAAACGTACCGTTAAAATTCTGCTTCTGTTAGCGCTCTCCAGCGCGTTCCTTTCCGGGTGTAACACCGCGCGTGGCGTCGGTGAAGATATCCAGGATCTCGGCCATATCATTTCCCACGCGGCCAGCTAAAACCGTCTAATTTTCCTAAAAATCCTTCCTTTTCCTTCAAACGTCGGGATCTTGTCTATTCTTAAGTAGCTATACACAAAACAACTTTGGCTATAAAAGGAAGATATTATGGTTAAGAAAACAATTGCAGCGATCTTTTCTGTTCTGGTGCTCTCTTCAGTACTGACTGCCTGTAATACCACCCGTGGCGTAGGGGAAGATATCTCCGACGGTGGTAGCGCGATTTCCGGTGCAGCGACAAAAGCTCAGAACTAATGATGCATCGACGGTACGGCGCGTGAACGTTACCGTACCGTCAACTCTCCGCGTCCTGCAGGGATAAAAACGGCGAGAAACGTGTATCCATATGAAGTTTCATGCGGATATTTCGTTTGTAGGTATATACCGTTTTTCCGTTAATACACAGGTAATGGGCAATTTTCTTATTGCTTGCGCCATCCATCCAGAGCGTCAATACTTTCTCCTCCTGACGGGTCAGAAGCGGGGCCGCTACGTCCGGGATCTCTACGCTCGCGCGGGAAGTTAATGCATCGTTGATTGCCGTCGCCAGCGCTTCCAGATCGACATTTTTCTGCATTGAGGACCAGATCGGGAACTGCTCAAGATAGACTGCTAGCTCATTTTCATTACCCGATTGCAGTAAAATAAAGGGCAATCTTTCGCTGGCATTCATCAGGGTAGTGAGCTGCTGTAAGTGGTGAATATCCTGCCGGAACCCGTGCAGGTCAGCGATAACCAGCGTCGGTTGCCATTGCAGAATATGCTCTCTGGCAAGGATGAGATTATTCAGGGCAGTCACGACAAAGTGCCCCGGGAACAAACCGGAATGATTGAGCCACGCTTCAAACCCCGTACGGGTGAAGTGACATCGGTCAATCAAGAGAATTTTGAACATAATGGATTCGCAGTCGGCTAGTGGTTTGGCTTCCTGCCATCAGAAAGCACATCATCATAGAGAAGTCGGATGAGTGATAAATGCCTGAACTACGCGCCATACTGAGGCTATTTCTTGCCTTAACACATTCAGCATAAAGTGATTGAAAAAAAATCCCGCGCTAACCAAAATATGAGGCGCAATCTGCCTTGCGGGACGACCCGCAAGCGCTTCCTTCATCGGGGACGGCCCCAACTTTTATTTAAGTTAAGGAGCCTGACATGTCCTGGATCGTTCTGTTTATTGCCGGTTTGCTCGAAGTCGTATGGGCAATTGGTCTGAAGTACACCCACGGCTTTACCCGCCTGACGCCCAGCGTCATTACCGTTACGGCAATGATTGTGAGTATTGTTATGCTGTCATGGGCGATGCGTACGTTGCCTGTTGGCACGGCGTATGCCGTCTGGACGGGAATTGGTGCGGTAGGCACGGCCATTACCGGCATTCTGCTTTTAGGTGAATCTGCGAGCCTGGCGCGTATCGCCAGCCTCGCGCTGATTGTGGCCGGGATTATTGGGCTGAAGCTCAGCACGCATTAATGCGGCTGTTCCACCCAGATTAATTTCGACACATCAAACCCTTGCCGGGTCGCAACGTCCAGCATCTGCTGTTTCATCTCGGGTGAAATGGTCGGTGTACGGGCGAGTATCCACAGGTAGTCGCGATCCGGCCCGCAAATTAACGCGTGACGATACTCTCTGTCGAGCGCGATGACGTTATACCCACCGTAGAATGGCCCAATGAAGGAGACTTTTAGCGCGGCCCGGTTGGTATCGCCGGTAAAATATGCTTTGCCGACCGACTGTTGCCACATTGCCCGGTCCGGGTTGTAGCCTCGATTAACGATCTGAATTCCGCCGTCATCCATTGCGCTGTAGTTTGCTGTGACTTTTTCTAACCCCCGCTCGAATCGATGATCCATACGGGCGATTTCATACCAGGTTCCAAGAAAGCGTTGAGCATCGAAAGGTGTAACGACGGTGACGCCGGGAGGCGGGGTAGGGGAACTGCAGGCAACCACTAAAAACGCGGCTGTCACTGCGGCGATAACAGGCAGAATGCGCATAGGTGTTTCCTTACTGGTTTTTTGTTAAGTGTAGATGACGGCAAGGAAAATGTGGATTACGTGCGCTGTGTTTCGCCGGGTGGCGCTGCGCTTACCCGGCCTGCATAACGCGAGGGTGTCGTAGCCGGGTAAGGCGAAGCCGCCACCCGGCAATGTTTACTACAGAGCGCTCAAAATACGGTACGCCGCCTCAACCCGCGCCGGGTTCGGATAGCTCTTGTTCGCCAGCATCACGATGCCAATCTGCTTCTCCGGAATAAAGGCCACGTAGCCGCCAAACCCGCCTGTTGAACCCGTTTTGTGCACCCATGATGCGTTGACCGGCGGCGCCGGAGGGGTAATTTCTCTCGCAGGCAGCGGTGCCAGCGCCACCTTATTGTCGCTGCCATCGATAACCGTTTTGGCGTCAACCGGCCAGTTGAGCATCTCCCAGCCCAGCCCCTGATACATTGCACCTACGCGCCAGTAGCGCGTTTGCGCCAGCGCGATGCCTTGCTTAAGCGAGGCGCCAGCAGCTTTCTCAGGCGACATGTTTGCCATCACCCAGCTGGCCATATCCTGCACGTTAGTTTTCACCCCGTAGGCTTCGGCATCCAGCGCGCCTGGCGAAACGTGTACCGCTTTACCGTCACGGTATCCCCACGCGTAGTGCTTTTCTTCCGCCTTCGGCACGTTAATCCAGGTATGCGTCAGCTTCAGCGGCGTAAAGACTCGCTCCGTCATTGCCTGCTCAAACGTCATGCCGGAAGGCTTCACCGCCAGCGCGCCAAACAGGCCGATGCTGGCGTTCGCATACAGTCGCGTAGTGCCCGGCTTCCACTTTGGCTGCCATGTCTGGTAAAAACGCAGCAGCGATGCGTTATCAGTGACGTCATCCGGCACCTGAAGCGGCAGGCCGCCCGCGGTATAGGTCGCCAGATCAAGCAGGCGAATGCCTTGCCACTGCTTCCCCGTAAGTTCGGGCCAGTATTGGGTGGCCGGATCGGCCAGCGAAATCTCGCCGCGGGCAATGGCATCGCCGCCCAACACGCCGGTGAACGTTTTACTGATAGAACCCAGTTCGAACAGGGTCTGCGGCGTGACGGGTTTCCCGGCGGCAACGTCGGCTTTACCGAAGGTGAAATAGTGCGGCTGGCCCTTATAAATCACGGCAACCGCCATGCCTGGAATGGACTGCGCTTTCATCAGGGGAGTAATGCTTTTTTCTACCACGTCAGCCAGCTGTTTTTCTGACATCGGCGCGGCAAAACAGGAGTACGAAGCGCCCAGCAGCAGGGCGCAACAAAGGGATTTATTCATCATCATTTATCTTCCGTAATAGCAGGTAAAGGGAGTCTCCGGGCCCATCAGACGAGCGTAGTCTGTGGGATTTGACTGTCTCTGACAAACGGTTAAATTTAGCAGTAGCTGTTAATTTTTCTAACGGACGGGCCTATGACGCGCAGCTATATACCCCTAAATTCGCTTCGTGCTTTTGAAGCAGCCGCAAGGCATCTCAGCTTTACGCATGCGGCGATTGAGCTGAACGTGACCCATTCCGCTATCAGCCAGCACGTTAAGGCCCTGGAGCAGCACCTGAACTGTCGGCTGTTCGTGCGCGTTTCGCGCGGGCTTATGTTGACCACCGAAGGCGAGAACCTGCTGCCGGTGCTGAATGATTCGTTCGATCGTATTGCCGGTATGCTGGATCGCTTTGCCAGCCATCGGGCCCAGGAGAAGCTGAAGGTCGGCGTCGTGGGGACGTTTGCCACGGGGATTTTATTCTCCCTGCTGGATGATTTTCGCCGCTGCTACCCGCATATCGATCTTCAGCTTTCTACCCATAACAACCGCGTCGATCCGGCTGCCGAAGGGCTGGATTACACCATTCGCTACGGCGGTGGCGCGTGGCATGGCACCGAGGCGCAGTTTCTTTGCCCTGCGCCGCTGGCGCCCCTGTGCACGCCGGAAATAGCCGCGAGGCTACACGCCTCTGCCGATATCCTGAAGTTTACGCTGCTGCGATCCTATCGACGCGACGAGTGGACCGCGTGGATGCAGGCGGCGGGTGAGCATCCGCCGTCGCCAACGCACCGGGTGATGGTATTTGATTCGTCCGTCACCATGCTTGAGGCTGCTCAGGCGGGCGTGGGAATTGCTATCGCCCCTGTCGATATGTTTACGCATCTGTTGAACAGCGAGCGCATCGTGCAGCCGTTTGCTACGCAGATTGACCTCGGCAGCTACTGGCTGACAAGGCTACAGTCACGGGCAGAAACGCCGGCAATGCGCGAGTTTGCGCAGTGGTTGGTGGGGAAAATGCAGAAATAAAAGGCCCGCCGGGTGGCGGGCCAGATGCGTCAGATAGTGACCACCGCAATCAGCGTCACGACGGTCAGGATGGTTGCCAGACCGTAAAACACCCACTTACCGTTCGGAACGTGGATTTTTAGATCGTGCATCGCATGGTGAATACGGTGCAGGCCCAGCCACAGCGGCAGGACGATCATCAGGAAGATGAACACGCGGCCGATAAAGCTGCTCGCGAACGCCAGCACGCGCTCGTAGCCCAGCGCATCGCCCGGGAACAGCCCCAGCGGCAGCATAATCCCCACCAGCAGAATAATCACTGGTGCGATGATGGCGCTCCACATGCCGCCTGCGCCGAACAGGCCCCAGAAAACCGGCTCGTCAGAGCGTTTTGGATTTGGATTGATCACAGTAGTCTCCTTACCAGAACAGTGCGACAAACAGAATGACCACAGTGACCACTGCCGTCACCGCCCAAAGCCCTTTAATGACTGGCTCTGGCCCCATTTTCTCGCCTTTAACGATGATGTTCGCCGCTTTTGGCGCCAGCTCAAACCAGGTTTTGGTATGAAGCAGCGCGGCCGCGAGCACGATCAGGTTCAGCACAACGATGATCGGATTTTGCAGGAAACCGACAAAGCTGGCCCAGGTTTCCGGACCGTGTTTGAGGGCGAAAACCCCATACATCAGCTCAAGGCTGAACCATACAGCCGGAACCGCCGTGCCTTCACGCAGCATATAGAAGCGATAAAACGGCAGCTTCTTCCACCAGGTGGACGGCATTGGCCGCACATAGGCCTTGCGTTTAGTCGTCATCATGCACTCCTTAGCGTGGTTTCAGGGTCGCGATAAGAAAGTCTTTCGAGCTTTCCACTTTACCCTGCTGAATGGCGGCAGCCGGGTCGACGTGCTTCGGACAGACTTCGGAGCAATAGCCCACGAAAGTACAGCTCCAGACGCCGTTCTGGCTGTTAAGCTGCGCCATGCGTTCTTTTTTACCGTGGTCTCGGCTGTCTTCGTTATAGCGGTGCGCCAGGGTAATGGCGGCCGGGCCGATGAACTCCTTGTTCAGGCCAAACTGCGGACACGCGGCGTAGCACAGGCCGCAGTTGATGCAGCCGGAAAACTGATGATACTTCGCCATCTGCGCAGGCGTCTGGGTGTTTGGACCCTGGTCCGGCGTACGCGAGTTGCCAATGATGTACGGCTTAATGGCTTCGAGACTTTCGATAAAGTGGGTCATGTCGACCACCAGATCGCGCTCAATCGGGAAGTTCCCCAACGCTTCAACCTTGATGCCTTTCGTGTACTCACGCAGGAAGGTTTTACACGCCAGCTTGGGCACCTTGTTGACCATCATGCCGCAGGAGCCGCAGATCGCCATGCGGCAGGACCAGCGGTAGCTCAGGTCTGGCGCCAGGTTATCTTTAATGTAGCCGAGCGCATCCAGCAGGGAGGTTTGCTCGTCATAAGGCACTTCATAGAAAGCGCTGTGCGGTGCGGCGTCCACTTCCGGGTTGTAGCGCACCACTTCGACTTTCATCTTTTGCATCTCAGCCATTCGCCTTCTCCTTCTTCTCGGCGGCTTCTGCTTCTGCACCGTACACGCGTTTCGCCGGTGGCAGCGTGGTGATTTTCACGTCGCTGTAGTCCAGACGGGTTGTGCCATCCGCATCGCGCCAGGCGAGGGTGTGTTTCAGGAAATTGACGTCGTCACGTTCGGTACAGCCTTCGTCCAGACGCTGGTGGGCTCCACGCGACTCTTTACGCGCCAGCGCAGAGTGCGTCATACATTCCGCGACGTTCAGGCCGTGGCCCAGCTCGATGGTGTAGAGCAGGTCGGTGTTGAATACGCTGGAGGTATCGGTGATACGCACGCGCTTGAAGCGCTCCTGCAGCTCCGCCAGCTTGTCGACGGTTTTCTGCATCAGCTCCGGCGTACGGTAGATACCGCAGCCTTCCTCCATCGACAGACCCATCTCGTCGCGGATCTTCGACCAGTTTTCGTTGCCTTCCTGATTCACCAGGTCCTTCAGGCGTTTTTCAACGTCTGCGACCTGCGCATCCAGCGCGGCACCGTTGGCTTCGCCCGCCGTTGCGGCACGCTCCATCGCGCGTTCGCCCGCCATACGGCCAAAGACGACCAGCTCAGCCAGCGAGTTAGAGCCCAGACGGTTCGCGCCGTGCAGGCCTACGGAAGAACATTCACCCACGGCGAACAGACCTTTGATGCGGGTTTCACACTGCTGGTCGGTTTCGATACCGCCCATGGTGTAGTGCGCGGTTGGACGTACCGGAATCGGCTCTTTCACCGGATCGACGCCCACGTAGGCTTTCGCCAGCTCGCAGATGAACGGCAGACGCTCCAGCAGTTTTTTCTCGCCGAGGTGGCGCAGGTCGAGGTGAACCACATCCCCGCGGGGCGTGGAGATGGTGTTGCCCTTGCGCCACTCGTGCCAGAAGGCCTGGGACACTTTGTCGCGCGGGCCGAGCTCCATGTATTTGTTCTTCGGCTCGCCGAGCGGGGTTTCCGGGCCCATGCCGTAATCCTGCAGATAGCGGTAGCCGTTTTTGTTAACCAGAATACCGCCTTCACCGCGGCAGCCTTCCGTCATCAGAATGCCGGAGCCCGGCAGGCCGGTTGGGTGATACTGCACGAACTCCATATCGCGCAGCGGCACGCCGTGGCTCAGCGCCATGCCCATGCCGTCACCGGTAACGATGCCGCCGTTGGTGTTGTAGCGGTACACGCGGCCCGCGCCGCCGGTTGCCATCACCACGGCTTTCGCGCGGATCTGGACAAGCGTGCCTTCCATCATGTTCATCGCCACCAGGCCGCGCGCCTCACCGTCGTCGACCAGAATGTCGAGCACGAAGTGCTCGTCAAAGCGTTGAATTTGTGGGAACTGAAGGGAGGTCTGGAACAGCGTGTGCAGCATGTGGAAGCCAGTCTTATCGGCGGCGAACCAGGTGCGTTCAATCTTCATTCCGCCGAAGCGGCGAACGTTGACGCTGCCGTCCGGACGGCGGCTCCACGGACATCCCCACTGTTCAAGCTGGGTCATTTCCGTTGGGCAATGATGCACGAAGTAGTCAACGACATCCTGTTCGCAAAGCCAGTCGCCCCCTGCAACCGTGTCGTGAAAATGGTATTCGAAGCTGTCATGATCCTGCGCAACGGCGGCGGACCCTCCTTCTGCAGCAACCGTGTGGCTGCGCATCGGATAGACTTTTGAAATCAGTGCGATTTTAGCGTTCGGATTAGCCTGTGCTGCAGCAATCGCAGCACGTAATCCAGCTCCGCCAGCGCCTATAACGGCAAGATCGGCTTGAAAAGTTTGCACGACATTCCTCCAGATTTTTGTTTTTCCGCAACGCGTAGAACTAAAGGTAGTTCAGCTGCCCGAACGGACGATTGCGAAAGCGTTTCCACTGCTCCTTTATGGGTAAAAGAGTATAACCGTATGGATGTCGGGGAAATTTGACGTGTTCGATTTTTTTGCTGTTCTGTGCGCTGATTTATCATCGTGATTGATGAATTCCGTCACGTTATTTTTCGTCATGATGAATATGGGGCTTTTACTGCGCAAAATTTGTCTCCGCCACTGCTAACGAGTAGACTTCGTGCCCTTGTCTGAAATCGGAGAAAAACTCATGAGCGAAACGGCCACCTGGCAGCCGAGCGCATCCATCCCTAACCTGCTAAAACGCGCGGCAATCATGGCGGAAATTCGCCGCTTTTTTGCCGATCGCGGCGTCCTGGAGGTGGAAACCCCGTGCATGAGTCAGGCAACGGTAACGGATATTCATCTGGTCCCGTTTGAAACCCGTTTTGTTGGCCCTGGCCATTCTCAGGGTATGAATTTGTATCTGATGACCAGCCCGGAATACCACATGAAGCGCCTGCTGGCGGCGGGCTGTGGCCCGGTGTACCAGTTGTGCCGCAGCTTCCGTAATGAAGAGATGGGCCGTCACCACAACCCGGAATTCACCATGCTGGAGTGGTATCGTCCGCATTACGATATGTACCGCCTGATGAACGAGGTGGACGATCTGCTGCAGCAGGTGCTGGACTGCTCAGAAGCGGAAACACTCTCTTATCAGCAGGCTTTCCAGCGTCATCTGGAAATCGACCCGCTGTCGGCGGACAAAGCCCAGCTGCGTGACGTGGCGGCAAAGCTCGATCTGAGCAACGTGGCGGATACCGAAGAGGACCGCGATACGCTGCTGCAGCTGCTGTTTACCTTTGGCGTGGAACCGCAGATTGGCAAGGATCGTCCGACGTTTGTCTATCACTTCCCGGCAAGCCAGGCGTCACTGGCGCAGATCAGTACCGAAGATCATCGTGTCGCAGAGCGTTTTGAGGTCTATTACAAAGGCATCGAGCTGGCGAACGGCTTCCACGAGCTGACCGACGCGCGCGAACAGCAGCAGCGTTTTGAGCAGGATAACCGCAAGCGTAATGCCCGCGGCCTGCCCCAGCAGCCGATCGATACCAACCTGCTGGAAGCCTTAAAAGCCGGCCTGCCGGACTGCTCCGGCGTGGCGCTGGGCGTAGATCGTCTGGTGATGCTGGCGCTGAATGCCGAGCAGCTTGGCGACGTGATAGCCTTTACGGTCGATCGCGCCTAAAAAAAGGCCGGGTGGCGCTGCGCTTACCCGGCCTGCCATTCCTGTCAATTAACCTTTCCATTTCCGCACGGCAACATTAAAAACTGCCAATTTCTCTATACACAGGCCTTTTTCTTAGTTTGCCTCGCATAGCCACAATTTCTGTCTGGTCATCTGCTACCATCCGCGCAGCTTAATTCTCCTTCGGATGGTTATATGTCTCACTCACTCAAAAAGATGACCCTTACCGGGCTCATCCTGATGATCTTCACATCAGTTTTTGGCTTCGCCAATAGCCCGTCTGCCTTCTATTTGATGGGCTACAGCGCGACGCCGTTTTATATCGTCTCTGCGCTGTTCTTCTTTATCCCGTTCGCGCTGATGATGGCGGAAATGGGGTCGGCCTATCGGAAAGAAGAGGGCGGCATCTACTCGTGGATGAATAACAGCATTGGCCCGCGCTATGCGTTTATTGGCACCTTTATGTGGTTCTCCTCCTACGTCGTCTGGATGGTGAGCACGGCTGCAAAAGTCTGGGTTCCGTTCTCGACCTTGCCGATAAAACTCAGGTCTGGTCGCTGGCTGGCCTCAGCTCCACGCAGGTCGTGGGCATTCTGGCAGTGTGCTGGATGGTTGTGGTAACGCTGGTGGCGTCTAAGGGCATCAACAAAATTGCCCGGATCACCGCCGTGGGCGGCATCTCTGTGATGTGCCTGAACCTGGTTCTTCTGCTGGTGAGCATCGCCATTCTGTGCCTGAACGGCGGGCATTTTGCGCAGGAGGTGAATTTCGTTTCATCCCCTAATCCGAGCTATCAGTCTGGCCTTGCCATGCTCTCCTTTGTGGTGTTTGCCATCTTTGCCTATGGCGGTATCGAAGCCGTGGGCGGCCTGGTCGATAAGACGGAAAACCCGGAAAAGAATTTTGCCAAAGGGATCATTTTTGCGGCCATTGTTATCTCAATCGGCTATTCACTGGCGATTTTCCTGTGGGGAGTCAGCACCAACTGGCAGCAGGTATTGAGCAATAACACCACCAACCTTGGCAACATTACCTACGTGCTGATGAAAAGCCTGGGAATGACGCTGGGGCAGGCGATGAACCTGACGCCGGATGCAGCGGCGGTGATGGGCGTTTGGTTTGCGCGTATCACCGGACTGTCGATGTTCCTTGCCTATACCGGCGCGTTCTTTACGCTCATCTACTCCCCGCTGAAAGCCATCATTCAGGGCACGCCTAGAGCGCTGTGGCCAGCGCGCATGACGCAGCTGAATACCGCCGGGATGCCCGCTAACGCCATGTGGATGCAGTGTTTGCTGGTCTGCGTATTTATCCTGCTGGTGTCGTTTGGCGGGGATACGGCGTCTGCGTTTTACAACAAGCTGACCCTGATGGCGAACGTGTCAATGACGCTGCCTTACCTTTTCCTGACGCTGGCATTCCCCTTCTTCAAGGCGAAGCAGGATCTGGAGCGTCCGTTTGTGATTTTCAAAACCCGCGTGACAACGCTGCTGGCGACGACGGTGGTGGTGCTGGTGGTCGCATTCGCGAATATCTTTACCGTTATTCAGCCGGTCATTGAGGCAAATGACTGGAACAGCGCGCTGTGGATGGTCGGTGGCCCGATCTTCTTCTCGCTGCTGGCGATGGGGATTTATGAGAATTACCGTCGGCGCTCGACGGCCTTCGCGGTGAACGTCGCGTAGTGCATAAAAAAGCCCTCCCGAATGGGAGGGCTCTGAGCTACAAACTTCCTGCCGAACGTTTACGTCCTGAGGACGAGATCGTCCTTCCCATTTTATTCCCCCCCAGACTTTCCAGACGCATCTGGAACGGTGGGAACGGCATATCAATTCCGTGCTCGCGGAAGCCAGCCAGAATCAGCTGGTGGATCTCATGGCGCAACGGCATACGGTGTCCCATCTCGGCGGCATAGATACGCAGCTCGAAAATCTGAATCCCCTGCTGCAGGTCGACCAGGAACACTTCCGGCGCCGGGTTGTCGATCACCAGCGAGCAGCGCTCTGCCGCGGTATACAGTATCTGCGTCACCTCTTCGCTGTTTGCATCCGACGGCGCCGGTACGGTAAGCACCACGCGCGTGACGGAGTCGGACAGCGACCAGTTGATAAACTGCTCGGTGATGAACGCTTTGTTCGGCACGATGATCTCTTTACGGTCCCAGTCGCTGATGGTGGTGGCGCGGGTGTTGATTTTGGTGACGCTACCGGTCAGATCGCGAATGGTCACCGTGTCGCCAATGCGTATGGGTTTTTCAAACAGGATGATCAGGCCGGAAACGAAGTTGGCGAAGATCTCCTGCAGACCAAAGCCCAGGCCGACGGTCAGGGCCGCGACCAGCCACTGCAGTTTTGACCACTCGATACCAATCATCGAGAAGCCTACCAGCCCCCCAAACAGCATGATCAGATACTTGGTGATGGTGGTAATGGCGTAGCCCGTGCCGGGGGTTAAATCCAGATGCTGCAGGAGCGCCAGCTCAAGCAGCGCCGGGAAGTTTCGCACCAGCTGGGTGGTGATAATCAGTACCAGAATAGCGATCAGCACCGCACCCAGCGTAATAGGCTCCAGGCTTTCAACACCCTGCACCGTCGACGTTACGTCCCACAGCGAAATGTTCTCAAGGAAGCCAAACGCGGAGTGGATCTCCGACCACAGGAAGATCACCGACAGCAGGGCAACCAGCATCAGGATGGAGCGCACCAGCCGCAATGACTGGGTGCTGATAGCATCCAGATCGATTTCGACCTCATCGGCATCCGTTGCCCCTTCCGTACTGTTGACGTGGTTTGGCTCTTCTTCGCCCCGCGCACGCTGGGCGAGAATTTCCGCCCGGCGGTGTTTGGCGCGATCGAACGCCAGGCGGCGACGCTGGATAAGCATTCCACGGCGGATAACATGGTAGATCACCAGCAGCAGGAACCAGATGGCGACGGAGGTCTCCAGGCGCGCCAGCAGCGCCTGCGCCGTCGCCAGATAGCCCACGGCTGCCGCCAGAATCGCGACCAACGGTGCGGAAAGCATCAGGTTCCACAGCAGGCGGTTAAACATGTTATCGCCGCTGCCGGTTTTATCCAGATAGAGCGGTATTCCGGCGCGCTTAAGGCTGAGTTTCACCATCGCCAGCGCGCCGCATATCAACATAAAGCACAGACGCCCCAGCGAGCCGGAGAATTCACGGTCGTTGAGGTTATCAAACATAATCAGCGCCATTATGAGCGGCACAATCAGGCCGATACTCATCAGGTAGTAACGCATACCGCGCGCGACGCGGCTGCGCGGCCAGCCAAAGTGGGCAACGAACAGGCCGTTAGGACGCGCAAAGGTGGCGCAAATCATCACTACCCACAGCAGCGGTACGGTGGCGGTGACGCCATCGCCAATGGCCACGGCAAGCGGGAAGGGCCAGGCTTCGCGCAGGCCGTATCCCAGCGTCATCCACAGCACCGGCAGCGGTGAGGCCACCAGAATCGACCAGAATACGGTGCGTAGCGTCAGCCAGAAATGGTCCTGCGTCACTTTGCCCACGCGCGCGCTGGAGCGTTCCAGAAAGCGCGTGAAGTGTCTGCGGGAGTAAATGCTGAACCCGACAAGGATCAGCGCCCCCAGCAGCGGGAAGATGGTCTCCTTGCTGGTGATCATCATCACGCTGGCCTGACCCAGCTGGCTGAAGGTGTCGAGTGAAATCAGCCGGCGCAGGTCCTGCACAATCTCTATCGGCCACGAGAAGGTCATTGGACGCACGTCGGACGTCCAGAAGAGGTAACGGTGCGTTGCCTCGTTGACCTCTTTCAGCGCATCCTCCAGCTGGCTGTTCGACACTTTCAGCTTCGTCAGCTCCAGTATCAGCGTATCGCCGCCCTGCAGGAGGGAATTCAGCAGTTCACGCTGGGTACGCAGCTGGGCTTCAAGAATACGGTTTTGCTCAGCGGTGAGCGGCTGACCGTCCGCCTGACGGATCTGGCGGATTTGCGGCTGCTTGTTGAGAAGATCTTCAAAATGCAGGCGCTGAACGCGCAGCTGTGCCATTTCGGTATCGAGCTGCTGCGGCTTCGGCATCTCCGGCAGGCGGGCAACCTGAGCGCGCAACGCTTCGCCGAGAAGGTTGGACGATCCCAGCCACTGTGACTGTTCGCGCAGGGTGTTTAACGCCTGACGCACCTGCAACGTTTGATTGGTCGCCTGACGCTGCTGGGAGGCCACCAGATCCATGCGCTGCGCCTGCTGGTTCAGCGCGGCAGAAAGTTCGCGGTTAACCCGGAATTGCTCGTTAATCCCGGCAGGCAGGTTTTCGCTGTTTTCTGCGAGCAGTTCTGTACTCTCCAGCGCACGTTCGGCTTCACGCTGGCGCTGGCTGTTCAGCTGATTACGCAGGGCCTGAAGATACGCATCAAGCTGCTCGCTCTGCTTTTGCGCCAGCTCGGCGCGCATGCGCGACAGCTCCTGACGGTTATTGGCCGAAAGCTGTGCCAGCTCAAGTTCATCGACCAGCGCTTTAAGCCGGGCAGATTCAGCCTGAATTCCAAGATTTTGCGCCTGGCTCTGTGCCGAATTGCCGGACTGCGTGCCAACGCGACGTTCCACCTCGTTTAGCTGGCGGCGGGCGTCGGTTTGCTGCTGAGGAAGCTGGCTAAGCGAGTCGGCGATTTCACGCGCGCGCTCCTGTTCCTGCTGCGCCAGGCGGCTCTTTTCCAGAAGCTGGCTGCTGACCTGCAGGATCTCCTGGTTTAGCGCATCGGAGGTTAAGCCTGCAGGAACATCGCGCGGTTCGTCGCGCAGGTTATTCAGCTGCGAGCGTAGCGTTTGGGAGAGTTTTGGGAAGTTGTCGATAACCTGCTGATATTGCTGAGCGCGCTCGAGCGAGCCTTTTCGCTCCTCAAGCGCGTTCAGGGCAGACTGGAGCGACTCGACGGTCTCCGGCTGTGCGGGTTTCGCCGCCTTGGCCTGCTCCAGCTCCTGGGTTATCTGTTTGGCGTCGGGGGCTGTCGCTGCGTACGCCCCCATGCTGAGGCACCAGGCCATCAGTAGTACGATAATCGGGCGCACGTCAGCGATCCTTCTGTTGTTAGCCTTCGTCTTTTTTGTCGTCAACCAGCGGGCTGGCGTCGTGCTCGGCTTTGATCTCTTCTTCCGGCAACGGCGCAGGCTCTGCGTCCGGCGTCACGAAGGTTTCGGTAGACATCGCCAGCGGCTGGCCCAGTTTGGTGACCGACAGGCTTTCCAGCTGTTCAACCAGGTTAACTTTACCCGGTGCAAACAGGTTAATTACGGTAGAGCCCAGCTTGAAGCGACCCATCTCCTGGCCTTTCAGCAGGGCAACGGAGCCTTCTGCCTCACCGGCAGGCCAGGTCCAGCGCTTGATCACGCCTTCACGCGGAGGGGTGATGGTGCCCGCCCAGACGGTTTCGATGCTGCCTACAATGGTAGCACCCACCAGAATCTGCGCCATTGGGCCAAATTCAGTATCAAACAGGCAGATGACGCGCTCGTTACGGGCAAACAGGTTCGGGACGTTCTGCGCGGTTAGGTGGTTTACCGAGAACAGGTCGCCCGGGACGTAAATCATCTCGCGCAGGATACCGTTACACGGCATGTGCACGCGGTGGTAGTCGCGCGGAGACAGGTAGGTGGTGGCAAACGTACCGTTGCGGAACAGATCTGCCATCAGGTAGTTGCCGGCCAGCAGCGCTTCCAGGCTGTAGTTGTGGCCTTTCGCCTGCAGAATTTTGTCGTCTTCGATTTTACCGAGCTGGCTGATAACGCCATCAGCAGGCATGACCAGCACGTTCGGATCGGTGTTCAGCGGGCGTACTTCGTCACGCAGCGGGCGGACGAAGAATTCGTTGAAGGTGCGATAGCTGGCAGTGTCCGGCTTCTGCGCTTCCTTCATGTCGACCTTGTAGTATTTCACGAACAGGTCGATGACCAGTTTGGTCAGCCAGCCCGCTCGTTTGCTCGCGCCCCAGCCCGCCAGGCGAGTGAGCCACAGTTTTGGCAGAATGTATTGAAGCGAAAGTTTAAATGAGTTTAACAAGGTAGCCTCCAGGCCATTGTTTTGTCGTTCCTGATCCGGCTTAAGACAGCCGGAACCTGAAAAAAGGGGACGATTTTAGCGATGCTTAGCTTAGTTGTCAGTTATCCGAATCAGAAAAGTTTTTACGCGTTTTTACGTCTTCCATGCTTTCCAGAATGCGGTGATAGTTTTCGAAGCGGGTCTCTGCAATTTCGCCATTCTCAACCGCTTCGCGGATGGCGCAGCCCGGGTCGTTATCGTGTTTACAGTCGCGATATTTGCAAGCGCCTAAATAATCATGGAATTCGACAAATCCGTTGAAGATTTGTTCCGGCTCAAGATGCCACAGGCCAAATTCACGCACGCCCGGAGAGTCGATCACGTCGCCACCGTGCGGGAAATGATACAGACGTGAGGCGGTAGTGGTGTGCTGACCCAGTCCCGACACGTTGGAGACATCGTTGGTCAGGATCTCTTGCTGGAGGCCGAGAAGGTTGTTCAGCAGGCTCGATTTGCCCACGCCGGATTGCCCCGCAAAGATGCTGATGCGGTCGGTCAGCGCCTCTTCTAACGGCTTCAGGCCATCTTTGGTGTGGCTGGAGACCATCAGCACGCGATAACCAATCTTGCGGTAGATATCCATCTGCTCGTTAACGAAGGCCATGCCGTCGTCGTCCAGCAGATCGATCTTGTTCAATACGATGATCGGTTCAACCTGCAGCGTTTCGCAGGCAACCAGATAACGGTCGATAATATTGAGCGAAAGCTCAGGCAAAATCGCCGAAACGATAACGATTTGGTTAATGTTGGCGGCAATGGGTTTCACGCCGTCGTAAAAATCCGGGCGGGTGAGCACTGACGTACGTTCATGTACGGCTTCAACGATGCCTTTAACCGTGACCCCTTCAGCGGCCTCTTTACCCGGACGCCAGACCACGCGGTCGCCGGTCACCAGTGAACGGATAGTGCGACGGATATTGCAACGGTGAATATCTCCGTCGGCGGATTCGACATCGGCATGCATACCAAAACGGCTAATGACGACGCCTTCAGTCGCTTCACCAAACAGGTTGTCGTCATAATCCGGCTTCTCCGAAGTGGTTTTAAGACGGCGCTGGTGGTTGGCGTTTACGCGGCGCTGCTGCCCTTTGGAGAGTTTATTTTTACTCAATCGCGCTGGCTCCTGGTCGCCCATAGTGGGCAAAACCTCTATGATACACTCTAATTAATACTAGTTAACCTGCTATAGCCGGTTATGCGAGAAGGGTGGAAAATAACATGAGCGCGGACGAAAACAACCTGATTTGGATCGATCTTGAAATGACCGGGCTGGATCCCGAGCGCGATCGCATTATTGAGATCGCCACGCTGGTCACCGATGCGAATCTCAATATCCTGGCGGAAGGGCCGACCATTGCGGTAAATCAGTCTGATGACCAGCTTGCGCTGATGGACGACTGGAACGTGCGTACCCATACCGGCAGCGGGCTGGTGGATCGCGTGAAGGCCAGCACCCAGGGCGATCGTGAAGCAGAGCTGGCAACCCTTGAGTTCCTGAAGCAGTGGGTTCCTGCTGGCAAATCGCCTATCTGCGGCAATAGCATTGGTCAGGATCGCCGCTTCCTGTTTAAGTACATGCCGGAGCTGGAATCTTACTTCCACTACCGCTACCTTGATGTCAGCACCCTGAAAGAGCTGGCGCGACGCTGGAAGCCAGAAATTCTCGACGGCTTTAAAAAACAGGGGACCCACCAGGCGATGGACGATATCCGTGAGTCCGTGGCGGAGCTTTCCTACTACCGCGAAAACTTTATCAAGCTCTGATTTGAGACCCGGCACCTTGCGTGACCGGGTTTTTGTCGCTAAATTGTTCAGCTTGCCGATTAAATAAGCATTTGAACTGAATTTCCAAAAAAACGCTTTCAGGGGGGTTGCAGCTAAACGGATTTCTCGTATAATGCGCCTCCCGTAACGACAGAGAATTACACGTTACGACAGCAACAAAAGCAGTACAGATTTGCGGGAATAGCTCAGTTGGTAGAGCACGACCTTGCCAAGGTCGGGGTCGCGAGTTCGAGTCTCGTTTCCCGCTCCAAAATTTGATAATGTTTCTAAAGCATGAACCACCCAAGCGGGAATAGCTCAGTTGGTAGAGCACGACCTTGCCAAGGTCGGGGTCGCGAGTTCGAGTCTCGTTTCCCGCTCCAAAATTTGATAATGCTTCTAAAGCATGCACCACCCAAGCGGGAATAGCTCAGTTGGTAGAGCACGACCTTGCCAAGGTCGGGGTCGCGAGTTCGAGTCTCGTTTCCCGCTCCAAATCTTCTTCATCTCAAAAATATCCACAGCGAAATGCTTCGTTGGGGACGTTTTCTATTGCATTTGAAATACTCTTTTAAACAGACTTATCCACAGATTCTGCGTTTTACTGGGCTGAACCAAAAACTTCGCAGGGTGAATAATATTCTTGTATTCTATTGAATTTATTCAAGAAAATTTGATTTCAAAATGTTATTGAGATCACTTGACCTGTTTGCCAGGCCTTATGGCGCTTGAGTTCTTATTTTTATTCACAGGCTGTGAATAGATCAGGCGTCTCGCGTAAGCCCTTTTTCAATCACCCTCACCAGACGCTGTTTCTTCGGTAGCTGCACCTCGACCACGCAGGCATTTCGCTTCTCAATTTGCTGCGCAATCGCCCATTCTATGTGTTCATCGAGAAGTGGGTGCTCACCTCTACGACTTTCCAGCGCCAGTATATTGGCTTCGTCCCACGGGGCATTACCCAGCGCAACGGCGACATTACGCAGCCAGCGCAGATGGCCGATACGGCGAATGGCCGACCCTTCCGTCACCTTCAGGAACCAGGCTTCGGTCCATGCGAACAGCTCAATGAGCTGCGGCGCATGTAATGCTTTACGCGGGCTGAAATCCTCTTCACCCGTGAGCTGGGAATAACGGTTCCACGGGCAGATCAGCTGGCAGTCGTCACAGCCGTAGATGCGGTTGCCGATAAGCGGTCGAAATTCTTCTGGAATCGCCCCTTCCAGTTCGATAGTGAGATAGGAAATACAGCGGCGCGCATCAACGGTATAGGGTTCGACGATGGCGCCCGTGGGGCAGATGGTCATGCAGGCCACGCAGCGGCCACAGCCTTCCTCAACCGGGCCGTCTACCGGCAGCGGTAGATCAATCAGCAGTTCGCCCAGGAAGAAGAACGATCCGGCGTCGCGGCTCAGGATAAGTGAGTGCTTACCTGTCCAGCCAAGCCCCGCTTTTTCAGCGATCGGGCGCTCAAGAATAGGCGCGGAGTCCACAAAGGGTCTAAAATTCAGCGAAACACAGTGCTGCTGAATGGTTTCCCCAAGCTTTTTTAAGCGGTTACGCAGGAGCTTATGGTAGTCACGCCCCAGGGCGTAGCGGCTGACGTAGCCCAGAGAGGGATTTTTTAGCGTGCGCGCAAAGGCCGCGTTGGCGGGCAGATAGTTCATGCGCACGCTAATGACGCGTAATGTGCCCGGCAAAAGCTCGTGAGGACGGGCGCGCATCATGCCGTGACGCGCCATCCACTCCATTTCGCCGTGATATTGTTTGTCCAGCCACGCCTGCAGTTTAGGCTCGCTGGCGGAAAGGTCGGTATCGGTAATACCCACCTTCTGGAAGCCAAGCTCAGCACCCCATTGTTTAATATTTTGCGCTAACTGATTGAGATCGAGGGGCTGTGACATGACGGACCATACTGTGAAGAAAAACCCCGCAAGTATACCACATTCCATCTGGCATGCGGATGACCTCCGGCGCGCCGAGAAAGAGGCCGCAGACAGCCTCGGCATTACCCTTTTTGAACTGATGCAGCGCGCGGGCGAAGCGGCGTTTAACGTGGTCCGTGCGGCCTATCCGGCTGCCTCACACTGGTTAATTTTGTGCGGGCACGGCAATAACGGCGGTGACGGCTATGTTGTCGCTCGTCTGGCCGTAGCGGCCGGGCTGCGTGTGACATTGCTGGCGCTGGAAAGCGATAGGCCGCTGCCGGAAGAAGCCGCCGCCGCGCGAGAAGCCTGGCTGAACGCGGGCGGGGTTATTCATGCGGCGGATATCGTCTGGCCGGATGATATCGATGTGATTGTGGATGGTCTGCTGGGTACGGGTTTGCGCAGTGCGCCGCGCGAGAACGTTGCCGCGTTGATTAAGCACGCCAACGCGCATATCGCACCGGTGGTGGCGCTAGATATTCCTTCTGGCCTGGTGGCGCAAACCGGCGCGATACCGGGAGTGGCGATCGAGGCCGACCATACCGTGACCTTTATCGCCCTGAAGCCCGGATTACTCACCGGCAAAGCGCGGGACGTGGTGGGAGTATTGCATCACAACGCGCTGGGGCTGGAGAGCTGGCTGGCAGGTCAGGAGACGCATGTTTCACGATGTGATGCTTCACAGCTATCAGGCTGGCTGCCTCCGCGACGCCCAACGTCCCATAAAGGCGATCACGGCAAGCTGGTGATTGTGGGAGGAGATCGCGGCACGGCGGGCGCTATCCGCATGACGGGAGAGGCGGCTCTGCGCAGCGGCGCGGGTCTGGTGCGCGTGCTGACGCGCAGCGAAAACATTCCCCCCATTATTACCGCGCGCCCGGAATTGATGGTACACGAGCTTACCCCGCAGACGCTTGAAGAGAGCCTTGAGTGGGCGGATGTAGTGGTGATTGGCCCCGGGCTGGGACAGCACTCCTGGGGCAAACAGGCGCTGCAAAAGGTTGAGAATTTTCGTAAACCGATGCTGTGGGACGCCGACGCGCTTAACCTTCTGGCAATAAACCCGGATACACGTCACAATCGCATTCTAACCCCGCACCCCGGCGAAGCCGCGCGCCTGCTTAACTGCAGCGTGGCAGAAATTGAAAGCGATCGCTTACTTTCTGCCCAGCGTCTGGTAAAACGTTATGGAGGTGTGGTTGTGTTGAAAGGGGCGGGAACCGTGGTTGCCAGCGAAAATGCACTCGGCATTATTGATGCCGGAAATGCAGGCATGGCGAGCGGCGGCATGGGCGATGTGCTTTCTGGCATTATCGGCGCATTGCTTGGACAGAAACTTCCCCTTTATGATGCAGCCTGCGCGGGCTGTGTGGCGCACGGTGCGGCCGCCGACAGGCTGGCTGCTCGCTATGGAACGCGCGGCATGCTGGCCACCGATCTTTTTGGCACGCTGAGGCGTGTTGTTAACCCGGATGTGATTGACGTAGAAAATGACTAACCGAGCGATTTCTTTACCTGATGAACAAGCCACTTTAGATCTCGGCAAGCGCGTCGCGCAGGCCTGCCAGGGGGCAACCGTCATTTATCTGTATGGTGATTTAGGCGCGGGTAAAACCACGTTCAGCCGGGGTTTCCTGCAGGCGTTAGGCCATAACGGGAACGTTAAAAGCCCGACCTATACGCTGGTAGAGCCGTACACCCTCGAAAATCTCATGGTGTACCACTTCGATTTATACCGTCTTGCGGACCCGGAGGAGCTGGAGTTTATGGGTATCCGCGATTATTTTGCCAACGACGCCATTTGCCTGGTGGAGTGGCCGCAGCAAGGTGCGGGTGTGCTGCCTGACCCGGATGTCGAAATTCACTTAGATTACCAGGCTCAAGGGCGTGAGGCGCGCATCAGTGCGGTTTCCTCATCAGGCAGTTCCTTACTGGCCCGACTGGCCGGTTAAGCGTAGGGATGACGGGATGATACATCGCGTTAAAGGTTGGTTGTTAGCTGCTACGGTGCTGCTGTGCGCGCAGGCCGGCGCGGCAAATCTTTCGGATATTCAGGTTTCGAATGGCGACAGCCAGGCCCGAATTACGTTCAGCTTTATGGGCGATCCTGAGTATGCTTTCTCACAAATCGACAGCCGCAGCGTGGCGCTGGATATCAAACAAACGGGCGTGATACAGGGGCTGCCGCTGCAGTTCAGCGGTAATAACCTGGTAAAAAGCATCCGGTCCGGTACGCCAAAAGATGCGCAGTCGCTGCGGCTGGTTGTTGATCTGACCGAAAAGGGGAAAACCCAGGCGGTGAAACAGCAAAACGGCGCGAATTATACCGTCGTCTTTACCATCAAAGCCGATGTACCGCCGCCTCCACCTCCGCCGCCTGCGCCTGTCGTCGCGAAGCGCGTGGAAGAACCGGTGTATACGCCGCGTCCTTCTGAACCTGCGCGTAATCCGTTTAAGTCGCAGAACGACCGCATCACTGCGGCAACCAGCAGCAACACGGTGACGCGTCCTGCGGCCAGCGCGCGCCGTACGGCGGTCAGCGGTGATAAAGTGATTATCGCCATTGATGCGGGGCACGGCGGGCAAGATCCGGGAGCCATCGGTCCTGGCGGCACGCGGGAGAAAAATGTCACCATCGCCATCGCGCGTAAGCTGCGTTCGCTGCTCAATGACGATCCTATGTTTAAAGGCGTGCTTACCCGCGACGGGGATTACTTTATCTCGGTAATGGGGCGCTCGGACGTGGCGCGTAAGCAGAACGCGAACTTCCTGGTCTCTATTCATGCGGATGCTGCGCCGAACCGTAACGCGACCGGCGCCTCGGTATGGGTGCTTTCCAACCGTCGCGCTAACAGCGAAATGGCAAACTGGCTGGAAGAGCATGAGAAGCAGTCTGAACTCCTGGGCGGCGCGGGCGATGTGCTGGCAAACAGCCAGTCCGATCCGTATCTCAGCCAGGCGGTCCTGGATTTACAGTTCGGTCATTCTCAGCGGGTCGGGTATGATGTCGCCACTAACGTATTGAGCCAGCTGCAAAGTATTGGCGTGCTGCACAAGCGCCGCCCGGAACATGCGAGCCTTGGCGTTCTGCGTTCGCCGGATATTCCGTCCATCCTCGTTGAGACGGGCTTTATCAGCAACACCGGTGAAGAGCGCCTGCTGGGAAGCGACAGCTACCAGCAGCAGATTGCCGAAGCGATTTATAACGGCCTGCGCAAATACTTTGATGCCCATCCGCTACAGTCCGCGCCGCAGGGCGGGGCGGGCCAGACGGCCAGTGCAGCGCTGCCGGGTGAGATGACCGCGACCAACTAAGGAGAATGCATGCCGATTCAGGTTCTACCGCCGCAGCTCGCGAACCAAATCGCCGCCGGTGAGGTGGTGGAACGCCCTGCATCGGTGGTGAAGGAGCTGGTGGAAAACAGCCTCGATGCGGGCGCAACCCGCATTGATATCGATATCGAACGCGGTGGCGCAAAGCTCATTCGCATTCGCGATAATGGCTGTGGCATCAAAAAGGACGAGCTGGCGCTGGCGCTGGCCCGTCACGCTACCAGTAAAATTACCTCTTTGGACGATCTTGAAGCGATTATCAGCCTCGGCTTTCGCGGCGAAGCGCTTGCCAGCATCAGCTCCGTTTCCCGCTTAACCTTGACCTCCCGTACCGCCGAACAGCAGGAAGCCTGGCAGGCCTACGCCGAAGGGCGCGATATGGACGTCACGGTAAAACCGGCGGCGCATCCTGTTGGCACCACGCTCGAAGTGCTGGATCTGTTCTATAACACCCCGGCCCGACGCAAGTTCATGCGGACCGAAAAGACCGAATTCGGACATATCGATGAGGTCATTCGCCGCATTGCGCTGGCGCGATTCGATGTCACCATCAACCTCAGCCATAACGGCAAGGTGATGCGTCAGTACCGTGCGGTTGCAGAAGGTGGGCAGAAGGAGCGCCGGTTAGGCGCTATCTGCGGCACGCCGTTCCTGGAGCAGGCGCTGGCGATTGAGTGGCAGCATGGCGATCTGGCCATGCGCGGCTGGGTTGCTGACCCAAACGCCAACAGCGCAGCGTTTGCCGAGATCCAGTACTGCTACGTAAACGGCCGCATGATGCGCGACCGCCTGATTAATCACGCCATTCGCCAGGCCTGTGAAGACAAGCTCGGCGCCGATCGGCAGCCTGCGTTTGTGCTTTATCTTGAGATCGACCCGCATCAGGTGGACGTAAACGTCCATCCTGCCAAGCATGAGGTGCGGTTCCACCAGTCGCGTCTGGTGCACGATTTTATCTACCAGGGCGTCGTTAGCGTCTTGCAGCAGCAGTCGGCACCTGCGTTGCCGCTGGATAGCGAGGAGCCCGCCGCGCGTGCGCTGCCGGAAAACCGCGTGGCGGCGGGACGCAATCATTTTGCTGAGCCTGCGGTCGCCCGTGAACCGGTCGCTCCGCGCTTTTCAACGGCGGGAAGTGCTCCTCGGCCAACCGGCGCTAACTATCCCAACGCCCAGCCGGGATATCAAAAGCAGCAGGGCGCGTTATACCGCAAGCTGCTCGATACGCCAGCCGTAGAGCGAAAAGAGCACATCGAGGTGTCATCCCCTTCGCTGGAAGGACACAGCCAGAGCTTTGGTCGGGTATTGACCATTATTGCACCGGATATGGCCTTGCTTGAACGTGAGGGTAAACTGATGCTGCTGGCGCTGCCGGTGGCGGAACGCTGGCTCAAGCAGGCGCAGCTCACGCCGGGGCAAAACGCGGCCTGCGCGCAGCCCCTGCTGATCCCGGTTCGCTTGAAAATATCCCCTGAAGAATCAAGGGTATTGCAGCAGGCTGAGGCGCAGCTGGCGAAAATGGGTATCGAAATGATACTGGAAGCGCAGCATGTGACAATTCGCGCAGTGCCTTTACCCTTACGCCAACAAAATTTACAAAACTTGATTCCTGAACTGATAGGCTACCTGGCGCAACAGACATCGTTTGATGCCGCCAATACCGCGCAGTGGATCGCCCGCCATCTGGCAAGCGAACACACGCCGTGGAGTATGGCGCAGGCGATTACCGTGCTGGCAGAGGTGGAACGCATTTGCCCGCATCTGGTGAAAACGCCGCCGGGTGGTTTATTACAACCTGTTGATTTACAAACGGCGATGACCGCCCTGAAACATGATTGACGTAAGCAAGGCGAGCCTGCCTAAGGCAATATTTTTAATGGGCCCAACGGCCTCGGGCAAAACGGCGTTAGCCATTGAGTTACGTAAAGTTTTGCCTGTAGAGTTGATTAGCGTTGATTCTGCCCTCATCTATCGAGGGATGGACATCGGCACGGCGAAGCCAGACGCAGACGAACTGCGCGCGGCACCGCATCGTTTGCTGGATATTCTCGACCCGGCACAGGCCTATTCCGCAGCGGATTTCCGTCGCGATGCCTTAGCCGAAATGGCCGAGATAACGGCGGCGGGACGTATACCGCTGTTGGTTGGCGGAACCATGCTCTACTTTAAGGCGCTGTTGGAGGGATTATCACCTCTGCCATCAGCCGATCCGGAAGTAAGAGCAAAGATTGAGCAGCAGGCGGCAGAGCAGGGATGGGACGTTTTGCACAAGCAACTGGCGGAGATTGACCCGGTTGCCGCAGCACGGATTCATCCAAATGATCCGCAAAGGCTTTCCCGGGCACTGGAAGTTTTTTTCATTTCGGGTAAAACTTTAACGGAACTGACGCAAACGTCAGGAGACGCTCTGCCGTATCAGGTGCATCAGTTCGCCATCGCCCCGGCGAGCCGTGAACTGCTCCATCAACGAATTGAGCAGCGTTTTCATCAGATGTTAGCTTCAGATTTTGAAGCAGAAGTGCGGGCGCTATTTGCCCGTGGAGATTTGCATACGGACATGCCTTCCATTCGTTGTGTGGGATACCGCCAGATGTGGTCGTATCTTGAAGGTGAAATTTCATACGATGAAATGGTTTATCGAGGTGTTTGCGCCACGAGACAGTTAGCGAAGCGCCAGATCACCTGGTTACGCGGTTGGGAGGGGGTTCACTGGTTAGACAGTGAAAAACCGCAACAGGCGTTAAACGAAGTGATTGAGGTTGTTGGTGATATCGCTCACTGAATGTGTACAATTGAGACGTATCGTGCGCAATTTTTCAGAATCGCAAGGTTCTAAGTACAAAACAAGCATATAAGGAAAAGATAGAATGGCTAAGGGGCAATCTTTACAAGATCCGTTCCTGAACGCATTGCGTCGGGAACGTGTTCCAGTTTCTATTTATTTGGTGAATGGTATTAAGCTGCAAGGTCAGATTGAGTCTTTCGATCAGTTCGTGATTCTGTTGAAAAACACGGTCAGTCAGATGGTCTATAAGCACGCTATTTCTACTGTTGTTCCGTCCCGTCCGGTATCTCATCACAGCAATAACGCTGGCGGCGGCACTGGTAGTAACTACCATCATGGCAGCAACGCGCAGGGTTCTTCAACGCCAGCGCAGGACAGCGAAGAAACCGAGTAAGGTTTCTGCTGTTATCCACACGGGGAGCCAGGGGTCCTGCGTTCCCCGCTGATCTTTTTAGAGAGGTTTACGCTTGTTTGACCGTTATGATGCCGGTGAGCAGGCGGTGCTGGTACACATCTATTTTTCGCAAGACAAAGATATGGAAGACCTCCAGGAGTTTGAATCTCTGGTCTCTTCCGCCGGTGTCGAAGCAATGCAGGTGATTACCGGTAGCCGTAAAGCGCCGCACCCAAAGTATTTTGTTGGTGAAGGTAAAGCAGTCGAAATTGCGGATGCCGTAAAAGCAACCGGCGCGTCAGTCGTGTTGTTCGATCATGCGCTGTCTCCAGCCCAGGAACGTAACCTGGAAGCCCTTTGCGAATGCCGTGTTATCGATCGCACGGGATTGATTTTAGATATTTTTGCTCAGCGTGCGCGTACCCATGAAGGGAAGCTGCAGGTTGAGCTGGCGCAGCTGCGCCATCTGGCGACGCGCCTTGTGCGTGGCTGGACCCACCTTGAAAGACAAAAAGGCGGGATTGGTTTGCGCGGTCCGGGTGAAACCCAGCTCGAAACCGACCGTCGTTTATTGCGTGGCCGTATTACCCAGATCCTCTCACGTCTGGAAAGAGTCGAGAAGCAGCGTGAGCAGGGACGTCGGGCGCGAACCAAAGCCGACATCCCGACGGTGTCGCTGGTGGGGTATACCAACGCCGGTAAATCCACCCTGTTTAACCAGATAACCGAGGCCCAGGTGTATGCCGCAGACCAGCTGTTTGCGACCCTGGACCCAACGCTGCGCCGCATTGACGTCGCCGACGTCGGTGAAACGGTGCTCGCGGATACCGTAGGGTTTATTCGCCACCTGCCGCATGACCTGGTGGCAGCGTTTAAGGCAACGCTGCAGGAGACGCGTCAGGCGACCCTGCTGCTGCACGTGATTGATGCTGCAGACGTGCGCGTGCAGGAGAACATCGACGCGGTGAACGTGGTGCTCGAAGAGATCGACGCCCACGAAATCCCAACGCTGTTGGTAATGAACAAAATCGATATGCTGGATGATTTCGAACCGCGTATCGACAGAGATGAAGAGAACAAACCGATTCGGGTCTGGCTTTCTGCTCAGACCGGAATTGGCGTGCCACTGCTTTTCCAGGCTTTGACAGAACGTCTTTCCGGTGAGGTAGCTCAGCACACGCTGCGACTGCCGCCACAGGAAGGCAGGCTGCGCAGCCGGTTTTATCAGCTTCAGGCGATAGAAAAAGAGTGGATGGAGGATGACGGCAGCGTGGGGATGCAGGTGCGTATGCCGATCGTTGACTGGCGTCGCCTCTGTAAACAAGAACCTGCGCTGACGGACTATATCGTCTGATCAGAAAGGGGAAGCCTGAATAATTCGCCCTTGCATAACAAATATGGAGCATATACATGGCGTGGAATCAGCCCGGTAATAACGGACAAGACCGCGACCCGTGGGGAAGCAGCAATAATCAAGGCGGCAACTCTGGGGGAAATGGCAACAAAGGTGGTCGCGAGCAGGGGCCGCCGGATCTGGATGATATCTTCCGCAAGCTGAGCAAAAAGCTTGGTGGCCTTGGCGGAGGTAAAGGTTCTGGCTCGGGTGGCAATTCTACTCAGAGTCCTCGCCCGCCAATGGGTGGCCGCGTAGTGGGCATTGTGGCCGCTGCGGTGGTAATCATCTGGGCAGCCAGCGGGTTCTACACCATTAAAGAAGCAGAACGCGGCGTGGTTACCCGTTTCGGCAAGTTCAGCCATCTGGTTGAGCCGGGCCTGAACTGGAAACCAACCTTCATTGACGACGTTACCGCGGTAAACGTGGAATCCGTGCGTGAACTGGCGGCGTCCGGCGTGATGCTGACCTCGGACGAGAACGTGGTGCGCGTTGAGATGAACGTGCAGTACCGCGTAACCGATCCTGAGCGTTATCTGTTTAGCGTGACCAGCGCTGACGACAGTCTGCGTCAGGCGACCGACAGCGCCCTGCGTGGCGTGATCGGCAAGTACACCATGGACCGTATTCTGACCGAAGGTCGTACCGTTATTCGTAGCGATACCCAGCGCGAGCTGGAAGAGACCATTCGTCCGTACAACATGGGTATCACCCTGCTGGACGTCAACTTCCAGGCTGCGCGTCCGCCGGAAGAGGTGAAAGCGGCGTTTGACGATGCGATTGCTGCACGTGAAAACGAACAGCAGTACATCCGTGAAGCAGAAGCGTACACCAACGAAGTACAGCCACGTGCTAACGGTCAGGCGCAGCGTATTCTGGAAGAAGCGCGCGCGTATAAGACGCAGACCATCCTGGAAGCGCAGGGTGAAGTGGCTCGCTTCGCGAAAATCCTGCCGGAATATAAAGCGGCTCCGGAAATTACCCGTGAGCGTCTCTATATCGAGACCATGGAAAAAGTGCTGAGCCACACTCGCAAAGTGTTGGTTAACGACAGCAAAGGTGGAAACCTGATGGTTCTGCCGCTGGATCAGATGCTGAAAGGCGGTTCTGCACCGGCTGCGAAAGACACCAGCGGGGCGAACAACCTGCTGCGCCTGCCGCCAGCTTCGTCAGGCAGCTCCAGCGCGAACACAACGCCTTCTTCGAACGATGGTGACATTATGGACCAACGCCGTGCTAACGCGCAGCGTAACGACTACCAGCGTCAGGGGGAATAAGGATGCGTAAGTCAGTTATTGCGATCATCATCATCGTACTGGTCGTGCTTTACACCTCGATCTTCGTGGTGAAAGAGGGCGAGCGTGGGATCAAGTTCCAGTTCAGCAGCGTCGTGCGTGATGGCGACAAGCGTCCGGTGATTTACGAGCCGGGCCTGCACTTCAAGGTACCGTTCATTCAGTCAGTGAAAACGCTTGATGCCCGTATCCAGACCATGGATAACCAGGCTGATCGTTTCGTGACCAAAGAGAAGAAAGACCTGATCGTTGATTCCTATATCAAATGGCGCATCAGTGATTTCAGCCGTTACTTCCTGGCAACGGGCGGCGGTGACGTTTCTCAGGCAGAAGTGCTGTTGAAACGTAAATTCTCTGACCGTCTGCGTTCTGAGATCGGTCGTTTGGACGTGAAAGACATCGTTACCGACTCTCGCGGTCGTCTGACGCTGGAAGTGCGCGATGCGCTGAACTCCGGTTCTGCAGGCACCGAAGACGAAGTAGAAACGCCAGCGGCGGATGATGCAATTGCTAAAGCGGCTGAACGCGTTCAGGCTGAAACCAACGGTAAAGTGCCGGTGATCAACCCGAACAGTATGGCCGCGCTGGGTATCGAAGTCGTTGACGTGCGTATCAAGCAAATCAACCTGCCGGCAGAAGTGTCCGAGGCGATCTACAACCGTATGCGCGCCGAGCGTGAAGCGGTAGCCCGTCGTCACCGTTCACAGGGTCAGGAAGAGGCCGAGAAGCTGCGTGCCGCTGCGGACTACGAAGTGACCAAGACGCTTGCAGAGTCTGAACGTCAGGGCCGTATCCTGCGCGGTGAAGGCGATGCCGAAGCGGCGAAGCTGTTTGCGGATGCCTTCAGCCAGGACCCGGACTTCTACGCCTTTATCCGTAGCCTGCGTGCGTACGAGAATAGCTTCCAGAGCAACCAGGATGTGATGGTGCTCAGCCCGGACAGCGATTTCTTCCGTTATATGAAGACGCCAGCCAACGCAACGCGATAAACTCAGGCTCGTTTGAGTATTCAAACCACCGCTCCCAACGGAGCGGTGGTTTTCTTTTATAAGGAATAAAAATGAATTCAACGATCTGGCTCGCGCTGGCCCTGGTTTTGGTGCTGGAAGGACTTGGGCCAATGCTCTATCCGAAAGCCTGGCGTCGAATGATCGCGACGATGAGTCAGCTGCCGGATAATATTTTGCGTCGTTTTGGCGGCGGTCTTGTGGTTGCCGGTATCGTGATCTACTACATGTTGAGGAAAACGATTGGCTGATCAAAAAGTGGTCGGATATGGCATATTTTGGGGTCAAAAAGTGCTGTATATCTGAAAAAGCGATGGTAGAATCCATTTTTAAGCAATCGGTGATTTTGAAAAATGGGTAACAACGTTGTCGTACTGGGCACCCAATGGGGTGACGAAGGTAAAGGGAAGATCGTCGATCTTCTGACTGAACGTGCTAAATATGTTGTGCGCTATCAGGGTGGTCATAACGCAGGCCATACTCTCGTAATCAACGGTGAAAAAACCGTCCTCCATCTTATTCCATCAGGCATTCTTCGTGATAACGTCACCAGCATCATCGGTAACGGCGTAGTGCTGTCTCCTGCTGCGCTGATGAAAGAGATGAAAGGCCTGGAAGACCGTGGTATCCCGGTTCGCGAGCGTCTGCTGCTCTCCGAAGCCTGTCCGCTTATCCTTGACTATCACGTGGCGCTGGACGTAGCGCGTGAAAAAGCGCGCGGCGCGAAAGCTATCGGCACCACCGGCCGTGGCATCGGCCCGGCTTACGAAGATAAAGTTGCACGTCGCGGTCTGCGCGTGGGCGATCTCTTCGACAAAGCGACCTTCGCTGAAAAACTGAAAGAAGTGATGGAATATCACAACTTCCAGCTGGTGAACTTCTACAAAGCTGACGCTGTTGACTACCAGAAAGTGCTGGATGACGTCATGGCGATTGCAGACATTCTGACCGGTATGGTTGTTGATGTGTCCGATCTGCTGGACCAGGCGCGCAAGCGTGGCGATTTCGTCATGTTCGAAGGCGCGCAGGGTACGCTGCTGGACATCGACCACGGTACCTATCCGTACGTAACCTCCTCTAACACCACCGCAGGTGGCGTGGCGACCGGCTCTGGCCTGGGGCCGCGTTATGTGGATTACGTTCTGGGCATCATCAAAGCGTACTCCACTCGCGTGGGTGCAGGTCCATTCCCGACCGAGCTGTTTGATGAAACCGGCGAGTTCCTGTGCAAGCAGGGTAACGAGTTTGGCGCGACCACCGGTCGTCGTCGCCGTACCGGCTGGCTGGATGCGGTTGCGGTGCGTCGTGCAGTGCAGATCAACTCCCTGTCTGGCTTCTGCCTGACCAAGCTGGACGTGCTGGACGGCCTGAAAGAAGTGAAAATCTGCGTTGGCTACCGTATGCCAGATGGCCGCGAAGTGACCACCACTCCGCTGGCTGCTGACGACTGGGAAGGCATTGAGCCAATCTACGAAACCATGCCGGGCTGGTCTGAGACTACCTTCGGTGTGAAAGAACGTAGCGGCTTGCCGCAGGCGGCGCTGGATTACATCAAGCGCATTGAAGAACTGACCGAAGTGCCGATCGATATTATTTCTACCGGCCCGGATCGTACTGAAACGATGATCCTGCGCGACCCGTTCGACGCATAATCTTCGTGACTGCTGGCCTGCGGGGAAACCCGTAGGCCGGATAAGCGTAGCGCCATCCGGCGACCGCTCCTGGATCTCCGCTTTTTCGCCCCGTCTGTCAAATAAATTAGCCGCCAACTATCTGGCTGGTTTATCATCATTAATGAATATCTCTGCGGTTTGACCGCGTTTTCCCTTTTTCCTGAGGTTGATGTGCAGTTAACAAGTTTCACCGATTACGGCCTACGCGCGCTGATTTATATGGCGTCGTTACCCGATGGGAAGATGACCAGTATCTCTGAGGTGACAGAGGTCTACGGTGTGTCCCGTAATCATATGGTCAAAATAATCAATCAACTTAGCCGTGCCGGATACGTTGCTGCCGTCCGTGGGAAGAATGGGGGGATTCGTCTTGGTAAACCGGCACAGAGTATTCGTGTTGGGGATGTGGTACGTGAACTGGAGCCATTGTCTCTGGTGAACTGCAGCAGCGAGTTCTGCCACATCACGCCCGCTTGCCGCCTGAAACAGGCGCTTTCAAAGGCCGTGCAAAGTTTTCTCAAGGAACTGGATAACTACACGCTGGCCGATTTGGTTGAAGAGAATCAACCGCTTTATAAATTATTGCTGGTGGAATGAAGAAAATTTCCACCGGAGCTGACAACGGAGGAACCGACATGTCACATGATCCTTTCCAGGAACGCGAAGCCGAAAAATACGCGAATCCTATCCCCAGCCGCGAGTTCATCATTGAACACTTAACAAAACGCGAAAAACCCGCCAATCGTGAAGAACTTGCCGTTGAATTAAACATTGAAGGTGAAGAGCAAATTGAAGCCCTTCGCCGCCGCCTGCGCGCTATGGAACGCGACGGGCAGCTGGTCTTTACCCGCCGCCAGTGCTATGCGCTGCCAGAACGTCTCGACCTGCTGAAGGGCGTGGTGATTGGCCACCGTGACGGCTTTGGCTTCCTGCGTGTGGAAGGCCGCAAGGACGACCTGTACCTCTCATCCGAACAGATGAAGATGTGCATCCACGGCGATCAGATCCTGGCGCAGCCGCTGGGCGCCGATCGTAAAGGCCGCCGTGAAGCGCGCGTCGTGCGCGTGCTGGTGCCGAAAACCAGCCAGATCGTTGGCCGCTACTTTACCGACGCGGGCGTGGGCTTTGTGGTGCCGGACGACAGTCGTCTGAGCTTCGACATCCTCATCCCACCGGAAGAGGTAATGGGTGCGCGCATGGGCTTTGTGGTGGTGGTTGAACTCACCCAGCGTCCAACCCGTCGTACCAAAGCCGTCGGCAAAATCGTTGAGGTGCTTGGCGATAACATGGGCACCAGCATGGCCGTTGATATGGCGCTGCGCACCCACGAGATCCCTTACGTCTGGCCGAAAGCCGTTGAAGATCAGATCAAAGATCTAAAAGAACAGGTGCCGGAAGAGTCCAAAGTGGGCCGCGTCGATCTGCGCGATCTGCCGCTGGTGACCATTGATGGCGAAGACGCCCGCGACTTCGATGACGCCGTATACTGCGAGAAAAAACGCGGCGGCGGCTGGCGGTTATGGGTGGCGATTGCGGACGTGAGCTATTACGTCCGTCCGAATACGCCGCTGGACAACGAAGCGCGCAGCCGCGGTACGTCGGTCTACTTCCCGTCTCAGGTTGTACCAATGCTGCCGGAAGTGCTCTCTAACGGCCTGTGCTCCCTGAACCCGCAGGTTGACCGTCTCTGCATGGTCTGCGAGATGACCATCTCAACCAAAGGGCGCTTAACCGGCTTTAAGTTCTACGAAGCGGTAATGAGCTCGCACGCGCGTCTGACCTATACCAAGGTCTGGCATATGCTGCAGGGCGACCAGGATCTGCGCGAGCAGTACGCGCCGCTGGTCAAACACATTGAAGAGCTGCATAACCTCTACAAAACGCTGGAACAGGCGCGCGAAGAACGCGGCGGGATCTCGTTTGAGAGCGAAGAGGCGAAGTTCATCTTCAACGCCGAACGCCGCATTGAGCGTATCGAGCAGACCCAGCGTAACGACGCGCACAAGCTGATCGAAGAGTGTATGATCCTGGCGAATATCTCGGCGGCACGTTTCGTTGAGAAAGCCAAAGAGCCTGCGCTGTTCCGTATTCACGATAAGCCGACCACGGAAGCCATTACGTCGTTCCGCTCCGTGCTGGCCGAACTCGGTCTGGAGCTGCCGGGCGGCAACAAGCCTGAGCCGCGCGACTACGCCGAGCTGCTGGAATCCATCGGCGATCGTCCTGATGCAGAAATGCTGCAGACCATGCTGCTGCGCTCCATGAAGCAGGCGATCTACGATCCGGAAAACCGCGGTCACTTCGGCCTGGCGCTGCAGTCCTACGCGCACTTTACGTCGCCGATCCGTCGTTATCCTGACCTTTCTCTGCACCGTGCGATCAAGTATCTGCTGGCGCAGGAGCAGGGTCACAAAGGGAACACCACCGAAACCGGCGGCTACCACTACTCCATGGATGAAGTTCTCCAGCTGGGCCAGCATTGTTCTATGGCGGAACGTCGTGCTGATGAAGCCACCCGCGACGTGGCGGACTGGCTGAAGTGTGACTTTATGCTGGATCAGGTGGGCAACGTCTTTAAAGGCGTGATTGCCAGCGTGACCGGCTTTGGTTTCTTCGTTCGTCTGGACGAGCTGTTTATTGACGGCCTGGTGCACGTCTCCAGCCTGGATAACGACTACTACCGCTTCGACCAGGTCGGTCAGCGCCTGATTGGCGAATCGGGCGGCCAGACCTACCGTCTGGGCGATCGCGTTGAAGTGAAGGTTGAAGCCGTGAACATGGACGACCGTAAAATCGACTTCAGCCTGATCTCCAGCGAGCGCGCGCCGCGTAACGTCGGCAAAACCGAACGTGAGAAAGCGAAAAAGGGCGGTAACGGCAAACCGGGCGGCGGCAAGCGTCGTCAGGCGGGCAAGAAGGTGAACTTCGAGCCGGACAGCGCCTTCCGCGGCGAGAAGAAGCAGAAGCCTAAGGCGGCGAAGAAAGAGGCTCGCTCGGCGAAAAAGCCGTCTGCTAAAACCCAGAAAATAGCCGCCGCGACCAAAGCGAAGCGTGCGGCGAAGAAACAGCAGGCGGAGTAATTTCCCCTCACCCTGACCCTCTCCCCTAAGGGGAGAGGGAATTATTTATTACGAGAACCATCAATGAGTGAAATGATTTACGGCATCCACGCGGTGCAGGCCCTGCTGGAGCGCGCCCCGGAGCGTTTTCAGGAAGTCTTTATTCTGAAAGGGCGCGAAGACAAACGCCTGATGCCGCTGATCCACGCGCTGGAAGCGCAGGGCGTAGTGATCCAGCTGGCGAACCGCCAGTTCCTGGATGAGAAAAGCGAAGGCGCGGTTCACCAGGGCATTATCGCGCGCGTGAAGCCGGGCCGTCAGTACCAGGAAAACGATCTGCCGGATCTGATTGCCGAACTGGATTACCCGTTCTTCCTGATCCTGGACGGCGTTACCGATCCGCACAACCTCGGTGCCTGCCTGCGTAGCGCAGATGCGGCGGGCGTGCATGCGGTGATCGTGCCGAAAGATCGTTCAGCCCAGCTGAACGCGACGGCCAAGAAAGTGGCCTGCGGCGCGGCGGAAAACGTCCCGCTGATCCGCGTGACCAACCTGGCGCGCACCATGCGTTTGCTGCAGGAAGAGAACGTCTGGATCGTGGGTACCGCCGGAGAAGCGGACCATACCCTGTATCAGAGCAAAATGACGGGCCGTCTGGCGCTGGTGATGGGTGCGGAAGGCGAAGGCATGCGTCGTCTGACGCGCGAGCACTGTGACGAGCTGATCAGCATCCCGATGGCGGGCAGCGTGTCGTCCCTGAACGTTTCCGTTGCGACGGGTATCTGCCTGTTTGAAGCGGTGCGTCAGCGAGGAGAATAAACAGCAAGGCCGTCCAAAGGACGGCCTTTAGTGTTTTCTCCCTCTCCCCGTGGGAGAGGGCCGGGGTGAGGGCACCAGACGGTGACAAACTCACTCCTCCAAAGACCGCAAATGGTCATCCTTCCTCAGCGTCATCAGTGCGAAAATACTTACTACCGCCGTCGCCATCACGTAATACGCCGGAATATCCAGGTTGCCCGTCTGCTTAATCAGCCCGGTGATAATCAGCCCAGCACATCCCGAGAAAATCGCGTTCGACAGTGAATAGGCCAGCCCCAGCCCGGTATAGCGCACGCGCGTCGGGAACATCTCAGATAGCATTGCCGGGCCCGGCCCCGCCAGCATCCCGACCAGACCGCCCGCAATCAGCACCACAACAGCCTTCACTGCCAGCGTGCTGGACTCCGCCTGCAGGATTTTCAGCAGCGGCAGGGCGAGGATCAGCAACAGCACGGTGGCGATGATCATTACCGTACGGCGTCCGATCCTGTCGCTTAGGATCCCCGACGGAATAATCGTCAGGGCAAAACCGATATTCGAAATCACCGCGATTAACAGCGCCTGGTTAAAGCCCGTGTGCAGCGCCGACTGCAGATAGGTCGGCATAATCACCAGATAGGTGTACCCCGCCGCAGACCACACCATCACGCGACCAATCCCCATCACGATGGCCCGGAGCGTGGCGGCAGTATCCGCCTGAGCGACAGCCGGTTTATCCTGCTGCTGCACAAAGCTGGGGGTCTCCTCCATGCTGACCCGAAGCCACAGCGCAACGACGCCCATCGGCAGCGCCAGGAAGAACGGAATGCGCCAGCCCCAGTCGTGCAGGGCTTCAGGCGTAAGTAGAGCGGAGAGCAGCGCGACGATGCCTGCGCCCGCCAGCAACCCCAGCGCCACGGTAAAGGACTGCCACGCGCCATAGAGCCCACGCTTGCCGCGCGGGGCGAATTCCGTCATCAATGAGACTGCGCCCCCGTACTCGCCGCCCGCGAAAAGCCCCTGCAGGATGCGCAGCAGCGTCACGATCAGCGGTGCGGCAATGCCGATGCTAGCGTAGACCGGCACAAGGCCGATGGCGGCGGTGGCCAGCGTCATCAGCACCAGTGCGATAATGAGCGTTGGCTTACGGCCTATCCGGTCGCCAATGCGGCCAAACACCACCGCGCCCAGCGGGCGGAAGAAGAAGGCGATGGCAAACGAGGCGTAGGTGAGGATCAGGCTGGTCAGCCCCGTCTCCCCTTCAAGCTGGAAGAAGTTTTTCGCAATGACGGTCGCCAGAAAACCGTAAACCGCGAACTCATACCACTCGATGAAATTACCAATGGAGCCTGCAATTAATGCACGCTTGTGCGCATCCCGTTGCATAACGATCCTCTCGTGAAGGGAGTAAGAATAAATTATTCAACAAAATCGAAGTCACAAAATAGTTTATTCTTATGTTCTGTGAGCTATTTCACGAATGATATCAGTGAGATTGCCAGCATGTGACCCCACTCCCATGCAGCGTAAACGCGGTCTGTCCATACTTAGGTTCATTGCCAACGAAGGAGGGAGACAGCATGCACTGGCAGACGCACACCGTTTTCAATCAACCTGCACCGCTTTCTAACAGCAACCTTTTCCTCTCTGACTGCGCCCTGCGTGATGCAGTTGCCCGCGAAGGGGCCGAGTGGGATATCGAGCTCCTTGCGAGCATTGGGCAGCAGTTAGGCACGGCGGAGTCGCTGGAGCTGGGCAGGCTGGCGAACGTGAATCCGCCGGAGCTGCTGCGGTATGATGCCGCGGGCGAACGGCTGGACGACGTGCGTTTCCATCCGGCATGGCATCTGCTGATGCAGGGGCTCTGTGCGAACCGCGTGCATAATCTGGCGTGGGAAGAGGAGGCGCGTAAAGGATCGTTTGTCGCTCGGGCCGCACGCTTTGTGCTGCATGCGCAGGTTGAAGCCGGCACGCTGTGTCCCGCCACCATGACGTTTGCCGCGACACCGCTGCTGCAGCAGGCGCTCCCGAAAACGTTCCATGACTGGCTTACGCCCCTGCTCAGCGATCGCTACGATCCGCACCTCGCGCCGGGCGCGCAAAAGCGCGGCCTGCTGATCGGTATGGGGATGACGGAAAAGCAGGGCGGCTCGGACGTGCTCAGCAACACCACCAAAGCGGAAAGATGCAGTGACGGCAGCTATCGGCTGGTGGGGCATAAATGGTTTTTCTCCGTGCCGCAAAGCGATGCGCACCTGGTGCTGGCGCAGGCTAAGGGCGGGCTATCCTGCTTTTTTGTGCCGCGCTTTCTGCCTGACGGGCAACGCAATGCCGTGCGGCTGGAGCGCCTGAAGGACAAGCTCGGGAATCGCTCAAACGCCAGCAGCGAGGCGGAGTTTCTCGATGCCTCCGGCTGGCTGCTGGGGGAAGAGGGGGAAGGCGTTCGACAAATCCTCAAGATGGGCGGCCTGACGCGCTTTGACTGCGCGCTGGGCAGCCACGGGCTGATGCGTCGGGCGCTGTCGGTGGCGCTGTACCATGCCCATCAGCGGCAGACCTTCGGCAAAAACCTTATCGATCAGCCGTTAATGCGCGAGGTCTTAAGCCGTATGGCGCTTGTGCTGGAGGGGCAGACGTCGCTGCTGTTCCGCCTGGCGCGCGCGTGGGATAAGCGCGCCGATCCGCTCGAGGCGGCCTGGGCGCGGTTGTTTACCCCGGCGGCAAAATTTAGCGTGTGCAAAGCCGGTATCCCCTTTGTCGCGGAGGCGATGGAGGTTTTGGGCGGTATGGGGTATTGCGAAGAGAGCGAGCTTCCGCGTTTGTACCGTGAGATGCCGGTCAACAGCATCTGGGAGGGCTCCGGCAATATCATGTGCCTGGACGTTCTGCGCGTGCTGGCGAAGCAGCCCGGTATGCTCGACCTGCTTGCCGATGATTTTGCTCAGGTAAAAGGGCAGGACAGGCACTTCGATCGCAGCTGGCGGCAGCTTCAGCAAAAGCTGCGTAAACCCCAGGAGGCGCAGGGCAGGGAGATCGCTCAGCAGCTCTTTTTGCTGGGGGCGGGAAGCCAGATGCTGCGGCACGCGTCGCCGCCCGTAGCGCAGGCGTGGTGCCGCATGATGCTGGATACCCGGGGCGGAACGCTGATGAGCGAGCAGGTCAAAACGGACCTGCTGCTGCGCGCTACCGGCAGAGTCGGTTAGCCTTTGAGCTGGAACAGGCTCACCAGACGGGTGAGGTGCGAACCCTTCTCGCGCAGCGTTTGGGCGGTCTGCTCGCTGCGCGAGACGCGATCGGCGTTGATGTGCGACGCTTCGCCAATGTGCGTCATGGCGAGATTCACCTGACCGATCCCGGCGGATTGCTCGCGGGAAGCGTGGTTGATCTCGGTGACCAGCTGACTGATGTTATCGATATGCACGATGATGGAATCCATCGCCAGCCGCGTCTGCTCGGACAAGGCGTGGCCTTCGCTTACTTTATTCAGCGTGTCGCCAATCAGCTGCTCAATTTCCTTCACCGCGTTAGCGCTGCGCGCCGCCAGGGCGCGAACCTCCTGTGCGACCACGGCGAAGCCTTTGCCATGCTCGCCCGCGCGTGCCGCTTCGACCGCCGCGTTAAGCGCCAGAATATTGGTCTGGAACGCGATGGACTCAATCACGCGGGTAATGTCTTCAATACGTTTCGATGCGTCGCGAATATCATCCATGGTGGTGACCGCGTTGGTCACCGTCTCGCCGCCCTGATGCACCGCACGCGAGGTTTCGCTCACCAGCAGCTGCGTCTGCTCCATATTGGCGGCGTTTTGCTGCACGGTAGCGGCCAGCTGTTCCATGCTGGCTGACGTCTCTTCCACGCTGCTGGCCTGCTTGTTGATCTGTTCGGAAATTTCGCCGGTATCGGCTGCCAGGGCGTTAGTGCCCATGTGGATTTCACCGGCGGCTTCGCGAACCTGCAGGACCATTTTTTGCAGTCCAGCGCCGATGCCGTTGATGGCGTCAATCAGCTGGCCGACCTCATCCTGGCGGGTCACGGGCAGGCTGGAACGCAGATCGCCTGCCGCATACTGGCGGGCCAGTTCGATCACGTTCCGCAGCGGGCGGGTGAGCATCCGGCGAATAATAACGACAAACAGCCCGGCAAAGAGAACTGACAACACCACGCCTGCCAGCAGGAAACGGTCGCGCATCGTGTTAACGCTTGAGAGCAGGACCGATTTATCCACTTCACCCACGATGGTCCAGTTCCAGCCGGGCAGCGGCGTATAGACCATTTTCAGCGTGCGGCCGTCATCGCTTACGCGCTCCAGCGTGCCGGATTTATCGCTCAAAAGCTGCTGCTGCGTCGCGGCATCCCACTTTGGCAACTGCCCCTCTTCGCTGGCGTGGAACAGGTATTGTCCACGCGTTTTACCGTTGCTGCGATCCAGTACAAAGAAGTGCCCGCTCTCGCCCAGATGGCGATTCAGGATTTTCTCGCGCATGACGTTCCAGGAGTGAGTGATATCTACCCCGACGAAGATGATCCCGATGACCTGACCTTCACTGTTTTTTACCGGCTGGTACTGGGTGATGTAGCGTTTGCCAAACAGCAGCGCCAGACCGCGGTAGACCTCGCCTTTGTTCACTGCGGCAAAGGCCGGGCTGGCGGTGTCCAGAACGGTACCCATGGCGCGCTCGCCGTTCTCTTTGCGCAGGGAAGTGGCTACGCGAACAAAATCGTTGCCGCTGCGCACAAACAGGGTAGAGATGGCTCCCGTACGGTTCAGAAAATCGTCAGAAAAGGCATTATTTTCATGTAGCCCGGTATCGCCTCCTTTCAGAAGGGGGACGTTTAACCCGTTAATGGTCTGGGTCTGGCTGTCATTAATATTCAGTGGCTGAGGTATAAAGGTGGTAAACAGCCGGGTGTAGCTCTCGACCTCTTCGCTCAGGCTGGTATCAAACATCTGCACCATATCGACCATGCCGGTGGACTGATTATGCAGGTCTTCTACCGCAAGTTCTTCAAGCTGCTGGCTGGCTTTATGGCTGAGCAGAAAAGTGAAAAGCAGAAATAACGTGGCGACACTCACACCGGTTAGCAGCGATAGCTTAGTGCCCAGACCTGCACGGCGGAAAAAACTGATCATAAATTGCTCATTATTAAAAAGGTATGGCTCTTCAACGGCAAAGAAGAGCTAACATTTATTCAAATAATGTAACAGAATGTTATTCAGCTGTTTTTGTTGGGTTTCTTGAACGATAAAGAGTTTGCAAAAACGTAAAGCCACTAAAAATAAGTGGCTTTTATTGGGAAGGATTATGCATAAAGAATGGCCTGTACCCGCCAGTGATCGACATGGTTATCTTCCTGCATTTGAATGATGCGGTACCAGGAAGCACCCTGCTCATCGGCTTTTAAGGCAACGACACGTTCAACGTCTTGCGGGCTCCCCGTAATATTGTTTACGGAGATGAGGCCAATTTCATTCAGGCCGGTTACGCAATCCGCGCTGGCGAATTCAGCTGACTGCGCGGTTGTGCTCACAAGGCCAGCTGAGAGCAACAGTGTGGTCAAGGCAAGAGTTCGTTTCATCGTCAGCTCCATTTCACATGTCTCCGGTATCCGCCGGGCAATCCTTCGCGAATAAACTCACTTCCATTGGGGCGGGCATGGAGTTTATTGTGGACAGGAAAATGTCTATGGACGCAAAGCAGTGTAAATGTCGTTCAAATGATGACCTTTACTTACGGTACAAAATGGCCTGTGAATACCACTGTCCCGTAATAATGGTTTCGTCGACCATAATGATGACGTAATAATCTGCTTTGGCGGCGATGGCCTGTGCCTTTATAGCGTCTTCCGCATCATCCGGGGAACCGCGAACCAGCGCGGAGACCGTTCCCATTCGCTGTAATCCTTCTGTCTGATTACGACGAATTTCCTGCGGATGATCGGCAATCGGTGGTGCGGGCTGCGGCGTTCCCTGAAGTACGCTACAGCTACTGAGCAGAAGCACCAGCAATAAAGCAGCAAACCTGCGCATAACCATATCTCGTTTCCTGATAGCCTTAGTGTAGTGATCTCTAAATTTAGTTTTGGGGGAATGTTCCCGAAGTGTTATCTGGGGCGTAATTTTCGAATGAAAATAGCATGAAACCGTAACCCAGCTCTCAACATTATGAATCATTAATTCGCACGGGTATGACAATGATTGAACTTGAGATACGCCGCCTCGGCGATCGTGAAATAGTACACGCCTTCCCTTCAGGAAAAGGTGAGAAGGCGTTGCCTGTAGTGGTCTTTTATCATGGATTTACCTCATCAAAGCTGGTCTACAGCTATTTTGCCGTCGCGCTGGCGCAGGCTGGTTTTCGCGTTGTGATGCCTGATGCGCCCGATCACGGTGCGCGGTTTACAGGCGACGAACAGGCCCGTCTTGGGCAGTTCTGGCAAATCCTGCATGGTAGCCTGACCGAATTTGCCGGGCTGCGCGATACGCTTTATCAGGCGGGGCTGGTGGCGGACGATCGTCTGGCGGTGGCCGGGGCCTCAATGGGAGGGATGACCGCGCTTGGGATCATGACGCGCCATCCTGAGGTGAAGTCCGTAGCGTGCCTGATGGGGTCTGGATACTTCACTTCCTTGTCTAAAACGCTCTTTCCACCGCATGAGTCAGCGGAGATTGAAGCCCTGCTGGCGGAATGGGAGGTCGCTCGTGCGCTGCCGCGCGTGGCAGACCGTCCGCTGCTTCTGTGGCACGGCGATGCTGACGATGTTGTCCCCCCTGGCGAAACCTTCCGGTTACAGCAGGCGCTGCAGCATGAAGGGCTGGACGGAAATCTGACCTGCCTGTGGGAAGCGGGGGTTCGACACCGCATTACGCCGACGGCGCTGGATGCGACCGTGGACTTTTTCCTTCAGCACCTTTAAACACGGAGCACGTTGACGCCCTGATCTTCCAGCTTCTGGAGGATCTCCGGGTTGGCATTTTTCCCCGTGATAACCATGCTGATCAGTTCTGCGCGGCTGAACAGCATGCCCGCGCGCTCGCCTACTTTGCTGCTATCGACCAGCACCACCAGCTTGCCCACCACGTTAAGCATGTTCTGTTCTGCCATGGCGGTCAGCATATCAGTTTTATACAGCCCATCAGCGGTGAGACCCTTACCGCTGGTGAACATCCAGTGTCCGGCATAGAGGCTATTTTCACTGTCCTGGGGGCTTAACGTGATGGCCTGGCTCTTATTATATTGACCGCCCATAATCACCACGCTTTCATGCTCCTGGTCGATGAGATAGTTAGCAAGTGGCAAATAGTTAGTAATAATTTGCACTGGCTTCCCACACATCTCCTGGCCCAGCAGAAACGCCGTGGAGCCGCAGTTGATCACCACGCTCTCACCGGGTTTTACCAGCTGCGACGCGGCTCTGGCAATTCGCACTTTTTCATCGTGGTTCTGCGCCTGATGGATGTTCATCGGCGTCCAGCGGGGGCGCTGCTGGCTGATGGCTTCCGCACCGTTGCGGACTTTTTTCAGCTTGCCGCTTTCATCCAGCTTGTTGATATCTCGTCGTGCCGTCGCCGGGGAAATGCCTAAACGATCCATTACTTTCTCGACGGTGACAAACCCTGTTTGCGCCAGGAGTTCCAGTAAAATTTGATGCCGTTGCGCTTCCGTCATGAGCTATTCCGATAAGAATTGATTTGAAAAGATGATATTTGAAATAGCATGAAATTACTAAAAGAAATGTGAAATCGCCAGACACAACGGTCTGGCGATTTGGCTTCACAATCAGAGGAAGGACTTGAACGGCAGGTCAGGCTCAATGGTGAAGCAATCATCGAAACCGCGAGGGTAGTGGTACTCGAGATTGTCTTTGTCCAGTGGCCAGGTGAACTTGCCGCCCACCTGCCAGATGAACGGCTTAAAGCCATACTTGAGACGGTCTTTTTTCATTTCCCACAGGACGCGGATTTCCTGCGGATCGGCCTGGAAGTTTGACCAAATATCGTGGTGGAACGGGATCACCACTTTGGTATTCAGCGCTTCCGCCATGCGCAGCATATCGGCGCTGGTCATTTTGTCGGTGATGCCGCGCGGGTTTTCACCGTAAGAGCCGAGCGCCACGTCGATCTGATGTTCGTTACCGTGTTTCGCGTAGTAGTTAGAGTAGTGGGAGTCGCCGCTGTGATACAGGGAGCCGCCAGGCGTCTTGAACAGGTAGTTCACCGCACGCTCGTCCATACCATCTGGCAGCACGCCTGCCGCTTTCTGATCGGCTGGCAGAGTAATCAGTGCAGTACGGTCAAAGGCATCCAGGGCGTGAATTTCCACGTCTTTGATTTTCACCACGTCGCCCGGTTTCATCACGATGCAACGCTCTTTTGGCACACCCCAGCCGATCCACAAATCCACGCAGGTTTGCGGCCCAATGAACGGAACGTCGTCAGCGCAGTTTTGCATGACCGCGGCAGCGACGTTCACATCAATATGATCGTTGTGATCGTGGGTAGAGAGCACGGCGTCGATCTGACGAATGGCAAAAGGATCGAGGACAAACGGCGTGGTACGCAGGTTTGGCTGGAGCTTTTCCACACCTGCCATACGCTGCATCTGGTGGCCTTTTTTCATCAGCGGGTTGCCGTGGCTCTGTTTGCCGGTACCGCACCAAAAATCGACACAAATATTCGCACCGCCTTCTGATTTCAGCCAGATACCGGTGCAGCCCAGCCACCACATTGCAAACGTGCCAGGAGCAACCTGTTCCTGCTCAATTTCTTCGTTCAGCCAGCTGCCCCATTCCGGGAAGGTGCTCAGAATCCATGATTCACGGGTGATGGTGTTTACTTTACTCATCGTTTGACTCCTGGGTTTAATCAAAAGTAATCATATAGTGATTTGTTGTGATTAACTCTGGCACTCTTTGAATTGCTTTGCAACGGGTAAATTGCGGAATTTTATCTACGCGCTATCACGGAAAATCCGTTTTTATGTTGTTAATATAACCATTATTAAGTATCAACTTTATGAATTATAAGCACTAATTTATTTATCTGAATCGGTAGTGAAAATCATTATTAACTTCGTGGAAATAATTTGCGTGATACGTCACAAATAATCAAATGCAATCTTGTGGTGATTATTTGTGATTACTAGAGTGATGGCACACACCGCGCAGGGATTATCCCTTCGTGTTCTCAATTTCTGGAGAGAGTTATGGAGATCCTCTACAACGTCTTTACCGTGTTCTTTAATCAGGTAATGACTAACGCCCCGCTGCTGCTGGGTATCGTGACGTGCCTGGGCTACATCCTTCTGCGCAAAAGCGTCAGCGTTATTATCAAAGGCACCATCAAAACCATTATCGGTTTCATGCTGCTGCAGGCGGGTTCAGGCATTCTGACCAGCACCTTTAAGCCGGTTGTCGCCAAAATGTCGGAAGTGTATGGCATCAACGGCGCCATCTCAGATACCTACGCATCAATGATGGCCACCATCGACCGAATGGGAGATGCCTACAGCTGGGTGGGATACGCCGTACTGCTGGCGCTGGCGCTGAACATTATCTACGTGCTGCTGCGCCGCATTACCGGCATTCGCACCATCATGCTGACGGGTCATATCATGTTCCAGCAGGCGGGGCTGATTGCGGTTTCTCTTTACATCTTTGGCTACCCAATGTGGACCACGATTATCTGCACCGCGGTGCTGGTTTCGCTCTACTGGGGCATCACCTCCAACATGATGTACAAGCCAACGCAGGAAGTGACCGACGGCTGCGGCTTTTCCATCGGACACCAGCAGCAGTTTGCCTCCTGGATTGCCTATAAAGTCGCGCCGTTCCTGGGCAAAAAAGAAGAGAGCGTTGAAGATCTTAAGCTGCCGGGCTGGCTGAATATCTTCCACGACAACATCGTCTCCACCGCGATTGTGATGACCATCTTCTTTGGCGCCATTCTGCTCTCCTTCGGCATTGACGTAGTGCAGGCGATGGCGGGCAAGACCCACTGGACGGTTTATATCCTGCAGACCGGCTTCTCCTTCGCGGTGGCCATTTTCATCATCACCCAGGGCGTGCGCATGTTCGTCGCCGAACTGTCAGAAGCCTTCAACGGTATTTCCCAACGCCTGATCCCCGGCGCGGTGCTGGCGATTGACTGTGCGGCTATCTATAGCTTTGCGCCAAACGCCGTGGTCTGGGGCTTTATGTGGGGCACCATCGGCCAGCTGATTGCGGTAGGCATTCTCGTGGGCTGCGGCTCCTCAATCCTGATTATTCCTGGCTTTATCCCGATGTTCTTCTCCAACGCCACCATCGGCGTCTTTGCTAACCACTTCGGCGGCTGGCGCGCGGCGCTCAAGATCTGCCTGGTGATGGGCATGGTTGAAATCTTCGGTTGCGTGTGGGCGGTCAAGCTCACCGGCATGAGCGCCTGGATGGGCATGGCGGACTGGTCAATTCTGGCACCGCCGATGATGCAGGGCTTTGCCTCCGTCGGACTGATCTTTATGGCCGTCATTATCCTGATTGCACTGGCTTATATGTTCTTCGCAGGCCGTTCTCTGCGCGCCGAAGAAGATGCAGAAAAACAAACAGCAGAAGTTTCTGCTCATTAAGGAGTTTCGATTATGACCGTACGTATCCTGGCTGTGTGTGGCAATGGGCAAGGCAGCTCCATGATCATGAAGATGAAAGTGGACCAGTTTTTAACCCAGTCAAACATCGACCACACGGTGAACAGCTGCGCGGTGGGTGAATACAAAAGTGAACTGAACGGCGCGGACATCATCATCGCCTCTACCCACATCGCCGGTGAAATCACCGTGACGGGCAACAAATATGTGGTGGGCGTGCGCAACATGCTGTCGCCTGCGGATTTCGGACCAAAACTGCTGGAAGTGATCAAAGAGCACTTCCCACAAGACGTGAAGTAAGGACGAAACATGAAACTACGTGATTCGCTGGCGGAGAATAATTCCATCCTTTTACAGGCTGAGGCCAGCACCTGGCAGGAAGCGGTAAAGCTGAGCGTGGATCTGCTTGTTAAGGCTGACGTTGTTGAGCCGCGTTATTACCAGGCCATCCTCGATGGCGTAGCGCAGCACGGCCCTTACTTTGTCATTGCGCCAGGCCTGGCAATGCCGCATGGCCGGCCGGAAGAGGGCGTCAAAAAAACCGGCTTCGCGCTGGTGACGCTGAAAACGCCGCTGGTGTTTAACCACGAAGATAACGACCCGGTCGATATCCTGATCACCATGGCCGCCGTGGATGCCAACACGCATCAGGAGGTGGGCATCATGCAGATCGTCAATCTGTTTGATGATGAAGCCAATTTCGACCGTTTACGCGCCTGCCGTACCGAGCAGGACGTGCTGGATTTAATCGATCACGCCACTGCGGCGGCAGTCTAAGAGGAATTGAACATGTCATTACCAATGTTGCAAGTTGCGCTGGATAACCAGACGCTGTCCCACGCTTACGAAACCACCCGCCTGATTGCGGAAGAAGTCGACATTATCGAAGTAGGCACCATTTTGTGCGTAGGCGAGGGCGTTCGCGCCGTTCGCGACCTGAAGGCGCTCTATCCGCATAAAATCGTGCTGGCAGATGCGAAGATCGCCGACGCAGGCAAAATCCTTTCCCGCATGTGCTTTGAAGCGAACGCTGACTGGGTCACCGTGATCTGCTGTGCGGATATCAACACCGCCAAAGGTGCGCTGGACGTGGCAAAAGAGTTTAACGGCGACGTGCAGATTGAACTGACCGGCTTCTGGACCTGGGAGCAGGCGCAGGAGTGGCGCGATGCGGGCATTCAGCAGGTGGTGTACCACCGCAGCCGTGATGCGCAGGCCGCTGGCGTGGCGTGGGGTGAAGCGGATATCAGCGCTATCAAACGTCTGGCGGATATGGGCTTTAAAGTCACCGTCACCGGCGGCCTGGCGCTGGAAGATCTGCCGCTGTTCCAGGGCATTCCAATTCACGTCTTTATTGCCGGTCGCAGCATTCGCGATGCCGCGTCTCCGGTGGAAGCCGCGCGTCAGTTCAAACGCTCAATCGCTCAGCTTTGGGGCTAAGGAGCGGGTATGTTGTCTAAACAGGTCCCGCTTGGCATCTATGAAAAGGCACTCCCTGCGGGGGAGTGCTGGCTGGAGCGGTTACGGCTGGCAAAACAGCTGGGCTTCGATTTTGTCGAAATGTCCGTGGATGAAACGGACGAGCGCCTCTCTCGCCTCGACTGGAGCCGCGAGCAGCGTCTGGCGCTGGTGAGCGCCGTTGCCGAAACGGGCGTGCGCGTGCCGTCCATGTGCCTGAGCGCTCACCGCCGTTTTCCGCTCGGCAGCGAAGATGATGCCGTGCGTGCGCAGGGGCTGGAGATCATGCGTAAAGCCATTCGCTTTGCGCAGGATGTCGGTATCCGCGTGATCCAGCTTGCCGGGTATGACGTTTACTATCAGGAAGCCAACGATGAAACGCGCCGTCGTTTCCGTGACGGCCTGAAAGAGAGCGTTGAGATGGCAAGCCGCGCGCAGGTGACGCTGGCGATGGAGATCATGGACTACCCGCTGATGAACTCCATCAGCAAGGCGCTGGGCTACGCGCACTATCTCAATAACCCGTGGTTCCAGCTTTATCCCGATATCGGCAACCTGTCGGCATGGGATAACGATGTACAGATGGAGCTGCAGGCGGGGATTGGGCATATCGTGGCGGTGCACGTCAAAGATACCCGTCCAGGCGTGTTTAAAAACGTACCGTTCGGCACCGGGGTGGTGGATTTCGAACGGTGCTTCGAAACGCTTAAACAGACGGGGTATTGCGGGCCTTACCTGATTGAGATGTGGAGCGAAACGTCAGCCGATCCGGCTGCGGAAGTGGCAAAAGCGCGTGATTGGGTGCGCGAACGCATGACGCGCGCGGGGTTGCTGGAGGCTGAACATGCTTAAGCTTAAACAGCAGGTCTTTGAGGCCAACATGGATCTGCCGCGCTATGGCCTGGTGACGTTCACCTGGGGCAACGTGAGCGCTATCGATCGCGAGCAGGGGCTGGTCGTGATCAAGCCGAGCGGTGTGGCGTATGACACCATGAAAGCTGAAGATATGGTGGTGGTGGATCTCGAAGGGCATGTCGTTGAAGGCAAATGGCGGCCTTCATCAGATACCGCAACCCATCTGGCGCTGTACCGGCGTTATCCGTCCCTTGGCGGCGTGGTGCATACCCACTCCACGCACGCGACGGCCTGGGCGCAGGCGGGGCTGCCCATCCCGGCGCTGGGCACGACCCACGCGGACTACTTCTTTGGCGACATTCCCTGCACGCGGGCGTTAACGCAGGCTGAGGTAGAAGGGGAGTACGAACTCAATACCGGGAAGGTGATCATCGACACGCTGGGTGAGAGTGAGCCGCTGCATACGCCAGGGATTGTGGTGTATCAGCATGGCCCATTCGCCTGGGGGAAAGACGCGCACGATGCCGTGCATAATGCGGTGGTGATGGAAGAGGTGGCAAAAATGGCGTGGATTGCTCGCGGCATTAATCCGCAGCTTTCGGGTATTGATGACTACCTGATGAACAAGCATTTCATGCGCAAGCATGGTCCCAATGCCTACTACGGGCAGAAGTAAATAAGTGCTCTGGGATACCGAAACAGTTGTAACCGGTGGTATTCCGGAGCCATTCACAAAAAAAGCCCCCGGGCAGGGGGCAAGTCAAAGTATGGCTATGTTCTCTTTGTTGGCTTTCCTGGTGCTAGCGTTAAAGCGTTATCGGTAAATATCTGCACTGGCGTGCATATTGCCGTTGCTGCCGGGCTCACGGGTTAACATCACGTGGTAATACGTTGCGCCCTGCGCGTCGGTTTCTTCATTCAGTGCCTGATCTGCTTCACTTTCGGTGGCGAAATTATGATTAATGTAGATTACGCCTAAGCTTTGCACATCATCCATGTTTCTGGCCTGTCGGCCATCTATCTTGATGGCGGCCATTGCGTTTGCGCTGAGCAATAGCGCTGCCATTACGGCAAATGCGATTCTTTTCATGATATGCGCTCCACGACTGCGTTCTGTGTAAGGGGTAATGATTCTCCTTTTGCCTTTGGTTGTGCTCTGATTAAAGTTTAATCGCTTATCGGATGGGGATGAATGACCATTTCTGATGCACTTGTTCAAAAAAACAGCGCTTCAAGATGTGATTAATTTTAAATCACCCACTTAGACCCGCTTCGCGCTTTGTGCGAATTATTTGTGCAATCAGCTTGAGTTTCCTGGGGGGCGCAAGTATTATGACGCGTCAATTTTTCAGCCGACCTTTAACACGTTCCTTGCCTCCCCGGGCCTCGGCTGACCCAGACAGGAGGCTGAATAATCCGTAAGGAGCAATTCGATGCGTCATTACGAAATCGTTTTTATGGTCCATCCTGACCAGAGCGAACAGGTTCCGGGTATGATCGAGCGTTACTCTGCTGCCATCACTGGTGCAGAAGGTACGATCCACCGTCTGGAAGACTGGGGCCGCCGTCAGCTGGCTTACCCGATCAACAAACTGCACAAAGCACACTACGTTCTGATGAACGTTGAAGCGCCGCAGGAAGTGATCGATGAGCTGGAAACTACCTTCCGCTTCAACGATGCCGTTATCCGCAGCATGGTTATGCGTACCAAAAACGCAGTTACCGAAGCATCTCCGATGGTTAAAGCGAAAGACGAGCGCCGTGAGCGTCGCGATGATTTCGCAAACGAAACCGCAGATGATTCTGATGCTGGGGATTCTGAAGAGTAATTTCTGATGACCAACCGTCTGGTGTTGTCAGGCACAGTGTGCAGGACCCCCCTTCGAAAGGTCAGTCCATCAGGAATTCCGCATTGCCAGTTCGTGCTTGAGCATCGTTCTGTGCAAGAGGAAGCCGGGTTTCACCGGCAGGCGTGGTGCCAAATGCCCGTTATTATTAGCGGACACGAAAACCAGGCCATTACTCACAGTATAACGGTCGGTAGCGCAGTAATCGTTCAGGGGTTCATTTCTTGCCATAAGGCAAAGAACGGCCTGAGCAAAATGGTTCTGCATGCCGAGCAGATTGATTTGATAGATTCTGGAGACTAGCCATATGGCACGTTATTTCCGTCGTCGCAAGTTCTGCCGTTTCACCGCGGAAGGCGTTCAAGAGATCGACTATAAAGATATCGCAACGCTGAAAAACTACATCACCGAAAGCGGTAAGATTGTCCCAAGCCGTATCACCGGTACTCGTGCAAAATACCAGCGTCAGCTGGCTCGCGCTATCAAACGCGCTCGCTACCTGTCCCTGCTGCCGTACACTGATCGTCATCAGTAATCGGGCACGGTCCATTAATACGACTTTAAGAGGATAAGGTAATGCAAGTTATTCTGCTTGATAAAGTAGCAAACCTGGGCAGCCTGGGTGATCAGGTTAACGTTAAAGCGGGTTACGCACGTAACTTCCTGGTACCACAGGGTAAAGCTGTTCCAGCTACCAAGAAAAACGTTGAGTTTTTCGAAGCACGTCGCGCTGAACTGGAAGCCAAACTGGCTGACGTTCTGGCGGCTGCTAACGCTCGCGCTGAAGCAATCAACGCACTGGGCACCGTTACCATCGCGTCTAAATCAGGCGACGAAGGTAAACTGTTCGGTTCCATCGGTACCCGCGATATCGCTGATGCAGTAACTGCAGCAGGCGTTAAAGTGGCTAAGAGCGAAGTTCGCATGCCGAACGGCGTTCTGCGTACCACTGGTGAGCACGAAGTTGACTTCCAGGTTCACAGCGAAGTGTTCGCTAAACTGGTTGTTAACGTAGTAGCTGAGTAATTTTTTACTCTGCTCACGTCGAAGCGCCGGCCTTGTGCCGGCGTTTTGCTTTTTAAGCGACCCGACAGGCGCTTTTGATCTTGTATGGTAGCTATTCCTGACGCATTCTCTGATAATAATTGAAACGCAATTTTATTTATGAGATTTGCTATGGATACCCCTCTACCCACGCCCGTTTTTGCCCGTCGTAATGTGGCCTATGCCTGCGCCACGCTCTGCTGTCTGCTTTGGGGTAGCTCCTACCCGGCCATTAAAAGCGGTTATGAACTCTTCCAGATAGCGACCGATGATATTCCGTCGAAGGTTGTGTTTGCCGGATACCGTTTCCTGTTTGCCGGTGCTTTACTGCTGCTGTTTGCCTTAGCGCAGCGCAAGCCCATCGCCAGGCTGACGCCGACGCAGTTTGGCCAGCTGACGATCCTGGGGCTGACGCAAACGTCGATCCAGTACACCTTCTTTTATATCGGGCTGGCGTATACAACCGGCGTCAATGGGTCGATTATGAACGCCACCGGAACCTTCTTCAGCGTGCTGCTGGCGCACTTTATCTACCACAACGACAAGCTGAGCTATAACAAAACGCTGGGCTGTATTCTCGGCTTTGCCGGGGTCATGCTGGTGAACTTCCACAGCGGGTTGAGCGAATTCCACTTTGTCTGGAACGGTGACGGATTCGTGGTGCTGGCGGCTTTTATTCTCTCTGCCGCGACGCTGTATGGAAAACGTATCTCGCAGACCGTTGACCCCACGGTCATGACCGGCTGGCAGCTGGCGATCGGTGGTCTGGTTTTGGTCGTTGGCGGCTATGCGACAGGCGGAACGCTGGAAGTGCACAGCGTGAAGGCCGTTGCCGTGCTGGGGTATCTGACGCTGCTTTCATCCGTGGCGTTTGCGCTGTGGAGCGTGCTTCTGAAAGTAAACCGCGTCAGTATGATTGCGCCGTTTAACTTCGTTGTACCGGTGGCGGGCACGGTCCTGTCCGCCATTTTTCTCGGGGAAAACATTCTGGATATCAAATACGCGATTGCGCTGGTGCTGGTCTGTTCGGGGATCTGGTGGGTGAATAAGCGGAGTGCCTGAAAACAGTGTGCCGGGTGGCGGCTACGCCTTACCCGGCCTACAGAACTAGCGTGCGCGAATAAAACTGCCGTCGGTCTGACGGGTAAACAGCACCTGCTGTCCATTTCCGGTATCGATCGTCAGCCCGGTCACCACGCCGCTGGCGTTCTGCCGGATCTGCACCATCTGACCATTCTGCAGGTTGCTCAGCGGTTTGCCTGCGCCTTCAACCTGCGCCATGGCGTAGACGTCTGTCGCAGGAAGGTTGTGATCGCGAAACAGTTGCGCCAGCGTTTTGCCAGGCTCCACGCGATATGAGCGCCACTGCTGCTCGATGCCGGTCGGCTGTTGAGGCTGCTCCTGAACCTGCTCCTGGGGCTGATCTTCCTGAACGGGTTCGGGTTCAACCGGGGCGACCTGGCCCGGATCGTTAGATGGCGTCACCAGCTGCGTCTGCATGGGCTGCGCGTCCGGCTGAGGCCGCGTTTGCGACTGGATATCCAGCTGTGCATTGCGGGTTACGGGAGCGTTGTCGACGTCATCACCGCCGGAGGGCAGCAGGAAGCCAACGATCACCAGCAGTGCGCCAATGATAATCCCCCTGCGATGCAGAGGAGGCAGCGGGTCCATGAGGCGAAAGTTATCCGGCGCATGCCAGATTTTCGCCAGGGTAGGTTTCAGTTCAAATCGCCCGGGCATGGCTCTCCTCCTGCTCCGCGTCTTTTATATCCTGTGCTCGAAGTATAGTTCGCTAACTGCCTGAACGGCGTAGCAAACCCGACATCCGTGACATTAGTTCGGGATTAATCCTGGTTCTCTCTATTGTTTCCGTTTCGCCGCGGTTTGTCACCTTAACTTAAGACAAAGTTTTACCCATAGGGGCATGGCTGATATGCTGCCCGCTACTTTAAATGTGATGGAAGGAAAACCCATGACCACCCCGACTTTTGACACTATCGAAGCGCAGGCAAGCTACGGCATCGGCTTGCAGGTAGGACAGCAGCTGAGCGAATCCGGCCTGGAAGGTCTGTTACCGGAAGCGCTGGTGGCGGGTATCGCTGACGCGCTGGAAGGCAATCATCCGGCCGTACCGGTAGACGTTGTGCACCGTGCGCTGCGCGAAATCCACGAACGTGCTGACGCCGTGCGTCGCGCGCGCTTCGAAGAGATGGCAGCAGAAGGCGTGAAATATCTCGAAGAGAACCGCGAGCGCGAAGGCGTGAACAGCACCGAATCCGGCCTGCAGTTCCGCGTGATCAACCAGGGCGACGGCGCAATCCCGGCGCGTACCGACCACGTTCGCGTGCACTACACCGGTAAGCTGATCGACGGCACCGTGTTCGACAGCTCCGTTGCGCGCGGCGAACCGGCTGAATTCCCGGTTAACGGCGTGATCGCAGGCTGGATCGAAGCGCTGACCCTGATGCCGGTCGGTTCCAAGTGGGAACTGACCATTCCTCAGAACCTGGCCTACGGTGAACGCGGCGCTGGCGCGTCCATCCCGCCGTTCAGCACCCTGGTGTTTGAAGTCGAGCTGCTGGAAATCCTGTAATCGACTTTTATTTCCTCTCTCCGCCCGGGGAGAGGAAAATAGTGATAAAACCCATAGTTACGACGGAATCAACATTTTATCTTGCAAACGAAACTGTTGCGTGTATTTTTGTGAGCTGTTTCGCGCTGTATGAGTGATATGACACTCACTTTCAACATATTATTAACATAATATCTAATTCATAGTATTCATCCCGCCGATTCTTACCTAATATCGATTAGCCCTTACAGGGGTACCGTCATTTTTTGACGTATCTAAAGGCCAGAAGAGCCTTAACAACACAGACAGGCATAAACAGGAAAATATCACATGGTAGATCAGGTCAAAGTCGCCGCCGCGGAAGAGGCGTCGTCTGAACAGTCGCTGCGGCGAAATCTCACAAACCGTCATATACAGCTTATCGCTATCGGGGGTGCCATCGGTACCGGGCTGTTTATGGGGTCGGGCAAAACCATCAGCCTTGCCGGGCCGTCGATCATCTTCGTTTATATGATCATCGGTTTTATGCTCTTCTTCGTGATGCGCGCAATGGGTGAATTGCTGCTCTCGAACCTCGAATACAAATCCTTCAGCGACTTTGCTTCCGATCTGCTCGGCCCCTGGGCGGGCTATTTCACCGGCTGGACCTACTGGTTCTGCTGGGTCGTGACCGGTATGGCGGACGTTGTCGCCATAACCGCGTATGCACAGTTTTGGTTCCCCGGCCTGTCGGACTGGGTGGCTTCGCTGGCGGTCATCATCCTGCTGCTGAGCCTGAACCTCGCCACCGTTAAGATGTTCGGTGAGATGGAGTTCTGGTTCGCGATGATCAAAATCGTGGCGATTGTGGGGCTGATTGTCGTCGGCCTGGTGATGGTGCTGACGCACTTCCAGTCGCCAACCGGCGTTCAGGCGTCGTTTACCCATCTGTGGAATGACGGCGGCTGGTTCCCGAAAGGCATCAGCGGCTTCTTTGCGGGCTTCCAGATTGCGGTATTTGCGTTTGTGGGTATTGAGCTGGTGGGCACCACTGCGGCAGAAACCAAAGATCCGGAGAAATCCCTGCCGCGCGCAATCAACTCTATTCCGGTGCGTATCATCATGTTCTACGTGTTTGCGCTGATCATTATTATGTCGGTAACCCCGTGGAGCTCTGTCGTACCAACCAAGAGCCCGTTCGTTGAGCTGTTCGTGCTGGTGGGCCTGCCTGCCGCCGCGAGTCTGATCAACTTCGTGGTGCTGACCTCTGCGGCCTCCTCGGCGAATAGCGGCGTGTTCTCAACCAGCCGTATGCTGTTTGGTCTGGCGCAGGAAGGCGTGGCCCCGAGCGCGTTCGCGAAGCTCTCTAAGCGCGCGGTACCGGCGAAAGGGCTGACCTTCTCCTGCATCTGCCTGCTGGGCGGCGTGGTGATGCTCTACGTGAACCCAAGCGTGATCGGTGCGTTCACCATGATCACCACGGTGTCAGCGATCCTGTTCATGTTCGTCTGGACCATCATCCTGTGCTCGTACCTGGTGTACCGCAAACAGCGTCCACACCTGCATGAAAAATCGATCTACAAGATGCCGCTGGGTAAGCTGATGTGCTGGGTGTGTATGGCGTTCTTCGTCTTCGTACTGGTGCTGCTGACGCTGGAAGAGGATACCCGTCAGGCGCTGATCGTCACGCCGCTGTGGTTCATCGCGCTGGGGCTTGGCTGGCTGTTTATCGGTAAGAAACGTATGGCGGGCATGCGGTAGTACGTTCGAAAGGTATGTAGGCCCGGTAAGCGCTAGCGCCACCGGGCTTTCTTTTATTCCCCGGCCAATGCCCGCGGGAACAGCACGTTGTTCTCAAGACTGATGTGTTCCATCAGGTCGTCGATCATCTCGTTAATGCCGTTGTACATCGCTTTCCAGGTGGTGCACGCTTCTGGCGGCGGCGTGACGTTGTTGGTGGTGTGCTTGATCACTTCCAGCAGTTCGCCGGCGTCATCATGTTCGCTTTCCATTACGCTGATCGGCCCCATCGCCTGGCTGCCCATGCCCTGTTTGATCATCGGGAAGAGGATCTGCTCTTCTTTCATCATGTGGCTGGAAAGCTCTTCGTGCAGCATGGACAGATACTTCGCCAGACCGCGCGGTACGGAAGGTTTGTCGGCGTGAACGCGCTCAACTTTCGTTGCCTGCAGGATCAGCTCCGGCAGCTGCTCGCGGTGACGGTCGTGGTAACGCACGATGATATGGTCGATGATCTCCGCAAGCGGCGCGGTGCGCCAGTCCTTGTCGATGGGCTGCTCGGCCAGCTGCGCCAGCTCTGCTTCAATTACCTCGACATCCAGCTCTTTGCGCGAGGCCGCACGCGCCAGCGTTTGCTTACCGCCGCAGCAGTAATCCATATCGTATTTACGGAACAGCGCAGAAGCGCGAGGGATGGAGAGCGCCAGCTCGCCCAGGGGTTGGTCGCGGAAGGCCATAGCAGTTACCTCATCATCAATAATATAAGATGCATTTTATATGCATCTTTAAGGCGATGCTATAACCCTTTAGTGGCAAGGTTAAAATGCGATGCCGATCACAAAAAAATGTCTCGTTTAACTTACTGAATGGATTTAGAAAATGGCTTTCGAAAGTTTTTAAAGGTGTAGAAACAGTAAACAACGCGCCGTGCCTGCCGATAGATACACGTCAGACAATACCTGCATATAAAAAAGGCAACGCATGTTTAAACGTATAAAAGTCATAACCCTTCTGATTTCGGTGCTGCTTGTGCTCGGCATCATGCAGCTGATCTCTGCCGGCATTTTCATTAATGCGCTGAATAACGATAAAGATAACTTCACCGTTTCTCAGCTCTCCAGCCAGAACGTGGCGGAATTTACCGATGCCTGGATCAGCCTGAACCAGGCGCGCGTGACGCTGAACCGCGGCATGCTGCGCCTGCAAAGCAGCATGGCGTCGCAGATTAACGGCGGTCAGCTGAACGAGCTGGTTAACACCGCGAAAAACCTGCTGGCCGATGCCCAGGCGCACTACGATAAATACTACGCGCTGCCGGAAACGCCGGGTCTGGATGAAAAACTGGCCGATCGGCTGGAGGAGCAGTACCGCATCTATTCCGCCACGCTGACTCAAATGAACGTTCTGCTGGGCCAGGGCAACCTGGAAGATATGTTCAAACAGAATGCCGAGCAGAAGCAGACGGCGATGCAGAAAGTCTATCGCGAGTGGCGCGAGGCGCAGGCCGCGCTTAGCGATAAAGGTATCCAGGATAACGAAAGCGACTATAAGCGCATCCTGTGGATCCTCTCTGCCGTCATGATCCTCGTCATCGCGGTGATTATCTCCAGCTGGATTGCGATGCGCCGGGTGCTGCTGCTGCCTCTGGAGGACGTCATCAACCATATCCGCGCCATTGCCGCAGGGGATTTGACCCAGCCGATTCAGGCCCAGGGTAAAAACGAAATGGCGATCCTGGCGCGCAACGTTCAGGAGATGCAAACGTCGCTGGCGAACACGGTGGGCGTGGTGCGTGAAGGCGCAGATACCATCTACACCGGCGCGGGTGAAATCTCAGCCGGCAGCAACGATCTCTCTTCCCGTACCGAGCAGCAGGCCGCGTCTCTGGAAGAAACGGCAGCCAGCATGGAGCAGCTGACCGCCACCGTGAAGCAGAACGCCGACAACGCGCGTCAGGCATCTCGTCTGGCGCTGGATGCCTCCTCGACCGCGAAGAAGGGCGGTAACGTGGTGGAAGGCGTGGTGCGTACCATGGACGAGATCGCCACCAGCTCCAGCAAAATCGCGCAAATTACCAACGTGATCGACGGCATTGCCTTCCAGACCAACATTCTGGCGCTAAACGCGGCGGTGGAAGCGGCGCGCGCGGGCGAACAGGGCCGCGGCTTTGCGGTCGTTGCGGGCGAAGTGCGTACCCTTGCCCAGCGCAGCGCCCAGGCGGCGAAAGAGATTAAGGCGCTGATTGATGATTCCGGCGAGCGCGTAAATGCGGGCTCTCAGCTGGTGAACGAAGCGGGCGCGACGATGGCGGAGATCGTCAATGCGGTGACCCGCGTGACCGACATCATGGGTGAAATCGCCTCTGCCTCTGACGAGCAGAGCCGCGGTATCGATCAGGTCGGTCAGGCGGTGGCCGAGATGGACCGCGTCACCCAGCAGAACGCCTCGCTGGTGGAAGAGTCTGCGGCGGCCGCAGCGGCGCTGGAAGATCAGGCTGCGCGCCTGAACGAAGCGGTAGCGGTGTTCAAAATAACCCGCAATCAGGCGGCGAAAGCCGCGCCGGTGAAGAGCTATGTGCCAAAAGCGCAGCCGGTAGCGACCGCGTCTGAAGCGAACTGGGAAACGTTTTAAGGGCTTGCCCGGTGGCGGCTACGCCTTACCGGGCCTACGGTTTAGTAGGCCCTGCAAGCGCAGCGCCGCTGGGCAATGTTCACATCTCCGACGCCGGAACAACCCTCGGTTTTTCCGGCTTCGCTCTCACCGCAATCACCACCCCAACGACCAGCAGCGCGATCCCACAGGCCGTTAACAGCGGCGGCACGCTCTGGCGCATCAGGAAGGTATACAGCAGCCCGGCCAGGGTTTCGAAGACGATCAGCGGCCCTAAGATTACCGTCGGCAGCTTCTGGCTGGCAATGTTCCAGCACAGCGCGCCAACCCACGAGCACAGCACCGCAATGGCCACCATCAAGCCTACAAACAGCCACGGGCGCGGCCCAAAGGGCAGAGCAAATTCCGGCTGCTGATGGCCTAACCAAACGCTCGCCCCAACGTATCCCACAAGTGACACCGGCAGCGTCACCAGCGCCTGCGCCGTCGCCCACATCATCGGATGTTTGTCCGGATTCTCCCGCAGCCAGCGCGCGTTGCGCAGGGCATACCACGCCCAGCAGACCACGGAGATAAACGCCAGCATGATGCCGGAGCCGTAACGCCACAGGTCGAAATCATCCAGCCCGTGGCGCAGCTCGGCAATATTCACGCATACCAGCCCTACGGCGATGCACCCCAGGGCGGGCATCATCTTCGACCACGCCAGCTTGCCGTCCCGATGGCTGTAGAGCAGATTGGCGAAAACGGGGATCACCACCGGCAGCGTGCCGATGATCATGGTGGAAACCGGCGCGCCGGTGCGCTGAATCGCGCTTGCCAGGCAGACGTAATAGATGAGATTGCCCATCATGGTCAGGGCCAGTGCAGTAGCCCAGTCCTTGCGGCTTAGCTGGCGCAAGCGCGCCCGCCCCAGCCAGGCCAGAGGAAGGGCAATCAGCCCCAGCGCCAGATAACGCCCCGTGGACTGCAGTATCGCCGGGTACTCCGGCACTATCAGAGGGCCGACAAAGATCAGCCCCCACATCAGACCTGCAAGCAGGGCATACAACACGCCGCTAATCATTTTTCCATCCACATTGATTTACTCTGCACTCAGTCTAGGAAGGTAAAACGCGCGCGTATTGTATGAGGTTGCGCATTAGCGCCGCGCGACCTGCTTCTGGTAACGCACGGGCGTAATGCCGTAGCGGCGGGTAAAGGCGCGGGTTAAATGCGACTGATCGGTCAGACCGGTTGCGGCAGCCACCTCGGCGGCGGGCATGCCGTGGGTGAGGAAGGCTTTGGCGCGCCACAGGCGGATCGCCATCAGCATTTGATGCGGCGTCACGTGGAAATGCGCCTTGAACTGGCGCTGGAAATGGTACGGGCTGAGCGAGACGACGTTTGCCAGCTCGTCCAGCGTCAGGGCGCGCATGTAGTTATCGTGCAGATACTCGCGCACGCGTTCAAACCGGTGCGCGCCTTCCTGAATCACCGGCGCGTGATGGGCGAACGGCTGGAAGGTATCAATCAGGTCCAGCAGCAGGCCTTTCTGCGCCAGCGGGTCGTTCGTATGCCACAGGCCGTAAATTAGCTGGCCGATTTGCTGCGAGCGCAGCGGGTCGTAGCGGGTGACGTCGCTAAACCACCAGTGGCGCAGGCCGGTGACCTCTTCCAGCAGGTCGGGTTCGATATAGACCATCCGGTAGCGCCAGCCGTCAACGGTTGCGGATTCCCCGGTGTGGATCTCGTCCGGGTTCATGGTGACAACGGATTTCTCGGGGGCGAGGTGCTGGGTACCGCGATAACGGAAGCGTTCTGCGCCGGTCTCAATGGTGCCGATGCCGAAGGCTTCGTGGGTGTGAGGCTCAAAGGCGTAGTCAGAGATATGTGCGTGATAAAGTTCCAGGCCCGGCAGCTGCGCCAGATGGCGAAAGCGCGCGCTATCTCTCTCATCAATGAACTGTTCCGGTACGCCTTGCACGGTGAACCTCCTCGTGGGTCATCGCTTCATTATCAGAGATGACCCGAGGGGATGCCACAAAAAATAACCAATCCGTAACAATTACAGGATGGCTTTGACGCTCTCCGCCAGCGGCGTGGTTGGGCGACCGATCAGTTTGCTCAGCGTGCGGCTGTCGTCGAACAGGCCGCCTTTGGATGCGCCGGTGTCGGAATCCGCCAGCATATCCGCCAGCCCGGCAGGCAGGCCAACGCCCTTCAGCGCGGCGGCAAAATCGGCCTCGCTCAGGTTCTGATACGCCACCGGCTTACCGCTCTGCTTGCTCAGCTCCGCTGCCAGCTCGCTCAGCGTCCACGCGCTGTCGCCCGCCAGTTCATACACTTTACCTGCGTGACCTTCCTCAGAAACCACTTTGGCCGCCGCCGCCGCGTAATCCGCACGGGTCGCTGAGGCAATTTTGCCTTCGCCAGCGGCCCCGATAAACACGCCGTGCTCCAGCGCAGGCGGCGCGCTCGCCAGATAGTTTTCGGTATACCAGCCGTTGCGCAGCAGGGCGTAAGGCACGCCGGATTCTGCCAGCGCTTTCTCGGTTTGGACGTGTTCAACGTGCAGACCGAGCGGGGATTTGTCCGCATGCAGCAGGCTGGTGTAGGCGATAAACTTCACGCCTGCCGCTTTGGCGGCGTTAATGACGTTCTGGTGCTGCGCGGCGCGCTGGCCCACTTCGCTGGAGGAGATCAGCAGCAGTTTATCCACGCCGTTCAGCGCGGAAGTGAACGCGGCCTGGTCGGTGTAATCCGCCTGACGAACCACAATACCCTGCTGGCTCAAGGCTTCAGCTTTTGCTGGGTTACGCACAATGGCGACAATCTGGTTTGCCGGAACGGTTTTCAGCAGTTCTTCAATAACGTATTGGCCTAGCTGGCCGGTAGCGCCGGTAATCGCGATCATGATGAATCTCCTTCGTGTTTGTCTGGTGTTGTGGCACATTATCACCATAACTAACTTTTAGTAAGTACGTACAAAAAGGTAAGTATGAAAATGACGACGCCGACCCTCAGCGAGCAAATGCGCGACGGCAATCTGTTCGCGGAACAGTGTCCTTCGAGAGACGTGTTAAAGCACGTGACCAGCCGCTGGGGCGTGCTGATCCTGGTGGCGTTACAGCAGGGCACGCATCGCTTCAGCGACCTGCGGCGCAAGATGGGCGGCGTGAGTGAAAAAATGCTCGCTCAGTCTTTACAGGCGCTGGAGCAGGATGGGTTTATCGATCGCGTGTCGTATCCGGTTGTGCCGCCGCACGTAGAGTATAGCCTGACGCCGCTGGGCGTTGAGGTGAGCGAGAAGGTCGCCGCGCTGGCGGACTGGATTGAGGTGAACACGCCGAAGGTGATGGCGAACCGGGACGATCGTGCGGCGTAAAAGCCGGGTATGTGCGGCCTGATGCCCTCACCCTGACCCTCTCCCACAGGGAGAGGGAACAAACACCAAAAACGGCAACGTGCGTTGCCGTTTTGCTTTTACCTGCTCAAATCCACCTGATAAATCGCGAACCCGATATCATCCGTTGCGACCTGTTTCATCGGGTACTGCGCCTTGTCCTTAATGAACGCGGCGGCTTTATCGGACGGTGAAGTTTCAAAGCGGATATCCAGCTTCGTCTCGCTGTGGATTGGCGCCAGACGCCAGTTGTTGTCCACCGCCGGGTGAATTTCGCCTGCCTTTTTCGATTCCGCACTGATCCACGCCGCCAGCACCGAGCGGTTCTCGTCCGGCGAGGCAAATGCAATGTGGCTATCGCCCGTTCCGGCAAACTTGCCGCCGTAGGCGCGGTAGTTGTTCGTCACCACCAGGAAGGTGGCATTCGGATCGATCGCCTTGCCGTTGAAGGTCAGGTTTTTAATGCGCTCCGCCTGCGGATTAATCGCCTGGCACTCGCCGTCATATTTTGCGGGCTGCGTGACGTCAATCTGATAGTTCACGCCGTCGATCACGTCGAAGTTATAGGTGCGGAACCCGTCCCAGTTAATCAGCGACTGCGGTTTGCTGCTGTTCGGGTCGATCTGGTTAAACTGCCCGGCGGAGCACTCCAGCCACTCCTTCACCTCTTTCCCCGTCGCTTTGACGACGACCAGCGTATTCGGATAAAGATAGAGATCGGCGGCGTTACGGAAGGTCAATTGGCCTTTTTCGACCTCAACGTAGCTTGCCGGATCGTTCTTGCGTCCGCCCACCTTGAACGGCGCAGCGGCAGACAGTACCGGCAGTTTTGCCAGGTCCGGATCGCCCTGAATAAAGTGTTCGGCGTAGGCTTTCTGCGCCATGTTGACCACCTGCACGGTCGGGTCATCCTGCACCAGCGCCAGGAAGCTGTGCATGTTGTCGGCTGACTTGCCGATAGGCTTGCTGACAAAGGCGCGCGTGGCGTCGTGGTCATGCTTTAGCACGTCGACCAGCTTTTTATCTTCACCGGCCAGCGACTTTTTCGCCGCCGCGTCGTAGATCGGGCGCGCTTCCGCCTTCGACCGGGTGACCTTCCAGCTGCCGCCGTCGTTATTCAGCACCAGATCTACCACGCCAAGATGGTCGCCCCACATGCCCGGCATCACCGACGGCACGCCGTTGAGCGTCCCTTTCTCGATGTCTGCACCTTTAATGCTGGCGAAATCTTTGCCCGGGAAGACCGCGTGGGCGTGGCCGAACAGGATCGCGTCTACGCCCGGCACTTCGCTCAGGTAGTAGACCGAATTCTCGGCCATCACCTGATACGGATCGGCAGACAGGCCCGAGTGGGCGACGACGACCACCAGATCGGCCCCTTTCGCACGCATCTCCGGCACGAATTTGCGCGCGGTTTCGGTGATGTCGTTGACGGTCACTTTCCCGTCAAGGTTGGCTTTATCCCACGTCATGATCTGCGGCGGCACAAAACCGATATAGCCAATCTTCAGCGTTTGCTTGTTACCGTCGCTGTCGACAACCTCGGTCTCTTTAATCAGGTAAGGGGTAAACAGCGGCTTTTTGGTCTTAACGTCGATGATATTGGCGTTAACGTACGGGAATTTTGCGCCCGCGAGCGCGTCATGGAGGTAGGTCAGGCCGTAGTTAAACTCGTGGTTGCCCAGGTTACCGACGGTATAATCCAGGGTATTCATCGCCTTATACACCGGGTGGATCTCGCCTTTTTTCAGCCCCTTCGCCGCCATGTAGTCGCCCAGCGGGCTGCCCTGAATCAAATCGCCATTATCGACCAGCACGCTATTTTTCACTTCGCCGCGCGCGGCGTTAATCAAACTTGCCGTACGTACCAGTCCGAATTTTTCGGTAGGTGTATCTTTGTAGTAATCGAAGTCCATCATGTTGCTGTGCAGGTCGGTGGTTTCCAGAATACGAAGATCCACCGTCGCCGCCTGAACGCTTGCCGCAATCAGCGTCGCCAGGAGCGTTGCGCTAAACTTAATCATCTGAGGAGTCCTTTTTTCGATCCAAGCCACAAAAGAATATGTATCTATAGTTTGTTGCTTACAGAAGTGTGAATCCTGCCAGAAAAAAGGGCATTGAAACCGGAATTGCTTCACAGATAGCGGAATTGTTCACATTACGATATAAATAAAACAACGAGTTATGCCCACTGCGTTAACGAAGAGGTGGAGAATGTTAGATAAGATTTGTCAGCTCGCACGAGATGCGGGTGATGCCATTATGGAAGTGTACGACGGCACAAAGCCGATGGACGTCGTCAGTAAAGCCGACGACTCTCCGGTCACGGCGGCCGATATCGCAGCGCACGGTGTGATCCTGAAAGGGCTGCAGGCGCTAACGCCGGACATCCCGGTTCTCTCTGAAGAGGCACCGCAGGGCTGGGACGAGCGCCAGCACTGGCAGCGCTACTGGCTGGTTGACCCGCTGGACGGCACCAAAGAGTTCATCAAGCGCAACGGCGAGTTCACCGTCAATATCGCCCTGATTGAAAAGGGGAAAGCGATCCTCGGCGTGGTTTACGCCCCGGTGATGAAGGTGATGTATAGCGCGGCCGAAGGTAAAGCCTGGAAGGAAGAGTGCGGCGTGCGCAAGCAGATTCAGGTCCGCGATGCGCGTCCACCGCTGGTGGTCATCAGCCGTTCCCACAGCGACAGCGAGCTGGAGGAGTATTTGCAACAGCTGGGCGAGCACCAGACGACGTCGATAGGCTCATCCCTCAAGTTCTGCCTGGTGGCGGAAGGGCAGGCGCAGCTTTACCCGCGCTTCGGGCCGACTAACGTCTGGGATACTGCGGCAGGCCATGCGGTGGCCGCCGCCGCAGGCGCACATGTGCATGACTGGCAGGGCAAGCCGCTGGACTATACCCCGCGCGAGTCATTCCTTAACCCCGGCTTCCGCGTCTCGCTTTACTGATCCAGCAGCTTGTGCAGCAGGGCAACCACCTGCTGCACCTCATCCTGGGTCAATGCGCCGTCTTTCGCCCACTGCACGCGGCCCTCTTTATCCAGCACGACGATTGCCGAACTCTCTTCTTCCAGCTGCCAGGCTTTGCGCGTCACGCCGTTGCTGTCGACGATGAACTGCGACCACGGATAGAGCTTTTTATTGCTCTCCAGGCTTGAGCGAACGAACATGCCGGAGCCGGGGATCGCATCGTCGGTGTTAACAATCGTGGTGGTCTGGTAGCGGTCATGCGGGAATTTTCCGGTCTTGATCGCTTCTACCAGGGTTGCGTTCTTCTCTTTTGCAGATGTACGGCCCGCAATATGTTGTACAACTCTCACTTTCCCAGCGAGCTGCGCGCTATTCCAGGGTTTGTAGCTAAACTTATCATTGTCGAGAATCAATTCTCCCCGGTCAGCAATGCCGACTGGCGGTACGCGTTGTCCTTTTTCAATATTATGAGCGCAAGCCCACAGGGGCAGCAGCAGACAGGCTGCTGCAAGGATGTTACGTAGGGTCATGGTGTTTCCTTATTGTTAGCAGGTGATCCGACCACTTGGTCATACGCTTTTAATCATAAGTGCGATCAATGGGGTTTTCCCGCAAGCGCAATGCCAGTTTGTGGGGGGACGCACATATCCATGAAAAAACGACGGCTTATACTGCCCTGAGTCACGGTTTGCAAAGATTATTCTGAATAATTGTAATCAAACGGTAAATAAACTTATGCACACTGGGTAACAACGTAGTTCTGGTCTATAGTCATGGGGCATCAAAATTTGCGCTCAGGACAGTCGGGCCGATTGTGGCACCGCAAGAGCGTATGATTCGCAGGAGATACAAGAATGAAAATTTTCCAACGCTACAACCCGCTTCAGGTGGCGAAGTACGTGAAGATCCTGTTCCGTGGACGGTTGTATATCAAGGATGTTGGCGCTTTTGAGTTCGATAAGGGCAAAATCCTTATCCCAAAAGTGAAGGACAAACAGCACCTGTCTGTGATGTCCGAAGTCAACCGTCAGGTTATGCGTCTGCAGACTGAGATGGCTTAACCAACGTGCTATGCAGTAGTTAAAAAGACGGCTCCCAATGGGAGCCGTTGATGTATCTGGGCCTTTACGCCGACACCTTGTCTTCCGCGTCCGGCAGCCTCGGCACCAGCACGGTCGGTTTGCTATCGATACGCGTCACCAGCAGCTGGTCGATGCGGTAGTTATCGATATCCACCACCTCAAACTTGAATCCTGAGAACTTCACCGAGTCGGTGCGCTTCGGGATTTTACGCAGCATAAACATCATAAAGCCGCCGATAGTTTCGTAGTTGCCGGACTGCGGGAATTCGTCGATGTCCAGCACGCGCATCACGTCTTCAATCGGCGTACCGCCGTCGATCAGCCACGAGTTCTCGTCACGCTGAACAATCTGCTCTTCCATGCCCTGGCCGACGAGATCGCCCATCAGCGTGGTCATCACGTCGTTCAGGGTGATGATGCCCACCACCAGCGCGTATTCGTTCATGATGACGGCGAAGTCTTCACCGGCGGTTTTGAAGCTTTCCAGCGCTTCTGAGAGCGTCAGGGTGTCCGGCACGATCAGCGTATTGCGGATCTGCACGCCGCTGTTCAGCGCCAGGCTCTGGTTTGCCAGCACGCGGTTCAGCAGGTCTTTCGAGTCGACGTAGCCGATGATGTGGTCGATATCTTCATTACAGACCAGGAACTTAGAGTGCGGATGCTCGGCAACCTTGTTCTTCAGGCTCTGCTCGTCTTCGTGCAGATCGAACCAAATCACGTTTTCACGGCCGGTCATGGATGACGGAACGGTACGGGATTCCAGTTCAAAGACGTTCTCAATCAGCTCGTGCTCCTGCTTACGCAGCACCCCGGCAAGCGCGCCGGCTTCCACCACCGCATAAATATCGTCGGAAGTGATGTCATCCTTGCGCACCATCGGCAGCTTGAAGATGCGGAAAATCATATTCGCCAGGCCGTTGAAGAACCAGACCAGCGGGCGGAACACATACAGGCAGAAGCGCATCGGGTTGATGATACGCAAAGCCACGGCTTCTGGCGCAATCATACCGATGCGTTTCGGGGTCAGGTCTGCGAAGAGAATGAACAGGCCAGTCACCAGGGTGAAGGAGAGGATAAAGCTCAGCTGTTCGGCAAGCTCTACGGACATGTACTTCACAAAGAGGCTATAGAACGCCGGAGAAAATGCTGCATCGCCCACGATACCGCCGAGAATGGCGACCGCGTTCAGGCCAATCTGAACCACGGTGAAGAACATGCCGGGGTTTTCCTGCATCTTCAGGATGCGTGATGCGTTGATGTTGCCTTCATCGGCAAGCAGCTTCAGTTTGATTTTACGGGACGCGGCCAGCGAAATCTCCGATATCGAGAAAAATGCGCTGACGGCAATAAGGCAAAGTATTACTAAAATACTGTTTAACATAGTTTATCCGGCTTATCGCCAGATCCTCAGAAGGGGAGTTGATACCATTTGTGTGGATACACATTGAACGTCGGCTCGTAGCGTTGAGCCGATTATTTCAGCGGTAGTATAGCGTAAAGACGTGTAAATCTGCCAGAGGTCACATTTTTGGCAGTAAAGGCAGGCCGGGCGGCATGATACCGCCCGGCGTTGAAGGTTATTTTACCGTGGAGAGATCGACCTTGCCGACCGCCCGGCGCGTAGCGTCGCCGCCCCACACCTGGTCGTATTCATAGCCCGTCAGCTGCTTGATGACCACGCGCGTGTCATCGTCGCAGTCTCGATAGTCGCCGCCCAGCTTGCGGCGGGCAATCTCTTTGAGCAGCACCTTGTGCGTTTCTCGCGTCAGCCTGAACTTATACGTCGCGAAGAAGCTCACCGCGAGCAGCGCCGCCGTTGCAAAAATCATCAGCCCGATGATGGCGCCCAGCGCGCTTTCGGGCTGTGCGCCGCTGCCCTTCACGAAGCCGGATTCCTGCAGCACCAGGCCGATAATCATGATGGCAATCGCGACGGTGCTTTTGCGGGTCAGCACCATTACGCCCGCAAAAATCCCTTCACGGCGCTGCTGCGTGACCATCTCATCGATATCCGGGATAAAGCTGTAGATATTCCACGGGATGTAATACAGGCCGGAACGCGCCGCGCCGAGCAGAATAAAGACCGCCGAGAACAGCAGCGTCGGCACCTGCGTTTTGGTGAGGTAGACCGTAAACAGGAACCCCAGCACCAGGAAGATACAGCCGTAGGCGAGGCGCAGGGCCGCCGATGGCGTCATGTTGAGCCGGTTCAACAGCAGCATAAATCCGTACGTACCCGGCACCGATGCGAACGCCGCGATGCTCAGCCAGCCGGATACGGCAGCCGCGTCCTGGCTCAGGCAATACACCACGTAATAGGTAAAGACGGAGCCGAATACATCCATCGCGGTAAAGGAGAAGATATAAATCAAAATATGCAGGCGAAACGCCCGAATGCGGAAGGATGAAAACAGATCCAGTACCAGATATTTAAGGTGATTGCCTATCCCGCTGCTGCGATGATTATCGACCTTAAAGTCAGATTCCTGATGAACGTCTTTCGCTTCCCACGTGGTATACCAGGTAATAAATACCGCAATACAAAAGACGCAGGAAAATATCAGGCCCGTCAGGGTGTAGGTAAACGGATTATCTTTTCCGGTGAACTGCATAATGACGCCGGGAACGGAAACGGCAAGAAAACCGCCCAGCTGCGAGCAAATCATGCGCACCCCGGAGAGGCGGCTACGCTCTTCGTAGCGGTTGGTCATTTCCGCCGCCAGGGTTTCCCACGGAACTAACACCATTGCCGACAGCAGTTCGATAGAGAGATAGGTGCCCAGGTAATACCAGTATCCCATATCCGTCATCCACAGCAGGGCGTAAAGGAACATGAGCGGGGAGCTGAGTAATAAAAAGAAGCGCCGACGGCCAAATTTCCGCCCAAGCCAGGTATCCCCGAAATTGTCGGTGATATAGCCCATTATCGGGCTTAATAACGCATCAATCACGCGGGCAATGGCAAAAATAGACCCCGCTTCGACAACGGAAAGCCCGCAATAGGTGGTGTAAAAAAAGAGCAGCCAGGTGCCGATAATGGCGAAAGCGCCTCCGCCAAACAGATCGGTTATGCCGTAGCCAAGCGCCACGCCATAACCAACTCTACGTTCAGTTGGTTTGACCATAATAATATCCAGTGTAGGGTAATGATTAACCTGTCTTTCAGGTCGTATTTTTATTAACTGCTGGAATTCAAATTACGTTCTAATTATTGATATCTATCCACTGTCTTATTTGAGATGACCGATATATAGCCTCCACAAGCGTGAGTGATTTTCCGGCTTCACGGATATCGGTGTAATCCGTGTTCCCGGGGTTATTGATGGCATGATAAAAGCGGCGGATCGCCTGCTGGTGTCCCAGCCCCCAGTAGCTTTTGGCCGAGCCGTCGGGGGCGGCGTCGCTTTCCAGCTTAAAACGTTCGCCAGGGGTAACACGCCAGAGCGTATTGTCGTTAAGCAGCAGCGAGCCGTGCTCGCAGTGGATCTCCAGTAAAAGCGGAGAGTCGGTGGTGTAGCAGTTGCTGGCATAAAAGATCCCGCGCGCGCCGTTAGCAAAGTGCAGCGTCGCCATCGCGCTGTCTTCTCCCTCGGTGACGTCGGCCAGCTCGCCGCTGTCGACCACGCCCTTCAGCCGCGTGACGCCACCGGCGAACCACTGCATCAGGTCTAGCGTGTGGATCGCCTGGTTGATCAGCAGGCTGCCGCCCTCCGTTGCCAGCCGTCCGCGCCAGGCGCTGTCGGTGTAGTAAGCGCCTGAACGTGACCACGTCAGCACCGCCCTGATGCTCAACATCTTGCCCAGCCCGCCGTTGCGTAATTCGTGCAGGATCCGCAGGCTGGTTGGGTTGAGCCGGTTTTGATAGCAGACGCCAAGCAATCCCGAAGCACCTTCAACAGCACGGGTGATATCAATGATGTCGCTCCCGTTCATGCCCACCGGCTTTTCGCAAAACACATTCTTTCCGGCGGCAAGCGCCGCCAGGATCATGTTTTTGTGCTCGAAGTGGGGCGTGCAGATGTGCACCACGTCGATGCTGTCATCCAGCAGCATTTCCCGGTAATCCTGATAAAAGCGGCACTGATAGTTCATCGCCAGCTTCAGTCCTTTGACGCTGTCGGTGTCGACCAGCGCGCGCAGCGTGACGTTGGGGATCTGGCGCAGGGCATTCACATGACAGCCGTGGATAGCCCCGCCGCCGATAATCGCCGTGTTCAGGATGGTCATCTTCGCCTCCCGTCAGTCAGCCGCGTTCGCGAGCATCTGCGCCTTCACGCACAGCTCCGCCGCCTTAAAGGCGTGCGCCTGCGTCATGGCGTTTTCGGTGCGGTGCAGGCAGTCGAGGATCAGCTCGCCAAAGAACGGGAACCCGACCTGTCCGGCCACCGGATAGCGGAACTCGCCCTCTTTGTTGACGAGGTAAACCACGTCCTGCTCGCCGCGGGTGAGGTCGACGTATTTGCGGATTTCGATATACCCCTCGGTGCCGAGCAGCGTCAGGCGGCCATCGCCCCAGGTAGAGAGCCCGTCCGGCGTGAACCAGTCGCAGCGGAAATAGCCGCTGGCACCGTTTTCGCCCTTAATCATTGCGTCGCCGAAATCTTCAAATGCCGGATACTGCGGATGGTTGAAATTGCGTGCCTGGCCGGCGACCACGGTGGCGTTGCTGTTCCCGGTGTAAAACAGAAATTGCTCAATCTGGTGGCTGCCGATATCGCACAGAATGCCGCCGAAGTAGCGACGATCGTAGAACCAGTCCGGGCGGCCCGTTCCTTCCCGGTGCGGGCCGGTGCCCAGGGTTTGGACTACGCGACCAATCGCGCCCTGCTGCACCAGCTGTCCGGCAAAGACCGCGCTCTCCACGTGCAGGCGTTCGCTGTAGTAGACCGCGTATTTCTTCCCGGTTTTCTCGACCATCGCCCTGGCATCGGCCAGCTGTTCTAGCGTGGTGAGCGGCGCTTTGTCGGTAAAGTAGTCTTTGCCTGCGGCCATCGCTTTCAGCCCCAGCGCGCAGCGCTCGGAGGGGATAGCGGCCCCTGCGACCAGACGCACCTCATCGTCGTTGAGTATCACCTCCAGCGACTTCGCCACGTTTGCCTGCGGGTACTGCTGGATAAATTTATCCACTTTCGCCGGGTCGGGATCGTAAACCCACTTGAGCGTCGCGCCCGCTTCAATCAGGCCGTTACTCATGCCGTAGATATGGCCGTGGTCGAGCGCGGCGGCGGCAAAGACAAACTCTCCCTCGCGCACAACGGGCTGTGGTTTGCCGACCGGCGCGTAGTTCATTCCGTCATTCTTGTTCATGGTTAAATTCCTCGATCCAGATCTTTGCCCAAAGGGATAGCGCCCACTTCGCTGAAGTTGGCGACGCTTGCGGATTTCTCATAAAAACGGGGGGCGAGGGCGTTGGTCCCGCCGGTACGGTAAAACGGATCGTCACGGCCAATTGGCAGGGTGACAACGCTGCGGGTGATGGATGACTTGTAAATCGCGGTAATCAGCTCCAGCGAGCGCTTGCCCTGCACGCCGTCCACCAGCGGGGCCGCGTCGCGCTCAATGCTCTGGAGCAGGTCGTCGATCTGGCCCGTGTGCAGCGTCCATGCGAGCTTCGGCGTCTCATGGAAGACGGCGTTGAGCTGCGCTTCTCGCGTCAGGTCGTTCGTTTCCTGCGGAAAGCCGTTATCGGCGCTGACGCTGGCAAACGCCTGCCACGGCGCGGAAATACGCGCTTTGTCGCCCTGAATAATGATTTTCTGATCTTCGCCGTGATGGACAACCGAGGCGGTCAACTGCGTGAGCGCGCCGCTGGGGTATTTGAAAATCGCGGCGCTGAGATCCTCTACTTCGGCGTTGTCGTGCGCCACGTTGGTCATCATCGCCACCACCTCGGACGGAAAGCCCAGCATCCACTGAATAGCGTCGATATGGTGCACCGCGTGGTTCAGCGTGCAGCCGCCGCCCTCTTTTTCCCAGGTGCCGCGCCACCACAGATCGTAATAGCAGTGTCCGCGCCACCAGAAGGAGTCGACCTGCGCGTGGCAGATCTTGCCCGCGAGGCCGGAGTCCAGCGCCGCCTTTAAGCGCCAGAAGGCATCGGTAAAGCGGTTTTGCGCGATGATGGCGAGCGTTTTGCCGCTGGCTTTTTGTGCGGCAATCATCGCGTCGCACTCCTCAAGCGACGCGGCCATCGGTTTTTCGCACAGCACGTGGCAACCGGCGCGAAGTGCGTCGATGCTGATTTCTGCATGTACGTAGGGCGGCGTGCAGACATCGACAATATCGAGGCTGCGTTCTGATTCCAGCATCAGCTGGTGGCTTGCATAAACACGCGCCTCCGTCAGGCCGTAGCGTGCCTTTTTCTCTTCGGCCTTTTCGGGGTAGATATCCACCAGCGCGACAATCCGGCAGCGCTGGCCGAACTGCAAATAGCCCTGAATGTGGTTATGCGAGATATTCCCTGTTCCCACGATAGCGACGTTTAACATCAATTATTCTCCCGGGTTACCAGCTGCCCGAGGCGTCCAGCGTGACGCTGGTGGCCTCTTTGTCTACTGAGGTGTTAATGCGCTGCTGGAGCAGGCGCAGATACTGTTTCTCGTTGAGCGGCAGTTCGACCCAGTCGTCCGTCCAGGTGGAAAGGTGCATGGCGTTGGAAAGCGTTAAGCCGCGAATGCCTTCCAGACCGGGCGCGATCAGCGGCTCGCCGCGCAGGATGGCGGCACAGAAGTTGGCGGTGATGACGTAGTGCTCGCTGCATTCCGGCGCGACGGGAAGGGTGACTTCCCAGCATTCCGGCTCGCCGAAACCGTTTTGCCAGCGGGCGTTAAACGCCGTTTCGGATTCACGCAGCCGCCAGTAGCGCAGCTTCCCTTCTTCCACGACCACCTTGCCGCGATCGCCCACGATCTCCAGGCGGTTGGTCCCCGGCGTTTCGGCGACGGTGGTGATAAACACGCCGGTGGCCCCGTTGGCATATTCGGCGTAGGCGGTGACCTCGTCTTCCACTTCGATATCGCGATGCTTACCGAACTGGCAAAACGCGCGCAGGCGTACCGGCATACCCACCAGCCACTGCCAGAGATCGAGCTGGTGCGGGTCCTGGTTGAGCAGCACGCCGCCGCCTTCGCCCTTCCAGGTGGCGCGCCAGCCGCCGGAGTTGTAATAGCTCTGCGAGCGATACCAGTTGGTGATGATCCAGTTTGAACGGCGGATTTCACCCAGCTCGCCGCTGTCGATCAGTTCTTTAACCTTCTGATAGAGCGGGTTAGGGCGCTGGTTGTACATGATGCCGAACACCACGTCGCACTCGTGCGCGCAGGCATTCATCTCCTGCACCTGCGCCGTATACACGCCCGCCGGTTTCTCGCACAGGGTATGAATGCCGTTGCGCATGGCCAGCATCGACAGGCGCGGGTGCTCGTAGTGCGGGGTCGCGACGATGACCGCGTCGATAAGCCCGCACTGGAGCATCTCCTGCGCGTCGCTGAACAGCGGGATGGCGCCCACCAGCTGGCGAATGGCCGGATGTTTTTCCGGAGCATGATCGCAAACCGCAGTCAGGCAGGCGTCGCTGACGGTACCTGCCAGCAAATAGCGCGCGTGGACCGTACCGATATTACCTATACCAATAATGCCAAAACGTACCTTCTCCATGTCACACCTTAATTTCAGTCGAAAAGAGTGATGACCGGAAAATAAGAAAGGCGGACCGTAGCGACAATGTGTTTTTGTGAGAATACTCGCAAGGTCAATAAGTAAACTCTAACGTTTCTGAAATTTGGTTTTAAAATCAAAGCGCTGTTTCTGCAAATATTTGCAAAAACTGATTGGGAGCGAGGTCACACTATGGCTGGCAGGTTAAAAATGGAGGAGATCGCGTCCCTGACGGGGTACTCGGTCAGTACGGTTTCCAGAGTGCTCAGCGGCAAGTCTTACACCAGCGATAAGGCGCGCGACGCGATTGTCCGCACCGCGCGCGAGCTCGGCGTGCTTGAGTCGATGGCGAGCGGGCGGCTGCTGATTAACGGTATCGCTGTTTTTGCCCCGGAAAGAACCTTTCAGGGGCGCGGCGATATTTTTTATCTGGAAGTGACTAAAGGGATCGCCGAAGCCAGCGCGCCGCACAATGTGTGGGTCAGTTATTGCGGGCTGGAAGAACAACACGCCGATGTAAAATTATTTCTCGAAAAGGCCAGCCATAAAAATATTAACGCGATAATTATCATTGGCACGGATGATTCCACCATTTTTAAACTGGCCAGTACGCTTAATAAACCCTGCGTATTAATTAATTCCGTCGACAGGGATCGGGTGCTGGATTCCGTTTCGCCGGATCACCGCGCGATTGGCTTTACCACCATGCAATATCTTTTCGAGCAGGGGCACCGGCGGGTGCTCACGCTGACCTGCCTGCGCCGTGATACGCTCTATGCCAGACTCGACGGCATCAAAGAGGCGTATCGTCATTTCCACGTCGCCTTTGACCCGCAGCGCGATTTACTGGTGACGGAGTGGTTTACGGCAGAAGAGGCCGAGCGGGCGCTGGATGAGTGGCTGATGCGCCATGACCGTTCACAATGGCCAGAGGTGATTTTCCCCAACAGCACCAGCATGACGGAAGGCGTGCTTCGGGCATTGCAGCGGCACGGGCTGCGCGTCCCGGAGGATATCTCGCTTATCACGACCGATTTTGCGTGGAATCTGGAGCACCGCCTGGAAAAACCGGTGACGGGCGTAACCGTGCCCTGCCGGGATCTGGGTATTGAGGCCGTTCAACTGCTGCAAACGCGGCTCAATCGACCCCAGGCTCCGGTCTATAACCTGCTGCTGCAGGGGAAAGTGATGGATTATGGTTCGGTGAGTAATGCCACGCGCCACGCGGCTCGCGTGGCGCTAGACCAGTAATCAGGCCAGCTGTGGCGGCAGACACACGCCGATGCCCCCGATGCCGCAGTAGCCGTACGGGTTTTTGTGCAGGTACTGCTGGTGATCGTCTTCGGCATAGTAAAACGGCTTCGCGGTGGCGATTTCCGTTGTTACCTCACGCGTATCGCCGGCGTCACGCATGGCCTTCTGGAATCGCTCCAGGCTGGCGCGCGCTGCGCTGTCCTGCTCAGGCGTGAGCGGATAGATTGCAGAGCGATACTGGGTGCCGCGATCGTTGCCCTGACGCATGCCCTGGGCCGGGTCGTGGTTTTCCCAGAAGACCTGCAGCAGCTGTTCGTAGCTGATGATGGCAGGATCGTACACCACGCGCACGGCTTCAGCGTGGCCGGTTTCGCCGGAGCACACTTCGCGGTAGGTTGGGTTTGGCGTATAGCCACCGGTGTAACCTGCGGCGGTACTGTAAACGCCCGGCAGCTGCCAGTAGAGCCGCTCGACGCCCCAGAAGCAGCCCATCGCGAACAGGGCAATCTCCATTCCATCAGGAACGTTTGTCATTGAATGGTTGTTTACGGCGTGTAACGTTGCCACTGGCATAGGGGTATTGCGTCCCGGTAACGCATCGGCTTGCGAAACCAGATGCTTTTTGTCGAATAAACTCACGGTGGGGCCTCCCGGGTAGCGATGTTTCGGTTAAGGTTGTCACGACGCGTTTAATTGAACACAATAAATGCGCTGAATGAGACTAGATTTAATCATAAGAAATATTTGGGTGTTACACCCTTTTTCAACCCGCGAATTGGGTTTTTGGCTAACAGGCCGTATTGAGCCGCGGAGCGGCACTTCATTTGCTTCCAGGGTGGAAACAGGGATATTCAGGAGAAAACGTGACAAAAATCCGCCAGTTATGTCTAGTCAGCGTATTGCTGACAAGCGGGATTGCCAGCGCGGCGAATGTCCGTTTGCAGGTTGAGGGGTTATCCGGGGCGCTGGAAAAAAACGTGCGCGCGCAGCTGTCGACGATCCAGAGCGATGAAGTCACGCCGGATCGGCGTTTTCGCGCGCGCGTAGATGACGCGATCCGTGAAGGGCTAAAAGCGCTGGGGTATTACGAACCCACCATTGATTTCGATTTACGTCCACCTCCGGCCAAAGGGCGGCAGGTGCTGATTGCCCGCGTCTCGCCGGGGGAGCCGGTATTGATTGGCGGCACCAACGTGGTGCTGCGCGGCGGCGCGCGCACCGACCGGGATTATCTGGATCTGCTCAGCGAGCGCCCGAAGGTGGGCACCGTGCTGAACCACGGTGATTACGACCACTTCAAAAAATCGCTCACCAGCGTGTCGCTGCGCAAGGGCTATTTCGACAGCCAGTTCAACAAAAGCCAGCTTGGCGTTGCATTAGGCCGACGTCAGGCGTTCTGGGATATCGATTTCGACAGCGGCGAGCGCTATCGCTTTGGCGATGTCACCTTTGAAGGCTCGCAAATCCGCGAAGAGTATCTGCAGAACCTGGTGCCGTTCAAAAAAGGCGATTACTACCAGTCGAGCGATCTGGGCGAGCTGAACCGCCGCCTGTCGGCGACCGGCTGGTTTAACTCGGTTGTTGTCGCGCCGGAGTTCGATCACGCGCGCAAAACCAAGGTGTTGCCGCTGCACGGCGTTGTTTCGCCGCGCACCGAGAACACGATTGAGACCGGGGTTGGCTATTCGACGGACGTAGGCCCGCGCGTGAAGGCGACGTGGAAAAAACCGTGGATGAACTCCTATGGCCACAGCCTGACCACCAGCGCCAGCATCTCCGCGCCGGAACAGCAGCTCGACTTCAGCTACAAAATGCCGCTGCTGAAAAACCCGCTGGAACAGTATTACCTGCTGCAGGGGGGCTTTAAGCGCACCGACCTGAACGACACCGAGCAGGATTCCACCACGCTCGCCGTGTCGCGATTCTGGGACCTCTCCAGCGGCTGGCAGCGCGCCATCAACCTGCGCTGGAGCCTTGACCACTTTACCCAGGCAAACGTCACCAACACCACCATGCTGCTTTATCCGGGCGTGATGATTAGCCGTACCCGCTCGCGCGGAGGGCTGATGCCCGTCTGGGGCGACTCGCAGCGGTACTCCATCGACTATTCCAACTCCGCCTGGGGCTCAGACGTGGATTTCTCCGTCGTTCAGGCGCAAAACGTCTGGATCCGGACGCTGTATGACAAACACCGCTTCGTGATGCGCGGCAACCTCGGCTGGATTGAAACCGGCGATTTCGAACGCGTTCCGCCGGACCTGCGTTTCTTCGCCGGCGGCGACCGCAGCATTCGCGGGTATAAGTACAAATCCATCTCGCCGGAAAATAGCAAAGGCCAGCTGACCGGTGCGTCCAAGCTGGCGACCGGCTCGCTGGAGTATCAGTACAACGTCAGCGGAAAATGGTGGGGCGCAATGTTTGTCGACGGCGGCGAGGCGGTGAATGATATCCGCCGCAGCGATTTCAAAACCGGCGCGGGCGTCGGCGTGCGCTGGCAGTCGCCCGTCGGGCCGATCAAGCTCGACTTCGCCGTCCCGGTGGGCGACAAAGACGAACACGGATTACAGTTTTACATCGGTCTGGGGCCTGAATTATGAGTTTATGGAAGAAGATAAGCCTCGGCGTGTTGATATTCATCGTGCTGCTGCTCGGCACGGTGGCGTTTCTGGTCGGCACGACGACCGGTCTGCATTTGCTGTTTAACGCGGCTAACCGCTGGGTACCGGGTCTGGAAATTGGTCAGGTGACGGGCGGCTGGCGCGATCTGCGCCTCAAAAACATTCGTTATGAACAGCCCGGCGTGGCGGTGAACGCAGGGGAGTTCCACCTGGCGGTGAAGCTCGGCTGCCTCAAAGACAGCAAGCTCTGCGTTAACGATCTCTCGCTAAAAGATGTCAACGTGGCGATAGATTCGAAAAAAATGCCCAAGTCGGCGCCTGTCGAAGAAGAGGATAGCGGCCCGCTGAACCTCTCAACGCCGTACCCGATTGCGCTCTATCGGGTGGCGCTGGATAACGTCAATATCAAGATCGACGACACCACCGTATCGGTAATGGATTTCACCTCCGGCCTGCGCTGGCAGGAGAAAAACCTCACCCTGACGCCAACCTCCCTGCAGGGGCTGCTGATTGCCTTGCCAAAAGTGGCCGACGTGGCGCAGGAAGAGATCGTCGAGCCGAAGATCCAGAACCCGCAGCCGGAAGAGAAGCCGCTGGGCGAAACGCTGAAAGACCTCTTCTCGAAGCCCGTCCTGCCCGAGATGACCGACGTTCATCTGCCGCTGAACCTCAACATTGAAGAGTTTAAAGGTGAGCAGCTTCGACTGACCGGCGATACCGATCTGACGGTCTTCAACATGCTGCTTAAAGTGAGCAGCATTGACGGCAACATGAAGCTCGACGCGCTGGATATCGACACCAATCAGGGCTCGGTTAACGCGTCGGGGAATGCCCTGCTGCGGGATAACTGGCCGGTGGACATTACGCTCAACAGCGCGCTCAACATCGATCCGCTGAAAGGCGAAAAGGTGAAGGTGAAGGTTGGCGGCGCGCTGCGCGATAAGCTCGAGTTTGGCGTGAATCTCTCCGGCCCGGTGGATATGGTCCTGCGGGGGCAAACCCAGCTGGCGGAAGCCGGTTTACCGATCAATCTGGAGATTGTCAGCCAGCAGCTTTACTGGCCGTTCACCGGCGAAAAACAGTTCCAGGCCGATGACCTGAAGCTGAAGCTGAGCGGCAAGATGACCGATTACACCCTGTCGTTCCGCACGGCGGTGAAGGGGCAGGGCGTGCCGCCCGCGAACATCACGCTGGACGCGAAGGGGAATGAACAGCAGGTTAACCTTGATAAGCTGACCGTCGCGGCACTGGAAGGGAAAACCGAGCTGACCGCGCTGCTCGACTGGCAGCAGGCGATCAGCTGGCGCGGCGAGCTGAAGTTGACGGGCATCAACACCGCCAAAGAGGTGCCGGACTGGCCGTCGAAGCTGGACGGCCTGATCAAAACGCGCGGCAGCCTGTACGGCGGCACGTGGCAGATGGACGTGCCGGAAATCAAGCTCACCGGTAACGTGAAGCAGAATAAGGTCAACGTTGAAGGTTCCGTTAAGGGCAACAGCTACCTGCAGTGGGTGATCCCGGGTCTGCACGTGGCGCTGGGCCGCAACACGGCGGACATCAAAGGCGAGCTGGGGGTGAAGGATCTCGATCTGGACGCCACCATCGACGCGCCGAATCTGGACAACGCCCTGCCTGGACTTGGCGGTACGGCGAAAGGGCTGGTGAAGGTGCGCGGTACCGTGGAGGCGCCGCAGCTGCTGGCGGACATTACCGCCAATAACCTGCGCTGGCAGGAGCTGAGCGTGGCCCGCGTTCGCGTAGAAGGGGATGTGAAATCCACCGATCAGATTGGCGGTAACCTGAACCTGCGCGTGGAGCGCATTTCTCAGCCGGACGTGAACATTAATCTGGTCACCCTGGACGCCAAAGGGAACGAGAAGCAGCACGATCTCCAGCTGCGCGTGCAGGGCGAACCGGTCTCCGGCCAGCTGCACCTGACAGGCAGCTTCGACCGCAAGGAAGAACGCTGGAAAGGGACGCTGGATAATACGCGTTTCAATACACCGGTCGGGCCGCTGGCTCTGTCGCGCTCCATCGCGCTGGACTACCGCAACGCCGAGCAGAAGATCAGCATTGGGCCACACTGCTGGACCAACCCGAACGCCGAGCTGTGCGTACCGCAAACCATTGATGCGGGCGCGGAAGGGCGCGCGCAGATCAATCTCAACCGCTTCGATCTGGCGATGCTGAAACCGTTTATGCCGGATACCACCCAGGCCAGCGGCGTGTTCAGTGGAAAAGCGGACGTGGCGTGGGACACCACCAAAGAGGGGCTGCCTCAGGGGAGCGTCACGCTTTCCGGGCGTAACGTGAAGGTGACGCAGACGGTCAATGATGCGCCGCTGCCGGTCGCTTTCGACACCCTGAACCTGAGCGCCGACCTGCACAATAACCGTGCGCAGCTGGAGTGGCTTATCCGCCTGACCAACAACGGCCAGTTTGACGGGCAGGTGCAGATTACCGATCCGCAGGGTCGACGCAATCTGGGCGGCAACGTCAATGTCCGTAACTTCAACCTCGCGATGGTAAACCCAATTTTTTCTCGCGGGGAAAAAGCCGCCGGGATGCTCAATGCAAACCTGCGCCTGGCCGGCAGTGCGCAAAGCCCGCAGCTGTTTGGCCAGATGCAGCTAAACGGCGTGGATATCGACGGTAACTTTATGCCGTTTGATATGCAGCCGAGCCAGATTGCAATGAACTTCAACGGCATGAGCTCGACGCTCAGCGGATCGGTGCTGACCCAGCAGGGGCAGATCAACCTGAGCGGTGACGCCGACTGGAGCCAGCTTGATAACTGGCGTGCCCGTATCGCGGCGAAGGGCAGCCGGGTGCGTATTACCGTTCCGCCGATGGTGCGCCTGGACGTCTCGCCTGATGTGGTCTTCGTCGCGACGCCAAGCCTCTTCACCCTGGATGGACGCGTCGACGTTCCCTGGGCGCGTATCGTGGTTCACGACGTGCCGGAAAGCGCGGTTGGCGTCTCCAGTGATGAAGTTATGCTCAGTGATAATCTGAAACCTGTCGAGGAGAAGAGCGCGGGCATACCGATCAATAGTAATCTTATCGTGCACGTGGGGAATAACGTGCGGTTGGATGCGTTTGGGCTGAAGGCGAGGCTGACGGGCGATCTGAAAGTGGCCCAGGATAAACAAGGGCTTGGCCTGAACGGGCAGATCAATATTCCTGAGGGGCGTTTCCACGCCTATGGTCAGGATCTGATTGTGCGTAAGGGTGAGCTGCTGTTCTCTGGCCCGCCGGATCAGCCTTTGTTGAACATCGAAGCGATTCGTAACCCGGATGCGACCGAAGACGACGTGATTGCCGGCGTGCGCGTGACCGGCTCTGCCGACGAGCCGAAGGCGGAAATCTTCTCCGACCCGGCGATGTCGCAGCAGGAGGCACTTTCTTACCTGCTGCGTGGACAAGGCCTGGAGAGCGGTCAAAGCGACAGTGCGGCGATGACGTCAATGTTAGTCGGCCTGGGGGTTGCACAAAGTGGTCAGGTTGTGGGTAAAATCGGCGAGACGTTCGGCGTAAGCAATCTGGCGCTGGACACCCAGGGCGTGGGTGACTCCTCGCAGGTGGTGGTCAGCGGCTACGTACTGCCGGGTCTGCAGGTAAAATATGGCGTGGGGATCTTTGACTCACTGGCAACACTCACGTTACGCTATCGCCTGATGCCCAAGCTATATCTGGAAGCAGTGTCTGGCATAGATCAGGCACTTGATCTGCTCTATCAGTTTGAGTTTTAGCAATGCGAATATTTGTTTACGGCAGTTTACGAACCAAGCAGGGCAACAGTCACTGGATGACCAATGCCTTGCTGCTGGGGAATTACAATATCGATAACTACCAGTTGTACAGTCTGGGCCACTATCCAGGCGCGGTTCCGGGGGAAGGAACGGTACAGGGTGAGGTTTATCGTATTGATAATGCTACGCTTGCCGAACTTGATGCCTTGCGCACCAGGGGCGGTGAATACGCACGCCAGTTGATCCAGACGCCGTACGGAAGTGCGTGGATGTACGTGTACCAGCGTCCGGTCGATGGGTTAACGCGGATTGAAAGCGGTAACTGGTTAGACAGAGACCAGTACTGATAAAAACAACGCCACCGAAAGGTGGCGTTGTTTTTTTGCGCCTCTTGCAGGCTGGCGCTGCGCGAAACTCTCCAGCCACAAAAAAGCCCCGACTCGCGGGGCTTTTTTGGATCGGCAGTCAGAATTACTTCTTAGCCGCGCGCTCGAAGGACGCGATGATTTCTGCTTTCGCAGCTTCAGCGTTGTCCCAGCCGTCAACCTTAACCCACTTGCCTTTTTCGAGGTCTTTGTAGTGCTCGAAGAAGTGAGTGATCTGCGCTTTCAGCAGCTCTGGCAGGTCGTTCACATCTTTGATGTGATCGTACTCTTTGCTCAGCTTGGTGTGCGGTACCGCAACCAGCTTCGCATCTTCACCGGATTCGTCGGTCATTTTCAGCACGCCAACCGGACGGCAGCGAATGACGGAGCCTGGCTCCAGCGGGTATGGCGTTGGGACCAGCACGTCAACCGGGTCACCGTCCAGAGACAGGGTGTGGTTGATGTAGCCGTAGTTGCACGGATAGAACATCGCGGTAGACATGAAACGGTCTACGAACAGGGCGCCGCTCTCTTTGTCCACTTCGTATTTGATAGGATCTGCGTTAGCCGGGATTTCGATAACAACGTAGATGTCTTCTGGCAGTTCTTTACCCGCAGGGACGTTGAGTAAGCTCATGTCTGTGTCCTTTAAAATGGATGGTAAACAAGTGGCAGGTATTATAGCCAACTGGCGCTGAATGTCTCCGCCTGTTTTTGCCCTCTCGCCTCGTTTGTCTCACTTTTCAGACCGTTTCCATGGCAGGAAAATCCATAAACTCAGCTGCATTTTAAATGCTGAAATGAAAGCGATTACAAACTTGTGATTAACGTTTCATTCACTTTTCTGAAGTGTGATGTAACGCAATTCGTTACATATATCATTGGCTATAGTCATTTCGCAGAACACCTTTTAACCAACGATAAACACCCCTACGAGGACGTTCATATGTGGAAGCGCTTACTTCTTGTCACAGCAGTTTCGGCAGCCATGTCGTCTATGGCGATGGCCGCACCCTTAACCGTAGGATTCTCGCAGGTCGGATCTGAATCCGGCTGGCGCGCGGCGGAAACCAACGTTGCGAAAAGCGAGGCCGAGAAACGCGGTATCACGCTGAAAATTGCTGATGGTCAGCAAAAACAAGAGAACCAAATCAAGGCGGTACGCTCCTTTATTGCCCAGGGCGTGGACGCCATCTTCATTGCGCCGGTCGTGGCAACGGGCTGGGAACCGGTACTGAAGGAAGCGAAAGACGCAGAAATTCCGGTCTTCCTGCTCGATCGTTCCATCGATGTGAAAGACAAATCTCTCTATATGACCACCGTCACCGCCAACAACGTGCTCGAAGGCCAGCTGATTGGCGACTGGCTGATAAAACAGGTCGACGGCAAGCCGTGTAACGTCGTTGAGCTTCAGGGCACCGTCGGCGCGAGCGTGGCGATTGACCGTAAGAAAGGCTTCGCTGAGGCTATCGGCAAAGCGCCAAACATCAAGATTATCCGCTCGCAGTCCGGCGATTTTACGCGCAGCAAGGGCAAAGAGGTCATGGAAAGCTTTATCAAGGCTGAAAACAACGGCAAGAACATCTGCATGGTTTACGCCCACAACGACGACATGGCGATCGGGGCCATCCAGGCCATTAAGGAAGCGGGCCTGAAGCCGGGCAAAGATATCCTCACCGGCTCTATCGACGGCGTGCCTGACATCTACAAAGCGATGATCGACGGCGAAGCCAACGCCAGCGTCGAGCTGACGCCGAACATGGCGGGCCCGGCATTTGACGCGCTGGAGAAATTCAAGAAAGACGGCACGATGCCAGAGAAAGTGACGGTCACCAAGTCCACGCTCTACCTGCCGGATACGGCGAAAGAAGAGTTAGAGAAGAAGAAAAATATGGGCTACTAAGTTCCTCGCCCCTCACCCTTGCCCTCTCCCCAGAGGGGAGAGGGCAAAGGGCAGGTTGGGCAGAAAATTAAAGATTGGCACGATCTCTCCCCTCTCCCCTCCGGGGAGAGGGTCAGGGTGAGGGGGAACCATGACTACAGCACAACACCAGGAAATCCTCCGCACAGAGGGCTTGAGTAAATTCTTCCCCGGCGTGAAGGCGCTGGATAACGTTGATTTCAGCCTGCGGCGCGGCGAGATTATGGCGCTGCTGGGCGAGAACGGTGCGGGTAAATCGACGCTGATCAAAGCCCTGACCGGCGTGTATCACGCGGATCGCGGCACCATCTGGCTGGAAGGCAACGCCATTTCGCCAAAAAATACCGCCCACGCCCAGCAGCTGGGGATCGGGACGGTGTACCAGGAAGTGAACCTGCTGCCGAACATGTCGGTGGCGGACAACCTGTTTATTGGCCGTGAGCCACGCCGTTTTGGCCTGCTGCGCCGCAAAGAGATGGAGGCGCGGGCGACAAAGCTGATGGAATCGTACGGCTTCTCCCTCGACGTCCGCGAGCCGCTGAACCGCTTTTCCGTGGCGATGCAGCAGATCGTCGCCATTTGCCGCGCCATCGATCTCTCGGCCAAAGTGCTGATCCTCGACGAACCCACCGCCAGCCTCGATACCCAGGAAGTGGAAATGCTCTTTACCCTGATGCGCCATCTGCGCGATCGGGGCGTAAGCCTGATCTTCGTCACCCACTTCCTCGATCAGGTGTATGAGGTGAGCGATCGAATCACGGTGCTGCGCAACGGCAGCTTTGTCGGCTGCCGCGAAACCCGCGAGCTGCCGCAGATTGAGCTGGTCAAAATGATGCTGGGCCGCGAGCTGGAAACCAACGCGCTTCAGCGCGCAGGCCGCACGCTGCTGAGCGATAAACCGGTCGCCGCGTTCAGCGATTACGGCAAAAAAGGCGTTATCTCGCCGTTCAGCCTGGCGGTCCGTCCCGGCGAGATCGTCGGGCTGGCGGGCCTGCTGGGCTCGGGTCGCACCGAAACCGCCGAGGTGATCTTCGGGATCAAGCCTGCCGACAGCGGCAGCGCGCTGATCAAGGGCAAACCGCAAACCCTGCGGTCGCCGCATCAGGCCTCCTGTCTGGGCGTCGGCTTCTGCCCGGAAGACCGGAAAACGGACGGCATTATTGCCGCCGCCTCGGTGCGGGAAAATATCATTCTGGCGCTGCAGGCGCAGCGCGGCTGGCTGCGCCCGATACCCCGCAAAGAGCAGAACGCCATTGCCGAGCGCTTTATCCGCCAGCTGGGCATCCGCACGCCGAGCGCGGAACAGCCCATCGAGTTTCTCTCCGGCGGCAACCAGCAGAAGGTGCTGCTGTCGCGCTGGCTGCTGACCAAACCGCAGTTCCTGATCCTCGACGAGCCCACGCGCGGCATTGACGTGGGGGCGCACGCCGAAATTATTCGACTGATCGAGACGCTCTGTGCGGACGGGCTGGCGCTGCTGGTGATCTCGTCCGAGCTGGAAGAGCTGGTGGGCTATGCCGATCGCGTCATCATCATGCGCGATCGCAAACAGGTGGCAGAGATCCCGCTGGATAAGCTGTCCGTTCCGGCAATCATGAATGCCATCGCGGCGTAAGGAGTTAATCGTGATGCCCCGTTCCCTTTCGCAAACCGGCGAGTCAAAGCGCCGCTTCAGCTGGCCGACCGGCACGCCGCAAATCGCTGCGCTGCTGCTGGTGCTGCTGGTGGATAGCCTGGTCTCGCCGCATTTCTTCCAGATCATCATTCAGGATGGCCGCCTGTTCGGCAGCCCGATAGACATTTTAAACCGCGCTGCCCCCGTGGCGCTGCTGGCGATTGGCATGACGCTGGTGATTGCCACCGGCGGGATTGACCTCTCCGTTGGCGCGGTGATGGCCATCGCCGGCGCTACCGCCGCCTCGATGACCGTGGCCGGACATAGTCTGCCTGTCGTGCTGCTGGCCGCGCTGGGGTCAGGCGTACTGGCCGGGCTGTGGAACGGCATTCTGGTGGCGGTTCTCAAAATTCAGCCCTTTGTCGCCACGCTGATACTGATGGTGGCCGGACGCGGCGTGGCGCAGCTCATTACCTCCGGGCAGATCGTCACCTTTAACTCTCCGAGCCTGGCGTGGATCGGCAGCGGTAATTTTCTCTTCTTCCCGACGCCGGTGATCGTTGCGCTGGTGACGCTGCTGGCGTTCTGGCTTGTTACCCGCAAAACGGCGCTCGGCATGTTTATTGAAGCGGTGGGGATTAACATTCGCGCCGCGCGCAACGCCGGGGTGAATACCCGGCTGATGGTGATGCTGACCTACGTGCTGAGCGGCGTCTGCGCTGCGATTGCCGGGGTTATTGTCGCCGCGGATATTCGCGGCGCCGATGCCAACAACGCCGGACTCTGGCTGGAGCTGGATGCCATTCTGGCGGTGGTCATTGGCGGTGCATCGCTGATGGGGGGCCGCTTTAACCTGCTGCTCTCCGTAGTAGGGGCGCTGATTATTCAGGGGATGAACACCGGCATTCTGCTCTCTGGCTTCCAGCCGGAGCTTAACCAGGTGGTGAAAGCGGTGGTCGTGCTCTGCGTGCTGATCGTTCAGTCGCCGCGCTTTGTCAGCATCATTAAGGGGATCCGTGGCCATGATAAAACGTAATTTACCGCTGATGATCACGCTGGGCGTGTTTGTGCTGGGCTACCTGTATTGCCTTACGCAGTTCCCCGGCTTTGCCTCCACGCGCGTGATTTGCAATATCCTGACCGATAACGCGTTTCTGGGCATCATCGCCGTCGGGATGACCTTTGTGATCCTCTCCGGCGGAATCGATCTCTCCGTCGGCTCGGTGATCGCCTTTACCGGCGTATTTCTCGCAAAAGCCATTGGGTTCTGGGGCATCTCGCCGCTGGTGGCATTCCCGCTGGTGCTGGTCATGGGCTGCGCGTTCGGCGCTTTTATGGGGCTACTGATCGACGCGCTGAAAATTCCGGCCTTTATCATCACTCTGGCGGGCATGTTTTTCCTGCGCGGCGTGAGCTATCTGGTGTCGGAGGAGTCGATTCCGATTAACCATCCGATCTACGACACGCTCTCAAGCCTGGCGTGGAAAATTCCCGGCGGCGGTCGCCTGAGCGCGATGGGGCTGCTGATGCTGGGCGTGGTGGTGATTGGGATCTTCCTGGCGCACCGCACCCGGTTTGGCAATCAGGTCTACGCCATTGGCGGTAGCGCCACCTCGGCCAACCTGATGGGCATTTCCACCCGCAGCACCACCATCCGCATCTATATGCTCTCGACCGGGCTGGCAACGCTGGCGGGGATCGTGTTCTCAATTTACACCCAGGCCGGTTACGCGCTGGCGGGCGTGGGGGTGGAGCTGGACGCGATTGCCTCCGTCGTGATTGGCGGCACGCTGCTCAGCGGGGGCGTGGGAACGGTGCTGGGCACGCTGTTCGGCGTGGCGATCCAGGGGCTGATTCAGACCTACATTAACTTCGACGGCACGCTCAGCTCGTGGTGGACAAAGATCGCCATCGGCGTTCTGCTGTTTATCTTTATCGCCCTGCAGCGCGGCCTGACGGTGCTCTGGGAGAACCGCCAAAGCTCGCCTGTTACGCGCGTGAGCACGTCAGCAACAAAGCTATAACACTATGAATTTGCTTAAAGACTAAACATTTTCCGGTAGCAGCCGATACTCTTCTTTTACGCCAAGAAATATCTCGCTACCGGAAATAACATCATGCTTAAAACGCTATCGATTCGTACCGGCTTGCTCTCTTTACTGGCCGTTATGACCCTTCTGCTGCTGATTGTCAGCGGCATCGGCATTTATGCCCTCACGCAGAGTTCCAGTTCGCTCCAGCGCATCAACCACCTTCAGGGTGAGCAGATGGTGCAGCTTAACTCTGGCTATACCCTGATCCTGCGCGCGCGCAATGAGGCGGGCCAGGCCGTCAGGATGATGGAAATCGGTCTGCTGGACGATGCATCCAAATCGGTAAAAAACATCAATCAGGAAGTCGCGTTGGCTCAGAAAACGCTGAAGGGCGTGATCGACGGCGGCGTGGCTGACGAGCAGGGACAAAAGCTGCTGGATAACGTGGCGAAGAGTCTGGCGGCGTACAACCAGCAGGGGATCAACCCGATGCTGAAAGCGCTTAACGACCAGAGCGCCGACGGTTATTACGATCTGCTGGAGAATACGCTGATCCCGGTCGCGAAGCAGTTTGACAACGACATGCAGGCGTTCCAGGCGTGGAGCGAAGCGCGCGGGAAAGCGGAAGTTAGCGCGGTGCAGGCGAGCAAAACGCGGGTGCTGATCCTGATCGTCGTGGCGGCGCTGCTGACGGCGGGGATTATCGTCCTGGCCTGGCTGGTGCTGCGTCACATGCTCCTCAAGCCGCTCTCGGCATCGATTTCCCAGCTTGAGCACGTGGCATCAGGCGATTTAACCCACACGCTGAACGCCCCGGCGAGCCAGGAATTCAACCGCCTGAACGCGGCCATTGAAGAGATGCGCCAGTCGCTGATGGGCTCGGTTTTGCGCGTGCGCGATGCCAGCTCGCAAATTGATGTCGGCAGCCGCGAGCTGACGGCGGGGAACATGCACCTTGCCCAGCGCACGGAATCCAACGCGACGTCGCTGGAGCAGACGGCAGCCAGCATGGAAGAGATTACCGCCACGGTGAAGCTCAATGCCGATAACGCGGAGCAGGCGCACCAGATGGCGAAATCCGTGTCCGATACTGCCGACCACGGCAGCGAGATGGTCTGCTACGTAATTGAAAAAATGCGCGATATCTCAGGCAGCTCGGCGCGTATCGCCGACATCCTGAGCGTGATTGACGGCATTGCGTTCCAGACCAATATTCTGGCGCTTAACGCCTCCGTGGAAGCGGCGCGCGCGGGCGAGCAGGGGCGCGGTTTTGCCGTTGTGGCGGGTGAAGTACGTAACCTGGCCAGCCGCAGCGCCGATGCCGCAAAAGAGATCCGTTCGCTTATTAGCGATTCGCAAACCCACGTGAATGAGGGCAGCGAGCTGGCGCAGCAGGCTGGCGAAACGATGGACGAAATTGCAACGGAAGTGATGCGTATGACCAGGCTGATGCGCGAAATTGCGACCGCGTCTCAGGAGCAGAGCCGCGGTATTGAGCAGGTGAATATTGCGGTGAACCAGATGGATGAAACCGCCCAGCAAAACGCGGCGCTGGTTCAGCAATCTTCCGCCGCGACGCGCTCGCTGGAAGAGCAGTCGCGGGAGCTGATGGAAGCCATGTCATCATTTAAGCTGACGGTTCAGACTGCGGGATAAATATCTCCGGCCCTGGTACAGGCTGTGCCAGGGTTTTATTTTTCCCTGAATTCGCTTCACGCATATTATCGTGAATATTACCGATTAATATTTCCAGAGAACAGGTGAGCGCTAAAGCTTTCTCGGTCGGTTCAAGAAATAAACCTTTACGGAAAAACAGCGGCTCATCAAACAGCTGATTAAACCGCTTTAACGCCAGGCTCACCGCCGGGCGAGACATCTCCAGGCGTACCGACGCCTTCGCCATGCTGCCGCAGCGGACCACTTCAATAAAAACAGGAATAAGATTTAAATCAATGCCGGTATTGGCACGAGAATAATTATTTATCACGACGTGATGCTCCACGAAATAACGGTCAAACTGTTATGGAAATAATGCAGGAGCAGTGATGAATGTTAAAGCGCGTTTTTTATAAACACTTATACGGTAAAATATATAAATGAGTTGGGGAGCCGAAGTGGCTCCCCTGAAAGGTGCGTTACGCGTCCGGATACTCGCGGATCAGACGTTCAACATCTTCAACCATATGGTCATTGCCCACGAAGAACGAACGACGCTGGTGCAGGCTTTCCGGCACGATGTCCAGGATACGCTCTTTACCGTCGCTCGCCTTGCCGCCCGCCTGCTCGGCCAGGAACGCCATTGGGTTGCATTCATACAGCAGACGCAGCTTGCCGTCCGGGTGGCTGGCGGTGCTTGGGTAGAGGTAAATGCCGCCCTTCAGCAGGTTGCGGTGGAAGTCTGCAACCAGAGAGCCGATGTAGCGCGAGGTGTACGGGCGCTGCGTGGCTTTGTCTTCTTCCTGGCAGAATTTGATGTACTTCTTCACGCCGTTCGGGAAGCGGATGTAGTTACCTTCGTTAATGGAGTAAGTGTTGCCCTTCTGCGGGAAGCGCATACGTTCCTGGCTCAGGCAGAAAACGCCCAGCGACGGATCGTAGGTAAAGGCGTGAACGCCGCAGCCGGTCGTGTAGACCAGCATGGTGGATGAGCCATACACCACATAGCCCGCCGCAACCTGCTTGCTGCCCGGCTGGAGGAAATCTTCTTCCGTTACCGGTGTGCCAACCGGCGTGACGCGGCGGTAGATGGAGAAAATGGTGCCAACAGAGACGTTCACGTCGATGTTGGAGGAGCCGTCGAGAGGGTCCATCAGAACAACGTATTTTGCGTGTTCGCACCCTTCGAAAACGACAATTTCATCTTCTTCTTCCGAGGCGATACCCGCAACGATGTCGCGCGCGCGCAGTGCAGCTTTCAGTTTTTCATTTGCGAACAGGTCGAGCTTCTGTTGAACCTCGCCCTGAACGTTCTCGGCACCGCTGGCACCCAGGATATCGACCAGTCCGGCCTTGTTGATATCGCGGTGGATGATCTTAGCGCCCAGCTTTATTGCCGACAGCAAAGCAGTGAGTTCACCGGTAGCATGAGAGAACTCGTGCTGCTTTTCGACAATAAATTCACCTAACGTTTTCATAACACTTTCCCTGCATCTTATGTGAGTAGAGCGATCGTATGTTCACTAAAACGACTAAAGCCCAACAATCTTAACAAACATTCAAATATTAGCGCAGAGGTGAATCGCGCCAGCAGGATACGGAATTTCCTGAAATGCGTTTTACTGCCGCTGACATGTGAGTAAAATGTGCGCCACATTGAAGAAGGATAGTGACGTATGCGCATTCATATATTGGGGATTTGTGGCACTTTCATGGGCGGGCTGGCAATGCTGGCGCGTTCTCTTGGCCATGAGGTGACAGGTTCGGACGCCAATGTGTATCCGCCGATGAGCACGCTTCTGGAGAAGCAGGGTATCTCTCTTATTCAGGGATACGATGCCAGCCAGCTTGATCCACAGCCGGATCTGGTGATTATCGGTAACGCCATGACCCGCGGTAATCCGTGCGTTGAAGCGGTGCTGGAACGTAATATTCCGTTCATGTCTGGCCCGCAGTGGCTGCATGATTTCGTCCTGCGCGACCGCTGGGTTGTTGCCGTAGCCGGCACGCACGGCAAAACCACCACTGCCGGGATGGCAACCTGGATCCTCGAAGCCTGCGGCTACAAGCCGGGCTTTGTGATCGGCGGCGTCCCGGGTAATTTCGACGTTTCTGCACGCCTGGGCGATAGCCCGTTCTTCGTGATCGAAGCCGACGAGTACGACTGCGCGTTCTTCGACAAACGATCCAAGTTCGTCCATTACTGCCCGCGCACGCTGATCCTCAACAATCTTGAGTTCGATCATGCGGATATTTTTGACGACCTGAAAGCCATCCAGAAACAGTTCCACCACCTGGTGCGCATCGTGCCGGGTCAGGGCCGCATCATCCTGCCGGAGAATGACATCAACCTGAAGCAGACGATGGCGATGGGCTGCTGGAGCGAGCAGGAGCTGGTGGGCGAGCAGGGCCACTGGCAGGCGAAAAAACTCAACGCGGATGCCTCCGAGTGGGAAGTGCTGCTCGACGGCGAGAAAGTGGGTGAGGTGAAGTGGGGCCTGGTGGGCGAGCACAACATGCACAACGGCCTGATGGCGATTGCCGCCGCGCGTCACGTGGGCGTGCTGCCTGCGGATGCGGCCAATGCGCTGGGCTCGTTTATCAATGCCCGTCGCCGTCTGGAACTGCGCGGTGAAGCCCACGGTGTGACCGTGTATGACGATTTCGCGCACCACCCAACGGCTATTCTGGCCACGCTTGCCGCCCTGCGCGGTAAAGTGGGCGGCACTGCGCGCATTCTTGCGGTGCTGGAGCCGCGATCTAACACCATGAAAATGGGCATCTGCAAAGACGATCTCGCGCCGTCGTTAGGACGTGCCGACGAGGTCTTCCTGCTGCAGCCGCAGCATATTCCGTGGCAGGTGGCGGAAGTCGCCGACGCCTGCATTCAGCCTGCGCACTGGAGCGCGGACGTGGATGTCTTAGCGGATATGGTGGTGAAAGCCGCACAGCCTGGCGACCACATTCTGGTGATGAGCAACGGCGGGTTCGGTGGCATCCATCAGAAGCTGCTGGACGGTCTGGCGAAGAAAGCGGAAGCGGCCGCAGAGTAGCGGTATAAAAGTCCCCTCTCCCCTTTGGGGAGAGGGTTAGGGTGAGGGGTTACTCTTCGTTCTCAGACAGCTCGCGCAGATACTGGAAAATCAGGCGCGCGGACTTCGGCGGCTTATTCCCTTCTTTCTCTTTCTTCGCGTTGCGGATCAATGAACGCAGCTGCTGGCGGTCGGCATCCGGCCACAGGTTCAGCACTTCAGGTACGGCATCATCGCCTTCTTCAATCAGACGATCGCGGATCTGCTCAAGCTTATGGAAAAACGCAACCTGCTGGTTGTGGCGGTTTTTCAGCTTGTCCAGCGCCTGGCGGATCGGATCTACGTCGCGCTGACGCAGCATTTTCCCGATGAGCTGAAGCTGGCGACGACGGCCTTCTTTCTTGATTTTCTGTGCCAGTTCAATGGCATCGCGCAGATCCTGGTCGAGCGGGATCTTGTCCAGCGCGTTTTTACCCAGTTCTACCATTTCTGCGCCAAGCTGTTTTAACTCTTCGGCGTCACGTTTAATTTCACTTTTACTGACCCAGATGATCTCATCATCTTCGTCTTCGATGTCATCACCGGGAACGTCGTCGAGCCAGTCTTCGGGCTGCTTAGTCATGTCAGGCTCCTTAAAAAAAGAGGCTAATGTTACCAGTTAAGACGCGCACTGAAAAACGGTTCTCTGTTAGACTTCAGTTAACTCTCTCTTACAGTATGGCATTTGCGATGAAAGTAACCTCACAAGTTGAAGCGCAGCGTAAGATTCTGGAAGAAGCCGTCTCCACCGCGCTGATGCTTGCTTCAGAAAAATCAGATGGTGCCGAAGTGGCGGTCAGCAAAACTACCGGCATCAGCGTGAGCACCCGCTATGGCGAAGTGGAAAATGTCGAATTCAACAGCGATGGCGCGCTTGGGATCACGGTATATCACCAGAATCGCAAAGGCAGCGCGTCATCCACCGATCTCAGCCCGGATGCCATTGCCCGTACGGTGCAGGCGGCGCTGGATATCGCCCGTTACACCTCCCCGGACCCTTACGCAGGCGTAGCGGATAAAGATCTGCTGGCCTTCGATGCCCCGGATCTCGATCTTTTCCACCCTGCGGAAGTAACCCCGGACGAAGCGATAGAGATGGCCGCGCGTGCCGAGCAGGCTTCCCTGCAGGCTGATAAGCGCATCACCAATACCGAAGGCGGCAGCTTCAACAGCCACTACGGCATCAAAGTCTTCGGCAACAGCCACGGCATGCTGCAGGGCTACTGCTCAACGCGCCACTCGCTCTCCAGCTGCGTCATCGCCGAAGAGAACGGCGACATGGAGCGTGACTACGCGTACACCATTGGCCGCGCGCTGGGGGATTTGCAGTCTCCTGAGTGGGTCGGTAAAGAGTGTGCCGAGCGCACGCTGTCTCGCCTGTCGCCGCGCAAACTCTCCACCATGAAGGCCCCGGTCATTTTTGCCAACGAAGTGGCGACCGGCCTGTTTGGCCATCTGGTCGGCGCGATCGCGGGCGGCTCGGTGTACCGTAAATCGACCTTCCTGCTCGACTCGCTGGGCAAACAGATCCTGCCGGAATGGCTGACGATTGAAGAGCATCCGCACCTGCTGAAAGGGCTGGCCTCCACGCCGTTCGACAGCGAAGGCGTGCGCACCGAACGTCGCGATATCATCAAAGACGGTATTCTGACCCAGTGGCTGCTGACCAACTACTCTGCGCGCAAGCTGGGGCTGAAAAGCACCGGGCATGCGGGCGGCATTCATAACTGGCGCATTGAAGGGCAGGGCCTGAACTTCGAGCAGATGCTGAAAGAGATGGGCACCGGCCTGGTCGTCACGGAACTGATGGGCCAGGGCGTAAGCGGCATCACCGGCGACTACTCGCGCGGTGCGGCGGGCTTCTGGGTTGAAAACGGCGAAATTCAGTATCCTGTGAGCGAAATCACCATCGCCGGCAACCTGAAGGACATGTGGCGCAACATCGTTACGGTCGGTAACGATATTGAAACACGTAGCAATATACAGTGTGGTTCTGTGTTACTTCCGGAGATGAAAATCGCCGGACAATAGATTTAGCGTTTTGTTAATAATAAAAAAGGAAGTGAGCAATGCGTAAACACCTGTTAGCGATCGTCGCAGCTTCAACGCTGGTTCTTGGCTCGTCTGCGTTTGCCGCCGATCTTGAAGACAACATGGACATCCTCAGTGAAAACCTGAAGGTAGTGCAAAAAACCGACAATGCGGCGGAGATGAAAGACGCATTGACGAAGATGCGTGAAGCGGCGCTGGACGCGCAAAAAGCGACCCCTCCGAAGCTGGAAAGCAAAGCGGCAGACAGCGCCGAGATGAAGGACTATCGCCACGGCTTTGACGTGCTGGTTGGCCAGATCGACGGCGCGCTGAAGCTGGCTAACGAAGGCAAAGTGAAGGAAGCCCAGGCGGCAGCCGACCAGTTCGTGGCTACGCGCAACACCTACCACAAAAAATATCGTTAATTGGGTGCCTGAGCTGTACGTCCTTTCTCCGTGTGCGGGGGCACGCTCTGTACCCCCGCGCATGCTTGCTCCCTACTTACCGGAGCGACAATCCATCCTCGCTGTCACTGCAAAAGAATCGTTTCGAAAACTGATCTCGCACAGTGTTTTCCGCGTCACCAGCGTTAAGATGATTATTGTCAAAGCAATAATCATCAAAACTCCAGTGCCTGGATTTTGGCGTTTCATGGATGCCTCCTTGCTGTAAAGCGGGCGAGGTAGCGAACTCCACGGTTGGACGTGTCGTTTACGGCCCCGCCCTGATTTAAATTCAGGTTGGGGCTTTCCACTTTCCGTCCCATGCATGAGACGGTCAGTCTCAAGCACCCGCAGCCACTCTAGCGAATCCCCATAAGAAAACCTTATCCACGTCACATTTCTACGAGCCTGCTCGGAAACTTTTCGACTCTGATTACCTGTTAACGCCCGTTTAATAGCGTGACATTCATCACGTAAATACAGCGATTTATCCAGATTCACCGTATTTATGTGGCACAGATCACTGCTGCGGCTCGCCTTTCCACTTCGAAGTGGAAAACAACTCGCTACAAACAATTCCCCTGCAACGTTAGTTTTATTCCAGAGCCATTAACGGGGTAAGACCAGTGATTAACGGAGCGGTAATGAACGACGTTGGGGAACAGGCGGAGCAAACAGAGCAGCTCGCGAACACCATGCTGCAGCAGGTTTATGCCCTGCTGGCCAGACACGACATCATCCCTAATGCAGTGCAGGAGCAGATGCTGACCTCCCACGTTCGTGCGATGGCGCACCGGTCCGTGACCGGCGAGCCGCTGCCGGAGGTTGAAGCGGAGCTGTTCGACGAAATTTCACCCGATTCAATGCAACTTGCCCGTGAAGTGGTAGCGCAGTTCGGCAACCTTCCTGATGAAGAAGCCTGGCTGCTCTCCGTTCACTTCGAAGTCGCGAAAGACAACCTTTAAGGAGCAACACATGGAACAGATTACAGTCGTGATTGGCGATCGCTTGGGCAAAGGTCAGAAAGTGGCTGCCGGTGTGGAAAAAGCAGGTGGACGCGCGGTGGTTGTGCCGGGCATGGCCGCGGATATGAAGCTGGGCGACATGATGAAAGCGGAAAACGCCACCTTCGGCATCTCCTTCTGCGGCAGCGGCGGCGCGGGTGCCATCACTGCCCAAACCAAATATGGCTACAAGGCCAAATACGGGATGCGTTCCGTGGAAGAGGGCGTAACCGCCATCAACGAAGGCTGCAACGTGCTGGGCTTTGGCTTTATGGATAAAGAAGAGCTGGGCGAGCGTCTGGTGCAGGCGTGGCAGAAGAAATACGGCGCATAAGCATGAAAGAACAGTTCACAACCACGGTGAGAGTGAAGGGGAAAGGCGACGCCAAAGCGCGCGCCTTTGCCGACGCGCTCAACCACGTTCAGGCCGCGGTGATGAAAGCCTCACCGCATATCTTACTGCGTATTGAGCCACAGGATGTGCAGGTTGTTCAGGCGCAAGAAGCGGTGCGTAAAGAAGCGTTTCTGTTCTTCTTTCTGCGCCGGGAAAGACGCACCTACAGCGTGGAGCTGGATGTGACCGTCAACGTGACCGCCATCAATCTTGACCAGGTGGATTTCGTCACGCAACGCTGATTATTCATAAAAGGGCAGACTGATGTTCTTAATTATATTAATAAAATCGCTCATCATTGGCGGCCTCGTTGGCGTCGGTGTGGGAGCCGGGGCTGCACGCATGTTTCATGCGCCTACCACTCAGGGTATGGGCGCGTTTCGTACGTTGGGGGAGCTGAACTCCTGTGAAGGGGATCCGGCATCCCACTTCTCCTTTGGGTTAGGCTTCTTCTTTAACGCCTGGGCCTCTTCCGTGGCCGCAGGTGCCTTCACACAGGACGTTGACCACCGCATCATCCCGAACTGGGGTGCTGCTGCACTGATGATCAAAAACCGTAATGTCGGCGAAACGCTGCACGACCCGCGCAAAATGGCGATTGCCTGCGGCGTGATCGGCATGATCGTCGTGACCTTCCTGAACCTGACCGCCTCCTCCGTGCCGGCAGCGCTTCAGGTCACCGCCGTGAAGGTGCTGGTGCCTGCGGCAAACCTGCTGGTGAACACCGTGATGCCGGTGATCTTCTGGCTGGCGGCCATCGACGCGGGTAAAAAATCCGGCTTCTGGGCCACCGTGTTCGGCGGCGCAGCGCAGCTGATCATGGGTAACGCCGTACCGGGCCTGGTGCTGGGTATCCTGATCGGTAAAGGCGTAGAAGAGAGCGGCTGGAACCACGTCACCAAAGTGATGATGGCGGCCATTGTTGCCCTGTTCGTGCTGAGCGGCTTCTTCCGCGGCTTCGACATGAAGATGATCGAATCCTTCCATCTGACGGTGCCGAACTGGCTCGACATGATCCACAACTCGCTCAGCGGTAAATAACAGGAGCCTCTAAATGGAACAGAATAAAGGTTTTTGGTATGCCGACTGGTCGTTCCCGATCTTCGTTGGCCTGCTCTCCTCCGGCGTCTTCGCCGGGACGCACATGTACTACCTCTACGGCATCGGCGCGTTTAACGAAGTGGCCTTCGTGGCGATGCTGAAAGCGGGAATGGATACCGGCGTCTACGGCGCGGTCGCGGCGTTCGGCGCGAGCTTCCTGTTCGCCCGAATTATCGAAGGGTCGCTGGTCGGTATTCTTGATATCGGCGGAGCCATCCAGACCGGCGTGGGCCTCGGCGTTCCGGCGCTGCTGCTGGGCGCGGGCATCATGTTCCCGGTGACCAACTTCATTGCCGCGCTGATCACCGGCCTGGTGATTGGTCTGGCGATTGGCTACGTCATCATCCTGGCGCGTAAGTTCACCATCAACCAGAGCAACTCCACCTACGGTGCAGACGTGATGATGGGCGCGGGTAACGCCTCCGGCCGCTTCCTCGGGCCGTTGATTATCCTCAGCGCCATGACCGCCTCCATCCCGATCGGCGTCGGTTCCCTGCTGGGCGCGCTGCTGTTCTACATCTGGCAGAAGCCGATTACCGGCGGTGCGATCCTCGGTGCAATGCTGTTGGGCTGGCTGTTCCCGGTCGCCCTTTAATACCCGCGGGCGCTCAGGCGCCCGCCTTATCAGGAGATCCTCATGTTTGATTTACTCCTGCGCCGTGCGCGCCTTGCCGACGATACCCTGACCGATATCGCCATTCAGGACGGGAAAATCGCGGCGCTGGGCGAGATTGATGCTCCCGCTCGTAAAACGGTCGAGCTGAACGGCGACGTGTTCGTCAGCGCAGGCTGGATTGATTCCCACGTTCACTGCTACCCGAACTCCCCGATTTACCACGATGAACCCGACAGCGTGGGCATTGCCACCGGCGTAACCACCGTGGTGGACGCGGGCAGCACCGGCGCCGACGACGTGGACGATTTCTACGACATCACCCGCAGAGCCTCCACCGAAGTCTTTGCCCTGCTGAACATCTCCCGCGTGGGGCTTATTGCCCAGAACGAGCTGGCCAACATGGCGAACGTTGACGCCAGCGCAGTGCAGCAGGCGGTGAAGCGCCACCCCGATTTTATCGTCGGCCTGAAGGCGCGCATGAGCAGCAGCGTGGTCGGTGAAAACGGCATAACGCCGCTGGAGCGCGCCAAGGCCATTCAGAAAGAGAACGGCGACCTGCCGCTGATGGTGCATATCGGTAACAACCCGCCGAACCTCGACGAAATTGCCGAACTGCTGAGCTCCGGCGACATCATCACCCACTGCTACAACGGCAAGCCAAACCGCATTCTGACGCCATCCGGCGAGCTGCGCGCCTCCATCACCTCTGCCCTGAAGCGCGGCGTGCGCCTGGACGTCGGCCACGGCACGGCGAGCTTCAGCTTTGAGGTGGCAAAACGCGCCATCGCGATGGGCATTCTGCCGCACACCATCAGCTCGGATATCTACTGTCGCAACCGCATCAACGGCCCGGTCGGCTCGCTGGCAAGCGTGATGTCGAAGTTTCTCGCCATCGGCATGTCATTGCCGCAGGTGATTGACTGCGTGACCGCCAACGCCGCCGACGGCCTGCGCCTGACGCGCAAGGGCCGCATCCAGCCTGGCCTCGACGCCGACCTGACGCTGTTCACGATTAAACGCCAGCCGACGGTGCTGACGGATGCTGAAAACGACAGCCTGCAGGCTGAACACATTCTGGTGCCGCTTGCCGCGATCCGCGCGGGCAAGGGCTACATGACCGAACAAGGGAGCACGGAACATGCCTTCGATTTATGAGAAGTACAACTTAAAGCAGGTGATCAACACCTCCGGCCGCATGACGGCGCTGGGCGTCTCCACCCCGCGCCCGGAAGTGGTGCAGGCGGCGATGGACGGCATGAATCACTATTTCGAGATGAAGGATCTGGTCAACAAAACCGGGGAATACATCGCGAAGCTGCTGGACGTGGAAGGCGCGACGGTCGTCTCCTGCGCGTCGGCGGGCATTGCCCAGTCCGTGGCGGCGGTGCTGGTGAAAGACAGCGACTGGCTGCTGGAAAACCTGCACGTGACCCCGATTGAGAACAACGAAATCGTCCTGCCGAAAGGCCACAACGTGAACTTTGGCGCGCCGGTGGGCACCATGGTCGCGCTGGGCGGCGGCAAGCTGGTGGAAGCGGGCTACGCCAACGAATGCTCCGCCGATCAGCTGGCGGCGGCGATCACTTCGCGCACGGCGGCGATCCTCTACATCAAATCGCACCACTGCGTGCAGAAAAGCATGCTCAGCGTCGAGCAGGCGGCGGTGGTGGCGCGCAAGCACGATCTCCCGCTGATCGTCGATGCGGCGGCGGAGGAAGATCTGCACGCCTACTACCGCTCCGGCGCCGATCTGGTGATCTACAGCGGCGCGAAGGCGATCGAAGGGCCAACCAGCGGGCTGGTGATCGGCAAAACCCAGTACGTTGAGTGGGTGAAGCGCCAGACGGCGGGCATTGGTCGCGCGATGAAGGTCGGTAAAGAAGGTATTCTTGGCCTGACCTGCGCCATCGAACACTACCTGACGGCGACCAAAGAGAGCGGGGCCGAGATGGTGGCGAAGATGACGCCGTTTATCGACGCGCTCAACACCCTGAACGGCGTCACCGCGCGCGTGGTCTGGGACAGCGCCGGCCGCGACATCGCGCGCACCGAGATTAAGTTTGACGAAGCGACAACCGGCGTCGGCACCGGCGATCTGGTGGCGAAGCTGAAGCAGGGCGAATACGCCATTTACTTCCGTGGCTACAAGGCCAACGAAGGGATTATCGAAGCGGACGTGCGCAGCGTGAATGCTGACCAGCTGAACATCGTATACCGCCGCATTAGCGAAGTATTAGGACAGGAGAAAAAAGCATGAAACTGACCCCCAATTTTTACCGTGACCGCGTCTGCCTGAACGTGCTGGCAGGATCGAAAGCCAACGCCAGCGCCATTTACGAGGCGGCGGAAGGTCACGTGCTGGTGGGCGTGCTCTCCAAAAATTACCCGGACGTGGCGAGCGCCGTTGCCGATATGCGTGAATATGCCGCGCTGATTGATAACGCGCTCTCCGTTGGGCTGGGCGCGGGCGATCCGAACCAGTCGGCGATGGTGAGTGAAATTTCCCGTCAGGTCCAGCCGCAGCACGTCAACCAGGTGTTCACCGGCGTAGCCACCAGCCGCGCGCTGCTGGGGCAGAATGAATCGGTGGTTAACGGTCTGGTCTCGCCGACCGGCACCGTCGGGATGGTCAAAATCTCCACCGGCCCGCTGAGCAGCAACGCGCCTGACGGCATCGTGCCGGTTGAAACCGCGATTGCCCTGCTGAAGGATTTCGGCGGCAGCTCCATCAAATACTTCCCGATGGGCGGCCTGAAGTGCCGTGACGAGTACAAAGCGGTGGCGGAAGCCTGCGCCCGTCACGACTTCTGGCTGGAGCCAACCGGAGGTATCGATCTGGAAAACTACGAGGAGATCCTGCAGATCGCCCTCGACGCGGGCGTGAGCAAAATCATCCCGCATATCTACAGCTCAATTATCGACAAAGCCAGCGGCGACACGCGCCCGGAAGACGTGCGTACGCTGCTGGCGATGACGAAGAAGCTGGTTAAGTAGCAAAAACAACACCCCTCACCCCAGCCCTCTCCCCAAAGGGGAGAGGGTGTCATCGTCCCCTCTCCCCTTTGGGGAGAGGGTTAGGGTGAGGGGGCAAACACCGCACACACCCGAAGGAGCCGCCATGCACACCCGTAACCTGCTCGTCGCTTCACTCTCTCTGCTTGCCACCACTGCCGTCGCTCAAACCCAGTACGCCTGGGTCGGCACCTACAACCCCAACGGTGAAGGGCTGTACCGCTTTACCGTCGATCCGCAAACCGGCGCGCTCGGCAACAAAACGCTGGTGAGCACATTGCCCAACGCCGCGCAGCTGGCCGCCTCTCACGACGGCAAAACGCTGTATCTGGCAAGCGAAGTGGAGCAGGGCGTGGTGCAGGCGCTGCGGGTGGGGGATAACGGCGCGCTGAGCGAGTTGAATCAGGTGGCGTCCGGCGGTGCCGGGCCGGTGTATCTTTCCCTGACGCCGAACGGCAAGCATCTGCTGGTGGCGAACTACGTCAGCGGATCGATTGCCGTTTTGCCGGTCAACACAGACGGCAGCCTGGGTGAGGCCACGGACACTCATCAGGATCAAGGCGAAGCGGGCGCGGCGAAGCCAGAAGCGGCTGCGGAGGGCAGCTTTGCCATCAGCGATCACAACGGCCCCCATGCGCACATGATCGCCGCCGATCCGAGCGGGAAATACGTATTTTCTACCGATCTGGGGCTGGATCGCCTCTACCAGTACCGTTTTGACGATCGAACAGGGAAGTTAACCCCGAACGATCCGCCGTTTATCAGCGCTTCCTCAAAAGGCGCCGGGCCGCGCCATTTTGTCTTTACGCCAAAAGGGGATGGCCTGTGGCTGATTAACGAAGAGGCGTCTACGCTGACCCATTATGCCGTGACGGCAAACGGCACGCTGCAAGAGGGCAAAACGGTTTCCGCGCTGCCGGAAGGTTACAAAGGCACCAGTTTTGCCGCAGGGCTGGCGTTAAGCGCCGACGGCAAGCAGCTGTATGTGGCTAATCGTTTGCATAACAGCATCGCGCACTTTACCGTAACGGCGGATGGCACGCTGATCCATCGGGACGACGTGTGGACGCGGGGGGATTACCCGCGCACCCTGACGCTTGATAAGCAGGGGCGCTGGCTGTACGTCATGAACCAGCGCAGCGACAACATTACCCGTTTCCGCGTGGCGCAGGACGGCAAACTCAGCTTCGAGCCGGACTATACCCCGGTCGGCAGCCCATCCCAGATGGTCATTTCACCCTAAGCCGTAAGAGGACAACGACGTGCGATTCCCGAACCAACGTTTAGCGCAACTTTTCGACCTGTTGCAAAACGAGACGCTGCCGCAGGACGAGCTGGCGCAGCGGCTGTCGGTCTCCACGCGAACCGTCCGTGCCGATATCACCGCCCTGAACGCGTTGCTGGCAAGCCACGGCGCGCAGTTTATTCTGAGCCGCGGCAACGGCTATCAGCTCAAAATCGACGACGCTGAACGTTATCAGCAATTGCAGGCATCCCACCCGCGCGCGCTGCGCATTCCCCGGACCGGGCCCGAGCGCGTGCATTATCTGGTGGTGCGTTTTCTCACTTCCGCATTCTCTCTCAAGCTGGAAGATCTGGCGGACGAGTGGTTCGTCAGCCGCGCCACGCTGCAAAGCGACATGGTGGAGGTCCGCGAGTGGTTCCATCGCTATCACCTGACGCTGGAAACCCGCCCGCGTCACGGCATGAAGCTGTTTGGCAGCGAGATGGCGACCCGGGCCTGCCTCACCGATCTTCTCTGGGAGCTGGCGCAGCAGGACAGCCTGAACCCGCTGGTGACGGACGTTGCGCTGAATGCGGGCGTAGCGGAACAGATGGTGCCCGTGCTGCACGACGCGCTGACGCGTCACCACATCCGCCTGACCGACGAAGGCGAGCTGTTCCTGCGCCTGTACTGCGCGGTGTCGGTGCGCCGCATCAGCGAGGGCTATCCGCTGCCGGAATTCCACGCCGAAGACGTGGAAGAGAACGTGCGCGAGGCGGCGAAGGATATCGCCGTCACTATCCAGCAGCTGGCGGGCAAAGCGCTTTCACCTTCGGAGGAGAGCTGGCTCTGCGTGCACATTGCGGCGCGGCAGATCCAGGAGATTGCCCCGAGCGCCATCAATGCCGACGACGACGAGGCGCTGGTCAACTACATCCTGCGCTATATCAACACCCACTATAACTACAACCTGCTCAGCGACGAGCAGCTGCACGCGGACCTGCTCACGCACATCAAAACCATGATCACCCGCGTGCGGTATCAAATCATGATCCCCAACCCGCTGCTGGATAACATTAAGCAGCACTACCCGATGGCCTGGGATATGACCCTGGCGGCGGTGTCGAGCTGGGGCAAATACACGCCGTATGTGATCAGCGAAAACGAGATTGGCTTCCTGGTGCTGCATATTGGCGTCGGGCTGGAGCGCCACTACAACATTGGCTACCAGCGCCAGCCGCGCGTGCTGCTGGTGTGCGACGCCGGTAATGCTATGGTCCGCATGATTGAAGCGGTGCTGCAGCGTAAATATCCGCAAATTGAGGTCACGCGCACGCTCACCCTGCGCGAGTACGAGCTGGCCGAATCCATCGGCGAAGACTTTGTCATATCCACCGCCCGCGTGAGCGAAAAGTCTAAGCCGGTGGTAATGATCGCCCCGTTCCCGACCGACTATCAGCTGGAGCAGATCGGCAAGCTGGTGCTGGTGGACCGCACCCGCCCGTGGATGCTGGATAAATACTTCGACGCCGCCCATTTCCGTATCATCGACACGCCCGTTGACCAGCAAACGCTGTTCCGCGAGCTGTGCGAGCAGCTTGAAGGCGAAGGCTACGTCGGGGCGGAGTTCCTGGAATCGGTTATCGAGCGTGAGGCCATCGTCAGCACCATGCTCGGCGACGGCATTGCGCTGCCGCACTCCCTCGGCCTGCTGGCGCAGAAAACGGTGGTCTATACCGTGCTGGCGCCGCAGGGCATTCAGTGGGGCGATGAAACCGCGCACGTCATCTTCCTGCTCGCCATCAGCAAAAGCGAATACGAAGAGGCGATGGCGATTTACGATATTTTCGTCACCTTCCTGCGTGAACGGGCGATGTCGCGGCTGTGTAGCTGCGGAGATTTTGCCGAGTTTAAGGCGGTGGCGATGGAGAGTTTGAGTCGGTTTTGAGAGGCGTTATCCATAATTCGATGTAATGCGAATGTAATGCTAAACTGCATTACACATTCGATTTTGCTGGAGGCATAATGGCCACGCTAAACGTCCGTCTGGATGACAAACTCAAAAACGAGGCTTATGCCGTGCTGGAAAAACTCAATATCACCCCAACGGAAGCCGTGCGATTACTGTTTCAGTACGTCGCGGAGACGGGACGTATGCCGGTGAAAACGGTCACCATTAGCGACAGTGAAGATGAACTGGTACAGGCAGTCCGGGAGCGACTAGCGAATCCGCAAAAGGGAATTAAGGTTAGCCTGGATGACTTATGAACTGGAATTTGACCCGAGGGCGTTAAAGGAGTGGAGCAAGTTGGGGGAGACTGTAAAAGACCAGTTTAAGAAGAAACTAGCGGACGTGTTGGTGAACCCCAGGGGCGAATCGGCCCGCCTTCATGGTCTACCTGATTGCTACAAAATAAAACTCAGAGCGCAGGGTTATCGTTTGGTCTATCAGGTTCAGGACAACGTTGTAACGGTATTTGTTATCGCTATCGGTAAGAGAGAGAAATCAGCCGTTTATCATGATGCTAACAAACGGCTCTAACGATCACCGCAGATGATGCACAACCTGGTTACTGCTTCCGCGCCAAATCAGCGCCGGGTCTTTTAAATCCTGCACGAACTTGCCGTCGACCAGGACGTTAATCAGATCGACCACTTCCCTTTGCTGCGCGTTCAGCTCATCCAGCTTATAGCCTGTCCAGACCCAGATATCTTTTCCCACGCACTCGCGGCGAATGCGTTTTACCAGCTTCATGATATCCGGCACGTTTTGCGGGTGCAGGGGGTCGCCGCCGGAAAGTGAGATCCCCTGACGGTGAATGCGCGTGTCGTTCAGGTCGTTGATGATTCGGTCTTCCATCTCGGCGGTAAAAGGCATGCCGGAGTTCAGGCGCCAGGTGCTTTTGTTGTAGCAGCCGGGGCATTCGTGAACGCAGCCTGAGACGAACAGAGTGCAGCGGGTGCCGGGACCGTTGACGATGTCGACGGGGTAGTACTGGTGATAATTCATAGCGTTAACCTGATGCCCTCACCCCAGCCCTCTCCCACGGGGAGAGGGAGAAAACCGGAGTCAGGCTTAGCAATGTGCTCGATCGGTTCCCTCTCCCTTGAGGGAGAGGGGTAGGGTGAGGGGGAGAACCCTGCGCAGAACTTACCCGATCTGCCCATTCCCTAAATGCTTCACGCGGCGCTTAACCTCTTCCTGCTTGCCGGCGTTAAACGGACGGGCATCCGGGCTGCCGAGATAACCGCACACGCGACGGGTCACGGAGACGCGGGCCGCGTCGTGGTTGCCGCATTTCGGGCAGGTGAAGCCTTTGCTCGTACACTCAAACTCACCGGTAAAGCCGCACTCGTAGCACTCGTCGATTGGCGTGTTGGTTCCGTAATACGGCACGTGCTGATAGCTGTAATCCCACACGTCTTCCAGCGCCTTCAGGTTATGCTGGATGTTCGGGTACTCGCCGTAGCAGATGAACCCACCGCTGGCGATCGGCGGATACGCCGCTTCGAAGTCGATCTTGTCGTACGGGTTCACCTTTTTCTCCACGTCGAGGTGGAAGCTGTTGGTGTAGTAACCTTTGTCGGTCACGCCTTCCACGATGCCGAACTCGGCGGCGTCAAGGCGGCAGAAGCGGTCGCACAGGTTCTCGCTCGGCGTGCTGTAAAGGCTAAAGCCGTAGCCGGTTTCGTCTTTCCACTGGTCAACCGCGTCGCGCAGGCGCTGAACAATCGCCACGCCTTTTTCACGCAGGGCTTCGCTGTCGTACACGTGCTTGTCGCCAAACAGCGCGTTGATGGTTTCGTGAATGCCGATATAGCCCAGCGAAATCGACGCGCGGCCGTTTTTGAAGATCTCGGACACGTCATCGTCCGCTTTCAGACGCACGCCGCAGGCCCCTTCCATATAGAGGATGGGCGCGACGCGGGCCTTCACCCCTTCCAGACGGGCAATGCGGGTCATCAGCGCTTTGCGCGCAAGCTGCAGGCGTTCATCCAGCAGTTTCCAGAATTCGGCCTCATTGCCTTTGGCTTCCAGCGCGATGCGCGGCAGGTTCAGGCTGATGACGCCCAGGTTGTTGCGCCCGTCGTGGATCTGCTCGCCGTTTTCATCTTCGTACACGCCGAGGAAGCTGCGGCAACCCATAGGCGTTTTAAACGACCCGGTCACTTTGACCACCTGATCGTAGTTCAGGATGTCCGGATACATGCGCTTGCTCGCGCACTCCAGCGCCAGCTGTTTGATGTCGTAGTTCGGATCGCCAAACTTGTGATTCAGGCCGTCGCGGATGGCGAACACCAGCTTCGGGAACACCGCGGTTTTGCGGTTTTTGCCGAGGCCGGAAATGCGGTTACGCAGGATGGACTGCTGGATCAGGCGTGATTCCCAGCTGGTGCCCAGACCAAAACCGAAGGTCACAAACGGCGTCTGGCCGTTGGCGGTGTGCAGCGTGTTCACTTCGTATTCCAGAGACTGGAAGGCGTCGTAGCACTCTTTTTCTGTGCGGGAATGGGCATAGCCGTCCGCGTCCGGGATCTGCCACTCTTCGGCCGTTTTACGATGCTTGTTAAAGCTTGCCGTCACGAACGGGGCCAGCACTTCATCAATGCGGTTGATGGTAGTGCCGCCATAAATGTGGCTCGCGACCTGAGCGATAATTTGCGCGGTGACGGCCGTGGCGGTGGAAATAGATTTTGGCGGTTCAATCTCGGCGTTACCCATCTTAAAGCCGTGGGTCAGCATGCCCTTCAGGTCGATGAGCATGCAGTTGAACATCGGGAAGAACGGCGAGTAGTCGAGATCGTGATAGTGGATTTCACCGCGCTCGTGCGCAGACACCACGTCGCGCGGCAGCAGATGCTGACGGGCATAGTGTTTCGCGACGATACCGGCCAGCAGATCGCGCTGGGTCGGGATCACTTTGCTGTCTTTATTGGCGTTTTCGTTGAGCAGCGACGAGTTTGTCTGCTCCACCAGGCCACGAATTTCCTGGTTCAGGCGGCCGCGCTTCTCGCGCTGGACGTCGCGATCGTGGCGGTACTCAATATAGGCACGCGCCAGCTGCTTGTAGGGGCCCGACATCAGCTGGTTCTCAACGGCGGTCTGGATCTCGTTGATATCGACCTGGCTGCGTTCATTCATCTGGCTGCTAACGACTTCTGCGACGGTGGCGCAGTAATCTGCGTCATCGACTCCCGCTGCTTTAGCTGCACGCAGAATGGCTTCCTGGATGCGCTCTGATTTAAACGGCACTTTACAGCCATCACGTTTCATCACATGCGGTGTCATGATCACTCCATTTTTAAAAACAGGTTATCCACAGAGGTAGAAAAGTATGCACCGGGCGTATTGCCAACCAGGCCAGAGACTTCCCTCGTTTCCAACGCCTGTTATCCACAATTCCGGCCAGCGTCGTCGCCGTCTTGTTGTTGGAATAGTAGACGATAAATACAATATGTTGGGTCGGGATGCATTTTAAGTGCTACATATAGTGATTTGCATCAAACATGTTTGCGTTTTTTTTGATTCAGGACAAAGTAAAAAGACGAGAGTACAAACGGCGGGCGCTTCAGCGATTGTAAATGCGCGTGAGAAAAATCTGATTAATTATTCAACAAAAACAGTAAAATAAGCCGGGCGGTGGATAACGCCCGGCCAGAAATTACGCCTGTCGCCACCAGACGGCTTCAAACGGGCGAAGCGAGGTGGCTTGTGGTGTCGGATAGTTACTCATTACCACCTGCGCGTCGCCGCTCAGAACGTTTGACGGCCAGGCCAGAATTTCGCTGCTCAGGTTTGCTACCACAATCAGGGTTTGCCCCTGCCACTGGCGACGATAGCACCACAGAGAAGGGTGCTCGGGCAGCAGATCCTGATAATCCCCCCACGTCAGTACCGGCAGGGTTTTACGCAGGCGAATCAGCGACTGGTAGGTGTAAAACACCGAGTCCGGGTCGTCGAGCGCCGCGCGGGCGTTCACGGTTTCGTAGTTATCACAGACGCCAATCCACGGCTCGCCCTCGGTAAAGCCCGCGTTGTGCGACGCGTCCCACTGCATCGGCGTGCGGCCATTATCGCGGGACTTGCTTGCCAGGATCGCCAGCAATTCGTCCGGATCGCGACCGTTTGCCCGCAGTTCGGCGAACATGTTCAGGCTTTCTACGTCGCGATAGTCGGTGATACGGCTAAAGTGCGGGTTGGTCATGCCCAGCTCTTCACCCTGATAAATATACGGCGTGCCCTGCATCCCGTGCAGCACCATGCCGAGCATTTTCGCGGCGGCTACGCGGTGTTCCCCTTCGTCACCAAAGCGCGACACGATGCGCGGCTGGTCGTGGTTACACCAGAACAGCGCGTTCCACGCCTTGTTGTGCATCCCCTGCTGCCAGTGGGTAAACAGCGTTTTCAGCGCCACGAAGTCCGGCTTCGCCTTCGTCCACTTTTCGCCGCCGGGGTAGTCCACCTTCAGGTGGTGGAAGTTAAAGGTCATCGACAGCTCGCTGCCGTCGAGCGACGCGTACTGCTGGCAGTTTTCCAGCGAGGTCGAGGACATTTCGCCCACCGTCATCAGGCTGCGCGGCGTAAAGACGTCGCGGCTCATCTCCTGCAGATATTCATGGATGCGCGGCCCGTCGGTATAGAAGCGGCGGCCATCGCCAATATTGTCGTCCGGGAAATCCTGATCTTTTGAAATCAGGTTAATCACGTCCAGACGCAGGCCGTCCACGCCGCGATCGGCCCAGAATTCGCACACCTTTTTCAGCTCGGCGCGCACCTCCGGGTTTTCCCAGTTGAGATCGGCCTGCTCTGGCGCAAACAGGTGCAGATAATACTGTTCGCTCTCGGCGTGCCAGCGCCAGGCGTTGCCGCCAAACTTGGAGCGCCAGTTGTTGGGCAGCTGCTCCGGCGTGCCGTCGCGCCAGATGTAAAACTGGCGGTACGGACTCGCTTTGTTCAGCGACTCGCGGAACCAGGCGTGCTGGGTCGAGGTGTGGTTGAACACCATATCCAGCACGATGCGAATGCCGCGCGCGTGCGCCTCGGCAACCAGCTCGTCGAAGTCATCCAGCGTGCCGTAGGCCGGGTCGATGGCGGTGTAATTCGCCACGTCGTAGCCGTTATCCACCTGCGGGGAGATGTAAAACGGCGTCAGCCAGATGGCGTCGATGCCGAGGGTTTTCAGGTAGTCCAGGCGCTGCGTCACGCCGCGCAGATCGCCGGTGCCGCGCCCGGTAGTGTCCTGGAAACTCTTCGGGTAAATCTGATAGATGACGCCGTTCTGCCACCAGTGAGGAAGGGTATTCATAGTGTGTTCCTGCAAATGCGAAGGGGCGCAACTGCGCCCCGAAAGAAGAAGTTAAACAATCTGCAGCGTGCCCTGACGGAACTTACGCTGATAAACCACGGTGGTGAGCGCCATTGGAATGATAATCGCGATAGCCATCGCCAGCGCAAACACCTGCCAGAAAGCGGGCTGGATAGAGAGAATGCCCGGCAGGCCGCCGACGCCAATGCCGTTCGCCATCACGCCGTACAGGCCGCACAGCAAGCCCGCCAGACCGGAGCCGATCATCGCGCAGAGCATCGGGAATCGGTACTTCAGGTTAATGCCGTACATCGCCGGTTCGGTGACGCCGAGGTAGGCGGAGATGGCCGCCGGAACGGAGATTTCACGCTCGTTGTGCTTGCGGCTGACGATGATGATGCCGGTCACCGCAGAGGCCTGCGCAATGTTCGACAGGGCGATAATCGGCCAGACCGGCGTGCCGCCGAGGCTTTGAATCATCTGCATATCAATCGCCAGCGTGGTCTGGTGCACGCCGGTGATCACCAGCGGGGCATACAGGAAGCCGAACAGCGCGGCACCGATCGGCGCGAAGCTGCCGGTCATCAGATGGCGCACCGCGAAGGCCACGCCGTCGCCAATCATGCGGCCAAACGGACCGATAAAGGCGTGCGCCAGGAACACCGCCAGGATCAGCGAGCAAACCGGCACCACCACCAGATAGAGATAATCCGGCACGATGCGCTTCAGGCGGGTTTCAATAAAGCCCAGCGCCAGACCCGCCAGCAGTGCCGGAATGACCTGCGCCTGATAGCCCACCTTGGCGATGGTAAACAGGCCGAAGTTCCACACCTCAGGCACCTGCTGCCCAAGTAAGTAAGCGTTCATTAACTGCGGAGAGACCAGGGTGACGCCCAGCACGATACCGAGAATCGGCGTCCCGCCCATCTTGCGTACCGCAGACCAGCAAATCCCTACCGGCAGATAGAAGAAGATCGCTTCGCCAATCAGCCACAGGAAGTCGTAGATGCTTTGCAGCGCGGGGTACATCTGCGCCAGCGTTTTGCCGTCGCTCATCGGCACATCGCCGATGACGTTACGGAAGCCTAAGATTAAGCCCCCGCTGATCAGCGCCGGCAGCAGCGGGAAGAAGATCTCCGCGAAGTGGGAAATCAGCTGCTCGTGCCACTTCATGTTCTGGCGCGCGGCCTTCTTCGCCTGCTCTTTATCAGCAGAAGAGTGCCCGGTAGTCGCCAGCAGAGCCTGATAGTAATCGCCCACTTCGGTACCAATCACCACCTGAAACTGACCGGCGTTGGTGAAGCAGCCTTTAACCATCTTCAGCTCTTCGATGGCCTTGGGATTGGCTTTGGCCGGATCGTTAAGCACAAAGCGCAGGCGGGTAATGCAGTGGCTGACGGTGGCGATGTTCTCGCGCCCGCCGACCAGGACGATCAGCCGATCGATATCTTCTTGTTTAACTTTACTCATCATGAAACCTCATGACTGATGGTGAAGGGGGTAATGACCTGAGCGCAAGCCTACTCCTTCAGCGTAACGGCGAAAATGGGAACGTTCCCGAAATTAGGCGAAGATCACAATAAACCGTATAGCGGGGTTTATGAAAGGTGGGCGGGAATAACGATCTGACGCGGCTCAGCGCGCCCGTTAATCTGCTCGATCAGCTGCGCAGCGGCCTGTCTGCCGGATTCGGCGTAGCCCGGATCGACGGTGATGATTTCCGGGTGCAGGAACTTCATCAGCGGCGTGCTGCCGACGCTCGCGATCTGCAAATCGTCGATGCGCTGCTCCTGCAAATATTTGCTGGCTCCCAGCGCCAGGGTATCCGTCGCGCACAGCAGCGCGGTGGTCTGAGGGGTCAATACGCTGGCGACCTGCTCATAGCCCTGCTTCATGCCCAGCCCCGGCAGGGAGGCTACGGCAGAAAGGTTATGCTCTTTGCAAAAGCTCAGATACGCCTCATGGCGACGCTTGCCGGTGGTGACATCCGCGTGCGGTACGCCCAGATAGCTGATGTGGCGATGGCCTTTTTCATACAGGCGCTGCATCAGGGTAATAATCGCCCCCTCGTCGTCGTAACAGACGGAGGCAAAACCGGGGGCATCGCGCGCCAGCAGCACCAGCGACGGTTGCCAGGGTTTGAGCATCTCGTCTTTTATGCCGGTAAAACCAAACAGCACCACGCCGTCGATGTTGCGGCGCTGGAGCATACCGAGATGCTCTTCCACCATCTGCGTCGAGAACTGGCTCTCCATCATGATCGGATCATATCCCTGCTCGTAAAATGCAGGGAGCATGGTCTGCACGGCAAGGTTTTCCGAGAGGGAATCCAGACGCGAAACGATAATGGCGACCACTTTGTCACTCTGCCCACGCATGGCGCGCGCGGAGCGGGAAGGGGAAAAACCGTGCTGATTCATCACCGCCTCGACGCGCTCGCGCGTGCGCTCGCTGACACCGCTCTCGTTATTCAGCACGCGCGACACGGTGGATTTCCCCACGCCGCTTAAACGCGCGATGTCTTTAATCGTAAGGCGGTTCTGCATGCTGTATTCCCTGTAACAACGATAAAATGGTCAATTGAGCCTAATAGCCTTGTGCAATTTCGCTATGGGCAAAGTCTGGTTTACGTTCGGTTTATTTGCGTGGAGTTATAATACCGCCCGATTAGCCACAAACGGTATGGTTAAATCCTTATACTGCGCGGCGACACCCTACTTTTTTACTTACCGGAGGCGACATGGATCCCGATCCCACACCTCTCCTGAACGGGAGAAAACCTTCTATCCGGTAAGCCAGCCCTGTTGCTGTCTCACCGGCGTGAGGCAGTAACGTCTTAAACGTTCCTGCTTGAAAAGTTAAGTGCCTGACAGGTACGGCATTGCCGCGCCTGCAGAAAGACTGCGTCCGCCTTTGCGGATGCGGGGGAATGACTATGCTGAAAAATATCACCCGGCAGCTGCTTGCCCAGCTCAGCCGCCATCTGCCACATCGTCTTGTCCAGCGCGACCCGCTGCCAAATGCTAAAAACATGGCGGGAACGGCGATCCCAGCCTCCCTGACCGAACGCTGCCTGAACGTGGCGGCGATGGATGAAAATGAAGTCTGGCGCGCGTTCGGCGGACACCCGGAAGGGCTGAACGCCTCAGAGGTGGAAAAAATCCGCGCCGTGCATGGCGACAATCAAATCCCGGCGCAAAAACCGGCACCATGGTGGGTACACCTCTGGCTCTGCTACCGTAACCCGTTCAACCTGCTGCTGACCGTGCTGGGGCTTATCTCTTACGCGACGGAAGATCTGTTTGCCGCAGGCGTGATTGCCCTGATGGTCGGCATCTCCACGCTGCTGAACTTCATTCAGGAAGCCCGCTCTACCAGAGCGGCAGACGCCCTGAAGGCGATGGTCAGCAACACCGCGACCGTTTCACGCGTGATTAACGACCTCGGTGAAAATGCCTGGGTGGAGCTGCCTATCGACCAGCTGGTGCCGGGCGATCTGGTGAAGCTGGCAGCGGGGGATATGATCCCGGCGGATTTACGCATTATCCAGGCGCGCGATCTGTTCGTCGCGCAGGCATCGCTGACCGGGGAATCCCTGCCCGTTGAAAAGGTGGCGCGCAGCCGCGACCCGCAGCAGATGAACCCCCTCGAATGCGACACCCTGTGCTTTATGGGCACTACGGTGGTGAGCGGCACGGCGCAGGCAATTGTCACCGCCACGGGCGGCAACACCTGGTTTGGGCAGCTTGCCGGACGCGTGACGGAGCAGGAGAGCGAGCCTAACGCTTTCCAGAAAGGCATTGGCCGCGTCAGCATGCTGCTGATCCGCTTTATGATGGTCATGACGCCGATCGTCCTGCTGATCAACGGCTACACCAAGGGCGACTGGTGGGAAGCGGCGCTGTTTGCCCTCTCCGTGGCCGTTGGCTTAACGCCGGAAATGCTGCCGATGATTGTCACCTCCACGCTGGCGCGCGGCGCGGTCAAGCTCTCGAAGCAAAAGGTGATCGTCAAACATCTTGATGCCATTCAGAACTTCGGCGCGATGGACATTCTCTGCACCGATAAAACCGGCACTCTGACGCAGGATAAAATCGTGCTGGAGAACCACACCGATATCTCCGGCAAAACCAGCGAGCGCGTGCTGCACACCGCGTGGCTGAACAGCCACTACCAGACCGGGCTGAAAAACCTGCTCGACGTCGCGGTGCTGGAAGGGGTGGATGAGGAATCTGCCCGCACGCTCTCCGGCCGCTGGCAGAAGGTGGACGAAATTCCGTTCGACTTCGAGCGCCGCCGCATGTCGGTGGTGGTGAGCGAGCAGCAGGACGTCCATCAGCTGATCTGCAAAGGTGCGCTGCAGGAGATCCTGAATGTTTCCAGCCAGGTGCGTTATAACGGCGATATCGTGCCGCTGGACGACACCATGCTGCGTCGCATCAAGCGCGTCACCGACAACCTGAATCGTCAGGGGCTGCGCGTAGTCGCGGTAGCCAGCAAAATGCTGCCCGCGCGTGAAGGTGACTATCAGCGTATCGATGAATCCGATTTGATCCTTGAAGGTTATATCGCATTCCTCGATCCGCCGAAGGAGACTACCGCTCCGGCGCTCAAAGCGTTAAAAGCGAGCGGCATTACCGTAAAAATCCTCACCGGCGACAGCGAGCTGGTGGCCGCTAAGGTGTGCCACGAAGTGGGGCTGGACGCGGGCGACGTGGTGGTGGGGAGCGACATTGAGCACCTCTCCGACGACGAGCTGGCGAAACTCGCCCTGCACACCACATTGTTTGCCCGCCTGACGCCGATGCACAAAGAGCGCATCGTCACGCTGCTGCGACGCGAGGGGCACGTGGTGGGCTTTATGGGCGACGGCATCAACGACGCGCCCGCCCTGCGTGCGGCGGATATCGGCATCTCCGTGGACGGTGCCGTGGATATCGCCCGTGAAGCGGCGGATATCATCCTGCTGGAAAAGAGCCTGATGGTGCTGGAGGAGGGCGTGATCGAAGGACGCCGCACCTTTGCCAACATGCTGAAGTACATCAAAATGACCGCCAGCTCTAACTTCGGTAACGTCTTCAGCGTGCTGGTGGCGAGCGCGTTCCTGCCGTTCCTGCCGATGCTGCCGCTGCACCTGCTGATCCAGAACCTGATGTACGACGTGTCTCAGGTAGCGATCCCGTTTGATAACGTAGACGACGAGCAGATCCAGAAGCCGCAGCGCTGGAACCCCGCCGATCTGGGCCGCTTTATGCTGTTCTTTGGGCCGATCAGCTCCATTTTCGACATTTTGACCTTCTGCCTTATGTGGTTTGTGTTCCACGCCAACACCCCGGAACATCAGACGCTGTTCCAGTCCGGCTGGTTCGTGGTGGGGCTGCTGTCGCAGACGCTGATTGTGCACATGATCCGCACCCGCCGCATTCCGTTCATCCAGAGCCGCGCCGCGTGGCCGCTCATCATCATGACCGGGATTGTGATGGCGCTGGGTATCGCGCTGCCGTTCTCGCCGCTGGCGAGCTACCTGCAGCTGCAGGCGCTGCCGCTGAGCTACTTCCCGTGGCTGGTGGCGATCCTCGCGGGTTATATGGTGCTGACGCAGATGGTGAAAGGCATTTATGCGCGTCGGTATGGGTGGCAGTAATTTTTTACCCTCACCCTAACCCTCTCCCTGGAAGGGAAAGGGAATGATTCCCCCCTCGCCCCTTTGGGGAGAGGACCGGGGTGAGGGGACTGGCTTTCCTCCCAAATTCAACAACCTGTGATCTCCGTCGGCGCAAACGCTTGACGACAAATTGAGCGCATGTTAACAGAATGTTTTGCCTTTTTTCGGCCCGTCAAATAAGGAACATTCATGTTACGGTACAGCCTCTTAACCGCCGGGCTTATGCTCGGCACATCTGCTTTTGCCGCTCCGGCAGGCGATCTCCCCTTAATGCCCTGGCCTGCAAAGGTTGAACGCCCGACAACCCAGGGCGCGCTGGTTATCGACAATAAAATCTCCGTCAGCGTCAGCGGTGACGATCTGGGCGACGCGGTCAACCGCCTGCGCCAGCGCATCGCCCTGCAAACCGGCTGGACGCTGCAGCCGCAGGCTGAAAAGCCAGACAAACCGACCATCCGCATCGCCATCGCCAAAAAGGTCAAGCCGCAGCCGCTGCCGGACAGCGATGAAAGCTATAAGCTCACGGTGGACGCCAACGGCGTCGATATCTCCGCCAACACCCGCTTCGGCGCGCTGCGCGCCATGGAAACATTGCTCCAGCTGATGCAAAACGGCGTCGAGAATACCTCTGTTCCGTGGGTTTCCATCGAGGATTCGCCGCGCTTCCCGTGGCGCGGGCTGCTGCTCGATTCGGCGCGCCACTTTATCCCGCTGCCCGATATCAAGCGCCAGATAGACGGCATGGCCGCGGCGAAGCTGAACGTCCTGCACTGGCACTTAACCGACGATCAGGGCTGGCGCTTCAGCTCGACGCGCTACCCTAAGCTGACGCAGCTTGCCAGCGACGGGCTGTTTTACACGCCTGAACAGATGCGCGAGGTGGTTCGTTACGCCACCGAGCGCGGTATTCGCGTGGTGCCGGAAATCGACATGCCGGGCCACGCCTCGGCGATTGCCGTGGCCTATCCGGAGCTGATGAGCGCGCCGGGGCCGTACGCAATGGAGCGCCACTGGGGCGTGCTGAAGCCGGTGCTGGATCCGACAAAAGACGCAACCTACGCCTTTGCCGACGCGATGGTCAGCGAACTGGCGGCGATCTTCCCCGATCCCTATCTGCACATCGGCGGCGACGAGATGGACGACAGCCAGTGGAAAGCGAACGCGGCGATCCAGACGTTTATGCGCGATAACAAACTGGCGGACAGCCACGCCCTGCAGGCGTATTTCAACCGCAAGCTGGAGACGATCCTCGAGAAACACCACCGGCAGATGGTCGGCTGGGACGAGATCTACCATCCCGACCTGCCGAAAAGCATTCTGATCCAGTCCTGGCAGGGGCAGGATGCGCTGGGGCAGGTGGCGCAGAACGGCTACAAAGGGATTCTCTCGACGGGCTTCTACCTCGACCAGCCGCAATCCACCGCCTACCACTACCGGAACGAAATCGTGCCGCAGGGGCTGAACGGCGTGGACGTTATTGGCGATACCGACAGCGCCCAGAGCTGGGCCTTCACCATGCCGCGCCTGAAGGGCAAGCCGGTGGAGGGGAGCTTCACGCTGGTGAAAGGGGATGCCGGCTGGCGCGGATTTATTGATTTTGCCGGGAAATCCCGCCGCGCGGTGCAGGATATTGAATGGCGCGATGACAATCAGGTCACGTTTACCGTCGACACCTGGATGGGCGAGACGCGCCCGGTTGTTAACGTCGATAGCGACAGTCTGAGCGGCTATTTCCTGGTGGGTAACGCCCGTTACCCGATTAGCGGCACGCGTCTGGACGCGGTGCCAAAAGGCACGCCGCCGGTGGTGCCGGATACGGCGAATGAGGCCAACCTGCTCGGCGGCGAAGCGGCGCTATGGGCGGAAAACGTTGTCGCGCCGGTGCTGGATATCCGCCTGTGGCCGCGCGCCTTTGCGGTGGCGGAGCGCTTATGGTCGGCGAAGGACGTCAACGATGTCGACAATATGTACACCCGCCTGCAGGCGATGGACAGCTGGACGACGGTCTCGGTCGGGCTGCAGCAGCATACGCAACAGCAGGTGCAGTTCACGCGCCTTGCTAACAATGCCGATACCCTGCCGCTGCAGATCCTCGCTCAGGCAATAGAGCCGGCGCAGTATTACACCCGTCAGCACCTCAAATTCCAGGCGGGGAATTATCATCAGTTCGAGCCGCTTAACCGGTTCGCTGATGCGCTGAACGCCGAAAGCACCACCGTGCGGCAGATGAACAAATGGGTCGACCGTCTGGTGAGCGACGCGGAAGACACCGAAAGCGCCGACGCGCTGCGTCACGTCTTTAACCGCTGGCAGAACAATACCAGCGACGCGCTGGCGCTAAGCGAAAACAGCTATCAGCTGAAGGCCATTAAGCCGGTGATTCAGGAGGTGGATAAGCTGGCTGCAATTGGCCTGAGGCTGACGGATCTGGTAGCGCGCCAGGGCACGCTGGATGATAAAGAGATCGCATCGATTCAGAGCGAGCTGGATAACGCGGCGAAGATTCAGGACGAGGTGGTGATTGCGGCGGTATATCCGCTGGAGACGCTGCTTAGGGCGACGCGGAATCAGTAACCCCTCACCCTAACCCTCTCCCCAAAGGGGAGAGGGGACTTTAACACCCTCTCCCCTTTGGGGAGAGGGCCGGGGTGAGGGGACTAGTTCTTCAACACCCACGCCTCTTTCCAGTGTGCGCCAACGCCTGGCTCATACTGGTTGGCGGTTGGGCTGTACTGCACGCAGTAGCCGCTGTACGGGAAAGGCTTACATTCGTAGGTCTTACCGTCTTTAGGCTGCAGCACCACGGTACCTGCTTTGTAGGACGCGATATTGTCCGGGAAGGTGAAGTCGTGGTGACCGGTGCTGTCTGCCGCTGCATCGCCTTCCAGCATCAGGTTCAGCACGTCCTGGGCGAACATGGTGCCGTCTTTATTGGTCGCGTAGTATTTCAGCATGTGGTGGCCAGGGGTCACGTCATTCAGGGTCATGGTCACGTCCTGGTTGGCGTTGTTCATGTCCTGCTTCAGGTAGCCTTTTTCCGCACCGTGGTGGTTCATCACGTGAGCTTCCACGTTCACGTCACCTTTGGTGTTCACGTGGAAGGTCACGGTCGCGTTGCCGTGCTCGATTTTGCTGTACTGCAGATCGGTAACGGCGATCGTTTCGTTCACCTCCGCCTTCTGCTCTTCATACGAAATCGCGACGGACTGAAGCGTGCTGCCGTCTTTCACGAAGACGCTATTCGCGCCGTGAACAGGGCTAATCTCACCTGCTTCATCCTTCACGCCGACGCGCACGTCGCTCTGGGCGGTATTGATTTTCTGCGCCAGATCGTAAGACCACTGGTTAGCGTCGCCCTGCTCGGCGGAGCCGATGGTCATTTCGGTACGCATGGAGGTCACTTCGCCGTTAGCATCGAAGAAGCGTGCAATCACCTTATCGCCCGCGTTCAGGTTATTACCCGCGATCTGGCCGCTCAGGGTTTTGCTCCACTGGGAAACAACGGCAGGCGTTTCGTCTGGCGTAACGTTGCCGCCGTTACCGAAATCAACGTCAATGGCCTGATAGAAACTATTTGTGGTGTCTGCAATTTCCCATACGCCGTAAATAACCTGGTAGCCGGTACGCTCAGGAACATTACAGTTCATTGGCTGGGTAACCGCCGGTGCCTGGCTATTTCCGTTGATGGTACAGAACGGCGTTAATTCAAACTGGTCGCGAGACAGTGGCTTATTTGGATCCCAGTTTTGTTTGGTAATATAATAACGCCAGTTAACGGTTTTATGTGGCGCGGTATGGTGCCAGACGAATTCATGTGGGCCCGCCGTCATTGGGGTTTTGGTCCACGCGTTCAGGCTTTGCTTATCCAGCTGAGAATACTGGGAGATGCCTGCGCTGGCGAGCTGGCCGTCCGGTGGCAGTGCGCCGGTCGGGAAGCCGGAGGTTTTTTCCACGCTCTGTGGTTCGTACTGGACGGAACCACAATCAATATTCTGGCCCAGTTTGCACATATAGGCGCGGCTGGCTGGTGATTCAATATATCCGTGAGCAAGTGCGGAAGACGCAACGGTTAACGTTGCGACGGCAAGTGCAATTTTTGACAGTTTCATTACTCATCCGTTATTAGAGAATATTACAAGGCGAGGAGAGTCTAATAATGGACCGGGCTATGTGTCATTTTATACAGAGGGTAAAAGTGTTCGAAATAAAAAAGGCAGCCCGAGCTGCCTTTTCTTTATTGAAATAAATTAGCGACGTACGGCAATCGCTTCGATTTCAATTTTCACGTCTTTAGGCAGACGCGCCACTTCCACGCAGGAGCGCGCCGGGAAGGTGGCGTTGTGCTCGGTGAAGAAGGCTTCGTAAGTGGCGTTAACGGTCGCGAAGTCGTTCAGATCTTTCACGAACACGGTGGTTTTCACGATATCGCCCACTTTCAGGCCTGCAGATTCAACGATAGCCTGCACGTTTTCCAGCGACTGACGCGCCTGCGCCGCCACGTCGGCCGGTACTTCACCGGTTTTTGGGTTCACCGGGATCTGGCCCGAAGTGATGATCATGCTGCCCAGATCAACGCCCTGAACGTATGGGCCGATAGCCGCTGGTGCATTTTCCGTCGCGAGTACTTTGGTCATGATTTCTCCAGAATAACAGCTGATTTAAGAGTCCCGGCCATTATAGGGAGGCCGGGATCCTTTACCAACCTCAATTAGTTGGCCAGCACCACATAATGAGAAAACTCTTTTTCGCAGTATTTGCATTTGAGCGCGATGTCGTTGGCGCGTTTTTTCACTGCAAAACTGGATGAAACCGGCTCGGCGTGGCTGATGCAGTTGCTGTTCGGGCAGACCAGCACGCTTTCAATACGATCCGGCAGGCTCGGGCGCGATTTACCCACCACGTCGTAATCGTCGATGCGGTTAACCGTGGCGTCCGGCGCGTACAGCGACAGCTGGTTGACCTGCTCGTCGGTCAGGAAGGTATTCTCGATTTTGATCAGGTCTTTGCGGCCCATCTCGCCCGACGGCAGGTTCAGGCCGATGGTGATGCGCTGGTCGGTTTCGGTCAGTTTGAACAGCGTCAGCAGCTTAAAGCCCACCTGCGCAGGGATGTGGTCAATCACGGTGCCACGCTTGATGGCTTCAACCTGGAGTTTGTTATCGTGTGTCATTGTCGTTTCCCCTTACAGTGCCAATTCGCGATTCAGAACCAGTGCCAGTAACGCCTGGCGGGCGAAGATGCCGTTTCCGGCCTGCTGGAAGTACCAGGCGTGCGGCGTTTTATCCACGTCGGTGTGGATCTCATCGATGCGCGGCAGCGGGTGCAGCACCTTCATGTTGTCGCGCGCGCCCTCGAGGTCGCTGGCGCGCAGCACGAACTGCGCCTTCACGTTGGCGTACTCGGACGGGTCCAGACGCTCTTTTTGCACGCGGGTCATGTAGAGAATATCCACGTTGCCCACCACCTCTTCGATGCTGGCGTGCAGGCTCCACGCGATGCCTTTCTCATCCAGCATGTCGAGAATGTACTGCGGCATCGCCAGCGCGTCCGGCGCGATGAAGAAGAAGCGGTTGCCGTTAAATTTCGCCAGCGCCTGGGTCAGGGAGTGGACGGTGCGGCCGTACTTCAGGTCGCCGACCATGGCGATGTTCAGGTTCTCAAGCTGGCCCTGCGTCTCCTGAATGGTGAAGAGATCGAGCAGGGTCTGCGTCGGGTGCTGGTTGGCGCCGTCGCCGGCGTTCAGCACCGGAATGCCGCCGGAAAACTCGGTCGCCAGACGCGCCGCGCCCTCCTGCGGGTGGCGCATCACAATCGCGTCGACGTAGGTGCTGATCACTGAAATGGTGTCCGCCAGGGTCTCGCCTTTTTTACCCAGCGACGTGTTGCTGCTGTCCGAGAAGCCCACCACGCTCGCGCCCAGGCGATGCATGGAGGTCTCAAAGGAGAGGCGGGTGCGGGTCGAGGCTTCGAAGAAGCAGCTCGCAATCACCTTGTGCTTCAGCAGCTCCGGTTGCGGATTCGCCTTCAGTTTTGCCGCGGTTTCCAGAACCAGTTCCAGCTCTTCGCGGCTGAGGTCGTTTATGGAAATGATGTGTTTTTGATAAAGCGGATTCATGTTTATCTCCTGACGCCGGGCAAAAAAAAGCCCCTCAAATGAGGGGCTCTGGGAATAGGTTTAGCAACGGGAAGAAAAACGGCAGGCCAGCGTCTGATTTCAGACGCGGTAAGACGTTATGTCGTACACGCTTGACCATGCTTCCTCCCGGCAAATTGTCGGGCATTATACGCAGCTCGCTTTTCGGATCAAGCGATTTAATGCACGCTTTACTCAATGCAAACGGTTCTTTATGAATATTAATGCGTTCTGAGTAAATAATTAATTTGCTTATGCACCAGCGCGGTGCGCTTTACGACGCGGGGGGCGACCCAGACGATACTGCTTCCGGCCACCACGCCTAAAATTTCCGGTAACTGGTGGTAATCCAGAATACGCGCCACCGCGCGGCCATATCCGGCAACCGTATGGATAAGGATAAATTCGCTGTTGTGCTCCACGCTCACCACCATTTCGGAGACGGTGCGCGCGGCATCGGGGGCAGGGCGCAGCTGGGGATTCAGCGAATAAATCTTTAGCCCTTTGGCATTTCGAATTTTTATGACACCGAGCAATTTAAGCAGACGTGAAACGGTGGACTGGCTGATGGTCTCAAAACCACGCTCCTGCAAGTCCCGGCGGATCTCCTCCTGAGAGAGATAGCTCTTTTCCGCGATCAGACGCTGGCAGACCGTTAGCTGTAGTTGCTCTTTGGGAGAGTACTCTTCGTAATCCATCATAGTTCCCATATCAGTTCCCGAAATAACCGGTGGCACCGCACCGATCCGTAGGCCGGATAAGCGCAGCGCCATCCGGCAAATTACAACAGGGCACCCAGGCTTAACGCCACCATAATCACCACCGTTAGAATACCCAGCAGCGGCGCCACCCATTTCAGATAGCGCACGTAGGGCACGCGGGCAATAGCCAGCCCGCCCATCACGACGGCAGAGGTGGGGGTGATCAGGTTAACGATGCCGGACGCCGACTGGTAAGCCGTAACCACCAGGTCGCGGTTGACGTTAGCGAAATCGGCAAGGGGCGCCATGATCGGCATCGTCAGAACGGCCAGGCCGGATGAAGAAGGCACAAGAAACGACAGCACCACCTCCAGCCAGTACATCACGTTGATGAATGCCACCGTCGACAACCCGGTAACCATCCCCTCGGCGCTGTGCAAAATGGTGTGGGTAATCATGCCCTTATCCATGATCACTACGATACCGCGCGCGATGCCGATAATCAGCGCGACGCCCAGCAAATCTCGCGCGCCGTTGATAAACGTTGAGGTCAGCTCCTCTTCGCTCATGCGGGCGATCAGGCCGACGATAATGGCGCTGGCGAGGAACACCGCCGAGATCTCCGCCATCCACCAGCCCAGCACCGCCACGCCGTAGATCATCACCGCGAAGGCAAGCGCAAAAATCACCAGGATCAGCTTGCGCACCGGGGTAAATTCCAGCGACTGCTCGCCCTTGTTGCCGAGGAAGTGGGCGAGGTTCTCCTCCTGCTTATCCGCAACGATGGAGAGCGACGGATCCTTGCGTACCTTACGGGCGTAGCGCATCACCCACGCCACACAGATGATCCAGCCGATGACCAGCAGCGCCACGCGCAAGATGATGCCGTTGGTAAAAGGGATCCCCGCGGCGTTGGCGGCGATCACCGTGGCGAACGGGTTGATGGTGGAACCGAGGGTGCCGATCCCCGCGCCGAGCAGCACGGTGGAGGCGGCAACAACCGGATCGAACCGCGCCGCCAGCATCACCGGAACAAGCAGTGTGTAAAACGGCAGCGACTCTTCGGCCATGCCGTAGATGGTGCCGCCTGCGGCAAACAGCGCCATCAGGATCGGGATCATCCACTCCTCGCGGCCGCGCAGGCGAGTGGTGACGCGTTCGATCCCGGCGTCAATCGCCCCGGTTTTGGTGACGATCCCGAGAAATCCCCCGATGATCAGGATAAACAGCGCCACGTCGATCGCCCCGGCCTGCCCGGATTCCGGATCGTACAGTCCGGCAATCGGCGCCATCAGCACCGAAACCAGCCCCTGCGGATGCGCCGCGACGTGCGCGTAGGTTCCGGCAACCGGGACTTCTTTGCCGAGCGCCTCGTTCATCGCCATATGGTACTGCCCGGCCGGCACTATCCACGTCAGCACGGCTACCACGGCAATCAGAAAAAAGAGAATGGTGTAAGCGGAGGGAAACTTGAACTTGCCCATGATGTTCTCCTGAACCCGGCGCACCCCGCGGCACGCCGGGCGGTGATTAGTCGCCGAGTGTCGCCACCATGACCGCTTTGATGGTGTGCATGCGGTTCTCTGCTTCGTCGAAGACGATGGAGTTCGGTGATTCGAAGACCTCTTCCGTCACCTCCAGCCCCTTCAGGCCGTACGCCATCTCGATCTCGCGGCCCACCTTGGTGTGTTCGTTGTGGAACGCCGGCAGGCAGTGCATAAACTTGACGTTCGGGTTGCCGGTGGCCTTCATCACCTGCGCGTTAATCTGATACGGCTTCATCAGGCTGACGCGCTCGGCCCAGGCCTCCTTCGGCTCGCCCATGGAGACCCACACGTCGGTGTAGAGGAAATCGGTGCCCTGCACGCCTTCCTCCACGTCGTCGGTGAGGGTGATGCGCGCGCCCGTTTCTTTGGCAATGGCGCGGCACTGCTCAACCAGCCCGGCTTCCGGCCAGAAGGATTTCGGCGCGACGAGGCGGATATCCATCCCCATCTTGGCCGCTCCGACCATCAGCGAGTTGCCCATGTTGTTGCGCGCGTCGCCGAGGTAGGCAAAGCTCAGCTCCGGCAGGGTTTTGCCCGGCGCGTGCTCCAGCATGGTCATCAGGTCGGCGAGGATTTGGGTCGGGTGGAACTCGTCGGTCAGGCCGTTCCACACCGGCACGCCCGCGTACTCGCCCAGCTCTTCGACGATGGCCTGGCCGTAGCCGCGGTATTCGATGCCGTCATACATACGGCCTAATACGCGGGCGGTGTCCTTCATCGACTCTTTATGGCCAATCTGCGATCCGCTTGGGCCGAGGTAGGTGACCTGCGCGCCCTGGTCGAACGCGCCCACTTCGAAGGCGCAGCGGGTGCGGGTGGAGGTTTTTTCAAAGATCAGGGCGATGTTTTTCCCGACCAGGGTTTGCTTTTCGCGCCCGGCCTTTTTGGCGGCCTTCAGCTCGATGGCGAGGTCGATCAGGTACTGGATCTCCGCCGGGGTGTAGTCCAGCAGTTTCAGGAAGTTGCGGTTTTTCAGGTTGATGGTCATGGGTAAATCCTTTTTAAAATTAATGTCTAAGACCTACCCCTCACCCCAGCCCTCTCCCCTTTGGGGAGAGGGTGTTTCAAGTCCCCTCTCCCCTTTGGGGAGAGGGTTAGGGTGAGGGGAAACGGGTGCTCAGTTACGAATCAACGTGCCTTTCTCGCCCGCGAGGATCTCCGCGCCGTCGGCCAGCGCGCCGATCCCGGCAATGCCGCCGCAGGCCTCAACAAACTCGCGGCAGGCGGCCACTTTCGGCCCCATCGATCCGGCGTCGAACTGCATACCTCTGAGCAGCTCCGGCGTTACCTGCGCCAGCGGGCGCTGGGTCGGCTTGCCCCAGTCGAGGTACACCGCGTCGGCATCGGTCAGGATCAGCAGGGCGTCGGCCTCGATCTGGCGCGCCAGCAGGGCGGCGGAGAGGTCTTTGTCGATCACCGCCTCAACGCCGCGATAGCCGTTGGCGTTTTCCACCACCGGCACGCCGCCGCCGCCGTTGCAGATCACCAGATGGTCGCGCTGAATCAGCGCCGTGATGGCGTCGCTCTCAACGATGCGCTTCGGCTGCGGCGATGGCACCACGCGGCGGACGTAGCTGCCGTCGGCCTTGAACACCCAGCCTTTTTCCGCCGCCAGCGCTTTCGCCTGGGCTTCGCTGTACACCGGGCCGATGTACTTAGTCGGGTTGCGGAAGGCCGGGTCGGCGGCGTCCACTTCCACCTGCGTGAGCAGGACGCTCACCTCGCGCTGGGGCAGATTGTTTTTCAGCGCCTGCTGGAGCATGTAGCCGATCATTCCCTGGCTTTCGGCACCGAGAACGTCCAGCGGGTAGGGCGTCACTTTGTCGTAGGCGCTGTTCTGCAGCGCCAGCAGCCCGACCTGCGGCCCGTTGCCGTGCACCAGCACCACGCGCCACTGCTCCGTCAGCCCGGCGATGGTGCGGGCGGCCTGCTCGATGTTCTGGCGCTGGATCTCCGCTTCCAGCGGCTCGCCGCGCTTGAGCAGCGCGTTGCCGCCAAGCGCCACAACCAGAGTGGGTTTTCGTTCCATGATGGCTCCTTTAAATTCCGTCGCGTTCAAGCGGGCAGCTCATGCAGCGCGCGCCGCCGCGGCCGCGTCCGAGTTCATCACCGGGGATGGGCAGCACGGTGATGCCCGCTTTGTCGTACTTCTCGTTGGTCCAGACGTTGCGCTCGTAGCCGATCACCACGCCCGGGCGAATGGTCAGCACGTTGTTGGCGTCGTTCCACTGCTCGCGTTCCGCTTCAAAGGCGTCGCCGCCGGTGGTGATCAGGCGCACCTGGCTAATGCCGAGCGCTTTCTCGATGGCGTGCAGCAGGTCGGTTTCCTGGGTGCGCTGCAGGCCGCCGCGCCCGTCCGGGGTGAGCGTCCAGCACTGGGCGTCCTTACGCACCACTTCCGGGTAGACGGAGAAGGTATCCACGTCGATGTGGGTCATGACGGTGTCGAGGTGCATGCAGGAGCGGTGTTTTGGCAGCTCAACGGCGATCACGCGCTCGGCCTGGCGGTGCTTGAACAGGCTGTTGGCAAGGAACTCTACGCCCTGCGGGGTGGTGCGCTCGGACATGCCGATCAGTACCGCGCCGCGACCAATCACCAATACGTCGCCGCCTTCTAACGTGGCGTGGTCGTAATTAATATTTTCATCGCCGAAATACTTAATAAATTCGCCGTCGGCAAACGCCGGGTGCCAGCGATATATTGCCCGCAGGTTATTGGTTTCACGCTGACGCGCAGCTTTCGCCATCGGATTAATGGAGACGCCGTTATAAATCCAGCACGAGGTGTCGCGGGTAAATAAATGGTTCGGCAGCGGCTTCATAATAAAATCATTCGCCGTGTGGGTATCCACCACCATATTTTTAATGGCCGCCGGAATTTCGCCGTAGGTTAATCCGCCGCTCAGCCTGCGCGCCAGTTCGCGGTGCGGCATATCCGCCAGCCAGCCGCGCACGTCGCCGGCAAAGGTCGGCCCGAGGCGATAGTCGGAGATTTGCGTATCCAGCAGCCAGGCTTTCGCCTCTGCAATATCAAGGGTTTGTGTCAGAAGGTCGGTCAACAGCAGGACTTCCACACCCTGCTCGCGCAGCGTGTTTGCGAAGATGTCATGCTCCTCGCCCGCCCGCTCAACCGAGAGCACGTCATCGAAAAGCAGCTCCTGGCAATTCGATGGCGTTAAACGTTTAAGACTTAAATTTGGGCGGTGCAGCATAACGCTACGCAATTGACCAATTTCAGAACCGACGTAATGCTTTTCCATAATTATTCCTTTAACTGTTTTTCAGAATAAAAAGGGCATGCGCCATGTAATGTATTTAATTGCATGGCGGCAAAGCTCAATTGATTTCGTGATTCATACTAGGCGGTTAAATAATCCGTAATGTGATGTTGCTCACGCGAAACCGGATATTAAGGGGTTTGTTTTCATTTGCATGATTCGAATCAGATAATGATTAATTGGGTATTATTGCGCGGTGAATGGTTAAGCAGGAATTGTTGGCATTATTTGAGGTTGTTATTATTTTGTGGATTTTTATAATTTGTAATATATTTATATGTTGCTGATTTTTAATGGTTATTTTAGGCGTGAAGAATGGCTATGCATGAAAGTTAATTAACTATTTTTGACTTAAGAAAAATCAATAAATAATTATGGTTTTTTAGAGCAAATTATCAAAACAGTAAAGTGTGAGGCGGCAACGGGTTTTGTTAATTAGAGAGCATGATCAAGAGGTTAGAACAGCCGTGCGATAAGCGCTGATCGAGGTTATGCATAACCCCTGCATAAATGCCTGGGCAGGGTTAACAGCAAATTAACACCTTTCCCGATAAACATGCGCTCGCGCAAACCTCGTCCAAAAAGGGCTGGTATGGCAGCCGGGATTCTCGTATAAAAGATGAAAATGAAACATTGTTTTATATTGAGGGTTAAAACATGATTATCGGCAACATCCACTATCTGCAGTCCTGGCTGCCTGACGATCTGCGCCAGGCCATTGAGCACGTTAAAGCGAACGTCACCGACGCCACGCCGCTGGGCAAGCACGACATCAACGGCAACAGCCTGTTTTATCTGGTCTCCGAAGACATGACCCAGCCTTTCGCCGAGCGCCGCGCCGAGTACCATGCGCGCTACCTGGATATTCAGATCGTGATGAAGGGCCAGGAAGGGATGACCTTCAGCACCCTGCCGCACGGCGCGCCGGACACCGACTGGCTGGCGGACAAAGACATCGCGTTCCTGCCGGAAGGCGAGCAGGAGAAAACCGTGGTGCTGAGCGAAGGGGATTTTGTGGTGTTCTGGCCGGGTGAAGTGCATAAGCCGCTGTGCGCGGTGGGAGCGCCTGCGAAGGTCAGGAAAGTGGTTGTGAAGATGCTGGTAGAGTAATCCTTACCCCTCACCCTAACCCTCTCCCCACAGGGGAGAGGGGACTGCTCCGAGCCGTCTTTTCCCCCTCGCCCCCTTGGGGAGAGGGCCGGGGTGAGGGGCAATATGTGATCCAGCTTAAATTTCCCACACTCCTTCTTCCCTTCCCATTTACCTGCCCATTTTCTGCGTCATAGTATGATCGTTAAATTAATGAACGCTGTTCTATAATGTAGAACAAAATGATTCAGCAAGGAGATCTTATGCCGCAGTCCGCGTTGTTCACGGGAATCATTCCCCCTGTCTCCACCATCTTTACCGCCGACGGCCAGCTCGATAAGCAGGGCACCGCCGCGCTGATCGACGATCTCATCAAAGCAGGCGTTGACGGCCTGTTCTTCCTGGGCAGCGGCGGCGAGTTCTCCCAGCTAGGCGCCGAAGAGCGTAAAGCCATTGCCCAGTTTGCTATCGATCACGTCGATCGTCGCGTGCCTGTCCTGATCGGCACCGGCGGCACCAACGCCCGGGAAACTATTGAACTCAGCCAGCACGCGCAGCAGGCGGGCGCGGACGGCATCGTGGTGATTAACCCCTACTACTGGAAAGTGTCGGAAGCGAACCTGATCCGCTATTTCGAGCAGGTGGCCGACAGCGTCACGCTGCCGGTGATGCTCTATAACTTCCCGGCGCTGACCGGGCAGGATCTGACACCGACGCTGGTGAAAACCCTCGCCGACTCGCGCAGCAATATTATCGGCATCAAAGACACCATCGACTCCGTCGCCCACCTGCGCAGCATGATCCACACCGTCAAAGGCGCTCATCCGCACTTCACGGTGCTCTGCGGCTACGACGATCACCTCTTCAATACCCTGCTGCTCGGCGGCGACGGGGCGATCTCGGCGAGCGGCAACTTTGCCCCGCAGGTGTCGGTGAATCTTCTGAAAGCCTGGCGGGATAAAGACGTGGCGAAAGCGGCTGAGTATCATCAGACCTTACTGCAAATACCGCAGATGTATCAGCTGGATACGCCGTTTGTGAATGTCATTAAAGAGGCGATTGTGCTCTGCGGCCGCCCGATTTCCACGCACGTGCTGCCGCCCGCCTCTGCGCTGGACGAGCCGCGTAAGGCGCAGCTGAAAACCCTGCTGCAACAGCTCAAGCTCTGCTGAGCCGGACGATAACGATGACCATTGAGAAAATTTTCACCCCACAGGACGACGCGTTTTATGCGGTGATCACCCACGCGGCGGGGCCGCAGGGCGCGCTGCCGCTGACCCCGCAGATGCTGATGGAATCCCCCAGCGGCAACCTGTTCGGCATGACGCAGAACGCCGGGATGGGCTGGGATGCCAACAGGCTGACCGGGAAAGAGGTGCTGATTATCGGCACCCAGGGCGGCATCCGCGCCGGAGATGGACGCCCGGTCGCGCTGGGCTACCACACCGGCCACTGGGAGATCGGCATGCAGATGCAGGCGGCGGCGAAGGAGATCACCCGCAACGGCGGGATCCCGTTTGCGGCCTTCGTCAGCGATCCGTGCGACGGGCGCTCCCAGGGCACGCACGGCATGTTCGATTCCCTGCCGTACCGCAACGACGCGGCGATCGTGTTTCGCCGCCTGATCCGCTCCCTGCCGACGCGCCGGGCGGTGATCGGCGTGGCAACCTGCGATAAAGGGCTGCCCGCCACCATGATTGCGCTGGCCGCGATGCACAACCTGCCGACTATTCTGGTGCCGGGCGGGGCGACGTTGCCGCCAACGGTGGGGGAAGACGCGGGCAAGGTGCAGACCATCGGCGCGCGCTTTGCCAACCACGAACTCTCCCTGCAGGAGGCCGCCGAGTTGGGCTGTCGCGCTTGCGCGTCGCCGGGCGGCGGGTGTCAGTTCCTCGGCACGGCGGGCACCTCGCAGGTGGTCGCGGAGGCGCTGGGCCTGGCGCTGCCGCACTCTGCGCTTGCGCCGTCCGGGCAGGCGGTGTGGCTGGAGATTGCCCGCCAGTCGGCGCGGGCGGTGAGCGAGCTGGATAACCGTGGCATTACCACGCGTGATATCCTCACCGATAAAGCCATCGAAAACGCGATGGTGATCCACGCGGCGTTCGGCGGCTCCACCAATTTACTGCTGCACATTCCGGCCATCGCCCACGCGGCGGGCTGCACGATCCCGGACGTTGAGCACTGGACGCGCGTCAACCGCAGGGTGCCGCGCCTGGTCAGCGTGCTGCCCAACGGCCCGGACTATCACCCGACCGTGCGCGCGTTCCTCGCGGGCGGCGTGCCGGAGGTGATGCTCCACCTGCGCGATCTCGGCCTGCTGCATCTGGACGCCATGACCGTGACCGGCCAGACGGTGGGCGAGAACCTCGACTGGTGGCAGGCGTCCGAGCGCCGGGCGCGCTTCCGCCAGTGCCTGCGCGAGCAGGACAGCGTAGAGCCGGATGACGTGATCCTGCCGCCGGAGAAGGCAAAAGCGAAAGGGCTGACCTCGACGGTCTGCTTCCCGACGGGCAACATCGCGCCGGAAGGTTCGGTGATCAAGGCCACGGCGATCGACCCATCGGTGGTGGGCGAAGATGGCGTTTACCGCCACACCGGCCGGGTGCGGGTGTTTGTTTCCGAGGCGCAGGCGATTAAGGCCATCAAGCGGGAAGAGATTGCGCAGGGCGATATCATGGTGGTGATCGGCGGCGGGCCGTCCGGCACCGGCATGGAAGAGACCTACCAGCTCACCGCCGCGCTCAAGCATATCTCGTGGGGCAAGACGGTGTCGCTCATCACCGATGCGCGCTTTTCGGGCGTGTCGACGGGCGCCTGCTTCGGCCACGTGTCGCCGGAGGCGCTGGCGGGCGGGCCGATTGGCAAGCTGCGCGATAACGACATCATCGAGATTGCCGTTGACCGCCTGACACTCACGGGCAGCGTAAACTTCATCGGCACGCCGGATAACCCGCTGACGCCGGAAGAGGGCGCGCGCGAGCTGGCGCGGCGGCAGACGCATCCGGACCTGCACGCCCACGACTTTTTGCCGGACGATACCCGGCTGTGGGCAGCACTGCAGTCGGTAAGCGGCGGCACCTGGAAAGGCTGTATTTATGACACCGATAAAATCATTGAGGTAATTAACGCCGGTAAAAAAGCGCTCGGCATTTAATTATTTTCAGAGATAAAACCGTCTGCGGGAAATATTCCGCGGACGGCTTTCGCGTTTCTGTAATTTATCAATATAAACAATATGTTGTGATATATCGTGCCGTGTCACAAAAGCAAAATAACGTAATTCGGAAATAAGATATGACCATTGCTGGTTAATTGAGCAGCTCATTACACTCCATTAACACGATGTTGTAATTCAGCACACTACATAAGGGTGTAATTCTGATGACGCAATTAACCATGAAAGACAAAATTGGCTACGGGCTCGGTGACACCGCCTGCGGCTTCGTCTGGCAGGCCACGATGTTCCTGCTGGCCTATTTCTACACCGACGTCTTCGGCCTGTCGGCGGGGATTATGGGCACGCTGTTTTTGGTCTCCCGCGTGCTCGACGCCGTCACCGACCCGCTGATGGGGCTGCTGGTAGACCGCACCCGCACGCGGCACGGCCAGTTCCGCCCGTTCCTGCTGTGGGGCGCCATCCCGTTTGGCATCGTCTGCGTGCTGACCTTCTACACGCCGGACTTCTCCGCGCAGGGCAAAATCATCTACGCCTGCGTGACCTACATTCTCCTGACCCTGGTTTACACCTTCGTTAACGTGCCGTACTGCGCCATGCCGGGCGTCATTACCGCCGACCCGAAAGAGCGTCACGCCCTGCAGTCCTGGCGCTTCTTCCTGGCGGCGGCGGGCTCGCTCGCCATCAGCGGCATCGCGCTGCCGCTGGTAAGCATCATCGGCAAAGGGGACGAGCAGGTGGGCTACTTCGGCGCCATGTGCGTGCTCGGGCTGAGCGGCGTGGTGCTGCTTTACGTCTGCTTCTTCACCACCAAAGAGCGCTACGCCTTTGAGGTGCAGCCGGGCTCGTCGGTGGCGAAAGATCTTAAGCTGCTGCTGGGCAATAGCCAGTGGCGGATCATGTGCGCGTTCAAGATGATGGCGACCTGCTCCAACGTGGTGCGCGGCGGGGCGACGCTCTACTTCGTGAAATACGTGATGGATCACCCGGAGATGGCGACCCAGTTCTTACTCTACGGTAGCCTTGCTACCATGTTCGGTTCGCTCTGCTCCTCCCGCCTGCTGGGCCGCTTCGACCGCGTCACCGCCTTCAAGTGGATCATCGTCGCCTACTCGCTGATCAGCCTGCTGATTTTCATCACCCCGGCCGAGCACATCGCGCTCATTTTTGCCCTCAACATCCTGTTCCTGTTCGTCTTTAACACCACCACGCCGCTTCAGTGGCTGATGGCCTCTGACGTGGTGGATTACGAGGAGAGCCGCAGCGGTCGCCGCCTCGACGGGCTGGTGTTCTCCACCTACCTGTTCAGCCTGAAGATTGGCCTGGCGATTGGCGGGGCGGTGGTGGGCTGGATCCTCGCGTACGTGAACTACTCCGCCAGCAGCAGCGTGCAGCCGGTCGAGGTGCTGACCACCATCAAAATTCTGTTCTGCGTGGTGCCCGTGGTGCTCTATGCGGGCATGTTCATCATGCTGTCGTTTTATAAGCTCACCGACGCCCGCGTGGAGGCCATCAGCCAGCAGCTGATCAAGCACCGCGCGGCGCAGGGCGAGGCCGTTCCCGACGCCGCGACAGCCGCATCCCATTAACCGGAGGCAATATGGAAATCACTAACCCGATACTCACCGGCTTCAACCCGGACCCGTCCCTGTGCCGCCAGGGCGAGGACTACTACATCGCCACCTCGACCTTCGAGTGGTTCCCGGGCGTGCGCATCTACCACTCCCGCGACCTGAAAAACTGGTCGCTGGTCAGCACGCCGCTGGACCGCGTGTCGATGCTGGACATGAAGGGCAACCCGGACTCCGGCGGCATTTGGGCGCCGTGCCTGAGCTACGCCGACGGCAAATTCTGGCTGCTCTACACCGACGTGAAGATTGTCGACTCGCCGTGGAAAAACGGCCGTAACTACCTCGTCACCGCACCCTCCATCGAGGGGCCGTGGAGCGAGCCGATCCCGATGGGCAACGGCGGGTTTGACCCGTCCCTGTTTCACGACGACGATGGCCGCAAGTACTATATCTACCGCCCGTGGGGGCCGCGCCACCACAGTAACCCGCACAACACCATCGTGTTGCAGGCGTTTGACCCGCAGACCGGCACCCTCTCGCCCGAGCGCAAAACGCTATTTACCGGCACGCCGCTCTGCTACACCGAGGGGGCGCACCTGTATCGCCACGCGGGATGGTACTACCTGATGGTGGCCGAGGGCGGCACCAGCTACGAGCACGCGGTTGTGGTGCTGCGTTCCAAAAATATTGACGGGCCGTACGAGCTGCACCCGGACGTGACGATGATGACCAGCTGGCACCTGCCGGAGAACCCGCTGCAGAAGAGCGGACACGGCTCGCTGCTGCAGACCCACACCGGAGAGTGGTACATGGCCTACCTCACCAGCCGCCCGCTGCGCCTGCCCGGCGTGCCGCTGCTGGCCTCCGGCGGGCGCGGCTACTGCCCGCTGGGGCGCGAGACCGGCATCGCCCGCATTGAGTGGCGCGACGGCTGGCCGTACGTGGAAGGCGGCAAGCACGCGCAGCTGACCGTGAAAGGCCCGCAGGTGGCCGAGCAGCCCGCTGCCGTTCAGAGCAGCTGGCGGGACGATTTCGACGCCAGTTCGCTTGACCCGGAGCTGCAGACCCTGCGCATTCCGTTCGACGACACCCTCGGCTCGCTCACCGCGCGCCCGGGCTATTTACGGCTCTACGGCAACGACTCCCTCAACTCGACCTTTACCCAGTCGACCGTGGCGCGACGCTGGCAGCACTTCGCCTTCCGCTCAGAGACGCGGATGCAGTTTTCGCCGGTCCACTTCCAGCAGAGCGCGGGGCTGACCTGCTACTACAACAGCAAAAACTGGAGCTACTGCTTTGTGGACTACGAGGAGGGGCAGGGCAGAACCATCAAGGTTATTCAGCTCGACCACAACGTGCCGTCGTGGCCGCTGCACGAGCAGCCGATTCCGGTGCCGGAGAGCGCGGAGAGCATCTGGCTGCGGGTGGACGTGGATACGCTGGTCTACCGCTACAGCTACTCGTTCGACGGCGAGACGTGGCACGACGTGCCGGTAACCTATGAGGCGTGGAAGCTGTCGGATGACTACGTCGGCGGGCGCGGCTTCTTCACCGGCGCGTTTGTGGGGCTGCACTGCGAGGACATCAGCGGCGACGGCTGCCACGCGGACTTCGACTACTTCACCTACGAGCCGGCATAGCCCAGGGCGCGTGAGAGCGCGAGCCCGGCCTGCTGAAGCTGCTCGCGGAAATTAGCCAGCTCCGCATCGTCCACGCGGGAGGTCAAGGTCGAGAGGCTCAGGGCGGCGATGACGCGGGACTCGTGGTTCCACACCGGCACCGCAACGCAGCGCACGCCCTGCTCGTTCTCTTCGCTATCCAGGGCGTAACCCTGCTCGCGGGTCTGCGTCAGGGCGCTCATTAACGCTTCGCGAGACGCGAGGGTGGCGGGCGTAAAGGTGGTGTACTGATAGCCCTCCAGCAGGGCGTTCAGCTCGGCCTCGCCCAGCCAGGCAATCAGCACCTTGCCGATAGCGGTGGCGTGAACCGGCAGGCGGCGGCCGATGCGCGAATAGGCGATGGCGGCCAGCTTGCCTTCAATCTTCTCGATATAGACCCCTTCACGCCCGTCCAGGATCCCCAGATGGGTGGTTTGCCCGGTCCGCTGGGACAGCTCCGTCAGCCAGCCTTTTGCCTTTTGGCGAATATCGATGGAGCCCACGACAAAATGGCCGCGCTCGACCAGCTTCATGCCGAGGCGATACTTACCGTTTTCCGGGTTCTGATCGATATAGCCGTGAAGCTGCAGGGTTTTCAGCAGCGAGTGGAGGGTACTCTTGCTCAGCCCCATCAGTTTGCTGATGTCGGTGATCTTAAGCTCGGTGGCCTGCTCGTTGAACAGGTCGAGGATCTGCAAGGCACGTTCAACAGACTGAATAATCGGCATAATGCTGGCATGTCCACGCTGGAATTAAGGCGAAAACGTACCTTTTTCGGGGTGAAAAATCAATGAAATGGAGCCGGTTTGCTCGGCGGCGCTTCGCTTGCACGGGCCTACGGGTTAGGTGTTCTCCCTCTCCCTGTGGGAGAGGGCCGGGGTGAGGGCACCAGACCGCAGAGGATTAAATCACTCCCCAAGCGTCGCCACCATCACCGCCTTAATCGTATGCATCCGGTTTTCCGCCTGGTCGAACACGATGCTCGCCGCCGACTCAAACACCTCGTCCGTCACCTCCATCCCGCCGTGCAGGTCGAACTCCTTCGCCATCTGCTTGCCGAGCGTGGTCTGGTCGTCATGGAACGCCGGCAGACAGTGCAGGAACTTCACGTTTGGGTTGCCGGTCAGCGCCATCATCTGCGCGTTCACCTGATACCCGCGCAGCAGCGCAATCCGCTCCGCCCACTTCTCTTTGGCTTCGCCCATCGACACCCAGACGTCGGTATAGATAAAGTCCGCGCCCTTAACGCCCGCCGCCACGTCTTCCGTCAGCGTGATCTTCCCGCCGTGCTTCTCCGCCAGCGCGCTGCACTCCGCCACCAGGCTCTCTTCCGGCCAGCAGGCTTTCGGGGCCACCAGGCGCAGATCCAGCCCGGTCAGCGCCGCCGCTTCCAGCATCGAGTTGCCCATGTTGTTGCGCGCGTCACCCGCGTAGACCAGCGTCATCTCGTTAAACGCCTTGCCCGGCAGGTGCTCCTGCATGGTCAGCAGGTCCGCCAGCAGCTGGGTCGGATGGAACTCGTTGGTCAGCCCGTTCCACACCGGCACGCCCGCATACTGCGCCAGCGTCTCGACCACTTCCTGGCCGTGACCGCGATACTGAATGCCGTCGTACATCCGCCCGAGAACCCGTGCGGTGTCCTTAATTGACTCTTTATGCCCAATCTGGCTGCCGCTCGGCCCTAAATAGGTGACGCGTGCGCCCTGGTCAAATGCGGCAACTTCGAAAGAGCAACGTGTACGGGTCGAGTCTTTTTCGAAGATGAGCGCGATGTTTTTACCGGTAAGCTTCTGTACTTCCTTGCCATTTTTTTTATCGGCTTTGAGCTGTGCGGCAAGGGTCAGCAGAGAAGTGAACTGTGCAGGGGTAAAATCGAGCAGTTTCAGAAAGTGTTTCTTGTACAAATCGGACATTTTATCCTCGCATGGCTAATGCCACTTATTGAATTAAAATTCACTTTATATGTGTAATTATTCATTTGCAACCCCGTTTCACAATTCTTTCTTACAAAGGTGGAGGCAAACACGTCCGTGTGTGAAAATAGAAGTATCTGCCGCACTTTAAAGAGGAATGAGCCATGGCAAACCCGGAACACCTGGAAGAGCAACGCGAAGAGACGCGTCTGATTATTGAAGAACTGCTGGAAGACGGTAGCGATCCGGACGCGCTGTACACCATCGAGCACCATTTCTCTGCCGACGATTTCGACGCGCTGGAAAAAATGGCCGTGGAAGCCTTCAAGCTGGGTTACGAAGTGACCGAGCCGGAAGAGCTGGAAGTGGAAGAGGGCGACACCGTCATCTGCTGCGATATCCTGAGCGAAGGCGCGCTGAAGGCGGAACTTATTGACGCGCAGGTTGAACAGCTGATGAACCTGGCCGAGAAGTTTGAAGTGGAATACGACGGCTGGGGAACCTACTTCGAAGATCCGAACGGTGAAGACGGCGAAGAAGGCGACGACGAAGATTTCATCGACGAAGACGACGACGGCGTGCGTCACTAAGCGTTTCAGGCGGTGGCGCGCGCCACCGCTTTTTTAAGGCAGAACCATGGATTACCCGCAGATACTCGCCCCCGTACTCAACTTCCTCCAGTGCCCGACCCCGCAAGCATGGATTGATAAAGCCCGCGACCCGGCGAACCTGCCGCTGCTGCTCACCGACCACATGGTGTGCGAGCTCAAGGCCGCCCAGACCGCGTTATTACTCGTGCGCAAATACGTCGCCGACGAAAGCGGTGCCGACGCGCTGCTCGACTGGCTCAAACCCTACGAACAGTTCACCTTCCGCGACGGCCCGGAGCCGGACTTCATCGCCCTGCACAGGCAGATTGGCAAAAGCGTGATGCCCAAAACCGACGACCCGTGGGGCCAGGCGCTCATCGACAGCATGGTGCTGCTGATTAAAGAGGAGCTGCACCACTTCTGGCAGGTGCGCGAGGCGATGCTGGCCCGCGACATTCCGTACGTCAAAATCACCGCCAGCCGCTACGCTAAAGGGATGCTGAAGGCAGTGCGCACCCACGAACCGCTGACGCTGATCGACAAGCTCATCTGCGGCGCCTACATCGAAGCCCGCTCCTGCGAACGCTTCGCCGCGCTGGCCCCGTACCTCGACGACGACCTGCAGAAGTTTTATCTCTCGCTGCTGCGCTCGGAAGCTCGCCATTATCAGGACTACCTGACGCTGGCCCAGCAGGTGAGCGACGACGATATCTCACCGCGCATACAGCTTTTTGGCGAAATTGAAGCCACACTTATCTCGACACCGGACAACGAGTTTCGCTTCCACAGCGGCGTGCCGGTGTAAACCGGCATAACTCAAGGATAAGGATGCGAGATGAATAAAACGTGGACCCGTATTGTGATTGTCGTCATTGCGGCTGCCGCCGTGGCGTTCTGGGTGTACTTCGACAAGCAGCGCATGCAGCAAACCCCCGAACAGCAGCTTGATACCACCCTCAACGCGATGCCCGCCTGGCAGGTGATTAAAGAGCAGGAACCCGCGTTCCAGCAGCGCATCCGCGAACAGATCCTCACCATGCAGAAGATGGGCGAGTCTGAACAGCACATCATCGACGTCATCCAGCCGCAGATTTTGAGCCTGCAGATGTCGCGCCTGCAGCACGCCCCGGACGCCAACGTGGTGGATTATATGAAGGCCAACATGGAGCAGACAGCCGCCATCCAGAAGGTGAGCGACGACGCCTGCTTCCGCTTCCTCTACCCGGCGGTGAAGGGCGGCGTTAACCCGGTGCGGGTGCTGGATAAACAGATGATGGCGCGGCGCATGCAGGCCGACGCCGACATGATGCGCGCGGCGTATGGCAAAAACAGCCACAATGTGACTCCGGCCGAGCGTGAGGCCGCCGTGACGACCGTCCGCCCGATTATGAAGGCGCTGGCGGATAAATACGGCGAGGACATCCAGCTGCTGCAGATGCCGGAGAACGCGGTGGGCAAAGAGAAGCTCTCCTGCGATATGGTGCAGGACATGTGGGCGAAGGTGCTGAAGCTGCCGGAGCAGAAGGCGGCGGGGGTGATTCGTCTGGCGGTGTCTGAGCTGGAGTGACGAAGGGCGCTGGTTTTTTGGGCACTTAGCGCGGGTTTAGCGCGTCGTCGCTTGCATGGCGGCGCGCGACAGGTATAATCCACAACGTTTCCGCATCCCCTTCAGTGCCGAAGTGGCGAAATCGGTAGACGCAGTTGATTCAAAATCAACCGTAGAAATACGTGCCGGTTCGAGTCCGGCCTTCGGCACCATCGGAACATCAATAGACGTCAACGGACGTCTTTTTTTGTGCCTGAAATCCAGTATCCGCAAGGCTTTCCTCGCTTTTTCACTCAACCTAAGTCAACCTGATTCAATCTACATCAACTTACTGATGCGGGTACAACTGCGGGTATATCCCGGTTCGATAATGTTTGTACCCACACAGAACCCTTGAAAGGATACTCATCATGGCTCTGAGTGATGTGAAGGTTCGTTCGGCTAAGCCTGAAGCTAAAGCCTATAAACTTACTGACGGTGAAGGCATGGTGTTGCTGGTTCACCCTAACGGCTCAAAATACTGGCGGCTACGTTATCGCTTTGGTGGTAAAGAGAAGATGCTGGCGTTGGGAAAATACCCTGAAGTGTCATTGGCGGATGCCCGGGCACGCCGGGATGAGGCTCGTAAGCTATTAGCTAATGGTGTCGATCCCAGTGAGAACAAGAAAGCCGTTAAGGTAGAGCAGGAGCAAGAGGCGATAACGTTTGAAGTGGTTGCCAGAGAGTGGCACACCAGCAATCAAAAGTGGTCGGCATCGCATAGTGCTCGTGTATTGAAAAGCCTCGAAGACAATTTATTTGCTTCAGTTGGGAAGCGAAATATCAAAGATATTGGTACTCGTGACTTACTGGTTCCAATTAAAGCAGTGGAAAAGTCAGGACGCCTTGAAGTGGCTGCGCGTCTTCAACAGCGAACAACCGCAATAATGCGCTTTGCAGTACAGAACGGCTTAATTGATTACAATCCTGCACAAGAGATCGCTGGTGCGATCGCAACAGCTAAACGAAAGCATCGCGCTGCGCTAGATCTCAACCGAATTCCTGAGTTACTCCATCGTATTGATAACTACACCGGCAGACCATTAACGCGGTTAGCTGTGGATTTGACGTTACTGGTTTTCATCCGTTCGAGCGAGTTACGTTTTGCTCGCTGGACAGAAGTGGATTTTGAAACGGCTATGTGGACGATTCCGGGCGAGCGTGAGCCACTTGAAGGAGTTAAGCATTCTCAACGTGGTTCGAAGATGCGTACTCCACATCTTGTTCCTTTGTCGCGACAAGCTCTCGCTATCTTGCAAAAGATCAAAAGCATGAATGGGAACCGAGAGCTGATTTTCGTGGGCGATCACGATCCACGTAAGCCGATGAGTGAGAATACGGTTAACAAGGCTCTGCGAGTGATGGGCTATGACACGAAAACGGAAGTGTGTGGTCATGGATTCAGGACTATGGCGTGTAGTTCGTTAATTGAGTCTGGATTATGGTCGAGGGATGCTGTGGAGCGGCAGATGAGCCATCAGGAGCGTAGCTCTGTGCGTGCGGCTTATATCCATAAGGCGGAACATCTTGGTGAGCGAAGGTTAATGCTGCAGTGGTGGGCTGATTATCTGGATGCGAATCGCAATGAGGTCACATCACCTTATCTCTATGCAAAGATTAATGAACCCTTATCTTGATTGAATATAAACAGCCATTCAGTTATTTATCAATGAAATGGCTGTTTATACCCGTGTTGTGCGCTGTATCGTCAACAGCATTACGACTGCCAGGCAACCTTTCTCCTTAAAGGCGGAATTCAACATATTTTTATAATACTCTTTTTTGATGACTTCGCTGCGCCGGAGGCCATGTGTAACGTGGTTTAGAGTAAGTAATGTTGATGATCTACCCCGAGATAGATTCTTCTAGCCATTAATTTAAATTTATAACTGTTGGCTAACAACGCTGAACGGTTCTCTGCCAACGGCGGAGATAATCGGCTAGGTGTTGAAGGTATCATATTCTTCCAGCAACCAAGTGGATTTGCCGACATTGCTGCTCGTGCTTGTTAAGCCCATCAAAAAATTAATCGCTTGAACGCGGCTATTGGATTGGATTTTATACTGTCTATTTATCATTCAACTGAAACACATAAGCCATGTTAACTATATGGTTTTTATGCTTGTTCTTCAGCGCAGTCACGGTATGATTTAACAATTCGCCCTTCAGTTTATGCTATATGACTTTGCTATAAGTAAGCAATTTGGGGAAGCATGATTAGCTATTAATATCTTGAAATAGCTAATCAAAAGTCAACTTACTCCGGTGATATAAGACTGATATGTAACCAATATTTTATTTGTTGTGGTCGCTTCGGAAGGTAGTCGAAATCGTTAGTAAAAAAACATCAATGTTGAGGCGAAAAATAGTTGGCAGCTACTTTGATCAGGCGATGAAGAGATGTGCGTTCATGTTGTTGTTCGTCAGGGACGGTTCACCATTTATCGGAAAGGTGACTGCCCTATCACAGTGTGTGCTCAAATAGTAAACACGTTGTAGATATGGCCTATCCTGCACGGTTTTAAGACCGTGTCATTTGCTGCCGTAGTTGAAGTTGAAAAACACGCTCGGGAAAGTTAAGCAGACTCTAAGCAATGCACTACAGGAAGGTTTGTCCCCCTGAGTCCCGTCTTGCCAAGAGCATCTCTGAAAAGTGCCTCGAAAATATGATGAATATTTATCGAAGACGTTTTTGGCGTGGGAGTATGGATTACGGGTTTTGACGTTGAGCGTTTGGCTGAGTGGTTGCAGGTGCATTTATATTAAGGGGAAGAAGAATGAGAAAAAGCTGGACTATAGAGGAAGATTGTAAGCTGCTAACCTTGGTGCGTCAGCACTTTTCCGCGCTGGTCAGCCATAACCGGCTGAATGCCACAATGCCATTTAGCCAGCAGCTCCACGATGCATTTGACTTACCTGATCGCGATGCCGCAGCATTGTTGTATCGACTCGAACAGGCAAAAATCCTGGGATTTGCCAGCCGTCCTGGAGGCGATCCCACTAAACAGCAGTTTCGCTGTCTGATAAACAATGATTTGGCGCTATACGATTACAGCCTCACCTTCCCCACTCTCAGAAAAGCATTGCATCCTGATACTGTTGCAGCAGTGCTAAACCACTTCACGATTAGCAATCCACACGAAACTCTATCCAATACTATCAATGAAATTGCAAGAGCCTTGCATCTTGCCCCCATGCAAGTGGAAAAGACTCTGCTCGAAAGCGGCCAAATAACCATCAATAGTTACCGTAAATGTGAGCGTGTTGGAGAGAAAACTATCAATAATAATCTGCAAGATCTCATCTCCAGACAAATTCCTGACATAACGCTGGTTAAAGAGATTAACGCCTGTCGCGCCCAAGTCTCTCAACTTTACCACGTGCATGAACGTGATGGCGCTGAGGTTATTTTCAGTTCCGATGGCACGGGTTTCGGCAAAAGCTATGGCGTGATTCAAGGGTATGTTGAATATCTGGAACGTTTCGCCAAAACCCAGCAGCCAAATTACCTGTTTCCCGAAGGCGGCTTTACCAACCTGTTGTTCATGTCGCCGCAAAAATCACAAATCGACCTGGACAGTAGCCAGAAAGAGAAAATTCTGGCCTCTGGTGGCGAGTTCATTTGCGTTCTCTCCCGTAATGATATTGCCGACCTCGACTTTATGGACTGGGCCACGGGCCTGAAAAATCGCGACCGCTATATTCAGTGGTACGAAGGGGCGAAAGGTAGCAAATATATTGGCAGCGCAATGCGTTCGCTCAATTACCATGTCTCACAAATTGATCGCTGTGAAGAGCAGTTAAAAAAGCTGACAACATACGGTTCTCAGGATACCAACTACGAAAGAGAAATTCTTGAAGAGCAGCTAAAAAACTGTCGTCATAGTATCCGCAATACGATTGAGTCAGCCTGTAAATTACTATTTGGACCAGATAGTGAAAAAGCTTCCATTAAAGAGTACATTCGTCGCGGGCTCCAGGCGCGCCAAGAGCGAATGCAACACGCGGAGACAGCACGAAAACCAAGCAAGTCTGAACTAAGCGTACACGAAGTCTACTTCGAGCTTATCAAACAGGTATTGCCTTTCGAAGTTTGCCAGTACCGCCCGTCGGTGCTATTAATGACTACAAATAAGTTCGACACATCAACTTACCGACTGGCGCCTCGTCAGCGAGGTGAAGGCGTGCATTTTGAGTCCGTAGGTTTCGACTTGCTGATTGGTGGCAAGCTGGCTCCCAAAGATCCACAGATCAGCACCGTTGCGGCAGCTGGCCATACCGGGCAGGTTGCTTATCTTCGTGATGAACACTTCAGACGTAATCCAGACTGCCCTTTTCGCCAGAAAAATATTCGCTTTACGGTAATCATTGATGAACTACATGAAGCCTACACCCGTCTTGAAGAAACATGCCATGTAAAGCTAATCACACAGGAAAATAATCTGGCGCATGTTATCTCTGTCGCGGGACGTATTCACAATGCGGTACTCAGCCTGGAGCGCCGGAAAAAGCCCAAAGAAGCGCAAACGACCTTTGAGCAAGAGATGGTCAAATTCATCACCATCCTTCGAGACCTACTGGCGAAAAAGTGCGAATTATCACCCGGTACGACGCTGGGCTCGATCCTGGAGATGTTTCGCGACCAGTTAGGAGCATTCGAAGTTAACGGCGACGCCGCCGAACGCATCATTTCCATTACCCGGAATGTGTTCAGTTTTAACCCCAAAATGTACGTTAATGAAGAGGGGCTGAAACGCATTCGTATGCGCAACAGCGAAGGCGACATAACGCGCACCGAGCTATATTACGAAGTCGAAAATGATGCCAGCGACACCAATCCCACCCTGCACGATCTGTTCCAATTGGTCTCCGTCATCCTCGCCGCCTGTTCTGATATCACCAACCGACACTTTAAGCGCTGGGTAAAAAATGGTGGCCAGGATAACTCCAGCAGCCAGAATACACCTTTGGGCCAATTTGTTGACGCAGCCAATAATGTAGCTGGAGTGGTGCGACATATCTTCGATCGCACCACCGATAAAAACTTGTTGATTGATCATTTCTACGCTTATCTGCAACCCAAAACCGTATTCACGATGACGCCGATAGTTGAACTCAATTACGTGAACAGTGGAGCCGAGCGTACAATTATTCTGGCGTTTGAGATGGATCTGGTACAAGAGTTGCCTGAAGCCATGCTGCTACGTTTATTAACGGGCACGCACAATAAAGTGATTGGACTTAGCGCCACCAGTGGTTTTAGCCACACCAAAAACGGTAACTTCAATCGTCACTTCCTGGAGCGCTATAGCCGTGACCTTGGCTATCGAGTCATTGAACGTAAAAAAACAGATATCGATACGCTTAGAGCACTACGCGCGTTGAGAGCCAGTATCCGCAACGTCGACTTCAGGGTGTTCGATGATAAGCAGTTAAAATTGACCGATATCTACCAAAATTGTGAGATCTATCGCAGGACGTATGACAACTTTTTCGACGCGCTGAAGAAACCGCTGGAGTACGACCTGAAAAATACCTATAAACGGCGTCAGTACCAGCGGGAACTTGAAGCGTTATTGCTTGCCGCCTACGAGGGTAAAAACAGCCTGATTTTGTCCCTTTCAGGGACATTTAAGCGGGCCTTTATCAGCGCCTGGCGCACTCATCAATCAGCCTGGCGTCAGCAGTACGGTATGCACTCCCGGTGCGATGAAAAAACGGATAACGATAAGAAACATGACCAGATCCTGACCTTTACCCCATTCAAAGGGCGTCACACAGTCCATTTGGTCTTTTTCGATTCACCACTGGCTAATGTCGAAGATATTAGGCAAGAAACCTATCTCAAGAACAGCAATACCGTACTGGTATTTATGAGCAGCTACAAAAGTGCAGGCACCGGCCTCAACTACTTTGTGAAATACCATGACGGCGATATTAATGATATCAATGCACCACGTCTGGATGTCGATTTTGAGCGCTTAGTGCTCATCAACTCCTCGTTTTACAGCGAAGTAAAGGACAACAGCGGCAACCTTAATACATTACCTAACTACGTTACCGTGCTTAAACACTACGCTGATGACGATATTACCGTCCACAAGCTGGCCGATTTCAACGTTAATTTCGCCCACGGCGAAAACTATCGCCTGTTAATGGCCGAACATGATATGAGCTTATTCAAAGTCGTCGTGCAGGCCGTAGGGCGAGTCGAGCGTCGCGACACTCTATTGAAAACAGAAATCTTTTTACCCCGCGATGTGTTCCGTAATGTTGCATTCCAGTTCGCCGCTCTCAGTGAAGATAGCGGTAACGAGGTAGTATCAGAAAGCATGTCCTTGCTTAACCACCGCCTAATGGAGGAGTGCGAAAAGCTGAGTCAGAACCAGTCATTTAGTGATGCAGAACAGCGGTATGCGTTTGAACAGGCTATCGTAGAAAATGGTCGCCGCATCGATGCTGTTCATAAGCGAGTCCTGAAAACCGACTGGATAAATCAGGTACGCGCCGGCAACCTTGAATATCTCGAATTATGTAATTTATTCCGCGATTCTGACTCCTTTACCGATCCCATGCGTTGGCTGGAAAAACTTCAGGCTAATTCCTTGTATGCCGCCAATCGGCAAATGCAATCAATCCACCACGCCCTGTTTATCGACCGCCATCAGGGCAACCAAACTATTTTACTTTGCCACAAACGCGGCCCGGATGGACTTGTCCACAGAGATTATTCCGCCCTGTCGGATTTCGCTGGCGGCGCAAGAGAGTACCGGCCTGAGCTCACCCTCTTTCCGCAGTATAGAAACGATGTCGATTTTACCCCCGGCAACCTGGTCGGCGAGTTGATTCGTGAATGTGACAACATCCAGGAAACGGCATTCAAAAAATGGGTACCCAACCCCAGGCTAGTTCCGTTGCTCAAAGGCAATGTCGGTGAATATCTCTTCGATAAAGTGCTAAAAAGCTATGGCGTTACCCCACTTTCTGATCAACAGGTGTTTGAACGCCTTGAACCGCTAGTATATGAGTTTTTTGACCGCTTTATTGAAGTGGGTAACGACCTGCTCTGCATCGACGTTAAACGCTGGGCGACGCAGTTGGATGATTTAACGCGGGCAGAAGAAACGCTTGAGAAAAGCAACAACAAGATTCGCCAGATCCGTAATATCACCAGCCAAAAGGCGGATACAGAGGGGCAGAAACAGCTTCAGGCTGTGCTGTCAGGCCGTTACGAACGCATTCGATTTGTCTATCTGAACGTCGCCTACAGCCAGAACCCCAATAATCTGATGTGGCAAGATAACGTGGATCACACGATCCACTACCTTAACCTGTTGCAAACCGACTATCAGTACTATCAGCCCAAAAATCGAGAGAGCGGACGAGCTCAGGAAAACTCGAAACTGAGCATGACATTGGACATTAACCCAATGTTACTAACCCTGCTGGGTGTAGAAAAGTTGCCGACTAAAGGAAAAGTCTCATGATCCCTAATTTGAATGAACTGACGGATACTCCGATTGCCCGAACCAATTTGATCAAGCTTGAAGAAGATCAGCTGACGACCATCCAGCGTCTATTGGCCCCTGTATCTAATATCTATACGATAGACTTCATGGTTCAGCGCTTTACTAAAGAGCGAAAAGAAAAATCCGCTGATTACTATGCGCGAATTCATCAGGAGGTAAAATCTTGCGTGCGTCAGAAGCTTGGGCTGGAGGCCGGGCAGGAGGTAAAATATGAACTGCATTGCTTACCAAATTACCATCACGTCTTTTTTTTCCTGGCGCCTGCAACTAACCCGAACAGTCAGGCTCATAGGACGTTGGCAGAACGTATTGAAAAGCTTTGTCAGCAACTCACCGCTGAAAATCATGACCTATCTCGCCTGATTCAGGGATTATTTAGCCTGCATTTGAAAATGGTAATGCTGGAAAAAGCCAGTGAGCGCTTTTCGGTATCGCCGACTTACTTCAACTCAACGCTTTACCTTAACGCTCGTCTGAGTCAGCCCGTCACACAAAAAAAAGGCACCGGGGTGATGGAAGCCTTTGAGCTCGACATTTATGCCTCAGAATATAATGAACTCGCTTTTACCCTGCACAAACGAAAATTCTTGGTCGAACCGGCGGATGAGATGCACCTATCCCTGGACGATACCAGCGTGTGGTTTAGCATCGATAATCGTCGGCTTAAAGCTCGGCGCAAACTTGATGCCCGTGATAGCAAACTGGATTTTTTTCGTGAGCGCAGCGGTTATGGCGAATGCCAGGCCTATACCTATAACGTAGTCATGAATGCTGCCTGCGAGCGGCTCAGTGAACTAGAGATCCCCCATCAACCTATCCCATTTCAGGCTACACACGAGGTCAATCAGTTTGCTACCGACCTTGATCAACAGCTGGCTAATACGCTGTTGGTGGTTAATAACGGCGTCGAATTCAGCGCCACGCAAGAAGCTTATTTCTTTGACGCATTAGCCAACCAGTTCCCCGGGTATAAACTCTGGCCGCTGGCATCGCTTAAACATTCTCAGCAAACCAGATTTGCTGGGCTGCCTGCCAATACATCTATTCTTGTACTCAATGCGGTAGATGAAGAACGAAGCAACAGCATCCGGCAGCAAGAGAATGAATCTGTTGAGTACAATGATTTCTATGCAGCTTTTGCCGACGTCCGAAAACAACCTGAACTCAACTGGGATATTTATACCCAGCTTAAGTTAGATCGTTTGCAAGGGTGGCTAAATCAACAACCACTGCCTGTGGTTTTACAAGGAATGAACATTGATCGTAAGTTGCTGGATGCGATTGATTTTATTAATGAACAATTGATAAGCAACCCTGCTCAATACGAAATCGAACTTACGAAACCACACAGTCGTCTCAAGTCAGCAGTTACCTTATTGAAAAGTAAGGTACGCCGAACGAAAACTGAACTATGGTTCAAAGAGAGCTTACTCAATCAACATCACATTCCACTGCCAGACTTGGCGAACGGGCACTATACCGCCTATGCGGTACGCAAAACGAAAAGTAATATCCACCTGCTTGGGTATGTTGAACTAAAAATAGAGCACGGCCAACTTAGGGTGGTTGATACCGGGATCGTCGAAGGTGAATTCGAGTATCTATCTGTTGATCATCCAGCTCTGGGACGACTAAAGAAATTATTCGATAAAAGCTTCTATCTCTACGACCATACAGCAGATGTGCTACTTACCACCTACAACAGCTCCCGCGTGCCGCGCCTGATTGGCCCGGCGCAATTTAATATCGTCGATTCATACGCTTATCAGGAACAAGAAAAAGCGCTGGCGGAGCGTCAAGGTGATAAATTTAACGGGTATACTATCACCCGCTCAGCAAAATTGGAGCAAAACGTACTGCCCTATCTGATATCACCGGGCCGCTCGAAATACGACTCGTTGACTAAAACTCAAAAGATGAAGCATCACCATATTTACCTGCAACCGCATGAGAATGGAGTGTTTGTTCTGGTAAGCGATGCTCAGCCTACAAATCCTACTATTGCACGGCCTAACCTGGTAGAAAATCTGCTGATATGGGATGCCCAAGGTAAGGCCGTAGATGTATTTAATCACCCGTTAACTGGTGCTTACCTCAATAGCTTCACCCTGGATATGCTAAGGAGCGGCGAAAGTAGTAAGAGTTCGATTTTTGCCAAGCTTTCACGATTGATGGTTGAGAACTAACACGGTCTATAACCTTCGTCCCTTAATCACGAATTCTCCCCCACCGACTCAGTGTGGGGGAGTTGACCCAGCTCACTTTTTAACTATCGCTGTTTGAAATTTATGCGTTATTTCTGCGTATTACATTCCATTTTATCCCCCCTGACGCCACCCTTCATGTTATCTTTAAAGCCCTCTTTTTTATCGCAGTGTGCAGCGACATATCGCTCGGGATAGTGTTATCACCACTGCCTCATACAGACAGAAAAACCGATGAATAAGCAAAATTATGCACCTGGAATGCGGGTGGTTATTCGTGATGCAGAGTGGCGCATTCGCCGGGCGGATGACAGCGGAGATGGTGGTTACCTGCTGACCTGTGATGGCATTTCGGAGCTGGTACGCGGTAAAGAAGGGCTGTTTCTAACAAAGCTGGAGCAAAAAGTCGAGATTCTTGATCCAGCAAAAACAAATCTGGTGGAAGATGAGTCAGCCAATTACCAGGCGGCTCAATTGTACATAGAGAGCCAGCTACGCCAACGCGTCCCGACTGACAGCAAAGTCCATTTTGGACATCAGGCTGCGATGGACTCCATGCCCTTTCAGCTCGATCCCACACGCATGGCACTGGCACAGCCGCGCCAGCGGATATTAATTGCTGATGCGGTAGGGCTGGGTAAAACGCTGGAAGCCGGTATCCTGGTTTCAGAACTGATTCGCCGTGGACGTGGCAAACGCATTCTGGTGCTGGCGGTTAAATCCATGCTCACGCAATTCCAGAAAGAGTTCTGGAGCCGTTTTGCTATTCCATTGACGCGGCTTGACTCCGCTGGTTTACAAAAGGTGCGTAACCGCATCCCAACCAACCACAACCCGTTCCATTATTTCGATAAGACCATTATCTCCATCGATACCCTGAAACAGGACATCGAATATCGCCATCACCTGGAAAACGCCTGGTGGGATATTATTGTTATCGATGAAGCGCATAATGTCGCTGAACGTGGGACCAGCTCTTTGCGCAGCAAACTGGCAAAATTGCTCGCCGGGCGCAGCGATACGCTGATTATGCTTTCAGCTACGCCGCATGACGGTAAGGCTGAAAGTTTTGCCAGCCTGATGAATATGCTCGACCCGACGGCCATTGCCAATCCGAAAGAGTATGAATACGCCGATTTTGCCGATAAAAATCTGGTTGTGCGTCGCTTCAAAAAAGACGTGAAAGATCAGATGGCTGGCGAGTTTCCGGAACGTAATATCGTCAAACTCACGCACCCGGCAACCGGGGCCGAAGAAGAAGCTTATCGTCGGCTGGTTGAGAGCCAGTTCCGTGACGATGATGATGAAGACTCGCGGTCAAATAAAGGCCGCCTGTTCAAAATTACGCTCGAAAAAGCGTTGTTCTCCAGTCCAATGGCATGTGCAAGCGTGGTGGCTAACCGCCTGAAGCGGCTTGATAACCGCAAAGAAATAAACAGTCAGAGCCAGATTAACGAATTAGAGTCACTGCTGCTGGCGCTCAATAATATTGATGCCAGTCAGTTCAGCAAGTATCAGTTGTTGCTGGAGACCATCCGTAACGATCTCCGCTGGAAAGCGAATAACACAGAAGATCGTTTGGTGATCTTTACCGAGAGTATCAAAACGCTCGAGTTCCTTGAGCAGCAACTGCGTTCCGATCTCAAGCTGAAAGACGATCAAATTGCCACGTTGCGAGGCGATCAGGGCGATACAGTTCTGATGGAAACCGTCGAAGCGTTTGGCAAATCCCAGTCTCCGTTACGCCTGCTCATCTGCTCGGATGTCGCGTCTGAAGGTATCAACCTGCATCACCTCAGCCATAAAATGATTCACTTCGATATTCCGTGGTCGCTGATGGTATTCCAGCAGCGTAACGGACGTATTGACCGCTACGGACAAAAACACCAGCCACAGATCCGTTACTTGCTGACTGAAGCCAGTGAACCGCAGATCAACGGTGATATGCGCGTGCTGGAAGTGCTGATCAATAAAGACGAACAGGCGCAGAAGAATATCGGTGACAGCTCCGAATTTACTGGCAAATTTACGCAGGAAGAGGAAGAAGAGCAGGTTGCTGAATTCATGATGCAGGACGATGGTGCCAGCCTGTTCGACGACCTGTTGAATAGCAATGTCACTGAAAATACTGGAAACGACCTGTTTGGCGAAATCTGCAGCGCAGTGTCCAGCGATGCCTCAGCCGTGACCGAAAGCGACATTAGCCTGTTTGATAATGAGCAAGCATACTGCGAAAAGGCGCTGGGCTATCTGAAGGCCAGCGGCCAGACCGTGCAATACGATACCTTACCTGATAACACCTTATCGCTGGTCGCACCGGAGGAGTTACGCCGTCGTTTTAACCAGTTACCGCCGGAAATTGCGCCGGAAAACTGGCAGCTTTATCTAAGCCAGGACAAAACCGTTATCACGGAAGCAATTTCGCGTGCGCGCGGTGAGCAACATGCCTGGCCCGATGTGCAGTATCTCTGGCAAATTAACCCGGTCGTGCAGTGGCTAGACGACAAAATTCAGTCCGCCTTTGGTCGCCACCAGGCTCCGGTGATGCGCCTGTCGCACCTGTTTGAGCCTGATGAAGATCACTTCATCCTTTCCGGGCTGTTCCCGAACCGTAAGTCGCACCCGATGGTGAACCCGTGGCTGGTGGTGAGCTTTAACCGCGAAGCGTTAAGCGGTAGCCTGCCTTTTGCTGAGTTCCTGAAACGATATCCGCAACTGAGTAGCAAGCTGACAAACAGCGGCGGGAAGGATCGTAACCACCAACGCCAGCAGGATCTACTGGAAGCGGCGATCGCCCATGCGCGGGATGTCTTTGTTCACGATCGAAATGCTTTTGAGGGACATATCAATCAGCAGCTCAGTGAACATCTGCAAAAGCTGGACGTTCTGCGTGGGCGTCAGCTGAGTCAACTGGAACTGGATTTTGCCGATAATAAACAGCAGCTTTCAGTGAAACAGAGCCGCAAAGAACAACGTCAGCGCGAAATCGAACACAATTTTGACAGCTACATCCAATGGATTGAGGACACCATGACCACCGAAAAAGAGCCATACATCCAGGTTATTGCAGTAATCACCGGAGCGGAGGGCTAAACATGGCGCTGGTCGGTATTAATAACGAAAACGAATTTTACTCCAACCACTATCTGGGCGAAGTCTTTACCAGCGACATCCGCGATGTTCTGGAGCCCTGGATTGAGCAGGAAAATGCCGCTCGCGAAGCTGAACGCGCTGCCCGCGAACAGGGCAAAGAGGTTGAGGCGGGCTACCGCGCGCCATGGAATCAGCTTAACAGCCTGGCAACAGATTTTTTCCGTAGACTCACTGAACATGAAAAACAGCGCCAGATCCCGCAGCGTCTTGCCGATCAGCGCACTCGCTGGCAGCCGCTGTTAAAGGCATTGGGTTATGAACTTAATCCGCACATTCAGATGCTGGATGACTATACACCACTGCCGGTACTGGCGCGTTACAACAGCACTGACGGTAGTCCGTGGCTGTGGATTGTTGAAGCACACGATCAGGAAGAGGGAACGCTGGACCCGCTGGCGCTCTCCTTACTGACCGCGCAATTCCCGGCGGATACCGACAAACATAAGCGCGACAGCCTGCGTAAGAAAGCGAACGGCGAATACCGCAGCTGGCAGGATCTACTCTCCACGGTGGTCTTTACGCAAAATGAACCGCCGCGTTTTGTGCTGCTGCTCGGCAACCGCCAGCTGCTATTGCTGGATCGTACTAAGTGGGCGCAAAACCGTCTGCTGCGTTTTGATTTTGAAGAAATTTTAAGTCGTCGCGAGATAGATACCCTGAAAGCGGCGTCGGTGTTGCTACACAAAGATTCGCTGTTGCCAGGCAGTGGTGCTCCGTACCTCGATTCGCTGGATGACAATTCGCACAAGCATGCGTTTGGCGTGTCGGAAGATCTGAAATATGCCCTGCGTGAGAGCATTGAGCTGTTGGGTAATGAAGCGATGCGTTATCTCATCGACAACGAGCTGGCTTATTATACCGGGAAACGTGCTATTAACCCGGATGAGTTGAGCCGCGAATGCCTGCGGTATATGTATCGTCTGTTGTTCCTGTTCTATATCGAAGCGCGCCCGGAACTGGGCTATGCGCCGATGACCGCCAAAACCTATCTGCAGGGATACAGTCTGGAAACGCTGCGCGATCTGGAGATGATCCCGCTGACCAGCGAAGAAGATCGCAACGGGCGCTACTTTCACGATAGCCTGAATATGCTGTTCAAACTGGTGCGTGACGGCTACAGCGGCGGCGTGAAAATGCAGGGCGACCTGGAGAGCGGCGACCGGATCACTATTCATAGCCATCAGTTCAGTGTACCGCGCCTTGAAAGCCATCTGTTTGAAGCGAGTAACACCCGTATTCTTAACCGCGTGGTGTTTCGCAACGAAACCCTGCAACAAATTATTCAGGCGATGTCGTTAAGCCGCCCGGGTAAAGGACGTTTCAACCGCCGGGGGCGTATCTCCTATCGTCAGTTGGGTATCAACCAGTTAGGTGCAGTGTATGAAGCGCTGCTCTCCTATCGAGGATTCTTTGCCAGTGATGACCTCTACGAGGTGAAAAAAGCTGGAGAAGAGTTTAACGAGCTGGAGACTGGCTATTTCGTTAGCAAAGACGAGATCGGTAAATACCACGACGATGAGAAGGTCTACGAAAAAGACGGCAGCCTGCGTATTCACCGTAAAGGCAGCTTTATCTACCGCATGGCCGGGCGAGACCGCGAAAAATCAGCCTCTTACTACACCCCGGAAGTACTGACCCGATCGTTAGTCAAGTATGCCCTGAAAGAACTGTTTAAAGAGCAGATTGATCCGATTACCGATCCGCACGCCAAAGCCGACGCAATATTAAACCTCACCGTGTGCGAACCGGCGATGGGCAGCGCGGCGTTCCTTAACGAAGCCATCAACCAGCTAGCGGAAGCTTACCTGTTCCACAAACAGCAGGCGGAAGGTCGCCGCATTCCTCAGGATCGCTACACCCAGGAGCTGCAACGGGTGAAAATGTACATTGCCGACAACAACGTATTCGGCGTGGACTTGAACCCGGTGGCGGTGGAACTGGCGGAAGTGTCGCTGTGGCTGAATGCCATCAGCGGCGATGCATTTGTACCGTGGTTTGGCTACCAGCTGCACTGCGGCAACTCGCTGGTTGGGGCGCGGCGTCAGGTGTTCAACAAGAGCGAACTGACCTACAAAAAAGCGAAAGATCCGAGCTGGCTTAACAGCGAGCCAGCCGAGCTGGCGATGAATATTCCACGCGAAGAGAAGCAGATTTTCCACTTCCTGCTACCGGACAGCGGCATGGCCAACTACAGCGACAAAACCGTCAAGCAGCGCTATCCGGATGATTTCAAAGCGTTGGATAGCTGGCGCAAAGAGTTTACTAAAAGCTTTGCTCCACATGAGATTGTTGATGTGCAGCGCATCAGCGGCAAAGTGGAAGCGCTCTGGAACACGTTTCGTCAGCAGCTGAAAGCCGAGCGTCAGAAAACCGCCGACAATTACCCGGTATGGCCTGCGGAAAATACGGCTCAAGTTCGCTCTTCTTTAAGCAGCAAAGATGAAACCTTCAGCGGCCGCCTCGAAGATAACAGTACCTATCAGAAACTGCGCTGGGTGATGGACTACTGGTGCGCGCTGTGGTTCTGGCCGATCGACAAAGCGGATGAACTGCCGGATCGCGGTATGTGGCTGATGGAGATGGAGACTCTGCTCGACGGTATTGTCGTCACGGAAAGAGTGATAGAAAGTACAGAACAGGCCACCGGCGATCTGTTTGCCGACGAGGGCATGGTGCGTGAAGAGTCTTCGCTGTTTTCCGGTGCAGGTCGCCTGAAAACCGATGTGCTGTTCCGCCATTTGCCGCGTCTGGCGATTGTTGATGCGCTGAAAAAGCAGCACCGTTTCTTCCATTGGGATCTGGAATTCTGCGATCTGTACGCCGAGCGTGGTGGTTTTGACCTGATGCTTGGAAACCCGCCGTGGCTGAAAGTGGAATGGCAGGAAGCGGGTGTGCTGGGCGACTACGAGCCGGAGTTTGTTCTAGGCCGATTGAGTGCTTCGAAGTTGGCGACATTGCGTCATGAAACCTTCAATCGAATTCCGCTGCTCGAAAATGCCTGGCGCAGCGAGTATGAAGGCTGCGAAGGGATGCAAAACTTCCTGAATGCGCAGCAGAACTACCCGGTGCTGCGTGGCGTGCAGACTAATCTGTATAAATGCTTCCTGCCGCAGGCATGGCGCTTAGGGGCGCAGAAAGGCGTGGCAGGTTTCCTGCACCCGGAAGGAATTTATGATGATCCAAAAGGTGGGCAGCTGCGTGCGTCGGTATATCCGAGGCTGAGGGCGCATTTTCAATTTCATAATGAATTGAGCCTTTTTGCCGAGGTTCATCATGCAACGATGTTCAGTATCAATATCTATGGACCGCAGAATATAAAGCCGTCCTTTATTAACATGTCAAATGTTTACGCAGTAAGCGCTATTGATGCCTCGTTTGAACACAACAACGCTGGTCCTGTTCCGGGTATCAAAGATGAGCAGGAAATTGAAGGCAAAATCAAAGTTTCCTGGAATACATCGGGCCATCGTTCACGGCTAATTCATATTGGTTTAAAGGAGCTCTCTTTATTTGCTCGTCTGTATGACAGTGAAGGAACTCCTGCATGGCAGGCTCGTCTGCCAGCTTTGCACGCAGAACAACTTGTAGCGGTGTTGGAGAAATTTGCTAGCCAGCCGAAGCGATTAGGTGATTTGCAAGGTCAATATTTTTCAACGGTTATGTTCGATGAAACTTATGCGCAGAGGGATGGGACAATACTACGTAAGACTCAATTCCCTCAAGATGCATCACAATGGGTCTTGTCTGGCCCACACTTCTTTGTTGGGGCTCCGTTCTACAAGACGCCACGAGAAAACTGTACGTTAAACAGCGATTATGATTGCCTGGACTTGCTAACATTGCCCGACGACTATTTGCCTCGCACTAACTATATTCCGGCATGTGATGCGCAGGAGTATGCCAAACGTACTCCACGCGTTACTTGGACTGAACCGGGTGAAGATGAACCGAGAAAGGTGACGGATTATTATCGTTACGTTGCCAGAAAAATGCTGAGCCAGTCTGGGGAAAGAACTCTAATTCCAACGCTTATACCACCTGCAGTAGGGCATATAGATGGTTGTTTTTCGGCGGTTTTCAGCGATACTCATCGCCTGACATTATTTACAACGGCATCACTGTCCATTGCATTTGATTTTTGGGTTAAAAGTACTGGTAAATCAAACTTTAGAGATGAATTACTAAAACTGATGCCTTTGGTCTGCGAAGCTGGAAGGCAGTTAGTCGCACGTGGCTTAACATTGATGGGTGTAGGTACCGCTTATGCTAATCTCTGGCAATCCTGCTACACCCAAGAATTCAACACCCAACGCTGGAGCCGCGATCTCCCACAGCTCCCTCAGAATTTCTTCGCCAATCTGACCCCAGAGTGGCAGCGTAACTGCGCTTTACGCTCCGACTACAGCCGCCGTCAGGCGCTGGTGGAAATCGACGTGCTGGTGGCGCAGGCGCTAGGGTTAACTCTCGAAGAACTACTTACTATCTATCGCGTTCAGTTCCCGGTCATGCGTCAGTACGAAGCGGACACCTGGTACGATCAAAACGGCCGCATTATTTTTACCCCAAGTAAAGGCCTAGTGGGCGTTGGCCTGCCGCGTACCGCGCGTAAAGCTGACCTGAAAAACGGTTTTGTCTTTGATGTCGACAGCCCGGACTGGACCGGTGGCGACTGTACCGATCAAGCCATCGGCTGGGATGATGTCAAGCATTTTCAAACCGGCACTGTTAGCGCCACTTTTGATGATTATACCCGCAGCGATGAAGGCGAGCGCCGAACCGTCGTCTGGCAGGCACCTTTTATCAAACCTGACCGTGAAGACGATTATAAAGTGGCCTGGGCATTCTTTGCACAAGATAAGGAGAGCGCCTGATGCTGCCTTCCGTTGTTAGTCGGCAGGTTGCCGACAGCGTTGCTTCCTTTTTACGGGCTGCCTTTCCGCTTAACAGCCCGCTGTTTAACGGTGAAGAAAACAATAACGTCTCTATGCTGGAGCAATTTCTGTCCCAGCCGGAAACGCTGCTGAAAGGGCCGTATCTTTCCGCTCAGCTGCCGTTTCGTAAAAGTGACTTACCGCTGAACTTCTTCCCTTACCTGACGCTGCCGTTCCCACCGCACGCGCATCAGGCGCAGGCGTTTCAGCGCCTGGGTATCGAGACGCCTCAGCCGACGCTGGTGGCGACCGGGACGGGTTCCGGTAAAACGGAATGTTTTATGTTCCCGCTGCTTAACCATTGTGCTGGGGCATCAGAGGCCGGTGTTAAAGCGATCATCATTTATCCAATGAACGCCCTGGCAACCGATCAGGCCAGCCGTTTCGCTAAAACCATCGCCAGCGATCCGCAACTACATGGCAAAGTGACTGTCGGGCTGTTTGTCGGCGACAGTGAAATCGAGCCCAGCAAAAAGATGTCTGCGGATAAAGTCATCACCTGCAAACATACCCTGCGCGAGAACCCACCGGATATCCTGCTGACCAACTATAAGATGCTGGATTACCTGCTGATGCGCCCCGGCGATCAGAAGCTCTGGCGCTATAACCAGCCAGGGTCACTGCGTTATCTGGTGGTGGATGAACTGCATACGTTTGATGGTGCGCAGGGGTCGGATCTGGCCTGTCTGGTGCGCCGCTTAAAGCATCATATCGGTGTTGATGACAAGCGTTTTGCCTGTGTGGGAACGTCGGCTACCGTAGGTGACGAACTGGGGCAACTACTCGATTATGCGAAAACGATCTTTGATCAGCCGTTTAGCGATGACGCGGTTATTCGCGAAGATCGCTACACGGCGGCAGAGTATCTGCAAGGTTATACCATCGAGTACAGTCAGTATCCGGGACAGGATGTCAGCGCGGCGCTGGATCCGCAAACGTACGCCAGCCCGGTAGATTATCTGAACGGACAAATTCCACTATGGTTTCCGGATAGTTCACTGCAATTACCTGCCGATCTGGACAGCGATCTCGGACGTGAAAAGCGTATTGAGTTGGGCTCATTGTTACGTCGCCACAGCATCCTGCACGTACTCCTTGAGGATTTGCAGGGGGGAATTTTGTCGGAACAGCAGTGCCTGGAAAATCTCCAGGTGATGCTGGCGGAAAGCGCCGGGCATGCAACCCGCGTGCTGCAAAGCATTCTGGCACTAATTGCCCAGGCACGCCTGGAGGTTCCAGAAAAACAGGAAGATCGGGAAAAGCGCCTACAGGTGAACAAAGCGCGGCCCGTACTGCCTTTTGTGCAACTACGTTCTCAGCTGTGGTTGCGCGAGATGCGCCGCCTGGTTGCCAGCGTGTCAAAAACACCTAAGCTTGTTTTTGCTGATGATGTCGCGGTGGAAGATCGCGAACATTATCTTCCCGTTATTCACTGTCGTGACTGCCATGCTACCGGGTGGGCGAGCCTGCGCCATGGTCAGAGCGTTCAACTCGAAACTGATCTGGACGGTATTTATCGTCAGTTCTTCGAAAAAGGCCGTTCTATTGTATTGGCCTTCCCGGATAACAACGATAAACCTGTCAGCGGTGTTCACCAGAAGCTGTGCCCTTCCTGTTTAAAGCTCAATAAGCAATCTAACGTGCAGTGCGGGCATTGTGGCCATACTGGTCTGCTACAAGTACTTATCCCGGATATGCTCAAAGAGCGTAAGGATGAGCTGGAATTTGCCAACGAATGCCCGTACTGCAACAGCAAACAGGGTATTTCGATTCTTGGGTCACAGGCAGCCAGCCTGTCGGCGGTGATGATCCATCAGCTTTATGGCAGCCAGTTCAACGAACATAAAAAACTGATTACGTTTTCTGACTCGGTACAGGATGCCGCACACCGCGCCAGTTTCTTTACCGCCCGAACCTGGCCGTTGATGGTACGCGGACAAATCGCCAGCGTGTTGGGTGAAAAAGAAACGTTACCGTTGGATGCCTTTGCGGCACGTGTCTGCCAGCAGACGCGTGAACGTTCACCGGATGATGCCCATTTTGCCGCGAGCTTCATCGCGCCCAACATGCAGTGGATGAACGATTACCAGACGTTGAAGAACGAAGGCCAGCTGGCAGAGAGTTCCGATTTACCGGAGCTGGTTTCTCTTCGTCTCGACTGGGAGGTATACAGCGAATTTACCCTACGCGCACGAATTGGACGTACGCTGGAGGCCACCGGTTACGCAGCTGCAGGAATTGATGTTGCACGTTTCAATTCAGCGATAACGGCGCTTCACCAACAGCTTGTCGAAGAGCTGGGTGATGAAATGGTTGGGGTCAGCGTTGAGCAGGTGGCACACCTGGTTATTGGCGTTCTTTGGCATCAGCGGCAGGCGGGAGCTGTTCTGCATCCGGCGTTCGAAAGTTATCGTCGTGAGGGTAAGACCTTTATGATGACGCAGAAGGAGCGAACTTCACGCTATATGCCATCTATTGGTCCGAAAACGCGTAAACCGGCCTATGCCTCGTTTGAAAAAATAAATGGCTTCCATCGATTGATTGGTGCGAAATCCAACCCCAGCTGGTATCAGCATTGGATCAACCGCACACTCAGCAACGGTAATAATCTGTTTATCAGCAGCCTGGCAGAGACGGTTTTACGACGTCTGTTTGCGGCACTGAAAATGGCCGGGTTGGTAAAAGATTTTGATACAAAAGGCAAAGAAGCATGGGGGCTAGTACCTTCGGCGCTGGTGGTGAGCCGCGATGTTGTTCAGCTAAACTGCTCTTGCTGTCGTGAGGTTGTTCGGGCACCGGCCGATCAGGGGTGGCACTGGCGAAACGCGCCATGTCTTTCTCTGCGCTGTGAAGGCCGCTATCAGGAAACTGAAAATACAGTGACCTGGCACTGGGATAATATGGACATCGCTCGTGTTCAGGGGGCAGAGCATACCGGATTACTGAGCCGTGAAGATCGTGAGGCTACGGAACAATCGTTCTACCGCGGTAATCAGCCATGGAATATCAACCTGCTTTCGGCAACACCGACGCTGGAGATGGGTATCGATGTGGGTGACCTTTCTACGGTATTACTCTGTTCTGTTCCACCCGCGCAGGCTAATTACTTACAGCGTATTGGTCGTGCCGGGCGTAAAGACGGCAATGCACTTAACATCACTGTGGCTGAGGGGAACCCGCACGATCAGTTCTTCTTTGAAGAGCCTCTGGAGATGATGCAAGGGCAGGTACAGGCCCCTGGTGTGTTCCTGAACGCAACGGCTATCCTGGAGCGTCAGCTGGCTGCATTCTGCATGGACAACTGGGTGAAAACCGGCGTCCCGGCATCTGCTATCAGCAAAAACGTGAAGCAGATGCTGGACGAGCTGGAGTTTGGACACAAGTCTGGGTTCCCTTATAACTTCCTGCGTTATATTGATCAGCATCATGTGTATATTGCTCAGCAGTTCTCATCCATCTTCCCTGATCTTACGGAAGACACTCGTCTACAGTTACTGTCATATTTGCAAGGGGCATCAGGGCAGCGTTCTCTGGTTCAACGTATCGAACAAGCATTAAAACTGCTGGTGGAAGATCGCAAATCGTTGCGTTCCCGGATTGATAAACTCAAGCGCAGTATCGACAAGCTAGAGAGCGATCCGCACGATCAAAACTTTGACAGCGATATGCGCGAGTTGACTTCGGAACGTCAGGCGCTGATGGCCCTGGTGAACCAGATCAATAACAAGCAAACGCTTAATTTCCTCACCGATGAAGGATTACTTCCCAACTATGCCTTCCCGGAGGCCGGTATTACGCTGCGTTCTGTGCTGTGGCGGCGTAAAGACGGTGGGGAGACGCGTGAGTATCAGAACACGACCTACGAATACGAACGTCCGGCATCAACGGCGCTGGCTGAACTGGCCCCGTTGAATAACTTCTATGCGGGCGGGCATAAAGTTGAAATCGAACAGATTGATCTTAAATTGTCTGAGCCTGAAAACTGGCGTATTTGCAGCCACTGTAACTACAGCGAGAATATCGATCAGACCGGCGATCAGCATAAATACTGCCCTAAATGCGGCACACCAGGTTGGGCTGATGCCGGACAAAAAACGACGTTACTGAAGCTTCGCCAGGTTTATGCCCGCTCAAGCGCCCGGGACAGCCAGATCAGTGATGAGAGCGATAGCCGAGAACCGGCATTCTTCCAGCGACAGCTGCTGGTCAGCTTCGAAAAAGAGGATGTATCGGCCGCTTATGCCATTGATGAAGGAGAAATCCCGTTTGGCTTTGAGTTTTTGAGCAAAGTGACTCTGCGAGATATCAACTTTGGCAAAATGGCGGATGATGCCAATGAACTGATGATCGCAGGAGAGGCAAAGAAACGCACCGGGTTTAAAGTTTGCCTCGGCTGCGGCATGGTGCAGCGCCCTCGCGATCATGAACCTCGTCATGACCTGAGCTGTAAATATCGCGCTGAACCCGAAAAAGCGAAGTTTGAAGATTATCTCTACCTTTATCGCCAACTGGAATCTGAGGCATTGCGTATCCTGCTGCCAGTGACCAGCTACAGCAACGATCGCGTGGTGGAAGCCTCCCTGGGTGCAGCCATTCAGCTTGGGCTTAAACATTACTTCAAAGGTAACGTGGATCATCTGAAAGGCGTGGTGTATCGCGAGCCGGAAAATGAGGGCGAATCCTGGCGTCAGTATCTGGTGATTTACGACACCGTACCAGGGGGGACTGGCTCACTCAAAGAATTGATGCGTACACCTGACAACCTTCTGAAATTACTTGAGCTGGCCTACAAGGCGCTAGTGGAATGCAGCTGCAACCATGATACGCATAAAGACGGCTGCTATCGCTGTGTTTACGCTTACCGTGACCGCGGGCGTATGAAGTATGTATCAAGAGATCAGGCGCGTCTCTTACTGGCGAAAATCCTGAAGGCCAGTGCTTCTATACGCGTTATTGATTCCATCAAAAACATTTCGCTTGATGCCATGATGGGGAGTGAACTGGAAAAACGGTTCATTCACTGCCTGCAGGATAACAAAAATCTTCTCGTGAGCCGGAGTTATGCCCATCAGAATGCAGGCTGGATTATTAATACCCGTACAGAACCGGCGATGAGCTGGCATCTCAAAGCACAGATTGATTTAGGGGTTAAAGAAGGGGTTGGCATCCTTAGCCGACCAGATTATGTGCTCTACCCTCTGATGCAGTCAGAAAAGATAAAACCGGTAGCAATTTTCCTGGATGGTTTTGCTTTTCATAAAGATAGCGTGTCGGATGATGTCCAAAAACGGCAGGCGATTAAAGACAGCGGTAATTTTTGGGTATGGACACTGACCTGGGCTGACCTTCAAGAACAAGGCATTAAACATGTACAGAATGTTATGGGGCTTGGCCATAATCCGGATATGAAACAGCCTAAGTTTTATAACCTGTTCCATGATACAAACTTTGCTACGCTTGAAGGTTCATTCCGGGAGAGAAACAGTTTTGCACTGCTACTCGATTATCTCTCTGATCCCGGTAATAAAACTCTGCTATGGCAGAAAATGGCTGCTGCCTTTGCTTGGGTGTGGCTGGATCCTAAAAAGTCGCAGGATACTGGAGCCAAACAAAAGTACGCCTATGAAATGCAGGAGAACGCTCCCGCTTATCGGTTGAATGCACTTTTGCCTGATGAACCTTTTGTATTTGGTGGTTTACTGGATAGCTGTAGTTCATCACAACAGTTCATTGAGCTGGCAGCTGTTGTACCGCAACAAGCCATTAAATCAACGACAAGCATTGAACAAATGCGAAATTGGTTGAGGCTGCATATTTGCTTTGACGATCGTTATTCCCAGGATGATGGCTATGAAGCCGGATTTAACGGTTTCTGGTGGATGGTGAATTTACTGCAGTTCCTGCCAGATATGACATTTACCAGCCGTAAAGCGGTTCATTTACCGCAGGAGGCTGAAACGGTAAAAATGCAGACTTCGGTTGTAGTGGATATTCAGCCTGACGAGAGCTGGGCAGAAATACTTGAGTTTGGCTTATTGGGCGCAGAAGAAATCGCTTTGCTTCAGTCGTTATCGCTTCCGGCACCGACGGTTGGATATGAATTGCAGGATGACGATGGCGAAATTATTGCAGAAGCCGATCTCGCCTGGCCATTACAAAAGCAAGCCTTGATTATTGATAATCAGGAGTTTACTGCTTTATTCGCAAGTAAGGGTTGGCACGTTGCATTCGGGCCAATTGACGAAAATACATTGCAGCATCTGTCCGGAGGTGACAAATGACGATTCCAACGCCAAAGGTGGCACTTTCTGATGGTTTTCTGGGGGCTTTTGCGCGGATTCCTAAAGCGCAGCAAAAAAAGGTCCAGGAATTCATCTCTAAGTTCCGCCAGGATCCGACGAGTAATGGGCTGAACTACGAAAAGATCCACGATGCACGCAGCAATAATGTGCATTCCGTGCGTATAGACCAAACCTACCGGGGGATCGTCCTGAAACCTGAGCAGGGTGCTCTGTATATGCTGATGTGGGTGGATAAGCATGACGAAGCCTACGACTGGGCGCGGCGACACGAATGTGCGATTCACCCGGTAACCGGTGCGATTCAGGTGATTGATACCAGCTATATCAAACCTACCCCCGAGCCGACTGTTGTTGATAAACCCAAACTCTTTGCTGCGTATACGGCAGAGCAGATCCTCGCGCTGGGTGTTCCTCCTGTGTTTATTGAGCAGGTGATGGCTCTTGTGGATACCACAGGGCTGAATCAGCTGGAAAGCGTGATGCCTGCAGAAGCCTGGGAGCCCCTACACTGGCTGGCAGAAGGTCTGGATTACCAGGAAGTGCTGGAGGAGTTTAACGATCACCGTGATGAGCCTGTTGATACCAAGGACTTTATTGAGGCAATTGAGAGAAGTAAACGTCGTTTCCATGTCGTTGAAAATGAACAGGAGCTACTGCAAATGCTCAATGCGCCACTGGAAAAATGGCGTGTATTCCTGCACCCGAGCCAGCGAAAACTGGTGGAGTCTCCGGCAAATGGTCCGGTACGTGTATTGGGTGGTGCAGGCACGGGAAAAACAGTTGTTGCGATGCATCGTGCTCGTTGGTTATCCCAACGCCTGGCCGATAAACCCGGTAAAAAAGTTCTGTTCACAACCTTCACCCGTAACCTGGCGGCGGATATTCGCGCCAACCTCCAGCGTTTGTGTAGTCGTGAGGAGATGGCGCGTATTGAAGTTGTTAACATTGATGCCTGGATGAGCGAGCAACTGAAACGCCATGGATATGATTTCCGCGTGGTGTATGACAGCGATGAAGGGCGACGTAAATGCTGGAACTATGCCTTGCAGCAAGTCCCTGCTGAACTGGGTTTACCGGAAAACTTTTATTCTGAAGAGTGGCAACGTGTTGTTCAGCCGAATGCAGTTTACAGTCGTGAAGAATATCTGAAGGTGAGCCGTATTGGTCGTGGCACGGCGTTATCACGTATTCAGCGCGCGAAAATCTGGCCTGTGTTTGAAGAGTTCCGGGCACAAATGGCGCGAGCCAAACTGCGAGAGATGGGAGATGCCATGCATGAGGCAATCATTCTGTTTAAAGAAAAACAGGTGCAATTGCCTTATAGCAGTATTGTAGTCGATGAAGCTCAGGATATAGGCGCACCGGCCTTTACCCTTATTCGTAGCCTGGTTCCAGAGTCTCCTAACGATCTCTTTATCGTGGGTGATGGACATCAGCGTATTTACCGCAATAAAGTCGTGCTCGGTCAGTGTGGGATTAATGTTCGTGGGCGTCGTAGTAAAAAACTGAAAATTAACTACCGGACTACAGAAGAGACGCGACAGTTTGCCGTCGGGTTATTAACCGGCGTTAAGGTTGACAACCTGGATGGTGAAACTGATTCCTGCAACGATTATTTATCATTGCTTCATGGTGAAAAACCCATGATTACTAATGCTTCAGATTTTAAGGAAGAGGCTGAGACGATTATCAAGCAAATTCAGGCGCTGTTAGCCAATGATGTCCGTTCCCAGGATATCTGCATTACTTCCCGCACGAGGCATACGAATGAGCGCTATGTGTCAGCTCTGAATGAAGCGGGAATTGAAACTTTTAATTTAGGGAATGATAGTGGCGACAGTGATCAACGGGCCGGTGTTCGCATTGCAACAATGCACCGCATTAAAGGGCTAGAGTTCCAGTATGTGTTCCTTGCGGGTATCAACGATGGCGTTGTACCGGAAGTAAAAGCCATAGCATCTGACGATCCTGTTGAACAACGTGATGCATTATTTAATGAACGTGCGCTGCTCCATGTGGCTGCAACCCGCGCGGTAAAAGGACTGTTTGTTTCATCTTACGGTAAACCTAGTTTCTTACTGGAGCCTGAAAGCGAGTAATCCAGCCAGATAACCAGAAGCTACAGCTTCTGGTTATCTGCATTTTAGCACTCATCAATATCGGCCACTGATTTGCTGATTTGGTAAGTGCCAGGAAAGAAAGTGGAACATGGAAGGGCTTTCGCAGTGCACTGATTGCGTGTTGTTAGCCCTGTGGGCATAAGCGACTGACGCAACGAAATGTACATCGAGAAATTTCTGACTGAATACGATGACTCGCTAACGGGTGAGTTGAATGTGGATCCGCTTGGGCAATTAGTCATCTGGTCGTCCTGGGGGCAGGACATCTTTCATAGCCGTATTACTTCTATCGCAAATGATGTACGGCAATATACGCTGAATCTGCTGCATCACAGCGTATTGCGCCAGATACTGGTCGATGAAAAGCTGCAAACTTCAGGCGTGATGAAAGGTCTGTATCCCAAAAAGCAATTACATGAGTTTAGAGTTGCCTGTCTGATCCATTTGGAAAATATTTATATCTACTCCATGCTGGCGGCTGAAAAAAGAGGTGTCACTCTCACTGGTGTGCAGGGTATTAATAAAGCCAGATCTAAATGGAACGCTGCAAATAAAAATCCTCAGATACTTTTTGGTCATGAGAAAAGTAGTGAGTTACTGACTAATCAGATCGCTCTTGGTACCAATGGGCGCTATAAATCGCCAATGATGAAAATGCATTTTTTCTCTACTGATTATCGCTATGATCTGCCGGAAAGCAAGCCAGTGTGGCAGGCAGCAGAGGCATTTATTCGGAATGTACCAGAGCTGAAAAAATTACATGCAGCGGCATTGACTTACATGCAATTGAAAATGCAGGCCTCACATAAGCGCGACCTCAACCCATTTTTCGAAGATATTCCTGTCGGCCTAAAAAAGGCGTATGTAAAGGCATTCCGCGACCCGAAAATGGTCGGGGATTATTCGCGAATATTCTGGCTACAAAGAACGGGGTTAGATAAATATGCAGCGGGTGCTATTTATCGGGTACTCAAGCAGGAACGTTTGGACGAGTTAGAGCTTACAGATGCTGAAGTTTTCAAACGTGCCATGCATCAGGCGAAAAGTATGCCTGAAATGAATGAAAGTGACCTCAGGGAGTTACAACATATCAGTCAGGCGGAGCCATTTTTATCCCTGATCGACCTGATGTTTTCAGGCTTACGCCGACAGAGTAGTCAGACTTTGGCAGAATTTCGTCAATTCTGGCAGTCGCGCGGTCTTACGGAACTTGATCTGCCACAAAAGGCGGCTCAACTTCTGGAAAATGATGTGCTCCTTTCCTCGCTTTCCGGTACGCCCGCCAGACGTTTTCAGCAACTATTAGCACTGGCCTGTATGCCGTCGCTGGAAGATCAGGTTCGAGGCTTGCTGGATTATCATCACAAGATAATGGAGTCAAGGGGGCAGTTCCCGTGGCTCCTGCTTGAAGGTGATGATATTTTGCTGCAGGTACCACCATGTTCGCTACGCGAAGATCGTCAGAATAGCGACTGGGTAAACCGTTATTATCTACCACAGTTCAGACATTTGCTGAACGGTTTATGGGGGCATTCTGCATGAAGCTGTTAGATGTCTTCAAAAAGCAAATTGCTGATATGGGTATGTTGAAACGTGTCTGGCTCACCACCTTTAATCTGGATATCTCTTTTGTTGAAACGTGGGTACTTCCTGCTGTGTTGGGTATGGACCCGCCCGTTAGTCGTATGGATTACGAAGGTCTGCAGCGTGCGCTGAATGAGAGTGGTATTGATTTCCGCATCTACTGCGATCCGCGCATGATTGCGAAAGAAAAGCCGAAACGTACCTCCATTGCGGTATATCCGGTGTCGGTGCGTAAGCTGGCTCAAAGCGAAGAGTCTTATCTGGATAAAGAGCGCGGGCTGTTTCACCCAAAAGTATTTTATCTCGAAGATCACTACAGAAAGATTATTGTGGGTGCGGGCAGTGCCAACCTTACGCTTAGTGGGTGGGGGCGAAATCAAGAAACTGTGGATTTTCGTTGTGTTGCAAGTAATGCCCAATACCAGCAGGTAAAACGATTTTTTACCACAATTGATAACAGTCTGAATGATGAAGAATTTTTCCCAACCCGTCGCAAGTTTCTCGGTGATGATCCTGATTGGTCATTTATTCACAGTCTGGCTGGTTGCACACTGCTAGATGCATTAAAAAACGGCGGTGAGATTCATACACTCAGTGTTTGGTCGCCTTATCTTGCTGAGGATTTAGCAGGGTTTATCGACAATATTGGGCATGAAGTGCTCGTAGAACTGGTTCCGGATTTGGTTGAGGGACGTTATATCCGCACTCGATGGAGTGACAGTATTCAGGCAATGATTACAAATAAAAAGCTTACCGTGTATCGCTCTCCAGTGCCCAAGGACGATAGGGCATTGATGACCCACGCCAAGCTCTGGCTGGCGAAAAGCAATACCGGTACGCAACTTGCCGTGGGGTCCTGGAATTTCACCAACCCGGGTTGCAGCAGCTTACCTGAGGCAAACTGGAATGTAGAAGCGGGAATTGTGCATCCGGTCTCTCGTAACATCACGATTTGCGGCAAAGAATGGGATGATGTTAATGAAGAGAATTTCGCCAGTGAAGCATTGTTGGAGGAAGAAGCGCTGGAGCCTGATGAACTTCAACCTTTCGATCTGAGCGTTATTTTTGACTGGACTCGATGTGAGTATCAGATTTCCGGGCAATGGTTCGGTGGTAAGCCTGCGTCAGGTTATCAACTGATATTGCCCGGTATCAACGGGGCAAATGAATTGGTATGGAAAGCTACCGGTATAGGTCTGAAATCGCCCCGGCAATTGACGGTATTAAATAGCAATGCCGTATTGGATAACCCCTTTTATACCCTTCGTAGAACAGGAATAACCGACTGGCAGGGCATGATCGTTGAAAGCGGTATTGAAAACCGGCGTGCGTTGAGCTTTAAGTCGCTAGATGACTTACTTAACAGCTATCTGAATTCAGCGGATCCCGCATTGAGTGATCGCCTTATGCTGCGCTGTGCTGGAGCGCAGGATGAAGAGCAAAGTGAGGGGATGGCGCAAGTCATGAATTTAGATGCCACTAGCTATTTCCGCCTCTTTCAGGCTATCCAACAACGGCGCAACTGGCTAGCAGACGCGGACGATGGCACTCATCTATATCGTCGTTTGTTCAGTGAACCAGGTTGCTTACAGGAATTGGCTGAAATAGCCAGGGAGCGTATAAATCAACCGACTCAGCTAGTATTTAACTGGTTTCTGGCCCAAGAAGTTAACACTCTGGCCGCTCTGGCAAGAAAGCGTGTTAAAAGCATACGTCACAAACAAGGGGCTGAAGCCATATCTGTGGCTGTGCACTTGTGGGAGTCTCTACAGGTTGCAATTCCCCCCCTAACTAGCGATGCCACTAGCCTACGTTATCTCGCTGCTATCATGGAAGACTGTAGTTATGGCGAATAAGTTAAAACAGATCATTACCCCGGTTGAGGTTTCAGCCGTGATGAATTTCGATGCGACTGATACGCACTGGCAGTATCAATCCGGTGCTTCCAGCATGGCGGCGAAGCAGGCAGAGGGGGTGGCTGGGTTGTGGAATTTGCTGAATAAACAACGACTGGCACTCCTTGCTGATGAAGTCGGCATGGGGAAAACTTATCAGGCGATGGGAGTAATGTTGTTGTTATGGCAGGCAAAACCTGATGCACGCATTCTGGTTATGGCACCTAACAGGACGCTCTGTGATAACTGGGAGAGAGAATTTAGCATTTTCACAGAGATACACTATCGGGCTGAACATAATGCCTTTACCACTTTAGAGGGTAAGACAAAATATGCCCCACAAATTTATGGCAGACTGGCGGAGCTGGCGGCCGCTGTGGAGAAAAAATCTCACCATTTTTACCTTACTACTATCCATTCACTAAGCGGTCTGGTCCCTCCAGATGAAAAAAAAGATGCTTTAAATGCTGCCGCGTCTTATGGCGTGTTATATCGTCAGCAGATTAAGCAAGCTCTTGGAAAAGGAGGGTTTGACTTAATTATAATCGATGAGGCTCATTACTTTCGTAATCGAAGCGGATCACAGCGTGCCGCCGCCGCTCAGGCCTTCTTTGGTGATGCGCAGGACCGGCTGGGGAGCAATGTACTGTTGTTGACGGCAACTCCAAATCACTCAGCATCGCGAAATGTTTATGACATATTTAGCTACTTCAGTGACATGCCAAAACGTTATGCAGAGGATGATGTCCGTGCGCTGATGAATGATTTTGCCATCCGCCGACTGCGCAAAATGCAGGGCAGAGAGAGCAGCCACAGCAAATATGAATATCGTCATGAGCGCGCTAGCATTTCCAGTTTTACTAATAAGATGGATGCTGAGTTGTTTTTTGCTCTATATCAGAAACAACTCGTAGTTCAACTGGACAAAGAGAAAAAGGCAGGTGGCGGCAGGCGCATGCTATATGGCTATCTTGAAGGGTTTGAATCAACGGGCAGTACCGCAAGTGAGCGGGATAATAGTAGTGATGAAGAGGGGCAAATCCATAATGACTTCAACCACGCGCCGGATTCTGCTCTGCTCAATAGCTTGACCCGGCAGTTTCACGATATCTATAACCGCTTTCCAGATCATCCCAAATACGACACTCTGGTAGAGGCCTGCTTTACCAGTGATCCGTTCAAGCAGTCTCAGCCGCTACATTGTAGTAAGCATTTGGTTTTTGTTCGTCGAATACCATCTGTACGCGAAATTACTCAGCGCATCAACGCACGTTATGATGAAATAATGGCTGAGCGATTGATGAATGTCTGGCAGCTACCTGCAAAGGCGCTGGCAGAATGGCGAGAGTCGGGTTGGTCCCGAGATATTTTTGTTAAGCTTTTATCGGAAAAATCCAATGAAAAGTCCGATTTTGATGAGCATATGCTGGAGGACGGGGAGACAGATGAGCCTGAAACGGATAACGAGCTAAAGCTTTCAAGTAAAATTGCCGAGCTATTTGTTATGAAGAAAACGGGCCTGCGCAGTACCGACTGCGCCAACGTTAGTTTGCGTTTCCGTCGCCCTGAAAGCCTCTTTTCATTATTTCTTGAGCCTGCATTGGATGGTACGACCGGGACCTATCATTATCATTACCGCAAAGAGTCTGGTGAACGTCAACGTGACAGCTATGGTGATGCCGCGAGAGATGCCCGGCTGCAGCAGTCGACAACAGCTCAGAAAATCAAATATATCACTGCTTTGCCCACAGCTTGGGGATTGATGTTTCATGAGCTGCCGCGGCCAGCAAAAGAGCAATTGATTAAGTGGCGTGACCAGCCTAACGGTATGGCAATTATTGAGAACTTTGCCAACTATCTTCGCACGGGTTACCTGTTTGCCAGCCCTGTGATCATTGAGCTCTATTGCTGGTTTACAGAGTTCAACCGTCGACCTCAAACAGGTGAGGTCCAGCAGCGATATCAGCATTTTGTAGAATGGGTCACCCCAAAATTGAATGGATCACTGATGCTACGTTATTTTGTGGCTGCCATTGAAACTTTCGAAACGCTATGTGTGAAAATTGTTGGCCAGAAACTAGATAATACTCAATATACTTGGCGCGAGTTCACTAGCTTGAGTAGTCCAAGTTGGTATGCCAGCGGGCAGTCAAAAAATCGCGAACGTTTAATTCGTGGATTTAATTCACCTTTCTTCCCTAATGTGCTGGTAGCAACCTCTGTGTTGCAGGAAGGCGTGAATCTTCATCTTCAATGCAATCAAGTTCATCATTATGGCATCGCCTGGACTCCTGGTGATAACGAGCAGAGGAATGGACGGGTTGATCGCCTCTTTGGTCGAATCAATACAATGCTTCAAGTCCAGGGGGCGGCTGAGATGATTATCAATTATCCCTACCTTGCAGGTACCTTCGACCAGGATCAGTTGGCATCATTTATACGCCATAAACACAGTGTTGAAGAGAAGTTAGATAGTTGCGAGCTGGAGGATTTTGACAGCGAAATTGATATTCAGGAGGATCCTCAAGGTTGGCAAAAATGGCTACGGCATCCTTGTAAGGATAAAGATAAAGAAGATCCTTACCCAGCCAAGTTTGATCAGTAGTGTTTATCATTTATGCGGTAATAATATATCAGGTGGTTACGAGCAGTTTTTTGCAGGAAACTATTTTAAATAGAAACTAGGGTCACAACACCACAGGTCAGGCAGTATTTTTTTTCATCGCAATCATTTTTACATAAAACGCAGTGCCAGAAAAAAACAGTGGTGCAGATACCAGCTCTGCCAGCATAAATCTCAGTTTTCTTTGTCGGCAATCATCCTGACCCTGAGGGGGCCAGAGCGTTATCGTCGAAAGCAATCAAGGAGTTGGCAAACATAGTATTGGTTCCTGCCAGACAATTCGCAGGTCTAACCGTCCCAGCAAGACTGACAGACACCGTGCGGTTGGATGGTTTAAAGGTGTTATGAGGGTGGGAGTAGTGTGGTTCTCACACGATGAGATGCTGGCGTAAAAAATTGCCTTACTTAGAAGACATTCTTACGTGGCCGTCTGCTTGAATGTCGTTCGGGGACCTCATTGCAACCGAACAGTAACAGCCCATGTTTCTGCTGGGTTTTGGTCATATACGCCAGTACCTGTCGGATGTTGGTGATACTGTCCGGATCGCTGTAACGTACCGGAATGTAGATGTTGGCCTCGTAATGCTCTTTAAACTCACATCTGTGATACCAGCCTTCCCGGTCAGTGATATCGCTCCAGTACAAACCGGCTTGCTGCGCCCAGGGATAGGTATTCTGAGTTTTACTACCATCCAGCCAGAACACGACATGAGCATGGTAGTGGTGGTCTTCTGTCCATTCGATAACCCAGAAGAAACCGACCACCGCTTCGAGTTGCATCATACGGTTCATCAGCTTTCGGATATCCCATTCAAGCTGCCGGTGATCCCGCAGGAAAAACTTAGCGATATGATCCTGGTAAAACAGATCTGTTCGGAGTGCCCGCAGGCAGGAGTAGCGTTCAACCATATTGTCGATATGATTGTTCAGGAGTGACTGTAAAAACAAGTCTGGCTCCCATTGTTGTTTGTTGTGCATAGGATGATTTTCTTTAGTGCTGGCGAGGGCCAGTCAGTGGAATGCACCAGGTCTTCAGGAAGGGCCATGGCAGAGGGAGTTGCATGGATTAGGGGGGGGATGGTTGTAAAAAGGGAGTGCCTATTAATTATATTAATTAACCTAAATTAATTTTCACTCCCCAATAACCCTCAAATTCTTTGCATGACTATGGATGAAGCCTGATTAAGTGGTTCCGCTGTCGTCCGCCATGCAAAGCAGACATACTCGTCCATCAGACTGGTCAGTGCAGGGTTTTCAGCCTGCCGGTCATTGATCCAGATATCCATCTCCTTGTCTTTTTTGAACCTGAGGTTGCCGGTCCAGTCATCAAGGCAATTACCCAACATCAAATCGTACCAGCACAGCCAGACCAGTTTCAGACGCAGCTCACTACCGCTGAACTGGCGGAACAAACTGATGAGCTTATTTGCCAGAGGACGCTGTTTTAAACGTACGCACTCAGACAGCAAAATCCCCTCCAGCATGGGATGGTGAGCCAGCAGATGCTCCTGAGTAAATAAACTGACGCTCAGGTCATCATTAACAGTCAGTGGAGCTGCTGCTCTGCCATAAATAATCCGGTGCAGGCACTGGGGGACAATAGCAATAACCTCTTCCTCTCCCGGAAACTTAAGGCTGCTAACCGTCAGGGTATGATGGTGGTAGATATTCTGGTGACACATACCCGATCTGATCGTCAGCTTCGTAAAATCGGTCAACCAGACCTGATAATATCTATAAAGTTCTTCGTAACGAGGCTTGTAATCTTTCATGGTTCATATTCCTTCTGGCTTAAATGACAGACAGCAGAAAACCTCCGAACGAGTCGGATAGTTATTTTCTTGCCGGGGGTTAGGTCAGAGTGGTGTTATTTACGGGACTGGTTAATACGTTCCTGAAGCCAGTTTTCTACTTCGCTCTTTAACCAGCGAGAACTGCGCCCCAGTTTGACTGGTTTGGGGAAGGCACCATCTTGAATCAGCTTATAAAACCATTTATCTGTAAGCCCCGTTAGCTTCGTGATGAACCGCATATCCACCAGTTGGTCATCGAGCAAAGAAATTTGTTCTGTCATGATGCTGTCTTCCAGTATGAGATTATCCTGAGCTGGTGGGTGATTGCTCGTTACCACCAGCCCTTCCACATCAATGGATTGATACGTAAAAAAGTGCAGAACGCGAGTTACACTGTGCGAGGGCGCCCCAGTCCGCTGGGCGGCGGTATCTCACTGGCTCCGTAGTAATAGTGACCGTGCTTTTGTTCTTCTTTGGCAAGGTAACTGATGATGTAGCGCAGGTTATCGATGGCTTCGGTATCACCGTAGTTCACTGGCTTATCAATACTGACGTCATAAGTGGACTTGTATTCGCAGCGGTTGTAATACCCTTCTCGTTGCGTTATTTCCCGCCATATTGTTCCGATTCTCTCAGCTATTGGGTAGGTAGCCTGATTAAGGTGCCTGTCGAGATAGAACACGATATGGGCATGGCATCCGTGGTCTACAGAGTTCTCGAGTACCCAGAAATACCCTGCCAGATTTGTGTGCTGCAGAGTGCGTTCAACCAGCATGCGTACTTCTCGCTCAGTTTCGTTCCAGGAATGACGTTTATAGCGCTCTGTACCTTTCTGATAGAACAGGTCGAGTCTGAGTGCCTGTATTCGGGAGTATCGGTTCAGTAGCTGATTCAGGTGGTCATTGAGTAGAGACAGTAGAAACCAGTTCATCGTGTATCTGGAATTGAAAGGGTAAGGTGTGTGCATTGATTTATCCTTTGTCAGGTGGAGTACAAAGGATTGGGATGAGATGTAATTTTTAAGAGAAGCGGAGATATGGCAGATACAGGGAACTGTGTATCCAGGGGATGACAGGCAGGGTTAATGATTGGGGGAAGGCGTTGTGAACAGGGTGGTATAGAAACAGGAAGTGCCCCTTAATTATACTAAAAACCCAAATGTTCATATCAGCTGTTTAAGGATTCTAATGAGGTGAACAGAGGAGGATAGTAGAGTAAAAACTACAGTAATAATGCAGTAAAACATCAAAGTAATATCACAATAAAATCAGTAGGATATCAGTAAGAAATCAGTCATTCCTCAGCCTGTGACACGTCTCTCTCCACATAAAAGATGCTCATGCTAATCTGTGTCCGGGAGCCAGAATTAGAGGGAAGAGACGATGTTGCATTACGATATGATCCGTTACGAGATCATGTATCTAAAAATGCTGGGAGCACTTTCCAACACTGATCACTCCTTACAGTTGAGTACTTATGATTCGCCAGATCAGTTTCGACTTTTAATCTCTCAGATCCTTGAACGGCATTTCCTGGGCGATCAGGACAGAATCAAAATTGGCCGGAAAACTCTTAAAGAATGGGCTGAGCTGCTACTAATTGATAAAGATTATTTTGATTGTTTCAAAGGTACACCAAGAGCATTGTGGTTTGCTCACCATTATATTTTTGAATACCCAGTATTATCTGCAGGGCTGACGCTTGGTGGGTTGGGGAATGACGTCGGTTGTTCAGGAAGTTTTAATTCTCTTTTAATGGATAATAATATCTTCGCAAATCTTGATTTCCCTAATTTGAATATCGACTTGGACGATATCGATTGGGACCTGATAAAAAATCCACAGGCCACTACTTCGAAAAAACCGAAACGCGTTTTCTCCCGATTTTATCTGAACGCGGGAGCAAGTACCGATCTGTACAACCCCTCCCCGGTAACTGAGCGTGAACTCATCAATGGTGTGATGAGATACATTGATGAAGCTCCATGCTCACTTGGAGATAAGATCTCTTATTTCAAAAAACTGCATGAGCGCTGGCTTGAGCAATATGATTTTTTTCTGACAGATTTTGACTGGATATCACGTGAAAATGAAACTCAGTTAGTATATCTCTGGGACTATCTCAAAGGAAAAGAACGAATAGCAGGCTATCTTCGCCCATATAACACGTCTATGCGTTATGACATGATTATTGCGGCTATAGATGTGTGGAACGTCCAACCTGAAGAGAAGCTGGAGTTTATTGAGAAGATGAAACATGCCTGGCAGTCATCAAAATCTTATCGGCGATCCGCTAAATAGCGTTGTGATCCCAGTGGTTTGTTGGTCTGATTTCTCAATGTTGTGATGAATCTGAGTAGACCTGGAGTCTTCTATCTATCTCCCTCTTTGTCCCGTTACGTATAGAGCACATACTTGTGAAAGATTACCATGGCGAGGTATGGACGATTACCTGGCTATCGGCGCGTCTATCTCTGGTACCAAGCAAACAACCTGCTGGATCTGAAGGTCAGCAATGAGCGAGGAGCGGACATCATTGTTGCCGGAAACGCTAATATCCTTTGGCTAGTCCTTTAGCATTCTAGTAATAGATTTTTTTGTTTTTTAGAGTATCATCAATAACTTATCTAAAGAAAAGCCAAATGCTAACACATTATTTGGCGACGTTAATCCAAGGAAGAGTATTAGGAGCTAAAATGGTATTTAAAAGTTTTATACGCAAGGAAAAAAATGCCCTCTATATTGGTGCACCTGAAGCAGAGGCAGAATCGTTGCCAACTTCAAAAGTCAATTTGCGAGATGTTTATGAAGATCTTCACAATCTCTACGAAGAACTTTCTGACGAGAAATTTATATTGATTGGACGCAAAGGTTGCGGGAAAAGTGCATTTGCGGAATATACATATTTGTCAGCAATCGAACAACCCAATTTATTTTGTTCATTTGTTAGCCAAGATAATTTAAGTTTGGAAAGGCTCGTTCAGTTAGGCAATGAACATAACTCGGAGCATACAAAAGATCACTTATTTAAATGGCTAATTTACACTAATATCATCAAGATGTTTTTTGAGAATGAAGCTGCTGCTCAAGCAGATGGATACAAATTACTGCAAGAATTTCTCAAAAAGAATAGTGGTTACATTGACATAAATACAGGTGAAATAGTTGAGCTAATAAAGAAACATTCCTTTGAGGTCAGCATTGAGCAATTTAAGAGATTTTTCAAAGGGAAGTTTAATTCTGATATACAAATTAAAGAATCAAGGGCAGCATTCTATAAATTGATACCTCATTTGGAAAAAGTTGTTGTAGAGGTTTTGACGAGTAAGCTCAATAGAGAGAATCAAAATTCTTACGCTTTGTTTTTTGATGATTTAGATATTGACTTTGATGCCAATGATAATAACTCAACAGACACACTGATACAGCTAATCAGAACATCTAAACATGTAAATAATACCGTGTTTGCTAAAAATAATGCATCAGCGAAAGTTATAATACTGATTCGAGATGATGTGGAGCGACTTTTATCCACGCAAGCAGCTGATATATCTAAAGTTTTCTCATCTTACTCCACAAGGCTATCCTGGAGTGAGGATGACAATGCAGGAAAGTCTGATGAAAACGATCTCGCCATTAAGAAAATGATAAATAAGCGGATTGCAAATGCTTTCCGCCAAGCAAACCTACAGTTCAAAAATAAAAATACACCATGGGAAAGTCTTATAGATGATGACTTCTCTCCAAAGACAAGTTTTAAGTATGTATGCGACCACACACTAATTCGGCCACGAGATTTGATACTTTTCTTCAAACCACTTGAGTCCGGTTACTACTCGATACCATTAAATAAAACGGATGTTAATAAGTTATTGGGGCTGTATTCAGCTGAACTTGTTAAGGAGTTAAGTAACGAACTTTCGTCGTTCTATAACCCCTTTCAGATTCAAAACATTTTCGATGCTTTAAAAGACATTAGTTTGAAGTATGACTGTACTTATTCGGAAGCTGTTGAATTTATAGAAAACAATTGTGTAAACTTGTCATCTGTAAAATTACTGCAAGAGCTATATGATCGTTCCATGATTGGTTGCATTAATGGCACTAATGGTTATGCGCACTTTAAACATCGGACAAGTAAAAAAGATGCTCATGAGTATAGACTTGATCCTACAGGGCTAGTTATAGTGCATTCAGGAATAAGTATAAACCTGCGCAACCGGTAGCTTATAGTTTCCGATATCTTTACTGTAGGTTCAGACTGAATTAAGCCACTCATTGTTAGTTAAGCCTGACTTTTAACAGGCTTAACTATAAAACTAGAGATATGCTGTATAGACCATACAGAAAAGAATGTAAGCGAGTACAAGCCAAATATACAAATGCCAATATTGAAAACAATCTTTTGAATATTTTAGTTCTTATTAGTTTATATGTAAATAATTTCGATATACGAACTTTTAGATGTCGTAATGTAATTTTAAACAAGTATTGCATTCATACTTTCTTTCATAAATGTAGGTACTCATAATTCCAGTAACGCCCGCTCTTGGCACATAGCGGTCGGCTCGTTACAGAGCTAAATAAAAGATTAGTTGCGATGTGCCCTTAACAATGAGTGCCGCCTCGGAGATTGTTAGGCTGATTTCGCCAATTGCCGATGCAGGACCTGAAGGCTAGTTCCCGCCCCTGTCCATGCAGCAGCCGAGCCGACCACATACAGGTTTTGCTTGGCGCGTGAGACGGCTACATTGATTATGTTTGGTGGGCTTGCCGCCCACTGACGTGCTCTTTGCTGACTCGCTTTCGGCGCACCCAGCAACAGGATTACCGTGTCCGCCTCTCGGCCCTGGAACGTGTGGATTGTGCCTACACGATCACGGCACCATTCATCCAGCTTTACGCCGAACGTTCGCAGCAGATCAGTTTCACTGTCGAGACGCCGACGCATGTTCTGCTCTACGATCTTGAATGGTGTGATGATAAATACGTCCGGATTTGTAATGCCCGATGCTGCCAGCTCTTTGAGCATTCGCACAACCGCTTCGCCCTCGTCGGGACACCACTTCGTCTCAGCATCGCCATTGATATCCACCCAGTGAGATCTCCCCAAAGCCGAGCCTATAGATCCGGGTTTTTTAGGCCCGACAGCATGGACCATCTGCCCGGCATAGGCGATGGAGTTAGAAACATCAAACATTGGGTTCTGGCAACGCCTGTGAACGAGCAATGGCAGCCCGACTTCTCGATCACCTACGTCCATGACGAAGGTGGATTTGAAGCGCGATGCCTGATCAGCAAGGGTCTGCGTAGATGCTGCGGGGGCAGACCATTCGACTTGGTCAATGTCAAAGAACTTGCAGATTTCGGCGTTCAGCTTTTCAGGAAGTGAAACTACAGGTGGGATTTGCAACGGGTCACCTACCACAATGGAGCGCTTTGCCCGCATGATAGCTCCAACTGCTGCCTGAGGAACGGCTTGGCCCGCTTCATCTACCAGAAGCCAACCAATGCTCTCTGGTGGCAGATCCCCGAACATCGTCCGAACAGAGGCGAATGTCGTGGACACGGTCGGCACAACCACGAAAAGGCTTGACCAAAGGTCGGGGAGAAGTTCACGGTGAGCGGAAGACTGGAAGGCACCAGCTACCATGCCTGACATCAATAACCCAAGATTGTGTTGCAAGCGGCTGGCCGAAGCATCGATGAACGTTTTATGCACAGTCAGGGCAGCGGCGAAAAGATCCTCCCGCAGGCGATGAACCTCATCGGGAAGCCATGGCGCAGTGAGGTGGATAGCCTCGTGCTCGCGCTCGAAGAACCTCTCATCAACGACCCTGTCTCCCATACGGTTTCGTGCCTGTGCCTCGGTTGCCTTCAATTTCGAGACAGCCTGACATTTGCTGGAAATTTCCTGGTCGAGTTGCTGTAACAGGGACTCAGTATTGCTCCACTCAGCCCTTGCAAGCTCTAGGGCACCGTCCGTCCCCTGCGCCCGTATGACTGATTGCTGCAAGGTCGTCGAGAGCTTCTGCAGTGTCGATCTCCACGACTTCCAGGCCGCAGTCGCAAACAAACGGGAGAAGAAACCTGGACGGCAAGCAAGATGGCTGTCGAGCATGATCTTGTCCTGCTCGATCTGCGATTTTGCCTTCTCATGCTCTCGTTGGCAGGATTCAGCAGTCTTGTGTGCCTCTTCGACGGCTTCATTCAGACTCGGTCGACGCTGTTCAGCCCTTTGAAGTTCGGTGATCGCTCCCTTGAGCGCCTGGATATCCCGTCGCATCTCTTCGATGCTGGCGATTTCGGCGTCTACCGTCTCCTTAAGTTTAAGAAAGGCGGTTCGCGCTTTCAGCCAGGCCGCAGCAGCATCCGCTTCGTTGGTGCTGGGCCGCTCATTGACAACCACGCTGGGCATCACACGATCGATGGTTTCGCCAGTTCGCTCGTCCTTGATCTCACGCATGACATTTATGCCGCGAGCTGCTTTCAGGTAGGTAAGGAAACCACCGTCTTCATTCCACCAGAAACCTTGCTGAAACGCGCCTCGGTTGCTGCTCTTGCCGAGAGCAGCGGCGATCAGCCCCCAGGTTTCGACAGTGTCGGAGGGGATGTCCCCCTCGGCCTCGGCTTCGAAATAGCCGGCGCGTTTGGGATTCGCAATCAGGTCGCTGATGGACCGGAAGTAGGCGATCTGTTCATGGCGACCATTGGCTTCCTTGAGAGGAAGCTCTTTACTGACGTTTTCGACCGCTTTGTTATTGGAGGAGGCTACGACGATCTCATGGCCCCTCAAGGATGCATGTAACTTGTAGAAGTGCAGGAATGCATTGGAACCGAATGCCAGCTTCTCGCCTGTTGTGGAAAAGGCATCCTGCGGTTTGTTGAAGCCGGACATCGCCGTGGCCCGATCGAGAATGCATCCAACGACGATATCCCGGAGAAGAGTGGTCTTACCGGTTCCCGGAGGCCCATTGACGCCGATGATACCTGGAGCATCATTCAGCTCAGCACGCGCCGCATTCACGGCAGCCTGTTGAAGCAACACCAGTGGATGGCCGCCTTTCGAAGGCCAACGAGCCTGCGGCATGAGCGACGGTGCGACGAACGGCTCAACTGCGGAAATGGGCGATAGCACGTCGATTTTCTGGTCAGGTCTGCCAATTCCCATGTAGCGGCGCAAACCGGTTCCGGCTTTGCCCGTCTCGAGCAATTTGGTTGCTTCACCGAGATCTTCAAGATAGAAGGAATTCAGTAACGAAGGTTCAGGCGGCGCCTTAGCCTTGAAATGATGAAACACCTTAATCGCGAATGTGGGTGGCTCAACCAAATGCTCGGGTACACTGAACTGCGATACAAGCCATTTATAAGCGTTATGAACAACATTCAGATCGATCGGTATGGGTTCTCCATCTTTGTTGTGGTGGCGAACCATTCGATCCAGATGCTCGATAATGCGCGGCTCAACATTCGGCCAATTCCCTAAACTCCCAAGCTTAAGATCGAGAGCCGGCTTGAGTGCCCAGGCAAAACTGGACACGGCAACGCCTTTTTCCTCAAGCACATAGCCTTCTTTGTCGATCAGGATCGAGCCGATGGCCGCTTTCTTACCGTCCGGGCGTGAACGCTCCTCATCCTCGCCAAAAACCTTGACCAGCTCGTCCGTCGCCTTGTCGAGAGCGATGGAGCCGAGGACGACCTCGAAATAAAGCTTATGGCTGGGCTTGCTGCGGGCATTTGGTCCCCATGGTACACCTCGCTCCAATAGGGCAACCCTAGAGCGGTCGCCGGTTGCCATATCCTCTGGGCGTTTATAACCTTGAGGCGACAGTGCTTCGAGGGCTGTCCATGCTGCCAGTATTGCTCGCGCATCATTCGACTTACCTGTCGGAGAGAAAGATGGGAGTGGACCTAGGTCGATCTGGTCTTCGCCGAATTGCTGTTGCATGACAGGAGCTGGATTAGCCTTGGGTTGCTGTTGCACTACCGCTGCAGGCTCATCACGGGGCGGAACTTGGGAGGATTGTGTGGACGACGAGCCAGGATGACGCGCTGATGGACTGGAATCCGACATTGAGATCACGCAGTGACCACTAAGTACAGTTCGGGCTTGCTCGATTTTAGTCCTCAACGTTCGGGCCTTGGCAGTATTGCGGAAGGTCAGTTCGTTCAACAGCCGTTCAAGTTCACTAGCATTGTTCCGTGACCGCTCGAAAATTTCCTCCAGATCGAAGATTGATTTTTGCGCATACTGCCTTGTAGTCATTTTTTCTGCAACTCCAGACCCCATCAGTTGAGAGATTTTATGCTAATTAGCATGATTTCTAAAACGGTAAACTTCCGCTCCTTGCACGGAGCAGACCTAAAGCAAGTCCGTTAGGTCCGCTGTGAGCGAAGAGCGGACCCAACTCAATATAATTTGTTAAAATTTTCGAGTTGATCACTAGTATCTTTCATGAAACCCAACTTACTGATATTCTCGTAAAAAAGAATTCTTAACTTGTGTGAATGTAGATAATAGCAGGAACTAAAGCTTAATAACTTAGGAAGCTTGATATGTCTGGTAGCCACAATGATAGTAACATTAGTGCACACTCTGGAAATGCGCAGAACAAGGCTGAAGTTGTTAAAGCATCTTTAAACATAGGCAGTGCGCTATTGGTCGCAATAATCGCAGCTTTAGGGGGAATGGCCGGCTCATATCTCACGGGTTCAAAGTTAGTTGAAAGTACAAGAGTCCCAGCACTCATCAATGCCAGAACGATTTGTACTACTGCTGTTAACGAAGATGAATACAAATTTCGTGAAAAAGCCTCTGATTTTTTGGCTGCGGTAGCTGCATTTGATGCTGATAAATCTCTTTTATATAAAGCTAATCATAATCAACTTTACCAACCAGCGAAATCAGCCATAACTAAAGCAATGTCGATAAGTTCTTATTCTTCTGAACGTCTATCAGTACTGGCAGTAAATATTGCATCATCTATAAAACAACTTGCAATTTCTGATATGGATTATGTTATTTCAGATAGTGGCGCTTATAAAAAACTATCTTCCTCAATGGAGGAATGGCCAGAGGCATATAATGAATATATGAAAACCTTCGATGTAAAACGTGCTTCTTGCAACTCCGATGCTATAAGCTATAAATCAGAAAAATAAGGAATGAAATGACTTCAAGACAGTTGGCCAACTTCTAAAGAATCAGCATTACAGAATGCTGATATCATCTGCTTCAGGCATGAAGCAGACATCGTTCAATCCTATATTGCACAAGGTCCTTTACGTGTTAATCTAAAATTCCAAATTATTTCAGACAGATATTATCTCAGTGAATCCCCGCCTTCCTGACTAGATCGCGGGATTTTTAATTTTTCACGCTGAGACTACTGTATGAATAAACCTGATGGCCTTCAGGCCCTTGAACAACCGCTCGCGTCGCTTCCTCACACGCTTCGTCAGCTTATTCTTGAACGTATCCAGAACCTGACCCACTACGAGCCGTTGATTGGCATCATGGGCAAAAGTGGTGCTGGTAAATCCTCTCTTTGCAACGAGCTTTTCCGGGGCGAGGTGTCGCCGGTATGTGACGTGAACGCCTGTACTCGCGACGTACTGCGCTTCCGGCTACGCAGCGGGCGTCACAGTCTGGTAATTGTCGATTTACCGGGTGTAGGTGAAAACGGGCGGCGGGATCATGAGTACCGGGCCCTGTACCGTCGTATGCTGCCGGAGCTGGACCTGGTGCTGTGGGTCATTAAGGCCGACGATCGGGCACTGACCGTGGACGAGCAGTTCTGGCACGGCGTGATGCAACCTTACAGGCAAAAGGTACTGTTTGTGATTAACCAGGCCGACAAAATCGAACCCTGTCATGAATGGGATAGCGCGATCGGCACGCCCTCGCCACAACAACAGGTAAATCTTAAAGCGAAGCAGGTTGCGATTATGGCAATGTTTAAACCGCATCATCCGGTCTGTGTGGTGTCCGCCAGCACTGGATGGGGCATTGAGGATATGGTGGCAAACATGATGTGTTGTCTGCCTGACCGCGCCACCAGCCCGGTGGTGACACAACTGCAAGGGAGACTCTGCACAGAGCCGGTAAAGTCGCAGGCCCGCGACAGTTTCGGTGAAGCTGTGAGCCGGGTTTTTGATACGGCAGAGTCATCGTCGTTCCTGCCTGCATCGCTGAAAACGGTGATTCGTACCGTGCGTGATGTGGTGGTGTCCGTCGCCCGTGCCGTCTGGGACTGGATTTTCTTCTGAAACCAGACTTTATACTCCTCCCGGTCAACCGTGGGCATGAGTCTCATTCCCAGACCCACTTCTTGTAATCAGAATACCCCGTTGCCCCCACTTCGTGGCACCGGATACCTGAGTCCCTGTTCTGTCACACATTTTCCCCGAAAGGGATGACAACCCTTGCTCTTATTAATAGAATGTAACGATCGATATCTATTTTATTGATCGTTATTATCGATCGATATCTAAAGGCATCTGCTCAGTCTGCAGCGCACCAGGTACGCCGTTGCGGGCGCTGACTCCGGATTTTCTGAAATGGCTAAGGAATGAAAAATGAAAATGAGGTTTGCAGTTTTTGCGCTGGTCTTCTGCGTCAGTCTCAGTACCGCGGCACGGGAACGGGTCGATATTCCGGCGAACACTATCTGGTCGTTTAAGGACCCTGGTGGTCGGGTGTTATGGGATGTCTGTGGGGGAAAACAAAGCTCCTGCACCATCGTGTTGGCGGCAACGAACAGGGTGGCCATCGTTAATCGTAAATCCACTAACGGCTGCGCCCTGGGGGATTTTTACGTAGTGGGTAAACCCGAAAAAGCCTGGAACCAGTACGACACGGGGACCTGCAGCAGCAATGCTTACTTCAGTCAGGGGACCATGAACAACGGGCAGTACCGGACTATCGATGTCCGTCTCAACGGGGAACTGGTAAAACGATTCCCGGTGGAATACTGGTCGATGGTGAAATCCTTTTCGGGTAGCAACCGGCCAAAATGGAAGGACAAAACGACAGACAGATAAGAGCGTTGATGAAATTAATTAAGGTTGTCCGGGTTCCCGGTGCGCTTCAGCGCGCCCTGACGGATTCCCTCCCTCTGATGTTAATGAAAGGAAATCACTTATGCGTTTATCTCATGCCGCCCTGGCGTTCGTTATGCTGGCCTCAGCCTCCGTTGCACAGGCCATCCCCAATATGTGGAGCAGCGGCTTCGCTCAGGGTGTGACCGAATACATCATCACCGGCCCGGAGAAAGTGGTCTTTAATCTTAACTGCACCACCAGCCCCGATGAGCAGAATGTGCTGCAGCACAGCGTATACCTGACCCTGCCCGACGGTACCTTGCTGAATTCTCACGATGACGGAACCGACATCACCGTGGTGATGGATGACAGCCAGTATCCGTTACCGTCATTCCTCGGCTGGCGAAACGGTGACAATGCCTGGGTGTCATTTATTGACGCCCTGAGCCAGGCTGCGAATTTTGATGTTTACGTCAACGATAAAAAAGTCGGCACCTTCAGTCCGGGGCTGAAGAATACGGAGAAAGAATTATCTGACCTCAGTGGCTGCAGAACCACCCATTACAGCGATTAATCCTCCACATTTCAGTTCTCTACAGCCCGCAACACACCAACACCAGATAGCAACAGGCCATGCTCCTTCGGGAACATGGCTTTTTGTTTTTATTTCATTATCAGATAAGGAGTTAGCCATGCGATTAGCCAGCCGCTTTGGCCGTATAAACCAGATACGCCGTGACCGGCCTCTGACCCACGAAGAGCTGATGAGCCATGTCCCCAGCGTGTTCGGGAGTGACAAGCATGAATCTCGTTCAGACCGTTACACCTACATCCCTACCATTACCATTCTCGAAAGCCTGCAGCGTGAAGGCTTTGAGCCGTTCTTTGCCTGCCAGACAAAGGTTCGCGACCAGAGCAAGCGGGAACACACCAAACATATGCTTCGCCTGCGTCGTGCCGGTCAACTGACCGGACATCAGGTGCCGGAAATCATTCTACTTAACAGCCATGACGGCTCATCAAGCTACCAGATGTTGCCGGGGCTATTTCGAGGCGTCTGTACCAACGGTCTGGTCTGCGGACAGTCATTTGGCGAAGTGCGGGTACCACATAAAGGGAATGTTGTTGAGAGGGGGATTGAAGGGGCTTACGAAGTGCTCGGTGTGTTTGACCGGGTGGAGGAGAAGCGCGATGCAATGCAGTCACTGGCACTGCCAGAACCAGCCCGTAACGCACTGGCGAATGCCGCGCTGAAGTATCGCTTTGGTGAAGACCACCAGCCGGTCACGGTATCGCAGTTGTTGACCCCACGTCGCCGGGAGGACTACAGCGATGACCTGTGGACCGTCTATCAGCGGCTACAAGAGAACCTGATGAAAGGAGGTCTGTCAGGGCGAACCGCTCTGGGGAAAAGTAGCCGCACCCGTGCTGTTACCGGTATTGATGGCGATGTGAAGCTCAATCGCGCCCTGTGGGTTATGGCTGAAAACATGCTCGAATTTTTCGGGCGTTAAACAACCGTTCCGGCATAAGGAGATAGTTTAATGAATACACAAAATCATCAGTTCGCGGAGCATACCGCAATTACTGCCTCAGTGGTCCCGGACGAGTTACGCATCGGCTTCTGGCCGCAGCACTTTGGCTCCATCCCACAATGGATAACCCTTGAACCTCGCATTTTCGCCTGGATGGATCGGCTGTGTGCCGATAACCACGGTGGTATCTGGCGTTTTTCGACACTCAGCAACGGCGGCGCTTTTATGGCTCCCGAGTCAGATCACGATGAGAAGTGGACATTGTTCAACAGCATGAACGGCAATGGCGCAGAGCTTACCAGTGAAGCTGCAGGGATGGTCGCCTGTCTGATGGCTTACAATCACCACGCCTGTCGCACCGAGTGTGACGCGATGACTGAGCACTATTATCGCTTACGCGACTACGCGCTGAACCATCCAGAGTGCAGAGCCATTATGCATCTCATCGACTGAGGGATACCGAACATGAATACTGTATTATCCCCGCTGTCATCTCAGCCTGAACTCTTTCCACTGGCGATTATGGCCCAGCATGGTTGTTTGCTTCCCGCGACCTCCGGATTAACCCCCTATGCCCAACGCACCATTCGTCGTGCCATCAACCTGCTGGATAAATATCTGCGCCAGCCCGGTATATCCTTTACCTCCAGTACTGCTGCCCGTAACTGGCTTCGGTTACATCTGGCAGGACAAGAACGGGAAGTGTTTATGGTGCTCTATCTCGATAACCAGCACCGTTTACTGGAGAGTGAAACGCTATTTGCCGGTTCGATTAACCATGTCCAGGTCCATCCCCGCGAGGTAGTGAAGTCAGCGCTTCGCTTCAATGCTGCAGCTGTCGTCCTCGCACACAATCATCCCTCCGGCGATCCGGAGCCCAGTCAATGTGACCGCAACATTACGGGTAGGCTTAAAGAAGCGTTAGCACTGGTTGATGTGAACACGCTCGATCATCTGGTTATCGGATCAGATGGCATTGTGTCGTTTGCAGAGCGAGGCTGGATATGAGGGTACTTCAATGAAATCTACTGACTCAGAGAACGATTCATTTCTCAAGTGGGGTCTGAATCGTAATGTGACACCTTGCTTTGGCGCTCGTCTGGTACAGGAGGGAAACCGGCTGCACTATCTGGCTGACCGGGCCAGTATCACCGGTAAGTTCAGCGAAGCAGAATGTCTTAAGCTGGATGTGGCATTCCCGCATTTTATCAGCCAGATGGAATCGATGCTGACTACTGGTGAAATGAATCCTCGCCATGCCCACTGTGTCACCCTGCACCACAATGGTTTCACCTGCGAAGCCGATACCCTTGGCAGTTGCGGCTACGTATACATCGCCGTTTACTCCACCCATCGTTAACTACTTTCACAAGAGCAAATATGAAAACTCTACCTGCAACAAATCCGCAGGCGGCGAAGCTATGTCTGTCGCCCGTGGCTGTCTGGCAAATGCTGCTTGCACTCCTGCTGGAACAACATTATGGCCTGACTCTCAACGACACGCCATTCAGTGATGAAACGGTAATTCAGGAACATATCGATGCCGGTATATCTTTGGCCGATGCCGTTAATTTTCTGGTGGAAAAGTACGGGCTGGTTCGTATTGATCGCAGGGGATTCGACTGGCAAGAACAGTCCCCATATCTGCGGGCAGTCGATATTCTGCGGGCGCGACAGGCAACAGGTTTATTGAAAGCGCGGCACGGTGAACATTGGGAATAGCCTTCCTGATTCACACTGCAGCTTTCCTTACTTAATTAATTTACTCATTCCAAAAAGCACCTGCCGATGCTGGTTGGTGCTTTTACTTATATGGACGAAATATCATGCAAATTGAAACTGTAATTTTAACTGGGCACATTATCGCAAGCACAATCCGGGAATGCTGGGCCGTCGTTGTTGATGGTTTTGACGCATACTACGATCAAGCTTATGATCCAGCATAATTTCTTTTCCTCATGAAGGGACTGGTATGGGCAATAGAATGTGGATGATCCGCGGTGACGGCGGCAAGCTCTATGACGATTTTCGCGATAAGCAAATTGTAGGCATCGGTTGGTCTCAGCTGGCTCCATTAGTCAAATCCGGCCTATCCCGAGCCCAGTTACTCGCCTTATACCAGGAGGCTGATCCCTTAACAAAGCTCGGAACAGCCCGTTCTGGCGCATCGCAGGTCTGGCGTTTTGTGAATGAGATCCAAAAGGGTGATTGGGTTATTACCTATTCGCCAGCCAACCGTACTTATTTGCTAGGCAAAGTTACTTCAGACTTCCAGTATCATCCTGAATGGGTGGAAGAGGGGATGGGTATCGCTCGGCAGGTTAAATGGAATACTCAAGAAATCGACCGCGATAGACTGTCTGTTGCTACCAAAAACACATTGGGTTCTACGCTGACGGTTTTCCAGCTTCCAGAATATGCGCTAGAAGAGCTTTTGCAGGATAAGAAACCCACTGCAGATGTAATTACTCAGAATCCAATTGCGATGGATGAAGATGAGGCTGTTTCGGATCCGCTTCGCGATATGGAAATGCTGGCGTTTGAGGGTATCAAAGATCGTATCAACTCTCTTGACTGGGATGAGATGCAAAATCTTGTTGCCGGAGTTTTACGCGGCATGGGCTATAAAACGCAGGTCTCACCTGCGGGAGCCGATCGGGGTAAAGACATTATTGCTTCACCTGATGGATTTGGTTTTGAAAATCCACGTATTATCGTTGAGGTAAAACATCGCAGGGAGCAAATGGGGAGTCAGCAGATCCGCAGCTTTATTGGCGGTCGTCATCCAGAAGATCGTGGGCTTTATGTCAGTACGGGGGGCTTTACGAAAGATGCTCGCTATGAAGCCGACCGCTCACAGATACCTCTGACGCTCTGGACGCTGGACGATCTTGTCAGAGCCCTCATTGAAAACTATGAGCAGGTTGATATCGAAACCAAACTTTTGGTGCCTCTGAAGAAAACTTTCCTTCCTGCCTGAATCCTGCTTTGATAGCCATATCGGTGTTCTACTGGTATGGCTTTATACCCACTTGAAATGTCTATTTTTTGTACGGATTTTAACTTGTGGGTACAAGTACGGGTATAACTATTTATTTCTGTTTATAAACAATATTGATATCAGCCTATTAGGTGTGAAATTCGAGTCCGGCCTTCGCACTCATCCTCTAAATACCTCCCTCCGATGCCACTCCACAAACCCCTCCCCTGGATAATTCCCTTTCACCATCGGCAAAGCAATCAGCTTTCCAGCAAAATCCCAGAACAACCGCCCAACAATCCCGCCCCCATTCACCGCCTCTGACACCAACACCCGCATACTCTCATCCAGCCCAATCGATCCTTTATCAAACGCCTTATGATGAATCGCACACAACGCCAGTCCGTTCGGGATCTCACACGGTCCGCCAAACTGCTTCCACTTGATATGCGCGGCTTCAAGTCCAACAGAGGCATTATCATGTCGCATATTGAATCCACAAATAGCGCACTCGTAGTTGTAAGCACGCAGAACCTGCTGACGGAACAGCGGATCGCGAACCTTACGGATCTGCTGGATATCAAAACCCATTTCATCCGCGATCTCTTCCTGAATGCTTTCAGGAAAGTGCGCTTCAAGGATCTGCTGCGCCAGCGAGCCGATCAGATTTTTGTTCTTATTCAGCAGCGCAAAGTGTTCTTCATCAAACCCGCCTGCGACGTTATGTTCCACAAGTTCTTTAACAGGCGGTTGTTTACTGCCAGTAGTTGAACAGAACTCAGTATTCTGAAGATCCTAAAACCCGTCCCTCTTGAGCCGCCAGAAGGGCATATTTGGGTAATGTGCCTTCCGCTGTGGGCCAAAGCGTTCTAACAGGCTAAGCAGCTGCTCGTGGACCTCGGTTCCGTAATCAAAGAGTCGCGCATGTCCCTGCTGATAGTTCGCCAGCACGTACAGAAGCAATAAAGGCTTATGCGGCGCACGCTGTTCGCCTTTGCGCCAGATGGTGATGTCGGCAATTGCCTGTTCGAGAGTTTTGCTGGAAGCCATCGCGTTACGGAAGAAGGTAAATAATTGCGATGATGCTCGCAAAACCCAGACCAATCAACCCGCAATCAACAAAAACATGACCTTACCGTACCAAACCTTATTTCCTGAATCCCCCTCGCAAATTCTAAATTTACCCCACCCAAAACCGCTGTATTTATATTCAGCCCTGTATAATGAGCACCAGAAATTACGCCGAACGGCAAAGGAAGTATCAAAGAGAATTTAACAAGGAATTCGCGATATGAAGGTGCTGCAACACCCCCATACCGCTAACCACAAACAACTACTGAGGAGTTGAAAATGGCTGCAACGAATTTTAAGCCAGAGTTTACTGTTTGCAAAACAGAATCAGACGCTTTCACCGGCATGATTGAAAACCGCGAGCTGGTGCGCAAAAACAGCGCCCGCCGACTTCACGGCAACCAGCTTAACGCGGCGCCCGTCCATCCCCGCGCGGAGACGCCGCAGGACAGTGCCGCCTGCTGCGAACTTTATTCCCGCATAGATATGAAATACCTTCTTTTGGGCGGCGAGTGGTTAAAACGCGCGGGTTTCATCAACGGCATGCCCGTAAAAATACGCGCCATGAAAGACTGCATTGTGATTACGCCACAACATACAAGAGAATTATGGGGATGCCTGGAAGGGATGAGCGTGGTGAATATAAATAAGCAGAAAGTCGCGCAGTGGTTAAAAACATTTCCAGGAGCGTTGAACGACACCGGCGATATTCCGGTGATTAAGCGCAACGCCTGATAAATATCCCGGATCTGCGCCGGGATTATTATTTAATCTGCTGTCAAAACACCGGCACCCCCAGCCCAACCTTCACCTCCCTCAACGTCTCCTGCGTCACCCCCTGCGCCCGTTCGGTCCCGCGCTTCAGCATCGCCATTAGCTCTCCCTTGTCCTGCATATACATCGCCCTGCGCTCCCGCATCGGCGCAATCAGTTCCTGCAAACACCCCTCCAGCTCGTTCTTGCAAACCCGGTCCCCAAGCCCGCCCGCCTGATAGTGCGCCTTCATCGCCGCCACTTTCTCCTTGTCCGGATGAAACGCGTCGAGGTACGTAAACACCACGTTCCCCTCAATCTGTCCCGGGTCGCTCACCTTCAGGTGGTTCGGATCGGTGTACATCGCGCTCACTGCACGATGAATGGTCTCTTCGCTGGCCGAAAGGTGCAGCGTGTTGCCCAGCGATTTCGACATCTTGGCGCTGCCGTCGATGCCGGGCAGGCGGCTGGTGTCGCTCAGCATCGCCTTGCAGTGGCGCAGCACCGGGGCGGGCAGCAGGCTGTTCATCTTGTGCACAATCTCGTTGGTCTGCTCAATCATCGGCAGCTGGTCGTCGCCGACGGGCACGCACTCGGCCTTAAACGCGGTGATGTCCGCCGCCTGGCTGATGGGGTAGGCCATAAACCCGACCGGCAGCGAGCGGGCGAAACTCTTCTGCGCAATCTCGTTTTTCACCGTCGGGTTACGCTCCACGCGGGCGACGGTGACGATGTTCATATACAGCATCGTCAGCTCGGCGAGGGCGGGCAGGGCGGACTGCAGGCAGATCGTGGTCAGGTTCGGGTCGATGCCGGCGGCGAGGTAGTCGGCCAGCACTTCGGGGATGTTGTCGCGAATTTTCTGCGGGTTGCTGCCGTTGTCGGTCAAGCCCTGCAGGTCGGCAATCAGCACAAACTGGTTGTGCGTCTGCTGGAGCGCCACGCGCTGGCGCAGCGATCCGACGAAATGACCGAGGTGCAGCGGGCCGGTTGGGCGATCGCCGGTGAGGATGGTGGGTGCGTTCATAAAGACTCCTTAATGTGCAGTTGCCGAAAGGGGTCTTAGAAATGTGAAAGCCGCCTTTCGGCGGCTATCTGAAAATGGGGAAAACAACTCCGTGCCGCCTTTAAGAAGGCAGCCACCAGCGGTTTACGATGAGCACGGCGTGGTTTATGTTCATGCTTTTACCGTACCACGTCCGGCGCGAAAAACAAAAGGGCACGTCATGCTGCAATCTCTCAACCATCTGAACCTCGCGGTCAGCGACCTGCAAAAAAGCGTCACCTTCTGGCACGAGCTGCTGGGGCTTGCGCTGCACGCCCGCTGGAATACCGGGGCCTATCTCACCTGCGGCGATCTCTGGGTCTGCCTGTCGTACGACGAGGCGCGCAGGAACGTGCCGCCGCAGGAGAGCGACTACACCCACTACGCGTTTACCGTGCCGGAGGCGGATTTTGAACCCTTCTCGCAAAGGCTGGAGCAGGCGGGCGTCACCGTCTGGAAGCAGAATAAAAGCGAGGGGGCGTCGTTCTATTTTCTCGACCCGGACGGGCACAAGCTGGAGCTGCACGTGGGCAGCCTCGCCGCGCGGCTGGCGGCGTGTCGCGAGAAGCCCTATGCGGGCATGGTGTTTACCTCAGACGAGGCTTGAGGCGCGCACCTTCAGCCTGCCCGCCAGCGTCACGTGCGTGGCGGCATCTTCCTGATTGCACAGGTACTCCACCGCCAGTCGTCCCAGCTCGCTGTAGGGCAGTTGGATACTGGTCAGCGGCGGGGTGAGCTGCTCGGAGATCTTCTGGTCGTCGTAGCCCGCCAGCAGCATGTCCTGCGGGATACGCACGCCGTTCACCGCCAGCGCCTGATAGCAGCCAATCGCCAGCCAGTCGCTGGCGCAGAAGATGGCGTCCGGGCGCGCGGCCAGTTCCAGCAGGGAGGTGGTGGCGGTAAAAGACTCGCTGAACTGCCAGTTGGTCTGGCGCACCAGATTATCGTCGCACGCGAGTCCGGCCTGCTGTAATGCCGCCTGGTAGCCCGCCAGACGCTGGCGGGAGGCCTCCATCCAGCTCTCCCCGGTGATGTGGGCGATGCGCGTGGCCCCGCAGGCGATGAGGTGTTTAGTGACCTGGAAGGCGTTGGCGTAGTCGTCCGGGATAAACGACGGCAGCAGCGGCGAGCCGGGGTCGCGCTGGTTGAGCAGCACCAGCGGGATGCGGGTGCAGTCCTGGAAGGCCGTCATATCCACCAGCGTGGTGACCGGAGACGCGAGAATAATCCCGATGCAGTTGCGCTTCTCCGGCTGGCGGATGATGTTCAGCGCCAGCTCGATGTCGTCGCCGTAGTCGTAGACGGTGAGCAGGGTCTCGTTGCGCCACGCCGCTTCCCGCGCCTGGCTGATGGCGTCGATAAACGGGTCGAAGCTCTGCATAGAGCTGACCAGCAGGGCGATCTCTTCCTGGTTGCGCGGGGCGTGGACGGCGGGGAGGCGGTCGTAGCCGAGCTCGGTGGCAACGCCAATCACCCGCTGGCGGGTGTCGTCGCTGAGCTTGATGTTGCGGGACTGGTTAAGCACCAGCGATACCGTCGCCTGCGACACGCCCGCCGCCCGCGCAATATCGTTCATCGTCACTTTCGTTTTTCGCTTCATCCGTCCTCTCCCTTTCGCGATTTCGCATCATACCCTAACCGCGCGCTTACGCGCCGTCGATCACGTTTCTCATTCATCGAAGCGTGAACTTTGTGAGGGGCATCGCTTTTCTAAACGCCGTGATTTGCGCATTTATCCCGCGGCTAATATTTATTAGCTAAATATTATCAGTAAGAGGACGCGTAATGAAAGAGCAGTGGAGCAGGGAGCAGGCACAGGCGTGGTACGAGCAAAAAGGCTGGCTGTGCGGGTTTAACTATCTGCCGTCGACGGCGGTGAACTGGACCGATATCTGGCAGGAAGAGACCTTCGATGCCGCCACCATCGAGCGCGAGCTGGGCTGGGCGGCGGACGCGGGCTATAACACCCTGCGCATCAACCTGCCGTTTATCGTCTGGGAGCACGATCGTGACGGGCTGATGGCGCGCATCGACCGCTTTTTGACGATTGCCGACGGTCGCGGGTTCAGCACCATGCTGACCCTGATGGACGACTGCGGCTTCTCCGGCGACGAGCCTTACCTCGGCCCGCAAAAGCCGCCGGTGCCGGGCAAGCACAACAGCCAGGCGGCGGCGAGCCCGGGGCGTGACAGGGTGTGCGATCCCGACTGCTGGCCGCAGATTGAGCGCTATATCCGCGACGTTGTCCGCCAGTTCCGCGAGGATAAGCGCGTTCTGCTGTGGGATCTCTATAACGAGCCGGGCAACCGCGGCATTTTCGCGACCGGCACGCAGGAGGTGCAGTACGACGCGAAGCTGGAGACCTACGCGCACGCGCTGATGAAGCTCGCGTTCCAGTGGGTGCGTGAAGAAGACCCGACCCAGCCGCTCACCGTCTGCGCGTGGCGCCTGCCGCCGGAAGAGGAGGGCGAGACGTTCTTCCAGCACCTGCTGGACCAGACCGCACTGGAACTGTCGGACGTGGTGAGCTTCCACGCCTACACCCACACCGGCCGGATGACGGCGATTATCCAGCAGCTGCAACAGCTCGGTCGCCCGCTGTTCTGCACCGAATGGCTGGCGCGCCACGTGGGCAGCACCATCGAAGAGCAGCTCCCGCTGATGTACGCGGCGAAGGTCGCGCCGTACCAGTGGGGGCTGGTGCGCGGCAAAACCCAGACGTGGCTGCCGTGGCCGGTGGTGATGAAGGAGTCCACGGACTACTGCCGCCTCTGGTTCCACGACGTGTTCGAGGAGAACGGCATTCCGTTCTCGCGCCGTGAAATCGCATTAATGCAGCAGTTGCGCAAGATCGCCCCGAAAGTTCAGGGCTAATAATATCGACCCGGCGGACCACCGCCGGGCAACCAGGCAGGCATATAACAATGGCAACGACAATGAAAATACCGTCTCGCGAGTTGTGGTCTTATTTTGGCTATGGTTTAGGTCAGTGTTTTAGCTTTGGTTTAGTGGGTTCGTTTATTAATTATTTTTACACCGACGTGCTGGGGATCTCGGCGCTGGCGGCGAGCACCATCTTCCTGATTGCCCGCGCGTGGGACGCGGTTCACGATCCGCTGTTTGCCAGCATTATGGACACCATTAACAGCCGGTTCGGCAAATTTCGCCACTTTTTGCTGATCGCCCCGCTGCTGATCACCGGCGTCACGCTGCTGTCGTTCTATAAAATCGAAGCGGACATGACCACCAAAATCCTCTACGCCGGGGTGACGTATATCCTGTGGGGGACGCTGTACGCCATCTCCGATATCCCGTTCTGGTCGATGTCGTCGGTAATGACCAACGACTCCGCCCAGCGCACCCGTGCGGTGACGGCGGCGATGCTCGGGGTGAACGCCGGGATTGCCTGCGCCAACATTTTCTTCCCGAAGCTGGCGGCGTTCTTCGCCCAGTACAGCAACGATAAAGGCTACTTTATGGCGGCGCTGGTGATGATGCTGGTGGGCCTGCCGCTGATGCTCAACGGCTTTATGCAGATCAAAGAGCGCGTGCCGCCGAGCCCGGAAAAGGTGACCATCCGCGACACCTTCCACAACCTGCGTCAGAACAAGCCGCTGTTTATCGTCCTGCTGTCGTTCTTCTTCTGCGTGTTCCACAACGTGGCGGGCGGGCTGTATATCTACTTCTTTATCAACAACCTGGGTGACGGCAGCCTTCAGATGGCAATTGGCGTGATGGGGATCGTGGCGGCGGTGCTGTGCCTGGTCGCGCCGATGCTGACGCGGCGGATGCAGAAGCGGAAGCTGTTTATGATCCTCTGCGGGCTGGACGTGGCGGTGCGCGTGGTGATGTGGTTTGTCGGGTATCAGCAGGTGACGATGCTGTTTATTCTGCTCGGCCTGAGCACCCTGTTCGTGATGATGACCAACATCCTCACCTCGTCGATGATTGCCGACACCATCGAGTACGCGGAGTACCACACGAACAAGCGCTGCGCGGCGATCACCTTCTCCGGGCAGACCTTTACCGGCAAAATGTCGGTGGCGGTGGGCGGCGGGCTAATCGGCGTGTTCCTGACCATGATTGGCTACGTGCCGCAGGCGCAAATCCAGAGCGAAGGCGTGCTGTCGGGGCTGTTCTTCGGGATTTGTTTGTTACCGGCGATTGGGTCGCTGATCCGCATTGTGTTTATGTCGCGCTTTACCTTTACCGAGGAGAAGCATGCGGAGATTTGTCGGCTGCTGGCGGAGCGGAACGCGTCTGCGAAAGCGCCGGGTGGCGGCTGCGCCTTACCCGGCCTACAGGACCAGCCCTTGTAGGCCTGATAAGCGAAGCGCCATCAGGCTTCGCTTTTAAAGACTTACAGCGACTTCACAAACGCCAGCAGATCTTCGTTGAGCTGGTCCTGGTGGGTCAGCGCGAAGCCGTGCGGCGCGTTGTCGTACACCTTCAGCGTGGCGTTTTTGATCATCTCTGCCGCCAGCTTGCCGGTGCTTTCAAACGGTACGATCTGGTCGTTGCTGCCGTGGATCACCAGTGCCGGCACGTCGATTTTGGCCATAATCCGGTGAGCCCGGGCAGAAGCATGAGCCTCCGCTTACGGTGAATTGATTAAGTAGCGCCCGCGTTGCGGGCGTTTCTTAAAAAGCTACTTAATATCATGAAGCAACTTTAATAAGAGGCTATCACCGGTAGATTTAATTTTCTGAAAATAAACAGGCTCAGCTAAAGGCGAATCCCATTGGTGTATCTCATCCTTCTTAAACGGGATACATTTCATAGCGGTGTTTTTTAACCGTTTTATGCGAAGGTCATATTCGTCAAAGTTGTCTGGCGTAGTTTTCAGGCTCAGCGATCTGGCATGATTGATTTGCGTAGGGCAAATAAGCTGAATGTTTCCAAGCGAGAAAATGTTTACGCCGGTGATAAAGAATCTCGAAGGGATATCTTTATAGTAACGTGTGTTCCATGTTAAACCATCAAACATCGCTGGCGGGTGAGTGTGAGTATCTATGTAATATTGATGTGTGCGCCAGTCGCTAATGCCGGAAAGGTTCATGGTCATGTTAATGATCATATTGGGGGTGGGGCGGAAAATCATTGTCAGGACAAGCATGCTGACAGGAATAATGATTAGTGTATAAATGATTATTTGCAATAAATTTTTATTTTTCTTTTCGTTTATCAGGATCATTCCTGGGAAGATACCCACAATAATCATCGCGACCGAGAGTGCAAGGAAAATGATAACCTGTAAGAATGTATTGCTTTCTTCGTTAAAATCTAGCTGACCCGCGATAAAAATGAGTGGGAAGATTTGTGTAAAAGCAGGGGCAATCAATAACAGAGGCAGCCAGTTCCTGACGGCGTTTTTCTGCAAATATTTTACATCACGCGTATCATCAACATCCTTATATGACTGAACGTTGAACATAAGCTTGTAGCATAAGCCATACGATGCGGCCAGTATTATGGCTATCGCTAAGGCAAGAACGATAAAACCATTTACATGCAGAAAAAATTGTAAGCAGAACGCTCCGATAAGCACAACGCACATTACAACGCTATTACCAAAACAGACTGAGGTAAAGCTATGTGTCAAACCTTCGTATTTAACAAACTCTTTCTCATGTGCGGTGTAAATTAAGTAAGCAAGGAAAGATGAGATAAAAATGACAAGGCTGAAGCCAAGTAGTGAGACAAGGGTAAACCCAAATATTATTCCTACTGCGCTACTCACGCTCAATGCATCATATAAAATATCAAGCCGGTCAATATTCGCAAGATAGAACCATATAACGCTAAATGTACAGGCTGTGACAAATGAAGAGGATGTTAAAATAGCGATGATAAACTTTCGAGTTAGCCGCTTATGAAACTGGATATTCATCTTATGTAGTCTCCCTTTGAAATGAAGGAATACTAGTCACAAGGGAGAGGAAGTTCTACGCTCAAATTTGGTATGCCCGGAAGTGCATATTCAGGCTGACGCCTTCTGGCGTCAGCCTCGGGAACTTACAGCGACTTCACAAACGCGAGCAGATCTTCGTTGAGCTGGTCCTGGTGGGTCAGCGCGAAGCCGTGCGGCGCGTTGTCGTACACCTTCAGCGTGGCGTTTTTGATCATCTCTGCCGCCAGCTTGCCGGTGGTTTCAAACGGCACGATCTGGTCGTTGCTGCCGTGGATCACCAGCGTCGGCACGTCGATTTTCGCCATATCCGGGCGGAAGTCGGTTTCGCCGAACGCGGTCACGCAGTCGATGGTGCCCTTCAGCGACGCCAGCAGGGCGATGTTCAGCGTCTGGGTCAGGGCACCGGCAGAGACGGTCTGCCCGGCGTTGATGCCGTAGAACGGCGTCGCGAAGTCGCTGATGAACTGGGCGCGATCTTTACGCAGCCCGTCGCGAATGCCGTCGAACACGCTCTGATCCACGCCCTGCGGGAAGGTATCGGATTTACCGAAGATCGGCGTCACCGCGCCCAGCAGCGCCAGACCGGCCACGCGCGCGCTGCCGTAGTTGTTGATGTAGCGGGTTACGTCGCCGCCGCCCATGGAGAAGCCCACCAGCGTCACGTCGCGCAGATCCAGGGTGACGATCAGGTCGTTAATGTCGGACGCAAAGGTGTCGTAGTCGTAGCCGTTCCACGGCTGATCCGAGCGGCCAAAGCCGCGACGGTCAAAGGCGATGGCGCGGAAGCCGCGCTCGGCCAGATAGTTCAACTGGCTGTCCCACATGTCGCCGTCCAGCGGCCAGCCGTGGCTGAAGAGAACCGGTTTGCCCGCGCCGCAATCTTTGTAGTAAATCTGCGTGCCGTCTTTTGCCTTAAACGTTGCCATAGTGTGTTCCTGTGCAGGTGATGGTTATGGTTATACCGGCGCGACCAGGTAGCGAATAGCCGGTGATGTTGTGCCCTGATGAAAAGCCAGAACGCGGCTCTGCAGCAGGAGGTCATTCATGGTGTGGCGCTCCTGCTGGCGCAGATGCTCGATCCAGGAGCCCATCAGGAAGGTCTCGATAAACAGGCCGGGACGCTCAATATCCTCGTATACCGCCCAGCTCATCGCCCCGGCGCGGCGGCGCACCCGGCGCAGCTCGTGAACCGCCTCCAGGAAGGCCTTCGTGTTCTGCGGGTCGATGATGTACTCGTGCGACACCAGCACCGGGCCGCGCTCGTTGGGCAGGTCAATCTCCACGCCGTCCAGCGGCTGGCCGCTGAGGTCGAGGTTCAGGTCCGGATCTTTCCCCAGCTTCCAGCGGAACACCGTCGCGCTCGCCAGCACCATGCCCAGCGTGGCGACAACCAGCGAGGTCGGGGTGCCGAAGCGGGAAGCGATCTGCCCCCAGATGGCGCTGCCCGCGGTCATCGAGCCGAAGAACACCGTCAGGTAGACCGCCAGCGCGCGGGCCTTCACCCAGCGGGCGGCGCTGCGCTGCGCGCCGAGGTTCAGCGTTGAAAGCACCGCAATCCACGCGAAGCCGGTGAAGAACTCAAACAGATTCAGCAGCCAGACGTGGCGCACGAACGCCAGCGCCAGCATGGTGAGGGCAAAGGTCAGGCTGGCGGCCACCATCAGGCGGTCGGCGTTCAGCCGCTGGCGCAGGCGCGGCAGCAGGATGGCCCCGGCAATCGCCCCCAGGCCAATGCACGCCAGCATCACGCCGTAGCCCGCAGGGCCTAAGCCCAGCTCGCGGCGCGCCACCAGCGGCAGAAGTGCCCAGCCCGCGCTGCCGAAAACGAAGAAGGCCACGGTGCGCACCAGCACGTTGCGCAGCACCGGCGCGGCGTGCACGTAGCGAATGCCTGAGCGCACCGCAGAGAAGAAGTGCTCCGGCGGCAGGCGCTGCACGGACGGCGCCGGACGCCAGCGCCACAGCACCCACGCCACGCCGACCACGGAGAGCGCGTTCAGGGCAAACACCATCCACGGCCCGGCGAGCGACAGCAGAAAACCGCCCAGCGCGGGGCCAATCGCCCGGCTGATGTTTACCCCGAGCGAGTTGAGCGCCACGGCGGCACCCAGCTCCGGCTTGCTCACCAGATCGGGCACCACGGCCTGGAACGGCGGCGAGCTCATCGCCGCGCCCACGCTCAGCAGAAACGTCGCCACCAGCAGAACGGTGGGGGTGACGTGTCCGGTGAAGGAGAGCACCGTCAGCCCGGCGGCGGCGATGAACAACCACAGCTGGGAGAAGAGCAGGTATTTACGCCGGTCGACGATGTCCGCCATCACCCCAGACGGCAGGGCGAAGAGGAACATCGGCAGGCTGCTGGCCGCCTGCACCAGCGCGATGTCCAGCGGGTCGGCGCTCAGGGTCAGCATGCTCCAGTTGATGCCGACGTCGCTCATCCATGAGCCGACGTTAGAGACCACCGTGGCGATCCACAGCATGCGGAACACCGGCTGGCTCAGCGGCTGCCAGGGCGAAACCGTCGGTGCGGGCGTCGTCTCGACGTGTGCGTCGCGAACGTCGTTAACCTGGGTCATGCGAACCTCTCCGCTGCCTTACGCTGCAGCCGCCACTGGCCTGGCCCGGTGAGGGCGAGGGTGGTGAAGATAATCAGCAGCAGCCAGCCAAACTGCCCTTCGGCAATCGACCAGTTCGGGTGGACCGCCAGCATCGCCACCAGCAGCACGGCGATAATCGGCAGGCACGCCAGGCGGGTGTACACGCCCGCAATGATAAACAGCGGGCAGATCACCTCGGCGACAATCGCCGGGATCAGGCTGGCGTAAGGCCCGAAGCCGAACGGATCTTCAATGCGCGTCAGCTCTTCGCTGAAGTGCAGCACCTTCGGCAGGCCGTGCACGTACAGCAGCAGCAGGCTGCCGGTCAGGCGCAGGAAGAATAGCCCCAGGTCGATCCGGGGCGGGGTAAAGGTGTTTTTCATCAGAATGCAAAGCAGCTGCAGCCCAGCGCCCCCCAGAAAGCGTTATCGTCGGACACCGGCATCTCTGACGTGCGGGCGAAATCATGCTGGTGGCTGTGAACTCCGCACGGGCCGCTGCAGTGGTGGACGGCGCTCATGCCCACGCGTGCGGCCTGCGGCGGCGCGCTGCGGTAGTGGCCCGGCACCTTCACCACCGGGGACCACTCGGGCAGAACCGGAATGGCAGGCGGCGCGAGCGGGCCAAAGCTGCCTGCGGCGTAAACGATATCGCCGTTGACCACCGTCAGGACGGACTCGATGCCCTTGATCTCCTCTTCCGGCACGCGGAAGTAGTCTTTGCTTAGCACCGCCAGATCGGCGAGCTGGCCGACCTTGATCTGCCCCTTCTGGTTCTGCTCGCTGGAGAACCACGCGCTGCCCTGGGTCCAGAGCATCAGGGCGGTATCGCGGTCCAGACGGGCGCTGTGGTCGTACATCTGCATCCCGCCAACGGTGCGGCCGGAGACCAGCCAGTAGAGCGCGGTCCACGGGTTGTAGCTCGCCACGCGGGTGGCGTCCGTCCCTAAGCCCACCGGCACGCCGGTCTCGAGCATTTTCGCCACCGGCGGCGTGTGGCGGGTGGCTTCGATGCCGTAGCGCTCGGCAAAGTATTCCCCCTGGAAGGCCATGCGGTGCTGGACGGCAATGCCGCCGCCCAGTTCTTTGATGCGGTCGATGTTGGCCTGGGTAACGGTTTCCGCATGGTCGAAGAACCAGTGCAGGCCGTTGAACGGAATGTCGCGGTTCACCTTCTCGAAAACGTCCAGCATGCGGCTGATGGATTCGTTGTAGGTGGCGTGCAGGCGGAACGGCCAGCGGTGCTCCACCAGATGGCGTACCACGCGCTCCAGCTCGTCCTCCATGCCCGGCGCGAGGTCCGGGCGCGGCTCGAGGAAATCTTCAAAATCGGCGGCGGAGAAGACCAGCATCTCGCCCGCGCCATTGTGGCGGAAGAAATCGCTGCCCTGGCCCGGCGTGAGCATGTCGGTCCATTTTTCAAAGTCTTCCAGCTCGTGGCCCGGACGCTGGGTAAACAGGTTGTAGGCGATGCGGACGGTCATCTGCTTTTTCTCGTGCAGCTCGGCAATCACCTCGTAATCTTCCGGGTAGTTCTGGAAGCCGCCGCCCGCGTCAATGGCGCTGGTCAGCCCCAGACGGTTCAGCTCGCGCATGAACTGGCGCGTGGAGTTGACCTGCTGTTCCAGCGGCAGCTTTGGCCCTTTGGCCAGCGTGGCGTAGAGGATCATGGCGTTCGGACGGGCGATCAGCATCCCGGTCGGGTTGCCGTTGGCATCGCGCTGGATCTCCCCGCCCGGCGGGTTTGGCGTGTCTTTGGTGTAGCCGACCACCTTCAGCGCGGCGCGGTTGAGCAGGGCGCGGTCGTACAGGTGCAGGATGAAGACCGGGGTGTCCGGCGCGGCGTCGTTAATCTCGTCCAGCGTCGGCATGCGGCGCTCGGCGAACTGGAACTCGGTCCAGCCGCCCACCACGCGCACCCACTGGGGCGACGGCGTGCGCAGGGCCTGCTCTTTCAGCATCCGCAGGGCGTCAGCCAGGGACGGTACGCCTTCCCAGCGCAGCTCGAGGTTGTAGTTCAGCCCGCCGCGGATCAGGTGCAGGTGGGAGTCGTTCAGGCCGGGGATGGCGGTGTGGCCTTTCAGGTCCACTACCTTGGTGCCGTCGCAGTGGTGCTGCATCACCTCGGCGACGGTACCCACTTCCAGAAATTTTCCGTCGCGCACGGCAACGGCTTCCGCGAGAGGGTTCTCGCGATCGACGGTGTGAAACTGGCCGTTAACCAGAATGAGATCGGCTTTACCGAGGGTAACCATAACTGCTCCAGACTGAGAGGGGAATGGTCAGGATTATGGGAACCGGTTTCGGCAAAGATCCAGTTATACAATAGGATAGGTATACCAAAGTATAACTATACCTAAGGTTAACTATACGAAGAGATAATTACGCCCGGGCGGCGCGGGTCATAGGATGAATGCGATTTTATCGGCGTGCTTTTCACGGCGATTTTAACCTTTAACCTCACTGGATAATCTTATGACCACTTCAAAGCTCGAAGTCTTAACCCCTGCGAACTGTCAGGTAATCTTCATCGACCACCAGCCGCAGATGGCGTTTGGCGTGCAGTCGATTGACCGCCAGGTGCTGAAAAACAACACCGTGGCGCTGGCGAAAGCGGCAAAAGTATTCAACATCCCGACCATCATCACCACCGTTGAGACCGAAAGCTTCTCCGGCAATACCTATCCGGAGCTGCTGGACGTGTTCCCGGGCCAGGACATCCTGGAGCGTACCTCCATGAACTCCTGGGACGACCAGAAGGTGCGCGACGCGCTGCAGGCCAACGGCAAGAAGAAGGTGGTAGTTGCCGGCCTGTGGACCGAAGTGTGCAACAACAGCTTTGCCCTGTGCGCGATGCTGGAAGGCGACTACGAAATTTATATGGTGGCGGACGCGTCCGGCGGCACCTCCAAAGAAGCCCACGACTACGCGATGCAGCGCATGATCCAGGCGGGCGTGATCCCGGTGACCTGGCAGCAGGTGATGCTGGAGTGGCAGCGCGACTGGGCGCGTAAAGAGACCTACACCGCGGTGATGGATATCGTGCGCGAGCACTCCGGCGCGTACGGCATGGGCGTGGATTACGCCTACACCATGGTGCACAAAGCGCCGTCTCGCCAGAAGAGCGAGCACCGCACCTTAGCGCCGGTCCCGGCTCGCTAAGTTCCGCTGGCGGGCTGGTCCCTCATCCGGCTCGCCGCTGCCTTTTTCTCTGGAGTTCACAATGAGTACAGGGTTGATATCCCTCGCGGCAGGCGTGCTGATCGGCCTGATGTATGCCGTGCTGAAGGTACGCTCCCCCGCGCCGCCCGCGCTGGCGCTGATTGGCCTGCTGGGCATGCTGGCGGGCGAACAGGCGATGCGCCATCTGATGTCCCGCGACCCCGCCGCCAGCGTGCAGGTGACGGTTCCGCAGGCGCAGCCCCCGTTGGGTGCGTCATCATGAAGGCCTGGATAATTTCGCTGGTATGCGGCGTGGCTGCTGGGGTAATTTACGCCCTGCTCGACGTCCATTCACCGGCCCCGCCGGTGGTCGCGCTGCTTGGCCTGTTCGGCATGCTGGTGGGAGAACAGCTGATCCCCATCGGGCGTCGTCTATTGAGCCGTGAACCGCTTACCCTGGCCTGGTTTCGCCACGAATGCGTGCCGAAAATCAGCGGGACTGCGCCCCCTGCGCCCGCGAAGGAAAGCCGCGACGCGTAACGCTTTGTTTGAGGAAAGACAGCATGACGCTGCCGTGGCGCATTGCCATCATTGATGACGAACGTTCTGTCCGCAGCGGGCTGAGTAACCTGCTGCAGTCGGAAGGGTATACAACCGATACCTTTGATTCGGCAGAGGTGTTTTTGAGCCATCCTCTCGCGCTGTCCGACGCCGCGTTGGTGATCGCCGACATCAAGCTGCGCGGCATGAACGGCATTGAGCTGCTTGAGAAGCTGCGCCTGCTGGCCGTGCCGCCGCCGCCAATACTCTTCATATCCGGTCATGCTGATGAAAATATGCAGCGGTACGCTCTCAGCCTGGGCGCCGCTGCATTTTTGCGTAAGCCTATTAACATCGATATTCTGCTGGATCACATTCAGCGGGAGCTGGCCCGCCGACAATAAGGATCGCGGATGAACGAACAAGCGTCGCCTGCATTTTGGCCTGCCCGTGGGGATCTTCACGACGGGCGGGCCTTTGTACTGAAAGAGGATGTGATTTTTACCGTGCTGGCGCAGGAGGGCGGCATCGCCTGGATGAACGGGCGGCATCCCCAGTCCGGCGGTTCGTTTATTATTGCCACCGCGGTCAGCGATGAAGAAGAGGAGCGGGCCACCCGGCTGCTGAAAAACGAGTTTGCCCTGCGCGATCGGCTTCACGACGGCTGGGCGATTCGGGCCGTGGCCTCAACCCAGTACCGCGGACGCTTCGCGCTGGTCTATACCCCGTTCGCCTTTGAGCTGCTGGCGCGCCGGGCGGGCAAGGCGATCTCCGGCATCTCTCGCTTTATCGAGCTGGCAATCCGCATCTGCGTTCCCCTGCGCCAGATGCACCTGCAGAACCTCATTCACGGCGACATCAAGCCCGGCAATATTTTTGTGCATCACGACGCCACCTGCCGCCTGGGCAGCTTTGGCCTCTCCAGCAGCACCTCCGAGGCCTTCTCCCTGACCCGGCTTGCGGTCGCGGGCGGGACGCCTGCCTATATGTCGCCGGAACACACCACCCGCACCCGGCGCGCCGTGGATGGCCGCAGCGATCTCTATAGCCTCGGTATGGTGCTGTACGAGCTTCTCACCGGGCGTCTGCCGTTTGAACGGAGCGCAGACGACCAGACCCACTGGGCGCACTATCACATTGCCTCCGAGCCGCTTGCCCCGGGGCAGGTGCGCCCGGACGTGCCGGAAATGCTTTCGACGATAATCCTCAAGCTGCTGGAGAAGAGCCCGGAGAACCGTTATCAGACGGTCGATGGCCTGATTGCCGATCTCCGGCGCTGCCAGGCGACGCTGACCGCCGAAGGCGAGATTGCCCGCTTTATTCCCGGCCAGCAGGACCGTTCCCCGGCCATTCATCTGGCGGATGCGCTGTTTGCCGCCCATCCGCAGGCCAATGAAGCCCTTGCCGCGTTCGAACGCGTCGGGCAGAACGGCGTGCCGGAGCTGGTCATCATTGGCGGCCCCTCGGGGATCGGCAAATCCTCCGTCATCGCCACCGCGCTAAAGGCGCTTCAGCAGCGCAAGGTGCTGCTGGCGGTGGGGAAGGTCGATCAGTTTTCATCCTCCTTGCCCTACGGCGTGCTGAGCTCGGCGTTTCGTTCCCTGACGCTGCACCTGCTTGGCCTGCCGGCGGAGGAGGTGACGAAGTGGAAAATCCGCCTGACCCGCGCCCTTGAGGGCTACGAGGAGCTGGCCGTCAGCCTGGTGCCGGAGCTGAATTTACTCGTGGAGAGCAAGCCGCGCCTCTCTGCGGATACGTTTTCCATCGACGCGCGGGCGCGCTTTAGCCACATGATGCTGGCGCTGGTCAGAACCTTTGCCACCCAGGGCGCGCCGCTGGTGCTCCTGCTGGATGATATTCAGTGGATTGATGCCGCCAGCCTGCAAACGCTAAAACACCTGCTGGTCACCTGCGGCGCGATCCCGCTGCTGGTGGTGGTGGCCCACCGGGATATCGGCTCGCTCTCTGACGCTTTCCTGCAAAAGCAGCTGGCGAGCCTGCCGGAGTCGGCGCAGAACGCGACCACCATTATCCCGCAGCCGCTTACGGTGAAGGCCGTGGCGCGCTGGCTGGGCAGCATCTTCCATGTCCGCAGCGCCAGCACCGCCGATCTTGCTACCCTTATCCATGAAAAGACCGGCGGCAACCCGCTGTTTGTGAATGAGTTTTTCCGCCGCATCGTCGACGACGGGCTGGTGGTGCATAGCAAATACCAGGACAAATGGCAGTACGATCTGCAGGCCATCCGCGCCCGGCACTACACCGAGAACGTGGTCACCCTGGTGCTTGAGCAGCTCAAGGAGATGCCCGAAGAGACGCGTCGCCTGCTGGGCAGCATCGCCTGCCTGGGCTGCACGGGGGAGCTGGAGATGATGTGCCGCGTGGTGGGCGTGTCGGTGGCGGAAATCCGCTATGCGCTGCACCCGGCGGTGATCGCGCAGCTGATTGTGCTGACGGAAAAAGAGTACGCTTTCACCCACGACAGGGTGCAGGAAGCGGCCTTTGCGCTGCTGGACCCGGCTGAAAAGAGCCATCTGCACCTGACCACCGCCCGCCTGCTGGCCGATGCCGCGCGTCAGGCGGCGGGCAACGAGCTGCTGTTCCGCGCCGTGCACCACGTTACCGCCGCGCTGGACTGCATCCAGCCTGCGCCTCAGCGCCAGATGTTCCGCGAGCTGAGCCTGCTCGCCGCGCGACGCGCCAGGCGCACCGGGGACTACGCGTCGGCGCTCGGCTATATCCAGACCGCCAGAGCGCTGGGCAATGCCGGCGCGGTGTCTGATTTTATTCTCGATATCGAAGAGGCGGGGTGCGAGTTCGCGCTGGGCCATCTTGAGCGCACGCGCGAGCTGTGCGACGCCATTCTCGGCTCGCCGGGCGGGCTGACGGAAAAAGCGCTGGCGGCCAACCTGCTGGCGGAGGTCTATATGCGCCAGTCGGATATCCGGCTGGCGCTGGAAGCGGCGCTCTGCTGGCTGGGCGTGTTTGGCATCCAGATCAGCCGCTATCCGGAAAACGCCGAGTGCGACGAGGCCTGGCAGCAGTTCTGCACCCGCACGGGCGATGCGGCGCAGAACCCGTTCGCCCGGTTGACGGTCATGGAGAGCGCTGAGACCGAAGCGGTGATGAATCTGCTCTACAGCGCCAGCATTTTTGCCAGCTTTACCTGCCCGCGCCTGCACTTCCTGCTGCTTTGCCGGATGATGCACCTGACGCTCGATCGCGGCATTACGGGCGCGTCCACTACCGCTATGGCCTGGTTTGGCGTGCTGATTGGTCACCGTTACGGCGAGTACCGTCTGGGGTTTGAGTACGGCACGCTGGCCCGCGAGCTGGTGAACCGTCACGGCTACGGTGCCTATGAAGCCAAAACGCTGCTGCCGCTTGACCAGCTGAGCGTCTGGACCCAGCCGCTGTCGTACACCATTGAGTGCGCGAAAGCCTGTTTCACCTCGGCGGTGACCCACGGCGACATGACGATGGCCTGCTTTGCCGCCTGCCATCAGATCATCAACTTCCTCTCCCGGGGCGATCACCTGGACGGCGTGCTGACCAGCATCGAGCGCGGGCTGGCCTTCGTGCGCAAAACGCACTTCCAGGACATTGAAACCGTCCTGCAGATCCAGCGGCGCTACGTGGAGTTTTTGCGCACCCCTGCGATCGGCACCTGGAGCGCCGCGCAGGCGCTGCCGGAGGATCTGCTGCCCGCGCCGCCGGAGCAGGCGCCCGAGCAGACCTCGACCATGCTGTTCTGGTACTGGCTCTATCGCGGGATGGCGCACTTTACCTGCGGCGAGTATGCGGACGCGCAGGCGGATCTGGAGATGGCGGGCTGGTACGCGTGGTCCGCGCCGGGCCATATTCACCTGCTGGATTACCATCTCTACAGCGCGCTGGCGCTCTCGCGGCAGCTGACGCCGGAAACCTTCTCGGCGGATTACCGCCGCAGCATCCATTTCCACTACGATAAAATTGCCCTCTGGGCGCGCGTTAATCCGGGCACGTTCGCCGATAAAGAGGCACTGATTTACGCCGAAATCGTTCGTCTGGACGGCATGAACAGCATCGCGCTGGAGCAGTATGAAAAGGCGGTGCGGCTGTCGCGCGAGGGCGGGTTTAATCCCATCAACGCCCTGGCGCACGAGCTGGCGGGGCGCTTCTCGCTGGCCTGCGGCTACCCGACCGCCTCGGACGCCCATTTTCGCGGGTCGATTGCCGCCTGGGGCCGCGCGGGCGCGCAGGCCAAAGTGCGCCAGCTGGAGCAGGATTTCCCGCACCTTCTGGCCGCCGGGCAGGCCAGCGCCTACGACACGGTGGCCTATGCCCAGAACGAGGTGATCCGCGACCTGCAGAGCGTGATCAAAGCGTCGCGTGCGCTGTCGGAAGAAATTAACCTGGAACGCCTGATTGAAAACCTGATGACGCTCCTGCTCGAACGCGCCGGGGCGCAGCGCGGCCTGCTGCTGCGCGTCAACGACAACCTTATTCCGGAGATCGAGGCCAGCGCCTGGACCAGCGCCGAAGGCGTGCGGGTGCGTATCCTCAAAGACGCGCCGATGGCTACCGACATGCCGCTGTCCGTGCTGGCGGCGGTGATCCGCACCGGGCAGGAGATCCGCACCGGCAAGCCGGAGGAGTTTCATCCGTTCAGCCAGGACCCCTATCTGGTGACGTCCGGCGCCGCCGTGATGTGCGTCCCGATGTTCAAGCAGGCGCGGCTGGTGGGCGTGCTGTATCTGGAAAACCGCCTGATGCCGGAGGTTTTTACCGCCGAGGACTCGCGGGTGGTGAGCCTGCTGGGCGCGCAGGCTGCGGTTTCGCTGGAGACGGCGCGCCTGTATGCGGAACTGCTGGCGGAGAACATCCAGCGCAGGCGCGTGGAGAAAGAGCTGCGCGCCAGCCAGACCTCGCTGATGCTGGGCGAGCAGATCAGCCACACCGGCAGCTGGCGCTGGGAGCTGGTGCAGGATCTGATGTTTATGTCCGAAGAGTACGCCCGCATTCTCGGCCTGCCTGAACAGCAAAAGATGATCTCCATGGCGGAATTTTTGACCTTTGTGCATCAGGACGATTACGCCCGTATCAGCGCTCTCGTCAACCAGAGCGTGCGCGACGGGCTATCCATGCGGGCGGAGTTCCGCATTACCCGCACCGACGGCTCCGTGCGCTACATTCTGGGGATCGGCGATCCGGTCGGCGTCGGCAGCGAGGTGAACGAGTATTACGGGATCATCACCGACATCACCAGCCAGCGGGCGGCGGAGGATGCCATGCGGGTGGCGCAGGCGGATCTGGCCCGGGTGTCCAGGGCGACTACCGTTGGCCAGCTCACCTCATCCATCGCCCACGAGATCAACCAGCCGCTGATGTCGATTGTCTCTAACGCCGGGGCAAGCCTGCGCTGGCTCAACCGGGAGCCTGCCCGGCTGGATAAGGTGCGCGAAGGCCTGGAGGAGATCGCCGCGGAAGGCGAGCGGGCGGGAGAGATTATTCGCAGCATTCAGTCTCTGACGCGCAAGCAGGATCCGACCTTTACGCGCATCGATCTGCATTACCTGATCCATCACATCATCACCCTCTCGCGCAGCGAGCTGGAGCAGCGACATATAAGCGTTGATTATCTGTTGCATGCCCGGAACAGCTTTATCACCGGCGACAGCGTGCAGATCCAGCAGGTGCTGCTCAACCTGGTGATGAACGCGGTGGAGGCGATGGCGGAGGTGACGGATCGTCCATGCTGCATCACGATATCCACCGCTAACTGCGTTGATAATAAAGTGATTTTCGAGATTGCGGACACCGGCAGCGGCATTGAGCCTGAGCTTACCGAGCGCATTTTTGATTCGTTCTACTCGACCAAAGCGCAGGGCATGGGGATGGGGCTGACCATCAGCGCCAGCATTATCGAACGCCACCGGGGCAGGCTGTCCGCGCGCCGCGGCGATCCTTACGGCACCGTCTTTGCCTTCGCGTTGCCGCTGGCCGAGCAGGAAAGCTGAGGTTAATCCACCGGCTGGCTTTTGGTCAGGCGCTCAACGGCCCTGACCAGCTCGGCCACGGAGCGCACCTGCATTTTGTCCATCACGCGGCGGCGATGCACCTTAACCGTAATTTCGCTCACGCCCAGCTCGGCGGCGATCTGCTTGTTTAACAGGCCGCTAATCGCCAGCTGGAGCACTTCATGCTCGCGCGGGGTAAGAGACATATGGCGCTGCTTCAGGGCGTAATGCTCCTTAAACTGAGCTGCGTTGTTTTGCGCCAGCTTCAGCGCTGATTCAATGGAATCAATTAAGGCACTGGATTCAACGGGTTTGGTGAGGAATTCGTAGGCACCGCCCTTAATCGCCCGAACGGACATCGGGATAGTGCCGTGGCCGGTAAGAAAGATAATGGGTATCTCTCGCCCGCTGGCCTTCAGGGCATCTGCCACATCAAAGCCGCTGATGGCGGGCATCTGCATATCGAGGATCACGCAGGAGGGCAGATCTTCGAAGCGGTGCTGAAGGAACGTTTCTGCCGATGAAAACCCGATGGCGTGCAGGTCTGAAGACTCCAGCAGACCGATTACGGAGTGCCTGACAGCGTCATCGTCATCAACCACATAAACAATGTGTTCCATTCACGCCCCGGTGTGTGATCGGTAAAAAATCGAGAGGAAAAGCAGCCCCTTATAACCGTAAGGGACTGTTTGCACTGCGCATTCATACTAACACATTAGTTATCATTATCATTTACCAATATGAAAATGATATTAAAGTGTAATGAATATGTGGCGGATTGGTTAGTAACGAAACGCTGTTTTTATGCACCGACAAGCTCAACCCGGTTGCCGTCCGGATCGGCAATCACCGCTTCATAAAAGCCATCGCCGGTCATGCGCGGGGCGCTGAGCAGCGTGTCGCCTGCGCGCGCCTGCTCCGCCATGCTGTCTACCCTGGCCCTGCTGCCAACATCAATGGCGATATGCGCCCAGCCCACAAACTCCGGATGCGCGGGCGCGTCGGGCAGATCCGGAACCGTCATCAGTTCAATGGTCGGCCCGCCCTCAAGCGTAATAAAGTGCGATGCAAATCCCGGCCGATTTTTACTGACGTAGCGTTCGTTACTCTGCCCGCCAAAAACGGTTGTCCAGAACGCAACCTGAGCGTCCAGCCTGCGGGTCCAGAGCGCGACGTGTGCAATTTTCATAAGTTCCCTCGTTATGTGTCCGTGAGGACTTTCACCGGTAAAACAGGCTACACTCTGGTTTTGAGCGCGACAAGCTGAGGAAATAACAATGCACTACACACTGAAAGAAAGCGACAAGGATAAAGCGGAAGGGACAACCGGCGCGGGCGCTCTGCAGCAAAAACTGCTGGAATCGCGTTCGATTGTGATCTCCGGTGAGATCAACCAGGAGCTGGCCCAGAAGGTCATCACCCAGATGATCCTGCTGCAGAGCGTCAGCAACGATCCGATCAAGCTGTACATCAACAGCCAGGGCGGCCACGTGGAAGCGGGCGATACCATCCACGACTTCATCAAATTTATTCGTCCGGAAGTGCACGTTATCGGCACCGGCTGGGTGGCAAGCGCCGGGATCACCATCTTCCTGGCGGCGAAAAAAGAGCACCGTTACTCCCTGCCGAACACCCGCTTTATGATCCACCAGCCGCTGGGCGGCGTGCGCGGTCAGGCGACGGATATCGAAATCGAAGCGCGCGAGATCATCCGCATGCTGGATCGCGTGAACAAGCTGATCGCTGACGCCACCGGCCAGCCGCTGGAAAAAGTGAAAAAAGATACCGATCGCAACTTCTGGATGTCTCCGGCAGAAGCGCTGGACTACGGCATCGTGGGCAAGCTGATTACCCACTATGACGAGCTGAAGCTGGATTAAGTTTTAGCGGCGTGTACGTGTCGGGTGGCGGCTTCGCCTTGCCCGACCTACGCGTGCTGGTTTGACCCATGACAAGTTCCCCCTCTGCTTTCTTGCCTATAATCGCGCCTGTTTACCCTCTCACTGGTGCTTACCATGGCGTATCAACTGAACCTGAACTGGCCGGAATTTCTTGAGAAATACTGGCAAAAAAAACCCGTAGTGCTGAAAAATGCCTTTCCGAATTTTGTCGATCCTATTACCCCGGACGAGCTGGCAGGGCTGGCGATGGAGCCGGAAGTCGATAGCCGTCTGGTGAGCCACTCCAACGGAAAATGGCAGGCCAGCAATGGTCCGTTTGAGCATTTCGACAATTTGGGTGAAACCGGCTGGTCGCTGCTGGCGCAGGCGGTAAACCACTGGCATATGCCCGCGGCTGAGCTGGTGCGTCCGTTCCGCGTCCTGCCGGACTGGCGTCTCGACGACTTGATGATCTCCTTCTCCGTGCCCGGCGGCGGCGTGGGTCCGCATATCGATCAGTACGACGTGTTTATCATTCAGGGGATGGGGAGCCGCCGCTGGCGCGTGGGCGATAAGCTGCCGATGCGTCAGTTCTGCCCGCATCCGGCGCTGCTGCACGTCGATCCGTTTGAGCCCATCATCGACGAAGATCTTGCCCCGGGCGATATCCTCTACATTCCGCCTGGATTCCCGCACGACGGCTTTACCCATGAAACCGCGCTGAACTACTCCGTGGGCTTCCGCGGGCCGAACGGCCGCGACCTGATCAGCAGCTTCGCCGATTACGCGCTGGAAAACGATCTGGGCGGCGAGCACTACAGCGATCCGGATCTGACCTGCCGCGAGCATCCTGGCCGCGTGGAACAGTACGAGCTGGATCGTATTCGCCAGATGATGATCGACATGATCGGCCGGCCGGATGATTTCACTAAATGGTTTGGCAGCTTTGTTTCAACCCCGCGCCACGAGCTGGACATCGCTGCCGCCGAGCCGCCGTACGCGCCGGAAGAGGTGCTGGATGCGCTGCAGGGCGGTGAGACGCTGTCGCGCCTGAGCGGCCTGCGCGTGCTGAACGTCAACGGCAGCTTCTTCATCAACAGCGAGCAGTTGGAAACCGTAGATGCAAACGCGGCGGATGCGCTGTGCCGTTACACCGAGCTGGGCCAGGCAGAGCTGGGCGAGGCGCTGGAGAATCCGGCCTTTGTTGAAGAGCTGACCGGACTGATTAACCAGGGATACTGGTTCTTCGACGAGTAACAGGTGGCGGCGTTTAGCCTGGCCAAACGCCGCTTCATTCAAACCAGCATATTACAGGCCTTCCAGTAGTTCAGGAGCCGCTCATCGTCGCGCTCTTTCTCCGCCTTGATTTTCATGGCCTGCGCCAGGTTTTCTCGCGATACCTCATGGCCCTTTTGCACGATGTCTAAAACCGCCTCACCAAGAGCCAGCGAAATTTCTGTCCGATTATTGCGAATCGTCATAAATACCTCCTCGTTGGTTGCGATAGTTTAATTATGAAAGATAAATAATCCGTCGATAATAATTCATCTAATTCTTATTTTTTCGCCTCTGCGCTATATAGACTTAATATGCAATCCTGTCAATGATGTTTCAAAATGATAATAAGCGCCTGAAACCGGAATTTATGCGCTACAGTTAATTCCGTGCAACAGCCAAATAACCGAAACAGGAGAATGATTATGGTAGATAAAAGCGCAATTAAGGATCACACTCAGGTTGTAGCCAGCTGCGGAACGCACGTCGGTGTTGTGGATCATCTGGATGGTGAACGTATCAAGCTTGCTAAAAGCGATCCGGAATCAGGTGGTAAACACCACTATATTCCGCTCGGCTGGGTCGACAAAGTGGATGATAATAAAGTCATCCTGACCAAAAACCATAAAGAGGTTTTTGCTGAGTGGCAGGAAGCATAGTTCTTTACTGCATCCTGAAATAATATACGGCTCCGGCACAGGCTGGAGCTTGTTATTTTATTACTGCATGGATAAATAACGCTTCGCTTATTTACTCACAGCGGTGCAGCCCCCTCTTCCCCGCAATCTTTCGCGCTGGCATAGCCTTTGCCCCACCGTAATGGTAATCTTTCTCACTTATCCGCCCACGCACATGCCACTATGACCCAGTCTGCACACCGAAATACGTCCACCCGACGCCTCTTTTGCGTCGAAGACTTCATTGGCTTTGGCGAGCGCTACGGTATCGACTACCGCTTCCCGCAGCTTGTGGATGCCCAGGCCATCGGCAGCCCGGTGCTGCACGGCGATGTGGAGGAGATGATGCTCTCTTCCGGCATTTCGCTCACCCACTCAGACGTTCGCGTTTTGCAGCCCTATGAAACCACCTCTCGCCATAACAGCCCGCTCTATATGCTGGTGGTGCTCGAAGGATGCGTGACGTTAATGCTCAACGGCAGCGAGTACGCGGTGCGCTCCGGCATGGCGTTCAGCTCGCGTCTGAGCGAGGAGCAGGTGATGAACGCCCGTCATGACGCCGACAGCACCCTGAAAACGCTCTCGTTCGGCGTTTACCCGAACGATGCCCGGCGTGAAAGCCTGCTGGAATCGCTGCTTCAGGAGTGGGCGACCCTGAACCCTCCTGCGTCCGTCTGGCAGGTGCCGGGATGCGTCCTGTCGGGAATTCAGCACGCGCAACGGCAGGGATTAAGCCCGCTTTCCCGCAAGCTGCTGCTGGAAGGGCTGATGTACCAGCTTCTGGGGCATGGCCTGGACCATCTCCAGCAAAACGGGCCAACGCGGCCTGAACATGCGCGCCTGGAGCGCGTGCGCTGTATGCTGGAGCAGTCGCCGGAGCAGGATCACACGCTGGCGCAGCTTGCAGCCGTGGCGGCAATGAGTCAGAGCAGCCTGCGCAGCAAATTCCGCCAGCGCTACGGCTGCACGCTGTTTGATTACCTTCGCGACTGTCGCCTTGCGCTGGCGCGCCGCTACCTGCTGGAAGGCCACAGCGTACAGCAGGCCGCGTGGATGAGCGGGTATCAGCACGCCACGAACTTCGCCACCGCCTTTCGTCGTCATTACGGTCTTTCACCCGGCGACGTACGTAAAACCCGCTAACGTAATTTCTGTCGCCGCGCGAACGTGATTCGTGCGGTTTGGCATTGCGCATACATATCCTGGCGGCGCGCATAGCCGTTTGCTGCATCAAAAAGGTAATAATTCTTATTAACAATTAGAAATGCCTTTGGAGAGGATCATGTTTGCTAAATCGCGTCTGGCACTGCTGGTGGGATGGGTTACCGGTAGCGTCGCTTTTCCTTTGATGGCGCAGGATGCGCAGAAAACAGATACCGTGGTGGTCACGTCGCAGATGCAGTCTGCCGCCACCAAGCTTGAAACGCCGGATATCGAAACCCCGCAGTCCGTTTCTATCGTCACCCGCGAGCAGTTCGAAGAGCAGGGCGCAACCAGCGTGCGTCAGGCCGTGAGCTACACGCCGGGCGTGTATAGCAACCAGATTGGTGCCTCTAACCGCTTCGACTATATCGTTCTGCGCGGCTTCTCCGACGGTAGCCTGGATAACGTTTACCTCGACGGCCTGAAGATGATGGGCGACACCAACTCCCACAGTTCGCTGGTGGTCGATCCGTGGTTCCTCGACAACATTGAGGTGGTGCGCGGCCCGGCCTCCGTGCTCTACGGGCGCTCGTCGCCTGGCGGGATTGTGGCGCTCACCTCCCGCAAGCCGTCGTTCGATCCGGGCGGGGAGATCAAGCTTTTCGCCGGGAACAATAACCAGCGCGGGGCGATGTTCGACGTCACCGGGCCGGTGGATGATAACGACCGCGTGGCGGTGCGCCTGAGCGGGATGACCCGTTACGCTGATTCACAGTTCGATCCGCTGAAGGAAGAGCGTTACGCCCTGATGCCGAGCCTGACCTGGCGCATCACCGATAACACCCGCCTGGAGCTGATGGCCTATCTGCACCGCGATCCGGAAGGCGGTAGCCACTCCGGCCTGCCGTACGACGGCACGGTAAATCCGCACTACGGTAAGAAAATCTCCAATACCTTCTATGAAGGGGAGGATGATTACGACAAATACGATCGTCGCGAAAACATGGTGGGCTATAACGTCGAGCATATGTTCGACAGCGGCTGGTCGGTGCGCCAGAAGCTTCGCTACCTGCACACCAAAGTGGAGCTGAACCAGGTGTATGCCGCGGGCTGGCTGAATGAAACTGAACTCAACCGCGGCTATTCCGGCTCTGACGAGAAGATGAACGCCATCACCCTGGATAACCAGGTCGACGGCAGCTTCGACACCGGGATAGTAAACCACCGCGTGCTGATCGGCATGGACTATCAGGATCGCAGCAACAATGTGAAGGGCTACTACGGCGGCTTCCCGCCGATAGACGCCTTCCACCCGGTGTACGGCGCGAAGCCGGACTACATCACCCAGTACAGCAAGGAAAAACACAAGCTGCGCCAGACCGGCTACTACCTGCAGGACCAGATGTCCATTGACCGCTGGCGCCTGACGCTGGGCGGGCGTTACGACCAGGTGAGCGTGTCTAACGTCGACAACTTCAACCACACCCGCAGCGATCTGGATAAGAACAACTTCAGCAGCCGCGCGGCACTGTTGTATCTGTTTGATAACGGCGTCGCGCCGTACGTGAGCTACTCTACCGCCTTTACGCCGACCAGCTTTGCCGACGAGAAGGGCAATATTCTGGACCCGATGAAGGGCAAACAGTGGGAAGCGGGCGTGAAGTATGAGCCGGAGGGGATGAACAGCCAGTTCAGCGCCTCGGTGTTCCGCATTAACCAGAAGAACATCGCCACCAAAGAGGAACCGACCGATCCGTACCGTTCCATCGGTGAAATCGAGTCCGAAGGCGTAGAGCTGGAGGCGATTGGTCAGCTGACCGACAGCCTGCGCCTGCAGGCGGCGTACACCTATACGGACATTCGCTACAAGAAGAGCAGCCCGGAGGAAGAGGGCAAGCGCGCCGTCTATGCCCCGCGTAACATGGCCAGCGGCTGGCTGAGCTACGACGTCAAAACCGGCCCGCTGGACGGCCTGACCGTTGGCTCCGGCGTGCGCTACGTAAACGGCATCACCAGCGATCGCCAGAATACCCATACGCTACCGTCGTACACGCTGGTGGATATCGTGGTAGGCTATGACCTGTCGAAGGTGGGCCTGACGGGCGTAAGCGCGCAGCTGAACGTCAATAACCTGACGGACAAGAGCTACGTGGCGGCGTGTAACTCGCTCTCTTACTGCTACTTCGGTGCAGAACGCAGCATTGTGGGCAGCGTTTCGTGGAAGTTCTGAGTCGTTGACGATTTCCTCCCTCTCCCAGTGGGAGAGGGTTGGGGTGAGGGCAAAAAACGCACTACTCCTCCATCGCAATCACAATCGCTTCGCCCATCTTTTTCAACGCCTCGCGATTCTTCTCCGTCGGCGGCAGCGCCACGTTGATCCGCAGACAGTTGCGGTACTTCCCGGAGGCGGAAAACAGCGACCCGGCCGCGGCCTGGATCTTCAGCCGACACAGCTGCTTGCTGACGCACACCATGTCGACCTTCTCCGGCAGCTCAATCCACAGCAGGAAGCTTCCCTGCGGGCGCGTGACGCAAATCTCTGCAGGAAAATACTGCCGCACCCAGCAGGTGTAGGTTTCCATATTCTGCTGATAAATCTGACGCATACGGCGCACGTGGCGATGGTAATGGCCGTCGCGAATAAACGCCGCCACCGCCATCTGCGTGCCCGGCACGTTAAACCCGCCCGCGGCGTATTTCATGTGCATCACCCGGTCGTAATAGCGTCCCGGCACAATCCAGCCGACGCGCAGGCCCGGCGCCACGGTTTTGGTAAACGAGCTGCAGAGGATCACGCGGCCGTCGATATCCATCGAATGGATGGTGCGCGGGCGCGGGTACTCTGCCGCCAGCTCGCCGTAAATGTCATCCTCCACGATCACGATATCGTGCCGCTGGGCCAGCGCAAGCACCTGCTTCTTGCGCGCTTCCGGCATAATAAACCCGAGCGGGTTATTGCAGTTCGGCACCAGGATCACCGCCTTGATCGGCCACTGCTCCAGCGCCAGCTCTAATGCCTCAATGCTGATGCCGGTTTCAGGATCGGTTGGGATCTCGATGGCCTTGATGTCGAACCCGCGCAGCATCTGCATGGTGCCGTGAAACGACGGCGACTCCACCGCCACGATGTCCCCCGGCTTGCACACCGAGAGCAGGGCGATCGACAGCGCGCCGTGGCAGCCGTTGGTGATGACAATCTCGTTCGCTGCCACCGTTGAACCGCCGTCGAGCATCAGGCGGGCGATCTGCTCGCGCAGCTCCAGGCGCCCGTCGAGGACGTCATAGCTCAGCATTTCAGCCGGATTATGCTGCGCAATGCGGCTCATCTCTCGCCACAGCGGCTTCAGGCTCGGCTGGTTAACGTCCGGCGAGCCGCCGCCAAAGGAGATCATCTCTTTGTCGGCGCGGGCATCCAGCAGCATCATCACTTCATCCCACTGGGTGACGTCCACGGGGCGCTGCACCGGGCGCGTCATGGCCGGAACGGGCGGCTGGGCCTTGCGCTGAGAAACAAAATAGCCGGAGCGCGGCTGAGGCGTGATCAGCTGGAGGTTTTCGAGAATATGGTAGGCCTGCTGTATGGTGCTGATGCTCACGCCGTGCTCCTGGCTCAGCGTACGCACCGACGGCAAACGTTCGCCGCTGCGATACAGCCCTTGTTCAATGCGTTCCGCCAGAAGATTGGCCAGATGTTGGTAGCGCGTCATGCTGTATCCTTTGTTTTCACCATACAGATTAGTAAACCAGTACAGATTGCCGCAAAAATTGCCATGCAGTTACTGTTTTAGCGGATCTGTATGTTAAACAAAAGTTGTTTTTGAATCTGTATTGTGCGAGCCGATTTCCACGATGATATCCCCACTGGCACAGTGAGGAGAGCATCATGGAATTCTATGAGAACCGTTCAAAACGTCCGTTCGTCGTGTTTGTCTGGATCGGCAAAACGATCTGCAACTGGTATCGCATCAACCGCACCCGCCGCATATTGAGCCAGATGAGCGACGAGCAGCTCAAGGATGTGGGGTTGTCGCGGTATGACGTGTGAGGCATTTATCGCCCGGTGGCGCTTCGCTTACCGGGCCTACGGGATCGAGTAGGCCGGGTAAGGCGTAGCCGCCACCCGGCGATGTTCAGCTCAACAGCCCAAACGTCTGCCGCTTCGGCCTTTCCAGCAAATCTACCGCCTCCTGATACGACCGCACGTTGTTATAGCCCATCACCAGCCCGTAGCGTTTGCCCGACCCGCGATACCATTCAGAGAGCGCGTTCACCTGCAGCTGCTGCGCCTGCCAGCAGTGCGCAATCTCCCGGTCGCAGCTTCCCTTCGTGAGAAACGCCACAACATGCATCCCGCCGTCGTTTTGCTCGGTGAAAAACAGATCGCCATACACCTCGCGCAGGGCGGCAATCATCCAGTCGCGGCGGGTCTGGTACAGGGCACGCATTTTCTTGAGATGGCGGAAAAAATGCCCCTCGTTGAGGAACGCGGTGAGGATCTTCTGCGTCAGCACTGGCTGGCCGCTGGCGACAATGTCCGCGCAGTCGGTGAAGGCCTCAACGGTGCTGGCGGGCATCACGATATAGCCCATCCGCAGCGACGGCATGATGGTTTTGCTGAAGGTGCCCATAAAGATCACCCGGTCGTGCTGGTCGAGGCTTTTCAGCGACGGCAGCACCTTGCGGGTGTAGTGAAATTCGCCGTCGTAGTCGTCCTCGACGATCCAGGCCTCGTGCTGTGAGGCCCAGTCGAGCAACTGCTGCTTGCGCGGCAGCGAAAGCGTCACCGCCAGCGGGCTCTGGTGCGACGGCGTGACGATAGCAAAGCGCGCGTCGCGATGGTTACGCAGCAGGTATTCGGTATCAACGCCAGAGCGATCGACGGGCACGGTGTGCAGCCGCGGCACGATCCGCTTGAGAAGCTGCTGTCCCATAAAGTAGCCAGGATCTTCAAACACCACCTTGTCGCTGCGGCTGGCGAGGGTATCGAGGATCAGCCGCAGGCTGCCGCTGTAGCCGCTGGTGATTAAGATCTGCTCGGCGCTGCAGGACAGCCCGCGCGAGATATTGAGATAGCGGGCAATCGCCTCGCGCAGCGGATACCAGCCCAGAACGGGCGGGTTGAGCATCTCCTCCTGACGCATGGCGCGCGTTGCCTGGCCCGCCAGCAGCAGCCATTTTTTATACGGAAAACTGTCGAGCGAGGGAATGCCGGGGCGCAGAAATCCCGCCCGCTCGCGCTGGCTGATGAGCGATTCTGGCAGCGTGCCGGTGGGCTGTTCCGCAGGCGCATTTTTGGCGGGCAGCAGAAGATCCGGATTCACCCGCGTGCCGCGCGCGCCCTGGCTCACCAGATACCCTTCGCCCGTCAGGATGGCGTAGGCCGTTTCGACGGTTTTACGCGCCACCTTCAGCTCTTCGGCCAGCACGCGGATGGCGGGCACCCTGTCGCCCGGCTTCAGCACGCCGCGCGTAATGTAATCGCGATAGCGAGAATAGATCTCGTGATAGCCGAGCTTCATGTCCTACCTCATTTTGGTGGTTTTGTATCTTTTTACTATGTCATTAACGGCGTAGATTTGCCTCATCGCATGACACATGCCGCACAAAAAGAGGAAAGACAATGAGCACTCGCGTTAACCACCACAAAGCTACACCTGCCCTCGCCAACGCCCTGTCCGCCCTGAGCATGGAAGTGGCAAAAACCTCCATCGACCCGGCGCTGAAGCACCTGATCGACATTCGCGTATCGCAGCTGAACGGCTGCACCTTCTGCCTGGATATGCACTCGAAAGAGGCCAAAATCGGCGGCGAGCGCGAGCTGCGCCTGTACCATCTGGCGGCCTGGCGCGAGTCTCCGCTGTTCAGCGCCCGCGAGAAAGCCGCGCTGGCCTTCACCGAAGCGCTGACGCAGATTGGGGTTCACGGCGTGAGCGACGCGCTGTACCGCAGCGTGGCGGAGCACTTCTCGGACGTCGAGATTTCAGAGCTAAACTTCGCCATCGTGGCGATCAACGCCTGGAACCGCCTGGGGATCACCTCCCGCATGGAGCCGGGATCGCTGGATGCGGCTTACGGGCTGAACAAGGCTAACCTGGAATAATTCCGCGCTCGCGGATCGTCGCCACCAGCGCCCGCAGTCCCGGCGGGACGTGGCGATGCCCTGGGTAATACAGGCGCAGCCCGGCAAACGGCTGCGTCCAGTCGTCTAAGACGCTCACCAGTTCCCCGCTTTTCAGCTCGTCCTGAATATAGAGTTCCGGTAAAAACCCCACTCCTAAACCCGCCTTCACGGCCCGAATTGACGCGAAAAGATCGGACGTCGCAAAGCGCGGCGGCACGGCCAGCGCGTACGTCTCCCCGCGACGCGACAACTCCCAGCGGTAGATCCCGCCGTGGGCCATGCGCATGCCGATCCCCTGATGTGAAAGCAGATCGTCCGGCGTCTGCGGAATGCCGTGGCGTGCAAAATAGTCCGGCGTGGCGGTGACGAGCTGGCGGATCTCGCCGGTCAGCGGCACGGCGATCATGTCCTGCGGCACGGACTCCTCAAGGCGGATCCCGGCGTCATAGCCTTCCGCGACGATGTCGATCATTCGCGCTTCGCTGACGGTCTCTACGCGCATCTTCGGGTAGCGGATCATAAAGTCGATCAGCAGCTGGTCCAGAAACAGGGTGCCGATATGGTTCGGCACGTTCAGACGCAGCGTGCCGGTAAGTTCCCCGGCGTCGCCGTGGATCTCCTCGCTGGCGAGACGGATCTCCTGCAGGGCCGGGCCGATACGCGCCACGTAGCGCTGTCCGGCGTCGGTGAGCGCCACGCTGCGGGTGGTGCGGTTAAAGAGGCGGGTATCAAGGCGGCTCTCCAGCCCGGCGATGGCGTTGCTGACCGCCGTGGCGGACATGCCCAGCTCCTGCGCCGCGGCGCGAAAGCTGCCGCGGCGCACCACCGCCATCACTACTTCCAGCTCTGTCAGACCTGAACGATGCATAGATTATCCTGAAAATCGAAACAACCCTTGCAGCATAGCGTGGATTATCGCAACGTATAAGCCGTGCCAGACTGTGTTCACACAGCCTGAGGAGGTTTATATGCACACCATCGAACAGATCTTTATTAACGGCGAATTTGTTACCCCGCACGGCACAGAGTGGTTTGATTTGTACAACCCGGCGACGGCGCGGGTTATCGGCCAGGTTCGTCTGGCGGATGAGGATGACGCAGATCGCGCCGTTGCGGCGGCAAAAGCGGCGTTTCCGGCGTGGTCGCAGACCACAAAGCAGGAACGCATCGCGGCGTTAAAACGTATGCACGCCGCCGTGGCCGCTCGCCACGACGATCTGCTGGAGGCGGTCATTGAAGAGTACGGCGCGCCCGCCTCGCGCTCGGCGTGGATGGCCAGCTATCCGGCGGAGGTGATTGCTCAGGCCATTGAGGCGCTGGAGGCGTTTGCATTCGTCACCCCCGCAGGCGCAGCCACGGTGCAGATGACGCCGCTTGGCGTAGCGGGGCTGATTACGCCGTGGAACAGCGACGCGGGGTTTATCTGCGGCAAGCTGGCGGCCGCGCTGGCGGCGGGCTGTACGGCGGTCATCAAGCCGAGCGAAATGAGCGCCCTGCAAACCCGGATTGTCACCGAAGCGCTGCGCGATGCCGCGCTGCCGCCGGGCGTGTTTAACATCGTCACCGGGCGCGGCGACACGGTAGGAGAAACCCTCAGCCGCCATCCGGACGTGGCAAAAATCTCCTTTACCGGCTCGACGAATACCGGCAGGGCGATCCTGCGCAACGCGGCGGAGAGCTTTAAGCGCGTGACCCTGGAGTTAGGCGGCAAATCGCCGACGATCCTGCTGGATGATGTGGATCTGGCGCAGGCGATCCCGCTGGTGATCCAGGCCGGGTTTATGAACAGCGGGCAGGCGTGCGTGGCCGGAACGCGCATTCTGGTGCCGCAGGCGCGTAAGGCGGAAATCGAAACCGCGCTGGCGCAGGCCGTGGCGGCGGTGAAATCCGGCGACCCGCGCGATAGCGCAACGGACGTCGGCCCGATGGTCAGCGAAAAGCAGTGGCTGCGGGTGGAGGGCTATATCCGCAAAGGAAGCGAAGAGGGCGCGCGCCTGCTGGCGGGCGGCGAAGGGCGACCAGAAGGCACCCGGGACGGCTGGTTTGTGCGCCCGACGCTGTTTGTAGACGTTAACAATCAGATGGCGATTGCCCGCGACGAGATCTTCGGCCCGGTGCTGTGCGTAATCCCTTATCGTGACGAGGCGGAGGCGATTGCCATTGCCAACGACACAGAATACGGCCTGAGCGCGATGGTGCTGGGCGGCGATGCGGACCGCGCGCGCCGCGTGGCGCAGCAGATTGTTGCAGGCCGGGTGCTGGTGAACACCCTTGCCCATGAACCGAAAGCGCCGTTCGGCGGGTTTAAGCACTCCGGCGTGGGGCGCGAGATGGGCGAGTGGGGGATTCGGGCGTTTATGGAGCCGCGGTCGATTCTGGGTTAAAACCCGCCCGGTGGCGCTGCGCTTACCGGGCCTACATAAGCCCGTAGGCCGGATAAGCGCAGAGTCATCCGGCACAACACTTCGCTCTTTGCCGAAGCATTGTGCTTTTCCATCCTGCATTCTCTCCTCATCCTCACAACGGAGAGACACCCATGATTGCAGTCATTTTCGAAGCGAAAGCTGCGCCCGCGCATCAGGCCCGCTACCTGCAGCTCGCCGCCGAACTCAAGCCTTTGCTGGCGGATATCGACGGCTTTATTGATATCGAACGGTTCCAGAGCCTGACCACCGACGGCAAAATCCTTTCCCTTTCCTGGTGGCGGGATGAAGAGGCCGTCCGCCGCTGGAAGCAGAACGTCTTCCATCAGGCCGCGCAGGCCGAAGGGCGGGAGTCGATTTTCGCGTACTACCGCATTCGGGTGACACAGCTGGTGCGGGAATACAGTTCCGAAACCGGAGGGCACGAGGATGTATGACGTTCATGTGATTTTTAGCGATATCCCCGGTGAACTGGCGCGCTTTGGGCAGCTGCTGGGGCACAACGGCGTGGGGCTGGAAGGCGGTGGCGTATTTGGCACGAATGCCCACTTCCTGGTGGAAGAGGGGGAAAAAGCCCATCGCGTGCTGGTGGAAGCCGGGTTCAACGTGCAGGCCGTACGCAAGCCGGTAATCAGAAAACTGAAACAGGAGCGGCCCGGCGAGCTGGGCGAGCTAGCGGCCGCGCTGGCCGCAAAGGGCGTGTCTATCCTGACCCAGTACAGCGACCACGCGAATCACCTTATTCTGCTGACGGATGATGATAAGCTGGCCGCAGAGATCACCGAACCCTGGGCGACATATGTTAAAAACGAGCCTACCTCCTGATAACAGCGCGGCGCTGGAACAGGCCGTTGCGGCTGTGGCGGCGGCAATGGCCGATCCGTCGCGCGTGAAGATGCTGTGCGCAATGATGGACGGGCGGGCGTGGACTGCTACCGAGCTGAGCGTGGCGGCAGACGTTGCGCCGTCGACCGCCAGCGGGCATCTCGCCCGGCTGGTGGAGGGAAAGCTGATTACCTGCCTGTCTCAGGGTCGGCATCGCTACTATCGCCTGGCGGGGCACGACGTGGCGGCGCTGGTCGAGCAGATGATGGGGCTCTCCTGGAGCCGCATCACCCCGCCGGAAACCACCGCGCCTAAAGCCATGCGTGAAGCGCGGACCTGCTACGACCATCTTGCGGGCGCGGTGGCGGTGCAGATCTATGATTTTATGCAGGCGGAAGCCTGGCTGGAGGCAGACGGTTCTGCGCTCACGCCGTATGGCCGGGAGCAGTTCCTGAAGCTTGGTGTTCCGCTAAATCCTAATACCCGTCGCAAGGCCTGCTGCGCCTGCCTGGACTGGAGCGAGCGGCGCTTTCATCTTGGCGGTGAGGCGGGCGCGGCGCTGTTGATTTATCTGGAAAGCAAAGGGTGGATCCAGCGGGTGGCGGGGTACAGGGAGGTGGTGGTGACGGCGTCGGGGAAAAGTGCCGTCAGGAAGCATTTTAGCCGCTAAACTCTGCTGCGGGCTGGTGCCCTCACCCCGACCCTCTCCCACGGGGCTGAGGGTTCCCCAGTAATTTTTTAAACTGGAAGCGATTAGAGTTTAATCAGTAAAATGAATGGCTTACAGCGATATCCTGGTCCGGCTGTAAATCGCTGAGGCGTTTCCTGTAGGCCGGGGCGAGGCGCATGGATGCGCCGAGAGGGCGGGCTTTACAGGGATGTTACCTCCGCCCGTACCCGATAAGCCGGAAGGAATAAGCCGAAGGCACCGCGTACCGGCGATTTACCGCCGGGAGCCCGGGTTGCCAGGGTGGTGGCGATTGAGCCACCCTGGCACGTTCACCGGTTATGGCGTTACAGAGTAGCAAGAAAATTGAAGTGAACGGAAATACCACCTTAGCCGTATGTTCCCCTCACCCTAACCCTCTCCCCGGAGGGGCGAGGGGATTGTTCACTGCTCGCTTTAATTTGTGGGGAACCCTCAGCCCACGGGGAGAGGGAGAACATCGTTTTCGCAATTCCTGCGCTTTTACTTCTCGTTTCTTGATACTTACCCTGATAACTATTATCTTGACCGCGTGTGACGAGAGGTTTCCCCCATGAGTGAAGAAGATCTGTTCTGCCGCAGGCCGATGGGTATGCGGATGGCGATGGTCGTGCGTCAGTGGCGCGCGGTGATCGACGACGCCATTCTCGATACCGGGTTAACCCAGTCGAGCTGGACGGTGATGATGCAGCTTCACCAGCTTGGGGATAACGTCTCGGTGAGCGAACTGGCGGAGGTGCAGGGTATTGAACTGCCGCCGCTGATGCGCACCCTGACGCAGCTGGAAAAGCAGGGCTACCTGCTGCGCAGCGTATCGCCTTATGACAAGCGCATCCGGCTGTTGACGCTGACGCCTGAGGGTAAGACCGTTCTTGAAACGCTCACCCAGGTTATTGAGAACTTTCAGGCTCGCGTATCGCAAAACATCGCGCCGGAACATATCGACATTTTCAGCGCCACGCTGAATCAAATCGCCTGCAATTTGCGGACAATCCGCGAAGAAGATAACAAGACCGAAAAATAATGACTCCTGAACAAAAGTTTGCCCGCTGGGTAAGGGTAAGTATTGCCTCTTTCCTGCTGATGTTTGTCTACTTTATCGTCGCGGATATCTGGATCCCGCTGACGCCGGACTCCACCGTGATGCGCGTGGTGACCCCGGTGTCCGCGCGCGTTTCCGGCTACGTGGCGGCCGTCCACGTGCACAACAACAGCCAGGTCAAGAAAGGCGATCTGCTGTTTGAACTCGACGACACGCCGTTTCGCAATAAGGTCGAAGCCGCGCACATCGCGCTTGAGCAGGCTCGGCTCTCCAACGATCAGCTGGACGCGCAGATCGCCTCCGCGCAGGCCAGCCTGAAAACCGCCGTGCTGACGGCGCGTAACGACAAAGTCACCTTCGATCGCTACCAGAAGCTGAGCACGCTGCAGAACGTCTCCCAGTCAGATCTGGATAAGGTCCGCACCACCTGGCAGAGCAGCGAACAGTCCGTTAGCTCACTTCAGGCCAACATTCATAACCTGCGCATTCAGCGCGGCGAGCGGGACGAGCACCGCAACGTCACGCTGCAAAAATACCGTAACGCGCTGGATGAAGCCGAGCTGAACCTCGGCTGGACGAAGGTTTATGCCGAAGCCGACGGCACGGTGAGTAACCTGCAGCTGAGCCCGGGCTTTTACGCCACTTCCGGCTCGGCCGCGCTGGCGCTGGTGAACAACCAGACCGATATCGTGGCCGATTTCCGCGAAAAAAGCCTGCGCCATACCCATCAGGGCACCGACGCCGCCGTGGTATTTGACGCCTTCCCGGGGCGGGTGTTCCGCGCCCACGTAACCAGCAGCGACGCGGGGATACTCGCCGGGCAGGAAGCGGTAAACGGTCAACTGTCCGAGCCGGAAACCTCCAACCGCTGGGTGCGCGACGCCCAGCGTATGCGCATTCACGTCGCGCTGGACGAGGCGCTGCCGAAGCATCTGCCGACCGGCGCGCGCGCCACCGTGCAGCTCTATAACAGCGAAGGACCGTTTGCGCGCTTCTTCTCCGGGATGCAGATCCACCTGGTGAGCCTGCTTCACTATGTTTATTAGTTCGATGTCAATTAGCACCCTGGCGCGGGTCTTTACCCCGCACGGCAACATCGTCTACACGGCAAATGACTTTCGCCAGACCCTGCGCATCGTCTTTGCCGGGATGATCGCGCTCAGCATCTCCAGCTTCTACAACACCAGCTACGGCGTGTTTTTTGTGGTCTACCCGATCATGCTCCTGTCGCTGGTGCCGGTGTTTAACCGCCACGTGGCGAAGCAGTTTATCTTCAGCGCCTCGCTCAACTGCGTCGAAATGGTGCTCATCATCGGCTATCTGTCGCAATGGCCGGTCATCATGACGCTGGTGGTGTTCGCCCTGTACGTGATGCGCTTTCGCTTTATGAGCAAGGGGCCGCTGTTCCTGTTTGGCTCAATGGGCGTGGTCTGCCAGAGCGTGATGCTCAACTTTATGAGTTATCCCACCACTAACTGGCACACGCTTTTATTCTCCAACATCGAAGCGAGCGTGATGGCGGTATGCCTGAGCGCGCTGATGAACTACCTGCTGCCGGACGTTGAGCCGCGCAGGCCGCCGCCGCTGATCGAGAAAGACGATGCCCGCGTGCGCCACGAGTCGCTGCTCTCCGGCACCGTCGCGACGATGATTTTCGTCATTTTTCAGATTAGCGATTTAAGCGACTCGCTCTCGGCGCTGATGGCGGGCATTTTGATCCTGTTCCCGATGCACTATCGCGGTTCGGTGATGAGCTCCATCTGGCGCGTGGTCGGCGTGGTGCTGGGCTGTATTTACATCCTCATCGTGCAGCTCGTCCTCTACGACCACAGCAGCCATATGCTGCTGATGATGCCGCTGATTGGCCTTGGGCTGGCGTTTGGGGCGCGTTTACACGTGATGGAAAAGGTCGGGGCAGGCGTAGGCTTCGCCAGTATTACCACCATCGGCATTATGTTCGGCCAGAACATGCACCCGGACAGCGATCTGGTGTTCAGCGATCTGTACCGCATCACCTCCGTCACCGTTGCGCTGGTGGCGACGCTGACGATGGTGTTTCTGGTGCACCTGATCCTCAACCGCTTCGAAGCAACGCGCTACGTCATCGCGCCGCCAAAAGCGGAGTAATGCGCCAGCACGCCGGGCAGCTGCGAGAGTAAAAACAGGATCAGGCCAATCGTCCCGCCGACCAGCGTGCCGTTGACGCGAATGAACTGCAGATCTTTGCCGATGTTAAGCTCTATCTGGCGGGACATGTCTTTGGCGTCCCAGCTTTTCACCGTGTCGCTGATGTGGCGGGTCAGGAACGCGGCAAAATCCGGCGCGACGCGGTGCGCGGCCTGCTCCAGATGCTCGTTCAGCGAGGCCTGCAGGTTCGCGTCGTTCGTCAGGGTTTCCCCAAACCACTGGCCGGCATTAGCGATACGCTGCTTCACGCGCGAGTCCTCGCTGTGCATATCGGCCTTCAGCCACTGGCGCAGGTCGGCCCACATCTCGCCCAGATAGCGGTTAAACGCGTCGTCATTCTTCAGATAGTGCTTGATGTTATCGGCTTTGGCCGCCATCTCCGGGTCGTTTTTCAGGTTGTCGATAAGCTTCAGCGTGGCGCGGTCAAACGCCTGACGGATCTGGTGCGTGCGGTCGTGGGTGATATCGTCCAGCAGCGTATTCACCGCGTTCGAGACCATCTCCGCGCTCTGGTCCCCGAGCCACTCGGTGGGCAGCACCATCGCCTTACGCGGGTGTTCGGTCTTGAGCCAGTGGACGATCTGGTCAGAGATAAACTCCCGCGTGCTCTCCCGCTGAATTAGCGTAATCAGACGGCTGATGATCGCATCCAGCAGCACCTGATGGCGGTTGTTTTTGGTCATGCTCTCCAGCATGACGGCGCTGGTTTCGGTGAAATCAACCTTGTCGATGGCCTTATGCACCGCGCGTTTGAGCAGGCGCTGTATGCGCCCGTCGTCGGTGAGTTCCAGAAAACCGCTCATCACCTGAATCAGATGCTGCCCGACCCGCTGGGCGTTGTCGGGCTTGCTGAACCAGACGCCGATCATCTGGGCAGGTTCATAGCGGCGGATCAACGCCACCAGCGACTGGGTATCCAGAAACTTTTCCTGTACGAACTGGCCGAGATTGTCGCCAATCCGGTCTTTATTGCGCGGGATAATCGCCGTATGGCGCGAGATAAAGGGAATCGGCACCCGGCGGAACAGCGCGACCACGGCAAACCAGTCCGCCAGCGCGCCGACCATCGCCGCCTCGGCAATGGCCTTCGCGCCGCGCACCCAGAAGGTCTGCGGCAGGAAGAGCGTGGTGATAAACGCCGCGACGGCAATCAGCAGCAGCGACAGCGCCAGCAGCTTGGCGCGTTTGAGTTCAGTATGTTTTTCCATGGGTTAAGGATAGAGGGTTGTGGGGGGAAAGTGCAAAGAAGGAGAAGGGCCTCTGCATTTCAGCTTCTGGAATGCGCCTTCAGAAAATGAAATTGAATGATGTCGACTGGTTCAATTTACGAACGTTTTGTATATGCTTTTTTGTATATACAATAAGGGAAGGGTAAACTATGCCAACGGAGTTTGAATGGGATACCAACAAAGCAAAAAGTAATCTCATTAAGCATGGGATCCGCTTTGAAGAGGCTGTTCTGGTGTTTGACGATCCTTACCATTTATCTCTGCAGGATCGTCATGAAAATGGAGAGTTCCGTTGGCAGACCATTGGCCTTGTACATGGTCTAATTGTCATTATGGTCGCACACACGGTACGTTTTGAAAGTGGTGACGAAGTCATTCGAATCATTAGCGCACGAAAGGCGGACCGTAAAGAGAGGAGCCGTTATGAGCATGGTTAAACATAAACGCGGTAGTGCGCTTGAGGTTAGTGCTCGTCGTGAGGCTGAGCTCAAAGCACTCTCCGAAAAATCGGAAGCAGAGATTGATTATAGCGATATCCCTGCCGCAGGGGATGAACAGTGGTCAGGGGCGGTGCGAGGGAAGTTCTATCGACCACTCAAAACTCAGGCATCTGTACGTATCGACGCTGACGTGATGGAGTGGCTTAAACGGCCTGGAAAAGGTTATCAGACGAGGCTCAATGCCATTTTGCGTGAAGCAATGCTGCGCGATCAAAACAAAAAATAAGCAATGGGCGGCGTTAGGCTGCCCGCTATCTCAGCGTATAATTTCCACCAACCGCCACACCACCCACCCGCCAAACCCCATCAGCACCACTCCCGCCGTGCGCTCAATCCGCCACAGCGAACGGCTAAGCTTCTGTTGAACCGCTCGCAGCCCCATCAGCGACACCAGCACCAGATCCCACACCAGCACCACCATCACCATCCAGACGCCGCAGGTCGCCTGTTGAAGCAGCGTCACGTCCGGCCCCATCAGCGCCGTCATCAGCGCAAGATAGAACAGAGCATTCTTCGGATTAAGCAGCGCCGAGCCGAGCCCAAGCAGGATCTGCTTACGCAGCGAAGGAAAGCGCTGGTGGGTTTCATTCAGCGCCAGCGCCTGAGGTCGGCTGCGCACCAGGTGCGAGCCAATCCAGAGCAGGTACAGCGCGCCGGAGAGTTCAATCAGCGTGAACAGCCACGCGTACTGGCGCAGCGCGCTCCATCCCGCAATCACCAGCAAAATGTACAGCCCGTTGCCTGCGGCAATCCCTACGCACAGCCCGGCGCTGCCCCGCAGCCTATAGCGCGCGGCGTAGCCTACAAGTAAGAAGAAATCCGGACCCGGGCTTAGCAAGGCAACAAAATGCGCCAGCGCCAGGGCGAGAAATGCGGAGGGGAAGAACAGTTCCATAGCGACCTCTGAATAAAAACGGAGGTCAGGTTACGGTGTTTCAGAACCTATTTATTGTCTGATATTGATCGGCCGGTCGCGTACTGGCGGGGCGTGGCTGCGGTGTAGCTCACAAAGGTTTTGTGGAAATGGCTCTGGTCGGCAAACCCGCTCTGGTAGCCGACGTCGGCGATCTCATCTCCGGCACGCAGGCGCGCTTTGGCATATTCCACGCGGGAGACGTTGAGGAAACGCCCTGGCGTTAGCCCGGTGTCCTGCTTGAAGGTGCGGATCAGCGTCTCTTTACGCAGGGAAAATTGCCGGGCCAGGGCGTCCAGCGTGGGCGGCGCGGCAAGATCCTGCAAAATCGCCTGCTGCAGCTGCTGGCTGGTTGGACGTAGTCTCTGCCTGTCTTCTCCGTTCGAAGGAATTGCTGACAGCAACGCGTTCAACGCCTTTGATGACATGTTTTCAACAACATCCAGATAGCGCTTAAAGAGTGATGCGTTACGAATGACCTGCTGCCCGAGGGGAAGGTCAGTGTCGATGTAGAGCATATGGTAGCTGCGGGGCTGCCCGGCCACCGGGTTACAGCTGTGCGGGACGTGCGCGGGGATCGCAATGATGTCGCCCGGCGTCAGCAGATATTCCTGCCCACCGCACACGCACCGCGTACTCCCCTCCATAATCGCGCCGATCGACACTTGCGCATGGCTATGACGCTTATACGCCTGCGTGCTCTGCCACGTGCTGCGCAGTTCGAGGCCGGGCACGCGGTTGAACGTCTGACGAACGAGGCGGGTATCGGGCATAGGGTATCCTTTTATGAGCTACGTTTTTTATACCATCCCGGCGGGTATCCCGACAGCGTCTCGCTAAGAACCGTCTGGATATACCCAACTTTACGTCCATAGCCAGTCAGAGTGACTACCCTTAATACCCTAAGCGGTAAATTAAGGAGATTCGACATGGCTTATCAGACAGTAAATCCTGCCACTAACCAGCTCATCAAAGAATACCCCTCACATACCGATGCGGATATCGAAGCGGCGCTCAAGGCGGCCGATGCGCTTTACCATTCGGACTGGGCGAAAGGCGACATTAACCAGCGCCTGCCGGTGCTGCATAAGCTCGCCGACCTGATCGACGAGCGCGTGGAGGATCTGGCGAAAATCGCCAGTCAGGAGATGGGTAAGCTCATCGAGCAGAGCCGTGGCGAGGTAAAACTGTGCGCGCAGATCGCCCGCTATTACGCTGACAACGCGAAGCAGTTCCTGGCGCCGGTGAAATACGAATCTGAACTCGGTGAAGCCTGGGTTGAGCACCATCCTATCGGCGTGCTGATGGCCGTCGAGCCGTGGAACTTCCCTTACTATCAGCTGATGCGCGTGCTCGCGCCGAACCTGGCGGCGGGGAACCCGGTAATTGCCAAGCACGCCAGCATCGTGCCGCACTGTGCCGAAACCTTTGCGCACCTGGTGCGCGAGGCGGGCGCGCCGGAAGGGGCGTGGACCAACCTGTTTATCTCCTCCGATCAGGTGGCGAATATTATTGCCGACGATCGCGTGCAGGGGGCGGCGCTGACCGGTTCCGAAAAAGCGGGCAGCGTGGTCGCGGCGCAGGCCGCGAAGCACATCAAGAAATCTACGCTTGAACTGGGCGGTAACGACGTGTTCGTGGTGCTGGACGATGCCGACCTGGATAAAGCCGTGAAGATCGGTGTTAACGCGCGGCTCAACAACGCCGGGCAGGTTTGTACGGCGGCGAAGCGCTATATCCTGCACGAGAAGATCGCAGACGCATTCCTGAGTAAATTCACCGAGGCGTTTAAGCAGGTGAAAATTGGCGATCCGCTGGATGAAACCACCACGCTGGGGCCGCTGTCGTCCAAAGATGCGCTCGAGACGCTGACTAAGCAGGTTAACGAGGCGGTGAAAAATGGCGCGAAGCTGCACCATGGCGGCAAGCCGGTTCAGCGTGACGGCAGCTTCTTTGAGCCGACGATCCTAACGCATATCTCGCGCGATAACCCGGCGTACTTCGAGGAGTTCTTCGGTCCGGTCGCGCAGGTTTACGTGGTGAAAAGCGATGACGAAGCGGTCGCGCTGGCTAACGATTCCCACTACGGCCTGGGCGGCGCGGTGTTCAGCCAGGATATCGAGCGGGCGAAGAAAATAGCGTCGCGCATTGAGACCGGCATGGTCTACATCAACTGGCTGACCGATACCGCTGCGGAGCTGCCGTTTGGCGGCGTCAAGCGCTCCGGCTACGGGCGCGAGCTGTCGGATCTGGGAATCAAAGAGTTTGTGAACCAGAAGCTGGTGGTCGTGCGTCAGTAAGAAGTAAAAAAACCTGCCGGTTGGCAGGTTTCCATGACCCTTTCTTGCCGGGTGGCGCTGCGCTTACCCGGCCTACAATGTGCAACAGTATCAGCAGATTGCACTGTTCACTGTAGGCCCGTGCGTAGCGCCGCCGGGCGAAATACTGGCTTAGAAGCTTACGCCGCCACCGAAGTATGCGCCGTCAATCAGGGTGTGGTTTGGACGACCGTCTTTGCCGTCAACGCTCACGTGGCGGTAGCCCACTTTCAGCGTAACCGGTTTGATTGGTGACCAGCTTACGCCGCCGTTCGCTTCAACGTAGTTTTTCACGCTGTTGTTCAGGCCGTCTGGTGCAACATAGCCTTCGCCGAAGACGTTAATGCTGTCGGTCAGGGCCACGTTCACGCCGCCACCGATTGGGAACGCCACGCCGTTATCGCCTTTTTTAGGGCCGATGTAGATAGCTTTAGCGCCTGCGTTCAGCATCACCGGGCCCACTTCCAGGTTGTAACCTGCGCCAACGCCACCGGTCTGGGTGCCGTCATCGGTGTTTTTGAGCCAGTTACCTTCGGTGTACAGACCGGAAGAGGATTTACCCATTTCCACGTTCAGGTTAGTAAAGTTTTTACCCTGCTCAATGCTGCCGCCCACTGCCAGTGCGGAGCCAGAAACTACGGTCAGAGCGGAAAGGATAAGAACGTTGAGCTTTTTCATGAGTATTTCCTCGTCATCAAATTAATCTGAGGACACCTTAACAAGCGATGTTTATGACTGCAAATGTGACGGTGGTCGCGGTTTTATGCTGATTTTGTTAATGATTTTGCTTTTGATTGTTATGGCGGGGTTGGAGCAACATGACGTCAATACGTAATGCTTTTATGTTTAGATTGAGTTTAATTTTTATCTAAACGGACGCTGAACGGGGGAAGGAATAGTGATTTGAAACGCATTAATTGTATTTCTAATAATTTCCAAAAATGTTTCTGTTGAAATGGATAAATACCTAAGTTTACATTTTTATGTTTAATTTATACGCAGTGCCGAACTTTCTAAACGTTCCCGTTAACCCTTTTCCTCAGTGTGGGGGTTAACGGGACATGCCGCTATTTACGTAACCCCGCAAACGCCGCCCGAATTTCCTCTTCCGGCAGTTCTAAACCAATAAACACCATCACGCTGCGTGGTGTTTCATCGCCCCACGGCCTGTCCCAGTCGGCGCTGTACAGGCGCTGCACGCCCTGGAACAGCAGGCGGTTTGGCTCGCCGTCGATCCACAGCATGCCCTTGTAGCGCAACAGCCTGTCGGCAAACGACAGCAGCAGGTTCTCCATCACGCGCGATACCTCGCTGATGTCCACCGGGTAGTCCAGATCCACCACAATCGACGCCACGTCGTTTTGCTTATCCGCCATAAAGTGAAAGCGCGGTTTCGCGGTGACGTTCTCTTCCAGCATAAAGCCGCTGGTGTTGAACAGCTGAGACAGATCGATATCGCCGTGCGTCACGGTGTAAATCGGCGCGCGCGCGTTAATGCGCGTCAGGCGCTCGCGAAGTTTTTCGCTCTCACCGGCCACGTCGGTTTTGGTGAGCAGGATGCGGTCGGCGTAGCCCACCTGAGACTGGGCGATGGTGAACTGGTTCATCTGCTCGTCGGCGTGTACCGCGTCTACCAGAGCAATCACGCCGTCCAGCAGGTAGCGCTGGCAGAGGATCTCGTGAGAGAAAAAGGTTTGAATAATCGGGCCGGGGTCGGCCATGCCGGTGCACTCAATCACCAGACGGTCAAAGTCGATCTCGCCGCGATCGCGGCTGTCGAGCAGGTCCAGCAGGGCGTCTTCTAATTCGTTAGAGCGGGTGCAGCAGATGCAGCCGTTGGTGAGGGTTTTGATCTGCGTAGCGCGGTCGCCGATTAATTGATCGTCAACGGAGACTTCGCCGAACTCGTTTTCGATGACGGCGATTTTGAAGCCGTGCTGTTCATTCAGGATATGGCGCAGCAGGGTGGTTTTGCCTGCGCCGAGAAAACCGGTCAGCAGGGTAACGGCAATCGGGGTCATGGTCTCTCCTTTAGCAGCAGCGGACGCCGCCTTCTCCACTTCCGCCGTAGCGCGCTTCCTGACGCTCGCGGAAGAATTCGGTGTAGGTCATGTACGGCTTATCCGGATGGTTGGTCTTCATATGCTCAACGTAGTTGTCATAGTCCGGAATGCCAATCAGCATTTTCGCCGCCTGACCGAGGTATTTTTTTGCTTCGCCTAAGTTACCAAACATTGTGGGTTCCAGACAAAAAAGCACCCCTCACCCCGGCCCTCTCCCCAAAGGGGAGAGGGTGGAATCGTCCCCTCTCCCTTTTGGGGAGAGGGTTAGGGTGAGGGGATGTTTGTGAATTAATGGTGAGAAGAGGTCTTCACGCCGCCTTCCGGCACCGGCACGTACGGGGTTTCTTTATCCGTACGCCCGTCGGCGTTGCGCACGTTCATCCAGGTTTTGATGCCGTAGAAGATGATGCTGTACACCACCACCAGGAACAGAATGCTCAGACCCGCGTTGGTGTAGTTGTTCACCACGATATGGTTCATGTTGGCAATCTGCTGCGCGGTCAGATCCGCGCCGCCTGCGGCAATCTTCTCTTTGTACTGGTTAGCCATGAAGAAGAAGCCTTCCAGCTGCGGGTTGGCGCTGAACAGCTTCAGGCCAAGCGCCCAGGTGGTGCAGAGCAGCAGCCACAGCGCAGGAACAACCGTTACCCAGATGTATTTGGTGCGTTTCATCTTCACGAGGACCACGGTACCGAGCACCAGAGCAACGGCTGCGAGCATCTGGTTAGAGATACCGAACAGCGGCCACAGGCTCTTCACGCCGCCCAGCGGGTCAACAACGCCCTGATACAGCAGGTAGCCCCACAGGCCGACGCAGCCCGCAGTACCCAGAATACCGGCGACCAGTGAATCAGTTTTCTTCAGGAACGGCACGAAGTTACCGAGCAAATCTTGCAGCATGAAGCGGCCCGCACGGGTACCGGCGTCCAGCGCGGTCAGGATGAACAGCGCTTCGAACAGAATACCGAAGTGGTACCAGAAGCCCATGTCCGCCCACGGCAGCACTTTGTGGAACACGTGTGCGATACCGACGGCCAGCGTAGGTGCACCGCCTGCGCGGTTCAGCACGGACGGTTCGCCGATGTCCTTCGCGGTCTGCATGATCTGCTCAGGCGAAATCACGAAGCCCCAGGAGCTGACGGTCGCCGCGGCGTGTGCGCTCGCGTCCTTCAGCTGCGCCATAATCAGCGCCGCGTTGTCACCGCCCATCTCGTGCAGGTTCGGCATGGTGATGCCCAGGCCCGCAGGCGGGGTGTTCATCGCGAAGTACAGGCCCGGCTCGATGATGGAGGCTGCCACCAGCGCCATGATCGCCACGAAAGACTCCATCAGCATTGCGCCGTAGCCGATCAGACGCGCGTCTTTCTCGTTCGCCAGCAGCTTAGGCGTGGTGCCGGAGGCAATCAGGGCGTGGAAGCCGGAGACCGCGCCGCAGGCGATGGTGATAAACAGGAACGGGAACAGCGCGCCTTTCCACAGCGGGCCGGTGCCGTCGATGTACTGGGTCACCGCAGGCATTTTCAGATCCGGGTTAATCACCAGGATACCGATAGCCAGACCGACGATAACGCCGATTTTCAGGAAGGTCGCCAGGTAGTCGCGCGGGGCCAGAATCAGCCACACCGGCAGCAGCGCGGAGATAAACGCATAGCCAATCAGCGCGAAGGTGATGGTGGTGTCCTTGAAGGTCAGCGCCGGGCCCCAGTACGGGTCGTGCGCAATCACGCCGCCGAAGTAGATGGAGGCAACCAGCAGCACGATACCGATGACCGACACTTCACCCACGCGGCCCGGACGGATAAAGCGCATGTAGATACCCATGAACAGCGCAATCGGTACGGTTGAGCAGACGGTGAAGACACCCCACGGGCTTTCGGCCAGCGCTTTCACCACGATCAGGGCCAGCACCGCGAGGATGATGATCATAATCAGGAAGCAGCCGAACAGCGCGATGGTACCCGGCACGCGGCCCATCTCTTCTTTGACCATCTCACCCAGAGAGGCACCGTTACGGCGGGAAGAGATAAACAGCACCATAAAGTCCTGCACCGCACCCGCCAGCACCACGCCTGCGAGCAGCCACAGGGTACCCGGCAGGTAGCCCATCTGCGCGGCCAGCACCGGGCCGACCAGCGGGCCAGCGCCTGCGATAGCGGCAAAGTGGTGGCCAAACAGCACGTAGCGGTTGGTTGGCACGTAGTTCAGGCCGTCATTGTTAATGACCGCCGGGGTGGCGCGCGTCGGGTCGAGCTTCATGACCTTCTGCGCGATGTACAGGCTGTAGTAGCGATAAGCCACAAGGTAGACGGAAACCGACGCGACCACGATCCACAGGGCGCTTACGTGTTCGCCCCGGCGTAATGCGACAACCGCCAGACAGAAAGCGCCGAGGATCCCGAGTAATGCCCAGGGCACGTGCTTCAGTAGTTTTTTAGTATCCATAATAGACCTGGTTTTTTATGTAAGAAAAAGGGGTCAGGGTTTGTTGTGAGGAGGTATTGATTAATGCTGGGGGGATCGTGCCAGATCTTCGCGCGCGTAAAGTACGGTAAATGGGTGAGTGGTTGAAAGCGATGTGTGAGCGGTCAAAAGCGAGGGCGAGTGGTTAAGGCTCGCCGCCAGCGGAGGGAAATATGTGATTGAGATCACTAAGGATAATCTACTCTTGCGCGGCTTCGCCGTTAACCTCAGGACAATGCGTGCAGCGATTTTGCTGATAGGCCGGAAGCAGCTGATACTGCCCTTTACCGTCGTGTTCGATAATCGGGGAGAGCGCCTGTAAATCGCGGTACACCGTTCGTTCGGTAATGCCAAATTTTTGCATCAGATCGCTACGAGTAACGTTTCCGTCGCGGTGCAGGGCAATAATAATGTCAACCAGACGTTCAGCCGAGCGGCTACGGGATGAAGGAGCCATAAGACTTTCCAGCGTTAAGGGGGCGGCTGGCGATAAGCGCCTGCCGCCCCGGAAAATTTATCTTATGGATAGTTAACGGCGTACTTTTGCGGAAACCTTAGCGTTTTTTTACGCCGGGGGATTAAATCGCGGCCTCCATCTCCATGACGACCGGGTGAAAACGGCGTTTAAAATAGATCAGGCCGTGCCCCTCTTCACTGAGGATGATGTTTTTAATTTCAACAAGATAGACGAGATGCGTGCCGATGGCCTGCACCTGACTTATCTCGCCCTCCAGGCTTGCCAGCGCGCCTTTCAGCACCGGCTGCGCCAGCGGCCCTTTCTGCCAGCAGGAGAGGGTAAAACGCTCCTCCATGGCCATGCCGGTCATCCCCGCGAAGTGGCGGGCCATGATCTCCTGCTCGTGGTTCAGCACGTTCACGCACAGCCTGCCGTTGCCCTGAAAGACCGGATTCATGGCGCTGTTGGCGTTGATGCAGACCATCAGCGAAGGCGGCGTATCCGTTACCGAGCAGACGGCGGTGGCGGTGATACCGCATCGACCGGCCTCGCCCTCGGTGGTGACAATGTTGACTGCGGCAGACAGGCTGCTCATCGCGTCGCGAAAGCGCAGGCGTTGTTCATCTGATTGCATTGAAACCTCCCGCTGCGCTATTTCAGCAGCTTGTCGAGCATGTTGATATCGGCGTTGTTGTGCAGGTGCGCTACCGTCCAGCCGTGCTGGTCGTACTCGGACATGCAGCGGTCGACCATCGCCATCATTTTGTCCATGTTGCCGGAGCTTTGCGCCTGGCGCAGGCACTGCAGGCGGATCTCATCCTGACTGCCGGAGTAGTTGATTTCGTACAGCTCGTGGCGGCCGCCAAACTCGCTGCCGATGGCGTCCCACATCAGTTTCAAAATCTTGATGCGTTCGACGTGATCCATACCGTTCGAGCCGCGCACGTACTTCGCCAGATACTGGTCGATCTGCGGGTTGTTCAGGTCGCGGGCGCTGGACGGCAGGTAGATCAGACCGGACGTCACGTTACGCTCGATGATGTTCTTGATCTTGGCGTAGGCCATCGGGGCCATCACGCGGTAGGTTTGCAGCGCGGCGTGATCCGGCAGGTACGCGCCGTTGACCCACGGCGTGGCTTCGGAACACATGGAGTCGCTCAGCGCCCAGAACATGTTGCGCCAGGCCACCACTTCCCCGAGATCCGCCTGCACGCCGCGGAACTCCAGGGTGCCGGTGCACTCCAGGGATTTCTTCAGCAGGGCGGTGATGAAGTCGAGCTTCACCGCCAGGCGCACGCAGGCCTGCAGCGGGTACATCCGCGCAAAGCCGCCCTCCATCGTCCAGCGGCGGCAGCGGTCGAAATCGCGGTAGATCAGCACGTTTTCCCAGGGGATCAGCACGTGGTCCATCACCAGGATCGCGTCGTTCTCGTCGAAGCGGCTGGAGAGCGGGTAGTCGTACGGGGATCCGGTTGCGCCTGCCACCATCTCGTAAGAGGCGCGGGAGATCAGCTTCACGCCTTCGGCATCCATCGGCGCGACGAACATCAGCGCAAAGTCCGGGTTTTCGCCCATCACCTGCGCGGAGCCAAAGCCGATCATGTTGTAGTGGGTCAGCGCCGAGTTGGTTGCCACCACTTTCGCACCGCTGACGATGATCCCGGCGTCGGTCTCTTTCTCCAGCTTGATGTAGACGTCTTTCACCTCGTCCGCCGGCTTGTGGCGGTCGATCGGCGGGTTAACGATGGCGTGGTTGAAGTACAGGCCGGTTTCCTGAATGCGGGTGTACCAGCTGCGGGCGTTCTGTTCGAACTGGCCGTAGAAGGCCGGGTTAGCGCCGAGCGCGCAGCCGAACGCGGCCTTGTAGTCCGGCGTGCGGCCCATCCAGCCGTAGCTCAGGCGCGACCACTCGGCGATGGCGTCGCGCTGCTGGCGCAGGTCGTCGGCGCTTTTCGCCACGCGGAAGAACTTGTGGGTATAGCCGCCGCTGCCGGTGTCGGTGCCCCAGCACAGCGTGTCCTGCATGTCCGGCTTGTGCAGCGCGTCGTACATCTGCGCGATGGAGGCCGCCGCGTTGCGAAACGCCGGATGGGTGGTGACGTCTTTGACGCGCTCGCCGTAGATATAAATCTCACGACCGTCCTGCAGGCTCTTTAAATACTCTTCGCCGGTTAACGGACGTTTGGCATCAGCGCGGAAATCTTCAGGCTTCATAGGGACCTCGTATCGGAATAGGATTGTTAAATTTATGTTTTGTTTTTGTTTTTTAATTGAAGCCTGCGAGGGGCGTAACGTGAAGGGACGATTGGGACAACGGCGGGTACTTTTCGGGCGGGATTGGGATTTGTGATCGTTGTCCCCTCACCCCGGCCCTCTCCCCAAAGGGGCGAGGGTGTAATCGTTCCCTCTCCCCTTTGGGGAGAGGGTTAGGGTGAGGGGAAAGGTTTCACCGGTACTTTCTGCGCCCGATACGCGCTCGGCGAGCACCCCACTAAGCGGTTAAAAAACCGGGCAAAATAGGCCGGATCCTTAAACCCCAGCTGCCAGGCAATCTCGCTCACCGCACTGTCGGAGAAGAGCAGCAGCCGCCTGGCTTCCCGCAGCTGGCGGTCGAAGATCAGCCGCTTCGGCGGGCGGTTGGCGAAGCGGCGGCAGATATCCGTCAGGCGGGATTCGGTCAGGTGCAGCTCGCTGGCGTATTCCGGCACCGTCCAGTGCTGGTGGTAGTGGGCATCTATCAGCTGGGTAAAGCGCTGGAACAGCTTCAGCTCGCCGCGCATGCCGCCGGAAGCGTGGTCGTCGAGCTTCGCGTTGCGCAGCAGCAGGGTAAAGACCGCCTGCGCCAGCAGGACCAGCGTGTGCTCGCGCCCCGGCAGCTGCTCCGTGGATTCCCGGGCAATCAGCTGCCAGTAGTGCTTCAGCGCCGCCAGCTCGTCCGGCCTGTCGGCCAGCGAGAGGCAGATCCCCGGCAGGCCAAACGCTTCCCGCGTGCCGGGGTAGAGTACCTCCAGCAGCGGCCAGATCAGATCCTCGCGCACCGTCAGCACGTGCCCGTCGCTGTCGGATTCGGTGATAAACGCGTGCGGCACCGACGGCGGCGTGAGGACGAACAGCGGGGCCTGCACCGAGTAGCGGTGATCGTCGAGCTGGAGTTCAATCTGTCCGGTATCGAGAAAGTGCATCTGAAAATACTGGTCGTGACGATGCGCCTGCATGTCGCGGCCAAAAAAGGCCGCCATGCGGGCGAACGACTGGTAGTGCACATCGTCGGTGCCCAGACTTTCGTCGTACTCCTTGCGGATATCAATGTTGGCGATGGGGCTCTGGCACATGCTCGTTCCTCTGTTGATCCCGCTGCGTCATCGGAATGCGCGTCAGCACCAGCGCGCCGACCACCAGCAGCCCGGCCACGAACCACAGCCCGGAGCTGAAGCTGCCGGTCGCGTCGCGCAGGATCCCAATCAGCAACGGGCTGACGGCGGATCCGACGTTGCCGATGGCGTTGATCACCGCCAGCGCCACCGCGCGTGACTGCAGGCTAATCACCTGGTCCGGCGTGGTCCAGAATATGGCCATGGCGGTAAAGGATCCGGTTGAGGCCATAATGATGCCAAGCAGCTGGATCAGGCTGTGATCGGTGGCCGAGGCCAGCATCCATCCCGCCGCGGCGAACAGGTACGGCAGGATGGTGTGCTTTTTTCGCTCTTTCAGCCTGTCGGAGCGTCGGCTCCACCAGATCATCCCGAGAATGGTGCAAAACTGCGGGATCGCCGCCAGCAGGCCGATGACGATATTGCTGCTCCCCGTATTGAAGCTTTGCAGGATCTGCGGCGTCCAGATGTTGATGGCGCTGAGCGTGTTGGTCAGGCAGAAGTAGGCCAGCGTGTAGAGCAGCACCGCCGGGGTCAGCACTTCGCGCAGCGTCGATCGCGGCGTGACGGATTGGGCAATGGCGACCTCCTGCTCGCGGGCGATCATCGTTTTCAGCGCCTGCTTTTCGTCGTCGTCCAGCCAGGTGGCCTGATCCGGCGTGTCGTTGAGGTAAAACCAGGTCACCACGCCGAGCACCACCGACGGCAGCCCCTCCAGCAGGAACAGCCACTGCCAGCCCTTCAGGTTCCACAGCCCGTCCATCGCCAGAATGTACCCGGAGAGGATCGAGCCGAGCATCATGGTCACCGGCATGGCGATCATAAACAGCGCGTTGGCGCGGGCGCGGTGATAGGCCGGGAACCACCAGGTGAGGTAGACCAAAATCCCCGGCAGGAAGCCCGCTTCGGCAATGCCCACCAGCATGCGTAAAACATAGAGCGTGTGCGGGCTGGTGGCGAACATGGTGCAGGTGGAGGCGATGCCCCACACCACCATGATCCCGGCGATCCAGCGCCGCGCGCCGATCTTCGCCAGCATGATGTTGCTCGGGATCCCGCACAGCACGTAGGTGACGTAAAATAGCGTCGCGGCCAGGCCAAACATGGTCGACGTCAGGCCCAGATCTTTGCCCATCGTCAGCCCGGCAAAGCCGATGTTGATGCGATCGAGAAACGAAAAGACAAACAGGATGAAGAGAAAGACGATCAAACGACGGAACAGCTTGTTGATAACGCGATGTTCTACAGCTTTATTATCTTGCAGGGTAGAGGTCGTCATGCTGCGCTCCAGATCTTACGATTAGTAGACGGATTTATTGTTATTCACTGACGTAACCGGTTTTTCGATAAAACGTGCCGCCAGCGCTTCCGCGCCGCGGGCGAGCAGGGTGGTGTCGACGCCGACGGCGACAAACAGCGCGCCGAGTTCAAGGTAGCGTTTTGCCAGCGGCTCGTTCGCCATCAGGATGCCGGGCGCTTTACCGGCGCTAAGGATCTGCGCGATCGCCTGCTCGATGGCGGCCTGGATTTCCGGGTGCTGCGGGTTGCCGGCAAAGCCCATGTCGGCGCTCAGATCCGCCGGGCCGATAAACACGCCGTCGACGCCTTCCACGTCCAGGATCTGCGGCAGGTTTTTTAGCGCTTCGCGGGTTTCAATTTGCACCAGCACGCACATGGCGTCGTTGGCCTGCTGGAGGTAGTCCGGAATGCGGTTCCAGCGCGAGGCGCGCGCCAGGGCGCTGCCGACGCCGCGAATGCCCGCGGGCGGGTAGCGGGTGGAACGTACCGCCAGCCGCGCTTCGTCGGCGTTTTGCACCATCGGCACCAGCAGGGTTTGCGCCCCCACGTCCAGCAGCTGTTTGATCTGCACCGGGTCGTTCCACGACGGGCGTACCACCGGCTGGCTGGGATAAGGCGCGATGGCCTGTAATTGGGTTAAGACGGTCTGCACGCTGTTCGGCGCGTGCTCGCCGTCGATCAGCAGCCAGTCGAAGCCCGCCCCGGCCAGCAGCTCGGCGCTGTAGCTGCTGGTCAGCCCCAGCCATAAACCGATTTGCGGACGGCCCGCCTTCAGCGCCGCTTTGAATGCGTTTTGCATGGTCCTCTCCTAAACAAAGCGGCAGCTGATGGAGCCCATGCTGCCGTAGTCGACGTGGAAGGTGTCGCCTCTGCTGGCGGGCACCGGGCGGGTAAAGGAGCCGCCGAGAATGATCTGCCCCGGCTCAAGCTGCACGTCGTAGGGTGCCAGCTTGTTCGCCAGCCACGCCACGCCGTTCGCCGGATGGTTGAGCACCCCTGCGGCAACGCCGGTCTCTTCGATCACGCCGTTGCGGTAGAGCAGGGCGGAGATCCAGCGCAGATCCAGCGCGTCGGGCTTAATCGGACGACCGCCGAGGATCACCCCCGCGTTGGCGGCGTTATCGGAAATTGTGTCGAACACCTTGCGCGGGCGCTGGGTTTCCGGGTCAACGTTGTGGCAGCGGGCGTCGATCAGCTCCAGCGCGGGGATGACGTAGTCCGTGGCGTTGTAGACGTCGAAGATCGTGCAGTTCGGGCCGCGCAGCGGCTTCGCCAGCACGAAGGCCAGCTCCACTTCGATGCGCGGAACGATAAAGCGATCGACGGGAATATCGCTGCCGTCGTGGAAGAACATGTCGTCCAGCAGCGCGCCGTAGTCCGGCTCGCTTATCTGCGAGCTGGCCTGCATCGCTTTGGAGGTGAGGCCGATCTTGTGGCCCTTCAGCACGCGGCCTTCGGCGATCTTCAGGCTCACCCATTCGCGCTGGACGGCGTAGGCGTCTTCAATGGTGATCTCCGGGTACTCCAGCGAGATCGCGCGGATCTGCTCCCGGGACTGTTCCGCCTGATGCAGACGGTGGGCGATCAGGGTATGGGTATGTTTGTCGAGCATGGCGATATCCTGTTTTATGTTTTTTTCTCCCTCTCCCCGTGGGAGAGGGGCGGGGTGAGGGCATCAGGCCGCAGAGATTTCCCCTCACCCTAACCCTCTCCCAAGGGGAGAGGGGACAGTCCGTGCGGTATTACTTAAACAATGCGTGCACGTTGTTTTGTTTGTAGTTCAGCGTCGGATCAAGTTCTTCCATGGCGAAAGAGAGCGCCAGATAGCGGCTCTCCATCAGCTCCGCGAAGTGCGTTTTGATCAGCGCAAACAGCATCTCCCCCACGGCCTCGCGGCTCTCCAGGCTGCGCCCGGCACCAATCTTCAGCGTCATATGCACAAAGGCGTAATCGTGCCTGCCGTCGGCCATCTGCCAGGTGTCCAGCCAGTGGGCGCGGCTGCGGATACCGCCGATGGGGAAGATGCCCGTCGCGGCGAGCGCCTCGTTGACTTTGGCGAACAGCCCCGGCAGGTCGGCCTGCTCGCGGATGTTGTTGGTACATTCAGCAATAAAGTGCGGCACGGTGGCTCCTTACGCGGGCAGCGGGAAAACGGCGTTAACCTGGCCGGTGCCGGAGCTGGCGAACAGCTCGGTGAGGAACTCCACCTTGCCGTCGTACTGGTCCCAGCCGAGCATCCCCAGCAGCATCACCGTGTCGTGCATGTTGCCCTCGCCGTAGCAGTAGTCGGCGTACTCCGGCAGCATGCTGCAAAACTCCTTAAACTGGCCTTCGCGCCACAGCTTCACCACGCGCTCGTCCATCTGACGGTCGAATTCGCGGGTGTAGCTGTTCATCCCTTCCTCGGCGCGCTGGTCGTCGATAAAGCGGTGCGACAGCGAGCCGCTGGCGAGCACCGCCACGGTGCCGTCGTATTTTTCGATAGCGCTGACGATGGCCTCGCCCAGCCTGCGGCTGTCGGCAAAGTCGTGAACCGTGCAGAACGCCGAGATGGAGATCACCTTGAAGTGCTTATCCGCGTTCATGTAGCGCATCGGCACCAGCGTGCCGTACTCCAGCTTGAGGCTGGGGATGTTGTGCGCTTTGGCGCGCACGCCGAGCTTCACCGCTTCGTCGGCGATCAGCTGGCCGAGTTCCGGGTTGCCGTCGTAGTCGTAGGTCATGTCGCGGATAAAGTGCGGCAGCTCGTTGCTGGTGTAGACGCCCGCAAAATGGTCCGCACAGTTGATGTGGTACGCGCTGTTCACCAGCCAGTGGGTGTCGAACACGATGATGGTGTCCACGCCCAGCTCGCGGCAGCGCTTGCTGATCTCTTTATGCCCGTCGATGGCCGACTGGCGGCAGCCGTGGTTTTTCCCCGGCAGCTCGGAGAGGTACATCGACGGAACGTGCGTGATTTTTGCCGCTAACGCTAATTTACCCATGATCAGATCCCCCACTTTGGAATCGGATGGTCGCCCATGGAGATGCAGACGTTCTTCATCTCCGCGAACACCTCGAAGCTGTACTCGCCGCCCTCGCGGCCGGTGCCGGAGGCCTTCACGCCGCCAAACGGCTGGCGCAGGTCGCGCACGTTCTGGGTGTTGACGAACACCATGCCCGCTTCGATGCTGCGCGCCAGGCGCAGCACCTTGCTGACGTCCTGCGTCCAGATGTACGAGGCCAGCCCGTACTCGACGTCGTTGGCCAGGCGCAGGCCTTCCGCTTCGTCCTTAAACGGCAGCAGGCAGGCCACCGGCCCGAAGATCTCCTCCTGCGCCACGCGCATGCGGTTGTCGACGTCCGCCAGCACGGTTGGTCGTAGGAAGTTGCCGCCCTTCAGGTGCGCAGGCAGGTCGGTCGGTTTGTCCGGGCCGCCCGCCAGCAGGGTTGCGCCTTCCTCGATGCCGAGACGGATGTAGCCGGAAACCTTCTCCCAGTGCTGTTGGCTGATGAGCGCGCCAATCTGGGTGTTCGGATCGGTCGGGTCGCCCACGCGCAGGCGGTTGGCGCGCTCGGCGAAGCGCTTGACGAATTCGGGGTAGATGCTCTGCTGGATAAAGATGCGCGAGCCCGCGGTGCAGCGCTCGCCGTTGATCGAGAAGATGGTGAACAGGGCGGCGTCCAGCGCGCGCTCGATGTCGGCATCTTCAAAAATCAGCACCGGTGATTTGCCGCCCAGCTCCATGGAGTACTTCTTCAGCCCGGCGTTTTTCATGATGTTGCGCCCGGTGGCGGTGCCGCCGGTGAAGGAGACGGCGCGCACGTCGTGATGGCGCACCAGCGCGTCGCCCGCCGTCGCGCCGTAGCCCTGCACTACGTTCAGCACGCCCGCCGGAATGCCCGCCTCCAGCGCCAGCTCGCCCAGGCGGTCGGCGGTGAGAGGAGAGAGTTCAGACATCTTCAGCACCGCGGTGTTGCCGAGCGCCAGGCACGGCGCAACCTTCCAGGTGGCGGTCATAAACGGCACGTTCCACGGCGACACCAGCGCGCAGACGCCCACCGGCTGCACCAGGGTGTAGTTGAGCATCTTGTCGTCGACCGGGTAGGTTTTGCCGTTCATCTGCTGGCACACCTCGGCGAAGAACTCGAAGTTGTGCGAGGCGCGCGGAATGAGCACGTTTTTGGTCTGGTGGATCGGCAGGCCGGTATCGGCGGTTTCCATGGCCGCAATTTCCGGCACGTTCTGGTCGATCAGATCGCCCAGACGGCGCATCAGGCGCGCGCGCTCCTTCATCGGCAGGTTGGCCCACTTCGGGAACGCCTCTTTGGCGGCGGCGACGGCCTGGTGAATTTCAGCTTCACCGCCGGAGGCGACTTCCGCTAATACCTCGCCGGAGGCCGGGTTGGTGGTGTGGAAGTACTCGCTTCCGGCGACGTTTTTACCGTTGATCCAGTGGTTAATCTTTTTCATTTTGCAGTCTCCTCGCTGACAATTCGGTTCACCAGGCGTCCCACGCCCTCCACTTCCACCACCACCTCATCGCCCGGCACCACGTCGGACAGCCCTTTCGGCGTGCCGGTGGCAATCATGTCGCCCGGCTGCAGGGTCATAAAATCGCTCAGGTAGGCAATCAGGTACGGGATGCTGAAGATCAGATCCGCCGTGGTGCCTTCCTGGCGCAGCTCGCCGTTGACGAAGGTGCGCAGGGCGAGATTGTGCGGGTCGGGAATTGCCGCTTTCGGCACGATGTGGGGGGAAATGGGCGTCAGCCCGTCGCGGCTTTTTACCCGCAGGTTCGGGCGGTAGTAGTTTTCCAGGTAGTCACGGATGGCGTAGTCGTTGCAGATCGTGTAGCCCGCCACGTAGTCCATCGCCTCGGCTTCGCTGACCTTACGCGCGGTTTTACCGATGACCACCACCAGCTCCGCCTCGTAGTGCATGTATTCGATATTGTTCGGGCGCACCGACGTCTGGTTGTCGCCGTTGAAGGTGTTTGGCGCTTTGATAAATACCAGCGGCTCGGTGGGCGGCTTGAAGTCCAGCTCGCTGGCGTGATCGGCATAGTTCAGACCGAGGGCAAACAGCGTGGCGTGCGGCGGCGTGCTGTGGGCAATAGTGACGTTGCGCTCATCCACCACCGGGTTTTCCAGCGGCGGAAAGCCTGCCGCCAGAATGCGCACGCGATCGCCCGGGCGGATCTCCACGCGGCTTTGCGGGGTGCCGAGCAGGATCGCATCGCCGGGATTGAGGGTGGCGAACTCGCTCAGGGCGCTCAGCAGTTCGGCGGCGCTGCGCTGAAGATCGGCCGTGTTCCAGTGGTCCGCTTCGCGGCCGTTGATCTCGGTGATGATGGTCAGGTTATCCACGCTATCAACGGCGGCCAGTTCGCCGAGGGGGCAAAATCCGTCCCGGCATTTGGCCTTGATGGCCGGGCGGTAGAAGCTCTCTTCCGGCAGGCTCACCTCGTTGGCCAGCGCATATCCGGCGATGTAGTCCGCCGCATTTTCTGCGCTGACTTTGCTGGCTTTTTTGCCGACGACCAGCGCTACCGTCGCACCGCTCAGCACCGTTTCCCCCTGCGGGAAGGGGATCGGCTCGCCCGTGTGGATCACCGTGTTATGCGGCTTGATAAACCACACGGCTGTTTTCGGCGGCGTGTTGTAGGGGGCTTTTTCAAACGCCTCGGCCCAGGCTTCTCGCTGGCTCTGGTGGTTTAGCGCCACGGCAAAAACGGTACCTTTCATTCACATACTCCTCAGGTCAACGGCCCGATATTGATTTCATTAATATGTTAATGATCTGGTTTTATGCTTTTACTGTTCGTTTCGCAATCAGAAGTGAAAAATTTGTGATATGAATAACAATAAATTTACATTATGTTATTAATAACGTTATGAAACAGCGTGTTAAAAATATTGATTGGTTTCTGTTAGACTTTTTGGTGGAAAACGTGTTGTTTATAAAAGCATCTTTTATTGATTGTTTACTTATTAATGATGTGAAGGGGAGAGGCTATGCATGACTCATTAACCATTGCGCTGCTGCAGGCGCGGGAAGCGGCGATGTCGTACTTCCGACCTATCGTGAAGCGCCATAACCTCACCGAGCAGCAGTGGCGCATCGTGCGCGTGCTGGCCGAAAATCCGTCGATGGATTTTCACGATCTGGCGTTCCGGACCTGTATTTTGCGCCCGAGCCTGACCGGTATTCTCACGCGCATGGAGCGCGACGGCCTGGTGCTGCGCTTAAAGCCGGTCAACGACCAGCGCAAGCTGTACGTGTCGCTGACCAAAGAGGGCAATACGTTGTATGAGCATGCCCAGGCGCAGGTGGAAGAGGCGTATCAGCAAATCGAGGCGGAGTACACGCCGGAGAAGATGAAGCAGCTGACGACGCTGCTGCAAGAGTTTATTGAACTCGGAAACCGGCATAACGCAGCGCGGGAAGAAGAGTAAAAACCACAAATTCCAGGATGATTTTCGTAAAGTTTTCCCTTTCCAGGCCGAAAATTCTTTATCTGTCTGAAGGAAAGAGAAAACATGTTAAACCGTATCAAGATTGTCACCAGCTTATTGCTGGTTTTAGCTATTTTTGGCCTTTTACAACTCACATCCGGTGGTCTTTTCTTTAATGCGCTCAAGCATGACAAAGAGAATTTCACCGTCCTGCAAACCATTCGCCAGCAACAATCTACGCTCAACGGCAGCTGGGTCGCGCTGCTGCAAACCCGTAACACCCTGAACCGCGCGGGCATCCGCTACATGATGGATCAGAGCAACATCGGCAGCGGCGCGACCGTTTCCGATCTGATGCAGATTGCGTCTGCCTCCCTGAAGCAGGCGGAAAAAAACTGGGCGGATTACGAAGCCCTGCCGCGCGACCCGCGCCAAAGCGATGCCGCCGCGATGGAGATCAAGCGTAACTACGATATCTACCACGGCGCGCTGGCGGAGCTGATCCAGCTGCTGGGCGCAGGTAAAATCAACGCCTTCTTCGACCAGCCGACCCAGAGCTATCAGGACGGCTTTGAAAAGCAGTACGTGAGCTATCTGCAGCAGAACGACAAGCTGTACGAAACGGCGGTTAAAGACAGCAACAGCTCGTACACTCAGGCTATCTGGGTGCTGATTAGCGTGCTGATTGCCGTGCTGGTGGTGATCGTCGCCGTCTGGCTGGGCATTAAGCAGGCGCTGATTTCGCCGCTGAACCGCCTGATTGACAGCATTCGTCATATCGCCAGCGGCGATCTGGTGAAGCGCATCGACGTGGAAGGTTCTAACGAGATGGGCGAGCTGGCGGATTCTCTGCGCCATATGCAGGGCGAGCTGGTGCGTACCGTCGGCGACGTGCGTAACGGCGCGAACGCAATCTACAGCGGCGCGAGCGAAATCTCGATGGGCAACAACGACCTCTCTTCCCGTACCGAGCAGCAGGCCGCTTCTCTGGAAGAGACGGCTGCCAGCATGGAACAGCTGACCGCAACCGTTAAGCAGAACGCCGAGAACGCCCGTCAGGCGAGCAACCTGGCGCTGAGCGCGTCTGAAACCGCGCAGAAGGGCGGCAAGGTGGTGGATAACGTGGTGCAGACCATGCGCGACATCGCCGGCAGTTCGCAGAAAATTGCTGACATTATCAGCGTAATCGACGGCATTGCCTTCCAGACCAACATTCTGGCACTGAACGCGGCGGTCGAAGCGGCGCGTGCGGGCGAGCAGGGTCGTGGCTTTGCCGTTGTGGCAGGCGAAGTCCGTAACCTGGCGCAGCGCAGCGCCCAGGCGGCACGCGAGATTAAGAGCCTGATTGAAGACTCCGTGGGGCGCGTGGAAATCGGGTCGACGCTGGTTGAGAGCGCCGGTGAAACCATGGGGGAAATCGTGAATGCGGTGACCCGCGTGACCGATATTATGGGTGAAATCGCCTCTGCGTCTGACGAGCAGAGCCGCGGTATCGACCAGGTGGGTCTGGCGGTGGCCGAGATGGATCGCGTGACCCAGCAGAACGCCTCGCTGGTGGAGGAGTCTGCGGCGGCGGCGGCGGCGCTGGAAGAGCAGGCGAGCCGTCTGACCCAGGCGGTTGCGGTGTTCCGCATTCAGCAGGAGCAGATGAAAGCGCGCGAGTTCGCCTCGGCGAAGACCGTTGTTAGCCCGGTGATGTCGCGGAAAGCGGCAGCCACCGACGCGGGCGAGAACTGGGAAACCTTCTAATCCTGCGCGCTGTGCCGGGTGGCGGCTACGCCTTACCCGGCCTACGTTATTATGGATATTACAGAGGCAGCCGCATGGCGCAGCGGGAGTCATACGCTAAACCGTGCGCGGCCTCTTCCTCTCTTTTCTGGCGCAGTTCAGGCGTTAGCGCCGTCACCTCTTCAAACCCAAGTCGCGCATAAAACGGCGCATTCCACGGCACGTCACGGAACGTCGTCAACGTGAGCGAGCGGAGTCCTCTCATGCGGGCATGCTCGGCCGCGCGGGCGATGAGCTGGCGTCCTATGCCGTTGCCCTGCCAGTCCAGATGCACCGACAGTTCAACGATAAACAGCGATGATGGATGAACCTCTGCGAGGATAAATCCCACCGGCTGTCCGTCCGCGAACGCAGTCCAGCTGAGCCCCGTATCGACGTAGCCGAGATGACGTTCAGTCGACATGGTTTCACCGTCGGCCAGCCAGGCCAGCGCGCGATCGTCACGAAAGCGCTGGCCTGCCGCGCGTTCGATAGCCGGCAGCATGCCAACGTCATGCTCTGCAGTAGGGTGGATAAGGATTTTCATGGCGGGAAGTATAGCGCGACTCGCCACGATTATTCCGAGCAGATCAGCAGCGGTGAGTAGAAGTTGCCAAGCACCATCGCCTCTTCCGGCGTGCGTTCAACGGTGAGCAGCCGTTTTTGTCCGAGCGTTAATCCTGCGACGTACTTTTCAAATACGCCTTTAGGCAATGCATCATGGCTGAACCGCTCGATCCCGGTAATGGTGATTTCATAAAGCGTGTCGTGCATGTGCCGCCAGCGAAAGGTTTCCTGACGGGAAACATCCCAGTCCCGTTGGGCGTTAAGGACATTGCCGTTGAGCGTCAAATAACCGCTGCCGTCGGGGTGAAAGCGCATCACGATTTCCCCCTCGAAGTTGAAGTTATTGTCATCACGCCGATCGGCGAAGGTCAGGCTACCCTCGCAGGTGACGGATAGGGGGGCCGTATAGCGAGACCACAGCACCGCGAGGACAATCACTATCAGGTTGAAGGCGACAATCAGCCCCATTTTTTTACGCGTCATGAATCACCATTCGTAGTAGTAAAGCGTGCGGCAGGTGCTGGCTTTGTTCTCTTTCGTCAGGGAACACTGGGAAAGAACCAGCCGCCCTTCGTGGCCGTAGAACAGCGTGTTCTGTATATGCAGGTAAAAAATTGAGTTTTTCAGGCAGGGCAGATTGCCATCGCGCTGGATTGCCTGCGCCAGCGCAATGGCCTTGCTGTGGAACACGTCCGCCAGCGGGGAAAAGGTATAGACCGGGCATTCGCCGATGTGGGTGAGCAGGTGCATTTCCGCATGCTGCTGATGTTGCTTTATCACCAACATCCAGACGCACAGCGCCACCACCAGGACGGTGAATCCGCCGCAAAACAGCAGCGCTGATTGATAGCGCCGGGGTGTTTTGCCCGATGCCTCACGTTCCTGCCGATCGGGCTGAGGCTGCACCGTAATATCGGCACTCAGCATAAACCCCATTTTGGGCACGGTGACGATAAACGGCGTCTCCGGCACCAGGCCTGCCAGTATTTTACGCAGGATGCTGATGTACTGATTGAGCGAATTATTGGAACCCTGCAGACCCCGCTCATCCCACACTTCGCGCAGAAAGGCTTCACGTTCAACGACGTTACCATGCCGTTTCACCAGCAGTTTCATAATGCTGTTGGCGGTGGTCGTGAGCACCTGGGGCTCAACGTCAGGCGCATCGACAAGTGAAATCGAACCGTCTTCGTCGTTGTAGACAAGGGCTTCAGCAAGCAGGAATTTCATAGCGTGTTTAAGGCAGACAGAGAAAATGAAATACAAACGGCGGGGGGATACCGCGCCGTTTATGAGGTAAGAATGTTATTTTATCCGCATTGTTACCGATAACATTGATCCAGTTTGGCTTTTGATCGATTAATAAGTGAGCGTAACAATCACGTCGTCAATGAATTCCCCTGTCCCGGTCAGGGGCTGGGCAGGCACCTCTCCGTAAATGGTATAGCTTTGCGTTCCGCCGTCGGTGTTTGAAACATTGAGGGCGTCGCCGCTGCTGCGATCGCCCCAGCGTCTTGTCGCAGCGGCATCCTGCCAAAGCCCATAGCGCAGACATTGCCCTTCGCTATTGCAGACCTGCCGCTGGGTGCCGCTGGCATGCGTTCCGCTGCTCATCCCGAGCGCAAAGGCGGTGCCGGCAGGGCATCGTGCGGATAATGTCGCCGTGGATCGCGTGGCGCTGCGCGTGCTGGTGCTGCTGAGCGTCCCGAAGTTGAGCGGGGTCACGCGTTGAATAAAGCAGCCGTCGTTTAGCGTGGCTTCGGCTCGGCTGGCGCCCTGGGTCTGTTCGCCATCGGCCGAGCCGTCCGAGCAGCTTTGCAGCGCCTCCTGAGAGGCTGCGCTCCGCCATGAGATGCGTAAGTCCATGTTGTATTTAAAATAGCTGCGGGCAGGCAGCTGGCTTTGTCCGGCGGGAATGGTGGCGAGCAGCGGAAAGCTCCCGCTCACGGTGGCGTTGCTGGCGGCCACGAGCGTTTGCTGCATCAGGTTGCCGCTGGCGGGGGCATTCAGCTCCTGGGCGTGCTCAAAGGCGTTGAAGATGCGAAAAAGCAGAGCGTATTGTTTGCCCTCCTCATCGCCCGTCGACATCATTTTGAACGGTGAGCTTTCAACGCTGCTCAGGCATACGTTGATGTATTGCGTGGTCCCGTAATCCGCCTGGCAGCTAAATTTTACTTTAGTATTGGTGGTCGCCGCTTCGCCGGCCGTCAGCGTGCCGAAATTGATGCTGGCACCTGACGTCATCCAGCAGCTGAGCGCCAGCGCGTTAAGCGGCTGCAGGATGCTCATCCATAACAGTATTCTTAATGACACATCCGTTCTCCGATATTGACGGTGGCGGCGTCTGAAGGGCGTGACGGAAGGCTCACGCGGCACTCGCCTGCGGAAGTTCTCACGACCAGTTCGCCGGGCAGAGGCGGATCTTCCAGCCAGATAAAGCCGTCGCGGCCGACGATCGTGGTGCCGCCTGAGGTGGACACCTGACTCCCCATTTCGACCGGTTGGTGTTGCTCATCGACCAGCCTTGCCTGGACCGTGACCGCACGGTGCACGTCGAAATCGACCTTCACGGCGGTTGCTGTTCCCGGCCTGGCGTAGATGTCGGTAACGGGCGTCATGACATCTGCCGGGAGCGCCAGAGGATCGATGGTGACCTTATTGTTGTGATAGCGAGGCAGATCGGTCAGTAGCAGATAACCGTCTTCGTCGGTTTCCCCCGCCGGGCGATTTTCGAGCAGCACCGGGATGTGCCCCGTGCCGCGGGTGGAAACCAGCGCCAGTCCCTGCTCGCTGTAGCGCAGGGCGTGGACGGTGTGGTCCAGCAGCGTCAGGCTGCCTTCTCCGGACGCGTACTGGCTGTTCAGGTTTCTTCCGCGCTCCAGCCCCACGTGCCATTCGCCGTAGCGGCTCAGGTGGCCGACGTCGGCATATTTTCCATCATCGTTGCCGGCGCGTTTCCCCATTTGCCAGGACCAGCCGCCGGTCTGGTCGTCCGGTTGATGACGATAGTCCAGCCGCTGCGTGTCCTGACTCGCCTGCACCGAGACGGTATCCCGGTGGCCAAAGGGAACAGAGAACATCAGCTGTACGCTGTGCGAGGAGTCGGATAGCGAACGGGTATAGCTCAGCGTGGCGGAGAGCTGTGCCGGCAGCATTGCGGACCAGGAGGCATTGAGGTAGCGCTGCCTGCTGCCCTGAATATTTTGTTGCACCCAGCCTGCGCCCAGCGAGCCAAAATGGCTAAACGAGTGGCTCACCCACAGGGAATCGCTGCGGCGGGCGGGCAGGGTGCCGCTCATGCGGGCGTTATCGGCAAAGGCGGCGTCCGTGCGCACCGTGCTGGCAGAAAGGCCGGTGCCGCCGCCGTTCCACTGCCAGCCCAGCCCCCATTTCACGCCGCTGCCGTACGGGCTGTCGCTGAACGCAAGGTGCTGGCTGACAACCCCCAATTGAGGCGAGATCAGCCAATCCACGCCCATGCCTCCGTTATGCATTTTTCGCTGCTGCTCCGCGTGCAGCGCCAGCGTTAAGCGATTGTTTACGCCGTATCGCCAGCCTGCATCGGCCATCGGCGATGCGGCGTAATCCTCCGAGCGAACGGCATAGTTTTGCCGCATCCAGCCGATATCCAGCGAGCCGCTGCTCAGACCTTCCGCCAGCATGTCCGGAGCCCCGTACAGATCGAGCTGCACGGTGCGGCGCTGTCCATTGATGTCCGTGATAACCACCTGCGCCTGTCCGCTGCCGGTGAAGGTGGGCAGGGTATCGAGCCGGTATTCGCCTGGCGTGACGCGCTGGCTGCTCTGCTTTAAGCCGTCAATATAGAGATCGACCGTTGAGGGGAGTACCGCGCTGTCGCTGTACTGCGTGCGGGGGGCGGTGTTGAGCTGCGGGTTGAGCTGAAAATTACGTGCAAGATGAAGCCCGCCGAAGCGCACCTGGCGGCTCCAGCCTGTGCCGGTGGTCACGCTGTCGCCCAGCGCCAGGCTCATGAGTGATGACGGATAATCCCACTCCCAGCGCGTTTCAAGACGCGTGTGGCTTGATTGCTCTGAGCCGATCTCGTTCCCTGCGCGGCTGGAAAAACTGCTGCTCAGGATGCCCGGCAGCGCGCCGGATGCGGTAAGCGTGGTGAACGCGCTGGCCTGCTTCTGGCCGGGGCTATCGCGGGCATAAAGAGAGTACGCAAGGCTTACGGCGCCGATCGCCTTCGCCTGAGGATAGCGGTGCTGCTGCACCGGCGCTTCACTGACCAAATGCTGCTGGCCGTCGAGCGCCCTTACGGTAGCGGTGATAACAACCTGCTGGGCGAGCGTATCAAGGCTGACCTGCAGCCCCGGCTGGGCAGAGAGATTCACCCATTCACTGCGTCCTTTCGCGGTACGCAGCCCCAGCGTTTTCGCATCGCGGCGCGTCACCCACAGGGCATCACCCTCCACGCGACAGGCCCACAGCCCGTCGCGCGGTGAGTGATTGACGGTAATGGCCAGCCACTGCGTGGAGGCTTCGGCAGGCTCAGCGCGGGCCGTTAGCATGAGCGGCATCCAGAGCAGAACGGCGAGCAGTGGCAGGATGCAGGGAAATCTGGCTGGCATGACGGTTTTCATTGAGATAAACGCGCAGCGAGCTGAGCGTACGGCGCGCGTGCTGCCCGAGCGGGAGGACGTATTTCTGTCCCGGCAGTACATATCCCGCCAGTCCTTTCACGGTTTCTGCAACCTGCCCATCGGCGGTCAGAGCCTGTACGTTACTGAGACGAACATGCTGTTCTCCCGCGTTGTAACACTGAATTGCCCCAGGCGTTGTCAGCTGTTCGCAGTTCAGATCGCCGTCGCTGCTGGCGTCACGCTGCGTGCCGGCAATAAACACCGGGATTGAGTAGCGCAGGAGGAAATGCACCGCGTTACGCTCGCGGGTTTGCGCGTTATGGGAGGGCAGCTCATCAATGACCAGGCGGTAGCTCTGCTCCTGCTGACGCGCGCCGGGCTGCAGAACAATAATGCGGATCAGCTGCTGCTGGCCTGGGGCAAGCGCCGTCATTGCCGGGCTGCTGACGATCTCATCTGTCGGCGTCAGAACATCTTTACCGTTGGCCTGCGTCCAGTCATAGACGCGGATCTGCGCGTGGATGTGGGTATCGCCACTGTTAGTGAGATAGAGCGCCGTGGCCCGCTGATTGCTCTCCAGATCCAGAGTGACGGGGGCAACCTGCAGCGTAGCCCCCAGGGTATAGCGCGAGAGCAGCAGCAAGGCCAACAGCCAAAGAAGGGGAAGAAGATAAGGCCGACGCATGATTAATAGACCAGATTCAGCGTAACGTCGTCGGTGTACGTCCCGGCCTGCGCGGCGGCAAGCGCGCCGGCTTCTATCACGCCATACAGGGTTTCGCTCTGCTCCTGGCCGTTACCGGTGCCGGTGAGGCCCTGGCTGTTGGTCACCTGGGTCTGCTTGTTCTCGTCGGCGTAAAGTTTCCACGCAATGCTCTGCGCGCCAGAGCCGTTGTTCTCAGGTTTCAGCCAGAAGGTCCCGCTGTCGCTGTTGTCGCTGCTGTAGGCAGAGAGGGTAAAAGGCGTGCCGTTGGTGCAGGTGACGTTGAGCTGCGTGCTGGCCTGAATTTCACCCGCTTCATCAGAGCTGTGGCGTGAGAAGCTCAAATCGTTGGCCTTCAGCGTACAGGACTTCACCACTTCCAGCGTTACATGCATGGTTGCCGTCGCGGTTTCTGCGGACATGGCGGTAACGGGAAGCAGAACAAGAGCACCGGTAAAAAGCGTGGGGAGTAATTTCATGATCTTATTTCCAGAATGACAAATCAGAGATAGAACGACTGCTGTTCCAGCAGGCAGATTTTGCGGTGAAATTCCGCCAGGTTGTGGCAATGGAATTTGCTCATCGCGTTACGCTTGTGGGTGTAAATCGTTTTCGGGGATTTATTCAGCAGCTGCGCGATACGCACCAGGCTGATGCCTTTGCTAAGCAGCGTGCAGACCCGCAGCTCCTGGCGCGTCAGCGTGGCATCGGGAAGGCTGTCGTTGCTGAAGTCCGCCTGACGTAACCGCTGGCTGAGCTGAATAATTGACAGGTTGTCGGCCAGTATCCTGACGCGCCCGGCGGGAAGGTAAACGCTAACGTCATTGATGCGGCGCTCGTCGGTGAATATCAGCCAGCTGTTGTCGGCGGTATCTCTCATCACCTGCTCGCGCAAGCGTAAAAGCGTTTCCGGGCTGACGCTGTTGATCCAAAAAATATCGGGGCGCGGCGTCATCATCATCGCGATAAGCGTTTTCAGGCCAAGCCACAAAAAGGCGTTTTCGCTCAGGATGATGATGTGAAATTGGGCGCGGCTGAGGGAGCTATTCATTGCTTGTTCCATAAGTAACCCTGTCCGTAATCGGCTACGCTTGCCCGCGCCAGCGCGTAGTCGCCAAAGGTTTCAATGCCTTCAATCAGCACCTTGCCGGCAAGCTTTTTGCAGTTGCGGGCGAGCTGCAGAAAACGCTCTTGCTCCGTTCGTCCGGACCAGAAGGTGTGTTTGTCGATCTTGATGCCGTTGAACAGAAACCGGCAGGCCAGCAGCTTCGGCAGAATGGCTTCGTAGACGTCATCGGCCCATACCTCGATTTTGCGCTGGCGCAGAGAGGCAATCCGCAGGCGCAGCTCGCGGGTTTGTTCGTGGCTGAGCTGGACAATTTCCTCGAGGTCGGTCAGCTCAATCGCCAGATCCTCCGGGCGCGGCGTTTCCATCATCAGCCTGTCGATGAAGTCCTCTTCCAGCAGCAGTTCGGAGGTGGTATTCAGATAGTATTTACCGTTCTCCCGGCATGACATGGCATGACGAAGCTGAGAAAAAAAGTGCTGCTTTCGCTGAGAAAAAGACATCGCGCCGAAGTAGTGCTCCAGATTGACGTGGGGTTTTGCCGTAGAGAGCATCTCCCAGGCAATAACATGCTCCGTGTGTAGTGCCCGGATAGATTCGAATTTATAACCCGTTAACATGATGGAACTGCGTGTGACCTCGTAGAATATTTGTCGGGATTGCATCCTACTTTTTTGGCTTCATTAAGAATATTTATAGATAAAACCAGATTAAATATGGTGATTTAATCTGGTTTATAAATGAATTAAAGGTTTATATATTTTATAAAATTCGCCCGGCAGGACGCCGGGCGGAGGGATTAGCTTTCGCTGTTAACGATTTTGATTTCGACCATGCCGATGCCAAGCTGGCGCGGGGAGTGACCGAGAATATTGCCTTCGTTGGAAGACTGCGGATCGGGCGGCACAATCACCAGGGTATTGCTGCGCGACGGGTTATCGAAATGCAGCGTGGTGGTGGAGACGTCGTTTCCAAGCGTCAGCGTCTGCTCTTTATCACCGACGCGTACCGGAATAGGCCGGTTGGCGTTTGGCCCATAGGCCCTGGCGGTGATCACCAGATCGAATTTTTCCGGCAGAGGGTGGGTGTACTCAATTTTCACCTCGTTACCCAGCTGCGCGTTCGACCAGCGTCCCCAGGACTCAGGACGAGAGATGCCGCTAAACTGCTTAACCTCTTCCGGCGCGCCGGCCACGTTGAAGATGAAGCTGTCGGCCTTGTAGCGGATATCGTTGTCGACGATTTTCAGCAGATCGACGTTGCGCTGGTAGCGAGCGGTGTCGATAACCGTATCCTTAAACGCGGTTTTACCCTTCCACTGCGCGCTGTCGACGTGCTGAACGGTCTGTTCCCCGCCGAGTTGGCCCTGAGAGACGCACCAGTCGGTTGAGAGCGACAGCGGCTGCGACCAGAGCTGGCCCATTTTGTAGCACTTGTCGATCCAGACAAAGTTATCGCGCGGGGCGAAATCGGCCAGCTGGAAGCGCAGCGGGGCAGAGTATTCACTCTCTGGCAGGGGTTCGACGCGGTTGTCGGATACGCGCAGCAGCAGCGGCAGGCGGAAATGGCTGCCGGAGAAGGCGATCGTGTTTTTATCCCGATCGATGGTGAAATCCTTCATCTCTTTCGGGAAGTTCCACAGGCGGATGATGTCCGGCTTCCACGCGAGGATTTTCTCCTTCATGTTGAGGAACACTTCCGACAGGGACTGCCCTGACAGCGTGCTGCGGCCAAGGCCAATAAAGTTGTCGCCCCCCAGAATATCCAGCACCGTTGCGCCGTTATCCATCGAGTTACGCTTGGTGGCAATGACCTCCTGCTGGGGCTTGTCGCCGCGCATGACGAAGAACAGATTGCTGCGGTCCAGTTTGTTTAGTTCATCCCAGGCGCTGTTTTTCATCGCCAGATGGTCAGACGAGACGACAATCACCGTGTTTTTGAAATACGGCGAGGCTTTGATTTTCTCAATGAGCGCGGCGATATGCTCCTGACTGCAGGTCACGGCGCTGAAGGATTTATTGCTTTTACCTTTGATGTCGTAGTTTTTGCGCTTACAGGTGCGCGAGACGAATCCGTCCGGATGGTGGGTATCGACGGTCAGGGCAAAGAGGGAGAAACGCTTGCCCGCGCGGGACAGCTCTTCAAATTTTTTCCAGGTTTCATCCAGCACGGTATCGTCGTAGAAGCCCCAGTCGTTACGATACGCGGGGTCTGCAACCGTGGTTTTTAACTCTTCCGAGCCGTAAAGATGGTCAAATCCATGGGATTTCAGGAACACATCTTTGCCGGCAAAGCGCAGGTTTGCGCCCTGCATAAAGTAGTTTTCGTAGCCGGAGTTTTTCAGGATATCGCCGAGGCAGATATTCTGCGGGAAGAAGCTCGACATCGACGCCGATGCGTTGCCTTCAAACGGCGCGAACAGCGGGATACCGCACTGGGAGGCGACCATGCCGGCGATGGTGTAATCGGTACCCGGTAACTGCATGGTCTTGCTAAAGTCGAGACCCTGGTCTTTCAGCGCGCCGAGATCGGGCGTCAGGTTCGGGAAAGCATCGTTATCAAAATAGGTGCGCTCCAGGCTCTCGCCGTAGATATAGACCAGGTTGAGCTTCGGGTTATCTATCTTCTTCGCCGGCTCTTTGTAGTACGCCGTGAAATCGGGGTCGCCGTCGCGCGACTGGGATTTGACCAGCTCGGTGATCTGGTGGAATGCCGGGCTGGCATCAACGGACGCCAGCGCCAGGAACAGCGCCAGCAGGCTGTAGCCGTGATGATGTGGATGATGACGGCGGCGGCGTAGCACCCAGGCAAGCGTGCCAAAAATAGCGACCAGCGCCACGACAAGTCCCAGGCCAGGAAGTATGTACTTACTAACTCCTGCACCCGTCAGGCTGTTGGTGAGGGTATAGAGCACCGCATCGTTAATACCGTCTCCGGTGAAGTAATCGCTGGCGTACAGGGTAATGTTTAAAACAATAAAAATGCCGAGTACCACCAGCGTGGCGACAAACCACCAGGTGTTACGGCCGGCTTTCCAGGCGTAAACGCCGATGGAAGCCAGAAAAAGGATAAGGGACATTAATTCTGACAACAGCATATCCTCATGACGCCAGACGGTTAGCTGGCTACTGATTATTTTTTGGGTAACACAATGTAATGGCGATGTCGTTTAGCTGCAATTTTAGCGTCACAAAAGTGTGCAGTTGTTAGGATTTGGTTTATAAAATCGATTTTTTGAAGGCGGTCGCATCCTGGCATGCACAGGCTGAGAGGGTGGCAGGGGGGTAAAACACGCCTCTCACGCCGCGTTGCAAGACTATCGCAATAAACGCGGCGTGTTGTGGCAAAAAATGGGGAGGATCAGGAGAGGAAATTAACGCCTTGTTTCAGCACCAGATCGCAGGCTTTGGTTTTCACCTGTTTCGCCAGAGAGGAGTTGCCGAGCGTGCTCAGGTTAAGCTGCTGGCCATTTTGCGCGTTGAGCAGGCCCTGAATACCGTCCATGTAATTGGTATCCGCTTTTTGTTCCTGCGTATCCAGACCCAGCTTACCCAGCACCTGATTTTTGATGTTCTGGGTATCGGTCACGGAGGCCAGCTTCTGCTTCGCGCAGTATTCCAGAATGCCCGCCGCGTTGTTCATTGTGCCCGCGCTCAGGCTCTGGGAGCTGTTACCCAGCAGGCTGGTAAGGGAGGAAGCCGACAGCCCACCCTGAGAACTGCCGCTCTCTTTGGTTAATTCGCTTGCTGCGCTGGAAAGCGACTCCTGCCAGGAGGCCGCCTGCGCCGCGCTGGTTGCCAGCAGTGCGCCGAAAAGTGTGCTGATAAGTAACTGTTTTTTCATCATGGCTTACTCAATAAGGTCCGTTTTGGGCCGGAAGTGGTTCCAGTATATACCTCCGCGCCGCGCGCGATTCCTGGAACTTTCTTAATACTCTTTGCCGGTGACGCGGCTGCGATAGCTGTCCCAGTCGAAGATAACGTACAGGCTGTTGCCGAGCTTCATGCGATCCATCACGCGCTCTCCCAGCAGACGGGTCATCTCGTCGATATTGTGGTTCGTCAGCATGCCGGTGGGGCGTTTCGACGAGGAGCGCCGATCGACGATCTGGTTGATGATCACTTTTTCGTAGCGGGATTCGGTCTGCACGCCGATCTCGTCGATGACCAGCAGGTCGACGTTGCTCAGGTCGTTAAGCAGCTGTTCTTCGCTGGTTTCGCGGTTGCTGAAGGTGTCTTTCATGGCGGACATGATATCGGCCACGGTGATGATCAGCACCGATTTCCCGCGCAGGAGCAGCTCGTTGCAGATAGCGGCTGCGAGGTGGTTTTTGCCGGTGCCGGGCTTGCCGCTGAAGATAAAGCTGGCGATATTGCCGTCGAACTCATCTACGTACTGGCGGGCCTGGCTGAGGGCGTTCATCTGTCCCTGCGATTCGACCCTATAGTTGTCGAAGGAACAGTTCTGATGCAGCGGTCGAATGCCCGAACGGTTAAAGGTGCGCTGCATTTTCATCGCCCGGTTTTCACGGGCAAGGGCGGCGGCACGGATCTCGCCCTGTTCTTTTTGCCACGCCAGCAGCTCCTCACCGGTAGTGAACGCGGGCTTCACGTTGGCTGGCATCATTTTTTGCAGACGTTTCATCAGGTCGCCGACGTTTTTCATTTCGCACCTCGGAATCCGTTAGGGATCTGTTTATCCGGTTCTGAAAACGCGTTGATATCGCGCTTGGGCTGGCCGTTGTTGCTGGCGCGGTTGATTTGAATGCTGCGCGCGAGCTTTTGCTGCCACTGAACGTGGTGGAACACTTTCCCTTCCGCCTGCCAGTAAGCGGTGAAGGCCGCCAGCTCTTCGGGGGTGACCGGCTGCGCGAGCGCAATGCCCCACAGCGCCGCCTGGCGCTGGAAATCGGCGTCCGGCTGCCAGCCTGCGTACATCGGGAATTTGCCCATTGGCACGGCGACGGGCGCGCTACCCGGCTCGTCAAAGAACTGGTTATCCAGCGTGACGTCGCTTGCCGGACGCGACAGCCGCGCCTCGATATCCAGAAGCTGTGCCAGACGCTCGGGCGTGATCGCGTAAAACGCCGGCGCGTTGTCGGCAAATACCGCGAGCGTACCGCCTTCGGCGTGGGTCAACACACCGCGAGGGTCGCGCATAAAGGCATCAATGCCAGCAATGCTGGTGGTCAGGATTCTGGAGGACATAATGCTTTCTCTACTGGGTTACTACGGGCGTGATATCGGCTTATGGTAGCACAGAGAGGAGGAGGGAATGGAGGGGATTTCCCCGGTGACGCTGCGCTTACCGGGGCTACAATTGTAGGCCTGATAAGCACAGCGCCATCAGGCATTTATCACGCGATGATGTTCAGCGTCACGTCGATATTGCCGCGGGTGGCGTTGGAGTACGGGCAAACGATGTGTGCCGCATCCACCAGCTTTTTCGCTTCGGCTGCGTCCATCCCTTCCACGTGAATGTTCAGCTTCGCTTCGATACCAAAACCGGTTGGCAGCGGGCCGATACCCACTTCGCCTTCGATAAACGCGTCTTTTGGCAGGGAGAATTTGTCGCGAGCCGCCACAAACTTCATGGCACCCAGGAAGCAGGCGGAGTAGCCGGCAGCAAACAGCTGTTCCGGGTTGGTGACGTCGCCACCCATGCCGCCCATCTCCTTCGGCACGCCCAGCTTAACGTCCAGTACGCCATCGGAAGAGGTGGCGCGGCCATCACGGCCTCCGGTTGCTTTTGCTTTGGCGGTGTAAACAACTTTTTCTAAAGACATGGCAGGTTCCTCATCTTACTTTTATGCGTGCTATTAAATAGCGCGCGATGTTTATGGATAATAATAACGCGTAAAGTATAGCTTTACGCGCGGTGAAGCTGGTGACGCAAATGTTCGAGCTGCTGCTTGAGTGTCAGCATCGTGTCGGTATCGCACTGGGCTGCACATCCCACGGCGTGCGGAATGCCCGTCGCCTGCTGCTGAAGGGCACGCCCCGCATCGGTAAGGGTGACCGCGACCTGACGTTCGTCCTTACGGGAGCGGTGGCGGGCGATCAGCCCTGCGCTTTCCAGACGCTTTAACAGCGGCGTCAGCGTGGCGGAGTCCAGAAACAGCCGTTCACCAATGTCCGACACCGTCACGTCATCCTGCTCCCACAGCACCAGCATGACCAGGTATTGCGGATAGGTCAGGTTCAGCGGTGCCAGCAGCTGCCGGTACAGCTTGTTAAGCGCCAGGTTTGCCGAGTAGAGGGCAAAACAGAGCTGGTTATCCAGCAGAAGCGCCGCGTTGGTGTCGTTTGTTTTTGCGTTCATGGAATGAATATAGATAGTGCACGATATAATTGCAAGCTATTTTATGGGCAGGTGTAGCGGAGTGCCACCTGGACCGCCATTTTCCGGTAGTGCTGACGTTGCGCCTGCTCATCCGCACCCTCTTCAAACAGCAGCGTAAAGGTGTAGCTGTTGGCCACGTAGTGGAAGCTAAAGCTGCTGATTAGGCGGTGGAGATCGCGGGCATCCACCGTTTGGTTAAACAGCTGTTTTTCTTTCCCACGCTGCAGGATATCTTCGAGCAGTTCAAGCGCGCTGCGGTTCACCTGGCGCAGATAGCTGGACTGCTGCATAAAGCGGCCGCGCTGCATGTTCTCCATGCAGATGATGCGGATGTAGTCAGGGTGATCGGCGTGGTAGTCAAACGTGGCTTCCACCAGATGCACCAGCGCTTCGACGGGTGGCATTCCTGCCAGGCTTAGCTGTTTTTCACTGGCGCGGATTTGGGTATACACATACTCCAGCGCCAGCAGATAGAGGTTTTCTTTATTCTTAAAGTGGTACACCACCATCCGTTTGGTGGTGCCTGCTTTCTCGGCTATTTGCTCCATGCGCGCGCCGTTCAGCCCGTATTCGGCAAACAGGGCGATAGCGCTCTGGAAAATGGTCTCTTTCAGGCTGGAGCCTTCATTGTGGTCGGGGAGTTCGCTGCCAGGGTTAGCCACATCCTTTCCTTATCGTCACCAAACGGAATGGGGGAGATTATCCCCGGCGTCGTTAAATATCAAACGCGCGGGCGTTTACGGTATAACCATAAGCCGGGGATCGACAGCCCGATAGAGAGCGCGCCGACAATGGATGAGGCTTTTAAAAAATTGCTCAGCAGGAGGATCATTTGCGGCTCACTGTAGCCGAAATGGCTGATTTTCACCGCGGAAATCATCGCCGTATAGGCTGAGATCCCCGGAAACATGGGAATAACGGCGGCGACGGTAAACACCTTTGGGTGCGCCAGATACCAGCGCGACCACTGGATGCCAATACTCCCGACCAGCATGGAGGCCATAAATGTCGACCATTCGATGTTAAAGCCGGCGGTCATCATGACCATTCGCGATCCGTGGCCAATCGCGCCCAGCAGAGCACACCACGGAAGCGCGCGCTGCGGCACGTTGAAGACCATCGCAAAACCGACGGCGGGAATGGCGGCCAGAGCCATGTCCTGCGCCAGTGCAAACAGAAATTCCACTATGCCCATCCGCGTAACCCCCACAGCGTCATCGCCATAACCACGCCGATACAGGTTGCCAGCGTCAGCAGGCTGGCAATCGCCCAGCGCGCCAGGCCGGTGTTAATGTGCCCTTTGAACATGTCGGCAACGGCGTTAATCAGCGGGAAGCCCGGCACCAGCAGGAGCACGCTGGCGGCCATGGCCACGGTTGGCGTATTGGCAAACTGCGGCAGGCGCAAGAGCAGGCCAGAAACCGTGGTCGCCACAAAGGCGGTAATACAGAAGTTGATCTGCGGGTGCAGCTGTCGGTGCGTCAGCATCTGGCGAACATACATGGCGATGCTGCTGGCGAAAAAGGTAATGACAGCGCCGTCCCAGCCGCCCTGATTGAGCTTGCAAAAGCAGGCGCACGACAGCCCCACCATAAGCACGACCAGCCAGCGCGGATAGCGCAATGGTTTGATTTGATTAAAGCGCTTTTCAATTTCTTTGAGGTCGAGAAGTTTATGTTCGGCCAGAATGACAATATGTTGCACCTCGGTCACTACGTGCATATTGATGCCACGATCGTGATTCTTGCGCGTGGAGGTCAGGCACTGGCCCTCTTTAATCGTGGTTAGCACAATGGCGTTTGATGAGATGGCGCTTTCGACGCTATCCATACCCAGCGCCAGCCCCAGCCGTGTAGAAAGCTCTTCGACGAGCGCGCTTTCGGCCCCATGCTGGAGCAGAAAAAGCCCGCACTGAATACATAGCCGCGTTGCTGCACGCTGCATTGACCGTTCTGCCTGCATGTCTTGCCCTGAAAGAAGATGGATGGCTTGCCTGATGGCCCGTAATGTTTACTTTTAACACAAAGTCCGGTGTCCGTTGCTCTGGGTCAGATCAAGATTTGTGCAAACAGCAGCAGCCTGGCTGGCGGTGATAGCCTTTTTAATTATCAACCTTGTGAATTTTTAAGTTCTAAATATATATAATTTTTATTAAGTTTTTCTAAATTTATATTTTCATTCTTTTAAGGTAGTTTGAATTAAAATTAATTGTCCTTTATGAGATATTAAGCCTGTTTTGGGCGATTCTTAAATCATTAAATAATCTTATTTTCAGCTTGAATTAATCGGTTTACTCCCAGGGACAAAAACACATTACGCCTTGAAGTATTAGAAGGCTACTGAATAAATTAAAAATGGACACGGAGGGTCTATGTTGCCAGCGAATGGTAAACACGGAGTGGTGATCAGCAGGATACCCGTTATGCAAAACGGGTTGGGTGGTGTTATGTCGCGCCATTTTCCTGAGTTTGAATTGAGCTATTGCCGCTCGTTACAAGAGTTAACCTTGCTTCAGCTGCGCCGCGCTGAGGTAATCATTGCGGATGTTTCTGGTGATTACCGGAACCCGCGGGGCACGCTCGAAGAGTATTATGGTTTATTGAATCAATACCGTGATATTCACTGGATATTTTTAGTTTCTCGCCCCCTTTATCCCATTGCCGTTGAGCTACTCATGCGCCCGGAAAGTACGTTACTTTCGGATATGGAGCCAATAGAAGGCGTGATTAACGCTATTCGCGCAGGGAGCGAGCGGGCTGAGCGTATCAGCCAGACGTTACTGCAGCCAGAGCCCCAAAACTCTGAGGATGAGAGCGAGCATTTTATTGCGCTTACACAGTCCGAACGCAAGGTGTTGCGCCTGCTGGGTAAAGGGTGGGGAATTAACCAAATTGCCACCTTGCTTAAGAAGAGCAACAAAACGATCAGTGCGCAAAAAAACAGCGCGATGCGCCGGTTATCGCTACGAAGTAATGCCGATATGTATGCCTGGATCAGCAGTACACAGGGAATGAGAGAACTGAGCTTAATCTCAGCCTATGGAGAGTACGAGGAATGGAAAAAACCGATTCAACAAGACATATCGCCGTCATCGAAAATTGCGCTATGAGTGCCGTAGGGCTGCAGCACCTCTTTGCTATGCCAAAGCTGAGTCATTACAAGCTGCACCTGTTTACTCAGTTCGATAGCTTCAAGGCGGTACTTCCTCACATCTCGTTTTTCTCGGTGATCTATTCACTGTCCGATTCGCGTCAGGAACGGAGAAACTGTTTGGCCTACCTGCGAGACCTGGCATTTACGCATGGGGATATTCAGCGCATTGTGTTGGCGTCTGATGAAGTGGAAGCGCGGTTGATAAGCCATCTTTCGCCTTCGCGCCTGCACGGCATTATCAGTAAATCGGTGTCGCTTGATCACTTACAGGAAGAGATGGTGGCATTGCTGAGTGAGACGCTTCGAATAAACGACAATATGCTGAACCATCTGTATGTGAACCAGAACAGGATGTTAAGCCCCACAGAGCGGGCGATATTGCGTTATATGTCTTCGGGCTACTCCATCCCCGAAATTGCTGCACAGCTTGAGCGTAACATTAAGACTATCCGGGCACATAAGTTTAATGCGATGGTCAAACTGGGGGTAAATTCTGACGTCGGGCTACTCGACGCGGCGGATATTATTACGCACCTTCCGACAAGAGAGTCGCGTGCTCCCTTGTTAAGCACGCCAGCATTCCTCTAGCCTCGCGTTGATGCGCCAGCCAGGTCTGGCGCTTCAATCAAATACAGACATCTACCCACCTGGCGGACGTCAGCTCCGCCATCCGATCCGGTGAAATGCGAACGGCACTGTGAATGGCGCCTGCTGCAGGCAGCACCTCAGCGTACTGTTTCAGAGAGATGTCGCAAAATACCGAAAGCGGGTTTTCCAGTCCGAACGGGCAGACGCCGCCGACAGGATGGCCGGTAATGGTCACTACCTCATCGCTGCTCAGCATGCGGGCTTTTGCACCAAAGGTATCTTTCAGTTTTTTGTTATCCAGACGCGCATCGCCCTTCGCGACCACCAGGATAACCTCATTTTTGACCTTAAGTGACAGCGTCTTTGCTATTTGCCCTGGCTCAACGCAATGAGCGGCAGCGGCCAGCGCAACGGTTGCGGTACTCTGACTAAGCTCAATAATTTCAATGTCCGGCGCGTTGTCGGTAAAAAACTGCTGTACAGACTGCAAACTCATTGTTTCCTCCTGACAAATATCCTGCGTAATCTGTCATAAGAAATTATGCTCTGTAAATATCTCTTCGGTAACAAATATCCCGCTCCGCCGATTTCTGGATCGCCTTCACATTCACAGAAACCGGTTACAGTAACCGGTTGCAGAGCGTGATGCGCCGATTAATACTGAGTACGTAACGTCCCCTGTATCCAATAATAAGAGCAAATTATGAAACCATTCCGTCTGAGCAGTACCGCTGGTACACGAGCCAGCAAGGTTGTGAAGCTGATTTATGGAACAACGTGTGGCGTGAAAACGCCTGTAACGAACGTCTGACAGGAGATCTGCTATGTCTGCCAACCATGCTGCGTTTAATCTGATATTTCGTTTTGTTGAGAATTACGTCAGCCCGATTGCCGGGCGGATCTCCTCCCAGCGTCATGTTATGGCAATCCGCGATGGGTTCATCTCCGCGATGCCGTTTATGATTGTGGGCTCGTTCCTGTTGGTGTTTGCTTACCCTCCTTTCTCGCCCGATACTACCTGGGGCTTTGCCCGCGCCTGGCTGGATATGGCGAAGCAATTTGAGGGCCAGATCCTGACGCCGTTTGATATGACGATGGGCATCATGTCCATTTATATTTGTGCGGCTATCGCCTATAACCTTGGCAAACATTATGTGAAGTCGCATCAGCTCGATCCCTTCATGTGCGCCATGCTGTCGCTGATGGCATTTCTGCTGGTCGCCGCGCCGAAAACAAAAGGCGCTTTGCCGGTAGACAGCCTGGGCGGGACGGGGATCTTTACCGCGATTTTGGTTGCGATCTATTGCGTAGAGATGATGCGTTTTCTGAAAGCGCACAACATCGGTATTCGGCTACCGGACCAGGTTCCGCCGATGATCAAAAACTCTTTTGATCTGCTGATCCCGGTGCTGGTGGTGGTGTTGACGCTTTATCCGCTGAGCCTGCTGATTCAGTCTCAGTTTGGCATGCTGATCCCGCAGGCGATTATGTCGGTATTCAAACCACTGGTATCCGCTGCGGACTCGCTGCCTGCGATCCTGCTGGCCGTGCTGATTGGTCATTTGCTGTGGTTCGCGGGGATCCACGGGGCGGCAATTGTCTCCGGCATGCTGCAGATGTTCTGGCTGACTAACCTCGGCGCAAACCAGACCGCGCTGGCTGCCAGCCAGCCGCTGCCGCACATCTTTATGGAAGCATTCTGGACATTCTTCATTGTTATCGGTGGTTCGGGGGCGACGATGGGGCTAGTGATCTGCTACCTGCGCAGCCGCTCTGCTCATCTGCGTTCGATAGGCCGTCTGAGCGTGGTACCAAGCTTCTTTAACATCAACGAACCCGTCATCTTTGGTACGCCGATTGTAATGAACCCGGTATTCTTTATTCCGTTCCTGCTGGCGCCAATGGTTAACGCCGTGCTGGCATGGGGAGTGATGAAGCTGGATCTGATTGGTCGCGTGATCTCCGTTGTGCCGTGGACGGCACCGGCTCCGATAGGCGCAGCGTGGGCGCTGGGCTGGGATTTCCGTGCGGCTATTCTGGTGGTGGTTCTGGCCTGCGTGTCGGCAATAATCTACTTCCCGTTCTTTAAAGTGTACGAGAAGCAGCTGCTGGAGCAGGAAGCGGAAGAAGCGCAGCGTAACGCGGAAGAGGAAAATCAGCAGGTAGCCTAGGTAAAAGCAAAACGGCAACTCATGTTGCCGTTTTTAGTGTTTGTTCTCTCTCCCTGTAGGAGAGGGACAGGGTGAGGGCATCAGGCCGGGCCAGTGTTTGTAGGCCCGGCAAGCGAAGCGCCACCGGGCAATTAACGGCACTACTTCAGCGTGCAATCCCCGCACTGCTGCACGTCCGGCAGGCGATAGCGCTGACAGCAGGTACGGCGCACCAGAAGGCCGTCACGCGGGACGACGGTACGGAATAAGGGGTTATCCCGCCCATCCGAAAGCTGTTTTGCGAAGAAACAGGACTGGCGCAGCGCATCAACCTTCTCATCGCCCAGCAGCGGTTTCATCTCCGTCAGATACCAGTGGATCAAATATCCGGTATTGCTCCAGATAAGCTTACCGTTTATCTCTCCCGTCGCTTCCAGCGCGTCAACTACGGGAACCAGCGCGTGGGTAACGAGTCGCTCCATACGTTCCTGAGCAGAAAGCAGGCTGGCGTCCCGGTCTTCGTGTAAGTCAATCCAGAAGCAGGCTGCGCGCCCGGTTTCATGAAATTCGACGTGAAAATAATCCGGCGAGAGATCCAGCATGCTGTTCTGGGTTAACAAGGCCAGCATGAGGGGAGGAACCATCAAGCCGATATACCACTGTGCCCAAAGCGAGATCAGCGGTTTATTTTCCCGCGCAAGCGTCGGCTGGTTGCGATAGATGTGGTCTGAATAGGTGGCCAGCAGCGACTGCAGTTCTGTAGAACGCTGCCATTGGGAAAGCGTCATCGCAGCGTGCGGGTGAGCTTCATCAAGCTTGATAAAATCCAGCAGATGGGCTCGGGTTTCTGCAATCTTGTCGCGAATGGCGTCCGCAAGCGTAACGTTCCCCGTGGAGAGACTGGCTCGCCAGAGGAGAGGTTCAACGGCTTGTACGGTACGTGTGGCCATAGTTTGGATAGAAATCTAAATGATAATGATTGCCAATCCTAACTATTGCTCATTTCGATAGCAAGCCTTTTGTCCCTGATGCATGACGCTGCGTTTATATCGCCTGCAATTCGTCGCTGAGCAGGATGCTGTTGCGTCCCATATGCTTCGCTTCGTAGAGGGCTTTATCAGCTTTTTCCAGCGCACGCTCAACGTCGTCACCCTCGTAAATCGCGATGCCGATGCTGATGGTGACGTTGGTCGCGACGCTTTCGTTGAACATATGTGGGATTTTCAAATCATACACTTTCTGCCGGATCTGCTCTGCGGTCTGGCGGGCATGTTCCAGCGAGATATTCGTCAGCAGCACCATAAACTCTTCGCCGCCGAAGCGCGCAACGATATCACGCGAACGGACGGCATCCCGAATGGCGGCAGAGACGCGGATCAACGCCTGATCCCCCATCATATGGCCGTAGTGGTCGTTGTACGCTTTGAAATGGTCAATATCCAGCAGCAGCACAAAGTGCTCGCCGTTCTCCACCGTTGGCAGGTTATCCAGCCGACTCTGCAGGCCGCGGCGATTATAAAGGCCGGTAAGCGGGTCCATCATGCTGAGGTCGGTAAGCGTTTCTCGTTCTTCCAGCAGGCGGGAGAGCAACTCCTGTGCGAACCGGTCGTTGCGTCTTTGCAGGACGTGATGAATGCCAATCGCCACCACGGGAAGCGCAAAAGAGTAGATCATCCTTAACCAGCTATCCGGATCGCCGAGCCACAGGCAAACAATAAATGCAGGCAGTGAATGCAGCGTGAAGGCTTTGATATTGCTGGCAAACGCCAGCGAACCAATAAAGAGCACCGTCAACAGCGCCATGTTCAAATATGTCGCCCGATCGTGAGTAATTAACGAGAATTTAGAGGCGATCTGCCAGGCCCATAAAATACCGAAGATGGCCGAAACGATGGGAATATTTATTTTTCGCGTGCCGTCCTTTCCGTGCCAGATGAGCAGGCCCGCACTTAGCGTAAACACGGCAAACAGCGGAACAGATAATACGCGCACGGAATAGAGCGGGTTTGTTACCGAGAACAGCGCAGATATTGCGTTCAGAAAAAGAAATAAACGTAAAGATAATTGATATTTGCTATTGACCAAAGACCGCCAGGATTGTGATGTCATATTCGTGCTTTTTTAATAATATTTAATTAAAACAGATAAATAGGTGTTGTTCTGGGATAGTGAAAGCAAAAAAATTGAATTGTAATTATCAGATAAACTTTATAGGAAGTTAACAGGTGAGCAATTTATCACCTTACACATTTGCTGTCATTATGGGAAAGGTAAAGGTCGCGGGATTTTAACGGTGCGAGCTGACAAATGATAATTTATATCATATGATATTGGTTATCATTATCGGTTTGAAAGGGCGGATCATGTTGCACAGGGCGCTGGGAAGTGGTTGGGGGGTATTACTGCCGGGGGCAATACTTGGCGGTCTGATGTTTGCCGATCTCTCTATCGATATCTGGAAAGCCATCATTGTGTCAGGATTGCTGGTGACGTCTGCGATGATTTGGCATAAGCAGTTGCGGCATTTTGTGTTATTGCCATCATGCGTCGCGCTGGTCAGCGGAATACTGGTGATACTGATGAGTTTGAAGTAACAGGGAAAAATGAGGCACTACAGGAAAACGACAGGAGAGAAGCAAGATAATTGGTGCGAGGGGGGGGACTCGAACCCCCACATCCGTAAGGACACTAACACCTGAAGCTAGCGCGTCTACCAATTCCGCCACCTTCGCACAGTCATCTTACTATTTTGATATCGCCTCGTTGGTGCGAGGGGGGGGACTCGAACCCCCACATCCTAAGGACACTAACACCTGAAGCTAGCGCGTCTACCAATTCCGCCACCTTCGCCCAGTGCGAGCAATATCAACGTGATTTATGGTGCGAGGGGGGGGACTCGAACCCCCACATCCGTAAGGACACTAACACCTGAAGCTAGCGCGTCTACCAATTCCGCCACCTTCGCATACCATCGACACTGTAAAAGTATCGTAACCACGGAGGCGCATTCTAGATGTTTTCAGCTTTACGTCAACAGAAAAGTGCGCACGTTTTATTGATTGCTGCAAAAATGGCCGGAACTGAAACGCCTGCTTGCCGGATGGCGCTGGCGCTTATCCGGCCTGCATTACATGGCGAATTATTTCTTCGCCTGACGCGTCATCACGGTGCGGTACACTTTGAAACGGCCAGTCTGGGCGATCACCTCGTGGAAGCCGAAGGTTTCATCCAGCACTTTCGGGTAGGCCAGGAAGGCGTTCGCGACGATACGCAGCTCGCCGCCGCTGTTAAGGTGACGGGTTGCGCCACGGATCAGCGTTTGTGCCGCTTCCAGGCTGGTTTCCATACCGTCGTGGAACGGCGGGTTGGAGATGATCATGTCGAAGCGCCCGGTGACGTCGGAGAAGACGTTGCTGGCAACCACGTCGCCTTCAATGCCGTTTGCGGCGAGCGTTGCGCGGCTGGCTTCCACCGCCGGGGCGCTGACGTCACACAAGGTTAAACGCACTTTAGGCGAATGGCTGGCAAGCACCGTTGACAGCACGCCCGCGCCGCAGCCCACGTCCAGCACTTTGCCCTTAGTGTGCGGCGTCAGGGTAGATAACAGCAGCTTGCTTCCCACGTCCAGATAGTCGCGGCTGAACACGCCCGGGAGGGTTTTGATGGTCAGGCCGTCAAGCTCGTACTCGCCCCAGAAGGCTTCGGCATCGAAGGTTGCCTGTTTTTCCAGACGACCGTGGTACAGGCCACAGCGGCGGGCGCTGTCGACTTTGTTCAGCGGCGCGTAGTCTTCCAGCATCTGTTCAGCACTGCGCACACCGCTGCGGTTCTCACCGACCACGAAGATATCGCAGCCGACCGGCAGCAGGGAGAGCAGGTTCATCAGCTGGAACTGCGCTTCCGGCTTGTTCTTCGGCCAGTAGTAGATCAGCGTATCGCAGTCGGCAACATCGCTCTGCTCCGCCACCAGGCTAAAGCGCGCGCGCTCGCCCATCTGGCGGCTCAGCACCTGCCAGTGGTGGTAGTACTGGGTGTGGGCACGGCTTTCAGCACAGTCGAAACGCGCAGGCAGGTCATCCTGCATATCTCCGGCAAACAGAATACGGCTTTGTTCGAAATCATCACTGTGGCGCAGCAAGACTTCACTTGCCGGGGTAAATGCAGACATGAATTGTTCCTCAATAAACTCAGGCGGGGATTATAGTAGGTAGATGGCGCACTTTCGACACATTTGCTATATTTGCGCGCCTGAGAGACAGGAGTTTTCCCTATGACATCCCGACGAGACTGGCAGTTGCAGCAGCTGGGCATTACCCAGTGGGCCTTGCGTCGCCCGACGGCGTTGCAGGGCGAAATCGCCATCTCCATCCCTGCGCACGTGCGCCTGGTGATGGTGGCGGAGGAAATGCCTGCCCTGAATGAACCCCTTATCGGTGATGTCCTTCGCAGCCTGAAGCTGACGTCCGATCAGGTTTTACCGCTAACACCAGATCGGGTAGCGATGCTCCCCCCTGACAGCCGCTGCAACAGCTGGCGTTTGGGTGAGACGGACGCGACCTCTCTGCAGGGGAGCCAAATCTCCTCGCCAGCGCTTGACGAACTGAAGGCCGACCCAAACGCGCGTCGCGCGCTATGGCAACAAATCTGCGAATATGAACACGATTTCTTCCCTCACGACGCCTGATCTGACGACGGCATTCGAGATTGAAAAACGCGCCCACGCCTTTCCGTGGAGCGAAAAAACCTTCGCCAGCAACCAGGGCGAACGGTATCTGAACTACCGCATGGACGTCGATGGCAAAATGGCGGCGTTTGCGATTACCCAGGTCGTTCTTGATGAAGCGACGCTGTTTAACATTGCGGTTGATCCTGCGTTTCAGCGCCGTGGGCTGGGGAGAGAACTGCTCGAGCACCTCATTCGGGCGCTCGAAACCCGTGACGTTTTCACCCTGTGGCTGGAGGTGCGCGCGTCGAACGTCGCCGCCATCGCGCTCTATGAAAGCTTAGGCTTTAACGAGGCGACAATCCGCCGTAACTACTACCCCACTGCAGAGGGACGTGAAGACGCCATCATTATGGCTCTGCCGATTGGATAACAAATAATAAGGTTGTAACGATGAAATGGGACTGGATTTTCTTTGATGCCGACGAAACGCTGTTTACGTTTGACTCATTCGGCGGCCTACAGCGGATGTTTCTCGACTATAGCGTGACCTTCACCGCTGAAGATTTTCAGGACTATCAGGCGGTGAACAAGCCGCTGTGGGTGGATTACCAGAATGGGGCCATCACCGCGTTACAACTGCAGCACCAGCGCTTCGACGTGTGGGCCGAACGCCTGAACGTGAGCCCGGGGGCGCTGAACGATGCCTTCCTGAACGCCATGGCGGATATCTGCGCGCCATTGCCTGGCGCAGTTTCCCTGCTGGATTCACTTAAAGGCAAGGCGAAGCTCGGGATTATCACCAACGGCTTTACCGCGCTGCAGCAGATCCGCCTCGAGCGCACCGGCCTGCGGGATCATTTTGACGCGCTGGTGATCTCCGAAGAGGTGGGCGTGCCGAAGCCGGACCCGCGTATTTTTGATTACGCGCTGGCGAAGGCCGGCAACCCTGACCGCGACCGCGTGCTGATGGTAGGGGATACCGCAGAGTCCGATATTCTTGGCGGCATCAGGTCCGGTCTGTCGACCGTCTGGTTAAATGCGCACGGCCGCGTGCAGCCGGAAGGCATCGAGCCGACCTGGACCGTCTCGTCATTAAGCGAACTGGAGCAGCTCCTGTGTAAACAATGATTGCCTGCCCCCCGTTGATGGGTAAAATAGCCGCAATTTCGTATTCCATGATGCGTGGCGTGCTGCCGCGCTTATAAAAGAAGATTTAATTATGACGTTGTCTCCTTATCTGCAGGAGGTGGCCAAGCGCCGCACTTTTGCCATTATCTCGCACCCGGATGCCGGTAAAACGACCATCACCGAGAAGGTGCTGCTGTTCGGACAGGCGATCCAGACTGCCGGTACCGTTAAGGGCCGTGGCTCCAGCCAGCACGCAAAATCTGACTGGATGGAGATGGAAAAGCAGCGTGGTATTTCGATTACCACCTCCGTGATGCAGTTCCCGTATCACGACTGCCTGGTGAACCTGCTGGACACCCCGGGCCACGAAGACTTCTCCGAAGATACCTACCGCACCCTGACGGCGGTGGACTGCTGCCTGATGGTGATCGACGCCGCGAAAGGTGTAGAAGACCGGACCCGTAAGCTGATGGAAGTCACCCGTCTGCGCGACACGCCGATCCTCACCTTTATGAACAAACTCGACCGTGACATCCGCGATCCGATGGAAGTGATGGACGAGGTTGAAAGCGAGCTGAAGATCGCCTGTGCGCCAATCACCTGGCCGATCGGCTGCGGCAAGCTGTTTAAAGGTGTTTACCACCTCTATAAAGACGAAACCTACCTGTATCAGACCGGTAAGGGCCACACCATTCAGGAAGTCCGCGTGGTAAAAGGCCTGGACAACCCTGAGCTGGACGCTGCGGTTGGTGAAGAGCTGGCCGCGCAGCTGCGCGACGAGCTGGAGCTGGTGAAAGGTGCGTCCCACGAGTTCGATAAAGAGCTGTTCCTGGCGGGCGAAATTACGCCGGTGTTCTTCGGTACCGCGCTGGGTAACTTTGGCGTTGACCATATGCTCGACGGTCTGGTGGAGTGGGCGCCGCGCCCAATGCCGCGCAAAACCGACACCCGCGAAGTCGAAGCGCAGGAAGAGAAGTTCACCGGCTTCGTCTTTAAAATTCAGGCCAACATGGACCCGAAACACCGCGACCGCGTAGCGTTCATGCGCGTGGTGTCCGGTAAATATGAGAAGGGCATGAAGCTGCGCCAGGTCCGTATCGGGAAAGACGTTGTCATCTCCGACGCGCTGACCTTTATGGCGGGCGACCGTTCGCACGTTGAAGAGGCCTATCCGGGCGACATCATCGGCCTGCATAACCACGGTACTATCCAGATCGGCGATACCTTCACCCAGGGCGAAATGATGAAGTTCACCGGCATTCCGAACTTCGCGCCGGAACTGTTCCGTCGCATTCGCCTGCGCGACCCGCTGAAGCAGAAACAGCTGCTGAAAGGCCTGGTTCAGCTCTCAGAAGAGGGCGCCGTGCAGGTGTTCCGCCCAATCGCGAACAACGACCTGATCGTGGGCGCGGTCGGTGTGCTGCAGTTCGACGTGGTGGTTGCGCGCCTGAAGAGCGAGTACAACGTTGAAGCGATTTACGAATCCGTAAACGTGGCAACGGCGCGCTGGGTTGAATGTTCTGACGTGAAGAAATTCGAAGAATTTAAGCGTAAGAACGAGATCCAGCTGGCGCTGGATGGCGGCGATAACCTGACCTATATCGCCCCAACCATGGTGAACCTGAACCTGACGCAGGAACGTTATCCTGACGTTCAGTTCCGTAAAACCCGCGAGCACTAATCCCCCCTCAGAGCACGGCTGCCGCCGTGCTCGTCTTTAATTCCTGTCTTATTAATCCCTTGCGGAATGTTCTTAATTCATCGCAATTTCATGTCATTCGCGCGTTTTTTGCCCAATTTTGAAAGCGGCGCTGTGAGAGTGATCTATATTTAACTCAGTGTTTAGCACCGGGCACGGATGAATTAACTGTTCAATGCATGACTCAACGTTCTCCATTTCGCCCGTGTGTTTATTCGCAACATATAAAACTAGCAATAAGGGAAGTTTGTCGCCCGAATAACGGGCAAAACACAGGAATACATCGATGAATATGACAAGACTGAAGATTTCTAAAACTCTGCTGGCTGTGACATTGGGTAGCGTCCTGGTAAGTGGTTCTGCCCTGGCGGAAACCAGCACCATGGATAAAGCGCAGTCCACTGCTGATACCGCAGGGGAAAAAATCGATAGCTCTATGAATAAAGTCGGTAATTTCATGGATGACAGCTCAATCACAGCAAAAGTGAAAGCCGCGCTGGTGGATGATGAAGCCATCAAGAGCACCGATATTTCCGTTAAAACCGATAAGAAAGTTGTCACCCTGAGTGGTTTCGTTGAAAGCCAGGCTCAGGCTGAACAGGCAGTGAAGGTGGCCAAGGGTGTTGAAGGCGTAACCGACGTGAGCGACAAACTGCACGTCCGTGATGCTAAAGACTCCTCTGTGAAAGGTTATGCCGGGGATGCGGCAACCACCAGCGAAATCAAAGCTAAACTCTTAGCAGATGACATCGTACCTTCACGAAAAGTGAAAGTGGAAACCACCGACGGTGTGGTTCAGCTTTCCGGTACGGTAGATTCCCAGGCGCAAATTGAACGTGCTGAAACCATCGCGAAAGCCATTGATGGCGTAAAAAGCGTCAAAAACGACCTGAAAGCGAAGTAAATCAACACAATTCGCCCGTCTGGCTGAGGCCAGCGGGCGAAATAAGAACGACACTGGAATGACGCCGGTGAGTCGCCTGAGCGCTCACGTTTAGCGGCCGACATTAACTATGGTAAAGGAGAGGCTTATGTTTCGTTGGGGCATTATATTTCTGGTTATCGCGTTAATTGCCGCCGCATTGGGCTTTGGTGGATTGGCAGGTACAGCGGCCTGGGCAGCAAAAATTGTCTTCGTCGTCGGTATTATCCTGTTCCTGGTCAGCCTGTTTACGGGTCGACGCCGTCCGTAGCAAACGCAATATTTCATAAACAAAGTAAAGCCAGTCCTTGTGACTGGCTTTTTCTTGTTTGAGTCTCAGTGCCGGAGTGCGTTACTGTGTCTGAACAGAATAACGAAAACAGGAAGGCAGAGGTGGGGCAGCGAATTCCCGTTACGCTCGGTAATATTGCGCCGCTGGCGTTGAAACCGTTTCACGCAGGGCAGCTTGCGCTGGTGTGTGAAGGCGGCGGGCAGCGCGGCATTTTCACGGCCGGCGTGCTGGACGAATTTATGCGCGCGCAGTTTAACCCTTTCAACCTCTACTTTGGCACCTCTGCAGGTGCTCAGAATCTGTCCGCTTACGTCTGTAATCAGCCCGGCTATGCCCGCAAGGTCATAATGCGCTACACGACGTCGAAGGAATTTTTCAATCCGGTGCGTTTTGTGCGCGGCGGAAACCTGATCGATCTCGACTGGCTGCTGGAGTCCACCGCCAGCCAGATGCCGCTGGCGATGGACACCGCCGCACGTCTGTTTGATAGCGGAAAAGAGTTCTGGATGTGCGCCAGCCGGGGCGATGACTACTCTCCGGGCTATTTTTCGCCGCAGAAAGAGAACTGGCTCGACATCATTCGCGCCTCCAGCGCCATTCCCGGTTTTTATCGCACCGGCGCGCTGCTGGACGGGATTAGCTACCTGGACGGCGGTATCAGCGATGCAGTACCGGTACAGGAAGCCGCGCGACGCGGGGCGAAAACCATCGTCGTGATCCGCACCGTGCCCTCGCAAATGTATTACACCCCGCAGTGGTTTAAGCGCATGGAGCGCTGGCTGGGCGATAGCAGCCTGCAGCCGCTGGTGAATATTGCGAAGCTGCATGAATCGACCTACGGTGCGATGCAGCAATTTATTGAAAAACCGCCGGGCAAGCTGCGCATCTTCGAAATTTATCCGCCTAAGCCGCTGGTTAGCATGGCGCTGGGCAGCCGCCTGCCGGCGCTGCGCATGGATTACAAAACAGGTCGGCTGTGCGGACGCTATTTCCTCGCGACGGTGGGGAAAATGCTGGCTGAGCAACCGCCCCTTCACCGACATAAGCGAATTATCACTCCCCCTGCCATCGTGGCGAATGACGCGCTGGCGATGCCGCTGATCGACATTCCGCAGGCGAATGATGCGCCACTGGATAACGAGGATCTGGCGTGACGTACCGTTTTGTCGACACCCACTGCCACTTTGATTTTCCGCCGTTTACCGGAGATGAGCTGCAAAGCATCGCCCGCGCAGAAGACGCCGGCGTTCAGGCGATAATTGTGCCCGCAATTGAAGCCGCATACTTCGATCGCGTGCTGGCGCTTGCCCGCCGCCATGATTCGCTGTATGCCGCGCTGGGCCTGCATCCAATTGTGATTGAACACCATCTGGACGAGCATATCGACAGGCTGGACGCGGTTGTGCAAACGGCAGGAAACAAGCTGGTGGCCATTGGCGAAATCGGGCTCGATCTCTATCGCGATGATCCCCAGTTTGAGCGCCAGCAGACGATCCTCGACGCGCAGCTCAGGCTGGCAAAGCGCCGCGATCTGCCGGTGATCCTCCACTCAAGGCGCACGCACGACAAGCTGGCGATGCACCTGAAGCGTGCCGATCTGCCGCGCAGGGGCGTGGTGCACGGTTTTTCCGGCAGCCTACAGCAGGCGCAGCGTTTTATCGATCTGGGCTATAAGATTGGCGTCGGTGGCACCATCACCTATCCGCGCGCCAGTAAAACCCGGGACGTGATGGCGCAGCTGCCGCTGTCGGCGCTGCTACTGGAAACCGATGCCCCCGACATGCCGCTCAACGGCTTTCAGGGGCAGCCTAATCGTCCGGAACAGGCGGCGCGCGTGTTTACCACCCTTTGTGGACTGCGTAAGGAGCCTGAAGAGGTGATTGCCGATGCGCTACTTGAAAACACCCGTTCGGTATTTGGCATCGCGCTATAGATAAAGCGCCGGGCGGATCGCCCTAATCTTCTGCTTTTCCAGCGCTTCAGCCAGGGGTTCAACGTCCTCCGGCGTGGCGCTGCGCCATGATGCCTCCTCTCCGTAAACGCCGTGCGCGTGAAACGCGTTGATGCGTACCGGGACGTTGCCCAGGGAGTGGATAAACGTGGTCAATGCTTCGATATGTTCCAGATAATCGCACTGCTCGGGGATCACCAGCAGCCGCAGCTCGGTTAACCGCTGATGCTGCGCCAGCCAGCGGATGCTCTGCTTAATCTGCGGGTTTTCGCGCCCGGTCAGGAAGCGGTGATGTTCGTTTCCCCAGGCTTTCAGATCCAGCATCGCTCCATCCAGTACCGGCAGAAGCTTTTGCCAGCCGGTTTCACCCAGCAGACCGTTGCTGTCTACCAGACAGGTTAAATGGCGCAGAGCGGGATCGGCTTTGATCGCCGTAAATAGGGCGATCACAAACGGCAGCTGCGTGGTGGCTTCGCCGCCGCTGACGGTAACGCCCTCGATAAACGGAGCGGCTTTGCGGATCTGCGCGAGGATCTCCTCCACGCTAAAGCGGTGCGCCATCGGCGTGGCCTGCTGCGGGCACAGGTGCAGGCAGGTGTCGCACTGCTGACACTGGCTCTCCTGCCACCAGACCCGCCCGGCCTGAATGTTCAGCGCATCGTGCGGACAGTGGGGCACGCAGTCGCCGCAGTCGTTGCAGCGACCGATCGTCCACGGGTTGTGGCAGGTTTTGCAGCGCAGGTTGCACCCCTGCAGGAACAGCGCCAGGCGGCTGCCCGGCCCGTCCACGCAGGAGAAGGGGATAACCTGACTAACTAAAGCGCATCTGCTGTTCATGGCTTATCACGCGCGGCTGACGTTCCAGAATGCGGGTATTGCGCGCGGCTTCCTCTCCCAGCCAGGTGGTGTTGGTGCGCGATCCGGCCTCCCGATACTTCTCAAGATCCGACAGCCGCACCATGTATCCGGTGACGCGCACCAGATCGTTGCCCGCCACGTTGGCGGTGAATTCACGCATACCGGCGCTAAAGGCGCCCAGGCACAGCTGCACCACGGCCTGCGGGTTACGTTTTACCGTCTCTTCCAGCGTCAGGATGTCGCTGATCCCGGAGTGATAGTGTTTGTGGTGTGGCGCAACGGCCAGCAGATGGGTAATCGGATCGGGCTCGTCGCCGTAAGGCAGCCGCGCGCCCGGCGTAGTGCCCGAATCCGAACTGATCCCCGACTGCGCATGGAGCATCGCGCGTTTTTTCCAGCCGTGTTTAACCGGCGTGTTCTCCACAAACGCCGCGAGCCGTTCGCTGATGCGATAGCCCAGGGCGTTGGCCTGCTCGTCCTTGCCGTAGCGTGCTTTCATTCCGCTCTTGTCACAGAGCGTGTTTACCGCTTCGGCCAGGCCGTACATGCCAAACATCGGCACAAAACGATCTGCCTCAATCAACCCCTCTTTCACCAGGAAGCTATTCTCAAAGAATCCAGATTGCTCATACAGAAAATCGCAGCGTGCATCGATGATGGCCATTTGCTGCTCGCAGTAGTGCGGCAACGTGCGGGTAAAGAAATCTTCAACGGAGGCGCTGTGTTCAGCAATCGCCTTCAGGTTAAGGCGAACCAGGGTGCTGCCACCGCCTGCCAGCGGCAGTGAGTTGTAACAGCTCACAACGCCGTAACGGCCTTTTGTGAAAATTTTATCATTCACCGGGCCATTAGAAATATGCGGTTTGCTGCATTCGCAAATATTTTTAGCCACCTTAAGCAGCAAATCATCCGGTGTGATTTCAGGATCGTAGATAAAGGTCAAATTCGGTGCGACCTGCTTCAGCTCCGCATCAGCGCGCAGAATGGCGCGCATGACCGGCGTGTCTGCCGGGCCGATATTGGCGTGCATAAAGGCATCCGGCAGCGTGCGGTCGAGGTAGCGCCAGAAACGTTTTATTCGGCTATCGATCTCTTCCTGTGTTAGAATTCTAACATACGGTTGCAGTATCCCATCGAGCTGGCCCAGATACACGGGCATCGATGTGACGGACGGAACATGATGGTAGAGGATGGTTAACAGCGAGAGGGCATCGTCGAGATCGTTTGCCCCTTCCAGCTCCAGCCATTCTGAACCGTTAGCCAGGAATTTTGCGTAATCCGGCAGTACGTAGCGCGGCTTGTAAGGCGCATGACCTTCGAACATGTCGCAGATAAAGCCCTCGTCCAGCGCGGCGCGGGCAGCCGATGGCAGCGTGGGATAGGGCAGATTATTTTCCGCTTCCAGCGCCAGAAAATGACGTTTTTGCTCCGGGGTTAATACCGGGCTTGTCACAATGTGCTGGCAACGTTGTTGCAGGGCGTCGGGCATGTTCGCTTCCTTGATGGTTCTGCGGATGGTCAGTGAATTGTAGGAAGCCAGCCTGCCGAGGCTTTTGATCCGACAGGGGGTATCGCTGCTTTAGCCGGCAATTTGCGCGCTAAAGTTTGAAGAAGATCTCATTACAGTAATGCAAATTTGTACGCAGTTTTCATTAACTGTGATGAATGTCGAAGTGTGGATGCGGGTGAATGTTAGAATACTCACAGACCCGCAAGGTAAATTTATACGGCACTGCCGTTGGAGAATGTTATGACCGACTTAACTGCAAGCAGCCTGCGCGCGATGAAGCTGATGGACCTGACTACCCTGAACGATGACGACACCAATGAGAAAGTCATCGCCCTGTGCCACCAGGCGAAAACGCCGGTGGGTAACACCGCCGCCGTCTGTATCTACCCGCGCTTTATCCCTATTGCCCGCAAAACGCTGAACGCGCAGGGCACGCCGGACGTGCGCATTGCCACCGTGACCAACTTCCCGCACGGCAATGACGATATCGACATCGCGCTGGCAGAAACCCGCGCGGCGATTGCCTACGGCGCTGATGAAGTTGACGTGGTATTCCCGTATCGCGCGCTGATTGCCGGCAACGAGCAGGTCGGTTTTGACCTGGTGAAAGCCTGTAAAGACGCGTGTGCGGCGGCAAACGTGCTGCTTAAAGTGATCATCGAAACCGGCGAGCTGAAAGAAGAGGCGCTGATTCGTAAGGCGTCTGAAATCTCCATCAAAGCCGGTGCGGATTTCATCAAAACCTCTACCGGTAAAGTGCCGGTTAACGCCACCCCGGAAAGCGCGCGCATCATGATGGAAGTAATCCGCGACATGGGCGTGTCCAAAACCGTTGGCTTCAAGCCTGCGGGCGGCGTGCGTACCGCTGAAGACGCGCAGCAGTTCCTGGCGATTGCCGACGAGCTGTTTGGCGCAGACTGGGCCGATTCCCGTCACTACCGCTTCGGCGCGTCCAGCCTGCTGGCCAGCCTGCTGAAGGCGCTGGGTCACGGCGACGGTAAGAGCGCAAGCAGCTACTAAGTTTGAATTGCCGGGTGGCGCTACGCTTACCCGGCCTACCGGATCGTGGTCGGGTAAACCGTACCCGCCGCCATTCACCCGATTCCTCATGGGGGTTACCGTGTTTCTCGCACAAGAAATTATTCGTAAAAAACGTGATGGTCATGCATTAAGCGACGAAGAGATCCGCTTCTTTATCAACGGCATTCGTGATAACACCGTCTCTGAAGGGCAGATTGCGGCTCTGGCGATGACCATTTTCTTCCACGATATGTCGATGCCCGAGCGCGTGTCGCTGACCATGGCGATGCGAGATTCAGGAACCGTTCTGGACTGGAAAAGCCTCAACCTCAACGGCCCGATCGTTGACAAACACTCCACCGGCGGCGTGGGCGACGTGACCTCCCTGATGCTCGGCCCGATGGTGGCGGCCTGCGGCGGTTACGTTCCGATGATCTCCGGACGCGGCCTGGGCCACACTGGCGGTACGCTCGACAAGCTGGAAGCCATTCCGGGCTTCGATATCTTCCCGGATGACGGCCGCTTCCGCGACATTATTAAAGACGTTGGCGTGGCGATTATCGGCCAGACCAGCTCTCTTGCTCCGGCAGACAAGCGTTTCTACGCGACGCGCGACATTACCGCCACCGTTGACTCCATCCCGCTGATTACCGCCTCGATCCTTGCCAAAAAACTGGCAGAAGGCCTGGACGCGCTGGTGATGGACGTGAAGGTCGGCAGCGGCGCGTTTATGCCAACCTATGAACTTTCTGCTGCGCTTGCCGAAGCGATCGTTGGCGTCTCCAACGGCGCAGGCGTGCGCACTACCGCGCTGCTCACCGACATGAACCAGGTGCTGGCCTCCAGCGCCGGTAACGCCGTCGAAGTGCGCGAAGCGGTCCAGTTCCTGACGGGTGAATACCGTAACCCGCGCCTGTTTGACGTCACCATGGCGCTGTGCGTTGAGATGTTAATCTCCGGCAAGCTGGCCAAAGACGATGCAGAAGCGCGCGCGAAGCTGCAGGCGGTGCTGGACAACGGCAAAGCGGCGGAGATCTTTGGCCGCATGGTGGCCGCGCAGAAAGGCCCGACCGATTTCGTTGAAAACTACGCCAAATACCTGCCGACCGCGATGCTCAGCAAAGCCGTTTATGCGGATACCGAAGGCTTTGTTTCGGCAATGGACACCCGCGCGCTCGGCATGGCGGTCGTGTCTATGGGCGGCGGTCGCCGTCAGGCATCGGACACCATTGATTACAGCGTCGGCTTTACCGATATGGCCCGCCTGGGCGGCAGCGTTGACGGCCAACGTCCGCTGGCGGTGATCCACGCGAAGGACGAAGCCAGCTGGCAGGACGCGGCGAAAGCGGTGAAGGCGGCAATTAAGCTTGACGATAAAGCACCGGAAACCACACCGACTGTCTATCGCCGTATCACTGAATAACGGTATACTGATCTGATCGCTATTTTTTGAAGCACTACGTACGGAGAACAATTATGAAACGTGCATTTATTATGGTGCTGGACTCATTCGGCATCGGCGCAACTGAAGATGCGGATCGTTTTGGTGACGTGGGTTCCGATACCATGGGTCACATCGCGGAAGCCTGCGCTAAAGGCGAAGCGGACAACGGTCGTAAAGGTCCTCTGACCCTGCCAAACCTGACCCGTCTCGGGCTGGTGAAAGCGCATGAAGGTTCTACCGGTAAAATCGCAGCCGGTATGGACGGCAACGCGGAAGTGGTGGGCGCATACGCCTGGGCGCACGAGCTCTCTTCCGGTAAAGATACCCCGTCTGGGCACTGGGAAATCGCCGGTGTGCCGGTTCTGTTCGACTGGGGCTACTTCTCGGATCATGAGAACAGCTTCCCACAGGAGCTGCTGGACAAGCTGGTGAAGCGTGCCAACCTGCCGGGCTATCTCGGCAACTGCCACTCTTCCGGTACCGTGATCCTGGACGAGCTCGGTGAAGAACACATGAAAACCGGCAAGCCGATTTTCTACACCTCTGCCGACTCCGTGTTCCAGATTGCCTGCCACGAAGAGACCTACGGCCTGGATAAACTTTACGAGCTGTGCGAAATCGCCCGTGAAGAGCTGACCGAAGGCGGCTACAACATTGGCCGCGTGATCGCGCGTCCGTTTATCGGCGACAAAGCGGGTAACTTCCAGCGCACCGGCAATCGTCACGATCTGGCCGTTGAGCCACCGGCGCCAACCGTGCTGCAGAAGCTGGTTGAAGAGAAAGACGGCCACGTGGTTTCCGTGGGTAAAATCGCGGACATCTACGCCAACTGCGGCATCACCAAAAAAGTGAAAGCCACCGGTCTGGACGCGCTGTTCGATGCCACCATCAAAGAGATGAAGGAAGCGGGCGACAAGACCATTGTCTTCACCAACTTCGTGGACTTCGACTCCTCCTGGGGCCACCGTCGCGACGTCGCAGGCTATGCGGCCGGTCTGGAACTGTTCGACCGCCGTCTGCCGGAGCTGATGGAGCTGGTGGGTGAAGATGACATTCTGATCCTGACCGCGGACCACGGCTGTGACCCAACTTGGACCGGTACCGACCATACCCGTGAGCACATTCCGGTGCTGGTGTACGGCCCGAAAGTGAAGCCGGGCTCGCTGGGGCACCGTGAAACCTTCGCGGATATCGGCCAGACCATTGCGAAATACTTTGGTACGTCTGACATGGAATATGGCAAGGCCATGTTCTAAACGGATTGGGTGCGGCCTGATGCCCTCACCCCGGCCCTCTCCCACAGGGAGAGGGAGAACAGAATGTAGGCCCGGATCGCTGCGCGCCACCGGGCAAAAAAAATTCAAATGAAAAGGAACTGAAGATGGCAACTCCTCACATTAATGCAGAAATGGGTGATTTCGCTGACGTCGTATTGATGCCGGGCGACCCGCTGCGCGCGAAGCACATTGCTGAAACCTTCCTGGAAGACGTGCGTGAAGTGAACAACGTTCGCGGCATGCTGGGCTTCACCGGTACCTACAAAGGCCGCAAAATCTCGGTAATGGGCCACGGCATGGGTATCCCATCCTGCTCCATCTACACCAAAGAGCTGATCACCGATTTCGGCGTGAAGAAAATCATCCGCGTTGGCTCCTGCGGCGCGGTGCGCATGGACGTTAAGCTGCGCGATATCGTTATCGGCATGGGTGCCTGCACCGATTCCAAAGTGAACCGCATGCGTTTTAAAGACCATGACTTCGCGGCGATTGCTGACTTCGGTATGGTGCGCGACGCGGTTGACGCGGCAAAAGCGCTGGGCGTTGAAGCGCGCGTGGGTAACATCTTCTCTGCTGACCTGTTCTATGCACCGGACGGCGGCGAGATGTTCGACGTGATGGAAAAATACGGCATCCTGGGCGTGGAAATGGAAGCGGCGGGTATCTACGGCGTTGCGGCTGAGTTCGGTGCGAAAGCGCTGACCATCTGCACCGTGTCTGACCATATCCGTACCCACGAGCAGACCACCGCTGCCGAGCGTCAGACGACCTTCAACGACATGATCAAAATCGCGCTGGAATCCGTTCTGCTGGGCGATAAAGAGTAATCTTTTCTGCCGGGCGGCGTTCGCAGCCCGGCATCTTCTTACTGCTGCGTTAACACTTCCCACATCAGATCGCTTTCAAGCGTGGTGATATCCGTTGAGTATGAAAATTGCCTATCGTTAAGGACGGGCGTCAATTTCATGGTGAAGCTCATATGGCTACCGCTTACCGGGGCCTGGTTATCGACGGCAATGATCCCATCGTTATTACGCAGTAACAGGCTTTCCTGGCTTTCCCCACTCGGCGTGAAATGGGTGCGGTCGACCGTTTTGGAGAACGCGTAGCTTTTTCCGTCCACCACCATATTGCTCACGCGCACCGCCAGACCGCTGTTATCACCAAAATAGAAGCGGCCTTTTTCCCCTGCGCGGCCCTGGATAAACAGGGCGACAGGCTGGCTATCCTGACAATTAACGTTGACGTTGATCTCCCTGGACGGCATCTGGTTCCAGCCTTTTTTGGCCTCCACGACGTCATTCTGCTTCAGCAGGCCAAAGCTAATGCCGCTCGTGGTAAAGGAGAGCTGGCATTCATCATCCGCCAGGGCTACGTGGGTTGAAAGTGAAGATAGGGCTGCTACTGCAATCAGCAGATATTTTCCTCGGGATCTCATTGGCAAACTCCTTTCGCCATTTCATAGAACGCGTCTTTGTCCTGCTGGTCGCTCAGCGTGTATTTAATGCGACACAGGCGCTGCATGTTGTCATCCACGGCGTACAGCGTCGGGCTTTTCGACATATCGGAAATGAAAATGCGCCCGTCATCGACGGTGCTGACCAGATAGTTGTTTTTCTCATCCACAATACTGGTGCCTTTCGGTAACCAGCTGCCGTCAGCCTGTTTCACTTCCAGCATCACGCGGCGGGTGTTAAGCACTTCAAAGTCCAGCTCTTTGAAGGCGGCGTGGGCTGCCGAGATATTTTTGATCCCGTTAGCCAGGTCCATGCTCTTTGGTAAGGTATTGGCGTTCACTTCGATACGTGACTTCCGCCATTCCGTCATTTCAGGCACGACGGCCTGACCCCAGCGGTCGGTCCAGACGCGACCCTGAGGCGTGGAGATTTCAATGCCGCTCTCGGGTTCACTCAGACGAGCGATACCGAAGGTCTCTTTCACCTCGTATGGTGAGAAGGTCAGGCCATGTCCATGCGCGGCGATCCCGCCGGAGAGCGTTGCACTGTAGTTGCGCTGGTCGCTGCCGCTGGAGCCTGCGCCAATGCCGAGCTGGGTATAATGCAGGTTGGTATTAATATTGCCGTTGAAGCTGTTTTCGTGGCTCTGGTCGTCACGATCGGCAGAGATATAGTAGTTGGTGTCCTGGCCCAGCGAACCGCTATTTTGCAGGCCATAGTTAGTCTTCTCACCCTGGCTGCGCATATACGCACCCACGCGCTGCGATCCCAGCGGGAAGCTGACGTTGACGTAAAACATATCGTCGTCGTTCAGCGTGCTGTCATCGTCGTCCGACTGCTGGTTGACGGCGTGCTGCCAGTTGGCAGAGATATTCATGTACTTGAATGACTGTCCCCAGGAGACGATCACGCTGCGGGTATCATCGCTGTCATTGGTTGCCTGATAGCCGTAATAGCCCAGAGAGAAGGTGCCGAGCATGTTATTGCTCCAGCTCAGGTTCGCGCTGTAGCTGCTCTGATAGCCGTCAAAGTCGTCGACAAGGGCTTCCGTCAGTTCGCGATAGCCGGTGCTGTATTTCGCCGCGCTGAGGCTGACGTTCAGGTTGCCCGGTATCGACATGCCGGCGCTCAACTCTCCCTTCGCCCCCTGCTGCGATTCGCCGTAGTTTGCCTTGCTGCCCAGCAGCGAGCCGGAAAGCGTCATGCGTTCAGCCGGGAGCCACTGCAGCATGCCCCCGACAGCCTGGTAGTCCTGGGCGAGCACGCCGGATGCGGTGGTGATCCAGTCTCTGTCGAGACGCCAGCCGTCGGAAACGTTGTAGACCCAGGGCATGGAGTAATTGCTGTCGACTTCGCGAACGCGGCCCAGCGACATCGCCAGGCCCACCGGGCGCGATACCTGGAAGTTGAACGAAGAGGACGGCACGGTAAAGCGGGTAATGGAGTTGTCGGTCTCCACCACGCTGACGTCGAGGTTGGCATTGCTGCGCACCACGGGCACGTTTTCGAGGTTGAACGGCCCCGCGTTGACCAGCGTGGAGTAAATCAGCTGACCCGACTGGCGGACCTCAACGCGCGCCTGGTTGCCCCGCGCGAGTCCCTTAACGGTAACGCCCGGCGTATCCTGCGCTAAACCCTGTTCGGGAATAAACTGTACGCCGTTGATGGCCGCGCCGCCAAAAAGCGGAGACTGAACGTTAATTTGCCCGACCTGCGCGCGAACCTTCTGTGACTGGAACACGTGTTCACCGTAGGTATACAGGCTGTCTGAACGGTATTCCCCATTGTCGTCGGTGATCATATAGCGGCTACGCACCGCCCACTCAGCGATGTTTAACCCGGCTTCGAGGTTGGCCTGGGTATAATCCTGGCTCTCAGAACCGCTAAATTCACTGCGGCTGCTGAACAGGTTGTAGTTGAACAGCCCGGCCGTACCGCCCTTAATGAAGTTTTGCGGGGTCAGAAAACCGTTGTCCAGCGCCTCTGCCGGTAAATACAACTCCAGCGATTCGCTGCCGGGCATGGCGTTAATCACGGCAGAGGGATAATCCGCGAGCAAATCGTGGCAGGATTCATTCTTGCCGATGCGCAAGGGCATTAAGCCCGTGGCGCTGATAAAGTCCTCATCGGCACACACCTGACCCTTATCCCCAAAAAGCACTGCCAGAGATCCTTTGTCCACGCCGTTGATTTTGACTGAAACGGTATGTCTTCCAGGAAGAAAACGCGGCGCTTCGGAAAAGTACTCCGCCAGGTTTTTACTGATCCCGCGCGTGGCAAGAATATCCGTATCAAAGGTCACTTCCCTGGCCATCAACGGCGAGCCGGGGATAATTGAAACTGTCAGCGAGCAGTAAAGCGCTGCTCGAATCAAAGAGGCAAGGTTCAGGCTGTTCACGCATTAACTCTCATTATATTTATTGTTATTGACCCAGCGGTGCGGTGAAGTCCGGAACGTTAATGCCGTAGCGGCTGGCTGGATAGAAACGCACGGATTTATCGCCGGCAATCCCTTTCGCCACGCTGACGTCCAGCGTCTGGCCCGGCAGGATGTAGGTTTTCTGCAGCTTCCCGGCGGTATTGGACGGCAGGAAGGTGACGTTTTGCGCCAGGCGAACCACATAGGCGGACGGGTTTTTCACTTTGATGTTCTGGCCGCTACCGGACCAGGTCAGCAGCTTCCAGGCATCGGTGACGACGGGCAGATTTTTAGGGCGGATGAGCACCGGCAGATCCTGGCGCATGTTGAAGCCAATCTTCATGTTTTTATCGGTGTTTTTTGGCGGAATGCCTTCAAACGTCACGCGTTTGAGATGCTCAACCGTGAGCGGCTGCGTGTTCTGCATAATAAAGCGCAGCTGCTGCTGCTGGCCTGGCTCGACGCGAACGACCGGCTGGGTCACGTCCAGCTTGATGCCGGTGTCATCGGGCAGATCGATAATGGTGGTGTACAGCAGCGCAGGGCCGTTATCGGTATTTTTGACGTTCATTACGCCGCTGTGGGTGGATTCATCAACGACCAGCAGCGTGGTTTCCGGCACCATGCCCGCGGCATTCGCCTGCGTTACAAGGGCAGAAAACAGGAATGGGGCGGCAAGCGCCAGTTTGCAAAGAGAGGATGATACAGACATCGAGATTATTCCTTTAACCTGATAAAAAGGCCTCCTCAATAAAAGGAGGCCTGGTTCATTCATTATCGCGGTGATAATTAGATATATTTCACGGTGATCGTTGCCTGGCCTGACAGATTGGTATCATCCGTAATGGCCAGCGTAGTGGTGTCTTCAATCGCCAGAGAAACCTTCAGCGGGAATACCGCAGTGGTGTAAGCCAGTGGCGCAGTGGTACCGGTGGTCGCCACGGTCATCATTTCGGCATTGCCGTTTTTGATGATACCGGTGGTAGATTTAGCCCAGGTCGGCGCGGTGGCCGCACCGGAGATTGGATCGACCTTCACGCCGTCAGCGGTGACGTTAGCAATGTCGGTGAAGACAGAATAGGCACCGATTTTCACGTCGCCTGCCAGACCCACGCCGTAAGACTGGTCTGCGCTGCTTACTGAACCGTTTGCGGCATCGCCGTTAGTGATGGTCACGCCAGTAGCGCGAGACGCCGCGCTGTCATCGGTAATGGTCCAGCCCGCTTTCGCACCGGCGTCCGGGCAATTGATGGTCAGGGAGATGTCTTTGGTGCCCAGCTGGTTGTCGGTGGTGGCAGACAGTTCAGACAGGTGGATACGGCCGTAGTCCACTACGCCGCCGCCGCTCAGGGTCGGGGTGCAGGCTTCAACAGAGAGCAGGCCGGTCACTTTCAGTACAGCGGTAGAGGCTGCGTTCGCGCCTGCGGCGGTCAGCGCCATCGCGACGGCACTGGCAAGTAAAATCTTTTTCATCGTTGTTCCTTAACGGTTAATTCATCGCGCCAATATCAGGGGCACGAAAGGGATTACAGGTAGTGAAGCGTAATGGTTGCCTGACCGGCGATTGGGGTATCGTCAGTAATCGCCAGGGTGGATGTTTTTTCTACTGCGAGCGCGATGCGCAGCGGGAAGACGGCGTTGGTAAAAGCGATAGGCTGCGTAGGGTTGGCCAGAGAAAGAGAGTACTGCTCATCAGTTTCGGCATAATCATATACTGTGGCCTCAAAGAACTTCGTCCATCCTTCTACGGCATCGGTATTAGTATTGATTGAGTCAATGACCTTTTGTGTAGTGCCATCGGCGGTTGACGCATTTTTGTTGATCGAAACGGCATAGGCACCGATATTGACCCCCCCTGCGGTTTTACCTACGCCAAAATGGTTAGTCTCGGAGCCACTGTAAACGTTGCCGCCGCTGAAGCCAGCACTGAGGATATCAATGTTGGCGGCACCCCCTACGTTATCTTCAATAGTCCATGACACCTTGGTGGGGGAGGAACATGTAATGGACAGCGTGGTGTCTTTGTGGCCTAGCTGGTTTGTCGCTGTCGAAGACAGCGTATCAACAAAATAGGTACCAAAATCAATGGTAACACCACCGCTCATGGATGGGGTACAGGCGTCGTTAGTCAGGACACCCTGAACTTTTAACTGTGCGGTAGAATCTGCAGCGTGCGCGGTTGCAGAAAGTGCCATAGCAACGGTTGTTGCAACTAATAACTTTTTCATCGTTAATCCTTAACGAAAATGTGAAGTAATCGCGGAAGGGATAATTAGTATTATCTTGCGAGTCTGTATTTTCGTTTCGGGTGATGAATACGTCTATTTAGATTATTTGCAGCGTGTTTTCAGAAGAGCTAAATAAATAATGGAATGATAAAGTTAATAGTATGGCTGTTATTAAATGTAAATTAAATTTACTGAATATATTTACCCCACTAAAGCCGTTTCGCAGGCTTTAGTGGGATATCAGGTATTACTGAACCGCAGTTATTATCCACTGTGATAATTCCCGCAGCTCCTTTTCCTGCTCGGGGAAATCGCCGATCAGCGCATCGCATTCCTGCTGCAGCATATCCGCCCGATACAGGCAGCCCTGCAAACGTGCCGCCAGCGCCTCCAGCGGCGCCGGGTTCAGACTGTCCGTAAACACCTGCGTGCGGGTGATATGGCCTTTCTCGACGTCAAAGTGCAGCTCCACGCCGCCCCATGTAAAACGCTCATCCAGCAGATGGGAAAACGCAGGCGCCTGGCCGAAGTTCCACTCCCAGCTGCTCTGGCGGGCGAAGGTTTCCGCGAAGTTGGGCAGGTCCGGAGTGTTATCCGGGGAGATGACTTCCGCGTCGACGCGCTCGCTGTAATGTTCGAAGAATGCGTCACGGATCGCATCGCAAATCTGCTCGTGGGTAATTCCCGGCAGCAGCTCCACCAGATTCGCCACGCGCCCGCGCACGGAGGTAATCCCCTTGGCCTGCAGCTTTTTCTTGTCCGGGTTGAGGTAGTTCGCCAGACGGCTCAGGTCGGCGTTCAGCAGCAGGGTGCCGTGGTGGAAGCCGCGATCCATCGTTTCGCGGTAGGCGGAGCCGGAGACCTTCCGGTCGCCCTCGGGGGTTTTCACCACCAGGTCGTTACGCCCGGACGCCTCCGCCGTCACGCCGAGCGAATTCAGCGCGTTGAGGACGATGGATGTTGAGATAGTTTTGTCGTACTCCGGTTTGCCCGCCATAAAGGTGAAGCAGGTATTGCCGAGGTCGTGGAATACCGCGCCGCCGCCGCTGCTGCGGCGCGCAAGGCGGACGTTGTCCTCTTCCATGCGCCGCGTGTTGCACTCTTTCCACGGATTTTGCGCGCGGCCAATCACCACCGTATCGGCGTTACGCCAGAGAAACAAAACGCGCTGGGTGGCGGGCATCTGGCGGAAGATACACTCTTCCACCGCGAGATTGAACCAGGGATCGTAAGAGTCAGAGATAAGCAGGCGTAACGTCGTCATGGCAGAGTTCCTTTTCCGAATCGTTCGCCTACTTTATCACTATTCTTTCTTCTCGCTCTCTTCGTCTTCGGGAACCGACCTGCTGGCGGTGAGCAGGAACGGCGACTGCTGCCAGCGGGTGCGCTTGCCCTGGAGCAGGGTACGCGCCAGCACGACGCCAATCGCCAGCGAGAGCAGCAGCATCAGGCGCAGAATATTGGTGGTGTTATCCACCTGTTTGGCTTCGGTCGGCAGGGTGTGGGTGTCGAGCGTCAGGCGCAGATAGCCCAGTGGACCATTCTTTCCCTGAATAGGTTCGACAATTTGCTGGTTGAAATAGCCCCCGGCTTTTTTGCCGTCCAGCGCCAGCCTGTCGCGCACGTCAACGTGCTCGCCCGCGCGGGCAATCAGATCGCCTTTTTCGTCGTAGACGCCCGCGTCCAGAATGCGGCTGTTCTCCGTTAACAGGCGTAAGACCTGGCCTATGCGCTTGTCATCGGGCGTTTCGTTACGCATGGACGGCGCGACGTTGAGCGTCACCTGGCGCGCCAGCGTGCGGGCCAGCTCTTCAAACTGCGGGTTTCGTTGCCGTTGATGGTTCTGGCTAAACCAGGATGCCCCTTGCATCAGCGCGACCAATAGTGCGAGACAGGAAAGGACAATCACGGCGCGATGTAGCCGGAATTTCAGTTTTGCGCGAGCCATATTCCACCTGCTGAAAATTTACGGCTTAATGTTGCCAGAAGTGATGGTTACAGGGTAGCCTCATGCGTTATTTTCCCTCTGGAACCTTCCGGCGCGAACGAATTTACAGGAGCTTCAATGCCGAACATTACCTGGTGCGACCTGCCAACGGATGTCTCTTTATGGCCAGGATTGCCGCTCTCATTAAGTGGCGATGAGGTGATGCCTCTGGATTACCACGCTGGCCGTAGCGGCTGGCTGCTGTACGGACGCGGTCTGGACAAGCAGCGTCTCACCCAATACCAAACTAAACTGGGTGCGGCGATGGTCATTGTGGCGGCCTGGTGCGTGGAAGATTATCAGGTCATTCGCCTGGCCGGTTCCCTGACCCAGCGCGCGACGCGACTGGCGCACGATGCCGGGCTGGACGTTGCGCCGCTCGGTAAAATTCCGCACCTGAAAACGCCGGGCCTGCTGGTGATGGACATGGATTCTACCGCCATCCAGATCGAGTGCATCGACGAAATCGCCAAACTGGCGGGCAGCGGCGAGCTGGTGGCGGAAGTCACCGAGCGTGCGATGCGCGGCGAGCTGGACTTCACCGCCAGCCTGAGGCAGCGCGTGGCAACCCTGAAGGGGGCCGACGCGAACATTCTGCGCCAGGTGCGCGACGAGCTGCCGCTGATGCCGGGGCTGACGCAGCTGGTGCTGAAGCTGGAGACGCTCGGCTGGAAAGTGGCGATTGCCTCCGGCGGGTTCACCTTCTTTGCCGACTACCTGCGCGACAAGCTGCGTCTGACCACCGTAGTGGCAAACGAGCTGGAGATTATGGACGGCAAGCTGACCGGGCAGGTGATCGGTGACATCGTCGACGCGCAGTACAAGGCCAATACCCTGACGCGCCTGGCGGGAAAATATGACATTCCGGCGGCGCAGACCGTGGCCATCGGCGACGGTGCCAACGATCTGCCGATGATCAAGGTTGCTGGTCTTGGCATTGCTTATCACGCCAAGCCAAAAGTAAATGAAAAGACGGAAGTGACTATCCGTCACGCTGACCTGATGGGGGTGTTCTGCATTCTCTCCGGCAGCATTAATCAGAAATAACGGTCGGCTTTGTAGGCCGGGTAAGCGTTAGCGCCACCCGGCGCGCAGGCCGCACAGAAATAACGAGGTAAACCGTGGCGAAAGCTCCAAAACGCGCATTTGTCTGTAATGAATGTGGTGCGGATTATCCGCGCTGGCAGGGGCAATGCAGCGCCTGTCATGCCTGGAACACCATCACCGAAGTGCGTGGTGTGGCGGCTTCGCCGAGCGTGGCCCGTAACGAGCGCCTGAGCGGCTACGCGGGCAACGCCGGCGTGTCGAAAGTGCAAAAGCTCTCGGACATCAGCCTGGAAGAGCTGCCGCGCTTCTCCACCGGCTTCAAAGAGTTCGACCGCGTGCTCGGCGGCGGCGTGGTGCCGGGCAGCGCCATTCTGATCGGCGGTAACCCGGGCGCGGGTAAATCGACCCTGCTGCTGCAAACGCTGTGCAAGCTCGCCGAACAGATGAAAACCCTGTACGTCACGGGCGAAGAGTCGCTGCAGCAGGTGGCGATGCGCGCGCACCGCCTGGGCCTGCCGACCGGCAACCTGAACATGCTCTCTGAAACCAGCATCGAGCAGATCTGCATGATTGCCGAAGAAGAGCAGCCGAAGCTGATGGTGATCGACTCCATTCAGGTGATGCACATGGCGGACATTCAGTCCTCGCCGGGCAGCGTGGCGCAGGTGCGCGAAACCGCTGCCTACCTCACGCGCTTTGCCAAAACGCGCGGTGTGGCGATCGTGATGGTGGGCCACGTGACCAAAGACGGCTCGCTTGCCGGGCCGAAGGTGCTTGAACACTGTATCGACTGCTCCGTGATGCTCGACGGTGATGCCGACTCCCGCTTCCGTACCCTGCGCAGCCACAAGAACCGCTTTGGCGCGGTGAACGAACTGGGCGTGTTTGCCATGACCGAGCAGGGGCTGCGGGAAGTCAGCAACCCGTCGGCCATCTTCCTGAGCCGTGGTGATGAAGTTACCTCCGGCAGCTCGGTGATGGTGCTGTGGGAAGGGACGCGCCCGCTGCTGGTCGAAATTCAGGCGCTGGTGGACGTGTCGATGATGGGCAACCCGCGGCGCGTGGCGGTCGGTCTGGAGCAGAACCGTCTGGCGATCCTGCTGGCGGTGCTGCACCGTCACGGCGGCCTGCAGATGGCGGATCAGGACGTCTTCGTCAACGTGGTCGGCGGCGTGAAAGTCTCGGAAACCAGCGCAGACCTGGCGCTGCTGCTGGCGATGGTCTCCAGCCTGCGCGACAGGCCGCTGCCGCAGGATCTGGTGGTCTTTGGCGAAGTAGGGCTGGCCGGGGAGATCCGTCCGGTACCGAGCGGCCAGGAGCGTATCTCCGAGGCGGCGAAACACGGCTTCCGTCGTGCCATTGTCCCAGCCGCCAACGTGCCGAAAAAAATCCCGGAAGGGATGAAGGTCTTCGGCGTGAAAAAACTCGCGGATGCGTTAAATGTCTTTGACGACTTATAATTACGTAAATTTGATTTTGCAGGAGGCACCGTAATTTATGTCATCATTTGACTATCTCAAGACCGCAATCCGCCAGAAGGGCTGCACGCTGCAGCAGGTGGCGGATGCCAGCGGCATGACCAAAGGCTACTTAAGCCAGCTGCTGAACGCCAAAATCAAAAGCCCCAGCGCGCAGAAGCTCGAAGCGCTGCACCGCTTTCTGGGGCTGGAATTCCCGCGTATGCAAAAGAACATCGGCGTGGTGTTCGGCAAGTTTTACCCGCTGCATACCGGGCATATCTATCTGATCCAGCGCGCCTGTAGCCAGGTTGACGAACTGCACATCATCATGGGCTACGACGAAACGCGTGACCGTCAGCTGTTCGAGGACAGCGCCATGTCGCAGCAGCCGACGGTGCCGGATCGCCTGCGCTGGCTGCTTCAGACCTTTAAGTACCAGAAAAACATTCGCATTCATGCCTTCAACGAAGAGGGCATGGAGCCGTATCCGCACGGCTGGGACGTGTGGAGCAACGGCGTGAAGGCGTTTATGGAAGAGAAGGGCATTGCCCCGAACTGGATCTACACCTCTGAAGAGTCCGACGCGCCGCAGTTCCGCGAGCATCTGGGCATCGAGACGGTGCTGATCGATCCGAAGCGCACCTTCATGAACATCAGCGGGGCGCAGATCCGCGAAAACCCGTCCCGCTACTGGGATTACATTCCGACCGAAGTGAAGCCGTTCTTTGTGCGCACGGTGGCCATTCTGGGCGGCGAATCGAGCGGAAAATCGACGCTGGTCAACAAGCTGGCGAATATCTTCAACACTACCAGCGCGTGGGAGTACGGGCGCGATTACGTCTTATCCCACCTGGGCGGCGACGAGATGGCGCTACAGTATTCTGATTACGATAAAATCGCGCTCGGCCATGCGCAGTACATTGATTTTGCAGTGAAGTATGCCAACAAGGTGGCGTTCATCGACACCGATTTCGTCACCACCCAGGCGTTCTGCAAGAAGTATGAAGGGCGAGAGCACCCGTTCGTGCAGGCGCTGATTGACGAGTACCGCTTTGACCTGGTGATCCTGCTGGAAAACAACACGCCGTGGGTGGCCGACGGCATGCGCAGCCTCGGCAGCTCCGTCAACAGAAAAGAGTTTCAGTCCATGCTGGTGGAGATGCTGAACGAGAACAACGTTGAGTTTGTCCACGTGGAGGAGTCTGACTACGACTCCCGCTTCCTGCGCTGCGTCGAGCTGGTGAAGGAGATGATGGGGGAGCAGGGGTAAAAAACTTACCCCTCACCCTAACCCTCTCCCCACAGGGGAGAGGGCCGGGGTGAGGGGAACAAGCCACTCAATACTCAACCACCACTTTCCCCCGCATATGCCCCTCCAGCACCTTGCGGTGCGCCTCGGTAATGCTTTCCACGCTCAGCCCGTGCAGCGTTTCGCTGAGCGAGCTTTCCACTACGCCGTTATCCACCAGCTTGGCCACCTCACTGAGGATCTCCCCCTGGCGCGCCATATCCGCCGTCTGGTACATGCTGCGGGTATACATAAATTCCCAGTGCAGGGCGGCGGATTTAGACTTCAGCTTGTCCTGATTCAGCGGATGTTCATTCTCGACGATAGAGCAGATATGCCCCTGCGGCGCAATCAGTTCGCTGACCGCATCCCAGTGCCCGTCGGTATCGTTGAGGATGAAAATATAATCCACAAAGGTCAGCCCCTGTTTCGAGAGCTCGCCTTTCAGGTCGCGGTAGTTGACGACGCGGTCCGCACCGCGATCGCGACACCACTGGGCGGAATCTTCCCGCGAGGCGGTAGCGATCACCGTGACCTTACTGTTGTGCTTCGCAAACGGGATCGCCAGCGATCCGACGCCGCCCGCGCCGCCAACGATCAGCAACGTTTTGTCCGCTCCGGCATCCTGAATGTTCAGCCGTTCAAACAGGCCTTCCCACGCGGTGAGGGCGGTTAAGGGCAGTGCAGCGGCAGCGGCCCAGCCGAGGCTTGCAGGCTTATGCCCGACAATGCGCGCATCGATCAGCTGATGCGTGGCGTTACTGCCCGAGCGGGTGATATCGCCCGCGTACCAGACTTCGTCGCCGGGTTTGAACCCGGTGACGCCAGCCCCAACGGCTTTGACGATCCCGCTGGCATCCCACCCGAGAATGCGCGGATCTTTCAGGCCATTTTTAGAGATACCTGCATGGACTTTGGTATCGACAGGATTTATGGAAACGGCTTTGACCTCGACCAGCAGATCGTGCTCGCCGGGCTGCGGCATCGGTAAATCGATCTCAATGAAAGCGGCGGGGTTCGCTGGGTTAACGGCAATGGCTTTAACAGACATGGTGTGCTCCTCAATGGAATGCGTTTTGTTGAGGCTAGTCTATAAAGTGGACAGCTGCGTGATAAGATGGACAATCAAGAACGCAGCGTTCGTACAGGATGAACAATCATGTTTAAACAGCTTCAGGATATGGCGCTGTTCGCGCTGGTGGCCGAGATGGGGAGCTTTACCGCGGCGGCGCAGAAGGCGGAGCTGCCTAAATCCAGCGTCAGCCAGCGGATTAGCCAGCTGGAGCAGCAGGTGGGCATTCGCCTGCTGAACCGCACCACGCGCAGGATCAGCCTGACGTTTGCGGGCGAGCACTATCTGGTGCACTGCCGCGAGATGCTGGCGGCCAGCGAGCGGGCGGAGTACGCCATCCAGCGCCTGCGCGAAAATCCCAGCGGGCGGCTGCGGATCACTTGTCCGGCGGGGATTGGCGCAACGCTGCTGGCGCATCTGAACGCCGAGTTCCAGCTTCGCTATCCCGACGTGTCGCTGGATGTGTCGATCTCTGACGACGTGGTGGATCTTGTCGAGTCCGGCTTTGACGTGGCGCTGCGAACCGGCAAGCCGCAGGACTCCTCCCTGATTGGCCGCATGATCGGGCACTGCCCGCGCTACATGCTGGCCTCGCCGGACTATCTGGCTCGCCGGGAGCCGTTAGTCCATCCCCGTCAGCTGGTGGAGCACCGCTGCATTACGCACCGGGCGTGGTCGGAGTGGCTTCTGCGAAGCGAAAGCGAGGATTATCGCTACCTGCCGGATAACGCCCACATGACCGATAATCTGGTATACGCCCGCGAATGTGCGATTGCCGGCGCGGGGATCACGCTGCTGCCCGCGTTCCTGGTGGAAGATAAGATCGAAAAGGGGGCGCTGGTTCAGGTGCTGCCGGAATGGAACGTCGAAGGCAACGACCTGTGGCTGGCGTACCCAAGCCGCAAGCTGAATTCACCTGCGCTGATGAGCTATATCGAGTTTGCGATGCAGTTTGATGAGGTGAAGCGGTATTACGTGGGTGGGTGATTGTGTGCGGCCTGATGCCCTCACCCTGGCCCTCTCCCACGGGGAGAGGGTACAAACATAAAAAACGGCAACCGAAGTTGCCGTTTTGCTTTTATTTCGAAATACGCTTGTACTTAATACGCTTCGGCTCCAGCGCGTCGGCGCCCAGCGTGCGTTTCTTGTACTCTTCGTATTCGGTAAAGTTACCTTCGAAGAACTCCACTTTACCTTCGTCCTGGTAGTCCAGGATGTGGGTCGCGATACGGTCCAGGAACCAGCGGTCGTGCGAGATAACCATCGCGCAGCCCGGGAACTCCAGCAGGGCGTTTTCCAGCGCGCGCAGGGTTTCGATATCCAGGTCGTTGGTTGGTTCATCGAGCAGCAGAACGTTACCGCCAACCTGCAGCAGCTTCGCCAGGTGCAGACGACCGCGCTCGCCGCCGGACAGCTCGCCCACGCGTTTTCCCTGGTCGGTGCCTTTGAAGTTAAAGCGGCCAACGTAGGCGCGGCTTGGCATCTCGGTGTTGCCGATACGCATGATATCCAGACCGCCGGAGACTTCTTCCCACACGGTTTTGCTGTTGTCCATCGCGTCACGGAACTGGTCAACGGAGGCCAGCTTCACGGTTTCACCCAGGGTGATAGAGCCGCTGTCAGGCTGTTCCTGACCGGACATCATGCGGAACAGGGTCGATTTACCCGCGCCGTTCGGACCGATGATCCCAACAATAGCCCCTTTCGGTACGGAGAAGCTCAGGTCGTCGATCAGCAGGCGGTCGCCGTAAGACTTGCGCAGGTTGCTGACTTCAACCACTTTATCCCCCAGACGTGCTCCAGGCGGAATAAACAGTTCGTTGGTTTCGTTACGTTTCTGGTATTCGGTGTTGTTCAGCTCTTCGAAGCGCGCCAGACGGGCTTTGCCCTTAGACTGACGGCCTTTAGCGCCCTGACGAACCCACTCCAGCTCTTTCTCAATAGACTTGCGGCGCGCCGCTTCCTGAGACGCTTCCTGCGCCAGACGCTGATCTTTCTGCTCCAGCCAGGAGGAGTAGTTGCCTTCCCACGGAATACCTTCGCCGCGGTCCAGCTCCAGGATCCAGCCCGCAACGTTATCAAGGAAGTAACGGTCGTGGGTAATCGCCACAACGGTGCCTTCGAAGTCGTGCAGGAAGCGTTCCAGCCAGGCGACAGACTCAGCATCCAGGTGGTTGGTTGGTTCGTCGAGCAGCAGCATGTCTGGTTTTTCCAGCAGCAGGCGGCACAGCGCCACGCGGCGGCGTTCACCCCCGGAGAGCTTCTCAACTTTGGCATCCCAGTCCGGCAGGCGCAGGGCATCCGCTGCGCGCTCCAGCTGCACGTTCAGGTTGTGACCGTCGTGCGCCTGGATGATCTCTTCAAATTTGCCCTGCTGCGCGGCCAGCTTGTCGAAGTCCGCATCCGGTTCGGCGTACTTCGCGTACACTTCATCCAGACCTTTCAGCGCGTTAACCACTTCGGCAACCGCTTCTTCAACGGATTCGCGAACGGTGTGCTCCGGGTTCAGCTGAGGTTCCTGCGGCAGGTAACCAATCTTGATGCCGGGCTGCGGGCGGGCTTCACCTTCGATGTCTGTATCGATGCCGGCCATGATGCGCAGCAGGGTGGACTTACCGGCACCGTTGAGACCCAGAACACCGATTTTTGCGCCCGGGAAGAAGCTCAGCGAGATATTTTTAAGAATATGACGTTTCGGCGGAACCACTTTGCCGACACGATGCATGGTATAAACGAATTGAGCCACGTTGGACTTCGCCTCTTTTATCATGATGAGTGTGGAATTCAGCCTCGAAGTGTAGCCTTTTTCACGCCCTAATCCCAGCCAGGAACGTCGGGAGTGTTAAAACGCGCAGGAAAGGTAAAAAAGTGTCCATAACGTGGCGCGTTGCAGGATGCCTGGTTAGCATAAGTTGATACGACTTTGACGTGGCAAGACGCCGCAACTAACGAAAAACAATGAGGAAGAGCTTGTGGAAAAAGCCAAACGGGTGGTCTGGCGTCTGCTGGCTGCCAGCGTATGCGTAATGGCGGTAAGCCAGGCGGTGCATGCCGATTCACTGGATGAACAACGTAACCGCTACGCCCAAATCAAACAGGCGTGGGACAATAAGCAGATGGACACCGTGCAGGCGCTGATGCCGACGCTGAAGGACTATCCGCTGTATCCGTATCTGGAGTATCGCCAGATCACCGACGATCTGATGAACCAGCCGACGGTCACCGTGAATAACTTTATTCAGGCGAACCCGACCCTGCCGCCCGCGCGCAACCTGAAGTCTCGCTTTGTGAACGAGCTGGCGCGTCGTGAAGACTGGCGCGGGCTGCTGGCGTTTAGTCCGGAAAAGCCGGGCACCACGGAAGCGCAGTGCAATTACTACTACGCCAAATGGGCAACCGGACAGCAGGACGAAGCCTGGGCGGGCGCGAAAGATCTGTGGCTGACGGGCAAAAGTCAGCCTAACGCCTGTGACTCGCTGTTCGGCGCATGGCGCGCGTCCGGCAAACAGGACCCGCTGGCCTATCTTGAGCGTATTCGCCTGGCGATGAAGGCCGGAAATACCCGTTTGGTTACCGCGCTCGCGGGGCAGATGCCGCCGGATTACCAGACCATTTCTACGGCGGTTATCGGTCTGGCTAACGATCCTAATTCAGTCCTGACGTTTGCCCGTTCAACGGGGGCTACCGATTTTACCCGCCAGATGGCGGCGGTCGCCTTTACCAGCGTGGCGCGTGACGATGTCGAAAACGCGCGGCTGATGATCCCTCAGCTGGTGCAGGCGCAGCAGCTTAACGAAGAGCAAACTCAGGAGCTGCGCGATACGGTAGCGTGGCGATTGATGGGCACGGACGTTACCGACGAGCAGGCCCGCTGGCGTGACGACGCGATTATGCGTTCAAACTCTACCTCAATCGTGGAGCGTCGCGTGCGGATGGCGCTGGGCACCGGCGATCGTCGCGGACTGAATACCTGGCTTGCGCGTCTGCCGATGGATGCCAAAGAGAAAGACGAATGGCGCTACTGGCAGGCCGATCTGCTGCTGGAGCGCGGGCGTGACGATGAAGCGAAAGATATCCTCCATTCTCTGATGCAGCAGCGCGGATTCTACCCGATGGTGGCGGCGCAGCGTCTGGGCGAGGAGTACACCTTCCGCATCGACAAAGCGCCCGCCAACGCCGATCCTGCGCTGACGCAGGGGCCGGAAATGGCGCGCGTGCGCGAGCTGATGTACTGGAATATGGATAACACCGCGCGCAGCGAGTGGGCGAACCTGGTGACCAGCCGCACGACGAACGAGAAGGCTCAGCTGGCGCGCTATGCGTTTGATAATCACTGGTGGGATCTGAGCGTGCAGGCGACGATCTCAGGCAAGCTCTGGGATCATCTCGAAGAGCGCTTCCCGCTGGCGTACAAAGATCTGTTCGATCGTTACACCAGCGGGAAGGACATTCCAAAAAGCTATGCGATGGCGATTGCCCGCCAGGAGAGCGCCTGGAACCCGAAGGTGCGATCCCCGGTGGGAGCCAGCGGCCTGATGCAAATCATGCCGGGAACGGCGACGCACACGGTGAAGATGTTTAACATCCCGGGCTACAGCAGTCCGTCACAGCTGTTAGATCCGGAAACCAACATCAACATCGGCACCAGCTACCTGCAGTACGTTTATCAGCAGTTCGGCAATAACCGCATCTTCTCCTCGGCGGCGTATAACGCTGGCCCCGGACGCGTGCGTACCTGGCTTGGTAACAGCGCCGGACGTATTGATGCCGTAGCGTTTGTTGAGAGCATTCCGTTCTCGGAAACGCGTGGATATGTGAAGAACGTGCTGGCATATGATGCGTACTATCGTTACTTCATGGGAGAGAAAGATACGCTGATGAGCGATGCCGAGTGGCAGAAGCGTTACTGATCGCGGTGGGTTGTGTTATGCTGTACTCGCTAATGAGTACAAGAGGCAGCATAACATGACCCAGCATTCCCCGTATTCCTCGGCGATGGCCGAACAACGCAATCAGGAGTGGCTTCGTTTTGTGGAGTTGCTCCGCCAGTCATACGATAAGGATCTGCATTTGCCGCTTTTGCAGCTGATGCTGACGCCCGACGAGCGCGAAGCGCTGGGCACGCGCGTGCGGATTATTGAAGAATTGTTGCGCGGCGAGATGAGCCAGCGCGAGCTGAAAAACGAGCTCGGCGCGGGCATCGCGACCATCACCCGCGGATCGAACAGCCTGAAGTCTGCGCCGGTTGAGCTGCGCCAGTGGCTGGAAGCGGTATTGTTGAAAAACGCCGGATGACGATGGCTCAACGATAAATCGCGTTATGGAACGGGCTTAACGCCAGGATCACCGCCTGGTGATACACGCTTGAGCGCGTCAGAGCGCCCGCGGTAAAGACGCCGATTGCCCCTTCTTTGCGGCCAATCTCGTCAATGCCGGTGTACTGCGACATCACCGGCCCCAGCGCTTCACCTTCGCGCACTTTGTCCAGAATGATCTCCGGCAGCGGCAGGGTCGCCGAGCGAGCCTCACCCCGCTGCTCACGGCTTTCGATCACCACCCAGCTAAAGGTGGCCCCTTCGTCGATGCCCGCTTCAATAGCCACCCAGAAGTCAGCGTTCGGGGCCGCGGCTTTTGCATTTGCCACGCGATTCCGTGCGCCAGCGCGCGTTTCCTCGCTTCCGAACGGCTGTTCAGGTACGCCACTCTCGACGCCGACGGCGTCAATATGGCAGGATCCTTCGCCGAAGATCTCTTCAAATGCCCTTAGAATTGCCTGAATTTTGGCAGGATTAGTGGTAGCAGAGACAACATGGTGCATAATTAAGCTCGATTCAAAAAAACTCATCGCAGTATAACGGAAAAAAAGCATGTTACAGGTATACCTTGTTCGCCACGGTGAAACGCAGTGGAACGCCGAGCGACGTATTCAAGGCCAGTCAGACAGTCCCCTTACTGAAAAGGGCGTGCAGCAAGCGTGGCAGGTGGCAGAACGCGCCAGAACGCTGGGCATTACGCACGTTATCACCAGCGATTTAGGTCGCACGCAGCAGACGGCGCGCATTATCGCAGATGCCTGCGGCTGCGACGTCATGCTTGAGCCGCGCCTGCGCGAGCTGGATATGGGCGTGCTGGAAAAGCGCCATATCGACACGCTAACGGAAACGGAAGAGGGCTGGCGCCGCACGCTGGTGAACGGCACCGAAGATGGCCGTATTCCTGAAGGCGAATCCATGCAGGAGCTGAGCGTGCGTATGCATGCCGCACTGGCGGAATGCCTGAAGCTGCCGGCTGGGAGTCGCCCGCTGCTGGTGAGCCACGGAATCGCGCTGGGCTGCCTGGTAAGCACTATCCTGGGACTACCGGCTTACGCTGAACGCCGCTTGCGCCTGCGCAACTGCTCGATTTCCCGGATTGATTATCAGGAAAGCGCGTGGCTGGCGTCGGGATGGGTGGTGGAGATGGCAGGGGACATTTCGCATCTCGATGCCCCTGCGCTTGACGAACTGCAGCGTTAACGACGTACCGGAATCAAGAATTCCATACGCAAATCGATTGGGCCTTCTTCCGGTTTGACATTGCTTGCCGGGTAGTAGCGCTCAATATCCTGACCTTTACGGCGATTCAGATTCAGCATTGGCATGCAGGTCCCGTAAACGGTCAGGATAAAGTCCTGAACGCCCGTTCCCAGCCCTTCATACGAGAACATCACGTACTCGCCGCCTTCCAGCACAACCGGTTTAGAACCCTGAATGTAGCCGTTCGCCATCTCTGGCGTGAGCGCGGTGGTATAAAACACCTCCTGCTCGTCGTCTTTTTCATGGCTAGGGCGCGTTTCGTTCAGGCCATAAAGGATCGGCGGGATCGCCGGAGCATGGCTCAGGAAATCGCGCCAGAACTGGACGCGCATCTGATGACGGAACTCAGAAATCTGCTCCAGTGAGCAGGAGTAGCTCTGGGTTGTGCCGATCAGATGGGTTTCCGGCAGGGTGACCATTTCGTATTTCGGCATGGCGAACTCGCCCAGACGCAGCGGCGGGCGCATGCCAAAGGAGCTCCAGTCTGGCGAGCGGCGATAGAGCGCTGGCGTCAACGAGAACTGTTTTTTAAAGGCGCGCGTGAAGGTTTGCTGCGAATCGAAGCGGTACTGCAGGGCAATATCCAGAATCGGGCGCGCGGTCAGGCGCAGGGCCACGGCAGATTTTGATAAACGGCGTGCGCGAATATAGGCACCGATAGCATGACCGGTAACATCTTTGAACATCCTTTGCAGATGCCACTTGGAATAGCCTGCTTTAGCCGCCACATTATCCAGTGACAAAGGCTGGTCGAGATGACCTTCCAGCCAGGTTAGCAGGTCGCGAATAATTCCAGCCTGATCCATATACTATCCTCATCCTTAAAACAGCAGGTGCCTGATAACAGGTTAGCGGATAATAGCACTTTTTGATGTTTTAGCATTCAGTGTTTTTTTTGCGCATTAATGCTTTTTGGAGCACATTATCGGCCAATATATTCTAATCCTGTGATCTTGCTACATTTTTGTCTAAAGTGTTGAATAATCGCTCAGTGTAATTTTAAAGAATGGTAACAATATGAAATACAAGACTTTGATCTTCACCGCGTTGATGTTGATGGTAGGGCGCGCAGCGCAGGCGGAACAGATTGGCTCCGTCGATACCGTGTTTAAAATGTTCGGCCCTGACCACAAAATCGTGGTGGAAGCCTTCGACGATCCGGATGTGAAAAACGTCACCTGCTACGTAAGCCGCGCGAAAACGGGCGGTATCAAAGGCGGACTGGGACTGGCGGAAGACACTTCCGATGCGGCGATTTCCTGTCAGCAGGTGGGGCCGGTTGAGTTGAGCGATAAAATCAAAAACGGCAAAGCGCAGGGCGACGTGGTATTCCAGAAACGGACCTCGCTGGTGTTTAAAAAGCTGCAGGTGGTGCGTTTCTATGATGCCAAACGCAACACCCTGGCTTACCTTGCCTATTCTGACAAAGTGGTGGAAGGCTCGCCGAAAAACGCCATCAGTGCTGTGCCGATTATGCCTTGGCATTAATTCAGGGATGAACCATGCAACAACCTGTGGTCTGGCTGGTTGAAGACGAAACCAGCATCGCCGATACGCTGATCTACATGCTTCAGCAGGAAGGATTTGCGGTAAAGGCGTTTGAGCGCGGTTTACCGGTGCTGGAGGCGGCGCGGCGGCAGGTTCCGGCGCTCGCCATTCTGGACGTCGGGCTGCCGGACATCAGCGGCTTTGAGCTTTGCCGCCAGCTGCTGGCGCAGCATCCCTCACTGCCCGTACTGTTTCTGACGGCGCGCAGTGATGAAGTGGATAAACTCCTCGGCCTTGAAATGGGCGCTGATGACTACGTTGCGAAACCTTTCTCCCCTCGTGAAGTCTGCGCCCGGGTAAGGACGATTTTACGGCGCATGCAAAAATCCGCCGCGCCAGCAGAGACGTTGCGTATCGGGCAGTTTGAACTGAACGAGCCTGCCGCGCGTATAAGCTGGTACGGTGAAGCGTTGCCCCTGACCCGCTACGAATTCTTGCTGCTCAAAACCTTGTTACAGGCGCCAGGGCGGGTCTTTTCTCGTCAGCAGCTCATGGACAAGGTGTGGGGGGAAAACGGCGAAAGTTTCGATCGCACCGTGGACACCCACATCAAAACCCTGCGCGCCAAGCTGCGGGCGGTGAACGAGGAACTGTCGCCCATCAGCACCCATCGCGGCATGGGCTACAGTCTGGGCCTTTACTGATGCGCATTGGGATGCGGCTATTGCTGGGATACTTCCTGATCGTGGCCGTTGCCGCGTGGTTTGTTCTGTCGATCTTTGTTCAGGAAGTAAAGCCCGGCGTGCGCAGGGCAACCGAGGGCACGTTAATCGATACCGCGACCTTACTCGCCGAAGTCGGGCGTGAGGATCTCCTTTCGGGCAATGCGCAGCAGGGCAAACTGGCGCAGGCCTTTTCACGGCTTCATCAGCGCCCTTTCCGCGCCAATATCGGCGGCATTCATAAAGTGCGTAACGAGTATCACGTCTACATGACCGATGCGCAGGGCAGAGTGGTGTTTGATTCCGCCGGTCTGGCCGTGGGGCAAGATTACTCGCGCTGGAACGATGTCTGGCTGACGCTTCGCGGCGAATACGGCGCGCGCAGTACCCAGAGCCATCCCGACGATCCGGAGAGCACGGTGATGTATGTTGCCGCGCCGGTTGTGGAGCAGGGCAAGACTATCGGCGTGCTGTCTGTTGGGAAACCTAACAGCGCGATGGCACCGGTTATCCATCGCAGCGAGCGAAGGATCCTGTGGGCAGGCGGAGCGCTGCTCGGCATTGCCCTGCTGATTGGCCTCGTTGTGGCCTGGTGGATCAACCGATCTATCGCGACGTTATCGCGCTATGCCGACTCGGTGACCACGGATACGCCTCTCCCGCTGCCTAATCCTGGCAGCAGCGAACTGCACAAGCTGGCCCAGGCGCTGGAGAATATGCGCATTCGCCTGGAAGGGAAAAACTACATTGAACACTATGTCCATGCGCTGACCCACGAGCTGAAAAGCCCCATCGCCGCCATACGCGGCGCGGCGGAAATTCTCGCCGAGCAGCCGCCGCCGCAGGTAGCCTCGCGGTTTATCGATAATATTCTGGTGCAAAACGCGCGCATGCAGTCGCTGGTTGAAAAATTGCTCACCCAGGCGCGGCTTGAAAATCGGGTCGAGATTACGCCTCAGGCTGTGGGCGTCGATCTGCTGTTTACGCGGCTTGCCGAGGCGCGCTCGGCGCTGCTGGCGGCAAAAGAGATTGGGCTGACCCTCCAGCCCGCTTCGCTTCATGTTGAAGGCGATCCTGACCTGCTCGAACAGGCGCTCGGTAATTTGCTGGATAACGCTATCGACTTTACGCCGCAGGGTGGCACCATTGAACTGGCGGCCCGGGAAGAGCAGGGGAAGATACAGCTCATCGTCACCGACAGCGGAAGCGGGATCCCGGATTACGCGCTGGAGCGTATTTTTGAACGCTTTTATTCCCTGCCGCGCGAGAACGGATTGAAGAGCAGCGGACTCGGGCTGGCGTTTGTTCAGGAGGTGGCGCGTCTGCATCAGGGAGAGATCATATTGCGTAATCGTGATGAAGGCGGCGTGATGGCCACGCTGACACTTCACCGTCACTTCACATAACTTCAAACTCACCCCACACAGCCTGGTTACGCTCTCCTCATCACAAAGGAGACGTAATGATGAAATCCCCCCTGTTCTGGAAAGTAAGCACCCTGCTGGGGTGCATCCTGCTGCTGTTAGTCCCGCTGTTTATGGTCAGTAACCTCATATCAGAGCGTGAAAGCTATCGTAACGATGTCGAAAATACGCTTCGCCAGAGCACCAGCGGACCGCAAAAGCTGGTCGGCCCGCTGATTGCCATTCCCGTGACGGAGATCTTTTACAAGATAGAGGACGAAAAGAAGGTCGAATACAAGAAAAGCTATATGCATTTCATTCTGCCGGAATCTCTGGTTGTGGAAGGGAACCAGCGCGTGGAGTCCCGCAGTATTGGCATCTACGACGGGCAAATCTGGAACACTGATCTTAAGATAAAAGCGCAGTTTAATACCGACGAGCTGAAGCAGCTGAAAGGGGAAACGATAACGGCGGGGCAGCCGTTTATCGTGACGGGCGTTGGCGACGCGCGGGGTATTGGCACGGTCAGTATCTCTAAAATCAATGGTGAGACGCTAAGCGTGGAACCCGGTTCAGGCGTCTACGGGGCGCTTGCTGGGATCCACATCCCGCTGACCGACAAAGCGCTGGAAGCCAAAACGTTTGCGCTTGAGATGTCTCTCAATCTGGCGGGAACGGGCAGTTTTGCGGTGGTACCGGTAGGGCGTAATAGCGAAATGACGCTTAACAGCAACTGGCCGCATCCGGGCTTTATGGGCGATTATCTCCCTGTTAAGCATCAGATAGGCGAGTCTGGTTTCCAGGCAAACTGGCAGAGCAGCTGGTTCGCGAATAACCTTGAGAGCTGGTTCTACGACAAGGAGTCGCCGGAGTGGGAGGCACTCCCGGCCTTTAGCGTCACGGTCGCCACGCCCGCCGATCAGTATCAGCTGACTGACCGTGCGATCAAGTACGCCATTTTGCTGATTGCGCTGACGTTTATGGCCTTCTTTGTCTTCGAAACCTTAACCGGATTACGCCTTCACCCGATGCAGTATCTGCTGGTGGGGCTGTCGCTGGTCCTGTTCTATCTGGTGCTGCTGGCGCTGTCTGAACACGTCGGGTTTACGCCAGCCTGGGTTGTTGCAAGCCTGGTGGGCGCAGCGATGAACGGAATGTACCTGCAGGCCGTGCTGAAAAGCTGGAAGCGCAGCGGGATGTTTGTGCTGGCCTTGCTGGGGCTGGACGTGGTGATGTGGTTCCTGCTGCGCTCGGAGGACAGCGCGCTGCTGTTGGGGTCAGCGGTTCTCGCGCTGGCGCTGTTCGCCGTCATGTACCTGACCCGTCATTTCGACTGGTACTCGCTCTCTCAGCCGAAGCGACCTGAGCCACCCGCAGCACCAGATGACGATACGATGCGGATCTGGAAATAAAAAAAACGGCGCAAATGCGCCGTTTTTTAATGCGTAGACTGCGGGATTACTCCTGCAGGTCACCGCAGAAACGATAGCCTTCGCCGTGAATTGTGGCGATGATTTCCGGTGTATCAGGCGTAGATTCGAAGTGCTTACGAATACGACGGATAGTCACGTCTACGGTACGGTCATGAGGCTTAAGCTCGCGACCGGTCATTTTCTTCAGCAGCTCTGCACGGGACTGAATTTTGCCCGGGTTTTCGCAGAAGTGCAGCATCGCGCGGAATTCACTGCGCGGCAGTTTATACTGCTCACCGTTCGGGCTAATCAGCGAACGGCTATTGATATCAAGTTCCCAACCGTTGAACTTGTAGCTGTCTACGCTACGGCGCTCTTCGCTGATCGTACCCAGATTCATGGTACGGGACAGCAGGTTGCGTGCACGAATGGTTAACTCGCGAGGATTAAACGGCTTGGTGATGTAATCATCCGCACCGATTTCCAGACCAAGAATTTTATCAACTTCATTGTCACGGCCCGTCAGGAACATCAACGCCACGTTCGCCTGTTCACGCAGCTCGCGCGCCAGAAGAAGGCCGTTTTTGCCCGGCAGGTTGATATCCATAATGACCAGGTTGATATCATTTTCAGAAAGGATCTGATGCATCTCTGCGCCATCGGTCGCTTCAAAGACATCGTAGCCTTCTGCTTCGAAAATGCTCTTTAACGTGTTGCGTGTTACCAACTCGTCTTCAACGATAAGAATGTGCGGGGTCTGCATGTTTGCTACCTAAATTGCCAACTAAATCGAAACAGGAAGTACAAAAGTCCCTGACCTGCCTGATGCATGTCGCAAATTAACATGACCGGCCTAACGTGACTAAAGTACGTAATTGCGTTCTTGATGCACTTTCCATCAACGTCAACAACATCATTAGCTTGGTCGTGGGTACTTTCCCTTTGGACCCGACAGTGTCAAAAACGGCTGTCATCCTAACCATTTTAACAGCAACATAACAGGCTAAGTGACACCGGACACCCAATAAAACTACGCTTCGTTGACATATATCAAGTTCAATTGTAGCACGTTAACAGTTTGATGAAATCATCGTAGCCGAATGCTAGCCTTTGTCACAATTTTTCAATAAACCAACTAGTTGCGGACATTGATTGATAAACAATACGAATCCAATTATCAAAGAGTATTCACACGGCCATTATCATTGTAAAACATAGGGATAATAGGCTTCTGTTAACATTCTAACTGATTGTTCAGCCACAAAATAGTTTAGCGTCTTTAATTTGTTATGAAACGCTATTTCGGTGATTTGTGTTGCAATTTTGTAAATTCGTGCTGCGTAATATGTTGAAGCGCATCACGTTTTTATCCGCTAACTGATTAAAAAGAGAGCATAAATGCATCTGTCGATTGTGCTGGTAGCGCCAGCAAGAGCTGAAAATATAGGCGCGGCGGCGCGTGCCATGAAGACCATGGGTTTTACCGATTTGCGTATCGTGGACAGCACTGCGCATCTGGAGCCCGCGGCCCGTTGGGTGGCACACGGTTCGGGAGATATTCTTGATAATATAACGACTTACAGCACTCTTGCTGACGCGCTGCATGACGTTTCGTTTACCGTTGCGACCACGGCGCGCAGCCGGGCGAAGTTCCATTACTACGCCACGCCCGCAGAACTGGTGCCGATGCTGGAAGAAAAAAGCCAGTGGCTGGAGAACGCCGCCCTGGTGTTTGGTCGTGAAGATTCCGGGCTGACCAACGAAGAGCTGGAGCTGGCAGACGTTCTCACCGGCGCGCCAATGGTGGCGGATTACCCGTCGCTGAATTTAGGCCAGGCGGTCATGGTGTATTGCTATCAATTAGCATCCTTAATGCAAATTCCACAGCCCGCTATTACGGGTACCGATGAAAACCAGCTGGCCGCGCTTCGTGCGCGCGTGGAAAATCTGCTGGCGCAGCTGGGCGTCGCTGACGATCGAAAGATGGTGGACTGGCTGCAGCAGCGTTTGGGGCGACTCGAGCAACGCGACACGGCAATGCTGCACCGATTGCTGCACGATATTGAAAAAAAATTGGCCGAGTAAAATGCTGTCATATGTTTTTAGTATGGCGGAAGCGTCTGTTATCAAGTGTTGCTTTTGGGGGATTCGGACGAAAATAAATCCGACGGCAGCGGGACGTGAGAGTCATCCGAATTGTGATCAAATTAAAAATTCGTTGACTTAAGGTGTCCGATCCTTTAACCCTAAAAGGATACAGCACAGACAGATAATAATGACAGAGTACACAACATCCATGAAACGCATCAGCATCACCACCATTACCACAACCATCATCATTACCACGGGTAACGATGCGGGCTGACGCGTACAGGAAAAACAAAAAAAAGCCCGCACCCAGACAGTGCGGGCTTTTTTTTCGGCTAAAGGAAACGAGGTAGAACCATGCGAGTGTTGAAGTTCGGCGGTACATCAGTGGCAAATGCAGAACGTTTTCTGCGTGTTGCCGATATCCTGGAAAGCAACGCCAGGCAGGGGCAGGTTGCAACCGTGCTCTCTGCCCCGGCAAAAATTACCAACCATCTGGTGGCGATGATTGAAAAAACCATCGGTGGCCAGGATGCCCTCCCGAACATTAGCGACGCCGAGCGTATCTTCGCTGACCTACTGCAAGGGCTTGCAGAGGCGCTGCCCGGCTTCCCGCATGCGCAGCTAAAAGCCTTCGTGGAGCAAGAATTTGCCCAAATCAAACACGTTCTGCACGGCATCAGCCTGCTGGGGCAGTGCCCGGACAGCATCAACGCGGCGCTGATTTGCCGCGGCGAAAAACTCTCCATCGCCATCATGGCGGGCGTGCTGGAAGCGCGCGGCCATAGCGTGACCGTCATCGACCCGGTTGAAAAACTGCTGGCGGTGGGCCACTACCTCGAATCCACCGTTGATATTGCCGAATCAACCCGCCGCATTGCCGCGAGCAAAATTCCGTCTGACCACATGATCCTGATGGCGGGCTTCACCGCCGGAAACGAGAAGGGCGAATTGGTGGTGCTGGGCCGCAACGGCTCCGACTACTCCGCCGCCGTGCTGGCCGCCTGCTTGCGCGCAGACTGCTGTGAGATCTGGACTGACGTCAACGGCGTCTATACCTGCGACCCGCGCCAGGTGCCGGACGCCAGGCTGCTCAAGTCGATGTCGTACCAGGAAGCGATGGAGCTTTCCTATTTCGGCGCAAAAGTGCTTCACCCGCGTACCATCTCTCCGATTGCCCAGTTCCAGATCCCGTGCCTGATTAAAAACACCGGTAACCCGCAGGCGCCGGGCACGCTGATTGGCGCCAGCTCTGATGAAGACGGCCTGCCCGTTAAGGGCATCTCCAACCTGAACAACATGGCGATGTTCAGCGTCTCCGGTCCGGGAATGAAGGGCATGGTCGGCATGGCGGCGCGCGTCTTTGCGGCCATGTCCCGCAACGGTATCTCGGTAGTGCTGATCACCCAGTCTTCTTCTGAATACAGCATCAGCTTCTGCGTGCCTCAGGCTGACTGCCTGCGCGCCCGCCGCGCGCTGGAGGAAGAGTTCTACCTGGAGCTGAAAGAAGAGCTGCTGGAGCCGCTTTACATTCAGGAGCGGCTGGCGGTGATCTCCGTCGTCGGTGACGGGATGCGCACCCTGCGCGGCATCTCCGCTAAATTCTTTGCCGCGCTGGCGCGCGCCAATATCAACATCGTGGCGATTGCGCAGGGCTCGTCTGAGCGTTCCATCTCCGTGGTGGTGGATAACGACGATGCCACCACCGGCGTGCGCGTGGTTCACCAGATGCTGTTCAACACGGACCAGGTGATCGAGCTGTTCCTCATTGGCGTCGGCGGCGTCGGCGGCGCGCTGCTGGAGCAGGTGAAGCGCCAGCAGGAGTGGCTCAAGAAGAAGCATATCGACCTGCGCGTCTGCGGCATCGCGAATTCAAAGGCGCTGCTGACCAACGTTCACGGCCTGAACCTGGAAAACTGGCAGGCCGAGATGAACGAGGCGAAAGAGCCGTTCAACCTGGGCCGCCTGATCCGTCTGGTGAAAGAGTATCACCTGCTTAATCCGGTGATTGTAGACTGTACCTCGAACCAGGCGGTGGCCGACCAGTACGCCGACTTCCTGCGCGAAGGCTTCCACGTGGTGACGCCGAACAAAAAGGCCAACACCTCGTCGATGGATTACTACCACCAGCTGCGCCTGGCGGCGAGCAAGTCGCGCCGCAAGTTCCTGTACGATACCAACGTCGGCGCAGGCCTGCCGGTGATCGAAAACCTGCAAAACCTGCTCAACGCGGGCGACGAGCTGCAGCGTTTCTCCGGCATTCTCTCTGGTTCGCTGTCGTTTATCTTCGGCAAGCTGGACGAGGGGATGAGCCTGTCGGAAGCCACCCGCGCCGCGCGCGAGCTGGGCTATACCGAGCCGGACCCGCGCGACGATCTCTCCGGTATGGACGTGGCGCGCAAGCTGCTGATCCTTGTACGTGAAACCGGACGCGAGCTGGAGCTTTCCGATATCGTGATTGAACCCGTATTGCCAGCAGAGTTTGATGATGGCGGCGATGTGACTGCCTTTATGGCGAACTTGCCGCAGCTCGACGATGCCTTCGCCGCACGCGTGGCAAAAGCCCGTGATGAAGGTAAGGTTTTGCGCTATGTTGGCAACATTGAAGAAGATGGCGTATGCCGGGTGAAGATTGCCGAAGTGGACGGCAACGATCCGCTGTATAAAGTGAAAAACGGCGAGAATGCTCTGGCGTTCTACAGCCACTATTATCAGCCATTGCCGCTGGTGCTTCGCGGCTATGGCGCAGGGAACGATGTTACGGCGGCGGGCGTGTTTGCCGATCTGCTGCGTACCCTGTCATGGAAGTTAGGAGTTTAACATGGTCAAAGTTTATGCCCCGGCTTCCAGCGCCAATATGAGCGTCGGATTTGACGTGCTGGGCGCGGCGGTCACGCCGGTGGATGGCTCGCTGCTGGGCGATACGGTCACGGTTGAAGCCGCAGAGAGCTTCAGCCTGAACAACGTGGGCCGCTTCGCCAGCAAGCTGCCGGCCGACCCGCGCGAAAATATCGTTTATCAGTGCTGGGAACGCTTCTGTCAGGAGATCGGCAAAAACGTGCCGGTCGCCATGACGCTGGAAAAAAGCATGCCGATTGGCTCGGGCCTGGGCTCCAGCGCCTGCTCGGTGGTCGCCGCGCTGGTGGCAATGAACGAGCACTGCGGCAAGCCGCTGAACAACAGCCGTCTGCTGGGGCTGATGGGCGAGCTGGAAGGGCGCATCTCCGGCAGCATTCATTATGACAACGTGGCGCCGTGCTTCCTCGGCGGCATGCAGCTGATGATCGAAGAAAATGGCATCATCAGCCAGCAGGTGCCAGGGTTTGATGAGTGGCTGTGGGTGCTGGCCTATCCGGGCATTAAGGTCTCTACCGCAGAAGCGCGTGCGATCCTGCCCGCGCAGTATCGTCGTCAGGACTGTATCGCCCACGGGCGTCACCTGGCGGGCTTCATCCACGCCTGCTACACCCGACAGCCGCAGCTGGCGGCGAAGCTGATGAAAGACGTCATTGCCGAGCCGTACCGCACGAAGCTGCTGCCCGGTTTTAACGAGGCGCGACAGGCCTCGATGGATATCGGCGCGCAGGCGTGCGGCATCTCCGGCTCCGGCCCGACGCTGTTCGCCCTGTGCGACAAGCCGGATACCGCGCAGCGCGTGGCGGACTGGCTCTCTAAACACTACCTGCAAAATCAGGAAGGCTTTGTTCATATTTGCCGTCTGGACACGGCTGGCGCACGAGTACTGGGATAATTAATGAAACTCTATAACCTTAAAGATCATAACGAGCAGGTCAGCTTCGCGCAGGCGGTAACGCAGGGACTGGGCAAAAATCAGGGGCTATTCTTCCCGCACGATCTGCCGGAATTCCCGCTGACCGACGTCGACGCGCTGCTGAAGCAGGACTTTGTCAGCCGCAGCGCCAAAATTCTGTCGGCGTTTATCGGCGACGAAATCCCGCAAGAGCTGCTGGAAGCGCGCGTGCGCGCGGCGTTTGCGTTCCCGGCCCCGGTGAAGCAGGTTGAGCCGGATATTGGCTGTCTGGAGCTGTTCCACGGCCCGACGCTGGCGTTCAAGGACTTCGGCGGCCGCTTTATGGCGCAGATGCTGACCCACATCAGCGGCGACAAGCCGGTGACCATCCTGACCGCAACCTCCGGCGATACCGGTGCGGCGGTGGCGCACGCGTTCTACGGACTGAAAAACGTCCGCGTGGTGATCCTCTACCCGAAAGGCAAAATCAGCCCGCTGCAGGAAAAACTGTTCTGCACCCTCGGCGGCAATATTGAAACCGTGGCGATCGACGGCGATTTCGATGCCTGCCAGGCGCTGGTCAAGCAGGCCTTCGACGACGAAGAGCTGAAGGTGGCGCTGGGTCTGAACTCTGCCAACTCCATCAACATCAGCCGCCTGCTGGCGCAGATCTGCTACTACTTCGAGGCGGTGGCGCAGCTGCCGCAGGAAGCGCGCAACCAGCTGGTGATCTCCGTACCGAGCGGTAACTTCGGTGACCTGACGGCGGGCCTGCTGGCGAAATCCCTTGGTCTGCCGGTGAAGCGCTTTATCGCCGCCACCAACGCCAACGACACCGTGCCGCGCTTCCTGAAAGACGGCAAATGGGCGCCGAACGCCACGCAGGCGACGCTCTCTAACGCAATGGATGTATCGCAGCCGAACAACTGGCCGCGCGTGGAAGAGCTGTTCCGCCGTAAAATCTGGCGTCTGGGCGATCTGGGCTACGCCGCGGTGACGGACGAAACTACCAAAGCCACCATGCGCGATCTGAAGGCGGTGGGATACACCTCCGAGCCGCACGCGGCGATTGCCTACCGCGCGCTGCGCGATCAGCTTAACCCGGGTGAATATGGCCTGTTCCTGGGCACGGCGCATCCGGCGAAGTTCAAAGAGAGCGTAGAAGCGATCCTGGGCGAAACGCTGCCGCTGCCGAAAGAGCTGGCGGACCGTGCGGACCTGCCGCTGCTGTCGCATGAGCTTCCGGCGGATTTTGCCGCGCTGCGTAAGTTGATGATGACCCGCGCGTGATTGTTGTCGGGTGGCGGCTACGCCTTACCCGACCTACAACGGCTCAGAACGTAGGCCGGGTAAGTGCGGCACCACCCGGCAATAACGGTACCAATTCGTAGGCCGGGTAAGCGCAGCGCCACCCGGCTTTTTTATGGAGAAATTAAGGAGAAATAAGGCAGGAAAAAAGCAGAAATTCCCAATAAATGCGGTCACTTAGCGTTTAGGATTGCAGAGAATAACATCCCCCGTTCCCTTCACGTACTCTCCTTACATCGGCCCACGTTGGGCAAGAAGAATAAGGAGTCACCTATGTCTAAACTGAAACCTGCACTCATCGCGCTTTCACTGATGCTGGTCGCTCCCATGGCGGTACAGGCATCCGAAATCACCCTCGTGCCTGCGGTAAAACTGCAGATTGGCGATCGGGACAATAACGGGCATTACTGGGACGGCGGCCGCTGGCGCGACCACGACTGGTGGAAGGCGCATTATGACTGGCGCGATAACCACTGGCGTCCGCATGATGAGCATCGGAAGCATGACAATCGCCATGATGACCATCACCACGATGACCACCGCGACGATCGCGGCCCGGACTGGAAGCACCATTAATGCAAAACCCCGCCAGCTGGCGGGGTTTGTTTTTACTGCTCGTGGCGCTTGAACACCAGCTCGCCTTTGCCTGACGACGCCTCGTCAAAGAAATAGCCGTCGGTGTTAAAACCGGTCAGCTGCTCCGGCTTCGTCAGGCGGTTTTGAATGATGTAGCGGCTCATCAGGCCGCGCGCTTTTTTGGCGTAGAAGCTGATCACCTTGAACTTGCCGTTTTTCTCGTCGAGGAACACGGGCTTGATGATCTCCGCCTCCAGCTTTTTCGGCTTCACGGATTTGTAATATTCATCGGAGGCCAGGTTAATCACCACGTTATCGCCCTGGGCGCGCAGCGCGGCGTTCAGCTTGTCGGTAATGATATCGCCCCAGAAATGGTACAGGTCTTTGCCTTTGGCATTTTCCAGGCGGATGCCCATCTCCAGACGATAGGGCTGCATCAGATCCAGCGGGCGCAGTACGCCGTACAGGCCTGAGAGCATGCGCAGATGCTGCTGGGCAAAGTCGAAATCGGCTTCGCTAAACGTCTCAGCCTGCAGGCCGGTATACACATCGCCCTTAAACGCCAGAAGCGCCTGGCGCGCGTTGTCCGGCGTGAAGTCAGGATGCCAGTCGTGGAAGCGCGTCGCGTTGAGATCGGCGAGCTTATCGCTGATGCTCATCAGCGAGGCGATTTGCGGCGCGGAGAGCTTACGCGCTTCGTGGATCAGCTGTTGGGAATAGTCCAGCAGTTCGGGCTGGGTATAGCGCTCGGTGGCGAGCGGGCTCTGGTAGTCGAGCGTTTTTGCAGGTGAAATCAGAATCAGCATATCCAGTCCTTGCAGGAAATTTAGAGCGACTTTAGCAAAAAATCGCCCTGAATTGATCGATAGCTGCTATTGCCGCGGCAAATCATCCCAGGAGCCGGGGGCAATTTGCGCTTCAATGTCAGGATAGCGCGAGGGATCAAACACCGGCTGAACGCCGAGCTTCCGCTGGCGAAGATAATCCCGTGCGATAAGGGTAACGACAGGCGAGAGCAGCAAAATGGCCGTCAGGTTTGTGATGGCCATCAATGCCATAGCCACATCCGCCAGCTGCCAGACCAGCGGCATGCTGAGCAATGAACCAGCCATTACCATCAGGATCACCCCCAGACGCAGGAGCCTGAGGGTATGCCGCGAGTCGAGCTTCAGGAAGATAAGGTTGTTTTCGGCATAGATGTAGTTCACCACGATTGAGCTGAAGGCGAACAACATCACGATAAGCGAAACAAACCCCGCCCCCCATCCGCCGGCCAGGTTGACCAGCGCCTGCTGAACAAGCTGTATTCCGACGGCTTCCGACGCGTATGGAACGGGGCCTGCCAGCAGGACAATCATCGCGCTGGCGGAGCAGATCACGATGGTATCGGTAAAGACGCCAATCATCTGCACAATGCCTTGCGCTGCCGGATGCGGAGGCCACGACGCGGCCGCGGCAGCGGCATTTGGGGTTGAGCCCATGCCCGCTTCATTGGAGAACATGCCCCGCTGAAAACCTGCCGTGAGCGCCTGGCTCAGGGTATAGCCCAGCGCTCCGGATGCCGCTTCGCGCCAGCCAAACGCACTCTTGAAGATGGTCGCAATCACCGCAGGCACCTGGTCGATGTGCTGTGCGGTCACGAACAGGCTGGCTCCGACCCACAGTATCGCCATCACCGGAACCATCCACTGCATCAGGCGGGCAACGCCTTTAAGGCCGGTGGAAATGGTGAGCAGGATGAAGAGGGCTAAAACGGCGCCGGTTAACCACTCTGGACAGGCAAAGGCGTAGCGCAGCGCGTGCGCCACGGAGTTAGCCTGCACGGTGTTGAAAATAAGGCCGTAGGCGACAAGTAAAAAGATCGAGAACAGAACGCCCATCCAGCGCATCCCCAGCCCGCGAGACATATACCAGGCCGGGCCGCCGCGGAACTGGCCGTGTTTATCTTTCTCTTTGTAGAGCTGTGCGAGCGAGCATTCGGCAAAAGAGGTCGCCATGCCGATGATCGCCGTGGCCCACATCCAGAACACTGCCCCAGGACCGCCCGCGCCAATCGCCAGCGCAACGCCCGCCAGATTGCCGCTGCCGACGCGTGCTGCCAGGCTGGTACAGAGCGCCTGAAATGACGTCAACCCGCCCGGCTGCGGCGTGACGCTGTTTTTCAGACTTCTGCCAAATTTGCGGATGTAGCGAAACTGGATAAAACCGCTGCGCAGCGTAAACCATATACCTGCTCCCAGAAGCAGATATATCATGATGGAACCCCAAAGGATTTCGCTAATAAACGAAAAGAAATCAGGCATTAACATTCCTCTTGTTGATGCCAATATGAATATGTAAGCGCTACCACTGATTGAGCATGCGGGTACTTAGCTACCTGTTAATATTCCGAGTTTATCATACTCTGCCTTAGGGCACTGTCTGCGGTTGCGCTGCCCCTCACTCGTGTTATCATCAGGGCAGACCGGTTACATCCCCCTAACAAGTAAACCTGTCATTTTTCCGCTGCAGGCATGCTGTCGGTAGCGTGAATTATCCAGGGCACGTTAAAAGAGAAACACTATCATGACGGATAAATTGACCTCCCTTCGTCAGTTCACCACTGTCGTAGCTGACACCGGAGATATCGCGGCAATGAAGTTGTATCAGCCGCAGGATGCCACAACCAACCCTTCTCTGATCCTTAACGCCGCGCAGATCCCTGAGTATCGCAAACTGATTGACGACGCTGTGACCTGGGCGAAAGCGCAGAGCAACGACCGCGCGCAGCAGGTTGTGGATGCCACTGACAAACTGGCAGTGAACATCGGTCTGGAAATCCTGAAGCTGGTTCCTGGCCGTATCTCTACCGAAGTTGATGCACGTCTGTCCTACGACACCGACGCGTCTATCGCTAAAGCAAAACGTCTGATCAAAATGTACAACGATGCTGGCATCAGCAACGACCGCATCCTGATCAAACTGGCGTCCACCTGGCAGGGCATTCGCGCTGCAGAGCAGCTGGAAAAAGACGGTATCAACTGTAACCTGACCCTGCTGTTCTCCTTCGCGCAGGCGCGCGCATGTGCAGAAGCGGGCGTATACCTGATTTCTCCGTTCGTGGGCCGTATTCTGGACTGGTACAAAGCCAACACCGACAAGAAAGAGTATGCCCCTGCAGAAGATCCAGGCGTGGTTTCTGTGACCGAAATCTACGAATACTACAAACAGCACGGCTATGAGACCGTGGTTATGGGCGCAAGCTTCCGTAACGTCGGTGAGATCATCGAGCTGGCTGGCTGCGACCGTCTGACCATCGCCCCTGCGCTGCTGAAAGAGCTGGCAGAAAGCGAAGGCGCGCTCGAGCGCAAACTGTCCTACACCGGTGAAGTGAAAGCGCGTCCAGAGCGCATCACTGAATCCGAGTTCCTGTGGCAGCATAACCAGGATCCAATGGCCGTAGACAAGCTGGCGGACGGTATCCGCAAGTTTGCCGTTGACCAGGGCAAACTGGAAAAAATGATCGGCGACCTGCTGTAATCATTCTGCGTGGCCGGGTTCCCGGTCACGCTACTTCTTTCGTACGCTGTCTGAAACTCCCCTCTGCGTGTATCATTCCCTTTAATCAGTACTTTTTGAATGGAATGGCTATGAATACCTTACGTATCGGCTTAGTGTCGATCTCTGACCGCGCCTCCAGCGGTGTTTATCAGGATAAAGGCATCCCCGCTCTGGAAGCATGGCTGGGCAGTGCGCTGACCACCCCTTTTGAAATCCAGACCCGCTTAATCCCCGACGAACAGCCCATTATCGAGCAGACGCTGTGCGAGCTGGTGGATGAGATGAGCTGCCACCTGGTGCTTACCACCGGCGGAACCGGGCCCGCGCGCCGCGACGTAACCCCGGATGCAACGCTGGCCGTGGCCGACCGCGAAATGCCGGGCTTTGGCGAGCAGATGCGTCAGATCAGCCTACACTTTGTTCCAACCGCCATTCTTTCTCGCCAGGTCGGCGTTATCCGCAAACAGGCGTTGATCCTGAACCTGCCGGGCCAGCCGAAGTCGATCAAAGAGACCCTGGAAGGGCTAAAAGCGGAAGACGGCAGCGTGATTGTGCATGGGATCTTTGCAAGTGTACCGTATTGTATACAGCTCATTGACGGGCCGTATGTGGAAACGGATGACAAGGTCGTAGCAGCATTTCGTCCCAAAAGCGCGCGTCGCGAAACAATCTCCTGAAAATAACGTTTATGTGACATTAGCTGAAGCGGCGATGGCGGGATAACACTTTTACGGTATAGTAATTTTTTCTTTACGATTGCTGTAAAAATAAATCCACAACAAACGCATAATGGTTCGCTATGTCACATAACGCCCGACCTCTGAATCGACAGGATTATAAAACCCTCACGCTCGCCGCTCTGGGCGGCGCGCTGGAGTTCTACGACTTCATCATCTTCGTGTTCTTTGCCGCCGTGGTGGGGGAGCTCTTCTTCCCGGCGGATATTCCGGAATGGCTGCGCCAGGTACAAACCTTCGGCATTTTTGCCGCCGGGTATCTGGCACGCCCGCTGGGCGGCATCGTGATGGCCCACTTCGGCGATCTGGTCGGGCGTAAGAAGATGTTTACCCTGAGCATTTTGCTAATGGCCGTGCCGACGCTGGCCATCGGCCTGCTGCCCACCTACGCCTCAATAGGCCTCGTTGCCCCACTGCTGCTGCTGTTGATGCGCCTTCTGCAGGGCGCGGCGATTGGCGGCGAAGTACCCGGCGCATGGGTTTTCGTGGCCGAGCACGTTCCGGCGCGCCGCATTGGTATCGCCTGCGGCACCTTAACCGCCGGGCTGACCATCGGTATTCTGCTGGGTTCAGTCGTCGCGACTCTCGTGAATACCAGCATGACGCAGCAGGCGGTGCACGAGTGGGGCTGGCGCCTGCCGTTCCTGCTGGGCGGGGCGTTTGGCCTGGTGGCGATGTACCTGCGCCGCTGGCTGCAGGAAACGCCGATCTTCCTCGAAATGCAGCAGCGCAAGGCGCTGGCGCAGGAGCTGCCGGTGAAAGCGGTGGTGGTGCACCACAGAAGCGCGGTGGTGATATCCATGCTTCTCACCTGGCTGCTGTCGGCGGGCATCGTGGTGGTGATTTTGATGTCGCCGGTCTGGCTGCAGAAGCAGTACGGTTTCGCCCCTGCGGTCACGCTTCAGGCGAACAGTATCGCCACAATTATGCTCTGCTTCGGCTGTCTGGCCGCTGGGCTGGCCGTTGATCGAATCGGCGCAAGCCTGACCTTCATCGTCGGCAGCCTGCTGCTGGCCGCGTCGAGCTGGGCGTTCTACCATCTGGCGGGCAGCCACCCGGAGCAGCTGTTCCTGCTGTACGGCTTGGTGGGGCTGTGCGTCGGCGTGGTTGGCGCGGTACCGTACGTCATGGTGCGCGCGTTTCCGCCGGAGGTGCGCTTCACCGGCATCTCGTTTTCGTACAACGTCTCTTATGCCATCTTCGGCGGACTCACCCCGATTGCCGTCACCGTGCTGATGGGCGTGTCGCCGATGGCTCCGGCCTGGTACGTGCTGGCGCTGTCGCTGATGGGGCTGGTGCTGGGCATCTGGCTGCGTCAGAAATCGGTTGAAGCAGCGGCGATAGCGGGATAATCGAACGGGCCGGGTCAGGCGAAACCGCCGCCCGGCCTATCGTCTAGTGCGAAGGGGTATAGCTCAGGATAATGTTGTCATCCGGGATCGCGGTGAAGCGGGTGATTATGGTGTGGTAATCCGCCTGCGGGTCAACGTCCTCAAACTGCGTTGGATAGAAGATTTTGCTCAGCGCCTCAATGGCGATGACGTTGTACGGGTTGTTGTAGAAGTGATGATACAGCGCCCCGGTATGGCCTTTTGCGACTGCCGGAATGCTGGCCACCCCCTGACGCGCCAGCAGGGCATTAAACGCTGCCGCCACGTCGCCTGCCGGGACGTTATAGCCGAATGGGATCACCGCCGTGCCTTTACCCGGACGCTTAGACCCGGTCATCAGGTAGTAATCCGGGTTCATTGAGATAATTTTCTCGACCGAGATATTCCCGGTTGCGCCCGGCAGCAGCTGCGAGCCTATGTTGTTCCCGCCTGCCGCCTCGACCAGCCCCCCCCAGCCGTTACGGGCGTGGGTAAAGCAGCAGCCGTTATCCAGGCCACCAACGCCGGCTATCGGTTCGATAAACACCAGCGGCTTCTTGCTGACGTTCGCCAGACGCTGGTGGATTGTATCCAGACGCTGCTGATAGAAATCGATATAGGCCTGCGCGCGATCCGTCTGGCCCATGACCTTGCCCAGCAGGGCAATACTTGGCAGCGTGTTCTGGACCGGATGCAGTTCGTAATCCACGAAGACAACCGGGATATGCAGCGCCTCAAGCTTCGCCAGCACGCCGGTCTGCACCAGCGACGGTTTGGCACGAAGCTGGGCGATCATCAGGTCAGGCTGGCGGGAGATCACCGTTTCGAGATCGACGTTTCCCTGGTCGGAAAACTTCATGTCGAGGATCTTTTCCGCTTCCGGCCATTTGCGCTTCAGCACGTTCCAGGTTTCAGTGTCCTGTTTTTTCGGCAGGTTGTTCCACGCCACCACGTGGGCGAACGGGTTATCACGCTCCAGCAGGGCGAGGGTGAAGATATCGCGCCCGTCCTGCAGGATGATGCGCGTCGGCGCGTGCTCGATAGTCACCGTGCGGTTGTCCAGATCCTTTACCGTGACCGGCCAGTTCTGTGCCAGCGCCAGCAGAGGCATAAATACCAGGGCCAGGCCGGCAGCGATTCGTTTTTTCAGCGTCATGTTTTCCCCGTCTTCTTTTTTATGGCGTTAACCCGTCGACCACCACGTGCGGTAGCCCACGGGAACAGTATTCAACCCGGCCATCCACGCCGTACACCGTAGCCAGATTGGCGGAATTCACCACTTCTCCCGGCAGCCCGCTGGCAATCAGCTCCCCGCTTTTGAGCATCATGGCGTAGTTCGCATGGCGCAGGGCAATGTTGATGTCGTGGATCACCACCACGGTGACGATGTTTCGCAGCTGCGTTTCGCGGGCAACGATATCCATTACGTGGAACTGATAGTTGAGATCGAGGGCGCTTAACGGCTCGTCCAGCAGCAGCAGGTCCGGCTCGCGGATAAGCGACTGCGCAAGGCCAATCAGCTGCTTCTGGCCGCCGGAGAGCTGGTCGAGGAAGCTCATCGCCAGGTGGGCAACGCCCAGCTTTTCGAGAATGGCGTACGCTTCCTGTTCAACGTTATGCGTGCGCGTGCTGCCGCTTGCCCGGCGGGCGACGATGACCGACTCAAGGGCGTGAAGATGCACGCCCTGCGGCAGGGACTGCGGCAGATACACCACCCTTTGCGCGCGCTTCGCTGGCGGCAGCGTCATCAGGTCGTCGCCGTTGAGCAGCAGCGCCCCCTCGGCGGGATTAAGATCTGCAAGGGCGCGCAGCAGGGTGGATTTACCCGAACCGTTTGGCCCCAGCAGCGCGGTAATTTTTCCGCGCGGCAGCAGCGGCGTCGTTAAGCCACTGATGATCTTCTTCTTGCGATAGCCGGTGTGCAGATCGCGAACGAGCAGGCCGTCGGTCATACGTTCCCCCTGTTGCGGATAATGATGCTGAGGAAGAACGGCACGCCAACCAGCGACGTCACAATGCCCACCGGAATAATGACGCCGGGAACAATGTTCTTGGAAAATACGGAGGCCAGCGAGAGCACCAGCGCGCCGATCAGCATGCTGCCGGGCAGGTAAAACCGGTGGTCTTCCCCGAACATCATGCGTGAGATATGCGGCGCAACCAGGCCGATAAAGCCAACCGGGCCGACGAAGGCCACCGTCAGGGCTGAGATAATGCTGATGCGCAGCAGCGTAGTCATGCGCAGCTTTTTCACGTTGATGCCGAAGCTGACGGCACGATCTTCCCCCAGGCGCAGCGCGGTCAGCTTCCAGGCATTTTTCAGCGACAGCGGCACGATAACCAGCAGGGCGACGGCCAGGATCGCCAGCTTATCCCACGAGGCGCGGGCCAGGCTGCCCATCGTCCAGAAGACCAGCCCCTGCAGGGTATCCTCGCTGGCGACGAACTGCAGAATGGAAATCAGGGCGTTGAAGGTAAAGACCAGCGCGATGCCGAAGAGAACGACGCCTGACGTAGCCACGCGGGTCCAGCGGCTGATGCCGTCAAGGATAAAGCAGGCCAGCAGCGCAAAGATAAAAGCATTCGCGGGAATAAACCATTTATCGTCGATGCCGGGAATTCCCAGCCCCAGCACAATCGCCAGCGCGGCGCCAAAGGAGGCTGCGGACGACACGCCCAGCGTAAACGGGCTGGCGAGCGGGTTGTTCAGGATGGTCTGCATTTCTGCGCCCGCCAGCCCCAGCGCCACGCCGACGGCGACGGCCATCAGGGCAAACGGCAGGCGAATATCCCAGACGATGACGCGCGTGCCCGCGTCGGCGGAGGCCGAATTGATCAGCGTGTGCCAGAGCGTAGAAACGGAGATGCCGGACGGCCCGAGAGTAAAGTCGAGGAGCAGGGAGCAGAGGATCAATACCAGTATTCCCCCCGCGAGAGCGTAACGGCGCAGGATGACCCGGCGGTAATGGGAAGCAACGGTAGATTCGTCAGGCTTTACCCTGGCGGCAAGGCTGGAAGTCATTGGATAACCTTATGCAACACAACAGAATCGTGGTACCTCCCACCGTTCCTGTGGAGAGCGCTGCATGATGTCCAATATCCGGGAGTTACCGGGCAAAGATATTTGAAGTGATAATGCTTATCAATTCAATAGTGAGGCTGTGGCAACTTCATTGACAGATTGTTTGAGTTCTGGCGGAAAAGTAATCGGATCCGAATGGAGAGACGTGCCTGCGCGGGCAGGCACGTCGAGAGGGCAATCAGTGTTTTTCACCAATCGGCAGGACGGTGCGGCCAAACTGCTCGTTCAGCACTTCACCCATTGCCAGGTAGATAGCGCTTGCGCCACACACCAGGCCAATCCAGCCTGCTACGTGAACAATGCCTTCGTTATCCGCCAGGTGGCCAATCGCCAGCAGGGCGAACAGCACGGTCAGGCTCAGGAAGACAAACTGCAGCGCGCGGTTAGCCTTCAGGGTGCCGAAGAACATGAACAGGGTGAAGACGCCCCACAGGCCCAGGTAGACGCCCAGGAAGTGTGCGTTAGCCGCGTCGGCCAGACCCATCTTAGGCAGCAGCAGAATGGCAACCAGGGTCAGCCAGAACGAGCCGTAAGAGGTAAAGGCGGTGAGGCCGAAGGTGTTGCCTTTCTTATATTCCAGCAGGCCCGCGAAGATTTGCGCGATACCGCCGTAAAAAATGCCCATCGCCAGGATGATGCCGTCCATCGGGAACATCCCGATGTTGTGCAGGTTCAGCAGGATAGTGGTCATGCCAAAACCCATCAGGCCCAGCGGAGCCGGATTAGCCAACTTAGTGTTGCCCATAAGTCCTCAAAAAAATCATCATTAATATGGTGAAATGGTTAAACCCGCGTCAATTCTCCCTGACGGGGCGCGGCATAATAATGGGCGCAATCCATGCCGTCTATGATCTCATCAGGGTGAAATTAAAAATTTTTTTATCCCTCCCCCCTTGATGGATGCCGTTGCGACCCCATCTTGTAAGCAACCGCAGTGTGTGGACCTGAAAAAATCAAATCTGGGCAGTTGAAAAAGCACGTTCTGCCCTTATTACAGGTACACAACCACATGTTGACTGAATTTTTAGTGGAGACGTTTAGATGGGTAAAATTATTGGTATCGACCTGGGTACTACCAACTCTTGTGTAGCGATTATGGATGGCACTACCGCACGTGTGCTGGAGAACGCCGAGGGCGATCGCACCACGCCTTCTATCATTGCCTATACCCAGGATGGTGAAACTCTGGTTGGTCAGCCGGCTAAACGTCAGGCAGTGACAAACCCGCAAAACACCCTGTTTGCGATTAAACGCCTGATCGGCCGCCGCTTCCAGGACGAAGAAGTTCAGCGTGACGTTTCTATCATGCCTTACAAAATCATCGCGGCAGATAACGGCGATGCATGGCTTGATGTGAAAGGCACCAAAACTGCACCACCGCAGATTTCTGCAGAAGTGCTGAAGAAAATGAAGAAAACGGCTGAAGATTACCTGGGTGAGCCGGTAACTGAAGCGGTTATCACCGTTCCTGCATACTTCAACGATGCTCAGCGTCAGGCAACCAAAGATGCTGGCCGTATCGCAGGTCTGGAAGTCAAACGTATCATCAACGAACCAACCGCAGCCGCGCTGGCTTACGGTCTGGATAAAGAAGTCGGCAACCGTACTATCGCGGTTTACGACCTCGGTGGTGGTACCTTCGATATCTCTGTTATTGAAATCGACGAAGTTGACGGCGAAAAAACCTTCGAAGTTCTGGCAACCAACGGTGATACCCACCTGGGTGGTGAAGACTTCGATACCCGTCTGATCAACTACCTCGTTGATGAGTTCAAGAAAGATCAGGGCATTGACCTGCGTAACGACCCGCTGGCCATGCAGCGCCTGAAAGAAGCCGCTGAGAAAGCGAAGATCGAACTGTCTTCCGCTCAGCAGACCGACGTGAACCTGCCGTACATCACCGCAGACGCGACCGGTCCTAAACACATGAACATCAAAGTGACCCGTGCGAAACTGGAAAGCCTGGTAGAAGACCTGGTGAACCGTTCTATCGAGCCGCTGAAAGTTGCTCTGCAGGACGCTGGCCTGTCCGTATCCGATATCCAGGACGTTATCCTGGTCGGTGGTCAGACCCGTATGCCAATGGTTCAGAAGAAAGTGGCTGAGTTCTTTGGTAAAGAGCCACGTAAAGACGTTAACCCGGACGAAGCGGTTGCCATCGGTGCTGCGGTTCAGGGTGGCGTACTGACCGGTGAAGTGAAAGACGTACTGCTGCTGGACGTTACCCCGCTGTCTCTGGGTATCGAAACCATGGGCGGTGTGATGACTGCGCTCATCAACAAAAACACCACCATCCCGACGAAACACAGCCAGGTGTTCTCTACCGCTGAAGACAACCAGTCTGCGGTAACCATCCATGTGATTCAGGGTGAGCGTAAGCGTGCGGCGGATAACAAATCTCTGGGTCAGTTCAACCTGGACGGTATCAACCCGGCACCGCGCGGCATGCCGCAGATCGAAGTGACCTTCGACATCGATGCTGACGGTATCCTGCACGTGTCTGCAAAAGACAAAAACAGCGGTAAAGAGCAGAAGATCACCATCAAGGCATCTTCTGGCCTGAACGAAGCAGAAATCGAAAAAATGGTTCGCGATGCCGAAGCTAACGCGGAATCCGACCGTAAGTTCGAAGAGCTGGTTCAGACCCGTAACCAGGGTGACCATCTGCTGCACAGCACCCGTAAGCAGGTTGAAGAAGCCGGCGAACAGCTGCCAGCGGAAGACAAAACGGCTATCGAAGCAGCACTGAGCGCGCTGGAATCTTCTCTGAAAGGCGAAGATAAAGCGGACATCGAAGCGAAGATGCAGGAGCTGGCGCAGGCTTCTCAGAAGCTGATGGAAATCGCTCAGCAGCAGCACGCGCAGCAGCAGGCGGGCGCTGATGCCTCTGCGAACAACGCGAAAGACGACGATGTTGTTGACGCTGAGTTCGAAGAAGTGAAAGACAAAAAATAATCGCCCTTTGAACGGGTAATTACTGGCACGGGCGAAGAGGTTTCCTCTCCGCCCGTGCACGCATGTTAGGGGCAGATAAAATAAAATGGCGAAGCAAGACTATTACGAGATTTTAGGCGTTTCCAAAACAGCGGAAGAGCGTGAAATCAAAAAGGCGTATAAGCGCCTGGCCATGAAATATCACCCGGATCGCAATCAGGGTGACAAAGAGGCCGAAGCCAAATTTAAAGAGATCAAAGAAGCCTACGAAATCCTCACCGATGCACAAAAACGTGCGGCCTATGACCAGTATGGTCATGCAGCCTTTGAACAGGGCGGCATGGGCGGCGGTGGATTCGGTGGCGGCGGCTTTGGCGGCGGCGGCGCTGATTTCAGCGATATCTTTGGCGACGTGTTTGGCGACATCTTCGGCGGTGGCCGCGGTCGTCAGCGCGCGGCGCGCGGCGCAGACCTGCGCTACAACATGGATCTGACGCTGGAAGAGGCCGTTCGCGGCGTCACCAAAGAGATCCGCATCCCGACGCTGGAAGAGTGCGACGTGTGCCACGGCAGCGGCGCGAAAGCGGGAACCCAGCCGCAAACCTGTCCAACCTGTCACGGGTCCGGCCAGGTGCAGATGCGCCAGGGCTTCTTCGCGGTGCAGCAGGCCTGTCCACACTGTCACGGTCGCGGCACGCTGATTAAAGATCCGTGCAACAAGTGCCACGGTCACGGTCGCGTTGAGAAAACCAAAACCCTGTCCGTTAAAATCCCGGCAGGCGTCGATACGGGCGACCGCATCCGTCTGGCAGGTGAAGGTGAAGCGGGCGAGCACGGCGCACCGGCTGGCGATCTGTACGTTCAGGTTCAGGTTAAGCAGCACGCTATCTTCGAGCGCGAAGGCAATAACCTGTACTGCGAAGTGCCGATTAACTTTGCTATGGCCGCGCTCGGTGGTGAAATCGAGGTGCCCACGCTGGATGGTCGCGTAAACCTGAAGGTACCTGGCGAAACCCAGACCGGCAAGCTGTTCCGCATGCGCGGTAAAGGCGTTAAGTCCGTTCGCGGTGGCGCGCAGGGCGATCTGCTGTGCCGTGTGGTGGTAGAAACGCCGGTTGGCCTGAACGACAAGCAGAAACAGCTGCTGAAAGAGCTGCAGGAGAGCTTTGGTGGCCCGACGGGTGAGAAAAACAGCCCGCGCTCCAAAAGCTTCTTCGACGGCGTCAAAAAATTCTTCGATGATTTGACTCGCTAACCCGTTAGCTGACTTTCATTCTTCAAAAGCCCGGAAGCGATTCCGGGCTTTTTCTATTTGTGGGTATTGCTCGGTAAAACTGAATCTATACTCAACATTAATCTGTTTTTGCCGAGCTATATGGCTTGGTATTATGGTTTTATCGAGGTATTGTTGGTATAAGAGAGAACTTAAGTGAAATTACTACACCGTTTCTTTAGCAGTGAGGCGTCCGGTGGCGTGATCCTGATTATCGCCGCCGCCGCCGCGATGGTGCTGGCTAACTCAGGGTTGACCCGCGAGCTTTATCACGCGTTTCTGGAAACGCCCGTTGAGCTGAAAGTCGGTCTGCTTGAAATTAACAAGAACATGCTGCTGTGGATCAACGATGCGCTGATGGCCGTGTTCTTCCTGCTGGTAGGGCTTGAGGTTAAGCGTGAGCTGGTGCTGGGCTCGCTTGCCAGCCGCCAGCGCGCGGCGTTCCCGGTGATTGCCGCTCTGGGGGGAATGGTTGTTCCGGCGCTGCTGTTCCTGGCATTTACCTGGCAGGACCCGGTGGCGCGCCACGGCTGGGCTATCCCGGCGGCAACCGATATCGCCTTTGCCCTCGGGGTGTTGGCCTTGCTGGGCAACCGCGTACCGGTGGCGCTGAAAATTTTCCTGATGGCGCTGGCGATCATTGATGACCTGGGCGCTATCGTGATTATCGCGCTGTTCTACACCAGCGAACTGTCGATCCTGTCGTTGAGCGTGGCGGCTGGCGCCATCGCCGTGCTGGCGTTGCTGAATATTCTCAACGTGCGCCGCATCGGAATATACGTGCTGGTGGGCATGATCCTGTGGACGGCGGTGCTGAAATCGGGGGTACACGCGACGCTTGCCGGCGTGATCGTGGGCTTCTTCGTGCCGCTTAAGCCGCAGGACGGCAAGTCGCCAGCCAAACAGCTGGAGCATGTGCTTCATCCGTGGGTCGCCTTTATGATCCTGCCGCTGTTTGCCTTTGCCAACGCGGGCGTGTCGCTGAGCGGCGTGACGCTGGACGGGCTGACGTCCGTATTACCGCTGGGGATCGTCGCGGGTCTGTTCATCGGCAAGCCGCTGGGGATTAGCCTGTTCTGCTGGCTGGCGCTGAAGCTGAAGCTGGCGTCATTGCCGCATGGCACCACCTTTAAGCAGATTATGGCGGTGGGGGTGCTCTGCGGAATCGGATTTACGATGTCGATCTTCATCTCGACGCTGGCGTTTGGCGCGCATGCGCCTGAGCTTATCGTCTGGGCAAAACTCGGCATCCTTATCGGGTCATTACTGGCCGCGGTAATCGGTTATACCTTGTTGAAGGTGAAATTGTCAGGACAGGCCGTCCAGGCATAACGGGATACCGGGAGGAGGGGAGCCTTCTCCCGAAACACACTCAGGGAGAGAAGACGCGATGTCTCATTTGAATTACAACCATCTGTACTACTTCTGGCACGTCTATAAACAGGGCTCGGTGGTGGGAGCGGCAGAGGCGCTCTACCTGACGCCACAGACGATCACCGGGCAAATCAAGGCGCTGGAAGAGCGCCTGCAGGGAAAGCTGTTTAAACGCAAAGGGCGCGGCATTGAGCCAAGCGAGCTGGGCGAACTGGTGTTCCGCTACGCGGACAAGATGTTCACCCTGAGCCAGGAGATGCTGGATATCGTTAACTATCGCAAAGAGTCAAACCTGCTCTTTGACGTGGGCGTGGCGGATGCGCTGTCAAAACGGCTGGTGAGCGGCGTGCTGGATGCCGCGGTGGTTGAAGATGAGCAAATCCATCTGCGCTGCTTTGAATCTACCCACGAAATGCTGCTGGAACAGCTGAGCCAGCACAAGCTGGACATGATTATTTCGGACTGCCCAATCGACTCCACGCAGCAGGAGGGGTTGTTCTCGGTGAAGATTGGCGAATGCGGCGTCAGCTTCTGGTGTATTAACCCGCCGCCGGAAAAACCGTTCCCGGCCTGCCTGGAAGAACGCCGCCTGCTGGTGCCGGGAAGGCGCTCGATGCTGGGCCGCAAGCTGCTGAACTGGTTTAACTCCCAGGGGCTGAACGTGGAAATTCTCGGCGAGTTTGACGACGCGGCGCTGATGAAAGCCTTTGGCGAAGCGCATAACGCCATCTTCGTTGCGCCGACGCTTTACGCGCACGATCTCTATTCAGACCCGAGGATTACCGAGATTGGCAGGGTGGATAACGTGATGGAGGAGTATCACGCTATATTTGCTGAGCGAATGATTCAGCATCCGGCGGTGCAGCGAATCTGCAACCGCGACTACTCGGCGCTGTTTACGCCACCGGCAATCTGAAGGCATAAAAAAACCCGCGTTAAGCGGGTTCTTTAAACAAGCAACAACAAGTAGCGATTAAGCCAGTTTGTTGATCTGCGCGGTCAGGTTTGCTTTATGACGCGCTGCTTTGTTTTTGTGGATCAGACCTTTAGCAGCCTGACGATCCACGATTGGTTGCATTTCGTTAAATGCGTTCTGCGCTGCAGCTTTGTCGCCAGCTTCGATTGCTGCGTATACTTTCTTGATGAAAGTACGCATCATAGAGCGACGGCTTGCGTTGTGCTTACGAGCCTTCTCAGACTGTACGGCACGTTTCTTAGCTGATTTGATATTAGCCAAGTCCAACTCCCAAATATGATCTATGTGGACAATTCAAAGGCCGAGGAATATGCCCTCTTTGCCCTCTTTTGTCAATGGATTTGTGCAAATAAGCGCCGTTAATTAGCGACGCTACGTTACGTAGTGATGGCGCAGGATTCTACCAGCTTGTCTTGCGTGAATACAGCCTTTCGGCATAAAAATCGCAGTTCCCGGGCAGATTTTTTTGCTGTGAAAGGTCAGCATGATGAAATCATTACGGCTTTCTGTTTTGCGTGAACAATCGCCGGTTAACCTTAACCGCTGTACAAGGTATACTTTGGCGATTTTCACTGTTTTGAGCCAGACATGAAGCTGATACGCGGCATACATAATCTCAGCAAAGCCCCACACGGGTGCGTGCTGACCATTGGTAATTTCGACGGCGTGCATCGTGGTCATCAGGCGCTGTTGCAGGGATTGCGTAAAGAAGGGGAGGCGCGTGGCCTGCCCGTTGTGGTGATGATTTTTGAGCCGCAGCCGCTTGAGCTGTTTGCGGGCGAAAAATCTCCCGCCCGTCTGACTCGCCTGCGCGAGAAGTTGCGCTATCTGGCCGAGTCCGGCGTGGAGTACGTTTTGTGTGTGCGTTTCGATCGCCGCTTTGCCGCGCTGACAGCACAAAATTTCGTCAGTGACCTGTTGGTGAAGCGTCTTGGCGTGCAGTTTCTTGCCGTGGGGGATGATTTCCGCTTTGGCGCTGGTCGTCAGGGCGATTTCTTGCTATTACAGAAGGCTGGTCTGGAGTACGGCTTTGACGTCACCAGCGCGATGACCTTCTGTGAAGGCGGCGTGCGCGTCAGCAGCACAGCGGTACGTCAGGCGCTGGCCGATGACGATCTGGATACGGCAGAAAACCTGCTGGGGCATCCGTTCACCATCTCTGGCCGCGTGGTCCACGGCGATGCGCTGGGCCGCACGATAGGTTTCCCGACGGCGAATATCCCGCTGCGTCGTCAGGTCTCCCCGGTTAAAGGGGTATATGCGGTGGAAGTGGCAGGGCTGGGCGATAAACCGTTTTACGGCGTCGCCAACATTGGCACGCGTCCTACCGTCGCCGGTGTGCGTCAACAGCTAGAAGTGCACCTGCTGGACGTTGTAATGGACCTCTACGGTCGCCATATAGATGTAATACTGCGTAAAAAGATACGCAACGAGCAGCGATTTGGTTCGCTGGATGAATTAAAAGCGCAAATCGCGCGAGATGAATTAACGGCCCGCGACTTTTTTGGGCTATCAAACCCGGCTTAAATGCCTACGTGATAAATACGGAACCGAGAATCTGATGAGTGACTATAAATCAACCCTGAATTTGCCGGAAACAGGGTTCCCGATGCGCGGCGATCTCGCCAAGCGCGAACCGGGAATGCTGGCGCGTTGGACCGATGATGACCTGTACGGCATCATTCGTGCAGCCAAAAAAGGCAAAAAAACCTTCATTCTGCATGATGGCCCTCCATATGCGAATGGCAGCATTCATATTGGTCACTCTGTTAACAAGATTCTCAAAGACATTATCGTGAAGTCCAAAGGCCTCACGGGCTTTGACTCGCCTTACGTTCCGGGCTGGGACTGCCACGGCCTGCCGATCGAGCTGAAAGTAGAGCAAGAGTTCGGCAAGCCGGGTGAGAAGTTCACCGCCGCCGAGTTCCGTGCGAAGTGCCGCGAATACGCAGCCACGCAGGTTGACGGTCAGCGCGCTGACTTCATCCGTCTGGGCGTGCTGGGCGACTGGTCGCACCCGTACCTGACCATGGACTTCAAAACCGAAGCCAACATCATCCGTGCGCTGGGTAAAATTATCGGCAACGGCCACCTGCACAAAGGCGCGAAGCCGGTGCACTGGTGCGTGGACTGCCGCTCTGCGCTGGCAGAAGCGGAAGTGGAGTATTACGACAAAACCTCTCCGTCCATCGACGTGGCGTTCCATGCCGTCGATCAGGATGCGGTGAAAGCCAAATTTGGCGTCTCCTCGGTAAACGGCCCGATCTCTCTGGTGATCTGGACCACTACCCCGTGGACCCTGCCAGCCAACCGCGCGATCTCCCTGTCCGGTGAGTTCGAATACGCGCTGGTTCAGGTTGAAGGTCAGGCGGTTATCCTGGCGAAAGATCTGGTTGAAAGCGTGCTGAAGCGCGCGCACATCGCCGACTACACCGTGCTCGGCACCGTGAAAGGCGACGCGCTGGAGCTGATGCGCTTCAAGCACCCGTTCCTGGACTTCGACGTTCCGGCGATCCTGGGCGACCACGTGACGCTGGATGCGGGTACCGGTGCGGTGCATACCGCCGGTGGCCACGGTCCTGACGACTACAGCATCAGCCTGAAGTACGGTCTGGAAATCGCCAACCCGGTTGGCCCGGACGGATCGTACCTGCCGGGCACCTACCCGGCGCTGGACGGTATCAACGTCTTCAAAGCGAACGACATCATCGTGGACATGCTGCGAACCAGCGGCGCGCTGCTGCACGTTGAAAAAATGCAGCACAGCTATCCGTGCTGCTGGCGCCACAAGTCGCCGATCATTTTCCGTGCGACCCCGCAGTGGTTCGTCAGCATGGATCAGAAAGGCCTGCGCGAGCAGTCTCTGAAAGAGATCAAAGGCGTGCAGTGGATCCCTGACTGGGGCCAGGCGCGTATCGAATCCATGGTGGCCAACCGTCCTGACTGGTGTATCTCACGTCAGCGTACATGGGGCGTGCCGATGTCTCTGTTCGTGCATAAAGAGACGCAGGAGCTGCACCCGAACACCCTGGAACTGATGGAAGAAGTGGCGAAGCGCGTTGAAGTTGACGGCATTCAGGCGTGGTGGGATCTCGACGCCCGCGACATCCTGGGCGCTGACGCGGACAGCTACGAGAAAGTGCCGGATACCCTGGACGTGTGGTTCGACTCCGGATCTACCCACTCCTCCGTGGTTGACGTGCGTCCGGAGTTTGCCGGTCACGCTGCCGACATGTATCTGGAAGGCTCTGACCAACACCGCGGCTGGTTCATGTCATCCCTGATGATCTCCACCGCCATGAAGGGCAAAGCGCCTTACCGCCAGGTACTGACCCACGGCTTCACCGTGGATGGCCAGGGCCGTAAGATGTCCAAGTCCATCGGTAACACCGTTTCTCCGCAGGACGTGATGAACAAGCTGGGCGCGGACATTCTGCGTCTGTGGGTAGCATCCACCGACTACACCGGCGAAATGGCGGTGTCTGACGAGATCCTGAAGCGCGCCGCCGACAGCTATCGTCGTATCCGTAACACCGCGCGCTTCCTGCTGGCGAACCTGAACGGGTTCGATCCGGTGAAAGACATGGTGAAGCCGGAAGAGATGGTCGTGCTGGACCGCTGGGCGGTAGGCTGCGCGAAAGCGGCGCAGGAAGATATCCTGAAAGCCTATGAGTCTTACGACTTCCACGAAGTGGTGCAGCGCCTGATGCGCTTCTGCTCCATCGAGATGGGCTCGTTCTACCTCGACATCATCAAAGACCGCCAGTACACCGCGAAAGCGGACAGCGTGGCGCGTCGTAGCTGCCAGACCGCGCTGTTCCACATCGCAGAAGCGCTGGTGCGCTGGATGGCGCCGATCATGTCCTTCACCGCGGATGAAATCTGGGGCTATCTGCCGGGCGACCGTGAGAAGTATGTCTTCACCGGCGAGTGGTACGAAGGCCTGTTCGATCTCTCCAGCACCGAAGCGATGAACGATGCCTTCTGGGACGAGCTGCTGAAGGTGCGCGGCGAAGTGAACAAGGTTATCGAGCAGGCGCGTGCTGACAAGAAGGTCGGCGGCTCTCTGGAAGCGGCAGTGACCCTGTACGCGGAACCTGAGCTGGCGGCCAAACTGACCGCGCTGGGCGATGAATTGCGATTTGTCCTGTTGACCTCTGGTGCGAAAGTTGCGGATTATGCCGAGGCTTCTGCTGATGCTCAGCAGAGCGAACTGCTCAAAGGACTGAAAGTCGCGCTGAGCAAGGCCGACGGTGAGAAATGCCCGCGCTGCTGGCATTACACTACCGATGTCGGTCAGGTGGCGGAACACGCAGACATCTGCGGACGCTGTGTAAGCAACGTCGCCGGTGACGGCGAAAAACGTAAGTTTGCCTGATGAGTAAATCTCTCTGTTCAACAGGACTGCGCTGGCTGTGGCTGGTTGTGGTGGTGCTGATTATCGATCTGGGCAGCAAGTTCCTGATCCTCCAGAACTTCGCTCTGGGGGAGACGGTTTCGCTGTTCCCGTCGCTTAACCTGCACTATGCGCGCAACTACGGCGCGGCGTTTAGCTTCCTTGCCGACAGCGGTGGCTGGCAGCGCTGGTTCTTTGCCGGTATTGCGCTCGGTATCTGCGTGATCCTGGCGGTGATGATGTACCGCTCGAAGGCCACGCAAAAGCTGAATAATATCGCCTACGCGCTGATCATTGGCGGCGCGCTGGGCAACCTGTTTGACCGCCTGTGGCACGGCTTTGTGGTCGATATGATCGACTTCTACGTCGGCGACTGGCACTTCGCCACCTTTAACCTGGCCGATAGCGCAATTTGCATCGGCGCGGCGTTAATCGTGCTGGAAGGCTTCTTGCCGAAACCCGCCGCGAAAGAACAGGCGTAACAAAACCAGCCGGGTGGCGCTGCGCTGACCCGGCCTACAGAATTTGTGGCCTCCCGTAGGCCCGGTAAGCGCAGCGCCACCGGGCAACAGGTGACCCAAAACAAGCGAGCAATTTGCATGTCTAAATCCGTACAGAGCAACAGCGCGGTTCTCGTTCACTTCACGCTGAAGCTGGATGACGGCTCCACGGCTGAATCCACCCGCAATAACGGCAAACCTGCCCTGTTTCGTCTTGGCGACACCTCCCTGTCTGAAGGTCTTGAGCAGCAGCTTCTTGGCCTGAAAGAGGGCGAGAAAAAAGTCTTTTCGCTGGAGCCGGATGCGGCGTTTGGCGTGCCAAGCCCGGACCTTGTGCAGTACTTCTCGCGCCGTGAGTTTATGGATGCGGGCGAACCGGAGGTTGGGGCAATAATGCTCTTTACCGCTATGGACGGCAGCGAAATGCCTGGCGTGATCCGCGAAATCAACGGCGACTCCATCACCGTCGACTTCAACCATCCGCTTGCCGGGCGTACCGTTCATTTTGATGTAGAAGTGCTGGAGATCGATCCGGCACTGGAGGCCTGAAATGCAGATCCTGTTGGCTAACCCGCGCGGCTTTTGCGCCGGTGTAGACCGCGCTATCAGCATTGTTGAAAACGCGCTGGAAATCTACGGCGCGCCGATTTACGTGCGTCACGAAGTGGTGCATAACCGCTACGTGGTGGACAGCCTGCGCGAGCGCGGCGCGATCTTTATCGAGCAAATCAGCGAAGTGCCTGACGGCGCGATCCTGATCTTCTCCGCGCACGGCGTTTCTCAGGCGGTGCGCAACGAGGCGAAAAGCCGCGATCTGACGGTGTTTGATGCCACCTGTCCACTAGTGACGAAAGTGCATATGGAAGTGGCGCGCGCCAGCCGTCGCGGTGAAGAGTCGATTCTGATCGGCCATGCGGGCCATCCTGAAGTTGAAGGCACCATGGGTCAGTACAGCAACCCGGAAGGGGGCATGTACCTGGTTGAATCGCCGGAAGATGTCTTTACGCTGGACGTAAAAAACGAAGCGCGTCTGTCGTTTATGACCCAGACGACGCTCTCCGTGGACGACACCTCCGACGTGATCGACGCCCTGCGCCAGCGCTTCCCGAAAATCGTCGGACCGCGTAAGGATGACATCTGCTACGCCACCACTAACCGTCAGGAAGCCGTGCGTGCGCTGGCCGAACAGGCGGACGTGGTGCTGGTGGTCGGCTCCAAAAACTCCTCTAACTCCAACCGCCTGGCCGAACTGGCGCAGCGTATGGGGAAAGCGGCGTTCCTGATTGACGACGCGACGGATATTCAGGAAGCGTGGGTCAAAAATGCGGCCTGCGTTGGCGTGACCGCAGGCGCTTCCGCGCCGGACATCCTGGTGCAGAACGTCATTGCCCGCCTGCAGGAGCTGGGCGGCGGCGAAGCGGTGCCGCTGGAAGGACGCGAAGAGAACATCGTCTTTGAAGTCCCGAAAGAGCTGCGCATTGATGCCCGCGAAGTAGAATAATTTTCTTATTGTCGGGAAAATGCCGGTCGCGAAAGCTTCCGGCATTTTTGTTTCTGGTTAACTGTGATTCACCATCAACATTACGCGCTTTATCCGCAGGTTAATCGTTTAATCTGCCAGAATAATGTTGCTGTTCTCCTCGGGCCGGAGACTGAAATGAATCCAGACATCTTTCTACCACCTCAGGTGGCATGGGCTACCGGCGCGCTAGCCGGCGGGCCTCTTATCCGCAAAACGACCCGTCTTGCCGATCTTCCCGGCATCTTCGCGAATAGCGAGGCGTGGACGTGCGGCGCTCCACAACAAAGCGTGTATGACGTTGACGTCCTGGGCTCCCCGGTGGGTGAGGGGGCGCTTTTCGTCGGCGTCACCCACCTGCATGCAGGGCGCGTGGGCGATGAGTTCTTTATGACGCGAGGCCACTTCCACGCGCGTCGCGAACAGGGGGAAGTCTATTTTGGCCTGCGCGGCGTGGGCTTGCTGCTGCTGCAGACGGAGGCGGGCGACGCGCGTCTGGAGCAGGTGACGGCGGGCTCAGTGCATAATATTCCGCCTTTTACGGCGCATCGCTTGATTAACACCGGCAGCGAGACGCTCTCCTCCCTTGCCGTCTGGTCGAGCATCGCGGGACACGACTACGCGGCGCTGGCGGAAGGCTTCGTCCTGCGGGTCTTTGCCGCCGGTCAGGGTATCGAGGTGCGCCATGATTAACTACGGCCTCGACATGACCATTACCCACCAGCCGCTCGGTTTTAGCTACGGAGAAGACGTTACCGGGCCGATGCCGGAGATCAGAACGCTGGATCAGATCCGTCCGTCGCTGCGCAACCCGGATTGCGAAGGGCCGGAGCAGGTGTACGCCATTGCAATGGACGTGGCGCGCCTGTCGGACAGGCAAGAGCTTGAAAAGCGGATGCTGCTCTTTGGCGTGGTGACCTACGCCGCCGGAAAGTTGGGCGATGAGCCGGTCCGCAGCCAGGGCCATGTTCACCGCATCAGCCAGCACAGCGGATGGTCGCCGCCTGAGCTGTATGAAATCTGGCAGGGTAAAGCGATTATCTACATGCAGGAGTATGTCGACGACGATCCGGGACGCTGTTTTGCGGTGCTCGCGGGGCCGGGTGAGAAAGTGCTGGTTCCTCCGGGATGGGGGCACGCGACGATTTCCGCCTCGCCCAGCGAGCCGCTGACCTTTGGCGCGTGGTGCGATCGGGAATACGGCTTCGAGTATGACGCCGTTCGCGCGCGAAAAGGTCTGGCCTGGTATCCCTTAGTTCAGGGCGATCATATTGTCTGGCAGCACAACAGTCACTACAGGCCGGGGCGATTGCAGATGATCACGCCGAGGAGCTATCCGGAGTTCGGCATTACCGATGCGCCTGTTTATCAGCAGTTCATCGACGATCCGGCGCGGTTCCAGTTTATCTCACGTCCGGATAAAACGGCGGAGCTGTGGGTTAACTTCCATCCATAAAAAAACCGGGGCATTGCCCCGGTTCTCTTATCCGGCAAACAACCCGGACGCTACGCCAAGCGCGGCGAGTATGAGCAGCAACACCATCGCTTTTACCGGCGATACGCCGCGTTTTGCCATCAGATACCATGTCCCCAGCACCACGGCCAGCGGAAGCAGCTGTGGGAAAATACCGTCCAGCATCTGCTGCACGTGAATGTTAACCCCATCGCGGGTGATGAACTCCAGCCCGGTTCCCAGCTTCACGTAGCTGGCCGCCACGCCGCCCATGACGAAAACCCCCAGCAGAGAAAGCGCTTCCCGCAGCCGGGTGGATTTGCTGCTGACGAGCATCTCAACGGAGCCTGAGCCCATCTGGTAGCCTTTAAGGAACAGGAACCAGGAGCCGGGGAGAATAATGGCGAGCCACGCGACGGTATAAAACAGCGGGCCGAGGATATTTCCGCCAGCCGCCAGCGCCATCCCAATGCTGAGGAGGATCGGGATCAGCATGCCGGGGATCATCGAATCGCCGATCCCGGCGATCGGCCCCATCAGGCCCACCTTCAGGGTGTTTATGGTTTCCCCATCAATTGGCTCGCCGTTGGCTTTCTTCTCTTCCAGCCCCAGCGCCATACCGTTAACAATCGCGCCAATCTGTGGCTCGGTGTTGTAGAACGACGCGTGGCGGCGCAGCATCTCGGTGCGCTGAGCCGCGTCGGGATAGAGCTTTTTTGCCACCGGCAGCATGCTCAGGCAAAAGCCGAAGGATTCCAGACGCTCAAAGCTCATTGAGGAGAGGTTGTGCATCATCCACGCCCGCCAGCAGCGGCGCAGATCCTTGCGGGTGAGTTTACGTTCTTCCATCAGAATTCATCCTCGTCGTCGGGTACGGGTGCTGAAGTCACGGCCTGCGGTGCTTCGGGTTTATAGTTGTAATGGATCAGCGCCAGCAGGGCGCCCACGATCACCAGCGCAACCATATTGAGCTTCAGGAAAACGATGCAGACGAAGCCCACCAGAAAGTAGATGAGCATGGTATAGCTTTTGATGATCTGCTTAAGCAGAATGGCAATACCGACGGCGGGCAAAATGCCGCCCAGCACGTTCATGGTGGACAGCACGACGTGCGGCAGGCTGTCCATAAAGCCGCTGATGTACTGCGCGCCAAAAAAGACGGCGATAAAGGTAGGCACAAAGCGCAGCACGAAGTTCATCGCCTGCGGCCAGATGGCGCTGTTGAGGTAGATCCCGCGCTCGTCGCCGTTCTCCAGGGCCACATCCGCCCGATGGTTCCAGAACGAGTTCAGCACCATCATGGCATTGAAGAGAATCGTTCCGGCGATACCGATGGTTGCCGCCAGCGCGACGGCAACCTCCGGTCCTTTGCCGGAAAGTATCCCCAGCGCAATGGCCGGATACGCCACGAAGTTTAAATCTGCGGGCATCGAGCCGCCGGGGGTGACCATCGCGATATAGACCGCCTGCACCGCCACGCCAATCATGATCCCGGTCTTTATATCGCCCAGGATCAGGCCAACCAGCATCCCGGAAATAAGCGGTCGGGAGAGGAGATACCAGCCGCCGGTCAGCCCTAAAAGCCACGGGCTGCTGAGCGCGCCCAGATAACACAGCAGGCCAATTAAAGACGCTTCGATAATCATTGTCTGCTCCTTATTTCAGCTTTTGTCTGGCGTCCTGCCAGGTGTAAAAACTGGCATCGGGCACCAGGCGGAATTCGATCGCGTGTCCGTGTTCGCTCAGCCAGTCGAATGCCGCCGCTTCATCCTGGGTGACCGACTGATTCGGGCCGATAGTGGTGGTGTTGGCGCGAGCGCTCATCGGCCCCACGTTGATTTTGCCGTTGCTGTTTTTCAGGCTAATGCCGGCCTGTTCAATGCGCTGCAGCGTGATCGGAGATTTGCCGATCACAAAATAACGCTTCTCGCTGGCGATCACTTTTGGCAGTTTTTCGATCGCGGTGGCCGTATCGAACAGCCACACTTTGGTATCTGAGACGGCCCCCTTCATGACCGATGACAGCAGCGGGTCGGCCGCGACGGCATCGTCAATGGCTACGATGCCGTCGCAGGGCAGCTCCTTGGCCCAGCGTGTGATGAGCTGCCCGTGGATCACGCGGTCGTCGATGCGAACAAAAGAAATACTCATATGCGGCTCCTTAAAAGTCGTCTGTCTGTGCAGAATCTACCGGCTTCGCCTGTACCAGCGTCGGCAGAGTGAGTTCGATAATGTGCGCGGCAGCATGATGAACATCCCGTGCCGCCATCACCTCGTCGGTTTGCAGCAGCATCGGGAAGTTGACCCCCGCCACCACCGCGACCGGCGGCTGCGTGCGCGGATTAAACGCGGCCTCACAGGCCACGTTCCACGGCGTGCCGCTTTGCATATCGCACAGCACCAGCACGCCGTCGGCGTTAACGCCTGCCGCGTCCAGCGCGGCGCTGAAGTCGCGGCGGAAGCCCTCAATTCCCGCCTGTTCCGTCAGGCACACGGCGTGAACGCCGGGCAGATCGCCGTACACCATCCGGCCGCTTTCCAGCAGCGCGGCGGCTAATGGGCCGTGGGTGGCAACAAGAAAATGAATCATCGCTAGCTCCTTACCCAGGCTTTGATGGTCGCCAGCGCCTGCCCGGAAGCGTTGGCTGACGGTGAAATGCGGTATTCCCCCACGGATGCCGGAATGATGAAGGTTTCGGCGTAATGGACGATAAACGGCTCAAACGCTCCGGTTGGGCTATCGACAATCGCTTCGCTGCCCTCCACCAGATTCAATACGTTCACGCCGCCTCCGGTATGGTGCATAACGGGTTCGCTAAACCAGTGGCGGCGAGTTTCGATAAATTCACGCTCGTGCAGGCCGGTGCGTTCTTCGCGCCAGCAGTTGCCTTCCGCGATCGGTTCAAACTGATTCACCAGATGCTGATGCACCCATTGGGTATCGCGCTGCCAGTCAATCACCTTTTCGCCGTGCTCCAGATGGACCGGACGCGGCAGGCCGTCCAGGCCCAGACGGCCCCAGTCCCACAGCTTGAAGGTGAAGATATACGGCGTGGCGCTGATCTCCAGCACCATGGTTCCCGCGCCGGAGCAGTGCACCGTACCGGCGGGGATCAGGAAATGGTCGTGCTTTTTCGCCGGGATCTGATTCACGAAGCGGGCATCATCAAACGCTTTTTCACCCCGCCCCGCGCGCCGGAGATCGTCCATCATGACCTGAGGCTCGGTGCCGGTTTTGGTGCCCAGATAGACCACGGCATCCGGCTCGGCTTCCAGAATGTAATAGCTCTCATCCTGGGTGTAGTGCATTCCAAACTGCTGCTGGATGTATTCCGTAACCGGATGGACCTGGAAGCTCAGATTTTGCCCACCAATGGTATCGAGGAAATCAAAGCGGATCGGGAACTCTGCGCCGAAACGCGCGTGAACTTTCTCGCCCAGCAGAGCGCGAGGTTCAAGCAGGACCAGATCCTGAGAGGGGATCTCGATCCGCACTGCGCCAAAACGCAGTAACAGGCTGTTCTCCTCGGGCACGCAGTCGAAACACCATGCGTAGTTGGGTGCAGAGGGATCGAGATCGAATTGCTGTTTCATCCACTGGCCGCCCCAGACGCCGGGATCGAAAAAGGGCACCACGCGGAAAGGCCGCGTTGTCGTCTGCTCAAGCCCCGCCCGCAGGGCTTCACCGCTGACCATCGCCGGCTGGTCCGCTCGGGTGGTATCCAGTAAAAAATCGGCGCGCCTGAGCAGCGGCGTTTTGTGGCGATCGAAGACGCGCCATTCGACAAAAAAGGCGCGCTTGTAGCGGCGGAGCATGTCTTTCTGCTGATTCTCTGCGCCCCAGTTTCCCATCTCGCCGCTGCGCATGCGCTGCTGGATCTCCCAGCGCGGCAGATCGGCATACGCCAGCACATCACCGGGGTGGACAAGCGCCGCGCCGGGACCGTAAATCACAATCAGCCCCTCAGGGCACTGATGCACCTGATTCCGCAGGGCCTCTAAGCGCGCGGAATCGAAAAATTCACCGAGCTGGTGGCAGGAGAGTACGCCAAAGACGCGGTCGTCGGTGAGGTTGCGCGCCAGCATCTCATGAATGGCGCGCTCATCCTGTCGCGCCTGCTCAACGTTGATCGTCAGCGCCGGGCGTAACCGCGGCAGCACGTTCTCTTCAAGTTCGGTCATGCGCACGCCGGGATAGCAATCAATCACCAGGACAGTGCTGCCGCGCTGCTGGGTTTTTGCAGCAAGGATGCGGGTAATCGCCTCCCATCCCTGCCATGCGCTGTCGTCAAAGCCTTGAATCGTCACCGTGGGGAATTTGTCGTAAGTGGTCATTGTATCCTCCGTAATCGTTATTTAAGGTTATTCGATTAACCGAATTTGAGAAGAGTGGTTAACGCGATTAACCCGCCATAAATGGCAATCAAATCTGGATCGGCGGCGGTAGTGTGAAGAGTCTCACAGGGAAAAATGCAAAAAATAGATTATTCGATTAATCTGTAGGGGTGACTAAGGAGGCAATATGACGGGAATTACTCTGGCCGATGTCGCGAAACGCGCCGGCGTGTCAACGGCGACGGTCTCTATGGTGCTTTGCAACAAAGGCCGTATTTCGCAAAGCACGCGTGAACGCGTGCTCAGGGCGCTGGACGAGTCGGGCTATGTCTACAACCAGACGGCGGCCAATTTGCGCAATCGCAGCAGTAACCAGGTCGGGCTGCTTTTACACGATATCACCAACCCGTTTTACGGTGAGATGACGGCGGGGCTCAGCCATGAAATGGAGCGCCATGAGCTGCTGCTTTTTCTGGCAAACAGCGAGGAATCCGCAGAGCGGCAGCAAAAATTCGTCGATTCGCTGATGCGCAATAACGTCGGCGGCATGGTGCTGTGCGCGGCCCGCGAAACGCCACAGGCCTTTTTTGACGGGCTGAAGCGGCGCAACATTCCCGCTATCATGGTCGTGCGCCCGCTGAACGATCCGGATTTTGATTTTGTCGGAACGGACAATTTCCTGGGCACGCAGATGGCGACCGAGCATCTGCTCAGAATGGGGCACCGGCACATTGCGTTCATCGGAGGAAGCCAAAACTCGGGCTCGCGGGCGCAGCGTATCGGCGGCTTTACCAGCAAGCTGCTGGAGTACGGCGTCACGCCGAATCCTGCCTGGATCAGAACCTCGCAGGCCAGCCAAAGCGACGGCGCGCGCGTGGCGGAGGCGCTGCTCCTTGAGCATCCGGAGATCGGCGCGGCGATTTGCTATCAGGATATTGTGGCGCTGGGGGTGATGCAAAGCCTTCGCAAACTGGACCGCGAGCCGGGGCGTGATTTTGCGCTGGTCGGCTTTGACGACATTACCGAAGCGGCGCTGGTGCAGCCCGCGTTAACCACCGTATCGGTGGCGGCAAAAGAGATTGGCCGCAAAGCCGGGGAGTTACTGTTCAGCCGCATACAGGGCAACGACGAACCCCCTAAACGGATCATCCTGCCGCCAGCGCTGGTGGTGCGGGAATCATGCGGTTTTCGCTGACGATCATGTCTTTAACTGATATCTCTCCCTGTTTATCATTAAATTCTAATTATCGGCGTTTTCAGTGGCAGCCGCAGCGAAGGCTGGTTAATCTGAAAACGGTTTACATCATTTTAACGTAAGAGAATAACTATGCATGATGCACAGATCCGCGTCGCCATTGCGGGCGCGGGTGGACGTATGGGCCGTCAGCTGATTCAGGCGGCGCTACAGATGGATGGCGTGGCGCTCGGCGCGGCGCTGGAGCGCGAAGGCTCGTCGCTTCTGGGTACCGATGCGGGTGAGCTGGCGGGCGCAGGCCAGACGGGCGTAACCGTGCAAAGCAGCCTGGACGCGGTAAAAGAGGATTTTGACGTATTCATTGATTTTACGCGCCCGGAAGGCACGCTGAATCACCTGGCCTTTTGCCGTCAGCACGGCAAAGGGATGGTCATCGGCACCACCGGTTTCGATGATGCCGGTAAACAGGCCATTCAGGATGCGTCCGGTGAGATTGCCATCGTCTTCGCGGCAAACTTTAGCGTGGGCGTTAACGTGATGCTGAAGCTGCTTGAGAAGGCGGCGAAAGTCATGGGCGACTATACCGACATTGAGATCGTTGAAGCGCACCATCGCTATAAAGTTGACGCGCCCTCCGGCACCGCGCTGGCGATGGGCGAAGCGATTGCTTATGCAATGGATAAAGATTTAAAAGACATTGCGGTCTATTCCCGCGAAGGCCACACCGGCGAGCGCGTCCCGGGCACCATTGGTTTTGCTACCGTTCGTGCAGGTGACATCGTCGGCGAACATACCGCGATGTTCGCCGATATTGGCGAACGCGTAGAGATCACGCATAAAGCGTCCAGCCGCATGACCTTCGCAAACGGTGCAGTACGTTCCGCGCTGTGGCTTAAAGACAAGCGTAATGGTCTTTTTGATATGCGAGACGTACTCGATCTTAACAATCTGTAAGATTTATTAGCCATCGTGATGTGGTTATTGCAGTCGTAATGTATTGATTGCATAGGGCAATATTTTATTGCCCTTTTATTTTTTCCTCTTCACTTCAAAAATCGTAAATAAGGCCTAAAACTGCATTTCTTTCTCGGGTTTTGTGTTGCGGTAATGTAAATTTTGACCATCTGGTCTATTTTTTAGTGTTCTCACACCTGGATTTTCACTAAACTTGTCGCGCAAGCGGTTTCTATAGTGATTTACCTGATCTTTTTGCCGCTTAACCACCATTCAGGCCGTCAGGCTCGCAAAAGAATAAACAAAATATCCGGTTTGAGTTGACTTTTACCCACCAAATCCCCAGAATGCCGCCGTTTGCCAAAAATCCGCTGGCAACACATTTGCATTGATTCATGACGTGGTTATGAATTAATATGCAAATAAAGTGAGTGAATATTCTCTGGAGGGTGTTTTGATTAAGTCAGCGCTATTGGTTCTGGAAGACGGAACCCAGTTTATCGGTCGGGCCATAGGGGCAACGGGTTCGGCGGTTGGGGAAGTCGTTTTCAATACTTCAATGACCGGTTATCAAGAAATCCTCACTGATCCTTCCTATTCTCGCCAAATCGTTACTCTTACCTATCCTCATATCGGCAATGTCGGCACCAATGCGGCTGACGAAGAATCCTCTCAGGTACATGCGCAAGGCCTGGTCATTCGCGACCTGCCGCTGATTGCCAGCAACTTCCGCAATACCGAAGACCTCTCTTCCTACCTGAAGCGCCATAACATCGTGGCGATTGCCGATATCGATACCCGTAAGCTGACGCGCCTGCTGCGCGAGAAGGGTGCACAAAACGGCTGCATCATCGCGGGTGATAACCTGGATGCGGCCCTGGCGCTGGAAAAAGCGAAAGCTTTCCCGGGCCTGAACGGCATGGACCTGGCGAAAGAAGTGACCACCGCGGAAGCCTACGGCTGGACGCAGGGGAGCTGGACGCTGGAAGGCGACCTGCCGGAAGCGAAAAAAGAGAGCGAGCTGCCGTTCCACGTGGTGGCCTACGATTTTGGTGCCAAGCGCAACATCCTGCGCATGCTGGTTGACCGTGGCTGCCGCCTGACGGTCGTCCCGGCACAAACGTCTGCGGAAGATGTTCTGAAGATGAACCCGGACGGCATCTTCCTCTCTAACGGCCCGGGCGACCCGGCGCCGTGCGACTACGCTATCGCCGCCATTAAATCCTTCCTGGAAACCGACATTCCGGTATTCGGCATCTGCCTCGGCCATCAGCTTCTGGCGCTGGCGAGCGGTGCGAACACCATTAAGATGAAGTTTGGTCACCACGGTGGTAACCACCCGGTGAAAGACATCGATAACAACACGGTGATGATCACCGCGCAGAACCACGGTTTTGCCGTGGACGAAGCGTCCATGCCGGCTAACCTGCGCGTGACGCACAAGTCGCTGTTCGACGGCACCCTGCAGGGCATCCATCGCACCGACAAGCCAGCGTTCAGCTTCCAGGGGCACCCTGAAGCCAGCCCTGGCCCGCACGATGCCGCACCGCTGTTCGATCACTTCATCGAACTTATCGAGCAATACCGTAAGACCGCTAAATAATCAGGAGCTGAGAAGACAATGCCAAAACGTACAGACATAAAAAGCATCCTGATCCTCGGCGCTGGCCCGATTGTTATCGGCCAGGCCTGCGAATTCGACTACTCCGGCGCGCAGGCGTGTAAAGCCCTGCGCGAAGAGGGCTACCGCGTTATCCTGGTCAACTCCAACCCGGCGACCATCATGACCGACCCGGAAATGGCTGATGCTACCTACATCGAGCCGATTCACTGGGAAGTGGTGCGTAAAATCATCGAGAAAGAGCGTCCGGACGCGGTGCTGCCAACCATGGGCGGCCAGACGGCGCTGAACTGTGCGCTGGAGCTGGAGCGTCAGGGCGTGCTGGAAGAGTTCGGCGTGACCATGATTGGCGCAACCGCCGACGCGATTGATAAAGCAGAAGACCGTCGCCGCTTCGACGTGGCGATGAAGAAAATCGGCCTCGACACCGCGCGTTCCGGTATCGCACACAATATGGAAGAAGCGCTGGCCGTCGCGGCTGACGTGGGCTATCCGTGCATCATCCGCCCATCGTTCACCATGGGCGGCACCGGCGGCGGCATCGCCTACAACCGCGAAGAGTTCGAAGAGATTTGCGAACGCGGTCTGGATCTCTCCCCAACCAAAGAGCTGCTGATTGATGAATCGCTGATTGGCTGGAAAGAGTACGAGATGGAGGTGGTGCGTGATAAAAACGACAACTGCATCATCGTCTGCTCCATCGAAAACTTCGATGCGATGGGTATCCACACCGGCGACTCCATCACCGTTGCGCCAGCCCAGACCCTGACCGACAAAGAGTACCAAATCATGCGTAACGCCTCGATGGCGGTACTGCGTGAGATCGGCGTGGAAACCGGCGGTTCTAACGTGCAGTTCTCCGTGAACCCGAAAACCGGCCGTCTGATTGTTATCGAAATGAACCCGCGCGTGTCTCGTTCCTCCGCGCTGGCCTCCAAAGCGACCGGCTTCCCGATTGCGAAAGTGGCGGCGAAGCTGGCGGTGGGCTACACCCTCGACGAGCTGATGAACGACATCACCGGTGGCCGCACCCCTGCGTCCTTCGAGCCGTCCATCGACTACGTTGTGACCAAAATTCCTCGCTTTAACTTCGAGAAATTCGCAGGCGCGAACGACCGTCTGACCACCCAGATGAAATCCGTCGGTGAAGTAATGGCGATTGGCCGCACGCAGCAGGAATCCCTGCAGAAAGCGCTGCGCGGCCTCGAAGTGGGCGCGACCGGCTTCGACCCGAAAGTGAGCCTGGACGACCCGGAAGCGCTGACGAAAATTCGTCGCGAGCTGAAGGACGCGGGCGCAGAGCGTATCTGGTACATCGCCGATGCCTTCCGTGCGGGCCTGTCCGTCGACGGCGTGTTCAACCTGACCAACATCGACCGCTGGTTCCTGGTGCAGATTGAAGAGCTGGTGCGTCTGGAAGAGCAGGTCGCGGAGCTGGGCATCAACGGCCTGGACGCTGACTTCCTGCGCGTGCTGAAGCGTAAAGGCTTCGCCGATGCGCGTCTGGCTAAGCTGGCGGGCGTGCGTGAAGCGGAAATCCGCAAGCTGCGCGACCAGTATGACCTGCACCCGGTCTACAAGCGCGTGGACACCTGTGCGGCTGAATTCTCGACCGACACCGCCTACATGTACTCCACCTATGAAGACGAGTGCGAAGCGAACCCGTCCGTCGACCGCGACAAGATTATGGTGCTGGGCGGCGGTCCAAACCGTATCGGCCAGGGCATCGAATTCGACTACTGCTGCGTACACGCCTCCCTGGCGCTGCGCGAAGACGGTTACGAGACCATCATGGTCAACTGTAACCCGGAAACCGTATCGACCGACTACGACACCTCTGACCGCCTCTACTTCGAGCCGGTTACGCTGGAAGACGTGCTGGAAATCGTGCGCATCGAGAAGCCAAAAGGCGTTATCGTGCAGTACGGCGGCCAGACCCCGCTGAAGCTGGCGCGCGCGCTGGAAGCGGCAGGCGTGCCGGTTATCGGCACCAGCCCGGACGCGATTGACCGTGCGGAAGACCGCGAGCGTTTCCAGCAGGCGGTTGACCGTCTGAAGCTGAAACAGCCGGCGAACGCCACCGTTACCGCCATCGAAATGGCCGTTGAGAAGGCGAAAGAGATTGGCTACCCGCTGGTGGTGCGTCCTTCCTACGTGCTGGGCGGCCGCGCGATGGAAATCGTTTATGACGAAGCCGACCTGCGCCGCTACTTCCAGACCGCGGTGAGCGTGTCGAACGATGCGCCAGTGCTGCTCGACCGCTTCCTCGACGACGCGGTGGAAGTGGACGTTGACGCCATCTGCGACGGCGAAATGGTGCTGATTGGCGGCATCATGGAGCATATCGAGCAGGCGGGCGTGCACTCCGGTGACTCAGCCTGTTCTCTGCCCGCGTACACCCTGAGCCAGGAGATCCAGAACGTGATGCGCCAGCAGGTGCAGAAGCTGGCCTTCGAGCTGCAGGTTCGCGGCCTGATGAACGTCCAGTTCGCGGTGAAAGACAACGAAGTCTACCTGATTGAAGTGAACCCGCGCGCGGCGCGTACCGTACCGTTCGTCTCCAAAGCCACCGGCGTTCCGCTGGCGAAAGTGGCGGCGCGCGTGATGGCGGGCCAGACGCTGGCGCAGCAGGGCGTGACCAAAGAGATCATTCCACCGTACTACTCGGTGAAAGAAGTGGTGCTGCCGTTCAACAAATTCCCGGGCGTTGACCCGCTGTTAGGGCCAGAAATGCGCTCTACCGGGGAAGTGATGGGCGTGGGCCGCACCTTCGCAGAAGCGTTCGCGAAGGCGCAGCTGGGCAGCAGCTCCACCATGAGAAAATCAGGCCGTGCGCTGCTCTCCGTTCGCGAAGGCGACAAAGAGCGCGTGGTTGACCTGGCCGCCAAGCTGCTGAAACAGGGCTTCGAGCTGGATGCAACCCACGGTACGGCGATTGTGCTGGGCGAAGCCGGCATCAACCCGCGCCTGGTGAACAAGGTGCATGAGGGTCGTCCGCACATTCAGGACCGCATCAAGAATGGCGAATACACCTACATCATCAACACCACCGCAGGCCGCCAGGCGATTGAAGACTCCAAGCTGATTCGCCGCAGCGCGCTGCAGTACAAAGTGCACTACGACACCACCCTGAACGGCGGTTTCGCAACGGCCATGGCGCTGAACGCGGATGCCACCGAGAAGGTGATTTCGGTCCAGGAAATGCACGCGCAAATCAGCAAATAATCTGCTTTATCACGTAGGCCCGGCAAGCGGCAGCGCCGCCGGGCAAATGGCGGGTGGCGCTTCGCTTACCCGCCCTACGTTTTCCCTTCCCTTCTTCGGAACCTTCTGGTTTTCCATCCGCTTTCAGTCAGTTAACCTAAAATGGTTAGGTAGATAACCAAATTCAACTGAGAGCAGGGGAAAACACCATGCAAAATAAACTACTGATCGCTTCCGTTCTGGCTGCCACTGCAATGTTTACCGTTGCGGGCTGTTCATCTAATCAGGCCGTAAAAACCACCGATGGCAAGACCATTGTCACCGACGGCAAGCCGCAGGTAGATGATGACACCGGCCTGGTGTCCTATAAAAATGCCGAAACCGGCCAAACCGAGCAGATTAACCGTGACCAGGTTAAATCAATGGGCGAGCTGGATAACTAGTTCAGATTTCTGACGTTAGCCCGTCAATAATATTCACTATTAGCCTGCTGAATTACTGACTACACTCTTTTGGTAAAAGAAAGCAGTAAAACAACAGGCTAATTAATGATTCTGATAATTTATGCGCACCCGTATCCGCAGCACTCGCATGCGAATAAACGGATGCTTGAGCAGGTAAGGACGCTCGATAACGTAGAGATACGTTCCCTCTATCAACTCTATCCCGATTTTAATATCGATATCGCCGCCGAACAGGAGGCGCTTTCCCGTGCCGATCTGATTATCTGGCAGCACCCGATGCAGTGGTACAGCACGCCCCCGCTCCTGAAGCTGTGGATCGATAAGGTCTTTTCTCACGGCTGGGCGTATGGCCACAACGGCAAAGCGCTGCAGGGCAAAAGCCTGATGTGGGCCGTGACCACCGGCGGCGGTGAAAGCCATTTCGATATTGGTTCGTTCCCCGGCTTTGACGTGCTGGCGCAGCCGCTCCAGGCGACGGCGCTCTACTGTGGCCTGAACTGGCTGCCGCCTTTTGCGATGCACTGTACCTTTGTCTGCGACGATGAAACGCTGCAGGCGCAGGCTCGCCACTACAAACAACGCTTACTTGAGTGGCAGGAGACGCACAATGGATAGCCATACGCTGATACAGGCGCTGATTTATCTCGGCGCGGCGGCGCTGATTGTGCCCGTGGCGGTTCGCCTTGGGCTGGGCTCGGTGCTTGGCTATCTGATTGCCGGATGCGTGATTGGCCCCTGGGGCCTTCGTCTGGTGACCGATGCCGAAGCGATACTGCATTTTGCGGAAATCGGCGTTGTGCTGATGCTGTTTGTCATTGGTCTTGAACTTGATCCGCAGAGGCTGTGGAAGCTTCGCGCCTCGGTGTTCGGCGGCGGTGCGCTGCAGATGCTGGCCTGCGGCCTGCTGCTGGGCGGCTTCTGTATCCTGCTGGGAATGGAGTGGAAGGTAGCCGAGCTTATCGGCATGACGCTCGCCCTCTCCTCAACGGCCATTGCCATGCAGGCGATGAACGAACGCAACCTGACCGTCTCTCAGATGGGGCGCAGCGCGTTCTCCGTACTGCTTTTCCAGGATATTGCCGCCATTCCGCTGGTGGCGATGATCCCGCTGCTGGCGGCAAGCGGCTCTTCCACTACGTTAGGCGCATTCGCGCTGTCGGCGCTTAAGGTGGCTGGCGCGCTGGCGTTAGTTATTCTTTTGGGCCGCTACGTGACCCGTCCGCTGCTGCGGTTTGTTGCGCGCTCTGGCCTGCGCGAAGTGTTCAGCGCCGTTGCGCTGTTCCTGGTGTTTGGCTTTGGCCTTCTGCTGGAAGAGGCCGGGCTGTCGATGGCGATGGGCGCCTTCCTGGCAGGCGTTCTTCTGGCAAGCTCTGAATACCGCCATGCGCTGGAAAGCGATATCGAGCCGTTTAAAGGATTACTGCTGGGGCTGTTTTTCATCGGCGTCGGGATGTCCGTCGACTTCGGTACGCTGGTTACGCATCCGCTGCGGATTATTATCCTGCTGGTGGGCTTCCTGGTTATTAAAATGGCGATGCTGTGGCTGATTGCCCGCCCGCTTAAAGTACCGAATAAACAGCGCCGCTGGTTCGCCGTGCTGCTGGGGCAGGGGAGCGAGTTCGCCTTCGTCGTCTTTGGTGCGGCGCAGATGGCGAACGTGCTCGATCCGGAGTGGGCGAAGGCGCTGACGCTGGCCGTGGCATTGTCGATGGCCGCTACGCCGATCCTGCTGGTGGTGCTGACGCGTCTGGAGAAATCGGGTAGCGGCCAGGAGCGCGAGGCGGATGAGATCGACGAGGAGCAGCCGCGCGTCATCGTTGCCGGTTTTGGGCGATACGGGCAGATCGTTGGGCGATTACTGCTCTCCAGCGGTGTGAAGATGGTCATCCTCGATCACGATCCTGACCACGTGGATACCCTGCGTAAATTCGACATGAAGGTGTTCTACGGCGATGCGACCCGCGTCGATCTGCTGGAATCTGCCGGGGCGGCCAAAGCCGAGGTGCTGATTAACGCCATCGACGATCCGCAAACCAGCCTGCAGATGGTGGAGCTGGTAAAAGCGCACTTCCCGAATCTGACCATCATCTCCCGCGCGCGCGATGTGGATCATTATATCCAGCTGCGTCAGGCGGGCGTTGCGGCACCGGAGCGTGAAACGTTCGAAGGCGCGCTGAAGTCTGGCCGCATGGCGCTGGAAAGCCTGGGGCTGGGAGCGTATGAAGCGCGCGAGCGCGCCGACCTGTTCCGCCGCTTTAACACCGACATGGTCGAAGAGATGGTGGCGATGGCGAGCAGCACGGCGTCGGAGCGCGCGGCGGTGTTTAAACGCACCAGCGCGATGCTGACGGAGATCATTAACGAGGACCGCAACCACCTGTCGCTGGTCCAGCGTCACGGCTGGCAGGGCACGGATGAGGGCAAGCATACCGGGAATCCTGAAGACGAACCGGAGAGTAAACCTTCCGCGTGAAGTGGAGTTGCCAGCAATAATAAAAAATTTCTGTTTCTTTACCCTGCCGCCAGTCGACGAAAGATTAAGCTTTCCGTATAGTGGCGGCAATTTTTTGCATCCGGGAAATTTTCAATGATCAGTCTGATTGCAGCGATGGCGGTAGACCGCGTTATCGGTATGGAAAACGCCATGCCGTGGAACCTGCCTGCCGATCTCGCATGGTTTAAACGTACAACGTTAAACAAGCCGGTAGTGATGGGCCGCCTGACCTGGGAGTCGATTGGTCGTCCATTGCCGGGCCGTAAGAATATCGTTATCAGCAGCCAGCCGGGCACTGACGATCGCGTTCAGTGGGTTAAGTCCGTGGACGACGCGATCGCCGCCTGCGGTGACGCCGAAGAAATCATGGTGATCGGCGGCGGTCGTGTGTATGAGCAGTTCCTGCCGAAAGCGCAGAAGCTGTATCTGACGCACATTGATGCGGAAGTGGAAGGGGATACCCATTTCCCGGATTACGATCCGGACGAGTGGGAGTCGGTTTTCAGCGAATTCCACGATGCCGACGCGCAGAACTCGCACAGCTACTGCTTCGAGATTCTGGAACGTCGTTAAGCTATTTCCCCTCACCCTGTGGTGAGGGGAATGCGTCAGGAGGCGACGGCCTCACCTTCCCCTAAGTCCAGCTGTCGATTGGACGGCTGCACGAAGTACGCTTTATCTTCCCAACGTAAGCAGGTCAAATCCCCGCCCCAGCAGCATCCGGTATCCAGTCCGTAGATCCCTTCTGGCGTGCCTTTACCTTCAAGCGCAGCCCAGTGGCCAAATACGACGCTGTACTCGTTTGTCACCGGCCCAGGAATGGCAAACCACGGTTTGAGCGGTGCGGGCGCGCTTTCAGGCGTCTCCTTCGAATACATATCCAGCTGTCCGTTGGGGAAGCAGAAACGCATGCGCGTAAAGGCGTTAGTGATAAAACGCAGGCGCGCCAGGCCGCTGAGATCTTCGCTCCAGTGGTTCGGCATATCGCCGTACATGGCATCGAGGAAGAAAGGATAGGAGTCGCTCGCCAGCACCGCCTCGACGTCGCGCGCGCAGGTTTTTGCCGTCTCCAGATCCCATTGCGGCGTGATCCCGGCATGTGCCATGACCAGCTTTTTCTCTTCATCAACCTGCAAAAGCGGCTGTCGGCGCAGCCAGTTGATCAGATCGTCGGCATCCGGCGCTTCCAGCAAGGGCGAGAGCCTGTCCTTTGGCTTGTTACGGCTGATCCCGGCGAAGACTGCCAGCAGATGCAGATCGTGATTGCCCAGCACCATGCGCACGCTGTCGCCGAGTGATTTGACGAATCGCAGCACGTCCAGCGAGCCGGGACCGCGCGCGACTAAATCCCCCGTCAGCCAGAGCGTATCCTGGCCTGGAGTAAAGTCGACCTGCTTTAACAATGCGATCAGTTCATCGTAGCAACCGTGAACGTCGCCAATCAGATATGTAGACATGGGATTAATGGATGAGTGTGGTTACGGCGAGACGGAACACAGGAATAGCAACGCGGAACGCGTTGCCATCGACGTCGACCATTTCATAATGGCCCTGCATGGTACCCATTGGCGTTTCAATCACCGCGCCGCTGGTGTACTGATACTCTTCGCCAGGATCAATGTGCGGTTGTTCACCCACCACACCCTCACCCTGGACTTCGATTTCGCGGCCATTGCCGTTGGTGATAAGCCAGTAACGCCCCAGCAGCTGCACAGGCATCCGCCCCAGGTTGCGAATGGTCACGGTGTACGCGAAGACATAACGTTCTTCATCCGGTGAGGATTGCGATTCAACATAAATGCTTTGCACATGGACACAGACGCGGGGCGAATCAATCATGGCTTAACTCTCCTTCGGCGGGGCATTTTCGCTGATGTAATTAGCCAGCTTGCAGTACTGCTCGACGGAAATATTCTCCGCACGCATGGCCGGGTCGATCCCCAGCTCGGCTAGTACCTCAACGGTAAACGAATTGCTCAGGCTGTTGCGGATCGTTTTACGGCGCTGGTTAAACGCTTCTGTTGTGATACGGCTCAGTACGCGCAGCTCTTTGACCGGGTATGGCTTCACCTTGTGCGGCACGAGGCGCACAACCGCAGAGTCTACTTTCGGTGGCGGCGTGAACGCTGACGGCGGCACTTCAAGTACCGGGATCACGTTGCAGAAATACTGCGCCATCACGCTTAAACGACCATACGCTTTACTGTTCGGCCCTGCAACCAGACGGTTAACCACCTCTTTCTGCAGCATGAAGTGCATGTCGGCAATGGCATCAGTATAGCTAAACAGGTGGAACATCAGCGGGGTGGAGATGTTGTACGGCAAGTTACCGAATACGCGCAGCGGCTGGCCCATTTTCTCGGACAGTTCGCCAAAGTTCATGGTCATCGCATCCTGCTGATAAATCGTCAGCTTTGGCCCAAGGAACGGGTGCGTTTGCAGACGTGCCGCGAGATCGCGGTCGAGCTCGATAACCGTCAGTTCGTCAAGACGTTCGCCGACGGGTTCGGTCAGCGCGGCAAGACCCGGGCCGATTTCGACCATCGCCTGACCTTTCTGCGGATTAATAGCCGAGACAATGCTTTCGATCACAAACTGATCGTTGAGGAAGTTCTGCCCGAAGCGTTTACGGGCTAAGTGGCCCTGATGGACTCGATTAGTCATTGAGTATTAACAATCATTTTGATGGCGAGATTAAGCGCCGTAATAAAACTGCCGACATCCGCTTTCCCCTGGCCTGCCAGATCCAGCGCAGTACCGTGGTCAACGGACGTTCGAATAAAGGGTAAACCGAGGGTGATATTCACGCCGCGGCCAAAGCCCTGGTATTTTAGCACGGGCAGGCCCTGATCGTGGTACATCGCGAGCACGGCGTCGGCATTATCCAGGTATTTAGGCTGGAAAAGGGTATCGGCAGGCAGCGGCCCGCTGAGGTTCATCCCCTTCGCACGCATCTCCTCAAGCACCGGAATGATGGTGTCGATCTCTTCGGTGCCTATGTGCCCGCCTTCCCCGGCGTGCGGATTGAGGCCGCAGACCAGCACGTGCGGCTGCGGTATCCCAAATTTGGTCTGCAGGTCGTGATGCAAAATCCCGATGATCTCGCGAAGGAGCTCCGGGGTGATGGCATCAGGAATGGCTTTGATTGGCAGATGGGTTGTCACCAGCGCGACGCGCATCTCCTCGGTGGCCAGCATCATCACCACTTTCGGGCTATGCGAGCGCTCTTCAAAGAATTCGGTGTGTCCGGTAAACGGGATGCCGGCGTCGTTGATAACGCCTTTATGCACCGGGCCGGTGATCAGCGCGGCAAACTCACCGTTCAGGCAGCCGTCGCACGCGCGCGCCAGCGTCTCGACAACATAGTTGCCGTTTTCAGCGCTGAGCTGGCCTGGTACAACGGGCGTACGAAGTGGGACCGAAAGAAGGGTGAGGGTGCCGGCCTGCTGTGGCGCGGGCTGCTGGCCTTCAACGTAGGGAATGAGCGTTAAAGGCAGACCGAGCAATGTTGCCCGGTCCTGTAACAGCGTTGCATCTGCGCAGATGACCAGCTCAACGGGCCAGCTGCGCTGGGCGAGCTGGACAACAAGGTCTGGCCCAATCCCGGCGGGTTCGCCGGGAGTGATCACAACGCGATGCTGTTTCATCAGTTGCTCAGTATTTTCACGTAAGCGCTGGCGCGTTGTTCCTGCATCCAGGTTGCCGCTTCTTCAGAGAATTTACGGTTGAACAGCATACGGTAGGCTCTGTCTTTCTGCGCCGCGTCGGTTTTATCCACGTTGCGGGTATCCATCAGCTCAATCAGGTGCCAGCCAAAGGAGGAGTGTACCGGTGCGCTCATCTGGCCTTTGTTCAGCTTCATTAACGCATCGCGGAACGCCGGATCGTAGATATCCGCTGCAGCCCAGCCGAGATCGCCGCCCTGGTTAGCAGAGCCTGGGTCCTGAGAGAACTCTTTAGCCGCTTTATCAAAGGTGGTTTTACCGCTCTTAATGTCGGCCGCAATTTGCTGCAGCTTAACCCGGGCCTGATCGTCGGTCATGATCGGTGATGGTTTCAGCAGAATATGGCGAGCATGCACTTCCGTCACGGAAATATTCTGGCTCTGACCACGCAGATCGTTCACCTTCAGAATGTGGAAGCCGACGCCTGAACGGATTGGCCCTACGATATCGCCTTTCTTCGCGGTGCTCAGCGCCTGAGCGAAGAGAGAAGGCAGTTCCTGAATGCGTCCCCAGCCCATCTGGCCGCCCTTCAGCGCCTGCTGGTCTGCAGAGTACGTGATGGCGAGCTTGCCGAAGTCACCGCCGTTACGCGCCTGTTCAACGATAGAACGCGCCTGGCTTTCCGCTTCTGCAGCCTGATCGGAGGTTGGGTTTTCCGGCAGTGGGATCAGGATGTGGCTCAGGTTCAGCTCCGTGCTGGCATCGTTCTGGGTGCCCACCTGTTTTGCCAGCGCGTCCACTTCCTGCGGCAGGATCGTCACGCGGCGACGCACTTCATTGTTGCGCACTTCCGAAATCAGCATCTCTTTACGGATCTGATTGCGGTAGGTTGGGTAGCTAATGCCATCATAAGCCAGACGACTGCGCATCTGATCCATGCTCATGTTGTTTTGCTTGGCGATGTTGGCGATTGCCTGATCGAGCTGTTCGTCAGTGACCTTCACACCCATTTTCTGACCCATCTGCAGAACGATCTGATCCATGATCAGACGCTCCAGGATCTGATGGCGCAGCGTAGCGTCATCCGGAAGTTGCTGACCTGCCTGGTCCGAGTTGAGCTTCACAGATTTCATCAGACCGTCAACGTCGCTTTCAAGCACAACGCCGTTGTTAACCACAGCGGCGACTTTATCAACAACCTGGGGTGCGGCGAAGCTGGTATTCGCAACCATGGCGACACCGAGCAGCAGCGTTTTCCAGTTCTTCATACTTTTTCCATTTCAATTAACCGCAGAGCGGATTACGTTGTAAATCAAGCACATTACAATGAGCTACGGTACGGCAGAATGTTTGAACGCAGCATTTTCTGCGTACCCAGACCGTAGTTGGAGCTCAGGCCGCGAAGCTCGAAGTTAAAGCCAATCACGTTATCGTATTCGCTTTGATTGTTTTTGGTATCCCAGCCGTTAAGCTTGCGTTCGTAACCGACGCGCAGCGCATAACAGCAGGAGTTATATTGCAGCCCCACCATTTGGTCTGCCGCTTTATTGGCGTTGGTATCGAAGTAATACGCCCCGACGATTGACCAGCGATCGGCAATCGGCCAGCTCGCAACGGCACCCACCTGCGAGATACCGTCTTTATACTGTTCCTGAGTCCAGGTCTTATCGTTGTTGTTTTTTGGCAGCGTAGCCTGAATATATTCAGGGCTGGCATAACGATAATTCAGCTGAACCAGTCGGTCTTCATCACGACGGTATTCAATAGTGGCGCTACTGTTCGCGATGTTATCCAGGCGGGTGTCATACTGCACGCCGCCGCGCAGACCCCAGCGGTCCGTCATACGCCAGTAGGTATCACCGGCCCAGACGACAGAACCTGTCTTATCGTTATCTTCCCACTGTAAATTTTGCTCATCTCCCGTACGTGATTCCGTGAAATAGTAGATTTGACCAACAGAAACGTTAAAACGTTCAACTGAGGCATCATCATATACACGCGTGGTCACGCCGGTAGTGAGCTGGTTTGCAGAAGCAATACGGTCAAGACCACCGTAGGTACGGTCGCGGAACAGGCCGCTATAGTCAGACTGGAGCAGCGAGGAGTCGTAGTTGTTGATATTGCTCTGATCGCGATACGGTACGTACAGATACTGCATCCGCGGCTCGAGGGTCTGAGTATAGCCATCAGCCAGCAGCCCCATATCGCGCTCAAAGATCAGCTTGCCGTCCATTTTAAACTGCGGCAGGGTGCGATTTACGGACTCTTCAAGGCGTGCGTCATTGCTGGTGTTATAGCTATCAACATTCTTCTGCTGATAGTGGGTTGCCATCAGCTTGGCTTCGGTGTTCAGGCTCACCCAGTCGTTTGACCACGGCAGGTTGATCGTCGGCTCGATATGAAGACGCGTCGCTTCCGGCATATCGGAGTTGGTATTCACGAAATGTACGGCCTGAGCGTAAACGCGGGTATCGAATGGCCCCACATCGTTTTGATACCAGTTAACGTCCAGCTGCGGTTCAGCACCATAGGTACTGTTGGTCTGGTTGCTGAAGACCTGGAACTGTTTGGTGGACACCGTGGCGTTGAAGTTCTGGATGGCATAGCCAGCACTGAATTTCTGCGTCGCGTAGCCGTCGGTACTTGAACCGTATTTGGAATCAAAGTCGTTGAAATAGGTAGAGTCACTGACCTTGGTGTAGTCGACGTTAAAGCGCCAGACCTGATCCATCACCCCGGCATGACGCCAGTAGAATAACCAACGGTGACGATCGTCGCCGGATGGGTTATTTGTCGTATCGTCTTTATAAACGTTATCTGACGGCAGGTAATCCAGCTCCATTAAGCCCGTACCCGCTTTAGTCAGGTAACGGAACTCGTTCTCCCACATGATATTACCGCGCTTGTGGATATAGTGCGGCGTGATCGTGGCGTCCATGTTGGGCGCGATGTTCCAGTAATACGGCAGGTAGAACTCAAAATAGTTCGTGGTGCTGTATTTGGCATTGGGGATCAGGAAGCCGGAACGACGTTTGTCGCCCACGGGAAGCTGTAAATACGGGCTATAGAAAACAGGTACCGGGCCGAGCTTGAAGCGCGCGTTCCAGATCTCTGCAACCTGCTCTTCACGGTCATGAATCACTTCACTCCCGACTACGCTCCAGGTATTCGACCCCGGCAGACAGGAGGTGAAGGTACCGTTTTCAAGAATCGTGTAGCGGTTTTCACCGCGCTGTTTCATCAGGTCGGCATCACCACGCCCCTGACGTCCCACCATCTGGTAATCACCTTTCCAGACGTTGGTATCTTTCGTATTCAGGTTTGACCAGGCTTTCGGACCTTTCAGGATGACCTGGTTGTCGTCGTAATGCACATTACCCAGTGCATCCACCGTACGTACCGGTTCGACCGCACCTTCCGGTTGCTTCTGGTGCAATTGCACTTCATCGGCACGCAGGCGGCTATTGCCTTGATTAATATCGACGTTGCCCGTGAACGTCGCGTTGTCCGGATAGGTGCCTTTAGAGCTATCGGCAGTAATGGTTACCGGCAAGCTATTCGTATCGCCCTGAACCAGTGGGCGATCGTAGCTTGGGACGCCAAGCATACACTGCGAGGCGAGATCGGCTGCCAGCCCCTGCTGACTGTACAGAGCGGCACCAATCATTGTGGCCAGGAGGGTGGGGATACGTTTTTTCATACGTTGTATTTTATTGTTCCGTCATCAGTGGCTACGGCTTACAAACGCTCAGAGACTATCTTACTCATCAGCGCAGTACCAGCGTTAATCCTGCCCGTTTGCGCGCCAAGTGTTAGGCTCGCTATCGAATGACGAGTATGATAAAGCAAATTATAGGCGATGTCCTTCAATTGACCGTGGCTTGAACACAGTGATTATGGCGTTGCGTCGACCAGGAACATGACTATCCGGGGAGTATATGCAGTATTGGGGTAAAATAATCGGCGTTGCGTTCGCCATCGTAATGGGTGCCGGGTTTTGGGGGATCGTACTTGGGCTTATTATTGGGCACATGTTTGATAAGGCGCGCAGCCGCAAAATGGCCTGGTTTGCCAACCAGCGCGAACGTCAGTCACTCTTTTTCTCGACCACCTTTGAGGTCATGGGGCACTTAACCAAATCCAAAGGGCGCGTGACGGAAGCCGATATTCAGGTTGCCAGCATCTTTATGGATCGCATGAATCTGCACGGCGATTCCCGCCTGGCCGCACAAAATGCGTTTCGTATCGGCAAAGCGGATAACTATCCGCTGCGCGAAAAAATGCGTCAGTTCCGCAGCATCTGCTTCGGGCGCTTTGATTTAATTCGGATGTTTCTGGAAATCCAGATTCAGGCGGCCTTTGCCGATGGCTCTCTTCATCCCAATGAGCGGGACGTTTTATACGTCATTGCTGAAGAGTTGGGGATCTCTCGCATGCAGTTCGACCAGTTCCTGCGCATGATGCAGGGCGGCGCGCAATTTGGCGGCGGCTATCAGCAGCAATCCTCCGGCGGCGGCTGGCAGCAGGCGCAGCGCGGTCCAACGCTGGAAGATGCCTGTAACGTCCTGGGCGTGAAGCCAACGGACGATGCGACAACCATCAAGCGTGCCTACCGTAAATTAATGAGTGAACACCACCCGGACAAGCTGGTCGCGAAAGGCTTACCGCCAGAAATGATGGAAATGGCGAAGCAAAAAGCGCAGGAAATTCAGAAAGCGTACGAGCTCATAAAAGAGCAGAAAGGTTTTAAATAGAAAAATGGCCCGACGATGTCGGGCCATTTTTTTAGAAGTCTACCGGAGCTTTAAAGGTCATCGCGTTACCAAAGACCGGATGGGTAATGGTGAGCGTCTGCGCGTGGAGCTGCAGACGTAGTGCTAAGGCCAGCGCTTCAGGCGGGGCGTAAAACCGGTCGCCGAGGATCGGATGGCCCAGGGCGAGCATATGCACGCGCAGCTGGTGCGAGCGTCCGGTAATCGGCTTGAGCAGAACGCGCGCGGTGTTATCCGGCGCGTACTCCAGCACTTCATACTCGGTTTGCGCCGCTTTGCCGGTTTCATAGCAGACCTTCTGCTTGGGTCGGTTCGGCCAGTCGCAGATCAGCGGCAAATCCACCAGCCCTTCCGCGGGGGCCGGATGGCCCCAGACGCGCGCGACGTACTGCTTTTTCGGCTCGCGCTCGCGGAACTGGCGCTTCAGCTCGCGTTCTGCTTCTTTATGCAGCGCCACCACAATCACGCCGCTGGTGGCCATGTCCAGGCGATGAACGGACTCCGCCTGCGGATAATCGCGCTGAATGCGCGTCATCACGCTGTCCTTGTGCTCATCCAGACGCCCCGGCACGGACAACAGGCCGCTCGGCTTGTTGACCACCATAATGTGCTCATCCTGATACAGAATGACCAGCCAGGGGTCCTGAGGGGGATTGTAGGGCTCCATCACCATCTTGCGCTCCGTTTACTGATGCGTCACAACGATAAGACGCAGGGCGTCCAGACGCCAGCTCGCCTGATCCAGGCTTTCCATCACCTGCTGACGATTGCTCTCAATCGCAGCCAGCTCGTCGTCACGGATGTTCGGGTTAACCGCTTTTAACGCTTCCAGACGGGACAGCTCGGCTGAAAGTTTGTCGTCGGCTTCGGTACGCGCCGCGTCAATCAGCGCGCGGGCCGCTTTTTCAACCTGCGTTTCGCCCAGCTGCAGAATGGCGTGCACGTCCTGCTGAACGGCGTTGACCAGCTTGCTGCCGGTATGGCGGTTAACCGCGCTCAGCTGACGGTTGAAGCTTTCGAACTCCACCTGTCCTGCCAGGTTCGTGCCGTTTTTGTCCAGCAGCAGACGCACCGGCGTTGGCGGCAGGAAGCGGGTGAGCTGGAGCTGCTTCGGCGCCTGCGCCTCCACAACGTAGATCAGTTCAACCAGCAGCGTACCGACCGGCAGCGCCTTGTTCTTCAGCAGAGAAATGGTGCTGCTGCCGGTATCGCCGGAGAGGATCAGATCCAGACCGTTGCGGATCAGCGGGTGTTCCCAGGTGATGAACTGGGCGTCTTCGCGGGACAGCGCCACATCACGTTCAAAGGTGATGGTGCAGCCGTCCTCCGGCAGGCCCGGGAAATCCGGAACCAGCATATGATCGGACGGCGTGAGGACGATCAGATTTTCGCCGCGATCGTCCTGGTTGATCCCAACGATGTCGAACAGGTTCATGGAGAAGCCGATCAGGCTGGTGTCATCATCTTGTTCTTCAATACTCTCGGCCAGCGCCTGCGCTTTTTCACCGCCGTTGGAGTGGATCTCCAGCAGGCGGTCGCGACCCTGTTCCAACTGAGCCTTCAGCGCGTCGTGCTGCTCGCGGCAGGATTTGATCAGGTCGTCAAAGCCGTCAGTATTTTCCGGCGCAGCCAGGTAGCCGATCAGGTCGCTATGAACCCGATCGTAAATGGCGCGCCCGGTCGGGCAGGTGTGCTCAAACGCGTCCAGACCCTCGTGGAACCAGCGCACCAGTACGGACTGGGCGGTTTTTTCCAGATACGGAACGTGGATCTGAATATCATGCGCCTGACCGATACGGTCCAGACGGCCGATACGCTGCTCCAGCAGGTCCGGGTTAAACGGCAGATCGAACATCACCAGGTTGCTGGCAAACTGGAAGTTGCGGCCTTCAGAGCCGATTTCAGAGCACAGCAGCACCTGCGCGCCGCTGTCTTCTTCACCAAACCAGGCGGCCGCACGGTCGCGCTCGATGATCGACATGCCTTCGTGGAACACGGCGGCGCGAATGCCTTCCCGCTCGCGCAGAACCTGCTCCAGCTGCAGCGCGGTGGCGGCTTTGGCGCAGATCACCAGCACTTTTTGCGAGCGGTGTGCGGTCAGATAGCCCATCAGCCACTCAACGCGCGGATCGAAGTTCCACCAGGTGCCGGTATCGCCTTCGAATTCCTGATAAATCTGTTCCGGGTAGAGCATGTCACGCGCGCGCTCTTCTGCCGTTTTACGCGCGCCCATAATGCCGGAAACCTTGATTGCCGTCTGATACTGGGTCGGCAGCGGTAGCCTGATGGTGTGCAGCTCGCGTTTCGGGAAGCCTTTGACGCCGTTACGGGTGTTACGGAACAGCACGCGGCTGGTGCCGTGGCGATCCATCAGCATGTCGATAAGCTCTTTACGCGCGGATCCTGCGTCGTCGCTGTCGCTGTTGGCGGCATGCAGGAGAGGTTCGATATCCTGCTCACCAATCAGATCGCTCAGGGTGTTCAGCTCGTCGTTAGAGAGGCGGTTGCCCGCCAGCAGCAGCGCAACGGCATCCGCGACCGGACGGTAGTTATTCTGTTCTTCAACGAACTGCGCAAAGTCGTGGAAACGGTTTGGATCGAGCAGGCGCAGACGGGCAAAGTGGCTTTCCAGACCCAGCTGTTCAGGCGTTGCGGTCAGCAGCAGAACACCGGGCACGCGCTCGGCAAGCTGCTCGATAGCCATGTATTCGCGGCTTGGCGCGTCTTCGCTCCAGACCAGGTGGTGCGCTTCGTCGACCACCATAATGTCCCATTCGGCGTCGCACAGGTGCTCCAGGCGCTGCTTGCTGCGGCGCACGAAGTCCAGCGAGCAGATCACCAGTTGTTCGGTTTCAAACGGGTTGTCGGCGTCGTGCTGCGCTTCGGCATAGCGTTCGTCATCGAACAGGGAGAAACGCAGATTAAAGCGGCGCAGCATCTCAACCAGCCACTGGTGCTGCAGCGTTTCTGGAACAACAATCAGCACGCGCTCGGCGGCGCCGGAGAGCAGCTGTTGATGCAGGATCATGCCCGCTTCGATGGTTTTACCCAGACCCACTTCGTCAGCCAGCAGGACGCGAGGCGCATGGCGACGGCCCACGTCATGGGCGATGTTCAGCTGGTGGGGGATCAGGCTGGTGCGCTGGCCGCGCAGGCCGCTCCACGGCATGCGGTACTGTTCACTCTGGAACTTACGCGCGCGGTAGCGCAGAGAGAAACGATCCATACGGTCGATTTGCCCGGCAAACAGGCGATCCTGCGGCTTGCTGAAGACCAGCTTGCTGTCGAGCAGCACTTCGCGCAGGATAACGTTGGCCTCGTCGGTGTCCAGGCGAGTCCCGATGTAGGCGAGCAGTCCATTCTCTTCTTTTACGTCTTCAATCTTGAGCTGCCAGCCGTCATGGCTGGTCACGGTGTCGCCCGGATTGAACATCACGCGGGTAACAGGGGAGTCATTGCGAGCGTACAGACGGTTTTCACCGGTGGCAGGGAAGAGGAGGGTAACCATACGCGTATCGATTGCTACGACGGTTCCTAATCCAAGTTCGCTTTCTGTATCGCTGATCCAGCGTTGACCAAGTGTAAAAGGCATAGTTGTTCGGCTCTAATCTTTAATTGCAGGCAATAGTTCGACCCCGTCAAAAAAGACGGTCATCGAAAAATGGGTCCGGGAATGGAAAGGGCGCTATGGTACTGGATGGCAGCCATTTCGTCACGCGTCAAAATAGGCCAAGCTGTCCTGTCACTAGTGTAGCAAAATCATCGTCGATGAAGGGTAAAATTCCCTCCGCAACCGGCTGAAGCTGACGCGTCAGATAGTGATCGTAATCAAGCGGCGACTGCTGGTAATCAACCGGTTCCGGGCCGCTGGTGGTCCAGACATACTTGATGGAACCCCGGTTTTGATACTGCTGGGCGCGCCCCCGCCGTACGTTCTCTTCGTCCGCCAGACGCGCGGCGCGCACATGAGGGGGCACATTGCGTTGGTACTCCACCAAAGGGCGGCGCAGGCGCTTGCGATACACCAGCTGGTCATCCAGCTCGCCGGCCATCAGGCTGGCGATGGTTTCGCGGATGTAGTCCTGATAGGGCTCATTGCGGAACACCCGCAGGTAGAGCGTCTGCTGGAACTGCTGCGCCAGCGGCGTCCAGTCGGTGCGTACCGTCTCCAGCCCTTTAAAGACCATCCGCTGCTTGTCGCCTTCCTGAATCAGCCCGGCGTAGCGCTTCTTGCTGCCCTGATCGGTCCCGCGAATGGTAGGCATTAAAAAGCGGGCGAAATGCGTTTCAAACTCCAGCTCCAGCGCGCTGGTTAACCGCTCTTTTTGCAAATTTTCACGCCACCAGTCGTTCACAAACGCCACCAGCGCTTTGCCGATCTTCGCTGCGTCCTCTTCTGAATGCGCGCCTTTCAGCCACACGAAGGTGGAGTCCGTGTCGCCGTAGATGACGTCATAGCCCCGGGATTCAATCAGGGCTTTCGTCTGGCGCATAATCTCGTGCCCGCGCATGGTAATGGATGACGCCAGACGCGGATCGAAGAAGCGGCAGGCGCTGGTGCCCAGCACGCCGTAGAAGGCATTCATGATGATCTTCAGCGCCTGTGAAAGCGGCTTGTTTCCCTGGCGTTTCGCCTCTTCGCGGCCGTGCCAGATGTTGCCCACTATCTCCGGCAGGCAGTGTTTCTCGCGGGAGAAGCGCGCCCCGAGGAAGCCCTCGGTACTGCGTTCGTCATCCGGCTGCGCCATGCCCTCAATCAGCCCGACGGGGTCAATCAAAAAGGTGCGGATAATCGACGGATACAGGCTTTTATAGTCCAGCACCAGCACCGAGTCGTAAAGCCCCGGGCGGGAGTCCATGACATATCCGCCGGGGCTGGCCTGCGGCGGCACGTCGCCGAGGTTGGGGGCGACGTAGCCTGCGCGGTGCATCCGGGGAATATACAGATGGCCGAAGGCGGCAACCGAACCACCGTGCCTGTCGGCCGCCAGGCCGTTCACCGTCGCGCGCTCCAGCAGGAACGGCATGATCTCGGTTTTGTGGAATATCCGCGTGACCAGCTCGCAGTCTTTCAGGTTATAGGTTGCCAGCGCCGGTTTGTCTTCGTTAAAGCGACGGTCGATCTCATCCATTCTGTCCCACGGGTTGTCGATGGATTTGCCCTCGCCGAGCAGCTCCTGCGACACGGCTTCGAGCGAGAACGAGGAAAAGTTCCAGAAGGCGGACTTTAGCGCCTCGATGCCGTCGATAATCAGGCGGCCGTTGGCCTGCGCAAAGAAAACGCCGTTCTTAAAACCGTGCTCGCGCCACTCCAGCTCGGTATTTCCGCGCCCCAGCATCAGCGGGATACGGTAGCGCTCGGCGTGCTTTTGCAGCACGCGCAGGTCGAACTGCACCACGTTCCAGCCGATCAGCACATCGGGATCGTGCTCGGCAAACCACTGGTTAAGCTTCTCCAGCAGCTGCGGACGGCTGTTGACATACTCAAGCCGGAAATCCAGCGCGGACGCATCGCCATTCGGCGGCCCGAGCATATAGACAACCCGCTGCCCGCAGCCTTCAAGCCCAATGCAGTAAAGCTCGCCGTGGCGGGTGGTTTCAATATCCAGAGAGACCCACTTCAGCGGCGGGCGATAGTGAGGGTTAGGCTTCAGGCGTGCGTTCACCAGGCTGCCGCTATGCGCGGTGCCGTCAACCCAGACGGGGGCGGTAATGAACCGCTCCATCAGAAAGCGTTCCGGTGGGCGGATATCCGCTTCGTAGAGCGTCACGCCCGCTTCGCGGAGCAGCTTTTCGTAGCGCATCAGCTGGCGATGGGCGCGGCAGTAGAGGCCGTAAACCGGCTGGCGGTGGAAATCTTTCAGCTCAAGCGGGGTGAGACGCCAGCCGTTTTCGCCGCGCAGCAGCTGTTTCACTTTTTCGACGTGAGGCTCTGGGATAAAAGCCACGGATTCCTGCGGCGGCAGCGTAACGTGCAGCGGGCCGTTGTTCGTCGCCAGCCAGAACGCGACCTCGGTGCCCTGAGGGGTATCCCGCCAGTGTCGGGTCAGTAAAAAGCCTTCTTGCGCCTGCGCCACGCCGTTATCCCAGAAAACAAAACCAGGCCTGATTATAGCCTGGTTAAGGGGTGTTTGCTGGGGTTTTATACAGTGCCTGGTTTGCCGGATGACGCTGCGCTTATCCGGCCTACAGGCTACTGCCCGTAATACGCCTTCGCGCCGTGCTTGCGCAGGTAATGCTTATCGAGCAGGGTCTGCTGCATGTCCGGCAGCTGCGGTGCCAGCTGTCGGCAGAAGATCCCCATATAGGCGACCTCTTCGAGCACAATCGCGTTATGCACCGCGTCTTCCGCGTTTTTCCCCCAGGCGAACGGGCCGTGGGAGTGCACCAGCACGCCGGGCATTTGCGCCGCGTCGATACCCTGTTTTTCGAAGGTTTCAACAATCACGTTACCCGTTTCCCACTCGTACTCACCGTTAATCTCCGCATCGGTCATCAGGCGCGTGCAGGGAATGGTGCCGTAGAAGTAGTCCGCGTGGGTGGTGCCGGTGGCCGGTATGGACTGGCCCGCCTGCGCCCAGATGGTCGCGTGGCGCGAATGGGTATGCACAATCCCGCCGATGGTCGGGAAGGATTGATACAGCAGGCGGTGGGTGGGCGTATCGGAGGAGGGCTTTTTGCTGCCTTCCACCACTTCACCCGTTTCGATGCTGACCACCACCATGTCTTCTGCGGTCATTACCGTGTAATCCACGCCGGATGGCTTGATCACGAACACGCCCTTGTCGCGGTCGACGGCGCTGACGTTGCCCCAGGTCAGGGTCACGAGGTTATGTTTCGGCAGCGCCAGGTTGGCTTCGAGCACCTGACGCTTGAGATCGTCTAACATAGTTGTCTCCTGCCGGATGGCGCTTCGCTTATCCGGCCTACAGGATCGTAGGCCCGGTAAACGCAGTGCCACCGGGCATTCAGGGCTTAGCGTTTTGAACCGTAATAGACTTCGTTCCAGCGCAGCGCGTCTTTGAACGCGGGCAGGCGGGTCTCGTTATCAATCACGGTCAGCTCGATATCGTGCAGCTCGGCGAACTGACGCATATCGTTCAGATCCAGCGCGTGGCTGAACACCGTGTGGTGCGCGCCACCGGCCACAATCCAGGCTTCGGACGCGGTTGGCAGGTCTGGCTGCGCTTTCCACAGGGCGTTGGCGACCGGCAGTTTCGGCAGGGAATGCGGCGTTTCAACCGCATCGACGCAGTTCACCAGCAGGCGGAAACGATCGCCGAGGTCGATCAGGCTGGCGTTGATGGCCGGGCCGGTGCGGGTGTTGAAGATCAGACGCGCTGGATCGGCTTTACCACCGATGCCGAGATACTGCACGTCGAGGATCGGTTTCTCTTCGACGGCGATTGTTGGACACACTTCCAGCATGTGCGAGCCGAGCACCAGGTCGTTGCCGTTTTCGAAGTGGTAGGTGTAGTCCTCCATAAAGGAGGTGCCGCCCTGCAGACCGGTCGACATCACCTTCATGATGCGAAGCAGAGCGGCAGTTTTCCAGTCGCCCTCGCCCGCAAAGCCGTAGCCCTGCTGCATCAGACGTTGTACCGCCAGGCCCGGCAGCTGTTTCAGGCCGTGGAGGTCTTCAAAGGTGGTGGTAAAGGCGTGGAAGCCGCCCTGTTCGAGGAAGCGCTTCATGCCCAGCTCGATGCGCGCCGCGTCCAGCACGTTCTGGCGCTTGTCGCCGTTAATTTGTGCCGCAGGCGTCAGGCGATAGCTGCTTTCGTACTCGTCCACCAGCGCGTTCACGTCGCCGTCGCTGATTTCATTCACCACCTGCACCAGGTCGCCTACGGCCCATGTATTCACAGAGAAGCCGAACTTGATCTGCGCGGCCACTTTGTCGCCGTCGGTGACCGCCACTTCACGCATGTTGTCGCCAAAACGCACCACTTTCAGGTGGCGGGTGTCCTGCTTAGAGACGGCCTGACGCATCCAGGAGCCGATACGTTGTTGCGCGTTGCCATCCTGCCAGTGGCCGGTGACCACCGCGTGCTGCTGGCGCATACGCGCGCCGATGAAGCCGAACTCGCGGCCGCCGTGCGCGGTCTGGTTCAGGTTCATAAAGTCCATGTCGATGCTGTCCCACGGCAGGGAGGCGTTGAACTGGGTATGGAACTGCAGCAGCGGTTTGTTGAGGATAGACAGGCCGTTGATCCACATTTTTGCTGGCGAGAAGGTGTGCAGCCACACCACCAGGCCGGCGCATTTATCGTCGTAGTTGGCGTCGCGGCAGATGTTTGTGATTTCGTCCGGCGTGGTGCCCAGCGGTTTCAGCACCAGCCTGCACGGCAGTTTGGCTTCCGCGTTCAGCGCGTTAACCACGTGCTCCGCGTGTTTCGTCACCTGCTGCAGCGCTTCCGGCCCGTACAGATGCTGGCTGCCAATCACAAACCACACTTCATAGTTATTAAAAATGGTCATCATCGTGTCCTTAATGTGTCAGGGTTGCCGTAGTGTCCGCGGTGCTTTTGGCCGGGGCGGCGACAGGGAGATAGTGAAGCTCGGCGCTTTTTGCCCATTGCTGGTAGCGCTGATAAAGCTGTTCGAAGCGTTGCGCCTGCTGGGCGCGCGGCTGAAGGGTGTTTTCGACGGCGCTCGCCATATGCTGCTGCGCGGTCGGGATGTCGGCATGGACGCCTGCGGCCACGGCGGCGAAAATCGCCGCGCCCAGCGCGCAGCACTGATCGGAGGCCACAATCTGCAGCGGACGGTTCAGCACGTCGCAGCAGGCCTGCATGATCACCGGGTTTTTACGGGCGATGCCGCCCAGCGCCATCACGTTGTTCACGTCGATGCCCTGCTCGGTGAAGCACTCCATAATGGCGCGCGCGCCGAAGGCGGTAGCGGCAATCAGGCCGCCGAACAGCGCAGGGGCGTCGGTTGCCAGGTTGAGATCCGCAATCACCCCTTTCAGGCGCTGGTTGGCGAACGGCGTGCGGCGGCCGTTAAACCAGTCCAGCACCACCGGGAGGTGATCGAGAGACGGATTTTTCGCCCAGGCTTCGGTGAGCTGCGGCAGAAGCTGCTTTTTGCTCTCGGCAATCTGGGCTTTCAGTTCAGGGTGCGCTGCCGCCAGCTGGTCCAGCGGCCAGCCCAGCACGCGACCAAACCAGGCGTAGATATCGCCAAACGCGGACTGACCGGCTTCAAGGCCGATAAAGTCCGGCACCACGCTGCCGTCCACCTGGCCGCAGATGCCTTTTACCGCGCGGTCGCCGACGGTAGCTTTATCCGCCGTCAGGATGTCGCAGGTAGACGTGCCGATGACTTTCACCAGGGTATTGGGCTGAGCGCCCGCGCCCACGGCACCCATATGGCAGTCGAACGCCCCGCCGGAGATGGCCACGTTCTGCGGAAGCCCCAGGCGTTTTGCCCACTCTTCGCAGAGGGTGCCGACCGGAATATCGGCGGTGAAGGTGTCGGTAAACAGCGGGTATTTCAGGCTCTTGTTGATAATCGGGTCGAGCTCATCGAAGAACGCCGACGGAGGCAGGCCGCCCCAGCTTTCATGCCATAACGATTTATGCCCGGCGCTGCAGCGGCCGCGGCGGATAGCCTGCGGGCGGGTGGTGCCGGAGAGCAGGGCTGGCACCCAGTCGCACAGCTCAATCCACGATGCCGCAGCCTGCGCGACCGAAGCGTCCGCGCGGGTGACGTGCAGAATTTTCGCCCAGAACCACTCGCTGGAGTAAATGCCGCCGATGTAGCGCGAATAGTCGGTTTTGCCCGGCTGATGGCACAGGCGGGTGATGGCTTCAGCCTCTTCCACGGCGGTATGGTCTTTCCACAGCACGAACATGGCGTTCGGGTTGTCGGCGAACTCCGGGCGCAGCGCCAGCACGCGGCCTTCTGCATCGACCGGGGCAGGCGTTGAGCCGGTGCTGTCGACGCCAATGCCGACAATCTCTGCGCGCTGTTCGCCGCTGAGGTCTGCCAGCACGGTTTTGATTGCCGCTTCCATTGATTCAATGTAGTCACGCGGGTGGTGGCGGAACTGGTTGTTTGGCGCATCGCAATAGCGCCCCTCTTGCCAGCGCGGATACCACTCAACGCTGGTTGCTATCTCCTGGCCGGTCGTACAGTCCACTGCCAGCGCGCGAACCGAGTCGCTGCCAAAATCGAGGCCAATCGCAATTGCCATGGTGTTGCTCCATCAAAAAACAGGTATGGGAGAACATTAGAGACTGGGGACGAAAATCGTCAGGCAGGATCCGCTAATCTTATGGATTAAATTGCTGTTACGATTGAAAGTGTGACGCCGTGCAAATATTCAATGTGGACATTTCTGCCGCACTTATAGACACTTTTGTTACTGCTTATCTGCCAGCGATGGCGGAGAAATCAGGGGCGAAGGCTGAAACATGGCGGACGTAAAAGAGGCGCGAGGCTTTTTGGTGCGTTTCGCAGGCCATTTTTATACTGCTTTTAACGATATGGACAAATGGTTTCCTTCGGGAGCGCCGGGAGAACTGAATCTATGGCCGAAACGCAAAACGATCCCCTCCTGCCGGGCTATTCGTTTAACGCCCATCTGGTGGCGGGTCTGACCCCTATCGAGGCTGAGGGATACCTCGATTTTTACGTCGATCGTCCGCTGGGGATGAAGGGTTTTATTTTGAATCTCACCGTGCGCGGAGAAGGGATCATCAAAAACGGTGACCAGCAGTTTGTTTGCCGCCCCGGCGATATGCTGCTGTTCCCGCCGGGAGAGATCCACCACTACGGGCGCCACCCTGATGCCAAAGAGTGGTATCACCAGTGGGTCTACTTCCGCCCGCGCGCCTACTGGCAGGAGTGGCTGTCGTGGCCAGCGATCTTTGCCCATACCGGTTTTTACCGCCCGGATGAGGCGCATCTCTCTCAGTTTCGCGAGCTGTTTGCCCAGATTATCGAGGCTGGGCAGGCTGGCGGGCGCTACGCCGAACTGCTGGCGATTAACCTGCTTGAGCAGGTGCTGCTGCGCCGCATGGAGGCGATTAACGAATCGCTTAACCCGCCGCTGGATAACCGCGTGCGCGATGCCTGCCAGTACATCAGCGATCACCTGTCTGACAGCCAGTTTGATATTGCCAGCGTCGCGCAGCACGTGTGCCTTTCACCGTCCCGGCTATCGCACCTGTTCCGCCAGCAGCTTGGGGTGAGCGTGCTGAGCTGGCGCGAGGATCAGCGCATTAGCCAGGCGAAGCTGCTGCTCAGCACCACCCGGATGCCTATTGCCACCGTGGGCCGTAACGTGGGCTTTGAGGATCAGCTCTATTTCTCTCGCGTCTTTAAAAAATGCACCGGCGCCAGCCCCAGCGAATTCCGCGCGGGATGTGAATAAACGGTAAACATTCAGGTGAACTTCAGGAGCATCTTGTAAACTATTCAGACAATTGATGCCTTGACGCGGTGCAGGGCGCTAAGCAGAATCGCTGATTCGTTTTCTGACCGGAATAGTTATGCAGGCATTGCTGGAACATTTTATCACCCAGTCCGTTATGTACTCGCTCATCGCCGTGGCGCTGGTGGCGTTTCTGGAATCGCTGGCGCTGGTTGGGCTGATCCTGCCCGGTACCGTAATGATGGCGGGGCTTGGCGCGCTGATTGGCAGCGGTGAAGTTAATTTCTGGCAGGCGTGGCTGGCCGGTATTATCGGCTGCCTGCTGGGCGACTGGATCTCCTTCTGGCTGGGCTGGCGCTTTAAGAAGCCGCTGCACCGCTGGTCGTTTATGAAGAAGAACAAAGCCCTGCTGGATAAAACCGAGCACGCGCTGCACCAGCACAGCATGTTTACCATCCTTGTCGGCCGCTTTGTCGGGCCAACGCGTCCGCTGGTGCCGATGGTGGCCGGGATGCTGGATCTGCCCGTTGCGAAGTTCGTGGTGCCGAACATTATCGGCTGCGTCTTTTGGCCGCCGTTCTACTTCCTGCCGGGTATTCTGGCCGGTGCGGCCATCGATATTCCTGACGGAATGCAAAGCGGCGAGTTTAAATGGCTGCTTCTGGGAACGGCGGTGCTGCTGTGGCTGGCGGTCTGGCTCTGCTGGCGCCTGTGGCGCAGCGCAAAAGCCAGCGTCGACCGCCTGACGCGCTATCTCCCGCGCACGCGCCTGCTCTGGCTGGCCCCGCTGACGCTGGGTGTGGCCGTGGTAGCCCTGGTCGCGCTGATTCGTCACCCGCTGATGCCGGTATACGGCGAGATTTTATTAAAAGTGGTCAGCCGTTAAGGACTTTTTCCCTCTCCCCGTGGGAGAGGGTCAGGGTGAGGGCATCAGACAGCATGAATGCCCAACAGCGAAGACGCCCCCGCCTTACCACTCAGCAGTTCTTCTGTACGTCCATCCCACAAAATACGCCCCTCCGCGATCACAACCGATCGCGGCGCGATGCGGGCTGCGTCCTCAATGCTGTGCGACACCATCAGCATTGTGAGCTGCTGACGCTGGCAGACATCCTGCACCAGGGTCAGCATCTCCTGGCGCAGCGCGGGATCGAGCGCAGAGAAGGGTTCATCCAGCAGCAGAACGGACTGCTCGCGCACAAGACAGCGCGCCAGCGCCACGCGCTGACGCTGGCCGCCGGACAGTTCGCCCGGTAGCCTGTCGATAAACTCAGCGATCCCCATTTGCCCGGCAATCAGTTCCAGCTTGTGTCGCTGGGCGTCGTTCAGCCTGAGTCCCGGATGCATTCCCAGCGCGATGTTTTGCCGTACCGTCAGGTGGGTAAACAGGTTGTTTTCCTGAAACAGCATTGAAACAGGGCGCTTTGCCGGCGGGGTGCGGGTATGGTCACGGTTCTCAATCACGATCGTTCCGCTTGCCGGTTGCAAAAAACCGGCGATCAAATTGAGCAGCGTACTTTTCCCCGCGCCGCTTGGGCCAAGCACGGCAATCATCTCCCCCTGACGCACGGAGAGCGTAAAGCGCATCGGCAGATGCTGGTAGAGCCAGGTTACATCAGTCAGTTCTAACATCACGCCCCGGAAGTTTTTCGATAACGGTAAATAACGCAAAGCACAGCAGCAGCAGTAAGAGTGCCGTGACGGCCCCATCCTGGCTGCGGTAGGAGCCAATTTGCTGATAAAGCCAGAACGGCAGCGTGCGGAAGTCTTCATTGCCGAACAGCGCCACGACGCCAAAATCCCCTATCGACAGCACGCAGGCGAAGGCCAGCGCCTGCGCCAGCGGTCGTTTAAGGGCGCGGAGTTCCACCACCTTCAGCCGCTGCCAGCCCTGCATCCCCAGCGACTGACAGAGCAAACCGTAGCGGCTGTTCACGTCGCGCATCGGGTTTTCCAGCACTTTAAGCGCGTAAGGGATGGCCATCAGGGCGTTGGTAAAAATCACGATGCCGTCGGCGCTCTCCGGCAGGCCAATGGTGCTGTTGAACAGTAAAAAGAAGCCCGTCGCCAGCACGATGCCCGGCATCGCCAGGATCAGCATGCCCGTCAGCTCCAGCATTTGCCCGGCCTTACGGGCCTGACGCGCGTAGAGTTCACGGCTGCTCCAGAGCAGCATCATGGTCAGTATGACGCACAGCAGCCCGGCGGCCAGCGCGATGCGTACCGAGGTCCACGTCGCCTGCCAGAGCACGGGCTGTTGCAATACGGAAACAAGATTGAGGTTCAGACCGTCGACGACAACGGCCAGAAGCGGCGGCAGCAGAAGCATCAGCGCCAGCGCGATAAGGATAAAATCGGTGATGCGTCTGTGCAGGCTGTCCTGCGGATCGCGCCAGCCCGCTATCTGGTTACTGCCGGGAGAAATGGCTTTGCTCAGGCGCTGGCTCAGGAGCACCAACACAAGACAGCACGCCATCTGCACCATCGCCAGCAGCGCGGCGCGGCCCGGATCGTAGTCGTAACTCAGCGCCTGAAAGATCGCGAGCTCGATGGTGGTGGCCTGCGGCCCGCCCCCGAGTGACAGCACGGTGGCAAAGCTGGCGAAGCAGAGCATGAAGATTAATGCCGCCACGGGCGGGATCTGACGGCGAAGCCACGGCCATTCGACGAAGCGGAAGAAAGACGCGCCGCGCATGCCGAGCTGGGCGGCAACCTGACGCTGTTCGCCCGGAATATTCTCCAGCGCCTGCAAAAAGAGCCGCGTCGCCATCGGCATATTGAAAAAGACGTGCGCCAGCAGAATGCCCTTCAGGCCGTAGGGAGAGAAGGTCCACTCCAGGCCTAAAAATGCAAAGAGCGTGGCCAGCCAGCCCTGACGGCCATACACGCTCAGGATGCCAAATACCGCCACCAGCACCGGCAGGATCAGCGTCATCGCGCACAGGCGCAGCAGCGCCTGCCGGCCGGGAAAACGTCTGCGGTACAGCGCTCTCGCGAGGAAGATGGCCGGGATCGTCGACAGTAGCGCGGAGAGAAAAGCCTGCCAGAAGGAGAACCGAATAACGTGCCAGAGATAGCTGTCGTGCCAGAGTGCGAGCAGATCGCTCTCCGGCGCGTTGAGCCACAGCGCGAGAAAAGCCCCCAGGCTGACCGCCACCATCAGGATGGCGGCCATAAGCCCGGGAATTAACCAGCCGGGGATCAGCGGCTGACGGCGCGTTGCCATTCACTTACCCATGCGGCACGCTGCGCGGCAACCTGCTGCGGCGTAAACTCCAGCGAGGCTGTTGGTTTAGTCAACTGCTCGAAACCTGCGGGCAGGGCAACGTTAGTGACCGGATACATCCAGTTGCCCGTCGGAATAGCGTTCTGGAACGCCGGTGAAACCATAAATTTCAGGAACTTCTCGGCCAGCTCCGGCTGCTTGCTGGCGGCGGTACGCGCTGCCACTTCCACCTGAAGGTAGTGACCCTCAGCAAAATTCGCCGCCGCGTAGTTATCTTTCTTCTCGGCGATGATGTGGTAGGCCGGAGAGGTGGTGTAGCTCAGCACCAGGTCGCTTTCGCCTTTCAGGAACAGGCCGTAGGCTTCGCTCCAGCCCTTGGTCACGGTGACGGTTTTGGCGGCCAGCTTCTGCCACGCTTCGGGGGCTTTATCCCCGTAGACCTTTTGCATCCACAGCAGCAGGCCCAGACCTGGCGTGCTGGTACGCGGATCTTCGTAAATCACGCGCCATTTCTGGTCACTTTCCACCAGCTCTTTCAGGCTCTTCGGCGGGTTTTTCAGCTTGTTTTTGTCGTAAACAAACGCAAAGTAGCCGTAGTCGAACGGCACAAAGGTGTCATTTTTCCAGCCGCCCGGCACGTTAACGGCATCTGCCGCAACGCCGCTTTTGGCAAACAGCCTGGTTTGCGTGGCGGCTTCCAGCAGGTTGTTATCCAGCCCGAGCACCACGTCGGCCTTGCTGTTTTTGCCTTCCATGCGAAGACGATTGAGCAGCGACACGCCGTCCTCCAGCGCCACGAACTTCAGCTCGCAGTTACAGTCGGCTTCGAAGGCTTTTTTGACTACCGGGCCAGGCCCCCAGTCGGCGGAGAAGGAGTCGTAGGTGTAGACCGTCAGGACGGGCTTCGCAAAAGCAGGCAGCGCAAACAGCGCCAGCAGGGGGAGAACTTTTTTTAACACTTTGCACCTCAAGGTTGAGTGGCAAAGGATTTTGAGAGACAGCCTCAAATCCCTTCGCCGGCGTTATCCGGATCAGGTTCGACGGGTATTATCTCAGCGCACATCAGTGATGCAGCACCCCGTTGAGAACGGCGCTATTGTAATGATTTGGTGAATATTACGAAAGCGTTATGGCTCCGGCGGTGCAAACCAGGCGGATTTGAAATCAAACCAGCCCAGGGTATTCATCCGCAGGCCGCGCATGCTGCGCTGGCCCTGAATCATCAGCCAGTGGTGGATCAGCGGCACGATCGCCTGCTCGGCCAGCAGCTGCTGGCACCAGGTGGCCAGGTTCATCTCGCCTGCACGCCATTCGGCGGCGTCCTCATGCCAGTCCCGGTCGATGCAGTGCTGGATCAGGGGGACTTCATACAGATGGGAAAAGAGTGAGAAATCGAGCGGCAGGGTGAAGTTGGCGCTGTTCAGCCAGATATCGCTGGTGATATCGCCGCGATGCCATTCATCGTAGTCGACTTCATGGATCTCCAGCTTAACGCCCTCGGCCGCTAACAGCTTGCCCATGATTCTGGCGATAAAGCGGTGCTCCACGTGCTCGCGGTAGTAGGTCAGGGTGATGGACTCCAGCCCGGCGGGTTTATCACTGCGCGTCGGGCGGGCGTGGTGCCAGCGAGGGAGCAGGCCGTACGCCGGGAACCAGTATGTCTGGTACTGCTCTTCCGCATGGTAGATCAGATTGGAAGGGGATAACACGTGGCTGATCCACTTGCGGACGGCCTGATTTGCCCCACGGTGGGTGCGGCGGTCAAACAGGAGATAATAGCATCCCTCCTCCAGGCGACTCTCCACGGCTTTTTCTCCCGTGGTGGGGCCTTCCAGCGTCAGCCCGCAGCTCAGGTCCTCATTGAGATCCGGTAATACCCACACGTTCACTTCGTCGATCAGCGCCCGATAGCCAAAGTAGTCGTCGAACGCGCGGATTTTCAGCTGGTTGCTGTTATTGCGGGAGACGGAGTAGGGCCCGGTGCCAATCGGCTGGCTGGCAAAATTGTTCAGCGATTCCCATTCGCCGGGCAGAATCATTGACGGCACATAGCCCAGCAGCCAGGGAAGCCACTTATCCTGCTGGGACAACTCGATATCCAGCGTCCAGGCCGTGGGGGAGTGGACGCGGGAGATATGGGAGTAGAGCGGGAGCTTGCGGACGCGTTCCAGAGAGGCGATGACGTCGTGCATTTCCAGCTCGCGGCCGTGGTGAAAATGGATGCCGGGGCGTAAGAAGAAGCGCCAGTGAAGCGGGGAAAGCTGCTGCCAGTGGTGGGCGAGATCCGCTTCCAGTTCCCCGTTTTCCTCATTTATGCGCGTCAGGCCGCTGAAGATTTGCCGGGCCATGTGGGTTTCAGAGCGGCGTAAGGCCGTGCCGGGCAACAGATTTTTCATTGGGCGATAGTAGAGCACCCGCAGGATATGTCGGCCCTGACGAAAGCTGCGTCCGAGATGGGAAACCAGCATCTGGCGCACGGCCGCCTTATCGCCCACCAGCTGTACCAGCTGATCGATGCGATCCTGCTCCAGCAGATCTTCCGCACGCTGCTGCTGCAGCGCCAGGCCGGTATAAAGGAAGGTCAGGCGCGAGCGTTTGCCGCGTCCCGCCTCGGCCTCCCAGTTCAGCCAGCCCTGCTGCTGCATGGTGTTGAGCAGCGTGCGCATGTGGCGACGCGAACAGCTGAGCAGATCGGCCAGCTCGTTCAGCGTGGTCTCTTGCGATTGCCCCTCACAGCACTGCCAGAGGCGGATAAACTGTTGTTGCAGACGACCGGAAGGCATAAAAGGGGAACTCCTCACAAAAAACCAGCAATTTATTAATCCCTATATTAGGCCAATAATTCTTCTCGATGAAGCGAGGAGGTTAATTATGAAGAGGTCTACCGCACGTCAGTTTTATCAGCAGTACTTTTCAGCGACAAAGGGAACGTCCTGGCTGGCCCGCCAGTGTGCAGAGCAGCGGCTGAAAACGTTAGAAGAATTGATGCAGTGGGACGTTACGAAACCGACCTCTTCTCGCTAACTCGCCTCGATCATGTGTGACTGAGTATTGGTGCTAATCACCCGCCAGCAAAATGTTTTTGCTGGCTTTTTTCGTTTATTATTCACCCAATTTCGATTCGCTTTCACAAGGACTTGCGCATGCTGTGGTTGATGACGATGGGGCGACGCCTGAACGGCGTGTATGCTGCTTTTATGCTGGTCGCCTTTATGATGGGCGTGGCGGGCGCGCTTCAGGCGCCGACGCTGAGCCTGTTCCTCAGCCGCGAGGTGGGGGCGCAGCCGTTTTGGGTCGGGTTGTTTTATACCGTCAACGCCATTGCCGGGATTCTGGTCAGCCTGTGGCTGGCAAAACGCTCCGACGCCCGGGGCGATCGCCGCAGGCTGATCCTCTTTTGCTGCGCCATGGCCGTGGGCAACGCGCTGCTCTTTGCCTTCAATCGTCATTACCTGACGCTGATCACCTGCGGCGTGCTGCTGGCCTCTCTCGCGAATACCGCCATGCCGCAGCTGTTCGCGCTGGCTCGCGAATGTGCCGATAGCTCGGCGCGGGAAGTGGTGATGTTCAGCTCGGTGATGCGTGCGCAGCTCTCGCTGGCGTGGGTCATCGGGCCGCCGCTGGCCTTTATGCTCGCGCTGAATTATGGCTTTACCACCATGTTTTCCATTGCGGCGGGGATCTTTGTCATCAGCCTGGCGCTCATTGCCTTTGTGCTGCCGTCGGTGGCGCGCGTTGAACAGACGACGGATAAGCCCATCACTCAGGTGAGCGGCTGGCAGGACAAGAACGTCCGCATGCTGTTTATCGCCTCCACGCTGATGTGGACCTGCAACACCATGTACATCATCGATATGCCGCTGTGGATCAGCAGCGATCTGGGTTTACCGGACAAGCTCGCGGGGGTCCTGATGGGCACCGCCGCCGGGCTGGAAATTCCGGCGATGATCCTGGCCGGGTATTACGTAAAGCGCTTTGGAAAACGCCGGATGATGATCGTTGCCGTGGCTGCCGGGGTGCTGTTCTATGCGGGGCTGATCCTATTCCATTCGCGGGAGGCGCTGCTGGCATTGCAGCTGTTTAACGCGGTGTTTATCGGGATCGTTGCCGGGATAGGCATGCTCTGGTTTCAGGACTTAATGCCGGGGCGAGCGGGCTCCGCGACCACGCTTTTCACCAACAGCATTTCTACGGGCGTCATCCTTGCCGGCGTGATTCAGGGCGCGCTGTCGCAAAGCTATGGCCATGCCTCGGTGTACTGGATGATTGCGGCGATTTCGGTGGTTACGCTTGGGCTGACCTGCCGGGTTAAAGATGTTTAATTCTGGAAGGCGGCTTCACGAAATGAAACGACTTTCTGACAGGAACGAAGAAGGCGCATAGAGTGCGTGGCGGGTGCTTGAGGCTGTTTGCCTCAGGCTTTCGCAAGAGGCAAACAGTGGAGAGTCCCACATCAAAAAACTGATGGGGAGACCAACTTCACAACGATCATTGCGAGGTTAGTCTCTTCGTTGCCGAAAAGCAATAAGGAGGCTGGAATGCCAAAACGTAGTCAAATCAATGGCCCGCACCCTGCGGGCCATTGCCTTTAGCCCATAAACGCAGGCTGTTTTTTCTCGTATGCTGAGATAGCGTCTTCGTGCTGGAGCGTCAGGCCGATGCTGTCCAGACCGTTCAGCATGCAGTGGCGGCGGAAGGCATCAATGCTGAAGCTGTAGGTCTTATCACCGGCTTTCACCACTTCCGCTTCCAGATCTACCTCAAACGAAATGCCCGGATTCGCCTGTACAAGCGCAAACAGCTCATCGACCTGCGCATCGCTCAGCGTCACCGGCAGCAGCTGGTTGTTGAAGCTGTTGCCGTAGAAGATATCCGCGAAGCTCGGCGCGATAACCACCTTAAAACCGTAGTCGGTCAGCGCCCAGGGAGCGTGTTCACGCGACGAGCCGCAGCCAAAGTTTTCTCGCGCCAGTAAAATCGACGCGCCTTTGTATTCCGGAAAGTTCAGAACGAATTCCGGGTTGGGTACTTCGCCCTTATCGTCCAGGAAACGCCAGTCGTTAAACAGGTGCGCACCAAATCCCGTGCGCGTTACTTTCTGCAAAAACTGCTTTGGGATGATCGCATCGGTATCGACGTTAGCGGCGTCGAGTGGGACAACCCGGCCCGTATGTTGGGTAAATTTCTCTGCCATGATTGTCTCCTTATTTCAGGCTGCGGATATCGGCGAAATGGCCGGTGACTGCCGCGGCGGCGGCCATTGCCGGGCTGACCAGATGGGTACGCCCACCGCGGCCCTGGCGACCTTCAAAGTTACGGTTGCTGGTGGAGGCGCAGCGCTCGCCCGGATTCAGGCGGTCGTTGTTCATGGCCAGGCACATGGAGCAGCCCGGCAAGCGCCATTCGAAGCCTGCTTCGATAAAGATCTTATCCAGACCTTCGGCTTCTGCCTGGGCTTTCACCGGGCCGGAGCCAGGCACCACCAGCGCCTGCACGCCCGGCGCCACTTTGCGGCCTTTGGCGATCTCTGCCGCCGCGCGTAAATCTTCGATACGCGAGTTGGTGCAGGAACCGATAAACACTTTATCGATGGCGACATCCGTCAACGGAACGCCAGGCTTCAGGCCCATGTAGGCCAGCGCCTTTTCAGCGCTTGCACGCTCAACCGGATCGGCGAAAGAGGTTGGATCGGGGATGCTGTCGTTGACGGAAATCACCTGGCCCGGGTTGGTTCCCCAGGTCACCTGCGGCGCAATCTCTTCTGCCTGCAGGGTGACAACGGTATCAAAAGTTGCACCGTCATCGGTTTTCAGGGTCTTCCAGTATTCGACGGCATCGACATAATTCTGCTCTTTTGGCGCGTGCAGGCGGCCCTTCACGTAGTTGAAGGTGGTTTCGTCCGGGGCGACCAGACCGGCTTTTGCCCCCATTTCGATGGCCATGTTGCACAGGGTCATACGCCCCTCCATGCTCAGCGCCTGAATGGCTTCGCCGCAGAACTCCACAACGTGGCCGGTGCCGCCGGCGCTGCCGGTTTTGCCGATGATCGCCAGCACGATATCTTTCGCCGTGATGCCCGGCGCGGCTTTGCCCTTCACTTCAATCTTCATGGTTTTGGCGCGGCCCTGCTTCAGGGTCTGCGTCGCCAGTACGTGCTCTACTTCAGACGTGCCGATGCCGAACGCCAGCGCGCCAAACGCGCCGTGGGTCGCGGTATGGGAGTCACCGCACACGATGGTCATGCCCGGCAGGGTAATCCCCTGTTCTGGCCCCATCACGTGAACGATGCCCTGATAAGGGTGGTTCAGGTCGTACAGCTCAACGCCGAACTCGTTGCAGTTCTTGATCAGCTCCTGCATCTGAATGCGCGCCATCTCGCCGGACGCATTGATGTCTTTGGTCTGGGTCGAGACGTTGTGATCCATCGTCGCGAAGGTTTTACCCGGCTGACGTACCGGGCGCCTGTGCGCGCGCAGCCCGTCGAATGCCTGCGGGGAGGTCACCTCATGCACCAGATGGCGGTCGATGTACAACAGCGGGGTTTCGTTTGGCGCCTCGTAGACAACGTGCGCGTCAAACAACTTTTCATATAACGTCTTCGCCATGATTACACCCCTTCAGCGACATAGCGGGCAATGATGTCGCCCATTTCATCAGTACTGACTGCCGCCGTGCCGCGCGCTAAATCGCCGGTACGGATGCCTTCTTCTAACGCGCGGTTAATCGCGTGTTCAATTGCGGTTGCCGCGTCGCCTGCATCCAGGCTGTAGCGCAGCAGCAGGGCCAGAGAGAGGATCTGCGCAATCGGGTTGGCAATGTTTTTGCCCGCGATATCCGGCGCGGAGCCGCCAGCCGGTTCATACAGGCCAAAGCCTTCTTCATTCAGGCTGGCGGAGGGCAGCATGCCCATGGAGCCGGTGATCATCGCGCACTCGTCTGACAAAATATCGCCGAACAGGTTGGAGCACAGCAGGACGTCAAACTGGGACGGATCTTTAATCAGCTGCATCGTCGCGTTATCGATGTACATGTGCGACAGCTCAACGTCCGGGTACTGTTTCGCAATTTCACCGACGATTTCGCGCCACAGAATGGATGACTGCAGCACGTTCGCCTTATCAATGGACGTCACCTTGTGGCGGCGCTTGCGCGCAGATTCAAACGCGATGTGGGCAATACGTTCAATTTCGAAGCGGTGATACACCTCGGTGTCGAACGCTTTCTCGTGTTGTCCGCTGCCTTCGCGCCCTTTTGGCTGACCGAAGTAGATCCCGCCGGTCAGCTCGCGTACGCAGAGAATGTCGAAACCGTTAGCGGCGATATCCGCACGCAGCGGGCAGAACTCTTCCAGGCCCTGATACAGCTTCGCCGGACGCAGGTTGCTGAACAGCTTGAAGTGTTTACGCAGCGGCAGCAGCGCGCCGCGCTCAGGCTGCTCAGCCGGCGGCAGGTGTTCCCACTTCGGGCCGCCCACGGAGCCAAACAGCACGGCATCGGCGTTTTCGCAGCCTTCAACGGTCGCTTTCGGCAATGGCGTGCCGTGGTTATCGATAGCCACGCCGCCCACATCGTAATGGCTGGTGGTAATTTTCATCGCAAAACGCGCGCGAACGGCTTCCAGTACTTTCAGCGCCTGTGCCATCACTTCCGGACCAATACCGTCGCCCGGCAACACAGCAATATGGTAATTCTTCGACATTACACGGTTTCCTTGTTGTTCTCTTTATTCTGAGCTTTGCGTTGCAACTCTTTTTCGACTTCGGCGGCGCGCCAGATGTTGTTCAGGACATGCACCATCGCTTTGGCAGAAGATTCGACGATGTCGGTCGCCAGACCCACGCCGTGGAAACGGCGGCCGTTGTAGTTGACGACGATATCAACCTGGCCCAGCGCGTTTTTGCCATGGCCTTTGGCCGTCAGGTCATATTTAACCAGCTCAACGTCATACTCGGTGACGCGGTTAATCGCCTGATAGATGGCATCGACGGGGCCATTACCGTTTGCCGCTTCGGCTTTAATGTCGTCACCGCAGGCCAGTTTGACCGATGCGGTGGCGATGTCGCTGGAGCCGGACTGCACGCTGAAGTAATCCAGGCGGAAATGCTCCGGTTCTTCCTGCTGTTTGTTGATGAACGCCAGCGCTTCCAGGTCGTAGTCGAACACCTGGCCTTTTTTATCGGCCAGCTGCAGGAAGGCGTCGTACAGCTGATCCATGTTGTAATCGCTGTCCTTGTAGCCCATCTCTTCCATACGGTGCTTCACTGCGGCACGGCCAGAGCGAGAGGTCAGGTTCAGCTGCACCTGGTTCAGGCCGATGGATTCCGGGGTCATGATTTCATAGTTTTCACGGTTCTTAATGACGCCATCCTGGTGAATACCGGAGGAGTGTGCGAACGCGCCGGTGCCGACAATCGCCTTGTTGGCGGGAATAGGCATGTTGCAGATCTGGCTGACGGTCTGGCTTGTGCGCCAGATTTCGTTGTGATTGATGCGCGTATTCACGTTCATGATGTCTTTGCGCACCTTGATCGCCATGATCACTTCTTCCAGCGAGCAGTTACCGGCGCGCTCACCGATCCCGTTCATTGCCCCTTCAACCTGACGCGCGCCGGCGTGAACGGCGGCGATGGCGTTGCCTACGGCCAGACCCAGGTCGTCGTGGGTATGCACAGAGATAATCGCTTTATCAATATTTGGCACGCGGTCATACAGGCCGGTAATGATGTTGGAGAACTCAAACGGCATGGTGTAGCCGACGGTGTCCGGGATGTTGATAGTTTTAGCGCCCGCGTTGATGGCGGCTTCAACCACGCGCGCCAGGTCTTCGATTGGCGTACGGCCCGCATCTTCACAGGAGAATTCAACGTCATCCGTATAGTTACGCGCGCGCTTGACCATGTACACCGCGCGTTCGATAACCTCGTCCAGCGTGCTGCGCAGCTTGGTGGCGATGTGCATTGGCGAGGTTGCTATAAAGGTATGGATACGGAAGGCTTCGGCCACCTTCAGCGACTCGGCTGCAACGTCGATATCTTTCTCAACGCAGCGCGCCAGGCCACATACGCGGCTGTTTTTAATGGTACGCGCGATGGTCTGTACGGATTCGAAATCACCCGGAGACGAGACGGGGAAGCCCACCTCCATCACGTCGACACCCATGCGTTCCAGAGCCAGCGCGATCTGCAGTTTCTCTTTAACACTCAGGCTCGCCTGTAATGCCTGTTCACCGTCACGTAAGGTGGTATCGAAAATAATGACTTGCTGGCTCATGTGTTAGGTCCTTGTCAGTCTTAGGGCGCCTTGCTACGAGCATAAAAAAACCCGCGCAGTGGCGCGGGTTTTAGTCTTACTGGTGACGATTCAACGCTGAATTTCGCCCGCCAGCCTACCGCGCACAGTGGATGCGTTTAGTAGTAGTAGACCGGTGAAACGAATGGTGCGTGTCATGAATCGTGCTCCGTTAAATTCAATATGCTTTTAGTGGTACTGGATACGACAATCTATGTCAACCCCTGAGGGCGAAAACGTACACTATCGCCCGTTTCGCCAGTCGGTTTACTTTAGCTTATTGTGCTGGTTTTCAATCTCATGACCATTTTAATTGTCTATTTTTGGACTGGCGATTTGCTTTCTGAATGATTTAAACATATTTAATAGCAATTCTACATATTTACTGCATTATCGAAGAGAAGAATAAAATGCCTTTTATTTCACTTATTTATACATGGGGTGAATGGTTTTGGGCTGAGTGGGAATAACGCCATGATAAAAAATTGTTAACTACTATTAGGGAGGAGCAGTTAATAATTTAATAATACTTAAGCCATGATTAACCAGAGGGTGATTGTCTATTCGTCTGGATTATGGTTTCATGCTACCCCTAATGTTATTGATATCAATTAATCTGTTTTCGAATGCCTCATCAATGATGTTTGATAATCTAATCTTTTGATGGGACTTCCTTTATATTTTCCGAATTTTAAACAATTCTCTTTCGCTGGTCGTATATGCATGGTAAATCATATTTTTCGAACTTATTACTGTACCTTGGCAAAGGGAGTTTAGCGTGACAGTGGAGTCAAGAATGCCAGAAAATAATATTAATCAACCTCAAACCTATGATGGGGTTAAACCGCAATTACGTACAGTGGATCTCAATCTGTTAACCGTATTCGATGCGGTGATGCAGGAACAGAATATTACGCGTGCAGCACAGTCGCTTGGCATGTCTCAGCCTGCCGTCAGTAACGCAGTGGCTCGCCTTAAGGTCATGTTTAATGACGAGTTATTCGTTCGCTATGGCAGAGGTATTCAGCCTACCGCCCGCGCGTTCCAGCTCTTTGGCTCCGTTCGTCAGGCGCTGCAGCTGGTGCAGAATGAGCTGCCTGGCTCCGGTTTTGAGCCCTTAAGCAGCGAGCGCATATTCCATCTGTGCGTATGCAGCCCTCTGGATAATTATCTGACGTCAATTATTTACAACAAAGTTGAAGAGATTGCGCCAAATATTCATCTGGTATTTAAATCATCACTTAATCAGAATACAGAGCATCAGCTTCGCTATCAGGAAACAGAGTTTGTCCTGGGGTATGAAGAGTTTCGCCGTCCGGAGTTTTCCTGCGTACCGCTGTTTAAAGATGAAATGGTGTTAGTTGCCAGTAAAAAACACCCGCGTCTGAATTCCCCTCTGCGTGAAAGTGATGTTTATAACGAACAGCACGCTGTTGTTGCGCTCGATAGATATGCGTCATTCAGCCTGCCCTGGTATGACACGCCGGATAAACAAGCGAGCGTTGCGTATCAAGGAATGGCCATGGTCAGCGTGCTGAACGTTGTCTCCCAGACTCAGCTGGTGGCGATTGCGCCGCGCTGGCTGGCAGAAGAATTCGCAGAGCAGTTGGATCTGCAGATTATGCCTTTGCCACTCAAGCTAAACAGCCGTACCTGCTATCTTTCCTGGCACGAAGCGGCCGGCCGTGATAAAGGCCATCAATGGATGGAAGAATTACTTATTAGCGTTTGCCGCCGATAAGGAAGTCAGGATAAATCGCATCACCACGTGCGGTTTGTCCTGTTATTTTCATTGATAGTAAAATTTTATTCTGTGTGGATTTTTTTTGGCGGCTGCCGCACGCTTAAAAATAGATGATTTCCTGAATCATGCCGTTTTTAAGCGATGATTTATTCTCTCCATCCTTTATCTCAGAGGAATTCACCATATCCTCTCTCAATGCCTGTTTTTTCTGCTTTGACGGCCGTTTGTCCCGCCTGGTTTGCCAATTGCCTGCCTCATAACGAGCGGTTAAGGTAACGATCACTCTGCAAAATATAAGATTGGCTTAGCCTAATCGTAAGACGGTGTGGAAATGAATTCTGCTGTCCGTCTATAGCAAAATGCCTGGAGGCAAAGCATGGAGATGTTGTCTGGCGCGGAAATGGTCGTCCGGTCGCTTATCGATCAGGGCGTGAAGCAGGTGTTCGGCTATCCTGGAGGCGCAGTCCTCGATATTTATGATGCGCTTCATACCGTGGGTGGCATAGACCATGTGCTGGTACGTCACGAGCAGGCGGCGGTGCATATGGCTGACGGATTAGCGCGTGCAACGGGTGAGGTGGGCGTTGTGCTGGTCACCTCCGGGCCGGGGGCGACGAATGCCATTACCGGGATTGCGACGGCGTATATGGACTCTATCCCGCTGGTCATTCTCTCCGGGCAGGTTGCCACCTCCCTGATTGGTTACGATGCCTTCCAGGAGTGCGACATGGTCGGGATTTCGCGCCCCGTGGTTAAGCACAGTTTCCTGGTCAAACAAACCGAAGACATTCCAACCGTTTTGAAAAAGGCCTTCTGGCTGGCGGCAAGCGGCCGTCCCGGGCCGGTGGTGGTCGATCTGCCAAAAGATATTCTCAATCCGGCTAACAAGTTGCCTTACGTCTGGCCGGAAGCAGTGAGCATGCGCTCCTATAACCCGACGACGCAGGGGCACAAAGGCCAGATTAAGCGAGCGCTGCAAACGCTGATGGCGGCCAAAAAACCGGTTGTCTACGTTGGCGGCGGTGCGGTTAACGCAGCGTGTGAAACGCAGCTCCGTGAGCTGATCGAAAAGCTCAATCTTCCTGTCGCCTCGTCGCTGATGGGGTTAGGGGCGTTCCCCGCCACGCATCGACAGGCGCTGGGGATGCTAGGCATGCACGGCACCTATGAAGCCAACATGACGATGCACAACGCCGATGCGATCTTTGCCGTCGGCGTGCGCTTTGACGATCGCACGACCAACAACCTGGCAAAGTACTGCCCGAACGCTACCGTGCTGCACATTGATATCGATCCGACCTCAATTTCTAAAACGGTGCCGGCAGATGTGCCGATCGTCGGAGATGCCCGACAGGTTTTGGACCAAATGCTGGATCTGCTGACGCAGGAAACCACGGCACAGCCGCTGGACGACATTCGCGACTGGTGGCAGCAGATCGAACTGTGGCGCGCGCGGCAGTGCCTTAGATACGATACGCAAAGTGAACATATTAAGCCGCAGGCGGTGATCGAAACGATCTGGCGCCTGACGGGAGGCGATGCCTATGTGACGTCTGACGTGGGGCAGCACCAGATGTTTGCAGCCCTTTACTATCCCTTTGATAAACCGCGTCACTGGATCAACTCGGGCGGCTTGGGCACGATGGGCTTTGGCCTGCCCGCTGCGCTGGGGGTGAAGCTGGCGCTGCCGGATGAAACCGTGGTCTGCGTGACGGGGGATGGCAGTATTCAGATGAATATTCAGGAGCTGTCTACGGCGCTGCAGTATGAGCTGCCGGTACTGGTGCTGAACCTGAACAACGGCTATCTCGGGATGGTGAAGCAGTGGCAGGATATGATTTATTCTGGCCGTCACTCTCAGTCGTACATGAATTCCCTCCCGGACTTTGTACGCCTGGCGGAATCCTACGGCCATATCGGCATGCGAGTGAGCGATCCGGCAGAGCTTGAAGCGAAGCTTGGCGAAGCGCTTGAGCACGTGAAGAACAACCGCCTTGTGTTCATGGACGTCATCGTCGACGGCACGGAGCACGTTTACCCGATGCATATTCGCGGGGGTGGTATGGACGAAATGTGGTTAAGCAAAACGGAGAGAACCTGATATGCGCCGGATATTATCGGTATTACTGGAAAACGAGTCTGGCGCATTGTCCCGCGTCATTGGACTTTTCGCACAGCGCGGCTACAACATAGAAAGCCTTACCGTTGCTCCGACTGACGATCCCACGCTGTCACGCATGACCATCCAAACCGTCGGCGACGCCAAAGTGCTCGAGCAGATTGAAAAGCAGCTGCACAAGCTGGTCGATGTGCTGCGCGTGAGCGAGCTGGGGCAGGGCGCCTACGTTGAGCGTGAAGTCATGCTGGTAAAAATTCAGGCGAGCGGATATGGCCGTGAAGAGGTGAAACGCAATACGGATATCTTCCGTGGGCAGATCATTGACGTTACGCCTTCTATATATACGGTTCAGCTGGCGGGGACGAGTGACAAGCTGGACGCTTTCCTGGCGTCGGTGCGGGATGTGGCAAAAATTGTTGAGGTTGCGCGCTCGGGGATTGTTGGCCTGTCGCGCGGCGAAAAGATCATGCGTTAGCTGTCAAAAAGGTTCGCCTCTTTCTGCCCGGTCACCAAAGCCGGGCTTTTTTTTGCACAAACCAACGCGAATGCAGATAAAAGCGATTGCCGCGGTGACTATTCTGCGATTAGATGTTAAAAGATTTAACCATAACCTTGACAGGGCCATGGACTCTTTACTTTTTTTAAGGGGCAATTGTGAAACTGGATGAAATCGCTCGGCTAGCCGGCGTGTCACGAACAACGGCGAGCTATGTGATTAACGGTAAAGCGAAGCAGTACCGCGTCAGCGATAAGACCGTTGAAAAAGTCATGGCGGTGGTTCGTGAACATAACTACCATCCAAATGCTGTCGCAGCCGGTTTACGTGCCGGGCGCACCCGCTCTATTGGCCTGGTGATCCCAGACCTGGAAAATACCAGCTATACCCGTATCGCCAACTACCTTGAGCGTCAGGCCCGCCAGCGGGGCTATCAGCTGCTGATCGCCTGTTCGGAAGATCAGCCTGATAACGAAATGCGCTGTATTGAGCATCTTCTGCAGCGTCAGGTTGATGCCATCATCGTTTCAACCTCGTTGCCGCCAGAGCACCCGTTCTATCAACGCTGGGCCAACGATCCGTTCCCTATCGTTGCGCTGGACCGCGCCCTGGACAGAGAGCATTTTACCAGCGTCGTGGGCGCCGATCAGGATGATGCCGAGATGCTGGCGGCGGAGCTGAGAACTTTCCCGGCTGAAACGGTGCTGTACCTTGGGGCATTGCCGGAGCTTTCCGTGAGCTTCCTGCGTGAACAAGGGTTCCGCACCGCCTGGAAGGACGATCCGCGCGACGTTCACTATCTCTATGCCAACAGCTATGAGCGTGAAGCTGCCGCGCAGCTGTTCGAAAAATGGCTGGAAACGCACCCGATGCCGCAGGCGCTGTTCACCACGTCGTTTGCCCTGCTGCAGGGAGTGATGGATGTTACGCTGCGTCGCGACGGACAGCTGCCCTCCGATTTGGCCATCGCAACCTTTGGTGATAATGAACTGCTCGACTTCCTGCAGTGCCCGGTGCTGGCAGTGGCTCAGCGCCACCGCGATGTGGCTGAACGCGTGCTGGAGATTGTTCTGGCAAGCCTGGATGAGCCACGTAAGCCGAAGCCTGGGCTAACCCGCATCAAACGAAATCTCTACCGCCGCGGCATTTTGAGCCGGCATTAATGAATGAGCGGGGCAGTGCAAACAGCCCCGTTTCGCTAAAATAATTTGCAGAAATCATTCCCGTATAAAAATTAGGATAATTCTTTAAGGATCATAGCCTGCTATTTTTCTTAATTCGTTAAGGCTTTTAAATCGCCTTTTAAAGAACATTTATACGATTTTTAAACACCGCTTCTGTCTTATTTTGTTACAAACCCCCTTCGGTCGATGAATATTCAGACGTTTTTCCACCATTGCAGCTGGCTTGCGGGCAAGAGAGCCTGCTCGCGCAGTGCATCGATGCATCTGGCGCTGTCATCCCCGGAGAATATGTCTTAAAATGCCGCCCGCGTCGCAAACTGACACTTTATATTTCCTTGCGATGATATTGAGTGAGCCTTAACGCTAGTGTGCATATTCGGTTTTTTTCTTACAAATATTCATAACGTTAATTTTGCCTCGCCAGTTGTGTAGTTATTAACCAGGTCTGTTTATCTCTGTAAATAGCGCCCTTTCGGCTTCATATAGAGAGAGTCCTGGCTTGACAAGCTTTTCCCTCGCTCCGTAAACTCCTTTAGGTGGGAATTTGTGGGTTAAAGTGGTGAGGAGGGGTGAGGCTGGCATGTTCCGTGGAGCAACGTTAGTCAATCTCGACAGCAAAGGGCGTTTATCGGTACCAACCCGATACCGCGACCAGCTGATCGAGAACGCTTCAGGTCAAATGGTTTGCACCATTGACATCAACTCCCCCTGCCTGCTGCTTTACCCTTTACCCGAATGGGAAATTATTGAGCAAAAGCTGTCGCGACTGTCGAGCATGAACCCGCAGGAACGCCGCGTACAGCGGTTGTTATTGGGACATGCCAGTGAATGTCAGATGGATAGCGCAGGGCGATTACTGATTGCGCCCGTGTTGCGGCAACATGCCGGTCTGACCAAAGAAGTGATGCTGGTCGGGCAGTTCAACAAGTTTGAACTGTGGGATGAAACGACCTGGTATCAACAGGTCAAGGAAGATATCGACGCTGAGCAGTCCGATTCCGCAACATTATCGGAACGGCTGCAGGACTTGTCTCTATAAATATGATGGAAAATTATAAACATACAACGGTGCTGCTGGATGAGGCCGTCAACGGCCTGAATATTCGTCCGGACGGCATCTACATTGATGGCACTTTTGGTCGCGGTGGCCACTCGCGTCTCATCCTCTCTCAGCTTGGAGAGGAAGGTCGTCTGCTGGCAATCGATCGTGACCCGCAGGCGATTGCCGTTGCGCAAACCATCGATGACCCACGCTTTTCCATCGTGCATGGACCTTTCTCTGCGCTCGCGGACTACGTTGCCGAGCGCGATCTTACGGGCAAGATCGACGGGATTCTTCTCGATCTTGGCGTCTCTTCACCCCAGCTTGATGATGCCGAGCGCGGCTTCTCCTTTATGCGCGACGGCCCGCTGGATATGCGCATGGACCCAACGCGCGGCCAGTCTGCCGCAGAATGGCTGCAGACCGCTGACGAAGCCGATATTGCCTGGGTGATCAAAACCTTTGGTGAAGAACGTTTCGGTAAACGCATTGCGCGCGCCATCGTTGAGCGTAACCGTATCGATCCGATGACCCGCACCAAAGAGCTGGCCGAGGTGATTGCCGCGGCTACGCCGGTGAAGGATAAGCACAAACACCCCGCGACGCGTACCTTCCAGGCGATTCGCATCTGGGTAAACAGTGAACTGGAGGAAATAGAGCTGGCGCTAAAAAGCTCGCTCGGCGTGCTGGCCCCGGGAGGGCGGTTGTCCATCATCAGCTTCCATTCGCTGGAAGACCGCATTGTGAAACGCTTTATGCGCGAGCAGAGCCGCGGTCCGCAGGTTCCTGCGGGGCTGCCGATGACGGAAGAACAGCTCAGAAAACTGGGTGGCCGTCAGCTGCGAGCACTAGGCAAGTTGATGCCGGGCGAAGAAGAGGTGGCAGAGAATCCACGTGCCCGTAGTTCAGTGCTGCGTGTAGCAGAAAGGACGAACGCATGATCGGCAGAGTGACAGAGACCCTAAGCAAAGTTAAGGATTCGTTAGGAAGCAACGAGCGCCATGCCTTGCCTGGCGTGATCGGTGACGATCTTTTGCGGTTTGGGAAGCTGCCACTCTGCTTGTTCATTTGCATCATTGTCACGGCTATTACGGTCGTTACGACGGCCCACCATACCCGTTTATTAACTGCGCAACGCGAGCAGATGGTACTGGAACGCGATGCGCTGGATATTGAATGGCGCAATCTGATCCTTGAAGAAAACGCGCTCGGCGATCACAGCCGGGTTGAACGGATCGCAACGGAAAAGCTGCAGCTGCAGCATGTTGATCCTTCGCAGGAAAATATCGTAGTACAAAAATAAGGGAAAACGCGACGCATGAAAGCAGCGGCAAAGACGCTAAAACCAAAACGTCAGGAAGAACAGGCCAACTTTGTCAGTTGGCGTTTTGCGTTGCTTTGCGGCTGCATTTTACTGGCGCTGGGTTTCCTGCTGGGTCGCGTAGCGTGGCTGCAAATCATCGCCCCTGACATGCTGGTCCGTCAGGGGGATATGCGTTCCCTGCGCGTGCAGGAAGTGTCGACTTCCCGTGGCATGATCACCGACCGTTCTGGCCGCCCTCTGGCGGTGAGCGTGCCGGTGAAGGCGATCTGGGCCGATCCGAAAGAGCTGCACGACGCCGGAGGTATCACGCTTGATAACCGCTGGAAGGCGCTTGCGGATGCGCTGAAGATGCCGCTGGACCAGTTGGCCTCACGCGTGAATGCGAACCCGAGAGGGCGCTTTATCTATCTGGCGCGTCAGGTGAACCCTGACATGGCGGACTACATTAAAAAATTGAAGCTGCCGGGGATTCACCTGCGTGAGGAATCGCGCCGTTATTATCCCTCCGGCGAAGTAACCGCTCACCTCATTGGTTTCACCAACGTCGACAGTCAGGGGATTGAAGGCGTTGAAAAAAGCTTTGATAAATGGCTCACCGGCCAGCCCGGCGAGCGTATTGTGCGTAAAGACCGCTATGGTCGCGTAATCGAGGATATTTCCTCAACGGACAGCCAGGCCGCACACAACCTTGCGCTGAGTATCGATGAGCGCTTACAGGCGCTGGTTTACCGCGAGCTGAACAACGCCGTAGCCTTTAACAAGGCGGAATCGGGCAGTGCCGTCTTGGTCGATGTCAGCACGGGTGAAGTGCTTGCGATGGCCAACAGCCCGTCCTACAACCCAAACAATCTCACCGGGACGCAGAAGGATGTGATGCGTAACCGTACCATCACCGACGTGTTTGAACCGGGCTCTACCGTAAAACCGATGGTGGTGATGACCGCGCTCCAGCGCGGCATCGTCAATGAAAGTACCGTTCTGAATACGATTCCTTACCGCATTAACGGCCATGAAATCAAAGACGTGGCGCGTTACAGCGAACTGACCCTGACCGGGGTCTTACAGAAGTCGAGTAACGTCGGTGTTTCCAAGCTGGCGTTAGCGATGCCGTCCTCAGCGTTAGTAGAGACTTACTCACGTTTTGGGCTGGGAAAAGCGACCAATTTGGGGTTGGTCGGAGAACGCAGTGGCTTATATCCTCAAAAACAACGGTGGTCTGACATAGAGAGGGCCACCTTCTCTTTCGGCTATGGGCTAATGGTAACCCCGTTACAGTTAGCGCGAGTCTACGCAACGATTGGCAGCTATGGCGTCTATCGTCCGCTGTCGATTACTAAAGTTGATCCACCGGTGCCGGGCGAGCGAATCTTCCCGGAATCTATCGTACGTACCGTTGTTCACATGATGGAAAGCGTGGCGCTGCCGGGCGGCGGCGGCGTGAAGGCGGCGATTAAAGGCTATCGCATCGCCATTAAAACCGGTACGGCGAAAAAAGTGGGGCCCGATGGCCGCTACATCAACAAGTACATTGCCTATACCGCAGGCGTTGCGCCTGCAAGCAATCCGCGTTTTGCGCTGGTGGTCGTCATTAACGATCCACAGGCGGGTAAATACTACGGCGGCGCCGTCTCCGCGCCTGTGTTCGGGGCCATCATGGGCGGCGTGTTGCGCACCATGAACATTGAACCGGATGCGCTGGCGACGGGCGATAAAAGTGAATTTGTAACTAATCAAGGCGAGGGTACAGGTGGCAGATCGTAATTTGCGCGACCTTCTCGCTCCGTGGGTGCCAAACGCACCGGAGCGAGCACTGCGAGAGATGGTGCTGGACAGCCGCGTGGCTGCGTCTGGCGATCTCTTCGTGGCGGTGTTGGGTCATCAGGCGGACGGGCGTCGTTATATCCCGCAGGCGATTGCGCAAGGTGTTGCTGCCATTATTGCTGAGGCCAAAGATGAGGCAACAGACGGCGAGGTGCGTGAAATGCACGGCGTGCCGGTTATCTATCTCAGCCAGCTGAATGAACGTCTCTCTGCACTGGCAGGGCGTTTTTATCACGAGCCGTCCGACCAGCTGCGTCTGGTGGGCGTGACGGGCACTAACGGTAAAACCACTACCACGCAGCTGATGGCGCAGTGGGCGCAGCTGCTGGGTGAAACCGGCGCGGTGATGGGTACCGTGGGTAACGGTCTGCTGGGTAAAGTGAGCCCGACGGAAAACACCACCGGCTCGGCGGTAGACGTACAGCATGTGCTGGCCGGTCTGGCAGAGCAGGGAGCGACCTTCGCCGCAATGGAAGTTTCTTCCCACGGGCTGGTACAGCACCGCGTAGCGGCGCTGAAGTTTGCCGCGTCGGTGTTCACTAACCTGAGCCGCGATCATCTTGATTATCATGGCGATATGGAGCACTACGAAGCCGCGAAATGGCTGCTCTACTCCACCCACCATCACGGACAGGCGATCGTCAACGCCGACGATGAAGTCGGTCGTCGCTGGCTGGCGAAGCTGCCGGATGCGGTTGCCGTATCGATGGAAAACCACATTAACCCGAACTGCCACGGCCGCTGGCTGAAGGCGGTTGAGGTGAACTATCACGACAGCGGGGCAACGATCCGCTTTGCTTCCTCATGGGGCGACGGTGAAATTGAAAGCCGCCTGATGGGCGCCTTCAACGTCAGCAACCTGCTGCTGGCGCTGGCGACGCTGCTGGCGCTGGGCTATCCAATGGCCGAACTGCTGGACACCGCTGAGCGTCTGCAGCCGGTTTGTGGCCGTATGGAAGTGTTCAGCGCACCGGGCAAACCGACTGTTGTCGTCGATTACGCCCACACGCCGGACGCGCTGGAAAAAGCGCTGGAAGCGGCTCGCCTGCACTGCGCCGGTAAGCTCTGGTGCGTGTTTGGCTGCGGCGGCGATCGCGACAAGGGCAAACGTCCGCTGATGGGCGCTATTGCCGAGCAGTTCGCGGATATTCCGGTGGTGACAGATGATAACCCGCGCACCGAAGAACCGCGCGCCATCATCAACGATATTCTGGCGGGTATGCTTGACGCCGGCCGCGCGCGCGTGGTCGAAGGCCGTGCAGAAGCGGTGACTAACGCCATCATGCAGGCGCGGGAGAACGATGTAGTTCTGCTGGCGGGTAAAGGCCATGAAGATTATCAGATCGTGGGCAACCGCCGCCTGGACTACTCGGATCGCGTAACGGCAGCACGACTGCTGGGAGTGGTGGCATGATTAGCCTTACGCTAGCCCAGGCCGCTGCCATCCTGAACGGCGCGCTGCACGGTCAGGATCTGACGATCGACGCCGTAACGACGGATACCCGCAAAGTCACAGCGGGTTGCCTGTTTGTGGCGCTGAAAGGCGAGCGCTTTGACGCGCATGATTTTGCAGAGCAGGCCAAAGAGAACGGTGCCGGCGCGCTGTTTGTCAGCCGCAAGCTCGATATCGATCTGCCGCAGATTGTGGTGAGCGATACCCGTCTGGCATTCGGTGAACTGGCGGCATGGGTACGCCAGCAGGTTCCAACGCGCGTCGTGGCGCTGACCGGTTCATCCGGTAAAACGTCCGTAAAAGAGATGACGGCGTCTATCCTCAGCCAGTGTGGTAACACGCTTTATACCGCGGGCAACCTAAATAATGACGTTGGCGTGCCGATGACATTACTCCGCCTGACCAAAGAGCATGAGTTTGCCGTGATTGAGCTGGGCGCGAACCATCAGGGTGAAATAGCCTGGACCGTGAGCCTGACGCGTCCGGAGGCGGCGCTGGTGAATAACCTTGCCGCCGCACACCTCGAAGGTTTCGGGTCGCTGGAAGGCGTGGCGAAAGCCAAAGGTGAGATCTACACCGGCTTACCGGCTGACGGCATTGCCATTATGAATGCCGATAACAACGACTGGCTGAACTGGCAGAGCATCATTGGGTCGCGTAAGACCTGGCGCTTCTCGCCGAATGCGGCCAACAGTGACTTTACCGCCACCAATATCCATGTGACGTCGCACGGAACGGAATTCACCCTCAACACCCCAACGGGTGGCGTGGATGTGCTGCTGCCGCTGCCGGGTCGCCATAACATCGCCAATGCCCTTGCGGCGGCGGCGTTGTCCACGGCGGTCGGCGCGTCTCATGAAGCGATTAAAACGGGTCTGGCAAACTTGAAAGCCGTTCCCGGACGCCTGTTCCCGATCCAGCTGGCGGAGAACAAGCTGCTGCTGGACGATTCCTACAACGCCAACGTCGGCTCGATGACGGCGGCGGCGCAGGTACTGTCTGAAATGCCGGGCTACCGCGTGATGGTGGTCGGTGATATGGCGGAGCTGGGCGATGAAAGCGAAGCCTGCCATATCCAGGTTGGCGAAGCGGCGAAAGCGGCGGGAATTGACCGCGTGCTGAGCGCAGGAACGCTGAGCCAGGCAATTAGCCAGGCGAGCGGCGTTGGCGAACATTTTGCCGATAAAGCCGCATTGATTGAGCGTCTTAAGGCGTTGATTACAGAAAAACAAATTGTGACTGTGCTTGTGAAAGGTTCACGTAGTGCCGCCATGGAAGAAGTTGTGCACGCATTACAGGAGAGCGGGACATGTTAGTTTGGCTGGCCGAACATTTGGTCAAATATTATTCAGGCTTTAACGTCTTTTCCTATCTGACGTTTCGCGCCATCGTCAGCCTGCTGACTGCGCTGTTCATCTCTCTGTGGATGGGCCCGCGCATGATTGCCCGTCTGCAAAAACTCTCTTTTGGTCAGGTTGTACGTAACGACGGTCCGGAATCGCACTTCAGCAAGCGCGGTACGCCAACCATGGGCGGGATTATGATCCTGACCGCTATTGTCGTTTCCGTACTGCTTTGGGCGTATCCCTCCAACCCTTACGTCTGGTGCGTTCTGACGGTTCTGGTGGGGTACGGGATCATCGGTTTTGTCGATGACTATCGTAAAGTGGTGCGTAAAGACACCAAGGGCCTGATCGCCCGCTGGAAGTATTTCTGGATGTCGGTGATCGCGCTGGGCGTGGCCTTTGCGCTGTATCTGGCAGGAAAAGACACGCCAGCCACCGAGCTGGTGGTGCCGTTCTTCAAGGACGTGATGCCGCAGCTGGGGCTGTTCTACATCCTTCTGGCCTACTTTGTGATTGTCGGTACCGGCAACGCCGTTAACCTGACCGACGGTCTGGACGGCCTGGCGATTATGCCGACCGTCTTCGTCGCGGGCGGGTTTGCGCTGGTTGCATGGGCGACCGGTAACATGAACTTTGCGAATTACCTGCATATTCCGTACCTGCGTCATGCGGGCGAGCTGGTGATCGTCTGTACGGCGATTGTCGGAGCGGGCCTCGGTTTCCTGTGGTTCAACACCTATCCGGCTCAGGTCTTTATGGGTGACGTCGGTTCTCTGGCGCTCGGTGGCGCGCTGGGCATTATTGCCGTGCTGCTGCGCCAGGAGTTCCTGCTGGTGATCATGGGCGGCGTGTTTGTGGTTGAAACCCTGTCGGTCATCCTTCAGGTCGGTTCCTTCAAGCTGCGCGGTCAGCGCATCTTCCGTATGGCGCCGATTCACCACCACTATGAACTGAAAGGCTGGCCGGAACCGCGCGTCATCGTGCGCTTCTGGATTATTTCGCTGATGCTGGTGCTGATTGGCCTGGCAACGCTGAAGGTACGTTAATCATGGCAGATTACCAGGGCAAAAAAGTCGTTATCATCGGGTTGGGCCTGACCGGCCTTTCCTGCGTGGACTTTTTCCTTGCGCGCGGCGTCACGCCGCGCGTGATGGATACGCGTGTCTCTCCGCCGGGTCTGGACACGCTGCCGGAACAGGTTGAACGCCACCTTGGTGGTCTGAATGATGACTGGCTGCTGGCAGCCGATCTGATCGTTGCCAGCCCGGGCATGGCGCTGGCGCATCCTTCTCTGAGCGCTGCTGCGGATGCGGGCGTTGAAATTGTCGGCGATATCGAACTGTTCTGCCGCGAAGCGCAGGCTCCGATTATTGCCATTACCGGTTCAAACGGAAAAAGCACGGTCACTACGCTTGTCGGCGAGATGGCAAAAGCAGCGGGTAAAAACGTCGGTGTTGGCGGCAATATTGGTCTGCCGGCCCTGATGCTGCTGGATAAGGGCTGTGAGCTGTACGTGCTGGAACTCTCCAGCTTCCAGCTTGAAACCACCTACAGCCTGCACGCCGCCGCCGCAACGATCCTGAACGTGACCGAAGATCATATGGACCGCTACCCGTTTGGCCTGCAGCAGTATCGCGCCGCCAAGCTGCGCGTTTACGAAAATGCCAAAGTCTGCGTGGTCAATGCGGATGACGCGCTGACCATGCCGGTACGCGGCGCGGACGAGCGCTGCATCAGCTTTGGTATCACCATGGGTGACTATCATTTGAACCGCCAGCTGGGCGAAACCTGGCTGCGCGTGAAGGGCGAGAAAGTGCTGAACGTGAAAGAGATGAAGCTTTCCGGCCAGCATAACTACACCAACGCGCTGGCCGCGCTGGCGCTGGCGGATGCCGTTGGGCTGCCGCGCTCGTCCAGCCTGAAGGCGCTAACGACCTATACCGGCCTGGCGCACCGCTTCCAGCTGGCGCTGGAGCACAACGGCGTGCGCTGGATCAACGATTCCAAAGCCACCAACGTGGGAAGCACTGAGGCGGCACTGAACGGCCTGCACGTGGATGGCACGCTGCACCTCCTTCTCGGCGGTGACGGCAAATCGGCTGATTTCTCCTCCCTGAAACAGTACCTCGCCGGGGATAACGTCCGCCTGTACTGCTTTGGCCGTGACGGTAGTCAACTGGCCGCGCTACGTCCAGAGATTGCCGAGCAAACTGAAACCCTGGAGCAGGCAATGCGTTTCATTGCGCCGCGCGTGAAGCCTGGCGACATGGTGCTGCTTTCCCCTGCCTGTGCCAGCCTCGATCAGTTTAAGAATTTCGAACAGCGTGGTGATGTCTTTACTCGCCTGGCGAAGGAGTTAGGCTGATGCGTTTATCTCTCCCTCGCCTGAAAATGCCGCGCCTGCCAGGATTTGGAATTCTGGTGTGGCTGTTTGCGGCGCTGAAAGGCTGGGTGATGGCTTCGCGGGATAAAGATTCCGATAGCCTGATCATGTACGACCGCATGCTGTTCTGGCTCACGCTCGGGCTTGCAGCGATCGGCTTTATCATGGTGACCTCGGCCTCCATGCCCGTTGGACAACGGCTGGCAAACGATCCCTTCCTGTTCGCCAAGCGTGACGGGCTGTACATCATCCTGGCGTTCTGCCTCGCGCTGGTGACCTTGCGTCTGCCGATGGCCTTCTGGCAGCGGCACAGTACGGCCATGCTGATCGCCTCGATCATCATGCTGCTGATCGTGCTGGTTGTGGGTAGCTCCGTTAACGGGGCATCGCGCTGGATTGCCTTTGGCCCGCTGCGTATTCAGCCTGCAGAGTTCACCAAACTCTCCCTGTTCTGCTATCTGGCTAACTATCTGGTGCGTAAAGTCGACGAGGTGCGTAACAACCTTCGCGGCTTCTTAAAGCCGATGGGCGTTATCCTGGTACTGGCGGTCTTACTGCTGGCGCAGCCTGACCTCGGCACCGTAGTCGTACTGTTTGTGACCACGCTGGCGATGCTGTTCCTGGCGGGTGCCAAGCTGTGGCAGTTCATCGCCATCATCGGGATGGGGATTTCCGCGGTTGTGCTGCTGATCCTCGCCGAGCCTTACCGTATCCGCCGCGTGACCTCGTTCTGGAACCCGTGGGAAGACCCGTTCGGCAGCGGCTATCAGCTGACGCAGTCGCTGATGGCGTTTGGCCGCGGCGAAGTCTGGGGGCAAGGCCTGGGCAACTCGGTGCAAAAACTGGAGTATTTACCCGAGGCGCACACCGACTTCATCTTCTCCATTATTGGGGAAGAACTGGGTTATATCGGTGTGGTATTGGCGCTTTTAATGGTATTCTTCGTCGCTTTCCGCGCCATGTCGATTGGCCGTAAAGCGCTGGAGATCGATCACCGCTTCTCAGGTTTCCTAGCCTGTTCAATTGGTATCTGGTTTAGCTTCCAGGCATTGGTTAACGTCGGGGCCGCAGCGGGTATGCTGCCGACCAAGGGCCTGACGTTGCCGTTAATCAGTTATGGTGGTTCGAGCCTGTTGATTATGTCGACGGCCATCATGTTTTTGTTGCGTATAGATTATGAGACGCGTCTGGAGAAAGCCCAGGCGTTTACACGAGGTTCACGATGAATCAACCGAAGCGGTTAATGGTGATGGCAGGCGGTACCGGCGGACACGTGTTCCCGGGGCTGGCGGTTGCGCACCATTTAATGGATCAGGGCTGGCAGGTACGCTGGCTGGGAACCGCAGACCGCATGGAGGCCGATCTGGTGCCGAAGCACGGTATTGAGATCGACTTTATTCGTATTTCTGGCCTTCGTGGCAAAGGCATCAAGGCGCAGCTTTTAGCGCCCGTGCGCATTTTTAACGCCTGGCGTCAGGCCCGCACCATCATGAAGCAGTTTAAGCCAGACGTGGTGCTGGGGATGGGCGGGTATGTGTCTGGCCCCGGCGGGCTGGCGGCGTGGTCGCTGGGTATTCCCGTTGTGCTCCATGAGCAGAACGGCATTGCCGGCCTGACCAACAAATGGCTGGCGAAAATTGCCACCAAAGTGATGCAGGCCTTCCCAGGTGCGTTCCCAAAAGCGGACGTTGTGGGGAACCCTGTACGTGTAGATGTGTTGGCACTGCCGTTGCCGGATGCGCGCCTGAATGGCCGTGAAGGTCCGGTTCGCGTGCTGGTTGTCGGCGGTTCACAGGGCGCACGTATCCTGAACCAGACGATGCCGCAGGTGGCCGCAAGGCTGGGCGATGCCGTGACCATCTGGCATCAAAGCGGTAAAGGCGCTCAGCAGGCCGTTGAGCAGGCTTACGCCGAGGCGGGGCAGCCGCAGCATAAAGTGACCGAATTTATTGACGACATGGCCGCCGCCTATGCCTGGGCCGATGTTGTGGTTTGCCGCTCCGGCGCGTTAACGGTGAGCGAAATCGCCGCTGCCGGTTTACCGGCGCTGTTTGTGCCGTTCCAGCACAAGGACAGACAGCAGTACTGGAATGCGCTGCCGCTTGAAAAAGCCGGCGCCGCGAAGATTTTTGAGCAGCCACAGTTTACCGCCGATGCGGTCGCCACCACCCTGGCGGGCTGGGATAGAAACGCCTTGCTGGAGATGGCACAGCGCGCGCGCGCGATCGCCATCCCGGATGCGACGGAGCGGGTGGCAAAAGAAGTGAGCCTGGCAGCCCAGGCTTAACCCTCGCAGCGCGTGTTGCGCTGCACGAATTTTTTAAGTAGTCGATGGCGTTTAGAGAATGAATACACAACAACTGGCGAAACTGCGTTCTATCGTGCCCGAGATGCGTCGCGTCCGGCACATTCACTTTGTCGGCATCGGCGGTGCTGGCATGGGCGGTATTGCCGAAGTGTTAGCTAACGAAGGTTATCAGATCAGCGGTTCCGATCTGGCGCCAAACCCTGTTACGCAGCAGCTAGCGTCGCTTGGGGCGACTATCTATTTCAACCATCGCCCGGAAAACGTGCGCGATGCGAGCGTGGTGGTGGTGTCCAGCGCCATCTCCTCTGAAAACCCGGAAATTGTTGCCGCCCATGAGGCGCGTATTCCGGTGATCCGCCGCGCTGAGATGCTGGCGGAGCTGATGCGTTTCCGTCACGGCATCGCGGTTGCGGGCACGCACGGTAAAACCACGACCACGGCAATGGTATCCAGCATTTATGCGGAAGCCGGACTGGATCCGACGTTCGTCAACGGTGGCCTGGTAAAAGCCGCCGGCGTGCACGCGCGCCTTGGACACAGCCGTTATTTGATTGCGGAAGCGGATGAGAGCGATGCGTCGTTCTTGCACCTGCAGCCGATGGTGGCGATTGTCACCAACATCGAAGCCGACCATATGGATACCTACCAGGGTGACTTCGAAAATTTAAAGCAGACGTTTATTAATTTCCTGCACAATCTGCCGTTTTATGGACGTGCGGTAATGTGCGTCGACGACCCGGTGATCCGCGAGCTACTGCCGCGCGTCGGGCGTCAGATTACCACCTATGGCTTTAGCGAAGACGCTGACGTGCGCGTGGAAGAGTACAAGCAGGTTGGGGCGCAAGGGCATTTCACCCTGGCGCGCCAGGACAAAGAGCTGCTGCAGGTTACGCTGAACGCGCCGGGCCGTCATAACGCCCTGAACGCGGCGGCGGCGGTGGCTGTAGCCACAGAAGAAGGCATTGAAGACGAGGCGATCCTGCGCGCGCTGGAAAGCTTCCAGGGCACGGGCCGCCGCTTCGACTTCCTCGGTGAGTTTCCGCTGGATGACGTTAACGGCAAGGCGGGCACCGCCATGCTGGTGGACGATTACGGCCACCACCCAACGGAAGTGGATGCGACCATCAAAGCGGCACGCGCGGGCTGGCCGGATAAAAACCTGGTGATGATCTTCCAGCCGCACCGCTACACCCGTACCCGCGATCTGTATGACGATTTCGCCAGCGTGCTGTCTCAGGTCGATACGCTGCTGATGCTGGACGTTTATTCCGCGGGCGAAACGCCGATTCCGGGCGCTGACAGCCGTTCTCTGTGTCGCACCATCCGCGGACGCGGTAAAGTGGACCCTATTCTGGTTTCGGACCCGGCACAGGCGGCGGAAATTCTTGCCCCGGTGCTGACCGGTAACGATCTGATTCTGATTCAGGGTGCGGGAAATATCGGCAAAATCGCCCGTACCTTAGCCGAAATCAAACTGAAGCCGCAAACTCAGGAGGACGAGCGTCATGGCTGATAAGATTGCTGTCCTGTTTGGCGGCACCTCCGCCGAGCGCGAGGTTTCCCTGAACTCAGGCGCAGCCGTGCTGGCGGGCCTGCGTGAAGGCGGCGTGGATGCGCACCCGGTCGATCCGAAAGAGGTCGATGTGACGCAGCTGAAAGCGATGGGCTTCGATAAAGTCTTTATCGCGCTGCACGGTCGCGGCGGTGAAGACGGCACGCTGCAGGGGCTGCTGGATTTAATCGGCATGCCGTACACCGGCAGCGGCGTAATGGCGTCCGCCATCTCCATGGATAAACTGCGCAGCAAACTGCTGTGGCAGGGGGCAGGCTTGCCCGTTGCGCCATGGGTTGCATTGACGCGCCGTGAATTTGAATTGGGCCTGTCAGACAGCGTTAATACACGCATTGCTGCACTGGGCTTGCCGGTTATTGTTAAGCCGAGCCGCGAAGGCTCGAGCGTGGGAATGTCTAAAGTCGATAAAGCAGGGGATTTGTCCTCTGCCTTAGCGCTGGCATTTCAACATGATGAAGAAGTTCTGATTGAAAAATGGCTCAGCGGGCCGGAATTTACCGTCGCGATGCTTGGCGAAGAAATTTTACCGTCAATTCGCATCCAACCCGCCGGAGTCTTCTATGATTATGAGGCGAAGTATCTCTCTGATGAGACGCAATATTTCTGCCCAAGTGGTCTTGAAGCAGAACGTGAAGCAGATTTACAGTCCCTGGTGCTTAAAGCCTGGAATGTTCTGGGATGCCGCGGCTGGGGACGCATTGATGTGATGCTCGACGGTGATGGGCAATTTTACCTGCTGGAAGCAAATACGTCCCCTGGCATGACCAGCCACAGCCTTGTGCCGATGGCGGCGCGTCAGGCGGGAATGAGCTTCTCGCAGTTAGTCGTACGTATTCTGGACCAGGCGGGCTGATATGTCTCAGGCTGCATTGAACACGCGCAACCGCGAAGAAGAGGAAGAGTATTCGTCTTCACGCCGGAGTAATGGAACGCGTCTTGCAGGGATTATTTTCCTGCTCGGGGTGCTGTGCACCGTGTTTATCAGCGGCTGGATGGTGCTGGGCTGGATGGAAGACGCGCAGCGTTTACCGCTCTCTAAGCTGGTGGTGACCGGCGAGCGTCACTACACGCGTAACGATGATATTCGCCAGTCCATTCTGGCCCTGGGTTCGCCTGGCACCTTTATGACGCAGGACGTCAATATTATCCAGAGCCAGATTGAACGTCTGCCGTGGATAAAACAGGCGAGCGTAAGAAAGCAATGGCCTGATGAATTGAAGATTCATCTGGTTGAATATGTGCCCATTGCGCGTTGGAATGATCAGCACATGGTAGACGTGGACGGAAATTCCTTCAGCGTCCCAAGCGATCGCGTCAACAAGCAAAATTTACCGATGTTGTATGGCCCTGAAGGCAGCGAAAATGAAGTGTTACAGGGTTTTCGCGATATGGGGCAGGTGCTGGCCAAGAACCGCTTTACGTTAAAAGATGCCGCGATGACGGCGCGCCGCTCCTGGCAACTGACGTTAACGAATGGCATTAAGCTCAACCTTGGCCGCGGCGACACAATGAAACGTCTGGCGCGTTTTGTAGAACTTTACCCGGTTTTACAGCAGCAGGCGCAGACGGACGGCAAACGGATAAGCTACGTTGATTTGCGCTATGACTCAGGCGCAGCAGTCGGTTGGGCGCCGGCTCCGGTCGAGGAACCTAATCAGCAACAGAATCAGGCACAGGTACAGGCAGAACAACAATGATCAAGGCGACGGACAGAAAACTGGTAGTTGGACTGGAGATTGGCACCGCGAAGGTTGCCGCTTTAGTAGGGGAAGTTCTGCCCGACGGTATGGTCAATATCATTGGCGTGGGCAGCTGCCCGTCCCGTGGTATGGATAAAGGTGGGGTAAACGACCTTGAGTCGGTGGTGAAATGCGTACAGCGCGCCATCGATCAGGCTGAACTGATGGCAGATTGCCAGATTTCCTCTGTCTATCTGGCCCTTTCTGGCAAGCACATCAGCTGCCAGAACGAAATCGGTATGGTGCCGATTTCAGAAGAAGAAGTGACGCAGGAAGACGTTGAAAACGTTGTGCATACGGCGAAGTCCGTGCGCGTTCGTGACGAGCATCGCGTACTGCACGTGATCCCGCAGGAATACGCCATCGACTACCAGGAAGGGATCAAAAACCCGGTAGGTCTTTCGGGCGTGCGTATGCAGGCAAAAGTGCACCTGATCACATGTCACAACGATATGGCGAAGAACATCGTCAAAGCCGTTGAACGTTGTGGCCTGAAAGTTGACCAACTTATTTTCGCCGGTCTGGCCGCGAGTTATTCCGTGCTGACCGAAGATGAACGTGAACTGGGCGTCTGTGTGGTCGATATTGGTGGTGGTACAATGGACATGGCCGTGTATACCGGCGGTGCGCTGCGCCACACCAAAGTGATCCCTTACGCAGGGAACGTTGTGACCAGCGATATTGCCTACGCCTTTGGTACGCCACCGAGCGATGCAGAGGCGATCAAAGTGCGCCACGGCTGTGCACTGGGTTCTATCGTCGGTAAAGATGAGAGCGTTGAAGTGCCGAGCGTAGGCGGTCGTCCGCCGCGCAGCCTGCAGCGCCAGACGTTGGCAGAGGTGATTGAGCCGCGCTATACCGAGCTGCTCAACCTGGTCAACGAAGAGATTTTGCAGTTGCAGGAGCAGCTTCGCCAGCAGGGCGTTAAACATCATCTTGCGGCGGGGATTGTATTAACCGGCGGGGCAGCGCAAATTGAAGGTCTTGCGGCCTGCGCTCAGCGCGTGTTCCATACGCAGGTGCGTATTGGTGCGCCGCTGAATATTACCGGTTTAACGGATTACGCTCAGGAGCCGTACTATTCAACGGCCGTGGGCCTGCTGCACTACGGGAAAGAATCCCATTTGAGTGGTGAAGCAGAAGTGGAAAAACGCGTCTCGGTGGGGTCGTGGGTCAAACGACTGAACACCTGGTTGCGAAAAGAGTTTTAATTTTTTTAAGAGACCGGAGAGAATTAGCGGTCTCGGGCGACAGGCACAACGGAGAGAAACTATGTTTGAACCAATGGAATTAACCAACGACGCGGTGATTAAAGTCATCGGCGTCGGTGGCGGCGGCGGTAACGCCGTAGAGCATATGGTGCGCGAGCGCATTGAAGGCGTTGAATTCTTTGCAGTCAACACCGATGCGCAGGCACTGCGTAAAACCGCGGTAGGCCAGACTATCCAGATCGGCGGTGGCATCACCAAAGGGCTGGGCGCTGGGGCTAACCCGGAAGTCGGTCGCAACGCGGCTGAAGAAGATCGTGAAGCCCTGCGCGCTGCACTGGAAGGTGCGGACATGGTCTTCATCGCAGCAGGCATGGGCGGCGGTACGGGTACCGGTGCAGCGCCTGTTGTGGCTGAAGTGGCAAAAGATTTAGGTATCCTGACCGTTGCTGTCGTGACCAAGCCTTTCAACTTCGAAGGCAAGAAGCGTATGGCATTCGCGGAGCAGGGCATCACCGAGCTGTCCAAGCATGTGGACTCTCTGATTACCATCCCGAACGACAAACTGCTGAAAGTTCTGGGTCGCGGTATCTCCCTGCTTGACGCTTTTGGCGCAGCAAACGACGTGCTGAAAGGCGCGGTTCAGGGTATCGCTGAACTGATTACCCGTCCTGGCCTGATGAACGTCGACTTTGCTGACGTTCGCACCGTGATGTCCGAAATGGGCTATGCGATGATGGGCTCTGGCGTGGCAAGCGGTGAAGACCGTGCGGAAGAAGCGGCTGAAATGGCGATCTCTTCCCCACTGCTGGAAGATATCGATCTGTCCGGTGCGCGCGGCGTGCTGGTCAACATTACCGCTGGCTTTGACCTGCGTCTGGATGAGTTCGAAACCGTGGGTAACACCATCCGTGCGTTCGCTTCCGACAACGCGACCGTGGTAATCGGTACTTCTCTTGACCCGGAAATGAACGACGAACTGCGCGTTACTGTTGTTGCCACCGGTATCGGTATGGACAAGCGTCCTGAGATCACCCTGGTGACCAACAAGCAGACTCAGCAGCCGGTCATGGATCGTTACCAGCAGCACGGTATGGCTCCGCTGACTCAAGAGCAGAAACCAGCCGCGAAAGTGGTTAACGATACCACTCCGCAAACGGCGAAAGAGCCAGATTATCTGGACATCCCAGCGTTCCTGCGTAAGCAAGCTGACTAAGAATTGGCTGGAATTTGGGGATTTGCGCTCTTTGTGCTAAACTGGCCCACCGTTAGTGATATACACTCTCGGTTGGATAGTTAATTTGGCGAGATTATACGATGATCAAACAAAGGACACTTAAACGTATCGTTCAGGCGACTGGCGTCGGTTTGCATACCGGCAAGAAAGTCACACTGACGTTACGCCCTGCGCCGGCCAATACCGGGGTCATCTATCGTCGCACCGACTTGAATCCACCGGTAGATTTTCCGGCCGATGCCAAATCTGTGCGTGATACTATGCTCTGTACTTGTCTGGTGAATGAGCATGACGTGCGGATTTCTACCGTAGAGCACCTGAACGCCGCCCTGGCGGGTCTGGGTATCGACAACATCATTGTTGAAGTCGATGCGCCAGAAATCCCGATCATGGACGGTAGTGCCGCTCCGTTCGTTTATCTGTTGCTGGATGCCGGCATCGAAGAACTGAACTGCGCGAAGAAATTTGTTCGTATCAAAGAGACCGTTCGCGTCGAAGATGGCGACAAATGGGCTGAATTCAAACCGTACAATGGTTTCTCGTTGGACTTTACCATCGACTTTAACCATCCGGCCATTGATGCAAGCACCCAGCGCTATGCGATGAACTTCTCTGCTGATGCGTTTATGCGCCAGATCAGCCGTGCTCGTACTTTCGGCTTTATGCGTGATATCGAATATCTGCAGTCCCGCGGCCTGTGCCTGGGCGGCAGCTTCGATTGTGCCATCGTTGTTGACGATTATCGCGTACTGAACGAAGACGGTCTGCGTTTTGAAGATGAATTCGTTCGTCACAAAATGCTGGATGCCATCGGCGACCTCTTCATGTGTGGTCACAATATCATTGGTGCATTTACCGCGTTTAAATCCGGTCATGCGCTGAACAACAAACTGTTGCAGGCCGTCCTGGCAAAACAGGAAGCCTGGGAATATGTGACCTTCGAAGACGAAGCTGAACTGCCGCTGGCCTTCAAAGCACCGACTATGGTTCTGGCGTAACGGTTCAAGCCGTTTCGTAAAAAATCGACTGGTTAACCTGGTACTCTCTCCGACCAGGAAGGCCAGTCGTTTTTATTTCTATCCTTCATTAGTTTGTCCCTGCGCCTCCTGTTGCCTGTCATGCGAAGAAAATCTGTGCGTTAGCTGCATTCTTGACCGTTTTTCCCTGCTGCACTACGTCATTCCTGCTGATGTACATTGGCTTTAGTGGTAATATCTGGGCGCTAAAAAGAATATCTGAACTCAGCCTGCACAGGCTGGCTTATGTGGTGGAGCAAGTGAGCGGAATACTGACGCGCTGGCGACAATTTGGCAGACGTTACTTCTGGCCGCATCTCTTATTGGGGATGGTCGCGGCGAGCCTCGGCTTGCCTGCGCTCAGCAATAATGCTGAAGCCGCAACACCGACGAAGACCTCCACGTCCAAACACGATCTCACCACGCGGGTTAACTTTACTAACCTCGCACTGCTTGAAGCCAACCGCCGTCCTAACTTCTCGGTTGATTACTGGCACCAGCACGCTATCCGCACGGTTATTCGCCATCTGTCCTTTGCCATGGCGCCGCAGGCCATGCCTGCAGCCGAAGAGACGCTGCCGGTTCAGGCGCAGCACCTTGCCCTGCTGGATACGCTCAACGCGCTGCTTACCCAGGATAGCCAGCCGCCTGTCACGGTCCGCCAGACAGCGCCAGCAGCGTTTGTCTCCCCCGCATCCTTCACGATTTCGACATGGATTAGCCAGGTCCACGGCATCCGTGCCGGGCCACAACGCCTCAGCTAAATTAACGCTTTTTCAATACCTTAATTTATCTGCCCACTTGGGGCGTTTGAGAATTTATTATGCTAATCAAATTATTAACCAAAGTTTTTGGTAGTCGTAACGATCGTACCCTGCGCCGCATGCGTAAAGCCGTCACCGTCATCAACGGTATGGAACCCGCGATGGAGAAGCTGTCTGATGACGAGCTGAAGGCCAAAACTGCGGAGTTCCGTGCGCGTCTGGAAAAAGGCGAAACCTTAGAAAGCCTGATCCCGGAAGCCTTTGCCGTTGTGCGTGAAGCGAGCAAGCGCGTCTTCGGCATGCGCCACTTCGACGTGCAGCTGCTGGGCGGCATGGTGCTCAACGAGCGCTGCATCGCGGAAATGCGTACCGGTGAAGGTAAAACCCTGACCGCAACGCTGCCGGCGTACCTGAACGCCCTGACCGGTAAAGGCGTTCACGTCGTTACCGTCAACGACTATCTGGCGCAGCGTGACGCCGAAAACAACCGTCCACTGTTCGAATTCCTCGGCATGACCGTGGGTATTAACATGTCCGGCCTGCCGGCGCCCGCCAAGCGAGAAGCCTATAACGCGGACATCACCTACGGTACCAACAACGAATACGGCTTCGACTACCTGCGCGACAACATGGCGTTCAGCCCAGAAGAACGCGTTCAGCGTAAGCTGCACTATGCGCTGGTGGATGAGGTGGACTCCATCCTGATCGATGAAGCGCGTACCCCGCTGATTATCTCCGGCCCGGCTGAAGACAGCTCCGAGATGTATCGTAAAGTCGACAAAATCATTCCTCACCTGCTGCGCCAGGAGAAAGAAGACTCCGACACCTTCCAGGGCGAAGGCCACTTCTCCGTTGATGAAAAAGCGCGCCAGGTAAACCTGACCGAACGCGGCCTGGTTCAGATTGAAGAACTGCTGGTGGCTCAGGGCATCATGGAAGAGGGTGAGTCACTTTACTCCCCGAGCAACATTATGCTGATGCACCACGTAACGGCAGCGCTGCGCGCTCACGCGCTGTTCACCCGCGACGTTGACTACATCGTGAAGGACGGTGAAGTTATCATCGTTGATGAACACACCGGCCGTACCATGCAGGGGCGTCGCTGGTCAGACGGCCTGCACCAGGCGGTTGAGGCCAAAGAAGGCGTTGATATTCAAAACGAAAACCAGACGCTGGCATCCATCACCTTCCAGAACTACTTCCGCCTGTACGAGAAGCTGGCAGGGATGACGGGTACTGCCGATACCGAAGCGTTTGAATTCAGCTCTATTTACAAACTGGATACCGTAGTTGTTCCAACCAACCGCCCGATGATCCGTAAGGATATGCCGGATCTGGTCTACATGACCGAAGCGGAAAAAATTCAGGCGATCATTGAGGACATTCGCGATCGCACCGCGGCAGGCCAGCCGGTGCTGGTGGGTACTATCTCCATTGAGAAATCCGAAGTGGTTTCTCACGAGCTGACCAAAGCGGGCATCAAGCACAACGTTCTGAACGCCAAGTTCCACGCCAAAGAAGCAGATATCGTTGCGCAGGCGGGCTATCCGGGCGCGGTGACCATCGCTACCAACATGGCGGGTCGTGGTACCGATATTATGCTGGGCGGCAGCTGGCAGGCGGAAGTCGCCGAGCTGGAAAACCCAACCCCAGAGCAGATCGCGCAGATCAAAGCTGACTGGCAGGTCCGCCACGACGCCGTTCTGGCATCCGGTGGTCTGCACATCATTGGTACCGAGCGCCACGAATCACGTCGTATCGATAACCAGCTGCGCGGCCGTGCGGGTCGTCAGGGTGATGCCGGTTCTTCCCGCTTCTACCTGTCTATGGAAGATGCGCTGATGCGTATTTTCGCCTCTGACCGTGTTTCCGGCATGATGCGTAAGCTGGGTATGAAGCCAGGCGAAGCTATTGAGCACCCGTGGGTCACCAAGGCGATTGCTAACGCACAGCGTAAAGTGGAAAGCCGCAACTTCGATATTCGTAAACAGCTGCTGGAATATGATGACGTAGCTAACGATCAGCGTCGCGCGATCTACACCCAGCGTAACGAACTGCTGGACGTGTCTGACGTAAGCGAAACCATCAACAGCATCCGCGAGGACGTGTTCAAAGCCACTATCGATGCGCATATTCCTCCGCAGTCACTGGAAGAAATGTGGGATATCGAAGGCCTGCAGGAACGTCTGAAAAACGACTTCGACCTCGATCTGCCAATCAAAGAGTGGCTGGACAAAGAGCCCGAGCTGCACGAAGAAACCCTGCGTGAGCGTATCTTCGAAAACGCGCTGGAAGTCTACAAGCGTAAGGAAGAGGTCGTTGGCGCAGAGATGATGCGTCACTTCGAAAAAGGCGTGATGCTGCAGACGCTCGATTCCCTGTGGAAAGAGCACCTGGCAGCGATGGACTACCTGCGTCAGGGTATCCACCTGCGCGGCTATGCGCAGAAAGATCCGAAGCAGGAGTACAAGCGTGAATCCTTCTCCATGTTTGCTGCTATGCTGGAATCGCTGAAGTATGAAGTGATCAGCACCCTGAGCAAAGTTCAGGTACGTATGCCGGAAGAAGTGGAAGCGATGGAGCAGCAGCGTCGTGAAGAAGCTGAGCGTCTGGCGCAGATGCAACAGCTGAGCCACCAGACCGACGAAAGCGAAGCTGCAGAGGCGATTGCCGCGCAGACTGGCGATCGTAAAGTAGGGCGTAACGATCCCTGCCCATGCGGCTCCGGTAAAAAATACAAGGCGTGCCACGGCCGTCTGAGCTAAAACGTTAACAAATCGAAAAGGCGCAGAAATCTGCGCCTTTTTTATGGACGTGACAATATGAAAACACTGCAAATCGCCGTCGGGATTATTCGCAATCCGCAGAACCAAATCTTCATTACGCAACGCGCCGCCGACGCCCATATGGCGAACAAGTGGGAGTTCCCTGGCGGGAAAATCGAAGCAGATGAAACGCCGGAACAGGCGCTGGTTCGTGAACTTCAGGAAGAGGTGGGTATCATCCCGCTTGGCGCAACGCTGTTCGATAAGCTGGAATACCAGTTTCCGGATCGTCACATTACGCTGTGGTTCTGGCTAGTGGAAAGCTGGGAAGGTGAACCCTGGGGAAAAGAGGGGCAGCCGGGCGGCTGGGTTTCACTTCATGCGAGTGATGCCGAAAAATTCCCTCCGGCAAATGCGCCCGTCATTTCCCGGCTGACGGGCAAACCGTAGGCCTGCCAGGCGAAGCGCCAGCAGGTTTTAAACACTAACGCTGCTCTTCGCTCCAGTCATCGCTGTCCGAGAGATCGCCTTCGCTCGGAATGCGCTTCTCTTCCGCCGCCCATTCGCCCAGGTCAATGAGCTGGCAGCGTTTACAGCAGAATGGGCGAAACGGACTTACTTCGCCCCAGACGACGGTTTTGCCGCAGGTTGGGCAGTTTACGGTGGTTACGTCAGACATCGGCACTCCTTAACAGCAGGCCAGTTCAAAATCGAGGCGTTCCGGCACGGTGCCATTTTCGCTGTCCAGCGGCATAAAGCGAATCGCAAAGCGGCTCTTATGCCCGGAGATTTGCGGGTAAAGCTGTTCACCAAGGGACAGGTTAAGACGCAGCAGATCGGCATCGTCACCGTTGTCCTGATAGAAACCATTCAGGCTGGTTTGTTTGCGGAACGGGGCTGAGTTACGGATCAGATCGAGGATCAGCGTAAGCGTCTGGTTCATCGGCTCCAGGCTTGCCATCCAGCTGTTCACCTGCGCGTCACGCTGAGCCTGTGGCATATGCAGCCACATGTGAAGGGTTGGCAGATCGAAGCTGCAGCAGCCGCCAGGAATACTGAGACGCTGGCGCACCAGGCCGATCAGACGGTCTTCGCGCAAAAATTGCCCGACTCGCGGAGCTGCCATCAGAACCGTGCTGCTGTTTTTCAGCTGCTGACGCAGCGAATCGATGCGGCTTTGGTCAACGCCCGGCACCTCTGTCCAGGCCTGCAGCTTACGCTGCTGGCGTTCCAGTTCTTTCAGCAATTCAGTGCGAACATCACCACGTTCAATCACATCCAGCAGGTCGCCAACGTTGCGGAAAAAATGCAGTGCAGCGGCGTGGTCGTTGACGGGCAGCTGCTGCGAAAGCTGTTGAATAAGAAACTCGATGCGCAGCCAGGTACGCATTTTTTCGTTAAGCGGGTGCTCAAAAAGGATATGGGTCGACATTATGGTTTTTCCTGTGCAACGGCCTGCGCGGCGAGCGTCAGATACTGCTCGTGCAGACGGGCAACATCCGATGCAATCGCATCTGGTGCGCCGTTATTATCAATAACATCATCCGCAACGGCAAGGCGCTGAGCGCGCGTGGCCTGTGCGGCTAGGATCTGTTCTGCATGTTCACGTGAGACATGGTCGCGCGCCACGGTCCGCTGGATCTGCGTTTCGGGGGCAACATCAATGACCAAAACCCTATCGGCTTTATTCTGCAGCTGATTTTCTACCAGCAGCGGAACCACCCAGAGCACATAAGGCGAGCGCGCGGCGGCAATCTGACGCTGAGTTTCCTGATGGATAATGGGGTGGAGCAGGGCATTAAGCCAGACCTTTTCTGCAGAATCAGAAAAAATACATTGGCGAAGCTGACGGCGATTGAGCGTGCCGTCCGCGTTGAGGATTAGCTGACCAAAATGCGTCTCGATGGCCTGCAGTGCGGGTGAATCTGGCTCTACCACCTGACGGGCAATGATATCGGCATCAATAATCGTGATGCCCAGACGAGAAAACGCGTCCGCAACGGTGCTTTTACCACTACCGATGCCGCCGGTTAATGCGACGATATACCCCATTAAATCAAATCCTGGGAATTATTCATTAGTAAAATCAGTTGCTTAAAATTTAAACATGCGTCCACAAATGTTTAGCTCTCATTACCTGCTTTTTACCAGGTAAATTTATAGGATTGTAGCGTAAAAAAAGAGAATTTCGCAGTCTTGCGGAGCAGGTTTTAGTGCGTATGATAGCGTCACTGGAGTTGTGCTTTTAATAAATTTGCCTCTAACCCCAGGAATCCGCACATGCGTATCGAAGAAGATCTGAAGTTAGGTTTCAAAGACGTTCTTATCCGCCCTAAACGCTCTACACTGAAAAGTCGCTCAGACGTTGAACTCGAACGTCAATTCACCTTTAAACATTCCGGTCAGACCTGGTCTGGCGTGCCGATCATCGCCGCTAACATGGATACCGTCGGGACCTTCGAGATGGCAACCGCGCTGGCGAAATTTGATGTGCTTACCGCTGTGCACAAACACTACACGCCGGAAGAGTGGAACGCGTTTATCGCCTCTGCATCTGCAGACGTGGTGAAGCACGTGATGGTGTCAACCGGTACATCCGATGCGGATTTCGAGAAAACCAAACAGATCCTGAACGCGAACCCGGCGCTGAGCTTTGTCTGCATTGACGTGGCGAATGGTTATTCTGAGCACTTTGTGCAGTTCGTCAGCAAGGCGCGCAAAGCCTGGCCGACCAAAACCATCATTGCGGGCAACGTGGTGACCGGGGAAATGTGTGAAGAGCTGATTCTGTCCGGTGCAGATATCGTGAAGGTAGGGATCGGCCCGGGCTCCGTATGCACCACGCGCGTGAAAACAGGCGTTGGTTATCCGCAGCTGTCCGCCGTGATTGAGTGTGCCGATGCGGCGCATGGTCTGGGCGGTCAGATCATCAGCGATGGTGGTTGCACCATGCCGGGCGATGTTGCGAAAGCCTTTGGCGGCGGCGCAGACTTCGTTATGCTCGGCGGTATGCTGGCCGGTCACGAAGAGAGCGGCGGCACCGTGGTTGAGGAGAACGGCGAGAAATTTATGCTGTTCTACGGCATGAGCTCTGAATCCGCGATGACGCGTCACGTGGGTGGCGTGGCAAAATACCGCGCGGCCGAAGGTAAAACCGTGAAGCTGCCGCTGCGCGGCCCGGTCGAAAATACGGCGCGTGACGTTCTCGGCGGCTTGCGCTCCGCCTGCACCTACGTTGGCGCATCTCGCCTGAAAGAGCTGACGAAACGCACAACGTTTATCCGCGTTCAGGAGCAGGAAAACCGCGTATTCAATAGCCTGTAATGGCTCTTGCTGGCGCACGCCCGTGCGCCAGCACTATTCAGCACTATCCCGCACTCATCGCATCCCCCAGATGAAAAATTGGCAGATACATGGCGACAACCAGAGTGCCAACGATCGCGCCCGTCACAATCAACAGTAAGGGCTCCAGAAGCGCCGCCAGGCTATCGGCCTGCTGAAAGGTTTGCTCTGTGTGGTGACGAGCAAGATTCTCCAGCATGATATCCAGCGCCCCCGAGATTTCTCCTGTTCTAATCAGCTGGATACAAAGCGGCGTAAAGACTGCCGCCTTCTGGAAGGATGACCAGACGGGTAAGCCCTTTTCAATATCCTCTCTGATCTTTTGGAGTATCCCTTGCCAGTATGGGCTGTCGACGGTCTCTTCTGCGCTCTCCAGCCCCTGTAAAAAGGCAATACCTGCATGCTGCGTTAGTGATAACACGGTGAAGATACGCCCCAGCATTTGCCCCCTTGCCAGCGCTCCTGTAACCGGCACGTGCAGCAGGAAACGCTGCCAGCGGGGGTGCTGCCGCTGACGGTATATCACGGCAATCGGAACAAGCAGCGCAGCGAAAAGCGCTAAGCCGTACGACTGAAGGAATGACGCCAACCCCATGACCATCTGCGTTAACAGGGGGAGCGGTGTGTTAAAGGTTTTGTAGATAGCCGCGAATTCCGGCAGCACCAGCGTGACCATTGCCAGCACCACGAGGATGGCCAGCGTCAGGATGATCGCCGGATAGCGCAGCGCTTTTTTCACCTTCGCACCAAGCAGCAGCTGGGACTTTTGTTGTTCTGCCAGCTGGCGGCAGCACGCCTCAAGATTCCCCGTCAGCTCGCCGGTTTTAACCATTGAAACATAGAGCGGGCTGAACACATTCGGCCACTTCTTCAGCGCCTCCGAGAAGGCACACCCTTCGCTAAGGTCGTCGGAAAAGCGTTGCAGCAATGCCTGCCACTGCTTCATCGGATGCTGCTCCGCCAGCATCTGCAGGCTGTGAGATAACGTCAGGCCAGCCTGCAGCAGCGTGGCGAGCTGGCGAAACATTTCGTAGCAGTGCTCGGGCCGCCAGCGCCGCTGCGGTGAACAGCGGTTGAGCATAATAGGGTGAAGGCCTTTGAGCATTAGCCCGGCAAAGGCCGCTTCCCGATCGGTAGCCCAGAGCGTTCCGGACAGCGAATCTCCTTCGGCGGACAGCGCGCGCCAGCGCCAGAGTTGATTAGCAGCCATCGGGCATGCCCAGTACGCGCAGCAACTCTTCAAGCGTGGTGAGCCCTTGCTCAACGGCCATGCAGCCATGTTCAAACAGTGAGGTCATTCCAGCCTGGCGGGCGCTGTCTTCTATCACTTCGATACTTGCCCCACTGGCGATGGCCTGCCGGAGGGGGTTGTCGATGGTGAGCACTTCAAAAATGGCCACGCGACCATAAAACCCGTGATAGCAGCGGTCGCAGCCTGCAGGTTGCCAGCGTGGAAGCCGGCGGGACCAGACCGAATGCGGCAACTCCGTTCGCTCCTGGGTTTCCTGTCGGCAGTGTGGGCACAGGCGGCGCACCAGCCTTTGGGCGATGACCATTGAAAGCGCAGAGGAGATCATCCAGCGTGCCACGCCCATTTGCTGCAGGCGAATCAATGTTTCAGCCGTCGAATTGGTATGCAGGGTCGACAACACCAGATGCCCGGTCTGCGCAGCGTTAATAGCAATCTCTGCCGTTTCGCCGTCGCGGATTTCGCCCACCATAATGATATCGGGATCCTGACGAAGCAGCGCCCGCAGCACGCTCTGGAAGGTTAATCCCGATCGGGGATTGATCTGCGTCTGGTTCAGTCCGGCAAGCGGGATCTCAATCGGATCTTCCACGCTGCAGATATTAACGTCAGGCGTATTGCGGGCCTGCAGCGCGCTGTAGAGCGTGACGGTTTTACCGCTGCCCGTCGGCCCTGTTACCAGAATCAACCCCTGCGGCTGATGGAGTACCTCGGTAAAACGGCTCAGCTGCTCGGGGCTCATCCCCAGCTTTGCGGGTTCCAGCGCCTGTTGAACCTGATGGAGCAGGCGCAGAACAATCTTCTCCCCGCCGCTGCACGGGAGTGTCGCGATACGAAAGGAGACGGATTCGTTTGCCAGCTCCACCGTAAACTGTCCGTCCTGCGGTAGGCGGCGTTCGGCAATATCCAGATTCCCTAGTACTTTTAAGCGGGCGCTGAGCGTTGCTGCCAGCGCGGCGGTAAGCGGGGGCTGAGGGCAAAGCACGCCGTCAACACGCAAGCGGATATGACAGGCGTGTTCCATTGGTTCAATGTGGATGTCCGATGCGCGCTGGTTTATCGCCTGCTGCAGCGTGTGATTGAGGATATCCACCGCTGAATGTGCCGCCGTTACAACCGGCAAATGCGTTTGCATTGCCATCTGCCGATGTTTTTCCATGCGTTCGGCACTCCAGCACTCAATATCAATACGCTTTTGAGTGGCGAAGCGCAGGGCTTCCATCAGTTCCGATGAGGGCTTGCCCGCCACGGCGATGCTAATCATGTCGGTATCGCTGGTGAGCAGCAGGGAGTGATGGCGCTGGCACAGGGCGACAAGTTGTTCTGAATTCATCGTGCCTCCCGTCAGATATCGTTAAAGCGGAAGACGTCTTCGCAGGCCTGCTTGAGCGCGCTGTCGTTGCTGATATTGCAGCTGCGCGTCCAGCCCGTCATGCCGTTGCCGTCGTTCCACTGTGGCGTCATGACCACCTCAAGCCCGTTGAGGCTCTCCTGGCCGGTCAGGGTTACAACGCCTTGTGTCACGCTCATTCCTGAGACATATCGCGTGGTTGTTGGAGAAGGAATACCGTTACTGCCGCCGTCACAGCTCGCTACGCCGCCGTGATCCAGGGCGCAAAGTTCAATAGCCGTGCGATAGGGAATGAAGGTTTGCAGCATATCGGTCAATGCCGCTTTTCGCAGGTAGTTCTGGTAGGCGGGTACGCCAATGGCGCTCAGGATGGCAATAATGCCGATGACGACCATCAGCTCAATGAGTGTGAATCCTTGTTGTCTGTTCATAACTGCTCCTCGGTTTACGTGGCGCTACTCTGGCAGCGAGAGGCGGCAGGTACGAGGGGCAAAAATAGAATCGTGAAGCGGTTTTCAGGGATTTATTGCGGGGTTGCAGTGCAGGACATCAAATCTGCGAGCGGGGCTGAAATTCCCCTCTCCGGGCGGAGAGGGGAGATAGCGTTATTTGAAGCGCATCGAGAGGTCGAGGGCGCGCACGTGCTTGGTCAGGGCGCCGACGGAGATGTAATCAACGCCGGTTTGTGCAAATTCACGAATGGTTTCAAACGTCACATTGCCGGATACCTCCAGCTGAGCCTGCCCATTGGTCAGCCTTACCGCCTCGCGCATCTGCTCCGTTTCGAAGTTATCCAGCATGATGATGTCGGCACCGGCCTTGATGGCCTGCTCCAGCTCTTCCAGACTTTCGACTTCCACTTCAACCGGGACGTCAGGGTGCAGCCAGAAGGCTTTCTCCACCGCCTGGCGCACGGAGCCAGAAGCAATAATGTGGTTCTCTTTGATCAGGAAGGCGTCGGATAATCCCAGACGATGGTTTGCGCCGCCGCCGCACAGTACCGCGTATTTCAGGGCGGTACGCAGGCCCGGAAGCGTTTTACGGGTGTCCAGCAGCTGCGTGCGGGTGCCGGCCAGCAGGTCGACGTAGCGGCGCACTTCACTTGCCACGCCAGACAGCGTCTGCACGAAGTTCAGCGCGGTACGCTCGCCGGTGAGCAGCACGCGGGCGGGGCCGTCCAGCTCGAACAGCGGCTGATTTGCTGTGATAGCGTCGCCGTCGTCGACGCGCCAGGTTATCTGCACCTCGTCGCCCGCCAGCTGGGTGAAGACCTCTTCTACCCAACGTTTTCCGCAGAACACGCCGTCTTCACGCGTAATAATTACCGCATGCGAGCGCGTCTCTTTCGGCAACAATTGCGCGGTAATATCGTTGTCGGCATTAACGTCACCGCCCAGGTCTTCTTTCAAAGCATGGGCAACGCTTGCCGGGATATCCATGTTAATACGTTCCAGAAGCGCGTCACGTCGGTGGTCGGGGTTGTAGCGGCGAGGCGGCATGATAAAACTCCAAATTGGTAACGAATCATAATATTGAAACATGCTACTCTGAACCGAGTAATAGCACCATACAGAAGGAGTTCCAGCATGTTGTTAGAAAACGGATGGCTGGTGGATGCGCGGCGTGTGCCCTCGCCGCACCATGACTGCCGCCCGGAGGATGAAAAGCCCACACTGCTGGTTGTTCATAATATCAGTCTCCCGCCCGGGGAGTTTGGCGGTCCGTGGATCGATGCGTTATTCACGGGAACCATAGATCCCACTGCTCATCCTTTCTTTGCTGAAATCGCGCATCTGCGCGTGTCGGCCCACTGCCTTATACGCCGTGACGGTGAAGTGGTTCAGTATGTTCCTTTCGATAAGCGCGCCTGGCATGCCGGCGTGTCGATGTATCAGGGGCGCGAGCGCTGCAACGATTTTTCCATAGGCATTGAACTTGAAGGAACGGATCTAACGCCTTACACCGATGCGCAGTATCGGGCACTGGTCGCCGTTACCCGGACGCTGATAGAGCTTTATCCCGCTGTTGCTGAGAATATTACGGGGCACAGCGATATCGCCCCCGAAAGAAAAACCGATCCTGGCCCGGCATTCGACTGGTCACGGTTTCACGCCATGCTTACCGCGTCGTCAGAATAAGGAGATAACATGACGTTGTTTACCATGCTGCTGGTTATCATCGCCGAACGCCTGTTCAAGCTCGGTGAACACTGGCAATTAGACCATCGGCTGGAGGTGTTTTTCCGCCGCATTAAGCATTTCTCTATGCTGCGCACGCTGCTGATGATGGCAGGCGTGATGGTGATAACCTTCCTGCTGCTGCGCGCGCTGTACGGACTCTTTTTCAACGTGCCGCTGCTGGTGGTGTGGATCCTGCTCGGCGTGCTGTGCATCGGCGCGGGCAAGGTGCGTTTGCACTATCACGCTTACCTGAAAGCGGCGTCCCGTGACGATGCCCACGCCCGCGGGGCCATGGCGAGCGAGCTGACGATGATCCACGGCGTGCCGCCGGACTGCGACGAGCGGGAATTCCTGCGCGAGCTGCAAAATGCGCTGCTGTGGATTAACTTCCGCTACTACCTCGCGCCGCTGTTCTGGTTTGTGGTGGGCGGCCCGTGGGGGCCGGTACTGCTGATGGGGTATGCGTTCCTGCGCGCCTGGCAGACCTGGCTCGCCCGTTACCTGACGCCGCACGAGCGCTTGCTGTCCGGCATTGATGCCATTCTGCACGTGCTTGACTGGCTGCCGGTGCGTCTGGTGGGTGTAGTGTACGCGCTGATCGGCCACGGTGAAAAAGCGCTGCCCGCGTGGTTTGCCTCTTTGGGCGATCGCCACACCTCGCAATATCAGGTGCTAACGCGTCTGGCGCAGTTCTCGCTGGCGCGCGAACCGCATACCGATAAGATTGAAACGCCGAAGGCGGCTGTTTCAATGGCGAAGAAAACGTCGTTTGTGGTGGTGGTTATCGTGGCCTTGCTGACCATTTACGGCACGCTGGTGTAGGCCAGCGCGCCGCAGCGGTTAAAGCGTATCGGCAGGCGGGATGCCAAAATCAGGCATCCCGTTTTCATCCCAGCGGACAAGCTTCAGACGCGTATGGCGATTCGGATCGTACAGCGGATCGCCCTCAATTTTGGTGTAATTACGCGCGTGATACACCAGCACATCTTCCCCTTCCGGCGTCTGCGTAAAGCTGTTGTGGCCCGGGCCGTACTGGCGATTTTCATAGCTGGTGACAAACACCGGGCGCGACGATTTATGCCAGTTTACCGGGTTTTGCGGATCGGCATTCATGTCTATCCACAGTAGCCCCATGCAGTAATTTTCGTCGGTAGCGCTGGCGGAGTAGCTGATAAACAGCTTGTCGCCATGGAACAGTACCGCCGGGCCTTCGTTCACCCAAAAACCGCGGCACTCCCAGTCATACTCCGGCTTGCTGAGCATCACCGGCGCGCCTTTCAGCGTCCACGGGTTTTCCATTTCACACAGATAGAGATTGGAGTTGCCGGAGATATTCGGGGCCTTTTGCGCCCACAGATACCAGCGCCTGCCCTGATGAATGAAGGTGGTGGCGTCCAGCGCGAAGGTGTCAAACGGCGTTTCGATCTGACCTTTCTCGACCCACTTACCGGTAAGCGGATCGCTGTCTGCACATTCCAGCGCAAACATGCGGTGCTGGAACATCCCGAGTCTGTCGAGCGCCTGCGTATGCGTGGCGGCAAAATAGATGTACCACTTGCCGTCGATGTGGTGCAGTTCCGGCGCCCAAATCAGCTGGCTCATCGGGCCGCTCTCGGGTTTACGCCAGACCACCACTTCTTCTGCATTACGTAAGCCTTCCAGCGATTCTGCGCGGCGGATCGCCAGCCTGTCGTACTGCGGCACGGAGGCGATAAAATAGTACTGCCCCTCATGGCGTAAAATGTAGGGGTCGGCACGTTGTTCGATAAACGGGTTTGGCCAGGTTTGCATTCGGCTTTCCTTATTTAGTCTCAGCGGCTTTGAGTTCCTGATAGTCATTCAGCTCGCGGTAGTTGTTGCGACGCTTTTCCAGATCGGACTGGATCTGCTTCATGGTTTCACGGTCCACCTTCAGCAGACGTACCACGCCCGCAGTAATCAAATAACCCACGCCGGGAATGACGGTGAACAGCAGCACGATGCCGTTGATGGCGTCGGCGCTTTGCGCTTTTGCTCCGGCGTCGTAACCGTACCAGGAGAGCAGGAAGCCGACCATGGCTCCGGCAATCGCCAGCCCCAGCTTGAGGAAGAAGATGTTGCCGGAGAAGCTGATCCCCGTAATGCGCTTGCCGGTTTTCCACTCGCCGTAGTCGTCCACGTCGGCCATCAGCGACCAGTGCAGCGGAGACGGGATCTGGTGCAGGATGTTCAGCAGGAAGTAGAGCACCACGATGGTGACGGTGGCTTTCGGATCGAAGAAATAGAAGGCGCAGGAGAAAATCGCCAGCACGATGTTGGTCCAGAAGAACACCTTCAGCTTGCACCAGCGGTCGGTCAGCACTTTTGCCAGCACGCTGCCGAGCATCATGCCGACGACGCCCAGGCTGATAAACAGCGTGGCGAAGTGGGTGCTCTGACCCATCACCCAGGTGACGTAATACATGGTGGCCGCCATGCGGATAAATCCGGGGCAGACGTTGCAGAGCGTTAACAGCAGAATGCGTACCCACTGGTCATTTTTCCACACGTCTTTGAGATCGTTTTTCAGCTCGTCGTGGGTCTGTACCGCCGGGCGCACGCGCTCGCGCACGGTCGCGAAGCAGAACAGGAACATGCAGGTTCCAATCAGCGCCAGCACGGTCATCGCCATCTGGTAGCCTTTGGCTTTGTTATCACCCCCGAACCAGTCGGCCATCGGCAGCAGCGTTAATGAGAGCAGCAGCGTGGCGATACCGACCAGCACGAAGCGATACGACTGGCAGGCGACGCGCTCTTTCGGGTCGTTGGTGATCACGCCGCCCAGCGAGCAGTAGGGAATGTTGATCGCCGTATAGGTCAGCGACAGCAGGAAGTAGGTGACGAAGGCATAGATAACTTTGCTGTTATAGCTCCAGTCTGGCGTGGTGAACATCAGGATGCTGAACAGCGCGTAGGGGAAGGCGATCCACAGCAGCCATGGACGAAATCGGCCATATTTACTGCGGGTACGGTCGGCAATGGCACCCATGATCGGGTCCGTTACGGCGTCAATGACGCGAACCGACAGCAGCAGCACGCCCACGAGCGCAGGTGCCAGACCAAAAATATCCGTATAAAAATAGTTAACAAACAACATGATGGCGCCGAAGATGATGTTGCATCCCGCGTCGCCCATGCCATAGCCGATCTTTTCTTTTACTGACAGTTTGTTGTTATCCATCGACAGCTCTCCGGGTTTCGGTATGGAGAGAATTATTTGCTGGCAAAGGAATATATGCGTTGCAGGATAAAGGCGGTGATATGGATGAAATGGCTGTAGGGGAGAATTTGTGAGGAAGGTAACATCACGCTGCACCCGCAAATCGGGTGCAGCGTGATGAGGATTAATGTGCTTTCACCGTTTTGGCATTTTTCTGCTTAACCATATAGCCCACGCCCAGGATCGCAATCCAGACCGGGATCAGGTAAACGGAAATCGCCATGCCTGGGGTGATAAGCATAATGACCAGTACGGCCGCCATGAACACCAGGCACACCCAGTTACCCAGCGGATAAAGCAGGGCAGGGAAGCGGGTAGTCACGCCCTGCTGCTGCTTGGCGCGGCGGAACTTGATGTGCGCCAGGCTGATCATCGCCCAGTTGATCACCAGGGCAGAGACCACCAGCGCCATCAGCAGGCCGAAGGCCGATTCCGGCGCCAGGTAGTTAATCAGCACGCAGAGCGCCGTAACCACTGCAGACACAATAATGGTGTTCACCGGCACGCCGCGTTTGTCGACGTTGAGCAGCGCTTTCGGGGCGTTGCCCTGCTGAGCCAGACCGAACAGCATGCGGCTGTTGCAGTATACGCAGCTGTTATAAACGGACAGCGCCGCGGTCAGAACAACCACGTTGAGTGCGTTTGCCACAAAGGTGTCGCCCAGCTCGTGGAAGATCAGAACAAACGGGCTGGTGTCGGCGGTCACGCGGGTCCACGGCAGCAGGGAGAGCAGCACGGCCAGCGAGCCCACGTAGAAGATCAGGATGCGGTAGATAACCTGGTTAGTCGCTTTCGGGATACTCTGCTCCGGATTATCGGCTTCCGCGGCGGTAATCCCCACCAGCTCAAGACCACCGAAGGAGAACATGATGATGGCCATCATCATTACCAGGCCGGTCATGCCGTGAGGCAGGAATCCGCCCTGTTCCCAGAGGTTGCGCACGGTGGCCTGCGGGCCGCCGTTGCCGCTGAACAGCAGCCAGCCGCCGAAGAGGATCATCGCCACAACGGCAACCACCTTAATGATGGCGAACCAAAACTCCATCTCACCAAACACTTTTACGTTGGTAAGGTTGATGGCGTTGATCAGGACGAAGAAGGCCGCGGCGGACGCCCAGGTGGGGATCTCCGGATACCAGAACTGGATGTATTTACCGACGGCCGTCAGTTCGGCCATGGCAACCAGAACGTACAGCACCCAGTAGTTCCAGCCCGATGCGAAACCGGCAAAGCTGCCCCAGTACTTATAGGCAAAGTGGCTGAATGAGCCTGCTACAGGCTCTTCTACAACCATTTCACCTAACTGGCGCATAATCAGAAACGCAATAAAACCGGCAATCGCGTAACCCAAAATAATGCCGGGACCGGCTGACTGGATAACGGATGCGCTGCCCAGAAACAGGCCGGTACCAATAGCGCCGCCCAGTGCGATGAGCTGTATGTGGCGGTTTTTAAGGCCGCGCTTTAGCTGATCGCCATGCTGTTGAGCTTCCATGTGAAACCTCGTGTGTGGTTGTTATGTTCACGCTATGCGTGTGTAATTATGAAAGTCCATATTCTGTATTTAATTCTTTACGGTTAACGAGACCGAAAAAAGCGGAGATGACTTCCGTAAGCGCAAGAATAGTGGTAAGCGCCTGTGAATGCACCTGCTTTATGAAGGGTCGATGACGACTTGAATAAAAAGAGAGCATTTGTAAATTGCCCCGCTAACGCGTCCTTTCCCAACCTATAGAATAGAAATGCTCCATAAGTGGGCGAATTTTCATGATTTGCCATGTTGAATCGCTTCAGATTGCAAAAACCCTCGTTTCATTAAGGTTAAAACTGCCTCTTTGGTGGTAATCAACTCATTTGTGCAAAGTTACATTTCTGAAACGTTATTTCTGTAAGGTTGTTAAAATGTGCAGGGTTTACTGATTTCAATCAAAACCAATATGGACAGAAGGTGAATACTTTGTTACTTTAGCGATACGAACTTGAAATTGGTAAGACCAATTGACTCCGGGCAAAAAGGCGTAAGACAGGGAATATGGCCTACAGCAAAATTCGCCAACCAAAACTATCTGATGTGATTGAGCAGCAGCTGGAGTTTTTAATCCTCGAAGGGACACTGCGCCCGGGCGAGAAACTCCCGCCAGAACGCGAGCTGGCAAAACAGTTCGACGTTTCACGCCCCTCTCTGCGTGAGGCGATTCAACGCCTCGAAGCAAAGGGCTTGCTGCTTCGTCGCCAGGGCGGCGGAACCTTTGTGCAAAACAGCCTGTGGCAGAGCTTCAGCGACCCGCTGGTAGAACTTCTCTCTGACCACCCAGAATCCCAGTTTGATCTGCTTGAGACCCGTCACGCGCTTGAAGGTATCGCGGCCTATTACGCCGCCCTTCGCAGCAATGATGAAGATCGCGTGCGTATCCGCGAGCTGCATCAGGCCATTGAACGGGCACAGCAGTCCGGCGATTTAGACGCCGAATCCAGCGCCGTTGTCCAGTATCAAATTGCCGTCACCGAAGCGGCGCACAACGTGGTGCTCCTCCATCTGCTACGCTGCATGGAGCCCATGCTGGCCCAGAACGTTCGTCAGAATTTTGAATTGTTGTATGCCCGTAGGGACATGCTCCCGCTGGTAAGCAACCATCGCACCCGAGTATTCGAGGCGATAATGGCCGGGGAACCGGAGCAGGCGCGCGAAGCGTCGCACCGCCATCTGGCTTTCATTGAGGAAATCTTGCTGGACCGCAGCCGTGAACAATCGCGTCGCGAACGTTCATTACGCCGCATACAGCAACGAAAGGATTAAGCGCCAGAAATTTTAGAGCGCGGCAACTAAACGCAGAACCTGTCTTATTGTGTTTTCTGGCGAAAATACAATGGGACAGGTTCCAGACAAATCAACGTATTAGATAGATAAGGAATACCCCCATGTCAGAACGTCTCCAAAATGACGTGGATCCGATCGAAACTCGCGACTGGCTACAGGCGATCGAATCGGTCATCCGTGAAGAAGGTGTTGAGCGCGCTCAGTATCTGATTGATCAGCTGCTTTCAGAAGCGCGCAAAGGCGGCGTGAAAGTGGCTGCAGGTGCAGGGGCTAACAACTACGTAAACACGATTGCCGTCGAAGACGAACCGGAATACCCGGGCAATCTGGATCTGGAACGTCGTATCCGTTCTGCAATCCGCTGGAACGCCATCATGACCGTTCTGCGCGCATCCAAAAAAGACCTGGAACTGGGTGGCCACATGGCGTCCTTCCAGTCTTCTGCAACCGTTTACGAAGTGTGCTTCAACCACTTCTTCCGTGCAGCGAACGAGAAAGACGGCGGCGACCTGGTGTACTTCCAGGGCCACATCTCTCCGGGCATCTATGCACGTGCCTTCCTGGAAGGTCGTCTGACTGAAGAGCAGATGAACAACTTCCGTCAGGAAGTTCACGGTAAAGGTCTGTCTTCTTACCCGCACCCTAAACTGATGCCTGAATTCTGGCAGTTCCCGACCGTATCTATGGGTCTGGGCCCAATCGGTGCGATCTATCAGGCTAAATTCCTGAAATACCTGGAACACCGTGGTCTGAAAGACACCTCCGAGCAGACCGTTTACGCCTTCCTGGGCGACGGCGAAATGGATGAGCCAGAATCCAAAGGTGCGATCACCATCGCTACCCGTGAGAAGCTGGACAACCTGTGCTTCATCATCAACTGTAACCTGCAGCGTCTGGATGGTCCGGTAACCGGCAACGGCAAGATCATCAACGAACTGGAAGGCATCTTCGCAGGTGCTGGCTGGAACGTGATCAAGGTCATGTGGGGCGGTCGTTGGGATGAGCTGCTGCGTAAAGACACCAGCGGTAAGCTGATCCAACTGATGAACGAAACCGTTGACGGTGACTACCAGACCTTCAAATCCAAAGACGGTGCCTACGTTCGTGAGCACTTCTTCGGCAAATATCCTGAAACCGCAGCGCTGGTTGCAGACTGGACTGACGAGCAGATCTGGGCCCTGAACCGCGGTGGTCACGATCCGAAGAAAGTCTACGCTGCACTGAAAAAAGCGCAGGAAACCAAAGGTAAAGCGACCGTAATCCTGGCCCATACCATTAAAGGTTACGGCATGGGTGATACCGCAGAAGGTAAAAACATCGCTCACCAGGTTAAGAAAATGAACATGGACGGCGTGCGTTATATCCGCGACCGTTTCAACGTTCCAGTGACCGATGAGCAGGTAGAAAACCTGTCTTACATCACCTTCCCGGAAGGTTCTGAAGAGCACAAGTACCTGCACGAACGTCGTCAGGCGCTGAAAGGCTACCTGCCAGCTCGTCAGCCAAACTTCACCGAGAAGCTGGAACTGCCTGCGCTGGAAGACTTCTCTCAGCTGCTGGAAGAGCAGAACAAAGAGATCTCTACCACTATCGCTTTCGTTCGTGCCCTGAACGTGATGCTGAAGAACAAGTCGATCAAAGATCGTCTGGTTCCAATCATCGCCGACGAAGCGCGTACCTTCGGTATGGAAGGTCTGTTCCGTCAGATCGGTATCTACAGCCCGAACGGCCAGCAGTACACCCCGCAGGACCGTGAGCAGGTTGCATACTACAAAGAAGACGAGAAAGGTCAGATCCTGCAGGAAGGTATCAACGAGCTGGGCGCAGGCGCATCCTGGCTGGCTGCTGCGACCTCTTACAGCACCAACAACCTGCCGATGATCCCGTTCTACATCTACTACTCCATGTTCGGGTTCCAGCGTATCGGTGACCTGTGCTGGCAGGCTGGCGACCAGCAGGCTCGCGGCTTCCTGGTAGGTGGTACTTCCGGTCGTACGACCCTGAACGGTGAAGGTCTGCAGCACGAAGATGGCCACAGCCACATTCAGTCTCTGACTATCCCTAACTGTATCTCTTACGACCCGTCTTACGCGTACGAAGTGGCAGTCATCATGCATGACGGTCTGACCCGCATGTACGGTGAAGCGCAAGAGAACATTTACTACTACATCACCACCCTGAACGAAAACTACCACATGCCGGCAATGCCAGCAGGTGCCGAGGAAGGTATCCGTAAAGGTATCTACAAACTCGAAACCCTCGAAGGTAGCAAAGGTAAAGTTCAGCTGCTGGGCTCCGGCTCTATCCTGCGTCACGTACGTGAAGCCGCACAGATCCTGGCGAAAGACTACGGCGTGGGTTCCGACGTGTACTCTGTGACCTCCTTCACTGAGCTGGCGCGTGATGGCCAGGATTGTGAGCGTTGGAACATGCTGCACCCAATGGAAACCCCGCGCGTTCCGTACATCGCTCAGGTGATGAACGACGCGCCAGCGGTGGCGTCGACTGACTATATGAAACTGTTCGCTGAGCAGGTTCGTACTTACGTTCCAGCTGATGATTATCGCGTTCTTGGTACCGACGGCTTCGGTCGTTCTGACAGCCGCGAAAACCTGCGTCACCACTTCGAAGTTGATGCTTCTTACGTGGTTGTAGCAGCACTGGGCGAACTGGCTAAACGTGGCGAAATCGATAAGAAAGTGGTTGCGGACGCAATCACCAAATTCAACATCGATGCAGAAAAAGTTAACCCGCGTCTGGCGTAAGAGGTAAAAGAATAATGGCTATCGAAATCAATGTACCGGACATCGGGGCTGATGAAGTTGAAATCACCGAGATCCTGGTCAAAGTAGGCGACAAGGTTGAAGCTGAACAGTCGCTGATCACCGTAGAAGGCGACAAAGCCTCTATGGAAGTCCCGTCTCCTCAGGCTGGCATCGTTAAAGAGATCAAAGTCTCTGTTGGCGATAAAACCGAGACCGGCAAACTGATCATGATTTTCGATTCCGCCGACGGTGCAGCAGCAGCTGCACCTGCGCAGGAAGAGAAGGAAGAAGCCGCTCCGGCCGCCGCTGCTCCAGCAGCTGCCGCGGCAGCGAAAGAAGTCAACGTGCCTGACATCGGCGGTGACGAAGTTGAAGTCACTGAAATCCTGGTGAAAGTGGGCGACACCGTTGCGGCCGAGCAGTCACTGATCACCGTAGAAGGCGACAAAGCCTCTATGGAAGTGCCGGCTCCGTTCGCCGGTACCGTTAAAGAGATCAAGATCAACACTGGCGACAAAGTGTCTACCGGGTCGCTTATCATGATCTTCGAAGTGGCGGGTGCTGCACCTGCCGCTGCGCCAGCACAGGCCGCTGCTCCGGCTCCGGCTGCTGCACCAGCAGCTGCTGGCGGCGCGAAAGACGTTAACGTACCGGACATCGGCGGTGACGAAGTTGAAGTCACCGAAGTGATGGTGAAAGTGGGCGACAAAGTTGCCGCTGAACAGTCGCTGATCACCGTTGAAGGCGATAAGGCTTCCATGGAAGTCCCTGCGCCGTTCGCGGGTACCGTTAAAGAGATCAAAATCAGCACCGGCGACAAAGTGTCTACCGGCTCTCTGATCATGGTCTTCGAAGTGGAAGGCGCTGCGCCTGCCGCAGCTCCGGCTGCCGCGGCTGCTCCAGCACCGGCTGCTGCACCGGCTCAGGCTGCTAAACCAGCCGCTGCCCCTGCTGCTAAAGCAGAGAAATCTGAGTTCGCTGAAAATGACGCTTACGTCCACGCGACCCCGCTGATTCGTCGCCTGGCGCGCGAATTCGGTGTGAACCTGGCGAAAGTGAAAGGAACCGGCCGTAAGGGTCGTATCCTGCGCGAAGACGTTCAGACCTACGTGAAAGACGCGGTGAAACGCGCCGAAGCTGCACCAGCTGCAGCCGCCGGTGGCGGTATCCCGGGCATGCTGCCATGGCCGAAAGTCGACTTCAGCAAGTTCGGCGAAATCGAAGAAGTGGAGCTGGGCCGCATCCAGAAAATCTCTGGTGCTAACCTGAGCCGTAACTGGGTGATGATCCCACACGTTACGCACTTCGATAAGACCGATATCACCGATCTGGAAGCGTTCCGTAAACAGCAGAACGCCGAAGCTGAGAAGCGCAAACTGGACGTGAAATTCACCCCAGTGGTCTTCATCATGAAAGCGGTTGCTGCGGCTCTGGAACAGATGCCACGCTTCAACAGCTCCCTGTCCGAAGACGGCCAGAAGCTGACGCTGAAGAAATACATCAACATCGGTGTTGCGGTTGATACGCCAAATGGTCTGGTTGTTCCGGTCTTCAAAGACGTGAACAAGAAGAGCATTACCGAGCTGTCCCGTGAACTGACCACCATCTCCAAGAAAGCGCGCGATGGTAAGCTGACTGCCGGCGAAATGCAGGGCGGCTGCTTCACTATCTCCAGCATCGGCGGCCTGGGTACCACCCACTTCGCGCCGATTGTGAACGCGCCGGAAGTGGCGATCCTCGGTGTGTCCAAGTCCGCGATGGAGCCGGTGTGGAATGGCAAAGAGTTCGTGCCGCGTCTGATGATGCCAATCTCTCTGTCCTTCGACCACCGCGTGATCGACGGTGCTGATGGTGCGCGCTTTATCACCATCATCAACAACACCCTGAGCGACATTCGCCGCCTGGTGATGTAATCGAAAAGCCGGCCAATCGGCCGGCTTTTTTCTGATAAGCTCATGAGGTTTGTGAGGTTATTGGCGAAAGCGATAATTCGTGAGCCGTTTGTTGTTTCAAAATTGTTAACAATTTTGTAAAATACGAGCGGATAGAACGACCCGGTGGACGACGGGTATAAATTAAGAGGTCATGATGAGCACAGAAATCAAAACTCAGGTCGTAGTACTTGGGGCAGGCCCGGCAGGTTACTCCGCAGCGTTCCGCGCGGCGGATTTAGGTCTGGAAACCGTCATCGTAGAACGTTACAGCACCCTCGGCGGTGTTTGTCTGAACGTCGGCTGTATCCCTTCTAAAGCGCTGCTGCACGTAGCGAAAGTTATCGAAGAAGCCAAAGCGCTGGCTGACCACGGTATCGTCTTCGGCGAGCCGAAAACCGATATCGACAAAATTCGTACCTGGAAAGAGAAAGTTATCACTCAGCTGACCGGCGGTCTGGCGGGTATGGCCAAAGGCCGTAAAGTGAAAGTGGTAAACGGTCTGGGTAAATTCACCGGTGCGAACACCCTGGAAGTGGAAGGCGAAAACGGCAAAACCGTGATCAAATTCGACAACGCGATCATCGCGGCAGGCTCTCGCCCAATTGAACTGCCATTCATTCCACATGAAGATCCACGCGTGTGGGATTCCACCGATGCGCTGGAGCTGAAAGAAGTGCCGAAGCGTCTGCTGGTTATGGGCGGCGGTATCATCGGTCTGGAAATGGGTACCGTGTACCATGCGCTGGGTTCAGAGATCGACGTGGTTGAAATGTTCGACCAGGTTATCCCGGCGGCAGACAAAGACATCGTTAAGGTCTTCACCAAGCGCATCAGCAAGAAGTTCAACCTGATGCTGGAAACCAAAGTGACTGCCGTTGAAGCGAAAGAAGACGGTATTTACGTTTCCATGGAAGGCAAAAAAGCCCCTGCTGAAGCGCAGCGTTACGACGCCGTGCTGGTAGCAATCGGCCGCGTGCCGAACGGTAAAAACCTCAACGCTGGCGCAGCTGGCGTGGAAGTGGACGACCGTGGCTTCATCCGCGTTGACAAGCAGCTGCGCACCAACGTGCCGCACATCTTTGCTATCGGCGATATCGTCGGTCAGCCAATGCTGGCGCACAAAGGTGTTCACGAAGGTCACGTTGCCGCCGAAGTTATCGCCGGCATGAAGCACTACTTCGATCCGAAGGTGATCCCATCAATCGCCTACACCGAGCCAGAAGTTGCCTGGGTGGGTCTGACCGAAAAAGAAGCGAAAGAGAAAGGCATCAGCTACGAAACCGCCACCTTCCCGTGGGCTGCTTCTGGCCGTGCTATCGCTTCCGATTGCGCGGATGGCGTGACCAAACTGATCTTCGACAAAGAGACTCACCGCGTGATCGGTGGTGCGATTGTCGGTACCAACGGCGGCGAGCTGCTGGGTGAAATCGGTCTGGCTATCGAAATGGGCTGCGATGCGGAAGACATCGCGCTGACCATCCACGCTCACCCGACTCTGCACGAGTCCGTGGGCCTGGCGGCAGAAGTGTTCGAAGGTAGCATCACCGACCTGCCAAACGCCAAAGCGAAGAAGAAATAAGTTTCTTCTGCTTACCAGACGCCTCTTCGGAGGCGTTTTTTTTTGCCTGAAAACTACCCGATCTGGTAGTCATCTCATTGATATTTCCACTAAAAAATTCCTTTCATCTGCCGATACCTTTTTCTCCATTGTGTGGCTACTGGCCGCGCGGTTTTGAGGTTCTGGGCTCTTTATTACACGAAAAAAGGAAAAGGTATGTCTTTGAAGGAAGTTGCGGTGATTGGCTTAGTGGCAGCAGCGATGACGCTGACAGGGTGCGGTGCGGTAACAACGGCGGTGAAGAAACGTAATCTGGAGGTGAAAACCCAGATGAGCGAAACCGTCTGGCTTGAGCCTTCTAATGAGAAAACTGTCTATATTCAGGTTAAAAACACCTCCGATAAGGACATGAGTAACCTGCAGACCCTGCTGGCCAACGACCTGACGGCGAAGGGCTATAAAGTCACCAGCTCACCTGACGGTGCCTATTACTGGGTACAGGCTAACGTTCTCAAAGCCGACAAAATGGATCTGCGTGAAGCGCAGGGCTACCTGAAAACCGGCTATGAAGGTGCCGCCGTGGGCGCTGCACTGGGCGCTGGCATCACGGCTTACAACAGCAACTCTTCCGGCGCAGCGCTGGGCGTGGGCCTGGCGGCCGGTCTGATCGGCATGGCGGCTGACGCAATGGTGGAAGACGTGAACTACACCATGGTCACCGACCTGCAGATCTCCGAGCGTAGCAAAGCGAAAGTGACGACTGATAATATTGCAGCACTGCGTCAGGGCACGTCGGGCGTGAAGCTGCAGACCAGCAGCGAGCAGGGCGATCGCGCGAAGTATCAGACCCGCGTGGTGTCTAATGCCAACAAGGTGAACCTGAAGTTCGAAGAGGCGAAACCGGTTCTGGAAGCGCAGCTGGCGAAGTCTGTCGCCAACATTCTGTAAGAAAACAGCCGGGCGCGGCTTCGCCTGACCCGGCCTGCCTGTCTTATGGGGCGACAGGTTGCCAGCTTTTATCCGGCCGGTACGCGGTGAGTGCATTTGCTTTATGCGCTGAATCGCTGCCGAGATCGCTCTGGTATACCCTGTCGCTCTGATTAATTACGAAGCTCATGACGCCCGTTTGCCCGTATGTAACGGGCCAGGCGACCATTGCAAAGCCGTTGCTCTCCGGCAGGATGCGGAACCTGTACCCGTGATAGCCCGTACCGGGTTCTTGCGGACTGAACGCCGGACCAAGCGGGCTAGGGGCTTCACCGGGTTGCGCAGGCCAGTAGAGGCCATCCTTTTTGCCGTCTGAGCTGACAATCTTCTGCGCATACTTCTGGTTCATCGCAAAATAGCGTTGCTGGGCGTCAACATAGGCGTGCAGGGCTTCAATAGCCGCGAGTTCATTGCGTCCGATTTCGCGCGTCAGGATCTCCTCAGCGGCTTCCCTGATGTCAAATTGCCAGCCGGAGGCGACTTTGATTACCGGCACAGGCAGCTGCCAGCCCCCGTCACCGACAACGAGGTGGGCCGTGTCGCCATCGATAACGGTGTTATGACGAACCTTCCAGTCACGCAGGAAGCGATCGACGGCATCAGGATCGACCCCCTCTGGCGGCAGAAAATCGCGCCAGTTTTCTCCAAGCAGGCTATTCATCGCGGTTTCATTTTGAGTGCTGATGGCGCTGACCAGCGCATCGGTCGCCTTCTCTGGCGTGCTAAAGGATTGCTGGGCCATCGCGGCGGCTGAGACCATGAATAACACCATTCCACTGAGCAGTTTACTTTTCATGTCGGTTCCCTTAACGATGACGGAATTCGCGGTGTTCGGCGCGGCCAGCACCGACCTGCCGAGGCTGCTGATTACGGGCTGACAGCTGTCGGCTCTGAACGCCCCGCTGCTGCTGCGCTTGCCAGCTGGCTGAGCGGCTGTCGTTGCCGCTTAGCGCGTTGGCCCGGCTGGTTCGCTGCTGGATATTCCGCTGCTGTACCGGTTGCGTTATCCGTTTCTCAGTGGTCTGGCGGTTTTCTCGCTGCTGCGCGGTGCTCCGCTTCGCCGTCTGCGGTCTGGTGTCGTAACCACGGTAGTTGTTGCGCTGGGAAATTTGCCTGAGCTGCTGGCCTGAGGCCAGACGCTGGGCATCTTTGGTGCCGGGACGTGCCGTCTGTGGGAATGTTTTTCCGGTCGATTTCTCCATCTGGCTCAGAGCGGCCTGACGCTGGTTGTCGCGGTTGACGGGTTTTTGCTGCGTCGCGCTCAGCCCGGTTGCCGTATTTGTAGAGTGGAAGCGATTATTCAGCTGAGCATTTGGATACGGGACCCCTTCACGATAGGCCGGGTTGTGCTGCCAGGTGAGGTTAGCGTCAGTAAGATGCTGACCGCTGATTTTATTGAAATTATTAACGTTAATATTGATGTTGTTATCGCCGTTGCGATTATAGCCACCGTGATGATCCCAGTCGTCGTCGTGATGGTGATGATCCCAGTCATCATCATCATCCCAGTCAATATTGCTAAAGATGGCATAGGTGGTCGCCACGCCCAGGCTGAAGCCTAAGCCCTTGACGAAGCTGTTGCCAAACTGCTCCCCGGGCGAAGGGGGAAGATAGGTTGGCGGGTAGGCCGTGTTTGGCCATGTCCCGTAAACCGCGTTCGGATTATAGGTGGGGACATATATCACCTGCGGATCGGCGGATTCGATTTTGATCACCGTTGGGCTTGCGGTGGTGGTGGTCGATTCGCTGGCGGCAGCTTTAGCCGGTGCGGGTTTAGTTTCGGTGGTCACCGTCTGCTGCGGCGTGGACTTGAGCGCTCCGGTTTGCTGCGCCAGCAAGCGCAGACGTTGGACCGAATCCATCACATCTTTTGGCTGCGCGAGAAAGGCATCGCCAAGATTTTGTACCCACGGCGGATTTTCCCCCATCAGCGACATCAGCTGAGGGAAGGCAACCAGCGACTTCACGCTTGGGTCCCACGGCTGGCCCGCAACGGCCTGGATAGCGGCATCGCCCTGCATTTTGGGATTATCTTTTGACCACTGCGCCGCCTGAATGACGTTAGACGGATAGGTCGAGGCCATTAATATTTGCGACAGCAGCGCATCCGGATAGAGCGCGACAGGGGCGACCCACTGATCGATCTGCGCGGCAGAGTAAACAGGCGTGACGATAGGCGCGGGTTGGGCGACGACCGGCTGTTGTGCGACGGGGGCAAATGCTGCGGGTACCGTTGCACGACTTTTAACGAGCATAACGCCTGAGGCGGCAAACAGACCGGCACTGCAGAGAAGGACCAGCAGATGTGGCTTAAAGGGCAACTTCATAAAATGACTCCAACGAGACAGGCGCTGTGCCGTGAGGCGTTCTTGTTGCCGCGAGTATTATTCACCCGTGTATTACAGTTTTGACTTTTCTTGGGAAACGACCCGGTGCGTCCGGATAAAGAGTGTGTGCATTTATTACACAATTATACCTGCTGGCGGAAAAGCCGTAGGACATTCAGAAGGCCGCTCTTGCGAGCGGCCAGCAGCTAGTTGCCGAGGTTAACGACAAACAGCACCGTGATGTCGGATATGTTCCAGCCACCATGCAGTGCGGTTAGCAGTAAACCGGTCACAACGATCAGCGCAGTGATTCGCATCTCCATTGCGTGCGTTCCTGTACAGGCTACGCGGGTTCATTCTCCACCGGGAAAGACAGAACCAGGCAAATTGGGGTTTTGCCACGTAGGTTACGGAACTGCTCCCGGGCCCGGTGACTGGTTGCTACACCAGCGAAGCAGGCCGAGAAAAAGAGTAGTAGTTTCAAAGGATCTTAAGAAGGGTAAAAATGCATTTACATAAGCTTTCATCCAAGATGGGAAGGCGCTGCGCAGAATAAAAAAATCACCTTGCAAGTCGATAGGATGGAGAGCAAAATTCGCTGAGTTGGGGTTTTGCCGCAAAACTGCCAGCCCGGTGTGCTACCACCGCAAGGCAACAAATTAACCGCTATCAGGCGGTTTTTTTGTACCTTAAATTTGCCTCGTCCCCGCGCTATACCATCCTTAACGATTCAGCAAATTATTTAATGTTGCTTTTTTGTAAACGGATTAACACTGTGCAGAAATCCTGCTATGCTGCCCGACGCGGTATCGGGCATTTACCCTACAAACTGCTGTCTCACAGGAGCGTGAAGAGAACGCCGGCCGCATATGACAATGAGAGCGAGGAGAACCGTCGTGCTAGAAGAATACCGTAAGCACGTAGCAGAACGTGCCGCCGAGGGAATTGTACCCAAACCTTTAGATGCAACCCAAATGGCCGCGCTCGTCGAGCTGCTGAAGAACCCGCCTAAGGGCGAAGAAGAATTCCTGTTAGATCTGTTGATCAACCGCGTACCGCCTGGCGTAGATGAAGCTGCCTACGTTAAAGCCGGATTCCTTGCCGCTATCGCCAAAGGCGAAGCCACCTCCCCGCTGGTTACTCCTGAAAAAGCGATTGAACTGCTCGGCACCATGCAGGGTGGTTACAACATTCATCCGCTGATTGACGCGCTGGACAATGAAAAGCTGGCGCCAATTGCCGCTAAAGCGCTCTCTACAACGCTGCTGATGTTCGATAACTTCTACGATGTAGAAGAGAAAGCCAAAGCGGGCAACGCTTACGCGAAGCAGGTGATGCAGGCGTGGGCAGATGCCGAATGGTTCCTGAACCGTCCTGAGCTGGCTGAAAAAATCACCGTTACCGTCTTCAAAGTGACCGGTGAAACCAACACCGATGATCTCTCTCCGGCCCCGGACGCATGGTCTCGCCCGGATATCCCTCTGCACGCGCTGGCGATGCTGAAAAACGCCCGTGAAGGGATCGAGCCGGATCAGCCGGGCAGCGTTGGCCCGATCAAACAGATCGAAGCCCTGCAGAAAAAAGGTTACCCGCTGGCCTACGTGGGCGACGTTGTGGGTACCGGTTCTTCCCGTAAGTCCGCGACCAACTCCGTGCTGTGGTTCATGGGCGACGATATCCCTCACGTGCCGAACAAGCGCGGCGGCGGCCTGTGCCTGGGCGGCAAAATTGCCCCTATCTTCTTCAATACCATGGAAGATGCGGGCGCGCTGCCGATCGAGGTGGATGTATCCAACCTGAACATGGGCGACGTGATTGACGTTTACCCGTTCAAAGGCGAAGTGCGCAACCACGAAACCAACGAGCTGCTGGCAAGCTTCGAGCTGAAAACCGACGTGCTGATCGACGAAGTGCGCGCCGGTGGCCGTATCCCGCTGATCATCGGCCGTGGCCTGACCACCAAAGCGCGTGAAGCGCTGGGTCTGCCGCACTCCGACGTATTCCGTCAGGCGAAAGACGTGGCGGAGAGCAGCCGCGGTTACTCGCTGGCGCAGAAAATGGTTGGCCGCGCGTGCGGCGTAGCCGGTATTCGTCCTGGCGCATACTGCGAACCGAAAATGACCTCCGTGGGCTCTCAGGATACCACCGGCCCAATGACTCGTGATGAGCTGAAAGACCTGGCGTGCCTGGGCTTCTCCTCTGACCTGGTAATGCAGTCCTTCTGCCACACGGCGGCGTATCCGAAGCCGGTTGACGTGACCACGCACCACACGCTGCCTGACTTCATCATGAACCGCGGCGGCGTCTCTCTGCGTCCGGGTGACGGCGTCATCCACTCCTGGCTGAACCGCATGCTGCTGCCGGATACCGTGGGCACCGGCGGTGACTCTCACACCCGTTTCCCAATCGGTATTTCTTTCCCGGCGGGCTCCGGTCTGGTGGCGTTTGCTGCCGCGACCGGCGTGATGCCGCTGGATATGCCGGAATCGGTGCTGGTGCGCTTCAAAGGCAAAATGCAGCCGGGCATCACCCTGCGCGACCTGGTTCACGCGATCCCGCTGTATGCGATCAAACAGGGCCTGCTGACCGTTGAGAAGAAGGGCAAGAAAAACATCTTCTCTGGCCGCATCCTGGAGATTGAAGGTCTGCCGGATCTGAAGGTTGAGCAAGCGTTCGAGCTGACCGATGCCTCCGCCGAGCGTTCTGCTGCGGGCTGTACCATCAAGCTGAACCAGGCGCCAATTGAAGAGTACCTGACCTCCAACATCGTGCTGCTGAAGTGGATGATTGCGGAAGGCTACGGCGACCGTCGTACGCTGGAGCGTCGTATCCAGGGCATGGAAAAATGGCTGGCGGATCCGCAGCTGCTGGAAGCCGACGCCGACGCAGAGTACGCGGCGGTGATCGATATCGATCTGGCGGATATCAAAGAGCCGATCCTGTGCGCGCCTAACGATCCGGACGACGCGCGTCCGCTGTCTGCGGTGCAGGGTGAGAAGATCGACGAAGTGTTCATCGGTTCCTGCATGACCAACATCGGCCACTTCCGTGCTGCCGGTAAGCTGCTGGATACCCATAAGGGCCAGCTGCCAACCCGCCTGTGGGTGGCGCCGCCAACCCGTATGGATGCGGCTCAGCTGACCGAAGAGGGCTACTACAGCGTGTTTGGTAAGAGCGGTGCGCGTATCGAAATCCCTGGCTGTTCCCTGTGCATGGGCAACCAGGCGCGCGTGGCTGACGGTGCGACGGTGGTGTCCACCTCAACCCGTAACTTCCCGAACCGTTTAGGTACCGGTGCAAACGTCTTCCTGGCCTCTGCGGAGCTGGCGGCGGTTGCGGCGCTGATTGGCAAACTGCCAACGCCGGAAGAGTACCAGACCTTTGTGGCTCAGGTGGATAAGACCGCGGTGGATACCTATCGCTATCTGAACTTCGACCAGCTCTCTCAGTACACCGAGAAGGCTGACGGGGTGATCTTCCAGACCGCGGTATAAACAGCAAAACCGTCTCTATGAGACGGTTTTTAGTGTTTGCACCCTCTCCCGTGGGAGAGGGACGGGGTGAGGGCATCAGGCCGCAGGGTCTTGCTCTCACCTTTTTATTTTCATTCCTCCCACCTCTCACGCTTTTTTTCTTCCTCGCTGCTGCGATAATTACCTTAATGGCTTTGCAGAGGAAAACGCTATGGATTACGAATTTCTGCGCGACATCACCGGAGTGGTGAAAGTGCGTATGTCGATGGGCCACGAAGCCGTAGGACACTGGTTTAACGAAGAGGTGAAAGAGAATCTTGCGCTTCTTGATGAAGTTGAACAGGCGGCAGATACGGTGAAAGGCAGTGAGCGCTCCTGGCAGCGCGCCGGGCATGAATACACGCTGTGGATGGACGGCGAAGAGGTGATGGTCCGGGCCAATCAGCTTGAGTTTTCAGGTGACGAGATGGAAGAGGGGATGAGCTACTACGACGAAGAGAGCCTGTCGATGTGCGGCGTGGAAGACTTCCTTCAGGTAGTGAACGCATACCGCGATTTTATGAAACAGAAATAACAGACCGGAGCATCCCTGCTCCGGTTTGCTTTTACACGACCGGAATATTTCGGCCGTAGTAGATTTCGCGCATCTCTTTCCAGAGCAGGTCCGTGATGGCCTTACGCTCTTCTTCGCTCAGATCTTCCGGGCGGGTATGGAACATATAGTGTTTCAGGTTGAACTCCTTGAGCAGCATCTTGGTGTGGAAGATGTTCTCCTGGTACACGTTCACGTCCATCATGTCGTACAGCGATTTCATGTCCTCGGACATAAAGTTCTGAATGGAGTTGATTTCGTGATCGATGAAATGCTTCATACCGTTGATATCGCGGGTAAAACCGCGCACGCGATAATCAATCGTGACGATATCGGATTCCAGCTGGTGGATTAAATAGTTCAGCGCGTTCAGCGGCGAGATAACGCCGCAGGTCGACACCTCGATGTCGGCGCGGAACGTACACAGCCCGCCTTCCGGGTGGCTCTCCGGATAGGTGTGCACGCAGATATGGCTTTTATCGAGATGGGCGACCACCACTTCCGGCAGCGGGCCCGGATGCTCGGTTTTATCGATAAGCTTCGGATCGACCGGTTCTTCGCTCACCAGAATGGTGACGCTCGCGCCCTGTGGCTCATAGTCCTGACGGGCAATATTCAGAATATTGGCGCCTATAATCGAGCAGGTTTCTGACAGGATCTCCGTCAGGCGGTTGGCGTTGTAGAGTTCGTCGATATAGGCGATGTAGCCATCGCGTTCTTCTGCCGTTTTGACGTAGCAGATATCGTAAATACAAAAACTCAGGCTTTTCGTCAGGTTGTTAAAGCCATGCAGTTTCAGCTTTTTCAATTAGCTCACCCCCTTTGAGGACAGTGCGTCTTGCAGATACTGCGGCAGGGCAAACGCGGCGGTATGCACGGCCGGGTTGTAATAGCGACATTTAAGGCCGGCCTGGTGGAAGCGCGCCTGAATGATTTCGGTCGAGAGGTGGCGAAGCACCTCGTTGTCGCTCGCCCAGGCAAAGGTCATGATACCGCCGTAATAGGTCGGGATCGCGGCCTGGTAGAAGCTGACGTCGCCAAAGTAGGTGCTCAGCTTGCGGTGGCTGTCGAGGGCTTCATCCTGCTGCAGGAAGCAGACCCCGTTTTGCGCCACGAAGATCCCGCCGGGATTCAGGCAGCGCTTACAGCCCTCGTAGAATGATGACGTAAACAGCGACGCGCCCGGGCCGATGGGATCGGTGCAGTCAGAGATAATCACATCGAAGGTTTGTGCGGTCTGGTTGACGAAATTGACGCCATCGTCGATAACCAGATTGAAGCGCGGATCGTCATAGCTGCCGGCGTTGTGGTTCGGCAGGTACTGGCGGCAGAACGAGACCACGCCCGCGTCAATTTCCACCATGGTGATGGTTTCGACACTTTGGTGGCGAGAGACTTCGCGCAGCATCGCGCCGTCGCCGCCGCCGATGATCAGCACGTGCTTCGCGTGGCCATGGGCCAGCAGCGGGACGTGGGTCATCATTTCGTGATAGATAAACTCGTCGCGCTCGGTGGTTTGCACCACGCCGTCCAGCGCCATCACGCGGCCAAAGGCGGCGTTCTCGAAGATTATCAGATCCTGATGATCGGTTTTCTCATGATAAAGCACGTTATCAACGGCAAAATACTGACCAAACTGGTCATGCAGCGTTTCTTGCCATACCGTTTTTTCGGTCATGGGCTGTCATCTCCTTCTTTAACATCTATGACATCCAGCAGAAGGGGCACAACACATCACCGCCGAAGCGGTTAAAGGGTCAACAAGGGCGTCGGGAAGGTTACTTCACGTAGGCGAGCAGGCTGAGTGAATCGCGTGCCAGCGCTTTGCATTTTTTTGCAGTGGGGATGCCAATACCGCTTAAGTCGCGATAGCTGTCTTCACCGAGCGCCTTCATGTCGAAGCTGTCGTAGTTGCTGAGATCCCATTGGTTCTGCTGGGCAAAAAAGACCAGTGCGCGGCGAATCTGCCCGTTGGGTAAATTCTGGTAGCCACAATCATTTTTCAGGAATACAAAAACTGCCGTCAAATCAGCCATATCTTCCGCTTCATTTTCACTTAGCGCATAGCTGTTCGCGCACATAGCCATCAGGCTGCCGAACAAAATTGTCCTGAAAAACGTCTTCATTGTTTCTACCACTGCATCACGGAAAATTAACGTTAGCATACTTGATGCCAGGCCGACGATCTTTATTATTCCTGCCGTGCTTGACCTTCCGGTAAGGGGAGGGTTTATGCTCAAAAGATCGCCGCCTGGAAATAAGGAAATGAACATGCAACGTCGTGAATTTTTAAAATATTCCGTTGCGCTGGGTGTTGCCAGCGCATTACCGCTGTGGAGCCGAGCGGCCTTTGCGGCCGACCGACCCGCCTTACCCATCCCCGATCTGCTCACCGCAGACGCCCGGAGCCGCATTCAGCTCGTTGTGCAGGCCGGTAAAACGACCTTTGGGGCCAATACCGCCACAACATGGGGCTATAACGGTAACCTTCTCGGCCCGGCGCTTCAGCTGCGCAAAGGGAAAGCGGTGACGGTGGATATTCATAACACGCTTGCTGACGAAACCACGCTGCACTGGCACGGCCTGGAAGTGCCGGGCGAGGTAGACGGCGGTCCGCAGGGCGTGATTAAACCCGGCGGCAAACGCAGCGTGACCTTTACGCCGAACCAGCGCGCGGCGACCTGCTGGTTCCACCCGCATCAGCATGGCAAAACGGGCCATCAGGTGGCGATGGGTCTGGCGGGACTGGTGCTGATTGAAGATGACGAAAGCCGCCTGCTGCGCCTGCCGAAACAGTGGGGCATCGACGATGTTCCGGTGATTGTGCAGGACAAGAAATTCAACGCTGACGGGCAAATTGACTATCAGCTGGACGTGATGAGTGCGGCGGTAGGCTGGTTTGGCGATACGCTGCTGACCAACGGCGCGATCTATCCGCAGCACGCCGCGCCGAAGGGCTGGCTGCGCCTGCGTCTGCTTAACGGCTGTAATGCTCGCTCCCTGAACTTTGCCGCCAGCGACAAACGCCCGCTCTACGTGGTGGCGAGCGACGGCGGCCTGCTGCCGGAGCCGGTGAAGGTGAGCGAGCTGCCGATGCTGATGGGCGAACGCTTCGAGGTGCTGGTGGACATCAGCGACGGCAAGCCGTTTGACCTTGTGACCCTGCCGGTCAGCCAGATGGGGATGGCCGTTGCGCCGTTCGATAAACCGCATCCGGTGCTGCGTATTCAGCCTTTACTGGTGACCGCTTCCGGCACGCTACCTGACACGTTAACCACGCTTCCTGCTTTGCCTGCGCTTGACGGAGTCACGCAGCGCAAGCTGCAGCTTTCCATGGACCCGATGCTCGACATGATGGGCATGCAGGCGCTGATGAAAAAATACGGCAACCAGGCCATGGCGGGGATGCACCACGGGCAAATGATGGGCCATATGAATATGGACCACGGCAAAATGGGCGGTATGGATCACGGCGGTCACGGCTTTGATTTCCACAACGCCAACCGGATCAACGGTAAAGCTTTCGATATGAACACGCCGATGTTTGCTGCGACAAAGGGCCAGTTTGAGCGCTGGGTGATTTCAGGCGAAGGGGACATGATGCTGCACCCGTTCCATATTCACGGCACCCAGTTCCGCATTCTTTCTGAGAACGGCAAAACGCCGGATGCGCACCGCGCGGGCTGGAAGGACACGGTGAGGGTGGAAGGCGGCGTCAGCGAGGTGCTGGTGAAGTTTGACCACGACGCGCCGAAGGAGTTTGCCTACATGGCGCACTGCCATCTGCTGGAGCATGAGGATACGGGGATGATGCTGGGTTTTACCGTATAAAAAAAGCCGGGTGGCGGCTTCGCCTTACCCGGCCTACATAGGGCACCCGTAGGCCCGGTAAGCGCAGCGCCACCGGGCTTTTCAGTTACTTGTTTTCGTCAGGCAACGCATACGCGACGATGTAGTCGCCCATCTTCGTACCAAACGAACCGTGACCGCCCGCAGAGATGACAACGTACTGCTTGCCATTCACTTCATAGGTCATCGGCGTAGCTTGTCCACCGGCAGGCAGACGGCCCTGCCACAGTTTCTCACCGTTGGTCATGTTGTACGCGCGCAGGTAGTTATCTGCGGTTGCCGCGATGAACAGCACGTTACCGGCGGTGGAAATCGGGCCACCCAGCATTGGCATACCCATATTGAACGGCACTGGAACCGGCATCGGGAACGGCATGCTGTCCTGTGGCGTACCAATACGTTTTTTCCACACGATCTGGTTGGTTTTCAGATCCAGACCGGAGATGTAACCCCAGGCAGGCTGTTTACACGGCAGACCAAACGGAGACAGGAACGGGTTCAGCGTCACTCCATACGGAACGCCGTACTGCGGCTGGATGCCGGCTTCGGTACCGCTGCCTTTCGCGTCTTTCGGCTGCTCCATTGGGTTGCCCGGACCGCGTGGGATCAGGCGGGAAACGAACGGCAGCGCCATCGGGTTAGCAATCGCCACCTGACGGTTAGGGTCGACGGAGATACCGCCCCACTCGAACATCCCCAGGTTACCCGGGAAAACCAGCGTGCCCTGCTCTGACGGCGGCGTGAAGATGCCTTCGTAGCGCAGCTGATGGAACATCACGCGGCACACCAGCTGGTCAAACATGGTGGCACCCCACATGTCTGCACCGCTGAGGTCTTTCTTCGGACGGAAGCTCAGGTCAGAGAACGGCTGCGTTTTGCTGACGTAGTCGCCTTTTGCGGCACCCTGCGGAACCGGTTTTTCAGGCGCAGGCACAACCAGCTTACCGTTGCTGCGATCCAGCACGAAGATGTTGCCCGTCTTGGCCGGAGCGTAAATCACTGGAACGGTTTTGCCGTCAACGGTAATGTCCGCCAGCGTCGGCTGGGACGGCATATCCATATCCCACAGATCGTGGTGTACGGTCTGATAGCTCCATGCCAGCTTGCCGGTGGTCGCGTTCAGCGCCACGATAGCGCTCGCGTAACGCTCCTGCTCCGGCGTGCGGTTACCGCCCCAGATATCCGGGGTGGTGACGCCCATCGGCAGGTAGACCAGGTCCAGCTTCGCGTCATACGCGGCCGGTGCCCAGGAGTTTGGCGAGTTAAAGGTAAAGGTGTGCTCGTCCGACGGGATCGCGTTTGGATCTTTCGCGCCCGGGTCAAAGGCCCACAGCAGTTTACCGGTGTTCACGTCGAAACCACGGATAACGCCGGAGGTTTCACGCGTGGAGAAGTTATCCGTTACCGAACCGGCAATCACGATGGTTTTATCGGTGATGATTGGCGGTGAGGTTGGCTCATACAGACCCGGCGTGGTGTCCGGCATGTTGGTCTGCAGGTTCAGGATACCTTTGTTGGCAAAGGTTTCGCACAGCTTGCCCGTTTCGGCGTTAATTGCGAACAGACGGCCATCGTTCACCGGCAGCATAATGCGGCGAGGGCAGTCGGCGATGACTTCCGGGCTGGCATTATCGGCACGCGCTTCGTGGTAGGAAACGCCGCGGCAGGTGACGTGCTGGAAGGACGGATTGGAGTTCAGCTGCGGATCGAAGTGCCATTTCTCTTTACCGGTGGCCGCGTCGAGCGCAAACAGACGCTGGTGCGCCGTACACAGATAAAGCATGTCGCCAACCTTAATCGGCGTCACTTCGTTAGTCAGCTCGCCCGGATCGTTCGGCATTTTCAGGTCGCCGGTGCGGAATACCCAGGCTTCCTTCAGGTTTTTAACGTTATCCGCGTTGATCTGCTTCAACGGAGAGTAGCGTTGACCTTCCTGGTTACGACCATACGCAGGCCAGTCACCGTCCGCTACCTGAGAGATAGCTGCAGCTGGCGTGGATTCTGCGTTCAGCGTACCGTTGATCTCCTGCGGGTCGTTAAAACCGGCCCAGGTCAGAATGCCGCCGGTTATCAGCAGGGCCACAACCAGACCCGCCACAGCACCGCTGGACGGCACGATCAGGCGACGCCAGACGAACGGCAGGATCAGCCAGATGCCAAAGAAGACCAGGATGTCGCTGCGCGGCGTCAGTGCCCAGAAGTCGAACCCGACTTCCCAGACGCCCCAGATCATCGTGGCAAGGAGGAGAGCGGCATACAGCCACAGCGCGGATTGTTTTCTACGCAACAGCAGAACGGTTACGGCAACCATAACCAGACCCGCAATCGGGTAGTACCAGGAGCCGCCTAAAGCGACCAGCCAGACGCCACCGATTAACAAATACAGCGCGCAGAAGGCTGCGAACGCGGCTGTTAATGTCACCAGTAAACGCGGCTGCTTAGTTTTTGTTTCAGCCATAGAAAGTGTACTCGTCAGTTTTGTTAATTATTTGCTAGCAACTAATTATAGGTATTAACAAGTGTGATCGGAATCACAAAATTTGCTTTTTATAACTCATACGCCAGGGTTATCCATTTGCTGTTATAATGGCTGGCTTGCGTATCGATGCCGGAAATACATTCACCTGCATTGAGAGATTTTCATTAAAATCATATGGTTAGTAATATGAAACATACTGTTGAAGTGATGATCCCGGAAGCCGAGATCAAAGCGCGTATCGCCGAACTGGGTCGTCAAATCACCGAACATTACAAGGACAGCGGCAGCGAAATGGTGCTGGTTGGTCTGTTGCGTGGCTCTTTCATGTTCATGGCAGACCTGTGCCGTGAAGTGCAGGTGTCCCATGAGGTCGACTTTATGACCGCCTCCAGCTACGGCAGCGGCATGTCCACAACCCGTGATGTGAAAATCCTGAAAGATCTGGATGAAGATATTCGTGGCAAAGATGTGTTGATCGTGGAGGACATCATCGACTCCGGCAACACGCTCTCTAAAGTGCGCGAGATCCTGAGCCTGCGTCAGCCTAAATCACTGGCGATTTGCACCCTGCTGGATAAGCCAGAGCGCCGTGAAGTGCAGGTGCCGGTGGAGTTCGTTGGCTTCTCGATTCCGGACGAATTCGTCGTCGGCTACGGCATTGATTACGCGCAGCGTTATCGTCATCTGCCGTATGTCGGAAAAGTAGTGATTCTGGACGAGTAGTGTCTTTGCCCGGTGGCGCTGCGCTTACCGGGCCTACATAGAGCACACCTGTAGGCCGGGTAAGGCGCAGCCGCCACCCGGCTTCGTTTATTTATGGTTCATATGCTTTAGCTTGAGGTTGGCAATGCCTGAACGGTAACGCTGCTCCAGCGTTTCGCGGTTGGTGGCGGTCACTTCCAGATTGCGCAGCAGGCCATCGTGAATACCGTACGCCCAGCCGTGGACCGACACTTTCTGCCCGCGCTTCCACGCCGATTGCATGATGGTAGAGTGGCCCAGGTTATACACCTGCTCCATCACGTTCAGCTCGCAGAGCGTGTCCATTCGACGCTCCTGCGGCATTTCGCCCAGCAGTGAGCTATGTTTGAACCAGATATCGCGGATGTGTAGCAGCCAGTTATCGATTAACCCCAGCTCCGGGTTTTCGACCGCCGCCTGCACGCCGCCGCAGCCGTAGTGTCCGCAGATGATGATGTGCTCGACTTCCAGCACGTCAACGGCATACTGAACGACAGAAAGGCAGTTGAGATCGGTATGAATGACAAGGTTGGCAACGTTACGGTGAACAAAGAGTTCGCCAGGCTCAAGACCGGTCAGGCGTTCTGCCGGTACGCGGCTATCGGAACATCCAATCCATAGAAAGCGCGGGTTCTGCGCTTGCGCCAGTTTCCCGAAAAATCCGGGGTCTTCTTCAACCAGCATCTTTGACCATAGTGCATTGTTGCTGATGAGTGTATCTATGTCATTCATGGACGTTAACGGCCTGTAACCAAGTAATTGCGTTGCGCTACTATAGGGTAACCCGACTTTTAATGAAACCACACAACGTGTGTCAGAACTATAGGTAAGTTTAATTCATGGCGATTGCACTTGAGCTTGAGCAGCTTAAAAAAACCTATCCGGGCGGCGTTCAGGCGCTGCGCGGGATAGATCTCAAAGTAGAGGCCGGTGATTTCTACGCGCTTCTGGGGCCGAACGGGGCAGGGAAATCCACTACCATCGGGATTATCAGTTCCCTGGTTAACAAGACGTCTGGCCGGGTGAGCGTGTTTGGCTACGACCTGCAAAAAGATGTGGTCAACGCCAAGCGCCAGCTGGGGCTGGTGCCGCAGGAGTTCAACTTTAACCCGTTCGAGACGGTGCAGCAGATCGTAGTTAACCAGGCGGGTTACTACGGCGTTGAGCGTAAAGAGGCGCTTGAGCGCAGCGAAAAATACCTCAAGCAGCTCGATCTTTGGGAAAAACGTAACGAACGTGCGCGGATGTTATCCGGCGGGATGAAGCGCCGCCTGATGATCGCCCGTGCGCTGATGCACGAGCCAAAATTGCTCATCCTCGATGAACCAACCGCGGGCGTGGATATCGAACTGCGTCGATCCATGTGGGGCTTCCTGAAGGATCTGAACGATAAAGGCACCACTATCATCCTGACCACCCACTATCTTGAAGAGGCTGAGATGCTGTGCCGCAACATCGGCATCATTCAGCACGGCGAGCTGGTGGAAAATACCTCGATGAAAAATCTGCTCTCCAAGCTGAAGTCAGAAACCTTCATCCTCGATCTGGCGGCGAAAAGCGCGCTGCCGAAGCTGGAAGGGTACAACTATCGTCTGGTCGATACCTCGACGCTTGAGGTGGAAGTGCTGCGCGAGCAGGGCGTCAACAGCGTCTTCTCACAGCTGAGCGCGCAGGGGATTCAGGTCTTAAGTATGCGTAACAAAGCGAACCGACTGGAAGAGCTGTTTGTCTCGCTGGTACATGAAAAACAAGGAGACAAGGCATGACGCATCTTTTCTGGGTGGCGCTGAAAAGCATCTGGGCGAAAGAGATTAACCGCTTTATGCGCATCTGGGTGCAAACCCTGGTGCCGCCGGTGATCACCATGACGCTCTACTTCATCATCTTCGGCAACCTGATTGGTTCCCGGATTGGTGAGATGCACGGCTTTACCTACATGCAGTTTATCGTGCCGGGTCTGATCATGATGGCGGTGATCACCAACGCCTATGCCAACGTGGCGTCGTCGTTCTTTAGCGCCAAATTCCAGCGCAACATTGAAGAGCTGCTGGTGGCCCCGGTGCCGACGCACGTCATTATCGCGGGCTATGTCGGCGGCGGCGTGGCGCGCGGTTTGTGCGTAGGCATTCTGGTGACGGCGATTTCGCTGTTCTTCGTGCCGTTCCAGGTCCACTCGTGGCTGTTTGTCGCGCTGACGTTATTGCTCACCGCGATCCTGTTTTCGCTGGCGGGCCTGCTGAACGCGGTGTTTGCCAAAACGTTCGATGACATCAGCCTGATCCCGACCTTCGTGCTGACGCCGCTGACCTATCTGGGCGGGGTGTTCTACTCCCTGACGCTGCTGCCGCCGTTTTGGCAGGCGCTGTCGCACCTGAACCCCATTGTCTACATGATCAGCGGCTTCCGCTTTGGCTTCCTCGGCATTACCGATGTGCCCCTGTTCACCACGGTGGCGGTGCTGGTGGTGTTTATCATCGCCTTCTACCTGCTGTGCTGGTATCTGATCCAGCGCGGGCGTGGTTTACGCAGCTGATTTTCCGCCCGGCGACGTCCTGTTGCCGGGCACTTTTTTGACAGTTATCACCGTAAGCTAACCTTCACTCCGCTAAACTACTCGCCTGCTAAGGAGAGAGAGCTATGCTTGGATGGGTTATCACCTGCCACGATGAACATGCGCAGGACATGCTGGATAAGCTGGAAGCCAGATTTGGGCCGCTGCCGCAGTGCCGCGCGGTAAACTACTGGCGCGGTTTAAGCACCAATATGCTCAGCCGCATGATGTGCGATGCGCTGCATGAAACCGACACCGGCGATGGCGTTATCTTTCTGACCGATAAATCCGGCGCCGCGCCTTACCGTTCCGCCGCGCTGCTGAGCCACAAGCACGAAAACTGCGAGGTGATCTCGGGCATCAACTATGCGCTGCTGGAAGCGATGTACCCCCAACGCGAGACCTTAACCAGCGCTGAGTTTCGCAATACTCTCGTTGATATGCAGGTTCCGGGCGTCAGCAGCCTGTGGCACCAGCAACAGAAAAACCCACCTTTCGTTCTGCTCCATGATCTGTATAAGAATTAAACATTGGTATTGATGTCGCTTTTGCTACAATGGCGACTGATTTCCTGTATCGATTTATATCCCATGTTCATGCGCGTTATTTTCCTGCTGTTGCTGCTGATTTCCGGCGGCACATCTGCAAGCCTCATCAGCCAGCAAGGGCTTCCCGCCCGGTATATGCAAACCACCGAAGATGCGGCCATCTGGGCGCAGGTAGGAAACGCAGTCGTGAACGTGGGGAACGTCAGGGCAGGGCAGATCCTGGCCGTCGTGCCAACCTCTGCTGACTACTACGAGTTTCGTTTTGGGTTTGGCACGGGATTTATCGATAAAGGGCATCTCGAAGAGGTTCAGGGCAAACAGCGCGTTGAGGACAGCCTTGGCGACCTTAATAAGCCGCTCAGCAACCAAAACCTGATCACCTGGAAAGACACGCCGGTGTATAACGCCCCCACCAGCGGGAGCGCGCCGTTTGGTACGTTAAGTTCTAACCTCCGCTATCCGATTCTGAACAAGCTCAAAGACCGTCTGAACCAGACCTGGTATCAGATCCGCATCGGCAATCGTCTGGCGTGGATCAGCAGCCTGGATGCGCAGGAAGATAATGGACTTCCGGTCCTGACCTACCATCATATTTTGCGGGATGAAGAGAACACCCGTTTTCGCCATACTTCCACGACCACCAGCGTCCGCGCATTCAACAACCAGATGGCCTGGCTACGCGACCAGGGCTATACCACGCTGACGATGTACCAGCTCGAAGGGTACGTGCGTAACAAAATGAACCTGCCGGCGAAATCGGTGGTGATTACCTTTGACGACGGCCTGAAGTCCGTCAGCCGCTACGCTTACCCTGTCTTGAAAGAGTACGGCTTCAACGCTACGGCGTTTATTATCTCCTCCCGCATTAAAGGGCATCCCCAGAAGTGGGATCCAAAATCGCTGCAGTTTATGAGCGTTAAGGAGATTAAGGGCATTCAGGATGTGTTCGACATTCAGTCTCACACGCATTTCCTGCATCGCGTTGACGGGTATAAGCATCCGATCTTGCTGAGCCGAAGCTATCACGTGATCCTGTTTGATTTCGAACGCTCGCGGCGCGCGCTGGCGCAGTTTAATCCGCGCGTGCTGTATGTCTCTTATCCGTTTGGTGGATACGATAATAAAGCGATAAAGGCGGCGAATGATGCCGGTTTTCATCTGGCGGTGACAACGGTGAAAGGCAAGGTGAAGCCGGGGGATAATCCGTTCTTACTGAAGCGCCTGTATATTTTAAGAACGGATTCGCTGGAGACGATGTCGCGGCTGATCAGCAATCAGCCGCAGGGGTAGGTTAGTCGTAGGTGATCTGGAAAGTGATGTTGTTACCAAAGCTACCCACGGTGACAGGGTCAGTGCCGACTTTGACCAGTTGAGCCGTAAAGGTTTTGTCAATCATATGCGTTTCTGGGCCGAACGAATCGGAATGGGCCAGAAGCAATTTATAGCTGTCAGCCTTAATGTGAGAAGTGTTACCTGGCATCGTTAACAGCACGCCTACCCCACCAGCAGCGGTCACGCCGCTACCCTGCAGAGAGTTGGTAAAATAACCTTTATCCGTGGTGGTATATGCGGAAGTCAATGTCGTCCAGACTTCAGTTGTATTTATGCATGTTCCGGAAATTTTAAACTCTACTGCCGTGGTGTTCCCATTTTCAACATCTGCTGCGAACCAGTCTCCGAGGTCGACATTGGAGGGTGCACGCATCGCGCAGGTCGGGCGATTCAACGGAATACTAAACGACATTTCGGACATATTAACCAGCGGACGCGGATGGTCTTCCGTTGTGGTTCCATCAGGATTGCCCAAAATTATTTGACCGATCGGCCCAGTGGATGCAGTTAAAAAATCTTCGTCAGCAGGCACACCCGTGAACCCATTCGTTTGCCAGAATTCCATACGAACATGCCACGTTTTACCGTCTACCGCACCTTCATTATCGTGAGTGTCGCCGGTGAGATAAAATCCATTTGGGTTGAACGGGAACCACGCTGTCACGGCGTTACCATCTGGATAAAAGGCCAGCGTGTAGACAATCCCGGCGATGTTGGTGCGAAACGTGGCTTTGCCATCTATGTTGCCTTCCAGCATAGCACTATTGGTCATCTGATAGACGTTTTCACCGTCGTTACCCACCGCGCAATGCGATTTTAACGCAGGGGTCGTCTCCAGAATAATGGTGCTACTGATCTGAACAGGCGTGGTAACTGTTCCAACGGGGAGGGGTGTTATAACAGGTTGAACACCAGGGGACATTATTTGCAGTGTATCATTACTGTCAAATTTACATTCCATTGCAGCATGTGAAAACCCGGAGATTCCCAACATTACTATGGCTAAAGCATAGATTTTTTTATTCATCATAAATCCTTTTATTCGTAGCTTACGTCGACCAGAACGCTACTAACTACAATACCGCCTGAAACGATACCTGTGTTCTGATAACGCGCGTAAAATCCATAATCCTTTATATAATTGTCACCACTTCCACTGACATCATAAATAACTTTAGAACTGCCGTCGCTGTTCAAAACGTTAGTATGGAAATCGTCTGAAAAGATAACAATCCCCACATTTGAAGCTGCGCCAACAGTAGCCTCGTTTTTGAACACCTGATTGTGATTGCTCCAGAAGCCTGCCTTAGGTGTAAAGCTAAATTTTAGTTGGCTGAGGCTTGTGTCATCTCCATCACCCGCGAAGCAATTGTCTACGTGGATTGTGAAAGGTGTGCCGGCTGCATCATCGGTTGGCGATAAGCGATCGCTCTTGTCACTGTTATAAAACCAGCCTCGAGCTACGGTCGGTAAATAAATCTCTCCGCCGTTTTCAACGGTTAACCGGCAGGTATTATTAACAATGTTCGCGGTCAGGTTCATGTTCACACCTGAACTTGCCTGGCATACACCAGGCAGGATGCTACCAGCCAGTCCGATAAGCAACATCAGACCGGGCTGGCGTAAAGTAAACGGTGATAGTTGCATAATGATTCCTGAATTACTGATACGCGATGGTAAACGTTATTGGTGCGGTAACAGCGCCGGTTCCTACATCAGAGATAGTTTTGTCCTTACCAATCACAATACGTGAATTCATCGGGAACTCACCGGTGCCGTCAGTGATGGTAACTTCCTGGGCGGCTGGCGGCGTGTTACAGCTCATTAGAAGACCTGTATCAACAACGCCGGACCAGATTTCGAAGCCTGTTGCTAAGCCTCCGGAATAGGAATCTCCGTTTGCAGCTGTGCCAGTACACGCACCACCTGAACCCTTCGCAGCTGATACCGTTGCTTTGGATACGCCAGAACAGTTGGTAAGAGAGATTTTCAGCGGCTCGACGCGGGTTTTATTCACCAGATCAGATTTGTATACGTCACCGAATGCAATTTCAGTGGCTGCTGTACCTGCATTATTAAGGACTTTAGCGGTACAGGTGCCTGCCGTGACTGTTGTTTGAAAGGTCATTTCGACACTGCTGGTGCCGGTAATTGCCGCATTCGCCATTCCAGAACACAGCAGGGTTGAAAAGGAGAAGGCGATAAAGGTTGGTTTAAATTTCATAATATTGCTCCGGTTTCCTGCACCAATCACTCGTAACTGAACTCAAAAGTCGCTACAGCCTTGAATTCGCCAATAGACATTCTGTTCGTTTGGGTTTCAAGCATTTTGGCGACTAAAGGAACTTCTTTACTCTGGAGTTCTGCGGCGGTCCATACCAGGCGCTCGGCATCGTTAGTTGAGTTAACGACAAATGGCGCATCGGGAGCAGATGCTCTTGCAATATTGATACCCGCATAATCTGCACCACCTGCACTAGCGTTAATTTGGTTAATCAGCGCTGATGGGATATAGCCTGATTTAGTGCCTTTAACCGTAGTTTTTAACGATTTTAAGGAAGACGGGCATTCCACCAACACGATTTTGAAATTAGCGGTTGCTGTCCCAGCTCTGACATCGGTAAGACGCACCTGGCCATTATCACCAATCGTCAGCGTCTGTTGATTGTCGGAGCCCGTACCACCAACCAGTTTCATATCGCAGGTGGTTTCGCGAATATTGGCAGTGAAGTTGACGTTGAGATCTGTGGCTTCGGCCAGCGCCGAGCCAGATAAAGCCAGCGTCGCCATGGCAACGATCGACAGGCTAAAAATATTTCTTTTCATGCTTACTCTCATCTATTTTCCTGAATAATTACATCTGGCACTGCTGGTTATTGAGTACCGTAGTAAGTCCTACTTTTTTAGCATTAGGTAATACCTGATAATGAACGTCACATCTGCTGCCCTTTTCATTTCCCCAGACAATATGCAGCACACCCTGATCTTCAACGCCGCGGATATAGGCCTGCCCGGCTTGTCCCACGGTGCCAACAGATTCATTTTTTTCGTTTAACACATCGGCACCCAAAGGAATAAACCCTTTGTCAGTACGCTGGAGTTCCAGTATTAACGAACGGCCTTCATCCGTTTCGAAATTAACCAGTACGACGGAACCGCTTCGAGGAACCGTAATCTCGCTGGTGTTTTTAATTTCAACGTCACTTTCGAGAGTGCTAATATCTAAATAAACGCGGTTTTCACGATAGGCCGACATATAAGGCAAAATACCGTAACCAGAGTCGCCAATTTCACTGTTGCCGAAACCTATACCCGCGCCTGTAGCGCCGCTTGCTTTAACCAATGCCAGCGCATCGTTGTCACCAATACTGCCAGGTGCAAACGCAATACCGCCAGAATGGAGAACCATGCCGCCGCTATAGGAGGCTGAGTACTGTTTGCTATTGTCATCGCCATAGGTGGCGGATAAGCCGAGTGGGCCATATTCGCTGTTATACGAACCGTAACCGCTTATCTGATTTAGATTGCCATAGTTTCCGCTATTGGATGCTGCGCTTACGGAATAACTCATCTTATTATCTTGCGTGTTTCCACCTGCCGATGTGTTAAAACTCGTACCGCCTTTCAGATCTGAACGTAGTCCCATATTAATGTTAGAGAAACCGCCAGAGCGTGAGCCATCGTGCGAGAATGCGTTCAGCGGTATGCTAAGGCTTAAATAAACGCTGTCGTCTTTTTTCCCTGTTTGGTCGTAAGTACGCTGCAACGACAGGCTATAGCTGCCGTAGGTGAAACTGTTGTTATATCCAATGTTATAGTTGGATGTAGAACCTGTGGCGTTCCAGTAATCCTGCCACGTACCGCTGACATAGATAGAGCCGAAACTATTTTCCCCGGCGTTCAGCGGCTGGTTAAGACTAATTTGCACCTGATTTTTAGTACGCTGATAGTCTGCATAAAGCTCTTCGTTTGAGTCATAGCTGCGGTTTGAATATTTTTGCCGGGTAATACTGTCACGAAGCTGGGCCGCATCGGTAAGGCTAAGATAGTCTTCCGTCGAGAAACGATAGGCTGCAACGTTAAACGAGGTATTTGTAGCCTCAATCATTTTGCTATAGGTTACGCGATAACTTTGACCGCTTAGAGTATCGAGACCCTCAATTTCAGCATGTGATTGGGTAGCATCAACTGCAAAAGCACCAATTTGAGTATTCATCGCCAGACCTAAAATTCCGGCGTAAAAGTCCATATCGGTAAACTGAGCGCCGACGTAACCTGTAAAGGTATTATTCAGGCCGTAATAAAGCGTGCCGTAACCGACTTTAGGTGCATCCAGCAACGAATCATCTTTGAGCTCACCAACGCCAACGTCCCAGCGTGATGCACCCGGACGAAGCATTTGCGTAACGGATGAGAATGGCACGGTAAAGGAGCGCTTGCTGCCGTCAGCTTCTTCTATGGTGACCAGCAAATCATTGCCGTAACCGGTTGTACTGAGATCATTAATTTCAAATGAACCCGGCGGCACCGATGTTTCATAAATTTTATTGCCGCTCTGCATAATGCTGACTTTCGCGTTGCTGTTTGCGACGCCGCGAATGACAGGTGCATAACCCGTTGACCCCATAGGCAACATGCGGTCGTCACTGTACATGCGTGTACCACGCAGGCTCATTGAGTTAAACGCTTCGCCACGCGTATAGGAGTCACCTAAAACGAACTGAGCGCCCAGCTTTGTAATATCACGCTGGAGATAGATATCCTGACTTGAATATTTCGTGCCGTTATCCTGATCCCAGTTTAGGTTTCCGCGTGAACGGAGGCGCCATGGTCCCATATTGAGGCCGTAGCGTAAGCCCATGTAGGCGCTTTCTGATGTGCTGCCGTTACTTTCGCTACGCCATGCGTTTGTATCGTAAGAAATAAGCGCAGCCGGAATACCGTTATCCCATAGCGAAGGATCAACGTAACCCGTGGGACGTTTAAGTACATAGATTTGCGGAAAATTAAGATCTAACGCCTGTTTGCCACTGTCATAGCTGACCGAGGCATGAGGGAAAGACTTTTTGATGTCAATACACGTCGTATTATCATCGTCGTCCAGTTCTGAATCCAGCGTACTGGTGTCGACTCCCGATTGTGCCAGAAGCAGTTTGGTCACGCATGGTGCTGCACGAGGTGTCCCATTATCTTTAAATGTCACCTCAACGGTAGATTTTAATTTACCGTTCAGATTGATCTTTGTGCGATATACGCCGGGCATCACCGGGTTACCATTCGCGAACCGATTAATATCAATATTTGTACTACCACTCAAAAGAAACTGTTCGTTAAATTCGATGGTTTCTTCATTATCGGGTAGATCATCTACAGATGTGGAATTTTCTGCGTAAACACAGAAAGGTAATGCCGCGCTAATAGCGAGGCATAACAGTGAGCGTCGAAATATCATGGTACATCCACTTAATCAGTGAGGATAGTTATATCCACAGAGTTAATGCTATCAGTTATTTTTTATTAAGGATGTACGTTTATTTCACTGCAGCTTTATGATGATCTGTTCCACCATAATCATTGATGGTGTCATATTCGACATCACCATTTACTGCAGAAGATAAACCTTTGACCACCATAGCGGCCTCGCTAAACGGTTGTACTGACTGATGAACAGCCTCAAATATTTTCTGGCTGGACTTAATTTTAACCTGAGAAACAGACACGTTGTAAGGTGAGTTATTATGTGCAACCAGCTGCACAGTATTACCTTCTTTTTTCTGCGTCCAGGTCAGTTTTTCTGCAGCATCGCCCGGCGTGCCTTTTAAGCCCTCAGGACGGAAAAAGAATTTTATACGCGTTCTAAATGCCAATTGCAGCTGGTTCAGATTCTCTTTTGATTCAGCTTTTGATTTCGGCGGAATTTCAAGAACGTTAAACCAGAAAAGGGATTCGCGATCCTGTGGCAATGGCGTACCCGTATAGGTTATACGTACGGACTGACCCTTTTTGGGATCAATACGTGAAACGGGTGGCGTAATTATAAACGGGAGCTTAAGTTCCTGCGGGTTAACACCGTCGCGGCCATCGTCCAACCAGGTTTGCACCAGAAGTGGCTTATTACCATGGTTATCAAGGTTAACAACCACGTCTTTAGACGACTGAGGATAAACGATACGTGTACCCGAGATAACAATATCTGCGCATGCATTAAACGCAGTAAAAAGAGATGTGACGAGCAATAAGGTCGTGAAACCCTTAGTGATTGAAGAATTTGTCATTTTTCCACTTCCTTTTGGAATTTTACAAACGCCCCGCAAAGAAAGGGGGCGTTGACTTAAAATTTACGCGTTCTTATTCGTAAATCATGGTGAAGGCAACTTGTGCCTGCACGGTACCCGCGGATACTGGGTTAGCCGCAGCATCCCAACCCTGACCCTGGGTATAGGCTACGCGGTAGTACAGGTTACCTGCACCGCTGGTGGCGTCGATGGTTGCTTTCTGAGTGTTGTTAGTCTGATCAATTTTTACCAGATCGGTAGCAGAGTTGCCGTCGTTTGACAGTACCAGGTTAACGTTCTTGGCAGAGCCCTGAGCGTTGCTTGGTGGAACCAGCAGGCCACCTTCAGTAGAAGAAGAACCCGCCCATGAAGCGAACTGAGCAGACGCTTTCTTAACGGTGTCGGTATCGCAACCGGTCAGGGACAGGGAGAATTTCTTCTCGCCCAGAGTGCTGGTGGTACCCAGAGCATTCGCGAAATCTTTTACGAAAACGGTGTCAAGAGTTACGTCAAAGTCGTTACCGCTTTGATCGATTTTCTGGTCAAGGGAAACCTGGCAGGTGTTGTTGCTTACCATGCCGTGGAAAGTAACAGTACCGGTATCAGAATCCGCTGCTGCAGCAGAACCTGCTGCCAGAACCGTTGCCATTGCAATTGCCAAACCATATTTCTTAAAAGTCATTTTAATATCCATATTGATAGAAATAAGTAAATACAAAATCTTTCTTTTTGAAAATTAAATTTCGCAGCGGATTCTATGGGGTTTGGCTTTTAAAATATACAGCGATTGCATGATATTAACTTAATGCATATTTAAGTTAATTTAAAGGTAGTAATCAGATTTTGTAACGAGGGTATTTAATATTGTTATAATACTTTATTGACCCATTTATTAAGTGAATATTAATAAATGGGTCAGGACATATTAACGATCAAGCCACCTGAACTGGAATAGCCTTCGCAGTGCGCTTCATTTCATTTTCGCCTTCAAAGTAGGCGACCTTTGGCTGCCAGCGGCGCGCTTCTTCGTCGGACATCATCACAAAGCTGGCGATAATCACGATATCCCCAACGTCCGCGCAGTGCGCAGCAGCGCCGTTAACGGAGATGATTTTAGACCCGCGCTCGGCGGCAATCGCGTAGGTGGAGAAGCGTTTGCCGTTGTTCACGTTCCAGATATCAATCGCTTCGTTTTCGAGAATACCCGCCGCGTCGAGAAAATCCTGGTCGATCGCGCAGGAGCCTTCGTAATGCAGGTCGGCCTGAGTGACGGTCACACGGTGAAGCTTACCTTGCAGCATTTTGCGAATCATTACGTTTACCTTTAATCTTCCGGGTAGAAAAACTACGCCAGCTCAACCACTTTGTTGTCGATAAGGCGGGCCTGGCCGAGCCATGCCGCCACCAGAATAACCGCACGTTTACTGGCTTCTGAAAGCGCCAAGAGCGTGTCGGCATCCCGAATTTGAACGTCGTCAGCGCGAAGACCTTTATCGTTCAGCGCCTGCTCGGCGAGGGCGATGATCTCTTCGGCGGTCAACTCTTTCGCCAGCAGCTGTTCAGCCATGGTGTTCATCACTTTGCTTAGGGCAGGGGCGATTTTACGCTGATCGGCGGTCAGGTAGCCGTTGCGGGAGCTGAGCGCCAGGCCGTCTTTGGCACGCACAATCGGCACGCCGACAATCTCGATGTCGTAACCCATATCGGCGACCATCTTGCGAATCAGCGCCAGCTGCTGGAAATCTTTCTCGCCGAAACAGGCAACGTCCGGCTGCACCAGGTTGAACAGCTTGCTGACGATGGTGGATACGCCGCGGAAATGGCCCGGACGGCTTGCGCCTTCGAGCATCGTTGAGATGCCCGGGACGTCAACGTAGGTGGCGTCTTCTGTACCCTGCGGGTAGACATCCGCGGGTGCCGGAGAGAAAACAATATCCGCGTGGCGTTTTTTGAGCTTCTCGCAATCTTCCTGCAGCGTGCGCGGGTAGCGCGCCAGATCGTCCGCACGGTCAAACTGCATGGGGTTAACGAAGATACTGACCACCACGATATCAGCACGCGCTCTCGCTTCATCGACGAGCTTCATATGGCCGTCATGCAGATTGCCCATGGTCGGGACCAGTGCGATACGTTTACCTTCCTGACGTGCGCGACGGATGTGCTGGCGCAGCAGCGGCAGGGTTTCAATGATTAGCACAACAAGACTCCTTAATGGAAACTGTGTTCTTCGCCCGGATAAACGCCGGACTCAACCTCGGCAATATACTGCCGCACAGCAGCACGCATGTCGCCTGCTTCTGTCAGGAAATTTTTGGCAAACTTCGGTATATGCCCGCCGGTAATGCCAAAGGCGTCGTGCATCACCAGGATTTGGCCATCGGTAACGTTGCCTGCGCCAATGCCGATAACCGGAATCGACAGCGCGTCGGTGATGCGTTTAGCCAGCTCAACCGGCACGCACTCCAGCACCAGCAGCTGCGCGCCAGCGGCTTCCAGCGCAACGGCATCGTCAAACAGCGTCTGCGCAGCATCACCGCGCCCCTGCACCTTATAGCCGCCAAAGATGTTCACGGACTGCGGCGTGAGGCCTAAATGTCCGCAAACGGGTACGGCACGCTCGGTGAGCATTTTCACGGTCTCAACCAGCCAGGCGCCGCCTTCGATTTTGACCATATTGGCACCGGCGCGCATTACGGCAGCGGCATTTTCAAAGGCTTGTTCTGGCGTGGCGTACGCCATAAACGGCAGATCGGAAAGAAGCAGGCAGGCGGGGGCACCACGACGAACCGCTCGCGTGTGGTAAGCGATATCCTCAACCGTCACTGGCAGAGTGGAATCATGTCCTTGTACCGTCATCCCTAACGAATCCCCGACCAGCATGACGTTGATACCTTCTTCGGCAAACAGCTTGGCGAAGCTATAGTCATACGCCGTGATGGTGGCGAAGCGTTTGTTTTCCTGTTTGCATTTCTGCAGTAAGGAGATGGTGGTTGGTTTCATACTGTTTCCTGATGGCCTAAGCGAATCTTTGCGCATTCTAACAGTAACATTCGAGGGAACAATGATTTTAGGTAATCGATTAACCACAAATATTTGATGGTTAACCGATAAGGAAATTGGGTTACCAGCGGGCCGGTTTTTCCGCGCCGAGATCGTCAAGAACAGACTTCAGCGAGCTGCCGTCAGGGAAGATAAGATCGGGGGCGACCTCAAACAGCGGCCAGAGCATAAACCCGCGGTTTTTCATGTCGTAGTGGGGAACGGTCAGGCGATCGGTATTAATCACCTCATTGCCAAACAGCATAATGTCGAGGTCGAGCGTGCGCGGCCCCCAGCGTTCGGCTTTGCGAACGCGACCCTGCTGCAGCTCGATACGCTGGGTATTATCCAGCAGCGCTTCGGCATCCAGAGCCGTTTCCAGGACCACGGTGGCGTTCAGGTAATCTGGCTGATCCTGAGGCCCCAGCGGCGGCGTACGGTAGAATGAGGACGTTGCCACGATCCGACTTTGCGGGATCGCCCCCAGCGCCTGAACGGCAGCGTTCACCTGCTCCAGAGGAGAGGCTAGATTGCTGCCAAGGGCGATATAGGCGAGGGTCACGCAGTACCTTCACGGCGCGGCGCGCGTTTACGCGGGCGACGATGGCGGCGACGCGGTTCTGGCTCTTCATCCAGGTTGGTCAGCATCCCTTTTTGCTCAGGTGGTGCGGAGGCCTGAAACTCTCCCCACCACTGCGCCAGACGCTGCAGCTCCTGGTTCTTTTCGATTTCAGCACGCAGAGAGAGCAGATCGAATGCGGCGCGGAACTTAGGATGTTCCATCAGCTTCCAGGCGCGTTTACCCTGACGACGCGACATGCGCAGCTGAAGCTGCCAGATATCGCGCACCAGCGTGGTAATTCGTTTAGGAATAGCCAGCGTGCGGCAGCCTTCGTCCAGCACGTCGTTTGCGGCAAGCGCGAACGCGTCGTAATAGGCCAGACCGCTCTCCTGAGCAATTCGCTGGGCAGCTTCTAAAAGCGGATACCAGAACATGGCGGCAAACAGGAAGGCCGGGTTCACGCGCAGATCGTTGTGGATGCGGGTATCGGTATTCTTCAGCACCTGCGCAATCATGCGCTCCATCGGGCTATCGCCGTTTTCGGTGAAATAGCGCGTAATGGTCGGGAACAGCGGCTGGAACAGATTGTATTCGCGCAGCAGTTTGTAGGTTTCGAACCCGTAACCGGCCTGCAGCAGCTTCAGCGACTCTTCAAACAGACGGGCTGGAGGCACGTCGTTAATAAGCGTAGCCAGACGCGGGATCGGCTCTGCCGTCTCCGGGCTGATGCGCATGTTCAGCTTGGCGGCGAAACGCACGGCGCGCAGCATGCGCACGGGATCTTCGCGGTAGCGTGTCTCCGGCGTGCCGATCAGGCGGATGAGGCCATCTTTCAGGTCCTGCATTCCCCCTACGTAATCACGCACGGTGAAATCCGCCACGCTGTAGTAAAGGCTGTTGATGGTAAAATCGCGACGCTGGGCATCTTCTTCGATAGAGCCGAAGATATTGTCACGCAGCAGCATGCCGTTCTGGCCCTGCTGAGACGTCGTGCGATCGGATACGCCCGCTTCGTGATGGCCACGGAACGTCGCCACCTCGATGATTTCCGGCCCAAACATGACGTGCGCAAGGCGGAAACGACGGCCAACAAGACGGCAGTTACGGAATAACTTACGTACCTGGTCAGGCGTGGCGCTGGTCGTCACGTCGAAATCTTTTGGTTTTTTGCCCAGCAGTAAATCACGCACCCCACCGCCGACGAGATAGGCCTCGTAGCCTGCTTTATTCAGACGATAGAGCACCTTGAGGGCATTTTCACTGATATCTTTGCGGGAAATATTGTGCTGCTCACGCGGAATAACCGACATGCGGTTTTGCGCAATAGCGTCGTTCGCCATGCTCTCTTCGCGGCTTAGCACCTTACGGCAAAAATTAGCGACTCGGGTAAAAATGGTACACCTCGTAGTGTGTTTTGTTATGAAAAAAAGCGGCTAATCATAGCTCAGCGCAACGCATTTGAGAATGCTGGATTTTCGGCACCGCGCTGAGGGTCCAGTTGGCGACCGCCAAATCGAGCAGTTCATCAGTGCGAAGATCCTGCCATTCGCTGTTTACATTCTGGTTGAGAAATCGCAGCGCGTCGATCAAAACGGGGCGCGGATCGCCGTCTGGCAGGGCTGGCGCATGATTCTGTTTCGACAGCTTATTACCCTGTTCATTGACCGCCAGCGGCAGATGAATGTAATCCGGCGCCGTCCAGCCAAGCTGCTGATAAAGCGATATCTGCCGCACGGTCGGTTCGACCAGGTCTGCCCCGCGCACAATTTCCGTGACGCCCTGAAAATGATCGTCCACCACCACGGCCAGGTTATAGGCGAACAGGCCGTCGCGTCGATGGATGATAAAATCCTCACGCGCCAGACGTTCGTCCGCCTGAATCTCACCGGACAGCAGGTCGGTAAAACGCGTCACCGGGGCGCGCTGCAATAAGCGCACGGCGGCATTTTCCGCGGGATGGTTAAGCGTGCGGCAGTGGCCGTCATAGACGCCCCCCACGCTTTGTATGCGCGCGCGGGTGCAGGTGCAGTTATAGGAAAGCCCTTGAGCGCGAAGCCAGGCCAGACGTTCCCGATAAGCCTCATGACGCTTTGACTGCCAAAGCACTTCGCCGTCCCAGTGAAAGCCGTAATGTTCCAGCTGACGCAGAATGGTTTCTGCCGCACCGGGAACTTCACGAGGAGGATCAATATCTTCAATACGAACGAGCCATTTACCCTGACGGGCGCGAGCCTGCAGGTAGCTGCCGAGGGCGGCTATTAATGAGCCGAAGTGTAGTTCACCGGAAGGAGATGGCGCAAAGCGCCCGATATAGTGAGATTCAGACATAGTCACTGTAACAAGGCGGGAGAGACTCCCGCCTTTGTAGTGTATAGACGGCGCGGGTATTAGCCGGCCATCTGTTTTTCGCGGATTTCTGCCAGCGTTTTACAGTCGATGCACAGATCGGCTGTTGGACGCGCTTCCAGACGACGAATACCGATTTCAACGCCGCAGGATTCGCAGTAGCCAAAATCTTCGTCCTCGACCTTTTTCAGCGTTTTCTCGATCTTTTTAATCAGCTTGCGCTCGCGGTCACGGTTACGCAGTTCGAGGCTGAATTCTTCTTCCTGAGCGGCACGGTCTACCGGGTCCGGGAAGTTTGCAGCTTCATCCTGCATATGTGTAACGGTGCGATCGACTTCATCCCTAAGTTGATTACGCCATGCTTCAAGAATACGCTTGAAGTGCGACAGCTGGGCTTCGTTCATATACTCTTCGCCCGGCTTCTCTTGATACGGCTCCACCCCAGCGATGGCGAGAATACTCAGGGACGATGTTTTACGGTTTTGCCCTTCTTGCATGTTGCTTCTCCTTAACACGCACTATCGATCCCCGTGTTGGGGGAAAAATCAGGTCGCTATAAATAGCAGATGCTTTTCCGTATGGCAATTATCTAAACGTAACACTTGACAAGCCTGTGAGGAAAAGCGTATTTGCGCACGCGGCCAGAACACTTAATCGTCAATCGTCTAATCCCTTATAAGACAATGGGAAGAGAGGATCTCAGAGTCATATTATCGGCAGAAAGTTCCGCTTTATACGCGAAAACCTCCACCCCCTGCTTTTGTGCCTCATTCAACAATTGTGCGTATTTAGGATCGATATGACGGGCGGGGGAAAATCGTTCAATCGCCGAATGCAAAACCGCAAACAGCAACACCGCGCGTTTGCCCGCCGCCGCAACACTCATCAACTCTCGCAGATGCTTCTGGCCACGTAGCGTTACCGCATCCGGAAAGTACCCTTTTTCCTGTTCCGCTAACGTCACTGATTTGACTTCAATATAGCACTCAGGACGGTCTTCCGCCTGTAACATAAAGTCAATTCTGCTGCTTTCATCGCCATATTTCACTTCACTTTTTAACGTGCTGTAGCCTACCAGTTCAGGGAGGCCATCATTAATCAGCGCTTCCTTCACTAATTGGTTTGCACGCAATGTGTTGACACAAATAAATGCCCCTTGCTGCGTTTCGGTCATTTCCCAGGTATGCGGATATTTGCGTTTAGTATTTTCTGATGTGGAATACCAGACCCTGTCACCCGGCGTCGCGCAACCGGTCATTGCACCGGTGTTGGGGCAGTGCAGCGTCAGCTGTTCGCCGTCGGGCGTGATGACGTCGGCAAGGAAGCGTTTATAGCGTTGGATGAGCGTGGCGTGTTGTAAAGCGGGACTAAACTTCATCAGAATTCCTTTCAGGGTTGCCCAGCGTCCAGCGCTGGATCGGCGTGTATCGCGTGCGGCCTCGCGCAAACGCTGATTCGTAAAGCGAAAATTCGTTGACCGGAAAAGCCCAGTGAAAGCCGGGCGCGGGGATGGCAACGGCGTGTCCCGCATCGCGCAGCAGGGTGATATGCGGGTGAAAGGGCTGCGGGCTCTGGTAACAGCCGCTGCGGGCCGCCTGCGCCCGGAGCATATTCGCCAGCTGGAGCAATCCGCGCGGCGGCTGGCGCGTACCCAGCCAAAGCACGCGTGAGCGCAGCCACTGCCCGGCATCGTCAAGATGCAGGGTAAATTCCGGCTGGGCAATACGTCCGGCCATTGCGGCTAACGCGCGCTGCTTGTCGGCGCTAACGTCGCCAAGAAAGGCCAGCGTCAGGTGCAGATTCGCCGCCGCAACGGGACGGCCCGCTTCTGGCGGGAAGTGTTCAGCGCGCCAGCGAACGATTTGCCGCTGTACGGGGGCTGGCAACTCAATGGCGAAAAACAGCCGTTTTGACTCAGACATACGGGGGACTCGGTAATGATATCCGCCGATGCTACAATGTACGCCGACTAATGTTAACCCTCTGGAGCTGTTAGTGTCCTCATTGCCGGTCGCCGTCGTCCTTCCCGAGCTGCTCGCTGCCTTACACGTTGCCCCGCAGGTTTTGCTCAACGCGCCCACGGGAGCCGGTAAATCGACCTGGCTGCCGCTGCAGATCCTGAAACAGGGTAATATTCCCGGAAAAATCATCCTGCTGGAACCGCGCAGGCTAGCCGCACGTAACGTGGCCCAGCGTCTGGCGGAACTGCTGGATGAAAAACCGGGCGAGACGGTGGGATATCGGATGCGCGCCGAAACCTGCGTCGGGCCGTCCACGCGGCTTGAAGTGGTAACAGAAGGCATACTGACCCGCATGCTGCAAAACGACCCGGAGCTGACGGGCGTCGGGCTGGTGATCCTGGATGAGTTCCACGAGCGCAGCCTGCAGGCCGATCTGGCGCTGGCGCTGCTGCTGGACGTTCAGCAGGGGCTGCGGGACGATCTGCGTCTGCTCATTATGTCCGCCACGCTCGACAATGCGCGCCTGCAGCAGGCCTTGCCTGATGCGCCTGTTATTTCCTCAGAAGGGCGGGCGTTTCCGGTCGAGCGGCGCTATCAGACGCTTCCCGCTCACCAGCGCTTTGATGAAGCGGTTGCCATCGCGACGGCGGAACTGCTCCGTCAGGAGCCCGGTTCGCTATTGTTGTTCTTGCCCGGCGTGGGGGAAATCCAGCGCGTGCAGGAGCAGCTGGCCGCACGCGTGACCGGCGATGTGGTGCTTTGCCCACTGTACGGCGCGCTGTCGCTGACGGAGCAGCGTAAAGCGATTCTTCCCGCCCCGGCGGGGCAGCGGAAGGTGGTGCTGGCAACCAACATTGCTGAAACCAGTTTGACCATTGAAGGCATTCGCCTGGTGGTGGATAGCGCGCAGGAAAGGGTGGCAAGCTTTGAACCCCGCACCGGACTGACTAAACTGCTTACGCAGCGTATCAGCCAGGCGTCGATGGTGCAGCGTGCGGGCCGTGCGGGGCGTCTGGAGCCGGGCATCTGTTTGCATTTGATCGGCGCAGACCAGGCTGAACGTGCGGCTGTACAAAGCACGCCGGAGATTTTACAAAGCGACCTCTCCGGGCTGGTGATGGATCTGCTGCAGTGGGGCTGCCCGGATCCTGAACAGCTCACCTGGCTTAATCCTCCGCCTGCCGTGAACCTCGCTGCCGCGCGCACCTTGCTGACCCAGCTTGGCGCACTGGAAGGCGAACGTCTGACGGCGCGCGGCCAGAAAATGGCGACGCTGGGCAACGATCCGCGTCTGGCGGCGATGCTGGTGGCCGCGCATGGAGAAGATGAAATTGCCACGGCGGCAAAACTGGCGGCTATTCTTGAGGAGCCGCCGCGCGGTGGCAGCAGCGATCTGGGACAGGCGTTTGCGCGCAATCAGGGAAACTGGCAGCAGCGGGCGCAGCAGCTGTGCAAACGTCTGAACAGCCGGGGCGGTTCACCTGACAGCGATAAGATTGCCTCCCTGCTGGCGCTGGCTTTCCCCGACAGGATTGCACGTCGCCGTGGGCTTGACGGGCGCTACCAGCTGGCAAACGGCATGGGAGCGATGCTGGACAGCGATGACGCGCTCACGCGACGTGAATGGCTGATCGCGCCGCTCTTGCTACAGGGGAGCCACTCCCCGGACGCGCGAATTTTGCAGGCGATTGCCGTGGACATTGACGCCCTGACGCACGACTGCCCGCAGCTGCTTCAGCAATCGGACATCGTGGAGTGGGATGATGCCCAGGGTACGCTAAAGGCGTTTAGGCGTAGCCAGATTGGTAAACTGACGATCGGGACAAAGCCGCTGGCGAAGCCGTCGGAAGAAGAGTTGCACCAGGCGATGCTCAACGGCATCCGGGAAAAAGGTCTGAGCGTACTGAGCTGGACGCCGGAGGCCGAGCAGTATCGAATCCGCCTGCACTGCGCGGCGAAGTGGCTGCCGGAACACGCCTGGCCTGCCGTGGATGATGAAACGCTGCTGGCCTCGCTTGAGCGCTGGCTGCTGCCGCAGATGGGCGGCGTACATTCGCTGCGGGCGCTTAAGGCGCTTGATGTTAAGGTCGCGTTACAGAATTTACTGGACTGGTCATTGCGTCAACGTCTGGATAGTGAACTGCCTGGGCATTACACTGTGCCGACCGGAAGCCGGATTGCCATTCGTTATCATGAGGATAATCCTCCTGCGCTGGCGGTACGCATGCAGGAGATGTTTGGCGAAGCGACCACCCCGTCCATCGCTGAAGGGCGGGTGCCGCTGGTGCTTGAGCTGTTATCGCCCGCGCATCGTCCGCTGCAGATCACCCGCGATCTGGGGGCGTTCTGGGCGGGAAGCTACCGGGACGTGCAAAAAGAGATGAAGGGGCGGTATCCCAAACACGTCTGGCCGGACGATCCGGCGAATACCGCGCCGACGAGGCGGACGAAGAAGTATTCGTAAGTTAGGTGAAAGAGGGGTATGCGGCCTGATGCCCTCACCCCGACCCTCTCCCACGGGGAGAGGGAGAAAATAATTTTGAGAGATTTCTTCTTTCACGGTGATGTGGAAGAAAAGAGAATCTGGCCTTTGCGCCTGAATGTTGCGGAGAAAAAGCATGGCGGGGAATGACCGCGAGCCAATAGGACGTAAGGGAAAACCCGCGCGTCCGGCGAAGGAAAAAGTGAGCCGTCGTCGCCTCAGAGATGAGGATTATGACGATGACTATGAAGACGATTATGAGGATGAAGAACCGATGCCGCGTAAAGGGAAAGGCAAAGGGCGTAAGCCTCGGGGCAAGCGCGGCTGGTTCTGGCTGCTGCTGAAGCTGTTCATTGTTTTTGTTGTGCTGATGGCGATTTACGGCGTCTATCTGGATCAGAAGATCCGCAGCCGTATCGACGGGAAAGTCTGGCAGCTGCCGGCGGCCGTGTATGGCCGCATGGTGAACCTTGAGCCGGATATGTCGATCAGCAAGAACGAGATGGTGAAGCTGCTCGAGGCAACCCAGTACCGTCAGGTAACCAAAATGACGCGTCCGGGCGAGTTTACGGTGCAGGCGAAAAGCATCGAGATGATCCGCCGTCCGTTCGACTTCCCGGACAGCAAAGAGGGGCAGGTGCGCGCGCGTCTGACCTTTGATGGCGATCGTCTGGAAACGATCGAGAACATGGACAACAACCGTCAGTTCGGTTTCTTCCGTCTCGATCCGCGCCTGATCACCATGCTGTCGTCAGCGAATGGCGAACAGCGCCTGTTCGTGGCGCGTAACGGCTTCCCGGATCTGCTGGTGGACACGCTGCTGGCGACCGAAGACCGCCATTTCTACGAGCACGACGGCATCAGCCTCTACTCCATTGGTCGTGCGGTGCTGGCAAACCTGACCGCCGGTCGCACGGTGCAGGGGGCGAGTACGCTCACCCAGCAGCTGGTGAAAAACCTGTTCCTCTCCAGCGAGCGCTCTTACTGGCGTAAAGCCAACGAAGCGTACATGGCCGTGCTGATGGATGCGCGCTACAGCAAGGATCGTATCCTTGAGCTGTACATGAACGAGGTATACCTCGGTCAAAGCGGCGATAACGAGATCCGCGGCTTCCCGCTGGCGAGCCTGTACTACTTTGGCCGTCCGGTAGAAGAGCTGAGCCTCGACCAGCAGGCGCTGCTGGTGGGCATGGTGAAAGGGGCGTCCATCTACAACCCGTGGCGTAACCCGAAGCTGGCGCTGGAGCGTCGTAACCTGGTGCTGCGCCTGCTGCAACAGCAGCAGGTGATTGATCAGGAACTGTACGACATGCTGAGCGCGCGTCCGCTGGGCGTTCAGCCGCGCGGCGGCGTGATCTCTCCGCAGCCAGCGTTTATGCAGATGGTGCGTCAGGAGCTGCAGTCTAAGCTCGGAGATAAGGTCAAAGATCTCTCCGGCGTGAAGATCTTTACTACCTTCGACTCCGTGGCGCAGGATGCCGCTGAAAAAGCCGCGGTGGAAGGTATTCCGGTCCTGAAGAAACAGCGCAAGCTGAGCGATCTTGAAACGGCGATGGTGGTGGTTGACCGTAACACCGGTGAAGTCCGCGCGATGGTCGGCGGCGCTGAGCCGCAGTTTGCAGGCTACAACCGTGCAATGCAGGCGCGTCGTTCGATTGGTTCCCTGGCAAAACCGGCGACCTATCTCACCGCGCTGAGCCAGCCGAATCAGTATCGTCTGAATACCTGGATCGCCGATGCGCCAATCTCCCTGCGCCAGCCTAACGGCCAGGTATGGTCTCCGCAGAACGATGACAAGCAGTTCAGCGGCCAGGTCATGCTGGTGGACGCGTTGACCCGCTCCATGAACGTACCGACGGTTAATCTCGGCATGGCGCTCGGCCTGCCGGCGATTGTTGATACCTGGCAGAAGCTCGGCGTACCGAAAGATCAGCTTCATCCGGTACCGGCAATGATCCTGGGGGCGCTTAACCTGACGCCAATCGAAGTGGCGCAGGCGTTCCAGACCATCGCCAGCGGTGGCAACCGCGCGCAGCTCTCTGCGCTGCGCTCGGTCATCGCTGAAGACGGTTCCGTGCTGTATCAGAGCTTCCCGCAGGCGGAACGCGCCGTTCCGGCACAGGCGGCGTATATGACGCTGTGGACGATGCAGCAGGTTGTTCAGCGCGGTACAGGCCGTCAGCTGGGAGCTAAATACCCTGGTCTGCACCTTGCGGGTAAAACAGGCACCACCAACAATAACGTTGATACCTGGTTCGCAGGTATTGATGGCCGCGAGGTGGTGATTACCTGGGTAGGCCGCGACAACAACCAGCCAACCAAGCTGTACGGTGCGAGCGGGGCGATGTCGATTTACCAGCGTTATCTGGCAAATCAATCTCCTGTTCCGCTGAATCTGGTGGCGCCGGAAGATATCGTCGATATGGGCGTGGATGATTCCGGTAACTTCGTCTGCGGCGGCGGAATGCGTTCTCTGCCGGTCTGGACGACCAACCCGGATTCGCTCTGTCAGCAGAGCCAGCCTGAGCAGCCAACGGGCAACCCGTTTGAGCAGTCTTCTCAACCTCAGCAGCCGCAGCAGCAACAGCCGCAGCAGCAGAATGAGAAGAAAGACAGCGACGGCGTGGCTGGCTGGATTAAGGACATGTTCGGCGGGAATTAATTAGTTTCCTGGATAAAAAGCCGCTTTATCATAAAGCGGCTTTTTTGTATTTACATTTTGAATTATTTTAATTTTTGTACATTACAAATTAAGTATTATTAAGGTGTTGTTTTTTTCATAGCAATCATGGGTTTGCTAGGTAGTGAAATTATTTCGTCCGTGAGCACGCTGGACACATTGAAGAATAATCTGATGTAATCCCCTCCGCGAATTCACTTCTCTTACAGAACTTCCTTATTAATAGGCGTTCTTGAGATAAGCGATCTCCCACTTTATTGCGCATTCTGGCGAAAGTTATCTTTGCCGGGAATGGATGCCGACATAAACAAATATAAGGATATTGTTATGAATAAATCTATTGTTACATCTTTACTGACCGGAAGCTTCCTGGCGGCTCTGTCTCTGCCGGTCTTTGCCGCGAATGATTCCGGCACGGTAAATTTCGCCGGAAAAATCGTGGCGGATACCTGCGAGATTAATGTTGATGGCACGGGGACGAATAGCTCCACCGTCACTTTTGCAGACACCTATCCCTCAGACTTTGGTACTGACGGTCAGGTCGGCACGTCCAGGGCCTTTAAGATTGAAGTGAAAAAATGTGACCCGCTGATCGCTAAGCTGAACCTTAAGTTCAGTGGTTCCACGACGGATGCTGCCTCTAAACGCCTGCAGAACGATCTTACCGGCACAGGCAATGCGACCAACGTGGGTATCATCGTCAGCAACGACAACGGCTCGAAAGGCGACGTGGTCTTTGACGGCTCGGTACCGGACGCAGGGACCGATGTTGCGAACGATGCAACGGGTGCTGCGGCATCTGTCTTTAACTACACCGCGAAGGTTATTCAGGTGGGTGATACCAAACCGACTGCAGGTCATTATTCCTCATCTGCAACATTCGAGGTTGTTTATCGCTAATGCATTATCGGCAGCCTGAAAGGGCTGCCTTCTGGAACGCTGTATGAATTATTTATCTAAATTGTTATTTGGTTGTTTACTTATTTCTTGCTGCTCAGCGCAAGCAAGCGTGGTGCTCGGCGGTACGCGAATTATTTATCCGTCGAATAAATCTGAAGTTCAAATTGCGCTGAAAAATAAAGATCCTCATACGCGTTACCTGGTACAAAGTTGGGTGAGTTATCCCAACGACGCAAAAGCGCCTTTCATTATTACGCCGCCCGTCTATAAATTGCAGGAAAACCGTCAGACCCTTTTACACATTATTTTTACCGGCGATAAGAAAAGCTTGCCCGCAGATCGTGAGTCCCTGTTTCTGGCGAACGTGAAATCGGTCTCGGCGTTATCGTCCGAACTGAAGGACAAGAATACGCTGCAATTCGCAATGAAAACGCGTCTGAAGCTTTTCTGGCGTCCTGCTGATTTGAAAGAGGCTGATGCCCTGCAGGCCTACGAAAAAATCACGTTCCGCCGTCAGGGTGACAGGCTCATTGCGAAAAACCCTACGCCGTTTTACGTCTCCTTCGGCGAGCTGGCCGTTGGCGGCAAATATGTCCCGGTGGTTGAGACAAAAACCACGCCGGGCGCCATTTCAATGATGATAGCGCCTTTCAGCGAGCAGAATTTTACGCTGCCTAAACCGGCAAACGGGCCGGTGACCTGGACCGCTATCAGTGATTTCGGCGCACAAACTCCTCAGCGCAAGCAGGCTCTTTAAACACACCATGTTGGGATCTTATGTCGTCATCTCCATTTCACAAGCAGGCTCTGAATGGGATCGCGCTGGCGTTGCTAGCCATGATCCAGCCTGCAAGTGCAGATGACGAATTCAACCTGCGTATCCTGGAGATGGATACGCCGCTGGAAAACACCTCAACGCTTAAAAACTTCATCAATGATAACGGCCTGCTTCCCGGAAACTACATGACGACCGTGATGTGGGATCGGGATGTTGTCGATAAGCGGACGCTGAGCTGGGTGCTGTCTGATGATAAGCAGCGCCTGCTGCCTGAGTTGACCAAGGCGGATCTGCGCGAGCTAGGCGTAAAAGTCGACACGATCCCGGATATGAAAGATCTGGAGGATTCGGCGAAAATCGACGACATCTCCCATTTTATCGAGAATGCCCGATACGATTACGATCAGGATAATCAGACGCTCAGGCTGGTGATCCCCCAGATTTACCGTGACCAGGCCGCGGCTGGCGCTATCAGTCCAAAATTCTGGGATGACGGTGCCCCCGCCGCCTGGACAAGCTACCAGCTCAGCGGCTCTCAACAGCACTATAGCGCCGGCAAAACCTCCTCTTCGTGGCTTGGCCTCGACTCAGGAATAAACCTCGGCGCGTGGCGGCTGCGTAATAACAGTACCTGGAGCGACAGCGCCGGTTGGGATGCCATCGCCAGCACGCTGCAGCGTGATATTAAAACCCTGAAAAGCCAGCTTGAGATGGGGCAGACGTACACGAACGGCGAGCTGTTCGACAGCGTGCAAATGACCGGCGTGAAGCTGGAGACCGACACCTCCATGCTGCCCACCAGCCAGCAGGGGTTTGCTCCCGTTGTGCGCGGTATCGCGAACAGCGATGCGAAGGTCACCATCAAGCAAAACGGTTATACCATTTACCAAAGCAACGTCTCGCCGGGGCCTTTTGAGATCCGCGATTTAAGCCAGGTCACCTCCGGCGCGGATCTGGAGGTGACGGTAGAAGAGGCCGACGGCAGCGAGCACAGCTTCATTCAGGCCAGCGCCTCGGTGCCGGTGCTACAGCGCGAAGGGGCGTTTAAGTACTCGCTGGCGGCAGGACGCTATCGCGGGAATGAAGGTGAGGATGAGCCAGCCTTTGTGCAGGGAACGGCGATCTACGGTCTGCCGTATGGCGTAACGGCCTATACCGGTGCGCTCGGGGCATCGCTTTATCACGCGATGCTGGCGGGCGTGGGGGCCGATCTTGGCCGCTTCGGTTCGGCATCCATGGATGTTACCGCTGCCCGTACGGCTTTTGATGACGGACGAGATGACGCCAGCGGGCTGTCGTGGCGCGCGCAGTATTCGAAGGATATTCCGGATACCGACACTAACGTCACGCTTGCCAGCTACCGCTACTCCACGGCAGGGTTTTATACCTTCCAGGAGGCTATCGATCGGCGCGATGACGCCATAGACGACGGTATTTATACCTATCGCCGCACCAATAACCGCCGCAGCCGTATGCAGGTGAACCTTTCCCAGCGTATTGCCGACTGGGGCTCGGCATACCTTAACACCTATCAGCAGGACTACTGGAACATGGCTGGTCACGAACGCAGCGTCAGCGCGGGCCTCAGTTCCAGCTGGCGCGGGATCACCTGGTCGGTAAGCTATAACCTGACCCGCACGCCCGACGCTGACAGCGACAGGCAGATGGCGCTGATGGTTAACATCCCTCTCTCTCAGTGGCTCCCGAACTCCTGGGCAACCTACAGCGCGAACACCGCCAGCGGCGGATTTGTTTCACATCAGGTGGGGATTGGCGGCACGGCGCTTGAGAACAACAACCTTAGCTATAACCTCCAGCAGACCTACGCCAATCAGAATACCGGCTACGGCGGCAGCCTGTCCGGACGCTACCGCGGATCGTCCGGTGACGTGGGGATGGGCTACAGCTACGGGGGCGATAACCGTCAGTGGAACTACAGTGCTCAGGGTTCAATCGTTGCCCATGAGCATGGCGTCACCCTGGGTCAACCGGTGCGCGACGCCTTCGCTATTGTGCATATCAAAGAGGGCGATAACGTCAAGGTCCAGAACGGGCGAGGGATCTACACCGACCGTTTTGGTAACGCAATCGTTCCTTCGCTAACCGCCTACCGCAAGAATGGCATTACGGTAAACACGCAGGATCGTGAGGATATTGAAATCGCTGCTGCCACCCAGGATTTCGTGCCAACCAAAGGCGCGGCGGTCTCTGCCAACTTCGATGCGCGGGTAGGGCAACGCGCGCTTATCACTCTGCTGTACCACGGCAAACCGGTGCCGTTCGGTGCGATTGTCACGCAGGAAAGCGCAACGGCTATCGTCGGTGATGATGGCGAAGTCTGGCTCACCGGCCTGCACGACGCGCTTTCCCTGAGCGTGCAATGGGGGGAGGGGAGCGATCAACAGTGCGCCTGGACGGGGAATTTACCGGCCTCGCGCCCGGCAAGTATTTTGAAAATGACGGTGAACTGCCAATGAAACTTTGCAGAGAAACGCTTATCGGCGCGATGGCTGGCGTCATCATGCTGTTTTCACTACCGGCTTTCGCCTCCTGTACGTTTACGGGAGGAGGAGGAAACGGCGGGGTTGTCACCTTTAACATTCCCGCCGTTATCCAGCTCGAGCCGGATGTGCCGGTTGGCACCATCATTTATGACACCAGCGTGGAATCAGGTGATATTACGCAAAGCTGCGATGGCAACTCTGTTCAGGTGAACAAAGGCTACCTTTCATTAAGCGACGCCGACGCCCGTGAAGATATCTTACCCGGGGTATATAAAACGAACGTGGCGGGAATAGGCATTCGCGTTGCGGCGTCCACAACCCAATCCCCCAACTATAATGAAGAAGACCTTATCAGGCCGAGTATCTACGTTGGCATGATTCGAAGCTTTTCAACGAACTATAATTATCGTGCCGCCGCGCAGCTGATTGTTATCGGCCAGGTCGAAGAGGGCGAGCTTAATACGTCGCTGTTAACCTCGCGTGAAACCTATGACGATGACGTGATTGGTGAAATCCGTTTTTCCCCGACAAGCGTGCGAATCACCACCAACACCTGCAACCTGGCGGATAAAAATATCTACGTGCCGTTGAAAACGGTCAACTCGCAGGATTTCAGCGGGGGGTATTCGGATATCCTGACCGACGATAGCTTTAAAATTGATATCACCGACTGTTCCGCCGGAACAAAAATTGATTATCAATTCACCAGCACCGGGTCAACTGGCGTGACGGACGGGAACGTGCTCAAGATTGCTACCGGAGACAACGCCGCAGGCGGTGTGGGCATTCAAATCCTGGACAAGAATAATACGGTGCTGCAGTTCGACCACAGCTATACGGCGATAACCAGCACCCAGAATAAAGTTCCGGTCGAGATCCCTCTCAAAGCCCGCTACATCAAAACGGGAGAGGTAAAAGCCGGTAAGGTGGATGCCGTCGCCACATTCGAACTCTTCTACCGTTAAGTCCCTGAGGCCCGTTTCGACGGGCTTTCGCGATCATTTCCCTAACTTCATTAACCCTCTATTTTCATCTGATTAATTCTTAAACCCTTAAATCTTGTAGGGCCGCTTACTGCTTGCTATGCAGCCAGCGTTTCGCATATTATTCTGCGGTCATAATAATAATTCTCGTTTACGTTATCATTCACTTTTCCATCAGAGATCCATCATGGCGCTTTCCAATACTGCTCAGCCAATTAACACGTCGCTGCGGAAAATCGCGGTCGTCGTCGCCACAGCGGTTGCCGGCATGTCTGCTTTTGCTCACGCAGCCGAAACCCCTAATAAAGAAGAAACCATTACTGTTACCGCCGCACCGGCTGCACAGGAAAGTGCATGGGGACCTGCCGCGACTATCGCCGCAAGACAATCCGCGACCGGGACCAAAACGGACACCCCGATTCAGAAGGTTCCACAGTCTATTTCCGTGGTCACCGCCGAAGAGATGGCGCTGCATCAGCCACGCTCTGTTAAAGAAGCGCTGAGCTACACCCCGGGTGTGGCGGTAGGTACTCGCGGTGCGTCAAATACCTATGACTATCTTGTCATTCGCGGCTTTGCTGCCGACGGCCAGAGTCAGAATAACTACCTCGACGGTATGAAGATGCAGGGCAACTTCTATAACGACGCGGTGATTGACCCTTATATGCTGGAGCGCGCCGAAATCATGCGTGGTCCGGTTTCCGTTCTGTACGGAAAAAGCAGCCCGGGTGGCTTGCTCAACATGGTAAGTAAGCGCCCAACCACCGAGCCGCTGAAAGAGATCCAGTTCAAAGTCGGTACCGACAGCCTGTTCCAGACCGGCTTTGACTTTAGCGATGCCATCGACGAGGACGGTGTTTACTCTTACCGCCTGACCGGCGTTGCGCGTTCCAACAATGCGCAGCAGCAGGACAAAGGGGAACAGCGTTATGCCATCGCGCCGTCTTTCTCCTGGCGTCCGGATGATAAAACCACCTTCACGTTCCTTTCCTACTTCCAGAACGAGCCTGAAACGGGCTATTACGGCTGGTTGCCAAAAGAGGGAACCGTTGATCCGCTGCCAAACGGCGATCGTCTCCCGACTGACTTCAACGAAGGTGCGAAGAACAATACCTACTCCCGTAACCAGAAAATGGTGGGGTATAGCTTCGACCACGAATTCAACGATACCTTTACCGTGCGTCAGAACCTGCGCTTTGCAGAGAACAAAACCTCGCAAAACAGCGTTTACGGTTATGGCGTCTGCACCGACCCGGCGAACGCCGGCAGTAAACAGTGTGCGGCCTTAGCGCCAGCGGATAAAGGCCATTATCTGGCACGTAAATACGTTGTCGATAATGAGAAACTGCAGAACTTCACCGTAGATACGCAGCTGCAGAGCAAATTTGCTACCGGCCAGGTGGATCATATCCTGCTGACCGGCGTTGACTTTATGCGTATGCGTAATGACATCAACTCCTGGTTCGGTTACGACGACTCTGTGCCGCTGCTGGATCTCTATCATCCGGTTAACAGCAACTTTGATTTTGGATCAAAAGATCCGGCAAACTCTGGCGCATATCAAATTCTCAACCGCCAGAAGCAGACCGGTCTGTACGTTCAGGATCAGGCGCAGTGGGATAAGGTGTTGGTCACTCTGGGCGGTCGCTATGACTGGGCAGATCAGGACTCGTACAACCGCGTATATAACACCACGGCTAAACGTGATGACAAACAGTTCACCTGGCGTGGTGGCGTAAACTACCTGTTCGACAACGGAGTAACCCCTTACTTCAGCTACAGCGAGTCCTTTGAACCCGCTTCTCAGACCGGAGCGAGCGGCAACATTTTCGCACCGTCAAAAGGAAAGCAGTACGAAGCGGGCGTGAAATACGTGCCGAGCGATCGTCCGATCGTTATCACCGGTGCGGTATATCAGCTGACCAAAACCAACAACCTGATGGCAGATCCAGCGGGCTCATTCTGGTCGGTTGAAGGCGGTGAGATCCGTGCTCGTGGCGTAGAGCTGGAAGCGAAAGCGGCGCTGTCTGCGAGCGTCAACGTTGTGGGTTCCTATACCTATACCGATGCTGAATACACCACCGACACCAACTACAAAGGTAACACGCCTGCGCAGGTGCCTAAGCATATGGCATCCGTGTGGGGGGATTACACGATGTTTGATGGCCCACTGTCTGGCCTGACGCTGGGTACTGGCGTCCGTTATACCGGCTCCAGCAAAGGCGACCCGGCGAACTCCTTCACCGTGGGCAGCTATACCCTGGTGGATGCGCTGGTCAGATACGATCTGGCGCGCGTAGGCATGGCAGGCTCAAACGTCGCGCTTCACGTGAACAACCTGTTCGATCGTGAATACGTTGCGAGCTGCTTCAACACCTACGGATGCTTCTGGGGTGCTGAACGTCAGGTTGTTGCTACCGCGACATTCCGCTTCTAATCTCTCTTTGGGCACGGTTCGCCGTGCCCTTTTTATTTAAGTTGGCTGACATGCAGGATAATAAGATCCACTCCGACACCACTTTCACGCTCAACCATCTCTCCTTCCGCGTACCCGGGCGCACCCTGCTGCATCCGCTCTCTTTGACCTTCCCCGCAGGTAAAGTCACGGGCCTGATTGGCCACAACGGTTCCGGTAAATCCACGTTGCTGAAAATGCTGGGGCGCCATCAGCCGCCGTCAGAAGGCGATATTATGCTGGATGATCAACCGCTTGAGAGCTGGAACAGTAAAGCCTTTGCCCGCAAAGTGGCATACCTGCCGCAGCAACTGCCGCAGGCGGAAGGGATGACGGTGCGTGAGCTGGTGGCGATTGGGCGTTATCCGTGGCACGGGGCGCTGGGGCGCTTCGGCGTGGCCGACAGAGAGAAAGTGGAAGAGGCGATTGCGCTGGTCGGGCTAAAGCCGCTGGCGCACCGTCTGGTGGATAGCCTGTCCGGCGGCGAACGCCAGCGCGCGTGGATAGCGATGCTGGTGGCGCAGGACAGCCGCTGTCTGCTGCTGGATGAGCCGACCTCCGCGCTGGATATTGCCCATCAGGTTGACGTGCTGGCGCTGGTGCATCGTTTAAGCCAGCAGCGCGGCCTGACGGTGATTGCGGTGCTGCACGATATCAACATGGCCGCACGCTACTGCGACTACCTCGTCGCGCTGCGCGGGGGGGAGATGATTGCCCAGGGTACGCCAGCTGAGCTGATGCGCAGCGAAACGCTGGAGCACATCTACGGTATTCCTATGGGTATTTTGCCTCACCCTGCCGGGGCTGCACCGGTGAGCTTTGTGTACTGATGCTGGACTCAATGATTAGCCGCCGCCGCCTGCTGACGGCCATGGCGCTCTCTCCGCTGCTGTTAAAAATGAACGCGGCGCGCGCTGCCGCAATCGATCCGCACCGTATTGTGGCGCTGGAATGGCTGCCGGTTGAGCTGATGCTGGCGCTGGGCATCACGCCGTACGGCGTGGCGGATATTCCAAACTACAACCTGTGGGTGAACGAGCCGAAGCTGCCGGACTCGGTAATCGACATCGGCCTGCGTACGGAGCCAAACCTCGAGCTTTTGACGCAAATGAAGCCGTCATTTTTGTTCTGGTCTGCGGGCTATGGCCCGTCGGAAGAAACCATGGCGAAGATTGCCCCCGGCCGCGGGTTCTCCTTCAGCGACGGGAAAAAACCGCTGACGATGGCGAAAAACTCCATCAACGAGATGGCGCAGTTTCTGAACCGGGAAGCCGAGGCGAAACGGCATCTCGCCGAATTCGACGCGCTGATCGCCTCCCTGAAACCGCGCTTTGCCAACCGCGGTGACCGCCCGCTGCTGATGGTGACGCTGCTGGACGCCCGACATATGCTGGTCTTCGGCAAAAACTGTCTGTTCCAGGAAGTGCTGGACAGCTTTGGTATTCGCAATGCCTGGGAAGGGGAAATGACCTTCTGGGGCAGCACCGCCGTCGGGATTGACCGCCTGGCGTCTTTTCGTGACGTCGACGTGCTGTGCTTCGATCATGGCAACGAGCGCGATATGCAGGCGCTGATGGCAACCCCGCTCTGGCAGGCGATGCCGTTCGTGCGCGAGCAGCGCTTCCTGCGCGCACCGGCGGTGTGGTTCTACGGCGCGACGCTGTCGGCCATGCACTTTGCCCGCGTGCTGGATAACGCCCTGGGAGGCAAAGCATGAATATGCGTATTGCCCGCTTCCCGGCGCTGCTGCTGGCCCTTTTATTTCTCGCCGCGCTGGCGTTAAGCGGGTTCAACCTGTCGACGGCGTTACCGCCAGGGCAGTGGCGCGCCGCGCTTGCCGTGCCGGATATCGACAATATTCAGCAAATGCTGTTCCACTACAGCCTGCTGCCGCGCCTGGCGATCTCGCTCCTGGTCGGAGCCGGATTAGGGCTGGTGGGCGTTCTGTTCCAGCAGGTCCTGCGTAACCCGCTGGCCGAGCCGACGACGCTCGGCGTCGCGACCGGTGCGCAGCTCGGGATCACCATCACCACGCTGTGGGCGCTGCCGGGGGCGTTAACCTCGCAGTTTGCCGCGCTTGCAGGCGCCTGCGTGGTGGGTGCGCTGGTCTTTGGCGTGGCGTGGGGGAAACGTCTTTCTCCGGTTACCTTGATTCTGGCGGGGCTGGTGGTCAGCCTCTACTGCGGGGCTATTAACCAACTGCTGGTGCTGTTCCATCACGATCAGCTGCAAAGCATGTTCCTGTGGAGCACCGGTACGCTCACCCAGACCGACTGGAGCGTGGTGCAGCGCCTGTGGCCGCAGCTGATTGGCGGCGTGGTGCTGACGTTGTTACTGCTGCGTCCGCTGACCTTAATGGGGCTGGACGACGGCGTGGCGCGTAACCTGGGGCTGGCACTGTCGCTGGCTCGCCTTGCCGCATTAACGCTGGCGATTGTGCTAAGTGCGCTGCTGGTTAACGCGGTGGGCATCATTGGCTTTATCGGCCTGTTCGCGCCGCTGCTGGCGAAAATGCTCGGGGCACGCCGCCTGCTGGCGCGTCTGATGCTGGCGCCGCTGATTGGCGCGCTGATCCTCTGGCTCTCCGATCAGATCATTCTCTGGCTGGCACGCGTCTGGATGGAGGTTTCCACCGGGTCGGTGACGGCGCTTATCGGCGCCCCGCTGCTGCTGTGGCTACTGCCGCGTCTGCGCAGCATCAGCGCACCAGCGATGGATGCGGGCGACAAGGTTTACGCCGAGCGTCAGTCCGTGCTGTGGTTCAGCCTGGCCGGGCTGGCGGTGCTGATTATCGCATCCTTTGCGGCGCTCTCTTTAGGGCGTGACGCAACGGGCTGGCACTGGGCGACGGGTGATTTACTCCATGAACTGCTGCAGTGGCGCTGGCCGCGTATTTTCTCTGCGCTGATCGCGGGGGTGATGCTGGCGGTGGCGGGCTGTATTATCCAGCGCCTGACCGGTAACCCGATGGCAAGCCCGGAAGTGCTGGGGATCAGCTCCGGTGCGGCCTTTGGCGTGGTGCTGATGCTGTTCCTGGTGCCGGGAAATGCCTTTGGCTGGCTGATGCCTGCCGGGAGTATTGGTGCGGCCGTGACGCTGCTGATTATCCTGATTGCCTCCGGTCGTGGTGGCTTTTCGCCGCACCGTATGCTGCTGGCAGGGATGGCGCTCAGCACCGCATTCACCATGCTGCTGATGATGCTGCAGGCGAGCGGGGACCCGCGCATGGCACAGATCCTGACCTGGATCTCAGGCTCTACCTACGGCGCGACCGGAAGCCAGGTTGTACATACCGGGATCGTCATGATTGTCCTGCTGGCGATGGTTCCGCTGTGCCGCCGCTGGATGACGATTCTGCCGCTGGGCGGTGAAACCGCGCGTGCGGTGGGGATGGCGTTAACGCCAACGCGCGTGGCGCTTCTGCTGCTGGCGGCGTGCCTGACGGCTACGGCAACCATGACCATCGGCCCGCTGAGCTTTGTGGGATTAATGGCTCCGCATATTGCCAGAATGATGGGCTTCCGCCGGACGATGCCGCATATCATGATGTCCGCCCTGACGGGGGGGCTGATCCTGGTCTTTGCCGACTGGTGTGGAAGGATGGTGCTGTTCCCGTATCAGATCCCGGCGGGCCTGCTGTCGACCTTTATCGGTGCGCCGTACTTTATTTATCTGTTGAGAAAGCAGAGCCGGTAATAAAAGTAAACGGCAATCCTTAGATTGCCGTTTTAGTGTTTGCTCCCTCTCCCCGTGGGAGAGGGTTGGGGTGAGGGCATCAAGCCGCACATCTTAGAGCTTCGCAAACACCTTGCGCGCCGCGTCGATGGTATTATTGATATCGTCTTTGCTGTGCGCCACGGACATAAAGCCCGCTTCGAACGCGGACGGTGCCAGATACACGCCTTCCTCCAGCATCAGGTGGAAGAAGCGCTTAAAGCGTTCAACGTCGCACTTCACCACGTCCTGATAGCAGGTCACGGTTTTCGCATCGGTGAAGAAAATCCCGAACATGCCGCCCACGTGGTTAACTACCAGCGGAATACCGGCTTCTTCTGCCGCTTCCAGCAGGCCATTTGCCAGCTGCGAGGTCAGGTCGGTCAGGGTTGCATGAATACCCGGCTGCGCCACTTCGGTCAGACAGGCGAAACCTGCGGCCATCGCGATCGGGTTACCGGAGAGCGTACCCGCCTGGTAAACCGGGCCGGTAGGCGCCAGAGCTTCCATCACATCCTTACGACCGCCGAACGCGCCGACGGGCATGCCGCCGCCGATGATTTTGCCGAGGCAGGTCAGGTCCGGCTCAACGCCGTAGTACGACTGTGCCCCAGCCAGCGCCACGCGGAAGCCGGTCATCACTTCGTCGATGATCAGCAGCGCACCGAACTCATCGCACAGGGCGCGCAGGCCCGGCAGGAAGTCTGGCTGCGGTGGGATGCAGTTCATGTTGCCCGCGACCGGCTCAACGATGATGCAGGCAATTTCCTGCGGATACTGCTCGAACGCCGCACGAACGGTGCTGAGATCGTTATATGTGCAGGTCAGGGTGTGTTTGGCAAAATCTGCAGGCACGCCCGGTGAGTTCGGCTGACCGAGGGTCAGCGCGCCGGAACCGGCTTTAACCAGCAGGCAATCCGCATGGCCGTGATAGCAGCCTTCGAATTTGATGATTTTGTCGCGACCGGTAAAGCCGCGCGCCAGGCGAATGGCGCTCATGGTCGCTTCGGTCCCGGAGTTCACCATGCGCACCATGTCCATGGTCGGGACCAGTTCGGTCACCAGCTCCGCCATTTTGACTTCCATCTCGGTTGGCGCACCGAAGCTCAGGCCACGCTGGGCGGTCTCGATGACCGCATTGCGGATCGCCGGATGGTTATGACCCAGCACCATAGGGCCCCAGGAGCCGACGTAATCGATGTAGGCTTTGCCGTCGACATCAAACAGGTACGCGCCGTCAGCACGTTCGATAAACAGCGGCGTTCCGCCTACGCCGGTAAAGGCGCGAACGGGCGAGTTCACGCCGCCTGGAATTAGCTCGCGGGCTGCACTGTAGAGGTTTTCAGACTTGCTCATGGCGTCGTTCCTGGTTCGTATAAAATGATTAAGCGCACTATTCTAAGTGATCCGCCGTACGTTATGAAATTTTTGCCTCCTTAATGCATAAACAAATGTTAAGGATTTTTCAGGATACGGGGCGATGGTCTCTGGTAAACTCCTTGCGGCGATTTGTATGACGAAAAAAGAACAGGCAATGAAAGCAGAATCTCCCTCTTTTGAACAACAACAGTTTGCGCGCGCGCAGCACCGTATCAGCATCCGGCGACTGCTTAATCGCGACAAAACGCCGCTGGCGATCCTGCTGGCCGCCGCCGTGGTCGGTATCCTTGCGGGTCTGGTCGGTGTCGCCTTTGAAAAAGCGGTGAATGTCGTGATCAACTGGCGCATAGGTACAATTGCCGAGTATGCAGAAAGCAAATGGCTGGTGTGGATTTGGGCATTCGGCTTATCGGCCCTGCTGGCTATGGTGGGCTATTTTCTGGTGCGCAAGTTTGCGCCTGAGGCCGGTGGTTCGGGTATCCCGGAAATTGAAGGCGCGCTTGAAGAGCTGCGTCCGGTGCGCTGGTGGCGGGTCATTCCTGTGAAGTTTATTGGCGGCATGGGCACCCTGGGGGCGGGGATGGTGCTCGGACGAGAGGGGCCAACGGTTCAGCTTGGCGGGAACGTCGGGCGCATGGTGGGCGATCTGTTTCGGATGCGCAGCGCCGAAGCGCGCCATACGCTGCTGGCAACGGGGGCTGCAGCCGGGCTTTCCGCGGCGTTCAACGCGCCGCTGGCGGGCATCCTGTTTATCATCGAAGAGATGCGCGCCCAGTTTCGCTATAACCTGATCTCCATTAAAGCGGTGTTTACCGGCGTGATTATGTCGAGCATCGTTTTTCGCATTTTCAACGGCGAAGGCGCGGTGATTGAGGTAGGGAAACTCACCAATGCGCCGGTGAATACGCTGTGGCTGTATCTGATCCTCGGCATGATTTTTGGCATCGTTGGCCCGCTTTTTAATACCTTCATCATTCGCACTCAGGATATGTTCCAGCGCATTCACGGCGGGAAGACAACCAACTGGGTGCTGGTGGGCGGCTTGCTGGGTGGGGTATGCGGCATCATCGGCCTGATAGAACCCAACGCAACGGGCGGCGGCTTCGGGCTGATCCCTATTGCCGCTGCGGGAAATTTTAGCGTCGGTCTGCTGCTGTTCCTCTTTATTTCGCGGGTGATCACCACGGTTCTTTGTTTCTCTTCCGGTGCGCCGGGCGGCATTTTTGCGCCAATGCTGGCGCTCGGTACTTTGCTGGGAACGGCGTTCGGCATGGCCGCCGCCGCAGGATTCCCGGCGTACCATCTTGAGGCGGGAACATTCGCCATTGCCGGTATGGGGGCGCTGCTGGCGGCCTCCCTGCGCGCCCCGTTAACCGGCATTGTGCTGGTTCTTGAGATGACCGACAATTATCAGCTCATATTGCCAATGATCATTACCTGCCTTGGCGCGACACTATTAGCCCAATTCCTGGGTGGAAAACCGCTATACTCCACCATTCTTGCCCGTACCCTGGCGAAGCAGGAGGCTGAGCAGGCCGCGTCGCGGAATACTTGAATGAATTACCAGGGTATTAGATAATGAAAAAAAGAATTGGGTGATTTTTGCCCAATTGCAGTAAGCAGTATTCATGGGAGCATAAAATGAGTGATGACGTCGTAGCAGTGCCGCTCGAATTTACCGAAGCAGCAGCCAAAAAAGTGAAAGTCCTGATTGCCGATGAAGACAATCCGGATCTGAAACTGCGTGTTTATATTACCGGTGGCGGCTGCAGCGGCTTCCAGTATGGCTTTACCTTTGACGACCAGATCAACGACGGCGATATGACTATCGAGAAGCAGGGCGTCGCGCTGGTGGTTGACCCGATGAGCCTGCAATATCTGGTGGGCGGCGCGGTTGATTACACCGAAGGTCTGGAAGGTTCGCGCTTCGTGGTGACCAACCCGAATGCGACAAGCACCTGCGGGTGTGGTTCTTCGTTCAGCATCTAAAAGGTGCGGGCTGATGCCCTCACCCTGGCCCTCTCCCTTTGGGAGAGGGAGAAAAGACTAAAAACGGTAACCTTGCGGTTACCGTTTTGCGTTTACCTGTCATCCAGCGCAAACGTCGGCAGCTTAAGGTGCCAGCGTATCGCCGCTAAGCGAATCACCAGCGTAACGACCATCCCCAGCATCGCGGCGTTCTCAAGCGGGACCGCAAAGGTGTAGTACGCCGTGGCGTGGACAATTCCGCCAACGATACAGGCCGTTGCGTAAATTTCGGTGCGCAGGATCATCGGCACTTCGCGCGCCAGAATGTCACGAATAATCCCGCCGCCCACGCCGGTCAGCACGCCCATACAAATCGCCACCATGGGGCCGGTGCCTGCATTAAAGGCTTTGTTCACCCCAATCCCCACAAACACCGCCAGACCGACGGCATCCAGCACCGGCAGCACCCATTTCGGCAATCTGCGGGGCTGGCGAACTAATGCAATGGTTAACATACAGGTGACCATCGCGACGACCAGGTCTGTCGGATCTTTAACCCAAAATACCGGGCCGTTGGCCAGCGCCATATCGCGGATCGTTCCACCGCCCACCGCCGTGACAACGCCAAGCACCAGCACGCCAAACGGGTCCATGCGTAGTTTTCCGGCGAGCAAAACGCCGGAGATAGCAAAAACGGCTGTGCCAAGAATATCCAGCCAATACACGAGCATCGTTAAATCCTCGAACGGGGTGTTTATGTTTTAGTGACTCTCCGCCAGTGCGGCACAGAGTTGTTTTGCGGCGAGGATAATACGCGGGCTGGCTCGTTCAAACCAGTCACCGTTGAGTGGGATCACCGGAATGTTGAGCTGGCCTTGCCAGAATTGTTCAATTTTAGGAATCTCGCTCGCACTTCCGACCACGACAATGGCCTGCGGCCGGCGAGCCAGAACCTGTTCCCGGCTGACCTGCGGCCACGGCACGCGGCTGGCAGCGAAGATATTTTCGCCCCCGCAAATCTCCAGGACCTGATTCTGTATAGAGCCTTGCCCGGTGGTGAACAGCGGTTGGCTGCCAAACTGCAGGAAGACGCGCTTTTTGCTGGGGGTGTCGTATTTATTTTTCAGCGCTGAGTAGTCGCTGAGCATCCGATCGGCCTCGGCTTCGGCTTTCACCGGCGTTGGGCTATAAGGCGCCAGCGCGCGAAGGGCCTGAGCGACCTGCTCGATGCTCACGGCGTCGACCCACATCACCTTGATACCCAGGGAGGTGAGCTGATTGACCTGTCGCTCGGCGTTTCCACCACGCCAGGCCAGCACGAGGTCAGGCTTAAGCGCCACAATGCGCTCAAGATTCATCCCTTGCCATGTCGACACTTGCTCAATACCGGCGGCCTGGGGCGGGTAGTCTGAAAAACTGCTGACTCCCACCGGCACGATCCCGGCGGCGAAAGCCAGCTCGGTGTTAGCGGGGGAGAGGGTAATCACACGCGGCGCGGCGAATAGCCACGCCGGTGCGAGCAGAAGCAGGGCAGCCAGCGCCCTTAGCGTAACTTTAGCCACGCGCCAGATTCTGCACCAGGCGTTCCACCATCACGGTGGACTGTTTTGCAGCAACGGCCAGGAACTCGTCAAAGCTCAGGTGAGACTGCTGATCGGCCACGTCGGAGATCGCGCGAACGACCACGAACGGAACGCTGAAGTTATGGCAAACGTGAGCGATCGCGGTCGCTTCCATCTCAACGGCCACCGCCTGCGGGAAGTTGTGACGGATTTTCGCAAGGCCAACGGAGCCGTTAATAAACGCATCGCCGCTGACGATCAGGCCGCGTACCGCGTTGAGGTTCAGTTCGGCGATGCAGGTTTCTGCTGCCGCAACGAGCGCATCGTCCGCTTTAAACCCGGCCGGGCAGCCCGGAAGCTGGCCGTATTCGTAACCGAACGCGGTCACGTCTGCATCGTGGTAGCGCGCTTCGTCAGAAACCACGATATCACCCACCTTCAGCGTCGGCGCCAGGCCACCCGCTGAGCCGGTATTGATGATGACGTCCGGTTTGCAGCGCTCAAGCAGCAGGGTCGCACCCAGCGCAGCAGCAACTTTACCGATGCCAGATTTCAGCAGAGCAACGTCAACGCCGTTCAGTTGGCCGGTATAGATCTCGCAACCACCAAGAGAGAGGGTCTGACGGTTCTCAATTTTGTCACGCAGGAGCGTAACTTCTTCTTCCATTGCACCAATAATGCCGATTTTCATAGATTTACTCGCGATGTGCCTTGTTAAGATGCATAGTCTATCATGCGGTTAAGGGGAAACGCATTCTCACGCGGGGGAGCACATGTCACCAATCGATTTTCGAACCAAAATTAACTGGCACCGACGGTTTCGTTCGCCGCAGGGCGAGAAGAGTGAACATGAGATCCTGCGAATTTTCGAAAGCGATCGTGGGCGCATTATCAACTCGCCGGCTATCCGCCGTTTACAGCAAAAGACTCAGGTCTTCCCGCTTGAGCGTAACGCCGCGGTACGCACGCGCCTGACCCATTCAATGGAAGTTCAGCAGGTTGGACGCTACATTGCGAAAGAGATTTTAAGCCGGCTCAAAGAGCAGCGATTGCTGGAAACCTATGGCCTCGACGAGCTGACGGGGCCTTTTGAAAGCATCGTTGAAATGGCCTGCCTGATGCATGACATCGGCAACCCGCCGTTCGGGCATTTTGGCGAGGCGGCGATCAATGACTGGTTCAAGCAGCGGCTTTTCCCTACGGATGCGAAGAGCCAGCCGCTCAGCGACGACCGCTGTACGGTGCGTGATTTGCGCCTGCGGGAAGGCGAAGAGGGGTTAAACGAACTGCGGCGTAAGGTGCGTCAGGATCTCTGTCATTTTGAAGGCAACGCGCAGGGCATCCGGCTGGTGCACTCTCTGATGCGTATGAACCTGACCTGGGCGCAGGTGGGCTGTATCCTGAAATACACGCGACCTGCCTGGTGGATGGGCGAAACGCCTGCCTCGCATAGCTATTTAATGAAAAAGCCGGGCTATTACCTCTCTGAAGAAGCCTATATTGAAAGGCTGCGTAAAGAACTTTCGCTGGCACCTCATGGCCGATTTCCACTGACGTGGATAATGGAAGCCGCCGACGACATTTCCTATTGCGTGGCCGACCTGGAAGATGCCGTCGAGAAAAGAATATTCAGCGTCGAGGAACTTTATCAGCATCTTTATGATGCCTGGGGCAAGCATGAAAAAGGTTCTCTGTTTGCTCAGGTCGTCGAAAATGCCTGGGAAAAATCGCGCTCAAATTCATTAAGCCGCAGCACTGAAGATCAGTTCTTCATGTATTTGCGGGTCAACACATTAAATAAACTTGTGCCCTACGCGGCCTCGCGTTTTATTGATAATTTGCCGATGGTGTTCAGCGGTGAATTCAATCATGCGCTGCTGGAAGATGACAGCAGCTTTAGCCAGCTGCTTGAACTTTATAAACACGTCGCTATGCGGCACGTGTTCAGCCACCCGGATGTCGAACAGCTGGAACTGCAGGGGTACAGGGTTATCAGCGGCTTGCTGGAGATTTATAGCCCGCTGCTGCAGCTATCCGTGGAGGAGTTTAGCGATCTGGTCGCAAACGAACGCGTGCGGCGGTTGCCAATTGAATCCCGGCTTTTCCAGAAACTCTCTACCCGCCATCGTCTGGCATACGTTGAAGCGGTCGGTAAGCTGGACAGGCACGCTGCACAATGGCCGGTGATGGAATATTATTATCGCTGTCGTCTTATCCAGGACTATATCAGCGGCATGACGGATTTGTATGCCTGGGATGAATACCGCAAGCTTATGGCCGTGGAATAATCCCGGAGTTTTGTAAAGACGACCAATAAATTTTTACTTTTTCCATAAACTTAATCCCGGAACTAAGCGGTATAAAACGAATCTGAGTTACACAGCAATTTTGCGTTATCGGGTAAATCGAGATTGAGAAACATGAAAAAAACCACATTAGCAATGAGTGCACTGGCTCTGAGTTTAGGTTTAGCGCTGTCCCCTCTGACTGCTACTGCAGCCGAGACGGCGTCGTCGGCAGCAACCGCGCAGCAGATGCCAAGCCTGGCACCGATGCTCGAAAAAGTGATGCCATCGGTGGTGAGTATTAACGTTGAGGGCAGCACGACCGTTAATACGCCGCGTATGCCGCGTAATTTCCAGCAGTTCTTTGGCGACAACTCGCCGTTCTGCCAGGACGGTTCGCCATTCCAGAGCTCTCCATTCTGTCAGGGCGGTGGCGCAGGCGATGACGGCCAGGGCGGTGGCGGCCAGCAGCAAAAATTCATGGCGCTGGGCTCGGGTGTCATCATTGATGCCGCAAAAGGCTATGTTGTGACCAATAACCACGTAGTCGATAACGCCAGCACCATTAAGGTTCAGCTGAGCGATGGTCGTAAATTTGATGCAAAAGTAGTGGGTAAAGATCCACGCTCCGATATCGCGCTGATCCAGATCCAGGATCCGAAAAACCTGACGGCGATTAAGCTTGCCGATTCTGACGCGCTGCGCGTGGGCGACTACACCGTTGCCATCGGTAACCCGTTTGGTCTGGGCGAAACCGTGACCTCCGGCATCGTTTCTGCGCTGGGGCGCAGCGGCCTGAACGCGGAAAACTACGAAAACTTTATCCAGACGGATGCGGCGATCAACCGCGGTAACTCCGGCGGTGCGCTGGTGAACCTGAACGGTGAGCTGATCGGTATCAACACCGCAATCCTGGCACCGGACGGCGGCAACATCGGTATCGGCTTTGCTATCCCGAGCAACATGGTGAAAAACCTGACCGCGCAGATGGTGCAGTATGGCCAGGTGAAACGCGGTGAGCTGGGCATTATGGGGACTGAGCTGAACTCCGAACTGGCGAAAGCGATGAAAGTTGACGCCCAGCGCGGGGCCTTTGTCAGCCAGGTGATGCCGAACTCTTCTGCGGCAAAAGCGGGTATTAAGGCGGGTGATGTGATTACCTCCCTGAACGGTAAGCCAATCAGCAGCTTTGCCGCGCTGCGTGCTGAAGTAGGTTCAATGCCGATTGGCAGCAAAGTGACCCTCGGCCTGCTGCGTGACGGTAAGCCGGTTAACGTGAGCCTGGAGCTGCAGCAGAGCAGCCAGAATCAGGTGGACTCCAGCACCATCTTCAGCGGTATTGAAGGTGCGGAGATGAGTAACAAAGGGGCAGATAAAGGCGTGGTGGTGAACAACGTGAAAGCGAATTCACCGGCTGCCCGTATCGGCCTGAAAAAAGGTGATGTGATCATGGGTGCAAACCAGCAGCCGGTGAAAAACATCGCTGAGCTGCGCAAGATCCTCGACAGCAAGCCTACCGTGCTGGCGTTGAACATTCAGCGTGGTGATACCTCTATTTATCTGCTGATGCAGTAATCCTCCCAGGCCCCTGCGGGTTGTCCGCAGGGGCTTTTCTCTTTTCTGTGACCCTTTCCACAAGTCCATACTTCTCCCTCAGACTTTGTGCATTCGCACAATGCGACCGCTGCTGAACTCCCCTATGCTTGAGCTCTGCTCACAGGAGGGTTACATGGCTGGCTGGCATCTTGATACCAAAATGGCGCAGGATATCGTAGCGCGCACCATGCGCATCATCGATACCAATATCAACGTAATGGATGCTCGTGGGCGCATTATTGGCAGCGGCGATCGTGAACGCATTGGGGAATTGCACGAAGGCGCGCTGCTGGTGCTGTCCCAGGGGCGGGTGGTGGATATTGACGATGCGGTCGCAAAGCACCTGCACGGCGTGCGTCAGGGTATTAACCTGCCTTTACGCCTCGAAGGGGAAATTGTCGGCGTGATCGGCCTGACCGGCGAGCCGGGATCCCTGCGCAAATACGGCGAACTTGTATGCATGACCGCCGAGATGATGCTCGAACAGTCGCGGCTGATGCATCTGCTGGCGCAGGACAGCCGCCTGCGCGAAGAGCTGGTCATGAATCTTATTCAGGCCGAGGAGCATACGCCCGCACTGAGCGAGTGGGCGCAGCGCCTGGGCATCGATCTGAACCAGCCGCGCGTGGTCGCCGTCATTGAAGTGGATAGCGGCCAGCTTGGCGTGGACAGCGCGATGGCCGAGCTGCAGCAGCTGCAAAATGCGCTGGCGACGCCGGAGCGCGATAATCTGGTGGCGATCGTTTCTCTGACGGAAATGGTGGTGCTTAAACCGGCGCTCAATTCCTTTGGCCGCTGGGATGCAGAAGATCATCGCCGCCGCGTGGATCAGCTCATCGCGCGCATGAAAGAGAACGGTCAGCTGCGTTTTCGCGTTGCGCTGGGCAACTATTTTACCGGGCCGGGCAGCATTGCCCGCTCGTGGCGTACCGCGCGTACCACCATGATGGTGGGCAAACAGCGCATGCCGGAAAGCCGCAGCTATTTCTACCAGGATCTGATGCTGCCGGTGCTGCTCGACAGCCTGCGCGGCGGCTGGCAGGCCAACGAGCTGGCGCGTCCGCTGGTTCGTTTGAAAGCAATGGATAACAACGGCCTGCTGCGCCGCACGCTACAGGCCTGGTTCCGCCATAACGTCCAGCCGCTGGCGACGTCGAAAGCGCTGTTTATTCATCGCAATACGCTGGAATATCGGCTTAACCGAATCTCGGAGCTGACGGGGCTGGATTTGGGAAACTTTGACGACAGGCTGCTGCTGTACGTGGCGCTTCAGTTAGACGAGCAGAGGTGAGGCACCCGGCCGACAAGTACAAGTAGGCCCGGTAAGCGTAGCGCCACCGGGCAATAAAACGGCTTATTTGTTGCGAGTTAACTTCTCAAGATCCGCTTCAATCTCGCTGATCTTGTTGGTCACAACGCTTTCCAGATGACGCAGGTCATCGAGGATCTTACGTTTGAGATCGACTTCGGTACGGTCGCGCTGGCAGATCTGATCGAGTTCATCGATCACATAGCGCAGGTTAGGGCTGATTTCCTGGACTTCTTTGTAACCCTGACCGATGCCATCGGCGACGACGGTCTTACGCTGGCGTGGATATTTAAACTTCACGCTTTTGGCGAAAAACTCTCCTTTGTCCTTATGAAAATAGATTTTTAGAATATCGTTATTGGCTTCCTGACGCAGACTGTAGCGATCGATTTCATCAGGATTGGTAATGCCCAGACTTTTCAGATTATCGTACATAGCGGTACCCTTATCTCAACATAACCTTTGAATAATTAACGAAAAAATCCTTTTCCGCTACCCTCAGATGCAAAAAGCGAGAGCATCCTTGAAAAACGGTACTCCATTTTCGCCTGTCGGCGCGCAAGCAAGGAGCATAAGCCTAACTCGTTTATTGTAGTTTTTGGCTACCCCGTCAAGAGGAAATCAATATGAGAATGAAATTGCTACCGTAGCCGCCATAAATAATTGTCGGTAAATAAGCAGTCGCAATGAAAAAAGGTGTTGCAGGTATCAATGGCTATGAGGGCCCGGCAGGAGGCTGGGGCGCAGTAAAAGCCGTCACCGCGTCGGTATTTTCGCAACGGGCTGTCGCCCGCGATATTATCGCCATGTTTAAGATGAACCAGGTCTCGGGCTTTGACTGCCCCGGCTGCGCATGGCCAGACCCCGGGCATCGCGCGCCGATGGAGCTGTGCGAAAACGGCGTCAAGGCCGTCTCATGGGAAACCACCAGCAAAAAAGCCTCACCTGAATTTTTTAGTCGCCATCCGGTTTCCACGCTGTGGCACTACAGCGATTACGAGCTGGAAAACGTGGGTCGTTTAACCCATCCCATGAAGTATGACGCCGCAACGGACCGCTGGCAGGCGGTAGAGTGGGATGTCGCCTTTCGGGAAATCGGCGAACGCCTGCGCAGCTACGATTCCCCGGAACAGGTAGAGTTTTATACCTCCGGGCGTACCTCCAATGAAGCGGCCTTCCTGTACCAGCTTTTCGCACGCGAATACGGCAGCAATAACTTCCCGGACTGTTCCAACATGTGCCACGGGCCGACCAGCGTTGGTCTGACGCGCGCCATCGGCCTCGGCAAAGGGACGGTGGCGCTGGACGATTTCGAACGCTGCGATCTGGTTATTTGCATCGGGCACAACCCGGGCACTAACCATCCACGTATGCTGACCACGCTGCGGGAAGTGGCTAAACGCGGCGGGAAAATTATCTCCATCAATCCGCTTGCGGAGCGCGGGCTTGAGCGCTTTAGCTTCCCGCAAAGCCCGAAAGAGATGTTCTCCGGGCAGGCAACGACGCTGAGCAGCCGCTATTACCAGGTTAAAATGGGCGGCGATTCGGCGCTGCTCAAAGGGATCATGAAGGCCCTGATCGAGATGGATGAAGCCAGGATTTTGCTCGACCAGCCTTCGTGTCTCGATCACGCGTTTATCGCTGAACATACCGCCGGTTATTCGGCGCTGTATGAGGATTTACGCCAGTGCAAATGGGCCGAGCTGGAGAAGGAAAGCGGGCTGACGCACGGCCAGATGGAAGACCTGGCCGACAGCTATAGCAAATCCCGCGCGACCATCATCTGCTATGGGTTGGGGATCACCCAGCATAAAAACGGCACCGAAAACGTTCAGCAGCTGGTGAACCTGCTGCTGCTGAAGGGCAATATAGGCAAGTCCGGCGCGGGGATCTGCCCCCTGCGGGGCCACTCCAACGTGCAGGGCGATCGCTCGGTTGGGATTAACGAAGCCGCACCCGACGATTTTTTACAGCGCCTCGAAGATCGTTTTGCTATTAAGGTTTCGCGTCAGCATGGCCGTTCGAGCGTCGAGAGCATTCGCGCCATCGAACGCGGTGACGCCAGAGCGCTGATCTGTATGGGCGGTAATCTGGCGGTGGCGATGCCGGAACCGCAGCGCACCTTTGCCGCAATGAAAACGCTGGATATGCAGGTTCATATCGCCACCAAACTCAACCGATCGCACCTGCTGCTGGCGAAGCATAACTACCTGCTGCCCGCGCTGGGGAGAACCGAGCGGGATCTTCAGGCCACGGGCATTCAGTCCGTCACCGTCGAAGATGCGATGTCGATGGTTCATGCCTCCTGCGGCGGCCTGAAGCCGGCTTCACGCTGGCTGAAATCAGAGCCCGCGATTGTGGCGGAAATGGCGCGCGCCACGCTGCCCCACTCCCCGGTGAACTGGGAGGAGATGAGCGGTAACTATGCGCTGATCCGCGAGGCGATTGAAGCGGCGATCCCGGCGTTTGCCGGATACAACGCACGCATCGCTGAGCCCGGCGGCTTCCGAATGGATACCCCGGCTTCACGTCGGGAGTGGCATACGCCGAACGGCAAAGCGAACTTTGTGGTTGGGCGCCTTGCCGCCGTCGATCGCCTGCATCAGCCCTCTGATGCGCTGATCCTGGCAACGCTGCGCAGCCACGATCAGTACAACACCACGATCTATGGCATGGACGATCGCTACCGCGGGATCGCCGGTCGCCGGGACGTGGTCTTCCTGAGCGAGACGGAGGCCAGATCGCGCGGGCTGGTGCAGGGCGATGTGGTTAACGTGCAGGCGCTGGAGGATAACGGCCAGCCTGCCGAAGGGCGGGAAATGCGGGGTCTGACGGTGGTAATCTACAGCATGGCTGCCGGATCGATCGGCGCGTACCTGCCGGAGGCGAACGTGCTGCTGTCGCTGGATGCGGTTGACGCTGAAAGCCTGACGCCCGCCTACAAAAGCGTGCCGGTTGTCATCACCAGAGCGTAGAAAAACAAAACCCGCCAGAAGGCGGGTTTTTTATTGCGATACCGACATTAGTCGATGGTACGCAGCAGTTCGTTGATACCGACTTTGCCACGGGTTTTCGCATCCACTTTCTTCACGATAACCGCGCAGTACAGGCTGTATTTGCCATCTTTCGACGGCAGGTTGCCGGAAACCACCACGGAACCCGCTGGCACGCGACCGTAATGAACTTCACCGGTTTCGCGATCGTAAATGCGGGTGCTCTGGCCGATGTAAACGCCCATGGAGATCACGGAGCCTTCTTCCACGATCACGCCTTCAACCACTTCGGAGCGCGCGCCGATGAAGCAGTTGTCTTCGATGATGGTTGGGTTCGCCTGCAGTGGCTCCAGTACGCCGCCGATGCCGACGCCGCCGGACAGGTGAACGTTTTTACCGATCTGCGCGCAAGAGCCGACGGTTGCCCAGGTGTCCACCATGGTGCCTTCGTCAACGTAGGCGCCGATGTTCACGTAGGATGGCATCAGCACGGTGTTGCGTGCGATGAATGCGCCCTGGCGAACTGCCGCAGGCGGCACGACGCGGAAACCTTCTTTCTGGAAGCGCGCTTCGTCGTAGTCGGCGAATTTCATCGGCACTTTATCGAAGTAGCGGCTTTCTGCTCCGTCGATAACCTGGTTATCGTTAATGCGGAAAGAGAGCAGCACGGCTTTCTTCAGCCATTGATGAGTGACCCACTGACCGTCGATTTTTTCTGCCACGCGCAGCGCGCCGGAATCCAGCAGGGAAATAACCTGGTTTACCGCTTCACGCGTAACGGTATCCACATTTGCCGGGGTGATCTCGGCGCGACGCTCAAAAGCGGACTCAATAACGTTCTGTAACTGCTGCATTGTTTACTCTTTCCATTTCACTAAAAAACACGTCACCCTTTATCGTTTGGATTGAGGGCTGCTGTCAACCGTTGTTGCACTTCAAGCTGCAGGTCATTATTAAGGGCACGCCGGTCCGCCGTCGCGATTATAAATAAATCTTCTACTCGCTCGCCAATGGTTGTAATTCGGGCGCCATGAAGCGAAATTCCCAGATCGGCAAAAACCTGGCCGACGCGGGCAAGCAGTCCCGGCTGGTCGAGCGCGATCAGCTCCAGGAACGATTTACGGTCGGTATGGGTCGGCAGGAAATTGACCTCGGTATCGACGGTAAAGTGGCGCAATTTTGACGGCTGTCGACGCGGCTGCGGCGGCTGCCAGCTGTGCTGGGTGATCGCCTGCTCCAGACCAAAGCGTATTCCTTCATGCCTGTCCGACGACAGCGGGCTGCCGTCCGGCTCCAGCACGATAAAGGTGTCCATCGCCATGCCGTCGCGGGTGGTGAAAATCTGCGCGTCGTGAACGCTCAGGTTACGCCTGTCCAGCTCGGCGCAGACGGCGGCAAACAGATAGGCGCGATCCGGGCTCCAGATGAAGATCTCCGTCCCGCCGCGCGTGGCCTGGGGGCTGAGCAGGATCATCGGTTTCGATAAGTCATGCTTCAGCAGATGCCGGGCGTGCCAGGCGAGCTGGTTTGGGCTGTGGCGCACAAAGTAGTTGGCGCGACAGCGCGCCCAGATCTGATGCAGCGCCTCTTCGTCAATGTTATCCATCCGCAGCAGCGCCAGCGCCTGGAGCTGATGATGGCGCACGCGTTCGCGCATGTCCGGGGTATTTTGCATCCCGCGGCGCAGCTGTTTTTCGGTGGCGAAGTACAGCTCGCGCAGCAGGCTCTGCTTCCAGCTGTTCCACAGGGTTTCGTTGGTGGCGCAGATATCGGCAACCGTCAGGCAGACCAGATAGCGCAGGCGATTTTCCGTCTGCACCTCTTCGGCGAACTGCTTGATGACTTCCGGATCCTGAATATCGCGGCGCTGGGCGGTGACCGACATCAGCAGGTGGTGGCGGACCAGCCAGGCCACCAGCTGCGTTTCGCGCGAGTTCAGCCCGTGCAGCTCGGCAAATTTCAGGACGTCCTGAGCGCCCAGCACCGAGTGATCGCCCCCGCGGCCCTTGGCGATGTCGTGGAACAGGGCGGCAATCAGGATCAGCTCAGGATGGGCCAGACGCGGCCACAGCTCAACGCACAGCGGATGGCGGGAGCGCGTCTCTTCCTTCGCAAAGCTTTCCAGCTTGAGCATCACGCGGATGGTGTGCTCATCCACGGTGTAGGCATGGAAAAGATCGAACTGCATCTGGCCGACGATATGCGACCACTGCGGCATATAGGCCCACAGCACGCTGTGGCGGTGCATCGGCAGCAGGCCGCGGCTGACCGCACCCGGATGGCGCAGCATGCTCAGGAAAAGGGAGCGCGCTTCCGGGATGTAACACAAGGGCTGCTTCAGGTGGCGGCGCGCATGGCGCAGGTGGCGCAGGGTGGTGGAGTAGATCCCGGTGATGGTGCTGTTGCGCACCATGGTATAGAACATCCGCAGGATCGCCTCCGGCTCGCGGATGAACAGCGTTTCATCGCGCAGATCGATGAGCGTGCCGCGCAGCTGGAATTCGTCATCAATGGGACGCGGCTTTTCGTCCGCCGTCAGCGCCAGAATCGCTTCATCGAACAGCTGCAGCAGCATCTGGTTCAGCTCGGTGACGCGGCGGGTGACGCGGAAGAAATCCTTCATCATGTGCTCAACCGGCTCGTTGCCTTCACCCTGATAGTTCAGGCGCTGGGCAACGCTCAGCTGACGGTCAAACAGCAGGCGGTTGTCGTAGCGGGTCACTTCCAGATGCAGGGCGAAACGGATGCGCCACAGCAGGTGCAGGCATTCGTTAAGTTCGTTACGCTCGGCCTCGGTTAAGAAGCCGAAGCCGACCATTTCGTCCATCGAGGTGGCGCCAAAGTGGCGACGGGCGACCCACTGCAGGGTGTGGATGTCGCGCAGGCCGCCCGGGCTGCTTTTGATATCAGGCTCGAGGTTATAGCTGGTGCCGTGGTAGCGCTGGTGGCGCTGATTCTGTTCTTCGACCTTGGCGGCAAAGAATTTTTCTGACGGCCAGAAGCCGTCGCTGAAGATGTGCTTTTGCAGTTCCAGGAACAGCGCGACGTCGCCGATCAGCAGACGGGTTTCAATCAGGTTGGTGGCGACGGTCAGATCGGATAGCCCTTCCAGCAGACACTCTTCCAGGGTGCGCACGCTGTGGCCGACTTCCAGCTTCACGTCCCAGAGCAGGGTCAGCAGCTCGCCGATTTTCTGCGCCTGCTCGTCCGGCAGCTTTTTGCGGCTTAAGATCAGCAGGTCGATATCGGAAAGCGGGTGCAGCTCGCCGCGGCCATAGCCCCCGACGGCAACCAGCGCTACGTCGCTAATCTGCCCGAAGCCGTAGTCAATCCACAGGCGCTGCAGCAGCTGGTCGATAAATTCGGTGCGCGCTTCGATGAGCTGTTCGGCAGAAATACCCGCGTCAAACGCGCTTCCCAGCCAGCGCTGGAAGACGTCCATGTGCGCTTTGATGTCGGCACACTTTAGCTCGTGCGGCGGCCAGACGCCCGGGTTGTCGGGCTGGTCGGGGAGGGTGGGAAGAGCTGTGTTAGCATACTGTTCGGGTAAAAGATTACTCATCGTGCGCCACCCATAAGAAAAAGCTATCGCCATTAAAAAAGCCGGCATTTGCCGGCTCTTTTATCACTCAATGTTCGTCAGTATCGCCGGGATGGTGTCATCCTTGCGCAACGTCATAATTTCGCAGCCGTTGTCTGTTACCACAATAGTATGCTCATACTGCGCAGACAAGCTTCTGTCTTTGGTTTTCACCGTCCAGCCGTCTTTCATGGTGCGAATACGGTAATCGCCGGAGTTGACCATCGGCTCGATAGTGAAGGTCATGCCTTTCTGCAGCACCACGCCGCCGTCATCCGCATCGTAGTGCAGAACCTGCGGCTCTTCGTGGAAGACGCGGCCAATGCCGTGACCGCAGTATTCACGTACCACGGAGAAACCTTCCGCTTCCACAAACTTCTGGATAGCCGCGCCGATAGTGCGCAGGCGGATGCCCGGCTTAACCATCTTCAGCGCCAGATAGAGGCTCTCTTGCGTCACTTTGCACAGGCGCTCGCCCAGAATGGTTGGTTTGCCCACGATGAACATCTTAGAGGTGTCGCCGTGGTACTCATCTTTAATGACGGTCACGTCGATGTTCACGATGTCGCCATCTTTCAGCAGCTTTGCGTCGTCCGGAATACCGTGGCACACCACTTCATTAATAGAGATGCAGACGGACTTCGGGAAGCCGTGGTAGCCGAGGCAGGCGGAGACCGCGTGCTGCTCGTTGACGATGTAGTCATTACAGATACGATCCAGCTCGCCGGTGCTGACGCCCGGTTTGACGAACGGCTCGATCATTTCCAGCACTTCAGCGGCCAGACGACCGGCGACGCGCATCTTTTCAATTTCTTCAGGTGTCTTAATAGAGATAGCCATGTAATCTGTCCATCGGTGTCGAATTTTTCGACAATACTAGTCTGTGTTGTCAATGGTATCAGTCAGGCGCACCCCGTGCCAAATTGAGAATCATTAACAGCACACTCCGCCAACAACTGTTGGTTTCTGGTCGTGTTTTGTGGTATAAAGCGCGCCGGACTTCCGATCCATTTCAGATACACAGGCTGGACGGAAGCGACAAATCTCACTTTGTGTAACAACACACACGTATCGGCACATATTCCGGGGTGCCCTTTGGGGTCGGTAATATGGGATACGTGGAGGCATAACCCCAACTTTTAATATAGAGGTTTTAAACATGGCAACTGTTTCCATGCGCGACATGCTCAAGGCTGGTGTTCACTTTGGTCACCAGACCCGTTACTGGAACCCGAAAATGAAGCCTTTCATCTTCGGCGCGCGTAACAAAGTTCACATCATCAACCTTGAGAAAACTGTACCAATGTTCAACGAAGCCCTGGCTGAGCTGAACAAGATCTCTTCCCGTAAAGGTAAGATTCTGTTCGTTGGTACTAAGCGCGCTGCAAGCGAAGCTGTGAAAGATGCTGCTAACAGCTGCGACCAGTTCTTCGTGAACCATCGCTGGTTGGGCGGCATGCTGACCAACTGGAAAACCGTTCGTCAGTCAATCAAACGCCTGAAAGATCTGGAAACTCAGTCTCAGGACGGTACTTTCGACAAGCTGACCAAGAAAGAAGCGCTGATGCGCACTCGTGAACTGGACAAGCTGGAAAACAGCCTGGGCGGTATCAAAGATATGGGCGGCCTGCCAGACGCGCTGTTCGTAATCGATGCAGACCACGAGCACATCGCAATCAAAGAAGCTAACAACCTGGGTATCCCAGTATTCGCTATCGTTGATACCAACTCCGATCCAGACGGCGTTGACTTCGTTATCCCGGGTAACGACGATGCAATCCGTGCTGTTAGCCTGTACCTGAGCGCTGTAGCTGCTACCGTACGTGAAGGCCGTTCCCAGGATCTGGCTTCTCAGGCGGAAGAAAGCTTCGTAGAAGCTGAATAATAAGGTTTCACCCCTTATTAGTACCGTGTATGAATAGGGGCCAATTATCGGCCCCTTTTTTCAATTTATACTGTTTGGCTTATGGCCGGGCAGTTCACATCTCCCGAGGATTTAAGAATGGCTGAAATTACCGCATCCCTGGTAAAAGAGCTGCGCGAGCGTACTGGCGCAGGCATGATGGATTGCAAAAAAGCGCTGACTGAAGCGAACGGCGACATCGAGCTGGCAATCGAAAACATGCGTAAATCCGGTGCGATCAAAGCAGCTAAAAAAGCAGGCAACGTTGCTGCTGACGGCGTGATCATCACCAAAATCGACGGCACCTACGGCATCATTCTGGAAGTTAACTGCCAGACTGACTTCGTTGCTAAAGATGGTGGTTTCCAGGCATTTGCTAACAAAGTTCTGGACGCAGCTGTTGCGGGCAAAATCACTGACGTTGAAGTGCTGAAAGCACAGTTCGAAGAAGAACGTGTTGCGCTGGTTGCTAAAATCGGTGAGAACATCAACATCCGTCGCGTATCTTCCCTGGAAGGCGAAGTACTGGGTTCTTACCAGCACGGCGCACGTATCGGTGTTCTGGTTGCGGCTAAAGGCGCTGACGAAGAGCTGGTTAAACAGCTGGCAATGCACATCGCTGCAAGCAAGCCAGAATTCGTTAAGCCAGAAGACGTGTCTGCTGAAGTGGTAGAGAAAGAGTACCAGGTACAGCTGGACATCGCGATGCAGTCTGGTAAGCCAAAAGAGATCGCAGAGAAAATGGTTGAAGGCCGCATGAAGAAATTCACCGGCGAAGTTTCTCTGACTGGCCAGCCTTTCGTTATGGATCCAAGCAAGTCTGTTGCTCAGCTGCTGAAAGAGCACAACGCTGACGTAACTGGCTTCATCCGCTTCGAAGTGGGCGAAGGCATCGAGAAAGTTGAGACTGACTTCGCAGCAGAAGTTGCTGCAATGTCCAAGCAGTCTTAATGATTGAAAAGGAGCCGCCTGAGGGCGGCTTCTTTTTGTCACCCGTCATACGAAATCAGACAGGCTCCTGTATCGCTGTGCTGATTTGCGACATATCATGTCGCCAGAATTAACCCCCATCTTAATCGTTGACAGTCTCAGGAAAGAAACATGGCTACCAATGCAAAACCCGTGTACAAACGCATTCTGCTTAAGCTGAGTGGCGAAGCGCTGCAGGGATCGGAAGGCTTCGGTATTGACGCAAGCATCCTTGATCGCATGGCACAGGAAATCAAAGAACTGGTCGAACTGGGTATTCAGGTTGGCGTAGTTATTGGCGGCGGCAACCTTTTCCGTGGTGCTGGTCTGGCGAAAGCGGGGATGAACCGCGTTGTGGGCGACCACATGGGGATGCTGGCCACCGTGATGAACGGCCTGGCAATGCGTGATGCGCTGCACCGTGCCTATGTGAACGCGCGCCTGATGTCCGCTATTCCTCTGAATGGCGTGTGCGACAACTACAGCTGGGCAGAAGCAATCAGCCTGCTGCGTAACAACCGCGTGGTGATCCTCTCCGCCGGTACGGGTAACCCGTTCTTTACCACCGATTCCGCTGCCTGCCTGCGCGGTATCGAGATCGAAGCCGATGTGGTTCTGAAAGCGACCAAAGTGGACGGCGTGTTTACTGCCGATCCGGCAAAAGATCCTTCAGCCACCATGTACGATCAGCTGAGCTACGGCGAAGTGCTGGATAAAGAGCTGAAAGTCATGGATCTTGCCGCCTTCACGCTGGCTCGCGACCACAAACTGCCGATCCGTGTCTTCAATATGAACAAGCCAGGCGCACTGCGTCGCGTGGTCATGGGTGAAAAAGAAGGCACTTTGATCACGGAATAATTTCCGTCGACGATAAATACAGGTAAGATTCCGCTTTACTTTGTAGTGGTATCTTACCTGGACGCGCCTTTGGCGCTGTCATGAATTAAACGCGACTATACTTAGCACACCTGTAGCGCTGTGCTGGCGGATAGTCTGCCTGAGACAAGTTTTCAAGGATTCGTAACGTGATTAACGACATCAGAAAAGATGCTGAAGTACGCATGGAAAAATGCGTTGAAGCGTTCAAAACCCAAATCAGCAAAATTCGTACTGGCCGCGCTTCCCCAAGCCTGCTGGATGGCATCATCGTAGAGTACTACGGCACGCCAACTCCGCTGCGTCAGCTGGCGAGCGTTACCGTAGAAGATACCCGTACGCTGAAAATCAACGTATTCGATCGTTCTATGAGCCCGGCTGTTGAGAAAGCGATCATGGCTTCTGACCTGGGCCTGAACCCAAGCTCTGCGGGCGCTGACATTCGCGTTCCGCTGCCTGCGCTGACCGAAGAGCGTCGTAAAGACCTGATCAAAGTGGTGCGTGGCGAAGCTGAGCAAGGTCGTGTTTCCGTACGTAACGTGCGCCGCGACGCGAACGACAAAGTAAAAGCACTGCTGAAAGAAAAAGAGATCAGTGAAGATGATGACCGTCGTTCCCAGGACGACGTGCAGAAGATGACTGACGCGGCAATCAAGAAAATTGATGCGGCGCTGGCAGATAAAGAAGCGGAACTGATGCAGTTCTGATTTCTGTCGTACACTGATAAACGCCGTTCAGAGAGACGTTATGTCTTGCTGGCGGCGTTTTGCTTTTAGCTGATCTAACTTTTCGGGCATCTCATGAAGCATTTAACTCTCCTCGGCTCAACGGGTTCAATCGGTTGCAGCACTCTCGACGTAGTTCGCCATAATCCTGAACGCTATACCGTGACGGCGCTGGTAGCCGGTAAGAACGTGCAGCGCATGGTCGAGCAGTGTCTGGAGTTTACGCCCCGCTATGCGGTGATGGATGACGAAGAGAGCGCCCGTCAGGTGAAAGCGCTGCTGCAGGAATCGGGCAGCCGCACCGAGGTGCTCAGCGGCCAGCAGGCGGCCTGCGACATGGCGGCGCTGGATGAGGTTGATCAGGTGATGGCGGCAATCGTCGGGGCGGCAGGGCTTCTGCCGACGCTTGCCGCTATTGATGCCGGTAAGGATGTGCTGTTGGCGAATAAAGAGTCGCTCGTGACCTGCGGGCGCCTGTTTATGGAGGCGGTTAAGCAGCGAGGGGCGCGTCTTTTGCCAGTCGACAGCGAACACAACGCCATTTTTCAGAGTTTGCCGCAACCTTTTCAACAGAACCTGGGGTACGCTGACCTGGAGCAGAATGGTGTCGTGTCGATTCTGCTTACCGGGTCTGGTGGCCCGTTCCGCGAAACGCCACTGTCTGAACTGAGCGCAATGACGCCAGACCAGGCGTGCCGTCATCCGAACTGGTCGATGGGACGTAAGATTTCCGTTGATTCTGCCACCATGATGAACAAAGGTCTGGAATACATTGAAGCACGCTGGCTGTTCAATGCATCAGCGAAGCAGATGGAAGTGCTGATCCACCCGCAGTCGGTGATTCACTCTATGGTGCGCTATCAGGATGGCAGCGTACTGGCGCAGCTGGGCGAACCGGATATGCGTACGCCAATTGCACACTCAATGGCGTGGCCAAACCGTGTGCAATCCGGAGTGAAACCACTCGATTTTTGCAAGCTGAGTTCATTGACGTTTAGCGAGCCTGACTACGACCGCTATCCGTGTCTGAAGCTTGCAATGAATGCCTTCGATCAAGGGCAGGCGGCAACCACAGCACTCAATGCAGCTAATGAGATAACCGTAGAGGCATTTCTGAATCAGCGGATTCGTTTTACCGATATTGCGACAATGAATTTGTCGGTACTCGAGATGATGGATTTGCGTGAACCACAGAGCGTGGAAGAGGTGCTGGCGGTGGATCAACAGGCTCGCAGTATTGCGCGTAAGCAGGTGACACATCTCGCAAGCTGGTGATAAAGCAAGCACTAGTGGTTGTGCTATTTGTTAGCGTAGGGCTTCGGTGATATAGTCTGCGCCACCTGATCGCAGGTATTTGACTTTACGTGGTCAGGTAAGCCGTGGTTTGACACGGCTTTTTTATGTATAGGCTTCAGTATTCCTGAGTACCGTTAAATCCTTTTCAGGGACAAAAAACGCGTTATGTTGTCTGCGAATCAACCAATAAGCGAAAACTTGCCAGCGCATGGCTGTCGTCATGTAGCAATCATCATGGATGGCAACGGCCGCTGGGCGAAAAGACAAGGGAAGATACGAGCCTTTGGGCATAAAGCGGGGGCGAAGTCCGTTCGCCGCGCCGTTTCTTTTGCCGCCAATAACGGCATTGATGCGTTAACGCTCTATGCTTTTAGCAGTGAAAACTGGAATCGACCACCGCAGGAAGTGACTGCGTTGATGGAACTGTTTGTGTGGGCGCTCGACAGCGAAGTAAAAAGCCTGCACCGCCACAATGTCCGCCTGCGTATCATTGGCGAAACCAGTCGTTTCAACTCACGTTTGCAGGAACGGATTCGCAAAGCAGAAGCGCTGACCGAAAATAATACCGGTCTGACGCTCAATATCGCGGCGAATTACGGTGGACGTTGGGATATTATCCAGGGCGTTCGGCATCTGGCCGAGCAGGTTCAGGAAGGGCTGTTGAGACCCGACCAAATTGATGAAGAGGCGCTGAGTCAGCAAATCTGCATGAATGAACTGGCACCTGTGGATTTGGTAATTAGGACAGGGGGAGAACACCGCATAAGTAACTTTTTGCTTTGGCAAATCGCCTATGCCGAACTTTACTTTACTGATGTTCTTTGGCCCGATTTTGATGAACAAGACTTTGAAGGTGCGCTGCATGCCTTTGCCAATCGAGAGCGTCGTTTCGGCGGCACCGAGCCTGGTGGCGACAAAGCCTGATGGGGGTAGCTTTTGCTGAAGTATCGCCTGATTTCCGCTTTTGTATTAATACCCATTGTCATTGCGGCGCTGTTTTTACTGCCTCCAGTGGGATTCGCTATTGTCACGCTGGTGGTGTGTATGCTCGCCGCGTGGGAATGGGGACAATTTAGCGGTTTTACCTCCCGCACGCAGCGCGTTTGGCTGGCGGTGCTCTGTGGCTTCATATTGGCCCTGATGTTGTTTACCTTGCCTGAATATCACCACGATATTCATCAGCCGCTGGTGGCGGGGTCCCTGTGGATATCGTTGGTTTGGTGGATTGCTGCTCTCGTGCTGGTGCTTTTTTATCCAGGATCTGCGGCGCTATGGCGTAATTCTAAAGTGCTGCGCCTTATTTTTGGCCTGCTCACAATTATTCCTTTTTTCTGGGGTATGGTCGCACTGCGCGCCTGGCACTATGACGAAAACCATTACAGCGGCGCGCTTTGGCTACTTTATGTGATGATTCTTGTCTGGGGGGCTGACTCTGGTGCCTATATGTTTGGTAAACTGTTCGGCAAGCATAAATTGGCGCCGAAAGTTTCTCCGGGCAAAACCTGGCAAGGATTCATCGGCGGCTTGTTTACAGCAGCGATTATCTCCTGGGGCTACGGCGTCTGGGCGAATCTGGAAGTGGCTCCATCCACGCTGCTGGTATGCTCAATTTTTGCTGCTCTGGCTTCGGTACTCGGTGATTTAACCGAAAGTATGTTTAAGCGCGAAGCCGGAATTAAGGACAGTGGTCATCTGATTCCAGGTCATGGCGGGATACTGGATCGCATTGACAGCCTGACAGCGGCTGTTCCTGTGTTTGCTTGCCTGCTTTTACTGGTATTCGGGACGATTTAACGGAAGGTTTTATGCTGAGCATTCTCTGGAATCTGGCGGCGTTCGTAGTTGCACTGGGTGTACTGATTACCGTGCATGAATTTGGCCATTTCTGGGTTGCTCGCCGCTGTGGCGTGCGCGTGGAGCGATTTTCCATCGGCTTTGGTAAATCGCTCTGGAAGCGCACCGATCGCCACGGCACTGAGTTTGTCATTGCCCTTATCCCGTTGGGCGGCTATGTCAAAATGCTCGACGAACGCGTCGAGCCTGTCGCCCCAGAACTCCGACACAGCGCGTTTAACAACAAAACCGTTGGACAACGTGCTGCCATCATCGCTGCTGGTCCGGTAGCCAATTTCATCTTCGCTATCTTCGCCTACTGGCTGGTGTTTATCATCGGTGTCCCTGGCGTGCGCCCGGTTGTCGGCGAAATTACCTCCGGTTCCATCGCGGCCAGTGCGCAAATTACGCCGGGAATGGAACTTAAAGCGATTGATGGCATCGAAACCCCTGATTGGGATGCCGTGCGATTGCAGCTGGTGGCGAAAATTGGCGATGAGCAGACGACCGTCAGCGTATCGCCTTTTGGATCTGACCAGCGGCAGGAAAAAGTGCTGGATTTACGCCACTGGCGTTTCGAGCCAGACAAAGAAGATCCCGTCTCCGCTCTGGGCATTCGGCCACGCGGCGCGCAGATTGAGCCGGTCCTGGCTGAAGTACAGGCCAATTCGGCAGCGAGCAAAGCGGGTTTGCAAGCGGGCGACAGGATCGTTAAAGTCGATGGTCAACCATTAACACAGTGGATGACCTTTGTTACTCTGGTGCGCGATAATCCTGGCACTTCGCTTGCGCTGGAAGTGGAAAGGCAGGGGAGTCCACTTTCGTTAACGCTGATCCCGGATAGCAAATCGGGTGGCAAAAAGGCAGAAGGGTTCGCCGGCGTCGTGCCGAAAGTGATCCCGCTGCCAGATGAGTACAAGACAATACGCCAGTATGGGCCGTTTAGCGCCATCCTTGAAGCCACGGATAAAACATGGCAACTGATGAAGCTTACGGTCAACATGTTGGGGAAATTGATAACCGGTGATGTGAAACTGAACAACCTCAGTGGGCCAATTTCAATTGCCCAAGGGGCTGGGATGTCAGCGGAATTCGGGGTGATTTACTATCTCATGTTCCTTGCGCTCATTAGCGTGAACCTGGGGATAATCAACCTCTTCCCGCTTCCCGTTTTAGACGGGGGGCATCTGCTGTTTTTAGCGATTGAAAAGCTAAAAGGCGGACCGGTATCCGAGCGAGTTCAAGACTTTAGTTATCGCATTGGCTCGATTTTGCTGGTGCTGTTAATGGGGCTTGCACTTTTCAATGATTTCTCTCGGTTGTAAGAGAGTTAGTTAGGAAGAACGCATAATAACGATGGCGATGAAAAAGTTGCTCATAGCGTCGCTGCTGTTTAGCAGCGCCACCGTATACGGTGCTGACGGGTTCGTAGTGAAAGATATTCATTTCGAAGGCCTTCAGCGTGTCGCCGTTGGTGCGGCCCTCCTCAGTATGCCTGTGCGCCCCGGCGATACGGTTAATGATGATGACATCAGTAACACCATCCGTGCTCTGTTTGCCACTGGCAACTTTGAGGACGTTCGCGTGCTGCGCGATGGTGATACGTTACTGGTCCAGGTAAAAGAACGTCCAACGATTGCCAGTATCACTTTCTCCGGTAACAAGTCGGTGAAAGATGACATGCTCAAGCAAAACCTTGAAGCATCTGGCGTTCGCGTGGGTGAATCCCTGGATCGCACAACCCTTTCAGACATTGAAAAAGGTCTGGAAGACTTCTACTACAGCGTCGGTAAGTACAGCGCCAGCGTGAAGGCGGTTGTTACTCCGCTGCCGCGTAACCGTGTTGACCTTAAGCTGGTCTTCCAGGAAGGTGTTTCTGCGAAGATCCAACAGATCAACATCGTGGGTAACCACGCGTTCAGCACCGATGAACTGATCTCTACCTTCCAGCTGCGCGACGAAGTGCCGTGGTGGAACGTTGTCGGCGATCGTAAATACCAGAAACAGAAGCTGGCGGGCGATCTTGAAACCCTGCGCAGCTACTATCTGGACCGCGGTTATGCTCGATTCAACATCGACTCGACTCAGGTCAGTCTGACTCCGGACAAGAAAGGGATCTACATTACGATTAACATCACGGAAGGCGATCAGTACAAGCTTTCGGGTGTTGAAGTGAGTGGAAACCTGGCGGGGCATTCTGCAGAAATCGAATCGCTGACCAAAATTCAGCCGGGCGATCTGTATAGCGGTTCTAAAGTTACCAAAATGGAAGACAGCATTAAGAAGCTGCTTGGCCGTTATGGTTACGCTTATCCGCGCGTTCAGACTCAGCCTGAAATCAACGACGCGGATAAAACCGTTAAGCTTCACGTCAACGTTGACGCGGGTAACCGTTTCTACGTGCGTAAGATCCGCTTTGAAGGTAACGACACCTCTAAAGATTCCGTTCTGCGTCGCGAAATGCGCCAGATGGAAGGGGCGTGGTTGGGCAGCGACCTGGTAGACCAGGGTAAAGAGCGCCTGAACCGTCTGGGTTACTTCGAAACCGTTGATACCGATACTCAGCGCGTGCCGGGTAGACCGGACCAGGTTGACGTCGTCTATAAGGTTAAAGAGCGTAACACCGGTAGCTTCAACTTCGGCGTGGGCTACGGTACTGAAAGTGGCGTGAGCTTCCAGGTCGGCGTTCAGCAGGATAACTGGCTGGGTACGGGATACTCTGTAGGGATTAACGGTACTAAGAACGACTACCAGACCTACTCTGAGTTCTCTGTGACTAACCCATACTTCACCGTTGACGGTGTAAGCCTGGGCGGTCGTATCTTCTATAACGACTTTAAAGCAGACGACGCGGATCTGTCCTCCTATACCAACAAAAGTTATGGTGTAGACGGAACGCTTGGCTTCCCGATCAACGAATACAACACCCTGCGTGCAGGTTTGGGCTACGTGCATAACGACCTGTCTAACATGCAACCGCAGGTGGCGATGTGGCGTTATCTGGACTCCATCGGCCAGTCAACCAGCAAAAGCGGTGATAACAACGGATTTGCGGCGGATGACTTCACCTTCAACTACGGCTGGACGTATAACCGCCTTGACCGTGGTTACTTCCCAACGGAAGGTTCTCGCGTCAACCTGAACGGTAAAGTGACCGTACCGGGTTCTGATAACGAGTTCTACAAGGTGACGCTGGATACCGCGTCCTACTTCCCAATTGATGACGACCATAAATGGGTTGTTCTGGGTCGCACCCGTTGGGGCTATGGCGATGGTTTAGGTGGCAAAGAACTGCCGTTCTATGAAAACTTCTACGCCGGTGGTTCAAGCACCGTGCGTGGCTTCCAGTCCAACAACATTGGTCCGAAAGCAGCGTATTACGGCGGGAACGACTCGGATAACTGCGACAAACCAGCGAAAGATGGCGCGGGCAATGCCAACGTCTGTAGCTCAGATGATGCAGTAGGCGGTAACGCCATGGGTGTTGCCAGCCTGGAGTTCATCACGCCTACGCCGTTTATCAGCGACAAGTATGCGAACTCTGTGCGTACCTCGTTCTTCGTGGATGCGGGTACCGTTTGGGATACCAACTGGGAGAATACTGCCCAGACGCGCGCGGCAGGTATTCCAGACTACAGCGATCCGAGCAATATTCGCATGTCTGCGGGTATCGCATTACAATGGATGTCACCGCTGGGGCCGTTGGTCTTCTCCTACGCCCAGCCGTTTAAGAAATACGATGGAGACAAAGCGGAGCAATTCCAGTTTAACATTGGTAAAACCTGGTAATAATCCGCAGCAATGGAATGCGTTGGCAGTGTAGCGCTGACAACCGGCGATCGGTCAAACGGTCGCCTTGCCACGCAAAGAACGGCACCTCCGGGTGCCAATGGGATGGTAAGGAGTTAATTGTGAAAAAGTGGTTATTAGCTGCAGGTCTCGGTTTAGCGATGGCAACCTCTGCTCAGGCAGCAGACAAAATTGCAATCGTCAACATGGGTAATTTGTTCCAGCAGGTTGCACAGAAAACAGGTGTTTCTGCGACTCTGGAAAACGAATTCAAAGGCCGTGCTGGCGAACTGCAACGTATGGAAGGCGATCTTCAGTCTAAAATGCAGCGTCTGCAGCGTGATGGTTCTACCATGAAAGCGAGCGATCGTAGCAAACTGGAAAAAGACGTTATGGCTCAGCGCCAGACCTTCTCCCAGAAAGCACAGGCGTTTGAGCAGGATCGTCAGCGTCGTTCTAACGAAGAGCGCGGCAAGCTGGTGACTCGCATTCAGTCTGCTGTTAAAGCAGTTGCTGCCGATCAGAGCATCGATCTGGTTGTTGATGCGAACGCCGTGGCTTTCAACAGCAGCGATGTTAAAGACATCACCGCTGATGTTCTGAAACAGGTTAAATAAGTAATGCCTTCAATTCGACTGGCTGATTTAGCTCAGCAGTTGGATGCAGAATTACACGGTGATGGCGATATCGTCATCACCGCTGTTGCGTCCATGCAATCGGCTAAAGCTGGCAACATTACCTTCATGGTAAGCTCTAAGTACCGTGAACATCTGGCTCAATGCCAGGCGTCAGCTGTTGTTCTGACGCAGGACGATCTTCCGTTTGCCGCAAGCGCTGCATTGGTAGTGAAAAATCCCTACCTGACGTATGCACGTATGGCTCAAATTCTTGATACCACGCCGCAACCGGCGCAGAACATTGCTGCCAGCGCAGCAATCGATGCGACGGCGACGCTGGGTAGTAACGTAGCGATCGGCGCTAACGCCGTTATCGAGTCCGGCGTTGTTCTGGGCGATAACGTTGTCATTGGCCCGGGCTGCTTCGTTGGCAAAAATACCAAAATCGGTGCGGGCACCCGTTTATGGGCTAACGTCTCCGTTTACCATGAAGTCGACATCGGCGAAAATTGCCTCATTCAGTCCAGCACAGTGATTGGTTCGGACGGTTTTGGCTACGCTAACGATCGTGGTAACTGGGTGAAGATCCCGCAGCTTGGTCGCGTGATTATTGGCGATCGTGTCGAGATCGGCGCCTGTACCACGATTGACCGTGGTGCGCTTGACGATACCGTGATCGGCAATGGTGTTATCATTGATAATCAGTGCCAGATTGCACATAACGTTGTGATTGGCGACAATACCGCGGTTGCGGGGGGCGTGATCATGGCTGGTAGCCTGAAAATTGGCCGCTACTGCATGATTGGTGGTGCCAGCGTGATCAATGGCCATATGGAAATATGCGACAAAGTGACGGTGACAGGTATGGGCATGGTAATGCGTCCTATCACTGAACCAGGCGTCTATTCCTCTGGTATTCCGCTGCAACCGAACAAGGTATGGCGTAAAACAGCTGCTCTGGTGATGAATATTGATGATATGAGCAAGCGCCTCAAAGCGATTGAGCGCAAGATCGATCAACAAGACTAAGCGTTCATCCGTTTTAACGCTAATTTTCCCGGCCTGTCGGCTTTTTTATAAACCGGCAGGCCGTGTTATTATTGCTACTTAGTACATTAGACAGGAAGAGTATTTTGACTACTGACACTCATACTCTGCATATTGAAGAGATTTTAGAACTTCTGCCGCATCGCTACCCGTTCTTACTGGTAGATCGTGTGCTGGATTTTGAAGAAGGTCGTTTTCTGCGCGCAGTGAAAAATGTCTCCGTTAACGAGCCGTTCTTCCAGGGACACTTCCCTGGTAAGCCAATCTTCCCGGGTGTGTTGATCCTGGAAGCGATGGCTCAAGCTACCGGTATTCTGGCGTTTAAAAGCGTTGGTAAACTGGAGCCGGGTGAACTGTATTACTTCGCAGGTATTGATGAAGCACGCTTTAAGCGCCCAGTCGTACCTGGTGATCAGATGATCATGGAAGTCACTTTTGAAAAAACGCGTCGTGGCCTGACTCGCTTCAAAGGCGTAGCGCTGGTTGACGGCAAAGTTGTTTGCGAAGCGACGATGATGTGTGCTCGTAGCCGGGAGTCCTGATACGTGATTGATAAATCTGCCTTTATTCATCCTACTGCCATCGTGGAAACCGGTGCCATCATTGGTGCTAACGTCCACGTTGGCCCGTTCTGTATTGTTGGACCCCATGTCGAAATTGGTGAGGGTACAGTACTGAAATCTCACGTTGTGGTGAATGGTCACACGACCATTGGCTGCAATAACGAGATCTATCAGTTCGCCTCCATCGGCGAAGTTAACCAGGATCTGAAATATGCTGGTGAGTCGACCCGTCTGGAAATTGGCGATCGTAACCGTATTCGCGAAAGCGTCACCATTCATCGTGGAACAGTACAGGGTGGTGGGTTGACGAAGGTGGGCAGCGATAACCTGTTTATGGTTAATGCGCATATCGCGCATGACTGTACCGTAGGTGACCGCTGTATTCTTGCCAACAACGCAACGCTGGCAGGACACGTATCGGTTGATGATTTCGCAATTATTGGCGGCATGACCGCAGTCCATCAGTTCTGCATCATTGGTGCACACGTGATGGTCGGCGGGTGCTCCGGTGTGGCGCAGGACGTCCCACCTTACGTGATTGCGCAGGGCAACCATGCCACGCCGTTTGGCGTGAACATCGAAGGCCTCAAGCGTCGTGGCTTTAGCCGCGAAGCGATTACAGCGATCCGCAACGCGTACAAGCAGTTGTACCGTAGCGGCAAAACGCTGGAAGAGGCGAAGCCGGAAATTGCCGAGCTGGCGAATAAGCACCCGGAAGTGAACGCGTTCATGGAGTTCTTTGACCGTTCAACAAGGGGTCTGATTCGTTAATGGTCGACAGTCGTCCGCTTACGATAGCCCTGGTCGCCGGAGAAACCTCCGGCGATATTCTTGGTGCAGGCCTTATCCGTGCGCTCAAGGCACGCGTACCTAACGCCCGTTTCGTTGGCGTGGCGGGTCCGCTGATGCAGGCCGAGGGCTGTGAAGCCTGGTACGAAATGGAAGAGCTGGCCGTGATGGGCATCGTTGAAGTGCTGGGGCGCTTACGCCGCCTGCTGCATATTCGTGCCGATCTCACCCGCCGTTTTACCGATCTTAAACCCGACGTGTTTGTCGGGATCGATGCGCCTGATTTCAACATTACCCTTGAAGGGAATTTGAAAAAGCAGGGAATTAAAACCATCCACTATGTCAGTCCGTCCGTCTGGGCGTGGCGACAGAAACGCGTTTTCAAAATTGAACGATCAACCAATCTGGTGCTGGCGTTCTTGCCTTTTGAAAAAGCGTTTTACGACAGATTTAACGTTCCATGCCGCTTTATCGGCCATACCATGGCGGATGCTATGCCGCTGGACCCGGATAAAAACGCGGCCCGCGACGTGCTGGGAATTTCCCATGATGCGCACTGCCTGGCCCTGCTGCCGGGAAGCCGCGGTGCAGAAGTTGAAATGCTCAGCGCTGATTTCCTGAAAACAGCACAAATTCTTCGCCAGACCTATCCGGACCTTGAAGTGGTCGTCCCGCTGGTTAATCCCAAACGCCGCGAGCAGTTTGAGCGTATAAAAGCCGAAGTAGCGCCAGATTTGCATGTTCATCTTCTGGACGGGAAGGGTCGTGAGGCAATGGTCGCGAGCGATGCTGCACTGCTGGCCTCCGGCACGGCAGCCCTGGAGTGTATGCTGGCGAAATGCCCGATGGTGGTGGGCTATCGTATGAAGCCGTTCACCTTCTGGCTGGCAAAACGTTTGGTGAAAACGGACTATGTTTCACTGCCCAACCTGCTTGCCGGGCGCGAGCTGGTGAAGGAACTCTTGCAGGATGAGTGTCAGCCGCAGGCGTTAGCCGATGCGCTGCTGCCCCTGATTGCCAACGGCAAGACCAGCCACCAGATGCACGATACCTTCCGCGAACTGCACCAGCAGATCCGCTGTAATGCCGATGAGCAGGCGGCTGACGCGGTGCTGGAGTTAGCAAAATGATGGAATTTGTTTATCCACATACGCACCTCGTGGCGGGCGTGGATGAAGTAGGGCGCGGTCCGTTGGTCGGCGCAGTGGTCACTGCTGCGGTGATACTCGATCCTGCGCGCCCGATTATCGGGTTGAATGACTCAAAAAAATTGTCTGAAAAACGCCGGCTGGCGCTGTTTGACGAAATCACAGAAAATGCGTTGGCCTGGAGTCTGGGGCGCGCCGAGCCGCATGAGATCGACGAGCTGAACATTCTTCATGCCACCATGCTGGCGATGCAGCGCGCCGTTGCCGGGCTCAGGATTGTGCCTGAATATGTGCTGATTGACGGTAATCGTTGCCCACCGCTCCCGATGCCTTCACTGGCGGTTGTGAAAGGTGACAGCCGGGTTGCCGAAATCAGCGCGGCGTCTATCATTGCCAAAGTGACGCGCGACGCCGAAATGGCCGCGCTTGACCTCACTTATCCTGCGTATGGTTTCGCCCAACACAAGGGATATCCAACCGCTTTCCACCTGGAAAAGCTGGCTGAACATGGCGCAACTGAACATCACCGACGCAGTTTTGGCCCGGTGAAACGTGCGCTGGGACTGGTGTCCTGAATCAAGACGCAAGCAAATAAGTAACGCGGAATCTGAAGATGGCTGAACCACGTTTCGTACACCTGCGGGTGCATAGCGACTACTCCATGATTGATGGGCTGGCGAAGACCGGGCCGCTGGTTAAAAAGGCGGCCTCGCTTGGCATGCCTGCGCTGGCGATCACCGATTTTACCAACCTGTGTGGCCTGGTGAAGTTTTACGGAACGGCGCATGGCGCGGGTATAAAACCTATCGTCGGTGCGGATTTTCACGTGCAGAGCGACGTGCTCGGCGATGAAATGACCCAGATTTCCGTGCTGGCAATGAACAACACGGGTTACCAGAATCTCACTCTGCTGATCTCAAAGGCGTACCAGCGCGGCTATGGCGCACTTGGCCCGTGGATCGATCGCGACTGGCTGGCAGAGCTGAACGAAGGGCTGCTGCTGATTTCCGGCGGTCGTATGGGCGACGTAGGCAAAAGCCTGATGCGTGGCAACAGCGCGCTGGTGGATCAGTGCGTCTCGTTCTATGAAGAATATTTTCCGGATCGCTACTATCTGGAGCTGATCCGTACCGGACGCGCCGACGAAGAGAGCTATCTGCATGCGGCGGTCGCGCTGGCGGAAGAGCGCGGCCTGCCCGTTGTGGCGACCAACGACGTGCGTTTCCTCGAACCGGGCGACTTTGACGCGCATGAAATTCGCGTTGCGATCCACGACGGCTTTACCCTCGACGATCCCAAACGTCCGCGCAACTACTCCTCGCAGCAGTATATGCGCAGCGAAGATGAGATGTGTGAACTCTTCTCCGACATTCCGGAAGCGCTGGAAAACAGCGTTGAGATCGCCAAACGCTGCAACGTGACCGTGCGTCTGGGCGAATATTTCCTGCCGCAGTTCCCAACGGGCGACATGACCACGGAAGATTTCCTGGTCGTAAAATCGAAGGAGGGCCTGGAAGAGCGTCTTGAATTCCTCTTCCCGGACGAAGCGGTTCGCAAAGAGAAGCGCCCGCCTTACGACGAACGTCTGGATATTGAGCTGCAGGTTATCAACCAGATGGGCTTCCCGGGCTACTTCCTGATCGTGATGGAGTTTATCCAGTGGTCGAAAGATAACGGCGTGCCGGTAGGCCCGGGCCGTGGTTCCGGTGCGGGATCGCTTGTGGCCTATGCGCTTAAAATTACCGACCTCGACCCGCTGGAGTTTGACCTGCTGTTCGAACGTTTCCTCAACCCGGAACGTGTTTCCATGCCCGACTTCGACGTCGACTTCTGCATGGAGAAACGCGACCAGGTGATCGAGCACGTGGCGGACATGTACGGCCGTGACGCGGTATCGCAGATCATTACCTTCGGTACGATGGCGGCCAAAGCGGTTATCCGTGACGTGGGGCGCGTGCTGGGCCACCCGTACGGGTTTGTCGATCGCATCTCTAAGCTGGTGCCGCCCGATCCGGGCATGACGCTGGCAAAAGCGTTTGAAGCCGAACCACAGCTGCCGGAAATCTACGAAGCCGACGAAGAAGTTAAAGCGCTGATCGACATGGCGCGCAAGCTGGAAGGCGTCACGCGTAACGCCGGTAAGCATGCGGGGGGCGTGGTTATCGCGCCGACCAAAATTACCGACTTCGCACCGCTCTACTGCGATGAAGCGGGTGAGCACCCGGTTACTCAGTTTGATAAGAACGACGTGGAATACGCCGGGCTGGTGAAGTTTGACTTCCTCGGCCTGCGTACGCTGACGATCATCGACTGGGCGCTGAAGATGATCAACCCGCGCCGGGAGAAGCAGGGCCTTGAGCCTATAGACATTGCCGCCATCCCGCTGGATGACAAGAAAAGTTTCGACATGCTGCAGCGCTCGGAGACGACCGCCGTCTTCCAGCTTGAATCCCGCGGCATGAAAGATTTGATTAAGCGCCTGCAGCCTGACTGCTTCGAAGATATGATCGCGCTGGTGGCCCTGTTCCGTCCGGGCCCGCTGCAGTCGGGGATGGTAGATAACTTTATCGACCGTAAGCACGGGCGCGAAGAGATTTCTTACCCGGACGTGCAGTGGCAGCATGAATGCCTGAAGCCGGTACTGGAGCCTACCTACGGCATCATCCTGTACCAGGAACAGGTTATGCAGATTGCCCAGGTGCTCTCTGGCTACACCCTTGGCGGCGCGGACATGCTGCGTCGTGCGATGGGTAAGAAAAAGCCGGAAGAGATGGCCAAGCAGCGCGGCACCTTCGAAGAAGGCGCGAGAAAAAACGGTATTGATGGCGAACTGGCGATTAAAATCTTTGACCTGGTGGAAAAATTCGCCGGGTACGGATTCAACAAATCCCACTCCGCTGCCTACGCGTTGGTTTCATATCAAACGCTTTGGCTGAAGGCGCACTATCCTGCAGAATTTATGGCGGCGGTAATGACGGCCGATATGGACAACACCGAGAAGGTGGTGGGCCTGGTGGACGAGTGTTGGCGTATGGGGCTTAAAATCCTGCCGCCGGATATTAACTCGGGTCTGTATCATTTCCACGTTAATGAACACGGGGAAATTGTTTACGGTATCGGTGCGATCAAAGGCGTGGGTGAAGGCCCGATCGAGGCGATCATCGAGGCGCGTAACAACGGCGGTTACTTCCGCGAGCTGTTCGATCTTTGCGCCCGTACGGATACCAAAAAACTGAACCGCCGCGTGCTCGAAAAACTGATCATGTCCGGTGCGTTTGACAGGCTGGGGCCGCATCGCGCCGCGCTGATGAATTCCCTCGGCGACGCGCTGAAAGCGGCGGATCAGCACGCAAAAGCGGAAGCCATCGGCCAGGCGGATATGTTTGGCGTACTGGCAGAAGAGCCAGAGCAGATTGAGCAGTCATACTCAAACTGCCAACCCTGGCCAGAACAGGTTGTGCTGGATGGGGAACGTGAAACGTTAGGCTTGTACCTGACGGGGCACCCGATCAACCAGTATATTAAAGAAATTGAGCGCTATGTCGGCGGCAACAGGCTAAAAGACATGCATCCGACAGATCGTGGTAAAATCACCACGGCTGCGGGGCTCGTGATTGCTGCAAGGGTAATGGTCACCAAGCGCGGCAATCGTATCGGCATCTGTACGCTGGATGACCGTTCCGGGCGTCTGGAGGTGATGTTGTTCACCGACGCGCTGGATAAATACCAGCAATTGCTGGAAAAAGACCGCATACTTATCGTCAGCGGACAGGTCAGCTTTGATGACTTCAGCGGGGGGCTTAAAATGACCGCCCGCGAAGTGATGGACATTGACGAAGCCCGTGAAAAATATGCTCGCGGGCTTGCTATCTCGCTGACGGACAGGCAAATTGATGACCAGCTTTTAAACCGACTCCGTCAGTCTCTGGAACCCCACCGCTCGGGGACCATTCCAGTACATCTCTACTATCAGAGGGCGGATGCACGTGCGCGGTTGCGCTTTGGTGCAACGTGGCGTGTCTCTCCGAGCGATCGTTTACTCAACGATCTGCGTGGCCTCATTGGTTCGGAGCAGGTGGAACTGGAGTTTGACTAATACAGGAATACTATGAGTCTGAATTTCCTTGATTTCGAACAGCCGATTGCTGAGCTGGAAGCGAAAATCGATTCTCTGACAGCAGTTAGCCGTCAGGATGAAAAACTGGATATTAACATCGACGAAGAAGTGCATCGTCTGCGCGAAAAAAGCGTAGAACTGACGCGCAAAATCTTTGCCGATCTCGGCGCATGGCAGGTAGCCCAGCTGGCGCGTCACCCACAGCGCCCGTACACCCTGGATTATGTCCGCCTGGCGTTTGATGAATTTGACGAACTGGCAGGCGATCGCGCTTACGCTGACGATAAAGCTATCGTTGGCGGTATCGCACGCCTCGACGGACGTCCTGTGATGATCATTGGTCATCAGAAAGGCCGTGAAACCAAAGAGAAAATCCGTCGCAACTTTGGTATGCCGGCACCAGAAGGCTACCGTAAAGCCCTGCGTCTGATGGAGATGGCTGAGCGTTTCAACATGCCAATCATCACCTTCATTGACACTCCGGGTGCATACCCTGGCGTGGGCGCGGAAGAGCGCGGTCAGTCTGAAGCCATTGCACGCAACCTGCGTGAAATGTCTCGTCTGAGCGTGCCGGTCATCTGTACCGTTATCGGTGAAGGTGGCTCCGGCGGTGCGCTGGCGATTGGCGTGGGTGATAAAGTGAATATGCTGCAGTACAGCACCTATTCCGTTATCTCTCCGGAAGGCTGTGCGTCCATTCTGTGGAAAAGCGCAGACAAAGCGCCGCTGGCTGCTGAAGCCATGGGCATCATTGCGCCACGCCTGAAAGAGCTTAAGCTGATAGACTCCATCATCCCAGAGCCGCTGGGCGGTGCGCACCGTAAGCCAGAAGTGATGGCTGCGTCCCTGAAAGCGCAGCTGCTGGCGGACCTGGCAGACCTGGACGTGCTGAGCAAAGAAGACCTGCTCAACCGTCGCTATCAGCGTCTGATGACCTACGGTTACGCGTAAGCGTCACAATTATCTGAAAAGCCGCACATTGTTGCGGCTTTTTTTATACCTGCGGTTTACCCTGGCTATGCTTAGCTAATGTTTTTTAAGGAGGTACGCCATGAACATCATTGCCATCATGGGGCCACACGGCGTCTTTTATAAAGACGAGCCCATCAAGGAGCTGGAGCAAGCCCTGCAGTCCCGTGGATATCAGCTGATCTGGCCGCACAACAGCGCCGACCTGCTGAAGTTCATCGAGCATAACCCGCGTATTTGCGGCGTGATCTTTGACTGGGATGAATACGACCTGGAGCTGTGCAGCGAGATCAACAAGCTAAACGAATATCTCCCGCTGTACGCGTTTATCAATACCCACTCGACTATGGACGTCAGCGCTAATGATATGCGGATGGCGCTGTGGTTCTTTGAATATTCGCTTGGCGTGGCGGACGATATTGCGACCCGTATTCAGCAATACACCAGCGAATATCTCGATAACATTACGCCGCCGTTTACCCGCGCGCTGTTTACCTACGTGAAGGAAGGCAAATATACCTTCTGTACGCCGGGCCATATGGCGGGAGCGGCCTATCAAAAAAGCCCGGTGGGCTGTCTGTTCTATGATTTCTTCGGTGGCAACACGCTGAAAGCGGACGTGTCGATTTCGGTCACTGAACTCGGATCGCTGCTCGACCATACCGGTCCGCACCTGGAGGCGGAAGAATATATTGCCCGCACCTTCGGCGCCGAGCAGAGCTACATGGTGACCAACGGCACCTCGACATCAAATAAAATTGTCGGGATGTATGCCGCACCGGCGGGAAGCACGCTGCTCATCGACCGTAACTGCCATAAATCGCTGGCGCATCTGTTAATGATGAGCGACGTCGTCCCGCTCTGGCTCTCACCGACGCGTAATGCGCTGGGCATTCTTGGCGGCATTCCGCGCCGTGAGTTTACGCATGACGCCATCGAGCGTAAGGTCGCAGCGATACCCGGCGCGAGCTGGCCCGTTCACTCCGTGATCACCAACTCGACCTACGACGGCCTGCTCTACAACACGAACTGGATTAAGCAAACGCTGGATGTGCCATCGATCCATTTTGATTCCGCGTGGGTGCCGTACACCAATTTCCATCCAATTTATGAAGGGAAAAGCGGCATGAGCGGCGAGCGCGTGCCCGGTAAAGTGTTCTTCGAAACGCAGTCGACGCACAAGATGCTGGCCGCGTTTTCGCAGGCCTCGCTAATTCACGTTAAGGGTGAGTACGACGAAGATACCTTCAACGAAGCCTTTATGATGCACACCACCACCTCACCGAGCTATCCGCTGGTGGCCTCCATCGAGACGGCAGCGGCGATGCTGCGCGGTAACCCGGGCAAACGCCTGATTAACCGTTCGGTGGAACGCGCGCTGCATTTCCGTAAGGAGGTTCAACGGTTAAAAGATGAGGCGGACGGCTGGTTCTTCGATATCTGGCAGCCGGAAGAGATTGACGAGGCTGAGTGCTGGCCGGTCGCACCGGGTGAAAGCTGGCACGGCTTCCGTGATGCGGATGCAGATCACATGTTCCTCGATCCGGTAAAAGTGACGATCCTGACGCCGGGTATGGACGAGCAGGGCGTAATGGGCGATGAAGGGATCCCCGCCGCGCTGGTGGCGAAGTTCCTGGATGAGCGCGGCGTGGTGGTGGAAAAGACCGGCCCCTATAATTTATTGTTCCTGTTCAGCATCGGGATCGACAAAACCCGCGCAATGGGGCTGCTGCGCGGCCTGATGGAGTTTAAGCGCGCTTACGATCTGAACCTGCGGGTGAAGAACATGCTCCCGGATCTCTATGCAGAAGATCCTGACTTCTACCGCAATATGCGCATTCAGGATCTGGCGCAGGGTATCCACAAGCTGATCCGCCAGCACGATCTGCCGCGCCTGATGCTGCAGGCGTTTGACGTGCTGCCTGAAATGAAGCTGACGCCGCATAAGGCCTGGCAGCGCCAGGTGAAGGGCGAGGTGGAAACCATTGAGCTGGAAAACTTGGTCGGACGCGTGTCGGCCAATATGATCCTGCCCTATCCGCCAGGCGTACCGCTGCTGATGCCGGGCGAGATGATCGCCGAAGAGAGCAGGGCGGTGCTCGATTTTCTGCTGATGCTCTGTTCCGTGGGGCGTCACTATCCGGGCTTTGAGACGGATATCCACGGTGCGAAGCGCGATGAACAGGGCGTGTACTGGGTGCGAGTCCTAAAATAAGCGTGACCGCTTGCCAGGCTCGGGTTTTCGGTTGTAACGTTCAGGCATCATAAAAAGGAGAAGCTATGCTGGGTTTAAAAGCTGTTCATCATATTGCGATCATTGCCACCGATTACGCGCAGAGCAAGGCGTTCTACTGCGATATTCTTGGCTTTACGCTGCTAAGCGAGGCCTACCGCGAGGAGCGTGACTCCTGGAAAGGGGACCTGGCGCTCAACGGGCAATATGTGATTGAGCTATTCTCTTTTCCTTTCCCGCCTGCGCGCCCGTCTCGCCCCGAAGCCTGCGGCCTGCGCCATCTGGCTTTTAGCGTTGACGATCTGGATAGCGCGGTCAAACATCTGGAATCTCACGGCGTGGCGTGCGAAGCGATCCGCGTCGATCCGTTTACCGACAAGCGCTTTACCTTTTTCAACGATCCGGACGGCCTGCCGCTGGAGCTTTACCAGCAGTAATGCCCATCCTGTGTGATAATGCCCGCTCAGTTCGGGCATTTTTTATGTGTAAGTTCCTATGACCTCATCTGCTATCGCACAAGCCGTTTCACCGTACCGCCAGCTGCTGGTGGGATTTAGCGGTGGCCTGGATTCCACCGTTCTGCTCCATCGCCTTAAGCGTTGGCGCGATCGAGAACCTGACGTTCGGCTTCGGGCGATGCATGTTCATCACGGGTTAAGCCCTCATGCCGATGCCTGGGTGGCGCACTGCGAAGCGCTCTGTGCTTTGTGGGAAATCCCGCTGAACGTTGAACGGGTGATGCTGGTGGAGGAAGGGCTGGGCGTTGAGGCGCAGGCGCGCAAGGCCCGCTATGCCGCTTTTGCTCGTTCACTGCTGCCCGGCGAAGCGCTGGTGACGGCGCAGCATTTGGACGATCAGTGTGAAACCTTTTTGCTTGCGCTGAAGCGGGGAAGCGGCCCGGCTGGCTTATCCGCCATGCCCGAGCGCGCGGCGTTTGCCGGAACCGAATTAATCCGCCCGCTGCTGGGAGAAACGCGCGCTTCTCTGGAAGCCTGGGCGCGAGAATATCGGCTGAGCTGGATTGAGGATGAGAGTAACCAGGACGACAGCTACGACCGTAACTTCCTTCGTCTGCGCGTGATGCCCCTGCTGACCGAGCGCTGGGGACACTTTACCGAAGCGACGGCCCGGAGCGCTACGCTCTGTGCCGAACAGGAAAGCCTGCTGGATGAACTTCTCAGTGAAGAGCTTGCAGGGTTAACGTCTGCTGATGGTGCCCTTGCTATTGCGCCGCTGGAAACGATGAGCGCGGTGCGCCGTGCTGCACTGTTACGCCGCTGGCTGGCCTCACGTCATGCCGTTATGCCGTCGCGAGCGATGCTGAGCAGGATCTGGGATGAAGTGGCTCAGGCGCGAGACGATGCCACACCGAGCGTCCATCTGAACGGCTATGAGGTCAGGCGCTATCAGGGAAAACTGTGGTGGATAAAATCTCGTTCGTCGCTTTCTGACGTTGTGCTCAACTGGCCCTCGGTGGAGCACGCGCTAGTATTGCCACACGGCGCGGGCAGCGTGTCCCTGACGAATGCGGGTCACGTGCGCCTGCCAGAAGCGGATGAGCCGGTCACCGTGCGCTTTAAGGCCGGTGGTTTGCTGCATATTGTTGGGCGCAATGGCGGAAGGAAGCTCAAGAAAATCTGGCAGGAGCATAATGTCCCGCCCTGGCTGCGCGATACCACGCCGCTGCTGTTTTACGGTGAGACGCTGGTTGCGGCTGCCGGTGTGTTCATTACGCAAGAGGGATGGACAGATAAGGGAGTTTGTTTTGAGTGGAAGGCGTAACGGGCAGCAGGGCTGCCCGTTGATATCATCAGGATTCGCTCACCACGACGGTGCCGATTTCCGGGTGGCTGAAGCTGGCTATCTTGTCGAGGCGCAGTTCACGTGTAGCCCCCGCATCCTCCACAACCAGGTATTCCACGTTCTTACGCGAAACCAGGTCGCTGGCTTTCGCCTTTAGCACTTCGCCATCTTTTAGCTCCAGCGTCAGTATCAAATGATGCTGGCAGGCGAGTTCGAGGTTGTCATAGTCATCACAATTGATGGGTTGATAAGTTTCATTCATCGACATAATCGCTCACCAGTAAATTCGCCGCAGCATACGCTGCTTTTTCCCTGACCGATTCTGAAAGGCTCTCATCGGAGGCCACTTCATTAAGCACTTTCAATACACAGCCCAACGCGTCCGGAACGTACCCCAGATCGCCGCTGGCGATTTCCGCATACCGTTTGCGAATTAACTCACAATAATTATTCACATCCCCTCCCGCCAGCGCACTGACTTACTGTGAGATATCATTAAGCCTACGAAGATAAACTCGGTTTAGCAAGGTGACTATACCATACTCATTTAAGCAATATCAGAGCCTTGATTGAAGGGTATTCATCACCTGTAACAGCCTTTTGCCGCTGTTTTCGCTACAATGAGCGCCTGATTCGAATGGAGTTCTCTCATGGCGCTGAAAGCGACAATTTATAAAGCGGTGGTCAACGTGGCTGACCTGGACCGCAACCAGTTTCTGGATGCGTCATTGACGCTGGCGCGTCATCCGTCTGAAACGCAGGAACGCATGATGCTGCGCCTGCTGGCGTGGATTAAGTATGCCGACGAGCGCCTGCAGTTTACCCGTGGGCTGAGCGCAGAGGACGAGCCTGAAGCCTGGCTGCGTAACGATCATCTGGGTATCGATCTGTGGATCGAACTCGGTCTGCCGGACGAGCGCAGGGTTAAAAAGGCGTGTACCCAGGCCGCAGAAGTGGCGTTATTCGCGTATAATCAGCGCGCTGCGGAGATTTGGTGGCAGCAAAGCAAGAGCAAATGCGGGCAGTTTAAAAACCTCACCGTCTGGTATCTGGATGACGAGCAGCTGGACCAGCTGAGTGAGTTTGCGGGGCGAACGATGGTTCTGCAGGCGACGATTCAGGATGGCGCGATCTGGCTCTCGGATTCTCAGAATAATCTGGAAATCCATCTGACGGCGTGGCAGCCCGCGTCATGATTGTTGTGTCCCGAAGCGTGAGCATTCCTGACAATGAGCTGGAGATAACTGCGATCCGTGCTCAGGGAGCGGGTGGACAGCACGTGAACAAGGCGTCAACGGCCATCCATTTGCGCTTTGACATTCGGGCCTCCAGCCTGCCAGAGTATTATAAAGAAAGTCTGCTTGCGGCCAGCCATCATCTGATCACCAGTGATGGCGTCATTGTGATTAAAGCGCAAGAGTACCGCAGCCAGGAGCTCAACCGGGAAGCGGCGATTGCTCGTCTGGTGGCGATGATAAAAGAATTAACGGCAGTGCAAAAAAGCCGTCGGGCTACGCGGCCAACGCGCGCATCAAAAGAGCGTCGGCTGTCGTCAAAGGCGCAAAAATCCACAGTGAAAGCACTACGCGGTAAAGTTCGTCGCCCGACAGAGTGACGAAAGGGAACACACTTTTCATAAGGAATTCATTGTGAAAAAAGCATTATTTTCAGCGCTGGCAGTGAGCACGCTGTTCGCGCTTTTTGGCTGTAACAACCGTTCGGAAACGCAGGTTTTACAGCCGACACAAACGGAAGAGTTGAAACCGATGCAGCAGAGCTGGCGCGGCGTATTGCCTTGCGCAGACTGCGAAGGTATCGAAACATCGCTGTTCCTGCAAAAAGATGGCACCTGGGTAATGAACCAGCGCTATCAAGGGGCGAAAGAACCGTCGTCCTATGCCACATATGGAACCTGGGCACGCACGGCTGAAAAGCTGGTGTTGACGGACACGACGGGGGATAAAACCTATTTCCGCGCCAAAGGTGAAGGGATGGAGATGCTCGATCGTGAAGGTAATCCGATTGAGTCCCAGTTCAACTACACCCTGGCACCGGTTAAAGCAGCGCTGCCTTCAACGCCAATGGCAATGCGCGGCATGTATTTCTACATGGCGGATGCGGCCATCTTTACCGACTGTGCCACCGGCAAGAAAGTTAGCGTGGCGAACAATGCGCAGCTTGAGCGTGATTACGCCGTCGCGCGGGGCAATGACAGCAAGCCGGTATTGCTGACGGTTGACGGTCACTTTACGCTGGAGCCGAACCCGGACAGCGGTGAGATGGTGAAAACGCTGGTGGCTGACAAAGACGCGAAGTTTGCTGCGGGCAAAGACTGTAACAGCAAATAAGCCAGCGTTGAGCCATTAAAAAACCCCGCCGGAGCGGGGTTTTTTGTTTCTTAACCCTTGATGGCGTTCACGAGGTAATCAAGAATGTCGCCAGTCTTGATCATCTGCTTCTCGCCGCTGCGACGGTATTTGTACTCAATCTCGTCGCTATCCAGGTTACGGTCGCCGATGACAACGGTGTGCGGAATACCGATCAGTTCCATATCGGCAAACATCACGCCCGGGCGCTCTTTACGGTCATCCATCAGCACGTCGATGCCTTTTGCACGCAGTTCAGCGTAAAGTTTTTCCGCCAGCTCCTGCACGCGGTAAGACTTGTGCATGTTCATTGGCAGAATAGCCACCTGGAACGGTGCGATGTTATCCGGCCAAACGATGCCGCGCTCGTCGTAGTTCTGCTCGATAGCGGCAGCCACAACGCGCGTTACCCCGATACCGTAACAGCCCATGGTCAGAACCTGATTGCGACCGTCTTCACCCTGAACGGCAGCGTTCATCGCGCGTGAGTATTTATCGCCCAGCTGGAAGATGTGGCCCACTTCGATACCGCGTTTGATCATCAGCGTACCCTGGCCGTCCGGGCTTGGATCGCCTGCGACCACGTTACGGATATCTGCCACTTCTGGCGTCGCCACGTCGCGATCCCAGTTGATGCCGAAGTAGTGTTTACCGTCGATGTTCGCGCCGGCAGAGAAATCACTCATCGCGGCAACCGTGCGGTCAACCACCACAGGGATTGGCATATTAACCGGGCCCAGTGAACCCGGGCCTGCGTTTACAACGGCGCGGATTTCAGCTTCGGTGGCAAACGTCAGCGGGCTGGCAACCTGCGGCAGCTTTTCTGCCTTGACTTCGTTCAGTTCGTGATCGCCACGCACCAGCAGAGCAACCAGCGGGAATGCGCTGCCTTCTGTGGATTTCACCAGCAGGGTTTTCACCGTTTTCTCAATCGGCAGGTTGAACTGTTCAACCAGCTCGGCGATGGTTTTTGCGTTTGGCGTATCAACCAGCGTCATCTCTTCGGTTGCAGCCGCACGAGGTTCTTTTGGTGCCAGCGCTTCTGCAAATTCGATGTTCGCAGCGTAATCAGAGGTGTCAGAGAAGATCACATCGTCTTCGCCGCTCTGTGCCAGCACCTGGAATTCGTGGGATGCGCTACCGCCGATAGAGCCGGTATCAGCCTGCACAGCGCGGAAATCCAGACCCATGCGGGAGAAGATTTTGCTGTAAGCCGCGTACATTGCATCGTAAGTCTCTTGCAGCGATTCCTGAGAGGTATGGAAAGAGTAGGCGTCTTTCATCAGGAACTCGCGAGAACGCATCACGCCAAAGCGAGGACGCACTTCGTCACGGAACTTGGTCTGGATCTGAAAGAAGTTCAGCGGCAGCTGTTTGTATGAACTCAGCTCATTACGAATCAGATCGGTAATGACTTCTTCATGCGTTGGGCCGAGGACAAACGGACGATCGCCACGATCGGCAATGCGCAGCAATTCTGGACCATATTGCTCCCAGCGACCGCTCTCCTGCCACAGTTCAGAAGGCTGAACGACCGGCATTAACACCTCGATAGCACCGGCGTTATTCATCTCTTCACGCACGATGTTTTCGACTTTTTTCAGGACGCGCACGCCGGTCGGCAGCCAGGTGTATAACCCGGAGGCCAGCTTGCGGATCATCCCGGCGCGCAGCATCAGCTGGTGGCTGATCACCTCGGCGTCGGCAGGTGTCTCCTTCAGAGTGGAGAGCATATAATGGCTAGTACGCATGTTGTTACGTTTCCGTTTCGACGATTGGAACAGGCTGAAACGCCAGCCTGACACAAAAAAAGTGGTTTAGTTTACCAGTGTGGCAAAGATGCCAAAAGAGAGGAGGTTAAAATTACCTGGGTTCAAGAGCAAACACTTCAAAACCTGCCTCAGTCACGCGCCAGCGAACGTTAAAATCCAGCAGCCAGACGGCGTAGGTTTTCCCGGCTTCCTCTTCTTTACGGTAGGCGGGGCGGGGATCCTGAGCCAGCACCTCAACGATAAAGTCCCGAAGGCGAGGATAGCGTTTTTCCAGCGGGCCGAGCTGGGCCGCTATCTCTGGCGTGAAGTTAACGGGCATATCCGCCAGCGGTGCGTCCTGCGCATAGCTGGCGCGGGCATCGGGGAGCGCTTCGGCAAAAGGCAGATACGGCTTAATGTCGATAACCGGCGTGCCGTCAACCAGGTCAAGGCTACCTAGCTCCAGGATCACCCGATCCTTCTGACAGCGTATGCCTTTCAGTTCGACCAGCGACATTCCGACCGGGTTTGGGCGGAAGGTTGAGCGGGTCGCAAACACGCCCATTCTTGTGTTGCCGCCCAGGCGAGGAGGGCGCACGGTAGGACGCCAGCCTCCTTCCATGGTCTGGTGAAACACAAACATAACCCATAAATGGCTGAACGCCTCGAGCCCGCGTACCGCATCTGCCTGATTGTATGGCGCGATTAAGTGAAGCTCACCACCGCGGCTTGTCACGAGTCCAGGCTGGCGCGGTACGGCGAACTTCTCTTTATAAGGTGAGCGGATAACGCCTATCTGCTCGAACTGAAATGAACTCATTTCGCCGTGATGTTAAGCGCGGAACCGATGCAAACCGCCTGACGGTAGCAGCCCGGCGTACCGCTGGTGACTTCACAGCTGTGCAGCAGTACCGCGTTGGCTTTCATTTTTGAAGCGTTAATCTGCATACGCTTGCGTGCCGTTGGGATGTTGGGTGGAGAGTCCTGATTCGTTGCCTGACAGGATTCGCCGCTCACTTCACCCAGTTCACGGAATGGCTTGCCCACGAGATCGTCGGCTTTAGTAATAATACGTACCGGCGCAGGACGAGGCGCTTTCGGTTTTGCTGGCTCCGCTTTTGGCGGGGTTGCAGTGCTTTGAACAGGTTCAACAGGAGATCTGCTTAGCATGGAACAGCCGCTCAGCATCAGTGCTAAAAGACAGATCGGTAAAGCACGCATAATAGTTCCTCAGTGGATAATCAAAACGTCAGATATTGAATCAGTTGCCTGCACAAATGACAAGACGGGCATAAGCCCGTCTTGATGATATTACACTGCGGTGAGATTACCAGCCTTTAACAGCGCCGCCGTTAAACACTTTGTTGGCTTCCTGGTAAACTTCGTCAGACTGATAAGCCTGAACGAACTTCTTCACGTTCTCTGCGTCTTTATTGTCTTCGCGGGTCACGATCAGGTTAACGTACGGGGAGTCTTTGTCCTCAACGAAGATGCCGTCTTTAGCAGGGGTCAGGCCAATCTGGCTCGCATAGGTGGTGTTGATAACCGCCAGAGCAATCTGTGCATCGTCCAGAGAACGCGGCAGCTGTGGTGCTTCCAGCTCAACCAATTTCAGATTTTTCGGATTCTCGGTAACGTCCAGAACGGTTGGCAGCAGACCCACGCCGTCTTTCAGCTTAATCAGGCCCACTTTCTGCAGAAGCAGCAGGGAACGGCCGAGGTTGGTTGGGTCGTTAGGAATGGCGACCTGTGAGCCAGGCTGCAGTTCATCCAGAGATTTGATCTTCTTGGAGTAACCGGCGATTGGGTAAACAAAGGTGTTACCCACGCCAACCAGCTTGTAGCCGCGATCTTTGATCTGCTGGTCAAGGTAGGGTTTATGCTGGAAGGCGTTAGCGTCGATATCGCCTTTGCTCAGCGCTTCGTTCGGCAGAACGTAATCGTTAAAGGTGACCAGCTCAACGTCCAGACCGTATTTCTCTTTAGCAACTTTCTGTGCCACTTCAGCAACCTGCTGTTCCGCACCCACGATAACGCCCACTTTAATATGGTTTGGGTCTTTTTCGTCCTGACCGCAACCCACCAGTGCCAGAGAGCCGATCAGCGCGCCTACCGCTGCAAAGGTCTTTAATTTAAACGCCATGTTATATCCTTAACTCGTCGAGTTTGTGTTGTGTGTAACGTTATTTGTGAGTAACAGCCCGGACGATGCGATCGCCAGAGAATTGGATTAAGTAAACCAGAACAACCAGCAATACCAGAACGGTGTTCATTACGGTAGCGTTATAACCAATATAGCCGTACTGGTAGCCAATCTGGCCTAAACCGCCAGCGCCCACTGCGCCACCCATCGCGGAATAACCAACCAGCGTGATGAGCGTAATGGTTGCGGCATTCACCAGGCCCGGCAGCGCTTCAGGCAGCAGAACTTTGCGCACAATCTGCATCGGCGTGGCGCCCATTGCGCGTGAGGCTTCAATCAGACCGGTTGGGATCTCCAGCAGGGCGTTTTCCACCATGCGGGCGATAAACGGCGCAGCGCCTACGGTTAGCGGAACGATAGCCGCCTGCAGTCCAATGGATGTGCCGACAATCACGCGAGTAAACGGAATCATCCATACCAGCAGGATAATGAACGGGATCGAGCGGAAGATATTCACCAGCGCGGAGAGCGTGCGGTACAGTTTCGCGTTCTCAATGATTTGACCCGGACGCGTGACGTACAGCAGCACGCCCACCGGCAGTCCAATCACAAAACCAAAGAAACCTGATACGAAGGTCATTGCCAGCGTTTCCCAAACGCCGCGAACCAGCAGCCAAATCATCGGCTCAGACATAACCCAGTACCTCTACTTTTACGTGATGTTCTTGCAGCCAGGCAATTGCCGCCTGGGTTTCTTCCTGTGTGCCGTGCATTTCCGTCAGCATGATGCCGAACTTCACGCCGCCGGCGTAATCCATCTGCGCGCTAATGATATTGTTGTTCACGTTAAAGCGACGCGCGGTTTCGGATAGCAGCGGGGCATCGACGGACTGGCCGGTAAACTCCATGCGCAGCATCGGAACGCTGTCTGCTGCCGCTTCTGTTTTCAGGCGCTCCAGATAATCTTCCGGAATATCCAGATGCAGCGTGGATTGAATAAACTGCTGCGCCAGCGGGGTTTTCGGATGTGAGAACACTTCGCTTACCGTGTCCTGTTCGATCAGCTCACCGTTGCTAATGACCGCCACGCAGTCACAGATGCGTTTCACCACATCCATCTCGTGCGTAATAAGGAGGATCGTCAGGCCCAGGCGACGGTTAATGTCTTTCAACAGCTCGAGAATAGAACGCGTGGTTGCCGGATCCAGTGCGCTGGTCGCTTCATCACACAGCAGTACTTTAGGATTGCTTGCCAGCGCACGGGCAATCGCCACGCGCTGTTTCTGCCCACCGGACAGGTTCGCCGGGTAGCTATCATGTTTGTCGCCCAGACCTACCAGGTCGAGCAGTTCGGTGACGCGACGCTTCACTTCTTCTTTAGGCGTGTTGTCCAGCTCCAGCGGCAGCGCGACGTTGCCGAACACGGTGCGGGACGCCAGCAGGTTAAAGTGCTGGAAGATCATGCCAATCTGGCGGCGCGCTTTGGTCAGTTCTTTTTCTGAGAGGGCGGTGAGTTCCTGACCGCCTACCTCTACGCTGCCCTGGGTTGGGCGCTCAAGAAGGTTAACACAACGGATCAGCGTACTTTTACCTGCACCCGATGCGCCAATGACGCCATAAATTTGACCAGCAGGAACATGCAGGCTGACGTTGTTCAGCGCCTGAATGGTTCGGTTCCCCTGCTGGAACACTTTGGTGATATTGGAAAGTTTAATCATTAGATTATTTTTATCGTATGTAAGTTAGCCGTGGCATTTTGTTCTGCCAGATACGGGTGATGACCGTAAACAAAACGGATGTTAAGGCATCCAGACGTCTAAATCAATCCAACTCTGTGTGATGAGCACTTTATTGCGCTGCGATTCATGAGATACTAGCCGAACATGCCTTTTTCAGGAGCAAACCGGTGGCAAAATCAGTACCCGCAATTTTTCTCGATCGTGATGGCACTATTAATGTGGATCATGGCTACGTCCATGAGATTGATGAGTTCGAGTTTATCGAGGGCGCAATAGATGCCATGCGCCAGCTGAAAGAGATGGGTTATGCGCTGGTGGTCGTGACGAACCAGTCCGGCATTGCACGTGGGAAATTTACCGAAGCCCAGTTTGAGACGCTGACGGAATGGATGGACTGGTCGCTGGCCGATCGCGGTGTGGATCTTGATGGTATCTACTATTGCCCGCATCACCCACAGGGAACAGTAGAAGAGTATCGCCAGACGTGTGACTGCCGTAAGCCACATCCAGGGATGTTCATCTCTGCGCAGGAGTTCCTGCAGATTGATATGGCTGCTTCTTATATGGTGGGCGATAAACTGGAAGATATGCAGGCAGCAGCAGCAGCTGGCGTAGGAACCAAAATATTAGTTCGCACCGGTAAACCCGTAACGCCAGAAGCAGAAAATGCAGCGGATTGGGTGATTAATAGTCTGGCTGAACTGCCAAAAGAGATTAAAAAGCACCAAAAATAGCCTTTTTGGTGAAAAGATGAGCGGTTGAAATAAAAATGCATTTTTCCGCTTGTCATTCCTCGGCGGCCCCCTATAATGCGCCTCCATCGACACGGAACATGTGAATCACTTCACACAACAAACGGTTCGGTTGAAGAGAAAAAATCCTGAAATAACGGGTTGACTCTGAAAGAGGAAAGCGTAATATACGCCACCTCGCAACGGTGAGCGAAAGCCGTGTTGCACTG
>NZ_SJOO01000039.1 GCF_004331265.1 Enterobacter wuhouensis | reverse complement strand
ACAGTTTGCGGAACATTTCAACGCCAGTACAGGTAGACTTAGCAGTCTCTTTGATACCAACGATTTCAACTTCTTCGCCAACTTTGATGATACCGCGCTCTACACGACCGGTAACAACGGTACCACGACCGGAGATGGAGAATACGTCTTCGATTGGCAGCAGGAATGGCTTGTCAATCGCACGCTCTGGTTCTGGGATGTAAGAATCCAGGAAGCCAGCCAGTTCGATGATTTTCGCTTCCCACTCTGCTTCGCCTTCCAGCGCTTTCAGAGCAGAACCACGGATGATTGGAGTATCA
>NZ_SJOO01000038.1 GCF_004331265.1 Enterobacter wuhouensis | reverse complement strand
GCAGTTTGCGGAACATTTCAACGCCAGTACAGGTAGACTTAGCAGTGTCTTTGATACCAACGATTTCAACTTCTTCGCCAACTTTGATGATACCGCGCTCTACACGACCGGTAACAACGGTACCACGACCAGAGATGGAGAATACGTCTTCGATTGGCAGCAGGAATGGCTTGTCAATCGCACGCTCTGGTTCTGGGATGTAAGAATCCAGGTAGCCAGCCAGTTCGATGATTTTTGCTTCCCACTCTGCTTCGCCTTCCAGCGCTTTCAGCGCGGAACCACGAACGATCGGAGTGTCG
>NZ_SJOO01000037.1 GCF_004331265.1 Enterobacter wuhouensis | reverse complement strand
CCTCAAACATCCGTATCTGGCTGTCCACGTCCGCCTTCAGGGCCTGCGCCTGCTCCGCCGCGATTTCCAGCTGCTGCAGCTGCTGGTTAAGCCGGTCGATTTCCTTCAGCGCAGCGCTCATATCCAGTGCGTCACCCTGCGCTTTCGCCTGCGCATCCGCGCTGACAAACAGCCCCTTCCCAGCCCGCAGGGTTCCCCGTTCGTCGGTGCGCAACTCTGCACCCGTGCCGCGACGTTGCCCCTGGCTGTCCACCAGATGCCCGCTGTTGAGCTGGGTTTTTCCGTACTCCGTGGCGAGCTTGATGTGCTCCTCCCCGCGCCGGTCCTCCATCCGCAGCTTGTTGTTTGCGGGCGTGCGCAGCACGTTGCGG
>NZ_SJOO01000036.1 GCF_004331265.1 Enterobacter wuhouensis | reverse complement strand
AATTTTTTATAAAGAGTGCTTTATTCATTCCCTTCAGGGTCCAGTTCCGGTTCAACTCGTCTTGCTTTGCTGTTGTATAAAGAATCGGCAGGCATTTGTAGCCGGAGATCTATCCAGCGGCCCTCCGGAATATCCATCGGGGAACCGGCAATAATCATCGCTGTTTCCACATCAAAGCGGCGACGAAAAACTGAAACAGTCAGCACGCCATCTTCGGTGGTAGTGATGTTTACGAAGCACAGAAAGTTGCCGTTGATATCCTGGGGAATCTCCACTGTCCATCCCTCTGGATTAAGCCCGCAGCTCCCCATGATCCGATATATCCCTTCGGCCTCCCTCGAAGCAGTAACCCCTTCAGCTTCATCGTTACACT
>NZ_SJOO01000035.1 GCF_004331265.1 Enterobacter wuhouensis | reverse complement strand
CCACGAGCGGGAACTGAATAAATCAGCCTGTATCCACCTGTTCAGCAACGCCTCACACCTCGCGCCCGGCCAGCTGCTGGAGCCGCAGGGGGATGTTATTACGGCCCTGAAAGAAGGAGTTGTCCTCACGCTCGTGACCTTCCGGGGTGCCCGTGATTCCCGCCTGCACGTGTCGGTCTGGGGCATGCCTTACACCGAACGTTACTGTTTCCGCCCGGTGGACATCCCGCGCCCGGAAATTCACGGTACGCTTCCGGCGCGGATTGAGAGCCGGGAAAAGAACGATATCTACGCTCACCTGGACGAGCAGGGGCGCTACCGGGTGAAGCCGGACTTCGACCGGGAGGGGACGGAACCCGGTTACGGGTATCTGTGGCTGCGGATGGCGAAACCGTATGCAGGCGATACATAC
>NZ_SJOO01000034.1 GCF_004331265.1 Enterobacter wuhouensis | reverse complement strand
GAGACTCGAACACACATAACATGTGTGTCGTTTCAATTTTCAGCTTGATCCAGATTTTTAAAGAGCAAAACTTCGCAGTGCACCTTTTCAGGTTCACTCTGAAGTTTTCTTGTGTTCGCAGTAAAGGGATGGTGGAGCTATGCGGGATCGAACCGCAGACCTCCTGCGTGCAAGGCAGGCGCTCTCCCAGCTGAGCTATAACCCCATCGTATACACTAATCTCTGTACCGGTAATGCTTTCTGAGACAAGGCGTGGAATAACGAAGCATACTGAAGTATGCGAGTTGTTCCGCAACGCAGTATCAGGAAGCATTTGGTAGGCCTGAGTGGACTTGAACCACCGACCTCACCCTTATCAGGGGTGCGCTCTAACCACCTGAGCTACAAGCCTGCAGAGATTTTTACTGCTATTTTCATCAGACAATCTGTGTGAGCACT
>NZ_SJOO01000033.1 GCF_004331265.1 Enterobacter wuhouensis | reverse complement strand
ATATAGTCATTCACACCCTGAGAGTTACACTTTTAAGTGATTCAGGGTATGCGCTTATTGGTTACGAATATTGTGCCAGAATCATGTGATTTGATGATTTCCGCTTTGCTTTCGAGCCAGTAAGTGCTCCACGTTCGCTAACGAATACTCAGGGCATGCAGAAAAACTGCTGACTATATTTCTTTCGAAGAGCGTGGAATGCATACCAATCCCCGATAAAAAGGAGTTGGTGATGACTGCGAAAGATCAGTTTGCTGCTCATGTTGGTTTGGACTGGGCGGATAAAAAACACGATGTCTGCGTTCAGTTTAAAAACGGTGATCGCATATTCCATGTGATTGAACATACGCCTGAGGCACTTGATATCTGGCTCAATGAGTTACACCAGAGGGCGAAAGGCAGGATTGCTATTGCCGTTGAGCTGAAGAAAGGCCCGGTGGTGTATGCACTCCAGAAGTACCCATTTGTCACTGTTTTTCCAGTACACGCGTTGTCACTGGCCCGCTACCGACAGGCTTTCTGGCCCAGCGGTGCGAAGGATGATCCGCAGGATGCTGAGCTGGCATTAGACCTGATGCTACGTTATCCCCACAAGATAAAAGCCATTGAAGCCGACAATCCGGATATCCGATTACTCCAGCAATTAGTTGAGCAGCGCCGACTGCTGGTCGAAGACAAGCGTCGTTTTGTTAATCGGCTCATCAATACGCTTAAGCAGTATTACCCTCAGCCCCTGGAATGGTTCTCCCATCGGGACAGCTCACTGTTCTGCGAGCTAATCATTCGCTGGCCGAGTCTGCAACAACTCAAACGGGCTCGCAGCGATACTGTCCGTAATTTTATGAATGCTAAAGGTGGTCCTGCTGTTGCATATACCGAACAGCGGGTTGCAAGTATTGCCAGCGCTATTCCCCTGACCACAGATAAAACTGTCATCGAGGCAAATGCCTTGATGGCAATAGCACTAGCATCCCAAATCAAACTGACAGGCGACCTAATCAGAACCTACGATGAACGTATTGAATCCTTATTCGATACGCTTCCGGATGCAGAACTGTTCAAATCACTTCCTGGAATGGGACCGTGTATGGGCCCACGGATGCTTGCAGCACTGGGTGATAACCGCGACCGCTTCAACAGCGCCGAAGAAATTCAAAACTACGCTGGCATCGCACCAGTAACCGAGCGAAGTGGTCAAAAATCCTGGGTACACTGGCGTTGGCAGTGCGCGAAGTTCGTCCGACAGACATTCGTGGAATGGACTGCGAAGACGGTTAACTCATCGTACTGGGCCAGACTTTATTACCAGGGCCAGCGAGAAAAAGGGAAATCTCATCAGTCAGCGCTCCGGGCTCTGGCATTTAAATGGATAAGGATCATTTACCGCTGCTGGAAGACCAGAACCCGGTACGACGAAGCGAAATATTTGCTGGCACTGGAAGCGCGAAAGTCGCCCTTACTGAAGCCATAAAAAGCTTGTCGAATGTCTCAGGGCGTGAAGCGGAC
>NZ_SJOO01000032.1 GCF_004331265.1 Enterobacter wuhouensis | reverse complement strand
ACTGCGTTGAGCTATACTCTTGGTTGAGTAAAAGAATGGGAGCGTGTTATGAATATTCATCTACGTAGTACCAAAACAGGTAAAGTCATGACTCAGGAGGAATGGCTACACTCGTTAAATGAATGGGAAGATGAAGGAGGCGCTCCTGGTCATGCTGATGAATTCATAGAGGTTTATAAGAATGATGAAGAAGATAAGGAAACTGTTCCACTTTCTGGTGGCAAAGCTCGGCATATGAAGTCTTAAGAAAAAACATAACTATGGTGGTTCTTTCTTAGGACCAATTGAATGCTGTTCAGTTTAGGAGATGCAAAATTTTAGGCTGCGGCCAATAGTTTACCTCCCTGAGTGGATGCTCTATTTGTAATTTATTTGTAAGTATTTTATTTAATATGCCCGGTATTTAATGACATGGGGCCGGGATATTTTTAGTAACAGCAAATGTGTGATTTGTTTTCGATGTTGCTACTATAATAAATATACAGCAATTTGCTGTCATTATCACTGGAGTTACCCATGAAAGCTAAACATATGAACATCTCTAATGAGCGGTCCCAGGACAAGAATAATGGGAAAGAAAAAGGGAAAGATCGAAACAATGATGAGCAGGATAAAAAATCGGCCAAAAGAGATCAGAAATAAAAAACACATGAATTATTAAGGAGTATATATGTCCGGACGTCCTGATTTTGATGATCCTGCCCCTGATTTAGAACCTTCCCCTCAAGAGGAACCGCTTGACCTTCCTGGAGAGGGACAACCATCAAGTCCACTTGAACCCGATGATAAAAGAGATTTACAGAATTAGCATACAATAATTAAACCGCCTAAGGGCGGTTTAATATAATGATTATTTATATGTCATCTCAGCGCCTAGTTGAATGATTAAATACGTATTTAAGAAGGGTTTTGACGTTTGGGCTGAATGCTTATTATCTACGCCCCAATAAAAAACCTAATGCAAAAGCTACACTGGTTAATATAGCAATGCATGTTCGAGGGTTTGATTTTATTTTTGATTTTATATCGTCAGAGTGGCTGCGTATGGCATCGTTGGTTTGTGCTGCGTATTTTTTTGCGGTTTCTATTACAGGATGTTCTGATGGATTAATTGCTCCCCCAAAACTGCCTTCCATATCACCAAGTTTCTCTTGGTTTTTATCTGCGGATTTAGTGAACATATATACTCCTGGGATTGTGTAGTGTATTAATCATAGCAGAAAATAAATATTTTACTGTAAAGGTGGGCAAGTAACATCTTTATAGACTTTACCATGCCTTAAATGGTGTTTTTTTAGTTCCTTTTGTTATATGATATTTTAGTGGGTGTATACATGTAGGGGAGTGGTGCATATTTGCCATAATGTCATGAATCATCTATACATAAGTATCTGATTCGCTCATTAACGATTTGTGTTTGATTGAGTGTTAATGAGTTATTTATAGGAGGTAAAATGAATTCTGATAACATCAAGAATGAAATCGAAAAAGAGATTTCGTCTTTCATCTCAAAAAAAATGGTTGAGTTGAGAAAAAAAACAGGGAAGGAAGTCTCTGATGTTGAGTTTAT
>NZ_SJOO01000031.1 GCF_004331265.1 Enterobacter wuhouensis | reverse complement strand
CAAAGGCAGGTTCTTTAAGGTAAGGAGGTGATCCAACCGCAGGTTCCCCTACGGTTACCTTGTTACGACTTCACCCCAGTCATGAATCACAAAGTGGTAAGCGCCCTCCCGAAGGTTAAGCTACCTACTTCTTTTGCAACCCACTCCCATGGTGTGACGGGCGGTGTGTACAAGGCCCGGGAACGTATTCACCGTAGCATTCTGATCTACGATTACTAGCGATTCCGACTTCATGGAGTCGAGTTGCAGACTCCAATCCGGACTACGACGCACTTTATGAGGTCCGCTTGCTCTCGCGAGGTCGCTTCTCTTTGTATGCGCCATTGTAGCACGTGTGTAGCCCTACTCGTAAGGGCCATGATGACTTGACGTCATCCCCACCTTCCTCCAGTTTATCACTGGCAGTCTCCTTTGAGTTCCCGGCCGAACCGCTGGCAACAAAGGATAAGGGTTGCGCTCGTTGCGGGACTTAACCCAACATTTCACAACACGAGCTGACGACAGCCATGCAGCACCTGTCTCAGAGTTCCCGAAGGCACCAAAGCATCTCTGCTAAGTTCTCTGGATGTCAAGAGTAGGTAAGGTTCTTCGCGTTGCATCGAATTAAACCACATGCTCCACCGCTTGTGCGGGCCCCCGTCAATTCATTTGAGTTTTAACCTTGCGGCCGTACTCCCCAGGCGGTCGACTTAACGCGTTAGCTCCGGAAGCCACGCCTCAAGGGCACAACCTCCAAGTCGACATCGTTTACGGCGTGGACTACCAGGGTATCTAATCCTGTTTGCTCCCCACGCTTTCGCACCTGAGCGTCAGTCTTTGTCCAGGGGGCCGCCTTCGCCACCGGTATTCCTCCAGATCTCTACGCATTTCACCGCTACACCTGGAATTCTACCCCCCTCTACAAGACTCTAGCCTGCCAGTTTCGAATGCAGTTCCCAGGTTGAGCCCGGGGATTTCACATCCGACTTGACAGACCGCCTGCGTGCGCTTTACGCCCAGTAATTCCGATTAACGCTTGCACCCTCCGTATTACCGCGGCTGCTGGCACGGAGTTAGCCGGTGCTTCTTCTGCGAGTAACGTCAATTGCTGAGGTTATTAACCTCAACACCTTCCTCCTCGCTGAAAGTACTTTACAACCCGAAGGCCTTCTTCATACACGCGGCATGGCTGCATCAGGCTTGCGCCCATTGTGCAATATTCCCCACTGCTGCCTCCCGTAGGAGTCTGGACCGTGTCTCAGTTCCAGTGTGGCTGGTCATCCTCTCAGACCAGCTAGGGATCGTCGCCTAGGTGAGCCGTTACCCCACCTACTAGCTAATCCCATCTGGGCACATCTGATGGCAAGAGGCCCGAAGGTCCCCCTCTTTGGTCTTGCGACGTTATGCGGTATTAGCTACCGTTTCCAGTAGTTATCCCCCTCCATCAGGCAGTTTCCCAGACATTACTCACCCGTCCGCCGCTCGTCACCCGAGAGCAAGCTCTCTGTGCTACCGCTCGACTTGCATGTGTTAGGCCTGCCGCCAGCGTTCAATCTGAGCCATGATCAAACTCTTCAATTTAAGTTTGATGCTCGTGAATTAAACTTCGTAATGAATTACGTATGTTCACTCAGAGACTTGGTATTCATTT
>NZ_SJOO01000030.1 GCF_004331265.1 Enterobacter wuhouensis | reverse complement strand
TGTGGAGGCTCATATTAACGGCGAAAAAAGTTTTGTCAAACCTGATCTTAGGGAAAATCGATTGATTGCCGATTCTGTCGTCAGTTTGTTGTAATTCCAAACATCTTTTTGTGGAAAATACTTTGCAGGATACGCATTTCTCCATCATCATTTGAAATGGAGTTTCAACTTTACTCGCTAAGGTCCATTTTGAACGTCACCGCCCCGATCCGCCAGGCGATTATGCGCACGCCCTGGTATGCAAAACGTAAAAGCTATCGTGTTCTGTTCTGGCGTGAAATCACCCCCCTCGCTGTGCCTATCTTCCTGGAAAACACCTGCGTTCTGCTGATGGGGGTGCTGAGCACGTTTCTGGTGAGCTGGCTGGGCAAAGAAGCGATGGCCGGAGTCGGGCTGGCGGACAGCTTTAACATGGTGGTGATGTCTTTCTTTGCCGCCATCGATCTGGGCACCACGGTGGTGGTTGCCTTCAGCCTGGGCAAGCTCGATCCCAAACGCGCGCGTGAAGCCGCGCGGCAGTCGCTGATGATCATGACGGTGTTCTCCATCATTCTGGCGGCGGTGATCCACTACTACGGAAAAGAGATCATTGATATCGTCGCAGGCGAGGCGACGAACGAGGTTAAAGGCCTGGCGCTGACCTATCTGGAAATGACGGTGCTCAGCTACCCGGCGGCTGCCATTGCGTTAATTGGCAGCGGCGCGCTGCGCGGTGCAGGCAATACCAAAATTCCGCTGCTGATCAACGGCGGGATGAACATCCTGAATATTATGATCAGCAGCATCCTGATTTACGGCGTGTTTTCCTGGGACGGACTGGGTTTCGTCGGTGCCGGGCTGGGGCTGACCATTTCTCGCTATATTGGCGCCGCGGCCATTATCGGCGTGCTGATGACGGGCATCACGCCGTCGCTGCGTCTCACGCTGAAAAGTTACTTTCGGCCCTTTAACTTCGCCATTATCTGGGAGGTGATGGGCATCGGTATCCCGGCCAGCATTGAATCGGTGCTGTTTAACGGCGGCAAGCTGCTCACGCAGATGTTTGTCGCCGGGATGGGGACTGACGTTATCGCCGGTAACTTTATCGCTTTCTCCATTGCCTCACTTATTAACCTACCGGGTAACGCCCTCGGCTCGGCGTCGACCATCATCACCGGGAAGCGGTTAGGGAAAGGGCAGATAGGGCAGGCCGAACGGCAGCTGCGCCATGTCTTCTGGCTATCGACCATTGGCCTCACGGCGATTGCCTGGGGAACGGCTCCCTTCGCCGGGCTAATGGCCTCGTTCTATACCCACGAGGACGATGTTAAAGAGGTGGTCAAGATCCTGATTTGGCTCAACGCCGCGTTTATGCCGATTTGGGCGGCTTCATGGGTATTGCCCGCCGGGCTGAAAGGGGCGCGCGATGCCCGCTTTGCGATGTGGGTATCTATGCTCGGCATGTGGGGCTGCCGCGTTGTTGCGGGCTACACCCTGGGGATTATGCTGGGAATGGGCGTGGTCGGCGTCTGGCTGGGGATGTTCCTGGACTGGGCGGTGCGCGGTGCGTTGTTCTACTGGCGTATGGTGAGTGGACGCTGGCTATGGAAATATCCGCGAAAGGCTGCCTGACAAATATGCGAAGTGGAGAATAAATCGGCAAACGATCGGCGATCTGCATTCTGCCTTTGACATCACCGATGAGCATCGATAATATGCGCCTCGTTCAA
>NZ_SJOO01000003.1 GCF_004331265.1 Enterobacter wuhouensis | reverse complement strand
CCGCGTGGCGACGGTGCCGGTGGCAATCCTGTGCCACGTCCGCACATCCCAGACCGACTCTGCCGCACCGTCAAACAGCCCCGATGGCTCGCGGTAGGGCAGGCGCACGTCAAACCGGTAGTTAAGCTGGCTGTCGGCAAAAATGTACACATCCAGCTCACGGGTGTTATCCATCTCCGTACGCCAGTAAATTCCCACCTCAGACAGAATGCGCTGAATGAACTGCAAATCCGTTTCCCGCCACTGGGTGATAATTTCCCGCGGCGGGTAGGTGCGCTCCAGCCTGAATTCAAAATCAGGTCCCTCCAGCCCGTGTCTGCGCAGCACCTGCTCCACCACTTCCGGGACGGACTGGTTCTGAAATACGGCGCACTGCCGGGTGTGTGCCAGCAGCGCCAGGCGGGAACTGAGCGTGAGCCGGTAGCGGGACTGGTCCCTGGATGTGGACAGCCATTCCAGGCGGGTCACAATGCCGTGGACATTTTTGCCGCTTCGCATCCGGAAGGTGGCATATTTCATCAGCACCTGTTCCGGGAGAATGTTCACCTGCAGCGTGGTGAACTCAATATCCCATTTGAACGGTTCGCTCAGGGCTTCCCTGCCGTAAAAGCGCAGGACATCCGGCTTCACTGTGCTGTCATTGATATCCAGAAAGTAACGGGTCTGTCCGTCAAAAAGCGCTGACCAGTTATCCATTATGTCACTCCTTTACCGGTACAAGGCTGAGCCAGCCATCACCCAGTTCAATCGTGCGGGGTTTGTCCGGGTCGAGGTCGTCACGTGTCAGCACCAGGCGCCAGCGGTTGTCCTGCATATCCGGGCGGTTAAACAGCCCCACCACCGCCACGAACTGGGCATTTTCATCCATGGGCATATTGAGCGTCACGCTGCCGTTGGGCATCACCAGCAGCTCTTTTGACGCCAGCACGTCGTCCTTAAGTACCGTATCTGCCTTGCGCAGCAGCGTCTGGTAATCGGCGGCATCAACCGCTTTACGATCCCTGAGCTGATACACCCGCACCATGGTCGCCAGCGGCGTCTGTGCGCCATCGGCGTTAATGGCCGTGCGTGGGGTAAAATCCAGATGCAGCGTTTTAATTTTTTTGTAGAAGATGGATTTCGTGATGCTGACCGTACCGTCCGTGACGGTCTGCGTCAGACCGCAGCCTGCGAGCAGACCACAGGCAATAAGCGTCAGCGCCCACCAGCGGGTTACTGTTACCATTCAAAAGTTCCTTTATTGAGAATGTGAATACGTATTTAGTCGAAACGGTAATGCCCGTCTTCAGCGGGAGGGAACGCAGAATACTGGAGCCCTTCATAGCAGCCCAGACTGACGGTCAGGGTTTCCTGGTTATCGCTGAGTCTGCCGTCCTTCAGTCCGAGCAGGCCGGTGCGCCCGAGCTGAATACGCCTGCCTTTGCCAAGGCGCGGCTCAGGCAACACCCACACGGGTACAGTGAGGCGCAGTCGGGCATTGCTGCGGTAACCAAGATAGACGCGCATCAGGACCAGCAAATCGGTATGAAGGATGCCACCGGGTAACCAGCCTTCGGCTTCGCCGGGATCTTCCGTGACCAGCGTCACCAGCACTCTGCTACAGGCTTCCCTGCCCGTTTTACCCAGCGTGGCCCGCTGTGAAAGACGGACGCGGTTGCCGGTACCCAGCCCACTGCGGTTATCGATATGGACCTTAACCGGATCGGGTTCGGTGATAAATATCCGGGTAATCGGTGCCAGCAGGCTCACCAGAGCCCGGATGCCTTCAGTATTGCGGGTGGGCAATCGCATGGTACCCAGCAGGGCCAGGAAACGGGAAACCGGTGTTGCCACCTGCTCAGCCGTGCCCGGTATACCGAGTCCCACCAGACCCAGCAGACATTGCGATGTGGCATCGCGCCCCCCCGCCTCGAAGGTGGCCGGATACGCGTATTTTCGCCAGATCCGGTAATACTGCGTGGTGATGCGATGGCTGAAAATATCCAGAAACGAGGTGACCGCCTCATGGCCTTCGCGGCGTTGTGCAATGTCATCCAGGTAAGCAGTTGGCAGAGGCGAGTCCACGCCATACATCCCCAGAAATGTCGTGCGGACCGTTGGGGGTAGTGTCGGATGGTCTTCGTCGGTCTCCACCGCTTTCAGGGTACTGACCGGGAAACCCATACCTGGCCAGGGTCTGAAACGTACCGGGTCGTTGCCCGGATGGCTGGTGGTGCCCAGTTTTGGCGCGTCCGGATTTTCCTGCTCCAGCAACTGGCAGAAACGATAAAAATTGGCCTGCCAGATATCTTTGTTAAGGGCCAGCGTCAGCCCGGTACGTGCTGGCTGTGATTCTCGCGCCATCTCAGTCGTTTCCCTGTTGGTTGCAGTCCCAGCGTGAGCTGGTTAAAGAGGTGAATATCGGTATAGAGCGCAAAGAACCGTTGCAGCATCTCGCCAAAGAGATTCACATCGCCCTCGCCTGCAAAATTGTCCATATTCATCGTGATATTAATAATCATTTTAGGTTGGAACTTGGCACCTCCTATTAGAAGGTGCTCATAGTACTAATTAGTCTGTATCATATTCTTCACCGTTCCAGCGAAGTATATATTTGGGTCCGCATAATATGTCTTTCATTCCATTGTGAAGTTCCTTTGAAACATCTAGAGAGGTACACATGTATGAACCATCGATAGACTTACCATCATGCATTTTTATCTGGAATGTTAATATTGGAGAGTTGTCCAGACTAGACATGCAATCTGACTGGTCACATGTACCAGGTGGCGTTGTACTTGAAAAAGTATATTCAATGGTATCTTCGTATCCATCACCGTTCAGGTCAACATCTACAGAACCCGTCTGTCCATCCAAAAAACCTGTGCTTTTTAGCCTATTGGCATTGACTAAGACATCCTTGCTATGGGCGCAACATGCCGATGTTGATATAACTAACAAGCATAATGCTGTTGTAAATTTTTTTAATTGCGTTGTCATATTATCCTGCCTCAGGAATGCCTAATTTGTAATTTACTCTAATATTTTCTGCTATTTCATTTTTAGTGATCTTTCCGTCGCTATTTCTATCATGATATAGATTCTTACTATAATAGTCTCCGTCACTTCTTTGATAAACAATATCATTTGGCCCGAGTAGTATCGTTTTAGGTCTGAATATCGAGTAATATACATCCTCAAGAGTCCACTGTTCTGTTGGAACCCCGACATTGTTCGCCTGCATTTTGAAGTATTTCTTAACATACTCCATTTGTTCTACGTGGTCCATTGCCCGAAGTTGACGAGTTGAAGTTCCAAGATCTTTGGCCGTATCATCCATAAACTGAATTAGACCCGTTGCAGATGAGCCTGGGTTTTTGATGTCTGTTCTAAATGTTTTTCCCGTTTCCAGTGCGATACAAGCCATAATGTAGTTCGGATCAATACTTAACTCATTGGAAACCTCCAATAACTTGGACCTAAATGCATCTGCTTTAATTACTCCAAATTTTTCTGTAAATTTTTTCATCCATATAATTTTGTCTCTTTTAGTAAATGAACCCAAAAATACTATTGGGTGCATATGCCAGAGATCAGGCCCCAGATTTTCAGTCGTCACATCTTGCATCCAGGCCATTTTATCGAGAAAATCTTCGCTATATTTCTTCCATTCAGGGGCTTCTTTCTTCAGCGCATTCAGGAACGGTTGCCAGATAGCATCGCCTTTTTTGAAGTACCAGTCGCTGGGATGTTTTACTATTGTTTTCTGAATAACGTCACGATAATCGGGATTATGAAGTGCTTTCCAGTATTCCATTGGAGAATAGCGATCGCTTCCACTATCAATTTTATCCAGAAGTCGCTGATAATTATGTTTAACCAGGGCATGACTGGTTCGTGTATCATCGGTCGCGGCCTGGTAGAGGGTGTCGATCAGGTTACGGAAGAATCCAGTGGGCTGGTTTTTTCCATCCAGATAATCAAAGCTGACAGGCTCTGCGGTTTCAGTTTTGAATCCTAGCTTTGCCAGATCATACTGTGACAGAAGCTGTGGTTCAGCCTGTCCTTTGAGCACATAAGCATTTTCTGGTCGCAGTTGCCAGTATTCCTGTTTGGTCGTCTTATCGGTTTCAATTTGCACCTGACTCAGTGGCAAGATCCCGGTCACGGTGGTCACTCTGGTATCCTTTGTGAACGTTCCGGTTGCAACCTCTTTTTTGTACAGCGCAAGACCCGGAACATACATCAGCCAGAGTGGATTCTTTTCTCCAACCTGCTCAGGGTTGGTCAGGAACGTTTCCAGGTTATCATCCATACTTGTGCATTCGATATGTACCTGATACCGGGCCTCATAGCCACCGTCCTTAGGTGCCTGATAGTACCCCATATGACCAACAGGATCACCAGCTCTGATGGCATAGGGCGGCGGGCACACAACCTGGTCAAATTTCATCGCTTCTTTTGCCGGGGGCATCAGTTTCTGCCACCAGGAAGGCTGGACCACACCGCTTGTACCTGGCGAAATATTGTTATTATCCACCAGTATCCAGTATTGCTGACCCGACTTAAGCGAGGTTCCTTTCTTTTTCTTCGAAGTCTCTTCAGGGAAATTTATAAGAGTAACAAGACCGTATTCACGCTTATTGAACGCGATGGTATGGAGGCTCCCGTCCGTCTTATCCCACTCGACAACAGATCCCTTAGGCATCGTGCCTTTTTCATAGCTGTCGCTGACATCTTTGTTCTTTGTACTGGCTGACATCACCCATTCAGGATCGTAGGCAGACAGCGAATCCTGAAGCGTCCATTTTGTTTCAGCAGTATTGACACTATAGGCTGAATACGGGGCCAGATGCATATACAGAGTATAGAAATGCAGCCCGCTTGTCTCTTTTTCACCCGGTTGAATATAGTGTTTTACTAGGACGAATGAGCCGGAGAAACTCAGCGGACCGGATTCCCATGCAAGCGTCAGATAATCCTTGCAGACTCGATAAGCAACCACTTCCCCGTCAGCCATGCATCGCACCGCCTGCTCGCCTTTAAAAGGAACCGGAAAATCCACCGCTTCCAGAGGTGATTTGCCACTCAGCGCACACCACGGGGTTGTGGCTTCGGTGATATGGATCCCGCCATGCCACATCCCGCTGCGACCAATCGTATATTGACCGGTTGATTCGCCACCCAATTGGGAGAGGATCTCTTCCTGATTTTTGAACTCACTTCCCCGCTTGTTGGAGGGGACAGGCCAGACAATTTTGGGTAATACAGACACGATTCACACTCCCTGTCAGTCACTAAACGATTTACAGACGACCTGACTGACTTTCATGGTCTCAGCCTGATTGAAAACCGGCGATAAACCTTCCGCTGTTAACGAATCAGGTTCATCTTTAGCTGAACCAGGATTCTCATCCTCTTCACAAGCTATGTCTGCATCAATATGTGTATTCAAACTCTTAGGCATAAGCTGACTACATTTTATAGTTAAGGGCCTGCGTCAGCCCGGTACGTGCTGGCTGTGATTCTCGCACCATCTCAGTCGTTTCCCTGTCGGTTGCAGCACCAGCGTGAGCTGGTTAAAGAGGTGAATATCGGCATAAAGCGCGAAGAACCGCTGCAACATCTCGCCAAAGAGATTAACATCGCCCTCGCCTGCAAAATTGTCCATATTCAGCGTGACCTCAATGTCCACGCCCCGGAGCATAAAGCCCTTCTCAAACCGACGGATCAGGGTGTGCTTCACGGCGACTATCGCTTCAAGCCGACGGCGGTTCATTTCATCGTCGGTCCAGTCATAGAGCGCCAGCGTGCCCCGCAGCACCTCCGGATTGTCCATCATGCTGAGGAAGTTTGAGCCGAGGTGACTCATCACCCGCCAGTGAAAACGGTCGTTTGCCGGGGGATACAGCGGCATCGTCGGTGCTGTGACATTCAGTACCCTGACGGGAACCTTGCCGGTTTTGACTACCCTGTCCAGCAGCGTACTTTCCAGCGCTTTGCGCGGAAGCTGGCCGTTGGTACCGGTTATTCGCATCGAGAGGGACTCTGGTTTTTCGGACAGCTGCTCCAGTTCGAACGAGCGCCCCCCGAGAATTAACCAGGTGTCATACAGGCCAGAGGGACCGCGTTTCACGCGGGTGTGGTAATAACGCTCAGGGGCATCGTGGCGCATCATACCGCCCCGGTGCCGGAAGCTGGTGAACGGCACATAAGGATGTTTGCCATTCTTCACTGCGCCGTGAATATTATCGACGCTGTAAATCTCGGTGTGACCATCCTGAAGGCGCAGGGGGCGCAGCAGATATTCATTCTCCAGTGGATCAAGGGTCAGCGGATCGGCTTCCAGGGTAAAAAGATTGATAACCGGCGCACAGTGCAGGCGGAAGTTTTCTGTCTCAAAAGGCAGATCGGATGACCAGGCTTCACTGAGCACAATGTCGATTTCAAACCAGGTGCTGGCCGCAGTGAGCCCGATGGTGTCAAGACCGCGCAGCTCAACAAACATAAACTTCGGACGGAAGCTGAAATACTCCAGCAGCAGCTGGTAACCACTGAAGGCAGTATCGGCTTTCTTCCACAGGCCGTCATTGTCATCAAAACCCATGGGTTTGCACCAGCCGTCAAACGGATGACGTTCGGTGTGCGTCCCGGCATGACGGGCATACATGGCATGTACACGACGGGTCATGGCCAGATGCAGCGCTGAGCTAACCGGACTCTCTGCGTTAAGGAAAATGGCGACTTTGTCGATCCCGGCTTTACGCCAGTCCACTTTTTCCGGGCATTCGAAGCGCAGACGGATAGCAGAGCGGCCATCGGTTTCCGTGTGCAGGCGGGCATCTGCAAGGTGCAGCGGTTGTAGCGGCACATCGCGGGTCGTCCGGTACTGGCAGGCGGTTTTATGCGGCCCGACAGGACGAGACAGAACGGAGAAGCCTTCAGCCAGCATTTCGGCCTGGCGCAGACCACGCCAGTCAGGTGAGAATTCGACGATGGCCAGCGACGGGATAGTCCGCATATAGTGCGGCCACAGCAGACTCACCAGCCCTTCGGTGAGCTCCGGCAGATCATCATCCAGCTTTTCACGCAGACGGCCCATCAGGAAGGCAAAGCCTTCGAACAGGCGTTCCACATAGGGATCGCGGGCACCAGGTTTATCCAGATTAAGCATTGCTGCCCGGTCCGGATGAGCCCGGGCAAACTCTTTACCGGCTTCGCGCAGGTAGCGCATCTCTGCTTCGTAATAACGCAGGGTTAAATCATCCATGCACGGCATTCCTGAAAATTATTAATGATAAAATTAGCCACAGAGCACCATGGCACGGGCCGGGTCAATGGCAATAAGTCCTGCAAGTAAGGACTCCATCTCAGGCATCAGACGGGCTTTATCAGAGTCGCTGCGACCGGCTTTCATACGTAGCAGTTTCAGGCGGCGGGCCTGAACTTCAAACAGCAGACCGGGTTCCCACTCTCCCATCGTCAGCTGTGGTGCACGGGTAGTCAGTTCGCCAAGCAGATGAAGCGCCATGTCGTTACGCCCGTATTGTTCCGCAACACGGGCCATCAGCAGGCGTATCAGCCAGCGATTTCGCGGTGATTCCAGTCCAGGACGGGTCTGGAGCCAGGCCAGAGCCGCTTCGGGCCCTTCCGTGTCTCCCTTCGCCATGGCTTCGGACTCAAGGAGCAGCACATCATCAGCCTGACCATTAACGACGGTAGCGGGTTCATCGCCGTACATCAGGCCTTCTTCATTCACTTTTTCAGCAATCCAGGCGGTGGTGACTTCGTCTGCAAAGGGGGTGCCGTCATTCCATGCCAGCCCTTCAAGCCCCGGCAGGCGTTTAAGCAGCAGCCGCAGATCGAAAAGGACGGAGTCAGCCCAGGTATCCCAGGGCTGGCCGGCATGGCTGAGCCCCTGCCAGAGATACCACTGAAGATCGAGCCAGAAATGGTTGACCCCCTCGCAAAACATCTGGTTGGCCTGCTCAACCAGTTCGGTCCAGTTTTTCTGAAGATAGAGCCGCTTAAGTTGAGCGCGATACTCGGGTTTCGGCGGTACCAGGCGGGTGCGACCGCTACTGTCGAGTGGGGGGATCTGACAGACCGTATCCCACCGCACGGTCTTTATCAGTCGGTGAGAAGCCAGCCAGCCGTGCGGCTGCTCGCTCAGCCAGCGGGAAAGTAACCTGGTCTGGTCGAGTAAATCGCGGCCCGATTTCACCGCTGACAGTTGTGGAGAATCCGGATTGGCTGATTCACGCCCGTGCTCCCGGGCGCTGCTGTTCTGGGGGACCAGCGCCTCCATGCCACCTGAACGTGCCAGGCGGTTTTCCAGAGCGGTACAAAGGCCTGCAAAAGACGGTTTCTCAGCGTCCGGCCACTCTGCCACGGCGGATTCAAGCAGGTTTATGGCGCCCGCCGTCAGACCGGCGTCATTGCTGTCCACCTCGGGCCATAACAGCAGTGCATCAGTCACTTTTGCACTGTTCAGCCACTCCAGCGCAGCTTTACGGGCGGCGGGACGCTGCGGATGACATGCCTGCCCGTAGCGGGTCAGCATCGCAACAAGAAGCAGTAAGCCTTCGGACAACCCTTTTTCACCGTCGCGGCTGAGCCGGGCCTGCACGTACCAGGTCACCACACGAATGTCTTTGGCGCATTCACAAAGACACGTCCGGGCCAGCTCGCACAACAGCGCTGAATCGGTGCCCGAAAGCTTATTAATCTCTTCGCGCATCAGCTGGAAATTATCGTCATATGCGGGATCGTCTCCGGTTTCTGACCCGGAGGTGAAGGGGTGCAGCCAGGTATCCCAGAGTGACAGGGCGTTGGTAGCCCGGATAACAAGATGCTGTTTTTCCTCCTGGCTTGTGGCACATGCAGATAACAGGGCTTGCGGTGAGCTCATTTATTTCCCCATTCATTACTAGATGAAAAGTTAAACGCTTCCATTGATCATTGTTCCGGACAGTGGGCACCGTAATCGGTTACTGTAAAATCATCCCCCATTGTTATGACATTCAAAGAGATCCCACCTTCACGTTGATAATCGAAGTTACAGAACCCAAATCCTGTCCCAGAGCATGAATCCACTTCGGTAATTCCTTCTGCATTCAATTCCTTGGCAATGAAGTCGCCCGGGTCCGCTTCGACATTTTCAGGCTTCCATCCATAATTTTTGAGCAATTTTCTGGCGCTTTTAATATCTTTTCCGTAAATGTTTGGTACAGGTGCTATCCCGTTACAAAATGGTTCTATCGCTGCAATTGGCTGAACACGAGCAACATTACCGTCATAAAACAAATCAGCAACTGCGGTCATACCCGGGGAAAATTCTCTCAGACGGAATGTGTTATTTAAATTGGTTTTGGAAACTGCACCCAAAGGCGAATTTGAGCCATCGGTGATTTTATCACCATAAATTAAAGCCTGGAGAGAACCCTTGCTATAAATTGCCACATTTCCATCTTTGACAAAGCAGGATCCGCTTGTACCATCCTCACCTTTGCTGAAAAAACCAACGATAGTCAAATTTCCGTTAGAGATTTCATTAATCACTCTCCATCCCAGAGATGAAACGGCTTTTCCCTCGATAGTCCTGGGTGGATCTCTATCACAATTTAATACAGGCTCATCAAAAGGAGTTTTCTGAGGCGCTGCTGGCAATTTATTAATGGCGACAATATGCAAGCCATCTACCGTTGATGATACTTTAGGTATATTATCCGAAGCATTGGACGAAAAAGTGGTTGTTAAAAACAACAATTTACAAGCACATATTAAACAGTATGTAAATCGACTGGTATAGTTTAAAATCATAGATGCCACATTATTTTTAATAAGCATAACGTTTCGCATGTGAAACGTTATGCGAAAAGAACATTAACATTTAATTTATTTTGCTGCTTACTCTTAATATCGCATTGTCGTAAACAGGGTTTTGCTTTTCATTTTTGGCTGCGTTGTAGTAATTTAGGGCATCACTGTACTGACTTTCCCCTTCGTATATTTTTCCTATATTATAATTTGCACCAGCCCGGATTGTTGCTGCATTTTTACCAGAGGCCAGTGTAATAGCTTTGCGGTTTGCCCATATAGCTTCAGCCGTACGACCAACCTTCTGATATACCAACCCGAGATTGCCATATGCCTTGCCATTTTCTGAATAGTTATTGACTGACTCTGTGAAAAACGAAATTGCCTCCTCATATTGCTTCCGACGGTATGATTCTTCACCCTTAAGATTCAACGCATTTGAAATATCAATTTGCTCAGCCCCCCAGTTTTGATGAGGCAACGTTGCGTTGCTATTCAAAAGTGGCGTTAAAACATTATCGATATCACTGGCACCGACAGAGATACCTTTTATATTGTTCACATCTTCGATGGCACCATTTTCATTAACTTTAAAAACAGTCCATAAATTCCCCGATTGGTCTTTAGGGACATAATATGTCCGAACTAATGACTCCCCAACATAAACAAACACTTTCGCTTCACTGTTGGAGAGATTCTTGGTATCTGGATCAGACTTATCACTATAGTCGTGAACAGCATAAACATAGGGCTTCCCATTCTCTCGTCTGGTTAACGTAATAGTCTCAGGTCCATAGCTATCTGTATCATCAACGTCAAGATTTCCATTATCGCCCAACTTATGGCCGAAGAAAATATGATTTTCGGGATATACCATATGTGAATCAAGATCAGAAGGTGAACTTCCCCACCCCAAAACCACGCGCATACTATCAAGCCCTTTCATTGTCGGGCTTAATGCATAACTCATCCCACCACATGGACATTTCGCCACCAGGGTTGAATATCCATTTTTCTTGATAATTATCAGACTGTCATTTGTGTCGGTTGTGTTATTGCCAATCTGGACGTTTCCTGAGTCATCACTTAAAGAAGAAATGGATTGCTCGCCGTTTCGCTGAATAACCACCTGCGCACCTGATATTTTTTTGTCCTTAACGACAGCGCTTAAGACCTCTACAGATTTACTTTCAGCATAACCAACAAAACTGAATGAGATTGATAAGGCCAGTAAACTTAATTTAATTACACCCTTCATGTTTATCCTTAAATAACTTCTGTATTTCATTATAATTAAACCGACACATCTTAATTCAGGATGATTTGACGATGTCTTTCATGAATCTGATGACGGCTTCCAGAGAATCGTCGTCCTTGCCATTGACGATTTTCGGTGGCTTCCATTTCAGCAGCACACTTTTCTCCTCCCCCGGAGTGGGTTTGCCCTTCCAGTAGCTTTGCTAGTGGGCTTTTCTGACATGGGGACGAAGGCGCCGGTGGGGGCGTGGAGGAGCCGTCCCCTGAGGTACTGACTTCCGGTGCTCGCGGTGCCTGCCTGAGCGCGGAATCGGCCCGGACGCCCGCAAAAATCTGCACGGGCTTATCGGGCGGGATGAGGCGTTGATGCTTTCCGACGCGTCTTGGCGCGGGTCTCACAGGTTTCCCCTGTCTTCCCCATCACTATTCTCCGAGCAAAGCCAGAACAGCACCGGCAGTACGGCGTGCCAGAATCCACGTATCCCCTCCTCCTGCTGACTGATGGCCGTGGAGACAGGATCGGTTAACGCGAGATACTCCATCCCCATCGGAATGTGCTCCCGGGAAAGCGGATCCTGAGCGAGCGTCAGGGCGAGCAGCGCATCCGTCTGGTTATCATGATCGGCAAGGGTGAAAAATGCGCCCATCAGCGCCCCCTGGCCTTCAGCAAAGACCGTGTCAGCCGGAAAATCGAGCCAGAATCCCCAGAATGGCAGGCGGCGAAGCATTTCTCCTGGCAGTGCGTCGGTCTGGCGGGTTTCTCCCAGGATCCGGAAAAGTGATTCATCGCAGTGGAGGAGCGTTTTACCGGTTCGCCAGGCCGCAAGCGTCATATAAACGATATGTGGCGGGAAACGTTTCACGATCGCGGGACAAAGGAATCCTTCCTCAGGCGCTGGATTATGCTTCAGCCAGTCCGCAAGACAGCGTCTACACTGGCGAAACGTCATAAACTGCCAGGGAGCCAGTGATTCAGCCTCCCGCCATTTATCCACCTTGCTGAAAATACCCGGGGACCAGCCTTCCACCTGTTTTGCGAAAGCGATTGCTGGGTGAAGTTTCCCGCCCATCGTTACTGGCGCTCTTCTACTTCAGCGGCGACGCTGAAGATAGCGGCCATGCCACTCGACCAGGCAGGACACTTTGTCACCTTTACGGATAATCTGGAGCATTATTAAATTCCTCTTCCTTATCTCTTAACTAATTCATCATTCTTTAATTCCCATGTCTCAGCCGGGATCTTTTTATCCGTACCGTCAATAGATATTGAAGGAATTTTTATTATGAAAGTTTCTGGCCCACTGGTTATTAATGGATAATGCCCCCTACAGAAATCAATTGTCTTCAAAGGCTTGAATTTTCCATCTTCTGTTTTGCTATAAATATGTAATGGGCCACCATCGCAAGCATTTCCCATCGGGCTATCAATCAAAACAAATATTTGCTTGTCGGCTTCATATAAGTAGGAGTAGTTTAGAACGAATGGTGCGCGAAAATAATTGCATTTGTAATTGTCAATCGTACCACCATCTATTTCAATACTACACATTCCTTTTTCTACAGTCGTGTGTACATGCGGAATTTCACTTGCCAGTGCAGATGTGCCAAAGAAAGAAGATACGACAAAAATCGGAAGGAAATAATTCCCGAATTTTAACTTCATAAAATTAACCTTCATAATTAAACCCTTTAGCATAAAATTCGTCTATATTTTTTACAATTTCACTTTTAATAATCTTTCCATCTTTATTTCTGTCATGGAACTGGTTAACAGCATAGGCGCGTTGTCCCTTTGCGTATACGATATCTGAATCTTTGAGTAACATGGCTGCTGGTGTGAATATTGAAAGATATACATCACCCAATGACCATTTGTTCGTAGGATGATCAAAATTATTAGCCTGCATTTCAAAATACTTCTTCACATAATTCATCTGTTCTACATGTGTCATGGCAGCAAGTTTTGACGTTGTCGTCCCTAAGTCTTTTGCAGTATCAGACATGAATTGAATTAGCCCTGTATCCAAATGCTTAAACATAAGCTAACTCCATTTTCATATTGAGGGCTGAGGATTCAGTTTCCCGCCCATCGTTACTGGCGCTCTTCTGCGCCAGCCTCGACGTTAAAAATAGCGTTGGGCAGCGTAAATCCCTGGAGCTTCAGCAGGGCAAGTGGACCGTCACCCAGCTCACTGCGCATAACAAACTTCAGCGGATTACCGTCGGGGGTGATCCAGACCAGCTGTGTGCGGCTCGCATCAAGAGGGGTAATTAATGCCTTATCAAGCAGCCGGATGAACCCCCAGTTCCCCTGGTTGCTGGTGTAGAGCTGCATCCCGCTGTTCACGCTGCGCCAGCGAAGGCTGACACCCGGGTAATACGTGTTTCCCGGCCAGGTAAAACTCTGCCAGCTTTCCATCTGGTTAAAGAAGTCCAGATTCTGTTCATCAAGCGTCAGCTGCATACGGGCCACATCACGGGAAGTACGCGCCATTAATTCAAAGTGAACGCCCGCATCGCCCTGGGCAAAAACAATGTCCGACAGTTCGGCCAGCTGGTTAATTGCCCGCAGGAAATCCGGGCTCACTTCCATTCCCTGGCTTGCAGAAGGATCCACTACCCAGCGGTTCCCCTCCTGGTGGAGAATGCCGCCAAGGCTGGTTTTCAGGAACGTGGCGATGCGACCTGAATCGCCGCGCAGGAACTGAGCCAGCAGCGGTAAGGAAGCATCACTTCCTGTGGCTTTAAACGGATAGCGGCCGGCAAAAGCTTTATTCCACTGATCGACAATGGTCGTCTGCCAGCGGGTATTGAGGCTTTCTGCTGCCGGGGTCAGCACCTGTCGCCAGGCCAGATCCAGCGGCTGAACAAACAATGACTGGCCGAACCCGCTCCACTCCTGGCCCAGGCTCGCCGCCACCAGACTGCTGTAGTCACGTGTGTCAGTCAGGTCAATAGCCTTGCCCTGGAACACGGTCTGAGCCAGCATTTGAGACATTGCCTGTGGATCCGGCGCGCTGGTGACCTGCTGAAGTTTCAGGCGTACCTGGGTGACACGGGCAAGCCAGGACTGAAAACTCAGGTTACCGTTACGTCCGGTACCCTCTTTTCCCTCCATGAATCCCGTCAGCGGACCAAACACATCGTCCAGCGGACCGCGTGGTCCCTGCGCCTGTTCGATAAACTGCTTCACACTCTTTTTCCGGCCAACCAGCTTTTTCGCAGAATCCACTATCGAATCCGCCAGCGCTTCCCCCTTCTCGCCGGTTTTTCCCTGCCATGCCAGGGTGTTCATCAGCGCCACCAGTGGCGACTGGCGCACGTCACCGATCAGATTGAGCTGGGCGATCGCGTCAGAGAGCGAGGCCGCTTCGTGCCACTGGATGCTGTTGACCATATTCAGCCAGGCATTGCCGAAATCGGTAAAGTAACGTTCGGTCAGCCTAGACTTCAGCGCTTCCGGCGAAACATCGCTTCCGGGCTGATGGGTTTTATCCGTCAGCACCCAGTCGATTTCATCGCGGCGAGTTTTAACCACCGCATCAATTGCATCCTGCACCTGTTCTTCCCAGGCCTGGCGGGTAAACATGCCCGGCACCACCTCTTCTGTGCTGAAGACGGTGGAGGCATCCGTGTCGCCGGTCATATCCGCCAGCGTGAGATCCGGCCAGTTGCTGGCAACGCGCTTCAGCATGTCCTGATACAGCCCGGATTCAGCATTACGCTGGCCAATCTGTTTAAGGAGGATCTGACGCACGGTCGTGACAAGTCCGGCATCAGGCTTAATTTTCCATTCCGGATGTGACGGCAGGTTCTGGGCGTAAAAGCCCAGCAGTTTTGGTGCCATTTCCTGCCAGGCGCCATCTGATATACCCTGCCGTTTCGGCCAAGCCGTCAGCACATGTTGCGCCAGCCATCCGGCATCAGCTTTGTCCGGTCTGGCCATCATCAGGTAAATTTTCAGCACATCATAAGCCTGCTGTGTTCCCTGCATACGGGCTTCGCTGGCTGGCGGAAGATTAACAAAAGCCTGAAGCTGCTGTTTCAGGTGGATAGCCGTGACATCTCTTATCAGCAGCGCATTATTACGGGCATACAGTGGCCACAGGGCCACCAGCGTGTCGTGGTCCTGATTGAGTCCAAAGCGGGTATACCACGGAGCGCCGGTCGCCTCACGATGTTGCAGACGGGCAATGGCCTGCTGGAGCACAAGCTGGTTGTGCAGGCGTTCAGCCAGGGGTTTTGCAGTATCCGCCGCCTGCCTTGCCGTCTCCTGCGCCTGATAAATCTGGGTACGGTTAACGATGAGGGACAGCAGAGTACCGGCCCCCCACAGGACAATCAGGGAAAGCAGAATTAAGCGCAGCACCTTCAGCCAGTCGAAGCCCAGTTTTCTGGCGCGTACTGTGGCACAGTCATCAATGACGGCTTTCCAGGTCGGTGTGTCGGAGCGTGTGTTCGGCACCGTTCCGGCAACGGCCAGTTCAGGGCTGAACATGACACCGCGTAAACGCCAAGCCGCAGATCCCTGCATCAGCCCGCTGAGCAAAACGGTCAGACTGGCTTTCAGTTCGTGTTGCATACGGGAGGACAGCTGAAGCAGGCCGTTATGAGCCGGATTATTCAGTATCTGCGCCATACCGGCTTTTTGCAGGCGTTGCGCCAGCGTAGAAAACGCTTCACGCGCCCCTTTTACGGTGCCTTCCGGTCCGAAAATAACCCCTGTAGCAGTCGTTTCAGCCCCCAGTTGAGCACCGGTAGCGTTGTCAGTCAGCCACAGCCAGACGGGAGCCTGCCAGCCCAACTGATGGTCGGCTTTCTGGCGGCAACGCAAGAAGGCATCCCGTTCGATATCCGTCGGGAGGGCTGAAGTACTCATCACCTGAATAATGCCATCAACCGGCTGGCCGGAACGCAGGCGTTTCAGTTTTGAAAGGAAGATCTCATCCGGAAGTGACTGCGCGTCACCACCATAAATCAGCACGTTGCCGTCGCCTTCCTGCCAGAGGTCATGACACAGGCCCGGGGCCGCTTTATGGACGTCATCCGGGTTGCCCGTTACCAGCAGGAGTCGCACTTTACGCTGCCAGCGGCGTCCATAGCGAAAGCGCAGGTGCTCGGACACCGCGTCTTCGCTGAAAACCGGTTCTTCGTCGTCTTCTTCGCTGGCAATGGTATTCGTCACCGGAGCGGCAATCTGAGACTTTTTCTGCCCCCAGTGGAAGTACAACCCCGATTTACCGGCGAAGTCGAAAGCCTTCTCTGTCAGCCAGCCGAGTAAAAACAGCGCGGCAACCAGAATGGCGCAGAATGTGAGTATGCACTGGCCGTCATACGGTCCGAATCCGGTGGCTGAGGCCACATTTTCCGGAAAGGCATAAAACAAAAATGCCACGATGGCTGTCAGGAAGAAGGCGACAGTCACAACCGAGCCGATGAGAGTTTTTACTTTTACCTTAGACATTCTTAGGCGATTCCTTGCGAACTTCTTCTTTGGTGATGACGGCGATCCAGACGTCGTCTTTGTCAGCGGCGGGTTGTGCGGCGATAACCTGCACCCCTCGTTGTTCAAAGGCTGCATCGGCGAGCGTGATGGCAACCCATGGGGCCGCATGGCCGGTATATCCCAGCACGGGATCGATACTGGAATTGTCTTCTGAAAGACTAAATTCCACTTCGCTCTCTTCGCAGGCATTATTCCAGCCGCTGCCCGACGTCAATGTGGGACCGGAGATCCAGCTTCCTTTGAGTTCATTGGGCAGGGTCTTCGACCAGAGCAGCGCCCGGGTGAGCGTCTTTGTGAGCGTTGTTTCTGATCCCCTTTCGGGGCGATGGAGGCGGAGCGCATCCGGCCAGGCATTGGCTTTGCGGTTGCTCAATACCACCATTGATACAGCATCAGCGTCTTCTTCCCGGGGAGACGCCGGTAACGACAGCGTGATGGCAACCAGAATGCCCGGGGCGTCCCATCGCTTGTCCAGCCAGGCATCAAACGCCCCCAGCCCTTTTCCGGCCATCAGGCGAAATAGCCTGCCCGTCTTGAGTGAGAGATCGGCTTTAAGCTGCTCTTCAATCAGGGGATACAGATCGTTATCACAATCGAGCATCAGCCAGCATGGCAGCTCGGGAGGAAGCGGCTTAACTATCCCCTCTACACGCGTGGTTAGTTTATTAACCGCCGCTTTCAGGGCCTTCGTTAAATCCGTCTGATATTCTGGTAATGCCGCGTATCTGACCGGTTTGTCACATCCTCGTGGGCAAGAGAAGTCGATAACGGGAGCAGCGACTTTCATTGCCTCCAGCAGGTCATCGGCTTTGTTTCCGGCCGGAGCCTGGATGTGCGTACCGAGGATCCAGGCGCAGCGCTGACCGCGCAGAATTTCACTTTGAATGAGTGCTTCGCGTTCGGCATTACGAGACCCGGCACCGACCTGTTCGGCTTTATAGGCAAACCGGCGTAAACCAAACAGAAGCCCCCAAGTGCAGAATGGAAGACCCAGCGCGGTGAACCAGAAGACAAATCCTGTTCTTTCTGACGTCCAGCACCATAACGTGAGCGCTATGCCCCCCAGCATGACAAATGCCAGGAACAGCAGCCAGCGACGGGTGCCGGGACGCGCTACCTTAGGAGCCTTTTCAGGGATGGCATCCAGCCAGACGGGCATAATCAGGCAACCTTTGCAGCGGCAAATGAACTGATCAATGTGCAACCACAGGCACATTTGTGGCCGTGAAATGCAACCGGGATACCATGATCGAGATAATCAGGATTGCCTTCTATGATAGTTGTAGGGCCATGTCCCGGAACCGGGCAGGACACTTTGTCGCCTTTACGGGCAACGCCGATACCACCGAATTTCATCGTTTCTGAAGCGGTCAGTACCGAACCGCCGTGAGTGGTTTTATCGCCTTTACGAATAATTTGAAGCATAAATTTACCTCATTTCTCTGAGTTCCCTGGAAAGGTGCTTTTGCTTTACATATGTAATGTGCGTTTCTTACCAGGTGCTTTTAAAGTCAATTTGTCTCAATGAGGCCAACTCAACCCAGCCTGTAACTGTAGCCCCTGACTTTGTTTGATAAGAAACTTGGGTGTATTTGTTCTGCGTTTCCAATCGCTGAACATAATCACCATTGACAATAAAAGTGTTTGTTTTTTTCATGCCGGAATCAGATCTCTCAAAAAAGCACACACGCTTCTTACTTTGAACCTGATAAATAACTTCACCTGAAAGGCAATATTTTTGAGCTTTTTCGCATTCATTGTTATAGGTCAGTTTAATTGGGTTTTCTGGTTCGATGGTTGTGTTAAACAACTCTGCCTTGCGTTTGTCAAATAAAACTCATCCAATTATGCCTGAACCATCGGTATCGATCACTAATTTCGCGCTTATAATCGAGTTATCATCTTCATCAATTATTAATTTTACTTTGTTGGGTTTTACATTCCATTCATTAAATGGATAGTTACTGCTCCTCACTAACTCAGTAAAATATGAGTAGCACTGCTCCGGGCTTGCAGCAAAGGAGATGGACAACGGCAACAACGAAAGTAATAGAACCGTTATTCTTTTATAAAGCCTTCATTTACTCTCCCCTTTGATTTCATCTACAAATGCATGCCTCATTTTCGGAAAAATAGTTCAGTATATTTCTTACGCAGTGGATTTTTGTGAGACCTAGGTTGCCCGTTAGCCTAAATGCCCTATCATAAATTCCATCATATCTAAGGCTGATGTTGGCGTATTATCTCCTTTCTATAGCAATCAGTATTTCATGTGATTCGATTTTTTACTTCATTCGATTGGGTGGAATTTATCAATATCATCTCCTTGGTTTGTGTAAATTTCTTGAGTCCCTTTTTTTACCAAGATGCTAAAAGGAGTGAGTTGCACGTTTTTACATTCTTCAAGTGATTTTTTGGTTATAGCGAATTTGTAGTATTTATTGTCAGTGTCATCTCCACTGATGTTGATACATTTTTCAGGTGCTGTAGTCAATGCGTTTTTCTTAATGACATCTGGAATAATATTAAAAACAGTTTGTTCGTCACTTGATGGACCACTGGTATATCCGGTATTTTTTAAATCTGATAGTTTGAGCCATCCATCGACCGAATCGCCATTTTTCTTGAAATATGATGCAAACAAATATCCATTAAGAGTGGTGTATCCTGAAACTACATCACCGTTAATTATAAAAGCATTGTTAATCTTGCATTGTTCACTCGGCGCGCTATTAAAGTAAAGTCTTGTTTTTGATGTGACTTTATAAATGTTCATAGAATGATCTACATATTCTTGTTCCTTCTCAGCTTTTTTGGACAACTCCGAACAAAAATCGCCAGCAAAAGTATAGCAGGAGAAACCATATAATAAGACAGATAGCATGATTTTAATCATTTCAATCCTCTGCTTTTCATCTGTCTACCTTTCAATATAGAAAGTAACTTTGAAGAATAAGTTTTTAGTGTTTAATGGTACCTGGGGAATATTTCTGTATGCGGCTAGAATCCACCCAGGAAGAATATACCACTCCGTCCTTTGCTTGATATTTAACATACGAAGCGCTCCCTGAGTTTCTTTCAACTTCCACATATTCCCCTGGTAGGATAAATACACCGTTTTCTGGGGTTGATAATTTATCATCTTTATAAAACTGTAATCGGGAATCACCATTGACTTTGAAAATTACTTTTTTGTTCAGGCAGTTGAGGTATACTGACGCGTATCTATTATCAAAACTTAATTTTTCTGGATTATCTGGATCAATAGTAACATCCTCCAAATTGAATTTGAGGTAATCATATTTCACCCATAAAAGAAAGCCTTCGCCTGGAGTGTCAGTTGACTGACTTTTATTGAATTGAACTTTAGCATTTATATCATTGCCACTGACACTGTCAACATCTGCTTTAATGAGACTCCTATTCACTTTCAACTCTTTTATCAAACTTGCATTACTGGAAGCTACTATTTTATCCAAGAATTGTGAGCATCTATCAAAATCATCATCAGTAACACTAGAAAATGCTGAGATAGAGTAAATCAACAAAACAAAAGGAAGTGCTTTAAATTTAATCATGAATTTACCTCAGAAAACTCATTCGTGAATTTGGGTTTGATTGCCCCACATTCTTCTCTATATAGTTTTTGTGCTGAGTCTTGGGTTGAGTACCATCGGGCATAGTTTCCGCCGTGCTTATTAATATAGTACACAATATATTCCATTGAACTCTCAACAGAATCGAATACTACAAATCGTTTTGGCTTATCTGTGACTTGGGCATTTCCTCCCTGCCCACTTAACCCTCTTCCTTCTTTTTTACTCCAAATCCCAGTCGGTTGATATTCTGGATGTTGCGAGAAAAAGTCAGAACTCCATCCGTATGCTGGAGGAGCACCATGTACCTCCATACCAGGAGCACCACAATGTTGATATTGACCAGAAGTAAAGTGTTTGGTCTCGATACGAAACATTCTTTCAACTATCACAGACATGTCTTTACCGTATTTATCATATATTTTACGTAAAGCTTCTTTCCCATCTTGTACAGTGAAAAGTCCCGAATGTCGTTTTTTTATGCGAATCATTGCCCCTAGAAACATTATAGGATGCATATGCCATAACGAGGGGCCTAGCTTCTCCGTGGTGACATCCTGCATCCATGCCATTTTATCAAGAAAATCTTCGCTGTATTTTTTCCATTCAGGAGCATCTTTCTTCAGTGCATTCAGGAATGGTTGCCAGATAGCATCGCCTTTTTTGAAATACCAGTCGCTGGGATGTTTTACGATTGTTTTCTGAATGACGTCACGATAGTCAGGATTATGAAGTGCTCTCCAGTATTCCATCGGAGAGTAACGGTCGTTTCCACTATCAATTTTATCAAGAAGGCGCTGATAATTATGCTTTACCAGTGCATGACTGGTTCGCGTGTCACCGGTCGCAGCCTCATAGAGCGAGTTGATAAGGCTGCGGAAAAATCCAACTGGCTGGTTTTTTCCATCCAGGTAATCAAAGCTGACAGGCTCTACGGTTTCAGTTCTGAAACCCAACTTTGCCAAATCATACTGTGACAGAAGTTGAGGCTCCGCCAGACCTTTGGGCACATAGGCATTTTCCGGTCGCAGCTGCCAGTATTCTTGCTTTGTTGAAATATCAGTTTCAGTTGTGACTTTGCTCAACGGAAGAATGCCTGACCGCGTTGTAGACGTTCCCCCCTTTGCGAAGGTGCCTTTCGCGACATCTTTTGTGTACAGAGAAAGGCCCGGAGAATACTTCAGCCAGAGTGGGTTTTTCTCCCCCACTTTATCTGGATTGGTCAGGAATTTTTCCAGGTTATCATCCATGCTGGTACATTCAATATGCACCTGATATCTCGCCTCATATCCCCCATCCTTTGGTGCCTGATAGTAGCCCATGTGCCCAATCGGGTCACCGGCCATAATAGCAAATGGTGAACTGAGACTTACCGTTTTATCAAATACCATGACTTCCTTTGCGGGAGGAAGCAAGTGTCGCCACCAGCCTGGACCGGCCCCCGGCGCTGACTTAATATTGTTATTATCCACAACAACCCAATAGCGCTGACCAGGAGTGAGAGTACTGCTGGTTTCTTCTGGTAAACCCTTTAGCGTCACAAGTCCGTATTTTCTCTTGTTACTTCCTGTGGCGTTAAGATTGCTGTCTGCTGGGTCCCACTCCACTCTAGCCCCTTTAGGCATGTGCCCGGCGATTTGTGGAGAAGTTTTATCTGAAGTCAATTTTGCCGTCAGCCAGTCCATTTCAGAATATGCTCTTAGAGTATCCTGAATGACCCACTGATTTTCTGCTTCGGCCTCATAAGCTGAATACGGCGCAAGATGCATATACAGGGTGTAGAAATGCAGTCCACTTGTTTCTTTTTCACCCGGCTGAATATAGTGTTTTACCAGCACGAATGAACCCGAAAAACTCAGCGGACCGGATTCCCAGGCAAGTGTCATATAATCATTGCAGACACGATAGGCAATGATTTCCCCATCTGCCATGCAACGTATAGCCTGCTCGCCTTTGAAAGCAACCGGGAAATCGAATGCCTCCAAAGGTGCTTTGCCACTGAGAGCACACCACGGAGTCGTGATATGCGTGATATGAATACCGCCATGCCACATCCCACTACGGCCAATAGCGTATTGTCCGGTTGACTCTCCATCCAGGTGGGAAAGGATATCCTCCAGGTTCCCAAATTCACTGCCTCGGTTGTTAGAGGGAATAGGCCAAACAATTTTAATTTTTCCTTTTTGGGTAGCCGAGGCGTTCTGCTCTGATGTGGTATTATCGCCATAACGATAAAGTGCATAGGGTATGTTTTGATCACGATATATCTGGGCAGGATAGAACCCCCTTTCCTGGACAAAATCAGATACCCAGTGTGTACCATTAAACATCGCCATATGACCATGCACATGATGTGGTGCTGCCTGGATTACGACAACATCCCCCACTTGCTGACCAGAAATTGTGAATACACCGCCAGTACGCACTGTTGTAGCGTTATCCACAACTTTAAAGTTATTTTCAAGCAGCCATGGGCCATAATTTTTAGCTGATTCAATTCCTGAATTTTTTGCAGATGCCCCTCCAGCGATTAATGCTTTTTTAACATAGCGGGCACATTTTGACTCACCATATTTAAGCTTTTTATCTATGCCATTTTTGAAATTTTCAGCGTTAATTTTCGCTCTGGCCAGGGCTTGAGTGTTTAAAACACTAACTGCGACATTCTTGTCCAGCATTTATTCCCCCCCCTCTGCTTGTCGAGGGCAATAAATACTACTATGAGATATGGGCTTAACAGAATCCATTAACCAGTTCCCGTTTTCTTTAACCAGGTTAATGGCATACAGGGATACGCCCTTACCATATCCTAATGTTAGCTTCACTTGTGCTACTTGGTCATTCTCTGAAATAGTTTCCACATTAATGCTGTCTTTCCATTCTTCACATATATCCTGGGCATCGACAAAATAATCAGCACCCGATTCATCATTATCCCGCAGACTTCTGAGATGCTCAGTTGTATATTCAAAAATAGCTTTTTGAGTTAGTTTATCAGCTGATTCCATATCAGGAATTTCAGACGCGACAAGGTAATCATGATAAAAATTTGCAACAATTTCCCCAGGCATTGAACTATTGTTTGCTGAAGCTGAGGCTATATTGGCCACGCAGAATAAGCAGCAAGCAAAAACAATCTTCTTCAACATGAACGTCTCTCCGTAGATATATTGGCATTTGTACGAGTAGTCGAGGTGAGAAATTTAGAAAATGACCACGTTATTATTATTCCGTTACGCTGGTGATTTTCCACTCCCCATCAATTCTTTCTAGAATAACCTTAAATTTAACTTTAAGCTCGGAACCCGCTCCTAAAATAACGTTGACTGAAGAGTCATTCTTTTTCTGATATACATCAAAGGTACTTATACTTACTTTCCATGAAGGATAAATATCTTGTGATTTTGTAAAATAATCAACATCAGTATCAACCCAAGCACCATTCCAGTTACAAATATAACGCCCTTTTAACTGCTTGCATTCGCGCTTTTGTGTACATTTTCCTTCGAGTTTTTCTGCCGACACTGAATCATCAGAATCATAATTACACATCATTGAGTCGTTAATGCTTTTCATTAATGCATCAGAAACATATTGGTTGAGAAATCGACTGTTGTTCGATGATTCTTCTTTCAAATATGACTTATAAAAATTGTACACGATGCTTTCTGGGCTTGTTTGCTCGGATGCCAGTGTAAAATTTGATAAACAAAGCAAAAATGCAAATAAAAACACATTACGCATATGTGGAATTAATGGATCCATCATCAGCCCTTAGTCATTAAATGACTTACTGCTCATTTTATTTTCCTGAGTGATATCCGTCAGGCTGAAATTAGGTGTTTCGTTGGGGAGATTTGCGCCTGTGCCTGGTACCAGATAGTCAGACGTCTTCATAATGAACTCACCAGATGAACCATGTTCAATACCGTTCTTACTCAGCCTCAGGTAAGACCCGCCGCCGTTCAGCGTCAGGGTTTCCGGGGTGCTGATAATAATTTCATCTTCACTACTGGTCACCGTCAGCTGCTTTTCAGAAAACAGGGCCATCGTGTTGTGCTGAGCCTGAATCTCGATGTCCCCCTGGTTGGCAACCAGCTTCGCCCCGTCTTTATGCACAAACAGACCCAGGGCTTTTTCCACCGTTACGGACAGATTTTTCATCGCACCGATATCAAGGTGCTGGCCTGCATTGATCATGGTGTTGCGGGTACTGCTGAGCTGAAGGTGTTCACCTGAGGTCAGTGCCACCCCCTGCGGCGCGCTACCCAGCAGGACCGCAGACTGGAGGTCTTTGATTTTGTCGGTCACAAAACTAATCTGGGTGTTGATATCAGAGACCAGGGCTCCGGCAGCTTCGGCGGCGCTGTTCAGCGCCTGCATCTGGCTGTTGGCCTGGTTAATCTGGTTGATGGCAGGGGCCATTTCCAGCACCGGGCCCTGGGCTCTGGACTGGGCATCCGCCGTCAGGAACAGACCCTTTGCCGCACGTACTGCACCAAACTCGTCCGTACGCAGTTCAAAACCGGCACCGCGTTTTTCTCGCTGACCGTTGACCAGATGACCCATATTCAGCTGCGTTTTGCCATATTCTGTCGCGAGCTTGATATGCTCTTCCTGGCGCTTATCCTCCATCCGCAGCTTATTGTTCGCCGGCGTGCGCCACACGTTCCGCGTATGGTTGTCGCTGGTAACATGGTCCGGGTGTTCTGAATCGTGCAGGGCATAAGCGATGTACGGCCGATCCGGATCCCCGCCGTCAAAAACAACGGCCACTTCCGTTCCGTCGAGAAGCGGCGAGTGAAATCCGTAGGTATCTCCGGCATAGGGTTTAGCCAGCCGCAGCCACAGATAGGCATACCCCTGTTCAGCACTGTTGCGGTCGAAGTCCAGCTTCACGCGGTAGCGTCCTTCCGTGTCGAGCCAGGAATAGGTGTCGCCTTTCTGTGTGCTTTCCACCCGGGCCGGAAGTGAACCGGATATCACCGGGCGACTGAGCGGTGCCGGACGATAACAGACCGTTTCGCTGTAGGGGATCCCCTCAAACGTCAGCGTAAAGCTACTTTTGCGTGAACCGCTGGTGCGCACCGTGGTGATGAGGATGCCTTCTTTCACGGCATCGGGTAACGTGCCGTCTGTTTCCAGTACCTGACCCGGGGCCAGATGAGGGCTGGAGGAATGCCCGCTGACGCGATACTGCGCGTTCAGAATGCGTTCGTGACGCAGACGGGCGAAGTATGCCCCGCTCTCTGTACTTTCAGTATCACCCGCTGACAGGAAGGGTTCCGCATAATGGTACGTTTCCCCGGTGGTGATCCCTTCCTTGCTGAAAATACTTTCGGCGCTGTCCTGAGGGGTCAGCGCTTCGCGGTAGTTGTAGTCACGGGTGACCACACTCCCGCTCACCACATTGTATGCGGTCTGAATATCCCAGATGCTCTCCTGGCCGCTGTCACTCATCCCGGCCTGGCTGCGCAATGGCAGCGTGACGCCAAATTCATACTGCTGCTGGCTGTCCTGGAAAATCACCACGTCCTGTTCAAGACGGCTGTCCATTTCATAGCGCCAGTAAATGCCCACCTCCGCCAGCAGGCGCTGGATAAACTCAAGGTCTGTTTCCCGCCACTGGGTGATGAGCTCCCGGGAGGGATATTCCCGGGAGAGCCGGAACTCAAAATCGGGTCCTTCCAGGCCGTGTTTACGCAGTACCTGCTCAACCACTTCAGTGACCGACTGGTTAAGGTAAATCTGGCTACCCTTTGTTAAGCCAAGAAGCGCAATACGGGGAACCAGCGTCAGCGCGTAACGGGTATCCTCACCGGACGTGGATATCCGGCGAAATGACTCCACCACCCCGTAAACCGTCCGGACCGGCAGCGCCGGGGCCCCGTCAAACACCGGAGTCTGGAAGGTAAATGACGCCGGTTTCAGCAGTAGCGTGTCGCAGGCAATATCCGCAGAGGAGCAGGTGACCGCCACGTCATACCGCCAGGGCTCGCTGAGGGATTCCACCGCGCTGTAACGCAACACATCCAGAAACTCGCTGCATTCATGCACATCAACACGGTAGCGTGACTGGCCCAGGAGTTGCTGCACCGCATCGGTAGCCTTGTTGATTAGGGAACTGTTCATGACGCTTCTCCTTCTGCTTGTTCGTCAAATGCCAGCACAATCCCCTCTTCCTCATCCCAGCCCAGCGTCAGATGCTGCGGCTTCTGCCCCGCCGCCATATGGCTCAGCAGCTGCTGGCTGAGCACCGGCAGGATCTGCTGGTTAAGCAGGCTGTCGACGTTGCGCGCCCCGGTATCCGGCAGCAGGCAGGCGGCTGTCAGCGCATCGGACAGGCTTTCGCTGATAATGGTCGTTATCCCGTAATGGCGCGCCAGGCGTTTGCTCACCTGATTCAGCTTCATGCCCACGATGATTCGCATGGCGTCCTGTGCCAGCGTGCGGTAAACCACCGTCTGGAAGCGGGCCAGCAGCGCGGGCTGGAAGTGGTCGCGCAGCAGCGGACGCAGCAGCTCATGCAGGTCTGATTCAGTGGACTCCGGCCGCTCGTCCAGCATCTGCATGATGTGGTCGCTGCCGAGGTTCGACGTCATCAGGATAACCGTGTTGCGGAAGTCGATTTCGCGCCCCTCGCCGTCGCGCATGAATCCCCGGTCGAATACCTGATAAAACAGGTTCATCACGTCGCGGTGGGCCTTCTCAACTTCATCCAGCAGCACCACGCTGTACGGGCGCTTGCGCACCGCTTCGGTGAGGATGCCGCCCTGGCCGTAGCCGACGTAGCCCGGCGGGGAACCCTTGAGCTGGGAGACGGTGTGCGGCTCCTGATACTCGGAGAGGTTGATGGTGATAAGGGATTTCTCGCCGCCGAAAAGCTCGTCCGCCAGCGCCAGCGCGGTTTCGGTCTTGCCGGTCCCGCTCGGGCCAACCAGCAGGAACACGCCCTGCGGGCCGTTCTCCGGCGCGAGCCCTGTTTTCGAGGCGCGCAGGCGCTGCGCGATGGCGTTCAGCGCCGCGTCCTGGCCCACCACGCGCCTGCCGAGGTTATTCTCAAGGCTCAGCAGCTCCGTCTGCTCGTCCTTCATCAGCGAGGAGAGCGGCACGCCGGTCCAGTCGGCGATGACCGTGGCGACGGTGCGCGCATCCACGTCAAGCCCCAGCAGCGGGGCGTTTTGCTGCACGGCGACAAGCTGGTTCTGCAGGTCGGCAATGTCCGCCTGACGGGAGATATCGGTGCGGCAGGCGAGCAGTTCTTCCGTGAGTTTCAGCTCCCGGCCGTACTGCGTTTCCCGCTCGTCGAGCTGCAGGATGATGCGGATTTCATCCTTTTCGATGGCGGCCAGCCGTTCGCCGTGCGCGCAGTTGCCCACCGCGATATCTTCCAGCAGCGCCTGCTTCTCCATATCCAGCGCCGTGAGCTGCGCTTTAAGACTGGTCAGCTGTTCCGGCACCGTATCCAGGCTCATGCGGATGCGGGCGGAGGCCGTATCCAGCAGGTCCACCGCCTTGTCCGGCAGCTGGCGGCCGGTGAGGTAGCGTCTGGAGAGGGTGACCGCCGCCTTCACCGCTTCATCCGTAATGTGCACACCGTGATGCTCCGCGTAGCGCGACTTCAGGCCGCGCAGCATCAGGCAGGCGGTGTCGTCGTCCGGCTCGTCCACTTTCACCATCTGGAAGCGGCGCTCCAGCGCGGCGTCGCGCTCGAAGTACTGCTTGTACTCGCTCCAGGTGGTGGCGGCGATGGTTCTGAGTTCGCCTCTTGCCAGGGCCGGCTTCAGCAGGTTGGCCGCATCGGCCCCGCCCGCCTGGTTGCCCGCCCCGATAATCGTGTGGGCTTCATCAATGAACAGCAGCACCGGCAGCGGCGACTGCTGCACCGCCTCAATGATGTTTTTCAGGCGCTGCTCGAACTCCCCCTTGACCCCCGCCCCCGCCTGCAGCAGGCCGAGGTCGAGAGTGCGCACGGTGACCGGCTTCAGCGCGTCCGGCACGTTGCCGTCCGCAATACGCAGCGCCAGCCCCTCCACGAGGGCGGTCTTGCCGACGCCCGGCTCGCCGACCAGTATCGGGTTGTTCTTGCGGCGGCGGGACAGGATATCCACCATCTGGCGGATTTCGTTGTCGCGGCCGAACACAGGGTCGATTTTCCCCTCCCGGGCGCGGGCGGTAACGTCAAGGGTGAACTTGTCCAGCGCGTTCTGCAGCGCCGGGTTCAGCTCCCCTTCCTTTATACCGGAATTCACCGGACGGCCGACAAACTCCACCTCACCGCCCTGCGCCAGTTCCGCCTCCTGCTGCACTTCCGGACGCTCGTCCGACTGCGCATCCAGCAGCGGGCGCAGGCGCTCAAGCTGGCTCTGCGCCAGGGTCAGCAGCGGCCACAGGCCATCGCAGCGTACCCGGGACGGTTTCTCCGCCAGCGCCATCAGGAGGTGAATGCTGCGGATATGCGCCTCGCCCGCCAGCGAGGCGTGCAGCCAGGCGTCCTGCATCAGGGCCTGAATACCGTCCGAGAGCTGCGGGCGGCTGCGCACCGAGCGCGGCAGCGCGTCCATAAACCCCAGCAGGGCCTGCCATATCGCATCCATATCCCATTCGTAGCGGCGGGCCAGCACCGTCAGGTCGCCCTCGCCCTGCTCCAGCAGCTTCAGCAGCCAGTGCTCGGGCAGGATTTCCGCATGGGCGCGGGTCTGGCACAGGGAGGCGGCACCTTCCATCGCGCGGGCGCAGTAGGGATTAAGACGGCGTAACAGGATGGCTGGGTTTTCCATGAGATTCTCTCTTTATCAGTTCCGGGCACGCTACCGCCCGTCGCTGTAGACATACCAAAGCGCATCAGGTCAGGCAGGCAGATTGTGTGTTTTTGCTCAGGGCCCGTCAAAACGGGCGCTCAGCAAAAAAAGCAGACGGATAACCGTCTGCTTCGGGCCGTTAAGCGGTGGTACGTTCGTTCCAGGAATCGGAATGAATGATGTTGCCGTCCTTGTAGGTCCAGGTGATTTTTTCGTAGCGCAGTTCAATCTGCTCGAGGTGGTTGTGCTTCTCGAAAGCCGGATCCTTGATGTCGTGCATCTTCGGATTCACCTTCACCAGCTTCACGTTCTCAAGCTTGGTGTTGAAGTACTCCACTTCCTGGCCCGCGTCGTTGATTTTGTACCACTTGAACTCCGCCGATTTCAGGGTCTGACCGGTGGTCACCGCCTTGTACAGGTACGGGCTGGAGGAGTCGATTTCCTTGGTGAACAGGAACGGCGTGTGGATACGCGTACCGGTCAGCTTGCCGGTGTTGTTGTCGGTCGGGATGTACAGGTTATGCTCCTGCGCCACCACTTCGATGCTGCCTTCACGGTCCTTCACGTCCACGGAACCTTTAATGTCCGCGCCGCCGTCGTCCTTCAGCCACAGATAAACAGGAATTGCCATGTTAATTACTCCATTTCATTTTTTGAGACGTCATCATCCTGCGATGACGCGGGTGTGTTGCCCGGCAGCTGGCAGGCATTCGCCTGCGGCACCAGACTGATTTCGACACGGCGGTTCAGCGCGCGGCCTTCTGTCGTGTCGTTGGTGGCGACAGGGCGGCTTTCACCGTAGCCCTGCACCGCAAAACAGCTTTCCGGCACGTCGCCGGTATCGCGCATCCAGTCGCGCACCGACTCAGCGCGCTTCAGGGAGAGCACCTGGTTGGATTTATCGTCGCCCGTGCTGTCGGTATGGCCCGCCACCACAATCAGCCAGCCCGGCTTTGCCTTAATGCCGACCAGCGAGTTCACCAGCAGTTTCGTCGAGCCGGGCCTCAGCTGCCATTTCCCGGTGTCGAAGAGCGACATGCTGTCGAGGCGGATAATTTTGGGCTGTGGCTTTGGCGCAGGTGCCGGAGGGGGCACATACGTGTCAATCGCCTGCTGTAATGCCAGCCATAAACGCTGGCCAGGGTAATATCCCAAAGCATACCTGATGGGTTCCCCCTGCCGCTGCCAGCGCTCCAGCAGAAGAGCATCTTGTTTAAGTGCAACAAGCGACCGCGCTTTGGGCTCGTAGTGGTTCATGGGTATGGCATACCAGCGCTGCAAATCCATTCCTACCTGGCGAATCAGCGCCGCGTTATTGACGGCGGAAAAAACCAACGCAGTCAGAGCGCATGCCAGAATCCATAAGACGAGACGACGAGTTCTCTGCCCCCCCTGTACGGGAGCGCAGTAAGGCGCAAGAATCGGCAACACCGCGTCCGGAAAACGCCCCGAAACTTCAGATGTTCCAACTGCCTGCGGCAAAATTAAATGCGTCAGACGACACAGGTGGTGCGACCACAGCGAAGACGCGTCACCAGATACCTTCCCACTTCGAAATGCGACCGCAAACGGATAAACCGCCGGAAACAGCCGATCTTCTTTTGCCAGCTCATCCATCAGGATGGTGCGCATAAAAGCAAACGCTTCCCGTAGGACTGGCATCAGCGCCAGATGATTTTCCTGTTGCCAGTCATCCAGAGCCTGCGGCGTCTCATCGACCGGATAAACAACCGGTTTGTCGCTACGCACAACAAGCCATGGGGTTTCCGGGCCGGAAAACTCGCCGCTCAGAATGACCGGCACGGGAAATCCGGCTATCTGACTCAATTGCTTCATTTGCTGGCGTAACGCTTTCAGGGATGCTCTCAGCACGGCTTCATCCTGATGCCTGTCAGGCTGGCAGGAATACATAACGGAGATCTGTCCGATATGACGCGGCTGCTGTTCGTGAATATCGCGAACAATGTCGCTCAGCCTGTTGACGTCATTCACCCGCAGCCACCAGCCCTGCGCGGTTTTGCGCAGCGTTTGTCCCTTGAATAATGCGTCCAGCTCATCCCCACACACGAGAACAACGGGCCCACCGGCATCAAAAAGCGGGAGATCGCAGAGGGATGTTTCCCCCTCCGCCACCCTCTGACCGGGGCGACCTTTTTTCCATACCAGCCAGAGAGCTAGCGCCCCAATGCACACCGTCATGATGATTTTTAACAGCGTGCCTGCCGGTATGAATCCCCACAGCAGCCATACGAGCGCCGCAACACCCGCCAGAACGTGAGAGACCAGAGATACCAGGGCTGATTTACGCATTAGTGAGGTAACTCCGGTAACTGCTCTGACAACAGTGACTGAAGCCAGAGGTGCCCTCCCCACCACACAATGCCCGTAACCACAACAGCCGCAGCAACCCAGAACCATACGGAACGCAGCAGGCTGTAGCGGTGCTTTCCGGTCCGGCGCACAACCAGAGAGATATCCGCGTCCAGAGGCGGCACTCGCTCAGCAAGGGCCTTGATCACCTCTTCGCGCTGCGACTGACTGACAGAGCTCATGCTGTACAATCCGCGGAAGCCCAGCGCGATCACCCGGTGAAAACAGGTGAGAACGGCCATATTCGGCGCGGGCTGGCGCAACACCTCTGCGATACGATCCCAGAGGGCTTCGCCTGCGTGTAATGAACCAAAATAGCGGGCCTGCAACGGCGCTTTTCGCCATGCAGCCTGACCTGCCTCAATATCATTGCCCTCGCTCGGCGCTCTGCTCATGACCACTTCGTCAAGCAACGCGCACTGTGCGTAGGAAATATGTTCAATGCTGGCCTCGTCGTATCCAGCACGATCCAGCACTTCGCGCACACTCTCTACGTGCTTAGAGCACTTTTCATAAAGCACATCACCATCTGGCGTCGTTGCCCCCTGCTGAAGCAGAGTGACGGTGAGCCAGGTTTCCGCCATCAGTTCATCAATATCAATGTCTTTTCTCATGACCGCAGCACCGCAAACAGTTCTAGCTCAAGCCTTCCCAACAGCGCCGGCACGTAGAACATGCAAATGCCCTGTTCCAGCATGTCCCGGGCTGCAGCACTTTCCATGTCCAGCGCGAAGTACTGATTCTCCATCCGTACCGGCAGCGCTGCAGGAACGCGATTAACTGCAATAAGCGGGATCCCCTGCAGGGCGACTGACGAAATAGCACTGACATCATCCGGTGAACCCGCCTTACACAACGCCGGGAATTTCTCTGCTACCTGCCACGCAGGAACGTCAGATCTGACGGACAGATAAAGATCGGCCTCTTCGCGCAGACGAATATCGTGTAGCGAGGCTTTCCATGTCTGCTCGTCCGGTCTGGACATCTCCAGCGCAATCACTCGTGACGGCAGGCTGGCTTCCAGCAGACCGGTAATCAGTTCAAACAGTGGCGGAAACGTTTTTTCGGGTGCAGCATGGTCATAGCCGGGAATGGCGTCCAAATCGCTGTCGAGAGAAAACGTCAGCATACTGCCGGCCAGACGCGCAAGCTCCGCCCACACCTGTTCCGGATGACGATCGGGAAAACGTTCAAATTCCGTCAGTACTCTTGCATGGGAGTTCAGTGCATTGAGCAGCCAGAACAGAGAGACGTCTGCCACCGCGAAATCGGCCAGACGCTCGTTGCTTTCACGACGCATGGACATCAGGCGCTGGCGACGGGAGCGCAGTTGGCGGTTCAGCAGCACCAGTCTTTCCCTCATCGACGGGCTTGAAGAGAACAGTGCCATTGGCGGAATGAATGCCGGATCCTGACGCCACCCTTGTCCGTCGCGAATCAGACGTGCAACCGGGCAGCACCGCCACGACGCGTTATCCTCATGTTCAAAACGGATCGCCAGGTTATAGCGGGCGACAGCAACGGATTCCTCCTCGCTGCCAAACGCGTCCTGGATATTGACCCACTCTTCCCGATAGCGGAGCGGTCGGTCTGCCAAAACCGATTCCTGCTGCACGTTGTTCAGCCCGTACTGCATGAGCGGAAGGGCGATCACCACCGTAACCGCGTCCGAATACTGCGAGATCTCGAGCTCGCGCGGCTCCGGCGGCAAATCGCTGACCGTTGTGTCTACCAGCGTGCCGTCAGGCAGCCAGAGCCGCAGGTATGTAACCTGAAGAAGGCCCGAAACCAGCAGCCTTTCATCAAATTCAACCCGCTCTACGCCCCACGCAAATGGCGATGAGAGAGCCGCAACGCCCGCGCTGCGAAAGGCCTCCCATTCTGACTGTTGCTGGAACTGCTGAGGGGACAACAGCGCCCCCTCGTTCCACAGCGGACGATAAATTTTCATCCCTGCTCCCGCCTTACGCTTTCGCTTTCGGCATCTGGCTTACCAGAGACAGATTCACGTCCATGCCTTCCACCTGGAAGTGCGGCACCGCAAACAGCTTCACGCGGAAGAAGCCCGGGTTGTCCTCGATATCTTCCACCACCACCTTCGCATCGCGCAGCGGGTGGGAAGCCTGCAGCTCGTCGCCCGGATCGGTCATTTCCGTCACCAGACCCCGCACCCAGGTGTTCAGCTCCAGCTCCAGCAGACGGCGGTCCTTGGTGGTACCGATGTTTTCGCGCTGAATAAGCTTCAGGTAATGCGCAATGCGCGACAGCAGGAAGATGTACGGCAGGCGCGCGTTGATGCGGCTGTTGGCGGTGGCGTCGGCGGTGTCGTACAGGGCCGGTTTCTGGGCGGAGTTCGCCGAGAAGAAGCAGGCGTAGTCGCGGTTCTTGTAGTACGACAGCGGGATAAAGCCCAGGTTGGCGAATTCAAACTCGCGGGTTTCCGGGATCATCACCTCAGACGGGATTTTCACCTGGTTACCGGTGCCGAGGTCATACAGGTGGATCGGCAGGTCTTTCACCGCACCACCGGCCTGCGGGCCACGGATCTGCACGCACCAGCCGTTATTGATGAAGCTCTTCACCATGTTGGAGGCGAAGGAGAACGACGCGCTGGTCCACAGGTATTTCTCGTGATCCGGGCCTTTCACCTGCTCGACATAGTTAAAGCTGCGCACCGGCACGGTGTCCGGACCGTACGGCAGACGCCCCAGCACGCGCGGCATCACCAGGCCGATATAGCGCGAATCGTCGGTGTCGCGGAAGGACTTCCACTTGATGTACTCGGCGCGATCGAAGTAGTTGCCGATGTCTTTAATCGCGGCGACCTCTTCCATGGAGTCTTTCAGGAAGAATTTCGGCCCGACGGCGCCGATAAACGGCATGTGCGCGGCAGCAGACACCTTCGAGATGTTGCGCAGCAGCGCCACGTCCTGCGGGCTGGCGTCGAATTCATAGGAGGAGATCACCGAGCCAATCGGCTCACCGCCCGGGGTGTCGTATTCAGCGGTATAGGTGTGCCAGTAGAGTCCGCTCTGGATCAGTTCCGGCGCGTCTTCAAAGTCCTGGCGCAGATCGTCTTTAGACACGTCCAGAATTTCGGTTTTGACGTTCTGGCGGTAGTCGGTACCGTCCACCAGCTGCTTCAGGCCGCGCCAGAGGGATTCCACCTTCTGGAACTCGGGGTGGTGCATCACCGCGTCCAGCTGGCGGCTGATCTGGAAGTCCAGCTCCGCGATGTGGTGGTCAATCAGCGTTTTGTCGAGTTTCTCAACCTGCTGACCGGACTTGCGGATACAGTCCATAAATACCTGCATCGCCGCCGTCAGGCGCTCGCCAGCCGGCGCGTCAGACAGCGCCGCATCATCCAGAAACGCGTTAATATCACCCAGGCTGGAAGCCGGAGTCAGGTTGATTTTTTCAAACAGGGAGGCGTAAACGCTCTCTTTTTCCAGTACGGTGGTCTGCCCCTGTGCGGAGGCGTTTTCAGAATTTACAGACATCAGCATATTCCCGGTTAATCCATTAAATAACGCACGCCGCTTATTTCGGGGCCAGTGCACTCATTTCGTCGCGTAATTCCTGAGACAGCGCCGGGTCTTTAAGAATTTTCTCGAGTTCTTTTCTGAAAGTGGCGTTATCAAGGAGATTGGATTTGAGATCGCGTAATAAATTACGCATCGCCAGCATGGCGCGGAGCTGAGGGATTTGACGGGCCACCTGCTCAGGCTCGAAATCTTTAATATCGGAGAAATTCAGTTTCACATTTTCTTCCGCCCCCTCGCCGGCCAGCGTGTTCTGCACGGTCAGATTTACCTCCGGGTTAAATTCCGAAAGTACGCTGTTGAAGTTATTTTTATTGACGTTAATTTTTTCTCTTTCAGATAATGGACGACTCTCTTTACCATTACTGAAATCACCGACGGTGAGGAGCTTAAGCGGCAGTTCGACTTTCTTCTGCGCACCGCCTGTATGCAGGCTTAATTTAAGATTTATGCGTGCCTTGGGCACCTCGTTCTGGAACGTATCAGCCATAGCGGTCCCTTTCCTTAAGGAATGTTTGTTGAAAATAACGACGTTTCTTTACAAAGCCATAGTAGAACAAAACACTACCATAGATCAACTAACCAGATCTTAGATCCAATATGAGACTTTTATTAAGAATTTTCCACTGAATGCACCCAGCAGACGACACTCTGCATGCATTAAAAACACGAACCATTAACTGTTTATTTACAAAAACATGGAATTAATATCTGCCGCTGATGAAAACATCAGTTTTATAACTGAGCACACTCGTTTTGTTGATGTGTATCAATACATGAATACCGCGATAGATATCCTTGCGCTTGAGAAAATCCTGAAGGCGTAATGAGCAATAGCTTAATTTTGTGACAGGTATCAGTAATAAAAAAGTCCAATTCTGGACAGTAGTTTCATTACACAGGCTTGATGAAAAAAATTAAGATACACGATCTCCCACATCACAGTCCGTGCCGGGCTCCAATAATTGTCAGAAAACTGAGGTGAATATCACAGTTGCCTGCAGCCATCAGCGTGAACAATTCGCTTACTGTTGTTTGTTTAAAACCTTTTCCGGGTAAATGACGCTTCTCACCCTTTTACCGACGGCTGCAGACGCGATCATTTTTTTGGTGATGGTATTCTCTCCGTTTATTGGTTCGAGGCATCAGAAACGATACCCTAAACCCATTCCCCATGAGCTGATGCGATTATTCCGTAACCATGAGTATTCCCATGATGTGTCCAGCACCAGATTTTTTGACAGATTAAACTGAACCCCAACGCCTCCAACCAGGCCATAATCAGAGCTAAATTCGTGAACGTGATGAATGCTGCCGCGGGAACGGGGTTTTGCTCTGAGTCGTCTTTTTGATTTTTTCCGTACCTTTCGCTGAGAAGGCGTTCTGTATTCCAGGTCGCTACGCAACGAGGAGGCACCGACTAAACCATAAACGCTGACGTAGGGATTAATTCGCCAAGCCGGCCCTGCCGACAGGCTCAGATATTGCGTATTAAAACTGAATTGACTTCCAGACTCTGCTCGCTTGCTCGTGCCGTTTTTACTGTATAAAACAGAAAACATGACGCCCAGACGATCGCCCGCCTCTACCCGCACATGAAGGTGCGGGACAATATGAGCTTTGCCCTGAAGCTTGCCGGGGTCTCAAAAACGGAACGGATGACGCGCGTGGACGCGGCTGCGGAAATCCTGGGGCTGACGCATTTGCTCGATCGCCTCCCGCACGATCAAACGGAAGCCATGACCATGGCGGACAGAATTGTGGTGCTGAATGCCGGCCATATTGAGCAGGTCGGCACGCCGGAGGAGCTATACCGTGACCCGGATAACCTCTTTGTCGCGGGCTTTATCGGCACGCCGGAAATTAACACATTAAAAGGTATGATTCAGAACGGCGAAATCGTGTTGCACAACGGCTACCGTTTCGCCTACCCCCTCAGCCCACGCGCTGAAGGGATGGAAGTTATCTGCGCCACGCGCCCACACTATCTGCGGATAAGCGATTCAGGGATAGCCGCCGAAATTGTGCTGATAGAAATGACCGGTGAAGGGCAGGAGATCCGGGTGCGTGTTGGCGACCAGGAGCTGATCGTAGTGTCCCATGAAAAACTGGACGTTAACGCGGGGCAGAAGGTCTTTCTCACCGTAGATGCAGCGAAAATCTTCTTGTTTGAAGCCGAAACCGGCAAACGCCTGCGGGCATTGCGTGCTCGCCAATCCCCTTCAGCAACCGCTGAAGGGGCCGTTGATCTCATTACAGTTTTTTCCTAAAGCCATCCCGCTTCGCCTGTGTCATGCTGAATCACGCTCATAACCGATAACGTTAAATGAGGATATTATGAAAAAAACAATTATCGCATTATCTGCCGTTCTGCTGGCTTCCCCTGTTTTTGCTGCGACCACACATGCTACCGATGACACCGTCGCCGCGGCGAATGCAAACGCTAACGAGGCGAAGCAAAAACTGCATGAAGAGCAGAACAAGGGCGAAGAGCTGAAGCTGAAACAGCAGCACGCTGCGGAAGGTAAAAGCGACAGCGTTGGCAGCAAGGTCAGCGAAGATTCCCAGAAAGCCTGGCATAAAACCAAAGAAGGTACCGAGAAAGGGTGGGATGCCACCAAAGAAGGTGCCGAGAAAGGCTGGAACAAAACCAAGCAGGGTGCCGGTGAGCTAGAAAAGAAAGTGACTGAGTAACCCCTCATAAAGGCCGCAGATGCGGCCTTTTTATTTGCCTGCCGTTTAACCTCTTTTTCATCCTGATTAATATAAGCATGTATTTTTACTGAGTCTTTTCATTATTTCCCTTTCGCTAGCAGATTATGAATTCCCCACCAGAATATATTTAAAATATGTGCACAAACATAATATATCCTATAGCAAAAACTTTACCCTAACTTAAATGGCAATTAAGCCACCATTAACAAAAGCCCTGGAAATAATTTAATAATACGTCCATTCCGTTATTATCGCTTCGCTTACATATTAAATACCCTGCTTACTAAAAACACAAGTAATTGAAAAGGAAGACATTTTAAAAACCACTCCATGCACAATCACAATTAATTAATTCCACCTTCAACGTTACGCTCTGTCTTTACCGAAGCTTAATTTGCATATCCAGAGATTTATAGCTATATCATTTTTATACCGAAATAAATAAATTCCTCTATTAATCACAAGGTTTATAGCGCACATAAAATTAAAAACACAAATTCATCTGCACTAAATAAATAGATTCGTACTGATGTTGCCACTCATCGCGCTGGCGGGCATCGATCGCTCTAAAGAAAGTGACGGTAATTACTGTTTTAAACCCAGTAATTATGCCGGGAGCGCGCTTTACCCATAGCAAAGAGATGGCTCGACTCGTTTGCCGTCCATGACAACTCTGCTGGAGTAATAATAATATGAGCCAAATCTCTGTTATCTCGAAACTTACTGGCGTGGAAACAACTACGGAAGGTACTCAGGTTACGCTGAGCCATTCTTCTATCGTTGAACTTCATGTCGAGCGATCCGATATCGCCCAGTACGCGCGCAGTGGGAACGATCTGGTCATCACCCTCAACTCCGGCGAGGTGATCACCCTTAAGAATTTTTACGTCACTGATGCAGAAGGGGCGAGCCAGCTGGTGCTCGAAGAGAGCGATGGTGCCCTGTGGTGGATTGCTGACCCAACGGGTGCAGCGACATACGAATCTATCGCCTCCACCGACGTTTTGCTGGCAGCTGCAGGTAGCGATACCGGTGGCGCAGCCGTCTGGCCCTGGGTATTAGGAGGGTTAGCCGTAGCCGGAGGAATTGCCGTCGCGGCCAGCAGCGGCGGCGGCGGTGGTGGTGGTGGCGATGACGATAACGGTAACGTTGGCAACCCCGGAAATCCGGGCAATCCGTCCAATCCTGACACAACACCGCCCGATGCCCCTACCCGCCTGCAAATTTCAGGCGACGGTAAAACCGTCACCGGCAGCGCGGAGCCGGGAAGTACCGTTACGCTGAAGGACAGCGAGGGTAATGTGATAGGTACGGGTAAAGCGGGAAGCGACGGTTCGTTCACGATCAACCTCGGGACGCCGCTGACGAACGGCCAGGAAATCAGTGCGACAGCAACAGACAGCTCGGGGAATATCAGTAAAGAGGCGCACGCCACCGCACCTGACCTCACGGCCCCCGACGCGCCCGACATTGTTCTGGTGAATGACGACGTCGGCACGGTAACCGGCCCGGTCGGCAACGGGCAGCCTACCAATGATGCGAAACCCGCGCTGAGCGGCACCGGCGAGCCAGGCACAACCATCACTGTTTACGATAACGGCAAAGCCATTGGCACCACGACGGTTGATGCCGACGGTAAATGGACCTTTACGCCGTCGACGGCGCTGGCGGATGGCCCGCATGCCCTCACGGCAACGGCAACAGATGCGGCAGGCAATACCAGCCCGGCCTCCGGTACGGTCTCGTTTGTAGTGGATACCCTCGCGCCTCAGGCGCCGGTTATCACCAGCGTGACTGACGACGTGAACCCTAATACGGGCAGCGTCGGTAACGGCGGCAGCACCAACGATGCGCGCCCTACGCTCACCGGTACCGCAGAAGCGAATTCCACCGTCACCCTGTACGATAAAGGCGTTTTCATTGGCACCGTAAAAGCCGATGCCACCGGCAAGTGGACATTTACCCCTGAGGGTAATCTGGGCGAAGGCAGCCATCAGTTCACCGCAAAAGCCACCGATGCCGCCGGAAATACCGGTGCCGCCTCCGGCGGGTACGTCGTGATTGTCGATACGTCCGCGCCCGTGGTGCCGATTTTGGGCAGCGTGACGGATGACGTAGGGTCGATTAAAGGCCCGCTGACCAGCGGCCAGGTCACTGACGACACGCGCCCTACGTTCAACGGCTCGGGTGAAGCAGGTTCGGTTATTTCCTTCTATGACAAAGGCGTACTGATCGGTACCACAACCGTTTCCGCTAGCGGAACCTGGACCTTCACGCCAGCGGCAGCCCTGGCGGAAGGTTCCCATCAGATAACCCTGACCTCAACGGATGCGGCGGGTAACACGACGTCGGCAAACGGCAGCTTTAGCTTTACCGTGGATATCACGCCACCCGCAACGCCGGTGGCCGTCGTTGTCGATGACGCCAGAGGCTCAATTGTCGGGTCGGTACAGAACGGCGAAAGAACCGATGACACGCGCCCAGGCCTGAGCGGACAAGGTACGCCGGGCGACAAAATCACCATCTACGATAACGGCCAGCCCGTCGCCACCGTCACCGTGGGGTCAAACGGACTGTGGAACTACACGCCAACGACGCCGCTGGCAGAAGGATCGCACTCCATCACCGTGCGTGAAAGCGACGCGGCAGGCAACCTGAGCCAGCCTTCAGATCCGATCACCTTTATCGTCGATACCACGCCTCCAGCCCCCCCTACCGTCGATCCGATGGCGGATACCGGTATTTTTGTCACGGGTCAGGCGGAGCCTGGCAGCACGGTCTCTATCTACGACGGCAACACGCTGATTGGGCAAGGCCTTGCCGGTGCTGACGGTCACTTTTCCGTGCGGGTATCGCCTGCACAAACCGACGGTAAAGCGCTGACCGCGGTCGCAGAGGATGCCGCCGGCAACATCGGCAATCCTACGCCGTTTAACGCCAGCGACTCGGGCTTCCCGGATACGCCGATCATCATCCGCGTGGACAATGACAACGGCGCCGATCCCGTCTCCATCGGTTTTGGCCAGGCGACCAACGATAATACCCCGCTCATTAGCGGGACCTCCGTCGCGAATGCCACCATTACCCTTTATGACAACGGCAACCCCATCGGTACCGTCGTGGCGGATGCCAGCGGGGCATGGAGTTTCCCTTCAACCGTACTGCTTGATGCCACACACATTATCACCGCCACGGCGACCACCCCGGCGGGCACCAGCGGGGATTCCATCTCCTTTAACATTATCGTCGATACCGTTTCGCCTCCGGCACCGGACGACGTCGCGGTCTCTGCTAACGGCACGCAGGTAACGGGAACCGCGGAGGCGGGCAGCACCGTTACGGTGAAGGATGCGAACGGCGTTACGCTGGGCACCGCCGTTGCCGGGAACGACGGCAGCTTTACGGTGACGCTGAATACCCCGCAGAAAAATGGTGAAACCCTGACCGTCACCGCTACCGACAAAGCGGGTAACGGCAGCACCGGCACCGATGCCGATGCCCCGGACATCACCGCGCCAAACGCCCCAACCAACGTTGTGATTGCTCCCGACGGCACCAGCATCTCCGGGGATGCTGAACCCGGAAGCACGGTCACCGTCAAATATCCGGACGGCACCACGGTCGCGTCAGGTCCGGTGGGCACGGACGGCACATTCACCATTCCATTAATCCCTGCGCAAAACAACGGCCAGCTGCTGGACGTCAGCGCCAAAGATGACGCAGGCAACACCAGCCCGAACGCGGAAATCACGGCGCCGGACACCACGGCGCCCGATGCCCCAACCGGGCTGGTCGTTAGCCCGGATGGCACTACGCTGACCGGGAGCGCAGAGCCGGGCACCACGGTCACCGTGAAACAAGGGACCACCACCCTCGGCACGGGCAGCGTCGATGATAGCGGCAACTTCACGGTAACCCTCACGCCGCCGCAGAAAAATGGCGAGACCCTGGACGTCAGCGCCAAAGATCCTGCGGGCAATATTGGGGATTCCGCGCCGGTTAACGCCCCTGACGTGACCCCGCCGTCCTTACCGGTAATTGTTTCGCTGGAAGATAACGTCGAAGCTAACACCGGTTTGCTTAACAATAACGCCATCACCAATGACACGACTCCGCTGATCCGCGGAACCGGTGAGGCAGGCTCCATCATCTCCATTTTCGACAACGGCAGGCTGGTGGACACCGTGCAGGTCGACGGAAGCGGTAACTGGAGCTTTACGCCGCCTGCGCTGGGCCAGGGCGGGCATACCTTTACCACCTCCGCCGCCGATGCCGCCGGAAATAGCACCGGGCTCTCCAACAGCTGGAGCATTACCGTCGACACGCAGGCCCCTAACGCACCGGTCGTCAGCAGCGTGGTAGATGATGTTGCAGGCGTGACAGGAGCCATTACCAGCGGGCAGTTGACGAACGATAACCGCCCTACGCTCAACGGCTCTGGTGAACCCGGATCGACGATCACCATCCTTCTTGACGGAAGCCCTCTCGGTACCGTCGTCGTGGGGCAGAACGGTGCCTGGACCTTTACGCCGCCGTCCGTTATTCCTGACGGTAGCTATACGCTGACCACGACCGCCACCGATGCCGCCGGGAACAAAAGCGCGCCTTCCGCAGACTTTGCGCTGAATATTTTCACCGAAGCTCCGTCGGCGCCTGAGATTGGAACCATTACCGATGACGTGGGGCCCATTAAGGGGCCGGTCAATAACGGCGATCCAACCGATGACTCCTCGCCGCTGATCGCCGGGACCACCGATCCGGGGACGACCATTACCGTCTTTGACGGGGCCAACGCCATCGGCACCGCCACGGTGGATGGTGCAGGGAACTGGACCTTCACGCCAACCTCGCCGCTGACGGATGGCACGCATATTCTGACCGTGGTGGCCACCAACAGCGCGGGGACGACAACGACGTCCGAGCCGATCACGATTAGAGTCGACACGCTGGCACCGGATACGCCGGACACGCCGGCCGTGGTCGTGAATCCGGATGGCACGGACGTTACGCTTGGCTCGGGCGATATCACGCGTGATACCAACCCAACGCTGAGCGGAACGGGCACCGCGGGCGATACCATCACCATTTATAACGGGGATGACATACTGGGCACCGTGGTGATCCCGCCGGGCGGCACCTGGACCTGGACGCCGCCGGGTGGCCTGGACGACGGGACCTACAACCTGACGCTGACCGTCACCGCGAAGGACGGCGCCGGTAACGAAAGTGCGCCATCGCAGCCGATCCAGATAACGATCGACACCGAAGCGCCGGATACCCCGACGGCCCCGACCATTACCGACAACGTGGATCAAATTACAGGAACGATCGCGTCCGGCACGACAACCAACGACGACCGTCCGGTCTTTAACGGCACCGGCACGCCTAACGACGTCATCACCATTTACGATAGCGTGAACGGTGATACTGCCGTACAGATTGGCCAGGTGACCGTTGGCGCGGACGGTAAATGGACGTGGCGACCAGACCCGGACTCTCCGCTTGACGAAGCCAGCCACTCGATTACCACCACCGCAACGGATGAAGCGGGCAACGTTTCCGATCCGTCTACGGGGTTCACCTTCAGCGTGGATACCACCCCACCCGCGACGCCGGATATTCTCCTTGCCGGGGGGGCGACGTCAGGCGGCTCAACGGCTGACTCTACGCCAACCATTTCCGGTACCGGCAGTACCGGCGATAAGGTCATTATTTATAACAACGGCGTGGAGATCGCCCGCGTCGACGTCGTCGCCGGCGCGTGGTCATACACGCCGTCCACGCTGCCGGATGGAAAACTGACGCTGACCGCCTCCTCCCTGGATGCGGCCGGTAACGTGAGCGGCACCAGTCCGGCCTTCACCGTCACCATCGATACCGTCGCGCCGACAACGCCGCTGTTGACCGCGGTCGCCGACAGTAACCTTGTCGACGGCGTACACTTCACAAAAGATACCACCCCAACGTTGAGCGGAACCGGTGAACCCGGCTCAACCATCATTCTTGCCATCGACAATTTACCGACAACCAATTCCGCCGTGGTTCAGGCGGATGGCACCTGGACAATTACGCCAAATGTGGCGCTGGGCGATAATGCCACCCACACGATCCTGGTGAGCGCCACCGATGCGGCGGGCAATATTTCGAGTTCGACCACCGTCACGATAACCGTCGATAATCTGCCGCCGGTACAGCCTGCGGACCTGGCGCTGACCGAACAGGGGACGCCTCTCACCGGTACGGCTGAGGCCGGTACCACCATCATCGTGCGGGATGGCACAACCATCATCGGCACGGGCGTGGCCGGGCAGGACGGTACGTTCTCCATTGCCCTGACGCCTGCGCAGACCAACCCAACGACCCTGGAGGTTACGGCAACCGACGCCGCGGGCAACGTCAGCCCTGACGCGTCGTTTACCGTCGTTGATACCCCGGATCTGCCGGACATCCCGATTATCACCACCATCATCGATAGCGTGGGCCCCGTTACCGGCGATGTGAAAGGCAGCGCTTCCGACGACACCACGCCAACGCTTAACGGCACCGCCGTGGCAGGCAGCACCGTCACCATTTATCTTGATGGCGCGATACTGGATACCGTGGTCGCGGACGCCTCCACCGGGGCCTGGAGTTACACCCCGGGCGCGCCGCTGACGGAGGGGCTACACCGCTTTGAAGTCACCGCAACGGTCGGCGCGGACACCAGCGGTCTCTCTCCGGCCTCAACGGTAACCATTGATACTACCGCGCCGCTGGCACCGACCATCGGCGCCGTCACGGATGATGTCGGCCCCGGCACGGGCCCGCTGGCTAACGGACAGTCTACCAACGACGATCGGCCAACGCTGAGCGGCACCGCAACGCCGGGAGACACCATTTCCGTTTACGATAACGGTAATCTGCTTGGCACCGCACTGGTGGGCCCAACGGGCGCATGGAGCTTTACGCCTTCGACGGCGCTCAGCAACGATACCCATAGCCTCACCATCCGCGCGACCGATCCTGCCGGTAACCAGGGCCCTGCCTCCCCGCCGTTTGCCATCGTCGTCGATACGGTATCGACCACGCCGGTGATTACGGGCGCAGAGGATAACGTGGGCACGGTGGTCAACGTGCCGACCGGTGGGACCACCAACGATGCCACGCCGACGCTGTCCGGCACGGCGGAGGCCAACAGCACCATTGCTATTTTCGAAGGGGCGATCCAGATTGGCACCGTGCAGGCCAACGCATCGGGCGCCTGGACATTCACGCCGGCCTCGCCGCTGGCTGAAGGGAGCCATACCTTCAGCGTTATCGCCACCGACCCGCTGGGTAACGTCAGCACGTCATCCAATTCGTACAACGTTATTGTTGATACCGTCGCGCCAACGACGCCGGTCCTGAACACCGTGACGGACAACGTCCCGGGCGGCGTAAACGGGACGCTGACGTCGGGCCAGGTCACCAATGACAACACCCCAACCCTTGCCGGTACGGGCGCGGCGGGCTCCATTATCCATATCCTGGATGGCAGCAATGAAATCGCCACCGTCACCGTCAACGGCGACGGTACCTGGACGTGGACGCCGACCACCGCGCTGACGGAAGGGCCTCACAGCCTTCGCATCAATGCCAGCGATGCGGCAGGCAACGTCTCCGCCAACTCCCCGGTCTTCAATCTTACCGTTGATACCGTCGGCCCGACCGCGCCGGTTATCACCAGCGTGGTTGACGATATTGGCCCGGTCACCGGGGCGTTAACGACCGGTTCGGCAACCAATGACGCCTTGCCAACCCTCAACGGCACCGGGGAAATTGGCTCCACAGTTCATATCTTTGATAACAACGTGGAGATCGGTACCGCCGTGGTGAATGCTTCGGGTAACTGGACAATCACGCCGACGACCGGGCTGGCTGACGGACCGCATTCCCTGAGCCTCACGGCGACGGACGCGGCGGGGAACACCAGCACCGGCTCCACGCTGTTCGATTTGACCGTCGATACCAGCATCCCGAACCCGCCGGTGATTAGCACCGTTACCGACGATCGGCTGCCGTCGACCGGGACGCTGACCGACGGTCAGTCGACCAATGATACGCAGCCTGCCCTGGCGGGGACGGCAGAAGCCAACGCCACGATCCGTATCTACGACAACGGGGTGCTAATCGCCCAGACGACGGCGGATGGCTCAGGCAACTGGACCTTCACGCCAACGGATCCGCTGGCCAACGGCAGCCATACGCTGACGATGACGGCGACCGATGCGGCAGGTAACCTCAGCCAGCCGTCGGCAGGGTTCACGGTGGTCGTGGATACCGTTGCCCCCGTCGCCCCAATCATCAGCCAGGGCGTTGACGATCAGGGCACGATCACCGGCTCGTTCGGCAGCGGTCAGGTCACCGACGATACGCTGCCGACGATCGGCGGCACCAGCGAGGCCAACGCCGTCGTGCGTCTGTTTGAGAACGGCACGCAGATTGGCCAGGCCACGGCGGGCGCGGACGGTAAATGGTCCATCCAGCTCACCACGCCGCTGGCAAACGGCAACCATACCCTCACCGCAACGGCAACCGATGCGGCGGGCAACGTCAGCCCATCGTCCGGTAACTTCGTGGTGAATGTGGATACCACGCCGCCAGCCGTACCGGTGCTCACCTCCGTTGTTGATGATGTTGGCACCACCGTCAATCTGACCAACGGTCAGGTGACCAACGATGCCTTGCCTACCCTCAACGGCACCGCAGAAGCCGGCTCAACGGTGAATATCTACGATGGCACCACCCTGATTGGCAGCGTGGTCGCCACCGGCGGAAGCTGGAGCTTCACCCCAACCACCGCCCTGGCGGACGGCCCGCACACGCTGACCGTCAGAGCAACCGACGCGGCGGGCAACGTCAGCGCGCCGACGACGGGCTTCGCGATCGTTGTTGACGCAACGGTGCCGAACGCGCCGGTCATCAGCTCGATTGTCGATGATGTGGGCACCGTCACCGGACCGATTACCGGCAACAACCCGACGAACGATACGCGTCCAACGCTTAACGGCACGGCCGAAGCCAACGCCACCGTGCGCATCTACGACGGCACCACGCTCGTGGGCACCGTCACCGCCGACGCCAACGGCAACTGGACGCTGCCGCAGACCAGCACCACGCTGACGGAAGGACAGCATAACTTCACCGCCACCGCGACCGACGCGGCGGGCAACACCAGCCCGGCGTCGCCAATTAGCTCGATTACCGTGGATGTGACGCCGCCTGCGCTGCCGCTGGCGCTCGCCGTCATCACCAACGGGACGCACGTCACCGGTACGGCCGAAGCGGGCAGCACGGTGACCATCACCAGCAGCACCGGCACGGTACTGGGCACGGCAACGGCGGACGGTAGCGGCAGCTTTAACGTCACCATCAGCCCGGCGCAGACCGGCGGCGAAACGCTGCTCGCCTTCGCCACTGATAAAGCGGGTAACGCCGGTTCCAGCGCCTCGGTCACGGCCCCCTTCACCACCCTGCCGAACGCGCCGGTTATCGCCACCATCAACGATAACGCTGGCACCATCACCGGGAATCTGACCAACGGTAAGACCACCGATGACACCACCCCAACCCTGAGCGGCACGGCGCAGCCGAATTCCACCGTCACGCTGTATAACAACGGCGTGTCGATGGGGACGGTCGTGGCGGACGGGTCGGGCAACTGGACCTTCACCACGCCGGCGCTGAGTGAAGGCTCGCATGCCTTTACCGCCTCGGCGGCTAACGGTACGGGAACCGGGCCAATCTCCACGGCCACGACGGTGATTGTCGACATCACGGCCCCCAACACGCCTACTGGGGTATTTAACGCCGACGGCAGCGTGCTGACGGGGAATGCCGAAGCGGGCAGCACCGTTTCGATTCGCCTGGCGGACGGCACCACGGTCACCACCACGGCGGGGAGCAACGGCACCTACAGCTATACCTTCCTCAACAAGCAGACCGAAGGCCAGACGCTGCAAATCACCGCAACGGATGCCGCGGGCAACCCGTCCCAGCCGGGATCGGTCCTTGCGCCAGTGGTTCCGCTGTCGGCCAGCAGCAACGTCGAGGAGCTGGATATCAGCACCACGGCGACGGTCACTAACTCGCAGTACAGCGACTACGGCTTCCTGCTGGTGGGTGCGCTCGGCAACGTGCTGACCCTGCTCGGCAACGACACCGCACAGGTCGGCTTCACGGTGGGTAGCGGCGGCAGCGCGGATATCGCGGTCAATGCCAACGCCACCGGCGCGGTGCTGTCCCTGCTCAACACCCTTGAGCTGGTGGTGCAGCGTTTCGATAGCGTGAACGGCACCTGGACCACGGTTGTGGATACCGGCCAGCCGCAGTTCGCCGACCTGCTCACCCTGGGGGCAACCGGCGTTTCCCTGAACCTGAACGGCCTTGCCAGCGGCCAGTATCGCGTGTTGAGCTACAACACCAACCTGCTGGCAACCGGCTCCTACACCAGCATTGACGTAGGGGTGAAAGAGACCAGCGCAGGTACGGTGACCGGCGATACCAGCCTCGGCGGGAACGTGATTCTCGACGTTGACCCGACCACCGGCAGCGATAACGCGCCGGCGGGCACCACGGTGACTGCGGTGACCAATGCTCTGGGCGTAACGACCAACGTGACCGTCGACGGCACGGTGATTCAGGGGCAGTACGGCACCCTGACCATCAACCGCGACGGCAGCTACACCTATAACCTGACCAACACCAGCGCCTCGGTGGTGGGCCGCACGGAGAGCTTCACCTATACCATCACCCACAACGGTACCAGCGCGTCGGCAAACCTGGTGCTGTCTCTGGGAGCAGGCACCACCGCCAACAGCGTTGTGGCGGTGGACAACACGGCGTCGCTGACCTTTGACACCACCGTGCATGAAATCAATAACGGCACCTCCTCGCAGGGCGGCTTCACCGTCGTGGGCGTCAACCTTGGCAGTACGCTGGGGCTGAACCTGCTGGACGACCTGAGCAACCCGATCATCTACAGCGTGGAGGAAGGCACCACCCGCACCATGACCATCCAGGCCTCCGTGGGCGGCGTGGCCCTGGCGTCGGTGTTTGACCTGTACGTCTATAAGTTCAACGACGCCACCCAGACCTTCGAGCAGATGCGCGTCCAGCCGGGCTGGCTGCGCGCGCCGCTGCTGGGCGGAACCTCGTCAACGCTGACGCTGAACCTGCCGTCCGGGGAGTACCTGTTCCTGCTCAACACCGCGGCAGGCATCACCGCCCTGACGGGCTATACGCTGAACGTGCTGGAAGATCACGTCTACAGCGTGTCGAGCGTCAGCGCCAGCACCACCGGTAACGTGCTGGCGGATGATATTGCCCCATCCGGCACCGTGGTTTCAGAAGTGAACGGCGTCACGGTCAATAACAGCGGCGTGACGACCATCGTCGGGGAGTACGGCACGTTGACCATCAACGCGTCGGGGCAATACACCTACACCCTGAAGAGCGGTGTCGGCGCGGACCACATCAGCACGCCGGATACCTTCGTCTACACCATCAAGGCGCCAAACGGGGCGAAGGACACCGCATCGCTGAACATCACCCCAACCGCAAGGGCGATGGACGCCGTGAACGATATCAGCCACGTGCTCGACGTCACCTCGGTACACCACACCACGGGTTACTCCGACACCAGCGTGGGGAGCGCAAGCTGGAACTCAGCCCTGCTGGCCACCACCTCGGGCAGCGGCAGCGGCACCTTTGTGGTGGACGCCAACACCGCCCTGCACGACATTGTGCTGCACTTTAACGTGGCATCACTTCTGACGCTGGGCGGGCTGACGGTCAACTGGGCGATTTCTCAGGGCGGTACCACCCTCAAAACGGGCTCGTTTGGCGGCGGTCTGCTGCTGGGAGGCAATGCTGATATTGCCGTTACCGGCCTCGATCTTAACGCAGGCACCTACACGCTGAGCTATACCGGCAGCGTACCGGCGCTGGGTCTTGGCAGCGTCACGATCACCCCGAGCGTCACCGGCACCACCTACTCGCTGACCCAGTATGACTCCACCAGCGGCCACACCGTCAACGGCAACATCTTTGACGGTACGGACTCCGCCGGGGCGATGGATCAGCTGCACTCGGTGGACACCCGCCTGAGCGTAACCGGCTACAACGGCGTGACCACCACGCTGGATCCTTACACCGGCAGCGCCACCGTCAATATCGTCGGCCACTACGGCACCCTGGCGATTGGCGCAGACGGTCACTACACCTACACCCTGAACAGCGGCGTTTCGCTCGCCACCATCACCTCGAAGGAGGTCTTTAACTACACCCTGACCGACGCGGCGGGCAAAACGGATACCGCCTCGCTGACCATCAACATGGCGCCGCAGTTCATCAGCTCGGAGCATAACGACGTGATCACCGGCACGGCCTATGCGGACACCCTGATTTACCAGGTGCTGAACAACGCGGCGGGCAACGCCACGGCGGGCAACGTCAACAGCACGGTGGGCGATCACTGGACCAACTTCTCGCTGGCGCAGGGAGACAAGATCGACATCGGCGATCTGCTGGTGGGCTGGAACGGTAGCGCCTCAACGCTGGGTAATTATCTCCATGTTACTCAAAGCGGTGGCAACACTGTGATCTCCGTCGACCGTGATGGTGCAGGGAGCACCTACACTAATACAACGCTCGTTACGCTTGATGGCGTTCAGACCACCTACGACGAGCTTGTTAACCAGCAGCACATCATTACCTGATAGCAAACCAAATGACCCGGGCGCAGCAGCGCCCGGGCAAAATAAAGCAGTACTCTTTTATTAGGGATAAGACATGGGAAAGAAGATGCCTTACTGGTGGCTCTCGTGCTGCCTGATATCTGTGCCCGCAACGGCCGCCAACCCGGCGGCGACGATCAATACTGAACAACTGCGCGAAACGCAGGAACTCCCCTCTTTGAATGGTCGCGTGGCCCCCATGCCGGGCAACGCCGCCCCCGGCACGCTCCAGCTGGGTGAAGCGGTGAATCGCGCCGTTACCTGGCACCCCGCCATCAGCGAAGCGGTGGGGAAACTCTACCAGCAGAGCGAAAACGTGGACGTCGCCAGATCGAAATACTATCCGCAGGTCAACGCCGGAATGGAAAACGGCTACACCCACGACGGCAGCGACAACGGTTTTACGCCGTCGCTGGTGCTCTCCCTTTCGCAAATGCTCTACGACTTTGGCAAAGTGGCAAGCCAGGTGCGCGCCGAAAGCGCGGGCGTCGCCCAGCAGCAGGCTAATGTGCTGGTGAGCATCGACACCATCGCCCACGACACCGCCATCGCCATGGTGCAAGTGCAAACCTGGCAGCAGATGGTGGAGACCGCGAAAGAGCAGCTCGACGCCCTCTCCTCGATCGGAAAGCTGACGAAGCTGCGCAACGACGAGGGGGCCACCTCGCTCTCTGACGTGGTGCAGACCGACGCCCGTATCGAAGGCGCCCGCGCGCAGCTGATGCAGTATCAGGCCAGCCTCGACAGCTCCCGCGCCACGCTGATGAGCTTTCTCGGCTGGAACAACCTGAACGAGGTCAGCAACGACTTCCCGCAAAGCCTGGCCCGCAGCTGCGACATCGCCGAGCCGGACGATCGTCTGGTGCCCGCCGTACTGGCGGCCTGGGCGCAGGCTAACGTCGCGCAGGCCAACCTGGACAATGCCAACGCGCAGATGACGCCGACCATTTCGCTCGAACCGGAAGTGCGCCACTACCTTAACGACCGCTACGCGGGCAGCGAGACGCGGGACCGCACTCAGTATTCCGCGTGGGTAAAGGTGCAGATGCCGCTCTATCAGGGAGGCGGCCTCACCGCCAGGCGTAACGCTGCCGGACATGCGGTGGAATCCGCGCAGTCCACCATTCAGCGCACGCGCCTCGACGTCCGGCAAAAATTGCTGGAAGCCCGCAGCCAGGTCATGAGCCTGATGAGCACCCTGCAAATTCAGGGACGCCAGGAGGCGCTAAGCGCCCGCACCCGCGAGCTTTATCAGCAGCAGTATCTCGATCTCGGCTCGCGCCCGCTGCTCGACGTCCTCAACGCCGAGCAGGAGGTCTACCAGGCGCGCTTCACCCAGCAGCAGACCGCCGGACAGCTGCATCAGCTTCAGCTGAACTGCCTGTACAACACCGGACGCCTGCGCCATTCCTTCGATCTTGACAACCGCACCATCCAGACCGTGGAGATCCAGCCATGAAGCAAAGTGACATCCCGCAGGGTGAGATCGTAACGGACGAGGAGCTGGAACAGTGGGCGCAGGCGTTTGGCTATGTCGCCACCCGCTACCGCGTGGCCTGCTCGCCCGGGGCGCTGATCGCGGGCGCCCCGTGGCTGAAGGGTAAACCTATGGTTCCGGCGCTGACCCAGCTCGCCCGCGAGGCCGGGCTGTCGTTTCAGCTGCTCACGGCGGATCAGCAGTCCATCAACAGCTGGCGGCTGCCGGTAGTCGTGGCGCTGGACGAAGGCAAAATCGGCGTCATCGAGCATTTCGACGGCGAGGACACCCTTGAGGTGATCTTTTTCGACGGCAAAACGCACACCAACCGCCTGTCGATGAGCGCGATGCTGCCCGCCATCCGCCACGTTATCGCCCTGCGCCCGCTGGCGGCGCTGAAGGACAGCCGCGTTGATGCCTATATCTCCAAATACCGCCCGGACTGGCTTTATCGCCTGGTCATGCGCGACCTCCGCCCCTACAGCTGGGTGATGCTGGCGGCGCTGTTTATCAACGTGCTGTCGCTGTCGGGGATTGTCTTTTCCATGCAGGTGTATGACCGGGTGATCCCCGCTCAGTCCTACCCCACGCTCTACGTGCTGACCATCGGGGTGCTGATTGCTACCCTGTTTGGCTTCGTGCTGCGCGTGGCGCGCGGGCACATTATGGATCTGCTGGGCAAGCGATCGGATCTGCGGGTGTCGGATCGCGTATTCGGCCACGCCCTGCGCCTGCGCAACAGCGCGATCCCCCGCTCCACCGGCAGCTTTATCTCGCAGCTGCGCGAGCTGGAGCAGATCCGCGAGATGGTCACCTCCTCCACCATCTCGACCATTGTCGATCTGCCGTTCTTCCTCCTGTTCGTGGTGGTGCTGGCGATCATCGCTCCGCAGCTGGCGTGGATCGCCCCGGTCGCGGCAGTGATCATGGTGCTCCCCGGCCTGCTGCTGCAAAAGAAGCTGGCGGAGCTGGCGAAGCAGTCCGCGCATGAATCCACCCTGCGCAACGCGGTGCTGGTGGAGAGCGTGCAGGGGCTGGAGGACATTAAGCTGATGCAGGCGGAAAACCGCTTTTTGCAGCAGTGGAACAGCTATATCCAGATCACCGCAGAGTCCGGCCTGCGCACCCGCGAGCTGACGCAAAACCTGATCAGCTGGGGGATGACCATCCAGAGTCTCGTCTACGCAGGCGTCATCGTGGTCGGTGCGCCCATGGTGATCGACGGCACCTTAACCACCGGTTCGGTGGTGGCCGCTTCGATGCTGGCCTCGCGCATGATCGCCCCGATGGCGACCCTGTGCGGCGTGCTCGCCCGCTGGCAGCAGGTGAAAGCGGCGAAGGAAGGTCTGGACAGCATCATGCAGCTGCCCACCGAAAACCAGCGCGAAGAGACGCCGATCCGCCAGGACGTGCTGCGCGGCCACTACCTGTTCGAGCAGGCGCAGTTCCGCTATCACCCGGAAGATCCGCGCATGGCGCTGCGCATCAACCGCCTGGAGATCAGGCCGGGTGAGAAAGTGGCGATCCTCGGGCGCAACGGCGCGGGCAAATCGACCCTGCTGCAGGCCATGGCCGGGGGGATGGATCTGGCCGCAGGGGAGCTGCGGCTCGACAACTTCAGCCTGCCGCATCTGGACGTGGCGGACGTGCGGCGTAACGTCGGCTTTATGACCCAGAACGCGCGGCTGTTTTACGGCAGCCTGCGGGAGAACATCACGCTCGGCATGCCGCGCGCCACGGATGAAGAGATCTTCGAGGTGCTGGAGATGTGCGGCGCAGCGGGCTTTGTGCAGAAGCTGCCGAAGGGGCTGGACTATCCGATTATGGAGAACGGCGTGGGGTTATCGGGCGGGCAGCGGCAGTCTATCCTGCTGGCGCGCATGCTCCTGCGCGACCCGAATATCGTGCTGATGGATGAACCCACCGCGTCGCTTGATGAACACACCGAACGGGAATTTATCCAGCGTCTGGGGGCCTGGCTCGGCAACCGCACGCTTGTCGTCGCCACCCACCGCGTGCCGGTGCTGGAGCTGGTCGAGCGCGTAGTGGTACTGAAAGAGGGCATGCTGGTAATGGACGCCCCGAAAGCGCAGGCGCTGAGCAACAGCCGCATGCAGCAACAGCAGCAGGCAACCGGACGGGAGTGGAAAAATGAAAATCAATCAGCGTGACGTTGCCGCCATGGACGACCTGGACAACGCGCTCGACTCCGAAAGCGGCTACACCGGCGCGCGGCGGATCGTCATCTTCTCTCTGTTATTGTTTGTTGCCGTTGGGATCTGGGCGTGGTTTGGCGTGCTGGATGAAGTCTCAACCGGAACGGGCAAGGTGATCCCCAGCTCGCGCGAGCAGGTTTTGCAGTCGCTCGACGGCGGTATTCTGACCGAGCTTAACGTTCACGAGGGCGATCAGGTGCAGGCCGGACAGGTGCTGGCGCGGCTGGACCCGACGCGATCGGAATCGAACGTTGGGGAGAGCGCCGCGCGCTATCGGGCATCGCTGGCCTCCAGCGTGCGTTTATACGCCGAGGTGAACGATCTGCCGCTGAAGTTTCCCCCTTCGCTGGCGAAATGGACGGATCTGATCGCCGCCGAAACCCGGCTCTACAACTCCCGCCGCGCGCAGCTGGAGGATACCCAGCGCGAGCTGCGCGCAGCGTTAGATCTCGCGAATAAAGAGCTGGCGATCACCCAGCGTCTGGTAAAAACCGGCGCGGCGAGCCACGTTGAAGTGCTGCGCCTGCAGCGGCAAAAAAGCGACCTGGAGCTGAAGCTGACCGACGTGCGCTCGCAGTATTACGTGCAGGCCCGCGAAGCGTTATCCAAAGCCAACGCGGAAGTGGATATGGTGTCGGCGGTACTGAAGGGGCGTGAGGACTCCGTCACGCGCCTGACGGTGAAATCGCCCGTGCGCGGGATCGTGAAAAACATCAAAGTCACCACCATCGGCGGCGTCATTCCCCCCAACGGAGAGCTGATGGAGATCGTGCCGGTGGACGATCATCTGCTGATTGAAACCCGCCTGTCGCCGCGCGATATTGCCTTTATCCACCCTAACCAGGAAGCGCTGGTGAAGATCACCGCGTACGATTATGCCATCTACGGCGGGCTGCACGGCGTGGTCGAAACCATTTCGCCGGACACCATTCAGGACGAGGCCAAGCCTGAAGTGTTCTACTACCGCGTGTTTATCCGCACCAGCCAGGATTACCTGGTGAATAAGGCGGGCAGGCATTTTTCGATCGTGCCGGGGATGATCGCGACGGTGGATATCAAGACCGGGGAAAAAACGGTGCTGGATTATATGATCAAGCCGTTTAACCGGGCGAAAGAGGCGCTGAGGGAGCGGTGATACATTGCCGGGTGGCGGCTACGCCTTACCCGGCCTACAAAACCTCAAACTGCACAATCAATCCCCTCGCCCCTCTGGGGAGAAGGTTAGGGTGAGGGGAAAATCGGCAATCGTATACATATTCCCTGAATCCGCCTCGAAGAATCATCTTTCTATGTCGCCGTCGGCTTTCCTCAAGTCCTACTCCAGGTATATTATTCTCGCACCAAATATTGCACTTGCGCACAGTGCGGGAGTGCATTAATATCCACTCAGCTTCACGGATCGGAGCTAACCAGTATTATGATTAATCATTTTCGCGATCAATGGCTTATGGATTTCTTTCTCTATGGAAAATCATGCAACATCATTCCAGCGAGCCTGGAATCTGCCCTGGCGAGAAAGCTAGATATCATCAACGCAGCAACCTCTCACCGGGATCTAAGATCCCCGCCAGGGAATATGTATGAATTGTTGAATCCCCCACTCGCAGGATTTTCATCAATTCGCGTAAACAGGCAATACAGGCTGGTTTTCCGGTGGACAGAGGGCAAAGCAAACGATCTCTACCTCTCAGCACACAAGTACACGCCACACAAATGAGGTATCCCATATGACTCTACAACAGGCACTACGCAAACCCACCACGCCGGGCGATGTCTTGCAATATGAATATCTTGAGCCGCTCAATCTGAAAATTAGCGACCTTGCAGACATGCTTAACGTGCACCGAAACACCATCAGCGCTCTGGTCAATAATAATCGTAAACTAACTGCTGATATGGCGATCAGGCTGGCTAAAGCGTTTGATACCACGATTGAGTTTTGGCTGAACCTGCAGCTCAACGTTGAAATATGGGAAGCGCAAACTGACTCACGGACTCAGGAAGAGTTAAGCCGTATTAAGACAGCGGCTGAAATCATTGCAAAACGAAAATCAGGCCAGCCCGACGTGGCCTAAAAGGCACGGTGTTAACTTACTCATCTTTCAGGAAGAAACCATGCGTCAACGTTCTATTGTCTGCCCCATCATTCAGAACGACGGGGCTTATCTGCTGTGCAAAATGGCCGACGATCGCGGCGTGTTCCCCGGCCAGTGGGCGCTCTCCGGCGGTGGAATGGAGCCCGGCGAAACGATGGAACAGGCGCTGCGCCGCGAAATCCGCGAGGAGCTGGGGGACGCGCTGGAGATTACCGAGGTGAAGCCCTGGGCCTTCCGCGATGACATACGGGTGAAAACCTATGCCGACGGCACCACGGAAGAAATTTATATGATTTACCTGATCTTCGACTGCATCAGCGCCAACCGCAGCGTAACCTTCAACGAAGAGTTTCAGGAAATTGCCTGGGTGCGCCCGGCGTCGTTGAAATCGCTGGATTTGAACGAGGCCACGCGCGTCACCTTCGCGCAGAAAGGCCTCCTCTAAACTCAGGTGCAGTCCCGACGGCGTTACCTGAACGTTACGGTGAAGGTGGCCGTCGCGCTGTAATCCCCTAACAGGGGCGCGTTCGTCGTCCAGACAAACCCCGCGTAATAATCTCGCGTAAGCCGATCGCCGCTAATTACCCCTATCGTCTGCGGCGTGTTCAAGGCGATGCGCGGCTCCATCAGGCTGTTGGCGGAAATGATAAAGCCAAAGCCGCTGTTCGTCGCCGGCATGATAATCGCGCCATCCTTAACCGGATTCGTCGAGCCGAGGGTCATGAGCAGCGTCTCGCCGGTGCAGGTTTTACCGCTGGCTTCGCGGGTCAAATCAACCTGCAGGGTAAAAGGTTTGGTTTTCTCAATTTTCCCCGGCGTGGCCCAGCTGCCGTTGATGACCCCAAAGTCGAGCGTATCGGGCACCAGCATCACTTTTGGCGTGCAGGCCAGGAAGGTGATTTTATCCAGCCCGGTGATCGTCAGGTTAAAGTTGCCGTCCTGAGTGACAGTTCCACCCCGCAGGCCGCCTACGCCATCCACCTGAAAGAGCGACAGGCTGACGTCGCCCATCACCTTGCCATCCGACGCAGCAGGCAGCCCCGTCGTTTTAATATACACCTGATAAGTCAGGGAAAAGGTCTGCGAAGTGGCCTTCGAGGTGCAGCCCCCCTTCCCGTCAGGCGTACACATCGTGCCGGGACCGATTTCGATCTTGTCGCCCTTCTTCAGCTTGTAATCAACGTTCCTGAAGGTGATGCCGATCTCCAGCGAGTTGTGAACATTTTTCACCGCATCCTTCGGATCCAGCCATAAAAAGGCGCTTTCCCCTTTTGGGAAATTATCCGTATCGGAACAGGTAAACGTCGCCGTAATCGGCGCGGAAACCCATATCTTGGTGTTGGTGCCAAAATCCCCCACGGACGCCTTGATCACGCTGTCTATAGCCACATACTGACTCACCGAGCCCTGCGCCTTGCAGGTCAGGGCCATCACGGTTGAAGAAAATAACCCGAAGCAAAACACTACGGCGGCGTAGAGTATGTGTCGTCCTTGAAATTGCATTACCTTCTCCTTTATCGACAAATGGCGGCGATCTCACGGTATCCCGCGCCAGCCTGGTCAACCGGATGCCCGTCTGGCAGCTGGATGCGGCACTGCTCATCCGCCCCTTCGCCCCAGCGGATCGTGATGGTCTCCCCTGCCGTTACGCCAGAGACAAAAATATCCCCATCCGTTCCGACGATGCCGTTGTTACGATCGCCCCGGCTGTAGGCTTGCGCCCCAACCGGTGGAACGCTGTTATCCGGTCGCCTGCTGTGGATCAGCACGCTCTCCCCTCGCCAGGTTTCAAACGTCACCCGGGTGATAGCGCCACGGGTAGGCACGTTATTCTGGGTCGCCAGAGGCACGTCGAGATCGTCCGGGAAATCACGGGTGTCTAACGACCAGGTGTTGTTGCGGTACGGGATCGCATTTGGCGCAACCGCATAGCCCGACGCGTCGATCCGCACGCCGGTCTGATTCATGACGCCCACGCCCTCCGCGTTCTGCGCTTCAATTAAGCTAAACGTGGTGCCCGGCGGCTGCGATAGCGTCACCCCGCCGCGGTGCGCAACGATTCCGCCCGAGAGGTTCATGCTCGTCTGCTGCATATTTTCCGCCGTGGAGTAGCCCAGCCACAGGTTCCCGGCACCGCCCCGGTAGCCCATGCTCATGTCGCCTGCCGTGCGTTCTGAATCATTCTGCTCTACCTGCACGGCATAGCTGAGGCGGTTATCTTCCAGCATGGACCCGCTTAGCCCGGCTGAAGAGGAGACGTTTCCGGCACGATCGGCATGGAGATCCGTGGTCGCCGTCGCCGGATGGCTGCCAAGGCTCAGCGGCAGCGACAGCCGCAGGTTGATGCTGCTGTCATTCGAGGCGTAATGGTTACGGGTATTTTGATAGTAAAGGCTCCAGGTCACGTTACCCAGCCGCGAGGTGAGCCCCGACTGTACGGAGGTATCCGTTTTGGCCCCTTTCCAGTAATTTTGCCTGCTGAACGTCAGATAAAACTGGCTTATCTCGCCAATCTGCTGGCTCATGGAGATATCCAGCCGGGATTTTTTGGTGGCATAGCTGGCGTCATAGCTGACCTCAGGCTTTGAAACCACCCACTCAGGATCGTCCAGGCGGGTGTCGTCCCAGTAATAGGTTTTGTACCGGCCATTGTCCCAGCGGCGGCGTTCCTGAACCGATTCCTGAAAATCGTAATAGCCGGAGGACGAGTAACGGTAGCCCGCCACCTGGAAATCCGTTCGGGAATCCAAAAACGACTTGGCGTAGAGAAAGCGGGCGCTGCCCCCCTGCTCGGCATCACCGCGCGCCAGACGCGTATCCGACAAGGCAAGATCGACCGACACCGCGCCAAAATGCCCCATATTTTGACCGACGCCCAGCGCCGCGCTCTGGTAGTGCTCGGCGGAAAGCAGGCCGCCAGACAGGGTGATCGTATCGCTTATCCCGTAGGAAAGCTGGCTTTCCGCAAATCCCGGGGCATAGCCATTCGCGCCGTCATGGTACTTCCCCGCGGCGACGTCATAGTTCCACTGCCCCTTGCGCACCAGGCCCGGCAGGACGGTATAGGGGATCACCAGATTGGTTTTGCGTCCGTCCGTTTCGATAATCGTCACGAACAGATCGCCGCTCTGGCTGACCGGCACAATATCGTCAAAAGCGAACGGGCCTGGCGGTACGTTAGTGGAGTAGATCAGGTATTTATTCTGCCGCACCTCCACGCGGGCGTTGCTTTCCGCCACGCCTCTGACAATCGGCGCATAGCGCGACTGGCTCTCCGCGCGCATCAATGGCTCCGAGGCCAGCTGCGCCCCGCGAAAAGGAATGCTGTCGAATAACACCGTGCCGGTGCTCGCCTGCCCAAACAGCAGGCGGCTCTTGAGCGAGGGAAGCGCCCTTTCCGCCCAGGACGAGACGTTTTGCCAGTGGCTCTCCTCCCCGCTTCGCTTTGTCAGGTTCGCCATATGACGAAAGCGCCACGCGCCGATATTGATGCCGTTATTGAGATAAAGATAAGCGTACTGGCTCTCCTGGCCGCTGCTCCTGACGTTGTTTGCCACCAGGTTGTAGTTTACAAAGGCGGCGTTAATGCCGTCGTCGTAACGCGTAGACGGGATCGCCCCGCGCGGCTGGGTGTGCATGCTAAGCTGGGGCACCTGAATATCCAGGCGATGCTCCGCCATCGTGAAGCCCATCGATGCCCCCGTCATCCGCTTTTCGAGGGGATAACAGCGCTCATCGTCTTGAGGGGGAATGGCGACGGACCAGTCGCGAAGCTGTTCTGCGCTGATGCAGGGGCGAAGCGATTTATCGGCGTTATCCCGCACAATCTCGACGTCGCGCTGATCGACCAGCTTCTGGTTTACATATATATCGAGTGAATAGGTTCCGGGAATAATGCCCGAATCAGGATCAATCAAATTAATGAAAGACCGATCCCCGCTACCGTGAAAGAATGAGGTGTTATATTCACTTTGCGCCGCGCACTCGCTGCCGGTAACCAGCAAAGAGGTGAGCGCACATAAGGGTATCCATGCTCGTTGCATAATGGTTCATCCATGACATTATTAACTAACCCGCAACGATGGCTTAATTTATTTTGACGTCAGCAATGCCGCCATAATCATTGATATAGGTTAAGCCAACGATCCGCGATCCTTTTGGAAACGTAATGGTTTCACTGCTAAAAGGTGAAATCATCGGCGCGGTCAGTTTTAACAGCTGCGACTGAGGAGGTTGAATAATTAGCTGACTCAGGCTGATATGCAGCGGCCCGTTATTTTTGACGACCACATTGCCTGCGTTCTTTACGAACGTTAAATGACTCACCTGATCCTCAAGCCTGGCGTTTAAGCCCGCTGGACGATAAAACAGCTTGAGGCGCGTCCGGATTGCCAGCTGCATCACGTTCGGCTCGCTGGCGCGCGGGGGAATTTCCTGAACGTTAATCCAGTACAGGCTTTCACGATCGGTCGGCAGTCCTTTACCGGAATAGATAAAACGCAATACCGCACTCTGGTCGGGTTTGACTTTCAGAACGGGCGGCGTGACGACCATCTCTTTGCCTGGCTTATCAGCATCTTCATCGAGCCAGGTCTGAACGATATAATTTTTCTCCGATGCGTTATGCAGCGTCAGGGAGGCAGATTTATATTCGCCAGAATAGATAACGCGTGAGCTTTCAATCTGCACGGCAGAAAAAGACGATGCGGAAAATAACGCCAATAGAATAAATGCGAGTGACTTCATGCTACCACCCTAACAGCAGGCCCGTCGGGCCTGCTTCCGTTAATATTACTGTTGTACGATAGTAAAGGTGGCCGTTGCGTTTGCTTCCCCGGAGGTTAACGCGCTCTGGTTGTAGGCAAAATAGTTTGCTTTCAGATAAAACGTGCCGCCGCCGTTATCGGCCTCAGTAATGGTGATGCTGGCATCATCTTTATCAAGGGTTTTGGATAGGGTGATATTTTTATCGGCAATATCCTTAATTTTAATCCCCACCCCTTTCGCCGTAGAAGCATCACCCGCGTTTTCTAAATCAAGAATGTTCTGTTGACCAGACGGACTCACGCCGTCGAGAACCAGATAGTAAGTACCCGGTTTGCAGTTCGTCATATTGATGGCAAAGCCGACTTCCGGGCCTTCGGCATCGCTTTGCAACCTTTCAACCGGCACCGTACCCATTGGCACATCGATTTCTGCTGCCGCACCGCCCGATATCTGGCAGGTTGACGATCCAATTTTACCAATAAACTTGAGCTTGCCGTCTGCCGCATGGGCAAAAGAGGTAGCGAGACCCATAACAACCATTGCCGCGCAAAGTGATTTCAATTTCATATACAGCTCCTTCTGTTTTTAAGACGATATAACTGGCGATTAACGATGAAGTTATTCAATTCTCGATGACGTATTAAATTTGTAGCACATTACAGCGAATCATTTCCCTCTGAGCATCCTTCTCAGCTCATTTTGATATCCGTGGTGAGATAGTTATACAGCCCCGTCAGGCTATCAACGTGCAGCTTGGTATAAATATTGCGCCGGTGAATGCTCACCATTTTTTCACTGATATCCACCTGCCGGGAGATCTCTTTATTACCTTTCCCTGTAATAAAAAACGGCATCAGATCAATTTCCCGATGCGTCAGATTTGAGTTTTTCTTAATCATCGCCCAGGTTCGGTTGGTGATGGATTTAGAAATAATCTGCCCCGCATTATCTTTAATCATAAAACGGCCTATTTTTTCACGCGACTCGCTATTATCAATTAAAATATCCGCAACAGAGTCCAGCAAAATATTCTCGGTAATGTCAACAATACGTTCATGGGTGGTAATAATGAGAATATTATCAAACGCGTTCTTACGCTTTAACTTTAATAGCAGCAGTAATAACCCATGATCGGCGATATAATAATCAATAATTATCGTCACCGGCGAGTCGGTCGCAAAATCACTCAGTATGCTGTACGCTTTTTTAAAGCTCAAAAAGCTGAGTTCACGTTTCTCTTTCGGACAGGTTTGTACGATTTCTTTAAGCCCAATCCTGAACCAGGCATTATCAGATACACAAATAATCATCGTCCGTAACCTTATACTGATCCATGTATAATATTCCGGGAATAAAGCCTGTGAATAGATTTAACCCTGTGCTATTGCCAAAAACTATCTAACCACCGTGCTTATTCCATGAGACATTATTCAGATCAAAGTGATTGAGATGCAAATAAGAATATGGGCAGCAAGTGTAAGAGTAATCCTAAAAATGATAATACAAAAAGTGCGATCCTCACAAAAAATTCATGCGGAATGAATTAGTTAGAAAATGTTAATTTAGGTATAACTATTCGAATACAATCCAAAAACATGCCAGAGGTATGATCCTGCGCAAGTTAACGTGAAGTTTTTAAAACACTGTTTCGCCTTCATCGATTAAATTGTATGCAGAATCATCCCCCGCGCGGTATTACAGCGACGCTTTCAAACGTCTTACCGCTTCTTTCAGCTGTTCATCCGTTGGCGTCACGAAGGACATACGCAGCGTCGCATGGTCTGGCGCGCTGCAGTAGAAGAACTCACCCGGTACAAACACCACGCCGTTGCCTAAGGTTTTTTCCAGCCAGCGCGTCGTGTTGATGCCGTTGTTCATTTTCGCCCACAGGAACATCCCGCCCTTCGGCTTGTGGAACGACATCACATCGCCCAGCTCCGCCTCCAGCTCGCTTGCGAAGGTCCGGTATTTTTGACGGTATGCCTCGCGGATCGTCGCGATCTGCCCGGCCAGGCGGCCGGTTTTCAGATACTCGTAGGTCATAAGCTGCGAGAGCGTGCTGGTGTGCAGGTCGGTGGTTTGCTTCAGATTCACCACCGCGCGTTTCAGCCACTCGGGCACCAGCACCCAGCCCACGCGGGTTCCCGGCGCGAGGATTTTCGAAAAGGTGGAGGTATAGACCACGTTATCTTCGTTGCCAATATCTTTGGCGTGCGCAATCAGCGGACGGAATACGTCGTCGGTATAGCTGATTTCGCTGTACGGGTCGTCCTCAATAATAACGAAGTCATAGCGTTTAGATAATTCCACCAGCTGTTTACGGCGGGTTTCAGAAAGCGTTACGCCGCCGGGGTTACCAAACGTCGGAACGATATAGACCGCTTTGATGGTCTTATTTGCCACCAGCGCTTCGAGCTCGTCGACAATCATTCCATCCCCGTCGGTGCCCACGGATTCAAACTGCGCCTGCGCCAGGCCAAATACCTGCAGCGCGGCCAGATAAGTAGGACGTTCTACGACGACAATATCGCCCGGATTAATTAATGCGCGCGCCAGGACGTCGAGAGATTGTTGCGAACCGGACGTAATAACCACGTCGTCAGCGTGACAGGAAATACCGCGCCCGGCGCAGATCTTCTGAATTTCCTCGCGCAGCCCCGGCACGCCCTCGGTCAGCCCGTATTGAAAGGCCTCGCCAAAGTGCTGGGATAAGACGGCATCAGCGGCCATTTTCAGGCCTTCGTGATCGAAAAGCTCAGGATTGGGAATACCGCCGCCCAGCGAAATCACGCCCGCCATTTTGCTGTGTTTTAATAATTCACGGATGGCTGATGATTGCAGGCCCTGCGCGCTGCTGGCGAGTTTATTGACAGACATTCTTATCTAACCTTATTTTTTATGATGTGCTCCGTCTTAGTAGCACATGTCTGCGGCTTTGATAACTCCTTTTCGCACGCGCTGAGGCGTCGCTCCGCTATAGCCACAACAACCCTGCGGGCTATTGGATATATCCTCCTAAACGCAAATATATTTTCCTTAATGACCAGAACTACCAAATTTAAGGATATTCCCGCTCGGACTTTTCCGAGCTTTAGGATTAATCCCCCTTTTATTACCTCGCCAATATTTAAACAATCTTACATAAATTCACATTGCATCCTTTTTTCTTACACAGCGCGGAACATCCGATGATAGCCCGACACACTAAAGCGATAATAATATCGTCAGCCACTGGCCTGTTTTTAATGCTTTCTGCCCATGCTGCTGAGCCGGATAATCAGTTTATTATCCAGCAGCAACGCCAGAAGGCACTCGAACAACAGCTGACGCCGCCGGTTCCCGACGTGCGCCTCTCAGAGCCCTCCTCCAGTTTTGGCAAAATTAACTTTCCCACCGAAACGCCCTGCTTCCCGATAACCCGCGTGGAGCTGAGCGGTCAGGATGCCCTGCCCCACTGGTTGCCCCTGCAGCGCATGGCCGATCAGGCACAGGGGCGCTGCCTGGGCGGAAAAGGGATCAACCTGCTGATGAGCACGATGCAAAACCGCATCGTCGATCACGGCTGGATCACCACCCGCGTGCTGGCCCCTTCTCAGGATTTGAAAAGCGGCATCCTGAAGCTGACCGTCGTGCCGGGCTACATTCGCCACGTGAAGCTGACCGAGGATAGCGATGATTACATCCAGCTCTACAGCACGTTCCCGGCGCACGAGGGCAACCTGCTTGATCTGCGCGATATCGAACAAGGGCTCGAAAACCTGCAGCGCCTGCCGACGGTGGAAGCGAACATGGAGATCCTGCCGGGCGAAAAACCCGGTGAGAGCGACGTGGTCATCACCCGCAGGCAGAGCAAAATGTGGCGACTGGGCCTGTCGCTGGACGATGCCGGGACCGAAACCACCGGGCGCTATCAGGGCGGCGTTACGCTGTCGCTGGATAACCCCTTCTCGCTGAGCGATCTGCTGTACGTCTCCGCCAGCCACGACCTGAATGACAAGAGCGGCAAGGGCAGCAAAAACTACACCGCGCATTACTCTGTGCCTTTTGGCTACTGGATGCTCGGCGTGACGGGCAGCGATTACGACTATCACCAGACCGTCGCCGGGCTGAACGGCGACTACCGCTACAGCGGGAAAAGCAAAAACCTGGACGTGCAGCTCAGCCGCGTCCTGCACCGCAGCGGCACGCAGAAAACTACCTTCACCTATGACGTGCTGGCCCGCGAAACGCGTAACTATATCGAAGACACCGAAGTCGGCGTCCAGCGCCGCCAGACGGCGGGCTGGCGCGTAGGGCTGGAACATCGCCACTACATTGGCCAGGCCACGCTGGATGCGGGCATCAGCTACCAGCGCGGCACCCGCTGGTTTGGCGCGCGTCCAGCGCCGGAAGAGACGTTCGGCGAAGCGACCGCGCTGGGCAAGATCGCCCAACTGAACGCCCAGCTCGATCTGCCGTTCGACATCGGCACCCAGAACTTCCGCTACAACGTGCAGTACCTGCGCCAGATCAGCAACACGCCGCTGACGCCGCAGGATCAGTTCGCCATCGGCAACCGCTGGACGGTGCGCGGCTTTGACGGCGAGCGCACCCTGAACGCCAGCCACGGCTGGTACGTGCGTAACGATCTGGCATGGAGCACCCCCCTGCCGAATCAGGAGCTGTATCTCGGCGCGGATTACGGCGAGGTGGGCGGCTACAGTTCGGATTATCTGATCGGCAAACATCTGGCAGGCGGCGTGGTGGGCCTGCGCGGCAGCGCCTTCAACACCGGCTATGACATGTTCGCAGGAACACCGTTCTCGAAGCCAGACGGGTTCACCACCAGCAACCTGACCCTCGGGTTTAACCTCAACTGGAGCTGGTGATGCGCATCGGAAATCTGGATATCAAAGCCCCGCTGATGCTCGGCGGCGAAGAGAGCGAAGCCGAGGTGCTGGGCGCAACCGTCTGGCTGTGGATGCACTCCCCGATGCACCGGGATGCCCCGCTGCACGCCCTGCCGACGCTGCTGCTGCCCATCATCAAGCGCGGGCAGTATGTGCTTATTTCGGAAAACAATCGTCCGGTGTTCTTCCTCAGCTGGGCGTGGCTCAACGAGGAGTCGGAAGCCCGCTATCTCACCCGCCCGTCGATCGAGATGAAGGAAGAGGACTGGGACAGCGGGGACAGGATCTGGTTTTGCGACTGGATCGCCCCCTTCGGGCATACCGCGCAGATGTACGCCCTGATGTGTCGCGACATCTTCCCTGACCACGTCTGCCGCGCGCTTTATCACCGGGGCGCCGAGCGCGGCAAGCGCGTCATGATTTTCCACGGCAGCCGCGTTAGCCGGGAACAAGCAAGAGAGTGGCAACGGCAACACCCGCTCGCCGTGAAACTGCCGGAAGCGTTTAGAGGAACGAACCATGAATAAGAACCTGTACCGAATTGTCTTTAACAAAGCGCGCGGCATGCTGATGGTGGTGGCCGACATCGCCCGCTCCGGCCGCGCCGGTTCATCCCGTTCTTCCGGCATTGGCCATACGCACAGCCAGATTATTGGCAAGGTCAGCGCCCTCAGCCTAAGCCTGTGGCTGGCGATGGGTGCCGTACACACGGCGCAGGCCGCCATTGTTGCCAACACCGGCGCGCCCAAAAACCAGCAGCCGACGGTGATCAAAAGCGCCAACGGCACGCCGCAGGTCAATATCCAGACGCCATCGAAGGCGGGCGTGTCGCGCAACAACTACACCCGGTTCGACGTGGATAAAAACGGGGCCATCCTCAACAACTCCCACAAAAACGTGCAGACCAACCTCGGCGGCATGGTGGCGGGCAACCCGTGGCTCGCCAAAGGGGAAGCCAAAGTTATTCTCAACGAAGTCAGCTCGCGCGATCCGAGCAGGCTGAACGGCATGATTGAGGTTGCGGGAAAAAAAGCCCAGGTGGTGATAGCGAACCCGTCGGGCATTACCTGCAGCGGCTGCGGATTTATCAACGCCAACCGCGCCACCCTGACCACCGGCCAGGCGCAGATGAAGGACGGCCAGCTGACGGGCTATAAGGTCGATCGCGGTGAAGTGGTGGTGGACGGCGCCGGGATGGATACCTCCGGCGCGGATTACACCGACATCATCGCCCGCTCGGTGAAGGTGAACGCCGGGCTGTGGGCGAAAGACCTCAAGGTCACGACCGGGCGCAACACGGTAGATGCGGCCCATGAGAAGATTGAGAAAGGCAGCGATGACGCCACCGCACGCCCCCAGCTGGCTGTGGACGTCTCCAGCCTCGGCGGCATGTACGCGGGTAAAATCCGCATGGTCGGCACCGAGCGCGGCGTGGGCGTACGCAACGCCGGGGCGATGGGCGCGCAGGCGGGCAACGTTATCATTACCGCCGACGGACGCATTGAGAACAGCGGCACCGTGCGCGCCAGCGACAGCGCAACCGTCCAGACCGCCGGCGAACTGTCTAACAGCGGCGTGCTGACCGCGGCAAACAACGTGCGGGTCAAGGCCGCCAGCCTCACCGGCAGCAAAGAGAGCGTGCTGGCCGCCGGGGTTAAAGGCGACGGCAAGCTGGCCGATGCGGGCGATTTGCAGCTCAGCACCAGCGGGCAGCTAAGCGCCCACGGGCAAACCCTGGCGGGCGGGAACCTGAGCGCCAGCGGCCAGGGCGTGGACCTCAGCGACAGCCAGACGCAGGGAAAACGCGTGCAAATCGAGGGCGGCGCGGGGGATGTGAAAACGGCCCGCGCGAAGGTTAACGCCAGCGAGCTGACTATTCGCACCGGCAGGATGCTCGACAATACCGGCGGTACGCTGGGCGCGGCGAATAACGTGCAGATTAACGCCGGGTCCGTCGACAATACCCAGGGCAAGGTGATTGCCGTCGCGGGTAAAAACCACATGACGGCCGACTCGCTTAACAACGAGCAGGGGCTGATTTCTGCGGTTGCCGGTGACGGCGAGATCGCCACCCGGCAGACCATCAACAATACCAAAGGCCGCATCGAAGCCGCCAAAACCCAGCGCATCACCGCGTCGGGCGTAACCAACCAGCAGGGCGTGATTGTCGCCGATGGCGCGACCCTTGCGCTGAACGGCGGTACGCTGGACAACCGGTCCGGCTCCCTGCTCTCTCAGGGGGCGCTGAGCCTTGAGAGCGGCACGCTGAACAACCAGAGCGGCTTCCTCGCCAGCAGCGGTGATTTCACGCTGAACAGCGGCGATGTGGATAACACTCTCGGCCAGATTGGCGCGAACCAGCGCCTGAACGCGTCGTTTGCCTCCCTGAACAACGGCGGCGGCGCGGTGAAATCCGTGGACGCGATGACGCTCAACGGCAGCCTGCTGGATAACACCAACGGGACGACCTTCTCCGGCACCAGCCTTGCCTTCACGGGTGACGCGCTGATCAACAACGCCGGACAGCTGGCGGCGGCTGACGGCCTGTCCCTTAACGCGGCAAGCCAGCTGAGCAACGTCTCCGGCGTGCTGCAGGGCAACGGCGTGAACGTCACCACCGGGGCGCTGGATAACGCCTCCGGCACGCTTAACAGCCTTGGCGCGCTGAACCTCTCAACCGGGAACCTGAACAATCAGGCGGGCACGCTGGCCGCAGCGGATAGCGCCGACATCGCCGCCAGCAGCATCGACAACCGCAGCGCGGGGCGCGTGATTGGCAGCGCGAACACCGCCCTGCACAGCGATACCCTGCAAAACAGCGGCGGGCAGATCCAGACCGTGGGCGATCTGCTGATCGACAGCGCCAGAGGCCTGGTGGATAACGCCTCGGGCCTTATCCGCAGCGGCAAATCGGTCACGGTCAACGCCCTCAACTTTGTTAACCAAAACACCCTTGGTGAAAATCAGGGGCTGGAAGGCCAGAGCGTCGCCGTCAACACGAATGCCGTCGACAACCAGAGCGGCAGCATTCTGGCGAATGACGCCCTCAGCGTGCGCGCCAGCGGCGTGTTGAACAACAGCGCAGGCGCGCTGGCCTCGGCCGGTACGCTGGATCTCAGCGGAAGCGGGCTGGATCTGATCAACGCCGGCGGCACGGTTAAGGCTGGCAAAGCGCTCAGCGTTGCGGCGCAAAACCTTGATGCCAGCGGCCAGCTGCTGTCGCTCGGGGATATGACGCTGAGTAGCGCAAGCGGAGTGAACAACAGCGGGAGCACCATTGCCAACGGCAACCTCAGCTTCACCACGCCGGGCGAGTTCACCAACAGCGGCAGGCTGATCGCGGGCAGCGCGCTGAGCCTGCAGAGCGCCAGCCTCACCAACGCCGCCAGCGGCGAGATTAACGCCGGGAGCAATACGCTAAGCGCGACCGGCACCGTGCTGAACTACGGCCTGATTGACGGCATCCACACCCGCATTAACGCCGATACGCTGACCAACGTCGGTACCGGGCGCATTTACGGTGACGCCGTGGGCGTGAACGCTATCACCTTCAACAACCTGGCCGAAAACGGCACGGCGGCGACGCTTGCCGGGCGCGAGCGCGTGGATCTGGGCATACAGACGCTGAACAACGTCGGACACGGCCTGATCTACAGCGCCGGTACGATGCAGATTGGCGGCGCGCTGGACGAAAGCGGCGCGGCGACCGGGCGCGCGGGCGCGATTAATAACCACAGCTCCACCATCGAGTCCGCCGGGGACATGGCGATTGCCGCCTCGCAGATCAATAACATCAACGATAACTTCTCCACCGAAGTGGTGCAGGTTTCGCAGGAACAGCTCACCGAATATCAGCACACCGGCTCAACCAGCCGCTGGAAGGCCGGTGACGACGGCGTCTGGGTGGACGGCAACTCCTCGGACGGCCTGCGTAACCTGAATACGCCGGAACATACGGGCGCGAACTACGACGATTTCAACCAGTACGATTACACCCGCACCGTGGATGAAACGCGGATTAAGGAGAGCGATCCGGCGAAGATCCTCTCCGGCGGCAGCATGACCCTGACGGGCGACAGGCTGTTTAACGACAACAGCCAGGTCGTGGCGGGCGGCACGCTGCTGATTGACCAGCTGGGCAGCGTGCAGAATGACGACGTCAGCGGCGTGCGTTATACCACCGACAGCGGCACCGTGACCCACTACTACCGCATCCGTCACAAAGGCGATGACGAGCAGGGGCGCAGCGCCACGGCGTATACCCCGCCAACCGCCATTCAGAGCATCTCCCTGAAGCCGGGCCAGGTCGTCAGCAACGGCAGCGTGGAGGGCAGCAACCTCAGCATCACGCCGCTGGTGCTGCAGGGCACGGGCGTCGACATTGGTCAGGCTGCGGGGGTCAGCGCCGCGCCGCAGCACACCGTCAAGCCGGGCGAACCCGTTACGCCGCCGGCAGGCCAGGAGTTTGAGGTGACGCCAGCCGATGGCGCCATCCGCATAATCGGCCCGAACACCACCCTGCCGGACAACAGCCTGTTTAAGGTTAACCCGTCGGCGGACGTGCCGTATCTGGTCGAAACCGACCCGCGCTTTACCAACGAGCGCCAGTGGCTCGGCAGCGACTATATGCAAAACGCGTTTACCGACGATGGCGACAACACGCTGAAGCGGCTGGGCGATGGCTATTACGAGCAGCGGCTGGTGCGTGAGCAGGTGGTGGGCATCACCGGCCAGCGCTACCTGGACGGTTACAGCAACGATGAAGAGCAGTTTAAGTCGTTAATGGATAAAGGCATTACCTTCGGCAAGGCCTATAACCTCAAGCTCGGCGTGGCGCTCACGCCAGAGCAGATGGCGCTGCTGACCGGGGATATCGTCTGGCTGGTTAACACCCAGGTCAAAATGCAGGACGGCTCAATGCAGACCGTGCTGGTTCCGCAGGTGTACGCCAAGGTTAAACAGGGCGATATCGATGGCTCCGGCGCGCTGATTGCCGGGAACAACGTGTCGATGAAGCTCAACGGCGACCTGTTCAACAGCGGTACCATTGCCGGGCGCAAGGTGCTGCAGCTGGACGCAGACAACATTACCAACCAGTCAGGCATCATCAGGGCGGCGGACGTCAGCCTGAATGCCAGGACCGACATCAACAACGTCGGCGCAGCCATCGTCGGCGACAGCAGCGTGCTGGCTAACGCCGGGCGCGATATTAACGTCACCACCACGACCGCCAGCGCGCAGAGCGTGAGCGGGGAAAATAGCTTCGCGCGCACCACCATCGACAGCGTTTCCGGCATTTACGTTCAGGGCGACGACGGCAAGCTCGCGCTGCAGTCCGGGCGCGACATCACCCTGACCGGCGCGCAGGTGATCGCCAGCGGCGAGAACGGCAAAGCGCAGCTGGTTGCGGGACGCAACGTGGATCTCAATACGGTCACGACCGCCAGCCGCGACGACCTGGTCTGGGATGCGGACAACACGCTCAGGCAGGGCAGCGTCGATCGTAACGGCAGCGTTCTCACCGGCACCGGCGGCGTAGCCGTCTCGGCAGGTCAGGACATTAACGTCCGGGGCTCATCCGTCACCTCCGACGGCGCGCTGGTCATGGCGGCGAAAAACAACGTCAACATCGAAGGCGTGCTTAACGAAAGCCAGCTCGACGAACGTCATAAAGTGGTAGGCGGCAACGGCTGGCTGTCGAAAACCACCACCAAAACCCGCGATACGGTAGACCGGCAAACGGTGCAGGGAAGCGAGCTGAGCGCCGATTCGGTTAACATCAGCGCCGGGAAGGATCTCACCGTAGCGGGCAGCAGCGTCGTCGGCACGGGTGACGTCGCGCTGCGCGCCGGTAACGATCTGACGCTCACCAGCATGGGCGGACGCAACGACGAGACGCACCTGAAGCAAGAGAAAAAATCGGGCCTGCTGAGTTCGGGCGGAATTGGCTTCACCGTGGGATCCCGCAAAGAGACCACCGAGCAGGCAAGCCAGGCGCTGGCGGGTCAGGGGTCGATGGTCGGCAGCCTGCAGGGCGATACGCTTCTGCTGGCGGGTAACGACTACCGCCAGACCGGCAGCACCGTGGCCTCGCCAAACGGCAACGTCGGCATTCAGGGGAAAAACGTCACCATCGAGGCGGCGGAAAACACCTACGCCTCGCAGTACAAACGAACCGTGGAGCAGAAAGGCTTTACCCTGGCGGTGAACGTGCCGGTCGTACAGGCGCTGCAAAGCGTGATGGCGTCGACCGAGAAGATCGGGCAGAGCAACAACGACCGCATCAATATGCTGGCCGCCGCCAACGCCGCGTGGGACAGCGCGCGCGCCGCTAACACCATGATGAGCGCCGCGCAGGGCGTGATGGCCAACGGCGCCCAGGCCGCTGCGCAAAACGTGAGCGTGTCGCTGACCTACGGCCAAAGCAAGCAGACGCACACCCAGACCAACGACAGCACCACGGCGCTGGCAAGTAAGGTGAATGCCGGCAAGCAGGCCGTGGTGGTCGCCACCGGCGGCGAGACGTCGGATATCAACATCGTTGGCTCCGACGTGAGCGGTAAGCAAGGCACCACGCTGTTTGCCGATAACGACATCAATATCGTGGCGGCGCAGCAGGAGAGCCACGATCGCAGCACCGATAACTCCAGCGGCTGGAACGCCGGGATCGCGGTCAGCTACGGCCAGGGCGGCGCATCCTTCGGCGTTACCGCTGGCGCAAACAAAGGCAAAGGCTACGGCAACGGGGATGAAGTCTCCTGGCGCAACAGCCACGTGGGCGATATGGACGGGCAGACCCGCATTATCAGCGGCGGCGACACCACGCTGCGCGGGGGGCAGCTCCTCGGCAAAGGGGTGGATATCACCGCTGAGAACCTCAATATCGAGAGCCTGCAGGACACCATGACCTACAAAGGCGAGCAGAAGAGCATGGGCGGCCAGGTCACCGTGGGCTACGGCTTTGCGGCGTCCGGTAACTATGGTCAGTCGAAGGTGGATGCGAATTACGCCTCGGTGCAGGAGCAGTCCGGCGTCTTTGCGGGCGGCGATGGCTACAACATCAACGTGAAGGATCGTACCGAACTGATCGGCGGGATCATCACCTCCAGCGAGAGCGCCGAGCTGGCGGGTAAAAACCAGTTCAGTACCGGCACGCTGGGCTGGCGCGACGTGCAGAATACCTCGGAATTTGAGGGTAACGGTTTTGGCATTGGCGGCTCGGTAAGCCACAACGCCGACGCGGGTACGAATAAAAACGTGACCTTCGGCATCGGCCACGACAGCGGTAGCGACAGGGGTACCACCCGCAGCGGCATTAACACCAGCAATATCACCCTCACCAACCCGGACGGCCAGCAGCAGGCCATTGAGGGCGTGAAGACCGATATCACCACCGAGACCGCCGCGGCGAACTCCGGGGCGATTAAGAACAATTTCGACAAAGACGAGGTGTTCAAAGAGCTAAACCTTCAGGTCAGCGTCACCCGCGATTTCAAAGAGAATGCGAATCGTCAGATTGGCGAGTACCTCGACGACAAGCAGGCCGCAGCCCGTAAGGTTCTTCAGGACGCCATCAAAACCGGCGATAAAGCGAAGCAAGATGCTGCGATGGAGGATATATACAAACTGCAGTATCAGCGCCGCTTCCTGCAAACGCTGGTGGGTGTCGTTGCCGGGTCGCCGGATGCTGCGATAACCCAGGGCACGCTGTCGCTGGCGGCGACGAAAATGCGTGAGGAAACGCTTAAAAACTCCCTGATCTTCCCGGGGGTCGTCGATAAAGACGGTAACGTGATCAGCAATGTCTCCGGCCCAAGCGACGGACTGTACGACGGCGTTAAGCTCGGGGGCGTCCGCGTTGGCCTCGACTTCATCTGCGGCGACAACAACATCCGCTGTGTAAACGATGAGAACAACAATCACGCCCTTATTCTCGACGACAGAGGCCGGGTTCAGTACAAAGGGGATGACCGTCATAAGACGTTCGACGCCCTGCTGGAAGACCGTACGGTATCTGACGGGCTTTATGGCCCGACCGGCGGATTCCAGGGCGGCGTGGGGATGATGAGCTCGTGGACCTATTCAGCGGGTTCATTCTTTGACGATCTTGTTGAAAGCTATGCCGGAACCCATGATTTGGTTGGCGGTCAGTTGCCCGGTTTTTATGATAACGCGGGTAATACCGGCCGGGATCGCAACCCGCTGGTTACCACGGCGGCCAATACCTGGACCATTGCAGCCATTCCAATTGCCACACCGTTTGCCATGAGCGAGCTGGTGTCGCCTGAGCTGCTGCAGTTTATTTTCTCAACCTCTCAGTGAGTGAGCGAACCATGAAAAAAAGCCTGCTTCTTCTGTTGCCCTTCCTGCTCACCGGCTGCGTAGTGGACAGTAAGGATTCATCCAATTACCAGTACGTGAAATACGCCCAGACCTTCCAGAAGCTGGATAACACCGGGCGTACCGACACCGCTCAGCGTAAAGAAGATCTTTACAGCTGCGGGGTGCCCAGACGCGCCAATCTGGATGACGGTAGCTGGAACGGGGGCAGCGCCCGGCTAGGGCAAACGCTTCAGGAAGTGGTTGCCAGAGAAGAGAAAATCTCCAGCTGCATGAAAGCCAAGGGCTACAAGGTCTATGGCTTCGATGAGTGCGGCCCGCTAAAGGCGCCGACCGGGCTGTGCCCGAACTAACTTTATCACCTTATCTGGCGCGGATTACCGCGCCCGTACTGCCGGAGCGTTCCGGCAATCATTAAAAAAAAAACGACGAAAGGATGACGGTAAATGAAAAAAATATCTCTGGCGGTAATTATCGCGGCAAGCCTGACGAGCGGCGCTGCGCTGGCGGATAACCAGACGGTTTCCGTTGGCTATGCGCAGAGCAAAATCGAAGACTTCAAAAATATCCGCGGCGTTAACGCGCAGTATCGCTACGAGTGGGATTCCCCGTGGAGCGTTATGGGTTCATTCACCTACATGAGCGGCGATGAGGACGAACATTACTATGTTGCTTCTGATTCGGTGAAAAACCACGTTGAGGCAAAGTATTACTCCCTGCTGGTGGGCCCGGCCTACCGCATTAATGAGTACGTTTCCCTGTATGCGCTGGGCGGCGTCGCACACGCCAAAGCGGACGGCGACACCAAATGGGTGAACGCGGGCGACGGCTTTACCCAGAAGGACAGCATCTCCGAAAAATCGACCTCTTTCGCCTACGGCGCGGGCGTGCAGTTTAACCCAACGCCAGAGCTGGCGATTAACGTTGGCTACGAAGGCACCAACGCGGATCTGGACGGCAATCGTTCCATCAACGGGTTTAACGTGGGCGTGGGTTACCGGTTCTAAGCCCCCTTTTCGCCTGACCCGGCCTACGGACCGGGTTTTATAGGCCCGGTAAGCGCAGCGCCATCGGGCATGACAGACCGCACAACATGCGCAATAAACTGCGTGAGCTTCGGCAGGGGCCGGAGATCCTGCCGCCACAGCAGATGCACCGGCCTTGGCTCAGGCGTGAATTTCTCCAGCACCCGTACCAGCTTTCCGCTCGCCAGCTCTTCCGCCACCAGCACCTCAGGCTGCAGCAGCAGCCCCGCTCCCGCTCTCGCCGCCATCCGCAGTCCGTAGCCGTCGTTGCACCTTAAGATCGCGTCCCGCTTCCAGCGCACCTCCCCTTCCACGCCCGGCAGCCGCCACTCGTTGCGCGCCGTCCATACCGTGTGGGACAGGCACAGATGATCCACCAGATCGGCAGGGGTTTGCGGCGTACCGTGGCGGGCCAGATAGTCCGGCGCGGCGCAAATGACCATTCGGTACGGACAGAGGTATTTCGCCACCAGATCGTCGTTGCGAACGTCACCGATGCGGATCGCCAGATCGACGCCTTCATCCACCAGGTCCACCATCCGGTTAGTGAGATCCAGCTCCACGCGCACGTCGGGAAAGCGCTGCAAAAAGGTGGCGGTGAGCGGCGCAATCACGCAGCCGCCAAACGACGTGGGCGCCGTCACGCGCAGGGTGCCGGCGGGTGCGGCACGCAGGCGCTCCACCGCGCTTTCAGCAATCACGACCTGCTCCAGCACCCGCTTTGCCTCTTCAAAATAGACGCGTCCGGCATCGGTCAAACTTTGTCGGCGCGTGTTGCGCTCCAGCAGCCGCGTGCCGAGCCGGGATTCCAGCAGGGCAACGTACTTGCCCACCATCACCGCCGACATCTCCAGCCGTGCCGCCGCGCTGGTGAAGCTGCCGCTTTCCACCACCGCAACGAACGTCTCCATGCCGCGTAGCTTATCCATATTCCAAACCCCTGGTTAGTAATTATCTAACATTAGCCCAGTTTATCTGACTTTTTATTTATTAAAGAATGAAGGCTCACAACGTTAAGGAGTCTGCTATGAAAATCGTGATTATTGGTGCCAGCGGCACGGTCGGCCGTGCAGTTACGGAAGAGTTAAGCCGTCGCCACGAGGTCATTCGCGTCGGTCGTACGCAGGGCGACCATCAGGTGGATATCACCTCGCAGGAGAGCGTGCAGGCGCTGTTTGAAAAGACTGGCCCGGTGGATGCGATTGTCTCTGCCAGCGGCGGCCTGCACTTTGGCCCGCTCGCCACCATGAAGGACCGCGATTTCAACCAGGGGCTGCAGGATAAGCTGCTCGGGCAGGTGCGCCTGGCCCTGACCGGCCAGCACCACCTGAACGAAGGCGGTTCGATTACGCTGATAAGCGGCATTGTGGCGCACGAGCCGATCGCGCAGGGCGTGAATGCCACCACGGTGAACGCGGCGCTGGAAGGCTTTGTTCGCGCCGCGGCCTGTGAGCTGCCGCGCGGCATTCGCATCAACCTGATTAGCCCGACGGTGCTGACCGAATCCGCCGAGGCGTACGACGGCTTCTTCCCGGGCTTTGAAAGCGTGCCCGCCGCCACCGTGGCGCTGGCCTACCGCCGCAGCGTGGAAGGCGTACAGAGCGGGCGGGTGTACAGGGTCGGTTACTGAGCCTTACGGGCGGCGATGAGCACCAGCATCGGGCGTTCAGCCTCTTCGGCCAGCGCGGGCCAGGCGTCAATCTGCGCCTGCGTTGGGCCCCATTCGTTGACCTCATCGATCGTCAGTCCGGCCTTGATTAGCGCGTTGAGCGTGGTGCCGAGCGTGCGGTGATACTTGATAACGCCGTCCGCCAGCCAGTTGCTGACGCGCTGGCCCTCTTCCTGATAATGGTTGACGCCCCAGAACCGCTCGCCGCTGTCGTCGGTCAGCCAGCCCTGACGGCTCGCGCAGGTGTATATCGGGTGCTCCATCGAAAAGACCAGGCTGCCGCCGGGCTTAAGCGCGCGCTTAACCTTCGTAAACAGGGTATCCAGCTCCGGCAGATAGTGCAGCGCCAGCGAGCTGTAGACCAGATCGAGGCTGTTCTCGTTGAGCGCCAGCGATTCGAGATCGCTACGCTGATAGTGGATCTGGACGTCATGAGTCAGTTCCGCCGCGCGGGCGAGCATCTTTTCGGAGATATCGACCCCCGTGACGTCAGCTGCGCCCAGCTCACGGGCTGCGCGGCAGAACCAGCCGTAGCCGCAGCCGAGATCAACAACCGATTTGCCGGTTAGATCCGGCAGCATGGCCTTAAGCGCAGGCCACTCCGGCGCGCCGTCCAGACCCTGCACCGAGCGCGGAAGCTGGGCGTAGCCCTCGAAAAACGCCGGGTTGTCGTAGATGTTTTGTGCCATGGCAGATCCCTCTTTAAGAATGTGCATAGCAGTATACTGCATTGCCGGGTGGCGGCTTCGCCTTACCCGACCTACAAAATCTCCGAACCGTAGGCCGGGTAAGCGCAGCGCCACCCGGCACCACATTAGCCCACCGAGCCCCAGACAAGGTTGCCCTTGTGGAACGTCGCGGTGCGCGGTGAAATGCGCGCCACGGCCTCGGCGGAGCAGGAGGCGTCCACCAGCACAAAGCTGGCGTCGTCCTGCGCTTTCGGCCACACGCGCTCGCCTTTGTCGTTCAGCGGCAGCACGTCGCCGGTGGCGATACCGAGCGCGCGGGAGAGCGTCTGCTCGTTGGGGCGGATGTAGAGCTGCGCGTAGAGGTTGGCTTTTTCCAGCATGTCGCCCAGGCCGTACGGCGACCAGTGGTCGATCACGCTGTCGGTCCCCGTCATCACGAACACGCCCTTCTCACGCAGCTGCTTCAGCGGCATGTGCAGGGTGCCAATCGGCACGGTGGAGGCGATGGTCACCTGCTGCGCCGCCATGCGGGTGGCGATCTCATCCACCTGCTGCTCGTTGAGCGTCGCCAGCGCGAAGGCGTGGCTGATGGTCAGCTTGCCCTTCAGCTCCGGCGTTTTCTCCACGGTTTCCACCATGTAGTTCACCGCCGCCACGCCCGCCGGGCTGGTTTCGTGCAGGTGAATATCCACCCCTTTGTCGTAGTCCAGCGCAATCTGGAACATCAGATCGAGGGATTTCTCCATCGCGCCGTCCACGTTCGTCGGGTCCAGCCCGCCCACGTAGTGCGCCCCGGCCTGCATCGCCTCGCGCATCAGCTTTTCTGCATTCGACAGCAGCAGGCCGTGCTGCGGGAAGGCGACGATTTCGCAGTCAAAGCCTGCGCTTCTGCGAGCTAATACCGCCTGCAGATTTTCCAGATTCTTCAGCCCGGAAACCGGCTCAATATTGCAGTGGCTGCGGGCGACGGTGGAGCCTTTCGACTGGATCAGGTCGATCAGCTTTTCCGCGCGCTCCTGGGTGTAGGGCTGCAGCTCCGGCAGCAGCTTCTGCTCAAGGCGGATCATGTCCTGAATGGTGGTGCCCGCCGGGCGGTTCAGCGAGCGCCACGGGCCGCCGTAGAAGGTTTTATCCAGATGGATGTGCATGTCGCGCATCGCCGGGAGCATTAGCTTTTTACCCGCGTCGTAGTGCGGCAGCGCAGCGTCGGCGTGGCTGCCGTTGTCGCGCAGGGCGACGATCTTTCCGTCTTTGATTTCCAGCGTTTTCAGCTCGGTGCGGGTGCTCGTCGCCACGCTGCCGTCGACGTTGAACCCGGCCTCCAGCAGCACGTTGTCGAGGTAGTAGTGTTTTGCGGTGATGCTCATCGGTTTGCCCGTCTCGCAGGTTGGCTTCGCGGTATCCGCAGCATACGCGACGGAGCCGGTGGCGCCAAACAGCGCGCAGGCGGTAACCATTTTGCCGCTCTGGCTAATAAACTCGCGGCGGCTTTTGTGTTCACTCATCTTTTCTTCCTTCATTAACGATATGGGTGCCGGTTTCACCGCGCAGCGCCGCGGGCAGGCAGTCCGGCGAGGTGATAATCACCCGCCTGCCGCCGTGTTTTAAAAACTCCAGCGAGGCGACGATTTTGGGCAGCATGCTGCCCGCCGGGAAGTGGCCTTCGTCCATGTAGCGCGTCATCTGCGCCACGTTTACGGCGTCCAGCGCCTGCTGGTTCGGCTTGCCGAAGTTAACGCACACTTTCTCCACGCCGGTAGTGATCACCAGCACGTCGGCGCGGATCTCTCGCGCCAGCAGCGCGGTGGAGAGATCTTTATCAATTACCGCGTCGACGCTCTGGTAGTCGCCCTGCTCGCTGCGGATCACGGGTATTCCGCCGCCGCCCGCGCCAATCACCACAAAGCCTTTTTGCGTCAGCGTCTTAATGGCATCCGCCTCGACTATCCGCAGCGGCTGCGGAGAGGCCACCACGCGACGATAGCCGCGGCCTGAGTCTTCGACAAAACGCCAGTCCGGGTGCGCACGCTGCAGCTCGTCGCGCTGCGGCTCGGTGAAGAACGCGCCGATAGGCTTCGTCGGGTGCGTAAAGCCGGGATCGTTTTTATCCACCTCGACCTGGGTAACCACCGTCACGGCTTTTTTATCACCGCGCGCGGCCAGGCGGTTGTTGAGCGCCTGCTGGATCAGGTAGCCGATGCCGCCCTGGGTGTCCGCCACGCAGTTTGCCAGCGGGGTCAGCGGCAGCCCTTCCCGCTCGTGGGCGATTTCAGCGCGGCGCAGATCCAGCCCCACCTGGGGGCCGTTGCCGTGGGTGAGCACGATGTCATAGTCGGAGGCCAGCATTTCGAGCACCGACTCGGCCACCGCTTTCACCGCATGCGCCTGATGTTCAACCGACTGGCTGGCGTTGTCTTTGATAATGCTGTTGCCGCCGATGGCGACGACCATAAGCTCTTTCATTTTGTTTCCTTTAGAAGGTGCGTTCTGGTGCCCTCACCCCGGCCCTCTCCCACAGGGAGAGGGGGATTAACAGAGACATCCAGCACATGCTTCACCACAAACATGCCGCCCATCATCAGGTAGGCCGTGACGAACATCAGCGAGCTGCCTTCGGCAAAGCCCACCACCGGGGCGTGGATGACGCCAAACAGCGCCAGCAGCGCGCCGACGGCTGCCGCAACGGCCCCGCGCAGCGGCTTGTTGATGATGGAGAAGATGGCGATACAGCCCCAGAGCATGCTGGCGAGCGGCGCGCCGTTGCCGAGATGCATCAGCCCTTCGTAGTAGATCCCCTTGCTGTGCAGCACGTCGGTGCCGATTTTCGCCGCGCTGGTGCCCGCCGCGCCCATCACGCTGTTCATCATGGTCAGCGCCCAGTTGGCGATCCACGGGAACAGGCAGATGAAGATCACCGGCACCTCCACCTTGGGCGTTTCCCTTACCACCTGGTTGGCCGTCACGACGCCGATAAACACCAGAATCGGCACGATGGCGGTCATCGGTATGATGGCGAGCATAAACGCCCCCAGCCCGAACAGCGGCACGATGAACATGGTCACGCCGGAGGCCAGCGTATAGCCGATGCTGGCCCCCATCGCTTTCCAGCCGGGATGACCGACGTAGACCGTCACCGGGAACGGGTTGCCCATCAGGCAGCCGAGCATCGAGGCCAGGCCGTTCGCCAGCATCACCTTGCGGGTTGGGTAGGGATCGCCCGCCGCATGGGCGCTTTCGATGTTTTCCAGGTCAAAGATGTAGTTCGCCAGCCCCAGCGGTACGGCAGACGCGAGATACGGCAGGGCGTGCGGTAGCCCCTGCAGGAAGCCTTCCACGTGCACCTGCGGCGGGTTAAAGCCAAATGACGACATCGAGGCTTTGATCGCTTCCGGGCTTTGCAGGCCGGAGATCCACGCCAGCGCCGTACCGGCGATTAACAACAGCAGGCCGGTCGGGATTTTGGCGAAAATAGGCTTTTTACCGAACCAGTTGATGAAGATCAGCAGCAGCACGATAAACGACACGGTCGGCGCTTCGAACGCCTGCAGCATCGGGTTCATCGCCAGCAGCAGCAGACCAAGCCCGGACAGGCACGACAGCAGCACCGTACGCGGGATCATCTTGCGGATGGTTTCCCCTAAAAACGAGCCGCCCGCAAGGATCATCGCCTCAACAAAGCACCACACCAGGCCGATTTGGATAGCAAGATCCGCGTCGCCCGTTTGCTGATAAACCGGCATCAGCACCAGGAAGGTGACGGTAAAAATCGACGGCGCGCTCGGGCCGGACGGCAGCGCGGTGACGTCCGTGCGCCCGGTGGCGCGCGCCATCTGCAGGCCAAACCACGCGTAGCAAATACTCGCGACCAGCACCGCCAGCCCGAAGGCCGGTGCGATGCGTCCATAAACAATCTCCTTCGGGATGCCGACGACAAAAATGAGCAGCCCCATCATGGTCAGCAGATTGGTCAGGTTGTTGGTCATCAACCCGAAATACGCCGCCCAGTCACCTCTTTTCCACTCCAGCTTCATGTTTTTCATGGATGCTTGCCTTATAAAAAGTAGCGATCGCGGAAGGTCAACAGCGCCTTTTCAAAACAGCTAAACGGCGGGTGAACGATGCCCGCCCCAATCATGCCGATGCCCGCGTCTTTATGGGCAATGGCGGTGTTGATCACCGGCAGAATGCCGCTGCCCGCGACTTTGGTGATGTCGATGGCGCTTGGGATGCCCATAAACGAGAGCAGCGGAATGGTGACGTTCGGGTTTTCGCCGAGGGTGATTTCGCGCATCTGGCGGGAGAAGTCGATGGCTTCATCCACCGTCCCGCCCACCAGCGCAACGATCGCCGGGGCCGTCGCCATCGCAAAGCCGCCGATGCCGTAGGTTTCGGTGATGGCGCTGTCGCCGATATCCAGCCCGGAGTCTTCCGGCTTATAGCCTGCGAACATCGGGCCAATCACCTGCTGCGCCGGGCCGGTGAACCACTGCCCCGGCAGACCGGAAACGCGCAGGCCAAACTCGTAGCCGTTGCGCGCCATGGTGGTGACGACGGTGCTGTACTCAATGCCGTGCGCGGCGTCCAGCGCGGCCTTACACATCGCCATCCACGTCGGGCCGGAGAAGTAGTCGCTGCTGGCGACGAACTCAAACACCTCGCGCTGCTGCTCTACCGGATAGCCCGCCTGGATCAGCCCCGGCGTTAGCGCCTGAATAAGCAGCGTGGTGCCCGCGTTGTTGCGGTTGTGGCACTCGTCGCCCATGTGCAGCGCCTGGGCCAGCATCAGGCGCAGGTCGATTTCGCCGATAATCTTCATCGCGTCGCGCAGCATCGGGCCGAGCACGTCGCGCATCCAGTTCAGGCGGTCGATCACGCTCTGGTCGTTGGCCCCCATGCGCAGGATCTTCGCCATCTGCTCGCTGAGGTTGGTGAACGCGCGGTTGCCGTAGGTTTTGTTTTCAACGATGTGCATAAACATCGACGCGGAGGTGACGCCCGCCATCGAGCCCACGCAGTCGTGCTCGTGGCACGGCGAGAAGGTAATGTCGCCAGAGGCCGCCAGCCTTGCCGCGTCCTCCAGATCTTTCGCCAGCCCTTCAAACACCAGCGCCCCGGTGACCGCGCCCTTCATCGCCCCGCACATATTTTCCCAGGAGACGGGCGGACCGGCGTGCAGAATAGTGGTGCGGGTCATGCCCGGCACAACGTTAATGGCCTGGTCGTAGCCCACCAGCACCGGATGGGACTGAATAATGCGCTCAAGGGCGATTTGGTTAGCGGCGGCGATTTTCTCCGCCAGCGGTTTTTCCGCCAGCTGGTCAAGCGCCTCAACGACCTGCATATTGCCCTGCCCCGGCGGCGTCCAGTCGAGCCGGGTGACGGGAACGTGCTGTTTTTTGAGATCGTCGCTGAACATCGCAATGCCGACGTTAATGACGTTCAGCGGCTGGTTGAATAAGGTGGTCATTATGCTTTCTCCCCTTTGCAGACAAATTCGCGCGCCAGTAATCCGGTATTGGTGCTGCTGCTGGCCCAGATCACGCCTGCGTCAGTCAGCAGCTGGCACTGCTGCGACAGCGACTGCGGATCCTGGTCGGTGCCGAGCACGTAGCCGAGGATCTCAAGCGGACGGCGATCGGCCTTCGCGATGGCCTGCGCCTCTTTGAGGGCGTCGAGCATCACGCCGACCGGATCCTCGTGCGCGCCGAAGCCCAGCACGAAGTCCATCACGATGACGCCCACCTCCGGGTCGCGCGCCTCCTGCAGCAGGCGGCTGATGCGGTTGGTCGGGTCGATCATCGGGTGCGGCTTGCCGTTGGTGAAGTCATCGTCGCCAAAGTCGAGGAAGGTGTGGGCTTTACTGACGCTGATGTCGCTCAGGCGTTTCGCGGGATCCGGCTGAATGTTGCTGTAAACGTCGTCAAATTTCGCAAGCGCCGCGAACATCGCCTCATCGCATAGGGTGCCGCCGCAGAACAGGCCGCGAATGTACTTCTGCTGCGTCGTCAGGCGGGCGCGCACCTCTTCAATCAAAGGCCAGTTGAGCGGGTGTAGATCGAGGGATTCTTTTTTGACGCCGGTGAGCAGGACCGCCTTCAGGGCCGCCTCTTTAGTGCCGCGCGCAAACTGCAGGCCGTCTTCATCGGCGGGCGGTTCGCTGCGGCCGAGGAAGCAGACGACCACCGGTTTACGGCAGGCTCTGGCGCGGGCCAGCATCTTTTCTGCCACCGCTGGCGCGGGGGGCTTGGAGATCAGCGCGATAACCCGGGTGCCCTCATCGGCTTCGAGCATGTCGATGGCGTCGAGCATCATCAGGCCGCCGATTTTCTCGCTGAGATCGCGCCCGCCGGTGCCAATCAGCTGCGACACGCCGCCGCCGAATTCGTGAATGCGCACGCTCAGCTCCTGGCTGCCGGTGCCGGATGCGCCGACGATGCCAATCGGCCCGCGGCGCACCGCGTTGGCAAAGCACAGCCCCGCGCCGTTGATGATGGCGGTGCCGCAGTCCGGCCCCATCATCAGCAGCCCTTTCCGGTGCGCGAGCTGCTTCAGCGCCAGCTCGTCGTCGAGCGATACGTTATCGGAAAAGAGCATCACGTTAAGATCGTTTTCCAGCGCCTGGCGCGCTTCGCGGGCGGCGAAGGTGCCGTTGACGGAAATCACCGCAAGGTTGCTGTCCGGACGATGGGTTTTGGCGCTGGCGATCGTGGCGTAGCGCGCTTCATGGGAGCCTGCGCTCTCCTTACGCGTGAACAAGGCTTCAATGGCGGCCAGCGTTTCCTCATTCGCCGCGTCGCCTTTAATCACGATCATCAGGTCGCCGTTTTTAGCTTCGGCTAATTCTGGCGTTAATAGCCCAAGGTTTTTCAGTACGCCTTTATTCATTTCCGTTGCCATAGCCACAAACGCCTGATCGACGCCCGGCAATTTATTGGCTTTGGTGGAAACGGACATTAATGATACCGAGTCAAAATAGGTGTTCTTTTTTATGACGATTTTGGTTGGCATTATTTTCTCCAGAACGCGGATAAAAGGGGGCCGCCGTCGCGCAAAATGCACGTCGGTTAAAAATACTTTTCAATTAACGGCCAGCCGGAAAAGGCTGGCCAAATGCGTTATGCGCCCGCCGCCAGGAGTAGGTCAGCTATCGCATCGAAGCCTTTTTCCCGCGCCAGTTCGAGCGGGGTTTTGCCGTATTTATCGGTCATGTGCGGGTTTGCGCCGTGATCCAGAAGCAGCTTGACGATCTCCTGCTGCTTCGCGCCGCCTTCGTTGAGCACGATCGCTTCCAGCAGCGGGGTCCAGCCGACAAAGTTGGTGTGGTTGACGTTGATATCGGTTTTTTCCAGCAGCTCGCGCACGATCTCAACGTGCCCCTTTTCGCTGGCGGGCGTGATGCCCACACCGCCGAAACGCGTCAGGCGGTCGAGATCGGGATTGGCCGGAAGGACAGTGCGCAGCAGGGTGATATCGTTGGTCAGGCAGCTAATCAGGAAGGGGTTAAAGCAGGTCTGATCCTGCTTATCAATATCCGCCCCGGCGGCAATTAATAACTCCACGCAGGCATAATGTTTTTTCAGGCTGGCAATAATAACGGCGGTTCTTTTCTGGCGGTTGGTGGCGTTAATATCCACGCCTTTCTCCAGACAGGCTTTTAGCGCGTCGCTATTGCCCTCTTCTGCCGCCAGCAGAAATTCAGTAACGAGTTCGTTCGCAGACATATTCAGACTCCCGATGTTTTTATTTCTGTTGACCTGAGAATAGCAACAGCCTGGTCATAAAAGAATCCGCTTAAAAATGATTCATCGACAGTCAATTCATTGTTGAGGTAAATTCAACAGTCCGGTCAAAACGTGCGTCCGTGCAACCTTTTTCTTATGTTTCTCCGCGTTTTAGCGTGCGAAGCTGCATTATGCTTATGTCTGACGAAGCCTTACTGCGTGCGGCCTACGGCAAATAGTCAGAACTGTGATCGGCTTCAAATGCGTTGTAACGGCGTTGTTAAAATATGTTCAAAACTGATGGCTGACGGGAGTGAGATATGAATTCCATCTTTACCGAAGAGAACCTGCTGACCTTCACCACCGCAGCGCGCTTCGGCAGCTTCAGCAAAGCCGCCGCCGAGCTGGGTGTCACTACCTCGGCCGTTAGCTATACCATCAAGCGCATGGAGACCGGGCTGGACGTGGTGCTGTTCGTGCGCAACACGCGCAGCATCGAACTGACCGAGTCCGGGTTTTACTTTTACCGCAAGGCCACCGACCTGCTGAACGATTTTCACGCCATCAAGCGCGGGATAGATACCATTTCCCAGGGGATCGAAACCCGGGTGCGCATCTGCATCAATCAGCTTTTGTATACCCCTCGCCACACCGCCCGGCTGCTGCAGGTGCTGAAAAAGCAGTTTCCCACCTGCCAGATCACCGTGACCACCGAGGTGTATAACGGCGTCTGGGACTCCATCATTAACAATCAGGCCAACATTGCCATTGGCGCGCCGGATACCCTGCTCGACGGCGGCGGCATTGACTACACCGAGATCGGCGCTATCCGCTGGGTCTTTGCCATTTCACCGACGCATCCGCTGGCGTTTTCGCCGGAGCCGATAGCGGAAAGCCAGCTTCGTCTGTATCCCAACATCATGGTGGAAGACACGGCGCACACCATTAACAAGAAGGTTGGCTGGCTGCTTCACGGGCAGGAGGCGATTCTGGTGCCGGATTTCAACACCAAGTGCCAGTGTCAGATTCTGGGCGAAGGGATAGGTTTTTTACCGGAGTATATGGCGCGGGAGGCGATGGAAGATGGGCTGCTGATAACGCGGCGGATCAATAACCCGCGTCAGGATTCACGCATGCTGCTCGCAACGCAGCATGCGGCGACCGGCCAGGTGACGCGCTGGATCAAACAGCAGTTTGCGCCAGACGGCGTCCTGACCGGGATCTACAGCGATTTACTCTGGCGGGCCTAGCTTTTGGATTGCACCCAAAACGCGTGGATAAGGCCGGGAATATAGCCCAGCAGCGTGAGAAGGATGTTGAGAATAAATGCCCAGCCAAATCCTTTGCCAAGCAGCACGCCCAGCGGTGGCAGGATGATGGTAAACACGATACGCCAAAAACCCATAAAAACTCCGTGCAAGCTAACCAATTGAAAATAAAAAGAGAGTATCTCTAAGCATAGCCAGTTTACCGCTTGCTGCCAGGGCGCCCTCGCGCTTTTACCTGCCTTTACCCTCTTTACACTGGCTTAAGCGCTCACCACTCAGGGGTAGAAACAGGAAATTCATTGTGCCCTGGACGCAGCGTGGGCTAAGGTGAAACGCACAAATCAATGAGGAGGTATTATGTTTTCTGTCGGTGATTATGTACAACCGCGTCAGGGCGGCCCAAAACTGAAAGTGCTCGAAGTGGACGGTGAGAACATTGTGGCGGTACAGGCCAGCAATGAGCAGGGCGAGAAATTTACGCTGAAAGCCGCAGACGTGACCTTATATACCGAAGCAGGTGATTTCGGCGTCTGCTAATAATATAACCGGGCGGCGCTCCGCCCGGCTTCTGGATTAGATCAGGAAATCATCCAGTGATTTGCCGTTTGCCAGCGCAGTGGCAATTGGCTTCGGCGTGCGGCCCTGACCGGTCCAGGTTTTCTCTTCGCCATTCACGTCGGTAAAGCGATATTTCGCCTCACGAACTTTGCGTTTTTTCGCTGGCTGACCCGCGATAGCGCGTTCTGAACCGAGCAAATCAGAAGGTGAAATACCATCGGCTTTCATCAGTTCCAGCAACGCATTAATTTTATCCTGCTGCTCAGCACGTTGTTTCTCGAATTCCGCCTGTTCGCTACGTTTCTCTTCGGCAACGATGCGGACTTTCTCCAGCATTTCCTCGAGCACGTCCAGGGATAATTCACGCGCCATCGCACGCAGAGTACGGATATTATTAAGATTCTGTAACGTCAAAGACATAATAATTGAAAACCTTTTCTTTGGGGTAAGTCGAAAAATCAACGGGTAGAATAATTGATTTCCCCGCCAATATCTACCCATCCACTCTTTTTGACAATATTGTAAGTATTTTAAAATATGAATTTTAAATATCTGAACAGGTGCCTGCATGTTTACCCGGGAATATATCCCCCATTTCAATATAAATGTTCACTTTTAAGCCAAACTGCAGAATGCTGTGCTTCAGGCCATAAGAGCCAAAATCGCACGCCATCCATAAAATTTAAGCTATTGATTTTGAATTACAAAACGGCGGTTAAGGAACATAATAACGAAGCGTGCAAAAATCGCACAATCATAGAGGATTTTGTGGACAAAAGGCGATTAAATAAAAATTAATCACTAGTTGTTAGTTTAAACGCAGAGAGATACGCTATGCACACAAAACAAACCAACCTAAAGCACTAATTTCTGCGGGCAAAACGTTACCCGTGTGTCTTCTCAAGGAGTTCAGACATGTTCTCACCGCAATCTCGCCTGCGCCACGCGGTAGCGGATACCTTCGCGATGGTTGTCTACTGTTCCGTCGTGAACATGCTGATTGAAATATTCCTCTCCGGAATGACCTTCGAGCAGTCGCTTTCTTCTCGCCTGGTCGCGATCCCGGTCAACATCATCATTGCCTGGCCTTACGGCTTATACCGCGATGCCGTGATGCGATTTGCGCGTCGTATTAGCCCCGCAGGCTGGGTGAAAAATCTGGCAGACGTGCTGGCGTACGTGACGTTTCAGTCACCGGTTTACGTCGCCATTCTGCTGGTCGTTGGCGCAGACTGGCATCAGATTGCCGCTGCGGTCAGCTCAAATATCGTGATTTCGATGTTGATGGGTGCGGTTTACGGCTATTTTCTCGACTACTGTCGTCGACTGTTCAAAGTCAGCCAGTACAGCCAGGCAAAAGCGTAATGTGAAGCGACTGGCCCAGGCCAGTCGCAAACCTACTGAACGTCGCCAAACAATCCCTTCAGGAATCGCTCCAGCGCCATACGCGAGCTGAAACCGTGCGGAATACCATAATGCTCATGCCTTTCACCGCCTAAATAGAGCGGAAATTGCTGATAATGATCGCAGGTTTTAATATCCGAGGCGGGCTCAGCAAATGACAAACTTCTGTCTTTCAGCGTCGGGTGAATAATGAGAGCGGTGCGCCCCATTCTTGCTTCACGGTTAACGTAAACATAATTCTCGCCACGGCGATATCCGTACGCTTTTGACGTTACCTCATCCATGGTGAATCCTTCTTTTTCAAGAACGCGCGCCACCTCATCGGGTCGTAAATACATATCTCTTCCTCATTATCATTCCTGCCCGGCAACCTTACAGTATTCAGCATTAGCAGGGCTTTCAGAATATTCCATAAACTGCCCGATAAGGCGTGACTCCCTTCAGATAATAAATTTCTGAACTACACTAAACGGGAACGCAAATTATGGAGGATCGTATGTTTAACAGACCGAACCGAAACGATATTAATGACGACGCTCAGGATATTCGTAATGATGTCAGTCAATTAGCGGACACCCTGGAAGATGTATTGAAATCCTGGGGAACCGACGCGAAGGATGATGCGGATGCCGCGAAACGTAAGGCTCAGTCTCTGCTGCGTGAAACGCGGGCCAGAATGAACGGCCGCTCGCGTACCACGCAGGCTGCCTGCGACATGGCGAGCTGCGCCACTACCTTCGTGCGCGAAAAACCGCTTTGCACGCTGGGCACGGTCGCGGCGGTCGGCATTTTCGTCGGCGCGCTGCTCAGCCTGCGCAAGTAAGCGCGGCCTGTCAGCCCCGGTAGCCTCTGGCGCCGGGGCTTTTCTTTGCCCGCTCGCCTGAAAATCCCGTACAGTCTGCCCTGCCCCGCCGTGCTCATCGCTGGGGCATAACCAATCTAAATTTCCCATATCTTGTATGGTTGAAACTTATCACAACTACATCTAGTATTCCCTTTAGCAAGATACACACAACCTGACGCGACAAATCGCGCCAGCCTTTCATTCTAAATGGAAATACGAATCATGAGCATTATTATTTACACTCGTAACGATTGTGTTCAGTGCCACGCCACCAAACGCGCGATGGAGAGCCGCGGCGTACGTTTTGAGATGGTGAATATCGACCTCGTTCCCGATGCTGCCGATACTCTGCGCGCGCAAGGCTTCCGCCAGCTGCCCGTCGTGGTTGCCGGGGAAACCAGCTGGTCTGGCTTCCGCCCGGACATGATCAACCGCCTCGCCGCTCAGGCCGCCAGTGCATGAGTGGGCTGGTCTACTTTTCCAGCAGCTCGGAAAACACGCTTCGCTTTATCGAGCGCGTCGGGCTGCCTGCAATCCGCATTCCGCTGAACGAGCGGGAGCGTATTCAGGTAGACGAACCCTTCATACTGGTCGTGCCCAGCTATGGCGGCGGCGGGACGGCGGGCGCGGTTCCCCGCCAGGTCATCCGCTTTCTGAACGATCCTCATAATCGACAGCTTATCCGCGGCGTGATTGCGGCGGGAAACCGCAATTTCGGCGATGCCTTTGGCCGCGCCGGGGATGTCATCTCTCAAAAATGCGGCGTGCCGTATCTCTATCGCTTCGAACTGATGGGGACACAGCAGGACGTAGAAAACGTGCGTAAAGGAGTGAACGAATTTTGGCAACGACAACCGCAGAACGTGTAATTCAGGCTGCGCCGGATTACCACGCGCTAAACGCGATGCTCAATCTGTACGATCGCGAGGGGCGAATTCAGTTTGGCAAAGACCACGAGGCGGTCGACGCGTTTTTTGCCGCTCACGTTCGCCCGAATACCGTAACGTTTGGCAGCCAGCAGGAGCGTCTCGACTATCTGGTAAAAGAGGGCTACTACGAAGAACGCGTGTTGACCCGCTACGATCGCGACTTTGTCGTGACGCTGTTTGAACGCGCGCACGCCAGCGGTTTCCGTTTCCAGACCTTCCTCGGCGCGTGGAAGTATTACACCAGCTATACCCTGAAAACCTTCGACGGCAAACGCTATTTAGAGAGCTTCGAGGATCGCACCGTGATGGTGGCGTTAACCCTGGCGCAGGGGGATGAAGCGCAGGCTGAACGCCTGATGGAGGAGATCCTCTCCGGTCGCTTCCAGCCCGCCACGCCGACCTTCCTCAACTGCGGCAAAGCCCAGCGCGGCGAGCTGGTTTCCTGCTTCCTGCTGCGCATCGAAGACAACATGGAGTCGATTGGCCGCGCGGTGAACTCGGCGCTGCAGCTCTCTAAGCGCGGCGGCGGCGTGGCGTTTCTGCTCTCGAACCTGCGCGAGGCGGGCGCGCCGATCAAGCGCATCGAAAACCAGTCCTCCGGCGTGATCCCGGTGATGAAGATGCTGGAAGATGCGTTTTCTTACGCCAACCAGCTGGGCGCGCGTCAGGGCGCGGGGGCCGTTTATCTGCACGCGCACCATCCGGATATTCTGCGTTTTCTGGATACCAAGCGCGAGAACGCCGACGAAAAAATCCGCATCAAAACCCTGTCGCTCGGCGTGACGATCCCCGATATCACCTTCCGGCTCGCCAAAGAGAATGCCGACATGGCGCTTTTTTCCCCTTATGACATCGAGCGAATTTACGGCAAAGCCTTTGGCGACGTGGCGATAAGCGAACTGTACGACGAGCTGGTGGCCGACGATCGCATTCGCAAGACGTACATTAACGCCCGCGACTTCTTCCAGACCCTGGCGGAAATTCAGTTTGAGTCCGGCTATCCGTACATCATGTACGAAGACACGGTGAACCGCGCGAACCCGATCGCCGGGCGCATCAACATGAGCAACCTGTGCTCGGAGATTTTGCAGGTTAACAGCGCGTCAACCTATGACGAAAACCTCGACTACGCGGATATCGGGAAAGATATCTCCTGCAACCTCGGGTCGCTGAATATTGCCCACACCATGGATTCACCCGACTTTGGCCGCACGGTAGAGACCGCCATCCGCGGGCTGACGGCGGTGTCCGACATGAGCCACATTCGCAGCGTGCCGTCCATTGAGGCGGGCAACGCCGCGTCCCACGCCATCGGGCTGGGGCAGATGAACCTGCACGGCTATCTGGCGCGGGAAGGCATTGCCTACGGCAGCCCGGAGGGGCTGGATTTCACCAACCTCTATTTCTACACCGTCACCTGGCACGCGCTTAATACGTCGATGATGCTGGCGCGCGAGCGTAACCAGCACTTCGCGGGCTTTGAGCAGTCGCGCTACGCCAGCGGGGAGTATTTCAGCCAGTACCTTGAAGGCGACTGGCAGCCGAAAACCGAAAAAGTGCGGGCCCTGTTCGCCCGCGCGGGGATAACCCTGCCGACGCGCGAGATGTGGCAGCAGCTGCGCGATGACGTGATGCGCTACGGCATCTACAACCAGAACCTGCAGGCGGTGCCGCCAACCGGCTCGATTTCCTACATCAACCACGCCACGTCGAGCATTCACCCGATCGTGTCAAAAATTGAAATCCGTAAGGAAGGCAAAACCGGGCGCGTTTACTACCCCGCCCCGTTTATGACCAATGAGAACCTGGCGCTCTATCAGGACGCGTATGAGATCGGCCCGGAAAAAATCATCGATACCTACGCGGAGGCAACGAAGCACGTGGATCAGGGGCTGTCGCTGACGCTCTTCTTCCCGGATACCGCCACCACCCGCGATATCAACAAGGCGCAGATTTATGCCTGGAAAAAAGGCATTAAGTCGCTGTACTACATTCGCCTGCGCCAGCTCGCGCTGGAAGGCACCGAAATTGAAGGCTGCGTGTCCTGCGCGCTGTAAGGAGAAAGGATGAAACTGTCACGCGTGAGTGCCGTTAACTGGAACAAAATTCAGGACGACAAAGACCTTGAGGTGTGGAACCGCCTGACCAGCAACTTCTGGCTGCCGGAAAAGGTGCCCCTTTCAAACGATATTCCGGCCTGGCAAACGCTGAGCCACGCCGAGCAGCAGCTGACGATCCGCGTTTTCACCGGCCTGACGCTGCTGGACACCATTCAAAACACCGTCGGCGCGCCTGCGCTGATGGCGGATGCGCTGACGCCGCACGAAGAAGCCGTGATGTCGAACATCAGCTTTATGGAGGCGGTCCATGCCCGCTCCTACAGCTCGATTTTCTCGACGCTGTGCCAGACCAAAGACGTGGACGCGGCCTACGCCTGGAGTGAAGAGAGCGCATCGCTGCAGCGCAAGGCCGATCTGGTGCTGGAGTACTACTGCGCCGACGAGCCGCTGAAGAAAAAGATCGCCAGCGTGTTTCTGGAATCTTTCCTCTTCTATTCCGGCTTCTGGCTGCCGATGTACTGGTCGAGCCGGGGCAAGCTCACCAACACCGCCGACCTGATCCGCCTCATCATCCGCGATGAAGCGGTACACGGGTATTACATTGGCTATAAGTATCAGAAAGGGCTGGAGAAAGTCAGCCCGGAAAAACGCGAGGAACTTAAAGGATTTGCCCTCGATTTGCTGATGGATCTCTACGACAACGAGCTGAGCTACACCGAGGAACTGTACGCCGGCAGCGGCTGGGAGGAGGACGTGAAAGCCTTCCTATGCTACAACGCCAACAAGGCGCTGATGAACCTGGGCTATGAGGCGCTGTTCCCGCCAGAAATGGCGGAAGTCAACCCGGCGATTCTGGCGGCGCTGTCGCCCAATGCCGACGAAAACCATGACTTCTTCTCCGGGTCCGGCTCGTCGTACGTAATGGGCAAGGCGGTGGAAACGGAAGATGAGGATTGGGATTTTTAATGTTTTCCCCTCCCCTCACCCCGCCCTCTCCCCAAAGGGGCGAGGGAGAAAAAACGGTACGGAGCGATCCCCTCTCCCCTCCGGGGAGAGGGATAGGGTGAGGGGAAAATAACGTTCATTAATTTAATATAAATCCCCGCATTATCCCCATAATATTTCCATGTCATCTACACTGTAATTTCCGCTTCATATTCACCTGAATCACGCCGATTCAGGTGATATTTCCCGATGCTGCGGTAAAAAATTCAGAAAAATTCAAACCACCCTCAGCCCTTTACTCATGGGTAATTCAGCCGTTTCGCTTGTGGCAAAATTCGCGCTTATGGCGGGCTCAGGGTTGTCTCAGATTCTCAGTATGTTAGGGTAATGCCAGTTAACTATTTACCATGGTAATCATATCGACATAAACAAATAACAGGACACTCTCTATTGCATGGCAATTAAATTAGAAGTGAAAAATCTTTATAAAGTATTTGGCGAGCATCCACAGCGCGCATTCAAATATATTGAGAAAGGCCTTTCGAAAGAGCAAATTCTGGAAAAAACCGGGCTATCGCTTGGCGTTAAAGACGCCAGTCTGGCCATTGAAGAAGGCGAGATTTTTGTCATCATGGGATTATCCGGCTCGGGTAAATCCACTATGGTTCGCCTTCTCAATCGCCTGATTGAACCCACCCGCGGACAGGTGCTGATTGACGGTGTGGATATCGCCAAAATATCGGCCGCAGAGCTTCGCGAGGTGCGCAGAAAAAAGATTGCAATGGTGTTTCAGTCATTCGCGCTGATGCCGCATCTGACGGTGCTGGACAATACCGCGTTTGGTATGGAATTAGCGGGCGTGCCTGCTCAGGAACGTCATGAAAAAGCGCTCGACGCGCTGCGTCAGGTAGGGCTTGAAAATTACGCTCACGGTTATCCGGATGAACTTTCTGGCGGTATGCGCCAGCGCGTGGGATTAGCCCGTGCATTAGCCATTAATCCAGACATATTATTAATGGATGAAGCCTTCTCCGCCCTCGACCCATTAATTCGCACCGAGATGCAGGATGAACTGGTAAAATTACAGGCAAAACATCAGCGCACCGTTGTCTTTATTTCCCACGATCTGGATGAAGCCATGCGTATTGGCGATCGTATTGCCATTATGCAAAACGGTGAAGTCGTGCAGGTGGGGACACCGGATGAAATTCTGAATAATCCGGCGAATGATTATGTCCGCACCTTCTTCCGCGGCGTGGATATTAGTCAGGTCTTTAGCGCTAAAGATATTGCCCGTCGTTCCCCGAACGGCATTATTCGTAAAACGCCAGGCTTCGGCCCGCGCTCCGCGCTTAAGCTGCTGCAGGATGAAGACCGTGAATACGGTTATCTGGTCGAACGCGGCAATAAGTTTGTCGGCATTGTCTCCATCGACTCCCTGAAAACCGCTCTGGGCGAAAATCAGGGGATCGATGCGGCGTTAATCGACGCTCCGCTTGCCGTGGACGCCGAAACGCCGCTCAGCGAGTTGCTCTCACACGTGGGCCAGGCGCCGTGCGCCGTACCGGTCGTCGGTGAGGAACAACAGTACGTCGGCATCATCTCAAAACGGATGCTGCTGCAGGCTTTAGATCGCGAGGGGGCACACAATGACCGATCAATCTAACCCGTGGGGAACCACTGAAGCAGCGGACAGCGCTGCGCAATCTGCCGACGCGTGGGGTTCCACGCCTGCTCCTGCCGATGGCGGCGGTGCAGCTGACTGGCTCAACAGCGCGCCTGCGCCTGCGCCAGAACACTTCAACATTATGGACCCGTTCCACAAGACGCTGATCCCGCTGGACAGCTGGGTCACGGAGGGGATCGACTGGGTGGTCACCCACTTCCGTCCGGTCTTCCAGGGCATCCGCGTCCCGGTGGATTACATCCTCAACGGCTTCCAGCAGCTGATGCTGGGCATGCCGGCCCCGGTCGCCATCATCCTGTTCTCCCTGATCGCCTGGCAGATCGGCAGCGCGGGCATGGGGATCGCCACGCTGATCTCCCTGATTGCCATCGGCGCGATTGGCGCGTGGTCGCAGGCAATGATCACCCTGGCGCTGGTGCTGACCGCCCTGCTCTTCTGCGTGGTGATAGGCCTGCCGATGGGGATCTGGCTGGCGCGCAGCCCGCGGGCGGCGAAGATTATTCGCCCGCTGCTGGATGCGATGCAGACCACGCCAGCGTTCGTCTACCTGGTGCCTATCGTGATGCTGTTCGGCATCGGCAACGTGCCGGGCGTGGTGGTGACCATTATCTTCGCCCTGCCGCCGATTATTCGTCTGACCATTCTGGGGATTAACCAGGTACCTGCGGATCTGATCGAAGCGTCGCGCTCGTTCGGTGCTAGCCCGCGCCAGATGCTGTTTAAAGTTCAGCTTCCGCTGGCAATGCCAACCATCATGGCGGGCGTAAACCAGACGCTGATGCTGGCCCTGTCGATGGTGGTGATCGCTTCGATGATTGCCGTTGGCGGCCTGGGTCAGATGGTGCTGCGCGGCATTGGCCGTCTCGACATGGGGCTGGCCACCGTCGGCGGCGTCGGCATTGTGATCCTCGCCATTATTCTTGACCGCCTGACGCAGGCTGTCGGTCGTGATTCACGCAGTCGCGGCAACCGTCGCTGGTATACCACCGGCCCTGTCGGGTTACTCACCCGCCCATTCATAAAATAAGGAACAACGATGCGACATAGCGTACTTTTTGCCTCAGCGTTTGCGACCCTTGTCTCCACCAGCACCTTTGCGGCCGAGCTGCCGGGTAAAGGCATTACCGTTCAGCCGGTGCAGAGCACCATTTCGGAAGAGAGTTTCCAGACTCAGATCGTCAGCCGCGCGCTGGAGAAGCTGGGCTATACGGTGAATACCGCCAGCGAAGTGGACTACAACGTGGGCTATACCTCGATTGCCTCCGGTGACGCCACCTTTACCGCCGTGAACTGGCAGCCGCTGCACGACGACATGTATGCCGCCGCCGGGGGCGACAAGAAATTCTATCGCGAAGGCACCTTCGTGACCGGTGCGGCGCAGGGTTATCTGATCGACAAGAAAACCGCCGATAAGTATCACATCACCAATATTGAACAGCTGAAAGATCCGAAGATCGCCAAACTGTTCGACACCAACGGCGACGGCAAGGCCGACATGATGGGCTGCTCGCCGGGCTGGGGCTGCGAAGCGGTGATTAACCACCAGAACAAAGCGTTCGATCTGGCGAAAACGGTCGACGTGAGCCACGGCAACTACTCCGCGATGATGGCCGATACCATTGCCCGCTTCAAAGAGGGCAAGCCGGTTATCTACTACACCTGGACCCCGTACTGGGTGAGCGACGTGCTGAAGCCGGGTAAAGACGTGGTGTGGCTGCAGGTGCCGTTCTCCTCCCTGCCGGGCGAGCAGAAGGATATCGACACTAAGCTGCCGAACGGCATGAACTATGGCTTCCCGGTGAACACGATGCATATCGTGGCCAACAAAGCCTGGGCGGAGAAAAACCCGGCCGCGGCGAAGCTGTTCTCGGTAATGAAGCTGCCGCTGGCGGACATCAACGCCCAGAACGCCATGATGCACGAGGGCAAATCGTCTGAGGCGGATGTGAAAGGCCACGTTGACGGCTGGATCAAAGCCCACCAGCAGCTGTTTGACGGCTGGGTGAAAGAGGCGCTTGCGGCGCAGAAGTAAAAATACTACCCCTCACCCTGCCCTCTCCCCAAAGGGGAGAGGGTGTATAAAATCCCCTCTCCCCTTTGGGGAGAGGGATAGGGTGAGGGGATCAAACCGCACCCAACCTAAACCGCACAATCCAGCACGTAACAATCCCCCAACGTTCACAATCATTGGTTATTATGTTTCCGGAAAAATAATCACTTAACTTACGATCCCTGAACATAATGACTAAAACCACTCACGGGCTTAGCCCGGCACTGATTCTTTTAATGTCCGTGGCAACGGGTCTGGCGGTCGCCAGCAACTATTATGCGCAACCTCTTCTCGACACCATCGCCCGCGCGTTCAATCTCTCCGCCAGCTCCGCCGGTTTTATCGTCACCGCTGCACAGCTTGGCTATGCCGCAGGGCTGCTGTTCCTGGTGCCGCTCGGCGATATGTTTGAGCGCCGGATGCTGATTGTCTCAATGACCTTACTGGCCGCGGGCGGGATGCTGATCACCGCCAGCAGCCAGTCGCTGACGATGATGATTATCGGCACCGCGCTGACGGGGCTGTTCTCCGTCGTCGCGCAAATTCTGGTGCCGCTGGCGGCAACGCTCGCCGCGCCGGAAAAACGCGGCAAGGTGGTGGGCACCATCATGAGCGGGCTGCTGCTGGGGATCTTACTGGCGCGTACCGTTGCCGGACTGCTGGCAAGCCTGGGCGGCTGGCGCACCGTTTACTGGGTGGCGAGCGTGCTGATGGTCGTCATGGCGCTGGCGCTGTGGCGCGGCCTGCCGAAAGTGAAGCATGAAAACCACCTGAACTATCCGCAGCTTCTGGCTTCCGTATTCAGCCTGTTCACGCAGGATAAACTGCTGCGTACCCGCGCACTGCTTGGCTGTTTAACCTTCGCCAACTTCAGCATTCTCTGGACGTCGATGGCCTTTTTGCTGGCCTCCCCGCCGTTCAACTATTCCGAAGGGGTGATTGGCCTGTTTGGCCTGGCAGGTGCCGCAGGCGCGCTGGGCGCGCGTCCGGCCGGTGGGCTGGCCGATAAAGGCAAATCACACATGACCACCTCCGCAGGGCTGGTCTTACTTCTTCTTTCATGGGCAGCGATCTGGTACGGACATGCCTCCGTACTGGCGCTGATCGTCGGGATTCTGGTGCTCGACCTCACCGTGCAGGGCGTACATATCACCAACCAGACCGTTATCTACCGCGTGAAGCCGGACGCGCGTAACCGTTTGACCGCCGGTTACATGACCAGCTACTTCATCGGCGGGGCGGCGGGCTCATTAATATCAGCCTCGGCATGGCAGCATGCGGGCTGGGCAGGCGTGTGTTCGATTGGAGCCATCGTCGCCGCGCTGAACCTGCTTGTATGGTGGCGTGGCTATCATCGCCAGGAGGCGATTCACTAAGATTTACATTGCTTTGGACCTCTTGGGGTGTAAAGGGGTCCTGCATCTGTTAATGTAAACGCAATCATTTATCCCAGAAATTTTAATGTGGGTGACATATTTAGTACCGGCATGAATAGTTCAGACCCCCATCCTCACCTCCTCTCTTCTATGGGTTCACTCCCTACGCTTTCTGTGCTCACCGGGTCACGGACTTACCCGGCGCTTTCTGATGGTGACATACATTTGGCGGATATAACCGCACAAATAATTCATTTACATTATTTGTCACTGTCGTTACTATATCGGCTGTAATTAATGAGGTTATGCCCAAATGGATAGTTCGTTTACGCCCATTGAACAAATGCTTAAATTCCGCGCCAGTCGTCACGAGGAGTTCCCGTATCAGGAAATCCTGCTGACCCGCCTGTGCATGCACATGCAGGGGAAACTGCTGGACAACCGTAATAAGATGCTGAAAGCTCAAGGGATTAACGAGACGTTATTTATGGCGTTGATTACCCTGGAGTCTCAGGAGAACCACAGCATTCAGCCGTCTGAGCTGAGCTGCGCGCTGGGTTCATCCCGCACTAACGCGACCCGTATCGCGGATGAGCTGGAAAAACGCGGCTGGATTGAGCGCCGTGAAAGCGACAACGATCGCCGCTGCCTGCACCTGCAGCTGACCGACAAAGGTCACGAATTCCTGCGTGAGGTATTACCGCCTCAGCACAACTGTCTGCACCAACTCTGGTCTGTTCTCAGCACCGCCGAGCGCGACCAGCTTGAGCACATCACTCGCAAGCTGCTGACCCGTCTGGATCAGATGGATGAAGACGGCGTTATTCTTGAGGCGCTGCGCTAACGCGACGACACTCTCGACAATCCAGATTTATAAGAAAACCGACAGGCCAGCACGTCACACTGCTGGCCTTTCTGACAACAGGTCGGCTCAGCCGATGTGAAAATAAGAAGATCGTGGAGAACAACAATGAGCGCAAATGCGGAGAACACAACCCCGCAGCAACCGGTCAACAAGAAAGGCAAACGTAAGAGCGCCCTTCTTCTGCTGACCTTGCTCTTTATTATTATTGCCGTGGCATATGGGATCTATTGGTTTTTAGTATTGCGTCATGCTGAAGAGACAGACGATGCATACGTGGCAGGGAACCAGGTACAAATTATGGCGCAGGTGTCGGGCAGCGTGACGAAAGTCTGGGCTGACAATACCGACTTTGTGCAAAAAGGCGATGTGCTGGTCACGCTCGATCCGACGGACGCCCAGCAGGCGTTTGAAAAAGCACAGACGGAGCTGGCGTCCAGCGTTCGTCAAACCCGCCAGCTGATGATTAACAGTAAACAGCTTCAGGCCAGCATCGACGTGCAGAAAACCGCACTGGCGCAGGCGCAGAGCGACCTGAATCGTCGTGTTCCTCTGGGCACCGCTAACCTGATTGGCCGTGAAGAGCTGCAGCACGCACGCGATGCCGTTGCCAGCGCGCAGGCACAGCTGGACGTTGCGATCCAGCAGTACAATGCGAATCAGGCGATGGTGCTGGGCACAAGCCTTGAAAACCAGCCTGCCGTTAAGCAGGCCGCGACCGAAGTGCGTAACGCATGGCTTGCCCTGCAGCGTACCAAAATCGTCAGCCCGATGACCGGCTACGTCTCGCGCCGTTCCGTACAGCCTGGCGCGCAGATTAGCACCACCACGCCGCTGATGGCGGTCGTTCCGGCGAACAACCTGTGGGTAGATGCTAACTTCAAAGAGACGCAGCTGGCCCATATGCGCATTGGCCAGACCGCGACCGTGGTCAGCGACATCTACGGTGACGACGTGAAGTACACCGGTAAAGTGGTGGGTCTGGACATGGGGACCGGCAGCGCCTTTTCCCTGCTGCCCGCGCAGAACGCCACCGGTAACTGGATCAAAGTAGTACAGCGCCTGCCCGTGCGTATTGAGCTGGATGAAAAACAGCTTGCTGACCATCCGCTGCGTATTGGTCTTTCCACGCTGGTGACGGTAGATACCGCCAACCGCGACGGTCAGATCCTCGCAAGCCAGGTCCGCAGCAGCCCGGCTTATGAAAGTAACGCCCGTGAAATTAGCCTCGATCCGGTCAACAAGCTGATCGATGACATCGTGAAGGCAAACGCCGGTTAATCCGAAGGTGAGCGTTATGCAACAGCAAAAGCCGCAAAAACCGCTGGAAGGGGCGCAGCTGGTCATCATGACCATTGCGCTCTCGCTGGCGACATTCATGCAGGTGCTGGACTCCACCATCGCAAACGTGGCGATCCCGACCATCGCCGGTAACCTTGGCTCGTCGTTGAGCCAGGGGACCTGGGTCATTACCTCGTTCGGGGTGGCGAACGCCATCTCTATTCCGATTACCGGCTGGCTGGCAAAGCGCGTCGGTGAAGTGAAGTTGTTCCTCTGGTCAACCATCGCCTTCGTCATCGCCTCCTGGGCGTGCGGCATGTCCACCAGCCTGACGATGCTGATTTTCTTCCGCGTCATTCAGGGGATTGTCGCCGGGCCGTTGATTCCGCTGTCGCAGAGTTTGCTGCTGAACAACTACCCGCCCGCCAAACGCTCTATCGCGCTGGCGCTGTGGTCGATGACCGTGATTGTCGCGCCGATTTGCGGGCCTATCTTAGGCGGCTACATCAGCGACAACTATCACTGGGGCTGGATCTTCTTCATCAACGTGCCGATTGGCGCCATCGTGGTCATGATGACGCTGCAGTCGCTGCGCGGCCGGGAAACGCGAACGGAACAGCGGCGTATCGACGCCATTGGTCTGGCCCTGCTGGTTGTCGGCATCGGTAGCCTGCAGGTCATGCTCGACCAGGGCAAAGAGCTGGACTGGTTCAACTCGCGGGAGATCATCATCCTGACCATTGTCGCGGTGGTGTCGCTGAGCTTCCTGATCGTCTGGGAGCTGACGGACGATAACCCGATAGTCGACCTGTCGCTGTTTAAGTCGCGAAACTTCACCATCGGCTGTCTGTGTATCAGCCTCGCCTACATGCTTTACTTCGGCGCGATTGTACTGCTGCCGCAGCTGTTGCAGGAGGTATACGGCTATACCGCAACCTGGGCAGGCTTAGCCTCGGCGCCGGTTGGATTGATTCCGGTTCTGCTGTCGCCGATTATTGGCCGCTTCGCCCACAAGCTCGACATGCGCAGGCTGGTGACGTTCAGCTTTATCATGTACGCCGTGTGCTTCTACTGGCGCGCGTATACGTTTGAACCGGGAATGGACTTTGGCGCGTCCGCGTGGCCGCAGTTTATTCAGGGCTTTGCCGTGGCGTGTTTCTTTATGCCGCTGACGACCATCACGCTTTCCGGCTTGCCGCCCGAGCGCATGGCGGCGGCATCCAGCCTGTCGAACTTTACGCGAACGCTGGCGGGCTCGATCGGTACGTCGATCACCACCACCCTGTGGACCAACCGTGAATCGATGCACCATGCCCAGCTGACCGAAGCGGTGAATCCGTTCAACCCGAACTCTCAGCAGATGTACAACCAGCTGCAGGGAATGGGGATGACGGAGCAGCAGGCGTCAGGGTGGATTGCCCAGCAGATCACCAACCAGGGGCTGATTATCTCGGCAAACGAGATTTTCTGGATATCGGCGGGGATCTTCCTCGTCCTCCTGGGGCTGGTGTGGTTTGCTAAACCCCCGTTTGGTGCCGGCAGCGGGGGCGGTGGCGCGCACTAGTCCTGTGCGACGGTTGCCCGGTGGCGCTGCGCTTACCGGGCCTACGAACGTAGGCCGGATAAGGCGTAGCCGCCATCCGGCAAAAAACCGCACCGTGTCCAAAACGCAACAGCGATTGTCATTTCCGATAAAGCAGCGCTTCTGAAATCGATTCACGATAGTGAAAAGACAACAGGAGCGCATCATGCTGAATACACCCGCCGACAAATACCAACCTTATCCCGTCATGTCTCTGCCCGACCGCCGCTGGCCGGAGCAGCGCATCACCCGCGCGCCGCGCTGGCTTTCAACCGATCTGCGCGACGGCAACCAGGCGCTTGCCGAGCCGATGGACAGCGCGCGCAAGCTGCAGTTCTGGGACCTGCTGATCGGCTGCGGATTCAAAGAGATCGAGGTCGCTTTTCCTTCCGCCTCGCTGACGGACTTCAACTTTGTTCGCCAGCTGATTGAAGAGAACCGCATTCCGGATGACGTCACGATTCAGGTGCTGACCCAGGCGCGGGAAGATCTTATTCATCGCACTTTCGAATCACTGCGCGGCGCGAAACAGGCCACCGTGCACCTCTATAACGCTACCGCCCCGCTGTTCCGCCGCCTGGTGTTCGGCATGGAGAAAGCGCAGATCGTCGAGCTGGCCACGCGCTCCACGCGCCTCATCCGCCAGCTGTGCGAAGAGAACCCGGACACCCGCTGGCAGTATGAGTATTCACCGGAGACCTTCTGCTTTACCGAACCGGAGTTTGCGCTGGAGATTTGTGAGGCGGTGGCAGAAATCTGGCAGCCGTGCGCCGAGCGTCCGATGGTAATCAACCTGCCCGCCACCGTCGAGGTGAGCACGCCAAACGTCTATGCCGATCAGATCGAGTATTTCTGCCGCCACTTCAGCCGCCGCGCCGACGTCTGCATCAGCGTGCATCCGCATAACGACCGCGGAACCGGCGTGGCCAGCGCCGAGCTGGCCGTGATGGCAGGCGCAGACCGCGTGGAGGGCTGCCTGTTTGGCAACGGGGAGCGCACGGGCAACGTCTGCCTGGTGACGCTGGCAATGAATCTCTACAGCCAGGGCGTTAGCCCAAATCTGGACTTCAGCGACATGAACCGGGTGGTGGAAGTGGTGGAAGCCTGCAACCAGCTGCCGGTGCATCCGCGCCATCCGTGGGCGGGTCGGCTGGCCTATACCGCCTTCTCCGGCTCACACCAGGACGCGATCAAAAAAGGCTTTGATGCCCGCAGGCCTGGCGAGCGCTGGGAGATGCCCTATCTGCCCGTCGATCCGCAGGATATCGGCTGCACCTACGAAGCGGTGATCCGCGTGAACAGCCAGTCAGGGAAAAGCGGCAGCGCGTGGCTTATCGAGCAAAACCACGGACTGAAGCTGCCCCGCGCCCTGCAGCAGGACTTTAGCCAGCACGTGCAGCAGGAAACCGATAGCCACGGGAAAGAGATGACGCAGAATGCGCTCTGGCAGCTGTTCCGCGCTCGCTACGGGCTGGTGGCGACGCCGCAGTTTGCGCTGCAATCCTACCGCAGCGACAGCCAGCAGGACGGCCAGTTGCGCTTAACGGCAAGCGTTGCCACGCAGGGGGGAACGCGCCAGCTGGAGGGTCAGGGCAACGGGCTGCTCTCTGCCGCCGCTCACGGCCTGAGCCGCTGGGTTAACGCCCCGTTTGTGATTAAGGACTATCACGAGCATACGCTGGGCGAGCGCAGCGATAGCCGCTCGGTGGCCTATATCCGCTGCCTGTTCCAGGACGGCAGCAGCCGCTGGGGCGTGGGCATTGACAGCGACGTGGCGCGCGCGTCGATTCAGGCGCTGTTTAACGCCGTCAGTCGTTCTTAAAGTAATCGCTGGGGGAAATGCCCATCACCCGGCGAAACATTGCCGTGAACGCGCTGTGGCTGCCGTAGCCCAGATCAAGCGCCACGCGCAGCACCGGCTGGCCCTGCGCCAGCCGCACTAAGGCTTCCAGCAGGCGCGCCCTTCTCACCCACTCGCTGTAGCTTAATCCGGTCTGCTGCTGAAAATGGCGGTTCAGGGTGCGTTCGCTCATTCCCATCATGCTCGCGGCCTGCGTGCTGCTCCAGCTCTCCCCTGCGGTCTGGCGGATGTGACGACAAAGATGACGCAATGCTTCACTTTCCGGCTCCGGTAGGTGAAACGGCAGCACCGGCATGATGCGAATTTCATCGAGGATCAGCTCATACACCCGTTCATCGCGGCTGCCGGGCGAGTAAGATGCCGGGAGCGTCAGGCTGGTGAGGATCAGCTCGCGCAACAGGGGTGAGATCTGCACGATCTGACAGGTCGCCGGGAGATCGGCGCGCGCCAGCGGATCGATAAACAGCGTACGGGCGGCAACGTTGCCGGTGATGCGAAGGGAGTGCGGCGTCCCTGCCGGTAGCCAGACGCCGCGCCCGGGCGGCACCACCCAGCAGCCGGATGCGGTATCAACCCGCACCACGCCGCTCAGGCTGTGCAGCAGCTGCGCGCAGTCGTGCTGGTGCCACGGCTCGCTGTCGCCATGAACGTAATCATGGGCGAACGGAACGAGGGGGCGATGGGTAAAGGAGAAAGTTGAGGTTGTGGTCATGGGGTTAAACCACCCTCACCCTACCCTCTCCCTGTGGGAGAGGGAAAAGGTGCACTAGATGTGCAGTTCCTGCAGTTTTTCTTTTGGCAGGGCCAGCTCGTCGTTGCTGTTCACGCGAACGTCACGCTCGATGATGTGACGCGCGATCTCCTGCGCTTCTTCCAGAGAGTGCATCTGGTAAGTCCCGCACTGGTAAACGTTCAGCTCAGGGATCTGGTTCTGCTCTTTCACCTTCAGCACGTCCTGCATCGCCGCTTTCCACGCGTCCGCAACGCGCGTCTCATCAGGCACACCAATCAGGCTCATGTAGAAGCCGGTACGGCAGCCCATCGGGGAGATGTCGATAATCTCAACGCCGTTGCCGTTCAGGTGATCGCGCATGAAACCCGCGAACAGGTGCTCCAGCGTGTGAATACCTTTTTCCGGCATCACTTCTTTGTTCGGCACGCAGAAGCGCAGATCGAAAACGGTGATCGTGTCGCCGTGCGGGGTGTGCATGGTCTTCGCGACACGGACTGCAGGTGCTTCCATACGGGTATGGTCGACAGTAAAGCTATCTAATAACGGCATACGTCACCTCCGACAGTGATTTTTTTTAAAATAAACTGAACTCTTCTACAGAATGCGCGTCTGAGTATATGAAAGACGCGCATTTGTTATCATCATCCCTGAATTCAGAGATGTATATTTTGGCCACAGCGATGTGGCCTTTTTCTTTTTCAGCTCAAGACTGCTTCGCCAGAAACGCCTCAAACGACTCTGTATCCGCCGCTTCGACCTCTTTCTGACGCACGACGGACGCATCGCGTTCCGCCACAAAATCCGCTTCGCTCAGTACGTCCAACGGCTCCTGCATCAGCATCTCACGATACTCTGCGCCGAGCGCCCGACCCGTACCGCCAATGCCCTGTTCAAGCATAGAACGCAGAATACGCGCGGAGAACGTCAGTTCCGGGTTATCAAAGCTCTCGACCAGCTGGTCGCACACGTCCTGATACGCTTCACCGCCGTACACGCTGTCCATCGTCTGCGCGACGCGCTTCAGATCGCGGAACAGATCTTTGCCCACCTTAGCCACCGGGAATTGCGCCGTTTCGCAGCCAATACCCAGCGTCAGGCCCGGTTTGCGACCTTCCAGAATCACACGATTCCAGTTGGTGCGCGTGCAGAGCAGTTCATCTGCGCTCATCTCCGGCGCATCCGCCAGCACGCACCAGACCATAAACAGATCAAGGAAACGCACCTGCTGCTCGTCAACGCCAATCGGTGAGAACGGGTTGATGTCCAGCGATCGCACTTCAATGTACTCAATCCCGCCGCGCTGCAGCGCGTCCGACGGCGTTTCGCCGCTGCGGGTTACGCGCTTCGGACGAATTGGCGCATACAGTTCGTTTTCAATTTGCAGCACGTTGCTGTTGATTTGCAGGCGCTTACCGTCTTTTTCGAGGCCGATTTTCTCGTACTCTTCCGACGGGGTTTTGATCGCCCGCTTCAATCCTGCCACATATTCGTGCAATTCGTTAAACGTAATACCGAGATTGCTTTGCGATTTATTGGTATAGCCAAGGTCGCTCAGGCGCAGAGAGGTTGCGTAGGGCAGATAGTACATCCCGCACTCGGTTTTCTCGAACGGCAGCGTGGTCGGTTTCCCCTGCAGAAAAGAAGAGCAGATCGCCGGTGACGCGCCAAATAGATACGGGATCACCCAGCCAAAACGGTAATAGTTGCGGATCAAACGGAAATAACCCGCAGAGATCGCCTCTTTATCCGTTTCACCGCACTTTGCCTGCCAGAACGCCATCGGCAGTGAGAAATTGTAGTGCACGCCAGAGATAGTCTGCATCAGCGCACCGTAGCGGTTTTTTAGCCCTTCACGGTAAAGCGTTTTCAGACAACCAATATTTGACGTGCCGTACTGCGCAAGTTCGATATCCTGACCCTGCTCGATATAGCACGGCATGCTCAGCGGCCACATGCGCTCATCGCCCAGATTACGGGCGGTGAAGCGATGAACGTCCCGCAGGATCGTCAGCATACGATCAATATCACCCTCTACCGGCGTGATGAACTCCAGCAGCGCTTCGGCGAAATCGGTTGTGATCCATTTATGTGTCAGCGCCGAGCCTAACGCCTTCGGATGACCCGTTGTCGCTAAGCTGCCATCCGCGTTTACGCGCAGCGTTTCGCGCTCAAGGCCACGCTGAATCCCCTTCAGTGCCTGAGGGTGATTTTCCAGCCAGGCCAGCGCCTGTGATACGTCCGGGATCAAATTGACCTCCCGCCTGTCAAAGTAATGTTACTCAGCATAATTGTAATGGTTGACGATTGAAGGTCGCGTATTCATTCCACCAATTAGTGCCACCACGTCATACCCTGCAGCGTTGCCCACGCCACGAGAACATAGCGCAACGCCTTGCCAAGGCACAAAAAAAAGAGCACTGGTCCCCAGGAGATGCGCATCCATCCCGCCAGCAGACACAGTAAATCACCTATTACAGGCATCCAGCTTAATAACAGCGTGGCAGCGCCATAGCGTTTTAGCCAGCCGACTGCCTTTTCCTGCCAGCGCGATTTTTCGCGGAGCGGAAAGAAACGCCCAAGAATAACGTTAGTCAGCCCTCCAAGGCTATTACCCATTGTTGCTATTAACACTAGCAACCAGGGCTGACTCACGCCGGACAACAGCATCGCCACCAGCACCACTTCCGAATTTCCCGGTAAGAGCGTGGCGCTTAAAAAACTGCTGGCGAATAATGAGGCAAGTGACAGCGCGTCACTCACAGTAAGCGAACGTCCACCGCAGCCATTCCGGCATCATGCGCGGCCTGAATACCAAAATCGGCATCTTCAAACACAACGCATTTTGCCGCAGGTACGCCCATGAGTTCTGCACAAAGCAGGAAGGTGTCCGGTGCGGGTTTGTGATGTTTAACGTGATCGGCAGCAACCACGGCCGAAAAATAGTGGCGCAGGCCAAGATGGTTGAGCAATGCTTCTGCAATCGCGCTTTCACTGCCCGTCCCCACCGACATTGGACGGCGTCCATGCCACTCTTTTACCACATCAATGAGTGGCAAAGGGCGAACGGTGTCTAAAAGCATCGCTTTTACCGCATCGGTTTTTTCACGCGCGAGAAGGTGCGGGTCGAGATCGGCCTGATTGAGTTCAATCACGGCCTGAGCAATACGCCAGGTTGGCGAGCCGTTGAGGGTAATCATCGCCTGAAGATCGAAACGCATACCGTAACGGCTCAGGACGTCAGTCCAGGCTTTACGATGCGTGGGTTCGGTATCCAGGATGGTGCCATCCATATCGAAGATCAAACCGTCATACTGTGCGTACATCGTGCTCTCGCTAACCGATTAACAAAGCATTACTTTATCGTAAAAGGGGGTTTTTGTCGCTGGCAGAGAAAGAGATTACTGACGGAACGTCGAAGGAATAAACAAAGGGAGGAGAAGATGGTGCATCCGGGAGGATTCGAACCTCCGACCGCTCGGTTCGTAGCCGAGTACTCTATCCAGCTGAGCTACGGATGCATCAGGGTACTACTTTTAGAAATAATAATGGTGCATCCGGGAGGATTCGAACCTCCGACCGCTCGGTTCGTAGCCGAGTACTCTATCCAGCTGAGCTACGGATGCATCAGGGTACTGCTTTCAGAAATAGTAAATGGTGCATCCGGGAGGATTCGAACCTCCGACCGCTCGGTTCGTAGCCGAGTACTCTATCCAGCTGAGCTACGGATGCATCGGGATTTACTACTGTACTACACGATACTCATATCACTTCGAAAGCAATATGAAGTAATAGATGGTGCATCCGGGAGGATTCGAACCTCCGACCGCTCGGTTCGTAGCCGAGTACTCTATCCAGCTGAGCTACGGATGCAAAATGGCGGTGAGGCGGGGATTCGAACCCCGGATGCAGCTTTTGACCGCATACTCCCTTAGCAGGGGAGCGCCTTCAGCCTCTCGGCCACCTCACCACACAACGCCTCTTTCGAGTGCTTCGAGTAACTCGTTAAGAGCTTCTCGTCGCTGCGTGGCGCATATATTACTTTCTGGGACTTATAAGTCAAACAATTTTCCAAAAGCTTTTATCGTTTGCACAAATCACACGCAATTCGCATGTAAAAGCCGCAAAGAGGGTGTTTTATAAGCGGATTTTGCAGGCATCTTTACAGAAAACCTATGCAGAAATGGCGGCGTAAGGACGAGTTAAGGATAACGGAGTGGTTAAAAACAGAGCGATTGAAATTAAACGGTAACGTTAAGCAGGAAAAATGGCGGGAGGGTTGCGTCTCGCCCGACAGCGAGACGCGACAATATCAGTAACTGGACTGCTGGGATTTTTCAGCCTGGATACGCTGGTAGATCTCTTCACGGTGGACAGATACTTCTTTAGGAGCGTTAACACCAATACGTACCTGGTTACCCTTTACCCCTAAAACTGTCACGGTGACCTCATCCCCAATCATGAGGGTCTCACCAACTCGACGAGTCAGAATCAGCATTCTTTGCTCCTTGAAAGATTAAAAGAGTCGGGTCTCTTGTATCCCGGCATTATCCATCATATAACGCCAAAAAGTAAGCGATGACAAACACGTAAAGTGTAAGCAGTCACGGCATCACATTCTGTTAAACGTAAGTTTAGCCGATATACACAAACTCAACCTGACTTTATCATTATCGATAGCGCAGTGAACAAGACGCCATAACGTTGCCGCTATGGCGTCTGCTTGTGCTTTGTAGTTATTACAGTTTCGCGCTTACCCAGCTTTCAACGCTGGCCAATGCCGCGGGAAGTGCCGCCGCATCCGTACCACCGGCTTGCGCCATGTCCGGACGACCGCCACCTTTGCCACCCACCTGCTGGGCGACCATACCAATAAGTTCCCCTGCTTTAACGCGATCGGTCACATCCTTAGAGACCCCCGCAATCAGAGAAACCTTACCTTCTGCCACCGTCGCCAGCACGATAACCGTAGAACCAAGCTGGTTCTTCAGATCGTCGACCATAGTACGCAGCATCTTAGGCTCCACGCCCGCCAGATCGCTGACCAGCAGTTTGACGCCCTTAATATCTACTGCTTTGCTGGAGAGGCTTGCGCTCTCCTGCGCTGCAGCCTGTTCTTTCAACTGCTGCAGCTCTTTTTCCAGCTGACGGGTACGATCCAGCGCAACGCGCACTTTCTCGCCCAGGTTCTGGCTATCGCCTTTCAGCAGCTGCGCGATATCGTGCAGCTGGTCGCTCTGCGCATGCAGGCTGGCAATCGCACCTTCACCGGTTACCGCTTCGATACGACGCACGCCCGCCGCCGTACCAGACTCGGAAACGATGCGGAACAGACCGATGTCACCGGTGCGCGAAGCGTGCGTACCGCCGCACAGCTCGGTAGAGAAGTCACCCATGCTCAGCACGCGAACGCGCTCGTCATACTTCTCGCCAAACAGCGCCATCGCACCTTTTTTCTTCGCGTCCTCGAGCTCCATGATGTGGGTCTCGATTGGCAGGTTACGACGGATCTGCGCGTTCACCAGATCTTCCACCGCGCGGATTTCAGACGGCTTCATCGCTTCAAAATGCGAGAAGTCGAAACGCAGGACCTTATCGTTAACCAGAGAACCCTTCTGAGCAACGTGTGTACCCAGTACGTCGCGCAGGGCAGCGTGCATCAGGTGGGTTGCAGAGTGGTTCAGACGAATGCGCGCGCGGCGAGCTTCATCAACGTTAGCCTGTACGCCCTCGCCCACTTTCAGAGAACCGGAAACCAGTTTGCCCTGGTGACCAATCGCCTGACCGTATTTCTGAGTATCGCTGACGCTGAAGCTAAAGCCGTTGCCTTTCAGCTCGCCTTTATCGCCAACCTGGCCGCCAGATTCCGCATAGAACGGCGTTTTGTCCAGAATGACGACGGCTTCCTGACCCGCGCTGATGCTGTCTACGGCCTTACCGTCAACAAACAGCGCGGTCACTTTACCGGTCAGCTCCAGCGCGTCATAACCCTTGAATTCTGATGCGCTATCAACGCGGATCATCGCGTTGTAGTCTGCGCCAAAACCGCTGGATTCACGCGCGCGACGGCGCTGCTCTTCCATCGCGGCTTCGAAGCCCGCTTCGTCAACTTTGATGTTGCGCTCGCGGCAAACGTCCGCCGTCAGGTCAACCGGGAAGCCGTAGGTGTCGTACAGGCGGAAAGCGGTTTCGCCATCCAGCGTGTCGCCCTTGAGCTTAGACAGTTCGTCGTCCAGCAGCGCCAGACCGCGCTCAAGCGTACGCGCAAACTGCTCTTCTTCGGTTTTCAGAACCTGTTCCACCTGCGCCTGCTGGCGTTTCAGTTCGTCACCGGCAGCACCCATCACGCCAATCAGTGGCCCAACGAGTTTATAGAAGAAGGTGTCCTTCGCGCCCAGCATGTTGCCGTGACGGATGGCACGACGAATGATACGACGCAGCACGTAGCCACGGTTTTCATTCGACGGGATAACGCCGTCGGCAATCAGGAACGCACAGGAACGGATATGGTCTGCAATAACGCGCAGCGATTTGTTGCTGAGATCGGTCGCACCGGTCACTTCCGCGACGGACGCGATCAGCGTGCGGAACAGGTCGATGTCGTAGTTGGAATTCACGTGCTGCAGAACGGCCGCGATACGCTCCAGGCCCATACCGGTATCAACAGACGGTTTCGGCAGCGGCTCCATGGTACCGTCAGCCTGACGGTTGAACTGCATGAAGACGATGTTCCAGATCTCAATGTAGCGATCGCCATCTTCTTCAGCGCTTCCCGGAGGGCCGCCCCAGATGTGGTCGCCGTGATCGTAGAAGATTTCGGTGCACGGACCGCACGGACCGGTGTCGCCCATCTGCCAGAAGTTATCAGACGCGTAAGGCGCGCCTTTGTTATCGCCGATGCGAATAATACGCTCGCGCGGGATCCCAACTTCTTTTTCCCAGATGTCGAAGGCTTCGTCATCGGTTTCGTAGACGGTCACCCACAGACGCTCTTTCGGCAGGTTGAACCAGTTTTCACCGGTCAGCAGTTCCCATGCGTACTGAATAGCGTCGTGTTTGAAATAGTCGCCGAAGCTGAAGTTACCCAGCATTTCGAAGAAGGTGTGGTGGCGCGCGGTGTAACCGACGTTTTCCAGGTCGTTGTGTTTACCGCCCGCACGTACGCAACGCTGTGAGGTTGTGGCGCGGGAATAATTACGCTTGTCGAGACCAAGGAATACATCCTTGAACTGGTTCATCCCGGCGTTGGTAAACAGCAGAGTCGGGTCATTGTTCGGTACCAGGGAGCTGCTGGCAACAACCTGGTGTCCCTTACTATGGAAAAAGTCGAGAAACGCCTGACGGATCTCAGCGGTGCTCTTGCTCATAATTATCCTGAAATCAAGCTAACGAAATGTCGTAGCAGGTCCGTATCTGTAAACAGTTGGACGGACCAGCTACTGGAAAAAGTGGGAATAAGATAAGTTTTCTTTAGTGGGAAGTAAAATCCCGCATGCGCTCAATCGACAAAATTACGCCATATATCCTGAATATCTTCCATCAGGAAGCCGCGATAGAGCAAAAAGCGCTGAATTTTGACTTTTTCTGAAAATTCACGCGGCAGCGGTTCACCGTATTTCCGAATCGCCTGTTCTTTTGCCAGCTCGCACCAGTCGGTATCGCATTCTCGCATGGCTTTTTCAATGGCTTCGCGGGCAACGCCTTTCTGATTTAGCTCCTGACGTATGCGCGCAGGGCCATATCCTTTGCGGCCGCGGCTGGCGAGAAAGCGGGAAGCAAAGCGCCCATCGTCCAGATAGTGATGCTCGTAGCACCAGGCAATGACGCGGTCGTAATCTTCTGCCGTAGCATCTATTTCTTCCGGCCCATTTTTGCTCATCACAGGCGCTGACAGTTTTCGCCGCAGTTCCTGTTCGCTATGGTCACGCACGGCAAGGATGCGCACCGCGCGATCGAGCAGTCGCGCGTAGGCGGGTCGGCGTGATGTGGATTCACTCATAAAAAACCTGCAGATTCAGAAATGCAAAAAGGGCCGCATCAGCAGCCCTTCATCTTTACACAAGAGACTTAAAAGTCTTCGTTGGTTTCTTCAGCATCCGCAGCATCAGCCACGAAATCAGGTTTGGAGTCCTGGTTGTTCAGCAGAAGCTCACGCACCTTCTTCTCAATCTCTTTTGCTGCAGCCGGGTTATCTTTCAGCCAGGAGATAGCATTCGCTTTACCCTGACCAATCTTATCGCCGTTGTAGCTGTACCAGGCACCCGCTTTTTCAATCAGCTTCTCTTTCACGCCCAGGTCGACCAGCTCACCGTAGAAGTTAATGCCTTCGCCGTAGAGGATCTGGAATTCAGCCTGTTTGAACGGTGCTGCGATTTTGTTCTTCACAACCTTCACGCGGGTTTCGCTACCCACCACGTTCTCGCCGTCTTTCACTGCGCCGATACGACGAATGTCCAGACGAACAGACGCGTAGAATTTCAGTGCGTTACCACCGGTAGTGGTTTCCGGGTTACCGAACATCACGCCAATTTTCATACGGATCTGGTTGATGAAGATCAGCAGCGTGTTGGACTGTTTCAGGTTACCCGCCAGCTTACGCATCGCCTGGCTCATCATACGTGCCGCGAGGCCCATGTGAGAGTCACCGATTTCACCTTCGATTTCCGCTTTTGGCGTCAGCGCCGCAACGGAGTCGACGATGATTACGTCAACCGCACCGGAGCGCGCCAGCGCGTCACAAATTTCCAGCGCCTGCTCGCCGGTGTCCGGCTGGGAACACAGCAGGTTGTCGATATCAACGCCCAGTTTACGAGCATAGACAGGGTCCAGCGCGTGCTCGGCATCGATAAACGCACAGGTTTTACCTTCGCGCTGTGCTGCTGCAACCACCTGCAGGGTCAGGGTCGTTTTACCTGAGGATTCCGGTCCGTAGATTTCTACGATACGGCCCATTGGCAAACCGCCAGCGCCCAGTGCGATATCAAGAGAAAGCGAACCGGTGGAGATAGTTTCCACGTCCATGGAACGGTCTTCACCCAGGCGCATGATGGAGCCTTTACCGAATTGCTTTTCGATCTGGCCCAGTGCTGCCGCCAACGCTTTCTGTTTGTTCTCGTCGATAGCCATTATTACTCCTGTCATGCCGGGAGAAGCAACTGCGCTTCACCGTGGATTTCTGTTCTGTTGATGCAATTATACTGTATGGTCATACAGTATCAAGTGTTTTGTAGAAATTGTTGCCAGAGCGTTTTTAACGCATATTCAGTTGCCTGACGACGCACGCTTTCGCGATCGCCGCTAAAGCACTCCCGACGGGTGATCCCCTCACCTTTCGAGGTGGCAAAGCCAAACCAGACGGTGCCAACGGGCTTAACGTCGCTGCCGCCGTCCGGCCCCGCGATGCCGCTAATAGAGATGGCGTAATCGGCACGCGCCTCTTTCAGGGCGCCAATGGCCATCTCAATAACGACCGGCTCGCTGACTGCGCCATGCTGCTCCAGCGTGGCTTCTCGTACGCCGATCATCTGCGCTTTAGCTTCATTACTGTAGGTTACAAAGCTGCGCTCAAACCAGGCGGAACTGCCTGCAATATCCGTTATCACCTTGGCAACCCAGCCGCCGGTGCAGGACTCAGCGGTGGTGATGGTCGCCCCACGCTGCTTTAGCGCCAGCCCTACCACTTCGCTAAGCTGCATTAATTCATGGTCAGTCATTCTCGCTCCAGGCCATAGAGAAACGTGCAGCACAAGATAGCACTTTCTCGTCAAATATGGGGATGCGCTTCGGGTTTTACGAGGGGGCTTCAGAAAAAAGCCGGTGCAGGCGCACCGGCCGTGGAGAATGTTATTTCATGCTGTTCGTGAGCGTATCCACATTGTGGCGAAACGCCTTCACGTAGGTATCCGCAACGCCGCCTTTGGCCGACAGCGCTTCCGGGTAAAGCTCGCCCCCTGGCTGCGCGCCCGTCGCCGATGCAATCTGTTTAACCAGACGCGGATCGAGCTGATTTTCCATAAACCAGGTTTTCACGCCGTCGGCCTTAATTTGATTAATGATCCCGGCAACCTGCGCCGCGCTGGCTTCGCTCTCAGACGATAGCCCCTGCGGCGCCATAAAGGTCACGCCATACGCGCGGCTGAAATAGCCGAAAGCGTCATGGCTGGTCAGCACTTTGCGCTTCGCCGGCAGGATCTGGCTAAAGCGCGTTTTGGCCCAGCCATCCAGTTGCGTCAGTTGCGCGATATACGGCTTACCAGTAGCCTCGAGCGCCGCTTTATCTTGCGGATCGGCTTTCACCAGCCCGTCCAGAATATTTTTTGCATACAGCGCCCCGTTCGCCGCGCTGTTCCACGCGTGCGGATCGGTCACGGTTTTGCCATCTTCCTCAAGCGTGTGCGTTTTCACCCCGGCTGAGGCCACCACCAGCTGGCCTTTAAACCCGGAGGCTTTCACCAGACGGTCAAGCCAGCCCTCCAGCCCCAGACCGTTAACCACCACCACGTCAGCCTTGCTGAGCGCCGCGCTGTCTTTCGGGGACGGTTCAAAGGTGTGCGGATCGCCGTCCGGGCCGACCAGCGTCGTCACCTTAACGTGGTCACCCCCCACTTCCTGCGTGATATCCCCCAGAATGGAAAAGCTTGTCACCACATTGATCGTTTTCGCCATCACACCCTGCGACAGCATCCCAAGCGCGAGCGCCACGGCTAACCCTGTACGTTTCATCATTTCCCCTTGCGTTAAAAAAGCGTCCGCAGGCTGCCAGCCAGCCTGCTGCGCGTGCCAAATAGAATGGACATAAAAAAGAGGGCGCTGGCGGTGAGCACGATGGACGGTCCGGCGGGTAAACTCACCGCCCAGGAGAGGCTCAGCCCCAGCCACGCGCAAACAATGCCGCTAATGCCCGCCATCAGCAGTAATCCCGGTAAGGTGCGCGCCCAGCAGCGCGCCGCCACGGCGGGGAGCATCATCAGACCGACCGCCATCAGCGTGCCAAGCACCTGAAAACCGGCCACCAGGTTAAGCACCAGCAGCGCCAGAAACAGGCCGTGCAGTAAGCCGGGTAGCCAGCGGGCGTTTACCTGCAGCCAGGCGGTATCAAACGCCTCAGTCACGAGCCCGCGATAAAAAATAGCCAGCACGATGAGCGTGAAGACACAAACCCCTACCACAAACAGCGCGGCATCGCTGTCCACCGCGAGAATAGAACCGAACAGCAGATGCAGGAGGTCGATGTTCGAACCGCGCAGGGAAACCAGCGTGACGCCCAGCGCCAGCGAACCGAGGTAGAAACCGGCAAAGCTGGCATCTTCTTTGAGCGGCGTGCGGCGGCTGACCAGCCCTGCCACCAGCGCTACGGTAATCCCGGCAATAAAGCCGCCAATGCTCATCGCCAGCAGCGACATCCCGCTGAGTAGATACCCCACGGCGACGCCGGGCAGAATGGCGTGCGAGAGCGCATCGCCCATCAGGCTCATCCGGCGCAGCTGAAGGAATACGCCCAGCGCGGTGGTGCTGACGGAAAGCGCCAGGCAAACCACCAGCGCGCGGCGCATAAAGCCATACTCGATGAAAGGCTGGAAGAATGTATGCCAGATCATGCCACCCTCACCCGCTCGGTTTTCCAGCGCGGTACGTCAGCGTCCAGGCGCAGCGTTTGCGGGAAGTGGCGCGACACGCGCTCGCTGTCGTGCAGAACCGCCAGCAGCGTCTGGCCCTGCATATACATCTCCAGCATCAGATCCATCAGCACGTTGCAGGTGGCCTCATCGACGCCGGTAAAGGGTTCATCCAGCATCACCAGCGGCGCCTGCTGCACCAGGACGCGGGCAAACAGCATGCGCTGAAACTGGCCGCCGGAGAGTTCATCGATGGTGGTTAACGCCAGCGATTCCAGCCCCACGCGCTCAAGCGCGCCGCTGATGCGCAGGCCCGCTTCGCGGCGCAAACCGGCGAAAAGTGAAATACCGGGCCAGCAGCCCATGCTGACCACGTCCCGTACGGTCAGCGGAAACTGCGCCTCCAGGGCATGACGCTGCGCCAGCCAGCCGATTACCGGGCGTTTACCCTGCCAGCGGAATCTGCCGCTCACGGGCGGGATAAACCCGGCGAGCGTTTTCAGCAGCGTAGATTTCCCGCAGCCGTTAGCGCCGATAATCGCGGTCATGCTCCCCCGTTCGATCCCCCCCGAAAGAGGACGCGTAACGGGCTGGCGGTCGTAGCCCGCGACCAGTTCGTTCATCACGATCATGGCAACGCCACCGCCCAGCGCACGGCCAGCCCGAGAAAGAGAATGAGTACCAGGGCCAGCAGCAGCCGAACCGGGGAAGAGAGAGAAAACAAGGACGTTGACATATCGACACCACATTAAATGTTATAACATAACAATAATGAAAGGCGATTAAGATGTAAATGGCGGGTGTGAAAAGGGAGTGTGGCGAAATGTTTCAGCAGGAAATAAGTGCGCGCGGGTGCCCTCACCCCAACCCTCTTCCAAAGGGAGAGGGAGAATACCCAGCCCGTAGGCCCGGTAAGCGAAGCGTCACCGGGCGATTGGGCGGCACTGCGGCCTGATGCCCTCACCCCAGCCCTCTCCCACAGGGAGAGGGGGAATAAAGTGACTTACTGACTAAACGGTGACGCCGCCGGCACGCGGGCCTGAGATACCGCCAGCCCCAGCTGCCACACCGCCATTGCATAGTGGGTGCTGTGGTTATAGCGGGTGATGGTGTAGAAGTTCGGCAGGCCGTACCAATATTGATAGCCGGTACCCACGTCCAGGCGCAGCAGGCTCACCTGGTCGACATTGCCCAGCGGCTGGGTCGGCGTTAAGCCTGCCGCCGTCAGCTGCGCAACGCTGTATTTGGTTTTAAAGCCGTTTTCCAGACCAAACGCCTCGCCGTTTGCCTGCACGGCAACCTGGCCGCCCGGCGTCCAGCCGTGGGCTTTGAAGTAGTTCGCTACGCTGCCGATGGCATCCACCGGGTCCCACAGGTTGATATGGCCATCTCCGTTAAAGTCAACAGCATACTGTTTATAGGAGGACGGCATAAACTGGCCGTAGCCCATCGCCCCGGCAAAGGACCCTTTCAGATCGAGCGGGTCGTCCTGCTCGCTGCGCGCCATCAGCAGGAAGGTCTCCAGCTCGGAGGAGAAATACGCGGCGCGGCGCGGGTAGTTAAACGAAAGCGTCGCCAGCGCGTCGAGGATGCGGGTTTTGCCCATCACGCGGCCCCAGCGGGTTTCCACGCCGATGATCCCAACGATAATTTCCGGCGGTACGCCGTAGACCTGCCAGGCGCGGTTGAGCGCATCTTCGTACTGGTTCCAGAACACCACGCCGTTTTGCACGTTGTCCGGCGTAATAAACTGTTTGCGATAGCGCAGCCACGCGCCGTTTGGCCCGGTCGGCACCTGCGCCGTCGGTGCCTGCCTGTCCATCAGGCGCAGCACGTAGTCCAGGCGCTTCGCCTGAGAGAGAATTTCATGCAGCTGCTGGCGGTCAAAGCCGTGCTTGCTCACCATTTTGTCGATGAACTGCTCGGCCGCCGGGTTGTTCGCGAAGTCGCCGCCCATCTGCATCATATTGTGCTGCGGCTCCAGCAGGAACCCTCCGGAAGGCGCGCCAGCCGTTTGCTGGACGGCTTCAGTTTTAGGTTTGCTACTACAGGCGGACAGCAGAATAAGCGCAGGCAACAGCGCTGCGTAACGACGCTTGAACATGGGACATCCATTTAACGAGTTCGGTAAGAACCCATTATGGTAAAGCATCCCCGTCTCCTCAAGGAAGCGGTAACACTTCCCCAACGCAAATCTGTGCTTTTTTCATCCAAACTGGCTGTATACATCCCGTTAACTTTCAAAATAATCTATTTTTCTTTCATTGTGAGATCTAATTAACACTTTAAAACCTTTCAAAGTGATTATTATTGGCCGCAGTTATACAAAAACAAAAAAGCCCCACAGGAGAGAAGAATGATAGAAACCATCACCCACGGCGCCGAGTGGTTCATCGGGCTATTTCAAAAGGGCGGAGAGGTGTTCACCGGCATGGTGACCGGGATCCTGCCCCTGCTGATCAGCCTGCTGGTGATCATGAACGCGCTGATAAACTTTATCGGCCAGCAGCGTATCGAACGCTTCGCCCAGCGCTGCGCCGGGAATCCGCTGTCCCGCTACCTCGTACTGCCCTTTATCGGCACCTTCGTTTTCTGCAATCCGATGACCCTGAGCCTCGGCCGCTTTATGCCGGAAAAGTACAAGCCGAGCTACTACGCCGCCGCGTCCTACAGCTGCCATTCGATGAACGGCCTGTTCCCGCACATCAACCCCGGCGAGCTGTTTGTCTATCTCGGGATCGCCAGCGGCCTCACCACTCTTGGCCTGCCGCTCGGCCCGCTGGCGGTGAGCTATCTGCTGGTCGGGCTGGTCACCAACTTCTTCCGCGGCTGGGTCACCGACCTCACCACCGCCATTTTTGAGAAAAAAATGGGCATCCAGCTTGAACAGAAAGTCCATCTTTCAGGAGCCACAGCATGAGCCGTATTCGCATTGAGAAAGGCACGGGCGGCTGGGGCGGCCCGCTGGAGTTCGACGCCACCGAAGGCAAAAAGATCGTCTACATCACCGCGGGCACGCGCCCGGCGATCGTCGACAGGCTGCGCGAGCTGACCGGCTGGGAAGCGGTCGACGGCTTCAAGGAGGGCGAGCCGCCGGAAGCGGAAATCGGCGTGGCGGTGATCGACTGCGGCGGCACGCTGCGCTGCGGCATCTATCCGAAGCGCCGCATTCCGACGGTGAATATTCACTCCACCGGAAAATCCGGCCCGCTGGCGCAGTACATCCTTGAGGACATTTACGTCTCGGGCGTGAAGGAGGACAACATCACGCTGGTGAATGGCACACCCGCGCCGCAAAAAGCGGCCCCGCGCGAGTACGACACCAGCAGGAAAATCACCGAGCAGAGCGACGGCCTGCTGGCGAAAGTCGGGATGGGGATGGGCTCCGCCGTGGCGGTGCTGTTCCAGTCCGGGCGCGACACCATCGACACGGTACTGAAAACCATCCTGCCGTTTATGGCGTTCGTCTCGGCGCTGATCGGCATCATCATGGCCTCCGGCCTGGGCGACTGGATTGCCCATGGCCTCGCGCCGCTCGCCAGCCACCCGCTCGGGCTGGTGACGCTGGCGCTGATCTGCTCCTTCCCGCTGCTGTCGCCGTTCCTCGGCCCGGGCGCGGTGATTGCCCAGGTCATCGGCGTGCTGATTGGCGTGCAGATTGGTCTGGGGAACATCCCTCCGCACCTCGCCCTGCCCGCCCTGTTTGCCATTAACGCCCAGGCGGCGTGCGATTTCATCCCCGTTGGGCTGTCGCTGGCCGAAGCGCGCCAGGACACCGTGCGCGTGGGCGTACCGTCGGTGCTGATTGCCTGGTTTGTCTCCGGCTTTATTTATCAATAAGAGGTTCCTGCGATGACCGTGATTTATCAGACCACCATTACCCGCATCGGCCAGAGCGCGGCCGACGCGCTAAACGACCAGATGCTGATCACCTTCCGAGAAGGCGCCCCGGCGGATATCGAAGAGTTTTGCTTTATCCACTGCCACGGCGAGCTGAAGGGCGAGCTGAAGGCAGGAAGCCGGCTGGAGCTGGGCGAGGCGCGCTATGCCGTGACCGCCGTCGGCGACGTGGCCGAGCAAAACCTGCGCGAGCTGGGCCATATCACCCTGCGTTTCGACGGCCAGCCGCAGGCCGAGTATCCCGGCACGGTTCACGTGGCGGGCCCGGTTCCGCAGGCCGTTACCCCAGGCTGCACGTTAAAATTTGTTGCGTAATTAAGGAGAGACACATGAGTCAGGTTGCCGTTGTCATTGGTGGGGGACAAACCTTAGGCGAGTTCCTCTGCCGTGGGCTTGCCGCAGAGGGTTACCGCGTGGCGGTAGTGGACATTCAGAGTGAAAAAGCCGCCCGCGTGGCGGACACCATTAACACCGAGTTTGGCGAAGGCACGGCGTACGGGTTTGGTGCGGACGCCACCAGCGAGCAGAGCGTGATGGCCCTGGCCCGCGGCGTGGACGAGATTTTTGGACGTACCGACCTGCTGGTCTACAGCGCGGGGATTGCGAAAGCGGCCTTTATCAGCGATTTCGAACTGGGGGATTTTGACCGCTCGCTGCAGGTGAACCTGGTGGGCTATTTCCTCTGCGCCCGCGAGTTTTCCCGCCTGATGATCCGCGACGGCATTCAGGGGCGCATCATCCAGATCAACTCAAAATCGGGCAAAGTGGGTAGCAAGCACAACTCCGGCTACAGCGCGGCGAAGTTTGGCGGCGTGGGGCTGACGCAGTCTCTGGCGCTGGATCTGGCCGAGTACGGCATTACCGTTCACTCGCTGATGCTCGGCAACCTGCTGAAATCGCCGATGTTCCAGTCCCTGCTGCCGCAGTACGCCACCAAGCTCGGCATTAGCGCCGACGAGGTTGAGCAGTACTACATCGATAAGGTGCCGCTGAAGCGCGGGTGCGACTATCAGGACGTGCTGAACATGCTGCTGTTTTACGCCAGCCCGAAGGCGTCTTATTGCACCGGGCAGTCGATTAACGTGACCGGCGGGCAGGTCATGTTCTAAGTCCCTTCCCCGGTGGCGCTGCGCTTACCGGGGCTACAAATCCCGTAGGCCGGGTAAGGCGCAGCCGCCACCCGGCATTTAAGGAGTGAAATATGGTAACCGCACTCATCACCGTCGCCGCCCTCGCCTGGCTGTGCCAGATGGCGTTCGGCGGCTGGCAGATCCACCAGTTCAACCGCGCGTTTGACGCCCTGTGTCAGAAGGGGCGCGTCGGGGTCGGACGTTCCGGCGGGCGCTTCAAGCCGCGCGTGGTCGTCGCCGTTGCGCTGGATGAAAACAACCGCGTCTGCGATTCCCTCATCATGCGCGGCATGACGGTGTTCGCCCGGCCGGTGAAAATCCAGGCAATCAACGGCATTTCGCTGCAGGAATTGCAGCCTGATGTGATCTTTCCCCATGATCCACTCTGTCAGAATGCACTATCATTAGCGCTTAATCTGAAACATGGATAATTTCGTTGTGAAAGCTATAGGCTTGCGAAATTATCATTTCGCAACCTAAGGAACGAAGCGCCTATGAAACCTCGTCAGCGGCAGGCGGCCATTCTGGAGCATCTGCAAAAGCAGGGAAAATGCTCGGTAGAGGATCTGGCCCACTACTTTGACACCACCGGCACGACAATACGCAAGGACCTGGTATTGCTCGAAAACTCCGGTGCCGTCATTCGAACCTACGGCGGCGTGGTGCTCAATAAAGACGAAGCGGACCCGCCTATCGATCACAAAACGCTGATCAATACCCACCAGAAAGCGCTGATTGCCGAAGCTGCCGTGAAGTTTATCCACGACGGCGACTCCATCATCCTCGACGCGGGCAGCACCGTTCTGCAGATGATCCCCCTGCTCAGCCGCTTTAACAACATCACGGTGATGACCAACAGCCTGCACATCGTCAACGCCCTGTCGGAGTTTGACAGCGAGCAGACCATCCTGATGCCCGGCGGCACCTTTCGCAAAAAATCGGCGTCGTTTCACGGCCAGCTGGCGGAGAACGCCTTTGACCACTTCAGCTTTGATAAACTGTTTATGGGCACCGACGGCATCGACCTCAACGCGGGCGTCACCACCTTTAACGAGGTGTTCAGCGTCAGCAAGGCCATGTGCAACGCCGCGCGGGAAGTGATTTTGATGGCAGACTCGTCGAAGTTTGGCCGCAAAAGCCCCAACATTGTCTGTAGCCTTGAAAGCGTCGATAAGCTGATTACCGACGCGGGTATCGACCCGGCGTTTAAGAAAGCGCTGGAAGAGAAAGGAATCGACGTGATCGTAACCGGAGAAAGAGATGAGTGATTTTCTGTTAGAAACGGGCCGCCAGACGCTGATGCTGGAGCTGCAGGAAGCCAGCCGCCTGCCGGAACGTCTGGGCGAGGATTTTGTCCGCGCCGCCAACACCATTATCCACTGCGAAGGCAAAGTGATCGTAGCGGGCATCGGTAAATCCGGCCATATCGGCAAAAAGATTGCCGCGACGCTCGCCAGCACCGGCACCCCGGCGTTCTTCGTGCATCCCGCCGAAGCGCTGCACGGCGATCTCGGGATGATCGAAAGCCGCGACGTGATGCTGTTTATCTCCTACTCCGGTTCGGCCAAAGAGCTGGATCTAATTATTCCGCGCCTGCAGGAAAAATCGGTCGCCCTGCTGGCGATGACCGGCAAATCCCGCTCGCCGCTGGCGCTGGCCGCCAAAGCGACGCTGGATATTTCCGTCGAGCGCGAAGCCTGCCCGATGCACCTTGCCCCGACCTCCAGCACCGTGAACACCCTGATGATGGGCGACGCGCTGGCCATGGCGGTGATGCAGGCGCGCGGCTTTAACGAAGAAGATTTTGCCCGCTCCCATCCTGCGGGCGCGCTCGGCGCACGCCTGCTCAACAAGGTTCACCACCTGATGCGTACCGACGACGCCATTCCGCAGGTCAAACTCGACACCAGCGTGATGGATGCAATGCTAGAACTCAGCCGCACCGGGCTGGGGCTGGTGGCGGTGTGCGACGAAAGCGGCTGCGTAAGGGGCGTGTTCACCGACGGCGATCTGCGCCGCTGGCTGGTGGGAGGCGGCACGCTGGAATCGCAGGTGTCGGACGCAATGACCCTCGGCGGGCTGACGCTGAACGCCGAAAGCCGCGCCATTGAGGCCAAAGAGGTGCTGATGAAGCGTAAAATCACCGCCGCCCCGGTGGTGGATGAGCGCGGCAGGCTGTGCGGCGCCATCAACCTGCAGGACTTCTACCAGGCCGGGATAATTTAACCCTTCAGCCCAAGACGCTTCGCCAGCCGGTGCAGGTTGGCGACGTCCATCTCCAGCGCCCGCGCGCACGCCGCCCAGCTGCGGTTGTTCTGCTCCAGCGCGCGGGTGATCATCTGACGCTGAAACGCCTCCGTGGCTTCACGCAGGTTTTCATTGGCAATTTCCGGCGTAGCCTGGGCGACAGCCTGTACGCCGTCATCATGAAGGGCAAAATGCCGCGCGTGGATCACCACTTCGTCACCCGAGCGCGTCGCCCGCGCCAGCACCACCGCGCGGTGAATAGCGTGCTCCAGCTCGCGCACGTTGCCCGGCCAGCCGTAGCTCAGGAGATGGGTTCTTGCCCCCGGGCTGAGCACCACGCGGGACAGCCCCATTTTGAGCCGACACTGCTCGCAAAAAAAGCCGGCCAGCAGCACGACATCGTCACCGCGCTCGCGCAGCGGCGGGACGGAGAGCGGGAATACGCTCAGGCGGTGGAACAGGTCCGCACGGAAATTCCCCGCCAGCACCTCTTCCCGCAGATCGCGGTTGGTCGCCGCCAGCACGCGCACGTCCACCCGCAGGCTGCGGTCATCCCCCACGCGCTGGATGTCGCCATACTGCAGCACGCGCAGCAGCTTGGCCTGTAGCGACAGCGACAGCTCGCCAATTTCATCCAGAAACAGCGTGCCGTTATCGGCCATTTCGAACTTGCCGCTGCGGTTGCTGATGGCCCCGGTAAACGCCCCCTTAACGTGCCCAAACAGCTCGCTTTCCGCCACGCTTTCCGGCAGGGCCGCACAGTTGAGGTACACCAGCGGGTTGACCGCGCGCGGCGAGGCTTCGTGGATCGATTTCGCCACCAGCTCCTTACCGGTGCCGGTTTCGCCGAAGATCAGCACGTTCAAATCGGAGGCCGCCACGATGTCGATCTCTTTTTTGAGCTGCTCCATCCCCGGCGAAAGGCCGATCATTTCCGTGTGCGCGACCTGCTCGAACGCCGCCGGGCTGCCGGGTAGGATGTTCTGGCTCTCCAGCTGTTCAATCAGCAGGGCATTGTTCAGCGCCCCGGCGGCCAGCGCGGCAATCAGGCGCAGCTCTTCGTCGCTAAAGGTATCAAACTGGTCCGGCGACATGCCGTCGAGCGTGAGCGCGCCAATCAGGTTTTGTCCGGCAAACAGCGGCAGCCCGATGCAGGCGTGCACCTTCAGGCTCTCCTGTCCCGGGATCAGGCCGTCGTACGGATCGGGCAGGTCGCTGTCCGCCGGGAAGCGCACCACGTCCCCCGCGCGAGCGATGGTTTCCAGGCGCGGATGGCCTTCAAGCGTAAAGCGCCGCCCCAGCACGTCCTGCGCCAGCCCGTCGATAGCCAGCGGAATAAACTGCCGCCCCTCGTAGCGCAGCAGCGCGGACGCATCGCACTCAAGCACGTGGCGCAGCGTGGAAATCAGGCGCTGAAAGCGGTCCTGATGGCCGATACCGGTTTGCAGTTCAATGGCGATCTTCGCCAGCACGTCTACGGAAAAGCTCATGTCTGCCTCATTGTCATTTTGACAACACATACTGTCATATTGACCGTATTTAGTATAGTCATAATGACTACCCATTAAGAGCTAAAAAACAATAAACCCACTAAATTCAATCAATTAAAAAGTTGGCACGCAACTTGATATAGCTAAACCATCTTATTTGAACACACCGTATTAAGCTGAGGTTGCTATGTCTATTCTGGTTAAAAATAACATTCATTGGGTCGGTCAACGTGACTGGGAAGTGCGCGATTTCCACGGGACGGAATACAAAACGCTGCGCGGCAGCAGCTACAATAGCTATCTTATCCGCGAAGGTAAAAACGTGCTGATCGATACCGTCGATCACAAGTTCAGCCGCGAATTCGTGCAGAACCTGCGCAGCGAAATCGACCTCGACGCTATCGACTACATCATCATCAACCACGCGGAAGAGGACCACGCCGGCGCGCTGACCGAGCTGATGTCCTACATTCCGAACACCCCGATCTACTGCACCACTAACGCCATCGACTCCATCAACGGTCACCACCACCACCCGGAGTGGAACTTCCACACCGTGAAAACCGGCGACGCGCTGGATATCGGCAATGGCAAACAGCTGATCTTCGTGGAAACCCCGATGCTGCACTGGCCGGACAGCATGATGACCTACATGACCGGCGACGCGGTGCTGTTCAGCAACGACGCCTTCGGCCAGCACTACTGCGACGAGCGCCTGTTCAACGACGAAGTGGACCAGACCGAGCTGTTCGAGCAGTGCCAGCGCTACTACGCCAACATCCTGACGCCGTTCAGCCGCCTGGTAACGCCAAAAATCACCGAAATCCTCGGCTTCAACCTGCCGGTGGATATGATCGCCACCTCCCACGGCGTGGTGTGGCGTGAGAACCCAACCCAGATTGTTGAGCTGTACCTGAAGTGGGCGGCGGACTATCAGGAAGACCGCATCACCATTTTCTACGACACCATGTCCAACAATACCCGCATGATGGCGGACGCGATTGCCCAGGGCATCAACGAAGTGGACCCCAACGTGGCGGTGAAAATCTTCAACGTGGCGCGCAGCGATAAGAACGAGGTGTTGACCAACGTGTTCCGCTCGAAGGGCGTGCTGGTGGGCACCTCCACCATGAACAACGTGATGATGCCGAAAATTGCCGGCCTGGTGGAAGAGATGACCGGCCTGCGCTTTCGCAACAAGCGCGCCAGCGCGTTTGGCTCCCACGGCTGGAGCGGCGGCGCGGTAGATCGTCTGTCTACCCGCCTGCAGGATGCCGGATTCGAAATGTCCCTGAGCCTGAAGGCGAAATGGCGCCCGGATATCGATGCGCTGGAAATCTGCCGCCAGCACGGCCGCGATATTGCACGTCAGTGGGCGCTCGCTCCGCTGCCTGAAACAGCAGCAAAACCTTCCGCCTCTCAGGAAGCCACCGCGTGTGCAGCCTCCACCGCAGACCTCGGCCCGCGCATGCAGTGCAGCGTCTGCCAGTGGATTTACGATCCTGAACTGGGCGAACCGCTGCAGGATGTCGCTCCGGGCACGCCGTGGAGCGAGGTGCCGGACAACTTCCTCTGCCCGGAATGCTCCCTCGGTAAAGACGTCTTTGACGAACTGGGTACGGAGGCAAAATGAGCAACGGTATCGTCATCATCGGCTCGGGCTTTGCCGCCCGCCAGCTGGTGAAAAACATCCGCAAGCAGGACGCCAGCGTGCCGCTGACGGTCATTGCCGCCGACAGCATGGATGAGTACAACAAGCCTGATTTAAGCCACGTCATTAGCCAGAATCAGCGCGCCGACGACCTCACCCGCCAGACGGCGGGGGAGTTCGCCGAGCAGTTTAACCTGCGCCTGTTCCCTTATACCTGGGTCACCGACATCGACGCCGATGCCCACGTAGTGAAGGCGAAAGAGAAAACCTGGCAATACGACAGGCTGGTGCTCGCCACGGGGGCCTCTGCGTTTGTGCCGCCGGTCGAAGGCCGCGAGCTGATGATTACCCTCAACAGCCAGCAGGAGTATCAGGCCAGCGAAACGAGGCTTCGCGACGCGCAGCGCGTGATGATCGTCGGCGGCGGGCTGATCGGCACCGAGCTGGCGATGGATTTCTGCCGTGCGGGCAAGTCCGTTACCCTCGTCGACCACGCGGCGAGCATCCTGTCGGCGCTGATGCCCGCTGAAGTAAGCAGTCGCTTACAGCATCGTCTGACCGACATGGGCGTGCATCTGCTGCTGAAATCACAGCTGCAGAGCCTGACCAAAACCGAGGGCGGCATTCGCGCTACGCTCGACCGCAGCCGCAGCGTAGAGGTGGATGTGGTGGTTGCCGCAACGGGCCTGCGCCCGGAAACCGCGCTGGCGCATCGCGCCGGGGCGGAAACAAACCGTGGGGTGAAGGTGGACAGCTATCTGCAAACCACGCAGCCGGATATTTACGCCCTGGGCGACTGCGCTGAAATTAACGGTCAGGTGCTGCCGTTCCTGCAGCCGATTCAATTAAGCGCCATGTATCTGGCAAAAAACCTGCTCGGCGGCAGCGCGCCGCTGAAATTACCCGCCATGCTGGTGAAGGTCAAAACGCCGGAATTACCGCTGCACCTTGCGGGTGAAACGCAGCGTCAGGATCTGAACTGGAACATCGCCATTGAGCCGCAGGGCATGGTGGCGCGCGGTTCGGATAATGACGGCCAGGTGCGGGCCTTTGTGGTCAGTGAAGACCGCATGAAGGAGGCCTTTGCGCTGCTGAAATCGCTACCTGCTTAACCCTCTTTTTGCCGGGTGGCGCTTCGCTTACCCGGCCTACAGTACTGCCACGCTTACTTAACCTTTGGATTTTATTATCCGCCGCCCCGATGTCCCGGGGCTTTTTTTTGCCCGATGAAAATGCGGAACAGCTTAAAAACATCACCCTGTTTTATCCCCCTTCCCCGGCTTACCCTGAACAGGAATCAATCAGCCGGAGACATCCCATGGCAACGTTCAGCAAAGAGCTACTTTACTTTTCAACCTATTTTAAACAGGCGAAAAAGGGAGAACATATTCTGTTTCGCTGGCTCTGGCTCAGCCCGGAGGCGCGCATTGAGCGTCTGCGTGAGCTGATGATGCCGGTCAGTGAGCATGAGCGGTAATTGCCGGGTGGCGCTGCGCTTGCCCAGCCTACAAAGCCCGTAGGCCCGCGCAGGCGTAGCGCCGCCGGGCTAAAAACCGGAACACTTTACATAAACCAGCACTTTTTCTTCCGCAAAAAAATCCTACACTCTCAGCATCCCTTTGTTATCGGTATGCCGCTATGCGCCAGCTACAGAAAATCCGTCAGTATCAACGGCTTTATCAGCACTACGGCGCTGCGCCAGCCTCCACGACCATTGCAGAAGTCGCGGAGGTTGCGCTGTGCAGCGAACGTCATGCGCGCACCCTGCTGCGCCAGCTCGCACAAAGCGGCTGGCTAAGCTGGGATGCGCAGCCGGGGCGCGGGCATCGTGCCACCCTGCACTGCCTGACAACCACCAGCGAACTGAGCGCGCCGCTGATGCACGCCTGTCTGGAGAAAGGGGATTACCAGAGCGCGCTCCAGCTGGCCGACGGCGATCCGGCCAGCCTGCACCACATCATCACCCCGTTTTTAGGGGGAAAATGGCTAAAGCATCAGCCAACCCTGCGTATTCCGTGGTACCGCCCGCTGACCTCGCTTCACCCCGCCCTTCAGCGTCGTCGCGCCGAGCAGCATATTATCTGCGCGGTACATGCGGGGCTGACGCGCTATGCGTCAGGCCACCCACGTCCCGTGCCCGATTTAGCCCACCACTGGGAAGCCAGCGAGGATAAACTCGCCTGGCGGTTTTACCTGCGCAGCGGCGCGCACTGGCATAACGGGCAGTCCATCAGCGATGAAGATGTTCTCAGCGCGATTCAGCAGTTGCTGGCCGATCCCGGCCGCAGCGCGGGGTGCACGCACGTTCAGACGGTGTCGCTTGTCGCCCCCTGGTGTCTGGAGTTCCAGCTGAACACGCCCGACGCTATGCTGGCGCACCGTCTTGCCCACCACGCCTGTCGCCTGCCGCATCCGCAGCAGCCGGATATCGGTGCCGGGCCGTTTGCTATCGCTCGCCACCACTCCCACTATCTGCGCCTTGAGCGCCAGCCCTGGTACTTTGCCGCGCACCCGCTGCTCCACGCCATTGAGTTCTGGCGAACCCGCAGCGAGGCGGAAAGACCCGCGTGGATCACCGTGGGGAAAGGAGACAATGCCCGGGCGTCCGTCACCTCTACCAGCGGTGGGTTTGCCTGGCTGATGCTGAACGCCATGCTGCCAGAGCCGCTGGCGGCCTGGCTGCGCCAGGAAATTCAGCATATCAATCAACAGTACCTTTGCCGGGAGGATGTCGACACCCGCACGGAAATTCTGCCCGGCATCGCGACGCCCGCCCTTCCGGATGTATCCGAGGTGGCGCTTCCCGCCACCCTTTCGCTTGTCTGTTACGACACGCCGGGGCTGAGCGATCTGGCCAGCATGCTGCAAGCGCGCCTGAAAAAGCGCGGCTGCGACGTTAATATTCAGTGGAAGGACCGCGAGGAATGGCATGCGCCCGACGCGCTGGCGCAGGGCGATATCCTACTGGGGGACTATCTGGCTGGCGAAGTGCCGGAGTTTGCGCTGGCAGAGTGGTTTACAGAAGAACCCGCCTGGGCCGCCGCGCTGGGGCAGACCGCCTGGCAAAAAGCGAAGCAGACGCTTATAACGTACTGCGAAAGCGAAGAAACGCTGAAAACACGGGTGCCCGCGTTCTTTCAGCACCTGCTGGAAAGCGGCGCCTGCACGCCGCTGTTCCACTACCGCTATCGTCTTAACACCCTGGAAAACGTGCAGGACATTGTGCTGACCGCCAGCGGCTGGCTCGATTTTACCCGCGCCTGGCTGCCGCCGGTTCAGGAGCGCACGATCAGCGCGTCGTAGCCGCGCCAGCGGTAGTTGACCATCGAGATCAGCCAGCAGGCAACGAACAGCCCGACCACCACAAACCCGGCGTTGCCCAGGTTGTCGTTCACCGCGCCAATCAGATCCCAGACGCCGCCGCTGAGGGCAAATTTGTCCATCAGCAGGCCCAGCGCTTCCAGCCCGCCGATAAACAGCGCCACCACCACGGAGGTGCCGGTGATGGTCATGTTGTAGTAGAGCTTGCGCTGCGGCTTGTTGAACGCCCAGCCGTAGGCCCCGACCATCAGCAGGTTGTCGAGGGTATCCACCAGCGCCATGCCGCTGGCGAAGAGCGCCGGGAAGACCATGATTGACCACACCGACATCCCGCTGGAGGCGCTGGCGGCAGAGATCCCCAGCACGCCAATCTCGGTGGCCGTATCAAAGCCGAGGCCAAACAGGAAGCCGACCAGGTACATCTGCCAGCTTTTATTCACCAGGCGGAAGGTTTTGCCGAACAGCCAGTTCATGACGCCGCCCTGCGCAGGCAGCGCGATGTCGCCCTGCACCGGCCTGCCGTTTTTCAGCGCCTGAAAGCTGCGCCAGACGCCGCGCAGGATCACCATGTTCACCAGCGCCATCGCCAGCAGGAAGGTCGCGGAAACGGCGGTGCCGATCAGGCTGCCGGTTTCGTGGAACCATGCCATGTTTTTCTGAAACGCCGTCGCGGTGGCGGCGATGGCAATGGAGGCCAGCACCACGATGGTGGAGTGCCCCAGCGAGAACCACGCCCCCACGCCGGACGGACGCTTGCCCTGCTGCATCATCTTACGCGTCACGGTATCAATGGCGGCAATGTGGTCCGCATCTACCGCATGGCGCAGCCCGTAGCACCACGCCAGCAGGCTGGCGGCCATCAGCGCCGTGCTGCCGCTAAAGGTTTGCCATGCCCATCCCCAGGCGAGCAAATTAGCCATTACCAGTCCCAGCAGCAGAAGCGCCGCGCAAGGTTCATTGCGTAAGAGTCGTAACATTGTAAGTCCTTTGTGAACATGACCGGGCGGCGGCGATCGCCGCCTGCCCGAAGGAGATAGCCCCGTCGCCTGCGGGCAGGTGATGAGGAAAAAGAAGAGTGAAGTCAGAGAGATAATGACGCAGGCGCGCGCGCAGCAGACGGTTATGCAACACGCCGCCGCTGAGGCAGATTGTCGACAGCGACAGGCGTCGGGCATGAAACGCCGCAACGTTTGCCAGCCCTTTAGCCAGCGCGTCGTGGAACGCCCACGCGCGCGCGCTGGGTTCCGCCTGCCAGGTCAGCCACTGCTGCCAGAAACGCGCGAGGTTCTCGACTGACAGCGTCACCGGATGATCGACGCCCGCGCACCGCGATGCCAGCGCTTCCAGCCTGCAGGCGGCTTCACCTTCATAGCTCTGCGTATCGATGCCCAGCGCGCAGGCGACCGCGTCAAACAGGCGACCGCACGACGAGGCCAGCGGCGCGTTAATGCCGCGCTGGATGGCCGTCGCCAGCAGCGGCCAGCGTTGTGCCTGAACCGCGCGCGTTTCCGGGTACTGCGTCCAGTCAGGAACAAACGCCAGGCAGTGGGCGAGCAAATTACGCCACGGCTGCCGCGCCGCCAGATCGCCGCCCGGCAGCGCAACGGCGGGCAGCCCGCCGAGATGTTCGCACTCAAGATAGTTGACCCGCAGGCACTCCCCGCCCCACAGCGCGCCGTTTTCGCCCATGCCGATGCCGTCCAGCGTCAGGGCGATAACGTCTCCGCCCTCTCGCGGCCAGCCGTTTTCGGCCAGGCACGCCGCCGCGTGCGCGTGATGGTGCAACACGGTTTCGACCGGTAGCCCCTGCCCCTGCGCCCATTGTTGCGTGTGATAGCCCGGATGGGCGTCGCACACCACGCGCTCCGGCTGAAAGGCATAGATGTCCTGCATCGTCGAGAGCGCGCCGCGCCACTGCGCTTCGACACCGTCGTCACTCAGGTCGCCAAAATGCTGGCTCAGCACCGCCTGGCTGCCACGCACCAGGCAGAAGGTGTTTTTCATCTCCGCGCCGGTGCATAGCATGGCGGGGATGTTCTCGAAACCCGCAGGCAACGTGATGGCATCGGGCACAAAACCGCGCGCCCGGCGCAGCATCGTGCCGTCCCGATCCATCACCGAATCATCCATCCGTTGAAGAATATCGCGATTGTGCAGCAGGAAGCCGTCCGCAATGTTGCCCAGTTCATCCAGCGCCTGTTGATTACTGATGGCAGGCGGCCTGCCGCTGAGGTTGCCGGAGGTCATCACCAGCGGATGCCGGCAGTCCATCATCAAAAGGTGCTGCAGCGGATTAGCGGGAAGCATTATGCCCAGGGTATCCAGACCCGGTGCGATAGCCTCAGGGTAGTCAGGCAGCCAGGCTTTTGGCGTGAGCACGATAGGTGCAGCGGGTGAGCCGAGCAGCGTCTGAATCGACTCAGGCAGCTTATCCGCCTGCGGGATCATCACCGCCAGCGGCTTCGACGGGCGCTGTTTGCGAGCCCGCAGTTTCCGTATCGCCTGCGGATTTTGCGCATCACAGACGAGGTGAAAACCGCCCAGCCCTTTAACCGCGACTATGCCACCGCTCCTGAGCATTGCCACCGCTTCACGCAGTGCCGTTTCGCGGATGGCAACAACGTCGCCCGAACGCCATTCCAGCGCGGGCCCGCAGTCCGGGCAGGCCACCGGCTGGGCGTGGAAGCGCCGATCGGCCGGGTTACGGTATTCCGTTTCGCACGGCACGCAGAGCGGGAAAGCGGCCATTGACGTGGCCGGACGGTCGTAGGGCATGGCGCGGATAATGGTAAAGCGCGGGCCGCAGTGGGTGCAGTTGATAAACGGATAGCGGTAGCGGCGCTCGCCGGGGTCGCGCATTTCAGCAAGACACGCGGGACAGGTGGCGGCATCGGGGACAATCTGGGTGTCCATCGCCCCGCCCGTGCTGTGGCGGATAACGAACGCGTCCGGCAGGGTCGTCCAGGTGAACGGCTGCGTTTCAACGTCATCAATGCGCGCCAGCGGCGGGCAGTCCTGGCGCAGCCTCGCGATAAAGGCCCCCCCATTACCCGCGAGGCGCACCAGCACGCCCTCTCCGTCGTTGCAGACATCACCCGCTAGCTGAAGCTGATGCGCAAGCTGCCAGACGAAGGGCCGAAACCCCACGCCCTGCACCTTGCCCCTCACCCGCAGCTGAACGCCGTTACCGCTCATCGCAGGTTAAAACAGCAGTGACGAGGAGGTGTCGAACGCCGCACGTCGGCGTTTTTCGGCGCTCATCTGTTCGAGCTTGTCGCGATCCACGCACACCAGCGCGTGCGTCGGGCAGACCTCCATGCAGGCCGGGCCGGCTTCGCGGTGGTAGCAGAGATCGCACTTGTTGGCTTCTGCTTTTTCCGCGCGCACGCTCAGCCCCATTCCGCTGTTGCGCACCACCGGGCGAACCACCACCTCCATCGCCCCGTACGGGCAGGCAACAACGCAGGTTTTACACCCGATGCAGCGCTCCTGCATCACGTGCACAAAGCCTTTCTCGCGCTTAATCGCCCCGTTCGGACAGACGTTGGCGCAGGGTGCGTCTTCGCACTGGCGGCAAATCGCGGCGGTTGAGATGTTCACGCCCTTAATAACGTGAATGCGCGGCAGGAAGGCTTCCGGGGTCAGGGAGGCGCAATCCTGCTCCGACTGGTGGGATACTACGCATGCAACTTCACAGGTACGGCAGCCAATACACTTACTGGCATCGGCCATCATAAAACGGTTCATCTGCTTCTCCAGCATAACAATCATGCGCGGAGCTATTCATAAACCGTGCCAGTTTTTAACCTGTTGAAATAACTGGACTTACAGAAAAGACAGAGGTGTTGTCATCGTCACTTCTGACGATGACGGCTGTCGACGTCAGCGGTGCGGGCCATCAATTACCGATTCGCGCAGGATTAGCTCGCCGGAAAACGTTTGCTGATATTTGAATTCGCCGCCGTCGAGCATGAAAATCAGGCGGCTAATGGTCTCCTGGATCATCTCCGTCACCGGAACGCGCACGCTGGAGAGCGACGGCACGATGTAGGGCGCAATCGCCACGTCGTCAAAGCCGATCACCGACACCGCATCCGGCGTGGCGATCCCGCTCTGGTGAAGCTGCTTTATGGCTCCGATCGCCATATCGTCGTTGCTCGCCACCAGCGCCGTAAAGCGTTCGCCGCGAGCGAGCAGCTCAGACACCGCCGCCGCGCCGCTGGCCGGGTTCCACTTCCCCTGCGCAATCAGCCCCTCGCGCAGCGGAATACCGTGCTGCGCCAGCGCGTCCCTGTAGCCGGAAAGGCGCTCAACCCCGGTGGGAGAATCCAGCGAGCCGGTGATAAACGCAATGTCACGGTGCCCCTTCGCAATCAGCTGCGACACCGCCTCCTGGCTGGAGGCTTTATGATCGGACCAGACGCAGTGGCTGCTGTTTTTCCGCAGGCGGCGGTTGAGCACCATGATCGGCTGCTCGCACTTCTCGACGATCTCGTCCATCTCTTCCACGCTCAAAAAGCGCGGGTAGATGATCGCCGCGTCGCAGCGCATGTCGAGCAGATACTGAATGGCCTCGCGCTCTTCCTCGGCGCTGTGCTTGCCGTCCGCGAGGATCAGCTGCCGCCCCTTCTCTTCGGTCATGCGCGCGGCGTTAAACAGCAGTTCGCTAAAGTAGACGCCGTGATACAGCGTGTTGGTCACCACCAGCCCCAGCGTCTGGGTGCGTTTAGTCGCCAGGTTTCGCGCCAGCAGATTGGGGCGATAGCCGCTCTCTTCGATGGCCTGAAATACCCGGTCTTTGGTCTCCTGGCTGACGTAGCCATTTCCCGACAGCACCCTGGAGACCGTCGCTTTCGAAACGCCTGCCCGCTTCGCCACTTCCAGCATCGTGGTCATGTTGTTATTCCGTTTGAACCTGATGGGCGCAGTGTACTGCACTGCAGAAAAATTGTCGCAGCGGCGATCTCACGCTTTTAACACCCTCGAGTGATCGTCATCACGAAACGAAAAAATGGCTAAAAAGCGATCTTGTTTCATTCACAGAAACTCATGATGATTATGTGGAACCGGTTTCCTACACTTCTCACAACGATAACAGGATCACATCCGATGGCCAAAAATTACGCCGCGCTGGCGAACGACGTTGTCAGCGCGCTGGGCGGCAGAGAGAACATTGTCGCCGTCACCCACTGCATGACGCGCCTGCGCTTCGTGCTGAAAGACGAAAGCCTCACCGACGCCGCGCGCCTGAAAAGCATCAGCGGCGTGCTCGGCGTGGTGCGCAACGACAACCAGTGCCAGGTGATCATCGGCAACACCGTTTCACAGGCCTACCGCGAAGTGGTGAGCCTGCTGCCAACCAGCCTGCAGCCTGCCGTACCGGAAGGCCCGCAGAAATTGACCCTGCGCCGCATCGGCGCCGGGATCCTCGACGCGCTGATCGGCACCATGTCCCCGCTGATCCCGGCGATCATCGGCGGCTCGATGGTCAAGCTGCTGGCGATGATCCTCGAGATGACCGGCGTGCTGGGCAAGGGCGATCCCACGCTGACCATCCTGACGGTCATCGGCGACGGCGCGTTCTTCTTCCTGCCGCTGATGGTGGCGGCCTCGGCGGCGGTGAAGTTCAAAACCAATATGTCGCTGGCGATTGCCATCGCGGGCGTGCTGGTGCACCCGAGCTTTATCGAGCTGATGGCGAAGGCCGCGCAGGGCGAGCACGTTGAGTTCGCCTTTATCCCGGTGACGGCGGTGAAATACACCTACACCGTCATCCCGGCTCTGGTCATGACCTGGTGCCTGTCATACATCGAGCGCTGGGTAGATCGCATTACCCCGGCGGTAACCAAAAACTTCCTCAAGCCGATGCTGATCGTGCTGATTGCCGCCCCGCTCGCCATCGTACTGATTGGCCCGCTGGGGATCTGGATCGGCAGCGCCATCTCCGCGCTGGTTTACACCATTCATGGCTATCTGGGCTGGCTCTCCGTCGCCATCATGGGCGCGCTGTGGCCGCTGCTGGTGATGACCGGGATGCACCGCGTGTTTACGCCGACTATCATTCAGACCATTGCCGAGACGGGCAAAGAGGGGATGGTGATGCCGTCGGAAATCGGCGCCAACCTGTCGCTCGGCGGCTCGTCGTTGGCGGTGGCGTGGAAAACCAAAAACCCTGAGCTGCGCCAGACGGCGCTGGCGGCGGCGGCCTCCGCCATCATGGCGGGGATCTCTGAGCCTGCCCTGTACGGCGTGGCGGTACGCCTGAAGCGTCCGCTGATTGCCAGCCTGATCAGCGGCTTTATCTGCGGCGCGGTGGCGGGCATGGCCGGTCTCGCCAGCCACTCGATGGCGGCGCCGGGGCTGTTCACCAGCGTGCAGTTCTTCGACCCGGCCAACCCGATGACCATCGTCTGGGTGTTTGGCGTGATGGGGCTGGCGGTGGTGCTGTCGTTTGTTCTGACCCTGATACTCGGCTTTGAGGATATCCCGGTCGAAGACGAGGCCGAAAAAGCGCGCGCCCTGCAGACCGCACCGGTACAGAGCAAAGCAGCACAAGCATAAATTGAAAGCGAGGTAAGAATGTCTGTTTTTCCACAAGGATTTTTATGGGGCGGCGCGCTTGCCGCTAACCAGAGTGAAGGTGCTTACCGTGAAGGCGGAAAGGGGCTGACGACGGTCGATATGATCCCCCACGGCGCGAATCGCCTGGCGGTGAAGGTCGGTAAGGAAAAGCGTTTCTCGCTGCGTGACGACGAGTTCTACCCAAGCCACGAGGCGATTGATTTTTACCATCGCTATAAAGAGGACATCGCCCTGATGGCGGAGATGGGCTTTACGGTGTTCCGCACCTCGATTGCCTGGAGCCGTCTCTACCCGAACGGCGACGAGCCGCTGCCGAATAAAGAGGGCATCGCCTTCTACCGCGCGGTGTTCGAGGAGTGCAAAAAGTACAACATTGAGCCGCTGGTCACCCTGTGCCACTTCGACGTGCCGATGCACCTGGTGACGGAGTACGGCTCGTGGCGCAACCGCAAGATGGTCGATTTCTTCGCCCGCTACGCCCGCACCTGCTTTGAAGAATTTAACGGGCTGGTGAAATACTGGCTGACCTTCAACGAAATCAACATCATGCTGCACAGCCCGTTCTCCGGCGCGGGGCTGGTGTTTGAGGAAGGTGAAAACGAAGACCAGGTGAAATACCAGGCCGCGCACCACGAGCTGGTGGCAAGCGCGCTGGCGACCAAAATCGCCCACGAGGTGAACCCGGAAAACCAGGTCGGCTGCATGCTGGCGGGCGGGAATTTCTACCCGTACTCCTGCAAGCCGGAAGACGTGTGGATGGCGCTCGAGAAAGACCGCGAGAACCTGTTCTTTATCGACGTGCAGGCGCGCGGCCGCTATCCGGCCTACTCCGCCCGCGTGTTCCGCGAGAAAGGCGTGGTGATTGTGAAAGATCCCGGCGACGACGAACTGCTGAAAAACACCGTCGACTTTGTCTCGTTCAGCTATTACGCCTCGCGCTGCGCATCGGCGGACATGAACGCGGGCAACACCAGCGCGGCGAACATCGTGAAGTCTCTGCGCAACCCGCATATTCAGGTGAGCGAGTGGGGCTGGGGCATCGACCCGCTCGGCCTGCGCATCACCATGAACATGATGTACGACCGCTACCAGAAGCCGCTGTTTCTGGTGGAAAACGGGCTGGGCGCGAAGGACGAGATTGACGCCAACGGCGAGATCAACGACGACTACCGCATCAGCTACCTGCGCGAGCACATCCGCGCCATGGGCGACGCCATTGAGGACGGCGTGCCGCTGATGGGCTACACCACCTGGGGCTGCATCGACCTGGTGTCGGCCTCAACGGGCGAGATGAGCAAGCGCTACGGGTTTGTCTACGTTGACCGCGATGACGCCGGAAACGGCACGCTGGACCGCAAGCGCAAGAAATCGTTCGGGTGGTATAAGAAGGTGATCGCGAGTAACGGGGGGGATCTGGAGTAGCCAATCCTTACCCCTCTCCCCATAGGGGAGAGGGTGTGTTTTGTCCCCTCTCCCCTATGGGGAGAGGGTTAGGGTGAGGGGTTCAAATCCACCATTTCCACCCCACTCCGCTAGCCGTGAATAAACCACTTCCACCGCCTCTTTCACCGGCGGCGTCATCGGGTAATAAAACCCAACGATGTCCGGCTGGATCCCCAAAAACAGCACCTCGCCCACGTCGTCTTTAATCTGATCGACCAGGTAGTTCAGCGGCATATTGTGCGTCGTCATCATAAACATCTCGGCGATGTCGTCCGGGTCAATCAGGCGGATCTCGCCGGGGTTGAGCCCCATATCGGTGGCATCAACGATTAACAGCCTCTCCGGGCGCAGCTCGCGAATGGCGACTACGTCGTTTTCCGGCGCGCTGCCGCCGTCAATCACCACCCAGCTGCCCTGCGGGTTCGCGGCGCACATCTCTGCCAGCAGCGGGCCCGCGCCGTCGTCGCCCATCATGCTGTTGCCGACACACAGTAAAACGTCAGTCACGTAATCTCCTCACCATCAGGTAGATGGCGCTCTCCTGATGAATATCGTGCAGCATGCTAAGCAGCGTTTTGCTCCACGCCTGCTGCCCGGGGGTTTGCCTGCTCAGCGCCGCGTCAAAGGCGTTGGCGAGCATCGCAATGTGGTTGGCGTCAATGACGATCTCGCCGTATTTCGGCACGCCCTCCATCTTGCGCCGCGCCGTGCTGCCCTCCTCCAGCGTGGCGATCCACGCCAGGTAATCGGCCCACGGGCAGCTCAGCGCCGCCTCCAGGCAGTCGATCACCCCGAGGTGATGCCCAATCGCCAGGCTGTAATAGACCACCTGCTGCGCCGCATCCGGCGTGGCATCGTTCTCATCAATAAACTTACGGCTCAGCTGGCTGAACACCACCGTTTCACTCATCGGATACGCGCCTCGTCCACGATGCTGTTCAGGTTCGCCACGATCTCATTGAGACGCGGATCGTTTTCCGCCTCCAGCCAGCGCGCCACCTGATGGTCGCCCTGGCTCAGCAGGCGCAGATAATCGTCGGCGATCTGGCGGCCATAGCGATAGCCCGCCAGCTTCCGCGCCGTGCGGTCGACCTTCACGCGCAGCGGCTGCACCATGTCCGGGTGCAGAATGGCCGCAGGCTGGTTGTCCAGCTCGCCCGGCTCGCGCGCGTGGATTTTCTGCTCCAGCAGGCCGAGCGCCATCGCAAAGCCGTACAGCGTCGCGGCGGGTGTCGGCGGGCAGCCTGGAATGTAGACGTCCACCGGCACGATTTTGTCGGTGCCGCCCCAGACGCAGTAAAGGTCGTGGAAGATGCCGCCGCTGTTGCCGCAGGCCCCGTACGAGATGCATATTTTCGGGTCCGGCGCGGACTGCCAGGCGCGCAGCGCGGGGGATCGCATGGCGCGGGTGACGGCCCCGGTAAACAGCAGAATGTCCGCATGGCGCGGAGACGGCACCACCTTGATGCCGAAGCGCTCGGCGTCAAACAGCGGTGACAGCGTGGCGAAGATCTCGATCTCGCAGCCGTTGCAACCGCCGCAGTCCACGCGGTAGACGTAGGCCGAGCGTTTGATTTTTTTCAGCAGCGACGCCTTCATGCTGGCGATGGATTCGTCCACCGTCATCGGCACCGGAATGCCGTTAGCGTCGCGCGGGCCCAGTAGGTTTTCCATCAGCTGGCCTCTCTCATATGGCGGGTGATATCAATGCGGTCGGACGGCAGCAGGCACTTCTGACGCTTGCACTCCGGGCAGGTTTCAAAGCTTTCGCGGTGATGCTCCGCGCGTGCGTCGCCGTTGTGCTGCAGCAGCGCGATGGCATAGTCGATCTCTTTCTGCACGGCGAACGGACGCTGGCAGATGCGGCAGCTGCACAGGTCAAAGCGCGACTGCTGCAGAAAATCCTCTTTCTTCCACACCGCCAGCTCGTATTCCTGCGACAGGCGAATGGCGACCGTCGGGCAGACCTCCTCGCAGCGGCCGCAGAAGATGCAGCGCCCGAGGTTGAACTGCCAGGCCAGCTCGCCGCTTTTGAGATCCGTTTCTACCGTCAGCGCATTCGACGGGCAGGCGTTGACGCAGGCCGCGCAGCCGATGCACTGCTGCGGGTTGTGCTCCGGCTTGCCGCGAAAGTTTTTATCCACCGGCATCGGCTCCAGCGGATAGCTGCTGGTTACCGTGCCGGTTTTGATTACTTTTTTGATAAAGGTAAACATTTTTACTCCTGCTTTCGTGCGGTTTTCTCACCCTCACCCTAGCCCTCTCCCTAAAAGGGAGAGGGAACCGTTCGCCCCTTTGGGGAGAGGGCCGGGGTGAGGGGACCAGACCGCACAACATCATCTATTTCAGCGGCGAGTTCTTACGCTCGATGCTGTAGCGCTCAAGCTCTTTGTACGGCACCACCTGGCTTTTCTTCTTGCGCACGTCCACGACGGTCATGCGGTCGGTGCAGGAGTAGCACGGGTCGAGGCTGCCGATGATCAGCGGCGCGTCGGAGACGGTGTTACCGCGCAGCATATAGCGCAGGGTTGGCCAGTTGGCGTAGGTCGCCGCACGGCAGCGCCAGCGGTAGAGTTTCTGGTTGTCGCCGGTCATGCTCCAGTGGATATCGTCCCCGCGCGGCGCTTCGGCAAAGCCGAGGGCAAAGCGGTTCGGGATGTAGGTGAATCCTTCCACCATCAGCGGGCCGCCCGGCAGGTTATCGAGGCCGAAGTCGATCATGTTCAGGGCGGTGAACACCTCGTTGATGCGCACCTTGAGGCGCGAAATGACGTCGCAGCCCTGCTCGCTGTGCACGGTCATCGGCAGCAGGCCGTAGCCGACGAACGGGTGATCGGCGCGGGTGTCGCGGGCATGGCCACTGGCGCGCACCATCGGACCGACGTTGCTGAAGTCGCGGGCGATTTCCGGGTCCAGGCGGCCAATGCCGACGGTGCGCTGCTCGATGTTTGGCGTGCTGAGCAGCATGTCCACCAGCTCCTGCACGTCGCGGCGCATCTGCTGCGCCAGCAGGCGGGTCTGGATAATGTCGTCCTTCAGCAGGTCGCGGCGGATCCCGCCGATCAGGTTCAGGCCGTAGGTTTTACGCGCCCCGGTGAGGATCTCCGCCATCTTCATCGACGCCTCGCGCACGCGGAAGAACTGCATAAACCCGGAGTCAAAGCCGACGAAGTGGCAGGCCAGGCCGAGGTTGAGCAGGTGCGAGTGCAGGCGCTCCACCTCCAGCAGAATGGCGCGGATCATCTGCGCGCGCTCCGGCACCACGATCCCCATGCCGTTCTCCACCGAGGTGGTGTAGGCAGTGCTGTGGGCAAAGCCGCAGATGCCGCACACGCGATCAGAGAGGAACGTCACTTCGTTGTAGCCCATGCGGGTCTCCGCCAGCTTTTCCATGCCGCGGTGGACGTAGAACAGGCGGTAGTCGGCGTCGATGATGTTTTCGCCGTCAACGAACAGGCGGAAGTGGCCCGGTTCGTCGGATGTGACGTGCAGCGGGCCGATCGGCACCACGTTGTTCTTCTTGCTGCCCAGCTCGTTGATGAACTCGTAGGTTTCGCTGTCGGTGGTCGGCGCCGGGCGCTGGCGGTAGTCCATGCTGTCTTTGCGCAGCGGATAGAGTTCGTCCGGCCAGTCGTCCGGCAGCACCAGGCGGCGCTCGTCCGGCAGGCCGACCGGCACCAGGCCGTACATGTCGCGCACTTCGCGCTCGCCCCACACGGCGGCGGGCACGCGCGGCGTGACGGACGGGTATTCCGGCTTATTCGGGTCGACCTCGACGCGCACGGTAAGCCAGCACTTCTCGCCCTGCTCCATCGACATCACGTAGTACACCGCATAGTTGCCGCACAGCTGGCGCTCGTCGTTGCCGAACAGCACCGACAGCCAGCCGCCCTGCTGGTAGTACAGAAACTCCACCACTTCCGGCAGGTAGTTCACCTTAATGGTGACGGTTATCTGGTCTTTGGTTTGCCATGACTCCTCCAGCACCACGCCGGGGAAAGCCTGATGCAACGCGGCGAGATACTGCTGACCTTTCTTTTCTTCAGACATAAATACTCTCTTTAATCACGCCACCAGCAAGGAGACGAACGCTAAAAATGCAAAACCAAAACCGGCCCAGGTGATGCGCGACGTTTCGACAAAACGCAGGCGCGCCATGCTGTTTTCAAACAGGGCAATCACCAGCACGCCGACCAGCAGCTTGAGGGCGGCAACAACAACCGCCAGCACCAGGCCGCCCGCGGAGAAATGGGTCATCTGCCCCCACGGGAAGAAAACGCCGACGAACATCTGCAGTACCACCAGCTGCTTGAGGCTGATGCCCCACTTCAGCACCGCAAAGCCGTAGCCGCTGTATTCGGTAAGCGGCCCTTCCTGCAGCTCCTGCTCGGCTTCCGCCAGATCGAACGGCAGTTTGCCCATCTCAATAAAGGTGGCGAACGCGCAGGCGCAGAGCGCCAGCACCAGCGGGATCGAGCGCGCCACCGGCCAGTGATAGACGGTGTCGGTGATAAAGCTGATGTGGGTTGAACCGGCCACCTGCGCGGCGACCCACAGCCCCAGCAGCAGGATCGGCTCCACCAGCACGCCGAGCATCGCCTCGCGGCTGGCGCCGATGCCGGTAAACGGGCTGCCGGTGTCCAGACCCGCAATCGCAAAGAAGAAGCGGGCAATGGCGAAGAGGTAGATCAGCGTAATCAGATCGCCAAGCGCCGGCAGCGGCGAGCCCACCGTCACCACCGGCAGCGCGGTGGCGATGGTCAGCATCACGCCCACCATCACGAACGGCGTCAGGCGGAAGACCCAGCCTGCGGCGTCGGGTGCCACGCTCTGTCGAGAAAGCAGCTTGAAGAGATCGCGGTACTCCTGGAGCACGCCGGGCCCGCGACGGTTATGCATTCGGGCGCGCGCCACGCGCGTGATGCCCGACAGCAGCGGCGCGACGGCGAACAGCACCAGCGCCTGAAGAATGGCCAGTAACAAACTCATGTCAGGCTCCTCGTGAAATCACAATGACCACCAGCACCGCCAGCTCGATCAACGCCAGACGGCGGAACAGCAGGGGCACGGCAGCACTCTGCCAGCCCGGCACCCAGTCCACCGGGTTCAGCCAGTGGCGCAGCTTCAGCACGGCGGCGAAGTTCTCCTTCACCGGCATGGCGAAGCCGTGGGCGGTGATAACCATCGACTGCTCGTGTTCATAGCCGCAGGCCCACGCCGAACCGCGCGCGCGGGAGGCGAGACGGTCGCGTTTGAAGAACAGCATCAGCAAGAACGGCAGGAGCGGCGCGGCGACCAGCAGCAGCGCAATCATCGGCTGGGAAACGACGGTATGCGCCGTCGCGAGCGGCAGCGGAATAGCGCGCCCCAGCAGCGGCAGCAGCCACGGCGCGGCAACCCCGCCCGCGATGCAGCACAGCGCCAGCGCGACCACGCTTATCGCCATCAGTACCGGCGCGCAGCAGGCGTTTTCAGCTTCACGGGTGCGCGGCGCGCCGAGGAAGGTCACGCCGTAAACTTTGGCCATGCACATCACCGCCAGCGCGCCGGTAATCGCCAGGCCGACCGCCAGCAGCGGGCCAAGCAGGCGCGCGATAAATGCGTCGCTCTGACCGAGCGCGAAGAAGGACTGGTAGATCACCCACTCCCCGGCAAAGCCGTTCAGCGGCGGCAGCGCGGCCATCGCCATCAGCCCGACCAGCATCGCCAGTGAAATCACCGGCATCTTTTTGCCAATCCCACCGAGCTTTTCAATATCCCGATGGCCGGTGCGGAACCAGACGCTGCCCGCCCCGAGGAACAGCGTGCTTTTAAACAGGCTGTGGTTGACGAGGTGATACAGGCCGCCGATAAACCCGGAGGCAATCAGCGCCGGCTGGTTAAGCGCCAGCCCGGTCACGCCCGCACCCATACCGAGCAGGATGATGCCGATGTTTTCCAGCGTGTGGTATGCCAGCAGGCGCTGGATGTTGTGCTCCATCAGCGCGTACAGTCCGCCGACGAACGCGGTAATCATGCCGGCGACCAGCAGCACGATGCCCCACCACAGCGGCGGCTGCCCGCCGGCCAGCGTGATGCTCAGAATACCGAACAGCCCGACCTTCATGACGACGGTGGAGAACAGCGCGGCGGCGGGCGCGGAGGCGTTCGCGTGCGCCTGCGGCACCCAGCCGTGCAACGGGATGATCCCGGCGAGCAGGCCAAAGCCGACGACGCCAAGAACCCAGACGTCATTGCCCAGCGCCTGGCCGTGAAGCGCGGTAAAGTCCAGCGTGCCGAAACGCTGCCACACCAGCCAGCAGGCCAGCGCCAGCAGCAGCGTGCCGAGGCGCCCGAGCGCAAACCACAGCTTGCCGGAGGCGCTGCAGCCCGTCAGGAACACGCCGCACAGCGCCATGATTTCGGCCATCACCACCAGCGCACCGAGGTTGCTGGCGATAACGGTGCAGACCGCCGTCGCCATCAGCAGGTTCACCAGCAGGCCGTTAGCTTTGACCTGCTGATGGCGATGCCAGTCAATATTGAACAGGCTGATAAACAGCCCGCACAGGCCAAAGGTCACCAGCCAGATGGCGTTCAGCGGCGTAAGCGCGACGGTGTAGCGGATCAGCGGCATGAGTGCGGAAACGGACTGCCCGCCGATCAGGACGACGCCGCCCGCAGCCAGCGTCATCAGGCTGCCGACCGCCCCGCCGATACCGGCGATCCAGCCGCTCAGGGTTTTATGAAAAGAGAAGATCAGCGCCAGCACGGCGGCAGCGGCAAAGTACGCCACGGCGCTGTTAATCATGGTAATAGCGTTCATTTCGCCCCCTCGTTAAGCGCCTGCAGAAGCGAAAGATCGCCGACGTCGGTATTAATGGTCAGCTCGCGCTTGCGCCTGCTGGTGCGGGCAATGTCGCGAATGTTGACCAGAATCAGCGCTTTGGTCGGGCAGGTGCGCACGCAGGCCGGGCCTTGTTCATCGAAGCTGCACAGATCGCACTTCACCGCAACGGCACGGATGCCGGGCACCCAGTCCAGCAGCGTGCTTACGCGTGCCGGAGCCGGTGGCGCAGGCGGGGCTTTCGGCGTGTTTGCGTTCGCCGGAATATGCAGCGGGCGGCTGCCGGAAAATTCGATGGCGCCGAACGGACAGGCGATGCCGCACAGCTTGCAGCTTACGCACAGGCTTTCATTCAGCTGGACGGCACCGTCAACGCGGGTGATGGCGTTAACGGGGCAGACGCCCGCGCAGGGGGCATCCTCGCAGTGGTGGCAGAGCTGCGGGGCAGACTCTTTTTCATTACGCATGACGCGCAGGCGCGGCATGGACTGTAGCCCGTGCAGGCGATGCGTTTCTGAACACGCCGCCTCACAGGTTCGACAGCCAATACAGACCGTCGAGTCAGCAATTACAAAACGGTTCACCGGGCAATCCTCTGGTGATGGTCATTTTTGACGAAAAAACTGTCGTGTCGACACATCTCGACACGCGATATTCAGGCCACGTTTGCCGGGGCGTTTCCATCCATCAGCTGCTGCAGGTTGACCGGCAAATCGTGTTCAACCGCCGCGTAGAGCCCGTTGTACACCGGCGCGATTTTCTCCAGATAGTGCTCAAGCACCTGCTGGCGATCGCGATTGCTGACGTGACCGTCCACCATGCCGTCGGCCATCAGCTGCGCCTTCGCAATACACTGTTTTTCACCCTCTTTTGTCTCGACGTAGTACTCGATGGTGTGGCTGTTAAAACTCTCTGCCAGAGTGACGTTGATCGTAAAGTGACCGAATAACACAAAGCGCATATCCCCCTGCGACGCACAGCTCATGGCGTGGTGCAGGCGGGCTTTCGACAGGGTGATCCCCTGAACCAGAGAGTTGCAGTAGAGGTGCCACTGATCCTGCAGCTGCTGGTGACGCTGCGCGATGTAGTCAGCTTTTTCGCTAATTTCCCAAATAGTCATAAAAGGTATCCGCGTAATGGAGATAGCGGCTGTTAAGCAGATTCCGTGCCAGTTTTTAATTTATTGAATTTTAAAGGATTTAACGAAGCTCACGCTGTCATCATCGGGGTGTCGACGTGTCATTTCGACAGCGTTGACATCGTCACGCCTTAACAAAAATCAAGCTGGCACCGTTATTGCATTGAATGGCGCAAATCATTGAGGAGGCGTCATGCACGAAATTACCCTCTGCCAGCGGGCCCTGGAGCTTATCGAACAGCAGGCAGTGCAAAACCACGCGAAGCGCGTTACCGGCGTCTGGCTGAAGGTTGGCGCGTTTTCCTGCGTCGAGACCAGCGCCCTCACCTTCTGCTTTGAGCTGGTGTGCCGCGGTACGCTGGCGGAAGGATGCGAGCTGCATATCGACGAGCAGCAGGCGGAGTGCTGGTGCGAGCAGTGCCAGCAGTACGTCACCCTGCTGTCATCAAAGGTTCAGCGCTGCCCGCAGTGCCAGAGCGCCGGGCTGCGCATCGTGGCGGACGACGGTATGCAGATCCAACGCCTCGAAATCGAGAAGGAGTAAGTTATGTGTAGCACCTGCGGTTGCGCCGAAGGCAACCTGTATATAGAAGGGGATGAACACCGTCCCCACTCCGCGTTTCGCTCCGCGCCCTTTTCTCCTGCCCCGCGGCCTGCGGCGGCCTTAACCGGTATCACCTTCGCCCCGCAACAATCCGCTGCGGGCGATCTGCACTACGGCCACGGCGAGGCGGGTACCCACGCGCCGGGCATGAGCCAGCGCCAGATGCTGGAGGTGGAGATCGACGTGCTGGACAAAAATAACCGGCTCGCCGCCCGCAACCGCGCCCGTTTTGCCGCCCGTAAACAGCTGGTGCTGAACCTGGTCTCCAGCCCCGGTTCCGGCAAAACCACGCTGCTGACCGAAACGCTCAAACGCCTGAACGCGCGCGTCTCCTGCGCCGTTATCGAAGGCGATCAGCAAACCGTTAATGACGCCGCGCGCATTCGCGAAACCGGCACCCCGGCGATTCAGGTCAACACCGGCAAAGGCTGCCATCTGGACGCGCAGATGATTGCCGATGCCGCCCCGCGACTGCCGCTGGCGGATAACGGCATCCTGTTTATTGAAAACGTCGGCAACCTGGTCTGCCCGGCGAGCTTTGACCTTGGCGAACGACACAAGGTCGCAGTGCTTTCCGTGACAGAAGGGGAAGACAAACCGCTGAAATATCCGCATATGTTTGCTGCGGCCTCCATCATGCTGCTGAACAAAGTTGACCTGCTGCCGTACCTGAATTTCGACGTGGATAAGTGTCTGGCGTATGCCCGGGAAGTGAATCCGGAGATTCAGATCCTGCTGGTCTCCGCCACGCGCGGCGACGGCATGGACGCCTGGCTGAACTGGCTGGAGAGCGAACGATGTGCATAGGCGTACCGGGGCAGATCCATTCCATTGACGGGAATCAGGCCAAAGTCGAGGTCTGCGGCATCCTGCGCGACGTCGACCTGACGCTGGTAGGCAGCACTGACGAAACGGGCGCCTCGCGCCTCGGCCAGTGGGTGCTGGTCCACGTGGGGTTTGCGATGAGCGTAATAAATGAAGCGGAAGCCCGCGACACCCTCGACGCCCTGCAAAACATGTTCGACGTGGAGCCTGACGTAGGCGCGCTCCTGTTCGGCGAGGAGCGATAGCACATGCGTTACGTTGATGAATACCGCGCGCCGGAACAGGTGATGCAGCTTATCGGGCACCTGAAAACGCGCGCGGCGCAGCTGGACTACACGAAAGAAAAACCGCTGCGGATCATGGAGGTGTGCGGCGGGCATACCCACGCCATCTTCAAGTTTGGCCTCGACCAGCTGCTGCCGGAAAACATCGAGTTTATCCACGGCCCCGGCTGCCCGGTCTGCGTTCTGCCGATGGGGCGCATCGACAGCTGTATTGAAATCGCCAGCCATCCCGACGTGATCTTCTGCACCTTTGGCGACGCGATGCGCGTGCCGGGGAAAAAGGGATCGCTGCTGCAGGCGAAGGCGCGCGGCGCGGACGTGCGGATCGTTTACTCGCCGATGGATGCCCTGACGCTGGCAGAGAATAACCCCGCGCGCAGGGTCGTGTTTTTTGGCCTGGGGTTTGAAACCACCATGCCCGCCACCGCCATCACGCTCCAGCAGGCGAAAGCGCGTAATCTCGACAACTTTTTCTTCTTCTGCCAGCACATCACGCTCATCCCCACGCTGCGCAGCCTGCTGGAGGCGCCGGGGAACGGAATAGACGCCTTTCTGGCACCGGGGCACGTCAGCATGGTGATTGGCACAGACGCCTACGGCTTTATCGCTGAGCGGTACAATCGTCCGTTAGTGGTCGCTGGTTTCGAACCGCTTGATCTACTGCAAGGCGTGACCATGCTGGTTGAGCAGAAAATAGCGGCCCTGAGCGCGGTAGAAAATCAGTATCGCCGCGTGGTGCCTGATGCGGGCAATGCGCTCGCCCAGCAGGCGATAGCCGACGTGTTTTGCGTCGAAGGCGGCAGCGAGTGGCGCGGCCTGGGGCTGATTGCCGAATCCGGCGTGAGATTAACGCCGGCCTACCGCTCGTTCGACGCCGAGGCGCATTTCCGCCCGCAGCCGCAGCAGATTTGCGACGATCCGCGCGCCCGCTGCGGCGAGGTACTCACCGGAAAATGTAAACCGCATCAATGCCCATTATTGGGTAACACCTGTAACCCGCAAACCGCGTTTGGCGCGCTGATGGTCTCCTCTGAGGGCGCATGTGCCGCGTGGTATCAGTATCGCAATCAGGAGTGTGAAGTATGAACACGGTTGAAATGGCGCACGGAAGCGGTGGACAGGCGATGCAGCAGCTGATTAACCGGCTGTTCATGGAGGCGTTTAACAATCCCTGGCTTGCCGAACAGGAAGACCAGGCGCGCATTGACCTCACGACCCTGACCGCGCAGGGCGACCGGCTGGCCTTCTCCACCGACAGCTACGTGATCGATCCGCTGTTCTTTCCGGGGGGCGATATCGGCAAGCTCGCCGTCTGCGGCACGGCGAACGACGTAGCCGTTAGCGGCGCGGTCCCCCGCTACCTCTCGTGCGGGTTTATCCTCGAAGAAGGGCTACCGATGGAGACGCTCGCGGCGGTGGTCAACAGCATGGCGCAGACCGCGCGCGAGGCGGGCATTGCTATCGTGACCGGGGATACCAAAGTGGTGCAGCGCGGCGCGGCCGATAAGCTTTTCATCAACACCGCCGGCATGGGGGCGATCCCCGCCCATATCCACTGGGGCGCGCAGCAGCTTGCCGCGGGCGACGTGCTGATCGTCAGCGGAACGCTGGGCTGCCACGGGGCAACGATTCTTAACCTCCGCGAAGGCCTGGGGCTGGACGGCGAGCTGCGCAGCGACTGCGCGGTACTCACTCCGCTTATCCAGACGCTACGCGCCATTCCGGGGGTAAAAGCCCTGCGCGACGCCACGCGAGGCGGCGTCAACGCCGTGGTGCACGAGTTCGCCGCAAGCTGCGGGTACGGCATCGAACTGACCGAGCGCGGTCTGCCGGTTAAACCTGCCGTGCGCGGGCTGTGCGAGCTATTAGGCCTCGATCCGCTAAACTTTGCTAACGAAGGCAAGCTGGTCATCGGCGTGAATCGCGCGGCGGCGGAAGCCGTACTTGCGCAGCTGAGCGCACATCCCTTAGGCAAGGATGCGGCAATCATCGGCGAGGTGGTTGAGCGCAAAGGGGTGCGCCTGGCCGGACTGTATGGCGTTAAGCGTACGCTGGATCTCCCGCACGCGGAGCCGTTACCCCGTATTTGCTAGACCGCGCCATAAGCGGTCAGCACTCAATTTATCTTTTTGCCAGTTTCAAGTGGAAAGCAATAATGCCGTATACACCGATGAGCGATCTAGGACAGCAGGGCCTGTTTGACATCACGCGCACACTTTTACAGCAGCCCGATCTCGGTTCGCTCAGCGATGCCCTGACGCGGCTGGTCAGGCAATCGGCGCTGGCCGACAGCGCCGCCGTTGTGCTCTGGCATAGCGGAACGCATCGCGCGAGCTATTACTCAACGCGTGATAACGGCAAACCCTTTGAATACGAAGATGAAACCTTTCTGGCGCACGGTCCGGTGCGGCGCATTCTTTCCCGCCCGGAGGTACTGCACTGCAATTTTGCGGAATTTCGACAGGCCTGGCCAAAGCTGGCGGAGAGCAATATTTACCAGCCTTTCGGCCATTACTGCATGTTACCCCTGGCGGCGGAAGGCCACATCTTTGGCGGCTGCGAGTTTATCCGCAATACGGACCAGCCCTGGACCGAGGCGGAGTACGAACGCCTGCATACTTTCACCCAGATTGTGGGCGTGGTGGCAGAGCAGATCCAAAGCCGGGTCACCAACAACGTGGATTTCGACCTGCTGAGCCGCGAGCGCGACAACTTCCGCATTCTGGTCGCCATCACCAACGCCGTGCTCTCCCGCCTCGACATGGACGAGCTGGTCAGCGAAGTCTCGAAAGAGATCCACCACTATTTCAAAATCGACGCCATCAGCATTGCGCTTCGCGGGCACCGCAAGGGCAAGCTGAACATCTACTCCACGCATTATCTCGATGAAGCCAACCCTGCGCACGAGCAGAGCGAAGTGGACGAAGCGGGTACGCTTTCTGAGCGAGTGTTTAAAAGCAAAGAGATCCTGCTGCTCAACCTGAACGAACAGGACCCGGTCGCGCCGTACGAGCGGATGCTGTTTAACACCTGGGGCAACAAAATCCAGACGCTGTGCCTGCTGCCGCTGATGTCCGGCAACACCATGCTGGGCGTGCTGAAGCTGGCGCAGTGCGAGGAAGGCGTGTTTACCACCGCCAACCTGAAGCTGCTGCGCCAGATCGCCGAGCGCATCTCTATTGCCCTGGATAACGCCCTTGCCTATCAGGAAATTCATCGCCTGAAAGAACGGCTGGTGGATGAGAACCTGGCCCTGACCGAACAGCTCAATAACGTCGACAGCGAGTTTGGCGAAATCATCGGGCGCAGCGACGCCATGTACAGCGTGCTCAAGCAGGTTGAGATGGTGGCGCAGAGCGACAGCACGGTGCTGATCCTCGGCGAAACCGGCACCGGCAAGGAGCTGATCGCCAGGGCTATTCACAACCTGAGCAACCGCAACAGCCGCCGCATGGTGAAGATGAACTGCGCCGCCATGCCCGCGGGCCTGCTGGAAAGCGATCTGTTCGGCCACGAACGCGGCGCGTTCACCGGGGCAAGCAGCCAGCGGCTGGGGCGTTTCGAGCTGGCGGACAAAAGCTCGCTGTTCCTCGACGAGGTGGGCGATATGCCGCTGGAGCTACAGCCCAAGCTGCTGCGCGTCCTGCAGGAGCAGGAGTTTGAGCGTCTCGGCAGCAACAAGCTTATCCAGACCGACGTGCGGCTAATTGCCGCCACCAACCGCGACCTGAAAAAAATGGTCGCCGACCGCGAATTTCGAAGCGATCTCTATTACCGCCTGAACGTCTTCCCGATCTGCCTGCCGCCGCTGCGCGAGCGCCCGGAAGATATCCCCCTGCTGGTGAAGGCCTTTACCGCCAAAATTGCGCGGCGGATGGGGCGAAATATCGACAGCATCCCCGCCGAAACGCTGCGTACCCTTTCGTCGATGGAGTGGCCGGGCAACGTGCGCGAGCTGGAAAACGTCATTGAGCGCGCGGTGCTGCTGACGCGCGGAAGCGTTCTTCAGCTCTCCCTGCCTGAAATCTCGCCGCCGGACGAAACCCGCGCTGCGGCAGAGGTGGCGCAGGACGGCGAAGATGAATATCAGCTGATAATGCGCGTACTCAAGGAGACGAACGGCGTCGTTGCGGGGCCAAAAGGCGCGGCCCAGCGGCTGGGGCTGAAGCGCACCACCCTGCTCTCACGCATGAAGCGTCTGGGAATCGATAAAGAGAGCCTGGTTTAACCCGTCATTCCGGCGCCGTTGCGGGCGCCGCCTTTCGTTACCCCGCGCAATTGTCCCTCATTGACACAATATATTTTCCTCTGTATAAAATTCCGCCTCAATAATGCGTTTCATTTGCATTAATAATAATTTTAATGAAGGGTAGCGTGTAATGAAAAAGGTCATCTTTACGTTAGGTCTGGCGGTTGCGTCGATCGGTTCTGCTCTGGCAACAACGTATCCGCTGACGATTGAAAACTGCGGCTACAAAGAGACGTTTACCAAACCGCCTGAGCGCGTCGTTGCCCTTGGTCAGAATACGGTGGAGATTTTGCTTCTGCTGGGGCTGGAAGATAAGGTCAAAGCCAGCGCCTTCTGGCCGACCGAAGTCTTGCCGCAGCTGGCTGAACAGAACGCAAAAGTGAAGACGCTGACGGTTGAAATTCCCACCCTTGAATCCATCCTTTCGCAAAACCCTGACTTTGTTCCTGCCCAGCTTCCCCTGCTGCTCGGGCCGGAGAGTAAGGTCGCCAAACGGGAAGATCTGGCCACCGTCGGCGTGAACAGCTATTTATCGCCGGGCATGTGCGCCACCAAAAAAGCGGCCGGGGATATGTACGGCAGCCGCCAGACGCTGTGGGATATGACCTATCTCTATAAAGAGATCGAAGATTTCGCCAAAATTTTCAACGTTGAAGATCGCGGTCGGGCCGTCATTGCCGATTTCAAAAAACGCGAGGCCGACCTGCGTCAGGAGTTCGGTAAGAGCAAAAAAGATCTGTCGTTCGTCTTCTGGTTCTCCAGCGCATCCCCGTCTGCTGATGCCTACGTTGGCGGTAAAAACAGCGCCTCCGGATTTATTGCCAACGTGCTGGGCGGGCATAACGCCATCACCTCCGAAACCGAATGGCCGACCGTGGGCTGGGAAAGCATTATTGCCGCCAACCCGGACGTAATCGTCGTCTCCAGCCTGGATCGTAACCGCTGGGCGCTGGATAACGCGGAAGAAAAAATCAAATTTCTGAAAAGCGATCCCGCCGTCAGCCAGCTCGATGCGGTGAAAAAAGGCCACATCGTGGTGATGGACGGTCAGGCCATGAACCCGACGATTCGCACGATCTACGGCGCTGAGCAGGTTGGCGAGCAGCTCAGAAAGCTGGGGCTGAACTGATGACGGCAGCCGTAATGCAGGCCCGACAGGGCCTGTTCCTGACCACGTCCGCTCTGCTTGCTATCGTCCTGTTATTTTTGGTGATTGCCCTTGGCGTCAGCGTCGGCGAACTGTCGATTCCGCTCTCTAACGTCTTTTACGCTATCGGTAATAAGCTGGGGCTGACCGAGGTTCCGCTCAACCGCATCTATGAGAGCGTTATCTGGGACTTCCGCCTGAGCCGCGCGCTGGTGGCGGCCTGCTGCGGTGCCGGGCTTGCCATCTGCGGCGCCGTGCTGCAAAGCCTGCTGAAAAACGCGCTGGCGGAACCCTACGTGCTGGGCGTGTCCGCAGGCGCGTCTACGGGTGCAGTGTCCGTCGTGGTATTGGGCATCGGCACCGGCGCGGTGTCGCTTTCTGCGGGCGCGTTTGCCGGGGCGTTCGCCGCCTTCGCCTTTGTCGCCTTCCTGACGAACGGCGCGCGCGGCGGCAATGAGCGTACGATCCTGGCAGGGGTTGCCGCCTCGCAGCTGTTCAACGCCATTACCGCCTACACCATCAGCACCTCCGCCAGCGCGCAGCAGGCGCGCGACGTGATGTTCTGGCTGCTCGGCAGCTTTAGCGGCGTGCGCTGGCCCGAGTTCCAGCTGGCGCTGGTCGTGGTGCTGGCGGGTCTGGCCGTTTGTCTCTACTATTCCCGCGCGCTGGATGCGTTCACCTTCGGGGACGATGCCGCCGCGTCGCTCGGCATTAACGTGCCCTGGGTGCGTCTGGCGCTATTTACCGCCACCGCGCTGATTACCGCGACGATCGTCAGCATGGCAGGCTCTATCGGCTTTGTCGGGCTGGTGGTACCGCACATCATGCGCTTCCTGTTCGGTCCGCTGCACCGCACGCTACTCATTGCCAGCGCGCTGGCGGGCGCGATCCTGATGGTGCTGGCAGACATTGCCTCGCGCATGCTGATTGCCCCGCAAAGCCTGCCCGTCGGCGTGGTGACCGCGCTGGTTGGCGTCCCGTTCTTTGCCGTGATTATCTACCGCTCAAGGAATAAGTGATGAGTATCTGCGCTGAAAATATTACCTGGAAGGTGGGTAAAAAAGTCATCGTGAATGACGTCTCGCTGAAGGTCTCCCGGGGCGAAACGGTAGGACTGCTTGGCCCAAACGGCTGCGGCAAATCGTCCCTTTTGCGTATCCTCGCCGGGCTGCGCCGCCCGGATGCCGGCTGCGTGACCCTGGACGGCCAGGACATTTCCCGCATTGCCAAAAAGCAGCTTGCCCGCCGCGTGGCGTTCGTTGAGCAGCACGGCATGACCGACGCCAACATGCGCGTGCGCGACGTGGTAAAGCTTGGGCGTATTCCGCACCACTCTGCCTTCTCGAACTGGAGCGCGCAGGATGACGAAATCGTCAACGCCGCCCTTGCGCGCGTGGACATGCTGGACCGCAGCGAGCAGGGCTGGCTGAGCCTGTCCGGCGGAGAGCGCCAGCGCGTCCATATTGCCCGCGCGCTGGCTCAGGCCCCGACAGAAATCCTGCTGGATGAACCGACCAACCACCTGGATATTCATCATCAAATGCAGCTGATGCACTTGATCAGCGAATTACCCGTCACCAGCATCGTCGCCATCCACGACCTCAACCACGCGTCGATGTTCTGCGATTCGTTAATAGTGATGCAAAAAGGGCAAATTGTGACCACGGGAACCCCGCAGGAGATTTTATCCGAGGATCTGCTCTGGGATGTGTTCAGAGTGAAAACCAAAGTTGAGATCTCCCCGTACCATGGCAAAAAGCACATTCACTTTATCGTGTAGGAGCGAGTAGACGGTATGCCCATGCGCCCCGCCACGACCCTCTGGCCGCCCGTATTACTGGGCAGCCAGTTTGTGTTTAACATCGGCTTTTACGCCGTCGTGCCTTTCCTGGCGATATTTTTACGCGACGACATGCTGCTCTCCGGCGGGCTTATCGGGCTGGTGCTCGGGCTGCGCACGTTTTCGCAGCAGGGCATGTTTATCGTCGGCGGCGCGCTTTCGGACAAATACGGCGCGAAGGTCGTTATCCTGAGCGGCTGCGTTATCCGCGTTGCGGGCTATCTGCTGCTGGCCTTCGGGCAATCGCTGTGGCCCATTATTCTCGGGGCGTGTCTGACCGGCATCGGCGGCGCGCTCTTCTCGCCCTCCATTGAGGCGCTGCTGGCAAAAGCAGGCACGCAAAGCGAGGCGAAAGGAAAGCGCAGCCGGGCGGAGTGGTTTGCGCTCTTTGCCGTGTGCGGCGAACTCGGCGCGGTGCTGGGCCCCGTGGCGGGCGCGCTGCTGACGGGGCTGGGCTTTCGCCAGGTCGCGCTGGCGGGCGCGGGGATATTTATCGCGGCGCTGGCGGTCCTGTTTTTCTGCCTGCCTGCTGCGCATCAGAGCCAGCGGGCGCTCAACATTCTTCCCTGGTGGACGACGTTCCGCCAGCCGCGTTTTGTGGCCTTTATCATCGCCTACAGCTCATGGCTGTTGAGCTATAACCAGCTGTACCTGGCGCTGCCGGTGGAGATCCAGCGCTCCGGCGGCACCGAGAAAGATCTGGGGCCGCTTTTTATGCTGGCCTCGGTGCTGATTATCGCGTTTCAGCTGCCGCTGGCGCGTGTCGCCAGACGAGTCGGCGCGGTCAAAATTTTACCGGTGGGCTTTTTGCTGCTCTCCGCCTCCTTTGCGAGCGTGGCCCTGTTTGCCTCGACAGAGCCGTCGGAAGGCTGGCTGCGGCTGCTGCCCTCTGCAATTTTCGTCACCCTGTTGACGCTGGGGCAAATGCTGCTGGTGCCGTCGGCAAAAGATTTGATCCCGCATTTCGCCGAGGAATCAACGCTGGGTGCGCACTATGGCGCCCTCTCTACTGCAGGCGGCATCGCGGTGCTGGCGGGAAATTTGCTGTTTGGCAGCCTGCTGGATCGGGCGCTGGTGCCCTCAGCGCAGGCGGTTTATCCCTGGCTGCTGCTGGCGCTGTTCCCGCTGTGCAGCGCGGTGGCGCTGAACATCATTTGTCGTCCATTGAGACGCTGAAACGGCTACTTTTTCGGGCGATACTTTTCCGGTAATTCCGGCACCGGGCGGCGATCGTCGATGAGATGGCGGATAGTCAGGATCGGATGACGCCACAGCATACGCGGCCCTGCCCAGCGCATAACCTGCTTCATCTCTTCACGCTTCATCGGCTGGTAGCAGTGCACCGGACACTGCTTGCAGGCGGGCTTTTCCTCACCAAAGACGCATTTATCCAGGCGTTTATCGGCATAGGCATTCAAGGCCTGATAATGCCCTTCTTCTTTTGAGGCCTGCGGGCACTGTTTTTCATACAGGGCGATCATTTTGGCGATCGTCTCTTTTTCTCGTGAGATGCGTTTACCAGTCATGACGGGGTACCGAGTAATAAAGTGCATTTATAATACCCCTTTACGGTGTCGATTTCAGTTGTTGCATTTCGTTTTCTGAATCCGCCTTCCACTCTTAAGCCCGCACCGCCTCATTTTTACTGGTATTTTATACAGGCTTTAATAACAGTCACCGTCAACACCGCAGGAGCCGCTATGCAAGAGATCGCTATCACCAAACCGTATCGCCACCTTAAAGTGGGATATTTCAGAAAACGGCATGAAGACCGCAAGACTAAAATTCCCACACGCTACAGCGTGCATGCCGCCCTGAGCTTAAAGGGAGACTGGTTAGAACAGGCCGGATTTACCACAAACTCGCAGGTTCGGGTCGGCGTTGAGCGTGGAAAAATCATTATCGAATTAATGTCGGAAGGAGCCTCGTAAAGTCGCGACATTTTACTGCGCCGCATCTTTTTTTCATGCGACAATAGAGGGAACTAACGGCCTTTGAGCCGCTCAAAGCGCAATATTTTCAAGGAAATGGACATCATCACTCCATGAGCACAATCGACAATTTCGACGCACACACGCCTATGATGCAGCAGTATCTGAAGCTGAAGGCACAGCATCCGGAAATCTTGCTGTTTTATCGTATGGGCGATTTTTACGAGCTATTTTACGACGATGCTAAACGTGCGTCGCAGCTGCTCGACATCTCACTGACCAAACGCGGTGCCTCTGCGGGTGAGCCTATCCCGATGGCGGGTATTCCGCATCACGCGGTTGAGAACTACCTGGCCAAACTGGTGAATCAGGGTGAATCCGTCGCCATTTGCGAACAGATTGGCGATCCGGCTACCTCGAAAGGTCCGGTTGAGCGCAAGGTCGTGCGCATCGTTACGCCCGGCACCATCAGCGACGAAGCGCTGCTACAGGAGCGTCAGGATAACCTGCTGGCGGCGCTGTGGCAGGACGGTAAAGGGTTTGGCTACGCCACGCTGGATATCAGCTCCGGGCGTTTTCGCCTGAGTGAACCTGCCGATCGCGAAACCATGGCCTCCGAGCTGCAGCGTACCAATCCGGCTGAGCTGCTCTACGCCGAAGACTTCGCCGAAATGGCGCTGATTGAAGGGCGTCGCGGCCTGCGTCGTCGCCCGCTGTGGGAATTCGAGATTGATACGGCGCGTCAGCAGCTTAATCTGCAGTTTGGCACCCGCGATCTGATTGGCTTTGGCGTAGAGAATGCGCCGCGCGGGCTGTGTGCAGCCGGCTGCCTGCTGCAGTATGTGAAAGATACCCAGCGTACCGCCCTGCCGCATATCCGCTCTATTACCATGGAGCGCCAGCAGGACAGCATCATCATGGATGCCGCCACGCGCCGTAATCTGGAGATCACCCAGAATCTGGCCGGTGGCGTCGAAAATACCCTGGCTTCGGTGCTCGACAGCACCGTCACGCCGATGGGCAGCCGCATGTTGAAGCGCTGGCTGCATATGCCGGTTCGCGATACCGACACGCTGATTGGCCGCCAGCAGACCATTGCCGCCCTGCAGGATCGTTATACCGATCTGCAGCCGGTGTTGCGCCAGGTTGGCGATCTGGAGCGTATTCTGGCGCGTCTGGCGCTGCGTACGGCTCGCCCGCGCGATCTCGCACGCATGCGTCATGCTTTCCAGCAGTTGCCGGAACTGCGTGCACAGCTGAGTGACGTTAACAGCGAGCCGGTTCAGAAACTCCGCGAAACCATGGGCGAATTTACCGAGCTTCGCGAACTCCTGGAGCGGGCCATCATCGATGCGCCACCGGTGCTTGTGCGTGACGGCGGCGTCATTGCCCCCGGCTATAACGAAGAGCTGGATGAATGGCGCGCGCTGGCAGATGGCGCAACGGACTATCTCGATAAGCTGGAAATTCGCGAACGCGAGCGGCTGGGCCTCGACACCCTGAAAGTGGGCTATAACGCGGTACACGGCTATTACATTCAGATCAGCCGTGGGCAGAGTCACCTGGCACCGATTCACTACGTGCGTCGCCAGACGTTGAAGAATGCCGAGCGCTATATTATTCCTGAGCTTAAAGAGTATGAGGACAAAGTCCTTACCTCGAAAGGCAAAGCGCTGGCGCTCGAAAAACAGCTGTATGACGAACTGTTCGACATGCTGATGCCGCACCTGGCCGACCTGCAGCTCAGCGCGGGCGCGCTGGCGGAGCTGGACGTACTGGTGAATCTGGCCGAGCGTGCAGAAACGCTGAACTATACCTGCCCGACCTTTACCGATAAGCCCGGCATTCGCATTACCGAAGGTCGCCATCCGGTGGTTGAGCGAGTGCTGAACGAGCCGTTCATTGCTAACCCGCTGAGCCTGTCACCGCAGAGAAGAATGCTGATCATTACCGGGCCTAACATGGGCGGTAAAAGTACCTATATGCGCCAGACCGCGCTGATCGCCCTTCTCGCCTATATCGGTAGCTACGTTCCTGCGCAAAAAGTGGAGATCGGCCCAATCGACCGTATCTTCACCCGCGTAGGGGCGGCGGACGATCTGGCAAGCGGCCGTTCAACCTTTATGGTTGAGATGACCGAAACCGCGAACATCCTGCATAACGCCACCGAACACAGCCTGGTGCTGATGGATGAGGTAGGCCGCGGAACGTCAACCTATGATGGCTTGTCCCTGGCATGGGCCTGTGCTGAGAGCCTGGCAAATAAAATCAAAGCAATGACGCTGTTCGCCACCCATTACTTCGAGCTGACGCAGCTGCCGGAGAAAATGGAGGGCGTTGCCAACGTTCATCTCGACGCGCTGGAGCATGGGGATACCATCGCCTTTATGCACACGGTGCAGGATGGCGCGGCAAGCAAGAGTTATGGCCTGGCCGTAGCGGCGCTGGCAGGCGTGCCAAAAGAGGTGATTAAACGCGCGCGTCAAAAACTGCGGGAGCTGGAAAGCCTGTCGCCGAACGCGGCAGCCACGCAGATTGACGGTACGCAGATGTCGTTGCTGGCACCGGCGGAAGAGACGTCGCCAGCGGTGGAAGCACTGGAGAATCTCGACCCGGATTCACTGACGCCGCGTCAGGCGCTGGAGTGGATTTATCGGTTGAAGAGTCTGGTTTAGTTTTCTGCGGTCTGTTTTGTCGGGTGGCGGCTTCGCCTTACCCGACCTACAAAACCCGTAGGCCCGGTAAGCGCAGCGCCACCGGGCTTTTTTTTACAACAGCGGCGGGATCGTCGGCACCTGCGGCGCCTCGTCAATATCCTTCTGCGTCATGCGGAACGCTTCCGGGTAGTGCTCGCGGCTGGTGCGGCGCAGCGGTTCGGTATCGCGCCAGGTATACAGACAATGCTGGCACTGGTAAACGGTCCAGATACCTTTCACCGGTGATGTCGCCATCACTTCAATGTGCTCATCGGCACAGCGTGGACAAATCATTTTTTCCTCCTTATTGGCGTGCCGCCAGCATCGCGGTCAGTTTTTCAGCCCAGGCTTTGGTTTCAGGCAGATCCTGTACCGGCTGGCTGTAGTGGCCACGGTTGTCCGGCGCAACCGGCGTGGTGGCATCAATAATCAGCTTGTCGGTTATGCCCGCCGGGCTAGAGCCGGGGTCAAGTTCCAGTACCGACATGTTCGGCAGCTGCACCAGATCCCCCGCAGGGTTTACCTTCGATGACAGCGCCCACATTACCTGCGGCAGGTTGAACGGATCGACATCCTCATCCACCATGATTACCATCTTCACGTAGCCCAGACCGTGCGGCGTGGTCATGGCACGTAAACCGACCGCGCGGGCAAAGCCGCCGTAGCGTTTTTTGGTGGAGATAATCGCCAGCAGGCCGTGGGTGTACATCGCGTTCACCGCCTGCACTTCCGGGAATTCCGCTTTCAGCTGCTGGTAGAGCGGCACGCAGGTAGCCGGGCCCATCAGATAGTCAATCTCGGTCCACGGCATGCCCAGATAGAGCGACTCAAAGATCGGCTTGGTGCGATAGGAGACTTTATCGATTCGTACAACCGTCATATTTCGGCCACCGGAATAGTGTCCGGTAAATTCACCAAACGGCCCTTCAATTTCACGCTTGCGGCCTTCAATAACGCCCTCGAGGATCACTTCAGAACCCCACGGCACGTCGAAGCCGGTCAGCGGCGCGGTGGCAATCGGGTACGGGCTTTCACGCAGCGCACCGGCCATTTCATACTCGGACTGATCGTATTTCAGCGGCGTGGCCCCCATCAGGGTGATGATCGGGTCGTTGCCTAGCGTAATCGCAATCGGCAGGTCTTCACCGCGCTCTTCCGCTTTGTGCAGATGCAGAGCGATATCGTGCATCGGAACCGGCTGCAGGCCGAGCTTGCGCTTGCCCTTCACTTCCATGCGGTAGATACCGACGTTCTGCTTGCCGAAGTGATCGGGGTCGAGCGGATCGCGCGACACGACGCACGCTTTATCAAGATAAAAACCACCGTCGCCGTCGTTCAGGCGGAACAGGGGCAGAATGTCAAACAGGTTGATATCGTCCCCATCCACCGTGTTCTGCGCCCATGCAGGATTGGCGCGGCGCTCGGGCGCGATCGGGAATTTGTCCCAGCGGCGAATAAACTCGTCGATCTGTTTTTTTACCGGGGTGTTCGCAGGCAGCCCCATCGAAATGGCGTGGTTCTGCCAGGAGCCGATGGTGTTCATAACCACGCGGGCATCGGTGAAGCCGCGAATATTATCGAACCACAGCGCGGGCGCGCCGTCGCCAATGCGGCCGGTGGCGTTGGCGGCCGCCGCCAGATCGGGCTCGGCGTTTACCTCTTCCTCAATTTTCAGCAGCTGCCCTTGCTCATCGAGCGCCTGCAGGAAGCTTCTCAAATCATCAAATGCCATCTTTATTCTCCTGTGAAAAATGTTTCGCCTCCCGCAAACCGTTCCAGCGGCGCGCCTTTTTATGCTCGAGACCAAACTGGTCGAGCACGCGGGTAACGATGTGCTGAGTAATGTCATCGGCGGTTTGCGGGTGGTTGTAATAAGCAGGCATAGGCGGCACCATCGCCACGCCCATGCGGGAAAGCGCCAGCATGTTCTCCAGATGGATGGTGCTCAGCGGAGTTTCTCGCGGCACCAGCACCAGCTTACGCCCTTCTTTGAGGACGACGTCTGCCGCACGCCCTACCAGCCCTTCGGCATAGCCTGCGCGGATACCCGCTAGCGTTTTCATGCTGCACGGAATGACGATCATGCCGTCGGTACGAAACGAGCCGGAGGAAATGGTAGCGGCCTGGTCAGCCGGGCTATGGACTACATCCGCCAGTGCCGCAACGTCCTGCGCGGTATAAGGCGTTTCCAGCTCAATGGTTGTTTTCGCCCATTTCGACATCACCAGATGGGTCTCTACCTCCGGCATATCGCGCAGCGCCTCCAAAAGGGCCACGCCCAGCGGCGCGCCTGTTGCTCCCGTCATTCCGACTATCAATCTCATTCAGTACCTCAATTAATTCGTTCGTGTACGAACATGTTGTTTAAATTACTCCCGGATGCCGTTGCTGACAAGATCGTTCGCATACGATCACACTAATTGCTAAAAACAGGCGCGTTAAAATCAGAGCCGATAGCGGCTATCATAGAGGGAGTATTTTTCCGTCGGAGTGTTCATGGAGTTAAGACAAGAAGCGTTCCACCTGCTGCGGCAGCTTTTTCAACAGCATACCGCTCAGTGGCAACATGCCCTGCCGGAACTGACCAAGCCGCAATACGCTGTACTGCGGTCGATTGCTGAAAATCCAGGCATTGAGCAGGTCGCACTGACGGAAGTTGCCGTGAGCACCAAGGCGACGCTGGCCGAAATGCTGAGCCGCATGGAATCACGCGGCCTGGTCAAGCGCGAGCACGATCCTGCGGACAAGCGCCGTCGGTTTGTCTTTCTGACGGCTGAAGGTGAGGCCCTGCTTGAGAGCTGTAAACCGGTAGGAAATGAGGTAGATGAGGCATTTTTAGGGCGCCTCAACGGGGCTGAGCGCGAGCAATTTTCAGCGCTCATCAAAAAGATGATGCACGATTAGTTAACCCTCGCGCGCATAAAATCGATAAACGTTCGCACTTTCGCGGGCACATGCTGTGCATCCGGATATACGGCATAGATGCCCTGCTGAGCAAACGCGTACTCCGGCAAAAGCGATACCAGCGCCCCCGCATCCAGGGCGTCGCGCACCAGCCACTCCGGCAGCAGCGCCACGCCGCACCCGGCCAGCGCGAACGCCATCAGCGCCTGCGCGCTGTCTGCATACAGGCGCGGGGCTTTCTTGATCTCAAGAAATACCGTCTGTCCGTCGGCGTCTTTCACCTGCCAGCGCAGCGGAGACGCGAGGCGCTCGTGAATGATCCAGTCCGCCTCCGCCAGCTGCTCCAGCGATTCCATCGGATGCTTAACCAGCCAGCCGGGCGTCGCCACGGGCAGAATGGTGAAGGACGTCATCAGTGCGGCGTGGTAGCGCGAATCTGCAAGCGTGCCCAGCCGGATAGCGACGTCGAAGCGCTCCGAGATAAGGTCAGCATGCAATGAGGAAGAGACGTGACGCACGCGAAGATCCGGGTGCTTCTGGCTGAATTCAGCCAGTAAAGGGACCACGACCTGCGAGCCATATTCGGGCGTGGTGGTGATCCGTAAATCCCCCGTTAGCCCGGCATGGTTCGCGCGTACGTCATCCTGAAGGCGTTCCGCATCTCTTAAAAGCATGACGCTTCGTTGATGAAATAGCTTCCCCGCCTCGGTCAACGTCAGGCGTCGCGTGGAACGAAGCAGCAGCGTAACTCCCAGCTCATCTTCAAGCTGGCGAATGTTGAAACTCACCACGGCTTTTGTCAGCCCCATCGCCTCAGCGGCAGCCGTGAAGCTGCCGGTATCGGCCACGGCGATAAACATTGCCGTACGCTGGAGATTAAGCATCGTTTTTCCCTGCCTACTGTCAAAATATTTTTGACAGTATATCGCGCTTTGTCGCGTTTATCCGCAGCGTGCGGGCCGATACGATACGCCACCTCACCGGAGGAGCCACCATGACGTATCGCAGCAAAATCGCCGTAGTCTTTCTGCTCGGCCTGTTCCTTGATTTGATTAACATGTTTATTGCCAGCGTCGCCTTCCCGGCAATGGCTCGCGCGTTTAACGCCACGCCTTCCGCACTTGCCTGGGTGAGCAACGGGTATATTGCCGGCCTGACGCTCGTCATCCCTTTCAGCAGCATCCTGACGCGCCGCGTCGGCCCGAAGCGCGTAATCCTTCTCTCGCTGGTTCTCTTCAGCGCGGCCTCAGCGGCTTCCGGCCTGGCTTCTTCTCTTGAAAGCCTGATCGCCTGGCGCGTGCTGCAGGGCGTCGGGGGCGGGCTGCTGATCCCGGTCGGGCAAGCGCTGGCCTGGCAACAGTTCAAGCCCCACGAACGCGCCAGACTCTCTTCCGCAGTGATGCTGGTTGCCCTGTTAGCGCCCGCCTGTTCCCCCGCCGTGGGCGGTGCGCTGGTTCAGGCCCTTAGCTGGCGCTGGATATTTTTTGCCACGCTGCCCGTGGCTATCGTCACGTTTGCGCTGGCCTGCGCGTGGCTTAATGCTGAATCATCACCCGTAAACACAACCAGGCTTTTAAACCTTTCTTTGCTGAGGGACCCGCTGATGCGCTTTTCCATGCTCATCTACGTGTGCGTACCCGGCATCTTTATTGGCGTAAACGTAACGGGAATGTATTACCTTCAGAGCGAGGCCAGCATGACGCCCAGCGCAACGGGAATGCTTATGCTGCCCTGGTCTGTGGCATCGTTTATGGCGATCGCGGCGACGGGACGCTATTTCAACCGTATCGGTCCCCGGCCTCTGATCGTCATTGGCTGCCTTTTGCAGGCGATAGGTATTCTGCTTTTGATAAACGTCAGCTCGACAACGCTGTTGCCTGCCGTTGCGTTTACGCTGATGGGCGCAGGAGGAAGTCTGTGCAGCAGCACGGCCCAGAGCAGCGCGTTTTTGACGACGCGCCGCGAGGATATGCCGGATGCCAGCGCGCTGTGGAACCTTAATCGTCAGCTGAGCTTTTTTGCGGGTGCACTGCTGCTGGCTCAGGTGCTGAACATCATGCAGGCTTATCTTGCGCCGCTCGCCGCCTGGCACGGGATGTTTGCGTTTGCCGCAGCCATAACCTTACTGCCCGTACCGTACGTTTTCCGTCTTAACAACACGCAGGTGCTAGCGCAGCTGCAACAGGAGAAACCATGACGCATTACGAACACGAGATCATCGACATCCACGTCGCGCTTGAGAACTGGTTCGGGGCAGGAGAAGGTGATGTTGATGCCCTGCTCGCCCGTTTCCGGCCGGACTTTCTGATGGTTCCTCCGAGCGGAGCCCATTTAGATCATCACGCCCTCGCCAGCTTTCTGAACGCCCAGCGCGGAAGTCGACCCGGCCTCAGCATTACCATCGATGCGTTAACGACGCTGCAGACGTGGGACAGCGGCGCGGTGCTTCACTATAGGGAGACGCAGACGCGCCCGGGTCAGCCCGTAAACGTACGCTGGTCGACCGCGGTGCTCAACCACGAAGGCGACAGGATTGCATGGCGACTGCTGCACGAAACGGCGCAGCCGTAGCGCAAAAGAAAAAGGCCCGTCTCACGACGGGCCTTTTTTGACGAAAGGTTGCTTATTCGCGGAACAGCGCTTCGATATTCAGACCTTGCCCCTGCAGGATTTCACGCAGGCGACGCAGACCTTCAACCTGAATCTGACGAACACGTTCACGAGTCAGGCCAATTTCACGGCCGACGTCTTCCAGTGTTGCAGCTTCGTACCCCAGTAAACCGAAACGACGTGCCAGCACTTCACGCTGTTTGGCGTTCAGTTCGAACAGCCATTTGACGATGCTCTGTTTCATGTCATCGTCCTGCGTGGTGTCTTCCGGGCCGTTGTCTTTTTCATCGGCCAGGATGTCCAGCAGCGCTTTTTCGGAGTCGCCACCCAGCGGGGTGTCAACCGAGGTAATGCGCTCGTTGAGACGCAGCATACGGCTCACGTCATCAACCGGTTTGTCGAGCTGTTCGGCAATCTCTTCTGCACTTGGCTCGTGGTCCAGCTTATGGGACAACTCGCGCGCGGTACGGAGATAGACATTCAACTCTTTGACGATGTGGATCGGCAGTCGAATCGTACGGGTTTGGTTCATAATAGCCCGTTCGATGGTCTGACGAATCCACCAGGTCGCGTAGGTTGAGAAACGGAACCCGCGTTCCGGGTCAAATTTCTCAACTGCGCGGATGAGACCTAAGTTGCCCTCTTCAATCAGATCCAGCAGAGCCAGACCACGATTGCCGTAACGGCGAGCAATTTTCACGACCAGTCGCAGGTTACTTTCAATCATGCGACGGCGCGAGGCAACATCACCACGCAAAGCACGACGTGCGAAATAGACTTCTTCTTCGGCCGTTAGCAGTGGGGAGTAACCAATCTCCCCAAGGTAAAGCTGAGTCGCGTCCAGTACACGCTGTGTGGCGCCCTGCGATAACAGCTCTTCTTCAGCCAAATCGTTATCACTGGGTTCCTCTTCTACTAAGGCTTTTTCGTCAAAAGCCTCTGCTCCGTTCTCATCAAATTCCGCGTCTTCATTTAAATCATGAACTTTCAGCGTATTCTGACTCATAAAGGTGGCTCCTACCCGTGATCCCTGGACGAGACACCCTGGCTGGCATGCCCCGTCAAATTATCGCTGCGGCAAATACTGCAGCGGGTTTACGGATTTCCCCTTGTAACGAATTTCAAAATGCAAGCGTGTAGAACTGGTGCCGGTGCTACCCATAGTAGCTATTTTTTGCCCCGCCTTAACTTCTTGTTGTTCCCGGACCAGCATTGTGTCGTTATGGGCGTAGGCACTCAGATAATCATCGTTATGTTTTATGATAATAAGATTACCGTAACCGCGCAGCGCGTTACCGGCATACACAACGCGCCCGTCTGCGGTCGCGATGATAGCCTGTCCCTTACTTCCTGCGATATCGATCCCTTTATTTCCACCCTCGGTGGAAGAGAAGTTTTCGATAACCTTGCCGTCAGTTGGCCAGCGCCATGCAGAGATAGGCGAACTGGTAGACGTACTGCTGGCAGTCGGTTGGGTAGAGCTAACCACAGGAGCCGTAACCGGTGCTGTGACTGTCGTCGCAGTACCTTTATTATTCGGCAACATTTTGTTAGCACTCTGATCACCTGAATCCTCAGAATACGTAATTACAGGTTGTGAAGCAACCACCGTGCTGGATTTTTGTGCAGGCATAACGCTGTTATTTTGCGCCGACACGTCGGCTGCAGAAACGGTGTTGCCAGGCGTTAGCGGCGCGCCTGTCGCATTGCCAACCTGGAGCGTTTGCCCCACTTCCAGTCCATACGGGGCCTGGACGTTATTGCGCTGAGCCAGATCGCGGAAATCGTTCCCGGTGATCCAGGCAATATAGAACAAGGTATCACCGCGTTTAACGGTATAGGTGCTGCCGCCCGTATAGCTTCCTTTCGGAATGTTCCCATACTGACGGTTATAGACTATGCGGCCATTTTGCGTCTGAACAGGTTGTTGCACTGGCTGAATCTGAGTTGGCTGCGATATCGGCTGCTGAACAGGCTGGATCGGCGGAACTTGCTGCGCCGTCGTGGAACCCATTGTCGACGGCGGCGTAATCAGCATTCCACTGGACGTATTGCCCGAGCCGCTGTTTCCGCCAACGGAACTGACGGGCGCAGGCGCATTGTTAGAACTCGTACAACCCGCCAGCCAAAGCGAAACCAGTGATAATGCCGCAACACGGCTGATGGTGAATTTAGGGCTTCCCGCGCTCATGTATCCCCCAGGAATGTGTTAACTACCAGTGACTTAAAAATAACCGTGATGGCACGAACCTATCGCGCCACACCATACGCTGAATTTGCCTTAATAACCCTGGAAAATTCCGAGTCTCAGGCCAACTCTCCCTTAACCAGAGGCACAAAGCGCACGGCTTCTACGGTATCGATAATAAACTCTCCGCCACGTCGACGAACGCGCTTCAACAGCTGATGTTCATCACCCACGGGCAGGACGAGAATGCCGCCTTCATCCAGCTGCGATAAGAGCGCTGCCGGTATCTCAGGCGGCGCGGCCGTGACGATAATGGCATCAAACGGGGCGCGGGCCTGCCAACCCTGCCATCCATCACCGTGACGTGTCGAAACATTATGTAAATCAAGTTGTTTCAGGCGACGGCGCGCCTGCCACTGTAAGCCTTTGATGCGCTCAACCGAACAGACATGCTGAACCAGATGCGCAAGGATCGCGGTTTGATACCCGGATCCGGTACCAATCTCCAGCACGCGAGAACCCGGCGTTAACTCCAGTAACTCCGTCATGCGTGCAACCATGTAGGGCTGCGAAATCGTCTGCCCCTGTCCAATCGGCAACGCTACGTTTTCCCACGCTTTGTGTTCAAACGCCTCATCTACAAACTTCTCACGGGGAACCTGAGCAAGTGCATTCAGCACAGGCTCGTTGGTGATTCCCTGAGCGCGCAGTTGTTCCAGAAGAGTTTGTACACGTTTGCTTACCATTGCGTGTTCACCCCGACACGATCCAGCCAGCCCGACACCACATCATGCGCGCTGTAAGCGGTTAAATCCACGTGTAAAGGCGTAACGGAAACGTACCCTTCGTCCACGGCAGCAAAGTCGGTATCCGGCCCGGCATCACATTTTTCGCCCGGAGGACCAATCCAGTAGAGCGTATTACCGCGCGGGTCCTCCTGCGGGATCACCTGATCGGCAGGGTGTCGGCTACCGCAGCGCGTTACCCGAATACCTTTGATTTCATCAAGCGGCAGATCGGGGACGTTAATGTTGAGGATGCGGCCGGTTCGCAGCGGTTCACGGCCCAGCGCACGAAGAAGGGAGCAGGTGACGGCCGCCGCCGTATCGTAATGCTTGTGGCCGTTGAGCGATACCGCCAGCGCCGGGAAGCCAAGATGACGGCCCTCCATTGCGGCGGCCACGGTGCCGGAGTAGATTACGTCATCGCCAAGATTCGGTCCGGCATTGATACCGGAAACCACGATATCCGGACGCGGACGCATCAGCGCGTTCACGCCGAGGAACACGCAGTCGGTCGGCGTGCCCATCTGCACGGCGATATCACCGTTATCAAAGGTAAAGGTGCGAAGCGACGACTCGAGCGTCAACGAGTTAGACGCTCCACTGCGGTTACGATCGGGCGCCACGACCTGCACTTCCGCAAATTCGCGAAGGTGTTTCGCCAGCGTCTGAATGCCTGGCGCATGGATCCCGTCATCGTTACTCAGCAATATTCGCATAATCACCCGACGTGTTGATAAGTTCCCTAACAACACTGGTGGCAAAGCTACCTGCCGGCAGCCAGAAGCGTAACTCGACGGTCACGTCATCCCACCAGTTCCAGCTAAGCTGTTGCGGGTAGAGCAGCATCGCCCGGCGTGCTGCTTCGACTTTTTCCCGCACCAGCAATGATTGCAATTCTGGCGCATCCGCCACGGCGGCCTGCTCGGCGGCCAGCGCCTCACCCTGCGGTCCCCAGTCGCCCGTACCGGGCAACGCGGCGGTAATCATCAGGGTTTTGGCGTCCACGCGCGACTGGACGTCGGCCATTTCTTCTGCCGATGCCACAAACCAGCTCCCGCGTCCCGCTAATTGTAGCGCATCGCCGACAACAACTTGATTCGCGTCCGTTTTTTTCAGTCGTTCGCTCACAATCTGATTAAACAACGCGCTGCGGGCCGCCGACAACCAAAAACTGCGTTTATTCCTGTCGCGTACCGGCGCATCGCTTTGCGCCCAGCGCAGCGCACCCTGCAGGTTGCTGCCGCCAATGCCAAAGCGCTGTGCGCCGAAGTAGTTCGGTACGCCCCGTTCGCTGATGGCGTTTAAACGCTTTTCCACGTCATCGCGATCGGTCACCTCACGCAGCACCAGGGTAAAGGCGTTACCCTTCAACGCGCCAAGGCGCAGCTTGCGCTTGTGGCGGGCGTACTCCAGCACCTTACAGCCTTCAAGCTCAAATTTGCTTAAATCAGGCATCGCATTGCCCGGCACGCGGGCGCAAATCCACTGCTCGGTAACGGCGTGTTTGTCTTTTTGCCCGGCGAAGCTGACGTCGCGGGCGTGAATTTTGAGGAATTTTGCCAGCGCGTCGGCGACAAACCGCGTGTTGCAGCCGTTTTTCAGAATGCGGATCAGAATGTGCTCGCCTTCACCGTCCGGCTCAAAGCCTAAATCCTCTACCACCACGAAATCTTCCGGGCTGGCTTTCAGCAGGCCATTCCCGTGTGGTTTACCGTGCAGGTACGTCAGATCGTCGAAATGCGTCATTGTGCCGCCTTCACCAGCAGCGCCACGGCTTCGCAGGCAATGCCTTCGCCACGGCCCGTGAAGCCCAGCTTCTCGGTGGTGGTGGCTTTGACGTTGACGTCATCCATGTGGCAGCCCAGATCTTCAGCGATAAACACGCGCATCTGCGGAATGTGGGGCAGCATTTTCGGTGCCTGCGCGATGATCGTTACATCCACGTTGCCCAGGGTGTAGCCTTTGGCCTGAATGCGGCGCCAGGCTTCGCGGAGCAGCTCGCGGCTGTCAGCCCCCTTAAAGGCCGGATCGGTATCCGGGAACAGCTTGCCGATATCGCCCAGCGCGGCAGCGCCGAGCAGCGCGTCGGTCAGCGCATGCAGCGCCACGTCGCCATCAGAATGCGCCAGCAGCCCCTTTTCGTAAGGAACGCGTACGCCGCCAATGATAATTGGGCCTTCTCCGCCAAAGGCGTGTACATCAAAACCGTGTCCAATTCGCATTATGCCTTCTCCTGATGGGTCGAACGGGTAAGATAAAATTCCGCGAGCCGTAAATCTTCCGGGCGCGTCACTTTTATATTATCAGCGCGTCCTTCAACAAGCTCAGGGTGATAGCCGCAATACTCCAGCGCCGAGGCTTCGTCTGTGATGGTCGCACCTTCTTTCAGCGCTCGCGTCAGGCAGTCGTGGAGGAGTTCGCGGGGGAAAAACTGTGGCGTCAGCGCGTGCCAGAGGTCGACGCGCTCAACGGTGTGGGCAATGGCCTGTCTGCCCGGCTCGGCGCGCTTCATGGTGTCGCGCACCGGCGCGGCAAGAAGGCCGCCGACCCTGCTTGTCTCACTCAGCGCAAGCAGGCGCGCAAGGTCGTCCTGATGCAGGCACGGGCGCGCGGCGTCATGCACCAGCACCCACTGCACGTTTCCGGCGGCCTGAATGCCAGCAAGGACGGAGTCGGCGCGCTCGGCACCGCCGTCAACGACGGTAATCTGCGGGTGGTTCGCCAGCGGCAGCTGCGCGAAGCGCGCATCGCCCGGGCTGATGGCGATAACAACATGCGTCACGCGCGGATGCGCCAGCAGCGCCGCTACGGCGTGCTCAAGGATCGTTTTATCGCCAATTGAGAGGTACTGCTTTGGACATTCTGTCTGCATGCGCCGGCCAAAACCTGCGGCCGGCACCACGGCGCATACGTCCGAAAAAGTTACTGCCATGTCGTAATCCTGGGCCTGATTATCGATTGTTTTGTGCTGAGCCCTGATTGCGTTTAGACGCATCCGGAACCAGACGATAAAAGGTTTCGCCCGGCTTAGTCATACTGAGTTCATTGCGTGCGCGTTCCTCAATCGCCTCTTGCCCGCCATTGAGGTCATCAATTTCAGCAAAGAGTTGATCGTTTCGCGCCTTAAGTTTGGCGTTTGTTGCCTGCTGAGCCGCGACGTCATCGCTCACCCGGCTATAGTCGTGCAGTCCGTTCTTGCCGAACCACAGCGAATATTGCAGCCAGACCAGCAAAGCCAGCAACAGCAGCGTTAGTTTACCCATCCTGCCCCCTGAAAAAACGGCTTCATCATCCCATAACTTTCCGCTGGACTCTACTCCGGGGTTTTAATTATGTCGCAAGTTAACCCATCAGCCACAAAAACAGCAGTCCAAATATGATAACAACGGTAGCGATAGTGATAACGGTACTGTACAGGAGCCGGCCATTGAACAGGGAGTGCAGGGCAATGCCGACGACAACCGCCACGGGCATTAGCGCCAGGAAGAAAGGCCAGGTGTAGAGGAAGAAGAACAGCGTGTTGCCGCCGTAGATGAGAAACGGAATGCCCAACGCCAGCAGCCACGAAATAAAGCCGACGATGGCCCCAGGAAATGACCAGGTCGTTTCGTCGTCGGTCGCTAACGGCTCCGACCCGGTGTTGATAATGTAGTTTTCACTGTTGCGCATAGCTAATCCTGTGACCGTGACTCATCGTTCGGGAAGACAGCTCCCGAACGATACCGTCTCAGGATCTGATAATATCGTCCCGTCTGAGCAGGTCTAATAATTGGCTTACTAAATTTGTTACCAATTGTTGACCCTCCAGGTGAATCTCTGGCGATTCAGGCGCTTCGTAGACCGCATCAATACCGGTGAAGTTGCGCAGTTCACCTGCACGGGCTTTCTTGTACAGCCCTTTCGGATCGCGCGCTTCGCAAATTTCCAGCGGCGTATCCACAAACACTTCGATAAAGCGGTCGTGGCCCACGCGCTCGCGCACCATCTGGCGCTCGGCGCGATGCGGTGAGATAAACGCCGTCAGCACCACCAGCCCGGCGTCAGCCATCAGGCTGGCGACTTCACCTACCCGGCGGATGTTCTCTTTGCGGTCTTCATCGCTAAAGCCTAAGTCGCTGCACAGGCCGTGACGCACGTTGTCTCCATCCAGCAGGTATGTGCTCACGCCCTGCTGATGCAGCGCCTCTTCCAGCGCGCCTGCCACCGTGGATTTACCGGAGCCGGACAGCCCGGTAAACCACAGCACAACCCCACGGTGACCGTGGAGCTGCTCGCGCTGGGCGACGGTGACCGGATGAGGATGCCAGACGACGTTCTCATCATGGGCGGCCATTACTTGCCTCCCAGCAGATCGCGTGCGCCCCAGTGCGGGAAGTGCTTACGCACCAGCGCGTTCAGCTCAAGCTCAAAGGCGCTGAATTCAGACGCCACGGCAGCCTGTTCGTTAGGCTCGCGCACCATGCCGGCACCCACGGTGACGTTGGTCAGTCTGTCAATAAAGATAAGCCCGCCCGTAACCGGGTTCTGCTGGTACTGATCCAGCACCAGCGGTTCGTCGAAGGTCAGATCGACCAGACCGATGCCGTTCAGCGGCAGCTCGCTCACCTCACGCTGGGTCAGGTTGTTGATGTCCACCTGGAACTGAATGCCGTCCACGCGGGCGCGGGTTTTCTTGCCCGCAATTTTGATGTCGTAGCTCTGGCCTGCCGTCAGCGGCTGTTCGGCCATCCACACCACGTCCACCGCGGCACCCTGCACCGCGGCCAGCGTTTCCTGCGCGTCGACCAGCAGGTCGCCCCGGCTGATATCAATCTCATCTTTCAGGACCAGCGTGACCGCTTCACCGGCCCCCGCTTCCGGCAGATCGCCGTCGAAGGTCACGATACGGGCGATGGCCGATTCCACGCCGGATGGCAGCACTTTTACGCGCTGCCCAACCTTCACCGAGCCAGAGGCAATGGTGCCGGAGAAACCGCGAAAATCGAGGTTAGGACGGTTAACGTACTGCACCGGGAAGCGCATCGGCTGGGTGTCAACCACGCGCTGGATCTCAACGGTTTCCAGCACCTCCAGCAGCGTCGGGCCGCTGTACCACGGTATGTTCGCGCTCTGAGAAGCGACGTTATCGCCCTCCAGCGCGGACAGCGGCACAAAGCGGATATCGAGATTGCCAGGCAGCTGCCCGGCAAAGGTCAGATACTCTTCACGAATACGGTTGAAGGTCTCTTCGCTGTAGTCGACGAGATCCATTTTGTTCACGGCCACCACAAGGTGTTTGATCCCCAGCAGCGTGGAGATAAAGCTGTGACGACGGGTCTGATCCAGCACGCCTTTGCGGGCGTCGATCAGCAGGATCGCCAGATCGCAGGTGGACGCGCCGGTCGCCATGTTGCGGGTGTACTGCTCGTGCCCCGGGGTGTCGGCGATAATAAATTTGCGCTTCTCGGTAGAGAAGTAGCGGTAGGCCACGTCGATGGTGATGCCCTGCTCGCGCTCCGCCTGCAGGCCATCCACCAGCAGCGCCAGGTCGAGCTTTTCGCCCTGGGTGCCGTGACGCTTGCTGTCGTTATGCAGGGATGAAAGCTGGTCTTCATAAATCTGGCGCGTGTCGTGCAGCAGGCGGCCAATCAGGGTGCTTTTCCCGTCGTCGACGCTGCCGCAGGTCAGAAAGCGCAGCAGGCTTTTGTGCTGCTGGGCGTGCAGGTAGGCTTCTACGCCGCCTTCATCAGCGATTTGTTGAGCAATAGTGGTGTTCATGGCGGCTCCTTAGAAATAACCCTGACGTTTCTTCAGCTCCATGGAGCCTGCCTGGTCGCGGTCGATCATGCGGCCCTGTCGCTCGCTGGTGGTCGACACCAGCATCTCTTCGATGATCTCCGGCAGCGTCTGTGCGTTGGATTCCACCGCGCCGGTCAGCGGCCAGCAGCCGAGGGTACGGAAACGGACCATCTGTTGTTTGATCTCTTCACCCGGCTGTAGGTCGATGCGATCGTCGTCGATCATCATCAGCATGCCGTCGCGCTCCAGCACCGGGCGCTCGGCGGCCAGGTACAGCGGAACGATCTCAATATTTTCCAGATAGATATACTGCCAGATATCCAGCTCGGTCCAGTTAGAGAGCGGGAAGACGCGAATGCTTTCGCCTTTGTTAATCTGGCCGTTGTAGTTGTGCCACAGCTCCGGGCGCTGGTTTTTGGGATCCCAGCGGTGGAAGCGGTCGCGGAAGGAGTAAATACGCTCTTTGGCGCGGGATTTCTCTTCATCGCGGCGCGCGCCGCCGAAGGCCGCATCAAAACCGTATTTATTCAGCGCCTGCTTCAGCCCTTCGGTTTTCATGATGTCGGTATGCTTGGCGCTGCCGTGCACGAACGGGTTAATGCCCATCGCCACCCCTTCCGGGTTTTTATGCACCAGCAGCTCGCAGCCGTAGGCTTTCGCGGTACGGTCGCGGAATTCGTACATTTCGCGGAACTTCCAGCCGGTATCCACGTGCAGCAGCGGGAACGGCAGCGTGCCCGGATAAAACGCTTTACGCGCCAGATGCAGCATGACGCTGGAATCTTTACCGATGGAGTACATCATCACCGGGTTAGAAAACTCGGCGGCCACTTCGCGGATAATATGGATACTTTCCGCTTCGAGCTGCCGCAGGTGAGTAAGACGTTTTTGGTCCATAACCGTTCCTTAAGCCAAATTTACGACAGAAGAACCGAAGCCTTCTGTATCGGTTGTGTTCTGAAACCAGGCGAGCGTACCGTGCAGCTGCACCACTTCGCCCACCACGATCAGGGCGGGCATCGGGGCGTCTTTCGCCAGAGTTGCAAGTTCATGAAGCTCGCCGATAGCAACGTGCTGATCGACACGCGTGCCGCGAGAAATGACGGCCACGGGCGTCGTTGCCTCGCGGCCGTGCTGAATAAGCTGTTCGCTGATGTCCGCCGCCTTCATCGTGCCCATGTAAATTGCCAGCGTCTGGCGGCTCTGAGCGAGATGCGACCAGTCGAACGGCGCGCTGTCGGCCTTATAGTGGCCGGTCACAAAGGTCACGCTCTGGGCGTAATCGCGATGGGTCAGCGGAATACCGGCGTAGGCCGTGACCGCAGAGGCCGCCGTAATGCCGGGCACCACCTGGAACGGGACGCCCGCTTCGGCTGCGGCCTGCAGCTCTTCACCGCCGCGGCCAAAGATAAACGGGTCGCCCCCTTTGAGGCGCACCACGGTTTTGCCTGCCTTCGCCGCGTCAATCAGCATCTGATTGGTGTCGTGCTGCGGCACCGAGTGCTCCCCCGCCCGTTTGCCCACGCAGATTTGCTCGGCGTCGCGGCGGATCAGCTCGCGCACGCCGTCGGTGACCAGATGGTCGTAGAAAACGACGTCCGCATCCTGAAGCACCTGCAGGCCGCGCAGGGTCAGCAGCCCGGCATCGCCCGGCCCTGCCCCCACCAGAATGATCTCCCCGCCGCTGCTGCCGGGGTTATCCAGTTCGTCCTGGAGAATTTTCTGCGCTGCGGTTTCATTACCGGCATGCATCAGGCTGGCAAAGCGGCCGCGAAACACGCGCTCCCAGAAGCGACGGCGTTCCGTCACGCTGGTCAGGCGCGTTTTCAGGTGGTTGCGCCAGTAGCTGGCTTTTTCCGCCATGCGCCCGAGGCTGGTCGGCAGCAGCGCTTCGATTTTTTCCCGCAGCACGCGCGCCAGCACCGGCGCGGTACCGCCGGAGGAGATCGCCACCAGCAGCGGCGAGCGGTCAACAATCGACGGGAAAATAAACGAGCACAAAGGCTGGTCGTCAACGACGTTAACCAGACGATAGCGAGCCTGCGCCGCGTCGGAAACCCGGCGGTTCAGCTCGCGGTTTTCGGTTGCGGCAATCACCAGCACCACGCTGTCGATCTGCGACTCATCGAAATCCGCCTCGTCGACTACCCGCACCTGCGCACCGGCACGGTGGAGGAACGCGATTTTGCGATCGGCGATCTCACCCGTGCCTACAACCAGCACCGGCTTCTCTTTTATCGCGGCAAATAAGGGCAGATAGTCCACAAGCAACAACTCACTAACAACGAGGAATAAAGGGACTATAGGGGGCGGCTTAGACCGAATGAAATTACGAATTGGAATGAGTAGTTACTCAATGGAATAACGCCGCGAAAAAGCTAATACCAAAAAGTGCTTAACACGCGAAATTTCGGGCATTTAAGAGCAATTCAAATTGTGTATGGACGATCACAGTTTCATACTAAGCGGGTTATTATTTTGCTCAGTTTTTAAGGACTCACTATGTTTTCCGCAACGCGCCACCGTATTGCTGCCCTGGCGCTCGGCGTTTGCTTTATTCTTCCGGCTCAGGCAAAAAACCAACCTTATGGTGAAATCGCCACTATGCAGGCGCGGCATATTGCCACCGTCTTTCCTGGACGCATGACCGGCACCCCAGCCGAGATGCTTTCCGCCGACTATATTCGCCAGCAGTTTGCGGATATGGGCTATCAGAGCGATATCCGCTCGTTCCACAGCCGCTATATCTATACCTCACGTAATAAAACGAAAAACTGGCATAACGTGACGGGCAGTACGGTCATTGCGGCGCACGAAGGCAAGGCCGATGAGCAGATCATCATTATGGCGCACCTCGATACCTATGCTCCGATGAGCGACGCTGATACCGATAATAATCTCGGTGGACTGACGCTGCAGGGCATGGACGATAACGCAGCGGGTCTGGGCGTTATGCTCGAACTGGCCGAACGTCTGAAGAATATCCCGACGAAGTATGGAATTCGCTTTATTGCCACCAGCGGTGAAGAAGAAGGCACGCTCGGCGCTGAGAATCTCCTTAAGCGCATGAGTACTGAAGAGAAGAAAAATACGCTGCTGGTGATTAATCTTGATAACCTGATCGTCGGCGATAAGCTTTATTTTAACAGCGGGCAGAGTACGCCGAGCAGCGTACGTAAACTGACGCGCGACCGGGCGCTGGCCATCGCGCGCAGCCATGGCGTTTATGCCACCACCAACCCGGGCGGCAATCCGGATTATCCAAAAGGAACCGGCTGCTGCAACGACGGGGAAGTTTTCGATAAAGCGGGCATTCCCGTGCTGTACGTCGAGGCCACGAACTGGGGGCTGGGCAAAAAAGACGGCTACCAGCAGCGCGCCAAATCAAAAGCCTTCCCGGACGGGACAAGCTGGCATGACGTCAGGCTGGATAATCAGCAGCACATTGATAGCGCGCTGCCGCAGCGGATTGAGCACCGCAGTCGGGACGTCGTGAAGGTGATGCTGCCGCTGGTGAAGGAGCTGGCGAAAGCGGGGAAAGCCTGAGGTCTTATTTCCCCTCACCCTAACCCTCTCCCCAAAGGGGAGAGGGGATCGCACGGAGCTGTCTTTTCCCCCTCGCCCCTTTGGGGAGAGGGGATCGCACGGAGCCGTCTTTTCCCCCTCGCCCCTTTGGGGAGAGGGCCGGGGTGAGGGGCAGGAAGGATTTACCCTTCGTGCAGCCCGCACTCGCGCTTCAGCCCAAAGAATCGCGTCTCTTCTTCCGCCATTCCCGGTTCCCATTTGCGCGTGGTGTGGGTATCGCCAACCGACAGATAGCCCTGGTCCCATAGCGGATGGTACTTCAGCCCGTGTTTTTGCAGGTACTGGTACACCGTACGGTTATCCCAGTCGATAATCGGCAGCACCTTGAACACGCCGCGCTGAACCGCCAGCACCGGTAGCGTAGCGCGGCTTCCCGACTGCTCGCGGCGCAGGCCCGCAAACCAGGTCTGCGCATTCAGCTCTTTCAGCGCGCGGTTCATCGGCTCAACTTTGTTGATCTCATTGTATTTCTCAATGCCCTCAACGCCCTGCTCCCACAGCTTGCCGTAGCGCGCCTCCTGCCAGGCCGCACTTTCCGTCGCGCGGTAGACTTTCAGGTTCAGCTTGAGCTTGTCCGTCAGCTCGTCGATAAACTGGTAGGTTTCCGGGAACAGATAGCCGGTATCGGTGAGGATCACCGGAATGTCCGGGCGGATCTGATTCACCAGATGCAGGCTGACCGCCGCCTGAATGCCAAAGCTCGACGAGAGCACGTAGTCTCCGGGCAGGTTTTCCAGCGCCCACGCCACGCGCCCTTCGGCGTCCAGCTTTTCCAGTTGAGCGTTGGTTTCTGCCAGCGCCAGAATGCGTTCGACTTTTGGCAGGTCATTAAGGGCGTTTAGATCGAGTACGGACATAATTACCTCTCGTAGTTACTCCCAGAAATCCCTTGCGGGATCGAGCACCGGGCGAATGATGCCCGCACGCACCGTAAAGTCGCCGAAGCCTTCACCCGCTTCGCGCTCTTTCACCCAGCGCCCGACAAGCTCGTCAACGGAATCGAGAATTTCCGGCTCCGTGATATTTTCGCGATACATACGCGGAATGCGCGTTCCGCTGCGGTTCCCGCCAAGATGGACGTTGTAACGGCCCGGTGCTTTCCCCACCAGACCCAGCTCGGCCAGCATCGCACGGCCGCAGCCGTTCGGGCAGCCGGTCACGCGCATAACAATATGCTCGTCCGGAATACCGTGTTTTTCCAGAATCGCTTCCACTTTATCGGTGAAAGACGGCAGGAAGCGTTCGGCTTCTGCCATTGCCAGCGGGCAGGTCGGGAACGACACGCAGGCCATGGAGTTTTCACGCTGCGGTTTGACCGCATTCATCAACCCATGATCGCGCGCCAGCTTCTCGATCTTCGCCTTCTGGCTCTCCGGCACGCCGGCAATAATGAGATTCTGGTTAGCGGTAATGCGGAACTCGCCTTTGTGGATCTTCGCAATTTCCAGCAGGCCGGTTTTCAGCGGGCGTCCCGGATAATCCAGAATACGGCCGTTTTCGATAAACAGCGTCAGGTGCCATTTGTTGTCGATGCCCTTGACCCAGCCGATGCGATCGCCGCGACCGGTAAATTCGTAAGGGCGGATCGGCTCAAATTTGATGCCCGCGCGACGCTCCACTTCTTCTTTGAACGTCTCGACGCCCACGCGCTCCAGGGTGTATTTGGTTTTCGCATTTTTACGGTCGGTACGGTTGCCCCAGTCGCGCTGGGTAGTCACCACCGCTTCCGCTACGGCCAGCGTGTGCTCCAGCGGCAGGTAGCCGAACTCGCTCGCGGTGCGAGCGTAGGTTTTCTTGTTGCCGTGCTCGATAGAAAGACCGCCGCCCACCAGCAGGTTAAAGCCTACCAGCTTGCCGTTTTCGGCGATCGCCACGAAGTTCATGTCGTTGGCGTGCAGGTCGATATCGTTCTGCGGTGGGATCACCACCGTGGTTTTGAACTTACGCGGCAGATAGGTCTGGCCGAGGATCGGCTCTTCGTCAGTGGTCGCCACTTTCTCCTGATCGAGCCAGATCTCCGCGTAGGCGCGGGTGCGCGGCAGCAGGTGCTCGGAGATCTTCTTCGCCCACTCGTACGCCTCGGCGTGCAGCTCAGACTCGTACGGGTTCGAGGTGCACAGCACGTTACGGTTCATGTCGTTGGCGGTCGCCAGCGCGTCCAGCCCGACCGAGTGCAGCATCTGGTGAACCGGCTTCACGTTCTTCTTCAGAATGCCGTGGAACTGGAAGGTCTGACGGTTGGTCAGACGAATGCTGCCGTAAATCGTGTTGTCATGGGCGAATTTGTCGATCGCCTGCCACTGTTTGGTGGTGATGACCCCGCCCGGCAGGCGGCAGCGCAGCAGCATCGCGTGGCGCGGCTCCAGCTTCTGCTCGGCACGCTCGGCGCGGATATCGCGGTCGTCCTGCTGATACATGCCGTGGAAACGGATCAGCAGGAAGTTATCGCCTTTGAAACCGCCGGTCAGGCCGTCATTTAAATCTTCGGCAATGGTGCCGCGCAGGTAGTTGCTCTCTACCTTCATGCGCTCGGCATCCGTCAGTTTGCCTTCGACCACCAGTGGGCCAGGATGTTTTTCGCTCATTAGTAGACATCTCGCTGATAACGGCGCTCGACGCGCAGCTCACTTAAAAATTCATCCGCCGTTTCGGCATCCATACCGCCGAATTCGGCAATCACGTCCAGCAGTGCCTGCTCAACGTCTTTCGCCATGCGATTGGCGTCGCCGCAGACATAAATGTGGGCACCGTCATTGATCCAGCGCCACAGCTCTGCGCCCTGTTCGCGCAGCTTGTCTTGTACGTAGACTTTTTCTTTTTGATCGCGCGACCAGGCCAGATCGATGCGGGTCAGTACGCCTTCTTTAACATAGCGCTGCCACTCGACCTGGTAGAGGAAATCTTCGGTGAAGTGCGGGTTGCCGAAGAACAGCCAGTTTTTGCCCGGCGCTTCATCCGCGGCGCGCTGCTGCATAAAGGCGCGGAACGGCGCAATGCCGGTGCCAGGGCCAATCATGATGACCGGGGTTTCCGGGTTCGCCGGCAGGCGGAAGTTGTCGTTGTGCTCGATAAAGACGCGCACCTCGCCCTCTTCTTCGACGCGATCCGCCAGGAAGCTTGATGCCCCGCCCGCTCGGGCACGGCCTTCGATGTCGTAACGCACCGCGCCCACGGTGATATGCACTTCGCTTTCCACTTCCGCCTGCGATGAGGCGATGGAGTACAGGCGCGGCGTCAGCGGACGCAGCAGGCCAATCAGCGCATCGGCATCCAGCTGCGCAGGAGAAAAGCGCACCATGTCGACAATTGGCGTGGTCGCCGCGTAATGCTGCAGCTTCGCTTTGTCACCGACCAGCGGCAGCAGGGACTCGCTGCGCGTTAAGGTGGCATAGTTTTCAACGATATTGGCGGTGTTTACCGTCAGCTCGAAATGCCACTGCAGCGCGTCAGAAAGCGGCAGCGTTTTGCCTTCCACGGTGACGGACTCGTCGCCCTTCAGCCACAGCAGCTCGACCAGCTCTTTCACCAGCGCCGGATCGTTCTGATACCAGACGCCCAGGGCGTCGCCAGGCTGATAGCGCAGGCCTGAGTCGCCCAGGTCGATCTCGATATGGCGCACGTCTTTTTCCGAGTCGCGTCCGGTGATTTTCTGATTCACCGACAGGCTCGCCGTCAGCGGCGCCTCTTTGGTATAAGGGCTGGTATGGATTTCATTGACGGTACCTGCGGCGGTGGCGGCAGCCTGTGCTGGCGTCTCTTTCGGCACGCGGGCTTTCAGCACCTCAACGATGCGCGCGCGCCACTCGGCGGCTGCGGGCTGATATTCCACATCCGCATCCACGCGGTCCAGCAGGCGTTCACCGCCCAGCTCCGCCAGCTTGCTGTCAAAGTCTTTACCGGACTGGCAGAAAAACTCATACGAGGTATCGCCCAGGCCGAACACGGCAAAAGCGGTACCGTCCAGTTTGGGGGCTTTTTTCGAGAACAGGAACTTGCGCAGCGCCACCGCTTCTTCAGCGGGTTCACCTTCACCCTGCGTTGAGGCCACAACCACCAGCAGTTTTTCTGACGCGATTTGTTTGAATTTATAGTCCCCGGCGTTCACCAGGTTCACGTTCAGTTTAGCGGCGAGCAAATCATCACGCAGCGCTTCTGCCACGCGGCGGGCGTTGCCGGTTTGCGAGGCGGAGATGAGCGTTATGACAGGAATGTCAACCGCTGCGGCGGGCGCTGCGGCGACAGCACCAGGCTGCTGGTTGAGCATTCCCCAGAAGTAGCCGGAAACCCAGGCAAGCTGGGTAGGTGAAAAATCCGTGGTGGCAGCCTGAAGGCGCGCCAGCTGCTCCGGGTTCAGGGGAAGCAAATTTGAAGGTGGGGCCTGTGTTGTCATGCGTCGTTATGTTCCAGTAGCAAAGCGGAATTTATGCAAAAAGACCAAACTAGAGATAAGGTTAACGGCGAGGATAATAACAATTAAAGAAGGGATGGAAATAATAAATAACCAAATGGACTAACCTGTTTTAGCTATCGTTCTTAACGATAAAAACGATTAATCAATCCTTTGATATATAAAGCAAAAAAGCATTCATGCATCCCGTATATCCGCCTTATGCTTTCAGAGCCGTTTTAGTTAATGCTAAAAATTGTGCTTTCCGGTACTATGCGGCGGTTTTTTCCGCATTACTGAGAGCTATGATGTCCACCACACTGTTTAAAGATTTCACCTTCGAAGCCGCCCACCACCTTCCGCATGTGCCTGAAGGGCATAAATGTGGCCGCCTGCACGGGCACTCGTTTATGGTGCGCCTTGAAATCACCGGTGAAGTCGATCCGCATACCGGTTGGATCATGGATTTTGCCGAGCTGAAGGCCGCGTTTAAGCCAACCTACGATCGTCTGGATCACTACTACCTGAATGACATTCCGGGCCTTGAAAATCCGACCAGTGAAGTGCTGGCAAAATGGATCTGGGATCAGATGAAGCCGCTGGTGCCGCTGCTGAGCGCGGTGATGATCAAAGAAACCTGCACCGCAGGCTGCATCTATCGCGGGGAGTGATCCCCTTCTTCCTCGCGCGCGTCTAGCGGCGTGAACTCATAGAGTACGAGCGCGTTACTCTCCAGCGATTCCGTGATTTGCCAGCCGTCATAAAGCCGTTCATCGCGTACGGAAAGCGTTGGACGCGCTTTATGCGCAATCCAGCGTAACATCTCCTCGTCAGGCCCGCTTTCACTGTGTACCCCTTCCAGCAGCGGGTAGAGCGCACCGTTGTGACGATCGAAAAGATGGCACTTAATGCGCCAGCTGCCGCGCATTCCCCGCAGCTCAAGATGATACTGCTGACGAAAGCGCTGGATGAAGGCCTCCTCGCTGGAGAGCAGCGGATTAAAAACCACCACGTTACGCAGCAGCAGCTGATAGCGCCCCTGATGGCGAAGCAGCAGGACGCTCTTGTCGTTGACAAGCACTTCTCCCCGCAGGCGCTGCCACAGCCATAGCACCCAGTAGATAGGCCGGGGAAGGCCGTGGTTATACTGAAGCGCAAGGCTCGATGTATCCAGGGTGTTGTTCGCCCTGGCCTCACCCTGCAAGCCTGAATTTAGCCAGAATCCCGCCAGCCAGACCTGTTCTGAAAGCCCGAGCAGATTTTGCATCAGCAACGCGCCGCGAAAAAACCAGCCGTTGGTCGCCCGCGTGTTCCCGGTAAGGGTATTCCACGAGAGTAACCATACCGGCAGCGCGCGCTGCCGCTGGCGAAGGGCGGCGAGGATTTGGCGGATCTTCAGCACGGGATAATTTTCTGACGAGGAGAGATGCGCCGGCCCCAGCTGCGCCAGATCGAGCAGCTCGTTGGCATCTGCCGGACAGGCGAGAAAATCGGCCTGGTCCAGTATGCACGAGCGGAATAACGCGTCGCCGATAGGCTCGGTGCCGACCGGTGAAAAACGATGCCATACCCCAAATTTTGCCTGCGGAAGATAGGTCTGAAGCGCCGCCCTCTGCGCTTGCCAGGCGTGCTCCTGGTTCTCCGGGTTTGCCTGAGGAGACCAGTGCATCACGGCGTGCCAGCCTGCGGTGACGTCGGGTGAAAATCGGCTGACCGACAGCTGCAAAAAGCGCGTGAGGAGATCGCATCGGGTGGTGACGCCCGTGTGCAGCAGGATCGTCCAGCCTTTTTTCGCCACCCAAGTGAACAGCTGTTGCAGATTGTACCAGCAGGCGTAGCCCGCAATATGGGGATTATCCCACCCCGTGGCGAACAGACGGCTGCTGAGGAAAGGTTCCGCGATATCAATTCCCTCAATGGGGATCGCCTCGTGTAGCGCCTCCAGATGCTGGCGAACATCTTCACGCAGCAAATCGTCCAGTTCGCGCAGGGTGACAACCAGCCGCGTGTGTCGCATCGCGCCAGAGAGCGGATGAAGCTGCTGCAGATCCAGTATTCGCTCCTGACCGGGAGAGTGGGTTAGCGGAGAAGGTTCCCAGCCGCGGGCCTCAGCGCCGTTGAGCAGGCTGAACAGCGTATCCACCGCAACGGGAAAGCGCTGCTCGCCCGCGCTCGTCCGCAAGCGGTAAGCGTCGGGGCGATGGCGCATGGCCTTACGAAACTCGCCTGGAGACATGCCGTGAGCGTGCCGGAACCGATCGGTCATCATTCGCGTGCTGGCAAACCCGTGCTCCTGCGCAATCTGGTGCAGGGGACGACTGGTGAGGCACAGGGCAGCAGCCGCTTTTTCCAGCCGCAGGGCGGTGATGTACTGCATAAAACTGACCCCGACCTCCTTTCTAAACAGACGGGAGAGCCACGCTTCGGAGACAAATTCACTCTCTGCGATTTCGGCCAGCGTAATGCGGCGGGTGTAGCTGGCGTTAATTCGCTCCAGCACGCGGGTGATGCGCTTGCTTACGTTAGCGTGCTGGTCACGGGGTTTAAGGCGGGCGGGCTGCTGAAAGCGGCCGATCAGCAGCAGCAGGATCTCGCTCAGCCAGCGGTTCGCCTCTAGCCTGTAGCGATGGGGATCGTTGACCAGCGCCACCACAAGAAGCTGACGCAGCAGATGCCGCAGCTCGTCGCACTGCGGCCAGCTCCCGCCAGGCGCCGTGGGTATGACGTAGTCATGGGCGAAAAAGTCAGCGTACAGCTGGGTCAACCAGCGCCCGGAGAGGACGACGCGCAGGGTAACGTTCGCACTCTGGCTGCTGAACCGCCAGCGCTGATGGCGGTTTATCACCGCAAGGCCGTTTGTCGGCACCGTTTCTTGTCCCGCGTGGGTTTCCAGCTCGGCCTGCCCTTCCAGCACCCACAGTATCGTCAGGCCGTCGCCTTCATCCTGCGCGAACAGGCGCACGTCCTCCACGGCCACCGTAAATTCATTTCCACGCTGCTCCATTCGCCACCCCTGCAAAGACAAATAATGACGGGCTGTTTTTTGTCATAACTGAATCGCATGAAAAACAATCAGAAAAAAGGCGTCGAATTACAACAAAAAAGAGCATTTTCAGGCAATACGATCGACATAAACTCGAAACTAACACCGTTTAGCAGGAAAAGGATAACAAAAATGACACATCCAATTGTTGACGCGCTGCGGGGCACCGAGGCTCAGTTCACTGAATTACGCCGCGAATTTCACCGGCACCCTGAAATCGGCTTTGAGGAGCATAAAACCAGCGATCGCGTCGCAACGCTCCTTCATGAATGGGGCTATGAGGTCCACCGTGGAATGGCGAAAACCGGGGTGGTCGGTACGCTGAAAGTGGGTAACGGCAGCAAACGTCTGGGCCTGCGCGCCGATATGGACGCGCTGCCGATGCAGGAAAATAGCGGCAAGGCGTGGAGCAGCACCGTCGAGGGTAAATTCCACGGCTGCGGCCACGATGGCCACACCACCACGCTGCTCTATGCCGCAGAGTATCTGGCGCGCACCCGCAGCTTTAACGGCACGCTACACCTGATTTTTCAGCCCGCGGAAGAGCTGCTGTATGGTGGGCGCGTTATGGTCGAGGATGGCCTGTTTGAGCAATTCCCCTGCGACCATATTTTTGGCCTGCACAATATGCCCTCCCAGCCGCTCGGGAAAATTGGCCTGCGCGATGGCGCCATGATGGCCTCCTCGGACACCGTGCACATTGAAGTCAACGGCGTGGGAGGGCACGGCGCCGTTCCGGAACACACCGTCGATGCCACGCTGGTCGCCTGCCATATCACCATCGCCCTGCAGTCGATTGTGTCGAGGAATATCACGCCGTTCCAGCCGGCCGTCGTGACCGTGGGCAGCATCCAGGCGGGACACGCCCCGAACATCATCAACGACAAGGTATTAATGAAGCTGACCGTGCGCACGCTGGACGAAGCGGTGCGTCAAACCGTCCTGCAGCGTATCCACGACATCGCGGTGGCGCAGGCTGAGAGCTTCAACGCCACGGCCACGATCCGTCACGTGAACGGCAGCCCGGTGCTGAACAATAACCCGCAGGCCAACGAAATGGTGCGCGCCGTGGCGACCGATCTGTTCGGTCAGGATGCCGTCACGTCGGTGAATGCGTTTATGGGGAGCGAGGATTTTGCGTTCATGCTCGAAAAAAATCCTCACGGCTGCTACTTCACTCTGGGAGCCGGGGATGAGCCGGACCGCTGCATGGTGCATAACCCAGGCTACGACTTTAACGACAAGATCCTGTTGACCGGGGCGGCGCTCTGGACCGCGTTAACCGAACACTATCTGCGCTAGCTGGCGCCAACCCCGGAGGGCTGCACGATGAGTACCGTTCCCCTGACAGACACGACCTCCTATGCCGGTAACGATCGGCTGCTGGCCGGTATTGTGATGAGCGTTCTAACGTTCTGGTTATTCGCGCAGTCGGTGATAAACGTTGTGCCGGCAATGAAAAATAGCCTGGCTATCTCCCTGGAAACCCTCACGCTGGCGGTCAGCCTCAGCGCGTTGCTATGCGGCTGTTTTGTCGTTGCCTGCGGGGGCTTTGCCGATAAGTTTGGCCGCGTGCGCATGACGTACATTGGCCTGACGCTGAGCATCATCGGCAGCGCACTGCTTTTCGTCTCGTGGGAACCGGTTCTTTTTCTGCTGGGCAGAGCGATCCAGGGCCTGTCAGCAGCCTGCATCATGCCCGCTACGCTGGCTCTGATTAAAACCTGGTATCAGGGCAGCGCGCGCCAGCGGGCAATCAGCTTTTGGGTCATCGGCTCCTGGGGCGGCAGCGGCCTGAGCTCGTTTGTCGGCGGCGCCATCGCTACCACGCTCGGCTGGCGCTGGATCTTTATTTTTTCCATGCTGGTAGCGGCGGCGGCACTGCTGCTGATTCGCGGTACTCCGGAAAGCCGAAGCGACGGCGCGAGTCGCCACAGGCTGGATATCAGCGGCCTGGTGAGTTTTTTCTGTATGCTGGTGCTGCTGAACCTGTTTATCAGCAAGGGGCACGGCTGGGGCTGGGGCAGCGGCCTGTCGCTGCTTGTGCTGGGTGGCGCAGCGCTGGCGGGGGTTTGCTTTGTGCTTGCGGGGCGACGCAAGGGTGATGCGGCGCTAATTGATTTTGCCCTGTTTAAAAACCGGGCCTACAGCGCCTCGGTCTTCTCTAATTTTTTGCTCAACGGCTGCATTGGCACCATGATGATCGCCAGCATCTGGCTGCAGCAAGGCCACCGTCTGTCGCCGCTGCAAACCGGTATGATGACGCTGGGTTATCTGGTCACCGTGCTTGCGATGATTCGGGTCGGGGAAAAGCTGCTCCAGCGCTACGGGGCGCGGCTGCCTATGATGACCGGGCCGCTGCTCACCGCAACGGGTATCACGCTGATCTCCTGTACGTTTTTAAGCAAGGAGATCTACATTGTCACCGTGTTTCTGAGCAACATTCTATTCGGCCTGGGGCTGGGATGCTATGCCACGCCGTCAACGGATACGGCGGTGATGAACGCGCCGGAAAACAAAGTTGGGGTGGCCTCAGGAGTGTATAAGATGGGCAGTTCGCTGGGCGGGGCCATGGGGATCGCCGTCACCGCTTCGCTGTACGCGCTGCTGCTGCCGCTGGGAATGGCCAGCGCCGCGCAGTATGCGTTACTGTTTAACAGCGCGATTTGTCTCGCGTCGGCGGCAGTAACCTGGGCGTTACTCCCTTCAGCACGGGCCCCGCGATAAGCGGGGCCGCGAAGGGTTCAGGCAATATTCAGGTACTTGTGCGTCTGCATCGACAGCCGCCAGTTGCGGGCGATACAGGTTTCAATGCACAGACGCGTCGCATCGTCTTTCTGGCTGATTGGCTGCAGCGCAATCACACGCTGTTTTTCATCGGTTAACGTTGCCAGCAGCTCATCCAGCGCTTCGATATCCCGCACGCGCCCTACCGGGTGCTTAATCTCATCCGCGCGTTCCAGCGCCTGAGACAATACGTCGTACCCGCCGCGCATATTCACTTTTGGCGAGACCGTCACCCAGGTCGTGTGTGAACAGCGCACCTCATGGGTGCCGCTGGTTTCGATCTGGCAGCTGTAGCCGTTCTTTTCGAGCAGCTCGGTCAGCGGCATCAGGTCGTGGATGCAGGGTTCCCCCCCGGTGATCACCACATGGCGAGCCGTCCAGCCCTGACGACCAATAATGGCCAGCAGATCTTCCGCGCTTCCCGCGCCCCACTTATCGCTCTCTTTGGTTTTCGCCAGAATGCTAAACAGCGACACTTCCCGATCTGCGAGCTTATCCCACGTATGTTTGGTGTCACACCAGGCACAGCCAACCGGGCATCCCTGTAAACGAATAAAAATGGCGGGGACGCCGGTAAAGTAACCCTCGCCTTGCAGGGTCTGGAACATCTCGTTAATCGGGTACTGCATAGTCATCTCAGTTAAGGGGATAAACGATAAGTATCGCAGATCCCCGCCGGATGGTCATGCTCCATCGGTGCTTTGCGCGCCAATCGCCGCCATAAACCGTTCAGTGATTTGCTGTGGTCGGGTGATCGCCCCGCCGACGACGACCGTATGCGCCCCCAGCGCCAGACACCTGGCCGCGCGCTCTGGGGTATCCACGTTGCCTTCGGCCACCACGGGGAGCGTCACGGCAGCCAGCACCGCTTTCAGGAACGCGCAGTCATCCTGCGGAAGTGAACGTCCCGCGGTTTCCGCGGTGTAGCCATATAGCGTGGTCCCGACGCAGTCGAAGCCAAGCCTCTGCGCCGTCACGGCCTCTTCAACGGTGGAAATATCCGCCATTAGCAGCACCGTGGGATAATGCGATCGAATACGCGTGACCAGCGCGTCCAGAGAGTCATCGCCGGGTCGTTCCCGCGCCGTCGCATCAAGCGCAACGATCTCGGGAGAGACGGTCATCAGCTCATCCACCTCTTTCATCGTCGCGGTGATAAACACCTCGCTTGCGGGGTAATCCCGCTTGATGATGCCGATAACGGGCAGAGACACCTGCTGCTTAATGGCTTCGATATCCGCCACGCTGTTGGCGCGAATGCCTGCGGCCCCGCCCTGACGCGCCGCCAGCGCCATCCGCGACATAATAAACGGACTGTGCAGCGGTTCGTTCTCCAGCGCCTGACAGGAGACGACCAGCTTTCCCTTCAGATTATCCAGTACAGTTTTCATTACGATAAGATCTCTTCAACTTCGTTTTTGATGATCGTGACGTGCGGGCCATATATGACCTGGACTCCATTTCCGCGCACGATAACGCCGCGCGCGCCGGTGGCTTTCAGGGCCGCCTCATTCACCCGGCTGCCGTCTTTGACCGTGACGCGAAGGCGCGTGGCGCAGCAGTCCACCTCTTCGAGGTTCTCTTTTCCGCCTAACCCGGCGATTACCGCAGCAGCACGCTCGCTTTGCGCAAGGGTAACTTCGTCAGCCATCGCCTCCTTTTCCCGACCCGGCGTGGCGAAATCAAAGCGGTTAATCAGATAGCGGAAGGTGAAGTAGTAAAGGAAGAACCACGGCACGCCCACCAGCGGGACGAACATCCAGTTCGTTTTAGCCTCGCCCTGCAGAATGCCGAACAGCACGAAGTCAATGAAACCGCCGGAGAAGGTTTGCCCGATGGTGATGTGCAGCATGTGTGCGAGCATAAACGCCAGCCCGTCAAACAGCGCATGAATGACGTACAGCACCGGGGCAATAAACAGGAAGGAGAACTCGATAGGTTCGGTAATCCCGGTCAGGAACGAGGTTAACGCCGCTGAAAGCAGCAGCCCGGCCACGCGCTTTTTGTTCTCCGGCTTTGCGGTGTGGTACATCGCCAGGCAGGCGCCCAGCAGGCCAAACATCATGGTAATGAAGCGCCCGGACATGAAGCGCGACGTGCCTTCGTAAAACTGACGCGTGGTGGGATCGGCCAGTTGGGCGAAGAAAATCCGCTGCGTGCCCTCAACCAGATGACCGTTGACGATCTCGCTCCCGCCGAGCGCGGTGGTCCAGAAAGGAAGATAGAAGATGTGGTGCAAACCGAACGGGCCGAGCATGCGCAAAATGAAGCCGTACAGCAGGGTGCCGAGATAGCCGGTGGCATCCACCAGCCCGCCCAGACCAAAAATCAGTTTCTGGAAATGCGGCCAGACCACCGTCATTGCCGCGCCGATGAATATTGCCGCCAGCGAGCTAATAATGGGTACAAAGCGTGAGCCGCCAAAGAAGCCCAGGAACTGCGGAAGGGCAATCTTATTAAACCGATGATGCAGCATGCAGGTTACGAGGCCAATCACAACGCCGCCAAACACGCCGGTTTCCAGCGTCTGAATGCCCAGCGTCATGCCCTGCCCCACCGCTCCCGGGTTCTCAAGAGCCAGCTTGCCGGTGAGGATCAGCAGCGCGTTGATGGTGGCATTCATCACCAGAAACGCAAGCAATGCCGCCAGGCCTACCGTTCCCTTGTCGCTTTTTGCCAGCCCAACGGCAACCCCAACGGCAAACAGCACCGAGAGGTTCGCAAACACAATTGAACCCGCACTGCTCATGATGGTGAAAATGGCCTGTAGCCAGCCAACGTCCAGGAACGGATAAGCCGCGAGCGTATTGGGATTCGATAGCGCGCCGCCGATCCCCAGCAGCAGACCGGCCGCAGGCAATACGGCGATGGGCAGCATAAAGGATTTGCCGAAGCGCTGCGCTTTTTCAAACCAGCCACCAGAAGAAGCCCCACTGAACATTTGCATCATTTTTTCATCCCCTTATTTAACGATGAAAATTTTTACCACATTAATATTTAATAGTGAAAATTATCATCAAAAACCAGGAGGCCGATCATACTTTTTCGAAATGACTGGCATCTTTCCCCCGCTTTCCGCCACACTAGTCGCAGAGAAACGCACTAAGGATCTAGCATGTCAGACCATGAAAACCTGCTGCTGAAGCTACGCCAGGAGGCTTCCGGGTACAGCCCAACGCAACAAAAGCTGGGGGAGTTTGTTCTCAGCGATCCTGCCCGGGTGCTGTACCTGACGATCACCGAGCTGGCCCGCGAAAGTCACACCAGCGAGGCCAGCGTGACGCGACTTTGTCGGACGCTGGGCTGCAAAGGCTATAACGAATTCAAAATGGCGCTGGCGCTTGATATTCAGCAGGGCCAGCCCGCGCGTCAGGCCGGGGATGAGATTGATACCGTTGTGGATGAGTCGGTGCAGGCTTTGCAGGATACCGCCAGGCTGCTCGACCGGACGCTGCTTGAAGAGGCCGCGCTGGCGCTGCACCGGGCGCAGTCCGTACAAATATACGGCGTAGCGGCCAGCGCGATCCTCGGCGAGTATCTCCACTACAAGTTATTGAGGCTGGGCAAACCCGCGCAGCTGTTTAGCGATATGCACCGTGCGGCAATGAATGCGACAACGCTTTCAAAAGAAACGCTGGTCGTGGCCATCTCCAGCTCCGGCTCAACGCGTGATTTACTCCACGTGGTGAAGCTTGCCCGCAAGCGCGGCGTGAAGGTCCTGGCGCTCAGCAATACGCCCCGCAGTCCCCTGGCATCCCTGAGCGATATGCAGCTGGTTGCCGCCAAGCCGGAAGGCCCTCTTAGCGCCGGGGCGCTTAACGCGAAGGTTGGCGTGATGCTGCTGGTCGAGCTGCTGACCACGTCACTGATTGCTTTGGATGGCCATTACGGCGACGTTAGCCAGCAAACGGCGAGCGCCACGCTGCCGCTGCTGCTCTGAAACCATTCGCAGGCTAAATAAAATAGCCTGCGAGCGATCGGTTTCAGTTTGACTTAAATCCTGTTTGATATATTTCCTCAACAAATGATTGGTGTAACAAATCATTTTATTTATTACATTTAGCATTAAATTAAACGGCGCAAAAACGCAAATAAATCCCTTAAAAATCAATATATAAAAATCAAAACGTCAATAAATTGAATTTTTATCTCACCCGCAATGTCTTATATCTTCCCCTGTGTTTCATTTCTTAAAATAAGCTTAAGGCACCGTTGATTTCGGCCTTTTATTATTTAAATACCGTTTACTTTTGCACGCCTACAATCCGCCTCATCAATCATTATGAGACGGTATCAATGAAGACGTTATTAATTACAGGCGTGACGGGTTTCCTGGGTGGAGCAGTGCTTGAAAAAATCCTGAATGGCACAGAAGGCGTAAAGCTGGTTCTGCTCGCCCGCGCCGTCGACGCGCAAAGTGGGCTGGAACGCGTGAAGGAAAACATGCGCAAGTTTAACGTCCATGAAAGCAGGCTAAACGCGCTGAAAGCCGAGGATGTGCTCATTGGCGATCTCAGCCAGCCAGAAATGTTTCTGAACGATCCGCGTCTGGAGAGCGTAACGCATGTCCTTAACTGCGCGGCCGTCGCATCCTTTGGAAACAATCCGCTTATCTGGAAAGTGAATGTCGAAGGCACGTTAGCGCTGGCTCGCCGTATGGAACAGGTGGCAACCCTGCAGCGCTTCGTGCACGTCGGAACGGCCATGTCCTGCACGCCAGAACAGGATTCGCTGGTAGCGGAAAGCGCCGAATTCAGGGAAAACGCCGAGCACCTGGTGGAATATACCTATTCAAAATCGACCATCGAACAGCTGATGCGTCAACACTGCCCTAACCTGCCGCTCCTCATCGCCCGGCCCTCTATCGTCGTGGGCCATACGCTCCACGGCTGTGCCCCTTCCAGCAGCATCTTCTGGGTCTTTAGCATGGGGCTGATGCTGCAAAAATTCATGTGCTCGATGGAAGACAGGATTGATGTCGTCCCGGTGGACTACTGCGCCGATGCGCTGCTCATGCTGCTCTACAGCGATGCCCGCCCGGGAGAAGTTGTGCATATTTCAGCGGGTGAAGAGAATAGCGTTCGCTTCGCAGACATTGATAATGCAATGGCGCAGGCGCTGGAGAAAGCGCCGGTCGGGGATAAGTATGCGCAGGTAAGCTACGAAACGCTGGTCAGAATGCGCCGCGAGCTCAAAAATATTTTTGGTCCGTGTAACGAACGTCTGATGCTGAAAGCCATGCGTTTATACGGGGCTTTTGCCACGCTGAACGTGCGCTTCAGCAATGATAAGCTGCTCAGTATGGGGATGCCAAAACCCCCACGCTTCACGGACTACATCGCCCGCTGCGTGCAAACGACCCAGGGGCTGACCATCCCGGAGCAAATGGCGGTCGATTTTAAATAGGCAAAAAAAATGCCAGTCATTCGACTGGCATTTTCATTTTAAGGCTTAGGCGATTATGCCTGGCCTTTGATCTCTTTACGACCGTTGTATGGTGCTTTTTCGCCCAGAGCTTCTTCAATACGAATCAGCTGGTTGTATTTAGCAACACGGTCAGAACGGCTCATAGAACCAGTTTTGATCTGGCCTGCAGCGGTACCCACAGCCAGGTCGGCAATGGTCGCGTCTTCAGTTTCGCCAGAACGGTGAGAGATAACAGCGGTGTAGCCAGCGTCTTTCGCCATTTTGATCGCAGCCAGAGTTTCGGTCAGAGAACCGATCTGGTTGAATTTGATCAGGATGGAGTTAACGATGCCTTTCTCGATGCCTTCTTTCAGGATCTTGGTGTTGGTTACGAACAGATCGTCACCAACCAGCTGGATTTTGTCGCCCAGTACTTTGGTCTGGTATGCGAAACCGTCCCAGTCAGACTCGTCCAGACCGTCTTCGATAGAAACGATTGGGTACTGTTTGGTCAGGTCTTCCAGGAAGTGAGTGAACTCTTCGGAGGTGAACGCTTTGTTGCCTTCGCCAGCCAGAACGTATTTACCGTCTTTGTAGAATTCAGATGCTGCACAGTCCATCGCCAGGGTGATGTCTTTGCCAAGCTCGTAGCCAGCAGCTTTTACGGCTTCTGCGATGACTGCCAGTGCTTCTGCGTTAGAGCCCAGGTTTGGCGCGTAGCCACCTTCGTCACCAACAGCAGTGTTCATACCTTTAGCTTTCAGAACTTTAGCCAGGTTGTGGAACACTTCAGAACCCATACGCACGGCTTCTTTCAGGGATTTCGCGCCAACTGGCTGAATCATGAATTCCTGAATATCAACGTTGTTATCCGCGTGCTCACCACCGTTGATGATGTTCATCATTGGTACAGGCATGGAGTATTTGCCTGGGGTGCCGTTCAGTTCAGCGATGTGCTCGAACAGTGGCTGGCCTTTAGCTGCCGCAGCTGCTTTGGCGTTTGCCAGAGAAACAGCCAGGATTGCGTTCGCACCGAAGTTAGATTTGTTTTCAGTACCGTCCAGATCGATCATGATCTTGTCGATGCCAGCCTGGTCTTTGGCGTCTTTGCCAAGGATTGCCTGAGCAATAGGACCGTTCACAGCGCCAACAGCTTTCAGTACGCCTTTGCCCAGGAAGCGGGATTTGTCGCCATCGCGCAGTTCCAGCGCTTCGCGGGAACCAGTAGAAGCACCTGATGGAGCAGCTGCCATACCGACGAAACCACCTTCCAGATGAACTTCGGCTTCAACGGTCGGGTTACCACGGGAGTCGATGATTTCACGACCGATGACTTTAACGATTTTGGACATTAGATTTTCCTCAGTACAAGTTAAACTAAAACTCCAGACAAACAACGCGTACCCAAGGTACGCGTTGCCGTTCTAACTTTTTTTACTTCGCCTGACGCTTCTGGTAGTCGCTGGCGGCCTTCACAAAGCCTGCAAACAGCGGATGCCCATCACGCGGCGTTGAAGTAAATTCCGGGTGGAATTGGCAGGCAACGAACCACGGATGGTTTGGCACCTCAATGATCTCGACTAACTGATCGTCCCCGGAGCGGCCCGCAACACGCAGACCCGCAGCTTCAATTTGTTTCAACAACATGTTGTTGACTTCATAGCGGTGACGATGGCGTTCGGTGATGGTTGTTTCGCCATACAGCTTACGCACCACGCTATCGTCAGACAGCTGGCAGGCCTGTGCGCCAAGACGCATCGTGCCACCCAGGTCGCTCTTCTCGGTACGGACTTCGACGTTACCGTCTTCATCGCGCCATTCAGTAATAAGCGCCACTACAGGGTACTTACAGTCTGGCACAAATTCCGTAGAGTTCGCGTTTTCCATGCCCGCTACGTTGCGCGCGAATTCGATCAGCGCAACCTGCATACCCAGGCAGATGCCGAGGTATGGAATATTGTTTTCACGCGCATAGCGTGCGGTGGCGATCTTGCCTTCTACACCGCGGTAGCCGAAGCCGCCAGGGATAAGAATAGCATCCAGATCTTTCAGAATTTCAACGCCGCGCGTTTCAACATCCTGCGAATCAATCAGCTTGATGTTAACGGAGACGCGGTTCTTCAGACCACCGTGTTTCAGCGCTTCAATGACTGACTTATAGGCATCCGGCAGTTCAATGTACTTACCGACCATACCGATAGTCACTTCGCCGCCCGGATTGGCTTCTTCGTAAATAACCTGTTCCCATTCAGACAGGTTAGCTTCCGGACAGTTCAAGCTGAATCGTTTACAAATATAATCGTCCAGGCCCTGTGATTTCAACAGGCCCGGGATTTTATAAATTGAATCGACATCTTTCATTGAAATAACGGCTTTTTCCGGCACGTTACAGAACAATGCAATTTTCGCACGCTCGTTCGCTGGAATAGCGCGATCGGAACGGCAAACCAGGATGTCAGGCTGAATACCGATGGAGAGCAGCTCTTTAACAGAGTGCTGGGTCGGTTTGGTTTTCACTTCACCTGCAGCAGCCATGTACGGCACCAGCGTCAGGTGCATGAACAGCGCGTGCTCACGACCAATGTCTACCGCCAGCTGGCGAATCGCTTCGAGGAACGGCAGGGATTCGATATCACCCACGGTACCGCCGATTTCAACCAGCACAACGTCATGGCCTTCGCCACCGGCAAGGACACGCTCTTTGATCGCGTTAGTGATGTGCGGGATCACCTGTACGGTTGCGCCCAGGTAGTCGCCGCGGCGCTCTTTACGCAGTACGTCAGAGTAGATACGGCCAGTCGTAAAGTTATTACGACGGGTCATTTTGGTACGGATGAAACGCTCGTAGTGGCCAAGATCCAGATCGGTTTCAGCGCCGTCTTCAGTAACGAACACTTCCCCGTGTTGGGTTGGGCTCATGGTGCCGGGATCGACGTTGATGTACGGATCCAGTTTCATCATGGTCACATTGAGGCCACGGGCTTCAAGAATGGCTGCGAGGGAGGCTGCGGCAATGCCTTTACCCAGAGAGGATACGACCCCGCCGGTCACAAAAATATAGTTCGTTGTCATGCTGAACCTGAGAAGTTAGGGTGAAACGATGGAATAACCAGGACGGGAAAGTAGTATACCCGAACACGGCGAGCGCCACAAACTTTCATTCTCCGTCTCCATTCCAGGCCATGACAAACATAAGGAGTGAGAAAATAGCCCCTTTTGGGTAAATGTTTTTGACGCAAATCAAGCGCTTGTCATTTAAAAAATCACACAAATTGCGCTTGCTCGCAAAATTCCGTTAGAGATCATATTCCTGCCGTTTTACTTCCTGCCAGACTTCTTCCATAGCCTCGAGGTCAATTCCGGTCATTTCCAGGCCGCGCGAGGCCACAATCCGCTCAACTTCACGGAAGCGGCGTTCAAATTTGAGGTTCGCTTTTTGCAGCGCGGTTTCCGCTTTTACACCCAAATGGCGCGAAAGATTGACGGTGGCGAACAGCAGGTCGCCCATCTCCTCCTCCAGCTTTGCTTCATCCACGACGGCCTGCTGCGCTTCATGCATGACTTCGTCAATCTCTTCATGCACTTTATCCAGCACCGGGCCGAGGGAGTGCCAGTCAAAGCCAACGGCAGAGCAGCGTTTCTGAATTTTATGCGCGCGCATCAGTGCAGGCAGGCTTAGCGGAATGTCATCCAGCGCGGAGTGCTGGGATTTTTCGGCGCGCTCGGCGCTCTTGATTTGCTCCCAGCGGGTCAATACCTCGGCGCTGGTGCCTGCGGCGGCATCGCCAAAGATGTGCGGGTGGCGACGCTCCAGCTTGTCGCTGATGGCGGCACAGATATCGTCAAAGTTAAAACGCCCCTCTTCCTGCGCCATCTGCGCATAGAACACCACCTGGAAAAGCAGATCGCCCAGCTCGCCGCGCAGGTCGTCGAAATCTTCGCGTGAAATGGCGTCCAGCACTTCGTAGGTCTCTTCAAGCGTATAGGGTGCGATGGTGGCGAAGGTTTGCTCTTTGTCCCACGGGCAGCCGTTTTCCGGGTCGCGGAGGTGCTTCATGATGCCGAGCAGGCGGTCGATTTGAGTCATGGTTCTGTCCTGATAAAAAAATGCCGGGTGGCGGCTTGCGCCTTACCCGGCCTACAAAGGAGGAAAATTTTATCCGCCGTGCAGACGACGCGCGTCAATCACATCCGGCACCTGGTTCAGCTTGCCGAGCACGCGGCCCAGCACCTGCAGGTTGTAGATTTCGATGGTCATATCGATGGTGGCAAGCTGTTCGCGGGTGTCGCTGCGGCTGGCAACGCCCAGCACGTTAACCTTCTCGTTGGCGAGAATGGTCGTGATGTCGCGCAGCAGACCGCTGCGGTCGTTGGCAGTGACGCGCACCACCAGCGAGTAGCCCGCAGAGTAGCTCTCGCCCCAGACGGCTTCCACGATGCGCTCTGGCGCGTGAGACTGAAGCTCGGCGAGCTGGTCGCAGTCGGAACGGTGGATCGAAATCCCGCGCCCCTGAGTGATAAAGCCGACAATGTCGTCGCCCGGGATAGGCTGGCAGCAGCGCGCAATGTGGTGCATTAAATTGCCTACCCCTTCCACAACCACGCGGCCATTGTCTTTACTGCGCTGCTGGGGAGCATAGGTTTTCTGCTGCAGCTGCTTCAGCGCCGCCGCGTCCTGCTCCGCCGCGCTCGGCTTGTTGAACTGCGCCTGCAGGAAATTCACCATCTGGTTGAGGCGAATATCACCGCCGCCAATCGCCGCCAGCAGCTCATCAAGCTCGTTGAAGTTGTAGCGCGGCAGCAGGAACTTCTCTGCTTCTTTCAGGCTTATGCCGATATGCTCCAGCTCGTCGTCCAGGATCTGGCGTCCGGCAAGGATGTTTTTGTCACGATCCTGCTTGCGGAACCAAGCGTGAATTTTAGAACGTCCGCGGCTGGTGGTAACGTAGCCCAGATTCGGGTTAAGCCAGTCGCGGCTTGGGTTCGGCTGCTTCTGGGTGATGATTTCAATCTGGTCGCCCATCTGCAGCTGATAGGTGAACGGCACGATGCGCCCGCTAATTTTCGCGCCGATGCAGCGGTGTCCCACGTCGCTGTGGATGTGGTAAGCAAAGTCGAGGGGCGTGGAGCCGGCCGGCAGGTCGACAACGTCGCCTTTCGGCGTAAAGACATACACCCGGTCATCGAACACCTGGCTGCGCACTTCGTCGAGCATTTCGCCGGAATCGGCCATCTCTTCCTGCCACGCAATCAGCTTGCGCAGCCAGGCAATGCGGTCTTCATGACCGGAGCGTACCCCGCCCGAAGTGCCTTCTTTGTATTTCCAGTGCGCGGCGACGCCCAGCTCGGCGTCTTCGTGCATCTGTTTGGTACGGATCTGAATCTCAACCGTTTTGCCGCCGGGCCCCAGCACCACGGTATGAATAGACTGGTAGCCGTTCGGTTTCGGGTTCGCAACATAATCATCGAACTCATCCGGCAGATGACGGAAGTGAGTATGCACTATCCCCAGCGCGGCATAGCAGTCCTGCAGGCGCTCCGCAACGATACGCACGGCACGCACGTCGAACAGCTCGTCAAACGCGAGATGTTTCTTCTGCATTTTGCGCCAGATGCTGTAGATGTGTTTTGGCCGACCGTATACCTCGGCGCGCACGTTTTCTTCTTTCATCGACTGGCGCAGCCCGCCGACGAACTCGTCGATGTAGTGTTCGCGATCGATACGGCGCTCGTGCAGGAGCTTGGCGATACGCTTATATTCCGCAGGGTGCAGATAGCGGAAGCAGTAATCTTCCAGCTCCCATTTCAGCTGACCGATGCCTAAGCGGTTCGCCAGCGGCGCATAGATGTTTGTACACTCTTTGGCGGCCAGGACGCGTTCGTCTTCCGGCGCATCTTTGACTTCGCGCAGGTGCGCAACGCGCTCGGCAAGCTTGATGACCACGCAGCGGAAGTCATCCACCATCGCCAGCAGCATCCGGCGAACGTTATCAACCTGTTCGGAGGAGACGGAATCGGTTTGAGCGGCTTTAAGCTGGCGGATGGCGGCCATATCGCGCACGCCGTGAATGAGCGAGACGACGGGTTTACCCACGCTTTCTACCAGCACATCTTCGGTAACAACGTTAGCGTCGGCAAGCGGGAACAGAAGTGCCGCCTGCAGCGTTTCGATATCCATGTTGAGCATGGATAAAATTTCGACCATTTCGATGCCGCGCCACAGCAGCAGCTCGGCATCCGGATGTCCCTGCGTGGTGCGCAGACAGTAGGCCCAGGTTTCGGTTAAGCGTTCACACGACTGCTGGCTGGAAATCCCCAGACTTACGATCCATTTTTGTGGGTCAAACTCACCAGCTTTATTAAGATGTGCACTTCTTACCGCAACCATCGTCCTCTCCTTTAGGGACCAGGGCCTGTCGAAGTCGACAAGCCAAACAAATTAGATGTGCTCGAACAACACCATCGATTCCAGATGCCCAGTGTGCGGGAACATGTCCAGCATTGCCAGACGCTGAATCTGGTAACCCGCGCTGACTAACGCCTCGCTGTCTCGGGCAAGCGTTGCCGGGTTACAGGAAACATAGACCACGCGCGTCGGCGCGAGTTTAATTATATGCTGCATTACGCCGGGTGCGCCTGCACGCGCAGGGTCGAGAAGTATTTTATCGAAGCCCTGTTTTGCCCACGGCTGTTGAGTAACATCTTCCTCAAGGTTTTGATGAAAAAATGTCACATTGTGCAAGCCGTTCTGTAGAGCATTTTCCTGCCCTTTTGCCACCAGCGCCTCGACGCCTTCTACGCCCACCACGCTGGCCGCTTTCTGCGCCAGAGGGAGGGTGAAATTCCCCATTCCGCAAAAGAGATCGAGCACCCGATCGTCTGGCTGAACATCCAGCCACGCCAGCGCTTTTTCAATCATCTGCTGATTTACGCCGTCGTTCACCTGAATGAAGTCCCGCGGGCTGAACGTTAAGCGTAGCCCGTTTGACGCATACCAGGGAGCTTCTCCCGTTACCTGCTCAAGTATCTCGCTTTGGGGCGCGAGGAAAAGAGCCAGCTCGTGAGAATGCGAAAAGCGTTCCAGTTTTTCGCGGTCTTTTGTCGACAGCGGTGCAGTATGACGCAGCACCATCAGCGGACCATTGTTTGCCAGCACCAGTTCGACGTGCCCCAGGTGGCGTAATCCCTCCAACCCCGACAGGCAGGCGCGCACTTCCGGGAGCAATGCCTCAAGCTGGGGCACCAGAATGGGGCACTGCTTGATATCGACAATATCGCTGGACCCGGACTTGCGAAATCCCATTTCAAGCCGGGCCGCTTTTGGCTGGTAGCTGAGGCTCAACCGCGCGCGGCGACGATAGCCCCAGGGCTTATCGGCAATAACGTCATTAACCTCATGCTTAAGCAGGCGAGACAGCGCGCTGCTTTTGCTTTTTTGCTGTAAAAGTGGACTGGCATGTTGTTGCTGGCAGCCGCCGCAGACGCCAAAATGCGGGCACTGCGGCACTACGCGTTCAGGGCTATCGCTAAGACGACGCTTAACCTGGCCGCGTGCGTACTGGCGCTTATCGTCCGTCAGCGTAATTTCTGCGCGTTCCGTTGGCAGCAAACCTGTGATAAACAATGCTTTACCATTGTGACGCGCCACCCCCTGACCGAAAGGGTCGAGGTCCGTGGCTTCAACAGTTATGATCTGACGCGTCGTAACGCGTCGCTTTGCAGAGTAGAATTGCGCCATTGCTGAGATTGTTCTCAAATAAACATAATTATCCTAATTGTCCCATAACGGAACTCCATGACCAACTACAGCCTGCGTGCTCGCATGATGATTTTGATCCTCGCCCCCACCGTGCTTATCGGTTTGCTGCTGAGTATCTTCTTTGTGGTGCACCGCTATAACGATTTGCAGCGCCAGCTCGAAGATGCCGGAGCCAGCATTATTGAACCGCTGGCCGTCTCCAGCGAGTACGGAATGAACCTGCAAAACCGCGAATCAATTGGTCAACTCATCAGCGTACTGCATCGACGCCATTCTGAGATCGTCCGCGCAATCTCGGTTTACGACGAACACAACCGCCTGTTCGTCACCTCCAATTTTCATCTTGATCCTACGTCCCTGAAAATTCCTGAGGGTACGCCGTTCCCGCGCCACCTCACGGTGCTGCGGCGGGGCGATATCATGATCCTGCGCACGCCGATCGTCTCCGAAAGCTATTCGCCCGATGAGTCCGCCCAGTCCGATGCCAAATCGAGCAGCAATATGCTGGGATATGTGGCGCTGGAGCTGGATCTCAAGTCGGTACGGCTGCAGCAGTACAAAGAAATCTTTATCTCCGGCGTGATGATGCTGTTTTGTATCGGCATTGCGCTTATCTTCGGCTGGCGACTGATGCGCGATGTGACGGGGCCTATTCGCAACATGGTCAACACCGTAGACCGCATTCGTCGCGGCCAGCTCGACAGCCGGGTGGAAGGATTTATGCTGGGCGAGCTGGATATGCTGAAAAATGGCATCAACTCGATGGCGATGTCGCTGGCGGCCTACCACGAAGAGATGCAGCACAACGTCGATCAGGCCACGTCGGACTTACGTGAAACGCTTGAGCAGATGGAAATCCAGAACGTCGAGCTGGACCTGGCGAAAAAGCGCGCCCAGGAAGCGGCGCGTATTAAGTCTGAATTCCTGGCGAATATGTCGCACGAGCTGCGCACGCCGCTGAACGGCGTGATCGGCTTTACCCGCCTGACGCTTAAAAGCGAGCTTAATCCCACCCAGCGCGACCATCTTCACACCATTGAGCGCTCGGCCAATAACCTGCTGGCAATCATTAACGACGTGCTGGACTTCTCCAAGCTGGAGGCGGGCAAGCTGATTCTGGAAAGCATTCCGTTCCCGCTTCGCAGCACGCTGGATGAAGTGGTCACGCTGCTTGCGCACTCGTCTCATGATAAAGGGCTTGAGCTGACGCTCAACATTAAGAACGACGTGCCGGATAACGTTATCGGCGACCCGCTGCGTCTCCAGCAGGTCATCACTAACCTTGTCGGGAATGCCATCAAGTTTACCGAAAGCGGCAACATCGACATCCTGGTGGAACGACGCTCTATCAGTAACAACAAGGTGCAGGTTGAGATCCAGATCCGCGATACCGGTATCGGCATCCCCGAACGCGATCAGTCGCGTCTGTTCCAGGCGTTTCGCCAGGCGGATGCCAGTATCTCAAGGCGTCACGGCGGAACAGGGCTGGGGCTGGTGATCACGCAAAAACTGGTGAAAGAGATGGGCGGCGATATCTCCTTCCACAGCCAGCCAAACCGTGGTTCGACGTTCTGGTTCCACATCAACCTTGACCTTAATCCCAACGTGCTGACCGATGGCCCGGTGACGGATTGCCTGAAGGGAATGCGGCTTGCCTACGTGGAGCCTAATGCCGCGGCGGCGCAATGTACGCTGGATGTGTTAAGCACGACGCCGCTGGAGGTTATCTACAGCCCAACCTTCTCCGCGCTGGCCGTCGAGCATTACGATATTCTGCTGATGGGCATTCCGGTCACCTTCACCGGGGAGCTGACCATGCAGCAGGAGCGTCTGGCGAAGGCTGCGTCCATGACGGATTATCTGCTGCTGGCGCTGCCGTGCCATGCGCAAATCAATGCGGAAGAGTTGAAAAATGACGGCGCGGCAGCCTGTTTGCTTAAACCGCTTACCGCCACTCGCCTGCTGCCTGCGCTGACGGAATACTGTCGCCTGAGCCAGCACGCCCTGCCGCTGGTTAATAACGAGCAAAAACTACCGATGAGCGTCATGGCGGTGGATGATAATCCGGCCAACCTGAAGCTTATCGGCGTGCTGCTGGAGGATCAGGTTCAGCACGTCGAACTGTGCACCAGCGGCTCCCAGGCGGTTGAACGGGCGAAACAGATGCAGTTCGATTTGATTCTGATGGATATTCAGATGCCGGGCATGGATGGTATTCGCGCCTGCGAGCTGATCCGCCAGCTCCCTCACCAGCAGCAAACCCCGGTGATTGCCGTGACCGCGCACGCGATGGCCGGTCAAAAAGAGAAGCTGCTGAGTGCCGGGATGAATGATTACCTGGCAAAACCCATCGACGAAGAGAAACTGCACAACCTCCTGATACGCTATAAGCCGGGGCATATAGGCGGAACCTATATCTTCACGAGCGAATCCGCCGAGATCAACGTTAATCCAAACGCCACTTTTGACTGGCAGCTTGCGCTTCGCCAGGCGGCGGGGAAAGCCGATTTAGCCCGCGACATGCTGCAAATGCTGGTCGCGTTCCTGCCGGAGATCCGCAATAAGGTTGAAGAACAGCTGGTAGGTGAAAATCCTGAAGGTTTGATGGAAGCTATCCATAAGCTGCACGGCAGCTGCGGCTATAGCGGCGTGCCGCGATTAAAAAATCTCTGCCAGCTGCTGGAACAGCAGCTGCGTGCCGGAACGCCAGAGTCCGATCTTGAACCTGAGTTTCTGGAGCTTCTGGATGAGATGGATAATGTGACGCGGGAAGCGATGAAGGTGCTGGGGAACTGAGGCAAACGCCCGGTGGCGCTACCCCTCACCCTAACCCTCTCCCCAAAAGGGAGAGGGGATAGAACTGTGCGGTTTTTTCTCCCTCGCCCCTTAGGGGAGAGGGCGGGGTGAGGGGAAACTACCCTGTCTGCCCCAGTTTCAACACCGCCGCAATATTCCTCGCCGCCATCTGTACATTTTTGCTGGCGTTTTCCAGTGCGTCTTCCAGCGAGCAAATGGTATAGAGCACGCTGAACACGGCGTCGATACCGTGATTATGCACCACGCCCACATCCGCCGTCAGGCTACCCGCAATTCCGATAACCGGCTTGTTGTAGCGTTTAGCCACTTTCGCCACGCCGACCGGCACTTTACCGTGAATGGTCTGGCTGTCGATGCGCCCTTCACCCGTAATGACTAAATCAGCGTCTGCAACCTGTTCGGCCAGATGCAGCGCGTCGGTGACGATCTCGATTCCCTGACGCAGCTGCGCGCCGCAGAAGGCGTACAGCGCAGCGCCCATTCCGCCCGCCGCACCGCCGCCATCGAGATTAACAACGTCAATATCCAGATCCCGGGCAATAACCTGCGCATAATGCGCCAGCGCGTGGTCCAGGGTAACAATCATCTCCGGCGTCGCCCCCTTCTGTGGGCCAAACACGGCAGAAGCACCGTCTTCACCGATTAACGGGTTGGTGACGTCACAGGCCACTTCAATTCGGCAGTCTGCCAGACGCTTGTCCAGACCGCTGAGATCGATATGCTCGATACGCGCCAGTTCGCCGCCGCCCTGCGCAACAGGCTGCTTTTTAGCGTCCAGCAGCTTTGCGCCCAGCGCCTGTACCATGCCTGCACCGCCGTCGTTCGTCGCGCTGCCGCCGATACCGATAATAATATGCTTAACGCCCGCATCCAGCGCATGGCGGATCAGCTCACCGGTGCCCCAGGAGGTGGTTTTCAGTGGATTACGCTGCGCGGGCGCGACCAGCTCAAGACCACTCGCCGCGGCCATCTCGATAAAGGCGCTCTGCTCATCGCCGGAAAGCCCGAAAAATCCTTCCACACGCTCGCCCAGCGGGCCGGTAACCGGAACAGGGACAATCCGCCCTGCCGTGGCTGCAACCATCGCCTCTACCGTGCCCTCACCGCCGTCCGCTACCGGAAGTTTGACGTATTCCGCCGTCGGGAAAATTTCGCGAAAACCGTTCTCTATCGCCGTCGCGACCTCAAGCGCGCTCAGGCTTTCCTTGTACGAGTCCGGCGCGATAACAATTTTCATAAGCCATCCTTACGCATGTTAATTACGTTAAGCATACACCACGTAAATGACCGCCCATGGGAGCGGTCCCAATGCGTTTATCGTACCATGCACGGACGTTTATTGTCGAATGTCCAGTCAGGGATCAAATGCTGCATCGCCAGCGCATCGTCACGCGCGCCGAGGCCATGTTTCTGATACAGCTCGTGGGCCTTCATCACCTGGTCCATATCCAGCTCAACGCCCAGACCCGGCGTAGAAGGAACCTGCACCATGCCGCCTTTGATTTCAAACGGCGCTTTCGTCAGGCGCTGGTTGCCTTCCTGCCAAATCCAGTGGGTATCGATAGCGGTAATTTTGCCGGGGGCCGCCGCCGCAACGTGGGTAAACATTGCCAGAGAGACATCGAAGTGGTTGTTGGAGTGCGAACCCCAGGTCAGGCCGAATTCATGGCACATCTGCGCCACGCGAACCGATCCCTGCATCGTCCAGAAGTGCGGGTCCGCCAGCGGAATATCGACAGACTGCAAGGACAAGGTATGCCCCATCTGACGCCAGTCGGTAGCGATCATATTGGTAGCCGTTGGCAAACCGGTCGCCCGACGGAACTCCGCCATCACCTCGCGGCCTGAGAAACCCTGCTCAGCCCCGCACGGATCTTCCGCGTAGGCCAGCACGCCTTTAAGCTGCTTACCGATTTTAATCGCTTCATCAAGCGACCATGCTCCGTTAGGATCCAGCGTCACGCGCGCCTGCGGGAAGCGTTTTGCCAGCGCGGTAATGGCTTCCGCCTCTTCTTCTCCGGCCAGCACGCCGCCTTTCAGCTTGAAATCATTGAAGCCATATTTTTCGTAAGCCGCTTCTGCCAGGCGTACCACCGCATCCGGGGTCATGGCCTCATCGTGACGAATACGATACCAGTCGCATTTTTCGTCCGGCTGGCTCTGGTACGGCAGCGGCGTCAGCTTGCGGTTGCCGACAAAGAACAGGTAGCCCAGCATTTCCACTTCGCTGCGCTGCTGGCCGTCGCCCAACAGGGAGGCAACGTTTACGCCCAGATGCTGGCCTAACAGATCCAGCATCGCGGCTTCTATACCGGTTACCACATGGATAGTGGTGCGCAGGTCGAACGTTTGCAGCCCGCGCCCGCCCGCATCGCGGTCGGCAAAATTACTGCGCACGGTATTCAGGATGTTTTTATATTCACCCAGCGTTTTGCCTACAACCAGCGGAATAGCCTCTTCCAGCGTTTTGCGGATCTTCTCGCCGCCCGGAATTTCACCCACGCCGGTATGCCCGGAATTGTCTTTGATAATCACAATATTGCGGGTAAAGAATGGCGCGTGCGCGCCGCTCAGGTTCATCAGCATGCTGTCATGGCCCGCAACCGGAACGATCTGCATGGAAGTGACGACAGGGGTAGTAAATGTGCTCATGGTTCAATCCTTTTATCAGTGACGTCCAAAAACAGGGCGCTTACGGTCAAATGTCCAGCCGGGGATAAGGTACTGCATCGGGCCTGCGTCGTTACGCGCGCCGCCCGGCAGCTTTTTATACGCCTCGTGCGCTTTGTGGATCTGATCCCAGTCAAGCTCCACGCCCAGCCCCGGCGCATCCGGTACGGCAATTTTGCCGTTTTTGATCTCCAGCGGGTTTTGAGTCAGGCGGGCTTCCCCCTCCTGCCAAATCCAGTGGGTGTCGATGGCGGTCGGATTACCCGGTGCCGCCGCGCCAACGTGGGTAAACATCGCCAACGAGATATCGAAATGGTTGTTAGAGTGACATCCCCAGGTCAGACCCCATTCGTCGCAGAGCTGCGCCACGCGCACCGCGCCTGAAAGCGTCCAGAAATGCGGGTCTGCCAGCGGAATGTCCACCGAATTGAGCATGACCGCATGACCCATTTCGCGCCAGTTGGTGGCGATCATATTGGTGGCGACCGGCAGGCCGGTTGCCCGGCGGAACTCCGCCATCACCTCGCGGCCTGAGAAGCCCTGCTCGGCACCACAGGGATCTTCCGCGTAGGTCAGCACGTCCCCCAGACCTTTGCAAAGGTCGATCGCTTCATCCAGCAGCCACGCGCCGTTGGGATCGACGGTGATCCGCGCGTCCGGGAAGCGTTTTTTCAGCGCACGCGCGCTTTCAATCTCCTGCTCGCCGGGGAGCACGCCGCCCTTAAGCTTGAAATCTTTAAAGCCGTAGCGGTCCTGCGCGGCTTCCGCCAGGCGAACTACCGCCTCGCTGGAGAGCGCCTCCTGATGGCGCAGGTGATACCATTCATGGTTGCCCGGGGAGCGTTCCAGATACGGCAGGTCGGTTTTATTGCGATCGCCCACGTAGAACAGATAACCGAGAACCGTCACCGCATCGCGCTGTTTGCCCGGCCCCAGCAGTTCGCAGACAGGCACGTTCAGCGCTTTGCCGAGTAAATCCAACAGCGCGGCCTCCAGCGCGGCAACCGCATTCACGCGCAGCTCAAAGGTCCAGGCACCTTTCCCGAAGGTGTCAAAATCTGCTGATTGATTGCCTTTATGCACCCGCTGAACCACTTTGTTCAGGCGGGCGACTTCCTGCCCCACCACCTGCGGAATGGCCTCCACCAGCGTCTGGTAAATCACCTCCCCGCCCGGCGCTTCGCCCACGCCGGAATTTCCTGCGCTGTCGGTGAGCACCACAATATTGCGGGTAAACCAGGCGTTGTGCGCGCCGCCAATGTTGAGCAGCATGCTGTCCTGACCGGCTACCGGAATGACCTTCATATCAGTCACGATTGGGCTTGATTGCGTTGTCATCATCCACGCTCCGCAACAGGTTTAAGCTCGACGCGTTTAATATCGCCCACCAGCACCAGGTAACTCAGCACCGCCACCAGGGCATGAACCCCCACGTAGATCAGCGCACCGTTGAAGGAGCCCGTCGTACCTACGATGTAGCCGATGGCGATTGGCGTAACAATCCCGGAGATGTTGCCAAACATGTTGAACAGGCCGCCGCTCAGGCCGCTGATCTCTTTTGGTGCCGTATCCGCCATCACCGCCCAGCCCAGCGCGCCAATGCCTTTGCCGAAGAAGGCCATCGCCATAAAGCCGATAATCATCCATTCCGCGCTGACGTAGTTACAGAACACCATTGTCATGGAGAGCAGCATACCGAGCACAATCGGCGTTTTACGCGCGATATTCAGGGAACCGGTACGGCGCATCAGCCAGTCGGAAATCACACCGCCGAGTACCCCGCCCACAAAGCCGCAGATAGCCGGGATCGAGGCGACAAACCCCGCTTTCAGAATCGACATGCCGCGCGCCTGCACCAGATAAACCGGGAACCAGGTAATGAAGAAGTAGGTTAAGGCGTTGATACAGTACTGGCCCAGATAAATACCGATCATCATGCGCGAGCCGACGAGCTGTTTGATCTGCGCCCATTTCTGGCTGAACGGCACTTTTGCTTTTTCGGATTTCTGATCCATATTGATCAGCGCCCCGCCCTCGGCAATGTACTCCAGCTCTTTTTTGTTCACGCCCGGGTGCTGGTTCGGCTCGTGGATCACCTTCAGCCAGATAAAGCTGATGACGATCCCAAGCCCGCCCATGAAGAAGAAGACGTGCGACCAGCCCACCTCGTGCGTCAGCCAGCCCATGATTGGCGCAAAGATAACCGTTGCGAAGTACTGTGCGGAGTTAAAAATCGCCACCGCCGTTCCCCTCTCCTGCGCCGGGAACCAGGCTGCCACAATGCGGCTGTTGCCGGGGAAGGACGGCGCTTCGGCTAAGCCCACCAGGAAGCGCAGGGTAAAGAGCGCAATGATAATGCCGAAGCCGCTGAAGATATCAACGAAGCCCTGCAGCAGGGTGAACATCGACCAGATAAAAATGGACCAGAAATAGACGCGTTTGGAGCCGAAGCGGTCAAGCAGCCAGCCGCCGGGAATTTGCCCAATGACATAGGCCCACGAAAACGCTGAGAAAACGTAACCCATGCCGACCGGATCAAGCCCGATATCTTTTGCCATCTCAGAGCCGGCAATCGATAGCGTGGCGCGGTCACCGTAGTTGAAGGACGTGACGATAAACAGCATCACCACGATCCAGTAGCGAGCGTTAGTGCGCTTCTCTGCGCTGCTCGCCGCCTGGCTTAATGTACTCATAGTTGCACTCCTGAATCATAGCTTTCGCCTGGTTCATTCTGTACAGCACCTGTAGGGTAATCAGAATGAGAGATAAGTGTTCGGCAGTTTTGGTACGGCTGAAGGCCGTTTTATGGTGAAGCGCTGCCTTATTGGGTAACTGACGGGAAAAGTATATGAAGGAGTGGCGCTCTTCCTCACCGTGCATCGACACAACATTGAAGGGGGAGTGAGACGCGGTTTGGGGCATAAGCCCAAAGCAGTGGAAGATGGTTCACGGAATTGAGGTTTTCGTGCGGCTTTGTTGCCGGGTGGCGGCTTCGCCTGACCCGGCGTACAAACTACAAAACTAGTTAAGCAGCGTTGCCCAGTGCTCAACCCACGGGTTGGATTCGCTTTCTGGCTCCGGGTGTTCGCCCGCGTCAATCAGCAGCATTTCGCCGACGCGCTGGGCGCTCTGCTCCTGCAGGAGCGCATCGAACTGCTTGCCGCCGCCGCAGAAATTGGCGTAAGAGCTGTCGCCCAGGGCAATGATGCCGTAGTGAACGTCAGGCTGGTAGCCAAGCTGGTCTTTAATGCCCTGGAACAGCGGCACGATGCTGTCCGGCAGGTCGCCCTGTCCGGTCGTGGAGGTCACCACCAGGATGTATTTATCTTTGTATTTTTCCCAGTCGGCCAGTTCCGGATCTTCATACACCGTGGCCTTATGGCCCTGGTTCGCGAGGATTGCCTCTGCCTCTTCCGCCACCAGCAGCGAATTGCCGTACATCGTGCCGACAAAAATGCCTACTTCAGCCATGCTTTGCTCCCGTCATTATTGCGTCTGCTGTTCATCCTGAACGTTGCCCGGGACAAACTCAACCCTTTCATTTTCGGGGAGTTGTCCAAGCCAGCCAAACTGTGACAGCGCCTGCATCCAGACGTCATCCAGCCCCGCGCGGATAGTCAACGGCTCGCCGGTGAACGGGTGCGTCAGGCTTAGCTCGCTTGCGTGCAGCATCAGACGATGACAGCCAAAATGTTCCGCCGCGCTGCGGTTCTGGCGAAGATCGCCGTGCTTGCTGTCGCCGATTATCGGGTGACGCAGGTGCGCAAGGTGGCGGCGTAGCTGGTGCTTGCGCCCGGTTTTAGGCAAAAGCTCAACCAGGCTGTAGCGCGTGGTGGGGAATTTGCTGGTGGCGACGGGCATTTCCGCGGTCGCCATCCCGCGGTAATCCGTCACGGCCGGCTGTGGACCTTTGTCATCACGGGCAAATTTATCGGCAATTTTGTCCAGCTCTTCCACCAGCGGATAATCGAGCGTGGCGGCATCCGTCAGCCAGCCGCGCACAATCGCGTGGTAGCGCTTTTGCATCTGGTGCTGTTCAAACTGCTGAGACAACAAACGCCCAGCTTCGCTGGACAACCCCATCAGCAGGACGCCGGAGGTTGGTCTGTCCAGACGATGGGCGGTAAAGACATGCTGACCGATCTGGTCGCGTACGGTCTGCATCACCACGACCTTCTCGTCGCGGTCCAGCCAGCTGCGGTGCACCAGCCAGCCCGACGGTTTATTCACCGCCACCAGCCACTCGTCCTGATAGAGGATCTCAAGCGTCATGCATTATCACCGGCAAACAGCGCATCCAGGCGTTCCAGCTCAGGCAGCATCACCGGGCGCGCCGGATGCGATGCATCGAGCGCCATTTCATAATAAGGAGAAACCGCAAAATCCTGCGGGAGAGGATGACCTCCATCCAGCAGCGCGTGCATGCGCGGAATCAATACCCACTGCAGCCACTCAAACGGCTCCAGCGTATCTAGGCAGAAGGGCTGAGTGCTTGCAAACGCCTCTGGCTGCGGCGCAGTTTCCTGCCACAGCTGATGTTGGCGCAGGCGTGCCTCGATGGCGTGCAACTGAGCACGAACGCTATCGTGTTGCGTCATGGGAACCTCAACTGAAAAAATGAACGGCGCGCAGCATAGCATTGCAGAAGGCAGAAATAAAAAAAGGGAGCACTGTAAAAACAGTGCTCCCGGTTCGTTTCGCAGCATTCCAGCTACAATTCGTGCTCCCTGCTCGTCCGTGACAACTTTTCCTGATGCCCGAAGGCCTGGTCATCCGTCAACCTTTTGCATCCTGCACACATCTTCCTGACGTGTTTGTCTCATCCTGAAACGTCCTGGCCATCCTGACCCACCGACCATCCTGACCGGCTCTCGTTCTCCTTCCTGGAGGTGTCCCTTACGCATCCTGCGATATCCACTTTGCTTCATCCTGAAGCCTTCCTGCAGCGCCATCCTGACGAGTCCTTTGTAAGAAACGCCATCATCCTGATGTTCGTCTCTCGTGTCGGCATCCTGTCGACAGAGATAGAATCCGCTATTCCGCTTCGTCTTACAACCCACTCTGTAAGCGCTGTATGCAGTAGCGCATCATCTACAAAGTCACAAAAACCCCATAAGCAAATGAAAAATAGGGCAATAATGATATGAATCCGATGAGACAATCCTGAATGTTTAAGCGATGTCTCACAAACCTTGTAAGAGATCTCTTACACACGCAGTAGCATCATGGATTACAGAAGAGGCTCAAGCTGGCTAAGGAAATCCGCAAGTGAAGGGGCGAGTACGTCGCGTTTGCGGGTGCCGAGCGTCTCTTTAACGACGTCTCCGGACAGGTTGCAGACGGAAATAATATCCAGCTCGCTGTCCAGGGTAGCGATAAAGAGCGTCGGAGAAAGCTTAAGGCGTTTTTGCGTGACCAGATGGCCAATCAGGTTTTCCTGAACGCGCTGGAGGTCGTCTTCACTCCAGGTCTGCAACAGCGTCAGCGATATGTCGGCAAAGCGCGCGGCCATATCCCCCGCTAGCTGCGTGGTATAAAACGCATGAACCGCTGGTTGTACCACAAGGTCCATTGCGCGTTCAACCGCATTTACATTCTGCTCACCCGTGAAGGGTTTGGGCTGCCAGAGTACGCTGTCGTCAAGGGTTGAGATAATGCATGGCGATGGCACACCATAAAGATCGGCGCTTTGCGGCCACGTACCCTGCTTTTCATGCCATGCGTCGCAGTAGCGGGTCGTGAAGGTCGTAAGGGCATTTGCAGTTTCGATATCCACCGATTTCTCTCTTCTTGTAAGACAGGATAAACTCAGCCCATAAGTGTACCTGTAAAGTGGCTATGAAACATGTCTTACGAAAATCATCAGGCGTTAACCGGCTTAACGCTGGGCAAATCGACCGACTACCGCGACACCTACGATGCAAGCCTGCTGCAGGGCGTACCGCGCAGCCTGAACCGCGATCCGCTAGGCCTGCACGCCGACGCGCTGCCGTTTGTGGGCGGCGATATCTGGACGCTATACGAGCTGTCCTGGCTTAACGCTCGCGGCCTGCCGCAGGTGGCCGTCGGCCATGTGGAGCTGGATTACGCCAGCGTTAACCTGGTCGAGTCGAAAAGCTTCAAGCTCTATCTCAATAGCTTTAACCAGACCAAATTCGACAGCTGGGACGACGTACAGCGCACGCTGGAACGGGATTTACGCGCCTGCGCGCAGGGCGACGTAGCGGTTTCGCTGTACCGCCTGCACGAGCTGGAAGGGCAACCCATCGCCCACTTCAGCGGCGCCTGCATTGACGATCAGGACATTGAAGTTGAAAGCTACGAGTTCAGTACCGACTACCTCGAAAACGCGGCAAGCGGCAAGGTTGTTGAAGAGACGCTAGTCAGCCATCTGCTGAAGTCCAACTGCCTGATTACCCATCAGCCGGACTGGGGCTCGGTGCAGATCCAGTACCGCGGCCCGAAAATCGATCGGGAAAAGCTGCTGCGCTATCTGGTGTCGTTCCGCCATCACAACGAATTCCACGAGCAGTGCGTGGAGCGCATTTTTAACGACATCATGCGCTTCTGCCAGCCTGAAAAGCTGAGCGTTTACGCGCGCTACACCCGCCGCGGCGGTCTGGACATCAACCCGTGGCGTACCAATACCGATTTTGTGCCTGCCACCGGGCGACTAGTCCGGCAGTAATATAAATATTTTCATAATATGCGGGCGGTATTCCGCGCCGGGTGTTGTGAAACGTCATAAGCCAGGGCTATTGTAATCAACAGGGAAAGACGATAATCGTCCCGTAAGGAGCTCACTTGATTACACATATTAGCCCGCTTGGCTCAATGGATATGTTGTCGCAGCTGGAAGTGGACATGCTTAAACGCACGGCCAGTAGCGACCTTTATCAACTGTTTCGTAACTGTTCACTTGCCGTACTGAACTCCGGAAGCCTGACCGACAACAGTAAAGAGCTGCTGTCCCGCTTCGAAAGCTTTGATATCAACGTGCTGCGCCGCGAGCGCGGCGTGAAGCTTGAGGTCATCAACCCGCCGGAAGAGGCCTTTGTCGACGGTCGCATTATTCGCTCTCTGCAGGCCAACCTGTTTGCCGTGCTGCGCGACATTCTGTTCGTGAACGGACAGATCCACAATGCCGGGCGCTTCCAGCACCTCGACCTGGAAAGCTCCGTCCATATTACAAACCTTGTATTCTCTATTCTGCGCAACGCCCGTGCCCTGCACGTGGGCGAAGCGCCGAATATGGTCGTCTGCTGGGGCGGCCACTCCATTAACGAAACTGAATACCTCTATGCCCGCCGGGTAGGCACCCAGCTTGGCCTGCGCGAGCTTAACATCTGCACCGGCTGTGGCCCGGGTGCGATGGAAGCGCCAATGAAAGGGGCGGCGGTGGGTCATGCCCAGCAGCGCTATAAAGAAGGGCGTTTCATCGGCATGACCGAACCGTCCATTATTGCGGCTGAACCGCCTAACCCGCTGGTGAATGAACTGATCATCATGCCGGATATCGAGAAACGCCTTGAAGCGTTCGTCCGTATCGCCCACGGCATTATCATCTTCCCGGGCGGCGTAGGCACGGCAGAAGAGCTGCTTTACCTGCTGGGTATTTTGATGAACCCGGCAAACAAAAACCAGGTCCTGCCGCTGATCCTGACCGGGCCGAAAGAGAGCGCCGACTACTTCCGCGTGCTGGACGAATTTATCGTGCACACCCTTGGTGAAGATGCGCGTCGTTACTATCGCATCATCATTGACGATGCCGCGGAAGTGGCCCGCCAGATGAAAAAAGCGATGCCGCTGGTGAAAGAGAACCGTCGCGATACCGGCGATGCCTACAGCTTTAACTGGTCGATCCGCATCGCGCCGGATCTGCAGATCCCGTTTGAGCCATCGCATGAGAATATGGCGAACCTGAAACTGTATCCCGACCAGCCTGTGGAAGTGCTGGCTGCCGACCTGCGTCGCGCCTTCTCCGGCATCGTGGCGGGTAACGTGAAAGAGGTCGGTATCCGCGCCATAGAAGAGTTTGGGCCGTATAAGATCCACGGCGACCCGGAGATGATGCGCCGCATGGATGACATGCTGCAGGGCTTTGTCGCTCAGCACCGCATGAAGCTGCCGGGTTCGGCCTACATCCCTTGCTACGAAATCATTAAATAACGCTTTTCTCCTCCGTTGAAGCCGGATCGCGTCCAACGCGTTCCGGCTTTTTTATTACTGATGCAATTCATTAGCATCTTCTATGTCATTTACAAATCCATCCCCAACGCAAACGATTACCTGGAATGACAAACCGTAAATTATCAGCCTTAATCAAAATTACCTGCCACAAAATCCTATAAAGCCATTTCTTTACAGCGTAAGTCTCCTAACTTACGGCCCAGTCTTTCAGGCTACATGTCGTTAATGGTAGCCTTCGCGCCCGTAAATTCTCTTTGATGTTTTTTTAACAGATAAATGGTCTAAACATGCCCACATAGAGAGTGGATTATTGCATTTGGGATCAGGATCACTGAAGGATTCATAACTTGAATGTATCTTTCCGCCCGCCAATAGTTACGGGCGAAAATTATTAAAAAACCGTCACTGAACGAATTTCATATTACCGTCAGGCACTTTTTCATCGGATTTGACTAGAAACCTGACAATTTGCTTCCTCCAGGAGATACAGATGGAAACCACTCAAACCAGCACCGTTGCTTCGATTGATTCCCGAAGCGGTTGGCGCAAAACGGATACCATGTGGATGCTTGGCCTTTACGGCACGGCAATCGGCGCTGGTGTACTGTTCCTTCCTATCAACGCAGGCGTCGGCGGCCTGATCCCGCTGATCATCATGGCGATCATCGCTTTCCCGATGACCTTCTTTGCACACCGCGGCCTGACCCGCTTCGTGCTGTCCGGTAAAAATCCGGGCGAAGACATTACGGAAGTGGTTGAAGAGCACTTCGGCATCGGCGCAGGTAAACTGATTACCCTGCTCTACTTCTTCGCCATTTACCCGATTCTGCTGGTTTACAGCGTCGCCATCACCAACACCGTTGAAAGCTTCATGACGCACCAGCTGCAGATGACGCCGCCACCGCGCGCCATTCTGTCTCTGATCCTGATCGTCGGCATGATGACCATCGTGCGCTTCGGCGAGCAGATGATCGTTAAAGCGATGAGCATTCTGGTGTTCCCGTTTGTTGCCGCCCTGATGGTCCTGGCCTGCTACCTGATCCCACAGTGGAACGGTGCGGCGCTGGAAACCCTGTCCATGAGCAGCGCATCCGCGACCGGTAACGGCCTGCTGCTGACGCTGTGGCTGGCAATTCCGGTAATGGTGTTCTCCTTCAACCACTCGCCAATCATCTCCTCCTTCGCGGTTGCGAAGCGTGAAGAGTACGGCAACGGTGCAGAGAAGAAGTGCTCCAGCATCCTGGCGCGCGCTCACGTGATGATGGTTCTGACCGTGATGTTCTTCGTCTTCAGCTGCGTGCTGAGCCTCTCCCCTGCGGATCTGGCGGCGGCGAAAGAGCAGAACATCTCTATCCTGTCTTACCTGGCAAACCACTTTAACGCACCGCTGATTGCGTGGATGGCACCGATCATCGCGATTATCGCTATCACCAAATCCTTCCTGGGCCACTACCTGGGCGCACGTGAAGGCTTCAACGGTATGGTGATTAAATCTCTGCGCGGTAAAGGTAAGAGCATTGAAATCAACAAGCTGAACAAAATCACTGCGCTGTTCATGCTGCTCACCACCTGGGCGGTAGCGACCCTGAACCCAAGCATCCTGGGCATGATTGAAACCCTGGGCGGCCCGGTTATCGCGATGATTCTGTTCCTGATGCCGATGTACGCGATTCAGAAAGTGCCTGCGATGCGTAAATACAGCGGCCATATCAGCAACGTGTTCGTTGTGATTATGGGCCTGATTGCCATCTCCGCTATTTTCTACTCGCTGTTCAGCTAATACCTCCTGCGCCGCTCTCGGGCGGCGCACTCCTCCCCTCTGACTGATAGCAATGGACGCATCATGATTAGCGTATTCGATATCTTCAAAATCGGTATTGGTCCTTCCAGCTCTCACACCGTCGGACCAATGAAGGCCGGTAAACAATTCACGGATGACTTGATTGCACGCGGCATTTTGCACGACATCACCCGCGTGGTTGTCGATGTATACGGTTCCCTTTCCCTGACCGGTAAGGGCCACCATACCGATATCGCCATTATCATGGGCCTGGCGGGAAACCTGCCGGACACCGTTGATATTGACGCGATCCCAGGCTTCATCCAGGACGTAAATACCCACGGTCGTTTACTGCTGGCGAACGGCGAGCATGAGGTTGAATTCCCGGTTGATCATTGCATGAACTTCCATGCAGACAACCTGTCGCTGCACGAAAACGGCATGCGCATTACCGCGCTGGCCGGCGACAAGGCGGTTTACAGCCAGACGTATTACTCCATCGGCGGCGGTTTTATCGTCGACGAAGACCACTTTGGTCAAACCAACAGTTCTGCTGTTGAAGTGCCTTATCCGTACAAAAACGCGGCGGACTTACAGCGCCACTGCCAGGAAACGGGGCTTTCCCTCTCCGGCCTGATGATGAAAAACGAACTGGCGCTGCACAGCAAAGAAGAGCTGGAGCAGCACTTTGCAAACGTCTGGGACGTGATGCGCGGCGGCATCGAGCGCGGGATCACCACCGAAGGCGTACTGCCGGGCAAGCTGCGGGTGCCGCGCCGTGCGGCAGCGCTGCGCCGTATGCTGGTCAGCACCGACAAAACCACGACCGACCCGATGGCCGTTGTCGACTGGATCAACATGTTCGCACTGGCGGTGAACGAAGAGAACGCCGCGGGCGGCCGCGTCGTCACCGCGCCAACCAACGGTGCGTGCGGTATCGTTCCGGCGGTGCTGGCTTATTACGACAAGTTTATCCGCGAAGTGAACGCAAACTCACTGGCGCGATACATGCTGGTCGCCAGCGCGATTGGCTCACTGTACAAGATGAACGCCTCCATTTCCGGTGCGGAAGTGGGCTGTCAGGGTGAAGTCGGCGTGGCTTGCTCCATGGCGGCGGCGGGTCTAGCCGAGCTGCTGGGCGCAAGCCCTGCGCAGGTGTGCATTGCGGCTGAAATCGGTATGGAACATAACCTGGGACTGACCTGCGACCCGGTCGCCGGACAGGTGCAGGTGCCGTGCATCGAGCGTAACGCGATCGCCTCCGTGAAGGCGGTAAACGCGGCGCGTATGGCGCTGCGCCGCACCAGCGAGCCGCGCGTCTGTCTCGATAAGGTTATCGAAACCATGTACGAAACCGGTAAAGATATGAACGCCAAATACCGCGAAACCTCTCGCGGCGGCCTGGCGATGAAGATCGTGACCTGCGATTAAGCCTCTCAGGAAGCCTCGTTTTGCGAGGCTTCTTCCTGTTTTCCCTCTCGCTATTCGTTTCATCCTGCCGACAGTGATACCCTTTACCCATTAGATTTTAGGGAGAATATCTGTGGCCGTTCATTTGCTTATCGTCGATGCACTCAACCTGATCCGCCGTATCCATGCGGTACAAGGCACGCCCTGCAAGGACACCTGCCTGCACGCGCTGGAACAGCTTATCCGCCATAGCGAACCCACCCATGCGGTTGCCGTGTTCGACGACGAAGCGCGCAACACGGGCTGGCGACACCAGCGCCTGCCCGACTATAAAGCCGGACGCGCACCGATGCCGGACGATCTTCACGCTGAATTGCCCGTGATACGTGCAGCCTTTGAGCAGCGTGGCGTACCCTGCTGGGGCGCAGAGGGTAACGAAGCCGACGATCTGGCCGCCACGCTGGCCGTCAAAGTCGCCGGTGCCGGACATCAGGCGACCATTGTCTCTACCGACAAAGGCTACTGCCAGCTGCTCTCCCCCACCATTCGTATCCGCGACTACTTTCAAAAACGCTGGCTGGACGCGCCGTTTATCGCCAGCGAGTTCGGCGTCTCGCCAGAGCAACTGCCTGACTACTGGGGGCTGGCGGGAATTAGCAGCTCGAAAGTTCCAGGTGTAGCCGGTATTGGGCCGAAGAGTGCCGCGCAGCTGCTGACGGATTTTCAACATCTGGAAGGGATTTACGCCCGTCTGGATGACGTGCCGGAGAAATGGCGCAAGAAGCTGGAGGCGCATAAAGAAATGGCGTTTATCTGCCGGGAGATAGCCACGCTACAAACGGATCTGCAGTTGGACGGGAATTTACAGCAGCTGCGGTTAGAACGTTAAGATCCCCTCTCCCCTTTGGGGAGAGGGTTAGGGTGAGGGGCCTATCGCTCGTCGCGACGTCCGCCGACCGCAGCCCACCAGCGACGAATGTGTACCGTCACCTCTTCGCGGTCGTGATACAGCTGGCGCGCCTGAATGACCACGTTAATGCCGTGCTCGTCCATCTGCTCCTGAATGTAGGCCAGGTTCTGGGAGACTTCCTCGTAGCGCTTTTTCATCGGCAGCTTGAGGTTGAAGATCGTCTCACGACACCAGCCGTTTACCAGCCAGGATGCCATCAGCGCGGCCACTTTCGCCGGCTTCTCAACCATATCGCACACCATCCAGGAGATGTTGTTGCGGGTTGGACGGTAGCGGAAACCGTCTTCACGCAGCCAGGTCACCTGTCCGGTATCCATCAGGCTTTGCGCCATCGGGCCGTTATCGACAGACGACACCCACATGTTGCGCTTCACCAGCTGATAGGTCCAGCCGCCCGGACATGCGCCCAGATCGACCGCATACATGCCGTTCGCCAGGCGCTCGTCCCACTCATCCGCCGGGATAAAGACGTGGAACGCCTCTTCCAGCTTCAGCGTTGAACGGCTCGGCGCATCGGACGGGAAGCGCAAGCGCGGGATGCCCATAAAGAACGGGGAGTTGTTTGTGGTATACGAATAGCCGGTATAGCAGCAGCCAGGGGCGATAAAGAAGATATGCACCACCGGACGTTTTGGCGTTTCGTAGTTGGTCAACACGCCCGCGTCACGCAGCGCCGCGCGCAGCGGAACCGTGAATTTACGGCAGAACTTCATCAGCTCTTTGCTTTCGTTGGTATCCGCCACCTCAACGCGCAGATCGCCGCCCTTCTCCACCACGCCCTGCAGCATGCCGACAATCGGCGTGATGCGGTCTTCCGGCGGCAGATCCTTCAGCAGCTCGCCCGCAACAAACATCTGGCGCGCAAAGATCAGCGAGCTGAACGGCAGCTCGCGCGCCAGCCTGTCGGCATCCTCAGGCTGATAGCACTCGAAGATGACGTAGCCCGCATTCTCTTTCACGCGGGCAAAGCCGAAGACCTCGCGCTTCGCCGCTTTGTCCGTAATTTCCGCGGCGCACTCTTTCTCAAACCCCGGGCGACAATATAAAACAACCTTATTCATGAACAACGCCCTTGCGTTTCAGACGGATGGCTCCGATAAACATTAATACCCAACCTGCCAGGAAGCTGACGCCGCCGACAGGTGTAACAAACGCCCAAAGGCGCAGATGCGAGAGCGCAAGGCAGTACAGGCTACCGCTAAACAGCACGGTACCCAGCGCCAGAAATACGCTGCTCCAGTAAAACCAGATGCTGATTCGGCGCTGCATCGCCACCGCCAGGCCAAAGATCGCCAGCGTATGGAAAGCCTGATATTCAAGGCCGGTCTGGATCCAGCCCATTTCAACGACGCCCAAAGACTTGCTTAGCACATGCGCGCCAAAGGCACCCAGTGCAACAAAAATAAAGCCACTCACCGCGGCAAAAATCAGCATGAAACGGCTGGTCATGTGTCGATCCTAAAGTGATGCGTGCTCAGCACACAAAAGTTATTGTTCATACCTGAAGCGGAATTTTTCTTGCTCGTTCGCCGCTTTGGACAGTATCCACTGTCGGAAGGCGGCTATTTTACCCAGTTCTGCCTGACTGTCATGACAAACCAGATAAAACGCATTCTTGCTGACCAGAACATCGTTAAATGGGCAAACCAGACGGCCCGCCTCAATTTCGGACTGCGCCATGACGTTGTTCGCCAACGCCACGCCCTGCCCGTGAATGGCAGCCTGTAACACCATCGCGCTGTGGCTAAAAATGGGCCCCTGCTGCACGTTTATATGGTTAAGACCTAATTGGCGGGTATAAGTTTGCCAGTCACGGCGAGAAGCATCATGTAAAAGCGTATGTTGCGCCAAATCCGCGGGCGTCTTCAGCGCCTTCTCGCCCGTCAGCAGCAAAGGTGAGCAGACCGGCAGCAGATATTCTGCGTATAATTTTTCTACGCGCAAGCCCGGCCAATTGCCGCGACCGTAAAAAATAGCCACGTCCACATCGTCCGCGAGCTTTTCTTCCTGACGATCCACCGCCTGGATTCGAACATCAATTCCCGGATAAGCTGAGTTAAAGCTTGAGAGCCTTGGCACCAGCCACTGAATGGCAAAACTGGGCAATAAACTGACGGTCAACGCACCTTTTGCACTGCGCGCCTGCAGCTTGCGTGTGGCTTCGGTAAGCTGGGAGAAAATCTCTTTGATATCCTGAAAATAGCTTTGGCCTTCTTCAGTCAGCAGCAGAGAACGGTTGCGTCGGCGGAACAGCTTTAGCCCCAGAAAATCCTCCAGGGACTTGATTTGGTGACTTACTGCGGCCTGCGTCACAAAAAGCTCATCTGCTGCGCGGGTGAAGCTCAGGTGACGTGCTGCTGCATCAAAAACACGTAATGCATTGAGGGGTGGCAATCGCTTTGACATGGTTATCTGGCTTAGATGTTAACAAGATTTAACATATAGGAAACAATGCTTAACCTATTAGTTTTTTTTATCTGAGCCATTATAATTTGTCCGTTGAGGAACTACCAGCAAATACCTATAGTGGCGGCACTTCCTGAGCCGGAACGAAAAGCTTTTTTTGGAATGCGTGTTCTGAAGGGCTTTTGGCTTACGGTTGTGATGTTGTGTTGTTGTGTTTGCAATTGGTCTGCGATTCAGACCACGGTAGCAACGCTACCAATTTTTCACTTCCTGTACATTTACCCTGTCTGTCCATAGTGATTAATGTAGCACCGCCAATTTGCGGTGCTTTTTTTTGCCTGTCGAACTGTTAATGCTCGATTTCTTTCATCTCTTTCACGTCCGTGCGGTTGATCTGCTGCTTGTTCCCGTTAGCATCTTTGTATGAAATCATCCCGGTATCATTATCGGTTGTCGGTTTCCCTTCCGAAACGATAGAACGACCATCATTGGTGTGCATCACGTAGTTATTACCAGAACAGGCGCTCAGAGCAAAAGTAAACGCACAGGCAGAAATGATTGCAGCTGTCTTATTCATGATTATTCTCCTTTAGCAATTAATGCTATTCAAACCTCGATTTATAACAGGCTAAAACATCCACCTAACACTATTTAGCATAACCTGCTTTTCTGAGGTCGCCAGGATATGCAGACAAATCTTATAGATACCAACCTCCTTGCCCTGCCGATGAAATTGCGCGACGATCTCTTTATCGACATGAGGAATTCCATGAACGCTTTCAGTCCTGCGCAGTTTCGCGCACAGTTTCCGGCGCTGGCCGATGCCGGAATTTACCTTGATAGCGCAGCCACTGCGCTGAAGCCGCAGGCGGTTATCGAGGCAACGCAGCAGTTTTACAGCCTGAGCGCCGGGAACGTGCATCGCAGCCAGTTTGCCGAAGCGCAGCGCCTGACGGCGCAATACGAAGCCGCACGGGATCAGGTTGCGCGCCTGATCAACGCCGAAAGCGGGAAGAACATCGTCTGGACGCGCGGCACCACCGAGGCCATTAATATGGTGGCGCAGTGCTATGCACGCCCGATGCTGCAGCCGGGCGATGAGATCATCGTCAGCGAAGCGGAACATCATGCCAACCTGATACCATGGCTGATGGTGGCAGAGCAGACGGGCGCGCGCATTGTGAAGCTTCCGCTGGGTGCCGATCTCCTGCCGGACGTGGGGCGTCTGCCTGAGCTTATCGGCTCGCGCAGCCGTATTCTGGCGCTGGGCCAGATGTCTAACGTCACCGGCGGCTGTCCGGATCTGGCTCGCGCTATTGAGATTGCCCATGCCAGCGGCATGGTGGTGATGGTTGATGGTGCGCAGGGCGTGGTGCATTTTCCGGCGGACGTGCAAAAGCTTGATATCGATTTCTATGCCTTCTCAGGACACAAGCTCTACGGGCCAACCGGGATCGGCGCGCTGTACGGCAAACCCGACCTGCTGGCACAAATGACGCCGTGGCTCGGCGGCGGCAAGATGATCACCGAAGTGACCTTCGACGGCTTTAAAACTCAGGACGTGCCTTATCGTCTGGAAGCCGGTACGCCCAACGTGGCCGGTGTCATCGGCCTGAGCGCCGCGCTGGAATGGCTGGCGGAAACCGACGTGGTCCAGGCTGAGCGCTGGAGCCGAAGCCTGGCGACGCTGGCGGAAGAGGAACTCAAAAAACGACCGGGCTTCCGTTCGTTTCGCGTACAAGATTCCAGCCTTCTCGCCTTCGATTTTGCGGGCGTACATCATAGCGATATGGTGACCCTGCTCGCTGAATACGGCATTGCCCTGCGCGCCGGCCAGCACTGCGCCCAGCCGCTTCTGGCGGCGCTGGGCGTTAGCGGTACGCTACGCGCCTCGTTTGCCCCGTATAACACGCAAAGCGATGTCGACGCGCTCGTTGACGCCGTTGACCGCGCCCTTGAACTCCTGGTGGATGAATGACTAGCCCAGCTTTAGCCGGACACCCGTTCGGCTCCGTCATAACCGAAGAGACGTTAAAACATACCTTCACCCCACTCACACAGTGGGAAGATAAATATCGCCAGCTGATCCTGCTAGGAAAGCAGCTGCCTGCCCTCTCTGACGAACTGAAAGCGCAGGCAAAAGAGATCCCGGGCTGCGAGAACCGCGTATGGCTGGGGTTTAGCGTTTCTGACGGGAAGATGCATTTCTTTGGCGACAGCGAAGGCCGCATCGTACGCGGTCTGCTGGCGGTGCTGTTAACCGCGGTGGAAGGCAAAAGCGCCGCCGAGCTGCAGGCGCATTCGCCGCTGGTGCTGTTCGATGAGCTAGGGCTACGCGCCCAGCTTAGCGCCTCGCGCAGTCAGGGTTTGACCGCGCTGAGCGACGCGGTAGTGGACGCCGCGCGTGAGGCTCAGGCCTGACGTTCGGCCTTCGCCATCATCTTCTTCAGGGCGTGAGACACCGCCACAAAACCGAAAGACGCGGTCACCATGGTGGCCGCGCCAAAGCCTGACGCGCAGTCCATCCGTTTTGGCCCTTCCGCCGTACTCTTCATCGCACAGACCGACCCATCCGCCTGCGGGTAGACCAGCGCTTCGGTCGAGAACACACAGTCGACGCCGAGCTTGCCCTTGCTGTTCTTCACCACGTTGAAGTCGTGTTTTAAACGCTCGCGCAGCTTGGCGGCCAGCGGATCCTGAATCGTTTTTGCCAGATCGGCGACCTGGATCTGCGTGGGATCGATTTGCCCGCCCGCACCGCCGGTAGTCACCAGCGGAACCTTATACCGGCGGCAGTATGCGATCAGGGCCGCTTTAGGACGCACGCTGTCGATGGCGTCAATGACGTAGCTGTAGCCTTTGCTCATGTACTCCGCAACGTTATCGGCCGTCACGAAGTCATCGATTACCGTCACCCGGCACTCAGGGTTGATCAGACGAATACGCTCCGCCATGACCTCTGACTTTGCGAGGCCAACGCTATCGCTCAGGGCGTGGATCTGCCGGTTGGTATTGGTCACACAGACGTCATCCATATCAATCAGCGTGATTGCGCCAATGCCGGTTCTCGCCAGCGCTTCTGCCGCCCATGAGCCCACGCCGCCAATGCCCACCACGCAGACGTGCGCATCCGCAAACAGCTGCAGGGCTTTTTCACCGTATAAACGTGCCGTGCCGCCAAAACGCTGGCGCCAGGCATCGCTAATTACCACAGACATAAAACCTCAGATGTAAAAAGGGTGAGGTATTCCTCACCCTGAACAGTAATCCGTATTGCGCTCAGAATACCACACTCAGCCGCTGAATACGTTTCCGGCACCAGGCGCTGCCTTCAGCACCCATACGCGTCCATAGTGGTTATACCAGCCCGCGCGATGGCCTGCGTCAGGGCCAATACCCTGATAGATGTCGAAGTGCTGGCCTTTAATCGCGCCGCCGACGTCCAGCGCGACCATCAGGCGCAGTTCATATTGACCGCTGAATTTGCCGTTATTGTCCAGAAGAGGGACTTCAGCCAGCAGCGTGGTGCCCGCAGGAATAATAGAACGATCCGATGCGACGGACGCGCGGCCAATCAGCGGCACGGCGCTCGCCCCTTTCACCGGCGCGAAGTTTTGCGGCTTAAAGAAGACGAACGACGGGTTCTGCTCAAGAAGCTCACGCACTTCGGCTTCGCTGTGCTTTTCGCCCCACTCGCGGATCGCCTGCATCGACATATCTTCTTTCTTCACTTCGCCGCGGTCGATCAGCACCTTGCCGATACTGCGATAGGCATGGCCGTTTTTCCCGGAATAGCTGAAGAAATTAAGCGGAGAGCCGTCGCCGAAATCAATGTAGCCGCTGCCCTGCACGTCCATGATGAAGTTATCCATCAGCGAGTTACTGTAGGCCAGGACGTAGTTTTCGCTTAGCGCACCGGCGTAGATCTCAGCGCGCGACGGCAGGCGGCCGCGTTTTGGCGGCATACGGTAAATAGGGTACTGGAACTCACCCTGGCGCGTGTGGCGAGCCTGAATCACTGGCGTGTAATACCCGGTAAACTGGACGTTACCGTAATTATCCGCCCCTTCCATCTGCCAGGCATCGATACCAAACTGGCGCATGTTGCGCGTATCGCCGCCCGCGCGCAGCCAGTCCTGTACCGCGCTATAAACGTTATTCTGTGAACCGTACAGGCGCGGTGACGCATTGCGGATCTGATAGACCTGCTCGGAGAAATCTCCGGCGTTAATCGGTGCGCCTACGGCATCAGGCTGGTTAACTAAGGAGAAAGGCTGGGATAACTTCCCGTCTTTATACTGTTGACCGCGATCGGTCGGTTTAGAAGAGCAGGCCGCAAGAATCGCCACCATTGCGCCTGTCATTAGATACTTCGCCCAACGTCCTTTCATTATATCTCGTCTTTAAGTTGCCTTTATCCGCGTGATGAAGATAACAAACCGCCAAAGCTAATGAAATGCAATCGCATGCCCTTTGGCAAATTTTGCACAAAAAATAGTCCAAAGGGAGCCATGTCGTTCAATTTGCATACAAAATCATGTTTTATGTGAAAAAGGGGTTGCATCACAAACCTATCCGAGTATAGTGCGCATCCACGGACGCGGGGTGGAGCAGCCTGGTAGCTCGTCGGGCTCATAACCCGAAGGTCGTCGGTTCAAATCCGGCCCCCGCAACCAATTAAAATTTGATGAAGTATCTTCTACGACTGTAGAAATTTTTGCGAAGTAGTTCGAATCACAGCAAGGCGACGACGCAGTGAATCCTTAGGAACTTGCTCAAGTAAGTGACTGAGGTGAACGAGGAAAGTCAACGCAGATGTGGTTTGAAATACGAAGCAAAAAGACGGACGCGGGGTGGAGCAGCCTGGTAGCTCGTCGGGCTCATAACCCGAAGGTCGTCGGTTCAAATCCGGCCCCCGCAACCAATCAAATTTGAAGAAGTAAGTTTCTACAACAGTAGAAAGACGGACGCGGGGTGGAGCAGCCTGGTAGCTCGTCGGGCTCATAACCCGAAGGTCGTCGGTTCAAATCCGGCCCCCGCAACCAACACTTCTAAAAACAATAAACACCCTTAAGGGTGTTTTTTTGTATCTGCCGTTTGTGAAAACTGCCGGGCGATAACCCGGCGTACAGCATTAACCACGTCGCGCCAGCGTCGCCCCGTCCGAGAAATACGCCCGTATCCCTGCCAGAATCGACTCCGCCACTTCCTGCTGGAATTTAGCGGTCTTGAGCTTACGCTCCTCTTCCACGTTGCTGATAAACGCGGTTTCGACCAGAATGGACGGAATATCCGGCGCTTTCAGCACCGCAAACCCGGCCTGCTCGACGCTGTTTTTATGCAGCTTATTGATATTGCCCAGCTTGCCCAGCACCGCCTTACCAAATTTCAGGCTGTCGGTAATGGTCAACGACTGCACCATATCGAACATGGTGTGGTCGACGTAGCGATCGCCGCTTTTGCCCACCCCACCGATAAGATCCGAGGCGTTCTGCGTATCGGCAAGATATCGCGCCGCCGTACTGGTCGCCCCTTTTGTGGAAAGCGCGAATACCGAAGAGCCGCTCGGCTGACGGCTGGTAAACGCATCCGCATGAATCGAGACGAACAGATCCGCGCGCTGCTTCTGCGCTTTTGCCACCCGCACCTTCAGCGGGATAAAGACGTCTTCATTACGCGTCATGTAGGCGCGCATATTGCCTTCTTTATCGATTAAGGCCTTGAGACGACGAGCGATCTGCAGCACCACGTCTTTTTCGCGGGTGTGATATTTCCCGACGGCTCCCGAGTCTTCCCCACCGTGGCCGGGATCGAGCATGATCACAATCGGACGGTCGCGCCCTGCCTTCCCGGGCTGCGGGCCGCTTTGCGCTGGTGGAACCTGCCTGTCGAGATCGCCTTTGTTGTAATCCTCAAGCAGTGCCAGGAGCGGGTCCTGAATATCCGTTGCATTGGCCGGATAAAGATCCATAACCAGACGCTCCTTAAAGGCAGCTACGGGCGCAAGGGCGAACAGCTGAGGCTTAACATTCTGCTTTAGCTCAAACACCATGCGCACGGTTTGCGGATCGAACTGCCCCACGCGCGCCGATTTAATAAAAGGATCGTCGCCGCGGATCTGCGCCGCCATCCCCTTTAGCACAGAGTTCAGGTTAACACCTTCGAGATCCACCACGACACGTTCAGGATTGCTGAGGGCAAATTGCTTGTATTTCAACACGCGATTGGATTCTACCGTCACGCGCGTATAGGTCGACGAGGGCCAGACGCGCACAGCCACAACCTGGCTTGTGGCGGCAAGACCCACCTGACTGACGCTAAGCAACCACATTGCCCCGGCCCCTTTTAATAAACGGCGGCGGCTTATTGCTGAATTGGATCCCGACATGCTTCTCCCGAGCAAGAAATACAAAAAGTCCAAATTGACCGAAAACTTTAACGAATGACGCATAAACTGTCATCTATAAAAGGGTAAACAATCATACGTTAACGCACGGATTACTTATTCTTTTCTGTGTGCCGGAGAAAATTTAGGCTTGCACACGCGCCCACAATCGAATAAAAATACATAAATTACGAATAAACATTCATTAAGGGTTGTGCCATGGTGAAGGAACGTAGAACCGAACTGGTCCAGGGATTCCGCCATTCTGTTCCCTATATCAATACCCATCGGGGAAAAACGTTTGTCATCATGCTCGGCGGCGAAGCCATTGAGCATGAAAACTTTTCCAGCATTGTCAACGACATCGGCCTACTGCACAGCCTGGGTATCCGCCTGGTCGTGGTGTACGGTGCCCGCCCGCAGATTGATGCTAACCTGGCCTCTCATCACCATGAGCCGATTTATCACAAGCATACCCGCGTCACGGATGCCAAAACCCTTGAACTGGTTAAGCAGGCGGCGGGTCTGCTTCAGCTGGACATCACCGCTCGCCTGTCGATGAGCCTGAACAACACGCCGTTGCAGGGTGCGCATATTAACGTCGTGAGCGGCAACTTCATCATCGCCCAGCCTCTCGGCGTGGACGATGGCGTGGATTACTGCCACAGCGGCCGTATTCGCCGTATTGATGAAGAGGCGATTCACCGCCAGCTGGACAGCGGTGCCATCGTGCTGATGGGCCCCGTGGCCGTTTCCGTCACAGGCGAAAGCTTTAACCTCACGTCTGAAGAGATCGCCACGCAGTTAGCCATCAAGCTGAAGGCGGAAAAGATGATTGGGTTTTGCTCCTCTCAGGGCGTCGAAAACGAAGAAGGGGTGATTGTGCCTGAGTTATTCCCTAACGAAGCGCAGGCGCGCGTCGAAGAGCTGGAAGAGGCGGGAGATTACCACTCCGGCACCGTGCGCTTTCTGCGCGGCGCCGTAAAAGCCTGCCGCAGCGGCGTGCGCCGCAGCCACCTGATCAGCTATCAGGAAGACGGCGCCCTGCTGCAGGAGCTGTTCTCCCGCGACGGTATCGGCACGCAGATTGTGATGGAGAGCGCGGAGCAGATCCGCCGTGCCACCATCAACGATATCGGCGGCATTCTGGAACTGATCCGTCCGCTGGAGCAGCAAGGCATCCTGGTTCGCCGCTCGCGTGAACAGCTGGAAATGGAGATCGATAAATTCACCATCATCCAGCGCGATAACCTGACCATTGCCTGCGCCGCGCTTTATCCCTTCCCGGAAGAGAAGATCGGCGAAATGGCCTGCGTTGCCGTGCATCCGGACTACCGCAGCTCGTCACGCGGCGAAGTGCTGCTGGAGCGCGTGGCGGCACAGGCTCGCCAGATTGGGCTCAGCAAGCTGTTCGTGCTGACGACGCGCAGCATTCACTGGTTCCAGGAACGCGGCTTCACGCCGGTGGATATTGACTCGCTGCCGGAGAGCAAGAAAGAGATGTATAACTATCAGCGCCGTTCAAAAGTCCTGATGGCCGACCTGGGATAAGTCAACGCCCTCCCCGAAAGGTGGAGGGCTTGCCTATGCTGACTCAAAAATTGCGCTTAACCCGCTTCGCCGCTCCGTACGCGCGGCGATTGCTTGTACCAGCACCCGCTCATCGGTATACAGCGACAGGCGCTGACGCGCACGGGTGATTGCGGTGTAGATAAGCTCACGGGTAATAACCGGTGAGAGCTGCGTAGGCAGGATCAGCGCCGCATGGGTAAATTCAGACCCCTGTGATTTGTGCACCGTCATCGCCCAGGCCGTCTCATGCTCCGGTAAACGGCTTGGCTGCACGGACTTCACGCTGCCATCCGGCATCTGGAACCAGACGCGCAGTCCCTGTCCACGGTCAAGCGCAATTCCGATATCCCCGTTGAACAGGCCCAGCGCGCTGTCGTTGCGGGAAATCATCACCGGCCGGCCTTCATACCAGCGAGAGTGCGGCTGACGCATGATTTTACGTTTCTGAGCCAGTAGCTGTTCCAGCCTGTCATTCAGACCGCTTACGCCGAAAGGCCCTTCCCTCAAGGCACACAGCAGCTGATATTCGCCAAAGGCGGCGATGACCTGCTCCGGCGCGTTCTGCTGCTGAACGCCGGTCAAAAAGTGCTGATACCCCTGCAGGGCGTCATTTAGCATCGCCTGATACTCTTCCCCGGTTTGCAGCGATTTCTTCTCGATATCGGTGAAGGTGCCGTCGAATACCGCCCGAGTGGTGTGGCGATCGCCGCGGTTTACCGCCGCAGCCAGCTGGCCGATGCCGGAGTCACTGCCAAAGCGGTAGCTTTTTTGCAGCAGACAGAGGCTGTCGCGCAGCGCGGCTGCCTGCGGAACGCTGTTGGCCTCCAGCGCGCATCCCGTCAGGCGCGCCAGCTCCTGGGCGCGCGCGGCGGTATAGCCATAGCTGGCGTAGGTGCAGATATCGCCCAGCACCGCGCCCGCTTCAACGGAGGCGAGCTGATCGCGGTCGCCCAGGAAAATAACGCGAGCGTGAGGCGGCAGCGCATCGATTAGCCGCGACATCATCGTCAGGTCAATCATCGAAGCCTCATCCACCACCAGCACGTCCAGATGCAGCGGGTTTCCGGCATGGTAACGCAGGCGTTGGCTGCCCGGCTGCGCGCCGAGCAAACGGTGCAGCGTGCTCGCGTCTTTAGGGAAAAGCGCCAGCTGAGCATCGCTAAGAGGCAGCTTTTGCATCGCCCCCCCCAGAGATTCCGTCAGGCGGGCCGCCGCTTTACCCGTGGGCGCCGCCAGGCGAATACGGCATTTCTGCTCACCGGAAAGCTGAATCAGCGCAGCAAGCAGTTTTGCAACGGTGGTCGTTTTCCCCGTCCCCGGACCGCCAGAAATCACCGAAATGCGCCGCGTTAACGCTACCGCCGCCGCCACTTTCTGCCAGTCCAGGGCCTCGCTGGAGATAAACAGAGAGTCCAGCGTTTGCCGGAGCTGTGCTTCATCGCACGGTAGCGGGGCGTTGGTCTCGCTAAAGAAGCGCGCTACCGTCAGCTCGTTGCGCCACAATCGGTTAAGGTATAAGCGCTCCCCGATGAGGATGAGCGGCGTCTGGGTATCCGACAGGCTGACCGCAGATGAATCCAATAGCACCGTCTGCCAGTCCACCGAGTCACCGAGCAGGGCGAAGCAAGACTGCAGGGCTGCGGGCATTTTTGCATCAATAGCCAGGCGCGAAAGCGGCAGGCAGACGTGCCCCTCCCCTGCATCTTTGCTGAGCATTGCCGCAGCAAGCATCACCGCAGGCTGCTCACCGGCAACCATCATCGCAAACTGTACATCCAGCTGGCGCAGCAAGCGTTGCTCTACCGCGTCCAGCAATAATTCCTGCATCGTCATGCCACCTCCTCCGTGCCTGCGGCAAACAGATTATCCATTTTTTCAATGAGTTCCACATCAGGACGGGTAGTGAAGATACCTGAGTGCGGGTCAGCGGCATCCACGCCGCGCAGGAACAGATAGATGACCCCGCCAAAGTGTTCTTCGTAACGGTAATCCGCGATGCGATGGCGCAGGTAGCGATGCAGCGCCAGGGTATACAGCTGATACTGCAGATCGTAGCGATGCATTTGCATGGCGGATGCCATCGCCTGTTGCGTGTAGGCTTCGCTGTTCTCGCCAAGCCAGTTCGATTTGTAATCCAGCAGGTAGTAACGGCCTTCGTGCCGGAAGACAAGGTCGATAAAACCTTTCAACATGCCCTGAACCTGGCGGAAACCGAGCGGCGTGCAGCCGGCAGAGAGCGGGTCGTATTCGCGAATGAGCGCATCCAGCGCGTCCGCCTTCAGCGGGCTGGCGATAGGGAGATAAAACTCCATCTCAACCTGCTTATCCCGGGCGGTTAACCGGCTGAGAGAAATACCCTGCTCCGTGAGCGGCGCCTGCAAAATGGCGTTAATCCAGTCCCTAAGCACCGGCTGCCATTGCACGTCGTAGCCCCCGCTCTGCAGCATTTTCAGCACCCACTCGTCAGAGACGGACTGAGTGAAATCCAGCTCTTCGAACAGGCTGTGCAAAAAGGTCCCTGGTGACGCGCCGCGTGGAAACTGATGCGGCGTCAGTACCGGCTCAACCGGCACGCTGCCGGTGCCTGCAGCATCGACATCCAGCTTTGGCATCAGATCCTGCGCGATGCTCTGACCGTGCTGCTGTAAACCGGAATAGCTGGTGACGCGCCAGTCGTCCACAATGGTGCGCGCGATCTGACGGGCGTTCAGCTCCGCTTCGCGCTGTTCCGGCATCTCCCAGCGGCTGTTGTCCGGAGAGGACGGGATATGCAGGGCAATATGATCGTTGCAGAGTGATTCGAGACACTGGCGCAGCCCTGCCGCGTCTTTTGGCTCACCGAGCTGAATAAGCCGCCCGAGAGCGCTCAAATGAAAATCAGTTTCCCCCGCCTTCTCTCCCCGACGGCGGAAAAGTGGAGCGACGCCCAGGCTACAGTGCCAGACGGAGCGGGTCAGCGCGACGTAGAGCAGGCGTAAATCTTCCGCCAGACGCTCGGCTTCGGCCAGCTCAACGCTGGATTCGGCGTTGCTTAAATCAAGGACCGCTTCAAACGAGTCACGATCGTGATAAAACGCCTGATCCTGCACGCGATAGTTCGCAATAAACGGCAGCCAGACCAGCGGATATTCCAGCCCTTTCGATTTATGAATGGTGACGATTTGCACCAGGTGCCTGTCACTCTCAAGACGCATCTGCTGGCTTGAAGCGTTGCTGTTTGGGTCGGCGATTTGCTGCGACAGCCAGCGCACCAGCGCGTGTTCGCTCTCCAGCTGCGTCCCCGCTTCCTGCAGCAGCTCGCTGATATGCAAGATATCGGTAAGGCGACGCTCGCCGCCTGCCGTCGCGAGCATATTCTCGGCAATGTGGCGCTGCGCCAACAGTTCGCGCAGCATCGCCATCACGCCGCGTTTTTGCCAGCGCTCACGATAGTGAACAAACTCTTCCACCACCGCATCCCAGGCGACTTCATCGCTGTTCAGCGCATCGATATCCCGGGCGTTCAGCCCGAGCATGGCGCTGGCCAGCGCGCTGCGAAGCGTACTCTCACGCTCCGGTGCCAGCACGGCCTGCAGCAGCCACAGCATCTCTTGGGCTTCCAGGGTTTCAAACACGCTATCGCGATTGGAGAGATAAACGGACGGAATATTCAGCAACGTCAGCGCATCGCGTACGAGTGAAGCCTCCTGGCGACTCCGTACCAGCACCGTGATGTCGGAGGCTTTTACAGTCGTGGATTTCTCACCTTTCCAGAGCACCGCGTCACCGCGAGCGCCCGCGCTGAGCCAGTCTCGAATTTGCGCGGCACAGTGCTGCGCCATCGCATTTTGATAGTCAGCAACGCCATAACCTTCGCCCTCCAGCAGCCAGAAGTTCATGGCTGGCTGCGTCGCACCGTTGAATTCAAAGCGCAAAGAGGCATTTTTCGCGGCGGATTTTACCGGCTTAAAGGGAATTTCCTTGAACATGAAAGCCGTATCCATACGCTCGAACAGCGCGTTAACGCTTTCAACCATGCCGGGCGAGGAACGCCAGTTGGTGTCCAGAGTGTAATGCGCTGCGACCTCGCTACGGGCCTTCATGTAGGTAAAAATGTCGGCGCCACGGAAGGCGTAAATGGCCTGCTTAGGGTCACCGATCAGCAACAGTGCGGTATCCGGCTGGTGTCGCCAGATACGGCGAAAAATACGGTACTGCTGGGGGTCGGTATCCTGAAATTCATCAATCATCGCGACCGGGAAGCGGGTACGGATTGCAGAGGCAAGCGCTTCACCGTTTTCACTGCTCAACGCCGCGTCCAGGCGGCTTAACATATCGTCAAAACCAAGCTCGCCCCGACGGCGTTTTTCACGCGATACCGCTTCGCGGATCTCCGTCATGGCGCGGGTGATAACCAAATCATTGAGGGTTAACGGCTCGGCGAGCAAGGCCTCAATGGCCACAAAGAGGGCGTGCTCAGGGACAATGCCATCGGCTTTGGTTCGCTCGACCAGGAAACGCTGGGAAAATTTTTCCAGCGCATCCGGGAGCTGATAGCCACGGGTCTCTTCCTGCGCCCAGGCGCTGATCTTGTCGATCCATTTGCCCTGATTGCCACGGTTGAATTTGCGTCTGTCGATCCCGGAATTTTCGACAATCGCTTCAATCTCACCGACGGAGGCGTTCCACTTCTGCTTTAAGGCCGCAATTTGGGCGATAATCTTTTCATGGCGAGAAGCCAGGGTTTCATCCGCAGGCGGCGGGGATTTAATGACCGGCGCTTCACCCTGCAAATAGCGATCGATAGCGCGCAAAAGGGCTTCCGGGCCACTCCACAATGCATGTACCGCTTCGGCGATATCGCGCTGCAGAGGATAACAGTGGCGACGCCAGAAGTCGGCGCAGGCCTGATAGCGCAGCAGGGACTCATCTTCAATAAGCTGCTGCTCAAAGAGCATGCCGGATTCAAACGCGTTGAGGCTCAGCATACGCTGACAGAAGCCGTGAATGGTGAAGACGGACGCTTCGTCCATCTGCCGCTCAGCCAGCAGCAGCCATTGTGCGGCCTGTTGCTTATCGGCAATTTCTTCAAGGAGGCTGGCGTAAAGCGGGTTATCCGTGCTCTGACGCAGACAGGCGATGCGCAGTTCGTGAATGTTGGAACGAATTCGGCCTCGCAGCTCAGCGGTGGCTGCCTCGGTAAAGGTAACCACCAGCAGCTCTTCCACGCTGAGGGGGCGTGGAAAAGCCGCGTTTCCGCCAAGCCCCAGCAGCAGGCGCAGATAGAGCGCGGCTATGGTAAAGGTTTTTCCCGTTCCCGCTGAGGCTTCAATCAATCGTTCACCCTGTAGAGGTAAACGTAAGGGATCAAGGGACTCAGCGGTATCGGTCATTCTTTCTTACTCCAGGGCATAGATTGCTGCAGTGCAGTGACGCTCTTCCAGACTTTCCAGCCTTTCGGGTCTACGTATTCCGTTTTCCCGTTCTGGCTACCGGAAACCTGTGACAGGATGGCAATTCCCTGCGGCTTGATAACCGCCTGATGGAAGAAGTCGGCAACCTTCTGCGGCGTCAGCTGTTTTATCTCGGCCACTACTTTATCACGCGAATCAAATTTCATATTACCGCGATCGAAATCTTTGCTCAGTTGGGATGCTTCTTCACCCAGCGTCTGCGGCGGCTGCATGACCTGCGCGATGACGGCCTGCTGGATCTGAGCAAACTCTTCCGGCTTCATTGCGCGCAATTTTTCTTCTGCCTGCGGGAAGAATGCCTGATAGCGCTGCCAGAGATACGCAGGCTGCTTATCGCTGCTTTGCAGCAGGAAACCAAGCCCCCACTGCCTACCCACGTTCATAGAGAAGGCAAACACCGCGTAGCCAAGCTGTTCTTCCGTGCGCAGCTGGTTGTAGAACCACGGCTGGATAATTTGTCCAAGTACGGCGCTTTGCGCAGAGCTGGCAAACTCATCATAGCCCTTCGGTACGAATACGGCGGCCAGCGCGGAATCGGTGCTGCTCCCCGCTTTCTCGAAAATCACATTCTGCTTTTTCTCAACCAGGACATCCTGGTTGCGACACCACTCGTCGCCTTTTGAACCCAGCTGCGTTCGCACATCGTTCGCCAGGGCTTTAGCCCGTTCCTCGCTCATGTTCCCGACAATGAGGAACTCCGGACGCGTGTTGGTTTTCAGCGAATCACGGTAGGCCAGCACGTCTTTTAAAGAGATGGATGGCAGAAGCGCCCGACGATCTTCACGCTGGAAATAGGGGATTTGGGAGAGCATCTGTGCAGGCATAATCGCCTGATCGTACGCTTTGCCCTTCTCCGCCGAATCCATCATTTGCGCATACCAGGATTTAGCCTGCTCAAGCTGTTCTTCGGTTGGCGTGTAGCTGAAGTAGCCTTCCAGCAAGGCCTGGAACAGCTGTGGCAAACGCTGAGTATAGCCGTTCGCATTCACCATCAGCCCGTTATTGGCGTTGGTAGAGAAGCTGATCCCACCGACAGCAGCCTGATTGCTGAGCTGGTCCAGCGCGATACCGGCCAGATAGTCATTGAGGGCAAACATCACCTGATTTTTTGCGCTGTCCATCGCTTTCGGATTGCGCAGCACGACGCTGACATCCGCTTTCGGCTCGCTGGCAAAATAGCGGCTTGGCGCGTACACCACGCGCAGCGTCGGCTCATCGATAATCAGTTTCGGGTGCGGGTAATCCTTCGTGGTTTTAATCAGCGAAAAATCATCCGGGATGTAGGGGTTCAGCTCGGGCATCTGCAGCGCAATCTCTCCGGCCTTTTTCTGCCAGTCGGCGAAGGTCTGGGCGCTGATCTTATCTACCTGATAAGGAGCGTCGACAAAGTAGGCCGTTTTGTTATGCGGCTCGTTCGGGCTGATATACCAGACTCGCGCATTTTGCGGGGTCATCATCGCCAGACGCGCTTTTATCGCCTCCGCATCATACTGGTCAGCAATATTCACCGCGTCCAGCGTGTGCGCGACCGGCACGCGGATCATGGTATCCGCCAGCCATTCAACGTAGTCCATATCGCGCGTGATTGACGGATAACGGAAATCGAGATCCAGCACGTGGGCCAGTTCATCAAAGTAGTGCTTATCAACGCCCTTTTCGCGCAGCAAAGAGAGGTAGCTGAAGATAGCCGCCACGACCTCATCGCGGTGCGCCAGACCTTTGTCCGTCAGGGTTGCTGAGATCGCCAGCACGCCGCTGTTGCCGTTCACAACGGGATCGGAATCTGCACGAATGCCTTCTACTAGCCCCTGCTTTTGCAGCCAGTCGGACAGCGTACCCGGGCTACGGTTACCGATAAGATAGGTCACCAGCTCATCGGTTTTGCTGCGAAACTGCGCCGTGTTGTTATCAATACGGAACTCCACGCGCAGGACTTTGCGGGGCATGGCAGGGACGTAGTGGATCACGATCCCTTTTTGCGCGTCGGTCACGACCGGAACGTCAATCTTTGGCAGATCGATGTTTTTATTCGGTACCCGCCCAAACGTCTGCGATGCAATGCTTGCCAGCTCCGGCAACGGTTTGTTGCTGTAGATGACAGCTTTCATAAGATTGGCGGAGTAGTAGTTATCACGAAATGCGTGCAGCGCGTCGAGCACCGGGCTGCCCGGCTTGTCGCTCAGCGTCTCAAGGTTACCGCCGGAAAAACGCGACCCCGGGTGCGCCGGGTTGATGGTTTCGGCGCTCACCTGCGCCATGCGCATACCGTCTCGCGTGCGTGCCATGGTCAGTTCGGCATTCACCGCATTGCGTTCACGATCGGCGTATTTTTTATCGAGCAGCGGTGCGGCGATAGCATCAGCCAGGCGGTCTACCGCCCCTACCAGCGCATCGTTTTCAACTTCGAGGTAAAATGCAGTGCGGTACGGTGCGGTACTGGCATTATGGCTGCCGCCATGCATTTTAAGGAATTCGGAGAGGCTATCTGGCTGCGGGTATTTTTTGGAACCCATCAGCGTCATATGTTCCAGATAGTGCGCAAGCCCTGGGTGGGCTTCAGGATCTTGCAGCGAGCCTACCGGTACAACAAGCGCGGACAGAGACTTTACCGCCAGCGGATCGGAAACCAGCAGCACGGTCATCCCGTTATCAAGGCGAATAGCCTGATACTGGCGGGTATCTTTTTCGCTCTTACGGATAGTTTCCTGAACGGGTTGCCAACCGGAATCTGCCTGAGTGACTGGAGCCCAAAGGGCGACAAACAAAACGAACGCTTTAAACAAGGTGCTGCCTGGCATTACGACCTCTTTATCACGGCTACATCATTAACAAACTGCGTGCTGGACACGCCAGCATCTCTTTCTTTGGGTACATCAGTCCGTGATAAGAAGTGCATCATAAATGAACACCCCATACTGCGCAATTTTTATACAGCACTCAGGACTGATTAAATTTGAACAGCGGTAACAGATAGCGCTGCGCCTCTTCCGTGATTGCCTCGAAATATTCTGGCTCAAGCGTTCGCCATAAACGTTGATACCAGACATCTTCACCTTCGCCTCGCACCATCATGTTGCCTTCATAGGCCTGAACAAACTTACTCCGCGCTTTCTGTAGGGAAGCGTCATCCGTTAACATGGCATCATTCTGCGCGTCATAACAGACTTTTATCCACGCCCCTCCACTTTCTGGCAGTAGGAGCAGCGGTTTGTTCATTCCCTGACGGTAGCCTTCGATATACAGTGACAAATAATTCAGCGCCTGCTCAGCTTCCATCGGCGGAAAACGCCATTCGCCCTCTTTACGCACGAAGATCCGGCTTTCGCCTTTGTTACCACCCGCACTGTAGACAAGATGTTCAAGCCAGAGTTGCAAACCGTGTGAAACGCTAAGCATAGAGGGCCGCCAGCGCAGAAGCCCGTCAGGCTGGACATGAGGCAGCCAGCCCGTGAGATGAACACCGTTGCAGTGGAGATCGATCTCAAGGCTTTTGCCGGGCTGTCTGCATTCGATTACGCGATCGGCCAGCGCCTTCATCTCCTGACACTGCGCGTCCCACACGATTTCGCCAAACGCGCCATACGGGAGTAATCCCGAAGCCTTATAACGACGAAAAAGCGTATTCGCGTCTTCCTGATCTACCAACGCATTTAAAAGTTGGGAATTCAGCTTAAACCTCTCCAGCCCGTCCAGGATGAATGGTTCAGCATCCGGAATTTCACTCTCCTCAGAACGGAAGTTAACCTGCAGCCTTTGCTGGAAGAATGCGCGCACCGGATGCGCCCAAAAGCGCTGCAGCTGGTCGAAGTTAAGGTTTTCGATAGGGCGCGGCTCAAGTTCCTGAATGAAGTCGGTATGCGCCGTGCCGTCTTTTTTTGCTGCCGGAAGCCACTCGCGGGCGTAGCTCTGATACTCGTTGGCAACGTAGTTCACCGGGTCAAACGGCATCCTGCTGTGGCAGCAGGTAATATGCGCTTTCACCCGCTTTTCGCTTTCGTCGCAATTGCGCTCTTCATCACCCGGCAAATAGTGGCTCTGCCCGATGTAGTCCACCAGTTCCTGAACGAGCACGGAGGGGAAGCGCTCGCTGTTGTCCTGAATCGAACGACCGATATAGCTGATGTACAGTTTGCTTTGGGCAGAAATGAGCGCTTCCAGGAACAGATAACGGTCATCGTCACGGCGGCTACGGTCGCCACGCTTTGGTTTTGGACTCATTAAGTCGAAGCCAAGCGGGGCGAGCGCGCGTGGATAAATACCGTCGTTCATGCCGAGCAGACAAACCACTTTGAACGGGATAGATCGCATTGGCATCAGTGTACAAATGTTGATCGGCCCCGCAAGGAAACGCTGGCTGATGCGCTCCTGGTCAAGACGCTGAGTCAGCTCATCGCGCAGAAGCGTAAGTGGAACTGCCTCGTAATAGTGCGAATTAACGCCCTCATCAACGATCCCCTGCCACTGCTTTTCAATGAGCGCCATCGCCGCTTCGGTTTCACCGTCCGGCAGGAAGAAGTCATTCAGCATCTCGCGGCAAACTGGCAGCCACTCTTCAAGCGGTCGCGGCTGCATAAGCTCGCGTCGCCAGCGGTTGAGCTGCATCAGCAGCGAGGCTAAATGGCCGACAAGCTCGGCGATAAGCCCGGTGGACTCGTCGTAAGGCAGAACCTCGTTCCATTCACCCTGGCTGCTTTCCATCGCGTAGCCCAGCAGCATACGCGTCAGGCCAAATTGCCAGGTGTGCTGTCCGGTAGGCGGAAGTTCGAACTCCTGAACGTTGTCGTCATCGATCCCCCAGCGAATGCCAGATTCATTGACCCACTGGCGAAGATAGCGCAGCCCTTCTTCATCAATGTTGAAACGCGCGGCCAGGACGGGCACATCCAGCAATGCCAGCACGTCTTCAGAGATAAACCGGCTATCCGGCAGCGAAAGCAAAGAGAGGAAAGCCTGTAACGCCGGGTGAGACTGCCGTGCGCGACGGTCAGAGATGGCATAAGGAAGGTATCGTTCGCCCGTGGCGCTACCAAAAACAGCCTGTATAAAGGGGCTGTAGCTGTCGATATCCGCCACCATTACAACGATATCGCGCGGCGTCAGCTCAGGATCGTCCTGCAGCATGGCCAACAGCCGGTCGTGGAGGATCTCAACCTCACGCTGTGGGCTATGGCATACGTGAACGGTAATACTGCGATCGTCAGGATCCAGCTTTCGTTTGCTGTCGCTGCGTTCAAATTCTTTCGCAGTCACTCCCATAACCGCACGATTTTCCAGATTCAGGATATCCAGCTGAATATTGTGCAGCAGGCTGTCCGGCGGGATCTCGACGAACGCATCCACATCACCGTCACCTGACGACGTGATGTCTGAGAGCATATGAATGTAATCACGCCCCAGCTTGCCCCAGGATGCGAGCAGGGGATTTGGCAGATTTTGAATCCCGTTTTCATCGAAAAGCTGGGCGGCGGTTTCGCTGTCTTTAAACAGAGGAACGGCGCGTTCTTCAAAGAGGCGTTTTCTCTGGCGAGTCACCAGCCGCGAAAGCCAGCGCGAATCCTGAATATCACCCCAGTAGTCTCTGCACGGGTTGGTGAAGAGAATATGGATATCAATGTGTTTACCCAGCGCGTCTAGCGCCTTCAGGTAGACTGGCGGCAAAGCAGAAATACCGCAAATAAACACGCGCGACGGCAGCCGGGCCGGACGTTCGGAAGCGCTTTCCAGAATTGAGATAAACCGTTGGTAAAGGTTCGCACGGTGCCATTTGGGTTGACCGAGCGCCTCAGTATGTTCTACCAGCGCTTTCCACAGAGGTGCCTGCCAGATTTGCGCTTCCGGTAGGCCTTCAACTAATTCACCTGCCTCCCAGCTTGTCAGCCATTCCGGGCGGTAAACCAGATACTGGTCATAAAGATCGGCGGTACGCGATGCCAGCTGGAACAGCTTGCGCTTATCGGTATCATCACTGAGGTAGTGACGTAGCATAGTGAATTCATCGTGCGTCAGCATATCAGGCAGCAGCGACATCAGCTTCCAGCTCATGCTTTGCTTATTGAACGCGCTCTGCTCAGGGATGTCCGGCAGCACGCGGACAAACATCTCCCAGATAAAGCTCGCGGGCAATGGAAAATCGATGTTAGCCGCAATGCCAAATTTCCGTGAAAGCGACATTTGCAGCCACTGCGCCATGCCGGTGCTTTGCACCAGCACCATTTCAGGCTCAAAAGGATCGTCGAGCCGCTCGCGCTCAACGATGAACTCCATCAGCGCTTCCAGCACATCCAGACGATTCGAGTGGTAGACCCTTAACATAGACGCTCCGACTACTGGCTTACCGGGCAATGCAGACGCGTCATCTCGCCGCGCCGCCCCAGAGGAGAAATAAGTGTAACCGTGATGCTGACACATCCGGACTGCGTTGTCTGCACCCGCTTGACCTGCCAGCCGTCAGGTAGCGCATCGGCTTCCAGCAGCGACTGGTTCCAGACGTTATGCCAGAGCTGGCGGTACTGATTAAACGAGGTAAAACGTGCGGCCAGCGCCCGGTGATATCCGGACAATGCCGTGACCACCACGACCAGCAGCATCATCGCCAGTAATACCTCAACCATGCTGAACCCATTTTCTCTGTTCAGGGTATCTGGCATAGCGCACTCTCCTTAAGCGGACAAAAATCACTCCAGCCGTGGCGCGAAAACTGAATGTTTCCCTCCACCACCTCCCCCGTACGCCACAGCAGCAGATCATCGCTTCTGGCAATGAGCAACACCCGCGCCTCACTGAGCAATCGCAAACACACTCGCCAGGCGGTGCCGTTTTTGCACTGGAGATCTGTCTCTGTCGACCAGGGCTGAACCCGGCCCCACTCCAGCGCTGACTGTACGGTTGCCTGCATTTGAACCGCGCGACTCTCGCCGCCCACCAGCGTGCTGAACGAGGTAAGCTGCTGGTTAAGGCCGGTGAGGATGAGCGTGCCGAGCACCAGCAGAAGCAGAACCAGCGCCAGAGAGGACATTCCGCACTGCCGGTTCACAGGTTAAACCCCGTGACCCCGTAGCGCGCCTGATAAGGGGCACTATTTTCAGTTTTGCGAATAGCGGTCAGTGCAATGGTCAGCTCTGGCGCAAAACCGGCGCGTTCCGTTTGACTCACCTTAAACTGCTGGATGACCACCCGATTAGGATCGGTAAGTTTTTCCCACCCCTTTCCCTCGCAGCCGCTCGCCCCCCGCAACGTTTCCAGCGCCCCTGACTCCAGGCGATAGCCCGTACTCTCGTTTTCCGATGCGGCCGTGTCCCAGCGACCGTTGCTGTTTGCATCCCACTTCACAACGACGCAACTCCCCTGTCTGGCAATTGTCAGTCCTTGCCCCTGGCAGTTTCCGGCGCATAAACCCGCCCGTTGAAGCTGCTTGCCGACGACGTAAAGGCGTTGCCAGACCTCCTCCTCAAGCTCCCGCTGGCCTGACTGCAACAAAACGGCCTGCTGCAGGGCAGGTAAAAAACGCGATGCGCTTAGTAGCAACACGCTGCTGATTGCCATCGCGATCAGGACCTCAGCCAGGGAAAAGCCCTGCTGATTCATTGGCATGACCGATCGCCTGTAGCATTGCACATCCTGATTCGACCACCGTTTGAAACGATTATTAGCCATTCTCCCGCCCGACTTTGCACCCGTATCCTTCCTGCCCATGCGGTATCCCTTAATCCATAGAAGCCTAATGAAGGCGTTATCTCGCTAAACGTCACCTCAGGCCAGAGCGGGCTCATTACGTACGGATTGCCCTTCTCGCAACCCTTCACGAAAGAGCTTGCCAGACAGAGGCTCTCTCCCTCTCTCTGAATGGTTACCTGGTGGTCACGGTTATATCGGTTTGCGTTATTGCGCAGAAACACCAGATAGTCACGCACCTGCCCGGCGGTTTGCCAAAGCCGCTGCTGGTGCTGCCAGCTGTCCCAGCCATACATCCCCGTAGCGCTAAGAATGGCGACAAGGGCGATAGCAACCATGATTTCAGTAAGCGTAAAGCCGTTCTCTTTTTTCATGACGGGAGTGTGGCGCAGCGCCGGGGAAGCCGCGAGGAACGAATGGGAGGATTACGAGGCGGCATCCAGAGAATATGGCCTGTTGCAACACGTTGCATGCGATCTGGATAACGGCTCGTGAAACGAAATGCGGGCGAAAAAAAACCGGCGCGAATACGCGCCGGCTGTGTGAATATTTGCGGTATCAGATCGCGACAGGCGCTTTGATGCCGGGATGCGGGTCGTATCCTTCAATTTCAAAGTCGTCAAAGCGATAGTCGAAAATTGATTCCGGTTTACGCTTGATAACCAGTTTTGGCAACGCGCGCGGTTCACGGGTCAGCTGAAGGTGTGTCTGTTCCATGTGATTGCTATACAGGTGAGTATCGCCACCGGTCCAGACAAAATCACCCACTTCCAGGTCGCACTGCTGCGCCATCATATGCACCAGCAGCGCATAGCTGGCGATGTTAAACGGCAGGCCGAGGAACACGTCGCAGGAGCGCTGATAAAGCTGGCAGGATAGCTTGCCATCAGCCACGTAGAACTGGAAGAACGCATGGCACGGCGCCAGCGCCATCTTGTCCAGCTCCCCCACGTTCCAGGCAGAAACGATGATACGGCGCGAGTCCGGGTCGTTTTTCAGCTGGTTCATGACGGTGCTGATCTGGTCAATATGGCGACCGTCTGGCGTGGGCCACGCGCGCCACTGTTTGCCGTAAACCGGACCCAGGTTGCCGTTCTCATCTGCCCACTCGTCCCAGATGGAGACGTTGTTTTCGTGCAGATACGCAACGTTGGTATCGCCTTGCAGGAACCAGAGCAGTTCATGAATGATCGAGCGCAGGTGGCAGCGCTTCGTCGTCACCAGAGGGAAGCCTTCCTGCAGGTTGAAGCGCATCTGGTGGCCAAAAATGGAGAGCGTACCAGTGCCGGTGCGGTCGTTTTTCGGCGTGCCCTCATCGAGCACTTTTTTCATCAATTCAAGATACTGTTTCATGGTTCCTCAGGAGAGTTGTTGCTGTGGACGACGACGATACGCCCAAATCATCATAATGGCACCCGCGACAATCATCGGAATGGAGAGGATCTGCCCCATGCTGATGTACTGTACCCACTCGCCGGTAAACTGTGCATCCGGCTGGCGGAAGAACTCGACGATGATACGGAACGCGCCGTAGCCAATCAGGAACAGGCCAGAGACAGCCCCCATCGGGCGCGGTTTGCGGATGAAGATATTGAGGATGATAAACAGCACAACGCCTTCCAGCGCCAGCTCATACAGCTGGGACATATGGCGAGGCAGAACGCCATAGGTATCAAAGATAGATTGCCACTCGGGATGGGACGGCAGCAGCGCAATGTCTTCTGCACGTGAACCCGGGAACAGCATGGTGAAAGAGACGCTCGGATCGACACGGCCCCAGAGTTCACCGTTGATAAAGTTGCCCAGACGGCCTGCACCCAGACCAAACGGAATCAGCGGTGCGATAAAATCAGAAACCTGGAAGAAGTTGCGTTTGGTACGTTTGGCGAAAATCACCATCACCAGGATCACACCAATCAGGCCGCCGTGGAAGGACATGCCGCCGTCCCAGACGCGGAACAGATACAGTGGATCGTTCAGGAAAACCGGGAAGTTATAGAACAGGACGTAGCCAATGCGGCCACCGAGGAACACGCCGAGGAAACCGGCATACAGCAGGTTCTCGACCTCGTTTTTCGTCCACCCGCTGCCTGGACGGCTGGCGCGACGGCCCGCAAGCCACATAGCGAAAATAAAGCCCACGAGGTACATCAAACCGTACCAGTGAAGCGCGACAGGTCCTACTGAGAAAATAACCGGATCGAATTCCGGAAAATGCAGATAACCACTGTTCATCTGTCACCACAAGATGTTGTTATTCCGCTGAAAGTGGACAGCGGTAGAATTGCATTCCCGCCGATGGCAGGTGCTCCAAGGTTGCGAATAATAGCATAAGGCAGGCGCAGAGGATGCGCCTGAGATGTAAAAGATGTGTATAGGGTATTGTGCGCGGGTGCCCTCTTCTGCGGGATGAGGGCTTAACGGCCGCCGCGGATCAGGCCGCCCATGCCGCGTCGCTCCATGAACGCCGCAACCTGGTGTCGCACTTCGGTGGCTAGCTGCGCCTCCAGACTGCGGGCCGCCAGTTCGCTGGCATCGTCGATGTCGATATGGCGTAACAGATATTTCACACGCGCAACCGAGCGGCCGTTCATCGACAGATGGCGGAACCCCAGACCAATCAGGATCGCAACGCACATGGAATCTCCGGCCATTTCACCGCATAGGCGCAGGTCGAGATCGTACTGATTGGCTTCACGGGCAATCATTGCTAATGCCCGGAGCATCGCCGGATGCAGGCTGTCATAGATACTGGCAACGCGCGTGTTGTTTCGGTCAACGGCCAAAATGTACTGCGTCAGGTCGTTGGTGCCGACAGAGATAAAATCAACGCGGTTGGCCAGCTGCGGCAGCATAAAGACCATGGACGGCACTTCGAGCATCACGCCAATGCGCGGTTTAGGGATCGCATAGCCGATCATCTCTTCCACTTCACGGCCCGCACGTTCGATCAGGCGCTTCGCTTCATCGATCTCGTCAATGCTGGTCACCATCGGCAATAAAATGCTGAGATTTCCCGTCGCCGCGTTGGCACGCAGCATGGCACGTACCTGAATCAAGAATATTTCTGGCTGATCGAGGGTAATGCGGATCCCTCGCCAGCCGAGGCACGGGTTCTCTTCGCTGATCGGCATATACGGCAGCTGTTTGTCCGCCCCTACGTCAAGGGTACGCAGCGTGACGGGCTTATCGTTGAACATCTGCAGCATGCCCTGATACTGCGCGACCTGCTCCTCTTCAGACGGGAAGCCGCTTTGCAGCATGAACGGGATTTCCGTGCGGTATAGGCCAATGCCGTCAATGCGGCTACCGAGCTTCTCTTCATGCTCGGGGCTTAAACCGGCATTGAGCATGACTTTAACCCGCTCGCCGCTTTTAAGCTGTGCGGGCAGATTGACGTCATCTTCCGCCAGCTTGCTTAATTCATTCTCTTCACTGATAAGGCGCTGGTATTCCTGGAGCAGAACCGGCTCAGGATCGACCAGCAGCTCGCCGCGATACCCGTCCACCACCAGCGTGCGTCGGTGCAACACCGAGGGCTGAATATCTGCGCCCATAACCGTCGGGATACCCAGCGCGCGCACCATAATGGCAGCATGTGAGTTGGCTGCGCCATCGCGTACCACCACGCCCGCCAGCCTGTCCTGCGGCAGCTCGGCCAGCGTCGTTGCCGAAAGCTCATCAGCGACCAGCACAAACTTCTTAGGCCAGGCATTTGCGCCCTGAATGGTATCGTCGAGGTGGAACAACAGACGCTGCCCCAGCGAGCGCAAATCACCTGCCCGCTCTTTCAGATAACCGTCGGTCAGCGCAGCAAACTGTTCGGCGAATTTCTCGATAACTTTTTTCACCGCCCATTCTGCTACCGCGCCTTTATCGACTTCAGCAAACAGCTCCCGCCGCAGACGGGCATCGGAAAGCAGGTGAGAATAGAGGTCAAAGATGGCCGCCGTCTCTTTTTGCGCGCCCGCGGCAAAGCGTTTGCTGTAGCGGCGGAATTCGTTGGAAGCCTCTTCAAGCGCAGCGGTAAGACGCTCGCGTTCGAGCGCTTCATCAAGCGTCGAGGCCTCGTACACCTGCTCCATTAAAGGCAGAGTTGCGTCCATCCAGCCTTCAGCAATGGCGACACCCGGCGATGCCGGAAGCGCACGTATGCGCGTGTGACGATACTGACCAAAGAGAGCAGCAAGCTGAGACTGAGAGAGGATCGCGGCCATCTGCGTGGCGAGCGTCACAAGGAAAGACTCTTCACTCTCATCGTACTGGCGCAGCTCGCGCTGCTGGACTACGAGCACGCCGAGGAGCTGGCGACGCTGGATAATCGGCACGCCCAGGAAGGCGCGGAATCGCTCTTCTTTTACGGAAGGAATATATTTGAAGCTAGGGTGTTTTTGCGCATCGGCAAGGTTGATGGGTTCAGCCAGACGCCCAACCAGGCCCACAATACCTTCATCAAACGCGAGCGTAACGGTACGGCCTCGCGGTTTTTTCAGGCCACGGGTCGCCATCAGGTAATAGCATCGCCGGTCATGGTCGGCCAGATACACCGAACAGACTTCGGTTTCCATCGCAAGACAGATGTCAGTGACCAGAATATTCAGCGCCTCGTTCAGACGAGGCGCACTGGCCACTTTCTCGACTATTTCTCGCAAGCGGGTGAGCATGATTTGCGTAGCTTAACCTCTTTTACGTCGCCAGGCAGGTGCGCTCTGCGGCTTTGGAGGCGTCTCCTGAAGCTGCATCACAACACTTGCGAACTCTTTCATCACCCTACGGTAAACGTCGCGTTTGAACGACACGACCTGACGAACAGGATACCAATAGCTTACCCAGCGCCAGCCATCGAATTCCGGCGTACTGCTGGTTTGCATATTGATATCTGAATCGTTGCCCACCAACTGCAGCAGAAACCATTTTTGTTTCTGGCCGATACAAACCGGCTTTGTGTCCCAACGCACCAAACGTTTCGGTAACTTGTAACGCAACCAGTTGCGGGTCGAAGCCAGGATGCGAACATCTTTTCGGCTTAAACCGACCTCTTCAAACAGCTCCCGGTACATCGCTTGTTCTGGGGACTCTCCTGGGTTGATCCCACCTTGTGGGAACTGCCAGGAGTGCTGACCATATCGCCGGGCCCACATCACCTGGCCCTGACGATTACAAATTACAATTCCTACGTTCGGGCGGTAGCCATCGTCATCAATCACCGGACTACCCCAAACTAAACCTTATATACAAATGATTGTTTCACACTACAGGGAGGCGGTAAACCACTCTCTTACAGGCTTGCAACCTAATAACATTTGAATAACTCACAATTATGAGGCGAGTTATAAACAGATGAGACGCCATAACGGCAATTTTATTCACCTTTTCTGTGGATATAGTTGTGAAGAAGTATGGAATTACCGATGGACAACCTAAAAGCCCGGCCAAAGCGTCCGACCACACATTAAAAATAATACTATGTATTTCATTGCGTTAATTGTATTTTCATAGACCGCCGAGCCCATAACGTGACGATCGTCACATCAGAGATCGTCGTACTGACGAAAGATCGAACAGCGTCGGTTTTATCCACAGATTGTGCCAATAAGTTAGTCACAATTTGTGTGAAAATTCGATTTTCATCGCACGTCAAGGCTGTAAATTGAAACAGTAGTGAGGGTTATTCCCAGTTATCCCACTTTTCTGTGGATAACATGGTGTAAGATCCTGTTCATTGTCAGTGACCAGATTTGAACAACCCTGCGCTTAGCCGTATCGGATTACTCTAAAAAATTTAAAAAAACCTATAAATCAGTGACATGGAATATTCATACAGAAAAAGTTAAACTCTATCCACAAGGGATAATTTCCTGGTACATTTTTTAATCAAAAGGTTAACGTCATGCGCCCGCTTGCCCCATTGCTTTCACCCCCTTCCAGTGAAACCCAGCTGATCGACCAGGCGCAGCGTCTGGCGGGCTTTTCGCTCGGCGAGCTGGCGGCAATGGCAGGTTTACCGATCCCAAACGATCTCAAGCGCGATAAGGGCTGGATTGGCATGCTGCTTGAGCTATGGCTGGGCGCCAGCGCGGGAAGTAAACCTGAGCAAGATTTTGCGGCACTGGGCGTGGAGCTAAAAACTATCCCTGTCGATCGCAACGGTAAACCGCTGGAAACAACCTTTGTCTGCGTTGCGCCTTTAACGGGTAATACGGGCGTGACGTGGGAAACCAGCCACGTACGCCATAAATTGAAGCGTGTTCTGTGGGTTCCGGTCGAAGGAGAGCGCCAAATCCCCCTCGCCGAGCGCCGGGTTGGGGCACCGCTGCTCTGGAGCCCTGATGAGGACGAGGATCGCCAGCTCCGCCTCGACTGGGAGGAATTAATGGATATGATCGTTCTCGGGCAGGTAGAGCGTATTACCGCCCGACACGGCGAAGTGTTACAGATCCGCCCGAAAGCGGCCAACAGCAAGGCGCTGACAGAGGCAGTCGGCATGCGGGGTGAATCCATACTGACGTTACCGCGCGGTTTTTACCTTAAAAAGAATTTCACCAGCGCGCTGCTTGCTCGCCATTTCTTACTCAAAAACTAAGTTTTTAACGAATTTTGCGAGCTATCAAACACAATCGCCTGGTTTTTAAGATTTTACCGCTTCCTCCTGTCGAAATATCAGGTTATTACTACACTATGATTTGATACGAGCCAGGTGAGGACGATAACGATGAAAAAATGGGCAGTGTTAATTTCAGCAGTCGGTTTAGCATTTGCTGTCTCGGGTTGTAGCAGTGATTACGTGATGTCGACAAAAGACGGTCGGATGATTTTGACCGACGGCAAGCCTGAAGTCGACGACGATACCGGCCTGGTCAGCTACCGCGATCGGGAAGGGAATAACATGCAAATCAATCGCGACGAAGTTTCGCAGATTATCGAACGATAAATGGATAAAGGTCAGTACCCTGCTGGCCTTTTTGATTTTTCTCTTCCCCTTTTGCCTCCCCTCTGCCATGTTTATATTCCTTTGTCGGGAAGCCCCTGACGCGATCCACATGTTTACTAAGGAAGCCGGCTATGCACTATCACCGTATCCCCCATAGCGCTCTGGAGATTAGCCAGCTGGGGTTGGGCACGATGACATTTGGTGAACAAAACAGCGAAGCCGATGCCCATGCACAACTTGATTATGCCGTCAGCCAGGGCATTAACCTGATTGATGTCGCGGAGATGTACCCCGTTCCTCCTCGCCCTGAGACGCAGGGGCTGACCGAAACCTACGTGGGTAACTGGCTGGCAAAACGCGGCAATCGTGAAAAGCTGGTCGTTGCCTCGAAAGTTAGCGGCCCCTCGCGCAATAACGATGCCGGGATCCGCCCTAACCAGATCCTCGATCGCAAAAACATCCGCGCCGCGCTGGATGCCAGCCTGAAGCGCCTGCAAACCGATTATCTCGATCTCTACCAGGTTCACTGGCCGCAGCGCCCAACCAACTGCTTTGGCAAGCTGGGCTACAGCTGGAATGAGAACGCCCCGGCGGTCTCACTGCTGGAAACGCTGGAAGCCCTTACCGAGTGTCAGCGCGCGGGCAAGATCCGCTACATTGGCGTCTCGAACGAAACCGCGTTTGGCGTGATGCGCTATCTGCACCTGGCCGATAAGCACGACCTGCCGCGTATCGTCACCATCCAGAACCCCTACAGCCTGCTTAACCGCAGCTATGAGGTCGGTCTGGCGGAAGTGACGCAGTATGAAGAGGTGGAGCTGCTCGCCTACTCATGCCTGGGCTTTGGCACGCTGACGGGCAAATACCTGAACGGCGCAAAGCCTGCTGGCGCGCGTAATACGCTCTTCAGCCGCTTTACCCGCTACAGCGGTGAGCAAACCCAAAAAGCCGTCGCGGCGTATGTGGACATCGCGAAGCGTCACGGTCTTGACCCTGCGCAGATGGCGCTCGCCTTCGTGCGTCGTCAGCCGTTTGTGGCCAGCACCCTGCTGGGCGCAACGACGATGGATCAGCTGAAAACAAACATTGAGAGTTTCCATCTGAACCTGAGTGAAGAGGTGTTAGCGGAAATTGAAGCGGTGCATCAGGTATACACATACCCGGCACCGTAATAAAAGCAAAACGGCAACGCACGTTGCCGTTTTTAGGGTTTGCCCCCTCTCCCTGTGGGAGAGGGCCGGGGTGAGGGCATCAGGCAGCACTTATGAACGCCGACGCTGCCAGACCCACAGCCACGTAATCGCCAGCGCAAACAGCGCGCCAAACCCGACGCCAATGGCCACAACCGGCACGCCAACCTTCACAGCCAGCGAATAAAGCCCCAGCATCAGGAGCATCGCCATGTTTTCGCCGAGATTTTGCACGGCGATGGCGTTCCCGGCTCCAACGGTGTGTTTTCCCCGCTCCTGCAAAAGCGCGTTCAGCGGCACCACGAAGAACCCGCCCAGGATACCAATCAGGATCAGCAGCGCATACGCGGGTAATAACGCATGCTGGAGCGAGAAGAACAGCACGCCAACGCCAATCAGGATGCCCGCAGGCATACAGCGCGCCACCGTCTCAAGCGTAACCAGTTTTGCCGCAGCGCCGGCCCCAACGACAATCCCGACCGCAACCATCGCGTTAAGGTAAGTTGGGGTAGCATTGTCCACGATCCCCAGCGCCACCGGCACCCACAGCACCAGCAGGAAGCGCAACGTCACGCCCGCGCCCCAGAACATGCTGGTGCCCATCAGCGAGAAGCGCGTTTCACCGTTACGCCACAGCACGCGGCAGGCGTTAAAGAAGCTGCCGGTCATCGGCCTGAAGCGCCAGGATTGCCCCGGACGTGCCACCGCCAGTTTGGGAATGAACAGGTTAGCAATAACCGCCCCGCCGTATACCACGGCACAGACGCTCAGTGCAGCAAGCACATGCCAGTCCGCCAGCACTCCGCCCGCGACAGAACCAATCAGGATAGCGGCAATGGTGGAGGACTCCATCAGGCCGTTGGCTTTCACCAGCTTATCGCCGGTTGTGAGCTCGCCCAGAATACCGTACTTGGCCGGAGAGTAAGCGGCAGCACCGATCCCCACCAGCGTATATCCGATAAACGGGTTGATACCAAAGCAGATGCTCGCGGCCCCCAGCAGCTTGAGGCCGTTGGCAAACATCATCACCCGACCTTTCGGGAAACTGTCCGCCACCTGCCCCACAAAAGGCGCAAAGATAATGTAAGCACCCACAAACACCATCTGGAGGATCGGCTGGCTCCAGTCGGGGTAAAACTCGGCTTTCAGCAGCGCCAGGGTGGCAAACAGCAGCGCGTTATCGCCGAACGCAGAGAGAAACTGCGCCGCAATGACCGCCATCATGCCCTTCGACCAGATTGAAGTGTTAGTGTGTACTGACTCACGCATTTTGCTTTTCCGCCTCTTCAACCATGCCTTTTAGGGTGACGAAATCGGGCTTACCGCTGCCCAGTACAGGAAGCTGCTTGAGATAGCGAATATCGCGCGGCACCGCCAGCTCGGGGATGCCGTGCTCGCGCGCATGTTTAAGCAGCTGGTCGCGCTTAAGCTCACTGTCCGTAGTGAACAGCACCAGCGCCTCGCCTTTGCTGGCATCGCTCTTCACCACCGTCGCGTGCAGTTTGTCGGCAGAAACCGCCGTCGCCAGCATTTCAACCATCTCCAGCGAAACCATTTCACCCGCAATTTTGGCGAAGCGTTTAGCGCGCCCCTGGATCTGCACAAAGCCCTGCTCGTCGAAGCGAACAATATCGCCGGTGTCGTACCAGCCGGTCTCTATATCCCCATTGACGTTTTCCGCCGTTGGCGCTTCCAGCACGCCCGGGTTCTCCACGCGCAGATAGCCGTTCATCACGTTAGGCCCCTTCAGCTGCAGGCGGCCACCGTTCTCAATGCCCGGCACCTCCAGCAGGCGCGCGTCCATCCCCGGCAAAATGCGGCCAACGGTGCCCGGCTTCGCCGCCATCGGGACATTGATCGATACGACAGGCGCACACTCCGTCACGCCATAGCCTTCCAGAATGCGCAGGCCAAACTTGTCCTGCCAGATCTGGCGGGTGCTGTCCTGAAGTTTTTCAGCGCCTGCAACCACATAGCGCACGCGGAAGAAGTCATACGGATTGGCGAAGCGGGCGTAGTTGCCGAGGAACGTTGATGTACCGAACAGCACGGTACAGTTACGGTCATAGACCAGCTCCGGCACGATGCGGTAGTGCAGCGGGCTTGGGTAAAGGAACACTTCCGCACCCGTTAGCAGCGGCGTGAAGAGGCCGACGGTCAGGCCAAAGGAGTGGAACAGCGGCAGTGCCGACATAAAGCGGTCATTCGCGGTAAAGTCAGCGATCGTCTTGATCTGCTCGACGTTCGCCAGAATGCTCTTGTGGCTGTGAACGACCCCTTTCGGGTTGCCTTCAGAACCGGACGTAAAGAGGATAATCGCGTCGTCTTCCGGCTTCTGCTTCACCTGCGCGAGATGCGGCGCAAGCAGGTGAGCAAATATCCACAGCTTGTCGCCGGTGGTGACGTCGGCTTTTAAATCTTCCAGGAAGACCCAGCGCACCTGCGTCAGCTGCTCCGGCAGATGCCACAGCTTGCCTTTATCAAGGAACTGGCGGGAGGTGAACACGGTGTTGATTTGCGCCGCGGTAATCGCGCTGGTCAACCCTTTCACGCCCGCCGTATAGTTCATCATAGCCGGAATACGCCCGCGAGAAACGGCGCCAAAAATCACGGCGGCGCTGATGCCCGCGTTCGGCAGCATCAGGCCGATCTTTTCCCCCTGCTTGCTGTACTTCTCAAGAATACGGCCAACAAACAGCGTCTTGGTCAAAAGCTTGCGGTAGGTATCCGGCGTGAAGTTGATGTCTTCAATGCAGTTCTTCTTTGCGCCATAACGGTACTGCGCCGACAGCAGCGATTCATACAGCGTTTCGCGCGGGCGTACGGCCATGCGCGCTTCCATCATAATCTGGTGCAGCATTTCACCGGCGATTTTGCGGCGATCGCGGGCTCGCGGTGCCTCAGGCATCGGTAACGTGGTCGGTGGCAGAATGTGCAGGGTAATCTTAGGGAACAGACGCTGCTTCACCAGCCCTTTCAGGCGGCTAAAGTGGGTCAGCTCTGCGCCTTCAATACGCAGCGGCACCACCGTGGCTTTTGACTTCGCCGCAACGAATCCGGCACCGTCATAGATTTTCATCAGCGAACCCGTCACCGAGATACGCCCTTCTGGGAAAATGACCACCGGCCGGCCCTGTTCAACCAGGCGCACCAGATGTTTGATCATCATCGGTTTTGTAGGGTCGAGCGGCACAAAATCGATCAGCGGCGCCAGCTTGCGCATGTACCATTTTTCACTGATGGAACTGTACACGGCAAAAACGGGCCGCACCGGCAGAAATAGCGCCAGCAGTATGCCGTCGATAAACGACACGTGGTTTGGCGTGATAAGCACGCGTTCGCCGCGAAGCGCCTGGGCATCGCCAGTGACGCGGACGCGGAAAAGGACACGAAACAGTGTACGGAAGAACCCAAAAAGCATCTCAACTCCCTTTGCCAGCCAGTATGGAGGGTTATTAATTGTTGGCAGATTACACGAGAAGTGGAGAGGGGGCGACAGCAAAAATTGAGGCGAAAAAAAACCTGCGCATCCGCGCAGGCTGGTGCAAGAGATGAGTACGAAACCGTACTAAGAATTCTCACCAATCAATACCTCTGGGATCCTGATTGTGGCTCTTGCTACCCGGCTTCGCCAGCGGGAAAACGCAAGGGAATAAGCCGAAATGCAACCAGGTGTGAATATTCTCGTTTGCTGTTACAGGTTGAATGACGGGCAAAAAAAAACCTGCGTATAAACGCAGGTTGGTGTAAATCGTGTCAATCAACCGGAGTTGATTTCACCTATCAATACCTCTGGGATCTCGACTCTATCAATCCCATCCTCATCCCGCTATCGGACAATCGCAACAGCCTGAGGCAAAGTGTAACTAAAGGTTCGGATTGACATTATTTAGACATGGTTAAGCGTGTAACGATTACACGGTCACGCTCTGGTCTGCATCACGTTTGTGAATGACCAAATCTCCCTCCCCTTGAATGCGCGGGACTTTTCCGCAACACTAGTTGATGTGTAAACGCTTACCCCACTAAGAAGGTATTAAATGGCGACAATTAAGGATGTGGCTCGTCTGGCAGGAGTTTCCGTTGCGACCGTCTCACGCGTCATTAACAACTCCCCCAAAGCCAGTGACGCATCGCGCCAGGCAGTGCAAAGCGCCATGGAAAACCTGAATTACCATCCCAACGCCAATGCCCGCGCACTTGCTCAGCAATCTACCGAAACCATCGGGCTAGTGGTGGGCGATGTCTCGGACCCGTTTTTTGGCGCAATGGTTAAGGCCGTTGAACAGGTGTCTTATCACACCGGCAATTTCTTGCTGATCGGCAATGGCTACCACAACCAGCAAAAAGAACGCCAGGCCATCGAACAGCTGATTCGCCATCGCTGCGCCGCGCTGGTTGTCCACGCCAAAATGATCCCTGATGACGAGCTGATTCACCTGATGAAGCAGATCCCCGGGATGGTGATTATCAACCGAATTATCCCCGGCTTTGAAAAACGCTGCGTGGCGCTCGACGACCGCTACGGCGCGTGGCTTGCAACCCGTCACCTGATCCAGCAGGGCCATACCCGCATCGGATACCTCTGCTCGAATCACCCGATTTCAGACGCGGAAGATCGCCTGCAGGGCTATTACGACGCGCTGCGCGAAAACGGTTTGCCGTGCAACGATCGCCTGGTGGCCTACGGTGAGCCAGACGAGAGCGGTGGCGAACAGGCGATGACGGAATTACTCGGACGCGGGCGCAATTTTACCGCAGTGGCCAGCTATAACGACTCGATGGCCGCCGGCGCGATGGGCGTGTTAAACGACAACGGTATTGATGTTCCGGCAGTAATTTCGCTGATTGGGTTCGATGACGTGCTGGTCTCACGCTACGTGCGCCCTCGCCTGACCACCGTGCGTTACCCGATTATCACCATGGCAACGCAGGCAGCGGAGCTGGCGTTAGCGCTGGCGGAACAGCGGCAGCCGCCGGAAATCACGCACCTGTTCAGCCCAACGTTAGTACGCCGTCACTCCGTTACTTCGCCTGCCGAAGCGCAGAGCGAATAACGATAGAGGTGTACTGTTTTATCCGGGTACTCCAGCGCATCGCCAATGTACTGCCAGCCGTAACGTTCGTAGAAGTCGCGGCAGGCAGACCACAGGTGCAGCTCGGTAAACCCGGCCTGCGCGGCATACGCGATAACGTGCTCCTGAAGCTTCCCCGCCAGCCCTTTTCCGCGCGCCGCGTCATCGACGTACAGCGCCGCCAGCCAGGGGTACAGATCCTGACGAGTAATAAGATCGCAGCGCCATAGTCCCACGGTGCCCAGAAGCTGCTCATCCTCAACGGCAATAAAGGTCAGCGGCAATGCGCCTGGCGTCTGGCTGTGATCGATAACGCTGTGGAAAAACTCACGCGGCAGCCCGTCGCCAAAAGCACGCCAGATCCAGTCAATCACCCGATCGGCATACTGCGGCGCGGCATAGAGCGGCAGAATATTCACACCAGCTTTCCCTGAAAAATCGGAACGGATTCAAAAAGGTAGCCGTCAAAATCTGGCGCATCTTCATCGGATAATTCGAGCAGGCTCTTCTTCACGTTTTCCAGATGCTGGAACATCGCCTGCCAGGCGCCCATCACGTCGCGACGGCGCAGCGCGGCGAGAATGGTTTGGCGGTCGCCCAGCCATTTGAGGCGATACGCCCGGCTGGCAATATGGACGTTGAACTGCTGCCACAGCGGGCTGCTGTCCATGTGATGCCAGACGCTCTCGACCGTCGCCAGCAGCATCTGGTTTTGCGTCGCCCCCGCCAGCACCAGGTGAAACATTTTATTGTTATCCTGGCTGTTGTCGTTGGCGGCAATCGCCCGCTGCTCCTGCTCGATGATGCGGCGCAGGTTGTCGATATCGGCGCGCGTTGCCATTTTGGCGGCAAAGGCGGCGATGTTGCTTTCGAGGAGCTGGCGCGCCTGTAAAATCTCAAACGGGCCCACGTCGCTGTTGAGGAAACGCTCCTCCTCGTTTTCGTGCTCTTCAGGGATGCGCATCACGTAGACGCCGGAGCCCTGGCGGATATCCACCGTGCCCTGCAGCTCCAGCATCAGCAAGGCTTCGCGCACGATGGTGCGGCTTACGCCATAGGTCTCAGCAATGTTGCGCTCCGGCGGCAGGCGCGATCCCACGGGATAATGCCCCTGGATAATTTGCGCCCGTAAATCCTCGCCAATTTCCTGGTACTGTTTTTTTTCCGGCAGGATGACAGCCTTATCCACGTTTTCACCTGTTTTTCAGTTAATGCGCAGGCCGGGCGTCCTCCCGGCCAGTTTGTGCACTATTTTACCAGAAGGCTCACTTCCATTCATCGTCAACGCTGAGGGTAAGCACGCGCTCGTCGCGCAGCCGCCGGAACCAGGAAGCCGATTTTTTTGGCCGCCGGGCGCGATTGTTGTCCAGATCGATTTCAATCAACCCGTAGCGGTTTTTAAAGGCGTTCATCGGCGAGACGTTATCCGTGAAGGCCCACAGCATATAGCCGTGGCAGTTTGCCCCCTCCTCCCGCGCCAGCAGCGCGTAGTAGAGGTGTTCACTGATAAAGTCTATGCGGTATGCGTCATCAATAATGCCGTCTCGGTTGCGAAACTGCGCTTCGTTTTCCACGCCCATGCCGCTTTCCGCCACGAACCAGTCGATGTTGCGGTAGTCATTTTTTATCCGCATCGCCATGTCGTAGATGATGCGCGGATAAATTTCCCAGCCGCGGGATCTGTTCATCCGTCGCCCCGGCAGCTCAAACGGCTCGTAGTAGTAGGCCGGGTGGAACGGCGTGTCCGGGTGCCAGGCGCGGGAAGGCGCTTTAACGCGGTGCGGGTAATAGAGGTTGATGCCCAGCTCGTCCACGGTGTTTTCAGCGATCAGCGCCAGCTCCTCCGCCGTGTAATCCCACTCAACCTGATGATGCTCGAGGAGGGTAAAGAGTTCCTGCGGATAGCGCCCGTGTACCAGCGGGTCGAGAAACACGCGGTTATAGAACAGATCGTAAATCTCCGCTGCCCTAACGTCGTGCGGCGCGCGGGAGCGCGGATAGGTCACTTCCGGATTGAGAATACAGCCCACCGAACCGTCATAACCCTTCTCGCGAAATAGCTTCACGACCTTCGCCGTCGCCAGCACCTTATGGTGGTTCCACCGCATCCAGGTGCTGGTGTTCTGCTCGTACGGCCAGCGCAGCGCGTCAAGGTAAACGCGGGTCTGCACCACAATCGGCTCGTTGAAGCTAAACCAGCGGGTGACTTTGCCGTGGAAGCGCTCAAAGACCTTTTCCGCATAGCGAACGAACAGCTCAACCACGTGCTTCGACGCCCATCCGCCGTAGGTTTCCAGCAGCGCGCCCGGCAGTTCGTAATGCTCCAGACAAATCATTGGCTCAATGCCCTGACGGTGCATTTCGTCGAACAGCGCGTCGTAATAGGCGGCGTATTCTTCATCCACCGTCACGTTTTCATAGTCGGTTAAAAAGCGCGACCAGTTGATAGAGGTGCGGTAGTGCGTCAGCCCCGCCTGCTTCATCAGGGACACATCTTCGCGAAAGCGATTGATAAAATCGGTCGCCACCGCCGGACCAAAGCCGTTATGCCAGACGTGACGATCGTTCTTGTACCAGAGATCGATCCACGAATCCTGCCCCGGCTTTTTACCGCTCCACCCTTCGGTTTGCCAGGCAGAAGCGGCCGCGCCAAGAATGAAATCCTGCGGTAGGGTTATCTGTTTTGTACTCATCGCGTCCTCATGCGTTGTCGGTAGCTTGCTGCAGCGCGGCCTGATCTGCACGGCGTGAAGCAATCTTCACAAACGGCAGATAAATCAGCACCGCCGTCACGATGCAGATCAGTTGGGTGATGACCGCCCCCATTGAACCCGCAGTAGAGAGCCAGGCGTTAATCAGCGGTGGCGTGGTCCAGGGCACCATTACCACGGCTTTACCGGCAAAGCCGGTCACGGTGGCGAAGTAACCGATTGAGCCGGTTACCAGCGGCGTGATGATGAACGGAATGGCGAGGATCGGGTTAAGCATGATTGGCATACCGAAGATCACCGGCTCGTTAATGTTAAACAGGCCCGGGCCGATGGAGAGCTTGGCAATTTCCTTCATCTCCTTGCGTTTGGTGGCAATCATTACCGCAATCAGCAGGCCGATGGTCAGGCCGGAACCTCCGATGCTCATGTACACATCCCAGAACGGCATGGTGATGATATTCGGCACCTCTTTGCCCTGCTCGAAGGCGCTCATGTTGACGGTGATCGCCCCCAGCAGCAGCGGCTCGCGGATCGGCTTGATCATCTGGTTGCCGTGGATACCAATCACCCAGAATAGCTGGGCGACAAACATCAGCAACAGGATACCCGGCAGGCTCTGCACCACGCGCTCCAGCGGCTGCTGCACCACCTGATACACCGCGTCGTAGAGATACATGCCGGTAAGCTGGTGGAAAACGAAGCCAAAGGTGGCGATCGCGGTGGTGGTGATAATCGCCGGGATCAGGGCGGAAAACGACGCCGCCACGTTAGGCGGTACGGTATCCGGCATCTTAATCTTCAGCCCCTTGCGGTTTTCCAGCCAGCAGTAAACCTCAACGGAGAGAATGGCGATAAACATGCCGAGGAACAGGCTGCGGGTATCGGAGAACTGGCGCAGCAGGACGTCTTTCACCACGTGCATTTCGCCGTCCACCAGCATTTCCACGGTGGTCGGCGTAACGCAGATAAAGCAGATCACCGCCAGCAGGCCGGGAAACAGGGACTTGATCCCGTTGATGCGCCCCAGCTCCACGCCAATTAAAAATACCGCGCCGATGTTAAGGAAGTTAAGCGTGGCGTAGTTTAGCGCGCTGGTGATCGGCTTTAGCGCGGCGAGAAACGACAGCGACTGGAAGCTCGCCAGCCCGTTTTTCGGGTCCAGCACCATGTTGGAGATCAGCACCGAGAATGCCCCAACGATGATGACCGGCATGAGGGTAATAAAGGCAGACTTGATCGCCATGATGTAGCGATAGCTGTTGAATTTGGTGGCAAAACTGCCCAGAGCGTCGATCAGTTTTTCCTGTAATGCCATAGGGTAATACCTCAGTAAAAGGGCTTTTATTGAATAAGGTGTACAGCCGGATACTATTGGCATACCAAAAATAGCTTCATGATGCGGATTGTTCTGTGATTAAGCTCTCAACGCCGCCAGAGGTATTCCAGATTGCGATTTTTGACCAATTTGGCATACCACTTTCAGCCATTTATTCCGCGCCGTTAGATCGTTGCTGAAAAGCGTGATCCTCATGGGGTTTTGCCGGTCCCGCGTCGCTTATGCGCCGTGAGGTCTGTGTTAAACTGCAGACCATAACGGGGAAGCAGGAATTTCGAATGGCAACAATGCTGGATGTCTCACTGCGTGCGGGCGTGTCGAAGGCCACCGTCTCGCGCGTGCTGAACGGCACGGGTCAGGTTAAAGAGAGTACGCGAAAGCAGGTGTTCGCTGCGATGGAAGAGCTGGGCTATCGCCCGAACTTTCTCGCGCGCTCGCTGGCTAACCAGACCAGCAACAGCATTGGTCTGGTGGTTTCTACCTTCGACGGCTTTTACTTTGGCCGCCTGCTGCAGCAGGCCTCGCGGCAGACGGAGACGCACGGTAAACAGCTGATCGTCACCGACGGTCACGACGCGCCGGAGCAGGAAGAACAGGCGGTGCAGATGCTGGCCGATCGCAAATGCGACGCCATCGTGCTGTACACCCGCTACATGAGCGAAAAGGCGATCATCAAGCTGATCCACAGCGTGCAAACGCCGCTGGTGGTGATCAACCGTGAAGTCAGCCAGGCACCGGATCGCTGCGTCTTCTTCGAACAGCAGGATGCCGCCTTCAAAGCGGTAGATTACCTGATAAGCCAGGGGCATCGCGAGATCGCCTGCATGACCGTGCCTATCCATACCCCCACCGGCAAAGCGCGCCTGATGGGCTATCGCAAGGCGCTGGAAAAGCACGGCATTCGTCTGGACGAGCGGCGGATTAAGTACGGCGATGCGGGCATGACGCGGGGCTATGAGCTGTGCAAAGAGCTGATTGACGAGAAGGTACCGTTCAGCGCCCTGTTTGCCTGTAACGATGATATGGCATTAGGTGCCTCTAAAGCATTGCACCAGGCCGGGCTTAAGATCCCGCAGGATATTTCGCTGTTTGGCTTTGACGATGCGCCCAGCGCGAAATGGCTGGAGCCTGCGCTATCGTCGGTCTACCTGCCGATCGACAATATGATCGTCACCGCTATCGATCAGGCGATCCGGCTGGCGAAAAACCAGCCGGTCGAAGCAATCCCGCCGTTTACCGGCACGCTGGTCCTGCGCGACTCGGTCACAACGGGGCCGTACTTTACTCAGATGAGTTCTAAAGCCAGCAGCTCCTGAATGGTCTGGCGGCGGCGGATAAGCCGCGCCACGCCGCGATCGAACAGCACTTCCGGCAGCAGCGGGCGGCTGTTGTAGTTAGACGACATAGACGCCCCGTACGCGCCGGTATCGTGCAGCACCAGGTAATCCCCCGGCTTCACTTCAGGCAGCGGGCGCGTTTCGACTTTGCCGCCTTCCTGCTGGGTAAAGACGTCGCCGGATTCACACAGCGGACCGGCAACAACTGTCTCAACGCGCGAAGCCTGCGTTAAATCGCGGCCATCGGCGGCCAGCGCCGTAATGTGGTGATAGCTGCCGTACATGGACGGACGCATCAGGTCGTTAAAGCCTGCGTCAATCAGCACGAAGTGACGGCTGCCCATCTCCTTCACGCTTCGCACCTGCGACACCAGCACGCCCGACTCTGCCACCAGGAAACGGCCCGGCTCGATTTCCAGCTTCACCGGATGACCCAGGTGGGCGGCGATGTTGTCGCGCGCCGTGCTCCACAGGCCGTAATAGTGATCGGTATCGATCGCCTCTTCACCTTCACGGTAAGGAATAGACAGCCCGCCACCGGCGGAGATCGCCTCCAGATCCTGACCAAACGCGATAACCTGGCGCACCATCGCTCCGCACACCTGCTCAAGGTGGCCGTAATCCACGCCGGAACCAATGTGCATATGAATGCCTACCAGCGTGAGGTTATAGCGCTGCAGTACCGCCAGCGCGGCAGGCAGATCGGCATACCAGATGCCGTGCTTGCTGTTCTCTCCGCCAGTGTTGGTCTTCTGGCTGTGGCCGTGACCAAAGCCTGGGTTCACGCGCAGCCAGACGCGGTGACCGGGCGAGACCTGCCCCAGCTGTTCCAGCATATCCACAGAACCGGCATTCACCGGGATCTGCAGCTCTTGGACGCGCGCCAGGGTGGCGTCGTCAATCAGATCCGCAGTAAAGACGATCGCGTCGCTATCGGTTTTTGGATCAAACCCGGCGGCCAGCGCGCGCTCGATTTCGCCCAGCGAGACGGAGTCGACTTTTACGCCCTGCTCGCGCATCAGGCGCAGAATATGAATATTGGAGCAGGCCTTCTGGGCAAAACGCACCACGTCAAACTGATGCAGGGCGGCGATCTTCTCGCGAATAATCTGCGCATCGTAGACCCACACCGGGCAGCCAAACTCGGCGGGCAGGCGTAGCAGGTTGTCGGCGTTCAAATCGGTATCCGTCTGGTTCAGCGGGCGTGGCATGGTCTTCTCCGGGTAATCACTGTTTTACCTGATTACGCCACAGCCCGAAGGGAATAAAAAATATCGTTTTATCCTGAGTCTATGCAAAAATGATATGGATTACGTTCAGCCATCAGGTGCCTTATGCCCGCCGTTAACCTCCGCCATATCGAGATTTTTCACGCCGTGATGACCACCGGCAATCTCACCGAAGCCGCGCAGATGCTGCATACCTCGCAGCCGACGGTCAGCCGCGAGCTGGCGCGCTTTGAGAAGGTGCTGGAACTGAAGCTGTTCGAGCGCACGCGAGGCCGACTGCACCCGACGGTTCAGGGCCTGCGTCTGTTCGAAGAGGTACAGCGATCGTGGTACGGGCTGGACAGGATTGTGAGCGCGGCAGAGAGCCTGCGCGAGTTTCGCCAGGGCGAGCTGTCCATCGTCTGCCTGCCCGTTTTTTCCCAGTCGTTCCTGCCCGCGCTGCTGCAGCCTTTTCTGGCCCGATACCCCGAGGTCAACCTCACCATCGTGCCGCAGGAGTCGCCGCTGCTTGAAGAGTGGCTGTCGGCCCAGCGTCACGATCTGGGTCTGACGGAAACCCTCGCCACGCCTGCCGGCACGGAGCGCACGGAGCTGCTTTCGCTGGACGAAGTTTGCGTGCTGCCCGCCGGCCATCCCCTTGCCAGCAAAGAGGTGCTGACGCCCGCTGATTTCCACGGCGAGAACTACATTAGCCTGTCGCAGACCGACAGCTACCGTCAGCTGCTGGACGCGCTGTTTGCCGAGCATCAGGTGAAGCGGCGGATGGTGGTGGAAACGCATAGCGCGGCGTCAATTTGCGCCATGGTGCGCGCGGGCGTGGGCGTCGCGGTCGTCAATCCCCTCACGGCGCTGGACTATGCCGGAAGCGGGATCGTCATCCGCCGCTTTAGCGTGTCCGTTCCGTTCACCGTGAGCCTGATCCGCCCGCTGCACCGCCCGGCTTCGGCGCTGGTTGACGCTTTTACCGGGCATCTGATCGAGCACGCGCGTGAGGCTGCGCTGCGCTTACCTGGCCTGCAAAACCCACTATGAAAGCATAAACTCGACGGCATCGGCGGCGTGAATGGCTGCGGTGTCGAACACCGGGATCGGGCTGCGCTCGGCGGGTACAAGCAAACCGATCTCCGTGCAGCCGAAAATAACCCCTTCGGCACCCTGCTGCGCGAGTTTCTCAATTACGCTGGCGTAATACGCGCGGGAAGGTTCGCTGAAGGTGCCGAGGCAAAGCTCATCAAAAATAATCTGATTAATGCGCGCCCGGTCAGCCTCGTCCGGGATCAGGCTCTCAATGCCAAATTCGCTGTGCAAACGGCCACGATAAAAGTCCTGCTCCATGGTATAGCGCGTACCCAACAGTGCCACGCGCGTCATCCCGGATGCCGCAATCGCCCGCCCGGTGGCATCCGCAATATGCAGGAACGGCAGCGAACACTGTGCTTCAATATGCGCCGCTACCTTGTGCATGGTATTGGTACACAGCAGGATGCCCTTTGCGCCCGCCCGCTCCAGCCCCAGCGCCGCCTCCGCCAGAATCTCCCCGGCCTTATCCCATTCCCCGCTCGACTGGCAGGCTTCGATTTCATGGAAATCCACGCTGTGCAGCAGCAGGCTAGCGGAATGCAGCCCGCCCAGACGCTGCTTCACGCCCTCGTTAATCAGACGGTAATAGGGAATTGTTGACTCCCAGCTCATCCCGCCCAGCAGGCCGATTGTTTTCATCATTCCTCCTTATAGGTTTATCCCAGTGAAGCAAACTTGTGATCCTGTTTCCAGTTCTTTGTCACGTCGTTTCTTTTTAAATCGGAGTGATATAAATTAAATGAAACAATGTTTCACATCATAACAAGGCGGAGATATGTTTATTTTCCACAAAGAGACGACGCTTGAGGATCTGGGCAATGGCGTGACGCGTCGCATTCTGGCGCACGGCGGCAAGATGATGGCGGTTGAGGTCAACTTTGAACAGGGGGCGATCGGCCCAATGCACAACCACCCGCACGAGCAGCTCACCTATGTGCTTTCCGGCGAGTTCGAGTTCACCATCGGTGAAGAGAAGCATGTGGTAACGGCGGGCGATACGCTCTACAAGGAGCCGCACGTGATGCACGGCTGCGTGTGCCTCAAGCCTGGCACACTTCTGGATACCTTTACCCCGGTACGCGAAGACTTCCTGAAATAAAAAAGGGCGCTGTTATCAGCGCCCTTCTTCATAATTAGATTTGTTCCGCTATCGGCTCCGGCAGCGGATTACGGGCGAGCATCGCCTCGCGCAGCAGCACGCTACCGCACGCGAGCAACCCACCCAGAACACCCGCCAGGATCACAATCAGGCCTTTGCCCGGACCCTCCTTTTTCACCGGCATGGATGGCGAAAGCTGATACTTAAAGGGCTCAAGCTTGACGTCCTCAACGGATAATTTTTTCAACTGCGCCAGATAATATTCACGGTTCTGGAAGTCGGCGTTCAGCTCTGCAACATCTTTCATGTTTTTCTCGATCTGCAGCTTCTGTGAAATACCGTCAGCGCCTAGCGCCACCGAATAATCCGGATCGTCCTTAACCGCCTGACCGTTACTGTAGACCGGCTTCTTAATACCCGCCGCGTTGGCGACCTCAAGCGAATAGTTAAGACGCTGCAGGTTGGTGTTGTGAATATTGGTCAAACGCACGCGATCCAGCTCCAGCTGCTGCTGCACCACCTTGGTTTTCAGGGCGATCTGGTTACGAATATTCTCCATCGTCTCCTGCTCAACGATGCGAGAGATATAGTCGATGTAGCCATCAAGCACCGTCTGGGCATCTTCGGCGGTCGGCGCGGTGAAGCTTAACGTCCACGAGGTAAAAGGCGCTTTATCGGCGTCTTTTACCTGCGTGTCATTTTTCGCTTTCATGTTTTCAGAGACGCCCACCACCGCACGGTGCAGCTCCTGCGGATCGACCTGTGTGCCCTCGAGCTGAGACATCACGTACGGCGAGCTCTTCATATACTCTTCAAGCAGGGTCTGTGACTGAAACTTTTTGATAAACAGGTTGAATACGTCCGGGCGGGAAATTTTTACGTCCACGTCCAGCACCTGCAGCGTAACCATCATCTGGCGTAACGGGTTCCACTGCGTCTGCTCTGCCGGGGTAATCACGGCCTTGCTGGTCCATTTTTGCGGCAGTAAAAATGCTATCGCCAGGCCAATCAAAGCGAAGGCAAACGCAATGGTAATGATGCGTTTTTTCGCTGCAAGAAGGATATCTAACAATCCCAGAAGGTCGATCTCTTTAGCACTGACGGCCGGGGTAGTGTAGTGGGGAAAATCGAGGTCCGTGTTTTTTTTGAAATCCATAGCTGACATAAACGTTCTTCTTTTAGGGGATGCAGTAAATTTCTGCCTGTGTGATTCCGTTGATTCGATGATACAAGAAAGTAAGAATTATCTGAATGCCAGATTGCTCCATCTGTAGACCGACTATCAGAATTAGTAGTTAGCTATCAAAGCGTATTGTTGTTACTCATCATCTGCTTACCTTTCCTCTTATCCGTCCGCTCTTATTTGAACGCCCGAAATAAGGCAAAAATGCCACCTCCCTCACCTTATTGAAACGCCGTTTCGACCTCGATCACATTTCCATCATTAAGCGAATGACGCAGAAACAAATAGCAATAAAATAAAATAAAACGATGTTTTAGTATTCAAGAACGCTGGTTCGCCTGGTTTGAAACTCAAACCGCGCCTGACAGCGATAATCACAGAAAAACGTTATAAAACAATTTGTAACGAATTAAACGTTATACGCACGGCCCTGAATATTCCCTCTCATGCTGGCGTTTCGTGCATGAGAAATCGTAACAAAAGCAGATTCCGTTTTAACCATTGATCGCCAGGTAGGTATGTATGAATGAAAACAAGCTGCTGGGGTTAGCGTGGATATCGCCCTACATAATTGGGCTGATACTCTTCACGGCTTTCCCCTTCGTCTCATCGTTTTTCCTCAGCTTTACGGATTACGATTTGATGAGTCCGCCGGTGTTTAACGGCATCGAAAACTATCGCTACATGTTTACCGAAGACACGCTCTTCTGGAAATCCATGGGCGTTACCTTTGCCTACGTATTTTTGACCATTCCGTTAAAGCTCGCCTTCGCATTAGGGATTGCGTTTGTTCTGAACTTTAAATTACGCGGCATCGGATTCTTCCGAACTGCCTACTATATTCCGTCCATCCTCGGCAGCTCCGTCGCCATTGCCGTACTGTGGCGCGCGCTGTTTGCTATTGATGGTCTGCTGAACAGCTTTATCGGCGTGTTTGGCTTTGACCCGGTGAACTGGCTCGGCGAGCCGTCGCTGGCGCTGATGTCCGTTACCCTGCTGCGCGTCTGGCAGTTTGGTTCTGCGATGGTGATCTTCCTGGCGGCGCTGCAAAACGTTCCGCAATCGCAGTACGAAGCGGCGATGATCGACGGCGCATCCAAATGGCAGATGTTCACGAAAGTGACCGTACCGCTGATTACGCCGGTGATCTTCTTTAACTTCATCATGCAGACTACCCAGGCGTTCCAGGAATTTACCGGGCCGTACGTAATTACCGGCGGCGGGCCAACCTATTCGACCTACCTGTTCTCGCTCTACATCTACGACACCGCATTCAAATACTTCGATATGGGCTACGGCGCCGCGCTGGCGTGGATCCTGTTCCTGGTGGTCGCCGTCTTTGCCGGTATCGCCTTTAAGTCGTCGAAATACTGGGTCTTCTACTCCGCCGATAAAGGAGGCAAAAATGGCTGATATCCCACAACTCTCCACGGCAAGAAGCGTTGCCGAGCGCGAAGTGGCGCGCACGCTGCGCAGAGAGAAAATCAACGCCAGCATTCGCTATGTGATCCTGCTGTTTGTCGGCCTGCTGATGCTCTACCCGCTGGTGTGGATGTTCTCGGCGTCGTTCAAACCGAACCACGAGATCTTCACCACCCTCAGCCTGTGGCCCGCACACGCCACCTGGGACGGCTTCGTGAACGGCTGGAAAACCGGGACCGAGTACAACTTCGGTCACTACATGCTGAACACGTTCAAGTATGTGATCCCGAAAGTGATCCTGACCATTATCTCCTCCACCATCGTGGCGTACGGCTTTGCCCGCTTCGAGATCCCGTGGAAGAAATTCTGGTTCGCCACGCTCATCACCACCATGCTGCTGCCCAGCACCGTGCTGCTGATCCCGCAGTACCTGATGTTCCGTGAAATGGGCATGCTCAACAGCTACATGCCGCTGTACCTGCCGCTGGCCTTCGCCACGCAGGGGTTCTTCGTCTTCATGCTGATCCAGTTCCTGCGCGGGGTACCGCGTGACATGGAGGAAGCGGCGCAAATTGACGGCTGTAACTCCTTCCAGGTGCTGTGGTACGTGGTGGTGCCGATCCTGAAGCCGGCCATTATCTCCGTCGCCCTGTTCCAGTTCATGTGGTCAATGAACGACTTTATCGGGCCGCTGATTTACGTCTACAGCGTGGACAAATACCCGATTGCACTGGCTCTGAAAATGTCCATCGACGTCACCGAGGGTGCGCCGTGGAACGAAATTCTGGCAATGGCGAGCATCTCCATTCTGCCATCCATCATTGTCTTCTTCCTGGCACAGCGCTACTTCGTACAGGGCGTTACCAGCAGCGGAATTAAAGGTTAAGAGGGAAATATCATGGCTGAAGTTATCTTCAACAAACTGGAAAAGGTTTACTCCAACGGCTTCAAAGCGGTACATGCTATCGACCTTTCCATCTCCGAAGGGGAATTCATGGTGATCGTCGGGCCGTCCGGCTGCGCCAAATCCACCACCCTGCGCATGCTGGCCGGGCTGGAAACCATCAGCGGCGGCGAAGTGCGTATCGGCAATAAGATCGTGAACAACCTCGCGCCGAAGGAGCGCGGGATAGCGATGGTGTTCCAGAACTATGCGCTCTATCCGCACATGACGGTGCGCGAGAACCTGGCCTTCGGCCTGAAGCTGAGCAAGCTGCCGAAAGATCAGATTGAAGCCCAGGTGAATGAAGCCGCCAAAATCCTGGAGCTGGAGGAGCTGCTCGACCGCCTGCCGCGCCAGCTTTCCGGCGGCCAGGCGCAGCGCGTGGCGGTAGGCCGCGCGATTGTGAAAAAGCCGGACGTGTTCCTGTTCGACGAGCCGCTATCCAACCTCGACGCCAAGCTGCGCGCCTCAATGCGTATCCGTATTTCGGACCTGCACAAGCAGCTGAAGCAATCCGGTAAACCGGCGACCACCGTGTACGTCACCCACGACCAGACCGAAGCGATGACCATGGGCGACCGTATCTGCGTGATGAAGCTCGGCCACATCATGCAGGTTGATACGCCAGATAACCTCTACCACAAGCCGAAGAACATGTTCGTGGCGGGCTTTATCGGCGCGCCGGAGATGAACATTCGCAAGTGCCAGCTGGTGGACAACGCGGGGCAGCTGCATATCGCCATCGGCAATGAAACCATGCCGCTAAACGCCGAGAAGCAGGAGAAAGTGTCTGCCTGGGCCGGTCAGGAGGTCTTCTACGGCGTGCGCCCGGAGTTCGTGTCGCTCTCTGACGAGCCGTTCCAGGACGGCGGCTGCAGCGGCGAGATGGTGCGCGTCGAGAACATGGGCCACGAATTCTTTGTGTACCTGAAAGTTGCGGACTATGAACTGACCGCCCGAATTCCTTCCGATGAAGCTAAGCCAATGATCGATAAAGGCCTTCATCGCAAGGTGTACTTCACGTTTGATATGAATAAGTGTCATATTTTTGACGCAAAAACTGAACAGAACCTCTCTCTCTGATGGAGTTATAAAAATGAAAAAAGTGCTTTTAAGCGCAGCAATCTCCGCGACCCTGGGCCTTACCGCTTTGCCATCGATGGCGCAAGATGTTGATTTACGTATGTCCTGGTGGGGCGGCAACGGTCGTCACCAGGTCACGCTGAAGGCGTTGGAAGAGTTCCATAAACAGAACCCAGACATCAACGTGAAGGCAGAGTACACCGGCTGGGACGGCCATCTCTCGCGCCTGACCACCCAGATCGCGGGCGGCACCGAGCCGGACGTGATGCAGACTAACTGGAACTGGCTGCCGATCTTCTCCAAAACCGGCGACGGCTTTTACGATCTGAACAAGATGAAGGACGTCATCGACCTGACGCAGTTCGATCCAAAAGAGCTGCAGTCCACCACCGTGAACGGCAAGCTGAACGGCATTCCGATCTCCGTGACCGCGCGCGTATTCTACTTCAACGACGAGACCTGGAAAAAAGCGGGCGTTGAATATCCGAAAACCTGGGACGAGCTGATGGCGGCGGGCAAGACGTTCGAGACCAAGCTTGGCAAGCAGTACTACCCGGTCGTGCTGGAGCATCAGGACACGCTGGCGCTGCTGAACTCGTACATGATCCAGAAGTACAACATTCCTGCCGTGGACGAGAAAACCAAAAAATTCAGCTACAGCAAAGATCAGTGGGTGGAGTTCTTCCAGACCTACAAAAAGCTGGTGGATAGCCACGTGATGCCGGATACCAAATACTATGCGTCGTTTGGCAAGAGCAACATGTACGAGATGAAGCCGTGGATCCAGGGCGAATGGGGCGGCACCTACATGTGGAACTCCACCATCAACAAGTATTCCGACAACCTGAAGCCACCGGCGAAGCTGGAGCTGGGCAGCTACCCTATGCTGCCGGGCGCAACCGATGCGGGCCTGTTCTTTAAGCCAGCGCAGATGCTGTCGATTGGTAAATCCACCAAAAACCCGGAAGCGGCGGCGAAGCTGATTAACTTCCTGCTGAACAGCAAAGAGGGTGTGGATACGCTGGGCCTGGAGCGCGGCGTACCGCTGAGCAAAGCGGCGGTGCAGTTCCTGACCGAAGACGGCACCATCAAAGAGAGCGATCCTTCCGTAGCGGGCCTGCGCCTGGCGCAGTCGCTGCCTGCGAAACTTTCCGTGTCGCCATACTTTGACGATCCGCAGATTGTGGCCCAGTTCGGTACGTCTCTGCAGTATATCGACTACGGCCAGAAAACCGTGGAAGAGACGGCGGCTGACTTCCAGCGTCAGGCAGAGCGTATTTTGAGACGCGCGATGCGGTAAAAACCAAGCCGGGTGGCGGCTTCGCCTTACCCGGCCTACTCGAACCCTTAGGCCCGGTAAGCGTAGCGCCACCGGGCGATAAAATCACACGCCGATGTTCCGCAATTTCTCCCCTGCCATCAGCTTGCGTTCAATATGCTCCAGCGTCACGCCTTTGGTTTCAGGGATCAGCCAGAACGTCACGCCAATAAACGCCACGTTCAGCACCGTATAGAGCCAGAAGGTGCCGGCGGCACCAATCGAATCCAGCAGCGTCAGGAAGGTCGCGCCGATGATCATGTTCGACACCCAGTTGGTGGTGGTGGAGCAGGTAATACCAAAGTCGCGGCACTTCAGCGGCTGAATTTCAGAACACAGGATCCACACCACCGGCGCGGCGCTCATTGCGTAACCGGCGATGCACATCATGGTCATGCCAACGGAGAGCCACGACAGCCCGCTGGACGCGGTGCCGTTATCAAACTGCATCAGGCAGTAGCCGAGGATCAGCGTGCCGATCGCCATCACGCTAAAACCAATCTTCAGCGCCGGCTTGCGTCCGGCTTTGTCCACCGTAAATACCGCAATGAACGTGGCGAACATAAAGGTCAGCCCGACAACCAGCGTGGCAATCATCTGCTGTTCGGTGGTGGTGAAACCTGCCATTTTGAAGATGCGCGGGGCGTAATACATGATGATGTTCATCCCGGTGAACTGCTGCATCGCCTGGAGCAGCATGCCGAGGAACACCGCACGGCGTACGTTACGGTTAATCTTAAACAGCGCCCAGCCGCCCTGCTTGAGCTTCAGGCTTTCGCGGATCTCGTTCAGCTCCTCACGCGCTTTTTCCGAGGTATCGCGCAGCATGCGCAGCACCTCTTCCGCCTCCACGTGACGCCCCTTTTGCGCCAGCCAGCGCGGGCTGTTCGGCAGGAATATCACCAGCACGATCAGCAGCAGCGCGGGCAGCGCCAGCACGCCGAGCATCGCGCGCCAGTTACCGCTGTAGCTGAAATAGGTATCAGACAGAAACGCCAGCACGATGCCGAGCGTCACCATCAGCTGATACATGCTGATCATCTTCCCGCGCACGTTCTCGCTCGCCATCTCGGAGAGATAAAGCGGCGCGGTGTAGGAGGCAATCCCCACCGCCACGCCCAGCAGCACGCGGGAGAGCAGCAGCACCTCTACGTTTGTTGCAAACGCGGAGCCGATCGAGCCCGCAACGAACAGGATCGCCCCGACCATCAGGCTGTATTTGCGGCCAAGACGGAACGACAGCCAGCCGTTGAACAGCGCGCCGATGGCCGCGCCGAGCATCATGCTGCTCACCACCCACTCCTGCAGACGGTTACTGAGGGTAAAGTGATCGGTAATAAACGGCAGCGCACCGGCAATCACGCCGATATCCAGGCCAAACAGCAAACCCGCCACGGCAGCCGCAATAGAGACAAACTGATTCATGCGCCGGGTATCACGCAGCGCAGCGGGCATAAGGGTAGAGTCATTTATAGATGTCATATTTTTCCTGCCTCAACAGCAAAATTCGTTAACTGAAATTACGAGAAAGTGAGGAAAAGTGTCAGGCGGGAAATCGCGAAGTTATGGATTATTTCGCTGCGGCATACCGTTCTGTGATGGACATTACAATTTCAACGCGTGGCGAATAATCACGTATTTTTACTAATTAGTTAATATTTAAGCAATAAAAGTGTGATTACCGTCATTTATGATTTTTCAGTATGGATTTTTCATCTTTATCGATATGGACTAAGCCAATTTTTGCGCAAAAAAAACCTCCGCCCATGGGCAGAGGTTATTGATACAGGCGGAATTAACGCGCCAGCCAGCCGCCGTCGACGGCCACGGTGTAGCCGTTGATGTAATCCGATGCCGGGGAGGCCAGGAACACAATCGGCCCCATCAGATCGCTCGGCAGACCCCAGCGCCCCGCAGGGATACGTTCAAGGATCGCCGCGCTACGCTCTTCATCAGCGCGCAGCTGCTGGGTGTTGTTGGTCGCCATATAGCCCGGCGCAATCGCGTTGACGTTGATGTTGTGCTGCGCCCACTCGTTTGCCAGCAGACGGGTTACGCCCATCACCGCGCTTTTCGACGCGGTATAAGACGGCACGCGGATGCCGCCCTGGAAGGAGAGCATAGAGGCGATGTTGATGATCTTGCCGCCTTTACCCTGCGCGATGAAGTGCTTCGCCGCCGCCTGAGACATAAAGAACACGCTCTTGATGTTCAGGTTCATCACGTCGTCCCAGTCGCGCTCGCTGAAGTTAATCGCATCTTCGCGACGGATCAGGCCCGCGTTGTTCACCAGGATATCGATATGGCCGAACTCCGCCACGGCACGATCCAGCAGCTCAGGGATCGCATCGATTTTACGCAGGTCAGCCGTCAGGCTCAGAAAACGGCGGCCCAGCGCGGTGACGCGCTCGATGGTTTCCGTTGGCTCAACGATGTTGATACCGACGATGTCGCAGCCCGCTTCCGCCAGGCCTAACGCCATGCCCTGGCCCAGACCGGTGTCACACCCGGAAACCACGGCCACTTTACCCTGCAGAGAAAATGCATCCAGAATCATGTTTGTTCCTTACTCTTTCAGCGCCTGTCACGAACAGGCAGGTTTATGCTTAACTGCCCGCGACTAGCGCAGATCTTTAACAGCGACGTGGTCCATGTCATCAAAGACCTGGTTCTCACCCACCATACCCCAGATAAAGGTATAGGCTTTCGTTCCCACGCCTGAATGAATGGACCAGCTTGGAGAAATCACCGCCTGCTCGTTATGCATCACGATATGGCGCGTTTCCTGCGGCTGCCCCATCATGTGGAACACGCAGGCATCTTCATCCATGTTGAAGTAGAAATAGACTTCCATGCGGCGCTCGTGGGTGTGGCACGGCATGGTGTTCCACAGGTTGCCCGGCGCAAGCTCGGTCAGCCCCATGCTGAGCTGGCAGGTTTCCAGCACGTCCGGAACAAAGTATTTGTTGATGGTGCGGCGGTTGCTGGTGAGGTTATCCCCCAGCGTGACCGGCGCAACGTCTGCAGGGGTCACTTTTTTGGTTGGATAGGTGGTGTGTGCCGGTGCGCAGTTGTAGTAAAACTTCGCCGGTTTAGCGCTGTCGATACTGGCAAAGACCACCTCTTTCGCCCCTTTACCGACGTACAGCGCGTCGCGGTGGCCTATCTCATAGCACTGACCGTCGACGGTGACGGTACCCGGCCCGCCGATATTAATCACGCCCAGCTCGCGGCGTTCCAGGAAATAGCTCACGCCCAGCTGTTTACCCACCTCGCCGCCCACGGAGACGGTTTTCGCCACGGGCATAATGCCGCCGACAATAATGCGGTCAATGTGGCTGTAGACCATGGTGTATTTGTCGGCCTCGAACACCTGTTCAACCAGGAATTCATTGCGCAGGCCCTGGGTGTCCAGCGTCTTAGCATGTGCACTGTGGATGCTTTGTCTGATGTCCACGTAAACCTCCAGAATTGATCGTGCCCAAAGGCAAAGATAATTAACGAAACGGCGTTCCGTTTTATTGATGAGCACATAGTATCCGCAGAGATTAGGCATTTCAATTGCATTTAAAACGTTGTTTCACTTTTTCTGTATCTTAATACCGAAAATGATGTTTCGATCACGATAATGCCGTGCCGCCATAATTCACATAAATGATTCTTACGAATTGCGTCTTAAGTCACACATATTGAAACGACGTTTTGATATTTTGACACCCAGTTTTTAACTTATCTTTCCTACAAGGAGCGCACTATGGCTAAAGGTATGCGGGTCAATCTGAACTACGAGGTCAGCCGCGATCCGGATACAGGCGTGGAAGTGACCCGCCTGACCCCCCCGGAAGTAACCTGTCATCGCAACTACTTTTACCAGAAGTGCTTCTTTAACGACGGCAGCCATCTGCTGTTCGCGGGGGAGTTCGACGGCCACTGGAACTACTACCTGCTGGATCTGAAAAAGGCCGAAGCGGTACAGCTGACGGAAGGCGCGGGCGATAACACCTTTGGCGGCTTCCTCTCGCCGGATGATGCCTCCTTCTACTACGTGAAGAACGATCGCACCCTGCTGGAGGTGGATCTGCAGACGCTGGTAGAGCGCGAAGTCTATCGCGTCTCTGATGAGTGGGTCGGCTATGGCACCTGGGTTGCAAACAGCGACTGCACCAAACTGGTCGGCATTGAAATTGCCAAACGGGACTGGACGCCGCTGAATGACTGGAAGATTTTCCACGACTTTTTCCATAAAGGGCCGCACTGCCGCCTCCTGCGCGTCGATCTGAAAACCGGCGCAAGCTCCACCATCCATGAAGAAAAGAACTGGCTTGGGCACCCGATTTACCGTCCGTTTGATGACAGTACGGTCGCGTTTTGCCACGAAGGCCCGCACGACCTGGTTGACGCCCGCATGTGGCTGGTCAACGAAGACGGGAGCAACGTGCGCAAAGTAAAAGAGCACGCCGCAGGTGAAAGCTGCACGCATGAATTCTGGGTGCCAAACGGTTCTGCCCTGGTCTATGTTTCCTATCTAAAAGGCCAGCAGGGCCGCACCATCTACAGCTTTAACCCGGACACGGGCGTTAACGAGGCGGTGATGCAGATGCCTTCCTGTTCGCACCTGATGAGTAACTTCGACGGCACGCTGCTGGTGGGCGACGGTTCCGGCACGCCGGTCGACGTTAAAGACACCAGCGGCTATACCATCGATAACGATCCGTACCTGTATGCCTTTGACGTGGCGAAGAAAGCGTACTTCCGCATCGCCCGTCACGATACCTCCTGGGCGACGGTGGATAACAGCCGCCAGGTCACCCATCCGCATCCCTCCTTTACCCCGGATGATAAAGCGGTGCTGTACAGTTCCGATAAAGACGGCAAGCCGGCGCTCTATATCGCGAAACTTCCCGAGCAACCTGAAATGTTGCAAGCATGATTTGAGTTAGTGTTTCTGTAACTGGCCTTGCCCTCCCCTGCGGAGGGCTTTTTTTGGGCCTGGTGCGCGCGTTTTGCCCGGTGGCGCTAACGCTTACCGGGCCTACAGAGTGAAATGGGAGGGATCAAAGTAGGCCGGGTCAGCGCAGCGCCACCCGGCGGTTTTTAGAAAAGGAGCAGGACAATCAGAAGGAATACGCCACGCCTAAACGGAAGCGGGTCTGGCGTTCGTCGGTCTCTTTCACGCCTACGTTACCCACTTCAACATACGGCGCCCAGTTTTTATCCCATTTATAGGCCAGCTTGGCGTTATATTCGTTGGAATAGTCTTTGTTGTTATTTCGAATCATACCCTCAGAGCTTTTCGCATAAACATAGTTAAGCTCGGTACGCCAGTCGCCTAATACCCAACCCACCCAGGCATCACCGCGGTTTACTTTATCATCTTCTTTATTTGAGCTTGACGGATAGCGGGTATATTCATAGCGGTAACGTGCCGCCACGTAGAAGCCACTATCAAAACTATATTGCAAATGCAGATTCGGTTTATAAATGGTGCGGCTATCATTACTTTCAATCGTAAAAGCAGGCGTCAGCGCAATATTGTCAGTGGCTTTCCAGCGCCAGCTAATTTGATCTTCGTGGCCGTTACCCACGACGTCCGCAAACGGCTGATCGGCTTTGTCGCCGCCAGATTTCCACTTCGCTTCGACGGAAAAACCTAAGCCATTTGCAAAGCGGTGCGAGACGGAGACGCGGTCGGCGTTCGAGCCGCTGTCAATGTATTCATGACGCAGATCGACGGTAACAGCATTAGCCGCGAAGGACGCACCAATAAGGGAAGCAAGGACCAGAGATTTATTAAACATGAAAAACCCTCAATTAAAATAACGTTTCGTTTTTATGAAACTGCAGTTTATTTTTTAAATAACGTTATTTTAGTGACCAGGATCGTAATTATTTGTTTCACTTTTTTTGGCAAAGATGGACGTGAACTTCATCAACAAAAAGGGGAACTTAAGATTAAATTTCCGGAGAGAGATCACAGTCTGATGCTAGCGTTGCGAATAATTCAGAACGCAATTATTCAATTCCGCGTGAGAATGAACTGATGAGGGTAAATTTGTCGTTCTGAATGTAAAAAAAAACCTCCCAAAGGGAGGTTCTTCACGGTGACAAGGCGTTATCGCTCAATCGCCAGCGCAACCCCTTGTCCGCCGCCAATACAGAGCGTGGCGATGCCTTTACGGGCGTTTCGCTTTTTCATTTCGTGGACCAGCGATACCAGAATCCGGCAGCCGGACGCGCCGATAGGATGGCCGAGCGCAATCGCCCCGCCGTTAACGTTTACCCGCTGCGGGTCCCATTCCAGCATTTTTCCCACCGAGATGGCCTGCGCTGCGAAGGCTTCGTTCACTTCAATCAGATCCACATCAGAGAGCTGCCAGCCGGCGCGTTCAAGACAGCGGCGCGTGGCATATACCGGCGCGATCCCCATAAAGGCAGGATCGACCCCCACGCTGGCGAAGGCTTTGATTCGCGCCAGCACGGGGAGATCAAGTTCAAGCGCTTTGCTTTCGCTCATCATCATCACGGCAGCCGCACCGTCATTGATGGAAGAGGCGTTTCCCGCCGTGACGGAACCGAGCGTTTCAAACGCCGGATTGAGCTTTGCCAGCCCTTCTGCACTGGTATCGGTGCGCGGCTGTTCATCGGTATCCACCATCACGGTGTCGCCGTTCTGGCGCTGTGTGCTGACCGGAACGATCTCGTCACGAAAGCGTCCGGCGTCTATCGCGGCGCGGGCTTTTTGCTGCGAGCTGAGCGCCCAGGCGTCCTGAAGCTCGCGGCTGATGCCGTATTCACGCGCCAGGTTTTCCGCCGTCACGCCCATGTGGTAATCATTGAAGGCGTCCCACAGGCCGTCGTGCACCAGGCTGTCGAGCAGCTGGCTGTTGCCCAGCTGTGCGCCGGTGCGGCTGTCGGTGAGTACGTGCGGGGCGCGGCTCATGTTCTCCTGACCGCCAGCGATGACCACGTCCGCCTCGCCACACTGGATGGCCTGAGTGGCAAGATGCAGCGCTTTTAAGCCGGAGCCGCAGACGTCGTTAATGGTGATCGCGGATACGGTGTTAGGCAGGCCGCCTTTCAGGGCAGCCTGGCGGGCAGGGTTTTGCCCGGCTCCCGCTGTGAGAACCTGGCCGAGGATCACCTCATCAATTTCATGTGCTGCGATCCCGCTGCGCTCCACCAGCGCTTTCACCACTACGCTGCCCAGCTCAACAGCCGAGTGGCGCGCAAGTGCCCCCTGAAAACAGCCGATAGCTGTACGCAACGCACCCACTATGACGACATCTTTCATCACGACCTCAGTGTTAAATGACCTGACGATAGTAGATTATTGTTATCAACAATTATCGTAATTGTTTAAAAATAGTGAGTTAAATCACAAGGATTAGCGAGCGTCCTGCAAATACTGTCGCAGCCAACTTCCGGCGACGCCTGGGGGCGATCGTTTGTTCCACAGCAGATCGATGCCGATCGCGCGCGGCCAGCCGGGGACGTTCAGTTGCACCAGTGATTTTGCGGCGGCGAATTCGTCTACCAATGCGCACGGCAGCACGCACCAGCCAAATCCCTGCACCGCCATACTCAAGAGTAACAGGTAATTTGGCGCCGACCAGATGGGCCCTCGGGCAAGCGGCGTCTCGCGCTCAAGATAGGTGCTCAACCGCAGCTCGCGCCAGCCGTGCAGCTCGTCGCTTTTTGTTTCGTGTTGTCCGGCAAGAGGATGCTCTGCAGAGACATAGATCGCCATGCGGGTCTGCATGGGAAGGCGGGTCGCGCCGATATCCGTCGGGTAGCTGTCGCGCGCTTCCGTCAGGCCAATCTGCGCCCTCTCCTTTTGGAGCAGGTCGATAACATCTTCTTCTTCACCAATCAGACATTCGAATTCCGTATGGGGAAAACGCTGGTCGAACTGTTTCATCAGATCTTCGAGCACGTCCGGGTTGAGCGTGTCGGAAAGCACAAACGTCAGGCGCGCCTCGGTTTGCGCCGTCAGGGATACCGCCAGCTCGTCAAGCCGCGCGCTGGCGGCGAGGATCGACTGCACATAGCCCAACACCTGCTCGCCCTGGGCGGTTAACACCGGCTGGCGGGCCGAGCGGTCAAAAAGATCGAACCCCAGATCCGCCTCAAGGTTGGCAATGGAGGTGCTGACCGTGGACTGGCTTTTACGCAGGCGACGGGCCGCAGCAGAAAAAGAGCCGGCAGCAACCGTCTCGACAAACGCGGTGAGAGCTTCGGGGGAATAGCGCATGAACTATCTACTTTATCGATGGATACCATCTTTAATATATCAGCTTTAGCGATAAAAATAGGCCACATCAACGCCCATACCGGCGAATTAATGAGGTCACTATGCAACATCAGGATGCACTCCAACGTAAACTGCCGGAGCGGATCTTCCATGCCGTCTGCTTTGAAGGGATTGCCACCGCCATCCTCGCGCCCACCGCAGCCTGGCTCATGCAGCGCTCCGTGGTTGAAATGGGAGGGTTAACCATCATCCTCGCCACCACGGCGATGCTCTGGAACATTATCTATAATTTCGGGTTTGACCGTTTCTGGCCCGTTCAGCGCGTGAAACGCACGGCCAAAGTTCGCGCCCTGCACGCCTTAGGATTTGAATGCGGATTTATTGTGATTGGCGTGTCTATTGTCGCCGCCGTACTGGGCGTGACGCTGCTTCAGGCATTCACTCTGGAAATAGGTTTCTTCCTGTTCTTCCTGCCGTACACCATGTTCTATAACTGGGCGTATGACACCCTGCGCGAAAAATTTATCAAGCGCCGCCAGCAGCGACGCGCCCTGGCAAACTAATTCTCTTCTGGCCGGACGCCTGCTCCGGCCAATCTCTTTCGAAGCAACTGCGTCCTCGCCTCATAATTATGGTAAATTGCACTTCTTTTTGTTCGTTTTATAGTTGATACGTTGCTCTAATGTCGAAAATTTGGTCAAAAGAAGAGACTCTCTGGAGTTTCGCCCTCTATGGCACCGCCGTGGGCGCAGGAACGCTGTTCTTGCCCATTCAGCTTGGCTCCGCAGGCGCGATTGTCCTGCTTATTACCGCCCTTGTGGCCTATCCATTAACTTACTGGCCGCACAAAGCGCTGGCGCAATTTATCCTGTCGTCCAAAACTAAAGGTAACGAAGGGATTACTGGCGCGGTAAGCCACTACTACGGTAAGAAGATCGGCAATCTGATCACCACGCTCTATTTTGTCGCCTTCTTTGTGGTGGTGCTGATTTACGCGGTGGCGATAACGAACTCATTAACCGAACAGCTGGCAAAGCGAATGACGGTCGATACCGGCGTGCGCATGCTGGTGAGCTTTGGCGTCGTGCTGGTGCTGAACATGATCTTCCTGATGGGGCGTCACATTACGATAAAAGTAATGGGATTCCTGGTGTTCCCGCTGATCGCCTATTTCCTGTTTGTGTCTCTGTACCTGACCGGAAGCTGGCAGCCGTCGCTGCTCACCAGCCAGATGGCATTCAATCAACATACGCTGCATCAGGTGTGGATTTCGATCCCGGTGATGGTTTTCGCTTTTAGCCATACCCCGATTATCTCGACGTTTGCAGTCGATCGTCGCGAGAAGTACGGTGACGAAGCCATGGGTAAATGCAAAAAAATCATGAAGGTGGCGTACCTGATTATCTGCCTGAGCGTGCTGTTCTTCGTGTTTAGCTGCTTATTGTCCATTCCACCGTCTTATATCGTGGCGGCGAAAGAGGAAGGGGTCACGATCCTGTCGGCGCTGTCTATGATGCCTTCCTCACCGACATGGCTGGGCATTTCCGGGATTATCGTGGCGATCGTGGCGATGTCAAAATCGTTCCTCGGCACCTATTTTGGGGTGATTGAAGGGGCGACGGAGATTGTAAAATCGTCGCTGGGTCAGGTGGGCGTGAAGAAAAGCCGCGCCTTTAACCGCGCAATTTCCATTCTGGGCGTGTCGCTGATTACCTTTGTGGTCTGCTGCATTAACCCGAATGCGATCTCAATGATTTACGCCATTAGCGGCCCGCTTATCGCCATGATTTTGTTTATCATGCCGACGCTGTCGACGTACCTGATCCCGTCGCTGAAACAGTATCGTTCTATTGGCAACCTGCTGACGCTGATCGTCGGCGTGCTGTGCGTGTCGGTGATGTTTGTAGGCTAATCCCCTTTCCTGCCCGGTGCTCTGCCGGGCAGGCTATTCAGTCCTGGCCTGCTGCTTACAGCGGAAAAGGCCTGTCCTGCACGACCGTTTTCATGACAAGCGTTGAGCGAAGATGCTGCACGCCCGGCATGGCGGAGAGCTTCTCGTCGTAGAGCTTCTGGAAAGCGGGAAGGTCGCGGGTCACGACGTGCATCAGATAATCGGGATCGCCAAACAGGCGCTGTGCCAGCACAATCTGCGGGATCTTCTCCACCGCCGCTTCAAACGCGCTAACCGCCTTTCTGTCCCCCTCCTTCAGCGTCGCAAACACTATCGCCAGGAAGTTGAATCCCATTTTGGCGGGGTCGAGGCTGGCCCGGTATCCCGTTATGGCCCCGCTTTGCTCCAGCGCCCGCACGCGACGATGGCACGGCGAGAGGCTCAGGTTCACTCTTTCAGCCAGCTCGGTCAGGGATAAGCGGCCATCAGACTGTAGCTCAGCAAGAATTTTTCGATCGATGCTATCCATGTGGAAGATTTTCTCAATTTCACGGTGTTATGAGCATAACATTGAAAGCCTATTTCGCAGGGTTAGCGATATTCTTTTTCTCAACCTTTGACGCACTGCGGGAGTCTTCAGGACGATGGAAATGAGTATTGTGGCCGGCTTTTGGGTGGTTTCTTTTCTGCTTATCATGACGCCAGGCGCCGACTGGGCCTACGCCATTAGCGCCGGAATTAACGGGCGACGCGTGGTGCCGGCGGTGATGGGGTTGATGTCCGGGCATATGTTAGCCACGCTGATTGTGGTGGCTGGCGTGGGGGTAGTGATTGCTCAACATCCGCTGGCGTTAACCGGGTTGACCGTGGCGGGAGCCCTGTATCTCCTGTGGCTTGGCATAGGCTTGTTGCGTCACCCTGCCGCACCGGAAAAGGCCACCCACCATGCGGGAAACTGGAGGCAGTGGGCGGTGAAAGGACTCTGTATTAGCGGTCTTAACCCGAAAGTTTTTTTACTTTTCCTGGCGCTGCTTCCGCAGTTTACCGATCCGACCGGAAGTTGGTCGATAGCAATGCAAATGTCCGCGCTTGGCGTGATGCACCTTATCACCTGTACGCTGGTCTATCTGCTGGTGGGGTATGGTTCGAAAGCGGTACTGGCGACCCGGCCGCAGGCGGCGCGTCTGGTAAGCATGGCATCAGGAGGGATAATGGTGCTGATCGCGTTGATATTGCTATTTGAGCAGGCGAGATGAAAAAACACCGGCCATCGCCGGTGTTATTTACGCCCGAATATCGTCATATTCCCGCGTTTTATCAAACTCATGCTTCGCGAACGGGCACAGGGGAATAATTTTGCGGTTCTCACCGCGCATCTTCTCCACCACTTTCGCCACCAGCTGTTTGCCAACGCCCTGCCCTTTCAGGCTCTCATCCACGTCGGTGTGCTCGATAATGCTCAGGTGCTCGCCGGTCGGTACGAAGACAATCTCCGCGACCTGGTTGCCGTTCGCATCATTCACGTAAAACTTGTTATGGCCTTCCAGAATATCCATGGTTCCTCGCTTATTTTTGACGATACTTCAGCGCACCGCTCGGGCAGGTATCAATCACGCGGACAACCGTTTCAACGTCCACTTCATCGGGAACGATCCACGGTTTACGTTTCAGATTAAACAGCTTTGCGCTCCCACGCACGCAGTTACCTGAGTGTTTGCAGATCCCGGTATTGAAGTAAACGTCAATTTTCTCGCCGGTATAGGCCCGGTAACCCGCATCCAGTAGTTCTTTATCCATGACATTGCCTCTGTAATTATTATCGTGCTGAATGAAGCATAGCCTTACGGGATCCTGATGGCTATAACGCCGAAAACGAAAAGCCAGGTCACAACTCTTTTCTCGCCAGATTGCGTCCGCTATTGGCACATGTCAGGCTCGGCAAATGTCACTTTTGCATAACTTCCGCAGGTTGAATGAAACGCAGACTCTCTTTTCAGGTAAAGCTGTTTTTAGCGCTGGTGTGCTTCTCCTGCCTGCTGTTAGTTCTGCTGGGAACAATCCTGTTTCATTTTATTGACCGACAGCTCCATCACGATCTCGGCCAGCGCGCCCGGGTTCAGGCCAGCCAGATCGCGCTGATGCCGGGTCTGGCGGCTATGGTTGCAGCCAGAGATATCCCCGGCATCGCCCGATTAATTCAGCCGCTGCGCGCCGAAAGCGATGCCAGCTACATTGTGATTGGCGATACCGAGGAACAGCACCTTTATCATTCGGAATCTCCGGAGCGTATTAATTTACCGATGATCGGCGGGGATAATGCGGAGGTGTTAAAGGGTAAAACCATTATTTCCGTGCGTCAGGGCGGGATTGGCGTGTCGCTACGCAGCAAAGCCCCCATCTTCAACGCGCAGCATCAGGTGATTGGCATTGTCTCGGTCGGCTATCTGACCTCGTATATTGCCAACATTAACGCCCGCATTCTCTGGCAGTCGGGGTTGTACGGCGCTGCGCTTCTGCTCCTGCTGTTTATTTTCTCCTGGCTGTTTACCCGCAACCTCAAAAAACAGATGTTCCGACTGGAGCCAAAAGATATCGCTCAGCTGGTGTTACAGCAGCGCGCGCTATTAGAAGCCATGTACGAAGGGGTATTTGCCGTCAACGGTGAGAAGCAGCTGATTTTAATTAACCGCGCGGCACGAGAAATGCTGGATATTCGGCAAAGTGAGAAAGAACTTATCGGTAAACCGCTGGAAAACATTTTGCAAACGTCGCCGGGCTTTTTATCCCAGCGCTACGCCTCGGTGAGCAGCGGGAGCCACGACCAGATTGCGGTGCTGAACCAGCGGGAGGTGATCGTCAACCGCGTAGCGATTGAGGTCGAACCGGGTGTTGAAAGCGGCTGGGTGTACAGCTTTCGCGACAAAAATGACATTAACACGCTCAGCAGCCAGCTTAGTCAGATCAAACGCTATGCGGATAACCTGCGCATTATGCGCCACGAACAGCTGAACTGGACCGCCACGCTGGTCGGGTTGCTGCAGATGAAACACTATGACGAGGCGATCCGCTACATCCAGGTGCAGTCAGAAGGCGCGCAGCGCGTGCTGGATTTTGTCTCCGCCCATTTTGTCTCTCCGGCGCTGTGCGGGCTGCTGCTCGGAAAATACGTCAGCGCGCGCGAAAAAGGCATCGAGCTGCTGTTTGATCCCGCCTGCCAGCTCACCCGCATGCCTGCCGCGCTGAGTGAAACGGAGCTGATGTCCATTATTGGTAATCTGCTGGATAACGCCGTGGAGGCGACCCTCAACGCGCCGGTCCACGCGCCGGTAGAACTCTATATTTCTGACCGTAACCAGGAGCTGCTGATCGAGGTAGCCGACCGGGGCTGCGGGGTGGACGATGCGATGAAGCCGCATATTTTCCGCCAGGGGTTTAGCAGCAAACCGGACAGCGAAAACGACATTGTGGGTACCGAGCACGGTATTGGCCTGTTTCTGGTGGCAGGATATATCGACAAGGCCGGCGGCAGTATTGAGATAGCCGACAACACGCCGCAGGGCACTATTTTTTCCGTGTTTATTCCGAATGGGCAACAGCATGACCCGACCACTTGACGTTGTGATCGTTGAGGATGAGCCGCACCTGGCGGAGCTGCATCGCGAGTATATCGAGCAAAATTTTCATTTGCGCGTGGTGGGCATCGCCGCGTCGATTGAGCAGGCGTGCAGCCTGATTCGTCAGCATCAGCCGCGGCTTATCCTGCTGGACAACTATCTCCCGGACGGTAAAGGCGTGGAGCTCATCGATAACCCGCTGCTGAAAAGCTATGAGTGCTCGGTGATCTTCATCACCGCCGCCAGCGATATGCAGACCTGCAGCCACACCATGCGCAGCGGCGCGTTTGACTACCTGATTAAGCCCGTCTTTTTCCAGCGCCTGCACGCCTCGCTGGAGCGCTTTATGCGCTTCATCCACACCGTGCAGCAGGTGAAGGTGGTCGACCAGCATGCGCTGGATCGCCTGTTTAATCTGCCTGCTGCGGAAGCCTCCATTACCCCGTCTACGAAGGGCATTGAGCCCCAGACGCTGGAACGGATTAAACGCCTGTTCGCCGAGCATCCCGACAACGCGATGTCGGTTGAAGAGGTGGTGGATAACGTGGGGATCAGCAAAACCACGGGACGTCGCTACCTTGAATACTGCGTGGAGAGCGGGTTAATCAGCGTCGAAATGCTGTATGGCAATATCGGCCATCCGCGAAGGTTATACCGCAAAGCGCCCGAGAAACCGTAATCCAGAACCGTTCGTAAGCTAACGTTCGTGGATTTTATGGTGTTAATTGCTGAAACGACGGCGACAATCACACTTCGGAATCATTACCCGCTCCCCCCTATTGTGGGTGGAGCCCGATACGCTATGTTGACAATTAGTTCCTCAAATGTAACTAAAAGGTTAACTATAATGTCGAACACGTTCCGAATTTCTCTGCTTACCGCTACCGTACTGTTCTCTGCTTCTGCACTGTCTGCCCTGCCGCAGGGCTATCCTGCTGAGTATCAAAAAGTTGTTGATGCCGCAACGAAAGAGGGCAAGGTTGTTATTTACTCGACCACCGACATCAAAGCCGCCGGGCCGCTGATCCAGGGCTTCGAAAAAACCTACCCGGGCATTAAAGTTGAATACAACGACATGAACAGCACCGAGTTGTACAACCGTTTCATCAGCGAACAGGCCTCCGGTGGCGTGAGCGGCGACGTGGTCTGGAGCTCCTCTATGGACACCGGGCTGAAGCTCGCCACCGACTACGCCATGGAGTATAAATCTCCGGAGCAAGGCCAGCTGCCGAAATGGGCGGTCTGGAAGGATAAGGCTTACGGCACTACCTATGAGCCGGTGGTCTTTATCTACAACAAGCGTCTGATCCCGGCCGGCGACGTGCCGGACTCTCACGCCGCACTGGCGAAGCTGATTGCCAGCCAGACGGACAAATTCAAGAGCAAAGTCACCACCTACGACATCGAAAAATCGGGCCTGGGCTTTATGCTCTCGGTTCAGGATCACAACGCCGATCCTAACTACTTTAAGACCCTGGCCGACGTCGCCAAAGGCGGCTTATCGGTGCAGTCATCTACCGGCACCATGATGGAGCGCGTCTCCTCCGGTGAAAACCTGATCGGCTTCAACATCCTTGGCTCCTACGCGGAAGCGCGTGCGAAGAACGATCCGTCGCTCGGCATTTCCTATCCAAAAGATTACACCCTGGTGCTGTCGCGCGTGTCGTTCATCAGCCAGCAGGCGCAAAACGGCAACGCCGCGAAGCTGTGGCTGGACTATGTGCTGTCTGAACAAGGGCAAAACATTCTGGCCAATCAGGCGGATATTCCCTCCATTCGTAACGATATCGAAGGGAAAAATGATATCGACGGCCTGACCAAAATCCTCGGCAACGCGCTGAAGCCAATTCCGGTTGATGAAACGCTGCTGGAATACCTGCAGCCGAAAAAACGCCTGGAGTACATCAAAGAGTGGCGTACCGCCGCCGGTAAATAAGCGTCTGAGCGCGGCGCAGGCCGCCGCGCTCCCTTATCGACTGAGTTCGTTTTTCTGGGCTGCAACACCAGGGATACCCCATGAATACATTACGCAGAAAGTGGCAAAGCCTGCCGCGAGGCATCGTCGTGCTGATAACCGCCCTGGTTATCTACACGCCGCTGTCGTTTATCGTGATACAGAGCTTCCTGTCCGCCCCGTTCTTTTCGCCGTCAAAAGAGTGGAGCTTTGAATCATTTGAATTTATTTTCACCGACCCTGATTTTTATAAGGCCCTGAAAAGCGGCTTTATTCTTGCTTTCGGGCTGGTCTTTATCTCCATTCCGCTGGGCGGCGTGCTGGCGTTTCTGATGGTGCGTACCGACCTGCCCGGTCGCCGGTTGATTGAGCCGCTGATCCTGGTCCCGATTTTCGTTTCACCAATGGTGCTGGGCTTCGGCTACGTGGTGGCCGCCGGTCCGGTGGGCTTTCTCTCCCAGTGGGCTCAGGCGCTGATTGGCTTTGTGCCGTGGAATATCTACGACATGTCGAGCATTGTGGTCATTGCCGGCCTGACGCACGTCCCGCATGCCTATCTGTATATCTCGTCAGCGCTGCGCAGCGTGGGCTCCGATGTGGAAGAAGCCGCGCGCACCGCGGGGGCGTCGCCCTGGCAGGTGATGACCTCCGTCAGCCTGCCGATGGTGCGTCCGTCCATTCTGTACGCCACCGTGCTGCTGTTCTTCCTGGGGCTCGAAGTGTTTGGCCTGATGCTGGTCCTCGGCGACCCGGAAGGCAACATGGTGCTGGCGACCTATCTCTATAAGCTAACGAACAAGATGGGCACCCCATCCTATAACCTGATGGCGGCGGTTGCCGTGGTACTGATCTGCATCACCATCCCGCTGGTGATGCTCCAGCGTCGCCTGATGCGTACCGCCAACCGCTTCGTCACCATGAAGGGCAAGGCCTCGCAGGCCCGCGCGCTGCCGCTGGGTAAATGGCGCTGGGTGGCTGGCGGAGTGATTGCCTTCTGGCTCACCGTCACCATCGGCGTTCCGCTGCTCGGCGTGGTATTGCGCGCGTTTATCTCCAACTGGGGCGTGGGCGTTTCGCTGTGGGACGAGCTTTCTCTGAACACCTTCCGCACCATCTGGGCGCAGCCCAACCTGCTGCGCGCCATCGTTAACTCCATGGCGATTGGCGTGATTGGCGGCGCGCTGGCCGTGGTGTGCTACCTGTTTGTCGGCATTGCCATGCACCGCAAGCCGGATAACACCACGCGTTTCCTGGACTACAGCGTGCTGGTGCCGCGCGCCGTGCCTGGCCTGCTGGCGGGTCTGGCGTTCCTGTGGGTGTTCCTGTTCCTGCCGATGTGGCTGGATAACTCCCTGAAATCCGGCTGGCTTTCCGGGTTCGCCTGGACCGACTGGATGCGCGAAAACGTCATCGTCTGGCTGCGTTCGCTGCGCAGCACCATTTTCAGCGTCTGGCTGGCCTATACCGTGGTGTGGATGGCTTACGGGCTGAGGCTTATCTCTTCCACGCTGCTGCAGGTGGGGCCGGAGCTTGAAGAAGCGGCGCGCAGCACCGGGGCGACGCGCGGGCAGATCACCCGCCACGTCACCATCCCGCTCTCCCGCTACGGTCTTATCGGTTCGTGGCTGCTGATGTTCCTGATCTTTGAGCGCGAATACTCAACGGGTGTGTACCTGCTTTCACCCGGCACGGAGACCATCGGCTCGATGCTGGTTTCCCTCTGGGCCGCGGGTGCCATCGATATCGTGGCGGCGCTCTCTTTCATTAACATCCTGCTGGTCGTGGTAGGTCTGGGCATTGCCCTTCGTTTCGGAGTGAAAATACATGATTGAATTAGCGGTTGACGATCTGCACTTAACCTACGGCGACAATCCTGTTTTAAAAGGTGTCTCCATGAACCTGAAGCGCGGCGAAGTGGTCTCCCTGTTAGGCCCCTCCGGCAGCGGTAAAACCACCCTGCTGCGCGCCGTCGCGGGTCTGGAAAAACCGACGCAGGGGTCGATTGTCATTGGCAACAATAAAGTTTACGACGGCACGCCGCGCAGCGAGATCCCGGCGGAAGAGCGTAACCTGGGGCTGGTGTTTCAGTCCTACGCCCTGTGGCCGCACAAGACCGTGTTTGAGAACGTGGCCTATCCTCTCAAGCTGCGCAAAGTTCCGGCCAAAGAGATCCAGCAGCGCGTGCAGGGCGTGCTGGACCAGCTGGGTCTGGGCCATCTTGGTAAACGTCACCCGCACCAGCTCTCCGGTGGGCAGCAGCAGCGCGTGGCGATTGGCCGTGCGCTGGTATACAACCCGCCGGTGATTTTGCTGGACGAACCGCTCTCTAACCTCGACGCCAAGCTGCGCGAAGAGGCCCGCGTGTTCCTGCGCGAGCTGATTATCAAGCTCGGGTTATCCGCGCTGATGGTGACGCACGACCAGAACGAAGCGATGTCCATTTCCGACCGCATCCTGCTGCTCAACAACGGCAAAATTGAGCAACAGGGCACGCCGCAGGAGATGTACGGCTCGCCGAAAACGCTGTTTACCGCCGAGTTTATGGGCAGCAACAACCGCCTGCACGGCAAGGTCACCGAAGTGCGCGACGGCAAAGCGCGTATCGAAGGAAAAGGCTGGGTGCTGTGGGGCCAGGCCGGTGAAGGGGTACAGAGCGGTGAAGAAGCCACGGCGGTGATCCGCGTCGAGCGCGTGGCGGTGGTCGAGGGGCCTGGGGAGAATCAGCTTAAGCTGCCGCTGCTCACCAGCATGTATCTCGGCGACCGGTGGGAGTACCTATTCCGCACAGTGGGGGATGATTTTGTCATTCGTGCGTATGGGCATGAGGTTCGGGATCCGCAGCACTGCCATCTTTCGCTGCCTGAGAAGCATGTTTGGGTGTTCCCGAAAAATTAAAAAAACGACGGGTTATTGGTCGGGTAAGGCAATGCCTTCACCCGACGTTTATCGACTAATTAGACAACCCTTGCCCGGCAGCGCTGCGCTTACCGGGCCTATCAAAACTTAAGACGTCCCGTTAAATGGACGCTTCCTGGCGATTACTCAAGGTCAGCGTGTCTCTTAAACATCGTGTCGCTGGTTTCGCCGAGCTGGGCCATCAGCTCAAGCACGATTGCGTCATAAGCGATAAAGCAGAGCTGCTCAAAAGCCGATCCCATGGGTTGGGAAAAAGCACCGTCTTCACGATCGTTGTCTTCTTTTACGGTGCCAGGCAACACAAGCGTGCTTTTGGCCAGTTTGCCGATTGTGGACTCGGCTTTCATCGTAACAAGCGCCACATCCACGCCGCAGGCTACGGCCTTCTGCGCCAGGCTCACAAGACTGCCGGTCTCACCGCTGCCGGAGCCAATAATGACCAGGTCGCCCGGTTTCGTATGAGGAGAAGAAATTTCGCCTACAACGCTTACTGAAAAACCGAGGTGGAGAAGACGGTTTGCAAAGCCGCGGATGGCGATGCCGCTACGACCCGCGCCCTGCAGAAAGATATGCCTGGCATTTTTAATCTGTGCGACAAATTGGGCTGCCTGGGCATCATCAATTTTCATCGCATTTTGCTGCAGCTCGCTCAGGATATTTAAGGTATTTTGTTGAACACTCATGTGATTCCCTCCCTTTAAGCGATGGTACGGCCACCATCCATCAGAATGGTTTGCCCCTGGATGTACGAGTTATCTTTATCAGCCAAAAAGATTGCCAGGTTAGCCACATCGTCAATGGTGCCAAGGCGGCGCACCGGAATTTTTTCCAGAACAGCATCAAGATCGGCTTGGGTAGGATAATTGACGCGCATCATTTCACCGGTATCAATCAGGCGTGGAGCGATAGCGTTAACATTGACACCCTTAGGCCCCAGTTCTTTTGCCAGGCCGCGAATCAATCCCTCACCGCCTGCTTTACTGGCCGGGTAACTTACACCGCCACCAGTGCCGGAAAGCGCGGAGCCAGATGAGATATAAACGATAGATCCACGGTTAGTGGTGAAGTCGTCGTAGAACGCCTTAACGGTGTTAAACAGGCCTGTAAGGTTAATTGCAATTGTTTTATTCCACTCTTCAAAAGTAATGTTATTAACCTTATTAGCAAACGCCACGCCCGCGTTTAATACCAAAATATCAATACGTCCGAAGGTTTGAAAAACCTGCTCGCGAACGTTTTCCAGAGCCTTCGGATCGGATACATCGGTTTTAACGAATAAGGATTTAACATTACCGAAAGTTAACTCTTCGGCCGTCTTTTTACCATTTCCTTCATTGTAATCGACAATGACAGTATGAGCCCCACGGTCAGCGAATTGCTGAGCAATACCTTTACCGATTCCATGTGCCCCACCGGTTACTAGCGCGACTTTACCTTCAAAATTACTCATTTCACTATACTCCTCAAAATCTCAGGAAAAAGGGGAGGACAACTCCCCTTTCAGGCAATTGGTGATTTAATTAATGCTAATAATAGCGTGCAGGGTTACTGGGTTTATTTGGTACCAAACTGCTATTGGATCGCTACCCTTAATGCCTGATAGCTTTCTCGGGGTGCATCATTAAATAATGCACCGCCAACAACAATTAAATCAGCCCCCGCCTCTTTTACCTTTTTAGCAATTTCAGCATTAACGCCGCCATCAACTTCAATCTGAATATTGCGTCCGGCAACCATCTTTTTAGTATTTATGATCTTCTCCAGACTTTTTTCAATAAATGTCTGGCCTGGCTGACCAGGGTTAATGGTCATAATTAAAATGTAATCAATATCATCGAGAAGGTATTCAATTACGTGTTCCGGCGTCCCCGGATTGAGTACTACGCCAGCTTTGCGCCCCGCTTTTTTGATCTTCTGAATAATATAATGCACGTGTGGCGTTGATTCATAATGAACAGAAATCATTTCCGCGCCGGTTTTAATAACATCATCAACATGTCTTTCCGGATTAACCAGCATCATATGTACATCAAATATCATTGAGCTGGCTTTTTTCATTACCGCAATTTGATTAGGACCGAAAGCAATATTACTTACGTAAGTGCCATCCATTAAATCAACATGCAGAATTTCGGTATTTTCCGTTTCCAGAAACTGAAGTTCTTCCTGCAAACGTAATATGTTTGCACCAAATATTGATGGTAAAATTTGTGCCATTTTAGTCAACTCCGTAAATTAATGGGTAACCGTGCTCAACCAGTAGGTGAGAATCTCCCAAGGGCCGGTTAATACGAAGTCCGTACCCAGACCATTCAGGCCGACGCCAGCACCGCTCAGGAACTGAGTTGCACCGGGCGCGACATATCCCCCCAGATACATAACCACCACGCAGAACAGTAAGGTTGAGATAATCGAGCGAATAACGTTGCCGTTACTGACCATGACCGTCATGGTCGTCATGTAGATAATTGACATCAGCACGCCGATTGGGAATATCTGAATACCCGGTAAAACCAGCGCACAAAGCATTGTCAGAGGGATGGTAATAACGGTGACGGTAACCGTCGCTGGGTCGCCAAGCGCCAGGGCGCAGTCCATCCCGATATTCAGTTCCGCATCTTTACCCATCTGCTTTTGCATGATTTCTTTAGCGCTCTTACCTATCGGGTTAAGCCCTTCCATAAGGACCCCAACCACTTTTGGCAACAGCACCATGACGCCAGCCACGCCCATCGCCATTGGCACGATGGTTGTAATAGGTTGTTTGGTTAACAATCCCAGGAGACAACCGACAATCACGCCGATGATTGCGGGTTCACCGAATACACCCAGTCGCTTCTGAACGCTCTCTAAATCCACATCCAGCTTGTTTAAACCTGGAATGAAATCGATAATTTTGTTAACAACCCATGCAAATGGAAGTGTCCATCCGATGTGGATCATCGTGGTACAGGTCGTTCCCTCCAGGCCGTAGTATTTCTGCCATCTTGGCGCAATAAGATCGCCAATAAACAGCGCGGCTACGCTAAGAGCCACGGCGACACCCAGCCCAAGGAAAAAGCTGTCAAAGACGAAATACGCAAGCGCCCCCGGAACAAGGAAATGCATGTAGTTCCAGATGTCCACATTGAGAGTTTTGGTAAGCTTCAGACGAACCAGGATCAGGTTCAGGATAATGCCAATAGGAATAACCATTGCGGCAAACGGGGCAACCCACGCAGCTGCGCCAACGGCAGGCCATCCAATATCAGCCACGGTGAATCCGCTGCCAATTTTTGAGTAATATGCAATTGCTGGCTGCAGGGCTGTGTTTAGCAACCCAACAACCAGTCCCAGACCAATGAAACCGATACCGACAGTGATGCCAGATTTAATGGCAGCACCAATTTTCATTCGAAAAACCAGACCTAAAAGGAAAATAACAAGCGGCAATATTGCTGTAGCGCCCATGCTTGTAATAGTAAACATGATGCTTTTTAACATTTCCATTTAACCATCCCCCGTCTTTTTCAGACTTTAGCCTTTGGAAATTTCGCTTAACAGTTCGCCTAATTTTTGACGCAACGCGGCTTCGTTAATACCGGTAATAAAACCTGCGACACTCATGTGCGGCTTACCAATATCGCCTTTATAATTATTCGTTGTCAGGACAACATCAGCGCTTTGCATTTCAGAGGCCAGTTCGGACATACTGCATTTATTAATCTTAACGTTGGCAATGCCGTATTCAGCACAAACCGATTTAACTTCATCAGCGGCTAGTGTGGAGGTTGCTACACCGCTTCCGCAGGCTACGAGGATAGTAATCATGGTAAAATCTCCGGGTAATTGTTATTTAATTATCGTGTTAATAAACAATGCCTGTGCTTCTTCAGCAGGAAGCTCCAGCATCTGGTGGTAAAAATCAGTTAGCTGAAGATGGTTAAACAGCGCCTTCAACAATTGCAGTTGATCTGCAGGTTGAGTAACAACCAGGTTGACAACCAGGCGAACCCATAATTTTTCATCGCCATCTGCCTGATTAACTTCAATTTCTTCTGGCAAACGGATGATATATATCGCCGGGCTGACGGCGTGCTGGCTATCGCAATGTGGAATGGCGACAGCATAGCCATCAAGTAAAATCCCGGTTGGGTAATCAGCTTCACGTTCACGCAGTGCCTGGAGGTAAGTCTCTTTGACGATCCCCTCGGCCTGATGTTTCTTGTGAATGTGCTCCAGCACTTCATCATACGTTTTGTATGCCGCCCCATCCGCGACACTGATAGAAATTGTACCCACTTTTTTCTCCTCACCTTATCAAATGCTCATGTGAGCACTTAACTAATCACATGAGCAGTTATAGCACATCGGTGATTTGCTAAAATAGGGAGCTTGCAAAAGTTATATCTTGATCACAATAAATCACATAAGCGCATAATAAGATGCGCTCATGTGAGCATTAATTGGCGAGAGATAATCCGGGGAAAACATGTAAGCTAATGATATTTATCGGATTTCATTAACTCACTTTATGCTGGAGAGACTTTTAAGATAGCGATACGCAAAATGCTCTTATGAGCAGAGCGTCAGGTTGATGTTGTTTCTGCGGGACAACGGCACATGCTATGTACCGTTAATGGAGTTATTGGATTAAAAATCAGCAGGTTATTACTGTCGTATGCTTCGCAACCTCGGCAATACCGTCTTTATCAGCAATATCATTAGTGATCAGCGCGGTAATCTCAGACCAGTCGCAGATCTTAAACAAGCTGCTTCGCTGGAACTTAGTGTAATCGCCTAAGATATATTTCTTCTCGGAATGGGCAATGATCGTTCGATCAAGAAAGGCATCCGAAGAGGATGGAGTGGACGGGCCCGTCATATTGTTGAAGCCGTCGGTACCGATAAAGCAGAGATCGACGTTAATATCATTAATCATTGACACAGCCCACCCGCCAAAGACAGAAGAGCTTTTCTTCCTCAGTTCTCCGCCGAACAGAAAGACCTGGTTATCTGACTCGATCAGCATGCTGGCCACCGGGAGAGAATCGGTAAAAATTTTAAAGCCAGATTTCATGCACAACAGATTGGCCAGTTCATAGTTAGAGCTCCCTGTACCAATGATCATTGAGCTATTGGGGGGAATAAAGTCCAGCGCTTTCCTGGCTATAGCTTGTTTGAAGGTACTGTTTTCTTTTTCCCTGACCTGGAAAGGATGCTCGACAGCCCCCTGCTTTAAGGTTGCCCCTCCATGGCTTTTAACCAGCAGCCCTTTTTTTTCAAGATAAGTGAGATCTTTGCGGATGGTTTCATAAGTGACTTCATACTTTTTGGCCAAGTCGCTCACGTACACGGTACCCGCCGAAATAATCTCTTCCAGGATCAATTTTCTCCTTTCTTCAACCAGGTACATCCTTCCCCCTATAACCTTTCAGCTCAATGCAATGAAGCGAATCATAGCACAGAAGATGCAAACTAAAACAAACACAAGGGGAGGAAAAATAGCACTGGGTCTGGGAACCGTCGTTTCTGAGAACGACAGTAAGGCTTTAATAAAAAACAATAAATTAATTAAAACCCATCAATTTTCAACGCTACAATCTGTAAATCCCATTTTCCTGAGCAACACTGAAGCATTGGTTAAAATTAGCCTTTGTTTGTTTTTGTTGATTTTTAAATTCAATTAAATCAATATGTTATAAATTTTGTGATTTATATCTCAGTTGACAACCAATATTTACCAACCGCATACTTGGCTTAAGTTCTTTATGACAGGTTAGATGAGATGAAAACGAAAATTGCAATCGCATGTGATGATGTGGGATTTGATCGTAAGGAGGAGATTAAAAAATACCTCGAAGAAGAGAAAAATGCCGAGGTCGTGTACGATCCCGTTAAACGAAAAGAAGACGGTTTCAACAACTTCGCTCGTCTTGCGGATGAAATGGCAGGTGTTATTCAGCGGGACGAATGCCGCCTTGGTATCTACATTTGCGGAACCGGAATTGGCTTTACTTGCCAGATAAATAAGCACTGGGGGATTCGTGCTGTTGCCGTCACCAACCCGTACTCGGCCAGGCGAGCAAGACTCAGTAACAATGCGCAGGTGATTGGGCTTGGCTGCAGAGTGAATGATCTTGAATACACAAAAATGATCGTTGATGCCTGGTATGACAACGCGTTCGACTTTGCCACTGCAAGGGAAAATTCCAAAAAGAATCTACTGGAAGCAGAACGCAGTGACAACGCATTGCTGACGAAACCTGAAGATGTTCGATGGAATATGGGTTTCAGACCAGATGATGAGAAATCTGAGGGCTAATAAATGGAACTGATCACACAGTTTATCAATGACCTGGGTAACTTTATTTTTATACCGGTCATCTTCCTTATACTGATGAAACTTCTGGGGCGCCCCCTGTCGGAGTGTATTTCATCAGCCATTAAAGTCGGCATTGGTTTTATTGCATTAACCATGACCATCAAGCTGATGCTTGAAAAAATGCAGCCGGCGGTGACGGGGCTTGCTGAGGCCACCGGTTCCTCACTGAGCGCCATTGACGTTGGCGGCGCAGCCACCGCCGTCATGGGTTTTGGCTCAAGCATGGGGGCGATTATTATCCCTCTGTGCGTCGCGGTGAATATTGCCATGCTGGTGGCCCGTCTGACGGACTGCGTAAACGTTGACGTGTTTAACCTTCATCAGAATGCCTCGATGGGTGCCATTGTTGGCGCTTACTCCGGCAGCTTCCTTTACGGCGTTCTTACGGCTGCCTTGTTCCATGTCTGGGCGCTTATCGCGGCTGACCTCGGTGCCAAAAACAACGAGAAATTCTTCAACCTGCCAAAAGGCGTTGCCATCTCTCACCCGGTTGCAAATACCTATTTGCTGTTCGCTTATCCGTTTAACTGGATTTACGATCGTATTCCTGGATTCCGTAACCTGAACGTCACGGCGGAAAGCATTCAGAAACGCTTTGGTATCCTTGGCGATCCGACCATGGTTGGTTTCATTATTGGCATTCTTCTTGGCTTCTGTGGTTATGGTTGGGAATCTCCGTATCACACCATTATCGCCAGCCTGCAGCTGGGTATGTACCTTGCCGCCGTGATGCTCCTGCTGCCGCGCATGACCTCAATCATGATGGAAGGTCTGGTACCACTGTCCAACGTGGCACGTAAGAAACTGGTTAAACGTTTCCCGGATCGTGAGATCACTGTCGGGATGGATACCGCGCTGATTGTTGGTCATCCTTCAGTTATCGCACCTGCACTGCTACTGATTCCGGTCATTGTTATCCTCGCCGTTGTCCTTCCCGGCAACCGAGTGATGCCTCTGGGGGACCTCTCGCAGTTCGTATTCTTTATTGCGTGTATGGTACCTGTTTTTAATGGCAACATAATTCGTACCTGGGTGACCTCCATCATCCTGTTTGGCGGCGGCTTATACATCGCTTCCTGGATGGCTCCGGCAACAAATGAAGTGTTCCAGAAGTTCGGCACCAATCCCGATGCCAGCGTGATGTACTCATCGCTTAACCCGTCAGCTAACCCTTTCACCGGTCTCTTTGCTGGACTCAGCCACGTTGGCATCGCAGGCTATGCTCTCGCCGCTGTGTTGCTGTTGTCCGTAGGCTATTTACTCAAACAGAAAGCGCGCCGCCAGTTGAAAACTGAGGCAGAAAAAACGGCTTAAAACTTCAGAAGGTAATTAAAAATGAAAAAAATTTTAGTTGTATGCGGAAACGGTATTGCCTCCTCTTCCATTATGGTTTCTGTCCTGCAGGATTACCTGAAAGAACAGAACATCGAAGCGCAGGTAGATAAATCCTCTTTAATGGCCTGCACCACGGACACGTTTAACAGCTATGACCTGATTGTTTCTTCAACCAAGCTGGATAACCCAGGCATCACTACTCGTGTGATTGTGGGGGCGGGCCTGTTAACGGGTCTGGGCGAAGATGAGATTTTTGATGCTGTTAAAGAAGAAATGCTTAGCCAGGAGAAATGATGAAACTTGAGATTCTGGTAAATGACGTCGAGGGTACGATCGCTGACTGGCATGCAGCAATTGAGTTTGCAGGCCAGAAGCTGTTGGAAAAAGGCTATATCACTCCCGAGTATATTCAGGCCTGCCTGGAGCGTGAGAAGACTTATCCAACTGGTTTATTAATGGCGAACGGTCAGGGCATTGCCATCCCGCATGCAGACTATACGCTGGTAAAAACCAATAGCATAAGCATTGTGCGTTTTGATAAAGGAGTCGTGTTTGGTCAGATGGAAGATGCTGACCTCACAGTGGAATGCGGCATTATGTTTAATCTCGCCTTCGCCACCAGCGATCAGCATATGTCTGTGCTGCGCCGCCTCTTTACGCTCTTCCAGGATATTTCGTTCATCGAGTCGTGCCGTAACCTTAAAACGCACGAAGTCGGGAAATATGTTGAAGAGATGCTTGTAGCATCCTGATAAACAAAAGGCAGATATCACTTATCTGCCTTTTTCAAATCAGAAAGTAAGCAGTGCATATATGAAACACAATGCGGCGCAAAATGAATTCAATGTGACCATTAATCCAGAAGTTTTATAGCCGTATCAAAATCAGTAATCAGCACATTCAGAAGACCTGATTTGAGAGAGGCAACTATACCTTCATATTTTTCGTCCCCCCCAGCAACCCCAATCAGTTTCTTTGTGGCCCGCAATTGTTCTGTCGTAATGCCGAACCCCAGGCGGTTCAGCGGGCTATCCAGTATTTCCCCTTTGCTATTTACCAGTGTTACGCATACATCAGCAGTAATGTCCTGACTAAGTAAAGTCTCACGCCACGCTTCAGGGAATATATCGCATAAACTGGAAGAGCCGGTTTTCCAGGCCCCAATGCCCGTAATAACGACATCCATATTTGAGTAAAACTTTTGCGTATCCTGAACAGCCTGATCCTCTGCGAGTTTCTGGGCTAAACTTTCGTCATCCACCCACATGGGTACATACATCGGGTGCGCTCTTCCGTGGGAAATGGCAGCGACTTTGTGAATTAAATCAATCGGCCCCTGACTAAATTCAATGCCTGGATGAACGCCAGAAAGCTGAACCACATCCAGCACGGGTAATGTCGTCAGTTGACTCACAGTACTTGAAAGAACCCGCCCCCAGGCGAGACCAAATTTCATACCCTCTTTGAGGATCTCACTCAGGTAGGTCGCCGTTATCCCTCCCAGCTTGACGTTTAGCTGTTCCTGGGAAGACCAGGACTCGGAAACGGAGAGCACAACGGCATCCTGCAATCCGTATTTTTTGCAGAGATTTTGCGCTATTTCCTCGTCCAGAGCCTGCTGTTTAGGGAAGGTAAATTTTACATACTCTTGCGCAATGGCTTCATCAATCAGGCGTGCAACTTTGAAGCGAGACAGACCGAGCTCCTCGGCGATTTCTATTTTCGTCTTCATTTCAGAGAAATAACGCTTAACAACAAGAGAGTAGATAAAACGGGGATCGTAGTTGCGCAGCTTTGGATTTTTGTTCTCTTTTGGCATAGCGGTTATCCATATATAACGAGAGGCATCACAAGTCATTTGAGCGGTATGCTCAGATGCCATACTCAAAAGAGTACACTTTTAATCGCTCATCAGATACGGGACCCTGGCGGAATTTTGTGTTTTGTGATGCAAAACGTCCTGGCAGGGTAAATTATAAAGGGTGGAAATGGTTGAGAAAGATAATCTGAAAAACCAACCACGTTTTGCAACGTAATGTTCACTCCATCCGTTACCCGGCTTACTCTATGAACTTACCGGCGTGCAGAAACCGCGCGACTTCATATGCTGCAGGATCCGCTCTACCGCCTCTTCGGCGGTCAGCATGGAAGTGTCCAGAGTCAGGCTAGCAGAACGCCAGGGTTCGTATTCACGGGTAATCACCTTTTGCCAGTCCGGCAAAATATGGCCGCTAATATCCGCAGTGCGGTTTTCAACGCGATATCGATGCTGGGTTTGGTCGGAGCAGGTAAATTCTATCTCCAGAAAAGGCACGGCATTCACGGTCGCGACCTCTCTCCAGGCCTGGCGGGTAATGGCAATGGGATTGACCGAATCAGCAATCACCAGGTTACCCAGCCTGAGGTTATCCTCGGCTAGGGAGTATGCCACCAGATAGCCGGCGGGCCCCATATCCTGCGTAGTGACGGTTTTGGCGCGAATCAGCGCCTGCTCAATCGAATCAATGCGTAACCAGACTGCATCCAGCCTTGCGGCAAGCAGGCGAGCAATGGTTGATTTCCCGGTGCCGGGCAGACCGCCAAAGATCAGTAACATAGTTATCTCGTTGTGGAATGCTGAGACTGCTGATTTATTCTGGGAAAAATGAGTGTAGTAGACTTGAAACTGGAGCGGGCGAAGGGAATCGAACCCTCGTATAGAGCTTGGGAAGCTCTCGTTCTACCATTGAACTACGCCCGCTTTGAGGTGCGTAAGGCATTATAGACCTTACGCATCTCCATACAAGCCTCTTTACCACTAAGTGGCGATTAAATAATCACTTAGCACTTCGGTTTGCTGCCCTGCGCCGGGAGATAGCGCTGCGGATCGATGGCCGTCGCTTTATAACGGATCTGGAAATGCAGCTTCACCGAGTCCGTGCCGGTGCTGCCCATGGTCGCAATCTTCTGCCCCGCCTTCACGTTCTGCCCGTTATTGACCATCATCGTGTCGTTGTGGGCGTAGGCCGTAATGTAGTCTTCACCGTGCTTTATCATGATGAGGTTGCCGTAGCCGCGAAGCTGATTACCCACGTAGACCACCTTGCCGGCACCAGAAGCATAGACCGGCGTTCCGCGCGCGGCTGAGATATCAATGCCTTTATTGCCCCCCTCAGAGAGGGAGTACGGCGCGACCACTTTACCACTGGCAGGCCAGATCCAGCAGCGCTGCCCGACAGGTGGCCAGGAGGACTTAGGCACCTGATAAGACGGCGTGACTTTGGCGGTTTTGCCCTTCGAAGAGGATTTTTTGGCCGAAGAGGAACTGCCGTTAACCTTCAGTTTCTGTCCCACCTCAATGGTATAGGGGGGAGAGATGTTATTCAGACGCGCGAGATCCTTTACGCTGGTTCCCGTAGCGCGTGAAATGCGATACAGGGTATCCCCGCGCTTAACGGTATACACCGCGCCGGAATAGCTGCCCATATCCGAAGATTTGCTTCCCGAGCATCCCGCCAGGAAAAGCGTCAGCATCAGGCAAAAAACGGCAGCGATGGGGTTTCTCGTCAGGCTTCCTGCAAACAAAACAGATCCTCGGTCAGCGTGAATGGCGCACTATGATAGCAGCCCAAACTGATGTGGGTCAGCCCTTTTCCGCTCTGCAAGCCAAACCGTTCGTATAAGAATGCAGTATAATTATCCGGCTGATGGTGCTGAACCATACGGCATTCAGGCACTGGAGCATCAATGAGTATTCAAGAACACGTTATTTTGGTAAATGACCAGGGAATGGTCATTGGCACTCAGGAAAAATACGCCGCGCACACCTCCGATACCCCACTACACCTGGCTTTCTCCTCCTGGCTGTTTAATGCTAAAGGCGAATGTCTGATCACCCGGCGCGCCCTCAGCAAAAAAGCCTGGCCAGGCGTCTGGACAAACTCCGTTTGCGGGCATCCGCAGTCCGGGGAAGCGATTGAACAGGCGATCATCCGCCGCTGCCGCTTCGAAGTGGGCGCCGAACTGACCGATATCACCGCCGTTGCGCCAGAGTTTCGCTACCGTGAAATCGACCCTTCCGGGATTGTCGAGAATGAAATCTGCCCGGTATTTGCCGCTCGCATCACCGGCGAAATCACGATAAATCAAGAAGAAGTGATGGAGCACCGGTGGGTGCAGCTGGAAGCGCTGTTCCGCGCGCTGGACGCCACGCCCTGGGCATTTAGCCCGTGGATGGTGATGGAAGCCACAACCGCGCGCGAAAAGCTCAAGTCTTTCGCGGCGCAATAAAAAAGCCCCTTTCGGGGCTTTTTTTACGTCATGACGGCTTACTTCACTGGACGCATCGCCGGGAAGAGGATCACGTCACGGATGGTGTGGCTGTTGGTGAACAGCATAACCATACGGTCGATACCAATGCCCAGACCTGCCGTTGGCGGCAGGCCGTGTTCCAGCGCGGTCACGTAGTCTTCATCGAAGAACATCGCTTCGTCATCGCCTGCCGCTTTCGCATCAACCTGATCCTGGAAGCGCTGCGCCTGATCTTCTGCATCGTTCAGCTCGCTAAAGCCGTTGCCGATTTCACGGCCACCGATGAAGAACTCGAAGCGGTCAGTGATTTCCGGGTTCACGTCGTTGCGGCGCGCCAGCGGAGAGACTTCTGCCGGGTACTCGGTGATGAAGGTCGGCTGAATCAGGTGCGCTTCAGCCACTTCTTCAAAGATCTCGGTCACGATGCGGCCCAGACCCCAGCTCTTCTCAACCTTGATACCGATGCTTTCCGCGATGGCTTTGGCAGAGTCGAAGTTATCCAGATCGGCCATCTCGGTTTCCGGACGGTATTTCTTGATCGCTTCGCGCATGGTCAGCTTAACGAACGGCTTGCCGAAGTCGAAGACTTCTTCACCGTAAGGCACTTCAGTGGTGCCCAGAATGTCCTGCGCCAGAGTACGGAACAGGGATTCGGTCAGCTCGATCAGATCTTTGTAATCCGCATACGCCATGTAGAGTTCCATCATGGTGAACTCTGGGTTATGACGCACGGAGATGCCTTCGTTGCGGAAGTTACGGTTGATTTCGAACACGCGGTCGAAGCCACCGACCACCAGACGCTTCAGGTACAGTTCCGGCGCGATACGCAGGTACATGTCCAGGTCCAGGGCATTGTGATGGGTGATGAACGGACGCGCAGACGCGCCGCCCGGGATCACCTGCATCATTGGCGTTTCCACTTCCATAAAGTCGCGGTTGACCATGAACTGGCGAATACCGGCCATGATCTGAGAGCGAATTTTGAAGGTCTTGCGGGATTCATCGTTAGAGATGAGGTCCAGATAGCGCTGGCGATAGCGCGCTTCCTGATCCTGCAGGCCGTGGAATTTGTCCGGCAGCGGGCGCAGGGCTTTGGTCAGCAGACGCAGCTCGGTGCAGTGGATAGACAATTCACCGGTTTTGGTTTTGAACAGCTTACCCTTCGCGCCCAGGATATCGCCCAGATCCCACTTCTTGAACTGCTCGTTATAGATGCCTTCCGGCAGGTCGTCACGGGAGACGTACAGCTGAATACGGCCGCCAACGTCCTGCAGCGTTACGAAGGACGCTTTACCCATGATACGACGGGTCATCATACGGCCAGCCACGGACACTTCAACGTTCAGCGCTTCAAGCTCTTCGTTCTCTTTACCGTCGAATTCTGCGTGCAGTTGGTCTGAGGTGTGGTCACGACGAAAATCGTTCGGGAACGGCACGCCCTGCTCGCGCAGCGCTGCCAGCTTCTCGCGGCGGGTTTTCAGTTCGTTATTAAGATCGACTACCGCGTCAGCGCCCTGTGCTTGTTGTTCAGACATGTTGGTTCCTCATAACCCTGCTTTCAAACTTGCTTCGATAAATTGGTCCAGGCTGCCGTCCAGCACCGCCTGCGTGTTACGGGTTTCAACCCCGGTACGCAGGTCTTTGATGCGGGAGTCATCAAGGACGTAAGAACGGATCTGGCTGCCCCAGCCGATATCGGACTTGTTGTCTTCCATCGCCTGTTTCTCAGCATTTTTCTTCTGCATTTCCAGCTCATAAAGCTTCGCTTTCATCTGCTTCATGGCCTGGTCTTTGTTCTTATGCTGGGAACGGTCGTTCTGGCACTGCGTTACCGTGTTGGTTGGAATGTGGGTGATACGCACCGCAGATTCCGTACGGTTAACGTGCTGACCACCCGCACCGGATGCGCGGTAAACGTCGATTCGCAGATCGGCCGGGTTGATTTCGATATCGATATCGTCTTTCACTTCCGGGTAAACAAACGCGGAGCTGAAAGAGGTATGGCGACGGCCGCCGGAGTCGAACGGGCTCTTACGCACCAGGCGATGAACGCCGGTTTCAGTACGCAGCCAGCCGTAGGCGTAATCGCCAATAATCTTAATGGTGATGGATTTCAGACCCGCGACTTCACCTTCAGATTCTTCGATGATTTCGGTTTTGAAACCGCGCGCTTCCGCCCAACGCAGGTACATACGCGCCAGCATGCTCGCCCAGTCCTGCGCTTCCGTACCGCCAGAACCGGCCTGAATATCGAGATAGCAGTCGGCGCTGTCATATTCACCGGAGAACATACGACGGAATTCAAGCTGCGCCAGCTTCTCTTCCAGAACGTCGAGTTCAGCCACGGCTTCGTTAAAGGTTTCTTCGTCGTCGGCTTCAACAGCCAGCTCTAACAGACCCGAGACATCTTCCAGCCCCTGTGACATCTGGTCGAGGGTATCTACAATGGCTTCGAGGGAGGAACGTTCCTTACCCAGCGCCTGTGCGCGTTCAGGTTCGTTCCAGACGTCCGGCTGTTCCAGCTCGGCGTTTACTTCTTCCAGACGCTCTTTCTTGGCATCGTAGTCAAAGATACCCCCTAAGAACGTCAGAGCGCTCCGTGAGGTCCTGAATGCGGTTTTTTACCGGATTAATTTCAAACATGGTCTGTTTTCTTTTATGAGCTTGTCAAAATGCGGTGATAAGAGCGGGATTGTACCGAATCCACGCCCTTTTTTGTAGCTTTACTGACGCTAAATTGGCCAGATATTGTCGATGATGATCTGAAGGGAGCGATTACCGCGAAACTCGTTTATATCGAGTTTGTAAGCGAGTTCAACTTCGCGCACGCCGTTGTCAGGCCACACGGAGGTGTCGACGTTAAACGCGATGCCGTCGAGCAGTGGGCCGCCGCCAACCGGCTCGACCATCACCTTAAGGTGGCGTTCGCCAACAATACGCTGTTGCAGCAGACGGAAACGGCCATCGAACAGCGGCTCCGGGAACATTTGCCCCCACGGCCCGGCATCGCGCAGCATCTGCGCGACTTCCATGGTTATTTCGGACGGCGAGAGTTCACCATCGGAGACGACCTCACCCTGCAGCAGCGCCGGGTCAATCCAGTCGGTCACCAGCTCGCCAAACAGCCGCTGGAACTCGTTGAACTTCGCCTCTTCCAGCGACAGTCCAGCCGCCATCGCGTGGCCGCCGAACTTGATCATCAACCTCGGATGCAGCGTGTCCAGACGCTCCAGCGCATCGCGCATGTGCAGCCCCTGAATCGAACGACCGGAGCCTTTCAGCGTGCCGTCGCCAGCCGGCGCAAAGGCAATCACCGGTCGGTGGAAACGTTCCTTAATGCGCGACGCCAGAATACCCACCACGCCCTGGTGCCACTCGGGATGGTACATCGCCAGGCCGCCCGGCAGCGTATCGCCGCTGCGCTCCAGCTTTTCGCACAGGGTCAGCGCTTCGGCCTGCATCCCCTGCTCAATCTCTTTGCGGGTCTGGTTGAGCGCATCCAGTTCATTTGCCAGCACGCGCGCTTCGCCGATGTTGTCGCACAGCAGCAGCGCCACGCCCACGGACATATCGTCCAGCCTTCCGGCGGCGTTCAGGCGCGGCCCGAGGGCAAAGCCCAGATCGCTTGCTGCCAGCTTAAGCGGGTCGCGGTTGGAAATCTCCAGCAGCGCCTTAATTCCCGGACGACACTTGCCCGCCCGAATGCGGCTTAAGCCCTGCCAGGTCAAAATGCGGTTATTGGTATCCAGCGGAACGACGTCCGCGACGGTGCCCAGCGCGACAAGATCGAGATATTCCGCGAGGTTTGGCGCTGCAATACCGCGCGACTCAAACCAGCCCTTATCCCGCAGCAGCGTACGCAGGGCCAGCATCAGATAAAACGCCACGCCGACACCGGCCAGGGATTTCGACGGGAAATCGCAGTCCCGCAGGTTTGGGTTAACAATCGCTTCGGCGGCAGGCAGGGTTTCGCCGGGCAGGTGGTGATCGGTAACCAGCACCGGGATCCCCAAGGCATGAGCATGATCGACGCCCGCATGGGAAGAGATCCCGTTATCCACGGTCAGGATCAGCTGCGCGCCGCGCGCGCGCGCCTGATCGACCACTTCCGGACTCAGCCCGTAGCCGTCTTCGAAACGGTTCGGCACCAGGTAGGTGACGTTATCACAGCCCAGCGCGCGAAGGCTGAGCACGCTCAGCGCAGTGCTCGTTGCGCCGTCGGCATCGAAATCCCCCACTACCACAATCCGCGTGCCTTCACGCAGGGCGTTATAGAGTATTTCAGTGGCCGTTTCGACACCGCTCAGCTGCTGCCAGGGCAGCATGCCTTTGACGCTGCGTTCGAGATCGCCCGCCGTTCGCACGCCGCGACTGGCATAGAGCCGCTTTAACAGCGGCGAAAGATCGTCAGGTAAATCAGCCGTGTCGGCCGCTTCGCGGCGGCGCAGTTTTATCGGAGCTTTCACGCGAATTATTTACCACCGGTCTGTTTCTGGTGCGCGTCGAGGAACTCTTTCATCTCTTTTGGCCCCTGATAGCCCGGCACCACGTAGCCGTTGCTCAGCACAATGGCTGGCGTGCCGTTAACGCCAAACTGCACGCCCAGCGCATAGTGGTTCGCGATATCGATATCACAGGACGCGGGCTTAACGCCCTTACCGTTCATCGCATCATCGAAGGCTTTGTTGCGGTCTTTCGCACACCAGATAGCCTTCATGTCCTGCTCTGGCTGGCTCTGCACGCCCGCACGCGGGAAGGCCAGGTAACGCACGGTAATGCCCAGCGCGTTGTAGTCTTTCATCTCTTCATGCAGCTTGTGGCAGTAGCCGCAGGTGATGTCTGTGAAGACGGTAATGACGTGTTTTTCCTGCGCCGCTTTATAGACGATCATCTCTTTTTCGAGCGCGTTCAGGTTTTTCATCAGCAGCTGATTGGTCACGTTGACCGGCTGCGCGCCGCTCACGTCGTACATTGGCCCCTGAATAATGTGTTTGCCGTCTTCGGTGACGTACAGCACGCCGCTGTTGGTCAACACGGTTTTCATACCGGCTACCGGCGCAGGCTGAATGTCGCTGCTCGAGACGCCGAGCTTGGTCAGGGACTGTTTGATGGCTGCATCGTCAGCATGAGCAAAACCGGTAAAAGAGGCTGCCAGCAGGGTGAACAGCGCGAAAGACTTTTTCATATGTGATCCTGTTACAATTCGTCGGCACTCACGCGCGTGGGTGGTGCTGTTGGTGTAGCTGTCGCAGGCGTTCCGTCGCGACATGGGTATAAATTTGCGTCGTTGAAAGATCGCTGTGTCCCAGCAGCATCTGCACCACGCGTAAATCCGCGCCGTGGTTTAACAGATGCGTCGCGAAGGCGTGACGCAAAACGTGCGGCGATAATTTTTCGCTATCAATACCCGCCAGCGTGGCGTAATGCTTAATCCGATGCCAGAAGGTTTGCCGCGTCATTTGCTGGGCGCGCTGGCTGGGGAACAAAACATCGATAGAAACGCCATTCAGCAGCCACGGTCGGCCATGTTCCAGATACGTTTCCAGCCAGTAAACCGCCTCTTCCCCCAGCGGTACCAGCCGTTCTTTGTTTCCTTTACCAATCACGCGAACCACGCCCTGACGCAGGCTGATATCGCTCATCGTCAGGCCGACCAGTTCAGAAACGCGCAAGCCGGTAGCATACAATAGCTCAAGCATGGCTTTATCGCGTAACTCCAGCGGCAGGTCAACCGCGGGCGACTGTAATAATCTCTCAACTTGCGCTTCGCTGAGATCTTTCGGCAGCCGCTGGGGTAATTTCGGCGACGCCAGAAGCGCGCTGGGATCGTCTGCTCGTATTTTCTCACGGTAAAGGTGCTGAAACAGACGTCGCATCGCGCTTAGCAGGCGCGCAGAGCTCGTTGCTTTGTAGCCCCCTTCCATACGTTCAGCCAGCAACCCTTGCAGGTCATCGCTTTGCGCACTCTCCAGCGAAAGCTGCCTGCGCGCCAGCCACTCCACCAGCAGGGTAAGATCGCGCCGGTAAGCACTGAGCGTATTCTCGGCCAGATTCTTCTCAAGCCATAGCGTATCGAGAAACTGTTCGATGAGTGCGAGATCCTTTTCCACATCAGCCCCTTTGATTCTGCAATCCGGGCATTATGCCTGAATGCCGCCGGTTTCTGGTACACTACGCGCAATGTCATAGCAAGAATTGAGATAGTTACGCGATGAATATTGGTCTTTTCTATGGTTCCAGCACCTGCTACACCGAAATGGCGGCGGAAAAAATTCGTGACATCATTGGCCCGGAACTGGTGACGTTGCATAACCTGAAAGATGACGCTGTCACGCTGATGGAGCAGTACGACGTGCTAATCCTCGGCATCCCAACCTGGGACTTTGGTGAGATACAGGAAGACTGGGAAGCCCTCTGGGATCAGCTTGATACGCTCAACCTCGACGGCAAAATCATTGCGATGTACGGCATGGGCGATCAGCTTGGCTACGGCGAGTGGTTCCTCGATGCGCTGGGTATGCTGCATGACAAGCTGGCCCCCAAAAACGTCACTTTCATCGGCTACTGGCCAACCGAAGGGTACGAGTTTACCAGTAAGAAGCCGATTATTGCTGACGGCCAGCTGTTTGTCGGCCTCGCGCTCGATGAGACCAACCAGTACGATCTTAGCGACGAGCGCCTGCAAAACTGGTGCGAGCAGATCCTCGGCGAAATGGCTGAAAAGTTTAGCTAACCTGCGCTTATTCCTGCGTCGGCTGCTGCAGAAGCGTCCGGCGCAGATCGCGCCACTCGTCAATATCCATACTATCAGCCGCCAGCCACAGGTGCTGACGTCGCCCGCCACCGACGTTGCGTAGCCGCAGCATCATGCCGGAGTTCAGCATCCAGGGCATACCGATTATGTCCCACTCTTTTCCCTGCCAGCGCAGCCGGGAATCCATCATCAGTTTGATTTCCCCCTGGCGCGCATTGATGCGGCGTTGACTGCGCACGCTGTCAAACACCACAAATGAGAGCAGCAGCAGCCACAGCGGGGTGTAGCTGAGCGGCCACGGCATCAGTAGCACCAGTGCCGCAACCAGCCCGTGGAGCAATAAAGACATCCACTGCGAGCGCCACGAGACGCGAAGATCAGATTGCCACAGGACCACGTTCCCGATTCCGTGTTTGAATTAATTGCACCATCCGCTGCAACTCGGTGTCGGCGGGTTTGCCGTGGTTCATCAGCCAGTTGAACAAATCAGGATCGTCAGACTCAAGCAGGCGTACGAACAGACGCTTATCGTCATCGCTGAGGCTGTCATACTCGTGTTCAAAGAAGGGCATGATGGAGATATCAAGTTCGCGCATGCCGCGCCGGCATGCCCAGTGAATACGGGCCTTGTTGTTAATATCCATGTTCTGTTTCCTGCATTACGTTTGGCACAGTCGGTACCCCGTTCAGTGTTCTTTGTTTCTCTACGGGAGCACTCGCTAGTGTAACGTGTTTTTGACCGTTTCATTACTGGAATATTGCAAGCCGGAAGCCGGATTCCAAAATAATCCCTACAAAGACAGCGGATTACACCATTTTGCGTGGCGCTACGCATAACCGCGTTATGGCACGAATGGCCTGCTGAAAGCGCTTGCAATGCCTGTAGGCTCTTTTACCATTAGGCATTATCAAAGCGTTAAGCAACTCAGGATACCATTATGGCTTTTACTCCATTCTCTCCTCGCCAGCCCGCCGCCTCCGCGCGTCTGCCGCTGACGCTTATTACTCTTGATGACTGGGCGCTGGCAACGCTCACCGGTGCCGATGCCGAAAAGTACCTGCAGGGCCAGGTCACCGCCGACGTCAGTCAGATGACTGAACACCAGCACCTGCTGGCCGCGCACTGCGATCCAAAAGGTAAAATGTGGAGCAACCTGCGCCTGTTTCGTCGTCAGGACGGATTTGCCTTTATCGAGCGCCGCAGCCTGCGCGACGCCCAGCTCAAGGAGCTGAAAAAATATGCGGTATTTTCCAAAGTCACCATCGCCGCAGATGATGAACATGTTCTTCTGGGCGTGGCGGGTTTCCAGGCGCGCGCAGCGCTGAAAAACCTGTTCGGCGAACTGCCGGATGCGGAAAAGCAGGTCGTCAGCGAAGGCGCGACCTCTATCCTGTGGTTTGAACATCCTGCCGAGCGTTTCCTGCTGGTAACGGATGTCGCTACCGCAGAGCGCGTCACTGAAGCGCTGCGCGGTGAAGCGCAGTTCAACAACAGCCAACAGTGGCTGGCATTGAACATTGAAGCGGGTCTGCCGGTGATTGACGCAGCAAACAGCGCGCAGTTTATTCCACAGGCTACCAACATTCAGGCGCTGGGCGGCATCAGCTTTAAGAAAGGGTGTTACACGGGTCAGGAGATGGTGGCGCGCGCAAAATTCCGAGGAGCGAACAAACGCGCCCTGTGGACGCTGGCGGGCCACGCAAGCCGTGTACCGGAAGCGGGTGAAGATCTCGAGCTGAAGATGGGTGAAAACTGGCGTCGTACCGGTACGGTGTTAGCCGCCGTACAGCTGGATGATGGACGCCTGCTGGTTCAGGTGGTGATGAATAACGATATGGAAGCCGACAGCGTGTTCCGCGTGCGTGACGACGTAAACACACTGAGCATCGAGCCGCTGCCGTATTCACTGGAAGAGTGATGCTGTATCGCCCGGTGGCGCTGCGCTTACCGGGCCTACGGTTTTGGTGTCCTCCCTTTCCCCGTGGGAGAGGGCCGGGGTGAGGGTAACCGCCCGCACGGTGGAAAAACCTACGCCTGCCCCACATACAAATAAATCGCCAAAAAGTGGCACACGCTGCCGCCCAGCACAAAGCCGTGCCAGATAGCGTGGTTATACGGGATGCGCTTACAGACGTAGAAAATTACGCCCAGCGAGTAGACCACGCCGCCCACCGCCAGAAGCGTTACGCCCCCCACGGCCAGCTTGATCGCCAGCTGATACACCACGATAAGCGACAGCCAGCCCATCGTCAGATAGGTCACCAGCGACAGTATTTTGAACCGGTGCGCAATGGTCAGCTTAAACAGGACTCCCAGCAGCGCCAGGCTCCAGATGACGATCATTAGGCCACGCGACAGCGGTGAGTTTAATCCCACCAGCAAGAACGGGGTGTAGGTGCCCGCGATCAGAAGATAGATGGCGCAGTGGTCGAATTTTTTGAGCCAGGTCTTGGCCCGCTGATGCGGAATAGCGTGATACAGCGTCGAGGCCAGGAACAGCAGGATCATACTCCCGCCGTACAGGCTGTAGCTGGTAATGGCCATCGCGCTGGCATTGGCGTCCACCGCCTGCACCAGCAATAGCACTAATCCGACTATCCCAAACACCAGGCCAATGCCGTGGCTTATACTGTTGGCTACTTCCTCAGCCAGTGAATATCCCTGTGCGATTAATGGCTTGCTCACCATAGGTAACTCCGGGAAAACAAAAGATGATTATTCATCGTCTGGTTATGCTAACTGAGAATGATTCCAGAGAACACCTGTTAGCTAAAATAAAATTAAACCTAATATTTCTGATTTACAATCAGGTAGTTACGGTTTAATTTCAGCTAACACGTGTTACCATCATCATTAAAGACATTTAAAATCAATCACATAAAACTGGTTCTGATGGGGATAGATTTCCACAATCACGCTTTTGAGCGTCTCCAGGGTCATGTTCTCCTGCTCTGCGTGTTTTTCCGTTAGCGTATCCAGCGTAACGGTCGATGTACCTGTCACTTCAATGGTGCAAAAGTAGCCGTCATCCTCATAGCGACCGACGCGCAGGATATCGCCCTGCTTAAAATGGGATTCGCTTTCGTCACGAATGGTGATGGTTTTTCGCCCGGCCAGAATGTCGTCCTGAAAGCGCTGAAAAAAAGTGATGTCGTTTGGCTGCATGTTATTATTCCCTGAAGAAAAGTTAATGAGTGAGTTTAGCCATTGTGAGCATGTTCTCCCATTCCGCCATTGCCGGTCTCAATAATCTTGAGATGATGGTCTACAACTATGTCATCAAGAACCGTGACAAAGTAATGTACATGACCATCCGCGAGCTGGCGGACGCGGCTGGCGTCTCTACCACCACTATCCTGCGCTTTTGCCGCAAGCTCAACTGCGAGGGCTACTCCGAATTTCGCGTGCGCTTTAAGCTTTACCTGGAGCAGAATGAGCCCCAGCAGGCGAATTTCGGTGCCAGCGAAATTATCAGCTTCTTTAAAAGCGTCAATAATGAAGAGTTCGATGCGTTACTGGATGATGCGGTAGATATTATCCTCTCCTCCGAACGTATTATATTTGTGGGCGCGGGGACGTCCGGCTCACTGGCGAAATACGGCGCGCGTTTTTTCTCGAATATTGGAAAATTCAGCAACCATATTGACGATCCTTATTTCCCGGTGACCAATGATATGGCGAAAAATGCGCTGGCGATCGTTTTATCCGTGTCGGGTGAAACCGAGGAGATCCTGCGCTTTGCCAGCCAGTTCAGCCTGCACCGCTGTAAGGTGCTCTCCATCACCAGCCATGAACACTCACGCCTGGCAAAGCTTGCTGACTTCAACCTCTCCTGGCATGTTCCCCAGACGCGCATCGGTGGCGTCTACGATATTACCACTCAAATTCCCGTTATCTATATTCTGGAATCGCTCGGGCGTAAGCTGGCGAAGAAATTAACAGAATAAAACGTCCTGTTTTTTCGATGTAACAAATCACAATTCCTGGAAATTGTTATATCGTGACATTTAATTTCGCTTTGCTAGACTCGATAGCAATTAATCATTTATTGAGATGAGCAGCGATGAAAAAATTGACCTTACCAAAAGAGTTTTTATGGGGCGGCGCGGTTGCGGCACACCAGGTTGAAGGCGGCTGGAATAAGGGTGGTAAAGGACCAAGCATTTGTGACGTCCTGACCGGCGGCGCTCACGGCGTACCGCGTGAAATCACTCAGGAAGTGATTGAAGGTAAATACTACCCAAACCACGAAGCCGTTGATTTCTACGGCCATTACAAAGAAGACATCAAGCTATTTGCCGAGATGGGCTTCAAATGCTTCCGCACCTCCATCGCCTGGACGCGCATCTTCCCGAAAGGTGACGAAACCCAGCCGAATGAAGAAGGGCTGCAGTTCTACGATGACATGTTCGACGAACTGCTGAAATACAATATCGAGCCGGTGATCACCCTCTCCCACTTTGAAATGCCGCTGCACCTGGTACAGGAATACGGTGGCTGGGCCAACCGTAAAGTGGTCGATTTCTTTGTGCGTTTCTCCGAAGTGGTCTTCGAGCGCTACAAAAACAAGGTCAAATACTGGATGACCTTCAACGAAATCAATAACCAGCGTAACTGGCGCGCGCCGCTGTTCGGCTACTGCTGCTCTGGCGTGGTGTACACCGAACACGATAACCCTGAAGAGACCATGTACCAGGTGCTGCACCATCAGTTCGTTGCCAGCGCCCTGGCGGTGAAAGCCGCGCGTCGCATCAACCCGGAGATGAAAGTTGGCTGCATGCTGGCGATGGTGGCGCTCTATCCGTTCTCCTGCAAACCCGAGGACGTGATGTTTGCCCAGGAGTCCATGCGCGAACGCTATGTCTTTACCGACGTACAGCTCCGGGGTTACTACCCATCCTACGTGCTGAACGAATGGGAGCGCCGCGGCTTCTCCATCAAAATGGAGGCGGGCGACGAGCAGATCCTGCGCGAAGGCACCTGCGACTACCTGGGCTTCAGCTACTACATGACCAACGCGGTTAAGGCAGAAGGCGGTACCGGTGACGCCATTTCCGGCTTCGAAGGCAGCGTGCCGAACCCGCACGTGAAGGCCTCCGACTGGGGCTGGCAGATTGACCCGGTGGGCCTGCGCTATGCGCTGTGCGAACTGTATGAACGCTATCAGAAACCGCTATTTATCGTTGAAAACGGTTTTGGTGCCTACGATAAAGTCGAAGAAGACGGCAGCATCAACGACGACTACCGCATCGATTACCTGCGCGCGCACGTTGAAGAGATGATTAAGGCGGTGACTTACGACGGCGTGGATCTGATGGGCTATACGCCGTGGGGCTGCATCGACTGCGTCTCCTTCACCACCGGACAGTACAGCAAGCGCTACGGGTTTATCTACGTGAACAAGCACGACGACGGCACGGGCGATATGTCGCGTTCCCGCAAGAAGAGCTTTAACTGGTATAAGGAAGTGATTGCCAGCAACGGCGAGAAACTTTAACGCCGGGCGGCGCTACGATTGATCCCCTCTCCCTGTGGGAGAGGGTTAGGGTGAGGGGTTTATTTCCCACCGGCCAACTCTAAAAAACTGCCCGTGACGTACGACGCCTTCTCGCTCAGCAGCCAGACAATCGCCTGCGCCACCTCTTCCGGCTGACCGCCGCGCTGCATTGGCAGCATCGACTTAACGCGATCCACCCGCCCCGGTTCACCGCCGGACGCATGGATATCGGTATAGATTAGACCCGGACGTACGCAGTTAACCCGTATGCCCTGCCCCGCCACCTCAAGGGATAGCCCGGTGGTCAGGGAATCCACCGCACCTTTGGATGCAGCATAGTCCACGTATTCTCCCGGCGCGCCCAGGCGTGACGCGGCGGAAGAGACGTTCACTATCGCCCCACCCTTGCCGCCGTGCTTGTTAGACATGCGCTTCACCGCTTCACGACAGCAGAGGAAATAGCCCGTGACGTTGGTAGAGAGCACGCGGTTGATACGTTCAGCCGACAAATTCTCAATGGTCGATTGTTCAAACAGAATACCTGCGTTATTCACCAGCGCCGTCAGCGGCTCGCCTTCGCGATCGATGCTGTCGAACATCGCCATTACCTGCGCTTCGTCGCTGATGTCCGCGCGCACGGCAAAGGCTTTGCCGCCCGACTCGACGATCTGACTGATGACGTCCGTCGCGGCCTTAACGTTGTGATGGTAGTTCACCGCCACGGTGTAACCTTCGCGTGCCAGCTGCAGCGCGGTGGCTTTGCCAATACCGCGGCTGGCGCCGGTCACAAGTGCAATACCCATTCTCTTCTCCCAATAAAAAAGCCGGGTGGCGGCTTCGCCTTACCCGGCCTACGTTACTACATCAGCAATATTACTGGTATTCGCTCATCGGCACGCAGGAGCAGAACAGGTTACGGTCGCCGTAGACGTCATCAAGACGCTTCACGGTCGGCCAGTATTTGTTTGCCACGCCTGCCGGGAAGACCGCCAGCTCGCGGGAATAGCCGTGGTTCCACTCTGCCACCATCTCGTGCTGGGTGTGCGGGGCGTTGACCAGCGGGTTATCTTCCAGCGTCCACTCGCCGTCCTGCACGCGGTCGATCTCCATGCGGATCGCCAGCATCGCGTCGATAAAGCGGTCCAGCTCGGCTTTGCTTTCAGACTCGGTCGGCTCAACCATCAGCGTACCCGCAACCGGGAACGACATGGTTGGCGCGTGGAAGCCGTAGTCGATCAGGCGCTTGGCGATATCCAGCTCGCTGATGCCGGTCTGCTCTTTCAGCGGACGAATATCCAGAATGCACTCGTGCGCCACGCGACCGTCGCGACCGGTATAGAGCACCGGGAAGGCGGACTTCAGGCGAGTCGCAATGTAGTTGGCGTTCAGGATCGCCACCTGGCTCGCCTGCTTCAGCCCTTCCGCGCCCATCATGCGGATGTACATCCAGCTGATTGGCAGAATAGAGGCGCTGCCGAACGGTGCCGCAGAGACCGCGCCCTGACGGGTCAGCATGCCTTCAATCTGCACCACGCTGTGGCCCGGAACAAACGGTGCCAGGTGCGCCTTCACGCCGATTGGGCCCATGCCCGGGCCGCCGCCGCCGTGCGGGATGCAGAAGGTTTTGTGCAGGTTCAGGTGCGACACGTCCGCACCGATAAAGCCCGGAGAGGTAATGCCCACCTGCGCGTTCATGTTCGCGCCGTCGAGGTAAACCTGACCGCCGAACTGGTGCACCACTTCGCACACTTCACGGATGGTCTCTTCGTACACGCCGTGGGTGGACGGGTAGGTCACCATGATGCAGGAAAGCTTGTCGCCCGCCTGCTCGGCTTTCGCACGCAGGTCGGCCAGATCGATGTTGCCGTTCTTATCGCAGGCAACCACAACCACTTCCATGCCCGCCATCTGGGCAGAGGCCGGGTTGGTACCGTGGGCGGAGCTTGGGATCAGGCAGATATCGCGGTGACCTTCGCTGCGGCTTTCGTGATAGTGGCGGATCGCCAGCAGGCCCGCGTACTCGCCCTGCGCGCCGGAGTTCGGCTGCATGCAGAGCGCGTCATAACCGGTCAGCTTCACCAGCCAGTCGGAAAGCTGGTTGATCATCATGTGATAACCTTCCGCCTGCTCTGGCGGGCAGAACGGGTGCAGCTCGGAGAACTCCGGCCAGGTGATCGGGATCATCTCTGCCGCGGCGTTCAGCTTCATGGTGCAGGAGCCCAGCGGGATCATCGCCTGGTTCAGCGCCAGATCCTTGCGCTCCAGAGAGTGCATATAGCGCATCATCTCGGTTTCGCTGTGGTAGCGGTTGAACACCGGATGCGTCAGGATCGCGTCATTGCGCAGCATGCTTTCCTGAATGGAGCGGCTGTCGAGCGCGACCTCTTTATCGAGCGTATCAATATCCAGGCCGTGCGCGTCACCCAGCAGCACGCTGAACAGGTTCAGGATATCGTCGCGGGTGGTGCTTTCATCCAGCGTAATGCCGACGGCGTTGTGGATGTCGCTGCGCAGGTTGATCTCTGCCGCATCCGCACGCGCCAGCACGGCCGCTTTGTCCGCCACGTCCACGCACAGGGTGTCGAAATAGTGCTCATGGCGAAGCTTAAGGCCTTTCTGCTGCAGGCCGCAGGCCAGAATATCGGCCAGGCGGTGAATACGGCTGGCAATGCGCTTCAGGCCAGCCGGACCGTGGAACACGGCATACAGGCTGGCGATGTTGGCCAGCAGGACCTGGGAGGTACAGATGTTGGAGTTCGCTTTCTCGCGGCGGATGTGCTGCTCGCGGGTCTGCATCGCCATGCGCAGCGCGGTGTTACCGGCAGCATCTTTTGAGACGCCGATAATACGACCGGGCATGGAGCGTTTGAATTCATCTTTCGCGCCGAAGAACGCCGCGTGCGGACCGCCATAGCCCATCGGCACGCCGAAGCGCTGCGCAGAGCCGAAGACGATATCCGCGCCCTGTTTGCCCGGTGCCGTCAGCAGCACCAGCGCCATAAAATCAGCGGCAACGCTGACAATCACCTTGCGGGACTTCAGCTCGGCAATCAGCGCGCCGTAGTCGTGTACTTCACCCGTTGTACCTACCTGCTGCAGCAGCACGCCGAAAACGTCCTGGTGATCCAGCACTTTGTCGGCGTCGTCGACGATCACGTCAAAGCCGAAGGTCTCTGCGCGGGTACGCACCACGTCCAGCGTCTGGGGATGCACGTCCGCCGCCACGAAGAAGCGGTTGGCATTTTTCAGCTTGCTCACGCGTTTTGCCATCGCCATCGCTTCGGCAGCGGCGGTGGCTTCATCCAGCAGCGAGGCGGAGGCGATGTCCATCCCGGTCAGATCCAGCGTCACCTGCTGGAAGTTCAGCAGCGCTTCCAGACGGCCCTGGGAGACTTCTGGCTGATACGGGGTGTAAGCGGTGTACCAGCCCGGGTTTTCCAGCATGTTGCGCAGGATAACCGGCGGCAGCTGCACGTTGGTATAGCCCATGCCAATGTAAGACTTATAGCGCTTGTTGAGGCCGGCGATGGCCTTCAGCTCCGCCAGTGCGGCGAATTCCGTGGTGGCTTCACCTACCTGCGGCGGCGTGGCAAGCTGGATGTCTTTTGGCACGATCTGGCCGATCAGTGCGTTTAATGAATCCGCGCCAACTGTCTTCAGCATCTCCTGCTGTTGCTGAGCATCCGGCCCAATGTGACGTTCAATGAAGGCGCCACGGTTTTCAAGCTGGCTTAAAGTCTGTGTCATGAGCGATGGTTCCTGAAACGTGCAGTGAATGTGTTTTCTCCCTCTCCCTTAGGGAGAGGGCTGGGGTGAGGGTGTCGTCTGTTCCCCTCACCCTACCCTCTCCCCAAAGGGGAGAGGGATAATGGATTACTCGTCTTCCAACAGCGCTTCGTACGCGGTCGCGTCCAGCAGCGCGGCAACCTGCGCTTCGTCGCTGGCTTTGATCTTGAAGATCCAGCCGCCTTCATACGGCTCGCTGTTCACCAGCTCTGGCGAATCGCTCAGCGCGTCGTTGACGGCAACGATTTCGCCGCTCACAGGAGCGTAGATGTCAGAAGCCGCTTTTACGGACTCCGCTACGGCGCAGTCGTCGCCCGCGCTAACGGTCGTGCCCACGTCAGGCAGGTCAACAAACACCATGTCGCCCAGCAGCTCCTGCGCGTGCTCGGTGATCCCTACGGTGTAAGTGCCGTCCGCCTCTTTGCGCAGCCACTCGTGTTCTTTGCTGTATTTCAGTTCTGCTGGCACATTGCTCATTGAAGTTCTCCTGATAAAAATGATTAGGCGACCGGCTTACCGGCGCGAACAAAAATCGGTTTGGTCACGTTGACCGGCATTTCGCGATTGCGGATTTGCACCACCGCCGTGTCGCCAATGCCCGCCGGCACGCGTGCCAGTGCAATACTGTAGCCGAGCGTCGGGGAGAAGGTTCCGCTGGTGATCACGCCTTCGCGATGATTGCCGTCGGCATCGGTGAAGCGCACCGGCAGTTCGCCGCGCAGCACGCCTTTTTCCTTCATCACCAGGCCAACCAGCTGTTCAGTGCCCTTCTCACGCTGCATTTCCAGCGCTTCACGGCCAATAAAGTCGCGGTCAGCCGGTTCCCATGCGATGGTCCAGCCCATGTTGGCCGCCAGCGGGGAGACGCCTTCGTCCATCTCCTGGCCGTAGAGGTTCATGCCCGCTTCCAGACGCAGCGTATCGCGCGCGCCCAGACCCGCAGGCTTCACGCCCGCTTCCACGAGCGCGCGCCAGAAATCGGCGGCCTTCTCGTTCGGCATCGCAATTTCGTAGCCCGCTTCACCCGTGTAGCCGGTGGTGGCGATAAACAGATCGCCCGCCTGCACCCCGAAGAAGGGCTTCATGCCTTCGGTTGCTTTGCGCTGCTCGTCGGTAAACAGAGACGCGGCTTTCGCCTGCGCGTTCGGCCCCTGCACGGCGATCAGCGACAGATCGTCACGGACGGTGATGTCGATGGCATAAGGTTCGGCATGTTGGGAAATCCAGGAGAGGTCTTTTTCGCGGGTGGCGGAGTTTACAACGAGGCGGAAGAAATCTTCGGTAAAGTAATAGACGATAAGGTCATCAATCACGCCGCCCGAGGCGTTCAGCATGCCGGTATAGAGCGCTTTACCCGGCGTCTTCAGTTTGGCGACGTCATTTGCCAGCAGATAACGCAAAAACTCCCGGGTGCGGCTGCCGCGCAGATCGACAATCGTCATATGGGACACGTCGAACATACCGGCATCGGTGCGCACCGCGTGGTGCTCATCAATCTGCGAGCCGTAGTGCAGCGGCATCATCCAGCCGTGGAAGTCCACCATGCGGGCGCCGCATAACACGTGTTGTTCGTACAAAGGAGTCTGTTGAGCCATCTTGTCCTCGTTGAAAAATTCACCGTGAAACCCGGTATCGGCCTCGTTCCCGAATGCCGACGCAAACGTTCTCTTTTACCTGAACTTACCACCGAAACCGGCGGTTAACCATAAGGTAAAACGGGTCATCACATTAGCTTATGACCAAAAAACGTTGAAAAGCCTACAGAGTTATTCACTGGAAAAATGCGATTAAACCCGCACAAAATTAACAATGATCTAACAGGATTTAGCACATGGTGATATTTCGTGCGGAAAAATGGGCCGAATTTCCGTCCCTTCAAAAACACGACATTAGATTATCTAATGCGAAAAACAGCGTGGAATTAGAATATTTCAAACGAGGGAATTTCCCCGGCGCGGAGGCCGGGGAAGTAAAGTGTGACGGGGGTCTAACTTAGCGCAGCCAGTCCGGCAGGTCGTTAAGACCCATCGCCTGGCGAAGGAGCTGTGGCTTAACGCCAGGAAGCGTATCGGCCAGTTTAAGACCGATATCGCGCAGCAGTTTTTTCGCCGGATTTGCCCCGGCAAACAGCTCGCGGAAGCCCTGCATTCCCGCCAGCATCATCGCCGCGCTGTGCTTGCGGCTGCGCTCGTAGCGGCGCAGATAGAGATGCTGACCAATGTCCTTACCTTCGCGGTGCAGGCGACGCAGCTCTTCTACCAGCTCCGCCGCATCCATAAAGCCAAGGTTGACACCCTGCCCGGCCAGCGGATGAATGGTATGCGCTGCATCACCCACCAGCGCCAGACGGTGCGCGGCAAACTGACGCGCGTAGCGGCCGGTTAGCGGGAAGACCTGGCGCTCGCTTTCAAGGGTGCACAAGCCAAGGCGGTTATCAAAGGCCACGCACAGCGCCTGGTTGAAGGCGTCCGGCGTTGCTTCCTGCATCTGCTGGGCTTTTTCCGGCACCAGGGACCAGACGATAGAGCACAGGTGTGGATCGCTTAGCGGCAGGAAGGCCAGAATGCCGTCGCTATGGAAAATCTGCCGCGCCACGCCGCCGTGCGGCTCTGCTGTACGAATGGTGGCAACCATCGCGTGATGACGATAATCCCAGTAGGTCAGCGGAATATCCGCCTTGTTGCGCAGCCAGGAGTTGGCGCCATCGGCACCCACCACCAGACGCGCGGTCAGCATGTCGCCGCTTTGCAGGGTGATAAACGCCTCGTTTTCGCCCCACGCCACCTGCTGGATCTGCGCGGGCGCTACCAGCGTCACGTCGCTGCACTGCTGCGCTTTCTGCCACAGCGCGTGGTGGATCACCGCATTCTCAATGATATGGCCCAGATGGCTATAGCCCATGCTTTCGTCGTCAAAGGCAATGTGGCCAAAGCTGTCTTTGTCCCACACTTCCATGCCGTGATAGCAGCTGGCGCGCTGCGCCACGATATCCGACCAGACGCCAAGATGCGTGAGAAGTTTTTCGCTTGCCGCATTGATCGCCGACACGCGCAGTTCAGGCGGCGCATCAGGCGAGACGGGGTGCGGCGCTTTTTGCTCCAGCACGGCCACGCGCAGGCCGCTGCCCTGTAATCCACAGGCCAGCGCCAGCCCGACCATTCCGCCGCCAACGATGGCAACATCAACATTTTGCACGGTGATAACTCCTTAACGCGCGACCCAACCCAGGGTCCGCTGCGCCAGCACGTCACGTGCCGGAATGAACAGTTCCATCGCCATCAGCCCGAGGTTGCGACCTGCAACCAGCGGCGCCCAGCGATTGGCAAACAGGTGTACTAAACCATCGGTAACGCCGATCGTCGCCTCTTTATCGGCCTGACGACGCTTCTGATAATGGCTGAGAACTGAATAGGCGCCACAATCTTTTTGCTCGCCCCACGCCTGCGCCAGAGACTCGGCCAGGCTCATCACGTCACGCAGCCCAAGGTTAAAGCCTTGTCCGGCGATCGGGTGCAGCGTCTGGGCGGCATTGCCCACCAGCGCCACGCGATGGGATATGGACTGCGACGCGGTCGTTAACGATAGCGGATAAACGGCGCGTTTTCCGGCATGGGTAATGCGCCCCAGCCGCCAGCCGAAGGCTTTTTGCAGCTCGGTGCAGAAGCGTTCGTCAGACCAGGACTGCACTTCCTCGGCCTTGTCCTGCGCGTGGCACCACACCAGCGAGCAGCGCCCGTCCGACATCGGCAGCATCGCCAGCGGGCCGTGCGGCGTGAAGCGCTCAAACGCCCGGCCGTTGTGCGCTCCTGCGGTTGAGACGTTCGCAATGACCGCAACCTGTCCGTACGGCTGCTGCCGCCACTCTACGCCGCACTGGGTGCCAAGCGCAGAACGCGAACCGTCTGCCGCCACCAGAAGCTGGCCCTCAAGCGTGGTGCCATCCTCCAGCACAACGCTGACCGCCTCCTCGCTGCGGCTAAAGCTGGCGACGCGTGTCGGGCAGTGCAGCGTCACGCCTGGCGCATCCTGCAACAGCCGAAACAGGCGCAGGCCAACGTCGTGCAGCTCAACCACCTGCCCCAGCGCGTCAATACGGTAATCATGGGCATCCAGCGTCACAAACCCGGCATGGCCGCGATCGCTAACGTGCACGGTGTTAATCGCCGTGGCGCAGTCGGCAATCGCCTGCCAGATCCCGATGCGGGAAAGCTGCTGGCAGGTTCCCTGCGCCAGGGCAATGGCGCGGGAATCAAAACCGGGGTGGTTGGTTGCCTGTGGCGCAACGGCTTCCACAAGATGGACCGGGAGCTGGCCTTTCGTCAGATGCGAAATCGCCAGCGCCAGCGTGGCGCCCGTCATCCCGCCGCCAACGATAATCACGCTCATGCGCGTGCCGCTGCCATCAGCGCCTCAATGTCGTCCGCCTTTTTCACCACCGATGCGGTCAGGTTTTCGTTACCGGTTTCGGTAATCACAATATCGTCTTCAATACGAATGCCAATCCCGCGGTATCGTTCCGGCACGTCGGCATCCGGCGCAATGTACAGGCCCGGCTCCACGGTTAATACCATGCCCGGCTCCAGCACGCGTGACCGTTCAGGACCGTACGCGCCCACGTCATGAACGTCCAGCCCCAGCCAGTGGCTCAACCCGTGCATAAAGTACGGGCGATGGGCATTTTCGGTAATCAGCGCGTCAACATCCCCTTTCAGGATGCCGAGCTTCACCAGACCGGAAATCATGATGCGCACCACGTCGCTGGTTACGTCCTGAATCGAGGTGCCCGGGCGGAACAGCGTGAGCGCCGTTTCCAGAGATTCCAGCACGATGTCGTAAATCTCACGCTGTGCAGGCGAGAATTTACCGTTCACCGGGAAGGTACGGGTGATGTCGCCCGCGTAGCCAAGGTATTCGCAGCCCGCGTCGATCAACACCAGATCGCCGTCGCGCAGCGCGCTTTCGTTTTCGGTGTAGTGCAGAATGCAGCCGTTCTCCCCGCCGCCAACGATGGTATTGTAGGACGGGAAGCGCGCGCCGTGGCGGTTGAACTCATGCTGAATTTCGCCTTCAAGCTGATATTCAAACATCCCCGGACGGCATTTCTCCATCGCGCGGGTATGGGCCAGGGCGCTGATTTCACCGGCGCGGCGCATCACCGCAAGCTCTTCTTCAGACTTGAAGAGGCGCATCTCATGCACCATCGGACGCCAGTCCGTCAGCGTGGCGGGCGCAGAGAGGTTCTGCCGCGATCCTTTACGCAGCTTGTCCAGCGCGGTGAAGACAATCTCATCGGCGTACGCATATTCGCCCTGCGCGTGGTAGAGCACGTCCAGGCCGTTAAGCAGCTGATAAAGCTGCTGATTGATTTCGCTAAACGCGAGGGCACGATCCACGCCGAGTTTCTCGGGCGCGGCCTCTTGCCCCAAGCGGCGGCCAAACCAAATTTCGGCGGTTAAATCGCGTACGCGGTTGAAAATCACGCTGTGATTGTGGGTGTCATTGCTCTTAATCAGCACCAGCACCGCTTCCGGCTCGTTAAAGCCGGTGAAGTACCAGAAATCGCTGCTCTGCCGATAGGGGTATTCGCTGTCGGCGCTGCGCGTCACTTCGGGCGCGGCAAAAATCAGCGCGGCGCTTCCTGGCTGCATATTGGCTAACAGCGCCTGTCGGCGGCGAGAATACTCTTGATTCGAGATAACCATGACACCCTCCTGTGCGTTATTTTTCTTAATGTAAGGTTGGCTTGCGGACTTCCGGCGCGGTCGGCTGCGAGCGCGTAAAGTTGTCGTGGCACAGCAGCGCCGCAACGCGCACGTACTCGATGATCTCTTCGAGAGACATTTCCAGCTCTTCCTGGTCTTCGTCTTCGTCGTAGCCCAGCTGCGCGATGTTACGCAGATCGTCGATCGCTTCACCCGCTTCGCCGGTCACTTTGTCGAGTTTAGGCTGCGTGACGCCCAGCCCCAGCAGGTAGTGATTTACCCAGCCCGCGAGCGCGTCGGCACGATCGAAAACGCTAACGTCGTCGCCTTCAGGCAGATAAAGCTGAAAAAGGAAGCCATCGTCTTCCAGAGAATCGCTGGTCGCGGCATGCATTTTACGCAGCGCCTCTGCCAGCTCGTGACCAAATGCCAGCCCTTCATTCGTCAGGTCGTGAAGCAGCGGCTGCCATGAGCTGTCGCTGTTTCCGCCGCACAGCATGCCACTGATCAGACCGTGCATTTCGGCAGGGGTTAAACCCACTCCCTGCTGGTTCAGTAACTGGTTTAAATCCTTGTAACCAGGCATTTCGTTCTGTTTAGACATGAGCATTCGTCATCAAAGGGGAAAGATTCATGATATGCTACCACTTTGGACCCTGGTGATACCAGAAAAGGGCTTGTATCTTCACATCAGGGTAGCTATAGTGTCGCCCCTTCGCAGCCCCCGGGGCAGTAAGCGAAGGCAGCGCAGTCAATCAGCAGGAAGGTGGCATGTCTGCACAACCCGTCGATCTCCAGATTTTTGGTCGTTCACTGCGAGTGAATTGTCCACCTGAACAAAGGGATGCTTTGAATCAGGCTGCGGACGATTTGAATCAGCGGTTGCAAGATCTAAAAGAACGCACTAGAGTCACAAATACTGAGCAGCTGGTTTTCATCGCCGCGTTGAACATCAGCTATGAACTGACTCAGGAAAAAGCGAAGACCCGCGACTATGCGGCAAGCATGGAGCAGCGCATTAAAATGCTCCAGCAGACCATTGAACAGGCGTTGCTTGATCAGGGTCGCACTCCCGAAAGACCGGGACCAAAGTTTGAATAACACTTCTCAGTTGACTATGGTAGAGTAACTGGGAAGACAAAATTTCTCTGAGATGTTCGCAAGCGGGCCAGTCCCCTGAGCCGATATTTCATACCACAAGAATGTGGCGCTCCATGGTTGGTGAGCATGCTCGGTTCGTCCGAGAAGCCTTAAAACTATGACGACACATTCACCTTGAACCAAGGGTTCAAGGGTTACAGCCTGCGGCGGCATCTCGGAGATTCCCTCTCTCTTCTTCTACCGACTACCATGACCCAATTCCCTGAAGTTTCTCTTTCTCGCCAGGACATCCGTAAATTCATTCGTCATCGCCGTCGAGCCTTAACGCCCGAGCAGCAGGCAGAATTCGCCCAACAGGCTGCTGCACGTATGATGGCGTACCCGCCCGTTGTGCTGGCGCATACCGTCGCCCTGTTTCTCTCTTTTGACGGCGAGCTGGACACGCAGCCGCTTATCGAGCAGCTCTGGCGCGCCGGGAAAAAGGTGTACCTTCCTGTCCTGCACCCGTTTAGCAAGGGCAATCTCCTGTTTCTGCACTACCATCCGCACAGCGAGCTGGTGGTGAATCGTCTGAAAATCACCGAGCCGAAGCTCGACGTGCGCGACGTGCTGCCGCTGTCACAGCTGGACGTGCTGATTACGCCGCTGGTGGCGTTTGATGAACAAGGGCAGCGCCTGGGGATGGGCGGTGGTTTTTACGACAGAACGCTGCAAAACTGGCAGCAGTACGGCCTGCAGCCCGTGGGTTATGCGCATGATTGTCAGGCAGTAGAAGCCTTGCCGGTGGAGAAGTGGGATATTCCGCTGCCGGCGGTGGTGACGCCCAGTAAAACCTGGCTCTGGTCGAATTAATAATTAAGCCGGGTGGCGCTTACGCTTACCCGGCCTACAGATCCTCAGCGTAGGTCGGGTAAGGCGCAGCCGCCACCCGACACTACGGACCGCACATCAGTACAGCAGGCGCGCGCGAATCGTTCCCGGTATCGCCTTCATGCTCTGCAGCGCTTTCTCGGCAACCTCTTCCGTCGCTTCGATATCAATTACCACGTAGCCCATCTGCGAGTTGGTCTGCAGGTACTGCGCGGCGATGTTGACGCCCTGCTCGGCAAAGATCTGGTTAATGGCGGTCAGCACGCCAGGACGGTTTTCGTGAATGTGCAGCAGACGGCGACCGCCGTGCAGCGGCAGAGACACTTCCGGGAAGTTCACCGCAGAAAGCGTTGAACCGTTGTCGGAGTATTTGCTCAGCTTGCCCGCGACTTCCAGGCCGATGTTCTCCTGCGCTTCCTGGGTAGAACCGCCGATGTGCGGCGTCAGGATCACGTTGTCGAACTCGCACAGCGGAGAGGTGAACGGATCGCTGTTGGTTGCAGGCTCCGTCGGGAAGACGTCAATCGCCGCCCCCGCCAGATGCTTACGCTTCAGGGCATCCGCCAGCGCAGGAATATGAACAACCGTGCCGCGCGCGGCGTTGATCAGCAGCGAGCCCGGCTTCATCAGCGCCAGCTCTTCCGCGCCCATCATGTTTTTAGTGGAGGCATTTTCCGGCACGTGCAGGCTCACCACGTCGCTCATGTTCAGCAGGTCAGACAGATGCTGAACCTGCGTCGCATTGCCCAGCGGCAGCTTGCTTTCGATATCGTAGAAGAAGACGTGCATCCCGAGAGATTCCGCCAGAATACCGAGCTGGGTGCCGATGTGGCCGTAGCCGATAATCCCAAGCTTTTTACCGCGCGCTTCAAAGGAACCGGACGCCAGCTTGTTCCACACCCCGCGGTGCGCCTTGGCGTTGGCTTCAGGAATGCCGCGCAGCAGCAGCAGCAGTTCGCCAATCACCAGCTCCGCCACGGAACGGGTGTTGGAGAACGGGGCGTTAAAGACGGGAATACCGCGTTTAGCGGCGGCGTTCAGGTCAACCTGGTTGGTGCCGATGCAGAAGCAGCCGATTGCCACCAGCTTTTCTGCCGCAGCGATAACATCTTCGGTCAGGTGAGTACGGGATCGCAGGCCAATGAAATGGGCATCACGGATGGACGCTTTCAGCTCTTCGGTATCGAGCGCGCCTTTGTGAAATTCGATGTTGGTGTAACCTGCCGCACGAAGGCTATCGATTGCTTTTTGGTGCACGCCCTCGACCAGCAGGAATTTAATCTTGTCTTTCTCCAGTGATACCTTTGCCATTTACCCGACCCTGTTTTTGTCTGAACTGATGTTGTGCTGGATTTAAATCCGCTGTAGCCAACATATCAAAAAAAACTATTGCAGCAATATGAACGTTTGCGTCGGGGCTCTGAAGAAAAGTCATGCAGGGCAAAATGGCAGAGGAATATGCTACGGATAATTATGAATGCGGCAGGATCGGCAAAAGAGGCGTAAAAACGTGACACAAGTCACCGAATTTAGCTTTTCAATTTTTTTTAGCGGGGGGAGGGCTCCCCCCGTCAGATCATTTTACGATGGTTTTCACGCCGTCAGCGGTGCCGATCAGCGCCACGTCCGCGCCACGGTTGGCGAATAGCCCTACGGTCACTACGCCCGGAATGCCGTTGATGGCATTTTCCAGCGCTACCGCATCGAGGATTTCCAGGCCGTGTACGTCGAGGATCACGTTACCGTTGTCGGTCATCACGCCCTGACGGTACTCCGGACGCCCGCCCAGCTTCACCAGCTCACGCGCCACCGCGCTGCGCGCCATCGGGATCACTTCAACCGGCAGCGGGAAGTTACCGAGAATATCCACCTGCTTGGAGGCATCCGCGATGCAGATAAACTTGTCGGCAACGGAAGCAATGATCTTTTCACGCGTCAGCGCCGCGCCGCCGCCTTTGATCATCTGCATGTGGCCGTTGATTTCATCCGCACCGTCAACGTAGATGCCCAGGCGATCCACTTCATTCAGATCGAAAACGGTAATGCCGAGGCTTTTCAGCTTTTCCGTGGAAGCATCAGAGCTGGAAACTGCGCCCTCAATCTGCCCTTTCATCGTGCCCAGTGCATCGATAAAGTGTGCCGCCGTCGACCCGGTGCCAACACCCACAATGGTGCCCGGCTGTACGTACTGGAGAGCGGCCCATCCTACTGCTTTTTTCAGTTCATCCTGCGTCATGATCGTTTTGCCTGTGGTGTGAAAACTTACGGCGCATTATAGAACACGTCGGATGGAATTCGTCTGCCACGAAGGGAAAATTGTGTCATAGTGCAGATTAAGCAAAATTAAGGAGTAAGCCAGAGCAATGAAACGTCCGGACTACAGAACACTACAGGCACTTGATGCGGTTATTCGTGAACGAGGTTTTGAGCGCGCGGCGCAGAAGCTGTGCATCACTCAGTCCGCCGTATCACAGCGTATCAAACAGCTTGAAAATATGTTCGGGCAACCGCTGCTGGTGCGTACCGTTCCGCCGCGCCCAACCGAGCAGGGGCAAAAACTCCTCGCCCTGCTGCGCCAGGTGGAACTGCTTGAAGACGAGTGGCTGGGTGACGAACAGACTGGCTCTACGCCGCTGCTCCTGTCACTGGCGGTGAACGCCGACAGCCTGGCAACCTGGCTGCTGCCTGCCCTTGCCCCCGTCCTGGCTGACTCCCCTATCCGTCTGAATTTACAGGTAGAAGATGAAACCCGCACCCAGGAACGCCTGCGTCGTGGCGAAGTGGTCGGGGCGGTCAGTATTCAGCCTCAGGCGCTGCCAAGCTGTCTGGTCGATCAGCTGGGGGCCCTGGACTACCTGTTCGTCGGTTCAAAAGCCTTTGCCGAGCGCTACTTCCCGAACGGCGTCACCCGCGCCGCGCTGCTGAAAGCCCCGGCCGTGGCGTTTGACCATCTGGACGATATGCACCAGGCCTTCCTGCAGCAAAACTTCGACCTGCCGCCGGGCAGCGTGCCGTGCCATATCGTGAACTCGTCCGAAGCCTTCGTGCAGCTCGCGCGTCAGGGCACCACCTGCTGCATGATCCCGCACCTGCAGATTGAAAGAGAGTTGAAAAGCGGTGAGCTGATTGACTTAACGCCGGGGCTGTACCAGCGCCGGATGCTCTACTGGCACCGTTTTGCACCGGAAAGCCGCATGATGCGCAACGTCACCGACGCGCTGCTGGCGTTTGGGCATAAGGTGTTGAGGCAGGATTAATCGCTTGAATTCCCTCTCCCTGTGGGAGAGGGTTAGGGTGAGGGCAAATTACTGCGCCTTAGCCGCCTCAGTTTGCTGAGTTTGAGCTGGCTGCAGCTCGAACACCACGTCCACCTGATCGTCGAACTGAATGGTCGGCTGCTCATAGGTTTCCTGAGCAGATACCGGCGCAGCGTCGGCCTTCATCATCCGTACCATCGGGCTTGGCTGGTAGTTAGAGACGTGGTAGCGCACGCTGTAAACCGGGCCGAGCTTGCTCTTGAAGCCAGAAGCCAGCTGCTCCGCCTGATGAATTGCATCATCAATCGCCGCTTTACGCGCTTCGTCTTTGTATTTATCCGGTTGCGCAACGCCCAGAGAGACGGAACGAATTTCGTTCAGACCCGCCTTCAGCGCACCGTCCAGCAGCGAATTCAGCTTATCCAGCTGGCGCAACGTCACTTCCACGGTACGCACGGCGCGGTAGCCTTTCAGGATACTTTTACCGTTCTGGTAGTCGTAATCGGGCTGGGTACGCAGGTTAGCAGAGTTGATGTCTTTTTTAGCGACACCATTCTGTTCCAGGAAAGAGAGATATTGCGCAACACGGTCGTCAGCCTGCTTCTTGGCAGAAGCGGCATCCTTCGCGGCTACGTTCACTTCAATTGCCAGCGTTGCAACATCCGGTACCGCATCCACGCTTGCGGTGCCTGAAGTGACGATGTGCGGGCCGTTTGGCAGTTCATTCGCCTGCACCGACACCGCACCTAAACTCACTAATGCCGCCAGGGCCATCACCTTAAACTTCACTGTCATTCCTCCATGTTGCGAAGAGTGCCCAACATCAGGGCGCATGCCAGCAAGCTTAGCGGGTCTGGTTCAGATGTCCATAAGACAACGCTTAGTTGAACAATCCCTGTACGTGATGAACGCCCTCTTTGGCCAGCTGAAACGCGATAAACCACATCACCAGCCCCACCAGGGTATTGATTATGCGCTGCGCTTTGGCGGTGCGCAGGCGCGGCGCCAGCCACGCGGCCAGAATAGCCAGACCAAAGAACCAGAGGAACGACGCGCTGACCGTACCGAGCGCAAACCAGCGTTTTGGCTCAACGTCCAGCTGCCCGCCAAGGCTGCCCAGCACCACAAAGGTATCAAGATAGACGTGCGGGTTAAGCCAGGTGACCGCGAGCATGGTCACGATTATCTTCCACCGCCCCTGCTTCATCACCTCGGCGCTCGCCAGCTCGAGATTGCTGCTCATGGCCGTTTTCAGGGCGCCGAATCCGTACCATAAAAGGAACGCCACGCCGCCCCAGGTCACCAGCGCCAGCAGCCACGGGGACTGCATCAGCAATGCGCTGCCGCCAAAAATCCCGGCGCAGATCAGCAGTAAATCGCTTACCGCACACAGCAGGGCAATCATCAGATGATACTGGCGACGGATGCCCTGGTTCATCACGAACGCATTCTGCGGGCCGAGGGGAAGGATCATGGCCGCGCCCAGCGCAAGCCCTTGAAAATAATAGGATAACATGACGAAATTCTCACAGTATTGTTCTGGATGCAGACTATACTGCGTGAATCACATTAGAGGAAATGGATAATATTAATTGGTGATTAGCGTGGCTAATAAAAGAAAAGCCCGGCGACGCTAGCGCTTACCGGGCCTGGGAAGACGTTATTCGGCTTCTTTGACTTTTTTGACGTTTACGTCCATCTGCGGGTACGGGAAGCTGATGCCGTTAGCGTCGAAGTCACGCTTGATACGCTCCAGAACGTCCCAGTAAACATTCTGCAGATCGCCGCTTTTGCTCCAGATGCGCACCACGAAGTTAATCGAGGAAGCGCCCAGTTCGTTCAGGCGAACCGTCTGCTCTTTGTCCTTCAGAATGCGATCGTCTGAAGCAATGATGTTGCTGATCAGCGACTTCACCTGATCGATATCGGAGTCGTACGCCACGCTGATAATCAGTTCGTTACGACGCACCGGCTCACGGGAGAAGTTAATGATGTTGCCCGCGATGATTTTCCCGTTCGGCACAACCACGATGCGGCCATCGACGGTACGCATGGTCGTTGAGAAAATCTGCACCTGCAGCACGGTCCCGGCAATGCCGCCAAGGTCAACGTATTCGCCGGAACGGAACGGACGGAAGGTGACCAGCAGAACGCCTGCCGCCAGGTTTGAAAGCGAGCCCTGCAGCGCCAGACCAATGGCCAGACCGGCGGCACCAAGAACGGCAATGACGGAGGCGGTCTGCACGCCCACACGACCCAGCGCCGCAATCAGCGTAAAGGCGATAATGCCGTAGCGTACCAGTGCGGAGAGGAAGTCAGCCACCGTGGCGTCAATGTGACGGGCCAGCATTACGCGGTTAACCGCGTTCGATACGATACGCGCCACGATCATCCCGACGATGATGATCGCAATGGCTGCTACAATATTAACCGCATAACTCAGCAGCAATGCCTGGTTGCGCACCAGCCAGGTTCCCGCGTTGTTAATCCCATCTACTACACCGAGATCTTCCATTCAATTTTCCTTGTTAATAACCCAAACACGCGCTAACGAGATCTCAATCACGAAAACGCCAGTGTTAAAGGTAAACAAAAGCAGGAAAATATGCCATTTACGGAGGCCGATTTCTGTAAGAGTTAGTAAAGCTGAGGGTCAATTTCGCTGGTAAATTCCGCCACCAGCGGATCTTTGTTGCGAAATAACGTCACAATCTCGTCAATCACCTTTCCGCTGCCGACGGACTTCCACGCCACCGATAGCGGAGATTTCTGGCGCGGGTTTACCACCTCTCTTGCCACCAGCTGCCCGGACTCAATATAGGGCTGACACTGACGCTCTGGCAAAAAACCTACCCCCAGCCCGCTGAGGTGACAGGCAATTTTAGTGCTCATATCAGGCACCTTGATCTCCTTCTGCCCGCCGAGCAGCCACGCCACCCGACGCGTCAGGTTACGCGAGGTGTCGTCAATATTGATCGCCGGATACTTGCGCAGCATATCGTCCGTTAAGCGATCCGCTGGATGTGACGCCAGCGGGTGATCGCTGGCAACCACGAATCGCCAGCGAATCTCACCCAGCGGGAGAAGTGAAATGGTATTGGACAGGGATTCCGATCCCGTCACCCCGATGGCGAGGTGAAAATCATCGTAGAGCAACGCATCCCACACCCCCATATACACCTGGCGGGAAAGCTGGAAACGCGTGAAGGGAAAACGTTGATGCAGCCAGGTTAATAGCCTGGCGGCAGAGCGCGGCTGGTAAAGCAGATTGTTAACAACAATATTGATCTGTCTTTCGACGCCCGCATTAATTTGCTGCAGTTCATCCGGCATGGCGTCCAGCCAGCTCAGCCACTGCCGACAGTTTTCGAGCAGATGCGTGCCCGCAGGGGTTAAGCTCACTGAACGGGTGGTGCGCAAAAAGAGCTGCGTGCCGGTTTGCTCCTCAAGCGTTTTAATCCGATAGCTGATCGCTGCTGGCGTTTTATGGAGAGAAGCGGCCGCCCGCGAAAAACTCCCGGTCTCCGCAACCCGAATAAATGTCCGCACTGTTTCCTGATCGAGCATGTCCTCGCCTTTCCTTCCGGATCTGTAGCCATCGCAACGTAATCACCATGCCGGCAACAATATCTGCGCCCGACGTATGCCCCATCAGCACCAGCCGCCGAATGGCTCTGTGCGGATCGCGCCCGGCCTGCAGGCAGCGCAGCAGGTGAAGAACCGGAGTCGAAAATTCGCCGTAGCGGGCGCTGTTGAGGTAACTACAGCTTACCGAGGTTGTGATCGTCATGAGTTGATCGGCCGAGGGTAAAAATGGGCAAGCCTGGAGTTGCGTGGAAAAGTGTGAAGCATGTAACACTGCCAGCGCGCCTGTCAGCATGTCGTCGCCACCGGGCGTTAGGCCGGGCCCCATGCCAATTAATCCTGCCCATGAAGGAGGCGTTCCGCTCTCCCACTGGGTGAGACCATCCAGCAATAGCCTGAAGGCGATGGCACCCGCGTCCAGCTGACGAAGCGGGCCGCACAGCCCCGTTTTTTCCGGGTAGTTCCGCAAATCGGGCACGGGCATCCTACCGCTTTGAGGAGTCAGGTTGAGGGGACGTCGTAGCAAGACAGATGCGTCATGCCCCAGCAGGATCTTGCCCCGTTTAGTCCACCGCTGAGCATCGTAGACTTTTGCGAAATTACTCGTGGAGAGCAACACCCCGGCAGGCGCGACGCCCTTGCCGTAACGGATAAATGTCAACAGCGCGCCATCGGCATGGCTATAGTTGATCGCTTGGGTGAAGCGGCTGTGCAGACGCCACTCCCCGTCGCTCAAACGATCAACGCCACCACAGGCCAGAGACTGTACGATCATAGCGAACACTCCGGGGCGGCAGGACCGCCCCTCTCCCCCCTTACGCGGTAACGTGATACAGCTCCGCGAGCGCCTCAAGGGCTTTTTCAAAGCACGGCAGCGGTGCGCGCACCGTGCCGGCCCCCACCTGTCCGATCCCCGCCTCGCGGTGGGCGATACCGGTGTTAATCAGCGGCGTGATCCCGGTTTCAACAACCCGACGGACATCTAACCCCAGACATGCTCCCCTGAAATCCCAGGAGGGGATCTGGAAGAGCGGGTTACTGGCGAGGTAAATTTCAGCCATCTCTTCCGACGTTTCCAGCGCGGCGTCCATGCCGCCCGCCCCGACAAAGCGCGTGACGCCGGGTGCCGCAATCATCGCCGCACCGCCAATTCCCAGCGTTTCGGTGATTGCGCTGTCGCCGATATCCGGGTTCGCGTCCGCCTGGCTGTAACCGGTAAAGAACAGCCCCTGCGGGGTATTCACGGGGGCGGTAAACCAGCGGTCGCCCGTACCGCTCACGCGGATACCAAACTCGCGACCGTTGCGCGTCATGGCCGTGACCACGGTACCCGCCTTGATTTGCGCAGCCGCATCCATTACCGCTTTGCTGTAGGCCATCGCCAGGTTGAGGAAGAACTGGTCGGTTACGCTCAGGAACTGCAGCACCTCGATGATGTCATCCTGCGGGCGATCCAGCCCCGCAATCACCGGGGAGAGCGTGCGCAGTAATAACGAAGACGCGGCGATGTTACGCTGGTGAAACTCGTCGCCCATGGTAATGGCCTGCGCCATCATCGCCGTCAGGTCAATGCCGTTGTCAATTTCGCTCAGCGCTGCCTGCAGAACCGGGGCCAGCGTATCGCGCATCCAGCGCAGCCGCTGCTGCACATCCTCACCGTACGCGCCAAAACGCATCACCTTGCCGATGCCTTCGTTCAGATTGCAGCAGGCCTGATTACCATGAACCACATCACGCACGATCAGCACCGGCATGTTCGCCGAGGTGATCCCGCCCATTGGCCCCACGGCACCCACATGGTGGCACGGGATAAACGCCACTTCTCCCTGCTCCAGCAGGCGCACCGCATCTTCTTCACGCTCGACCCAGCCTTCAAACAGCGTGGCCCCAATGCACGCCCCGCGCATTGGCCCGGTCATCTCTTCCCAGGCTATCGGTGGGCCCGCGTGCAACAGCTTACGCCCGGAGGAGAGTTCGGCTACCGCCTCTTTGGCAGGTCGGACTGCCACCCAGTGCGGACGCGCAGCTTTAATTCGTTCAATGATGGCTTCATTGGCCTGTGCAATAGATGAATACATATCTGTACCTCTGAACTTAATGTAACTGTTTGAGTAAACTGGCAAGACGGGCGTTGCCGCCGGCGACGGGCGCCCACTGATAGTGAACAACCGGCGTCCCGCTGCTCTGCAGATCCAGCGCAAAACTACGCAGTCCGGCATTGATGACCTGAACGCCGTCGAGGAGCGCGCAGTGCTTGTCTGATGCGCTCGTGGGCTGGGGTTGGATCAGGCAGGTGGCGAGCAACACGGCCTCTTCCAGCGTCTCAACAACGGCGACACCGGCCTGCCGCAGCTTTTCGCTCTGCCCGTTACGCCCCTGGGGATCGGCCTCGGTGCCGGTCAGCGTGGCGATAACCACCAGCGGCTCAGCGCGCTGCGAGCGCACGCTTTCAATCGCCTCAACCACCGCCGCCGCAGGATCGGCACAGGCGCCATAGCCCAGCACCACGTCCAGCAGCAAAACGCCCGTCTCGGGCTGAGCGGCCAGCTTTTCAATTTCGATGCTGCGGGTAGTGGGGTCGATCATCGGGTGCGGTCTGCCGAGGGTGTAGCTGTCATCCCCTAAATCGACGATGCGATGGCCTCCGGACTCCAGCATGACGCCATCCTGATGGCTTTCGCTCAGCGGTATACCCAGCCCCTCGGAAAGCAACATCGCCGCTTCCGCCGCCAGCGTACCGCCGGCATACAAACCGCAAATGCGTTTACCCGCCACCTCGGGCTGAGTCTGGCGCTGGTTAGCCACGCGCATCAGCAGCACCGCAAGCCGTGCAGCATCGGAAAGCGAATGCGCAAGCCAGACGTTGCCGTCGCGGCGCTGCTCCGGCTGGCTCCCGAGGAACAGCGCAACCAAGGGCTTACCGACGCTCTGCATGGCTGTAATAACCCTGGTGCGCACCTGAGGTGACGGCGGCTTAGAAACGAATGCGATGACCTTTGTTGCCTCATCTTCTGCCAGCATCTCTAGCGCGGTAAGCGCGCTAAGACCACCGACGTCAGCACTCAGATCGCGCCCCCCCAAACCAATGGCATGGCTTATGCCCTGCCGGTGAAGGGCAATCTGTGAGGTGATTTCCTGAATACCCGTCCCGGACGCGCCAATTACGCCAACTCCCCCCTCGGGCAGGACGTTGGCAAAAGCCAGCGGGCTGCCGGCAATCATCGCCGTACCGCAGTCCGGCCCCATAACAATCAGGCCACGCTCGCGAGCCAGCGTTTTCAGCTCAACTTCCTGCGCAACCGGCACGTTATCGGAAAACAGCATCACGTTTTTATCAGCCAGTAACCCTTCTTTGGCGACCGATGCGGCATACTCTCCGGCAACGGAGACCAGCAGCAGATTGGCATCAGGCAGTTTCTGACAGGCGCTTTCCCAGCGACGTGCTTTCACTAACTGGTGCGAACTTCCCGACGCAGTGGCAATCGCGTTCAGCTCTTTCTCTAACTGCTCGCGGATAAGATCCAGGATCGCGGGCTGTTCGGACCCGGTGCGTACGGCGACGCAAATATCGTTCGGCGTTGCCTGGGAAAAATCCTCGTGCCAGAAGCCCGTTGACTCCAGCATCGATTTATTCGCCGGGGTTCCCATCATGACGGAGACCTGATCCACTTCCGGGTGTTCGCTTAATTTGCGGGAAATTATCATCAGGCTGACGGAATCCTGAAAACTTCCCTTTTTAACAAAGGCGTAAATCATTACCGCTACCTCTTTATGCACGTTTCTCTTTTAAGAACAGCATCCCGCACAGACCAATTGCCAGGAGCACCGCGGAGACATAGAAGCTGGAAGCCAGGCTTCCCGTCATGTCGCGAACGGCCCCGGCAATAATCGGTGCCAGAATGGATGAGCTCATACCAATGAAGTTGAATAATCCGAATGCGGTGCTGTAGTTGTTTTCATCCACGCTGTCGGCCACCAGCGCCACCAGCACCGGGTCCAGCGCCAGCTTGCCTACCAGGCCGTACACGCAGAGCGCGACGATGACGCCGGTCATACCTGGCATCCAGACGATGGACAACATGCTGACGATCGCCACCGGCACTAAAAACAGAATTAATGGCTTACGCTTGCCTAACTTATCGGAGAGGCTGGAGAACAGCAGCGCGCCCGGAATAGAGATCCACGCCACCAGCGAGGAGATAAACCCGGTTTCGCTGCCCGGAATGCCGCGTTCGTTCTGGAGGTAATAAGGTAGCCAGGTCAGGATCACGAAGAAGCCAAACAGGCTGCAGAACACCATGATGTAAGTCAGGATCAGGTTACGGTTCTTAAACAGATCGCTGAACTTGCCTTTTTTAACCGCTTGCCCTTCGGCATCGGCAGTGCGTTTCTTCTCCTTAACGAACAGCCAGATAGCAATCCCGACCAGAACGGAAGGTATCGCCATTGCGTAAAACGGCATTCGCCAGGAGTAGCCCTGGTCATAGACCAGCCAGCTGGAGGTCATTAAGCCGAGGGCAATACCGAACGCCATACCGCTGTTAATTATCGCGCTGCCCAGCGAGCGGTATTTTTTCGGGATCTGTTCAGAGGATAAACCGTACTGAGGGCCGTAATATGTCCCCTCCCCGGCACCGGTCACAACACGCGCAAAGAGCAGCGTGTACCAGCTTTTTGCCCAACCGGTCACCGCGGTAAAAACGCCGAAGAGAATAAAGCCGGGAACCAGCACTTTTTTCTTGCCAATTTTATCGCCAAGTATCCCGGCCGGGACCTGCAATAAGGCATATGAAAAATAGAACACTGAATTAAGTATCCCTAACTGCGTTCCGCTCAAGCCAAATTCTTTTTCCAGCTCGCCCATCACGGGATTTAATACCGTGCGGTCGGCGTACATAAAAATCCAGCCTAGCCAGAAGAGGAAAATCGTGACCCACCAGGCCGGTATTCCTTTTTTCTTTGTGGCCTCAGCCACGTCATAGGATGCAGACATAAGCAATCTCCCGGTAATATTTACCGCTGAATACCTCTTGTTATCGCACTGATACGTGAGGCTTGATGTTTTAACTGCCGTTACAGTATCGAGGTACAAGGCTATTTCATTTGAACAATGTCACACAAAATCTATTGTTATAAATTCCTGGGAATTGACGACGATATTATTAAAAAAAATCTAATAATGACTTTCAAAATTAATTAAATAAACAAAAGCGAAACCTGATTAATTAATGAGATATTTTTTGTGGTCGCCGACCTGGAATGTTTATCACATTACCGATTTCATAAACCTTTATTTTGACCGCGAGATATTTACCAAAGAGGTCATCATGAAAAAGAAAATAGTTATTGCTCTTGGCGGCAATGCGTTATTGCAGCGCGGGGAGGTTCTGAGCGCAGAAAATCAGCAGCGTAGCACAAAGGTCTTTGCCAGAATGGTCGCCGCGCTGGGAAGTGATTACCAGCTGGTCATCGTTCACGGCAACGGGCCGCAGGTCGGCCTGCTGGCCTTGCAGAATGCGGCCTATACCGACTCGCCAGCCTGGCCGCTGGACATACTGGTTGCTGAAAGCCAGGGGATGATTGGCTCCGCTATCGCGCAGGAACTGACGCAGTATGCGGGGAGCGTTCCGGTATCAACGCTCATGACTCGGGTTGAAGTGGACGCGAACGATCCGGCTTTTTCTCTGCCTGGAAAATACATTGGCCCGGTCTATCAGCCCGAGCAGCAGGCAGCGCTTGAGGCGCGCTACGGCTGGACGATGAAAGCAGACGGTAAGTATATCCGTCGCGTTGTTCCCTCTCCGCTTCCCCTGAAGATCGTCGATGACCAGGCAATCGCGGCGCTAATGGCAGCCGGCCACGTAGTGATTTGCTGTGGCGGTGGCGGTATTCCGGTGATCGCGGAGGGTGCGGGCTATCAGGGAACGGAAGCGGTCATCGATAAAGACCTGACCGCGGCGGTGCTGGCGCAGTCTATTCATGCCGATCATTTACTGATCCTGACCGATGCCGATGCGGTCTATGAAAACTGGGGAACGCCGCAGGCTCGCCCGCTTCGGCATGTTACGTTGCAGGAGCTAGCACCTTTTGCCGCACCGGACGGTGCAATGGGGCCCAAGGCTGCTGCGGTGATTCAGTTCGTGCAGCAAACGGGAAACACGGCGTTTATCGGCGCCCTGAAGGACGCCCCGCAAATACTGGCGGGCGAAAAAGGAACCTGTATTACAGGCTAAAAAAAAGGCTTCCCGAAGGAAGCCTTTTTTATTGGGCAAAATTCAAATTACAGAACGTCTACCGCGTTCAGTTCTTTGAATGCCTGCTCCAGACGAGTAATCATAGAAGTCTGGGCAGCGCGCAGCCATACGCGTGGATCGTAGTATTTCTTGTTCGGCTGGTCTTCGCCTTTCGGGTTGCCCAGTTGACCCTGCAGGTAAGCTTCGTTGGTTTTGTAGTAGCCCAGGATACCGTCCCATGTTGCCCACTGGGTATCGGTATCGATGTTCATTTTCACTACGCCGTAGCTTACGGAGTCTTTGATTTCCTGAGCAGAAGAACCGGAACCGCCGTGGAAGACGAAGTTCAGGCTGTTGTGCGGCAGGTTGTGTTTCTTGGAAACGTATTCCTGAGAATCACGCAGGATGGTCGGGGTCAGTACCACGTTACCTGGTTTGTAAACGCCGTGTACGTTACCGAAGGACGCTGCGATAGTGAAGCGTGGGCTGATTTTGCTCAGCTCGGTGTAAGCGTAATCAACGTCTTCTGGCTGGGTGTACAGTGCAGAAGCGTCCATGTGGCTGTTGTCCACGCCGTCTTCTTCACCGCCGGTGCAGCCCAGTTCGATTTCCAGGGTCATGCCCATTTTGGACATGCGCGCCAGGTATTTGGAGCAGATCTCAATGTTCTCTTCCAGAGACTCTTCAGACAGGTCGATCATGTGAGAAGAGAACAGTGGCTTACCGGTTGCCGCGAAGTGTTTTTCACCCGCGTCTAGCAGACCGTCGATCCACGGCAGCAGTTTCTTCGCGCAGTGGTCAGTGTGCAGGATAACTGGAACACCGTAGTGTTCAGCCATCTGGTGTACGTGGTGCGCACCAGAGATAGCACCCAGGATGGCAGCACCCTGAGGAACGTCAGTTTTCACGCCTTTACCCGCGATGAACGCAGCGCCGCCGTTAGAGAACTGAACGATAACTGGAGCTTTAACTTTGGCTGCAGTTTCCAGTACGGCGTTGATGGAGTCGGTACCGACGCAGTTAACTGCTGGCAGAGCGAAGTTGTTTTCTTTAGCTACCTGGAACACTTTCTGTACGTCATCACCAGTGATCACGCCAGGTTTTACGAAATCAAAAATTTTAGACATGTTGCTTAGTCCTGTATCTTCGGCCGTTAGAAAAGGTGCGTGCTCTTATAAGCGCGCTGAAAATTGGGCAGGTTTCCCTGCCCTTGAATGGCTTACTTCTTAGCGCGCTCTTCGAGCATTGCTACTGCTGGCAGTACTTTGCCTTCCACGAATTCGAGGAATGCGCCGCCACCAGTGGAGATGTAGGAGATCTTGTCAGCGATACCGAACAGGTCGATTGCTGCCAGAGTGTCACCGCCGCCTGCGATAGAGAACGCTTCGCTGTCTGCGATTGCGTTAGCAACGATTTCAGTCCCTTTGCGGAAGTTCGGGAATTCGAACACGCCAACAGGGCCGTTCCACAGGATAGTTTTCGCGTTTTTCAGGATTTCAGCCAGTTTCTGTGCAGAAACGTCGCCCAGGTCCAGGATCTGCTCTTCATCTTTGATGTCGTTAACAGATTTCAGGGTCGCGGTTGCGGTTTCGGAGAACTCGGTCGCTACGCGAACGTCGGTTGGGACCGGGATATCACAGGTGGTCAGCAGGCGTTTCGCTTCGTCAACCAGGTCTGCTTCGTACAGGGATTTACCCACGTTGTGGCCCTGAGCGGCAACGAAGGTGTTCGCGATACCACCGCCTACGATCAGCTGGTCAGCGATTTTTGACAGGGAATCCAGAACGGTCAGTTTGGTAGAAACTTTAGAACCACCAACGATAGCCACCATTGGACGAGCAGGTTCTTTCAGTGCTTTACCCAGCGCTTCCAGTTCGTCAGCCAGCAGAGGGCCTGCACAAGCAACGTCTGCAAATTTACCGATACCGTGGGTAGAGGCCTGCGCGCGGTGAGCCGTACCGAATGCATCCATTACGAATACGTCGCACAGGGCAGCGTATTTTTTAGACAGCGCTTCGTCGTCTTTCTTTTCGCCTTTGTTGAAGCGAACGTTTTCCAGAACAACCAGTTCACCGGCAGCGACTTCTACGCCGTCCAGGTAATCTTTCACCAGGCGAACCGGGCTGGACAGTTTGTCTTTCAGGTAATTAACAACCGGCAGCAGAGAGAACTCTTCGTTGTACTCGCCTTCAGTTGGACGACCCAGGTGGGAGGTCACCATCACTTTAGCGCCCTGCTTCAGAGCCAGTTCGATGGTTGGCAGAGATGCACGAATACGCGCGTCGCTGGTCACTTTGCCATCTTTAACCGGTACGTTCAGATCGGCACGGATGAAAACGCGTTTACCTGCCAGATCCAGATCGGTCATCTTAATTACAGACATGGTGAATCCTCTCGTTGATTCTTAAAGTTTTGCAGACGCACAATGCGTCCTACCTGAAACCTTGAGCGGCCATTGCTAACGTGGTGTCGAGCATTCGGTTAGCAAAGCCCCATTCGTTATCACACCAGACCAGCGTCTTGATGAGGTGTGCGCCACTGACTCTCGTTTGCGTGCCATCGACGATGGCGCTGTGCGGGTCGTGGTTAAAATCTACTGAGACCAACGGTAATTCCGTATAGTCAACTATACCATGAAATGCACCCTGTGCCGCTTTTTGCAGCAACAGGTTGACTTCACAGGCTTTTACAGGTTTTTTCACCGTCACGCTGAGATCGATTGCGGTCACGTTAATCGTCGGCACACGTACGGCAATGGCCTCAAAACGGTCGTTAAACTGCGGGAAAATACGGGTGATCCCCGCAGCCAGTTTAGTATCTACCGGAATAATCGACTGGCTCGCCGCGCGAGTGCGTCGCAGGTCCGGATGATAAGCGTCGATGACCTGCTGATCGTGCATGGCGGAGTGAATCGTGGTCACGGTGCCGGATTCAATGCCATACGCATCGTCTAACAGTTTGATGACCGGAATAATGCAGTTGGTGGTGCAGGAGGCGTTGGAGACAATGCGGTGTTCAGGCTGCAGCTCGTGCTGGTTAACGCCAAACACGACGGTGGCGTCAAGGTCGTTGCTGCCGGGATGGGAGAACAGGACTTTTTTCGCGCCAGCGGACAGATGCGCTTCGCCGTGTTCCCGATTGCCGTACACGCCGGTACAGTCAAGCACCACATCCACACCCAGTTCACGCCAGGGTAGCCCTTCAATGCTGCTTTCATGCAGCACGCGAATAGCATCATCGCCGACAAACAGCTGCTCTCTTTCCTGGCGAACGTCCCAGGCAAAGCGGCCGTGGCTGGTGTCATATTTCAACAAATGCGCCATGCCCGCAGCATCCGCCAGTTCATTGATTGCCACCACGGTTATTTCCGCACGACGCCCGGATTCATATAAAGCACGAACCACGTTGCGCCCGATGCGACCGAAGCCATTAATCGCTACGCGTACGGTCATAGATCTCCTGCAAAGCTATCCCTGAGTTTGAGGTGGCTGAAAGAGTAATCCAGCGACGCCCGAAGGGGAATCTTTGCTGTCACAAACTGCGATTGATTGGTCAATTGTCGAACATTTAATCGACTGAAACGCTTCAGCAAGAATAAGCGAATCGGGGAATAAAAGGAATCTCTGCCCAGACCAATAAGCCAGCTATATGACTTGCGTCACATTTTTGATGGAATAATGCCTGCAAAAAAGCCGGGTAAGCGCTAGCGCTTACCCGGCCTACTTTATACTCCCTCTCCCCGTGGGAGAGGGTCGGGGTGAGGGCATCAGCCCGCACCGGACAAACGATTACAGCAGTTCTTTCGCCTTCGCGACAACGTTCTCAACGGTGAAGCCGAACTCTTCGAACAGCAGCTCTGCAGGAGCAGATTCACCGAAGGTGGTCATGCCGACAATAGCGCCGTTCAGGCCCACGTATTTGAACCAGTAGTCAGCGATGCCCGCTTCCACCGCCACGCGAGCGGAAACCGCTTTAGGCAGTACGGATTCACGGTAAGCGGCATCCTGCTTGTCGAACGCGTCGGTAGACGGCATGGACACCACGCGCGCCTTAACGCCTTCGGCAGTCAGTTTTTCCCAGGCTGCAACAGCCAGTTCAACTTCAGAACCGGTGGCGATGAAGATCAGCTCTGGCTGGCCCGCGCTATCTTTCAGCACGTAACCGCCGCGGGCGATGTTCGCCAGCTGCTCTGGCGTACGCTCCTGCTGCGCCAGGTTCTGACGGGAGAGGATCAGTGCGGTTGGGCCGTCCTGACGCTCAACGCCGTATTTCCACGCCACCGCGGATTCAACCTGGTCACATGGGCGCCATGTGCTCATGTTCGGGGTCACGCGCAGGGAAGCCACCTGCTCTACCGGCTGGTGAGTTGGGCCATCTTCGCCCAGACCGATGGAGTCGTGGGTGTAAACCATCACCTGACGCTGTTTCATCAGCGCAGCCATACGCACGGCGTTACGAGCGTATTCAACGAACATCAGGAAGGTAGAGGTGTACGGCAGGAAACCGCCGTGCAGGGAGATACCGTTGGCAATCGCGGTCATACCGAATTCACGTACGCCGTAATGGATGTAGTTACCGGCAGTGTCTTCGTTGATCGCTTTAGAACCGGACCAGATAGTCAGGTTAGAAGGCGCGAGGTCAGCGGAGCCGCCGAGGAATTCAGGCAGCAGAGGACCAAACGCTTCAATCGCATTCTGAGACGCTTTACGGCTGGCGATTTTAGATGGATTCGCCTGCAGCTTAGCGATGAACTCGTTCGCTTTCGCGTCGAAGTCAGACGGCATGTCGCCTTTCATACGACGGGTGAATTCAGCCGCTTCCTGAGGGAACGCTTTCGCATAGGCAGCGAATTTTTCGTTCCAGGCCGCTTCTTTCGCCTGGCCCACTTCTTTTGCATCCCACTGCGCGTAGATGTCAGACGGGATTTCAAACGCAGGGTGTTTCCAGCCAAGCGCTTCACGGGTCAGTGCGATTTCCGCATCGCCCAGCGGCGCACCGTGGGAATCGTGGGTGCCCGCTTTGTTCGGAGAACCGAAGCCGATGATGGTTTTGCACACCAGCAGAGAAGGTTTGTCCGTTACCGCACGCGCTTCTTCTACTGCACGTTTAATCGAGTCAGCATCGTGGCCATCAACGCCACGCACAACGTGCCAGCCGTAGGCTTCGAAACGTGCTGCGGTGTCGTCAGTGAACCAGCCTTCAACGTGACCGTCGATGGAGATACCGTTGTCGTCATAGAACGCAACCAGTTTGCCCAGCTTCAGGGTACCTGCCAGGGAGCACACTTCGTGAGAAATGCCTTCCATCATGCAGCCGTCGCCCATGAACGCGTAGGTGAAGTGGTCAACGATGTCGTGACCAGGGCGGTTGAACTGTGCCGCAAGGGTCTTCTCAGCAATCGCCATGCCTACTGCGTTAGCAATACCTTGACCCAGCGGGCCGGTGGTGGTTTCTACGCCCGCGGTGTAACCCACTTCCGGGTGACCTGGAGTTTTGGAGTGCAGCTGACGGAAGTTTTTCAGCTCTTCGATTGGCAGGTCGTAGCCGGTGAGGTGCAGCAGGCTATAGATCAGCATAGAGCCGTGGCCGTTGGACAGCACGAAGCGGTCGCGGTCAGCCCATGACGGGTTCTGCGGGTTGTGGTTCAGGAAATCACGCCACAGGACTTCGGCGATATCAGCCATACCCATAGGGGCCCCTGGGTGGCCGGATTTGGCTTTCTGTACTGCGTCCATGCTCAGCGCACGAATAGCATTAGCAAGCTCTTTACGTGAGGACATTTTAACTCCAGATCGGACTGTTAAAGGCCATGCCCTTGACGACAGCGCGTTTTGGGCTACGCCGGAAAAAAGTGCCAACAATGTAACCCAAGCCGCAAGTCATGTACATGGAGCATTCTTTTGCGTGTTAAGAAATCTCTGGATCATGCTCGCATGTTGCGCAATCTCCTCGCTCGCCCCTGTCGATATTCCTTATACTTAGCCCGACACCGGCTTCGCTGACGGTGCACTTTTCGGATTTTATTCAGATTAACGAGTACGGAAGCAACATCATGAAAATGCGTGCAATAGTGCTGGCCCTGGGTACGACGCTCCTGCTGAGCGGCTGTCAGAACATGGATTCTAATGGCCTGATGTCGTCTGGTGCAGAAGCCTTCCAGGCGTATTCCCTGAGCGACGAGCAGGTTAAAACGCTCAGCGATCAGGCCTGTAAAGATATGGATGCCAAAGCTACACTCGCCCCGGCAAACAGTAACTATACGCAGCGTCTGAATAAGATTGCTTCCGCGCTGGGCGATAACATCAACGGCCAGCCGGTAAACTACAAGGTGTACGTGGCGAAAGACGTGAACGCCTTCGCGATGGCGAACGGCTGTATCCGCGTCTACAGCGGGCTGATGGACATGATGACCGACAACGAAGTTGAAGCGGTTATCGGCCACGAAATGGGCCACGTCGCGCTCGGCCACGTGAAGAAAGGCATGCAGGTTGCGCTGGGCACCAACGCCGTTCGTGCGGCGGCGGCCTCTGCGGGCGGCATCGTCGGCAGCCTGTCCCAGTCCCAGATCGGCGACATGGGCGAGAAGCTGGTCAACTCCCAGTTCTCCCAGCGTCAGGAATCTGAGGCAGATGATTACTCCTACGATCTGTTGCGCAAACGCGGCATTAATCCATCCGGTTTAGCCACCAGCTTTGAAAAACTGGCCAAGCTGGAAGAGGGTCGTCAAAGCTCCATGTTTGACGATCACCCGGCCTCGGTTGAACGCGCGCAGCATATTCGCGACCGAATGGCCGCAGACGGAATTAAATAATATTATGGGGAGGCAGAGTTGCCTCCCTTTTATTTCGCATGAATTGCCAACTTAACAGCACGTATCGATAACACCCCCGTAAGCCCCGCCAAATCTGGCCCGTCCTCTGAAACGTCTGGTCACATAATTATTGCAATCGTTAACCTTTCCGGTAATTATCAAATGCGCAGTCATTCAAATTAATATATCCATACAGAGACGTTCCCTCCGTGAAAAAAGAATTATCATTAATTGCTTTAAGTTTATTCGCCGCATTACCTGCCGCTGCAAGCCAGCAATCCGACAGCCAGGGTTTTATCGACGACAGCCATTTAGACCTGTTTTTACGCAATGCGTATATCAGCCGTGATTACCATCAGGGCCAGCAGGATAAAGCCGAATGGGGTCAGGGCATCGTCGCCACCTTTGCATCCGGGTATACCGAAGGGCTGGTGGGTTTTGGCGTGGACGGTATCGCGCAGTACGGCGTGCGTCTGGACGGCGGCCGCGGCAAGAGCGGCGCGGGCGGCATCGACTTCTTTAAGCAGGAAGACGACGGCCGGGCAAAATCCGATCTGGCGAAGTTTGGCGCGACGGCCAAAATGCGCATCTCCAATACCGTGCTGAGCTACGGGAACCAGCGTCCCGAGCTGCCAATCGTTACTGCCGATAGCTCCCGCCTGCTGTTTGAAAGCTACACCGGCACCCTGCTGACCTCGAAAGAGATCGACGGGCTGGAAGTGAACGCCGGTTACTTCACCGACGAGCAGCGTAAAAGCGACGACCGCCACGACAGCGGTCTGAAAAGCCTGACCTTCGGCGGCGCAAGCTACCAGTTCAACGATCAGTTCAGCGGCGCGCTGTACGCCTCTCATAACGAAGAGGTGATGAACAAGCAGTATCTGGGCATGAACTTCAAACAGCCGTTCAGCACCGGACAGCAGCTGGTGCTCGACTTCAACGGCTACAACTCGCGACTGGATCAGGGCTACGCGGACAGCCTCGACACGGGCCGCAGCAACACCATCTGGAGCCTGGCGGCGAGCTATATCTGGGATATTCATACCTTCAAGGTGGCGTACCAGCAGAGCAGCGGCAGCACCGGCTACAACTACGGCGGCTATCGCGACAAGGGCGGCGTGGGTGACGGCGGCAACACCATCTGGCTGGCGAACTCCTACTGGTCTGATTTCAACGGCGAAGACGAACGCTCATGGCAGGCATCCTACGGCCTGGACTTCGGCGGCCTCGGCCTGCCGGGCCTGAGCTGGACCACGGCCTACGTGCGCGGCGACAACATTAAAACGTCTGAAACCAGCAACGGCAAAGAGCACGAGTGGTTTAACCAGCTCCAGTACAAGGTTCAGGACGGCCCGGCGAAAGACCTGACGCTGCGCCTGCGCTACTCCGTGCTGCGCGTCTCCAGCAACGCCAGCGACTACAACGTGGGCGGGGATGAGATCCGCGCTTACGTGGAATACCCGTTTAACGTGTTCTGATTTATCCCCTCACCCTGCCCTCTCCCCAAAGGGGAGAGGGTGTACTCAATCCCCTCTCCCCTTTGGGGAGAGGGTTAGGGTGAGGGGAAATAGCTAATAAAGCGTCTTCTGCGGCGGCCCGGCAAACTTCAGCGCGCCAATCTGCCCCATTCGCACTTCGACTACCGACGGCCCCGGCATCGCCAGCGCCTCCGTCATCACCGCATCAAAATCCTCTGCCCGCTCAACGCTCCACGCCTGCAGGCCAATCGCCTGTGCCAGCAGGGTAAAGTCCGGCGTATGCAGTTCGTTGTAGTACTGACGCCCGCCGAAATACTTATCCTGAATACCGCGCATCACGCCGTAACCGCCGTCGTTCATGATCAGCAGCGTCACGTTGGCTTTTTCCTGCGCCAGCGTTGCCAGCTCGCCGAGGTTCAGGCTCAGGCCGCCGTCGCCCACCAGCCCCACCACCTTGCACTGCGGGTTGGCGATCGCGGTGCCGATCGCCATCGGCAGCCCCATGCCGATCGCCCCGGCCAGAGAGTGAATGTTCATCAGCGGGCCGTTGGCGCGGAACAGTCTGCTGCCCCACAGGCTGCCGGACACGGTGATATCGCGCACCAGCAGACCGTCCTTCGGCAGCGCCTTCTCGATGGCGTCGTTGAGCTTCGTGTAGGCGCCGCACTGCTCGCGCAGCCCCTGTTCGGCCTGCTCAACCGCCTGCTGCACCTGCGTATCCCACTGCGCGTTGCCCCACTCGCGGCCCTGAATTTTGTCTGCAAGCGCGCCAAGCAACGCGGAACAGTCGGCTATCAGCGTGTTATCCATCAGATAGTTACGGCTTGCCGCCGCCGGGTCGATATCAACCTGCACGCGCGGATGCGGCAGCTCCAGCGTCCAGGAGCGTGTTTCGTTGCTGCGCAGGCGTGAACCGGCGACCAGCGTAAAGTCGCACTGCGCGATGAGTGCTTCCACCGACGGCGAGTTGTGGAACGCCCTCAGGCTGGCGCGATGGACGTCCGGCAGCACGCCGCGCGCGTGGGTGCTGGAGATCACCGTCACGCCCGCGTCCGCCAGCTTTTTCACCGCGTCAGCGCTACCCAGCGCCCCGCCGCCCAGCCACAGCAGCGGCTGTTTTGCCTGCTTCAGCTGCGCCCACAGTGCGTCAACCGTCGCGGGATCGACGGCTGGAACCGCAGCCGGTTTCACCGGTTTCGTCACCAGCGACAGCGGGATTTTCGCGCCCTGAATATCAATCGGGATTTCCACAGAGACCGGCCCGCACGGCGGCGTCTGCGCCTCCTGAATGGCCTTGTGCAGAATGGCCACCGCCTGGCTGGCGTTGCTGATGCGGTACGCCCGCTTTGAGCTGGCCTTGAGGAAGGTCAGCTGGTCGCGGGTTTCGTGGATAAACCCGGTGTCGGCGTCCAGCCACGCTTTCTCCACCTGGCCGGTTAAATGCAGCAGCGGCGTGCAGGCGTTCATCGCTTCCACCAGCGCGCCTACCGCGTTCCCTGCCCCTGCGCCGGTGCTGGTCAGCGCCACGCCGAGGCCGGAAAAGCGCCCGTGGGCGTCGGCCATGGTGGCGGACCCCGCCTCGCCGCGCGTGGGCACGAAGCGGATGTTGCCCCGCTGCCCCACCGCGTCCGCGATCGGCAGGTTGTGAATGGAGATGACGCCGTAGATGGCCTCAACCTGATACTGCTCCAGCGTTCTGGCGATGGCGTCGCCGACGGTTATCATTTCGCTCATTGCTCACCCTTTCTCAGTCGCACCAGTGGTTGACGCTATTACCCGTCGCCAGATAAATGCTCTTTTGCTGCATCCAGGCCTTCAGCCCCTGAATGCCCTTTTCGCGGCCCAGACCGCTCTCTTTAAAGCCCCCGAACGGGGTCGAAATCGCAAAAACTTTGTAGGTGTTGATCCACACGGTGCCAGCCTCCAGCTGCTCGCTCAGGAACAGCGCGCGTCCGGTATCGCGGGTCCAAATCCCCGCCGCCAGGCCATAAACCGAGTCGTTTGCCTCGCGGATAAGCGTGGCTTCATCGCGAAACGGCATCGCCACCAGCACCGGGCCGAAGATCTCCTCCTGACACGCGCGGGCGCCGTTGCTCAGCCCCTCGATAATCGTGGGCAGGAAAAAGCTGCCGTTTGCCAGCGCAGGATCCGCCGGGCTCTCCCCGCCGCACAGCACGCGGCCCCCCTCGCGCTTCGCCAGCTCGACATATTCCTGCACGCTCTGGCGATGCTTATTGCCGATGAGCGGCCCCACGTGGACGCCGTCGGTAAACGGATGCCCGACGCGCAGCCCGCGAGTTATTTCCAGCAGCCGCGCCATCAGCGGCGCGTAAATGCTCTCGTGGATAAACAGCCGCGATCCGGCGATGCACGCCTGCCCCGCCGAGCTGAAAATGCCGTAGCAGATCCCGCGCGCGGCCTGTTCAATATCGGCATCCTCCAGCACGATGGTGGGGGATTTTCCTCCCAGCTCCAGCGAGGCCGGGATCAGCTTTTCCGCCGCCACGTGCGCCAGATGACGGCCCGTGGTGGTCCCGCCGGTAAAGGAAATTTTCCGCACGCGAGGATGGCGCGCCAGCGCATCGCCAATCACCGAGCCTTTGCCCGGCAGCACGCTCAGCAGCCCGGCGGGCAGCCCCGCCTGTTCAAACATTCGCGCCAGCTCCAGCGCCATCAGCGGCGTGGCTTCGGCGGGCTTAAGGATCACCGCATTACCCGCCGCAATGGCCGGCGCGACCTTCTGCATCTCGCTGGCAATCGGTGAGTTCCACGGCGTGATGGCGGCCACCACGCCCAGCGGCTCGTAGCGGCTCAGCGTCAGCAAATCCGGCTGGCGCGGCGTCGGAAGCTCGCCTTCCAGCAGCTCGCAGGCAGCGGCAAAGTAGCGCGCCGTTCCCGCCGCGCTCATCACCAGCCCGCGCGCTTCCCCCAGCGGTTTGCCGTTATCGCGGCTCTGCATCTGCGCCAGCTCGTCCACGCGGGACTCAATCAGATCGGCAACCTTGTGCAGGATCTTCGCGCGGACGTGCGGCAGGCTGCCGCGCCACGCCGGATCGCGCCAGGCGCGCTCTCCGGCCTCAACCGCGTCCTGCAGATCGTCGAGGCTTGCCGCATGTAACGTCGCATTAAGCGATCCGTCAGCCGGGAAATGGCTCTGCATCGGATTGCCGCCGCCGCGCCGCCACTGGCCGCCGATAAAAATCTTCAGATCGTCCATCGTCACTCCTCAGCTCAGGGCCAGTTCACGGCAGGCGCGCACCGCGCTCAATGCCGCCAGGGTGGAGGTTTTAGGATTAGACGCCAGCGGCAGCCCGCTCAGCTCAAGATGGAACTCGCCGAACATGCCTTCCACGTGCAGCGTGTGGGTGTTGCGTTTCGTTGCCGGGTCAACCATCAGCTGCACGCGGGTGTCGTCCATCCCCACGCCGCCGAGCGCCACGGTCGCCGCCACGTTGGCATTGGCCGGGAACAGGCGCGCCGCCTCGCGGGCGCTGCCCTCGAAGAATACCTTTGCCTCAGAAACAGAATTGAGATCGATAAGCTGCTCGGCGTAGCTGCCGCGCCAGCTGGCCGGGCTTTTGCGCGACCGGTAGGTCACGCGTTCCAGCCCGCCCTCTTTCGCCGCCGCCAGCCCGTCGATACCGGCAACCGCACCGGAGAGCAGCGTCAGCCTGCCGCCCGCCGCGTGCAGGCGCTGCTCCAGCGCGCTGTCCGCCAGCGCGCCGGTGGAGATAACGGCCAGATGCCAGCCGCGCCCTAAAATCGCTTCGCCATACTGCGCCACCGCCTGCTGGCTGGCGCACTCCAGCACCAGATCGGGCGTTTGCGTGCAGTCCATCGGCGAGGCCAATGCCGTTACCGCATCGCCAAACTGCGCGCGGATCGCCGCGTGGTGAGACTCGCGCGCCACGATCCAGCCGATAGCGACGCCCGCAGGCAGACGCTCAATCACCGCCTGCGCCATGGCGCCAAAGCCAATTAACATGACCTTTTTCATGATGCGTCCTTACAGATGGCGGCAGAAGCCGCCGGAAACGTCCAGCGCGGCGCCGGTGGTAAACGAGGCCAGCGGCGAGGCGAGAAACAGCAGCGCCTGCGCGGGCTCATGCGGCTTGCCGAGGCGCGCCATCGGAATGCCGCGCCTGCGCGCGATATCCGCCGTCCATTCCGGCCAGCTCTGGCTTTTGTCCGTCCGGTTCTCAAAGCGGCGCTGCCACTGCCCGGACTCCACCATGCCGAGCAGAATGGAATTGACGCGGATGCCCTTGCCCACCAGCTCTTTCGAGAGCGTGAGGGTCATGTTCAGCAGCGCGGCGCGGGCGGCGGAGGTGGCGATCATGTGCTCCTCAGGCTGCAGCGCCAGCAGGGAGTTCACGCAGGTGACAGAGGCGATGTCGGACTGCTCCAGCAGAGGCTGAAACGCCTGTACCGGGTTGATCACCCCGAACAGCTTCAGCTCGGCCTCGTGCAGCCACGCCTCGCGCGGGGTATCGTGGAAATGCGCCACGTAGCCCTGCCCGGCGTTGTTGATCAGCATATCCGCCCCGCCAAAGCGGGCCTGCACCGCGTCCGCGAAGGCCTGAATCTCGTCGGCGTTCAGCACGTCGCAGCGGTAAGCGAAAATCTCCCCGTTGGGGTATTCGTTTTGCAGCGCCGCACGGGCGCTGGCGAGCCGGTCCGGATCGCGGCCGCAGAAGGCGACTTTTGCCCCCTCGCCCAGCAGCAGGCGCAGCGTCTCAAAGCCAATGCCGGACGAACCGCCGGTGACCACCGCCACGCGGCCGTCAATGTGTGCATTCATCGCGCACCTCTTCGTTAATGCGTAAAAGCTGTTGGTTGAAAAACGCGTCGTTATCGAGATAGCTGGCGTGCCCGGCCTGCGGAATGGCGACAAACGGCATGCCGTAGCGCAGCGCCAGCCCCTGCACCAGCTCGGGCTGCGTGATCGCATCCTGCTCGCCGCACCAGACTTCAAACGTGCCGGAGTAGCCTTTAAGCCAGCCGTGAATGTCGTCGTGCGCCAGCATCCACGCGGCGGCAAGGTAGCCTTCCGGGCGCAGCTTGCGCATTCCTGACGCCACGGTGGCGACATCTTCCGCACGCGCGCCGGGGCGCAGCAGCTTCGCGGCGCGGGTCTGGGCGAGGATCTCACCGCCGAGCGCCATCTGCTGCTCGCGGCTGCGCCAGACCTGCTCGCGCTGCTCCGGCGCGGCATTGCCGTATCCCTGCGCGGCGTCCGCTAGCACCAGATGGATGACGCGCTCAGGGAACTTCGCCGCAAATGCGCTGGCAATCATTGCGCCGAGCGAATGGCCGACCAGCACCGCCTGCCAGACGCCCGCGCGGTCAAGCATCGCCGCCAGCGCGTCGGCGTAATCCCCCGCGTTCGCCCGCTCAACCGCCAGCATCGGGCTTTCGCCATAGCCGGGCATGTCCCACGCCAGCACGCGAAAGCCATCCAGCGCCATCTGCTTGTGCCAGGAGGCCGCGCCGGAGCTGATGCCGTGCAGCAGCATCAGCGGGATGCCGCTTCCCTGTTCACGAAAACCCGTCATCATGCCCCCTTAGTTCCGCTTCACTTTGGACAGCGGATGATCGGCGGGATAGGTCGGGATTTCCGGCTTGTTGGTTCCCAGCATGACGCACATCAGCGCCTCTTCTTCGCCGTGGTTAAACAGCCCGCGGTAGATGCCCGCCGGAACGGAGATCAGGTCACGCTCGCGCAGCACGGTTTCGGTGTAGTTGTCGCCGTCCTGGATCATCAGCGTGATCTGCCCTTTGAGCATGAAGAACACCTCCTCCACGTCGTCGTGCAGGTGCAGCGGCCCTTCGCACTTCGACGGCAGCACCATGGTGGAGAAGGTAAAGTGGTCTGCCTGCACGGTGTTGGTGTCGTTCGCCACGCCCGTTGCGCCGGTGCCGATATAGCGCATCTGCGCCCGGCGGTATTTCGGGTCAAAGTCGGCCTGGAACTTCAGCGCGTTCCAGTCGTACTTGCGGCCTTCGAAGCGCGCGATGCGCGACTCGATCCACTCTTCCATCGTCAGGTGGTCAGGCTTGATGCCAGATGTGTTGGTTACGGTTGAATCAGTCATGACACTCTCCTCAGTAACGTCTCAGCAGCGGCAGTAACAGGACGCAGCCCACCGCCGCCATCACCGCCAGAAAAATCAGCCCGGAATCCATGCTGTGGGTGAAGGCGATTAGCGCGCCCATCACCGCCGGCGACAGCGCGCCCGCAAAGTTTCCCAGACCGTTGAAAATGCCGCCCGCCGTGGCGCTCACCCGCGGATGGGTGGCCTTCGCCAGCAGGGCGAAAATGTTGGGTGCGCCGGTACCCCACATAAAGGTGCTGAAGCTCATCGCCGCGATAACGGCCAGCGGGGCGTCGAGGTGCATCACCGCCGCCAGGCCTACTGCCGCCCCCGCCATGGAGATAAAGCAGGCCGCCGCGCGCTTGTCGACCCGGTCCGAGAGCCACGCGCCAATCACCTCGCCCGCCAGCATGGCGATGAACGGCATCGACGACAGCCAGCCCGCGTGCTCCAGGTGAATGCCTTTGCCCTTGATCAGGTAGCCCGGCAGCCAGCCGTTGATGCCCCACAGGTAGGTCAGGAAGGCGATGTTAAAGATGCAGATGATCCAGAAGTGCGGGCTGACGAACAGCTCGCGGCGCGCGGCGCGGCGCTCGTCCTGAGACGCCTGCGAGGTGCCGGGCTTCGCCTCCAGGCGGATCCCGCGCAGGCCGATGCGCACAAAGAGAAGCACCGGCACGGTGAGCATTGCCATCACGAAGAAGGTGCTCTGCCAGCCGAAGGTGTTCAGCAGCCAGAGGGAGAGCGGGAAACCAATCGCCGCGCCCACCGGCGTGCCGAGCAGCCACAGCATGGTGGCGCGCGCCTGCAGATGCTGCGGGAAGTTGTGGCGCACGATGGCGAAGGCCAGCGGGAACAGCGGCCCTTCCGCCACGCCCAGCAGAATGCGCAGGACGATCATCAGCGTGTAGTTATGGGTGAAGCCCATCGCCACCATCAGCACGCACCACACCGCCATCATCCCGGTGAGCAGGCGCAGCGGCGCGATTTTGTCGCCTAAGCCGCTTAAAAATACCGACGAAAAGCCGTAGCTCAGCAGGAAGGCGCTCATCAGAATGCCGAGGCGCGTGGTGTCGAAATCGATGCCCATCGCCTGCTGGAAATGGGTGTCGGAAAACAGCGCCGCGATGCTGATTTTGTCGAAGAACGCCAGCAGCACGCAGGCCAGCAGCGACAGCGGGATGGCCCAGCGCACCGCTTTTTCGGGCGTGCGGGTTCCCTCACCGCCTGCCTCAACGGGCGCGGTGTTGGTCTCTAATGTGGTCATGTCTCCCCCTACGGGTGCGGGTTAGCTATCGCAGTGACATCAGTGAAAAGGTCGGGTCGGCGAGCGGCACGTCGGACAGATCCCGCCCCGCCGCCATCCAGCGCTTCGCCAGCTTGACGGTGCGCGCATCGTCGAACGCCACCAGCTGCGTCAGCCGCCCGCTCTCGTCCAGCGAGAAGAACAGCGACTCTTCGCGCACGACCGTTGTGCTCCCCGGCTGCGGAATGCCGAGGATCTGAATGTTGTGCTGGTATTGATCCGACCACAGCCACGGCGCGTCGTCGTAGCCCGGCGCGTCGGGGTTGAGCATCGCCTTCGCCGTCGCCACCGCCTGATTCTGGGCAAAGGCCCAGGACTGGATGCACAGGCCGTAGTGATGGTGCTGGGCCACGTCGCCCGCAGCGAAAATAAACGGATCGGAGGTGCGCCCCTGGGCATCCACGACGATCCCGCGTTCGGTTTCAAGCCCCGCATCGCGCGCCAGCTCCAGATTGAGGTCGACGCCGATCCCGACCACCACCGCATCGAACGTTTCACGCTGGCCGTCGCAGTGGATAATCGGCAGGCCGTTATCGTCCTCCAGCTCCAGCGCGCCGCAGCCGGTGCGGATATCCACGCCCTGCTCGCGATGGAGGTTTTCTAAGCGCTGCGACACCTCGCCGCTCACCGAGCGCATGCACAGCGCGGGCTGCTGTTCGAACAACGTGACCGCCACGCCGCTCCTGCGCGCGGACGCGGCAATCTCCAGGCCGATCCAGCCGCCGCCGACAATCGCCAGGGTTTGGCTTTCCGCCAGCCGCCCCTTCAGGCGCTGCGCGTCCTGCCAGTGGCGCAGGGTATAGACCTGCGGATGCGCTGCCCACGCCTCACCGGGCAGGCGCGCCCGCCCTCCGGTGGCAATTAAAAGGATGTTGTAACTAAGATGCTCGCCGCTGCTTAAACGCACCGTTTTCGCGTCGCGGTCAATCTGCTCCGCGCGCAGCGGGCGGTACCAGCTCAGGTTCAGCGCCCGCTGGGCTTCGTCGGAAAACAGGCGCGGAAGGGCCGCGTCCGGCTCCAGCAGAGAGGCTTTCGACAGCGGCGGGCGCTCGTAGAAATCCCACTCCTCTTCCGCCACCACGCAAATTTCGCCGTCGAAGCCCTCGTCGCGCAGGGTTTTCGCCGCCCAGCCGCCCGCCTGGCCGCCGCCGATAATGACAATGCGCGACGTCATACCGCCTCCGGCTTTTTCTGCTGGCGGCGCGTGTCGTGGTCGATCCCGCCTTCCACCGCCCATTCGGTAAAGGAGACCAGCGAGTGCTCCAGCTCGCGCGGCTGCCAGTTTTCGGTCAGGTAGTCGTCGTTGGTGTAATACTCAAACGCCCCGCCGGTCGGGCTGTTGACGTACCAGAAGTACGCCGACGACACCGGATGGCGGCCCGGCCCGATAAAGGTGCTCCAGTCATTTTTATTCATCGCGATACCGCCGCCGATCACCTCGTGGATGTCGCGCACGGTGAAGGCCACGTGGTTCAGCCCGCGCCTGCGGTTCGGCAGCTGCAGCAGGAACAGGTTGTGGTGGCCGCCGCGCGCGCCGCAGCGCAGGAATACGGCGCGGTTGATGTAGCGGTCAGAGACCTGGAAGCCAAGCACCTCGCGGTAGAACTTTTCTACCGCCGCCAGCTCCTCCACGAAGAACACCACGTGCCCGACGTTGATGGGCTGGGCGCGATCGTAAACCGGGCTGGGGGTGTCGATCCGGCGGGCGTCGCCCCACTGGTTAATCGGCTCGACGTTCAGCTCCACGTCGGTCTGCTGGCTGACCTGCACGCGCAGCGTCATGCCGTTCGGGTCAAGGCACTCCAGCGCGTCGCCCACCTCGCGAAAGCCGGGCTGCTGCGCAAGCTTCGGGCGCAGCGTGTTAAGTTCTGACCGGCTCGCAACCGCCCAGGTCATGCGGCGCAGGGTGTTGCCCGCCTCAAACGCGGGCGGCAGGTCCGGGCTGTCGATGGGGTTCAGCTCCACGCGCGCGCCGCTCAGGGTGGTAAAACGCTGGCCGCTGGCATCGCCCGTCAGGCCAAAATCACGCATAAATTTGGCGCAGTGCGTCAGGTCTTCTACGCCAAATTCCAGCTTTTCAATTCCGGTTACACTCATCGTTCGTTGCCTCATCTGGCCCAAATTGGGCGTAAAACATGCCCGACGCGGTCAAGCGCCTGACGTTAACTCACTGATTTAACTGGCCTGTGACAAGTACCCTAAGAAGCCAGAAATTTTATCCGCCGCGAGGCGAACCTCGTTCTGCAGACGCTCGCGGTCGGTCTGGGGGATCTCCTCCGACGGCACCAGAATGCTGACCACCGCCGAAACGCGTCCGCTTCGGTCATACACCGGATAGACGATGGAGGAGATGCCGTGGCGGAAGAAGGATTCGCCGATCACGTACCCGCGGGCTTTGTCCTGCTGCACCATCTGCCACAGGGCTTCGCGGTCGTGAAGCTGTCCCGGCGTGTTGCCCGGCAGGCGCTCGTGCGGGAACAGCTGTTCAAAATCGGCGCGGGACATATCGGTCAGCAGCATGCGGCCAAGCGAGGTGCAGTGCACCGGCAGGCGGGTGCCGATGCTCACCTGATTGATGCGCGATCCGGCGGCGCTGACGCGGGCGATGTAGATAATGTCGCGCCCGTCGCGGATCGCCAGATGGCTGCTGCACTGGCTCACGTCGCGCAGCTGCTCGATGACCGGCTGGCCAACCTGCGCCACGTCCAGCGAGGCGATGTACTCAAAGCCCAGGCGCAGCACGTTCATGCCCAGCGAGAAGGTGTTGGTGCGCGCGTTGCGCTCCAGAAAACCCATGAACTCCAGCGTCTGCACCACGCGGTAGGCGGTCGCCTTCGGCATATCCACCAGCCGGTGCAGCTCGGCAAAGGTCAGTTCGCGATGCTGCTCGCCAAAGGCCAGCAGCAGCTGTAAACCGCGCTCCAGCCCCGGCACCAGATACTTCACTTCCCGATCGTTTGCCATCTTCGCCATACCTCAGTTAAAGACAAAACCGCCGTTGACCGGGATCAGCTGTCCGGTGATAAACCGCGACAGATCGCTTAACAGCCACACCACGCTGCCGGTAACATCCTCCGGCTGCTGCGCGCCCGCGAGCGCGCGGCCGTTTTCGTAGAGCTGATGGCGTTCGGCGGGCACATATTCGGTCGCCTCGACGCGGGTTAGTCCCGGCGCGATGGCGTTGATGCGAATGCGCTTTTCGCCCAGCTCGCGCGCCATCGAGCGGGTCATGGCAATCACGGCCCCCTTGCTGGCGACGTAGGCCATCAGGCGCGGCGCGCCCCACAGCGCGGTGTCGGACGCCACGTTCACGATGCCCGCCCCTTCGCGAAGCAGCGGCACGGCGGCGCGCGTCACCAGCCAGGTGCCTTTGACGTTCACGCTCATCACGCGGTCCCACAGGTCCGGATCGTAATCGAGCATATTTTTGCCGCCCACGCCGGTCGCCATCGCCGCGTTGTTGACCAGGCCGTCAATCTGCCCCTGCTCGCCAATGGCGCTGAATACTTGCCCGATAGACTGCGGATCGGCCAGATCGATAGCGTGTGATTCGATCGCATAGCCCTGCTCGCTCAGCCCGTGGGCACTTTCGGCCAGCTCGCCCTTGAGGATGTCGCACATCACTACCTTTGCCCCCTGCTCCGCGCAGGCTTTGGCAAAGTGGTAGCCCAGCCCGCGCGCGGCGCCGGTCACAACGATGCGCTTTCCGCTCAGCAGCCCGTTCATCAGGCGGCTCCCTGCTGTTCTTCACGTGCGGCCAGCTGCTCTTTGGCGGCCTTTTGCATCATGCGGCGCAGGCGGGAGAGGCCGACGTCGTGCTGGTAGAGGTATTCATGCTCGCGGGCATTCGGGGCCAGGCTTTCCAGCACCACGCGGTCCTGCTCCAGCACTTCCCAGTGCAGTTTTTCCAGGCGGTTGCGGTACATGAAGCGCCACATGTCGCGCTGCCAGCCCTGCACGCGGCGGATGCGCCAAAAGAAGACGCGGCAGTTGTCGTTATCTTCCGGCACCACCATGCCGACGATAAAGAAGTGGCCGCCCGGTCCGAAGCGCTTCTTATACGGAATGGAGAGGCGCATCCAGCAGGTGCCGCTGTTGCCCAGCTCAACCCAGTCGAAGTTGATGCCGCTCTGCCCTTTCTTCTCAAAGATGAAGCCGGTTTTTGTCGGCTGGAGCACCATGTCGGCCTTACGATCCCCTTCCGCCATCGAGTGCGACGACGAATGCAGATAGGTGCCGTGCATCGGGTCCATCACGTTTTCCAGCGCGTACTGGTAGTTGCACTTCCACGCGGCGGTGCAGAGGAAGTTGCTGAAGCTTTCCGTGTCGGCAAGTTCATCCGGGAAGGTCAGTTCGTCCGGCTGCTGGTCAGCGGTGACGCCAAACCACAGGAAGATAGCGCCGTGCGCCTCCTGCACGTTATAGCTGCGCACGCACTGCTGGCCGACCAGCGGGCATTTATCCACGGCGGGCACATCTTTTACCTCGCCGTTGCCCGCCACTTCCACGCCGTGATACCAGCAGGAGATACGGTCGCCGAGGTTCCAGCCCATCGACAGGCGCGCGCCGCGGTGCGGGCAGCGGTCTTCCAGCGCCTGCACCTGGCCGTCTTTGTTGCGCCAGACCACAATCTGCTCGCCCAGGCGGGTGATGCCCACAGGAGCAGACTGCACTTCCCAGCTTGCCAGCACCGGATACCAGAGGCCGCGCAGGCCTTTATCGAGATAGTTTTGTACGGTCGTCGTCATCGCGTTGCCCTCAGTAGCCGTTAACCTGTAAGAATGCCTGGAAGCTGGCGTCGCTCCACGGCTCGCCCTGCTGGTCGTGCATGCGCACCGCGTTCAGCCCGTTCACCAGCTCCGGTAGGGTTTCAACGCCCTGTTCAAAGAGTTCTTCCAGCGTGGCAATCAGGTTCACCTCCCAGCTTTCCGGCACGCGGCTGCGGGTCTGCCAGATCAGGTTCTGGTAATCACCCGGCTTATGGATCGCGCCGTTGCCGCCCTCCGCCGGCGGGGTAAACTGGCGGCTTTCCGGCAGCGCCGGGTTGTAGTTCAGGGTATCGCTCATGCCACGGTCTCCTCGACGAAGGTAATCTGGATTTGGTTTTCATAGACCCGAACCGGGTAGCGGTTGAGGTTGCGCCCCCCGGGGCCGTGCAGGCATTGGCCGGTTTTGACGTCGAACACCGCCTCGTGCAGCGGGCATTCCACCTTGCCGTCCTCCACGAACCCCTGGCTGAGCAGAGCGTAGGCGTGGGGGCATACGTCCTCCAGCGCGTAATATTCGCCGTCAATCAGGTAAACGCCGATCTCTTTACCCTCGACGCTGCCGCTAAAAGGGAAATCTTCCTGTACTTGTTCTGCGTCACATACGCCTATCCAGCTCATCACGATCCTCCAGGCTTTTGTTTCATATATGAAACTCTGTTTCTTATTTAATACGGTCAATATAAAAGCGATGGATGTTTCGTCAAGCGTCAATGTGACGAATTTGTTAATTAGATAGTAATAAATTAACTAAGTGTGCAAAGGATCACGAAAAAATGCAGCGATATGAAATTTTCATTTTTGCGCCGTGATAAATACGTTTTTTTAATAGCCGACTATTTTGAATAAAACATATTGACTTCTTTTCTTTTTGTTCCTTAAAAATAAAATAACGTCACATCCTCGGTGTTTCACCAGTGAAACTTACATTTTATTTATTCTTAATAAACAAGGAGTTTCACCTGTGAACCATTTTAGCTCCGTGACAATCACACTTATAAAAATATAAACAGATGAAAACCTAAGGCGGGCATGATGACGGCAAGATGGCAAGGAACAATTGCACTGTTATTACTGATTATTATTTCCTACGTCGACCGGGTAAATATCTCGGTCATGATTTTAAACCCGGAATTTGCCGAGCATTTTCAGCTAAATGAAAACAGAATGTTACAGGGAATGCTCATGACCTGCTTTCTGCTGGGTTATGGATTTTCCGCTTTATTATTAACACCGGTTATTGAAAGCAAACTCCATTACCGTCAGGGATTATTAAGCAGCATTGCGATTTGGGCCTTGGTCTGCGCGGTTTCGCCGCTGCTCGGCTCGCTGATGGGGATGCTCGTCGCACGCCTGATTTTAGGCATTGCCGAAGGACCGCTCTTTTCGCTGAAAACGCGCTTTATTAGCGATAACTTTAGCGCACAGGAGATAGGCAAACCCAACGCCGTGACCGCGCTGGGCGTCTCTCTCGGGCTGGCCGTGGGCTTTCCGCTGGTCACCTGGCTGATGGCGCATCTTGGCTGGGCGGGGTCGTTTTACGCGCTGGCGGTGATGAATCTGGTGCTGGGCGGCGGGCTTATCTGGCGATTCCTGCCCGCGCCGCGCCGCCTCCCGACGACGAAAAAACCGGGGTTTGCGCAAACCTTCACGATGGCCTGGCAGACGCCGCTGCTGGGCTGGATCCTGCTGGTTGAAATCGCCACGCTGAGCTATCTGTGGGGAAGCAGTGCGTGGCTGCCCGCATGGCTGCGTGACGAGCACCACTTCTCGCTGCACGCCACGGGCATGCTTGCGGCGATCCCCTTTCTGCTGAGCCTGGGATCTAAATTCCTCGGCGGCGTGCTGCTCGACAAAATGCGCCCGGAGCAGGCTCCAGTGCTGTTTGTGGTGGGCGGGACGCTGACGGCGCTCTCCGTGGCCGCCCTGATGCTCAGCCACCAGCCCGCATGGCTGGCGCTGTTTATGCTGTCCGCCAACGTGTTCTGGGGGCTTCAGGGAGCGGCTATTCCTGCGGTGATCCAGCATCACGCCGCACGGGAGGCGGTGGGCAGCGCGTACGGCATTATCAATGGGATCGGCAATATCTGCGCGGCGTTTATTCCGCTGCTGATGGGGATGGTGATGAAATCGGTGGGTTCGGTAAGCTCAGGCTTTTCGGTATTGGTGGTGTCGCAGGTTATCACCCTGCTGGCGGGCGGAATGCTGCTGCTGCGCATGCGTCGCGCAGCAGCAGTGAGCGCGTAAGGCTTACTCGCCTTTTTTCGCCGCCTGGATGTAGAGCATTTCCAGCGCCAGGGTCGCCGCGGCCAGCGCGGTGATCTCGGACTGATCATAGGCCGGCGCCACTTCCACCACGTCCATCCCGACGATGTTCAGATCCTTCAGGCCGCGTACCAGCTTGATGGCGCGGTCCGAGGTCAGGCCGCCGATCACCGGCGTACCGGTACCCGGTGCGAACGCCGGATCCAGGCAGTCGATATCGAAGGTCAGGTACACAGGCATGTCGCCGACGATCTGCTTAACCTGCGCCAGAATGTCGTCCACGCCGCGATCGTTGACCTGGCCCGCGTCCAGCACGGTGAAGCCGTTGTCTTTGTCGAACTCGGTGCGGATACCGATCTGCACCGAGTGGTTCGGGTCGATCAGGCCTTCGTTCGGCGCGGTGTAGAACATGGTGCCGTGGTCAAACTCGCAGCCGTTCGCGTAGGTGTCGGTATGCGCATCAAAGTGCACCAGCGCCATTTTACCGAAGTGCTTCGCGTGGGCGCGCAGCAGCGGCAGGGTCACGAAGTGGTCACCGCCGAAGGAGAGCATGCGCTTGCCGGCCGCCAGCAGCTTCTCGGCGTGGGCCTGCAGCTTTTCGCTCATCTCACGCGCGTCGCCGAAGGCGTACACCAGGTCACCGCAGTCCACCACGTTCAGGCGCTCGCGCATGTCGAAGTTCCACGGGAAGCGGTTGTGCTCCCAGGCCAGGTTGGTAGACACCTGACGGATCGCTGCCGGGCCGTGACGCCCGCCCGCGCGGCCTGAGGTGGCCATATCAAACGGTACGCCGGTGATCACCCAGTCAGCGTCGCTGTCGTACGGCTGGAAGTTCATTGGAAGGCGTAAAAAACCAAACGCGTTAGATACCAGAGAGTTATCGTACTGATGACCTAAAGTGCTCATGTCCTGACCTCTTTTAAAGTCGATACATTAAAAACAGATGAAAAAAAATCCCCTCCGCGTCGTTAAACCCGACGAGGAAGGGATTGATTCGTAAATCGCTTATTGGGGCGAATTATCGCCGGTAATGCGTACGGGTTCAAGAGAGTATAGGGCATCGTGCGGTCTTTGCCCCTCACCCTAACCCTCTCCCCAAAGGGGAGAGGGAATTTGAACACCCTCTCCCCTTTGGGGAGAGGGCTGGGGTGAGGGGAAAGGCAGATGTCTTACTCGTCTTCCAGATAAGTATACCCGTACAGACCCGCTTCAAACTCTTCCAGGAACTGCTGCTGCAGCGCGTCGTCCAGACCGGTGTTTTTCACCTGGTCGCGGAACTGGGTGAGCAGTTTTTTCGGATCGAGCTGAACGTATTCCAGCATGTCCGCCACGGTATCCCCTTCGTCAGACAGCTCGACTTCCACGTTGCCGTCAGGGAAGACGAACACGTCAACCGCTTCGGTATCACCGAACAGGTTGTGCATGTTGCCGAGGATCTCCTGGTACGCGCCGACCATAAAGAAGCCCAGCATCGGCGGGTTCTCCGGGTCGTATTCCGGCATTGGCATCGTCGTGGCGATACCGTCGCCGTCAACGTAGTGGTCGATAGCGCCGTCGGAATCACAGGTGATGTCCAGCAGCACCGCACGACGTTCCGGAGCGTGGTTCAGCCCTTCAAGCGGCAGAACCGGGAACAGCTGGTCGATACCCCAGGCATCCGGCATTGACTGGAACAGCGAGAAGTTGACGTACATCTTGTCCGCCATGCGTTCCTGCAGCTCGTCAATAATCGGACGGTGCGCGCGGTTGCTCGGGTCGAGCTGCTTCTGCACTTCATGGCACATGTTCAGATAAAGCTGCTCCGCCCACGCGCGCTCCTGCAGGCTAAAGGTGCCTGAAGAATAACCCACGTGAATATCGTGCAGATCCATCTGGCTGTCGTGCAGCCATTCGCGCAGGGAGCGGCGCGTGCCCGGCTCGTGCATTTCCTGCCAGGTTTCCCACATGCTTTGCAGGGAACGCGGGGCATCGTCTGCCGGAGGGGTCGCTTCGGTGATTTCGCTACGCTCAACGCCGATGATGTTAGAGACCAGCACCGTATGGTGCGCGGTGACCGCGCGACCGGACTCGGTGATTACCGTCGGATGCGGCAGGCCGTTCTCTTCACAGGCATCGCCGATCGCCCAGATGATGTTGTTGGCATACTCGTTCAGGCCGTAGTTCACCGAGCAGTCGGACTGCGAGCGGGTACCTTCGTAATCCACGCCCAAGCCGCCGCCCACGTCGAAGCACTGAATATTCACGCCAAGCTTGTGCAGCTCCACGTAGAAGCGCGCCGATTCACGCACGCCGGTAGCGATGTCGCGAATGTTGGCCATCTGCGAGCCGAGGTGGAAGTGCAGCAGCTGAATGCTGTCGAGACGACCGCGCTCGCGCAGAATTTCCACCAGCTGGAGCACCTGGTTCGCCGCGAGGCCGAACTTGGATTTTTCGCCGCCGGAGGACTGCCATTTACCGGAGCCCTGCGACGCCAGACGCGCACGCACGCCAAGGCGCGGGATAACGTTCAGACGCTCGGCCTCTTCCAGCACGATGGCGATTTCGGTCATCTTTTCGATAACCAGATAGACCTTGTGGCCCATCTTCTCGCCAATCAGCGCCAGACGAATGTATTCACGGTCTTTATAGCCGTTACAGACGATCACCGAACGGGTCATGCCCGCGTGCGCCAGAACGGCCATCAGTTCCGCTTTGGAGCCGGCTTCCAGACCCAGCGGTTCGCCGGAGTGGATCAGGGATTCAATCACGCGGCGGTGCTGGTTTACCTTGATCGGGTAGACCAGGAAATAGTCGCCGTTATAGCCGTAGGATTCACGCGCGCGCTTGAACGCGGCGTTGATGGAACGCAGGCGATGTTGCAGGATCTGCGGGAAACAGAACAGTGCAGGCAAACGCTGGCCCTGTGCTTCGCGGGCTTTCACCAGCTTGGCGAGATCCACGCGCGCTTCAGGGACGTCCGGATCCGGGCAGACGCTGATGTGGCCCAGCTCGTTGACGTCGTAGTAGTTATTGCCCCACCAGGCAATATTGTAGGTGCGCAGCATCTTGCTGGCTTCCTCGGAGCTCATCGCAACCTCCTGCATAGAACGTAGTACACCCTGTTCGCCCGCTGACGAAGGCGAAAAAGAAGACATGTCGTCAGACATAGCGAACCTCAACTCTTTGTATTAAGTGTAAAACAGTTGACTACTATCGCAGCGTTATACGGCGATAACAACCCATAAACGGCTCCGTTTCCCAGCAGAGTGTGCTGAAATCCAGACCGTGCGACCGGTTTCTTATTCATATCATTGTAAAACACGTATCCGAACTCTGTATGACAGGTTCGGCGAAACCACGAGAAAACTCTTGTATAAACAAGAGCGCCCTTGTTCAGTTTTTCAGAGCACGCAAGCGTCTCTGAAGATCCTGAGAAGCGCCGAGATGGGTCTAACATCGGCAGGTTTGCAGACTAAAATGCGGGTTGCGGGAATCACGTTCCGCGCGCCGCGTTTTATACCGAGAAGGGGGCTAAAAAGCAAAACAAAAATGCGCCCGTTGCCAGCGCCGTCAGGAAATATTTCCAGCTGTGTTTTCAACGCAGTGAGAGCTGAGTCAAAAAAAACTGGAAATCGGGTGAAGAAGTGACCTAAAATAGACGTCCAGATGTTAATCCATCCATACTGATTAACACTCAGACTGCCAGTGTCAAAATCCTGCAGGCCTTGGTAGAATTATCTCCTATGGCTATTCCACACAGCAGCTTGAGCTAACCAAATTCCTCTTAGGTGAAATAAAAAATGGCAAAACACCTGTTTACGTCCGAGTCCGTATCAGAAGGACATCCTGATAAAATTGCTGACCAAATCTCCGATGCGGTGCTGGATGCGATCCTGGCGCAGGATCCAAAAGCGCGCGTAGCGTGTGAAACCTATGTCAAAACCGGCATGGTTCTGGTTGGCGGTGAGATCACCACCAGCGCATGGGTTGATATCGAAGAGATCACCCGTAACACGGTGCGTGAGATCGGCTATGTGCATTCTGATATGGGCTTTGATGCCAACTCCTGCGCGGTACTGAGCGCGATTGGCAAACAGTCTCCGGACATCAACCAGGGCGTTGACCGCGCCGATCCGCTGGAACAGGGCGCGGGCGACCAGGGCCTGATGTTTGGCTACGCAACTAACGAAACCGACGTGCTGATGCCAGCGCCCGTCACTTACGCACACCGTCTGGTGCAGCGTCAGGCCGAAGTGCGTAAAAACGGCACCCTGCCGTGGCTGCGCCCGGATGCGAAAAGCCAGGTCACCTTCCAGTACGACGACGGCAAAATCGTGGGTATCGATGCGGTGGTTCTGTCCACTCAGCACTCCGAAGATATCGACCAGAAATCCCTGCAGGAAGCAGTGATGGAAGAGATCATCAAGCCGGTTCTGCCGACCGAATGGCTGAGCTCTGCAACCAAATTCTTTATCAACCCAACCGGACGCTTCGTTATCGGCGGCCCAATGGGCGACTGCGGCCTGACCGGTCGTAAAATCATCGTGGATACCTACGGCGGCATGGCGCGTCACGGTGGCGGCGCGTTCTCCGGTAAAGATCCGTCTAAAGTTGACCGTTCTGCCGCGTACGCTGCACGTTATGTGGCGAAAAATATCGTCGCTGCGGGCCTGGCCGACCGCTGTGAGATCCAGGTTTCCTACGCAATCGGCGTGGCTGAACCCACCTCCATCATGGTGGAAACCTTCGGTACTGAGAAAGTGCCTTCAGAACAGCTGACCCTGCTGGTGCGCGAGTTCTTCGACCTGCGTCCATACGGCCTGATTCAGATGCTGGATCTGCTGCACCCAATCTACAAAGAAACCGCTGCATACGGTCACTTTGGTCGTGAACATTTCCCATGGGAAAAAACCGACAAAGCCGCCCTGCTGCGTGAGGCTGCAGGTCTGAAGTAATCGACCCACAGCGTTAAACGGGCCAGCCTTCGGGCTGGCCTTTTTTGTGTCGGGTGGCGGCTGCGCCTTACCCGACCTACGGGTCCTGAGGCGTTTGTAGGCCGGGTAAGGCGCAGCCGCCACCCGGCAATACTTGAAACCGTTTACACCACGCCAAATATATCCCGCTTTCAGAATAATCTCTTTGCATGATCGCCTTTCTTCTGCTGTTACATTTTATTTCAGTTAAGTCTGAAATGTGTACTTTCGCGATGCACATCACCTCGTTTAGCTCTATATTTTCAAAGCTTTAATCATTTTTACGGTTTCACGTTAGTGTAACCGATTACACCATTGTGATTTATCTCACATATTTTTACGGGTCACTCACCTACCCTTAACATCGACAAAACTGATAACCCAACTGGAGGGCATAATGCCTGACAATAAAAAACAGGGGCGTACGTCCAACAAGGCGATGACCTTCTTCGTCTGCTTCCTCGCCGCCCTGGCAGGATTACTCTTTGGCCTGGATATCGGCGTAATTGCCGGTGCATTACCCTTCATCACCGACGAGTTCCAGATTAGCGCGCACACCCAGGAGTGGGTCGTTAGCTCCATGATGTTCGGCGCCGCCGTCGGTGCCGTCGGCAGCGGCTGGCTCTCCTTCAAGCTCGGGCGTAAAAAGAGCCTGATGATCGGCGCGATCCTGTTCGTTGCCGGTTCGCTCTTCTCTGCCGCCGCGCCTAACGTTGAGGTGCTGCTGGTATCCCGCGTGCTGCTCGGCCTGGCCGTCGGCGTCGCGTCGTATACCGCTCCGCTCTATCTGTCTGAAATCGCGCCGGAGAAAATTCGCGGCAGCATGATTTCGATGTACCAGCTGATGATCACTATCGGTATTCTGGGTGCCTATCTCTCGGATACCGCCTTTAGCTACAGCGGCGCATGGCGCTGGATGCTCGGCGTGATCATCATCCCTGCCATTCTGCTGCTGATTGGCGTGTTCTTCCTGCCGGACAGTCCGCGCTGGTTTGCCGCGAAACGGCGCTTCCACGACGCCGAACGTGTGCTGCTGCGCCTGCGCGATACCAGCGCAGAGGCCAAAAATGAGCTGGAAGAGATCCGCGAAAGCCTGCAGGTGAAGCAGTCCGGCTGGGCGCTGTTTAAAGAGAACAGCAACTTCCGCCGCGCGGTGTTCCTTGGCGTGCTCCTGCAGGTTATGCAGCAGTTCACCGGGATGAACGTCATCATGTACTACGCGCCGAAAATCTTTGAGCTGGCGGGTTATACCAATACCACCGAGCAGATGTGGGGCACCGTTATCGTCGGTCTGACCAACGTGCTGGCGACCTTTATCGCCATCGGCCTGGTTGACCGCTGGGGACGCAAGCCAACGCTGACGCTGGGCTTCCTGGTGATGGCCGTCGGGATGGGCGTGCTCGGCACCATGATGCATGTGGGTATTCACTCACCGAGCGCGCAGTACTTCGCGGTGGCGATGCTGCTGATGTTTATCGTTGGTTTTGCGATGAGCGCCGGTCCGCTGATTTGGGTACTGTGCTCCGAGATCCAGCCGCTGAAGGGGCGTGATTTTGGTATCACCTGCTCCACCGCGACCAACTGGATTGCCAACATGATCGTCGGCGCAACGTTCCTGACCATGCTCAATACCCTGGGCAACGCCAACACCTTCTGGGTCTACTCTGGTCTGAACCTGTTCTTTATTGTTCTGACTATCTGGCTGGTTCCAGAAACCAAACACGTTTCGCTGGAACACATTGAACGTAACCTGATGAAAGGTCGTCCGCTGCGCGAGATTGGCGCACACGACTAATCACCCTGCCGGGGAGGTGCCTCTTGCGCCTCCCCGCTTCGCGCTTTATGCTCTGCCCCTATGAAAGCTCCCCGTCTCCCCATCGCCATTCAGCAAGCCGTTATGCGCAGCCTGCGGGAAAAACTCGCCCAGGCGAACATGAAGCTTGGCCGCAATTATCCTGAACCAAAGCTCGTCTATCACCAGCGCGGTACCTCTGCCGGAACGGCCTGGCTGGAGTCCTATGAGATCCGCCTTAACCCGGTGCTCATGATGGAAAACCAGCAGGCGTTTATTGAAGAAGTTGTTCCGCACGAGCTGGCGCACCTTCTGGTGTGGAAACACTTTGGCCGCGTGGCACCGCACGGGAAAGAGTGGAAATGGATGATGGAAGCCGTGCTTGGCGTTCCGGCTCGCCGCACCCATCAGTTCGAGCTTGAATCAGTACGCACCAATACGTTCCCCTACCGCTGCCGGTGCCAGCAGCATCAGCTTACCGTCCGTCGTCATAACCGCGTGGTGCGCGGCGAGGCCACCTACCGCTGCGTCAAATGCGGCGAGCCGCTGGTTGCAGAGTAATCAATTGAACTATCAGGAACTTTCCTGATCTGACTGATTGCATACAGGAACAACATTCGCTACGTTGCGGGCTCGTTTTGACACGGAGTGTAAGATGTCCCGTAATTTCTCTCTCGCGGTTGCCTTCCTGGCGACGGCGCTCTCCGGCCACGCTCTGGCCGACGGTATTCACAGTTTCTCCCAGGCGAAAGCCGCTGGCGTTAAGGTTAACGCTGACGTGCCGGGCGATTTTTACTGCGGCTGTAAAATTAACTGGCAGGGCAAGAAAGGCGTTGTTGATCTTGAATCCTGCGGCTATCAGGTACGCAAAAATGAGAACCGCGCCAGCCGAATCGAATGGGAACACGTGGTTCCGGCATGGCAGTTTGGCCATCAGCGCCAGTGCTGGCAGGATGGCGGACGTAAAAACTGCTCGAAAGATCCGGTGTACCGCCAGATGGAAAGCGATATGCACAACCTGCAGCCTGCGGTTGGTGAGGTGAACGGCGATCGCGGCAACTTTATGTACAGCCAGTGGAACGGCGGCGAGGGCCAGTACGGACAGTGCGCCATGAAGGTGGATTTTAAAGAGAAGGTCGCTGAGCCACCGGCCCGCGCGCGCGGCAGCATCGCCCGCACCTACTTCTACATGCGCGACCGTTATGAACTCAACCTGTCCCGCCAGCAAACCCAGCTGTTTACTGCCTGGGACAAGCAGTATCCAGTGACCGAATGGGAATGCCAGCGCGACGAACGCATCGCTAAAGTCCAGGGGAATCATAACCCTTACGTCCAGCGGGCTTGCCAGGCGCAAAAGAGCTAACCTACACTAGCGGCAACTCGCTTATATTGCATGACACACGGAATTTCTGACTATGCGCACTCCTCGCATCTATCACCCTGAACCGATTACCGCAGGCAGCGAAATCGCCCTGTCTGATGAAGCCGCTAACCACGTTGGCCGCGTGCTGCGCATGGGCGCAGGTCAGGCAGTACAGCTGTTTGACGGTTCCAATCAGGTATTCGACGCACAAATCACCCGTGCGGATAAAAAAAGCGTGCACGTGAACGTGCTGCGCGGCGACGTGGATGACCGTGAATCGCCGCTGCACATTCATCTGGGCCAGGTGATGTCGCGCGGCGAGAAGATGGAATTCACCATTCAAAAATCCATTGAACTGGGCGTAAGCCTCATTACGCCACTTTTTTCTGAGCGCTGCGGCGTTAAACTGGATGCGGAACGTCTGAACAAAAAGATCCAGCAGTGGCAGAAAATCGCCATTGCGGCCTGTGAACAGAGCGGCCGCAACCGTGTTCCGGAGATCCGCCCGGCGATGGATCTGGAGGACTGGTGTGCAGAAGAGGAGAGCGGCCTGAAGCTCAATCTTCATCCGCGCGCCAGCGCCAGCATCAACACGCTGCCGCTGCCCGTCGAACGCGTACGCCTGTTGATTGGCCCGGAAGGCGGCCTGTCGGCGGACGAAATTGCAATGACGGCACGTTACCAGTTTACTGATATTCTGTTGGGACCTCGCGTTCTGCGCACTGAGACAACGGCACTCACAGCCATTACCGCGCTACAGGTACGGTTTGGCGATCTGGGTTGACCCATTAACGGAGAAGAACATGATCAAGCTCGGCATCGTGATGGACCCCATCGCAAACATTAACATCAAGAAAGATTCCAGCTTCGCCATGCTGCTGGAAGCGCAGCGTCGCGGGTATGAACTCCACTATATGGAGATGAACGATCTCTACCTGATTAACGGCGAAGCCCGCGCGCGCACCCGCATTGTTAACGTCGAGCAGAACTACGACAAATGGTACGAATTCGGCGCCGAGCAGGACATTGCCCTGGCCGACCTCAACGTTATCCTGATGCGTAAAGATCCGCCGTTCGATACCGAGTTCATCTACTGCACCTACATCCTTGAGCGTGCTGAAGAGAAAGGAACGCTGATCGTCAACAAGCCGCAGAGCCTGCGCGACTGTAACGAGAAGCTCTACACCGCCTGGTTCTCTGACCTGACGCCGGAAACGCTGGTGACCCGCAGCAAGGCGCAGCTTAAAGAGTTCTGGCAGAAGCACGGCGATATCATCATGAAGCCGCTGGACGGCATGGGCGGCGCGTCTATCTTCCGCGTGAAGGAAGGCGACCCGAATATTGGCGTGATTGCCGAAACCCTGACCGAGCTGGGCACCCGTTACTGCATGGCGCAGAACTATCTGCCTGCTATCGTCGACGGCGACAAGCGCGTTCTGGTGGTCGATGGCGAACCGGTTCCTTACTGCCTGGCGCGTATTCCGCAGGGCGGCGAAACCCGCGGTAACCTGGCGGCCGGCGGTCGCGGTGAGCCGCGTCCACTGACCGAAAGCGACTGGGAAATTGCCCGCCGCGTTGGCCCTACGCTTAAGGCCAAAGGCCTGATCTTCGTCGGCCTGGACATCATCGGCGACCGCCTGACCGAGGTAAACGTCACCAGCCCAACCTGCATTCGTGAAATCGAAGCGGAGTTCCCGATTTCGATCACCGGAATGCTGATGGACGCTATCGAAAAACGTTTACAGAAATAACTGACCAATACTATTAGTGACAGCGCCCGGCTTTCTCCGCATACTGGACGCTGTCGCTTTTTAAACCAGGAAACAGTACCTCTGACAATGAATTTACAGCATCACTTTCTTATTGCCATGCCTGCTCTCCAGGACCCGATTTTCCGCCGCGCCGTGGTTTATATTTGTGAATACAATGAAGACGGGGCGATGGGGATTATCATCAACAAGCCGCTGGAAAACCTCCAGGTTGAAGGGATTCTGGACAAGCTGAAAATCACCGCTGAAGAGCGCCTGCCGGAGATCCGTCTTGATAAACCGGTAATGCTTGGCGGCCCGCTCGCTGAAGATCGTGGTTTTATCCTGCATACGCCGCCTGTTTTCTCTTCCAGTATTCGTATTTCTGATAACACGGTTGTCACGACCTCCCGCGACGTTCTCGAAACCCTGGGGACTGCTGAACAGCCTTCTGAAGTGCTGGTTGCGCTGGGTTACGCCTCATGGGAGAAAGGCCAGCTGGAACAAGAGATCCTTGATAACGCATGGCTGACCGCACCTGCTGACATGAACATTCTGTTCAAAACCCCCATCGCCGATCGCTGGCGTGACGCGGCAAAACTGATTGGCATCGATATCCTGACCATGCCTGGCGTCGCGGGGCACGCGTAATGAGCGGAACGCTTCTGGCCTTTGATTTTGGCACTAAAAGCATCGGCGTGGCCGTGGGTCAGCGCATCACCGGCACAGCTCGCCCGCTCACGGCGCTAAAGGCCAACGACGGCACGCCGGACTGGAACCTTATCGAACGCCTGCTCAAAGAGTGGCAGCCAGACGACGTGATCGTGGGTCTGCCGCTGAACATGGACGGCACCGAGCAGCCGCTCACCGCCCGCGCGCGTAAGTTCGCCAATAAAATCCACGGCCGTTTTGGCGTGTCCGTCAAACTCCACGACGAGCGTCTAAGCACCGTCGAAGCGCGCGCTGGCCTGTTTGAGCACGGCGGCTTCCGGGCGCTGAATAAAGGCAGCGTGGATTCAGCGTCTGCCGTCATTATCCTCGAAAGCTATTTCGAACAGGGTTACTGAGCGCCGGGGCCTATAGCCGCCCCTGCGCCTTTCTCTCCGCCAGGCTTTGATCGAAATTCTGCATTCCCGCCTGCTGGCCGGTTTGTATGATGCCAGGCAACTGCCAGGTTTTCCCTTCGCGGATAAGGTTTGCTGCCGCCGACGTATTCACTAAAAGTTCATACAGCGCCACGCGCCCGCCCTGAACATCCTGACGCAGCTTTTGCGCCAGCACGGCGCGCAGGCTGCCCGCCAGCTGATTACGCACCGGATCTTTCTCCTGCGCAGGGAAGGTATCCACCAGCCGCTCTATGGCCTGCGCCGCGCCGCGCGTATGCAGCGTTGCCAGCACCAGATGCCCGGTTTCTGCCGCGGTCAGCGCCAGCCGGATGGTTTCGCTGTCGCGCAGTTCACCCAGCAGGATAATATCCGGATCTTCACGCAGCGCACCGCGCAGCGCCTCGGCAAAGGAGGGGCTGTGCTGTCCGATCTCGCGCTGCTGAATCAGACAGCGTTCGCTCTGGTACATAAATTCAACCGGATCTTCGAGCGTCAGGATATGGCCGTCAGTATGATGGTTGAGAAAATCCACCATTGCCGCGAGCGTCGTGGATTTACCGCTGCCGGTTGCCCCCGTCACCAGAATCAGCCCGTTGTCGTTCGCTAGCAGCTCCGGGATCGCCCGGGGCACGCCCAGTGCGGAAAGCTGCGGACAGGTAAGCGGCAGTAGCCGCAGCGTTATCGAGACGCCAAACATATGGTTAAACGCGCTGCCGCGCAGGCGCTGGTTGCCCGCGAGCGTGACGGCAAAATCCACCTGCCCGTTTGCCCACCACGCGCCCTGCTGTTCGTCGTTAAGCCATCTTTTTAATAGCGCTTCGACGTCAGGAGGCGGAAAGGGGGCCGGCTCAAGCCGGCCTAATCTGCGCCAGCGCGGCGGTGAATCACTGCACAGGTGTAGATCGGAGACGTTATGCTTTACACTAAGGGCCACAATTTCTTCCACATCCATAGACTACTCCTCGGAAAATGAACGACATTGCGCATAACCTGGCACAGGTCCGGGACAAAATCTCAGCCGCCGCAACGCGTTGCGGCCGTGCTTCAGAAGAAATTACGTTGCTTGCAGTCAGTAAAACCAAGCCTGCGAGCGCCATCGCAGAAGCGATTGATGCGGGCCACCGGGCGTTTGGTGAAAACTACGTTCAGGAAGGCGTGGATAAAATTCGTTATTTCCAGGAACAGGGGAATACGGGGCTGCAATGGCACTTTATCGGACCGCTGCAGTCGAACAAAAGCCGCCTGGTGGCAGAACACTTTGACTGGTGCCATACCGTTGACCGACTGCGCATTGCTTCGCGCCTGAACGACCAGCGTCCTGCGGAAATGCCCGCGCTTAACGTGCTGATACAAATCAACATCAGCGATGAAAACAGCAAGTCCGGCATTGCGCTGGCCGAGCTGGATGCGCTGGCGGCGGACGTTGCCGCCCTGCCCCGCTTAACCCTGCGCGGGCTGATGGCCATCCCGGCACCTGAGTCAAGTTATGAAAGGCAATTTGCCGTGGCGCAGCAAATGGCTGTAGCATTTGAGGCGCTTAAGGCACGTTACGCAACGGTAGACACGCTTTCCCTGGGCATGTCGGATGATATGGAAGCCGCCATCGCGGCGGGCAGCACTATGGTGCGCATCGGCACGGCAATTTTCGGTGCGCGCGACTACTCAAAATAATAAGGAAACCTGAGGAACGCCATGAAGACGTTGACTTTCCTGCTCTCAACAGTGCTTGAGCTGTATACGATGGCGCTTTTGCTGCGCGTCTGGATGCAGTGGGCACGCTGTGATTTTTACAATCCTTTCTCGCAGTTTGTCGTGAAAATCACGCAACCTGTAGTGGGGCCGCTGCGCCGCATCATTCCGGCTATGGGCCCTCTGGACAGCGCTTCGCTGCTGGTCGCCTTTATTCTGAGCGTGATCAAAGCGATCGTGCTGTTTATGGTTGTCACCTTCCAGCCCATTATCTGGATCGCTGCGGTCCTGATCCTGATTAAAACCATCGGGTCGCTGATCTTCTGGGTGCTGCTGGTGATGGCGATCATGAGCTGGGTGAGCCAGGGACGCAGTCCGGTGGAATACGCGCTGATCCAGCTGACTGAACCGCTGCTGCGCCCAATTCGTAACCTGCTGCCGTCAATGGGCGGAATCGACTTTTCGCCGATGATCCTCGTGCTGCTGCTGTATGTGGCTAATATGGGGATTGCCGAGCTGTTACAGGCCACGGGCAACATGCTGCTGCCGGGGCTGTGGATGGCGCTATGAGTGCAGTTAGCACCTGCGCCGACGGGCTGGTTTTACGGCTTTATATTCAGCCGAAAGCCAGCCGAGACAGTATTATTGGACTGCATGGCGACGAGCTAAAAGTCGCCATCACCGCCCCGCCGGTTGACGGCCAGGCGAACGCGCATCTGACCAAATATCTTGCCAAACAGTTTCGCGTCGCCAAAAGCCAGGTCATCATCGAAAAAGGTGAACTTGGGCGGCATAAACAGGTAAAAATCCTCAATCCGCAATCTATCCCGACGGAAGTCGCGGCTCTGACAGAACAGGACTAAACCATGCAAAAAGTTGTTCTCGCGACCGGTAACGCCGGTAAAGTGCGCGAGCTGGCCTCGCTGTTAAATGATTTTGGGCTGGACGTGGTAGCGCAAACCGAGCTTGGCGTGGAGTCCGCCGAGGAGACGGGCCTGACGTTTATCGAAAACGCGATCCTGAAAGCGCGCCATGCTGCACAGGTCACCGGCCTGCCCGCGATTGCCGACGACTCCGGCCTGGCCGTGGATTTTCTCGGCGGCGCGCCGGGCATTTACTCTGCGCGCTATTCCGGCGAGGACGCCACCGACCAGCAGAATCTGGAAAAGCTGTTGGTTGCGCTTAAAGACGTCCCTGACGAACAGCGCACCGCGCAGTTCCACTGCGTGCTGGTTTATATGCGTCACGCAGAAGACCCTACGCCTGTCGTCTGCCACGGCAGCTGGCCGGGCGTGATTACCCTTGAAGCGGCTGGCAGCGGCGGCTTTGGCTACGACCCGATTTTCTTTGTCCCGACCGAGGGCAAAACCGCCGCGGAGCTGACCCGCGAAGAGAAAAGCGCGATTTCCCACCGTGGACGCGCGCTGAAACTGTTACTGGAAGCGTTACGTAATGGCTAAATTGCCGCCTCTGAGTCTGTATATTCACATCCCGTGGTGCGTGCAGAAATGCCCGTACTGCGATTTCAATTCGCACGCGCTGAAGGGCGAAGTGCCGCACGATGACTACGTTGCGCATCTGCTGGCCGACCTGGACGCCGACGCACCTTACGCACAGGGACGTGAAGTTAAGACCATTTTTATTGGTGGCGGTACGCCGAGCCTGCTTTCAGGCCCGGCGATGCAAACGCTGCTGGACGGCGTGCGTGCGCGTCTGAACCTGGCGGCGGATGCTGAAATTACGATGGAAGCCAACCCCGGCACCGTTGAGGCCGACCGTTTCGTCGAGTATCAGCGCGCGGGCGTGAACCGTATCTCCATCGGCGTGCAGAGCTTTAGCGAACCGAAGCTGAAGCGTCTGGGGCGCATACACGGCCCGGAAGAGGCGAAGCGCGCGGCGAACCTGGCGACCGGGCTTGGGCTACGCAGCTTTAACCTCGATTTGATGCACGGCCTGCCGGATCAGTCGCTTGAAGAAGCGCTGGACGACCTGCGACAGGCGATTGAACTGAACCCGCCGCACCTGTCGTGGTATCAGCTCACCATCGAGCCAAACACCCTGTTCGGCTCCCGTCCGCCGGTGCTGCCGGACGACGACGCGCTGTGGGACATCTTCGAGCAGGGCCATAGGCTTTTGACCGCTGCAGGCTATCAGCAGTATGAAACGTCCGCGTACGCGAAGCCGGGCTATCAGTGCCAGCACAACCTGAACTACTGGCGCTTTGGCGACTATCTGGGGATTGGCTGCGGCGCGCACGGCAAGGTGACCTTCCCGGACGGACGCATACTGCGTACCGCCAAAACCCGCCACCCGCGCGGGTATATGGAAGGCCGCTACCTGGAGCGTCAGCACGACGTCGAGGCGGCGGACAAGCCGTTTGAGTTCTTTATGAACCGCTTCCGCCTGCTGGAAGCCGCACCGCGCGCGGAGTTTGCGCTGTACACCGGGCTGCCGGAATCGGTGATTCGTCCGCAGATCGACGAGGCGCTGGCGCAGGGGTATCTGACCGAGTGTGATGCGTACTGGCAGATAACCGAGCACGGTAAGCTGTTCTTGAACTCCCTTCTTGAGCTGTTCCTCGCCGAAGATTCCTGAAGGCTGATTCAGGATTTTGCATCCCGTTCTGCCGGCTGAGGGAAAGGCTGGCAGAGTGTGGGGATGGAAATTATTCGTTCTTATGCAAAACAGCTCAGGCGCGAGCTGACAAAGGAAGAAAGACGGCTTTGGTATTTACTGCGCAGCCGCCGTTTCGCTGATTATAAATTTCGCCGACAGCATCCGGTAGGAAACTACATTTTAGATTTCGCCTGCTGTGCGGCTCGGCTGGCTGTTGAGCTGGATGGCGGGCAACATGATGAAAATCAGGAATACGATCGTCAAAGGACGTTGTGGTTAAACCAAAAGGGCTGGCTCGTTATTCGATTCTGGAACAACGAACTCTGGAATAACGAAGAGGCTGTGTTGGAAAAGATCCTTGAAACACTGCAAGCGCCTCAACCCTCACCCCGGCCCTCTCCCTGAAAGGGAGAGGGAGCAAACCATCCCCTCGCCCCTTTGGGGAGAGGGTTAGGGTGAGGGGAAATTACTTCAGCGTCCCCACCAGCGCCTTACGGCTATCCTCCAGCGACACCACGCGCTTACACACGTCTTTGCCGAACTGCTGGAAATCAGCTTCCTGATTCTTCCACTCGTTCTGAATCGACGTCTGCAAGCCGCCAAGGCTGCCCAGCACGCCCTGCAGCGGGTTACCGCCGCCTTTCAGCACGGCTTTTGCGCCCATCTCGTTGATGCTGTCCTGCAGAATGCCGCCCATCGCCTGGTTCACCAGGTTCTGGCCGTCGGCGCGCACCTGATCAATGGCCTTATAGTGGAACGTCAGGCCGTCGGTGCGAGTCTCGATAATGCGGTTCATCTGCTCTTTCAGCTGCTTGTCCAGCTTGGTCAGGCGGGTGCGCATATTGCTGCTTTCACCCACCTCTTTGGTGATGATCTTATCCAGCGCTACGCGGCTTTTATCTACGCGCGTCAGCGCGCCGTCGTTAATCCACGGCAGGGCGGTGCGTAACTCGGCCTGATAATCCTTCGCCTGCTCGCGCTGCGCGGCCGTCAGGTTCTGCGGTTTGCCGTTAAAGGTCACGTTGCCATCCGGCGTAATCACCAGATTGCCGTTCTCGCCTTTGACCTGCACGGTTTGCGGGCTTAATACCACGTCGTCACGCGGGGTGACGCTACATTTATACTCCGCATGGGCGGTGGTTCCGATTGCCAGTAAAGCAACCGCCAGCAACGTTTTACGCATCTTTAACACTCCCTCAGACAAAATGGGCCAGCTAATGCTGGCCCCGTACATGCTTAATTAGTCCCACCAAACGTCGAAAAGTTCGCTGACGCGGACATCCTGCAGTTTGTGGTCTTCAAGCCATTTGCGTACCAGCGCCTGATGTTCTTCGGTGCATTTACCGACTTCCTGCGTGCAGATCAGACCTTCCCACGCCAGATAGCCGCTCCCGTCAAAGGCCAGCTTGTTTGGCTCAATCACATCGTTGATGAACGCGTCAACGTCCCGATCGATCTGCTCAACGCTGGTGCCTTCCGGGAAACGCCAGGCAACGGAGAAGCCCACTTCCTGGAATTCTTCGATGTGCATCTTTTTACGCAGACGACGGCTACGATTCTTTGCCATTATTTCACCCTCTCGAACATTAAGTCCCATACGCCGTGACCAAGACGATGGCCACGCTGTTCAAATTTTGTCACCGGACGTGAGTCCGGACGCGGTACATAGTCGTTGCTTTCAGACTGGTTTTTATACCCGTCCAGCGACGACATCACTTCCAGCATATGTTCCGCATAAGGTTCCCAGTCGGTCGCCATGTGGAAGACGCCGCCCAGCTTAAGCTTACTTTTCACCAGCTCGGCAAACGGTGCCTGAACGATACGGCGTTTATTATGACGTGCTTTGTGCCACGGGTCAGGGAAAAAGAGCTGAACCATGTTCAAAGAATTGTCAGGAATCATTTTGTGCAGCACTTCCACCGCGTCGTGACACATCACGCGCAGGTTCTCAACGCCCTCTTCCTGCGCCGTTGCCAGGCAAGCGCCCACGCCCGGCGAGTGCACTTCAATACCGAGGAAGTTCTGCTCCGGGCGCGCTTTTGCCATCGCCACCAGCGAGGTGCCCATGCCAAAACCAATCTCCAGCGTCACGGGCGCGTCGCGGCCAAACAGGTCGGCAAAATCGACAGGCTGTTCAGTGAACTCAACGCCCATCACCGGCCAGTAGTTGTCCAGCGCGTGTTGCTGCCCTTTTGTCAGGCGGCCCTGACGGCGGACAAAGCTGCGAATACGGCGCAGCGGGCGACCGTTTTCATCAAATTCCGGTGAAATGACGTCGTTTTTCATAAAAGAGTTGTCTGCTTGTGAGAGTGTTCGGGAAACGGGCATTATCCAAAGTTAAGGCTTCTATGCAAGCATGGGAAAGATCCGGTTTACAGCAGATTGACGCTGTGCTGCAATCTGCGTCCCTGATTATGCGAATCGATGACCATGCAAGCCTCTCAATTTTCAGCCCAGGTGCTGGACTGGTACGACAAATACGGGCGTAAAACCCTGCCCTGGCAAATTGAAAAAACGCCTTACAAAGTATGGCTCTCCGAGGTGATGTTGCAACAAACGCAGGTCGCGACGGTCATTCCTTACTTTGAGCGTTTTATGGCGCGCTTCCCGACGGTCACCGATCTGGCCAACGCGCCGTTAGACGAAGTGCTGCACCTGTGGACAGGTCTGGGCTATTACGCCCGTGCGCGCAATCTGCACAAGGCCGCGCAGCAGGTCGCCACGCGCCATAACGGGAAATTCCCGGAAACCTTCGACGAGGTGGCCGATCTCCCCGGCGTCGGGCGCTCCACCGCTGGCGCAATCCTCTCCCTTTCATTAAGCAAGCATTTTCCGATCCTCGACGGCAACGTGAAGCGCGTGCTTGCACGCTGCTATGCCGTCGACGGCTGGCCGGGGAAGAAGGACGTGGAAAAACGGCTTTGGGAAATAAGTGAAGCGGTCACCCCGGCGAAAGGCGTGGAGCGTTTTAACCAGGCGATGATGGATCTCGGCGCGATGGTCTGCACGCGCTCAAAACCAAAATGCGAACTCTGCCCGGTGAACAACCTCTGCGTGGCGTACGCTAACCATTCATGGGCGCAATATCCGGGCAAAAAGCCCAAGCAGACGCTGCCGGAGCGCACCGGCTATATGCTGCTGATGCAGCACGGTGATGAGGTCTTCCTCGCCCAGCGCCCGCCGAGCGGCCTGTGGGGTGGTCTATACTGCTTCCCACAGTTTGAAAACGAAGATTTGCTGCGGGAATGGCTCAAACAGCGCGGGATCGCCGCCGATAGCCTCACGCAGCAGACGGCGTTCCGCCATACCTTCAGCCATTTCCACCTGGATATTGTGCCGATGTGGCTTCCCGTGTCGTCATTCACCTCGTGCATGGATGAAGGCACTGCTCTCTGGTATAACTTAGCGCAACCGCCATCAGTCGGGCTCGCGGCTCCCGTGGAGCGCCTGTTACAACAATTACGTGCCGGTGCAATGGTTTAGCATCGACAAGCAAAAGAGGAATGAGTATGGCCAGAACGATTTTTTGTACTTTCCTGCAGCGCGACGCTGAAGGCCAGGACTTCCAGCTTTATCCGGGGGACCTGGGCAAGCGCATCTACAATGAAATCTCCAAAGAAGCCTGGGGACAGTGGCAGAAAAAGCAGACCATGCTGATTAATGAGAAGAAACTCAGCATGATGAACCCGGAGCACCGCAAGCTGCTTGAGCAGGAGATGGTTAACTTCCTGTTCGAAGGAAAAGACGTGCACATCGAAGGCTATACGCCGCCGGAAAAATAATATCGCGCGGCTGTTGCCGGGTGGCGCTGCGCTTACCCGGCCTACAAAACCGTAGGCCCGTGCAAGCGCAGCGCCGCCGGGCAACAGCACCCCCAAAGCAAACACAACACGCACTCCCGGAATGATGAAAAAACTTTTAGCGCTAGCTCTAGTTGCGCCGTTGCTGGTCTCTTGTTCCTCGAAAAAAGGCGATGATTACAACGAAGCCTGGGTTAAGGACACCAACGGTTTTGACATTTTGATGGGGCAGTTTGCCCATAACATCGAAAATATTTGGGGATTTAACGAAGTTCTTATCGCCGGACCTAAGGACTACGTTAAGTACACTGACGCCTATCAGACCCGCAGCCACATCAACTTTGATGACGGTACGATCACGGTTGAAACCATCGCGGGGACTGAACCTGCGGCGCGCCTGCGTCAGGCCATTATCAAAACCCTGCTGATGGGTGACGATCCGGGCTCTATCGATCTCTATTCCGATGCCGACGACATCACCATCTCCAAAGAGCCGTTCCTGTACGGCCAGGTCGTCGACCAGACCGGGCAGCCGATCCGCTGGGAAGGCCGCGCCACGAAATTTGCTGACTACCTGCTGCAGACGCGCCTTAAAAGCCGCTCTAACGGCCTGAAGGTAATCTACAGCATCACCATCAACCTGGTGCCGAACCACCTCGACAAGCGTGCGCATAAATACCTGGGCATGGTGCATCAGGCGTCGCGGAAGTACGGCGTGGATGAGTCGTTGATTCTGGCGATCATGCAGACCGAATCCTCGTTTAACCCCTACGCGGTGAGCCGTTCCGACGCCCTGGGGCTGATGCAGGTTGTGCAGCACAGTGCCGGTAAAGACGTCTTCCGCTCGCAGGGGAAATCCGGCACGCCGAGCCGCAGCTATCTGTTCGATCCGCAGAGCAACATCGATACCGGCACCGCCTACCTGGCGATGCTGAGCAATGTCTACCTTGGCGGCATTGATAACCCAACGTCGCGCCGCTATGCGGTGATCACCGCCTATAACGGTGGTGCGGGCAGCGTGCTCCGCGTGTTCTCGAACGATAAAGTTCAGGCCGCGAGCATCATCAACAGCATGGCGCCGGGGGATGTCTACTCAACCCTCACCACCCGCCATCCGTCTGCGGAATCACGCCGCTATCTGTATAAGGTGAATACGGCGCAGAAGAACTATCGTCGCCGCTAAAAAGCTACCCCTCACCCTGCCCTCTCCCAGAGGGAGAGGGTATTCAAGTTCCCTCTCCCTCTGGGAGAGGGTTAGGGTGAGGGGGCATCAGGCCGCACTCACTCACCCCATCCATACGAAAATGTTATTTGCATCACAATCCAAACTGCAAATTAATGTGGATTGCATTTTTTTGCGGGAGGTAACAAAACATATCGTTGCCAACTGATAGAATTGCATCAAATAACAACCCTGAATGTTCCCAAAACAACATATCTCCCGCTCACTTGTGAGGAAAGTAACATGAACCTTAAGCTGCAGCTTAAAATCTTGTCGTTTCTGCAGTTCTGCCTGTGGGGTAGCTGGCTGACCACACTCGGCTCCTATATGTTTGTGACGCTCAAGTTCGACGGTGCGTCTATCGGTGCCGTATACAGTTCGCTCGGTATTGCGGCTGTCTTCATGCCAACGCTGCTCGGTATCGTGGCGGATAAATGGTTAAGTGCGAAATGGCTGTACATGCTTTGCCATCTGGTGGGTGCGGGGACGCTGTTTATGGCGGCCGAAGTGACCACGCCGGGGGCGATGTTCATGGTGATCCTGCTTAACTCGCTGGCCTATATGCCAACGCTTGGCCTGATCAACACCATCTCCTACCACCGCATCAAGTCTGCGGGCATGGACATCGTGACCGACTTCCCGCCAATCCGCATCTGGGGCACCATCGGCTTTATCATGGCGATGTGGGGCGTGAGCTTCGCAGGCTTCGAGCTGAGCCATATGCAGCTCTATATCGGTGCGGCGCTCTCCGTGGTGCTGGCGCTGTTCACCCTGACGCTGCCGCACATTCCGGTGTCTAACCAGCAGAAAAACCAGAGCTGGAGCGCCATGCTCGGCCTGGACGCGTTCGCGCTGTTTAAAAACAGACGCATGGCGATCTTCTTTATCTTCTCCATGCTGCTGGGCGCGGAGCTGCAGATCACCAACATGTTCGGCAACACCTTCCTGCACAGCTTCGATAACAACCCGCTGTTTGCCGGAAGCTTTATCGTCGAGCACGCGTCGGTGATGATGTCCATCTCCCAGATCTCTGAGACGCTGTTCATCCTGACCATCCCGTTCTTCCTGAGCCGCTACGGCATCAAGAACGTCATGCTGATCAGTATCGCCGCCTGGATGCTGCGCTTCGGCCTGTTCGCCTACGGCGACCCAAGCCCGTTCGGCACCGTGCTGCTGGTGCTGTCGATGATCGTTTACGGCTGCGCCTTCGACTTCTTCAACATCTCCGGTTCGGTGTTCGTGGAGAAAGAGGTGAAGCCTGAAATCCGCGCCAGCGCGCAGGGCATGTTCCTGATGATGACCAACGGCTTCGGCTGTATTCTGGGCGGCGTGGTGAGCGGTAAAGTGGTAGAGATGTACACCACCAACGGCATCACCGACTGGCAGCCCGTGTGGCTGATCTTCGCGGCGTACTCGCTGGTGCTGTTCTTCGCGTTCATCGCGCTGTTCAAGTACAAGCACGTGCGCGTGCCGAACGGTGCGCAGCCGATTGCGCATTGATCCTTGATGTGTTGTGCCCGGTGGCGCTGCGCTTACCGGGCCTACAAAACCAGACCGTAGGCCGGGTAAGGCGAAGCCGCCACCCGGCTATTTTATTGCAGACAGCACCCACCCCACCGACAGCAAATCCGCACTGCCGCCCGGGCTCAGGTTCCGTTCAATCAATGCCTTATCCATCTTAAGCAGCGCCTCGCGATCCCAGCCGTTAGCCAGTAATTCCCGCGCGTAGCCCTGAACGTAGCGCAACCCTTCAATGCCGCCGCGCGACACGAGATTACTGTCCTGATTGACCGCCATCAGGCGCAGCAGCAGGCCGTGAAGCGACTGTCCGTTCCACTGCGCCAGCGCCCTGCGCGCCGTCGCAAAGCCGCTTTCCGCCTCGCCGCGCGCGCCGGTTAGGCCGTACTGCTGAAACTGCCGCTCGCCTGCCGTCGCCTGCCCGCTGCGCCCGGACAGCTCACGCGACACCAGCCCGCAGCAGATGTTACTCACCTCACAGCAGAGGCTGTCAGCGGAGATACTTTTCACACGTCCGGCGGCGAAGCACAGTAAACCCAGGGCAAAAACCCCGCCTTTGTGCGTGTTCACGCCGTTCGTCGCGGCGTACATCGCCTGCTCGCAGGCCATCCCCATCGGGCGGATAATCCGAAGCTGTGCGTCAGCGGGCTTATCCGCATGCGCGTCACCCAGCTCGGCAAAGCGCGAAAACCACGGCGCAATCGCCGTAATGCTGCGCACGAACAGCGCGTGGTCCATATCGCGATGGGAACCGTTATTGAGCTTGTCCACCAGCCCCGGCTTGGGCGTCAGCTCCAGCTCCTGCCACAGCGCCGCTTCGGCAAGCGCGGGCACGTCAACCGGGCGCGGCTTAGTCGCGAGCAAACCAGTCATCGATCGTCTTCTCCACGCGGGAAACTACCGCCTCAACAGGATGCTTTCGCGAACGGGAACAGGCGTGAGCGGGCTCGTCGCAGATCAGGCAGCGTCTGAGATTCGCCCCCAGCGACTGACGCCCGACGTGGCCGTACTGAGGGCAGATCACGTCCAGATCCCACAGCCTGCCGAGCGGGTGCGTCTGCTCCAGATCCGTACAGTGCGCTTTGATTTCCGTCGCCGGATGGGCCACGCACCACAGGGCTTCTGGCCCGGTAGGGAGCCACAGCACCTGGCGGTCCAGCACCTGCCAGCGATTCTCCCACAGCAGCTGGTCGCACATTTGCAGCGTCACGCCCATGGTATTGCGATAGCGCAGGCTGTCTTTGATTTCCCCTGGCGTGACCAGCGTGAGGGAAATCACCGGTTGTTGATAGTGCTCAAGCATGTCAGCCTGGCGCGCCGCGCGGCGATCTTTCGCCGCCAGCAGTTCGTCCAGGCTGACACCCGCCCGCACGGGTGTCGCTGTTGTCATAACTACTCCTTTACCTGCCGTACGGTGTCGATCACGCTGCCGTCGCGGTAGCGGATCACCCCGACGATTTTGTCTGTAAATTCAATCGGTTTCGGTACGCCCGTCAGGGAAATCGCCCGCTCGTAAAGCGCGCTGATATCCACAACGTTGAGCCCGGCTTCCAGCAGCCGCTCGCGGATCTCCGGGCGGGCCGGGTTGACCGCAATGCCGTGGTCGGTGACCAGCACGTCGATGCTTTCGCCCGGCGTGAGGCGTGTGGTGACGCGCTTCACGACCGTCGGAATACGGCTGCGCAGCAGCGGCGCGACTACAATGGTCAGGTTCGCCGCGGCGGCCACGTCGCAGTGCCCGCCGGACGCGCCGCGCATCACCCCGTCGGAGCCAGTGATCACGTTGACGTTGAAATCGACGTCGATTTCCAGGGCGCTAAGGATCACCACGTCGAGCTGGTCGCAGCTTGCCGCCTTGCTGCCGGGGTTGGCGTAAACGTTGGTGGAGATCTCCACGTGGTTCGGGTTGCGTGCCAGCGAGGCCGCCGCCTGGCCGTCAAAGCACTGGGTGTCGAGCAGCTTTTCGATGAGCCCCTTCTCGTGCAGATCCACCAGGCTGCCGGTGATGCCGCCGAGCGCAAAGCGCGCCTTCACGCCGCTGCGCTCCATTTTCTCCTCCATAAAGCGCGTGCAGGCGGTCGCCGCCGCGCCGGAGCCGGTCTGCATCGAGAAGCCCGGTTTGAAGTAGCCGGAGTGTTCAATGACGTCCGCCGCATAGCGGGCAATCATCAGCTCGCGCGGGTTGCTGGTGACGCGCGCCGCGCCGACGCTGATTTTCGCCGGGTCGCCCACGCTTTCAACCTGCACGATGTAGTCCACCTGGTCCTGCACCAGGCTGGCGGGCATATTGGGGAACGGCACCAGGGCTTCGGTCAGTAGCACCACCTTGCGGGCAAAGTGCGCATCCACCATCGCGTAGCCGAGCGAGCCGCAGCACGATTTGCCGTGCGTCCCGTTGGCGTTGCCAAACTCATCGCTGCACGGCACGCCGAGAAACGCCACGTCAATATTCAGCTCGCCGTCCTGGAGCAGCTTCACGCGCCCGCCGTGGGAGTGAATTTGCACCGGCTCGTCCATCAGCCCGTGGGAGATGGCGTCCGCCAGCCTGCCGCGCATGCCCGAGGTGTAAATCCGGGTGATGACGCCGCTTTCAATATGCTCGATCAGCGCGTCGTTGCAGGTCATCAGCGAGCTGGAGGCCAGCGTCAGGTTTTTGAAGCCCATCCGCGCCAGCAGCGCCACGACGGTGTTGATCACCCTGTCGCCTTCGCGAAACGCATGGTGGAAGGAGATGGTCATCCCGTCCTGCAGGCCGCAGCGCTTAACGGCCTCTTCAACAGAGGCGCAGAGCTTGCGGCTGTGCTTCGCGTCGGTGTCCGCCAGCCACGGCGTCGCGCTGTGGGCGGTATCAAAGGGTTTTAAGTCCCGCAGATGGGGAAAATTCACGTGAAGAAGTTCTGTCTGATTCATCATCTCATCCTTACCGACGCACGCCGGAGGCCGCCGCGCGCTCCAGCACCACCTGCGCGTGGTTAATAATCGGTGCATCCACCATTTTGCCGTTGAGCGACACCACGCCGAGGCCGTTACGCTCGCCCTCTTCTGCCGCCTCAATCACCCTTCTGGCGTGATCCACCTCTTCCTGCGTCGGGGCGTAGGCGTTGTGCAGCAGGTCAATCTGGCGCGGGTTAATCAGCGATTTGCCGTTGAAGCCCATCTTGCGGATCAGATCGACCTCGCGCAGGAACCCGGCCTCGTCGTTAACGTCTGACCACACCACGTCGAAGGCGTCGATGCCCGCCGCGCGGGCGGCGTGCAGCACGGCGCAGCGGGCGTAGAACAGCTCGGTGCCGTCGCCGCGCTCGGTCTGCATGTCCATCACGTAGTCAAAGGCGGCCAGCGCGATGCCGATGAGGCGCGGGGAGCTACGGGCAATCGCCACGGCGTTGATAACGCCAATGGCCGACTCAATCGCCGCCATCACGCGGGTGGAGCCGACCTCGCGGCCGCACTCGCGTTCGATACGCTCGAGGTGGCCTTCCAGCTCGTAGATATCGTCCGGCGTGTCGGTTTTCGGCAGGCGGATCACGTCCACGCCGGCCCGCACGGCGGCTTCCAGATCCAGCAGGCCAAACGGCGTGCTGAGCGGGTTAATGCGCACCACGGTTTCGATATCCTGATACATCGGGTGCTGCAGCGCGTGGAACACCAGCATGCGCGCGGTATCCTTCTCGCGCAGGGCGACGGCGTCCTCAAGGTCAAACATGATGGAGTCGGGACGGTAGATAAAGGCGGTTGAGAGCATGGCGGCGTTGGCGCCCGGCAGGAACAGCATGCTGCGGCGGAGTTTGCTCATTTCAGCGCCCCCCAGCTGATGGCCTGTTCATCGGCGGCACGCATCAGCGCGCTTTGCAGGCGGGCGCGGATAACACAGTCCAGCGCCCCTTTGTCTTCAATAATGATTAATCCCTGGTGCACGTTCATGGCGCGCAACGTGTCGTTGACCACCTGGCGGATCTGCTCGCCAAACTGCTTAATCACTTCACTGTGGATGACTATCTCCAGCTCGCAGTGAGCGGGAGCGATTTTCACCATCAGGTCGCTGGACTCCTGCGTTCCGGCCAGCGCCTCCCTTACAATATTCATGATAAATTCCTGATAGTTATGCGACTTCCGCACTCGCACGATAGTGTGCTTCGAGGTGCGCGAAGGTGGAGTCCGGGACAATCTCCCGGATCCGGGAAAACTGCTGTGTCTTGAGTAAACGGCGCACTTCCGAGGCCGAAATGGCGTTGCCGGTGGCCTTGATGCGCGGCATCTCCACCACTTCAATATGCGTGGCCAGCAGGTCGTGCAGCGTCTGGTTGTACTGGCGGGTGATATCGCAAAACGGCTCCGAGCCGATGAAGCGGTGCGTGATGCCGAGCGCCGGGGCGATGAAGTCGCGGAAGATCAGCACGTCAATCTCGCTCCACGCCTGCTGCACCCTGCCGGTCTCCTTCAGGAAGTAGGCCGGGAAGGTGGCGCGGGAGATGATGTACTGCGAACCTTCATGCACCACCACGTTCGGCAGATGCGCCACGCCCGCGCGCACCATCTCGAGGCGCGCGCTGAACGGGAAGAACGAGGCGTCTTCACGCACCACGAACAGGTGCAGGGCATCGCACCGCGTCGCCGCCTGCTCCACCAGATGGCGGTGGCCGAGGGTGAACGGATTGGCGTTCATCACTATCGCGCCAATGTTCTCCCCGCACTTGCGCTTCGCGCGCAGGGAACGGCAGTAGCGTTCGATCCCCTGCGGGGTGTTCTCCATCAGCACCGCGTTGTTCCCGCTTTGGGCAATCGGCCAGAAGCCGCTGCGGGCAAAGCGCTCCCGGTTGCACGGACGGGTGCAGAGGAAGAGGTGAAAATGGCCGTGCGCCAGCGCCGCATTTTCCACCTCTGCCAACAGCCGCGCGCTGAGGTTCTCGCCGCGAAGCTGCTCGTCGACCGCCACGCACTTGATGACGTTGGCAGCAAGCCCTGCGCAACCCACCAGCTGCGCGCCGGACCAGGCTTCGACAAACAGCGTGATGTCGTTGTCCAGGCCAAGGCCGCTGTCTGCCAGCAGGTAGCGGATCTGGCTTAAGCGTTCAGGATGTTTCGCCACGACGGTGTGGCGAAAATCGATGGGTTGCGAGTGCATGCCGCCTTCCTCAGTGTGCTGCCGCAAGCCCGACGGCCGGCGCTTCCATAATCACGTTGCTCAGGTGACCGATATGCTCGATCTCCACCTCAATGCGATCGCCCTCCTTCATAAACAGCGGCGGGTTGCGCTTTTTACCCACGCCGCCCGGAGATCCGGTGATGATCACGTCGCCAGGGCTTAAGCGGGTGAAGGTGCTGATGTACTCGATCAGCTCCGCAACCTTGTGGATCATGCTGCTGGTGTTGTCTTCCTGCACCATGCGGCCGTTCAGCCAGGTGCGGATAGCCAGCTGATGCGGATCCGGGATCTCGTCCGCCGTCGCCATCCACGGGCCAAACGCGCCGGTCTGACGCCAGTTTTTACCGGCGGTGAACCAGGTGTGCTGCCAGTCGCGGGCGGAGCCGTCCATGTAGCAGCTGTAGCCCGCCACGTGGCGCAGGGCGTCGTCGCGGCTGATGTTCTCACCGCCTTTGCCGATGATCACCGCCAGCTCGCCTTCGTAATCGAATTCGCTGGAGTGGCGCGGCTTCAGCACCGGCTCGTTGTGGCCGGTCTGTGAATCCGGGAAGCGGACAAACAGCGTCGGGGCCGGGTTGTGCTGGTCAAACTCCTTGCGCTTGTCGGCGTAGTTCATGCCCACGCAGAGGATTTTTTCCGGCTGCACAATCACCGGTAAGAAGGTGATGGCGCTTAGCGGCACGTCTACCGCATCGTTCAGAAAGCGGGTGGCCTGCGCCAGCCCGTTGCCCTGCAGCAGCGCCTTGAGGTCGCCGTAGCGGTCGCCCAGACGGCGGCCTAAATCAATCACGCCCTCGGCCTGGACGATGCCGTAGCTGCGTTTTCCCTGGTATAAAAAGCTTGCGAGTTTCATTGTTATTTCCTGAAAACTTAGACGAGGAAGTTGCCCAGAATCAGCAGTGAGATAGAGACGTTAATCGCCCCGCCGATTCGGGTAGCAATCTGGGCGAACGGCATCAGGCTCATACGGTTGCCTGCGGTCAGGATCGCCACGTCGCCGGTACCGCCCTGGCCGCTCTGGCAGCAGGAAACGATGGCGACATCAATCGGGTGCATGCCAATCTTTTTGCCGACGAAGAAACCGGTCGCCACCAGCGCGGAAACGGTGCTGACGATCACCAGCAGGTTGCTGACGGTGAACGCTGCGACCAGCTCATGCCACGGGGTGATGGCCACGCCGACGGCAAACAGAATCGGGTAGGTCACGGAGGTCTGGAAGAATTTGTACACCACCTGCGAGCCTTCCAGCAGGCGCGGAGAGGCGCCGTTGCAGAGCTTCACCAGCACCGCCATAAACAGCATGCCGACCGGAGCAGGAAGGCCAATCAGCTTGTGGCCGAGCATGCCCAGCATGTAGAGCAGCACCGCCAGCAGCGCGCCGGAGGCGATGGTGGTGACGTCCGCTTTGCCGGAAAACGCGGGCTGAGAGACGGTGGCATCGGCATTCGCGCGGTTCGGCATCAGCTGGCCTTCACCGGTCAGGTGCGGGTAGCGTTTACCGAGCTGGTTCAGGCAGCCGGAGATGATGATTGCCGTCAGGCCGCCGAGCATGACCATCGGCAGCACGCGGCCGAGCGCCACGCCCTGGTCCATGTGCAGCAGGGTGGCATAGCCGATGGAAAGCGGGATCGCCCCTTCCCCGACGCCGCCCGCCATAATCGGAAGAATGATAAAGAAGAAGATCTGGAACGGCTCAAGGCCCAGCGCCAGGCCCACGCCCATCCCCACCAGCATGCCGACGATTTCGCCGCACAGCATCGGGAAGAAGATGCGCAGGAAGCCCTGAATCAGCACGGTGCGGTTCATGCTCATGATGCTGCCAACGATAATGCAGCAGATGTAGAGATAGAGAATGTTGGTGGATTTGTAGAACTTGGTGGTGGACTCGACCACCACGTCCGGCAGCAGGCCATAGTAGACCAGCGCGGAAGGGATAAAAGTGGCGCAAATCGCCGCCGCGCCGAGCTTGCCGACAATTGGCAGGCGTTTGCCAAACTCGCCGCAGGCAAAGCCGAAGAAGGCCAGCGTTGCTACCATCACCACGATATCGCTCGGCAGCTTTCCGCCCAGGCAGTCAATGGCAATTAGCGCGCCCGCCAGCACGAACAGCGGCAGAGGAATAATCCCGATTTTCCAGGTATCCATAATATGCCACCAGCGCTCTTTGAGCGAAGGTCGCTGAATTTCAATCGGGTCGTGGGTAACAGAGAAAGAATCGTCAGTTGTGCTCATAATAAGCCCCTTAGTTATTTTGTGCGTTCAGCTTAGAGTCACAAAGGCTTACTTTATGTGAGGAATGGCATATTAAAAGCGAAGTTTTAATGGCAGCTATGGTTTTAATGGTTTCTTTTATTTAACGTGATTTATAGCTTATTTATTGCCGTGGTTTTTATGGTTTTTTTTCTTAATTGAACATACAAATAACATTTATTAATTTAGCCTTAAGGCGCAAGCTCTTTCAGATAAATCTTTTACAGGGCATGCTGTGCAAGGGATCACAAGTTTTCGGCAAAGCGGGCATCCCTTTGTTAAAAGATGATATATTGAGCCGACCTGTTGATACCAGACGTGATAGTTATGAAAGTGTCGTTTCAGATCAAGCTGTTTATTTCACTGGTCGCCTTTTTCTCAGTGCTGTTTGCGCTGCTGGGCGGATATTATTATGTCGACGTCGGCAGGCAGCTTTATCAGGAAATGAGCGCACGCGCAAAAATACAGGCTGAGGAAATCGCCCTTATTCCTTCCCTGCGAAAAGAGGTCGAACAAAAGGATATCCAGGGCATCCATGACTTTATGCAGAAATTAGCCGCCCACAGCGACGCCAGCTTTATTGTGATTGGCGACAATAAAGGCCTTCATCTTTTTCACTCCGTCTTTGCCGACCGGGTGGGAAAGACGCTTGTCGGGGGAGATAACGAAGAGGTCCTGCACGGGAAAAGCACCACCACGATCCGCAAGGGCGGCTTAGGCATTTCGCTGCGCAGCAAAGCGCCCATTTTTAACGATGCCGGGCAGGTGGTGGGGATTGTCTCGGTGGGCTATCTCACGAGCTACCTGGACACCATCACCGTTAGCAAAGTGGTCAACATCCTGATTGCGGCCGTGCTGCTGCTGATCGCCCTGTTTATCTTCTCCTGGTTCTTCACCCGCAGTATTAAAAAGCAGATCTTCTCTCTGGAACCGCGCGAGATCGGCCTGCTGGTGCGCCAGCAGAAAGCGATGATGGAGTCCATCTACGAAGGGGTGATCGCCATCGACGACGATCTGCGCATTGAGGTGATCAATCAGGCGGCGCGTAAATTATTGGGATTAAGCCAGCCTGCTCGCGAACTTCGGGGGCAGCTGATAAGCCAGGTGATCGATCCGGTGCCGTTCTTCACTCCCCAGACCATGCTGGTGAAAGATACCCACGATGAGATCTGCCGCTTTAACGACCTCACCGTAATAGCCAGCCGGGTGCGGATCATGCTGGAAGATTCGCTCCAGGGATGGGTGATCACTTTCCGCGATCGCAACGAGATCGACTCGCTCAGCGCCCAGCTCAGCCAGGTTAAGCGCTACGTTGATAACCTGCGCATCATGCGCCACGAGCAGCTCAACCGGATGACCACCCTTTCAGGCCTGCTGCATATGGGGCGCTACGAGGAGGCCATTGGCTATATTCAGGCGCAGTCAGAGCATGCGCAGGAGCTGCTGGACTTTATCTCGTCGCGCTTTAGTTCTCCGACGCTGTGCGGCCTGCTGCTGGGCAAAGCCGCCCGCGCCCGCGAGAAGGGCGTGGAGCTGAGCTTCGATCCGGCCTGTCGAATGGACAAGCCTTTCCTGCCGCTGCTTGAATCGGAACTTATCTCGATTATCGGGAACCTGCTGGATAACGCCATTGAGGCGACGCAGCGCTCGCCGCTGCCGCATGCCCCGGTCGACGTACTGATTAAGCTGAGCGAGCGGGAGCTGATCGTGGAAGTGGCCGACCAGGGCGTCGGCATTAAACCGGCGATCCGCGATCGGATATTTGAACGCGGCATCACCACCAAAACGCGCGGCGATCATGGCATTGGCCTGTATCTGATCGAAAGCTATGTCACGCAGGCGGGCGGCACAATAGAAGTTGCCGATAACACCCCGCGCGGGGCTATTTTCTCTCTCTTTATTCCCGCTACGGATGCCGCCCGACGTCCTGCACAGGAAATGGAAGATACTGATTATGCAACATGAACTTATCGACGTACTGATTGTTGAAGACGAGAACGAACTGGCGCAGCTGCACGCGGAGTTAATCAGTAAACATCCGCGTCTGAGGCTGGTGGGGATTGCCACGTCGCTGGCGGACGCGCAGGCACAGCTTGAGAGCAAGCAGCCGCAGCTGATGCTGCTGGATAACTACCTGCCGGACGGCAAGGGCATCACGCTTATCAGCAACCCAATGCTGGCCCGCGCCAACTGCTCGGTGATTTTCATTACCGCCGCCAGCGATATGGACACCTGCAGCCAGGCGATCCGCAACGGGGCGTTTGACTACATCCTCAAACCGGTGTCATGGAAAAGGCTCAGCCAGTCGCTGGAGCGCTTTGTGCAGTTCGCCGAGCAGCAGCGCGTCTGGAAGATTGTCGACCAGCAGAACGTGGATTCCCTTTATCTGCTGCAGGCGAAAAATTACCGCCAGGATAACGGCAGCAAAGGCATTGAGGAAAATACGCTGGCGCGGGTACAAACGCTATTTAACGACAAGGCGACGCACTGTTTTTCGGTGGACGAAGTGGTGAGCGAGACGGGTTTGAGTAAAACCACCACCCGGCGCTATCTGGAACACTGCGTCGAGGCGGGGTTTCTCAGCGTGGAGATGCTGTACGGGAAAATTGGGCATCCGAGGAGGATGTACAAACGTAGTGCGGCATAACTCCCCTCACCCCGGCCCTCTCCCCAAAGGGGCGAGGGTGAAAAGACGGCTCCGTGCAATCCCCTCTCCCCTTTGGGGAGAGGGTTAGGGTGAGGGGTGAGGCCAACGGCCCACACTACCTCAACACGTACCCATACAGCCGCTTAATCCCGTCCGCATCCTTCTCGCTGTATACGCCCTGCAGCTCCGGCGAGAAGCCCGGCAGCAGGTTAATGCCCTCCTCAAGCGCCAGGAAGTAACGCTGCACCGCCCCGCCCCAGACTTCACCCGGCACCACGCACAGCACGCCAGGGGGATACGGCAGGGCGCCCTCCGCGGCAATGCGCCCTGCGGCATCCCGTATGCGAACCAGCTCCACCTCGCCGCGAATATACTCCCGGTTGGCATCCTGCGGGTTCATCACCACCGCTGGCAGGCTCTCCTGACGGAACATCGCCTTCTGCAGATCCTTGACGTTAAAGCTGACGTAGAGATCGTGCATCTCCTGGCACAGCTGGCGGATCGTGTAATCACGGTAGCGCACGGGATATTTCTGGAAAATGGTCGGCAGCACGTCGGCCAGCGGGGTGTCGTCTTCAATATGCTGCTCAAACTGACCCAGCATCGCAACCAGCTGCGCCAGCTTCTCGCTGCTTTCGGCAGGGGTCAGCAGGAACAGGATTGAGTTGAGATCGCACTTCTCCGGCACGATGCCGTTCTCACGCAGGTAGTGCGCCAGAATCGTCGCCGGGATACCGAAGTCCGTATACTCACCGGTTTCGGCATCGATACCCGGCGTGGTCAGCAGCAGCTTGCACGGGTCGACAAAATACTGCTCGCGGGCATAGCCCTCAAAACCGTGCCATTTTGCCCCCGGCTCGAAGCTGAAGAAGCGACGCTCGCTGGCAATGGTGTGCGTCGCATGATCCTGCCACGGACGCCCCGCCACCGTCGGTGGGATAAAGGGTTTAATCATATGGCAGTTGGCAATGATGGCCTTGCGCGCCTCAATGCCCAGCTCGACGCACTCCGCCCACAGCCTGCGTCCGCTTTCGCCTTCGTGAATTTTGGCGTTTACGTCCAGCGCCGCAAACAGCGGATAAAACGGGCTGGTGGACGCGTGCAGCATAAAGGCATTATTCAGCCGCTTGTGCGGGCAGAAGCGCGCCTGACCGCGAAGGTGGTTATCCTTTTTATGGATCTGCGAGGTTTGCGAGAACCCGGCCTGCTGCTTATGCACCGACTGGGTCACGAAAATCCCAGGATCGTTCTCGTTCAGCTCCAGCAACAGCGGGGACGTTTCCGCCATCATTGGAATAAACTGCTCGTAGCCCACCCAGGCGGAGTCAAACAGGATGTAGTCGCAGAGGTGGCCGATCTTGTCGATCACCTGACGCGCGTTATAGATCGTGCCGTCGTAGGTGCCCAGCTGAATGATCGCCAGGCGGAACGGGCGGGCCTCGTTGGCCTTCTCTGGCGCCACGTCACGGATCAGATTGCGCAGGTACGCATCGTCGAAGCAGTGCTCATCGATCCCGCCGATAAAGCCGAACGGGTTTCGCGCCGCCTCAAGGTAGACCGGCGTAGCCCCTGCCTGAATCAGCGCGCCGTGATGGTTAGATTTGTGGTTATTGCGGTCAAACAGCACCAGGTCACCGCGGGTCAGCAGCGCGTTGGTGACAACCTTATTCGCGGCTGAGGTGCCGTTCAGCACGAAGTAGGTTTTATCGGCATTAAAGACTTTCGCCGCGAACTTTTGCGCGTGCTTGGCGGAACCTTCGTGGATAAGCAGATCGCCCAGCTTCACGTCCGCGTTGCACATATCGGCGCGAAAGACGTTCTCACCGAAGAACTCATAGAACTGCCGCCCCGCCGGATGCTTCCTGAAAAACGCGCCGTGCTGGTGGCCCGGACAGGCAAAGGTGCTGTTCCCCATCGCTACGTACTGGCTCAGGGTGTCAAAAAAGGGCGGCAGCAGGTTCTCTTCGTAACGGCAGGCGGCAGATTCCAGTTCCAGGAACTCTTGCGCTTTACCGGCGAGGGTGGCGGTGACGCCTTCAGGAACCTCCGTCGGCTCCTGCGAGAACATAAACACCGGCAGCTGAAAGCCCGTGCGTTTCAGCAGCGCAAGAATGCCGCTGCGGCTTTCCGCCACCGTAATGACGACTGCCGCCACGTCGGTAAAATCGGTGCTGTCCAGCGTTACCTTTTCGCGGTGCGTAGAGACAGCGGAGACCAGCTCGCGGCTGACGGCAATTTTCATGGTTTTCATAGGCGCAGTTACCCTCACCGGGCGGTGAGACAGGGAGGAGAAAATTCGCGCAATAATGTCACCTTTTATTTTTAGGTGCAACAGAGAATCAGTATGCACTAAGCCTTGCAAAGCTAAGCCAGATGCAGCGTTGACGTGTCATAATCATGCAATACCAATGATTAAGTAACAGGAGTTAACCGTGGTTATCGGACCCTTTATTAACGCCGGAGCCGTTTTACTGGGCGGCGTTCTGGGCGCGCTTCTAAGCCAGCGGCTGCCGGAGCGTATTCGCTCCTCGATGCCGTCGATATTTGGGCTGGCATCGTTGGGCATCGGCATACTTTTAGTGATTAAATGCGCCAACCTGCCGGTGATGGTGCTGGCGACCCTGCTCGGCGCGCTGATCGGCGAGTTCTGCTACCTGGAAAAAGGCATCAATAACGCGGTAGGTAGAGCCAAAAACCTGATTGCCCGCCCCGGCAAGGCGAAACACGGCACGCATGAGACGTTTATTCAGAACTATGTCGCCATCATTATTCTGTTTTGCGCCAGCGGCACGGGGATTTTCGGTTCAATGCAGGAAGGGATGACCGGCGATCCCAGCATATTGATTGCTAAGGCGTTTCTCGATTTCTTTACCGCCACCATTTTCGCCACCACGCTCGGCATCGCCGTTGCGGCGATTTGCGTGCCGATGCTGCTGATCCAGCTGGCGCTTGCTACCTGCGCCACGCTGATCCTGCCGCTGACCACGCCAGCAATGATGGCGGACTTCACCGCCGTTGGCGGCCTGCTGCTGCTGGCTACGGGGCTGCGCATCTGCGGGATTAAGATGTTTGCAGTGGTCAACATGCTGCCCGCCCTGCTGCTCGCCATGCCGCTGTCCGCGCTCTGGACGCACTTTTTTGCCTAAGATTACGGCGAACTGGTGAGAGAGTGTGCAGTCTGTAGCGAAATCAATAAATTTCGTTGACGGCGAAGGGTGAATCGGGTTTAATGCGCCCCGTTGCCCGGATAGCTCAGTCGGTAGAGCAGGGGATTGAAAATCCCCGTGTCCTTGGTTCGATTCCGAGTCCGGGCACCACTATTTAAAGAACCCGCCCACAAGGCGGGTTTTTGCTTTTCTGCTCCCCTACCCTCACCCACCGCCATCCCATTACCATCGTCGCCACAACAATTGTTCCCGCCGCCGCTACGTGCAGCAAAAAGTCCAGCGGATGCACTTCCACCGGATGGCAAAACGACAGCAGCGTCAGCGCCATACACGCCACGCCAGCGCCGGCTACGGCCAGCGTGCGCAGCGGATAAAGCGCCCGCGTCCGGCGCAAGTAGCCAATCACAATCGCCATCATTGGCGCGCTCACCGCCATCATATACAGATAGCAGTTCACTTCATCAGGGTGATGCGCCTGCAGGGGCGAGCGCCCGAGGCTGAGCATCGCGCAGCACAGCCAAAGCGCAATTAACGGTATAAACCATTTCCAGCCCAGCGGCCTGCGCCCGGCAATGCTTAATAAAAAAGCATTGCGAATGGCCAGCGTGCCGGTGATAAACGCGACCAAAAGCTGCAGCGCCGCCAGCAGCGCGCCGGATTGCGTCCAGTCCGTCACGGCTCTGTAAAACACCAGGCTGCTTAACCAGCCGCAGGGCAGCGCCGTCAGCAGCCAGGCGGCCACGCGCAGGCTGTTCGGCCACAGGCGGCGTACCGGCCCGGCATCCTGACTGAGCTGCGAAATTAACACATCATGATCGGCCATGTTTTGCTCCCATCCGGCGAAGGTTAGTGATTGCTCTGTGCAGTAACGACTTCACCGCTGCCACGCTTAGATTATTGCGCGCGGCGGCCTCGGCGAGGCTCATCTCCTGCAGGTGGATATGCTCCACAATCTGACGCTGGCGCACGGGAAGCTGGTCTAATATCAGCACCAGTTCCTCCCCTCGCTCATCCGGGTCCGACATGCTCTCTGAGGCTGAGTCAGGCAGATCCTCGTCATTCGCCTCACGCAGCCGATGGCGGCCACGCTTGCGCAATGCGTCAATGGTCCGGGCCTGCGTAATCGCCATCAGCCACGGCAGAAAAGGACAGGCAGGATCGTAGGTATGCCGTATCCGATGAACCGTCAGCAGAACATCCTGGATGACGTCATCCACCAGCACGCGATCGGCAATCTGTTTGCGGACAATGCCCCGGATCGCCGGAACGATGGCCCGCAACAGATGCGTATAGGCATCGCGATCGCCCGCCTGCGCGCTTGCCATCAGTGCGGGCCATGCTTCGCGCGGCGCTAAGCCGCTATCCATATTCCGCCATGCGCGTTACCTCATGCTTTTTTACCGGATGCCTGATTAAGCGCGTCAACCACAATCGCGGGGGTCAGTACCTGCGGCAATACTTTCGGCGCGCCGCCATCCGCCGGGTAGACCACATACAGCGGCAAACCGCCCTGCCCGAACGTGCTCATCGCGTCATCGATATCGGCGTTAAATTTGGTTGAATCCGCCACCATATAGACGGTGCCCGTTCTGGCAAGCGCCTGCTTTACCGCCGCTGTTGAAAGTGACGTCCGCTCGTTGACCTGACAGGTAATGCACCACGACGCGGTAAAATCGACAAAGATGGCTTTACCGTGCCCGCGCATCTCCTCAACCGTCTGCGGCGACCATGTCACCCGCGTGATGTTTTCCGCACCCGGCGCGTCCGGCTGCGACGGCTGAGTGTGCAGCATTCCCGGCAGAGGGCCCACTGCCGCCACAAACAGTACCACCGTCACCGCCAGCAGCGCTTTGTATGACTGCCCGATGTAGCGCCTACGCTGGGCGATGCCGTACAGCCACGCCGCAAAAGCCACCACCACGGCGCAGGCCAGCATAACCGCCAGCGCCGTCGTACCTGCCTGCTGCGTCAATACCCACACCAGCCAGGCGAATGCCCCCAGCATCGGAAAAGCCAGCCCGCGCTTGAGAACATCCATCCAGGCGCCGGGTCGCGGCAGGCGTTCGGCTATCGCCGGGAACAGTGAGATCAGGGTAAAGGGCGCGGCAAACCCTAGCGCCAGCGCGAGAAAAATGCCCAGCGACACCACCGGTGGCTGCACCAGCGCATACCCTACGGCTCCCGCCATGAAGGGCGCCGAGCAGGGTGTTGCTACCACTATCGCCAGCGCCCCGGTTAACGCCGAGCGGGTAAAGGCCCCGCGGCCAACCGAGATCTCTCCCGCCCGCTGCAGCGACAATCCCACTTCAAACACGCCAAGCAGGTTCAGCGCCGCGCCGAGGATAATCAGCGCCAGGGCAGCAATCACCAGCGGAGACTGGAGCTGGAACCCCCAGCCGACGGCCGTTCCTCCCGCTCGCAGCGCCAGCAGCACGCCCGCCAGGACCAGCATGGTAAAAATCACGCCCAGCAGAAAACCAAGCCCTTCGGTGCGCGCGCTTTTGGTGTCACCCTGATGGCGCAGAATGCCCAGCGCCTTGAGGGAGATCACCGGGAACACGCAGGGCATAAAGTTAAGAATAATGCCGCCCACAAAGGCGGCCAGCATGGCTGTTAGCATAGCGAACTCCGGCAGCTAAGTTACGAGTGCGAATTCGCGTATTTTTTCACTGCATCCATGGTTTTCTGGATGTGTTCGTCAGGGTTGCGGTCGGTATAGCTCAGCAGGATTTTACCGTCCGGCGCGATAACGAACGACGTCCGGTCAGAAACCGTTTTGCCGTTCATCTGCATCAGGGTCTGATACTCGGAAGCCACTTTCGCGCCGGGATCGGCCGCCACGGCAAATTTATCCCGACACTCCAGCTTCGAGAATTCATCCACCTGATCCACATTCCCGGCGGTGACGCCCACAACGGTCGCCCCCAGTTTTTTAAAGTCGTCGGTTGCTTCGGCGAAGGCGTGTGCCTCAAGGGTACAGCCTTTGGTAAATGCAGCCGGGAAGAAATAGAGGACCACCGGGCCTTTTTGCAGCGCCTGCTTGAGGGAGAAGGTCAGCGGTTTTCCCCCCAGAGCGCCCTGCAGGCTAAAGTCAGGGGCGCTCGCGCCCGCCTCAAGGGCGGCATTGGCGCTCAGGGTGAAGAGTGAAAGCGTGAGTACGGCGGCGGCGGACAGGGTTTTTAAACGTTTCATGGTCGGCTCCATCAGGGAAAAAGGTGCTGTATGAATAATAGTTCGCACGCTAAGCCCCGAAGGTTTCGCTCAGGGAGAAAAAAATCTGCGGGGGCGAAGCCTGCGTCATAGGAGATTGACGCTTATCTTCCAGCGGCGGAAAAAATGCTTCCTCCCCTTTCGCCTCCTGGCGGATAAGTGACTAATAGAATTGATAAAAATATATGGCACATCAATTGCATTAGGATAAAATTGGCTTTCTGGCACGGGTTTGTCCATGAGTATTAAAACGTTAAAAATCTATATTGAACCGGCATCACTTCCTTTGACGCAGCAGCTCATCAATTATGTTCAGTCGATTGATGATGAAAACGTGTATAGCATCCTGATCCTCGAAAGACTCAAAATTAATATCGATGAAATACAAAATGGCAGAACCGTATACGCATATAAAGTGAATGAAAACCTGTCACAAAAGCTGAATAGCGTTGCCAGGTTCATCCTTAACAGGCCGGGTTTTAAGGTTGAAATACATACGAATATCTTTCGTGCGCAGGATATTTTGCTGCCGTTATTGAAACAGATCCTGCCGTTTATTCCGCAGGACACGCTGCAGCTTCACCTGTATGACGATGGTACAGGAACCCTTCTCCAGCGGGCCGAAATGCGTCGCTTCGACGGAAAAGTATTGAGTAAGATGATGCATGAGCGAGCGGAAGTGCTTCATCATCTCTTAACCTCAAATAAACCCCTGGATGCCTGGGAATGGAACGTGGTCGATAATTATGTCTGGCATTATTTCCTTGATGCGAAATATTACCTTCTCCAGTCGCCCCGTGAGAGTCAATCAGGTAACCGATTCTTTGATAAGCTTCAGCGCGCAACGGTACCGCTGAATTACGATGATGCCCACCCAGCCTTGCTATCAACGGTAAAAATATGGGATCGCCTGTTAGCCATCCCTGAAGGGCTGAGAGCGCAGCTATCAGAAACGGCAAAAAACAACGAGGCCGTTCTCTTTTTATCCACATATTATATTGATGTGCAAAAAAGAGAGGAGCATCATCGCGCGATGCTGAAAAAGATCGCAGAGCTTAAATCATCAGGCGCCCTGCCCGACGAGAAGCATATCATTTATAAGGGCCATCCCGTAAATGGTGAACGTAATCATGCGCTCCGCAGTGCCTTAGGGGAAAATATTACCGAACTCCCGGACAATATCCCCTTAGAATACCTGCACGCGCAAGGTTTACTGCCTAAAAACATCGCGGGCTGCTTCAGCTCTTCCTTTTTCAGCATGAAAAATAAAAACGTGAAGTTTGTCATTATGAACGGACATGCGGGTAACGATGTCAACAGAATGAATATCGAGCTCATTAAATTATACGGCTGCTTCGATACAGATAATATTATTTATCTTGAAGACCATGCTGGCTTATAGAGATTTAAGTATCCCGTCAATGTAAAAACATCCGCAAGGATCGCTTGCGGATGTGGGTGCATCGGGGTGGACGTCATTTATCTTTAAGCACAATCAGCGGCTCAATATCGCTCTCTTTCTTCACCACCAGCGAGTCATCCCCGCGCAGGCAGGTTCCGCCGTAGTTCCCCCCAACGGTAAAGGTACAAACCTGAATGTACTTCCCGTCAACCTTCGGCAGGCACCACAGCTGCTGGTAGATGTTTTTGCGATCGACAAACTTGCCGCTGGATTTATCCAGCAGTTCGTCCTGGGCGCTAATCAGATCGATATTGCTGCCGCAGCGTCCGGCAATCGGCTTGACGGCGTATCCGGTCTGCTTCAGCAGATCGTTAACCTCAAAATCGGTGTCGAGCAGGTAGCGGTGGTTCGGGAACAGCTGCCACAGCACCGGCAGGATCGCCTTATTGCCGGGGATCACCGTCCACAGCGGCTCGAAGACCAGCACCTCCGGGCGCAGCAGGACGTCAATCAGGCGCACCTCGCCCTCGGGATGCCCGGTGCGGATCGGCACGGCGGCGTACTCGGTTTCGCTGACCTCGCGGATCTGCTCGATCGCCGTTTCCCATGCCCAGGTTTTCCACACGCAGTTGACGGGGCGGCCTTCATCGTCGATGAGTTGCCCGGCGGCATCCCAGCTTAGCACCTCCAGTCCGTGCAGAATTTTGGTGTCAAACCCGGCCTGCATCAGCGAACGCTGTATAAAGAGCGCGTGGTAGTCCTCTTCTACGTCGTTATCCTGCATGATGTGAACGAACGGCCGCGCGTGGCTGTGCTTCCATGCGCCGGTCAGCTCTTCCAGCAGCCCTTCCGCCGGGTTGTGGCCCGCGCCGCGATAGCCGTTTTTCACCCACTCTTCAAGGATTAGCCCGCCCTCGGTGTGGCAGGACGCGGAGTCGGCGTTGTACTCGTACACCTTGATGCCGCGCTCGTCCATGCAGAAGTCCATACGACCGGTGATCATATGGTGACGACGCCACTGCCACGAGAGGCGCAGGCGCGGCCAGAGGATTTTCGGGATGTCGAAGAGCGCCAGCAGGCTGTCGTCTTTCAGCACCTTGTCGGTCGCGTGCAGGTACATCAGGTGCAGCTCATTCGTCGCTTTGATCAGCTCCTGCTCGGCGCTTTCGGTGATGGTGAAATACTGGCAGGGATCTTTATTGATCGCGTGGCCGTTCGCCCGAACGTACGCCTGCTGCAGGGCGTCATCTTCATTAAGCCATTTGCCGTCGAACTGACGCGTGTTTTTCAGCCGCGCGCCGCTGATTTTCAGCAGTTCGCCGTCGATTTCCGGCTGGGGAATGCTGTGTTCCGCGTCGTCGGTCTGGATCATCCAGCCGAGGATCTCCGTGTCGTTGAAGGTGTCATGGATCGTATAACACCCGTTCTCCACGCTCAGACGCAGCTCGCGCGTCCACTGCTGCCCGAGCGGCAGCGGGGAGTGAATCACGTTCTGCTCCGCAATTCGCACCTTATCGTCCAGCAGCTGGGTGATCACCGCCACGTGGCCGGTCTCATGAAACTCGCCGCCCTTTTGCCAGATCAGCAGCGCCCCGGCGCGCGGCGCGCGTTTCGAACCGTTGGCGAAGGCCTGCAGCGGCAGGATGTTGTCGTTCACCACCTCGCGCAAAAAGCGCAGGGAGAAGATCTCCCACGCCATGCCGACGTCGGTAAAGACAAAGCCGTAGTTGAGGAACAGGAAACGGCGGGCGAACTCAACGCACTGCCACTTGTGGCCCATGTATTCGTTGCCGATATAGCTGCGGAAATCCGCATCTTCCGGGTAGCTGCGCGGGTCCAGACTGCCGTAATTTGAAGAGTAAATCGCCACGCCACCCGGCGCATAGCCTAACAACGTCCCGAATGGCGCATCACTGCTTAACTTTCCTTTACGCATGTATCCAACCTAAAACAGGCAGGCGGCAATTTTTTAGGGGTTGTCGTCGTCTGCACGTTGTAATTAACCTGACAGAGGTGGATTTATCATACACCTGCGTGGCAAATTATTCGTCGCAACAATAACTAAAATTCACAACATCAGGAGTCAACATGAGCGTACAGGCGCAAGCGCTGGAATGGGGCCACGGCCCGCGTTCCTTTGAAGTGTTTCTGGAACCAACCTGCCCCTTCTCGGTGAAGGCGTTTAATAAGCTGAATGCGTTTCTGGAACAGGTTGGGGAAGACAGGGTCACGGTCAAAATCCGCCTGCAATCTCAGCCGTGGCACCTGTTTTCCGGAGTGATTGTACGCTGCATTCTGGCGGCATCCACGCTGCCGGACGGCAAAGACGCCGCGCGTAAAGTGATGCAGGCGGTGGCCGACCATCGCGAAGAATTTGAATTTACCGACCACTGCAGCGGCCCGAATATGCAGGCCACGCCGGACGAGATTATCGCCCGAATCGAGGGCTACAGCGGGGTGCAGGTTGCAGGCGCGTTTGCCCGGCCGGAACTGCAAAATGAGATCAAATGGCACTGCAAATACGCCCGCCAGAACGGCATTCACGTCTCGCCGACGTTTATGGTTAACGGCCTGGTGCAGGCGGATTTAGGCAGCGGCGATGACGTAGAGGTGTGGGCGAAGCGGGTATTGGGATAGCGTTGTGCCGTCGGTCATGCCGGGTGGCGGCTTCGCCTTACCCGGCCTACGAAACACAAAACCCTGTAGGTCGGGTAAGCGCAGCGCCACCCTACACGTTTAAGGCTCAAATCTTAAACAACCAGCACGCCGCGAAATGCCCTGGCGCAATCTCCCGCATGGCAGGCTCCTGCGTCTGGCAAACCGGCATGGCGTGAGGGCAGCGGCTGCAGAACTTACAGCCCGGCAGCGCGGACGTGGGGCCTGGGATATCGCCGCGCAGGGTGGCATCTTCGAGATTGCGGATGCGCGGATCGGGACGGGGAACCGCCGCCAGCAGCGCGCGGGTATAAGGGTGCGCCGGATGCTGATACAGTGCATTCGCCGGGGCCACCTCCACTAGCTTACCGAGATACATCACCCCAATGCGGCTGGAGATATGGCGCACCATGGACAGATCGTGGGCGATGAACAGGTAGGTTAGCCCCAGCTCCTGCTGCAGATCCTGCAGGATATTCACCACCTGCGCCTGCACCGAGACGTCCAGCGCCGAGAGAGGCTCATCGCACAGCACAAACTCCGGGCGCACGGACAGCGCCCGCGCGATGCTAATACGCTGACGCTGCCCGCCGCTGAACTCGTGCGGGAAGCGTTCAAGGTGTTCCTGCTTAAGCCCGACTTTGTAGAGCAGGGTTTCAGTACGTTCCCGCTGCTCTTCGCGGCTGTAGCCGTGGATCTGCATCGGTTCGGCCACCAGCTGCCGCACGGTCATACCGGGGTTGAGCGAGGAGTAAGGATCCTGAAAAATCGCCTGCATCCGCTTGCGCAGCGGCTTAAGCTCTCTTTCGCGGGCGTGGGCGATTGCCTGTCCGGCAAAGTGGATCTCGCCAGAGGTAATATCGAAAAGGCGCAGAATGGCACGCCCGAGTGTCGATTTTCCGCAGCCGGACTCCCCCACCAGGCCAAACGTCTCGCCGGGCTGGATATCAAAGCTCACGCCGTCAACCGCCTTCACGGCCACGCCTTTGCGCAGCAGGCCTGCGTTCAGCTGATAGTGTTTGCGCAGATCGCGAACGCTCACTAATGGCGCCTGTTGTTCACTCATGCCTGAACCTCCTTATCGGCCCATAGCCAGCAGGCGGCGCGATGGCTCTCTCCGGTAGCGTAAAGCGCGGGCTGTCGTTCACACTGGGGCATGCGTTTCGGGCAGCGTTCCGCGAACGGACAGCCCGGCGGCGGGTTAAGCAGGCCGGGCGGCGAACCTTCAATGGGCGATAAACGCTGATTCACCTCATCCGGACGCGGCAGCGAGGCCAGCAGCCCCTGGGTGTAAGGATGCGCAGGGCGGTAAAAAATGTCCTCCACGCTCCCCTCCTCCATCACCAGCCCGCCGTACATCACCACCACGCGGCTGCAGACCTGCGCCACCACGCCGAGATCGTGAGTGATCAGCAAAATCGCGGTCCGCGTCTGCTGCTGCAGGCTTTTCAGCAGGCGCAGGATCTGCGCCTGAATGGTCACGTCCAGCGCGGTGGTTGGTTCGTCGGCAATAAGAAGCTTCGGGTTGCAGGAGAGCGCAATCGCGATCATCACCCGCTGGCGCATCCCGCCGCTGAACTCGTGGGGATACTGGTCGTATCGGCGTTCCGCCTCGGCAATGCCCACCTGTTCCAGCATGGCGATCGCCGCCGCTTTGGCCGCTTTTTTGGTCAGCCCTTTGTTGCGCATCAGGATCTCAGCCATCTGCTTGCCGATGGTCAGCACCGGGTTCAGGGCGGTCATCGGATCCTGAAAAATCATCGCGATCTCGTTGCCGCGAATGGCGCGCATCTGCGCGGGCGTTTTCTGCGCCAGGTCCTCGTTCTGGAAGCGGATGCTGCCGCCGGTTATCCGCCCGTTGCTCCCCAGAAGCTGGATAATCGACTTGCAGGTGACGCTTTTCCCGCAGCCCGACTCGCCGACGATGCCGACGAGTTCGCCCGGCTGAACCTGAAAGCTCACGCCACGCACCGCGTGAACCTCGCCCTCGCGGGTGCGGAACGTGGTTTGCAGGTTCTCAAGCGCTAATAAGTTACTCATCGCGATTCGCTCCTGGCTCAAAGGCGGTACGGAATACATCGCCCAGCACGTTAAAGCTGAACACCGTCAGCAGGATCAGAATGCCGGGGAACATCGCCAGCCACGACGCTTCGCCAATATAAGACTGCGCGTTGTTAAGCATGCTTCCCCACGACGCCGCAGGCGCCTGCACGCCCAGCCCTAAGAAGCTGAGCGTTGACTCCATCAGGATGGCCGAGGCGATATTGAGCGTGGCCGCCACGATGATGGTCGGCAGCACGCCGGGAATGATGTGGCGCACGATAATGCGCAGCGGATGTTCCCCCGACGCGCGGGCATAAAGCACGTACTCGCGCTCTTTCACCGACAGCGTTTCAGCACGCACCAGACGCGACATGTTCATCCACGTCAGCAGGCTGATAATCAGAATAATGTTATCCACGCCCGGCTTGAGGTAAGCATTCACCACCAGCAGCAGGAAGAAGGCCGGAATGGCCATCAGGATATCCACGGCGCGCATCATCAGGTTATCCAGCCAGCCGCCAAAATAGCCGCTCACCGTTCCAACCACCGTGCCGATAAGCGTGGAAAAGAGCATCGCCAGAAAACCGACCATCAGGGAGATCTGGCCGCCATACAGCGCGCGGGTGAAGTAGTCGCGCCCGTACTCGTCGGTGCCGAACCAGTGCGCGGCATCCGGCGGTAGCGTGCGCGCGCCGAGCGCCATTCGATCCGGATCGTACGGGCTTAAGCCCGCACAGAGCGCGGCGACAACGAAAATAAAAAGCACAAACAGGGAGAACTGCGCCGGACGGTTGCGGCGCAGCTGGTGACGAACCTGCTGCCAGCGTCTGCTCATCCGGGCTACCTCAGCGTACGAATGCGGGGATCGGCGAAGCGATAAAGCACGTCGGCGATCAGGTTACCGACGATCAGCATCATCGACGAGAGCATGATGATCGCCATGATCAGCGGGTAGTCCAGCGAGGCGATAGACTGGATCCCGAGCAGCCCCATCCCCGGCCAGGAGAAGACGCTTTCCGTCACATAGGCCCCCACAATCAGCTCACCGAACGACAGGCCGAACAGGGTAATCACCGGCAGCAAGACGTTTTTCAGCACGTGGCGGAACAGAATGCTGGAACGCGTGGCGCCGTAGGCAAGCTGGGTCTGCACGTAGTCGGCCGAGAGCTGCGAGATGGTGTTGGAGCGGATGTAGCGCACGTAGCTGGAGAGGTTGTAGAACGTGAGGGCAATACACGGCAGCACGCCGTGACGCAGCAGATCCAGCCCGTTATCCTCCATGCCGATGGTGCGCATCCCCATGCTGGGGAACCAGTTCAGCTGCACGGCAAACACGGTGATGAGCAAAATGCCGAACCAGAAAATCGGCACCGAGATGCCGATATAGGCGAACAGGTTCAGCAGGTGATCCAGCCAGCGGTGCTTAAATGCCCCCGCCAGCAGGCCCAGCGGGATCGCCAGCACGATCGCCATCAGCAGCGACGCGCCCATCAGCCCCAGCGTGGCCGGAATGCGTTCGCCGATCATCTCCAGCACCGGGCGGTGGTAAATCAGCGAATAGCCGAGATCGCCCTGCAGGACGTTTTTAAGCCACAGGACGTACTGCGTGACCAGCGGCTTATCCAGCCCCAGGCTCTGGCGAATACGTTCGATATCTTCCGGGGCCATGCGCGGCGTAATGTACGCCGCCACCGGATCGCCGGGCGCGAGCTTGACCAGCAAAAACGCCACCAGTGAAATAAAGAACAGCATCGGCAGCAGCTGCAGCAGCCGACGCGTGAGGAGTGTGTTCACGACGTGCCCTTACCAAAGCCCCGACCTGACGGCCGGGGCAATCACTTATTTCTGATAGATTTTTGACAGATCCTGGAACAGATAGACCGGTTTCGGCTCTGCTTCCCGGGTGCCGCCGAAGCGCTTGTCCACCGCGACGGTCGCGTTGGTGTAGGCAATCGGGTAGTAGGTCATGTCGTTCGCCACGGTCTGCTGAATGTGCTTGTAGATATCGGCACGTTTCGCAGCGTCGGTTTCCACCGCGCCTTTATCCCACAGGGCATCAAACTGCGGATTTTTGTAGTGCGCGTAGTTATAGGCTTCGTTGCTCATGAACAGCGATTTATAACCGTCCGGCTCTGAGCCCATGATGTAGCCGCCCAGGTTCAGCTCCCATGCGGTGTTGTTCATATCGAGGCTGCGCTGAGACATGGCGTTGGAATCCAGCGGCATCAGCTCCACGTTCACCCCAATGCCCTTCAGCGCCTGCTGAATGTAGAGCGCCATGCTCTCCTGGGTTTTGTTGGTGTTCACATACGCCAGGCGCAGCTTGAGGTTGTCCGGCGCGCCGGACGTCTTCAGCAGCTCTTTGGCTTTTTGCAGATCGAATTTGTACTGCTCAACGTCATCCGTCTTGTAAAGGGTATCTGGCGTCAGGAACGAGGTCGCCGGTTTAGCGTAGTCCAGCGAGGTAAACGCGGTCTGGGTCAGCTCGTCCTTGTTGATGGCATAGGCGATGGCCTGGCGCAGCGCTTTGCTCTTCATTACCGGCACGTTCTGGTTGAAGGTCATATAGGCCAGACGCCCTTCCGGATAGACCACGAAGTCAAACTTACCGGTATTTTTCAGGCGGTTCACATCCTGCGGATCCACCATCTTGAGGTTGATTTCACCGTTTTGCAGCGCAAGGTTGGCGGCGTTGCTGTCTTTGGCGAAACGGTAGGTGACCGAATCAAGCTTCGCTTTGCCGTTCCAGTAATCGTCAAAACGGGTCAGGGCGTAATATTGCCCGGCGCGATACTCTTTAAATTTGAACGGCCCGGAGCCGACCGGCGCATCGTTTTTGGTGCTCTTTTCCAGGTCGCCTTCACCGGCGAACACGTGCTGCGGGATCGGGTAAATCTGTACCAGGGTGCCGGTAAAGGCCGCGCTGACCTGCGGTAAGGTGAACTTAACGGTGCGCTCATCCACCTTGCTCACCTGTACCGGCTTGTCGCCGTAGGTGAACATGCTGCGGAAGAAGCTGTGCTGTTTGGCATCCAGCAGCTTATTGAAGGTGAAGACCACGTCGTCCGCCGTCAGCGGCTGGCCGTCCTGCCATTTGAGGTTGGGTTTTAACGTCAGGGTATAGCTCAGGTTGTCGGCGGAGGGCGTCAGGCTTTCCGCCAGGCCCCACTCGATGTTGCCGTTATTAAAGCTGTACAGCGGGGCATAGAGCGCCTGCATGATCGTTAACGTCGTACGGTCACTGGCATAGAGCGGATTCACGGCTAAGGGGTCGCCGGAGGTAATCCCGATAATCAGCGAACCGCCCTCTTTTGGCGCGTCGCTTTTTGCCGCTGGCGCATTGTTTGTTTCTTTATTTTTAGCATCATCACAGCCGGCCAGACCTAAGGCGAGCGATACTACCACTGCCGATAACAGAAGCTTACGCATCTCACTAACTCCTTGCCTGATAAAGTATTTACTACTGCGTCTTTTATTTATGTTGAAGCATCATATTCAGCTTTGGGGATTTACGCATTAACAATGAAAATGCGATTTTCGATTAAGCTTATACCGCTTTTGATATATATAAGCGCCAGAAGGAATAGCGGTTAATTAATTGCGCTCAGTTGGTTAAACCCTTCACAAATCTCCTGCTACACTGCCTCAACACATCACTCAAAAGGCAGACCAACATGTCAGACAACACGTATCAGCCACCGAAAGTGTGGGAATGGAATAAGAACAGCGGCGGCGCGTTCGCCAACATCAACCGTCCGATCTCCGGCGCGACGCATGAGAAAGACCTGCCCGTCGGTTCACACCCGCTGCAGCTCTACTCTCTGGGCACCCCGAACGGCCAGAAGGTCACCATCCTGCTCGAAGAGCTGCTGGCGCTGGGCGTAACAGGGGCGGAATACGACGCATGGTTAATTCGCATCGGTGAAGGCGATCAGTTCTCCAGCGGTTTTGTCGACGTGAACCCGAACTCGAAAATACCGGCGCTTCGCGATCACTCCACGACCCCGCCAACCCGCGTATTTGAATCCGGCAGCATCCTGCTCTATCTGGCGGAAAAATTTGGTCACTTCCTGCCAAAAGATCCGGCGGGACGTACCGAGACGCTGAACTGGCTGTTCTGGCTTCAGGGCGCGGCCCCGTTCCTCGGCGGCGGTTTCGGCCACTTCTACAACTATGCTCCGGTGAAGATTGAATACGCTATCGACCGCTTCACCATGGAAGCCAAGCGCCTGTTCGACGTGCTGGATAAACAGCTGGCGCGCGGCCGCTACGTGGCGGGTGAAGAGTACAGCATCGCCGATATGGCCATCTGGCCGTGGTTTGGCTGCGTGGCGCTGGGCAGCGTGTACAACGCCGCCGAGTTCCTGGACGCAGAGAAGTACACTAACGTGCAGCGCTGGGCCAAAGATATCGCGAACCGTCCAGCCGTGAAGCGCGGGCGTATCGTAAACCGCACCAACGGCGAGCTGAACGAGCAGCTGCACGAACGCCATGCGGCGAGCGATTTTGAGACCAATACGGAAGATAAGCGTCAGGGCTGATGCCCTCACCCTAACCCTCTCCCACAGGGAGAGGGAATGAAGGTTGGCCGGGTAAGCGCAGCGCCACCCGGCGGATTTACGCGCCGAACCCTGCATTGAGCAATATTGTTTTTGCCCTTTCCGATAATAAATAATCCGCGAGCGCTTTTCCCCTTGCCGTTATTACCGCGCAGGCATACTCCGCTCGCGGGTTAATTGCCGCGGGGATGTCGATAACCGTCAGTCCGGCAATGTTTCGTAGTTTTGCAGCGTAGCTCGCATAGCCGATAAACACGTCCGCCTGACCGCCGAGAATGATCCACTCCGCCGCCAGTTTACCTGCCGGAATGGGCGCAGAATCTCGTCCGCCCACCAGCGCCGTCGCCCGAGCACGCACCGCTTCGCCAGCCTCACCCATGCGGGTAAACAGCTCCTGCGTGTAATCCCCGGAGGGATCGGCGCCCGCCGTGGAAGTGGCGATACGTAAATCATCGCGAATCAGCAGAGACTGCCAGTCATCCCCCGCTTGCAGCACGTCGCTGCGTACGGTCAGGCAGAGCGTGTTGCTGGCAAACGGCATCACGGACAGCGCCCGCCTGGAGGCCAATAGCGCCTGCGGATGGGCATGATTGGCCGAGGCAAACAGATCGCATTTTTCGCCCGCCTCAATGCGTTCCCGCAGCAGCCCCGCCGGGCCGAAATGGGTTTCGACCGGTTCAGGAAAGTGCGCGAGTAAATTCTGCCACACGTTACGCAGGCTGCCCGCCGCCAGCACGCGCATCAGTCGATTCCCTGATAGTTCGTGCGGTAGAAGCGCTGATACCAGTCGTTCGCCACCTTACGCATATCGACGTCCTTAAACTTTTCGGGATAGAGCTTTTTCGCCATCCACAGCTCGCCAATGCCCATCGCTTCCGGCATTGGGTAGCCCCAGGCTTTGGCGTACTCCGGCATCAGGTACACGAGATGGTTTTTTACCGCGTCGATCGTCTGCCACTGCGCACCGGTTTGGATCTCGTTGACCACGGAGGGATATCTGTCCTGAACGAAGATCACCTGCGGGTTCCAGGCTATCACCTGCTCCATCGCCACGGTTTTGAAACCCTGTATGGTTTTCGCCGCGACGTTAACCGCCCCCGCATGCGCCATCATCAGGCCGGTGTATTTGCCTGAACCGTAGGTGGTGAGTTCCGGGTTTGCCATATAGGCGCGAATACGTTTTTCCGCCGGGATAGCGTTCAGGCGTTCTCTGACCATCTGGCGGCCTTTGTCGGTCGCGTCAATCAGCGCTTTCGCTTCCGGCTGTTTATTCACGATCTCGCCAATCAGGGCGATCCCTTCGCGCAGCCCCAGATCGTAAGCCTTTTCTTCATCCGCCATCGTTGGATTCAGCTTGGCTTTTTCACCCGGCGCGTCGTGGCGCAGGGAGATCGCAACGACGGGAATACCGAGGCTGCTTATCTTGTCGATCATCTCCTGCGGCGCGTAGTTAGTGACAAACACCACCTGCGGCTTCAATGCCACCAGCTTCTCGGGGTCGACGTGGGTAAGATCGCCGAGCGCGGGTTTCTGATTCAGCTCGGGGGCTAAACGCCCGTAGCCTTCACCCAGCTGCTGCTTCCAGTTCGCCATCACTCCGACAATTTTGTCCGTGGCGTTCATCTGCACCAGCAGGTTCAGGGTCTGATGCTGGAGCACCACCACCCGGTCAACCTTGTCAGGAAGGGTGACGGTACGACCAATCTGGTCAGTTATCTGGCGCGATGCCTGAGATGATAACGGGAGAAAAATCAGTACGCTAAACGCGACTGCCTGCCAAAAGCGCTGTTTCATAATGTCCTCACATTTCGTTATGCAATGAATTATACAACGGTAGAGAGATTGAGTCGCGATGTGCTTTGTGGGTAGGAAGGACAAGCATTAATGGCCTGGCTGAAGTACGGGCGGGCAGACTGGTGAAGCAACCCACCGATCGTCACGCCCGGCGTTCTTTAGCTTTCCATTCTCCCGAAACGCCCCGGATGCTCCCCGGAGCTATTCATGAATGTGCTTAACGTATTTATCTTTTGGCTTAGCTCTACGTCACTCTTCGCGCCAAGCTTTTTCATAATTCTGCGCTTATGGCTGCTGACCGTTTTCTCACTGCGAAAAAGCAGCCTGGCTATCTCCACGCCCGAATATCCCTGCTTCAGGAACGTCATGATCCGATGTTCCGCCAGCGTCAGCCTGGTGGGGGATTCTTCAGATGCCTTCTGCTTAAAGCGTATAATAAGCGGGCTGAGGTAGCGTTTGCCGCGCATCGTGACATCCAGAATATCGCGGAGGTGAAACGTCATTTCGTCAACGCACAGTATTGAACAACAACACTCTTTCTCAAGGATATCCGTTAGCGCTTGTTGAAAAGCGTTAACTAAAATCAGGGTAGATCTTTTGTGCAGTAAAAAGAGGAGGGATTCAGGTATTTCCTTTATCGTTTCGTATTGCGTGCCATCCACAATCAGTAAATCAGCCTCGTCATATAGCCCTAACGGGGACAGTTGATAATTCCAGCCATGATGATGCCTGGCAAGAGTGTCCAGACAGCCGCGTATTCCCGAAAGATAAATATCGGCACAGGCAACATAACGAATCTGGCACATAAAAATGGCAGCCTTATTCATAGAGTGAAGTAAGTTGAGAAAGATGCGACATTAAATTTGTCCATCCCGCATGGCTACCAAGGTCCATACGAAGACGGGCATTACGCTTGAAGGTGAATACCGTTTTGTAACTGCACTTACGACGTTTAGCGATATCTCGCGTTTGCATTCCAGCCGCATAATCCAGGACGATACTCAGCTCGGCAGGAGAAAATTGCTCACCACGCGGTTGTGCCGCGTTGGGCGCCGTAATCTCTGTCATTAGCTGGCTTTCCAGCGCGTCTTCCCTGAGGCAACTATCGGCTCCCGCAGCTATAAACATCTTCGCTAACAGCGCCTCTTTCCCCGGAGTGTAAACCACGGAGGTCAACGGCATTTTTCGGGATGAATGGATTATGCGGATCAGTCCCGGCAGCATATTGCCAAGGCCGCCTGCCCCTGCTAATAAGATTATTTTTTCATCGGTTAGCGCATACAGCTGCTCGGAAAGATGTTCGATAGAGCTGCATGGAATAACCGTACAGTTACTCTGCTTTAAGAATGAACACACGCCAGTGCGTATCAATGCCCGAGGCTCAAAAAGGATCACCCGAACGCCTGAAGAAATGCCTTCCATTGCGAAATATCCTATAAAAACTCAGACGTACAGGATAATTCTCAGCAGGGTTTATTCAACGCAAACGGCGTCCAATATTGGATCCTTGCCTCCCTTAACGCCCTTATTAAAAATCCCTCTCTTTTAATAACGCCATATTTACAAGCCCCGATAAACTGGCAAGAATCATGCTTATTGTCATCAGACTGGACTGACGCATGAAGCAGACCCGACAGCAGAACGTGATTGAACTGCTGAGCAGCTGTGACTGGCTAACAACCGACGTGCTGGCAGAAACGCTCGCCGTCAGCAAAGAGACGATCCGCCGCGATCTGAACGCCCTTCAGCAGCAGGGAAAGATCCTGCGCCAGCACGGGCGCGCGCGCCTGATCCACCCGGACAGCCGGGACAGCGGCGAGCCATTCCGTGCGCGCTTAAAGAGCCACTCGGCGGACAAAGCGGATATCGCCCGCCACGCCCTGGACTGGATCAGCGAAGGGATGACGATTGCCCTCGACGCCAGCTCCACCTGCTTTCACCTGGCGCGCCAGCTGCCGGATATTGAACTCACCGTCTTTACCAACAGCCTGCCCATCTGCCATGAAATGGCGAAGCGCGAGCGCATTACGTTAATCTGCTCGGGCGGCACGCTGGAACGTAAATACCGCTGCTACGTCAATCCTGCGCTGGTTACGCAGGTGAAATCGCTGGAGATCGACCTGTTTATCTTCTCCTGCGAGGGCGTTGATGAGCAGGGCATAATGTGGGACCCGGTCGAGCACAACGCCGGGTACAAAGCGCAGCTGCTACACCGCGCCAGCCAGTCGCTGCTGCTGATTGATAAAAGTAAATTCCAGCGTTCAAGTGAGGTGAAGATCGGCCAGCTTTCACAGGTGACGCAGGTTATCACTGACGCACAGCTTTCCAGGCGGTAGCCCGCAGCCAGACGATCAAGGCCGCGCGCGGCGGCCTTTGATGAAGAAGGGATCAGGCGGTGAGGCGGAACTTTTGTACCGAGCGCTGGAGTTCTTCAGTCTGACGTTCAAGGGCGGAGGCCGCCGCAGAGACTTGCTCCACCAGCGAGGCGTTCTGCTGGGTCACGCCGTCCATCTGGGTAATGGCAATGCCCACCTGTGAAATGCCCTTGCTCTGCTCCTCGGAGGCGGACGCGATTTGCTTCATGATGGTCGTCACTTCGGTCACGTCCCGCAGAATGGCTTCCATGGTGGTTCCCGTGTCGCTTACCAGCTGCGCGCCCTGCTCGACGCGGGATACGGAGTCCGCGATCAGCCCTTCAATCTCTTTTGCCGCGTTGGCGCTGCGGCTTGCGAGATTACGCACCTCGCCGGCAACCACGGCAAAGCCACGGCCCTGCTCGCCCGCGCGCGCCGCTTCAACCGCCGCGTTGAGCGCCAGGATATTGGTCTGGAAGGCGATGCTGTTAATCACGGTGGTGATCTCGGCAATCTTCTTCGAGCTGTCAGAAATCCCGCTCATGGTCGTGACGACATCCTCCACCAGCGAACCGCCGCGGCTGGCCGTGGTGGAAGCAATATCCGCCAGCTCGCTGGCCTGTCGGGCGCTTTCTGCGTTCAGTTTCACCGTCGCCGTGAGCTGTTCCATGCTGGCCGCCGTTTCTTCCAGCGCGGCGGCCTGCTCCTCGGTACGGGAAGAGAGATCGTTGTTGCCGCTGGAGATTTCCGTCGCGCCGCGCCAGATATTTTCGCTGCCGGAGCGGATGGTGCTGACCGCTTCGCGCAGGCTGTCCTGCATGGCGCTCAGGAGGGGAACCAACTGCCCCACGCAGTTGCGGCCAAAGGGCTCAATCGGCTGACTGAGATCGCCCTGCGCAATCTGGCGGAACTGCAGGCGGATGCGGTCCAGCGGTTTCACCAGCATTGCCACCAGGTAGCGGTCGGTGAAAAGGAGGATCAGCAGGCCAATGAGGGTGGCGACGATGATCACCGTGCGGGTCATGCTGGTCAGGCCGTCGACCACCACGCGGGTGCTGTCGAGCGCCCGGGCGGCGGCGTTGTTAAAGTCCTCCGCCGCTGCACCGAACGCGCGGCTGAGCGGCGGCGTAACGTTATTGGCCTGCTGGCGATACCCCTCCAGCGATTCCAGCTTTGCCTGCTGCATTTGCGGGGCGACGCCCCGATCGAGCAGCGCCTGCCAGGTGCCAATCACCTGAGCGGAAACCTGCTCATCCATCGGCCCGGGAGAGATGGCCTTCATCTCGGCCAGTTTTTTACTCATGTTGTCCAGCGCCTGCTGGGCAGACGCGAGATCCGGCGTGCCGCCAGCCGCTTTAACGTCCATGGCGCGGCTCAGGCGAGTGACAAAGCGGAAGTATTGATCGTTACCCTGGCTGAGTACCGTCATCTGTTTTACCAGCTGGCGATCGACCTCATTCCCATCAGAGACGCGGGACAGCGACCAGGTGCTGTACAGACCAACCCCCGCCCACATTAAACAAAAGATCCCCAGTATCGCCAGCATGACGAAGCGGATCGTGAAATTGCGAAGCATCTGCATAGAGTTTTCCTTGCCGTGAGGGTGAATTCGCCCAGGGGCGAGTACTACTCTCGTTATCGGCAGGGAAGGCGGAAATTATATCCTTTTGTGATTATTTTTGATTAGCGTGGCTTCATAGGTCGCACAGCGCTGGTAAATACTTATCCTCGATGCGTCGGATGAAGCAGTAAGGTGCGTCATCGCTTATGGCTAAAATTTGTGATTTGATAGGCATAGAATGAAAACGCTGTTTCGAAATTCATCGATAAGAAAGGAGACATCATGTCCTGGCACCCTTACTCCGGCCGCTATGAAAGTATGCAGTACCGCTACTGCGGGAAAAGTGGCCTGCGCCTGCCGGCGCTGTCGCTGGGCCTGTGGCACAGCTTCGGCCACGTTCAGCCCCTCGAGTCCCAGCGCGCGCTGCTGCGAAAAGCCTTCGATCTCGGCATTACCCATTTCGATCTTGCCAACAACTACGGTCCACCGCCGGGCAGCGCGGAGGAGAATTTTGGACGCCTGCTGCGGGAAGATTTTGCCGCGTATCGCGACGAGCTGGTTATCTCCACCAAAGCGGGCTACGACATGTGGCCGGGGCCTTATGGTTCGGGCGGTTCGCGTAAATACCTGCTCGCCAGCCTCGACCAGAGCCTGAAGCGCATGGGCGTGGAGTATGTGGATATTTTCTATTCCCATCGCGTTGACGAAAATACGCCGATGGAGGAGACGGCCGCCGCGCTGGCGCATGCCGTGCAGAGCGGCAAGGCGCTGTATGTGGGCATTTCCTCCTACTCAACCGAGCGCACACAAAAAATGACTGAGCTGCTGCGCGAGTGGAAAATCCCCTTGCTGATCCACCAGCCGTCGTACAACCTGCTTAACCGCTGGGTGGATAAGACCGGCCTGCTGGACGCCCTGGCAGAGAACGGGACGGGCTGTATTGCCTTCACCCCGCTGGCGCAGGGCCTGCTGACGGGGAAATACCTCGACGGTATTCCTGAAGGTTCACGCATGCAGCGCGAAGGGAAGAAGGTGCGCGGCCTGACGGAAAAAATGCTGACCGAGGCCAACCTGAGCAGCCTGCGTCTGCTGAACGAGATGGCGCACGCGCGCGGGCAAAGCATGGCGCAGATGGCGCTGAGCTGGCTGCTGAAGGACGAGCGCGTGACGTCAGTGCTGATTGGCGCGAGCCGTCCGGAACAGCTCGAGGAGAACGTTCAGGCTCTGGATAACCTGCGTTTTACCGAGGACGAACTCAAGCGGATTGACCAGCATGTTGCGGATGGGGAGTTGAATCTGTGGCAGGCGTCGTCGGATAAATAGCACGCTCGGCTACCCTCTCCCCTCACCCTGCCCTCTCCCCAGAGGGGAGAGGGCAGGATGAGGGGTAAGGTCTACTTTATTTCTTACTGATCTTATCCAGATACCCCATAACGAACGCCGAAAGCACGAACGTCAGGTGGATAATCACGTACCACATCAGCTTGTTGTCCGGGACGTTCTTGGCATCCATAAACACGCGTAGCAGGTGGATGGAGGAGATCGCCACAATTGAGGCCGCGACCTTGTTTTTCAGCGACGTAGCGTCCATTTTGCCCAGCCAGCTGAGCTTCTCTTTATGCGAAGAGATATCAAGCTGGGAGACAAAGTTCTCATAGCCAGAGAACATCACCATCACCAGCAATCCCCCCACCAGCGTCATATCCACCAGCGACAGCAGGACCAAAATCAGATCCGCTTCGGCAATAGAAAAGATGTTCGGCAAAACATGTAAGATTTCCTGGAAAAACTTAATCGTCAGCGCGACCAGTGCCAGGGAAAGTCCAAAGTAGACGGGAGCCAGTATCCAGCGGGAGGCATACATTGCGTTTTCAAAAAAGCGTTCCATAAAATCCTGTCTGCAAACGAAACCAGCCCGCAGTATATCCCAACGGTGCTCACTGTTTGCAACAACTAACCAACAGAACGCCTACACTTCTTGCGGATTTACCTCCGGGCGCGCATATTCCGGCCACACCAGCACCACCAGCTCCGGATAAGCCTCCAGGCTGAACTCACGAAAGCACTGACGCAGGTTTAATACGTCTAAATCAGAGTAGGAAACCTTCTCACCATTAAGGCAGCGCTTTTTGATATTGTCATAATATTTATAGACAGCCGAATTGAGGTCGCTGCAGCGGCGTTGCGCCTCAAACAATCCCGGCGTGTCATTAATTTCCGACATTTTCATCCGCTTAATTGTGGCGTGCAAAAAGTCGATATATTCATGGTTCACCCGCCAGTACCAAACCGGTGTGACCGAGTTCATCAATACGGAGAAATGGTCTTCACCTTCCTCTTTTGTCATCAGCTCAGGCTGCGGGGATTCACCGGTGTCCTGCGACGCTTTCGTTTTATTGAACTCTTGCATCAATAAAAGAACACCAGCGGTCAGTAATAGTAATGTAATGACCGTAAAAAAAATGCTGTTCATGGTTGGCTCCATTTTTTTTGATTTTAAAATTGCCTCATGATATTGTCAACGAATCTCACGCCTTTACCAACCCCACCCTGTTGAAATTAAAGGAAATTAAAAATGTTGCCCGACAACCTCGTCCCGGCTAAGTATCACATCACGCCTGTGGAGCATCCTTCGACGGAAGGAGAAAAAGAGGTTAATTTCACTCAGGGGAAAAGAAAGCTCTCTGATTTTGAGTCAGATATATTAATTGGTGTTTCCCGTTCGGGCAAATCCCGTAATATGTTGCTGGAAGAGCACGATCGCCATATAAAAGACCGTTTGTTTCGCGCGGTAAAAATTGAAGCCTTCGTACATCTGCTGGATGACCTGCAGGCAGAAGGTGAAATAGATGCCCAGACGCTAAGTCAAATAATGTCTGAAAAAACCAAAGAAATAAATGAAGCGGGCAATGAAATTTGGCTTAACTTAATTACTCGCGAAAAAAACAACCCCATTTTTTATGACCTCGGGGAAGATTAACGTGAAGGAAGTTAACGAAAACAATGTCTATTTAGCTTTAGATAACAAAAAAAGTGACGAGTTTATCTTAAAGCAAAATATCGAGGCGTTACGGAACGCGAAAAATACCGAGATGACGCGCATTACCCAGGACCTGGTATCGATCCCGGCCACGCTGGTCCGCCTGAAATGGCAGCATCGTCGCGAAATATATTCTTTGCAGGTTAAGGAAGAGATTTACGGCACGGTAATCAATACCATTATCGCGCAGCGGCCAGAGCTGAAAGAGAAGATCCTGGGGCGGCTGGAGGCCAACTATCAGTATCTGCTCGCCAGGGAAACCGCCACCCTGCGCCTGACGCGCAAACTGTCCGATGGCGATTATCGTACCTCGAACGTTACCAGTGTCGCGCTTGATGAAGACGTGCAGGCAGTTCATCCTGCTGCCCACGCGCCTGCCGACAGTAAAAGCTAATCAAACCGAAATACGGCTATCGCCTCTTTCAGCTGCCCCGTCTGCTGTTGCTGCTGCTCCGCAACCTGCAGCGTCTGCGCGACGTGCTGCACGTTCTCCTGCACGCTTGCATCAATACTGGCAATACTGCCATTCATCTGCGCAATACTTGCCCGCTGCTGTTCGCTCATATTCGACAGCTCATCCAGCAATGAACGTAGCCCGTCGATGCCTTCAATAATCGACTTCATGGTCAGGCCCGCCTGTTCAACCTGTTCAACGCCGTGCTGCGTGGTCGCCTCTGAGGTTGCCAGAAGCTGGCGAATATCCTTCGCCGCCCCCTCGCTGCGCTGCGCCAGCATTCGAACCTCTGAGGCCACTACCGCAAACCCTTTGCCATGCTCACCGGCTCGCGCGGCTTCGACGGACGCATTCAGCGAAAGAATATTCGTCTGAAACGCGATCCCATCGATCAGCTCCAGAATGGTAACGATGCGCCGTGACTCCTCGCGGATTTGCTCCATTGCGGCAATCGCCTGGGCGATATTGTTCCCGCCCTGCCCGGCGACTTCACTCGCGCTGAGCGCCATTTCGCTGACCTGCGTCGCCTTCTGGCTGGTTTCGGTGGCGACGGCGCTGAGCTGCGCCATCGCGCTCGCAGCGGTTGCCAGCGACGAGGCCTGGCGATCGGTTCGCTCCGAGAGTGCGCTATTCCGCTGGCGCAACGTCCGGGACGCCTCCAGCAGCTGGCCCACGCTGGTACTTACCTGCTCAAGCGTTGAGCGCATGGTGCCCAGCGTCAGGCTGAACGTGCGGGCAAAGGACGAATGTGTGGATTCGCCGTCGACAGCCAGCGTCAGATAGCCGGGCACGCGGTTAATCACCCCCGCCAGCCTGGACACTTCGCTCGCCGAACGCGCATCCTGCTCCATACGAACCGCCAGCAAAATAAGGATCGCGGTCTGTACCACCACAAACAGCCCATGAAAGACCACCATATGAAAGCCCGTGTGCATAAATACCACGACGCCATACAGATCGTTTTCCTGGAGATAGTTAAATATCAGGTGATGCAGCGCGATAACGGCAGCGCCCGCCAGCAAGGGTCGCCAGTCGCGCCAGGCCAGCAGGGCGGACAGCAGAACGAAAACAGAGAAATGGTATTCCGTTTCCCCCTCTCCGAGCTGGATCAGCAGCGCCGAAAAGGCCATCAGGACAAACGCAAAAACGAGGCGGAGCAACAGCGTACCGGGGAAGACGAGCGACGCTAAGGTCGCAAGACACGCCAGAACGGTGCCGATTGTCGCACCTTGCGTCAGGTTCTCATTCATGTAGCCCACGCCGAGCGAGACGGCCCACATGGCCCAGATCAGTCCCAGCATGAGCCGATCGGCGCGTCGTCGTATTGCAAAAAGAGAGATGAGGTCACTTTGAGGTGCGTGCGGGTGCAGCCATGTCATCATCGCCATAGGGAGTCTCTTGCTGTGCAGGTGAAATAAGCCCTTCAAAAGAAGGTATTTTTTTATTATCAGTTTTAAGCGTAGTGGGTATATTCCACGGCGCAATTGCAGCAAAAGGATATATTCTGGCGGGGAGTGATGAGGTGATTTTTAAGGATAAAAAAGCTGGCTTTCGCCAGCTTCTTTTTTATTTTGCGGTCGCTTTCTCTTCGCCGACCAGTCCAATCTTCAGGTAACCCGCCTGGTGCAGCGTGTCCATTACCTTCATCATGGTTTCATAATCGACGGTTTTGTCCGCGCGGAAGAAGACGGTGGTGTCTTTCTTGCCGCCGGTGAGCTGGTCCAGCGCCGGGATCACCGACGCATCCGTCACCGGGTCATTACCCAGGAACATGGATTTATCCGCTTTCACCGACAGGTAGATAGGCTTCTCCGGGCGCGGCTGAGGCTGGCTGGAGGAGGCCGGCAGATTCACCTTCACGTCAACCGTCGCCAGCGGCGCAGCCACCATGAAGATAATCAGCAGAACCAGCATGACGTCGATAAACGGCGTCACGTTGATTTCATGCATTTCGCCGTTATCGTCCAGATTTTCGTTAAGACGCATCGCCATACCATCAACCTACGCGCAGTTTAGACGCCGCGTGCACCGGTTTAACGGCGCTGGCGTTGAGGTCCAGGTCACGGCTTTGCAGCAGCAGAACCTGAGCGGCAACGTCGCCGAGGGTGGCCTTGTAGCTGCCGATCATGCGCGCGAAGATGTTATAGATAACCACGGCAGGGATAGCGGCAACCAGGCCGATAGCCGTTGCCAGCAGCGCTTCTGCGATACCCGGTGCAACCACCGCCAGGTTGGTGGTTTGGGTCTGCGCGATGCCGATAAAGCTGTTCATAATGCCCCAGACGGTACCGAACAGGCCAACGAACGGCGAGATCGCACCGATGGTCGCCAGGTAGCCATTGCCACGGCCCATATGACGGCCCACGGCGGCAACGCGGCGCTCCAGGCGGAAGCCGGTACGCTCTTTAATACCTTCGTTATCTTCACTGCCTTCGGAGAGTTCCAGCTCGTTCTGCGCTTCGTTCACTAATAAGGACGTCAGGCTTTTCGCGTGGAAGGAGGAGGTCATGTCAGAAGCCTGATCCAGAGAGCGGGCATCCGCCAGCTGCTGCTGCTCGCGCTTGAGGCGACGCTTCTGCGAAATAAGCTCAACGCTTTTGCTGAAGAAAATAGCCCAGGTGACAACGGACGCCAGAATCAGGCCGATCATCACAATCTTAACCACGATGTCAGCATGCTGATACATGCCCCAGACGGAGAGGTCCGTCTGCATCAAATTATTACCCACTCTGTATCTCCAGGACGCAAATCACAAAATCTGAGCGTAATAATATCAAAACGTCGTCGAATTGATAGTAGTTCTCATTAGTATTTACATACTGCCGTAATTTTCGCTCACTTTCCTTGCGCTTACGCAGTAAAAATTTCTTATGCGTATTTTTCATAATATTTTCTGCTTATTCGATAAGCATCCGGGTGCACATTTTTACAATCATGGTAGTCTGGACGTCCAGACGTATAAAAACAGGGTTGGCGAACATGACAAAGAAGCATCTTGATACCACGCTGGTACAGGCCGGACGCAGCAAGAAATATACGCAGGGTTCGGTCAACAGCGTGATTCAGCGCGCCTCATCGCTGGTATTTGATACCGTCGAGGAGAAAAAAATTGCCACGCGTAATCGCGCGAAAGGCGGGCTTTTTTACGGCCGTCGCGGCACGCTAACCCACTTTTCCCTTCAGGAAGCGATGTGCGAGCTGGAAGGCGGCGCGGGCTGTGCGCTGTTCCCCTGCGGCGCGGCGGCGGTTGCCAACACTATTCTGGCGTTTGTCGAACAGGGCGACCATATCCTGATGACCAATACCGCCTACGAGCCGAGCCAGGACTTCTGCACCAAAATCCTCAGCAAGCTCGGCGTCACCACCGGCTGGTTCGACCCGCTGATTGGGGAAGGCATCGCAGAACTTATTCAGCCGAACACGCGCATCGTGTTCCTGGAATCTCCAGGTTCAATCACCATGGAAGTCCACGACGTTCCCGCCATCGTGAAGGCGGTGCGCAGCAAAGCGCCAGAGGCGATTATCATGATCGACAATACCTGGGCGGCGGGCGTGCTGTTTAAGGCGCTGGAATTCGATATTGATATCTCCATTCAGGCGGCAACCAAATATTTGATTGGCCACTCCGACGGCATGATCGGCACGGCGGTGTCCAACGCGCGCTGCTGGGACCAGCTGCGCGAAAATGCCTATCTGATGGGTCAGATGGTGGATGCCGATACGGCCTACATGACCAGCCGCGGCATCCGCACGCTGGGGGTGCGCCTGCGCCAGCATCATGAGAGCAGCCTGAAGGTCGCCGAGTGGCTGGCCCAGCATCCTCAGGTTGAGCGCGTGAATCATCCGGCGCTGCCCGGCAGCAAAGGCCACGAATTCTGGCAACGCGACTTTACGGGCAGCAGCGGCCTGTTCTCGTTCGTTCTAAGAAAACGGCTGAGCAATGACGAGCTGGCAAGCTATCTGGATAATTTTACCCTCTTCAGCATGGCCTATTCGTGGGGCGGGTTTGAATCGCTGATCCTGCCAAACCAGCCTGAGCAGATCGCGGAACTGCGCCCCGGCGGCAGAGTGGATTTCAGCGGAACCCTGATCCGATTGCATATTGGTTTAGAAGATGTGGACGATTTAATTGCCGATTTAGCGGCGGGATTTGCGCGTATCGTGTAGAGTGCTGGCTGAAAATGCACTCCCTGGACGCTTTCGTGAACACCGCCACAAGAAAAGTCTGCATGACTTGCGCCCGCGATCAAACCTAACGCGCGAATTAGGGAGTACAATAGTGCTATAAATGCTGTTCCACAGGAAAGTCCATGGCTGTTATTCAAGATATTATTGCCGCGCTCTGGCAACACGATTTTGCCGCGCTGGCCGATCCTCACGTCGTAGGCATTGTCTACTTCGTGATGTTCGCTACCCTGTTTCTGGAAAATGGACTGCTGCCAGCCTCATTTTTACCCGGCGACAGCCTGCTTTTGCTTGCAGGGGCGCTGATCGGTAAAGGCGTTATGGACTTCACCCCGACGATGGTTATCCTGACGTCTGCCGCCAGCCTGGGCTGCTGGCTGAGCTATCTGCAGGGCCGCTGGCTGGGCAACACCCGCGTGGTGAAAGGCTGGCTGGCGCAGCTGCCGCATAAATACCATCAGCGCGCGACCTGCATGTTTGATCGTCACGGCCTTCTGGCGCTGCTGGCCGGGCGTTTCCTGGCATTCGTTCGCACGCTTCTGCCTACGATGGCGGGCATCTCCGGGCTGTCGAACCGCCGCTTCCAGTTCTTTAACTGGCTGAGCGCCCTGCTGTGGGTTGGCGTGGTGACCACGCTCGGCTATGCGCTGAACATGATCCCGTTTGTGAAACATCACGAAGATCAGGTGATGACCTTCCTGATGGTGCTGCCGATCTTTCTGCTGGTTGCCGGACTGGTGGGGACGATTGCGGTGGTGATTAAGAAGAAGTACTGCAGCGCGTGATCCCCTCACCCTGACCCTCTCCCCACAGGGGAGAGGGAAAAACGCCTAAGCTCCCTGCATGGTTCTGATGCGCGACGCATCTTCCCCCGGCGTAACGCCGAAGTAACGCTTAAACTCCCGACTGAACTGCGACGCACTTTCGTACCCAACCCGCATCGCCGCCGCGCTGGCCTTCATGCCGTCGTGGATCATCAGCATACGCGCCTTGTGCAGCCGGTAGGTTTTGAGGTACTGCAGCGGCGAGGTGCTGGTGACTGACTTAAAATTGTGATGGAACGCCGAGACGCTCATGTTCGCCTCCGCCGCCAGCTGGTCAACGCTGAGGTTTTCCGTGTACTGGCTCTCAATGCGCTTCAGCACGCGGCTGATCAGGCTGAAGTGCGTCTGACGACTCACCAGCGCCAGCAGCGCCCCGCCGCCCGGCCCCAGCAGCACGTGGTAAAGGATCTCGCGGACGATCTGTTTGCCGAGAATGCGAGCATCCAGCGGCCTCTCCATCACGTCCAGCAGACGTTCAATGGCGCAGAGGATCTCCTCCGACAGCGTCGCTGAGTTAATCCCGCTTGCCGCCATCGACGGCTGGAAAAGCTCGTCTTCGCCAATATCCATCAGCAGCTCCTGCAGCTGGAGGATATCGACGTTGACGCGAATACCGGCCAGCGGCACCGCCTCTGTCGCGAAGGTTTCACATTCGAAGGGTAAAGGTACGGTCAGAAGCAGATATTCATTGGTGTCGTAGCGGAACACGCGCTCGTTGATATAGCCAATTTTATGGCCGGAAAAGAGAAAAACGATGCCGGGCTGGTACATCACCGGGGTGCGTGCACCTGGCTGCGTACCGTAGAGCAGGCGGATATCGGGCAGCAGCTCGACAGAGAGATTATCCTTATCTATCAGCCTTTTAATCTGAGAGGTGAGCTGTAAACAGATTTCATCGCGGTGCATTTTTTCTGACTCCGGGTACGGTTTCCGACCCATACAGTGTGCGCATTTTCTCGTGGATTCTCCAGCGCCCTGTAGAAATGGGCAAGACATCGGCAGGAATGTGCATTGAGAGGATAGCGCCGCGCGGCCACAATGTGCAGCATCAGGTAGCCATCTGCGCCACCGCGGTTTTTCACCCACACAAGGGAACGAGCAATGAACAACTTCAATCTTCACACCCCAACCCGCATTTTGTTTGGTAAAGACGCCATCGCCGACCTGCGCGATCAAATCCCCTCTGACGCCCGCGTGCTGATCACCTACGGCGGCGGCAGCGTGAAAAAAACCGGCGTGCTGGATCAGGTCTACAGCGCGCTGGAAGGCCTGGACGTGCGTGAGTTCGGCGGCATCGAGCCAAACCCGTCTTACGAAACGCTGATGAACGCGGTGAAAATCGCCCGCGAAGAGAAGATTACCTTCCTGCTGGCCGTTGGCGGCGGCTCCGTGCTGGACGGCACCAAATTCATCGCGGCGGCAGCGCGCTACGCTGACGGCATCGATCCGTGGCACATTCTGGAAACCCGCGGCAGCGACATTAAAAGCGCGATCCCAATGGGCTCCGTGCTGACTCTGCCAGCCACCGGCTCTGAATCCAACAAAGGTGCCGTTATCTCCCGTAAAACCACGGGCGACAAACAGGCCTTTATGAACGAACACGTTCAGCCTGTATTCGCGATCCTCGATCCGGTTTACACCTACACCCTGCCTGCGCGTCAGGTGGCGAACGGCGTGGTGGATGCCTTTGTTCACACCGTTGAGCAGTACGTGACGTATCCGGTGGATGCTAAAATTCAGGATCGTTTCGCGGAAGGCATTCTGCTGACGCTGGTTGAAGATGGTCCGAAAGCGCTGAAAGAACCGGAAAACTATGACGTGCGTGCTAACGTCATGTGGGCAGCTACTCAGGCGCTGAACGGCCTGATCGGCGCAGGCGTGCCGCAGGACTGGGCAACCCACATGCTGGGCCACGAGCTGACGGCGATGCACGGTCTGGACCACGCCCAGACGCTGGCCGTCGTTCTGCCTGCCCTGTGGAATGAAAAACGCGACGCCAAACGCGCGAAGCTGCTGCAGTACGCCGAACGCGTGTGGAATATCACCGAGGGTTCGGACGATGCGCGTATCGATGCCGCCATCGAAGCGACCCGCAGCTTCTTTGAAAGCCTGGGCGTGCCAACGCGTCTCTCCGGCTACGGTCTGGACGGCAGCTCCATCCCTGCCCTGCTGGCGAAACTGGAAGAGCACGGCATGACCCAGCTGGGCGAGCATGGCGACATCACGCTGGACGTGAGCCGCCGCATCTACGAAGCGGCACGCTAGGCGTTTTTGAGATCCTGACTTTCGTTTTTTGACATTTCGTCCAGACTTAATGCACACCACATCGTCGGAGTAGTCCTCCGACGATGCGTACCTGAAGGAGGAAAAATGGCAAACCAAACCGTAATCAAGCTGCAGGACGGCAACGTGATGCCCCAGCTGGGGCTAGGCGTATGGAAAGCCGGTAACGACGAGGTCGTGTCCGCCATTCATAAAGCCCTGGAAGTCGGCTATCGTTCCATCGATACCGCCGCCGCATACAAAAATGAAGACGGCGTGGGTAAGGCGCTGGCCAGCGCCGGCATGCCCCGCGACGACCTTTTCATTACCACCAAGCTGTGGAATGACGATCAGAAACGCCCTCATGAAGCCCTACAGGAAAGTCTGGATAAGCTCCAGCTCGATTTCGTGGACCTGTACCTGATGCACTGGCCTGTTCCGGCTATCGATCATTATGTGGATGCCTGGAAGGGTATGATTGAGCTGCAAAAAGAGGGGCTGGTGAAAAGCATCGGCGTATGTAACTTCCAGGTGCACCACCTGCAGCGCCTGATTGATGAGACGGGCGTCGCGCCGGTGATCAACCAGATTGAGCTGCACCCGCTGATGCAGCAGCGCCAGCTGCACGCCTGGAACGCCACGCACAAGATCCAGACCGAGTCCTGGAGCCCGCTGGCGCAGGGCGGCGAAGGGGTATTCGATCAGAAAATTATCCGCGACCTGGCGGATAAATACGGCAAGACCCCGGCGCAAATCGTCATTCGCTGGCATCTGGACAGCGGCCTGGTGGTGATCCCGAAATCGGTCACCCCGTCGCGCATCGCCGAGAACTTCGACGTCTGGGATTTCCGCCTGGATAAAGATGAGCTGGGTGAGATTGCGAAGCTGGATAAGGGCAAGCGGCTTGGGCCGGACCCGGACCAGTTTGGCGGGTAGTCGCGTAAAAAAGCCGGGTGGCGGCTTCGCCTTACCCGGCCTACGCGATGACCTGTAGGCCCGGTAAGCGCAGCGCCACCGGGCATTGTTACAGGTTTAACCGATCTTACGTTTTACGCTCTTCTTCGTTCCCGCCCCACCGTTCGAACGCTGATGCACAATCGGCGTGTGCTTGGTCAGCGCCGGGCGCGTGTGGCGGTTCTGACGGCGCGCTTCGCGCATCTCATCCAGCGTCGGCGCAGGCACCAGACAGTCACGACGCGAGCCGATCAGGTGTTTTTTACCCATGTCTTCCAGCGCCTGGCGGATCAGCGGCCAGTTTTTCGGATCGTGATAGCGCAGCAGCGCTTTATGCAGACGGCGCTGCTTATCCCCTTTAGGCACCACCACGTCTTCACTCTTATAGCCAATCTTGCTCAGCGGGTTTTTGCCGGTGTAATACATGGTCGTCGAGTTGGCGAGCGGCGACGGGTAGAAGTTCTGCACCTGATCCAGACGGAAGCGGCGCTGCTTCAGCCACAGCGCCAGGTTAACCATATCCTCATCGCGCGTGCCCGGATGGGCAGAGATGAAGTACGGGATCAGATACTGCTCTTTACCCGCCTGCTTCGAGTAGGTGTCGAACAGCTCCTTAAAGCGGTCGTAGCTGCCCATACCCGGCTTCATCATTTTCGACAGCGGGCCTTCTTCGGTGTGCTCCGGCGCGATCTTCAGATAGCCGCCGACGTGGTGCGTCGCCAGCTCTTTGATGTAGCGCGGATCTTCTACCGCAATGTCGTAACGCACGCCGGACGCGATCAGGATCTTCTTGATGCCCTTCAGGTCGCGCGCGCGGCGGTAGAGGTTGATCGTCGGCTCGTGGTTGGTGTCCATATGCTCGCAGATGCTCGGGTAAACGCACGAAAGACGACGGCAGGTTTGCTCCGCGCGCGGCGACTTGCAGCGCAGCATGTACATGTTGGCGGTCGGGCCACCCAGATCGGAGATGATGCCGGTAAAGCCCGGCACCGTGTCGCGAATGGCTTCGATCTCGTTGACGATCGAATCCTCGGAGCGGCTCTGAATAATACGGCCTTCGTGCTCGGTAATGGAGCAGAAGGAGCAGCCGCCGAAGCAGCCGCGCATGATGTTGATCGAGAAGCGGATCATCTCATACGCCGGGATACGGGCGTTGCCGTACGCCGGGTGCGGCACGCGCTTGTACGGCAGGGCAAAGACGCTGTCCATCTCTTCGGTAGAGAGCGGGATCGCCGGCGGGTTAACCCAGATATAGCGCTCGCCGTGCTTTTGCATCAGCGCGCGGGCGCAGCCCGGGTTGGTTTCGTGGTGCAGAATACGCGAGGCGTGCGCGTAGAGCACCTTGTCGCTTTTCACCTTCTCGAAGGACGGCAGCAGAACGTAGGTCTTTTCCCACGGCTTCGGACGCGGCGGCTGTACCACAACGGCTTTGGCTTCGGCTTTTTTCGGCTCAACCGGCTTGTTGTCCGCACACGGCAGATCTTCGCCGTACGGGTGCGGGATTGGGTCGATTTTGCCCGGCATGTCGATGATGCGAGAATCTACCCCGCTCCAGCCCGGCAGCGCTTCTTTTACCATGATCGCAGTGTTGCGCACGTCGCGGATGTCGCCAACCGGTTCGCCCTGCGCCAGACGGTGCGCCACTTCCACCAGCGGACGTTCACCGTTGCCGAAGATCAGCATGTCGGCTTTGGAATCTACCAGCACCGAACGGCGCACGGTATCTGACCAGTAGTCGTAGTGCGCGGTACGGCGAAGGCTCGCCTCGATCCCGCCCAGGATGACCGGCACGTCTTTCCATGCTTCTTTGCATCGCTGGGTGTAGACGAGAGTCGCGCGGTCCGGACGTTTGCCCGCCACGTTATCGGCAGTGTAGGCGTCGTCGTGGCGCAGCTTGCGGTCGGCGGTGTAGCGGTTAATCATCGAGTCCATGTTGCCTGCGGTCACGCCGAAGAACAGGTTCGGCTTGCCCAGACGCATAAAGTCGTCTTTGCTGTTCCAGTCAGGCTGGGAGATGATCCCCACGCGGAAGCCCTGCGCTTCGAGCATACGGCCACAGATGGCCATGCCAAAGCTCGGGTGGTCAACGTACGCATCGCCCGTGACCAGAATGATGTCGCAGCTATCCCAGCCCAGTTGGTCCATCTCTTCGCGGGACATCGGCAGGAACGGCGCCGGTCCAAAGCAGGCCGCCCAGTACTGGGGCCAGGAGAAGAGGTCACGATCCGGCTGGATCAGGGAAATTGCGCTCATAGTGCTTCCGAAGAAAAAATAGACAAAAGGGCGGGGATTATACGCTGGAACAATGTGGGAAATGAAGGGGTATTATGCGGGCTGTTATCCCCTCACCCTAACCCTCTCCCCAAAGGGGAGAGGGGACTGCCCGGAGCGGTCTTTCACCCTCGCCCCTCTGGGGAGAGGGCCGGGGTGAGGGGGAAAATTTACGGCGCCGGATTCACCAGCATCTGCCCCACCGATCCGCGGTCCATCATCTCCAGCGTCTGGCTGTGGAACAGGAACGGGAAGTGCGGCCAGGATGGCTGACCGTAGTAGACGAGCAGCTCGACCTGGCCATCCACCCAGACGGTGTCCTTCCAGCCGCGGTCTTCCGGGAACGGCATCGCACCATTCACGTTGCGGATCAGGAATGAAACCCCTTCAATATGGAACGACTGCGGCATGTCCGAGCGAACCGTCCAGCGCTCCCAGGTCCCCTGCTGCGCGGTGATGTCAATGCGGTTAACGTCCCACAGCGCACCGTTGATGCCAGGATCGTCGCCCAGGCTGATGTCACGGCTGCGCACCGGCGCACCGCTCACGATCTCCTGCGGCAGCAGGCGCATCGGCAGGCTATCGGTGACCAGCGGCAGCAGGCCGGTTGGGCGAAGGGTCAGCACCAGCGTAGAAACCAGAATACTCGACGGCTCAAAGAACCCGCGGATACGGTCGACAATGCTCGCCGCTTCACCGCAGGTCAGCGACACTTCATCCCCGTTGGTCATATCCACGAGGATTTCACGGCGTTCACCCGGCGAAAGCGCCAGCTGCTTCACGGAAACCGGCGCGGGCAGGAAGCCCTGATCGCCGGAAATCACGTGCAGCGCGCGGCCATCGCTCATCTGCAGCTGGTAGCGGCGCGAGTTGGAGGCGTTCAGCAGACGCAGGCGCACCCAGCCGCGCGAGACTTCCACATACGGACTTTGCGCGCCGTTGACCAGCAGCGTGTCGCCAACAAAGCCACCGCTGCCCGGCTCGCTGTACTCTGGCGTACCAAAGTTATCGAGACGCTTGTCCTGAATAACGATCGGGAAATCATCCACGCCGTAGTGGTTTGGGATCGGCAGGGATTTACTGATCTCATCTTCAATCAGCCACATGCCGGCCAGGCCGTTGTAGACCTGCTGCGCGGTGCGGTTAGGGGTATTTGCGTGATACCACAACGTCGCGGCGCTCTGGCGGATCGGCAGCACCGGCGCCCAGTCGGCGTTGGGCGACATCATGCGCGCCGCGCCGCCAATCAACGGCCCAGGGACCTGCAGGCCGCTGACGGTCATCGCCACATTTTCCGTCGTACGGTTACTGTAAATGAGCTTAACGTCATCGCCGTTCCACACGCGAATGGTCGGCCCAAGGTAGCGCCCGTTAATTCCCCAGACGGACGCACGCGTCCCCTGGGTAAACGACCAGTGGCTGCGCTGCAGGGTCAAAAATAGCGGTTGCCCGCGACGAGATTCAATCAACGGCGGGATGGGCAGCGGCGGTTGCTGCCCGGCGGCGTTGGCTGTCAGCGGCATCGCACCCGCACAAAGGGCGATCCCCGAAGCCTGAATAAACTGACGCCGACTGAGTGACATATAAGCTCCATCTGAAACGACTAACAACGCGGGAATTCGTTTTCCCTTTAAACGCCGGACTACACGTTACCGGCGGCTTCTCTCTCTGCGACTTCTTTGTCGAGCTGGGCAATATGCTGCGCCATCAGCTCGCGGCAGTGTGTCGCCAGCTCGCGCACCTGATCTTTGCCGTATTTGCTGGTATCCACCGGCGGCAGCATCTCGACAATCACCAGCCCATTTTTCAGGCGGTTAAGATTAATCTTGTTAGAAGTATTGGAAACGCACACGGGAATAATTGGAACGCCCGCCGCAATTGCGGCATGAAACGCACCGGTTTTAAACGGCAGCAGCCCACGACCGCGGCTGCGCGTCCCTTCCGGGAACATCCAGATTGAGATTTTGCGTTTTTTGAAGTGATTGACCACTTCTGCAATGGTGCTGTGTGCTTTTGCACGGTTGTTACGGTCAATCAGTAGGTTTCCGGTGAGCCAGTAAAGCTGGCCGAAAAACGGGATCCACAGCAGGCTCTTTTTCCCCACCGTCACGGTTGGCGGCAGTACGATGTTTGCGGCGGTCACCATATCGTAGTTGTTCTGATGGTTTGCGATATAGATGGCGTTGCCGAAGTGCTCAGCGCCTTCCGGCAGGCGTTTTTCCACCTTCAGGCCAAACAGCGGCGCAAGGCGACCAAACATATGGCCAAACGTGGCGACATGCTTAGGATTACGCGGACTGAACAGGCAGTAGATGCAGCCGAATACACAGACCAGAATGCAGTAGATAACGGTAAGAATGAGACGAACAATGTATAGCATAGCGACCTCTGAAGCCCAAACAGCTGACAATTATACTTCACCTGTGGCCAGGTAAGGACTTTATTACGAGCGCGTATTGTTAATCGCAACGCACGAATTAACAACGTTTTTACGGGAAATTTTACGGTAATACCCCCTCCGGAACAGAGGGGGTGAACAGATTACTCTTCGCTGTCGCCCGCCTGGCTACGCGCAGGCGAGTCAATCTCCACGCGGTCGATCCGCTGCAGGCCGCGCATCAGCGAGCCGCGGCGTCCGCGCTCACCGACCACCTTCTGCAGCTCTTCCGGACGCAGCTTGATTTTGCGCTTGCCGACGTGAATGGTCAGCGTGCTCTGCGGCGGCAGGAGGAAGAGGTGCGCCAGGCCATCTTCGCCTTTAGCCGCTTCCGCCGACGGGATGTTAATGATTTTGTTGCCTTTACCTTTAGACAGCTCCGGCAGGTCGCTGACCGGGAACATCAGCATACGTCCGGCGGTGGTGATCGCCAGCAGCATATCGCTTTCGTCCTCAATCACCAGCGGCGTCATCACGTGGGCGTTGTCCGGCAGGCTGATTAATGCTTTACCGGCGCGGTTGCGCGACACCAGATCGTTAAAGGTACAGATAAAGCCGTAGCCCGCATCCGAGGCCATCAGCAGCTTCTGCTCGTCGGCTTCCATCAGCATATGGTCAACGGTCGCGCCCGGCGGCAGCGTCAGCTTGCCGGTGAGCGGCTCGCCCTGCCCGCGCGCGGATGGCAGCGTGATCGGGTCGATGGCGTAGCTGCGGCCCGTAGAGTCGATAAACGCCACCGGCTGGTTGCTCTTGCCCTTCACCGCCGCTTTAAAGCTGTCGCCCGCCTTGTAGCTCAGGCCCGGCGCGTCAATATCGTGGCCTTTGGCGCTACGCACCCAGCCGCTCTGAGACAGCACGATGGTCACCGGCTCGGACGGCAGCATGTCGTGCTCGTTCATCGCCTTCGCTTCTTCGCGCTCGTGCAGCGGAGAACGACGGTCGTCGCCGAAGGCGTCGGCATCGGCCTGCAGCTCTTTCTTCAGCAGGGTGTTCATCTTGCGCTCGGACGCGAGGATCGCCTGCAGCTGATCGCGCTCTTTTTCCAGCTCGTTCTGCTCGCCGCGGATCTTCATCTCTTCCAGTTTGGCGAGATGGCGCAGCTTCAGCTCAAGGATCGCTTCGGCCTGGGTTTCGCTGATGCCAAAACGCGACATCAGCGCGGGCTTCGGTTCGTCCTCGGTACGAATGATCTCAATCACTTCGTCGATGTTGAGGAACGCCACCAGCAAACCTTCGAGGATATGCAGGCGCTTAAGCACTTTTTCCAGACGGTGATTCAGACGACGGCGCACCGTATCGCGGCGGAACGCCAGCCATTCGGTGAGGATCTCCAGCAGGTTTTTCACCGCCGGACGCCCGTCGAGGCCGATCATGTTCAGGTTGATGCGGTAGCTTTTTTCCAGATCGGTGGTGGCGAACAGGTGGTTCATCACCTGCTCCATGTCCACGCGGTTCGAGCGCGGCACGATCACCAGACGGGTCGGGTTCTCGTGGTCGGATTCGTCGCGCAGGTCGTCCACCATCGGCAGCTTTTTATTGCGCATCTGGGAGGCGATCTGCTCCAGCACTTTGGCACCGGAAACCTGATGCGGCAGCGCGGTGATGACGACCGCGCCGTCCTCTTTATTCCACACCGCGCGCATGCGCACGGAGCCGCGGCCGTTCTGGTAGATTTTGCGGATTTCCGCGCGCGAGGTGATGATTTCGGCTTCGGTCGGGTAGTCCGGCCCCTGCACGATATCCAGCAGCTCGTCCAGCGAGGTTTTCGGCTGCTCGATCAGGGTGATGGCGGCCTTCGCCACTTCGCGCAGGTTGTGCGGCGGAATGTCCGTCGCCATACCCACGGCAATACCGGTGGTGCCGTTCAGCAGGATGTTCGGCAGACGCGCAGGCAGCATCTTCGGCTCCTGCATCGTACCGTCGAAGTTTGGCACCCAGTCAACGGTTCCCTGACCCAGCTCGCCCAGCAGCACTTCGGCATATTTGGACAGGCGGGATTCGGTATAACGCATTGCGGCGAAAGATTTTGGATCGTCCGGCGCCCCCCAGTTCCCCTGCCCGTCCACCAGCGGGTAGCGGTAAGAGAACGGCTGCGCCATTAATACCATCGCTTCATAGCAGGCGCTGTCGCCGTGCGGATGGTATTTACCCAGTACGTCACCGACGGTACGGGCGGATTTTTTGAACTTGGCGCTGGCGCTCAGCCCCAGCTCGGACATCGCATAGACGATGCGGCGCTGAACGGGCTTCAGGCCATCCCCGATAAACGGCAACGCCCTGTCCATGATGACGTACATGGAGTAGTTCAGGTAGGCGTTTTCCGTGAATTCATGTAGCGCGAGGCGCTCTGCCATATCGCTCATTACGTGTGATTCCTCAACTCAGAAACCGAAGGGTTTCAGGCAATATTGCCGCAGATACTACCTCATCTGACGAATTGAGTCACAAAGAAAAAGGGCCGCATAAGCGGCCCTTTCCGGGTTATTTGTCCAGCTTGATAACCTGCTTCACGTCGATTTCAAACTCGTTCCAGTCTTTATCGACTTTACCCTGAAGCTCAACCTTATCCTGCGGGCTGACGGTCACGCCGTTCCAGCGCTTGTGGTCGATCTCAACCACCACCGTGCCGGTTTCATCGCGGAAAGTGTAGCGGTCATCGGACAGGCGCTCGGTGATGTTCCCGCGCAGCTTCACCCAGGCATCGTCCTTCAGGTCTTTCACTTTTGCCGCCGTCGTCAGGTTGGCGTTGTTATCAACAAAACCGCCCTGCTGAGTTTGGGTCTGGGGCGCCGTTGCGGACGGGCCGTTAAATCCGCCCTGCGCAGCAAAAACAGGGGCAGTGGTCATCATCATGATGGCAGCAAGTGCAGCGAATTTTTTCATATTAATCTCTCCCTTTAATGTGGTTTCGCAATCCATTAAACAGGGTAATCCTTAACAACTTCTTAAGGGGAAAATTTATTTATTTTTACTGTACAGCATGCGCGTACAGAGGGTTTACTGACGGCATCAAGGAGGGAACATGCGCATTTTACTGGTAGAAGACGACAGGCTTATCGGCGACGGCATTAAGGCAGGATTAAGCAAAATGGGCTTTAGCGTTGACTGGTTTACCGACGGCAAAACCGGGCAGGCCGCGCTGTATTCCGCGCCCTATGATGCCGTGGTGCTTGACCTGACCCTGCCGGAAATTGACGGGCTTGAGATCCTCCGCGCCTGGCGCGAAAGCGGGCGCAGCGAACCGGTACTGATTCTGACGGCGCGGGATGCGCTGAACCAGCGCGTCGACGGGCTACGCCTGGGCGCGGACGATTATCTCTGTAAGCCGTTTGCCCTGATCGAAGTCGCAGCCCGCCTTGAAGCGCTGGTGCGCCGCAGCCACGGCCAGGCGCGCAGCGAGCTGCGTCACGGCAAGGTGACGCTGGATCCTACCGGCCTTGTCGCCACGCTTAACGGCGAAGCGCTTACCCTCAAGCCAAAAGAGTTCGCCCTGCTGGAGCTGCTGATGCGCAACGCGGGCCGCGTGCTTCCCCGCAAAACGATTGAAGAAAAGCTCTATACCTGGGATGACGATGTCTCCAGCAACGCCGTGGAGGTCCACGTCCATCATCTTCGCCGCAAGCTCGGGAGCGACTTTATCCGCACCGTCCACGGCATCGGCTATACCCTGGGTGACGCATGAAACTGAGCCTGAAGCTCCGCCTGACGCTGCTGTTCCTGCTGCTGTCTCTGGCAGCCTGGTTTGCCGCCAGCCTGGTCGCCTGGCAGCAGACGACGCATAAGCTCGACAAGCTGTTTGATACCCAGCAAATGCTGTTTGCGAAACGGCTGCTGACGATGGACCTGGACGAGCTTCGCGCGCCGGAACGGATGCGCGAGATACCGAAAAAAGCCAGGCACGGACATCTGGACGATGACGCGCTGGCCTTCGCCATCTTTAGCGCCGACGGCAGCATGATCCTCAACGACGGCGAAAACGGGCGCGATATCCCGTATCACTACCGTCGCGACGGGTTTGCTGACGGACGGCTTCAGGACGACAGCGACGAATGGCGCTTCCTGTGGCTGACGTCGCCGGACGGTAAGTACCGCGTGGTGGTCGGCCAGGAGTGGGAGTACCGGCAGGATTTGGCGCTGGACGTGGTGGGTTCGCAGCTCACGCCGTGGCTGGTGGCGCTGCCCGTGATGCTTTTGCTGTTAATCCTGCTGCTGGGCCGCGAGCTGAGGCCGCTGAAAAAGCTCGCGACGACCCTGCGCTCACGCTCTCCGGACGCCACCGATAAACTGCCGACGGAAGGCGTACCGACGGAAGTGCGCCCCCTGCTGGACGCGTTGAACCACCTGTTTACCCGCACGCAGGAGATGATGAGCCGCGAGCGCCGCTTCACCTCCGATGCCGCCCACGAGCTGCGCAGCCCGCTGGCCGCGCTGAAGGTGCAAACCGACGTGGCGCAGCTGTATCTGGACGATCCGCAGGCGCAGGCAAAAGCGCTGACGCAGCTTCATGCGGGTATTGACCGCGCGTCCCGGCTGGTGGATCAGCTTCTTACGCTTTCGCGCCTCGACTCGCTCGACAATCTCGACGACGTGGAGCCGATCGCGATCGCCGATTTACTGCAGTCGGCGGTGATGGATATTTATCATCCGGCGCAGCAGGCGGGTATCGACATTCGCCTGAACGTCAACGCGCCGGAGGTGAAGCGCACCGGCCAGCGGCTGCTCCTCAGCTTGCTGGTGCGTAACCTGCTGGATAACGCCATCCGCTACAGCCCGCGCGGCAGCCTGATTGACGTAACGCTGGATGCCCGGCGCTTCACGGTGCGCGACAACGGCCCGGGGATTTCTCCCGACGCGCTGGCGCGGATCGGCGAGCGCTTCTATCGTCCGCCTGGGCAGGATGAAACGGGCAGCGGGCTGGGGTTATCCATCGTGAAGCGTATTGCTGCCCTGCACGGCATGCGCGTTGCGCTGGGCAACGCGGCTCAGGGTGGCTTTGAGGTGACAATAAGCTGGTAAGCGATTATTGCGCTGAATGCAAAAGACTTTGCACATTTTGCTCATTTTTCCGCTCCGTCCTCGCGCGTAGAATACCTTGCATACTCTCAACACCGAGGACAAATAATGAGCAACATTCTGATTATCAACGGCGCGAAAGAATTCGCCCACTCAAAAGGCCAGCTGAATGACACCCTGACCGAGGTCGCGGACGGTTTCCTGCGCGACGCCGGGCATGATGTTAAGGTCGTGCGCGCGGACAGCAACTACGACGTGAAGGCCGAAGTGCAGAACTTCCTGTGGGCTGACGTGGTGATCTGGCAGATGCCGGGCTGGTGGATGGGCGCGCCGTGGACCGTGAAAAAATACATGGACGACGTGTTCACCGAAGGCCACGGCTCGCTGTATGCCAGCGACGGCCGTACCCGCTCAGACGCGTCGAAAAAATACGGCTCCGGCGGCCTGATTCAGGGCAAAAAATATATGCTCTCCCTGACCTGGAACGCCCCGATGGAAGCCTTCACCGAGAAAGATCAGTTCTTCGAAGGCGTAGGCGTTGACGGCGCTTACCTGCCGTTCCACAAGGCGAATCAGTTCCTGGGCATGGACCCGCTGCCGACCTTTATTGTCAACGACGTGATTAAAATGCCTGACGTCCCGCGCTATATCGCAGAATATCGCAAGCATCTCGCGGAAATTTTTGCTTAACTGGTAGCCTGGAATTAAAGGAGTAGTAACCATGCTTACCGTTATCGCAGAAATCCGTACTCGTCCAGGTCAACATCACCGCCAGGCGGTGCTGGATCAGTTCGCGAAGATTATCCCAACCGTACTGAAAGAAGAAGGCTGCCACGGCTACGCGCCGATGGTGGACGCCGCCACCGAGGCGAGCTTCCAGGCGACCGCACCCGACTCCATCATCATGGTTGAGCAGTGGGAAACCGTCGCGCACCTCGAAGCGCACCTGCAGACCCCGCACATGAAAGCGTGGAGCGACGCGGTGAAAGCTGACGTTCTGGAAACGCACATCCGCATTCTGGAGCAAGGGGTTTAAGTTTCCCCTCACCCCGCCCTCTCCCACGGGGAGAGGGAGAACACATTCAGGCCCGGTAAGCGCTAGCGCCACCGGGCTTTTTTATCACCTTAAAACCCAACTGCTATGCTTATTCTGACTTCATTGTTAACAGGAGGATGGAATGGGTCTTTTTAATTTCGTTAAAGAAGCAGGTGAGAAGCTGTGGGACAACCTCACAGAGTCGCATAAGGATGCAGGCGACAAAGTCAGCGAGCACCTCAAAAAGCTGAATATTCCTGGCGCGGATAAAGTCCAGGTCACCGTTACCGACGGCAAAGCCAGCGTCACGGGTGACGGGCTGACGCAGGAGCAGAAAGAGAAAATCCAGGTTGCCGTGGGGAACATCGCGGGGGTGAGCGAGGTTGAGAACAATATCACCGCCACCGATGCCAAAGATGAAGCCACGTACTATACGGTGAAATCTGGCGATACCCTGAGCGCCATCTCCAAAACCGTGTACGGCGATGCCAACCAGTACAACAAGATTTTCGAGGCCAACCGCCCGATGCTCTCCAGCCCGGATAAAATCTACCCCGGCCAGACGCTGCGTATTCCGAAAGCGTAACCGCATAGCCGGGGGACGTCCCCCCGGCTGTTTTACCAGTACAGCTTCCAGCTCTGGGTGAAGCGCACCAGCGCCTCAACGTAGAAGTAATCTCCCCAGCTCGCGCACTCGTCCACCCCTTTATTGCTCGCCAGGTGATACACCGAGTGCTTCAGCAGCCCGTTGCCCTTCTCGTCTTTGCCCATCAGGTAGTGCTTCGTCAGCGACGACATGATCCCTTTCGCCCACTCCAGATAGCGCTCGCGATCCGGATCCGTGACCGGAAGATGCTTCACCAGCTCCAGCAGGCCGCATACCGCGATGGCCGCCGAAGACGAATCGCGCAGCGCGTCCGTACCTACCAGCGCCAGATCCCAGTGGCAGACGTAATCTTCCGGCAGACGGTTGAGGAAATAGTTCGCCAGCCGCTTCGACAGGGCGATCATCGTCTCGTCGCCGGTATAGATATAGCTCAGCAGGAAGCCGTAAATCCCCCACGCCTGCCCGCGCGACCAGCATGAGTCGTCGGCGTAGCCCTGCTGGGTATTGCCGTAGCGCGGCGCGCCGGTGTTCACATCCATATAGTAGGTGTGGAACGTCGAGGCATCTTCGCGAATCAGGTACGTCGCCGCCTGCATGACGTGCGCTTTTGCAGCGTCGGCAAAGCGCGGATCGCCCGTTTGTTCCGTCGCCCAGTACAGCAGCGGCAGGTTCATGTTGCAGTCGATGATCATCCGTCCGGCCTGCTCCGGGTCAGCGAGATCGCCCCACGCCTGAATGATCTTCGCTTTTTCATGGAAGCGCTCCAGCAGCGCCTCTGCCGCCAGCAGGGAGAAGCCGCGCGCCTCGCGGCTGCCGGTGAGTCGCCAGGCCGCCACGCAGGAGAGCGTGTACAGGAAGCCCAAATCGTGGGTGTTGGTGTCGCTGCGCCCGGCGATGCGCAGGCCGAACGAGCGCACGTGTTTTTCCGCCATCGCGCGGAATTTCGCCTCGCCGCTCATCTCCCACGCCAGCCACAGCTGGCCGGTCCAGAAGCTGGTGGTCCACTCCACGTTGTCGGTCAGCGGATAAAAACCGTCCTTACAGGTTTCCGCTGGAAACTGCTCGCCGAATTCCGTTAAATGACGGCTGATCAGGTCGAGAACGTGGCGGCGTGCCGTACTCAATTCATCGCTAAAAACGCGTGAATCAACGGGCGCAGGGATAGCGGGCAGACGCTCCTCTTTGATACGACTTAACATATTTCGGTTCCTTCTTTGACGGCGTAATTATCGTGTTGAGGTTTCTGCTACGTTCAGCGCGCGGGCCCCGCGCCATTTGCTCTGGCAGGCGGATAACGTAAAGGCAGAAATAAGGGTAAAGGTCAGCGCCGTGGCGCCCATGATGATATAGGTCTGCTCAAAGCCGATGCGGTCATACATATATCCCGCAGGTGAAGAAACCACCACGTTACCGACGTAGAGCATGGCCTGATAGCCCAGTAAATACATGGTGGCGTTAACGCGCTTATCGAAATGCTCGGCGATATATTTAAAGACCGACACCAGCAGCAGGCATATTTCCAGGCCGTACAGCGGTTTCAGCACGGAAATTAACAGGTGTGAATCGCACATGCCGGAAATAATCAGGCGCGCGCCGACCACCAGGCCGACGATTAACAGCCCGCGCTTGGCGCCAATAAAGTTCACGAACAGGGGGATTACCATATACATGACGAACTCCATCCCCGACTGTACGGTGCCCAGATAACCAAACACCGCGTTACCCTCGTGGATATCGTCGAAGAAGGTGACGAAATAGCGCGAGAACTGCTGCTCGGCGATAAACATCATCCACGCCACGCCCGCCACGTAGAGGCAGAAGGCCCAGAACTTGCGGTTTCGCAGCAGGGCATACACGTCTGACGGAGCGATTTTCTCTTTGGTCAACACGTCACCGGCGTGAGCGGAGTTAGTGTTCACTTTCAGGCTCAGCAGGACAATCAGCATCACCACCGAAGCCACGCTGCCCATGATGAAGTTATAGGCCGGAGATAGGTTAAACAGCAGGCCGGAGAACGAAGACGCCACCGCCCAGCCGAGCGATCCCCACATGCGGATCTGCCCGAACTCCATGCCGTTCAGGCGGCTGAAGCGGTCGGAATAGGATTCACACGCCGCCACGCCCGCGTACCAGGCAAAGCTTAAATAGAGCGCGCCGATAATAATCCCCAGCATCGTGTTGGACATTAACAGCGGCTGATAGACGTAAATAAAGAACGGCGCCATCAGGGCCGACATGGCGACCACAAAATAGAGCAGATATTTGCTCATGCCGATCTTATCGAGAATGTAGCCGTAAATCGGTTTGAGAATAACGGAGAAAATACCGTTTACGGCAAATACGGTCCCAATAACCGATCCGCTGAGGTTGGCTTTTTGACCAAGCCAGATGGCCAATAGGCCAATACTGGCAGACCAGGTAAAGAAATAGAGAAAAATAAAGCTGCTGATTTTGTAATATTCGGTTCTGTTTGTTGTAGATGTATTTTTCATATCATCCTCGCCGACGTGTAGGGGTCAGAGTTTTTATAACGTGAACGATATTTGTCGTTCGCTTCCGGGTTCGCGAATAACAACCTGGTTTTGGGTGATGTTCAGCTGCGGCGCTACCGCATCGTGTGGCGATCCGCTGGCAACGACGGCGCAGCAGAGCCAGCTTTCCCCTGGCGGGAGATCGGTTTTTAACAGCGGAATGGAGGCGCACTCCGGGAACATGATGCTGCTGTTTGGCGGCGTGACGATGCTGTCCGGCTGACGAGCGATGGCGGGCGACAGATCGACAATCAGGCTGCTGCCGTTTTCCGCCGCGAGATAACAGCCGCGCTCGCGGATCTGCTGTTCCGTTTTCATCACCGCGAAACCACCCTCTGCCGTTTGCAGAGCGCGCGCGCTGTTGATGCGGTGCAGACGCAGATGCCACTCTCCGAACGGCACTTGCCAGGTATCGATATGCACGTCGTGCCACGGCGACCAGCGCGAGTAGATAGAGTTTTCATCCACCCGCACCGCGTCACACGCGCGGCGCCCGCGGTAGTAATCATCTCCGTCCGCCAGCAGCAGCATGGAGTCGCAGGCGGCATGCTTCAGGCCAAAACGCCCGCGCTCAATGGTGAAGCCGAAGCGGCTGGAGTAGGCAAATTTGGTGTATTTGGCGTCGGTGTTGACGTAGTTGTTCAGCTCAAGCTGCCCGGCGGTGAGCATGGTGACGTGCTGCGACTTTTCCGCATGGATAAGGATCTGCTGGGCGTGCGGGATCGCGTGCTTCTCAGCCAGGGCGGGCAACGGCTGTTCGTCGGCCTGCCAGAAGGGATGCGCCTCCGGCAGCGCCAGTATCAGGTAGGTTTTTAGCGCCCAGTACGGCGAGCCGGGGGAGTTATAGTCCTCGCACATCGCCAGGTTAGGATAGGCAAAGCCGAGGGTCAGAATGCCGTCGCGATCGGTCATCGGCTGCTGCCGCCACCAGCGCAGATGGCGCAGGATAATGCCTTTTACGATACCCGGCGTGAATACGTCCAGTTCGGAAAAGGCCACCGCGCTCCAGAAGGCCACCATTGCAAAGCGGTAGGTCAGGCTGCGGCCAAACGGCACCGAGGCCCCGTCTGCGGCGGACCAGTAGATAAAGTCTTCTGCGAACAGGCGCGAGCGCTCGCGCAGCCCCTCCGCCCTCGCCTCGTCCCCGCTCAGGGTGGCGTAGATCAGCCCGTAGAAGTGGAAAGCCATCGAGATGTAATAATCCTTCGGGCGGCCCGGGCCGTCGGAATACCAGCCGTCTCCCAGATAGTAGGCGTCCATCAGCGCAAAGCGGCGATCGATGGCGGCCTGATCATACGGCAGTCTGGCGCGTTTGAAGCCGAGCTGGACCATAATGGCGAAGTAGTTCCAGTTGCTGTCCGGCATTTGCGCGTCGGTAATCTGGCTGAGCCAGGCGTGGAGGTTCATCACTTCGCGCTCGGTGAAGCGATCGAGGAGTTTGTCGCCCAGCAGGGACAGCCCCAGACCGTAGGCCGCCATCTCTACAAGGCGCTGATCGTAAGGGCCGGCTTCGCCCCAGTAGCCTGCGCTTTGCGGATCGGTGCCGAGCCTGATGGCCGTTATGTACTTCTCGCTAAACGGCGTGGCGTCGCCGCCGCCCGCCATCAGCGGAAACAGCCCCCACAGCGCGCGGGAAAGCCCTTCCATCTGCGCAATGTCCGTTGCGTAATGCGCACAGGTTTCCCCCAGAGAGAAGCGGGAACCGCCCGGCGGAAACTGCTTATCCAACGCGCCCAGCATCTCGTTCAGATACGCCACTACGTCCCGGCGTGAAGACAACGGATTTGATTTTTCTTTATTTACCGCCCACATAGGTTTGCCCTCGTAATCAACTGCGGCAAAGCATAGTGAATCCACAAGGGGCAGAAATGTTAGCCATGTCACAGCTAAGAGCGATGAATAAACCCGCAGTTGAGAAAATTTAAAAAGGTGGTTTATAACGTGGTTGTTACGGGAAAAAGTTGAGTTTTATTGCACTATGCGCGACACGCCGATATCCGACCGTCTTGAGCTGATTACCCTGAACGACACCGTCGTGTCGTTTAGCCGCCTGTTTGCCAACACGGTGCGTTACCACCACTGGCACCAGTGCCTGGAAATTCTATATGTGGAAGAAGGGTTTGGCGTGGCGATTGTCGACAACCGCCATTACACCATGCGCCCCGGGCGGCTTTTTTTCTTTCCGCCGTTTACGCTGCACAAGGTGATGGTAGACGAGCAGGCCGAAGCGATTTACCGGCGCACCATCATCCATCTCGACCATCATGCCGTGATGAAAACCCTGCGCGATTTCCCGCAAACCCGACAGCGGCTGGAGCGGCTTTCGCGCCGCGGCGGCGAGGCGTGGGTCGCTGACCTGGCGCATTGCCGCCAGCATATCGATCACCTGCTGGGCTGTTATCAGTCTCCTATGAACAGCGAGAGCATCGCCGGGATGTTGATAAGCCTGTTTGCCATGCTGCCGGACGATAACGCCGGCGCGCCGGGCAGCAGCCAGGGGATCGCAAGCCAGGTGATGTTCTGGCTGGACGAGCATTACCAGGAAAAATTCCGCCTGGACGCGCTGGCCGAAGAGCTGGGGAAATCGCGCAGCTACGTGTCGCGAAAATTCCATGCGGAGACGGGCGAGAAGATCCACGACTATCTGAATACGTTACGGCTGCGCAAGGCCTGCGAGTCTTTGCTTCACACGGATTCGAGCGTGCGGGACATCGCGGCGCAGACGGGTTTTTCCGACGTGACGTGGTTTATCAGCGCGTTCAAAAAAGGGATTGGGGAGACGCCGCTGCAGTACAGGAAGAACCATCGTGCGGTTTGACGCCCTCACCCCAGCCCTCTCCCACGGGGAGAGGGGAAAATCAACCGCTTTTCTTGCCCGGCTTTAACCCACGGTGAAATTCGTTGATGCGCTTCATCGACCTGATGGTGCGCTGCGGCTCGGTGGAAGCGACGGACAAAATAATCATCTCCAGACACAGCAGCACCGTGCCGTGCAGCGGTATTTTGCCCTTCTCGCCGCCGCGCGGAACGTGGATCACCACGCTCGCCTCTTTGCTGAATCGCGAGTCGGTGGCGTTGGTCAGCAAAATGGTGGGAATGCCCAGACGTTTCGCTTCGCGCAGCGTGGTCTGCCCTTCCCGGTGCGCGGATTTTTGCGCCATCATCACCAGCACGTCGCCACGCTGTAAGGCGATAAGCTGTTCGGCGAGGCCAATGCCGGTGCGGTTAAGCGGGATCGCAGGCAGACCTATACGGCTAAACAGGCGAGAGGTGTACTCGGCCAGAATGCCGGATGCACCAATGCCAAAAATAGCGACCTGCCTCGCCTGCGCCAGCAGCGATACGGCCTGCGCCATCGCATAGCGATTGTCCGGCTGGGACAAGACGTTACAGGTGTGCTGATGCCCTTCCAGCACAAAATCGATGCTCGCGTTAACGTCGCTGGTGAGCGTATTCACCGTGGTGGACATCTTCTCGCTGGAGGTGATCACCGGGCCAAACCACTGCTCCAGCGTCTGCTTCAGATCGCGCAGCCCGGCAAAACCGAGCGCCTGAATGGCGCGCACGACGGTGGCATCAGACGTATCGAGCATCGTCGCGATCTCCATTGCCGTCTGCTCCATCACCGCTTCCCGGTTCTCATTGATATAGCGCGCCACCCGCAGCAGGCGCGGCGTCAGCTGGTGCGCCCGCGATCGAAAGCGGTCGCCGTAAACATCGACTTTGCGGCTCAACGTGACGCCTCCGGCAGCGGACGGCCCGCTATCTGCGACTGCACCTGCGCGGCCATCAGCCCCAGCGAGGCAAATGAATTTGAGATCGCCTCCTCGCGGGAGATGAGCACGTAATGCCCGGTTCGGCAGGCGTTGAGAAACTGACACCAGCCCGGCATCACCGCATCCATCGCCGCCTGCTCGTCCTGCGGTTTACCCCCGGTATCCCCGCGCCAGGTGGCAAAGACAAAATCGGCGTCCAGCTCCGGCAGGCGCTCGGCGCTGACGTCAATGCGTCCCCCCTCCGGAATGCTTTCAATCAGCGGCGGGAACCTGAACCCGGCGTCGCGCAGCACGCGCCCAAGCGAGTGATAGCTGTGCATGGCGTTAATTTTTCCCTGATTAGCCTGAATCACCGAGACGGTTAGCCTGCTGGTGTCGATCGTTGCTTTCAGGGCCTTGATTTGCTCCTCGTAGCGACGTTCCAGAACCTTTAGCCGCGCCTGCGTGCCGGTCAGCTGCGCCAGCTTGCGGTAGATCTCCGGCGCGCCGCCGTCCAGGTGATCGATACTCACCGTCGGGGCAATTTTTTCCAGCTGTTCTACCGGCGTGCTGCGGGTCGGCTCGGTGATGATAAGATCCGGCTTCACGGCGGCGATGGCTTCGATATCGATATCCGCAGTGCCGATAAACTTGATGGCGGAATTATCAAAGTCGACGCCGGTTAACATGCCGCTGGAGCGCAGAAAATGGCTGCCGTCCGGTCGGGTGCGGCCATGGCTGGCGATCGGCGGCACGCCAAGCTCGATCAGCGGAATGGTGATATCCAGATCGTGCAAAGAAACGATCCGCTTCGGATGCACCGGCACCACCACTTTGCGGTTCAGATCGTCCGTAAACGTCTGCGTCGGCTCCGCCGCCCCGACGGCGAAGCCCACCAGCAGCAGCATCGAAAAAAGTATGCGCATTACACTCCCCTAAAATGTGTCCCGACGCTGCCAGAGCAGCAGCAGGAAAAACGGTCCGCCAATCATTGAAATTACTATTCCCGCCGGCAGCTGCAGCGGAAGAAATGCCAGACGCCCGGCGTTATCCGCCAGCAGCACCAGCAGCGCACCCAGCACGGCGCTTCCCGTCAGCAGCGCGGTTTGCCCACCGCGCAGGAGCAGGCGCGCCATATGCGGCGCGATCAGCCCGACAAAGCCAATACTGCCCACGCACGAGACGCAGGCCGCGGTCAGCACAACGGGCGCTAAGACGCGCAGCAACGCCAGGCGAGAGGTACGCACCCCAAGGCCCGTCGCGGTTTGGTTGCCCAGCAGCGCAACATCGGCGGCGCGCGCGGTAAAGAGCAGCAGCGCGAACGCGGGCGCTGCCCAGGCAGCCGCAGTGCCGACCAGCGTCCAGTTTGCCGCGTGCAGGCTTCCGGCCAGCCACAGCATCGCCGTCTGCACGTCGCGCACGTCGGCGGTGGTCATGAAGATCCCCATCGCGGCGGCAAACGCCCACGACACGCCGATGCCGATCAAAATGAACCGGGGACGCGAGATATCGCGGGCCAGCGCCACCACCAGCAGCGCGGCCAGCAACCCGCCGGCCATACCGATAAGTGGCCGCCAGTACAGCCCCAGCGCAGGAAACTGAAAAATCAGGAGCAGCACCGCCGCGCTGCAGCCCTCCTTCACGCCGATAAGGCCAGGATCGGCCAGGCCATTGCGGGTGATGGACTGCATCGCCGCACCCGCCGTGCCGAGCATCGCGCCGCACAGCACCGCCATCAGCAGGCGCGGCAGGCGAATATCCATGACGATGTAATGCGTCTCTGCATCCAGCGTTTGCGGATAAACCAGCGCGCGCCCGATGGCAGAGGCGGGAATGGGCAGGGAGCCGTGGGTGAGGCCAAAAGTGACCAGCAGGAAGGCTATCAGCAATAAGAGGGCCAGGCACGCCAGCGCCCTCGGACGAATCAGCGCCGAGAAAATGCCGACGCGTAGCGCACGCAGTCCAGCCCGGTTCATTTGAACATCCTCGACGCCATAAGGATAAAGACCGGCGCCCCCACCAGCGCGGTCATGACGCCGGTTGCCAGCTCATACGGCGTAAATAGCGTGCGGGCGGCGATATCCGCCAGCAGCAGCACCAGCCCGCCGCACAATGCGGAAAGCGGCACCATCACGCGTAAATCTACCGATACCAGGCGGCGGATCAGCTGCGGCACCACGAGTCCGATAAACCCGATTGGACCGGCAACAGAAACCGCCGCGCCGCACAGCAGCGCGATGGCCAGCAGCGCGAACAGCCGGGTTTTTAACAGCGATACGCCAAGCCCCTGCGCCATCCTGTCGCCCAGCGCCAGCATGTTCAGCGACGGCGAGAGCCAGAGCGCCAGCGCAAACCCCACGGCAGCCAGCCCCGCGGCGCTCCCGATCGTATCCCCGTTTAGCCCGGATAAATCCCCCGCCAGCCAGGTCCGCATGGCGAGCAGCGTCTGCTCATCCAGAATCAGCGCCGCGGCGGTAATCGACGAAGCGAAGGCCGACATCGCCACGCCGCACAGCGTGACCTTCATCGGCGTGAGGCCGGTGCGTCCGGATGAGGAGAACAGCAGCACCAGCAAAAAGAGCGCGGCGGCTCCCGCAGCGGCAACGAGCGGACGCCCAAACGGCAGCGACAGCCCGAGAGCGCTGGTCAGCACTACCGCCAGCGCCGCCCCGGCGTTCAGCCCCAGAATATGCGGCTCGCCGAGCGGGTTGCGGATCACCGACTGCAGCAGTACGCCCGCCACGCCGAGGGCGGCCCCCGTCGCCATCGCGGCGCAAAGGCGCAGCAGCCTTAATTTTATGATGACGTTATGGTCGAAATTGCGCGGCTCGAAATGGAAGAATGCTTCCACCACAGTCTGCGGGGCGATAAAGCGTGCGCCAATGCCCAGGTGCGCAATCGCGCCCATCACCAGCAGCAGCGTGAACAGAATAAATGCCAGCGAGGTTCGCATCATGACCTGTCGGCAGCCTGGCGAAACGGCATAAAAAACGGCTTTCCGGTCAGCGGGTTAACCGACATATGCACGTCAACATCAAACACCGACTTAATGAGTTCAGGCGTGCAGGCATCGCCCTCATGCAATACGCCTTCAACTTTCCCCTGGCGTAAAAAGACCAGCGAATCCCCGTAGTTCACGGCAAAGTTGAGATCGTGCAGAACCACCACCACGGTCCGCCCGTGCCGGCGCGTCAGGGCGTGCAGCAGCTCGAGGATCTCCACCTGATAGCGAAGATCGAGATAGGTTGTGGGTTCATCCAGCAGGATGTAGGGCGTTTGCTGCGCCAGCGCCATGGCGATCCAGCAGCGCTGGCGCTGGCCGCCGGACAGGCTTTCTACCGGCAGATGGGCAAACTCTGCCGTCCCGGTCAGGCGTAACGCCTCCTCAACCGCCTGCTCGTCCTCATCGCTCCACTGGCGCATAAAGTTCTGCCAGGGAAAGCGCCCGCGCGACACCAGCTCAAACACGGTCAACCCTTCCGGCAGCAGCGGAGACTGCGGCAAAATGCCCAGCTGTCGGGCAACCGCTTTGGTTGGCTGTTCGTGAATGGCTTTGCCGTCCAGCACCGCGCTGCCGCCGAGGGGCTGTAGCAGACGCGCGAGAGTGCTCAGCAGCGTGGATTTTCCGCAGCCGTTGGCACCCACCAGTACGGTCATTTTCTGCCGGGGGATCGCAAGGGAGATGTCATCAACGATGATTTTTTTCTGATAGCCCGCAGAAAGGTTTTCAAGAACCAGTCCCGACTTTTTGGTGTTGTAAGCCACGTGAACGCCAACGTAATAATGGAGCTAATAAATAAAAATAAAACTCATTCTCTTTTGAGAGTTTGCCGCCGCCTCATGTAGTAGTCAAGAGAAGAAACACCCTTAAAAATCCAGGGTTAAACGTAAAGATACACATCTGTTGAATCTAAATTTAATCACATTATTTCAATCGATTACACAACACACCCAAAAGCATTGAGGTGAATAAATTCACTGTAGCCAATTTTTTCTTTTTTCCATTTACTACTACATTCGCTCATGTTTGAATGATTCTCAATTACAAGTTCGATGCCGCAATGGCTAACGAACAGACCGTAAGGGCAATGACTCACACATTCTTCCGCAAGCCTTCCCTTGTGGATATTTTGGGAAAACAGATGTAATGGCTAAGTTCACACCTTCGTTCTCTGGGGTAAAAGGGCGCGCGCTCTTTTCACTTCTGTTTATGGCACCTCTGATACATGCAGCGGCAAAAGACGGCGATACCCTGACCGTTACCGCCGATCCGAATGCTACCGTTGACGCCACCAACGGCTATCAGCCCCTGAATACCTCTACCGCTACGCTGACCAACATGCCGATGCTGGATATTCCGCAGGTAGTGAATACCGTCAGCGACAAGGTGCTGGAAGATCAAAACGCGACCACGCTCGACGAGGCGCTGTACAACGTCAGCAACGTGGTGCAAACCAACACCCTGGGCGGCACGCAGGATGCCTTCGTGCGCCGTGGCTTTGGCGCGAACCGCGACGGTTCCATCATGACCAACGGCCTACGCACCGTGCTGCCGCGCAGTTTTAACGCGTCAACCGAACGCGTGGAGGTGCTGAAGGGGCCGGCATCGACCCTGTACGGCATTCTCGATCCCGGCGGGCTGATTAACGTGGTGACCAAACGCCCGGAGAAAACCTTTGGCGGCTCGCTTTCCGCCACATCGACCAGCTTTGGCGGCGGCACCGGACAGTTTGACGTCACGGGCCCGATTGACGGCACGCGCCTGGCGTATCGCCTGACGGGTGAATATCAGGACGAAGACTACTGGCGCAATTTTGGCACCGAGCGCAGCACCTTTATCGCCCCATCGCTGACCTGGTTCGGCGATGATGCCACCGTGACGGTACTCTATTCGCATCGCGACTATAAAACGCCGTTCGATCGCGGGACGATCTTCGATCTCAATACCAAAAAAGCCGTCGACGTCGATCGCAAAACCCGCTTCGACGAGTCGTTCAACGTGACCGACGGGCAGTCCGATCTCGCTCAGCTCAACGCGGAGTATCGCCTTAACAGCCAGTGGACCGCGAAGTTCGACTACAGCTACAGCCAGGATAAATACAGCGATAACCAGGCCCGCGTGATGGACTACGATTCGAAAACCGGCAACCTGACCCGCCGCGTGGATGCCACCCAGGGTTCGACCCAGCGGATGCATACGACGCGTGCGGATCTGCAGGGGAACGTCGATATTGCGGGCTTCTACAACGAGATCCTGACCGGCGTGTCGTATGAGAATTACGATCTGCTGCGCACGGATATGATGCGCTGTAAGAACGTCAAAGGCTTCAACATCTACCATCCGGTTTATGGCAACCTCGACAAGTGCACCACCGTCTCGGCGTCGGACAGCGATCAGACCATCAAGCAGGAGAGCTATTCTGCCTATGCGCAGGACGCGCTGTACCTGACCGATAAATGGATCGCCGTTGCCGGCCTGCGCTATCAGTATTACACCCAGTACGCGGGGAAAGGCCGTCCGTTTAACGTGAACACCGACAGCCGCGACGACCAGTGGACGCCGAAGCTGGGACTGGTTTACAAGCTGACGCCAGCAGTGTCGCTCTTTGCCAACTATTCGCAGACGTTTATGCCGCAGTCGTCCATCGCGAGCTACATTGGCGACCTGCCGCCTGAGACCTCAAACGCCTATGAAATCGGCGCTAAGTTTGACCTGTTCGACGGCATTACTGCCAACATCGCGCTGTTTGATATCCACAAGCGTAACGTGCTGTATACCGAAAGCGTGGGTGATGAAACCGTCGCCAAAACCGCGGGCCGCGTGCGATCTCAGGGCGTGGAGGTGGATCTCGCCGGATCGCTGACCGAGAACACCAACATTATCGCCAGCTACGGTTATACCGATGCGAAGGTGCTGGAAGACCCGGACTACGCGGGTAAACCGCTGCCGAACGTGCCGCGCCATACCGGCTCTCTGTTCCTGACGTACGATATTCAGAATGCGTTTGCCGGTAATACCCTGACGATTGGCGGCGGCGGGCACGGCGTGAGCCGCCGCTCGGCAACCAACGGCGCGGATTATTATCTGCCGGGCTATTTCGTGGCGGATGCGTTTGCGGCGTATAAGATGAAGCTGCAGTATCCGGTGACGCTGCAGGTGAACGTGAAAAACCTGTTTGATAAGACCTACTACACGTCGTCGATTGCGACCAATAACCTGGGCAACCAGATTGGCGACCCGCGCGAAGTGCAGTTTACGGTGAAGATGGAGTTTTAATTAAAACAGCCCGGTGGCAATACTCTCTGCCGGGCCTGAAGTTTTCATAGGCAAAATCTTAATTACCCCGATAGCGCACGACATCAGCACTTAATTTAATTCTTTATTCGGAATAACCCGCGCTGAAATAGTAAAAGCGTCTTTAATCCTAAATCCAAAATCCAAAATCCTAAATCCGGCCTTTTACTATATCGTTCTTATTCGCTGTTGATTACTATATTGCCCCTCAGGTCGAAGGAGTCAGTGAGGCCACCAAAAGGACAAGGGGGAGTATGATTTCAATTTTGCTTGCAGACGATCACCCAGCAATTTGCTTTGCATTAAAGGTCCTGCTGGAGAAGCACGGAGATGCGATCGTCACTACCTCTACAGGTGAGAAACTGCTGCCCCAGCTGTACCAGCAGCGTCCGGATCTCTTAATTCTGGATCTCGAACTTAAGCACGCCGATGGCCTCGACCTGCTGCCCCGAATTAAACAACACTTCCCGGATCTTAAAATCCTGGTCTTTACCAGCCAGTCAGCAGGTTTATATGCGCTGAGAACGCTCCAGGCCGGGGCGCAGGGGTTTATCAATAAAAATATGCCGCTGGAAAACGTTGAGCCACTGTGCCGGCTCATTATGGCGGGCTATCAATGTTTTCCCGAAGGGACGCTGTTCAAAGCCGCCAGCGTCAATGAAAAAAGCGCTGCGTCTGAATCACTCTCAAGCCGCTTCTCGGATCGCGAAATTGCCGTTCTTAATTATCTGAAACAGGGCAAGAGTAACAAAGAGATTGCCGATCTCCTGATGCTCAGCAATAAAACCATTAGCACCTATAAAACCCGGATGCTGCAAAAATGTGGCTGCGACGATCTCAACCAGCTTATTTCGCTGATTTTCAGAGAATCTGATAATGAGAATACTTAGCGGACTGCTGCTGTTACTCGTCGCTTTTATGACGCAAGGTGCAACGGCGCATGAATCCCTTAAGCTTCTCTCCCGAAGCATGGAGACGATTGCCGACCCGGGACTCAGCGCAAGCGAATGGCGCTGGCTGCGCGAACACCGCAAGATCCGCCTGGCCGTCTGGCTGCCGATGTCGCCGCCCTATGACATTACCACCGGCCTGAATGATTACGGCGGCATCAATGCCGATTTCATCGGTCTGGCGGCGGATAATCTAGGCGTCGAAATAGAAGTTATGCGCTACCCAAACTATCACGCTGCGCTGGAAGCGTTACGCACAGGGGAAGCAGATTTCATCGCGCAGGCCAGCGACAACCAGCATAATCAGGGGCTGATACTGAGCCATCCATACAGCCCAAATGCTGCCGTTGAAGTGGTCAATAACGAAGCCACGCAGGATGATGCGGTCAGAAAGATTGCCATCGCGCCGGGCTACGATCCTCAACGCGTCCTGCAGCGCTACCCGAACGCGGAGATCGTCCCTTTCTATTCACCGCGCCACGCGCTGGAAGCACTCGCGTTTCGAAAAATCGACCTTTTCTTTTGCGATGGCGTCACCGCCCGCTATCTGGTGAACCAGTCCAACATCAGCAACTTACTCATACGCCCTCTCGACGCCTCCTTTCCCGTTTCAGGATTTTCCTTTGCGGCAATGCCAAAGATGCAAATGTGGATCGCGGTGCTGAATAACTTTCTGGCCGCGTTACCGGACAGTGCGAGCGTAGAGATACACCGCCGGTGGAATGGCGGTATTCCGCTTTCCCTTAGCGAGCAGAAACCGGTCTTTACCTCGCTGGAGAATAAATGGATTGATGAACACAAACGTATACGGGTGGCAGTGGCCGAGGATAACCCACCGATTGCCTATTTTGATGAAGGCGGCCAGATGCGCGGTATCATTGCCGACGTCCTGACCGCGTTACAGCTTCGCACCGGGTTTACCTTTGTTATTCAGCGTTTTCCTACCCAAAGGGCGGCCCTGGCGTCGGTGAAAGCGGGAAAATCGGACCTGGTTGCAGGCGTGACGCAGGGGGATATCTGGCGCACTGATTTACTCACCACCCGTACCTGGCTCTATAACTCCTGGGTGATGGTCGGACAAGCGCATTCTGCGCCGGGCGCGGTGAGTCCTGGCGTACTCAGCCTGGATGGGCAGTCGCCAGAAGAGTGGTTACGTAAGCAGAGCGGGGGCCAGACGGAAAAGGTCGACACCTGGCGACAGGGGCTTAACCGCATTGTTGAGAGTAACGACAGGATGATGGCCATGCCGCTGATCGTCGCCAATACTTTCCTGGCGAATAAAGAGTATGCCGCGCTCCGTATTCTGGGAAGCATCGACATCGATCCGATGCGATTCTCGTTCGGGGCGTCCCGCCAGTCCTGGCCCTTAATGACCATTCTTAATAAAGCGCTCATTAATATTCCGCCCGAGGATCTCCATGCCCTGACCCGTGGCGGAAATGCCGGTAACAGCTTCACGTCGACCGGACCGAAACAGGTCGCGCTGATCACGGTAGTGACCGTCGGACTGGCTATCACGCTTCTTCTCTGTCTCGCCGCCGCCTGGGGCTATCGTCGCCATCTGCGCTATCGGCAGCGAATGCTGAAAATCATTTCGGCCCAGCGACAATCCAGAAATCTTGCGCATCGCGCCAGCCGTGCGAAAAGCATGTTTCTGACAACCATGAGCCACGAGATACGCACGCCGATCGGCGCGATCATGGGGATGCTGGAACTCGTCATGAAACGCCCTGGCGATACCCAGCAGAATCGCCAGTCAGTGCAGGTAGCGTGGGATGCCGCCCAGGCCCTGCTGCTTTTGATAGGCAACATACTCGACGTGTCGCGGATCGAATCTGGCCGCCTGGTGCTTCGCCCCGAGCGTTCTTCGCTGCGCAAGCTGATTGAGGAGCCCGCGATGTTGTTCGAGGGCATGGCGGCGCAAAAAGGGCTGACCTTCGTGCTGGAACGTGATGCCGAGCTGCGGGAGGACGTATTGGTCGATCGCAGCCGTTTCAGGCAGATTTTGGTCAACATCGTCGGAAACGCGATCAAATTCACCGAACGCGGACAGATAACGCTGAGCGTGCAGCTCGACGGACGTGACGAGGGCTATCTGCTGTTGCGTATAACGGTTGTCGATACCGGCGAAGGTATCGACGAGGCCACCCAACAGCGGCTGTTCCAACCCTTCGCTCAGGGAAACACCCCTAACGTTGCACAGGGAAGCGGGCTGGGCCTGTATATCTGCCGCACGTTAACAATGATGATGGGCGGCAGTTTAGCGATTCACAGCGAGCCTGGACTTGGAACGACGGTCACGGTCTCCCTCAAGCTGCCGGCGATGGCGGAACGCCAGGATGTTCCTGATATACAGTCCGCGTCCCCGCTTTTTCGCCCCTCCCTGCGCGTTTTGATTGTCGATGATAATCCCGTGGGCAGAATGGTACTCAGCCAGCAGCTGAGCTGGCTCGGTCATCGCGCGATCGGCGCCGAAAGCTCAGCCTCTGCGCTGGAAGCGCTAAAGCATGCGCAGCCTGATGCGGTGATCACCGATTGCAATATGCCCGGCATGAGTGGGTTTGAGCTGGCGCAGATAATCCATACGCATTACCCGGACATTGCGGTCTTTGGCGCGACCGCTGACGCACGGGAAATTGTCCGTGAAATGGCAAGAGAAGCCGGTATGCGCCACTGTCTGTTTAAGCCGGTCACGCTCACTGTGCTTGCGGAACTGCTGGCTCCCCTGAAGGGATCTGCCCCGGATGCCGAGGAGCCACAAGGCTCATTGGCGTGTAACCTGCCGCCCGAGTTGCTGGAAGGAGATAACCTGCCCCTGTTTCTTTCGCTCCAGATCGCGGTCATTGATGAATCCCTTACCCACTTGCGCGCCTGGCTCGTCGCGCCGGAAACCGCTCTGCGTGAGACGTTGCACAAGCTGCGCGGCGGACTCGCGTTACTTAGCGTGCCCGCGTTGGTCGCCCGCTGTGAAGCACAGGAAGATAACCCGGACCGCGACGGCATTCACCAGCTGTTAGCTGAGCTTGAGCAGCTACGGGCCGCGCTACAGCGTTGGTACGATTCAGGACGACAACCTTAATCCACGTCCTACACGCGTTGAGGACGCGTCTGCATCGTTTTGGCTATCGGCGTTGCAGTACTCTTTTGTCCACAGGAGATTGCCGGAGCATCTGCTCAGGCAAAACATCAACAAAGGAGAAAGACCATGAAGAAATTCGTTTCCGTTCTGTCTGTCGTTGCAGCTGTTGGTATGTTTGCTACAGCATCAGCGCACGCCGCTGAAAGCTGTGCGGCAAAAAGCGCTGCGCTGGAAAAAGAGATCAAAATTGCCCAGCAATATGGCAATACCTACAAAGTGAACGGCCTGAAAAAAGCGCTGGCAGAAGTCAAAGCCCACTGTACTAACGCAAGCGTTCTGGCTGATGCCCAGAAAGACGTGCGCAAGCTGGAGAAAAAACTGGCAGAAAAACGTGGCGACGTTGCTGAAGTTCAGGCCGATCTGGCAGAAGCTAAAGCGAAGGGTGATGCCAAGAAGATCGCCAAGTATCAGAAAAAACTGGCAGAAAAACAGGCGGATCTGCGTGAAATTCAGCAAGAGCTGAACCAGGCTCGCGCCGAGCTGGCTGCTCTTAACAAATAAGCCATCGCGAGCTTAATCGTGGGCAGCAAAAGCTGCCCACGATGCTGACGCAAAGATGCAGATTCACCCTGGAATTCGAGTGATAGTGCTGTTACTGACAGCAAACGCTGCGTCTGCAAATGAGAAGACATGGGTTATTCTTAATAACGACTATAAAGGCTCAATCTTTCTTGATTTTCAATCCGATAAACCCTGCCTGACGCGTCCTCTTCTTGAAGAGTGGGGCGTTAAATCCTCCGTACTTGACAGGCTTCGCTGGGATACCTGGGGGTGTCTGAGCGCCGACTCGGCGAACGCCTTCGACCTCCAGTTCTGGTACCGTCCGGATGCCAACCTGCTCACGCTTTTATTTCCCCAGGAGGCGTTTAATCCGCAACAAAACGGGGTCAGTACCAGCCGCTGGGATGATGGAATGAATGCCCTGTTTGTTAACTACCGGCTGGACGTCAATAACCAACGTGCGCAGTACCGTTGGGATACGCCGGGCACCGATGCAACGCTCGTGCTGGAAAACGGCCTTAACGTCGGGCCATGGCGCATGCGCTACCAGAATACCTTCTGGCGAGAGGCAGACCGCCAGCACGGCTCTTACAGTAATTCAGCCTCTGTCTGGCGCAGTATCACGTCTATGCGATCCCGGCTTAACCTTGGCGACGGTTACACCTCATCGAACCTGTTCGACAGCATGTCCTATCGGGGGATGTCCCTTGCCAGCGATGAGGCGATGTTCCCGGATAGCTGGCGGCCCTATTCACCGCTGATTAACGGCTATGCGCGCAGCGAAGCGGAAGTCACCCTTCGTCAGAACGGCGAGCGCGTCTATCGCATTCACGTCCCACCGGGGCCTTTTGTTATCCGTGATTTTTATCCGCCAGATTCCCAGGGCAACCTTGAGCTGACGATTCAGGAGAGCGACGGGAGCGAGCGTACCCGGTCAATTCCGTACTCGATCATGCCCAATCTGGTGCAGTACAAAATGTTCAGTTACGAGCTGGTCGCAGGGCGGTATAAACCCTTTCACGGCGTGGAGCTGGATAGAGATCGTTTCTGGCAGAGCACGCTCTCCTGGGGCGTCGCCCCGCGCGCTACCATATTTGGGGGCGTACAGCAGGGCGAGAATTACTTCAGTCATGTTGCGGGATTGGGCGGCAATATGGGCAAATGGGGAGCGTTGTCAGCCGATGTACGTAACGCCCATTACAGCCAGCAGGGCAACGCGCTCAGCGGCAGCGTCGGGCGATTGCGTTACGCAAAAACATTTTTTCAAACCGAAACCAGCCTCAACGCCCAACTCCAATGGTACCCGCGCGGTAGCCAGTATCGTTCGCTTGAGGAGCGGTTAAACCGCGCCTCGCTGCTGGCCTGGGGTGTAGATGATGACACCACCCAGCGTGCACTTGAGGGCCAGATTGAGCTGACGCAAAACTTCGACGAAAACTCGAGTCTGAGCCTCTCGTGGCGCTGGCTAAAATCACGCGCTCGCGAGGCGGGCAGCAACAGCCTCACCCTGAGCCTGGACGCCAGCTGGCGGGACGTCGATTTGTCGCTGTATGGCAGCTATGACCGCTACGGCGACTATGTACCGGAATCGACGCTGGGGTTTAACATCAGCATCCCCTTCAGCATTGGAAGCCATTTTACCAATGTGGCATGGGTTTCCGACCTCGCCAGCCGAAACAAGAATACCCATGGAATCAACATCAATGGCTCGCTGCTGGATGATTACAGCCTGCGCTATGACGTGACGGCGGAGCATAGCGAACACGGGAACGATGCCCTGAAAAGCAGTATCGGCTATCAGTACAACAGCGGAGAACTGAACGTCAGTATGGCCCGCAGCGGCAGGCAGCGTGATTATCATGGTGACGTCAGCGGCAGCGTGCTGTTATATCAGGAGGGTGTTGTCCTGGGCCAGACGCTGGGAAGTACTGCGGCATTGGTGCAGGTGCCTGGTTCGGCGAAGATTGGGTTTTATAACCAGTTCGGTTCAACCACCAACGCGGATGGCGATCTGCTGGTGAGTTACCTCACGCCCTGGCGAGTAAACCGCATCACGGTTGACAGTTTAAGCCTGCCTGAAGGGACAGATATGGAGGTGAATGAGCTGGAGACCGTACCTACCGACGGCGCGATTGTTAATCTGCGTTTCATGAAACCGGAAAAGACCCCGTTTCGCTGACGGGATGATGGCGCAACGCCACGGTGCCCGGCGATCCCTCAGCCTCCGGGGAGGCTGAGGGCCAGTGCATCAGGCTTCAATGTCCGCCATATCGCCTTTCTCCTGCAGCCAGTTACGTCGGTCTTCCGAACGCTTCTTGGCAAGGAGCATATCCATCATGGCGTTGGTCTGCTGTTCGTCTTCGTCGCTGATGGTCAGCTGAACCAGACGGCGGGTGTTTGGATCCAGCGTTGTTTCACGCAGCTGCATCGGGTTCATCTCGCCCAGCCCTTTAAAGCGCTGTACGTTCGGTTTGCCCTTCTTGCGCTTCAGCTGCTCCAGCACGCCCGCCTTCTCTTCTTCCGTCAGCGCGTAATAGACCTCTTTACCGAGATCGATACGGTACAGCGGCGGCAGCGCCACGTGGACGTGGCCGTTTTTCACCAGCGTGCGGAAGTGCTTCACAAACAGCGCGCACAGCAGCGTGGCGATGTGCAGGCCATCGGAGTCCGCATCCGCAAGGATACAGATCTTGCCGTAGCGCAGCTGGCTCAGATCGTCGCTGTCCGGATCGATACCGATCGCCACCGAGATATCATGCACCTCCTGCGAGGCCAGCACTTCATCAGACGAGACTTCCCAGGTGTTCAGGATCTTACCCTTGAGCGGCATGATCGCCTGATACTCACGATCGCGCGCCTGCTTGGCCGATCCGCCCGCCGAGTCACCTTCCACGAGGAACAGCTCGGTACGGTTGAGATCCTGCGCGGTACAGTCTGCCAGCTTGCCCGGCAGCGCAGGGCCGCTGGTCAGCTTTTTACGCACCACTTTCTTGGCGGCACGCAGACGGCGCTGGGCGCTGGAGATCGCCATTTCGGCCAGCATTTCTGCTGCCTGCACGTTCTGGTTCAGCCATAGGGTAAACGCGTCTTTCACCACGCCGGAAACGAACGCCGCGCACTGGCGTGACGACAGGCGCTCTTTGGTCTGCCCGGCAAACTGCGGGTCCTGCATCTTCACGGAGAGGACGTAGGCGCAGCGGTCCCAGATGTCTTCTGCCGACAGCTTCACGCCGCGCGGCAGGATGTTGCGGTATTCGCAGAACTCGCGCATCGCGTCCAGCAGCCCCTGACGCAGGCCATTGACGTGAGTACCGCCGAGCATGGTTGGGATCAGGTTGACGTAGCTCTCGGTCAGCAGCTCGCCGCCTTCCGGCAGCCACAGCAGCGCCCAGTCCACGGCTTCGGTATCGCCGCTAAAGTTCCCGACGAACGGTTTTTCCGGCAGCGTCGGCAGGCCGTTTACCGCTTCGCACAGATAGTCGTTCAGACCGTCGGCGTAGCACCAGGTTTGTTCGGTGTTGTTAACGTGGTCTTTAAAGGTGATTTCCACGCCCGGACACAGCACCGCTTTGGCTTTCAGCAGGTGCGTGAGGCGAGAAACCGAAAAGCGCGGGCTATCGAAGAAGCTCTCGTCAGGCCAGAAGTGGACGCTGGTGCCGGTGTTGCGTTTACCGCACGTGCCGACAACCTGCAGATCCTGCACTTTATCGCCGTTTTCAAACGCGATGTTGTACACCTGCCCGTCGCGTCGAACGTTCACTTCCACGCGTTTAGACAGGGCGTTCACCACGGAAATACCCACCCCGTGCAGGCCACCGGAGAACTGGTAGTTCTTGTTGGAGAACTTACCGCCCGCGTGCAGACGACAGAGGATCAGCTCAACGGCAGGCACACCCTCTTCCGGGTGGATATCCACGGGCATGCCGCGCCCGTCGTCGATGACTTCCAGCGACTGATCGGCGTGCAGAATGACGTCAACGCGTTTGGCATGGCCTGCCAGCGCTTCGTCCACACTGTTATCAATAACTTCCTGGCCCAGGTGGTTTGGGCGCGTCGTATCGGTGTACATCCCCGGGCGGCGGCGAACCGGCTCAAGCCCGGTGAGTACCTCAATGGCATCAGCGTTATAGGTTTGCGTCATGATTTAAACTAGCAATTCGCATTGATTGTCAGTGGCTGTGCAGTCCAAGAAAATCGACAATCTGGGTGAAATGATCCTCAAAGCCCGTGAAAGCATGATTTCCGCCCTCTTCTATAGTCTGGCGGCAGGATGCGTAATACGCCACTGCCTGGCGGTAATCCAGCACTTCATCACCCGTTTGCTGCAGCAGCCAGATAAGATCGGGCGCTTCAAGCGGGTCTACCTGCATAACTTTGAGATCGTAAATATGGCGTGACTCTAGCACATATTGCTGTCCGGTGTAGGGGTTCTCGTTTTGCCCGAGAAAGTCGCGTAACAGCTCAAAAGGACGTACCGCCGGGTTAACCACGACGGCGGGCAACATAAAGCATTGCGATAGCCAGGTGGCGTAGTATCCGCCCAGCGACGAGCCGACCACGCCAAATGATTCGCCGCCGTGTTCCAGCACGATTGATTCCAGCATCTCCGCCGCATCCGCCGGGTAAGGCGGCAGCTGCGGAACAATCATCTCAACGTCTGGATGATGCTCGCTCAGCCAGTGGCGAAACTGCGTCGCTTTCGCGGAACGCGGCGAGCTGTTAAACCCGTGAAGATAAAGAAGCGTAGACATCAATAGCCTTCTGAAGCGGTGTCAGGACGGAATTTGGCGCCGGACAGGCGGCAGACTTCCGTCGTCAGCGTGCCGTCGGCATGCAGATCCAGCCAGCGCCAGCCCGGTGCAATGGTGTCCAGGGTGAAGTTGGCGCAGTGCGGCTTGAACTGCACGCAGGTGGACGGCGTTGCCAGCATTCTGCGGCCATTCCAGTCGAGATCCTGTTCCTGATGAATGTGCCCGCACAGCAGGTTTTGCACCCGGGGGAAATTCACCAGCACGCTATCCAGCGCCGCAGAGTTGCGCAGGCTATGCTGATCGAGCCAGCTACAGCCAGCCGGTAAGGGATGATGATGAAGCAACAGCAGCGTGTTTCGCTCCGGCTCGGCGGCCAGTTTAGCCTCAAGCCAGTCGAGCTGAAACTCGCTCAGTTCACCGTGCGGTACGCCAAATACCTGGCTGTCGAGCAGCAGGATTTGCCAGTTATCACCCGCGAACACGCACTTCGCCGGCGAGATCCCCGCCTCATGGAGTGCGCTAAACATCGCAGGCTGGAAGTCATGATTGCCCGGCAGCCAGACGCAAGGCACGCTGAAGCTCGCGATACCTTCAGCAAAATGCTGGTAGGCCGCGGAGGACTGATCCTGCGCCAGATCGCCCGTTGCGACAATCAGATCGCAGGCACGATTTTCGGCATGGATCGCGCTTAGTACCGCCTGATAGCTCTCCCAGGTGTTCACGCCCAGCAGAGTTTCATGCTTTTCGGCAAACAGGTGGGTATCGGTGATTTGTAATATCCTGACTGGCGCCCCACCAGCAACAGTCAGGTTCAACAGGCTTTCCAAATGGTGTCCTTAGGTAGGTTTATGACGCTAACAAACCGGAATCGCCATTGCTCCATGTGCTAAACAATATCTTAGCCAGTCGGCTAAAAACTGGTTAATTTGATGCTTTTCGTCGCGTTGATGCAACTTTTTATTCGGATAATCATACCGCGCTTTGAAGCGAAAGATCTGCTGACTTGAACACACTTCAGCGACCATCGCGTCGTGGTAGAGACGCACCGTCATCGACGGCAGGCTCCAGTAGCTAATGCTGGGTGCCGTTTGCTCAATTTCTACCAACGTCGTGTAGCGCGTTGATTCTGCTATCGTTAATCGATACTGTGCGTTGCTCACCTGATAGCTTACCGTTTCGCCGGGTGCGTCATTTCGCGGCAGCAGGCGGCGCAGCTGGGCGAAATTGGTTTCGCACAGGCGCATCATTTCTGGGAAGTCAGGCGTATAGCGCTTCATTTTTTCCACTCGTTTCGTAATGCCTCATAGTGCAGCTGCAGCCATTGCAGGGCGATGACAGACGCTGCGTTGTCGATTTTCCCCTCTTCTACCCACTGGTAAGCCTGCTCCCGGCTTACCACATGAACCCGAATATCTTCGTTTTCATCAGCCAGACCGTGAATGCCTTCCGCGGTCGTGGCGTCCACTTCACCCACCATAATAGACAAGCGCTCGCTGGTGCCGCCCGGGCTTGCCAGGTAGCTCAGCACCGGCTTCGTGCGGCCGACCACCAGACCCGCCTCTTCCAGCGCCTCACGGCGGGCAACGTCTTCGACCGACTCACCCTCTTCGATCATCCCGGCTACCATCTCCAGTAACCACGGGGTGTCGCTGACGTCGTATGCGGCAATCCTAATCTGCTCTACAAGCACAACTTCATCGCGCACTGGGTCAAAGGGTAGCAAGACTGCAGCGTGCCCGCGCTCAAAAATTTCACGGCGGATTTCACCGCTCATCTCACCGTTGAACAGGCGATGCCTGAAACGGTAAAGATCCATTGAAAAAAAACCGCTATAAAGCGTTTCTCGTGCAATAATTTCTACATCGTTTTTGGCGAATGTCACTGGCAACTTTTCTGGTTTTTCCATGGGTCGAGTCCTGGTAGCAATGGTGATGAAATTGTGAATTTCAAGGCTGTTTGGCTGCCGTTTCAAAGGCTATATGGTAGATTGGTGCAAATTACCGCCAGATGGCACGTAACGCCAACCTTTTGGTGTGGATGATTCTGTTAGAATCGGCAATTATTTTTAATTAGATCAGCGCTAATACTGCTTCACAACAAGGAATGCAAATGAAGAAATTGCTCCCCATCCTTATCGGCCTGAGCCTGACGGGCTTCAGTGCAATGAGCCAGGCAGAGAACCTGCTACAGGTCTACCAGCAGGCACGTCTGGGCAACCCTGATTTACGTAAGTCAGCGGCCGATCGTGATGCTGCGTTTGAAAAGATTAACGAAGCACGTAGTCCACTGCTGCCGCAGTTGGGCTTAGGTGCAGACTACACCTACAGCAACGGTTTCCGCGACTCCAATGGCATTAACTCCAACGCCACCAGCGCATCGCTGCAGTTGACCCAGACCCTGTTTGATATGTCCAAATGGCGTGCCCTGACCCTGCAGGAAAAGAGCGCAGGCATTCAGGATGTGACCTATCAGACCGATCAGCAGACGTTGATTCTGAACACCGCGACAGCATACTTCAACGTGCTGAGCGCGATTGACGCGCTCTCCTACACCGAAGCGCAGAAACAGGCAATTTATCGTCAGTTGGATCAAACCACCCAGCGTTTCAACGTGGGCCTGGTCGCCATCACTGACGTACAGAACGCCCGTTCACAGTACGATACCGTTCTGGCAAATGAAGTGACCGCGCGTAACAACCTCGACAACGCGCTGGAATCACTGCGTCAGGTCACCGGTAACTATTATCCTGAGCTGGCTTCTTTGAACGTAGACAGCTTTAAAACCGATAAGCCACAGGCCGTTAATGCCCTGCTGAAAGAAGCGGAAAACCGCAACCTGGCATTACTGCAGGCACGTCTGAGCCAGGATCTGGCCCGCGAGCAGATTCGCCAGGCGCAGGACGGTCATCTGCCAACCCTGAGCCTCAGCGCGTCTACCGGCGTATCTGATACCACCTACAGCGGTTCTAAAACCAATACTGCCCAGTATGACGACAGCAACCAGGGGCAAAATAAAGTGGGCCTGAGCTTCTCTCTGCCGCTGTATCAGGGCGGTCAGGTAAACTCTCAGGTCAAACAGGCGCAATATAACTTTGTTGGCGCAAGCGAACAGCTGGAGAGCGCGCACCGTAACGTGGTGCAGACCGTGCGTTCTTCCTTCAACAACGTGAACGCGTCCATCAGCAGCATTAACGCCTATAAACAGGCCGTTGTGTCTGCTCAGAGCTCCCTGGACGCAATGGAAGCAGGCTACTCCGTCGGTACGCGTACCATCGTTGACGTGTTAGACGCAACGACCACGCTGTACAACGCCAAGCAGCAGCTCTCCAGCGCCCGTTACCAGTACCTGATTAACCAGCTGAACATCAAGCAGGCGCTCGGTACCCTGAACGAGCAGGATCTGCAGTCGCTGAACAGCGCGCTGGGCAAACCGGTATCAACGTCACCTGAAAGCGTTGCGCCGGAGAACCCACAGCAGACCGCCGCCGTAGATAACTTTAACGGTGAAAACAGCGCGCCAGCAGCACAGCCTGCTACGGCACGTACAACCGCACCTGCCAGCAGCGGTAACAATCCGTTCCGTAACTAAGCATTGCCCTCCCTCTCCTTCGGGAGAGGGAACCCCTATCACATCCAAACGTAAGCCAACGTAAAGATCCCCCTTAATCCCCCTCTTCGCTTCATTTTCAACCACTCATCCTCTATCCTGAGCGTTATTACCACTGGGTCCTGGAAGACAAAGATGAAACGGACAAAAACGATTAATCACGCCTCGTTCCGCAAAAGCTGGAACGCGCGCCACCTCACTCCTGTTGCCTTTGCGATCACGGCTGTTTTTATGCTGGCAGGCTGTGAGCAAAGCGACGAAACGGTCTCGATGTATCAGAACGCCGACGACTGCTCTACCGCCACCGGCAAAGCCGCTGAGTGTACGACTGCCTATAACAACGCCCTGAAAGAAGCGGAACGCACCGCGCCGAAATACGCCTCGCGCGAAGACTGTGTCGCTGAATTCGGCGAAGGCCAGTGCCAGCAGGCACCTGCTCAGGCAGGCGTGGCGCCAGAAAACCAGGCGCAGGCGCAGTCCAGCGGCAGCTTCTGGATGCCGCTGATGGCAGGCTACATGATGGGCCGTATGATGAGCGGCGGCGCGGGCTACCAGCAGCAGCCGCTGTTTAGCTCCAAAAACCCAAACAGCCCGGCATACGGTAAATACACCGATGCCAGCGGTAAAAACTACGGCGCAGCAACGCCTGGCCGCACCACGACCGTACCACAAACGGCGATGGCGCCAAAGCCGGCGACTACCAGCACCATTACCCGCGGCGGCTTCGGCGAGTCTGTGGCAAAACAGACCACCATGCAGCGTAGCGCGACCGGCTCTTCAACTCGCTCTATGGGCGGCTGATCATGGAACGAGTCAGTATTGTTGAGCGCCCGGACTGGCGCGAAAAAGCCACCGAATACGGTTTTAACTTCCATACCATGTACGGCGAGCCGTACTGGTGTGAAGATGCTTACTACAAGCTCACCCTTGCCCAGGTTGAAAAACTGGAAGAGGTTACCGCTGAGCTGCACCAGATGTGCCTGAAGGTTGTCGAGAAGGTTATCGACAGCGATGCGCTGATGACCAAATTCCGCATCCCGAAACACACCTGGAGCTTTGTGCGCCAGTCGTGGAAAACCAGCCAGCCGTCGCTCTATTCGCGTCTCGATCTGGCATGGGACGGCGTGGGTGAACCTAAGCTTCTGGAAAATAACGCCGATACGCCAACGTCCCTGTACGAAGCCGCGTTCTTCCAGTGGATCTGGCTGGAAGACCAGGTCAATGCCGGAAACCTGCCGCAAGGCAGTGACCAGTTCAACAGCCTGCAGGAAAAGCTGATTGAGCGTTTCGCCGAACTGCGTGAACAGCACGGTTTCAACCTGCTGCACCTTGCCTGCTGCCGCGACACGGAAGAAGACCGTGGAACGGTGCAGTATCTGCAGGACTGCGCGGCCGAAGCGGAAGTGGCGACAGAGTTCCTCTACATCGAGGACATTGGCCTGGGCGAAAAAGGTCAGTTTACCGACACTCAGGACCAGGTGATCAGCAACCTGTTTAAGCTCTACCCGTGGGAATACATGCTGCGCGAGATGTTCTCCACCAAGCTGGAAGATGCGGGCGTGCGCTGGCTGGAGCCGGCCTGGAAGAGCATTATCTCCAATAAAGCCCTGCTGCCGATGCTGTGGGAGATGTTCCCGAACCATCCGAACCTGCTGCCTGCTTACTTTGCGGAAGATGATTTCCCGCCGATGGAGAAATACGTCGTTAAGCCGATCTTCTCTCGCGAAGGGGCAAACGTCTCGATTATCGAAAACGGTAAAACGCTGGAAGCGGTCGAAGGGCCTTATGGCGAGGAAGGGATGATCGTCCAGGCGTTCTATCAACTGCCGAAGTTTGGTGACAGCTATACGCTGATTGGCAGCTGGCTCATCAACGACCAGCCTGCCGGGATTGGCATTCGCGAAGATCGCGCGCTGATCACCCAGGATCTGTCACGATTCTATCCGCATATTTTCGTAGAGTAAGATCTGCCGGGTGGCGGCTTCGCCTGACCCGGCCTACGGTTTTGTAGGCCCGGTCAGCGTAGCGTCACCGGGCATGTTTTCACCCCACCTGCACTGACAACATACTCAAGCTGCCCATCTCAATTCCGTCGACCGGAATAGTGATCTGCTCCCGGCCATCCCATGCGCCCAGGACATACAGCAGCGGCAGGAAGTGTTCCGGCGTTGGGTTAGAGAGCGAACCGCCTTCATGATCAAGATAGTTCACCAGCGGATGCTGCTCGCTCGGCCCCTGCCAGGTCAGATTATCTTTAACGTAGTCGTTAAAGGATGTTGCCCACGGGTACGGCGTGTTCTCCCCGTGCCAGCGCGCCGTACGCAGGTTATGCACCACGTTACCGCTGGCAATCAGCATGATGCCTTCATCGCGCAGCGCCGCCAGCTTACGCCCCATCTCCATGTGCCAGGCTGCCGGCTTGGTGCTGTCGATACTCAACTGCACCATCGGGATATCAGCATCCGGGTACATCTTGATCAGCACGCCCCACGAGCCGTGATCAAATCCCCAGGCTTCTTTATCCAGCGTAACGGGGACAGGCGCCAGCAGATCCACCAGCTTCTGTGCAAGCTCGGGCGAGCCCGGTGCCGGATAGTGCGTGTCATACAGCGCCTGCGGGAAGCCGCCAAAATCATGAATCGTTTTTGGTTCTTCCATAGCCGTCACGCCCGTTCCACGGGTAAACCAGTGCGCGGACACCACCACGATCGCCTTCGGACGCGGCAACGTCTCGCCCAGATGACGCCATGCGCGGGTATAGACGTTATCTTCCAGAACGTTCATTGGGCTACCGTGGCCTAAAAACAGCGCTGGCATACGAGATGAAGACATGATGATATCCTTACAGAAGGTGTCAATTTGATGGTTCTACAGTACGCGCAATCTGGTCAGGATGAACGCAGATAAGCGTGAAGATCATCTTCAGAAATTTTGAATATCAGGAACAGCGTAAGGAGAGATAAATGTCAGTCCCCTTGATTCTGACAATACTTGCGGGAGCGGCCACCTTTATCGGCGCGCTGCTCGGCGTGCTGGGGCAAAAGCCGTCTAACCGCGTGCTGGCCTTCTCACTGGGCTTTGCTGCAGGCATTATGCTGCTTATCTCACTGATGGAGATGCTCCCTGCCGCGCTGGGCACCGAGGGCATGTCGCCCATTCTGGGCTACGGCATGTTTGTATTGGGCCTGCTGGGCTACTTTGCGCTCGACCGCATGCTGCCCCATGCCCATCCGCAGGATTTAATGCATAAGAGCGTTACCCCCATGCCGCGTAATATCAAGCGCACGGCAATCCTGCTGACGCTGGGTATCAGTTTGCACAACTTCCCCGAAGGCGTGGCCACCTACGTAACGGCCAGCAGCAACCTGGAGATGGGCCTTGGGATCGCCCTGGCGGTGGCGTTACATAATATTCCTGAAGGACTGGCCGTTGCCGGGCCGGTCTATGCTGCGACAGGTTCAAAACGTACCGCAGTCTTCTGGGCGGGCATATCCGGGATAGCCGAAATTCTCGGTGGTGTGCTGGCGTGGCTGATCCTTGGCAGCCTGGTCTCTCCGGTCGTGATGGCAGCCATTATGGCGGCGGTAGCCGGAATTATGGTTGCCCTCTCGGTGGATGAACTCATGCCGCTGGCGAAAGAGATCGATCCAAACAATAACCCGAGCTATGGCGTACTGTGCGGGATGTCGGTGATGGGATTAAGCCTGGTGTTGCTGCAAACTGCCGGGATAGGTTAAAAGATTGTCGCCTCCGTTTTACACGGAGGCACCCATCTCGTTCATTTAATGTTATCGATATTGATTATCGCAGTTGATATCTCTTAGACAAAAGTAAAGTAATTTACTTTATATTATTACCCACTATACAATCGCCCATTCCTGAGGGTAACCCTGCGCGCTGGATAGCAAATATCAAACGCTTACAATAATTAAAAGTTATAATTTAATAGAAACTTAAAATAAGTTTAAGCCACATTAATCGCATCCCACTCCGCCAAACCGTATACTTTTCCCGTATTCTGAAAATTAATATTCAGATTATGAATTCATTTGAAAAAGGATATTTTCATGTATATGGGTAAAAAAGTACTGTTAGCGGTTGCGATGGCAGCCATCGTATCGGGTTCTGCTTTTGCTGACGACCAGGGTTCAGGCAAAATCAAATTCAAAGGTGTGGTTATTGATGCCCCTTGCAGTATTGCACCAGACAGCGTTGATAAAGAAGTGGATCTGGGTGAAGTGACTACTGCAGTCATCAATGCCAACAAAAAGTCTACGCCTGTCGCGGTAGATATCAACCTGGAGAACTGCCAGCTTGACGATCCGGCTGACGAAACAGATACGCCAATTACCAAAGTCGATGTGACCTTCACTAGTGCGGCAACTGACGCAACTGACACCAGCCTGATGAGCAACACCTATGCAAGCGGTGCTCAGAACGTTGGCGTTCGTCTGCTGGATAACGCAGAAGCTAACATCACGCTGGGTGCGGCTAATGAAATTGCACTGCTGGCAGGTTCAACCACTCAGACTCTGCACTTCAAAGCGTTAATGGAAGTTGCGACCGGTAAAACGGCAACCGCGGGTCAGGTTGAAGCAACCGCAAACTATGTTCTGATGTACAAATAATTACCTCACTTCACGGTATAAACCGGCTGACATTAAATGCCAGCCGGCATTCTATATCTTTTTTTGAGTAACAGGACGATGACATATAAATTACAATGGATAATTATCATTACGTCCCTGTTAATGACGAAAATTGCTTCCTCTACTGAATTTAACATTAACGCAATAGATAAAGATCAGCGTGATAGCGTCGATTTATCACTGTTTAAAGATCAAATCTCCGTTACGCCGGGCAACTATTTTGTTACCGTCTCAATTAATGATATCCCGCTGGCAAATGGTTGGCAGCTTCGTTGGCGACAGATAAAAAATAGCGTCCAGGTCTGTATTCCACCCGAGCTGGCCGATACTTTTGCTCTGCAGGACAACATCCGTAGCGCATTGCCTGAAAAAGACGGGTACGTCGATTTTGCATCCAGACCGGATATAAAGTTTAACTTCGAGCAATCCAGCCAGACGCTGAAGGTCACCGTACCTCAGGCCTGGTTACAGTACCGTGCTGCCGACTGGATGCCGCCCTCAACCTGGGACAACGGCGTGCCCGGCGTCCTGCTGGATTACAATCTTTTTGCCAGCCATTACCAGCCGAATAACGGCAGCAGCACGGATAACGCCAACACCTACGGCACCGCCGGTGCGAATATGGGCGCATGGCGGCTGCGCAGCGATTACCAGTACACGCAAACCCATACTGACGCAGGCTCACAAAACGACGGACGCTTTTCGCGCGTCTATATGTTCCGCCCATTCCCCTCTCTGGGTGCAAAACTTACGCTGGGCGAAACGGATTTCCAGTCCGCTATTTTTGATGCCTTTACCTATACCGGCGCCTCCCTGATCAGCGATGAGCGTATGTTGCCCTGGTCGCTACGCGGCTACGCGCCACAAATTACCGGCATCGCGCAAACAAACGCCACGGTCACCGTCAGCCTCGCCGATCGCGTTATTTATCAAAGCAAAGTCCCGCCAGGGCCGTTTGTTATTCAGGATCTAAATCAGTCGGTACAGGGCACGCTGGACGTCAAAGTCACAGAAGAAGACGGGCGCGTGAGCACCTTCCAGGTGTCGGCGGAATCGGTGCCTTTCTTAACGCGCAAGGGACAGGTACGCTATAAACTCGCAACGGGGAAGGCGCGCAAAGACGCCTCCCATGATGTTGAAGACAACGCGTTCATGAGCGGGGAATTCTCCTGGGGCATGCTGTCGCAAACCTCCCTCTACGGTGGGACCCTTGCCGACGGAGACCATTACCGGTCCGTCGCCGCCGGGATCGGGCAGAACATGGAATATCTGGGGGCGCTCTCGTTTGATTTCACCCAGGCCACCAGCCAATTGCCGCATCAGAATAGCCAGACGGGCTACAGCTACCGCTTTAACTACAGCAAACGTTTCGATACCACGGGCAGCCAGCTTACGCTCGCCAGCTACCGCTATTCCGATCCGCAGTTCCTGAGCTATGCCCGTTTCCTGGATTATGACAACAACGATCGACAGTCTGAAAAACAGACGTTGAGCGTCACGGCCAGCCAGTATATTTCGGCGCTATCGCTAAACCTGTATGTGAACATGCTGCGTCAGACCTGGTGGAATGATTCGCCTTCCACCACGGGCAGCGTGACGGCTGGCTACAACTTTGATATTGGCCGCTGGAAAAACCTGGGCGTAACCCTGTCCTGGAGCAAGACGCATTACGAAGATGAGGACGATGATACGCAGTTCTATGTCTCATTGAGCGTGCCTCTGGACCCCGACCATCGTCTCAACTACGACCTGCACAACAGCGACACGGTGACGCAGAAAGTGTCGTGGTATGACACATCCGATCGCAACAACACCTGGGGCGTTTCGGCGGGTACGGAAAGTGAGAAACCGAACTCCGGCGCGCAGTTCAGCGGTAATTACCAACACTATTCTACCTTTGGCGATCTGAATCTCTCCGGAAGTTATAAGGCCGACGAATACAACTCTCTCAGCGCCAGCTGGAACGGCTCATTCACCTCAACAGCGAAAGGCGCCGCCCTGCATCGCCGGAGCTACGGTAACGAACCGCGCGTGATGGTCAGCACCGACGGCGTGGGCAACATTCCCTTAAATATGGCCCGGGATGAAACCAACCGTTTTGGCATTGGCGTTTTACCCTCTTTTTCCAGCTACTCCCCCGCCAGCGTGCAGGTCAATATGAATAACCTGCCTGATGGCGTGGACGTGGACAACCGCGTCGTCACCTCAACATGGACAGAGGGGGCTATCGGATACCGTCAGATTGCCACCCGCGCGGGCAAGGATATTTCGGGCGTTTTACGCACTCCAACAGGCACACCAGCGCTCGGTGCGGTTGTTCGCCTGCAGGAAAGCGATCGGCAAATTGGGATGGTGGCCGACGATGGCCACGTCTGGCTGGGTGCCGTAGAGCCAGAACAACACTATCGCGTGACGTGGGGTGACAATCAGCAGTGTCACTTCACGCTACCTTCACACCTTGAAAACAGTATGCAGTTGATACTGCCATGTCAGTAAGAAACCATGATGAAACTCACCCCACTGAAGAATCTGTGCCTGTTGTTAATCGGTGCCGCATTCACCACTCACGCAGCCGTTAACCTGGACCGCACGCGGATTGTTTTTCCAGAAAGCGATAAGGCCAGCAGCCTGAAAGTTGATAATCAAAGTAAGGCACAGCCTTATCTGGCCCTTTCATGGATTGAAGATGAAAACGGGCGCAAAGATGACACGCACTTTATGGCGCTTCCGCCTATTCAGCGCATTGAAGCCGGATCAGCGTCTCAGGTCAGGATAGTTAAGCAAGCGGCCACCAGCCAGTTGCCGAAAGACAGGGAATCGCTCTTTTATTTCAACCTGCGCGAAGTGCCCCCCAAAAGCACCAGCGCCAGCGATGAACGCAGCGTCATGCAGGTGGCGATGCAGAGCCGCATCAAGCTGTTCTGGCGTCCTAAATCCATCACCAAAAAGCCTGGCGAGCTGGCGGAAATGCGCATGGAGGTTTCAGCCAATGCGAAAGGGCTGACCGTGCACAACCCTACGCCCTATTACATCACCCTGGCGTGGCTCAGCAAGAATGCGAAATCCATGCTGCCGGGCTTCGACAGCCTGATGATTGCGCCTTTCGCGACGGCAACGACCTCTACCGGTGATTATCACGGTAGCTATTACAGCATCGGTTATATCGACGATTACGGTGCGCTGAAAAAAGTCGACGCGCAGTGCGCCGGAACGGCTCAATGCACGCTTACCGAACGGAAGATCGATAAAGATGCGAAAGCTCACTAAGGTACTTCTTATTCTGCTGGTTTCTGTACTGCCTTTAAAAGAGGCGCTGGCGCTCGACTGCTATCTGGGTGGCTCTGGCGGTCCCGTTGAAGAGACCAAAACCATCACGCCTTTTGCTATCCCTAGTAACGCGCAGGTGGGTCAAAAAATTTGGGAGTCGGATGACATCAAAATTCCGGTGACCTGCAACCACAACGTTGTCGGTGATTTTGAACCGGAGGATGTCTATGCCTGGGTAAACCCTTACCCTGCTGCCTCAGATCCTTATTACGAACTTGGTGTGACCTACGAGGGGATGGATTACGATGCAACAGGCCAGCCCAACGGCGTTGATACACACCAGTGTCTGGATAACGATAACATCCTGATCTATACCCCCGCTCAGATCCGGCAAATGGGGTGGGAAAACCTCATCTGCTCCGGCAACCCGGATGATATCCATACCTCACGGGTATTTGTGGCCCGATTGCGCCTGTTTGTAAAAATTAAGGCAATTCCCCCACATGGCTATGTCAGCTCGCTCGGCGATTACATCGTTGTGCAGTTCGATGGCAAGGGCGGGGTTAACCAAATGGCCGACGCAAAGAACCTCAAATACCATATTAACGGCCTGCAAAACATTACCGTGCTGGACTGCGGGGCAACGTTCAGCATATACCCGGAAAACCAGGAGATTGATTTTGGTACCTTTAGCGCACGGGATATTGTGAATCAGCAGAAGCGTACCCGCACGTTCTCGGTGAGAACAACCAAAGTGCAGGATGCGCAATGTTCGGATGGATTTAAAATGGATTCATCGTTCTACACCACAGAATCACTGAGTGCTGACGATACGGCATTATTGATCGGCAATGGGCTGAAGCTGCGGATCCTCAATGGTACAGAGCCTTATACCTTCAACCACTATGAAGAGTATGCTGATTTCACGGGCAGTACGCTGCAATACAATCAGACGTACACGGCTGAGCTATCGCCCGTGGAGGGAAAAGCCATCCAGTCAGGCCCGTTCGAAACGGTCGTGCTGTTTAAAATTAACTACCACTAGAAACAAAAAAGCCGGGTTTCCCCGGCTTTTTCACATCAGCGCTTTCAGCTGGCTTTGCGCTCGTGCGCCTGGCGGTATTCCACCAGATCTTCAATCGTCACGACCGGCATGTTGTGCAGACGGGCAAAGGTGACGCATTCTGGCGCGCGCGCCATGGTGCCATCATCATTGGTCAGTTCACACAGTACGCCAGCGGGCTTGAAGCCTGCCAGCGTTACCAGATCGATGGTCGCTTCGGTGTGGCCACCGCGGGTCAGCACGCCGCCCGCCTGCGCACGCAGTGGGAAAACGTGGCCAGGACGATGCAGATCGGATGGCTTCGCGCCGTCAGCAATGGCTGCACGCACGGTAGTCAGACGATCAGCCGCAGACACGCCGGTGGTCACGCCGTGCGCCGCTTCGATGGTCACGGTAAAGCCGGTACCAAAGGCGCTGGTGTTGTTCTCAACCATCATCGGCAGATCGAGCTGTTTACGACGGTCTTCATTAATACACAGGCATACGATGCCGCTGCCGTGACGGATGGTCAGCGCCATCTGCTCAACGGTCATGTTTTCGGCGGCGAAAATCATGTCGCCTTCGTTTTCACGGTTTTCATCGTCGAGCACCATCACGCCGCGGCCTTCGCGCAGCGCATCAAGTGCATGTTCAACACGTTCAGTTGAAGTGCCAAAAGAGGAAAGTAGCGTCTGATTCATGGTAAAAAAACCTCATTAACATTATGGTTACCAGAATCAGGGCAGTCTTAGGAGCGCCGTATAAGCGGCAAAAAGATAACGTGAGCGGGCCCTAGCCCGACTGGATCGTTACTCTCTCCCATCCGGACTCTAACCGTCGGCCCCGGAATTACACCGGATCTGCTGACCTTTGAGAATTCACCCAAAGCGCTCGCGGGCTTTCAGCGTTAAGCTGATTTACCGCCGGTGGGGAATTTCGCCCCGCCCTGAGAATAAGCGAGATAACTATAACGCTATTGATTACCCTGGGCAATGCATAAGCTTCAAACAATTTTGTTTAACCCGCGGCATGACGCGCTACAATAGGCACTAACACCTTTTCATCAAGGGAAACGACAATGATTGACCCAAAGAAAATTGAGCAGATCGCGCGTCAGGTTCATGAGTCCATGCCGAAGGGCATTCGTGAGTTTGGTGATGACGTTGAAAAGAAAATCCGCCAGACCCTGCAGGCGCAGTTGGTTCGCCTTGATTTAGTCAGCCGCGAAGAGTTTGACGTGCAAACCCAAGTTCTGCTGCGCACCCGCGAAAAGCTGGCGCTGCTGGAACAGCGTCTGAGCGAGCTGGAAAACCGCAATGCACCGGAAGAAGTGAAGCCTGCACCTGCTATTCCACCGGTGGACGACCAGGAGTAAGTGCGGCCTGATGTGCCCGGTGGCGGCTACGCCTTACCGGGCCTACATGAACGCGTAGGTCGGGTAAGGCGCAGCCGCCACCCGACATAAAAAAACGGGCCAACTGGCCCGTTTTTTACTGACTGTCTTTCTGGATCTTCTTAATGATGTTGGTGGTTGAACACCCGTCCTCAAAGTTGAGCACCATCACTTCACCGCCGTTGGCCCAGACCTCTTCGCTGCCCGCGATTTGCTCCGGCTTGTAATCCCCGCCTTTCACCAGCAGGTCCGGCAGAATACCGGCAATCAGGCGCTGCGGCGTGTCTTCTTCAAACGACACCACCCAGTCCACCGCCTCCAGCGCGCCGAGTACAATCATGCGCTGCTCCAGCGGATTCACCGGCCGCGTTTCGCCCTTCAGACGTTTGGTCGAGGCATCGCTGTTGACCGCCACAATCAGGCGATCGCCCAGCTTGCGCGCGTTCGCCAGATAAGAGACGTGGCCCGCGTGCAGAATGTCGAACACGCCGTTGGTCATTACCACTTTCTCACCGCGCTTGCGCGCGGCGGCAACGGCCACCTTCAGCTCATCTTCGCTCATCACGCCAAAACCGGTATCCGCACGCCCGCGCACCGCGTTTTCCAGCTCGATTGGCGACACCGTTGACGTACCGAGCTTACCGACGACAACGCCCGCCGCGGCGTTAGCGAAGTAGCACGCTTCTTCCAGCGAATTCCCAGCCGCCAGCGTCGCCGCCAGCACGCCGATCACCGTATCACCGGCACCGGTCACATCGTAGACTTCCTGCGCCTGCGTTGGCATATGCAGCGGCGCTTTGCCCGGCTGCAGCAGCGTCATCCCCTGCTCGGAGCGGGTCACCAGCAGCGCAGACAGCTCGAAATCAGCGATGATCTTCATGCCGCGCTCAACCAGCTCTTCCTCGGTTTTGCACTTGCCCGCCACCGCTTCAAACTCAGAGAGGTTTGGCGTCAGCAGGGTTGCGCCGCGATAGCGCTCAAAATCAGTCCCTTTCGGGTCGATCAGTACCGGCACGCTGGCCTTGCGCGCCAGCTGAATCATCGTCTGTACGCTTGCCAGCGCGCCTTTGGCGTAGTCGGACAGCACCAGCGCGCCGATATTGCCCAGCGCCTGGGTGATGCGCTCGTGCAGCGGCTCAGGATCAACGCCTTCGAAACCTTCTTCAAAGTCGAGGCGGATCAGCTGCTGGTTGCGCGACAGCACGCGCAGTTTGGTAATCGTTGGGTGGGTCGGAACAGAAACGAAGTCGCACTTCACGTTCACATCCGCCAGCGACTTGCTCAGCGCGCGCGCCGCATCGTCGATACCGGTCAGGCCCACCAGACGCGAATGCGCGCCCAGAGAAGCGATGTTCATCGCCACGTTTGCCGCGCCGCCGGGACGCTCTTCAATGGTGTCGACCTTAACCACCGGCACCGGTGCTTCCGGGGAGATGCGGCTGGTCGGCCCGTACCAGTAGCGGTCCAGCATCACATCCCCAACAACCATTACCCCAGCACGTTCAAACTCTGGCAGTGTTACTTTCATTCCTGACTCCAGAAAGATTCACAATTTGCGCGCGATAATATCACACTTGATTTGTTACGCACGGTTCCACCAGCCACTTCTGCCAGCTCGCCGTTACCTGTGCGCGTTCATGAGCAAAACAGTCCAGCGCCACGTGGCCCGGCTGTTCCTGTAAGGCCAGATGATGCAGCTCGTCGCGCAGCGTGGTGTAGGCACGGGTTAAGGCCTGCGCCTCCTGCTCGTCCATGATGTCGTTTTGCGCCAGCAGTTCCAGGATGCGCACGTTATCCGACCAGCGCGTCAGCTTCGGCTTATCGTGCGCGTGCAGCAGCACCAGATACTGGGTGATGAACTCAATATCGGTGATACCGCCCTCATCGGCTTTAATATCAAAGCGATCGCGATGCTTATTGCCCAAATGCGCGCGCATTTTCTCGCGCATTTCGCGCACTTCGGTTTGCAGGGTGCTGCCCTCGCGCGCGGTCGTCATGACGTCCTTACGGATGACGTCAAACTGCGTTTTAAGCTGCGGATCGCCATACACCACGCGGGCGCGCACCAGCGCCTGATGCTCCCACGTCCAGGCCTCGCTCTTCTGGTATTCCGCGAACGATTCCGTGGAGGTGACGAGCATGCCCGCCGCGCCGGACGGGCGCAGGCGCGCATCCACTTCATACAAAATGCCGGAGGAGGTGCGGGTGCTGAACAGGTGCATAATGCGCTGCGCCAGGCGCAGGTAGAACTGACGCCCGTCGATTTCGCGCTCGCCGTCGGTCATCACGTCAACCGGGCAATCGTGCAGGAAGATTAAATCCAGATCGGAGCTGTAGCCCAGCTCCCAGCCGCCGAGCTTGCCGTAGCCGACCACCGCAAAGCCGCGACCTTCTCGTTCGGCGAGATGCTTCGGCTGGCCGTAGCGCGCCACCATCTGCACCCACGCCTGATGCACAACCGCATCGATGATCGCTTCTGCCAGCCAGGTTAAGTGATCGCTCACTTTCATCACCGGCAGCGTTCCGGCGATATCCGCCGCCGCCACGCGCAGCATCTGCGCCTGCTTGAACTGGCGCAGCGCCTCCAGCTGTTGCTCTTCGTCTTCTTCGGGCACGCGCAGCAGGTACTGGCGCAGCTCGTCGCGGTAGGCATCCGTCGCCGTCGGCTGATACAGCGTATTCGGGTCGAGGAGTTCGTCCAGCAGGAGCGGATAACGCGCCAGCTTGTTCGCCACCATCGGCGAGGCGGCGCAGAGGGAAATCAGGTGCTTGAGCGCCCCCGGAAACTCGCTCAGAAGCTCCAGATACGTAGTACGCGTGATAATCCCGCTCAGCAGCGGCATCATGCGCGACAGCGGCACCGGCGCGTCGTCGCGGGAGCAGACTTCGCTCAGCAGGTGCGGCATCAGGTGATCCAGCACCTGCCGACCGCGCGGGCCGATGGCGCGCTTGTTAAGTTCAAGCCGGAAGTCCGCGATCAGCGCTACCACGCGATGGCGCGCGTCGTCACTCAGATGCGTCAGCACCGGCGTGGTATCGTCTTCCTGAAGCGCATCCTGCCACAGCTCGCGCCAGTGTTCAGAGAGCGCGTCGTCCTGCGATTCGCCTTCATCGTCGCCGATCAGGTCGTTAAAAATGCGCCGAACGCCCGCCATGTGGGCATCGAGCTGTACGGTTAACGCCGCCCAGTCTTCTGCGTGCATTCCCCAGGCAAGACGCGCCCGGTTCAGATCGTCGCCCGGCAGGGTCTGGGTTTGCTCGTCGTTGATACTCTGCAACAGGTTTTCCAGGCGGCGCAGGAACAGGTACGCATCGCGCAGCGTGGTCGCGTCGCCCTCCGGCAGCAGGTGCAGCTGTTCGATGGCGCCCAGCGTTGGCAACAGCGAGCGGGACTGCAGGGACGGCTCGCGTCCGCCGCGAATAAGCTGGAAGACCTGAACGATAAATTCAATTTCGCGGATGCCGCCCGCGCCGAGCTTAATGTTGTCCTTAAGGCCACGACGGCGCACCTCGCGGGCAATCATCCCCTTCATGTTACGCAGAGACTGGATCACGCTGAAGTCGATATAGCGACGGAAGACGAACGGGCGCAGCATGGCGCGCAGCTCGTTGGCGTAGGCGTCGTCGCTGTCGCCCATAATCCGCGCTTTGACCATTGCGTAACGTTCCCAGTCGCGCCCCTGCTCCTGGTAATAATCTTCCAGCGCCGCAAAGCTCAGCACCAGCGGGCCGCTGTCGCCAAACGGACGCAAACGCATGTCCACGCGGTAGACAAAACCGTCCTGCGTGGGCTGATCCAGGGCTTTAATCAGGCGCTGACCGAGGCGGGTAAAGAACTGGGCGTTGTCCAGCTCGCGACGACCGCCCCGCGTGGAGCCGTTCTCCGGCCAGGCAAAAATCAGGTCGATATCGGAGGAGAAGTTCAGCTCGCAGCCGCCGAGCTTGCCCATTCCCAGGATCAACAGCGGCTGTGGAACCCCTTCCTCGCTGCACGGCGTGCCCCACTCTTTGCAGCAGGCGGCGTAGAGCCAGTCGCGCGCGGCGACAATCAGCGTCTGCGCCAGCTCGCTCAGCTGCAGCAACGTGCTCTCTTCGCTGACCAGCTCCAGCGACTGGGCCCAGGCGATACGGACCATTACCCGACGGCGGAACTGGCGCAGGACGCGCATCAGCGTCGCCTCATCCGCCACGCCCTCAAGATCGGCCTGCAGCCAGCCCGCATACTGCCGCCACTCTTCTGCCTGCGGTGGCGACCCCTCAAGCTCCGCCAGCCAGTCAGGGTTGGCAGTAATACTTTCCTGCACAAAATCACTGAAGGTGAGCACGCTTCTGGCCTGCTCGCTTAACGATGATGCCGGTAATGACTCGGGCAGACGTTCGCAAACGGTCTGCCAGTGCTGCTCTAACTGCGAAGAAAGCGGCATTGTAGGGGTTCCTTGCCAGAGTTAACGTTTTCCGCTGTGCAGCCAGAACGGCTCCTGCGAAATAGCCTCGTTACGGTAATGCTCAATCTCAATGTGCTGGCGGGTTTCGATAGCATGTTTCAGACCCTGCCAGTTTTCCAGCCAGGGCTGCGCCTTGGCTTCATAGGCGCCAGACAGCAGCAACATGCTGTCGATATTGCGCGAAAGACGTGGCAGCTGATCGCCATACTGGTCGCCCAGCGGGTAGGCAAAGGTCGTTTTCAGCTCGGCGGCATGGCGTGAAAGATGGATATCCGCAAAGCGTTTGAAGTTTTCGGCGATTTTAGCCTCGGCCTTCGCATCAAGGAAAGCGCGCCAGCCGCGCGTCACCAGAAACTCGGTCAGCGCCAGTTTTGCCGTGGCGGTTTGCGGGCTGTAGATCGCCGTTTGCGCGGATACGTCGGAGAGCATCAGCGTTTCGGTTTGCGTCAGCAGATCACGTAAGTGAGCGCTCGCTTTACGAGGCACGATGCCGCCGAACAGCGCCAGGGTATGACGCACCAGGCCCATCGCTGCCAGCACGTGCGTTTTCGCGTTTTTCACATTCCGCGCCCACAGCTCTTCGTGGTACTGCCACTGCGAAAGCGCCAGCTCCAGCGCCGCTTCCATACCTTGCTCCACGCTGGCTTTCGGAGCGACCCGCAGGACGGTCGTCTCTTTTACCACGCGCGGGGCATTTCCGGCTGCCAGATGATAGCCGCGCGCCGCTTTGCTGAGGCTACCCTGACGCAGTCCGGACTGGTTCACCAGCTTGCGCGCCAGCTTCAGTACATCGCTCGTATCGCCTTCGAGCAGCTCAAGCTCGAGTTCGCAAATCGGTTCCTGGAATTCACCGGCCTTCACCTCGCCCAGATCCAGCGCGATTTCGATACGGCTTTTGCCTTCCGTCACCAGCCATTTCTCACGCCAGAAGTCGGTGCTGAACAGCGGCCGTACCTCAGCGGATAGGGTTTCCGGCAGCTTTCCTTCAGGCCAAACGTCCGCAGGAAAACGATCCAGCTCAAGTTCTGGCTTGCTGATGTCGATATTGTATTCAGGACGCTGATGCAAACCGCCCACCACGCGACCGGCGATTTTCATCGTCATCTCATATGCGCCGTTTGCGCCGCGAATGCGCAGGCCCATATCGTGACGACGGAGCCAGTTTTCCGGCGTTTCGTAATAGATATTAAGCAGCTGTACCGGTTCATGGTGTTCGCCGGAAAGCGTATTCAGGTGCTGACGGAGCGCGTCAACGCTGTCTTTTTCGACGATAAACTTTAATTCGATTTCTTGTGCCATAGCCTTGTACTTTTGCGTGCGTCACAGACGCGTCGATGAAGGCGAACTTCCTCGCCATTTGTTTGTCAGTACATAGTATTTTGCGCCAAATTACCACGCAATGAGCAATTTGACGGGCGTAAAAGTTTGAAGTGGTGAAAAGCACGACACAGATGATTCCGATTGATGATGAATCCTTTGCGTAGCGACACTGATACCACTACTATCGTTCCACTATTTATGAAAATAACGACTGATATGCTTAAATTACGCCTGATTGGACTTACTTTACTCGCTTTTAGCGCCGCAACCGCGGTCCACGCTGAAGAGAAGCGTTACGTTTCTGATGAACTCAACACCTGGGTACGCAGTGGCCCCGGGGACAATTATCGCCTCGTGGGTACGGTGAATGCCGGCGAGGAAGTGGTGCTGTTACAAACCAATGCCGACACCAACTATGGACAGGTTCGCGACAGTACGGGCCGTACCTCCTGGATACCACTGAAAGAGCTGAGCAACGTGCCTAGCCTGCGCACCCGCGTGCCGGATCTGGAAAACCAGGTGAAAACCCTCACCGACAAGCTGACCAATATCGATAACACCTGGAACCAGCGCACGGCTGAAATGCAGCAAAAAGTGGCGCAGAGCGACAGCGTGATTAACGGCCTGAAGGAAGAGAACCAGAAGCTGAAAAACGAGCTGATTGTCGCGCAGAAAAAAGTCAGCGCCGCTAATCTTCAGCTTGATGACAAGCAGCGCACCATCATCATGCAGTGGTTTATGTATGGCGGCGGCGTGCTGGGCGTAGGCCTGGTGCTGGGTCTCGTGCTGCCAATGCTCATCCCAAGCCGTAAACGCAAAGACCGCTGGATGAACTAACTCGTCTTCTCTGCCACACTTACGTATCATCTGGGAAAACAGAAAACGGGAGTGTAGTGCGTGAAGAGTTATCTGGTCGGTGGTGCGGTACGTGATGCGTTGTTAGGACTGCCGGTCAAAGATAAAGACTGGGTTGTGGTTGGCGCCACGCCAGAAGAGATGCTCGACGCGGGCTACCAGCAGGTAGGCCGCGACTTTCCTGTTTTTCTGCATCCGAAAAGCCGTGAGGAGTACGCCCTGGCGCGTACCGAACGAAAATCCGGCTCTGGCTATACCGGCTTTACCTGCTATGCAGCCCCGGACGTGACGCTGGAGCAGGATCTGCTGCGTCGCGACCTCACGATCAACGCGCTGGCGCAGGATGCAGACGGCCATATCATCGACGCCTACGGCGGTCAGGACGATCTGCGTAACCGCATATTGCGTCACGTCTCCCCTGCGTTTTCTGAAGATCCGCTTCGCGTGCTGCGCGTGGCGCGTTTCGCTGCCCGCTATGCCCATCTGAGCTTCCGCATTGCCGATGAAACCCTGGCGCTGATGGCCGCGATGACCGAAGCGGGCGAGCTGGAACACCTCACGCCCGAGCGCGTCTGGAAAGAGACGGAAAACGCCCTCACCACCCGCAACCCGCAGGTCTTTTTCCAGGTGCTGCGCGACTGCGGGGCGCTGAAAGTGCTCTTCCCGGAAGTGGATAACCTGTTTGGCGTACCGGCGCCAGCGAAGTGGCACCCGGAAATTGATACCGGCGTACATACCCTGATGACGCTGAGCATGGCCGCCATGCTTAGCCCGGACGTGGACGTGCGTTTTTCCACCCTGTGCCACGATCTCGGCAAAGGATTAACGCCGAAGGAGTTTTGGCCGCGCCACCACGGGCACGGTCCGGCGGGCGTGAAGCTGGTCGAGGGAATTTGCCAGCGCCTGCGCGTGCCAAATGAGATCCGCGACCTGGCAAAACTGGTGGCGGAATTCCATGACCTGATCCATACCTTCCCGATCCTGAAACCGGCCACCATCGTTAAGCTGTTTGACAACATCGACGCCTGGCGCAAGCCCCAGCGCGTAGAGCAAATCGCCTTAACAAGCGAGGCTGACGTACGCGGACGCACCGGGTTTGAGGCCTGCGATTACCCGCAGGGGCGTTTGCTGCGCGAAGCCTGGGAGGTGGCAAAAGCGGTGCCAACGAAGGACGTCGTTGAGGCAGGATTTAAAGGGCCTGAGATTCGCGAAGAGATGACGAAACGGCGAACTGAGGCCGTCGCGGCGTGGAAGGAACAGCGTTGCCCTCAGCCAAAAGACTGAGGGCAGCCGGTCGTCAGAAGAAGACCACGTACACCGCAGCGGCGACGATAAAGCGGTAGATCGCAAACGGAATAAACGAGATACGCTTGATCAGCTGCAGGAAGGTTTTGATGGCAATCAGCGCGACGATAAAGGCGGTGATAAAGCCGACGGCAAACATCGGAATGTCGCCAGCGGTCAGGAAGTGGTAGCTCTTATAAACGTCGAGTACGGTAGCGCCCATCATCATCGGCACCGCCAGCAGGAAGGAAAACTCAGACGCCGCATAGCGGCTCACGCCCATCAGCATCCCGCCAGAAATCGTTGCACCCGAGCGCGAGAAGCCCGGCCACAGCGCCAGACACTGGAAGCAGCCGATGATAAACGCCTGGCGGTAGGTCATATCGTCCAGGCCTTCCGCACGCGGCACTTTTGGCTTCAGCACTTCGGCTGCGATCAGCAGGAAGCCGCCGACCACCAGCGCGTACATGACGTTAATCGGGTTGAAAAGCGACTTGATGGTATCGTGGAAGACCAGGCCCAGCACCACCGCCGGAACCATGCCGAGCAGAATATGGATAAGCGTCAGGCGGCCAGTGCCTTCCCCTTCACGCTGCGGTAAGCGGCCAAAGTGGATGCCGATCAGACCAAACAGACGACGCCAGAACATCACGACAACCGCCAGGATAGAACCCAGCTGAATCACAACCTCGAACGTCTTTGCGGTATCGCCTTCAAAGCCCAGCAGATGGCCAACGATAATCATATGGCCCGTACTGGAAACCGGCAAAAATTCCGTCAATCCCTCGACCACACCCAGTATTGCCGCCACCAGCAGCGAGTGCATATCGCTCATCTATAAACCCCTAAAAAGATATAAAAAAACGGTCGCCACATCGGCTACCGTGAAAGATACAGCTTTAAGACCTATATAAACGAAAATGGTTTAACGATGATGACGTTAAACCTTTGATTTCAGATTTGTGCCACGCTCGATAATCACGCCTACGTTGGCGGCGCGCGCAACGGCACCCGGCTTGCTTAACTTGATGCGCACCCACGGCGAGTTGAACTTGCTCAGCAGCAGCTCTGCCACCTCTTCCGCCACGCGTTCCACCAGCGCAAAACGCTGCCCTTCCACGTGCCCCACGACCGCTTCGCTAATGTCGGCATAGCTCAGACAGTCGTTAACATCGTCGCTTTTTGCCGACGCGCGGTTATCCCAGCCCATTTCGATATCGAACACCAGCTTCTGCTCGATGGTCTGTTCCCAGTCGTAAACACCAATAGTGGTGATTACCGAAAGTTGCTCTATAAATACAATATCCATCACGACCTGCCTGCTTTTTGGCTAAACCGGATACCACTTCCGGCGAATTATGCGTATTATCCACAGATGCTGAGAATACAGATACATTTTCAAAACGGAACAGCGTTATGAGTGCAATCGCGCCTGGAATGATTATCCTCGCCTACCTTTGCGGCTCAATCTCCAGCGCCATTCTGGTCTGCCGCATCGCCGGGTTGCCCGATCCGCGCGAAAGCGGGTCCGGGAATCCCGGGGCGACCAATGTACTACGAATTGGCGGCAAGGGAGCAGCCGTAGCGGTTTTGATTTTTGATGTTCTGAAAGGAATGCTTCCCGTCTGGGGCGCTTACGCGCTGGGCGTCACGCCGTTCTGGCTTGGCCTTATCGCCATCGCCGCCTGCGTCGGCCATATCTGGCCCGTGTTCTTCGGTTTCAAAGGAGGCAAAGGCGTCGCAACGGCCTTTGGTGCGATTGCGCCTATCGGCTGGGATTTGACCGGCGTAATGGCCGGCACCTGGCTGCTCACCATTCTGTTGAGCGGCTACTCGTCGCTGGGCGCTATCGTCAGCGCGCTGATTGCCCCGTTCTACGTATGGTGGTTCAAACCCCAGTTCACCTTCCCGGTGTCGATGCTCTCCTGCCTGATCCTGCTGCGCCATCACGACAATATTCAGCGCCTGTGGCGGCGTCAGGAAACGAAGATCTGGACGAAGCTCAAGCGTAAAAAGAAAGACGCTAAATAAACCGTTCGTTATGCCTTATAACCAAATGTGATTTTGGTCACCTTCTGCCTGTGGTAACTGTTAGAGACACAACACAACCACACAAAAAGAAAAATGGCAGAAATCACAGATACAACTCCCCTTTCAACGGCAGGAAGCACCCCGGATGGCGACATAAGGTGGGTGCGCAGCGCATCGGACGTTTCACGTCTGGTTAACGACGGTTCTCAGGGCCGGGCCAACGCCCGTATCGTGGTGGGTATCGCGCTGGGCGGTATTTTTCTCGACGCCTACGATCTCGGCGCGCTGGCGTTTGGCATCAAGGACATTACCCGCGAATTCAATTTAACCCCTGCTGGCACAGGGATGGTGGCGTCGGCCATTACCTTTGGTGCCATCGTCGGGGCGCTGCTCGGCGGCTATCTCACGGATAAAATCGGGCGCTACCGCGTGTTTATGGCCGACATGGTGTTCTTTGTCGTCGCCGCTATCGCCTGTGCGCTGGCCCCGAACGAATATGTGCTGGCAGGCGCGCGCTTTGTCATGGGGCTCGGCGTGGGGATCGACCTTCCCGTGGCGATGGCCTTTCTGAGCGAGTTCGCCAAACTGAAAGGCCCGGGGAATAAGGCCTCCAGCGTCGCGATGTGGTGCCCTACCTGGTATGCGGCCATCAGTATTTCCTACTTACTGGTTCTCTTCTTCTACGCCGTACTGCCTGAAAGCCACAGCGACTGGCTCTGGCGCATCATCCTCGGCTTTGGCGCGGTGCCCGCGCTGGCGATCATCGCCATTCGCAGCCGTTACATGAGCGAGTCCCCGGTCTGGGCGGCCAATCAGGGCAACCTGAAGGAGGCCGCATCCATCCTTCGCCAGTCGTACAATATCAACGCCCACGTGCCGCAGGATGCGCTTGCCCAGCCCGCGCCGGTGGTTAACAAGGCAAAATGGTCGAACTACCTCAACCTGTTCCGCGGCATCTATCTGCGGCGCACCACGCTCGCCACGCTGCTGTCCGTCGTCTCCTCGTTCGCCTACAACGCCGTGGCCTTTGGCCTGCCGGTGATTATCTCCAGCTTCTTCGTGCAGTCGATGCTCACCACCATACTCATTTCGCTGGTGCTTAACCTGCTGTTTGCCTTCGTCGGCGGACTGCTGGCGGTACGCTACGTGCCGCGCTTCGGCGCGTGGCGGATGTCGCTCGCGGGCTATGCCTGCCAGCTTGTGGCGCTGCTCGGGCTGGCGCTGATTGGCCGACCGGAAGGCGCGGCGGAGGGCGTAGTCGCCGTGGCGATGCTGGCGCTGTTCCTGTTCGGTCAGGGCTTCGGGCCGGGCGCGCATACCATGACGTTTGCTTCATTGAGCTACCCGACCTCGCTGCGCGGCGTGGGCGTGGGCCTCAACCAGACGCTGATGCGCAGCAGCTCGACGCTGTCGCTGTTCCTGTTCCCGCTGCTGGTCGCCTCGCTGGATACCGCCGTGTTCTGGGTGATTGCGCTGGCGCCGTTTATCGGCCTGGCGTCGCTGCTGGCGATCCGCTGGGAGCCGTCCGGGTATGATGTGGATGCGGAGGATTATCGCTAGCCTTTCCTGCCGGGTGGCGCTGCGCTTACCCGGCCTACACTGCACATTACCCTGTAGGCCCGTGCAAGCGTAGCGCCGCCGGGCGAAAATCACATCAGCCGTTTTTTATCCATAAGCGACTCATATGACAGCCTTCATTTCCGCCAGGGCATACTGAAAAGTATCCCGATGGTGTGGAAATGGATGCAGCATGTTAGCAACTCAGGTCACTGATAATACGTATAAAGGCTGGCAGGCATCGCTTGCCCTCCAGTTTTGTCATACCCCTGAGAAAACCCTCCTGCACTCCGCCCACCACGTCGGGCCGCTTACCGTCCAGCGTCCGTTTTATCCCGAAGGGGAAACCTGCCACCTCTACCTGCTGCACCCGCCCGGCGGGATTGTGGGCGGCGATACGCTGGACATTTCCGTTCGGCTGGACGCCAAAAGCCACGCGCTTATCACCATGCCCGGCGCCAGCAAGTTCTATCGCAGCAGCGGCCCGCAGGCGCGTCTGAGCCAGCATTTTTACCTTGAGGAAAACGCCACGCTGGAGTGGCTGCCGCAGGACACCATTATCTTTCCCGGTGCAAACGCGATGCTGCGCTCCGTCTTTCATCTTAAGGCCTCCAGCACGCTGCTGGCCTGGGAGCTTTACTGCCTGGGCCGCCCGGTGATTAACGAAACCTTCAGCCACGGCACGCTGGAAAGCCGCCTTGAGGTGTGGGTGGATGATGAACCGCGCCTGATTGAACGCCAGCACCTCAGCGATGGCGATCTTACGCCCGTCGCCGGGCATCCGTGGATCGGCACCCTGCTGTTTTATCCTGCCCGGGAAGAACATCTCGACGCGGTGCGCGAACGGCTCGCCCCGCTGGAAAATTATGCGGGGGCAACGCTCACCGATGGCCTGCTGTCGGTGCGCTTTCTCTCCCACGATAACCTGATTTGCCAGCGGGCGATGCGCGAGATCTGGCAGTCGCTTCGCCCCCTTTTAACCACCAAAGCCGCCTGTTCACCCCGCATCTGGCAGACATAAGAGAAACGTTATGGAACTGACCCCCAGAGAAAAAGACAAGCTGTTGCTGTTCACCGCCGCGCTGGTTGCCGAGCGCCGCCTTGCGCGCGGGGTAAAGCTCAACTACCCGGAATCGGTCGCGCTGATCAGCGCCTTCATCATGGAAGGCGCGCGCGATGGCGAAACCGTTGCCTCGCTGATGGAGGCAGGCCGCCACGTCCTGAGGCGCGATCAGGTGATGGAGGGCGTGCCGGAGATGATCCCGGATATTCAGGTCGAAGCCACCTTCCCGGACGGCTCCAAGCTCGTCACCGTCCACAACCCTATCGTCTAAGGAGCGCATGATGATCCCAGGCGAATACCAGATCCAGCCCGGCACTATTGCTCTCAACGTCGGGCGAGAAACCCAAATCGCGATCGTCGAAAACCACGGCGACAGGCCGATCCAGGTTGGATCGCACTACCACTTTTACGAGGTCAATCCGGCGCTGAAGTTCGATCGGGAAGCCACCAAGGGCTACCGCCTGAACATCCCGGCGGGCACAGCCGTGCGCTTTGAGCCCGGCCAGAAGCGCGAGGTGACGCTGGTTCAGATCGCGGGCGCGCAGCGCATTTTCGGCTTTCGCGGTGACGTAATGGGAGAGGTGAAACATGGCTGACATTTCACGCCGGGCGTATGCCGATATGTTCGGCCCCACCACCGGGGATAAAGTTCGGCTGGCCGACAGCGAGCTGTGGATCGAAGTGGAGGACGATCTCACGATCTACGGCGAAGAGGTCAAGTTCGGCGGCGGAAAGGTGATCCGCGACGGCATGGGTCAGGGTCAAATGACCGCTGACGGGTGCGTGGATCTGGTCCTGACCAACGCGCTGATCGTCGATCACTGGGGGATCGTCAAGGCCGATATCGGCGTGAAGAACGGGCGGATCTTTGCCGTCGGCAAGGCCGGCAACCCGGACATTCAGCCCGGCGTGACGATCCCGATCGGTGCGGCAACGGAAGTCATCGCCGCCGAGGGGAAGATCGTCACCGCTGGCGGGATCGACACCCACATCCACTGGATCTGCCCGCAGCAGGCGGAAGAGGCGCTGGTCTCCGGCGTCACCACCATGATCGGCGGCGGCACCGGACCGGCGGCGGGCACCAACGCCACCACCTGTACGCCGGGGCCGTGGTATATCGCCCGCATGCTGCAGGCTGCCGATACCCTGCCGGTGAATATCGGCCTGCTCGGCAAGGGTAACGGCTCCAATCCGGACGCCCTGCGGGAACAGATTGCCGCCGGTGCTATCGGGCTGAAGATCCACGAAGACTGGGGCGCGACGCCTGCGGCGATCGACTGCTCGCTGGAGGTGGCGGAAGAGATGGATATTCAGGTGGCGCTGCACAGCGACACGCTGAACGAGTCCGGTTTTGTCGAAGACACGCTGGCGGCCATCGCAGGGCGCACCATCCACACCTTCCACACCGAAGGCGCGGGCGGCGGCCACGCACCGGATATCATCACCGCCTGCGCGCACCCGAATATTCTGCCTTCCTCCACCAATCCGACCTTGCCCTACACGGTGAACACCATCGACGAGCATCTCGACATGCTGATGGTTTGCCACCACCTCGACCCGGATATCGCCGAGGACGTGGCGTTTGCCGAATCCCGCATTCGTCGTGAAACCATCGCTGCCGAAGACGTGCTGCACGACATCGGCGCGTTCTCGCTCACCTCGTCAGATTCGCAGGCGATGGGCCGCGTCGGGGAAGTGATTATCCGCACCTGGCAGGTGGCGCACCGTATGAAGGTTCAGCGCGGCGCGCTGCCGGAAGAGACGGGCGATAACGACAACTTCCGCGTGAAGCGCTACGTCGCCAAGTACACCATCAACCCGGCGCTCACCCACGGCATCGCCCACGAAGTCGGTTCAATTGAGGCAGGCAAGCTGGCGGATCTGGTGGTCTGGTCCCCGGCGTTCTTCGGCGTCAAGCCCACCACCATCGTCAAGGGCGGGATGATCGCCTGTGCGCCGATGGGGGATATCAACGCCTCGATCCCTACGCCGCAGCCGGTGCATTACCGCCCGATGTTTGGATCGCTGGGCGCCGCGCGCCACGCCACCCGGCTGACGTTTATCTCGCAGGCCGCCAGTGCGAACGGCATCCCGCAGCAGCTCAACCTGCAGAGCGCCACCGCGGTGGTGAAAGGCTGCCGAACGGTGAAAAAGGCGGACATGATCCACAACGGCCTGCAGCCGAATATCACCGTCGACTCGCAAACCTACGAGGTGCGCGTCGACGGCGAACTGATAACCAGCGAACCGGCTGACGTTCTGCCGATGGCGCAACGCTATTTCCTGTTTTGAGGAGTGATAATGATCTATTTAACCCAACGCCTGGACCATGCCCACCCCGTCACCGCCAGCGTCACGCTGCCGATTGACGTACGGGTGAAAAGCCGCGCCCGCGTATCGCTGAACGACGGTCGCGAAGCCGGGCTGATGCTGCCGCGCGGCCTGCTGCTGCGCGGGGGCGACCTGCTGACCACCGACGACGGCAGCGAGGTGATCGAAGTGCTCGCCGCCCCGGAGTCCGTATCCGTAGTGCGCTGCGCCGATCCGTTCCTGCTCGCCCGCGCCTGCTACCACCTGGGCAACCGCCACGTGCCGCTGCAGATCATGCCCGGCGAGCTGCGCTATCACCACGACCACGTTCTTGACGACATGCTGCGCCAGTTCGGGCTGGAGGTGGCCTACGCCAGCCTGCCGTTTGAACCGGAAGCGGGCGCTTATACCAGCGATGCCCACAGCCACTCTCACGCTCATTCACATTAAGGATCAATCATGCGTAAGTATTTACCTCTGCTGCTTCTGGCCTTTTCCGTTCCGGCGCTCGCCCATCCCGGCCACGGCACCGACAGCTTTCAGGCCGGTTTTCTCCATCCGCTGACCGGGCTCGATCACCTGCTGATGCTGACCGGCGCGGGCGTGCTCTCTGCCCTGAGCGGTCGCAGGCTTCTGCTGCCGTTTGCCACCCTCGGCATGATGCTTGTCGGCGCGATTGCGGGCAGCCTGCTCGGCGGCTTTAGCGGCATGGAGATGCTGATTATCGCCTCGCTGGCGGTATCCGGCGTAATGATGTTTAAAACTGAAAACCGCCTGCTGCTGGCGGTGCCTGCCCTGGCGATGTTCCACGGCTGGGCGCACGGCGTGGAGATGTCCGGCCACAGCTTCTGGCTGTTCACCAGCGGCTTTATGCTCGCCAGCGCCACGGTGCTGTGCGCCAGCTTTGCCGCAGGGCTGCTGCTGCGCCGTCACGACGGCCTGCGTAAAACCTTCGGCGGCGGGCTGATCGTCTCCGCCCTGCTGGCGCTGATGAGCTGATGGAGCACGCCCGCCAGAGGCTGCGCCTGATGCAGCTCTCCAGCAGCAGCCTGCCGGTCGGGTCGTTTACCTGGTCGCAGGGGCTGGAGTGGGCCGTTGAGGCAGGCTGGGTCACGGACGCCGAGGCCTTTAAACGCTGGCAGATCCAGCAGATGGAGCAGAGCTTTTTCTGCGTCGACCTTCCGCTGTTTACCCGGCTGTTCCAGGCCTGCGAGCAGCAGGATCTGGCGATGGCAAAACATTGGACGGCATACCTTCTCGCCTGCCGGGAAACGCGCGAGCTGCGCGAAGAGGAGCGCAACCGCGGCGCGGCCTTTACGCGCCTCATCAAAAGCTGGGAGCCGGATTGTCCGGCAGCGTGGCTACCGCTGTTTATGCAGAGCCAGCTCTGCGGCATGGCGTGGCTCGGCGTGCGCTGGGGCATTAGCGTGCGCGAGCTGGCGCTAAGCCTGGGCTACAGCTGGATGGAGAGCGCGGTGATGGCGGGCGTCAAGCTGGTGCCGTTTGGGCAGCAGGCCGCGCAGCAGCTGATTATCGAACTGAGCGACCACTACGCCGCTGGTTTTGAACAGGCATTTTTACGCAGTGACGACGAGCTGGGGGCAGCGACGCCGCTTTCGGCCATCGCCTCCGCGCGCCACGAAACCCAATATTCACGACTATTCCGTTCCTGAGGAGTCAACATGGCTGATTACAAACATCCCCTGCGCGTAGGCGTGGGCGGCCCGGTCGGATCGGGCAAAACGGCGCTGCTGGAGGCGCTCTGCAAGGCGATGCGCGACACCTACCATCTGGCGGTGGTGACCAACGATATCTACACCAAAGAGGATCAGCGCATCCTGACCGAGGCGGGCGCGCTGGAGCCGGAGCGCATCGTGGGCGTGGAAACCGGCGGATGCCCGCATACCGCCATCCGCGAAGACGCCTCAATGAACCTGGCGGCGGTGGAGGCGTTAAGCGAGAAGTTCGGCAATCTGGATCTGATCTTCGTTGAAAGCGGCGGCGACAACCTGAGCGCAACGTTCAGCCCGGAGCTGGCGGATCTGACTATTTACGTGATCGACGTGGCCGAAGGGGAAAAAATTCCGCGCAAGGGCGGGCCGGGGATCACCAAATCCGATTTTCTGGTGATCAATAAAACCGATCTCGCGCCGTACGTCGGTGCGTCGCTGGAGGTGATGGAGCGCGATACCAACCGCATGCGCGGCGAGCGCCCGTGGACGTTTACCAACCTGAAGGCGGGTGACGGCTTAGCGACGATTATTGCGTTTCTGGAAGCGAAAGGGATGCTGCGGGTGTAATCAAACGATCCCCTCTCCCTGTGGGAGAGGGTTAGGGTGAGGGATTACGCCTCCGGCAGTTCCGCCAGCGGCCAGCGCGGACGCACGGACACGCTCAGGTCGGACGTTGCGCCCGCATTCAGGCGCACCATACCCGCGTAGGCAATCATCGCGCCGTTATCGGTACAAAATTCCGGACGGGCATAGAACACCTCTCCGCGACGCTTTTGCATCATCTCGGCGAGCTTCGCGCGCAGCGTGCGGTTGGCGCTCACGCCGCCCGCCATCACCAGACGCTTAAAGTCGGTCTGATCCAGCGCGCGCTTGCACTTGATCATCAGCGTATCCACCACCGCATCTTCAAACGCGCGGGCGATATCGGCACGGGTCTGCTCGTCGTTGTCGTTATTGCGGATCGTGTTAGCCGCGAAGGTTTTCAGCCCGGAGAAGCTGAAGTCCAGCCCCGGACGGTCGGTCATCGGACGCGGGAAGACAAAACGCCCTTCCGTTCCCTGCGACGCCATTTTGGACAGCATCGGGCCACCCGGGTAATCCAGCCCCAGCAGCTTGGCGGTTTTGTCGAAGGCTTCACCGGCGGCGTCGTCGATGGACTCGCCCAGCAGCTCGTACTTGCCAATGCCCGTTACGCTAATCAGCTGGGTATGGCCGCCGGAGACCAGCAGCGCGACAAACGGGAATTCAGGCGGATTGTCTTCCAGCATCGGCGCCAGAAGATGCCCTTCCATATGGTGGACCGGGATCGCCGGAACATCCCACGCGAAGGCCAGCGAGCGGCCAACGGTAGCGCCAACCAGCAGCGCGCCGACCAGGCCCGGGCCTGCGGTATACGCCACTGCATCAATCTCTTTTGCCGTTAATCCGGCTTCCTTCAGCGCCGCCTGAATCAGGGGAACCGTCTTACGCACGTGGTCACGAGAGGCCAGTTCAGGCACAACGCCGCCGTAGTCAGCGTGCAATTTCACCTGACTATACAGCTGGTTGGCCAGAAGCCCTTTTTCGTCGTCGTAAATGGCGATGCCGGTTTCATCGCAGGATGTTTCAATACCCAGTACACGCATGACTTGATTTACCTCGTTTCAATACCGCGCAGTGTAGAGCCTGGGCGGGTTGATGTAAAACTTTGTTCGCCCCAGGAAGAAGGCTCGTGTATACTCCTCACCCTTATTAAAGTCCCTTTCAAAATCGCATCGGTGCTTTACAAAGCAGCAGCATTTGCAGTAAAATTCCGCACCATTTTGAAATAAGCTGGCGTTGATGCCAGCGGCAAACCGAATTTATTAAAGGTGAGAGTTACATGCCGGTAATTAAAGTACGTGAAAACGAGCCGTTCGACGTAGCACTGCGTCGCTTCAAACGTTCATGCGAGAAAGCAGGTGTTCTGGCTGAAGTTCGTCGTCGTGAGTTTTATGAAAAACCAACGACCGAACGTAAGCGCGCTAAAGCTTCCGCTGTGAAACGTCACGCGAAGAAACTGGCTCGCGAAAACGCACGCCGTACTCGTCTGTACTAATTGGTTGAGGGCCTCAGCCCTCAATTGACAGACAGAGTAATAGTCGTAAGGCCGTGCTTCCGGAAGGAATGCGCGGCTTGTTTTCGTTTATAAGTCGCTTAAAATTTTGGGGCATATGGCCGGAAGAATCCCACGCGTTTTCATCAATGACCTGCTTGCCAGAACCGACATCGTCGATCTCATCGACGCGCGGGTAAAGCTAAAAAAGCAGGGCAAGAACTACCATGCGTGCTGTCCGTTCCATAACGAAAAAACCCCCTCTTTCACCGTAAACGGTGAAAAGCAGTTCTACCACTGCTTCGGCTGTGGCGCACACGGTAATGCCGTCGATTTTTTGATGAACTACGACAAGCTCGAGTTCGTTGAAACCGTCGAAGAGCTGGCGGCGATGCATAACCTTGAAGTGCCCTATGAAGCCGGCAGCGGGCCAAGTCAGATCGAGCGTCATCAACGGCAAACGCTGTATCAACTGCTGGATGGCCTGAATTCGTTTTATCAACAGTCTCTTAAGCACTCTGCGGCTGAGCCTGCGCGTCAGTATCTGAACAAGCGCGGACTGAGCGACGATGTCATTGCGCGTTTCGCTATTGGTTACGCCCCGCCCGGCTGGGACAACGTGTTAAAGCGTTTTGGCGGCAATAGCGAAGATCGTAAGTCTCTCATCGATGCAGGCATGCTGGTCACCAACGACCAGGGACGAAGCTACGACCGCTTCCGCGAACGGGTGATGTTCCCGATCCGCGACAAGCGTGGCCGGGTGATTGGTTTTGGCGGTCGCGTGCTGGGTGACGGCATGCCGAAGTACCTCAACTCCCCGGAAACCGATATTTTCCATAAGGGCCGCCAGCTGTACGGTCTTTATGAGGCGCAGCAGGATAATGCGGAACCTCCGCGTCTTCTGGTCGTCGAAGGCTATATGGACGTCGTTGCGCTGGCGCAGTACGACATTAACTACGCGGTAGCGTCATTAGGGACGTCTACCACGGCGGATCACATCCAGCTGCTGTTCCGCGTCACGAACAACGTGATTTGTTGTTACGACGGTGACCGCGCAGGCCGCGACGCCGCCTGGCGCGCGCTGGAAACCGCGCTGCCGTACATGACCGACGGGCGTCAGCTGCGCTTTATGTTTCTGCCCGACGGTGAAGACCCGGATACGCTGGTGCGTAAAGAGGGCAAGGCAGCGTTTGAAGCGCGGATGGAGCAGGCACAGCCGCTCTCCACGTTTCTGTTTAACAGCCTGATGCCGCGGGTTGATTTGAGTACCCCTGACGGGCGCGCGCAGCTCAGCACGCTGGCGCTGCCGCTAATCACTCAGGTGCCCGGCGAAACGCTGCGCATCTATCTGCGTCAGGAGTTAGGCAATAAGCTCGGCATTCTGGATGACAGCCAGCTTGAACGTTTAATGCCAAAACAGGCTGAAAACGGCACGGTTCGCCCCGCGCCTCAGCTAAAACGCACAACCATGCGTATACTGATAGGGTTACTGGTCCAAAACCCCGAACTTGCTCCGCAGGTGCCGTCGCTGGCGGGTTTGAACCACGAAAAATTGCCCGGACTTGGCTTATTTTCAGAACTGGTCAACACTTGTTTGTCGCAGCCAGGTCTGACCACCGGACAACTTTTAGAACATTATCGCGGCACAAAAGAGGCCGCTACCCTTGAAAAACTGTCGATGTGGGACGATATAGCAGATAAGGATATCGCAGAAAAAACGTTCACCGACTCACTCAACCATATGTTTGATTCGATGCTTGAGTTGCGCCAGGAAGAGCTGATCGCTCGCGAGCGCACGCACGGCTTAAGCAGCGAAGAACGCCGGGAGCTCTGGATGATTAACCAGGAACTGGCAAGAAAATAAGTGAAAGACAAAAGTATTTAACGGCTTAAGTGCCGAATATCGATCGGGAAGCCCCCGGCAGCCGCACTGAGAGGCAGCGGCAAAAATATAAGTACGCCCTCGCTTTAAAGGTTGGCAGCCCCACCGCCGACACCAATCAAACGAATTAAGTGTGGATACCGTCTTATGGAGCAAAACCCGCAGTCACAGCTGAAACTTCTTGTCCAACGCGGTAAGGAGCAAGGCTATCTGACCTATGCCGAGGTCAATGACCATCTGCCGGAAGATATCGTCGATTCAGATCAGATCGAAGACATCATCCAAATGATCAATGACATGGGTATTCAGGTGATGGAAGAAGCACCTGATGCCGATGATCTGTTGCTGGCTGAAACCTCCAACAACACTGACGAAGATGCGGAAGAAGCTGCTGCACAGGTACTGTCCAGCGTGGAATCTGAAATCGGGCGTACCACTGACCCGGTCCGCATGTACATGCGCGAAATGGGTACCGTTGAACTGCTGACCCGCGAAGGCGAAATCGACATCGCGAAACGCATCGAAGACGGTATCAACCAGGTGCAGTGCTCTGTTGCCGAATACCCGGAAGCGATCACCTACCTGCTGGAGCAGTACGATCGCGTTGAAGCTGAAGAAGCTCGCCTCTCCGACCTTATCACCGGCTTTGTCGACCCGAACGCTGAAGAAGATATGGCGCCAACCGCCACTCACGTCGGTTCTGAACTGTCTCAGGAAGAGATGGATGACGACGAAGAAGAAGACGAGGAAGAAGAAGACGACAGCGACGATGACAACAGCATCGACCCTGAACTGGCGCGTGAGAAGTTTGGCGAGCTGCGTACCCAGTACGAACTGGCCCGCGATACCATCAAGGCAAAAGGCCGCAGCCACGCCGCCGCTCAGGAAGAGATCCTGAAGCTGTCTGAAGTATTCAAACAGTTCCGCCTGGTGCCAAAACAGTTCGACTACCTGGTTAACAGCATGCGCGTGATGATGGATCGCGTACGCACCCAGGAACGCATCATCATGAAGCTGTGCGTTGAGCAGTGCAAAATGCCGAAGAAGAACTTCATCACTCTCTTCACCGGTAACGAAACCAGCGAAACCTGGTTCAACGCGGCTATCGCGATGAACAAGCCGTGGTCTGAAAAACTGCACGACGTGAAGGAAGACGTCCATCGTGGCCTGCAGAAGCTGCAGCAGATTGAAGAAGAAACCGGCCTGACCATCGAGCAGGTGAAAGACATTAACCGTCGTATGTCCATCGGTGAAGCGAAAGCCCGCCGTGCGAAGAAAGAGATGGTTGAAGCGAACTTACGTCTGGTTATCTCTATCGCCAAGAAATACACCAACCGTGGTCTGCAGTTCCTGGATCTGATCCAGGAAGGCAACATCGGTCTGATGAAAGCGGTAGATAAGTTTGAATACCGTCGTGGTTACAAGTTCTCCACCTACGCGACATGGTGGATCCGTCAGGCGATCACCCGCTCTATCGCAGACCAGGCGCGCACCATCCGTATTCCGGTGCATATGATTGAGACCATCAACAAGCTCAACCGTATCTCCCGCCAGATGCTGCAGGAGATGGGCCGCGAGCCGACGCCGGAAGAGCTGGCCGAGCGCATGCTGATGCCGGAAGACAAGATCCGCAAAGTGCTGAAGATCGCCAAAGAGCCAATCTCCATGGAAACGCCAATCGGCGACGATGAAGATTCGCATCTGGGTGATTTCATCGAGGATACCACCCTCGAGCTGCCGCTGGACTCTGCGACCACCGAGAGCCTGCGTGCCGCCACGCACGACGTTCTGGCTGGCCTGACCGCCCGTGAAGCGAAAGTGCTGCGTATGCGTTTCGGTATCGATATGAACACCGACCACACGCTGGAAGAAGTGGGTAAACAGTTCGACGTTACCCGCGAGCGTATCCGTCAGATCGAAGCGAAAGCGCTGCGTAAGCTGCGCCATCCAAGCCGCTCTGAAGTGCTGCGCAGCTTCCTGGACGACTAATCGTTCCCGTTATTGAAAAGCTCCCTCCGGGGAGCTTTTTTTTTGCGGATTTTCCGCAGAGTACAAAAATTGGTAGGGGTAACAGCGCGAACATGCAATTGTAAATGATATTTATTTTCATTATCATTTTTCTTTTCGTAAACTACTGTAAAGAAAAATTACATGAATTTCAGAACATTAAAAAATCAATCCCTCTGTGCGCTCGCGATTTCCCTAGCCCTTCATGCGGGTTCTGTTTTGGCAAAGGACTTCACGGAAAATCAGTTTTCCACTCAGACGCTGGGTCACGGCGTTTACGAACTGGCTTATGACGCCGGACAACAGGCCCTCTACGCGGCCTCTGCCCCCTCTTTCGAGAAAGACAAAACCGCCGGAGAAGTGTTCCAGCTTGCCGCCGATTCACTAAAAGTAGATGAGCGCATTACTACCCAGCGCCGCCCGTTTGCGGTTTCACTCGATGACGCCAACCATATCCTGTGGTTAGGCAACGCGCTGGATGGCTCAGTGACGCTGCTCGATACCCGCACCAGCAAAGAAGTGAAAACCCTCCAGCTTGCGGATGCTGAGAATAAAGCACACGTCCGCGAGGTAGTTCTTGATAAGAAACACCACCGCCTGTATGTCTCCGGCATCGGCAGTGAAGGTAAAGGCGTGCTGTGGGTTGTCGACACGCAGAACCAGAGGCTTTTGCATGCCCTGAAAGGCATGGATCCGGTCGGCTTTGCCGTCGATGAAGATGGCGACAAAGTCTACGCCGTCACCGGCAAAGGCGAGTTAGTCACTCTGAATGGCAAAACGTCCCAGGTGCTTTCCCGCGTGAAGGTTGACCCATCCGAACCTAAGCACTACTTCCTGAATATCGCCATGAATACCGCCAAAGGCGTCGGCTTTATCGCGGATACCAATACTGCCGACGTGCTGGTTGTGCAGCTCGGCACCGGCAAGATCGTTCATCGCGTCCCAACCCCGAACTCTATCGCCGCGGTCTACAACGCCGCGCGCAACGAAGTGTATGTCACCCACCGCAATGCCCGTCAGATCAGCATTATCGATGCCAGCAACTACAGCCTGAAGCACACCGTCAAAACGGCAGCCATGCCGAACAGCATGGTGCTTTCACCTGACGGTAAAACGCTGTTCGTCAGCGTGAAGCAGGATGAGAAAGCCAACAAGGCTGACTACGTGCTCAAACTCGATCTAACCCAATTCTGAGGAGCACGCTGTGATTAACCAGACACGTACGGCGCTGGCGATGTCGCTCGCCCTCGCCACCCTTCCTGCGACCGTTTTCGCTGAAGAAACAACGCCTGCTGATGAAGATCGGCTCGTGGTCACCGCCACCGGTTTTGCACAGGAGCGCCGCGAGGCACCGGCCACCATCTCCGTCGTCGGCGAAAAAGAGCTTAACACCCGTTCGAATCAAAACGTCACCGAAGCGCTGCGCGAGATGCCCGGCGTCCTGGTGGGCAACGGTAACGGAAGCCTTGCCACGGGCGACGTCCAGATGCGCGGTATGGACTCGACCTATACCTCTTACATGGTCAACGGCATCAAACAGGGTACCCGCGAATCCCGTCCTTACGGGCACCACATCGGTACTGAAGCGGCCTTCCTTCCGCCGATGGCGGCTATCGAGCGCATCGAGGTGATTCGCGGGCCGATGTCTTCGCTGTACGGTTCCGACTCTATCGGCGGCGTGGTCAACGTCATCACCAAAAAAGGCTATAACCTGGATAAATGGACCGGCGTGCTGGAAGATAACTACTTCCTGCAGGAGAAGAGCGAGTACGGCAACACCAACCAGACCAACGCCTTCCTGATGGGGCCAGTCATTCCGGGCAAGCTCGGGGTGAGCGTGGCGGCGGATTATCTTGACCGTCGCGATGACGACAGCCAGAACGACGAGCGCTTTGTGAAGCACCAGGCCGGGAACCTGGATGCCACCATCAATATGTCTCCGACCGATACCCAGCTGTGGGATTTGAACGTCGTTAAGGGGCACCAGGTAAAATCGCACAACGATAAAGCCTGGCAGTGGGACTTCGATCGTGATGCCGCGTCGCTCGCTCAGCACGCCTGGTACGGCGACGATCTGCTGGAGGTGAAGAACTTCGTCAGCTACGAGAACGCCAAAACCGAATATCGCGTGCCGGGCATGAGCTCGCAGTTCATCAAGCAAAAAAACTACGAGGCCAACAGCGCGAACACCTTTACGCTTGGCGATCACAAGCTGACGCTGGGGATTAACTTCACGCGCAATGAACTGGACGACACCTTCGGTATTGCAGACAAGGAAGTGCCGGGCGTGACCCCGGTCAGCAAGATCGCCCGCAACGGCTGGGCAGTCTTTGCCGAAGATGCATGGATGATGGTGCCTGACTTTATCCTGACGACCTCTGCACGCCTGGATCACGATAGCTACTTTGGCTACCACGTGACGCCGAAGCTCTACGGTAACTGGACCCTCGATGAAAGCTGGGCGCTGAAGGGCGGCGTATCGGCAGGCTATAAAAAACCGGATTTGCGTGAGAACAACGAAGGTTTCACCAGCGTCTACGGCGCCTATCCGTACTCCTTTATCGGCATAGGCAACGATGACCTGAAGCCGGAACAGAGCGTCAACACCGAGCTGGGCGTCTACTGGCAGGAGGACACTCTTGCGCTGGATGCCACCGTGTTCTTCACCAAATTTAAAGACAAGATCAGCGATTACACCATCTGTACGGCAACCGCCACGCAGAAGTGTGTGTACAACGGGTATGAAGCAGAAGAGGTCTCCCAGTATTTCAACGTCAGCGACGCGGAGATTTATGGCCTGGAGCTAAACGGCGACTGGCAGGTGACGCCAGCGCTGAAGGCGAACGCGAACTATACCTACACCCACAGCGAGCAAAAGAGCGGTCAGTACAAGGGTGAAGCGCTGAACGAATTCCCGAGCAGCATGGCCAACCTGTCCCTGACGTGGAGCGCGCTTAACGACCTTGAGCTGTGGACCAAAGCCAGCTGGCGCAGCAATACGCCAAACACCGGCAAATCGACATCCACAGAAGCCTATGCGCTGGTCGACATGGGCGCACGCTACCACCTCAACAAGCGCATCACGCTGATGGCGGGGGTCTACAACCTGTTCGACGTAAACCCGATATACAAAACGTCCTACAACCAGTCTTCCATCCTGGAAGGACGCCGCTACAACATGGGTGCCCGTTTCGAGTTCTGATGATGATGCCGGAGCCTCTGGCTCCGGCAGCTACAACCCGCGCACGATAAGGGCTTCATCGAGTTCCCGATACGCCTCAACCAGCTTGTCCAGCGTTGCCCTGTTCAATCCGCTCGGGTTCGGCAACACCCATACCTGCGTGACGCCGATGCTTATACTCTGCTTGCCCCACTGCGCCCCGCGCTGGCTGAACGCCTGCTCGTAGGCCTGCTTGCCGAGGATCGCCAGCGCGGCAGGCTGATAGTCTTCAATTTTCCCGATCAACTCACGCCCGCCAGTGCGCAGCTCATGCAGGTTTACTTCCGTTGCCTGCACCGTGGGGCGTTCGACCAGCATGGTGATCCCACACCGCGTATCCAGAAGGTGCTGCTCTTCTTCGGGCTTGAGCTGCCTGTCGGTAAAGCCTGCCTGATGGATCACCTTCCAGAAGCGATTTCCCGAATGGGCGAAGTGAAAACCGGTGTGCGCCGAGGACTTGCCGGGGTTGATTCCGCAGAACACCACCCGCAGGCCCGGGGCCAGAATGTCGTTGATCATCTTTACTCCCAATGGATACATCGTTAAGGAAGTATAAAGGATTGATTATGCATTGTTTATAAAAACAGCAGGCAGGTGTGAATGGCTGGATTGCTGAGGGGAGTTACTTTATAATTCACCGCCACGGCCCCTTAGCTCAGTGGTTAGAGCAGGCGACTCATAATCGCTTGGTCGCTGGTTCAAGTCCAGCAGGGGCCACCAAATTTTCCCTTTAGTATCAGCAACATCTCCATCATAAATTCTTGTAAAACTAGCTATTCTCTTCCGTTGTGTCGCAAAAGTGTTGCACTCCTTAGCCAATGCGAGCCAACGCACCAACCTTTCAAACGACGAGTTAGAGGAAAATGGAAAGAAAAATTCCGCAGCCTTTAGTGTCAGTTGTAGCCGATCACATATCATCCGTAGAAACCCACGCTGGGTTAGATAGTCTTTTTTTCTATGCCGATGCTCCGGGACATGCTCCCGAAGGTTCAAAGCATGTAAAAGCTTTAGAATGGTTACGTAGAATTAATAAAGAATGCGAAGACCCTTTATCGATACTCGGCAAGTTGAATGAGGAGTATCTGACGGTTGAGCAGATTGATAAGCTTTTGGAGGAATGCCGCCGCAGTTCTGCTAGAGATTTAGAGATGATTGTCAAAATTAGTCTCGCTACGGGCGCTCGCTGGAGCGAGGCGGAAAATTTAAAGAGAAGCCAAATAACAGCTGGAAAAGTAACTTTTATAAAAACTAAAGGTAAGCGCAACCTTACCATTCCGGTAACATCAGAAATCATAGCGGAGCTCCCCAAAAAGAACGGTTCTCTTTTTAAGTCATGCTATTACGCCTTTAGATCAGCCCTTGAACGCGCAGGGATAGAATTGCCTGCTGGCCAATCCACGCACGCTTTGAGACACACTTTTGCATCTCATTTTATGATGAATGGAGGGAACATTATTGTTCTTCAGCGCCTACTTGGGCACACAGATATAAAAATGACAATGCGTTATGCGCAATTTGCACCAAACCACTTAGACGAAGCATTAAAACTTAATCCCTTAGCAAACTAGTTAAAATTAAGGTTAACGCGTGAAAAAAACCAACCTAGAAAGTTATTTGAGTTACTACCTATCTTTGAATGCCCCCGGATTTGCCGTTTTAGTAACTGGCGAATGGGGATCTGGTAAAACACATCAGGTTCTTAAAGCAATCCCTGCTAATCTTCAATGCCATGTCAGCTTATTCGGTATTAATAACTCCCAAGAAGTTTATAGTACTGTTTTTTCAAAAATGTATCCCGGAAAGAACTATGCAAAAAAAATACTTGATATGACAAAAGAAGTTTCAAGTGAAGTCGGCGGGGTTACTTTCGGTGCTGGAAGTATAATCAGTAACATGTTAGGGCCATTAATAAAACAGACAGTTAATAAAGAAAAAGTATTAATATTTGATGATCTCGAACGCTGTACAATTCCAAACAATGATATTTTAGGGGTGATTAATCAGTACGTCGAACATCATCAATGTAAAGTTATAATTTTAGCTCATGACATAAAAACCCATCATGAATTTATCAAAACTAAAGAAAAAATTGTCGGACACACTATAAAAATAGAACCTCAAATCGATGAGGCAGCAGTATCTTTCTTTAAAGAAAATCAGAATCTTAATAACTACTCACACGCCAAATCATTGATATTAGAATCATTTAAAAAATCCAATTGCCATTCATTAAGAATCTTGAAATGTGTTATTAGTGATTGCAGTAGACTTCTTAAGTGTCTCGAGCCGGCGCATATTAAAAACACTTTAGCAATGCAAGCTCTTTTTAATTATTTCTGTATACTCAACATTGAGTTTAGACTTGGCAACCTTAATGCAAATGAAATCAGGATATTGCCAAAAAATCAGTTAGAATATATTGCATTTAAAAGCAAGAGTGAAAAAGCAAGTGAAGATGAAAAAAAGAAAAATGAGAATATATTAAAATTTATTGATAAATATTCCATGGAAGAAATTAGAAATCCATCTTTGAACAATGAACTTTTAGGCTATATTTTTGACTCAGGTAGATATCCTGTAAGAGAAATAACCAACTCAATTAATATATCCAAGTATTTCTTTCAAAGAATTAAACATCCTGCTTGGGTAAAAATAATTAATTTTGACAATTTGGAAAGCGAAATAGTAAGATTAGCAATTGAGGAAATGTTTGATGATTTTAGAAATTTTAAAGTCACGGATATTGAAGGTATGATGCACTGCTTCTGCTTAACTTATATGCTTTCAGAAATACAAGAAATTAACATGAGTTTCGATGAAATATATTCATTCCAATGTAATTATATTGATGGGCTTTTAGAAAAAGGATTGCTGCAGCCAGAACCATTAGTATACAACCCATTCGCAGATAGTATCTACACAAGGGCGAATTCATATTCCTACTGGATTAAAGATACTTATCAAAAGTATATTAGTGATTTAATTTCTTATCTTAAAAAATCAAGAAAATTAAGCCAGATAAACAAAAGACCAGAATATGCTAAAGAAATCTTGTGTGCGCTTGATCAAGATATAGAGCATTTTAAGTTCCTTCTTCTCGGGGATGGAAAACAGTCGGGAAAATATTCAACAATTGATATACTGAGTCAAATCGCTCCCGAAGAATTTGTAATTCATTGGCTGACGCTTCCTGTTGAAAACTGGGACAGAATCTCTTCTATCCTATTATCTAGGCATTCAAATGTTTCAACACATCAAATGCTTTACAGCGAAAAATTATGGTTGTGTGAGGTTAATCTATACCTGTTGTTTGAAGCAAAAATGAACAGAGGGATCGATCGTGCTCGCATTGAACGGCTTTTTCCCTACAGAGCACTTTCAGAAATTTAGTGTCGCAAAAGTGTCGCTTGAACTTAAGAATACTGGCTAATATTGGTGTATATTGGTTTATTTAACTCACTGATTTACACATAAATTATTGTTTATACTTAAGTAATCATGGTTCTCATAATCTCTTGGTCGTTGATTCAAACCCAACAGGGGCCACAAGATACAGCAAGGGCTGGCGAGAAATCGTCGGCCCTTTTGTTTTTCTTGGCGATACTCCACAGAGAAAGAGGAGTTGCTGTGCTCTCCCATCCAGAAGGATCGCAAAATACCTACCACTCCTTCACAAACCCTAAAAACTAAAGAAATCCCCCATCGCGCCGATCATCATCCGTGTGTATTATTTCCTGTAGTTTTTACAACAACTAACCTTAACTCAAATACTTAAGCGCCAGAGCAAAAGGCATCATGAGCACACCGATCAAACGGCTAGAAATCATTAAAAATGCCATCGAACTGGAAGATGACGACATCATCCAGAGCCAGCTGACGCGGCTGAAAAATGAAGCGTTTGACGATGAGCTACAGGCAATCGTCGTGGCGCTTGAGCAGAAGAACTATACCGCGGCCATCAGGGCCATCACCGCCTGGCTGCAGGGCCAGCGCGCCGTTACCCCGTGGCGCGACCCGCAGGTGGCCGCCAGCAAGATGGAGCTGAAAGCGCTGGAGGAGCGTCTGCGCGATCTGATCGATCGTCGTAACGCCCGCGTCCAACAGCTTGACGAGTTCAACGATCTCTATTTCTCCCGCCTCGGGCCGCTGATGCAGCAGATCCTCGCCCTGCGCAAAACGCTGGCGGAGCTAAACCTGCGTCGTCAGCAGGCGGAGGCGCGTCGTCGGGAAGAGGATTACCGTCGCTGTCAGCACTATATGGCGCAGGCGGTGGAGGTGCTGGCAACGCTTACCCAGCGCTGGCGCGACCTGCCTGCCGATTCCATTCAGGCTGCCGAGGCGCGCAAGCATCTGCAGCAGCAGAGCAACCTCATCGCCAATCTGCTGGCCGAAGCGCTGGAGCTGGAGAGCGGCTTAACGCGAGAAGAAGAGCCGGCACGTCAGGCGCGCGACGAGGCCAACGACGAGTACGAGAAGTATCGCGAACAGCATCACGATGCTGAAGTGCGTCTGCGTAAAGGGAAAGATCTCTCGGAAGAGGATCGGAACGAGCTGAAACGCCTGTGGCGTCAGGCGAGCAAGCTGTGCCATCCGGATCTGGTTGCGGACGATCTGAAAGAGGAAGCCAATACCAGGATGGTGCAGCTCAACCAGGCCAGGCAGCGCGGGGATGTGAAAGCAATCCGTTCACTGGTGGCGCGCCTGCAGCAGGGCTTTGAGCCGCTGATGGCGAGCGACAGGCTGAACGATCTGGAGCGAATCCGCAAAAAAATGGCGCAGGTTCGCGAGCAAATCGACACCCTGGTGAACGAGCTGGCGGAGCTTGAAAAAGAAGAGTCCTGGCTGCTGGTCTCCTCGCTGAACAATATGGAAGCCTACTTTGCCCAGCAGGAGAAGGCGCTGAACGAGGTCCGAGCCTCGCTCGAACATCAGGTGAGCGAAGCGCAGCTGGAGTCCGCCGCCTGATTATTTGGCGTGCCAGTATGCGCTGGCACGCACCAGCTGATGATCGATCGCCTCGGTTTCAAACTGACGGCTCAGGTTTTTCACCACCTTCCCTTCTCCGGTCAGCCAGATAAAGTAATCCGCCTCCGGCACGACCAGCGTCGCCAGATGGTCCGCTACCGCCTGTTCGCTATGGCCCACAACCCAGGTGATGTTAAATTCGCTCAGGTGCGCCAGATAGTCCTTATAAGACGCATCGCTGACGGTCACCACCGCATGAACGTCCGGGCGCACCGGCAGTTTTGCGATGCCTTCTAAACGGCGGCGCAGCGCGGGCATGCCGGACTCATCGCAAACGTAGAGCTGCCAGGCGTAATCTTCCGGCACCACCAGCGATCCGCGCGGGCCGCCAATAGTGAGCTTGTCGCCGGGCTTCGCCGCAAGCGCCCAGCTGCTGGCAATGCCGCCGTCATGCACATAGAAATCCAGCACCAGTTCATGCTTCACCTCATCGTACAGCGGCGTATAGTCACGCGCCTGCGGACGCACGCCTTCGCCCCAGTCGATGCCGTCCTCGGTCACCACCGGCGGCACAAAGGTCGTGCCCGGTGCCGGGAAAAAGACCTTTGTGTGATCGTCAAAGCCGCGGGAGCTAAACCCTTCCAGCGCCTCGCCGCCGAGAACGATGCGCTGGAAGCCCGCGCTGACGCGCTCAACGCGGAGCACGTTCAGCTCGCGAAAGCGCAGGTCGTTGCGGACACGTTGAGGGTAACGGGTTGATGTCATGTTTATGCCCTTCTCAGGTGAATACGATATATCGAAATTGATTTTTTAATGATAATGATTGCTATTAACCAGGAATGCAAGATCTTTTAGATTGCATCTGAATATATCTACGATATAGTTTAGATATATCAAATTATGAGGTTCACTATGCGACACGAACACGACGGCGGTGGACGCCGACCACGATTTTTTGGCCACGGCGACCTGCGGCTGGTGATCCTGGATATCCTGACGCGCAATGCCAGCCACGGATATGAGCTGATCAAAGAGATTGAGAACCTGACGCAGGGGAACTACACCCCAAGCCCGGGCGTGATCTACCCAACTCTGGATTATCTGCAGGATCAGACGTTTATCACCATTACGGACGAAGAGAACGGGCGTAAGAGAATTGCGATAACCGCTGAAGGGCAGCGCTGGCTGGATGAAAACCAGGAACAGCTTGAGCAGATTCAGGAACGTATCAAAGCGCGTTCCGTGGGGTTCCAGCTACGCAAAAACCCGCAGATGAAGCGGGCGCTGGATAACTTCAAGGCGGTGCTGGATTTGAAGGTGAATCAGGGAGAGCTCAGCGACGCGCAGCTAAAGCAGATTATCGGCGTAATCGACCGCGCGGCGCTGGAGATCTCCCAGCTGGATTAAGCCAGCGCGTGCTCGCTCACGCGGAAGACGCGTACCAGCGCCTTCAGGTGCATTGCCTGCTCGTTTAGCGAGGCCGCCGCCGCAACGGACTCCTCCACCAGCGCGGAGTTCTGCTGGGTGGTGGCGTCAATCAGGCCAATCGCACTGTTAATCTGCGAGATCCCTTCCGTCTGCTCGTGGCTCGCCTGGCGGATTTCGCGCAGAATCATATCCATCTCCTCCACGTTGCCAACCATCCCGTTGATCAGCCCGCTGGCTTTCTCAACCAGGTTCATCCCGTCCTGAGTCTGGCTGGTGGAGCTTTCAATCAGCTGGCGGATTTCACTCGCGGACGATGCGCTTTTCTGCGCCAGCTGGCGCACTTCGCCCGCTACCACCGCAAAGCCGCGACCGTGCTCGCCCGCACGCGCCGCCTCGACCGCCGCGTTGAGCGCCAGAATGTTGGTCTGGAAGGCGATGGCGTCGATCAGGTCGATAATGTCGGACATCCGGTTCGACGTATCGTTAATCAGGCGCATTTTGCTGGTCACCTGCTTCATCATCTCGCCGTTGTTTTTGACCACCGTGGCGGCATCGGCAGAGAGGTTGGTCGCTTCACCCGTGTGCGACGCGGTGTTTTTCACCGTCGCGGTGATCTGCTCCATCGAGGCTGCGGTCTGTTCAACGGAGCTGGCCTGCTCTTCCGTGCGCGCGGCCAGATCCTGGTTACCCGCGACAATCTGCGCGGCGGCGCTGGAGATGTTCTCGGAGCCGGTCTGCACCTGCTGCACGATGTCCAGCAGACGGGTTTTCATCTCCATCAGCGCGGCGAGCAGCAGGCCGGTTTCATCTTTACCGTGGGAGCGAATGCTGCCGGTCAAATCGCCTTCGGCAATGGCTTCCGCAAAGCTCACCGCCTGGCCCAGCGGACGGGTGATGGAGCGCACGATAAACCAGCCGATCAGGCTGCCCACCGCCACGCTGAAGAGGGTGATCAGGATCAGCAGCAGGCGATTAGTACGGAAGTCGCCGTCCACCTGCGCGCCTGCGCTCTGCATCTCGCTGTTTTGAATGGCAATCAGCGCCTGCACTTTCGCTTTGTAAGCCTGCTGCACGGCAATCGTGTTGGTCATCATCTCCTGGATGGCTCCCGCACGATCGTTATTCTGCACCGCCTGTAAAATACGGTAGCGCGAGTCCAGGTACTGCTGGCGCACGTCGCGGATATCCGCCAGCACCTGCTGTGATTTTGCATCATGCAGCGCGTTGTTCAGCTCCCCCAGGATCACCGTAATGCGCTCGCTGATCTCTTTTAAGCGCTGCTGGGATTGCGCCGTGTACGTGCCCTGTTCGTCAAGCAGCATAAGCTGCTGGGTGCTAATAAATTCCTGGAAGTTGTCGATTAGCTGGTTGGCTTTTACCGTAGTCGGGTAGTCGCTGCTAATGATGGTTTGCATCCCGTTGTTTGCCCGGTTCAGGCTCAAAAGGGATAAGCTCGCGCTGACGATCATCAGGACAATAAAAAACCCAAACGCCAGAAATAATTTCGTGCCGATCTTTACGTCATGTAAGAACATATTTACTCCATCGATGTGATTATTTCTCAGACGATCGCTGTTATCGGTAATAAAAACGCTAACTTTATGACTTTGATCGTTTTTTTCTTTACCACCATTGATGAACGGGTCAGGAGTGAATAAAAAATCCGGCATTTTTTAGTTATTTAATATTTATTTAACATGCTGACTTATTCAGAAAAACAAAAAGCCGTTTACTCCCGAAGGGAATAAACGGCTTTAGCGAAACCTGAAAAGACTTAATGGAGCACGGTTACCGCATCTTCAAGACGTCCGGCGCGGTGCTTCACCATGGCAGAGATCTGCGCGCTCTCTTCTACCAGATCCGCATTTTTCTGCGTAATGCCGTCCAGTTCCGCCACGGCGCGGGTTAATTCGGACAGCCCGGTCGCCTGCTCAGACGTGGCGTTGCTAATCTGCGCAATCAGCTGCGTGACGTTTTTCACCTGCTCAACGATGTCGTCCATGGTGCGGCCCGCCGCATGAACCTGATCGGAGCCGGACTGCACCTTGCTGGCGCTGGCATCGATCAGCTTACGAATATCGTTAGCCGCGTTGGCGCTTCGGCTGGCGAGGTGGCGCACTTCACCCGCGACCACCGCAAAGCCCTTGCCCTGCTCACCCGCCCTTGCCGCTTCGACCGCGGCGTTCAGCGCCAGGATGTTGGTCTGGAAGGCGATGTCGTTAATCAGCGAGGTAATCGAGCCAATCCGCTGGGTGCTGTCGGCAATGTCGTCCATGGTTTTCACCACCGTCTGCATCGCGTTCCCGCCCTTCGTTGCCGCGCTGCTGGCCGCGACGGAGAGCTTGTCCACCTCAGCGGCGGTTTCCGAATTGCTCTGTACCGACGCCGCCATCTGGTTCATTGTCGCCACGGTTTGCTGCACGTTGGTGACGGTCTGACGCGTGCGGTCGTTGAGATCTTCGTTGCCCTGCGCCAGCCTGTCGCTGCCGTCGCGCACGCTCACCACCTGGCTTGAGACGTCATTGATAAGCCAGCGGCACATCAGCCCAAGCTGCCCGACGGCGCGCAGCGTCAGGCCCAGCTCGTCGCTGCGGTTCAGATGCTGCACGCTGTTGCGCTCGCCGGTCGCCACCCTGAGCGCCTGACGGGCCACGTTTTCCACCGGGCGGACAATCTGCTGTTCAAACAGCGCCATGCCCAGCAGCATGACAACGGCGGCGGCCGCATAGGAAGCCCAGGCCGCAGAGGTTGCCGCCAGCGTGGCTGCCAGCGCCACGTACATCACCGCCATGACACCGCGCACCCGCCAGCGCAGCGGCATCCCCGCCAGCCTGCCGAGCCAGCCTTTACGCACCACCAGCCCTTTATGGATGCGTTTATTGCAACGCCCTTCATTCAGGGCTTTATACAAAGGCTCCACGGCTGCAATTTCGTCTGCCGTCGCTTTCGCGCGAATCGACATATAGCCCGTCACCTTTCCGTGGCGCACCATCGGTACGGCGTTGGCGCGAACCCAATAATGATCGCCATTTTTACGGCGGTTTTTGACAATCCCGCTCCAGGGTTCTCCCTGCTGCAGCGTGTACCACATGTCAGCGAAGGCCGCTTTCGGCATATCGGGATGACGTACCAGATTGTGCGGCTGACCAAGCAGTTCTTGCAGGGAGTAGCCGCTCACCTGCACAAAGGTATCGTTGGTGTGGGTCATGTAGCTGTCGAGATCGGTGGTCGACATTAGGGTTGTGTCATCGTCCAGAAGATATTCATTCTGGGTGACGTAGGATGGAGAGGACATGGCGGGCATTCCTTGCAGGTTATTCGAATGTTAATTTTGTGGTTTATTGTTTTTTCGGCGATAACCAATTTATCTTTAGTTGTTAAATTCGATCGAGATCGCAAATTTTAGTTAAACCGCACTTTTTGTGCGTTTTTATAATTAATTGATTTAAAATACTTTCGAGAAGAAATTACCTACAAAGCATTACCTGTTAATGCCCGCTAAAGAAGCATGTAACGCACCACGCTGGTGCAATTGACGAAAGCTGGCATCATCTTCCCGGCCTCTGCGCTGCTCGTTCATCCCGTTTGGCTTGTCCCGGCATGATTAAATATTGTGCAACATAATGTTAACCTGGCGTTTATCCCGATTTTCGTTAAGTCATCTGAAGTGGCGTAATCCCTGCAATACTTAACTCAGTATCATGTGATACGCGATCCCCGGGAGCATATTTTGAACAGGTTACCTTCCAGCGCCTCGGCTCTTGCCTGTACCGCGCACGCACTGAATCTCATTGAGAAGCGAACGCTCGATCATGAGGAGATGAAACAACTTAACCGAGAGGTCATCGACTACTTTAAAGAGCATGTGAACCCTGGTTTTCTGGAGTATCGCAAATCTGTTACCGCCGGCGGGGATTACGGAGCCGTAGAGTGGCAAGCGGGAAGTCTGAACACGCTTGTCGACACCCAGGGACAGGAGTTTATCGATTGCCTGGGTGGTTTTGGTATTTTCAACGTGGGGCACCGTAATCCAGTCGTGGTTTCCGCCGTACAGAATCAACTTGCGAAACAACCTCTCCATAGCCAGGAGCTGCTCGACCCGCTTCGCGCCATGCTCGCGAAAACGCTGGCAGCCTTAACGCCCGGCAAACTAAAGTACAGCTTCTTTAGCAACAGCGGCACGGAATCGGTCGAGGCGGCGCTTAAGCTCGCCAAGGCGTACCAGTCGCCGCGCGGGAAATTCACCTTTGTCGCCACCAGCGGCGCGTTCCACGGCAAGTCCCTGGGCGCACTGTCGGCGACCGCTAAATCCACCTTCCGCAAACCCTTTATGCCGCTGCTGCCGGGCTTCCGCCATGTGCCGTTTGGCGACATCAACGCCATGCGCACCCTGCTGAGCGAATGCCGTAAAACCGGCGACGACGTGGCGGCGGTGATCCTGGAGCCGATTCAGGGCGAAGGCGGCGTGATCCTGCCTCCGCAGGGCTATCTGCCCGCCGTGCGTCAGCTGTGCGATGAGTTTGGCGCCCTGCTGATCTTCGACGAAGTGCAGACCGGAATGGGGCGCACCGGCAAGATGTTTGCCTGCGAGCATGAGAACGTTCAGCCGGACATCCTGTGCCTGGCGAAGGCGCTCGGCGGGGGCGTAATGCCGATTGGCGCAACGGTGGCCACCGAGGAGGTGTTCTCGGTGCTGTTCGATAATCCGTTCCTGCATACCACCACCTTTGGCGGTAACCCGCTGGCCTGTGCGGCCGCGCTGGCGACCATCAACGTGCTGCTGGAGCAAAACCTGCCCGCGCAGGCGGAGCAGAAAAGCGACATGCTGCTGGACGGCTTCCGCCAGCTGGGCCGGGAGTATCCGGACCTGGTGCAGGACGCGCGCGGGAAAGGAATGCTGATGGCAATTGAGTTTGTTGATAACGAAACCGGCTATAGCTTCGCGAGCGAGATGTTCCGCCAGCGTGTGCTGGTCGCCGGAACGCTCAACAACTCGAAAACCATCCGCATTGAACCGCCGCTGACGCTGACGATTGAGCAGTGTGAGCAGGTGCTGAAAGCGGCGCGTAAAGCGCTGGCAGCGCTGCGGGTGAGCGTGGAAGAAGCGTAAACAACGCCGGGTGGCGCTACGCTTACCCGGCCTACTTTTTATCGGTGAAACTCCGCCACCGTCATGGTGAAGCGAAGCACGGTATCACCTTCATTGGCGTAGCCGTGCTTCGCTTCCGTTTTCGCCACCGCCGATGCGCCAGCGTTAACCTGCGTCACCACCTCGTCCACCGTCAGGGTTAACACGCCCTCGTTCACGTGCAGCAGCTCAATGGTTCCCGCCGGGTGCCCCGGAGAGGTAAAACGCTCCCCCGGCTGCATTTCCCATTGCCATAATTCAATCATGTCCGGGCCCGCGGTGCCTGCCAGCAGCCTGGCGTACCCGCCCTGCGCCCCCTGCCACAGCACCGGAATAGCCGCTTCTTCGATAACATGCACCAGCGGCTCGCTGGAGACGTTAACGATATCCGCCACGGAGATGCCGAGCGCGGCGGCCAGCTTGCACAAAATGGCGATGCTGGGGTTGGCTGCGCCCTTTTCGATCTCCACCAGCATCCCTTTGCTGACGCTGGCCCGGCGGGACAGCTCATCCAGCGACAGCTTTTTCTCTTTACGCCAGTTGCGGATGCGGTTCGCCACGGCCAGGCTTACCTGGGCAACATCGGCACCCGAATCAGTCATTATATTGACTTTATCAGTCATTGGTCACTACCATGGTATAAAACAGTCAATACAGGATTATTTATGTCTCTCGTAACGCCGTCAATAGATTCACGACTGGCCGGGATCGCGCCCGGCTTTCGGGCCTTGAGCATTCTGGTTGAAGCCGCGCCGATTATCCATCCGGAGGTTGCGCCCGCCGCGCTGGCGCAGGCCTGCCAGCAGGTGTTGAATGACGATGTACCCTGGGCTGAAGATCATCTCGCCGCCTGGGATGAGGTGTTTAAAGCCTTTGGCGCAAAACCCAAACGCACGCCCTGCTCGGCCGCAGCCCTGCGCAAGCGGGTGATTAAAGACGGCTCGCTGCCGCCGCTCGACCCGGTAGTGGATATCTATAACGCGGTGAGCATTCGCTATGCCATTCCGGTGGGCGGAGAAAATCTCGCGGCCTATTCCGGTGCACCACGACTGACGCTGGCCGCGGGTGATGAAACCTTTGATACCCTGAAAGAGGGCCAGCCGGTGGTGGAATACCCGGATGCAGGCGAGGTTATCTGGCGCGACGACCTCGGCGTCACCTGCCGCCGCTGGAACTGGCGACAGGGGGTACGCACGCGTCTCGATAGCCAGGCGCGATCTATGTGGTTTATTCTCGAAAGCCTGCCGTCGATGCCGTTAGCCGCGCTGGAAGAGGCGGGTGCAGAACTGGTCAATAATCTGCAGCGCATGATGCCCGGCGCCACGGCGCAGGTGCAGCTGCTGGAACTGTAAGAGGACAAAAAAATGTTTCACGGGTTAAGCGCCTTTCCGTTAACGCCCCTGAAAGAGGGGACGTTTGACGAGCGGGCCTTCATCAATCTTCTGCACCCCGTTGTCGACGCTGGCGTGGATTCACTGGGCATTTTGGGCTCAACGGGAAGTTATGCCTATCTGACCGTTGAAGAGCGCAGCCGGATCGCACGCTGCGCGGTGGCGCATGCTGATGACATTCCGGTCATCGTCAGCATCGGCGCATTACGGCTGGACGATATTCTGCGTCTGGCTGACGGCGCGCAATCGGCAGGAGCCTCCGGCGTGCTGCTGGCACCCGTGTCGTACCAGCGATTAACGGAAGACGAAGTGTTTAATCTCTATGAAACGGTGACCCGCCAGATCTCCGTACCGCTGTGCATTTACGATAACCCCGCAACGACCGGTTTTTCGTTTAGCGATGAACTGTTATTTGCCGCCGCGGCCCTGCCGAATATAGGGTCCATAAAGCTTGGCCGCGTGCCGGAGGACCTGTTGCAGGTACGCGCTCGCCTTCCTGAAAACGTCACGCTGGGCATCGCCGGTGACTGGCGAGCGGCCTCCGCCCTGCAGGCCGGGTTTGACGTCTGGTATTCGGTGATGGGAGGATTGTTCCCGCAGGCCGCGCTGGCGATTGCGCGATCGAAAGAGGCGGCGCAGTCCGAGCGGCTTGAGCCGCTTTGGGAATTGTTCCGTCGATACGGCAGCTTACGGGTGGTAGCGGCAGCGGCAGAGATGCTGGGGAAAGTTGAAGCGCCCGCGCTGCCGTTCCCGCTGCAGGCGATACAGGGTGAGCCGCGCGAAGCGCTTGCTGCGATACTTGCGGATCTGGCGCTGGCCTGACAAATGCCGGGTGGCGCTGTCGCTTACCCGGCCTACAAAATCAATACAGCCTCGCCCCGTAGGCCCGGTAAGCGACAGCGCCACCGGGCAAATCCCGCACCACACCGCACCGGTAGGCCCGGTAAGCGCAGCGCCACCGGGCAAATCCGCTACTCCGGCAACAACCCCACAAAACTGCGTTTCTTGCGCGGCTCTGACATCAATTCCTCAAGCTTATCCACGCACGCCAGATAGTGCGGAGTTTGCTTATGCGCCAGCACCGCCTCTTCGTCCTTATAGGCCTCGTAGATAAAGAACCGAGTTTTCACCCTCGGGTCCTGCAATACGTCAAAGCGCAGGTTTCCCGGCTCCTTGATTGCCCCCTCGTGGTTGGCGCGGAATACCTCCAGAAACTCGTCCACCCGCTCGGGCTTGATGTTAATCTCCACCAGCGTCACGTTCATTTTGCTTCTCCCTGTTTTTCTTCCTGCCAGAACTGGAACGCGTCGCGAGCATTCCAGTTCTCGTGAACCACTTTCTTCACCGCCTTCAGCATGGCGAGCGGCGCGCTGGACTGGAAGATGTTGCGCCCCATGTCCACGCCGGATGCCCCCTGGTCAATCGCGCGCCAGCACATCTCCAGCGCCTCGTGCTCCGGCAGCTTTTTGCCCCCGGCAATCACAATCGGCACCGGGCAGCTGGCGGTCACTTTTTCAAAGCCCTCGTCCACGTAGTAGGTTTTGACGAACTGCGCCCCCATCTCGGCGGCGATGCGGCTGGCGAGCGAGAAATAGCGCGCGTCGCGCGCCATCTCTTTGCCCACGCCCGTCACCGCCAGCGTCGGCATGCCGTAGCGCGCGCCAGCATCTACCAGCTTGATGATGTTGTTGATCGACTGATGCTCAAACTCGCTGCCGATGTACACCTGCGCCGCCACCGCGCAGACGTTCAGGCGCAGCGCGTCCTCCATCGCTACCGCCACGCACTCGTTGGACAGCTCGCCCAGAATTGAGTTACCGCCGGAGGCGCGCAGCACCACCGGTTTGTTCGTCGCGGCTGGCACCTGGCTCCTGAGGATGCCGCGGGTGCACATCAGCACGTCGGTTTCGCCAAACAGCGGCGCGATGGAGAGATCGATACGCTCAAGGCCGGTAGTTGGCCCCTGAAAGTAGCCGTGGTCAAAGGCCAGCATCACCGCGCGGTTGCTCAGCGGGTTGAAGATGCGCGCAAGCCTGGACTGCATGCCCCAGTCCAGCGAGCCGCAGCCCTTCAGGGTGTAAGGCACGTTCTGCTGCGGCGTGCCGATGCCAAAATCCTTGCCGTCTTTGATGTCGTCTAAATCAGCCATTTGTTCCCCCGTCAGAAATCGTATTTGCTGATGTTCTCTTTGGTGAACACCACGCGCTCCGGCAGCAGCACGATGCCGTTGCCCTTCGCCTCATACTGGTAGCCCTGCACGCTGTTCGGCTCGACCTTCAGCGCCCCGATATTTTTTACGTCCACGCTGTCGCCCACGTTAAGATCGCCTTTTTTCAGCAGGCGATCGGCGACATTGACCGCAATTTTTCCCTGTTGTACGACATCCCACAGGCCGAAGGCTTTTACCGTGCCGCGCTCAACGTACGGACGCATCACGTTCGGCGTGCTGAAGCCGACAATCGCCACCCCTTCGCGCTTCAGGTTTTCCGCCGCCTGCGCCGCTGCCGGCAGCGCGTTGGCGTCCGGGGCGATAATCGCGTCCAGATCCGGATACGCTTTTAAGATCCCTTCGGCGGTTTGCAGGGATTTGGTGGCGTCGTTATAGCCAAACTGGGTGGTCACGACCTGCCACTGCGGATGATCTTTCTCGATTTTGGCCTTCGCCTCTTTCACCCACTGGTTCTGGTCGGTAACGGTGGGGCTGGAGTAGAAGAACGCCACTTTAGCGTTCGGTTTAGTGACCTGCTTGCCCGCCATCTCCACCAGCAGGCCGCCCAGCTGCTCCGGCGTCCCCTGGTTGATGTAGATGCTGCGGCACTCCGGTTTGGTGTCCGAATCCCAGGTCAGGACCTTGACGCCGCGCTGCATCGCGCGCTTGAGCGCCGGGCAGAGGCCGTCCGGCGACACGGCCGAGACGATGATGGCGTTATAGCCCTGGTTGACGAAGTTATTGATGAGCTGCACCTGGCCGGAGACGCTCGGCTCGGTAGGGCCGTCGTAGGTGACGTCCACGCCGAGATCTTTCCCCGCCTCTTTCGCACCGTTGCCGCCGCTGGTGAAGAAGCCCACGCCCACCAGCTTCGGGATAAAGGCAATGCGGTCCGCCGCCTGCGCCGAGGCGAAGCTGAGGGCCATTGCCAGGACGAACAGTTTTGTTTTCATCTTACGCTCCGGATAGTTTTCTAAAGAGAGAACGCACCCACTCGCGGTGCAGACTCAGCGAACGTCCCATCACCACCACAACCAGCAGCGCCCCTGACAGCGCGCTCGACACCTGGTTAGGGATGCCGACCATCTGTAAACCCTGCTGCAGGTAGCCCACCAGCAGCGCCGCCAGCGCCGTACCGACAACCGAACCTGACCCGCCGTAGATATTGGCCCCGCCGAGCACGGCGGCGGTGAGCGCGGGCATCAGCAGATCGCGCCCCAGATCCGAACGCGCGGAGCCGAAATAGGAGACCATCACCAGCGCGGCAATGGCGGAGGCCACGCCCACCAGCCCGTACAGCGCGTAGGGCATGCCGTTCACCGACAGCGCCGCATAGCGCGCCGCGCGCGGATTCTGCCCAATTAAAAACAGATGACGGCCAAAGCGCCCGCGGTGGGTAATCAGCCAGAAGAAAACGGTAATCACCGCGAACAGCACCAGCGGGATCGGCAGACCCAGCATCGTGAGGTTAGCGAACGCCGTGAAGCCGTCCGGGAAACCGCCGATGCCCTCGTAGCCCGTCGCCCCCGCCATGCCGGAGAGCAGCAGCGCGCCGCCGCCGTAGAGGTAGAGGGTGCCAAGGGTGATCACCAGCGGGCTGATGCCGGTGTAGTGAATCAGCGCGGCATTAAATAATCCGCACAGCAGGCCGAGCAGCAGCGTCAATGGAACGGCGACCGCCATCGGCCACCCCGCCTGCATCATCACGCCCAGCGCGATGGCACACAGGCCGATGGTCGAGCCGAGGGAGATATCGATCCCACCGCTGATAATCACCAGCGTGAGCGGCAGCGCCACAATACCGATGCAGATGAAGTCGCTGGTGCTGAACAGCAGCATGTTGATGTCGAGCATGCGCGGGTTGATGGCGCCAAAGAGCAGGATCTCCAGCACCAGTAAAATCAGCAGCGCGCTTTCCCAGTTAAGCCTCATTTACGCCACCTCTTTTTTGCGTTTGGGAAACGGGGTAACGTGCTTTCCACCTTTGTTACCCGGCTGGAAACGGCTGTATTTCAGCGCCCGTTGATGCCTTGAGAGCGCCTGGCGCAGGCGCCCGTCGAGCACCAGCACGCCCAGCAGCACCAGCCCGGCGATAAAGTCGTTCCACCACGCCGGGAGCCTGAACAGCACCAGCACGGTGTCGATTTGGGTCAGGAAGAAGGCCCCGAGGAAGGCGCCAACCAGCGTCCCCGTGCCGCCCAGCAGTGAAATCCCCCCGAGCACGCAGGCGGCGATGGCCTTCATCTCCAGCCCGCTACCGGTCTGGTTGGGCACAAAGCCAATCTGCGCGGCAAAGACAATCCCGGCGCAGGCCGCCAGCATGCCGTTGAGGGTAAAGGCGAGCATTCGGGTGCGGTTCACCGCCACGCCCAGCTGGCGTGCGGCGGCGAGGTTATCCCCCACCGCGTAGAAATCACGCCCGAACGCGGTGCGCGACAGCGTCCATGCGCCAGTGACGGCGATAATTAATACCAGCATGCCGAGCGGCGATATGCCGACGGCGGCAGGCTCAGAGAGGGATTTCAGCCCCGGCGGCAGCCCCTCAATCCACTTTCCCCCCGTCCAGAGCAGCATCGCGCCGCGGTACAGCCCCAGCGTGCCGAGGGTGGCGACAATCGCCGGGATGCGCAGCCCCACCACCAGTAACCCGTTGAACGCCCCGGCCAGTGCGCCTATCGACAGCGCGAAGAGAATGGAAACCGGCAGGCTGTAGCCGCTGTTGAGCGCCACGCCGACGGCGATGGCGGACAGTCCGACGATGGAGCCGACGGACACGTCGATGTTGCGGGTCAGCATCACCAGCGCGGCACCGATGGCCAGCAGGATCAGGATCTGCGAGCTGGCGAAGATCATCCCCAGCGTCTGTAAACTCAGGTAGGACGGATTCAGCGCCACCAGCACGGCGAACAGCGCCAGAATGGCGAGAAACGCGCTCAGCTCGCGGTTTTTGAGTAAGGTCTTCATGATTGCCCTCCGAACGCCAGCGCCATCATCCTGTCGAGGCTGACGGCGTGGCGCGGCAGCTCGCCGCTGAGCACGCCCTGATGCATCACCAGCACCCGGTCCGCGAGGCCCGGGAACTCGTCGAGATCGCTTGAGATCATCAGCACCGCCACGTTCTGCGCCGCCACGCTTTTTATCAGCTGGTAGATGTCGGCGCGCGCCGAGACGTCCACCCCGCGCGTCGGCTCATCGACGATCAGCAGTAAAGGGTTGGCCTCGAGACAGCGCGCCAGCAGCACCTTCTGCTGGTTGCCGCCGGAGAGCGTGCGCACGGTTTGATCCGCATGGTTGAGCTTGATCCCCAGCGCCCGGTGATAGCGCTCCACCACCGCCGACTCCCGCTTGCGCTGCTGCCAAATCGACGGCTCGTTCAGCGCCACCGTGTTCCAGCGGATCGGCGCGTCGAGGAACAGGCCGGACACCTGCCTGTCTTCCGGCAGGTAGACCAGCCCTTTTTCCAGGCGTGAACTTACCGGCTCGCCTGTAATGTCCTGATTCTCAAGCCAGACGCGGCCCCCGCGTACCGGCCGCAGGCCGTAGAGCGTTTCCGCAAACTCGGTGCGTCCGGCTCCCACCAGCCCGGCCAGGCCGACGATCTCCCCGGCGTAGATCTCAAGGCTGAGATCGATAAACCCTTCTCCGGTGAGATCGTCCACCCGCAGCACCGGGAAATCCTGCGCCTGAGTGCGGCGGTTGCCCGGCAGCGCCAGCCACAGCTTTTGCGTATCGCTGAGGGATTTCTCCCGGCTTACCGGCGTCATGGCGGCGATCAGGGCGCTGTCGTCAAACTGCGCGGTTTCGCCGCTCAGCACCACCGCGCCGTCGCGCATCACCGAGACGTGGCTCGAAAGCATGCGAATTTCCGGCAGCTTGTGCGAGATAAAGACAATCCCGACGCCGAGCGCCTGCAGGGCGCGGATCTGGCGGAACAGCCGCTCGGTTTCACCCGGCGTGAGGGAGGCCGTAGGTTCGTCGAGGATCAGGATCCTGGCATTGCGCATCAGCCCGCGCAGGATCTCCACCATCTGCTGGTCCGCCACTTCCAGCGTGCTGGCGGCGGCATCGAGGTTAAGCTGGCACTGCAGCTGCTGGAGTTTCTCCGCCAGCCGCTTTTCCAGATCGCGCTCGCGCGGCAGGCGGAACAGGATGTTTTCCCGCACCGTCAGGTTGGGGAACAGCAGCGGCTCCTGCGGCACCAGGTAAATGCCTAACCTGTGCGCCTGCACGGGAGTGAGCCGCGCATATGACTGCCCCTCGACAGAAAGTTCACCGCTGTCCGGCGTTTCGACCCCGGCGATGATCTTCATCAGCGTCGATTTTCCCGCGCCGTTTCCGCCCATCAGCGCGTGCACCTGGCCCGCAAGCAGCGTGAAATCAATGCCTTTTAGAACCGGCACGCCTGAGAACTGCTTGCTGATATTTCGCGCGTCGAGAAGTGGTGTCATCATCGCTCCGCTATTGAACAAATGATTTTTAGATTTAATAATGTTCAAAAGCGTAGACGGTGAACTATATTTACAACCGTGCAGGGATCACAGTTTTATCGATTGAGATACAGATAAACGAGAAACGATCTAAAAGATCCGTTTTGTCGCGTGGCTCACACTTTCCCTCCGCGCCATCACGAACATATGATCTAAATTTTTATAAGAGTTCAACTATGAGCGATAAACGCACTGCGGAAGAAGGACGGTTTGCCGGGCTGGCACTGGCGGAAGAGGAGCTGGTGGCGCGCGTGGCCTGGTGCTACTACCACGACGGATTAACTCAGAACGACATCGGCGAGCGGCTCGGGCTGCCGCGCTTGAAGATTTCTCGCCTGCTGGAGAAGGGCCGTCAGTCCGGAGTGATCCGCGTGCAGATCAACTCCCGCTACGAGGGCTGCCTGGCGCTGGAGACCGAGCTACAGCAGCGCTTTGGCCTGAAGCTGGTGCGCGTGATGCCCGCGTTAAATACGCCGCCGATGAACGTGCGGCTCGGCATTGGCGCGGCGCAGTCGCTGATGGGCGTGCTGGAGCCGGGCCAGCTGCTGGCGGTGGGGTTTGGTGAAACCACCATGAGCAGCCTGCAGCACCTGAGCGGCTTTATCAGCTCGCAGCAGATCCGCCTGGTGACGCTCTCCGGTGGCGTCGGGCCGTATATGACCGGTATCGGCCAGTTGGACGCGGCCTGCAGCGTCAGCATGATCCCCGCCCCGCTTCGCGTGTCCTCCGCCGAGGTGGCCGGGATCTTAAAACGCGAAACCAGCGTGCGGGACGTGATCCTCGCCGCCACCGCCGCCGACGTGGCGGTGGTCGGCATTGGTTCGGTAAACCAGCGCCGTGACGCGACGATACTGCGATCCGGCTATATCAGCGAGGGTGAACAGCTGATGTACGCCCGCAAAGGGGCGGTCGGCGACATTCTCGGCTATTTCCTCAATGCCGAGGGCGAGTGCGTCGAGGAGCTGGAGATCCACAAAGAACTGCTGGGCGTCACGCTCGATGAACTGGCGCAGCTGCCCACCATCGTTGGCGTGGCCGGAGGGGAAGAGAAAGCCGATGCGATTTATGCCGCACTGAAGGGTCGCCGTATCAATGGCCTGGTGACGGAAGAGACGACAGCCCGCGCGGTGCTGGCCCTGACGTAACGGGGTTGCCCTGCGCTAACAACGAGGCAAGCTCATGAGTTACCTTTTAGCGTTAGATGCAGGGACAGGCAGCGTTCGCGCCGTGATTTTCGATTTACAGGGCAACCAGATTGCCGTTGGCCAGGCCGAGTGGAAGCACCTGAGCGTGGAGAACGTGCCGGGGTCGATGGAGTTCGACCTCGAGACCAACTGGCAGCTGGCCTGCCGGTGCATTCATCAGGCGCTGGAGCGCGCGCGCCTGAGCGCGGCGGACATTCAGTCCGTCGCCTGCTGCTCGATGCGAGAAGGGATCGTGCTGTACGACCGCAACGGCGAGGCCATCTGGGCCTGCGCCAACGTCGACGCCCGCGCCAGCCGCGAGGTGGCCGAACTCAAAGAGATCCACGACGACCGTTTTGAATCCGAAGTGTATGAGGTTTCCGGGCAGACGCTGGCGCTGAGCGCCATGCCGCGCCTCCTGTGGCTGGCGCACCATCGTCCGGATATTTACCGCAAAGCCGCGACCATCACCATGATCAGCGACTGGCTGGCGGCGAAGCTCTCCGGCGAGCTGGCGGTCGACCCGTCTAACGCGGGCACCACCGGCATGCTGGATCTTTTCTCCCGCGACTGGCGTCCGGCGCTGCTCGACATGGCCGGGCTGCGCGCCGATATCCTCTCCCCGGTGAAAGAGACCGGCACCGTGCTGGGAACTGTCACCAGAGAGGCCGCGCTGCAGAGCGGCCTGCGCGAAGGCACCCCGGTGGTGATGGGCGGCGGCGACGTGCAGCTGGGCTGTCTGGGGCTGGGCGTGGTTCGCGCCGGGCAAACGGCGGTGCTGGGCGGCACCTTCTGGCAGCAGGTCGTCAACCTGCCGCAGGTGCGCACCGACCCCGAGATGAACATCCGCGTGAACCCGCACGTGATTCCCGGCATGGCGCAGGCGGAGTCGATCAGCTTCTTTACCGGGCTGACCATGCGCTGGTTCCGCGACGCCTTCTGCGCCGAAGAGAAGCTGATTGCCGAACGGATGGGGATGGACACCTATTCCCTGCTGGAAGAGATGGCGAGCCGCGTGCCGGCGGGCTCCCACGGGGTGATGCCGATATTTTCCGACGCGATGCATTTTAAGCAGTGGTATCACGCCGCGCCGTCGTTTATTAACCTCTCCATCGATCCGGAAAAGTGCAACAAAGCGACGCTGTTCCGCGCCCTGGAGGAGAATGCGGCGATCGTCTCGGCCTGTAACCTGGCGCAAATTTCGCGCTTCTCCGGCGTGACGTTTGAAAGCCTGGTGTTTGCGGGCGGCGGGGCTAAGGGCGCCCTGTGGAGCCAGATCTTAAGCGACGTCACCGGCCTGCCGGTGCGCGTGCCGGAAGTAAAGGAGGCGACGGCGCTCGGCTGCGCGATTGCCGCAGGTGCGGGCGCGGGGCTGTTTGCGGATATGGCCTCGACGGGCGAGCGCCTGGTGAAATGGAGCCGCGAGTTCACGCCGAACCCGCAGCACCGCGAGCTGTACGACGGCATGATGCAGAAATGGCAGGCGGTGTACGCCGACCAGCTTGGGCTGGTGGACAGCGGACTGACGACGTCGATGTGGCAGGCACCGGGGCTAGTAAAAACCCAAACCCCTCACCCTGCCCCTCTCCCCTAAGGGAGAGGGAAAAACCTGATCGAGCCAATTCTTTAAGGCCGCACCGGCCAGTCCCCTCTCCCCTCCGGGGAGAGGGTTAGGGTGAGGGGTGAAGTTCTTTGAGATCTATCACAATCATTCGATCCCGCTTTTACCTTTCCGCTGCCGCTGGCTAAATTAGTAACTCATCCGACCACATAACAATAATTTTACACTGGAAGAGACTATGAGCCGCTACCCGTCGTTATTCGCCCCTCTCGATCTGGGGTTCACCACCCTCAAAAACCGCGTGCTGATGGGCTCGATGCACACCGGGCTGGAAGAGCGTCCGGACGGGGCCGAGCGTCTGGCGGCCTTCTATGCCGAGCGCGCGCGCCACGGGGTGGCGCTGATTGTGACCGGCGGCGTGGCCCCTGCACCTTCTGGCGTGACGATGGAGGGCGGCGCGGTGCTGAACGATGCATCACAGCTTGCGCACCACCGGATCGTGACCGACGCGGTGCATAAAGAAGGCGGCAAAATCGCCCTGCAGATCCTGCACACCGGGCGCTACAGCTATCAGCCGAACCTGGTCGCGCCGTCGGCCCTTCAGGCACCGATTAACCGTTTTAAACCTCACGCACTGACCCACGACGAGATCCTGGCGTTAATTGACGACTTCGCCCGCTGCGCGGCGCTGGCGCGCGAGGCGGGCTACGACGGCGTTGAGGTGATGGGCTCAGAAGGCTATCTGATCAACGAATTCCTCGCCGCCCGCACCAACCAGCGCGACGACGAATGGGGCGGCGACTATGCCCGCCGGATGCGCTTTGCCGTGGAGGTGGTGCGCGCGGTGCGCGAACGTGCGGGCGCGGACTTTATTATCGTCTTTCGCCTGTCGATGCTCGACCTGGTGGAGGGCGGCGGGACGTTCGACGAAACCGTGCAGCTGGCGCAGGCGATTGAAGCCGCAGGTGCCACCATTATCAACACCGGCATCGGCTGGCACGAGGCGCGCATCCCGACCATCGCCACGCCGGTGCCGCGCGCGGCGTTCAGCTGGGTAACGCGCAGGCTGAAGGGCAAAGTGTCCGTTCCGCTGGTCACCACCAACCGCATTAACGATCCGCAGGTGGCGGACGATGTGATATCACGCGGCGACGCCGATATGGTGTCGATGGCGCGTCCGTTCCTCGCGGATGCCGAGCTGCTGTCCAAAGCGCAAAGCGGCCGTGCGGACGAGATCAACACCTGCATCGGCTGTAACCAGGCCTGTCTGGATCAGATCTTCGTCGGCAAGGTCACCTCCTGTCTCGTTAACCCTCGCGCATGCCACGAAACTAAAATGCCGATCGTTCCGGCGGTGAATAAAAAACGCCTGGCCGTGGTGGGCGCTGGCCCGGCGGGGCTGGCATTTGCGGTCAATGCTGCCTCGCGCGGGCACAGCGTGACGCTGTTTGATGCGCTGGCGGAGATCGGCGGGCAGTTTAATATCGCCAAACAGATCCCCGGCAAAGAGGAGTTCTATGAAACGCTGCGCTACTACCGCCGGATGATCGAACTTACAGGCGTCGATCTGCGGCTTAACCAGTTTGTCAGCGCAGCGGATCTGATCGGTTTCGATGAGGTGATCCTGGCGAGCGGGATCGCCCCGCGCACGCCTGCGATCGAGGGTATCGATCATCCGAAGGTATTGAGCTATCTGGACGTGCTGCGTGACAAAACGCCGGTTGGCGAGAAGGTGGCGATTATCGGCTGCGGAGGCACCGGTTTTGACACCGCCATGTACTTAAGCCAGCCGGGCGAGGCCACCAGCCAGAACATTGCCGAGTTTTGCGTGGAATGGGGTATCGACACCAGCCTGAAGCAGTCCGGCGGGCTACGCCCGGAAGGGCCGCAGCTGCCGAAAAGCCCGCGCCAGATTGTGATGCTGCAGCGTAAGGCCAGCAAGCCGGGCGAAGGGCTGGGCAAAACCACGGGCTGGATCCACCGCGCCACCCTGCTCTCGCGCGGGGTGAAGATGATCCCGGCGGTCAGCTACCAGAAGATCGACGACGAGGGTCTGCACGTCACGATCGGCGGCGAGCCGCAGCTGCTGCGCGTGGATCACGTCATTTTATGTGCCGGGCAGGAGCCGAAGCGCGATCTGGCGGATCCGCTGCGCGAAGCCGGTAAAACGGTGCATTTGATTGGCGGGTGCGATGTGGCGATGGAGCTGGACGCGCGGCGGGCGATTGCGCAGGGGACAACATTGGCATTAGCGATTTGATTTCTCGCCCGGTGGCGCTGCGCTTACCGGGCCTACAAAACCGTAGGCCTGTGCAAGCGAAGCGCCGCCAGGCAAAACGATCTTACCGACGACGTCCCAGCTTCACCGCTTTCAGCACCACAAACTTATTGTTGGTCGCAACGGTGACGCAGTTGCCGAAAATCTTCTTCAGCTTGTGGAAGTAGTCCAGGTGGCGATTCGCCACGATGTACAGCTCGCCGTTGATTTTCAGGCAGCGGCGCGCGTGGTGGAACATCTCCCACGCGACGTTATCCGTCAGGGCGTGCTTCTGGTGGAACGGCGGGTTGCAGAACACGGCGTTGAATCGGAACGGCTCTACGCCCGACAGCGCGTTGTTGATCATAAACTCGCAGCGGTCCAGCGCTTCCGGCATGTTGGTTTCCACGTTCAGACGGCTGGAGGCCACCGCCATCGGCGACTCGTCGCTGAACACCACGCTGGCGTCCGGATTCTTCGCCAGCAGCGTCAGGCCAATCACGCCGTTGCCGCAGCCCAGATCGACGATTTCGCCTTCCAGGTTTTCCGGCAGATTTTCAATAAAGAAACGCGCGCCGATATCCAGCCCGGTACGGGAGAAGACGTTCGCATGGTTGTGGATGGTCCAGTCGGTGCCTTCCAGCTTCCAGCTCAGGGTCTCTGGCGCGTCGGCCAGCTCCGGTGCGCTGAACGTACAGTTGATCAGGCGCGCTTTTTTCCAGGCCAGCGTCGTGGTGGTCGGGCCGAGGACTTTCTCGAACAGCTCCAGCGTCGAGGTGTGAATATCGCGCGCTTTGGCACCCGCGATGATGCGCGTTTCCGGCGTCACGACCTTACGCAGCGCGCGAAGCTGTTGCTCCAGCAGCGCCATGGTTTTTGGCACTTTTATCAGCACCACGCCCGGCGCCTGCGGGTAGTCCGCGGTGCTGTCGAGGAACTTCACGCTGGACTCTTCGATGTCGTTATGGCGCAGGTTTTCACGCGTCGCCAGCTCGCTCAGGTAGGAATCGCCGATGCTGTAAGGCGTGTGCTCCGCCAGGGCGCAGCCCAGCGCGCCAAACGCGTCATTCAGGATCAAAACCGGGCCGCGGATTTCAGTCTCATCCAACTGCTGCAGCAGATATTCATCCGCCGCTTCCCACGCCATGAGCGGGTTAACGTCGTCCGTTTCCGGGAAACGTTTAAGGTTGAGTGAACGGAAACCGTTGTCTAAGTGGCTCATCGGCCCTCCTGAATGGTAAAATTTGGCGTATCCCTGAAAAGGGTGCGTGAGTATACCCGTTTTCGCATTAATTTGGGCTTTTGATGAACCAACTTACTTATCTCCAGGGCTACCCGGAGCATTTACTGACTCAGGTTCGCAGCCTGATTGCCGAGCAGAAGCTCGGCGCGGTGCTGGAAAAACGCTATCCCGGCACGCACGATTTCGCGACCGATAAGGCGCTCTGGCAGTATACACAGGATCTGAAAAACCGGTATCTGAGGAGCGCGCCGCCGATCAACAAGGTGATGTACGACAACAAGATCCACGTGCTGAAAAACGCGCTCGGCCTGCACACCGCCATTTCCCGCGTGCAGGGCGGCAAGCTGAAGGCGAAGGCCGAAATCCGCGTCGCGACCGTGTTCCGTAACGCACCAGAAGCGTTTCTGCGGATGATCGTGGTGCACGAGCTGGCGCACCTGAAAGAGAAAGAGCACGACAAAGCCTTCTACTCCCTGTGCTGCCACATGGAGCCGCAGTACCACCAGCTCGAGTTTGATACCCGCCTGTGGCTTACGCATTTATCGTTAAAAGGTAATGCGGAATAGCGCACTGGTTTTGCAATAATCCCGTGCTACAGTGGCTAAAGGTTCCCAGCTACGGAGTACGTAAACGTTTATGATACGTTTCGCAGTCATTGGAACGAACTGGATCACGCGCCAGTTCGTCGACGCCGCCCACGAGACCGGCAAATACAAGCTCACCGCAGTCTATTCCCGCAGCCTCGAGCAGGCGCAGAGTTTTGCTAACGACTACCTCGTTGAACATCTGTTTACCTCGCTCGACGAGATGGCGCAAAGCGACGCCATTGACGCGGTGTATATCGCCAGCCCGAACTCCCTGCACTTCCCGCAAACGAAGCTGTTCCTCAGCCATAAAAAGCATGTGATTTGCGAGAAGCCGCTGGCCTCCAATATCCAGGAAGTGGAAGCCGCCATTGCGCTTGCCCGCGAAAACCAGGTGGTGCTGTTCGAAGCGTTCAAAACCGCCAGCCTGCCGAATTTCCTGCTGCTGCAGCAGTCCCTGCCGAAAATTGGCAAGGTGCGTAAAGCCTTTATCAACTACTGCCAGTACTCGTCGCGCTACCAGCGCTACCTGGACGGCGAGAACCCGAACACCTTTAACCCGGCCTTCTCGAACGGCTCGATTATGGATATCGGTTTTTACTGCCTGGCCTCTGCGGTTGCACTGTGGGGCGAACCGCACGGCGTGACGGCCACCGCCAGCCTGCTGGAGAGCGGCGTGGATGCGCACGGGCTAGTAGTGCTGGACTACGGTGATTTCAGCGTCACCCTGCAGCACTCGAAGGTGAGCGATTCAGTGCTGCCAAGCGAGATTCAGGGCGAAGCGGGATCGCTGGTGGTCGAAAAGATCTCAGAATGCCAGAAGGTGAGCATTGTGCCGCGCGGGGGCAAAGCGCAGGAGCTGACGCAGCCTCAGCATATAAACACTATGCTCTATGAGGCAGAGGTCTTCGCCCGTCTGGTCGAGGACAACGAAGTGAATCACCCGGGCCTCGCGGTGAGCCGCACGACGGCGAAGCTGCAGACGGAGATCCGCCGCCAGACCGGCGTGGTGTTCCCGGCAGACGGCGTAGGCGCGGAAGCGATCGCGTAAAGCTGTGTAATGAAACCGTGCAGACCATTGACGAAACCAATGGTCTGACATATTTTGTTACCTGCAAAGGGGAGTAACTTCTTCGCCGGTGGATCGTCATTACGATGCGTTAAACACGCATCCGGTCGCCGGGCAACCTTCGTGGTTGTAAGTGAGACCTTGCCGGAAGGCGAGGTCTATGCATAAAAAGCTAACGGCTATCGTCTTCTGACCATGGCCGTTTTTGTTTTTTATGTGTAAGGAAAATAGTATGCATTCTGTCGGCACTCCAATGTTGTGGGGCGGATTCGCGGTTGTCGTGCTCATCATGCTGGCGATCGACCTCTTTTTGCAGGGTCGTCGCGGCGCGCACGGCATGAGCATCAAACAGGCTGCGGCCTGGTCGCTGGTCTGGGTCACCCTCTCCCTGCTGTTCTGCGCCGCCTTCTGGTGGTATCTGGCCTCGACCGAAGGCCGCGCGGTAGCCGATCCCCAGGCGCTCGCCTTCCTCACCGGCTATCTGATTGAAAAAGCCCTGGCGGTTGATAACGTCTTCGTCTGGCTGATGCTGTTCAGCTACTTTGCCGTACCGGCTGCCCTGCAGCGTCGCGTGCTGGTCTACGGCGTGCTGGGCGCGATTATCCTGCGTACCATCATGATCTTCGCCGGCAGCTGGCTGATTACCCAGTTCGAATGGCTGCTGTACGTCTTTGGCGCGTTCCTGCTGTTCACCGGTATCAAAATGGCGCTGGCGAAAGAAGACGAAACCGGCATTGGCGAGAAACCGCTGGTGAAGTGGATCCGCAGCCACCTGCGCATGACGGACAAGATCGAAACCGAGCACTTCTTCGTGCGCAAGAACGGCCTGCTGTTCGCCACCCCGCTGCTGCTGGTGCTGATTCTGGTTGAGCTGAGCGACGTGATTTTCGCGGTCGACAGCATCCCGGCAATCTTTGCCGTCACCACCGACCCGTTCATCGTCCTGACCTCTAACCTGTTTGCGATCCTCGGCCTGCGTGCGATGTACTTCCTGCTTGCGGGCGCGGCGGAGCGCTTCTCGATGCTGAAGTACGGCCTGTCGGTGATTCTGGTGTTTATCGGTATCAAGATGCTGATCGTCGATTTCTACCACATCCCGATCGCCATTTCGCTCGGCGTGGTGTTTGGCATTCTGATCATGACGCTGCTTATCAACACCTGGGTTAACCGCCAGCACGATAAGAAGCAGCAGGCGGAGTAATTCCCTCACCCCGGCCCTCTCCCACAGGGAGAGGGTGAAAAGCGCAGCGCCACCCGGCATTTTCGTTAACCAATAGTTAAAAAACATGACGCACCACGTAAAATCCAGCATTTTACGCTTCCCTCCGTACGCGCATTCCCTATACTCGACCAGGCAAACATTTACTTACATCCGGACATAAATGTGACTTAGAGCACATCCGGGATGGAACGCAATTTCACTCAGGAATAATGTATGAGCACAAAATCAACGGGGCTTTTTGCGCGCCTGGCGCAGGGCAGCCTGGTTAAACAAATTCTGGTAGGGCTGGTACTGGGGATCCTGCTGGCGATGGTGTCAAAGCCAGCGGCAGAAGCGACGGGGCTGCTCGGGACGCTGTTCGTGGGTGCATTGAAAGCCGTTGCCCCTGTACTGGTTCTGATGCTGGTCATGGCCTCAATTGCCAACCACCAGCACGGACAAAAAACCAACATTCGCCCTATTCTGTTCCTGTATCTGCTGGGGACCTTCTCTGCGGCCTTAACGGCCGTGGTGTTTAGCTTCCTGTTCCCGTCCACGCTGCACCTGACCAGCGCGGCCGGTGACATCACCCCGCCGTCCGGCATTGTAGAAGTGCTGCGCGGCCTGCTGATGAGCATGGTCTCTAACCCCGTCACCGCGCTGATGAGCGGCAACTACATTGGCATCCTGGTCTGGGCAATTGGCCTGGGCTTCGCGCTGCGTCACGGTAACGACACCACCAAAAACCTGGTCAACGATTTGTCCAACGCCGTGACCTTCATGGTGAAGCTGGTGATTCGCTTTGCGCCAATCGGGATCTTCGGTCTGGTCTCCTCCACGCTGGCTACCACCGGTTTTGACGCGCTGTGGGGCTACGCGCAGCTGCTGGTCGTGCTGGTTGGCTGTATGCTGCTGGTGGCGCTGGTGATCAACCCGCTGCTGGTGTTCTGGCAGATCCGCCGCAACCCGTATCCGCTGGTGCTGACGTGCCTGCGCGAGAGCGGCGTGTACGCCTTCTTCACCCGCAGCTCTGCGGCGAACATTCCGGTCAACATGGCGCTGGCGGAGAAGCTGAACCTGGACCGCGATACCTACTCCGTGTCGATCCCGCTGGGCGCAACCGTGAACATGGCGGGCGCGGCCATCACCATTACCGTGCTGACGCTGGCGGCGGTGCATACGCTGGGCATTCCGGTGGATCTGCCAACGGCGCTGCTGCTGAGCGTGGTGGCATCGCTGTGTGCCTGTGGCGCATCCGGCGTAGCGGGCGGTTCGCTGCTGCTGATCCCGCTGGCGTGCAATATGTTCGGCATCCCGAACGAGATCGCGATGCAGGTTGTGGCCGTCGGCTTTATCATCGGCGTCCTGCAGGACTCCTGCGAAACCGCGCTGAACTCCTCTACCGACGTGCTGTTTACCGCCGCGGCCTGTCAGGCGGAAGACGCGCGTTTAGCGAAGAATGCACTGCGCAGTTAAAACAAAAGCCCGGTGGCGGCTACGCCTTACCGGGCCTACAGGGTAAACGCAAAACGGCAACCCTGAGGTTGCCGTTTTTAGTGTTTGTACCCTCTCCCCGTGGGAGAGGGCCAGGGTGAGGGCATCAGGCCGCACCGATTAAAGCGTCACGCCACTCTTAAAGAGCGCAAGCTCGCGGAAGTCGTTCTTCTCGTTGCAGGTCTGCTTGCCGTTAGCAAATTCCACGATAGTGTCCACGAACTCCGTCAGCAGCTGCGGCATCGCTTTGCCGTGGATCAGCTGGCCCGCATCGAAGTCGATCCAATGCTTTTTCTTCGCCGCCAGCTCGCTGTTGGTGGCGATTTTGACCGTCGGCACAAAACCGCCGTACGGCGTACCGCGCCCGGTGCTGAACAGCACCATGTGACAGCCCGCTCCGGCCAGCGCGCTGGTGGCAACCGCATCGTTACCCGGCGCGCTCAGCAGGTTCAGGCCGTGCGTTTTAAGACGTTCACCGTAGCGCAGCACGTCAACCACCTGGCTCGCGCCCGCTTTCTGGGTGCAGCCGAGGGATTTTTCTTCCAGCGTGGTGATCCCGCCCGCTTTGTTACCCGGCGACGGGTTCTCATAAATTGGCTGATTGTGGGCGATGAAGTACTGTTTGAAGTCGTTCACCATGGTGACGGTTTTCTCAAACGTCTCTTCGTCGCGGCAGTGGCTCATCAGAATACGCTCCGCGCCGAACATTTCCGGCACTTCGGTCAGCACCGTGGTGCCGCCGTTGGCGATGACGTAGTCGGAGAAACGGCCCAGCATTGGGTTAGCGGTGATCCCGGACAGGCCGTCAGATCCGCCGCACTCCAGGCCAAACTTCAGCTCGCTCAGCTTGCCCGGCTCGCGCCTGTCGTGGCGCATGACCTCATACAGCTGGCGCAGCTGTTCAAGACCCGCCTCCACTTCGTCGTCCTGATGCTGGCACACCATAAAGTGCACGCGCTCGGGGTCGAATTCCCCCAGCGTTTCGCGGAAGGCGTCGACCTGGTTGTTCTCACAGCCGAGGCCAATCACCAGCACCGCGCCCGCGTTCGGGTGGCGCACCATGTTTTGCAGCATGGTGCGGGTGTTGATGTGGTCATCACCCAGCTGGGAGCAGCCGTAGGTGTGGCTGAACAGATGCACGCCGTCGGTGCCTTCGGCATCGTTGGTCTCTTTCAGAAAGCGCGTCTGAATTTGACGCGCGATCCCGTTCACGCAGCCAACGGTCGGGAGGATCCACAGCTCGTTGCGGATCCCCACGTCGCCGTTGGCGCGGCGATAGATCTGCACTTCGCGATCTGCCGCCCGCTCGGCTTCCGCCTGGAAGTCAGGTTGATAGCTGTACTCGTCCAGATCGCTCAGGTTGGTACGGGTATTGTGGGAGTGGATGTATTCACCCGGTGCAATATCCGCCAGCGCATGGCCGATGGGCAAACCGTACTTCACCACGTTCTCCCCTTTCGCAATGGGGATCAGGGCAAACTTATGTCCACGTCCAATGGCCTGGCGTAACGTGACCGACTGGTTGTCAAAGGTCACTTCCGTGCCTTCGGTTAAATCTGCCAGCGCGACGGCAACGTTATCCAGCGAATGGATTTTGATGTATTGCATATCAACCTCAAACGGCCTTAGTTCAGTTCAATGGCGAAGTAGTCACGCGCATTGTTAAAGCAAATATTTCTCACCATTTCGCCCAGCAGCTGGATATCCGCTGGCGCTTCACCAGCCTGCACCCAGCGGCCAATCATCTGGCACAGAATGCGGCGGAAGTACTCGTGGCGAGTGTAGGAGAGGAAGCTGCGGCTGTCGGTCAGCATGCCCACAAAGCGGCTTAACAGACCCAGCTGCGCCAGCTGCGTCATCTGACGCTCCATGCCGTCTTTCTGATCGTTAAACCACCAGCCGGAGCCGAACTGCATCTTGCCCGGCATACCTTCACCCTGGAAGTTACCGATCATGGTGCCCAGCACTTCGTTATCGCGCGGGTTCAGGCAGTACAGAATGGTTTTCGGCAGCAGGTTTTGTTCGTTCTGTTTGCTCAGCAGTTTGGACAGCTCTTCCGCCAGCGGACGATCGTTGATGGAGTCGAAGCCCACGTCCGCGCCCAGCAGCTTGAACTGACGCTGGTTGTTATTGCGCAGCGCGCCAATGTGGTACTGCTGCACCCAGCCGCGACGGGCATATTCCGCGCCGAGGAAGACCAGCACCGCGGTTTTGAACTGGGCAACTTCATGCTCGCTCAGCGCTTCACCGGACAGGCGGCGCGCCAGGATGCTGTCCAGCTCGGCTTCGTTAGACTCGGCAAACAGCACCACGTCCAGCGCGTGGTCAGATACCCTACAGCCGTGCGCCGCGAAGTGATCCAGACGCTTGGTCAGCGCGCTCTGCAGGTCGGCAAAACGGCGGATGTCGGTATCAGAGACTTCAGCTAGCTTCGCCATGTAGTCGTTGAAGGTAGCCTGCTCAATGTTGAAGGCTTTATCCGGGCGCCAGCTCGGCAGCACTTTAATGTCAAAAGAGGCGTCCTGTGCGACGACGGCGTGGTGCTCCAGCGAGTCGACAGGATCGTCAGTGGTGCCGACCATCTTCACGTTCATCTGCTTCATGATGCCGCGCGCGGAGAAGTTGTCCTGCGCCAGCAGCTCATTACATTGATCCCAGATTTCATCCGCGGTGGTTGGGGAGAGCAGCTTACCGGTGATGCCAAACGGACGGCGCAGTTCGAGGTGCGTCCAGTGGTAGAGCGGGTTGCCGATGGTATGCGGCACGGTGGCCGCCCACGCGTCGAACTTCTCGCGGTCGGTCGCATCGCCGGTACACAGGCGCTCGGCGACGCCGTTGGTGCGCATGGCGCGCCATTTATAGTGGTCACCCTTCAGCCAGATGTCATACAGGTTTTTGAAACGGTAATTTTCGGCAACCTGCTGCGGCGGTAAGTGGCAGTGGTAGTCGAAAATCGGCTGGTCTTTTGCGTAGTCGTGGTACAGGCGGCGGGCAAATTCGGTATCTAACAGAAAATCTTCGGTCATAAACGGCGTCATTATCGTCTTCCTCGTAACGAGAGCGTCTGAAAGCGTATGTTCATATGCTGCAAAGTTATCACACCAATTTCCACCGACCGAAGTTTTTTTCGTGAGTTAGATCAATAAACGTCGACAAATAAATTACCTCAAACGGAGTAAACCCTCTCGCAGGCCGCGCCAGCCCTGGCTTTAATCTCGCCTCAGAATGTCCTTACAAAGAATCACACTTTTGTGATGTCACTCACCTTTTAAAGTTGTATGACAAGTTATCTTTTCGCCGTCGCAAACACTACGCCGACGGAATGCATTACCGGTGTGAGTAACATCGGATTTAACGGTACGGAAACCGACTTATGCACGATTACTTATGGCAAGGTTCGGGCCGTTCCGGGAAGTTCTCCCGGTTACGCCCCTCCCGTTACAGAGCAGCTCCCGGCAACGGTTGAGCTGTTACCGTGCCCCGGCACGGAAATAACATAACGATGAGGTTTTACATGCGTAAAATTAAAGGGTTACGTTGGTACATGATCGCACTGGTGACGCTCGGCACCGTGCTGGGCTACCTGACACGTAACACCGTGGCAGCAGCGGCTCCAACGTTAATGGAAGAGCTGCATATTTCCACGCAGCAATACTCCTACATCATTGCTGCTTATTCCGCGGCTTATACAATAATGCAGCCTGTTGCAGGCTATGTTCTGGACATTCTGGGTACCAAAATCGGTTATGCCTTCTTCGCCGTAGCCTGGGCGATTTTCTGCGGTGCAACCGCACTGGCGGGCAGCTGGGGCGGCCTGGCGCTGGCGCGTGGTGCAGTCGGTGCGGCTGAAGCCGCCATGATCCCAGCGGGCCTGAAGGCAAGCTCCGAATGGTTCCCGGCAAAAGAGCGTTCCATCGCTGTAGGCTACTTCAACGTGGGCTCGTCGATTGGTGCGATGATTGCGCCGCCGCTGGTGGTGTGGGCTATCGTGATGCACAGCTGGCAGATGGCGTTCATCATCTCTGGCGTCCTGAGCTTTGCCTGGGCAATGGCGTGGCTGATCTTCTATAAACACCCGCGCGACCAGAAAAAGCTGTCTGAAGAAGAACGTGAATACATCATTGGCGGTCAGGAATCTCAGCATCAGACCAACAACGGCAAAAAAATGACCGTCTGGCAGATCCTGGGTACCCGTCAGTTCTGGGGTATCGCCCTGCCGCGCTTCCTCGCAGAACCGGCCTGGGGTACGTTCAACGCATGGATCCCGCTGTTCATGTTTAAAGTGTACGGTTTTAACCTGAAAGAGATTGCGATGTTCGCCTGGATGCCAATGCTGTTCGCAGACCTGGGCTGTATCGTGGGCGGCTACCTGCCACCGCTGTTCCAGCGCTGGTTTGGCGTGAACCTGATCGTCTCCCGTAAAATGGTTGTCACCATGGGCGCGCTGCTGATGATTGGCCCGGGCATGATCGGCCTGTTCACCAGCCCTTACGTTGCTATCGCCCTGCTGTGTATCGGTGGCTTTGCTCACCAATCCCTATCCGGCGCGCTGATTACGCTTTCATCCGACGTGTTTGGACGTAACGAAGTGGCCACCGCCAACGGCCTGACCGGCATGGCCGCCTGGACTGCAAGTACGATGTTTGCGCTGGTGGTGGGTGCCCTGGCGGATACCATTGGCTTTAGCCCGCTGTTCGCGGTACTGGCTATCTTCGACCTGCTGGGCGCGGTAGTTATCTGGACGGTGCTGAAAAGCAAATCCGCAGACGAGCTGGCAAAAGAGTCCCTTGGGGGGCCGGCAACGCAGAGTTAGCGTTGCAGTGCCGGGTGGCGGCTTCGCCTTACCCGGCCTACAAACCCCGTAGGCCCGCGCAAGCGAAGCGCCGCCGGGCATTTAAAGGCCGCTCTGTAGCGGCTTTTTCCATGGCGAAATCTGGAGACTGGCGCGCAAAAGTGGTATAACAAATCATCCGCCGTACCCTGCCTGGAGCGCATATGGAAATCACCGAATCACGTCGTTTATATCAACAACTTGCCGCCGAGCTGAAAGATCGCATCGAGCAAGGTGTCTATCTTGTCGGTGATAAACTTCCCGCTGAGCGCTTCATTGCCGATGAAAAAAGCGTGAGCCGCACGGTGGTGCGCGAGGCCATCATCATGCTGGAAGTAGAAGGCTACGTTGAGGTACGCAAAGGCTCCGGTATTCACGTTATTTCAAATCAGGCAAAACACTCCCCGGCACCGGACGAAAGTCTGGAATTTGCCAGCTACGGTCCGTTTGAGCTGCTCCAGGCTCGCCAGCTGATTGAAAGCAATATTGCGGAGTTTGCGGCAACTCAGGTAACCAAGCAGGACATCATGAAGCTGATGGAGATCCAGGAGAACGCGCGTAAGGAAAAATGTTTCCGCGATTCCGAATGGGACCTCCAGTTTCACGTTCAGGTGGCGCTGGCCACCCAGAATACGGCGCTGGCCGCAATTGTTGAAAAAATGTGGACTCAGCGCGTTCACAACCCGTACTGGAAAAAACTGCACGATCACATCGATTTGCGCACCGTCGATAACTGGTGCGACGATCACGACCAAATTCTTAAGGCACTGATTCGTAAAGATCCGCATGCCGCGAAGCTGGCCATGTGGCAGCACCTGGAAAACACCAAACAGATGCTGTTCAATGAAACCAGCGACGACTTTGAATTTAACGCAGACCGCTATCTTTTTGCGGATAATCCTGTCGTTCATCTCGATACTGCAGCCAGTCAGGCAAAATAGTTTCCTTTTCCCCCGGCAGGCGCTTCGCTGCGCCTTCCGGCGAGAGGGGGTAAGCAAAACATATATAGTGTCAGCCTTTGTAAAACTCCTCGCTCACCTCCCTTGCTTACGCCAAAATCATTTTACCCCTGCAAATTCTGTGACGCAGAACGTTGGGCTTTGTTACAATTGGATTCACTTCGTTATTTTGTAAGTTAGTGCTTGCTAACCAGCCAATTAACAGGGAACAGTGTTGGCCACACACTACCGTGTCCGCGAGCGACCATAATGAAATCACAACAATGTCGCCGTGCTGTTTTTCCCGGATAACAGGCGTGACGTTAACCGATTTCCAGGAACACTGAATGGAACTTTTGACCCAACTACTGAATGCCCTTTGGGCTCAGGATTTCGAAACGCTGGCCAACCCTTCCATGATTGGCATGCTCTATTTCGTCTTGTTTATGATCCTGTTCCTTGAGAACGGATTGCTTCCGGCTGCCTTCTTACCCGGCGACAGCCTGCTGGTCCTGGTTGGCGTGCTTTGCGCCAAAGGGGCAATGGCATTCCCACAAACCATTTTTTTACTGACGGTTGCCGCCAGCCTCGGCTGCTGGGTGAGCTATATCCAGGGACGATGGCTGGGTAACACGCGCATTGTGCAGAACTGGCTCTCCCATCTGCCGGCACATTATCACCAGCGTGCGCATCATCTTTTCCATAAGCACGGGCTTTCCGCGCTGCTGATTGGCCGCTTTATCGCCTTCGTAAGAACCCTGTTGCCAACCATTGCCGGGCTTTCCGGGCTGAGCAGCGCGCGTTTCCAGTTCTTTAACTGGATGAGCGGCCTGCTGTGGGTCTTGATCCTGACAACGCTGGGCTATGCGCTGGGTAAAACGCCGGTCTTTATGAAGTATGAAGACCAGCTGATGTCGTGCCTGATGCTGCTGCCGGTCGTGCTGCTGGTGTTTGGCCTGCTGGGTTCGCTGTACGTACTGTGGAAAAAGAAATACGGGGCCAGGAGCTAACGATGGTTATCTCACCGCTCGTCGTACGTCGTTTTTCCTATGCCATGATTGCGCTGATCGTGTTCAGCGCCCTGTTCCTGGCATGGGCGGCGCTTCAGCAGCAGGAGTCCACGCTGGCCATTCGCCCGGCGAATCAGGGCGTCAGCGTTCCTGACGGTTTTTCCGTCTGGCATCATCTGGATGCCAACGGCATCCGCTTTAAGAGCATCACCCCGCAGGACGACGTCCTGCTGATAAAATTTGATTCCAGTGCGCAAAGCGCAGCGGCAAAAATTGTGCTCGACCGCACGCTGCCGCACGGGTACATCATTGCCCAGCAGGAAGATGACAGCCAGCCTGCAGCCTGGCTGTCATTATTGCGCGATACTTCGCATCGGTTCGGATAATTACCAGGATTCCGAATCTTTTCACCAACTTTGGTGATTCCCCCGTTTACTTACTATGCTTAAGTATGCGGAGCACCCCTCAGACGTTCTCCGCATGAATCTGGAACACGGCTCACGCCGTAACACAATGGAAGGTTTCAATAATGAAATACCGCATCACTCTGGCTCTGGCCCTTTTTTCTTTAAGCACAGCATCCTTCGCCACTTCTCTGTGTCAGGAGAAAGAAAAGGATATTCAGCGTGAAATCAGCTATGCCGAAAAGCATAACAATCAGCACCGTGTTGACGGCCTGAAAAAAGCGCTGAGCGAAGTGAAAGACAATTGTACGGACAGCAAGCTGCGTGCCGATCACCAGAAGAAAATCGCTGAACAAAAGGACGAGATTGCCGAGCGTCGTCAAGACCTGCAGGAAGCGAAAGAGAAAGGTGATGCGGATAAAATTGCGAAACGCGAGAGGAAGTTGCAAGAAGCGCAGGACGACCTGAAAGCGCTGGAAGCTCGCGATTATTGAGTTAACGGAAATCTCAACAGGAGAGAATCATGTCAAAAGATACCACCTCAGAACATCTGCGCGCTGAACTGAAATCCCTGGCGGATACCCTGGAAGAGGTGCTGAACTCCTCTGCCGATAAGTCTAAGGAAGAAGTCAGCAAGCTGCGCAGCAAAGCGGAGCAGGCGCTGAAAGAGAGCCGTTACCGCCTGGGTGAAACCGGCGATGCGTTGGCTAAGCAGACCCGCGAGGCCGCAGCGCGTGCCGATGAGTATGTTCGCGACAATCCGTGGACGGGCGTCGGTATCGGTGCTGCCGTCGGTGTGGTGCTGGGTGTTCTGCTGACGCGTCGTTAATATGGAAGATCCTCGTCACGCACAAGGGCCTGCTAATAACGTCCTCGGTATCGGCCAGCGTATTTTGACCACGCTGGTCGGGATTGCCGAAACGCGCGTCCGCCTCGCTGTCGTCGAACTGGAAGAGGAGAAAGCCAATCTCTTCCAGATGCTATTGATGCTGGGGCTGACCATGCTCTTCGCCGCGTTCGGTCTGATGAGCCTGATGGTGTTAATCATCTGGGCCATCGACCCGCAGTATCGGCTTAACGCGATGATAGCTACCACCGTTGTTCTGCTTGTTGCAGCGCTAATTGGCGGTATCTGGACGCTGCACAAAGCGCGCACGTCCACCTTCTTGCGCCATACGCGCCAGGAGTTAGCCAACGATCGCTCGCTGCTGGAGGATGATAAATCGTGAGCAGCACAGCCGAACGTCAAAAGCGAAAGGCGTATCTGTTGAGTCAAATCCAACAGCAGCGGCTGGATCTGTCCGCCAGCCGTCGCGATTGGGTTGACGCAACGCGTCGATTCGACCGCGGCTGGAATACCGTCCTGAGCCTGCGTTCGTGGGCTTTGGTCGGGAGCAGCGTGATGGCGATCTGGAGTATTCGTCATCCCAATATGCTGGTTCGCTGGGCCCGTCGTGGCTTCGGTGCCTGGAGCGCCTGGCGTCTGGTGAAATCAACGATTCGTCAGCAGCAGTTGCGGTGATAAAAGCAAAACGGTAACCCAGGTTACCGTTTTTTGTTTTTGCGCCCTCTCCCCGTGGGAGAGGGTTGGGGTGAGGGCACCAGCGCGCACATCCCTTACTCAATATCTTTGATAAAGATTGACAGTTTTCCTTGCTAACAATTGTTACCCGCCCCGTTTATGATTCTCTCCATCGACAGCAAAGACGCGGTATCTACCCGAATTTGCACACATTTAAAGTTCAGCCGCTGATGTGGTTTCCTGGAGAGTAAAATGAAAAAATTAGAAGATGTTGGTGTACTGGTCGCGCGCATTCTGATGCCAATTCTGTTCATCACCGCAGGCTGGGGCAAAATCACCGGCTATGCAGGTACCCAACAGTATATGGAAGCCATGGGCGTTCCGGGATTCCTGCTGCCACTGACCATTCTGCTTGAGTTCGGCGGCGGCCTGGCGGTACTGTTCGGCTTCCTGACCCGTACCACCGCGCTGTTCACTGCAGGCTTCACGCTGCTGACCGCGTTCATCTTCCACAGCAACTTTGCGGAAGGCGTGAACTCCCTGATGTTCATGAAAAACCTGACCATCGCAGGCGGCTTCCTGCTGCTGGCTATCACCGGTCCGGGCGCCTACAGCATCGACCGCCTTCTGAATAAGAAGTGGTAAGCACGCTATACTGAATAAATTCAAAGCGAGGAGATATCTCCTCGCTTTTGCTATCTGACGGAGGAGAAAAAAATGGGACAACTCGTAGACGGCGTCTGGCAGGATGTCTGGTATGACACCAAATCCACCGGTGGTCGCTTCAAGCGCTCTGTTTCGGCCTTCCGTAACTGGCTGACCGCCGATGGCGCTGCAGGCCCCAGCGGTGAAGGCGGCTTCGCGGCTGAGAAAGACCGTTATCATCTGTATGTTTCTCTCGCCTGCCCCTGGGCGCACCGCACGTTGATCGTGCGCAAACTGAAAGGGCTGGAGTCGTTGATTCCGGTTTCGGTAGTGAATCCGCTAATGCTGGAAAACGGCTGGACGTTTGACGCTGATTTCCCTGCCGCCACCGGCGACAACCTGTATCACCACGATTTCCTGTACCAGCTTTATCTGCGCGCCGATCCGCACTACACCGGGCGTGTAACCGTACCGGTGCTGTGGGACAAGAAAAACCAGACGATTGTCAGCAATGAATCGGCGGAGATTATCCGCATGTTCAACACCGCGTTTGACGCGCACGGCGCTCGCGCCGGGGATTACTATCCGGCTGAACTGCGCGATAAGATTGACGAGCTGAACGGCTGGATCTACGACAGCGTGAACAACGGCGTCTACAAGGCCGGTTTTGCCACCAGCCAGGAAGCCTATGATGAAGCGGTCGGTAAAGTCTTTGAATCCCTGGAGCGTCTGGAGCAGATCCTCGGTCAGCACCGCTATTTAACGGGCGATCGCCTGACGGAAGCGGATATCCGCCTGTGGACCACGCTGATCCGCTTTGATCCGGTTTACGTTACACACTTCAAGTGCGACAAACACCGCATCAGCGATTACCTTAATCTGCACGGTTTTCTGCGCGATATCTACCAGACGCCGGGCATCGCCGAAACGGTCGACTTTGACCATATTCGCACGCACTATTTCCGCAGCCATAAAACCATCAACCCAACGGGCATTATTTCCATTGGGCCGTGGCAGGATCTGGATGAACCGCACGGGCGCGACGTCCGCTTCGGCTAAATATTAAGGGCATCAATAGATGCCCTTTTTTAATTCATAATATCCATCTATCCTTACTTCGATCGCTTAGAAAACAAGTGATTGACTGATAAATGAGGCAAGGAAAAATGGACTGGTATTTAAACGTACTGCGTAACTACATTGGATTTGGTGGACGTGCCCGCCGTAAAGAGTACTGGATGTTCGTTCTGGTGAACTTCATCCTCGCCCTGGTGCTGAGTATTGTGGACAAAATTCTGGGCTGGGAACGTGCCGGGGGAGAAGGCATTCTCACCACGATTTATGGCGTGTTTATTATGCTGCCTTCCTGGGCGGTTCAGTTCCGACGCCTTCACGACACCGATCGTTCCGCCTGGTGGCTCTTGCTGCTGCTGATCCCGATCGTGGGCTGGATTGTGATCTTGGTCTTCAACTGTCAGAACGGCACCCCGGGTGAAAACCGCTTTGGCCCCGATCCTAAGATCGGCGCGTAAAATAACGCCCGGTGGCGCTTACGCTTGCCGGGCCTACTCGTTTATTTATTGTGGTGGGCGAAGAGTTTGGGTATTTCGCGCAGGCACCACGACTTGGCTTCACCCATGCTGTCGCGACGCCACGCCATTATGATATCCACCTCGCTGGTGTACTCCGGGCTAACCACGCGCAGCCGTCCTTCCGCAATGTCTTTTTCAACAAACGGATAAGGCATCGTCGCCACGCCAAGCCCGGCCAGCAATGCCTGACGCTTATCTTCCAGAGACGTGACGGTTAAACGCGGCTGTTTATCCAGCAGCTGCACCGTTAACACCGGGCGCTCGCGCGCGGTATCCGCGACCGCCACGCCGCGATACTTCACGCGCGTAACCTCCGAAAGCGGCTCCGGCTCCTGATGGATCGGGTGATCAGGCGCGGCGACGTAGACGTTCATCACGCTATAGAGCTTGCGGGAGTTAATTTCTGACGAAGAACGGAAGTGCATGTCCGGCGCAATCACGATATCCGCCCTGCCCGTTTCCAGACGCTCCCACGCCCCTGCCAGCACCTCGGTAATGATCGATAGCTGGGTATTGGCCTTCGCAGCCAGCCTGTCCACCAGCGGGAAGAGTGCTTCGGTGGGCACCAGCGCTTCGGTCACCAGCGTAAGATGAGTTTCCCAGCCGCGCGCCAGCGCTTCGGCGTCGGTGGTGAGCTTATCCGCCGCTTCCAGCAGCACGCGGCCGCGCTCCAGCAGCATCCGGCCAACGTTGGTGAATTTTGTTCGATGACCGGAGCGGTCAAAAAGCACCACGTCCAGCTCTTCCTCCAGCTTCTGCATGGTGTAGCTCAGCGCAGACGGAACGCGCCCCAGTTCATCTGCCGCCGCGGCGAAGCTGCCACGGCGGTCTATCGCGTCCATGACGCGAAGCGCCTCAAGCGTCAATGCTCTCTCTTTAGCCATCTCGTTCTCATTCAGGAAATTTGAACATACCGGGCAGAATATCTGGCTAACAATGCAGCGTCCATACCTTTACCATTGTTTTAGTGTAAAGAGAGGTCAAGTTTATGATTACGACAAGAACAGCTAAACAGTGCGGACAAGCCGATTTCGGTTGGCTGCAGGCCCGCTACACCTTTTCCTTTGGACACTACTTTGACCCTAAACTCCTCGGTTACGCTTCACTGCGCGTGTTGAACCAGGAAGTGCTCGCCCCCGGCAGCGCCTTCCAGCCGCGTACGTATCCGAAAGTCGATATCCTGAACCTGATCCTGGAAGGCGAGGCAGAATACCGCGATAGCGAGGGCAATCATGTCCAGGCAAAGGCTGGCGAAGCGTTGTTAATTTCCACGCAGCCGGGCATCAGCTACAGCGAGCATAATCTCAGCAAAGACAAAACGCTAACCCGTATGCAGCTGTGGCTGGACGCCTGCCCGGAGCGGGAAAACCCGCTGGTGCAAAAGGTAGATTTATCAGGCGATAAGCAGCAGCTGATTGCCTCGCCGGACGGCAGCAAAGGCAGCCTGCAGCTGCGCCAGCAGGTGTGGCTGCACCATATCGAGCTGAAAAAAGGTGAACAGGCGAGCTTCCAGCTTCACGGCCCGCGCGCCTATCTGCAGTCGATTCACGGCACGGTACATGCGGTGACGCATACGGAAGAGAAAGAAGCGCTCACCTGCGGCGACGGGGCGTTTATTCGTGATGAGGCGAATATCACCCTGGTGGCGGATACGCCGCTGCGCGCGCTGCTGATTGATTTGCCGGTTTAAGATCAACACGCCCCCTCGCTCGATCGGTTCCCTCTCCCAAAGGGAGAGGGTTAGGGTGAGGGGTAACGGGTTGGATTAAATCACAACACCTTACTCGCCATAATCTCAATAATCTGCCGATCCGTTTCCTGCATTGAGCGGCACGCCAGCGCGCACAGGTTTGCGATCGACTGCTCCACATCGTGCGCCACAATTCCCTCGTTGCCCGTTACGGCAGAGTCATCCAGCGCCATCATCACCGCTTTCCAGGCGCTGCTGACGCTGGTCGAGACTTTCATCGCGCAGCTGTTAGACGCGCCGTCGCAAATCATCCCGCTGACGTCGCCGATCATGCTGCCTATCGCCATTGAAATGGTTTGGTAAGAACCCCCCATCAGCCACGCCATCCCCGCCGCAGCGCCCATCGCTGCCGTTGTCGCCGCACACAGCGCCGACAGGCGCGGAAGCTGGTAGTGGATATAGATAGCCGACAGATGCGAGAGCATCAGCGCCCGCGCCAGCTTTTCGTCATCCGCCTGAACGTGCTCGGCGACCACGACGACCGGCATGGTGGCGGTGATCCCCTGATTACCGGAACCGGAGTTGCTCATCGCCGGCAGCGTCGCGCCGCCCATTCGCGCATCCGACGCCGCGCTGGTGCGGATAACAATGTCTGAGCCTACATCCTGCGCCATCCACCCCCGCGCGCGCTGTTTATTGAGCGTCGCGCCAATGTGTAGCCCCCAGCTTCCACTGAGCCCTTCACGCGAGAGCGCATCGTTTAATTGCCCTGCCCGCAGGATAAAGCGGATCGCCTCGAACGGCACCTGCTCAACAAATTCCAGGATCTGCGACAGCGTAGCGTGTGATAGCACCGCCAGCGGATCGTCGTTGACCTCTCCCTGCTGCTCATCCAGCGTGAAGCGGGTTTCGCCCTGACAAACCACCTCTACAACCCGCGTATGCCCCCCGGCGATGGTGACCATTGCCGAGGCGTCACCCGCATAAACGCGGGCGCGGGAATAGAGGATCTCGCTGCAGGGTTCCTGCAGTTTTACCTGCACCTTCCCCGCAGACAGCAGGGATTTCGCGCGCGCCAGCGCCTCGGGAGAGGCACCTGTCAGCACCTCCAGCCCGGCTTGGGCATTCCCGCCGAGGGCGCCCAGCGCCGCCGCAATAGGCAATCCGACCATGCCGGTGCCGGGCACCGTTACGCCAAGCCCGTTCTTCATCAGGTTTGGCGACACCCACGCCTCAATCTGCGTGACCTCACCGGAGAGTTGCTCTGCGGCCATCGCGCTGGCCAACGCCAGTGAGACAGGCTCCGTACACCCAAGCGCAGGCTTTACTTCTTCCTGCACCGCGCGAATAAATTGATTCCATAAAGGATGATTTTGCTCAGACATCGTTACGACCTTATTTGCCCTCAGGAGAATGCGAGGAAAGGAGAAACACAAAGCAGCAGCCCGGTGATGACGATAATCACCAGCGACACGCCCTTATACTTGTGTAGCGCCGGGACTTTGTAGACCAGCCATGCAGGTATCAAACAGCCCACCATGCCGAAGATAGGGCTACAGATTGAGGTAAAGCTGAGCACCGGCGCGTTTAACACAATCGCGCTCCAGGCCAGCAGGATGGCAAACAGCATGATGCCGCGCTGGACGGTGCTTTCCTTAATTTTCTCAGCCGGTATTTTGCGGCGCAGGAGGTTCATCACGATGCCCTGCGTGGCCTCGCGAAAGCCGAGGTAGACCCCGAAGAACGCGGTCATCACGGCGAAAATATTGAGAATAACGCTGACGATTTTGACCCAGCCCGCGCCGTCGCCGCTGATAAACTGCGCCGCAATCGCGAGGGCAGAGATATTCTGCTCGTAGGCTTTTACCGCCTCGTCGTGCCCCATCGCCAGGGTAAAGGAGACGGCGTAGAAGAAGACCGTCACAAACAGCACGCCAAAAGCGATATTCATTGCCCGCAGCGCCTTATGGCGCGCCACTTCAACAGATTTTTCCCGAGAACGATAAGAGATCACCATCGGGCTTAACGTCTGAATAAACAGAATGGAGGTTAAGGTAAAGGGCAGCGTAATAATGGCGTTTTTAATCAGCAGCCCCATCGGCGGCAGCATGCCGACGTTGGCTAAATGCCAAAGGCCAATCATCGACAGCCCCAGAGCCGCAACTACAAACAGCTTGGTTAGCACCATCAGGCTGGAGACTTTAAACAGCAGCTTTTCACCGCGCGAGGAGATCGCCACTAAAATACAAATCAGGAATAACCCGTAGAACGGATTTTCCGAGAGCAAACCGTCGGTCACGCCGAAGGTATGCAAATACGAGGCGCTGTCGTTGGTGATGGCCGTGGAATAGACAAACATCCAGATCACCAGCATCACAAAATAGAGCGCCCCTAATAAGATGCCCCAGTTTTTACCGAGATAACCGCTAATTACGCTTGGGTAGTCTTTGCATTCAGGTGATTCCGCCAGCGTGTTAATAAACAAACGCTGAAACAAATACATTGCCGGATAACCAATAATCGACGACAGCAAAAATACCCACAGACCCATTAATCCCACCTGCACCGGGAGAAAAACGATCCCCGCGCCGATAGCCATCCCAATGCTCATGATGACCCAGCCCGTGTCGGTACTGTCGAATTTAATCGCCTCTCGCCATTCGCTTTCGCTCATTCCAGCCCGCCTTGCCGCGGGGGAGTCGTTCACAATCACACTGCCGTTTGTTGCCGTATCCATATGAATACACTCGCTTATTTTGTAGGGTAACTTTTATTTTTTTAGGTGCCGATCGCCAGCGATTGCGATTCAGGTCTTTGCAGGCGTTTGTTATTGGTGTGGAAAGATCATATCCGTGACGAGGGAGAAAAAGGTCACAAGTTTTATGTGGTTTTTTCGGGCCGGGAGGAAATTTTGCTTTTATTACGTTTTAATAAACTGTTTTTTTCTAAAAGTGATGGCGATCAAGAAATAAAAAACCCGCGCCGGGCGCGGGTTCGAAATCAGTTTGCCAGCGCGTTGGCCATGTCGGTTTTCACCTGCTTGCGCTGTTCAGGCGTCAGCACCTGACTAACATCGAAGTAATATTTCACGCGATAGTAGCGGGTCTGCTCTTCAATTTTGCTGAAGGCAGCAAGCTGACTTTTCACTGTACTTTCATCCCATTTCCCGGTCTGGAACATGTCGATCAGCGCGCCATCTTTTACGCCAGTCATTGGGATCTTGCTGACGTTTTGTTCCAACGTTTGGTGCAGATCTTCGATCTTTTTAACCTGCTCGTTGCTGAGCTTCAGGTGCTGTACCAGCGGATCCTGCGTCGGAGACGGGGCAGCCTGAACGTTAGCGGCCTGCGCCGTAAAACTGCACACCGCCAGCAACGCTGCAACCAACGCAATACGGGTCATTTTCATCATCTTACTGTCCTTACATTTTGTTATTGGGAAAAGCAGGAACATTGTTTTTCAAGAGCGGATGAAGATGTGTCAGTAATTATATAAACAATTTTGTATGTTCAGCGGGCAAAATTTATTTACAGGTTCTTTTATAAGATATCGTCTTTTTTAGACGCATCATTTAAGCAATTTACAACGAATTTGCGTTATGTAACTATCACAGAGATTATTCACCATAGAGAATTAAAGGTCTTTGTTATGGATAACTGGTCAGCGCTTTTCGACGGACAGACCCGCTACACCCTCGAGATAAACGACTCCCCCGTCACGCCCGACGTCCTGCGCTTTCAGGGCCGCGAGGCGCTCAGCGAACCCTTCTGCTGGACCATCGATTTCACCACCCCGCAGAACCCTGTCGCCCCGGAACAGGTGCTGATGAAGCACGCCACACTGCGCATGCGCAGCGGCAAGGCGGTGCACGGCATCATCACCCGCATGGCGTGGATTGCCGTCACCGCCGACCAGTCGCACTGGCAGGTGGTGCTCAGTTCCCGCCTGGCGCTGCTCAGCCGCACCCGCCGGTGCCGGGTCTTTCAGAACCACTCCGTGCCGGAGGTGGTGGAGCAGGTTTTACGCCAGCACGGGCTGGAAGGGCCGGACTTTGACTTCCGCCTGGAGCGGACGTACCCGGCGCGTGAGCTTATCACCCAGTGGCGGGAAACGGACCTCGACTTTGTGCAGCGCCTCCTTTCAGAGGTCGGGATATTCTGGCGCACGGAGACGGACGAGGCCCGCGGGCTGGAGGTCGTGATTTTCGCCGACAGCCCGCTGAACTATCGGTTTGACGTCCGCCTGCCGTACCGCGAGCCGTCCGGGCTGTACGACGGGGCAGAGGAGTCGGTGTGGGACGTGCATACCCGGCATCAGGTGGTGCCGGGGAGGGTCAGCGCCAGGGACCACAACTACCGCACCGCCACCACGCCGATGGATGCGGCGGTCAGCGTGCGCAGCGATGCGGTGACGACGGGCGAGCATTACCGCTACCAGGAGCCGTACCGCACTGCAGGGGACGATACGGACCCGGAGCCGGAGACCGAATCCGGGGCCTTTTATGCCCGCATTCACCACGAGCGGGAGCTGAACGGGTCGGCCCGCGTTCACCTTGAGAGCAACGCCGCCGGCCTGATGCCCGGCCAGGTGCTGGAGCCGCAGGGTGAGGTGATTCGCGCGCTGCAGGAAGGCGTGGTCATCACTCAGGTGGAATACCACGCCGCCCGCGACACCCGCCTGCACGTCTCCGTCGACGGGATGCCGTACACGGAGCGCTACTGCTTCCGCCCGGCGGAAATCCCGCGCCCTGAAATTCACGGCACCCTGCCCGCGCGCATCGAGAGCCGGGAGAAGAACGACATATACGCCCATCTGGACGGGCACGGACGCTACCGGGTCAGGCTGGACTTTGACCGGGACGATACTGAGCAGGGCTTTGCATACCTGTGGCTGCGGATGGCGAAGCCGTACGCTGGCGATACATACGGCTGGCATACGCCGCTCACCGACGGGACGGAAGTGGCGATTGCGTTCAGCAACGGTGATATTGACCTGCCGTACATCGCGTATGCGCTGCACGACTCTGAACATCCCGACCTCGTGAATCGTGACAATCACACCCGCAACGTGCTGCGCACCCCGGCGAACAACAAGCTGCGGATGGAGGACCGGCGCGGGGAGGAGCACATCAAGCTCGCCACGGAGTACGGAAAAACCCAGCTGAACGCCGGGCACCCGGTGGACGCGCAGGGACAGCGCCGCGGCACGGGCGCAGAACTGCGCACGGATGAATACGGGGCTATCCGCGCCGGAAAGGGACTGTTCGTCAGCGCGG
>NZ_SJOO01000029.1 GCF_004331265.1 Enterobacter wuhouensis | reverse complement strand
GTCGGGTAAAATTGTCGGGTAGCGGCAACGCCTTACCCGACCTACGAAAATCATCTCACCGTTTCCGGCCCAGGCCGCTTTTAAATCTGATAATCAATCGCCACTTCTTCCGGCTCCATCACCTGACGTTTAATCTCGTCCACGGACAGCCCGGCGTTGCACAGCTCGATAAAACGCCACACGTAGTTGCGCTGCAGCTGCCCGCGCTTCAGGCCAAGCCAGACGGTATTGGCGTCGAACAGGTGGCGGGTATCCAGGCGAACCAGGTTCCCCACTTCACGCTCGCCTCCGGACTGTTCCGCCACCAGGCCAATCCCCAGCCCGAGTTCAACGTAGGTTTTGATAACGTCAGAATCCTGCGCGCTCAGCACAACGTCGGGCGTGAGCCCCTTGCGGTTAAACGCCTCGTCGATGCGCGAGCGCCCGGTAATGCCCTGGCGATACGTAATCAGCGGCCATTTGCCTATCTCTTCCAGCGTCAGCGGAGAAACCTGGGTAAGCGGGTGGTCTTCGGGGAGCAGCAGGCTGTGGTGCCAGCGGAACCACGGAAAGGCCACCAGCAGCGGGTCGTTGCTCAACCGCTCGCTGGCAATGCCGATATCCGCCCCGCCGTTTTGCAACAGCACGTCAATTTCCTGCGGCGTGCCTTGAATGAGCTCCAGGCGCACGTCCGGGAACAGCTCGCGGAAGGCTTTAATCACCGGCGGCAGGCTGTAACGCGCCTGAGTGTGGGTGGTGGCGATGGTGAGTACGCCGGAGGCATCATTGGTAAAGAGATCCGCCAGGCGACGAACGTTGCTGGCCTCGTTGAGGATCCGCTCAGCAATGATCAGCAACGCCTTACCGGGCTCCGTCATCCCCAGCAGGCGCTTGCCGCGACGGATGAAAATCTCTATACCAAGCTCCTCTTCCAGCTCGCGGATATGGCGGCTGACGCCGGATTGGGAGGTATAAAGCATGTTGGCGACTTCGGTCAGGTTGTAATCCCGCCTGGCCGCCTCGCGGATAATTTTAAGCTGCTGGAAATTCACGATTCACTCCGGCGTATCTGACATGGCTCTATTGTTAGAGTCAGCCGGGCTGCAGAACAAATAATAAAAACCAGCATCTTATGCTTTTATGGAATATCAGCTCACGAGCTGAAGCTCGCGGTTCTCCAGAGAGGGTTTGCTCACCAGCGACATCAGGATCTCTTTTACCGCCTGCGCCTGCGGCGACAGCGAGCCGCGCGCGGACATGTTCAGCGACAGCGGCAGGCTCATTGACGGCGTGGTAATGCGGGCCATCCAGCCGTTGGCCGTATTGCACAGCGCCCGCGCGGCCGATTCCGGCAGAACCGTCACGCCCATGCCGCTGGCAATGGCTGCCGTCAGCGTGGAGATGGAGTCAATTTCGCCAATAATTTTTGCCGTCAGGCGGCGCAGCGAAAATGCTTCATCCACGCGAACGCGCACGGCGCTGTAATCGCGCGGCAGGAAGAGATTCATCTCCGCAACGGCGGTCAGGTCAACGCTCTGCCCAGGGCAATCACGCGTTCCCACCAGGTACAAATCTTCTTTCAAAAGCGGCTGGCTGGTGATCCCCGCGACCGGCGAACGATCGTAAAGCACGGCCATATCCAGCTGTCCGCTAAGCAGCTTGTCGTTCAGCACAGAGCCGCTGTTCTCATGCAGATAAACCAGCACCTCCGGCAGCTCGGCGCGCACCGCCTGCAGCAGCGGCATGGTGATGGAGGATGCCGCCGTTCCCGGCGCCAGCCCGATGGAGACGTGTCCGCTCAGCGTCTGGCCAACATTATTCACCGCCAGCTGCGCCTGCTCGCACTGGCGCAGGATGGTGCGTGCGTGGGTATACAGGATTTTGCCTGCTTCCGTTGGCGTCACGCCGCGTTTGGTGCGGATGAGCAACTGCTGATCCATCTCGCCTTCCAGAGTAGCCACCTGCTGGCTCAGCGCTGGCTGCGCAATATGCAGCACTTCCGCCGCTTGAGTCAGGCTGCCGATATCGACGATTTTTACGAAGTATTTCAGTCGTCTTAAGTTCATTTTGCCCCCTGTTCGAAATGCAGTGCCGGTTTGGCTGTCGTTGTTAAACAGGTTTTGCAATATGAATGCCAGTTTTTCAAACGGGCCGGATCGCGTCGGTAAGCCCCTGAAAATAAGGAAATCTAATCACCACGCGTGGATTTATTACTGAAACAGCAGTTTAGGATCTGCCCCATAAGGGGTATACCCGCACCACAACGGTGCATTTCGTTGTCAAAAACGCCATTTTGCTGAATTTGTCAGCAAACAATCAAAAGGTGTTGATCCACCCTTTGACAAGCCGGACTGACGTCGATAATATGCGCCC
>NZ_SJOO01000028.1 GCF_004331265.1 Enterobacter wuhouensis | reverse complement strand
GAAACATCTTCGGGTTGTGAGGTTAAGCGACTAAGCGTACACGGTGGATGCCCTGGCAGTCAGAGGCGATGAAGGACGTGCTAATCTGCGAAAAGCGCCGGCGAGGTGATATGAACCTTTGACCCGGCGATGTCCGAATGGGGAAACCCAGTGTGTTCCGACACACTATCGTTAACTGAATACATAGGTTAACGAGGCGAACCGGGGGAACTGAAACATCTAAGTACCCCGAGGAAAAGAAATCAACCGAGATTCCCCCAGTAGCGGCGAGCGAACGGGGAGCAGCCCAGAGTCTGAATCAGCTTGTGTGTTAGTGGAAGCGTCTGGAAAGTCGCAGGGTACAGGGTGATACTCCCGTACACGAAAGCACACATGCTGTGAACTCGAAGAGTAGGGCGGGACACGTGGTATCCTGTCTGAATATGGGGGGACCATCCTCCAAGGCTAAATACTCCTGACTGACCGATAGTGAACCAGTACCGTGAGGGAAAGGCGAAAAGAACCCCGGCGAGGGGAGTGAAAAAGAACCTGAAACCGTGTACGTACAAGCAGTGGGAGCCTCTTTATGGGGTGACTGCGTACCTTTTGTATAATGGGTCAGCGACTTATATTCTGTAGCAAGGTTAACCGTATAGGGGAGCCGAAGGGAAACCGAGTCTTAACTGGGCGTTAAGTTGCAGGGTATAGACCCGAAACCCGGTGATCTAGCCATGGGCAGGTTGAAGGTTGGGTAACACTAACTGGAGGACCGAACCGACTAATGTTGAAAAATTAGCGGATGACTTGTGGCTGGGGGTGAAAGGCCAATCAAACCGGGAGATAGCTGGTTCTCCCCGAAAGCTATTTAGGTAGCGCCTCGTGAACTCATCTTCGGGGGTAGAGCACTGTTTCGGCTAGGGGGCCATCCCGGCTTACCAACCCGATGCAAACTACGAATACCGAAGAATGTTATCACGGGAGACACACGGCGGGTGCTAACGTCCGTCGTGAAGAGGGAAACAACCCAGACCGCCAGCTAAGGTCCCAAAGTCATGGTTAAGTGGGAAACGATGTGGGAAGGCACAGACAGCCAGGATGTTGGCTTAGAAGCAGCCATCATTTAAAGAAAGCGTAATAGCTCACTGGTCGAGTCGGCCTGCGCGGAAGATGTAACGGGGCTAAACCATGCACCGAAGCTGCGGCAGCGACGCTTAGGCGTTGTTGGGTAGGGGAGCGTTCTGTAAGCCGTTGAAGGTGGCCTGTGAGGGCTGCTGGAGGTATCAGAAGTGCGAATGCTGACATAAGTAACGATAATGCGGGTGAAAAGCCCGCACGCCGGAAGACCAAGGGTTCCTGTCCAACGTTAATCGGGGCAGGGTGAGTCGACCCCTAAGGCGAGGCCGAAAGGCGTAGTCGATGGGAAACAGGTTAATATTCCTGTACTTGGTGTTACTGCGAAGGGGGGACGGAGAAGGCTATGTTAGCCGGGCGACGGTTGTCCCGGTTTAAGCATGTAGGCGGAGGTTCCAGGTAAATCCGGTACCTTTTTAACGCTGAGGTGTGATGACGAGGCACTACGGTGCTGAAGTAACAAATGCCCTGCTTCCAGGAAAAGCCTCTAAGCATCAGGTAACATCAAATCGTACCCCAAACCGACACAGGTGGTCAGGTAGAGAATACCAAGGCGCTTGAGAGAACTCGGGTGAAGGAACTAGGCAAAATGGTGCCGTAACTTCGGGAGAAGGCACGCTGATGTGTAGGTGAAGCCCCTGCGGGTGGAGCTGAAATCAGTCGAAGATACCAGCTGGCTGCAACTGTTTATTAAAAACACAGCACTGTGCAAACACGAAAGTGGACGTATACGGTGTGACGCCTGCCCGGTGCCGGAAGGTTAATTGATGGGGTTAGCGGCAACGCGAAGCTCTTGATCGAAGCCCCGGTAAACGGCGGCCGTAACTATAACGGTCCTAAGGTAGCGAAATTCCTTGTCGGGTAAGTTCCGACCTGCACGAATGGCGTAATGATGGCCAGGCTGTCTCCACCCGAGACTCAGTGAAATTGAACTCGCTGTGAAGATGCAGTGTACCCGCGGCAAGACGGAAAGACCCCGTGAACCTTTACTATAGCTTGACACTGAACACTGGTCCTTGATGTGTAGGATAGGTGGGAGGCTTTGAAGCGTGGACGCCAGTCTGCGTGGAGCCATCCTTGAAATACCACCCTTTAATGGCTGGTGTTCTAACGTAGACCCGTAATCCGGGTTGCGGACAGTGTCTGGTGGGTAGTTTGACTGGGGCGGTCTCCTCCCAAAGAGTAACGGAGGAGCACGAAGGTTAGCTAATCCTGGTCGGACATCAGGAGGTTAGTGCAATGGCATAAGCTAGCTTGACTGCGAGAGTGACGGCTCGAGCAGGTGCGAAAGCAGGTCATAGTGATCCGGTGGTTCTGAATGGAAGGGCCATCGCTCAACGGATAAAAGGTACTCCGGGGATAACAGGCTGATACCGCCCAAGAGTTCATATCGACGGCGGTGTTTGGCACCTCGATGTCGGCTCATCACATCCTGGGGCTGAAGTAGGTCCCAAGGGTATGGCTGTTCGCCATTTAAAGTGGTACGCGAGCTGGGTTTAGAACGTCGTGAGACAGTTCGGTCCCTATCTGCCGTGGGCGCTGGAGAATTGAGGGGGGCTGCTCCTAGTACGAGAGGACCGGAGTGGACGCATCACTGGTGTTCGGGTTGTCATGCCAATGGCATTGCCCGGTAGCTAAATGCGGAAGAGATAAGTGCTGAAAGCATCTAAGCACGAAACTTGCCCCGAGATGAGTTCTCCCTGACTCCTTGAGAGTCCTGAAGGAACGTTGAAGACTACGACGTTGATAGGTCGGGTGTGTAAGCGCAGCGATGCGTTGAGCTAACCGATACTAATGAACCGTGAGGCTTAACCTTACAACGCCGAAGGTGTTTTGGCGAAGAGACGACAC
>NZ_SJOO01000027.1 GCF_004331265.1 Enterobacter wuhouensis | reverse complement strand
GCATGTTGCACATTTCTGGGGGGATGAGAATCCACGACCGGGGTTCGACAACTGGCGGCAGCCAGTTGGACAGACTGAGCGCGCAGCGAACAGGCTGCCCGCAGGGCGAGCGAAGCGAGTCAATCCCCCCCTCACCGCCATATTCGAGAAAGAGCTCGTACGCAAGTACGGGCTTTTTTTTATATTCTCCGAAAGGGGGGGATTCGAACCTTGAAACTCCCTGCGCTCTGCATGTCGGGTGGCGCTGCGCTTACCCGACCTACACAACGTATTACTCTTCGACCATTCGCGCATATTCATCGGTGAGAAAATCCACCAGCGTTCTGACGGACGGCAATAGCCCCCGCCGTGATGGGTAGACCGCATGGATCACCTCTCGTCGTGGCTCCCACGCGTCAAGTACCCGAACCAGCTCTCCTGACGCCAGCTGATCCTTCACCATCAGAATCGGCAACTGCACCACGCCCACGCCCGCCATCGCCGCCTCCCGCAGCGCCAGCATGTCGGTGGTGATAAAGCGCGGTGCGAAATGGATCTCCGCCTTTGCCCCTCCCGGCCCGCTGAGTTCCCACTTATGTACCTGCTTCCCGGCCCCCATGCTCAAACCGGGCCATTCGCTGAGTTCAGAAGGCATGGCCGGATTGCCCAGCCGTTCAATAAGCTGCGGTCCGGCGACCAGACAGTGCCCCCGGTCTGCCAGCACCCTTAACACCAGGTCGCTGTCATCAAACGGACGCGGGCGCACGCGGATCGCCACGTCTACGCCCTCGCCGACCAGGTCGACCCGCCGGTTGGTCGCTTCCAGCTGAAGATTGATCCCGGGATAACGCGCCATAAAACGCGCCAGCATAGGCCCAACATGCACGTGCAGCAGCGTTACCGGACAGGTGATCCTGACGACGCCGCGAGGTTCAGCCTGCAGCGCCGCCACGGCCTCCTCTGCCGCTTCGGCTTCTACCAGCATGGCCTTACAGTGCTGATAGAACGTCTGCCCGACCTCCGTCACCGTAAACTGCCGCGTGGTCCGCTGTATCAACCGAACGCCCAGCCGCTCCTCCAGCTGTGCAATCCTGCGGCTCAGCTTCGACTTAGGCTGGTCGAGCGCCCGGCCCGCCGCGGCAAACCCGCCATGATCCACTACCTTCACAAACCACACGAAATCATTGAGATCCTGCATACGCCCCCATTGTTCCATTTTAAGAACAGTGAATGTCATTTTCACTATCTACCGGGATATTAACTCTGAATATAAGCTAATTACATCAACGGAACATCAGGAGTTAATCATGAAAAACGTAACAGGCGTGTATACCGCTCCCCGCCAGCACTGGGTTGGCGATGGTTTCCCGGTACGTTCGATGTTTTCTTACCAGACGCACGGCGAACCGCTTAGCCCGTTCCTGCTGCTGGATTATGCAGGCCCGTATTCCTTCCCGGCAGACGGTGCCAAACGCGGCGTAGGTGAACATCCTCACCGTGGATTTGAAACGGTCACCGTCGTCTATTCCGGCGAAGTAGAGCATCGTGATTCCACCGGCAGAGGCGGCGTTATTGGTCCCGGCGATGTGCAGTGGATGACGGCTGGCGCTGGCATTCTGCATGAAGAGTTTCACTCCAGCGCCTTCGCGCAAAAAGGGGGCGAGCTCAAAATGCTGCAGCTGTGGGTCAACCTGCCGGCAAAAGACAAGATGGCGACCCCCGGGTATCAGAGCATCACCAGCAGCGACATCCCGGTAGTGACGTTACCGGACAATAGCGGAACGCTGCGGGTTATCGCGGGTCGCTACAACGACGTAACAGGCCCGGCGCATACGTTCTCGCCGCTGAATGTCTGGGATGTTTCCCTGAGGCAGGGGCACCATCTAACACTCGCTCAGCCCGACGGCTGGAGCACCGCGCTGGTCATTCTTGAAGGTAACGTCACGGTGAACGGCACGGCCCAGGCGGGAGAAGCGCAGCTCGTGGTGCTGAGTCAGGAAGGGGACAAACTGCATCTGGAAGCCAGCAGCGATGCCAAAATTCTGCTGATGGCCGGGGAACCGCTTAATGAGCCAGTGGTGGGTTACGGCCCGTTTGTGATGAACAGTAAAACGGAAATCGCGGAAGCCATTCGTGATTTCAACTCCAGCCGCTTCGGCCAGATCTGAACGTAATAAAGGAGAGAAAAAATGTCTACCCCAGCTAATTTTAACGGCGCTCGTCCGGCTATTGACGTGAACGACGCGGTGATGCTGCTCATTGACCACCAGAGCGGGCTGTTCCAGACCGTCGGTGACATGCCCATGCCGGAACTGCGCGCCCGTGCGGCAGCGCTGGCGAAAATCGCCACCCTGGCGAAGATCCCGGTGATCACCACGGCGTCCGTTCCGCAAGGGCCGAATGGACCGCTTATCCCGGAGATCCATGCCAACGCGCCCCACGCGCAGTACGTTGCGCGCAAAGGCGAGATTAACGCCTGGGATAACCCGGAATTTGTGGCGGCGGTAAACGCCACCGGGCGTAAAACGCTGATTATTGCGGGAACGATCACCAGCGTCTGCATGGCGTTCCCGTCAATCAGCGCCGTGGCGGATGGCTATAAAGTGTTTGCGGTGATTGATGCTTCGGGCACCTACAGCAAAATGGCGCAGGAGATCACCCTGGCGCGCGTGGTGCAGGCTGGCGTAGTGCCGATGGATACGGCGGCGGTAGCCTCTGAGATCCAGCGGACATGGAACCGGGAAGATGCTGCAGAATGGGCTGAAGTCTACACCCATATCTTCCCTGCCTATCAGTTACTGATCGAAAGCTACGGCAAGGCGCAGGAAGTGGTGAAAAACAGCGAAGTGCTCGATTCGCAGAGTTGATTACAGGCTTTGCGGTAAAAGCTGATTAAGGCTTAACCGAACGCGCATTAAAGCTGAAAATCTGCTTGACCGTTTTAGCGCAACTCCCTATAGTAGCGCCCCGTTGCCCCCCAAGCGGTCAGGCAGCAAA
>NZ_SJOO01000026.1 GCF_004331265.1 Enterobacter wuhouensis | reverse complement strand
GTGAGCGTAGATATCGTTCTTCTCCCGGCTCTCAATCCGCGCCGGAAGCGTGCCGTGGATTTCCGGGCGCGGGATGTCCACCGGGCGGAAACAGTAACGCTCGGTGTAGGGTATGCCCCAGACCGACACGTGCAGGCGGGAATCACGGGCACCCCGGAAGGTCACCAGCGTGATGAGTACGCCCTCTTTCAGGGCGGTAATGACATCGCCCTGCGGCTCCAGCACCTGACCGGGCGCGAGGTGTGAGGCGTTGCTGAACAGGTGAATACGGGCTGATTTATTCAGTTCCCGCTCGTGATGAAGCCGGGCGTAAAACGCGCCGGATTCGGTTTCCGGCTCCGGGCTGGCGTCGTCACCCGCGTCACGGTAAGGCGCGGCGTAGCGGTAATGCTCCCCGGTGGTGACCGCATCACTGCGCACGCTGACCGTCGCATCCATCGGCGTGGAGGCGGTCCGGTAGTTGTAATCACGTGTGGTGACGGTGCCGGTGGCAATCCTGCGCCACGTCCGCACATCCCAGACCGACTCTGCCGCACCGTCAAACAGCCCCGATGGCTCGCGGTACGGCAGGCGCACGTCAAACCGGTAGTTAAGCTGGCTGTCGGCAAAAATGTACACATCCAGCTCACGGGTGTCATCCATCTCCGTACGCCAGTAAATCCCCACCTCGGACAGAATGCGCTGAATGAACTGCAAATCCGTTTCCCGCCACTGGGAGATAATTTCACGCGGCGGGTAGGTGCGCTCCAGCCTGAATTCAAAGTTACAATCCTTTGATTAAAGGTAATAAACCATTCGCTGCTAGTTCTATCTCCACATTATTTGCGCATGTAATATCAAATGGCTCTTTACCATTAAACACTGATTTAGATATAACTATGGTTCCGGCATTGTTTTCGATATCAAATACTTTATATGCGGATGGAACATGCTCGTGTTTTATCCTTACAGGCAAATATAACATCCAACCAACTGGTAATCGATCATCAAACACTTCCCTTTGATTGAATCTATATTGCTCTGTATCAAGGAGTATATATTTAAAGCACCATCCATTATAATTAACCATAGCCTTAAATATATAAACAAAATTATCTACATCATTATAACTAGATAATGATTTAATTGTCACTGTGAGTAAATATCTTTCATTTGAAATAGATGGTGTGTTTTTATATAAAATGGTTATGATACTATCATCTTCATTTTCATCAGCCAGAACTACGCTTATAGGCTTCTTATTTACAATCAAATAATCGACATAGGCCAATGCATCGTCAGAAATACCAAGTTCGTTTAGGGCTATAATTTTCTTTGAAGGATGTGCAATTAACCAAATTTTTTTCTTCTCAACCCAACTGGGCAAAGCATCGATCAAATATCTCAGTTCTTTAAACAACTGAACAGCAGTTAAAATATCTTTTCTGTAAAGTAAAGAATGAATTTTGTAATGCATAAAACCACCTCAACCTGGAAATATATTTTTTATGTAATCTAAAGGCATAGGTTTGTAGATAACGTTTATATCCAAACCTTCTAAAGCAAATTCAATTCTGGCATACTTAGCACTTATGGGTTGCATAAAATACCATTCTAACTTACCAGGCGGCATGCCTTTAATTGCACAAGCATTCTGCGCTGTAGCTTGCTTTATAAAAAGACCCTCACCAAAATTCTTTATAGTCATGAAAAACTTGACATCCCCATTACTGTCAAAAAATTGGTCATAGTTGGCCTTACTTTCTTTCAGTACGCATTCTTTCGGCGCAAATCCATCAAATGCCACGCCATAAGTCCATTCCATTATTTTCATAACAGGAAAATGAATAGGTAGCTGACAAATATAAAACTGATACGCAATACTGACATCAGACCAACCTTCTATATTCTGTAATGTAACCTGCCCTTGAGTATAGACACACTGATCACACCCTTCCTCACTCAATTCTTTAGTCATTGTTGCAGCTTCTGCTTTCACTTTCTCCATTTCAGCCATCCGTACAAGATATGCTTCCCTGGCAGAATCAAGCTCCTGAATAATCCCAATCACCCCTCCCAGGCGGCCTCCCCTGGCTTGCGGAAAAGTACCTGTTCTGCCAGATGGAACGGGAAACGTACTTCCGATATCACTCATTAGCTTCTCCGAACATTCTTTTTACCAGATTTCCTCTGATTTGTTGATAATTTATGTATTCACTTTCGGTGCTTTCTTCACCATTTAGTAACCAGTCTTGCATCGCTTTCGTTTTATAGAAATAGGGCTCAAAGGCATTCATTATCAAAAAATCTGTTTTAACCTCTTGATTATGAAAATCGTGAATATTCAAGAACTCATCAGCATCTTTAAGCCTTGTAAGTAATTCATTATCATCGGAAAGAGAGGGTGAGTTTCTGACAATAACCTCATGCAGGCGCTTAATATAATTGAGACTTTCTCTTTGAGTAAGCTGTTCAAGCTGCTGCTGAGATAGTTTTATTACCACTTTAACTCCCCCTATCCTTCAACCATCGACCAGTGTAATAACTAGCTTTGCTCTTCATATCCATCATTTCCCCATCCACCTGAAAAACCCTTTCTTTTGTTCGATTAATAAATTGCATATAGTGAGTTTCTTCCAGCAAAAATTCGATTTCAGCCAAAATTCGTGGATCATAAAATCGGAAAAGAGCGCACCGACCATCCGGCAACTGTAAATTGAGAAAGGTTCTGAAATGGTCAATTAAACTTTCAAGAGATTCGGAGGAAATTATCCACGAAACAGATGGAACAGCCTCCGCCAGTTGTTTCAGTTTGTCACGATGGCTTACCGAGTTATTGAGACGAAATAACCAGGGCCCAGCAAAAGCAAGACGGGCGTCAGGCCAGCTATTTAAAAATGGTTCAGCAACTCCCTGTTCGTGCTGAATCTCATCCCCGAAATGACGCTCATATTGCAAGCCGTCAACAAGTGCAAACAATGAACAATCAGGATAGGACATTAAAGATCTCATAATTAAATTATATGAATTATTAATCATGATTCCCCCCGTATGACGAAAGCATTACCATTCATCGCAGCTTTCATCAGGCAACTCAGGCAAATCCCGCCGCCCGTCGCTGCCTTAACCGGCATACTCACCGCCCCCGCCGCCATCGTTCTCCTCACTTTGCGCAGATACGTTGCCGTCGTACCGTACTCCACCTTCCCCGCCTCCAGCCGCAGGTAGCCCCCCCCGCCGATAAGCGTGATGCGTTTCTTTCCGGCAAACGAGATGTCGCTCGCCGAGCTTATCGTCAGCTTCTTCTCCGCAAACAGCCTCATATTGCCGTTCTGCGCCTGCGCCTCCACGGGGCCTTCGCCGGATTTCAGGCTCAGTTGTCCGGTGCGGGCAAACAGACCGAGCTTTTCTCCGGCGAGGGCGGCCATGTTACCCATGACGCCAGTGCTGATATCCCCGCCTGCACTGATGGCAACATTTTTTGTGGCTGTCATTTGCAGATGCTCACCGCTGGTCAGCGCCGCCCCTTCCGGGGCGGACATCAGCAGCGCCTCATTGAGCGGCTTCAGACGCTC
>NZ_SJOO01000025.1 GCF_004331265.1 Enterobacter wuhouensis | reverse complement strand
CTGGCACAAAGCTGACGTCTCAGCCTGTGTATGAACGTAAAAGCTACCTTCAAGTGATAAGCCGCTTCGGGTAATGACGAGGCGCTTGTGTGACATGCTGAAGGACCTACTTCGATGTTTCCTGAAAGCCTGATTGCCCATGCTAAACGACCCTTAGAAATTTCTATGGCGACATAATCGCATAAGTCTCTTCCACGTGTGTTATAACCGAGATACAAATCGCCACCACTGGCGGTTAAGAGGCATCTCATGAAACTACGCATCACAAGAGCAATCGGCCTCAGCAAGTTCTCGCCACGTTGGGTTAAGGTTATCTGTTTACGGTTGACTAAAAACGATATTGAGCGCTCCCTCAACGCGCTTCTGGCCACAATTGATGAATCTGAACTCACCCCTGAGCAAGTCAAATTGTTAAGAGAGTGTATTGATAGAATTAACCTAGCAAGAGGAAAGGGGATTCAGGCGTGAGCAATTTTGATAAAAGGTAAGCAAACACTGTATTTGCGCGGCGCGTTTGCTGCGCAAGTATCGCTGACCGGTCGATACTAGGTGAGCTTTTAAAGCCAAATATAATTGGATCAAAGCTGGTGGGAGGGGATAGAGATGAACTGGTTCTTTGTGAGCGAAAATGAGACCAACTATTTAAGCCTGCTCCGTTTACCGCATCTCAACTGAGTTCTTTTTTCTTTGCGTAGCAGGCTAAATCTTCATTTTGCTGGAGTTAGCATACGCCGCAACCCTGAACGGCATTGAACAATACGTGCAAGAAATCCAGCAAAAGCATAGATTGAAAGGCTCTTGACCTCAAGTTAACTTGAGCTTTTAAGATGGCGATTCTGGAGATAGTCAAAGGATTAGCCTAATGAAAGAGATTGATGTCGGTTTTACGCACGTTGCGTTTGTTGTTAGAGATTTGGAAAAAAGCATTGATTTCTACAGCCGTTATGGTGGCATGGAAGTCGTACACAGGCGAGAGCCTGACCTTCCGGAGGCACGTAAAGTCGCGTGGTTAAGCGACCGAACTCGCCCTTTTGCGCTTGTCCTTGTCCAGGTTGATGCTGTGACTGACACCCCTCTAGGTAATTTTGGTCACTTGGGAGTTGCATGTTCAAGCATTGAAGAAATCGACAATAAGGTAGCGATGGCCAGAATGGAAGGCATCTTGCGAAAAGAACCGGTTCAGGCAGGCGAACCGGTAGGTTATTATGTCTTCTTCGCTGATCCTGATGGTAACACACTTGAACTTTCTTATGGTCAGAAAGTCGGGATCGAGGCTTTCCGTCAGGATGATAAAGTGCCTGCATCTCAGTAAATTTCGATAATCGGTTGGATTACATTACGCACTGGTAATGTTTCATGTCGTTTTAGAGCTTGCTGACTAATTTGTTGCTTAGTAACAGCAAGCTCCATAATAGCCTTTGCGAATTTTCATTTTATAAATCTCATTTCTAAACCACAATTTAGTAGCAAAACTGCACAAAACTCCGCTGAAATATATTCAACATAACTATTGTGTAGACCACCAAATCTGAGATCTGTCCCAAATCGCTCTTAAAACAGATACCTGCAAGCCTGGAAGCGCTCCATCCTTCTAACACTCTTTAATCGTTGCAAAATCCGTAAGATACGTTTATAAATATACTGTATATGCATACAGTTGTTCATTGCGGAGGGAAAAATGAAAATCGAGTTAGCCATTGATCGCATGAAGAAACTTCCTGATGGAGCTATACCTGAACTCGAGTCAGAACTGCTCAAAAGGCTCAGCAAGCAGTTTGATAATTGTCAGCTAACGATCAAGCGTGCCAGCAATGATGGTCTGAGTGTTTTCGGGGGCGACAAGAATGAGGTTGAGCAAATCCTGCAGGAGACCTGGGAAAGCGCCGACGAGTGGTTTTATTAATCGCATAAATTTCACTGGAGCAGTTTCAACGTGTATCGCTGTTTGCGTTCCCCTGGCTGTTCCCGGTTACTATTTACCGCGTCAATAAGTCGCTCTGGGGGAAATAGTGTGTAGTGCAGATGCCTTTAATGCAGATGATCAATGGTACGACGTGGTCAGAAGGGCCGATAAAGCAGTTATCTATAGCTTCCCGGCGGAAGGGAGATATCTGGTTTATCGAGTAAATGGAATAATTTCATTACGACCGTTACTCGAAGAGGAAGAAATATTCACTCTCAACGGATTTATGCAATTTGCAAAACGACTGGGGTACCGAGTTACACCACCGTCTGATATTATTCTTTCATAGGCCTGAACAACCTATACCTGATGCGCCACGGAGAGAACCATGGCGCTAGAATTACAACTTATCAAACACCATTCAGGAATACTGATCCCGGCTACGCCCGAGACCAGCGATATCCTGCAATCAAAAACCCGGCTCGGCGATGTTCTTGTTGCCGAGTTCAGGCGGCTACGAAACCCGGCATTCCACCGGCGCTTTTTCGCGCTTCTCAATCTCGGTTTTGAATACTGGGAACCAACCGGCGGGGCTATCTCGAGTAACGAGCGGAAGCTGATCACCGGCTACGCCAAGTTCCTGGCTTCGTATGGCGGGAATGAAGGCGCGCTTATCGATGCTGCCGAGCAGTATCTTGAGCAGGTTGCATACCGGCGCGTCACGAATGGCATTAGCCTGTGCAAATCCTTCGATGCTTACCGCTCCTGGGTGATCGTCGAAGCAGGGCACTTTGATGCCATTCAGCTGCCAGACGGCACACTCAAAAAACATCCTCGAAGCATCTCGTTTGCCAACATGGACGAGCTCGAATTCCAGCAGCTCTATAAAGCTGCGCTCGATGTCCTCTGGCGCTGGGTCCTGTCGCGTTCATTCCGCAGTCGCGATGAGGCCGAAAATGTCGCCGCGCAGCTGCTTGGCTTCGTGGGGTGACGGGTATGAAATATTCTTGGTTCCATCATACCGACTGCAGCACCGAACAGGCCGACGAACTGGTTAAGCGTTACAAAGCGCGCGGCGTGCGAGTTGAACGCAGCCTAAACCAGGATTACGTGACCTGGACTGTCAGTGCATTCCTTCCGACATCTAACACACCAGCGCGCCCGGACAGCCGCTGGCGAAACCGGATGTGGGGGTGAACGTGAAGACATATCAAATAACTTTACCCTGGCCGCCGAGCAACAACCGGTATTACAGGCACAACCGCGGGCGCACGCACATTAGCGCTGAAGGCGTCGCGTACCGCTATGTAGTCGCCAGCGTCATTCGAAGCGCCCGGCTTAATATTCGGACAGCTGCACCACTCAAAATCCGAATTGAATGTCACATGCCCGACCGCCGACGCCGCGATCTGGATAACCTGCAGAAAGCTGCATTCGATGCTTTAACCAAGGCGGGATTCTGGCTGGATGACTGCCAGGTTGTGGATTATCGCGTTGTGAAAATGCCTGTCGTTAAGGGCGGGAAATTAGAACTCACCATTACCGAGCTGGAGACCGCATGAATCTTGAAAATACCCTCAAATATCACTTCGCCAAATCGACAATGATTAGCGACTCTCCGCGTGCTACTGCGTCAGACTCATTAACCGGAACGGATATCATGGCTGCCATGGGCATGACCCAGGAACGGGCAGCCTTGGGTTATAGCGCTTTTCTCGGGAAGATGGGTATCAGCAACAACGACCGGGAGAGGGCGATTGAGTTACTGGCCCAGTACGCGCTGACCAAGTGCGATAGGGTTGCTGCGCTGCGCAAACTGGATGCCGGGGTTAAGCCACTGGTGATGCATCGGTTGGCCAGCTTCGCGTTCGAGGACTATTCCCGCAGCGCCGCAAGCGTGAAGCAGTGCGATGACTGCAATGGGAATGGGTTCATTGACGCTGAGGTCTTCATCATGAAGTCTCACACTCCGGCAAGAGAGAAGAAGTTCGTGAAGATGTCTTTGCACATAGGCGTTGAAGATTTTCGTCCTTCCGATTATGAGGTGCACAGGCAGGTCAGGGAGGTTGCACGCGTTCTCTGCCCTCAGTGTAAGGGCAAGAAGGTCGTTAGTTGTGCCTGTAGAGATTGCCATGGACGCGGGAAAGCTGTTAGTCAGGTTCTTACTGAACAGCAGGGTGTGTCGGTTCTGGCTGACTGTAAGCGCTGCAGCGGGCGGGGGTATGAACGAATTCCTTCCACTGAGGCTTACGCTGCGGTGTGCCAGATAACGGATGCAATCAGCCTCGATACTTGGAAGAAGTCTGTTAAGCCATTCTACGACCAGCTCATCACAAAGTTTGATATCGAAGAGGCGTGGGCTGATGCGCAGCTGAAACAGATAACAAAATAGGGCGTTATTTTATCGTGAGCTATTTACTTTTCCCGAATCTGTGGTAGTTTTCCTCTAACGATGGGTTATTGTCTTCGTTTAAAGCCCTGCGGTTAACACCGCGGGGCTTTTTTATAAGCTATGCATGGCCTTACCCAAATGTTCTCGTCACTCTCAAAAATCAACCTGAATAGACGTAAAAAAGCATAGCTATACGAATAAGTCTCTAGATTCAAAATGAGACAATGACTACCTCTTAACTACCATTGAGGTTAGTGTCATGCAAAAACGAGGATTTGTATTCTATCTGGTCGCCATTATTGTTTTTGGATTGTTTATACAAATCGCACCAGGAGAGCTTCTTACTGGTTTCAAAAACGCCTTCGGGGATGCCTTAGTGGGCATAATTGGGCCCAACAGATAAAATGTAGCTTAACGCTCCTCGTTATCAGGCGGGATGTTTGACTTAATCCATTTTGAAGTATTTCTAACGCCATACTTCTCGCCGCTACTATAAACTGAACTAATAACAGTGAGGAGATGGCAATGACAGAAGGTTTCTACTGGATTCAGCACAACGGCAGAGTGCAGGTTGCTTACTACACCAATGAGGTTACTGATGATCTTGAAACGGGTCAGATGATTACTGGTGTTTGGCATCTGACACAGGGTGACGACATCTGCGACAGCGGAGAAGCTGAGGTGATTGAAGGCCCTCTGCCTGTACCATTTAAATGAATATATTCATCTGATTACGTGGCAGATTCTTCATACTGCACATATGCTTCTTAAGCATCCTGCAGAATGGATGTTTCTGAAAGCGTTTTTGTGGTGGATCCCCCTAAGCGGAGGGGCGGTTCAGCAGGACATTTCTCCAGAGTGTCCAACCAGCGCGTGGAAATGTATTCTGTGATCATTTCCACCGGGAGGCACCCGGCACCACTCCCTCAGTTATTGCCAACTTAGCTATTTATGCCTGCTTGTCCGAGCAGGCTTTTTTTTATTTTTCCTTTGTGTTTTGTTAGGGGCCTCATGGCTATGAAGGGGTGCTAAACCTCAGTATGTGTTTTAGCAAAACGGTCCTCGAAACATAACAAGCTCGTATGAGACAAAAAAGCGCGGAGAACGATATCACTCCTCTCCGCAATAATAATTTCAGTGCTACCCGCTTGTATCTCTTATATCCCTATGAGGATAAGTTTTTAACTTATCGCAAATGATAACATCTGAAAACTATGCGAATAGTTAATTGTTTTAAAGCTGTAAAAAGTTCTTCTTAAGGATTATTTAATTTTTTGCATTCTTCAGAAAAAGGAAGCTCCAGCAGGTTACAACCCTCATAAGGCTACCGTTTGGCAGCCTTTTTTATTTCTAGCAACAGCACCCGCACTTAGCGAGGTGAGAGACCATGAAAATGAATGATTCAGGGAACATCTTCACGCAGTTCTTCGCGTGGGTAGCAGCTCTGGCGTCAGCCATTGGATTTACCACTCAGGATCTGGTGTTCATGTTCTTTGGCGCTGCTGGTCTGCTTATCTCGCTTGCCTCCTATATTAACGGGCGGGTAGATGCAAACCGCAGGCGTAGAGAGGATGAGAAGCGAACAAAAATGGTCAATGACTACCTGAAAGGCGTTGGTGATAAACCCCTTCACGAGCGTCCTGCTGCTGCAAGCGTGGTCGTTGAGGCATTACAAAAGGAAGGTGAGTGATGGGATCCAGAGCAAAGTTGAGTACTGCAGTTCTGGGGCTGATACTTGCTGGAGCGCCTGCATCAGTCATTCTCGATCAATTTCTGAATGAGAAAGAGGGTAACAGTCTCACGGCCTACAAAGATGGCGGTGGTATCTGGACTATTTGCCGCGGCGCAACGATGGTTGATGGTAAACCGGTTGTGCAGGGCATGAAATTGACACAGGCCAAATGCAATCAGGTGAATGCTATCGAACGCAATAAGGCTTTGGCATGGGTTGACCGCAATATTTCGGTACCGCTTACCGAACCGCAGAAAGCTGGGATCGCATCTTTCTGTCCGTACAACATCGGGCCGGGTAAGTGCTTCCCGTCCACGTTCTATAAGCGCATCAATGCCGGTGACCGCCATGGGGCATGCGAGGCAATTCGCTGGTGGATTAGAGACGGTGGCCGCGACTGCCGCCTGACTAAAGGCCAGAAGAACGGCTGCTACGGTCAGGTAGAACGGCGAGACCAGGAAAGCGCGCTGGCGTGCTGGGGGATCGACCAGTGAAATTTAATCTTTTACCAATCGTGGTTGTGGTTATTGCTGGTCTGTCAGTCGCTCTCGTTAAGAGCTGCTCAGACACCAGTAGCCTTCAGAGCGATAACGACGTTCTGCGGAGTGACAACTCTTTGCAGGGGCAGGTGATCGCTACCCAAGCCTTCAACTTCAATCGATTCAATCAGGTTTCGGAGCATGCCAATAGGCTTAACTCCCTTATCGACACCAGAACCGAAGAAACCGTAATCGAATACCGGGAGATTCTCCGCCGTGAAAAAACCTGTGATCTTCCTGTTCCTGCTGACATTGCTGGTGGGCTGCTCGAATACGCGTACCGTTTACGTTCCAGCGCAATGCACGCCGATACCCACGGATCTGACGCAGCCGATGATGGTACCGCTGCCTCCAGCTCAATAACATACTGCCAGGCAGTGCTCTGGATTAAGCCTCTGCTGGCCGTGATTGAGAAGGGGAACAATAATCTGGCTGGTATAAGACAGATAGAGCTGGAAAGGAAAAACTAGGGATGGCTCGTCCTTGAGCACACGGGTATTTCTGAACGACGGCTTTACCTGACATAGCAAAGCACCTTTAAATTTTAGAAAAGACTCAATATTTAACAAGCGAACCGCATCAATCCCAAAAAAAGCCCCCACAAAGAGGGCTAGGGGAGTCTCAGTTTCACATGCTCTTCTTATGGATGTTTCCCTGGAGTTGGCATTCTCCTCATCAGAGTCATGAATAGCCTGGCCGCAACCAAGTGATCAACAAGCGCAAGCGGTTGTAATAGGAATAGCCTCAGTCTGTTGGTGAAAATTATTTTCTCGAATAGTAGATGACTATTGGTATATCCCCATAAAAAATAACCAAACATTTGACGCGTTTTATTGAGTTTTCGAACTGATGATTT
>NZ_SJOO01000024.1 GCF_004331265.1 Enterobacter wuhouensis | reverse complement strand
TTGGCACATAGCGGCCAGCGTTGGGGTGGGCTGGTCCAGTCCACTCTAAGCGAGGAGAGGAAATCACAGCCGTTGTCACAACAGTTGAGGGTCAACTTAAGTTGTGGTCTGTTACTCAACGGTGAGCAGGTCAAGTCTGTTTTTCAGCGTGACGACTCAACTAGAAATCACCACGCACAGTACCTATCTCGTCTCATTTTTCTCATCAAAGGGAGAAAAAATTTTTAGGCACCTAAATAGGCACCAGCGAAAAGTCAAACTACTAGTTACCAAAGTGAATTCAATGGATTACACAAGCAATTCAGACTCCGCCAGCCCACCAAAATTCTCCATCAGCGATCACCAGAGTCGTCTGATGAAGTCCTGAAAGCCCGCACGGCGCAAGCCCTGCGGGCTTTTTTGTGCCTACCTCACGTTATGCCCCCCGACAAAAGCCTGCTCACAGGCCAGCGCCAGCGTCATCAATGCAGTTTCATCCTCCTGCACTGACATAATCTCCATTCCCACGGGCAATCCTCTTCGGCTCACGCCACACGGCAGCGTTATCGCAGGCAAGCCGCTGATGGCGGCAAGCTCCGGCGCGTAGCCTGGCGGCATCTTCGCCATGCTTTCCGGTAAACGTTGTACGGTGGGATACAAAAATCCGTCGATGTGCTGCAGCTCCGCCGCCTAGTAAAGATTCTGCCGCAGCCGTCGCTGAAACCGCCGTCCCGCCAGCCAAAGCGGGATTTTCAACGTGTTATACGTCAGCATCTGCCTGAGAAACGGAGCAAACTCAGGCAGAAACGCACCGGAGTCGACAATGCTCGTCAGTCCATTAGGCGCACCCGGCTGCTTGCGTAGCCAGTCGTCGATCGCCATGCGAAATTCATACAGGCTTAGGCAGGTCGCCTCTCTGACGTCATTCAGAAACGGTAAAGAGACCTTCACCAGCGTCGCCCCTGCCCGGCGTAGCGTGTGCAGCGCCCTCTGCCACACGGCCAATTGCGCTTCATCCTCACCCTGTAAGGCAGCAATCACACCAAAGCGAACGCCTTTGAGTGAACGGGCAGGAAGAGGAACCGGGGGCATGCCGTGGATGATGGCGTGCAGCAAGGCGGCATCTTCAACGCTATGGACCATTGGGCCCACGGTATCTTTGCTGGGTGAGAGCGGCGCAACGCCGTCCAGCTGCGAACGACGAAAGGCGGGGCGCAGCCCCACCAGCCCGGTATAGCTACAGGGAATACGGATTGAACCGCCGGTATCCGTACCCAGCGCGCCGTCGGCCATGCCGGCCGCAACCGCAGCGGCGCATCCTCCGCTGGAGCCTCCGGCGGTAACCGACGGGCAAAGTGGGTTAACCACATCACCGCCCAGTGAACTTCGCGAGCGCACGTCGAACGCAAACTCGGACATATTGGCTCGGGCAAGAATAATCGCTCCCGCCCCGCGCAGCCTCTGCACGACCCGCGCGTCCGATGTTGCCTGCAGGGAACCCAGCGCGCGACAGCCCAGGGTAACGGGCATCGGCGCGCAGGCGATATTATCTTTGATAATTAACGGAACGCCGTACAAAGGGCCGATACGTTCACCGCGTCGACGCTGCTTCTGATACGCCTCCGCCAGGGTCATCGCATCGGGATTAACGCCGAGAATGGCGTTAAGCGCACTGTGCTGTTCTATGGCTTCGAGGCGGCGGGCAATCTCTTCCGGACAGTCGTCTGGGGGTATCAGGCGCTTCATCATCTCAGTTTCCAGGTGTTGAAAGCCGGGCAGGATGCTGCCCGGCCTCGTGTTTAGTCCCGCATACCGGTGGTAATCGCGTCAATCTCCTGCGGACGCAGTCGAATTTCTGCCGCCCGTCGGTGCCCCTGCATCCCCTCAGTGCGGCTCTGGCGGATCGCCGGTTCTGCAATCGCCGGGATGCCCTGCTCATCAATCCACTGATGGGTACAGATTTTGACATACGCCCCCACCCACAGGCCGCCGGTATAGCGGGCTGCCGCCATCGTCGGTAGCGTATGATTGGTGCCGCAGCATTTATCGGAGAACACCACGCTGGCGTTCTGACCGATAAAAAGCGAGCCATAGTTGCGGATCTTCGCCGCCGTGGCGTGCGGATCGCGGGTATGTACCTGCAGGTGTTCCGTCGCCATATGGTCGGCAAAGGCGATAAGCTGCGCTTCATCTTCGCAGAGCACGATCTCGCCCTGCCGGCGCCACGCCTCGCCCGCCGTCGCTGCCGTCGGCAGGCTGGCTAACTGACGCTCAACCTCCGCCAGCGTACGCTCGGCGATATCCCGGCTGGTCGTCGCCAGGCCGACGCGCGTGTGCACGTCGTGTTCTGCCTGGGCCAGCATATCGGCGGCCAGAATGCGCGGATCGGCGCTGTCGTCGGCGAGGGTGAAAATCTCGCTTGGTCCGGCGAGGGCATCAATGCCGACTTTCCCAAACGCCTGACGTTTCGCTTCATTAACGAAGGCATTGCCCGGCCCGACGATTTTATCCACCGACGGAATGCTTTCCGTTCCCCAGGCCATGGCCGCGATGGCCTGCGCGCCGCCCACTTTAAAAATACGATGCGCCCCCGCCAGATGGCAAACCGCAATCATCGACGGATGTGCCCCCGGCGGCAGGCAGGCAATAATTTGTTCGCATCCCGCAACGGTCGCCGGAACGATGGACATCACCGGCGCGGAGAGGATGGGATAACGGCCTCCCGGCACGTAGCAGCCCACGGTCTGCACCGGGATGATCCGGTGCCCCAGATGCACACCGGGCAGCGTCTCGACCTCCAGCGGCTGCATGGTCGCCAGCTGCGCCTGCGCAAAGCGCCGCACCTGGTTGATGGCAAACTCGCTGTCGCGGCGCGTCTGGGCGTCCATCCCCTCCAGCGCTTCGGCGATCTCCTGTCCGCTCACTTCAAACTGCGCCGGCACGACGTTATCAAACTGCTGCGAATACGCTCTGAGGGCCGCGTCGCCTTCGCTTCTCACGCGTTCGATAATGGCGCTGACCTTCTCCGTCAGGGAACGATCGGCCTGCGCATCCTGCCCCTGCGGGCGCTTGATCCAAATCACCTGTTCGATCATTTACGCATCCTCCATCTGGCCGAGCTTGATTTGTGCCAGCAGCGCCAGGTGGTCGTAAACCACCCACTCATCGACAATTTTCCCGTTAAGGATGTGGTAGTGCGACATGCCCATCACGAACAATCGCTCCCCGGTCGGCTTGCCCAGCTCGCCATAGCCCAGGTGGTGCCCCTCGATGATCCAGCGAACTGCCACCTTAACGCCGCCTTCGTCGCACGGGTTGGAACAAATATGCTGAGGCAGCCACGCGCCGTCGGGGATCATTCCCACCAGCGCCAGCGTCTGGTGCGTCACTGCCGCCGTGCCGTACAGCTCTTTCATCAGCGGGCCGTGCCACTGCACGTTCGGCGCGTACACTTCTTTGATCTTGCCGAACATCCGGCGGTTGTAGATCTCGTGCAGCCAGCGCAGGCACTGCTCTTCCGTATCGGTGTGCGCAATAGAAACATCGCACTCCATCTCCGGCGGATATTGCCCCAGCATGCGGCCGTTTTCGCCGATATCCATCACGCGGAAGCCTTTATCAAACTGCTCTTTTGCCATGTTAAACGCGATTTGATCGGTGTTCAGGCCAAGCTGTTTCATCAGCGACATGTTGTCGCTCACGACCCACTCCCGGTAAATTTTATTCTCGTGGATCATGCAATCCGCCACGGTACGGGTTACAAAGGTGCGGTTTGTCGGCTTGCCTAAATGACTGTGCTGGGTATGCCGCCCGCTTCCCGTTACCAGGTGAGAGGTATAAAAACCATCCACATCATTCCCGTTCCAGATAACCTGGGTTGCCATTCCGCGACGCTCCGGGAAGGCAATTAAGCGCTGGAGCGTATCCTGAACCACCTGCTCGCGGTTATATAATGTTCCCAGCGCGTTATACAGCACGCAGTTATGGGTATAGTGAGAATAAATTAATCCGACGTCGCGCTCGTCCCATATTTTATGAGTACAGCGAACGATGTAATCGACAATATCGGTATAGCAATCATCAAAGCCTCTTAATGATTGCACGCGCGGACGTTTCTCCGGTACCAGATCGACAAAATCGCGGCGCTCCACCTGTAATACGGGCTCATCTTTCAGCGCTTTTACGCTACTTTTTTCGGGTACGGCTGGTGCTTTATTTGTTGCTTCTGTTGAAGACATATAAACTCCTGCTCTATTTTCAGACAATAAGAACCCGCACCCGTAAGTGAGGGTGAATTTAACGCGGATATTATTTGCAGCCGGAATAAGGGGGGCTGCCGCCCCGTTAATTAAATATTTGCGACCAAATCGCTAACTCATCAATTCCCAGATATTCACGGAAAATTAAACCGTCACGCAATTCAAGCTGGGTGATACCGGTGATAGAAACGGGTTTACGCGTGGGCGCGCCAAACTTGCCGTAGCCGTCATGCCAGGATAACAACGACCAGCGCAGTGAGATTCGAATCGGCTCATTGGGATCCTTACGCACAATCAGATGATGAAGCTGCGTTTCGCTGTCGGCAAAGGAAGCGCGGTAGCCGGAAAGCTGTGCGGCGATGTCCTGTTCACCGGTACAGACGCAGTGTCCCGGCGCGTAAAGCGTCGCCGCCGGATGGTATAAACCGGGCACCACGCCGCTGTTACCGCCCGCCCACATCGTCAGGTAGCGCTCAACCACGCCCGCCAGCGCGCCCTCCACGTCATCCCCCTCAGGACCGCCCGCCCAGCGGGCATCCAGCGTCTCGGCAGAAACAGACTCCAGCCCAAGCTGCTGGCGCATGGTCGCCAGGTTAAAGGCAAACTCACGGATATCCAGCCCCAGCTGCGCCACAATGGCGGCGCGATCCTGCAGCAGCCACTCCTGGCGTATGGCGCCGTCGACGCAGATGCGGTCGGCCCACGTGCGTACCCAGACGTTCTTCCCGGTCGGCGGACCGAAAAAGCCCTCTCCCAGGTGCTGAATGCGGGCAACGGTACGCTGCGCCGCATAGTACTCGTCCCCCGGATTCTGGCTGCACAGAATGTCCTCCGTCAGCACAGACCGCTGCGGGAAGCTGTGCATGGCCTCGAGCGTGAGGCGCATAAACTGGGAGAGCTCATGCAGCTGTTTCTCCGGGGTAATGAAAACAACCGGCGTGGCGTAAAAATCCGCCAGCTGGCCAATATCCTTCTGCTCCCATACCACGTGCGTCAGCGTCAAAATGAACTGCTGGATGGAGTCGAACTGAGGGCTGAAGCCCCGCAATCGGGTCATTTGAGCTCCTTAGACTGAAATAGCGATAAGCCGTTGTTTTCGATAATGCCGCTACGCGGGCGACGGGCTGAGTGGCGTATAACCAGCGTGCCGGGCACCGTAATCTGTTCAGGCTCTATGGTTCCGCTTTCAATTTGCTTCATGAGCAGCTCGACCGTGGCATCGACCATCGCCCCCACCGGCTGTGATGCAGACGTCAACGCGTAGGAAGGCCAGCCCGAAGGGCCGATATCGTCGTAGCCGACAACAGAAACCTCCTCCGGGACCCGCAAACCAAACTCATAGCGCGCCACGTCCATCACCGTTACGGCCATATGGTCGTTGGCGACGAAGACCGCATCCGGCGCTGGCGACGCCGAAAACAGGGCATAGGCCGCGCGGGTCGTTTGCTGTACATCGTAATTCCCGTGTACCACCTGCACATCGGTGATGCCGTGTTCTTCCAGCGTGGAGATAAACCCGCGCTGTCGGGCAATATTGACCGGCGAATCCGCCACACCGCCCACGTAGGCGAAACGCTTGTGCTCACCCGCCAGCAGAAATTCAGCTATCTGACGCGCCGCCGCTTCGTTGTTGCTGTTAACGCTGGAGGCCATTCCGCTCTCTTCGCTGCGGTTAAACAGCACCACCGGTATCCCGGCGGCAAGGCACTCCTCAGATAGCTCCAGCGACAGCGTGACGGATGCCAGCACAATGCCGTCCACCCGGTACTGCATGATCTGGTCAAAAATCCGGTCGACGTTGCCTTCGCGATCGCCGACAAACAGCAGCAGGTGATAGTTAAGCGTATCCAGCTTCTGCGCCAGCGCCTCCAGCACTTGCGAGTAAAAGGGATTATCAAAGTAAGAAATCACCACGCCGATAATGCGCGAACGCGCCGTGTTGAGCGATCGGGCTATCGCATTCGGGCGATAGCCCAGCTCGCGCGCCGCCTGCAGCACTTTTTCACGCGTCGCCGGTGAAATGCTGGCCCCCGGCGTGAACGTTCGCGATACCGCGGACTGCGATACCCCCGCAAGCTGCGCGACCTGTTGGGATGTGACTGCTGCAAAAGTCTTACGTTTCATTACCCCTGATTCCTTATCAACGTCTTACCCACTATGCCCTGCTCCAGACGCCTCAGCCAGTGGGTGTTTTTTATACTTACACCACCTTTGCATGCGTATGCAACACAAAAAATCAAATTTCTCACAACAAGATCCAGATCACTTTACAAACATGAAACCTTTTCGTAACTTCAAATCTTGAATACGTATGCAAAGCGTTTCATACCGTCAATGGTACCGGAGAGAACAGGAGTCGCCCAAAGGATTGAACCGGTAAACGTCGTACTTGGCTGGTTGTAACCCATTACTTTTTAAGAGGTTCAAAACCATGTTTCGAGCACTGTTACGCCGTCGGGAAGCCCGGCTCTTTTTCATCATCAGCATCCTGTTTTTTATCTGCATTCACAGCATTGATGCCTTTCTGGCACCGATGATGATCAACCAGGGCATCGAGCCCCAGATCATGGGTATCATCATGGGCGCATCCGGGCTGGCTACCCTTCTCATTCGCTTCCCGCTAGGCATCATTTCCGATGTCGTGAAGAGCCGCAGGATCTTTATCCAGATTGGTCTGCTGCTGCCGATTATCGCCTGGCCAATTGCCTGGCTCGAGCCAAACGCCATCACGCTGTATATGGCAAAAGCGGCCGACGGCGTTACGGCGGCGTCCTGGGTGCTGTACAACATCCTGTTCATGCGCTATTTCGATCGCAGCGAAGCCCCTGCCGCCGTCGCGCTGCTGGCGCTGGCTGGCCCCATCGGCGTATTTCTCGGCAACTGCATTGGCGCGGTGCTGATTCACTATTTCGCCAATAACATCTCCTTCTTCGTCTCCTGCATCTCTGCGCTGGTTGCATTGATTCTGACGACCCGCATTCAGGACGTTCACGACCCGGTGCAGGCGCCTACGCTTAAGGCCTGCATCACCGGCGCGCGCCAGCAGCTGGCCGACCGCTCCGTCTGGCTGATCGGCATCCTGGCGACCATCGTGATTCTGGTGCCCTTCGCCACCCGCGATACGCTGACGCCGGTCTACGCCGAGCAGCTTGGCGCCCGGGCGGGCATCCTCGCCCTGCTCGGTAACATTCATCTTCTGTTTTACGGGCTGGCCATCGCCCTGTGCAGCTCGGTGTTTTATCAGCGCCTCGGTTTGGTTAAAACCGCCATGCTCGGCATCGTTCTTCAGGTGATTTCCACCTTCGGCATCCCCTTCACCAGCAATATCTACGTCATTTATCTGTGGCAGGCGCTGGCTGGATTCTCGTTCGGCATGGCCTTTGCCGCGTTTATGTCGCTCAGCGTGGTAAATACCACCTCCGACGAGCAATCCACGCGGATGGGATTATTCCAGACCATTTATTCCTGCGGCATGTTTGTCGGGCCGGTAATGATGGGCGTCATGATGCAACATATTAACCTGTCGTCCGGTTATTTATTAATTGCCGCCCTGTCCGTTATTGCCGCCATTGCCACGCCGCTGTCCGCCCGCTGGGTATATGCCCGCAAGGCGCAAACATCTTCCCGCGAATTAAAAAACGGGGCTTACGCCGCCGCGCCGGATCAATAGCACATCTGAAGTAAATACCCCATCCCGGTTCGCCGGGAGGGCAACTGACATCTAAATAAGGTAAGGAGAAGCGTGTGTCCTGGAAATTAAAAAGCGGTAAATCCACCGAAGAGCGCCAGCAGGCCAATCAGCAAATAAGAGAAACGGTTGAGCATATACTCGCCGATATTGAAAAGCGTGGGAATAAAGCCATTCGCGAATTATCGATAAAGTTCGATCGCTATGACCGCCAGGATTATCGCCTGACGCCTGCGGAAATCGATCGCTGTATTAAACGGCTAAGCCGCCAGGATATTCAGGATATTGAATTTGCCCAGCAGCAGGTGGCGAATTTTGCCCGGGCACAGAAGGAATGCCTGCGGGACCTGGAAATTGAGACGCGCCCGGGCGTGATCCTCGGCCATAAAAATATCCCGATTAACGCCGTAGGGTGTTATGTGCCGGGCGGGAAGTATCCGCTGCTGGCGTCTGCGCATATGTCGATCATCACGGCCAGCGTGGCGGGCTGTTCCCGCATAATCAGCTGCGCGCCACCGTTTAACGGTGAACCCGCACCGGCGATTGTCGCGGCGCAAAAAATGGCGGGGGCCACGGAAATCTATGCCCTGGGCGGCATTCAGGCGATTGGGGCGATGGCGTTAGGCACGGACTCCCTTGCGCCGGTGGATATGCTGGTAGGGCCGGGAAATGCCTTCGTTGCGGAAGCAAAACGCCAGCTGTTTGGGCGGGTGGGCATCGACCTGTTTGCCGGGCCGACGGAAACGCTGGTGATCGCGGATGACACCGTTGATGCAGAAATATGCGCCACGGACCTGCTGGGCCAGGCCGAACACGGCGTGACCACACCCGCGATCCTGCTGACCAATTCGCTGACGCTGGCCCAAGAGACGCTGCGCGAAATCGAGCGCCTGCTGGAAAAGCTGCCGACCGCCGACATCGCCCGCCAGTCGTGGCAGGACTACGGCGAAATCATCGTGTGCGACAGCTACGAAGAGATGCTGCTGGAGGCGGATCGCATTGCGTCCGAGCACGTGCAGGTGATGACCGACCGGGACGACTGGTTCCTGGCGAACCTGACCAACTACGGTGCGCTGTTCCTTGGCCCGCGTACCAACGTTGCCTATGGCGATAAGGTCATAGGAACCAACCACACGCTGCCTACGCAAAAAGCCGCGCGCTACACCGGCGGCCTGTGGGTCGGCAAATTTATGAAAACCTGCACCTTCCAGAAGGTGCTCAGTGACGAAGCTACCGCTGAAATCGGCAGCTATTGCTCGCGCCTGTCGCTGCTGGAAGGGTTCGCCGGACACGCCGAGCAGGCCAATATTCGCGTGCGTCGTTACGGCCAGACGGATGTTCCCTACGCCACGCCGGCTCCGGTCAGGGAAAAGGTGTAATTCATGACGCTTGTGCAAACGCCTTCTTTCTCTTTACACGGCAAGCGCGCGCTGGTCACCGGCGGGTCCAGAGGAATTGGCTTCGCCGCTGCGGTTGCCCTCGCCCAGGCAGGCGCAGAGGTATGGATAGCCGCCCGGGATGGTGAGGCGCTGGCGCATGCCGCTAGCCTGGCCGCGGAGCACCAGCTGTCACTCCACCCGGTAACGCTCGATATTACCGACGCCGACCAGACGGAACGCATCCTGTCGACCCTGCCGGATATCGACATTCTGGTGAACAGCGCCGGGCTGGCCCGCCACCAGCCGTTTCTGGAGGTAAAGGAGGGAGATTTCGATGCGGTGATGGCGCTTAACCTGCGCGCCACCTTTTTTGTCAGCCAGCGCGTGGCGCGGCGCATGAAGGCAGGCGGTATTGAGGGGTCGATCATTCACATTTCATCGCAGATGGGGCACGTAGGCGGACCCGCGCGGAGCGTGTACTGCGCCTCCAAGTTTGCGCTGGAGGGGTTAACCCGAACGATGGCGCTTGAGCTGGGCGACGCCGGGATCCGGGTCAACACGCTTTGCCCAACCTTCATCGAAACCGATCTGTCGCGATCGGCGCTTGAAGACCCCGCGTTTCGCCGCTTCGTGCTGGATAACATCAAGCTGCGCCGCCTGGGCAGGCTCGAGGACATTATGGGGCCGGTGGTGTTCCTTGCCTCCGGGGCCGCCGGGATGATCACCGGCAGCGCGCTGATGGTAGACGGCGGCTGGACGGCAACGTGAGGCTCGCAATGGAACAGGCTTTGTTGGATAACACCGACCTGCCGCTGGTGCTGCTCGGCGGTACGCTGTGTAACGCCCGGCTCTGGCAGCCCGTGATTGCGCGGCTAAACGTTACGGCGACAGTGTGCGTCACGCTAGCGGGGGCGGGATCCGCGCAGCAGGCGTCGCAGCGGCTGCTGAACGTGCTGCCGCCACGCTTTTTGCTGGCCGGTTTTTCCCTCGGTGCCATCGTCGCGCTGCAAATGGCCGCCGACGCGCCGGACAGGATCGGCGGCCTCGCGCTGCTCTCCGCCAATCCCCTTGTCGATCCGCCGGAAAACGCCGCGCCGCGCCGGGAAGCGGTGCGTACCGCTCAGGCGCAGGGCATTACCGACTGGCTGATGTCGACCCTGTGGCCGCGCTACGTGGCGCCAGAACGCCTGGACGATCGCGCCCTGCAGGCGGTCATCTGCCGGATGACGCAGGAGTGCGGTATCACGACCTTCGCAGAGCATACGGAAATCGCCATTCACCGGCAGGACAACCGCGCGGCGCTCGCCGCCCTCGCCTGCCCGATAGCCATTCTCAACGGCGCGCAGGACGTTATCTGCACGCCCCATCATCACCACTTACTGGCCGCCAGCGCCGGGAATGCGGCATGGCATACGGTGGAGGCCAGCGGGCATTTTATTCCGCTGGAAGCGCCGGATGACGTCGCCCCACCGCTGCGCCAGTGGATTACGGAGTGCATACAGTGCGCAAAAACAGACTAAAGACCGCGTTTCGGGAAAACACGCCCATCATCAACGGCTGGCTGGCAATCCCCTCCGGCTACAGCGCGGAGATTATCGGCCATCAGGGCTACGACGCCGTGACCGTCGATCTCCAGCACGGCATGATTGATTTCGCCAGCGCGCTAATGATGCTTCAGGCGCTGTCGGCCACGCCTGCCGTCCCGCTCGTCCGGGTGGCCGATAACAACCCGGCGCAAATCATGCGCGTCCTGGACGCCGGGGCGTACGGTGCGATCTGCCCGATGATCTCCAGCGCCGAGCAGGCTCGCCGCTTTGTCGCCGCCTGCCGCTATCCACCGCTGGGCGTTCGTTCTTTTGGTCCGGCACGCGGGCTGCTCTACGGCGGCAGCGACTATCCGCAGCACGCCAACGACGAAATTCTGACGCTGGCGATGATCGAAACCCGCGAAGGACTGGCAAACCTCGACGCTATTCTCGATACCGACGGGCTGGACGGCGTGTTTATTGGTCCCAACGATCTCTCGATAACGCTGACGGGCAGCGCCAGCGCGGAATCCCGGCACCCGGAGATGCTTGCTGCCGTTGATAAGGTGATTGAACGCTGTCACAAGCATCAAAAGATGGCCGGGATTTTCTGCACCTCCGGGGCGGCGGCGGCAGAGCGTATTGCCCAGGGGTTCCATTTTGTCACGCCGGCAAACGATGTGATGCAGCTGGGCCGCGCCTCGCGTGAAGCCATTGCCCTCGCGCGCGGCAACGCCATCCCCGCGACCGGCGCATCCGGTTATTAAAAGGAGAACACATGAAAACTATCCATCTTACTGAAAGCCAGGCCAGAAGCCGGTTAATCGCCCCTGACGATATGGTCTCCTGCAATCTTGCCTTTATTGACTGCAGGCTGCCGGGCTCGAATCTGAAGCAGAACTATTCGTTCATCGGCCCCGGCGTTACGCAGTCCACGGAGCAGGTCGTGAATATCCCCGAGCCGCACGGTTTCAACATCGGCGCGGCGGCCATGCCGAAGGGCGTGACCAACAACCTCCATCTTCACTTCACGGCGGAGGTGTTTCTGATCCACGAAGGGACGTGGCGTTTTCGCTGGGGCGCGCGTGGGGAACATGAAGCAGAATTCAGCGCCCCCGCGATCCTTTCCATTCCGACCTGGATCTTCCGGGGGTTTACCAACGTAAGTAAAGCGGATACCAGCGGCATGGTGTTTACCGTTTTGGGGGGCGACAACACGGGCGGGATTATCTGGCATCCGTCGGTGCTGGCGGCGGCGCGCGAATATGGGATGTATTTGAGCAAGGATAATATGCTGATTACGCAAGAGGCAGGGGACCCGCAGCCTGACCCTTCAACGCTGCTGACGCCGCTGTCGGAGGAGTATATTGCCGGGCTACGTGATTATAGCGTTGAAGAGATGCGCAGGCGCGCGGTGACCGGCGATGAACGCTGCTGGTCATCGCGGGGGCTGCTGGACTCGGTGCTGCCGGGACACGGCGGCGAGATCGCGCCGGTTATCGGTTTTGGCATTTCACAGGACAGGGACGCGTCCCCGGCCATGACCGACCCACACGGCTTTTCCGTCGAGTGGCTACGGCTCGCCGACGATTGCATCGTGGGCCGACATGTCTGCCCCGATACCCAGGTGATTATGGTCTTTAAGGGCCAGCTGGAGGTCACGTGGAACGAGGCGGGTAAAGAGGTCAGCATCATCGCCCCTGAACGTTCGGTGATCTCCATTCCGGCAAACAGCTGGCGGCGCTACCGCGCGGCAGGCGGTAACACCGAGTTTATCCTCACAACCCGAGGCGATGGCCGTAAACGCCTGTTCTGGGATGAAGAGGTTCTGCTGCAGGCAAAAGCGCACAACCGCTGCCTCGATCCGGATGGCTACGTCGCCGATGCCGATATCTTGCCCGTTACGGCACGTCGGGCGGGTGCAAAACTGGAAAAATGGCAAGCGGAAGCCTGACGTTACGCCGCCATCGGTATCCCAAATGGCGGCGGTAATATTCAGGCCAGACAGTCTACCGCCTGGAAGAAGAGATCTTCCGTCATGATGGCATTCTCTTTTACGCTCTGACGTTCGCGCCGGATAAACCAGCCCGTTTCCGGCGCCATGCTCAGGTAAAATACCTGGCTGAAGCCCGGTGCCGTGGCCTGCATTACCACGCGCCCCGTCTCCGTTTCGCAGCAGAACTGTTCAGGCGTAATGCTGACGCTACGATCGCCATTCTGTAGCCGAATAGCGGTAATGTCGTAACGGCATATGCCGCTGCTGAGGCTGTAGCCGATTGTGCTCAGATCATGGATATGCTTTGTCGATAAAATAACCTCGATGCTGCTTTCCGCAAACCACTGGCTGATTTGCTGCGCCAGCGCATCCATCCGCAGACGAAATAGCCGGATTTCAGCCTCAACGGAATTCTTCCCCGGTGGCGTTCTGTCATTATTTTGCTGCACTTTCTTAAAAAAACGTTCTTTGGCTGACACGTTGTCGTCCCTGTTAATTTTTCGCACTCGGTCGTGCGGATTCAGTCTGATATTCACCTACCGGCCATTTCTGTTTCATCAGGGCGTAACGGGCAATCAGCTGCTGCAGATGCTGTTCCACCAGATTCTGCTGCGCCGCCGGCCACACCTGCCCTTCCGGAACAGCCGCCATTTGACGCAGCTGTTCCTCCAGCGGAACGGTACGGCTAAACGACTGTGACAGAGTAAACACGGCTGATTTCAGCTCGCTCACTGTCATGTACTTTCCCTTCTGCTCATCAAGGGCGTTAAGCCGGTTCGCCAGCTGCTGCAGCTGCGTCATCCCCTGATGCCAGCCGTTCAGATTGTCCTCGGGAAGCGCTGCGATCGTTATCTGCTGCTGCCACTGCTGCACCAGCGGTTTCGCCTGCTCCGGCCACAGCGTCAGCGCCTGCTTCAGCAGTTCATCCCCCCGGGCGATGGCCCAGTCTGGTTTTAGCTGTACAAGCCGCGCGAGCTGCTGCTGCGTCTGTTTTATACCCGTCTCAGGTGAAGGAGAGGACTTCCTGAAAGATTGGAGCTGCTCAGCTGACAGCGCAGTCGGCAACGGCGCAAACGATGCCGCAAACTGCGCCTGCGCCGGGTCTGATTTATGCGTTATCTGCCATCCCCAGGCCGTCACGCCGGACAGCACCAGCATGGTCAGCATTCCGGCGGCAAACGGCTTCCACGGCTTCACGGGTGCAGACGACGGTTCTATCATCACCTGCACGTGCGGCTGAGGCTCAGGCTGGGCGATATAGACCCATTTCACATGCTCTGTCGGTTCGTTGCTGCCTATCTCTGTCCGGGTCGGGGCAACGCCCGGCAGGCTCACGCCCGTGTTTTCGCTGTTTTCCAGCCTCACCGCCGCGTTATGCATAAGATTTCGCAGGGGATCAAGCTGGCTTGCGTGTTTCAGCTCCAGACGCTGCAGCACGTCGCCCAGCGCATTCAGATAAGCTTCGGCCTGGTACAGCTGGCTAAGGTCGGCATAGCTCAGCGTCAGGGTACGCATTACCTGCTGTAAGCGCTTGCTGAGCCCGCTTAAGATCTCCATCCGGGCATGCACCGGCTGCGGCCACACACTCCCCCACTGTCGAGAGAGAAGCGCATCCAGAATCGCCAGGCCTTCATTCATGCCGTACAATCCGGAAAGATGCGTGCGGGCAAGGGTATACCAGGCCGCAGTTTGCAGCTCCACCCCGTTGTGCTCGAACAGTGAGAGGCAGAGCGTTTCCACGTGCTGCCAGTTAACATCCGGGCGAGCCGGATGCGTCAGCTTGCTCATTTCATCGCGAAGCGCGGCGTAATCCGCAAGCGTGCGCGGGTCGCCGCCGGTTTTGAGGGAACGTGTGTTTACCAAATGCATAACGCTGTCCTTGCTAAATTTTAAACGCTAAAAATATGAATTTTTATCCATATAATTCTGCTGCTTCAGATGGCGGAGCAGGACTTTGCCCTCTGGCATAAACTCGGTGCCATAGTGGACCAATCCAACCCCCTTCAACTCGGCATCAATCGTATACCTCAATTCACCAGGGATCTGCTGCTCCAACAAAGTCACATTCATTGACTGCAATCGGGGTTCATATTTTAGTAGAACGCTTGAGAGCGTCTCAATCAATTGATGTGCAGTTCCAGGCATACCCTGAAGGATTTTTGTCATGTCCGGTAAACCATAATCTGGTAAGTGTGAAATAGCATCAGCACGAGAATTGAGGATACGCTGTATATTATCCAAAACTGATAAAATGACCTGTTCCTCTTCACTTACGTGATCGATCGGAAGATCTCCTGAAAAGTTACCCATTAGCGTTTCATATAAGGATGGATGTTTATAACTCATTATATTCCTTTGAGTTTTTCGTCAATGTGAAAGTCGAGATTTCATTTAATTATATGTTTTTTGCACCCCGTCTCTGCATAATCAATTCGGGAGCCGAATTAAACCTTTCCAGCGAAGAATCAAACTCTCATCTTATAGCCATATTTATTTACTCTTCATCTCTTTTAATAAATGTTATCGTCAGGGATCGGAGTAACCAGTATAGTAGCCTGATCGATGGGTCTGATATTGCTGCCCGCATGCGACGAAATGTCGCTGTTTTCCGGCCTTTCCGGCGTCCAGGTTATCAACGGGCCATCAACACCGTGAGCCGGGGTTAACTCATAACGGTTATTTTTTTCAACCCATTTCATTCAGCCGTGCGCACACCTTCATACGGCATACCTTAACCCGTATGGACCCCGTAGACCCGCATGTTACCCTGTTCATCATGCCGCCAGAAGCATCTCACACGGGTCGTGGTTTTTGCTCCGGTCAGCGCTTTCTGCCAAAGCTTTTCCTCGAACCAGAATTCATCTCGCCCTGAAACATTGGCGCTGCCTTCACCTGCAGAAGGGACATACAGCGCGGCATCCCTATCCAGCGCCTCGCCCAGCTCAATGACGCGGGCTTTATCCGGGTCGAGGTTGTCATGGGTCAGGACCAGGCGCCAGCGGTTATCCTGCATATCCGGACGGTTAAACAGTCCCACCACCGCTACAAACTGTGCATCCTCCTCCATTGGCACATGGCATCACCAGCAGTGCTTTTGACGCCAGGACATCGTCCTTAAGTACCGTATCAGCCTTGCGCAACAGCGTCTGGTAATCGGCGGCATCAACCGCTTTGCGATCCCTGAACTGCCAGACCTCACCATCAATTACAGTCTGCGAACAGGTTTAACACTAGAAAGAGGGCGCTAACAAATTTTACGTAGAGAATTTCGGATAACGGAGGTGAATAATGTTGTATATATTTTAACTATTGGCGACATTCCAGAAATTGAATGGTATCAACCGAGAAATTACTCCGTCCGAGATAATCTTTTCTTTCATCCTCCCTTAAACACTTCCAAAACGGTTCCCAATATACATCCCACCAGAACGCCATCTCTCCTTGCAGACTACCATAATTACCAAAATTCTTATCAGGAAATACAATTTCTGGCCCTGGAGGTTCAAAACCTGCCTCACAAAGACATTTAACAAATTCATTATCATTTGTGATAACCCTTACTATATCCTGCCCAAACTCACTAAACTTATAAAAAATGAGAATTTTATCATGATCTGCAACCTTCTTTTTTTTCTCATTTATATTTATTTTTTTTATGAAAATGTAATTCGATTAGATTCTCAATAATGGATTGATCTTCAGGTTTTATCATAAATCGTGCTGAATGAGCATATATCTTATGCTTCTCTAGAGACAAAAACATTGGATAAAAAGATCCCCTCTTTGGTAAATCACTAAATTGTGCAATAGGGAAATCATCCTGGAATTGACTTTTTTTTCTAAATAAATTAAATAATTTAATTTTCATCAATATAATCCGCCACCCAATCTGCGCCAAAGTAGCCTGCTGTTCCAAATATAATCCCGCCAACAAGTCCTGTCAGCATCGCCCCTGGGCCAGTCTCAATGCCAACCGCCGCACCTGCTACTGTACCTATTTTTGCTCCAGCAACAGCCATCCCCCATCACATGCTCTGCTACAGTGTAGGAAGCAGAAAAGTCCTTCGGATTTAAACCATATCGTTCCGGATTAGTTTCTGGAAGTAGTTTCGCTTCTGTTAAATCCATATTTGAAAGATATGGATCAGAATTTGAAGAATATATTTTTCTAACCAAGAAACCGTCTTTACCTGGTTCATCAACAATGGTAAAAAAGAACGCCCGAGCGGGCATTAATAAACCCGTTATATCATATGTTGAGTATGGAGTTTCATTGGTTAAAGCTGATCCTTCAGTCATTTACCACTTCTCCAGAGCATGAACACCTAAATCCAGATGCAGCATTTTAATTTTTTTGTAGAAGAGGGATTTCGTGATGCTGACCGTACCGTCCGTGACAGTCTGAGTCAGAGCGCAGCCAGCGAGCGCTGAACAAAATACCGAAAGCAGGTATGCCTGAAAGCGTGCGTATTGCCTGAAAACACAACTAGTTATGGGGATACTTACCCGAAATCTGATTTATTAATTCTATAAAACCAATGCATTAATGAACCGTACAATAAATCCTTTGGATTTTAACATGTAAAAGTCATCATCATGAGCATTACTATTGAAAATATTTTCATTCTGATGGAATAAATCATTTTCAAAGCCATGCCCGACAACAAACATTAATATAATATATATGGCTTGTATCTTTGGCCTGGTATTATCATGTTTGAATTTTTTAGTACCCCGCTCTATCAGGGCATTTGTTTTGTCTAGGCCCAAGAAATCGTACTTCTGAGGGTAAACATCAATTAATAATTTATGCATACTTTCTATGAAATTAATTCTATGTATGTTTGAGAACATCTCAACTTCTAACCGGCCAAGAAAGTTTTTTGCATATTTGCCATCTTCCCCAATGACATTCTCGATATAGATGCTAGATTTTTCATGAAGAGATAAAGATATTTCTAATTGATTTTTCGTCGGAAATTGATCTGGCTCAAAACTAAAATCTGAGTACATTGGATCAGTTTCAAACTCAGAACCTAGCGTAAAAGCCATATCGAAGTAGAGCTGAAGGGGACCACGTTGAGTAACCTTTGATCTCCCTGCCGTCTCAATTAGTTTTGCAATATTAGTTCTTAATTTTTTTCATGCAGTGAATCATATATCAACGGAAAGATAGATTTGCAATGCTTCACTAGTTCACTAGCATAAGAATTAGATGAGTACGAATTTAGCAATGAGAGTTGGTCAGCGTTTATCTTCATTTAGGTTACTTCCTTTTAAAACTAATTTTGACAATGAAATAAAGTCACCAATTTCATCTTTCTTATCATCATATATTTTTGTTCTAATCTTGAAATCAGCATCAACATTGAGGTTTCCATCATTTATAAATTGTGAAATATCTCTATCCAAAAGAGTCCAGGTAAATTCAATATTCCCACCTTCAGGGATGTAAGTCATTTTTTTCTTTAAATCCCAACTAACTAGATTTGGCTTGAGTGGCATGCTCTTTTTATTGTCACGATCAGTTAATTTGATACTGGGTCCAGTTCTCTTAATATATTCCAAAGGAATATAGTAACCTTTGGAATATAAATTCTGAAATCTCACAGTGACTGGAATTTCACTCTGATTATTGTATGTACATTCTTTCTGACCGCTGCAACTAACACTAATAGTAAAAAAAATGTTATCTTTCATTTTTGGGGCCTCTGCTAAAGAAATTGATGTGTATAAAGAAGTTAATAAACTTAGAATTATACTATATCGCATCTTATTCTCCTTCCTAAACCAGGTTCATGAAAAATCTCATTCGCTTCAATAGCTATAATCCATCCTTGTCTTTTCAGAATAATAGTATTCCCATATGCAGCCATAATTGTTGAAGCTGGATCACTTGGATCTCCTCCATTATAAGGAACAGAAATTGGTGAATCAAGAGACCCATCCGGTTTATAGTAAACTACTTGATCATTCTCTTCTGCGTCAGGAGTGTATCCATATTCATCAGGTAACCCATAGCAATGACCGAATTCGTGGGCATATGTCCATGGACCTGTATTTTTCGATACATCGAGGACATTTCCCGTGACACCTTCACGATCATATTTATCATGTATTTTGAATATATAGTGTTCATCAGATTTCACAAATAGCACTTTAAACTCGATCGGTAGTATTTGTGTTCCACATTTAGGGTCGGAGATTTTGAATGAAAACTGATTGCCCCAATATTTTTTGCCCCCTTCTGTTAATGATTTTTTAGCTTGCGCCTGCTCCGCCGCCATTTCCAGCTGCTGCAGTTGCTGGTTAAGCCGGTCGATTTCCTTCAGCGCCGCATCCCTGTCCAGCGCCTCGCCCCGGGCCTTCACCTGCGCGTCCGCGCTGACAAACAGTCCCTTCCCGGCACGTATCGTTCCCCGTTCATCGGTGCGCAGCTCCGTTCCTTGACCGCGACGTTGCCCCTGGCTGTCCACCAGGTGCCCGCCGTTCAGCTGGGTTTTGCCGTACTCCGTGGCGAGCTTGATGTGCTCCTCCCCGCGCCGGTCCTCCATCCGCAGCTTGTTGTTCGCCGGGGTGCGCAGCACGTTGCGC
>NZ_SJOO01000023.1 GCF_004331265.1 Enterobacter wuhouensis | reverse complement strand
TCCTATAGAAACTATGTCTGGCCTCCAGGGTTATAGTATCAAAATCAAGCTTATTTAACGTTTGCAGTAAGTACTCGGCACCACAACAATCCTAAGTCACTGGCATTGGCTGGTGGCTTTTTTTATTGGAGTAAACAATGGCAAAACCGGACTGGGGCGAGCTTCAGCAACGGTTCCTGTCCGACCATGCCGCAACCGGCGTATCACCAAAGGAATGGTGTAAAGCGCAGGGACTGAATTACGCTACTGCCCGCCGATACATCAAGAAACCCTTTGCGCAAAAATCTGCGCAGCAAAAATTGCGTGCTGCGCAGAAGGATAAAAGCGCCGATGAGCTGGTGGATGATGATGGGTTAACGACACAGCAAAGACGCTTTGTCGCAGAATACCTGAAGGATGGCAATGCCACACAGGCAGCTATCCGGGCTGGCTACAGCAAAAAATCAGCTGAACAAATCGGCTATCAACTCCTTCAGAAAACTACAGTTGCGCATGCCGTTGCGCAGCAGCAAAAAGCGTCCATTGTGCGCACGCTTGGCGGTGCTGATGAAGTCCTCGCGCAGATGTGGCAACTGGCCACCTTCGATGCTAACCAGCTTTCGCAATATCGCCGCGGTGCGTGTCGTTATTGCTGGGGATTCGGTCACCACTACCAGTGGCGCGATGCAGTTGAGTTCGAAGAGAAGAGGCTCGAGGCTGTTGAACGTGACAGACGTGAACCTGAAGATTCCGGTGGTTACGGCTATGACCACAACAGAGAGCCCAACCCTGAATGCCCGCGCTGCAACGGCGATGGTATTGGCCAGCCTTACTTCCCGGACACCCGGAAACTCCCTCAAGTCTCACGGCTCGCATACTCCGGCATTAAGGTCGGCAAGAATGGCGTCGAGATAACCGCAATCAGCCGTGAAAGAATGTTCGAGGCGGTAATGAAGCGCCTGGGCCTGGCTGATAGCGAGTTCGCCCAGCGCCTGCAGCAGATTGAAATCGAACGCCGGCAGCTTGAGGTCGAGAAACTCCGCAAGGAGCTGGCCGCTGATGGTGAGGACGACGAGCCAACCCCTGTTCAAATCAATATCAACGTAGTGGATGCGAGGGCAGACGATGGGGATCAGCCCGACACTTAACATTCCTCAGGCGCGCTTCCTCGCGATGCAGCACAAATTCAAAGCCTATGTTGCCGGATTCGGTTCCGGTAAGACGTGGGTGGGTTGTGGCGGCATCTGTAAGGGAATGTGGGAGCACCCTAAAATCAACCAGGGTTATTTCGCGCCGACGTACCCGCAGATCCGTGACATCTTCTACCCGACGATTGAAGAGGTGGCCTTTGACTGGGGCTTGAGCGTCAAAATCAACGAGGGGAACAAAGAGGTTCACTTCTACGAGGGGCGACGGTACCGCGGGACAACAATCTGCCGCTCGATGGAGAAGCCCGGCTCGATAGTCGGCTTTAAAATCGGTAACGCGATGGTGGATGAGCTGGACGTCATGGCAGCAGCCAAAGCGCAACAAGCCTGGCGAAAAATCATCGCTCGTATGCGTTACAAGGTTGATGGGCTACGTAATGGCATTGATGTAACGACGACGCCAGAAGGGTTCAAGTTCGTCTACCAGCAGTTCGTGAAGGCGGTGCGTGAAAAGCCGGAGCTCGCGGCCCTGTATGGACTGATTCAGGCCAGCACGTTCGACAATGCGAAGAACCTGCCCTCGGATTACATCCCGTCGTTGCTGAGCTCTTATCCTGATGAACTGATTCAGGCCTATCTGCGCGGGAAGTTCACGAACCTCAATAGCGGGACCATTTACCACACGTTCAACCGTAAGCTGAATAACTGTACTGACGAGATTCAGGATGGGGATCCGCTCTTCATTGGTATGGACTTCAACGTAGGAAAAATGGCCGCAATAGTTCACGTAAAGAGGAACGGGTTACCGCGTGCGGTTCGTGAACTCGTGAAGGTCTACGACACGCCGGCGATGATTAAGCGCATTCAGGAAGAGTTCTGGCGCTATGAGGACGGTCGCTACGTAAAGAGCCGGGAGATTTACATCTATCCGGATGCCTCAGGCGATTCCCGTAAATCCCAGAACGCCAGCAAGACCGATATTGCTCAGCTTAACGATGCCGGCTTCAGCGTCATCGTTGATGATGCCAACCCGCCGGTTAAAGACCGCATCAACTCGATGAACGCCATGTTCTGCAACGCCAACGGCGAGCGCCGCTATTTGGTTAACGTGCAAAACTGCCCGGTTTATACCGAGAGCCTCGAGCAGCAGATCTGGGCGGTCAATGGCGAACCGGACAAATCAGCTGATAACGATCACCCCAATGATGCTGGTGGGTACTTCATCGTGAAGGATTACCCGATCGTGAAACCGGCATACTCAATCACCATGGACACCACTTTCTGATATGGCAAACGACGACATCACCTGGGTTCGACCAGAACACCGGGCGGCTTCTGCTGCCTGGCGGAAATACAGGGACTTTTGCAAAGGGGCTGAGGCCGTAAAAGCGGCGGGTAATAAATATCTACCTTATCTCGACCCAACTGATAAATCCACGCGTAACCGCAAACGCAACGAAGATTATCTGAGCCGCGCTGTGTTCTACGCCATTGCCGGTAATACGAAGATCGGCATGCTTGGGATGGCATATCGCAAGGACCCCACGTTTAAGGGTCCTGAAAAGCTGAAATATCTGTTGGACAATGCTGACGGGGCCGGTACCAGCATCTATCAGCAGTCGCAACTGGTGACCGAGAACGTGCTGGAGGTTGCGCGAGAGGGCATTTACGTCGATTACGCTGCAGAATCCGATGAAGCAATCATCCTCCGCTACCCGGCAGAGAACATCATTAACTGGCGGAAGAAGCGTATCAACGGGCGCGATCAACTGGTGCTGGTGGTCCTGCGCGAATGCGTAGAAGAGCCGGATGGTTACGCTTATAAGGATGAAATCCAGTACCGCGAACTGGCGCTGGGAGAAGGGCGATTCATCTGCCGGGTGTGGCGCCGGGCTGGTGGCACCGCAAGCGGAACCTACACCGTCGACAGCGAATATCATCCGAAGCCTAAAGGAAAGGACTACTGGGATGAAATTCCGTTTACCTTCGTCGGCGCTCAGAACAACGATCCCACTATTGATGACTCTCCGCTTGCTGCGCTGGTGGAGTTAAACCACGGCCATTACCGAAACAGTGCTGACTATGAGGACAGCGTGTGGTTCTGTGGCCAGGTGCAGCCGTACATGACTGGGCTCGATACCGGCTGGCGCGATCACCTCGAGAAGAAGGGCGTGAAAATTGGTTCCCGATCACCGCTTTTACTTCCTAAGGAGGGCTCGTTTGGCTATGCCCAGGCACAGCCCAACATGCTGGCTAAAGAGGCCATGGACAGCAAACGCGATTACATGGTGCAGTTGGGCGCCCGCCTGATTGAGCAGAACGCCACGGCGAAAACTGCTACCCAGGCGAGCGGGGAACAAACATCTTCCACATCGGTGCTCGGTATCTGCGTTTCGAACGTTTCTGAGGCCTATACGCTGGCGCTTAGCTGGTGTGCGAAATACTTGGGGATCAAGGACGAAACGACGAGTTACACCATCAATCAGGAATTCATCGCGAAGGTTGCTGAGTCTGGCATGGTGACGGCAATCGTCAACGCCTGGCAGTCCGGTGCGCTGCGCGATAGCGATATGATTCGAGCACTACAGAAGCTCGATCTCATTGACCCGGCTGACAGCCCGGACGAGGTTATTGATGCGCTTCGAAATCAGGCACCAACGTTGACCGGGGGCTGATATGGCAACCGTAAACGAAAGACTTCGCGATGAGTCGATCGCACATTCCGTCTGGTTAAGCCGCTACGCCACCGGTGTGGCAAACCGGATGGTGAAGTTGCTTAACCAGACGGACGCGGATCTGTCGGCCCGCCTGCTCGATGCGCTGGACAGATTGCCGCCGGAGAGCTTCACCGTTAACCGTCTGGAGAGTTTACTGGGCAGCGTGCGCGAACTTAACCATCAAGCCGTAGCGTCCATGCAGGCAGGGCTCGAAAATGAGCTGGTGGCGCTGGCAAAGAACGAAGCCAGTTATCAGCTGAGCCTGTTCGATTCCCTTCTGCCATCACAGGTCCTGTCTCACTATCCGCTGCAGGGCATCACCGCCGATATGGTGTATGCCGCGGCGATGGCGCAACCCTTTCAGGGGAGGCTACTGAGTGAGTGGGCGGATAATCTGGAATCGGACAGGCTGGCGCGAATCATGAATGCCGTCCGCAGGGGGTATCTTGCCGGCGACACTGTAGAGACTATCGCGCGCAATGTTCGCGGCCACGCCAATAAAGATTATCGCGACGGCGCGCTGCAGATGAGCAGGGCAAACGCTGCCAGCATCGCTAAAACAGCCGTGAATCATCTGGCTGCCACAGCACGCAACAGCTTCACCAGTGCCAACAGCGATATCGTGAAAGGTAAGCAGTGGTTGTCTACGCTGGACAATAAAACCAGCCACGACTGCATTATTCGTGACCTGCTGCGCTACACCCTGGATAACAAACCGGTCGGGCATAAGGTGCCTTACCTACAGGGACCGGGGAAGATTCATTTCTGCTGTCGTTCTACTGAAACCCTGATTCTCAAATCATGGCGCGAACTCGGCATCAATATCGACGAGATGGACGAGGGGACTCGTGCCAGCATGGATGGACAGGTACCGGGAAAAACCTCGTATCTGGAATGGCTCGAACGTCAGCCAGCTCAACGACAGGATCAGGTTCTGGGTGCCGAGCGCGGCCGTCTGTTCCGCGCAGGTGAAATCGACCTGGCTGATATGTTCACTGACAAAGGCGAATGGATCAGCCTGGAACGTCTGAAGCAGCTCTCAGGCACAGACAACTGACAATCACATCTTACTCCACGCCCTGGCATCCGCCGGGGCTTTTTTATGGGCGAGGCCCGGCAAAATCCCGAGGGGAAAATATGTTAATTCGAAACATGCTTCTGAAATATTACGCACCTGAAAGCGGCGGTGAGGGCGGCGGCGGTGGTGGTATCGAAATCACTCCTGAAATCCAGAAGCTGATTGATGAGCGCGTGACCAGCGAAGTCACTGGCTTGAAATCAAAAAACTCTGAGCTGCTGGGCACCATTAAACAGCAAAAAGAAAACCTGTCTCGCTTTGATGGTATCGATCCTGATGCAGTGCGCGGGATCCTCCAGCGTTTTTCCGACGACGAAGAGGCAAAGCTGATTGCCGCCGGAAAAATCGATGAGGTGCTCGATAAGCGCACCGAGCGTCTGCGTGCTGACGTCGATAAGCAAATCAAAGCCGCAAATGAACGCGCGGACAAAGCCGAAGCGTTCTCCAACAAATTCCGGGATCGAGTTCTGGGCGATGCAATCCGTGCAGCAGCGTCAAAAGCTGGTGCTCTGCCGGAAGCATCTGACGATCTGATTCTGCGTGCCAAAGGCACATTCCAGCTCAACGACGAAGGCGAGGCCGTAGCAGTTGATGCAAATGGCGATGTTCTGTTCGGTAAAGACGGCAAAACCCCACTGAGTCCACTCGAATGGGCGGAGTCTCTCAAGGAGACGGCTCCGCATCTGTTCCCTCGTGCAGAAGGCACTGGCGCGGGCGGACACAAGCCAAACGGTGGTGGCAGCCTCAAACGTTCCGAAATGAGCGCCAGCGACAAAGCGGACTATATCCGCAAGCATGGCCAGCAGGCCTTCCTCAAACTTCCAAAATAAGGAATTAACCCATGTCAACCACTGTTAATAGTGACCTGATCATTTATGACGATCTGGCGCAGACCGCTTTCCTCGAGCGCCGCCAGGACAACCTGGCAATTTTCAACGCGTCCTCCAACGGTGCGATCCTGCTGGATAACGAGCTGATTGAAGGCGATTTCCGCAAGCGAGCCTTTTACAAAGTGGGCGGCTCAATCGAATCGCGTGACGTTAACTCCACCGAAAAGGTGACGGGTAAGAAGATTGGCGCCGGTGAAGCTGTATCCGTCAAAGCGCCGTGGAAATACGGTCCATACGAAACTACCGAAGAAGCGTTCAAACGCCGCGGCCGCTCGGTTGACGAGTTCTCCGAAGTGATCGGCACTGATGTGGCTGACGCGACGCTGGAAGGCTACGTGAAATATGGCCTGAAGGCGCTGACGGCAGCTATTGGCGCCAACGCGGATATGGTGGTCAACGCCGATATCGAAACAGACGGCAAGAAGACCCTCACGCGCGGCCTGCGAAAATACGGGGACAAGTTTAACCGCGTGGTCCTGTTCGTGATGCACTCCGCCACTTACTTCGACATCGTGGATGAGGCGATCGCCAACAAAATCTATGAAGAAGCGGGAGTGGTGGTCTACGGTGGCCAGCCAGGCACCCTGGGTAAACCTGTGCTGGTGACCGATACCATGGACGCGGATGCGATTCTTGGGTTGGTGGCCGGAGCGGTCACCGTCACCGAGTCGCAGGCGCCGGGATTCCGTTCCTACGACATCAACGATCAGGAAAACCTGGCGATCGGCTACCGTGCTGAAGGCGTTGTGAATGTCGATTTGCTGGGTTACAGCTGGGATACCTCCAAAGGCGACAACCCGGACCTGACCAAAATCGGCACTGCAGGTAACTGGAAGAAGCACTTCACCAGCAACAAATCGACGGCTGGTGTACTGATTAAACTGGGATCCGCAGCGGGGGAGTAACGCTGTCAGCGGATAAAACCTCCGCAACCGCTGACAGCACCGATGCGGTCACCATTTCCCTGAAGTACACGCTGAATGGCTCCGGAGTATCCGGTAAAACCGTCGCGTGGACGTCCACAGGTGGCACGCTCAGCACGGCCAGTTCGCAAACAGGCTCTGCTGGTGGTGCAACGGTGAAACTCACATCAGACGTTGCTGGCACCTTCACGGTAACCGGCACGGTTGAGGGAGTGGCGAAAACCACTGATGAGATCACCTTCACTGCGCCTGCCGGAGAATAACGAATGGGGCGAAAGCCCCATAAACAGGATGATTCGATGATCAATACCGATATCACCTCTCCTGATGCCAACAGCTACGCCAGTGAAGAGGATCTTTCCTCGTTTGCGGCAATACGCGGCATTGAACTGCCTGACAAACTCACACCTTTGTTGATTAAGGCAATGGATTATCTGGAGGGGCTGGACTGGGTTGGTTCAAAAGCTGACCCGAGACAGGCTCTGGCTTGGCCACGCGTGAATGCCGTTCTGGATGAACATGATTTCCCGCCGGATGAAGTTCCACGGCAGGTTATAAGCGCGCAGTGCATGCTGGCGGTAGAGGCAATCGACGGCGATTTACTCTCCAGCGTGCGCGAAGCCGCTGTGAAAACTGAACGTGTGGAAGGTGCTGTAACCATGACCTACGCGGTCGCAGATGGCGAAGTCTTCACGCCGTCTTATCCTGCCGTTATGGCGCTGCTGGGCGACCTTGCTGGTGGTCGTGGTTACGCCATTAATGCATTTGCTGAGAGGGCCTGATATGGCGATTGATTACCAACGTATGCAGGCCAGAACGACCCGCATGCTCAGGCAGAACGGCGCGACGTACAACGTCACCCGTAAAGGCTCGGTAATGGTTATCGGCGGCGTTGAGCATAAAACTGAAGAGGTCCGTTTTACTGCTTTGGGCGTGAAGACCGAATACGCGCCAGGCGAAATTGATGGAACGGTCATCGTTAACGGCGACGTGCAGATCGTTTTTACGGCAGAGCAGGAAATTAAAATCGGTGATGTGGTTGATATTGACGGCACAGCCTACCGTGTTGTCAAACCGAACCCGGCAAAACCTGCCGTGCTGGTGCTCTGCTACAAAGCGCAACTGAGGGCTTAGCATGGGCGAGAACGCGGCTTTCCTGGCAGAAATCACGGCTTTCGTTAACAAGGCGAAAACGAATCAGGAAGCAGTGGTGCGCGTAGTCGGAATCAAAATTCTTAACCAGCTGGTGGTGATGTCCCCAGTGGGCAACCCGGAGTTGTGGGAAGTTAACCAGACAGCCGTTTCCTATAATCGCGCTGTTTACGACCATAACGAAGCGCAGCGCGCCAATCCCGACAACCTGACCAAAACCGGGCGACTGAAGAAAAAAGCCCGGGTGGTGGATGGGATGGATATCAAAGCACCGCCGGGGTATACGGGCGGACGCTTTCGCGGTAACTGGCAGGTGTCCTTTGATGCGCCAACGACTGACGAGACAGGGCGAATAGACAAGACCGGCGACCTGACAAAAGCGGCCGGGAACTACACGCTGTCGCTCTTCAAAGTCGGGATGAAGGCCATTTATTTCTGCAACAACGTGCCCTATGCCTACCCGCTTGAAATGGGGCATTCCACACAAGCTCCGGGCGGTATGGTCCGCATAACTGCAGCTGAGTTTCAACGCTTCTTTGAGGAAGCTGTCAGGGAGGTGACTAAGTGATTCCTGATATTGCATCTGCACTGGCCGCCAGACTGGGTACCTGGGCTGATGCCGAGGGCATTTCGGTTGCATGGGAGAACGCGCCGTTTACACCTCCTGCTAACGAGATGTACCTGGCCGTTCACGATATGCCCGTTACGCCGCGAACAATCGATCTCGGCTTGCGCTGCCGGACTTATTCTGGCGTGTACCAGATTAATGTCGTGGCGCCAGCCGGCTCCGGCCGTACCTCCGTCGTTGCCCTGGCGGGCAGAGTGGCGGGATTGTTCCCCGAGGGGCAGGAAATTGCAGGCAAAGACTTTACCTGCTGGATTAGCAGCGCGCCTGGCATATTCCGCGGCGTCCCTACACCTGTGTCCTACACCGTTCCTGTCAGCCTGAATTATCGGGCAGACATTACCAACTGATTCCCTCTGTGATGTCCCACAACTGACCGGCCTTGAGCCGGTTTTCCCGTTTCTAAAGGAGTAACCATTATGGGCTTTGCATTGCCTAACGGCGCTCATGTTTATCTGGCGTCGGGCTACGGCCCGGCCATTACTTTCACCGGGGCGACGAATGCTGAGCACGCGGTGATCACCGTTAGCGCCGCAGACGATATCGCGGTCGGCGATATCGTTCACGTGAACTGCAACTGGTCGGGTATTGATAACGTTATCGCGAAAATCGACGCGATTGCGGAGAATGCTGTCACTCTTCGCAACATCAATACCACAAACAAAAACAAATACGCGGCGGGCGGCGGTTCCGGCTCTATTCGCAAAATTGAAGAATGGACCGAGCTGCCACAAATCACTGAGGTATCGAAATCTGGTGGTGATCAGAACACCACGCAGATTCAGTTCCTCAGCGATGATCGCCAGCGCAACCTGAACACCTATAAATCCGCAGTCTCTCAGACCTACTCGATCGCGCATGACTCCACGCTCCCGGTATATCCATTGCTGCGCCAGCTGGACGAAGACGAAGAGACCGTGGCGGCTTACATGTACGTGCCGAAGGCGAAAGAGAACCGTTACTGGGCAGCCACGGCATCTTTTGACGACACGCCTACCACGGCGGTGAACGAGGTCGAAACGGTAAGCGTCGTGCTGAACCTGCAATCGCCAGCGATGACGTTCTATAAAATCACAGGCGCCGCGGCATAAGCCGGGCATAACGAGAATCTGAGCCTCCTCCATGGAGGCTTTTTTTTACTAAGAGGCAACGATGGCGACTAAATTCACCCTTCAGCCCAAACCAACTTTCAAGGCCAACGTCTCGATCCCGCGCGCTGGCGATGAAGATGGTGTACTGACCTTCACTTTCAATCATAAGCCACTTAAAGAGCTGGCTGATTTGGAAAAATTTGAAGGCAAAACCGCCACTGATTTTCTGATGGAAATCATTTCTGGCTGGGCGCTCCCCGATACATTCAACGCAGAAAACCTGTCGGTGCTGCTGGAAAACTATCCGGCGGCGATGAAGGCTATCCCTGAAACCTACTATCGCGAACTGATGGGGCAGCGCGAAAAAAACTGATAGCGGTTGCCTCCGCATTCTATACGCCTGAACCCACAGCGGCAGACCTGGCGCCCTATGGGCTTACGCCGGATGACTACGACGATCAGTACATCGACGTCTGGCCAGATGTATGGCCTTCATTCCTGGTGTTTCAGGCTGTCAGCACGCAGTGGCGCACGGGCATGGGAGGTGCATCAGGGCTTGATTACAACGTGCTTCCCTGGGTGATGCGCCTGCACCACGTCGACGACGAGGCAACCGCGCTTTCGGACATCCGAATCATGGAGAGCGCCGCACTAAAAGTTATGCATAAAGAGAGGGCGGAATGAGTAACGATATCGCCACGATTTCCCTGCGCGTAAATACCACTGAGCTGGAGCGTGGTAACCAGGCACTGGATCGCTTTCAGGAGACCGCGACCGCCGCTGCAGGTAAAGCGGATGACCTGAACAGTACGTTCCGCACCGGCATCGATAACCAGAAGAAGAACAGCGAAAGCCTGAAGCAGCAGCGTCAGGAACTGCAGAACCTACTGAATAAAATTAGTCCGGTAAACAAGGCGCTGGATGAGCTGGACACTATCCAGGAGAGCCTGGCGAAGTTTCGTGGTAAAGGGCTGGTGGGAGACGAGGATTTTACTCGTTACAACAGTGTGCTTGAGACAACGCGGGCAAAACTGGCACAGGTAATGGAGTCTGAGACCGCAGAGGGGCAGGCTCGCATTGAGCAGGCTCAGGCAGCGCAGCGGGCAGCTGCAGCGGGCAAAACCTTTATCGATTCGCTGGAGGAGCAGGTCACAGCAATCGGAAAAACGCGCGCAGAACTGTTAGAGCTAAAAGCTGCCCAACTCGGCGTATCCGATCGTGCTGCACCAATGATCGCAAAGCTGAAAGAGCAGGAAGAAGCATGGAAGTCTGGGGCTATCAGCGCGGGCCAATATCGCAATGCTATGCGTTATCTCCCGATGCAAATGACCGACATTGTGACTTCACTGGCTTCCGGTATGCCGGTTTATATGGTTGCTATTCAGCAGGGCGGTCAGCTCCGTGACTCGTTTGGCGGTGTAGGCAATGCGCTGAAAGCGATGTTGTCGATGGTGACTCCTGCCCGAGTGGCCATTGGTGGCCTGGCTGGCGCTGTACTGATTGCGGCCAAAGCGGGATCGGACTACTTCACCGCCTACGACGAAATCAACAAGGCCATTATCAGGACTGGCAATATTGCCGGCACGTCAGCGCTTCAGATCATGGCTTCCTCCCAGTCTATTGCTGCCTCTACTGGCGCGACTGTAGGAACCGTTCAGAGTTTGATGACTGAGCTGGTTGGCATGGGATCGCTGACACAGCAGCAACTTGAAAAAGCAGCGGGCTCCACGGCGCTGGCAGTTCAGACCGGTATAGTCTCGGCGCAGGACATCACCAAAGCCTATAAGGACATCGAAAAAGACCCTGTTAAAGCGCTGCAGAGTCTCAACGAACAATATAATTTTCTGACAGTTTCACAACTTAAGCATATTGACGATCTGGTTAAGCAAAAGGACCAGACCGCGGCAGTTACGCATGCTATGGACCTGTTTGGCGATACGATGGCAAAACGTGGAGAACAGGTTTACGACTCGCTGACGCCGTTTGGTCGCCTGTGGCTGGATATCAAGGGCTGGGCGTCTGAGGCCATGCAGAGTATCGGTCAGTGGGTAGCTGAGCTGGCATCAAACACACTGAAGGAATTCAACGCAATTTATTACAGCGTTGCGATCGTTTTCCAGAAGCTGAACCAGATCATTTCTTCCTCTATCGCTGCCGCGATTAACCTCGTTCCTGACTGGGCGAAAACAGATATTTTGCAGGGATGGCAGGACTACAACGAGCAAATGGCCGGCGCTTATGGCGACAGTGTTTCTCAGCTGAAAAAAGACTGGGATGCGGCTGATATCAGTGCAGGTAAGTACCTCGATACGACCAGAAAGATAAGTACCGCAACCACCCAGAAGGATCGGGAAGGAGTCGCTTCTTTTGGTAAAAAGACCAAAACCGGAAAGCAGGGCACTTTATCGGCTGGCGATCGCAGCACGGATGCTGCCCAGACCGAGCTACTGGTGCTTCAGGCACAGTTACGCGCGCTGCAGCAGCATAAAGGGCTGCACGACACTATCAGCCAGCAGCGCAAAGATCTGTGGACGACTGAAGCGAAATTTCAGGTGCTGGAGGAGGCCTCGCGTTCACGTTCACTGACAAAGCAGGAACAATCCCTACTGGCGAGTAAAGACCAGGTGCTTCAGTTGGCACGGCAGAAAGCCCTGTTAGGTGATCAGATTACCGCACAGGAACAGCTGAACAAGCGAATGGATACCTCGCAGAAATACGTCACGCAGATGGCAGAGAAGCAGGCTGCATTAGTGAACGGTGCAGGGATGAGTGACCGTCAGGCACAACGTGAACTGGCAAAGAGTCAGCTCGCCGCCGGCTGGAAAAATACTGGTGGTTCGCTGGATGAAGAGGGATATCAGAAACAGCTTAAGGCAGCTAACGATTACTATGATGCTGAAGATCAGCTACGCGCTGACTGGCTGACCGGCGCGAAAAAGGGCTGGGCTGAATTTGAAGACAGCGCGACCAATGTTTACTCGCAGGTGCAGACGATTACCAGCAATGCGTTCACCGGGATGGCCAGCACGCTCACTGATTTTTTTACTACTGGTAAATCTAACTTCTCTGATTTCCTGTCTACTTTCCTGAAAGGCATCGCCCAGATGCTGACGCAACTGGCTCTAATTAATGGAATGAAGTCAGCCTTTGGTGGAACTGGTATCGGGGCGTTTTTTGGTTTCTCTGGTGGCGGTCTGGTGCCGGGATTCGATAGCGGTGGCTACACCGGTGATGGTGGTAAGTACCAACCGAAAGGCGTGGTTCACGGCGGTGAGTTTGTGTTTACGAAGGAAGCGACCAGTGCACTGGGTATCGGCAACCTCTATGCACTTATGCGTGGAGCTCAGGGGTATGCTAACGGCGGCTATGTTGGCCACGCCCCGATGTATGGTCTGCAATCCAATGCAGCTGGTGGCGTTTCAGTTCAAACGTCTGTGGTAGTTCAAAGCCAGAACTCTCAGCAGCAGACTTCCGGTAATAATGATGCTATTTCTCGGGCTTATAAACAGACCATTGACCAGTCAGTGCGTGCAGGGATTGCGAGGCAACTCCAACCAGGTGGTTTGATCTGGAATGCAACAAAATCACGTTAGAAGGCAAAACGACCATCCAATGAATCAATGCGCGTAAAACCGCGTAAATTCGCTAGGTTGTTCTAGTCCTTGGCCGATAAAACACTCTACAAGCATTTTTCATGGAGTTGTTCAGTGAAAGCAAAAATTGCTATTTGGTTAATTGGTTTTGTGTTGGGCGTGCCGGTGACGATAGCAGGTGTCGAATGGGCGATGTTCAAATATAACAAGCAACTTGTTAACTGCGGTGCAGATGCTGTTCATGCCAGCATGAGCGTGATGGAATTGGAGAAGTATCCAAACAGTTCTGAAGAGCTGAACCTAATAGCTGAAAATTTGGACAAGTGTAAGAATAAAGCTAGCCCTCTTAAATCTAATCTTGATTTCATGCGTGATGAAATGGGACGACGGAATTAATAACCTCTTTTAAGTTTTATTTTAAACCCGCTTCGGCGGGTTTTTTTATGCTCGGAGATAGCATGGCAATCGAAACGTTCACCTGGCGAACACAGATACAGGCGGGAATGGAAGGGGCGTTTAGCCTTAAAACGCGCTCTGCAACCTTTGGCGACGGCTATGAGCAGATCGCCGGGGAAGGCATTAACCCTGAAAAGCAGTCATGGCCTGTCACACTGACGGGGAAAAAAGCGGACATGCTTCAGGCCCTGAAGTTCTTTCGTTCTCACGTCACAAAGTCATTTATCTGGACATCGCCCGTTGGCGAAACAGGGCTCTATCGGATTGAGGCCGAATCAATCAAATCACAGCCCTTATCCAGCAATGTTATGACCATTTCCGCAACATTCAAACAGGCGTACGCACCATGATCACAGCAGACTATCAAAGCCTTGAGCCCGGCAATAAAGTCCGGCTTATCGAAGTTGATGGCTCTACGTTCGGCGTGGATGATGTACTGCGATTTCACGCGTACAACCTCCCGCACACGGAAGAAGAAATCACCGCCGCTGGTGGTGATGAATCAAAGCTGGAAGCGAAAAGCATATGGTGGCAGGGGGAAGAATATGCCGCCTGGCCGTATCAAATTGAAGGGCTTGAAGCATCCACAGAAGGCAACAGCGCCCAGCCAACGCTGACGGTTGCAGATATCGAAAGCAAGATTACAGCGCTGTGCCTTGCCTATGACGATATGCTACAGGCGAAAGTCACTATCCATGACACCTATTCGCACTATCTCGATGCGAAGAACTTCCCTGCAGGTAACGCAACAGCAGATCCGCAACAGGTCAGAAAACGAGTTTTTTACATTGATAGCAAAGCCAGCGAAATTCCGGGCGAGAGTATCGAATTCGTACTGGATAGCCCGATGTCGTTACAGGGAAAGATGATCCCTACCCGTCAACTTCATTCTCTGTGTACCTGGTGTATCCGGAATAAATATCGCACCGGCGACGGCTGCGACTATGCCGGAACCCGCTATTTCGATAAAAACAACAACCCGGTGAGTGACCCCTCTCTGGACGAATGCAACGGCACGCTTACGGCCTGTAAGCTCAGGCATGGAGACGGCAACGAACTGCCGTTCGGTGGATTCCCTGGCACGTCTTTGATCAGGAGCTGATATGCGTCAGAAAACCATCGATGCGATTATGGCTCATGCTGCAGCTGAGTATCCTCGCGAGTGTTGCGGCGTGGTGGCGCAGAAAAGCCGTGTTGAACGTTATTTCCCGTGCCGGAATCTTGCCGCGGCGCCGGAGGACAATTTTGTACTTTGCCCCGAAGACTATGCAGCTGCAGAAGACTGGGGGAAGGTGATCGCCATCGCTCACAGTCACCCGGATGCCACGACGCAACCGAGCGAGCTGGATAAAGCGCAATGCGATGCAACCCTTTTACCCTGGCATATCGTGAGCTGGCCGGAGGGAGATTTACGGACCATCCAGCCGCGTGGAGAACTGCCGCTGCTGGAGCGCCCGTTTGTGCTTGGTCACTTCGACTGCTGGGGTCTAGTGATGAGCTATTACCGGCAAACGCACGGGATAGAGCTTCACGATTACCGGGTCGATTATCCCTGGTGGGAAAACGACTACCCGGACAACTTCTATCAGGATTGCTGGTATGAGTGCGGATTCCGTGAATTCGACGGGCCGCCAAAACCTGGCGATATGGTGATCATGCAGGTTCAGGCTGATAAGTGGAATCATGCGGGGATTCTGCTGGAAGGCAACATGCTACTGCATCACCTTTATGGGCATCTGAGCCAGCGCGTACCTTATGGCGGTTACTGGCGTGAGCGCACAATGAAAATACTGCGCTTTAAAGACTGTTTCTGATAACCGCCTGTGGCAGTTTTTATGGGGGAAAAATGGCTGCATTACTCAATGTTGAGCCGGTCCGCACAATTCGATTGTACGGCGTGCTAGGCGCCACTTTCGGGCGTGAATATCGTTTATCAGTAGCTTCACCTAAAGAGGCCATCCGCGCCCTGAGCGTTATCGTGCCGGGTTTTGAGCGTTTCCTGAATACCAGTAAGCAACGAGGTTTAACTTATGCGGTATTCAGCGGGAAACGAAACCTCTTAAACGATGAGCTCATTATGGACAGGAGCACAGAGGAAATCCGCATCGCGCCGGTGATCATCGGCAGTAAGCGAGCCGGGGTGTTTCAGACAATCCTCGGGGTTGCCCTTGTCGCTGTTGCTGCGTTCGTCACGGGAGGGGCCGCGATTGGGATTGGTGGTACCGCTTTCGCTGGTGGTTGGGGCGCTGTGGCGGGGATTGGGGCATCAATGGCGATCGGCGGCGTAGTCCAGATGCTTTCTCCACAGACAACCGGGCTCGCCAGTAAGCAATCTGCGGATAACCAAGCCAGCTACGCCTTTGGTGGAGTAACAAACACGACAGCCCAGGGGAATCCGGTACCACTTCTTTATGGCCGCCGGCGAATCGGCGGCGCGATTATTTCTGCCGGGATTTATGTCGAGGATCAACAATGAAAAAATACTTGAGAATGACTATTTCAGGCCTACAGCGAGTCGATGAAGGCATTTTAATCGGTGGGAGTGCGAAAGTGACAGTAACACGTGGTGAAGATGTTATTTGCCGCGAGAATTTTTCAGGAAAGGTTTCTGATAAATATTCCAAGCTATATGACGTTGAAGATAACGGTCTTCCTGTATCAGTAACGACTTCAAGCGATTGTCCGTTTTTCAAAGCTGAAGCTGACTTTGTAAACCCATTTAGCGAAACAAACATCTAACTAATTTTCTTCAGAAATAAGCCACCTTCGGGTGGCTTTTTTTATGGGCGCAATATGGCAACTGCAATCGCTATAAAAGGCCGCAAGGGCGGAAGCTCCAGTTCCCGTACCCCTACCGAACAGCCTGATGATCTGCAATCTGTAGCAAAGGCAAAAATCCTCGTTGCACTGGGGGAGGGTGAATTTGCAGGGCAGCTGACGGCGAAAGATATCTACCTGGACGGAACGGCTCTGGAGAATGCTGACGGCTCCCAAAACTTCAGCGGCGTCACGTGGGAATTTCGCGCGGGAACGCAGGCGCAAAAATATATTCAGGGCATACCCGGCACCGAAAACGAAATCAGCGTGGGAACCGAGGTATCAAGCGAAACAGCGTGGACGCGCACGTTCACCAATACGCAGCTTTCAGCTGTTCGCCTGCGTCTGAAATGGCCCTCGCTTTTCAAACAGGAGGACGACGGCGATCTGGTCGGTTACTCGGTTAATTATGCGATTGACCTGCAGACGGACGGCGGCACATGGCAGACGGTACTCAATACCAGCGTGACCGGCAAAACGACATCAGGTTACGAACGCAGCCACCGTATCGATTTACCTCAGGCTGGCAGCACCTGGACAATCCGACTGCGTAAGATTACCTCTGATGCAAACAGCGCGAAGATCGGCGACACGATGACGCTGCAGAGCTTCACGGAGGTGATTGACGCCAAGTTACGCTATCCAAACACTGCGCTGCTCTACATCGAATTCGATTCCAGCCAGTTTAACGGCTCTATCCCGCAGATCTCCTGCGAGCCCCGCGGCCGCGTTATCCGCGTTCCGGATACTTATGATCCCGAGACCCGTACGTATAGCGGTACGTGGGCTGGGACATTTAAATGGGCCTGGACCGATAACCCTGCATGGATTTTCTACGACCTGGTGGTTAGCGACCGTTTCGGACTTGGGGATCGTCTTACAACGGCCAACATAGATAAATGGACGCTCTACCAGGTTGCACAGTATTGCGATCAAATGGTACCGGACGGCAAAGGCGGAAGTGGTACCGAACCACGCTATACCTGCAACGTGTACATTCAGGAACGCAACGACGCTTATACCGTTCTGCGTGATTTTGCTGCCATCTTCCGTGGGATGACCTACTGGGGCGACGACCAGATTGTGGCGCTGGCGGACATGCCGAGAGATGTTGATTTTACATACACGCATGCGAACGTTATTGATGGGCGCTTTACCTATTCCAGCAGCACCACAAAGAACCGTTACACCAATGCGCTGGTGTCCTGGTCTGATCCTGATAACGCTTATTCTGATGCGATGGAGCCTGTTTTTGAGCAGTCGCTGGTTGCGCGTTATGGGTTTAATCAACTTGAGATAACTGCGATCGGCTGTACCCGCCAGTCAGAAGCGAATCGGAAAGGGCGATGGGGGATCCTCACCAACAACAAAGATCGCGTTGTTACTTTCAATGTAGGGGAAGATGGCAACATTCCGCAGCCTGGCTATGTAATCGCTGTAGCGGACCGAAATCTCTCTGGGCGCGACCTGGGCGGCCGTATCTCTGCGGTGAATGGTCGCGTGCTGACACTGGACAGGGCGCCGGATGCTTCGGCAGCCGACAGGATGATTGTCAATCTTCCATCGGGTGTTTCACAGTCACGCACCATTCAGTCGATTACGGGCAATAAAGTGACCGTTACGACCGCTTATAGCGAAACGCCTGTGGCTGAGGCCGTATGGGTCATTGAGTCTGATGAGCTCTACGCACAGCAGTATCGCGTTATTACGGTAACTGATAATAATGACGGCACGTTCACAATCGTCGGTGCAAATCACGATCCGGATAAATTCGATCGCATTGATACCGGAGCCATCATTGACCAGCGACCGGTGAGCGTGATCCCGCCGGGCAACCAGTCGCCGCCTGCGAACATCGTAATAAGCTCGTTTTCTGTGGTGCAGCAAAATATCAGCGTCGAAACGATGCGCGTGAGCTGGGACCAGGCGCAGAACGCTATCGCCTATGAAGCGCAATGGCGCCGCAACGACGGGAACTGGGTTAACGTGCCTCGCAGCTCCACCACGTCATTCGACGTCCCCGGGATTTATGCAGGGCGCTACCTGGTGCGCGTGCGCGCAATCAATGCCGCAGAAATCTCGTCCGAATGGGGCTATTCAGAAGAGAAAACACTGACGGGGAAAGTGGGCAATCCACCGAAGCCGGTCGGCTTCATCGCTTCTGAAAACGTGGTATTCGGTATCGAGCTGAACTGGGGATTCCCCGCGAATACCGACGACACGCTGAAGACTGAAATTCAGTACAGCCTGACCGGTACCGAAGACGATGCGATGCTGCTGGCCGATGTGCCTTACCCGCAGCGCAAATATCAGCAGATGGGCCTTAAGGCTGGGCAGATTTTCTGGTACCGCGCGCAGCTGGTGGACCGTAGCGGCAACGAATCAGGTTACACAGAATGGGTGCGCGGTCAGGCCAGTATCGATGTGTCTGACATCACCGATGTGATCCTGGAGGAGATTAAAGACTCGGATACCTTCAAAGACCTGATTGAGAACGCGGTGGACAGCAACGAAAAAATTGTTGGCATGGCTAACGATATCAAACAGGCCAACGACGAACTGGAGCAGCAGGCGAAGGATATCGCCAAAAATGCCCAGGACGTCGGGAAGGTTCAGACCAGCGTTAATGAGCTTTCGAGCACGGTCGGGAATGTTTCGTCTTCACTCAGTCAGCTTGAGCAGACCGTTGCGACGGCTGATACCGCCCTGGGCCAGCGAATTGACAACATCAGCGTTTCTATGGACGGCATGACGGGCGGGGTCAAGAACTCAGCCATTGCCATTATCCAGAACGGGCTGGCGCAGGTGGCTGCGCGTAAAACCCTGTCTGCATCGGTCGCCGGCAACAGCGCGAATCTGGACCGCATTGATGAAGTGATAGTCAACGACAGGGAGGCAACGGCGCGCTCGCTGCTGAGTCTGCAGACGGACGTTAACGGCAACAAGGCATCCATCAACAGCCTGAACCAGACGTTCTCCGACTATCAGCAGGCTACGGCCACGCAGATAAACGGCATAACGGCGACGGTGAACGGACATACCTCAGCCATCACAACTAACGCTCAGGCAATAGCGAACGTAAATGGTGACCTCAGCGCGATGTATAACATCAAGGTTGGCGTTTCCAGCAACGGGCAGTATTTCGCTGCGGGGATGGGTATCGGCGTTGAGAATACGCCATCTGGCATGCAGTCGCAGGTTATCTTCCTGGCTGATCGCTTTGCCGTCACCACGGCAGCCGGAAACAGCGTGGCTTTGCCGTTCGTGATCCAGAACGGGCAGACATTCATCCGGGCCAGCTTCATCCAGGACGGCACCATTGAGAACGCCAAAATCGGCAACTATATCCAGTCGAATAACTATGTGGCTGGTTCTGCAGGCTGGAAGCTTGATAAGGGAGGGACGTTCGAAATTAACGGCGTGGCCGGGGGCGGGAGGATGCTGATATCCAGCACTCTCATTCGTATCTACGACAGCAACAACGTGCTGCGCGTCAGAATGGGGTTATGGTAATGCCACAGGGTTTGCAATGCTGGGATAGTGCAGGGCGGGTTGCAGTGGATTTAAGCGATTACGCGATCCGTTTCATGGGAAGCGCAACGGTTTCGCTTGCTTCAGGAGAGACGTCAAAAAATGTCGCTTTTTCTGGTGCAACGCAGGACGGGACGTTTGTCACAATCGTTTCAACCGGCGTGTCTGTAAACGAGTACTTTTGCCGCGCTTATAACGGCGGTTTTACCCTCTACTATCTTCCCACCGGTGGAAGTACTGCAATCACACTCAATGTCGAGGTTTACAACTTTCAATGAGCGGATTCGAGGTTTACAACAGCGCCGGAAAACTGGTAGTGGATTCACAAAACAGGTCAACCCTCTTTTATGATCAGCGCGCGTTGGGTGCTGTAACCGATAAAGGCTTTTACCGTGTTGATAGCCCGTTTGGTAATGGCAGTACACTCGGCAGCACTCCTCAGGCATTCTGGAATGACGGGCGCTTAAGGTGGCTGCAGCTGGGTACGAACAAATATGGTTTTCCTGGTGCTGATATGCTGGAAGATAATGCTGGAAGCATGATCCGAACAGCGCGAAATATTGGCATCCAGAGCGGCTATCTCGATGTGTTTGATAGTGCTGGCAGCCTTATCTGGAGTGCTGCATCAGCCTCTAAGATGCCGAGAGTAGTTGGTTTCTTTGACGTACCAGCGAATTATGATCTGCAGAACAATACCTTTTCAGTCAGTTTAAGCTTCAACCCCTGGATTCTGGTAAACAACTGCCCGGGGAATCTCAGCGACGATGGTACGGTTGTCGGGTATTCAGGTGTGGTGCTCAAATGGACTGGCTCACAGCTGCAGGGCAGATATATATCAAAAAATCAGCGCAACTGGAGCCAGACGTTTCAGGGGCGAGGGTTAAGAATCCCCATCGCTCAGTTTGTTGGAATTTGATACGGGAGGAACGCGCGGGAAGTGAGTTGCGATCATATCTTGTTTCACGCCCTTTGCTGAATTAAATCGATAAACAATGTCGAGCTTATCCGTTTTTTTATAGCAAATATTACTCAATCGTTTATTAATATGACGGCTGAATATTCCGTTGCTACTGTCTGAAATAACTTTCACCTCTCTGGTGACACAGTCGATATTTACGTGGATATCCCCACCCAGCGATAAACGAGCGGCATCAACCGGGTAATCCATCTGGTATGCGTTATCTGTGTGTTTGTTCGTACATCCAGCCAACAGCAAAAGCGCTGCAGCAAATAAAAGTTTCATTTCAACATTCCTGTTTATGCGAGAACTTCCATTTTATTTGAGTTTAAAAAATAGTCAGATTGATACGAGCGATCAATTTTACATGATTGATCGCTTTTAACGATCGTTATTATCGTGAGGTAGTTCATGCTTTATAACACCGGCACCATCGCTATTAACGGAAATACCGCAACCGGCACCGGCACAAACTGGACGGCACCCGCCAGCCAGGTTCGCGCTGGCCAGACGATTATCGTGATGTCTAACCCGGTGCAGCTGTTCCAGATTTCATCCGTGAACAGCGCCACGTCAATGACGGTTACGCCTGCCGCTTCCCCGGCGCTGAGCGGACAGAAGTATGGAATTCTTGTGTCGGACATTATCTCGGTTGATGGACTGGCACAGGCCATGTCGCAGCTCATCAAAGAGTATGACGAGAACATTGGCGCGTGGGAGACTTTCGCCACCACTTCAGCAAACCAGAGCATCACCGTTACTATCAACGGCAGCCCTGTAACGATTCCCGGCATCGGTAAACTGGCTCAGAAAGGAAGCAACGGTGCGCTTGCAATCGCTGACGGCGGGACCGGGGCAACAACGGCAGAAGGCAGTCGCACAAACCTCGGTTTAGGAACATCAGCAACGAAGGACGCTGGCACCTCAAATGGCAATGTCATTCAGGTCGGCGGTTTTGGTATTGGGGCAGACTCATCATTAGCTTCACAACTGGCAAGCCTGACAGATGGTTATCGTGCCGGTCTCTACCGTATACGTGGTGATGGGGCTCCCCCCTCTACCATCGGCGCTCCAGTTGGCAGCGGAAACTCTATTGTGGGACTGGTCTCAATCCCTGTGTATTCGACAGCTGGGTTCGGTCTCGCTTTCAATCGGGATAACATCTGGACTGGCGTATACGATCCGGCAAATCCAAGCGCGGCCACGTGGAAAAAGTGGTGGGGGGAAACAAACACCACTGTCGACACGAACGGCTTTATCAAGCGCGCCTCTCCTGTTGTTAAGCTTTTCGGAACCGGTGAGATTG
>NZ_SJOO01000022.1 GCF_004331265.1 Enterobacter wuhouensis | reverse complement strand
GCCTATAGAAACTATGTCTGGCCTCCAGGGTTATAGTATCAAAATTAAGCTTATTTAAGGTTTGCAGTAAGTACTCGGTACCACAACAATCCAAAGTCACTGGCATCCGCTGGTGGCTTTTTTATGCGCATTGCACGCGTACAAATAAGAAAGTCTTTCAGCTGTGAGCTTGGGCAACCCGTTAACTTTCGGCGGCTTTGCCGTGCGACAGGCTCTCGCCTAAAAGGAAATAAACCATGGGTCAGAAAATCATTACGTTATCCGGTGCGGCGACGGATGTTCTGTATGCGCTGTTTTTCCGTGGCGCGCTTCAGTCTGGTGACCTGCCAGCTAAATCTGGTGCTGCTGAGCTTCGAGAATTGGGATTCGCTGAAACACGCCATGCCGCGCCGGAGTATCAAAAGGAAAATTATTTCACCTTCCTGACTGCTGAAGGGCAGGAGTTTGCTATTAAGCACCTGGTAAATACGCGCTTTGGTGTACCTGCCGGTGGTTATATCGGCTCACCTGTAGATAAGCCGGGGAGAGATATCCGTTGCGGCTGCCCAATAGAAGGCATTAGCTGGGGCTGGTTTGTCGATAAATCCGGACAGGCATACATCCACAAGGCGCTGATCGGCGATGGCGTATTGTCTACGAGTTACAACGTGAAATTTCACGTCGCCGATAAAGGCAAATCGCATGAAGCCGGCATGGCCATCGGGGTTGAAGATGGGCAGAGTAATGTAGTTGAAGCCGCTCAATCAATCGTCGGAAAAGCCGTGGTATCAGCCACGAAGGTGAAGATTAAGCTTGGCGATGAATTGACGCAGGCCGTCATTGATGCTGTACGTGAAAGCGAGCTGTTCACGGCAATACAAGTAAATATCGATGCACAGACAGCCTCACTCACCGGCCTGCAACAAGCGATGCACGATGCTGTAAACGATGCAATCCGCAACGCGCTAAAGCCTGGCGGTGCAATATGGGTTCAACAAAGAGCGTGTTGATGCCCCTCAGGGGCACCCGGGGGGCCGCGGGTCCTTTCCGGCTATCTGACATGTTACGGGGCGGCGACCTCGCAGGTTCTCGCTATTTATGAAAATTTTCAGGATTTTGCCTTTTCCGTTCTTCTTCTTGCTAAGTATCTGTCTTTGCTGGGTATAACCCACCACAAGAAAGGAAGTGTTAAAGCCTGGTAGTAGTCATTTTACCCGGCATGGTTTCCTTACCCTGTGTTTCGCCTGGAGTTCGTCATGGAGGTCAATAAAAAACGCCTTTCAGAGATTTTTGGTGTCAGCATCCGCACGATCCAGAACTGGCAGGATCAGGGAATGCCAGTTGCGCGCGGTGGTGGAAAAGGTAATGAAGTGCTTTATGACTCTGCCGCCGTAATCGAATGGTATTCCGCCCGTGACGCAGCGATAGAAAACGAAAAGCTGCGCAAAGAGGTTGAACAGCTGAGAGTTGATTCAGAATCAGACCTTGTGCCTGGCACAATTGATTATGAGCGCCATAGGCTTACCCGAGCCCAGGCTGATGCTCAGGAACTAAAAAATGCAAAAGAGTCCGCTGAGGTGGTGGAGACCGCATTCTGCACGTTCGTGCTGTCGCGGATAGCCGGAGAAATTGCCAGTATCCTTGATGGAATACCTCTGTCGGTTCAGCGGCGCTTTCCGGAACTGGAAAATCGACATATTGATTTCCTCAAGAAGGACATCATAAAAGCCATGAACAAAGCAGCTGCGCTGGATGAAATGATACCGGGGTTGCTGAGTGAATATATCGAACAGTCAGGTTAAGGGGCTACAGCACTCCGCGCGCTCGGGGCTCCGTTCGTTGTACCGGCCAGAACCGCAAACGGCGGTTGAGTGGGCAGACGAAAATTATTACCTTCCAAAAGAGTCTGCTTATCAGGAAGGGCGCTGGGAAACGCTGCCGTTTCAGCGTGCGATAATGAATGCGATGGGTAATGACTATATCCGCGAGGTCAATGTCGTTAAGTCTGCCCGAGTAGGCTATTCAAAAATGCTGCTCGGCGTGTATGCGTATTTCATCCAGCATAAACAGCGTAACTCGCTTATCTGGTTACCTACCGACGGTGATGCAGAAAACTTCATGAAATCCCATGTCGAACCGACAATCCGGGACATCCCCTCACTGCTGGCGCTGGCGCCCTGGTACGGTAAAAAGCACCGGGACAACACGTTGAGTATGAAACGTTTCTCGAATGGGCGAGGTTTCTGGTGCCTCGGTGGTAAAGCTGCAAAAAACTACCGTGAAAAATCTGTTGATGTGGCGGGTTATGACGAGCTGGCGGCATTTGACGATGATATCGAGAAAGAGGGCTCTCCAACATTCCTGGGGGATAAACGTATTGAAGGGTCGGTCTGGCCTAAATCGATACGAGGATCCACACCCAAAATTAAAGGGACATGCCAGATTGAACGTGCCGCCAAGGAGTCTGAGCATTTCTTGCGCTTCTATGTTCCCTGCCCACATTGTGGGGAGGAGCAGTTCCTTAAATTCGGCGATAAAGAGACGCCATTCGGGTTCAAATGGACGCCGGGCGATCCTGCCAGCGTTATATATCTGTGTGAACACAATGCCTGCGTAATTAAACAGCAGGAGCTCGATTTTTCGCAGGCGCGGTACATCTGTGATGAAACCGGGATCTGGACGCGAGACGGACTTTGCTGGTTTTCATCATCGGGTGCCGAAATTGATCCGCCTGACAGCGTAACCTTTCATATCTGGACGGCCTATAGCCCCTTCACAACCTGGGTGCAAATCGTCAAGGACTGGATCAAGACCAAAGGGGACACGGGAAAGCGTAAGACGTTCGTCAACACAACGCTTGGTGAAACGTGGGAGCCTAAAATTGGTGAGCGTCCTGATGCTGAGGTGATGGCCGAACGTATTGAGCACTTCGGTGCCAGGGTGCCGGAGCGCGTGGCCTATCTTACTGCCGGTATTGACTCCCAGCTTGACCGTTACGAAATGCGTGTCTGGGGCTGGGGGCCTGGTGAGGAAAGCTGGCTTATCGACAAAATTATCATTATGGGGCGACATGATGATGAATCCACGCTTCTGAGGTTGGATGAGGCGATCAACAAAACCTATCCGAGGCCTAACGGCGTTGAGATGCTTATTTCCCGCATCTGCTGGGATATCGGTGGCATAGACCCAACGATTGTTTATAACCGCTCGAAAAAGCATGGTCTGTTTCGTGTCATCCCCGTTAAAGGCGCATCTGTCTACGGCAAGCCCGTGGCGAATATGCCTCGTAAGCGTAACAAGAACGGCGTTTATCTCACTGAGGTAGGAACAGACACCGCGAAAGAGCAAATTTATAACCGTTTCACGCTGGTGGCAGAAGGCGACGAACCGCTGGCGGGAGCGGTTCACTTCCCTAATAACCCTGAAATATATGATTTAGCTGAGGCTCAGCAGCTTACGGCTGAAGAGCAGGTTGAGAAGTGGGTAGACGGGAAGAAAAAAATCGTCTGGGACAGTAAAAAACGACGAAATGAGGCGCTTGACTGTTTTGTCTATGCACTTGCAGCTCTGCGGATAAGTATCTCCCGCTGGCAGCTGGATCTGGATTCTCTTCTGGCCAGCTTACGGGAAGAAGACACTGGCCGTAAAAATAATAAATCTCTGGCGGATTATGCCAGGGCATTAGCGGGAGATGAATAATGGCAACACAGGCTGAACTGGATGCCGCGCGCGCAGCGTTACATGATCTGATGATGGGAAAACGGGTTGCGACGGTACAGAAAGACGGTCGAAGGGTGGAATTTACGGCGACGTCAGTCAGCGATCTGAAAAAGTACATCGCCGATCTAGAGTCACAGGTCGGTACCACTTCACGACGCCGCGGGCCGGCAAGGTTCTACGCATGAAAATTCCTTCTTTAGTTGGCCCCGACGGGAAAACCTCCCTGAGGGAATATGCAGGCTATCACGCCGGTGGCGGCGGATTCGGTGGGCAGCTAAATGCCTGGAATCCCCAGAGTGAAAGTGCCGACGCCGCACTTCTGCCGAACTTCGCCCGGGGGAATGCCCGTGCTGATGATCTGGTCCGTAACAATGGTTATGCGGCAAACGCCGTTCAGCTTCACCAGGATCACATCGTCGGGTCTTTTTTCAGACTGAGTTACTGCCCGAGCTGGCGTTATCTCGGCATTAAAGAAGAGGAAAGCCGAGCATTTGCCAGGGAGGTGGAGGCCGCCTGGTATGAATATGCGGAGGATGACTTTTGCGGGATTGATGCCGAGCGCAAGCGTACCTTTACGATGATGATCCGTGAAGGCGTTGCGACGCACGCATTTAACGGTGAACTGTGCGTCCAGCCCACTTGGGACAGTGATTCATCGCGACTTTTTCGCACGCAATTTAAAATGGTTAGTCCAAAACGCGTGAGTAATCCCGGTAATACAGGTGACACGCGTAACTGTCGCGCGGGTGTCAAAATCAGTGATAGCGGCGCAGCGCTGGGGTACTACGTCAGTGAAGACAGCTATCCTGGCTGGATGTCGCAAAAATGGACCTATATACCACGGGAACTGCCGGGCGGAAGGCCATCATTCATCCATATTTTTGAACCGCTTGAGGATGGACAGACCCGCGGCGCAAACGTGTTTTACAGCGTGATGGAGCAGATGAAAATGCTCGACACCCTGCAAAATACTCAGCTCCAGAGCGCAATTGTAAAAGCTATGTATGCGGCGACAATCGAGAGCGAGCTTGATACCGATACGGCGATGGACTTTATCCTCGGCGCGGATAGTAAGCAGCAAAATAAGCTGACGGGCTGGCTTGGCGAAATGGCAGCATACTACGCTGCAGCGCCGGTTCGCCTCGGTGGCGCGAAAGTGCCTCATCTTATGCCGGGCGATTCCCTGAACCTTCAGTCAGCACAGGATACCGATAACGGTTATTCCACCTTTGAACAATCACTCCTGCGCTATATTTCGGCCGGTCTTGGTGTTTCGTATGAGCAGCTTTCCCGTAACTACTCTCAGATGAGCTATTCGACGGCGCGCGCCAGCGCCAATGAATCCTGGGCGTTCTTTATGGGGCGTCGCAAGTTTGTCGCGGCCCGGCAAGCCTGCCAGATGTTCGTCTGCTGGCTCGAAGAGGCGATTGCGCGCCGGGTTGTCACGCTCCCGTCCAAAGCCAGGTTTAGCTTCCAGGAGGCGAGAACTGCCTGGGGTAACGCCAACTGGATTGGCTCGGGGCGCATGGCTATTGATGGGCTGAAGGAGGTGCAGGAGGCCGTGATGCTGATTGAGGCTGGTCTCAGCACATATGAGAAGGAGTGTGCCAAACGCGGAGATGACTATCAGGAGATATTTTCTCAGCAGGTACGTGAAACTATGGAGCGCCGGAGCGCGGGACTTAAACCTCCGGCATGGGCGGCAGCTGCATTTGAATCTGGGCTGAAAAAATCAAACGAGGAGGTAAAAGATGACGCCAGAGCTGCGTAATCTCCCGCATATTGCCAGCATGGCCTTCAATGAGCCGCTGATGCTTGAACCCGCCTACGCGCGGGTTTTCTTTTGCGCGCTGGCAGGCCAGCTGGGTATCACCCGACTGACTGATTCCGCTTCTGGCGTCTCGCTCGGCGCTGAACAAATTGCAGAGCCGCTGGCGCTGTTTGGCGATGACGAGGAAATGGGGCCCCGGCCAGCGCGGAGCTATCAGGTAACAAACGGGATCGCGGTGCTGCCCGTTTCCGGGACGCTGGTCAGCAAAACCCGGTCACTGCAGCCTTATTCCGGTATGACGGGCTATAACGGGGTCATTGCCCGACTGCAGCAGGCAATGAGTGATCCCGGCGTAGACGGTATTCTGCTGGATATGGACACGCCGGGCGGGATGGTGTCCGGGGCTTTCGATTGTGCCGACATTATTGCCCGGATGCGGGATATCAAGCCCGTCTGGGCGCTGGCAAATGATATGAACTGCAGCGCAGGGCAGCTAATTGCCAGTTCTGCATCGCGACGGCTTGTCACGCAAACGGCCAGAACCGGCTCCATCGGCGTCATGATGGCGCACAGTAATTATGGCGCTGCGCTGAAAACTAACGGCGTTGAGGTCACGCTGATTTACAGCGGCGATCATAAAGTCGACGGAAATCCCTACGAAAAACTACCAAAGGACGTTCGCGCTGATTTTCAGACGCGTATCGATGCCACTCGTCAGATGTTTGCCGAAAAGGTTTCCGCTTATACCGGAATGTCAGTGCAGGCCGTACTGGACACCGAAGCGGCCGTCTTCTCCGGCCAGGAGTCCGTGGATAACGGTCTGGCGGATGAACTTGTTAACAATACCGACGCGCTCAGCGTGATGCGTGAAGCACTCGACAGACGCAAAAAAACAACCACTGGAGGAACTATGCCATCACCTTCTGCATCTGCAGCGACCAATCAGCCAGCTGACCAGGCAGCAATACAGACGACTGCACCGGCTGAGCAGGTCACCACCGTTGACACAACAACTGCTGCCTTAACGGCCCCGGCAGACCTCAGCGCTCAGGTATCGGCAGCCGTAGCTGCCGAGAATGGTCGCATCATGGGTATTCTGAACTGCGAAGAGGCAAAAGGTCGCGAATCACAGGCCCGTGCGCTGGCCGAAACGCCGGGCATGACGGTCGAGAATGCACAGCGCATTCTGGCCGCGGCGCCGCAAAGCGCCCAGGCGCGTACCGATACGGCGCTGGATCGCCTGATGGAAACCGCGCCAGGCGCTCTTTCAGCAGGGAATGCCTCTGCTGAAGCCGGCGACGATTTGTTAAACACCCCCGTTTAAGAGGCTAACATGGCAATCACCGAAGTATTTACTCATACCCAGCCGCTCGGTAACAGCGATCCGGCACACACCGCGTATGCACCGGGCGAACTGACAGCATCCACCCCGGCAATGACCCCGCTCATGCTCGATGTTACGTCCGGCAAGCTAACCGTCTGGGACGGCGAGCATGCAGGTGCAGCAACCGGCATTCTGGCGGTTACCGCTGACCAGAGCAGTGCTGAACTGGCATTTTATAAATCCGGTTCTTTCCGCATCGAAGATGTGCTCTGGCCATCTGCCGTTACCGACGAAAATATCAAGCGTAACGCGTTCGCCGGTACTGCGATCAGCATCGTTTAATCACCCTCAACTTTCATAAAAGCCGCTTATGCGGCTTTTTTTACGGGAAAAATCTATGTCAGTTTACACAACAGCCCAGCTTCTGGCGGTCAATGAGAAGAAATTCAAGTTCGATCCGCTCTTCCTGCGTATCTTCTTTCGCGAAACTTATCCCTTCAGTACAGAAAAAGTCTACCTGTCGCAAATTCCGGGCATGGTCAATATGGCGCTGTACGTATCGCCGATTGTCTCCGGGAAAGTGATCCGTTCCCGTGGCGGCAGCACGTCGGAATTTACGCCCGGCTATGTGAAGCCTAAGCATGAAGTTAACCCGCTGATGACTCTTCGCCGCCTGCCTGATGAAGACCCACAAAATCTGGCCGACCCTGCCTATCGCCGCCGCCGCATCATCCTTCAAAACATGAAAGATGAAGAGCTGGCGATTGCACAGGTGGAAGAGAAGCAAGCAATTGAAGCTGTGCTCTATGGGAAATACACCATGAGCGGAGAAGCATTTGAGCCAGTAGAAGTCGATATGGGCCGCAGTGCCGGTAACAATATCATCCAGGCGGGTGCAGCTGCCTGGTCCTCTCGCGACAAAAAAACGTACGACCCGACCGATGATATTGAGGCGTACGCGCTCAATGCCAGCGGCACAATCAACATTATTGTGTTCGATCCGAAGGGCTGGGCATTGTTCCGCTCTTTCGACGCGGTGAAGGAGAAATTGGATACACGTCGCGGCTCTAACTCCGAGCTGGAAACCGCTCTGAAAGACCTGGGTGAAGCCGTTTCTTATAAGGGCATGTACGGAGATGTGGCCATTGTCGTTTACGCGGGCCAGCTTGTTGAAAATGACGTCAAAAAGAACGCTCTACCAGACATGACAATGGTTCTGGGAAACACCCAGGCGCGCGGCCTGCGTACCTATGGCTGCATTCTGGATGCAGATGCCCAGCGCGAAGGCATTAATGCTTCAACGCGCTACCCGAAAAACTGGGTGCAAACGGGCGACCCGGCACGTGAGTTCACCATGATTCAGTCAGCTCCGCTGATGCTGCTGCCAGATCCTGACGCGTTCGTTTCAGTCAAGCTGGCATAACTTTCCCCAGTGGCCCTTTCGGGCCACATTTCTGGAGTATTTTCCATGACAGAAAAAGAAACCCTTATCGCCCGACTGAAAGAGCTGGGCGTAAAGCTTGATCGTGAGGTCAACGTCACAGGCACGATCCAGGAGCTTACGTTACGTATTTCTGAGCTCGAAGAGGAACTCGACGAAGACGGAGAAGAGGGAGCGGAAGTGGCCGGTAGTACTGTTATCAGCACGTCAGGCCAGCCTGGCTCAGATATCGCCTCTGGCTCGATTACCGAAAATCCTGAATCAACGAAGATCGGCGCGCTGGTGGCGGTTGAAACGTTGGTGACCTTGCACATTGATGCACTTCACGCCACACGCAACGAGTCCCTCTCTATTGTTGAGCCTGGTGTCGTTATTCGCGTGACCGACGCGGAGGCTACCGAACTGATTTCTCAGGGGCTGGTCCGGGAAGTCTGACAGGGGGCCTAATGGCTGATTTCGATAATCTTTTTGATGAAGCGATGGCGCACGCGGATACCACTATACGTGGAGTGATGGGCGCAGAGGCAAGGATAACCTCTGGATCTTTATCCGGCGTCACGCTCCGCGGGGTCTTTGACGATCCAGAGAACATCGGTTACGCCGAAGCGGGGATCAGAATTGACGGAACCAAGCCGACGTTTTTTGTGAACTCATCGGATGTAAGCGGGCTGGAACGTCTGGACACGCTGAAGGTAAACGGGCGTGAATTTTGGGTTGATCGCGTGGGCCCGGATGATTGCGGTTCCTGCCATGTATGGCTGGGTAGTGGATCACCTCCCGGCGGATCGCGGCGTCGTTAAGGAGCATTCATGTCGATAAAAGGTCTTGAGCAGGCGATTGCTAACCTGAATAGCCTGGACAGAAATATGGTTCCCAATGCCAGCGCATGGGCTGTGAACCGGGTTGCTGCTAATGGTGTCTCGGTTGCCGTCCGAAGGGTGGCGAAAGAAACGGTAGCCGGTGATAACCGCGTTTCGGGGATACCTGTAAAGCTGGTCAGACAAAGGGTGAGAATCAACAAAGCCTCGGCTTCAGGGCACTCAGCGGCCCGAATTAAGGTTAACCGGGGCAACCTTCCCGCCATCAAACTCGGTGCCGCGCAGGTCAGGGCGACGAACCGAAAAGGCCCGCTGGTTCGAAAAAGTAGTGTGCTGAGAATTGGCCGTTATGTTTTTCGCGACGCCTTTATCCAGCGCCTGGCGAACGGCCGCTGGCACGTAATGAAACGCATTGCAGGAAAAAGTCGTTATCCCATCGACGTGGTCAAAATCCCATTGTCCGCGCCCCTCACTACTGCTTTCGAAGCAGAGAAGAAACGCATGCTTGAAGAGGAAATGCCAAAACAACTTGGCTATGCCCTCAGGCAACAACTGAGGTTGCATCTGACACGATGAAACACACTCTCATTCGCCAGAAAATTATTGATGTGCTTGAAGAGGCCATCGGGATCGACGTCATGTTTTTTGACGGGCGCCCGGCTGTCATTGAGGAGGAGGATTTTCCTGCCGTCGCGGTCTATTTGACCGATGCGGAGTATACCGGCGAAGAACTTGATGCCGATATGTGGGCGGCAACGCTACATATCGAGGTCTTCCTGTCCTCGCAGGTACCAGATTCCGAACTGGATGAATGGATGGAAAGCCATATCTATCCGGCCCTCGCTGATGTTCCCAGCCTCGATTCACTGTTAACGCTCATGGTTCCACAAGGCTTCGATTACCAGCGCGATGATGCGTTGGGGCTGTGGACCTCCGCCGATATGAAATATTCAATCACTTACGAAATGTGAGGAAAACATGCCAACACCAAATCCACTTGCTCCTGTAAAAGGCGCCGGTACGACGCTCTGGCTTTACACCGGAACGGGCAACGCTTTCGCTAACCCACTCTCTGATATCGACTGGAACCGCCTGGCGAAAATCAAAGAGCTGACGCCGGGCGAAATGACCGCCGAATCGTATGACGACACTTACCTCGACGACGAGGATGCCGACTGGAACGCGACGGCCCAGGGGGCAAAATCTGCTGGCGATACCTCGTTCACCCTCGCCTGGAAGCCGGGCGAAGAAGGGCAAAAAGACCTAGTCGCATGGTTTATTGATGGCTCAGTACGCTATTACAAAATCAAATACCCGAACGGTACCGTCGACGTTTTTCGCGGCTGGTGCAGTAGCCTGGGTAAAGCCATACCGGCAAAAGAGGTCATTACCCGTACAGCGAAAATCACCAATACCGGCAAGCCGGAACTGGCAGAAGAAAGCGGTACCCCGAATATCCCAGTGACCGGCGTTACTCTCGATAAAGCCACGGCAAGCGTGGCCGTCGGCGCAACCACAACGCTCAATGTGACGGTGAACCCTGCCAGCGCCTCAGATACCTCGTTCCGCGTGGCAACCTTAGACGGGGCAAAAGCAACGGTCACCGTTAGCGGCAACGCGATCACCGTCACCGGCGTGGCGGCTGGCACCGCTGACGTTATTGTTATGACCAGCGACGGTAATTTCGTTGCGGTCTGCAAAGTCACCGTAACTGCAGCGTAAGGAAGGACGCATGTTTCTGAAAAAAGAGAAGTTCACCTGGCAAACAGAATCACTGACCATCTTCGAGCTGTCGGCGCTGCAGCGTATTGAGTACATCACGTTTATGGCCGCAGAGGAAAAGGCCGTCAGCGCTGACAGCGACGGCATCAGCGATCAGGAAATGACGGCCAGGCTGATTGGCTCAAATATTCGCTGCGGTGCGCGTTTGATTGCGATGTCTTTGTGGCATAACGATCCGGCTGGTACGGATGTGGAGACACTTTATCAGCAGGTGCTTAGCGGCTGGCCGCCGGAGGCGATCGGTAAAGCAGAAATGGAAATAAAGCTGCTCTCCGGCATGCTCGTTCCGGTTGAGGATGACAACGCTGCCGATCCGGATGCCTCAGTGGAGGCCGAAAGCGCAGAACCCGTTACGGCGGAAAAGCCCTTGCCAGCGAGCTGAAGTTTGTCCTGAATCTGGCGCGCGAGTTCGGGCGACCCGACTGGCGCGCCATGCTGGCTGGAATGACTTCCAGTGAGCTGGGCGACTGGCACCAGTTCTACCGGGAGCATTATTTTCAGGACGCGCAGCTCGATGCGCATTTCTCAGAGCTGCTTTATTCCATCTCCACTCTTTTCTTCCGCGACCCGGAACTTACCCCCGCACATTTCAGCCTGCTTTCTCCTTCGGATGTCGTCATCAGCGATGACGAGCCGGATGATGACACGCTGATGACCGCCGCTGAGGGGATAACAGGAGGTATCCGATATGGCCCAGCAGATTAGCGATCTGGTTATTAAGCTGGATGTTGACCGCGCAACCTTCAGCGAGCAGGTCGCCCGAATCAAAGGGCAACTGACAGGAATGGCGGATGAGTCTGATAAAGTTCAGGCGCGAATGCAGCGTGCTGCGGACCGTCAGAGCGCTGCACTAAAGAGTGTGGGCGACGCTGGAGCGGCGGCGGCCGCAGATATGAAAGCCCGTCAGTCGGCCGCAACGGAAGGGCTGACCAAAGACTGGCAGAGCGTTTCCAGGTCCGTTGATGAAACTCACCGCCGCGTGACCGATCTTAATCAGCGCATGCGTGAGAATGACGGGCAGGCCGCAGCGCTTGCCCGTCGACAGGATGAACTGGCGGCATCATTTTTCCGCCAGATTGACGGCGTTCGCCAGCTCAATGGTGAGACACAGTCGCTTGCGAACGTGCAGGCGCGCTTTCGCGCAGCGAGGGCACAGGGCAACATAACCCAGCAGGATTATCTCGCCCTTATTTCCCGCACCACGGCCCGGCAAAAAGAACTGCAGATCGTGGAGGAAAAATCGGCCGCCGCGCGCACGCGATTCCTCAGCCAGCTGAAGCAACAGGTTGCAGAGCAAAAGCTCTCAGGTACCGAGCTGCTGCGCATGAAGGCGGCGCAGGTCGGTGCCAGCGATGCGGCTGAGGTCTATATCCGCAAGCTTGAAGCTGCCAAAGTGGCCACGCACGGTCTGGGGCTGCAAAGTGCTGCTGCCCGGCAGGAGCTGGGGGTACTTATCGGCGAGGTCATGCGCGGTAACTTCGGTGCGCTGCGCGGCTCCGGGATCACGCTGGCGAACCGGGCGGGATGGATAGACCAGCTGCTGTCGCTGCGCGGCCTGGGGATCGCCGGCTTGGTTGGTGGGATTGCCGCGGCGGTTTTCGGGCTGGGTAAGGCCTGGTATGACGGCAGCAAAGAGTCTGAGGAATTTAACAGGCAGCTGATCCTGACCGGGAACTACGCGGGGAAAACGTCAGGGCAGCTTCAGGCGCTGGCGCGCTCGCTGGCCGGTAATGGCATCACGCAGCATGCCGCTGCAGGCGTGCTGGCGCAGGTCGTTGGAAGCGGCGCGTTCAGCGGTAATGACGTCAGCATGGTCAGCAATGTTGCCGCCAGGCTGCAGCAGGCTACCGGGCAGGCCGTTGACGAAACCATAAATCAGTTTAAACGCCTGAAGGATGATCCGGTTAACGCGGTCGCTACGCTTAACGATTCCCTTCACTTTCTGACGGCCACCCAGTATGAACAGATTGCTTCTGCTCAGGCGCTGGGGGATTCGCAGAAAGCTGCCGAGCTGGCCATGCGGGCATATTCCGACGCGGTCATTCAGCGCGCCGGGGCGGTCGAGGATAATCTTGGCTCCCTCGAAAAAGCCTGGAACTGGGTGAAGAATGCCGCCTCCGGCGCATGGGATGCGATGCTTGGCATAGGGCGAAATCCTGACTCCGCGATGAAGCGCCAGGACTCTTTTGCTGAATGGCAGGCAGCAGAGAAAGAGTACCGCGCGCTGTCCAGCAATCTTAAAGTCGACCCGGATTATGCCGGTAACAACGTTCTGCAGAAAGCTGATGCGGAAAGGCTGAGAAACGCGCGCCAGCAGGTGGAGCTGAAAAAGCAGGCTTACGTTCTTGCCGATCAGCAATACGCCCAGGAAGGGCTGGCAGCCGCGCGGGAAAAAATGCGAACGGACCAGCAGGCTCAGGCAATCCGCAGCCAGCAGCAGTTTAACCAGCTGGTGGAGTCCGGCGCGACGGCGGCAGAAAAGCGGGCTTCAGCAGAGAAAAAGCTCAGTCAGCTTATTGAGAAAAATCGCCAGGATGCTAAAGACGGTGTCGCCACGCTGTGGACTGAAAAAGACATTGCCGCGGCCCGCGGCGGGATTGAAAAGCAGTTTAAGGACGTCAAAACGCCGAAAGGCAAAAGCTACTCAACGCCCGCCGGCGATAAAGCCGAGGAAAAGGCGCAGGCCGAACTTCTCACCCTTCAGGCCCAGCTTAAAACGCTCGAGCAGCATACCAGCGTGAACGACGTCATAAGCAAACAGCGTCAGGATCTCTGGCAGACTGAAAATCAGTTCACCGTTCTGCAGGAGGCCGCGGGGCGTCGTCAGCTTACGGCGCAGGAAAAATCCCTGCTGGCGCACAAGGAAGAAACGCTCGAGTACAAGCGGCAGCTGGCTGACCTGGGCGATAAGGTTGCCAGCCAGCAAAAGCTCAACCAGCTGGCCGATCAGGCCGTGAAGTTTGCGCAGCAGCAAAAAGCCGCCAGGGCGGGCCTGCAGGCTCAGTCTGAGGGGGTATCCACCCGGGAAGCCGGGCGACAAACTACGCTGCAGCGTCTCAACGAAAGCTATTCGTACAACCCTCAGGCTCAGCAAAAGGTTCTGGAAGAGCAAAGGGCGACGTTCGAGGCTGAAGATGCCCTGCGCGCAAACTGGCTGGCCGGTGCGAAACAGGGCTGGGCCGAATATCAGGATTCAGCGACAAACGTTTTCAGCTCTGTTCAGCAGATTTCGCAGGCTACGTTCAGCGGGCTGGCGGGCCAGCTTACCAGCCTGACGACAACCTGGAAGGCGAGCTTCAGGGACTTCACCAGCTCGATCCTTAAAATGATTGTGTCCGTTATCAACCAGCTGCTGGTGGCTTATACCATCCAGAGCGCCATGGGCTGGGTGAGCGGCGGGGCGAAAACCTCCTCTGCAGGCCAGTCATTCGCGGTTCCGTCATTCCGGCCACAGGGCTATGACGTGGGCGGTTATACCGGGCACGGCGGCAAATATGAGCCCGCAGGGGTGGTACATCGCGGGGAATTCGTCTTCACCAAAGAATCGACCAGCCGCATCGGTGTGGCCAATCTCTATCGCCTCATGCGCGGGTATGCCTCGGGTGGCCTCGTCGGCGGCGGTAGCGCAGCCGGTGCTGGTATGGGGGGGATCAGTGTTTATGCCCCAGTCAGCATCAGCCAGCAGGGGGGAGACGGAAACATAAATCAGGCGAACGCCACGGGGACGGCGAAACAGCTGCAGGCGATTGTTCAGCAGACAATCACCGAGCGACTGAAAAAAGAAATGTCCGCGGGCGGCGTGCTTTATTCGAGGAGGACACCGTGACAGACACGTTTACCTGGCGCACGCGAAAAACAGCGCAGGGCACTGAAACAGCCCGAACGCTGCAGGCCCAGTTCGGGGATGGCTACAAACAGATAGCAGGGATGGGGATCAACGACAAACAGGAAACGTGGAATCTGGACTGGACTGGAACCAGACAGGAGGCGGCTGCGCTGCGCGCTTTTCTGATGTCTCACGTTACTAAATCGTTCTGGTGGACCACGCCATGGGGTGAAAAAAAGCTGTTCAGAATGAAAGCCGATTCGTTCAGCGTTTCATTCCCTACCGGGAAAAAAGCCACTGTGGCCTTCACTTTTGAACAGGCGTTTGCGCCCTGATTTTCTCGACAAACACTGAAAGCTGCCTCAGGGCGGCTTTTTTTATGGGGGGAGTATGAGTTTTACGGCAGATATACAACAGCTTGAGCCCGGCAGCCGTATTCAGCTGATTGAGATCGACGGCACTGAATTCGGTATGGATCAGGTGCTGCGTTTTCATGCGCACAATATACAGGAAGAAGGGTGGGCTGCCTTCGCCGCGGAAAATCTTCCAGCCATTATCTGGCAGGGAAACCAGTACGATCCCCATCCCTACGAACTGAAGGGGATGGAGTTGTCGAGTACAGGTTCCCAGCCAACGCCCACGCTGTCCGTCGGGAACGTCGGAAACTATGTCACCGCGCTGTGTCTTGAATATGACGATATGGTCAGGGCTAAGGTCAAAATCCATACCACGCTTTCGAAGTATCTCGATGCCGCCAACTGGAAAAACGGTAATCCGGGTGCCAGCCCGGCCGATGAGCGCGTTCAGCTCTTTTACGTCAATGCTAAAACCGCAGAGACACGGGTACAGGTTGATTTCGAGCTGTGTTCACCTTTCGATATTCAGAGCCTGCAGCTGCCTACACGGCAGATTATTCCTGTCTGCACCTGGTGTATGCGGGGCTGGTACCGAAGCGGGACCGGATGCGATTACAACGGCACGAAATACTTTACCAAAGACGGTATGCCGACCGATGACCCGTCGAAAGACGTTTGTGGCGGCCGTCGGCTGGATTGTCAGGATCGTCACGGCCCGGACGCGCCGCTGCCGTTCGGTGGTTTTCCGGCCGCTAACCTGCAGGGAAAATAAAGATGCGTGAAAAATTGCTGGATGCTATCCGTCAGCACGTCGCTGCTGAATACCCCAAAGAAGCCTGCGGCCTGATTGTTCAGTCAGGCCAGCAGCAAATCTATATTCCCTGCCGCAACATTGCCGATAAACCCGAGGAGACATTCACGCTCTCCCCGGAAGACCAGCTCGCTGCCCGCGCGCGCGGTGAGATCATCATGCTCATTCATTCCCATCCGGATGTGGTTCGGCTGGTGCCCTCAGAGCTGGACCGGATCCAGTGCGACTGGTCGGGTATTGAGTGGGGGATCATGTCCTGGCCGGACGGGGACTTTTGTACGATCTCACCGCGTGAAGACCGGGATTATGCCGGGCGGCAGTGGGTGCTGGGTTACGCGGACTGCTGGTCGTTAATCCGTGAATATTATCTGCGCGAATACGGCATTGTTCTCGGGGACTATTCGGTACCTTACGAATGGTGGGAGAGTGGCAAGGAGCGGCTCTATGACGACAACTGGGAGCGCGAGGGATTCGTTGAGATTGCCGCCGGTGCAATGCAGCCCGGTGACATCATCATGATGAGCGTGCAGGCATCGGTGACTAATCACGCCGCGGTGTATGTGGGTGACAACATCATTCTCCATCATCTGTTCGGGCATCTTTCTTCGCGAACGCCTTATGGAAAATATTATCGCGACAGAACGGTCCGGGTGGTCAGGCATAAGGACCGAATGCATGGTTAAGACGCTTATTCTCGAAGGGAAAATGGCTAAAAAATTCGGTAAACGCGTTCAGTTTGATGTTGCCGATCTGCGCGAAATACTCAGGGCCATGTGTTCACAGGTTCCCGGATTCAAAAAATATATGTCGGAAGCTCATATGAAGGGGATCCGTTTCGCCTTTTTTAACGGTGACAACAATATCGGGCTGGAAGAGTTTGATATGACCCGCGGTGGAAGCGTGTACCGGATCGTGCCCGTTTATGAGGGGGCCAAAAATTCAGGCGTCCTGCAGATAGTTGTCGGTGCCGTTGCGCTGGTCGCTGCATTCTTTACCGCCGGTGCGAGTATGGCAGCCTGGGGGGCTGCGATGAGTGCAACAGCCATCAGCGCCACGTCAATTTTGACCGGGGTCGGGGTGTCAATGATGCTGGGTGGCGTTGTCCAGATGCTCACGCCCCAGCCATCCTTCGGCGCGGGTAAATCCTCCAGCACGGACAACACGCCTAACTACGCCTTCGGGGCGCCGGTCAATACGGTCGCTATGGGGCATCCTGTCCCCCTGGCCTACGGTCTGATCGAGGCAGGGGGAGCGATAGTCAGTGCCGGTATGTACTCGAGCGATCAGCAATAGTGAAATGCAACAGAATAAGATGAACGTTACATTGCAATCTCCCTTGGTTATCATGTCCAAAACGATGCCGATCATGGAGATGAAAGTGAAAAAATACGGTTTGGTCTTATTTGGTGTGCTCTTTATTTCAGGTTGTGCCCCACAAAATCAGAATAACAATTTACAAAAGCAATACGCTGATTTAGCAAATTGTGAAGATAACTACACGATGCCAAAAAAAATGCCGCATAGTAAAAAGGAGTTTGCGGACTTTTTATCTAAGGCTGCGCTTAATGCCTCGGCAGATCAGTTTGTTATTCAGAAGCGTATAGAGATTCTTCAATTAGTTGGATGGGATAATTCGGTAGCTGATGCAATAACAACATGTAGCGCCACCAGAAAGAGCAAGCTTAAAGAAATTGGGGCGAATGTGTTTGAAACCATGAAAGCCAATACTAAAGACACAGAGGAACGTCGTGCTCTTGTTGAGGCTTATAGTTCGTGGGAAGCTTATGTAACCAGTCAAACGCCACTCGCAAAACAGGACTTTGACTCAAAAGTTAGTTATTACAAAAACATGTAATAAGACGCCATCATTAATATTAACTAATAACCCAGCTCAGGCTGGGTTTTTTAATGGGGTAAAAATGCAACTTCTCCATGGTGAAACCATCATACAGGGTGCAAAAGGGGGCGGTGGAAGCGCGCATACTCCGGTTGAGCAACCTGACGATCTGCTGTCGGTCGCAAAATTAAAAATGCTCATTGCCGTTTCTGATGGAGAAATACAGGGCGACCTGACCGCTCAGAATATTTTCCTCAACGATACGCCGCTGGCAAACGACAGCGGGGAATACAACTTCAGCGGCGTGAAATGGGAGTTCCGTAAGGGCACACAGGACCAGACCTATATTGCCGGGATGCCCCAGGTCGATAACGAACTGGCGGTTGGCACAACTGTCACCACCACCGCGCCCTGGACACGCCAGTTTACCAATCTTTCCCTGGATGCTATCCGCATCAAGCTCAGCCTTCCGGTCCAGTATCTCTATAAAGATAACGGCGATATGGTGGGCACGGTCACCGAGTATGCGATCGATTTATCAACGGACGGCGGTGCCTGGAAAACGGTTGTAAACGGCAAATTTGACGGAAAGACCACGACGGAATATCAGCGTGACCACCGTATCGATCTGCCAAAATCCACGTCCGGCTGGTCTGTCAGGGTCAGGCGTATTACGGCTGATGCCAGCGGATCAAATTCGAAACTGGTTAACGCCTTCAAGGTGTTTTCCTATGCGGAAGTCATCGACAGCAAGCTTCGTTATCCTTTAACCGCGCTCCTGTATGTCGAAGTGGACAGCAGCCAGTTCAACGGCAGCGCGCCGAAAGTGACCTGTAAGATAAAAGGCAAGCTGATTAAGGTTCCGGATAATTACGATCCGATAACCCGAACCTATTCTGGCTCATGGTCCGGCGGTTTCAAAATGGCCTGGTCCAATAACCCCGCCTGGATATTTTACGATCTGGTTCTGGATGAAATTTACGGCATGGGCACGCGCGTGGATGCGTCCATGGTGGATAAGTGGGCTCTGTATTCAATCGCCCAGTACTGTGACGAAATGGTTTCCGACGGCGCTGGTGGCACCGAACCGCGTTTCACCTGCAACGTTTTCATTCAGAGCCAGCAGGACGCCTGGCAGGTACTTAACGATCTCGCCGCGGTATTTCGAGGAATAACGTTCTGGGGTAACGATCAGATTTATGTCCAGGCAGACGTCCCGCAGGACGATGTTGACTGGGTTTATAACGCCTCAAATGTGATCGATGGGCTGTTTACTTATGCGGGCGGCTCATACAAGAATCGCTACAGTTCCTGCCTGGTTTCCTGGTCCGATCCGCAGAACCATTACAGCGATACCGTTGAGGGGGTCTACGATTCGGCGCTGGTAGAGCGTTACGACGTCAGGCAGACGTCCCTGACGGCAATCGGCTGCACCTCGCAAAGTGAAGCGCACCGGCGCGGTCGCTGGGTATTACTCTCCAATGCCAAAGACGGCACCGTATCGTTTGGGGTGGGGCTGGACGGGTACATCCCTCTGCCCGCTGAGATTATCGGTGTCGCCGATCCTTTCCGCTCCGGCAAGGAGAACGGTGGCCGCATAGTGGCGGTCAACGGCCGCCAGATTACGCTGGATCGAGAAATAGACTACGCGGCGAAAGACCGGCTGGTGGTTAACCTTCCCGACGGAAAAGCCCAGACGCGGACAATCAGCGCTGTGAGCGCCGATAAAATAACGGTGACGGTGGCTACGGACTTCAGTCAGGCACCTGCCGCCGGTGCTGTGTGGGCGATAGACAGTGATAACCTCGCGATACAGTACTTCAGGGTCACTTCAATCGCGGCTAACGACGACAGCACAGGCGGTTTCACTATTACGGCCGTTCAGCACGATCCAAACAAATATCGTTACATCGATGACGGCGTTCGGGTCGAGTCGCCCCCGATCACCGTCACGCCGATAAGTGTCCTGTCTGCTCCGAAGAATATCGTGGTGACTGAGAGCGATCATGTGTCTCAGGGGCTGACTGTAGCAAGCCTGGACGTGTCATGGGATAAGGTAGAGGGCGCAATCCGGTATGTTGCCCAGTGGCGTAAGGATAACGGGGACTGGATAAACGTTCCGGTTACCAGCGCGCAGGGGTTCTCGGTTCAGGGCATTTATTCCGGCAGCTATGACGTGCGCGTACGGGCGCTGAATGCGCAGGATACGTCGTCACCATGGGGATACGGTGAAACAACTTATCTCTCCGGTAAAACGGGAAAACCGGGTACTCCGCTCAACTTCCTGGCGACCGAAGATGTGGTCTGGCATATCGACCTGACCTGGAAATTTCCGGATGGCTCAGGCGACACGGCCTATACAGAGATACAGCGCGCCACAACTGCCGACTACGCCAATCCTGAACTGCTGGTCCTGGTGCCGTACCCGGCTGCAGATTATCAGCATGGCCCCATGCCTGCCGGCGTTCGCCAGTGGTACCGCGCGCGCCTGATTGACCGTATCGGTAACGCCGGGGACTGGACCGACTGGGTCATGGGCACGTCCTCGATAGATGTCAGCGAAATAACCAATGACATTCTGGAGGATATGAAAGAGTCGGAAACGTTCAAAGACCTGATCGAGAACGCGGTGGACAGCAATGAAAAAATTGCTGGCATGGTCGACGACATCAAACAGAACGCCGATGACCTTGAGCAGCAGGCCCTGGCTATTCAGCAAAACGCTGATGGCCTAGCGCAAGCCGACGTGAAGATTGACCAGATATCGGTTTCGATGGACGGCATGACGGGAGGGGTGAGGAACTCAGCAATTGCGATTATTCAGAATGGCCTCGCTCAGGTCACCAGCCGCCGTTCACAGACGGCGACAAACTCTGGAAACAGCGCCAGTATTGATCGCATTGATACAACCATAGCGGATACCAGCTCGGCAGTTGCACGCGCGCTGGTGACACTGGATGCGTCAGCTGGTGGCAACATTTCCAACTCTACCGACCTCACCGAAACGCTGGCCGACTTCACCCAGGCCTCGGCTACGAAAATCAACACGCTGACTGTTACCTCAGGAGAGAATACTGCAGCCATTACGGTTAACGCGAAGGCTGTGGCAGACGTGAATAATAACCTCAGCGCGATGTACAACATCAAGGTTGGCGTTTCCAGCAACGGGCAGTATTACGCTGCAGGGATGGGGATCGGCGTTGAGAATACGCCATCTGGGATGCAGTCACAGGTTATCTTCCTGGCTGACCGCTTCGCCGTAACTACCATGGCCGGAGGGACCGTAACACTGCCGTTTGTTATCCAGAATGGCCAAACCATTATCAGGGATACGGTCATCGGCGATGGGACCATCAGTAATGCCAAAATTGGCAACTATATCCAGTCCAATAACTATGTGGCTGGCTCTGTTGGCTGGAAACTTGATAAGGGGGGCACCTGGGAAAACTACGGAAGCGACGGTCAGGGGGCGAGAAAATCCACCAATGTCACTGACAGTATCAGGGACTCAAATGGAGTTCTCCGCGTGCAAATCGGCAAACTCACAGGGGTGTTTTGATGTCGTGGGGTATACAAACATGGGATGCGTCGGGTAAACCCAACAACTACGGTATCAAGCCCGTTTCTGTCGTTGGGCGAATACAGCTGGCTGCCGGGCAAACCTCCGGCAGCTGGTCTTTTACGGTACCCTCAGGAATGAAGGTCGGCTTTGTTCTTTCACTGGATGAGGGAGGTAACAGCGTAGGGAGGCGCATCGTCGCATCAGGGAACACAATAACCGTCACCGCCGCCTCTTCCGTGGGCCTGGGTAATTACCCGGCCTCAAAGTGTGAGGTAGTCGTTTTCATGGAGAAAGCATAATGGCAGAATTTGGCGCGATGATATTAATGGATAACGGCAATCCCTTTGTTACGCCACAATCAACGCCTTTTTGTCTTTACGGAAAATATACCTTCAGTTCCTCCGCTAACGGAAGTTCTCAGCAGGTGTCGCAGAATATTGCACTCAACGCCGGTTACCCTGTGATGGTGTTTATAAAAACCACCAACACAGCCCAGCCCACTCCAGTAATGTCTTACAGGAACGGCGGTAATATTTATGTTGGCGGGGTTAATCCTTATAACCAGAGCTTTACCCTGACGGTATACGTGTTTGCCATATTCCCGCAGACGTTGCCGAAGTGGGGGCTGGCTATATGGGACGAAACCGGGAAACTTGTGCTGACCAATGAGTCCCGCGTGCTGTCAGACCTGCAGACAGTTGGAACGCCCGGTGCAAACGGCGGGATTAATATCGACCAGACGCTCAGCGGCTCATGGGCTGTTGCGCCTGCACAGCTCGGTCAGACCATCATTGTGAATAACTCCACCCAGCCTCCGACCATTTACACCATTAATGCCTATTCGGCATGCAGGTTTGACGGAACCAATACGAGGATAAACGCAGGAGGGACCTCCACTGGCACAGGCTCTCCGGGAGGGGGAACGAATACTGGCATCGCCTTAACTGCGATAAATACAGCCGCCTATGATTGATCGCTTTGGGCGATCAATAACTGATAATTGATCTATCTAATCAATTATACCCACCAGAATTGTATTGGTATCGTCTAAGTTACTGAATTCCTCTGGATACTATCAAAATGAAAAAGCTAATTATCTGCATGGCAGGCGCTGTCATGCTTACAGGATGCGCTGGCGTACTTGAGAAACAGGAACCAGTTTGCAGCGGCACTGCCATCGTTGGCGGTCAGGAAACTACTGTTCAGATTTACGGTGTGCGCAAACAAAATAACCAGACGCAGTATCGGGCCGGATATCCATTCAACTGGCGCTGGGTAAGTGCGAATACATTTACCGAAACAACCTGCAAATAGACCGCTACGTTTAAACATAAACCTCGCTCCGGCGGGGTTTTTTATTGCCTGGAGAAAATATGCTTTATAACACCGGCACCATCGCCGTTAACGGAAACACCGCAACTGGCACCGGCACGAACTGGACGGCACCCGCCAGCCAGGTCCGCGCTGGCCAGACGATTATCGTCATGTCTAACCCGGTGCAACTGTTCCAGATTTCATCCGTGAACAGCGCCACGTCAATGACGGTTACGCCAGCTGCTTCCCCGGCGCTCAGCGGCCAGAAGTATGGAATCCTTGTGTCCGATATCATTTCCGTAGACGGCCTCGCTCAGGCCATGTCACAGCTCATCAACGAGTACGACGAAAATATTGGCGCGTGGGAGGCTTTCGCTACAACCTCAGCAAACCAGAGCATCACGGTAACCATTAATGGGACATCTGTCAGTATTCCCGGTATTGGTAAATTGCTGCAGAAGGGAACCAACGGAGCGCTGGCGGTTAAAGACGGTGGAACCGGGGCAACAACCAATGAAGACGCTCGCACAAACCTCGGTTTGGGAACATCAGCAACAAAGGACGCTGGCACTTCAAATGGCAATGTTATTCAGGTCGGTGGTTTTGGTATCGGGGCTGACTCATCATTAGCTACACAACTGGCAAGCCTGGCTGATGGATATCGCGGTGGGCTATATCGGATGCGCGGAGACGGCACAGGAACCCCAACCGTTGGAGTTCCTCCGGGCAGCGGTAACGCGATTATTGGATTAATGTCAGTCCCGGTATATTCAACAGCTGGCTTCGGACTTGCATTCAACCAGAATAACATCTGGACAGGAACCTTCGATCCCGCAAATCCAACTGCAGCTGTATGGAAAAAATGGTGGGGTGAAACAAACACGACCGTCGACACGAACGGCTTTATCAAGCGCGCCTCTCCTGTTGTTAAGCTTTTCGGAACCGGTGAGATTA
>NZ_SJOO01000021.1 GCF_004331265.1 Enterobacter wuhouensis | reverse complement strand
TAAAAGTTGCAAAAAAATGACTGACTGCTGTATTCCCCAGCAAAACCCCGCCTTATACCCTTTTACGCACAGACTTATCCACAATTCACTCCCTATCCACCGACCAGGACAGCGAACAAAGGGGTAAAATCAACTATACTAGCGGCAAATTTTTCCCCTGCAGGCTACCCCCATGGTCACACAACGTCTCACCCGAGACTGGCGCATTCCTACAGCAGGACTGTTAGTACTGGCGATCCTCCTTGCCGGGTTTACGCTTCATGCACACTGGGGCGCCTTTATTCAGTGGTGCCTCGCCGCGCAGATCGCCTTGCACCGCTATCTGGTAATGTACCTGCTGCAGCTGAATAACCATCAGTACAGCGGCGGTCTATGGCTATTAACCGGGTCTTTCCTTTATGGCGTACTTCACGCCATCGGTCCGGGGCATGGAAAATTCATTGTCACCACCTATCTCAGCACGAATAAAGAGAGTGACGTTGCCGCACGCGTCGTGCCTTTTGTTGGCAGCCTGATGCAGGGCGTCAGCGCGATCCTCTTTGTCTTTATTCTGGCCGTTGGCCTGAACCTCGCATCAGGGGATATCAGCACCAGCCGCTGGTATGTAGAGAAAATCAGTGCCGTGCTGATTGGCACCTTCGGTGCGTTTATCATTTACCAGACGCTGAAGGGCCTGAAGCCGAAAAGAATGTCTATCCGTTCACTCTCTCCGTTGCATCAGCATGACGAGCAGTGCGGCTGCGGGCATCATGGCGTTGGGGCAGACCTGACCAGAGGCGACTGGAAAACCCGCCTGGGAATCATCCTGGCAATTGGTGCGCGCCCCTGCAGCGGCGCAATTATGATTCTGATGTTCTCGAATGCGCTGGGTATTGTCACATGGGGTATGGCGGCGGTGATGACTATGTCGGTAGGTACGGCTCTTTCTATTATGGGCTTATCATTGGCGGTGCGTTATGCACGCGAGCGGACGGTGTCTTACTTTAATGGCGACGCCTCCCTTAGCTGGCTGGTTCCGGCCTTCAGAATTGCCGGTGGGATTGTGCTAATCCTTTTTGCAACCGTCCTGTTCCTGACGGTGATCCCCATTAGCGCCAACGGTGACTACATCGCCGCCGGATGCTAATAAAAGAAAACCCGCCAGAGGCGGGTTTTTTGTTACTCGTTAATCCGTGGATGTTGATCGACCAGACGAGTGCGTTTTTTCTGCAGCTCTTCTATCTCTGCGTCAATATCCTCAATCTTCTGCTCTACGTTATCGTAGTGCTCGCGGAGGATCTCTTTCGCTTCCTGGATATCCGATGCCGCAGGCGTCGCCCCTTTCAGAGGACGGTTCGCCGTTTCCTTCATGGTCAGGCCGGTTGCCAGGCCAATAACAGCAATAACCATCAGATAGTAAGCCGGCATCATCAGGTTCTGCGTACTTTCCACCAGAGAGGCGGCAAGGGTCGGCGTCAGGCCGGCAATCAGCACGGAGATATTGAACGCCGCCGCCAGAGCACTGTATCGAATGTGCGTCGGGAACATCGCAGGTAATGTAGACGCCATCACCCCGATAAAGCAGTTCAGGATCACCGCCAGCATCAGCAGGCCGGCGAAAATCAGCCCCAGCACATTACTGTTGATCAGAATAAAGGCCGGGATCGCCAGTGCAAACAGCGCCACGCTGCCCAGGATGATGAACGGTCGACGACCGAAGCGGTCGCTCAACAGGCCCATAATCGGCTGCACAAACAGCATACCCACCATGATGGCGATAATGATCAGTACACCGTGATCTTCCGAGTAGTGCAGGTTATGCGACAGATAGCTCGGCATGTAGGTCAGCAGCATGTAGTAGGTCACGTTGGTGGAAATCACCAGACCGATACAGGTCAGCAGGCTGCGCCAGTGTTTAGTCGCAATCTCTTTGAAGGAGACTTTCGGGCCGTCCTGCAGCCCTTCACGATCGCCCTGCTCAAGCTTTTCAACGTGCTGCTGGAATGCAGGCGTCTCTTCCAGCGCATGGCGCAGGTAAAGGCCAATGATGCCCAGCGGAAGCGCGATAAAGAACGGGATACGCCAGCCCCAGTCGAGGAAGTTCTCTTCACCGACGACGGTTGAAATTAGAACGACAACGCCCGCGCCCATCACAAACCCGGCAATGGAGCCGAAGTCCAGCCAGCTTCCCATGAAGCCGCGCTTACGGTCAGGGGAGTACTCCGCTACGAAGATCGACGCACCGGTATATTCTCCGCCAACGGAAAAGCCCTGAGCCATCTTACAAAGCAACAGTAATATCGGAGCCCAAATGCCGATGGTGGCATAGGACGGTATCAGGCCGATACAGAATGTACTGATCGACATAATAACAATAGTAATAGCGAGTATTTTCTGGCGCCCGTATTTGTCACCGAGCATACCAAAGAACAGGCCACCCAACGGGCGGATCAGGAAGGGAACAGAGAAAGTCCCTAGCGCCGCAATCATCTGCAGGCTGGGATCGGCACCGGGGAAGAACACTTTACCTAATGCGTAGGCTACAAAGCCGTAGACACCAAAATCGAACCATTCCATCGCATTACCGAGCGAGGCGGCGGTGATCGCTTTGCGCAGTTTTGCGTCATCGATAATAGTGACGTCGCGAAGCGTGATGGGTTTAACCTTTTTCCTTCTAAGCATAGCTTTCCTCGTAGACTCAGCCCTGTCCATTTCACAGTCCCGTTCGCGATCTGTGAACCTGGGATTCGCTCCATGCGAATCACCTTATTCAAGCGTAGCAGGTTTACTTACATTGACGTTTTACATCGATACAACCGAACCTGTTGACGCCTGTGTGGGCAGTTAATGACCTTTTTACCCTACCAGCGTTTATATTTGTGATCAACTTCACACATATCTTTATCGTTGTTCAACTGACGTCAGTCTGTGTCAATTATCGTGAATGAGCACTTCCTTAACCCCCTTCTAAAGAATATTTTCACGCAGGTAATTATCCCCTGAGCAACAAATAATCAGTCACATTTCTTCACATCAGATTTACATAAACATTAATTATCCAGAGCCCATTCTTTTGTTTACATTAAATATGTGATCGAGATAACTAAAACACTGTTTTATTTTCATTGAATCATAATTCCAATGATCGCATGATAAATCCGAATACAACATCCTGATGTGCTTTCAGATGGAGATTGTAGAACGCACAAATTTAATTTCGCTGCATGGATAACGAATTAGCTGTAACCAATTTCAGTTAATCATTTGAATTTATTGATTTATTTTTTAACACCCTCCGCCAGTTACGCGGAGCGCGATGTGAGGGTTAAACATGAAAATTAAAGCCACAATAGAACGCATCCCTGGAGGGATGATGCTGGTCCCGCTGGTGCTGGGCGCGATCCTGAATACACTCGCACCGAACACCGGCGCATATTTTGGTGGTTTTACAAAAGGGATGATCGCTGGAACCGTACCCATCCTGGCAGTATGGTTCTTCTGTATCGGAGCATCTATTAATTTACGCGCTACGGGTACGGTATTACGTAAATCCGGGACGTTAGTGATTACCAAAATTGCCGTAGCATGGATAGTGGCAATGATCTGTGCAACGTTCATTCCGGAGAATGGCATTCAGACCGGATTTTTCGCCGGGTTATCCGTTCTGGCAATCGTCTCTGCAATGGACATGACCAACGGCGGTCTGTACGCCAGCCTGATGAACCAGTACGGCACCAAAGAAGAATCCGGCGCGTTCGTGCTGATGTCGCTGGAATCCGGCCCGCTGATGACGATGCTTATTCTGGGCTCTGCGGGTCTGGCATCCTTTGAACCGCATCACTTTGTCGGCGCGATCTTGCCATTCCTGATCGGTTTTGCGCTGGGTAACCTGGACCACGACCTGCGTGATTTCTTCAGCAAAGCGACGCCGGTGCTGATTCCGTTCTTCGGCTTCGCGCTGGGTAACACCATCAATCTGAACGTGATCCTCGATACCGGTCTGCTGGGCATCGTGCTGGGCGTGGCGGTCATCATCATCACCGGCATTCCACTGATTATTGCCGACCGTGTGATTGGGGGAGGAAACGGCACCGCGGGCGTGGCGGCCTCATCAGCCGCAGGCGCTGCTGTCGCAAACCCGGTGATTATTGCCCAAATTAACCCGGCCTTCGAACCGGTCGCCGCTTCTGCGACAGCACTGGTTGCCGCCAGCGTCATTGTTACCGCGATTCTGGTCCCCATCATCACGGCGCTGTATGCGAAACGCTACGGAGTTGTACCCGAGCAGAAATTAGAACAGAAAGCGGTAGAACTTCATCATTAATGCACCGCACCAAACCATCCCTCTCTCCTGTGGGGAGAGGGGTTCAACCAAAAATCTCTTCCACCATCCCATCCACGAGGCGTTTCGCCGAACAGAGCCGCGGCATCCCTAGTGCGACAGTCTGCCAGTTCTGCGTCACCGACCAGCTCACCGGATGTTTATCTGCCTGACACCAGTCGCCCAACCACCCCAGCATCTCTTTATGATCCATTAATCCGATTGCCGCAGGCGTCGTCAGCCATTGATGATAAAAATGTCGGGTCGAAGGAGAAGCATTAATCCCCTGCGCAAGGTAGTTCGCCGCCATGCTGCGTAGATTATCCTTCAGCATTGCCGCGACGTCGTCATTCGCCAGACGGCATGCATCTCCAAATGCCCCCCAGCGCAGCTCTTCCAGCGCAATATAGCAGCGACCGGCCAGCGACCAGCCGTCGTAGTTTCCGGCTCGCCAGCGGGTAAAAATCTGTTCGCTATGCTCGCCTGCCTGCACCGTCAGCCCACGCTGGCTAAGTGCCTTTTCTTTATAGGCGGCGCGTTGGTTGAAATGAGATGAGAGTTCGTCGTACTGCTGCATCAGACCCGGTGGCTGTGCAACTCGCAGACTCGATTGCTGGCGCAGCGCAATCAGTTTGTCCGCCATGCGGGTGAGCGCAAGATGTCCGGGGTCAAGCATACCGGCCAGCTTTTCTGCCAGCCCGAGACGCAGGGCCGCATTTTCGTTGAGCATTCCCGCCATTGCCCAGGGCCGAAGCCGGGTGTGCGTCATGATCTCCTGAGTCAAACGCTCACGAAACTGCAGCTGCTGCTGCCCCAGGTGGGAATGACGCGCAGCGTCCACCCCCTGCACCAGATCGACCATAAATTTAGGATGAATACACTCCAGCGTCCGCCCGGGACCGTCCAGTAGCTGTGTTGTCATGGTTGCTCTGCCGCGAATAGAGTTTGAATATCATCGCGTAACAGTCGGGTATCTTCCTGAATCCACGTCGCAGTCGTAAGGCTTTGCTTCAGCAGCTGGCTGAGCGCTCGTGTCGAATGCTCATTTTGCTGACGCACCGCGAGGCTATCACGCAAGCTTTCCTGTAACCCGGTCAGGCACAACGAAAATTCCGCAAAGAACGTTGCCATACCCGCCGTAACAGAGACATCGACCTGCGCGGCCAAAGCTTTACGAATTTGTTCGCAAAACTGATCGATATGCTGTTTAAATTTCTCATGCAGCTGCGCAATATCAATGACGTATCGCGTGCGCGTCACCACATAATCTTCCCAGCCCCAGCCTGGATTATTCAGCCATCGCGACACCGTTTCACGCATGCTGCCCGCGCCGGACACCTGTCCCGCAGGGCGGTTAACCTGCGCAATCGCACCGTTGAATAATCCTCGCGTATTGATGTTCAGCTGGTTTGTCTGAAATGACGGAAAGCTAATCCGCGCCCGGAAACCGGCATGGCTGAGCTGCTCTTTGATGCGCGTTTCGATGGGCCGCATCGCCTCATTCAGCGAACGGGCCAGCGTCGATTCCAGCTGATCGAAACGCAACGCCAGCTCCCGACCGATCTTGCTCTGCACGTCCAGCATGATCAGCTCGCAGGACGAGCGGATTTTATTCAGCGCGATCTGGGCCTGCCCCTCATCCTCCAGCACCAGCTGGTGCATTTCATCTGGCTCACCGCCGCGTAAACTCAGTGGCTCAAGGCCGCCCACATCCAGAATGTTCTTCCTGCTAAAGATATGCCCAATCGCCTGGCGGAGCGCGTTTCGCTGCAAAGCCATAAAATCATCTGTCGCACTAAGCGCCTGCTCGACTTCATGCTTCACTTCATCGCTGACCACGCGCTGGCGGGTTTGCAGCAGGGTCATATCCTCTTCGAGACGGGCAATATTGAGTTCCAGCGCCTCAAACGCCACCGTCAGTCCCTGATGACGAAAATCGAGATACTCCCGGGCGTTTTGCGCATAGTTAAGTAACTTATGCGACGCCGAACGCAGAGCAAACAAAGACGCGTTGGCATAAGCCGCATAAATCAGCTTGCGGATCGGCTGCTCAAACAGCGAATCCTCCCACAGCAGGTCGGCGGCGTGACGGATATGGTCGATATCGTCTAAATCCGCCGTACGCCAGCGTCGCCCAAGCGCGGCTTCGGCAAAATCCTGCACCCAGCGCTGCTCCTTGTGATCCGGTAACCGACCGTTAGCGGACATTTCGTAGCGCGCGCGGTTCGCCAGATAGGCCCACATCGACGAAACGGGATAAATCTGGCCTGGGGAAATGTTTCCCTTCATTAATGTGCCGGAAATCATCGCCCTGACCTGCTCTTCGTCGTCGCTGTTGCGGTCTTTCTGGTCGAACTTATTCACCAGCGCATAGAGAGGCACCGATTTACCCGCCGCAGAAATCGCCTGCCGAACCTCTTCATCGGAAATGGACTTGAGCTGGGTGTAATCCATCACTGCCAGCACCGCCGACGCTCGCGCCAGCTGTTCGCTGAGCATTTTTTGCAGATGCGGCTGCCCGGCTTCGTTTGGCCCCGGCGTATCAAGTAACGTTAACTGTCCCGGATGAGCGTCCAGGCCCGCGAGGTGGACAAATTCCACCTCTATGACCGGGATGTGTTCGATCGACGCATATTCGGCGAACGGGAAATCGACGCCCAGCGCAAGAGACAGTCGAACCAGATCGTTGAGGCTTTTCAAACAGTGGAAAATGGGCTGCGCGCCCAAATAATGTTTTTCAAAGGCTTCCGCTTTTTCGATTCGCTCAAGCAGCGTAATCATGTCTTTATCAATTTCCAGACGCTGGGCCAGTTTTCCCCGGTCGTAATCGCAAAGCTTTTGCTGTAACTGCGTAATCAAACCATCAATTGGGGAGACATGAGAGAAATGCAGCACCGGCTCTTTCTGGCCCGGGGTGTGGCGAATCAACGTGGGAAGCGCCGTCATAGGACGATTGCGATTAGGCAGCACTTCGGTGCCCACAATCGCATTAATCGTGGTCGATTTTCCCGCTTTCATCGTGCCGACAATTGCTAATACCATCTCCAGGCGGGTTATTTTGCGTAATTCATTATTCAGCATCGCCTGCTGTGCCTCGACACCGCGCGCGCTAAAGTGCAAAGGCAAGACGTTGTTTGTTTGACCCGTAATGGCCGTCGCGGCGCTATCCAGCATCGCAATTGGCATTGATTTCAACGTATCAAGATTCTGCAATGCGAGCTGTAACAAACGCTCGGCTTCCTGGCTTAATTCAAAAATGGTTTGTGTGTGCATGATAAAAGACTTTCCTTAACGCAAATTTATTACTTTTATTAAGCCACCTGATTTTATTATGTTGTTTTGGCTTATATGATCACGTGTGGAAAACATGTTCACTAAAATATAACTGATTGATGATAATCAGAAATATATTGCTATCCTTGTATGGCAAGCAAAACGCTTCTTCTGGTCAAAAACCAAAAAGATAAAAAGCGTAGCCCAGTTTTAGGAAATTTCAGGATATATCGTCATTATTTACCCACCTAAAAAGGGAGGTAATTCGCTCCCCGCCATACGAGGTGTATTGCGGTGAAGGCCGAAGATAATAACAACGTGATGCTTAACCTTATCCGAAATGAAGGAGCGTAGCAATTTGATGCAATAAAATATTCGATATATTTAGCATCATTGCTTCCTGATGAGTTAATGGAACAAGCATCGCTTAAATGACTGACAGAAAGTGTCACTCGCGACACACTTTCAACACTTTTTTATTAAACAATATCACCGACAACATTGTGGATTTGCGCTATACTTGCCGCCTTTTTCGGCACTCTGCCGTCATTTTGCTGGCACTTTCCAGCGTGTTAAGCACTTTTTTGAGGATACCCTTATGCAACTCCCACACTGCCCGAAATGCAATTCTGAATACACCTATGAAGATAATGGCATGTTCATCTGCCCGGAATGTGCTCACGAATGGAATGACGCAGAGCCGTCGCAGGACAGCGATGCGCTGGTTGTGAAAGATGCGAACGGTAATCTGCTGGCCGACGGCGACAGCGTCACCGTCGTTAAGGATCTGAAAGTCAAAGGCAGCTCTTCGATGCTGAAGATTGGCACCAAAGTGAAGAATATTCGCCTGGTTGAAGGCGATCATAATATCGACTGCAAAATTGACGGCTTCGGTCCAATGAAGCTGAAATCTGAGTTCGTGAAAAAGAACTGATTTATCCGCCCGGTGGCGCTTCGCTTACCGGGCCTACAATAACTAAACTTAATGGGCTTCTCTTACCTGAGGTAATGATTATGCCGTTAAGTCCCTACATCTCTTTCGCCGGTAACTGCGCAGAGGCCACGGCCTTCTATCAGCAGGCCGTCGGCGCAGAACTCCTCTACAAAATCACCTTCGGCGAAATGCCAAAAGACGAAAACAGTGAAGAAGGCTGTCCGTCAGGCATGAACTTCCCGGATTCCGCTATCGCCCACTCTAACGTCCGCATCGCGGGCAGCGACATCATGATGAGTGACGGTCTGCCGCCGGGCAGCAGCGTGCAGTACGCGGGCTTTACGCTAGTGCTCGACACGCAGGATGTGTCGGAAGGCAAGCGCTGGTTCGACAGTCTTGCCGATGGCGGGAATATCGAAATGGCCTGGCAGGAGACCTTCTGGGCGCACGGCTTCGGTAAGGTCACCGATAAATACGGCGTGCCGTGGATGATTAACGTTGTTAAATCGTAGGCCGGATAAGCGCAGCGCATCCGGCAACAGCGCCCGGTGGCGCTGCGCTGACCGGGCTTACGGTGATTGTCATCAAACTCCCCTCAACTCTTCAAACTCCCGCAACCTGCACTTAACCCAAATGTCATATTGATGCGCCAGCATGAGGCCACATTTATCGTGAGGCCCAGCACATGCAAACCGTCATCCGCGTCGAGAAACTGAGCAAGACCTTTCACCACAATAAGGCTCTGCACGCCGTTGATCTGACCGTCCAGCAGGGCGACATGGTGGCGCTGCTCGGGCCGTCCGGCTCGGGTAAATCCACCCTCCTGCGTCATTTAAGCGGCCTCATTACCTGCGATAAAACGCCGGAAAGCCACGTCGAACTGCTGGGCAATACCGTGCAGCGTGCGGGGCGTCTCGCCAGCGATATCCGCAAGAGCCGCGCCCAGACGGGCTACATCTTCCAGCAGTTCAACCTGGTGAACCGCCTGACGGTGCTGGAGAACGTGCTGATTGGTGCGCTCGGCAGCACTCCGTTCTGGCGCACCTGCCTGCGCTGGTTCTCCCCTTCCCAGAAGCAGGAAGCCTTACGGGCGCTGACCCGCGTCGGCATGGCGCATTTCGCCCACCAGCGCGTCTCCACCCTGTCCGGTGGACAACAGCAGCGCGTCGCCATCGCCCGCGCGCTGATGCAGAAAGCAAAAATCATTCTTGCCGATGAACCCATCGCCTCGCTGGACCCGGAGTCCGCCCGCATCGTGATGGAAACCCTGCGCGACATTAACCAGAACGACGGCATCACCGTGGTGGTGACGCTGCACCAGGTGGATTACGCCCTGCGCTACTGCGAGCGTATCGTGGCCCTGCGTCAGGGCCACGTGTTCTTTGACGGCGCGAGCCATCAGTTTGATAACGAACGTTTTGACCATCTCTACCGCAGCGTAAACCGCGTCGAAGAGCGCGCCCAGGCTGCATAACGTCCCCATAACGAGGAATGGACATGAGCTATAAAACGGTTGCCGCGCTGGCCTTCACCAGCATGTTCAGCATCAGCACTCTGCTTAGCCCGGCCCACGCCGAGGAGCAGGAAAAAGCGCTGAACTTTGGCATCATTTCGACGGAATCACAGCAGAACCTGAAGCCCCAGTGGGAACCGTTCCTGAAAGATATAGAAACCAAACTGGGGATCAAAGTGAACGCCTTCTTCGCGCCGGACTACGCGGGCATCATCCAGGGGATGCGCTTTAACAAAGTGGACATCGCCTGGTACGGCAACCTCTCCGCCATGGAAGCGGTGGACCGCGCGAACGGCCAGGTCTTTGCCCAGACCGTTGCCGCAGACGGCTCCCCGGGCTACTGGAGCGTGCTGATCGTCAACAAAGACAGCCCGATCAACAACCTCAACGACCTGCTCGCCAAACGCAAAGATCTGACGTTTGGCAACGGTGACCCGAATTCCACCTCTGGCTTCCTCGTCCCTGGCTATTACGTCTTCGCCAAAAACAACGCCTCCGCCAGCGATTTCAAACGCACGGTGAACGCCAGCCACGAGACCAACGCGCTGGCCGTCGCCAACAGGCAGGTGGACGTAGCCACCAACAACACCGAAAACCTCGACAAGCTGAAGACCTCCGCGCCGGACAAGCTGAAGGAAATCAAGGTCATCTGGAAATCGCCTCTGATCCCGGGCGACCCGATCGTGTGGCGTAAAAACCTGTCTGAAAGCACCAAGGAGAAGGTATACGACTTCTTTATGACCTATGGCAAAACGCCGGAAGAGAAAGCGGTCCTGGCGCGTCTGGGCTGGGCACCGTTCCGCGCCTCCAGCGACCTGCAGCTGGTCCCGATTCGCCAGCTGGCGCTGTTCAAGCAGATGCAGGGCGTGAAGGACAACAAAGGGCTGAAGGACGAAGAGAAGACCAGCAAAGTCTCTGAAATTCAGGCCCAGCTGGACGATCTCGACCGCCTGACCGCCGCGCTCGGTGCAATGACCAGCGTGAATAAAGCGGTGCAGTAACTTAAGTCCCCTCTCCCTTGAGGGAGAGGGTTAGGGTGAGGGGGAAAAGCGCACGCTGATGCCCTCACCCCGGCCCTCTCCCACAGGGAGAGGGAGAACAGATTAAGGAGCCAACATGCAAACCATCACCCTCCCGCCGCCGAAGCGCAGCTGGTTCTCGCTCATCAGCTGGGCCATCCTGCTAGCGGTGCTGGTTATCTCCTGGAAGGGCGCGGAAATGGATCCGCTGCTGCTCTTCAAAGACGCTGGCAACATGGCGACCTTCGCCGCCGACTTCTTCCCGCCGGACTTCAGCCAGTGGCAGGACTACCTCGGCGAAATGGCGATCACCCTGCAAATCGCCGTCTGGGGCACCGCCCTTGCCGTCGTTCTCTCCATTCCATTTGGCCTGATGAGCGCCGAAAATATCGTACCGTGGTGGGTTTATCAGCCGATGCGTCGCCTGATGGACGCCTGTCGCGCCATCAATGAAATGGTGTTCGCCATGCTGTTCGTGGTCGCCGTCGGCCTGGGCCCGTTTGCCGGCGTGATGGCGCTGTTCATCCACACCACCGGCGTGCTTTCCAAGCTGCTCTCCGAAGCGGTCGAAGCCATCGAGCCCGGCCCGGTGGAAGGCATTCGCGCGACGGGTGCCAACAAAATCGAAGAGATCCTTTACGGCGTACTGCCGCAGGTAATGCCGCTGCTGATCTCCTACTCCCTGTACCGCTTTGAGTCCAACGTCCGCTCCGCCACCGTGGTCGGCATGGTGGGCGCAGGCGGAATTGGCGTCACCCTGTGGGAAGCGATTCGCGGTTTCCAGTTCCAGCAGACCTGCGCCCTGATGGTGCTCATCATCGTCACCGTCAGCCTGCTGGATTTCCTCTCTCAACGTTTGCGTAAGCACTTCATCTGAGAAGCGAGGCTTTGTTTTCTATGCACTTATCCAGACATCCGACCAGTTATCCCACCCGCTGGCAGGAGATTGCGGCAAAGCTCGAAGTGGAGCTGCGCACGCACTACCGCTGCGGGGACTACCTGCCCGCCGAACAGCAGCTTGCCGACCGCTACGAGGTGAACCGACATACCCTGCGCCGCGCCATTGACCAGCTGGTCGAGCGCGGCTGGGTCCAGCGCCGTCAGGGCGTGGGCGTGCTGGTGCTGATGCGCCCGTTCGACTACCCGCTCAACGCCCAGGCGCGCTTCAGCCAGAACCTGCTGGATCAGGGCAGCCACCCGACCAGCGAAAAGCTGCTCTCGGTATTGCGCCCGGCCTCCAGCCACGTGGCGGACGCGCTGGGGATTCAGGAGGGCGATAACGTCATTCACCTGCGCACCCTGCGCCGCGTTAACGGTGTGGCGGTGTGCCAGATAGATCACTACTTCGCGGACCTCGCCCTCTGGCCTGCGCTGCAAAACTTTAGCAGCGGCTCGCTGCACGACTTTCTTCAGGATGCGACAGGCATTGCCCTCAAGCGCACCCAGACGCGCATCAGCGCCCGTCGCGCGCAGGCGAAAGAGAGCAAGGTGCTCGAAATCCCCAACATGGCCCCGCTGCTCTGCGTACGCACCCTCAACCACCGTGACGGCGAGATCAACGCGACGGAATACTCCGTCAGCCTGACCCGCGCCGACATGATCGAATTCACCATGGAGCACTGAATGCACTTCGACACCTCCACCCGACAGCGCTGGATGTGCGTGCTGGCCCACAGCCAGCCTGCCGCGCTCTCTGCCCGCATGAGCGCCCTGAGTCTGGCACCCGATTACGACACCCTCCGCCCCCCGGAGATCGGCCTCGTTCAGATCCAGGCGCGCATGGGCGGCACCGGCGAGCGCTTCTTCGCCGGAGACGCCACCCTCACCCGCGCGGCGATCCGTCTGAACAGCGGCACGCTGGGCTACAGCTACGTGCTGGGGCGCGACAAAGCGCACGCCGAGCGCTGCGCGGTGATCGACGCGCTTTTACAGGAACAACCCTATTTCCAGACGTTAATGGAAACCCTTATTGCCCCGCTGGAAGCCGACCGCGCCGCGCGCATTGCCGCACGTCAGGCCGAAGTGAACGCCAGCCGGGTCGACTTCTTTACGCTCGTTCGCGGAGACAACGCATGACGCTTCAACCTGCTTTTACCCTGGCCGTCCAGGATGCCCAACACAGTTTTCGCCGCCTGCTGAAAGCGATGAGCGAGCCGGGCGTGATCGTCTCGCTGCACCAGCTCTCCCAGGGCTGGCTGCCGCTGAACCTGGCGACCACCAGCGTGCTGCTGACCCTTGCCGACAACGACACCCCGGTGTGGCTTTCAGGCGCGCTGTCGAACGATATCGCCAGCCAGAACCTGCGTTTTCACACCAGCGCCCCGCTGGTCGATCAGCCCCAGCAGGCGGTTTTTGCCGTGGCCGACGAGCAAATCAGCCATGAACAGCTCAACGCCCTGAGCGAAGGCAGCGCCGTCGCCCCGGAGACCAGCGCCACGCTGATCCTGCAGGTTTCCAGCCTGAGCGGCGGCCGCATGCTGCGCCTCACCGGAGCAGGCATCGCCGACGAGCGCATGGTCGCGCCGCAGCTGCCGGAGTGCATCATTCACGAGCTGACCGAACGCCCGCACCCGTTCCCGCTGGGCATTGACCTGATCCTGACCTGCGGCGAACGCCTGCTGGCAATCCCGCGGACCACCCACGTGGAGGTGTGCTGATGTACGTTGCCGTCAAAGGGGGCGAGAAGGCCATCGCCGCCGCCCATGCGCTACAGGCGCACAGACGACGGGGCGATGAACAGCTTCCCGAGCTGAGCGTCGCCCAGATCGAGCAGCAGCTAAACCTCGCCGTCGACCGCGTGATGACCGAGGGCGGTATCGCCGACCGCGAGCTGGCGGCGCTGGCCCTGAAGCAGGCCAGCGGCGATAACGTCGAAGCCATCTTCCTGCTGCGCGCCTACCGCACCACGCTTGCCAAACTGGCGGTGAGCGAGCCGCTGAACACGGCACAGATGCGCCTGGAGCGCCGCATTTCTGCCGTTTATAAAGACATTCCCGGCGGCCAACTGCTTGGCCCGACCTACGACTACACCCATCGCCTGCTGGATTTTACCCTGCTGGCGAACGGCGACGCGCCGCAGCTCAGCACCTCCGACGCCGAACAGGAAGCGTCTCCGCACGTCTTCAGCCTGCTGGCAAGACAGGGCCTGGCGAAGGCGGAGGAAGATTCTGGCGCGCAGCCGGATGACATCACCCGCAGGCCGCCGGTTTACCCGTGCTCGCGTTCGTCCCGCCTGCAGCAGCTGATGCGCGGCGACGAAGGCTACCTGCTGGCGCTGGCGTACTCCACCCAGCGCGGCTACGGGCGCAACCACCCGTTTGCAGCCGACATTCGCAGCGGCTACATCGACGTCGAAATCGTGCCGGAAGAGCTGGGTTTTGCCGTAAACGTCGGCGAACTGCTGATGACCGAGTGCGAAATGGTGAACGGATTTGTCGCGCCCGAAAATGAAGACCCGCACTTTACCCGCGGCTACGGGCTGGTGTTCGGCCTCGGCGAGCGCAAGGCCATGGCAATGGCGCTGGTCGACCGCGCCCTGCAGGCACCGGACTACGGCGAGCACGTTGCAGGCCCGGCGCAGGACGAAGAGTTCGTGCTGGCCCACGCGGATAACGTTGAGGCCGCCGGCTTTGTCTCGCACCTCAAGCTGCCGCACTACGTCGATTTCCAGGCCGAACTGGAACTGCTGAAACGCCTGCAACGGGAGCGCGCCAATGGCTAAATTAAGCGGCTACAACTTTGCCTATCTGGATGAGCAAACCAAACGCATGATCCGCCGCGCGATACTTAAAGCGGTGGCTATTCCGGGCTATCAGGTGCCGTTCGGCGGCCGCGAAATGCCGATGCCCTACGGCTGGGGCACGGGCGGTATTCAGATCACCGCCAGCGTGATCGGCGAGGCGGACGTGCTGAAGGTCATCGACCAGGGCGCAGACGACACCACCAACGCCGTGTCGATCCGCAGCTTCTTCCAGCGCGTCACCGGCGTCACCACCACCGAAAAAACCGAAGACGCGACGCTGATCCAGACCCGTCACCGCATCCCCGAAACCCCGCTGGCTGAAGATCAGATTTTGATTTTCCAGGTGCCGATCCCGGAGCCGCTGCGCTTTATCGAGCCACGCGAAACGGAAACCCGCACCATGCACGCGCTGGAAGAGTACGGGGTGATGCAGGTGAAGCTGTATGAGGATATCGCCCGCTTCGGCCATATCGCCACCACCTACGCCTACCCGGTGAAGGTCAACGGGCGTTACGTCATGGACCCGTCGCCGATCCCGAAATTCGATAACCCGAAGATGGACATGATGCCCGCCCTGCAGCTGTTCGGCGCCGGGCGCGAGAAACGCATCTACGCCGTCCCGCCTTACACCCGCGTGGAAAGTCTCGATTTCGACGATCACCCGTTTACGGTGCAGGAGTGGGACGAGCCGTGCGCCATCTGCGGATCCCAACACAGCTATCTGGACGAAGTGGTGCTGGACGACACGGGCAAACGGATGTTTGTCTGCTCCGACACCGATTACTGCCGCCAACAGAGCGAGGCGAACGGCCAATGAAACCGCTGCTTTCGGTTAATCACCTGACCCACCTTTATGCGCCGGGCAAAGGCTTTAGCGACGTGTCGTTCGAGCTGTGGCCGGGCGAGGTGCTGGGGATCGTCGGCGAGTCCGGCTCCGGCAAAACCACCCTGCTGAAGTCCATCTCCGCGCGCCTGACGCCGCAACACGGCGACATTTTGTATGAAGGCAAATCTCTGTACGGAATGAGCGAGGCCGAGCGCCGCCGCCTGCTGCGCACCGAGTGGGGCGTGGTGCATCAGCACCCGATGGACGGCCTGCGCCGTCAGGTCTCCGCCGGGGGCAACATCGGCGAACGCCTGATGGCCACCGGCGCGCGCCACTACGGCAACATCCGCGCCACCGCCCGGCACTGGCTGGAAGAGGTGGAAATCCCCGCCTCGCGCATCGATGACCTGCCGACAACCTTCTCCGGTGGGATGCAGCAGCGCCTGCAGATTGCCCGCAACCTGGTCACCCATCCGAAGCTGGTGTTTATGGACGAACCCACCGGCGGGCTGGACGTCTCCGTGCAGGCGCGCCTGCTCGACCTGCTGCGCGGCCTGGTGGTTGAGCTGAACCTTGCGGTGGTAATTGTCACCCACGATTTAGGCGTTGCGCGCCTGCTGGCGGACCGTCTGCTGGTGATGAAGCAAGGCCAGGTGGTGGAAAGTGGGCTCACCGACCGGGTGCTCGACGATCCGCATCATCCGTACACCCAGCTGCTGGTGTCGTCCGTGTTGCAGAACTGAGGGCGCCACCCCGGCAAAACGAACGCAGTACCTTGTAGGCCGGGTAAGGCGAAGCCGCCACCCGGCAAAACGAATCGCGAGGCCAACATGATCCACGTACAAAACGTAAGTAAAACCTTCGTGCTCCACCAGCAAAACGGCGTGCGCCTGCCGGTGCTGCAAAACGCCTCGTTAGAGGTCAAGAGCGGCGAATGCGTGGTGCTGCACGGCCACTCCGGCAGCGGAAAATCCACCCTGCTGCGCTCCCTGTACGCCAACTACCTCCCGGACGAAGGCCATATCCGCATTCGCCACAACGATGAGTGGATCGATCTGGTGCAGGCCCCCGCGCGTAAAGTGCTGGAAGTGCGCCGCACGACGATCGGCTGGGTGAGCCAGTTTCTGCGGGTGATCCCGCGGATCTCCGCCCTGGACGTGGTGATGCAGCCGCTGCTGGATCTCGGCGTGCCGCGCGAAGCCTGCGCCGCCAAAGCCGCTAGCCTGCTGACGCGCCTCAACGTGCCCGAGCGCCTGTGGCACCTCGCCCCGTCGACCTTTTCCGGCGGCGAGCAGCAGCGCGTCAATATCGCCCGCGGGTTTATCGTCGACTACCCGATTCTGCTGCTGGATGAACCCACCGCCTCGCTCGACGATAAAAACAGCGCCGCCGTGGTGGCGCTGATCGAACAGGCCAAAGCGCGCGGGGCGGCGATCGTCGGGATCTTCCACGACGAAACCGTTCGCAGCCGCGTCGCAGACAGACTGCACCCAATGGGGAACAACGCATGATTATCAATAACGTCAGGCTGGTGCTGGAAAACGAGGTCGTCGACGGCTCGGTTGAAGTCCATGAAGGCGTTATTCGCGCCTTTGCCGAAACCCAGAGCCGCTCACCGGAGGCGATGGACGGCGAAGGCGGCTGGCTGCTGCCAGGGCTGATTGAGCTGCATACCGACAATCTGGACAAATTTTTCACCCCGCGTCCGAAGGTGGACTGGCCCGCCCATTCGGCGATGAGCAGCCACGACGCGCTGATGGTCGCCAGCGGCATCACCACCGTGCTGGACGCGGTGGCGATTGGCGACGTGCGCGACGGCGGCGACCGCCTGGAGAATCTGGAGAAGATGATCAATGCGGTAGAAGATACGCAAAAGCGCGGCCTCAACCGCGCCGAGCACCGTCTGCACCTGCGCTGCGAGCTGCCTCACCACACTACCCTGCCGCTGTTTGAAAAACTGGTCGGGCGCGAGCCGGTCTCGCTGGTCTCCCTGATGGACCACTCGCCGGGGCAGCGCCAGTTCGCCAACATGGAAAAGTATCGCGAATACTATCAGGGCAAATATTCTCTCAACGATGCGGAGATGGCCCGTTACGAAGAAGAGCAGCTGGCACTGGCGGCACAGTGGTCGCAGCCGAACCGTCTCTCCATTGCCGCGATGTGCCGGGACCGCAACATCGCGCTGGCCAGCCATGACGACGCCACGCACGATCACGTGCGCGAATCGCACCTGCTTGGCAGCGTGATCGCCGAATTTCCCACCACGTTTGAAGCAGCGGAAGCCTCCCGCAGGCACGGCATGAACGTGCTGATGGGCGCGCCGAACATCGTGCGCGGCGGCTCGCACTCCGGCAACGTGGCGGCAAGCAGGCTCGCCTCGCTCGGCCTGCTGGATATTCTCTCGTCCGACTACTACCCCGCCAGCCTGCTGGATGCGGCGTTCCGGGTGGCGGACGACGAAGGCAACAGCTTCACGCTGCCGCAGGCGATTCGCCTGGTGACGAAAAACCCGGCCACCGCGCTCAATCTTCACGATCGCGGGGAAATCGCCGAAGGTAAACGCGCGGATCTGGTGCTGGCCCACCGCAAGGGCGAACACGTTCATATCGACCACGTCTGGCGTCAGGGAAAAAGGGTGTTCTGATGGGAAGACTCATCTGGTTAATGGGGCCGTCCGGCTCCGGGAAAGACAGCCTGCTGTCGGCGCTGCGGCAGCAGGAACACGCGCGGCTGTTGGTCGCGCACAGGTACATCACCCGCGCGGCTAATGCGGGAAGCGAAAACCATATCGCCCTGAGCGAGCAGGAGTTTTTTACCCGCGCCGGGCAAAACCTGCTGGCGCTGAGCTGGCACGCCAACGGCTTTTACTATGGCGTGGGCATTGAAATCGACCTCTGGCTGCACGCGGGTTTTGACGTGCTGGTCAACGGCTCGCGCGCGCATCTGCCGCAGGCAAAAGCCCGGTATGAAGCGGCGCTGCTGCCGGTCTGTTTAGAGGTGTCGCCGGATGTTCTGCGCAGCCGCCTGCAAAGCCGCGGGCGCGAATCGGCTCTTGAGATAGACCAGCGCCTGGAGCGTGCGGCGCGCTACACCCCGTCGGGCTGTCACGTCCTCAATAACGACGGAAGTTTGCTACAGTCAGTCGAGACCTTTTTAACGCTGATCCGCCAAAAGGAGAAACAGCATGCCTGACTGCCAGCTTCGCCCCGCCACCGCCGACGATGCCCAGATGGTTTACGCCCTCATCTGCGAGCTTAAGCAGTGTGAATTCGATCATCAGGCGTTTCATGCGGGCTATCTTGCCAACCTGCAGGACCACAACATGCGCTACCAGCTCGCCGAGCTTGACGGACAGGTCATCGGCATGATCGGTCTGCACATGCAGTTTCACCTGCATCATGCCCGCTGGATCGGCGAGATCCAGGAGCTGGTGGTGATGCCGCAGGCGCGTGGGCTAAAGGTGGGGAGCCAGCTGCTGGCCTGGGCAGAGGACGTTGCGCGGCAGGCTGGCGCTGAACTCACTGAACTTTCCACCAGCGTGAAGCGCGCCGACGCGCACCGTTTTTACGTTCGTGAAGGATACACGCAGAGCCATTTTCGATTCACCAAACCGCTGTAGAGGTGCGTTATGAGTCTGACAATCACGTTAACGGGAACGGGAGGGGCACAGCTGGTGCCGGTCTTTGGCTGCGACTGCGCGGCCTGCCGACGGGCGCGCCTGCAGGACAGCTTTCGCCGTCGCCCCTGCAGCGCGGTGGTCAAATTCAACGACGCGGTAACGCTGCTGGACGCGGGCATTCCGCACCTGATGGACGACTGGCCGGCGGGCAGCTTCCAGCAGTTTTTGCTCACGCACTATCATATGGATCACGTTCAGGGGCTGTTCCCCCTGCGCTGGGGCGTGGGCGCGACGATTCCGGTTTACGGTCCGCCGGACGAAGCGGGATGCGACGACCTGTTTAAGCACCCGGGGATTCTGGATTTCAGCCACACGGTCGAACCGTTTGTGATGTTTGAGCTTCAGGGGCTGCGGGTCACGCCGCTGCCCCTCAACCATTCGAAACTGACCTTCGGGTATCTGCTGGAATCGGCCCATAGCCGCGTGGCGTGGCTTTCCGATACCGCCGGGCTGCCGGAGAAAACAGTGAAGTTCCTGCTCAATAACCAGCCGCAGGCGATGATTATCGACTGCAGCCACGAACCGCGCGATGAGACGCCGCGAAACCATTGCGACCTAAATACCGTGATTGCGCTGAACGATGTCATTGGCTGCCCGCAGGTTATCCTGACGCACGTCAGCCATCAGTTTGACGTGTGGATGATGAATAACCCGCTGCCGCAGGGGATTGAGGCGGGTTATGACGGGATGGTATTAGTGCTGGATTAGGTTTTTTCCCTCTCCCGTGGGAGAGGGTTGGGGTGAGGGCAACAGGCCACACTTAACCTCGATCGTAATCGTCTTCTAACCGGCGCTCATCCTCTTCTAACCGACGCCTATCGTCATCCAATTGGCGCTGACGCTCGTCTAATCGCTGGCGTCTGTCCTCAAGCTGTCGACGACGATCGTCGTACTGACGGCTGTCGATCTGGCGGCTGCGATCGTAACGATCGTCATCATCATTACGGCTGCTGCTGGGGTTATAGGCGTCGTTGATCGCCTGCTGAATGTTGCCAATAGCATCATCAACAATATCGGCATGAGCCAGCTGGCTGGTGAGTGACAGCAGACCAAATAACAGAACGGTAGAGTAACGTTTCATAAAGCCAGTCTCGCAGGTTGACTGGCTTTACGGTAATGAACGGGTGGCAGGAGAGGTAGCGGAGGAATCTCAAATTCTGTTGTGAACAACCCTCATCAGGCTTCAGGCATTTCCATTGAGCGGATCGCAAAAAAGTCCTGTGAGATACCCGCTCCTTTGTCCACCGTCTGCAGGTCGTGTACAAACCATGCGTACATTTCTGGCGGTGCGGTATCCAGGGGTAATGGCCGGGGTTTACCGAGGTTTGCCGCGTGGAAGTATTCCAGAAAACGCTTCGCACGCCGCAGCGCGGGTCCATATACGCTCGGAACGATATCCCTGCGTTTGTCCATGGGGTCCTGTTCCATACTGTTTCGCATCCTGATGGCGGCATCCTTCACGTCATCAAGCCAGCCCCAGTTTTGCTGCAATACGGCCAGTTCATTTGCATACTGCCCGGCGGTCTCTTTCGCCTCCTGCGTGATGCCTGCAAATCCCGCAGATGCGCCAGCAGAGGCCAGCACATCGCCGCGCTGTTTTTCATATCTCATGCATTCCGTTCGGTACTGATAGTACTGGCGACCCAGCCAGTCGATATAGCTGTCCAGATGACGGTTCTGGCATGCGGTGCTTAATGAAGTAAAGGGCAGCGCGCTCTGGTACGCCTCTGCCCACTCCAGGACGGACTGGTTTTTAACGTTGTCCTGGACGATGAAATAGCTGGCTACGGTTTCGGAGTAAGATTTCAGACTTAGGAAATCAGGGAAAGGCACGCCCGCCATGGTCGCCTCACGGTACATCCTGTGGAGCGCCACGCGACAAAGCTCCGCACTGGGCTTCTGTTCATCCGGTTTCAGGCCCCCGCCGATATCCTCCGCGCATCCGGGATAGAGTTCTTCCTTGTGCGCCGGGTTATTGCCGGTGCGGTACAGGCAGCGCCAGACGCGGGTTTCATGGGCGGCAACCAGATGCAGGCTTTTCTTTACCGACTCAGGCAAGGGGGTATCCTGGTCGATGGACTTGTCTCCCAGCAACACGCTAATCCCTTTTATCGGCCCGCCAAACGCAGAGATAAAGTAATCCACGCCGTTGTTGTTGCTGGCCGACGTGCGTCGCGAGCAGTCAAACAGGCCGGTAAAGACGATATCGACGGGTATGCCCTGGTAGGTGTATTTATCCCCCTCTTTCTTACAGATATCTTTCAGCAGACTGTCCAGGAATTTACGTGCCAGGGTAGCGCCGAGGTCAAAACCGAAAAGGGAGACAGAAATGAGTTTGACGGGGACCGGGCTGGCTGATTTTGCCCTCTCATAAAATCGCTCAAAGCGCATTTTCGCCGAGGCGATACGTGTATCAACGCCTGTTACCAGCATATCTGCGACAGCAGGGTTATCACGAATCCAGGGGGTAGCTTCGATGCTGGCTTTTTTAAGTGCATTCGTGGCTATATTTTTCCCCAGCTTTCTCCACTCTGCGGGTTTAAGCAGCTTTGCACCTTCATTTTTCAGGATCTCATACCAGTTTCCACCTTTCAATAATTCTCCGCCTGCTTCCTTCGCCATTTCAGCGGGCTGAGATTTGAGATCATCCTGCACATTACTTCTGGTACCATCTATTAATGCAGTGAGTTTGGTAGAAAGATCGTCGCTAAAGGGTGTGCCAAGGCCTGATATGTAGAATTTTGAAAAACAGTCTTTACTCGAATTTTGTAGCTCATCAGGAAAAGCTCTGAACAGACGAGCAATATTACTGAGTCGTTGCTCTGGCGCATCCTGTTCAATATTCCTGTGAATACCATCGAAAAAGAAACCCACATGCCAGATGCGTGAACAATTGTGTATGCCGTAATCTTCAGCCTGCTGTGCCCGGTTTGCTGCAGAAATGAGGCTTTCTATATCCATTAGTTATTGTCCATTGTATTTAAGTGTGCCGCTTCTGGCCGTTTTTCATAAGGCGACCATGCGTTATCACTCCATCCCAAAAGGACTTTATCGCCCGGGAGAAAATGAACGTGTAAATCATTTTCGCCCTGCTTCCGTACTGGCATAGGCATTTCTGTGCGACGAGTTTCGAGACGCATACCTTTAAGATATTGTTCATGAGTAATATCCAGCGTCCAGATTATTTCAGCCTTATCCCCGCTAATATTCCCACAGCAGGTTGCCCCTCCTCCCCCTTGCGCAAAGGCATTCGCCCCCGCCACGCCATTCACGCTAAACCCCAGAATGGGCCTGTCAATTTCACTGTGAATAATCAGCGTCACCGGCCCTGACGGCGGTCCCCAGACCGCAGCCCATACCGACCAGCCAAGATAAATCACCACCGGCAGTATCAGTGCTCCCCAGAGCCACTTTCCCCAGCGGGCATAACCGCGACTCACGGCGCTGTCTATTTTTTGATATTTACCGAACCATCCCATTATTTTGTTTCCCTGTTATTAGCATTCTCCTGATGCGTTTCATAAGGCGACCATGCGTTATCACTCCATCCCAACAGGACTTTATCGCCCGGCAGAAAATGAACGTGTAAATCATTTTCGCCCTGCTTCCGTACTGGCATAGGCATTTCTGTGCGACGAGTTTCTTTACGAAGTCCGGCGTTGTATTGATCTCGCGTCGTACTTAGAGTCCATATTATCTCGGCAGTATCACCGCTAATACTGCCGCAGCAGGTGGCTTTACCCCCGCCATGCGCAAAGGCATTCGCCCCCGCCACGCCATTTACGCTAAACCCCAGGATAGGTCTGTCAATTTCACTGTGAATAATCAGCGTTACCGGCCCTGACGGTGGTCCCCAGACCGCAGCCCACACCGACCAGCCAAGATAAACCACCACCGGCAGTATCAGTGCACCCCAAATCCATTTCCCCCAGCGGGCATAACCCCGGTTAACCGCACCATCTATTTTTTTATACACGCTGAAAAATCCCATGATGCATTTTCATCCCTGATGTTGAACGTTATTTCTTATGGCTTGCTCCAGCGAGACTTTCCCCTGAGCCACATTTTCCAATGCAGATTGCATATTCTCTGACGCCAGAATTTTTTTACCACCATTGAGATAAAAAAGGGCATACAGCTTTTGCTCTGTGCCCGCTTTCATTTTCGCCTCGCAGGCTTTGTTCAGCGCTTTTTTGACCATATCTCTTTGTACACACGGAGCAAAATGCTGGCTGGAGGGCAATTTTTGCCAGGCGGTTAATACGCTGGTGACAACCGGTTCATCCGAGATGTATTGCCATTCTTCTTTATTCAGCCGTATGGCGCTGTCTCTCGCATTTATCACCAGTGAAGGTGGAATATTTACAGGATGCCATCCATTTTTTTCAGGTGCCCACCACTGTGAAACACCTCTGAATAACATACTGTGCCATTCCCGGTCGTTATGGCTTGCCAGCAAACTCATCACATCCCGCGTATAAAAACGCACTAAAGCCGCTGCTCCATCGGGCGAAATAAGTGTGCATGCCGCAGAAAGCTGAACGGCTAATGCCTCTCCTGTGCGTGAAGAGCCGATAACAGCGGTTAAACCCGGCATGGAATCAATATAATGCTGTAGCGTCTCCGTATTTTTTAATGCGAGCAGCCAGGGACCATAGTTTCTGAACTCAGCAAGCTGCGGATGGAGATACAGCGAATACAGAGCCGATACATGTTCGTTATAAAAAGCCTGAAAAGCTTCCGGTGTTTGCGCACCGCCTTCCAGCATCAGAAAGATATGAGTGTGAGTGGATTCAGATAGCGCCTGCATCATATTTGCGACATCCATTGACTACGCTCCCTGAACCATAGCGCCGTTAGCTTTGATGGCATTGAGGAGACACTCAATGCATATTGTGCTATTAAGCGGTGGATATTGACCCGGAAGAAGCGGAATGTTTAACGGCATTGTGGCTGGTCCGGCTTTCATGGTCCTCTTAGTCCGGCGCATATACGTCGCCGTCGTGCCGTACTCGACTTTTCCCGCCTCCAGCCGCAGGTAGCTCCCCCCGCCGATAAGCGTGATGCGCTTTTTCCCCGCAAACGAGATGTCGCTCGCCGAGCTTATCGTCAGCTTCTTCTCCGCAAACAGCCTCATATTGCCGTTCTGCGCCTGCACCTCCACCGGGCCCTCGCTGGCCTTCAGGCTCAGCTGGCCGGTCCGCGCAAACAGCCCGAGCTTTTCTCCTGCGT
>NZ_SJOO01000020.1 GCF_004331265.1 Enterobacter wuhouensis | reverse complement strand
CGAATCTGAAGTGTACATCCTGTCCAAAGACGAAGGCGGCCGTCATACTCCGTTCTTCAAAGGCTACCGTCCACAGTTCTACTTCCGTACAACTGACGTGACCGGTACCATCGAACTGCCAGAAGGCGTTGAGATGGTAATGCCAGGCGACAACATCAAAATGGTTGTTACCCTGATCCACCCAATCGCAATGGACGATGGTCTGCGCTTCGCAATCCGCGAAGGCGGCCGTACCGTTGGCGCGGGTGTTGTTGCTAAAGTTCTGGGCTAATTCATTATCCCTGAATGAAAAAAGGACGCTTCGGCGTCCTTTTTTGTTTTTTGTCATTACGCGCTTGTCACAAATTTTCGCATTTTTTGTCCGCACCCGTTCCGTATCCCGCCGCTTGTGCTATTGTAATCATAACCATTCTCACTTACACTTTGCGCATATTTTGAACGGGAGTCTGTATGTACGTTTGTTTATGTAATGGTGTGAGTGACAAAAAAATTCGTCAGGCCGTTCGTCAGTTTCAGCCTCAGTCCTTCCAGCAGCTTCGCAAGTTTGTTCCGGTGGGAAATCAATGCGGTAAGTGCGTGCGCGCCGCGCGTGAAATTATGCAGGACGAATTGATGCAGATCCCGGAATTCAAAGAGATCGCCTAAGCGCATATCTTTTTTTTGACATCCCTGTAGCCCGTTCTACGCTTCAATGAGTGGAAGCGGAGGGACTATATAATGAAAGGTGATGTTAAAATCATAAGTTATCTCAATAAATTATTGGGAAATGAGCTTGTCGCAATCAATCAGTATTTTCTCCATGCAAGAATGTTCAAAAACTGGGGTCTGACTCGCCTCAATGATGTTGAATACCATGAGTCCATCGATGAGATGAAACACGCCGATAAATACATTGAGCGTATTTTATTCCTCGAAGGCATTCCTAACCTGCAGGATCTCGGTAAGCTGGGCATCGGAGAGGATGTCGAAGAGATGCTGCGTTCGGACCTCCGGCTGGAGCTCGAAGGTGCGAAAGATCTTCGCGAAGCCATTGCCTATGCTGACAGCGTACACGACTATGTTAGTCGCGATATGATGATCCAGATCCTGGCGGACGAAGAAGGGCATATCGACTGGCTGGAAACCGAACTGGATCTCATCAGCAAAATCGGCCTACAGAACTATCTCCAGTCGCAGATTAAAGTGGAAAGCTAATCAGATTTTGCCAGCCGACGCATAAACCCGCTGCCGCCAGAAATGGCCCAAAAGGCAGTGGGTTTTTTAATGTCCGTTTAGCCGGAGAGAGCGTAGATATGGCCAGATGGCACAGAAGTGCCATGAGCGCAGCAACGAACGCCATTATCGGCAGCACGCACCAGCCATGCCATGCGCCAAGCGCGCCCAGGTATTTTACATCGCCATAGCCCATCCCTTCATGTCCATACATAAGTCGATATCCCCAATAGATAACAGCAAATCCAACATAGCCCGCCATCGCGCCAACCACTGAACTGGCAAGAAAATCTGGATGAATGCAGAGCTGGAACAGCAGGCCTGACCATAACAGCGGGCAGAGGTATTTATCAGGGAGAATACCGAACCGGATATCTTCTCGTACCAGTAATAGAGAAAAAGAAAAATAAAGCAGCAGGAAGGGGAGGGTGGTTAGCATAGAGTAAGCCTCTGAAAAGATTTCAGCGCATACTCCGCGCTTCGCATTGGCCGGACAACGGGCAAAAGTGAAACTTGCGTAGCGCTTTCAAAACAAGAGATGCGATGGGATTCGTTGCTTAGAATATTGCGAGGGCGCACGCAAACAGTGGCTTTGGCGCTTAATTTCTAAACGGCACTTGCGTCTTTCCCTGATTTACGTATAATGCGCGGGCTTGTCGTAATTGACGGCGGGTTCAATCTGAACCAGAGTAACAAATTTGTTGCTCAACAATGCTCCCAATTGGGGAGCTACGTAAGAACGGTTACACTCTCCCATCAATCGTAATGGGTTTGAGGAGTAATCATTTTCGTTTATAAAATAATTGGAGCTCTGGTCTCATGCAGAACCAAAGAATCCGTATCCGCCTTAAAGCGTTTGATCATCGTCTGATCGATCAATCAACCGCGGAAATCGTCGAGACTGCTAAGCGCACTGGTGCGCAAGTCCGTGGTCCGATCCCGCTGCCGACCCGCAAAGAGCGCTTCACCGTTCTGATCTCCCCGCACGTCAACAAAGACGCGCGTGATCAGTACGAAATCCGCACTCACAAGCGTCTGGTTGACATCGTTGAGCCAACTGAGAAAACCGTTGATGCTCTGATGCGTCTGGATCTGGCTGCCGGTGTAGACGTGCAGATCAGCCTGGGTTAATCAGGTCATCGAGCGATTGAGAGGTTGATACAATGATTGGTTTAGTCGGTAAAAAAGTGGGCATGACCCGCATCTTCACTGAAGATGGCGTTTCAATCCCAGTAACCGTAATCGAAGTTGAAGCAAACCGCGTTACTCAGGTTAAAGATCTGGCTAACGATGGCTACCGCGCTGTTCAGGTGACCACTGGTGCTAAAAAAGCTAACCGTGTAACCAAACCAGAAGCGGGTCACTTCGCTAAAGCTGGCGTAGAAGCTGGCCGTGGTCTGTGGGAATTCCGTCTTGCTGAAGGCGAAGAGTTCACCGTAGGTCAGGACATTAGCGTTGAGCTGTTTGCTGACGTTAAAAAAGTTGACGTAACCGGTACCTCTAAAGGTAAAGGTTTTGCTGGTACCGTTAAGCGCTGGAACTTCCGTACCCAGGACGCTACTCACGGTAACTCCTTGTCTCACCGCGTTCCGGGTTCAATCGGTCAGAACCAGACTCCGGGCAAAGTGTTCAAAGGCAAGAAAATGGCAGGTCAGCTGGGTAACGAACGTGTGACCGTTCAGAGCCTGGACGTAGTACGTGTTGACGCTGAGCGCAACCTGCTGCTGGTTAAAGGTGCAGTTCCGGGTGCAACCGGTAGCGACCTGATCGTTAAACCAGCTGTGAAGGCGTAAGGGGATAGCAATGGAATTAGTATTGAAAGACGCGCAGAGCGCGCTGACTGTTTCCGAAACTACCTTCGGTCGTGATTTCAACGAAGCGCTGGTTCACCAGGTTGTTGTTGCTTATGCAGCTGGTGCTCGTCAGGGTACTCGTGCTCAGAAGACTCGTGCTGAAGTAACTGGTTCTGGCAAAAAGCCATGGCGCCAGAAAGGTACCGGCCGTGCGCGTTCAGGTTCTATCAAGAGCCCGATCTGGCGTTCAGGTGGCGTGACCTTCGCTGCGCGTCCACAGGACCACAGTCAAAAAGTTAACAAAAAGATGTACCGCGGCGCGCTGAAAAGCATCCTGTCCGAACTGGTACGTCAGGATCGTCTGATCGTTGTCGAATCATTCTCTGTTGAAGCGCCTAAAACTAAGCTGCTGGCACAGAAACTGAAAGACATGGCTCTGGAAGATGTGCTGATCATCACCGGTGAGCTGGACGAGAACCTGTTCCTGGCCGCACGTAACCTGCACAAGGTTGACGTACGCGATGCGACTGGTATCGACCCGGTTAGCCTGATCGCCTTCGACAAAGTCGTAATGACTGCTGATGCTGTTAAGCAAGTTGAGGAGATGCTGGCATGATTCGTGAAGAACGTCTGCTGAAGGTGCTTCGCGCACCGCACGTTTCTGAAAAAGCGTCTACTGCGATGGAAAAAACAAACACCATCGTTCTCAAAGTTGCTAAAGACGCGACCAAAGCAGAGATCAAAGCTGCTGTGCAGAAACTGTTTGAAGTCGAAGTCGAAGTCGTTAACACCCTGGTCGTTAAAGGGAAAGTTAAACGTCACGGACAGCGTATCGGTCGTCGTAGCGACTGGAAAAAAGCTTACGTCACCCTTAAAGAAGGCCAGAACCTGGACTTCGTTGGCGGCGCTGAGTAAGTCGGAGGAGTAATACAATGGCAGTTGTTAAATGTAAACCGACATCTCCGGGTCGTCGCCACGTCGTTAAAGTGGTCAACCCTGAGCTGCACAAGGGCAAACCTTTTGCTCCGTTGCTGGAAAAAAACAGCAAATCCGGTGGTCGTAACAACAATGGCCGTATCACCACTCGTCACATCGGTGGTGGCCACAAGCAGGCTTATCGTATTGTTGACTTCAAACGCAACAAAGACGGTATCCCAGCAGTTGTTGAGCGTCTTGAGTACGATCCGAACCGTTCCGCGAACATCGCGCTGGTTCTGTACAAAGATGGCGAACGCCGTTACATTCTGGCCCCTAAAGGCCTGAAAGCTGGCGACCAGATTCAGTCTGGCGTTGATGCTGCAATCAAAGCAGGTAACACCCTGCCGATGCGCAATATCCCGGTTGGTTCTACCGTTCATAACGTAGAAATGAAACCAGGTAAAGGCGGTCAGCTGGCACGTTCCGCTGGTACTTACGTTCAGATCGTTGCGCGTGACGGTGCTTATGTCACCCTGCGTCTGCGTTCTGGTGAAATGCGTAAAGTCGAAGCAGACTGCCGCGCTACCCTGGGCGAAGTTGGCAATGCTGAGCATATGCTGCGCGTTCTGGGTAAAGCAGGTGCTGCACGCTGGCGTGGTGTTCGTCCTACCGTTCGCGGTACTGCGATGAACCCAGTCGACCACCCACATGGTGGTGGTGAAGGTCGTAACTTTGGTAAGCACCCGGTATCTCCGTGGGGCGTTCAGACCAAAGGTAAGAAGACCCGCAGCAACAAGCGTACTGATAAATTTATCGTACGTCGCCGTAGCAAATAATTTTAGAGGATAAGCCATGCCACGTTCTCTCAAGAAAGGTCCTTTTATTGACCTGCACTTGCTGAAGAAGGTAGAGAAAGCGGTGGAAAGCGGAGACAAGAAGCCCCTGCGCACTTGGTCCCGTCGTTCAACGATCTTTCCTAACATGATCGGTTTGACCATCGCTGTCCATAATGGTCGTCAGCACGTTCCAGTCTTTGTTACCGACGAAATGGTTGGTCACAAACTGGGTGAATTCGCACCGACTCGTACTTATCGCGGCCACGCTGCTGATAAAAAAGCGAAGAAGAAATAAGGTAGGAGGAAGAGATGGAAACTTTAGCTCAACATCGCCATGCTCGTTCTTCTGCTCAGAAGGTTCGCCTTGTTGCTGACCTGATTCGCGGTAAGAAAGTGTCGCAGGCCCTGGACATCCTGACCTATACCAACAAGAAAGCTGCGGTATTGGTCAAGAAAGTACTGGAATCTGCCATTGCTAACGCTGAACACAACGATGGCGCTGACATCGACGATCTGAAAGTTGCGAAAATTTTCGTAGATGAAGGCCCAAGCATGAAGCGCATTATGCCGCGTGCGAAAGGTCGTGCAGATCGCATCCTGAAGCGCACCAGCCACATTACTGTGGTTGTGTCCGATCGCTGAGACTCTGGAGACTAGCAATGGGTCAGAAAGTACATCCTAATGGTATTCGCCTGGGTATTGTAAAACCATGGAACTCAACCTGGTTTGCGAACACCAAAGAATTCGCTGACAACCTGGACAGCGATTTTAAAGTACGTCAGTACCTGACTAAGGAACTGGCTAAAGCGTCTGTATCTCGTATCGTTATCGAGCGTCCAGCTAAGAGCATCCGTGTGACTATTCACACTGCTCGTCCTGGCATCGTTATCGGTAAGAAAGGCGAAGACGTAGAAAAACTGCGCAAGGTCGTAGCGGATATCGCTGGCGTTCCTGCACAGATCAATATCGCTGAAGTTCGTAAGCCTGAACTGGACGCTAAATTGGTTGCTGATAGCATCACTTCACAGCTGGAACGTCGCGTTATGTTCCGTCGTGCTATGAAGCGTGCTGTACAGAACGCAATGCGTCTGGGCGCTAAAGGTATCAAAGTTGAAGTTAGCGGCCGTCTGGGCGGCGCGGAAATCGCACGTACCGAATGGTACCGCGAAGGTCGCGTACCGCTGCACACTCTGCGTGCTGACATTGACTACAACACCTCTGAAGCGCACACCACTTACGGTGTAATCGGCGTTAAGGTATGGATCTTCAAAGGTGAGATCCTGGGTGGTATGGCTGCTGTTGAACAACCGGAAAAACCGGCTGCTCAACCTAAAAAGCAGCAGCGTAAAGGCCGTAAATAAGGAGCGTCGCTGATGTTACAACCAAAGCGTACAAAATTCCGTAAAGTGCACAAAGGCCGCAACCGTGGTCTGGCGCAGGGTACGGATGTTAGCTTCGGCACTTTCGGTCTGAAAGCTGTTGGCCGTGGTCGTCTGACTGCACGTCAGATCGAAGCAGCACGTCGTGCAATGACCCGTGCAGTTAAGCGTCAAGGTAAGATCTGGATCCGTGTATTCCCGGACAAACCGATCACCGAGAAGCCACTGGAAGTTCGTATGGGTAAAGGTAAAGGTAACGTGGAGTACTGGGTTGCCTTGATCCAACCGGGCAAAGTCCTTTATGAAATGGACGGTGTTCCGGAAGAGCTGGCCCGTGAAGCCTTCGGCCTGGCAGCAGCGAAACTGCCTATCAAAACCACCTTTGTAACTAAGACGGTGATGTAATGAAAGCAAAAGAGCTGCGTGAAAAAAGCGTTGAAGAGCTGAACGCTGAGCTGCTGAACCTGCTGCGTGAGCAGTTCAACCTGCGTATGCAGGCTGCAAGTGGCCAGCTGCAACAGACTCACCTGCTGAAGCAAGTGCGTCGCAATGTTGCACGCGTTAAGACTTTACTGACTCAGAAGGCGGGTGCGTAATGACCGATAAAATCCGTACTCTGCAAGGTCGTGTTGTTAGCGACAAAATGGAGAAATCCATTGTTGTAGCTATCGAACGTATTGTGAAACATCCGATCTACGGTAAATTCATCAAACGTACGACCAAACTGCACGTACATGACGAGAACAACGAATGTGGTATCGGCGACAAGGTTGAAATCCGTGAATGCCGTCCACTGTCCAAGACTAAGTCCTGGACGCTGGTTCGCGTTGTAGAGAAAGCGGTTCTGTAATAGAGTACGCATTCTCAATACGAATAAACGGCTCAGTGATGAGCCGTTTATTTTTTCTACCCATATTGCAGAAGCGGTGTTATAATGCCGCGCCCTCGATATGGGGCTTTTTAACGGCTCTGATTTTAGAGTCTCAGGTAGTAGTTGACATTAGCGGAGCACTAAAATGATCCAAGAACAGACTATGCTGAACGTCGCCGACAACTCCGGTGCACGTCGCGTAATGTGTATCAAGGTTCTGGGTGGCTCGCACCGTCGCTACGCAGGCGTAGGCGACATCATCAAGATCACCATCAAGGAAGCAATTCCACGTGGTAAGGTCAAAAAAGGTGATGTGCTGAAGGCGGTAGTGGTGCGCACCAAGAAGGGTGTTCGTCGCCCTGACGGTTCTGTCATTCGCTTCGATGGTAATGCATGCGTTATTTTAAACAATAACAGCGAGCAGCCTATCGGCACGCGTATCTTTGGGCCGGTAACTCGTGAACTTCGTACTGAGAAGTTCATGAAAATTATCTCTCTGGCACCAGAAGTACTCTAAGGAGCGAATCATGGCAGCGAAAATCCGTCGTGATGACGAAGTTATCGTGTTAACCGGTAAAGATAAAGGTAAACGCGGTAAAGTAAAAAATGTTCTGTCTTCCGGCAAACTTGTCGTTGAAGGTATCAACCTGGTTAAGAAACATCAGAAGCCGGTTCCGGCCCTGAACCAACCAGGCGGCATCGTTGAAAAAGAAGCTGCTATTCAGGTTTCTAACGTTGCAATCTTCAATGCGGCTACCGGCAAGGCTGACCGTGTAGGCTTTAGATTCGAAGACGGCAAAAAAGTCCGTTTCTTCAAGTCTAACAGCGAAACTATCAAGTAATTTGGAGTAGTACGATGGCGAAACTGCATGATTACTACAAAGACGAAGTAGTTAACAAACTCATGACTGAGTTTAACTACAATTCTGTCATGCAAGTCCCTCGGGTCGAGAAGATCACCCTGAACATGGGTGTTGGTGAAGCGATCGCTGACAAGAAACTGCTGGATAACGCAGCAGCTGACCTGACAGCAATCTCCGGTCAAAAGCCGTTGATCACCAAAGCACGCAAATCAGTTGCAGGCTTCAAAATCCGTCAGGGCTATCCGATCGGCTGTAAAGTAACTCTGCGTGGCGAACGCATGTGGGAGTTCTTTGAGCGCCTGATCACTATTGCTGTTCCACGTATCCGTGACTTCCGTGGCTTGTCCGCTAAGTCTTTCGACGGTCGTGGTAACTACAGCATGGGTGTCCGTGAGCAGATCATCTTCCCAGAAATCGACTACGATAAAGTCGACCGCGTGCGTGGTTTGGATATTACCATTACCACTACTGCGAAATCTGACGAAGAAGGCCGTGCTCTGCTGGCTGCCTTTGACTTCCCGTTCCGCAAGTAAGGTAGGGTTACTGAATGGCTAAGCAATCAATGAAAGCACGCGAAGTAAAGCGCGTAGCTTTAGCTGATAAATTCTTCGCTAAACGCGCTGAACTGAAAGCGATCATTTCTGATGTGAACGCTTCCGACGAAGATCGTTGGAATGCGGTTCTCAAGCTGCAGTCTCTGCCGCGTGATTCCAGCCCGTCTCGTCAGCGTAACCGCTGTCGTCAAACAGGTCGTCCACATGGTTATGTGGGCAAGTTTGGGTTGAGCCGTATCAAACTGCGTGAAGCCGCCATGCGCGGTGAAGTACCAGGCTTGAAAAAGGCTAGCTGGTAATTACCAATTGAATCACGGGAGTAAAGACAGATGAGCATGCAAGATCCGATCGCGGATATGCTGACCCGTATCCGTAACGGTCAGGCCGCGAACAAAGTTGCGGTCACCATGCCTTCCGCCAAGCTGAAAGTGGCAATTGCCAACGTGCTGAAGGAAGAAGGTTTTATCGAAGATTTTAAAGTTGAAGGCGACACCAAGCCGGAACTGGAACTTACTCTCAAGTATTTCCAGGGTAAAGCTGTTGTAGAAAGCATTCAGCGTGTCAGCCGCCCAGGTCTGCGCATCTATAAGAAAAAAGATGAGCTGCCGAAAGTTATGGCTGGCCTTGGTATCGCAGTTGTTTCTACCTCTAAAGGTGTTATGACTGATCGTGCAGCGCGCCAGGCTGGTCTTGGTGGCGAAATTATCTGCTACGTAGCCTAATCGGAGGAAAGAATGTCTCGTGTTGCTAAAGCACCGGTCGTTATTCCTGCCGGCGTTGATGTAAAAATCGACGGTCAGGTTATTACGATCAAAGGTAAAAACGGCGAGCTGACTCGTACCCTCAACAATGCTGTTGAAGTTAAACATGCAGATAATGCTCTGACCTTCGGTCCACGTGATGGTTTCGTGGATGGATGGGCTCAGGCTGGTACCGCGCGTGCCCTGCTGAACTCAATGGTTGTTGGTGTTACCGAAGGCTTCACTAAAAAGCTTCAGCTGGTTGGTGTAGGTTATCGTGCAGCTATCAAAGGGAATGCAGTAGGCCTGTCTCTGGGCTTCTCACACCCTGTTGAGCATCCGCTGCCGGCCGGTATCACTGCAGAATGTCCGACTCAAACTGAAATCGTGCTGAAAGGCGCTGATAAACAGCTGATCGGTCAGGTTGCAGCAGATCTGCGCGCCTACCGTCGTCCTGAGCCTTATAAAGGCAAGGGTGTTCGTTACGCCGACGAAGTCGTGCGTACCAAAGAGGCTAAGAAGAAGTAAGGTAACACTATGGATAAGAAATCTGCTCGTATCCGTCGTGCGACCCGCGCACGCCGCAAGCTCAAAGAGCTGGGTGCAACTCGCCTGGTGGTACATCGTACCCCGCGTCATATTTACGCACAGGTAATTGCACCGAACGGTTCTGAAGTTCTGGTAGCTGCTTCTACTGTAGAAAAAGCTATCTCAGAACAATTGAAGTACACCGGTAACAAAGACGCCGCTGCAGCTGTAGGTAAAGCTGTTGCAGAACGCGCTCTGGAAAAAGGCATCAGCAATGTTTCCTTTGACCGTTCCGGGTTCCAATATCATGGTCGTGTCCAGGCACTGGCAGATGCTGCCCGTGAAGCTGGCCTTCAGTTCTAAGGTAGAGGTGTAAGATGGCTCACATCGAAAAACAGGCTGGCGAACTGCAGGAAAAGCTGATCGCGGTTAACCGCGTATCTAAAACCGTAAAAGGTGGTCGTATTTTCTCCTTCACAGCTCTGACTGTAGTTGGTGATGGTAACGGTCGCGTTGGTTTTGGTTACGGTAAAGCGCGTGAAGTTCCAGCAGCGATCCAGAAAGCGATGGAAAAAGCCCGTCGCAATATGATTAACGTCGCGCTGAACAACGGCACCCTGCAACACCCAGTTAAAGGTGTTCACACGGGTTCTCGTGTATTCATGCAGCCAGCTTCAGAAGGTACCGGTATCATCGCCGGTGGTGCAATGCGCGCCGTTCTGGAAGTTGCTGGAGTTCATAACGTTCTGGCTAAAGCATATGGTTCCACCAACCCGATCAACGTGGTTCGTGCAACTATTGATGGCCTGGAAAATATGAATTCTCCAGAAATGGTCGCTGCCAAGCGTGGTAAATCCGTTGAAGAAATTCTGGGGTAATTGACCATGGCAAAGACTATTAAAATCACTCAAACCCGCAGTGCAATCGGTCGTCTGCCGAAACACAAGGCAACGCTGCTTGGCCTGGGTCTGCGTCGTATTGGTCATACCGTTGAGCGCGAGGATACTCCTGCTGTACGTGGTATGGTCAACGCGGTTTACTTCATGGTTAAAGTTGAGGAGTAAGAGATGCGTTTAAATACTCTGTCTCCGGCCGAAGGCTCTAAAAAGGCGGGTAAACGCCTGGGTCGTGGTATCGGTTCTGGCCTCGGTAAAACCGGTGGTCGTGGTCACAAAGGTCAGAACTCTCGTTCTGGCGGTGGCGTACGTCGCGGTTTCGAGGGTGGCCAGATGCCACTGTACCGTCGTCTGCCGAAGTTCGGCTTCACCTCTCGCAAAGCAGCGATCACAGCGGAAATCCGTCTGTCTGACCTGGCGAAAGTTGAAGGCGGCGTTGTAGACCTGAACACGCTGAAAGCAGCAAACATTATCGGTATCCAGATCGAGTTCGCGAAAGTGATCCTGGCTGGTGAAGTTTCTACTCCGGTAACTGTTCGTGGCCTGCGTGTTACTAAAGGTGCTCGTGCTGCTATCGAAGCTGCTGGCGGTAAAATTGAGGAATAAGTAGCAGATGGCTAAGCAACCGGGATTAGATTTTCAAAGTGCCAAAGGTGGATTTGGCGAGCTGAAACGCAGACTGCTGTTTGTTATCGGCGCGCTGATTGTGTTCCGTATTGGCTCTTTTATTCCGATCCCTGGTATCGATGCCGCTGTACTTGCCAAACTGCTTGAGCAACAGCGAGGCACCATCATTGAAATGTTCAACATGTTCTCTGGTGGTGCTCTCAGCCGTGCTTCTATCTTCGCATTGGGTATTATGCCGTACATTTCGGCATCTATTATTATCCAGCTGCTGACGGTCGTTCATCCGGCCCTGGCAGAGCTGAAGAAAGAAGGGGAGTCTGGACGTCGTAAGATTAGTCAGTACACCCGTTACGGTACTCTGGTGCTGGCAATATTCCAGTCGATCGGTATTGCTACCGGTCTGCCGAATATGCCTGGTATGCAGGGCCTGGTGTTAAACCCAGGCTTTGCATTCTACTTCACCGCTGTTGTAAGTCTGGTCACAGGGACTATGTTCCTGATGTGGCTCGGCGAACAGATTACTGAGCGTGGTATCGGTAACGGTATCTCAATCATTATCTTCGCCGGTATTGTTGCGGGCCTCCCGCCAGCCATCGCCCATACTATCGAGCAAGCGCGTCAAGGCGACCTGCACTTCCTCCTGTTGCTGTTGGTTGCAGTATTAGTATTTGCAGTGACGTTCTTTGTTGTCTTCGTTGAACGTGGTCAACGCCGCATTGTGGTGAACTACGCTAAACGTCAGCAAGGTCGTCGTGTCTATGCTGCACAGAGCACACATTTACCGCTGAAAGTGAACATGGCGGGGGTTATCCCGGCTATCTTCGCTTCCAGTATTATTCTGTTCCCGGCGACCATCGCGTCATGGTTCGGGGGCGGGACTGGTTGGAACTGGCTGACAACAATTTCGCTGTATTTGCAGCCTGGGCAACCACTTTATGTGTTACTCTATGCGTCTGCGATCATCTTCTTCTGTTTCTTCTACACGGCGTTGGTCTTCAACCCGCGTGAAACAGCAGATAACCTGAAGAAGTCCGGTGCATTTGTACCAGGAATTCGTCCGGGAGAGCAAACGGCGAAGTATATCGATAAAGTAATGACTCGCCTGACTTTGGTTGGTGCGCTTTATATTACTTTTATCTGCCTGATCCCGGAGTTCATGCGTGATGCGATGAAAGTGCCGTTCTACTTCGGTGGGACCTCGCTGCTTATCGTTGTTGTCGTGATTATGGACTTTATGGCTCAAGTGCAAACTCTGATGATGTCGAGTCAGTATGAGTCTGCATTGAAAAAGGCGAACCTGAAAGGCTACGGCCGCTAAATGGTCGTCTGAGAAGTTACGGAGAGTAAAAATGAAAGTTCGTGCTTCCGTCAAGAAATTATGCCGTAACTGCAAAATCGTTAAGCGTGATGGTGTCATCCGTGTGATTTGCAGTGCCGAGCCGAAGCATAAACAGCGCCAAGGCTGATTATTTCGCATATTTTTCTTGCAAAGTTGGGTTGAGCTGGCTAGATTAGCCAGCCAATCTTTTGTATGTCTGTACGTTTCCATTTGAGTATCCTGAAAACGGGCTTTTCAGCATGGTGCGTACATATTAAATAGTAGGAGTGCATAGTGGCCCGTATAGCAGGCATTAACATTCCTGATCAGAAACATGCTGTGATCGCATTAACTTCGATCTACGGCGTCGGCAAGACCCGTTCTAAAGCCATTCTGGCTGCAGCGGGTATCGCTGAAGATGTTAAGATCAGTGAGCTGTCTGAAGAACAAATCGACACGCTGCGTGACGAAGTTGCCAAATTTGTCGTTGAAGGTGATCTGCGCCGTGAAATCAGCATGAGCATCAAGCGCCTGATGGATCTTGGTTGCTATCGCGGTTTGCGTCATCGTCGTGGTCTGCCAGTGCGCGGTCAGCGTACTAAGACCAACGCACGTACCCGTAAGGGTCCGCGCAAACCGATCAAGAAATAATCGGGGTGATTGAATAATGGCAAAGGCACCAGTTCGTGCACGTAAACGTGTAAGAAAACAAGTCTCTGACGGCGTGGCTCATATCCATGCTTCTTTCAACAACACCATCGTTACTATTACTGATCGTCAGGGTAACGCATTGGGTTGGGCAACAGCCGGTGGTTCCGGTTTCCGTGGTTCTCGCAAATCCACTCCGTTCGCAGCTCAGGTTGCAGCAGAGCGTTGCGCAGAAGCCGTAAAAGAATACGGCATCAAGAATCTGGAAGTTATGGTTAAAGGTCCGGGTCCGGGTCGTGAATCTACTGTTCGCGCTCTGAACGCCGCTGGTTTCCGCATCACGAATATTACTGATGTGACTCCGATCCCTCATAACGGTTGTCGTCCGCCGAAAAAACGTCGCGTATAACGCTCCGTTTTTTAGGTTAGTTGGAGATAGAAAATGGCAAGATATTTGGGTCCTAAGCTCAAGCTGAGCCGTCGTGAGGGCACCGACTTATTCCTTAAGTCTGGCGTTCGCGCGATCGATACCAAGTGTAAAATTGAACAAGCTCCTGGCCAGCACGGTGCGCGTAAACCGCGTCTGTCTGACTATGGTGTGCAGTTGCGTGAAAAGCAAAAAGTTCGCCGTATGTACGGTGTGCTGGAGCGTCAGTTCCGTAACTACTATAAAGAAGCAGCACGTCTGAAAGGCAACACGGGTGAAAACCTGCTGGCTCTGCTGGAAGGTCGTCTGGACAACGTTGTATACCGTATGGGCTTCGGCGCTACTCGTGCTGAATCACGTCAGCTGGTTAGCCACAAAGCAATCATGGTAAACGGTCGTGTTGTTAACATCGCTTCTTATCAGGTTAAAGCGAATGACGTTGTTAGCATTCGTGAGAAAGCGAAAAAGCAATCTCGCGTGAAGGCCGCTCTGGAGCTGGCTGAGCAGCGTGAAAAGCCAACCTGGCTGGAAGTTGATGCTGGCAAGATGGAAGGTACGTTCAAGCGTCAGCCAGAACGTTCTGATCTGTCTGCGGACATTAACGAACACCTGATCGTCGAGCTTTACTCCAAGTAAAGCTTAGTACCAAAGAGAGGACACAATGCAGGGTTCTGTGACAGAGTTTCTAAAACCGCGCCTGGTAGATATCGAGCAAGTGAGTTCGACGCACGCCAAGGTGACCCTTGAGCCTTTAGAGCGTGGCTTTGGCCATACTCTGGGTAACGCACTGCGCCGTATTCTGCTCTCATCGATGCCGGGTTGCGCGGTGACCGAGGTTGAGATTGATGGTGTACTTCATGAGTACAGCACCAAAGAAGGCGTTCAGGAAGATATCCTTGAAATCCTGCTCAACCTGAAAGGGCTGGCGGTGAGAGTTCAGGGTAAAGATGAAGTTATTCTTACTCTGAATAAATCTGGCATTGGCCCTGTGACTGCAGCCGACATCACCCACGACGGTGATGTTGAAATCGTCAAGCCGCAGCACGTGATCTGCCACCTGACCGATGAGAACGCAGCTATTAGCATGCGTATCAAAGTTCAGCGCGGTCGTGGTTATGTGCCGGCTTCTGCCCGAATTCATTCGGAAGAAGATGAGCGCCCAATCGGCCGTCTGCTGGTCGACGCATGCTACAGCCCTGTAGAGCGTATTGCCTACAATGTTGAAGCAGCGCGTGTAGAACAGCGTACCGACCTGGACAAGCTGGTCATCGAAATGGAAACCAACGGCACAATCGATCCTGAAGAGGCGATTCGTCGTGCGGCAACCATCCTGGCAGAACAACTGGAAGCTTTCGTTGACTTACGTGATGTACGTCAGCCGGAAGTGAAAGAAGAGAAACCAGAATTCGATCCGATCCTGCTGCGCCCTGTTGACGATCTCGAATTGACTGTCCGCTCTGCTAACTGCCTCAAGGCAGAAGCTATCCACTATATCGGTGATCTGGTACAGCGTACCGAGGTTGAGTTGCTGAAAACGCCGAACCTGGGTAAAAAATCTCTTACCGAGATTAAAGACGTGCTGGCTTCACGTGGTCTGTCTCTGGGCATGCGCCTGGAAAACTGGCCACCGGCAAGCATTGCTGACGAGTAACCGGATCACAGGTTAAGGTTTTACTGAGAAGGATAAGGTCATGCGCCATCGTAAGAGTGGTCGTCAACTGAACCGCAACAGCAGCCATCGCCAGGCTATGTTCCGCAACATGGCAGGTTCACTGGTTCGTCATGAGATCATCAAGACGACCCTGCCTAAAGCGAAAGAGCTGCGTCGCGTAGTTGAGCCGCTGATTACTCTTGCCAAGACTGACAGCGTTGCTAATCGTCGTCTGGCATTCGCCCGTACTCGTGATAACGAGATCGTGGCAAAACTGTTTAACGAACTGGGCCCGCGTTTCGCGAGCCGTGCCGGTGGTTACACTCGCATTCTGAAGTGTGGTTTCCGTGCAGGCGACAACGCGCCGATGGCTTACATCGAGCTGGTTGATCGTTCAGAGAAAGCAGAAGCTGCTGCAGAGTAATCTGCAGTAACGTAAAAAAACCCGCCTCGGCGGGTTTTTTTATATCCGCTGAATCCCCACTTATCTACAATAGCTGTATCTTTTCTGTTCATCCTCTGGAGGTCATTATGTGGTTGCTCGACCAGTGGGCAGAACGCCATATCAGTGATGCCCAGCGCAAAGGAGAATTCGATAATCTTCCTGGAAGCGGCGAACCTCTTGAGCTTGGAGATGATTCGCACATTGCACCTGAATTACGGGCTGGATATCGCTTACTTAAAAATGCAGGGTGTTTGCCTCCGGAACTTGAGCAGCGAAAAGAAGCGATTGAGCTTTCTGATCTGCTAAAAGGTATTCGTAAAGACGATCCACGACATGCTGAGCTGAGCCGCAGACTCACGTTGATTGAACTTAAGCTCCGTCAGGCGGGGGTGAGCACTGCTTTTTTACACGGCGAGTATAGTGGCAGATTAATGCAGAGAATAAATGAGGAATAGTCATGTACCGTATCGGTGAACTTGCAAGGCTTGCTAACGTGACGCCGGATACCATCCGTTACTACGAAAAGCAGCAGATGATCGATCATGAGGTACGGACCGAAGGCGGATTCCGTCTTTACACTGATAACGATCTGCAGCGGCTGCGGTTTATCCGTTATGCCAGGCAGCTCGGCTTCACGCTGGAATCGATACGCGAGCTATTATCGATCCGTGTTGATCCGGAACACCATACCTGCCAGGAATCGAAAAGCATCGTTCAGGCTCGGCTGGATGAGGTTGAAGCTCGAATTCAGGAATTGCAAACTATGCAGCGTTCCCTGCAAAGATTGAATGATGCTTGCTGCGGTACGGCGCACAGCAGCGTTTACTGCTCTATTCTGGAGGCGCTTGAACAGGGTGCCAGTATCGAAACTCAGAGCTGTTGATTTTTAATCAATCGAAGTCTAGACTCGCGTCAACATAAACCACGCTCAGGAGAAACTATGAGCCGCTATCAGCATACGAAAGGACAAATTAAGGATAACGCCATTGAGGCACTGCTTCACGACCCGCTCTTCAGGCAACGCGTAGAAAAAAATAAGAAGGGAAAAGGAAGTTATCTGCGTAAAGGCAAACATGCAAATCGGGGTAACTGGGAGGCCAGTGGCAAGCAAGCGAATCGCTTATTTACCACTGGCCTTCCTGCTTTTAGCCTCTGTTAAGTGCGGCTATTCTGCTCTTTTAACAGATCGCGAATTTCAGTAAGCAGAACTTCTTCTTTAGTGGGGGCGGGCGGCGCTGCTGCCGGCTCTTCTTTTTTACGGTTAAGCTTGTTGATAAGCTTGATGGCCATAAAAATAGCAAACGCTACAATCACGAAATCAAAAATATTCTGGATAAATACACCGTAGTGCATAACAACTGCCGGGACATCACCCTGCGCATCCCTAAGCGTGACGGCGAATTGTTTGAAATCAATGCCCCCAATTAACAGCCCCAACGGTGGCATGATAATGTCTGCTACGAGTGATGAAACGATCTTGCCGAATGCGGCACCAATAATGACACCCACCGCCAAATCCACTACATTCCCGCGCATCGCAAATTCGCGAAATTCTTTAATAAAACTCATTATGTTCTCCTTGTGCCAGCTGACGACTATAAGTTTAACAAATGATTAGCCATTTGCCATTGGGGATAAATAATCGTTATGAAAAAATAGATGGCATATTAAATAGAAGGTTAATATTCGGGTGCTGTTTGACGAGCACCCGATACATTAAAGGAAGAAAGGACTTGGCTGGAATAAACGTTCGACGTCGGTAATAAATTTTTTATCGGTAAGGAACATAATTACGTGGTCACCTTGCTCAATACGTAAATTATCATTGGCAATCATGACATCATTCCCACGCACGACGGCGCCGATGATGGTGCCCGGTGGCAGCTTAATTTCATCGATGGAACGGCCGACCACGCGTGACGTGCTTTCATCCCCGTGTGCTACCGCTTCTATAGCTTCAGCAACCCCACGGCGTAACGATGAAACGCCGACAATATCCGCTTTACGAACGTGACTGAGCAGTGCAGAAATCGTCGCTTGCTGCGGTGAAATCGCAATATCAATCACGCTCCCCTGCACGAGATCAACATAGGCACGGCGCTGTATCAGCACCATTACTTTTTTCGCCCCCATGCGTTTGGCGAGCATCGCGGACATGATATTTGCTTCGTCGTCATTGGTAACGGCAATAAACAGATCGACTTGATCAATATGCTCTTCTGCCAATAACTCTTGATCCGATGCATCACCATAAAATACGATCGTATTTTGCAGCTTTTCAGCAAGTTCTGCAGCGCGCTGTTGATCGCGTTCGATCAGCTTCACGCTGTAATCTTTTTCAAGCCTGTGTGCCAAACCCGCACCGATATTACCCCCCCCAACCAGCATGATGCGCTTGTAAGGTTTTTCAAGGCGCTGGAGTTCACTCATAACGGCGCGGATATGCTGAGATGCGGCGATAAAGAAGACCTCATCTCCCGCTTCTACGATTGTTGAACCCTGTGGGCGAATCGGCCTGTCGTGGCGGAAAATGGCGGCGACGCGGGTATCAATATGCGGCATGTGCTCGCGCATCGTGGACAATGCGTTACCGATAAGTGGCCCGCCATAATAGGCTTTTACCACGGCCAGGCTCACCTTCCCTTCAGCAAAGTTAACAACCTGCAATGCACCCGGGTATTCGATCAGGCGGTAAATGCTGTCTATAACCAGCTGCTCAGGTGCAATCAGATGGTCGATAGGGACTGCTTCTGAATTAAAGAGCTTTTCCGCATCCCGGACATAGTCCGGAGAACGGATGCGAGCGATTCGGTTTGGCGTGTTGAAGAGTGAGTAAGCGACCTGACAGGCGACCATATTGGTTTCGTCTGAGCTGGTAACGGCAACCAGCATGTCGGCATCGTCGGCCCCCGCTTCACGAAGCACGCGTGGATGCGACCCATGCCCCTGCACGACGCGAAGGTCAAATTTGTCCTGCAAGACGCGCAGCCGGTCGCCATTGGTGTCTACAATCGTGATGTCGTTATTTTCACCGACAAGATTTTCCGCCAGCGTCCCGCCAACCTGTCCAGCACCCAGAATGATAATCTTCATATCTCGCGACCCGTTCTCAACATCACTTTTTGATTAGCTTAGCGTAAAAGAAGCCATCACCCTCTTCAGCACCCGGCAGGTTTTGCTGGCCTGGGCGTTCCGGCGTTCCCGTATCGTGCAGAGCAGCATCAGGAGTACGTTTCAGGAAGGCTGAAATTTGTTGACTGTTCTCTTCCGGAAGCACGGAGCAGGTTGCATAGACCAGCGTTCCGCCGGATTTCAGATGTGGCCAAATGGCGTCGAGAATGTCAGCTTGCAGCTGCGCAAGCTCTGGAATATCGCGATCGCGTCGCAACCACTTGATATCCGGATGACGTCGTATTACACCCGTTGCAGAGCAAGGAGCGTCGAGCAATATGCGATCGAACTGCGTCTCGCCGCACCATTCTGCAGGTTTACGTCCGTCACCCTGTTTGACCTGCGCCTTCATACCCAGACGCTTCAGGTTATCGTAGACGCGTGAAAGGCGCTGCTCATCAACATCGACCGCCATGACGTTGGCTTGTGGCGCGACTTCCAGAATATGGGTGGTTTTGCCTCCAGGTGCAGCGCAGAGGTCAAGGATGTGCTCACCATTTTTCGGTTCAAGCCAGGTCATGCAGCCCTGAGCGGAAGCATCCTGCACGGTTACCCAGCCGTCTTCAAAACCGGGTAATGCGTGCACAGGTGCAGGAGCCGCTAAGCGCACGGCGTCAGGGTAGGCTTCATGCGTAAAGCCATTCATTCCGGCGTCTTCCAACAAAGCCAGCCAGGCATCGCGGGTATGATGATTGCGGTTGACGCGTAGCCACATGGGCGGGCGCTGGTTATTAGCTTCAGCAATTTCCTGCCACTTCTGCGGATACGCCTTTTTGAGGCGCTTCAGGAGCCACTCAGGGTGAAGAAAACGGGTTTCGCTCTGGGAAAATTCAGTCAGCAATTCTTCCTGTTGCCGTTGAAATTGACGCAGTACCCCGTTGATCAAGCCTTTCAACTGCGGGCGCTTAATCGCCACAGCACCTTCAACCGTTTCTGCCAGCGCGGCATGCGGTGGAATACGGGTATGAAGAAGCTGGTAGAAGCCAACCATAATCAAATAATGCACGGTACGCTGTTTGCCCGTCATAGGGCGTGACATCAGCTTATTAACCAGCCATTCAAGCTGGGAAAGGGTGCGCAAAACCCCGAAGCATAGCTCCTGGAGCAACGCTTTATCTTTATCGGACACTTTTTGCTGCAGCGCAGGCAGGACATTGCTCAGCGACTGACCCTGCTCGACCACTTTTTCAACGGCCTGCGCCGCCATACTGCGTAAGTTTTGTTTTTTCATAACCGTAAAAATAAAAATGCCCGGAAACTCCGGGCTTTAAAGATGAACGTTTTCAGGCAAGACGGTTGCCAGGAATAAACCACTCGCGACGAGAATTTAACAGGTCCTGCGCGCTCATCGCTTTTTTACCTGCGGGCTGCAGCGACTCAAGGTTTAAAATGCCTTCTGATGTCGCAACCTGGATACCCTGCTTGTTCGCTTCGATTATTGTCCCCGGTTCAGCAGTGACAGGGCAATCAATAACGGAGGCTTTCCAGACCTTCACCGGTTGCTCATCAATCATCATCCAGCTCATAGGCCACGGATTGAAGGCGCGAATATTGCGCTCAAGCTGAGCAGCGGGAAGGGACCAATCGATCTGCGCTTCTTCTTTACTCAGCTTTTCAGCATAGGTGACCTGCGCTTCATCCTGCACTTCCGGTTTTGCGGTATTGTCAGCAAGCTGTTGCAGCGTTTCGATAAGCCCCTGAGGGCCAAGATCGGCTAGCTTGTCGTAAAGCGTGGCGCTGGTATCGTCGGCCGTAATTGGACAGGACAGCTTATACAGCATGTCGCCAGTATCTAAGCCTACATCCATCTTCATGATTGTGACGCCAGTTTCAGCATCACCAGCCCACAGAGAACGCTGGATTGGTGCCGCTCCACGCCAGCGCGGGAGGAGAGAACCATGGACATTCACACAACCGAGACGAGGCATATCAAGCACGGCTTTTGGCAAAATCAAACCGAAGGCGACAACCACCATCACGTCTGCATTCAGATCAGCCACTAATTGCTGATTTTCCTGAGGGCGCAAGGATGATGGCTGGAATACGGCTATTCCGTGCTCTTCTGCCTGCACTTTCACCGGGCTCGGCATGAGCTTTTTGCCGCGACCTGCCGGGCGATCTGGTTGGGTAAACACGCCAACAACCTGGTGACCAGACGATAACAGCGCGTCAAGATGACGCGCTGCAAAATCAGGAGTACCCGCGAAGATAATACGTAGTGTTTTAGACACGTTGTTCCTTGTATCCGGGGGGACGTTACGCGCGAGAACGCATACGATCCAGTTTTTCTACTTTCTGACGAATACGCTGCTGCTTCAGGGGGGAGAGGTAATCGATAAACAGTTTACCGACCAGGTGATCCATCTCATGCTGAATACAAATGGCGAGCAGATCGTCTGCTTCCAGCTCGAACGGGTTACCGTCGCGATCCAGGGCGCGAATTTTCACTTTTTCCGCACGCGGCACTAAAGCACGCTGTTCCGGAATGGACAAGCAGCCTTCTTCAATCCCTGTTTCGCCGCTCTTTTCGAGCAGTTCAGGGTTGATCAGCACCAGGCGACCATCGCGATTTTCAGAAACGTCGATCACGATAATACGTTTGTGAATATCTACCTGAGTTGCCGCCAGGCCGATGCCTTCTTCGGCATACATGGTATCGAACATATCATCGACGATACGCTGAATTTCTGCATTCACTTCTTTAACCGGTTCAGCGACGATGCGAAGGCGCTCGTCCGGAATATGTAACACTTGCAAAACTGCCATAAATTTCCAGAGTCGTGTTCAGGAGTTGATAAGAATATTATCTCTATTCTAGACAAATCCCCCATCGATTGACAGCATCAGTGACCAATCGCAATGATTGCGGAGGCTGCTTATGGCAGGGAAAAGGATGACATCTACAGAGATATGGTTACGGCTGATAAACGTGGGTTCTTTATGTGGTGATGCAATGCTGGAAGTGGCGTTGCGTCTGCTTAAACAAGCAACGATTGATGGAACGGCGGCCCGTGAATCCGGGCTGTCAGCAAAGCAGGCAGGGCGCTTTTTTGCGCTTGATGAACAAGAGCTTGAGCGCAGCCTTATGTGGATTGAACAGCCAGATAACCACCTGGTAACCGCAAACGACCCTCTCTATCCACCGTTATTGCGAACGATTCCTGATTTTCCTGGGGCGCTGTTCGTTAAAGGTAATCTTGATGCGCTGAATACCGTTCAACTGGCAGTGGTCGGCACGCGCGCGCCCTCCTGGTACGGCGAACGGTGGGGCAAGATACTGTGTGAACAACTTTCACAATGCGGCTTTACAATAACCAGCGGGCTGGCCTGCGGTATTGACGGCGTTGCCCATAACGCCGCGCTTTCGGTAAAAGGGTGCAGTATTGCGGTTCTGGGCAACGGGCTTTTTAGCATTTACCCTCGCCGGCATCAGCAGCTGGCAGATCGACTTATCGCGTCGGAGGGGGCGATAGTGTCTGAATTCTCACTCTCCACTCAGCCCTGGCCGGGGAATTTTCCTCGTCGCAATCGAATTATTAGTGGATTGAGTCATGGCGTGTTGGTTGTTGAAGCGGCACTGCGCAGCGGGTCGTTGGTGACGGCAAGATGTGCGCTTGAACAGGGGCGAGAAGTGTTTGCCTTGCCCGGACCGATAGGTAACCCTGGATGTGAGGGGCCGCACTGGCTGATCAAGCAAGGCGCTACGCCAGCGACTGGGGTGGAAGACATCCTCGAAAATTTGCGATATGGCTTGCACTGGTTAACAGATGAAACCGAAAAGCAACATTATTCATCAGATAAGGAAGAGGTAGCATTGCCATTTCCCAAGCTCCTGGCTAACGTAGGAGATGAGGTAACACCTGTTGACGTTGTCGCTGAACGTGCCGGCCAACCTGTGCCAGTAACGGTAGCACAGCTACTTGAACTGGAGTTAGCAGGGTGGATCGCAGCTGTACCCGGCGGCTATGTCCGATTAAGGAGGGCATGCCATGTTCGACGTACTGATGTATTTGTTTGAAACTTACATCCACAACGAAGCAGAAATGCGCGTGGATCAGGACAAATTGACACGGGATCTTACCGATGCAGGCTTTGAGCGGGAAGATATATATAATGCGTTGATGTGGCTGGAAAAACTGGCTGATTATCAGGAAGGCCTTGCCGAACCGATGCAGCTTGCTTCTGACCCATTGTCAGTGCGTATTTATACAGCGGAAGAGTGTGAAAGGCTGGATGCCAGCTGCCGGGGATTCATTTTATTCCTTGAGCAAATTCAGGTGCTAAACCTCGAAACGAGAGAAATGGTGATAGAGCGCGTCATGGCGCTGGATACTGCAGAATTCGAACTGGAAGACCTCAAGTGGGTGATCCTGATGGTTCTGTTCAATATACCTGGCTGTGAAAATGCCTATCAGCAAATGGAAGAATTACTCTTTGAAGTGAATGAAGGTATGCTGCACTAATTCAAATGTGTAGCACCAAGAGTTGTTATGGCCAAATCAGCACTTTTTACGGTGCATAAAAATGAGCCCTGCCCACAGTGCGGGGCTGAACTTGTCATTCGGTCCGGGAAACACGGTCCGTTTCTCGGTTGTTCACACTATCCGGAATGTGATTATGTCCGTCCCCTGAAAAGCCAGGCGGATGGACATATCGTTAAAATTCTGGAGGGGCAGCTTTGTCCTCTCTGCGGAAGTGAATTAGCGCTACGCCAGGGCCGTTACGGAATGTTTATTGGGTGTAGCCGCTATCCCGAATGTGAACATACGGAACAAATTGATAAACCAGATGAAACGGCTATTTCTTGCCCGCAGTGCCAACAGGGGCAACTGGTACAGCGTCGTTCTCGTTTTGGCAAGACCTTCCATTCTTGCGATCGCTATCCTGAATGCCAGTTCGTTATCAACTTCAAACCGGTAGCGGGCGTCTGCCCTCATTGCAACTATCCGCTGCTTATAGAGAAGAAATCGGCGCAAGGCATCAAACATTTCTGCGCCAGTAAACAATGTGGAAAGCCGGTATCGGCGGATCAAACCAGTGAATAATAACCTGCCATCAGGCTCCATTGCTCATGCTGTGGACGTCCTGAAAAATGAAGAAGTCATCGCTTATCCAACAGAAGCTGTTTTTGGGGTCGGTTGCGATCCTGATAGCGAAAGGGCCGTGAGCCGCTTACTTGCACTCAAACAAAGACCCGTCGAAAAAGGGCTGATTTTGATCGCTGCAAACTTCGAGCAGCTTAAACCTTATATTGATGACTCCATGCTGACGCCAGCACAGCGGGAGACCATCTTCTCCGCGTGGCCTGGGCCAGTAACCTTTGTTTTCCCGGCACAGCCGACGACGCCGCGCTGGTTGACCGGGCGTTTTGACTCCCTCGCCGTTCGCGTAACCGACCATCCGCTGGTGGTGGAGCTCTGTGAGGCGTTTGGCAAACCGCTGGTTTCAACCAGCGCCAACCTGACCGGGTTGCCTCCTTGCCGGACTACCGAAGAAGTGCTTGCGCAGTTTGGGGATGATTTCCCGGTGGCGGCTGGTGAGACAGGCGGTCGCCTCAATCCGTCGGAAATCCGTGACGCCCTGACCGGCGAACGTTTTCGCCAGGGGTAATATGATGGAAACTTACGCTGTTTTTGGTAATCCGATCGCACACAGCAAGTCGCCGTTAATCCATCAGCAGTTTGCTGACCAGCTGCACATCGACCATCCCTATGGACGCGTGCTGGCCCCTGTTGATGCATTTATCGCTACGTTGAATGCCTTTTTTAACGCGGGCGGACAAGGTGCGAACGTGACGGTGCCTTTTAAGGAAGAAGCATTCGAACGCGCAGATGAGCTGACGGAACGCGCCGCTCTTGCGGGAGCGGTGAACACGCTCAAACGGCTTGAGGATGGTCGTCTTCTTGGCGATAACACCGACGGGATAGGTCTGCTGAGCGATCTAGAGCGACTGTCATTTATCAAACCCGGTTATCGGGTTCTGCTGATTGGTGCTGGTGGGGCATCGCGGGGCGTACTGCTTCCTTTACTTTCATTGGATTGTGCGGTGACCATTACCAACCGAACCTTCTCCCGGGCGGAAGAGCTGGCAGCATTGTTTGCCCATACGGGGAGCGTGAGTGCGGTAGCGCTAGACGATCTTGACGATCGCGAGTTCGATCTCGTCATCAACGCCACGTCGAGCGGCATTGGTGGTGAGGTACCGGCAATCCCTGTTTCGCTCGTGAGCGCACACACCTATTTCTACGACATGTTTTATCAGAACGGTAAGACACCATTTCTAAACTGGTGTGAACAGCACGGCGCCAAACACCTTGCTGACGGTTTGGGTATGCTGGTGGGTCAGGCGGCACACGCAGTTCTGCTTTGGCACGGCGTGTTACCTGCTGTCGAACCGGTAATCGAAAAGTTGAAACAGGAACTGAAGGCGTGAACCAGGCGATCCACTTCCCTGACCGAGAAACCTGGGATGAGAGTGAACAAGCGGTCTGCTTCCCGGTGTTGGTGCACGGCATGCAGCTTACCTGCGCTATCAGTGGGGAAGCGTTGCTGAGTCGCTTTGGTGGTTCGAATCCGCTAGAGGTGTTTTGCGAAAATCGCTGGGATCTGGAAGAGGATGCCAGCGATTTAATTCGCGATCAGCAGGAAGACGATCGGGGCTGGGTCTGGTTATCTTGATCCAGATAGTCATTCTTCCATTTGACATAGTTGTTTGCTGAGTATTTCAATCCCTCTATCTCCGCCTCTTTTAAGGGGCGGATCTGTTTCACCGGGCTACCTAAATAGAGATAACCACTTTCCAGTCGTTTGTTTTGCGGGACAAGACTGCCGGCGCCAATCATTACGTCATCTTCTACTATTACGCCATCCAGTAAAATCGAACCCATACCAACCAGTACTCTGTTTCCGATCGTACAGCCGTGGAGCATTACTTTATGGCCGACGGTAACATCTTCTCCAACGATTAGTGGATTACCTTCCGGGTTATAGGCGGATTTATGGGTGACATGCAGAACGCTGCCGTCCTGAATATTGGTGCGGGCGCCGATTGAGACATAGTTAACGTCTCCCCTGATCGCAACCAATGGCCAGATGCTAACGTCGTCGGCCATTCGGACATCGCCGATGACCACACTGCTGGCGTCGATCATCACGCGATCGCCTTTTTTGGGGAAAAGATCTTTATAAGGACGTAAGACAACAGACATATCTACCTCGACAGATGGGCGCTATACAGAAGACTTTGATCGTTTTATGGGATCGAGGCAAGGCAAAACGCGTCAATATTTAAGCAGATCGGGCGGGATTTCAGCGAAAAGCACGGAAAATCAGCAGTCGGTAAAAAAGATCTAAAAAATGCTTGTGCTAAAAACTGGGATCCCTATAATGCGCCTCCATCGACACGGCGG
>NZ_SJOO01000002.1 GCF_004331265.1 Enterobacter wuhouensis | reverse complement strand
GTAAATCCGGTGGTTACAAAAGTCTTCGGTGGAGCGGTAGTTCAGTCGGTTAGAATACCTGCCTGTCACGCAGGGGGTCGCGGGTTCGAGTCCCGTCCGTTCCGCCACTTATTAAAAGCCCTGAGCTAACGCTCAGGGCTTTTTTCTTATCTGCTGCATCATTTTTGCTAAATAAGCAAAAATCCTCTGCGTTTTACGCTCTTTTTCTGCATAACCGCACCAGCCATAATCTTCCTCAGCTTACGAACACGATTATTAAAGAGGAATCATATGGCTATCCCTGCATTTGGTCTGGGCACTTTCCGCCTGAAAGACGACGTTGTTATCGCATCCGTAAAAACTGCGCTTGAGCTGGGCTATCGTACCGTTGATACGGCACAGATTTACGATAATGAAGCTGCCGTCGGCCAGGCCATCGAAGAAAGCGGTGTGCCGCGTAACGAGCTTTTCATCACCACGAAAATCTGGATTGAGAACCTCAGCAAAGATAAGCTGATCCCGAGCCTGAAAGAAAGTTTGAAGAAACTGTGTACAGACTACGTGGATCTGACGCTGATCCACTGGCCATCACCCAATGATACAGTCTCTGTAGAAGAGTTCATGCAGGCACTGCTCGAAGCGAAGAAAGAGGGATTAACCCGTGAAATTGGGATCTCCAACTTCACTATCCCGCTGATGGAAAGAGCGATTGCGGCTGTGGGGGCAGAAAACATCGCCACCAACCAGATTGAACTGTCACCGTACCTGCAAAACCACAAAGTGGTGGACTGGGCCAAACAGCACGGTATCCACATTACCTCTTACATGACGCTGGCCTACGGTAAGGCGTTGAAGGATGAGGTGATTATTCGCATTGCAGAGAAACACAACGCCACTGCTGCGCAGGTTATTCTGGCATGGGCGATCGGTGAAGGTTATGCCGTGATCCCGTCCTCAACCAGACGTGAAAACCTGGCAAGCAACCTGCTCGCGATGGATCTCAAGCTGGACGAAGAAGACAAAAAAGCTATCGCCGCCCTGGATTGCAACGATCGCCTGGTGAGCCCGGAAGGGTTAGCGCCAGACTGGGATTAATACTCACCCTCCCTCTGTACCCAAAACCCTCACACAGCTCCTTTCGGAGCTGTTTTTATATGTTCGCTCAGGAAGTCGATAAAGGCGCGTATGCGCGTGCTGACCGCTCTGTCACTGTAATAGACCGCGCTAAAAGGCATCTCAACCGGCAGGCGCTTATCGGCCATCAGCTCCACAAGTTCACCGCGTGCAATCTCCTTATCAATCATGTAATCCGATAAGCAGGCGATACCATTCCCTGTAAGACACAGCTGCTTCAGCGTTTCCCCGCTGTTGGATGATAGTCCGCAGCTGATTTCATGAAGCTGGCCGTCACGGCAGGCTACAGGCCAGGTATTCAGCGAGACGGGCTCTGTAAAGCCCAGGCACAGGTGCTGCTTAAGATCTTCCACCGTCTCCGGTTTCCCATGTTCAGCGATATACTCTGGCGACGCGATTATTTTACGGTAGCTGGTGAACAGCGGACGGGCGCGCAGGCTGGAGTCCGTTAAGGTTCCCGCCCGGATGGCGACGTCGACCTTTCGTTCAATAAGATTGATAAATGTCTCAGAGGAAACCAGCGAGAGCGTCATCTCAGGATAACGTTCGCGGAAAGGTTTAATCAACGGCATCAGAAAGTGCAGCACGACAGGGGTGGCTGCATCGATACGCAGAAGCCCCCGCGGCGTACTGCGGGATTCCATAATCTCGGTTTCAGCCGCCGCCATCTCCTGCAGAACAGACTGCACGCGTCTGAAATAGCGCTCTCCTTCTTCCGTCAGGCTCAGCTGGCGCGTTGTTCGGTTGAGGAGGCTCACCCCAAGCTTCATCTCAAGTTTTTTCACCGAGCGGCTTATAGCCGAGTTAGCTTGCCCCAGCTGTTCGGCTGCACGGCTAAAGCTGCCGCTTTCGACGACGGCGACAAAGATTGTCAGCTCTTCCGATGTTGCTTTCATTGTTGCCTCATCCGCAAAATTCAATTGATATTTTGACCATTTTTGTTATTTAACCACCGGCGCATACTGCCTGTCATCTTAATCCTGAAGAGACGGAGTATTTTATGCCACTGGCGCTACTTGCCCTCACGATCAGTGCCTTTGCGATAGGCACGACCGAGTTCGTTATTGTAGGACTGGTTCCTACCATCGCTCATCAACTTGCTATTTCGTTGCCCTCGGCCGGACTGCTGGTGTCAATCTACGCATTGGGCGTCGCCGTCGGTGCGCCAGTATTGACGGCGCTGACCGGGCGTTTCCCCCGTAAACAACTGCTGATTGCCCTGATGGTGCTTTTTACCGCTGGCAACCTTCTGGCCTGGCAGGCGCCGGATTACACGACTCTGGTTATTGCCCGGCTGCTCACCGGCCTCGCGCACGGCGTGTTCTTCTCCATCGGTTCAACCATTGCAACAAGCCTGGTGCCTAAAGAGAAAGCGGCGTCAGCCATTGCAATTATGTTTGGTGGATTAACGGTGGCGCTGGTGACCGGCGTGCCTTTGGGAACATTTATCGGACAGCACTTCGGCTGGCGTGAAACCTTCCTCGCCGTATCTCTGCTGGGCGTGATTGCGCTGGTCGCCAGTATGCTGTTGGTGCCATCAAATATTCCGGGTCGGGCGAGCGCACGCCTGAGCGATCAGATAAAGGTACTGACACATCCGCGCCTGCTGCTCATCTATGCCGTTACCGCGCTGGGCTATGGCGGCGTGTTCACCGCTTTCACCTTCCTGGCGCCGATGATGCAAGACCTGGCGGGCTTCTCCCCCAGTGCCGTGAGCTGGATTTTGCTCGGCTACGGTATCTCAGTCGCAATCGGTAATATCTGGGGCGGCAAGCTTGCAGATAAACATGGCGCAGTACCCGCTCTGAAGTTCATCTTTGCGGCACTGGTCGTTCTGCTATTGATCTTCCAGTTCACGGCATCCATGCAATATGCTGCGCTGGTCACCGTTCTGGTGATGGGGATATTTGCCTTTGGTAACGTGCCGGGGCTACAGGTCTACGTGGTGCAGAAAGCCGAGCAGTACACGCCGAACGCGGTGGACGTGGCATCGGGTTTGAATATTGCCGCGTTTAACATTGGTATTGCGATCGGCTCCATTATTGGCGGACAAACTGTTGAACACTTTGGCCTGACCCAAACGCCATGGATTGGTGCTGCGATTGTTCTGGCTGCCTTCCTGCTGATTGGCCTGAGTGGACGTCTTGATAAACCTGCTCGCGTGGCGCTCGGATAAATATCAGTAAGTGCTTGCTTACAAAACTGGAAAGCGCTTTCTGAGAAATTGCGTTGAAAGTGTGACCTAAAGTCCCTATAACATTAGAACCAGTCCGTTTTCCGGGCTGGTTCACGTTATAGAGGTTGTTTCCAAAAGTGCGAAAGAATACCTATGCCATGCGTTATGTTGCCGGAATGCCCGCGGAGAGAATTATGCCTCCGGGGTCATTTGCGAGCATTAGTCAGGCATTGCCCGCCGGTACGCCGTTAAGCAGCGATGACAAAATTCGGGTCCTGGTGTGGAATATCTTTAAACAGCAGCGCGCGGAGTGGTTATCCGTGCTCAAGAATTTCGGCAAAGATGCCCATCTGGTTCTGCTGCAAGAGGCGCAAACGACGCCTGAACTGGTTCGGTTTGCAACAACTAACTACCTCGCCGCCGATCAGGTGCCGGCATTTGTCTTGCCGCAGCACCCCTCCGGTGTGATGACGCTTTCCGCCGCGCATCCGGTTTATTGCTGCCCTCTGCGTGAGCGCGAGCCTATCCTGCGTCTGGCTAAATCGGCGCTGGTAACCGTCTATCCGCTTCCGGACACCCGCATGCTGATGGTGGTGAACATCCACGCGGTGAACTTCAGCCTCGGCGTCGATGTGTATAGCAAGCAGTTACTGCCCATTGGCGATCAGATTGCCCATCACAGCGGACCCATCATTATGGCGGGAGACTTCAACGCCTGGAGCCGTCCGCGTATGAATGCGCTGTATCGCTTTGCACGCGAAATGTCGCTGCGTGAGGTCCGCTTCAGCGATGACCAACGCAAAAAGGCCTTTGGCCGTCCTCTCGATTTCGTCTTCTATCGTGGTTTGAGCGTGCACGACGCCTCCGTTCTGGTGACGCGCGCCTCCGATCACAACCCTCTACTAGTTGAATTCAGTCCCGGCAAACCTGATAAATAATGGTGTGTCAGGTCTGCCGTGGGGCAGGCCTGTGCGGGAGCTGCCCTTTATTTTTTTAAACAACAAAAGGACAGTAAGATGACAACAACATATTCCCATCATGACAACGTAGAAAAACAGTTTGGCTCTCAGGCAAGCGCCTATCTGAGCAGCGCCGTGCATGCTTCTGGCAATGATCTGGTTCGTCTGGGGGAGCGTCTGAAGGCATTCCCTCAGGCAAAGGCGCTGGATTTAGGCTGTGGGGCAGGGCACGCCAGCTTTACCGCTGCGCAGCAGGTGTCTCAGGTCACGGCATATGATTTATCCAGCCAGATGCTGGAGGTGGTAGCTGAGGCCGCAAAAGCCAAAGGGCTGAGCAACGTCACCACCCGTCAGGGCTACGCCGAATCCTTACCCTTTGAGGATGCATCCTTTGACGTTGTCATCAGTCGCTACTCCGCACACCATTGGCATGATGTGGGGCAGGCATTGCGGGAAGTGAAGCGTGTACTCAAGCCGGGGGGGATTTTCATCATCATGGACGTGATGTCTCCGGGGCATCCGGTTCGTAATATCTGGCTGCAGACGGTAGAAGCTCTGCGCGATACGTCCCATGTACAAAATTATTCCAGCGGGGAGTGGTTGTCGTTTATCACCGAAGCCGGTTTGATTTCGCGCTCATTGATAACAGACCGGCTGCCGCTGGAATTCAGTTCGTGGATTGCGCGTATGCGCACGCCTGATGCCTTAAGTCAGGCCATTCGGAGGTATCAGGAGAGTGCTTCTGCGGAGGTGAAGGCCTACTTTGAACTGCAGGAAGATGGATCGTTTACCAGCGATACGATCATGGCCGAAGCGCAAAAAGCAGGGTAAAACAAAAAAGGCACCGGGGGAATCGGTGCCTTTTTATCCGGGATCGTGTAATCAGGAGTCTGGCGTAGCGCTGTTTTTCACAAACAGCGTGAGCTGGTCGCCTGGTTGCAGATTGTCAGTATCGTTGTTCCAGCGCATCACATCTTTGATGTTCACGCCGTGTCGTTTAGCGATACTGGACAGCGAATCACCTTTACGCACGCGATAGGTAATGCTATCGCTGTTTTTGGCGAGACGCTGTGCGCTGCTACCTGCACCAACCGTCAGAGTTTGACCCACTTTCAGACTTGAACCGCGCAGGTTGTTCCACTGCTGCAGATCTTTTGAATTCACGCCAAGACGTGATGCAATGCCCGAAAGCGTATCGCCTGAACGAACCTTATAGCTGCGGCTGCTGACTGATGAAGCATCCGCGATCAGCGTTGACTGAACGGCGGCAATTTCACCCGAAGCTAAAGACTCGCGTAACTGCTCTGCATGTTTCTGCGGAACCATCACATACCGTGGGCCAGTTGCTCCCAGGGTTGAGCCTTTAACACCTGCATTAAAGGTTTTCAATTTACTTACCGACATACCCGTCATATCGGCAACCTGTTGAATATCAACCGGGCTGCTGAGGCGAACGCGCGCCAGTGCACGACTTTCGTCTGGTGTTGGCAGTTGTACACCGTAACGCTTACTGTTCTTGAGAATATCGCTCAAGGCCAGCATCTTCGGTACGTAAATTTTCGTTTCTTGAGGCAGTGAGAGCGACCAAAAATCGGTGGACTTACCACGCGCTTTGTTCGCTTTCATTGCCTTCATTACACGACCTTCGCCGCTGTTATACGCCGCGACCGTTAACAACCAGTCGCCGTCAAACATCTTGTTCAGACGTTGCATCATGTCGAGAGCGGCTGTCGTTGAAGCGACAACATCACGACGCGCATCGTAGCTGCGGGTCTGTTTCAAACCATAATTGCGCCCTGTGCTCGGAATGATCTGCCAGATGCCTGCGGCATTGGCGCCAGACGTTGCGTGTGGGTCAAAAGCGCTCTCCACTATGGGTAGGAGTACCAGCTCCATAGGCATGTTACGTTTCTTAACTTGCCCGGCTATCCAGTACATATACGGCTCTGCCCGTAACGTTACATCGTGGAGATAGCTCTTATTTCTCAAATACTTCTGTTTCTGTTCGCGAATCCGGGTATTTTCCGGAATTCCCATCTTTAGCTCGTCGCCAATAGAGGCCCACAAGTCCTGTTCCTGCGCAAATGATGTTCCATCGTCCATCCACCGCGCCGAACTTGTAAACTTCCCTGCTTCCCCTTGACCAGCTGCAGAAAGGCTCTGTGCGTGCTGTTGTACGTTGTTGCCAGTCTGCGACTGGCAACCTACAAGCAGGACAGAGGCGAGTAATATCGCTTTTGCCTTCATGTGTGTGTCAATAGTTGCTTAAAAGACGAGCGATGATAACGGCGAAATTTTGAAAAGGCAACCCGCATTTATCTGAAGTTATCTTTCTTTGACCTTAACCATGCAAATCGCTGTTCTGGTTGTTGCAAATTTGTTTCTTGGTTAATTTTATTAATTAAATCAACATCATCAGTTCGTAAAAATAAATTTATTCTCCGCTCGTTTTTCAGAATTACGGGTAGTGTTTTTTGGTTTTTTGCACGTAACTCCTTCACTTCCTGATAATAATCCTGAATAGCACGATCGTCTGGTAAAATGCTGACGGCAAACTTCATATTCCCTAAAGTATACTCATGTGCGCAACATATAAGCGTATCCTCGGGAAGTGCATTAATCTTTTGTAAAGACTGATGCATTTGTTCAGGTGTACCCTCAAAGAGTCTGCCGCAGCCGCCAGAAAACAGCGTGTCGCCGCAAAATAGATAAGGTTTACTGTAGAAACAGAGATGTCCCGAAGTGTGACCTGGTGTAGCAAATACGGAAAATTCCCACCCCAGTATGAGGATATTTTCGCCTTCTTCGACTACTTGCGTTGTACCTTTATCTTGTGTTTCTGCTGGCCCGTATACCACAAGATGCGGAAACCGGGCGCGCAGTTCGGATACTCCACCAACGTGATCGTTATGATGATGGGTGAGGAGTATGGCCTCTGGCTGCCAGCCGTTCTCATTGATGGCACGTAGAACCGGGGCAGATTCTCCGGGATCGACAATGATGCATCGGCGCGCGTCATCGACCAAAACCCAGATGTAATTGTCCTGGAAAGCAGAAATACTGATAAGATTCATACATTACCTCTTATAGCGTGGCGGGTGCGTTTATGAAACCGGCAAGGATACCTCAGACTGTCACAGCACCGGAACGTTGGGCGGAACTGCCCTGGGGTGAATACTATCGCGAGGCGTTAGAGCAACAGCTCAAGCCGTGGCTCGCAAAAATGTATGGCTTTCACCTGCTTAAGATTGGCAATCTCAGTGCGGAAATCAATACCGAAAGCTGCGCTATCTCACATCAGGTTAATGTCTCTCTCAATGGTGCACCGGTTCAGGTGAAAGCCGATCCCCTGCATCTTCCCTTTGCTGAAAAATCGATTGATGCCTGCCTGCTCGCCCACACCTTACCCTGGTGTAGCGATCCGCATCGTTTGTTACGCGAAGCCGATCGCGTGCTGATTGATGATGGCTGGCTGGTGATTAGCGGGTTCAATCCGTTAAGTCTGATGGGATTACGAAAGCTCGTCCCCGTGTTACGCCGCACGCCACCCTATGACAGCCGGATGTTTACGATGATGCGCCAGCTCGACTGGCTTTCACTGCTGAACTTTGAAGTGCTCGGCTACGGTGGTTTTCAGGTATTGCCCTGGGCAAGAAAGGGCGGCGTTGTGCTTAGCACCCATCTCCCAGCGTTAGGCTGCATGCAGTTTATCGTCGCGCGTAAGCGGACAATCCCTCTTACGCTCAACCCGATGAAGCAGAGCAAATCTAAATCGCAGATCCGCCAGACCGTTGGCGCAACGCGTCAGTATCGAAAACCCTGATCAGGATTCTGGCTGATACCCAGTATCTTCATGAGCAGGATTTGACGCAGCCGCGCGCGCAAGTTCGTCACAGCGTTCGTTTTCGGGGTGACCGGCATGGCCTTTCACCCATTCCCATTTTATTTCGTGCTGGCCCAGCGCCGCATCAAGGCGTTTCCAGAGGTCGACGTTCTTGACCGGCTTCTTTTCAGCCGTCTTCCAGCCGCGTTTTTTCCAGTTGTGAATCCACTGGGTAATGCCCTGGCGCACGTACTGGCTGTCAGTGCTCAGCACCACGTCACAGTGTTCTTTTAAGGCTTCCAGCGCCACGATGGCGGCCATCAACTCCATGCGGTTGTTGGTAGTCAGGAAATAGCCTTCGCTAAAGGTTTTTTCGTGCTCGCGGTAACGCATAATGGCGCCATAGCCGCCAGGTCCCGGGTTGCCAAGACAAGATCCATCGGTGAAAATTTCTACCTGTTTACGCATCTCTGGTAGACTTCCTGTAATTTGAACGTTCAGTTAAACGATAAGTCTGACATAAATGACCGCTATGAGCACTGCAATTACTCGCCAGATTGTTCTTGATACCGAAACCACCGGTATGAACCAAATTGGCGCGCACTACGAAGGGCACAAGATCATCGAGATCGGTGCCGTTGAAGTCGTGAACCGTCGTCTGACAGGGAACAACTTCCACGTTTACCTCAAGCCCGATCGGCTGGTGGATCCGGAAGCGTTCGGCGTTCACGGTATTGCCGATGAGTTCTTGCTGGATAAGCCGACTTTTGCAGACGTGGCGGACGAGTTCCTGGAATACATTAAGGGCGCCGAGCTTGTCATCCATAACGCCTCGTTCGATATCGGCTTTATGGATTATGAATTCAGCAAGCTCAATCGTGATATCCCGAAGACGAATACCTTCTGCAAGGTGACAGACAGCCTGGCGCTGGCAAGGAAAATGTTTCCCGGCAAGCGTAACAGCCTCGATGCTCTTTGTTCACGCTATGAAATAGACAACACCAAGCGAACGCTGCACGGCGCACTGCTCGATGCCCAGATCCTGGCCGATGTCTACCTGACCATGACCGGCGGGCAGACGTCGATGAAGTTCAGTACGGAGAATGAATCGCAGCAGACGCAGGGAGAAGCGGGCATTCAGCGCGTTGTGCGTCAGGCTAGCCGCCTGCGGGTTGTTTTAGCCAGCGATGAAGAACTTCTGAATCATGAATCGCGTCTCGATTTGGTTCAGAAGAAAGGTGGCAGCTGCATGTGGCGCGCTTAAATAGCGTGAGAATGCCTGTAAATTCACCGCTTGGGTGATTTTTGCAGCAAACGATTCAAAAGCTAAGAAAAAGCGTTGACGAGTTCAGAGGCAGACCGTAATATTCGCCTCGTTCCCCAAACGGGAACAGTGGAGCGGTAGTTCAGTCGGTTAGAATACCTGCCTGTCACGCAGGGGGTCGCGGGTTCGAGTCCCGTCCGTTCCGCCACTATTCAGAAGGCCTGAATCAGAAATGATTCAGGCCTTTGTCGTTTTATCGCTGCAAAAAATTACCCGCCTCAGTATTTTTTTGGTTAACAAAAAGTTAATAAACGCAGTGCATTTAATTAACAAATGCACGTTTTTAGTGCATTATTTGCACTCATTGTGTGCATTACGTCCACACCTCCCTTCCGGCACGACCTCGATTTGTAATAATTATGTAAAAATAATTCATAGAAAATCATCCAGTTACCGGTCATTTTCCAAAAAGCTCATGAACCAATGCGCTATTGGTTCGTTTATTGCTTAATCATTAGCACGATAAGTTGCACGTCATATCAATAACTTATCGTTAATAAAAATAAAGTAATGATGATAGCGAGCGAACCAATATGGAAAAACCGTCACGGTTTCTGGCAAATTCCAGCACCGCGCTTGAGCAGCTGCGCGGGCTAATCAACCAGCACGAGTCAACACCAGGCATTCCGCTGCCCACTGAACGTGAGCTGTCGGACACTCTCGGCGTAGGGCGGCGTGAGGTCCGTCGTGCGCTGGACGTGCTGGAAGAAGAAGGGCGAATCTGGCGTAAGCAGGGCAAAGGGACCTTTATTGGCCCGGCAGCTCCCGTTGAACCGCTGGCCCTTCAGGGATTGGTTCAGCAAACCAACCTTCTGGAAGTGATGGAAGCTCGTTTACAGCTCGAACCCGGCCTGGCCCGGCTTGCGGCACTGCGTGCCACCAGGGAAAACCTCGCGCTTATGCAGCGCATGCTGGAACGCATTGATAAGGTCAGCCCGGACGACCGCGATCTTAATGAATTATGGGATAGCGCTTTTCACCGTGCCATTGCCGAGGCCGCAGGCAACCGCCTGATGCTCGGGCTGTTTGATGCCATTGACGCCGTGCGGCGCGAGCCGAGCTGGCAGCATTTGCGCGAGCTTGCACGAACCCCTGAACGCGTCGATAGCTATAACGACCACCACCACAAAATCATGTCCGCGATTATTCATCGCCAGCCCAATGAAGCAGCCGCCGCCATGCGGGAACACCTGCTCACGCTGCAAACCGCCCTGATTCAGGCTATTCACCTTGAGGACGACTCCACGCTATGACGACGATACCCTTTAAGGACGCTACGCCCGTACTGCGGCTGCAAAACCTCAACGTTAAATTCGCGGGCTCCCCGGTCAGCGTGCTGGACGGTATTACGCTGACGGTTAAAGCGGGCGAAACGCTGGCGCTGGTGGGCGAATCCGGCTGCGGAAAAAGTATCACCTCGTTAGCGCTGATGGGCTTACTGCCTGCCAGCGCGCAGATTGTCAGCGGTGAGATGCAGTTTCGCCGCCATGACCTGCGCAAGCTCTCGCCGCGGGAATACGCTGACCTGCGCGGCAGCGAGCTGGCGATGATATTCCAGGAGCCCATGACCTCGCTCAATCCGGCGTTTACGCTGGGCGATCAGCTTGGAGAAGCGGTCATACGCCATCAGAACGTCTCGCGTGCAGAGGCGATGAGCGTCGCGCTGCAAATCCTGGAAAAGGTGCAAATCCCGGCGGCAGAGATGCGCCTTAAGGCTTACCCGCATCAGCTTTCCGGCGGTATGCGCCAGCGCGTGATGATTGCCATGGCGCTGATTAACCATCCCAAACTGCTGATTGCCGATGAGCCGACCACCGCGCTCGACGTCACTATTCAGGCGCAAATCCTCTCCCTGCTGAATACCTTAAAAGAGGAAACCGGCACGGCGGTGCTGATGATCACCCACGATTTAGGCGTGGTGGCCGAAGTGGCGCAGCAGGTAGCGGTGATGTATGCCGGACAGGTAGTTGAGCAGGGAAGCGTAGAGGCAATTTTTGCCGATCCGCAGCACCCGTACACCATCGGCCTGATGGGCTCGATCCCGTCCCTTGGCGCACGCAAAGGCCAACTGTCAACCATTCCCGGCGCGGTACCGCTGCCGGAATCTATGCCTGAAGGCTGCCGCTTTGCCACCCGCTGTCCGTTCGCGCAGACGCGCTGTCACGCAGAAAAACCGCAGCTCACCACCCTCGGCACCGGCCATCAGGTCGCCTGCTTCCGCGTGCCGCTCGAACACCACATTGCCCTGGGAGAGACCGCATGACCACGCCCATTCTTGAAGCCCGCGACCTGAGCAAGCGCTTCCCCGGCCCGAAAAAACTCTTTTCCCCGGCCCGGTTTGTCACGGCGGTCGACCGCGTTTCGCTTGCCGTCATGCCGGGCGAAACGCTGGCGATTGTCGGCGAGTCCGGCTCCGGGAAATCCACCCTCGGCCGCCTGCTGCTGCGCCTGCTGGCCGCCAGCGAAGGGCGCGTGTTTTATCAGGGGGAGGAGATCACCGACGCCTCGGGCGCTCGCCTGAACCAGCTCCGCCGCGAGCTGCAGATCATCTTTCAGGACCCCTTTGCCTCGCTGAACCCGCGCATGACGGTGGAGCAGATCGTCGGTGAGCCGCTGTGGCTGCATCAGAACATGAAAAAAGCGGACCGCCAGTACCGCGTCGCCGAGCTGCTCAAAACCGTCGGCCTGCCTGCCGCCTGGGCCGGGCGCTATCCGCACGAGTTTTCCGGCGGGCAGCGCCAGCGTATCGGCATCGCGCGCGCGCTGGCTTCCGGGCCGAAGCTGCTGCTGGGCGACGAGCCGGTATCCGCGCTGGATGTCTCCGTTCAGGCGCAGGTGGTCAACCTGCTGGAAAGCCTGAAGCACCAGCTTGGGCTAACGATGGTGATTGTCGCCCACGGCCTGGCGGTGATCCGCCACATGAGCGACCGCGTGGCGGTCATGTATCTCGGGCAAATCGTCGAGCTTGCCACCGTGGATGAGATTTTTGACGCGCCGCTGCACCCCTATACCCAGGCGCTGATCGCTTCGGCGCCGCAGATGCAGCCGGGGGTTGAGCGCGACGCGCCGCTGCTGCAGGGGGATCTGCCCAACCCGGCCAGCCCGCCGTCCGGCTGCCGTTTCCATACCCGCTGTCCGTACGTTACAAATGAATGCCGCCAGGTCGAGCCGATTAATCAGGTGCTCGACGGCGGACGTCAGGTTGCCTGCCACCGCTGGCAGGAGATCAACCGCGATCGCAGCGTTATCCAGATCGCACCGCCATCCGCCGCTTTTCTGCGCCGCCGCGCGCTGTTTGAACACGCGGCCACTCACTCGTCCCTTCCTTCAAGGAACTCATGATAATGACAATGCGTAATTCTCTTTTGACCGTACTGGGAAGTGTTATGTTGCTTGGCGCGGCGCTGCCCGCCCATTCTGAAAGCGTGCTGCGAATCGGTCTGGGCGCAGACCCCGACATGCTCGACCCGCATCTGGCGCGCACCTACTATGGCCGCTTCGTCTTTGCCTCCCTGTGCGACAGGCTGGTGGACGTCGACGAGCACCTGAAGGTCGTGCCGGGTCTGGCTAAATCCTGGGCCTGGAGCGATGACGGCAAAACGCTGACAATGGATCTGCGCGACGGCGTCACCTTCCACGACGGCGAGAAATTCGATGCCGCCGCCGCAAAATATAACCTTGACCGCGCTCTGACCCTAAAAGGCTCCCTGCGTAAAAGCGAGATCTCCTCCGTGGAGTCAGTCGAAGTCACCGGCCCGATGCAGATTGCCCTGCACCTGAAAACGCCCGATGCCGCGCTGCTGATGCAGCTCACCGACCGCGCGGGCGCAATGATGGCCCCCGAGGCGGCGAAAAAGCCAGACTTTGCCGCTCACCCGGTCTGTTCCGGCCCATACAAGTTCGACAGCCGCGTGTCGCAGGACCGTATCGTTCTGACGCGCTTTGACAACTACTGGAACAAAGACGCCTACCACTTTGACAAGATTATCTATCTGCCGATCCCGGATGCCTCCGTGCGCCTCGCGAACCTGCGCGCGGGCGATCTCGATCTGACCGAAGGCATCGCCGCCAGCGACGTTAAAACCGTGGAAGCCGACAGCAAGCTGGCGCTGGCGAAGGTAACCGGCCTGGGCTATCAGGGCATCACCTTCAACATCAACAACGGCAAGGTGCCGGCGAACGATCCGTTCAAAGACGCCCGCGTGCGCGAGGCGTTTTCTCAGGCCATCGACCGCGATGCGTTAAACCAGGTGGTCTTTGAGGGGCTCTACACCCCGGCCAACCAGGCGTTTTCACCGGTCAGCCCGTATCACGTTAACCTGCCGGTGCCGCCGCGTGACGTTGACAAGGCAAAAGCGCTGCTGAAAGCGGCAGGCATCACCGCGCCGCTGACCGTCAACCTGCTGGTGCCGAACAACCCAACCTCGCAGCAGGTGGGTCAGGTATTGCAGGCGATGGTCGCTGAGGCCGGATTTAACCTGAACCTGCAGATGACCGAATTCGCCACGCTGCTGGATCGCCAGCAGAGCGGTGACTACCAGCTGAGCTTCTCCGGCTGGTCGGGCCGCCCGGACCCGGACGGCAGCATCTACGGCTTTATCAACAGCAAAGGCACCCTGAACGACGGCCGCTACAGCAACGCGCAGGTTGATGAATGGCTGACCCAGGCGCGCCAGAGCACCGATCAGGCCGCACGCCAGCCGCTGTACGACAAGGTGGTTAAACAGCTGCAGACCGACATGCCGATTGCCTACCTCTACTTTGAGCCGCGTATTTTTGGCCTGAACAAAAGCGTGCAGGGCTTTAAGCCGTATCCGGACGGCATCGTGCGTCTGGCTGGCCTATCGCTGGCGAAATAAACGTCCTGAGGAGAACCCATGCTGGAACTGATTTGCAAACGTCTGCTGCTGGCCGTCCCGACGCTATTGCTGGTGAGCATGATGGTGTTCGGGCTGCAAAAGCTGCTGCCCGGCGATCCGCTGATCGCCATGGCCGGGGAGGAGCGCGACCCGGCGGTCATTGCCCAGCTGCGCGCGGAGCTGAACCTCGACGCGCCCATCCCGGTGCAGTACTTCAACTGGCTGACGCGGGCGCTGCAGGGCGATCTGGGCGTCTCCTTACGCACCCACGAGCCGGTGACGCAGCTGATTGCCAGCAAGCTGCCGGTCACGCTGGAGCTGTCGCTGCTGGCGATGATTATCGCGCTGGTGTTTGGCATCAGCATGGGGATCCTCGCGGCGGTGAACAAAAACAGCTGGGTCGATCACGGGGCGAACTTCGTGGCGATCTCGGGGATCTCGATCCCGCACTTCTGGCTGGGGATCCTGCTGATTCTGGTCTTTTCGGTGAACCTGCAGTGGCTACCCGCGTCCGGCTACGTGCCGTTCAGTGAAGATCCAATCCAGAACCTGCGCACGCTGCTGCTGCCCGCGTCCGTGCTCGGAACCGGCCTCGCGGCAACGCTGATGCGCCACACCCGCGCCTCGATGATTGCGGTCCTGAAGGCGGATTACATCCGCACCGCGCGGGCGAAAGGGCTGCTGCCAAAAGCGGTGATCCTGAAGCACGCGTTTCGCAACGCGCTGGTGCCGGTCATTACCCTCACCACGCTGCTGTTCGGCGAGCTGCTGGGCGGCGCGGTGCTGACAGAGCAGGTCTTCACCATTCCGGGCTTCGGCAAGATGATCGTCGACTCGGTATTTAACCGTGACTACGCGGTGGTGCAGGGCGTGGTGCTGATCGTGGCGATTGGCTTCCTGATGCTCAACCTGCTGGCCGACGTGCTCTACGTCCTTATCAACCCGAAAATGCGAGGTTAACCATGGCGGAACTGACAACGCAAACCGTTGCCCCCGCGCTGCCGCGTGCGCAAAACCGGGTGCTGAAGAAATTCCTCGCCAACAAAAGCGCGGTGATTGGCGCGGTGGTGGTGGGCTTCTTTGTGCTGGTGGCGCTTCTCGCGCCGTGGATTGCCCCGTTCGACCCGGTTAAGGCCAACTTCCTGGCGGTGCGCAAAGCGCCGTCGGCGATGTACTGGTTCGGCACCGACGAGCTGGGGCGCGACATTTTATCCCGCATTATCTGGGGGGCGCGTACCTCGCTGATGGCGGGCTGTATGTCGGTCGTTATCGCGGTGGTCATCGGCGTGCCGCTGGGGCTGGTGGCGGGCTACTTCCAGAAGATGTGGGACGGGGTGATCTCGCGCTTTATCGAGGCGCTGCTGGCCTGTCCGTTCCTGATCATGGCGATCGCGCTGGGGGCATTTTTGGGCCCGAGCCTGACCAACGCGATGATCGCCATCGGTCTTTCGGCGATGCCGATCTTCGCCCGCCTGACGCGCGGCCAGGTGATCGCCATTCGCAACGAAGAGTACATCGACGGCGCGCGGGCGATTGGCCTGCCGGATCGCTGGATCATCATTAAATACGTCCTGCCAAACGTGATGTCACCGATCCTCGTGCAGGCCACGCTGGCCATTGCCTCGGCGATTATCGCCGAAGCCAGCCTGTCGTTTTTAGGGCTGGGACAGCAGCCGCCCAATCCCTCCTGGGGCTCCATGCTCAACACCGCGAAAGGGTTTCTTGAGCAGGCACCGTGGATGTCCGTGTTCCCCGGCGTGGCGATTTTCCTTGCCGTGCAGGGCTTTAATTTACTTGGCGACGGGCTGCGCGATGCGCTCGATCCGCGCCACGACTAAGGAGTCATGATGACCAAAGCGCTTGATTTTACGTCCGGTTACGATTCACGACGCCCGCCGATGCTGGGCCATAACGCCGTTGCGACGTCGCAGCCGCTGGCGGCGCAGGCGGGCATGAAAATGCTGCAGCTGGGGGGGAATGCCGTGGATGCGGCTATTGCCACCGCGATGGCGCTGACGGTGGTTGAGCCGACCGGCAACGGGATCGGCAGCGACGCTTTTGCCATCGTCTGGGACGGTGAAAAGCTTCACGGCCTGAACGCGTCGGGCCGCTCGCCGGCCAGCTGGCATGCAGATCTCTTTGCCGGTAAAACCGCGGTGCCGGAAATCGGCTGGGACGCGGTGACCGTACCGGGTGCGGTATCCGGCTGGGTGGCGCTGGCGGAACGCTTCGGCACGCTGCCGCTGACCACGCTGGCGCAGCCTGCCATTGACTACGCGCGCAATGGTTTTCCGGTCTCCCCGCTGATTGGCCATCTCTGGCAGCGCGGCTATAACAAGCTGAAAGATCAGCCTGGCTTTAGCGCCTGCTTTGCGCCGGAAGGCCGCGCCCCGCGCGTTGGGGAGATCTTCCGTAACCCGGCGCAGGCGAACTCGCTGGAGCTGATTGCCAAAACCAACGGCGATGCGTTTTACCGCGGCGAGCTGGCGCAAAAAATTGCCGCCTTCGCTAAAGAGCACGGCGCGCACCTGACGGCGGAAGATCTGGCGAACCACCGCGTTGACTGGGTCGATCTGCTGTCGCGCGACTTCGCGGGCGGCTCGGTGCAGGAGCTGCCGCCAAACGGCCAGGGGATCGCCACGCTGATTGCGCTCGGCATTCTGGAGCAGTGCGGCATTGAGAAGCATCACCCGGATTCCGTGCAGTCTCTTCATCTCTCCATCGAGGCGATGAAGCTGGCGCTGGCGGATCTCGACCGCTACGTGGCGGATGAAGAACACATGGAGTTCGCGGCGAAAGAGCTGCTGAGCGACCATTACCTGAAGTCGCGCGCCGCGCTTATCAATCGCGAAAAGGCATCCGATTTTGTCTACGGTTCACCGACGCAGAGCGGCACGGTTTACCTCAGCGCCGCAGATTCCAGCGGAATGATGATCTCCTTTATTCAGTCTAACTTTATGGGTTTCGGTTCAGGCATCGTGGTGCCGGATACGGGGATCAGCCTGCAAAACCGGGGCTGCGGGTTTGTGCTGGCTCCCAATCACCCGAACGCTCTGGCGGGCAGCAAGCGCCCGTTCCACACCATCATTCCGGGCTTTGCGATGGACGGCAACGGGCAGCCGCTGATGTCCTTTGGCGTGATGGGCGGCCCGATGCAGGCGCAGGGGCACATGCAGATGGCGCTGCGCATTATGCTGCACGGGCAAAACCCGCAGGCGGCAATCGACGCCCCGCGCTGGCGCGTGGTGCAGGGCAGGGAGGTGATCGTCGAATCGACGTTCGATCGCAATACGATCGCCGCACTGCGCGAGCGCGGGCATCAGATCGTGGTGGAAGACCCGCTGCAGGATTACAATTTCGGCGGGGCGCAGGTGATTTACCGTATGCCGGAAGGGCACTACGTTGCCGCGACGGAAAGCCGCAAAGACGGGCAGGCGTTGGTGAGTTAATGTTTTATCCTCCCTCTCCCTTTGGGAGAGGGGCGGGGTGAGGGGAAAATTTCACCCAATGCTAAACGGATCCGCATCCTGCCATGCCGGAAACTTCTCCCGGTACTCCTTCAGCGCCGTTAACGACAGCTCGGCATCAATGCGTGTCGCCTGGTGCGGCTCGGCGGTGGCGATAATCTCGCCCTGCGGGTTCACCACCCGGCTGTCGCCGCGGTAGTGATGCCCGTTGCCGTCGGTTCCCACGCGGTTACAGCCCACCACGTACGCCTGGTTCTCAATCGCGCGCGCCACCAGCAGCGCCTGCCAGTGCAGGGAGCGCGGTGCAGGCCAGTTGGCGACATACAGCGCCAGGTCGTAATCGTTGCGGTTGCGCGACCAGACCGGGAAGCGCAGGTCGTAGCAAACCAGCGGCAAAATGCGCCAGCCGCGCCACTCAAACACCACGCGCTCGTGACCCGCTTCATAGTGATGATGCTCATCCGCCATGCGGAACAGGTGGCGTTTATCGTAAAAATGCACTTTCCCTTCCGGCTCCACCAGCAGGAAGCGGTTCACCGGCCCACGCTCCGTTTGCAGGGCGGCGCTCCCGGCAATTAGCGCGTTGGTCTCCTGCGCTTTGGCATGCATCCACGCCACCACTTCCTCCTGCGGCATCGACTGTTTAGCCGCTTCCATGGCGAAGCCGGTCGTGAACATCTCCGGCAGGACAATCACGTCGCGCCCGGTAATCTCTTCCAGTTGACGATCGAAGTGGCGCAGGTTGGCAGGGCCATCCATCCACACTAAAGGTTGCTGCAAAATCGAAATCTTCAAACCAGGCACGATACAGGCTCCTCAAACGACCGCTTTTTGACACTGTAGCACGTCATTACGGGAAAATGTGGCAATAAAAAACCCCGCGCTGGGCGGGGTTTATCAGAGCGAAACGCGTTACGCCGCTTCAGGTTTGCGGTGCTTCTCCGGCAGCTTTACCGGCTGCGTCGCCAGCTCTTCCGGTTCGAAATCATCCACGTTAATGCTGCGCAGACGACTTTCTTCGGCTTTCACCAGCAGAGCGGCTTCATCTTTATTGATAATACCACCGGCCAGCGCCTGTTTTGCCAGTTCGTCCAGACGGGTAAACGGCAGGTTTTTACCCAGCTGCTTGCAGATTTTCTGGTGAATCGGATCGGCAGCCATCACGTCCAGAAGCGCCTCTTCCAGCAGGCCCACCGGGTTGTGCGGCGTTGGCTCAAGATACTGACCGCGGCCGATACGGGAGCGGGTTGCGCTCGGTACCTGCAGGATCTTCGCCACTTTATGATCCAGCTTGTCAGACGGTGCCAGATGGTGACGACCGGTCGGGAAGATCACCGCGCGCAGAGCGCCCGCCACGAAGCGGTTCGGGAAGTTCGCCAGCAGGTCGTCAATCGCCTGCTCCGCCTGATACATCGCATCCTGCACGCCCCAGTGCACCAGCGGCAGATCCGCTTCCTGTCGACCTTCGTCGTCGTAGCGCTTCAGGACCGCCGAGGCCAGGAAGATCTGGCTCAGCACGTCGCCCAGACGGGCAGAGATACGCTCGCGACGCTTCAGGCTGCCGCCCAGCACCGCCATGGAAACGTCAGACAGCAGGGCCAGGTTGGCGCTCAGTCGGTTCAGATGCTGGTAGTAACGTTTGGTCGCATCGCCGGTCGGCGTCGCGCTGGTAAGACCGCGCGTCAGGCCCAGCCAGAAGCTGCGAACCTTGTTGCTGCCCACGTGACCGATATGTTTGAACAGTAGCTTGTCGAAGGCATCCACGTCGTTGTTCTGCGCGGCAGCCATCTCTTCCAGCACGTACGGATGGCAGCGAATCGCGCCCTGACCGAAGATCATCATGCTGCGGGTCAGGATGTTTGCCCCTTCCACGGTGATGGCAATCGGTGCGCCCTGATAGCCGCGCGCCAGGAAGTTGCCTTCGCCGAGCATAATGCCTTTGCCGCCTGCGATATCCATCGCGTCAATGATCGACTGCTGCGCGCGGTGGGTACAGTGGTACTTCACAATCGCCGACAGCACGGCCGGTTTTTCGCCCAGCATGATGCCGTAGGTAATCAGCGACGCAGCGGCGTCCATCACGTAGGCGTTGCCCGCGATACGCGCCAGCGGTTCTTCGATACCTTCCATCTTGCCGATGGATATTTTGAACTGACGGCGGATATGGGCGTACGCGCCAATCCCCATCGCGACCGACTTCAGACCGCCGGTTGAGTTCGACGGCAGGGTAATGCCGCGGCCCACCGACAGACATTCCACCAGCATACGCCAGCCCTGACCGGCCATTTTCGGACCGCCGATGATGTAGTCAATCGGCACAAAGATGTCCTGACCGCGGGTCGGACCGTTCTGGAACGGCACGTTCAGCGGGAAGTGACGACGACCAATTTCGACGCCTGGGGTAGAGGTTGGGATCAGCGCACAGGTAATGCCCAGATCTTCTTCACCGCCCAGCAGTTTTTCCGGGTCAGAGAGCTTAAAGGCCAGACCCAGCACGGTGGCGATAGGCGCCAGGGTGATATAACGCTTGTTCCAGGTCAGGCGCATGCCCAGCACCTGTTCGCCCTGCCATTCGCCCATGCAGACCACGCCGGTATCCGGGATCGCGCCTGCATCGGAGCCTGCTTCCGGGCTGGTCAGCGCGAAGCAAGGGATTTCCTGACCGCGTGCCAGACGCGGCAGGTAGTGATCTTTCTGCTCTTCAGTACCGTAGTGCTGCAGCAGTTCGCCCGGGCCTAAGGAGTTAGGCACGCCAACGGTAATCGCCAGGATCCCGGAGACGCCCGCCAGCTTTTGCAGCACGCGAGCCTGAGCGTAAGCGGAGAATTCGAGGCCGCCGTACTCTTTCTTGATGATCATCGCGAAGAAGCGATGCTCTTTCAGGTAAGCCCACAGCTCTGGCGGCAGATCGGCCATTTCGTGCGTGATGGCGAAGTCGTTCGCCATGCGGCACGCTTCTTCCACCGGACCGTCAATAAAGGCCTGTTCTTCAGCGGTCAGACGCGGCTGCGGATAATTGTGCAGCTTTTTCCAGTCCGGGTTGCCCTGGAACAGGTCGCCTTCCCACCAGGTGGTGCCTGCATCAATCGCTTCTTTCTCGGTGCGCGACATCGGCGGCATCACCTTGCGGAAGCCTCTGAACACCGGTGCGGAAATCATTGCCTTGCGCATCGGGGTCAGGTTAAACGGCAGAAGAATGATGGCAAGAGGGACTAAAAGCCAGATATTCCAAAGGCCTGCGACGCCAAGCGCTGCCGTCCATGCCAGAAGAATCAGGCTGCTCAGAAATAAACTTACGCGGTGATAGAACAGCACACCGAGCAGAATAACGGTTGCGAGAATGCTCAAAATCATCATAAAGAAAAGCTCCCTTGCTTGTAGGAGGTCTGACCACTTGTGATGATATGGTTGTAGTTGATGTGAATTCCTTTAGCAATGTGTTTACAAAATAATTACAACCTGGTTCACATTGTTCGCGTTTTAGCCGGCACAAAAAATCAAAACGCCGGACGATTCGCATGGCTTTAGCTTCTCGCTTTTCCCGCTATCCGGTACACTCCACTGAGTTATTTCATCAATACTGAAGGATTATCCTCATGTACCAGGATCTTATTCGTAACGAACTGAACGAAGCGGCGGAAACGCTGGCTAATTTTCTGAAAGATGATGCCAATATTCACGCTATTCAGCGCGCGGCGGTCCTGCTGGCCGACAGCTTCAAAGCGGGGGGCAAAGTGCTCTCCTGCGGTAACGGCGGTTCCCACTGTGATGCGATGCACTTCGCCGAAGAGCTAACCGGACGCTATCGCGAAAACCGTCCGGGCTACCCGGCGATTGCGATTTCCGACGTGAGCCACATCTCCTGCGTAGGCAACGACTTCGGTTACGACCACATCTTTTCCCGCTACGTTGAGGCGGTAGGCCGTGAAGGTGACGTGCTGCTGGGGATTTCTACCTCCGGTAACTCCGGCAACGTGATCAAGGCGATCGCCGCCGCGCGTGAGAAGGGGATGAAAGTCATCACCCTGACCGGTAAAGATGGCGGTAAGATGGACGGTACGGCGGATGTCGAAATTCGCGTTCCGCACTTCGGTTATGCTGACCGTATTCAGGAAATTCACATCAAAGTGATCCACATCCTGATCCAGCTGATCGAAAAAGAGATGGTTAAGTAAGACTTCGCTGGGGGGCACCGGTGCCCCCCGCTGTTGTGGAGGTGTTTTATGTGCGAACTGCTCGGGATGAGCGCCAATGTGCCAACCGATATCTGCTTTAGCTTCACCGGGCTGGTTCAGCGCGGGGGAGGAACCGGGCCGCATAAAGACGGCTGGGGCATCACCTTCTACGAAGGCAAAGGGTGTCGCACGTTCAAAGATCCACAGCCCAGCTTTAACTCACCGATTGCCAAACTGGTGCAGGACTACCCCATCAAGTCCCGCTCGGTGATCGCCCACATCCGCCAGGCAAACCGTGGCGAAGTGGCGCTGGAGAATACCCATCCGTTTACCCGTGAACTGTGGGGCCGTAACTGGACCTACGCGCACAACGGGCAGCTTACGGGCTATAAGTCACTGGAAACGGGAAACTTCCGCCCGGTCGGCGAAACGGACAGCGAAAAAGCCTTCTGCTGGCTGCTGCACAAGCTGACGGAGCGCTATCCCCGCACGCCGGGCAACATGGCCGCCGTATTCAAATACATCGCGACGCTGGCATCTGAACTGCGTGAAAAAGGCGTGTTTAACATGCTGCTCTCGGACGGCCGCTATGTGATGGCGTTCTGTTCGACGAATCTGTTCTGGATCACCCGGCGTGCGCCGTTTGGCGTTGCGACGCTGCTGGATCAGGATGTGGAAATAGACTTTCAGAAAGAGACCACACCGAACGATGTGGTCACAGTCATTGCAACGCAGCCGCTGACGGGCAACGAAACCTGGCAAAAGATTATGCCAGGCGAGTGGGTGTTATTTTGTCTCGGGGACCGTGTAATTTGACGCCAGCTGCGGGTGGACGACTTCGTGGCTCAGCGGCTTGCTGACCACGTAACGACCATCGACGATAGAGACGACTGGCGGCTTGTGGGTCTGCTCAAAGTAGTCATAGCCCGGCTTCAGCTGTTTCCAGAAATCCGCGTAGTACGAGTACTTGTGACGCGCCATGTTGGCATCGGTCATGCGGAACGGATAGATGCTGACCTGTACGTTAGGCTGGCCGAATACCAGCGCGCCGGTCACAAACTGGAAGATCTCATCAATACCCGAGTCCGTCATCGCGTAACAGCCGACAGACACGCAGGCACCGTGGATCATCAGGTATTTACCTTCATAGCCATGGGCGCGGTCAAAGGCATTCGGAAAGCCGATGTTAATCGCTTTATAGAAGCGGCTGTCAGGTTTTAACTGGCTACGCTGAACGTTGTAAAACCCTTCCGGGCTTTTGAAGTCGCCCTGGCGCTGTTTTGGCCCCAGCCCGCCGGAGTAGTTACATATTTTATAGCTGTCGAGCAGCTGATATGTCTCACCCATTTTCACAAACAGGTCGAGTGTGCGCTCTTCCTTGAAGATTTGAATATAAACCGGCGATCCCATTAACTGTTGCTTATATTCTTTGCTGATCGGCGTGGTGGAGCTGTTGCTGCTGAGCAGCCCGGCAAACGACACACACGGAATCAGAAGCATCGCAATGAACAATGCGATTTTACGCATACTACGAGTTCCTTGATAAAACTATGACCAACTTGCCAGGACGGCAAAAGAGACCCGAAATCAGATAAATCTGGACAGGAGCGCTCACATTAGCACCGATAAAGATTTTCGCAAGAGCCAACCTTTGGGTTTACACATTAGTTTTACTTTATAACCGATCCAAATTGCCTTGACTCCAGGAACTTTGCGTAATGGCTCGCATTTCGGTGTCTGCAACGGCGGTTTCCCTGCCCGGAAAGAGAGTGAAATGGTAAACTTCACCTCCTCTGGATTGTTGTTCATGGAAACTTGCTAACCACATGTTTAAAATCAGAAAAGGACTAGACCTGCCGATCGCTGGCGTGCCTGAACAGCACGTTTCGACGGGCGCAAGCATTTGCCATGTTGCTCTTTTAGGTAGCGATTACGTGGGAATGCGCCCTTCAATGCTGGTACAGGAGGGCGATCGCGTCGTTAAAGGACAGGCGCTCTTCGAGGATAAAAAAAATCCCGGCGTCATGTTTACCGCACCTGCCTGCGGCACCGTAGCGGCAATCAACCGTGGTGAACGCCGCGTTCTTCAATCGGTTGTTATCCGCATTGAAGGCGATGAGCAGCGCGAGTTTGCCAGTTTCGATGTGGCGGATATCGCGACGCTCAGCCGGGATACCGTGCAGGCACAGTTGCTGGACTCCGGCTTGTGGACGGCATTTCGCACGCGTCCCTTTAGCAAGACCCCCGTTCCCGGCGAGTTACCTGCCGCCATCTTCGTTACGGCTATCGACACGAATCCGCTCTGTGTCGATCCTGAGCCTGTCATTCTGGCGCAGCGCGCGGCTTTTGATGCCGGGCTAACGGTGCTAACGCGCCTGACGGCAGGGAAAATACACGTCTGCCAGGCGAGCGGCGGCAAGCTCGGCGGCCATCCTCAGGGGCAAGTTACCTTTAACGCCTTCGCCGGCCCGCATCCGGCGGGGCTGGCTGGCACCCACATTCATTTCCTTGAACCGGTGAGCCTGACGAAACAGGTCTGGCATCTTAATTACCAGGACGTGATTGCCATCGGAAAGCTTTTTACGACCGGCGAATTGTGCACCGAGCGCGTCGTTGCCATTGGCGGACCGCAGGCTGCAAACCCGCGTCTGGTGCGTACGCTGCTGGGGGCGGACATCAATGAACTCCTGGTCGGTGAAACAAAAGAAGGTGAAAACCGCCTGATTTCCGGCTCGGTGCTTGGTGGACGCCAGGCTGTTGGCCCGCAGGCTTACCTGGGGCGCTTCCATCTTCAGGTCAGCGTCGTTCAGGAAGGACGCGAGAAAGAGCTGTTCGGCTGGGTTTTGCCCGGTGCTGAAAAATACTCCGTGACCCGCACCACGCTGGGGCACTTCCTGCGCCATAAGCTCTTTAACTTTTCCACCAGCACCCACGGCGGTGAGCGCGCCATGGTTCCCATTGGCAACTACGAGCGCGTGATGCCGCTGGATATTCTGCCGACCGTCCTGCTGCGCGATCTGCTGGCAGGAGATACCGACGGCGCGCAGGCGCTGGGCTGCCTTGAGCTGGACGAAGAAGATTTGGCGCTCTGTACCTATGTCTGTCCGGGGAAATACGAATACGGACCGGTATTGCGCGAGGTGTTAACCCGCATTGAGCAGGAAGGATAACTGATGGGCTTAAAACACCTCTTTGAAAAAATTGAGCCGCACTTTACCGAAGGCAAACTGAAGAAGTATTACCCGCTCTACGAAGCGACAACGACGATCTTCTACACGCCGGGGCTGGTGACGAAAGGGGCGGCACACGTTCGCGACGCCATCGACCTGAAGCGAATGATGATTCTGGTCTGGTTTGCGGTCTTCCCGGCCATGTTCTGGGGCATGTACAACGTCGGCCTGCAGACCATTCCGGCGCTGCACCATATGTACGATGCGCAGCAGCTGGCGCAGGTGATTCAGTCTGACTGGCACTATCGTCTGGCGCAGTCCCTGGGCGTAAGCTTTAGCGCCGATGCGGGCTGGATAAGCATGATGACGCTGGGTGCGGTCTTCTTCCTTCCGATCTACATCACCGTCTTTATCGTGGGCGGCTTCTGGGAAGTGCTGTTCGCCATCATTCGCAAGCATGAGATCAACGAAGGCTTTTTTGTCACCTCGATTCTGTTTGCGCTGATTGTCCCACCGACGCTGCCGCTCTGGCAGGCGGCGATGGGGATCAGCTTTGGCGTGGTGATTGCTAAAGAGATCTTCGGCGGCACCGGGCGTAACTTCCTCAACCCGGCGCTGGCGGGGCGTGCCTTCCTGTTCTTTGCGTATCCGGCGCAGATCTCCGGTGACCTGGTGTGGACGGCAGCGGACGGCTTCTCAGGCGCAACGCCGCTTTCGCAGTGGGCGGCCCACGGCGGCGAAACGCTGGTGAACAACGCGACGGGCCAGCCCGTTACCTGGTTTGACGCCTTTATCGGCAACATCCCTGGCTCCATCGGGGAAGTTTCTACGCTGATGATCTTGATTGGCGGCGCGATCATTCTGTTTGGGCGCGTGGCCTCCTGGCGCATCGTGGCGGGCGTTATGGTGGGCATGGTGCTCACCGCCACGCTGTTCAACCTCATAGGTTCAGATACCAACCCGATGTTCTCCATGCCCTGGTACTGGCATCTGGTTCTCGGCGGCTTTGCCTTCGGCATGATGTTTATGGCGACTGACCCGGTCTCAGCCTCGTTTACCGATAAAGGTAAATGGAGCTACGGGGTGCTCATTGGCGTGATGTGCGTCCTGATCCGCGTGGTCAACCCGGCGTATCCGGAAGGGATGATGTTGGCCATTTTATTTGCCAACCTGTTTGCGCCGCTGTTCGACTATCTGGTCGTGCGTGCCAACATTAAGCGGAGGAAGGCGCGTGGCTGAAATTAAATCGAACGACAGCATCGGCAAAACGCTGCTGGTGGTGCTGGTGCTTTGCCTGGTCTGTTCTATCGTGGTGGCGGGCTCTGCCGTGGGGTTAAAGCCGCTGCAGCAGGAACAGCGCGCGCTGGATAAACAGCGCAATATCCTCGCCGTCGCCGGGCTGATGCAGGAAGGCATGACGAAGGATGACGTTGCAGACGTGTTTGCCGAACGCATCTCCGCACGGCTGGTGGATTTAAAAACCGGTGAACTGCTGGACAAAGACCCTGCGAAATATAACCAGGCGCAGGCGCTAAAAGATCCGCAGATGAGCACCGTGCTGGATGCATCACAGGATCCTGCGGGGATTAAGCGCCGCAGCAATTTCGCGGAGATCTACCTGGTCCGCGACGAACAGAAGCGCGTGCAGGAGGTGGTTTTGCCCATCTACGGCAACGGGCTATGGTCGATGATGTACGCCTTCGTGGCGCTGGATACCGATGGCCGTACGGTCAAAGGCATTACGTATTATGACCAGGGTGAAACCCCGGGACTGGGTGGCGAAGTGGAAAACCCTAACTGGCGTGCGCAGTTTGTCGGCAAGAAGGTGCTCGACGACAACGGCCAGCCCGCGTTGAGGGTGATGAAAGGGGCCGCGCGTCCGGGCGACGACTACGCCGTAGACGGACTTTCAGGGGCAACGCTCACCTCTAACGGGGTGCAGCACAGTTTTGACTTCTGGATGGGCGAGTTGGGCTTTGGTCCTTTCCTGAAAAACGTACGTGAAAGAGCGCTAAACAATGGCTGATGCGGGTGAACTGAAAGAAGTCAAAAAGGTGCTCATTGGCCCACTGTTAGCCAATAACCCGATAACTCTGCAGGTGCTGGGCGTGTGCTCGGCGCTGGCGGTAACAACCAAGCTGGAAACGGCGGTCGTGATGACGCTGGCGGTAACGCTGGTTACAGCGTTTTCCAGCATGTTTATCTCCATGATCCGCCACCACATCCCGAACAGCGTGAGGATCATCGTGCAGATGGCGATCATCGCCTCGCTGGTGATCGTGGTGGATCAGCTGCTGCGCGCGTTTGCCTACGAAACCTCAAAACAGCTCTCGGTGTTTGTTGGCCTGATCATCACCAACTGTATTGTGATGGGGCGGGCAGAAGCCTATGCCATGAAGATGCCGCCGCTGGCGAGCTTTATGGACGGTATCGGCAACGGCCTCGGTTACGGCGTGATCCTGCTGACGGTAGGCTTCCTGCGCGAGCTGATTGGCAGCGGCAAGCTGTTTGGCATCCCGGTGCTGGATACGGTGCAGAATGGCGGTTGGTATTTGCCAAACGGTCTGTTCCTGCTGGCGCCAAGCGCATTTTTCATTATCGGTTTGCTGATCTGGCTGATTCGTACGTTGAAGCCTGAGCAGCAGGAAAAGGAGTAACCGACAATGGCTCATTACCTGAGTTTATTTGTGCGCGCGGTGTTTGTTGAAAACATGGCGCTCGCGTTCTTCCTGGGCATGTGTACCTTCCTCGCGGTATCCAAAAAGGTGTCGACGGCATTTGGTCTGGGCGTGGCGGTGACGGTCGTGCTCGGGCTTTCCGTGCCTATCAATAACATGGTGTTCAATTACGTTCTGCGGGACGGCGCGCTGGTGGAGGGCGTTGATCTCAGCTTCCTGAACTTCATCACCTTTATTGGTGTGATTGCCGCCCTGGTGCAGATACTTGAGATGATCCTCGACAAGTATTTCCCGTCGCTCTACAACGCGCTGGGGATCTTCCTGCCGCTGATCGCGGTGAACTGCGCCATCTTTGGCGGCGTCTCGTTTATGGTTCAACGCGATTACAACTTCAGTGAATCCGTCGTCTATGGCTTTGGCTCCGGCATCGGCTGGATGCTGGCGATTGTCACCATGGCGGGGATACGCGAAAAAATTAAATACGCCAACGTGCCTGCGGGTCTGCGCGGCTTAGGGATCACCTTTATCACCACCGGGCTGATGGCATTAGGTTTTATGTCCTTCTCCGGTGTGCAGCTATAAGGGCTAACTAATGGAAATCATTCTTGGCGTGGTGATGTTCACGCTGATTGTACTGGTGCTGTCGGGGCTGATCCTGGCCGCGCGCGCAAAGCTGGTGAATTCCGGCGATGTCATTATTGATATCAACGATGAACCGCAAAATCAGATCCGCGCTCCGGCCGGAGACAAGCTGCTTAATACGCTCTCCGGCAGCGGGATATTTGTCTCCTCAGCCTGCGGCGGCGGCGGGTCATGCGGACAGTGCCGCGTAAAAGTAAAAGAGGGTGGCGGTGATATCCTGCCAACCGAGCTGGCGCATATCACGAAGCGCGAGGCAAAAGAGGGATGCCGTCTGGCCTGCCAGGTTGCGGTGCGTCAGAACATGAAGATTGAGCTGCCGGAAGAGATTTTCGGCGTCAAAAAATGGGCGTGCGAGGTTATCTCTAACGATAACAAAGCCACCTTCATTAAAGAGCTCAAGCTGCGCGTTCCTGAAGGGGAGAGCGTTCCGTTCCGTGCGGGCGGGTATATTCAGATTGAGTGTCCTGAGCATACCGTGGCCTACGCGGACTTCGACGTGCCGGATGAATACCGCGCGGACTGGGATAAATTTAATCTTTTCCGTTTTGTCTCAGACGTGAAAGAGCCAACGCTGCGCGCTTACTCAATGGCTAACTACCCGGAAGAGAAGGGCATTATCATGCTCAACGTGCGTATCGCCACGCCGCCGCCTAACGTGCCGGATGCGCCACCGGGCGTGATGTCATCGTATATCTGGTCCCTCAAGCCTGGCGACAAAGTGACGATCTCCGGCCCGTTCGGCGAATTCTTTGCCAAAGATACCGACGCGGAAATGGTCTTTATCGGCGGCGGCGCCGGTATGGCCCCGATGCGATCGCACATTTTTGACCAGCTCAAAAGGCTTGGCAGCAAGCGTAAAATCAGCTTCTGGTACGGCGCGCGCTCGCTGCGCGAAATGTTCTATGACGATGAATTTGAACAGCTGGCGCGTGAGAATCCGAATTTTACCTTCCACGTGGCGCTCTCCGATCCGCAGCCGGAAGATAACTGGACGGGCTATACGGGCTTCATCCACAACGTGCTGTACGAAAACTACCTCAAGCAGCACCCGGCGCCAGAAGACTGCGAATTCTATATGTGTGGACCGCCGATGATGAACGCCGCCGTGATTAAGATGCTTAAAGATCTCGGCGTGGAAGACGAGAACATCATGCTCGATGATTTTGGAGGCTGATGATGCTGACGTTTCTGGCAACCTTTGTGGCGTTTGTGCTGGTGGTGTTCGGCATGTCGTTAGGCTGGATCGTTAAGCGGAAAAGCATTCAGGGCAGCTGCGGCGGTATTTCCTCCATTGGGATGGAAAAGGTCTGCGACTGCCCGGAGCCCTGCGATGCCCGCAGAAAAAAAATGGCACGCGAGCAGCAGCGTCTGCAAAATAGAATTATCTAATAGAAAGGCCGCGTCCTGCGGCCTTTGTTGCTTATTTTGCCCAGCTTTTCGCTTTCGCGGGTGAATCCACCAGTACCCCTTCAGCACCCAACGCCCTGGCTTTCTGATAATCTTCATCAGAGTTCACGCCGATAAAAATCAAATGCGCATTGCCCTGGGAGCGGAAGCAATCAACGGCTTCTTTATCCCAGGTTAAGGTTGCAGGGGAGATGCCTTCACCTAAGGTAAATTTCTCGACCACTTCGACCTTTCTGTTTAACTCCAGTCCGTACCAGTACTCATTCATTTTTTGGGAGGGTGGAAGGCATTCGTGGCTTAACGAAATATTGGCCAGACGCGTGCGCGTTTCGCTGCGGGTAACAAAGCGAGGGATTTCGGCGGGTAATGCTTCCAGGTAACGATCTTCTGTTGAATAGATGCGGACCCGATTCAGACTGTTGGTTTCTTTCAATACGTCAAGCAGCCGCTTACCCATCGTGCTCGGATCGGCATCAGGGGATTTGATATCAATAAAAAATCGCGTATCGGGCCAGGTCGTCAGCACCGATTTCAGCGTAGGTATCGAAGTGTGAAGCAGGTTTTCCGGCAGTCCCTTATCCTTCCACTTGACGCTGGTATCCACCTTAGCCAGCTCCGCAAATGAATATTGCGACACTTTTCCTTGCTGATCGGTTAACGCTTTCAGGTCGCTTGGGCGATACAGCACCGGAACCCCATCCCGGCTTAACTGAACGGTAACCCAAATCACCTGCGCCTGGTTCTCAAGCGCCAGCTTGATTGCCGGAAGAGTATTTTCAGGCGCATCGGCAGTGCCGCCTCGATGCGCAACGATCTCCGGATTGGCTAATGCTGCGCTCGCCAGGAAAAATAATGAAAACGAAATGATTTTCTTCATGAATAAATATTCTCCATTTATTTATTAAGTGTATGTATATAAAGCTTTTATTTTGATTACATGTAACATCTTTTTATGACAAATGTGAGACATGAAAACAGCTGACGCATTTTTCGCCTTTTGTTATACTGTATATAAATACATGTGGTGGTGTGACCGATGCGCAAAATAATCCATGTCGATATGGACTGCTTTTTTGCCGCAGTGGAGATGCGTGACAACCCGGCGCTGCGGGATATTCCCATCGCCATTGGCGGCAGCCGCGTTCAGCGTGGTGTGATCAGCACCGCCAACTATCCCGCGCGCAAATTTGGCGTGCGCAGCGCGATGCCGACGGCGACGGCGCTGAAACTCTGCCCCCATCTCACGCTTTTACCTGGCCGCTTCGAGGCCTACAAAGAAGCCTCCGTGCATATTCGTGAGATTTTCTCTCGTTACACTTCCCTGATTGAACCGCTGTCTCTGGACGAAGCCTATCTTGATGTGACCGACAGCGTGCACTGCCACGGCTCCGCCACGCTGATGGCGCAGGAGATCCGCCAGACGATTTTCAACGAGCTGAATCTGACGGCGTCTGCGGGTGTGGCGCCGGTGAAGTTTCTCGCCAAAATCGCCTCCGATTTAAATAAGCCCAACGGTCAGTACGTCATCACGCCGGAAGAGGTGCCTGCATTCTTAAAAACGCTGCCGCTTGGCAAAATTCCCGGGGTGGGTAAAGTCTCCGCCGCAAAGCTTGAAAGCATGGGGTTACGCACCTGCGAAGACGTGCAGCGAAGCGATCTCGCCATGCTGCTCAAGCGGTTTGGGAAGTTTGGCCGCGTGCTGTGGGAGCGCAGCCAGGGCATTGACGATCGTGACGTTAACAACGAACGGCTGCGGAAGTCCGTTGGGGTTGAGCGAACCCTCATCGAAGACATTCATGACTGGGCGGACTGCGAAACCATTATCACGGAACAGCTTTACCCTGAGCTGGAACGACGCTTAATCAAGGTGAAGCCGGACCTTCTCATTGCCCGTCAGGGTATCAAATTAAAATTCAACGACTTCCAGCAGACCACGCAGGAACACGTCTGGCCGCGTCTGAATAAAGACGATCTTATTGCGACGGCGAAAAAAGCATGGGAAGAAAGACGAGGCGGGCGAGGGGTCAGGCTGGTGGGATTACACGTCACGCTGCTGGATCCGCAGCTAGAGCGACAGCTGGTATTGGGATTGTAAAAAAGCAGGTGAGTTCACCCTCTCCCACAGGGAGAGGGCTGGGGTGAGGGCATTACTTAACCGGGATCGCCTTCAGGAGTTCAGTCAGCAGCGTCCAGTAGTGACCGACGCTTTCGATATGAACCTGCTCATCCGGCGAGTGCGGACCGGTAATGGTTGGCCCGATAGAAACCATGTCCATGTCCGGATACGGCTTCTTGAACAGACCACATTCCAGACCCGCGTGGATAACCTGAATGTTCGGCGTGCTGTTGAACAGACGCTGGTAAGTCTCGCGCACCAGCGCCATGACCGGAGAGGTTGCATCCGGCTGCCAGCCCGGGTAGCTGCCTTTTGCAGACGTTTTCGCGCCCGCCAGCGTGCCCAGAGATTCCAGCATGCTCACCACGTACTCTTTACCGCTGTCGATCAGGGAACGGATCAGGCAGATGATCTCTGCGCTGTCGTCAGCCATGGTGACCACGCCCACGTTCAGCGAGGTTTCGACCACGCCTTTCGCGACGTCAGAGTTGCGGATTACGCCGTTTGGCGTCGCGTTCAGCAGCTGAACAAAGCTGTCGCGAGACTGCGCGGTCAGCGCCGCTTTATCCGTGGAGACGGATTCCAGCACCACGGTCAGGTTTTTCTCTTTCTCAGACAGCTCGTTTTTCAGGATGTCGAGATAAACGCTGGAGAGTTTTTTCAGCTCGTCCGCTTTTGCCGCAGGCACGGCAACGGTGGCGAAGGCTTCACGCGGGATCGCGTTGCGCAGGGTGCCGCCGTTGAAATCCACGAGGCGCAGATCCAGCTCGGCCGCGTGGCCAGCCAGGAAGCGCGCCAGCAGTTTGTTTGCGTTGCCCAGGCCCAGGTGAATATCGCCGCCGGAGTGGCCGCCCTTCAGCCCTTTCAGCGTCAGCTTGAAGGTCTCGAAGCCAGCAGGAATGGCTTCACGGGACAGCGGCAGGGTGGAGATGAAGTCGATCCCGCCCGCGCAGCCCATGTAGATCTCACCTTCTTCTTCGGAGTCGGTGTTGATCAGGATATCCGCCTGCAGCCAGTTCGCCTGCAGACCGAACGCGCCGTCCATGCCCGCTTCTTCGGTCATGGTCAGAAGCACTTCCAGCGGACCGTGCTCCACGCCGTCGTCAGCCAGCACCGCCAGGGCAGAAGCCATGCCGATGCCGTTGTCCGCGCCCAGGGTCGTGCCGCGCGCTTTCACCCACTCGCCGTCGATGTACGGCTGGATAGGATCTTTGGTGAAGTCGTGAACGGTGTCGTTGTTTTTCTGCGGAACCATGTCCAGGTGCGCCTGCAGGACAACCGGTTTGCGGTTTTCCATGCCTGCGGTGGCAGGTTTACGGATCAGAATGTTGCCAACCTGGTCGCGCTCGGCGTGCAGGCCCTTTTCTTTTGCCCAACCCATAATGTGTTCGGCGAGCTGTTCTTCGTGATAGGAAGGGTGCGGAATAGAGCAGATTTTGGCAAAAATATCCCACAGGGGCTGTGGAGATAACTGAGACAGTTCAGACACGATAAGTCTCCTTGTCGAGGCGCTGCAAAACAGTGTTGCAGGTCACAGGGTTAGCAGGTTAATAGTTACCACAAGACAGGCTTGCGAGATGCCTCTGAGAATACCACTTTCTCCGGCGGCGGGTAGCATAAAGCATGTAAAAACTCAGGCTCAGGGCGCTAAACACTGGTTTTTAGTGCGTCAGATCTCTATAATCTCGCGCAACCTATTTCCCCCTCGAACACTTTTTAAGCCGTATATAAACAGGCTGGGACACTTCACATGAGCGAAAAATACGTCGTCACCTGGGACATGTTGCAGATTCACGCACGCAAACTGGCTGCGCGTCTGATGCCTTCCGAACAGTGGAAAGGCATTATTGCCGTTAGCCGTGGCGGTCTGGTACCGGGGGCGTTGCTGGCACGTGAGCTGGGTATTCGTCATGTCGATACCGTATGTATCTCCAGCTATGACCACGACAACCAGCGTGAGCTGACCGTGCTGAAGCGCGCGGAAGGCGACGGTGAAGGCTTCATCGTAATTGATGACCTTGTGGATACCGGCGGCACCGCGGTGGCTATCCGCGAAATGTATCCAAAAGCGCACTTCGTCACGATCTTCGCCAAACCTGCTGGTCGCCCACTGGTTGACGATTACGTGATTGATATCCCGCAGGATACCTGGATTGAACAGCCATGGGATATGGGCGTGGTCTTCGTACCGCCTATTTCAGGCCGCTAATACCAGTACGTAACTTTACACGCCCGGCTATGCCGGGCGTTGTTCTTTTTAGCCTGCAGCGCGTTACAATAGTCTTCATCTGACGTATCCATGGAGGCAACGCAATGACGCAGGCGAATCTCACCGAGACTCTCTTCAAACCCCGTTTCAAGCACCCTGAAACGTCGACGCTGGTGCGTCGGTTTAACCCTGGCATCATGCCTTCCGTGCAGTCAGCGTTAGACGGCAAAAACGTGCCCCACTGGTATCGTATGATTAACCGCCTGATGTGGATCTGGCGCGGAATCGATCCGCGTGAAATCCTCGACGTGCAGGCGCGTATCGTCATGAGCGAATCTGAACGGACCGACAGCGAACTTTACGATACGGTGGTGGGCTATCGCGGCGGCAACTGGATTTACGAATGGTCTAAACAGGCAATGCTCTGGCAGCAAAAGGCGAGCCAGGAAGAAGATGCTGCGATTAGCGGGAAGCACTGGCTGCATGCGGCCAATCTTTACGCCATTGCTGCTTACCCGCATCTGAAAGGGGACGAACTTGCAGAGCAGGCTCAGGCGCTGGCAAATCGTGCCTATGAAGAGGCGGCGCAGCGTCTGCCGGGCCAGATGCGCGAGCTTGAGTTCACGATACCGGGCGGTGCACCCGTCACCGGGTTCCTGCATATGCCTGAAGGCGACGGCCCGTTCCCGACGGTGCTGATGTGCGGTGGGCTGGATTCGCTGCAGATTGACTATTACAGCCTGTATGAGCGCTATTTCGCACCAAAAGGGATCGCGATGCTGACGCTCGACATGCCTTCTATTGGTTTCTCGTCGAAGTGGAAGCTGACTCAGGATTCGAGCCTGCTGCACCAGCATGCGCTAAAAGCGCTGGAAAATATCCCCTGGGTCGACCATACCCGCGTGGCGGCGTTTGGTTTCCGCTTCGGTGCAAACGTCGCGGTGCGTCTGGCTTACCTTGAGTCATCCCGCCTGAAAGCGGTGGCCTGTCTTGGCCCGGTGGTACATGCCCTGCTCAGCGATCCGGCCCGCCAGGGGAGCGTGCCGGAAATGTACCTGGACGTGCTGGCGAGCCGCCTTGGCATGCATGATGCATCAGACGAAGCGCTGCGTATTGAACTTAACCGCTACTCGTTAAAAACCCAGGGGTTGCTGGGGCGCCGGTGCCCGACGCCGATGCTGTCAGGCTTCTGGAAGAACGATCCTTTCAGTCCGGAGGAAGAATCGCGCTTAATCACTTCGTCATCTGCGGATGGCAAACTGCTCGAAGTGCCGTTCAGCCCGGTGTATCAGAATTTTGACAAGGCGTTACGGGAGATTACCCGCTGGATCGCTCAGAGATTGTGTTAATAGTTTGCTAAATTTTGATGGTTTGGTAAAACAGTGGCTTCACAAAAGGAGATCGCAATGACGTTACCGAGTGGACACCCGAAAAGTAGACTGATTAAGAAGTTCATGGCTCTTGGCCCGTATATTCGAGAAGAGCAGTGTGAAGAGAATCGCTTTTTTTTCGACTGCCTGGCTGTTTGCGTCAACGTGAAGCCAGCACCTGAAAAACGTGAGTTTTGGGGCTGGTGGATGGAAATGGAAGCACAGGAAAAACGCTTTACCTATAGCTACCAGTTTGGCCTGTTCAATAAAGACGGGAACTGGCAAGCTGCACCGATCAAAGATCAGGAAGTGATCGACCGCCTGGAGCATACGCTGAAAGAGTACCTCGGCAAGGCAACCGCCTTGCTGGCAACGCTGGATCTGAAGCTGGAACCGGCGGATGACTTTTCCAGCGAAGCGGTTAAGCTGACGGCCTGATGGTCTTCCCCCTCTCCCTGTGGGAGAGGGCCGGGGTGAGGGCACCAGACCGCATTTATCCCCGACAATAAAAAAAACCGGCATCGAGCCGGTTTTTTTATTTCCATACGATTAGAACTGGTACGTCACACCCAGCGCGACGATGTCATCGCTGCTCACGCCCAGCTTATTATCGTCATCGATCTGGTTAATTTTATAATCAACAAACGCAGACATATTTTTGTTGAAATAATAGGTCGCGCCCACGTCGATGTATTTCACGAGATCTTCATCACCGATACCTTCGATATCCTTGCCTTTGGACTGAACGTAGCCCAGGGATGGACGCAGGCCAAAGTCAAACTGATATTGCGCTACCACTTCGAAGTTCTGCGCTTTATTTGCAAAACCACCTGAAATTGGGGTCATATTACGGGTTTCAGAATACATTGCCGCCAGGTAAACATCGTTCGCGTCATATTTCAGACCGGTTGCCCAGGCTTCCGCTTTCTTGCCTTCACCGCGTGCCAGCAGGTTCTGATCGTTGGTGCGGTCAGAGTTGGTGTATGCGCCACTGATAGCGAAATCGCTGCCGCCGAAATCATAGGTCAGAGAAGTACCAAAACCGTCGCCGTTCTGTTTTTTGGCGTCGCGGTTTTCGTTTTTACCCTGATACTGCAGGGTCATGTCCAGACCGTCGATAGCGCCGAAGAAGTCAGTGTTACGGTAGGTCGCCAGGCCGGTGGAACGCTTGGTCATGAAGTTATCGGTCTGCGCGGAAGAGTCGCCGCCGAATTCCGGGAACATATCGGTCCATGCTTCCACGTCATACAGTGCGCCCAGGTTACGACCGTAGTCCAGGGAGCCAAAATCTTTGAGTTTCAGACCCGCAAACGCGAGACGGGTTTTCTGTGAGGAGTCGCTCTCGGCCTTGTTGCCGGAAAACTCCGCTTCCCAACGGCCATAGCCGGTCAGCCGATCGTTAATCTGCGTTTCGCCTTTAAAGCCAAAACGCACGTAAGTCTGGTCACCGTCTTTAGAATCATCATCACTGATGTAGTGCATTGCTTTAACTTTGCCGTACACGTCCAGTTTATTCCCGTTTTTATTATAAACTTCAGCTGCGTGAACATATGCGGAAGCCACCACGCCCATTACCACTAATGCCAGAGTACTCTTTTTCATTTTCAATCCTGAGTGTTATATACGCGCTAAAAATTCGCTGGACGATAAGCTCATGCTTAAGTCCCGTGAAAAAACAGGAAGGGTTTTATCGTTCTGGAATGAAAGTTTTATGACAATCTAAGAATAATTTTAAAAAACTGTGATTTATTATTTCGGTAATAAAAGTGTCAACGTCTGCCGCTACGCTTCCTGATCCCGCGCAACAAAGTGTTTCGCGAACTGTTAAGGCAGTTGGCAACGAGGCTCACACCTGTTAAAACGTCTGATTAACATCATTTTCCCTTATTGTTGAACGGCAGAGAATCATGAGTGATAGCCAGACGCTGGTGGTAAAACTCGGTACCAGTGTGTTAACAGGCGGATCGCGCCGCCTAAATCGCGCCCACATTGTTGAGCTTGTACGCCAGTGCGCTCAGCTGCATGCCGCAGGGCATCGTATCGTTATCGTGACCTCCGGGGCGATTGCCGCCGGGCGTGAACATCTGGGCTACCCCGAACTCCCCGCGACGATCGCCTCCAAGCAGCTGCTGGCCGCCGTGGGACAAAGCCGTCTCATTCAACTCTGGGAACAGCTGTTCTCCATCTATGGCATTCACGTCGGGCAGATGCTGCTGACGCGCGCGGACATGGAAGACAGAGAGCGCTTCCTGAACGCGCGCGATACGCTGCGTGCGCTGCTCGACAACAACATTGTTCCAGTGATTAACGAGAACGATGCCGTCGCCACCGCTGAAATCAAAGTGGGCGACAACGACAATCTCTCCGCGCTGGCGGCCATTCTGGCGGGTGCGGATAAATTACTGCTCCTCACCGACCAGCAGGGGCTGTTCACCGCCGATCCGCGCTCCAACCCTGAAGCGGAACTGATTACCGACGTTCACGGCATCGACGATGCGCTGCGCGCCGTCGCGGGCGACAGCGTGTCTGGCCTCGGCACCGGCGGAATGGGCACTAAGCTGCAGGCCGCCGACGTGGCCTGTCGCGCCGGCATCGACACCATCATTGCGGCGGGCAGCCGCCCGGGCGTGATTGGCGACGTGATGGAAGGCATCTCTGTGGGCACGCGCTTCCACGCCCAGGAATCCCCGCTGGAAAACCGCAAGCGCTGGATTTTCGGTGCGCCTCCGGCAGGCGAGCTCACCGTGGACGAAGGCGCCACCGCCGCAATTCTGGAAAGAGGAAGCTCATTGCTTCCAAAAGGAATTAAAAGCGTGACAGGCAACTTCTCGCGTGGTGAAGTGATTCGTATACGTAACCTCGAAGGCCGGGATATTGCCCACGGCGTGAGCCGCTATAACAGCGACGCGCTGCGCCGCATCGCGGGCCATCACTCGCAGCAAATCGACGCCATTCTGGGCTATGAGTACGGCCCGGTTGCCGTGCATCGCGATGACATGATTATTCGTTAAGGAGCCAGAACATGCTGGAACAAATGGGCGCCGCCGCGAAGGCCGCCTCTTACAAACTGGCGCTCCTTTCCAGCCGTGAGAAAAACCGCGTGCTGGAAAAAATCGCTGATTATCTGGAATCACAGTCCGAGCAGATCCTGCTCGCCAACGAGCAGGATCTGCTGGAAGCCCGCCGCAACGGCCTGAGCGAAGCGATGCTTGACCGTCTGGCGCTGAATCCTGCGCGCCTGAAAGGCATTGCCGACGATGTTCGTCAGGTCTGCAGCCTCGCTGACCCGGTAGGGCAGGTGATTGACGGTGGGCTGCTCGACAGCGGCTTACGTCTGGAGCGTCGCCGCGTGCCGCTCGGCGTGATTGGCGTCATTTACGAAGCGCGTCCAAACGTGACCGTTGACGTCGCCTCCCTGTGCCTGAAAACCGGCAACGCCGCCATTCTGCGCGGTGGGAAAGAGACCTGGCGCACCAACGCCGCGACGGTGAACGTCATCCAGCAGGCGCTGGAAGAGTGTGGTCTGCCTGCGGGCGCCGTGCAGGCGATTGAAAGCCCCGACCGTGCGCTGGTGAACGAGATGCTGCGCATGGACAAATATATCGACATGCTGATCCCACGCGGCGGCGCGGGCTTGCACAAGCTGTGCCGCGAACAGTCGACGATACCGGTGATCACCGGCGGAATCGGCGTGTGCCATATCGTGGTGGATGACACCGCTGAGATTGAATCGGCGCTGAAGATTATCGTGAACGCCAAAACCCAGCGTCCGAGCACCTGCAATACGGTAGAAACGCTGCTGGTGCATCAGGGTATCGCGAACGCCTTCCTGCCTGCGCTGAGCAAGCAGATGGCGGAGAGCGGCGTGACGCTGCATGCTGATGCCAACGCGCTCGCGCTGCTTCAGGACGGCCCGGCAAACGTGGTTCCCGTTAAAGCCGAGCAGTATGACGATGAATTCCTGTCGCTGGACTTGAACGTGAAGGTGGTTGCCGATCTCGATGACGCTATTGCGCACATTCGTGAACACGGCACGCAGCACTCTGACGCGATTTTGACGCGTACCCTTCGCAATGCCGATCGCTTCGTGAACGAAGTGGATTCATCCGCGGTGTACGTGAACGCCTCCACCCGCTTCACCGACGGCGGCCAGTTCGGTCTGGGAGCAGAAGTGGCGGTCAGCACGCAAAAACTGCACGCGCGCGGTCCGATGGGGCTGGAAGCACTGACCACCTACAAGTGGATCGGCTTCGGCGACGATACGATTCGTGCGTAAATAAAACGCGGGTGATGCAAAAATAGCCGTTTGAATCAAAAGGGCATTGACGCATCACCCGGTTAGATCTAACCTTTTGCCCCGTGGTTACGCTCGTAACCGGCCTCTCAGGGCCGATATAGCTCAGTTGGTAGAGCAGCGCATTCGTAATGCGAAGGTCGTAGGTTCGACTCCTATTATCGGCATCATTAAATTCATATAGTTACGATGTAATTCTGTCTTTTTTACACCAACAAATTTTCCTATGTAAGTGCTGGTGTAAGTGATTTTCATCAATGATAATCAACTCTACCTTGCTGCCAGTGTTCCCGGATAGTGCCTGGCAATGATGTCATTCAGTTTGTCGACCAGTTCCGGTCGCTTAAACGTGATATGCGCGGTTCCCTTCTGAAAGTATTTGATTGCAAACATCTCATCCTCATAACAGTTACTGTGCCTGTTAGCATGGATATGATCGCTGAGACGACGGGTAATGTCAGTGCGGTTGTCGGGAACCGGTTTGCCATCAAGAAGCATCAGCATGCGTTCAAGGTCTGCAAGCCGATCACGTTGCCAACCCCAGTTAAGCCCAAATCCCCACCGATCACATTTGACCAGTCCCGTAACGATGATCTTTTTCCCGAACTTACATGGGCTATTGCTCTTAAAATCCCAGCTCAGCCCTTTAAACACGTTGATCCCCCCACGCTCAAACACCTCGCCTTTGCTCTGGTGCAACTGCTCAAACGTACTGAGGATATTGGCTTCACTGACAGCGGGAATATCGTCCTTTTCCAGGCTGTTGTACCACTGCTCACGAGCCTGAGCATCCATGAGCGAAAGCATGCCCGACTTCTTCATCAGGTCTCGCCATATGCTGCGATCGAGATTACGGGTAATAGCTTTCATCGCCGCTTCTGGTTTATCCATCAACCAGCAGCCGCAACGGAAATCCTGCTTCATAGCCCAGTCCAGCGCGGTTTTTCCCCCGATACTGCGGGTCAGCATCGAAACATCGTCCAGTTGTTGCATAAGCACTTCAATCTGCGCCAGAGCGCCATTTGATCTTACCCGCCAATAGTGGACACGCGACTAAGTGAGTAAACTCTCAACCAGAGGTGATTACTCATGACAAAACCAGTATCAACCAGCAAAACGGCCCGTTGTTCAGCCTGAGTTTCAGGCTGTCTTCAAGCACACCCCGACACTCCTCCCTGATGGCTTCTGCCTGTGCTTTGGTGCCTTTGACGATAAGCACGAAGTCATCGGCATACCGGCAGTACGCTACAGCAGGTTTCCATTGCCAGTTTTCTCTGACTGCGGTGCTTCGGTCTCGCTGGATGCTGTTATTGCAGTACCAGCGATCCTTTCGGGCTTTCCCGCTCAGGTAGCGCGTATGCAGATACTGATCGAACTCATTGAGCATGATATTCGACAGCAGCGGCGATATTACGCCACCCTGCGGTACGCCTTCTCTGGCCGCCCGAAAGAGACCGACATCAATGTGCCCGGCCTTGATGGCTTTCCACAACAGGCTCATAAAGCGTGTGTCACTGATCCTGCGGCGGACGGCCTTCATCAGCAGCCGATGATGTACGGTGTCAAAGTAACTGGACAGGTCGCCTTCAATCACCCAGCGTCCTCGTGTTTCCCTACAATCGGTAAGCTGTAACTTCACCGTGCGGATCGCGTGATGGACGCTGCGTTCAGGTCGGAAGCCATACGAGAGGGTATGAAAATCACGCTCCCATATCGGCTCCATCACCATCAGCATGGCCCGCTGAACAATACGATCTCGCAGTGTGGGGATACCCAGTAGTCGCTGTTTGCCGTTGCTTTTGGGGATATAAACCCGTCTGACTGGCAGAGGGTGGTAACAACCTGAGAGAAGTTCATCCCTGCGTATTTGTAGCTCAGCAGCCAGTCTGGCCTGTAGCGTTGTTTTGTTCACACCATCAACGCCGGGGGTATGCGCCCCCTTTGATGCAAGTGTGATCCGCGCCGCTTCAGCCAGCCATTCTGGTTGTGTTATCAGACGCAGTAGCCGTTCAACCCGTCGGGACGGGTTGGTGGCTGCCCATGTGGCAAGCTTGCGTTGCATTTCGCTGATTATCAAAGGTCTTCACCTTATTAGGTCAGTTAATCCACGTCGCAAACACATTCAAACTGCTTCCCTTCGCCATGTAATGGGCCAGCGGTAAAACCGTCACCCTGCGACGCCTGCAGCAGCAACTGATGGATGAAAACAAAATCATTGTCGCCCGTTCACTGTCGGTGGACAAACAAAGCGTCCGTCTTGCCACGCTGATTAACGCCCTGTTTTACGACCTGGCGCAGGATAAGCAGGTGCAGATCCCTAAACAGGGTGAACGCCGCGAGCGTGAGCTGCAGGAACTGGTCAAAAAAGGTAAGCGCCCGGTTGCACTGTTTGTTGATGAGGCTCATGACCTGAACGGTCATACACTGACGGGGCTCAAACGGTTGATGGAAGTGGTTGAAGACGGTGGCGGTCGGCTGTCTGTCGTTCTGGCCGGACACCCAAAACTGCGTAATGACCTGCGTCGTCCGACGATGGAGGAGATCGGGTATCGTACTGATATTTTTACGCTGGACGGGCTCACCGGCAGCCAGCGCGAATATATCCGGTGGCTGCTGAAGACCAGCACCAGCAAGGGTAAGCCGGAAGATATTCTGACGACCGAAGCAGTTGATCTGCTGGCGATGAAACTGCGAACACCGTTGCAGGTCCAGTTACACCTGACGCTGGCGATGGAAGCAGGATACCAGACAGGTGAAAAACCGATTACCGCCACGCTGGTTGAATCCGTGCTGTCACGTCAACTGGATGACCTGGAACCAACGCTCACGCGGCATGGTTACCGCCTGAAGGACATGGTGGAGCAGTTCGATGCAAAACCTGCTGAAATCAGGGCATTATTTAACAATCAGTTAGACCCTGCCCGCACAGCCGAGCTGCGTGACAGAATGCTGGCGGTCGGTTTGCCGATATGACGATGTTGATTTGCAGTTATTGTGATCCCGGCGGACTGGATTGCGAGTCGGGCAGGATAAATGCGAGTCCATTATCATTTAATGTGAGCCGGGGGTGTTTTTGATTTGCAGTTAATGTGAGCCAAAATTTGCGCTGATTGCGAGTCCGACTGTTTTCGATTGCGAGCCGTTACAGATAACCATCCCGCCACCCAGCCCGGTTTTCTTAGCGGGCGTATAAGCTGTCTCCTTTAGGTTCGGCGTGGCCAAACGCTTTGAACAGTTTCTGCCCCTCGGCGCTTTGCATAAACGATACGAACTTTTGACCCTGTTCCACACCATCTTGTGCGTCTTTCAGCACTGCCGCATAAAGCACCATTGGTTGAGTGTGGACTACCTGATCCCGGCCATTGCTGTCTTTAATGGTGAAACTGACGGTTTCATACCACTGTTTCGTCATTGCCGGATTGCTGAGGTTGATTTCATCCGGCAGCGCGACATACGGCAAATGAACTGAGTGAACTTCATCTTGTATCCTGCTGCTGCGTCCACCTGACCGCTTTCCAGACGGGCGAGCAGACCTCCTTCCTTGAGTTCTGCAGCGAGCCAAAAATCTCATCGGCGATACCCGGCATGTTGTAATACTTTTCAGCCAGCATCAGGCTGAAGACAATATTCTGGCCTTTTGGATCGACATAAGGATCGGTGCGGCCGAATGAGACATCTTTCTGCGCCAGCAAGTCAGCCACGAGCCGTCTTTCTTACTGCTGGCCTGTTCAAACTGCGTCGCATGTTATCCTCAGGGCTGTAAGCGACCACCATGCTGATACTGGCGACCGGGACCGCCTCATCTATCTGCCCGGCATCTTTGAGGATCTGCATCGGTCCCGGGGTGATGGAGACGAATACATCGGCCTCAATTTTGTGGCTTGCCAGCAGACGTGCCATCCCATATGCACCTTGCCCTTGCCCTGCCCTGCCCCTGATAATTGTCATTGTTTATTCTGGTGAAGCCCGGACCTAATCCCTGATCCATAACTTTTCCCATGGAGCCAGCATAAGTAACCCCTATATCCTTTACTCATGCCATGAATGGCATCTGAAACAGCACAACCGCCGCCAGAGCAACCCCTTATTAAAATCAGAAAACCTGAGCCGGATTCTAAACCAATAAAGTAAAACTGAGATCGAACCTGCTGTCTTTTTAGTGCAATGCGCAAAAAATGTCATCAGACCTTAACGAACGTGAATTGTTAACCGAGTTACATCTAACGGACAATTAATCTTTCATAAGGATAGTCTTGAAATTTTGCATGGAGACTAAGTAAGAATATTCTTTTTACTAAGGCATTCTTTTTAATTTATTCGATCTTCTCCAGTATCAATTTAGTACCCGGATATGATGGGTATAGAACAGATTTTATCATGGAAGATAGAAGTGACTTTTCGGATCCGCTGAAAGAAAACTCTTGATATTGTCTTCTAAAAACTATTTGACAATCATCCGGTTTTGCTTGAGCTAAATGGAAATTAATCTTGGTGAAGGTTAACGTTTATGGTTCGTTTATAATCGCTATGTACAACCTGCGAAAGTGAAACAAAATGTGTCTAGTTAAAATTTATATGAAAATCAAATTTTGTTAAAAGAAAAATAGTTTCTATAGAAACTTATATTACTTATATGTTTTGTAAGGTTTTTTATTTAATACCCTCATTTGGTTATTCAGATAATCGATCGATATCGTTATTTTTGATAGCTATTGACTATTGGTTAATTGCTCTTGATCAGTTTTGACGATCGTTTGTTAGTGTGTAAAAATACGCCGCATCAGAAAACAGATGATGATTAGGTTGTAACTCAGTGAAAGATAGACATCTTCTCATGGAAAGAGATATGGACAGTGTTCCTGAAGTAGAGAAGCAAGCCTCATTGCGTCAGCTGTGTTTTACCTTCGGAACCAGAGAAATCGCCAGACAACTGAAAATCCGGGAAAGTTATACTGACTATAAATTTATAGACTTTGATGAGCGCATACTTAACCCAATATCGACATACGATTTTGCTCTTGAGCATTGCTGGGGAAAATGTGTTCTTGTGTCAAGTAAAAAACTTCTCCCGCTCGCTATTTTCTATTATCACCATTTTTGGTTTGTTTCAACGGTCATTGAAGCAGACAGAACACTAGACTTCTCGGTCGAATGGTTGTCCAGTCTTAACGGAATAAAAGGATTAATCTCCAGTATGTCTCGTCTACCTTGTTTGTCCTGGGTTGAAGTGGTTATCCTGGACGGATTTATGGCGGGGAAAAGTATAAGCATAATAGCCAGATCACTGGGTAAGCATCCTAAAACGGTATATGGATATCGAAAGAGAATCGCCGTAAAAATGGGACTGAAAAAACTGGAGAACCTGATTACTTTAACAACTATGGATTATTGAAAAGTTTTTAAGCTGAATATCAGGACGTGATTTAGTGTTCTGATACTTCACAGGTGCTGCACGTTGCAATCAGCGTGTGGTTTTATTGCAGGAAAAAGGTAATAGCATGAAAAAAATTATTATGGCCTCACTTATGCCGGTATTGCTGTCGGCGGCATTTGCTTCTTTCGCAGCAGAAGATACGACCACGCCAAATCCTATCACTGTCGATGGCGGTAAAATTAACTTTACCGGCTCCATCAAAGCGTCTCCTTGCGCTGTGGACAACGATACCGATGGACTGACGGTCCGCCTGGGGCAGGTGCCGACAAATCGCCTGGTCACCAAAGGTGATACAAGCTCTGCAGTTCCGTTTGTCATAAAACTGGTTGGCTGTAAGCTGGCATCGACCGATAAAGATGACCCGACCAAAGCGGCAAACTATACCGCGGCTTCTGTAACGTTCAAAGGAACAACGACAGGGGACGATTCCACTCTGGCGCTTCAGGCTGCAGCCGACGGCGCAGGGGATACCACGAACACTGCCCGGAATGTAGGGATCCAAATCCTCCAGAACGGAAAATCGCTGAAGGTTGACGGCAGCACAGCCAGTACAGCACAAAAAATCACCGATGGATATAACGAAATCCCCTTCAGTGCAGAGTACGTCGCCACTGCAGATGGTGCGGTTGCCGGCTCGGCTAATTCCAGTATTGAGTTTCTGATGAACTATCAGTAATCACTGTCCCTGCCTGTCTGCAGGCAGGGACATCATTTTTCAGTCGCGGAGCATCTATGCCTGGTTTTTTATCTCGTCAGTTCGTTTACGCAGCACTGGCTTCGTCAGTAATGATAACGCCGTTTCTGGCTTTTGCCGGAGGCATCACCCTGGATGGTACGCGGATTGTTTATCCCGCAGGACAAAAACAAGTGGCCGTTTCAGTGAGAAATACGTCACCAAAATCCAGCTTTATGGTGCAGTCCTGGACAGAGCAGTCTGACGGCCGAAAAACAGCAGACTTTATCGTTACACCTCCGTTGTATGTCAGCGGCCCGGGTAATGAAAATACTCTTCGCCTGATGTATGTCGGTGTCCCCGTAAAGGCTGACCGGGAAACACTTTATTACTTTAATACTAAAGCAATACCTGCAATGGATAAAAAAGATGGCGAGAATAAAAATTTACTGATGCTGGCAGCAATTACCCGCATCAAGCTTTTCGTTCGCCCTGAAGGACTCACCCCTTCCGTAGATAAGGCGCCGTCTGCCCTGAGTTTTCGCCGGGACGGTAAGTCGCTGGAGGTGGTTAACCCGACGCCATATTATATCACGCTTGCACAGATAAATATCGGAGGGCACAAGTTGCCGGACACCATGGTGGCTCCCCGAGGGAGCATCAGGATGCCGCTTCCTGCCACGACCGATAATACAATTTCATATCGAAACATTAATGATTATGGTGCCGTCACACCGGTAATGCATGCCGTGGTCAGGTAACCCTCTCCGCCCATGCCCGGGAGGCAGTGATATGAGTGAAAGAGTCCAGCCAGAATGAAAATAATAAAACAATACTTCAGCCGCAGGTCATCCCTGTCTGTCTGCATTGCGCTGGCTATGGCAGGTATAACGTCGCCGGTTTATGCTGAACTCTATTTCGCGCCAGAACTTATTTCATCGGACATCCGCAGCGTCGCAGATTTATCCCGTTTTCAGCGGGAGGGCGCCCAGTTGCCGGGTGTTTACCAGACTGATATCTATGTTAATGGTAAGCAGGCTCTTAACAGGCAGCTCAGATTTATTGATACGTCCGGGCTGCAGGCGTCATCTAATGAAAAAAAAGATGTGCATTCGTATTTCCACGATAATACCGGGCTGATGCCCTGCCTGACCCGTCATGACCTTGAATCCCTGGGAATAAAAACCCGTGCGTTTCCGGACATAATGGCAGCAGGCGATGAGCAATGTCTTGCACCCGGGAAATATATTCCTGAAGCTTATACCGCATTTAACTTTCAGACAATGCGACTCGATATCAGTGTGCCTCAGGCTGCGATGCAGTCCAGTGCCCATGGATATATCCCGCCGGAAAGATGGGATGAAGGAATAAATGCTGCACTTCTGAACTACAGCTTCAGTGGTAATCAAAGTCACGGTCGGTATGGTGATAGCGGCAGTCATTACCTCAACCTGAACGCCGGATTGAATCTGGGAGCATGGCGTTTGCGTGACTACCGGACCTGGAGTGAGTACGACAGCCATTATTACAAATACCGCCGGTGGCAGCGCATCAAGACCTATATCGAACGGGATATTATTGCGTTGAACAGCGAAGTCATCCTGGGAGACAGTACAACCGGCAGCGATGTGTTCGATTCTCTGGGGGTCCGTGGCATTCAGCTTCAGACGGACGACAGCATGTTTCCTGACAGTGTTCGTGGGTTTGCTCCTGTCATACGCGGAACAGCAACCTCCAATGCTAAAGTCACCATACGCCAGAACGGATATACGGTGTATCAGACGTTTGTTTCACCGGGCGAGTTTGCTATTGACGATTTGTACCCTGTTTATTCCAGTGGAGACCTCGAGGTTTCAGTGACGGAGGCGGATGGACACACCCGGGTATTCAGTGTCCCGTATTCCTCCGTTCCTGTTCTCCAGCGAGAGGGGCGATTCAAATATGCCCTGGCTGCCGGACGGTATCAGTCTTTCAGTAGCCGCTATGACAGTCCTGAGTTTGTTCAGGGCACGCTGATATGGGGGTTGCCTCATAACGTGACAGCTTATGGCGGAATACAGTATGCGGAGAAGTATCAGTCCGTGCTGGCGGGGGCAGGGCTTAACCTCGGCATGATTGGGGCGTTTTCAGCTGATATCACACAGGCCGACAGTACGCTTGCTGACGGGAGCCATCATCAGGGTCAGTCCGTGCGTTTTCTTTATGCCCGTACCCTGAACTCTTTGGGAACCACGTTCCAGCTGACCGGCTATCGATATTCCACCCAGGGTTTCCACTCTCTGGATGAGACTGCCCTTAAGGGCATGGAGGGGTGGAGATACGATACCGATACCGTTGATGCAGAGGGAAATCCGGTGAAACGACCATGGACCGATTACTACAACCTTTACAATACCCGGCGGGCGAAAACGCAGGCCAGTATTTCACAACGGCTGGGGCAACTGGGTTCCGTTTACCTGACGGGTGTCAGACAGACGTACTGGAACACCACGGGCCGGGATGATTCCCTTCAGGCGGGATTCAGCAGCACAGCAGGCAACATCAGTTACAGTCTGTCATACGGTTACAGCAAAAGCAGCAGTCAGTCCGGCGCAGACAAAACGTTTTCGCTCTCCGTGTCTGTCCCGCTCGATACATTCATGGCGGGCGACAGCGGTGTACATCACTCACTGCGTGCAACTTATATGGCGGCAAGAGACAGTGAAGGTCGGGTAAGTCATCAGGCAGGACTGAGTGGCACGGCCCTGCAGCAGGATAATCTCAGCTGGAATGTTACTCAGGGTTACTCTCACAGCGAGGGAGAAAGTGGCAACTTAAGTGCGGATTATCAGGGCGGATACGGAAACGTAAATGCCGGATACAGCTACAGTCGGGCTTATCGCCAGACCAGCTACGGAGTCAATGGCAGCGCTGTTGCACACAGTGAAGGCGTTACGCTGGGGCAACCACTCGGTGAAACCAGCGTTCTGATTGCTGCTCCCGGCGTGTCGGGCGTGTCAGTGGAAAATGAAACCGGCATTTATACGGACTGGCGTGGATACGCGGTCAAACCTTATGCGTCTGTGTACCGCGAAAACCGGATAGCACTGGATGCATCCACACTGGATGACCAGACCGATGTGGAGAATACGGTGGTAAAAGTCGTGCCAACCCGGGGGGCAGTGGTCAGGGTACGCTTCAAAGGTCACACAGGAAGCCGGGTACTGCTGACGCTGACGCATAACGGGACCCCCCTCCCTTTCGGAACCGTAGTGACAGCCGGAGAGCAAAGTGGAATTGTCGGGGATGAGGGGATGGTGTACCTGTCAGGGATAAACGGTGAGGGCACGGTAAAAGCGGTGTGGGGAGACGGAAAAATCAGTCAGTGTACAGGTCATTACAGGCTACCTTCTGATGCTGAAAAACACCCCTATATTCGTATAAAAAACGATTGTTTCTGACAATAAATTAATTTCTTTAACAGCACACTATAAAGGATAACGTTTTGGAAAAGCATATTAATCATATTCACGCGCTGAAAACTGCGGGGCTGGCCTTACTGCTCACGGCATGCCTGTCCGGTGTTGTTCGTGCAGCAAGTGATACCGCAACGATTACGATTACCGGTACCGTAAAGGCCAGTACCTGCACAATTGACAGCGATTCCGCGAATAAAAAAGTGACATTACCGGATATTGCAGACCGCGATATACAGGGAAAAGGCAAAACGGGTGGCACTAAAGATATTGATATTGTGCTGAAGGACTGTGGCGCATCGGTGACGACGGTTCTGGTCACAGCGTCAGGTAATGCTGATGATGAAAATACCGGCGCATTTAAGAATTCACTCACGGACGGGGCTGACGGGGTGGCACTCTATTTTTATAAAACGGACAAAACAGGGTTATTCAATCCTCAGGGAACTGAAACTGAAACCAGTACCCTCACCCCCTCACAGGATAATACGCTGACCTATCAGGCTGCGTATGTCGGTACGAAAGACAAAGTCACGGCCGGTGCCTTCAGTACCGTCGTGAATATGAAATTTAATTATCAGTAGAAGCAAGTTCGCTGACTGTACGCTCAGTGCCTGGATGACTTTAAGTGTAACGTAGTTTGGTTCTGAAACCAGTACAGAGCAGGCACAACACTCAGTGCTCATGCGCTCTGCCTGAAAGTGAAGTCGTGAACTACTCCGGACGTTGTGGCCATTAAAAATGGTGAGGCCACTTCTGCATCCGGGCCTGGCTGAGTATTCAAAGAGCTCATCCTGTCCTGGTTGCTGACCACTCAGTTGAAAGCAGCAATAATTTGAGAGAAAGATATGGCAGAATGCATTCCTGTCCACCATCGTACCGGACATTCATTTAAATTTGTCTTGCCCGCGCTGATGTATATGGTGCTGATGTCCCCGAACCTGTGTCTTGCAGGAGCAGATGATGCCCGACTTATGGCAAGTAATGAACTTGTCAGCGCGATGGATGTGAAGGGAACCACAGGGACGGTTTACTGGAGAGCCCCGACCACCCCCATCTCAACAAAGGAAAAAGTCGAGTCTATTATAGTGAACAACAGTAGTGGTGGATCGTGGCTTCCCGCGACCGGGCTCAGGATTGTGAACAACTGTACTTTTGACTACACAACTGAAGACGGAAAAAAAGATACAATCGTCGTATCCCTGAAAGGGGTAAAAACAAATAACAGCTACAACCTCCCGGAACCGGCCAAAATTGTCTCCTATGCGATTGCCTGCAGGGCGACGCTGACGAATGAAAGCCACAGCAATATCGTGATGGATGGTCGATATGTTTTTTATGTGAACTTCCACTGGGGAAGCACCAGTGCATATGTCATCAATGGACAGATATCAACGGGAACGCTTTACACAACGCCGTCATGTACTTTATCTGTGCCTGACCCGGCCATAAACTTTACCGGAGATGCAGCCAGTTTTATTAACGGCATTCACCGCAGTGCATCCTTCAGTGCATCATGCGAGGGAACAACAAGTGCAACGTTATCGCTCAGTGGTACGGGTGCAATTGACACCGAAGGATGCCTGTCTGCCCAAAAACAGGGAGATGTCAGTCAGGCGCTCAGGTTGTGTGCAGACGGTTTTAAACTTGATGGCTCGAATAACAAAGAGTTAACAATGGACAGTACCGGGAACAGCACAGGGAGTATCGATTTTAAATTATCATCATACAACAATGAAAAACCACAGCCCGGCGATTACAAAACGACAGTCTATGCTACGATTGCGCCCAATTAAGGGTGACTGATGAAAAATTGTAGCATGTAATAAGGCTATCCCGCCTGGCAGTTAAGCAGATGCTCTTATATGGAACATAAAATATTTTAAAGCTAGTCAGAACAGCATGTATGATGTTGATTTGGCAGGGTATTAACCTTTTGCTATCATAAGGGGTGAACAGCCTCTTCTACGGTCCATACCCCTTATGTCAGAAACAGGATGTGACTGAGCATGGGAAAAATTGACGACATTTTCAGGTTTTCATCATTTCTTATTATTCACTTAAACGGGGCTTATTTGTTTTCGCCAGAAGAAAGGAAATGTCAGACTCCCCTTGTATACATGCCTCAATACCAGGAGGTAAGCACGACCCGGATACGGATACTTTCCATTCTGGAAATGGACAGTGATCAGACTGACTAATGCGTTGAGAATGTTTGTTCTATTGCTCAGGTTGTAATGCGATCCGGTTCAACGACATCATGACAGCCGGGAGGGCATGGGCCTGAAAAACCTCTGTACATGCTGACAGGTTGCCCGTCACCAGAAATTCCACCGGTGCAACCAGTTTGCTCTCATCCGAAAATCCACCGTTCAGTGCCGACTTCCTTACCAGCAGTGCATCCGTATCAACGGCCTGTTGCAGAAAGTCGCGTGTATTTGTCGTGTCAGTCGAATTGACGGAGACGATGGAGGGAGAATAAGGATTCATAAAGGCTCTCTCTTTAATTTACTGGATGAACGTTGAAATGGTGTGTTGGCATCTGATGTCGCAGGTGTGCTGCTCATCATCGGTCCCACATCATTACGTTCGCTCACTAAGACGGAGAGCCTTTCGTCCTTTAACCTGTTACAATCCAAATAATTTCAGACAGATATTATCTCCGTGAATCCCCCGCCTCCTTTACCGGTGTGCGGGGATTTTTATTTTTCACGCTGAGAACCCTGTATGACTAAACCTCGCGGCCTTCAGGCCCTGGAACAACCGCTGGCGTCGCTTCCCGATACGCTTCGCCAGCTTATTCTTGAACGCATTCAGAACCTCACCCACTACGAGCCGGTGATTGGCATCATGGGTAAAAGTGGTGCCGGTAAATCCTCGCTCTGTAATGAACTCTTCCGGGGCAAGGTTTCTCCTGTCAGCGATGTGAACGCCTGTACCCGTGACGTACTGCGTTTTCGGCTGCGCAGTGGTCGTCACAGTCTGGTGATTGTTGATTTGCCGGGTGTGGGCGAAAACGGGCAACGAGACCAGGAATACCGCGCCCTGTACCGGCGTATGCTGCCAGAGCTGGACCTGGTGCTGTGGCTCATCAAGGCCGATGACCGGGCGCTGTCGGTGGACGAACAGTTCTGGCACGGTGTGATGCAGTCTTACCGGCAGCAGGTGTTGTTTGTAATTAACCAGGCCGACAAAATCGAACCCAGCCACGAATGGGATACCCGAACCAGTACCCCTTCAGCACAGCAACAGGAAAACCTGAAGGAGAAGCAGGCCGCCATTACGTCAATGTTTAACCCGCATCACCCGGTCTGCATGGTCTCCGCCTGTAGCGGCTGGGGTGTGGAGGAGATGGTGGCAACCATGATGCGCTGTCTGCCGGACCGCGCCACCAGCCCGGTGGCGACACAACTGCAAGGGAGGCTCTGTACGGAGCCGGTAAAGTCGCAGGCCCGTGACGACTTCGGTGAGGCGGTGGGCCGGGTGTTCGATACAGCCGAGTCATCATCATTCCTGCCCGCGCCGCTGAAAGCGGTGGTTCGCTCCGTGCGTGATGCGGTGGTGTCGGTTGCCCGCGCGGTCTGGGACTGGATTTTCTTCTGAACACACTTAACGACCTCCCCTTGTACACCACACCCGTTTTCAGTAACGGATGACAACTCTCGCCCTTGTTAATAGAATATATCGATCGATAAATAAATATTGATCACTTTAATCGATCGATGTTGTGTGAAACATACCTCCTCCGGATGGACAAAATAAGGAGAACACGATGAAATTACTCACCACGGCGGCGCTGGCCGCCAGCCTCTGCATGACCTCTGTGCCCTCGGTTCTCGCAGAAAATATCGTAGGTTCAGTTAAGGCCTGGCAGTACATGCAGGCTGACGGCTGGAAATCCGCTGACGGGTTCGATGACAACCGCATGCATAACGAGCTGTATCAAGCTGTTGTCCTCGACAATTACCCGTGGACAAATCACTTCCTGCTCCGCAGCAGAGGCGGCAGTTCACTTTATCTGGCAGACAAGAAAGCTAAAACTGTCAAATACATCGATATCAAACCCCGTGACGAATATCCCTTGCACCTGCAGTCGGTATATCAAGGGACTGATGAAGGGAATGGCTGTTATTTCGCCATCGTTGATAACCGTATGAGCAACTGGCATCAGGCCGTTGAAGATAAGCTTCTTTATCAGGACCCGCCCGTTGAGAACATTGATGCAAAGGCGGAGGAACTCAGAAAACAATTCAGCCCGGAAGTTGTGATGAGGGTGAAGGACAACTGTGTCAACAAACAGCAACAGGCTGCTCTGGCAGCAAAACGCTCTGAGGATGACCGGAAGCTGCAGCAGTGGGTGGCAAAACAGAGTATGGCGGAATTATGTCGTCGTACCGGCAACTGCTGACCCGCTGAAAAACAACCATAACAGGGAGTTTTACCATGAATGTATTGACTACGCGTCTGACGACCGCTCTGGTGGTCACCGGCACGCTGCTGGTCTCCGGCTGCGACAGTAAGGAAGATGCTGGCGTGAAGACGATTACCCGATTTAAGGATCTGACCCCGCCGCCGTTCAGCAAGGTAGTGGCGCATAAATCCGACATCGTGCAGGAATGGGTAAAAAAGGATGCCTTCGGTACGCCGCAATACACGGTGATGAAAACCCGTCAGTCGCCGGAAGGCTGTGAGTCCGGTAATTATTACTACATTGCTGATATGCAGCAGAAAACGGTGCAGCCGCTGATAGCCGCCCTGTGTCTCGCTGACAATATTGCTCTGAGCTTCCGGATTGAGACCGACAGCTACACGGGTGAGAAATCGGTGGTGTATTCGCACGATGGCAAGGAAATGGGGAAACTCTATCTGCCGGAGAATCAGGAGAACAATCCATGAAGAAGCTGAAAGGTGTTATCTCTGCTGCAGCCCTGAGTCTGTTTTTGCTGACACCGGCCCATGCCCTGCCCAATATGTGGACCAGTGGCTTTGGTCAGGGCGTAGCTGAATATATCATCACCAGCCCGGAGAAGGTGGTGTTTAATCTGAACTGCACCACCAACCCTGATGCGCAGAATATTCTGCAACACGGTGTTGATCTCACCCTGCCTGATGGAACATCAGTAAGTTCTCATGACGACCGGACGGAAATAACGGTCGTCATGGATAACAGCCAGTATTCGCTACCGTCATTCCTTGGCTGGCGAAACGGTGATAACGCCTGGGTATCATTTATTAACGCGCTGGCTCAGGCCGCGACGTTTGATGTTTACATCAACGATAAAAAAGCAGGAACCTTCAGCCCGGGGCTGAAGAACACGCAGAAAGAGTTGTCGGACCTCAGTGGCTGCCGGACCATATACTACAGCGATTAATTTCTCAAATTTCTGGCTCTCCAGCCAGTAAACCATCTACACCTGATTACACACAGGCCATGATCCTTCGGGAACATGGCCTTTTTGTTTTTATTTCATTATCAGATAAGGAGTTAGCCATGCGATTAGCCAGCCGCTTTGGCCGTATAAACCAGATACGCCGTGACCGGCCACTGACCCACGAAGAACTGATGCAGGTCGTCCCCAGCGTCTTCGGGGAAGATAAACACGCATCCAGAAGTGAAAAATATACTTACATCCCCACGATAACCCTGCTGGAGAACCTGCAGCGCGAAGGGTTCCAGCCCTTTTTTGCCTGTCAGTCACGTGTTCGCGATCCGGGTCGACGGGAGCACACAAAGCACATGCTCCGACTGCGCCGTGCCGGACAGATAAACGACCAGCAGGTACCGGAAATCATCATTCTGAATTCGCACGATGGTGAGTCCAGTTTTCAGTTACTTCCAGGCATATTTCGAAGCGTGTGTACGAATTCGCTCGTCTGCGGACAGTCGTTTGGCGAGATCAGAGTTCCACACCGGGGGAATGTGGTGGAGAAGGTTATTGAAGGTGCTTATGAAGTCCTTGGCGTTTTTGACCGAGTGGAAGAGAAGCGTGATTCCATGCAGTCGCTTTTACTCCCGCCACCGGCACAACAGGCTTTTGCCAGAGCCGCGCTGACGTACCGCTTCGGGGAAGAGCACCAGCCGGTGACGGAAGCGCAGATACTGACACCCCGCCGCTATGAAGACCGTCAGGATGACCTGTGGTCAGTTTTTAACCGGTGCCAGGAGAACCTGCTCAAAGGGGGGCTGCCAGGGCGTACTGCCAAAGGCAAACGCAGCCATACCCGCGCGGTGAAAGGCATCGACGGCGACGTTAAGCTCAACCGGGCACTCTGGGTGATGGCGGAAGAGCTGCAGCAGGCACTGAGCTGATGCCACCGTTGACTGATAACGCCCACCCGGCCGCCATTTATCCTGCCCCCCTGGAGAACACCCCCTGCAGCCGCTCCATCTCCGATGACGACCTGTGCGCCTGGTGCTCACACCTTCTTTATCGTCCCGGTGAACTCAGTCTCTGCCGGTTAAGTCTCGCTGACGGACAATGGCCCTCACACTGTGATGAAGACGGCTATGCGCAGTCCTGTCCGTCACTCCGATTGAACCGGTATCCCCAACACAATGAATGAAAGAGGAAAAACAACATGACCGATAACACTCTGCCACTGTTCACACCCGCAGCAGATGCTCCTGCTGCGGCTCAGCATCAGATTATCGCTATACCGGTAACCGATGAGAACCGCATCAGCTTCTGGCCGCAGCACTTTGGCAGCATTCCGCAGTGGATAATCCTTGAGCCCACGGTCTTCGCGTGGATGGACCGCCTCTGCGCCGATTACCACGGCGGTATCTGGCAGTTGTACACGCTCAGCAACGGCGGCGCGTTTATGGCCCCGGAAGCGGATAGCGAGGGACCCTGGTCTCTGTTCAACGCGATGAACGGCCACGGCGGTGACATGAGTGCCGAAGCGGCAGGGATTACGGTCTGTCTGATGACTTACAGCCACCACTCCATGCGTACCGAATGCGATGCCATGACAGAGCACTATTACCGCCTGCGGGATTACGCGCTCAACCACGCGGAATGTAACACCATCATGCACATCATCGACTGAAGTCAGCAGCTATGGAACAACAGTTACCACTGTTTGCCCGTGAATTAGCCCCTGCCGACCAGCAGATAGTCAGGGAAGCGTTAACCCTGCTGGAGTGCCAGCTACGTGAACCCGGCGCGTCATTTACTTCCAGCCATGCCGTCCGCGACTGGCTGCGCCTGCAGCTCGCGTCACTGGAGCGGGAAGAGTTTACCGCGCTCTTTCTCGATAACCAGCATCGCCTGATAGCCCACGAAACGCTCTTTACCGGCACCATCAACCATACGCAGGTCCATCCTCGCGAAGTGGTGAAGGCCGGTCTGAAGCATAACTGCGCCGCTGTCATTGTCGCCCATAGCCATCCCTCCGGGGAGGCTGAACCCAGCAAGGCAGACCGTCAGGTCACTACGCGTATTCAGCAGGCGCTGGACCTGGTTGATATCCGCCTGCTGGACCACCTGGTGGTCGGCGGCATGGAGATCACCTCGTTTGCAGATCGTGGCTGGCTGTAGCACAACAGGAGAATAACCCAATGAAAATTATCAGTAAACGTCAGGCGATGGCGATATACCGTCAACATCCTCAATCCCGCCTGTTTCGCTTCTGTGCCGGGAAATACCAGTGGTCCGGCAGCGTCTGCCACTATGCCGGGCGGGAGGTGCAGGATATCACCGGCGTGCTCGCAGTCTTCGCTGAACGCCGTCAGGACCGCAACGGCCCGTATGTCGTCCTGCGCAGCGTCACGCTCAATTAACGTTAATTTAAGGAACGCTAAATTGTCGAATAAAATACCGACAGTAAACCACGATATTGCTGAACCCTGGTGGGGGCTTAAACGCAGTATCACGCCCTGTTTTGGCGCACGGCTGGTGCAGGCGGGCAACCGTCTGCATTATCTCGCTGACCGGGCCAGCATCACCGGACAGTTCAGCGACGCGGATTTACGGCATCTCGACCAGGCATTTCCACTGCTGCTCAAACAGCTTGAACTGATGCTCAAACAGCTTGAACTGATGCTCACCAGCGGTGAACTCAATCCCCGCCATCAGCACTGTGTCACGCTCTATGCAAAAGGGCTGACCTGCGAGGCCGACTCCCTCGGCTCGCATGGTTACGTATACCTGGCGATTTATCCGACACCAGCGGCAACCGCATAAAGCTTCTTACTACTTACCCTCGTTTTACCCATCAACAAAGAGATCCCACTATGCAAACCCAACCACTATCCTCAACGCAGGAGGCTACAGCACACCCGTCACCTGTGGAGATCTGGCAACGGCTTCTGAGCCACCTGTTGGATCGTCACTACGGTCTGACGCTTAACGACAAGCCGTTTGGCAACGACTGTGTGATTCAGGAGCATATCGACGCCGGTATATCACTGTGCGACGCCGTGAATTTTATTGTGGAGAAGTACGATCTGGTGCGCATCGATCGTCACGGTTTCAGTACAGAAACACAGTTGCCGCGTCTCACCAGTATCGATATTCTCCGCGCCCGCAAAACCACCGGGCTGATGACCCGCAACGATTACAGAACGGTGACCGACATCACCACCGGAAAATATCGAGAGGTGCAGCCATGAAGCTGCCCCTGACGGTAGAAGCCGATACCATTAACGTACTGGCCCTGAATGCGGGACGGATCGCTGTAGATATTGACGGTATTGAACTGGCTGACCTGATCAATGTGGTCTGTGACAACGGGTATTCACTTCGCGTTGCTGATGAGCCCGGAAAGCTGGTAGTAGAAGATCCACTGCCGCCCGTCGCCCACGTAAACTGCATCCAGTGCAGTACCGCGCATATCACGGCGGAAGACAATGCTCTGCTGTTTACTCTTTCACACCAGTATGAAGACTTTGGTGAGTCGGAATGGATTAGTTACACCGGGTCGGGTTATCTGCTCCACCTGGGTGCCTGGTCATTTCCGGCCAGGAAAAAATCTACCCTCATACGAAAATGTTCACCGCTGAGTTCAGCTCTGCTGTGAGTCAGGCGCAGCTTCAGGTTCTTACGCCGGCGCTTTCGCTTCGCCATTACATCCTGCGTAATCTGCTTTTCCTCGGCCCCCTGTCTTTGCTACTGACCCTGACCTTGTTGTACATATGGCGCCGCTGGGATTCAAGAAAGATGTCTCTGGCAGAAGAAATCAGGAAAGGGATAGCAGACGGCGAATTCAGCGTGCACTACCAGCCGGTCTGTGACGCCGCGACTGGCACCTGCTCCGGTGCCGAAGCACTGATGCGATGGCAGCGTCCCGACGGCAGGAGCATTTCACCGGTGGTGTTTATCCGGGCAGCAGAAGAGGAAGGTCTGATTGTCAGCCTGACGCAGCATCTCTTCAGCCTGATTGAAGAGGACGTCAGGACCTGGCAGGTGACCGCCCCCTTCCATCTGGGCGTGAATATTGCAGCCCCTCACCTGACAGACCGGTCGTTTACCACTGACGTTCTGAGACTGTGGGTATCACTCGATCCTGCTTTTCGCCTGGTGCTGGAAATTACCGAGCGCAGCCTGGTTGAGGACACAGAAACGGCGTCGGCGAAACTCTATGAGCTTCGCCAGAAAGGCTGTCAGGTGGCCGTGGATGATTTTGGTACGGGCTACTGCTCGCTGAGCCTGCTTCAGAGTCTGCCAGTGGATTACCTGAAAATTGACAAAATATTCATCGACAGCCTGACGTCAGCCGGTGCGGATACGCCAGTGCTGGACACGATTATCGACCTCAGCAGGCGTCTGAACCTTACCACCATAGCGGAGGGCGTGACGGCTGTGCATCAGGTCGACTGGCTCATTAAAAATCAGGTGCAGTACGTGCAGGGATATTATTATGGCAGGCCCATGCGGGCAGCCGATTTTTATCTGTGGTACAGGGAAAGAAGTAAGACTCACACGGGAGAACGGGTTGTCGCCACTCAGCATCAGGAGAGCGTTCGCTGACAGGGCCGATAGAGGCATCATGTATATCGGCAGTTGGCACTGAATCAGATCCCACTGCCGTTGACCGGAGAGACGCTGTTACCGGGCCGCCGAACTTCTGGCCGACAAGGATACTGGAAGCGAGGAATTACAGACAGGATGAAATAAATTCGGCCCGTTATTCCGGCACGCAAAGCGGTAACCTGGACTTTTCTTTGCTTAAGACACCGAAGGAAAAGAGGGAGATACATCCGACTCTGCTGCCATGGCCTCAGCGCAGGTACGCTACACGACATCAATCGTGGGAATTATCACTTTGTTCTCCCGGAGCCAGTCCTGTAACTCTTCGGCCTTGAGAATTCCTTTATCGGTGCGCATCGCCATCGGTAGTAGGTGTGTAACACCGTTCCGCTGTATTCTGCCGGTGAACGCCTTTAAGCCAAGATAGCAATGCAATTTGGCCCGCTTACTGACGCTGCTGTAATCCGGACTGCGAAGCGGAACGCCCATCAGGGCAAAAATGGAATCAATAAAGCCCTGAGCGGCCCGCAGGGTGAGCCGGAATACACGTTCAATCACCAGGACAGTCGTGATGGCAAGGTCAGAATAGCGCTGGGGTCGTCCCCGTGATGGAGGAGGGGCTGACTCATACCAGGCCTGAATAGCTTCATCATCCAGCCAGAAAGTCATGGAGCCCCGGTTGATAAGGGCTTTATTGTAAGTGCGCCAGTTGGTTATCCTGAACTTCTGCTTTGCCACGAGAATGCCTGTCTTGTCAGGGGATGTGTGATCTGATCCTTCAACTCAGCAAAAGTTCGATTTATTCAACAAAGCCTTGCAGATGTTGAAAACCTCTTAGAATCCAGCCCTTCGGTTGTCAATTAGGATATGCAATCACTTGATAGCCGTGTCGCTTTTTTGGACATGAGCATGGAAGAAAAGCACGCCGCCGAGACGTTAGCCTGGTGCAAGAATATTTCTGTTCAAAAAAACAGGAAGGTGATTCGCAAGGACTGTAGGGAGAATTCGCTCTTTACAACGCAGACTATCGACGAAGCAATCGCTATCATGACTGAAAGTGGAAAAATCACACCAAATTGAAGATCCTGGGGGGCAGGTTATTTGCTGGCTATATTATTGAACTCTAACGTAAAAAAGGCCTTCCCTCGTAGAGAAGGCCCATTACGAGGGTTACTTACGGCTACCACCGAAGTTACGTTCCCCCTCTTCGTAGTTTTTGCTTTCGAGTTTGGTCAGGTAGTCCAGTCGTATGAACAACATGCCGTACTCATAGATATAATCTGGAGAGTTTTGGTCCAGAATATACCGACAGTTTTCAGGGAAGTGTACCAGTCCGTGGTAGTCTTCCACGTCCATACCTAACGCGCTGTACCAGGCTCGGGTGATCATCATCCGTAAGCTGGTATCAACCTTGTCGTCACCTAAATGCTTGTAAGCCTGTTCGTTGAATATCAGGCAAACATGAAAGTGGCATTTCCCTGACTGGCTGTATTCTTTAGCCCACAGGCTACGCAGAGTATTGGGGTGGACCCGTGTACCGTTACGTCTCCTGCGTCGTTCACTGTTTTTAAGTATCTCTTTGAGCGAGTCTATGAACCGGGATATCGCGCCAGGTTCCAGGTTAGGGAAGCAGCAAACGGTATCTTCCAGTATTGGGGGATAATGGAGATCGACACGTACAACTGTAATGCTGGTATAATCATCCGTGGCATAATCGATCACCTCCTGCATGGTATCCAGGTTGTCTGCGTTGTGTAATCCGTGAGTGCCTAAGTACGTTTTCATAATATATACCTATGTGGGTGGTCCTACGGCAGGGACCGTATTAGGTGAGTAGCCACACAGGCTGGGTTATACTCGTTCTCAATCTGCCCCCATTAAAGGGGAACTGACCCTTACTGGTAATAAGGGGTTAATACTGTGATCAGTACAGTAGATCTGTAGGTTAGTTATTATGGAATAGTAGGCTAACTGTTATGTACAGTAGGTTAGCCATTATAATACCTTTTCCTACATCTAAATTTGAGACGAAGGTAGCCCCAGCCTGTGATGGCTGTTAAAAAGTTACTCTGGAATTAGCTTTTTAAATTAACCGATAATTCCGTTACTCCAGTGTCGTTTAACTGTTGATAAGCTGATGCCCAGTTGTTGGGCTATCTGTGACTGTTTATAGCCTTTCAGTTTTAGGGTATAGATACTCAGTTTGTGCTTGCTTCCCTCCTTCCGACCTAACGGTTTTTTTAATGTTCTATGTTTGCTTCTGGTTGATTTAAGATTCTGGATGTCAACCTGTGTCTGAACCGAGATCAGAAAAGACATGCAACTTTCCGCTGAAGGTTCAATTCTGCTGTAAGGGTGATAACAGTAGATATTGATGTCTTTGATGAAACAAGAAAACAAGGTATTCAACATGTCATTGATATTCTCTCCAAGGTTGTTTAAATCGGTCAGAATGAGCGTGTCTCCTTTCCCCATCTCATTTATGAGTTCTTTTAATATTCGGCGGTTGGCTCCAGCGATCTCAATTGCCACATTCTCCACGGGAATAGCAAACTCTTTAATTATCTCCAGAAATGTAGGGTGTTTCTTTGTTGTGCTTGCTTCTTGTGCATCCTGGCACAGTTGATAGTGGAAAAATTTCACATCTTGGTCTCCTGAGCAAAGAAGGGGTTGCATTTCGTATGTTAATCTCAAACTCATCATTGAAAATGATAATTGTTCAATGGCTTCGTTGGTGGAAAGCCACTAACAATGATCCCAACTATTAATAAATTAGGTGTCATTAATTAGTTTTTGGCCTTTCCGCGAAAGGGTTTACAATGAAAATTATCTTTTCTTGCCTCCTGTGCTCTGGTACATCCGTCACGCGAATGATTGGAACCATTACAGCCATGTCATTGGTGTGGTAAATGTTTATCCAGCAAATGTATGGGGCGTTGAAGTAAATGGCCCTGCGTTTTAAAACCTCCTTGATCCCAAAAATGATTAGGTCAGAAATAGGCAAGGTAATTATTTGGTTAAGGTCAAAAAAATAACCATGCCACGAAGTTTCATTAATGAGGATGGTTTTTTCGTACCCTTTGACATTAGGACTGCTTTTATCAACGATACGATCAGTTTTGATGTGGATTGCTCCTTTCACCCTGTTCGCATCAACAATATCTTTAAGTTGCTCTTCTATGCTTTTTTTCTCACTTTTACCCATGGTCCCATCACTGGTGTTATGTCGGTAATGTTCAAATGCCAGTATGTTAAGCGGGCTTTTGATGTGGCTCTCCCATCCCGTTAAAAAAAATTCCTCACGAGTAATTTCTGGTGCCCCACGAACGGATTGCAAATGTATATCCAATGATTGATTCAGAAACAATTCTTCAATATTTTTTACCTCGTTACTGTGATAGCTGATTCGGCTGGCTAAGGGATACAACGCCTTTACCGCATAATCAAAAACAGCAGAGCGCGACATATGCATAGCAGAGCTGATCCTGCCGGCGATATTGATCGATTCCTCGCTGATACTTAGTGATGTTGTTTTTTTTGCCATATGAACACCTATATTGCCAGGGGGAATTGCCCTTATTTATTTGTGGAAGAGAGCTATTCCGCTGTCAGGCAGAACAGCTCTCTGATTCGTTTACTTATAGGATCCCTCGTACAGAAAATGTTGCTATAAAATCGGCGATCTCATTACGTAACCAGTAATGACGACCATTGATTTGTTTTGGACGAGGTAGTCCTTCAGGCAGTCTGTCCTGGCAAAGCCATTTACGAATGGTTTGGGATTTGTAGCTGATGATTTTAGCTAAATCAGCAGTTGAAATAAGTTGTTGCTGGGTTGTGTCGGAGAGTTGGAATGTGCTCATTTTGCCACCTCATTGATTGAGATGTGTGCAAAGAAAGCTTTAGGTATTATTGAATTAGTAAGGGGAATGATGAAGGCTGAAAGAAGAGTTTCAGGGTCGGGGTCACTACCATCACTCGAATCTGATGATAACGAATTTTTTGCTGATTTTGCCGTGCTGCGGTGAGCCCTGGATACCTGATTTTTGCATGGCATCAGACGCGCGATAAAATTACGTAAAGTAGCATTTTGCATTCTTTGTTTAAGGTGTAACATTTTAGCTTTGGCGCATGCGAAAGCCTTGTGAAAAGCAGAATATGTTTCTTTGAGATGCTCAATGACTTGATCCATGGAGGTAGAATCGTTAAAGGATAGGTCTGTTTTGCCTGAATCAAAATCCCAGCGAGCTTTGATAGCCGCTTGAGTCATTTCTGAGTTAACAGTTACTGAGTTTGTCACTTGCCTTATCTCCTGTGTAGTTGCTGTATGATTGACTAAACTGTGTATTACGATACATGAAAATCTATTCTGGTCAATAGTCTATGTTTTTTGTAAGTTATTGATTTTAAATAAAATCAACGCATTTCAACGTTGTTTTTTATAACGATGCCTGCTTCATTTAAGATCCAGGTCTCAATTTTTTCATGCCATTTTCTGAGCAAATCCAGCGGGCGGCGGCGATAGTGCTTTTCAGCTAGAGCACTAGGTTTATGGCCCATAATCTGTGCAACAATACCGGTAGGAACTTCAACCCACTCGGCCAGAGTACCAAAACTACGGCGCAAACCGTGAAGGCTGATATGTGGCAACTCAGCCCGCTCTAACGCTCTGTTATGCGCTGAACGCGGTTCAATAATTTTGCCACTTTTACTGTTACTTCTGAAAACCCAACCTTCATTATTTACATCAGGATTTTGGGATTGAGCTAGTGCACTTAACAGCTCAGAAACATAAGGGGTGAGAGGTATGATTCGTTCGCCTTCGATCTTGTCTTTAATCCTCATGCTTGACCATTTGAAATCTATGTCAGGCCACCGAAGTGACGCAATTTCTTCTCGTCGTGCTCCAGTGAGTAAAAGTGCTTGAAGGTAAGCTGATGCAACAGTGCTATTGAGTTGACGTACAGCTTGAAACCAATTTTTTAACTGTTCTTTTTGTAAACAATCACCCGCTTTACTCGCTGATACTGGAACCATTTTTCTCACGTTACGATCTTGTGCAAGATCGCCATGGATTATTCCCTGATATTCTTTCTGGTAATTAGCCCATTTGATAAATGCACGCAGCAGACGGTAGGCATGTGCAGTGACAGTGGGCCGATTTTGTCTTTCTGTACTCAGCCATGTAGCGATGTTCACTGGTGTTAGTTCCGATAACGGCAGGTCTAGCAAGCTTGCCAATGGTCCAGCCGAGGTTGGACCTTGCCCTCTTTTTTTATTTTCTCCACCACGGCTAGATAAATTAACGTGATCGGCAATATAGCGTGCAGAGTAAGGGCGTTTAGTTTTTGCGCTGATACCGGTTCTCAATTCGTGAAGATAATCTTCCCAGGCGCTTGAGAAGGTTACCTTTGTTTTGCGAGACTCAGCCAGGTGTGATTCCGCTTCAGCAATTTTTTCTGCCTTAGCTATACGCGGATCTGTCCCAGTATCGATTAGTGTTTGCAGCCGCCTGGCTTCAGCCCTGGCATCATCAATCTTCCAGTCGTTAATATTGCCAATGGTCATGCGAAGGGTTTTTCCCGCATATACGCTTTGGAATACAAAAGCTTTTGTTCCACGAGTTGCCCGACATGCTAGAGTTGTTACATCCGCATCCCAAAGAAATGCTTGGTTTTTTCCTTCAGATAAAGCAAATTTTCGAATACGCTCGAAGGTGAGTTTTTGTCTTGGTAGTGCCATTTTGGGGTTCCAGATGAGAAGTATTACATCACGATAATGTAACGGCTGGTGTAAGTAAATTAAGGGAATAAACATCAACAGCTTTCAATTTATATCAACAGGTGTTTTTTATAACTTGATGTTTTATAATTAGTTTAGTGTTTTAAAATGAGGTTTTTAAAGGAGTAAAAATATAATAACGTCGCATTCGTAATGCGAAGGTCGTAGGTTCGACTCCTATTATCGGCACCATTTAATTCAAAGCATCATTTCAGACCCACACCCCTCTCCTGTCAGGTTGTTTGAACCTTTATCTTTCTCGTTCATCTCCTCCCTTTATTGTTTGAATAAATACATTCTAAGTACATCAACCACTACTAATTTTTTATACAATCCTAAAATCACCATTAAATATTGCTGTCTTGATTGTATTGCCTATACACTCATTAAGTGTTCAATAATTTAAACCCTTAATCATGGCATTACATGGCAAGCTTTTACTTAATGATGCTGATTACGCGCCCTTTAATCTTTTTGGGGTTGGTGTGTTTATGGCCTTCTCTGGACGAGGTAATTATAAAAATAATGCCGCATGTAGAGCTATTGCAAAAGATGGACCATTGCCACCAGGTAAATACTGGATCGTTGATAGACATGAGGGGAATTGGTTTTCGCAAGGAAAATTAGAAATCAAAGATTCTATAAATAGAAAACTAGGACTCCAGGAATTTGGAAAATCTCGGTGGTTTGCTTTATATAAAGATGACTGGGGTATTGATGACGGGACCTGGATAGAAGGTGTACACCGTGGATTGTTCAGGCTTCATCCTGGACGTGTTTCCAAGGGCTGCATTACAATCGCACATGAGACTGATTTTGCACAAATTTATAATGCTCTTATGGCAACAACACTCATTCAGGTCCCTTGTATGAAATCCTTACTGGCTCGAGGATGGATTGAGGTCGTAGCAAATGGCTATAAAAACATTTGTCCTTCGTACAGGTAAAACAATTCTGTACATAATATGCTTTATTCTTTGCTATGGTCTTATGCCTAAGGCAGAGCACTTTCTTAATATTGAGGTGGCATCCCAGTGGAGTGAAGTAATATATGGGGAAGATAATATTGAGACACTATATGATTTATTCGATGACGTTGATATTGTCGTTGCATTTTTTGTGACGACAATAATATATCTTTTTATTATGATATTAATAAAATATATGAGGAAATAAAATGCCAACCCCTCCCTATATGTGGCTAAAAGACGACGGTGGCGCTGATATAAAAGGCTCCGTTGATGTTAAAGATCGTGAAGGTAGCATAGAAATCATTGGCCTTAGCCACGGGATTAATCTCCCCGTGGATAGCATGAGTGGAAAAATAACCGGTACACGCCAGCACTCATCAATGATGATTGAAAAAGAGGTTGATAGCTCCACGCCCTATTTATACCGCGCTGCTGCGACTGGCCAGACGCTGAAAAGCGCAGAAGTTAAGTTTTATCACATAAATGACGCTGGTCAGGAAGTGAGTTACTACACGGTCATGATGGAAAATGTGAAGATCACTGGCGTTAACTGCGGGGTTGCCAACGTCAAAATGCCAGGCAACGATAAGATGAATCATGTTGAAAGCGTCAGTATGCAATATGAAAAAATCACGTGGCGTATCGTAGACGGCAACATCCAGTTTGCAGACGCCTGGAATGAGCGACACACAGCCTGAATATAACAGGGGGGACCATCACCCCCTCAGCCATCTTCCATACTCGTCTGGCCACTCCACCGTCTCCGTTCCCCGCTTCCCTATCCCAAAACCATGTCCGCCCGTCGGATACCTATGCATCTCAACCGGGACGCCATGCTCCCTGCACGCCTCAGCCATAATCAACGAATTGTGGGGATCGGAAAGCGGGTCGTCTTCTGCCTGTACGATAAAACACGGTGGTGTAGTAGCTGTGACGTAATTCTGCACCGACCCTGCATACTCCTCTGCCGCAGACGCGTGCGGTCCCACCAGAATTCTGTGCGTAGAGGTATGGGTGTAAGGTTTTTGAAGGGTAATCACCGGATAAATCAGCGCTGCACCGTCAGGTCTGGCACTTAATTTATCAATCTCATCCCGCGCAGGATACGAGCAATAGTCAAATCGTGTGGCCGTCATGCCCATCAGATGCCCACCTGCAGAAAATCCCAACACGCTAACGTGTTTTTCTCGCTGGCGAATAATCCGCAACGCGCGCTGGGCATCCTGCAGTGCTACCAGATTTCCATCGTTCCAGCCTTCGGCGGGCAGGCGATAGTTCAGGATATACGAGGTAAATCCGCGCGCGTTCAACCACCGTGCGGCGGGAATGGCCTCTTTACGGTTTTGAATACGCTTATAACCTCCCCCGGCTGCAATTAACACCGCGCGTCCGTTAGGTGAGGGGGGGGCGAGCATAGTCAGGCTCGGTATCGAGATAGTGTGCAACGCACCAGAAGATGTATACATGCGCGATCCTTTAGGCCCACCACCGCCCGGCGGAACACCTTTCCACAGCGCAATCTCTACCCCTGCATCCGGCGTGTCAGAGGCAAAGGAAAATCGGGCTGTTGCCATTGCCGCAGCAAGGCCCCGCAGAAAATGACGGCGGTTCATTGTCCTCCCGGAAATGGCATAGCGACATTTTTATCCACGACACCCACACCACTGCGTCAGCAGCGCATGCAGTTTAGCCGGCTCCAGCGGCTTGCGCAGCACCATGTATCCCTCCTGCTCCGCCTCCAGCAGAACCGGCGAGTTAAACTCGCCGCTGACCATCGCGCCGCTCATGCCCGGCAGGCGTTCAAAAAGCGCTTTCAGGATGTCGAAGCCGCTCTCACCGGATCGCAGGCGCTGGTCGCACAGCACGGCGAACGGCGTGAAGCCGTCGTCGATGATGGCGAACGCCTCTTCAGCGGAGGCCGCACAGCGCACGTTGATTCCCCAGATGCTCATCAGGCTCTCCCAGGCGGACGTCACCAGCGGGTCGTCATCGACGACCAGACAGGAGCCGTGCAGCGGAGCATAGCGTACCGGCGGGGCGGTATTGTCACAGGCGGGCGGGGAGTCCTGCGAGACGTCTTCGCCAGCATAGCGGGTGAAGCGCATCCAGAATCGTGAACCTTTGCCCTCGATGGACTGCATCCCGTACTTCACCTTCATCAGCCTGGCGCAGCGGGCAACCACCGCCAGGCCCAGCCCGTGTCCGGCGCTGTCGATCTTCCATGCCAGCTCGGGGCGATAGTAGGGCGAGAAAATTTTGCCTTTCTCGTCGTCGGCGATGCCGACGCCCGTGTCCCACACCTCAACAAGGCAATCGCCGCCGCGCGGCCGGATGGCGACCAGCACGCCGCCCTGCTGCGTATAGCGAAGGGCGTTTTGAACCAGGTTGATCATGGATTGTCGCACCAGCAGCGGATCGCCCATCACGTAGATGCGGCGTTTAGGCCGCCACATGCGCAGCCGCAGGGCGCGGCTGTTGGCCTCTTCGCGAAACAGCGTGATCACCGAGTCGAGCAGGGCGCCAATGTCCACTTTGGTCGGGGCGGTGAGCACATTCCCGGATTCAATCTTGCTGAGATCGAGCAGGGAATTGAACATCAAATGCACCGAGCGGACGCTCTGCTGCAGGTCAAGGAGCTGGGGGGTCAGGCTGTCGTCCCGGTTTCGGTGGATAATCGCTTCGATCAGAAAACCCATGGCATGTACCGGCTGGCGCAGGTCGTGGCTGGCTGTCGTCAGGAACTGGTTTTTATCCAGCAGCGCCTGCTCCGCTTCCTCTTTGGCCTGGCGAAATTGTTCTGCCAGGCGTGAGCTTTGCTCTTCAAGCAGCGCTTGCTGAATGAAGAACGCATGCGACGTTAACGCATGGCGATAAATGGCGAAGCCGTACAGCAGGTTCAGCATCAGCACGATGAACATCAGATCGTCCAGCCGCCAGATGATGCCGAGGTTCAGTACGCCCCAGGAGGCGAAGAAAAAGCGCGTAAAGGTGCTGATGACCGGCGTCAGATGCGTCGCGTTGGCGGCGACGATAGCGGCAATACTGATATTCAGGAGCAGGAAAAAGTCAAAGTTCTGCGTCTGCGGGGTAATTAAATAGAGGGATGAAATCCCCAGCCCGTGAATAAGAGCGATCTTATTTATGCGTGGAAGCCAGCGGCGCAGGACGTCCTCTTCATCCTGCTCTTTCGCTTCGCGCCGGTAGCGTCGGTGCAATATTCGGATCGCCACGGCACATAGCAGGTAAATGATTATCCAGGTAAGGGTTGGGCCAAGATCGTCGCCCAGCAAATTTATCCAGATGGCGAAAGGAATGCCGACAAAAGGCACGGCGCTGAAGCTGAACACCAGCCGCAGAAAAGTATTGTTTAGCAAACGGATCTGCGCGGTCGGAGAGATCCCTTCGTTCTGTAAGCCCTGGAAAAACCTCATTCCGACGGTTCCCGCTTGCCATGCAGAAGGGTGATGGCTTCTACCCGACTATTAACGCCTATCTTTTTAAGGATATTGCTGATGTGTTCTTTGACCGTGGGCTCAGAAATTGAAAGCTGTGCGGCAATTCGTTTATTTGGCAGTCCGCGCATAATCATATTTAACACGTCTATTTGTCGCGGCGTTAAGTTAAATTTACTTAACTTCTCGTTATTCGCCTTTACGGATAAATCGTTCCCCTCGGGAAACCAGGTGAGATTATCAGTAAGTGCGAAAACGGCCCGTGAGAATATTTCAGGCGGCTCGCTTTTTAATACGAAACCATGCCCTCCGGAGGCGTGAACTTTTTGCCAGATATCGTTGTTATCATCCCCGCTGACCACCAGGAGTCGTACCTGTGGGTAAAGCTGTTTCACTTCTTTCAGTAATTTCAACGCCGTGCCGGACGAAAGCCAAAAATCGATTACCAGCAAGCGCGGCGGGCCATTATCCCTAATTTGACGGTAGCAATCATCCTCATTCGTCACCACGCACGCCTGCTTAAATCGGCAATGCGTAATCAGAAAATTGGCGATGCCGCTTGCTACCAATGGATGGTCATCAACGACCAACGCATAATTCTGCCCCAAAGGAATCTCCTTTCACCTTCGCATAACTAAGAGTACGGATGAATTATTATCTACCCACCCTACTTTAGGAGGGTTTTTTCGAATAGGAAAGGGAAATATATTAATCGCACATTTGGGTGATAGAAAACATAAATACAATCAGAGATATTAACTGGTTGGATATAAAGGATAATTTATGAAAAGAACGCTTATCGTTTTAACCGCTACAATGATGCTGGCCGGTTGTTCCACGCTGAAAACAGATCAGGCTATTCCGCTGCTGCAGGCGGAAACCGCTAAAATGCTGGGCCTGGGCTCGTCCGATGAAATAACCGTAACCAACGTTAATGGCGCCCAGCCTGATGCACTCGGCGGACAAAAGCTCTCTTATCGCGCGACGACGGAAAAAGGGCGTATTTTTGATTGCTCGTCAATGATGATGCCGGGGATTTTAGGATCGGCACCGACGCTGAGCGCGCCAACCTGTACACCCGTCGTCACACACAAATAAATAACTCCACATCAAAAGGCGTAGATAAATAACGCCTTTTACATTTTCTGACGTCTCTGAGTTTTCATATAAAAACGATTTTCCTGACATCACGCTAATGAGTACGGAGATAGCCCGTGAATAACTCTACATCGCCTTCTTTAGCGGTTAAGACACCGCTTTCCAGACTTTACCTCGCGTTATTTTCCGCGCCGCTGCTACTGCTTTCACCTGCCGATTTCGCCCGCGCAGCCGATGCAATTTTTGACGGCGACTCGCGTATTACCGAAACGCTGGGCTACACCGGAGATGTTTACGTTGGACGTAACCAGCGCGGAAACCTGCTGATCGATAATGGTAAAATCACCGCCTATAACATCAATATTGGCCGACTGTTCAACGGCCAAATTTATGAAAGCCTGGTCACGGTCCGTGGACCCAATGCCGAGCTTAACGCGGTGAACGACCAGTATGTCCTGCGCGGCGACCTGAATCTTGGCCTCGGCACCCTGCGGGTCGAAGAGGGCGCGCTGGCCAGCGCGAAGGAGATCTTGGTCGGCACCACCCGCGGCTACGACAGCCACCTTATCGCCACGGGCAGCGGCTCGCGCGTGACCAGTAATTTTCTCAGCGTCGGCACCGATCTTGGGGCACGCTCCACGCTGGCGATTGAAGATGGCGCGGTGCTCAGCACAGCCTACGACGCGCGCATCGGCAATGGTACCGGGCCGGGTGAAGCCGACGCGCTGAGCCCCAAAGCCACCGTCACCGGTGCCGGTTCGCAGTGGAACGTTGGCCGTACGCTGACGCTGTATGGCGATATGGACGTGCTGAACGGCGGGGCGGTGAACGTTGCTAACGTGCAGGTAGCGGGCGTCTCCGGGGCAGGTAAAACCGCCGAGCTGGTTATTGCGGGCAAAGACTCGCGCTTTACCAGCGCCAGCAGCGTGAACGTGGGCGACTATGGCAACGGCGTGCTGTCGGTCATTGACGGCGGTGCGTTTTCCGCGGGCAGCAACGAGCTGGTCTTAGGCACGACCAGCTCCGGCTCGAACCGCGGCGCGCTGATTATCGGCAGCCGCGGCAATATGGATACCGGAACCGGCCTGACCGAACCGACGCTGGGCGCGGCGGGCGGCGCGGGCACCATCGATGCGAAGACGGCAATCAGCCTGCGGGGCGGGCTGTTCGGCAGCTATGTCTACTTTAATCATACCGACGCTAACTACGTGTTTAGCAACACGATGAGAGGTGAAGGTGAGGTGATCAATACCGCCGGGCAGACAACGCTGAACGGCGATCTTTCAGCACTGCAGGCGAACGTGACCGCGCGCGGTGGCAAAGTCATTATTGCCAGCAATATCAACACTCAGCCTGAAGACGATATCTTTGATGTTCAGACCCTTAGCGCCGAGAACGGCGGTACGCTGATCCTCAACGCGACGGCGGGCTCCGACGTTAACAACGGGCAGGGTTACAGCAGCGCTGCGTCAATCAAGGCCGGCGGCACGCTGGGCGGCAACGGCACGCTCGGCCAGACCGAGATCCTGTCCGGCGGTCATATTTCGCCCGGCGATGGCGGCATTGGCACGCTCACCCTAAAACGTTACCTGAACTTTATCGGCGAATCCTTCTATGACGTTGATATTGCGGGCGATGGCAGCAGCGATCGGCTGCTCGTCTCGGGCAAAACTACCATCAGCGATCGGGCCAAAGTTCAGGTCACCGCGCTCGATCCGCAAACCAGCTACAAAACGGGCCAAAGCTACCGCATTTTAACCTCTGACGGGGGAATTGACGGCCAGTTCGCGGGGGCGATTTCAAAATCCGCCTTCCTGGACGTGGCGCTCAAGCAGGGCAATAACGCCGTCGATCTGACTATCGCGCAGAAAGAGACCGGCGGCGAGAACCCTGGCGGCGAAAATCCGGGCGGAGAAAACCCCGGCGGTGAGAATCCGGGCGGTGAGAATCCTGGTGGAGAGAATCCTGGTGGAGAGAATCCGGGCGGCGAAAATCCGGGTAGCGGCAAGCCGGGGATTTTCCAGACCGTGGCCAAAAGCAGCAACCAGTGGAATACCGCCGGCGCGCTCTCCACGCTGACGCAAAGCGGCCCGTCGCTGGCGCTGTACAACTCCCTGCTGGCGCTGAGCGCGCCGGAAGCGCGAGAGGCGTTCAACCAGCTGTCCGGTGAAGTTTATCCGTCGATGCAGTCCAACCTGATCGCCGGCAGCACGCAGGTGTTTAACGTGTTAAACCAGCGCATGCAGCGCGCGTTCGATAACGACAGCCTGGCAATATCCCCGTTAGCGATGTCGCTGGTGCAGCAGCCGGAGCCGCAAAACAACGGCGTCTGGGGCCAGACCTTCAGCTCCTGGAGCCGAAACAGCGGCGACGGTAACGTGGGCAAGCTGGACGGCAACACCACCGGCTTCCTGCTGGGGGCGGATCGCAAGCTGGCGGACCATAGCGTGCGTGTCGGTGGCTACTTCGGCTACAGCCGCGGTGATTACGACGTCGACAGCCGTCGTTCCTCAACGGATACCGACAACTACCACCTTGGCCTGTATGCGGCTGGACAACAGGATGCGTTCTCCCTTCGCGGCGCGCTGGGCTACACCTGGCACAAGATCGAAGGCGAGCGCAATGTTGATTTCAGCGGCTTCTCGGATCGTCTGAAATCGGATTACGACGCCAACTCGCTGCTGGCGTTCACCGAGGCGGGCTACCGTTTCGGCCAGCCGGATATGAATATTGAGCCGTTCGCTAATTTATCGTACATCCGACTGCATACCGACAGCTTCAGGGAAGACGGCGGTGCCGCCGCGCTGAGCGTGCGTAACGACACGATGAACACCTTCTACTCCACCCTCGGGGTGCGCGGCGTGACCGAGCTACCGAAGAACGTCAACCTCTACGGTTCGTTGGGCTGGCAGCACGCCTACGGCGATAAGAACACCTCATCGCGCATGGCGTTTGCGGGCAGCGACGCGTTCATTACTCAGGGTCAGGCCGTCGATGAGGACGTGATGGTGGGTGATATCGGCGTGAGCGTACAGCTGTCTCGGGCTGCGACGCTGGACGTGGGCTATCAGGGACAATATGGTGCGGATACCCGCGTCAACTCGGTTAACGCGAATCTGCGCTGGTCGTTCTGAACCTGAATTCATGCTCGTAAACAGACAGACCCGCTTGATGCGGGTCTTTTTTGTTGCGGTATTGTTAACTTCCCATTACGCTTTGCGTTTTCGGAGAAACAGCATGTCCGTCACCGATGCCCTTCTTGCATTCACCTTCGCAGCCACGCTTCTGACGCTCACCCCCGGCCTCGACACGGCCTTAATCCTGCGAACCGCCGCCGCTGATGGCAGTAAAAAAGCCATACACGTCGCGCTGGGGATTGATACCGGCTGCTTTATCTGGGGGGCAGTAGTGGCGTTTGGTCTGGGCGCGCTGCTGGCCGTCTCTGAAGTCGCGTACTCGCTGCTAAAGTGGTGTGGTGCAGCGTATCTGTGCTGGCTAGGCCTCCAGCTGTTGCTTCGCCCGCGGCAGCAGTTTTCCCTCTCAGCAGAAGGCCGTGCCCGCAGCGGCAACGGTTTTTTGCGCGGCATGTTAGGGAATGTCCTGAACCCTAAAATGGGCATCTTTTACGTTTCGTTTCTCCCGCAGTTTATTCCCGCAGGACATTCGCCTTTTGCCTGGACGTTTTTGCTGGTCGGGATTCATGTGCTGATCGGCACGCTCTGGTCACTCACGCTGATTATTGCGACGGGGTATGCTGCGGATGTGCTGAAAAAGCCTGCCGTAGTGAAGTGGATGGACCGAACAACCGGCGTCGTGTTCCTGCTGTTTGCCGCAAAGCTGGCGATGAGCAAGCGATGAACTGCCGGGTGGCGCTGCGCTTACCCGGCCTACATGCGGCAATAATACGCCGTTCATTGTAGGCCCGTGCAAGCGCAGCGCCGCCGGGCAAAGGTTACTCCCGTTTTTGGGCGATAAGCTGAATCATATTAAAATACGCTCCGGCACCGGCGTCCATGATCGGCACCATCATCTCCTGGGCGATCTCGCACGCCATAAACTCGTCCCACGCCTGCTGGCAAGTGTCCATTTCGCGTACCGTGGTCAGCGTAATACCCGGCTCTTTCTCCCAAAGCGCTTTCCACCAGTGAAGCGGGTAAAAGTACCACTCGGGCGTCCAGAAAGGCTTCACGACCTCCGGCAGATTTTCTTCGCTGTAGTCGCCGATAAATCCGGGAACCGCAGCGGCAAAATGCCCGCCAGGCTTCAGGTACGGCAGGAGCGTTGCCAGCATGGTGTCGTTGCTGCCGAAATACTGGTACGCGTCCACGCTCACGATCAGGTCGAAGTAGTCATGCGCAAAGGGGATCTCTTTTGTTGCATCGACCAGAAGCGGGAAAATTTTCCCGTCCAGCCCCAGCGCGGTGAACCGCTCTGCGTTCTCGGTGGGGCCGATCCACAGGTCGGCGGCAAAGACCGTCGCACCGTATTTCTCTGCGAGAAGGATAGAGGAGATCCCCTTTCCGCAGCCGAGATCCAGAATGCGCATACCCGGTGTTATCAGAAGCTGTGCCACCAGCTCCTCGGTTAGCCGCATGGCGTTTGGACCCATCATGGTGTCGAGTAAAAAAGCGCGATCGTAGCTGTCTGTATAAGGTGTATTCATCACTGCTCCTTAGCGATTATCCAGCTGGGCGCGAACGTTGTTCAGCCCGGTGGCGTTGATGCGGTAAGGCTGGCCGTTCACCGAACGGATCAGCTTCTTGGTGCGGAGTTTTTTAAAAACGGCGAGCGTGCAGTCGCTGAGGAGCATCCCTTCGCGGGTATAGCATTCAACGGAGGTGACGCGGCCAGCGCTGTCGCGGACGTGCGCAATACGTCCACCTTTTGCGAGAACGTGTAAGGTACGTTGTTCCTGACGGGATAAATTCATACCGGAAAACCTGTTTAATCATCATGCGTAAAAACAAGCCCACACCAGCAGGTGCGTGCGTAAGGTTTAGGCGCAGCGATAACCAGTCCGTCCTGAAAAGGGCGGGAAACTGATTATCAGATGATTACATTCTCCAGCATCAAAGCCTCGGTGAGAGTTGAAAGGTATTTACGTGGTGAATAATAACACCTGGTTTATGTAGGGGAATGGGGAGCTGTGAAAACTGTGACCCCGATCGTCCCGGCAGGCCACGTATAGTCGTATATATAGCGGGAAGAACGTTAGATAAAGCTCAATTTTTTCATTGGGATGCCGTTATAAAGGTAGATTTACAGCAAAGGGAATTAATGCAATATGGAGACAGCGACAGCCACTCTTACCGCTCGCCTCGAGGATTTTTTCGAAAACTGGCCTAAAAACCTGACAATCAGGAATAGCAGATCTTCGCCAGCCTCATTTCCATCAACAACAGCCCTGGCGCGCTTTTTGGCGCAGCTTGAACAACCGCTTCAGTCGCTACATTACGCTACGATAGGCTTCAATCCCTGGGAGGCCGCTGGAATAGGTCACAACGAAGTGCGTAATTCAGCATTGCTGGCCTGGCTACTTGATCCTCGGGAAAACCATGGCTTTGGCAGAGCCCCGCTTCATGCGCTTTTGCAACTGATCAACGCCAAGCGTGCCGATTTTCCTTTGGGATATCAGCGCTATTGCCGGATTGAAGTGGAAAAAAATCCGAGCGGAGACAGCCGCAACCGGGTTGATATTGAAATCGATACCGATGCATTTTTCCTGCTCATTGAGGTAAAGATTCGCGCGGGGGAGCAGGAGGAACAGATGCAGCGCTACTGCGAGGAGGCCGCTGCCAGAGCCGGAGCACGAAAGTGGGCGGTGGTATTTCTGACCGTGCACGGTGGCGCATCGCTAACGGCCGGGCCGGATGCCCTTCCCGAACAGGTTCCGGCCATATCCTGGCGCAGGCTTTCAAACGCATTGCGCGCCGCCGTCTCGGCCCCTTATCAGGACATCATTTCCTCTCAGCCAGTTTCTCCCTCCAGGCTGATGGCTGCGTGCGCAGCACTTCATTTTATTGACCACATACGCAAATTGTAACGAAGGAAAAATGGATGAGTTATTACAACGAGGAAGAACGTAAAGCCGGAGCGATGCTGCTTTCACAGCTGAGCATGTTTAACCAGGCGGCAGTGGTGTTTGAAACGGTTGTTGCCCCAGCGTTCTGGAAGGGGTTTGATCAATGCGTCACGCAATTTATTCAGTCTAACGCTTTTCTTGGGAAATCTGACATCGAAGCCAAAGACGTTCTCTGGATAGCTCCAGCCTCGTGGTGTATAGGAGAAGATCATTACAAATGCTGGTTTGAAAACCACCAGACTCCCTGCAAGGAGAATGATTACCTGCTAGCCGTATTAACCCGCTGTGCGACTGAGAAAACTGCATTCGGATTTCGTCTGGCGATTAACGGCAGCGCATATGGCGGCGTGCGTAATTTAAAAAATTACGCCCAGGAAGAACGTTCGCGTGCAGCGCGAGACAAACTCGCTGCGTTCGGATTTGAAGATCAGGGTAAAGGGAATTTCTTCATTCCCCTGTTCCTTAATATCGCCCAGCTCTCAGAGTGCTGGCTGGAATACGGTGCATTTCCAGTGGAACATCCGGTATTTGAACCGCTTAATACCGTTCTTGAAACATTAAGAAGTGCGATGCCGCTTATTGATGAAATCCTATGTCCGCTTGAAGTCCCCCAGTAAGTCATGCCGGGTTACGCCCGGCAACGCGCTAGCCCGCCTCCAGCATCCCAAAACTCACAATCCGCGAACGTCCCAGCTCTTTCGCCCGGTACAGCGCCACGTCCGCCGCGCGCAGCAGGTTGTCGCTCTGGGCGTGCTCTGGATAGCAGGCGATACCGATCGAGACGTCCACCGGCCCAATCTCAGACAGCCCGTAGCGGAGCGATAGCGCATGCACGCCGTTGTAAATCTCCGTTGCGCAGGCATGCGCTGCGTCCTCATCCGCGCCGGTGAGCAGCGCCAGAAACTCTTCGCCGCCGTAGCGGAAGGCCAGTCCGTTATCATGTACCGCCCGCTGAATAATGGTTGCGACGCTTTTAATCACCTGATCCCCAGCCTCGTGACCAAAGCGGTCATTAATGCTTTTGAAGTGGTCGATATCGATCATCAGGCAGCTTACCGGCTCCTCGTTGCGTATGGCCTGCTTCATCTGCGTGCGCAGCGTGTCTTCCAGATGATGGCGGTTACGCAAGCCGGTGAGCGGGTCAAAGAGGGCTTTTTCCAGCAGGGCATCGCGCAGCCGCTGGTTGGCCAGCGCCAGGCCCAGCGCCTCGGCCATCAGTTCCAGATAGGCGCGGGACGGCGCGGTTTCAGGCGTAATGTTCTGGAAGGAGAGCAGGCCGATGGCTTCGCCCTGGGCAATCAGGGGCACGCAGAGCGTTCGATGATTTTGCGATTCAGGCAGGTGATAGCACGCGATATCCGGTTCACCGCTGACCGGCGGATGGCTTTGTCCACGACGAACGGCCCAGCACGCGTCAGGGTGAAACGGTTTTTTCTCTCCTTCCGGCGAGAGCCATTCAGCCGCGCAGCGCATCTCCCACGCCTCGCGATCGAGAATATACAGGCGCCCCGAGATGCCGGGTGCAATATTGGGGGCGAACAGCTCGGCCACGTTGATCACGTCGGCGAAGTTTTCGCAGCCCTGCAGTCGCTGGGTCATTCGCGCCAGCAGTTCGCGGATCGCCCAGTCGGCATCGCGCTCTTTTTCCAGCCGCTGCCGCGCCAGGCCGTTTTCACGGAAGATACGAATGGCCTGCGCCATGTCGCCAATTTCGTCGATCTGGGTGAAGTTTGGCGTTTCGACGGCGTAATCCTGCGAGGCCAGACGATGAACCACGTCGCTCAGCCGGACGACCGGATGAAGTACGCGTCGCTTGAGAATAAAGCCCATGACGAACAGAAAGAGCAGGGCGGTCAGGCCGACCATGATCTCAGAGGCTGTTCGCAGGTTTTTCGAGGTTTTCGTGGCAGCCTGCACGTCGGCGATGACGCGTTTGTCGAGTATCTGGCGGAAATGGTCGATCTGCATCTGCGCGCGTTCGAGCTCTTGCTCATAATAGGTGCCATAAAGCAGGGCAACGGCCTGCTGCTCTTCACCTCGAGCCATACTGCTCAGTGCGGTTTTCTGCTCGTCCTGCAGTTCATTAATGATGTTTAATCCATCCTGGAGCAGCAACAGCTCTTCGCCCGATGCGCCGTTATCTTTTAGCTGCGCCAGACGATGTTCAACGTTCTTTAGTTCGCTCTCTTTCTGCTGATACTCTTCCAGAACAGAAGGTTCTTTTTTGATAACGAACAGGCGTGCCAAATCAGAGAGCATCCAGGCATCCGTCTCTACATCTTCCGTCAGTTGATCGAACACCTGCCGTTGCTTAACGGCCTGGCGCTCAACGTCGTCGGCGTGGGAGGCCATCAGCATCACGATGCCGGAGGCGATGGTCAGGCACACCGTGGCACCGTAGGCCCAGTTGGTTATCGTGGCGATTCGCACCTGTGGGGTCCTTCTGCGGCATAAGTGGGGGAGCGTTTTTCAAATTATAGAAAATGTTTGATTTCGCGTGAAAAAAAAGGCGGCACGAGGCCGCCTTCCTGAAAGGGGAGCGTCACAAATCCGGCGGATTTTTCCCCTCTTCGATGAAATCGGCATCCAGCTCTTCGGCGTTTCCTTCGTGGTCGCGGCCTGAGAACAGGTTCCAGCAGGCGATAAACAGCGCGGCAATCAGCGGGCCAATGACAAAGCCGTTGATCCCGTACAGCTCCATCCCGCCAAGAGTCGAGATCAGAATCAGGTAGTCCGGCATTTTGGTGTCTTTGCCGACCAGCAGAGGGCGCAGGATGTTATCCACCAGCCCGACGATAATGACGAAGAAGCCGACGATAAACAGCCCTTGCCACAGCTGGTGGGTAGCGAACAGGAAGATGGCCGCCGGAACCCAGACGATAGCGGAGCCAACCGCAGGCACCAGCGAGAGGAACGCCATCAGCGCGCCCCAGAGCACGCTGCCGTCAATGCCGACAATCGCGAACGCGATGCCGCCGAGCGTCCCCTGCACCACGGCGACTACTGCCGTACCTTTTACCGTCGCGCGGGACACGCCGACGAACTTGGCGAACAGGTGCTGCTTGGCGAAGTCGGACAGCGGCAGAGAATCGAGGATCTGACGCACCAGATACGGCCCGTCCTTCAGCAGGAAGAACAGCAGATAGAGCATGATGCCGAAGCTGATGGCAAAACCGAACGTACCCTTACCAATCAGAAACGCGCTGCCCGCCAGATACTGACCGCCCTGTAGCGCCACATCCGAGAGCTTTTTCTGAATCTGCTGGGCGTTGGTGAGGTTGTGATCGGCCAGGAAGCCGGTTGCCCAGTCGGGCAGGCGGTTAAATATTCCGGCGACCACTTCCGGGAACTGGGTATTGTTCTGCTGCAGCTTGGTGTACACCACGTTCAGCTCGATGGCGAGCGAGGAGAAGATCACCATCAAGGGGATAAACACGATCAGGCAGATGATGCAGAGCGTCAGGAACGACGCCAGCCCGTTGCGCTCGCCCAGCGCCGTACGCAGCTTATTTTTCACCGGGTTAAAGATGATGGTCAGGATTGCGGCCCACAGTATCGCGGAGAAATAGGGCGACAGCACGTCAAAGAAGGCCCAGGTAACGAGGGCGAGAATAAAAATGAAGAAACCTTTGGTCAGTCCATTAAAGCGCATAGTGAGTCCTGGTAACGAATAAACTGTGACGACTATAGAACTGATTTGAGGATTTACCAATAAATGCGAGGCGCCTTCAGACAATGGCCCTTGTTAGAAAAGGGATATAGCAGTATCGTTTTGCCGCGCCTGCAAAATCAGGCGCCGGGATTAGCCTCCTGGACTTCATACTGGCGACATGTATTTAATATGTCGTGCGAACGGTTACACCTCAATGGTGGGCCGGGCGGGGGCATCGTAAGATGCGCCGGTGTCCAGTATGACCGGTAAGGCTAACTCCGCCCGGTTCTGCCACCCGCGAGATTAGCCTCTCCGGTGGCGGTTAAACACTACATACTGGAGGCTGCCACTATGGCTACGACCCCAACCCAGACTCACCTGTTATTCACATTGCCGTTGTCCCACAACACCGATTTCACTGAACTGGCGGATAACTGCGAGCGTTTTGTTGACGCGCTGGTGGAGTGCGATGACCCCACCACAAAGCTCGCCCTGTGCGGACGACTCGCGACCTGTCTGGCGCTGTTACAGCCCACGCTGCTAGAGCCTGTCCCCGAGCAATTAAAAGAGTGCCTGACCGTCGATGAGCCTCCCACTCGCCTGCCCGCATTCGAACCGGAAGCCGATCAACTGGGCCGTTACTGCCAGACGCTGACTCAGCTGTTCATCAGTGGGGCACTGGCGGCAGATGCCGAACGTGTGATGCAGGATCTGCTGTTTGAACTGGTGAGCTACTATGCCGATACGCTAAAAATGCCACGCTGGCTGAGAACGGAGGAGGGGATGATCGCGCTTTAGCCAGTGCATTCCACCGCGCGCGATGCTCCATACCAGTGATGGCGTAGCGCCACAGTAAGGCGCTGGCTGTGCGAAAATAATGTGTTATGTTCTGATGGGATTTTAAACAACTCAGGACAGCGGCATGGAAAAGGTCATTTCTGGCGGATGTTTATGCGGTGCGGTTCGCTTTACTGCTACGAATGGGGGCAATGTTCACACCTGCTCCTGTGATATTTGCCAGAAACACACCGGGGCGCACACCGTCGTGTGGATTGAGTTCCCGGCGGAAAAGGTGCAGTGGACAGGTCCGGGTGGCCGCCCGGCGACCTGGCGATCGTCTGACTACTCCAGCCGGGCGTTTTGCGCCAAATGCGGCAGCTCAATCGGCGCGATTGATGACTCACCCACCATCGCGCTCTTTTCCGGCGTGTTTGATGAACCAGATCAGCCGGAGTTTGCCCCGGAACATCACGCCTTCGACGACATGATGCCATCATGGTGGCGAAAAACTATTGGAAACAAATGATGGAAAAAGGGCGTTCATGTAAAATATCCTTAAGCAAACATCTTACTGAGATGGCTAAGCATTTGCGGTGGGGGATTTCTCTCGAAAGAGATGCATTGTTTTTCTATTATGCTGTAGGTATGTTTATAGCCATAATGATTCTGGTTGAAGATAATCTTCCATTTGGGTTAAAGGGCGATTTATTTGCTGAAACATTGGTAAGCTATATTGTCTTTGGGCCTTTTTTAGTCCTTCTGTTTATGCTCTTAGTCGTAATGTTGTTTCGCTTCATTTCACTTAAAAAATATAGAGGGCGCTTGTATAGACTTTCACGTCTGTTGACGATTAAGTTGTGGCAATTGGCTCTTCCTGCTATGTTAGTTTTCTGCGGTGTATCAACAGTATGCCTGTTTATGTGGGTGTGTTTTTCTTTACCTCACTATAAAAAGTATGTTATTGGTTTTATGAAATATGTATTTTATCTCCTTATGTTTCTTTTTATCGGTCAATCATTGTGCATATCTCGATTTCTGAATAAGCACGATAAAAATTTTAAATATATATTGATTGCTTTTGTCGTTGTCATGTTTCCATTATTAATCACGCTTAAAATTGGAGGTGAAAACACAACGGTAAAACTGGATGAAATAACCCATAAGAAATTAATGGAACTGTCTGGAGACCATCCTGAAGAATATATCAGAAAGATTATAAATAATAATTCGATGCAAAATTAAAAACCTACTTTAGTATGAGGTGGGATCGCTTTAAAAAGGTAAATATCATAAGCATCAGCCTGCGGAGGTGCTTATGGCCTGGCGTCCGATTCTCTACGTTATCCTCACATCCCATCCACGACTCAGCGCGCGGCGCGCCCGTCTGCGTCTGGTCATCTAGCTTTTTATTAACAATCACGGTATAACTCCTTCTTTGGATGTTTAGATGTCCATACGTTTAGAAGGTAATATGCAAACAGAACACGAAAATGGGCAGCTAAAGCGCACCATGAAAACGCGCCACCTGATTATGCTCTCGCTGGGCGGCGTGATTGGTACAGGGTTATTTTTCAATACCGGATACATCATTTCCACCACCGGCGCGGCGGGCACGCTGCTGGCGTATCTGATTGGCGCGCTGGTGGTCTGGCTGGTGACGCAGTGTCTGGGCGAGCTTTCCGTAGCGATGCCGGAGACCGGCGCGTTTCACGTCTACGCCGCCCGCTACCTGGGCCCGGCGACGGGCTACACCGTAGCGTGGCTTTACTGGCTGACCTGGACGGTGGCGCTCGGGTCGAGCTTCACCGCCGCCGGGTTCTGCATGCAGTACTGGTTCCCGCAGGTGCCCGTCTGGGCGTGGTGCGTGGTGTTCTGCGCGGTGATTTTCGGCCTCAACGTTATCTCGACGCGCTTCTTTGCCGAAGGGGAATTCTGGTTCTCGCTGGTCAAAGTGATCACCATCATCGCCTTTATTATCCTCGGCGGCGCAGCGATCTTCGGGTTTATCCCGATGCAGGACGGTTCTCCCGCGCCGGGCTTGAGCAACATTACCGCCGAGGGCTGGTTCCCGCACGGCGGCCTGCCTATTCTGATGACCATGGTGGCGGTGAACTTTGCCTTCTCCGGCACCGAGCTGATCGGCATCGCGGCGGGTGAAACGGAGAACCCGCACAGGGTGATTCCGGTGGCGATCCGCACCACCATTGCGCGCCTGATTATCTTCTTTATCGGCACGGTGTTTGTGCTGGCGGCGCTGATCCCGATGCAGCAGGCCGGGGTGGAAAAAAGCCCGTTCGTGCTGGTGTTTGAAAAGGTCGGCATTCCTTACGCGGCGGATATCTTTAACTTTGTGATCCTGACGGCAATCCTCTCGGCGGCGAACTCCGGGCTGTACGCCTCGGGCCGGATGCTGTGGTCGCTCTCTAACGAGAAAACGCTGCCGCGCTGCTTCGCCCGCGTCAATAAAAACGGCGTACCGCTGACGGCGCTGTCCGTTTCCATGCTCGGCGGCGTGCTGGCGCTGTTCTCCAGCGTTGTCGCGCCGGATACGGTGTTTGTCGCGCTGTCGGCGATTTCCGGTTTCGCGGTGGTGGCGGTGTGGATCAGCATCTGCGCGTCGCATTTTATGTTCCGTCGTCGCCATCTGCAGTCCGGCCAGCCGCTTTCTGCGCTGCAGTACCGTGCGCCGTGGTATCCGGTTGTGCCGGTACTGGGCTTTATCCTCTGCGTGGTGGCCTGCGTCGGCCTGTGGTTTGATCCGAGCCAGCGCATTGCGCTTTATTGCGGGCTGCCCTTTGTCGCCCTGTGTTATGGTGCCTACTACCTGACCCGACATCTGACAACGCAGGAGCCTGAACATGTCGCAGAATAATCCGCTTACCGCCCTCCTTGAAACGCAGCCGTTTGTGGTGCTGGACGGCGCGATGGCAACGGAGCTGGAAGCGCGCGGCTGTAACCTTGCAGACAGCCTCTGGTCTGCCAAAGTGCTGGTAGAAAACCCGGAGCTTATCCGCGAAGTGCATCTTGACTACTACCGTGCCGGGGCGCAGGTTGCGATCACCGCCAGCTATCAGGCCACGCCTGCGGGCTTTGCCGCGCGCGGGCTGGACGAAGCGCAATCCCGTGCGCTGATTGGTAAAAGCGTCGAGCTGGCGCGTAAGGCGCGCGAAGCGTACCTGGCCGAAAACCCGCACGCGGGCACGCTGCTGGTGGCGGGTTCCGTGGGGCCTTACGGCGCGTATCTGGCGGATGGCTCTGAGTACCGCGGTGACTACGTGCGTAGCGCGGACGAATTCACGGAATTCCACCGTCCGCGCGTGGAGGCGCTGCTGGACGCGGGGGCAGACCTGCTGGCCTGCGAAACCCTGCCGTCCTTTGCGGAGATCAAAGCGCTGGCCGCGCTGCTGGCCGAGTATCCCCGCGCCCGGGCGTGGTTCTCGTTTACCCTGCGCGACAGCGAGCACCTGAGCGACGGTACGCCGCTGCGTGAGGTGGTCAGCGTGCTGGCAAACTATCCGCAGATTGTGGCGCTGGGCATCAACTGTATCGCGCTGGAAAACACTACCGCGGCGTTGAAATACCTGCAAAGCCTGACGGCGCTGCCGCTGGTGGTCTATCCGAACTCGGGCGAGCATTACGACGCGGTGAGCAAAACCTGGCACCATCACGGTGAGGCCTGCGAGACGCTGGCGGGGTATTTACCGCAGTGGTTAGCGGCAGGGGCGAAGCTGATTGGCGGGTGCTGTCGCACCTCGCCGAAGGACATTGCGGAGCTTAACGCGCAGCGCTGAGTCTTTTGCCGGGTGGCGGCTGCGCCTTACCCGGCCTACAAAATACAACAACATGCACGAACCGTAGGCCGGGCAAGCGCAGCGCCGCCCGGCACAGATCACGCAGCCTCAGCCAATACAAACATCCCGTACGGGTGGATCTCCAGATAGTACGCATCGCCCACGTCCGGCTGCAGCCGGGTGGCGTTCACCTGCAGTAAAATCTCCTGGCCGTGCCAGTCGACAATCACCTCATACTGCGGCCCCATGTAGGCGACGTGGCGGATAGTGCAGCGCTGGCTCTCTTCCCCGCGCTGGCTCAGCGTAATTGCCTCCGGACGCACGCCGACGGTGCCTTCGCCCTGCGTGGCAAAGTGCAGCGGGCGCGGCAGACGGTAGCCGTAGATCTCGACGACTTCCTCGCTGAAGCGGGCCGGGAACAGGTTGGCATCCCCCATAAAGCTCGCCATAAAGCGAGAGGCCGGCTGGCGATACAGATCCTGCGGTGAGCCAATCTGCATGATGTTGCCCTTGTTCATCACCAGCACGGTATCGGATACCGCAAACGCCTCGCTTTGATCGTGCGTCACGTACAGCGAGGTGATGTTGAACTGCTTTTGCAGCTCGCGAATTTTGTCGCGCATGCTGCGCCTGAGGTTGGCGTCGAGGTTGCTCAGCGGCTCGTCGAACAGCAATACTTTTGGCTTGAGGATCAGGGCGCGGGCCAGCGCCACGCGCTGCTGCTGGCCACCGGAAATCTGGTCCACGTAGCGGTCCTCAAACCCATCAAGATCCACCATCGCCAGGGCTTCTTTAACCCGCGTTTTTATCTCAGCGCGCGACACGCCCAGCATCTTCAGACCGTAGCCCACGTTCTCGCCCAGCGACATATGCGGGAAGAGGGCGTAGGACTGGAACACCATGCAGATATCGCGCTGCTGAATGGAGCGGTGGGTCACGTCCTCGCCGTCGATGTAGATCTGTCCTTCGGTTGGTTTTTCCAGCCCCGCGACCAGACGCAGCACGGTGGTTTTACCGCAGCCGGACGGGCCGAGCAGCGTCACCATTTGTCCCTGCGGGATCGCCAGGTTGATGTTTTCAATCACCGTGTTTGCGCCGAAGCGCTTGGTCACGTTGCGCAGTTCAACAAAATGTTTCTCAGTCATAGTGTTACGCCTGGTTTTTGGCTTTTGAACGAGAGATACGCGCCTCGCCGATCAGCCAGTCAAAGAGGAAAATGATCGCCAGCATGACCACAATCAGGATCGAGCCGTAGGCAATCGCCACGCCGTATTCGCCGTCTTCCACGCGGTTCAGAATGTAGGCCGTTGCCACGCGGGTATCCGGCGTGACGAGGAACACAATGGCGCTGACGGTGGTAATGGCGCGCACAAAGCTGTAGATCAGCGCCGACAAAATGGCGGGCCTCAGCAGCGGCAGCAGGATGTGGGTGATGGTGCGCAGGCTCCCGGCACGCAGGCTCAGCGAGGCCTCGTCCAGCGACTTGTCGATCTGCCCTAAGCCCGCGATGCCGGCGCGAATGCCGACCGGCACGTTGCGCATCACCATCGAGATAATCACGATGGCCGCGGTGCCCGTGAGGTACACCGGCGCGCTGTTAAAGGCCAGAATGTACGACACGCCCGCCACGGTGCCCGGCACGGCAAAGCACAGCATGGTGGTGAACTCGATGGTCTTTTTGCCCTTAAACTGCTGGCGCACCACAACCCAGGCGATCAGCAGGCCGAAGGCGGCGGTGATCGGCGCGGCGATCCCGGCGTAGAGCAGGGTATCAAGCAGCGAAGGCCATGCGCCGTCGCTCATGCCCTGGCCGAACAGCTTGATAAAGTTATCCAGCGTCAGGGTGTAGTCCACGCCCCAGTTGACGGTAAAGCTGCCGTAGAAAATGCTGCCGTAGAGCAGGGCGTTAAAGGCGATCCACACCGCCAGCAGGGCGATCACGCTCCACACCAGCGTCACCGGCAGCGGCTGAACGTCGCCGCGGTACGATTTACCGGACACCGTCACGTAGGAGCGCTTGCCGATCCACATGTACTGGATGCAGAACACCAGCAGCGAGAACAGTAGCAGGAAGGCTCCGAGGGTGCTTGCCGCCTGATAGTCCAGCTGCGAGCCGGTAATGTAGAAGTAGATCTGCGTGGCCAGCACGTCGAAGTTCCCGCCCAGCACCAGCGGGTTGCTGAAGTCGGCCAGCGACTGCACAATCACGATTAAAAACGCATTCGCCAGCGCCGGCTTCAGCAGCGGAACAAAGACGCCGTTAAAGGTCTGCCAGCGGCTGGCGCGCAGGGTGTACGACGCCTCTTCCAGCGACGGATGAATGGTTTTGATCGCGCCGTCGAGGATCATAAAGGCCATCGGCGTGAAGGCCAGCACCTGCGCCAGCCAGATGCCGGTGAAGCCGTACAGCCAGTTGGTATTGGTTAACCCAAACCAGTCCACCATCAGCTCGGTAATATAGCCGGAGCGCCCCATCATCAGCGTGACGCCCAGGCCCACCACGAACGGCGGAGTAACGATGGGAAGAATCGAGAAGATACGGCCAATGATGGCGCTGCGCCGGGCGATGCGCGTGGTGTATATCGCCAGCACCAGGCCAAAGAAGGTGCAGCCGATCCCCACGGCAATCGACAGCAGAATCGAGTTGATGATGACCTGGATAATGTGCGCCTGCGACAGCACGCTCATGAAGGCCAGCGGGGCGAATTCGCCAGCGTCGTTGGTGAACATCGGAATGAAGATGGCGATGCTCGGCCAGACGATAAAAATGCCGATCAGCGCGACGATGGTAATCAGCGAGCCAATCACAAAGCGGTCGCCGCCCAGCCACTCCAGACGAGTCAGGGCCAGGGTCATGATCGCCCCGAGCGCCACAAACAGCACGATAGTGGCATAGCCTAAACCGCGTCCTTCCACAGTGGCGCTGATGACCACGAACGCCATGCACAGCAGCGCCCAGCCCGCATCGAGGTAGTGACGGCTGCGCTGCTCGCGCTTCGCTTCGTTAAACGGGCGCACCAGCAGCAGGCTCGGCAGCAGGTACCACAGCCAGCTAACGTTGAAATGGGACCAGCCGTAGGCGTCGAGGATCTCATCCCCGGTAGACTCCAGCAGGCCGTAATCAAGGCTCCAGCTCGGCAGCAGGGCAAAGGCCAGCCAGCCGAGTAAAACCCACAGGAATACCGCATCCCGTTTTTTGGCGGGATGAAGAGCAAGTGTCTGTGACATAAGTTTTCCGGGTGTTGGATGCCCGGCGGATGAATACCGCCGGGCGATAACCACTGTTCGCGGGCTTATTTACCCATCTTCACGTCGCTGACCCATTTATTGATCAGCGCTTTACGTACGTCGGTAGAGCCGTACTTGTCCATGTCATAGCTGATGAGCTTCAGATCATCGAGCTTGAGCGAGTTCGGCGAGGTTTCCGCCGTGGTGTTGGTGAGGATTTGATAGGATTTACCCTTCTTCCACGCCAGCTCCTGCGCCTCTTTTGAGAGCACCCAGTCCACGAACAGCTTCGCGTTCTCTTCGTTGCGCGCGCCCTTCAGAATGCTCACGCCGCCAATTTCATACCCGGTGCCTTCGCACGGAGAGATCAGCTCCAGCGGCGCACCCTGCTCTTTTTCCAGCGAGTAGTCGTGGAGGAAGCCGATGCCGATGGCGGTTTCACCGCGCGCGGCGTTACGCGCTGGGGCAATGCCGGATTTGGTGTACTGGGAGACGTTGCCGTTGAGCTGTTTCAGGTAGTCGAAGGCCTGATCTTCACCCCACAGCTGGACGAAGGTCGCCAGCGCGGTATAGGCGGTGCCGGAGCTTTGCGGATCGGCGATCTGGATCTCGCCCTTGTATTCCGGTTTGGTCAGATCCTTCCAGCATTTGGGTACCGGCAGGTTCTTCTCCTTCAGGCGCTGGGTGTTGACGCCAAAGCCTAAGATCCCGACGTAGACCGCGGAGGAGAGGTTGCCCTTCACCTTGGCCGGATCGCGGAATTTCTCCATGATCTGCTCCAGGTTTTTCGATTTATAGGGCTGGAGCAGCCCCATCTCACCGGCCTGGGACTGCGGGTCCAGCGTGCCGCCGTACCAGACGTCGGCCTGCGGGTTTTTCTTCTCGGCATCCACCTTCGCCAGCGTGCTGCCGGAGCCGTTGCGGATAAACGAGGTTTTGACATCGTACTTTTCGCCGAACGCTTTGGTTTCGACTTCGCACATTTCGTTGGTGGCGCTGCAGTACACCACCAGACGGCCTTTAGCCTGCGCTGCACCGGTTAAGGTGGCCAGCGCGATCCCGGAAGCAATGAGGGTAGAGAGAAGCGTTGTTTTCATTATTCAGCCCTTTTTATGACGTTATGTGACTGCGAGAAGCGGTGATGCCCGCCATCAGCAATGGCATCAGTAATAAACCCATCAGGACGGCGGCTATCGACAGTAGGCTGAACATCCCGGACCAGCCGTAGCGTTCAATCACCTGCGACAGCGGCCACCCGGCCAGCGAGGCGCCCAGATAGGCAAATACGCCGAGAAAGCCGGTAATCGAGCCTGCCGCCTGCTTGTGCCCGCACTCAACGGCGGCAAGGCCAATGAGCATCTGCGGACCAAAAACGAAAAATCCCACCGTAAAAAAGCACATCGCCAGCAGGGCGTAGTGGTGAACCGGCGCCAGCCACAGGGCGGCGACCGACACCATCAGCCCCAGCGTGAACAGCAAAATCATCGGCGCGCGCTGGCCGCTGAACAGCAGATCCGATCCCCAACCGGCAAACAGCGCGCCCAGCAATCCGCCCACTTCAAACAGCATGACCGTGGCGTTGGCGCTGAGAAGATTTACGCCGTGGCTCTCCGCCAGCCAGATATTGCCCCAGTCGTTCAGGGCGATTCGGATGAGATACACCAGCACATACGACGCCCCGAGCAGCCAGATCATCGGGTTTTGCAACATGGTGGTACGCAACATCTGCCACAGCCCCATCGGCGGGCTTTGCTGCTGCTGGCGCAGCTCCAGCGGATCGCTCCGCCACTCCCCGACCGTGGGCAGACCCTCTTCCTGCGGTGTACCCCGCAGTTGTGTGGTCAGCCACAGGCCGAGCACGATGCTGATGATCCCCGGTGTCAGCATCGCCGCCTGCCAGCCCCAGCGTTGGGCGGCAACGGCGCAAATCAATGGAATAATCGCGCCACCCATGTTGATGGAGGTATTCCAACAGCCCCACCAGAAGCCGCGCTCGTTGCGCGAATACCAGTGGGTCAGCAGTCTGGCGCAGGGCGGCCAGCCCCAGCCCTGAAAGAAGCCGTTCAGCGTCCAGATAAACAGCAGCAGCGGGAACGAATCGCTAAAGCTGAACAGCACGTTCAGCACGCCCGTCGCCAGCAGCCCGATGCCCATAAACGCGCGCTGTCCATGGCTGTCGTGCCAGAGCCCGGCGGCGAATTTGGACATTCCGTAGCTGAGATAAAACAGCGACCCGATAAGCCCGATATCGCCCTTGCTCAGCCCCAAATCCAGCTGTAGCGCGGGTAAGACGTAGTTAAGGCTTTTTCGCGTCAGGTAAAACGCGGCGTAGCCAATCGCCATACAAAGGAGCAGCCTGGGGCGCAGCGCCCGGTAACGTTGTGAAACCTCTTCAGCAGACAGTGCGTGCATGGCGTTCTCCGTTTGAGATGACTGTAGGCAAGCGCGGCGTAAATGGGATGAGACAAAGTCTGGTGTGGCTAAGACTTTTTCCTGGCTAGAGGTGCGTTTGTTGCAAATTTGTGGGCAGGTTAACAATTACGCGCGTCCCGGCGTGGGATTCCAGCGTCAGTTCGCCGCCGAGGGCGGAGACGCGCTCGCGCATGCCCTGAATGCCGAAGCCGGGCTGCTGCTGAGGGCTGATGCCGCTGCCGTTATCGCGCACCTCAAGGTGGAGCCGCGCGTGCCGCTGGCAGAGCAGGATCGTGACTTCGCTGGCGTTGGCGTGTTTGCAAACGTTGTTAAGCAGCTCCTGAAGCAGGCGATACAGGGTAAAGACCAGCGTTTCGCTCTCCGGCGGCGTGGGTAGCCGGTAGTCAAAGCGGCAGCGGATCCCGCGTTCAGCAAAGGCAAACTCGTTGACCAGGTGGTGCAGGGCCTCCTGGAGCGACAGCTCGTCGAGCACCGGCGGGCGAAGCTGGCGCAGCAGCTGACGCGTGGAGCGGTGAATACGCCTTGCGAGATCGTTGATCTGCCCGGCGGCCTCAATGGCGAGCGGCGTATCGCCCGCCCGCTTCACCAGCTGGGACTGGATCTGGATGGCGGTGATGTTCTGGCCGATTTCGTCGTGAAGCTCGCGGGCCAGCTGCTTGCGGGTGTCCTCTTCGGAATGGATCAGTTTTTCCGCCAGCGCCCGTCTGGCCTGAAGCTCGTTCTCAAGCCGATGGCGATAGCGCTCAAGGTTCATCGCCAGATGCTGCTGGCGGCTGATGGCGATCCCCAGGCCAATCCCCAGCAGCGACTGGGTAGAGAGAAAAATTTCCAGTTCCAGAAGGTCGCTAAACCCGACGCCTACCTGGCGGGCAATGGTGATCATCATGCTGCCGAGCAGCCCGGAAAGGACACCTCCCTGCCAGCCGAATTTCCACGCCATCACCACGTTGGGCAGGAACACGATAATCAGCAGCAGCCGCTCCAGCGCCGGGGAGAGCACCATCTGCGTGCCTATGCCGATAATAAAAAACAGGCTGCACCAGACGATCAGCGAGGTGCGCAGCGGAGGATTGCTGGTATCCAGCCCCAGCAGGTGGTAGCGATGCTGCTGGCGTAAAAATTCGAATACCAGATAGACGAACGGCGTCAGGAGCACGCCGCCGGTAAAGGAGCCAAGCAATAGCAGCGTGGCCGGGCTGTCGAGAAAGGGCGACAGAATCAGGGTTTGCAGCAGGGCATTTACCGTCACCGCCGCGATCAGGATCGACAGCCGCTGCCAGTAGAGCGGGAAGCGGTGCCAGTAGCGCTGCGCCAGCCAGGCGCTGACGATGCCGATAAGCGGCACGGCCAGCATCAGATAGCGTGTGAGGAGTTGCTCACCGTGCAGCCACAGAATGGCGGCAAGGGGGGAAAGCACTAACGCGGGCCAGAAGCGGCGGGAAAGTAAAATCATCAGCGCCAGCCACACCCCCTGAGGCAGAAACAGCACCGCCTGCTGGCCGTTGTGGGTAAGGTAGAAGCTCAGCGTCCACAGCATCAGCCAGCCGGTGCCCCAGGCTAGCATAATGAACAGAGAAAGGATTAGATGCCGGACTGCGCACCGCATCAGTGGCCCGTCAGCAGCTGGTTATCCAGCGCGAAATGCACCAGATCGATGGTGCTGTTGCACTGGAGCTTGCCCAGCACGTTGGCACGGTGGACGTGTACCGTCTTGTGGCTCAGCGAAAGCGTATAGGCGATTTCCTTCACGCTTTCTCCTTTCACCAGCAGCTCAAACACTTCGCGCTCGCGCGGGGTGAGCGCCTCAAGCACGTTGGGCATCGGCTCGCCGCCGCGCAGGGCTTTTACCGCATCGGCACACAGGTAATGTCCGCCCATGCCGACGGACCGCACGGCCTGCACCAGCTCCTCCGGGCCGCAGCGCTTGGTCAGATAGCCGCTGGCGCCCGCATCGAGGGCGCTTTGCACAAAGGCCGGGGTGTCGTAGATGCTCAGGATGATGGCGCGAAACGTTGGCCGCTGCAGGCGCAGGCGCTTGAGCAGGCTAAGACCGTTTTCGTCCGGCATCGCGACGTCCATCACCGCCACGTCGATAGCGGTGCGCGACAGTACGGGCCACGCCTCGGCGGCGCTGCTAAACTGGCCCTCAACCACAAGATCGTCTTCCAGACTTAACAGCTGGGCGAAACCGGAACGTACCACCACGTGGTCGTCCACCAGCACCACTTTAATCATCTCGACACCTTTTGCTCATTCGTTGACCTATGATGCCCGTTGCCGGCGGGCTGGCAATCCTGCGGCTGCGGTTATGTAACCGATGTAACAAAATTGCAATAAAGGTCCAACCCACTTTTTAACTATCCTTTGCCGCTTTTTATCTAAAAACGAATCGTTATGAGCGATTCATTTTTATTCCTTTATCAAAATTCCCGCGCCGGAAATACTGCCCTCATAACAACAAGGGGAGCAGGCACTATGGCAATTTCATCGCGGATCACATTACTCGGCGCGCTGGCGCTGTGGGCATTTCAGGCGCAGGCGGTGGACGTCACCGTCGCGTATCAAACCTCTGCGGAACCGGCGAAAGTCGCGCAGGCGGACAACACCTTCGCCAAAGAGAGCGGGGCGAACGTCGACTGGCGCAAGTTCGACAGCGGCGCGGCCATCGTGCGGGCGCTGGCCTCCGGCGACGTGCAGATTGGCAACCTCGGCTCAAGCCCGCTGGCGGTGGCGGCCAGCCAGCAGGTGCCGATTGAAGTTTTCCTGCTGGCGTCCCAGCTCGGCAACTCCGAAGCGCTGGTGGTGAAGAAAACCATCACCAAACCGGAAGATCTGATCGGCAAGCGCATCGCCGTGCCGTTCATTTCAACGACCCATTACAGCCTGCTGGCGGCCCTTAAGCACTGGGGCATCAAGCCGGGCCAGGTGCAAATCCTTAACCTGCAGCCGCCGGCGATTATTGCCGCCTGGCAGCGCGGCGACATCGACGGCGCCTACGTCTGGGCACCGGCCGTGAACGAGCTGGAAAAGGACGGTACCGTGCTGACCGACTCCGAAAAAGTGGGCCAGTGGGGCGCACCGACCCTCGACGTGTGGGTCGTGCGCAAAGACTTTGCCGAGAAACACCCTGAGGTGGTGAAGGCCTTCGCGAAAAGCGCGATTGACGCCCAGCAGCCGTACATCAGCAATCCGGACGAATGGCTGAAGCAGCCCGCCAACCTGGAAAAACTGTCTCGCCTGAGCGGCGTGCCTGAAGCGGACGTGCCGGGGCTGGTGAAGGGTAATACCTACCTGACGCCCGCGCAGCAGGTGCAGCAGCTGACCGGGCCGGTGAATAAAGCGATTGTGGATACCGCCACCTTCCTGAAAGAGCAGGGCAAAGTGCCTGCGGTGTCGGCGGATTACAGCCAGTACGTCACCGATCGCTTTGTGAAATAAGGAGTCCGCCATGCTGAATATTACGAACCTGTACGCCGATTACGGTGGTAAGCCCGCGCTGGAGGACATTAACCTGACGCTGGACAGCGGCGAGCTGCTGGTCGTGCTCGGCCCGTCCGGCTGCGGAAAAACCACTCTGCTGAATCTGATCGCCGGGTTTGTCCCTTATCAGCATGGCGCTATTCAACTGGAAGGCAAAAAGGTGGAAGGCCCCGGCGCCGAGCGCGGCGTGGTCTTTCAGAACGAAGGGCTGCTGCCGTGGCGAAACGTGCAGGAAAACGTGGCCTTTGGCCTGCAGCTCGCCGGCGTTGGCCGTGAGCAGCGGCTGGCGACGGCGCGGGAGATGCTGAAAAAGGTAGGGCTGGAAGGGGCGGAAAAGCGCTTTATCTGGCAGCTTTCCGGCGGACAGCGCCAGCGAGTAGGTATCGCCCGCGCGCTGGCAGCCAATCCGCAGCTGTTGCTGCTGGACGAGCCGTTCGGGGCGCTGGATGCCTTCACCCGCGAGCAGATGCAAACCCTGCTGCTGCGCCTGTGGCATGAAACGGGCAAGCAGGTGCTGCTGATTACGCACGACATCGAAGAGGCAGTGTTTATGGCAACCGAGCTGGTGCTGCTGTCGCCGGGGCCGGGCCGCGTGCTTGAACGGCTGCCGCTCGAATTTGCCCGTCGCTACGTGGCGGGGGAGCCGGTGCGCAGCATCAAATCCGATCCGCTGTTTATCGAACAGCGTGAATACGTCTTAAGCCGCGTGTTTGAACAACGGGAGGCCTTCTCATGAGCATCGTCTTCAGTGAAAAAACGCGCCGCACGCGTCTGGCGCTGCGCTGGCCTTTCTCGCGCCAAATCACGTTGAGCGTTGGTACGCTGCTGGTGCTGCTGGCTGTGTGGTGGGCGGTTGCTGCCCAGCAGTGGGTCAGCCCGCTGTTTCTGCCGCCGCCGGGACAGGTGCTGGCCAAACTCATTACCATTGCCGGGCCGCAGGGCTTTATGGATGCCACGCTCTGGCAGCACTTAGGTGCAAGCCTGGCGCGTATTCTGGTGGCGCTGCTGGCGGCGGTGATTATCGGTGTTCCAGTCGGCATCGCGATGGGCTTAAGCCCGACGGTGCGCGGCATACTCGACCCGCTGATTGAGCTGTACCGCCCGGTGCCGCCGCTGGCCTATCTGCCGCTGATGGTGATCTGGTTCGGCATCGGTGAAACGTCAAAAATCCTGCTGATTTACCTGGCGATTTTCGCCCCGGTGGCCATGTCGGCGCTGGCGGGCGTGAAGAGCGCCCAGCAGGTTCGCATTCGTGCGGCGCAGTCGCTGGGCGCCAGCCGCACGCAGGTGCTGCTGTTCGTGATTTTACCGGGCGCACTGCCGGAGATTTTAACCGGGCTGCGCATCGGCCTTGGCGTGGGCTGGTCCACGCTGGTAGCGGCGGAGCTGATTGCGGCCACGCGCGGCCTTGGGTTTATGGTGCAGTCGGCGGGGGAGTTCCTGGCGACTGACGTGGTGCTGGCAGGGATCGCGGTGATCGCCGCGATCGCCTTTGGATTAGAACTGGGGCTGCGCGCGCTACAGCGCCGCCTGACGCCCTGGCATGGAGAAATACAATGAGTGAACGTCTGACCATTACCCCGCTGGGGCCGTACATTGGCGCGCAGGTGTCGGGCCTGGATGTGACCCGTCCGCTGAGCGATAACCAGTTCGAGCAGCTGTACCACGCAGTGCTGCGCCACCAGGTGGTGTTCCTGCGGGAGCAGGCGATCACCCCGCAGCAGCAGCGCGCGCTGGCCCTGCGCTTTGGCGATTTGCATATCCACCCCGTCTATCCGCATGCGGAAGGGGTGGAGGAGATCATCGTTCTGGACACCCACAACGATAACCCGCCGGACAACGACAACTGGCATACCGACGTGACCTTTATCGAAACGCCGCCCGCCGGGGCAATTCTGGCGGCGAAGCTGCTGCCGGAGAGCGGCGGGGACACGCTGTGGGCCAGCGGCATTGCGGCCTTTGAGGCGCTCTCCGCGCCGTTCCAGACGCTGCTGAGCGGCCTGCGGGCGGAGCACGATTTCAAGAAATCCTTCCAGGAGTACAAGTACCGCAAAAGCGAAGAGGAGCACCGGCGCTGGCAGGAGGCGGTGGCGAAGCATCCTCCGCTGCTGCACCCGGTGGTGCGCACCCATCCGGTCACGGGCAGGCAGGCGCTGTTTGTAAACGAAGGGTTCACCACGCGCATTGTGGACGTGTCCGAGAAAGAGAGCGAGGCGCTGCTGGGCTTCCTGTTCGCGCATATCACCAAGCCGGAGTTTCAGGTGCGCTGGCGCTGGCAGGAGAACGACCTGGCGATTTGGGATAACCGCGTGACGCAGCACTATGCCAATGCGGACTATCTGCCGCAGCGCAGGATTATGCAGCGCGCGACGATTCTGGGGGATAAGCCGTTCTATCGTGCGCCTTGATCCCCTCACCCTAACCCTCTCCCCAAAGGGGCGAGGGGACTGCCCGGTGCGGTTTTCACCCTCTCCCTGTTAGGGAGAGGGCTGGGGTGAGGGTCTTAAATGCGCCTCAATATACCGCTGGTAGCGGTTCGCCTTCAGGTAACACAAATCCACCAGCACCAGCCCGTCGACGCAGTTGTTAAACGCCGGGTCGCTGCCGAAATCGATAAACTGCACCCCGCCGGGCTCGCACAGTTCGGAATACTGCTTGTAGAGAGGCGGAATGCCGCAGCCCAGATTGCCGAGCAGGGACTTCAGCTTCGTCAGATCGTCGACGTATTCCACGCCGCCAAACTGCGCCAGCACGTCCGGCAGCGATGCGGGATACGGCTGACGTGACGCGGCTAACGGATGGCTTGCCGGGAACCACAGACGATAAAACGCCACCAGCAGATCCCGCGCGGCAGGCGGTAAGCCGCCGGAGATAGACACCGGGCCAAACAGGTAGCGGTAGTGCGGATAGCGGGCGAGATAGGCGCCAATGCCGGACCATAAATAGTCCAGACCGCGGCGCCCCCAGTAGCGCGGCTGAATAAAGCTGCGCCCCAGCTCAATGCCGTGCTCAAGCACGTCCTGCATTTTGTCGTCGTAATGGAACAGGCTGTAGCTGTACAGCCCCTCGACGCCACGCTTTTCCACCTGCCGGGCGGTCGGCATAAAGCGATACGCGCCGACGATCTCCAGATCGTCGTCATCCCAGAGGATCAGGTGCAGATAGTCATCATCATAGCTGTCGGTGTCCCGGCGCTTGCCGCTGCCTTCCTCCACGGCGCGAAACGCAATCTCACGCAGGCGCCCCAGCTCTCGCAGCACGGGAGCCTCTTCCTGCCCGTTGCGTTGCCACAGGTAGATGGTTTTGCCGTCGCCGGTTTTGCCCAGACATTCCGCCTGCGCCAGCTCGCGCTTCAGCGTGGCGCGATCTTCCGGGCGGGCGATGGCGCACTGGGTTTTGAAGACGCCGGGCAATCCCTTGCCAAGACGTATCACGTGCTGACGGCACTGCTCGGCCATCTCGCGCGATGAAAGCGTGGCGCTAAACCAGCTGTTCCAGGCAATTTGCTGGCCGATTTTAATCGGCAGCTGGCTATGGCGGCGGCGGAACATCTGCTGCATGAGCAGCAGCAGGGGCAGAGTAGGCGACACCAGCGTGCTGGCGTAAAAGAGCAGGCTGTTGCGCGCCTGAATATGCACCGGCAGCAGCGGCACGCGCAGCTTGCCGGCGAGTTTGATAAAGCCCGAATGCCATTTTTTATCGCGTATCCCTTGGCGCGTCGGGCGCGACACTTCTCCCGCCGGGAAGAAGATCAGTACGCCCGCGTTTTGCAGATGCTGCTCCATCTGCACCAGCGACGCTTTGGCGGTCCTGCCGCCCATGTTGTCCACCGGAATAAACAGCGAGCTGAGCGGTTCGAGGTGGGTCAACATGCGGTTAGTGACGACTTTGATATCGCGGCGCACGCGCGATACGGCGTACATCAGCGCCAGCCCGTCAAGGGTTCCGGTGGGATGGTTGGCAATAATGACCAGCGGGCCATGTTCGGGGATGTGTTCGAGATCGCGGGTTGAAACGGTGCAGAGAATATCGAGGTGTTCCAGAACGTTCTCCACCATATCCAGCCCCTTCAGGTGGCGGTGGGTTGCGGCAAACTGCTGGAATTCTTCTTCGTAGAACAGTCTTTTTAACAGATTTTTTTGCCAGGGGGCGGGCCTTGCCTGGGGCCAAAGATCGTCGAGAACGCTGTCGAGACTAAACATGGTTACTCCTCCTGCCGTCTTGCGAAGACAGTAGAAGGAGCAGATGTCGGTTGTATTGCAGTTTGGTGAAGATTAGCGGAGAATTTTTTTCTCGGCCAGATCCAGCGCGAAGTAGCTGAAGATCAGATCCGCGCCCGCGCGTTTGATCGCCCCCAGGCTTTCAAGGATCACTTTCTCTTCGTCAATCGCACCCGCCTGCGCGGCGAATTTGATCATCGCGTACTCACCGCTCACCTGATACGCGCCCAGCGGCAGCTCGGTACGCTCGCGGATGTCGCGCAGGATGTCGAGATACGCGCCAGCCGGTTTCACCATCAGGCAGTCTGCGCCCTGGGCTTCATCCAGAAGAGACTCACGAATGGCTTCGCGACGGTTCAGCGGGTTCATCTGGTAGGTTTTACGGTCGCCTTTCAGCGCCGTGCCTGCGGCTTCACGGAACGGGCCGTAGAAGGAGGAGGCGAATTTGGTGGAGTAGGACATGATGGCGGTATCGGTAAAGCCCGCCGCGTCCAGCGCCTGACGAATCGCCTGAACCTGACCGTCCATTGCGGCAGACGGCGCGATGAAATCCGCACCTGCAGCAGCGGCTACAACGGCCTGCTTGCCGAGGTTTAACAGGGTGGCGTCGTTATCCACGCCGCGATCGCACAGCACGCCGCAGTGGCCGTGAGAGGTGTATTCGCAGAAACAGGTGTCGGACATGACGATCATCTCCGGCACGGTCTCTTTACAGATGCGCGACATGCGGGCAACCAGGCCGTCTTCTTTCCACGCATCGCTGCCGGTGGCATCGGTGTGGTGGGAGATCCCGAAGGTCATCACCGAGCGGATGCCCGCGTTGGCAATGCGTTCGATCTCACGCGCCAGATGCTTTTCCGGGATGCGCATCACGCCCGGCATGGCATCAATGGCTTTGTAGTCATCGATCTCTTCTTCAACAAAAATCGGCAACACCAGATCGTTTAAGGTCAGTGTTGTCTCTTCAAACATAGCGCGCAGTGCAGGTGACTTGCGCAGGCGACGGGGACGTGCAATTAAATCGGTCATGGTATGCCTGACGTTTGTGGAACAAAGAGGGCTAGTGTACCTGAAAGCACGGCAGGGTGTTTTACTAAAGTGGGCATTTTGAGTTTGTGCAATATCCCAGGTTATCTCTTTTTAAACCCTTATATACTGTGGCGAGATTTAAATTTATACCCGGCAGTAATATTGGTGGGGTTTTTAGATTGCATGGAATATATAGATTAAAATGATCTATTTATTTTTATTATATTTATCGTGATGATGGTAGAGAATTTTAAGTTTCTGTTTTTATAATATTTGTATTGGGTAGCTAATGTTTCTTGGTTTTTTCGGTATTATTTGTCTGGATACGGACTTAATGGAATCATTCATTGAACCTTTTCGAATTGAAAATGCATAATTCCTTCCGCAATTAAACGTTGCAACATTATTTGATGGACAAACTTGCTTACGTCCCTGAGGAGGGATGACCCAATGCAAACATGGAAAAAGAAACTGGTTGTATCTCAACTTGCATTAGCCTGCACCCTGGCTATCGCTTCTCAGGCCAATGCGAAGGATATTTCCGGCACCACGTATAATACATTTGGATATGATAATACCGCGACGGCCCCCTGGTATTATGGCTACGCGGACTGGGATTACTCAGATGCCACCCACGATGGTGATATTTACCCGGTGATCAATAAATCAACGGTAAACGGCGTTATTTCAACGTACTATCTGGATGACGGCGTCAATGGCCGGGCAAATGCGCTGACGATTTCCAACAGCACCGTTAACGGCATGATTACGTCAAAATGCATGACGTCGACCTGCTCCGATGGCGTGGATACGGATGGCACCACGCATTCTCAGTACGATCGTTTTAGTCTGACGGTCGATAACAGCACCATTAACGACGCCTATGAGCATTATGCTTATGACGTTGTGAATGGCGACACCACCGAAACCCATTATCAGGATACCTATGCTCTGGGTAACGCGATTACGCTGGATGTGGAGTCTGATATTGTTATCCAGAATAACTCCCACGTGGCGGGTATTACGCTGACGCAGGGTTATCAGGAGCTGGATAATACTCCGTACGACGGTGTTGAGGGCGTTGCTAACAATACCAACGTCTTTACCGACACGCTGGTGGTGAAAGACTCCGTGCTGACCTCCGGCGCATACAGCGATCTGGGCACCAGCGGCTTCTACGGTCAAACGGCGAAGCCGAGCGATTACGGCGAAACCAATGCCACCGCGGCGGATGACGCGGCGCTGATCGTGGCTGCCGGCGCGTCTGATAACGCAATGCAGACGACCGCCACGTTCGATCACTCTACCGTGACCGGCGATATCCTCTTCTCCAGTACCTTCGATAACAACTTCTACGTCAATGGCGATCCGGCAACGGATACCACCGACGACGGCGTATACAACCCAACCACCAACGGCTGGGATGATACGGATAAGCTGGACGTCACCCTGACCAACGGCAGCAAGTGGGTAGGCGCGGCGCAGTCCAGCGTTGAGGCCATCAGCACCGCGCAGATGTACGGTGAGGGCTACAGCGACGTTGACTGGAGAACCTTGTCGCCAAACAGCATCTGGCCTGACTCCACTTTCGACACCAACGGCCACGTGGCGGGTGAAGAGGTCTATCAGAGCGGTCTGTTCAATGTTGCCCTGAACAATGGCTCCGAGTGGGATACCCGCAAAGTATCTAACATCGACACCCTGACGGTGAATAATCAGTCCCAGGTGAACGTTGAAAACTCGGGCCTGCTGGCGGACTCCATTACCCTGACCAATGCGTCATCGCTGAATATTGGCGACAGTGGCGCGGTCGCAACAGACAGCCTGTATCTCGACAGCGATAGCCGTGCGGCGCTGACCGAAGAAACAGCCGAGCTGTATGCGAATACCATTACCGTGGACAACGGTGCCGAGCTGGCGCTGGGTCTGGGCCAGGTCGATACCCACAGCATGGTCCTGACCGACGGCGGCGTCCTGAACGTTGCCAGCCGCGATTACGTGCTGAACAGCGATCTGAACAACGCGCGGTATATCACCAATGACAAGAGCAAGGCTGATTACGATTACGGCGTCGTTGCTCTGAACTCTGACGGTCATCTGTCGGTAAACGGTGACGTTGCGGGCAACTACAAGTTGCGTATCGACGATGCGACCGGTGCCGGCTCCGTTGCTGATTACAAAAACAAAGAGATTATCCGCGTTTATGATAACAACGTGGATACCGCTGCCAGCTTTACCGCCGCGAACAAAGCTGATTTAGGGGCATATACCTATCAGGCGCAGCAGAAGGGTGACACCGTTGTTCTGCAGCAGAAAGAGCTGACCGACTCTGCCAACATGGTGCTGAGCATTCCTTCTGCCAATACCAACATCTGGAACCTGCAGCAGGATACCGTTGGCACGCGTCTGACCAACAGCCGTCATGGCCTGGCGGATAACGGCGGGGCGTGGGTAAGCTACTTCGGCGGTAACTTCGACGCCGATAATGGCGACGTGAGTTACGATCAGGACGTGAGCGGCATCATGGTCGGTGTCGATATCCGTATTGACGGCAACAATGCTAAGTGGGTTGTCGGCGGTGCGGCAGGCTTCGCGAAGGGTGATATCAGCGATCGCACCGGTCAGGTCGATCAGGATAGCCAGACCGCAATGATCTACGCCTCTGCGGCGTTTGCGAACGATGTCTTCCTCGACAGTTCCCTGAGCTATACCCGCTTCAACAGCGATCTCTCTGCAAACATGAGCAACGGTCAGTATGTGGATGGCAACACCACAACCGACGCAGTGGGCTTTGGCATGAAGCTGGGATACGACTGGAAACCAAACCTGTCTGGCTACGTCACTCCTTATGCGGCGGTATCCGGTCTGTTCCAGTCCGGGGATGACTACCGTCTGAGTAACGACATGCGTATCGATGGGCAGTCTTACGACAGCCTGCGCTACGAGCTGGGCGTGGATGCGGGTTATACCTTCAACTACGGCGGCGATCAGGCGCTGACCCCTTACTTCAAGCTGGCCTACGTGTATGACGATGCTGATAACAGCGCCGACATTAACGGTGACAGCATTGATAACGGCGTTGAAGGCTCTGCGGTTCGCGTGGGTCTGGGCACGCAGTTCAGCTTTACGAAAAACTTCAGTGCCTACACTGATGCAACCTATCTCGGCGGCGGCGACGTTGACCAGAACTGGGGTGCAAATCTGGGTGTGAAATATACCTGGTAAAAGATAAAAGCGGGGGAATTCCCCCGCTTTCTTATATTACGTAAAAAATAATAAAGAACCGACATATACAGATGACTTGAGGTCTGCATGAACGTCGATGCGAAACCACTTTCTGAATTAAGCCGGCTCGTACAGTGTCTGGAAGCAGCCAGTACGCCATTTAAAACCTTGCCACAGAATGTCATATCACCCGGCAATAGCGATGAACCTTATACCTTTGTGATACAGACCGGCATTATCGCTATTCATCGTAAATCAGATGAGCTCCTCGTGGGGATTGCGAAGGCACCCTATATTTACGGCCTGAGCGCATGGATGAATGACAGTCATCAGGAATATCAGATGACGGCACACACTTCCTGCAGCGGATTTTATTTACCTGCCTCAATGTCGCGGCAGCTTATTCAACAAAAGTCCCTCTGGCAGGAGGCTTTTTGCTGGCTGTCCTGGATTAACCATATTCTGGGGAAGCGCGATATTCAGCTGGTTGGAAATAATTCCTACAGCCAAATAAGGGCGATGCTGCTAAATATGGCCGAATGGGATGATACGCTACGGTCAAAAATTGGTGTTATGAATCATATTCAGCGCAGCACGCGTATTTCGCGCTCGGTGGTCGCGGAGGTTCTGGCTGCCCTACGGCAGGGAAATTACATCAATATGAGCCGGGGCAAACTGGTCAGCATCAACCGTTTGCCCACTGACTATTAACCCTAATTCGATGCCGTGAGCACCTGCGCTTTGTTGGCGCTCAGCTCAGCAACCAGGTTATTAATCCCGTCACTCATATTGACGAAACGCGTGTTCGGCGAGCGGGTGACGACCACAAACGCCCCGACGTTGGACTGCGGGATCATTGCCATGTAGGTGATGAACCCGCCGCCCCCGCCCGTTTTCTGAATAATACCCGGACGGCCCTCTTTTGGTGCCATATACACCCAGCCCATGCCAAGCGCATCGGCTTTACCGGGTACATCCATACCGATGACGCGGTGCAGCTGGGTGCGCTGGTAAATCAGCGTCTGCATACGATCGGCCTGGCTGCTGCGCGCGTAGAAATCTGACGAGAGGAACTGCTGCATCCAGCGCATCATGTCGCCGGGCGTGGAGTACACGCCGCCGCTGCCGACGGCGGCGAGGGTGTTGTTACACGGGCTGGCCCCTTTCTCGGCCACCATCAGGCGGGCGCACTGATCCGGAGAAGGGGTAAACGTGGTGTCCTTCATACCCAGCGGGCGGGCGATCTGCTCTTCGAACAGCCTGGTATACGGCTTGCCGGAGGCCGTAGACAGAGCGTCGGCCAGCAGGTCAAACGCCAGATTAGAATACGAGGCCTGCGAGCCCGGCGCGGATTTCAGCGTGGCGGTGCTCAGGTAATTCCAGCGCTGTTCCCGGGTTGGCCAGACAAAGACGGGGCGATGGGCCGCGCCGCCAGGCTGTTCGCGCGGAAGGGCGCTGGTATGGGTTGCGAGGTTGACGAGCCGGATCGGCGTCCCCTGGTACGTCGGCACCCGAGCGCCAGGCGGTGCATATTTACTCAGCGGATCGTCGAGCTTCACCACGCCCTGGTCGAGCAGCTTCACCAGCAGTTCGCTGGTCATCAGCTTGGTAATGGAGGCGATACGGATCACCGAATCCAGCTGTGGGTGAATGTTATTTCCCGGACGCGTTTCACCGAAGCTGCGAAAAACGCGCTGGTTACCGTCGATAACCACCATCGCCATTCCCGTTGCGCCACTCCCGTAATAGATGAGGTTCGCGTAGCGATCGGCGATATCAGAGGCCAAAACCGGGGCCGTCAGCGGCTGTGCTGCCTGGGCAGTGGAGAAGCTCACCGCACACAGCGCGGCGAAAGAGAGCAGACAACGTTTCAACGAAAAGCATCCATCAAGTCAATAAGGTGAGTAAGGGGTATTTATACTACTAATCGGAGCCGCGCAATGGGCCGAATTGCATAACGATAGCGAGAAAAACGTAACCATGGGTAAATATGAATAATTTACCTGCGACCCATCTCCCATTTTGTGACATCGGGCTTATGATAGAGGCCTTTTTCGCGAAGCCCGATGTAACGCACCGAAACAATTCTCGAAAAATGGAAAGCGAACTAATAATAAACCCTCAGGTCTGACTTTTTTGCCCGGTCCGGGAGGCTGGTCCGGGGCAGGTTTTCGTGTGGTGATGTGTTGAGCACAGCAACAGCCATAACAACAAGAAGGAAGCATAATGTTTAAGTCTTTTTTCCCAAAGCCGGGGCCATTTTTCCTGTCGGCATTTATTTGGGCACTGATAGCCGTCATTTTCTGGCAGGCTGGCGGCGGCGCGTGGCTAATGCGTATCGCGGGCGCTACGGGCGACGTGCCGATTAGCGCGGCACGTTTCTGGTCGCTGAGCTATTTGCTGTTTTACGCCTACTACACGGTATGCGTGGGGCTGTTCGCGCTGTTCTGGTTTGTCTATTCGCCGCACCGCTGGCAGTACTGGTCGATTCTGGGCACGTCGCTGATCATTTTTGTCACCTGGTTCCTGGTGGAAGTCGGGGTGGCGGTGAACGCCTGGTATGCGCCGTTCTACGATCTGATCCAGACCGCGCTGAGCGCGCCGCACAAGGTGACCATTAATCAGTTCTATCAGGAAGTGGGCGTCTTCCTCGGCATCGCCCTCATCGCTGTTGTGATTGGCGTAATGAATAACTTTTTCGTCAGCCACTACGTGTTCCGCTGGCGCACCGCCATGAACGAACATTATATGGCGCACTGGCAGCACCTGCGCCATATCGAAGGCGCCGCACAGCGTGTGCAGGAAGACACCATGCGCTTTGCCTCTACCCTTGAAGATATGGGCACGAGCTTCATCAACGCCATTATGACGCTGATTGCCTTCCTGCCCGTGCTGGTCACGCTTTCTGCGCACGTTCCGGAGCTGCCGATTATTGGCCATCTGCCGTATGGCCTGGTGATTGCCGCGATTGTCTGGTCGCTGATGGGGACGGGGCTGCTGGCGGTTGTCGGGATTAAGCTGCCGGGCCTGGAGTTTAAAAATCAGCGCGTCGAAGCGGCCTATCGTAAAGAGCTGGTGTACGGGGAAGATGATGCTAACCGCGCGTCGCCGCCAACCGTTCGCGAGCTGTTCGGCGCGGTGCGTCGTAACTATTTCCGCCTCTATTTCCACTACATGTATTTTAACATCGCGCGTATTCTGTACCTGCAGGTGGACAACGTTTTCGGTTTGTTCCTGCTGTTCCCGTCTATCGTTGCGGGTACCATTACGCTGGGTCTGATGACGCAGATCACTAACGTCTTTGGTCAGGTTCGCGGCTCGTTCCAGTATCTGATCAGCTCGTGGACGACGCTGGTGGAGCTGATGTCTATCTACAAACGTTTACGCAGCTTCGAGCGTGAGCTGGACGATAAAGACCTGCAGGAAGTGACCAATACATTCAGTTAATACAGGGAGTTGCTATGTCCTTTGCCGTACCGCGCGTCTTACCGTTGTCCCTGCTGGCCGCTTTTGTGCTGGCGGGATGTGCTGAAAAAGGCGCTGCGCCGCTCAAGAAAGGTGAGAAACCGGTCGATGTGGCAAGCGTTGTGCGGCAAAAAATGCCCTCCACCGTGAAGGACCGCAGCGCGTGGGCAGACGCGCTGGCTAAAACCTTTGAAAGCCAGAAGATTGCCCCCACCGAGGAGAATATCTGCTCGGTGCTGGCGGTCGCGCAGCAGGAGTCGATGTACCAGTCGGACCCTGCCGTGCCGGGGCTGAATAAGATTGCCTGGAAGGAGATCGACCGCCGCGCGGAATCGATGCATATCCCGGTATTCCTGGTCCACACCGCGCTGAAGATCCCTTCGCCAAACGGCAAAACCTACAGCGAACGGCTGGATACGGTAAAAACGGAGAAACAGCTCAGCGCCATCTTTGATGATTTCATCGACATGGTGCCGATGGGGCAGAAGCTGTTCGGCTCGCTTAACCCTGTTCACACCGGCGGGCCGATGCAGGTTAGCATCGCCTTTGCGGAGAAACACACCGACGGCTACCCGTGGAAAATCGACGGCACCGTGCGCCAGGAAGTCTTCTCCCTGCGCGGCGGCCTGTGGTTTGGCACCTACCACCTTCTGAACTATCCGGCGAACTATGATGAGCCGCTCTACCGCTTTGCGGACTTCAACGCCGGCTGGTACGCAAGCCGTAACGCGGCCTTCCAGAGTGCGGTCAGTCGTGCAAGCGGCGTGAAGCTGGCGCTGGATGGCGATCTAATTGCCTACGGCAGCAGCGAGGCGGGGAGCACCGAGCGTGCGGTGCGTAAGCTTGGGGCAAAGCTTGATATGAGCGACAGCGATATTCGTCGGCAGCTGGAGAAGGGCGATAGCCTGGCGTTCGAGAAAACGGATTTGTACAAGAAGGTGTTTGCGTTAGCTGAGCAAAAAAGCGGGAAAGCGTTACCGCGGGCAATCCTGCCGGGAATTCAGCTGGAAAGCCCGAAGATCACGCGTAACCTGACCACGGCGTGGTTCGCTAAGCGCGTGGACGATCGTCGGGCTCGCTGTATGGGGCTTTAGTGGCGGCGACGCCAGCGCAGTACTAGCGCGACAACGCCCAGGATCGTACAGCCGGTAAGGAACGGGATCAGGCCAAACAGGGTGCTAACGCCAAAGCCAATCTCTACGCGGGGGCGTCCGCTATCCTGCACCTGCATTAGATGTTCATAAACGCCCGGCGCATGGACCAGCATATTAAGAAGCTGGGAACCGGCCCAGAAGCAGAACAGGACAAACAGGGCATAGGCAATATTACCCGCCGTAGAGGTTCTAGGTTGTTTGCCGCCAAAAATCGGTTTCGACAATGTAAAATCAGCCATAAAGACCTCCCGAAATGTCACTCTGCTCATACGCGTCTTACAGGTGAAGTGTGACAGGTCATAGCATTTGTCAATATCAGAATCGTGGTAATTTTCTCCAGGGATTACTCCTGGATTGTCGATTTCTGCAGCACATCACAATTTTGTTACTTAAGTGAAATTGCGTCGCGTTTCAGAATTTCCGCATGCGCCACAGACCTGGCGATAAAACTGTGAGAGGATGTCTCTTTTCCCTTCCGGAGTTGTCATGAAGCTCACGTCTAAATTACGCCGTGACTGGCATTACTATGCCTTTGCTATTGGGCTGATTTTTATTCTTAACGGCGTTGTCGGGCTGTTGGGTTTTGAAGCGAAAGGCTGGCAAACCTACGCCGTTGGGCTGGTGACCTGGGTGATAAGCTTCTGGCTGGCAGGATTTATTATCCGCCGCCGCCCCGAAGAGGCGACAGCGGAGAGTGTGGAGAAAGCCGATTAACCGTTAACCGAGCTTTTCAGCGCGCGGTCTGCGGCATGGCGCTCAAGCGCCAGCTCGATCAGGCGAGTGATAAGCTCAGGGTAGCTAATCCCGCTCGCCTGCCACAGTTTTGGATACATGCTAATATTGGTAAAGCCGGGCAGCGTGTTGATTTCGTTGATCACTATCTCGTTTTCCGGCGTCAGGAACACATCCACGCGCGCCATGCCGCTGCACCCGAGCGCCTGATAGGCCTCAACCGCGATCGCGCGGATCTTATCGTTAACGTCAGGATCGAGCGCGGCCGGTACGACAACCTGCGCGCCCTTATCGTCAATGTATTTGGTGTCGTAAGAGTAGAAATCGCTGTTTAACACAACTTCACCGCAGGTGCTTGCCTGCGGAAAATCGTTACCTAATACGGCGCACTCAATTTCACGGCCCTTGATACCCTGCTCAACCACCACCTTATGGTCAAATTCAAAAGCCAGACGCACGGCGTCGGTAAATTGCGCTTCGGTGGTGACTTTGCTGACGCCGACGGATGAGCCCTGGTTAGCCGGTTTCACGAACAGCGGCAGGCCCAGCTGGGCCGAGATTTGCGCGAAACCCTGCTTATCGCGATTTGCGCGCGTAAGGGTGACAAACGGCGCAATATTCAGCCCGGCATCGCGCAGCAGGCGTTTGGTGACGTCTTTGTCCATGCAGGCGGCCGATCCCAGTACGTCGGAACCCACAAACGGCAGGTTAGCCATGCGCAGCATGCCCTGCAGAGAACCGTCCTCGCCCAGCGTGCCGTGAACAATAGGGAAAATAACGTCGATCTGAGCAAGCGTGCGCGCGCTACCGGCATCGATAAACTGACCCTGAAGCACGCCCGGCACCGTCGCGACGCTGGTTTCAGAAGGGTTGAGGGCGATGTGCGCCGGATCGTCGGCGTTTAACAGATACTGGCTGGCATCGTTAACGTGCCACTGGCCTTGTTTATCAATGCCCAGCAGCACGACGTCAAAACGGTTCTTATCAATTGCATCAACGATATTTTTAGCCGATTGCAATGAAACCTCGTGCTCTGCTGATTTGCCCCCAAAGACAATCCCTACGCGCTGCTTTGCCATCTCACTCTCTTCCAGTCTGACGAAAAGCCAATAACATACCACGATGCCCGGCGGGATTCGCGGCCTTCTGCCATAATGTTTTGGTGTGCCAGGAGGGGAAGGTGAAAGGAAAAAAATTACTGACCGTTTGCGTTATTGTCGCTGCCGCAACAGTGGGTTATCGCTGGCTGCCGTCTTACTACAACCCTTTCACACCGCTTACCCTTGACGATCCGCCCGGTAAAATTACGCAGTATAAGCTTCGGCGCTTAACGCCAGAGGCGTGCGGGGCGCTGCTGTCTCAGGCCAATCAACGTAAGCTTATTCGCACGCAGCCCGTTGCCGACAGTGCCGGAGCGTGCCCGCTCGCTAACGTGGTTCGCGTTCGCGACTTTGGGCCCGTCAGCCTGAGCAGCAGCTTTCTGGCCAGCTGTCCGCTGGCGCTCAGCTCGGCGCTGTTTGTTAGCCAGCAGGCCAGGCCGCTGACCAAAACCCTGATGGGGCGCGAGCTTACGCGCATCGATCATCTGGGAAGCTTTGCCTGCCGTAATATTTACCATCGCGCGGATGCGCGACGAAGCGAACACGCCTCCGCCGAGGCGCTGGACATTAGTGCCTTTCGGCTGGCCGGCGGCGAACGCGTGACGGTACTGAAGGGCTGGACGTCAGCGAAAACGCAGCCCTGGCTTCAGGCCCTGCTCGCCGCAAGCTGCGGCTATTATGGCAACGGCCTGGGGCCAGACTATAACGCGGCGCATGCCAATCACTTTCATTTAGGCATGCGCGGCTTCGGGCTCTGTCGATAAAAGCATAATCTTCCGCCAGTAGCGGGTTGAATTGTGACTTGTTTCACAAATATGATGACTGGGAAGATAAAACACCAAAGTCAGCGAAGGCGCATCTCAGGCACTACGCGAGCGAACGTAACTTGCTAATCTGTAGGCGAATTCGCCTAAAAATGAAGATTGTGTCGTTTATGGAATCCTGGAAAGTAAACCTCATCTCGGTCTGGTTCGGCTGCTTCTTTACCGGCCTGGCCATCAGCCAGATTTTACCCTTCCTGCCGCTGTACGTGTCGCAGCTGGGCGTCACGTCCCATGAAGCACTCTCAATGTGGTCCGGTTTGACGTTCAGCGTGACGTTTCTGGTGTCCGCCATCGTGTCGCCGATGTGGGGCAGCCTGGCGGATCGCAAAGGGCGCAAGCTGATGCTGCTGCGGGCTTCGCTGGGAATGGCGATAGCTATTTTGCTGCAGGCCTTTGCCACCAACGTCTGGCAGCTGTTTATCCTCCGCGCCATTATGGGGTTAACCTCCGGGTATATCCCTAACGCGATGGCGCTGGTGGCCTCGCAGGTGCCGCGTGAGCGAAGCGGCTGGGCATTAAGCACGCTCTCCACGGCACAGATCAGCGGCGTGATCGGCGGCCCGCTGCTGGGCGGCTTCCTGGCCGACCATGTCGGCCTGCGGGCGGTGTTTTTTATCACGGCAATACTGCTGGTGGTCAGTTTCCTGGTCACGCTCTTCCTGATAAAAGAAGGGGGCCGGCCAATCGTCAGTAAATCCGAACGCCTGAGCGGAAAGGCGGTGTTTGCCTCGCTGCCCTATCCCGGCCTGATGATCAGCCTGTTTGTCACCACCATGGTGATCCAGCTCTGCAACGGCTCCGTCGGCCCGATTCTGGCGCTGTTTATTAAGTCGATGGCACCGGACAGCAACAACATAGCGTTTCTTGCCGGGATGATTGCAGCGGTGCCCGGCGTGTCGGCGCTGATCTCCGCGCCGCGCCTGGGCAAGCTGGGCGACAGAATTGGCACGGCGCGCATCCTGATGGCCACGCTGATTTTTGCGGTACTCCTCTTTTTCGCCATGTCATTCGTCACTACGCCGCTTCAGCTTGGCGTGCTGCGCTTCCTGCTGGGCTTTGCCGATGGGGCAATGCTGCCCGCGGTGCAGACCCTGCTGGTGAAGTATTCCAGCGATCGGGTAACGGGACGTATTTTTGGGTATAACCAGTCCTTTATGTATTTAGGCAATGTTGCCGGTCCGCTTATTGGTGCTTCTGTTTCCGCTATGGCGGGTTTCCGCTGGGTATTTGCCGCGACGGCCGTCGTGGTGTTGCTTAATATTATCCAGCTTGCAATTGCCCTGCGTCGTCGTAGACAAATTGCATAGGCGAAGGGAGCACGCTAATCCGCCGCGATATACATTATATATTCTTATGGCTGCCGCATTTTTATATAACAAAATGCGGCTGTTTTTTTATAGAAAAACGTTTCGCTCGCAGGCCTGAATATCTATTTTGGCAGCGATGTCACTTTTGCATAAGATAATACTTTTCTTCTCTTTGCATTGAACAATGAGAATGCTAATTTCATGGAAAATCCCATAAGGAAATAGCACGATGAAAAATCTCATTGCTGAGTTGCTGATCAAGCTTGCACAAAAGGAAGAAGAGTCAAAAGAGTTGGTCGCCCAGGTCGAGGCGCTGGAAATTGTTGTGACGGCGCTCCTCAGACGAATGGCTGAAAACGATCAGCAGTCGCTGATTGAAAGCATCGAAGGCGCGCTGGAAGGTGCCAGGCCTGATTCACAGGTCCCCGCTCGCGATGCTGAAATGCTCCAGCAATACGTAAAGAAGCTTTTAAGGCATCCCCGCAGCTAGGCTGTCACAGGACGTGACGGTCTGTCATTGAAATGTCATGCGGGTTGCCTATAGTCGCTCTGTTTTTATTTTTATGTATTTGTACATGGAGAAAATAAATTGAAACAGAGCGCACTTTTCATCGCACTACTCCCCCTGTTATTTGCCCCTGCTATTCAGGCTGAAACGACGAATACCCGCGTGCTGGATAATCGTGCCGCACAGGGCGATATCACTCAGCCCGGTGGCGCACGCCGTCTGTCAGAAGATCAGACTGCAGCTATTCGCGCCTCGCTGAATGACAAACCGGCTAAAAATATAATTCTGCTGATCGGCGACGGCATGGGTGATTCAGAAATTACGGCAGCGCGAAATTATGCAGAAGGCGCGGGCGGGTTTTTTAAAGGCATCGATGCATTACCGCTTACCGGACAATATACCCATTATGCGCTGGATAAAAAAACCGGAAAGCCGGATTACGTAACGGATTCCGCGGCGTCTGCAACGGCGTGGTCAACCGGCGTGAAGACCTATAATGGCGCGCTGGGCGTAGACATCCACGAAAAAGATCATCAAACCATTCTGGAGATGGCAAAAGCGGCAGGGCTGGCGACCGGCAACGTCTCTACCGCTGAACTTCAGGATGCGACGCCGGCTGCGCTGGTGTCCCACGTGACGTCGCGAAAGTGCTACGGCCCGTCCGTCACCAGTGAAAAATGCCCGACCAACGCGCTGGAAAAAGGCGGCAAAGGGTCGATTACCGAGCAGCTGCTGAATACGCGTGCTGACGTCACCCTGGGCGGCGGGGCAAAAACCTTCGCAGAGACGGCGACGGCGGGCGAATGGCAGGGCAAAACCCTGCGCGAGCAGGCGCAGGCTCGCGGTTATCAGATGGTAAGCGATGCGTCCTCTCTGGCTGCGATAGCCGAGGCGAACCAGGATAAACCGCTGCTGGGCCTTTTCTCTGACGGCAACATGCCGGTGCGCTGGGAAGGGCCGAAAGCCTCTTACCACGGCAGCCTGGATAAGCCCGCGGTAACCTGTACACCCAATCCGAAACGGGACAGCAGCGTGCCAACCCTGGCGGCAATGACGGATAAGGCCATCTCTCTGCTCAGCAAGAGCGAAAAAGGATTCTTCCTGCAGGTCGAAGGCGCTTCAATCGACAAGCAAGACCATGCGGCAAACCCGTGCGGCCAAATTGGTGAAACCGTCGATCTGGACGAAGCCGTGCAAAAGGCGCTGGAGTTTGCGAAGAAAGACGGGAATACCCTCGTGGTCGTCACCGCCGACCATGCGCACGCCAGCCAGATTATCCCGTCCGATACCAAAGCACCTGGCCTCACTCAGGCGCTGAACACCAAAGACGGTGCGGTAATGGTGATGAGCTATGGCAACTCGGAAGAAGAGTCTATGGAGCACACGGGCACGCAGCTGCGTATCGCGGCCTACGGCCCGCATGCGGCGAACGTGGTGGGGCTGACGGATCAAACGGATCTGTTCTACACCATGAAAGCGGCGCTCAATCTGAAATAAGCATAACGCCCGGCGAAAAGCGTAACCGCCGGGTGGTTTTTTCCCCGTAACGAACCAGACTTAACGTGGAACTTCACATAAAGGATGGTGCAATGAAAACAACAATTCTGGTTACCCTACTCTCGGGCGTGTTCCTGATGGCCTCGGCGAACGCAGCAGAGAAGACCCTTACCCCTCAACAGCAGCGTATGACGACCTGTAATCAGCAGGCGACGGCGCAAACCCTGAAGGGCGATGCCCGCAAGACCTACATGAGTGATTGCCTGAAAAATGGGGCATCTCAACCGGGCGAGAAAAGCCTGACGCCGCAGCAGCAGAAAATGCGCGAATGTAACGCTCAGGCCACGCAGCAGATGCTGAAGGGCGACGATCGCAGCAAGTTTATGAGCGCTTGCCTGAAAAAACAGGCGTAGTCCTATCGGGTGAGCCGCTCTCCTGGCTCACCCGAAATTTCATACTTCCCCCGAAAGCCCCCTCTCTATAATTTGGGAAAATGTTTCAGAATATTCCCAAAACATGATGAATGACGAAAATTTTTACAATAAAGAGAGCATTCGGGAAGAGTGGCAGCAAAACCTTTCTCAGGATGACGCACACCGCACCGGCATACAGTTTGCCCGGCGGATGCGGCTGGCGCGAGTGGTCGGGCTGGCGGGCATGTTTTTCCCCATTGCCGACGTGCTGGTGACGCATTTTCTGCCCGGCGGATGGTGGCTATTTCTGGTTGGCTGGGCGTTTGTCTGGCCCCATCTTGCCTGGCAGATTGCCTCTCGTGCGCCCGATCCGCATCATCGCGAACGGATGAACCTGAAGGCTGATGCCGTCATTGCCGGCGTGTGGATTGGCCTGATGGGGGGAAACGCGCTTTCCACGGCCGCGCTGATCATGATGATAGGCATGAATATGATGGGGGCGGGCGGCTGCCGCTTATTTTTCGCGGGGATGGTAATGATGTCTGTGTCCGCCCTGGCGACATTACAGCTCACCGACAGCGTGGTAACGCTTTCCCCGGGGCCCCTGGAGTGGTGGCTGACGCTGCCCATTTTTATGTTTTATCCCGTGCTGTTTGCCTGGGTAAGCCATCGGACGGCAATCCGGCTGGTAGAAAACAGGCGGCAGCTGGAGCAGATGAGCACCCGGGACGGCATGACCGGGGTCTATAACCGACGCCACTGGGAGACGCTGCTGCGTGATGAATATGAAAAGTGTCGCCGCAGCCATCGCCAGACAACGATTTTGCTGATCGATATCGATCACTTCAAAAGCATTAACGACACCTGGGGACATGACGTCGGGGATGAAGCGATTATCGCCATCACCCGACAGCTGCAGATGACGCTGCGCTCAGGGGACTGTATCGGCCGTTTTGGCGGGGATGAGTTCGCGATCATCATGTCCGGTACGCCTGCTGAACATGCAATTGCCGCGATGTCGCGCGTTCACGAGCGGCTGAAAAAATTATCCCTGCCGTGCGCGCCCGCGGAGCGGCTGCGTATCAGCGTTGGCGTGGCCCCATGGGGCGAACATTTTGGTCACTACCGGGAGTGGCTAAAGGCGGCAGACGTCGCGCTGTATAAAGCCAAAAATGCCGGGCGAGGCCGCACTGAAGTGGCCGCCTGACGCCCGACTATCGCGATCAGGACTTGCTTAACGTCTCTGATTTTTCCATGCACTTGGTCATGGCTTCGATTACCGCCGCGCGGAATCCTCGCTCTTCCAGCACGCGCACGGCTTCAATGGTGGTTCCGCCCGGCGAGCAGACCATATCTTTCAGCTCACCCGGATGCTTGCCGGTTTCCAGCACCATTTTGGCGGAGCCCATGACGGCCTGTGCGGCGAACTTGTACGCCTGCGCGCGCGGCATCCCGCCGAGCACGGCGGCATCGGCCATTGCTTCGATGAACATAAAGACATACGCGGGAGCAGAGCCGCTCACCCCGACAACCGGATGGATCATCGACTCGGCAATCACCTCCGCTTCGCCGAAGCAGCGGAAAATATTCAGCACGTCCGCCACGTCCTCTGACGTGACCAGCGCGTTAGGCGTGACGGAGGTCATCCCGGCGTTAACCAGTGACGGCGTGTTTGGCATCGCGCGCACGATTTTACGGTCATGGCCGAGGGCGCGCGCCAGCTGGTCCAGGGTCACGCCTGCGGCTATCGATACCACCAGCGTCTCTTTGTTCAGGCTGGAGGTGATCTCGCTCAATACCTTGATCATGATGTTCGGCTTAACGGCGCCAAAGACGATATCCGCGACCTGGGCAACTTCCTGCGCGCTTTCTGCCGCGTTGATGCCGTATTCGTCACGCAGTGCGGCAACTTTGTCCGGGGACGGGGTGTAGACCCAAATCTGTCCAGGCAGGACCTGCCCGCTGGCGATCAGGCCGCCCAGGATGGCTTTACCCATGTTGCCGCAGCCGATAAACCCGATTTTCTTCTCCATCACGTCTCTCCGTTATTATGCGTTGTTATCGCTGATTGATAGGGTTATAGCTTAACAACGAAAAGCAGGCGACAATAGCCATCATTGCTAAACCGGGGAGACAATATGGCCATTTGGGTTGATGCGGACGCCTGTCCGAATGTGATTAAAGAGATTCTGTTCCGCGCGGCGGATCGCGTGCAGATGCCGCTTACGCTGGTGGCGAACCAGAATATTCGCGTCCCGCCGTCGAAGTTCATTCGTTCCCTGCGGGTTCCTGCCGGGTTTGACGTGGCGGATAACGAAATTGTCCGACTTTGCAGCGCCGACGATCTCGTGATTACGGCCGATATTCCTCTCGCTGCGGAAGTGCTGGAGAAAGGGGCGGCAGCGCTTAACCCGCGCGGTGAGCGATATTCGCCGTCGACCATCCGGGAGAAACTCACGATGCGCGATTTTATGGATACGATGCGCGCCAGCGGCGTGCAGACCGGCGGGCCCGACAGCCTGTCGCAGCGCGATCGCCAGCAGTTCGCCGCCGAGCTGGATAAATGGCTGCTTGAAGTCAAGCGACGCACGGCGTAATGATAACCATTGTCAATTTGTGGTACAGTGTGGCCTCCACAGGGTTGTCATCCCGTACCGCTTTGCAGTAAAGTAAACGCAACATCTTCTGCAATCATTTCTTTACAGTCTTCAGCCTTCCGGCATCAAGGGGAAACACCTGGTTATGAACCCACCCATCTTCTTAGTTGGCCCTCGCGGCTGTGGGAAAACCACCGTTGGCACGGAGCTGGCGCGCGCATGCGACAGTCAGTTTGTCGATACTGACCACTGGCTGCAGGAAAATGCGGGTCAAAGCATCGCCGGGATCGTCGAAAACGAGGGATGGGAGAGCTTTCGCGCGCGCGAAACGGCCACGCTGGAGGCGGTGACTGCACCGTCCACCGTGATTGCGACCGGAGGCGGTATCATTCTCGCGGACTATAATCGCCACTTTATGCGTGAAAAAGGGATCGTCATTTACCTCTGCGCCCCGGTTGCTACCCTGGTTGGGCGCCTTGAAGCGTTTCCGGAAGAGGGGCAACGCCCTGCGCTGACCGCGAAGCCGCTCAGCGAAGAGGTCAGTGAAGTGCTGGCGGAGCGCGATGCGTTATACCGCGAGGCGGCTCATCACGTCGTGGATGCATCCGCGACGCCCAAAGAAGTGGTTATTCAGATTATTACCGCCCTCCGTTTGGCTTGCGCCAGCTAGCTGCCGTCTATACTCATAGCTCAGACACTTAAAAAGGATGAGCTATGCCAACCAGACCTCCCTATCCGCGTGAAGCGCGTATTGTTACCGTCGAAAAAGGTAATGCCGATCAAACCGTCACCTGGTATCAGCTGCGCGCAGATCACCCCAAACCAGATTCGCTGATCAGCGAGCATGAAACCGAGCAGGAAGCGCTGGACGCTAAGCGGCGCTATGAGGATCCTGAAAAGTCCTGATAAAAATCTGATTTCGTTACAACCGTGCTTAAATCACACTTTTAACTCACCGGTAATGTTAAGCAGGAGTTAATATTTAGTTATTACAGGCGGATTCGAAAGGGTCCTGCGATCTTTACATTTCAATGTCGGGATCGCCTGCTACGATTGGTGCTGTTTTGTTGAAAAAATGAACTGTGCAGCGTAGTGAGCCTGTACCTGTGTGAAGGCTGGGGTAGTAATGGAAGGCGATCAAAATGAAGGCGACGTTGGCGATCCTCACTATTGGTGTGGTCCCTGTAAGCGAAGTGTTACCGCTCCTGACGGAGCATGTCTCTGAACAACAGATCACGCATCTTAGCCTGTTGGGCAAGATGAGTCGGGAAGAGGTCATGGAAGACTACGCTTTAGAAGAGGGGGAGGATCCCCTACCGACGTTATTAAGTGACGGCAAACTGGCGCATGTGTCGCGCCAGAAAATCGAGCGCTCGCTTCAGGGGGTAATAGAAGTCCTCGATAATCAAGGGTATGACGTAATTTTACTGATGAGTACCGCTCCGATTAAGGGACTCATTGCACGAACCTCGATACTGCTGGAGCCGATGCGGATTATTCCCCCGCTGGTGGCCTCGATTGTTGATGGTCATCAGGTGGGCGTGATTGTTCCTATTGAGGAACTTCTCGATAATCAGGCGGCTAAATGGCAGGTACTGGAAAAAACGCCGCTCTACGCGCTGGCCAATCCCGTCTGGGATAGCGAAGCAGCGCTGATCGCGGCGGGACAGGAGCTGTTGGACAGAGGCGCGGACGTACTTATCCTCGACTGCCTCGGTTTCCATCAGCGTCATCGTGATTTACTGCAAAAGGCGCTTGATGTTCCGGTGCTGCTGTCGAATGTTTTGATGGCGCGTCTGGCATCAGAGCTGCTGGTGTAATGATTTTGCGTGACAGGTCATGAGCATGGCCCCTATAGTGGATTTTTATCTATAAATATAAGGGCCAGTTCATGCTTCAAAGTAACGAATACTTTTCCGGTAAAGTGAAATCCATCGGTTTTACCAGCAGCAGCACTGGCCGCGCCAGCGTTGGCGTGATGGCGGAAGGGGAATACACCTTTGGCACCGCGGAAGCTGAAGAGATGACGGTCGTCAGCGGTGCGCTGAACGTCTTGCTGCCGGGTGAAACGGAATGGACGGTTTACGCTGCCGGTCAGGTGTTCAACGTCCCGGCTCACAGCGAATTCCATCTGCAGGTTGCTGAGCCTACCTCTTATCTGTGCCGCTACCTGAAATAAAAAATAAGCCGGGTGGCGCCAACGCTTACCCGGCCTACGTTTTGCCTGTTATCTCTGCGCTTCGCCGCCAAGCCCTTCTACCAGGCTCTCGATCAACGCTGCCAGCTCCCCGGTCATCAGGATAAAGTCCGCGTCAAAGCGCTGGGCATAATCTTCCCGATCGATATCTTCGTTCTGATCGCGCAGCTCGTCGCAGAATTTCAGACGCTTCACGGAGCCATCGTCGCACATCAAAAACTGAATACGCTGCTGCCAGTCGAGCGCCAGTTTCGTGACCACCTTGCCCGCTTCAATGTGCACGGCGATCTCATCGCTGACCAGATCCTGCTTCTTCGCACGGATCACGCCGCCGTCTTCCAGCAACGCTTTCAGCTCCGCTTCGTCGAGGATCTGGAAGCCCTGCGCTGCCGTTCCGCTGCGCACCCATTCGGTCAGGGTCAGCTCAATCGGCGTTTCCAGCGCCAGCGGTACCACCGGTAAAGAACCGAGACTCTTGCGCAGCAGGGCCAGCGTATCTTCTGCTTTCTTGGCGCTGGCGCAGTCCACCATGATCAGCCCGTTGACGGTGTCGATCCACATCATGGTCTGGCTGAAGCGGCTAAAGGCGCGCGGCAGCAGCGAGTGCAGCACTTCATCCTTCAGAGAGTCTTTTTCCGTCTTCTTCAGTTTGCGGCCCTGCTCGGCTTCCAGCTTGAAGATTTTCGCCTCAAGCGCCTGCTTAACCACAGGCGTTGGCAGGATTTTCTCTTCCTTGCGGGCGCAAACGATGATTTGACCCGTGCTGCTGGCGTGGGTCAGTGCATCGCTTTGTGAACCCATTGGCGGAACCCAGCCGGTTTTCGCCATATCCTGGCTACCGCAAGGGGAAAAGCTATAGGCGGCTAACTGTTTTTCCATCTCTTCAGCGCGCAGCGAAACGTCGCGGCTGAGACGGTAAACCATCAAATTTTTGAACCACAGCATGATAATTTCCACGGCCTTGTCGTTAAATCAGCGGGCATGATAACGAATTGTCGCATCGCTTGCATTGCTAATCGGGAAGCGTGCTTCTACTCTGTTGATAATCAAAATAATGAGGAGAGTCTTGTGCGTATTGGGATTGATTTGGGCGGCACCAAAACAGAAGTCATTGCGCTGAGCGAGCGGGGAGAGCAGCTGTTCCGCCACCGCCTGCCCACGCCGCGCGATGATTATCACCAGACTATCGAGACCATTGCCCGGCTTGTTGAGATGGCAGAGCAGGCGACGGGGCAAACGGGTACCGTCGGAATGGGCATTCCCGGCTCGATTTCTCCGTATACCGGCGTGGTAAAAAACGCCAACTCCACCTGGCTGAACGGTCAGCCGTTTGATAAGGATTTAAGCAAACGCCTGAACCGCGACGTGCGTCTGGCAAACGATGCTAACTGCCTGGCGGTATCGGAAGCCATCGACGGTGCGGCGGCAGGGGCGCAGACCGTTTTTGCGGTGATTATCGGCACCGGCTGCGGCGCGGGCGTGGCCTTCGGCGGACGCGCCCACATTGGCGGTAACGGCACCGCTGGCGAGTGGGGGCACAACCCGCTGCCGTGGATGGATGAAGATGAGCTTAAATACCGCGCGGAAGTGCCGTGCTACTGTGGAAAGCAGGGCTGTATCGAGACGTTTATCTCCGGCACCGGCTTTGCCACCGACTACCACCGTCTGAGCGGCCAGCCGCTCAAGGGCAACGAAATCATGGGCCTGGTCGAAGAACAGGACCCGGTCGCCGAGCTAGCCCTTAGCCGCTACGAAATGCGGCTGGCGAAATCCCTGGCGCACGTGGTGAACATTCTCGATCCGGACGTGATTGTGCTCGGCGGTGGGATGAGCAACGTTGACCGGCTGTACGCCACGGTGCCAAACCTGGTGACGCAGTGGGTCTTTGGCGGCGAGTGCGAAACCCCGATCCGCAAAGCGGTGCACGGGGATTCCAGCGGCGTGCGCGGCGCAGCGTGGTTATGGCCGGAATAATGGTTTTACCCTCTCCCTGTGGGAGAGGGCCAGGGTGAGGGCACCAGACCGCACCGTCCCCACCATTCATCCCACCGCAAACTCCTTATCCAGCCTGCTGTACCCCAGCCCGTTAATTTTCTTAACCTTAATCTGCACCGGAATGCGCTCTTTCATCGCCTCAACGTGGCTGATAACACCGATGGTTTTCCCGGTGGCGTTCAGCGCGTCGAGCGCATCCAGCGCCGTATCCAGCGTTTCGCTGTCGAGCGTGCCGAAACCCTCATCCAGGAACAGGGAATCAATCCGCGTTTTATGGCTCACCAGATCGGAAAGGGCCAGCGCCAGCGCCAGGCTCACCAGGAAACTCTCGCCGCCTGAAAGCGTGCGGGTGTCGCGTACCGCATCCGCCTGCCAGGTATCGACCACCTCCAGCTCCAGCGCGTCGCTGACCTTACGCTGCAGCAGATAACGGCCATGCAGGCGGTTAAGCTGCTGGTTGGCGAGCCACACCAGATTGTCGAGCGTCAGCCCCTGGGCAAATTTGCGGAATCGATCGCCGGTGCTGGAGCCAATCAGCGAATTCAGATAGCCCCAGTCCTCGGCCTGGCGGGTGGCGTCTTCGATTTGCTGCATAAGCGCCTGCTGATGCAGACGGTTATCGCTGTCCTGCTTCAGCTGCTGGCGGATCTCACCCTGGCGAGTGGTGTTCTCCCGAAGCCGCTGTGCCAGCTGCTGCAGCTGGCTTTGCAGGGTTTGCAGATCGGCCTCCAGCGTGTGCGGACGCTGTGCCTGATGCGCCTGCAGCTGCTGATTCGCCTGGCCGGAAAGGGCCGCGGCCTGCTGTATCTGGTTTTCCAGCGATTGTTTAAGCTGTTCGAGGTGGCGAATTGCCTCGTCATCCAGCAGCGCGGCAAGGAACGCGTCCCGATCGGCAAAGCAGCTCGCCGAGAGCGCCGCGGTGAACTGCGTCTGCGACTGCTGCAGCCGCTCTTGCTCCAGCGTTTCCTGCTGATGCTGCGCGGTGAGCTGGCTCTGTAGCGACACGCATTCGTCGTGCACGTCGCGCCAGCCGTCCGGAATGGCCGGTTCGGCCTCTTCGCCGTGCGTTTCCGGAAGCGTGTCGAGCAGCGGCTTCAATGCGTTTATGCGTTCCAGAAGCACGCCGTGCTGCGTTTGTTTCTCCTGCCACTGCGCAAATTCCGCTTCGCGGGCGTGCAGCCAGGCGGCTTCATTACCGTCTTCAGGTACGTTAAGCGATAGCGAGAGCAGGGTGTCTTCCAGCGCCTGGCGAGCGTTCGTCAGCTGCTGCTGATACTGTCGCTCCTGCGCTTCCTGCTCGTTTAACTGGTTTTGCAGGGTGAGACGTTGGCTGAGCTGATAAAGCTGACGCTCGTACTGTTCCTGCTCGTTCATCCACGGCGTGATATCTTCCTGAATATTCAACGCGATGTTCAGGGAAGCGCAGGCTTCCATCCACTCTTTAGTGAGTGCTTGCTCTTCCTGAGAGAGAGTCTGCGCTTCGTCCGTCTCGCGCTGGATCTGCTGAGTCAGGGCATTAACCTGTCCCAGCACCAGCAGGCCTTCCTCTTTAAGCGCGGCGACCTCTTTTTCCAGGGCATCACGGCGGCGCTGGTTATCCGTCAGCTCAAGCGACTGGTATTGCTCAACGGCGGGGTGCTCGCTGGAGCCGCACAGCGGACAGGGTTTGCCTGCCTCAAGCTGCGAACGGTAGTTCTCCAGCTTTTTAATCGTCGCTTCGCTTTCGCACAGGGCCTTCAGGTCCACATAGTGCTGGTGTTTCTCTTTGTACTGCTGGCGGCGCAGCGCCAGCGTTTCATTGAGCTTATTTTGATCGGCCTGGGCCTTCTGCACGCTTTCACCGCTCTGGCGCAGGCGCTTTTGCAGCGGCTGATAGCGGGCATGCAGCGACGTTAGCCGCTGGCGCAGCGTGCGTGACCGGGACTGCTGCTCCATGACCGCGCTGACCTCATCCGCCGTCAGCGTCAGCGCATTTTCCGGCATCTCGGCCAGCCTGTTGCGTAATTCACTTATCCGCGCAGCAAGCGAGGCTAACTGCGTTTTATCGCGGTTGAGCTGCGAGAGCTGGGCGCGCCAGCCGGCAATCTCCTGCCCCAGCAGGCGATAGCGCTCATGCTCCGCCAGCCACTGCGCCAGCGCCGTCAGTTCGGTCTGAAGCTGCTCATGATTCCGCTGGGCGGTATGACGGATCCGCGCGCGCAGTGCGGTTTTGGCCTGTAAGCGAGTATTTACTTCGATAATTCGCTGCTGGGTTTGCGTCAGACGCGCGGTTTGCTCCTGATGGTGCTCCCAAAGCGGTCGAAGCTGGGCAGCGGGCAGAGCGAGCTGGAGCTTTGCCAGCTCTGGCGCAGCGTTCGTCAGCGCCTGCTGCGCCTGCTGCTGCATCGCGGTGACGCGCTGTTGCTCAAGCACGAGCTCATCATGGCGCGTAAGCCACTGAAAATCTTTCTGTTGGTTTTGCTGCTGAACCAGCAGGGTTTTCTCTTCGTCAGTAAGTGCCTGCAAACTTTGCTGTAACTGCTGCTGTTGCTCTTCGCTCAACAGCACGACGCCCGCCGCCTGCGCCTCGCACTTTTCAAGCACGCTGCGTGCGGCTTTGTGTTTTTCAAACACCATGGCGGAAATCTGGCCGTAGATCTCGGTGCCGGTCAGCTCTTCCAGCAGCTCGGCGCGATCGCTCGGCCTGGCATTAAGGAAGGCGGCAAACTGTCCCTGTGAGAGCAGCATTGAGCGGGTAAAGCGGCCGTAGTCCAGCCCGGTGAGCGTCGCGATTTGCTCCAGTTTATCCGTGACCTTGTCGGCCAGGATCTTGCCGTCTTCGCAGCGCGCCAGCTCTACGCGGGGTGCCTGTAAGTTGCCGTCCGGCTGGTTGCGGGCGCGGTTCTGGCTCCAGAAGGCGCGATAGGCGGTGCCTTTTACCTCAAATTCCACTTCCGCCAGGCACTCGGCGGTGTCGCGGGTCATCAGGTCGTTTTGCGCCTGAGACACCTTCTGCAGTCGCGGCGTTTCGTGATAAAGCGCCAGACAGATGGCGTCGAGCAGGGTGGTTTTACCTGCCCCGGTCGCGCCGGTGATGGCAAACAGACCGTTGCTGGCAAAGGGCTCGGCGGTAAAGTCGATCTTCCACTCGCCCTTGAGTGAGTTGAGGTTCTTCAGCCGCAGGCTCAGAATTTTCATGCGTTTTCTTCCTCGTCATTGAGCGCATGCAGGGTAAGCGTAAAGAGCTCGGTAAGCCTTTCGCGCTTCACGTCGTCAATCTCTTCCTGGGATAGCCGACGCTCAAATACCTCTTCAACGCTGAGCTCGCTGAGCGTTTCACGCTGGGCGCTTAACAGAATTTTCTCGCGCTGTTCCCGGCTGCGGCGCACCAGTAAAACCTCCACGGGGAGGTCTTCCGTCAGCGCCTGAATTTTCCGCTGCATATCGTGCAGGTAGTCGTCGGTCGTGATTTCGATATCCAGCCAGACGGGCGGAACCTGCTCGGCACCACGCCACTGTTCAAGCTGCTCAGTGATGGCCGCCAGATCGCCTTTTAGCACCGCCAGCGGCTGGGTGACGGGCACCTCCAGCGTCTCAACGGCGCTAAGTTTGCCCTCGCTAAAGCTCACCAGGTGCACGGATTTTGCTTTGCCGGTTTCATCAAAGCTGAGCGAGACAGGCGATCCGCAGTAGCGAATGTGCTCGCAGCCGCCGATGATTTGCGCCCGATGAATGTGCCCGAGCGCGATATAGTCGGCGGCCGGGAAGTTTTGCGCCGGAAACGCGTCAAGCGTACCAATATAGATGTCACGCACCGCGTCACTTTTGCTGGCGCCCACGGTGGTCAGGTGCCCGGTGGCAACCACCGGGATCGGCAGTTCGCCGCGCAGCGCGCAGGCGTCGGCATACTGCTGGTGATAATAGTCGGTAATGCGCTGCAACAGGTGCTGCTGCTTTTCGCCGCCGGACAGCCCCGCCTGGCTTTGCACGATATCGCGCGGGCGCAGGAAGGGAACCGGGCACAGCACCGCACCCGGCGTGCCGTCGCGTTTTTTCAGGATCTGCGGCGCGTGTCCGGCGCTGGCGACCACGGTAGTATTGAGAAAGGCCAGAATGTCGCGCGACTCATTGAGCGTCGCCACGGAGTCGTGGTTGCCGGCAACAATAACCAGATGACAGCCCGTTTGCTGCAGGTTTACCACGAAGCGGTTATAAAGCTCGCGCGCATAGCTCGGTGGCGAACCGGTATCAAAGATGTCACCCGCCACGATAATCGCGTCAACCTCGCGAGACTGGGCCGTGTCCAGCAGCCAGTTCAGGAACGCTTCATGCTCAGCAGCGCGGCTTTTGCTGTAAAAGTTTTGACCCAGATGCCAGTCCGAGGTGTGAAGTATGCGCATAACAGATCCGTGGCAAAAAATGGTGGAGGGGATTATAAACTTTCAGGGGGCGGAAAATAACCGCTGTAATAAAACAACAGTTTGCCATTTATAGTGGTACTGTTTTTCATAAATCTGTCATAAATCTGACGCATAATGACGCCGCATTACAAACTTGTAACTTAATAAGATAAGACAGGGCAAAGTATGGCGAGACGTATTCTGGTCGTAGAAGATGAAGCTCCAATTCGTGAAATGGTGTGCTTCGTGCTCGAACAAAATGGCTTCCAGCCGGTTGAAGCGGAAGATTATGACAGCGCGGTGAACCAGCTGAATGAACCCTGGCCCGACCTGATTCTGCTGGACTGGATGTTGCCCGGCGGCTCTGGTCTGCAGTTCATCAAACACATCAAGCGTGAAGCGATGACCCGCGATATTCCGGTGGTGATGCTCACGGCGCGCGGTGAAGAGGAAGATCGCGTGCGCGGTCTGGAAACCGGCGCGGACGATTACATTACCAAGCCGTTCTCCCCGAAAGAGCTGGTCGCCCGCATCAAAGCCGTGATGCGCCGCATTTCCCCGATGGCGGTGGAAGAGGTGATCGAGATGCAGGGCCTGAGCCTTGACCCCACCTCACACCGGGTGATGACGGGTGAAAATCCCCTCGATATGGGGCCTACCGAATTTAAACTTCTGCACTTCTTCATGACCCATCCGGAACGCGTCTACAGCCGCGAGCAGTTGCTGAATAACGTCTGGGGGACTAACGTCTATGTCGAAGACCGGACGGTTGACGTCCATATTCGCCGCCTGCGTAAAGCGCTGGAACTGAGCGGCCACGATCGCATGGTGCAGACGGTCCGCGGCACGGGTTATCGTTTCTCAACCCGTTTCTGAACAATGACAGGAGTGTGACGCGTGCTGGAACGTCTGTCATGGAAAAGGCTCGTCTTTGAACTGATCCTATGCTGTATTCCGGCCTTCATTCTGGGGGCCTTTCTTGGACATCTGCCCTGGTTTTTGCTGGCATCGGTTACGGGATTACTGATCTGGCATTTCTGGAACCTGCTGCGCCTTTCCTGGTGGCTGTGGGTCGACAGAAGTATGACGCCCCCGCCGGGAAGCGGGAGCTGGGAGCCGCTCTTATACGGTCTGCACCAGATGCAGATGCGTAATAAAAAGCGCCGCCGCGAGCTGGGAAGCCTGATCAAGCGTTTCCGCAGCGGCGCGGAGTCGCTGCCGGATGCGGTCATTCTGACCACAGAAGAGGGCACCATCTTCTGGTGTAACGGCCTGGCACAGCAGCTTCTTGGCCTGCGCTGGCCGGACGATAACGGACAGAACATCCTCAACCTTCTGCGCTATCCGGAGTTCACGCTGTATCTGAAAAAGCGTGACTTTACCCGACCGCACAATCTGAAGCTCAATAATGGCCGCCACCTGGAAATTCGCGTGATGCCCTACAGCGATCGGCAGTGGCTGATGGTGGCGCGCGATGTAACCCAGATGCACCAGCTGGAAGGGGCGCGGCGTAACTTCTTTGCCAACGTTAGCCACGAGCTGCGCACGCCGCTGACGGTGCTTCAGGGCTACCTGGAGATGATGCAGGAGCAAACGCTGGAAGGGGCGCCGCGCGAGAAAGCGCTGCACACCATGCGTGAGCAAACGCACCGGATGGAAGGGTTGGTTAAGCAGCTGCTTACGCTTTCGAAAATTGAGGCAGCGCCTTCGCTCGCGCTGACTGACACCATCGACGTGCCGATGATGCTGCGGGTTGTTGAGCGTGAAGCGCAGACGCTCAGCCATAAAAAACACGAGCTTACCTTTGAGGTTGATAACAGTCTCAAGGTACTTGGTAGCGAAGATGAGTTGCGCAGCGCTGTCTCCAATCTGGTATATAACGCGGTGAACCATACGCCGGAAGGGACGCATATTCGGGTGCGCTGGCAGCATACGTCGACGGGCGCGGAGTTTAGCGTTGAGGACAACGGGCCGGGCATTTCCCCAGAGCATATTCCACGCCTGACCGAGCGCTTTTATCGCGTGGATAAGGCGCGATCCCGGCAGACAGGAGGGAGTGGCCTGGGGCTGGCGATTGTGAAACATGCCGTGAACCACCATGAAAGCCGTCTTGATATACAGAGCACGGTGGGGAAGGGAACCCGCTTTAGCTTCGTCATCCCGGAACGATTAATTGCCAAAAAGATCGCCTGACGGCAGGCGTGTCATTTTACCTTTCCACAGGCCAGCGCACGCTGGCCTGTTTGCTTTGCGGTCAAGCGAAACGCGAGTGAATTTTATACGGCTGATGCTTTTTTGTTCGCATGATTAGCCATACGTTTTTCTTATAACTGGCGTATTATGCTGGTCTGTATTTTCATGCTGGCATATTGTTCTGGTTTTACGATCCCTCCTTGCCTTTAAACGTTATAAGCGTTTAAATTGCCCCCCATATACTGTCAGACCGACTGTATTTGCGTGGTAAATCGAAAAACTATTCTTCGCCACGCCAGGACGGGAGTATATCCCGCTGAAATTGAGTAAATTTCCGCTGTATTGTCCCGCGAGGGATGGCGAAATTCTCAACGTTTTCAACACCACATCCACAGGCAGTAAGGTTTTATGACCCATCACTTAAAATCGCGTGACATCATCGCGCTGGGCTTTATGACATTTGCGCTGTTCGTTGGCGCAGGTAACATCATTTTCCCTCCAATGGTTGGCTTACAGGCGGGTGAACACGTCTGGACCGCCGCGTTTGGTTTCCTGATTACTGCCGTGGGCCTGCCGGTCCTCACCGTTGTTGCGCTGGCGAAAGTCGGCGGCGGCGTGGACAGTCTCAGCACCCCGATTGGCAAAGTGGCTGGCGTTCTGCTGGCGACCGTCTGCTATCTGGCCGTTGGCCCGCTGTTTGCGACTCCGCGCACGGCGACCGTCTCCTTCGAAGTGGGGATCGCTCCCCTGACCGGTGACGGCGCGATGCCGCTGTTTATCTACAGCCTGGTGTACTTCGCGATCGTGATTCTGGTCTCCCTCTATCCTGGCAAGCTGCTGGATACCGTGGGTAACTTCCTGGCTCCACTGAAAATCGTCGCGCTGATCGTGCTGGCGGTTGCCGCTATCGTCTGGCCAGCCGGTCCTATCAGCACGGCGATGAATGCGTACCAGAACGCGGCCTTTTCTAACGGCTTCGTTAACGGCTACCTGACCATGGATACGCTGGGCGCGATGGTGTTTGGTATCGTTATCGTTAACGCCGCGCGTTCTCGCGGCGTGACCGAAGCGCGCCTGCTGACCCGCTATACCATCTGGGCTGGCCTGATGGCCGGTGTTGGCCTGACGCTCCTGTATCTGGCGCTGTTCCGCCTGGGCTCTGATAGCGCAACGCTGGTTGATCAGAATGCGAACGGTGCGGCTATCCTGCACGCTTACGTTCAGCACACCTTTGGCGGTGCGGGCAGTATGCTGCTGGCCGTGCTGATCTTCCTGGCGTGTCTGGTGACGGCGGTTGGCCTGACCTGCGCTTGCGCAGAGTTCTTTGCCCAGTATCTGCCGCTCTCTTACCGCACGCTGGTGTTTATCCTCGGCATCTTCTCTATGGCGGTGTCGAACCTCGGTCTGAGCCACCTGATCCAGGTCTCTATTCCGGTGCTGACGGCCATCTATCCGCCGTGCATCGTGCTGGTGGTGCTGAGCTTTACCCGTCCATGGTGGAACAACGCGTCGCGAATTATTGCGCCAGCCATGTTCATTAGCCTGATTTTTGGTATCCTTGACGGAATTAAAGCATCGGCCTTCGCAGAAATCCTGCCCGCCTGGACACAGCGTCTGCCGCTCTCCGAGCAGGGCCTGGCCTGGCTGATGCCTACCGTTGTTGCGCTGGTTCTGGCGATTATCTGGGACCGTGCTGCAGGGCGTGAGGTTGCATCGAACGCCCATTAATCAACGGCAACAAACTGTTTAACCACGGGGCTTAAGGCCCCGTGGTTTTTTGTTTTTTTCGTGTTGAATGGCAAGATTTAAATGGAAAGCACTAACAAACTTAAACGTGGGCTAAGCACGCGCCACATCCGCTTTATGGCGCTGGGCTCTGCTATCGGTACCGGCCTTTTTTATGGCTCGGCAGATGCCATCAAAATGGCCGGTCCAAGCGTGCTGCTGGCCTATATTATCGGCGGCGTGGCGGCCTATATCATCATGCGCGCGCTGGGTGAGATGTCGGTTCATAACCCGTCCGCCAGCTCTTTCTCCCGCTATGCGCAGGAAAACCTGGGCCCGCTGGCCGGCTTTATCACCGGCTGGACCTACTGCTTTGAAATCCTGATAGTGGCGATTGCCGACGTGACCGCGTTTGGGATTTATATGGGCGTGTGGTTCCCGGCGGTGCCGCACTGGATATGGGTGCTGAGCGTGGTGCTGATCATCTGCGCCGTCAACCTGATGAGCGTGAAGGTGTTTGGTGAGCTGGAGTTCTGGTTCTCGTTCTTCAAAGTTGCGACCATTATCATCATGATCCTCGCCGGTTTCGGCATCATCATCTGGGGCATCGGTAACGGCGGCCAGCCGACCGGCATCCATAACCTGTGGAGCAACGGCGGCTTCTTCAGCAACGGCTGGCTCGGCATGGTGATGTCGCTACAGATGGTGATGTTCGCCTACGGCGGCATCGAGATCATCGGCATTACCGCCGGTGAAGCGAAAGACCCGGAGAAATCCATTCCGCGCGCCATCAACTCCGTGCCGATGCGCATTCTGGTGTTCTACGTGGGGACGCTGTTCGTGATCATGTCCATCTACCCGTGGAACCAGGTCGGCACCAACGGTAGCCCGTTTGTACTGACCTTCCAGCATATGGGCATCGCCTTTGCCGCCAGCATTCTGAACTTTGTGGTGCTGACCGCGTCGCTTTCCGCGATCAACAGCGACGTGTTCGGCGTGGGCCGCATGCTGCACGGCATGGCGGAGCAGGGCAGCGCGCCTAAGGTGTTTGCCAAAACCTCACGCCGCGGAACGCCGTGGGTGACGGTCGTGGTGATGACCGTGGCGCTGCTGTTCTCGGTCTACCTGAACTACATCATGCCGGAGAACGTCTTCCTGGTGATTGCGTCCCTGGCGACCTTCGCGACGGTGTGGGTGTGGATCATGATCCTGCTTTCGCAGATTGCGTTCCGCCGCCGTCTGTCGCCGGAAGAGGCCAAAGCGCTGAAGTTCAAAGTGCCGGGCGGCGTGCCGACGACCATCGTCGGCCTGATCTTCCTGGTCTTTATTATTGGCCTGATTGGCTACCATCCGGATACCCGCATCTCTCTGTACGTGGGCTTCGCGTGGATCGTCCTGCTGCTGGTGGGCTGGATGTTTAAGCGCCGTCGCGACCGTCAGCTGGCAGAAGCGCAGTAATCTTTTTTCTCCCTCTCCCTGTGGGAGAGGGAATTTTGCCTCATCCTCCTTTCTCCTCCCCCAATAATCCCGAACGTGATGAGCTATCCTTAACCACCCTGTGGCAAGGTGACGTCAATTTCATCAAAGGGGATTCGTGATGTTAAATGCCTGGCACCTTCCGGTTGCCCCGTTTGTTAAGCAAAACAAAGACAACCTTGTGATCACGCTCTGGCTGGCGGGGGAAAATCAGCCTGAACGCGTGACCCTCCGCGCCGAAATCGATAATGAAGAAACGTCGCTCAAGATGCATAAACAGCGCAGCCAGCCGCAGCCGGGCGTGACGGCGTGGCGGGCGAATATCGACCTGCGCAGCGGGCAGCCGCGCCGCCGTTACGGCTTCAAGCTGCTGTGGAACAACCGTCAGCTGTGGTTTACCCCGCAGGGGTTCAGCCGGTTTCCCCCTGCGCGGCTGGAGCAATTTGCCGTCGACTTCCCGGACAATGGGCCGCAGTGGGTTAACGATCAGGTGTTTTACCAGATTTTCCCGGACCGCTTTGCGCGCAGCGAAAAACGCACTGCAGCTCAGGACAAGGTCTATTACCACCATGCGGCCGGTCATGACGTCATCCTGAAAAAATGGGATGAACCGGTGACCGCCCAGGCCGGTGGCTCGACCTTTTACGGCGGCGATCTCGACGGCATCAGCGAAAAACTTCCCTACCTGAAAACGCTCGGCGTGACGGCGCTGTACCTGAACCCGGTATTTAAAGCGCCAAGCGTGCACAAATACGATACTCAGGATTATCGCCACGTTGACGAACAGTTTGGCGGCGATGAGGCGCTGCTGCGCCTGCGTGAGAACACTACAAACGCGGGCATGCGCCTGATACTGGATGGCGTGTTTAACCACAGCGGCGACTCTCACGCCTGGTTTGATCGCCATAACCAGTCGATGGGGGGCGCGTGCCATAACCCGGACTCGCCGCAGCGCGACTGGTACAGCTTCAACGACGAGGGGCGCGCGCTCGACTGGCTCGGCTATGCCAGCCTGCCAAAGCTCGATTTCCAGTCACCCACGCTCGTGAATGAAATTTACGGCGGGGAGGACAGCATTGTGCGTCACTGGCTGAGTGCGCCGTGGAACATGGACGGCTGGCGTCTGGACGTGGTGCATATGCTCGGCGAAGCGGGCGGGGCGCGAAACAATCTTCAGCACGTCGCGGGCATTACCCGTTCCGCAAAACAGGCTCAGCCGGAGGCGTTCGTCTTTGGCGAGCACTTCGGCGACGCTCGGCAGTGGCTGCAGAACGATGCGGAGGATGCGTCGATGAACTATCGCGGGTTTACCTTCCCGCTGTGGGGATTCCTCGCTAACACCGATATTTCTTACGATCCCAATCATATCGACGCCGAAACCTGCATGGCGTGGATGGACAACTACCGGGCCGGCCTGTCGCACCAGCAGCAGCTGCGGATGTTTAACCAGCTCGATAGCCACGACACCGCGCGCTTTAAATCCCTGCTTGGCAAGGATGTGGCGCGTCTGCCGCTGGCAGTGACCTGGCTCTTCACCTGGCCGGGCGTGCCGTGCATCTATTATGGAGACGAAGTGGGGCTGGATGGGAATAACGATCCGTTCTGCCGCAAAACCTTCCCGTGGGAGCCAGAGAAGCAGGACAAGGTGCTGTTCAGCCTGTACCAGCGCATGGCTACGCTGCGCAAGCAGAATCAGGCTTTGCGCTACGGCGGCTGCCAGGTGGTTTATGCCCACGACAACGTGGTGGTGTTTGCCCGCGTCTACAACCAGCAGCGCGTGCTGGTGGCGATTAATCGGGGTGAGGCCTGTGAAGTGGTGCTGGACGACTCGCCGCTGCTCAACGTGAAGGCGTGGCAGCTGAAGGAGGGCAAGGGCACGATTCAGGAAGGGATACTCTCGTTGCCCGCTATTTCCGCCTCCGTCTGGTTCGGGAACTGATCGGCAACAAACAAAAAGGCCCGCATAAGCGGGCCTTTTTCGTAAACCGTGCCGATTACAGGCTGGATACGTTCTCGGACAGGTATTTAGCCACGCCGTCTGGAGACGCGTTCATACCTTCTTTACCTTTTTCCCACTGAGCCGGGCACACTTCGCCGTGCTCTTCGTGGAACTGCAGCGCGTCAACCATGCGCAGCATTTCGTCGATGTTACGACCCAGCGGCAGATCGTTCACAACCTGGTGACGAACGATGCCGTTTGCGTCGATCAGGAAGGAACCACGCAGCGCAACGCCAGCGTCCGGATGTTCGATACCGTAAGCCTGCTGGATTTCGCGTTTGATGTCCGCAACCATTGCGTATTTCACCGCACCGATGCCGCCGTTGTCGACAGGGGTGTTACGCCATGCGTTGTGTACAAATTCAGAGTCGAAGGAGACGCCAACAACTTCTACGCCACGCTTCTGGAATTCTTCATAACGTTTGTCGAATGCGATCAGCTCAGACGGGCAAACGAAAGTGAAGTCCATTGGCCAGAAGAACAGAACGGTCGCTTTACCGTTGGTGTGCTGTTTGAAGTTGAAGTTTTCAACGATTTCACCGTTGCCCAGAACTGCTGCAGCTGTAAAATCCGGAGCCGGACGAGTTACCAGAACCATATGATTCTCCTGTAGATACTAAGGTTATTTGGAACGCAACGCGGGCCAGTATAGAGAGTGTTCGGGAATAAGACAAAGAGGTGGCGACAATCGTTCAATAAGATTTCGCCTATCAATATAAATAGAGTCACAGCAGTTTGTTTTTCGCCTGCGCCATCATGCGCGGATAAAACTGCCAGAAGCGCGTTTCCAGCGCGTCGTAATGTGTATCCAGGTCGTGCCAGGAGTCGCGCAGCGCGTCCAGACGCGGGCGACGGCTCGCCATCCCATTCAACACGTTCTGAATGAAATCCATCTCGCCGTAGCGCTCCAGCCAGCGTTCGGACCAGAGATAGTTGTTCAGATTCACAAAGCGCGGCGGCGAGTCGGGCAGGATGATCGACACCTGCTGGCGGGCATAGCGCACAAAATCCGGCAAGGGCATCTCCGGCGACAGTTGTTCCCAGTGGCGCGACAGAAAATGGTCCCACATCACATCGAGCGTGATCGGCGCAACGCGGCGCGTTTCGGGGCGGAACCAGGCTTTAGCCTCCGTCACCTCCGGCAGGTTATCGGTCAACACGTCGATGCGGCGGTGCATAAAAATCCCGTCGACAACCTCGGGGGAATAGTCCTCCGCGGGGTTACCGCGTACAAAATCGGCCAGCAAATTGCCCGAAAGTGAGCTGTCGGCGAGGTGAGCGAGATGCAGGTGAGCGAGAAAATTCATGCGTTTTATTTGTCCGGAAGCGGCTAGTTGTTGCAGCAAAAGGGTGTGAGCACTAGACTATGCCGCCTGTTTTTAAGTCACGAGTATACGTCATGCGCGTCGCCGATTTCTCCTTTGAACTACCCGAATCCCTGATTGCTCACTATCCCATGCCTGAGCGCAGCAGCTGTCGCTTGCTGTCACTGGACGGGCCTACGGGCGAGCTGACGCACGGTACTTTCACCGATTTGCTCGACAAGCTCAACCCTGGAGATCTGCTGGTCTTTAACAATACCCGCGTGATCCCGGCACGCCTGTTTGGCCGTAAAGCCAGCGGCGGCAAGATTGAAGTGCTGGTCGAACGTATGCTCGATGATAAACGTATTCTGGCACATATTCGCGCCTCCAAGGCGCCGAAGCCGGGTGCCGAACTGCTGCTGGGCGATGACGAGAGCATTAAGGCGACCATGACCGCACGTCACGACGCGCTGTTCGAGGTGGAATTCCACGACGAGCGCACGGTGCTCGATATCCTGAACGCCATCGGCCACATGCCGCTGCCGCCGTACATTGAGCGCCCGGACGAAGAGGCCGACCGCGAGCTGTATCAGACCGTCTACAGCCAGAAGCCTGGCGCGGTGGCGGCACCGACTGCGGGCCTGCACTTTGACGAGCCGCTGCTGGAAAAACTGCGCGCGAAAGGGGTTGAGATGGCGTTCGTGACGCTGCACGTCGGCGCGGGGACCTTCCAGCCGGTGCGCGTGGACAGCATCGAAGACCACATCATGCACTCTGAATACGCCGAAGTGCCGCAGGAGGTCGTGGATGCGGTGCTGGCGGCAAAAGGCCGCGGTAGCCGCGTGATTGCCGTCGGGACCACGTCCGTGCGCTCGCTTGAGAGCGCCGCGCAGGCCGCAAAAACGGATTTAATCGAGCCGTTCTTTGGCGATACGCAGATCTTTATCTACCCGGGCTATCAGTACAAAGTGATTGACGCGCTGGTGACCAACTTCCATCTGCCTGAATCGACGCTGATTATGCTGGTTTCCGCCTTCGCCGGTTATCAGCATACGATGAACGCCTACAAGTCTGCGGTAGAACAAAAATATCGCTTTTTTAGCTACGGGGACGCGATGTTTATCACGTACAATCCGCTGGCTTTGAATGAGCGTGTCGGGGAATAACTCCGCGGCACCGTTTTACAACGTTGGACTGTTTTTCTGACGTCGGAGAAAAAATGAAATTTGAACTCGATACCACCGATGGCCGCGCGCGTCGCGGTCGCCTGGTGTTTGATCGCGGCGTGGTGGAAACCCCCGCGTTTATGCCTGTGGGCACCTACGGCACCGTAAAAGGGATGACGCCGGAAGAAGTTGAAGCCACTGGCGCACAGATTATCCTCGGCAACACCTTCCACCTGTGGCTGCGTCCGGGTCAGGAGATCATGAAGCTCCATGGCGACCTGCACGACTTCATGCAGTGGAAAGGCCCCATCCTGACCGACTCCGGCGGCTTCCAGGTCTTCAGCCTGGGCGATATTCGTAAGATCACCGAAAAGGGCGTTCACTTCCGTAACCCGATCAACGGCGATCCGATTTTCCTCGATCCGGAAAAATCGATGGAGATTCAGTACGATCTCGGCTCCGACATCGTGATGATCTTCGACGAATGCACGCCGTACCCGGCGGACTGGGATTACGCCAAACGTTCCATGGAGATGTCCCTGCGCTGGGCACAGCGTAGCCGCGACCGTTTTGACTCCTTACAGAACAAAAATGCGCTGTTCGGTATCATCCAGGGCAGCGTTTACGAAGATTTACGCGATATCTCCGTTAAAGGTCTGGTAGAGATAGGCTTTGATGGCTACGCTGTCGGCGGTTTGGCTGTGGGTGAGCCGAAGGAAGATATGCACCGCATTCTGGAGCATGTCTGCCCGCAAATCCCGGCGGACAAACCACGATACCTGATGGGTGTGGGGAAACCAGAAGACCTGGTGGAAGGCGTTCGTCGCGGCATTGATATGTTCGACTGCGTGATGCCAACCCGTAACGCGCGTAACGGCCATCTGTTCGTGACCGACGGCGTGGTAAAAATCCGTAACGCGAAGCATAAGAGTGACACCAGCCCGCTCGATTCCGAGTGCGATTGCTATACCTGTCGCAATTATTCCCGCGCGTATTTGCATCATCTCGATCGTTGCAACGAGATTTTGGGCGCGCGTCTCAATACCATTCATAATCTTCGTTATTATCAGCGCTTAATGGCTGGTTTACGTAAGGCTATCGAAGAGGGTAAATTAGAGAGCTTCGTGACCGATTTCTACCAACGTCAGGGCCGGGATGTCCCACCTTTGAACGTTGATTAATTTTAATAATGAGGGAATTTGAATGAGCTTTTTTATTTCTGATGCGGTAGCAGCAACAGGCGCTCCAGCGCAGGGCAGCCCAATGTCTCTGATTCTGATGCTGGTTGTGTTCGGTCTGATCTTCTACTTCATGATCCTGCGTCCACAGCAGAAGCGCACCAAAGAGCACAAAAACCTGATGAACTCCATTGCGAAAGGCGATGAAGTGCTGACCAACGGTGGCCTGGTCGGTCGCGTGACCAAAGTAGCTGAAAGCGGCTACATTGCTATCGCTCTGAACGATACCACTGAAGTGGTTATCAAACGTGACTTCGTAGCTGCCGTTCTGCCGAAAGGCACCATGAAGGCGCTGTAATCCCAACTTTTCCCAAAGGGAACTGCCGTGTTAAACCGTTATCCTTTGTGGAAGTACATCATGCTGGTCGTCGTGATTATCGTCGGCCTGCTGTACGCGCTTCCCAACCTGTATGGTGAGGATCCGGCCGTTCAAATCACTGGCGCGCGCGGTGTCGCCGCCAGTGAGCAAACGCTGATCCAGGTCCAGAAAACGTTACAAGAAGAAAAAATTACCGCTAAGTCTGTGGCACTGGAAGAGGGCGCAATTCTTGCTCGCTTCGACACCACCGACACGCAGCTCCGCGCCCGTGAAGCGCTGATGGGCGTGCTGGGTGATAAATACGTCGTGGCGCTTAACCTTGCTCCTGCAACCCCACGTTGGCTGGCTGCGCTGAACGCAGAGCCAATGAAACTCGGTCTTGACCTGCGTGGTGGCGTTCACTTCCTGATGGAAGTGGATATGGATACCGCGCTCGGCAAGCTGCAGGAACAGAATATCGACAGCCTGCGCAGCGATCTGCGCGACAAAGGCATCGCGTACACTACCGTGCGCAAAGAAGATAACTACGGCATGAGCATCACCTTCCGCGACAGCGCGGCGCGTGACCAGGCTGTGACCTATCTGTCTCAGCGTCACCGCGATCTGGTGATCACCTCTCAGGGCAGCAACCAGCTGCGTGCGGTGATGACGGATGCGCGTCTGAGCGAAGCGCGTGAATACGCCGTTCAGCAGAACATCAACATTCTGCGTAACCGTGTAAACCAGCTGGGCGTGGCCGAGCCGCTGGTACAGCGTCAGGGTGCTGACCGTATCGTGGTGGAACTGCCGGGTATCCAGGATACCGCGCGTGCGAAAGAGATTCTGGGTGCGACTGCAACCCTGGAATTCCGTCTGGTTAACTCCAACGTCGATCAGTCTGCTGCCGCCTCTGGCCGTATCCCGGGCGACTCCGAAGTGAAACAGACCCGCGAAGGTCAGCCGGTTGTGCTGTACAAACGCGTGATCCTGACCGGTGACCACATCACCGACTCCACTTCAAGCCAGGATGAGTACAACCAGCCGCAGGTTAACATCTCGCTGGATAGCGCGGGCGGTAACATCATGTCTAACTTCACCAAGGACAACATCGGCAAACCGATGGCGACCCTGTTCGTGGAGTACAAGGACAGCGGTAAGAAAGATGCCAACGGCCGTGCGGTGCTGGTGAAAGAGGAAGAGGTGATTAACATCGCCAACATCCAGTCTCGTCTGGGTAACAGCTTCCGCATCACCGGTATCAGCAACCCGAACGAAGCGCGTCAGCTCTCGCTGCTGCTGCGTGCCGGTGCGCTGATTGCGCCAATTCAGATTGTGGAAGAACGTACCATCGGTCCAACCCTGGGTATGCAGAACATCAAACAGGGTCTGGAAGCGTGTCTGGCCGGTCTGGTGGTGTCCATCCTCTTCATGATCTTCTTCTACAAGAAGTTTGGTCTGATTGCGACCTCTGCGCTGGTGGCGAACCTGGTGCTGATTATCGGTATCATGTCCCTGCTGCCGGGGGCGACGCTAACCATGCCGGGTATTGCGGGTATCGTGCTTACCCTTGCGGTGGCGGTCGACGCCAACGTACTGATAAACGAACGTATTAAAGAAGAGCTAAGCAACGGTCGTTCTGTGCAGCAGGCGATTGAAGAAGGCTATAAAGGCGCGTTCAGCTCCATCTTCGATGCGAACGTAACAACACTGATTAAGGTTCTTATCCTGTATGCAGTGGGTACTGGCGCGATCAAAGGCTTTGCGATTACTACCGGTATCGGTGTCGCAACGTCGATGTTTACCGCTATTGTCGGCACCCGTGCCATCGTGAACCTGCTGTACGGCGGCAAGCGCGTCAAAAAGCTGTCTATCTGAGGAGTGCGTTGTGGCACAGGAATATACTGTTGAACAATTGAACCATGGCCGTAAAGTCTGGGACTTTATGCGCTGGGACTACTGGGCCTTCGGCATTTCAGGTTTTCTGCTGATTCTGTCCATCGTCATAATGGGCGTGAAGGGCTTTAACTGGGGTCTCGATTTTACCGGTGGTACGGTGATTGAAATCACCCTGGAAAAACCGGTCGATATGGACGAAATGCGTCTGTCTCTGCAGAAAGCGGGCTTCGAAGAGCCGCTGCTGCAGAACTTCGGCAGCAGCCGTGACATCATGGTGCGTATGCCGCCGGTGCACGATGCTAACGGCAGCCAGGAGCTGGGCAGCAAGGTCGTACAGGTTATTAACGAAACGACCAGCCAGGATGCAACGGTTAAGCGTATTGAGTTCGTCGGCCCGAGCGTGGGTGCGGACCTGGCGCAGACCGGTGCAATGGCGCTGATGGTGGCGCTGATCTCCATCCTGATTTATGTCGGTTTCCGCTTCGAGTGGCGACTGGCGGCAGGCGTGGTTATCGCGCTGGCGCACGACGTGGTGATCACCATGGGCATACTGTCTCTGTTCCATATTGAGATTGACCTGACGATTGTGGCATCCCTGATGTCCGTTATCGGTTACTCACTGAACGACAGTATCGTGGTATCTGACCGTATTCGTGAAAACTTCCGTAAGATCCGTCGCGGTACGCCGTACGAAATCTTCAACGTGTCGTTGACCCAGACGCTGCACCGTACGTTGATCACATCGGGTACCACCTTGATGGTTATCCTGATGCTGTTCCTCTTCGGTGGCCCGGTACTGGAAGGCTTCTCGCTGACCATGCTGATTGGTGTGTCTATCGGTACGGCGTCGTCCATCTACGTGGCGTCCGCACTGGCACTGAAACTCGGCATGAAGCGCGAGCATCTGCTCCAGCAGAAAGTCGAAAAAGAAGGGGCGGATCAGCCGTCAATTCTGCCGTAAGACATCGTCAGAAGCGTTATCGAAATCCCGGTCTATTGACCGGGATTTTTTTTGCCTGCTCCTGACAAACACTCCTGACAGTATGCTGTCAGGAGCCCTGTCGTAGACTCCTTCTGAACCCAAACAACAGGCAGGAGTGATTATGAAAAGTGTGATTAACTGGTTTGAAATTCCGGTCGCTGATATAGATCGCGCCATTACGTTTTACGAGCCGGTGATGCAGGTTACGCTGCGTCGCGAGAAAATGGACGTTGCAGATCTGGCGATTTTCCCGCACGAAGATCCGGCGACCGGCGGCGCGCTGGCAAAATTTGACGGTATTACGCCTTCAACACAGGGCGCTATTATTTACCTGCATACTGACAGTCTGGCGGCCACGCTCGATCGAATCGCCTCGGCGGGCGGTGAGTGCGTGTTTGGCCCGCTTGAATTGCCAAACGGCATTGGTACTATCGCTTTGTTTACCGACTGCGAAGGTAACCGCGTCGGCCTCCATCAACCTGCCTGAGAGCGGATTCATACATGACCCGACGCGCTGACCGTTTATTTCAGATTGTGCAGATCCTGCGGGGCAGGCGTCTGACAACGGCAGCGCATCTGGCGGAGAGGCTTGGCGTGTCAGAGCGCACGGTCTACCGCGATATCCGCGACCTGTCTCTCTCTGGCGTGCCGGTAGAGGGAGAGGCGGGAAGCGGATATCGGCTGATGTCGGGCTTTGATTTACCGCCGCTGATGCTGACCAACAAAGAGTCTGAGGCGCTGATTGTCGCAATTCGCCTGCTTAAAACCTGGGGAGGCGAATCGCTGTCGCGCGAGCTGGAGTCTGCCCAGGAGAAGGTGCTGGCGATCCTGCCGGAGGAAAGCAGGCGCAAGGCTGAGCAGACGCGGATCTACGCGCCGGACATTGCGCTTCAGCCCCATTCGCGCAGCGGGTTTGATGTGATCCATCAGGCGATATCCGCCCAGCGCGTGCTGGCGCTGCATTATCGTGATGAGGCCGGGCAGCTTTCAAAGCGCGAGGTTCAGCCGCTGGGGCTGTTCTTCTGGGGCGAGCACTGGCTGCTGGCCGCATGGTGCGAACGGCGCGATGACTACCGCTGCTTCCGGCTCGACAGATGTTTGAATATCGCATTGACGGAAAGACGCTTTAGCGAGAGTGCGGACAGGTCTTTGGCGGATTTTTTACGGAAGGTTAAGCGGTAAAAAGCCAGCTTTTGAGCTGGCTTTTTTGCCCGGCGGCGCTGCGCTTGCACGGGCCTACAGGTTTTGTAGGCCGGGTAAGGCGTAGCCGCCACCCGGCACCAACCACAAGGTTAGAAGTTATAACCTACAACCAGGTAACCACCCCAACCGGTAGAACGGACGTTTTCTTTCATCCAGCTCAGGTCGGCGTCGTCATTCCACTGGCCGCCGTTGTGCCAGTAACGCGCGACGACAGAGTAGTGCCAGTGATCGTAGTTCAGCGCCAGGATATGGCTTGAGGCGATAGAGTCGTTGGTACGCTGCTTGATGCCGTTCTCTGCGTAAGCACTCTTGTCGCCCAGGTCTGAACCCCAGTCAAAGTTGGTGAAGCCGATGTAGCTCAGGTTACCGCCCCACAGCTGGGTGATTGGCACAAAGTACTTCACTTTGAAACGGTAGCCGTCCCAGTCGTTTTCGTTCTCAGCACCGTAGTTCTGCCACTGGTATTTCGCGTACACGTTCATGGACAGGCTCATCGGCAGGCCGGTGTCGATGTCGGTACCCAGACCCATATACCAGGTGCTCTGACGACCGGACTTGTTACGGCCCATGTCGTAGATGTAGTTGTTGGCGAAATACCACTCTTTAAACGGACCAAAGCTCAGGTCTGCACCGGTCAGCTTGTCGATGGAGAAGCGCGGTTCAATTTCCATGAACAGCGGGGAACCGTGGTTCCAGATGCCTTTCGCGTCGGTGTTACCGCCGAAGAAGACCGGTGCATCCATATAGCCATAGAAATCAAACCAGTCTTTCTTGGCGAACGCTTCGTATTCCAGGTAGGTATCGTTGCGGATCTGAGGTCCGAAACGGGTGTGGTAGCTGCCTACCACGTTAACGCTCTGGTGCCACCAGTCGGAGAGGTATTGTGGTTTATCGTTTTCCGCTGCGTTAACAGTGAAGGAGGTGGAAAGTGCCAGTACTGCACCGGCTGCGAGTAATGTTTTTTTCATAATCATGCCACTGATTGAAATTCCCTTCCGGGAGTGAAAAATGCGCGATTTGCGTATCAAAATATTTCGTGTTTGTGCGGAGCCTATTATAGGAATCCCTGCTCACAAAAATATGTGTTGTTTCACATATCTCTCACGCACGTAATCGATTGCGTTCACGTTTGCGTACTTTAAACGGCGGGGATTGTAACGGCAATCATTTATGTTGCCAATCTTTGCGGGATGTAAATGTTAGCGGAGTGACATTGCACTCCGCTAAGAAGGAGGGAAATTACTGCGCTGCGGGCTGAATATCGTGGATGCGAATAAAGCCCAGCTGGTCCGGCGTTAGGCCGCTAAGCTGAACCGGGATATCAACGTCGCTCGGTGCAAGAGTGCTCGCCGGAGCGGTGAACAGCTGGTTCTTCACGTTCACTTCCTGGTAATTCTCCGTCGTGCCCTGAATCTGCCCCCACTCTACGGTGCCGCTAAAGGCGGGCAGGGGATCGTTCGATTCCCCCTGAATGCGTAATGTTGCGCGAGTACCATCCGCGTTTGCTGCAACATTCACCAGGGACATCTTTAAGGTGCCGATCTGGCTGTTCAGGCGTGCAGGCGTATTGGCACCGGGCAGGAGGTAAACCCCGCTGCTGGACTTCGCATTCAGCGCATTTTGCTGGGTAATCTTGACGGTTTCTTTGTTCAGCTTGTCCATCGCCGTATTCAGCGTGTTCACGCTTTGTTTCATCTGGCGAACTTCGGTCTGCTGTGCGCAGGCGCTAAGGGTGAAGAGGCTCCCCACCAGCAAAATTTTCAGGTAACGTCTTGTCATTGCGTTTATTTCCTTGAAATAACGGATCTTCGTTATGGTAGCCAGCCTCGCAATGAAAGACATAGATCCTTTGTCTCAAAAAGCTCTTCCTTTGTTGTCAGGCCAGATCAGGGTAAAATGAAAGTCAGTTAACCGGATAACAGGGATACCGTATGCATTGCCCATTCTGCTCCGCTGTGGATACCAAAGTCATCGACTCTCGCCTGGTGGGCGAAGGGTCCTCCGTACGCCGCCGTCGGCAGTGTCTGGTGTGCAACGAGCGTTTCACGACCTTTGAAGTCGCCGAGCTGGTGATGCCTCGCGTGGTAAAAAGCAACGACGTGCGCGAGCCGTTTAACGAAGAGAAGCTGCGCAGCGGGATGCTCAAGGCCCTGGAAAAACGACCGGTCAGTGCGGACGACGTCGAAATGGCGTTAAACCATATTAAATCCCATCTCCGCGGTTTAGGGGAGCGCGAGGTGCCGAGCAAAATGATCGGCAACTTGGTGATGGAGCAGCTGAAAAAGCTCGATAAAGTCGCCTATATCCGCTTCGCCTCTGTGTACCGCAGCTTCGAAGATATCAAAGAGTTTGGCGAAGAGATCGCCCGCTTACAGGACTAAGCTCATGCAGGATGAGATTTACATGGCGCGAGCCATGAAGCTGGCGCAGCGCGGACGTTTTACGACCCATCCTAACCCGAACGTCGGGTGCGTCATTGTTAAAGATGGCGAGATTGTGGGCGAGGGTTATCACCATCGCGCGGGCGAGCCGCATGCCGAAGTACACGCGTTGCGCATGGCGGGCGAGAAGGCGCGCGGCGCGACGGCCTACGTCACGCTGGAGCCCTGCAGCCACCACGGGCGCACGCCGCCGTGCTGTGAAGCGCTTATTGCCGCAGGCGTATCGCGCGTGGTCGCCTCGATGCAGGACCCGAATCCTCAGGTGGCCGGGCGTGGCCTGTACCGCCTGCAGCAGGAAGGGATCGACGTCAGCCACGGCCTGATGATGCAGGACGCCGAAGCAATTAATAAAGGCTTCCTGAAGCGTATGCGCACCGGTTTCCCGTATATTCAGCTCAAGCTTGGCGCCTCGGTGGACGGTCGTACGGCAATGGCAAGCGGTGAAAGCCAGTGGATCACCTCTCCGCAGGCAAGGCGCGATGTGCAACGTCTGCGTGCGCAAAGTCATGCTATCCTCACCAGCAGTGAAACCGTTCTTGCTGACGATCCGGCGATGACCGTACGCTGGGACGAGCTGGGTGCCGATACCCAGGCGCTCTATCCGCAGGAAAACCTGCGCCAGCCGCTGCGTATTATTATCGATAGCCAGAACCGCGTGACGCCCGAGCACCGGATCGTGCAGCAGCCCGGCGAAACCTGGATTGCCCGCACCCGGGAAGATACGCGCGAATGGCCGGAAGGCGTGCGCAGCATCATGGTGCCAGAACACAACGGGCATCTGGATCTCGTGGTGCTGATGATGTTGCTCGGCAAGCAGCAGGTGAACAGTATCTGGGTAGAAGCCGGACCCACGCTGGCCGGTGCGCTGCTTCAGGCGGGGCTGGTGGACGAGCTTCTCGTTTACGTTGCGCCTAAACTGTTAGGCAACGATGCGCGCGGCCTGTTTGTGCTGCCCGGCCTTGAAAAACTGGCCGACGCACCACAGCTCAAATTCAGCGAGATTCGTCCGGTAGGTCCGGATGTCTGCCTCCATTTAACGACAGCGTAATTGCTCCTGAAATAGGGAAGCAGTGCGCAAAGTATTATGATAAAATCCGCCCCCCTGCGGGGCCAAATGAACCCGTAAAGGAAGAGTATGAACATTATTGAAGCTGCTGTAGCTACCCCGGACGCTCGCGTCGCCATCACCATTGCGCGTTTCAACAACTTCATCAACGACAGCCTGCTGGAAGGTGCCATCGACGCCCTGAAACGTATCGGCCAGGTTAAAGATGACAATATCACCGTTGTTTGGGTTCCAGGTGCTTACGAACTGCCTCTGGCAGCGGGCGCGCTGGCAAAAACCGGTAAATATGACGCGGTGATTGCGCTGGGTACGGTTATTCGTGGCGGCACTGCCCACTTCGAATACGTTGCGGGCGGTGCAAGCAACGGTCTGGCACACGTTGCGCAGGATGCTGAAATTCCTGTCGCGTTTGGCGTGCTGACTACCGAAAGTATTGAACAAGCTATCGAACGCGCTGGCACCAAAGCCGGCAACAAAGGCGCAGAAGCTGCACTGACCGCGCTTGAAATGATCAATGTATTGAAAGCCATTAAGGCCTGATTTTTTTGTAAGGGGAATTCCGTGAAACCTGCTGCTCGTCGCCGCGCCCGTGAATGTGCCGTTCAGGCGCTTTACTCCTGGCAGTTGTCCCAGAACGACATCGCTGATGTTGAATACCAGTTCCTGTCAGAACAGGACGTTAAAGACGTTGACGTCCTGTACTTCCGTGAACTGCTGTCGGGAGTGGCGACTAATAGCGCGTATCTCGATGGTCTGATGAAGCCATACCTGTCTCGCCTGCTCGAAGAGCTGGGCCAGGTGGAAAAAGCAGTGTTGCGTATTGCGCTGTTTGAACTGTCTAAACGTGACGATGTGCCGTACAAAGTGGCCATCAACGAAGCGATCGAACTGGCGAAAACCTTCGGCGCTGAAGACAGCCACAAGTTTGTGAACGGCGTGCTGGATAAAGCCGCACCTGCGATCCGTCCCCGCAAAAAGTGATCCGCTAACCGGAGTCTTGCGCTGCCTGCCGGCGGTGCGGCTCCGGTTTTTTTATTTAATTTGCTGAGGCATAACGTATGGCATGCGGCGAATTCTCCCTGATTGCCCGTTATTTCGACCGTGTCAGAACCTCTCGTCTTGATGTTGAAACCGGCATTGGCGATGACTGTGCACTTCTCAATATTCCTGAAAAACAGACGCTGGCAATCAGCACCGACACCCTGGTGTGCGGGCGTCATTTCCTGGCGGATATCGATCCTGCCGATCTGGCCTACAAGGCGCTGGCGGTGAACGTGAGCGATCTGGCGGCGATGGGGGCCGATCCCGCGTGGTTAACCCTGGCCCTGACCCTACCGAATGTCGATGAAGCCTGGCTTGAGGCCTTCAGCGACACGCTGTTTGACCAGCTTAACTACTACGATATGCAGCTAATTGGCGGCGATACCACCGCCGGGCCGCTGTCGATGACGCTGGCGATCCACGGCTATGTCCCAGTTGGCCGCGCGCTGAAGCGCTCGGGCGCAAAACCGGGCGACTGGATCTACGTGACCGGCACGCCGGGCGACAGCGCGGCTGGGCTGGCTATTCTGCAGAAGCGTCTGCAGGTTGAAGACGCGGAGGATGCGGCGTATCTGGTGAAGCGCCATCTGCGCCCAACGCCGCGCATTCTGCACGGACAGGCGCTGCGCGATCGCGCCAGCTCGGCTATCGATCTCTCTGACGGGCTGATCTCAGACCTCGGTCATATCCTGAAGGCCAGCGGAGTGGGCGCACGCATCGATCTCGATACGTTTCCTCTCTCAGATCAGCTTTTGCGCCACGTTGATCCCGATCGCGCTCTGGAATGGGCGCTTTCCGGCGGAGAAGATTACGAGCTGTGCTTTACCGTACCGGAACTAAACCGTGGAACGCTGGACGTGGCGTTGGCCCATCTTGGCGCACGGTTTACCTGCATCGGGCAGATTATGCCGGAGAGTGAAGGGCTGAAGTTTGTGAAAGACGGCGCGCCGGTTACGCTCGACTGGAAAGGCTACGATCACTTCGCGTGAGTTTGTGCGCGCTGTATTGCCGGGTGGCGCTGCGCTTACCCGGCCAACAAATAGGTGCGATCGTAGGCCGGGTAAGTCGAAGCCGTCACCCGGCAAGCGTTTATTTAAACCCTACCACCGGGTGCTGCTGATATGGCGTCTCCAGCTCGGCAACCTGCTCCGGCGTTAGCGTAATATCAACCGCACTCAGCAACTCATCCAGCTGTTCCTCACGCGACGTGCCGATAATCGGTGCCGCAACCCCGCGCTTGCTCAGCAGCCACGCCAGCGCCACCTGAGCGCGCGTCGCGCCGGTATCGTCGGCGATGCCTGCCAGACGCTCGGCAATCAGCGCATCGCTGCCTTCCGTTCCCTCATACAGCGTTTTGCCAAACTCGTCCGACACCGAGCGGGCGGTGGTTTCGCCCCACGGGCGGGTCAAGCGGCCTCGCGCCAGCGGGCTCCAGGGGATCACCGCCACGCCTTCCTGATAGCACAGCGGCAGCATCTCGCGTTCTTCTTCGCGGTAGATCAGGTTGTAGTGATCCTGCATGCTGACAAAGCGCGCCCAGCCGTGCTGCGCCTGCAGTTCAAGCGCCTGCGCAAACTGCGAGGCATGCATGGACGATGCGCCGATATAACGCGCTTTCCCCGCTTTTACCACGTCGTTCAGGGCTTCCAGCGTCTCTTCAATTGGGGTGTTGTAATCCCAGCGGTGGATCTGCAGCAGGTCGACGTAATCCATGTTCAGGCGGCGAAGGCTGTCGTCAATGGAGCGCAGGATCTGCGCGCGGGAAAGACCTTCAGTCAAATCGCCAACCTGGTGGTACACCTTGGTCGCAACGACCACGTCCTCGCGGCGGGCAAAGTCGCGCAGGGCGCGGCCCACGATCTCCTCGCTGCTGCCGTCGGAGTAGCTGTTGGCGGTGTCAAAGAAGTTAATGCCGCCGTCGATGGCGCGTTTAATGATGGGGCGGCTGCTTTCTTCCGGCAGCGTCCAGGCGTGCTTGCCCCGGTCAGGTTCGCCGAAGGTCATACAGCCCAGGCAAAGTCGGGAAACCTTAAGGTCAGTTTTTCCAAATGTAGTGTATTGCACGATCCGCTCCTGCTGTTTTAAACATTAGGTTTAAGCATAGCAGGAGCGGAAAAGGGGGGGATTATGCCAGCCAGGCGCGGATTTTGGCTTCGATACCGGCCGCGTCCAGGCCAATAGCCGCCCGGGCCTCGTCCTGCGTGCCCTGCGGAATGAAATGATCGGGCAGGCCGAGATTCAGCACCGGGATCATTTTGCGATTTGCCATCAGCACCTCGTTCACGCCGCTGCCTGCGCCGCCCATGATAGCGTTCTCTTCCAGCGTCACCAGCACGTCATGATCTTCCGCCATGCTGAGGATCAGGGATTCATCCAGCGGTTTTACGAAGCGCATGTCCACCAGCGTGGCGTTCAGCGTTTCGGCAACGCTGTCAGCTTCCGGCATTAACGTGCCGAAGTTCAGGATCGCTACTTTTTCACCGCGACGTTTCACCAGACCTTTACCAATCTGAAGTTTTTCCAGCGGAGCCAGCTCAACGCCCACCGCGTTCCCACGCGGGTAGCGCACGGCGCTCGGGCCGTCCTGGTAGTGGTAGCCGGTGAACAGCATCTGGCGGCATTCGTTCTCGTCGCTCGGCGTCATGACAACCATGTCCGGGATGCAGCGCAGGAACGACAGGTCAAACGCGCCCTGGTGCGTCTGGCCGTCGGCCCCGACGATGCCCGCGCGATCGATAGCAAAGAGCACCGGCAGCTTCTGGATAGCGACGTCGTGGATCACCTGGTCGTAGGCGCGCTGCAGGAAGGTGGAGTAAATCGCCACCACCGGCTTGTAGCCGCCAATCGCCAGCCCTGCCGCGAACGTCACCGCATGCTGCTCGGCAATCGCCACGTCAAAATACTGGTCAGGGTATTTTTTGGAGAACTCCACCATGCCGGAGCCTTCACGCATGGCAGGCGTTACCGCCATCAGCTTGTTGTCTTTGGCCGCCGTTTCGCACAGCCAGTCGCCAAAGATTTTTGAATAGCTCGGCATGCCGCCGCTGCTTTTCGGCAGACAGCCGCTGGTCGGGTCGAATTTTGGAACCGCGTGGAAGGTGATTGGATCTTTTTCCGCCGGTTCGTAACCACGCCCTTTTTTAGTCATGATGTGCAGGAACTGCGGGCCTTTCAGGTCGCGCATGTTCTTGAGCGTCGTCACCAGCCCCAGCACGTCATGGCCGTCTACCGGGCCGATGTAGTTAAAGCCCAGCTCTTCAAACAGGGTGCCCGGTACCACCATGCCTTTGATGTGTTCTTCGGTACGCTTGAGCAGCTCTTTAATCGGCGGTACGCCGGAGAAGACCTTTTTGCCGCCTTCGCGCAGGGTGGAGTAGAGCTTGCCGGAAAGCAGCTGCGCCAGATGATTATTCAGCGCGCCCACGTTCTCGGAGATCGACATCTCGTTATCGTTGAGGACAACCAGCATGTCCGGCTTGATATCGCCCGCGTGGTTCATGGCTTCAAAGGCCATACCGGCGGTGATGGCACCGTCGCCAATGACGCAGACGGTACGGCGCTGCTTGTTCTCTTTCTCTGCGGCAACGGCAATACCGATGCCCGCAGAAATAGAGGTGGAAGAGTGGCCGACGCTCAGAACGTCATATTCGCTCTCGCCGCGCCACGGGAATGGGTGCAGGCCGCCTTTCTGGCGAATAGTGCCAATTTTATCGCGACGCCCGGTCAGAATTTTGTGCGGGTAGGCCTGGTGGCCTACGTCCCAGATGAGCTGATCGAACGGCGTGTTATAGACGTAATGCAGCGCCACGGTCAGCTCAACCGTGCCAAGCCCGGAGGCGAAATGGCCGCTGGAGCGGCTAACGCTGTCGAGCAGGTAGCGACGCAGCTCGTCGCACAGCTTCGGCAGGCTCTCTTTCGGCAACAGACGTAACTCCTGGGTGGAGTCTACTAACGCCAGTGTCGGGTATTTGGCAATATCAAAACTCATCAAAGGCTCATCGAGATAGGTTATTTATTTATCACGCTGGATTATGTAGTCCGCTAGCGCTTCCAGTGCCGAGGTATCCAGCGATTGCGCGGCCAGCTGATTCAGCGACTGGCGGGCATCTTCAATCAGATCCCGGGCTTTACGTTGGGCTTGCTCAAGGCCCAGCAGGGCGGGGTAGGTACTTTTGCCAAGCTGCTGGTCCGCACCCTGACGTTTACCCAATGTTGCAGTATCGCCCACCACATCCAGAATGTCATCCTGAACCTGGAACGCCAGACCGATACTTTCTGCGTATCTGTCCAGAATCGGCAGGGCTTTGCGCCCTTGTTCACCCGCGCTCAGCGCGCCCAGGCGAACGGCTGCACGAATGAGCGCGCCCGTTTTATGACGGTGAATGCGCTCCAGCTGTTCCAGATTAACCTGACGACCTTCCGCCTCTAAATCCAGCGCCTGACCGCCGCACATGCCGGCCACACCGCTCGCCATGGCAAGCTCAGAAACCATCGCCAGGCGGTCGCGGTCACTCACTTCCACCATCGGCGCATCGCTTAAAATCGAGAATGCCAGCGTCTGCAGCGCGTCGCCCGCAAGAATGGCGTTCGCCTCGCCAAACTTAATGTGGCAGGTTGGCTGACCGCGACGCAGATCGTCGTCGTCCATCGCCGGGAGATCGTCGTGGATCAGCGAATAGGCGTGGATGCACTCAACCGCAGCGGCCGGGGCGTCCAGCGTGTTATCGCTGATACCAAACATGTTGCCCGTAGCGTACACAAGGAACGGGCGCAGGCGCTTTCCACCCAAGAGTGCGCCATAGTGCATAGCTTCAACCAGCGGAGTGTTCTGAAAAGGCTGTGGCGCAATAAAACGGCGCAGGGCGTCGTTGGCGCGCACGACGCGCGCCTCAAGCTCGTTGGCAAAATCCATTTACTCGGCGTCCGGTGTGAATGGCGTGGTTTTCGCGTCTTCGCTGTCGGAAAGCAGGATTTGCACGCGCTGCTCGGCCTGCTGCAGTTTGACCTGCCCCTGGCGCGCCAGCTGTACGCCACGCTCGAATTCGTTGAGCGCCTCTTCCAGCGGGAGATCGCCGCTCTCAAGACGGGTAACAATTTGCTCCAGTTCACTCAGCGCAGTTTCGAAACTGGCCGGTGCGTCGTTCTTCTTCGGCATAGTGAATTGACTCTTATATTCTTCGCCCCTACATGGTAACGGACTCAGGGCAATTATCAAATAACGCGGGCGGCGCGTTGGTGGTATACTTGCGCGCCTGGATGCAGCCACGGGTGTGGGCTGCTGTATCATTTTCCACTACAAGCCGTTACAGGCTTGCCTAAGAAACATTGCCGCCATGAAGTTTATCATTAAATTGTTCCCTGAAATCACCATCAAAAGCCAGTCTGTGCGTTTGCGCTTTATTAAAATTCTCACCGGGAACATTCGTAACGTATTAAAGCACTACGACGAAACCCTTGCCGTGGTGCGTCACTGGGACCACGTAGAAGTGCGCGCCAAAGACGAAAACAAACGTCTTGATATTCGCGACGCGCTGACCCGCATTCCGGGTATCCACCATATTCTGGAAGTGGAAGACGTCCCGTTCAGCGATATGCACGACATCTTTGAGAAGGCGCTGGTGCAGTACCGCGACCAGATCGAAGGCAAAACCTTCTGCGTGCGCGTGAAGCGTCGCGGCAAGCACGAGTTCAGCTCTATCGAAGTCGAGCGCTACGTGGGCGGCGGTCTGAACCAGCACGTCGAGACGGCGCGCGTGCGTCTGACCAACCCGGACGTGACCGTTAATCTTGAGATCGAAAACGATCGCCTGCTGCTGGTAAAAGGCCGTTACGAAGGTATCGGCGGCTTCCCGATCGGCACCCAGGAAGACGTATTGTCCCTGATCTCCGGCGGCTTCGATTCCGGCGTCTCCAGCTATATGCTGATGCGTCGCGGCTGTCGCGTACACTACTGCTTCTTCAACCTGGGCGGCGCGGCGCACGAAATCGGCGTACGTCAGGTGGCGCATTACCTGTGGAACCGCTTCGGCAGTTCACACCGCGTGCGTTTTGTGGCGATTAACTTCGAGCCTGTCGTTGGCGAGATCCTCGAAAAAGTGGATGACGGCCAGATGGGCGTGGTGCTGAAGCGCATGATGGTGCGCGCGGCGTCTAAAGTGGCCGAGCGTTACGGCGTACAGGCGCTGGTTACCGGCGAAGCGCTGGGCCAGGTCTCCAGCCAGACGCTGACCAACCTGCGTCTTATCGACAACGTGTCCGATACGCTGATCCTGCGTCCGCTGATTTCCCACGACAAAGAGCACATCATCGATCTGGCGCGCGAAATTGGCACCGAAGATTTTGCCCGCACCATGCCGGAATACTGCGGCGTGATCTCGAAAAGCCCAACCGTCAAGGCGGTGAAGGCGAAGATCGAAGCCGAAGAAGAGAACTTCGATTTTGCTATCCTGGAAAAAGTGGTGGCGGAAGCGTCCAACATTGATATCCGCGAGATTGCCCAGCAGACCGAGCAGGAAGTCGTTGAAGTTGAAACCGTGAGCGGTTTCGGCGCTAACGATGCGATTCTGGATATCCGCTCCATTGACGAGCAGGATGACAAGCCGCTTAAGGTGGAAGGCGTGGACGTGGTTTCTCTGCCGTTCTACAAGCTGAGCACCAAGTTTGGCGATCTCGACCAGAGCAAAACGTATCTGCTGTGGTGTGAGCGCGGGGTGATGAGCCGCCTGCAGGCGCTGTATCTGCGCGAGCAGGGCTTTGCGAATGTGAAGGTGTATCGCCCGTAGTTTCTCGCCGGGGAGTGCGGCCTGATGCCCTCACCCCGGCCCTCTCCCACAGGGAGAGGGAGAACACCTATTCGTAATAATTATAAATCCCCGCCGGCATCACCAGCGACGACGCCACTTCGTACGCTTTTTCACGCCCGACCAGCAGGTCAATAATCTTTAAGCCAAAATCAATCGCCGTACCGGGCCCCTGGCTGGTCAGCAGGTTGACGCGCGGGTCCCAGACGACGCGTTTATCCACCCAATGTTCTTCGGGGATCGTATCCTTAAGCCCCGGGAAGCCGGTCATGTTGCCGATGGGGAAGATATCGTGAGGGATCAGGACCGTGCCGGCGGCGGCGCAGATCGTTGCGACGATGCGGCCAGACAGATGAAATTGACGCACGGTTTCAACCAGCAGCGGGCTGTCGCGAAAACATTCCGCGCCTTTTAAGCCGCCGGGCAGGACGATGATGTCGTAATCGCCGTCAGCCACCTGAACGAGCGGTGCGTCCGCCAGGATCTTCACCCCGCGTGAACAGGCGATCGCAAGATTACCGTCGCTGGCGACGCTGGCGGTGGTGACCGTGATGCCGCCGCGCACCATCAAATCGATAGTGGTGACGGCTTCCATCTCTTCGCTACCAGGGGCGAGGCATACCAGAGCTGACGCGCTCATACTCATTCTCCTTACGTTTAACCAGGTCATACAGGCGGGCGTTTTCCGGTACGGCAACGCCGTGCGCGCGGGCGCGTTTGAGCAGATAGCCGGTAATGTAGTCGATCTCCGTATGGCGTAACGCCCTCACGTCCTGCAACATGGAGGAGATATTTTCCGCCGTACTATCAATCACCTGTTCGACATAATAGCGTAAATCATCTGCGGAGGTGTGCAGGCCTTCGCGCTCGATGACCGACGCGACTTCCTCGCACAGCGTGGCAATCTCCTGCGGGGCGTTTTTCAGCTCCCCGTTCGGGCAGTCCCGGAGCGCCGTCAGCGGATTAATGACGCAGTTCACCGCCAGCTTGCGCCATAGCTGCGGGCGAATGTTGTTATGCCATGCCACGTCCGGCAGCACCTTTTGCAGAACGTCCGCCAGGTAGCTGTAGTCACCGTCCTGCTCGCGGGCAGGGCCGATATGCGTCACCCCGCTGGCAACATGGACGATGATAGTGCCATCGCGGCGCGCGGCGTGGGTGGTCGTCGCCATCAGCAGCGGCTGAGGGATGCTTTTCAGCTCGTCAATGGTCCCCATGCCGTTATGCAACAGTAGAATCGGCGATCCAGGGGGGAGCTGCGCGGCCAGCGTTTTTACCGCATCGGAAACCTGCCACGCCTTGAGCGTCACCAGCAGAAGGTCGCTTTGCGACAGGAAGTCAGGATCGTTCGCGGTCAGGGATTCGTTAAAGATACTTCCGTCTTCACCAATCAGGTTTACACTGCAATAGGGCTGGGGCACGCGCAGCCAGCCCTGTACCTCGTGTCCGTGTTTGCACAGCGCGGTCAGCCATAGCTGACCCAGGGCTCCGCATCCGAGCACTGTAATTTTCATCGTTCCTCCTCACCTGCAACTGCGCCAGGTGTTACGGCCTAAGTATAGCGCCGTCAGCTAAGCTTCTCGTTATGCCTCGTTGCGGGTATTATGCAACGCAACAAAAATGAAGGGAGAAGAAAAGATGCCATCTTTCGATATTGTTTCCGAAGTTGATATCCAGGAAGTGCGTAACGGCGTGGACAACGCAAGCCGTGAAGTTGAGTCACGTTTCGATTTCCGTGGCGTTGAGGCGACCTTTGAGCTGAATGACGCAAATAAGACCATCAAGGTGCTGAGCGAGTCAGATTTCCAGGTCAACCAGTTGCTCGATATTCTGCGCGCTAAGCTGCTGAAGCGCGGCATTGAAGGTACTTCACTGGATGTGCCGGAAGAGTTCGTCCATAGCGGTAAAACATGGTTCGTCGAAGCCAAACTGAAGCAGGGCATTGAGAGCGCGGTTCAGAAGAAAATCGTTAAGCTCATCAAGGACAGCAAGCTGAAGGTTCAGGCGCAGATCCAGGGCGAAGAGATCCGCGTGACGGGCAAATCGCGTGACGATCTGCAGGGCGTGATGGCGCTGATCCGCGGCGGCGATTTGGGACAGCCGTTCCAGTTCAAAAACTTCCGCGATTAAGACCAAAAAGCCCGGTTTCAACCGGGCTTATTTTTAAGCTTTCAGGGCCTGCTCAACCTCGAAGCGGTTGGTTACCTTGCTGTCAATTTTGACATAGGCGCTGCGCTCTTCCGGGGCGATGAGCACTTCACTGACGCCCTCCGTTGCTTCAAGACGCTGTTTCAGCGCATCGTTAATATCTACGCTATCCGGGATTTCTACGCGCAGGCTGCTTACGTAGCGCGGTTCCTTCATGCTGCTGGCAACCAGCAGCCAGACCATCGCCAGCAGCGCCCCCGCCAGAAACACGGTTTGCGAATCAAACAGGCCGTCCACCCAGCCGCCGAGCGAGCCGCCAATGGCCACGCCGAGGAACTGGCTGGTGGAGTAAATGCCCATCGCCGTGCCTTTGTAGCCCGCCGGGGATTCCTTGCTGATAAGCGACGGCAGCAGGGCTTCCATCAGGTTAAAGGCCAGGAAAAAGATCTGCACGCCGATGACCAGCTCCCAGAAGTGCGGGCCGGAGCCCCACAGCACAATTTCGGCAATCAGCAGGAGCGCCACGCAGCCCACGAAAACGCGCTTCATTTTGCGCTTCACTTCGGCGTAGATAATAAACGGCACCACGGAGACGAAGGAGATCAGCATCGTCACCAGATAGATTTTCCAGTGCTCGGCGGCGGGGAAGCCCGCGGCGGCGAGCTGGCCGGGCAGGGCGACGAAGGTCGACATCAGCAGAATGTGCAGGCACATGATGCCGAAGTTTAGCTTGAGCAGTCGTGGCTCAACGAGCACCTTGCTGAAGCAGCCCTTCACCATGCCGGATTCACGGTTGAGCACGTGGTTTTTGCTGTCCGGGACCACCCAGAGCGTAAGCGCGATCCCAACGGTCGCCAGCGCGGCAATCATCCAGAAGAGGGCGTGCAGGCCAAGCTTGTGGGTAATAATTGGCCCGAGCACCATTGCAATTGCAAACGTCACGCCAAAGCTGACGCCGATAAACGCCATTGCCTTGGTGCGGTTCTGCTCGCGGGTGAGGTCTGACAGTAGCGCCATCACGGCAGCGGCAATCGCGCCGGAACCCTGCAGGGCGCGGCCTAAAATAATGCCCCAGATGGAGTGGGAGAGGGCGGCAATGACGCTGCCAAGTACAAAAATCAGCAGACCGCCGACAATCAGCGGCTTACGGCCAACGCGATCCGAAAGCAGGCCAAAGGGGATCTGGAATACCGCCTGGGCTAAACCATAGATCCCAATCGCCAGGCCAATCAACGCCTCGCTGGCCCCCTGCAGCGCCATGCCGTACGTGGTCAGAACAGGCAGGACCATAAACATGCCAAGCATCCGTAGCGAGAAGACAGTCCCTAAGCCCCAGGTCGCGCGTAGCTCGCCCGGCGTCATTTTATAATCGTTCATTACCACCTCAGTTCAAAAGCAGGCACTAGTTTAGGCGGGGTGTTAAGTGCGGTAAATAGGTGTTTGTTTAAGAGATATTACCATCGAGCAAAACCGCGTCGGGTGGCGGCTATGCCTTACCCGACCTACCGATCCCGTAGGCCCGTGCAAGCGTAGCGCCGCCGGGCAAAAAAAAAGCCAGGTGATTAACCTGGCTTTTTCAATTCAGCACACTTACCAGACGTAAGTCAGCAGGCTATGTGAATCTGGCACCATGAAATCCACGGACATCATCACGGACAGCGAGGTGATGGCAACAATCGAGAACACAAACAGCTTGCGCGCCCAAACCTTGTCATCTTCCACCTTGTAACCGCGCAGCGCCATACCGAGCCACCAGACGCTCACCGCAGCCGCCACGACCAGATATTTATATCCGGCGTAACCGCCCAGAGAGAGCATCAGCGTTGCCACGGCAAAGGCGATGATGTACAGCGTGATGTGGTTCTTGGCAACCGAAATGCCCTTCACGACCGGCAGAACCGGGATGTTCGCTGCCTGATAATCCTTGAAGCGGAAAATCGCGATGGCATAGGAGTGCGGCATCTGCCACAGGCTAAAGATAGCCAGCAGGATCAGCGCACCGCTGTCGAACTCATTCGTGACGGCGCAGTAGCCAATCACCGGCGGCGCAGCGCCGGAGAGTGAACCAATCAGCGTACCGTAGACGGAGTGACGTTTCATATACAGGCTGTAGACGCCCACATACACCACGAACCCCATAACCCCCAGCCAGCAGGCCAGCGGGTTAGCGCCAAACCACAGGAGCATAAAGCCAGCAATACCCAGCAAGGTGGCGTACACCAGCGAGACGGAAGGGGCGATCAGGCCTTTCACCAGCACCCGATTTTTGGTCCTTTCCATCTTCTTGTCGATATCCATGTCGATGTAGTTATTAAATACACAACCGGACGCAACAACCAGGGACACACCGACCAGCGTGTAGATAAAGAGGGTGTAATCAATGCTGCCCTTGGAGGCCAACAGGAACCCTCCGATCACGGAGATCAGGTTGCCAAAGATGATGCCTGGTTTCGTTACTTGCAGGTATTGCTTAAACATACTCGCCGCTCTTAGTGAACCATCATGTTGTAGTTAAGGTTCCACATAATCCAGATGGAACCGACTACCAGGATAGCGATGATAATCACGGTAAAGATAAAGGCCGTCATATTCCAGCCTTCATCGGACTTGGTGTTCATGTGCAGGAAGCAAACCAGATGCACCAGAATCTGAATCACCGCGGTCACCAGGATTGCGCCCAGGATAACCGGCTTAGATGCAGAACCGTTCATCACCATCCAGAACGGAATGACCGTCAGGATGATCGACAGGATGAAACCTGTCATGTAGGTTTTTACGCTGCCGTGGGAAGCGCCATGATCGTTAGAATGACTCATTACATCGCCCCCATCAGATAGACAACAGAGAACACACAGATCCATACCACGTCCAGGAAGTGCCAGAACAGGCTCAGGCACATGATACGGGTACGGTTAGTATTGGTCAGGCCGCGACGGTGTACCTGGAACATCAGTACCGCCATCCAGATCAGACCAGAGGTCACGTGCAGACCGTGGGTTCCGACCAGCGCGAAGAACGCGGACAGGAAGCCACTGCGATCCGGACCGAAACCTTCCATGATCAGGTGATGGAATTCATAGATTTCCATCCCGATAAATCCAGCACCAAACAGCCAGGTCAACGCCAGCCAGGAAACAACCTGGCTCTTGTTGTTTTTGTACATGGCGATAGCCGCCATGCCGTAGGTGATGGAGCTGAACAGCAGCAGTGCGGTTTCAACCAGAACGAACGGCAGCTCAAAAATGTCCTTGCCGGTCGGGCCGCCCGCTGTGCCGTTCACCAGAACGGCATAGGTTGCGAACAGACAGCAGAACAGAATGCAGTCGCTCATCAGGTAGATCCAGAAACCGAAGACTTTCATCGGCCCGGTATCGTGGTGCGCATGCTCATGCGCGTGGGCAGTTGAGTGCGCCAGAGTATCAGTTGCCATTTTTCAGCCCCGCTTTAGAAATCTCGTCGAAATGCTGATTTTCCAGCTTTTCAACTTCACGGACTGGTACGTAGTAGTCCACGTCCTCGTCAAAGCTCTTCACAATCCAGCTGATTACGATGCCGGCGAAGCCAACAATCGCCATCCACCAGATGTGCCAGATCATTGCGAAACCAAATACCGTTGCGAATGCGGCAATCACAATGCCCGCGCCGCTGTTTTTCGGCATGTGGATCTCGTCGTAATGAGCAGGTTGCTTGTACGCTTCACCTTTTTCTTTCATTTCCCAGAATGCGTCGCGTTCATGGATCTGCGGCACAACGGCGAAGTTATAGAACGGAGGCGGAGAAGAGGTCGCCCACTCCAGCGTACGGCCACCCCATGGGTCACCGGTCAGGTCACGGTTCTGGTCGCGGTCGCGAATAGACACGTAGAACTGAATCAGCTGAGACGCGATACCACAGGCAATCAGCACTGCACCGCCCGCTGCAACCATCAGCATTGGGTGGAACTGCGGATCGATCTGCTGGCTCAGGCGACGGGTCATACCCATGAAGCCCAGCACGTACAGCGGCATAAACGCCACGAAGAAGCCGATGATCCAGAACCAGAACGCGCGTTTACCCCATTTTTCGTTCAGCGTGAAGCCGAACGCTTTTGGCCACCAGTAGGTTACGCCAGCGAAGCAGCCGAAGACCACGCCACCGATGATAACGTTATGGAAGTGCGCAATCAGGAACAGGCTGTTGTGAAGAACGAAGTCAGCACCCGGTACTGCCAGCAGTACGCCGGTCATCCCACCTACGGAGAAGGTCACGATGAAGCCGATGGTCCACAGCATCGCTGAGTGGAACACGATACGGCCCTGGTACATGGTGAACAGCCAGTTGAAGATCTTAACCCCGGTAGGGATCGCGATAATCATGGTGGTAATACCGAAGAAGGCGTTTACGTTCGCGCCCGCACCCATGGTGAAGAAGTGGTGCAGCCAAACGATGAACGACAGAACGGTAATACAGACGGTTGCCCACACCAGCGAGGTGTAACCAAACAGACGCTTACGCGAGAAGGTTGCCGCGATTTCGGAGAACACGCCGAACACAGGCAGAACCAGGATGTACACTTCCGGGTGACCCCAGGCCCAAATCAGGTTGATGTACATCATCATGTTGCCACCCATATCATTCGTGAAGAAATGGGTGCCCAGGTAGCGGTCCAGGGTCAGCAGCGCGACGGTGACGGTCAGAATTGGGAATGAAGCAATAATCAGGATGTTGGCGCACAGAGATGCCCAGGTAAATACCGGCATCTTGAACATGGTCATGCCAGGGGCACGCATCTTGATAATGGTCACGAAGAAGTTGATACCGGTCAGGGTAGTACCGACACCGGAGAGCTGAAGCGCCCAAATCCAGTAATCGACGCCTACGCCAGGACTGTACTCAATTCCCGACAGCGGCGGGTAGGCCAGCCAGCCGGTCTGAGCAAATTCGCCCACGCCCAGCGACAGGTTAACCAGGATAACGCCGACAACCGTGAACCAGAAGCTCAGGTTGTTCAGGAACGGGAACGCCACGTCGCGCGCGCCGATTTGCAGCGGTACGACAACGTTCATCAGACCGATAACCAGCGGCATCGCCACGAAGAAGATCATGATTACGCCGTGGGCGGTAAAGATCTGATCGTAGTGGTGCGGCGGCAGGAAGCCGGCTTCACCCGCCGAGGCGAGCGCCTGCTGGCTACGCATCATGATCGCATCCGCAAAGCCACGAATTAACATGACGATACCGACGATGCAGTACATGATACCGAGTTTTTTGTGGTCAACCGAAGTCAGCCACTCATTCCACAGGTAGCTCCACTTACCGAAGTAAGTGATCAAGCCCAGTAAGGCTGCGCCACCGATGATAATTGCAGCCACCGTAATCACGATAATCGGTTCGTGATACGGCACTGCATCCAGTGTCAATTTTCCGAACATTTTCTTCCTCGGCCCCTTAGTGAGCGGTTTCCGCGTGGCTCATGTCCATACCTTCCATACCTTCGTGTGCGCTGTGCTCACCTTCAGGCTGGGTCATGTCCATGCTCTTGCCGTGATCCATAAATTTGCCAATAACGTCTTTGAACAAATCAGGTTTCACATTAGAGAAGTACTCCACCTTGTTGTATTCGCTAGGCGTAGCCACTTTTTCGAACGCCGCCATGTCAGACATGGTGTTAGTAGACTGCTTCGCTTTTTCAACCCACTGGTCGAATGCGGCACGGTCTGGCGTAGCGATAGCTTTGAACTTCATACCCGAGAAGCCCGGGCCACTATAGCTGGCGGAGATACCGTCGTAGGTGCCTGCTTCATTGGCGATCAGGTGCAGGTTAGTCTGCATACCGGCCATCGCGTAGATCTGGCTGCCCAGACGCGGGATGAAGAAGGAGTTCATTACGGAGTTGGAGGTCACTTTGAACTGAACCGGAGTGTTCGCCGGGAAGGCGATCTCATTCACGGTAGCAATGCCCTGTTCCGGATAGATGAAGAACCATTTCCAGTCCATGGAGACCACTTCAATGGTAATAGGTTTCTCATCGTGAACCAGCGGTTTGCTAGGCTCAAGCGCGTGAGTGGTTTTCCAGGTCAGTACGGCAAGGAACAGGATGATCAGGATAGGCACCGTCCAGACCACAGCTTCCACTTTATTGGAGTGTGACCAGTTAGGGCTATACTTCGCATCTTTATTGCTCGCACGATACTTCCAGGCGAAACCAACAGCCATCAAAATGGCTGGAATAACCACAATCATCATCAGGCCAAATGCCGTCAGAATCAACGAACGTTGTTCCAGTCCAATCTGTCCTTTGGGGTCTAGTAGTGCAGAATCGCAGCCACTGAGTAATACAGTGCCCGCGAATAATGACAACCATCCCAAACTTTTATTGTATTTCCCGAGTCTCATTTAACGACCTCAATTCCACGGAGTCTGGTGGCGTTTAAAGTGTGGGGGCATTTTACGGGAAGGTTACATTACTGTAAACATCATTAGGGCTGTGTCAGGAAGGTGTTACTGGGTTCTGCCGCACATGTCACAAGTGTTGCAAATTATGTCGTTTTTTAAGACGGAAGCCGCATGGCATGGGCTTTATAACGAACGAACCTCCAAGCATACCCTAAAAGGGGCAATTGGTATAACCATTATCAAAAATATACAAAAAATTAACAATTAATTATCAATAAATAGACATTTAAAAAACGAAAATTCAATCTTTCAAAAGCTGAATCGTTTAATGAAAAATAGCGTTTTGGAATTAGCTCCAATAATTTCCAAATTCTATCCCGCACAAAACAACAAATATTTTTTTGCCGCTGCCGGTTATTTCACCGTTATAATTACGCCTCGTGATTACAACGGGAAATAACCTTTCGTTTATACCTTCAGGTCAGCTGGGTTTTACGCAGCGCAAGGAAGTCGAGCAGTCCACCGATCAGAATCCCGGCAATCGCCAGCAGCGCGCCCGCGTCTAAAAGAAGGGCTTCGAACGGTAGCGACAGCCCGGTCGTCGCATTGATAATCAGCACCGCCAGCCAAAGTACCAGCGCAAAACAGCCCACCATCAACAGCCGTAATGCAAAGCGGTAGGCGCGAGAATATTCGGTGCGCGGCATAAAGTGCTCTGTTCGCTGGGTATATTCCAGCGTCTGGCGACAGACCAGCAGTAATAAAATTCCCGGCACGGCGGCGACCACCGAGAAGAGATAAAACGTAGGCCAGCCGTGGGCCTCAACAAACCAGCCGGCAATGGGGCCGACGTAAACGCGGCCAACGGCGGAGAGCGCCGAGAGCAGGGCAAACTGCGTGGCAGAAAACGATTTGTTGCACAGGGTCATCAGCAGGGCCACGAAGGCTGCGGTTCCCATCCCGCCGCAGAGGTTTTCGAAGAACACCGCGGTCGCCATGCTGATCATATGCTTGTCGGTAATCGACAGCAGCCAGTAACCCGCGTTCGATGCCCCTTGTAAAATGCCGAAGATTAGCAGGGCGCGGAACAGCGTCAGGCGCTGCATCAACACCCCGCCGTAGAGCGCCCCGACGATGGTGGCAAACAGCCCCAGCGTTTTGTTCACCACGCCCACTTCACCGGCGTCAAACCCAACGCCGCGAATCAGGAAGGTGGTGGTCAGGCTCATGGCAAACGCGTCGCCCAGCTTATAAAGGACGATCAAAAGCAGAATTAGCCACGCGTTGTTGCGGCCAAAGAAGTCGCGCAGCGGTTCGGCAACGGCCTGTTCCAGCGAGCGCGGCACCGGGATCACATCGCTCGGTTCAGGCGCAAGCAGGGTGGCAATAATGCAGGGGATCAAGAATGCGGCCATCAGCCAGTACATGCCCTGCCAGCCGAGATAGCGGTCGGCCAGCCACAGCGCCAGGCCGCCGGAAACCAGCATGCCCAAACGGTAGCCGAGAACGCTGATTGCAGCACCTGCGCCGCGTTCGTCAGCGGGCAGCACGTCCGTCTTCCAGGCATCAAAAACAATGTCCTGCGAAGCGGAACAGAAGGCAATCACCACCGCAAGCGCCGCCATCCAGCGCAGCTGCGTTGACGGCTCGAGGAAGCCCATCGCGGCAATCGCCACGAGCAGCAGAAGCTGAGTTATCACTAACCAGCCGCGACGCCGGCCGAGGAACGGCGGCGTGTAGCGGTCCATCACCGGCGACCACAGGAACTTAAAGACGTAAGCCTGGCCGACGAGCGAGAAGAAGCCGATGGTTTTGAGATCGATATTCTCGACGGTCATCCACGCCTGGAGCGTGCCGGAGGTGAGCGCGAGGGGTACACCGGAGGCGAAGCCGAGGATCAGCAGGATGGCTGATTTCGGTTGCTGGAAAATGCGTAAGTAATGACTGGACATGTTTAATAAAACTGACCCGGCTAAGCACCGGGTCAGTCAGCGGGATTAGCGCGCGTTCTGCTTGATGAAGTCGTGAATGCTGGTGTCCTGCGCCATATCTGCAATGGTGTCGGTCAGCACGCTGTTAACCGCGTCGGCGATATTTTTGTTAGAGGCCTGGAATGCGCCTTCAACGGAGTAGCTCGCACGGTAGTTTTTGTTCATCTTGTTGCCGTTCTTCGCGGTGGCGATGATGGCAATATCCGCTTTGGTAGAGATGTTGTAGCGCACGTTACCCTGGGAAACGTCTGCGTACAGGTTGTTGACGATGATCTGCAGATCAACCGTACCGCTTGGGCCAACCATATAGCCGCGGGAGGTCATTTGCTTCTCGAGCACTTCCTGCAGCAGGAAGCGCAGGTCGCGGGACGCGGTCAGGGTAACCTGCTGGTTGTCGCGGGTGACTTTTGCCAGCGCCTGATCCTGGCGCTGATCGGCACCGTTGATGCTAACGGTCACGCCCATCAGGCTAGGGTCCTGCTGAGGCAGGGTGATTTTTGGTGAAACATCAATGGTGGTTGGCGGGGTGGCACAGCCTGCCAGCATAAAAATCGCTACCAACGGAAAGAAGAGTTTTTTTAACATTTTCAGGTTCTCAACGAATCGTAAGCATATAAAGAGAAAAATTGCCGCCATCATAACATCGCCAACGGCCAGGGGAAGTGGTCAACGCATGTAAATTCATCGCCTTGTCTGAAATCTGACCATCTCACCGCTTTTCTCTACCTGTGAATGACAAAACGTATGAGCCTCACAGTGAACTTCATTCGTTTGAATGAGAAAATCGGACGAAAGCTAAATATTTGTTGTGTTGATGTAATGGAAACGGTAAAAGCGGCTAACATTTAAAGGGATGGGTGACATCCTGGCGTTGTCGGAGGAGTAATTTCATGATGATACGTGAGCAGATAGAAGATAAATTAAGGGCAGCGTTCGACCCTGTGTTCCTCGAAGTTGTCGACGAAAGCTATCGTCATAACGTGCCGGCGGGTTCTGAAAGCCACTTTAAAGTGGTTCTGGTCAGCGATCGTTTTCAGGGAGAACGCTTCCTGAACCGACATCGCATGATCTACAGCACCCTGTCGGAAGAACTCTCCACGACCGTACATGCGCTGGCATTGCATACCTACACCATTAAGGAGTGGGAAGGCTTGCAGGATACGGTAGTCGCCTCACCGCCCTGTCGCGGTGCAGGCACCTTAGCCTGAAAAATCGGATTTGCAACTGCCGGAGTTTTTCCAGTATGTTGCATAGAGATTTCGTCAAAACGGCCTACGGGCCGTTTTGTTTTGTCTGAGTTTTGAGCGGATGGTGCGATTTTAAGGCTAAAAATAGCCTTAAAGTGTGAAAAAAGCCGCAGCAACATGCCCCAACCGTTCTCGACTCACCTAAGTGATGCCGCTATAATGCCGCGTCTTATTGAATGTCTTCGGGATGATTCTGGCGACAGGGAATGTGAATCTGCACTAAGAGAGCATCCCGGTAAACACAGACAGATTCAGAGTTGACCGAGCACTGTGATTTTTTTGAGGTAACAAGATGCAAGTTTCAGTTGAAACCACTCAAGGCCTTGGCCGCCGTGTAACGATTACTATCGCTGCTGACAGCATCGAAACTGCTGTGAAAAGCGAGCTGGTCAACGTAGCAAAAAAAGTACGTATTGACGGCTTCCGCAAGGGCAAAGTACCAATGAATGTTGTTGCTCAGCGTTATGGCGCTTCCGTGCGTCAGGATGTGCTGGGTGAACTGATGAGCCGCAACTTTATCGATGCGATCATCAAAGAAAAAATCAATCCGGCCGGTGCGCCAAACTACGTTCCAGGCGAATACAAACTGGGCGAAGACTTCACCTACTCCGTAGAGTTTGAAGTGTACCCGGAAGTTGAGCTGAAAGGTCTGGAATCTATCGAAGTTGAAAAACCGATCGTTTCCGTGACTGACGAAGACGTTGACGGCATGCTGGACACCCTGCGCAAGCAGCAGGCGAACTGGAAAGAGAAAGAAGGCGCAGTTGACGCTGAAGACCGTGTCACCATCGACTTCACCGGTTCTGTAGACGGCGAAGAGTTCGAAGGCGGCAAAGCGTCTGACTTCGTACTGGCAATGGGCCAGGGTCGTATGATCCCAGGCTTCGAAGACGGTATCAAAGGCCACAAAGCAGGTGAAGAGTTCACCATTGACGTGACCTTCCCTGAAGAGTACCACGCTGAAAACCTGAAAGGGAAAGCAGCGAAGTTCGTTATCAACCTGAAGAAAGTGGAAGAGCGCGAACTGCCAGAGCTGACTGAAGAATTCATCAAACGTTTCGGCGTGGAAGATGGTTCTGTTGCAGGCCTGCGTACCGAAGTGCGTAAGAACATGGAACGCGAGCTGAACGGTGCTGTGCGCAACCGTGTTAAATCTCAGGCGATCGACGGCCTGGTGAAAGCGAACGACATCGACGTTCCGGCTGCACTGATTGACAGCGAAATCGACGTCCTGCGCCGTCAGGCTGCACAGCGTTTCGGTGGCAACCAGCAGCAGGCGATGGAGCTGCCGCGCGAGCTGTTCGAAGAGCAGGCTAAACGCCGCGTTGTTGTTGGCCTGCTGCTGGGCGAAGTGATTCGTACCCACGAGCTGAAAGCTGACGAAGAGCGTGTGAAAGGCCTGATCGAAGAGATGGCTTCTGCGTACGAAGATCCATCAGAAGTTGTTGAGTTCTACGGTAAGAACAAAGAGCTGATGGACAACATGCGCAACGTCGCACTGGAAGAGCAGGCTGTTGAAGCGGTACTGGCGAAAGCTAAAGTGTCCGAAAAAGCGACCTCTTTCAACGAACTGATGAACCAGCAGGCGTAATTTCGCCCCAACGGTTTAAAGTTTGAACAGAAAACCCGTTGCCCTCCGGCGACGGGTTTTTTTTATCACACCAATAGCCCAGGAAGAGTGCTAAAACGCCCTTTCAGTGTTAGCGTAACAACAAAAGATTGTTATGCTTGAAATAGGGCAATGTGAACCCCATAAGTATGTAATCCCGATGAATGAGACTGGCTGATAATCCGTCCATAAGGTTACAATCAGTGCAGCAGGTGTTTTCAATTTTGATCCAGGAGACGGAAATGTCATACAGTGGCGAACGAGATAACTTTGCACCCCATATGGCTCTGGTGCCAATGGTTATTGAACAGACCTCACGCGGTGAGCGTTCTTTTGATATCTATTCCCGTCTGCTCAAGGAACGCGTTATCTTTCTGACCGGCCAGGTGGAAGACCACATGGCTAACCTGATCGTGGCGCAGATGCTGTTTCTGGAAGCGGAAAACCCGGAAAAAGACATTTACCTGTACATTAACTCGCCGGGCGGCGTGATCACGGCAGGTATGTCCATTTACGACACCATGCAATTCATCAAGCCGGATGTGAGCACCATCTGTATGGGACAGGCCGCATCCATGGGGGCATTCCTGTTAACCGCAGGGGCGAAAGGCAAGCGTTTCTGCCTGCCAAATTCCCGCGTGATGATTCACCAGCCGCTGGGTGGTTACCAGGGCCAGGCGACGGATATCGAAATCCACGCCCGAGAAATTCTGAAAGTAAAAGCGCGCATGAATGAACTTATGGCGCAGCATACGGGTCAACCTCTCGAGCAGATCGAGCGCGATACTGAACGCGATCGCTTCCTCTCAGCTCCAGAGGCAGTTGAGTACGGCCTGGTCGACTCCGTTTTGACCCATCGTAATTGATGCCCGCGACGCGAGTGTGCCGCTATACTAAGGTAGGGCGGCATTCTGCCGAGAGCAGCTTGCGTCTGAGAATGGCATTTGCGTCGTCATGTGCGGCACAAAGAACTTAAAAAGAGGTTTGGACTCATGACAGATAAACGCAAAGATGGTTCGGGCAAACTGCTGTACTGCTCTTTTTGCGGCAAAAGCCAGCATGAAGTGCGTAAACTGATTGCCGGGCCGTCCGTGTATATCTGCGACGAGTGTGTCGATTTATGTAACGACATCATTCGCGAAGAGATTAAAGAAGTTGCCCCGCACCGTGAGCGTAGCGCGTTGCCGACACCGCATGAAATTCGTCATCACCTTGACGACTATGTCATCGGTCAGGAGCAGGCGAAGAAGGTGCTGGCGGTGGCGGTATATAACCACTACAAACGCCTGCGTAACGGCGATACCAGTAATGGCGTCGAACTGGGTAAAAGTAACATTCTGCTGATCGGGCCAACCGGCTCCGGTAAAACGCTGCTGGCTGAAACCCTGGCGCGCCTGCTGGATGTTCCGTTCACCATGGCGGATGCCACCACCCTGACCGAAGCCGGTTATGTGGGTGAAGACGTTGAAAACATCATTCAAAAACTGCTGCAGAAGTGCGATTACGACGTGCAGAAGGCGCAGCGCGGGATTGTTTACATCGATGAAATCGACAAAATCTCCCGTAAGTCTGACAACCCGTCCATTACCCGTGACGTGTCGGGTGAAGGCGTGCAGCAGGCGCTGCTGAAGCTGATTGAAGGTACCGTTGCGGCGGTGCCGCCACAGGGTGGCCGTAAGCATCCGCAGCAGGAGTTCCTGCAGGTTGATACCTCCAAGATCCTGTTCATCTGTGGCGGTGCGTTTGCAGGCCTGGATAAGGTGATTTCTCACCGTGTTGAAACCGGCTCCGGCATTGGTTTTGGCGCAACGGTGAAATCCACGTCTGAAAAGCCGAACGAAGGCCAGCTGCTGTCGCAGGTCGAACCAGAAGATCTGATCAAGTTTGGTCTGATCCCTGAGTTCATCGGTCGTCTGCCGGTTGTGGCAACGCTGAACGAACTGAGCGAAGATGCGCTCATCCAGATTCTGAAAGAGCCGAAAAATGCGCTGACCAAGCAGTATCAGGCGCTGTTCAATCTGGAAGGCGTTGAGCTGGAATTCCGCGACGAAGCGCTGGATGCCATCGCGAAGAAAGCGATGATCCGCAAAACCGGCGCGCGTGGCCTGCGTTCAATCGTTGAAGCGGCACTGCTTGATACCATGTACGATCTGCCGTCGATGGAAGATGTTGAGAAAGTGGTTATCGACGAATCCGTTATTGGCGGTCAGACCAAGCCGCTGTTGATTTACGGTAAACCAGAAGCCCAGCAGGCATCTGGCGAATAATTCACCAAATCATACAAGCAGTTAATCAAAAAGGGGGGATTTTATCTCCCCTTTACTTTTTCCGTATTCATGGCGTTGAATGTGTGGGAAACATCCCCATATACTGGTTACATGTTAATGGTTGTGTGAAGCACAGTTACATGACCAGTTTACCTGGCGGACACTAAACTAAGAGAGAGCTCTATGAATCCTGAGCGTTCTGAACGCATTGAAATCCCCGTATTGCCGTTGCGCGATGTGGTGGTTTATCCGCACATGGTCATACCCTTATTTGTAGGGCGGGAAAAATCTATCCGTTGCCTCGAAGCCGCCATGGATCATGATAAAAAAATCATGTTGGTGGCGCAGAAAGAAGCATCAACGGATGAGCCGGGTGTAAACGATCTTTTCACCGTCGGGACCGTGGCCTCTATTTTGCAGATGCTGAAGCTGCCTGACGGCACCGTGAAGGTGCTGGTAGAAGGCCTGCAGCGTGCGCGTATTACCACTTTGTCAGACGATGGCGAGCACTTCTCTGCGAAGGCAGAGTACCTTGATTCGCCTGAGCTTGATGAGCGCGAGCAGGAAGTGCTGGTGCGCACCGCGATTAGCCAGTTTGAAGGCTATATCAAGCTGAACAAGAAAATCCCACCGGAAGTGCTGACGTCGCTGAACAGCATCGACGATCCTGCGCGTCTGGCGGACACCATCGCCGCACATATGCCGCTGAAGCTGGCTGACAAACAGTCCGTGCTGGAAATGTCCGACGTGAATGAACGTCTGGAATACCTGATGGCGATGATGGAGTCAGAAATCGATCTGCTGCAGGTTGAGAAACGCATTCGCAACCGCGTGAAAAAGCAGATGGAGAAATCGCAGCGCGAGTACTATCTGAATGAGCAAATGAAGGCCATTCAGAAAGAGCTGGGCGAGATGGACGACGCGCCGGACGAAAACGAAGCGCTGAAGCGTAAGATCGACGCGGCGAAGATGCCGAAAGAGGCAAAAGAGAAAGCGGAAGCAGAACTGCAGAAGCTGAAAATGATGTCTCCGATGTCGGCTGAAGCGACCGTCGTGCGCGGCTACATTGAGTGGATGGTGCAGGTTCCGTGGAACGCCCGCAGCAAGGTCAAAAAAGACCTGCGTCAGGCGCAGGAAATCCTGGATACCGACCACTACGGCCTGGAGCGCGTGAAAGACCGCATTCTTGAGTACCTCGCGGTACAAAGCCGTGTGAACAAAATTAAAGGCCCAATCCTGTGTCTGGTGGGGCCGCCAGGGGTGGGTAAAACCTCTCTGGGTCAGTCCATCGCCAAAGCGACCGGACGTAAGTATATCCGTATGGCGCTGGGTGGCGTACGCGATGAAGCGGAAATCCGCGGTCACCGCCGTACCTATATCGGTTCTATGCCGGGTAAACTGATCCAGAAAATGGCGAAAGTGGGCGTTAAAAACCCGCTGTTCCTGCTCGATGAGATCGACAAGATGTCGTCGGACATGCGTGGAGACCCTGCGTCTGCACTGCTGGAAGTGCTTGATCCAGAACAGAACGTGGCGTTCAGCGATCACTACCTGGAAGTGGACTACGATCTGAGTGACGTGATGTTCGTGGCCACCTCCAACTCCATGAACATTCCGGCGCCGCTGCTGGACCGTATGGAAGTGATCCGTCTCTCGGGCTATACCGAAGACGAGAAGCTGAACATCGCTAAGCAGCACCTGCTGCCGAAACAGATTGAGCGTAACGCGCTGAAAGCGAACGAGCTGACCGTTGAGGACAGCGCGATCGTTGGCATCATCCGCTACTACACCCGTGAAGCGGGCGTGCGTAGCCTTGAGCGTGAAATCTCTAAACTGTGCCGTAAGGCGGTTAAACAGCTGCTGCTGGATAAGAGCCTGAAACACATCGTGATTAACGGCGACAACCTGCATGCTTACCTCGGCGTTCAGCGCTTCGACTACGGTCGTGCCGACAACGAAAACCGCGTAGGCCAGGTCACCGGCCTGGCATGGACGGAAGTGGGTGGCGATCTGCTGACCATCGAAACCGCCTGCGTGCCGGGTAAAGGCAAGCTGACCTACACCGGCTCGCTGGGCGAAGTGATGCAGGAGTCCATTCAGGCGGCGCTGACCGTGGTGCGCGCGCGTGCAGAAAAACTGGGCATCAACGCAGATTTCTACGAAAAACGCGACATCCACGTGCACGTTCCGGAAGGGGCGACGCCGAAAGATGGCCCGAGCGCAGGTATTGCGATGTGTACCGCTCTGGTTTCCTGCCTGACAGGGAACCCGGTGCGTGCCGATGTCGCAATGACCGGTGAAATTACGCTGCGTGGTCAGGTTCTGCCAATCGGTGGATTAAAAGAAAAACTGCTGGCGGCACATCGTGGTGGGATCAAAACCGTATTGATTCCTTACGAGAATAAACGCGATCTGGAAGAGATTCCGGACAACGTGATTGCCGATCTGCAGATCCATCCGGTTAAGCGCATTGAGGAAGTTCTTAGTCTCGCACTGCAAAATGAACCCTCCGGAATGCAGGTTGTAACCGCAAAATAGTGACCTCGCGCAAAGAGCGTCAATAAAAACAAGGTTGGTAAGTCATTTCGGACTTGCCAGCCTTTTTTTGTATAGCTAATTTAGATTGCTGATTGGGCTAGCCATCAACAACGGGTGTTGTAAGGTCATGGCAGGCCTGATATAACTGCTGCGCGGTCGCGTTGTGAAGGATTCAGGCGCGATATAAATTATAAAGAGAGGAAGAGAACAGTGAATAAATCTCAACTGATTGACAAAATTGCTGCGGGTGCTGATATTTCTAAAGCTGCAGCTGGACGTGCGTTAGATGCATTAATTGCTTCTGTTACTGAATCTCTGCAGGCTGGGGACGACGTTGCACTGGTAGGCTTCGGTACTTTTGCTGTTAAAGAGCGTGCTGCCCGTACTGGCCGCAACCCTCAGACCGGTAAAGAGATCACCATTGCTGCTGCTAAAGTGCCTGGTTTCCGTGCAGGTAAAGCGCTGAAAGACGCAGTAAACTGATTGCTTTCCCGCTTCAGGGAAGCCGAAAAGTACAAGGGCGCATCATTTGATGTGCCTTTTTTGTTTGTCCAGACCTGATTTGTGCGAGTTTATGCGAGTTGTGGGCTGACAATTGCCCTGTTTTCTTGTCACAATACGCCTTTACGCGCGACGGTCAGGATTTTCCGTCAGCGTCAGGTAACCAGTCACCTACAGCGGAGTGTTGTTACACCATGATGGACAGCTTACGCACGGCTGCTAACAGTCTCGTGCTCAAGATCATTTTCGGTATCATTATCGTGTCGTTCATTTTGACCGGCGTGAGCAGTTACCTTATCGGCGCTGGCGCCAACTATGCCGCAAAAGTGAATGGCCAGGAAATCAGCCGTGGGCAGTTCGAGAATGCTTTCGCGGGTGAACGTAATCGTATGCAGCAGCAGCTGGGCGACCAGTTCTCTGAGCTGGCGGGGAATGAAGGGTATATGAAGACCCTGCGTCAGCAAACGCTCAACCGTCTTATCGATGAGGCTCTGCTGGACCAGTATGCTAAAAACTTAGGTTTGGGCATCAGCGACGAACAGGTTAAAAAAGCCATTTTTTCTACCCAGGCTTTCCAGTCTAACGGTAAATTCGACAACGCCCGTTACAACAGCATCGTGAACCAGATGGGCATGACCGCCGATCAGTACGCGCAGGCGCTGCGTAACCAGCTGACCACTCAGCAGCTCATCAACGCCGTTGTGGGCACCGACTTCATGCTCAAGGGTGAAACTGACGAACTGGCCGCGCTGGTATCTCAGCAGCGTGTCGTGCGTGAAGCGACCATCGACGTCAATGCGCTGGCGGCAAAACAGCAGGTCAGCGACGCTGAGGTTAACGCGTACTACGAGCAGAACAAAAACACCTTCGTTGCGCCTGAGCAGTTCCGCGTGAGCTATATCAAGCTCGACGCCGCTGCGCTGCAGGAAACGGCCTCTGACGCGGACATCCAGTCATACTACGATCAGCATCAGGATCAGTTCACTCAGCCGCAGCGTAACCGCTACAGCGTGATTCAGACCAAAACTGAAGCCGATGCCAAAGCGGCGCTGGACGAGCTGAACAAGGGCGCAGATTTTGCGACCGTAGCGAAAACCAAGTCTACCGACATCATCTCTGCGAAAAATGGCGGTGATATGGGCTGGCTGGAAGACGCGACGACCCCGGAAGAGCTGAAAAACGCAGGCCTCAAGGAAAAAGGCCAGCTGTCTGGGGTGATCAAATCCTCCGTAGGCTACCTGGTGGCGCGTCTGGACGATGTTCAGGCAGCAAAAACCAAGCCGCTAGCTGACGTTCGTGATGATATCGCGGCGAAAGTGAAGCAAGAGAAAGCCCTGGACGCCTTCTATGCGCTGCAGCAGAAGGTAAGCGATGCCGCGAGCAACGACAACGAATCGCTGGCAGGCGCAGAGCAGGCGGCGGGCGTTAAAGCGGTTGAAACCGGCTGGTTTGGTCACGACAACCTGCCGGAAGAGCTGAACTTCAAACCGGTTTCTGACGCCATCTTCAACGGCGGGCTGGTCGGCGAGAACGGCACACCGGGCAGCAACTCTGACATCATTACCGTGGACGGTGACCGTGCATTTGTTCTGCGCGTCAGCGAGCACAAACCGGAAGCGGTCAAACCGCTGGCGGAAGTGAAAGATCGGGTGGTGGCGCAGGTTAAGCACAACAAAGCTGAACAGCAGGCGAAAATGGATGCCGAGAAGATCCTGGTGGATCTGAAAGCCGGTAAAAATGACGCGCTGAAAGCGGCTGGCCTGAGCTTCGGTGAAGCCAAAACGCTGAGCCGTACCGGTCAGGACCCTATCAGCCAGGCCGCGTTTGGTCTGAGTCTTCCAGCGAAGGACAAGCCGACCTACGGCACCACGACCGACGTGCAGGGTAATGTGGTTCTGCTGGCGCTGGACGACGTGAAGGCGGGCACCATGCCGGAAGAGCAGAAGAAAGCGATGGTTCAGGGGATCACCCAGAACAATGCCCAAATTGCCTTCGAAGCGATGATGAGCAACCTGCGTAAAGAAGCCAAAATTAAGCTGGGTGACGTGGTGACTCAGCAGCAATAATTACGTATCTGCTCGCAGATTTTCGTAACGCTCTGCAAAAACTAAAGGCCGCTTTCGCGGCCTTTTCCATTTCTGCAATCTGCTGTTTGTGCCTGTTTTTTCTTGCGGCTATCGTGACGTGGCTGTCAACAAACAAGGAGATAACAGCATGAAACGTGGAATCAAAGCACTGTTAATTACGCTGACCATTGCCACTACCGGGATGAGCGTCGGCGCGCTCGCGGCAGCGCCTGCCGCTAAAACGCAGGCCTCGCAGAGCCAAACCCACTCAACTGCGCAGGTTGCAGAGCAGACGAAGGCTACCGACGTCGCTAAAAAAACCGATGACGACGGTACGCGCGTCAGCATCAATTCGGCGTCTGCAGACGATCTCGCCCGCGCAATGAACGGCGTGGGGCTGAAAAAAGCTCAGGCTATCGTCAGCTACCGCGAGGAGTATGGTCCCTTTAAAACCCTCGACGATCTCAAGCAGGTTCCCGGTATGGGCAGCGCGCTGGTTGAGCGCAACCTCTCACACCTGACGTTGTAATTACGCATTTTCTTGCACTGCGGCAATTTTTTGCCAGGATAAAGAGGTCATACCAGTTATGACCTCTCATCCTACAATAACAGTTAAGGCTATTGCGCTATGCAGACAAAAATCAAAGTACGCGGTTTCCACCTCGACGTTTATCAGCACGTGAACAACGCCCGCTATCTTGAGTTTCTCGAAGAAGCGCGCTGGGACGGGCTGGAAAACAGCGAGAGCTTTCAGTGGCTGACCGCGCACAATATTGCGTTCGTGGTCGTCAACATCAACATCAACTACCGTCGTCCGGCAGTGCTGGGGGATGTGCTGACCGTCACCAGCCAGGTTCAGCAGCTAAACGGCAAGAGCGGCGTGTTAAGCCAGGTTGTGACGCTGGATCCTGAAGGGCAGGTGGTAGCCGATGCGCTGATTACCTTTGTCTGTATCGATCTTAAAACTCAGAAAGCGCTGCCGCTGGAAGGGGAGCTGCGAGAAAAGCTGGAGCTGATGATCGTGTAAGACATGTTAAGGCGTACTCGTGCTGTCGACACCCGTTTTGCGACAGCACGAGGAATTAACCCTATTTAAGCCCGGTTTTTTTCTGCATCGCGGTCATCACGCCGACTTTGTCGGCAAGATAGTGGTTCAGCCCGTTCGCACGCAGATTACAGGCCGCGCACTGGCCGCAACCGTCGCCTTTAATGCCGTTGTAGCAGGTCAGGGTTTCGCTGCGCACCAAATCCAGCTTGCCCCAGTAGTCTGCCAGCGCCCAGGTTTCCGCTTTATCCAGCCACATCAGCGGGGTTTCAAAGCGCGTCTCTTTCGCCATTCCCAGATTAACCGCGTGATTCAGCGCTTTTACGAACTCATCGCGACAGTCAGGATAGCCGGAAAAATCGGTTTCACACACGCCCGTGATCACCGCTTCGGCTTTCACCTGATAGGCATAAATGGCCGTCAGGGTCAGGAACAGAATATTGCGTCCCGGCACGAAGGTATTGGGAATGCCGCTGGCGTCGGGCTCGTAGTCCGGTACGGGAATGCTGTCGCGCGTGAGGCTGCTGACGGCCAGTTCATTTAGCAGCGTCACGTCCAGCACCTTGTGCGCGCGCGCGCCCAGTTTCAGGACCAGTTCGCGGGCAACGTCGATTTCAGCGCGGTGGCGCTGACCGTAGTCAAACGTCACGCAGTGAACCTCATCATACTGATGAAGGGCCTGAACCAGGCAGGTAGTGGAATCTTGTCCTCCGCTGAACACGACGACGGCACGTTTCATAAATCATCTCGACAGTTACGGTAAAAACGTCATGTTACCGCCTCACTCCAGCGTCGACCAGCTTCTTCACGATTTGGGGGCTGGAAGCCAGGCTTCGGTAAAATCAAACCAGCCGCGGGTATTGAGTCGAATGCCGTTTACGCCCGGCGGGGCGCTGATTTGATATTGATAGTTAAACAGCGGCGTCAGCACCGCGTTTTCCATAAGCTGATTGAAAATAGCTTTCAGCCCGGCATGTCGAGCCTGCTCATCGGCCTGCGTCTGTACCGCATCCAGGGTGGCCTGCAGATGGGCATATTGTGGCGCACTGAGCAGGTGCGGCCAGAGCGTATCGCAGCGGAGCCACTGCTCAAGCGTGTACTCTGGCGCTTCGCCAATCAGCCTGTCGCCCATCATGATGTCTGCCTCCGCCAGGCGCAGACACCCGTCCCAGGTTTTGGCATCGTGAAAGATAACCGTCAGATCGCAGCCCTGCTGCGCAAGGTACTGTTTTAGCTGGCCCGCCATGGTGTGCAGCTCAACGGGGAGATGGTAAATCAGCGTTAATTTTTCAGGCAGGGCAACCTCTGTCAAGTCTGGCCATTGGGGTATAGACCAGCCGGGAAGCAACTCCTCCGTTGGCGTAATCAACCCTTCGTTTAGCGGCAGCGTATGCAGAAGCGCCGACAGGTGTATGATATTAATCAACCGTCGCGCCTGCATTTCATTCAGCCGCGCGCTCTGCTTCAGGGTGAGATAGCAGAAGCCGAGACTGGTGCTGTTGCTCACCAGGCGCAGGCTTTCCAGCTCGTCCGGCTCGCCGATGGCAATTTGCACCGGATGACGACAGCTTGTTCCCAACCCGTAGTCAAAGAGCGTCGGCGTGATCCAAAACTCAATGGCCTTCAAAAGTGGATGGCTAAGGTGGTACTGCTCATGGCTTTCAAGGCGCACCAGGTCGGGATCGAACACGCTCAGTTTGAAAGGGCCGCTGCCCGTCATGGGCTGGTCGGGATGGGCGAGGCCGCTGGAGTAGGCCGCCAGCCGGTGCGCCAGCCAGTAATCAGGCTGATGCAGGGTAAAGGTCAGGCACTGCGGATGCGTGACCTCAATGCGCAATACGCTCTGAAAGAGTTTACGTAAGGCAGGCAGTGCCTGCAGCGTTGTCAGACTCCGCTGCAGCTGCTCCGTCTCGATTTTATCGCCGCTATGCCAGTGAAGCGTAGAGCGGATATAAAAATGCCAGCGTAGCCCCTCGTCCGACACTTCCCAGTGATGCGCCAGATCGCCCGTCGGTTCGTTGCTGTTACCGTGGAAACGCGTCAGCCCGGAAAAGACATGCCCCGCCAGATGCTGCTCTGCCCGACCGGGCAAAAAGCCGGGATGAAGCGGCTCCAACGAACGGTAGTAGGGAATACGCAGCGTTGGCGTATCGTTTTGCCAAAGCCCGCCCATGTAAGGATGGAGCAGCAAGCGCAGCTCATCAGGCGCCAGCTGCGCCAGTTCCAGGGCGTTATGCTGTTGTCCGCTTTTGAGCGCCTCTTCCATCATGGCATTACGCAATGATTCAGGGGTGACGTGGAACGTCAGCTCCCCGCGCTTACCGCGCCCGGACTGCGCGCGCCAGCTTAGCCAGCCCGCCTCCTGAGCCTGACGCAGCAGGGTGCGAACGTGCCGTTCGCTGCAAAAGCAGCGGCTGGCAAGTTCGCTAACGGTGGCCTGCTGTTGCGCGCCTTCTGAAGGTTGCCACAGGCGTTGATACTGTTTAAGACGGTTGAGCTGGCGCATGATAAACCCGGAACAATTATTATCATCTATTCACTATTACTTCCGTATATCTCACGCAATACTGATGCACAAGTTAATCGCATCACATTTCGGGAGTAATCATGGCCAGGCTCGCTGCATTTGATATGGACGGCACGCTGTTAATGCCGGATCACCGTTTAGGGGAGAATACCCTGAGCACGCTGAAGCGCCTGCATGAACGCGATGTGACCCTGACGTTTGCCACCGGTCGCCACGTGCTGGAGATGCGCCATCTATTAGGGGCATTTTCACTTGATGCGTTTTTGATCACAGGAAACGGCACGCGGATACACTCCGTTGAAGGCGATGTGCTGCATCGTCAGGATCTTAACCCGGAAGTGGCGGATATCGTGCTGCACAGCACCTGGGACACGCAGGCCAGCATTCACGTGTTCAATGACGAAGGCTGGTTTACCGGTCGTGAAATTCCCGATTTGCTGCACGCGCACGTATACAGCGGCTTTAAATATCAGCTTATCGATCTGCGGCGGATCCCCGCCCACGCGGTGACTAAGATCTGCTTCTGTGGCGATCATGACGATCTCTGCCGCCTGCGCATTCAGCTCAATGAGGCGCTGGGCGACCGGGCGCACCTGACCTTCTCGGCGGTAGATTGTCTGGAAGTGCTGCCGGTCGGCTGTAACAAAGGATCTGCCCTGGCGGTCCTGAGCGACCACCTGGGCTTAACGATGCAGGACTGTATGGCGTTTGGCGACGCCATGAACGACCGCGAGATGCTGGGCAGCGTGGGTCGCGGTCTGATAATGGGGAATGCGATGCCGCAGCTGATTGCAGAGCTTCCTCACCTGCCGGTTATTGGCCACTGCCGTAACGAAGCGGTGTCCCATTTTTTGACGCATTGGCTGGACAAAAACAACCTCCCGTATTCCCCCGAATAGTGAGACCCTTCCAGCAAGCCAGGCTTCGGCCTGGCTTTTTTTATTTCACCAGCTCGACAATCTGCGCTTTCCACGGCGCGATGTCGCCGATATTCGCCTGCACCCACTCCGCATTGTAATAGGTGTCGAGGTAGCGCTCGCCGCTGTCGCACAGCAGCGTGACGATGGAACCGGTGCGGCCCTCTTCGCGCATGCGGGCGGCAAGCTGCAGTGCGCCCCACATGTTGGTGCCCGTCGAGGCGCCCACCTTGCGGCCAAGCTGCGTCTCCAGCCAGTGCGCGGTGGCCACGCTGGCTGCGTCCGGCACGCGCAGCATTTCATCGACCACGTCAGGAATGAACGACGGCTCCACGCGCGGACGGCCGATGCCTTCGATTTTGCTACCCACGGGGCTGCGCAGGGCGGCATCACGGCTTTGCCAGTAGTCGAGGAACACGGAGTTCTGCGGGTCAACCACCATCAGCTGGGTATCATAGCCCTGACAGCGGATATAGCGCCCGATAGTGGCCGACGTGCCGCCCGTACCTGCACTCATCACAACATACGCGGGCACCGGGTGCGGCTCGTGGGTCATCTGGCGGAAAATACTGTCGGCAATGTTGTTATTGCCGCGCCAGTCGGTGGCGCGTTCCGCGAAGGTGAACTGGTCCATATAGTGGCCGTTCAGCTCGCGCGCCAGCATTTCAGAGGCGGCGTAGATTTCGCAGGCGCTTTCAACAAAGTGGCAGCGTCCGCCGTAAAATTCGATCTGTTCGATTTTGCGTTTTGCGGTGCAGGAGGGCATCACGGCGATGAACGGCAGGCCAAGCAGGCGGGCAAAGTAGGCTTCTGACACCGCCGTTGAACCGGATGAGGACTCAATGATGGTGGTGCCTTCTTTAATCCAGCCGTTACATAAACCGTACAGGAATAGCGAGCGCGCCAGACGATGCTTCAGGCTGCCGGTTGGATGAGTGCTTTCATCCTTCAGGTACAGCTGAATGCCCGCAAACCCGGGCAACGTCAGGCGGATTAAATGGGTGTCTGCCGAGCGCTGGTAGTCGGCATTGATTTCGCTGATGGCATGTTTAACCCAGGTGCTATTCATCGTATGTATCCATTTGTCATTTTGTGCCCAGCATAGCGAAAAGCACAGAAAAAATTGTTGCTATCTTGCCTTTAAAATAGAATGAAGGGAGAAAAATTTTCTCTGTGAGGTGGGTATGCTAGATAAAATTGACCGCAAGCTGCTTTCATTGCTGCAAAGCGACTGCACCCTCTCTTTGCAGGCGTTGGCAGATGCCGTTAATCTGACCACCACACCGTGCTGGAAACGCCTCAAGAAACTGGAAGATGACGGCATTCTGCTGGGGCGCGTCGCGTTGTTAGATCCCGAAAAACTGGGGCTTGGACTGACCGCCTTTGTTCTGATAAAAACGCAGCATCACAGCAGCGACTGGTATTGCCGGTTCGTGACGCAGGTTTCGGACATGCCGGAGGTTCTGGGTTTCTGGCGTATGGCCGGAGAGTATGACTACCTGATGCGCGTTCAGGTCGCTGACATGAAGCGTTACGATGATTTTTACAAGCGGCTCGTCAACAGCGTACCGGGCCTGTCGGACGTCACCTCGAGCTTTGCGATGGAACAGATTAAATACACCACCGCGCTACCCATTGAATAACGTCGTCAAATACCTTCAGGAACAAACTTCGTGCGATTATTTGCCCAATTAAGCTGGTACTTTCGTCGGGAGTGGCAACGCTATCTCGGCGCCGTATGCCTGCTTATCATTATTGCCATTCTGCAGCTGATCCCGCCGAAAGTGGTGGGATACGTCGTGGATGGCGTTACGGAACAGCATTACACCACCGCACGGGTGATGATGTGGGTTGGCACGCTGGTGCTGACCGCGGTGATTGTCTACCTGCTGCGCTACGTCTGGCGCGTGCTCTTATTCGGTGCGTCCTATCAGCTGGCCGTTGAGCTGCGCGAAGATTTTTATCGCCAGCTGAGCCGCCAGCATCCGGAGTTTTACCTTCGCCATCGCACCGGGGATCTCATCGCCCGCGCCACCAACGACGTGGACCGCGTGGTCTTTGCCGCCGGGGAAGGGGTGCTGACGCTGGTGGATTCACTGGTGATGGGCTGCGCGGTACTGATCGTCATGTCGACCCAGATCAGCTGGCAGTTGACCCTCCTGGCGCTGCTGCCGATGCCAATAATGGCGCTGGCGATCAACCGCTACGGTGAAAAGCTGCACGAGCGCTTCAAGCTGGCGCAGGCGGCGTTTTCATCGCTCAACGATCGCACCCAGGAGAGCATGACCAGCATCCGCATGATCAAAGCCTTTGGTCTGGAGGATCGCCAGTCCGCGCTGTTTGCCGCCGATGCGGCCGATACCGGGGCGAAAAATATGCGCGTGGCGCGTATTGATGCCCGCTTCGATCCGACGATCTATATCGCCATCGGCATGGCAAACATGCTGGCGATCGGCGGTGGCAGCTGGATGGTGGTGCAGGGCTCGATGACGCTCGGTCAGTTAACCAGCTTTGCGATGTATCTGGGGCTGATGATTTGGCCGATGCTGGCCCTGGCGTGGATGTTCAACATTGTCGAGCGCGGCAGCGCCGCCTACAGCCGCATTCGCTCCATGCTGGCCGAAGCGCCGGTCGTGAATGACGGCAGTGAGCCGGTGCCCGAAGGACGCGGGGTGGTGAAGGCTGATATCCGGTCATTTAGCTATCCGCAGACGGAACATCCGGTGATCGAAAACGTGAGCTTTACGCTGCAGCCCGGCCAGATGCTGGGCATCTGTGGCCCAACGGGATCGGGAAAAAGCACCATTCTGTCGCTGCTCCAGCGCCATTTTGACGTGACGCAGGGCGACATTCGTTTCCACGATCGTCCCCTGACGAGCCTGCAGCTGGACGGCTGGCGCAGCCGCCTGGCGGTCGTCAGCCAGACGCCGTTCTTATTCTCAGATACCATCGCCAACAATATTGCCCTCGGCCACCCTGCCGCCACGCAGGACGAGATTGAACACGTCGCGCGCTTAGCCAGCGTTCATGACGATATTTTGCGCCTGCCGCAGGGCTATGAAACGGAGGTCGGCGAACGCGGCGTGATGCTCTCCGGCGGACAAAAACAGCGAATTTCTATTGCCCGCGCGCTGCTGCTGAACGCTGAAATTCTGATTCTGGATGATGCGCTTTCCGCCGTTGATGGCCGCACCGAGCATCAAATATTGCACAACCTGCGCCAGTGGGGCGAAGGGCGCACGGTCATCATCAGCGCTCACCGCCTGTCGGCATTGACGGAGGCCAGTGAGATCCTCGTACTGCAGCACGGACACATTGCCCAGCGCGGTCAGCACGATCGGCTGGCGGAGCAGGCTGGCTGGTACCGGGATATGTACCGCTATCAGCAGCTTGAGGCGGCGCTGGATGAGGAGGTCACCCATGCGTAAGCTCGGAACGATGTGGCCGACGCTGAAGCGTCTGCTTGCCTACGGCTCTCCGTGGCGTAAACCGCTGTCCATCGCCGTGCTTTTGCTGTGGATTGCGGCGGTTGCGGAGGTTAGCGGCCCGCTGCTTATCAGCTATTTCATCGATAACATGGTCGCAAAAAGCTATCTGCCGCTGGGGCTGTTGGCTGGGCTGGGCGTGGCCTATGTGGGACTACAGCTGACGGCGGCGGGGCTGCACTATGCCCAGTCGCTGCTGTTTAACCGTGCAGCCGTGGGCGTTGTTCAGCAGCTGCGTACGGACGTCATGGACGCGGCGCTGCGCCAGCCGCTCAGCGAGTTCGATACTCAGCCTGTCGGGCAGGTGATCTCTCGCGTCACCAACGATACCGAAGTGATCCGCGATCTGTACGTCACGGTTGTCGCTACCGTATTACGCAGCGCGGCGCTCATAGGCGCGATGCTGGTAGCGATGTTTAGCCTCGACTGGCGCATGGCGCTGGTGGCGATCGCCATCTTCCCGGCGGTGCTGATCGTGATGGTTATCTATCAACGCTACAGCACGCCGATTGTGCGTCGCGTGCGCGCCTACCTCGCCGATATCAACGATGGCTTCAACGAAGTGATTAACGGCATGAGCGTGATCCAGCAGTTCCGCCAGCAGGCGCGCTTTGGCGAGCGGATGGGCGAGGCCAGCCGTTCTCACTATATGGCGCGTATGCAGACGCTGCGCCTGGACGGTTTCCTCCTGCGCCCGCTGCTGAGTCTTTTCTCAGCGCTGGTGCTCTGCGGCCTGCTGATGATGTTTAGCCTGACAACGCGCGGCACTATTGAGGTCGGGGTCCTGTATGCCTTTATCAGCTATCTTGGGCGTCTTAATGAACCGCTGATTGAACTCACTACCCAGCAATCCATGCTGCAGCAGGCCGTGGTGGCAGGCGAACGCGTATTTGAATTAATGGACAGACCGCGTCAGACCTACGGCAACGACGACCGCCCGCTGCAAAGCGGGGCAATTGCTTTTGATAATGTCTCGTTTGCCTACCGCGACGACCAGCTGGTGCTGAAGGACATCAACCTGGACGTTCCGTCGCGCGGCTTTGTCGCGCTGGTTGGGCATACCGGCAGTGGCAAAAGTACGCTGGCCAGCCTGCTTATGGGATATTACCCCTTAACTCAGGGCGAGATCCGCCTGGACGGCCGTTCGCTTGCGACACTCAGCCATAACGTGTTGCGTAAGGGCGTCGCGATGGTGCAGCAGGACCCGGTTGTGCTGGCGGATACCTTCTACGCTAACGTGACGCTGGGGCGGCCTTATACCCATGAGCAGGTCTGGGACGTGCTTGAAAAGGTCCAGCTGGCAGAACTGGCGCGCGGGTTTAGCGACGGGATCAACACGAAGCTGGGTGAACAGGGGAATAACCTCTCCGTTGGGCAAAAGCAGCTTCTGGCGCTGGCGCGCGTGCTGATCGAAACGCCGCAGGTGCTAATTCTGGATGAAGCCACGGCCAGTATCGATTCGGGCACCGAGCAGGCTATCCAGCAGGCGCTGGCCGCCGTGCGTGACCATACGACGCTGGTGGTCATTGCCCATCGTCTTTCAACGATTGTCGAGGCGGATACCATTCTGGTGCTGCACCGCGGGCAGGCCGTAGAGCGCGGTACGCACCGAGAGCTTCTGGAGGCGAAGGGGCGCTACTGGCAGATGTATCAACTACAGCTTGCGGGCGAAGAGCTGGCCGCCAGCGCGCGCGAAGAAGAGTCGCTTAGCGCCTGATGCACCAAAAGCAGGCAACGCGCTAACAGCCAAAGCTGTTGGTGCAAAACTGAAACGCACCCTGCACCGTCATGGTGCGTTTTTTTTCATCAGTCGTTTACTTTGCGCCGTATCAGGCGACTTCCCCCGCGCTTTCCCTCTGTTTTCAATTCTGGCACATCCCTTGCAGTATCCCTTTCGTGTTAGCTGCGGCCATTACCGAATTCTGACTGGAGGGGATCTATGAAGCTGGTTACGGTGGTAATTAAACCATTCAAACTCGAAGACGTGCGTGAAGCACTGTCCTCTATGGGTATTCAGGGACTGACTGTTACCGAAGTGAAAGGCTTTGGTCGTCAGAAGGGGCATGCCGAGCTTTATCGCGGGGCGGAATACAGCGTTAACTTCCTGCCAAAAGTAAAAATTGATGTCGCGATTGCGGACGATCAGCTCGATGAAGTCATCGACATCATCAGCAAAGCGGCCTACACCGGCAAAATTGGCGACGGCAAAATTTTCGTTGCTGAACTGCAGCGCGTCATTCGCATCCGTACCGGCGAATCCGACGAAGCGGCACTGTAAATAACGCCTGGCACACAGTGATAGGGATCGAGAAAATGAAGATAGCAACAATCAAAACGGGTCTGGGGTCGCTGGCGCTGCTGCCGGGCCTGGCCATGGCTGCCCCTGCTGTGGCAGACAAAGCCGATAACGCATTTATGATGATCTGCACCGCGCTGGTGCTGTTCATGACTATTCCGGGCATTGCGCTGTTTTACGGCGGCCTGATCCGCGGTAAAAACGTGCTCTCTATGCTAACGCAGGTTGCCGTGACGTTCGCGCTGGTGTGCGTGCTGTGGGTGGTTTACGGTTACTCGCTGGCCTTCGGCGAAGGTAACGCCTTCTTCGGCAGCTTCAACTGGGCGATGCTGAAGAATATTGAGCTGACCGCGCTGATGGGGTCCTTCTATCAGTATATCCACGTTGCGTTCCAGGGCTCGTTCGCCTGTATAACCGTGGGCCTGATTGTCGGCGCGCTGGCGGAGCGTATTCGTTTCTCTGCGGTGCTGATTTTCGTCGTGGTCTGGCTGACGCTCTCCTACGTGCCGATTGCGCACATGGTCTGGGGCGGCGGTCTGCTGGCGTCTCACGGTGCGATGGACTTTGCGGGCGGGACCGTTGTCCACATCAACGCCGCGGTTGCGGGTCTGGTGGGCGCGTACCTGATTGGCAAACGCGTGGGCTTTGGGAAAGAGGCGTTTAAGCCGCACAACCTGCCGATGGTCTTTACCGGTACGGCTATCCTCTACTTTGGCTGGTTCGGCTTCAACGCCGGGTCTGCAAGTTCGGCTAACGAAATCGCCGCGCTGGCCTTCGTGAACACCGTTGTCGCGACGGCAGGTGCGATCCTCTCCTGGGTGTTTGGCGAGTGGGCCGTGCGCGGTAAGCCGTCTCTGCTGGGTGCCTGTTCCGGCGCGATTGCTGGGCTGGTCGGTATTACCCCTGCGTGTGGTTACGTGGGCGTCGGCGGTGCGCTGCTGGTGGGTCTGGTGGCGGGTCTTGCCGGCCTGTGGGGCGTGACCGCACTGAAGCGTATTCTGCGCGTTGACGACCCATGCGACGTGTTTGGCGTCCACGGCGTTTGCGGCATCGTCGGTTGTATCATGACCGGTATCTTTGCCGCGAAATCTCTGGGCGGCGTGGGGTATGCAGAAGGCGTGACGATGGTTCATCAGGTGCTGGTACAGCTGGAAAGTATTGCCATCACCGTTGTGTGGTCTGCGGTTGTCGCCTTCATCGGCTACAAGCTGGCGGACATGACCGTCGGGCTGCGCGTACCGGAAGAGCAGGAACGCGAAGGTCTGGATGTGAACAGCCACGGCGAGAATGCCTATAACGCCTAATAGACAGCAAATCGGCAACCGAGAGGTTGCCGATTTTAGTGTGTATTCCCTCTCCCCGTGGGAGAGGGCCAGGGTGAGGGCACCAGGCCGCACAAGATCACCCTCGATTACGCATCACCCCTTCCTGCACTGTAGAAGCCACCAGCACGCCATCCTGCGTATAAAACTCCCCACGCACAAACCCGCGAGCGCTCGACGCTGACGTGCTCTCCACGCTGTAGAGCAGCCATTCATTCATATCAAACGGACGGTGGAACCACATGGAGTGGTCAATGGTTGCGACCTGCATCCCTTTCTCCAGGAACCCAACGCCGTGCGGCTGTAGCGCAACCGGCAGGAAGTTGAAATCAGACGCGTAGCCCAGCAGGTACTGATGTACGCGAAGATCTTCCGGCACGGTGCCGTTGGCTCGCATCCAGACCTGACGCTTGGGTTCAGCGGTGTGGCCTTTCATCGGGTTATGGAATTCGACAGGGCGGATTTCCAGCGGCTTATCGCAGAGAAACTTCTCTTTAACCTGCGGCGGCAATAAATGCGCGAGCGCGCGGGCAATGTCAGTCTCAGACTGAAGATCGTCCGGCGACGGGGCGGGTGGCATCTCTTTCTGATGCTCATAACCCGGCTCTGGCGCCTGGAACGAGGCGGTCATGTAAAAGATGGGTTTGCCGTTCTGAACGGCCGCCACGCGACGGGCGCTAAAGCTGTTGCCGTCACGTAATACCTCAACGTCGTACACAATCGGCTTTGCACTGTCGCCAGGGCGTAAGAAATAGCTGTGAAAGGAGTGCACCAGACGGTCTGTCGGGACGGTTTCCTTGGCCGCGTACAGCGCTTGCCCTACGACCTGGCCGCCGAAAACCTGGCGTAAGCCTAAATCTTCGCTCTGCCCGCGATAGAGTCCTTCCTCTATTTTTTCCAGATTCAGTAATGTCAGCAGATTGTTCAGTGCTTGACTCATAGTCGTCCTCAATAAACGCCGTGGCGAAAGATACGCAGAGTATAACGCAGAAATGAAAGTGGTCCGATGGGTAGAATAGTCTGAATATCGGCTCGAAATTAGGCATTAATCAGTGATTTGTGCCACACTTGTTTACGTTATGTGAATGAAACGACATCGGATGGGATCGATCCCGCTGGTGCATTGATGATAAGGAGACTTCAATGAAACTCGTGCCAATGCTAAGTGGTATAGCCATTGCGGTAGCGCTCTCTGCTTGCGCCGGTAAAAGCGCTCAGGTGCCCGTGCCCGCTGCAGATCCTAACGGGATAAATACACTTTCACAGCAGTCCATTCAGCAGCCAAATGTGTCCGGTACTATCTGGATCAAGCAGAAAGTTGCCTTACCGCCGGATGCGGTATTAACGGTAACCCTGTCTGACGCCTCGCTGGCGGACGCGCCGTCTAAGGTTCTGGCGCAGCGTGCGGTGCGTACAGAGGGTAAACAGGCACCGTTCAGCTTCGTGTTGCCGTATAACCCATCAGACGTGCAGCCAAACGCGCGTATCCTGCTGAGCGCGGCGGTAACGATCAACGATAAGCTGGTCTTTATCACCGATACCGTGCAGGAAGCCGTTAACAACGGTGGAACCAAAGTCGACCTGAACCTGGTGCCGGTAACGCAAACGGCACTCCCGGTTGCGCCACAAGCGAACCAGCCGGCTGTCCCTACGCCGCCTACCCAGCTGTAATTAAGGCTAAACCCTCTCCTGCGGGAGAGGGTGTCAATCAGTACACCCAGCGGTACTTCTGCAAATCTATCTGCCCCGACCCTGACACCTGTATCCCCTCGGAAAGCAACGCCTGACGCTGGCGCTGAAGATCCGGCCCGGTGAGCGAAATTGCGCCGTGACGATTCACCACGCGATGCCACGGTAAGGCGCTTCCCTCCGGAAGCCGCTTCAGTACGCCGCCGACCTGGCGCGCGGCACGGGGAGAACCGGCAAGACGGGCAACGTCGCCATAGGTTGTGATATAGCCTTCCGGGATGGAGGCCACGATTTGCCATACACGCTGTGGAAAGGTGTCGTGTTCGTCCATATCTATGCCTGTGGGATTGTCTGGACAGCCATGTTAAACCAGGTTCTTACTGATTACTGCGCCTGTTTGCGCAATAAACCAGCATCCGGACGCCTGCGGCTTGCAATTACAGGGCGGCATAGCGATAATGCGCCAGCGCGTTGGTTAACAACGCTCTCAATGGGGGCCCTGTTGGTTCTCCCGCAACGCTACTCTGTTCACCAGGTCAGGTCCGGAAGGAAGCAGCCAGGGCAGACGACGTGTGTGCCGGGATGTAGCTGGCAGGGCCCCCACCCATTTCGGCCTCCATGACCCCCTTACTCTACCGCCAGTTGAAATAGCCTTTATTATATAAAGGGTATTTAATAGCCTGCGTAATATATCTTTCATTCATTTGAAATATTACTGTCATAAACCTGTAATAATAGACTGTCATTTTATTATTGGGTGTCTTTTTTCCGTCATAAGCAAAAAATATAGATCTGGCTTAGGCGGATAACTTCGTGTATTAAATAAAGAACTTATTCCGAAGGGAAGTAACAATCATGGCTACTGCGGTACTAAACGTTAAAATTGATGAAGCGCTGAAAGAAAGACTTCGCCACTACGCGGAAGTGAATAACGAGAATTTAAGCGTGACGACAGAAAAACTGCTGCTGCTGGCATTTGAAGCAGTAGAAGAGGCGGGAGTATCGGAAGAGGATATTGATAATCAGCATACGGAAGAAGAGAGTGTAAATCCATTTACTCCTAAAGAAATCAAAGCGCTACGCAAACTTCTGAAGAAGAGAAAATGAAACAACAACCGTCAACTGCCTGTGACTACAAAGAGGCCTGCGATCTGTTACGCTCAGGCTACGTCAAGCATGTACGTCTCGGCTGGAATGTAGGAAGCGATGAATTCTTTCGTATTGCGTCTGACTGGTGTGACACCGGCGCAAAAATAAAGAAAGAGGGTGAAAGTTTTGTTATTTCGCTGAAAGGTTTCCCTATTCCTCCGCAGCACTAAATCCTGGCCGGTGAAAACTGCTGACTGCATGCATTACAGTCAGCAGTTTTTATTATTTACATTATACCAGGCTGCGCTTAATTGATGGCGTGCTTTTATTTAGCGCCAGCCAAAGCGGTTTAATTCTTAGCAGCGCTTCTTCAAGCCGATCCGGGTCGAGCGAGAAGGGCATGCGTAAGTAGCGATCAAACGCACCGGAAAGACCAAACCGCGTGCCCGTTCCCAGATTTATCCCCAGCGTTTCGGCGCGTGCGGCCAGCTGCGTCGCATGCATGCCGGGCAGCTCTATCCAGTAGGAAAGCCCGCCTTCGGCCTCCTGAAATCGCCATTCAGGGAAGTGCTTTTGCAGCAGCTCGCGACACCGGCTGCGGTGTGCCTTCAGCATTTTTCGGCGCGCGGGCAGGAAGGAATCGCTATTTTCAATCAGCCACTGTGTTGCCAGCTGTTCCAGTATTGGCGAGCCCAAATCAAGGGTGTCGCGGGTCTGGGTCAGCGTTGCGATGGTGCGCGAGTTGGCGCGGATCCATCCGAGGCGAAGTCCTCCCCAGAAGCTTTTTCCGGCTGAGCCGAGCGTAATCACGTTTGCTCCCGGGTTAAAGGAGGCCAGCGGTGGCGGCGGCGGCGCGTCAAACCACAAATCCACCATCGTTTCATCGACAACCAGCGCGGTGCGGGTCTTTGCAGCAATATCGGTTATGGCCTGACGGGTGGCGCGATCCATACAGCGCCCTGTTGGATTGTGGAAATCCGGCATCAGGTACGCCAGGCGGGGGGCCGTCTGGGCAAGCGTTGCCGCGAAGCCATCCGTATCCCAGCCCTTATCCGGCAGCGAAACGCCCACGGGCCGACATTGCGCCCCCTGGATAGCGGCGATCGCCAGCGGATAGGTAGGATAATCAACCACGACGCGATCGCCCGGGCCGGTCATCATCCGCAGCACCAGCGCAAAGCCGCTCACCGCACCGTTTACTACCATCACTTCATCTGCCTGGGTCGGCAGCCCTCGCGCGGTATAGCGGGCGGCAATAGCTTCGCGCAGTGCCAACAGCCCAAGCTGATCGTACCCCGTCAGGGTAAGGTGCTGCGGAATGGTCGCGAGCGCATGGGTGTAGGCCTGGTGGATTTCGGGTCCGGCATTGAGCGCGGCAGTCGAGAGATCCAGCGCCGCGCTGGCGGCTGACAGGGTGGGTATGGCGCGGGTATCCGGCAAAATCACGCGTGAGCCGCTGCCGTGTCGGCTCTCGAGGTATCCCTCCTCCCGCAGATGGGCCAGCGCGCTGCCGATGGTTGTCCTGCTCACGTCCAGCGCAGTGGCCAGCTCCCGTTCACCCGGCAGCCGCGTGCTAAGCGCCAGCCTGCCGTCAAGAATTAACAGACGTAATCCGTCAGCCAGCTGACGCCAGAGCGGGGTACGCGACGAGGGCTGCTGCCAGTGGCCTAACAGGCGGACCAGAGACTGGCTTCCGAAACGACGTGATGACATGTGCAGTCCACTATTTCAAAACTGGACATTAATCATAATGCCATTTTGGTTCAGGATGAAAGTCTGGTTATTCGGAGAAGATAAAAATGGTACGTCGTCTGGTACAGCTTTACGTCGGTCTGGGGCTTTACGGCCTGTCCACCGCAATGTTTATTCGCTCGGATCTCGGTGTCGATCCGTGGGACGTTTTTCACCTTGGGGTGGCACTGCAGCTGGGGATGAGTATCGGTACGGTGATTATTTTGACCGGGGCGGCGGTGCTGCTGCTGTGGATACCGCTTCGTCAAATGCCGGGGCTTGGCACTATCAGTAACGTAATCTGTATCGGCCTCGCGGCGGATGCTTCGATGGCGCTGATCCCCGAGCTGACTTCGCTACCGATACGCATCACCCTGCTGCTGTCCGGCATTGTGGTGAATGCAATTGCAACGGGTATGTATATTGGCGCGGGCTTTGGTGCCGGGCCGCGAGATGGCCTGATGACAGGGATCCATGCGCGTCTTGGCTGGTCGATTCGCAGCGTGCGCACCGGGATCGAGGTGAGCGTGTTAATTATCGGCTGTATTCTTGGCGGAACGTTTGGCGTAGGCACCGTGGTGTATGCCCTGACCATTGGCCCTATGATTCAGCTCTGCTTGCCGTGGTTCCGGCAGAAGCCGCGCGCTGATAACATTGCTCAGCCGGAGCAGATTGTTTAATTTTGCGAAGCGCTCACATGCTTTAAGGTTAACGCTATGCCACAATAGTGGATCCTCTCGACGCGAAGCCGGAATGCATGAAAGCGATCACCCTTTATGATGTCGCCCTCCTTGCGGGGGTTTCTTACCAGACCGTTTCCCGCGTGATTAACGATGCGGAGCATGTCTCCGCCCGCACGCGGGAAAAGGTGCAGCGGGCGATGGCCGAGCTGCACTACGTCCCCAACCGTGGCGCACAGCAGCTGGCGGGAAAACGTACGCGTACCCTGGGGCTGATCACCACCGATCTGGCGCTGCATGCGCCTTCGCAAATAGCCTCTGCCGTAAAATCCCGCGCGCTGGAGCAGGGGGCGAGCGTGCTCATTTCGATGGTGGAACATCCGCAGCAGTGCCAGGCCGCCATCCAGGAGCTGCTGGCGCAGCGCGTGGACGCACTGCTGGTCAACGTCCCGCTGGACGATCCGCTTGCCGAACAGCTCAAAACGCTGGCTGCGTCCGTACCGGTGCTGTTCCTGGATGTTTCTCCTTCTGCGCGGGTCAACAGCCTGGTGTTTAATGCCGGGCAGGGGGCCAGCCTGGGGGCTGAACATCTTCTTTCCCTGGGGCATCGGCGTATTGCTCTCCTGAGCGGGCCAGAAAGTTCCGTCTCTGCGCGCGCGCGGCTGGCGGGCTGGAAAGCCTCGCTGGCGCAGTCCGGGCTTGAGCCCGTAGCGGTGGCTTACGGGGAGTGGAGTGCGGCCTCCGGATATGAAAAAGCCCATCAGCTGTTATCGGGCGCGCAGTTGCCCGACGCGATTCTGGTGGCGAATGACCAAATGGCGCTTGGCGTAATGCGTGCCTGCGCCGAAAAAGGGATTGCGGTGCCGGGGCATATTTCTATTGTCGGGTTTGATGATACCGCCGACAGTGCCTGGTTTTCTCCTCCCCTCACGACCGTTCGTCAGGCCTTCCGCGAGGCGGGCGAGCGAAGCGTGGAATGGCTATTGGCGCCCACGCAGGAGAAAAACGGCTGGCAAATGCAGCTGCCCGTGACCTTAATCGCACGGCATTCCAGCGCGCCTCGTGCAGCCGATCGAGCCGATCGTGACGATCTTGCCCGGCAGTTGAAGGCTCTGACGCTTCTGGCGGAGAAAATCGCGCGGGAGTAATGCTTTTGTGATCTGACTCGCTACGTTGCGATCGGACACTTTACCGCCATACATTACCAGGGCATGTTGACTAAAATTGTGAGCGCTTCGCAACGAGGTAAACATGTCCGATACATCATCGCTGACTCTCAGCGCAATTCTGGCTCGCCGGGACTGGGAAAACCCTGGCGTAACGCAGTGGAACCGCCTGGCAGCGCATGCGCCGTTTCATAGCTGGCGAAATGAAATCTTAGCCAGAGAGGATGCCGGCTCGGTCAGCCGACGCTCTCTTAACGGGGCGTGGCGCTTTAGCTTCTATACCGCACCTGAGCACGTTCCGCAGGCATGGCTCGCGGAGGATAACGCTGACGCGGTTGCGATGCCTGTTCCGTCAAACTGGCAGATGCAGGGCTTCGATACCCCCATCTACACGAACGTGACCTATCCCATTGCCGTCAATCCGCCTTTCGTTCCGGCAGAAAATCCTACCGGTTGTTACTCGCTCACATTTGAGATGGACGAGGCCTGGCTGCAGAGCGGGCAAACCCGCATCGTGTTCGACGGCGTAAATTCGGCGTTTCACCTGTGGTGCAACGGCCAGTGGATTGGCTATTCGCAGGATAGCCGACTACCCGCCGAGTTCGATCTCTCTGCCGTTCTGCGCCCGGGCCACAACCGCCTGGCGGTAATGGTCTTGCGCTGGTGTGACGGGAGCTATCTGGAAGACCAGGATATGTGGCGCATGAGCGGCATTTTCCGCGACGTAACGCTTTTGCATAAGCCGGAAACGCAGATTGCCGATTATCACGTCGTAACCCGTCTGAATACTGAATTAGACCGCGCGACGCTGAACGTCGATGTGGCGCTGGCGGGCGCGAAATTTAGCGAGTGCGAAGTGGCCGTTACCCTCTGGCGTAACGGCGAAAAATGCGCCAGCGCCACCCAGCGTCCCGGCTCCGTCCCGGTGGATGAGCGGGGAAGCTGGGCAGAGCGCTTGACGGTATCGCTACCCGTTGCCGCTCCCGCACTGTGGAGCGCTGAAGCGCCGGAGCTGTATCGCCTGACGATCGCGCTGCTGGACGGGGAGGGGAATACGCTGGAGGTTGAAGCCTGCGACGTTGGCTTCCGTCGCGTTGAAATCAGCAACGGCCTGCTGAAGCTCAACGGTAAACCCCTGCTCATCCGCGGGGTGAACCGCCATGAGCATCACCCGGAAAACGGTCAGGTGATGGACGAAGCAACCATGCGTCGCGACATCGAACTGATGAAGCAGCACAACTTTAACGCCGTCCGCTGCTCTCACTACCCTAACCATCCCCTGTGGTACACCCTTTGCGATCGCTACGGGCTGTACGTTGTCGATGAAGCCAATATCGAAACGCACGGCATGGTTCCAATGAGCCGCCTTTCGGACGATCCCCGCTGGCTACCAGCCATGAGCGAGCGCGTTACCCGCATGGTGCTGCGCGACCGCAACCATCCGTCGATCGTTATCTGGTCGCTGGGGAATGAGTCCGGGCACGGCGCGAATCACGATGCGCTCTACCGATGGCTGAAAACCACCGATCCTACGCGTCCGGTGCAGTACGAAGGCGGCGGGGCAGATAGCGCCGCCACCGATATCGTCTGCCCGATGTACGCCCGCGTCGATTGGGATCAGCCGTTCCCGGCCGTGCCGAAATGGTCTATTAAGAAGTGGATCGGCATGCCGGATGAAACGCGTCCGCTAATCCTCTGCGAATACGCCCATGCGATGGGTAACAGCTTCGGCGGATTCGCTAAATACTGGCAGGCATTTCGCAGCCATCCGCGTCTGCAGGGTGGGTTTGTCTGGGACTGGGTCGATCAGGCGCTGACGAAGAAAGATGAGAAGGGTAATCCTTTCTGGGCCTACGGGGGGGATTTTGGTGATACGCCCAATGACCGACAGTTCTGCCTTAACGGGCTGGTGTTCCCCGACCGCACGCCGCATCCGGCACTATACGAAGCGCAGCGTGCCCAGCAGTTCTTCACCTTTACGCTGGTCAGCACCTCTCCGCTGGTGGTGGAGGTGCAGAGCGATTATCTGTTCCGCCAGACCGATAACGAGCTGCTGAAATGGTCAATAACCCGCGACGGGAAAGCGCTGGCATCGGGCGACCTGACGCTGTCTATTGCACCGCAGGGCGCACAGCGTCTGGAGATCCCGCTGCCCGAACTCGCGGCCGAGCCGGGCGAGGTCTGGCTGAATGTTGAGGTGCTTCAGCCGGAGGCGACGGCGTGGTCATCGGCGAATCATCGCTGCGCATGGGACCAGTGGCCGCTTCCCGCACCGCTGTACGTTGCCGCCCGCGAAGAGACGGGCGAGACGCCGGTTTTAGCGCATAAAGATGGCGTTCTGGAGATAACGCATCACCATCAGCGCTGGACGTTCGATTGTGCCTCAGGAAACCTGACGCAGTGGTGGCGCAATGGCGTTGAAACCTTGCTCTCACCGCTGGTGGATAGCTTTACCCGCGCCCCGCTGGATAATGATATTGGCGTGAGCGAGGTAACGCGAATCGACCCGAATGCATGGGTTGAACGCTGGAAGGCGGCGGGGATGTATGCTTTAACCTCGCGCATGCTGCTGTGTGAAGGGAACCAGCATGCGGACGGCGCGGTGGTAACGACGCAGCACGTCTGGGAGCATCGCGGCAAGGCGCTGTTCCTGAGCCGTAAGGTCTGGCGGGTTGACGCGCAGGGCGCGCTGCATGCCGACGTCGAGGTGCAGGTTGCCTCCGATATCCCCGAACCGGCGCGCATTGGCCTGAGCGTACATCTCGCCCAGGCGCCGGACACGGTGCGCTGGCTGGGGGCGGGGCCGCTGGAAAACTATCCGGACAGAAAGCTGGCCGCGCAGCAGGGGCGCTGGGAGTTACCGCTGGATGAGATGCATACGCCTTATATCTTCCCGACGGATAATGGCCTGCGCTGCGATACCCGGGAGCTTGAGTTTGGCCCGCATCAGCTGCAGGGACATTTCCATTTCTCCCTGAGCCGCTACGGCCAGCAGCAGCTGCGTGAGGTTACGCACCATCACAAGCTTCGTGAGGAGCCGGGATGCTGGCTCAATCTCGATGCGTTTCATATGGGCGTGGGCGGCGATGATTCGTGGAGTCCGAGCGTTTCGCCAGAGTTCATCCTGCAGAAGCGCCAGCTACGCTATCGCGTTACCTGGCGGCAACGGCCGGAGTAAACTGACTTAAGTAACGTGCTGCTCAAGGTTGTGTTCGGCCCAGAGCACGAATTCCACCTTCGGCAGCGCCTTACTGTAGTACCAGCCCTGACCATACTGCACGCCGTGACGATGCAGCCAGTCGAGCTGGCCCTGGGTTTCAATGCCCTCGGCAACCATCGCCAGCTTGAGTGATTTCGCCATTTCAATAATGTGCGGCGTGACGTTTTTGTACTCCAGCGCATCCACAAAAGATTTATCTATTTTCAGCGTGTCGACGTCCAGATCCTGCAGATAGCTCAGGCTGGAATAGCCGGTCCCGAAATCATCAATATATACAGGGTGCCCCGAGCGGCGGAATGCGGCTATGGCGGGGGCACTCACTTTGGGATCGGCAAAACCGCGCTCGGTAAGCTCAAGGGCAATTTGTCCAGGATGAACTTCCCATTTGTTCAGCAGGTTATGAAGCAAAGGTGGCAGCTTGCCGGAGGTCAGATCGTCCGACGCGAGATTAATGGAAATATGCTGATCCGGATGGTGATGCAGCCAGTGCCCCATATCTTCGAACACTTTTTCAACGATGAGCTGGGTTAACGGTGAAATAAGGCCAGTCTGCTCTGCCAGCGGCACAAAAATATCGGGTGACAAACTGCTTCCGTCTGGCTGCGGCCAGCGCGCCAGCGCCTCGGCCCCCACGATCTTACCGCTGCACAGCGCCACTATGGGCTGATAGTGCACCACAATATCGCGCCCGTTTATGGCGTCCTGCAGTCGGTTTTTGGGCGACTGGATGCGGCGCAATATGCGGATCAAAAACAGGGCGGCAAGCAGGCTGACCAGCATGCCAAAGGGAAGCCAGAAAAAGAGCTGCTTATGCCAGCTCTCTTCAAGCGGTTTCAGCGCGGCCCATGCCACCACGGTATATCCCAGGTCGGACACCGACTTTGCAATGTACATTGAACCTTTGTACTGCAGTTGCGTCAGGCTCTGGGTTTCCAGAAGTTGACGGATGTGGGGGTTAAGCGTATCGCTCCTGGCGAAAATAATATTATTGCCATGACCGATTAGCGCAGCATCGGTGCGCATAGAGCCAAAGGGAATGACATCGACCAGCGATTCAGGGTCAATCATCACCAGATAGTGTGCTTTACCCAAAACGGCCATGTAGTGATTAAAGCCCAGATCGTTTTGCGTGGTGATCCAGGCGCTGTAGCCGTCAGAGGTCACGCGCATGGGAGGCGGAAAAGGCCCGGCGTGGCTGACCTGCTCCAGCGAGGAGCAGACGGGTTTGAGGTTGTCGACGTAAATCACCTCCTGCACATAGCGATATGAGAACGTGAGCCGGCGCAGCTCTCGCAGGTGCATCTGACTGCAGGGCAGATAGGTGATTGTTTGCAGCTGCGTAAGGGCATCTTTTGCCTGTCCCACGACTTTGTCTGCCCGAAGCATCACGCGGGAGGCGTAGTTTTCCAGCGCATCAACGAACTGTTTTTCCGCCTGGCGATGCGCCAGCCAGATACTGAGGCAAATCGGTATCAGCACAGAAAAGATCAATATGCCTGTCACCAGGCTGACCAGATGTCGGGTTTTCATGCTGCTGTTTCCTTCTCATATGCCCGTTGCAGTAGCACTGAGTGTGATCGCCTGAGGAGAAAGATTTTACCGCGAAATGATATAGTTATAGCACGCGACGGTCATTGATTTCAGCCTGCTGTTGGTAAATCACAAAATCTTGTCGGAGTGGTGGCGTATTATCAGGGGTTGTTTTTGCAGCGAGGCTCGGATATTATTTTGTTATGTTATAACAAAACATGAGAAGACAGCGATGAAACCTGATATCCATCCAGCCTATCGCACCGTTGTGTTTCACGACACCAGTGCCAATGAATACTTTAAGGTCGGCTCAACCATCAAGACCGACCGCGAAATTGAACTCGACGGTGAAACCTTCCCGTATATCACCATCGAGGTTTCTTCAAAATCGCACCCGTTTTATACCGGTAAGCAAAAAACGTTCTCGACGGACGGCAGCGCAGCGCGCTTCCGCAAGCGTTTTGGCGGCTTTCTTAATGCGAAGCGAGGTTAATCATGCAGGTGCTTAACTCACTTCGCAGTGCCAAACAGCGTCATCCGGACTGCCAGATCGTCAAACGCAAAGGGCGTTTGTACGTGATCTGCAAATCTAACCCGCGCTTTAAGGCGGTTCAGGGACGTAAAAAAAGACGCTAAGCGCGTTGTTCTCGCCAGCTTTCCAGGGATCTTCTCTGCTTGCCATCGGGCGTGAAATTGCCGATGGCAAGCCAGTTTTCAAACGCGCTCGCCAGCGCCGGCCATTCGTTGTCCACGATCGAAAACCAGTCGGTGTCCCGGTTGTGGCCTTTGACGACCAGCGCCTGGCGAAAGCGCCCTTCAAACTGAAAGCCCAACCGCAGCGCCGCCCTGCGGGAAGGCTCGTTCAGGCTGTTGCATTTCCATTCGTAGCGTCGATAGCCCAGGGTATCGAACACGTACTTCATCAGCAGGTATTGAGCTTCCGTTGACATCGGCGTGCGGCTGAGGAGCGGGGAGAAATGCACGTGCCCCACCTCCACGACGCCATTTTTGGGATCGATGCGCATCAGCGCCAGCGTGCCCACCGGGGCCTGCGTCTGATTATCGATAACGGTGAAATGCATTGGATCCGATAGCGCGCACACGCTTTCAACCCACCCGGTAAATTCGGCTGTGGTCGCATCGGGCTCACGCAGCAGCCACGTCCAGCTTCGCGTGTCTGCAGCAAGGGAATAAGCGGAAAACAGCGCATCGGCGTGTTCCACCCGCAGCGGTTCCAGCCGGCAGTACTGACCCTGAAACGTTGCCCGGGAAGGGTGCGGTCGTGGCTGCCAGTCGACGAGCGCGTCGCCTACGGGCTGCCCAAACTGGTTAAACGTATTCATCTTCATCTCCTTGATAGTGAAAGAGCTTCAGGCTAGTGAATAACTGGTTCCTTAAAAAGAACCAACGCGCTATGTTTTGTTGGTACCACGAGGAGGGTGGATGAATATTCCGGGCGACGATTTTTATACTTTAGTGAGTGCTGCGCTGAAAAAACGCGGCGAAGAAACCCTGCAGCGTGCGCTCTATCTGGCGCTGCGGGAGGCTATCTTGTGCGGGAGATTGCAGCCCGGCAGCAGGCTGTCCGGCTCGCGTACCCTGGCTCAGCAGCTTTCCCTGTCCCGAAACACCGTCAACGCAGCGCTGGAGCAGCTTACGCTTGAAGGATATCTCCTGCGCAGCCGTCAGGGAACGCGGGTGGCGCAGCTGGCGCAGCGTAACGTTGCCCTGGATTTACCTGAGCCCGCCGTCACGCTTGCCAGACGCGTCGCGCAGCTTCCCGCTCCCGTTGCCAGAGATACACCCGTTCCGGCCTTTACGCCGGGCACGCCCGCCATCAATTATTTTCCTCTCCCGCTGTGGCGCCGCCTGTACGATCGCGTGCTGCGCGAGGAGGGCAGTGCACTTTTAGGCTACGGCGATCCGGCTGGAGAACCGTCGTTACGATCGGCTATCGCCCGCCATCTTGCGATATCACGCGGTATTGATTGCGACGCGAGTCAGATAGTGATTACCGAAGGCGCACTCGAAGGGGTTAACCTGTGCACGATGCTGCTGAGTGAACCGGGCGATGTTGCATGGGTAGAAGATCCCGGCTATGCCGGGGCAAAAAGCGCATTTGCAAAAGCAGGCCTGACGATGGCAGGTATGCCGGTTGATGAAGAAGGGATCTGCTGGGAAGGGCAACAGGCACCGCCCCCTTCGTTTATTTTCACCTCGCCTTCGCATCAGTTTCCGTGCGGAAGCGTGCTCAGCGCGCGGCGGCGTCTGGCACTGCTGGAGCTGGCCCAGCGGCACAACGCCTGGATTATTGAAGATGATTACGACAGCGAGTTTCGTTACACCGGTGAACCCGTCCCGGCGATGCTGGGAATGGTGAACAACGCGCCCGTGGTCTATCTCGGCACCTTCAGCAAAACGCTCTTTCCGTCACTCAGAATCGGTTTTATGGTGCTTCCTCCCGCCCTGGCGAAAGCGGCTCTCCCTGCCATCGGCGCGTTATTGCGCGGCGGTCACCGTGCAGAACAGCGAACCCTCGCGCTGTTTATTGAAGAAGGGCACTACGCTCGCCATCTTGCCGCCATGCGTCGACTCTATCGTAAACGCTATCTGCAGCTACGCGAGGCGCTGGACGCGGAGCTGGCCACGGCGCACCGCATTCTGGCGGGTGAAGGGGGAATGCATCTTACGGTGTCGATTGAGGGCATCGACGATCGGCGGCTTGTCCAGCAGGCGAGGGCGTTTCAGCTTGCTCCCGCCGCGTTGAGCGGGTACTACCTTGATGCCCGGCAGGGGCAAACGGGTCTGGTATTGGGTTACGGCAATACTTCCGCGTCACAATTCGCGCCGGGTATCCGGCGCATACAGAGGTTAATTACGCAGCAGCAGGGCGGGAAAGGGTAAAGACATCATAGAAGGAGAGATCGCCTTTAGTTGAAACCATTTTCTGCAGTTTCTCTTTGAGGCCTGTCTCTACTGCCGGGGAATGCATAATGCTGTCGATTAATTCCGATGGCACATAGCGGGTGTTATACCACTCGCCGTTATAGCAGACCCGGAAATCAAGGACGTCGATATCTTCATAGCGATAGCGCGGGTTGACGTCGAAAAAGAAGAACGCGTTAAATACCACAAACAGCACAACGAGCAGCCACACGGAGTCCACCAGGGTTTCGGATGTTAGCATCACCACAAGCGTTGCCAGCCAGGCCGCGTACATGGCGACAAACAGCCCCGGATGTTTGCGGATAAAGCTAATGCTAAAGCGCGGGCGATTGTCGCGCTTTTCGCGAATGTTAAGATCGTCGATGGTGGCGGTAAGCAGGCGCTGTATCTCGGTCATTTTTTACCTTCATGAATGTTGAAAATACAGGGGATCTGCCTATTTTAGGGGAGCCACCAGGCTGAAAAAAGTAACAGTTATGCCCTGAAAGACCATAACAGTTCAGCTACAGCATTTTAATGATTTTCGCCGGATTACCACCGACCACCGCGTTGGCAGGGACATCTTTTGTTACTACCGCTCCGGACGCCACGACCACATTGTCACCCAGGGTTACGCCAGGGTTAATGACGGCCCGCCCGCCAATCCAGACGTTATTGCCAATGGTCACGGGTTTGCCAAATTCAACGCCGCTGTTCCGCTCGCCTGCATCCAGCGGATGGGTCGCGGTATATATATGTACCCCGGGCGCGAGCATGCAGTTGTCGCCGATATGAATGGGGCAGACATCCAGCATCACGCAATCGAAGTTGGCGTAGAAGTCTTTGCCGAGGTAAATGTTATAGCCGTAATCGCAGCGGAAGCTGGGCTCAATATACGCCCCTTCACTTTGCCCCAGCAGGTCGGCCAGGATCGTCTGGCGCTCGGTTTTTTCATCGGGGGCGGTATGGTTATAGCGGTGAACCAGATGTCTCGCACGCATTCGGTCGGCCCTTAGCGTCTCATCACCCGGGCGATAATGTTCGCCTGCAATCATCTTCTGTTTTTCAGTACTCATGGGAACCTCTCTGGATACACTTACCACAGCGTAAAGGGGATTAACCAGAAAGGGAACGTTCCCGAAAAGCTGATGTGACTACAGTCACAACATTGTTGCTGATGAGCACTTTTTACACGGGGACCTGGCGTACGCACAGGGATCGTAATTCGAAAGGTGAATTCAGCTTAGAAAGTGGTGCAGAACCTCTAAAGAGACGCTTCGAACATTAACGGACAAATTTCCACACGGAAGAGGGTATTTTGTCATAAAGTTTATTCATTGTGAGCTCAGCAAGCCGATGATCAGCCGCTGAATAAAATACAGCCAGTTCATTATCGGAAAGCTCGTATTTATTCTTCTCAATGACACGTTCAAGCGTGTCAATTGACTGACAGCGTCGCAAGCGCATTAAATAATCGATTTTTGTGAGTGGTTTTTCAGACATAAATTCACCTTAGTAATTGTAATAATTTTAACAGGAAAGGCTAACCGGGTTAGCTCTGCTCACGTTGACAAAACAGCGAAATAGACGATTTCCCGATTTACGCCATTTCTGCAAATCCTGTGCGTTAATGCCGTAACTGCTGAACAACATAAAGGTGTCATCCAGGTATTCGTCAATTTGCTCAATCAGCTTATTATCTTCATTATACTTAATTTTATAATTAAGTGCGAAGGTTGCGATATGCTCAATCAGCTCATTTAACTGTAGATTGATGGCAGAGGTTGGGTCATTCACCCAGCCATGATTGCTTTCATCAAGATTAGCAAGGCAGTCATGGTACAAGGATTCGCAGAGAAATTTCAACTGCGCGATATCATGCCTTTTTGGCGAGTACTCGTCCATAGCGCATCCCCTTTTGTCACCGAACATCAATGTCGGGATGGATACAACTTACTTAGCCACACGGGTGCTGTGTTCCTGATAAACCTAACTATAAGCCACTCTGATCAAGATTTCACCGCGCTATTACGAAAAATTACAATTAAAACGTCAGTTTGCGAGCCTTTACGCAAATGGCGATCCTGAATCAGACAATTTTATCTTCACCCATCCTTGTTTTTTTACGTCATCCTTACGTTTCATTGAGTTAGCATTAACCTTCAGATGAAGTCCAGATTCGGATTTCTCTTTCAATAGAACGGCTTATTAGGAATATTCCTAATATGTTACCGGAAGAAATGAAATTAAAAAAAGGATGAGTTCGTTGATTAGCTTATCCATTAATTATGGTATGTCTAAATACAATGGCCGTAAATAAAGAGAACAACAATAAGCGTAATTTATGATTTTCTCATTAAAATGAAAAAGGCCGCAAAAGCGGCCTTTTTATAGGATGAAACCGGTATCAGTGATGTTCTACCGAGTGATTATGCTCAATATCTTCACTCTTGCGGCTAAAGCGGCGGCGAACCACCACGAAGAACACCGGTACAAAGAAGATGGCGAGCACGGTCGCGGTGACCATACCACCCATTACCCCTGTACCTACCGCGTTCTGGGCGCCGGAACCCGCACCAGAGCTGATAACCAGCGGCATAACACCGAGGATAAACGCCAGAGACGTCATCAGGATTGGACGCAGACGCATACGCACGGCGTCCAGCGTCGCTTCAATCAGGCCTTTACCTTCTTTCTCCATCAGATCTTTGGCGAATTCCACGATAAGTATCGCGTTCTTCGCCGACAGGCCAATGGTGGTCAGCAGGCCCACCTGGAAGTAAACGTCGTTGGTCAGTCCACGGAACGTTGCGGCAAGGAGCGCACCGATAACCCCCAGCGGCACCACCAGCATAACGGAGAACGGAATCGACCAGCTCTCGTACAGCGCCGCCAGACACAGGAACACCACAATCAGTGAAATGGCGTACAGGGCAGGGGCCTGGTTACCGGACAGACGTTCCTGGTAGGACATGCCCGTCCAGTCATAGCCGATCCCCGCCGGCAGTTTACCGGCCAGCTCTTCCATCAGGTTCATGGCTTCACCGGTACTGCGGCCCGGTGCGGCCTGGCCCAGAATTTCCATGGAAGGCAGACCGTTATAGCGTTCCAGACGCGGTGAACCGTATTCCCAGCGCGAGGTTGAGAAGGCGGAGAACGGTACCATCTGGCCGTTGCTGCCGCGAACGTACCAGGAATTGATATCGTTCGGCAACATGCGGTATTCCGCTTCGGACATCACGTACACTTTCTTCACGCGACCGCGATCGATGAAGTCGTTTACGTAGCTCCCGCCCCAGGCTGCGCCCAGCGTGGTGTTGATGTCGCTAATGGAAACGCCCAGCGCCTGTGCTTTTTCCTGGTCGATATCGATCTTGTACTGCGGGGTATCTTCCAGGCCGTTAGGACGCACGCCGACCAGCAGGTCAGGGTGTTTCGCCACTTCACCAAACAGCTGGTTACGCGCCTGCGTCAGTTTTTCATGACCCAGACCGCCCTGGTCGATCAGCTGGAAGTCAAAGCCCGTTGCCGTACCCAGCTCAACAATCGCTGGAAGGTTAAAGGCGAAGACCATCGCGTCTTTAATCTGCGAGAAGGTGCCCATCGCACGGCCAGTAATCGCTTCAACTTTGTTCTCTTCGCCCGGACGATCCGCCCAGTCTTTCAGAGAAACGAAGGCGATACCGGTGTTCTGACCACGACCCGCAAAGCCAAAGCCGTTAACCGCAAACACGGACTCAACGTTGGCTTTCTCTTTGGTGAGGTAGTAGTCAGTCACTTCATCCAGCACTTTCTGGGTACGTTCTTGCGATGCACCCGCAGGCAGCTGCGCCATGGTCAGGAACACGCCCTGGTCTTCATCCGGCAGGAACGAGCTTGGCAGACGAACGAACAGGTAAGCCATGCCCACCACGATGATGATGTAGAGCAGCAGGTAACGACCGGTACTGCGCAGGATATTGCCCACGCTGTCGGTGTAATGGTGCGTGCTCTTATCAAACATGCGGTTAAACCAGCCGAAGAACCCTTTATGCTCGCCGTGACCACCTTTCTGAATCGGCTTCAGCATGGTTGCACACAGGGCAGGCGTCAGGATCAGCGCCACCAGCACCGACAGGGCCATTGCCGAAACGATGGTGATGGAGAACTGGCGGTAAATCGCACCGGTAGACCCGCCGAAGAAGGCCATCGGGATAAATACCGCAGACAGGACCATCGCGATACCGACCAGCGCGCCCTGGATCTGACCCATTGATTTACGGGTCGCTTCCTTCGGCGGGAGCCCTTCTTCCGCCATGACGCGCTCGACGTTCTCGACCACCACGATGGCGTCATCCACCAGCAGGCCGATGGCGAGCACCATCCCGAACATCGTCAGGGTGTTTATCGAGTAGCCAAATATCGACAGGATCGCGAAGGTCCCGAGCAGTACGACCGGCACGGCGATGGTTGGTATCAGCGTCGCGCGGAAGTTCTGCAGGAACAGGTACATCACCAGGAAGACGAGAATGATCGCCTCAACCAGCGTTTTGACCACTTCGTGAATCGAGATTTTAACGAACGGCGTGGTGTCATACGGGTAAACGATTTTCAGACCTGACGGGAAGAACGGTTCCATCTTCTTCAGCTCTGCGCGGATCGCCGTGGCGGTGTCCAGGGCGTTAGCGCCTGTCGCCAGTTTGATACCCAGACCGGAAGCCGGTTTACCGTTAAACTTCGCGATGATGTCATAGTTCTCACCGCCCAGCTCAACCTTAGCCACGTCGCGCAGGCGAACCTGCGAACCGTCCTGATTCACCTTCAGCAGAATTTTGCTGAACTCATCGGCGGACGTCAGACGCGTCTGCGCGATGATCGAGGCGTTAAGCTGCTGGCCTTTGACCGGCGGCGTACCGCCTAACTGACCGGCTGCAACCTGGGCGTTCTGCGCTTTAATGGCGCTGATCACGTCAACCGGCGTCAGCTGGAAGTTGTTCAGCTTGTTTGGGTCCATCCAGATACGCATTGCGTACTGGGAACCGAACAGCTGAACGTCACCCACACCGGAGGTACGGCTGATGGCGTCCTTCATGTTGGCGCCCACGTAGTCGGAAATATCCTCCTGGGTCATGGTGCCGTTGGTGTTGATAACGCCGACAACCATCAGGAAGCTGCTTGACGATTTCTCGACGCTCACGCCCTGCTGTTGTACTTCCTGCGGCAGCAGCGGCATGGCCAGCTGCAGTTTGTTCTGCACCTGAACCTGCGCGATGTCAGCATCCGTACCAGACTGGAAGGTCAGGGTGATCTGAACCGTACCGGTTGAGTCACTGTTTGAGGACATGTACATCAGGTTATCGATACCGTTCATGTTCTGTTCGATAACCTGCGTAACGGTATCCTGCACCGTTTTTGCATCAGCCCCCGGGTAGGTTGCGGAAATCGTCACCGCCGGTGGCGCAATCGTTGGATATTGCGCGACGGGCAGCTTCAGGATCGCAAGTCCCCCAGCTAGCATGATAATTATGGCGATCACCCACGCAAATATGGGGCGATCGATAAAGAAATTAGGCATGTCTTAACGGCTCCTGTTTAAGTTAAGACTTGGTTTGTTCTGACTGGCCAGCGGCCGAAGCTTGTTGTTTCTCGTCAGATTTCACTTCCTGTGCTTTGACCTGCGCGCCAGGACGAACTTTTTGCAAACCAGTAATAATCACGCGATCGCCATCTTTCAGACCTTCCGTCACCAGCCACTTATCGCCAATCGCCTGCGTTGCGGTGATATTGCGCGTTTCGACTTTGTCATCTGCGCCCACAACCAGCGCGCTCGCATCGCCGCGTGGCGTACGGGTCACACCCTGCTGAGGTACCAGAATTGCGGTTGGGTTAGTCCCTTCTTCCAGACGCGCGCGAACGAACATCCCCGGCAGCAGCGTTTTATCCGGGTTCGGGAAAATCGCACGTAAGGTGATAGACCCCGTGGTCTGATCGACGGTCACATCAGAAAATTCCAGTGTGCCTGCCTGCGGGAACTTGATACCGTCGTTAGTCACAAGCTCAACTTTGGCTTTGCCGTTTTCCTGCTTCAGCGTGCCGTTTGCCAGCTCTTGCTGAAGGCGCAGGAAATCGTTGCTGGACTGCGTCACGTCAACGTAGATCGGATCAAGCTGCTGCACGGTGGCCAGCGCGTTCGTTTGGCCGTTCTGTACCAGCGCCCCTTCCGTCACGGAAGATTTACCAATACGACCGCTGATAGGAGAGGTCACTTTGGTATAGGCCAGGTTGATACGCGCGGTTTCAACAGCCGCTTTGGCGGCCACAACGGCGGCGTTAGCCTGCTGTGCATCTGCCAGGGCAGTATCGTAATCCTGTTGACTGATGTATTTCGTGCCGAGCAGTTTTTTGTAGCGATTCACGGTCAGCTGGGCGATTTTTGCTGCAGCGTCGGCTTTCGCCAGGTCGCCTTTAGCGCTTTCATAAGACGCCTGATAGGTTGCTGGATCAATCTGATACAGAGACTCACCGGCTTTCACATCACCGCCTTCGGTGAAGTTACGTTTCAGGATAATGCCGTTTACCTGAGGACGAACTTCCGCAATGCGGTATGCGCTGGTGCGGCCTGGCAGTTCTGTTGTCATCTGCAGAGGTTCGGATTTGAGCGTCACCACGCCAACTTCTGGCACCTGCTGAGCTCCCTGTTGAGCCTGTTTGTCGTCACATCCTGTAAGCGCTAAGCTGCCTGAGAGCATCAGAACGACCGCCAGAGGCGTTAACCCTCTGTTTTTGTTCATATGTAAACCTCGAGTGTCCGATTTCAAATTGATCAATGGTCCTGAGTCCAAAAACCCATTGCTGCGTTTATATTATCGTCATGCTATGGTACATACATTCATAAATGTATGTAAATCTGACTCCTGTAAATTCACTGACGTATGGCACGAAAAACCAAACAACAAGCGCTTGAAACCCGACAACACATTCTGGATGTGGCAATGCGTTTGTTTTCTCAGCAGGGTGTGTCCTCAACCTCACTGGCGCAGATTGCTCAGGCCGCGGGCGTCACGCGGGGAGCGATTTACTGGCATTTTAAAGACAAGTCAGATCTGTTCGGTGAAATCTGGCAACTTTCAGAGTCCAGCATTAGCGATCTTGAGACTGAGTATCGGGCAAAATTCCCTGACGATCCACTCTCAGTATTAAGAGAAATATTAGTATATATCCTTGAAGCAACGGTAGTTGAAGAACGTCGCCGGTTAATGATGGAAATAATTTTTCATAAATGCGAGTTCGTTGGCGAAATGGCCGTCGTCCAGCAGGCGCAGCGCAGCCTGTGTCTGGAGAGCTACGACCGCATTGAGCAGACGCTTCATCAGTGCATGCAGGCAAACATGCTGCCCGCCAATTTACTTACCCGCCGGGCGGCTATTCTGCTGCGAAGCTATATTTCGGGGCTGATGGAAAACTGGCTTTTCGCGCCGGAATCCTTTGACCTTAAACAGGAAGCGCGCAGCTACGTCGCGATTCTGCTGGAGATGTGCCAGTTCTGTCCGACGCTGCGCAGCGATGCCCCGACGCTCAGTGCTTAATTAGCTCAGATAAGAATCTTCGCGCTATCCCGCTTTCAACGGGCGTGATATTCTGCGTGCCGGACTATTTTCGGTCATCTTCTGACATCATTCACGACTATGCTGCACACCAATCGCTCGCAACATCCTGTTCTTGCATTTCTTTTCGCGACGCTGTTTTTCTTTGTCACCGCGCCGCTTACGTGGGCTCGCGCCGATAACAGCAATGATATCCCCACGCGTACCGACGTTCAGTCCCAGCTCGACACGCTGAACAAACAAAAAGACCTCACGCCGCAGGATAAACTCATCCAGCAGGATCTGACCCAAACGCTGGAGTCGATTGATAAAATCGAGCGCGTCAAAGCAGAAACCGCGGCGCTGCGTCAGAAAGTCGCACAGGCGCCGGAAAACATGCGCAAGGCGACAGAGGCGCTGTCTGCCCTGAGCGACGTCGATAATGACGATGAAACCCGCAAAACGCTCGCGACGCTTTCGCTGCGTCAGCTGGAGTCACGCGTGGCACAGCTGCTCGACGATCTGCAAACCGCGCAGTCCGATCTCGCCACCTACAATAGCCAGCTGGTTTCGCTGCAAACCCAGCCGGAGCGCGTGCAGAACGCGATGTATGCTGCGTCTCAACAGCTTCAGCAGGTCCGCAACCGCCTGAACGGCACGACGGTTGGCGAAGGCGCATTACGTCCGACGCAGCAGACCCTGCTGCTGGTTCAGCAATCCTTACTCAATGCGCAAATTGAACAGCAGCGTAAAAGCCTGGAAGGGAATACGGTGCTGCAGGATACGCTGCAAAAACAGCGCGACTACGTCACCGCAAACATTAACCGCCTGGAGCATCAGCTTCAGCTGCTTCAGGAAGCGGTCAACAGCAAGCGCCTGACGCTGACGGAAAAAACGGCGCAGGAAGCCGTCTCGCCGGATGAAACCGCCCGCATTCAGGCCAACCCGCTGGTGAAGCAGGAGCTGGACGTTAACCATCAGCTGAGCCAGCGCCTGATTCAGGCCACGGAAAGCGGTAACTCGCTGGTGCAGCAGAACATCCAGGTCAAAAACTGGCTGGATCGCGCCCTGCAGGCTGAACGTAACATTAAAGAGCAGATTGCGGTGCTGAAAGGCAGCCTCCTGCTCTCGCGCATTCTCTACCAGCAGCAGCAGACGCTGCCGTCCGCCGACGAGCTGGAGGACATGACCAACCGCATCGCCGATCTACGTCTGGAACAGTTCGACGTCAACCAGCAGCGCGATGCGCTTTTCCAGAGCGATAGCTTTGTCGCTAAGGTGGAAGAGGGCCACTCCGCCGAGGTTAATCCGGAAGTACACGACGCGCTGCTGCAGGTGGTGGATATGCGCCGCGAGCTGCTCGACCAGCTCAACAAGCAGCTGGGTAATCAGCTGATGATGGCCATCAACCTGCAGATTAACCAGCAGCAGCTGGTGAGCGTCTCGAAAAGCCTGCAGGAGATTCTGACCCAGCAGATTTTTTGGGTGAACAGCAACAAGCCGATGGACTGGGACTGGATCAAATCCTTCCCGGAAGCGCTGAAAGCGCAAATCAAGAGCATGAAAATCACCGTCAACTGGGAGAAAGCCTGGCCCGCGGTGATGATTGCCTTCCTGGCGGGATTGCCGCTGCTGCTGATTGCTGGCTTAATCCGCTGGCGCCTGGGCTGGCTCAAGAAATACCAGGCGAAGCTGGCCTCCGAAGTGGGGCAGCTGCGAAACGACAGCCAGCTGCACACGCCGAAGGCAATCCTGATTGACCTGATCCGCGCCCTGCCGGTCTGCCTGCTCATTCTGGCTGCCGGGCTGATCCTGCTGACGATGCAGCTTAATATCAGCGATCTGCTGTGGGCGTTCAGCAAAAAACTGGCGCTGTTCTGGCTGGTATTTGGCCTGTGCTGGAAAGTGCTGGAAAAAGACGGCGTGGCGGTGCGTCACTTCAACATGCCGGAGCAGCTCACCAGCCATTGGCGTCGCCAGATTGTGCGCATCAGCCTGGCGCTGCTGCCGCTGCACTTCTGGTCGGTTGTGGCCGAGCTTTCCCCGCTGCACCTGATGGATGACGTGCTGGGGCAGCTGGTGATTATGCTGAACCTGCTGCTGATTGCCGTCCTGATGTGGCCGATGTGCCGCGACAGCTGGCGCGATAAGGAGTCCCACAATCTTCGCCTGGTTACCGTAACCGTGCTTGCGATCATACCGCTGGCGCTGATGGTGCTGACCGCAACGGGTTACTTCTATACCACCCTGCGCCTGTCGGGCCGCTGGATCGAAACGGTCTATCTGGTAATCGTCTGGAACCTGCTGTTCCAGACCGTGCTGCGCGGCTTGAGCGTGGCGGCGCGCCGTATCGCCTACCGCCGTGCTATTGCGCGTCGTCAGCATCAGGTGAAGGAGGGGGCAGAAGGCGCAGAGCCGCAGGAAGAGCCGACCATCGCTCTGGAGCAGGTCAACCAGCAAACGATGCGTATTACTATGCTGGTGATGGTGGCGCTGTTCGGGGTGATGTTCTGGGCCATCTGGTCTGATTTGATCACCGTATTTGCCTATCTCGATAGCGTCACGCTCTGGCAGTACAGCGGCACCGAGGCGGGCGCCACGGTGATGAAAAGCGTGACCATGGGCAGCCTGCTCTTTGCGCTGGTCTCGCTGGTGGTCGCGTGGGCGCTGATCCGCAACCTCCCGGGCCTGCTGGAAGTGCTGGTGCTGTCCCGCCTGAACCTTCGACAGGGCGCGTCGTACGCCATCACCACCATTCTGAACTATGTGATCATTATCGTCGGCGCGATGACGGTCTTTGGCTCGCTGGGCGTCTCGTGGGATAAGCTGCAGTGGCTGGCCGCCGCCCTCTCGGTCGGTCTTGGTTTCGGCCTGCAGGAGATCTTCGGTAACTTTGTTTCCGGCCTGATCATCCTGTTCGAGCGTCCGGTGCGCATTGGCGATACCGTCACCATCGGCACCTTCTCAGGAACCGTCAGCAAGATCCGCATCCGTGCGACCACCATCACCGACTTCGATCGCAAAGAGGTGATCATCCCGAACAAAGCGTTCGTGACCGAGCGCCTGATCAACTGGTCGCTCTCGGATACCACCACCCGCGTGGTGATCCGCCTCGGCGTAGCCTATGGCTCCGATCTGGACAAAGTGAAAGAGGTGCTGCTGAAGGCGGCGTCTGACCATCCGAAAGTGATGCACGACCCGGCGCCAGCGGTGTTCTTCACCACCTTCGGGCCGAGCACGCTCGATCACGAGCTGCGTCTGTACGTGCGCGAGCTGCGCGATCGCAGCTACACCGTCGACGAACTTAACCGCGCGATCGATCGCCTGTGCCGTGAAAACGACATTAATATCGCCTTCAACCAGCTTGAGGTTCACCTGCGTAACGAAAAAGGTGAAGAGCATACGGAAGTGAAGCGCGAGATTAAGGGTGACGATCCGACTCCTCACCCTAACTCTCTCACCTGAAGGGAGAGAGAATAATCTGGTGCGGGCTGTTTTTTACCCTCTCCCCTCAGGGGAGAGGGCAGGGTGAGGGGGAAGTTTCCCCTCAAAATCCCGCTTAACAATCTCCAGCGCCTTCAGCACCGTCTCCGCCGGGAGCTCATGGTTCTCCAGCAGCATAATCAAATCGACGGCCAGCTTGACCTCGTCGGGTGCATTTTCCAGTGACATCTGTGTGGCTCCTGTTAACGGGTCAACCGTTCAATGACGCGTTCAATCTCGTCCAGCGCCTGACGACAGCGGACGATGCGCCCTTCCAGCGCGGTTATTTCGCGCATCAATAGCTGCTGTTCTTCAAGCGTTTCGGCGGCGTTAAGCCGCGTCTCGCGCTCGCGCTTCATCTCAAACAGACGGCGCTCAAACTCCTGGTTCTCCAGCCGCTTGCGCTGCCATTTGCCGAGGCCCGGCGCGGGGCTGTCCCAGGCGCGCAGCGGCCAGGCGGCGATTTCACGGTGCAGGGCGGTGATCTGCTCGGTGAGGTGTTCCGCAAGCCAGGCGACCTGCTCCTGCTGTTCCGCCTCTACCGCGTGGCGCAACTCATCAAGATTCGTTTGCGCCTCAGCAAGATAATCCTGAATTAACGTGCTGCGGGTACGAAAAAGCTGTCGATCAAAGCGCGGCTTCAGCGTGGCGTGTCCCATCAGCGGCGTGGCCTTGGCGCGCAGCGTCGTCAGCTGATTTTGTAGCGTCTCAAGAAGCAGGGCTGTTTTCAAAACGCTCTCCAGTGGTAAAGTAGCCGTTCAGTTTGATAACGATTCGCATTATGCAGCGTACTATTTTAATCATCATTGGCTGGCTTGCGGTAGTGCTGGGCACGCTGGGCGTTGTTTTGCCCTTACTGCCGACCACGCCGTTTATCCTGCTGGCGGCCTGGTGCTTCGCCCGCTCGTCGCCGCGTTTTCACCACTGGCTGCTCTACCGCTCGTGGTTTGGCGGCTATCTGCGCCACTGGCAAAAACACCGCGCCATGCCGCCCGGCGCGAAGCCGCGCGCGATCGCAGCGATCCTCATCACCTTCGCTATTTCATTATGGCTGGTGAACATGATGTGGGTGCGTATTCTGCTGCTGGCGATCCTGACCTGTCTGCTTTTCTTTATGTGGCGGATCCCCGTGGTTGATGAAAAGCAACAAAAGCACTGAAGCCTCATCATGGCTGTTGCAATTATCACGCGCAGCCAGTAAATTCGACCGTTTTCGAGCACAGGTGCGCCTGGTCAAAGGTTAAACAATTGTTGCCTTGGCCGACTCGTTGCGCGCTGTGAGTAACACTGTTTCATTTAGGCACAAACCGATGACCGCAACTGCACAGCAGCTTGAATATCTGAAAAACAGCATCAAAAGTATCCAGGACTATCCAAAGCCTGGCATTCTTTTCCGTGATGTCACCAGCTTGCTGGAAGACCCGAAAGCGTACGCGCTCAGCATTGAACTGCTGGTTGAGCGTTATAAAAACGCCGGGATCACCAAAGTAGTAGGTACCGAAGCCCGTGGCTTCCTGTTCGGCGCACCGGTTGCGCTGGCGATGGGCGTGGGTTTTGTGCCGGTGCGTAAGCCGCGCAAGCTGCCGCGTGAAACCATCGCAGAGAGCTACGAGCTGGAATACGGCACCGATCAGCTGGAAATCCACGTGGATGCCATCAAGCCAGGCGACAAAGTGCTGGTGGTGGACGATCTGCTGGCGACCGGCGGCACCATTGAAGCGACCGTGAAGCTGATCCGTCGTCTGGGTGGTGAAGTGACCGACGCGGCATTCATCATCAACCTGTTCGATCTGGGCGGCGAACAGCGCCTGGAAAAACAGGGTATTACCAGCTACAGCCTGGTGCCATTCCCGGGTCATTAATCCCGTTCCTCACAACCTCGCTCAATGAGTGAGGTTGTGATAGCATTCCCCCCCATAAATTCACCTTCCAGCGTTGCAGAGCCTGCCCATGAGTTATCAGGTGTTAGCCCGTAAATGGCGACCACAAACCTTTGCTGACGTTGTCGGTCAGGAACATGTGCTGACGGCCCTGGCGAACGGCTTGTCGCTAGGTCGCATCCATCACGCCTATCTTTTCTCCGGCACCCGCGGCGTCGGTAAGACCTCTATTGCCCGTTTGCTGGCAAAAGGTCTCAACTGCGAAACCGGGATCACCGCCACGCCGTGCGGCGTGTGCGATAACTGCCGGGAGATCGAGCAGGGGCGTTTTGTCGACCTGATCGAAATCGATGCCGCCTCGCGCACCAAAGTGGAAGACACCCGCGATCTGCTCGATAACGTGCAGTACGCCCCGGCGCGCGGCCGCTTCAAGGTCTACCTGATCGATGAAGTGCACATGCTGTCGCGCCACAGCTTCAACGCCCTGCTGAAAACGCTGGAAGAGCCGCCTGCACACGTGAAGTTCCTGCTGGCGACCACCGATCCGCAAAAGCTGCCGGTCACCATCCTGTCGCGCTGCCTGCAGTTCCACCTGAAGGCGCTGGACGTTGAGCAGATCCGCGCTCAGCTGGAACACATTCTTGATGAAGAGAAGATCGTCCACGAACCGCGCGCCCTGCAACTGCTGGCCCGCGCGGCGGACGGCAGCCTGCGTGATGCGCTAAGCCTGACCGATCAGGCGATTGCCAGCGGTGACGGCAAGCTCTCGACCGACGCGGTCAGCACCATGCTCGGCACGCTGGATGACGATCAGGCGCTGTCGCTTATCGAAGCGATGATTGCCGCCAACGGCGAGCGCGTGATGTCGCAGGTTGACGCTGCCGCCGCCCGAGGCGTGGAGTGGGAAGCGCTGCTGGTTGAAATGCTCAGCCTGCTGCACCGCGTGGCGATGCTGCAGCTTTCTCCGTCGGCCATCGGCGCGGATATGGCCGCCATTGAGCAGCGGATGCGTGAACTTGCTCGCACCGTGCCGCCTGCCGACGTTCAGCTTTACTACCAGACGCTGCTGATTGGCCGCAAAGAGCTGCCGTTCGCGCCGGATCGCCGGATGGGCGTTGAAATGACGCTGCTGCGCGCGCTGGCGTTCCACCCGCGTATGCCATTGCCGGAGCCGGAAGTGCCGCGGCAGTCCTTCGCGCCGGTCGCGCCCACGGCGGTGATGTCGCCGCAGCAGGTGCCGCCGCAGCCGACACCGCCGCCGCAGCAAAACGTGCCGCTGTCGGATGCCACCAGTTCGGTGCTTGCCGCACGAAGCCAGCTACAGCGTGCGCAGGGAGCAACCAAACCAAAAAAGAGTGAACCGGCAGCGCCTGCAAGAGCGCGGCCGGTTAACAACGCCGCGCTTGAACGACTGGCTTCGGTAACGGAGCGCGTACAGTCGCGCCCGGCACCGTCCGCGCTCGAGCAAAAAGCCCCGGCGAAAGAAGAGGCCTACCGCTGGAAGGCGACCACCATCATCGAAACGGTGAAGGAAGAGGTCGCCACGCCAAAAGCCCTGAAAAAGGCGCTGGAGCACGAAAAAACGCCGGAGCTTGCCGCGAAGCTGGCTGAAGAATCAATCGAGCGCGACGCCTGGGCCGCCGAGGTCAGCAAACTGCAGCTGCCGAAGCTGGTGGAGCAGGTCGCGCTGAACGCCTGGAAAGAGCAGGACGGCAACCAGGTGCGTCTGCACCTGCGGCCTGGCCAACGGCACCTGAACTCCCCGGGCGCGCAAAAGGCGCTGGCGGAGGCGCTCACCGCATTGCAGGGCACGCCGGTTGAATTGACTATCATTGAAGATGATAATCCCGCAGTGCGCACGCCGCTGGAATGGCGTCAGGCTATTTATGAAGAGAAGCTCGCGCAGGCGCGCGAGTCGATTATTGCGGATAACAACATTCAGACCCTGCGCCGGTTCTTCGACGCCGATCTGGATGAAGAGAGTATTCGCCCCCTTTGATCGTGAGTCTGACTTACGGTTGTAATCCTTAAACGTGAAAGAGAGAGAAGCCTATGTTCGGTGGAAAAGGCGGTCTGGGTGGTCTGATGAAGCAGGCTCAGCAGATGCAGGAAAAAATGCAGAAGATGCAGGAAGAGATCGCTCAGCTGGAAGTCACGGGTGAATCCGGTGCCGGCCTGGTGAAAGTGACCATCAACGGTGCGCACAACTGCCGCCGCGTGGAAATCGACCCAAGCCTGCTCGAAGACGACAAAGAGATGCTGGAAGATCTGGTTGCCGCCGCGTTTAACGATGCCGCGCGCCGTATCGACGAAACCCAGAAAGAGAAAATGGCCTCTGTTTCCAGCGGTATGCAGCTGCCGCCGGGCTTTAAGATGCCATTCTGATGCAAACCAGTCCGCTGCTCACGCAGTTAATGGAAGCACTGCGCTGCCTGCCGGGCGTTGGCCCGAAGTCGGCGCAGCGCATGGCGTTTACGCTATTACAGCGCGACCGCAGCGGCGGGATGCGCCTGGCGCAGGCTCTGACCCGCGCCATGTCAGAAATTGGTCACTGTGCGGACTGCCGTACCTTTACCGAGCAGGACGTGTGTAACATCTGCACGAACCCGCGCCGTCAGGAAAACGGCCAGATTTGCGTGGTAGAGAGTCCGGCGGACATCTACGCCATTGAGCAAACCGGGCAGTTTTCCGGCCGCTACTTCGTGCTGATGGGGCATCTTTCCCCGCTCGACGGCATCGGCCCGGATGATATCGGTCTTGACCGCCTTGAACAGCGTCTTGAGTCCGAGACCATCAAAGAGGTTATCCTCGCCACCAACCCGACGGTGGAAGGGGAGGCAACCGCCAACTATATCGCTGAACTGTGCTCGCAGTACGGCGTTGACGCCAGCCGCATCGCCCACGGCGTGCCGGTGGGCGGCGAGCTGGAAATGGTCGACGGCACCACGCTGTCGCACTCGCTGGCCGGGCGTCATAAGATTGTTTTCTGACCAAACGGAGGCTGCATTCGTGGCCTCCGCTTGAAAATCTCCCCCCTTATCCCCATCTCTCACTCAACGTTTTACAACCCCATTAAATGGCATTGTTGAGGTCGACTTAGATGAAAGGACAAGAAACCCGTGGTTTCCAGTCAGAAGTAAAACAGCTTCTGCACCTGATGATCCATTCCCTGTATTCCAACAAAGAAATCTTTCTGCGTGAGCTGATTTCCAACGCCTCGGACGCGGCGGACAAGCTGCGCTTCCGCGCGCTGTCCAACCCGGATCTGTACGAAGGTGAAGGCGAGCTGCGCGTGTGCGTCTCGTTCAATAAAGAGAACCGCACCCTGACCATCGCCGATAACGGCATCGGGATGAACCGCGACGAGGTGATCGACCACCTCGGGACCATCGCCAAATCCGGCACCAAAGCGTTCCTCGAGTCCATGGGCTCTGACCAGGCGAAAGACAGCCAGCTGATCGGTCAGTTCGGCGTGGGCTTCTACTCGGCGTTCATCGTGGCGGATAAGGTCACCGTGCGCACCCGCGCGGCAGGCGAAAGCGCCGAAAACGGCGTGTTCTGGGAGTCCAAAGGGGAAGGCGAGTACACCGTTGACGACATCACCAAAGCGGATCGCGGCACCGAGATCACCCTGCACCTGCGCGAAGGCGAAGACGATTTCCTGAACGACTGGCGCGTGCGCTCCATCATCAGCAAATATTCCGACCACATCGCGCTGCCGGTTGAGATTGAAAAACAGGAAGAACAGGACGGTGAAACCGTTGTCTCCTGGGAGAAAATCAACAAGGCGCAGGCGCTGTGGACGCGCAACAAGTCTGAAATTAAAGACGACGAATACAACGAATTCTATAAGCACATTGCCCACGACTTTACCGACCCGCTGACCTGGAGCCACAATCGCGTGGAAGGAAAGCAGGAGTACACCAGTCTGCTGTACATCCCGGCGCAGGCGCCGTGGGACATGTGGAACCGCGATCACAAGCACGGCCTGAAGCTGTACGTGCAGCGCGTGTTCATCATGGACGACGCCGAGCAGTTCATGCCGAACTACCTGCGCTTCACCCGCGGCCTGATCGACTCCAACGATCTGCCGCTGAACGTTTCGCGTGAAATTCTGCAGGACAGCACGGTGACCCGCAACCTGCGCAACGCGCTGACCAAGCGTACGCTGCAGATGCTGGAAAAACTGGCGAAAGACGATGCGGAAAAATATCAGACCTTCTGGAAACAGTTCGGCCTGGTGCTGAAAGAAGGCCCGGCGGAAGACACCGCGAACGTCGAAACCATCGCCAGGCTGCTGCGCTTTGCCTCTACGCATACCGACTCCTCCGCGCAGACCGTGTCGCTGGAAGAGTACGTCTCCCGCATGAAAGACGGCCAGGAGAAAATCTACTACATCACCGCCGACAGCTACGCGGCGGCGAAGAGCAGCCCTCACTTGGAGCTGCTGCGTAAGAAAGGCATCGAAGTGCTGCTGCTTTCTGACCGCATCGACGAGTGGATGATGAACTACCTGACCGAGTTCGACGGTAAATCCTTCCAGTCCGTTGCCAAAGCCGACGAGTCCATCGACAAGCTGGCGGACGAAGTGGACGAAAGCGCGAAAGAGGCCGAGAAGGCGCTGGAGCCGTTCGTTGAGCGTGTGAAAACCCTGCTGGGCGATCGCGTGAAAGAGGTTCGCTTCACGCACCGTCTGACCGATACGCCGGCAATTGTCACCACCGATGCCGACGAAATGGGCACCCAGATGGCGAAGCTGTTTGCGGCGGCGGGCCAGGCGATGCCGGAAGTGAAATATATCTTCGAGCTGAACCCGGATCACCCGCTGGTGAAACGCGCGGCGGATACCCAGGACGACGCCCGCTTCGCCGAGTGGGTTGAGCTGCTGCTGGATCAGTCCCTGCTGGCCGAGCGCGGCACGCTGGAAGATCCTAACCTGTTCATTAAGCGTGTGAATGCGCTGCTGCTGGCGTAATTAAACACCTGCCCCTCACCCTGCCCTCTCCCCAAAGGGGAGAGGGTGTAATCGTTCCCTCTCCCCTTTGGGGAGAGGGTTAGGGTGAGGGGGAACCAACCGCACTCACCCAAATTATCTCCCCCCTTAACCGTTTCAGCTTCCCCGCCTTCCTTGAGCCACGCCCGTTCTGGTGGTATTGTTTAGCGCTTTTGAAAAATTGAAACGACATTTGAGGGGATTTTCGCAATGCGTATTATTCTGCTTGGCGCTCCGGGCGCGGGTAAAGGAACTCAGGCTCAGTTCATCATGGAGAAATACGGTATTCCGCAAATCTCTACCGGTGACATGCTGCGTGCCGCTGTGAAATCTGGCTCCGAGCTGGGCAAACAGGCGAAGGACATCATGGACGCGGGCAAGCTGGTAACCGACGAACTGGTTATCGCGCTGGTTAAAGAGCGTATTGCGCAGGAAGACTGCCGTAACGGTTTCCTGCTGGACGGCTTCCCGCGCACCATTCCTCAGGCTGACGCCATGAAAGAAGCGGGCATCAACGTGGACTACGTTCTGGAGTTCGACGTGCCGGACGAGCTGATCGTTGACCGTATCGTTGGCCGTCGCGTACACGCTGCCTCAGGCCGCGTTTACCACATCAAATTCAACCCACCTAAGGTTGAAGGCAAAGACGACGTGACCGGCGAAGAGCTGACCACCCGTAAAGACGATCAGGAAGAGACCGTGCGTAAGCGCCTGGTGGAATACCATCAGATGACCGCGCCGCTGATCGGCTACTACTCCAAAGAAGCGCAGGCGGGTAACACCAAATACGCCAAAGTTGACGGCACCCAGGCCGTGGCTGACGTACGTGCAGAGCTGGAAAAAATCCTCGGCTAATGCACTCTTCTCACCCGGTTTCTCCGGGTGAGAAAAATTCTCATTTTTCCTTTCACTGCAATTGGTTCCGTTTAAACGCATTTCCGCTACAATTGACAACCTATCAAATGGTTAAGAGGCGTGAATGAGTCAGGCGAAAACCGGCATCCTGCTTGCCAATCTGGGCACTCCAGAAGCACCCACTCCAGACGCGGTAAAACGCTACCTGCGACAATTCTTAAGCGACACGCGCGTTGTGGATACCCCGAGACTGCTGTGGTGGCCGCTGCTGCGTGGCGTCATTCTGCCGATTCGTTCTCCGCGCGTGGCAAAACTCTACCAGTCCGTCTGGATGGAAGAGGGCTCGCCGCTGATGGTGTACAGCCGCCGACAGGAAAAAGCGCTGGCTGCCCGCCTGCCGGATATGCCCGTCGCGCTCGGCATGAGCTACGGTAAACCTTCGCTGGAAAGCGCGGTGGAAAACCTGCTCGCGCAGGGCGTGGACCACATCGTGGTGCTGGCGCTCTATCCGCAGTATTCGTGCTCCACGGTGGCTGCCGTGTGGGACGAGCTGGCGCGTATTCTGAAGACGCGACGCCGCATTCCTGCGGTGACCTTTATTCGCGACTACGCGGATAACGATCTGTACATCAAGGCACTCGCCAGCAGCACGCGCGCATCGTTTGAAAAGCACGGCGAGCCGGATCTGCTCCTGCTCTCCTATCACGGCATTCCGCAGCGTTTCGCCAATGAAGGTGACGACTACCCGCAGCGCTGCCGCGATACCACGCGCGAGCTGGTCTCTGCCCTTGGACTGCCGCCGGAGAAGGTGATGATGACCTTCCAGTCTCGCTTTGGCCGCGAGCCATGGCTCACGCCGTATACTGACGACACCCTCAAAATGCTGGGCGAGAAGGGCGTGAAGCATATTCAGGTCATGTCGCCGGGCTTCTCGGCAGACTGCCTGGAAACGCTGGAAGAAATTGCCGTACAAAATAAAGAGTTCTTCCTCGAGGCGGGCGGAACAAAGTACGAGTACATTCCGGCACTTAACGACTCCCCTGAACATATCGACATGATGGTCTCGCTGGTGACGAAAAGCCGCTGATCGCGCTTGAGGCCGGGTTTGTGCTACCATTCCCGGCCCATAATCCTTGCACAGTTCAGACCATGAAATTTCCCGGTAAACGTAAATCTAAACACTACTTCCCCGTCAACGCTCGCGATCCGCTCCTGCAGCAAATCCAGCCGGAAAACGAAACCAGCGCCGCGTGGGTGGTGGGTATCGACCAGACGCTGGTGGATATTGAAGCCAAAGTGGACGATGCGTTTGTCGCGCGTTACGGTCTGAGCGCCGGGCATTCGCTGGTGATCGAGGACGACGTTGCCGAAGCGCTGTATCAGGAACTGGTGCGCGAAAACCTGATTACCCATCAGTTCGCCGGTGGCACCATCGGCAATACCATGCACAACTACTCCGTGCTGGCAGACGACCGCTCGGTGCTGCTCGGCGTGATGTGCAGCAATATCGAAATCGGCGGCTACGCCTACCGCTATCTCTGCAACACCTCCAGCCGTACCGATCTGAACTACCTGCAGGGCGTCGACGGGCCGATTGGCCGCTGCTTTACCCTGATTGGCGAATCCGGCGAGCGTACCTTTGCCATCAGCCCGGGCCACATGAACAAGCTGCGCGCCGAAAGCATCCCGGAAGCGGTGATCGCGGGCGCCTCTGCGCTGGTGCTGACCTCCTATCTGGTGCGCTGCAAGCCGGGTGAACCGATGCCGGAAGCGACCATGAAGGCGATTGAGTATGCGAAAAAATATGACGTACCCGTTGTCCTGACGCTGGGCACCAAATTTGTGATTGCCGATAACCCGGAGTGGTGGCAGGCCTTCCTGAAGGAGCACGTTTCGATTCTGGCGATGAACGAAGAAGAGGCCGAAGCGCTGACCGGCGAAAGCGATCCGCTCCTGGCGTCCGATAAAGCGCTGGACTGGGTGGATCTGGTGCTCTGCACCGCCGGGCCGGTGGGCCTGTATATGGCGGGCTTCACGGAAGAAGAGAGCAAGCGCAAAACCCAGCATCCGCTGCTGCCGGGGGCGATTGCCGAGTTCAACCAGTACGAGTTCAGCCGCGGTATGCGCCATAAAGACTGCACCAACCCGCTGCGCATTTACTCCCACATCGCGCCATACATGGGCGGGCCGGAGAAGATCATGAACACCAACGGCGCGGGCGACGGCGCGCTGGCGGCGCTGCTGCACGACATCACCGCCAATGCCTACCACAAAACCAACGTGCCGAACTCCAGCAAGCACACGTTTAGCTGGCTGACCTATTCGTCGCTGGCGCAGGTATGTAAGTACGCGAACCGCGTGAGCTATCAGGTGCTGAACCAGCACTCCCCGCGCTTAACGCGTGGCCTGCCGGAACGGGAAGACAGCCTCGAAGAGGCGTATTGGGATCGTTGATTGCTAAAAGAAAACCCCTCACCCTAACCCTCTCCCCTATGGGGAGAGGGAACTTGAACACCCTCTCCCCTATGGGGAGAGGGCTGGGGTGAGGGGACCAGGCCGCACCAAAATTAACCCGTCACCGCCTCTTCAACCGGCGGTTTCTCCAGCAGCGTCAGCATAGTATTCGCAATCTCACGCTCGCCCATTACCACCTGATTCGCGCCGCGCTCGGTAATGTACTCCACCTCGTCGTCATAGTGCGCCCGGGCGATAATCTCAATCGTTGGACATTTCTCGCGCGCGGAAGCCACAATCTCACCGGCTTCATAGCCGTTCGGGATGGTCAGCAGCAGCCAGCGGGCGCAGTCGAGGTGTGCAAGATTCATAATCTCTTCGTTCGCTGCATTACCCAGCACCGCGCGAATGCCGCGCTCGCGAAGCTCGTCGACGCGGGTGCGCGATGTTTCTATCACCACCAGCGGAATGCCCTGCGCCATCAGCTTCTCACCGAGCAGGCTCCCCACGCGGCCAAAGCCGACCAGCAGCGCGTGGTTGCAGATATCCACCGGGATCTGCTTCTCTTCCTCCGTCGCCTCTTCCAGCGTCAGCTCTTCGAGCGTTTCGGTTTTATCGAGGTATTTTTCCAGCAGGGCAAACAGCACCGGGTTTAGCATGATGGAGAGGATCGCCCCCGCCAGCACCAGGTTTTGTCCGGCCTGAGGGAGCAGATTCAGCGCCATACCCAGGCCCGCCAGGATAAACGCGAACTCACCAATCTGTGCCAGGCTGGCGGCGATAGTCAGCGCCGTACGCGGCGAGTGGCCGAACATACGCACCAGGAAGAAGGCCGCCGCCGATTTACCAAAGATGATGATCGCCAGCGTGCCCAGCACCGCCAGAGGCTGATGGATCAGCACCATCGGGTCAAACAGCATCCCGACGGAGACAAAGAACAGCACGGCGAACGCGTCGCGCAGCGGCAGGGTGTCGTGCGCGGCGCGGTGGCTCAGCTCGGACTCGTTCAGCACCATCCCGGCAAAGAACGCGCCCAGCGCGAAGGAAACATCGAACAGCTCAACGGCGCCAAAGGCGATGCCCAGCGCCAGAGCAAGAACGGAGAGCGTAAACAGCTCGCGGGAGCCCGTCGCCGCGCTGCGGGACATGATCCACGGCACCAGGCGGCGACCCACCAGCATCATGATGGCGATAAAGGCCACGACTTTACCGATGGTGATACTCATGTCCAGCGCCAGCGAGGCAAAGCCGACGTTGTCTTTTTCCATCATCCCGGCGACGGCAGGCAGCAGAACCAGCGTCAACACCATCACCAGATCTTCAACTATCAGCCAGCCAATCGCGATTTGTCCGCGCTGGCTGTCTATCAGCTGTCTCTCTTCAAGCGCGCGCAGCAGCACCACGGTACTGGCGGTTGAAAGACACAGCCCAAACACGATGCCGGTCATCAGTGACCAGCCCAGCATCGCCGAAAGCGCCATCCCCAGCAGCGTCGCCACCCCTATCTGGGCGATCGCACCCGGTATGGCGATCGACTTTACCGCCATCAGGTCCTTTAGGGAAAAATGCAGGCCCACGCCAAACATCAGCAGAATCACGCCCAATTCCGCCAGTTCAGGAGCCAGTTTGGTATCCGCCACGAAACCTGGCGTGAAAGGACCCGCCAGAACACCCGCTAACAAATAGCCGACAAGAGGAGAAATACGCAGTTTGTTGGCAATCATGCCAAGGATAAAAGCAAGCACAAGTCCACCAACAATGGTGGTGATAAGCGGTGTGGCGTGGTGCATTCCGTCTCCTTTCGCGGTGAGTGTTCCATTTTTGGTGTGAATACCAAAAAGCCGATTAATAGTTTATGACAATTTTCAGGCTTATGTTTATGAATAATTGTTGAAGTTTGAATAAAACGGCAATATGGATGCAAAAAAGCAGGATATGACAAAATCGGCAAGGGTAAGAAGACGAAACCCTTATGGTATGAGGGGGTGGGGCCGCCAAAGTTTAACTTTGGCGGCCTGTAAATCATGCTTTGTGACGGTTGTCAGGCAGGAATATGGTCAACATCCCCAGAAGTGGCAGGAAAGCACAGATTTTATAGACCAGGAAAATGCTGGTGTGGTCCGCAACCATCCCCAACACCGCGGCTCCAAGGCCACCCATACCGAAGGCAAAACCGAAAAAGAGGCCGGAAACCATACCGATACGCCCGGGCAGCAGCTCCTGCGCGTAGACCAGGATAGCCGAGAAGGCGGACGCGAGGATGAAACCAATGATAACGGTTAAAATCCCCGTCCATTCAAGGGTTGCGTACGGCAAAATGAGGGTAAACGGCGCTACGCCGAGGATCGAGCCCCAAATGACATATTTACGCCCAATTTTATCGCCCACAGGCCCGCCAATAACCGTGCCTGCCGCCACCGCAAAGAGGAAGGCAAACAGGTGAAACTGGGCGTTTTGTACCGATAATCCGAATTTTTGCATCAGGTAAAAGGTGTAATAGCTGCTGATGCTCGCCATATAGAAATATTTCGAGAAAATGAGCACCAGAAGCACGCTTACGGCCAGGATAACCTTGTTGCGGGGAAGGGGATTAATAACCTTCGCTACAGGTTTGCCCTTATTCACGCGGTGCTGCGCAGCGTACCAGCGGCTGATCTGCGCCAGCACCACGATCGCCAGCAGGGCGGCAAGCACAAACCACGCCACGTTGCCTTTACCGTACGGGGCGATGATCACCGCTGCCAGCAGCGGGCCGAGGGAGCTACCGAAGTTACCGCCCACCTGGAACAGGGACTGCGCCAGCCCGTGCCGTCCGCCGGAGGCCATGCGCGCCACGCGTGACGACTCCGGGTGGAACACCGACGAACCCGTTCCCACCAGCGCGGCGGCGACCAGCACCGCTTCAAAGCTGCCCGCCATTGCCAGCAGCACCAGCCCGCTTAGGGTAAAGCACATGCCAATCGGCAGCGACCACGGCATCGGGTATTTGTCCGTCCAGTAGCCCACCACCGGCTGCAGCAGCGAGGAGGCCAGCTGGAAGGTCAGGGTGATCATCCCGATCTGCACGAAGGTTAACGAGAACTCAGACTGCAGCAGCGGGTAGATTGCCAGGATCAGCGACTGGATCATGTCGTTGAGCAGGTGAGACAGACTGATTGCGCCTAATACTTTAAATGAGGTGCGCGATTTTGGCGGCGACGCCGGAGCGCCCGAAACGGGCTGGGTTGATTCACTGATTGCCATAAATACCACGTCGTTTTGTTATTAGAAATGCAGGGTGTAATTATTATCCAACTAACATACCCGTCCGCGACATTTGAAGAAAGTCGCAATTCTGAAAACATATTTGTCTATTCTTGTGAGTCACTGTAATTTTTGCGTTTGTCTATTGGTCAGGGAGAGAGATGATGAAGTTAATGAAGCGTGGCGTCGCGCTGGCGTTGATAGCGGCCTGGGGGATGATGAGTTCACCCGCGCAGGCGTATGAAAAAGATAAAACCTATAAAATCACTATTCTGCATACCAACGATCACCACGGCCATTTCTGGCGCAGTGAATACGGTGAATATGGCCTGTCGGCGCAAAAAACGCTGGTGGACGGTATTCGCAAAGAGGTCGCCGCAGAAGGCGGCAGCGTGCTGCTGCTGTCCGGAGGCGATATTAATACCGGCGTCCCGGAATCCGATTTGCAGGATGCCGAGCCTGACTTTCGCGGCATGAACCTAATTGGCTACGACGCGATGGCCGTTGGCAACCATGAGTTCGACAACCCGCTGAGCGTGCTTCGCCAGCAGGAAAAGTGGTCCAAATTCCCGTTCCTCTCCGCCAATATTTATCAAAAAAGCACCGGGGAGCGTCTGTTTAAGCCATGGGCGCTGTTTAAGCGTCAGGACCTCAAAATTGCGGTCATTGGTTTAACCACCGACGACACGGCAAAAATTGGCAACCCTGAATTCTTTACCGATATCGAATTCCGCAAACCGGCAGACGAAGCGAAGCTGGTGATCCAGGAATTGCAGCAGAACGAAAAGCCGGACGTGATTATCGCCACTACCCATATGGGCCACTACGATAACGGCGAGCACGGCTCCAACGCGCCGGGAGACGTGGAGATGGCGCGCAGCCTGCCGGCAGGCTCGCTGGCGATGATTGTGGGCGGTCACTCACAAGATCCGGTGTGCATGGCGTCTGAGAATAAAAAGCAGGTGGATTACGTGCCCGGCACGCCGTGCGCGCCGGATCGTCAAAACGGTATCTGGATTGTCCAGGCCCACGAGTGGGGGAAATACGTCGGTCGTGCCGATTTCGAGTTCCGCAACGGCGAGATGAAGCTGGTGCACTATCAGCTTATTCCGGTCAACCTGAAGAAGAAAGTGACCTACCCGGACGGGAAAAGCGAGCGCGTACTTTACACGCCTGAGATCCATGAGAATCAGCAGATGCTCTCCCTGCTGACGCCGTTCCAGAGCAAGGGCAAGGCCCAGCTGGACGTGAAGATCGGGACGCTGAACGGTAGACTGGAAGGGGATCGCAGCAAGGTGCGCTTCGTGCAGACCAATATGGGCCACCTGGTGCTGGCGGCGCAAATGGCGCGCACCGGTGCGGACTTTGGCGTGATGAGCGGCGGCGGCATTCGTGATTCCATCGAAGGCGGGAACATCACCTACAAGGACGTGCTCAAGGTGCAGCCGTTCGGCAACGTGGTGGTGTATGCGGACATGAGCGGTAAAGAGGTTATTGAGTACCTCACCGCCGTCGCGCAGATGAAGCCGGACTCGGGTGCCTATCCGCAGTTTGCCAACGTTAGCTTTAACGCAAAAGAGGGCAAGCTTAACGATCTGAAGATCAAGGGCGAACCGGTTGACCCGGCTAAAACGTACCGTCTGGCAACGTTAAGCTTTAACGCCACCGGCGGCGACGGTTATCCGCATATCGATAACAAACCGGGCTATGTGAATACCGGCTTTATCGACGCGGAAGTGCTGAAACAGTATATCCAGCAGAATTCACCGATTGACGTGAATGCCTATGAGCCGAAGGGTGAGGTGAGCTGGCAGTAGTGCGGGTTGTTGTTTTGCCCGGTGGCGCTGCGCTTACCGGGCCTACGGGTGCAAAATGTAGGCCGGGTAAGGCGTAGCCGCCACCCGGCTTTTCTTTTACTCCCGGCGCGCAATATCCGCAAATTTCGCGTCCAGCATTTCCGCCAGATCGTCTGCGGCCAGCTCAATATCCAGCCCGCGCTTGCCGCCCGAAATATAGATCGTCTCAAACTCCTGTGAAGGCGCATCGATCAGCGTCGGCAGGCGTTTTTTCTGCCCGAGCGGGCTGATGCCGCCGACCAGATACCCGGTGGTGCGTTGCGCAACCATCGGATCGGCCATATCGACCTTTTTTGCTCCCAGCGCTTTCGCGACCTTTTTCAGATCCAACTGCCCGGCAACGGGCGTGACCGCGACGGCGAGATGCTTCATATCCCCGTTTACCGCCACCAGCAGCGTTTTGTAGACCCGATCGGCGTTTAGCCCCAGCTTGCGCACCACTTCGTCACCAAAGTTGGTTTCATTCGGATCGTGATCGTAAGTGTGGATCCGGAAGGAAATGTTGTTTTTTTCGAGTAATTTAACGGCGGGAGTCATAGCTATCCTTCTTGCGACAGACAATTCATGCCAACAGCATACGCCTGACGTTTGTCTAAAAAATAGCACCATCTTGCGCAATAGTATTGGCAGTGATGGTCACTTTGAGCGACAATCGGCTCAACCGAAGGTCTCCTTCGGCATAATAAAAACGATGAAATTCCTCTTTGACGGGCCAATAGAAATATTGGCCATTTTTTTATTTCAGCAGCGACGGCAAATTCCCTTCTCCGTACAAATGTAACGCGCCAACGGCCACAACGTAATATCCGGCAGGCAGAGCGTGCAGCGTCTCTCGCCAGGCTTTGTTGCGCTCGTTCATCAGCACGTCATACAACGATTCACTGAACGTCGACGGTAGCGCCAGCTTACCGTCCGTCGGCGGGGCATTCAGCCACCAGCCGATCATGGTTTGCAGCAGCCGCGCGTTGGTGTGCCAGTGGGTCAGCGTGTCATCCAGCAGCATCAGGCCGTCGTCGGGAAGCTGGCGAAGCAGGGCTATCTGGCTATCGGTGCCTTCCAGCTCGATGATGGGCATGCTGCGCGCCCTCGCCGCATTCAACAGCTGGTAATCGATGCCGTAATCGCCGCGCAAGCCAAGACGCTGCGCCTGCGTGGCCTGTAACACCATCGCAATCTGCCAGAGCGGCAGAGTATCCAGCATGGAGAGGGACACGCCAACCTCATCGGCGAGGCGCGTCAGCTCGGTGAACTGCTGCTCATTCAGCCGCTCGGCCAGAGGACGATCGCTTTCAAGCCCGGCAAAGGGCGAGTCGTGACCTGAGATATCCGCTTCGACGACCAGCGCATCGGCGCTCTTCAGGCGTTTTACCAGGCCGGGTGGCAGGGGAGACATATCCTGCGTGCCCATATGGATGCTGCCGACCAGATGGAGATGCTGTCCACCGGGTAGCGAAATATCCATACCGGGCCAGGTATAGCGGCGAGGGAAAAGGGCGCGAAACGACGCTTTTATACGATTAAACAGGCTCATACGCGCTCCATGACCGGAAAGGTTCATGCTAGCGCGTGGGGAAGGGGGGCGCAATAGGCGAACGCCGTCAGGTTTCGTAGGCCTGATAATCGCAGCGCCATCAGGCAAAAAAAGCCGGGTGGCGCTGCGCTTACCCGGCCTACTTCTGGCATTCTACGCTTTCGGTTTAAACCGCAGCAGACGGTTGGCGTTGCTCACCACGGTGATGGAGGAGAGCGCCATCGCGGCCCCCGCGACTACCGGGTTCAGCAGCGTGCCGGTCAGCGGCCACAAAATCCCGGCGGCAATGGGGATGCCAAACGCGTTGTAGATGAACGCCCCCAGCAGGTTCTGCTTCATGTTGCGCAACGTGGCTTTCGAAATGGCCAGCGCATCCGCAACGCCCATCAGGCTGTGGCGCATCAGGGTAATGGCCGCCGTTTCAATGGCCACATCGCTCCCGCCGCCCATGGCAATACCCACCTCAGCCTGCGCCAGCGCCGGGGCGTCGTTGATCCCGTCGCCGATCATCGCCACCTGACGACCCTGGCTTTGCAGGTTCTTGATAGCGTCGGCTTTGCCATCCGGCAGCACGCCAGCGATCACTTCATCAATGCCCGCCTCTTTGGCAATGGCGTTGGCGGTAGTGGGGTTATCCCCGGTCAGCATCACCAGGCGATAGCCCGCGCGATGCAGGCGTTTCAACGCATCAACGCTGTCCTGTCTAAGCGGGTCGCGAACGGCCAGCAGCGCGGCGGCTTTGCCGTCAACGGCGAGCAGAACCGGCGTAGCGCCCTGCGAGGCCTGAGCGTTCAGCTCGTGTTCAAGCGCCGAGGTATCAACACCGTTTTCATTCAGCAGCGCCTGATTGCCCAGCAGCAGCGTGTGGCCCTCGGCTTCACCGCTGACGCCGAGCCCGTGCAGGGTGCGGAAGTTGCTCACCTGCGGCAGAGTCACTTCACTGGCTTTGTCAAGAATGGCGCGGGCCAGCGGGTGGCTGGACCCTTGCTCCAGCGCGGCGGCAAGGCGCAGCGCGTCAGCCTCAGAGAAGTCGAGAGCGTGCACCGCCACGACCTGCGGTTTGCCTTCGGTCAGCGTACCCGTTTTATCAAACAACAGCGTGTCGAGGGTGCTGGCCCGCTGCAGCGCGTCGGCATCCCGCACCAGTACGCCAAATTCGGCCGCGCGGCCTACCCCGGAGATAATCGACATCGGCGTCGCCAGGCCAAGGGCACACGGACAGGCGATAATCAGCACCGTGGTGGCAATCACCAGGGTGTAGACAATCTGCGGTGCCGGGCCGAAGAAATACCAGATGGCCGCGCTCAGCAGGGCGATACAGACCACGACGGGAACAAAAATAGCGGAGATTTTATCGGCGAGCTGGCCGATCTCCGGCTTGCTGCTCTGCGCCTGGCGCACCATGCGGATGATACGCGACAGCGTCGTGTGGCTGCCGACGGCGCTGGCGGTAAACAGCACGCTGCCGTCCTGCACCACCGTACCGGCATGAACGGCGTCGCCGTCTGATTTCTGCTGAGGGATAGGCTCGCCGGTCAGCATCGCTTCATCCAGCCAGGCTTCGCCCTGGGTTATCTTACCGTCAACCGGAACGCGGTCGCCCGTCGTCAGGCGCAGCGTCATGCCGGGCTGGACGTCCGCCAGCGGGACGCTTTTCTCCCCCTCGTCCGTGACCACGCGGGCCGTCGGCGGGGTTAAATCGAGCAATCTTTCCAGCGCTTTCGAGGAGCGCTGACGGGCGCGGGCTTCCAGCATATGGCCCAGGTTAATCAGGCCGATAATCATCGCGCTCGCTTCATAGTAGAGATGCCGCGCTTCCATCGGGAACCACTGGGGCCAGACGTTCACGCTCATGGAATAGAGCCACGCCGCGCCCGTTCCGAGCGCCACCAGGGTGTCCATCGTCGCGGTGCGGTTTTTCAGGCTCTTCCAGGCGCTGGTATAGAAATGCCCGCCAGCAAAGACCATCACCGCCAGCGTAATGACGCCAATCGCCAGCCACAGCGTGCGGTTGTCGTCGGTGACCATCATGTTGTCGCCGATCATGCCCCACACCATTACCGGAATACCGACCAGCAGGGCGACGATCGCCTGCCAGCGGAAGCGCTTCATGGTGGCAACCGCCGTTTCCTGCTGGCGCTCGCGGCGTTTGGCATCATCTTCGATGGCCTCCGCACCGTAGCCCGCTTTCTCAACCGCCTGCACTAAATCTGCGGCGGAGGCACTGCCCATCACCAGCGCGGTGCGCTCCGCAAGATTGACCCGTGCCTGCGCGACGCCCGGTACGGCCTGCAAGGCGTTTTGTACCCGGGAGACGCAGCTGGCGCAGCTCATGCCGTTGATCAGCAGCTGTTGGCTGTCGTCAATGTCATCCGCTGCCGGAAGCTCAGGAGTGGCCGCTGTCAGCGCTTCCGACGGGGATGATGACTCTGCCAGCGGTTTAGCCTTTGGGTGGCTTAACTCCGCCCCGTAACCGGCCTGCTTAATGGTATCGATCAGCGCGTCGGCGCTGGCGCTGCCGGTCACGGCGGCACGATCGATAGTCACGTCAGCGCTTTCAACGTCAGGGCGCTGTTCCAGGCTTTCTTTAACGCGTTTGACACAGTGGCCGCAGGAGAGGCCGTCCAGCGTCAGGTCTATAGTGTGAGACATAACAAAACTCCCGTATAATGAACTGGTCAGTAGTTGACCGGAGTAACGCTTTTCGCTAACTGTTATGAAGGTTAAACCTTCCATCAAGGGGAAGGTCAAGGGGGAAATGTGAATATCAGTGATGTTGCGAAAAAAACCGGGTTAACCAGCAAAGCTATTCGCTTTTATGAAGAGAAAGGGCTGGTCACGCCGCCGCTGCGCAGCGAAAACGGCTACCGCAGCTACACGCAGCTGCATCTTGATGAACTGACGCTTCTGCGCCAGGCAAGGCAGGTGGGGTTTAATCTGGAAGAGTGCGGCGAGCTGGTTAACCTGTTCAACGATCCGAAGCGCCACAGCGCCGACGTGAAAAAGCGCACGCTGGAAAAAGTGGCGGAGATCGAACGCCACATTGTCGAACTACAGGCGATGCGCGAGCAGCTCCTGGGGCTGGCGGCATCATGTCCGGGAGATGACAGCGCCGATTGCCCGATTATCGACAACCTTTCTGGCTGCTGTCACCGTAAGGCGCATGCTTAACAGGCCTTAACCCGCAGGGTAATGCCTTCCACCGCAATGACTTCAACCTGCGTTCCGGCACTGAGGTTGTCGTCAGCCACGACGGGCCACGAGCTGTCGCCCACGCGCATGTGCCCGCGCCCGTTGACCAGCGTAGTATCCAGCGTAAAGCGCTTGCCGACGATCTGCTGTCCGCGCTGGTTAAGGTGTGCGTCTGCGGGCGTCTGTTCCTTAACCCGTTTGTTCAGCCAGCGCCACCAGAGCCACGCCGCCACCAGCGTCAGGACGGCAAACAGCGCGCCCTGCCACGCCCACTCCAGCGGCAGGATCCAGACCAGAAGCCCGGTAATCACTGCGGCGATACCGCTCCACAGCAGGTAGCCGTTGCCGCCCAGCATCTCCGCCGCCAGCAATAAGCCGCCGAGGCTTAGCCAGAAGGCATGAGGATGTGCAACGATCAGCTCAATCATTTTTTGCGCTCGTTCCCGCTGTCTTTGATTAATTCCGCAATGCCCGCGATGGAGCCCATCAGGCTGCTGGCCTCCAGCGGCATCATCACCACTTTGCTGTTGTTCGCAGAGCCGATCTCTTTCAGCGCGTCGGTATATTTTTGCGCGACAAAGTAGTTCACGGCCTGGATATCACCGGCGGCAATCGCCTCGGAGACCATCTGGGTGGCGCGGGCTTCCGCCTCGGCTGAACGTTCACGCGCTTCGGCCTGTAAGAATGCGGACTGACGATCGCCCTCTGCCTTCAGGATCTGCGACTGCTTTTCACCTTCTGCCTTGAGGATCTCGGCCTGACGCACCCCTTCGGCTTCCAGAATATAGGCACGCTTGGTTCGCTCGGCCTTCATCTGGGCGTTCATGGAGGCGATCAGCTCCGCCGGCGGACGCACGTCGCGGATCTCAATGCGGGTGACCTTGATCCCCCACGGATTCGTCGCTTCATCGACAATGTGCAGCAGGCGGGTGTTAATGCTGTCGCGCTGGGAAAGCATCTCGTCCAGCTCCATCGAGCCGAGCACCGTTCGAATATTGGTCATGGTGAGGTTGACGATGGCCAGCTCGAGGTTGCTCACCTCATAGGCCGCTTTTGGCGCATCGATGACCTGAATAAAGCAGACCGCGTCGATGGTAACGTTGGCGTTGTCCTTGGAGATAATTTCCTGAGAAGGGATATCCAGTACCTGTTCCATCATGTTGATCTTGCGACCAATTCTGTCCATGAACGGCACGATCAGGCTTAATCCCGGCTGCAGCGTGTTGGTGTATCGACCGAAACGCTCTACGGTCCACTGATAGCCCTGCGGGACAATTTTGACACCCGCGCCCACGATGACCAGCGCGACGAAAATAAGGACAGGAATAACGATGAGCATAAAAACCTCCTGTTTTGCATGCTGTGATAAGAAAATCCGCGTGTTTGTTAGCCGTAAGTATATCGGCTATTGGGGGGAAATTCGCCCCTGTAAAGAGGTGGGAAACAGACTCTCGGGAAATAAGCAGCCCCGCAGAAAGCGGGGCAGGAAAAAAGGTTATTTATAATGGAAGGTAAAGTCTGCAATAAGCGTATCTTCACCGGCGTCCGCAATCGCTTTAGAGAGACTTTGGTAGTATGCCTCAAGCCCGATTTCATCTACGTGCTGCAGCTGTTCCCGGATTGGCGCACAAAAGAGCGCCGAATTGCCCGCGCCCACGCGCTTATTGTTGGGGGGAAGCTGGCCTGTAATGCCCTTAAACCAGGTACGGACCGCTCCTTTGAGCGATGTAGGGGCTTCATTCATTGATTCGTAGCCGGTCAGGACCTGCAGGGTCGGGAAACGATCGGCGTTTACGGCCTCTTTCAGTCGGCTATAGAATTGACCGAAGAGTTCGAAAGACTGAAGGTCCGTAACGCGGGGTTTGGTTGTTTTCCCCTGAATATTTCCGCTTCTTTTGTGCACCGGCTGCGCTGCTGCCGCTGACATCTTGCCGAGCTGCAGGTCAAAGAGGAGATTTGCATGCTCGCGTCTTTTCTTTACGTCAGGGAAACGTTCGATAAAAGCATGAATGAACTCTGGCGTGACCAGATCGGCAAAGTCATGGTTAACTAACCATTGGCCTCGGGCAAACTCACCCGGATCCTGAAACCAGGCCGGAACTTGCCCTGGTTCAAACTCTTTAACATTCCCTTTGCTATCAACTTCAACAAAGCGAGCGCCATTATCAAAGGCAAAACGGCAATTTTTAAGCTGGATAACGGGTTTCATCTTCAGCAGACCGTTGACGAACCTGACCAGCTCTCCGCCAAAGACAAATGCCGTAACAGATTCAGAAGCAATAGCCGCAAGAAGCTGGTCTATTGTTTTTACCCCGGGTTCAAGCGCGGAAAACTCATAAAAAGTGTGATTATTAGACATTCTGGTACTTCCTTATTGTGCTGCGCGCAGAGTTTAACACCACTTTAACGAAGGTTCTAAACCCTGGGTGCGGAACTGCCAGCGTGGTCACACTGTAAACTGTAAAGATAAACTGTAAAATGTGTTCAATAAGTGATGCGTTAAAAGGGAACAGAGATGAACAATAAAACGAAGCTCTTGCAGGCTAAGGACGTTGGCTTTCATGTCGGTGGTAATATCATCCTTCAGCACGTGGATATAAGCCTCTCACCGGGTGAATTCAAACTCATCACGGGCCCCTCGGGCTGCGGTAAAAGCACGTTACTGAAGATTGTGGCCTCGCTGCTCAGCCCGACGGAAGGCACCATTATGTTTGAAGGAAAAGATATCGCGACGCTTTCGCCGGAACGCTATCGCCAGCAGGTCTCCTACTGTGTGCAAACGCCTTCCCTGTTTGGCGAGACGGTTTACGACAACCTGATTTTCCCGTGGCAGATCCGCGAAAAAACGCCGGAGCCGGAAGCGTTCATTGCCGATCTCGCCCGCTTTGGCCTGCCCCAGGAAACGCTCACCAAATCCATTCACGAGCTGTCGGGCGGAGAAAAACAGCGCGTGTCGCTGATCCGCAACCTGCAGTTTCTGCCGAAGGTGCTGCTCCTCGACGAGATCACCAGCGCGCTGGACGACGACAATAAACGCAACGTTAACGACATCATTCATCGCTACGCGCGGGAGCAGAACATCGCTGTGCTGTGGGTGACGCACGACGCAAATGAAATTACCCATGCGGATGATGTCATCAGGCTGGCGCCGCAGGGTGGGAAAATGCAGGAGGCACACCGTGGGTGAACATAATATAACTAACGAATCGCTGGCGCTATCGATGGTGCTGGTATTGGTCGCAATCGTGGTGAGCTACCGGGAAAAGCTGGGGCTGGAGAAAGATATCCTGTGGAGCATCTGCCGCGCGGTAATCCAGCTCATCATCGTTGGCTATGTGCTCAAGTACATTTTCAACGTCAACCACGCGGTGCTAACGCTGCTGATGGTGCTCTTTATCTGCTTCAACGCGGCCTGGAACGCGCAGAAGCGCAGCAAGTACATCGATAAAGCATTCATTTCATCGTTTATTGCCATCACCACCGGAACGGCGCTTACGCTGGCGGTGCTGGTTCTCTCGGGCTCTATTGAATTTACCCCTATGCAGGTGATTCCGATCTCCGGGATGATCGCCGGCAACGCGATGGTGGCCGTGGGGCTGTGCTACAACAATCTGGGGCAGCGATTTAGCAGCGAACAGCAGCAGCTGCAGGAGAAGCTGAGCCTTGGGGCAACGCCGAAGGTGGCCTCTGCGCGGTTAATCCGCGAAAGCATCCGTTCGTCGCTGATCCCAACGGTGGATTCGGTGAAAACGGTGGGGCTGGTGAGCCTGCCGGGGATGATGTCGGGGCTGATTTTTGCCGGTATCGATCCGGTGAAAGCGATTAAGTATCAGATCATGGTGACCTTTATGCTGCTCTCTACGGCCAGCCTGTCGACCATTATTGCCTGCTATTTAACCTACCGGAAGTTTTACAACTCGCGTCACCAGCTGGTGGTGACGCAGTTGAAAAACGTGCGGTGATTGTGCCGGGCGGCACTGCGTTTGCCCGGCCTACGATTCGTGCTTTTGTAGGCCCGGTAAGGCGAAGCCGCCACCGGGCAAAGTGCATCAATATAACAACGCGTACAGCTGACGGCGATACTTCGAGGCCAGCGCGTCACCGGTGCCCAGCGCGGCCAGGATCTCCTGGAACATCTTGCGCGCCTGGCCGTCTGCGGCGGCGAGGTCTTTTTGCAGATGGCTGAACAGCAGCGCCAGCGCCTCTTCGTTACGCCCCACCTGATGCAGCTGCAGCGCCAGCTGGCTTGCCAGTGCGGCATCCGTCGGGTTGTCGGCAACCTGCTGCTGAAGCTGCTGGATCTCCGGAGTGTCCGCCGCCTGTTTCAGCAGTTCAATCTGCGCCACCAGGCCCTGATAGCGGGTGTCCTGATCCTGCATCGGAATGGTTTTCAGCACGGCTTCTGCATCTTCTGAACGGTGCAGGGCGATCTGCGTTTCCGCCAGCAGCAGGCCAATCTGGCTATCCTGATTCGACAGCTGCCACGCGTCTTTCAGCAGCGGCAGCGCCTCGTCATATTTGCCTTCCTGCATCAGCGCCATGGCTTCCTGCGCTTTCAGCTCCTCTTCACGCGGCAGCACTTTATCCAGCAGGGCGCGGATCGCCTCTTCCGGCTGCGGCCCCTGGAAGCCATCCACAGGCTGACCGTTCTGGAACAGGTACACCGTTGGGATGGCGCGCAGGCCAAACTGAGAGGCCACCATGGGCTCGGCGTCACAGTCCAGCTTCGCCAGTATGAACTGACCGTTATACTGCGCGGCCAGGCTTTCCAGTACCGGCGTCAGCTGCAGGCAGTGCTGGCTGCGCTCAGACCAGAAGTAGAACAGCACCGGCTTAGTCATCGACTGTTCGAGCGTCTGCTGCAGGTTAGCTTCAGTGATATTGACGATATTCTGTACGGACATGCGGAATTCTCTTTTATCAGTTTGATCTTTACATGGGGGTGAGCGACGGCGCTTCAACTCAGCCGTGTAAAATTTTGTCCATCACCCGGCCCGGCAGCAGGCGTTTTAGCCAGCCGACGGCATGGGTAACCAGCGTGACCGGATAGCGCATTTTGGGTTTATCGCTCTCAAAAGCATGGCGAACTTTGGCGACAACCGCGTCAGGTCCGAGGGTAAAACGTGCGGCTATGCCGGGGTTCTCGACCGGTTTGTCAGACTGCGTCTGGTTCACGTTATCGGTAAAGCGGGTGCGGATGGGGCCGGGTTCAATCAGGCTCACCCTGATGCCGCTGTGGCGTAACTCCATGCGCAGGGCGTCTGACCAGGCTTCCAGCGCATATTTGCTGGCGGCATAGGCACCGCGGCCTGGGGTAGAAATCAGCCCCATCACCGAGGAGGTCATCACAATGCGTCCTTCACCGTGTGGCACCATCGCCGGGAGCAGGCGCATGGTCAGCTGATGCACGCCGAAGAAGTTAGCGGAGAACTGCTGCTCCAGCTGCTCGCGTGAAATTGTCTCCAGCGGGCCATAAACGCCGTAGCCGGCATTATTAAACAGGCCGTACAGGCGGTTGCCGGTCAGGGTAATCACCTCGTCGGCGGCGCGTTCAACGCTTTCGGGCGAATCCAGATCGAGCAGGATGCCCTTAAGGCCCATCCCGTTCATGCGGTCGACGTCTTCGGGTTTGCGGCAGGCCGCCAGTACCCAAAATCCCTGACGTTTTAATTCAAGCGCGCTCTCAAGGCCAATTCCGCTGGAACATCCTGTTATTAAGACCGATTTTTGCATAACTTTACCTGTCAGGATCTCCACGTAATCAGGAGTCATGTTTAACTAAAGGGGCTAACCGTGTTGCCATCCAGTCGGCAATAAACGGCTGTGCATCGCGATTGGGGTGAATACCATCGTCTTGCATCCATTGGGGTTTGAGATAGACCTCTTCCATGAAAAATGGCAGCAGCGGAATATCAAACTCTTTGGCAAGCTTAGGGTAAATCGCGCTAAAGGCCTCATTATACCGACGACCGTAGTTGGCGGGCAGGCGAATTTGCATCAGCAGCGGCTGGGCATTGGCCGCCTTAATGTCCTGCAAAATGGTGCGCAGCGTCTGCTCCGTTTGCTGAGGCTGGAAGCCGCGCAGGCCATCATTACCGCCCAGCTCCACCAGCACCCAGCGCGGCTGATGCTGCTTGAGTAAGGCGGGAAGGCGCGATAAGCCTTGCTGCGACGTATCGCCGCTGATGCTGCCGTTGACGACAGCGGTTTGCGTCTGCCATTTGTCATTGAGCAGGGCCGGCCAGGCCGCATTGGCCGCCATGCGATAGCCCGCGCTCAGGCTGTCGCCCAGAACCAGTAACGTGTCCGCTGCCGCCGCGCGGAAGGTCATCAGAATCATAAACAGGAAGGGCAAATGCCAGCGGAAAACAGTGTTGAAGTTCATCGTCTTAAGAAGTCCGTCGGTCAGGGGGAACACGAGCTTTCCATCCTCACCGGAGTTGAACTCGTTGTCAAACGCGCCGAAACCATCGCGCTGATTGGCGAATCCGGTTCCGGTAAGTCCACGCTGCTGGCGATTCTGGCCGGCCTGGACGACGGCAGCAGTGGAGAGGTCAACCTTGTTGGGCAACCGCTGCACCAGCTTGATGAAGAGGCGCGCGCCGCGCTGCGCGCCCGGCATATCGGTTTTGTCTTTCAGTCCTTTATGCTCATCCCCACCCTGAACGCGCTGGAAAACGTCGAGCTGCCGGGGCTTCTGCGCGGGGAAAACACCCGTGAAAGCCGCGATCACGCGAAAGCGCTGCTGGAACAGCTGGGGCTGGGCAAACGCCTCAACCATCTTCCGGCCCAGCTTTCCGGCGGCGAGCAGCAGCGCGTGGCGCTGGCGCGCGCGTTCAACGGCCGGCCTGAAGTGTTATTCGCCGATGAACCCACCGGCAATCTCGATCGTAAGACCGGGGATAAAATTGCCGATCTGCTGTTTTCCCTCAACCGCGAGCACGGCACGACGCTGGTTCTGGTCACCCACGATCCGCAGCTCGCCGCCCGCTGTGACCGACGCCTGCGCCTGGTGAACGGTGAATTGCAGGAGGAAGCATGATCGCACGCTGGTTCTGGCGCGAATGGCGCTCGCCCTCGCTGCTGATTGTCTGGCTGGCGCTAAGCCTGGCGGTGGCCTGCGTGCTGGCGCTCGGCAGCGTCAGCGACCGCATGGAGAAAGGCCTCAGCCAGCAGAGCCGTGAATTTATGGCGGGGGACAGGACGCTGCAAAGCTCGCGCGCCGTTCCGCCCGGCTGGATAGATGAGGCCCGCCGGATGGGGCTGAAGGTCGGCGAGCAGATTACGTTCCAGACCATGACCTTTGCGGGCGACACGCCGCAGCTGGCGAGCGTGAAAGCCGTCGATAATGTCTACCCCATGTACGGGGAGCTTCAGACCAGCCCGGCGGGCCTGAAGCCGACATCCGGCACCGTACTGCTGGCCCCGCGCCTGATGGCGTTGCTGAACCTGAAAACGGGCGACAGCATCGACGTGGGTGACGCCACGCTGAAAATTGCCGGGGAGGTGGTTCAGGAACCCGACTCGGGCTTCAACCCGTTCCAGCTTGCGCCACGCCTGCTGATGAATACCGCTGACGTGGCAAAAACCAACGCCGTGCAGCCGGGGAGCCGCGTCACCTGGCGCTACAAGTTTGGCGGTACGCCCGCGCAGCTTGATGCGTATGAAAAATGGCTCCTGCCGCAGCTCAAGCCGGAACACCGCTGGTACGGGCTGGAGCAGGACGAAGGGGCGCTCGGCAAATCCCTTGAGCGTTCCCAGCAGTTCCTGCTGCTGTCGGCGCTGTTAACCCTGCTGCTGGCCATTGCGGCGGTCGCCGTGGCGATGGGGCACTACTGCCGCAGCCGCTACGACCTGGTGGCAATCCTCAAAACCCTCGGCGCGGGCCGGGCGCAGCTGCGCAGGCTGATCGTCGGCCAGTGGCTGATGGTGCTGGCGCTGTCTGCCGTGACCGGCGGGGCTATCGGGCTGCTGTTTGAGAAGCTGCTGATGGTGCTGCTAAAGCCGGTTCTGCCTGCAGCGCTTCCTCCCGCCAGCCTCTGGCCGTGGCTATGGGCAATCGGCGCGATGACGGTGATTTCGCTGCTGGTAGGGCTACGCCCGTACCGGCTGCTGCTGGCAACGCAGCCGCTGCGCGTGCTGCGCCGTGACGTGGTTGCCAGCGTCTGGCCGCTGAAGTTTTATCTGCCGGTGATTATCGCCGTGGCGGTCGGGCTGCTGGCCTGGCTGATGGGCGGCAGCACGCTGCTGTGGGCCGTGCTGGCGGGGGCCGTGGTGCTGGCGCTGCTGTGCGGCGTGGTGGGCTGGCTGCTGCTCAACGTGTTGAGAAAGCTGACGGTCAAATCGCTGCCGGTGAGGCTGGCGGTGAACCGCCTGCTGCACCAGCCGTGGTCCACGCTCAGCCAGCTTTCGGCGTTTTCGCTGTCGTTTATGCTGCTGGCCCTGCTGCTGGTGCTGCGCGGCGATCTGCTCGATCGCTGGCAGCAGCAGCTTCCGCCGGAAAGCCCGAACTATTTCCTGATCAACATTGCCCCGGAACAGGTCACGCCGCTGAAGGGCTTCCTGTCGGAGCACCACATTATTCCGGAGTCGTTCTATCCCATCGTTCGCGCGCGCCTGACGCAGATTAACGGGCAGTCGACGGACGGAAATAAAGACGAATCGCTTAACCGCGAGCTGAACCTGACATGGCAGGATAAGCGCCCTGACCACAACCCGATCACCGCCGGAACCTGGCCACCCAAAGCGGGTGAAGTGTCGATGGAGGAGGGGCTGGCGAAGCGCCTGAACGTGAGGCTCGGGGACAGCGTGACCTTTACCGGCGACACGCAGGATTTCAGCGCGAAGGTGACCAGCCTGCGCAAGGTGGACTGGGAAAGCCTGCGGCCAAACTTCTTCTTCATCTTCCCGGCAGGGGCGCTGGACGGGCAGCCGCAGAGCTGGCTGACGAGCTTCCGCTGGGAGAACGGCAACGGCATGCTGACCCAGCTTAACCGGGAATTCCCGACGGTGAGCCTGCTGGATATCGGCGCGATCCTGAAGCAGGTGGGTCAGGTGCTCGATCAGGTTAGCCGTGCCCTGGAGGTGATGGTGGTGCTGGTGACGATCTGCGGCGTACTGCTGCTGCTGGCGCAGGTGCAGGTTGGCATGCGTCAGCGCCATCAGGAGCTGGTGGTTTACCGCACGCTGGGGGCAGGAAAGCGCCTGCTGCGCGCCACGCTCTGGAGCGAATTTGCCCTGCTGGGGCTGGTGGCCGGCCTGGTGGCGGCCATTGGTGCGGAGACGGCGCTGGCGGTCCTGCAGACCAGAGTCTTTGACTTCCCGTGGGAGCCGGACTGGCGGCTGTGGATCACGCTGCCGGCGTGCGGCGCGGTGCTGTTGTCGCTGTGCGGCGGCTGGCTCGGAACGCGGCTTTTAAAAGGTAAAGCGCTGTTCCGACAGTTTGTCAGTTAATTTACATCCGTGATGATTACGCACCGGTTTATATGCTGGTGCGTAATCGCTTAGTAGCACAAAACGGTAATACCACAAGCGTTAGTAGCACAAATCATTAAAAACCCGCCCACACAGCCAGATTATTTCCAGTTAATATTCACCTGCTAAATATTTAGCAGCGTGTCTATCAAGGAAAAATAATGACTATAAAAAAATCAGCGCTGGCGGCAACGATCGGCGCGGCAGTGGCATTAACGTCCTTCGCAACGCAAGCGGAAATCACGGTTCTGAAACAAGATCCTCAGGCGGGCGATCCGCTGAGCCGCCTGAACTTCACCGTTGGCGGCAGCATCCGTCCTCAGTTCAACATGATGACCGGCGACGGCGACAAAGGCTCCTACAAGCGTAACGGCTTCGACGGCGGCACCCGCTTCCGTTTTGCAGCAGATTACTACCTGTTTGATGACATCAGCTGGATCAGCTACTACGAGCTGGGCGTGAATATTCCTGCGCTGTTCGACTGGGACAACCACTACGCAGAAGGTGCGAACAACACCTCTCGCCGTATGCTGTACACCGGCCTGAAGAGCGATACCTGGGGTACGCTGACCTTCGGTCAACAAAACAGCGTTTACTATGATGTGGTTGGCGTGAAAACCGATATCTGGGACTATGACATGATTGGTCAGGCGCCGGGTAACGGGATCAACGGCGACTACGACGGTTCTTATCGTTCACGCCAGATGCTGAAATATAAGAAAACCGTGGGCGATGCAGACATCTACGCATCTTACCTGTTTGAAGACAGTGAATACCTGCCGGGCAACGGCCTGCGCTACAAGCGTAAAGGCGGCGGCTCGCTGGGTCTGGATTACCACCTGACCACCGATCTGACCTGGGGCGCTGCGTGGAACTATACCCGTGCAGACATGCGTAACCCGGAAAACGGCGACAGCAAAACCTACGACCAGAACATCCTGGGTACCGCACTGAGCTGGACGCCGGACAACTGGACCTTCTCTGCCGGCGGCGGCTGGTACCAGAACTTCATGACCACCAAAAAAGTATCGACTAACAACTACTTTGCCGGTGATGCATGGGGTATCGAGTACTTCGCAGGGTATAAATTCCCAATCGGTCAGTATGCGGTTAAGTCTATCCAGCCTTACTTCATGGGCGATCGTATCGAGTACGTGAACGGTCGTAACTACCAGCGCATCGACAACGGCGTGGGTATCAGCTTCCAGCTGGATTACGGTTTCCGCGTGGATTACGAACACGTGTTCACCTCCAGCACCGACGATCTGGGTGACATGAACCTGGTGCGTCTGCGCTACGACTTCTAACCCTCACCCTAACCCTCTCCCTGAAAGGGAGAGGGAACAGACGGGTAGAACATGTAGGCCGGGTAAGGCGTAGCCGCCACCCGGCTTTTTTCAGCGATTAAGCCACTCGGCAATTTCTTCGAACGTCCCGCGATACACAATCTTCTCCGCTTTTTTCTCCAGCTGATAGCCGTACATCGGGTCGTAATAGTCCTTCAGCAGCGGCGCAAGCCAGCTGAAGTGTGCGTCGGTGCTGCCGGAGCGAAGCTGTTCCAGCAGCGCGGAGTCTAACAGCGCGGTGAATTCCGCAAAGCGCTGCAGCCCCAGACGGCGGCGGATGGCGAACAGGCCGTGATGCAGGTACTCGCTGTACTCTTTCCAGCCCGCGTCTTCACCGTAGGCGGCAGAAAAATCGGCCCACATATGGTCGAAATACTCTTCGCGCAGGCGCTCAAGACGGACGTCAAACGGATCGTCGACGACCACGATAGGGGCGTCAACCATGCGGTCGCGCAGGCACTCCGGCAGGTGATTAGAGCCAATCATCCGGCCCTCGTCTTCCAGCACCCAGCGCGCGGCGTCTTTTTTCAGCAGCTCGACGGCAAGATGATTTTCAAAGCTGGCCTGGGAAAGCTGCGGCGTCAGCGTGCGGCCAAATGATGAGCCGCGATGGTGCGCCAGCCCTTCCAGATCGATGCCCTGGGCGTGCTGCTTCACCAGCAGCGTTTTACCGTTTCCGGTGCAGCCGCCGATAAGCACCATCGGCTTTTGTGACTGCTCGACCGTCACCTGAATGGCCGTCTGACGCAGGGCCTTATAGCCGCCGCGGATCAGCGGGTACTCGACGCCCGCCTCTTTCAGCCACGCCTGTGAGATGTGCGAACGCTGGCCGCCGCGCGCGCAGCAGAGATAGCCCTCAGGATGAGCAAGGCTGGCTTCCCGCCAGGCGCTGATGCGCGCGCTGCGCGTGTCGCCGTTCACCAGGCTATGGCCGAGCGCCAGCGCGGCGTCCGGTCCCTGACGCTTATAGCAGGTGCCGACGGCGGCGCGTTCGTCGTCGTTCATTAAGGGCAGGTTGATAGCCGCAGGCATCGCGCCCTGGGCGAATTCGATCGGCGCGCGAACGTCGATCAAAGGGGTATCCGACGCGAGGATCGCGCGATAGTCCGTTCCATCGTTCATGGTTATTCCAGAAGAAAACTGAGCAGCAATGGGCGGGGATTTTACGCCGGGGAGGGGGAATATCAACTCCCCGGCGGAGGGAGAGCTATTTTAGCTTTGATTGTGCCCAGACGATGCCGCTCGCATACTCCGGCGGCAGCAGCGGGACGATCGCTTCCAGCGTGGCGCTCAGGCGGTCCGTATCGGCGTCGTTCAGGTTCAGGTGACCCACTTTACGCCCCGCGCGTACCTCTTTGTCATACCAGTGCAGATGCACCAGCGGCAGCTTCAGCCAGTCATAGTTCAGATCGGTGCCGATCAGGTTGATCATCACCGACGGGCTGTTGACGACCGGCTGCGGCAGAGGGAGATCGACGATCGCGCGCAGGTGCAGCTCAAACTGGCTGATGGACGCGCCGTTTTGCGTCCAGTGGCCGCTGTTGTGCACGCGCGGCGCCAGCTCGTTAATCAGCAGGCCGGACGGGGTGATGAAGCACTCCATCGCCATCACGCCGACATAGCCCAGCTCGTGCATGATGGCTGAGAGCATCTCTTCCGCCTGCGCCTGCTGGTCAGCATTTGCGTGGGGGAAGGCGACGCTGGTGCGCAGAATGCCGTCCTGATGCAGGTTGTGCGTCAGCGGATAAAACACGGTGTGGCCGTCGTGCCCGCGCGCGCCCACCAGCGATACTTCGCCGCTGAAGTTAATGCCCTGCTCAACGATGCACTCGCCGTAGCAGTCGTCCGGCAGCTCTGCAGTTTCATCGGCGCGCAGGCGCCACTGCCCGCGGCCGTCATAGCCGCCCACGCGACGCTTCACGATCGCCAGCTCGCCCAGCATCGCGAAGACGTCATTCCACTCGCTTTTGTCGGACAGGAGCTGCCACGGCGCGGTCGCCAGGCCGAGCTTGTCGAACAGCTGTTTCTGCGTCAGGCGGTCGGCGATGATTGGGAACACGTCGCGGTTCACGAAGGCGTTATGGCGCGCCAGCTCGCGGGTCAGCGCGGTTTCCGGCCAGCGTTCAATCTCGGCGGTGATTACGCTCTGGTGGAACGGCACGGCTTCCGGCTCGGCGTCCAGCCCGACGGGCCAGACGGCAATGCCCAGCGGCTCGCCGGCCTGACGCAGCATCCGGCCTAGCTGGCCGTTGCCGAGGACGCATACCTGCTTCATGCATCACCCCGCGGGTCAGGGTTATCCAGTACCTCGTCGGTCTGGGCTTTACGCCAGTCCGCCAGACGCTGATGCAACGCTTTATCGTGCGTCGCCAGAATTTGCGCCGCCAGCAGGGCGGCGTTTGCGGCACCCGCTTTGCCAATCGCCAGCGTGCCGACAGGAATGCCGCGCGGCATCTGGACGATAGAGTAGAGGCTATCCACGCCGCTTAGCGCGGCGCTTTGCACCGGGACGCCCAGAACCGGCACCAGGGTTTTAGCGGCAATCATGCCCGGCAGGTGTGCTGCGCCGCCCGCACCGGCAATAATCACCTCGTAACCGTTCTCTTCGGCGCGTTCGGCGAAGCTAAACAGTTTGTCGGGGGTACGGTGCGCGGAGACCACTTCGACGTGGTGCGGAACATTCAGGATTTCAAAGATTTCGGCGGTGAACTGCATGGTAGCCCAGTCGCTTTTGGACCCCATCACGATGGCGACACGCGCCGGATTATTGCGGGAAGACATGCGTCTTAAAACTCCTGTGGTGCGAAACACACTGCTTTCGAGGGCACAGAGAATAGCATGTAATACGGGCAAGGAAAACGGTTGCGCGGTTAAAAGGTGAGCCGTTGTGGGCGGGAATGCATAACAAAACAGACCGCATTTGGCGGTCTGTTTTAGGCGTTTACTGAAGATCCCCTGCGGTCAGGTTTTCTTTGTCGAACGCGTGGCTGACGTCAATATGATTCACCATGCCGGTGTCCATATTTGAGCCTGCTTCGGGCATGGAGAAGCGATTCTCCGCCGCCATTGCGCCAGTGGACACGAAAGCTGCTAACAGCAGGGCGCTCACGATGCTGATTTTTTTCATTCTCTGTTCCTTCCTCATCGTCTTGTCGCTGTCGCAAGTCTCAACTGGCGGCACGGCAATCTGTGTTCTTATTTAGTCAGTTCTGCAGTCATGTGTACGCGGTTGTTGAACTGTGCGCTGGTGATTTTGTAAGAGGCACCCTGTTCAGCGGCCTGGGCAGCAATTTTCGCTTCTGCACGGTCGAGAGTTGAACCGGTCGCGCTAATGCTCTGTGCGAAAGTACCGAAAGAAACCAGGGAGAGAGCCGCAACTGCAACGAAAGTTTTGATAGATTTCATGGTCGTATTCCTTAAGTGTTTTGTTTGGGATAGGGCGTGTTGCCCTGATGTGATAAATAATAGACCGACCACGGAGTGATTAAAATCGAAACAATTTGCCGATATCATTCAATAAAATTGAATGTTCTTGATCATTTAGTGCGGTGGGGTATTTAGAAAGGAAAGGCGATCAGCTCAACGCCCTGCGGCGTGACTTTGACCATTGACCCCTGAGTGTGCCACGCGCCCAGCACTACGCGGTGGGCGGGTTCGCCGTTGGCGATAAGGGAATGCACGTCAGGACGATGGGTATGCCCGTGGATAAGCCACTGGACGCGATGTTTTTCCATCACGTCGACAACCGCCTGCGGGTTCACGTCCATGATGGTCATGGATTTACTGCTGTTGGCGGCTTTGCTGCCCGCGCGCATTTTGGCGGCGATACGGCTGCGGATAAACAGCGGCAGTGCCAGGAACAGCCTCTGGATCCACGGTGTATGGACCTTGGCGCGAAACGCCAGGTAGCCGGTATCGTCGGTGCAGAGCGTATCGCCGTGCACGATCAGTATCTTACGGCCATAGAGGTCGAGCACCTGTTCCTCCGGCAGCAGCGTCATGCCGCTTTCGCGGGCGTAGCGCTGGCCTATCAGGAAATCACGGTTGCCGTGGATGAAGTAGCAGGGGACGCCGGAATCAACCAGCGCCTTAATGGCGGAGGCCATTTCACGGTGCAGCGGATTAGGATCGTCGTCGCCAATCCAGGCTTCAAACAGGTCGCCCAGAATGTACAGCGCATCGGCGCTTTTCGCTTCACCGCGTAAAAAACGCAGAAAACCGGCGGTAATCGCCGGTTCTTCCGTTTGCAGATGTAGATCCGCAATAAAGAGTGTCGCCACGAATTACTCGCTGACGGTCACGCTTGTAATCACAACGTCTTCTTTAGGAACGTCCTGGTGCATACCGCTGCGGCCAGTAGAGACGGCTTTGATCTTGTCAACCACGTCCATACCTTCAACTACTTCGGCGAATACGCAGTAGCCCCAACCCTGCAGGCTTTCGCCGGAGAAGTTCAGGAAGTCGTTGTCAGCCACGTTGATGAAGAACTGCGCGGTTGCGGAGTGAGGTGCCTGAGTACGGGCCATTGCCAGCGTACCGCGGGTGTTTTTCAGACCGTTATTCGCTTCGTTTTTGATCGCTTCTTTGGTCTCTTTCTGGTTCATGCCAGGTTCGAAACCGCCGCCCTGGATCATAAAGCCGTTGATCACGCGGTGGAAGATGGTGTTGTTGTAGAAACCTTCGCGGCAGTAGTCCAGGAAGTTTTTAACTGTTTCAGGCGCTTTGTCATCAAAGGTCTTGATTACGATATCGCCATGATTAGTGTGGAAAGTAACCATTTTTGCATCCTGTTCCGTTATTGTGGTACGTCGACCCGCGTTCGGGTCATCTATAGGGGCTTGTTATAGCATAACCACAGGATGCGATCACCTTGCATTGTGTGCTGCTTCGGGTTTGAATTACGGGTAGAATACCCGGTTTTCGTCCACACACGTGTTTACATGGAATCTTCGATGTTAAAAATCTTTAATACAATGACGCGCCAAAAAGAGGAATTTAAACCTATCCATGCCGGGGAAGTCGGCATGTACGTGTGTGGTATTACGGTTTACGATCTCTGTCATATCGGCCATGGCCGTACCTTTGTTGCCTTCGACGTGGTATCACGCTACCTGCGCTTCCTGGGGTATACGCTGAAGTACGTGCGCAACATCACCGATATCGACGATAAAATCATCAAGCGCGCTAATGAAAACGGCGAAAGCTTCGTTGCGCTGGTGGACCGTATGATCGTCGAAATGCACAAAGATTTTGACGCCCTGAATATCCTGCGCCCGGACAGCGAGCCGCGTGCGACCCACCATATTCATGAAATTATCGAGATCACCGAGAAGCTGATCGAACGCGGTCACGCCTACGTGGCGGATAACGGCGACGTGATGTTCTCGGTGCCGACGGACCCAACCTACGGCGCGCTTTCCCGTCAGGATCTGGACCAGCTCCAGGCCGGCGCGCGCGTAGACGTGGTTGACGTGAAGCGTAACCCGATGGACTTCGTGCTGTGGAAAATGTCCAAAGCGGGCGAACCAAGCTGGCCGTCCCCGTGGGGCGAAGGCCGTCCGGGCTGGCACATTGAGTGTTCGGCGATGAACTGCAAGCAGCTGGGCAAACATTTCGATATTCACGGCGGCGGTTCGGACCTGATGTTCCCGCACCACGAAAACGAAATCGCGCAGTCCACCTGCGCCCACGGCGGCGAGTACGTGAACTACTGGATGCACTCCGGGATGGTGATGGTTGACCGCGAGAAGATGTCCAAATCGCTGGGCAACTTCTTCACCGTGCGCGACGTGTTGAAGTACTACGACGCAGAAACCGTGCGTTACTTCCTGATGTCCGGCCACTATCGCAGCCAGCTGAACTACAGCGAAGAGAACCTGAAGCAGGCGCGTTCGGCGCTGGAGCGTCTGTACACCGCGCTGCGCGGGACCGACAGCTCTGTTCCTGCCGCGGGCGGCGAGGCGTTCGAAGCGCGCTTCATCGAGGTGATGAACGACGACTTCAACACCCCGGAAGCCTACTCCGTGCTGTTCGACATGGCGCGCGAAGTGAACCGCCTGAAGTCAGAAGATATGGCCGCGGCGAATGCGCTGGCGTCCCATCTTCGCAAGCTCTCTTCCGTGCTCGGCCTGCTGGAGCAGGAGCCGGACGCGTTCCTGCAGAGCGGCGCGCAGGCGGACGACGGCGAAGTGGCGGAGATTGAAGCGCTGATTAAGGCGCGTCTGGAAGCGCGTCAGGCGAAAGACTGGGCAGCGGCGGATGCGGCGCGTAACCGTCTGACCGAGATGGGCATCATTCTGGAAGACGGCCCGCAGGGGACCACCTGGCGCCGTAAGTAATTTCCACCCTCACCCTAACCCTCTCCCTAAGGGAGAGGGGATCGTTCGGTTGTCTCCCTCTCCCCGTGGGAGAGGGCCGGGGTGAGGGCATCAGCGCGCGCGTTTCCACCACAGCAACCCCATCACTACTACCCCCGGCAGCCACACCCACAGCAGTTCCGAGATAATGACCTGATGCCCGTACGGCGTAGCGTAGCGCGACAGCGCAAACGGCGCGACCTTGATCACCTGCCACGGCGCGAAGAACCGTTCATCCGACCACGGCCACAGCCAGCCGACGCCTTTTCCGCCGGTGGTAACGGAATCCAGCAGGCTGTGCGACAGCAGTGACACCGTTAAAAACAGCCAGCAGCGCGTGAGGTTGGCCCTGAACCATCGTCGGCCAATCAGCACGCAGAGTATCGGCACCACAAAGGCGAACAGCAGGGAGTGGGTAAAACCGCGATGGCCGAAAATATTTCCGTAGGCGACGCCAAATTTAAACGCCAGCACGTCGGCGTCCGGCAGCATCGCGAGCACGACGCCGGCAAACAGCAGGCGGGGAGGGATGACTTTAGTTCCCAGGCCTAAGCCCAGGCAAAGAGGTACAGCGGCGTGAGTGATGACGGTAGGCATTGCAATTATTCCTGGCAAATCATGGAAATTTAGCAGCGAATTCGCCCCAGCAAAGCTGCGCCAAATTCTGAATTTACGCCGACTCGCGCGCGATAAGCTGCCCGGAAAGGGTAATGCGCTGGGTTTGCAGATCCGGCTCTTTCAGCTTGCGGATAATCAGCCCCGCAGCCTGACGCCCGGTTTCGTCGCTGGCCGATGATACGTAGGTGAAGGATGGGGAGGTGAGGTTAACGTGGAGCATATCTTCAAAACCGACCAGCGCGACCTGCTGGGACAGGAACACGTCTTTTCCCACGGTGCGGCCCACCTGATGAATGCCGGAAATAGAGCCGATCATCGCATCCGGCGAATGGCAGAGCAGGGCGGTGATGGAGCTGTTCTTCTCCAGCAGCTGGCGCGTAGCCATCGCGGCGGCCTGCGTGTCGTCGCTGCAGGCGGGGGAGTATTCGTCGCGCAGGACCAGCCCGTTCTGCGTCATCGCGCTGCGAAAACCAAGCAGGCGCTGCTCGCGGATCAGACAGCCTTCGCGCCCGCCAATGTAGGCGATGTTGCGGTGCCCGCGCTCGATCAAATAGCGCGCGGCGAGGTTCGCCGCCTGGCGATTGTCGCGCATCACAAGGTTGCATTTTTCATCCAGCAGAGACTGAGACACCGCAACCAGCGGCAGCGGGCACTGGCGAATTTGCTGGGGCAACGCTGCGTTGCGGGTGTCAGACGCAAGATAGATGACGCCCGCGACGCCCTGCTGCTTGAACGACAGCAGGGTGCGTTCCAGATGTTCACGGTCGTTCAGCGGCTGGCCGAGAAAAACCATATAACCCTGCTTTTCCAGCTCCTGAACGATGCTCGCCATCACCTTGATGGAAAAGCTGTCGCTGAAGTCGCGCAGGATCAGGCCGATGAGGTTGGAGGTGTTGGCGCGGAGGTTGGCAGCGGCGACGTTATGAACATAGCCCAGCGTCGTGATGGCGGCATTGACCTTCCCGATCGTCGCCTCTGAGATTTTCCCTTTCTGGCGTAGCACCAGCGACACGGTCGAAACCGAGACGCCCGCGTGCTTTGCGACATCAATGATGCTGACTTTCTTCAAAACCGCTCCCTGAAATTTACCGATTATCAGCCAGATAAGACACGTCTCCCAGCGTACAGGAGACGTGTCGTTCAGGCATCTTATTATTTGCCGATCATGGTGGACATGGTCTGGGCGATAAACTGTGCTCTGGCACCGAAAATCACCTGAATACCGTTGTCGCCCACGAAGACCACGCCGCGTGCGCCGAGTCCGTTGAGGCCGTCTTTATTCACCACGTCGCTCTTCGCCACTTCCAGACGCAGGCGGGTGATGCAGGAACCCACGGAATCGATGTTCTGCGCGCCGCCCAGCAGGCCGATGATTTCGGTAGCAAGTTCGGAATCGGACTTATCGTTTGCATTGGCGGTCACTTCAGTGCGTCCCGGCGTTTTCACGTCGAAGCGACGGATCACGAAGCGGAAGGTGAAGTAGTAAATCAGCGCCATTGGAATACCGATGATAATGGCGCTCAGGAAGTTGGTCTGGTAGCCGTTAAACGACGGCAGGATCCCGAACGACAGGTAGTCGATAAAGCCCGCCGAGAACGACTTGGCGATATGCGCATGGAGCAGGTACATGGTCATGTACGCCAGACCCGCCATGATGGCGTTAAAGACGTAAAGGATCGGGGCCACGAAGATAAAGGTGAACTCTACCGGCTCTGTGATCCCCGTCAGGAAGCAGGTCAGCGCCGCAGAGAACAGAATACCGGCCGCGATTTTCTTATTCTTCGTGTGCGCTTCGTGATACATCGCCAGGCACGCCGCGGGCAGCGCGAACAGCATCAGCGGGAACTCGCCCTGCATGAACTTACCGGCGTTCTGGTAGGTGTCGCTGCTGAAGGATTTCACCCCTTCTTCCAGCATCTTGAACCAGATGGTCTGGTCGCCGTGGATCACCTGGCCGGCCTGGGTGGTGTAATCCCCGAACGAATACCAGAAGGACGGATACCAGATGTGGTGCAGGCCGAGCGGGATCAGCGCGCGTTCCACCAGACCGAAGATAAAGGTCGAGGCCGCCTGATTATCGCCATTCACCACCACGGAAAGGGCGTCGATACCGGACTGAATATGCTGCCAGACGTACGGCAGCAGCAGGCCGAGCAGGAACGAGAGAAACGCCGTCGCAATGGCTACAAAACGCTTGCCGGAGAAGAAGCCGAGGAATTCCGGCAGCTGCATGGTGTGGAAGCGGTTGTAGCACCAGGCTGCGAGAATACCGCAGATCAGGCCGCCAAAGACGCCCATCTGCAGCGTCGGGATACCGACCACCATGGCGTATTTCCCGCCCTGAGAGGCCATTTCCGGCGTGATGCTTAACACGGTGCTGATGGTGATGTTAGTGACAAACACCGAGACCGCCGCAGAAAGCGCCGCGATGCCGGATTCCGACGCCAGGCCGACGGCAGAGCCGATGGCGAACAGCATCGGCAGGTTATCAAAAATAACCCCGCCCGCGTTCATCATCAGCGGCAGGTGGAACTTATCGCCGAAGGCCAGCAGCAGGCCCGCGGCGGGAAGCAGTGAAATTGGCAGCATTAAGGCGCGACCAATCATCGATAACTTAGACAGCGATTTAACAAACCCTGATATCAGACTCATGCTGACTTCCCCCGAGAAGCGCTTTTATTAGCGCTGTTATTGTAAGTAGAACGTTTTAGTAGAACGTTCTACTTATCGTGATGAAAGCATGAATTTCGCGCAACTTAAATTTCACATTTCTTCAGATGAAAGCGTGATTGTTTGAAGTTGATCGATAATTAACCGTGATGGATGTGGGGGGATTTTTTATCCCCTCTCCCTGTGGGAGAGGGTTAGGGTGAGGGCAACTGACGGCTCACGCCGTAACGGTTACGCTCTGACCTTCAAAGCTCACGGTCTGGCCCGCGACAATCTTGCAGCGCTTGCGGGTTTCCACCGCACCGTCGACTTTTACCCGCCCGTCGGCGATAACGATTTTTGCCTGCGCGCCGCTCTCGCTCCAGCCTTCCAGCTTGAGCAGGTCGCACAGCTCTACGTGCGGGTGTTTACCTAAAGAAAAAGTGGCCATCTTACGCGTCCTCTACGTCGTGATACTCCTCGCACGCCTGCAAGGTATTCTGAATTAATGTTGCGACGGTCATCGGGCCTACGCCGCCCGGAACCGGAGTGATGTAAGACGCGCGCGCGGCGGCATCCTCGTACACTACGTCGCCGACCACTTTGCCGCTTTCCAGACGGTTAATCCCGACGTCCACGACAATCGCGCCTTCCTTGATCCACTCGCCCGGAATAAAGCCCGGCTTACCGACCGCAACGATCAGCAGGTCCGCATTCTCGACGTGGTGACGCAGGTTCTTGGTGAAGCGGTGGGTCACGGTGGTGGTGCAGCCCGCCAGCAGCAGCTCCATGCTCATCGGGCGGCCCACGATGTTGGAGGCGCCAATGACCACGGCGTTGAGGCCGTAGGTATCGATGTTATAGCGCTCCAGCAGCGTCACGATCCCGCGCGGGGTACACGGGCGCAGGCGCGGCGCGCGCTGGCACAGGCGGCCCACGTTGTACGGGTGGAAACCGTCGACGTCTTTGTCCGGCGCAATACGCTCCAGCACCTTCACGTTGTCGATGCCCGCAGGCAGCGGCAGCTGAACCAGAATACCGTCGATCTCTTTATCGGCATTCAGAGTGTCAATAAGTTCCAGCAGTTCTGCCTCGCTGGTGGTTTCCGGCAGGTCGTAAGACTGGGAGACGAAGCCCACCTCTTCACACGCTTTGCGCTTGCTGCCGACATAAATTTGCGATGCCGGGTTGCTACCAACCAGCACAACAGCTAACCCAGGGGCGCGTTTTCCGGCCGCTCTGCGGGCCTTCACTTTTTCCGCAACCTCAGAGCGCACCTGCTGCGCAATCGTTTTACCGTCAATAATCTTTGCTGCCATCAGAGAGAAGATTCCGTCTGTAACGTTCAAAAGGGGGGATTGCCTTTATTTTGTCAGAAGCGAGCGCCGCTGTCAGTCACCCTTTGCGAGATTTCGAAAACTGACCCTAAAGCCCCTGGTTTTGTGATGGTCAATTTCTTAGGCCTGATTAGGATGTGACCTGGCGAAATGACAGCGTTTTGACATATTTTAAAATACATTCATGGGCTACTTTATCTCCTCCGAAATAAGCCTTCAATTTATCAATTGAACATATTTCTTATTCCCGATAATTCACGGGAAGGGTTATTTACATCTTAAAGGAATAGACATGAAATTCAGCAATATTGCATCTACCGTAATTGCTTCTCTGGCCCTGGTCGCGGGTGCCGCTCACGCAGAAGATACCACCACGCCGGTTTCCGTAAATGGCGGTACCGTGCACTTCAAAGGTGAATTAGTGAATGCGGCATGCTCAGTAAATACTGATTCTTCTGAGCAGACCGTTAAGCTCGGCCAGTACCGTACCGCGAAATTTACCAAAGTGGGTGACACCACCTCTAATATTCCGTTCACCATCGAACTGAACGATTGCGATCCGCTGGTTGCGAAAACCGCTGCCGTTGCGTTTACCGGTCAAATTGATGCGACCGATAAAACCCTGCTGGCCGTTAGCTCCGGCAGCAACGACAACACCGCGAAAGGCGTGGGTATTGAGATCCTCGACAGCAAATCCAGCGTCCTGACGCCGGACGGTGCCACCTTCTCTGCTGCGCAGACGCTGATCGAAGGGACCAACACCCTGAACTTCACCGCGCGCTATAAAGCGACCGCGGCGACCACCACCCCAGGTCAGGCGAACGCAGACGCAACGTTCGTCATGAAATACGAATAAGACTTTCGCACAGGGATGTCGCTGGCCTCAGGGAGGAGGCCTTTTTATTGCTCACGCCGGGAACAAAGGATGACAAGGATTGGGATTGTACTGTTAACCCTTGCGATTGCCCCTGCCGCAAACGCACATACCGTGGTCATCGACGGCGGTAAGGTTCACCTCAGAGGCGAGCTGGTCAACGGTGGCTGCGCCGTGGCGCCTGACAGTCAAAGTATGCGCATCGATATGGGGCAGTATCGGACCAACGCGTTTTCCGGTGTCGGCAGTTTTTCCACGGTGAATGTGCCGTTTACCGTCCGGCTGTTGGACTGCAGCGTCGACGTCTCGCGCACCGTGGGTATTCAGTTTCAGGGGGTAACCCCCGCAGAAGATCCGCAGGTTTTCCTGGCGACATCGCGGCCAGGCGAAACGCCCGTCAGCAGCGGGGTGGGGCTGGCGCTTTTCGACGAACAGCAGCGTCAGATTATCCCAAACGCCACGGCGGTCAGCTGGTTACCGATTAACACCAGCGAGCTTGCGTTTCATTTCAGCGCCCGATACCGGGCAATTTCCGAACACCTCGTGCCAGGCGCTATTCAGTCGGACGTCTGGTTTACGTTGATTTATCCCTAACGCCTGCGAACACATTAATAAAGGTACGGTTGTGATGAACATCCTAATTAAACCAGGTCTGATTTTATCGCTTATTTTGATGATGATTTCCGCAAGCGCAAATGCCTCCGGCGGAATTGCGCTGGGCGCCACGCGCGTTATTTATCCGGCAGAGGCTAAACAGACATCGCTGGCGATCACCAACAGCAATAAAAAAGAGCGTTACTTAATTAACGCGTGGATTGAAAACGCCAGCGGGCAAAAAGAAAAAACGTTCGCGGTAACGCCGCCGCTGTTCGTCAGCGAGCCGGATAGCGAAAACACGCTGCGTATTATTTATGCGGGCCCGGCGCTGCCCGCCGATCGCGAATCGCTCTTCTACATGAACGTAAAGGCGATCCCGTCGGTAAGCAAATCGCAGCAGGAGGGAAACAACGTCCTGCAGCTCGCCATTTTGTCACGCATCAAGCTGTTTGTTCGCCCGGCTAACCTGGCGATGCCGCCGGAAGAGGCGCTCTCTCAGCTGCGTTTTGAACGCGTCGGGAACCATCTCAAGGTCAGCAACGCGTCGCCGTATTACATCACCCTGGTCAACCTGAAGCTGGGCGCTCAGGCGCTGGATAACCTGATGGTCGCACCGAAAAACTCGGCGCAGCAGGTGCTTCCGGCAGCCGCGGGCGGCACGCTCTCCTGGCAGAGCGTGAATGATTATGGTGCCATTACGCCGACGCGCAGCGTAAATCTGTGAGCAGAGTCAGGGCGATGAACACTCAATGGCGTTACTGCCCGGTTGCACTGGCTCTGATGACAACGCTCTGGCCGCACGCCGGCTGGGGTGAAAGCTACTTCAACCCGGCCTTTTTATCCGATGACACCGCTAACGTGGCGGATTTGTCGCGTTTTGAACAAGGGCACCAGCAGGCGCCGGGCATTTATCGCGTGGATATCTGGCGTAACGACGAATTTATCGGGACCCAGGACGTACGCTTTGAACAGGCTGAGGATACCCCGCAGGTGGCGGGCGGCCTGTCGCCGTGCATCACGCGGGCGATGCTTGATCGTTTTGGCGTCAACGTTGCGGCCTTCCCGGAGCTGGCGAACGTGCAGGGCGATACCTGTGTTCCGCTGACGACGGCCATCCCCGGCAGCGAAACGGCATTCAACTTTGCGTCGCAGCGTTTGAACGTCAGCCTGCCGCAGGTGGCGATGCAGAACAGCGCCCGGGGCTATATTCCTCCTGAACAGTGGGATGAGGGCATCCCGGCCGCGCTGGTGAACTACAGCTTCACCGGCAACCGGGGCAGCGACGACGACAGCTACTATCTGAACCTGCAGAGCGGGCTGAACTACGGTGCCTGGCGCCTGCGTAACAACGGCGCGTGGCGCTACACCGAAAGCAACGGCCAGCGCCACAGCCAATGGCAGAATATCGGCACCTGGGCCGAGCGCACCGTGATTCCGCTGAAAAGCGAGCTGGTATTGGGCGACAGCAATACCGGTAACGACGTGTTCGACAGCCTCGGCTTTCGCGGCGGGCGGCTTTATTCCTCCGACAGCATGTACCCGGACAGCCTGCAGGGCTACGCGCCAACCGTGCGCGGTATCGCCCGCACGCCAGCCAAAGTGGTCGTTCGCCAGAACGGCTACGTTATCTATCAAAGCTACGTCCAGCCGGGCGCATTTGCCATTACCGACCTGAACCCGACCTCCTCAAGCGGCGACCTGGACGTCACGGTTGAAGAGAAAGACGGTAGCCAGCAGCGCTATACCGTGCCGTACTCCACCGTGCCGCTGCTGCAGCGTGAAGGGCGCTGGAAGTATGACCTGGTGGCGGGGGATTACCGCAGCGGCAACAGCGAGCAGGATACGCCGTTCTTTACGCAGGGAACGCTGATTGCGGGCCTGCCCGACGGCTATACGCTCTACGGGGGAACGCAGCTCGCATCGCGCTATACCGCGCTGGCTATCGGTGCCGGTAAAAACCTGGGCGACTGGGGGGCGGTTTCGCTCGATCTCACGCACGCCCGCAGCCAGCTGGCGGACGACAGCCGTCATGAAGGACAGTCGCTCCGTTTTCTCTATGCAAAATCGCTCAACAGCTTCGGCACCAACTTTCAGCTGCTTGGCTACCGCTACTCCACGAAAGGCTTCTACACCCTGGACGACGTGGCCTGGCGCTCGATGGAAGGCTACCAGTACGGCGACAGCAAGGACGAGGACGGCGTACCGGACGTGCAGAGCTATCACAACCTGACGTGGAACAAAAAAGGGCGCTTCCAGCTCAATATCTCGCAGTCGCTGGGAGATTACGGCTCGGTGTATGTGTCGGGGAGCCAGCAAAGCTACTGGGGCACCAGCGAATCGAACGTCTGGTATCAGCTGGGCTATGCCGGCGGCGTGCAGGGGATCAACTACTCCGTATCCTGGTCGTGGAACAAGGCCGTGGGCATTGACGGCACGGACAGGATCGCGTCGTTTAACGTCTCCGTGCCGTTCAGCCTGTTTACCCGCAGCGGCTATCGTCGCGATAGCGCCCTCGACAGAGCTTACGCGACCGCATCCGCCAGCCGTAACAGCGAGGGCGATTCCAGCTGGCAAACCGGCGTCAGCGGGACGTTGCTTGAGGATCGTAACCTGAGCTACAGCGTTACCCAGGGGCATACCAGCAACAACGGCTCCAGCGGTAGCGCGAGCGCCAACTGGCAGGCCACCTACGGCACGCTGGGCGTAGGCTACAACTATGCCCGCGACCAGCACGATCTCAACTGGCAGCTTTCCGGCGGCGTGGTGGGACATTCAGACGGCGTGACGTTCAGCCAGCCGCTGGGTGACACCAACGTGCTGATCAAAGCGCCGGGGGCGACGGGCGTGAGCGTCGAAAACCAGACCGGGGTGAGAACCGACTGGCGGGGCTACGCGGTGATGCCGTACGCCACCGTCTACCGCTACAACCGCGTGGCGCTGGATACCAACTCCATGAGCAACAACACCGATATCGAAAACAACGTGAGCAGCGTGGTGCCCACCAAAGGGGCGCTGGTGCGTGCGAGCTTTGAAACCCGAATCGGCGTTCGCGCCCTGCTGACCGTCATGCGCGGTAACCAGCCCGTGCCGTTTGGCGCGGTGGTACGCGAAACGCAGAGCGGCGTCACCAGCATGGTAGGGGATGACGGGCAGGTCTACCTCAGCGGGCTTCCGCTGGACGGGGAGCTGCTTATCCAGTGGGGCGACGGCATGCAGTCCCAGTGTCGCGCGAAGTACCAACTCCCGCCTGAAAGCCAGAATCAGGCCATTACCCTCGCGGGGGCACGCTGTGATCGCTAACAGGAAACCAATAATGACTCTTTTTCGCAACGTATTAGGCGCGGCTTTGCTGTGCAGCGCGCTGCCGGCCTGGGCGACGGTCTGTCAGAATTCGACGGGTTCCGCGAAGGACATTTCCTACGATCTTTCGAACGTGTTCGACAGCTCGAACAACAAACCCGGGCAGATCGTCACCCTGGCGCAAAAATCCGGCCTGGTGGGGGTAAACGCCATTTGTCCGAAAGGAACGAGCGGCAAATCGACCATGCGCAGCTACGTGACCGATCTGCCCATTACCACGGTGATCGACAGCTATAAGTATGTGAAGCTCAATGATTATCTCGATGGAGCAATGCAAATCCACGATGATTTCGCGGGCACGTTTTATCCGCCCGCGGATTATATCCAGATGGGGCAGCACCCGAACGTGCCGAACAATAAGGCCTTCCCGGTCACGGATTCGAAGCTGGTATTTCGTCTGAGGGTCACGCGACGGTTTATCAACATGGTGGTTATCCCGCAGCAGACCATGTTCCGGGTGTATGTCACCACAACCCGATCCGATCCGCTGACGACGGCGGTTTATACCATCAGCTACAGCGGGACGATTCAGGTGCCGCAAAGCTGTGCGATTAACGCCGGCCAGATCGTGGAGTTTGATTTTGGGGACATTCGCGCGTCGTTGTTCAGCGATGCCGGGGCAGGAAACCGCCCGCAGAAAGTCTCGCCGCAAAGCAAAACCATCGCCATCAAATGCACCAACGTGGAGGCCAACGCTCTGCTGACGATGCGTATTGAAGCGGAAAAAGTGTCCGGCAATGCGCTGGTTTCTGATAACGCGGACCTGGGATTTGTGGTGGCTAACGAAAGCGGTGTCCCGCTGACGCCCAACAACCTGACCAGCAAAATCCCGTTCCGACTGGACGATAGCGCCCAGGCGCAGGTGGCGATTCGGGTCTGGCCGGTGAGCATTACGGGCAACAAGCCTGCCGAGGGGCGCTTTACGTCACGCGGCTATCTGCGTGTGGATTACGATTAAGGAGTGGGGATGCGTAACGGGTTCCGATTTTTTGCGGCGACGCTGTGGATGCTTCACGCCAGCGCGCAGGCGGTGACTGCGCTGGGCGAAATCAATATTGAGATGCACGGCAACATTGTGGATTTTACCTGCGTGGCGGAGGGCAGCGATAGCGACAAGGTTGTCAAACTGGGAACCTGGCCGACGAAGCAGCTCCGCACAGCGGGCAGCCGCACGCAGCCCATGCCCTTTACGCTGAAGCTTACCGGCTGCCCGCCGGGGTCGGCCTCCATAACGTTTTCGGGGAAGGTGAACGGAAGCGATAGCGGACTATTGGCCCTGAATGACGGCAGTACCGCTGATAACGTGGCCGTTGAGATCCTTGACGGCGATAAGACGCGTCTGGCTCTGCAGCAGGCCAGCCAGCCGGTAACGGTGGATGCGCAGGGGAACGCGGAACTGTCGTTTTATGCCAATTATATCGCGACGGCTGACAACCCTCAGCCCGGGCGGGCTGACGCGGATGCCACCTTTATGATTAATTATAACTAGCGCTGACCGCACTCCCTGCAACTCACATAAGTTGCGGGGAGTGAATTCAGGTTATAGCAGCTCGTGCGCTTTTGCGTAATCAATTAATTCGACAATGCTTTGCACGCCGAGCTTGGAATAAATATTGGACTTATGCGCACTAATGGTTTTGTTGCTTAATAGCAGCTGTTCTGCAATCTCCTTATTTGATAATCCATTTGCCAGATAACGCAATACCGTCACCTCGCGATTCGATAATGGCATATCCACCACATCGCCTTTCCCGGAACCCAGATGGTTAATAAAATTCAGGGTTTCTGAAGGGAAAAAAGAATAGCCCATCAGGATCATTTCTACCGCATTGTAGATTTCACCCAGATCTTTTCGCTTGCTGACAAAGCCATTTGCGCCTGCGCGAATCGCCCGGCCCGCGTAGAAGGACTCTGATTTAGAGGAGAGAAACAGAACCTTAATGTCTTTATTTAAGTTCCTGATTCTTTTGAGTAATGCCAGTCCATCGGTGCCCGTGAGTTCAATGTCAAGGATCACCAGGTCGATAGTATGATTACGGATACAGTCAAGCACCTCATGGCTGTCGCCAGACTTGAGTTTGACGATGATATTTTTATTTTTCTGTAGCAGGACTTCTATCGACATTCTGACAATAGGGTGTTCGTCCATAATGATAACGGATGCCGGTTTCATTTTTTATGCCTCAGATTGTTAAAAGCGTTATGCTGAGTTTTGTAAAACTCACGAAATGCCGGAAGGATAAATATGCAGATCCTTATACGGTGTATTTCCCTGGAAAGAGCGAAAGCATCCTTGTTTACGTAGTGAAAAATCAGTGCCTCAGCGCGTATAGCTCAATTGGCTGACGGTGGCAAAAAAGCGTTTTCTTATTCATATTTGAAACACGTCTTATTATACCGTGTAAGTTTTCTCCGAAAACCCTGTAAATTATTTTCTACTAATTGCTTTGTATTATCTTCTGGATCTGAATGACTATTATTTTAATTTTAGCGGAATTATCCTGCTATCCGATTTACAGCATTCTTTCGTCTTTATGTAATAACAAAAAATAACATATATTGCTTAATGTTAATTGGTTGTTAATAAATTTATGACATAGAGAGGGGGCCGGGCGGGCACGCCTTTGCCGGAAAAGTGCGGCGAACCTTCACGGGAAAGCGCTGGGATGCCCTTCGGGAAAAAACCAAATGAAGCAGCAGGATATGCTGTTTCCGTCACCTTATCGTCTTGACCAAAGCTGACAAGCTGCTTGTTTTTGCATCATTATCATCCTGTTAACGGAAGCGCTATTCCTCTAACACATGGAGGAAAGTGCTGGAATTTACCTGTTCTTAAACATTTCGCTTCGTTTAAGTTGATGAATTAGGAATAGTTTTAAAATTTAATGAATTGTTAATATTAAACATAAAAGCAACATTGCTGATAGGCAATTTCTTAAAGGTCTTTAGGAATTAAGAGGTTAGTGGGTAAGTTATCGTGCGCAGTCTGAGATATTGTTAAGAAGATGGAGCAGTTCCTGGCGATGACTCAAACCAAGCTTCGTCAGAATGCAGCCGAGACGATAAATAATGCGGCTGTAGGGCCGATTTTGCATAAGCGCTATCTGACGCAGAGACTTCCCGCGCGACATCTCCTGCAAAATGGGCCACTCGGCCCGAGAGAACCACTCTTTATGTACGCCTGGAGGCGGCCTGGTTTCCAGAAGCCGACGCTGAAGCGTTGCGGCCGTCAGCTGGCGCTCGAGAACATGAAAAGGACCGGCTGCTTTACAGAACAGGCGCGTATCATAATCATCCGCCCTGATTAACAGATGCGGCGTAAGAAAAGGCGGGTAGAGGCTGTGCCTTCTCAGCTGCTCCAGCCTGTCGATGAGCGTCGTTTTATGACTCTCTACATCCACCACCAGACGGGAAGATGGCCACTGGTTCAGGGCGCTAAGGGCAACGTCCAGCGCGGGATAATCGCAACAGCTGCTCAGAGGGAATTGCCCGTTCAAAAATCCCGCGCGCAGGAAGTGATCCTCCGTGACCAGGATGATATACGGCGCATCCGTTTTACGGGCCAGGTTTTTGGGCTGGCTTAAAAATTCAAGCCGGTCGAAAAAGGGGGGAGCAAACGGCGAGTGGGTGAATCCCAGAGCATCACTTCCTGTACGACGCCGCCGGTAACGGCGCACGGTCATTCGCATGGCTTCCCTCCTGGAGATGCTGTTTACTTCTCCGGCCATGTCCAGGATGGCCAGTAATATCCCTGGCCGAGTCCTGCGCCTGCCCGCTGCGCACAGGCAAGATCCCTTTCAGTTTCAATACCTTCGATAAGCACATTCCCGGCAAGTTGAGCGCAAAAAGAAACCAGCTGTCCAAGTTCGGGGGTGTTACGCAAGCGCCAGAATGCTTCTTTATCGATTTTGATGCCGTGTAAGGGCAATCGATAGCATAAAAAGCGCTGCGCTAACGTTTCATCAACGTCATCCAGCCAGATGCGGTGATCCTGTAGAGTGAGCCGCTTCAGCCGCTGGATGACCTCACGCTGCTGCGCACCGGTGAGCGTCAAAAATTGTGCAGGTTCGACAATCTCAATGTTGAGCGGTGCGCCATCCATCCGCAGCAATCGCTGAAAATTTTCCGGCACGGTCAGTACGGTTATCGGCAAATTGATGAAAAGGTTATTGCAGGCCGGGCTATTTTTTAGCGCCGCGCGCTGCGCCTCGAGTAGCGTAAACAACCGCCCGGCGGATTGCCTGCGAAAAAAGTCCTCGCTTTGCTGCGTCGGGGACATCACGCTGAGCACTTCCACGCCCACCCTGCGTAAGGTGGAGAGCGCCACGATAGGCTCCAGCTTTATGCCAACGATGTCCTGAGAAACATGTTTTAAGCGGGGGGGCGTATACGCCTGATTTTGCGCTGTCACGCCGGTATCCTGTTGTTTGCCATTGCACCAGTGTGACCGCGGGATGCAGGGGTTAACAGCAGGCGTTACTTAAATGAGGCCAGGCTTTTTCGCAACGGGGAAAGAGGTGAAGCACGCGCGCCGAATGTCGAAAAAATAGTCGTATTTACAATCGACTAGCCGTAATCAGCCCGGAAGAAGGAAAAGGCATTGACTCACCTGTCATTGACCGTATAATTCCAGGCGTTTCACCACCGCGAAGTTTTTACTTCTCCGTGCGCCCTTAGCTCAGTTGGATAGAGCAACGGCCTTCTAAGCCGTAGGTCGTAGGTTCGAATCCTACAGGGCGTACCATTCTACCCGCTCGCTTCCCTTCATATACCTGTCTCGGCCTGGTCACAACCACGCTTTTGTTGCACCTTTACGCAGCCCGTTAAATAATCGACTAATAAATAGAACGCTAATAAATTATTATTATTTTCATCTTAAGGTTTTCTTAATCTTTAATTTTTCACTTATTTTACTCTGGATTTTTATCACACCAAATTCATCTTCAGGGATATTTTACACTTTTACATCTAAACTGGATTGATAGTAATTATCATTAGCGTTTTTGTATGCTTTAATCCTTACCCGCTAAGCCATTCGTTATTATTTACATTGGTCTATTAAGGATATTTCTATGCATTCTCGCCTGCTGTCATGTTTCTCGCTTGCCTTGCTTTTATCGTCAATTTTCCTTTCAACACAAGCAGTTGCCGCCGATAACAACGAAGGCATTGTGGTGTATAACGCGCAGCATGAAAATCTGGTGAAGTCCTGGGTGGACGGTTTTACAAAAGAGACCGGTATTAAAGTGACTTTACGCAATGGCGACGACAGCGAGCTGGGTAATCAGCTGGTTCAGGAAGGTGATGCGTCTCCTGCGGATGTATTTTTGACGGAAAACTCCCCGTCGATGGTATTAGTTGATAATGCAAAACTGTTCGCAACGTTAGATGCGGATACCTTAAAGCAGGTCCCGCCGGGATATCGTCCGGCACACGGCCGCTGGATTGGCATTGCTGCCCGCAGCACGGTGTTTGTCTATAACCCGAAAAAACTGAACGAGCAGCAACTGCCAAAATCGCTGATGGATCTGGCCAGGCCTGAGTGGAAGGGCCGCTGGGCGGCTTCTCCGTCCGGTGCCGATTTCCAGGCAATCGTCAGCGCAATGCTGGCGCTGAAAGGCGAGCAGGCGACGCTGGACTGGCTCAAAGCGATGAAGGCTAACTTTGTTGCCTACAAAGGCAACAGCACCGTGATGAAAGCGGTGAATGCCGGACAAATTGATGGCGGGGTGATCTATCACTACTACCGTTTTGTCGATCAATCCAAAACGGGTGAAAACAGCAAAAATACCCAGCTCTATTACTTCAAAAATCAGGACCCGGGCGCGTTTGTCAGCCTCTCTGGCGGCGGCGTCATGGCATCCAGCAAACATAAAGAACAGGCTCAGGCCTTCGTTAAGTACATCACCGGTAAAGAAGGCCAGGAGCAGCTGCGCACCAACAACGCGTTTGAATATGCGGTGGGCGTGAACGCGGTCTCGAATCCGAAGCTGGTGCCTCTGAAGGATCTGGATGCGCCAAAAGTTGAACCTTCAACGCTCAACGGTAAAAAAGTTATCGAGCTGATGACGAAGGCCGGCCTGCTGTGATCCTGAGAGTAAAGTGAACGTCCTATGTCTGGTCTGAGTCTCGATATCGGCAAAAGCAGATTACGGAAGCCTGTTCGCAGGCGTCCTGCACTGCCGATGGTCATGTTAGCCGCGTTGTTTTCAGTACTGGCGCTTCTGCCTTTGGGTTTTATCGTAGCCATTGGCATTGAGACCGGCTGGGAGAACATTCAGGCGCTGGTGTTCCGCCCGCGTGTTGCCGAGCTGCTGAGCAACACGCTGTGGCTGACGGCGCTTGCGGTACCGCTGTGCATTGTCCTGGGCGTGGCGATTGCCTGGCTCACGGAGCGCACAACGCTTGCCGGGCGGGGGATGTGGTCTGCGCTGGCGGTAGCCCCGCTGGCGATCCCTGCGTTTGTACAAAGCTATGCCTGGGTGAGCGCAGTTCCCTCCCTGCACGGTCTTTCCGCGGGCGTGTTTCTCTCCGTGTTAGCCTACTATCCGTTTATTTACATGCCGGTGGCGGCGGTGCTACGCCGCCTCGATCCGACGCTTGAGGATGTGGCCGCCTCGCTGGGTACACCTCCCTGGCGGGTCTTTTTCCGCGTGGTCTTACCCCAGCTTAAGCTGGCGATCTGCGGCGGGGCGCTGCTGGTGGCGCTGCATCTGCTGGCAGAATATGGCCTGTACGTGATGATCCGTTTTGACACCTTCACCACGGCAATTTATGACCAGTTCCAGTCAACCTTCAGCGGCCCGGCGGCGAACATGCTCGCGGGCGTGCTGGCGTTGTGCTGCCTGGCCATCCTGGTGCTGGAAGGGGTGACGCGCGGCAAAGCGCGGTATGCGCGAATCGGTGCCGGAGCTGCCCGCGAGCAAAAGCGCTGGATGCTGAAGCCTGCTGTTGCTGCACTGAGCCAGGTGATGTTTCTGTCGCTGGTGATGCTGGCGCTGGGCGTTCCCCTGATTGTGCTGTGCCGCTGGATAGGGCTTGGCGGCGTGGAAATCTGGATGAGCGCCGATCTCTGGCACTCGCTGCGCCAGACGCTAATGCTGGGCGTGGGCGGGGCGCTGCTGACGACGGCCTGCGTGATCCCGATAGCCTGGCTCGGCGTTCGCTATCCGCACCGCCTCTTCCGCATGCTTGAAGGGTGCATCTATATCACCAGCTCTCTGCCGGGAATTGTGACCGCCCTCGCGCTGGTCACCGTCACGATCCATTACGCCCGTCCGATCTATCAGACGGAAATCACGCTGTTCCTCGCCTATGTGCTGATGTTTATGCCCAGGGCGCTGATTAACCTGCGGGCCGGGATCGCCCAGGCGCCTGTGGAGCTGGAAAACGTAGCCCGCAGCCTTGGCAGCACGCCGGGAAAAGCATTGTGGAGCGTTACCCTGCGGCTGGCCGCACCGGGTGCCGCTGCGGGCGCGGCGCTGGTATTCCTCGGCGTCAGCAATGAGTTGACCGCCACGCTTCTGCTCTCCCCGCTGGGCACGCGCACGCTCTCCACCGGCTTCTGGGCCCTGACCAGCGAGATCGACTACGTGGCCGCTGCGCCTTACGCAATGCTGATGATCCTCATCTCCTTACCGCTCACCGCCATTCTTTATGTGCAGTCTAAAAAAATTGCAGGGCTATGACATGCTTGAACTCACGTCCATTTCAAAATCGTTTTCCGATGCTCAGGTGCTGGAGAATGTAAACCTGAGCGTTGCACCGGGAAGCCGGACGGCGATTGTCGGGCCGTCCGGTTCGGGGAAAACGACGCTGCTGCGCATACTTGCCGGGTTTGAAACGCCGGACGCCGGGCGCATCGTGATGCAGGGGCGAACGTTGTTTGATGAAAACAGTTTTATCCCGGCTCACCAGCGCGGCATCGGCTTTGTTCCGCAGGAGGGAGCGCTGTTCCCGCACCTCAACGTGGCGGATAACATCGCCTGGGGATTAGAGGGCAGCCGCCACGAAAAGCGTAAGCACGTGGACGCGCTGATGGAGAGGGTGTCTCTGGACAGGCAGCTTGCCGCGCACTGGCCGCACGAGATTTCCGGCGGTCAGCAGCAGCGCGTGGCGCTTGCCCGCGCGCTGGCGCAGCGTCCCTCGCTGATGCTGCTCGACGAACCTTTTTCCGCCCTGGATACGGGGCTGCGCGCGATGACCCGCAAGGCCACCGCCGAACTGCTGGCGGAGGCGGGCGTTGCCTCTATTCTGGTTACCCACGATCAAAATGAGGCACTCTCCTTTGCGACGCAGGTGGCCGTGATGCGTTCCGGTCGATTTACCCAGGTAGGATCGCCCTTTGAGGTTTACACCCAGCCTGTGGATGAAGAGACGGCACTGTTTCTTGGCGATGCGGTCATCTTGCCCGCCCGGCTTTCTAACGGACGCGCGCTCTGTGCCCTGGGCGAAGTGCGGACGGACAACGCGCATGCGGCGGGTCAGGGCAGGATTATGATGCGTCCTGAACAACTTCGGGTGACGGCCTGTGCGCAGCAGGACAGCCCTGTATCCATTATTGATGTGGATTTTACCGGTCATCTCTCCACGCTCACGCTGGCCCTTGTCGGGCAGGAGGAACCCATCGCCCTGAAAACGGTTAGCCAGGCAGCCTGGCGTCCGGGCATGGCCGTGCGTATTGATGTTATCGGCAACGTTCGCGTTTTGAATATTCTTAACGCTCGTTAGTATTTTTATACAACGGATTGTTATAAAAGAATTTTCCTGAACGTATGGCATTTCCTGAGATCCTCTACCATGCTCATTAAACCTTACAGTGGGTCGTGAGGTTTTACGTAGTTGCTGATTAATCTCAAGGAAAAAAGGTTATGAAAAAGACGACTGCTATTTTGTTGGGAACGGTATTTCTGTTTACAACCAGCACCTTTGCGGCTGAGCTGCTGACCAAAAGTGAGTTCGAGAAGGTCGAATCTCAGTATACAAAAATCGGTACGGTGAACACCTCGGGTGAAGTATCGGTGGATGATGCCAAAAAAGAGCTGATTGAAAAAGCGGACAAGGAAGGCGCCGATGTGCTGGTCCTGACGTCAGGTAACACCAACAATAAAATTCACGGTACGGCCAATATTTACAAGAAAAAATAACCTCCTCACAACCACCCCGATTGCGGGGTGGTTATCCAGCCTCTGTTAGCCAGCCATCCCAATCAGTTCCCTCATCGGAACCGGCCTGCACAGGTGATAGCCCTGCAAAAAATCACACGCTTTCGTGCGCAGATAGTCGGCCTGGCATTGGGTTTCGACGCCCTCGGCAATAATCCTCAGATGCATATTCTTCGCGAGCGCGATCAGGCTGTCCACGAGACGGGTATCGCCATTTTCACCGATTTGGCCAACGAACAGTTTATCGATTTTGATGAACTCAGGCTCCAGGGCGTAAATATAGGAGAGGTTCGAATACCCCGTACCAAAGTCGTCCAGCGCAACGGAAATACCGGATTTTCGCAGTACGGCAAACCACTCGCTCAGCTGCGGGGTGAAATGCAGCGGATGCCTCTCCGTGATTTCAATAACCAGCTGCACGCGGCTGTCGGCGAATTTTTGCAAAAGCTCAACCGTGTCCGATTCAAAGCGCGGATCGAGGCAGTTGTAGGGGCTCAGGTTAAGATTAATGTACAGGCCATCAGGGAAAAGATGGATGTGGTGCTCGAGATCGGCAATCACCTGTTGAATGAGCTGATGCGTCAGCGGGGCGATGAGGTTGCGTTCTTCCGCCAGAGCGATAAAGGTATCCGGCGCAACGTTGCCATACAGCGGATGCCTCCATCTGGCCAGGACTTCAATGCCTGCAAGAGTGCCCTTCTGGCTGTCGAAGAAGGGCTGATAGACCGGCCGGATTTGGCGCTGAGCAATGGCCTTGCTCAGCGTTTTTTCCGGTGCACGGGTAAAAAGACGCGTCATCAGAATTTGACCCAGTCGTTAGGTTCTTTGGCCGACGGGTGCTTCAGGACGGCAGCGCTGCTTTGCGGACGTTTTTGCACGCGAGCGGTTTGATCGTTCGAGACGCGGAAAATCGAGACGACGTTTTCGAGCTGAACGGCCTGATCCTCAAGCGAGCTTGCCGCCGCGGAGGATTCTTCCACCAGCGCGGCGTTTTGCTGGGTGGTGGTGTCCATTTCGGCCATCGCCTGCGCAATCTGGGAAATACCGCGACTCTGTTCGTCGGTAGCGGCGGCGATTTCGTTCATGATGTCGCGGACCTGCGCCACGGAGGTTTCGATTTTGGTCATCGCATCACCCGCGCTCTCCACCAGGCTAAAACCGGTATCGACATGCACGACGGACTCGTTGATCAGGTTCTCAATCTCTTTTGCCGACTGGGCGCTGCGCTGCGCCAGGGTTCGCACCTCGGCGGCGACCACGGCGAAGCCTTTCCCCTGATCGCCCGCGCGGGCGGCTTCAACGGCGGCATTCAGCGCGAGAATGTTGGTCTGAAACGCGATGCTGTTAATGACGGTGGTGATTTCTGAAATCCGGTGCGAGCTGCTGCGCACGTTTTTCATGGTATCGATCACCTTCAGTGAAATCTGGCTCCCTTCAGTCGCGTTCTGCGACGCTTCATCCGCCAGCAGTCGGGCATGGTTGGCATTTTCCGCGTTCAGCGCCACGGTCGAGGTAAGCTCTTCCATGCTGGCGGCCGTTTCCACCACGGCGGCAGACTGCTGCTCCGTTCTGGCTGAAAGATCCATATTCCCGGCGGCAATTTCCGAGGACGAGCGGGCAACGCTTTCCACGCCGTCATGCACCTCGCGGATAATTTTCTTGAGATTGTCATTCATGGTGGAGACGGCGCGCATCAGCAAGCCCAGTTCGTCAAGGCGAGTGCTGGCGAGCGTGCTGGTCAAATCGCCCCGGGCGATATTCTCGGCAACGTGCAGCGTTTCATTCAGCGGGCGAGTAATCGAACGGGTGATCGCCAGCGCCAGCAGCATGCCCAGCACGATACCTATGGCGGCGACAATGCTCATTTGCGTCTGAATACTGTCCACGGTATCAAACACTTTTTGCTGCTGTCGGGTAAACATGGTCTGAATGGCGTCCGTCAGCGCAACCGCATTAGCGGTTAACGCCTCCGACAGCGTGGCCTGCTGCTGCCAAACGTTTTTATAGTTGTCCACCTCGGCAGTGATGCGCTTCATCTCCTCAATGCCTTCGAGCACCCATTCTTTCCCATCGTCAGGCAAAAGCGGCAGCAGCTTACCGGAGTCGGTAATTCCCGTACTGAGACGCGCGAGTACCGCCTGGCGCAACGCATCCGTCGGGTGTTGCTTATACAGAGACACCTGCGAGTCGATATCGCTCATAATGAACGCCACCTGAGACGCCAGCAGTGCCTGCTCCGGCGTCAGCGTCGCGTTACGGCTCAGCCTGGTGGCGATTTCTGAGTTATCGCACAGGCCCTGCGTATTGAGTTTCGCCTCGCTCTCTCTCTTTTCGTTTAGCGCGGCGGTAAATAACGACAGGGTTTTAACGTAGCTGTTCACGGCGCGCCCGGTGGCGTCAACGGTGCTTTTCCCGTCTGAGGTCCAGTCAAACTTTTCCAGCTCGGTCACCGTTGCCTTCATGCGCTGGGCGGCGGCGTTCGTCTTGTCCAGGTACTGCCGATCCAGCGTGTACTGATAGCTGGTGCGGTTGAGGCGCACGGCAGAAAGCGCGTTAAACAGATCGGTGGTATGACCGTTTTTATCGACTTTATCCTGGACGTTGTACAGCCCAAGTAACCCCGTAACGAGAATAGCCGACGTCACCAGCAGTACGGCAGTAAACCCGAAAAATAATTTCTTGCTGACTTTTAAATTATTAAAACGATTAAATATATTCATAGGTTTTTTCCAGTCTCGGCGATCGCCGAGAAACAGTGCTATCGTCACTAACGGAGTAATAAAACGCGTTGAAAATGAGATAAAAAAAAGCCCCTCGCACGGACGTGCTCAGGGCAAAACCTGGGTTGACATCACTCACTCAGGCTATCTGTCTTCTCCTCTTTTTTAACGGAATGAGCCGGGAGTTCGCTCATCCTGTAATATACCGGGATGACGTCCGGATAATTAATAATGTAACCGCGCCCTCTAATATTGCGGATGAAATCATCGGGCAGTCCAAGCAGGCTGAGTTTATTGTTTAGATTGTGCAGGACCTGCCATAATCGTTGGGTTGAGGGGCTCAGGTCGTGAGCCTCCCATATCTCTTCAAACAGTTCCTCTTTTGAAACGGGCTTCGTTCTGCCATTCATCAACAAATAAAGGAAAAGCCGCAGCATTGTTTCGTTAAAATAAATGGATGCAAAGGCAATGCTTTTTTCAGTATGGCTCCCGGAGAGTCGGTACAGCCTGCGATTAGAAATGTCGAAATGAATTTCATCACCAATCATGAATCCATATAGACGATAACTCATGTCTTATACCTATATTCAATTAAACCAGGGAGCAACCCTGCATATAAGCGTTGAGATAATCCATACCTTTTGTGTGGAGGATTATATTGCCGCTATCAATGCTTTCCAATACGCATCCTTATGCGCTATGAGAAACTGGCTATGTAACATGCGCTCATGGCGTATTTGTCGATGTAAGCTGTATTTTTAGCGCAAAAAACTACCCAAACGCAGATTATCTTTCATTTGTTTTAAAATTAAATACGCGATCGATGCCTCAATATAAAAGTGCAAAATTTTAAAAACTATCAGCATATCTGCCTGTCCTGGCGGGCTGGCTTTTGCACGTCAGGTTAATCCTTTGCGATGTCACTCACGTTACGAGGTCTGAGCAACAAAGTGGAATGAAGTTAAATGATTTATACTGATCGTATAGAGGCGCAGAGCGGACTAAAAATGCAGGATAGCGCATTGTTTAAAAGTCAATGCGTTGATAAATAAAAATAAAATCCTGAATCAGAAACTGAATACGGACGCGGTAATATAACAACGATGAATATATTTCACCCTTGTACCTTACCGGCAGGTGCCCCATGAAGCCGGCCTTTCTGATTAATGGCTCCGTGTTGTTTGAGCCAGATAAGCGTCGGCTGGGCCCGCTTGCGGGCTACCCGGAACATGCGGTCTTGCTGCACGGCCCGGTCAGTGAGTGCTTGCTGCAACTGCTTGAACATAACGGAGAGGTACTCACGCAACGCTATCTGTTTGCTGCAGTATGGGAAAAACAGGGCGCGGTCGTGACCACCAATGCGCTGTATCAAACCATCGCCTCAATCCGTAAGGCGTTAAAAACCGCCGGTCTGGCAGAAAATGTTGTACAGACGGTGCCTAAAGAGGGTTTTAAGTCAATTGCGCAAATTGAAACGGGCACCCTCCAGGACTTTATCGATTCGGCTGTTCCTGTGCCAGCCGAAATACCTTCTCAACGTCACGCTTCGTCTTATTCACTCATCGCCTATTTACTGGCTGGACTGCTGTTTATCGTCTCTTGCTCGGTGTTATATTTCCAGCTTGAGGGGCAGCGCGCGAATTTTGATGATTATCAATACGTGGGTAAAATCAAGGGATGCGAAGTGTATTCATCCTGGCATGATGAAATGAGAAGCCGGAGTGCGTTTATTGCCCGTGACGGGCGTTATCCCATTCAGTGCCGCTCGGGCGGCGTGGCTTATATCACGCTCAATCGTTTTCAGAATGGCACCTCGGTGATGATATGCGATAAAAAACTGAGCAATGACGACGCTCAATGTGATGCCATTGTCTATCGGGAGCAATATCATGAGAGTGAATAGCCTGATTGTGCGCTGGCTGGTTATAACCCTGGCGATTATTGCGCCACTGCTTTACGCCTGGTATCTCAATGACCAGAAAAATCATTTTACCTGCGAAAGTCACTTAACGATCGTCGACAATGACTGGCGGGTTGATTCCATTATGACCTTTACTTTTAATAATGGCACCGGCAGTTATGATACCACCGGGGAATATACCGAGGCGGGCCAGCAGCCTGTCACCATCAGCAATAAAATCGCTTTTAACTACTGGTATGAAGATGGCAGGGTTATTCTGGTCGCCAGCGAAACGAATGAACTGCCGAAAAAAGACGAACCTTTCCGCCATGATATTCCTGATTTCTTCCACCATCGCGACAGCGGCATCAGCATACAAATTATGCCGGTAAACGGCCACAGCTACCTCTTTAGCTTTGGTAATTCGCCCACGTTTTACTGCACCAAAGACTGAGCGGGAATACCCCTTTTCATCGCACTCCTTTTAATTTAATGCCTTAGGCATATTTACACTTGATCATACAAAGATAATGAGTATAGTTCTCATTCTCTTTAGTGTTTGCGGGCGCCGACGGATATTTCCCGCATCAACAGTGAGCAGATCTCACACGGAACACTGGGTATGACGGTGGAACCTGCTCTGGCTTGACAGCCTGCCAACACAACCATAATCGCAGCCGCATGCGACGCAGATCCCCGCCTGACTCTCTTTAAACGGTAAAGGATGTTCCTGATGACCAAAAAACTGTCCGCGCTGGCGCTGCTCGTCGCTGCTTCACTTTCCGGCTGCGCTGCCCGGCACGCCGCCCCCGCACCTGACGTCCAGAAAACCGTAACGGCTCCGGCAGAAACCGGCGTCCTCAAGCGCGAGCTCGCCGACGGCCTGTACGAAATGGTGCTGAACCAGAAAGGTGACGCGCTGTTCGTTGCCAGCGCTGAAGGCTTCAAGGATGTGCAGGGTGGGGTGATCTACAAGCTCGATCCCACCACGCTGAAAACCATTGGCCGCAGCCATACCGATCTGAAAAACTTTGCGATGACCCTCTCCCCGGACGGGCAGACGCTCTACGTCACCAACTCGCTGGACGGCGGCATTAGCGCTATCAATACGGCTGACGGCAAAATCAAAAAACGCCTGATGTTCACCGAGCGCAACAAAGAGGGGTTCCCGTTTGGCGCGCGTGAAATTTTGCTCCATGAAGGCACGCTGTACGTTGGCGGCGTGGGCGATCCGGGCGTGATTTGGGTGGTTGACGCAGAGACGCTGAAGCTGAAAAAAACCATCAAGAATGCCGGCCAGTGGGTCACCGGGCTGCTGTGGTCTGAGCAAACCGATCGTCTGTATGCGGCGAACGGCGGCGGTGAGATCCTGGTGATCAACCCGCACAGCAACAAAATCGAAAAACGCTGGAAGCCGCTGGGCGACAAGCCTGCGCTGCTGCTGAACCTGGCGGAAGACAACGCCACCGGGCGTCTGTTCGTCACCGATAACTCCAAGGCGAAAACTACGCTGGTGCTGAATATCCATACCGGGGAGGTAATCAAACAGCTGGATGTGGGCGATTCGCTGGCGGTGAAGTTCAACGCCAAACGCAACGAGCTTTACATCACCCAGCGCGAAAGCGGGAAACTGCTGAGCCTGGACGCTACCTCCTATGCAGTGAAGCAAACCTGGGAGCTGCCGCCGAATCCGAACAGCCTGCTGCTGTCGGCGGATGGCCAGACGCTCTACGTCACCGTGAAGCAGGCTTTCAATAAAGACCACTCGACTAACGGGCCGGACAGCGTCGTTCGCATCGCACTTAACTAAATTCTCAGGCCCGGCAACGGGCCATTTTTGCGCGCTTTTTTCATGAGTAACGTATGAACAACACCACAATGCACAAAACGCTGCTGGCGCTCGCCGTTGGCGCGGTTACGCACTCCGCCTTTGCGGCGGAGACTAAAAAAGAGGACACCCTTGTTGTCCAGGCCGCACCTGCCGACGATTTCAAACCCGGCGGCGACCAGCTCGTTCCGGCCTTCCTCGACGGACAGGTGGCGAACGGCGGGCGCATGGGCATGCTCGGCCAGCAAAACGCCATGGACGTCCCGTTCAATATCATTAGCTACACCTCGAAGCTGGTGGAAGACCAGCAGGCGAGAACCATTGCCGACGTTCTGGCGAACGACGCGGGTGTTCAGAACGTACAGGGCTATGGCAACAACTCCGAAACCTACCGCATTCGCGGCCTGAAGTTTGACGGCGACGACATGACCTTTGGCGGCCTGTCCGGCGTGCTGCCGCGTCAGGTGGTGGATGCACAGATGGTCGATCGCATTGAGGTCTTTAAAGGCGCCAACGCCCTGATGAACGGAGCGGCCAGCTCCGGCGTTGGCGGGATGATCAACCTTGAGCCTAAGCATGCCGGCGATACGCCGCAGGCGAAGGTGGGCGTCGACTACACGTCCGATTCTCAGATTGGCACCACGCTGGATGCGGGACGCCGCTTTGGTGACAATGACCAGTTTGGCGCGCGCGTGAATCTGGTGCATCGCGAAGGCGAAGCGCCGGTTGCTAACGATCGCCGCCGCACCACGCTGCTCTCCACCGGGCTTGACTATAAAAGTGACAGCTTCCGCACCTCTCTGGACGTGGGCTATCAGAAGAAATCATTCCACGGGAGTGAAACCGGAGTAAATATCTCCGCCGTTGATTTCATTCCTGAGCCGCCAAAAAACGATCGCAACTATTCCCAGAAGTGGGCTTACAACGATATCGAAAACGAATTCGGTATGTGGCGCAGCGAATACGATATTACCGACAGCTGGACGGCCTACACCGGGCTTGGCGCGCAGCACGCCCATGAAGAAGGTTTATACAGCGGTGCTAAGCTGTGGAAAAAAGACGGCACGGCGACGGCGACGCGCCTGGACACAAATCGTATTAGCGACTCCGTCAGCGGAATGGCGGGGATTCGCGGTAACTTTGATACGGGCTTTGTATCGCATAAGGTCAACGTCGGTTACTCGGCGATGACCAAAAACGAAAAAATCGCCTGGAAAATGTCGGCTGCGGCGGATAATCCGTATACCAACATCTACCATAATACGGGCGTCAACGCGCCTGACAGCACCAACTTCAACGGCCTCGGCGGGAAATATAGCGATCCGCTGACCAGCGGCCGCACTCGTACTCAGGGCTGGCTGTTGAGCGATACCCTGGGCGTGCTGGATGATAAACTGCTGTTTACCGCAGGCGCGCGCCACCAAAAGGTGGTCATTCGCGGTTATGACAAACAAACCGGGCTGGAAAATAAAGGCGACTCCTTTGACGGCAGCCGCTGGATGCCAACCTACGGCGTGGTTTACAAAGTGCTGGATGAAGTTTCACTCTACGCCAACCACACCGAAGCGCTGCAGCCGGGTAAAACCGCGCCTAACACCGCCACCAACTACGGTCAGAGCACCGGAATCGTTCACTCTAAACAGAACGAAGTGGGCGTGAAGGCAGATTTTGGCCGCGTGGGCGGTTCACTGGCGCTGTTCGAAATCAAAATGCCCTCCGCTATTCTCGACAGTCAGACCAAGCACTACGGTCTGGATGCGGAGCAGCGTAACCGTGGCGTCGAGCTGAATGTTTTCGGCGAGCCGATGCTGGGCTTGCGTCTTAACGCTGGCGCGACCTGGCTGCAGGCGGAGCTGACCAAAACGAACAACGGCGTGAATCAGGGGAACAAGGCGATTGGCGTGCCGAGTTTCTACGCTGTGCTGGGCGCAGAATACGACATCAAGCCTATTGATGGCCTGACCGCAACGGCGCGCGTGAACCACTCGGGATCGCAATACGCTGACCTGGCGAATACCAACAAGCTGGACAGCTATACCACGCTGGATCTGGGCATGCGCTATCGCTTCGCCGTGATCCACAACCAAAATCAGATGACCCTTCGCGCGGGCATCGAAAACGTAACCGATGAAAACTACTGGGCGGCGGTTGACGATACCGGCACCTACCTTTCTCAGGGCGAACCGCGCACCTTTAAGGTTTCGGTTGGCTACGAGTTCTAAGCGTTCCACCCTCGTTATCAGGGGCAGGGATGCCCCAATCCCTTGCTACCACCAGCATGAAGTGTTAAAACGTGCCCCTTCTAAAAAAGAGACAGGGGTAGGACGTGAAAGACGCGTCATCCGCTTCAGCCAACGGTAGCGCTGAAGCCTCGTCGGATCAGAATCCGACGCTGCAACGTGGTTTGCAAAATCGACATATTCAGCTTATTGCCCTCGGCGGCGCCATTGGTACCGGGCTGTTCCTCGGCATCGGCCCCGCCATTCAGATGGCTGGCCCGGCGGTTCTGCTGGGTTACGCTATCGCGGGGATTATCGCCTTCCTGATCATGCGCCAGCTCGGCGAGATGGTCGTTGAAGAGCCGGTGTCAGGCTCGTTCGCGCACTTTGCCTATAAATACTGGGGCCCGTTCGCAGGCTTCCTGTCCGGCTGGAACTACTGGGTGATGTTCGTGCTGGTGGGGATGGCGGAGCTGACCGCCGCAGGCATCTACATGCAATACTGGCTGCCGGACGTCCCTACGTGGATCTGGGCAGCGGCCTTCTTCATCATCATCAACGCCGTTAACCTCGTGAACGTGCGCCTGTATGGCGAAACCGAGTTCTGGTTTGCGCTGATCAAGGTGCTGGCGATTATCGGCATGATCGGCTTTGGCCTCTGGCTGCTGTTCTCCGGCAACGGCGGCGAGCGCGCCACCATCGACAACCTGTGGCAGCACGGCGGCTTCCTGGCGACCGGCTGGAAAGGGCTGATCCTCTCCCTGGCGGTGATCATGTTCTCCTTCGGCGGATTAGAGCTGATAGGGATCACCGCGGCCGAAGCGCGCGACCCGCACAAAAGCATCCCGAAAGCGGTCAACCAGGTGGTATACCGTATCCTGCTGTTCTACATCGGTTCGCTGGTGGTCCTGCTGGCGCTCTATCCGTGGGTGGAAGTGAAGTCCGACAGCAGCCCGTTCGTGATGATTTTCCACGACATGAACAGCAACCTGGTCGCATCGGCGCTGAACTTCGTCATTCTCGTGGCGTCGCTCTCGGTCTATAACAGCGGCGTCTACTCCAACAGCCGCATGCTGTTTGGCCTTTCCGTGCAGGGGAACGCGCCGAAGTTCCTGACCCGCGTCAGCCGTCGCGGCGTGCCGGTCAATTCGCTGCTGCTTTCCGGGGCCATAACCTCGCTGGTGGTGCTGATTAACTACCTGCTGCCGAAAGAGGCCTTTGGCCTGCTGATGGCGCTGGTTGTCGCCACGCTGCTGCTGAACTGGATCATGATCTGCCTGGCGCACCTGCGCTTCCGCGCGGCGATGCGCCGAAAGGGACGCGAAACGCAGTTCAAAGCGCTGCTCTATCCGGCGGGGAACTATATCTGCATCGCCTTCCTGGCGCTGATTCTGGTGCTGATGTGCACCATGGATGAGATGCGTCTTTCCGCGATGCTGCTGCCGGTGTGGGTGGTGTTCCTGTTCGTGGCGTTTAAGCTCTCGCGCAAAAAGTAGCACGGTTTTCTCCCTCTCCCCGTGGGAGAGGGCCGGGGTGAGGGCACCAGGCCGCACCAAACCAGACCGCACCCGCCTTCACGCCCGGTGGCGCTACGCTTACCGGGCCTACAAAATCCCAAATCACCTCCAGCTCAACCTTTATCGTGACCTCCCTCCCAATTCCGTTTTGATCCACAGGATCTTTATTTTGTAATCGATTACTTTTCATTTGAACTCTTTTTGTAATCGATTACTTTTTCTGGGTGAGGCTCATCATGGTGTCAACAACTGAAAGTAGTGGAAAGGCGATAGCACAGCACCGGATGCTGGTTCCGCGTCTGTCGCTGATGATGTTTCTGCAGTTTTTTATCTGGGGTAGCTGGTCGGTCACGCTCGGCCTGGTGATGACCCAGCACAACATGTCTCTGCTGATTGGCGACGCGTTTTCCGCAGGGCCAATCGCGTCTATTCTCTCGCCGTTCGTGCTCGGGATGCTGGTGGACCGCTTCTTCGCCTCGCAGAAGGTGATGGCGGTGATGCATCTGGCGGGCGCGGCGATCCTCTGGTTTGTGCCGGGGGCGCTCGTTGCTGAAAACGGCGCATTGCTCATCGGCCTGCTGTTTGGCTACACGCTCTGCTACATGCCGACGCTGGCGCTGACCAACAACATCGCGTTTCACAGCCTGGCGAACGTCGATAAGACCTTCCCTGTGGTGCGCGTCTTTGGGACCATCGGCTGGATCGTGGCGGGCATTTTCATCGGCGTGACCGGCGTGGCGTCCAGCGTCACCATCTTCCAGGTGGCGGCGGCCAGCTCCGTGCTGCTGGCGCTCTACAGCCTGACGCTGCCGCACACGCCTGCTCCGGCGAAGGGGCTGCCGGTAAAGGTGCGCGATCTGTTCTGCGCGGATGCCTTCGCGCTGCTCAAAACCCGCCACTTCTTCGTCTTTTCCGTCTGCGCGATGCTGATCTCCGTTCCGCTCGGCACCTATTACGCCTACACCGCCTCATACCTGGCGGATGCCGGCATTGCCGACGTCAGTACCGCCATGTCCTTCGGGCAGATGTCGGAAATCTTCTTCATGCTGGTCATTCCGCTGCTGTTCCGCCGCCTGGGCGTGAAATACATGCTGCTGATCGGCATGCTGGCGTGGTTCGTGCGTTACGCCATGTTCGCGCTGGGCGTGAGCGAGGAGGGGCGCTTCCTGCTCTATATCGGCATCCTGCTGCACGGCGTGTGCTATGACTTCTTCTTTGTGGTGGGCTTTATCTATACCGACCGCGTGGCGGGCGAAAAGGTGAAGGGCCAGGCGCAGAGCATGATCGTGATGTTCACCTACGGCATCGGCATGCTGCTCGGCTCGCAGATTTCCGGCGCGCTCTATAACCGTCTGGTGGCGGGGCAAACCGTGCCGCAGGCGTGGGTGACATTCTGGTGGATCCCGGCGGTGGCTGCCGCGGCGATCGCGCTGATTTTCCTTCTCACGTTTAAGTATGACGATGACAAGGCGTAACGTTCAGGAGGTGGTATGAGGACGATGAAAGGACCCGGCATTTTTCTGTCGCAGTTTATCGGTGCAGAAGCGCCGTTCAACACCCTCGACGGGCTGGCCGGGTGGGCAGCCGGGAAGGGCTATAAAGCGGTGCAGATCCCCTGCAACCATCCGCACATTTTTGATGTGGCGAAGGCGGCCGAGAGCCAGAGCTACTGTGATGAAATCACCGGCAAGCTGGCCGCGCGCGGGCTGGTCATCAGCGAGCTGTCGACCCATCTGGAGGGGCAGCTTGTCGCCGTGAATGAGATTTACAGCGACGCGTTTGACCACTTCGCGCCCGCCGCCGTGCGCGGCAACGATGCGGCGCGACGGGCGTGGGCGACGGAGAAGCTGACGCAGGCGGCGGCTGCCTCGGCCAGGTTAGGCCTGAAAGCGCACGCCACCTTCTCAGGCTCGCTGGCGTGGCCGTTCTTCTACCCGTGGCCGCCGCACAACGAGCAGCGTTTTCAGGAAGCGTTCCAGGCACTGGCAAACCGCTGGCGGCCGATTCTGGACGCGTTCGACGAGCAGGGCGTGGACGTCTGCTTTGAGCTGCATCCCGGGGAGGATCTGCACGACGGCGTGACCTTCGAGCGTTTTCTGGCGCTGGTGGATAACCATCCGCGCTGCAACATTCTCTTTGATCCGAGCCATATGCTATTGCAGCAGATGGACTACCTGACCTTTATCGACATCTACCACGCGCGCATCAAGGCGTTCCACGTGAAGGATGCCGAGTTCAGGGCCAACGGGCGCAGCGGCGCGTACGGCGGCTACCAGCCGTGGATCAACCGCGCCGGGCGCTTCCGATCGCTCGGCGACGGGCAGATCGACTTTAAGGGCATTTTCAGCAGGCTGACCCAGTACGACTACGACGGCTGGGCGGTGCTGGAGTGGGAGTGCTGCCTAAAGGACGGCGAAGCCGGCGCCAGTGAGGGCAGCGAGTTTATCCGCCGCCATATCATCCCGGTCTCCGGGCGCGCGTTTGACGACTTCGCGGCGGGAGGCAGCCATGATTAACGTCGGGATTATCGGCAGCGGGTTTATCGGCCCGGCGCATATCGAGGCGCTTAGGCGCCTAGGTTTTGTGCAGGTGGTTGCCCTGTGCGACGGAACCCTTACTCAGGCGCAAGAAAAAGCGCGCCAGCTTAACGTGCCGCACGCGTACGGCAGCGTGGAGGAACTGCTCGCACATCCCGATCTGCACGTGGTGCACAACTGCACGCCGAACCATCTGCACGCGGAAATTAACCGCAAGATCCTGCGCGCGGGCAAGCACGTGTTTTCCGAAAAGCCGCTGTGCATGACTCCGGACGAGGCGCGCGAGCTGGTGGCGCTGGCGGAGCAGGCAGGCGTGGTGCACGGCGTGAGCTTTGTCTATCGCCAGTTTGCGATGGTGCGCCAGGCGGCGAGCATGATGCGCGCGGGCAGCGTCGGGCGGCTGTTCGCCGCGCACGGCAGCTACCTGCAGGACTGGATGCTGCTGGAAACCGACTACAACTGGCGGGTGGATGCCGCGCTCGGCGGCGCATCGCGCGCGGTGGCGGATATCGGCTCCCACTGGTGCGACACGGTGCAGTTCGTCACCGGGCGACGCATAACCGAGGTGATGGCCGATCTCGCCATCGTCTGGCCGACGCGCAAAGCCAGCGTGTCGGGCAATCAGACTTTTACCCACGATGCGCACGCGCAGTATGAAGACAGGCCGGTCACCACCGAAGACTTCGGCTCGGTGCTGTTCCGCTTCGACGACGGCAGCAGGGGCAGCTTTAGCGTCTCGCAGGTGAGCGCGGGGCGCAAAAATCGCCTGACGTTTGAGATCAACGGCAGCGAGCGGTCGGTGGCGTGGGATCAGGAGATCCCGCAGCGGCTGTGGATCGGGCATCGCGCGCAGGCCAACCAGACGCTCACCGACGATCCGGGCCTGATGAACCCTGACGTGGCCGACAGCGCCCACTTCCCCGGTGGGCATATCGAAGGCTGGCCGGACGCGTTTAAAAATATGATGGCGCAGTTCTACCGCGCCGTTCAGGCGGGGGCGATGGCGGATAAACCGCCGTTTGCGACCTTCCACGACGGCGCGAACGTGATGTATATCATTGATGCGATAGTGAAAAGCCATCAGCAGCAGCGCTGGGTGCGCGTGGCGTATTGACGCGTTGCCCGGTTCGCCGGGCAACCGTTTTATGGTAGCCTGCACAAAACGCTAACCGCAGGATGTGTCGTCGCTATGTCTATTCAGAAAATCGCTCAGCTCGCCGGAGTCTCCGTGGCGACGGTCTCCCGCGTGCTCAACAACAGCGACACCGTGAAGGCGAAAAACCGCGAGCGCGTTCTGCAGGCGATCCAGGAGAGCAACTACCAGCCGAACCTGCTGGCGCGCCAGCTGCGCACCGCCCGCAGCTATATGATCCTGGTAATGGTCTCCAACATCGCCAACCCGTTCTGCGCCGAGGTGGTGAAGGGCATTGAAGAAGAGGCGGAGAAAAACGGCTACCGCATCCTGCTATGCAACTCCGGCTCGGACATCGAGCGCTCCCGCTCGGGCTTAAGCCTGCTGTCGGGCAAAATCGTCGACGGCATTATCACCATGGACGCCTTCTCGAAGCTGCCGGAACTGGCCGCGCTGATTGGTGCCGCGCCGTGGGTACAGTGCGCCGAATACGCCGATGCGGGCGCGGTCTCCTGCGTGGGGATTAACGACGTCGACGCCTCGCAGCACGCCGTCAGCCAGCTGGCTGAAAGCGGGCGCACGCGTATCGCGATGATAAACCACGACCTCAGCTATAAATATGCCCGCCTGCGCGAGCGCGGCTACAAGAGCGTGATCCACCTGAAGGACCTGGACTATCAGGCGGTGGAATACGCCAGCGATCTCAGCTCGCGCGCCGGGATGGCCGCGATGCAAAACCTGCTGAAAGAGAACCCGCCGGACGCGGTCTTTGCGGTGTCCGATACCCTGGCCGCAGGCGCGCTGCGCGCCATTCAGCAGGCGGGGCTGCGGGTGCCGGAGGATATTTCGGTCGTGGGGTTTGACGGCACGGAGCTGGCGGACATGATTTCGCTCACCACCATTGAGCAGCCTTCGCGGGATATCGGGCGCAAGGCGGTCGATTTGTTAATGAATAAAATCGACAACCCGGATGCGCCTACGGAAAGGGTGATGATGGACTGGCGCTATATTTCCCGCGCCAGCGCCTGATTATTTAACGAGTGCGCCCGCCAGGGAGCGAATATCGTTCCCGGTCGGCGACTGGTGAATGCGCAGACCAAATTCATCCACCACCGCGTAAATATGGTCGAAAATATCCGCCTGAATCTCCTCATATTCCGCCCAGATCACCGTGTTGGTGAAGGCGTATATTTCAATCGGCAGGCCGTTAGCGTCCGGCGCGAGCTGGCGCACCATCAGCGTCATATCTTTGCGAATGCGCGGGTGGTTGCGCAGATATTCATTCAGGTAGGCGCGGAAGGTGCCGATATTGGTCATCTTGCGCAGGTTTAATACCGATTCCCCTTCACCGTTCTCCTGATTCCAGAGGGTAATTTCCTCGTGTCGCGCGGCCAGATACGGCTTCAGCAGCCTCGCCTGTATCAGCTTCTGCTGCTCCTGCTCGTCGAGAAAATGAATGCTGGTGGTGTCGATATTCAGGCTGCGCTTGATGCGTCGACCGCCGGAAGCCGACATGCCGCTCCAGTTGATAAAGGCGTCGGACACCAGCGCCCACGTCGGAATGGTGGTGATGGTGTTATCGAAGTTGCGCACCTTGACGGTGGTCAGGCCGATGTCGGTCACCGTGCCGTTGGCGCCGTACTTCGGCATCTCCAGCCAGTCGCCGAGCTTGAGCATGTCGTTGGCGGAAAGCTGAATGCCCGCCACCAGTCCGAGTATCGGATCTTTAAAGACCAGCATCAGCACGGCGGCCATCGCACCCAGGCCGCTAATCAGGATCGCCGGTGACTGGCCGATCAGCAGGGAGATAATCAAAATCCCCACCAGGATGGCGCTCACCAGCTTAACGCCCTGGAAGATCCCCTTCAGCGGCAGCTGGGACGCGGTGGCCATCTTTTGCGACAGATTAAATATCACGTCCAGCAGCGAGAAGAAGGAGAGCAGGGCATAGACCATTACCCACAGCTTCGCGCAGGTAGTGAGTATTTCCGCCGCTTCGCTGCCTTTTTGCAGCCACAGAACCGCCTGAACGTTGACGATTATCCCCTGCAGGGTAAAGGCCACGCGGTGAAATAATTTATTCTCGGTAATGATCTGCAGCCACAAATGGCTGCTTGCCCGCGCGCGCTTTTCAAAGGCGCGGAGCACCACTTTGTGCAGAATAAAATGAACGATGATGGCGGTAAGAAAAATAATACCAAAGATAATCACTAAAGAGGTGGTGTGATTAATTTCAATCCCTAACTCTTCAACCTGAGCAATTAATTCCTGCATAACGTCTCCTGTATTGATGCAGCCCCATAATGGCGGCTGCGGATTAATTATGCAAATTCACAGGCTTATTTGGTGGCCTGGCAAACCTTTACCACCGGTAAACAGAGGCGATGGCGCATGCGCAGCGTCGCCAGCGCCAGCGCGACCATCATCGCAGTTTCTACCGTCAGGAAAACGTTAACCGCCTGGGTGTAGTCCCCGTGATGGTTTTGCAGCGCGTGCAGCAGAATCGCGCCAAAAATGGCCGGACCCAGCCCCAGCGCGGCCTGCTGCAGCGTGCTGAGAATGGCGCTTGCGGCACCCGCGTCGTCGGGCTTGATATCGCGCATCCCGATGCGGTAGAAGCTGTTCACAATCAGCGCCTGCCCGTAGCCGACCAGCCCGGTCGCGGGTGCCAGCGTCAGCGCGGTGTTGTTCATGCCCCACGTGCGGAAGGTGGCAACCAGCGCCAGCAGGCCGACAATCTGGATCGCCAGCCCGGTGAGCAGAATGGTGCTGGTGCTGTAGCGGGCAATCAGGCGCGGCGCGAACCACGCGGAGATAAAGTAGGTCACTCCGAGGGCGATGAAGCTGTTTCCGGACTGCCACGGCGCCATGCCAAGGCCGGTCTGCATGGTCAGCGCCATGCAGAACATAAACCCGGACCAGACGCTGAAAAAGAGCATCGCGATCAGCACGCCAAAACGGATGCTGTTGAGCTGCATAAGACGCGGCGGGATCAGCGGGTGCGCATCTTCACGCTCTTTTTTACGCGCGTTTAGCACCATTAAATATGCCAGTGGAATAATGGCCAGCAGCGCAGCCTTCAGCGGCCATGACCAGTGCCACTGCGGGCCAAGCGCCATCGGGAACAGCAGGCAGCAGAGAATCATCGCCAGCAGAGCCGTACCCGGCCAGTCGATGCGCGATGGCGTATCGCGACGGGTCTCCGGCACGTAGCGGCGGCTCAGCGCCAGCACCACCAGACAAATCGGCACGTTGATAAAGAAGGCGTTACGCCAGCCCAGCCCGGCGATATCCGCCGATACCAGCCAGCCGCCGCCCATCTGGCCGACGATGAACGCAATCCCGCCGATGCCGCCGAACAGGCTGATGGCTTTGGCGTGCGCCGTGCCTTTTAACGTCACGTGCAGCGTCGCGAGAATTTGCGGCATGATCAGCGCCGCGCCCGCGCCCTGAACGATGCGCGCGGCCAGCAGCTGTTCGATGTTTCCCGCCATGCCGCACAGCAGCGAGGCCAGGCCAAAGCTCGCCACGCCCCACATAAACAGGCGACGGCGGCCAAAGTTATCCCCCAGCTTGCTGCCGAGCGCCAGGCAGACGGCGAAGGCCACGCCGTAGAGCGCGACGATCAGCTCCAGTTCGGTCGCCGTAGCGTGTAAAGAGTGGGTGATGGAGTCCAGCGCGACGTTGGTAATTGAGGTATCAATCAGCGGCAGCATCTGGCCGGTTAACAGCAATATCAGGCCAGCGCGGCCCGGTGAAACAACTGACGTATTCATGGGATCTCCATTGCGTCATTCATCAGATGGTCGTAGCATCAACCATCTGATAAACGGGTACCAGTTCTTACTTATACTGGTACTGGCACTACCATGCAGGGGGATTTATGGCCTTGATGTCTGAACCCGTCGTCTCACTTCAGGATGACACGCGAAAACAGCTCGGCGCATTTTTGCGCGCCCGCCGTGAAAGCCTCGATCCGCAGCGTCTCGGCCTGCCGCGCAGCGGGCGCCGACGCACGCCGGGCCTGCGCCGCGAAGAGGTGGCGATGCTCGCTGACGTGGGCGTGACCTGGTATACCTGGCTTGAGCAGGGCAGGGACGTCAATCCGTCCAGCGCGGTGATGGCGGCCGTGGCGAAAGCCTTGCAGTGCACCCCGACCGAAGCGCGACACGTTTTCGTGCTCGCCGGTCTGCCGCCGGGCGAAGCGCCGCAGGCGGTCTGCTGCGAGGGCATCAGCGAAGGCACGCGCCGCCTGCTCGACACGCTGATGCCGAAGCCTGCCAGCATCCAGAAGCCGAACTTCGACATCGTGGCGTGGAACGACAGCTTTGGGCACCTGATGGGCGTCGATTTCAATGAGATCCCGCCGGAAGACCGCAACTGTATTTACCTGTTCCTCACCCACCCGGCGTGGCGCGCGCGGCTCGGCAGGCGCGACGACGTGCTGCCGATATTTGTCTCCTACTTCCGCGCGGCGATGGCCGAGCACCGGGGCGACCCGCTGTGGGAAGCGAAGCTGGCGCGCTTCTTTGCCGTGTCCGAAGAGTTCAAAACCCTGTGGCACCAGCGCAACGACGTGCGCGGCGTGGAGAACCAGCTCAAGCTGTTTACCCATCCCGAGCTGGGGGATTTTACGCTGCAGCAGATGTACTGGTACTCCGCGCCGCGAAACGGATCGCGGCTGCTGGTGTATCTGCCGGTGGACGAAGCGGGGGAGAGGGCGATGGAATGGCTGGCGGAGCAGGTAAAATGAACGTCACCCGCAAACAGGAACGCCTCCTGCGCCGCGCGCTCACCGAGTGGGAGCAGGAGGGCGCATTAACCGCCGACGAGCACCAGCGCCTTGCCGGAACCTTACGCCGCGTCACCATGGACTGGCAGCGCCTCAGCCGTTATGCCTTCTGGACGGCGCTGGCCTGCGTCATTATCGCCATCGGCAGCCTGTTCTCCGACAGCGAGCTGATGGCGCGCATCATCGAATTCTTCGCTTTTTCTTCTCTCGCCCGCATCGGCCTGCCTGCGGTGATTGCGGTGCTGTTTTACCTGTGGGGATTCAGCCGACAGCGGCGGGAAACCTGGTGGCACTACAGTACCGAGGCGATTCTGTTCCTCGGCGTGCTCTTTACCGCCATTGCGCTCTGGCAGCTTGGCGAGCGGCTCGATAACGGCAGCGGTCACGTTGCGCCGCTGTTCCTGGCCGGATGCGCGATCTACGGGCTGGTGGGCTTCTTTGGCCGTTCGGGGCTGGTGTGGCTGTTTTTCCTGCTCTCGCTCGGCAACTGGTTTGGCGCAGAGACGGGCTACATGTCCGGCTGGGGCGCGTACTGGCTGGGGATGAACTACCCGGTGCGGTTTATCTTCTTCGGCGGCGCGCTGCTGGCGCTGTGCCGGGTGTTGCGTGCAGTGCTGCAGGCGCGGCATCTCTATGCCACCAGCAAAGCCATGGGGCTGACGTATCTGTTTGTGGCCCTGTGGATCATGTCGATTTTCGGCAATTACGATATCGACAGCTGGTACAGCGTCACGCGGGCCTCACTCCTGCCGTGGGCACTGCTGTTCGCCGTGGCGGCGGTGCTCTGCATTTACATCAGCCTGAGAACCGACGACGGGATGCTGCGCGGTTTTGGCCTGACGTTCCTCGCCGTTAACCTCTATACGCGCTACTTCGAATACTTCTGGGACGGGATGAACAAAGTGGTGTTTTTCCTGATCCTGGCGGCGTCGCTGGCGGTGATTGGGCGGTATGCGGAGAAGATTTGGCATGCGGGGAAATAAATTTTTTGCGAGGCGCTTTCAGGGAATTATTGCGGATCCGGTATGACCCGATAAAAGCAGGTAAGGTAAGTCACTAAAGGCAATATTAGCCTTTAATGCAAATTGCCTTATGTGTTAATATCATCAGGGATGAAATACCGTGTTCAGACTTATCGTTCATGAGGCGGTCAGGGAAGAGATTCTCTTACTGCCTGCAGGGGTGCAGGCGAAGCTAATTCGCCAGCTTGATAAATTGCGCTTAAACCCGACGGCTCTTCGGGAACCTGACAGCAAACCACTGACGCATGGTCTGTTTGAAATCAGGACCGTTGGGCTGATCCATACCCGAGGTATTTATGTTTACCAGCGGGAAAAGACGATTTTTCTTTTGCGTGTATTTGTTAAGAAGACGCAAAAAACGCCCTCAGCTGAACTCCGTCTGGCATTAAAACGACAACAGGAGATGTTGGATGAGCAAGAAGATTATTGACTGGGACGCACTCAGAGCGGAACTGTTAAGCGATTCAGAGGTTCAGGCTTCTTTTGATGCAGAAGAGCGCAAGGAGCGCCTGCGAGAGATGCTGGCGCAATGGCGGAACCAGGCTGGTTTGACGCGCGCACAGGTGGCGGAGCGAATGGGCGTCAGCGCACCCACCGTATCAAGAATGGAAGCGAATATTACCCGGGCGAGCCTTGATACGTTAACGCGTTATGCACTGGTGTGCGGGGTTAAACACCCGCAAATTACGCTTTACTGAAAACAGGCACGCCGGAACCCAGCGTGCCACTAAGGATCAGCACTCGGTCAAAATCGTGCTCAGCGGCAGGCGAGATTTCGGCAGCGTGGCGTTGAAATCTTCCACGCTGTGGTGCCCAACCGGTACAACCACCAGGCTGGTAAAGCCTTTCTCTTTCAGGCCAAACTCTTCGTCGAGAATAGCGGCGTCGAAACCTTCAATCGGCACCGCGTCCAGACCCATCGCGCCCACGCCCAGCAGGAAGTTACCGACGTTCAGGTAAACCTGTTTCGCCATCCACTGGTCGTCATCCTTCAGATCCACGCGGTGCATGTCGGCAAAGTAGTGGCGGCCTTTATTGTTGGCGGCTTTAGCTTCTGGCGTGTTGAAACGGCCATCGGCCTCTTCCTGCTCCACCACGCGCTCAAGCCAGGCATCGTCCATTGCGGTTTTCGCGCAGAACACCACCACGTGAGAAGCATCCAGCATTTTGCGTTCGTTGAACACGTAGGTCCCCGCGGCGGATTTCGCCACGCGCGCTTTCCCTTCCTCGGTGCTGGCGACAATAAAGTGCCACGGCTGGGAGTTGGTGCTGGACGGGCTGTACTGCAGCAGGGTTTTGATTTTTTCCGCTTCTTCCGCGGTCAGTTTTTTGGTTGGATCGAACGCCTTGGTCGAGTGACGTTTCAGGGCGACAGAAATGATATCCATAACAACTCCTGGTAATAAAATTCGCCCGTACGCGGGCGCGAAAGGAGAGCAGATTACCGCGCGAAGCGGGAAAAGATAAGTGCGATTCGAGCGGTTAATCTGTTCGTCTCAGGCGAACAATCAGGCCGGGCGTATCCATTTTTGGTCTTTTTTGGGCAGCTTATCGACCACCAGGTTCCATGAGTCATTGATGAAATCGGTAACCACCTCAGGCGTGATGTCATCGGTGCCGTAGAGTGAGATCCAGTGCTTTTTATTCAGGTGATAGCCCGGTTCAACGCCGCGGTAAATCTGCTGATTCAACAGCGATTTTTCAGGATCGGATTTCAGGCTGACGTGGGGGCGACCGCGTACAACCGCCATCAGCATAAAAATCTTCCCGCCCACTTTAAACACGTCGTATTCGGGCCCAAACGGCCAGCAGTGTTCCGTAAAAGGCAGTTCCAGCGCCGCGCGTTTTGCGTGTTCCTGCAAGGACTTACCGTCCATCGCTATCCTCCTGAGCCAGCCCGCGCCACATGGCCTCAAAGCCCAGCGCTTTAAAATCGACGGCGCGGGAGGGATCGCGGGTGGCAAATTCCATCGTCGTTTCGGCCAGCGATAAGAAAATCGCATCGCCGAAGGTTTTAAATTCGTCGGACATAAACACCTGGCGCACCGAGCGGCGGCACAGCTCGTGCAGCTCCGGGAACATATCCTTCACGGCCTGTTCCGTCTCGGCGTTGATCTTCTCACTGACGCCCAGCTGGCGAATGGCGGCGTGTGCGAGAGGATTTTTAATCCCCCAGTCGACATAGCTGTTCCAGATGTTACGCGTGTGCTCTTTGGGCTGGGTGAGTGAGCGATCCAGATTAGACAGCATCGCCTGGCAGAGATCCTGCTTCAGGTGCAGGTAGAGGGCATTCAGCAGATCGTCTTTCGTCGCAAAGTAGCGAAACAGGGTGCCTTCGGCAACGCCCGCGTTACGGGCAATGAGCGCCGTTGAGGCGGCAATCCCCGACTGCGCAAATGCAGCGGTTGCTGCTTCCAGTAAGGCCTGTTTTTTATCTTCACTCTTCGGACGTGCCACTAAATTCTCCCCTTTGTCAATTGTAAAAAAGCGTATTGAAGCATGCGGTTCATACTGCTGCAACGCGGAATGTCAAAGATCGAAAACGTCTTGACGATATATTCATCGTATCTAATAATGAGTGCTTACTCACTCATAATCAAGCTTAACCCGCGTAAACCATCGGACGGGGCGCGTATTCGGGTCAGGAAATGAAAAAGCCTCTATTCATCTGCGTGGTGTTTGTCATGATTATTGCTTCAGCGGCCAGTTTACCTTTTGTTCTGAACGCCGGTTTCGGCCAGCCCCCGCAGGGCGATCGGCTTTCCGAGGTGGAAGCCTCCCCGCAGTATCGCGACGGGACATTCCACAATACGCTGCCGACGCCGGGCTTTACCGGTCAACAAAATATGCTGGTGGCGTGGTGGCAGTTTCTGACCCGTAAAACCGAAAACGCACGACCGGCGCAGCCGCTGCCGCTGGTGAAAACCGATCTCGCGAGCCTGCCGCTGGAGCAGGATACCCTGGTGTGGCTCGGCCACTCGTCATGGTATATGCAGCTGGCGGGGAAACGCATTCTGATCGACCCGGTGCTTGGCAACTACGCCGCGCCGTTTTCGTTCCTCAATAAGGCCTTTGCCGGTGAGTATCCGTGGCATGCGGAGAGCATGCCGGAGATCGACCTGCTGATTATCTCGCACGATCACTACGATCATCTGGATTACACCACCATCAGGGCGCTGCTGCCGAAGGTGAAGCGCGTAGTCACGCCGCTGGGCGTGGGCTCCCACCTGCGCTACTGGGGCATGAACCCGGAGATTATCGACGAGCGGGACTGGAACCAGGCGGTGCGCATTAGCGATGAACTGACGGTGCACGTGCTGCCGGCGCGCCACTTTTCCGGGCGCGGCATCAAGCGCAATCAGACCCTGTGGGGCAGCTTTATGTTCGTCACGCCAGGGCAGAAGGTCTATTACAGCGGTGACTCCGGCTATGGCCCGCACTTCAAGGCCATCGGCGAGCAGTTTGGCGAAGTGGATTTAGCCATCATGGAAAACGGTCAGTACGACCAGGACTGGAAGTACATCCACATGCTGCCGGATGAAACGGCGCAGGCCTCGGCGGATCTCAACGCGAAAGCGGTGGTGCCGGGACACAACGGGCGCTTCGTGCTGGCGAAGCACACGTGGAACGATCCGCTGATCCAGCTGGCGCGGGCCAGCAAGGACAAAAATTATCGGTTGCTGACGCCAGAGCTGGGCGAACCGGTTCGCGTGGGCGACAGCACGCAACAATTTCGTGAGTGGTGGGAATAATGTTTAACCGAGAAGCAGAGGGGGAGAGCAGCATGACTATTTCCGCTCAGGTCATCGACACCATCGTCGAGTGGATTGACGACAACCTACATCAGCCGCTACGCATCGAAGAGATTGCCCGCCACGCGGGATATTCGAAGTGGCACCTGCAGCGGCTGTTTATGCAGTACAAGGGGGAAAGTCTGGGGCGCTATATTCGCGAGCGCAAGCTGCTGCTGGCGGCGCGCGACCTGCGCGAATCGGACGAGCGCGTGTACGACATCTGTCTGCGCTACGGGTTTGACTCGCAGCAGACGTTTACCCGCATATTTACCCGCACCTTCAACCAGCCGCCGGGCGCGTACCGTAAAGAGAACCATAGTAGGGCGCACTGAAAAACATCCCCTCACCCCGGCCCTCTCCCCAAAGGGGCGAGGGTGTAATCGTCCCCTCACCCCGGCCCTTTCCCCAAAGGGGCGAGGGTGTAATCGTCCCCTCACCCCGGCTCTCTCCCCAAAGGGGCGAGGGTGTAATCGTCCCCTCACCCCGGCCCTTTCCCCAAAGGGGCGAGGGTGTAATCGTCCCCTCTCCCCTTTGGGGAGAGGGTTAGGGTGAGGGGCCAGACCGCACCCAGTTTACCAGCTGTAATTCATCGTCGCCGTTACCGTCCGGCCTATCCCGTAGAAGCACGCCGTATCGCTTGCGCACGATGCCACATACTTCGTATCCGCCACGTTATTGACGTTGAATTGCACGCTCGCCCCTTTCAGGCTGCGGCTCATCTCGCCCAGGTCGTAGCTGACCATCGCGTCATACAGATCCACCGACGGCACCTTGAAGGTGTTTTTCGCGTCGCCGTAGCTGGTGCCGATGTAGCGCATCCCCACGCCGGCGGTCAGGCTCTTCAGCGCGCCGCCGGGCACGGTATAGCTGGCGAAGGCCGAGGCCATATGCGCCGGAATACGCGCTGGCGTTTTGCCTTCGGTCCCCGCGACCGTGGTGCTCCTGGTTTTCGCATCCGTGTAGGTGTACGAGCCAATCAGGTTGACGTTGTCCAACAGCGTGGAGTGGATTTCCGCCTCAACGCCCTTCGAACGCACCTTGCCCGCATTCTCGAACCAGCCTTCGGCGCTGTTGTAGGTCGCCACGTTGTCCTGGGTTAAATCGTACAGGGCCAGGGTCATCAGGGTGGTATCGACCGGCTGATACTTCAGGCCAATCTCGGCCTGCTCGCCGGTGGTCGGCTTAAACGGCCCCACGCCCGGCGCGCGGTTGGTTTGCAGGTTCGGTTCAAACGAGGTGCTGTAGCTGACGTACGGCGACAGTCCAGAGTCGAACGCGTACAGCAGGCCGGTACGCCAGGTGAACTTGCTGTCGTTTTGCTGGGCAAAGCTGCCGTCGGTGAAGTCATTGGTGCGCACTTCGCTCCAGTCGTAGCGCCCGGAAACCAGCCACTCCCAGCGGTTCCAGCTCATCTGGTCCTGCAGATACAGCCCCATCTGGTCGAGATTTTGCTGTTCGTCGGTGGCGGCCTTAAAGGTACTTTCGTCCACGTTTACGCCGTATACCGGGTTTCGCCAGTCGAGGTCATACTGCGAGCCGCTCCCGCGCGCCAGCAGCTGTTTATCTTTGCTGGTTTTATAGTCGAATCCGCCGAGCAGGGTATGGGAGACTTCACCGGTATTCGCCAGGTACTCCAGCTGGTTGTCGAGGCCAAACTCGTTGGTGGTGCGTTCCTCGTGCTGGGCGCGACGCGTTAGCACCGAGCTGTTGGCGGCGCTGGTGGCGTAGACCAGATACCGGTATTTCTGCCTGATGGTGGCGTAACGTGCGTTCTGGCGCAGGGTGAGGTTATCGGCGAACTGATGTTCCAGCTCGTAGCCAATCATCGTCTGCTCGCGCCAGGACTGATTATAATCCGGATCGCTGACGTTAAAGTCGCGCGGGATGTATTTTCCGTCGACGCTTTTTACCGTGCCGTAGGCGGGCAGGAAGTTGCGGTAGCCCGCGTCCGGATCTTTCTGGTAGCTGGTCAGCAGCGTAAAGCGGGTCCGATCGTTCGGGTACCCGGTGATGGCAGGGGCAATCGCCATCCGCGTCTCTTTGTAATCATCCACCTGATTATGCTGGGTGCGGGCAATCCCGTTCACGCGGTACAGCACGCGGCCGTCGTCGCTGAGCCTGCCGCCGACGTCAAATGCACCTTCGGCGAGGGCGTTATTGCCGGTGCGGAACTGCACGTTGTGGATGGATTCAGCGGTCGGGCGCTTGCTGGTCATGCTGATGAGCCCGCCCGGGTTCACCTGGCCAAACAGAACGGACGCCGGGCCGCGCACCAGCTCCACGCGCTCCAGCAGCCACGGATCGATGGTGCCCGTCTGTGACGAGGCCGTTGCGCCAAAGCTTAATCCGTCGAGGAATTTCGGCACATAGCTAAAGCCGCGCACAAACACCTCGTCGTTACGGTTTGACGATCCGCGATACTCGGTGAACACCCCCGCCGAGTAGCGCAGCGCCTGCGACACGGAGGTGACGTCCTGCATCTGCATCTGATCGCGGGTGATCACCGACACCGACTGCGGCGTCCTGACGATCTCAGCGCTGGTTTTGGTCGCAGAGAGAGTTTTTGTCGCCACAATCCCCTTCACGGGCGCGGTGGGCTCCTGACTCGTCCCTTGCGTCACCGTGATGGTTTCTTCTTTCGTTTCTGCCTGAGCCGTCACGCTGGCCGCGGTCAGGCTCAGCAGCCAGAGCTGCATTATCTTATTATTTTTAAACATTTTTGTTGAACGTCCTTGGTTGCTATCGCCATAAAAACACCGGTAAATCGGTCTGGATGATATTGCAAATTATTACCATTTGCATTAGCGTTGTTAACAAATTTCGTCGGGGAACATGCGGTAATGAAGAGGGTATGGAGTGGGTTGTTATTAGGGATAGGCGCGCTACCCGCCGTGGCGGCGACGTGCGAACACTCTTCCCTTCAGGGCGATGTGCAGGGGAAGTTTGATGCCAGCGGTGAAGTCTGTTTTTTACTTCCGCCGCTGGACGAGAATTACGTATCCGCCACGCTGAACGGCGTGACCGATGCGCGCCTGCTGTACGGGCAAAACCGCCGCATTCGCACGCTGGTCGAGAATGGACCCGCCGACGGGGAACACACGCTGCTTTTTGCCCTCCCGGTGAAGCAAACCAGCTCGCTGGTGCTGCACGGTGAAGCGGGCAAGCCGTGGCGTTTTCAGTGGCGGATGAAAGAGACCTCCGCCTTATCGCGCGAACAAATCCTGGCGCCTGAAAGCCCGACGCTTCAGGCGCTGGCAAAAGAGATTGCTGCCGGTGGGAGTACCAACGCGTTCTGGCAGGCGCAGAGTCGGCAGGGAACGCCGATGGTGGAGCCGGTGGATGCGGGCCATAAGCGCGTCACCTTCCTGTGGCGCGGCGCGCGGGACAACGTTTTTATCCTTGGCTCCCCGGCGGGGGATCACGATCCGCTTTTCCGGCTGGGCAAAAGCGACGTCTGGTTCCGCAGCTACGTGGTGCCCGCCGATACGGTGATGCAGTACAAGCTTGCGCCGGACGTGCCGGTCATTGACGGATCGCCACGCGACCAGCGGCGCGCGATCCTGGTGAGCGCCCAGGCCGATCCGCTCAACCCGACGTCCTTTGGGGGGCAAAAGACCGATCGCTGGAACCGCTATTCATTGCTCGATCTCAGCCCCGCGCGCTACTGCACCGTTCAGGCCACGGCGCAGCCGCTGGTGCACGGCACGCTGAGCCGTCAGAACATAGCGAGCAAGATCCTCGGCAATTCCCGCGAAGTGATGGTCTACAAGCCGCGCGGCGCGCAGCCCGCGCGCTGGACGCTCATCCTCTTCGACGGGCAGATTTATCAGGATGAATACCGCTTCGCCAACGTGCTGGACGGTCTTATTGCCCGCCATCATCTTCCGCCGATTAACGTGGTGTTTATCGACAGCCTCGATCACGCCCGACGCGGCAAAGAGCTGCCGCCAAATCCGGACTTCGCCGACTTTATGGCGCACGAGCTGCTGCCGTGGCTGCGCGGGCAGGGCATTGCGATGCAGCGGCAGAAAACGGTGCTGGCGGGGTCGAGCTACGGGGGCATTGCCTCGTCGTGGGTGGCGCTGCGCTACCCGCGCCTGTTTGGCAACGTGCTGAGTCTTTCAGGCTCGTACTGGTGGGCGCCGAAGGGGGAAGCCCCCGGCTGGCTGACGCGCCAGTATCAGCAGTCGCCGCCGTATCCGGTGCGATTCTGGCTGCAGGCCGGGAAGTTCGAAACCGCGGGGCCGGGCGGGGGGATCTATCGCACAACCCAGGAATTTGAACAGGTATTGCGGGAGAAAGGCTATCGCGTCAGTTTCAGTCCGTCATCCAGCGGCCACGACTACGCGGCCTGGTGCGAAGCGCTGATCCACGGCATGCGTGATTTCACCGGCCTACGACGCCAGTGAAAACCAGCGGCGCCAGACGAAACGCAGGATGAAGAATTCGATGGCGCCGAGCGCTAAAAACCACAGGCAGAACAGAATGGTGTAAAGCTGGTTAAGATCGACCATGTGGAAGGTCGTCATCAGCTTCTGCGCCAGCACCAGACCCAGCGACGGCGCGGGTAGCAGCAGGCAGGAGATCAGGGCCAGCAATAAAATGCCCCCGGCCGTAAGCAGCGATTCTAACGGGTGTTTCATCGTAATGTTAATCGTCAGTTAAAAATGTCATTGTCCGGCATCCTGTTTCGTAAAGCAATATCAATCCGGCCGACGAATTTGAATATCACATAGCCTTTATTCCGCATTTCATAACTAAAAAAAGAATAATATTGGCCGGTCGATTAAATTAATATCGCGTTATGTAAATAAACGTCTGCATCAGGAAAATAATTTTACAAACGTATAGGTGCTGTATCCAATTAACGTAGCAATAACAATGGCTGCGACAATGTATAACGCCAGGCGCCGTCCGCGATAAATACCAAACATGCTGTCTCCTTGTTTAATGTTGGTTTAGAAATATTTTGTAAAAATCATCTTATCGAATTAATTTTTAGCAGTTTTGAATAACTCCGTTGTCATTATATTGCTTTAGATCAATTTAACCCGCAAGAATTAAAATTGAATTAATTAAAGCCAGAAGGGAATTCCGGCTTCCGTCCACCGGATATTGAAGGAAAAATACCATGACCAAAAAAAATTTCTCACAGAATATGCCACCCGCGGGCGGGCAGGCGTACCAGCAGACCGTAGAGCAGGTGCTCGCTCAGGCGCAGAGTCAGGCTAACGGCCTGGACCGCGCCGAGGCGCAGGCGCGTTTGCAGAAACATGGCCCGAACGCCCTGCCGGAGAAAAAAGGCAAGCCGGGCTGGCTGCGTTTTCTCGCGCACTTTAACGATGTCCTGATTTACGTTCTGCTTGCGGCGGCCGTATTAACCGCGGTGATGGGCCACTGGGTCGATACGCTGGTTATTCTCGGCGTGGCGGTCATCAATGCCTTAATTGGCCATATTCAGGAAAGCAACGCGGAAAAATCGCTGAAGAGTATTCGCAATATGCTCTCCAGCGAGGCGCGCGTTATTCGTAACGGCAACCACGAAACGATACCCACAACTGAAATAGTCCCGGGCGATATTATTGTATTACGCGCGGGAGATCGTATTCCGGCGGATATGCGCTTAATCGAAGCGCATAATTTACGCGTGGAAGAGGCGATTCTGACCGGTGAATCCACCGTGGTGGATAAGCACACGAATCCGCTGAGCGGCGAACTGCCGCTGGGCGACCGCACCAACATGGTCTTCTCCGGGACGACCGTAAGCGCGGGCGGTGGCGTCGGCCTGGTCACCGCGACCGGCAAGGATACGGAGCTTGGCCACATCAACCAGATGATGGCGGGCATCGAAAAGCACCGCACGCCGCTGCTGGTGCAGATGGACAAGCTGGGTAAAGCCATCTTCGCCATTATCCTGGCGATGATGGCCGCGCTGTTTGTTTTCAGCCTGGTGTTCCGCGAGATCCCAATGGGCGAGCTGCTGCTCTCCCTGATTAGCCTGGCGGTGGCCTCCGTGCCGGAAGGTCTGCCGGCGATTATCTCCATCATCCTCTCACTGGGCGTGCAGGCGATGGCGCGCAAGCGGGCGATTATCCGCAAGCTGCCGACGGTTGAAACCCTGGGCGCGATGACCGTGGTGTGCTCGGATAAAACCGGCACCCTGACCATGAATGAGATGACGGTCAAAGCCATCATCACCGCCGACACCTGCTATCGCGTGGACGGTAACAGCTACGAGCCGGTGGGCAACATTTACCTGGAAGGCAGCGACGAGCCGGTGCAGATCCAGCCGGGCACCGTGCTGGAGCAGTACCTGCGCACCATCGACCTGTGTAACGACAGCCAGATGATTCAGGACGAGCGCGGCCTGTGGGGCATTACCGGTGGGCCGACCGAGGGCGCGCTGAAGGTGCTGGCGGCGAAGGCTAACCTTGCGCCGGTCATGACCACGCTGATTAACAAGATCCCGTTCGACTCGCAGTACAAGTACATGAGCACCCACTACCAGATTGGCGGTGAGGAGCAGATCCTGATCACCGGTGCGCCGGACGTGATTTTCGCCCTGTGCGCCGAGCAGCAGACCCGCAACGGCACCGAAGCCTTCAACCGCGCGTACTGGGAAGCCGAGATGGAGCGCTATGCGCGTCAGGGGCTGCGCATGGTTGCCGCGGCGTTCAAGCCGGCAAACGGCGAGCAGACGCTGACGCACGATGACCTGAGCCACGGCCTGATCTTCCTCGGCATCGCCGGGATGATGGACCCGCCGCGTCCGGAAGCCATTGATGCGATTAACGCCTGCCAGCAGGCGGGGATCCGCGTGAAGATGATCACCGGGGATCACCCGCAGACGGCGATGAGCATCGGCCAGATGCTGGGGATCACCAACAGCGAGCAGGCGGTCACCGGCTACGAGCTGGAGAAGATGGACGACGCCGCGCTGGCGGAAGCCGCGGTGAAGTATGACATCTTCGCCCGCACCAGCCCGGAGCATAAGCTGCGCCTGGTGAAAGCGCTGCAGGACAAAGGCGAAATCGTCGGCATGACCGGTGACGGCGTGAACGACGCCCCGGCGCTGCGCCAGGCGGACGTGGGCATCGCGATGGGCATCAAGGGCACGGAAGTGACCAAAGAGGCGGCGGACATGGTCCTGACGGACGATAACTTCGCCACCATCGCCAGCGCGGTGAAAGAGGGGCGTCGCGTCTACGACAACCTGAAGAAGACCATTCTGTTCATCATGCCGACCAACCTGGCGCAGGGGCTGCTGATTGTGATTGCGCTGCTGGCGGGGAACATTATTCCCCTGACGCCGGTGCTGATTCTGTGGATGAACATGGCCACCTCCGCCACGCTCTCCTTCGGCCTGGCCTTTGAGGCCGCCGAGCGCAACATCATGCGCCGTCCGCCGCGTCAGACTGGTCAGCACGTGATGGACGCCTACGCCGTGTGGCGCGTGGCCTTCGTCGGCACCATGATTGCCATCGCCGCCTTTGCGCTGGAAGCCTGGCTGGCCCCGCGCGGCCACAGCGCGGAGTTCATCCGCACCGTGCTGCTGCAGATGCTGGTCTGCGCCCAGTGGGTGTACATGATTAACTGCCGCAACACCGACGGGTTCTCTCTGAACCGCGGCCTGCTGGCGAACAAAGGTATCTGGCTGGTGACGGGCGTGCTGTTCCTGCTCCAGGCGGCGATCATCTACCTGCCGTTTATGCAGATGCTGTTCGGCACCGAAGCCCTGCCGCTGCGCTACTGGTTTGTGACCCTGGCGGTCGCGGGCGTGATGTTCTTCGTCGTCGAAGTCGAGAAGCGACTGACCCGCAGGTTCCGTAAGGCTGCGTAACGAAAACCTTAAAACCTTACCCCTCACCCTGCCCTCTCCCCAAAGGGGAGAGGGTGTTCAAGTTCCCTCTCCCCTTTGGGGAGAGGGTTAGGGTGAGGGGAACACATCTGAGGTACTCCCATGAAACTCCCACTCCTGTTCGCGCTCCTCGCCTGCACCCTGCAACCCGCCTTCGCCGCCGCCATTCCCGTTCGCGTCGCCGCCGTGGAGCAGACCGCCCACGCCGCCGAGCGCCAGATCCCGGGCCGCATTGAGGCTATCCACACCGTTGAGCTGCGCGCGCGTACGGAAGGCGCAATCGTCAAAGCCCCGTTCCGCGACGGACAGTACGTGAAAAAAGGCGATGTGCTGTTCGAGCTGGACGATGCCGAGCCGCGCGCCGCGGTGCGTCTGGCGCAGGCCGAAGTAAAAAGTGCAGAAGCCACGCTGCGCCAGGCGCAGCAGCAGCTTTCCCGCTTTGAAAGCCTGGGCAGCAGCAACGCCATCAGCCGTCACGACGTGGATAACGCCCGCATGCAGCGCGACGTCGCCAGCGCGGCGCTGGAGCAGGCGAAAGCACGTCTCGAAACCCGCAACGTCACCCTGAGCTATACCCGAATCACCTCGCCGATTGACGGGCGCGTGGGGCACAGCAACTTCCACGTCGGCAGCCTGGTCAACCCCGCAAGCGGCGTGCTGGTGGAGGTCGTGCAGCTCGATCCCATCCGCATCGCCTTTGCGCTGGAAGAGGGAGCCTTTGCCACCAAAGCCGGACAGCATCCTGATATTAACTCCATGAAAAAGGCCTGGCAGGCGCTTATCGACAGCAACGGCCAGCGCGTCAGCGGTGAACTGACCTCCGTGGACAACCGCATCGACCCGCGCACCGCCAGCGTGATGCTGCGCGCCGAGTTCGCTAACCCGCGCCATCAGCTCCTGCCCGGCGGTAACGTTAACGTCTACCTGCGCCCGACCAGCGAGCAGCCTGTCCTGACCCTGCCCGCCGCTGCCGTACAGCAGAACGGCGACGGGTTCTTTGCCTGGGTGGTTAACGCCGACGGCAAAGCCGAAATGCGTCCGCTACAGGTCGCCGGACAGATTGGCCAGCAGTTCCAGATTTCATCCGGCGTGAAGCCCGGTGAGCGAGCGATTACTGATGGCGCGCAGCGCGTGCAGCCCGGCGCCGCCGTCCAGATACTGAATTAAGGAGCCATCATGCTGACGTTTTTCATCAAACGCCCGCGCTTCGCGATGGTGATTGCGCTGGTCATCACCCTGCTGGGGGCCATCGCGCTGAGGATTATTCCCGTAGAGCAGTACCCGCAGATCACGCCGCCGGTGGTGAATGTGTCAGCTTCATGGCCCGGCGCCAGCTCGGCTGACGTGGCAGAAGCGATAGCCACGCCGCTGGAGACCCAGCTGAACGGCGTGGATCACATGCTCTATATGGAGTCCACCAGCTCGGACGAAGGCACGTACAGCCTGAACATCACCTTTGCGGCGGGGACCGATCCGGACCTCGCCGCCATCGACGTGCAGAACCGCGTGGCGCAGGCCGTGGCGCAGCTGCCGACCGAGGCGCAGCAAAACGGCGTGCAGGTCCGCAAGCGCGCCACCAACCTGATGATGGGGGTAAGTCTTTACTCACCGAACAACACCCACACGCCGCTGTTCGTCAGCAACTACGCCAGTACCCAGGTGCGTGAGGCGCTGTCACGCCTGCCGGGCGTCGGGCAGGTGCAGATGTTTGGCGCGCGCGACTACAGCATGCGCATCTGGCTGCGTCCGGACCGCATGAACGCCCTGAACGTCACCACCGACGACGTGGCGCAGGCGCTGCGCGAGCAGAACGTGCAGGGGGCGGCAGGCCAGGTCGGCACGCCGCCGGTGTTTAACGGCCAGCAGCAGACCCTGACCATTAACGGGCTGGGGCGCCTGAATCAGGCCGAAGACTTTGCCGACATCATTATCCGAGCGGGCGAGATGGGCCAGCTGGTGCGCCTGAAGGACGTCGCCACCATCGAGCTCGGCTCGCGCAGCTACAGTTCCGGCGCGCAGCTGAACGGGCACGACTCCGCCTACCTCGGCATCTACCCGACGCCGTCCGCCAACGCCCTGCGCGTGGCCGATGCGGTGCGCGCGGAGCTGGAGCGCCTCTCGACGCGCTTCCCGGACGACCTGGTCTACGAGGTGAAATTCGACACCACCTCCTTTGTTGCCGCCACCATTAAAGAGATCGGCGTCTCGCTGGCGCTCACCATGCTGGCGGTTGTGGTGGTCGTTTCCCTGTTCCTGCAAAGCTGGCGCGCGACGCTGATTGTCGCGCTCGCCATTCCGGTGTCGCTGGTGGGCACCTTCGCGGTGCTCTACACGCTCGGCTACTCCGCCAACACCCTCAGCCTGTTCGCCATTATTCTGGCGCTGACCATGGTGGTGGATGACGCCATCGTGGTGGTGGAGAGCGTCGAAACGCTGATGGCGGAAGGGCAGAGCCGCACGGCGGCGACCGCGCTGGCGTTGCGCCAGATCGCCGGGCCGGTCATCGCGACGACGCTGGTGCTGCTGGCGGTGTTTGTGCCGGTGGCGCTCCTGCCGGGGATTGTCGGCGAGCTGTACCGCCAGTTCGCGGTGACGCTCTCCACCGCCGTCACGCTCTCAAGCCTGGTGGCGCTCACCCTGACGCCCGCTCTGTGCGCGATGCTGCTGCGTCCGCGCCCGGAAAAACCTGCCGCGGTTTATCGCGCCTTTAACCGCGGGCTGGACGCCACGCGCGGTTTCTACACCCGCATCGTGAACGTATTAAACCAGCGCCCGTGGCTGGCGCTGCTGGCTACCTCGGGCGCGGCGGCGGTGGTGGCGTTCAGCTTTACGTCGATGCCAAAAGGCTTCCTGCCGCAGGAAGACCAGGGCTACTTCTTCGCCAGCGTCCAGCTGCCGGAAGCGGCCTCGCTGGAGCGCACCGAGGCGGTGATGACCACGGCGCGCGAATTAATAATCAAAAATCCGGCGGTGGAGGACGTGATTCAGGTGTCCGGGTTTAACATCCTCAACGGCACCAGCGCCTCCAACGGCGGGTTTATCTCCATCATGCTCAAAGACTGGAGCGAGCGCCCGCCGCTGGACGAGGTGATGGGCACCCTGCAGCGCCAACTGCTGGCTCTGCCGGAAGCAACCATCATGACCTTCGCGCCGCCGACGCTGCCGGGGCTGGGCAACGCCTCCGGCTTCGACCTGCGCATTCAGGCGCAGGCGGGGCAGAGCCCGGCGGAGCTGGAGCGCGTGACGCGCGAGGTGCTGGCGAAAGCCAACCAGCATCCGCAGCTGAGCCGCGTGTTCACCACCTGGAGCAGCAACGTGCCGCAGCTGACGCTGACCGTTGACCGCGAGCGTGCCGCGCGCCTCGATGTGCCGGTGTCGCGCATCTTCAGCAGCCTGCAGACCGCCTTTGGCGGCACGCGCGCCGGGGATTTCAGCGTCAACAACCGCGTTTACCACGTGGTGATGCAGAACGAGATGCAGTGGCGCGAGCGCGCCGAGCAGATAAGCGAGCTGTTCGTGCGCAGCAACAGCGGCGAGCGGGTGCGCCTGAGCAACCTCGTCACCATCACGCCGACCGTCGGCGCGCCATTTCTGCAGCAGTACAACCAGTTCCCGTCCGTGTCGGTGAGCGGCTCGGCGGCGGCTGGGGTGAGCAGCAGCACCGCGATGGCGGCGATGGGCGAGCTTCTGGCGGAGAATCTGCCAGCGGGATACGACTACGCCTGGAGCGGCATGTCGTATCAGGAGCAGCAGACCGGCAACCAGGCGATATGGATCGTGCTGGCGGCGGTGGTGATGGCGTGGCTGTTCCTCGTCGCCCAGTACGAGAGCTGGACGCTCCCGGCGAGCGTGATGCTCTCGGTGCTGTTCGCCATCGGCGGGGCGCTGGTCTGGCTGTGGTTAGCGGGCTACGCCAACGACGTGTACGTGCAGATAGGCCTGGTGCTGCTGATCGCGCTAGCGGCTAAAAACGCAATTCTTATCGTGGAGTTTGCCCGCGCGCGGCGCATGGACGGGATGACGATTGTCGATGCCGCAAGGGAAGGGGCCTCGCGCCGCTTCCGCGCGGTGATGATGACCGCCGTGTCGTTCATCATTGGCGTCCTGCCCATGATGCTGGCAACCGGGGCCGGTGCCCAGAGCCGCCGCATCATCGGCACCACGGTGTTCAGCGGCATGCTGGTGGCAACCGTGGTAGGGATCCTGTTTATCCCGGCGCTGTTCGTGCTGTTCCAGCGCCTGCGCGAGTGGGGTCACGGCCTTACGGACTCGTCGCCCACAGCTCGCAGTGCTTCTGCACCAGAGAAATCAGCGAGCCGCCGTCGGCGATAAACTCCCGCATGCGCTGCGCCTCGCTCTTGCCCTGCTTTAACAGCAGGGCAATTTCATTGATCGCGCTCGTCGCGCCGAGCTTCTCGGCCGACGGCGCAACCTGCTCCAGCAGCCACGAAATGTCTTCCGCCACGGTTTTGTGCTCACCGGTGTGCACGTCCGTCAGGATCCCCTCCAGCCCGTAGCGACACGCCTGAAAACGGTTAAAGCGGTACAGCAGAAAATCTTTTTCCTGATGCTTATAGGGCCGCGTGGTTAGCAGCCAATGCGACGTCGCCTGAATAAGCCCGGCGATGTTAATCGCGTGGCCGAGCGTCAGCGGCGTATCCATCACCCGCACCTCCACGGTGCCGAAGTGCGGGCTGGGGCGGATGTCCCAGTGCAGATCCTTAATGCTGTCGATCATGCTGGTGGAACTCAGGCGGCGGAACAGCCCCTCGAACTCCTGCCAGCTGTTGACCCACGGCATCTGGCCGTTATCCGGAAAGCCTGAGAAGATGTTGAGCCGCGATGAGGAGAACTTCGTGTCGGTGCCCTGCATATACGGCGAGGCGGCCGCCAGGGCGATAAAGTGCGGCACGAAGCGCGACAGGCCGTGCAGCAGATAAATCGCGTCGTCTCCGGTCCGGCAGCCGACGTGCACGTGCTGGCCGAACACCGTCGCCTGCAAAATCAGATAGCCAAAGCGCTCCAGCGTGACGTTATAGCGCTCGTCGTCGCACACCTCCTGACGCTGCCACTTCTGGAACGGGTGCGTCCCGCCGCCGCAGATCTGGATATGCTGCTCCGCCGACGCGCGCAGGATGCTCTGCTGCATCACCGAGAACTGCGCCGCCGCCTGGTCGATGGTCTGGCACACGCCGGTGGCGATTTCGAGCATGCTCTCGGTGATGTCGTGTTTGACTTCGCCACCTTTGATGTCGTCTTTGACGGCGGCGATGAGCGCGGAGGAGTCCTGGCTCAGGTCGTAGCCCGGCGGGTTAACCACCTGTAGTTCGAGCTCGATGCCGAGGGTGTAGGGTTCAGAGGATTTAAAGTCGGGTAGGGGCATGGTGCACTCCGTTGGCTGTTGTGTGTTGAGTATAGACAACGACGTGGCGCTCACTTTTCAGGGTGGTATAACTGTTAGCAGGCTTAGCGAAAAGGGGAGTTAACCATGTCTGACAATCCAGTGATTGCGCTGATTGGGCCTGGCGCAATTGGGACCACCATCGCCGCGGTACTGCATGACGCGGGCCGTACGCCGCTGCTGTGCGGACGCACCGCGCATCCAGAGTTGCGTCTTCGCCACGACGGGGGCGAAACCGTGGTGCCCGGCCCGGTATTGACCGATCCGTCCGTCATTACGCGCCCCGTCGATCTCGTTTTCGTGGCGGTAAAGACGACGCAAAATGCCGACAGCGCCGGATGGCTGCGCGCGCTGTGCGATGAAAATACCGTGGTCTGCGCGCTGCAAAACGGCGTGGAGCAAAAAGCCCAGCTTGAGCCTTTGGTTAATGGTGCAACGGTGCTGCCGTCGGTGGTGTGGTTTCCGGCCCAGCGTGAGCCGGATGCGTCCGTCTGGCTGCGTGCCAAACCGCGCCTAACGCTGCCGGACGTGCCGCAGGCGCAGCGGGTGGTGGAGGCGCTTCGCGGAACGCGCTGTGAAGTTGAGCTCTCGGCAGATTTCCCTACCGTCGCCTGGCGCAAGCTGCTGCAAAACGCGGTCGCCGGGCTGATGGTGCTGGCCAACCGCCGCGCCGGGATGTTCAGGCGCGAGGATATTAGCGAGCTTGCGCTGGCCTACCTGCGCGAGGGGCTTACCGTCGCCCGTGCCGAAGGGGCGAAGCTGGACGATGACGTTGCTGAGGATATTCTGGCGAAGTTCCAGCGTGCGCCTGAGGATTTGGGCACGTCGATCCTTGCTGACCGTCAGGCCGATCGCCCGATGGAGTGGGACATCCGCAACGGCGTGATCCAGCGCTACGGCCGCAGGCACGGTATTGCGGTGCCCATCAGCGACGTGGTGGTGCCGCTGCTGGCGGCGGGGAGCGAGGGGCCGGGTTAACGGCCGCTGTTTTTCCGTTCGGCAAAGTAATGGGCGGCCGTGCTGCCCATCGCTTTTCTAAACAAGGTGATAAACGTATTCATACCTGAGAGTGGCGGCGGGCCGATAGAGAGGAAGGGAGATGAATATGAATGTCCGCTCTGTGCCAACAGCAGACATTGGCTTACTAGGAAAGTTGCCGTGATGTGTTTTCATCTACGCTGGTTACATTAGAATAGCTTCGTTGAAAACGAGAGAACCGGAGTGAAAATGTTTGCTGATTTTGGTGTCGTGAATTTCTGGACGTACCTGCTTGGTGCAACGCTGATAGTCCTTGTACCTGGCCCTGAAACCATGTTCGTGATTAAAACGAGCATTACCAGCGGCATCAAGCGGGGCTTTGCTGCAATATTTTCCATTCTGCTGAGCGACGTTATTCTGGTTCTGCTGGCATGGTGTGGGCTGGCGGCGGTCATAAGCTCAACTCCTGCCTTGTTTAACGCCATCAAGTACGCAGGCGCTGCTTATCTTTTCTATCTCGGTGTCCAGACAATACGCGCTATCTTCAAGCCAGCTGTCGAAACGAGTGAGGAAAAGAAAGCTTCAGCTGATGCCGGGGGGATCATCGGACGCGGAATGTTGGTTACGCTATTGAATCCAAAGACGCTGCTGTTCTATATCTCTTTCTTCGCCCAGTTCATTAATGTTCAGGCTGAACACTCCTGGATGGCTTTTATCATTCTGGCAGCAGTAATGTTCGCAATTACTCTCGTTTATTTCGGCTTTCTCGTTTTCTGCGGCTCTTATCTGCTAAGCCGTTTGAAAGGCAACCGTAGATTATCAACCATTGGAAACGCGCTGGTAGGTATGTTCTTCATTGGATTTGCAGCGCGACTCGCAAGCGCAACCTCCTAACGAGACAGCTAAACCGCCTCACGGCGGTTTTTTTTATGTTCTTTTGATGGATAGGCCGTCTGCTATTCGCTCGTAGCAGACCTCGCAGTATGTCAGGCGATCCGCTTCATGCCAAAAGCGGACATGATTAGCAATTTAATCGTTCATGCTCGATATCCCTGATTTATCCGCCTCAACACTTACGCTGACATTCAGTCTTTTCGCTTCCATAGTTATCATTTTTTGAGCAAGAGCCATGTCCCCACCATGCACACGGTCTATCAATGTCTGTACGATTGTCATCATTAAAAATGGCTGATTGGCAGGATAAAAATCTGCCATATTTATGCCGTAATCTGATATTTCTTGGTGCGCGGCTTTCTCTGTTTTTTCAACAATGTTAGCCACTTCCTCAGTCATTTTATCGATATGGCTGAAGACAACACGATTGATAATGTTAATTTGTTCAGGAGTGAAGGTCTTTTCCATCCGGACTCGCCTTTTAGGTTGTAAGTATCCTGAAGAATATCATGTTTTGACCTGACGACCGGATGCGTGATTTTGCCTTGTCTTTACTAGTCAGGGTTAAGGGCCGTTTTCGCCAAGATTAGTAAATGATCATTATTTAAGTTCAACATTATGCCCGCTTTTCGCGCTTCACAGACATCCAACAAACAACATTGTATTTTGCATAAGACCGAAATCCCGCTTCTTACCCAGCAGAACCCCGGCCTACCATCACCCGCCTCAGTGCGCCGTGATATAAGGCTCCTTTACAAACTCCGCCAGCAGCCAGACCATATCATGCAGCAGCCCGGTGAGTTCTTTCGCCACGCTTGCAGGCAGCGTTCCGCCCATCACTGCCAGCGTTAACGCCACGGCATAGTCCACCTGCAGCGTCGTCTCCTGCCAGCAGTCCGGCACGCATGAGTTGATCTTCTCCCCCGCAATCAGCTGTTCAACCAGATACTGCGGGAGTTCAGCATCGCAGCATTCACGCAGTCGCTTTAGCGCCTCCAGCAATCGCTTTCAGAGCGTGGCAAACGTCACTGCGTCGTCAGTTTCCACCAGCACGCTCACATACGCGGTGCAGGCGTCGGCCAGTTCAAAGAGATCCGCAGATTCGGAAACGGGTAAGTTGATGAGATGATGAACGGCGCTTTCTTCAGAAAGCGCATAAGAAAACTCAGGGATAGTCGCCATTTAGCATCCTCTTTAAGTAAGAAATGTCACGTTATGCTAACGGGTTCCTACGCCCGGTTACGGATGTGCCGCAACGCAGGCACTGTACGACCGCGAAGAAGGGATTAAAAGGGATAACCCTGAATTACATAAGGTTGCTTGCAGGTATGCGAGGCGGCTTCCAGATCGGCATTGCCGGGTGGCGGCTACGTCTTATCCGGCCTACAACAACCACCAACCAAACCCACCGGGCGCGGCGGTTACCCCTCGCTCATCATTGCCAGAAACCGCTTCACCGTCCGCGAACGCTCAAACCGCCGCCAGCAGATGGCGATATCGGTATAAAGCGCCGGCGCGCTCAGCGCGTGGTAGGTGACATTCGGCTGTGAAATGGCCGCCATCGACTGCGGCACCAGGGCGAACCCGCCGCCCGCAGAGACCATGCTCAAAGAAGATGAAAGCTGGGACGACTGCAGCGCGCGTTTTACGTCAATCCCGGCCCGCTCGCAGCAGCCGTACACGCGGTCGTACAGCCCCGGCGCGACCTCCTGCGGAAACAGCACCACCGGCGTATCACGAAGCTGCTCCAGCGCCAGTTCACCGCACGCTGCCAGCGGGTGGTCGCGGTGCAGCGCCACCACCATCGGCTCTCGGTCAAGGATTTTCAGGTCAAACGCCTTGCTGCTTTCGCACGGCAGCCGCACAAAGGCGATATCCAGCTCCCCCTCCGCCAGCATCGTCATCAGCGACGACATGTTTGCTTCCACCTGATGAACCCGCACCGCCATGTTCTGCACCTGGTACTGGCGGATCAGGGTGAAGATTTTGGGATGAAAGGCGTCGGAGCTGGTGATGCCAATCGACAGGCTGCCGTTCAGCCCGCGCGCGATGCCCCGGGCCTTCTCCAGCGCGGCGTCGCTCATCGCCAGGATCTTGCAGGCGTCCTCGTAGAAGGCTTCTCCCGCCTCGGTGAGCTCCACGCCGCGCGTCAGGCGCCTGAACAGCGGCGTGCCCACTTCCTCTTCGAGCCGCTTGATCTGCTGACTCAGAGGAGGCTGTGAAATACCCAGCGCTTTGGCCGCCTTCGTGAAGTGTCGCTCGCGTGCCACGGCGACAAAATACCGCAGATATCGAAGTTCCATATCAAAAACGTCTCAAACCAGCATAGTTTCTATATTGGAACTCTCTGCTGAATCGGGTCAACATTTATTTAACCTTTCTAAATAAAGTTGAAGAGGACGAGCACGATGATGCATTCATCTGCCTGCGACTGTGAGGCCAGCCTGTGCGAGACCCTGCAGGGGTTCTCCGCCCGGCATCCTGACAGCGTGATCTATCAGACATCGCTAATGAGCGCCCTGCTAAGCGGCGTGTACGAGGGGGAGACCACCATCGCCGATCTGCTGGCACACGGTGATTTTGGTTTGGGGACCTTCAACGAGCTGGACGGTGAAATGATTGCCTTCAGCAGTCAGGTGTACCAGCTGCGCGCCGACGGCAGCGCCAGGGCCGCGAAGCCAGAGCAGAAAACGCCGTTCGCGGTGATGACCTGGTTCCAGCCGCAGTACCGTATCACCTTCGATGCGCCGGTCAGCCGCCAGCAGATCCACGACGCAATCGACCAGCAGATCCCCTCAGACAACCTGTTCTGCGCGCTGCGCATTGACGGCAACTTCCGCCACGCCCACACCCGCACCGTACCGCGTCAGAAGCCGCCGTACCGCGCGATGACCGACGTGCTGGACGACCAGCCGGTGTTCCGCTTTAACCAGCGCAAGGGCGTGCTGGTCGGGTTCCGCACGCCGCAGCACATGCAGGGCATCAACGTGGCGGGCTATCACGAGCATTTCATCACCGACGACCGTCAGGGCGGGGGCCATCTGCTCGACTACCAGCTGGAGAGCGGCGTGCTCACCTTCGGCGAAATCCACAAGCTGATGATTGACCTGCCCGCCGACAGCGCGTTCTTACAGGCCAACCTTCACCCGAGCAACCTTGATGCGGCCATCCGTTCCGTCGAAAACTAACAGGAGAACACCGTGAACAGTGAGAAACAGTCGCGTCAGTGGGCGCACGGCGCCGATATGGTCGTTGCCCAGCTGGAAGCGCAGGGCGTGAAGCAGGTGTTCGGCATTCCGGGCGCGAAAATCGACAAGGTCTTTGACTCCCTGCTGGACTCCTCCATCGAGATTATCCCCGTGCGCCACGAGGCGAACGCGGCGTTCATGGCGGCGGCGGTAGGGCGATTGACCGGCAAGGCCGGGGTGGCGCTGGTCACCTCCGGGCCGGGCTGTTCAAACCTGATCACCGGCATTGCCACCGCTAACAGCGAAGGCGACCCGGTAGTCGCGCTGGGCGGGGCGGTGAAGCGCGCGGATAAGGCGAAGCTGGTCCACCAGAGCATGGACACGGTGGCGATGTTCAGCCCGGTGACCAAATACGCCGTTGAAGTCAATTCACCGGAGGCGATTGCCGAGGTGGTGTCGAACGCCTTTCGCGCCGCCGAACAGGGCAGGCCGGGAAGTTCGTTCGTCAGCCTGCCGCAGGATATTGTCGACCAGCCCACCGCGGGCGCGATTTTGCCCGCCAGCGGTCCGGCGCTGATGGGCCCGGCACCAGAGTCAGCCATTAACGACGTGGCGAAGCTGATTGAAAAGGCTAAAAACCCGGTGATTTTGCTTGGCCTGATGGCAAGCCAGCCCGCCAACAGCGCCGCACTGCGCACGCTGCTGGAGAAAAGCCGTATTCCGGTCACCAGCACCTATCAGGCCGCCGGGGCGGTGAATCAGGAGCACTTCACCCGCTTTGCCGGACGCGTCGGCCTGTTCAACAACCAGGCGGGCGACCGGCTGCTGCACCTGGCGGATTTGATTATCTGCATCGGCTACAGCCCGGTGGAATACGAGCCGTCCATGTGGAACAGCGGCGACGCGACGCTGGTGCATATCGACGTGCTGCCCGCCTACGAGGAGCGCAGGTATGTTCCCGATCTCGAACTGGTGGGGGACATCGCCGAAACGCTGAATCAGCTCGCCAGCCGCATCGACCATAAGCTGGAACTCAGCCCGCGCGCCACGGAGATCCTCGTCGATCGCCAGCATCAGCGCGATCTCCTCGATCGCCGCGGCGCCTCGCTCAACCAGTTTGCCCTGCATCCGCTGCGCATCGTGCGCGCCATGCAGGACATCGTGAACAGCGACGTAACGCTCACCGTCGACATGGGCAGCTTCCACATCTGGATCGCCCGCTATCTCTACAGCTTCCGGGCGCGTCAGGTGATGATCTCCAACGGTCAGCAGACCATGGGCGTTGCGCTGCCGTGGGCGATTGGCGCGTGGCTGGTGAACCCGGGCCGCAAGGTGGTATCGGTCTCCGGCGACGGCGGCTTCCTGCAGTCCAGCATGGAGCTGGAAACCGCGGTGCGCCTCAACGCCAACGTGCTGCACATCATCTGGGTGGATAACGCCTACAACATGGTGGCGATTCAGGAAGAGAAAAAATACCAGCGGCTTTCCGGCGTGGAGTTCGGCCCGGTCGATTTCAAAGCCTATGCCGACGCCTTCGGCGCGAAAGGCTTTGCCGTGGAGAGCGCGGACGCGCTTGAGCCGACGCTGCGCGCGGCAATGGATGTCGACGGCCCGGCCGTGGTGGCCATTCCCGTCGACTACAGCGATAACCCGCTGCTGATGGGCCAGCTCCATCTCAGCCAGATTTTATGAATCACTATAAGGACAGAGACATGCAAAAAGTAGCTCTCGTAACCGGCTCGGGCCAGGGGATTGGTAAAGCGATCGCGCTTCGCCTGGTGAAGGACGGCTTTGCCGTCGCCATCGCGGATTACAACGAGGAGACGGCGAAGGCCGTGGCCGATGAAATCATCCGCAGTGGCGGCAAGGCCGTCGCGGTGAAGGTGGACGTCTCTGACCGCGACCAGGTGTTCGCAGCGGTGGAAAAAGCCCGCACCGCGCTGGGCGGATTCAACGTTATCGTCAACAACGCCGGGGTCGCGCCGTCTACCCCTATCGAATCCATCACGCCGGAGATTGTCGACAAGGTTTACAACATCAACGTGAAGGGGGTCATATGGGGCATTCAGGCCGCGATTGACGCTTTTCGCAAAGAGGGGCACGGCGGCAAGATCATCAACGCCTGCTCCCAGGCGGGCCACACCGGCAACCCTGAACTGGCGGTCTACAGCTCCAGCAAGTTCGCGGTACGCGGCTTAACCCAGACCGCCGCGCGGGACCTCGCGCCGCTGGGGATCACCGTTAACGCCTACTGCCCGGGCATCGTCAAAACGCCGATGTGGGCGGAAATCGACCGTCAGGTCTCCGAGGCGGCGGGTAAACCGCTCGGCTACGGAACCGAAACCTTTGCCAAACGCATTACGCTTGGCCGTCTGTCCGAGCCTGAGGACGTGGCCGCCTGCGTTTCATACCTCGCCGGACCGGACTCCGACTACATGACCGGCCAGTCGCTCTTGATTGATGGTGGGATGGTGTTTAATTAAATTCTAATAAGCTCTGACATGAACTTTCCCCTGCACGATTGCAGGGGCTTTTTTTTGTCTCCTCAGCCATTGTGCATTACACTGCGCGCTGCAAAACTTTAGTCTCAGAGATCTGACAGGCGGTAACAGCGATGAACGGTACAATCACAACGTGGTTTAAAGATAAAGGCTTCGGATTTATCAAAGATGAAAACGGCGACAACCGCTATTTTCATGTGATTAAGGTCGCCAACCCTGATCTGATTAAGAAAGATGCGGCGGTGACCTTCGAGCCAACCACCAACAACAAAGGCCTTTCCGCGTATGCGGTGAAGGTGATCCATGAAAGCAAGCACCTCTTTATCGCGGGCGAGCGCGTAAAGCTCACCTCGATCAAATCTTTCGTGGTGTTCAGCGAAGAAGAGCCGGTTGATGCCAAAATCGACAAAGAGAACGCGGTGCTGTCGGTAGGGCTGCTGATGAACAGCATCAAGCCGAAGTCCGATAAAAAGCCGGGCGAAACGCGTTCGGTGAAGAAGCTGGCGATCACCACCTTCCAGAACACGACGATGATCTTTACCGAAGATGAGATCGACATCGACGCCACGGTGAAGCTGCTGAAGTAACGTTTTGCCGGGTGGCGGCTACGCCTTACCCGGCCTACGAAACCCGTGCGGCGCTCGCCGCCGCACGGTTTATCCCATCCTGTGCTCGCCCCTTAACATCGCCTCACGGTCAAACACCCGCTGGATCTCCCCGTGCGCCATAAACGCCGCCCGGTCGGACATATGCGCAATCACGTCCGCATCGTGGCTCACCAGCAGATAGGTCATGCCGTGCTCGGCCTTCAGGCGGTTCAAAAGATTGAGAATTTCCGCCTGCACCGACATATCCAGCGCCGAGGTCGGCTCGTCCAGCAGCAGAAGCTGAGGCCGCAGCAGCAGCGCCCGGGCAATGGCCACGCGCTGGCGCTGTCCGCCGGAAAGCTGATGCGGATAACACCTGCCCGCGTCGGCTGAAAGACCAACCTGCCGCAGCGCATCCGCTACCTTTTCAGGAACCTGCTTTTCGCCGTGGATGTGTAACGGCTCCGACAGGGTGCGCTCAACGGTGTGGTTCGGGTGCAAAGAGGCCCACGGATCCTGAAACACCATCTGCACGTTGCGGCGAAGCTCGCCTTCAAAACGTCGTCCTGGCCGTAGCGCGCCTCCCAGGATCGAAATGCGGCCGTTCCACTCGCGCTGCAGCCCCGCCAGCACGCGAAGAATAGTCGATTTCCCGCAGCCGGATTCACCTATCAGGCTGAAGGTTTCGCCTTGCTCGATGGCAAAGCTGGCGGCGGACACCGCCGTTTTCTCTCCGAAGCTCACCTGGAGCTGATTGACTTCAACGAGCGCCATTGTCGGCCTCCTTCCACGGCTGCGAGCGGTCCAGCGTCGGCAGCATCTGGCCGTAGGTTTCCGCATTGGGTCGGCAGGTCCACAGGGTGCGCGTATACGGATGCGTCGCCTGCGAAAGCCGGTTCGCCGCCATCTCGTCTACCTTTTCACCCTGATACATCACCAGCACGCGGTCGCAGTGTTCCGCCACCAGCGGCAGGTCGTGGCTGATCAGCAGCATCGCCATCTGCCGCGCCTCGCACTGCTCCACCAGCAGCTCGAGGATCTGATTGCGCAGGCGGGCGTCCAGCGCGGAGGTGGGCTCGTCGGCAATCAGCACCTGCGGGTTGTTGATGAGCGCAATGGCGATCATCACCCGCTGGCCCATGCCGCCCGAGAGTTCGCCGGGGTAGCGCTGGAGTACCTGCTCGTTCAGCCCGACGGCGCGGATGACGTCGTGAATGCGCGCCAGGCGCTCGGCGCGGGGCAGGCGCTGATGAAGCGTTAGCGCCTCATCAAGCTGGGCGGCAACGTTTTTCACCGGATTCAGGGCGTAGCGCGGGTCCTGCAGGACCATCGCAATCCCGTTGCCGCGCAGCGCCTGCCAGCGTCGGCTGTTCAGGGTCAGCAGGTCGTTGCCGAGTACGTTAAGCTGGCGGGCGCTCACGATGCCGGGCCTGCGCACCAGCCCCATCAACGCACGGGCTGACATCGATTTGCCCGAGCCGGATTCCCCCACCAGCGCCAGCCGCTCGTTGCCAAGCGTGAAGCTCAGATTATTCACCACGCGCGCGGCGGGGTAGTCGATATTCAGCGCATCGACGATGACGCGTTGTTCAGTCATGCTGTGGCTCCAGTACGTCGCGCAGGCCGTCGCCCAGCAGGTTAAAGGCCAGGCTGGCAAACAGGATCGCCCCGCCCGGAATGGCGGCAATCCACCACTGGTCGAAAATGACCTGCATGCCGTCGGCGATCATCGCGCCCCATTCGGCCATCGGCGGACGCGCGCCAAGGCCGAGGAAGCCCAGCCCGGCGGCTGCCAGAATAATCCCCGCCAGATCCAGCGCCAACCGCACAATCGCGGACGGCAGGCACAGGGGCAGAATATGGCCGACCAGCAGGCGCGGGCCGCGAATGCCCATCATCTCGGCGGCGGCGAGGTAGTCGCTGTGGCGCAGGCGCTGGATCTCGCTCCGGGCCTGACGCGCGTAGGCGGGCCAGGTGGTCAAGGCCAGCGCCAGCGCGCCGTTGACCAGCCCCGGGCCGAGCATCGCCACAAACGCGAAGGCGAGGATCAGGCGCGGCATCGACATCACCACGTCGGTAAAGCGCATCAGGATGCGCTCCAGCCAGCCGCCGTAGTAGCCGGACAAAATCCCCACCAGCAGCCCCGCGGGCAGGGTGATAACGGTGACTAGCGCCACCAGCCCGAGCGCCGGACGGGTGCCGTAAATCAGGCGCGAGAGCAGGTCGCGCCCGTAGCTGTCGGTGCCCAGCCAGTGCTGGTGATTCGGTGCCTGCAGGCGCGCGGCGGCGTCCTGCCAGTTCGGGTCAAGCGGCGCAAGCCACGGCGCGAGCAGGGCGATAAGCACCAGCAGCGCGATGGCACTCAGCCCGCAAAACGCGGCAGGGGAGCGGCGCAGGCGGCGTAAGAAAAGATAAAACGGCATTAGCGTACCCTGGGATCGGTTGCCCGCACGAGCAGGTCGGTAAGGTTGTTGATCAGCACAAAGCTCACGCCAATCAGCAGCGTGCCGCCCATGATGGCGGTGGTGTCTCCGGCGAACAGGGCCGTGGTGAGATAGCGCCCGATGCCCGGCCACGAGAAGACGGTTTCTGTCAGCACCGCGCCCTCCAGCATGCTGGTGTAGGCCAGCGCAATCACCGTCAATAGGGTGCTGCGAATGTTCGGCAGCACGTGGCGCAGCAGAATAGTCATCTCCCCGGCACCCTTGGAGCGGGCAAGCAGAATGTACTCTTTGTTCATCTCGCTCAGGCAGGCGGAGCGCGTCAGGCGCGTGATGCTCGCCAGCGAGTAATAGGCCAGCAGCAGTACCGGCAGCACCAGGTGGCTGATGGCGTTGCGGAACGCCTCGCGGTCGCCGGAAAGCCAGGTATCAATCAGCGCAAAGCCGGTGCGCGGTTCCACGGTAAACTGCCAGATATCGTCCAGCCTGCCGGGGCCCGCGCTCCACTGCAGCTTCGCGTAGAACAGGGCCAGCATCAGCAGGCCGAGCCAGAAAATCGGCACCGAGTTGCCGAGTAGGGTAAGCGTTCTAATGGCGAGATCGAGCGGCGAGCCGGCGTAGCGGGCGCAAAGCACACCGGCAATTACGCCGAGGACGGACCCGATGATTAACGCCAGCGTGGCCAGCTCCAGCGTAGCGGGGAACGCGTGGAGTAAGTCCTGCAACACCGGCTGCCCGGTGGCGCTGGCCGTGCCTAAATCACCGTGGGCCAGGTTTTGCAGGTAGTTCCAGAACTGCACGGGCAGGGGCCGATCCAGCCCGAGCTGGTGGCGTACCTGATCGTAGGTAGACTGGCTGGCGTGATCGCCCACGATCTGCAGCACGCGATCGACAGGTGAAAATGCCGAGAGCGCAAACGTGACGAGCAGCAGCCCGAAGAGCGTGAGCAGCAGGGTCAGCAGACCCTGGAGCACGCGGGTGGAAAGATGTGGCATGGGAAAATCGTTATCCTGAAAATATGCACGGACGACCCCCTCTCCCTTTGGGAGAGGGCGGGGGTGAGGGGGAACAGGCGACTCTGTTGCGCGATGTTGCCCTCACCCCAACCCTCTCCCACGGGGAGAGGGAGAAAGGCTACTTCGTGACGCGATCGTACCAGACCATATCCGCGTTCAGCCCCTGCTGATACCCCTTCACGTTATCGCGCACCACGATCTGGGTTTTACCCTGATCGACGAACACGTACGGTGAGCTATGCTGCAGCTGTTCCTGCATCTTCTTGTACAGATCCAGACGCTTCGCCGGGTCCGGCTCGGCCACCGCCGCCAGCGTCGCCTTGTTCAACTCGGGAATTTTCCAGCCGTTAAGCCCGGCCACGGTGCTGGATTTGCCGTCGTTCCACGCGAAGGCGCTGGCGTTAGAGTGCGCGTCGAAGTAGTCCGGGATCCACAGACGGATCGCCGCCTGATGCTGCTTAGCGCGCACGCGGGCATAGACCTGGCTCCCGGCGGCAGGCAGCAGATCGACCTTCACGCCGCCCTGGGCAAAGCTCGCCTGCATCGACTGGGCGATGGTGATAAACGGCGGCTTGTTCTCCACGTCCAGCGTGAAGTGCGCGTCCTTAATGCCCGCTTTGGCGAGGATCGCTTTCGCTTTTGCAGGGTCAAACTTGAACGGATTATCTTCCAGCGCGCCCGGCAGCCCGACCGGCAGGAAGCTCTGGTGTACAAAGTACTGGCCTTTCAGCAGGTCTTTGGTGATGCCTTCATAGTCCACCAGCCAGCGCGAGGCTTCCCAGAACGCCGGGTTGTTCAGCAGCGGGTTGGCGCTGTTGCCGGTGTTAAACACCAGATAGTTTTGCTCGGCGGACGGAATGCTCAGCACCTTCACGCCCGGCTTGCCGTCCAGGGCGCTTATCTGATCTGCCCCCAGGTCGCGCGCCACGTCCGCGTCACCCTGCTGGATCAGCAGGCGACGGGAGGCCGGGTCGGGAACGTTTTTAATGATGATGCTTTTCAGCTTCGGCGCGCCGCCGGGTGCGGATTCGTTGGCTTCCAGCACGATGGCCTGGTGCGGCTGATAGACGCGCATTTTGAACGCGCCGCTGCCCGCCGAGTGCATTTTCAGCCAGGCGTTACCGAAGTCGTTATCCTTCACGTTTGCCGCAACCTGCTTTTCATCAACGATGGAGGCAATCGGCGTGGAGAGGATATTCAGCGCCACCGACGGGCTGACGTCCGCCGTCCAGTGAAGCTGGAGGGTATGGTCGTCCACCTTTTTCAGCTGGCTGGCGATGTTGCTCGCGTCCCAGCCCAGCACGTTGAGAATAAACGCCGGAGATTTGTTCAGCGTCACGGCGCGGGTGTACGAGAAAATCACGTCTTCCGGGCGCAGCGGGTTGCCGGAGGCGAATTTCGCATCGGGCTTGAGTTTGATGGTCAGGGTTTTTGCTGCCGCGTCCGCGTCCCAGCTTTCTGCCAGAATTGGGGTGATTTTTTCCGGATTATCGCGGTCCGGCTGAACCAGACGCTGATACAGGCTCGGCACGGTCTGGATGCTGGAAAGCTCGTTGGCTTCGGCCGGGTCGAGGCTCACGATATCATCAAGGCCTTGGGCGACAACCAGCGTGTTGGGCGGAGTAGCGGCGTGGGCAGCGCTTGAGAGCGCAGCCAGCACCAGTAATGGCAGCAGTTTTTTAGTCATAGCGATCCCTGAAGAAAATATATTGTGATTGTTTTATGCTCCGCTACGGTAGGCTGACTAAGGATTTCCTCAAAGTCGAAATTCTGCTTTGCTTATGCCATCCGGGTATAACGCATTCGGCCTGGTTATTAGTCACGTCTCTTTTCGTCCGCTTTTTAACCTGCTATAACAAATCCCTTACCTTTCAGGGAGTCACCGCCGTGCCCGAAATCAACCATCATGGTCAAACCGTTAACGATATTGTTCCCGACTGGAAATGCGCGCAGGTATTAACCCGCACGGCGCTGACCGGCCAGTATTGCCGTCTGGAGCCGCTGGATGCGGACCGCCACTCTGCAGACCTGTTTGACGCCTACGCGCTGGGGGACGACAGCGACTGGACGTGGCTTGCCAGCACCCAGCCGGAAAGCGTGGAGGCCACCGCGCACTGGGTGCTGGGAAAGGTGCTGGATGATGACCTGGTGCCTTTCGCCGTTATTGATGTACAGACCGAAAAGGCGGTCGGGCTGGTGAGCTATATGGCGATCGAGCGGTTTCTCGGCTCGGTGGAAATCGGCCACGTCACCTGGTCGCGCAGGATGAAAGGCACCCGCATCGGCACCGAAGCGGTGTGGCTGCTGCTGAAAAATGCGTTTGAGCATAAGTACCGTCGGCTGGAGTGGAAGTGCGATTCGATGAACACCGCCTCTCGCCGCGCGGCGGAGCGGCTGGGGTTCGTCTGGGAAGGGCGGCTTCGCCAGAAGCTTGTGCGCAAAGGGCGCAACCGCGACAGCGATATGCTCTCTATTATCGACGGCGAATGGCCGCAGCGCGATGCGGAGCTGCGCGCCTGGCTGGCGGCGGAGAATTTTGACGGGGAAGGGCGGCAGGTTAAGCGGCTTGAGGATTTTCGTTTATAAGAACGTTTACGTAGGGTACAGCGAAATCCTGTGATTAATCTGCCGAAATCACGATTTCAATTAAGTTGGTTTTGCCGGACTGCAGTCCCTGAGTTACCGCGGCGGCGATGTCCGCCGCCTCTGTGACCCGACAGCAGCGAATGCCCATGGCGGTGGCGAGCGACTGAAAATCGATGTGCGGGTTAACCAAATCCATTCCGATAAAGCGCCCCAGCGTCGTCGAACTGTAGGTAGGCTGGCTCTTCATAAAGTTTTTGAGAACGTTGTACTCCAGGTTATTCATGACGATAAAGGTCACGGGAAGCTGTTCGTGTGCCGCCGTCCAGAGCGCCTGCGGGGAATACAGGGACGCGCCGTCGCCCATCAGGCACACTACCGGCTCGCGGCCCAGCCCCAGCGAGTGGCCGACTGCCGCAGGCATACCCCAGCCCAGCCCGCCGCCGCGCATAAAGTAGTAGCGCAGGTGCTGCTGGTCCGAGATCACCCGGCGAACGTGCCTTGCCGTTGCAATCGCCTCGTCGACAATCGTGGTGCCCGGCGGAACGGATTTAATCACCTCGTAGGCCGCGACCATCGGCGAAATCGCCGGGCGCAGCCGCTCGGCTGCCAGCCGTTCTTCCTGCTCCTGCCACTCTTTTTCACGTTCAGCGCGTGCCGCTTTGAGCAAGCGCTGATGCGTCAACTTGCTTGCCACCCGGCGCTGCTCAAGCTTCGGTAACAGTTCCTTCAGGGAGAGTTTGATATCCCCCATTACCGAGAGGCGCGTGGCGTAGGTGCGGCCCAGCTCGTTCATGTCGGCGGAGAGCTGGTATACCGCGCACGAACCCGGGATCGCGTCCCCTTCGCTGTACAAAATGGTGATCAGGCTTCTGCCGCCGATGATAAACACCGCGTCGTAGCCATTGACGATGCCGGCGATTTCGCAGGCGGTGGTGGGCATATTGCCGCGCCAGAGCGCGTGCTGTGTGGGAAAGGGCAGATTCAACGGCCAGGAGGAGCCGTAGACGTGGGCGCCGAGCGCTTCCGCAAGCTGGACTATCTCCTGCGTTGAGCCGCTGGAGTGTACTTCATCCCCCGCCACGATCATGATCCTGCCGGGCGTAACCTGGCTCAGCTCCTCCGCCAGTTCGTCCAGCGAGCCCGCCACGGTGTGGTAGTTCACCTTAGAGGCCGTTTGTATCCCGGCGTCGCTGAGCTCCTCCATCACGTTCATCGGCAGGGAGAGCAGCACCGGGCCCGCGGGAGGGTAGCTGGCAGCATGAAAGGCGCGGCGCACCAGAACCGGGAGCTGATCGGCGCTGGTGACCTCCTGCGCCCACTTCACCACCGGAGCACCGATGGAGACAATGTCATCGTACAAAAGCGGATCGCGCACGTAGTGCCGGGTGTCCTGCTGCCCGACGGTCACAACCAGCGGCGTTTTCATGATCCGCGAGTTGATTAAGTTTCCCATCCCGTGTCCGAGGCCGCTGGCGGTATGTAAATTGATAAAACCGGTTTTGCCGGAGGCTTTCGCATAGCCGTCGGCAATGGCAACCACGCTGCTCTCCTGGAGTGCCAGAATATAGTGAATGTTTTCATGCCGGAGCAGGGCGTCAATCAGCGGAAGTTCCGTCGTGCCGGGGTTGCCAAATATATATTCCACGCATTCACTCTCCAGTACGTCGAGGAGAATATCGGCACCTGAGCGCATATTTAAATCTGATAAGGACGTTAATGATTTAATCATAATGACACCTCATTCAGTATTAATTAAGTCATACTAAAATTCTTCCTGCGTCGGTCGGACAACAATTTCATTCACATCAACGTCGTTGGGCTGTTCGATAGCAAATAAAACGGAGCGGGCAATCGCGTCAGCCGAAATAGCCTGCTTATAAAACTCATGGAGAAATTTTTTACTCTCTTCGTCTGAGCTGCCGAACTGCAGCTCGCTTTCGACCGCGCCCGGAGAAATAAGGGTGGTTCGAATGGTCCTGCCCGCCTCCTGGCGAAGGCCTTCGCTCAGGGCGCGAACCGCGAATTTCGTGGCGCTGTACACCACGCCGCCGGGGGCCAGCACTTTGATACCCGCCACGGAGGCCACGTTGATAAAGTGGCCGCTTCCCTGGCGCTGGAATACCGGGAATGCCGCGGCGATACCGTACAGTACGCCCTTCAGGTTGGTATCAATCATCCGGTCCCACTCGTCGGTTTTTAGCTCGCTGAGGGGGGCGATAGCCATAAAACCGGCGTTGTTTATCAGCACGTCCACGCGCTGGTATGCCGCGACGGCAGCATCGATCGCCTTTTGCACCTCTTCCTGGCGCGTGACGTCGGCCTTTACGGCAATCGCCTGTCCGCCCTGCTGAATGATCCGATCCACCAGGGCGTTAATCCTCTCAAGGCGGCGCGCCACCAGGACCAGCGAAAATGCCTTATCCGCTAAATACAGAGCAATAGCCTCGCCGATCCCGCTGCTGGCGCCGGTGATAACAATAACCTTGTTTGCACTATTATTCATGATCTTATCTCACTGTTGTGTGATTCAAAAAATAAAAGGCAGGAAAGGATTAAAGAATAATGACAGATTCTTTAATCCTTAAAGCGATATATTGTATATTTTGAATGGAATGACATTCGATTAAACTTAATAGAGTTCAGGAGAGAGTGTCAATAACGTTTTAAATAATTAAATGCATTGCCGTGCTAATATTTAATTCTTATATGTAAAAGTGAATATTATCGAAATAAGGTTTGGCCTTGAAAATGCTCTCTTTTCGTATCATGGCGAAAGGTGTATTAAGACGCTCGCGGCCCTGCGAGCAGGGCCTGAGAATTAAATTTTGCCACTGTAGAGCACGGGGCCGGTGGGTTGGCCGGTGGGCGATCCCCCCTCGGGCTCGAGGCTTATGGCTATTATGGCGTCAGGAGTAAGGGTTTCGTTCTTCAGGACAACGCTCGTCGGTACAGCGTTATGCAGCAGGCCCAGGGAGATCGGGGCCTCACCGGCAGGGATCAGCCAAATCTGCAGGCTATTTTGCGCCGCGACGGCGTTCGGTCTGAGAGGGGTTATGCTCAGATACTGGCGGCGGGCGTCCGCACTGACAATCCACTGCCCGTGCTGTTGGGCATCGTTGAGCACCATCAGCGGTGCGAGTTCCGGCGTGCGGGTGGTATACCATGCTACCGCGCTAACGGCGGCGATGCCGGCCGCGACCATCCAGCCGAGATAAGGTCGGCTTTGGCGCAAAGGCTTTTTCGGCGGCAGATCGAGGGCGATCTTCTTCCACACCGTCTCGGGTGGGGTAACGGGCGCGAGATGGCTGTCGAGCGTGCTGAACGTTTCCTGCCAGTACGCCACGCGGGCGGCCAGTCCGGGATCAGCGGCAAGCCTTTTCTGGAACTGAAGCCGCGCCCCGCCGCGCAGGGTGCCGAGGGCATATTCCGCAGCCAGCATGTCATCGCGTTTTTCGCTGTCATTCATAGGCCCACGCACTCCCGAAGATGATCCATCGCGCGCCGGATCCAGCTTTTTACCGAGCCCACGGGCTGCTGGAGCCAGTCGGCAATGTCGCTGTGGGACATGCCCTGATAGTAGGCGAGCGTAATGCTCTGGCGCTGTTCGTGACTCAAATGTTCCAGACAATGCCTGAGCCGTGCTGCCTGCGCGTCGTCGTGCCAGTTATTCTGCTCATCGCTTTCGCTCAGCAGAATATCTTCCGAATACGACTCTTCACGGGCGGCAGCCCGGGTTTGCCCGCTGCGCAGCCAGTCAATACAGCGGTTGCGAACAATATGCGTAAGCCAGGTCATCGGGGAGCTCAGGGTGGCGTTATAGGTTTCGGCTTTACTCCAGACGGTGACAAAACAGTCGTGAAGGATCTCTTCTGCCCAGGCGCGATGGCGCAACATGCGCAGCGCGACGGCAAACAGGTGAGGCGAAGTGAGGCGGTAAAGTTGTTCAAATGCGCGGCGATCGCCGTTTGCGACCGCCTGCATTAATTTCAACTGCTGTTCAGCCAGCGCGTTATCCATGTTTTTCCCGGAAGGCAACGTCACACTTCCGAAGTATAGACAACTACTTAGGCATCAGGACGGTATCAATCACGTCGATCACGCCATTTTTCTGATGGACGTCGTAGGTGCTGATGTTCGCCACGTTGCCTTTACCATCCTTGATCTGGATGTTGTGCGGGCCGTTGCTCATGATCCACAGCGGTTGCCCGTTAACGGTTTTCAGCTCCGCGTGGCCGCCGCCCTGTTTAATTTTTTGCTCCAGCGCTTTCATATCGTAATTACCCGCAACCACGTGGTAGGTCAGAATGCTGGTGAGCAGCGCTTTATTTTCCGGCTTCACCAGATTGTCGACCGTACCCGCAGGCAATTTTGCAAACGCCGCATCGGTTGGCGCAAAAACGGTGAAGGGCCCTTTGCTCTGCAGGGTATCCACCAGGCCAGCCGCTTTGACCGCCGCCACCAGCGTGGTGTGATCTTTTGAATTCACGGCGTTTTCAACAATGTTTTTGCTCGGGAACATTTCCGCTCCGCCCACCATCACGGAGCCAGACGTCATGGCTGCTGATGCGCCTGCACAGAAGAGCAAGGCGCTGGATACGAATGCAACACTGAGTAGCTTTTTCATCATTTATCCTCGGATTAGGGAGCAAAGGCGTTGCTCACATACTCACATACGAGGGCAGGGGGGAAACTGGATGCAGTGAAATGAAAATAAATTTTTGGCGGGGAAGTGAATTCCCTCTCCCCTTTGGGGAGAGGGTCAGGGTGAGGGGAAATGACTTAGCGTCTTACCGGCGCTCCGTTCGCCACGTAATACGCCGCCGTGCTCTTCGCCAGCGGCTCGCGCCCGCGAATGGCGTCGGCAATCTTCTCGCCAATCATGATAGTGGTGGCGTTCAGATTGCCGGTGATGATCTGCGGCATGATCGACGCATCCACGACGCGCAGCCCCTCCAGCCCGTGAACGCGGCCTTCGCCGTCAACTACCGCCATCTCGTCATTGCCCATCTTGCAGGTACCGCACGGGTGAAACGCGGTTTCGGCGTGGTTACGCACGAACTCGTCCAGCTGTTCGTCGGTCTGGCACTCGACGCCCGGGCTGATTTCACGACCGCGGTATTTGTCCAGTGCGGGCTGGTGCATGATCTCACGCGTGATGCGGATCGCGTCGCGGAACTCCTGCCAGTCCTGCTCGTGGGACATATAGTTGAACAGGATCGCCGGATGCTGGTGCGGATCGCGGGACTTAATGCGCACGTGCCCGCGGCTCGGGGAGCGCATGGAGCCGACGTGGCACTGGAAGCCGTGCTCTTTTACCGCGTTCGAACCGTTATAGTTAATCGCCACCGGCAGGAAGTGGTACTGAATGTTCGGCCACTCGAACTCTTCGCGGCTGCGGATAAAGCCGCCCGCTTCGAAGTGGTTGCTCGCGCCCACGCCGGTGCCGCCAAACAGCCACTCGGCACCAATCTTCGGCTGGTTCCACCACTGCAGGGCAGGGTAGAGGGAGACCGGCTCTTTGCACTCATACTGGAGGTACATCTCCAGGTGATCCTGCAGGTTTTCGCCCACGCCGGGCAGGTCGTGCACCAGCGGGATATCGAACTCGGCGAGCAGGTCCGCGCTGCCCACGCCGGAGCGCTGGAGGATCTGCGGGGAGGCAATCGCCCCTGCGCACAGCAGGACTTCTTTATTTGCCGTCGCTTTGGACGGAATGGTGCTTTCGCCCTCGAGCCACTCGACGCCCGCCGCGCGCTTGCCGTCAAAAATAATATGATCGGTCATGGCGTGGGTGCGGATGGTCAGGTTCGGGCGTTGCTTTGCCTGGTCCAGATAGCCGCGCGCGGTGCTGGCGCGTCGGCCCTGTGGCGTCACCGTGCGGTCCATCGGGCCGAAGCCTTCCTGCTGGTAGCCGTTGAGATCCTCGGTGCGCGGGTAGCCCGCCTGCACGCCGGCTTCGACCATCGCTTCAAACAGCGGGTTCACGCCCGGCTTAGAGGTGGTGACGCTCACCGGACCGTCGCCGCCGTGGTAATCGTTCGGCCCCACGTCGCGGGTCTCCGCCTTGCGGTAGTAGGGCAGGCAGTTGAGGTAGCTCCAGTGTTCAAGGCCAGATTCTTTCGCCCAGTTGTCCAGATCCATGGCGTTGCCGCGCACGTAGCACATGCCGTTAATCAGCGAAGAGCCGCCCAGCCCTTTGCCGCGTCCGCACTCCATGCGGCGGTTGTTCATGTACGGCTCTGGCTCGGTTTCATACGCCCAGTTGTAGCGCTTGCCCTGCAGCGGGAACGCCAGCGCGGCGGGCATCTGGGTGCGGAAATCCATACGGTAATCCGGCCCGCCCGCCTCGAGCAGCAGGACGGTGGTGTTCGGATCTTCAGTCAGTCGCGTTGCCAGCACGTTGCCGGCAGAGCCGGCACCGATAATGATGTAGTCAAATTGCAAATAAACCTCCCGGTTAAAATATGGACTGGAATTTACCCATCTCAACCTGGATGGACTTCACCTGGGTGTAGCTCTGCAGCGTCATCACGCCGTTCTCGCGGCCAATGCCGGAGTGCTTGTAGCCGCCAACCGGCATCTCTGCGGCGGATTCACCCCAGGTGTTGATCCAGCAGATGCCCGCTTCGAGCTGATGAATGGCGCCGTGCGCGCGGTTCAGGTCGGCCGTGACGATGCCCGCCGCCAGGCCGTAGTCGGTGTCGTTGGCGCGGCGAATGGCTTCTTCATCGGATTCATAGGTGAGGATGGACATCACCGGGCCGAAGATCTCTTCGCGCACGATGGTCATTTCGTCGGTGCAGTCGGTGAACACGGTCGGGGCGACCCACGCGCCGTTGTCAAAACCTTCGCCCTTCAGCGCGTCTCCGCCGCACAGCACGCGCGCGCCTTCCTCTTTGCCTTTGGCGATGTAGCGAAGCACGCTGTCGCGGTGCGGGAAGCTGACCATCGGACCAAAGTTGGTGCGTTCATCGAACAGATCGCCCGCGCGGATGCGGCCCACGCGCTCGACGATCTTCTGCTCAAACGCGGCCTTAGATTTCGCGGGCACGAACACGCGGGTGCCGTTGGTGCACACCTGGCCGGAGCTGAAGAAGTTCGCCATCATCGCGATGTCCGCCGCGAGATCCAGATCCGCGTCGTCGAAAATAATCAGCGGGGATTTGCCGCCCAGCTCCATCGTCACTTCTTTCAGGGACGAGGCCGCCGAGTTGGCCATCACCTTTTTGCCGCTGGCGACGCCGCCGGTGAAGGAGACTTTGGCGATGCCCGGATGCTCGGTCAGGAACTGGCCGGTCTCCGCGCCAACGCCCGGCAGGACGTTAAACACCCCGTCCGGAACGCCCGCTTCGGTGTAGATCTCCGCGAGCTTGAGTGCGGTGAGCGGCGTCACCTCGCTTGGCTTGAAGATCATGGCGTTGCCCGCCGCCAGCGCCGGGGCCGATTTCCACAGGGCGATCTGGATCGGGTAGTTCCACGCGCCGATGCCCGCCACCACGCCCAGCGGCTCGCGGCGGGTGTAGACGAACGAGGTCTCGCGCAGCGGGATCTGGCTGCCTTCCAGCGCCGGGATCAGCCCCGCGTAGTACTCCAGCACGTCCGCGCCGGTGACGATGTCGACGGTTGAGGTTTCAGAAAATGCTTTACCGGTGTCGAGGGTTTCCAACTTTGCGAGCTCGTCGTTGCGCTCGCGCAGGATATCGACGGCGCGACGCAGGATGCGCGAGCGCTCCATGGCGGTCATCGCCGCCCAGATTTTTTGCCCGCGCTGTGCGCTTTCTACGGCGCGATCCACATCTTCACGTCCGGCGGCCTGTACGCTCGCCAGGACTTCACCGTTGGCCGGGTTGATGGTCTCGAAGGTGCGACCGCTGGTGGCGGATGTATAACCACCATTGATATAAAGCTGCTGTTCTGCCATTCGGGACATAAATTCTCCTCGGTTATTCGGTCGGTAAATGCTGGCTGATAAAGTGGCTGGTGAGCGATTGCGCCAGGGTTTTATCCAGCGGCTTGCCGCTCAGCGCGGCGCGCAGCCACAGCCCGTCGATCAGCGCCGCCAGCCCGTAGCCCGCCTCTTCGGCCTGCTGTCGCGGCAGCTCGCGGCGGAACTCGTACACCAGATTCGACAGCAGGCGGCGGCTGCTCACCTGCTGCAGGCGGTAGAGCATCGGCTGGTGCATGCTGCTCGCCCAGAAGGCCAGCCAGGCCTTCATCGCCGCGCCGCTGGTCTGGGTTTCATCAAAGTTGCCGCCGACAATGGCCTGCAATCGCTGCTCCGCGCTGCCGTGCGGCAGGGCGTGTAAACGGCTTAACACCGCGTCGCGCAGCTGGCCGGTGATGTCGCGCATGGTCGCTTCCAGCAGGCCATTTTTATCTTTGAAGTAGTGGCTGATGATCCCCGTGGAAACGCCCGCCCGACGGGCGATCTGCGCGATGGTCGCATCGTGCATACCCACCTCATTTATTGCTTCCAGCGTGGCATCGATTAGCTGCCTGCGCCGGATCGGCTGCATCCCCACTTTGGGCATTTTTGCCACTCCATTCATCAGCGTTGGTTAACTATTAAAGCGGTTTTTGATTGGACGTTCAATATAAAATGTGTCTTAATTGTTGCGGTTTTGGATTTCAATAGTTACAAAAACAGTGGGGATACTGGATGACAGACCTTTCACAGGACAGAGAAAAAGACAAAATCAACCCGGTCGTTTTTTATACTTCCGCCGGGCTGATTTTGTTGTTTTCCCTGACGACGATCTTCTTTCGTGATTTTTCTGCCGAGTGGATTGGGCGCACCCTGAACTGGGTGTCGAAGACCTTCGGCTGGTACTATCTGCTGGCCGCGACGCTCTATATCGTCTTCGTGGTCTGCATTGCCTGCTCGCGCTTCGGTTCGGTGAAGCTCGGGCCTGAGCAGTCAAAGCCCGAGTTTAGCCTGCTGAGCTGGGCCGCAATGCTGTTTGCCGCGGGCATCGGCATCGACCTGATGTTCTTCTCGGTGGCGGAACCGGTCACGCAGTATATGCAGCCGCCGGAAGGGGCAGGGCAGACGATGGAGGCCGCGCGCCAGGCGATGGTCTGGACGCTGTTCCACTACGGCCTGACCGGCTGGTCGATGTATGCCCTGATGGGCATGGCGCTCGGATACTTTAGCTATCGTTATAATTTGCCCCTCACCATCCGCTCCGCGCTCTACCCGATCTTCGGTAAAAAAATTAACGGCCCGATTGGCCACAGCGTCGACATTGCGGCGGTGATCGGCACCATCTTTGGTATCGCGACGACGCTCGGCATCGGCGTGGTGCAGCTCAACTACGGGCTGAGCGTGCTGTTTGATATCCCGGACTCGATGGCGGCCAAGGCGGCTCTGATTGCGCTCTCCGTCATTATCGCCACCATCTCGGTGACGTCGGGCGTCGATAAAGGCATCCGCGTGCTCTCCGAGCTGAACGTGGCGCTGGCGCTGGGGCTGATCCTGTTCGTGCTGTTTATGGGCGATACCTCGTTCCTGCTCAATGCCTTAGTGCTCAACGTGGGTGACTACGTGAACCGCTTTATGGGCATGACGCTGAACAGCTTCGCCTTCGACCGCCCGGTGGAGTGGATGAACAACTGGACGCTGTTCTTCTGGGCGTGGTGGGTGGCGTGGTCGCCGTTTGTCGGCCTGTTCCTGGCGCGTATTTCGCGTGGCCGCACCATCCGCCAGTTCGTGATGGGCACGCTGATTATCCCGTTCACCTTTACCCTGCTGTGGCTGTCGATTTTCGGCAACAGCGCGCTGCACGAGATCATCCACGGCAATGCGACCTTCGCGCAGGAAGCGATGGCGCACCCGGAGCGCGGCTTCTACAGCCTGCTGGCGCAGTACCCGGCGTTTACCTTTAGCGCCTCGGTGGCGACCATCACCGGCCTGCTGTTTTACGTCACCTCGGCGGATTCCGGCGCGCTGGTGCTGGGCAACTTCACCTCGAAGCTCAAAGACATCAACAGCGACGCGCCAAACTGGCTGCGCATCTTCTGGTCCGTCGCCATCGGCCTGCTGACGCTCGGCATGCTGATGACCAACGGTATCTCTGCGCTGCAGAACACCACGGTGATCATGGGTCTGCCGTTCAGCTTCGTGATCTTCTTCGTGATGGCCGGGCTGTATAAATCGCTCAAGGTAGAAGATTACCGCCGCGAAAGCGCCAGCCGCGACACCGCGCCGCGACCGCTGGGCGCGCAGGATCGCCTGAGCTGGAAGAAACGCCTGTCGCGCCTGATGAACTACCCGGGCACGCGCTACACCAAACAGATGATGGAGACGGTCTGCTTCCCGGCGATGGAAGAGGTGGCGCAGGAGCTGAAGCTGCGTGGGGCCTACGTGGAGCTGAAAAACCTGCCGCCGGAAGAGGGTGAGACCCTGGGGCACCTGGACCTGCTGGTGCACATGGGCGACGAGCAGAACTTCGTCTATAAGATCTGGCCGCAGCAGTATTCAATTCCCGGGTTCACCTACCGGGCGCGCAGCGGGAAGTCGACCTACTATCGGCTGGAAACCTTCCTGCTGGAAGGCAGCCAGGGGAATGACTTGATGGATTACAGCAAGGAGCAGGTGATTACGGATATTCTGGACCAGTACGAGCGGCACCTGAACTTTATCCACCTGCACAGGGAAGCGCCGGGGAACAGCGTGATGTTCCCGGATGTGTAAAACTCAATCTGAAAACGTATAAAGGCATCGCCGTTGCCCTCAAGCCGGGTGGCGGCGATGCCTTACCCGGCCTACAAAATCGGTTTACCGTAGGCCTGATAAGCGAAGCGCCATCAGGCATTCATTGTGCAATGCGTTTAAAGGGCAATCACGTCTTCATTTATAGTTATCATTTGATTGTTTCTTTCTGCGCGGGTTTCATCCATGCGTCGCCATAAAGAATATTGCCTTGCACATAATTCCACTGTATGCCCCGGAATCTAAGTCCAACCACTTCATGCATATTCGGCGCTGAGCTGCCGGGGTAATAAACATGCGTGAAGTCCAGAGATGAGATCACCACGCTATCAAGCGTAATGGTGTAGATCTCTCTTTCTGCTCCCGCTTCAGCAATTTCATAATATTTGATAATGGCTTTTTGCAGGCGTCTGCCCTCGCAGGTGGCAACGGCAAGATAAGGACTCACTTTATCTAATTCCTTATGCACGGTAACCGGACCATGCTGCCGTGTACCAGTCATATTCCCGGTATGGCTGTCTACTGCCTGCCTTATGCCGTAACTGCTGTTCATAATTTCGATAGCACCTTCCCGGCCTGGCATCATACAGTCGCCCTGAATGAGCATTCCGTTCTCATCGTAGAGAAATAAGTAAGCGGGTAATGACATTATAACCCTCCTAAATGAGTAAGCTGTCCGTCATTATCAATAAAGAATTCGTGATGATAATTTTTATTATTTAAACCGTAGCTAATAACATACGTATAGCCATACTCCCATTTCACATCTATGCAACTATTAGGATAAGACCAACTGAGTTTATTACTTCCTGAACTTGTGATAGTTGTAATGTCGGGACCTTTGCTGGAATCAATGGTGTAATAGTTCACGACATCTTTTTTATCAATACTAAAGCAAACATGGTTTCCATCAATAAAAGTAGCTCTGGGATGAGACAACGGGGGGCATCCAGGACATCCCGTCAGGAGAATACATAATGGTGAGATGAGCGTTATAGTTTTCATCCTGGGAATCCTTGTAGAATGTTTTTATATTTGTGAAGCAGAGAATATACGGGTTCATTCGAATTAATATCCCGATATTTTGGCAGGAATTTATATTTTTCAAAGCCATAAAATTGTAATAGCCAGTAATCACTTACGATCGATGCTTGCTGTTCTAATCCATAATGCAATAGATCTACTTTATCTAAGCTATAGTAGTAATCAGCAATACCAGAGAATAATCCCCTTGTTCTGACAAACATCCCTTTTTGGGCTTGCCATACGTGCATCATTTCATGCATGAATAGATGTTTTTTATCTAACAATTTTTCTAATGAAAAATCTGGGGAATATGTGTCTTCTCTAAACCACATTTCCCCGTTAGGAGTCATCGCTACATTTACAGGTTGCAAATTAAAAGGAAGATAGCTTTCCCTGTGCACCCAAACCAGATGATAGCGAATGCTGTAACCGTAAAGCGTCTTCGCCAGGGCGATTTCACCAATCGTGAGCTGTCGGACCCCTCCCGGATTAATCGGGGTTCCCGATGTGGGATGAATCCTTTCGTTAACGGGCATGTCAATTCCCTTTATTTAATATGGATATTGACCGTAAATCATACGCCTGAGCGGCAGAGAAAAAAGAACGCACTTTTCCTAAAACTCCCGGATGGCAGCGCTCATTGACACAACTTTAATGATAACCATTTTCATTTAAATATAGCCTGTGCTATACCTTATAGCACGGGCTAATTTTGCTTTGAATTTAATCACCTCAGGAGACTTCTGCGATGCACCCACGGCAAGGAATTATGCGTCTGTTGCTCGGCGCGCTGCTCATGACCGCGACCACTACGGGCGCGCTGGCGGCTGAAAAGTTTCAGGTTATCACCACCTTTACCGTTATCGCGGATATGGCGAAAAATGTGGCGGGTGAGGCCGCAGACGTGACGTCCATTACCAAGCCGGGCGCTGAAATTCACGAGTACCAGCCCACGCCGGGTGATATCAAACGCGCGCAGAAGGCGCAGCTGATCCTGGCGAACGGCATGAATCTGGAGCTGTGGTTCCAGCGCTTTTATCAGCACCTGAACGGCGTGCCGGAGGTGATTGTTACCAGGGGCATTATGCCGATGGGGATTAGCGAAGGGCCGTATAACGGCAAGCCCAACCCGCACGCGTGGATGTCGCCGGACAACGCCCTGATTTACGTCGATAACATCCGCGACGCATTGATGAAGTACGATCCGGCCAACGCGCAGACGTATCGGCGCAACGCTGAAGCCTACAAGCAGAAGATCACCGCCACTCTCGAACCGCTGCGCAAGCAGGTTGCGGAGATCCCCGAAGACAAGCGCTGGATGGTGACCAGCGAAGGTGCCTTCTCCTATCTGGCGCGGGATCTGGGGATGAAAGAGCTTTACCTGTGGCCGATCAACGCCGATCAGCAGGGCACGCCTCAGCAGGTGCGCAAGGTGATCGATCTGGTGAAAAAACATCACATCCCGGCGGTGTTCAGCGAAAGCACGGTTTCCGATAAGCCCGCGCGGCAGGTGGCGCGGGAAACCGACGCCCGCTACGGCGGCGTGCTGTACGTCGACTCCCTGAGCGCGGAAAACGGTCCGGTGCCGACCTATATCGATCTGCTGAACGTCACCACCCGCACGCTGGTGCAGGGCATCCGTGACGGCATGAAGGAGTAACCATGCACGAGGGGATTGTTGTCTCAGACGTGACCGTGACCTACCGCAACGGCCACACGGCGCTGCGCGACGCGTCGTTCAGCGTGCCGGGCGGATCGATTGCCGCCCTGGTTGGCGTGAACGGTTCCGGCAAGTCCACGCTGTTCAAGGCGGTGATGGGTTTTGTGCGGGCGGCGAGCGGCACTATCACCATTCTGGGGCTGCCGCCGCACCGGGCGCTGCGCCAGAACCTGGTCGCCTACGTGCCGCAGTCGGAAGAGGTTGACTGGTCGTTTCCGGTGCTGGTCGAAGACGTGGTGATGATGGGCCGCTACGGGCACATGGGGTTTCTGCGTCGGCCCAAAGATCGCGACAGACAAATCGTGACCGACGCCCTGAAGCGCGTGGATATGCTCGAGCTGCGCCATCGGCAGATTGGCGAGCTGTCCGGCGGGCAGAAGAAGCGCGTGTTTCTGGCGCGGGCGATTGCCCAGCAGGGTGAGGTGATCCTGCTCGACGAGCCGTTTACCGGCGTGGACGTCAAAACCGAAGCCAGGATCATCAGCCTGCTTCGCGAGCTGCGCGACGAGGGCAAAACGATGCTGGTCTCGACCCATAACCTGGGGTCGGTCACGGAGTTTTGCGATTACACGGTAATGGTCAAAGGCACCGTGCTGGCGAGCGGCCCGACGGAAACCACCTTTACCGCCGAGAACCTTGAGCGCGCCTTCAGCGGCGTGCTGCGCCACGTGGTGCTCAGCGGCTCGGAAGATCGCATTATTACCGACGACGAGCGCCCCTTCGTGACGCACCGTCAGGAGGCCAAATGAACGCGCTTCTCGAACCCTTCGGCTACGAGTACATGCTCAACGCGATGTGGGTTTCGGCGATGGTGGGCGGGCTGTGCGCGTTTCTCTCCTGCTACCTGATGCTCAAAGGCTGGTCGCTGATCGGCGATGCGCTGTCGCACTCCATCGTGCCCGGCGTGGCGGGAGCCTACATGCTCGGGCTGCCGTTCTCGCTGGGGGCGTTCCTCTCGGGCGGGCTGGCGGCGGGCAGTATGCTGTTTCTCAACCAGCGCAGCCGCCTGAAGGAGGACGCCATCATCGGGCTGATCTTCTCCTCCTTTTTCGGGCTGGGGCTGTTTATGGTCTCGCTCAATCCGACCTCGGTGAATATTCAGACCATCGTGCTCGGCAATATTCTGGCTATCGCCCCGGAGGATATCGTCCAGCTGGCGATTATCGGCGTGGTGTCGATGGTTATCCTGCTGTTCAAATGGAAAGATCTGATGGTGACCTTTTTTGATGAGAACCACGCCCGCGCCATCGGCCTGCGTCCTGAACGCCTGAAGATTCTTTTCTTTACCCTGCTGGCGGTCTCCACCGTGGCGGCGCTGCAAACCGTCGGCGCGTTTCTGGTGATCTGTCTGGTGGTCACCCCCGGCGCGACCGCGTGGCTGCTCACCGACCGCTTTCCGCGCCTGCTGGTGATTGCCGTCGCCATTGGCAGCATCACCAGCTTCCTCGGCGCGTGGGCCAGCTACTATCTGGACGGCGCGACCGGCGGCATTATCGTGGTCGCCCAGACGCTGCTGTTCCTGCTGGCGTTCGTCTTTGCGCCGAAGCACGGGCTGCTCGCCAGCCGCCGCCGCGCGCGGGAGGCACGCTCATGATGGCGCTGCTCCTTGAACCCTTCCAGTTTGCGTTTATGAACAACGCGCTGCTGATTTCACTCCTGGTGGCCGTGCCCTGCGCGCTGCTGTCGGTATTCCTGGTGCTGAAAGGCTGGGCGCTGATGGGCGACGCCATGAGCCACGCGGTGTTCCCCGGCGTCGTGCTGGCGTGGATGATGGGCCTGCCGCTGGCGCTGGGCGCGTTTGTGGCCGGGCTGTTCTGCGCAATCGCCACCGGATACCTGAAGGATAACAGCCGAATCAAGCAGGATACGGTCATGGGGATCGTTTTTTCCGGCATGTTCGGCGCGGGCCTGATCCTCTATATCGCCGTTAAGCCCGAGGTGCATCTCGACCACATTCTGTTCGGCGATATGCTGGGCATTAACGGGATGGATATTCTGCAAAGCGGGATCGTGGCGGGGCTGATCGCGCTGGTGATTGGCCTGAAGTGGCGCGACTTTCTGCTGTTCTGCTTTGATTATCAGCAGGCGCAGGCGAGCGGCCTGCGCACCCGCTGGCTGCACTACGGCCTGCTGTGCATGGTTTCGCTCACCATCGTGGCGACATTGAAGGCGGTGGGGATTATTCTGTCGATCTCGCTGCTGATTGCGCCCGGCGCGGTGGCGGTGCTGATCACCCGGCGCTTCCACATGGCGCTGCTGGTCGCGGTAGCGGTTTCAGCCCTCGTGTCGGTGAGCGGCGTGTATGCGTCGTTTTATCTCGACAGCGCGCCCGCGCCGACCATTGTGGTGCTGTTTGCAGCGGTGTTTATCGTGACGTTTGCGGTCACCAGCGCGAAGGCCCGTCGGCAGGAGAACGTGACAGCAGGGTGATAACCCCATCGCCGTTGTGTAGCCAGTGAAGCGTGAAGGCGGTGCCTTCGTCAAACCCCGTCAGCGGACGGGTCAGCGCCAGCATCAGCGTCTCTTTATCGAGCATCGTGATGCGGGCGCTGTCAAATCCCATATATGACTTCACCTTCGGGAAGAGAGCCTTAAACAGGCTCTCTTTGGCGCTGAAAACCAGCGTCAGGGCGAGGGCAAACGGGTAGCCGGAGCGTGAAAGCACGGCCTCTTCCTGCGCATCGATGATGCCGTCTTTGATTTCCAGGGCTTCGTTTTCGGGGAGGATCGTTTCACAATCGATGCCGATTAGCGCAGGGTGTTGCGTGACGACGGCCATCGCCCGCGTGCCGCTGTGGGTGATGCTGCCGGAGATACCGTCCGGCCAGATCGGTTCGCCGCTGGGGCCGATCCCGGGGACGGCGTGGTCAGGTAATGCATGCGCGGCGGCGATGCGGCCTGCCAGGTGGTCAGCCTTGCGTTTGCGCCCGGCGTGCGATAGCTGCGCGTGATGGGGGAGCCAGATAAGATCGGCGTCGCTGAAGGTGGTGGGGTCGAAGGTGATGTGATGAAGGGTGAGGCCTGCGAGGGAAAATGTGCTGTAGGCTGTGTGCATGGTTTTCCCCCTCACCCTGAACCTCTCCCCGTAGGGGAGAGGGTGGATTGACTTCAGTGCCTTAAAAATGCGTATTCACGCTCATATACCAGGTACGACCCGGTTCATTATACGTGTAGGCACCCGCACCGTACATATACGCGCCCGTCGTGGTGTTACCCGTGGTCTGGGCATTACCCGCGCGCCACTGGCGCTTGTCGAAGACGTTATCAATCCCGCCGGTCAGGCTGACGTTTTTGGTCACGTCCCAGGTCGCGCTCAGGCCAACGATGCTGTACGGGCTGACTTCATCTTTCTCAGACCCGGTCACAGGCTGACCTTTGTAATTGTACTTCTTCGGCTGCTGCTTGCCGTACCAGGTGAAGGTCGACTGGAGCGACACGTCCTGATGAACCTGCCAGCTCAGGGTTGAGTTCAGCGTGTACTCAGGAATGATCGACAGACGGTCGCCGGTCTCCTTGTTCTTGCTCTGCAGCATGTAGGTGATGTTGTTGGTCCAGTTGATCGTGTCGCTGACCGGCACGTTCAGGGAGCCTTCCAGACCTTCAACGACGGCCTTCGGCACGTTTTCCCACTGGTAAATATCGGTCGTGACCTTGCTGGTAGACGTCTGGCCAATCGGCGCGTAGCCCGCTTCAATCTTGTCGCGATAGTCGTTGCGGAACCAGGTCACGCCCGCCAGCCAGCCGTCGTGCTTCCACTCCAGGCCAATCTCTTTGTTGATGCTGGTTTCGGCCTTCAGGTCGTCGTTACCCATCATGTAGCAGCCCACGCCGTCGGAGCTGGCGTAGCAGCCCTGGCCTTTGCTGTACAGCAGGTAGTTCGGGTTGGTCTGATACAGGCTCGGGGCTTTATAAGCGCGCGCGATGCCCATCTTCAGGGTGAAGTCATCGCCAAGACCCTGCGACAGGTTCAGGGATGGGCTCCAGTTGTTACCCACAATCGTATGATGGTCGAAGCGCAGCGCCGGGGTCAGCATGGTGCTGTCGGTCAGCTCCATGTTGTTCTCGGCGAACAGGGAGAAAATCTCCGCCGAGGAGTACGGGCTGCGGTCGTCGCTCATGCCCGGGATGGCGCCGCCCTGCTGGGTTTGGGTATTGGAGGTGGAATCCTTCATGCGCTGCTGGTTCCACTCGGTGCCCAGCGTCAGGTTCTGGTTGACGAGGAAATCGATCGGCAGGTTGATTTCACTGTGCAGCATCACGTCGGCCAGGTCGGTGTCGGTGAATTTATTGCTGTTGAACAATCCTTCCAGACCCCCCGCCAGCCCTTCGCCCAGGCGGGAGTTGCGGGTGTGCTCGTACTGCGCCCAGCTGCTGGTGGTGATACCGTTATCCCAGCCGCCGTTCCATGTCACCGCAAAGTTCTGACGATAAATACGGTTAGTCTCTTTACCGTAGTTCTTCTTCACCAGGCCGTTGGAGCTGTTGTCGTTGTTGGTGTTCTGGGTATCGCCCGCGTAAAGGTTGTTCTGTCGGCTGTAGCCGGCTTCAAATTCGAGGGACTGCATTGGCGCAAAGTCCCAGCGCACCACGCCGTTAATATCTTTGTTTTCCACACCCTCGCGGCCAGCCGGCAGCGTGTCGGCGTAGGCACCGGTACGATCGGACTGGTGGCCCTGGTTGATATCCCACGCGTCGGCCTGGGTTTTATCCAGGTTGCCGAACATGCGGAAGCTGAAGTCGCCGCCCAGCGGGCCGCTCAGGCTGAAGTTGGTGCGCTTGGTGGAACCTTCGTCCTTGTGTTCCGGGGCGTTCAGGTAGGTGTTCCAGGAGCCGTGCCACTGGTTGTCGAATTTTTTCGTGATGATATTGACCACGCCGCCTGCCGCACCGTTGCCGTAGCGAGCCGCAGCCGGGCCACGGATCACCTCGATTCGTTCGATCATCTCCGGCGGTACCCAGCCGGTATCGCCGCGGGTGTCGCGCTCGCCGCGCCAGCCCAGACGGATGGAGTTGCGGCTGGTGACCGGCTTGCCGTCGATCAGAATAAGGGTGTTTTCCGGGCCCATGCCGCGGATGTCGATCTGGCGGTTGTTGCCGCGCTGGCCGCTGGTGGAGTTACCGGTCAGGTTAACGCCCGGCATGGTACGGATGATTTCAGCCACGTCGCGAGCGGGCGGGTTTTTACGGATTTCATCGGCCGTGATGGTCGACACGCCCGGCGCCTGCAGATTCTGCTCGGCGGCGGTGATCACCATCGTGTCTTCGTGCTGCGCGGTGGTGGTGTTGTCGTCTGCCAGCGCTGGCAGCGCGACGCCGTAAATCCCTAAGTTGACCAGCAAGGCCAGGGAGTGAATCTTCTTATTCATTGTACGTCCCGCTTTTATGGTTATTTAATGAGCGCGCTTCCCACAGCGCGGGCATTACGCTATTGCAAATGCAAATAGTTATCAATAATATTATCAATAAAATTTGCTCTGAAACAAAAAAGACTGTTAAACATGGGGTTATAAGGGTGACGGCGTTAACAACCGGAAGTGAAGCGTGGTGGCAGTCGAAAAGCGGGCCGGAATGGGAACGTGAGAAGGGGCGCTTTCGCGTCACCTTCTGGTGGCGGGACCCGGCGGGAACGCAGGCGACGTCGGCGGTGAAGCGCGTCTGGCTCTATATCACCGGCGTGACCGATCACCATCAAAACGCGCGTCCGCAGTCCCTTGAACGCATCCCGGATACCGACGTCTGGCAGTGGCAGGGCGAGTTCAGCCCCGAATGGCGCGGCAGCTACTGTTTTATTCCCTCCGATAACGAAAATGATTTTGCCAGCGCGGTGTTTGAAGGCGAGCGGCCGGACCGCATGGCGCTGCGCGAAGGCTGGCGCAAACTCTTGCCGCACGCGGTGTCCGACCCGCTGAATCCGCAGAGCTGGCGCGGCGGGCGCGGTCACGCCGTCTCGGCGCTGGAGATGCCTGAGGCCCCGGTACAGCCGGGCTGGAACACTCCGTATACGCCATTCAAAAAGCCCGTCTGCATCGAATGGACCAGCGAGCGGCTGGGCAACCGTCGCCGCGTCTGGATTTTTACCACCGGTGATGAAGATCCCGAGCGCCCGCTTGCGGTGCTGCTCGACGGGCAGTTCTGGGCCGAAAGTATGCCCGTCTGGCCCGCGCTGGCGTCGCTCACCCATGAAGGCAAACTGCCGCCTGCGGTCTACGTGTTAATCGACGTGATTGATACCGCGCACCGCAGCCGCGAGCTGCCGTGCAACCCCGATTTCTGGCTGGCGGTGCAGGAAGAACTCCTCCCGCAGGTGAAAAACCTCGCGCCGTTCAGCGACCGCGCCGACCGTACCGTCGTGGCGGGACAGAGCTTCGGCGGGCTTTCAGCGCTATACGCAGGGCTCAACTGGCCGCAGCGCTTTGGCTGCGTGCTCAGCCAGTCCGGTTCCTACTGGTGGCCGCACCGCGGCGCGCAGCAGGACGGGCTGCTCATCGAGCAGCTTAAAGCGGGTGAAAAAACCGCACGCGGGCTGCGCATCGTCCTTGAGGCCGGGCGCAACGAGCCGCTTATCTTTCGCGCAAATCAGGCGATTCACGCCGAACTACAGCACACACAGCAACCGGTTATCTGGCGTCAGGTTGACGGCGGACACGATGCGCTTTGCTGGCGCGGTGGGCTGACGCAGGGGCTGATGGCCCTCTGGCAGCCGCTTTTTCACTAACGGAGTCTGTATGGAATTCAGCAATCCTTTCGATAATCCGCAGGGACAGTTCGCCATTTTGCGTAACGACCAGGGGCAGTACAGCCTGTGGCCGCAGCAGTGCGAGCTGCCCGCAGGCTGGCGCGTGGTCTGCGAGCCGCAGCCCCAGGACGCCTGCCAGCAGTGGCTGGCGGAAAACTGGCAAACGCTTGAACCTTCTCATTTTGCGGGGGAAACAGCATGAACCGTCTACCTCTCGTTGCCGCCCAGCCGGGTATCTGGATGGCGGAGCAGCTTTCCACGCTGCCAAACGCCTGGAGCGTGGCGCACTATACCGAACTGAACGGCGACATCGATGCGCCATTGCTGGCGAAAGCCGTTGCTGCAGGCATGATGCAGGCTGACACTTTGCGCACGCGCTTCGCTGAGGATAACGGCGAGGTGTGGCAGTGGGTGGATGCGTCCATGATGCTGCCGGAGCCGTCCATCGTTCGCGTCGATTCCCATGCGGCTGCCGCGGCGCTGATGGAGGCCGATCTTAATCAGAACCTGCGCGTCGACAGCGGTCAGCCGCTGGCGTTTCACCAGCTGATTCAGGTAGGTGAAAATCGCTGGTACTGGTATCAGCGCTATCACCATCTGGTGGTGGATGGCTTTAGCTTCCCGGCGATTACCCGCCAGATCGCCGCTATCTATCGCGCATGGAAAAACGGCGAAAGCACGCCGGAATCACCGTTCACGCCGTTTTCGGAAGTGGTTGAAGAGTATCAGCGCTATCGCGACAGCGAGGCGTACGCGCGCGACGGTGCCTTCTGGGCGGAGCAGCGCAGGCAGCTTCCTTCTCCGGTGTCGCTTTCTGCTGCTCCTTTACCGGGCCGCGCGGCCACAACCGATATCCTGCGCCTGAAAATTGCAATGGACGGCCGCGCGTTTAGCCAGCTTGCGCAGGCGGCAGGGCAGGCGCAGCGCACCGATCTGGCCCTTGCGCTGGTGGCGCTGTGGCTGGGCCGCCTGACCGGACGGCTGGACTACGCCGCCGGGTTTATCTTCATGCGCCGCATGGGGTCCGCCGCGCTCACCGCGACGGGGCCGGTGCTCAACGTCCTTCCGCTGGCGGTGAATATTAACCCGCAGGAGAGCCTGCCGGCGCTGGCGCTGCGCCTCGCGAACCAGCTGAAAAAAATGCGCCGTCACCAGCGCTACGACGCCGAGCAGATTGTGCGCGACGGCGGGCGCGCCGCGGGTGAAGACGCGCTGTTCGGCCCGGTGCTGAACGTCAAGGTGTTCGATTATCAGCTGGATATCGACGGCGTGGAGGCCATCACCCACACGCTGGCCACCGGCCCGGTGAACGATCTTGAACTGGCGCTGTTCCCGGACGAGCAGGGCGGCCTGAGCATTGAGATCCTCGCCAATAAACAGCGTTACGATGAAGCGACGCTTTCCCGCCACGTCGCGCGCCTGAACGCGATGCTGCTGCAGTTTGCGGCCAACCCGGACCTGCGCTGCGGCGAAGTGGAAACGGTTTCTGAGCAGGAGTACGCCCAGCTGGCGCGCATCAACGATACCGGGCTGGCGCTGCCGTCCACCACCCTCGCGGAGCTGGTGGCGGAGCAGGCGAGCAAAACGCCGGACGCCCCCGCGCTGGCGGATGCGCACGTTGAGCTCAGCTATCGACAGATGCGCGAGCAGGTGGTCGCGCTGGCAAACCTGCTGCGCGCGCGCGGCGTGAAGCCGGGCGACAGCGTGGCGGTGGCACTCCCGCGCTCGGTGTTCCTGACGCTGGCGCTGCACGGCATCGTTGAGGCCGGTGCCGCGTGGCTGCCGCTCGACACCGGCTACCCGGACGACCGCCTGCGGATGATGCTGGAGGACGCGAAGCCGTCCCTGCTCATTACCACCGACGAGCAGCTCCCGCGCTTTAGCGATCTGCCGATTACGGCGTTTAGTTACAACACACTGTTACCGGCTGCGGAGGCTGAGCCGCTGCGGCTGGCGACGCCGGAGCAGACCGCATACATCATCTTTACCTCCGGTTCGACGGGCCGCCCGAAAGGGGTCATGGTCGGCCATACCGCCATCGTTAACCGTCTCAAGTGGATGCAGGATCATTACCCGCTGGACGCGACGGACGTGGTGGCGCAGAAAACGCCGTGCAGCTTTGACGTGTCGGTGTGGGAGTTCTGGTGGCCGTTTATCGCCGGGGCGAAGCTGGTGATGGCCGAGCCGGACGCGCACCGCGATCCGCAGGCGATGCAGAGCTTCTTCGCACGGTACGGCGTGACCACCACCCACTTCGTGCCGTCGATGCTGGCGGCCTTTGTCGCCTCGCTGACCCCGGAAAACGCGGCGTGCTGCAACACCCTTAAGCAGGTGTTCTGCAGCGGCGAAGCGCTGCCGACCGAGCTGTGCCGCGAGTGGGAAGAGTTGACTCATGCGCCGCTGCATAACCTCTATGGCCCAACCGAAGCGGCGGTGGACGTGAGCTGGTATCCGGCGTTTGGCCCCGAGCTGGCGGGGGTGGAGGGCAACAGCGTGCCGATCGGCTTCCCGGTGTGGAACACGGGGCTGCGCATTCTGGACGCGATGATGCGCCCGGTGCCGTTCGGCGTGGCGGGGGATCTTTACCTCACCGGCATTCAGCTGGCGCAGGGGTATCTGGGCCGTCCGGACCTTACCGCCAGCCGCTTTATTGCCGACCCGTTTGCCCCCGGCGAGCGCATGTACCGCACCGGCGACGTTGCCCGCTGGCTGGACAACGGCGCGGTGGAATACCTGGGACGCAGCGACGATCAGCTGAAAATTCGCGGCCAGCGCATCGAGCTGGGCGAGATCGACCGGGCGATGCTGTCGCTGCCGGACGTGGCCCAGGCCGTGGCGCACGCCTGCGTGTTCAACCAGGCGGCGGCCACCGGCGGCGATGCCCGTCAGCTGGTGGGCTACGTCGTCTCCGAATCCGGCTTACCGCTGGATCGCGACGCGCTGCTGGAATCCCTTAAAGCGCAGCTGCCGCCGCACATGGTGCCGGTGGTGCTGCTGCAAATCAGCGCGCTGCCGCTCAGCGCGAACGGCAAGCTTGACCGCAAGGCGCTGCCGCTGCCGGAGTTGACCAGCAAAACCACCGGGCGCGCGCCGGAGACGGAAACCGAATCCGCCGTGGCACAGGCGTTTTCTGCCCTGCTGGGCTGCGAGGTCAACGACATTGAGGCCGACTTCTTTGCCCTTGGCGGACACTCGCTGCTGGCGATGCGCCTGGCCGCGCAGCTAAGCCGCGCATTCGACCGCAAGGTGACGCCGGGGCAGATTATGGTCGCCTCCACGGTGAGCAAGCTCAGCGCGCTGCTGGACTCGCAGATGAGCGACGAGCAGGCGCAGCGGCTGGGGTATGAAACCCTTCTCCCGCTGCGTGAAGGTAACGGCCCGACGCTGTTCTGCTTCCATCCGGCGTCCGGCTTTGCCTGGCAGTTCAGCGTGCTGGCGCGCTACCTCAGCCCGCGCTGGTCCATTACCGGCATTCAGTCGCCGCGCCCGGACGGGCCGATGCAGCAGCGTGCGTATCTGGATGGAGTCATTGAGCATCATCTGGCTACGCTGCGTAAGCAGCAGCCGCAGGGGCCATATTACCTGTTCGGCTACTCCCTCGGCGGCACGCTGGCGCAGGCGATTGCCGCCCGTCTGCGCGAGCTGGGTGAAGAGGTGGCCTTCCTCGGCCTGCTGGACACCTGGCCGCCGGAAACCCAGAACTGGGCGGAGAAAGAGGCCAACGGCCTCGACCCGGAAGTGCTGGCGGAAATCGAGCGCGAGCGTCAGGCGTTTATCGCCGCTCAGCAGGGGCAGGGCTCCAGCGAGCTGTTTAACGCCATCGAAGGTAACTACGCCGACGCGGTGCGGTTGCTCACCACGGCGCACAGCGCAAGGTTTGACGGCAAAGCGACGCTGTTCGTCGCCGAGCGCACGCGAACGATGGATCCGCAGGTTGCGTGGTCGCCGTGGGTGGCGGAGCTTGAGGTGTACAGCCAGGACTGCGCCCACGTGGATATCATTTCACCGCAGGCGTTTGAGAAGATAGGGCCGGTGTTGAAGGAGATATTGGGGTAAGGTCAAAAGCCCCTCACCCCAGCCCTCTCCCCAAAGGGGAGAGGGTGTAATCGTCCCCTCTCCCCTTTGGGGAGAGGGTCAGGGTGAGGGGACATCAGACCGCACGTTTGCCAAGCGGCACAACCAGCGGCGTGCCTGCCACCGGATCGTCAATAATCATGCAGCGCATGCCGTAGATCCGCTCGATCAACTCCGGCGTCACAATCTCTTTCGGCGCGCCCTGCGCCACAATCTCACCGTCTCGCAAGGCAATCAGATGCGTCGCATAGCGGCACGCCTGGTTTAAGTCGTGCAGCACCGCCGCCAGGGTATACCCCTGCGTGCGGTTGAGCTCGCTCAGCAGCTCCAGCAGGTCAATCTGATGGCTGATGTCGAGCCAGGTCGTCGGCTCATCCAGCAGCATGATCGAGGTCTCCTGCGCCAGCACCATCGCGATCCACGCGCGCTGACGCTGCCCGCCGGAAAGGGTGTCCACGCTCTGCAGGGCCAGATCGGTAATCCCCGTCGCCTGCATCGCGCGGCTGACCGCCTCGTCGTCCTCTTTGCGCCAGCGGGTAAACAGCGGCTGGTGCGGATAGCGCCCGCGCGAGACCAGCTCCTGCACCGTGATGTCCCCCGGCGTGGTGGCGTTCTGCGCCAGTAGCCCGATGCGCCGCGCCACCTCTTTGCTGGCGAAGCGCTGGATCTGCTCCCCGTCGAGGAATACGCTGCCTTCAGACGGCGTCATCAGGCGGCTCAGGGTGCGCAGCAGGGTCGATTTGCCGCAGCCGTTCGGCCCGATGATTGCCGTGAAGTGCCCGTCCGGAATGGCAACGGATAAGTCCCGGGCAATGATTTTTTTGCCGTAGCCGAGGGTGAGGTTTTCGCCGCGCAAGCGGGTGGTTGAATCGGTCATTTCTTGCGTGACTCCTGAACGAGCAAGACGATGAGGTAAATCCCGCCGAGGCTGACGGTCACTACGCCCACCGGCAGTTGATAAGGCATAAACAGCCGCTGGGCGCAGAGATCGGCGGCCAGCAGCAGCAGCGCGCCGCACAGCGCCGCCTGGGTTAATCCCCAGCGCGCCGTCCCGCTAAGGCGGCGGGCGATATGCGGTGCCACGAGGGCGATAAACGAGATCGGCCCGGCGATAGCGGTAGAGGCGGCGGTCAGCAGTACGGCGACCAGCATCAGCATCAGGCGCGAGCGCTCGACGCCCACGCCGAGCGCGCAGGCGCTGTCGTCGCCCATCTCCAGCAGGCGCATACGCCGCACCAGCAGCAGCGCGCCGATAAACATCAGCACAATCAGCGGCGCGGCGGGCCAGGTTTTGCCCCACGTCAGGCCGTTGAGGGAGCCGGCGTACCACAGCCCGGCGGAGAGCGCGGTTTCCAGCGAGGCCTGCAGTAAAAGCCAGGTGTTAAAGGCCATCAGCATGGCGCGGATGCCGATCCCGATGATGATCAGGCGGAAGGTGTCGATGCCGTTGCGCCAGGCCAGCGCCCAGATCAGTAATGACGTCAGAATGCCGCCCGCCATTGCCGTAAAGGTAATCGCCGTCAGGTGCTGGCCAAACAGCACCATCGCCACCAGCACGCCGCTCCAGGCCCCGGTGTTGAGGCCCATCACGTCCGGGCTGCCGAGCGGATTGCGCATCAGCGACTGGAATATCGCACCGCTCACGCCGAGCGCCGCACCGACGAGCACCGCCATCGCCACGCGCGGCAGCCGCCATTCGGTCACCACCATGGTGATATTACGCGGCGCGCTGCCGAGCAGGGCGTTAAGCACCTGAGCAAAATCGAGCGTCACCGCGCCGCTGCGCAGGCTCCAGACCGCCAGCAGCAGAATGGCGATAAGCAGCAGGGAGACGCTGGTGACTAAACGGCGGGACGGGGCCATCATGCGCCACCTCCGCGCCTGCGGCGTACCAGGAAGATCAGCACCGGCGCGCCGATAAAGGCGCTGACCACCGAGACGCGTAGTTCGCCGGGCACCAGCAGGCGGCCCAGCACGTCGGCAAACAGCAGCAGGGCAGGGGTGGCCAGCAGCGTCACCGGCAGCGACCAGCGGTGATCTGCCCCCACCAGCCAGCGCGCCATGTGCGGCATCATCAGGCCGATAAAGGCAATGGGGCCGACCACGGCGGTCGCGCTGCCGCACAGCACGGTGATGGCCAAAAGACCAACCAGCTGCGTGCGCGCCACGCGGTTGCCGAGGGCGGTCGCGGTGTCGCTGCCGAGGCTCAGGCTGTTGAGCGCCCGGCTTAAAAACAGCGCCACGGCGGCGGCGGCGATGACCGGAACCACCACCACTTTTAAGGTTTCAAGGGTGCGGATATCCAGCGATCCGGCCTGCCAGAAGCGAAGCTGGTCGTAAACGTCCGGATTGAGCAGGGCGATGCCGTTGGATAAGCCTTCCAGCACCGCCGCGAGCGCCACGCCCGCCAGCGTCAGGCGGACCGGGCTCAGCTGCCCGCCGCCCTGGCTGCCGGTAAAGGCCACGACCAGCGAGGCGGCCAGCGCGCCGCAAAAGGCCATGACCAGCTGCTCGGACGGAGACGTCAACCCGAAGAGCGCCGCGCCGAGCACGATGGCAAAGCTGGCGCCGGAGTTAACGCCGAGAATGCCGGGGTCGGCCAGCGGGTTGCGGGTGAGGGTTTGCATCAGGGCTCCGGCAAGGCCGAGCGCGCCTCCCGCCAGCAGTCCGGCAAGGGTGCGGGGCAGGCGGGCGTCGAGCACGATGATGCAGTCGGCGCTCTGGCAGGTACCGGAGAGCGCATCGACAATAACGGACGCGGGCAGCGGCTTCGCGCCAACCAGCAGACTGAGTGCAATCGCAAGGATCAACAGCAGCAATAAAACGGGCACGGCAACGGCGCGCACCGCGGAAGAGGAAAACGACATAGCAACGTCCATGATGTGATAATGATAGTAATTATCGTTATCTATCTTATTTGGCTATGTTAGCATGTGCGCCCATGGAAATGGTAGACCGATACCTCAAGGCCTTGTCATGAATCAAAAATCCTGGCTGCTCAACCTCAGCCTCCTCAAAACGCACCCGGCGTTTCGCGCCGTCTTTATCGCCCGTTTTATCTCCATTTTGTCCCTCGGCCTGCTCGGCGTTGCCGTGCCGGTGCAAATCCAGACCATGACCCACTCCAGCTGGCTGGTGGGGCTATCCGTCACCTTAACCGGCGGGGCGATGTTTATCGGCCTGATGGTGGGCGGCGTGCTGGCGGACCGCTACGAGCGTAAAAAGCTGATCCTGCTGGCGCGCGGCACCTGCGGGGTGGGCTTTATCGGGCTGTGCCTGAACGCGATGCTGCCGGAGCCGTCGCTGATTGCGATTTATGCCCTGGGGCTGTGGGACGGTTTCTTTGCCTCGCTGGGCGTGACGGCGCTGCTGGCGGCCACGCCCGCGCTGGTCGGGCGCGAGAACCTGATGCAGGCGGGGGCGATCACCATGCTCACCGTGCGCCTCGGGTCGGTGATTTCGCCGATGGTGGGCGGCCTGCTGCTGGCGACCGGCAACGTGGCGTGGAACTACGGCCTGGCGGCGGCGGGGACCTTTATCACTACCCTGACGCTGCTGCGCCTGCCGCTGCTGCCGCCTCCGCCGCAGCCGCGCGAGCATCCGCTGAAATCGCTGATGGCCGCGATTCGCTTTCTGTTCAGCAACCCGCTGATTGGCGGCATTGCGCTGCTTGGCGGCCTGCTGACGATGGCGAGCTCCGTGCGCGTGCTCTATCCGGCATTGGCGGGTGAGTGGCAGATGAGCGCCTCGGAGATTGGCATTCTCTACGCCGCCATTCCGCTCGGCGCGGCGTGCGGGGCGCTGACCAGCGGCAACCTGGCGCAGAGCGCGCGTCCGGGATTGATTATGCTGCTTGCCACGCTGGCGTCGTTTATCGCCATTGGCTTCTTCAGCCTGATGCCGGTGTGGGCGCTGGGCGTGTTGTGCCTGGTGATTTTCGGCTGGCTGAGCGCCATCAGCTCGCTGTTGCAGTACACCCTGATCCAGACCCAGACGCCGGAAGGGATGCTCGGGCGCATTAACGGCCTGTGGACGGCGCAGAACGTGACGGGCGATGCGATTGGCGCGGCGATCCTCGGCGGGCTGGGGGCGATAATGACCCCGGTGGCCTCGGCGAGCAGCAGCGGGTTTGTACTGGCAATTATTGGTGCGGTTTTATTATTGTCGTTGGCAGAATTGCGCCGATTCAGGCAGGAGAGCGTCTTGACCCTGTAGGTCGGGTAAGGCGTAGCCGCCACCCGACAAAACGCCCGGTGGCGCTGCGCTTACCGGGCCTACGGGGAACGTGCCACTTATTTAAAAATTGAATTTAAACGCTGCAACACCAACATCGCGCTGTAATAATCCAGGCGGAACGTCTCGGTTCCCAATGCCCAGACGCGCTTGTTCTGCACGGCGGGCAGATGCGCCAGCAGCGGGTTGGCGTAAATCGCCTCCACGTCCTTCTGGTCGCCCGCAAACAAGAACAGCCCTTCGCCGTTCAGCCCCGTCGCCAGGTTTTCCCCGCCCAGCTGAATAATGTCGTGGCGTTTGCCCTGGCTTTTTGAGGTCTGCAGCCCGGCGGGCAGTTCCGCCAGCGTAAAGCCCAGCTGGTGCAGCAGCTTGCCCTGCGCGGATTCCGCGGTCCACAGGTTGGCGCTGTGCGCGGCGGCGGTGTAGACGATGGCGTTCACCGGCTGCGGCGGCAGCTTCATCTGCTGTTTCACCTGCGCGAGCTGTTTATCAAACGCGGCAATGCGCCCGGCAGCCTGTTTTTCCTGCCCGGTGAGGGTGCCCAGCTGCGTCAGCAGTTCCTGCCAGCTCTTGTCGTCGTAGTTAATGATAAGCGTGGGGGCGATGGCGGAGAGCTGATCGTACAGCGCCAGCGCGGAATCCCCGCCGGTGGCGCTAATCAAAATCAGGTCCGGCATTTGCGCGGCGACCGCTTCGGCGCTCGGCTCACCGATGTACAGCCGGGCCAGCTTGCGCTGTTTTGCGATATCTCCCCACTGGCATAAAAAGCCCTGCGCATCCGCCACGCGGTTGTTCGGCGTGGTGGCACCGCTGGCGACGACCGGGGCGTCAATCGCCAGCAGCGATCCGGTTAAGGTTACGCTGGTGGAGACAATGCGCGTCGGCTTGCTCTCAAGCGTGTGAACGCCGCGGCTGTCGGTCACCTGACGCGGCCAGTCGGCGGCGGTGGCTGAGGTTAGTCCTAAAACAAAAAGTCCTGTTAAAAGAAGGGCATTACGGCAAACGGCAGGGAGTTTCACGGAGCGGCATCCTGTTTTTATTGAAGTTAATGCTTCTCATTTTCATGATTGCGGGGAAGGGATGCAAGCGTTAGTCGCACAAGTTGTTTGCTCTGCGGTTGACACCGGGGCGCTGTGAGATTAGGTTAGCCATCGAAAATATAAATGATAATCATTATTACTGCTTTTATCATTTTAGGAGGATGATATGGATACGTCATTGGCTGAGGATACCCAGCACACCGCGACCACGCTGCAATCAGACAGCTTTTTCTTTATGTCGCCCTATCGCAGTTTTACCACGTCAGGCTGTTTTGCCCGCTTCTCTGAGTCCGCCGTCGGCGGCGACGATCCTGCCGGTCACTTCCAGCAAAAATTAGCCCAGGCTTTCCAGAGCGCGAAGGCCAGCGGCATTGCCCACCCGGTGATGGTGGGCGCTATTCCGTTCGATACCCGCAAACCGTCGTCCCTGTTTATTCCGCAGCGCTGGCAGACCTTCTCTCGCCCGGCGCGCCAGCAGTCTTCGCGCTATTTCACCGGCGCGCAGACGCTGAACGTGGAAAAACGGACCGAGATCCCGCCGCAGCCGGTGTTCGAAGAGATGGTTGCCCGCGCCGCGTCGCTGACCGCCACGCCGCAGGTGAACAAGGTGGTGCTCTCGCGCCTGATCGATATTGCGGCCGACAAAACCCTCGACAGCGGTGCGCTGATGGAGCGCCTGATCGCCCAGAACCCGGCGAGCTTTAACTTCCACGTGCCGCTGGAAGACGGCGGCGTGCTGCTGGGCGCAAGCCCGGAGCTGCTGCTGCGCAAAGAGGGCGCGCACTTTAGCTCGCTGCCGCTGGCAGGCTCGGCGCGCCGTCAGCCGGACGACGTGCTGGACAGAGAAGCGGGCAACAAGCTGCTGGCCTCTGAAAAAGACCGTCACGAGCACGACCTGGTGACCCAGGCGATGAAGGCCGTTCTGGCACCGCGCAGCCACCATCTCAGCATGCCGGATTCTCCTCAGCTGATTACCACCCCGACCCTGTGGCACCTGGCGACGCCGGTAGAAGGTGACGCGCGTGAAAATGAAAACGCCCTGACCCTGGCCTGCCTCCTGCACCCGACGCCTGCCCTGAGCGGATTCCCGCATCAGGAGGCGAAACAGCTGATTGCCGAGCTGGAGCCGTTCGACCGCGAGCTGTTTGGCGGCATCGTCGGCTGGTGCGACAGCGAAGGCAACGGCGAATGGGTGGTGACCATCCGCTGCGCGCGTCTTCGCGAAAATACCGTGCGCCTGTTTGCCGGCGCGGGCATTGTCCCCGCCTCCTCGCCGGTGGGCGAGTGGCGCGAAACCGGCGTGAAGCTCTCCACCATGCTCAACGTTTTTGGTTTGCACTAAGGAATACTCATGACCATCCCCTTTACCCGCTGGCCTGAGGAATTTGCCCGCCGCTACCGTGAGAAAGGCTACTGGCAGGATCTGCCGCTGACGCACATTCTGACGGATCGTGCGCAAAGCGATGCCGTGGCGATTATCGACGGCGAGCGGCACATTACCTACCGCGCGTTTAATCAGGCGGTGAATAACCTGGCCTCTGCCCTCCAGGCGCAGGGGCTGCACCGCGGCGAGACGGCGCTGGTGCAGCTCGGCAACGTGGCCGAGTTCTACATCACCTTCTTCGCGCTGCTGCAAATCGGCGTGGCGCCGGTCAACGCGCTCTTTAGCCATCAGCGCAGCGAGCTGAACGCCTACGCCGCGCAGATCAAACCCGCCGTGCTGATTGCCGATCGCGACCACGCGCTGTTCGCGGGCGATGACTTCCTCAACGCCTTTGTGGATGAGCACCGCTCGGTCCGCGTCGTATTGCTGCGCGGCGATCGGGGCGAACACGCCCTGGAAACGGCGATTGCGCGTCCGGCCGACAACTTTATCCCGAACCCGACGCCCGCCGACGAAGTGGCCTTCTTCCAGCTTTCCGGCGGCAGCACCGGCACGCCGAAGCTGATCCCGCGCACGCATAACGATTACGACTACAGCATCCGCCGCAGCAACGAGATTTGCGGCATTACCGCCGAAACGCGTTACCTCAACGCCCTGCCTGCGGCGCATAACTACGCCATGAGCTCGCCGGGATCGCTCGGCATCTTCACCGCCGGGGGCTGCGTGGTGCTGGCGAACGACCCGAGCGCCACGCTCTGCTTCCCGCTGATTGAACAGCATCAGGTTAACGTCACCTCGCTGGTACCGCCGGCGGTCAGCCTGTGGCTGCAGGCGATTGCCGAAGGGGCGGGGAACGGTCAGCTTACGTCGCTGAAATTGCTGCAGGTGGGCGGTGCACGCCTGTCCGCCACGCTCGCGGCGCGCATTCCGGCGGAAATCGGCTGTCAGCTTCAGCAGGTATTCGGCATGGCGGAAGGGCTGGTGAACTACACCGCGCTCGACGACGCGCCGGAACGCATCATCAACACCCAGGGCCGTCCGATGTGCCCGGACGACGAAGTGTGGGTGGCGGACGAGCACGGTAACCCGCTGCCGCGCGGCGAAGTCGGGCGTCTGATGACGCGCGGGCCCTATACCTTCCGCGGCTATTTTAACAGCCCGGAACACAACGCCAGCGCCTTTGATGCCGACGGCTTTTACTGCTCCGGCGACCTGATCGCCATCGACGAGCAGGGGTACATCACCGTGCAGGGGCGCGAGAAGGATCAGATCAACCGCGGCGGGGAGAAGATCGCCGCCGAGGAGATCGAAAACCTGCTGCTGCGCCACGAGTCGGTGATCCACGCCGCGCTGGTGAGCATGGAGGACAGCCTGCTGGGCGAAAAAAGCTGCGCGTATCTGGTGGTGAAACAGCCGCTGCGCGCGGTCGAGGTGCGCCGCTTCCTGCGCGAGCAGGGCGTTGCCGAATTCAAGCTGCCGGACCGCGTGGAGAGCGTGGATGCGCTTCCGTTAACGCCGGTCGGCAAAGTCGATAAGAAACAGCTGCGCCTGTGGCTCGCTGAACGCGCCCGGGGCTGAGGAACAGAGTATGGCTATACCAAAATTAACCGCTTACGCGCTGCCGACCGCCGCAGAGCTGCCGACCAATAAAGTGAACTGGGCCTTTGAGCCGGAGCGCGCGGCGCTGCTTATCCACGATATGCAGGAGTACTTCCTGAACTTCTGGGGTGAAAATAGCGCGATGATGCAGCAGGTGGTGGCGAACATCGCTAAACTGCGCGCTTACTGCAAAGAACACAACATACCGGTGTACTACACCGCCCAGCCGAAAGAGCAGAGCGATGAAGACCGCGCCCTGCTGAACGACATGTGGGGGCCGGGCCTGACCCGCTCGCCGGAGCAGCAGCGTATCGTCGCTGAACTGACGCCGGACGAAGCCGACACGGTGCTGGTGAAGTGGCGCTACAGCGCGTTTCATCGCTCGCCGCTCGAGCAGATGCTGAAGGAGACGGGCCGCAACCAGCTGCTGATTACCGGCGTGTATGCCCACATCGGCTGCATGACCACCGCCACCGATGCGTTTATGCGCGACATCAAGCCGTTCTTTATCGCCGACGCGCTGGCGGATTTCACCCGCGACGAGCACCTGATGTCGCTGAACTACGTAGCGGGACGCTCGGGCCGCGTGGTGATGACCGACGAGCTGCTGCCGTCCGTTCCGGCAACCAAAGCCGCGCTGCGCGCGCTGATCCTGCCGCTGCTGGACGAGTCCGACGAGCCGATGGATGACGAAAACCTGATCGACTACGGTCTGGATTCGGTGCGCATGATGGCGCTGGCCGCCCGCTGGCGCAAGGTGCACGGCGACATTGATTTCGTTATGCTGGCCAAAAATCCAACAATCGACGCCTGGTGGGCGCTGCTCTCCCGCGAGGTGAAGTGATGGGTTTTGATTTTACCGGCAAAACCGTCTGGGTGACGGGCGCGGGGAAGGGGATTGGCTACGCGACGGCGCTGGCGTTTGTGGAGGCAGGCGCGCAGGTGACCGGCTTCGATCTGGCGTTTCCGCTGGGTGATTATCCTTTCGCCACCGAAACGCTGGACGTGGCGGATTTTGCTCAGGTCAGCGATGCGTGTGGCCGTTTGCTTAATACCCTTGAGCGGCTGGACGTGCTGGTCAACGCGGCGGGCATTTTGCGCATGGGCGCGACGGACGCGCTTTCGCAGGAGGACTGGCAGCAGACCTTCGCGGTCAACGTCGGCGGCGCGTTCAACCTGTTCCAGCAGACGATGGGCCAGTTCCGCCGTCAGCAGGGCGGGGCGATAGTGACCGTGGCGTCCGACGCGGCGCACACGCCGCGCATCGGCATGAGCGCCTACGGCGCGTCGAAGGCGGCGCTGAAAAGCCTGGCCCTGACCGTCGGGCTGGAGCTGGCGGGTAGCGGCGTGCGCTGTAACCTGGTGTCGCCGGGCTCAACGGACACCGACATGCAGCGCACCCTGTGGAAAAGCGACGATGCGGAGCAGCAGCGCATTCGCGGCTTTGGCGAGCAGTTCAAGCTCGGCATTCCGCTCGGCAAGATTGCCCGCCCGCAGGAGATTGCCGGCACGGTGCTGTTCCTGGCCTCGGATGCCGCCAGCCATATCACCCTGCAGGATATCGTGGTGGACGGCGGCTCCACGCTGGGGGCGTAAGATGATCTGGAAACGTCATTTATCGCTCGACGCGCTGAACGCCACCAGCCAGAACACCCTTGTGGCGCATCTCGGCATCGTCTATACCCGCCTCGGGGACGAGACGCTCGAGGCCGAAATGCCGGTGGACGCCCGCACCCATCAGCCGTTTGGCCTGCTGCACGGCGGCGCGTCGGCGGCGCTGGCGGAAACGCTGGGATCGATGGCCGGTTTTCTGATGACCCGCGACGGGCAGAACGTGGTCGGCACGGAGCTAAACGCCACGCACCACCGGGCGGTGTCGCAGGGTAAAGTGCGCGGCGTGTGCCAGCCGCTGCATCTCGGGCGCTCCAGCCAGAGCTGGGAGATTGTGGTGTTCGACGAGCAGGGGCGGCGGTGCTGCACCTGCCGGTTGAGTACGATGGTGTTGGGTTGATTTTGTGCGGTTTGTTGCCCTCACCCTAACCCTCTCCCACAGGGAGAGGGGACGGTTTAGTGCAAAATTACGTGTAGGCCGGGTAAGGCGAAGCCGCCACCCGGCGTTTACAATGTCGAGACGATCCGCTTTAACAAACGAATTCTCGGCTCAATCGACGCTTTATCCAGCCATTCCGCGGGGCTGTGGAACCCGGCGCCAATCGGGCCCAGTCCGTCGAGCGTCGGGATGCCCAGCGCGGCGGTGTGGTTGGCGTCGCTGCCGCCGCCGACCGCCTGCCAGGTAATGTCGATACCCTCCGCTTTTCCTGCCGCTTCAACCTGCTGCATCAGGGCCTGCGTCTCAACGCTGGCTGCCATCGCCGGCTTGTGATTCACCCGCGCAAGCGTCGTGGTCACGCCGTCTAAAAAGCCTTTTTCACATAACGCCTCCAGCGCCTGATTCACCCGGTCGTACTCGTCGTTTTCCCAGAAGCGCACGTCGAGTTCGGCTACGGCGTTATCCGCCACCACGTTGGCCGCGCTGCCGCCGTGAATCACCCCGACGTTGAGCGTGGTGCCGCGATCCCAGTCGGTTAGCGCATTAATGGCGATAACGCTGTTTGCCAGGGCGGTAATTGCCGAGCGGCCTTTTTCCGGATCGTTACCCGCGTGCGCCGCCACGCCGCTGAAGGTGAGGTGATAGCCCGCCATGCCTTTACGCGCTTTCACCAGCGAACCGTCGGCGCGGGCGGCTTCACACACCAGCACGCAGCGGGAACGCTTCGCCAGCTCGCCGATCCATTCGTGGGAATGCACCGAGCCGGTCTCTTCGTCCGGGTTCATCGCCACGGCTATCGCGAGACGATCGTTGTCCGCGGCGTCGAGCCCGCGCATCGCCCACAAAATATTCAGAAGTCCGCTCTTCATATCCGACACGCCGGGGCCATACAGGCGGGTATCATCCTCGCTCATCGGGCGCTCGGCGACGGTGCCGGGGGCAAAGACGGTATCGAGATGGCCGACCAGCAGCACGTCAAAATGCTCCGCCTGCGGCTTATTGCAGACGAACACGCCCGGGCCCACCTTATCGCCCAGATTAACCTGCTCGGTGTGCCAGCCCTCTCGCTGCCAGAGCTGCTGCATAATGCCCGCAACGGCGGCAACGCCCGCAATGGTCTGGGTGCCGCAGTCCACGTTCACCAGGGTTTTCAGCTCTTCAATATAGTGGTCAAGATTCATGTTCACGTCCTGTTCAGAGAATAATGTGCATCAGCAGCATGGCTAAAAACGCGTTGACTACCGAGATGGCGATCATCAGCGGGATACGTTTGGCGCGGGTGCCGATCACGCCCAGAATGCGGCCCAGATACTGCACCTGCGAGCCCATCAGGTAGATGGCGGGTGCCAGGATCGCCAGGTGCTCGCCGGTGATAATGCCTTTATCAAACAGGCCGATGGCGACGCCGATCCCGCCGCCCATCGACATCCAGCCGCCGATCAGCACGGCGGCGGCCTCACCCGGCAGGCCGAACAGGCCCATCAATGGGGCGAAGATCATGCCCAGCCCTTTCAGCGCGCCGGTAATTTCCAGCGCTTTGATGATGATAAACGCCATCACCACGTTGGGCAGGGTGCTGCCGGTGGCAATGCCCCAGCCCTTGCGCGCGCCTTCGACAAAGACATCTGTAATAACGGGATTTGACTGTGGGGCACTCATGCGGCGTCTCCTTCTGCCGGTTGTTTCGCAGGGGCTTCTTTGCCCGTAAACGTCAGGATCAGGCGCAGCATATTCGCGCCGACAATCTTCATGATGAACATCACCGCAATGCAGGCTCCGATGGACGTGGGAACCGCCGCGGTGCCGTCAACGGCGACCAGCGTGAAGAGGATCGCGCCGGAGGAGAAAAAGTTTGTGATCATTGCCCCGGCGGAGAACTGGAACATGGCGAACACGTCTTTCTCTTTTTCGCTGATTTGCCCTTCGTCTGACAGGTTGCGGGTCAGCGACGCGCCCACGTCGGTGCTTTGCAGGCTGCCGATCAGCGCCAGCCCGGTGGTGCCGGGAATGCCCAGCAGCGGGCGCAGCAGAGGGGTTAAGAGCTTGCGGGCGGCACGCAGGGCGCCGTAGTGCTCAAGCACGTTGATCATTCCCAGCGCGAACATCACCGCGGGAATTAAGCCGAGCGCGAAGAGAAACCCGTCCATCGCGCCGCTGCCGCCGGTGCCGCGAAAGGCGCTGCTGGCGGTCGTCAGGGTGCCATCATCCAGGCTGGCCTTACTGACCACTTTGCCAAACGCGCCGTTGAGGGTGGTGAAATCAAAAACGCCGTACCACTCCTTTCCGCCCAACAGGCCGGAGAAGAAAACGGCTGCAAATGCCAGGGCGAAGTACGCGCCGGGCCCGACCTTATACTCCTGAGGTACTGAACTGTTCATATCCTTTTCCTTGTAAGCGCGCGATCGCGCAGGATCATTCTGGCGAGGTTATAACCAAAAAAAATGATACAAATCATTCCGTAAGGCGGTGGCAGGATGAAAAAGGCAAAAGTGTGACCGGTGACGGCGCGAAAGTGATCGGCTTAACACTGTGGTGTAAATGTCTGGTTTGACCACGCATAATTACGTTTCAAAGTTGTTAAATTTCCGCCGTTGTTCTAGAAACAAAATGTAACAACTCACGGTTTCACTACAGCGGAAAACAACTATGAACAACTCAGGGAAATACCTTACATGGGCAGGGCTCTCCGTTGTGGGAGCCTTTGCCCTGGGCTATATCGCCCTTAATCGGGGGGAACAGATCAACGCGCTCTGGATCGTTGTCGCCTCCGTTTGTATTTATCTGATCGCCTATCGTTTTTATGGTCGCTATATCGCGAAGAACGTCCTGGGGGTTGATAGCACGCGCATGACGCCCGCCGTGCGCCATAACGACGGGCTGGACTACGTGCCGACCGACAAAAAAGTGCTGTTCGGCCACCACTTCGCGGCGATTGCCGGGGCGGGCCCGCTGGTGGGGCCGGTGCTGGCGGCGCAGATGGGCTACCTGCCGGGGATGATCTGGATCCTCGCCGGCGTGGTGCTGGCGGGGGCGGTGCAGGACTTTATGGTGCTGTTCGTCTCGACCCGCCGCGACGGCCGTTCGCTGGGTGAACTGGTGAAAGAAGAGATGGGGGCAACCGCCGGGGTGATTGCGCTGGTGGCGACCTTTATGATCATGGTGATCATCCTCGCGGTGCTGGCGATGATCGTGGTGAAAGCGCTGACCCACAGCCCGTGGGGAACCTATACCGTGGCCTTCACCATTCCGCTGGCGCTGTTTATGGGGATCTACATTCGCTACCTGCGCCCGGGGCGCATCGGTGAAGTGTCGGTAATCGGTCTGGTGTTCCTGGTATTCGCCATTATCTCCGGCGGCTGGGTGGCGGAAAGCCCGACGTGGGCACCGTGGTTTGACTTTACCGGCGTACAGCTGACCTGGATGCTGGTGGGCTACGGCTTTGTGGCGGCGGTGCTGCCGGTGTGGCTGCTGCTGGCTCCGCGCGACTATCTCTCCACTTTCCTGAAAATCGGCACCATCGTCGGGCTGGCTATCGGCATTCTGATCATGCGCCCGACTCTGACCATGCCCGCACTGACTAAATTCATCGACGGCACCGGCCCGGTCTGGACCGGTAACCTGTTCCCGTTCCTGTTTATCACCATCGCCTGCGGCGCGGTGTCCGGCTTCCACGCGCTGATTGCCTCCGGCACTACGCCGAAGATGCTGGCGAATGAAAATCAGGCCTGCCTGATTGGCTACGGCGGCATGCTGATGGAGTCCTTCGTCGCCATCATGGCGCTGGTCTCGGCCTGTATCATCGACCCGGGCGTGTACTTCGCGATGAACAGCCCGATGGCGGTGCTGGCCCCTGCCGGAACCGTTGACGTGGTGGCGTCTGCCGCGCAGGTGGTAAGCGGCTGGGGCTTTGCCATTACCCCTGAAACGCTAACGCACATTGCCAATGAGGTGGGCGAGCAGTCGATTATCTCCCGTGCGGGCGGGGCACCGACGCTGGCGGTGGGCATGGCCTACATCCTGCACGGCGCGCTGGGCGGGCTGATGGACGTGTCGTTCTGGTATCACTTCGCCATCCTGTTTGAGGCGCTGTTTATCCTGACGGCGGTGGACGCGGGAACCCGTGCGGCGCGCTTTATGCTGCAGGACCTGCTGGGGGTGATCTCCCCGAACCTGAAGCGCACCGACTCGCTCCCGGCTAACCTGCTGGCAACGGCGCTGTGCGTGCTGGCGTGGGGATACTTCCTGCATCAGGGCGTGGTCGATCCGCTGGGCGGGATCAACACCCTGTGGCCGCTGTTCGGTATCGCCAACCAGATGCTGGCGGGCATGGCGCTGATGCTCTGCGCGGTGGTGCTGTTCAAGATGAAGCGCCAGCGTTACGCCTGGGTGGCATTAGTGCCAACCGCATGGCTGCTGATTTGCACCCTGACGGCGGGCTGGCAGAAAGCCTTCAGCCCGGACAACAAGGTGGGCTTCCTGGCAATCGCCAACAAGTTCCAGGCGATGATCGATAGCGGCAAGATCCCGGCGCAGTACACCGAGTCCCAGCTGTCGCAGCTGGTGTTTAACAACCGTCTGGACGCCGGGCTGACCATCTTCTTTATGGTGGTGGTCGTGGTGCTGGCGTTGTATTCTCTCAAGACCGCGCTGGCGGCGTTGAAAGTCGACAAGCCAACGGCGAAAGAGACGCCCTACGAGCCGATGCCTGAAAACCTGGAAGAGATTGTCACCCAGGCCAAAGGGGCGCATTAACCAAATCCCCTCACCCCAGCCCTCTCCCCAAAGGGGAGAGGGTGTTGTAAGTTCCCTCTCCCCTTTGGGGAGAGGGTTAGGGTGAGGGGGAAACAAACGAGAAACTGATTATGTTCGACACCCTTTCCAAAGCAGGTAAGTACCTGGGCCAGGCCGCCAAAATGATGATTGGCGTGCCGGACTACGACAACTACGTCGAGCATATGCGCGTCAACCATCCGGACCAGACGCCCATGACCTACGAAGAATTTTTCCGCGACCGCCAGGACGCCCGCTACGGCGGCAAGGGCGGGGCGAAGTGCTGTTAACCCTCTTTCGGTAAATAGAGGCTGATTTGCTCCTGCTTACAGCCATAAATTGCCGCCAGCTTTTCGCGGGTGCGCTTTTGCGGACGGGAGTCCAGCGCTTCAAGCTGTGATACGGCGGACTGACTGATGCCGAGTTTCTCCGCCACCTCCTGCTGGGACATGCCGCGCAGGATACGCCATGCGGCCTGCAGGCTGACGTTCTGCCAGGTCATGATGCTGCACACTTCTCCGGGCAATTCCACGTCATCCAGACTGTCGTGTTCGACCTCAATATCCTCCAGATCGTCGTCGGTTTCGTCGTCAATTTCTGCCATCTGTAAGAGCATACGAAAATATTCGTGATAGGGAATAACGACGTACTGCGTTTTCCCGTTATCGTCCTTGATTAGCTGTACAGCCATAGTTGGCACTCTCCTCATGCAGGTAAGTCGTTGAAGTTCTGCGCTTGACGGCCAAAACATAACAATGGTCATCGGGATCGCCACGAAGCGTATAGATGATGCGGTAATCGCCTACGCGTAGCCGGAAATGATCTTCTGTCGCCGATATTTTTTTGATATCGGGCCGGGGAGCCGAGCGGTCATCCAGCTCAGCAAGCTTTACCTCAATGCGACGCTGATACCGCTCGTCAATCTTTGAAAACGCCTTCTTTGCACCATTGGACCAGACAATCTTCATCCGTACCTCCACTGTACGCCCACACAAAATATAAGGAAATAATAAGACTATTAGATAAATTCCGAATTTCTTATGGGGTACTGTAGAGCGGAGAAAAAACGGGAGAAAGCGGCAAAACGCAAACCTTCGAGGCTGCTCGGAAACGCCTCTGTCGGGCGACAGAGGCGTGCAGGAAATATGCGATCAGGCGTTCAAACCGCCGTCCACGTCCAGACCGGTTCCGGAGATTTGCCCGGCAAGCGGGCTGGCAAGAAACGTGACCGCAGCCGCGACGTCTTCCGGCTGGCCGTAATGACCCAACGCAATAAGCTGACGCTGAGAGTCAGCCTGTTCGCCGTCTTCCGGGTTCATATCGCTGTTGGTGGGGCCGGGGTGGACCAGGTTAACGGTAATGCCGCGCGGCCCCAGATCGCGTGCCAGACCACGGGTGAGGGAGTTAAGGGCCGATTTGGTCATCGAGTAAACGGCGATACCCGGCTGCGCCACGCGGTTCGCCAGACAGCTGCCGATGTTGATGATGCGCCCGCCGTCGGACATGTGCACCAGCGCTTCCTGAATGGCGATCACCACGCCGCGAATGTTGACGTTGATGAGGGCGTCAATGTCCGCCAGCGTCATGGATTCCAGCGGGCCGCCGCGCGCGATCCCGGCGTTGTTGACCAGAATATCCAGCCCGCCAAGGGAACGCGCCGCATGGGTGACGGCATCCTGAATCGCCTGCGCGCTGGCGCTGTCCGCCTGTACAGCTTCGCTGTGTCGTCCCAGCGCCTTAATCTCCTCGGCGACCGCCTGGGCTTTATCGGCCGATTTTTCATACGTAATAATCACATCCGCACCGGCGCGCGCCAGCGAGAGTGCAATTGCCCGACCCAACCCGCGGCTGGCGCCGGTAACCAGCGCCTTTTTACCTGTTAAATCGATCTGCATGATGACCTCGTTACGAGAGTGGTGAGAATCATCATTAGGTATAGACGGTCGGCGCAATTAACGGCGGAAGGATTCCACCTTCTCAAACGCGGCGCGCAGAACCTCAGGCGTTAACGCAACCGGCAGATAGTGAATCGACTCCACCGGGCGCAGGGTGTGGGCAATGACCTTGTCCAGCGCTTCCCGGTTATTGATGTCGACGTCCAGCTCGCGAAGCGTGGTCGGCAGGTTAAAGCGCTGGTACGCCGCCACCAGCTGCGCCAGCACGTCGTCCTGGCCGAGCAGGGCGCTCTGCACCAGAATGCCGTAGGCTACCTTGGTGCCGTGCAGGTATTTTTCCGTCTGCGGCAGCACGGTCAAGCCGTTGTGCACCGCATGCGCTGCCGCCACGCGCGTATAGCGTTCGCCCAGGCCGCCGACCATCCCGCCACCGGCGATAATCGCATCGACTACATCCCGGAACGCCTGCGTCTGGTCACCGCGCTGCTGGTCGGCCAGCGCCTCTTCGCTGCGCTCCAGCAGCACGTCTCGGATCGCCAGCGCGCCGTTGATGCCCAGCCGCACGGTCAGCGGCAGGTTTTCCGGCTCGGGCGCTAACACAACGGCTTCGTACCACTTCGCCAGCGTATCGCCGATGCCCGCCAACAGATACTCCGCCGGGGCGTTAAGGACGATCTGCGGCTCCACCAGCACCAGGAAGTTGGCGTCGTCGAAAATTTCGAACTGCAGCGCCTGACCGGCATCGTTGTACCAGACGGAGAGCGGCGTCCACGCTGCGCAGGTGGCGGCAATCGTAGGGATGCCCACGAACGGTACCCCTAAGCGGCGCGCCACGGCCTTGACGGTATCCATCACCGCGCCGCCGCCGACGCCAATCACCACGCTGGCGTTGCTGCCGGACTCATTCACCAGATGGGTGACGTCGCGCTCGCTGCAGTGGCCTTTAAACAGCAGATGTTTCGCTCCCGGCGCGTTAAAGCTCTCCGGCAGGAAGGGGCGCGCGCCCTCGATAGCGCGCTCGCCGTAGATCCACACCGCGCGGGATAGCTGGTCCGGGGTGAAGAATTCATTCAGATGCGCAAGGCTGCCTGGATGAGAGAAGTAGTTCGCCGGGCCGGGCACGACGCGAATATCGGTGTTGCTCATGGTGTTGTCCTTTTTTTAGCAAGCGCTAACCCGATGTTATGTCTGGACATCCGGATGGCTAATAATATTTCGCTTTATCTTATGCCTTTTCCGTCGTTGTCAGTCAACCGGAGCTGTGAAAAATTCGATAAATCAGAAGAGTAATGAAGGATTTACGCGGATGGTTTCCAGTCGCCTTGAGATGCGCGGTATCAGCCTGGTCTTTTCCGGCTTTCAGGCGCTGTCGCGCGTGAATTTCACCTTAACCGGCGGATCCGTACATGCGCTGACCGGTGCCAATGGCGCGGGGAAATCGACGCTGATGGCGGTGCTGTGCGGCACGCATGACCACTATGAAGGCGAAATCTGCATTAACAACCAGCCGGTGACGATCCGCGAGCCGCTGGACGCCAAACGGCTGGGCATTCACCTCGTACAGCAGGAGGTGGACGTGGCGCTGATCCCGGGATTAAGCATTGCCGAGAACATCATGCTCGACCAGCTGGCGCAGCCGGGACACCGCTATAGCTGGCGCGCGATCCGCCAGCAGGCGAGACAGGCGCTGGCGCAGCTCGACGTTTCACTCGACGTTCGCCGTTCCATCGACGGCTGTTCGCTGGCCGAAAAGCAGCAGATTTTGCTGGCACGCGCCCTGTCACACCACTGCCGTTTTTTGATTCTTGATGAGCCCACCGCGCCGCTGGACGCGCACGAGAGCGAGCGCCTGTTTGCGGTGGTGAGACGTTTAAAAGAGCAGGGCATCGGCGTGGTGTTTATCTCCCACCGCATTCACGAGCTGAAGGCCATCTGCGACACCTTAACGGTGCTGCGCGACGGCAAGCTGATCGAGTCCGGCCCGATGGCCGATCTTAGCGGCGAAGCGATCGTCGAGAAGATGCTCGGCCACGTGCTGAGCGATATCTATCCGCCCGCGCGACCGCCGCACGGCGACGAAACGCTGCTGCGCGTTGAGGGGCTTCACGACGACGCGCTGCTAAAAGATATCTCCCTGCACCTGCGCAAAGGCGAAATTCTCGGGATTGCCGGGCTGGCGGGGGCGGGGAAAACCGAACTTTGCAAGGCGCTGTTTGGCGCCACCAAAAGCCGCGTGGCGCGCGGCGAGCTGAATCATCAGTCCTGGCAGCCGCGCGATCCGGCCGACTCCGTGCTGCGCGGTCTGGCGCTGGTGCCGGAGGAGCGGCGGAAAGAGGGCATTTTTATCGACGAGCCGGTGAGCATGAACCTTGCCGTGTGCGCCGATAACAGCTTCTCGCGCTGGAGCCTGTTTGGCCATCGTCAGGCGTGGCGCTGGGCGGAAGAGGTGATTGCCCGCGTCGGCGTGCGCGCGCGTGGGCCGGGGCAGGTGCTGCGCCGCCTGTCCGGCGGCAACCAGCAGAAGGTCGCCATCGGTAAATGGCTGCGCAATGACGCCAGCGTGCTGATATTCGACGAGCCGACCAAAGGCGTGGACGTGAAGGCCAAAACCGACCTGTTCCAGCTGATTGACGGCCTGGCGCGCGAGGGCAAAGGGGTGATTTACGCCTCGGGCGAGTTTGCCGAGCTGGTCGGGCTGTGCGACCGCATCTGCGTGCTGTGGGACGGGCGCATCGTGGCGGAAATCGCCGGGGCCGAGGCCCGCGAAGAGACACTACTTTATTATTCAACCGGAGGAACGGCGTCGTGAGCAAGGCCCTTTCAGTGAACGCGGCGGCGTCTGGCCGTCAGCAGATTTTCGATTTTCTCTACAAGTGGGGCATGCTGTTAACCGTCGTCGCGCTGGTGGCCGTCTTTGGCCTGGCGTCGGACAGCTTCCTCGATCCGAACAACATCATCAACATTCTGCGCTCGATTGCCATCGTGACGGTGATTGCCATTGGCGTGTCGATTTCATTGACCATCGGCGGGTTCGATCTCTCTGTCGGATCCACCGCCTCGCTGGCGAACGCGCTGGTGATTTCCCTTTTCGTCTGGCACGGCTTTGGTACCACCGAGTCGATTCTGATTACGCTGGCGCTCTGCACGCTGGTGGGGCTGTTTAACGCCTTCCTGATCGTCATCCTGCGTATTCCGGACATGCTCGCGACCCTTGCCAGCCTGTTTGTGATCCAGGGCGTGGCGATGACCTACAGCTACGGCGGGTCGATTACCGAGAACATGGTGCTGCCGAGCGGCGACATGGCGGAAGGGACCATTCCGGAGGCGTTCAGCCTGCTGGGACAGGTGCCGACCATCGTGATCGTCATGCTAGTGGTGACCGTGCTGGCGCAGCTTGGCCTCTCGCTGACCACGCACGGACGCCGGATGTACGCCATTGGCGGCAACCCGGAAGCGGCGCGCCTCTCCGGCATTCGCACCACGCGCTACAAGGTGGCGGCCTACGTGATTGCCTCGCTGCTGGCGGGCCTGGGCGGGATTTTGCTGGCGTCGCGCATCGGTTCGTCGCAGGTGAATGCGGGCGGCGGATACCTGATGGATGCGGTGGCGGCGGCGTGGATCGGCTTCTCGCTGGCGGGTTCCGGGAAACCGAACGCGCTGGGTACGCTCGTCGGGGCGGTGATCCTCGGCGTGCTGTCGAACGGGCTGGTGATGCTCTCCGTGCCGTATTACGCCATGGACATTATAAAAGGGCTGGTGCTCGCAGTGGCGCTGGCGATGACCTACATACAAAAACGCTGACAACACAACGGGATAAAAAATGAAAAAGATTGCACTCTCTTTGGTGGCACTTGGACTGCTCACGGCTCTGCCAGGCTTCGCGGCTACGCCCGCGCCGGTTCCGGCGGCCATTGCGAACCATGACGGCCCGATCCGCATCGCGGTGATCCGCAACCTCGGCTCGGACGACAACACCACGCAGTTTGTTGCCGGGGCGATTCAGGAAGGGAAAAAGCTCGGCTTTAAGGTCAGCACCTTTTTAAGCAACGGGGATGACGCTAAATTCCAGGACTTCGTGAACCAGGCGATCAGCCAGAAATATGACGGGATTATTCTCTCTCAGGGGCGCGATCCGTACTCCACCGCGCTGGTGAAGAAGGCGGTGGATGCCGGTATTAAAGTCGCGGTCTTTGATACCGCCGTTAACGGCGAGATCCCGGGCGTGACCGTCACCCAGCAGGACGATGCCTCCCTGACGAACCTCTCCTTCGGCCAGCTGGCGAAAGATTTCAACGGCAAGGCCAATATCGTCAAGCTGTGGGTCGCGGGCTTCCCGCCGATGGAGCGCCGTCAGGCAGCCTATAAAGAGCTGCAAAAGCAGTATCCGGACATCAAAGAGCTGGAGTCCATCGGTGCCGTCTCCTCTGACGTGCAGGGCGATACCGCCAACAAGGTGGGTGCGATCCTCGCGAAATACCCGAAAGGCAAAATCGACGCCATCTGGGGCACCTGGGACGCCTTCAGCCAGGGCGCGTATAAGGCGCTGAAGGAGAACGGCCGCACCGAGATCAAGCTCTACAGCATCGACATCTCCAACCAGGATCTGCAGCTGATGCGCGAACCGGGCAGTTCGTGGAAGGTGAGCGTGGCGGTGGATCCGAAGCTGATTGGCGCGACGAACGTGCGTCTGGTGGCGAACAAGATTGCCGGGGAAGCGACGCCTGCAACCTACGATTTTAAAGCGGCCGCCATTCCGCAGGCGCTGCTGACCGCCCAGCCGGGGCCGGTGAACGTGGCGTCTCTGGGAAAAATCATTCCTGGCTGGGGCCAGACGGAAGATTTTATCGCGCCGTGGTTTGCGACGCTGGAAGCGAAAAACAAGTAAAACCAAGCCGGGTGGCGTCAGGTGCGGCCTGATGCCCTCACCCCGGCCCTCTCCCTTTGGGAGAGGGGGAAAACCAACAGGAGCTCAAGGTGACTTCTTTACCCCCTCCAGAATACAGCCGCAATATGCGGCTGATTGGCCATAGCGACCAGGGCGGTCGTCCGGACGGCGTGCAGCTGATGGTGCACCGCGGCTTCGCGTATATCGGCCATATGGTGTCGCAGGGCTTTTCGATTGTCGACGTGCGCGACCCGAAGAACCCAAAGGCCGCAGGCTACGTGCCCGCGCCGCCCGGCACCTGGAACGTGCACCTGCAGGCGCATGACGACCTGCTGCTGGTGATTAACGCCCGGGATCTGTTTGCCGATGCCCGCTTTGCCGACGAGAAGGTGTACTACACCCGCCAGGTGGGGGAGACCGTCAGCGACGTGCAGGACAAAGGCTGGAGCGCCGGGCTGCGCGTGTTTGATATCTCCACGCCGGACAGGCCGCGCGAAATCGGCTTTCTGTCGCTGAGCGGCATCGGCATTCACCGCATCTGGTACGTCGGTGGCCGCTGGGCCTACGTTTCAGCGCTGATCGACGGCTTTACCGACTACATCTTCCTGACCATCGATCTTGCGGACCCGCGCAAGCCCGAAGTGGCGGGGCGCTGGTGGCTGCCGGGGATGAACCAGGCAGAAGGGGAGAGGCCGAACTGGCCGGAAGGGAAACGCTACGCGCTGCACCACGCGATTATCGCTGGCGATACCGCCTACGGCAGCTGGCGCGACGGCGGCCTGACGCTGCTGGACGTGAAGGACCGCACCCGGCCGAAGCTCATTAGCCACCGCAACTGGAGCCCGCCGTTTGGCGGCGGGACGCACACCGCGCTGCCGCTGCCGGACCGCGATTTGCTGGTGGTGCTGGACGAAGCGGTGCTGGATAACCAGGAGGACGGCGAGAAGCTCATCTGGCTGTTTGATATCCGCGAGCCGTCGAACCCGGTGAGCATCTCGACCTTCCCGCAGCCGGATGAAACCGACTACGTGGCGAAAGGGGCGCATTTCGGCCCGCACAACCTGCATGAGAATCGGCCGGGGAGCTTCGTCAGCTCGACGCTAATTTTTGCGACCTATCAGAACGCGGGCGTTCGCGCGTATGACATTTCCAATCCGTATCGACCGGTGGAAACGGGGGCGCTGGTGCCCGCCGCGCCGGAGAGAATGATGGACACGCGGCCGAATCGCCCTCAGGTGATCCAGTCGTGCGACGTGTTTGTGGATGCGCAGGGGATTATTTACAGCACGGATTATAACGGCGGATTGTCGGTGATTGAGTATTTGGGGTAAGTGCGGTTTGGTGCCCTCACCCCGACCCTCTCCCACAGGGAGAGGGAGAAAACCAAATGCACTCAGCTGTACTGTCGCACTCGTGCCACCAGCTCTTCCGCGCTGTCGATGCGGTCGGCAATGACGATCAGCGCTTTACCGAGCGTTATCGCATGGCGCAGGCATGCGTGGCGCATCGCCTCGTCCTGAATGGTGTCGATATCCGCCACGTGGGAAAGCCCGACGCTGCGGCGAATCAGCTCGGTGCCGCAGAACCCGATGGCGTCATGCCAGACCTTTTTCAGGAACGCGGAGGCATAGCCCGGTGCGTTAAGCGCGGCGTCGCGGGCTTTTTCGTTTGCCAGCGCCTGGAAGCGTTCCGCGAAGGTGTTCCAGAGTTCTTGAATATCGGTCAGGCGCTGCTCGCGCGCGGCGGCGGCATCGCGAATGCCCAGATGCCCCGGCAGGCCGCAGAAGTTCAGCAGCAGGTTGCCGATGGCGGTGCCGAGGTCAAAGCCAATCGGCCCGAAATAGCCGAACTCGGCGTCGATGGCCTTCAGGCTGCCGTCGGCCACAAAAATCGACCCGCTGTGAATATCGCCGTGCAGCAGGGCTTCAGCCTGAGAAAAGAAACGGTGCTTCAGAGAGGCTACGGCAATTTTTAGCTGGGCGTCGTCGCGCAGGGCCGCTACGTCATTTTCCAGCTCGGCCGGGTAGCTGTTGCGCTCGTGGATCTGATACGGATCGTTGAAGAACAGATCTTCGGTGATCTCGCACATCTCCGGGTTGATGAATTTCGCCACCTGCGCTTTTTTCTCGTGCGGGTGCAGGTAGAAATCGCTGGTGTGGAACAGCGCGTGCGCGAGGTATTCGCCCAGCTGCTGCGCCGCCTGCGGGTAGTAAATGTTGTTGATCAGCTCGCCGCGCCAGATGCGATGGCTGGAGAGATCTTCCATCACCATTACCGCCAGTTCCGGGTCGAAGTGGTGAATTTTCACGGTGTGCTGCGGGCTGTGCCGGTAGTGCTCGACCAGCGTTTGCGCCTCAAGACGGGCGCGGTCCAGCGTCAGCGGCCAGGACTCCCCGACGCAGCGCACGTAGGGCAGCGCCTGCTTGACGATGATGCGGCTCACGCCCGCGCCGTCGAAAATTTTAAAGACCAGATTGAGGTTGCCGTCGCCTACCTCCTGCGCCTCCACCAGCGATGATGGGTCATCAAGGCCGCCAAACTGCCTGGCATACTCCACGGCGTCCTGAGCGGTAAAGGTACGGTATTGCGACATGGCCTGTTCCTCACGGTTTGCTAATAAAGACATGTAGACGTCTATACATCTGGATTTCATCCTGACACAATGTGCTACAACAACGCAACAGGGAATTAACGACATGCAGACATTACAGACGACCAGCCTGCGGGTGGCGAATAATCAGCTCTTTATTCTCGACCAGCAGGCGCTTCCGCAGGAGAAGCACTGGCTGGATGCTTCGACGGTCGAGGCGCTGGTTGGGCACATTCATGCCCTGCGGGTGCGCGGCGCGCCGCTGATTGGTCTTTCTGCAAGCCTGCTGCTGGCGCTGCTGGCGGAAAACGGCAAAAGCCGCGACGAGCTGGCGGCGGCGCTGGACACCCTGCGCGCGTCCCGCCCGACGGCGGTGAACCTGATGAACAATCTCGACCGCATGAAGATTGCGCTGTGGCAGGAAGAGTATGTTCCGGCGCTGGTGGCCGAAGCGCTGCGGCTGATTGACGAAGACAAACGGCTTTGCGACGCGATTGCGAAAGCCGGCAGCGCGCTGGTGAAGCCCGGCAGCCGCCTGCTGACCCACTGCAACACCGGCGGGCTGGCAACGGCGGGCGTCGGCACCGCATTGGGCGTAATTGCCCGCGCGCATCAGGACGGTAACGTCAGCAGCGTCTGGGTGGATGAAACCCGTCCGCTGCTGCAGGGTGGCAGACTGACTGCGTGGGAGCTTGGCGAGCTGGGCGTGCCGTATCGGCTGATTACCGATTCCATGGCCGCCAGCCTGATGGCGAAAGGGCTGGTGGACGCCGTGTGGGTGGGCGCAGACCGCATTGCCGCCAACGGCGACGTGGCGAACAAGATCGGCACCTATTCTCTGGCGGTGCTGGCGAAATTCCACGGCATTCCGTTCTATGTGGCTGCCCCGCAAACGACCCTCGATCCGGACTGCCCGAACGGTGACGCGATCCCGATTGAACAGCGCGCCGCCAGCGAGGTGACGGGCGTAGCCGGAAGCTTTGGCGCGGTGCAGTGGGCGCCGGAAAACGCGCAGGTCTATAACCCGGCGTTCGACGTCACGCCTGCCTCGCTGATTAGCGGCTGGGTGCTGGATACGGGCGTGGTTACGCCGGAAGCGGTGGCGGAAGGGAAATTCGCCTGAGTCCGGCTATCCTTTAAGGGGTTCCCCTGAGAGGACAACATCGTGACGCTCGATCCTGAAACAGACTTAAAACTGGAGCGCGTGGTGAGGTATGTGAAGCCTCTTCAACCCCCTCTCCCTTAAGGGAGAGGGCTGGGGTGAGGGGGAGAATTCATTGATCAAGTCGAAGACAGATTTCTCTTTTTGGTATTCCTCATCTGGCAAGGTTGGTTGGAGCTGATGTACAGAGGATTATCGCCAGCATTTAATCAAGGTTGGAAAAGGAAATACCAACACGCTGTTTCCCCTCACCCTAACCCTCTCCCCGGAGGGGCGAGGGGACTGTTCAGTGCTGGCTCATCAAGCGAGGCGCGGATACGCATCCGCGATCGCATCGCCCGTAAACTGCGCCACCCAGCCTTCCGGGTTATCGAAAATACGAATGGCGGTAAAGTTCGGCTCTGAGCCCATATCAAACCAGTGCGGCGTGCCCGCTGGAACGGAAATCAGGTCGTTTTTCTCGCACAGCACCTGATACACCTCGTCGCCAATGTGCAGGCAGAACAGCCCTGCGCCTTCTACGAAGAAGCGTACTTCGTCTTCGCCGTGGGTGTGTTCGTTCAGGAACTTCGCGCGCAGCGCCTCTTTCTGCGGGTTGTCGGCGCGCAGGCTAATCACGTCCCAGCTCTGATAGCCTTTCTCCGCCACCAGCTTGTCGATCGCGTGCTGATACGCCTCGATCACGGCTTCGGGCGCGGGATCGTGTCCTAAATCGCGATCGGCAGCCCAGCGTTCAAACCGCACGCCTTTAGCGTTGAGCTGCTGGGCGATCTCGGCGGCGTCGGTGCTGTGCCACTGGTGTTGAATGGCGTCTTTATCGGAATAAATGGTCAATGCGCTCATGAAGGGATCTGCTCCGGATTAATCTCGTCAAACTGGTGGACCTGGTGGTGATGGCTTGCGCCGTCATCATCGCCGCGAATCAGCTGCAGGGTGCGAAAGCCTGCCCGTTCAGCCGCGTCCAGCTCCTGATGAATATCGGACAGGAACAGGATCTGCGACGGGGCGATGCCCGTATGCGCCGCAATGTTCTGATAAGACTGCACCTCGCGCTTGGCGCCGATGTGGGTATCAAAATAGCCGCTGAACAGATGAGTAATATCACCTTCGTCGCTGTAGCCAAATAACAGTTTCTGCGCGGCGACGGAGCCAGAGGAATAAACATAGAGATCAATCCCTTGCGCCTTCCATTTTTCCAGCGCAGGCAGCACGTCCGGGTAGAGGTGGCCGGTAAAGTCGCCGTTAACGTAGCCGTCTTGCCAGACGATCCCCTGCAGGGCTTTCAGCGCCGTCGATTTGCGGTCTTCATCCATAAAGGCAAACAGGGCGTCGGTAAGCTCGCCTGCACCGGCGTGCGGGTTGCCGATTTCATCACGCAGGTTGTCCAGAATGGATTTCACCGGCTCGGCGTACTGCTGCGCGGTCACGAAGGCCGCCAGCCGCTCGCGCGCGTAGGGGAACAAAACATCATGGACAAAACGGATATCGCTGGTGGTCCCTTCAATATCCGTCACAATCGCGCGAATCATACTCTCTCCAGTTGTCGTAAACGCATTTCGCACTCAAATAAGAATTCGAGTCCTTCCAGATGACGGCGCGCCTCGGCCACGTCGCGTCCCCAGCAGGTTAAGCCATGACCGCGCAGAAGAAAACCATAATTAAGCGGGCGTTCCTGGGCGTAATGGGCGATCCGCAAGGCGAGGGCGTCAATGTCCTGGTCATTATCAAAGACCGGGATAGCCACCGTATCCAGATGCGTGGTCTGCCCGGTGAGGGATTTTTGCATTTCAAAGCCGCTGATGCTGAGCTCGGCTTCTTTCACCAGACGCGACAGCACCGTGGCGTTGACGGTATGCACGTGCAGGACGGCGTTGGCCTCCGGGAACAGGCGATAAATAAGGGTGTGTAGCCCCGTTTCGGCTGATGGCTTACGACCAGACGGCGCGCGGTTGGTGGCAATCTCCACCTGCAGAAAATCCTCCGTCGTCAGGCTGCCCTTGTCTTTGCCGGATTCGCTGAGCCAGCACAGGCGTTCGTCCTGACGCACCGACATGTTGCCGCCGGTGGCGGGGGCCCAGCCTTTGGCGCCAATCCAGCGGCAGGCGTCGACCAGATGTGTGAGTTGCAGGTTGTCTGTCATTTCCTTTTACCCTCGCGGCCAGGAATATTTATATGGTATAGACGTCTAAGCGTCTTGATTGCCAAAGACTAACATCGTGTTATAGTGTCAGCAACATAAGTATTACAAGCAGGCACCGCACAATGAGCAATAACGCATTGATTCCGCAGAGTAAACTTCCCAATCTTGGCACCACTATCTTCACGCAGATGAGCGCCCTGGCGCAGCAGCACAACGCCATTAACCTTTCGCAGGGATTCCCGGATTTCGACGGCCCGACCTATCTGCAGGAGCGTCTGGCGTACCACGTGGCGCAGGGGGCAAACCAGTACGCGCCGATGACGGGCGTGCAGGCGCTGCGTGAAGCCATTGCGGATAAAACGGCGGAGCTGTATGGCTTCAAGCCCGATGCGAACAGCGACATCACGGTGACGGCAGGCGCAACCGAAGCGCTGTATGCGGCGATAACCGCGCTGGTGCGTGCGGGGGATGAAGTCATCTGCTTTGACCCGAGCTACGACAGCTACGCGCCTGCGGTTGAACTTTCCGGCGGCGTGGTGAAGCGCGTGGCGCTCCAGCCGCCGCATTTCCGCCCGGACTGGCAGGCGTTCGCCGCGCTGCTGAGCGACAAAACCCGGCTGGTGATCCTGAACACGCCGCACAACCCGTCGGCAACGGTGTGGCAGAAAGCCGATTTCGCCGCGCTGTGGCAGGCGATTGCCGAACGTGAAATTTACGTGCTGAGCGATGAAGTCTACGAGCACATCTGCTTTGCAGAGGAAGGCCACGCCAGCGTGCTGGCCCATCCGCAGCTTCGCGAGCGCGCGGTTGCAGTGTCGTCGTTCGGTAAGACCTATCATATGACCGGCTGGAAAGTGGGCTACTGCGTGGCACCGGCCGCCATCAGCGCCGAGCTTCGCAAGGTGCATCAGTACCTGACCTTTGCCGTGAACACGCCTGCCCAGCTGGCGCTGGCGGATATGCTGCGCGCCGAGCCGGAGCACTACCGCGAGCTGCCGGACTTCTATCGAAAACGCCGGGATCTGTTTGTGAACGCGCTGAGCAAAAGCCGCCTGGAGATTTTACCCTGTGAAGGAACCTACTTCCTGCTGGCCGACTACAGCGCGATTTCCGATCTGGACGACGTCAGCTTCTGCCAGTGGCTGACAAAAGAGGTGGGCGTGGCCGCCATTCCGCTGTCGGTGTTCTGCGCCGATCCCTTCCCGCACAGGCTGATTCGCCTGTGCTTTGCGAAGCAGGAATCGACGCTGCTGGCGGCGGCCGAGCGTCTGAATACGCTCTGATTATTTTACCGTCCAGGCTTCTGAGTAACGACGGTCTGCAAACAGCTCCAGTAGGCCGTTAATCTGCTTGAGGCGCAGCACCTCGTCGCTATCCATCCCAAGCTCTTTGCCTATCTTCTCGTTGTCCCAGCCGAGCTGCACCAGTTCGCGTACGATCTCAGACATGGCGTTGATCTGATGCCGCCCGCGCGCGCGGTTGTGGCGAATGGTAGCGGCCATGCGGTTATGTTTATCCTGCCGATCCCGGCGCAGACAGGTGACGGGCAAATACCCTTTGAGCTGGCGCTTTAATACCGCACGGTTCGAGCCGATTTCATGCCGGTGAAAACCATCCACGATTTCGTAATGATGCGGTTCGCTTTCGGTCACTACAATGGGCTGAGTGAACCCATCTAGCTCCAGCGACTTGCTCAGCAGCCGTTTTTCCGGCGGCGCCACCGTATTGGGGTTGTAATCGTTGGCCGTAATATCATCTTGTTTGATCCACATTACGCAGTCGATAGGCTGATCGCGGAAAGGGCTGTTTTCATGTATCGCCTCGCGAAACGCATTAATGGCGTCAATTCGCTCATCCTCAGGAAGAGACTGAAGATAGCTTTGTATCTCGGTGATTAGTCGTTGTCGCATAAAATTCCCCACTCCTTGCGTTTTGTTTTCACCCGCTCGCTGTAGCGCTGATAGTGTTTAGGCTTATTTGGGCTGAACGAAAGCGCCCGACACCAGTAGTCGTTATTGAGTAAAACCTTACAAATACGTCGCCAGGAGGGGATATCTTTTGAACCGATGTCGCCTTCCTGCGTATCAGGAATGTCTGACATCCCCTTTTTTTGATACCAGTGAAGATAAATCGCGATTTTATTGCGGTAATGCTCAGCCGTATTTTGCGGCATGCTGTCGAGGAGCAGGAGGGCATATTCACGCCAGCACAGGTGGTTAGGTTTCAGGATTTTCCTGTGACCATAAAAATGATTATCGTGACCGGCATAAATACCGCCGCTGCGCACGCCGCTGACGCGTTGACACATGGCGGCCCAGCGCTCGGGCTCCACGACGTGATAGAGCCACAGCCCCTGGCGCTGCTCCGGGCCAAAAGGTTCACAAATTCGCATATAGCGCGGGGGCACCCCGGCCTGGTACATCAGGTCGTAGAGCGGGTTATAGCATCGGCCCGTTTTGGCAAACCAGGTCCAGATATCGGCGGTTTTCCAGTCGTACAGCGGGTAGATATACCAGGCATGTCCGCCGGGCGCGACGGTGGTCCAGGGCTTGTCATCTGAAAACCGCTGCTTGCGCGCGCAAGCGATAGCCAGAAAGCGGTTGTACGACTCGTCGGCACGGATGCCAACCAGCACGGCCGCGGGGCGATTGCAGGAAAACCAGTCGGAAAAGCAGCGAACGAAATCCTCAAAGCTCATGCCCGTCTGGTAGAAGGGGAAGAAGGCGGGATCGGTTATTGCCTCTTCCGGGGGAGGGCGTACCCATTCGGTGTTTGGCTCCCAGCATTGCCATTCCGGCTGGAATTGCGAGAGCGAGTTCTGCGTCGTCAGGGGGAGCGCCACCCACCAGAAGTGGTCTATGACATCAGCGTAAAGCGTACGCATACGCTCAACGTGCGAAATGGTGTAGGAAAATTGCGCTTCCCAGTCGATGAATAAGACGTCTATTTTCCGTTTCATCCTGCGTGCCTGCAGTGCCGTAAGATGGAGCATGACGGTAGAATCTTTCCCGCCTGAAAATGAGACGCAGACCCGGGATAAATTATCCAGAGTCCAGGCTATTCGTTCCTCAGCAGCGAGGACGACATTTTGATTGAGGGGATACTTGTAAATTGACATGATCGCTCTCTTCCTGAGTAAATAAGACCATACAACACTGTCAATATTAGGGAGAGGATAATTTCAGTCAATAAATAATCTCAATTAAGATGTTAGATTTTATATATTACTATGGTGAATGAATCAAATATCCTGGCCCCGAAAGTGAGGGGCGCCAGGGTAAATGTCAGGGTAAGGTTATTTCTTCAATAAAGCTCGAGAATGCCGAACTGTTTAATGCGGAGCGGTTATACATCATATAAATATCTATGCTGGGAAACTGTATATCCGTTTCTATTTTCCGAAGATTCAGCGCTGCGCCGTATTGTTCAAAGGCGGGAACGGGCGCTAAACCGAGAAGATCGGTTGAGCTGATCATCGTCAGGAGCGAAATAAAGGAGTCGCTGCGAAAGATAATATTTCTTTCAGGTAAAGCGTGGGCGGCTTTATCCTGATAGTTCTTTACGCTCGTTTCGTTGCTGAGATAGGCGGTGAAATGCTCATTCAGGATCGCTTCACGCGTAGGGTTTTGGCCGATGCGCGGGTGATCTTCCCGGCACAGCAGGGCGAAAGGCAGCTTATGGAACAGGCTGCAGGCGATGGAACGGCTGTTCAGCGGCAAAAAAGAGAAGACCAGGTCGGCTTTTCGGTAGGCCAGGAGATCCTCGGCGGAATCGGGTGAGAGCAAAACATCATGTAATTCAATTTCATAGTTGTATTTTTTCATGAGCAGCAGCATCGGCCCGAGCATGATTTTTGTGCTCATAAACTGCGGACAGTAAATCACAAAATTCTTTTTAAGCCCGCTGCTGTGCATGATATTGATGGTCTGCTCAAGCTGGTTAAGGTTCTGTTCCAGATGCTGATGCAGGTTAACGCCCACGGTGGTGGGGGTAATCCCTTTTCCTGAGCGAATAAACAGGGGATCGTTAAGCTGACCGCGCAACCGCTGGAGTGACTGGCTCACGGCAGAGGGGGTGATATACAGAGTTTCGGCGGCCTTACTGATGCTAAGATGCTGATAGATGCACTCGAAAATGACCAACAGATTGAGATCGAATTTTTTAAGGTCGTAGAGGTTTGCCATGTTTCGTCCTGAGGATGCCGTGTTTGCTGTGGTTATCACATCACTGATAACTATAGATTGAAGTTAACCATTTACAATCCCTGTGGTTAACTCACTTAATTTTAGTTTTAAGTCACCTTAATATATCACGCTATCAAATTAATGAAACAAAACTTCAAGGGTGATTAAGATAATTTTATCTGTGAATAGGGAGTGAATTAATTGAATGACAATTGGCATTTATATAAGGTGAGTGATTCATCACGGAACTATATTTATAACAATCTGAGAACATGTTCGATCAAACCTATCACAGCCATAGGCAGGACTATCTCTCTTATGGATTGCTCATTGCCCGCGTGAATGGTGTAATCAAAACGCTGTTACCGCCTTGATATAAAGGGTTGTAGAGCGCAACGCAACGCCAGCGTCGGCTGGCACTGAATGTACCTGTGGGGAATTCAGGTATCAGGGCCGCCCGTTGAGGCGGCCTTTTTACTTTCTGGTTCCCTTTAATAAGGTTCATCTTGCTGTCTTGTTAAAGTTGTAAGGTTTGGCTGATTGATTTGATAAAGCATACGCATTAGCCCCGATGAAAAAAGTTGGTTACCTTACATCTCAACGAAAACACGGAGGAAGTACAGATGTCTTTGATTAACACTAAAATTAAACCTTTCAAAAACCAGGCGTTCAAAAACGGTGAATTCATCGAAGTTACCGAGAAAGATACCGAAGGCCGCTGGAGCGTCTTCTTCTTCTATCCGGCTGACTTCACCTTCGTTTGCCCGACCGAACTGGGCGACGTGGCTGACCATTACGATGAACTGCAGAAGCTGGGCGTAGACGTTTACTCTGTCTCTACCGATACCCACTTCACCCATAAAGCATGGCACGGCAGCTCTGAAACCATCGCGAAAATCAAATACGCGATGATCGGTGACCCGACTGGCGCCCTGACCCGTAACTTCGAAAATATGCGTGAAGATGAAGGTCTGGCAGACCGTGCGACCTTCGTTGTTGACCCGCAGGGCATTATCCAGGCTATCGAAGTTACCGCTGAAGGTATCGGCCGTGACGCATCTGACCTGCTGCGTAAAGTGAAAGCCGCTCAGTACGTGGCTTCTCACCCAGGCGAAGTGTGCCCGGCGAAATGGAAAGAAGGCGAAGCGACGCTGGCTCCATCCCTGGACCTGGTCGGCAAGATCTAAGTCTGCAAAGCCTGGCGGCGCTGCGCTTGCACAGGCCTACCGTATCGTAGGCCGGGTAAACGACGTGCCACCCGGCAATCAATGGGCGCACCCGCGCCCATTTCATTCCAGCACCATGATGCAAGTTGCATTCAGGCCGCCCGCATAAGGCAGCTTGCATGATGACGTCTTAAGAGAGGGAAGAACAATGCTCGACACAAATATGAAAACCCAGCTCAAGGCCTACCTTGAGAAACTGACCAAACCCGTTGAGCTGATTGCCACGCTGGATGACAGCGCAAAATCGGCAGAGATCAAGGAACTGCTGGCGGAGATCGCCGAGCTGTCGCCGAAAGTGACCTTCAAGGAAGACAATACTCTGGCGGTGCGCAAGCCTTCTTTCCTGATTACTAACCCAGGCTCTGACCAGGGGCCGCGCTTTGCCGGTTCTCCGCTGGGTCACGAATTTACCTCGCTGGTGCTGGCGCTGCTGTGGACCGGCGGGCATCCGTCGAAGGAAGCCCAGGCGCTGCTGGAGCAGATCCGCGATATCGACGGCGATTTTGAGTTTGAAACCTATTACTCGCTCTCCTGCCACAACTGCCCGGACGTGGTGCAGGCGCTGAACCTGATGTCAGTCCTGAACCCGCGCATTAAGCACACGGCGATTGACGGCGGCACCTTCCAGAACGAAATCACCGATCGCAACGTGATGGGCGTACCGGCGGTCTACATGAACGGCAAAGAGTTCGGCCAGGGCCGCATGACGCTGACCGAAATCGTTGCCAAAGTGGATACCGGCGCAGAAAAACGCGCGGCGGAAGAGCTGAACAAACGCGATGCTTACGACGTGCTGATCGTCGGTTCCGGCCCGGCGGGCGCGGCGGCGGCGGTTTACTCCGCGCGTAAGGGCATTCGTACCGGCCTGATGGGCGAACGCTTTGGCGGCCAGGTGCTGGATACCGTGGACATCGAAAACTACATCTCCGTGCCGAAAACCGAAGGCCAGAAGCTGGCCGGCGCCCTGAAGGCGCACGTTAGCGACTATGAAGTTGACGTCATCGACAGCCAGAGCGCGAGCAAACTGGTTCCGGCTGCGGTTGAAGGCGGTTTACACCAGATTGAAACCGCGTCCGGCGCGGTGCTGAAAGCGCGCAGTATTATCATTGCGACCGGCGCGAAATGGCGCAACATGAACGTGCCGGGTGAAGATCAGTATCGCACCAAAGGCGTAACCTACTGCCCGCACTGCGACGGCCCGCTGTTCAAAGGCAAGCGCGTGGCGGTGATCGGCGGCGGTAACTCCGGCGTGGAAGCGGCTATCGACCTGGCGGGTATCGTTGAACACGTGACCCTGCTGGAATTCGCACCTGAAATGAAGGCCGACCAGGTTCTGCAGGATAAGGTTCGCAGCCTGAAAAACGTCGATATCGTGCTGAATGCGCAGACCACGGAAGTGAAGGGCGACGGCAGCAAAGTGACCGGTCTGGAATACCGCGACCGCGTAACGGGTGATGTTCACAGCGTGGCGCTGGCGGGGATCTTCGTGCAGATTGGTCTGCTGCCAAACACAACCTGGCTGGAAGGCGCGATTGAGCGCAACCGCATGGGCGAAATCATCATCGATGCCAAATGCGAAACCAGCGTGAAGGGCGTGTTTGCGGCGGGTGACTGTACGACCGTGCCTTACAAACAGATCATCATCGCGACCGGTGAAGGTGCGAAGGCATCACTGAGTTCGTTTGACTACCTGATTCGCACCAAAACAGCATAATAAAAGAAAGTAAGACTACACCTGCAGCAGCCACCTCTTTATGAGGTGGCTTTTTTTATACCTATTTTAAGACTCTTTTTCCTCTCAATTATTTTCGTCACCGCCTACTGCTTGCGGTAATTGCCTGCTCCGATCAAAGAAATTAATAAGCCTGCTGATAATATCTCGTCGTTTTTTGTTGATTGATATTTATATTTAACATGAATGATAAAGATGTATTCACAACTTCAATATATGAAGCGTTAACCCCTTTTGAAATAAATGGATTAATGCTTCGCGATTTTTTTAACGCGGCAGATATTTCGTCACGACAGATCTCCCTGCGCCATTTATGCGCGGATAGCGAACCGTTGCAGCAAGATGAGGCGTTAGAGGTTGAGTATGACTTCAACGCGCTGTTTGTCGGGCCTGCGACGCTGCTGGCGCCCCCTTACGCCTCTGTCTATATGGGCGATGAGCCGCTGTTGATGGGCGCTACCACGCTTAGCGTGCGCGAGTTTTTGCAGAGCATGGGGCTTGTCGTCACCGATGAAAATGCGGTGCCTGACGATCACATCAGCGTTGAGCTTGAGCTGGCGGTGATGCTCTGCGCGCATGCCCGCACATCTCCGCACTATCATGACGCGCTCGCCCGATTTGTGACGGGGCATCTCGAATTATGGCTTCCTGCTTTTATTGAAAAAATAAATCAACGTGCGACAACACCCGCAATTAAACGTCTCGCATTGCAATTAACCAATTGGTTTGATGAATTAAAAACGAGAGTAATATTATGAGCATTGATAAAGGGCAGCTAAACAGGCGCTCCTTTTTAAAAGGGCTGATTGCGTTAGGCACCGTCGCCGCCTTGCCCGGTGGATTATTATCGTCCCGCTGTGCGATGGCGCAGCCGCCCATTCCGTTTAACCCGAAAACCTACAAAATTTTCCGCAACGCCTGCCCGCGTAACTGCTACGACACCTGCAGCTTAAAAACCTGGGTCAAAGACGATGTGATCGCCTTCGTCGACGGGGCGAGCGAATCCACATTCACCCACGGCGCGCCGTGCGTGAAAGGGCTGACCTATCCGCGCCGCGTTTATTCTCCTGACCGTATCAAATACCCGATGATTCAGGACGGGCGCGGCAGCGGGAAATGGCGTCGCATCTCCTGGGATGAGGCCATGCAGCGCATCGCCAGCAAGATGCTGGAGATCAAAAAGAAAGATGGCTCCATGCTTGGCCTCGCGCTGTCGAAGTATTCCGGCAACCTCGGCGTGATGAGCTATGCGGTTGAGGGGATGATGTCCTCCCTCGGCTACACCACGCGCTTTGCGGGTACGCCGTGCTGGCCTGCGGGGATTGATGCCCAGCACTACGATATGGGCGACATGTGGTGTAACGACCCGGAAGATATGGTGAAGGCCAAATACATCATCCTCTGGGGCGCTAACCCGGCGTGGTGCTCCATGCACTCCATGAAGTACATCTACCAGGCGCGTGAGAAAGGGGCGAAAGTGGTGGTCATTGACCCGCTGTTCTCGCAGACCGCCGCTAAGGCCGACCTCTATCTGCGGGTTCGCCCGGGCTCCGACGGCGCGCTGGCGCTGGGTATGGCGCGCCACCTGCTGGATATTGGCCGCGTCGACCAGGAGTTTGTGAACAACTTTTCCCACGGCTACCCCGAGTTCGAACAGTACCTGCGCAGTCACGTTACCGTCGAGTGGGCGGCGGGGATCTGCGGCCTGTCGGCGGATGTGATCCGTCAGCTGGCGGAAGAGTTCACCGCCGTGAAACCCGCCACCGTCTGGATTGGCTACGGGATGCAGCGCCACGTCAACGGCGGGGCAAACGTGCGCGCCATTGATGCGTTTGTCGCCATGACCGGCAACATCGGCGTGGAAGGGGGCGGAGCCCGCTACGGCCATCTGCAGACCTGGGGCTATAACTATCACGCAATGACGCAGAAGCCACCGGCGGGGTCCGTGGGGATGGAGGGGGCCGGCGGTCCGGTGGGCGAGTTCGTCAGCGACAGCGGCGAAAAGAGCCAGTACGCCGACCGTGCGCTGAACCTTAACCAGACCGCGCAGAGTATTCTGGACGCCAACGATCCGCCAATCCGCATGCTGTGGGTGGCCTGCAAGAACCCGTTCGCGCAGGACTTTGACCGCAACAAAATGGAAAAAGCCTTTAGCAAGCTGGAGATGGTGGTGTGTGTCGATCAGTTCTTCAACGAGACGGTACAGCATGCGGATATCGTTCTGCCGGTCACCACCACCTTTGAACATTGGGATCTCTCGTCCTCTTACTGGCATTACTGGCTCTCGGTGAACGAGCCGGCCATTAAGCCGATGTACGAGTGTAAGAGCGATCTGGACATTGCCGCGCTGCTCTCGCGCACCATCAATAAAATGGAGCCGGGTGCCTGCACCTTCCCGCAGGATATCGACCAGAAAACATGGCTGGATCTGGAATTTAACGACGGCATGGCGAAGCAGTTCGGCATCCGCTCGTGGGACGATCTGCTTGACGGCCCGGCCAAGGCAAAAATGGTCAGCACCGCCGCCTGGCACGATCGCAAGTTTAAAACGCCATCGGGCAAATATGAGTTCCTCTCTGAGCTGTGTGAAAAGAACGGGCACAAAGCGCTGCCGGAGTATCTGCCGGCCGCAGAAGGCAAGCTGCCGTTCCACCTCTTCACGCCGCATTTGCAGTACGGTTTGCACTCCCAGTTTGTGAACCTCGACTGGATGCAGGTCTTCTGGCCCGAGCCGTTTGTATATATCCATCCTGCCGCGGCGCAGAAAAAGGGCATCCGCGATCTGGCGACCGTACGGGTATTTAACGAAGCGGGTGAGGTGACGCTGCGGGCGAAGATCACCACCAACGTACCGGAAGATTTCCTGGTGATGTATGAATCCTGGTTTAACAAACTCAAATACAACGTGCAGAACGTGGTGAAAGACACGCCAGCCGATATGGGCAAGATGGCAACCGGCGCGCCGGGCGCGGCGATCCACAGCCAGTTTGTTGATATTGCCCTTATCGCGAATGAAGGAGCAGACGCATGAGACGCGCATTTTTAGTGAACAGTGACAAGTGTATCGGCTGCCGTGGATGCGCGATGGCCTGCAAGAGCTTTAACCAGCTTGAGCCGGATCGCTTCTGGCGCTACGTTTACCCGCTGGATAAAGAAATTTATCCCCACGAGGAGCGGGCATTTTTCTCGCTGGCCTGTAACCACTGCGAAAATCCGGCCTGCCTGGCGGCGTGTCCGGTAGAAGCCTACACCAAACGTGATGATGGCATCGTGGTGCACAACCCTGAACGCTGCATCGGCTGCAAAAACTGCATCCGCAACTGCCCTTACGGCGCGCCGCGCTTCAACGAGGAAACCAAAAAGGCCGAGAAGTGCAGCATGTGTTACGAGCGTCTGGATGTCGGCATGGCGCCTGCCTGCGTAAATGCGTGCCCGGTCGGGGCGCTGACCATTATTGACCTGGATGCCGATCCGCTGCCGAACAATGCCGTGCAGTATCCGCCGGGTTTCCCGAAGATGCCGCAGCTCAATCCGGGCACGCGCTTTATTCTGGCCCGTCAGCCAAAACAGCCGGGGGATAAATAATGGAAAAGTACGAAATTCCGCTGGTTATCTTTACCGTGCTGAGCCAGATGTCCGTCGGGATGACGCTGCTGCTCACCTGGCGCACGCTGCGCGGTGACGTACACGGCAACCGTATTCAGTGGCTGATTACCGGACTGATTCTGGGGGCGGCGTCCGTGGCGGCAATCCTCCATCTGGCGCATCCGGAGCACGCCTATAACGCGCTGATCAACCTCAAGCACGCATGGCTGAGCCGAGAAATTCTTGGCGCGACGCTGTATGGCGGCACCATCGGCCTGGCATTTCTCAGCAAAGGCAATAAGGGGGCTGCGCTACTGGCCTCCCTGTTCGGCATTTTGCTGGTGGTCGTGCAGGGAATGACCTATGCGGCGCCTGCGATGCAGGCCATTGCCAACGGCATGACGATGATGTTGTTCTTTGCGATCGTCTGGGTGATGGGCTGCGCCGCCACGCCGCTGATTGGGCTGAAGCCCGCCACGGCCGCGCTGCGCCAGGGCATTCTCACGCTGGTGGTGCTGATGATTGCCGCCCCGGTTATCTGGCTGAGCGGCGGCACCATCATGAAAATGACCGCCCATGCCTGGCTAAGCTCGCCGCTGTATATCGGAAGCCTTCTGTGCTGCGCGGTAGGGTTTGCGCTCACGCTGATGCGTCAGCCAAAACAGAAAATGCTGTTTGCGATCCTGCTGGTGGGGCTGGTGCTCGGTCGCCTGACCTTCTTCGGCGATACCGTCAGCACTATCGTGAATATTGGCCACCTGTACTGACAGGAAAAACCCCGCGATTGCGGGGTTTTTTGTCTGCATTTAGCGGACGACCATCACCGGGATGTGGGTGTGGCGGATCACGCTCGACGCGTTAGATCCCAGCAGGTGCGTGGTGATCGACGGATTACGCGAGCCGATAACCACGACATCGGCCTTCAATTCGCCTGCGAGTTCGTTCACGGCGTCACGCACGCTGCCGAACCGGACGTGGGTTTTAATGCGGGCAGGATCAATGCTGAAGTGCTCAACCATGGTTTGCAGGCGCGTTTCGGCTTCGTGCTGCAGATGCTCTTCGAAGCGACGCACGTCGGCGGCAAAGCGGTGCAGGCTCAGGCTGGCAGAACCCGGTAATACGTGCAAAAGATGAATAACGCCGTCTTCTTGCGCCAGAAACTCGGCGTGGCGTACGGCCTTGTCGCTCAGTTCCATTTCAAAAACATCAACCGGCATAATGATTGTCTTATACATACCCGTTTCTCCTTGTTTATAAACGCTGAATTCATTCAAACATAAAATATTATCGGTTTCTGTAACCTCAACAGCACTTTTTTATCTCGCCAGGATAAATCTCAAAACGCCCCGATTTCAGGGCAGACCTTCAGAGGACGCTACCCTTTTAGAAGCTGCTCACATCCTTTCGGAGGTTGCATGAAAGCACTCACGTACCACGGTCCACACCATGTTCGCGTCGAAAATGTTCCCGATCCCGTTATTGAACAACCCGATGACATCATCCTGCGCGTCACCGCGACGGCGATTTGCGGTTCCGATTTGCACCTCTATCGCGGCAAAATCCCCAAAGTTGAGCACGGCGATATTTTTGGCCACGAATTCATGGGTGAAGTGGTCGAAAGCGGAAGGGATGTCAAGAATTTACAGAAAGGCGATCGGGTGGTGATCCCCTTTGTGATTGCCTGCGGGGACTGCTTCTTTTGCCGTCTGCAGCAGTATGCCGCCTGCGAGAAAACCAACGCCGGACAGGGTGCGGCCCTGAATAAAAAGCAAATTCCGGCACCGGCCGCGCTATTTGGCTACAGCCATCTCTACGGCGGCGTGCCGGGCGGGCAGGCGGAGTACGTCCGCGTGCCGAAAGGGAACGTCGGGCCGTTCAAGGTGCCGCAGCTCCTCTCTGATGATAAGGCGCTGTTCCTCTCTGATATTTTGCCAACCGCCTGGCAGGCGGCAAAAAACGCGCAGATTGAAAAAGGCTCCAGCGTCGCCGTTTTCGGGGCGGGGCCGGTCGGCTTGCTGACCATAGCCTGCGCCCGGCTGCTCGGCGCAGAACAGATTTTCGTCATAGACCATCACCCGTACCGCCTGCGCTTTGCCCAGGAGCGCTATGGCGCAATCCCCATTAACTTCGATGATGACAACGACGCGGCGGAAAAAATTATCGAGCAGACGGCGGGGCAGCGCGGCGTGGATGCGGTGATTGACGCCGTCGGGTTTGAAGCCAAAGGCAGCACCACGGAAACTATCCTCAGCAACCTGAAAATTGAAGGGAGCAGCGGTAAAGCGCTGCGCCAGTGCATTGCTGCCGTGCGTCGCGGCGGCGTGGTGAGCGTACCCGGCGTTTATGCCGGATTTATACACGGTTTTCTGTTCGGCGATGCGTTTGATAAGGGACTCAGCTTCAGGATGGGGCAGACGCACGTTCACGCGTGGCTGGGCGAGCTGCTGCCGCTCATTGAAAAAGGGTTGCTTACCCCGGAGGAGATAGTTACGCATTACCTGCCGCTGGCGGATGCCGAACGCGCCTACAGGATTTTTGAGAAGCGGGAAGAGGAGTGCCGCAAGGTGATTCTGGTGCCCGGTGCAGAAAGTCCGGAGGCGGCGGAGCAGAAGGTGAAAGGGTTGGTCAACGCCTTTCCCGGCGGGGTGGTGTGACGTCGCACGCCTACCAGTGACGCTCGAGATACAGCACTGCCGCGACGATAATCGCCAAAATACACATGAAAATTAGTGTGATACTCAGTATCTCACCCATGACCGTCCCCGCGGCACCAAAACAGATTAAGCGTGGATTAAGGGGATTTTGGGTGATATAGGGCATTCGGGTGAAATTGCGGAAAGAGGATGCAGGCGCATCCTCTGTGCAAAGCGGGGGCGCTTGTTCAGAAGGGATTAACGGAGATAATCGCCTGCGGCTTCGGGCTGGTAGAGCAGCTCAAGCACTTCCAGATGGGTCGAGGCGCCGCCCGGCAGCTCCCAGTGGATGGTATCGCCCGTGCGCAGGCCAAGCAGGGCTGCGCCTACCGGTGCCAGTACGGAAAGCTGCGCGCTGCTGTCGGTCATCTGCGCCGGATAGACCAGCGTGCGGGTCAGCTCTTCCCCGGTGGTCAGGTTGCGGAATTTGACCTGGCTGTTCATGGTCACCACGTCATGCGGCATGGTTTCCGGCGTGCACATTTGCGCCCGGTCGAGTTCTTCGTTCAGCGCGTCGGCTACCGGGAGCGAAGCGAATTCAGCTTTTTCCAGAAGTCGGTCAATGCGTTCTGCGTCGAGTTCATTAATGATAATTGTGGGTCTGGACATTTATTACTCCATGTCGTTAATGCTGCGTGTAACGCAGAAACCAATCCAAAAGAAAACCCTCGCCGTCTGGCAGCGAGGGTTTAACTCCCCTGATGATACTCATTGCGCGACCAGGTTTGAAGTGATGTCGGTCACATTCATCCGTCATATGAATTTTTGGCGAAAAACGTGACGCTCCGCAAATTTGAATTATCCTTTTTAAGCGCCCTCATCCGGCGACTACCCGCATTCAGCCTTCCTTATCAGGAGATCTCATGAGCGATTACGACAAACTTACCTTGAAAGACGGCAGCTATCTGCATTTTAAGGACTGGGGAAGTGGGCAACCGGTGGTGTTCAGCCACGGCTGGCCGCTGACGGCAGATGCCTTTGAAGATCAAATGTTGTTTCTGGGGTCAAAAGGATTTCGCGTAATAGCGCACGACCGACGTGGGCACGGTCGCTCCGCGCAGCCGTGGGACGGGCATAATATGGATCAGTACGCTGACGATCTCGCCGAGCTGACCGAGCATCTTAACCTTAAGGATGCCATACACGTTGGCCATTCCACGGGCGGCGGCGAAGTGGCGCGTTACGTTGGCCGCCACGGAACGCAGCGCGTGGCAAAAGCCGCGCTGATTGGTGCCGTTACGCCGATTATGATCAAAACCGATTTCAACCCGAACGGCGTGCCGAAAGAGGTCTTTGATGGTATTCGGGAAGGGGTGGTGAACGATCGTGCAGCCTTCTTCTATGAGCTGAGCGCGGCCTTTTATGGCTATAACCGCGAAGGCGCGAAAGAGTCGAAGGCGGTACGTGAAAGCTTCGTTGAGCAGGGGCTGCAGGGGTCCATCAAGGCGCTGTACGACTGCGTAAAAGCCTTCTCAGAAACCGATCTGCGTGACGATCTGAAAAGGATGACTATCCCAACGCTGGTGATCCACGGTGATGACGATCAAATCGTGCCGATCGACACCTGCGGGCGCGTGGCGGCGGAGATCCTGCCTGATGCCGAGCTGAAAGTGTATGCCGGCGGTTCGCACGGCATTTGCACGACCCATAAGCACCAGATTAATGACGATTTGCTGAAATTTATTCAGTCTTAATTTCTGGCGGAATGCGTTACGCTGAGCGTCCTGAATCAGGGCGATGAGCGAAACGCATTTCGCGTCTGCCCCACCAACGAGAGAGCCAAATGTACTTCTACCAACCGTCTCAGGGGCACGGCCTGCCGCATGACCCGCTGAACGCCATTGTCGGCCCGCGCCCGATTGGCTGGATCTCCTCCTGTGATAAAGACGGGCAGCTAAACCTTGCGCCCTATAGCTTTTTTAACTGCTTTAACTATCGTCCGCCGATCGTCGGTTTTTCCAGCAACGGCTGGAAGGACAGCGTGCGTAATATCACCGAAACCGGCGAGTTTGTCTGGAATCTGGCAACGCGGGATTTAGCCGAGGCGATGAATGAAACCTCCGTTACGTTGCCCCACGGTGAGGACGAGTTTACCTTTGCCGGATTAACGCCGGCTGCCAGCAGGCTGGTGAACGCGCCGCGCGTGGCGGAAAGCCCGGTGAACTTTGAGTGCCGCCTGTCGCAGTGCATTCAGCTGACGGGCGCTGACGGCACGCCTGTCGACACCTGGCTGGTGCTGGGGGAAGTGATTGGGATCCATATTGCCGACACGCTGCTGGAAGAGGGGATTTACCAAACCGCGAAGGCGCAGCCGATTCTGCGGGCAGGTGGACCGACGGCCTACTACGGCATCAGCGACACCCACCGCTTTGATCTGGTTCGCCCGGATGCCCGCAGGGGATAAAATGATTGATAACCGGCTTCCCGCCGATCGGCAGTTTTTTGCAGACCTGCTCAGCGGGCTGGTGCTGAATCCGCAGCAGCTGGGGCGCGTCTGGTTCGCGCACTCGCCTGCGTCAGCGCCTGCCGGATGTTTTCGCGCAGAGTGGCCTCGGCTCGACGTGGTGCTGCGCGGCGTTTATGGCAACGCGCTTATTCCTGAACAAAAGGCGATTCGTCAGGGAGAGATGCTGTTTCTGCCCGCTCGGGCGGCAAATGTGCCGATGTTTGAAAAAACGGTCATGCTGCTGACTATTGTTTTTGCCCCGTCCTGGCTGGGGCTGGCGTTTCAGGCTCCCGGCAATGGACAGCCCCAGCGGAACGTTGAGCTTCCGCACCCCGAACGGGGGGAGTGTGCCGCTATGCTGATGGCGCTGACCCATCTGAGCACCTCTGCGCAGGATCAGGATATCATTCAGCCGCTGGCGCTGAGCCTCCTGCACTGGTGTCGCAAGGTTGCCGGGTTGCACCCTGAACCGGGGCTGTCTCGCGGGGATTTTCTCTATCAGAGTATCTGCAGCTGGCTGCAGGAAAACTACGCGGAACCCGTTTCGCGCGAGGGCGTCGCCGCGTTATTTAATATTTCGCCTAACCATCTGTCGCGTCTGTTTTCTCAGCATGGAACGATGAGCTTTGTCGATTACGTGCGCTGGGTACGAATGGGAAAAGCGCGCACCATCCTGCAAAAATACCACCTGCCGGTGGGCGAGGTGGCGAAGCGCTGCGGCTATCCCGACAGCGACTATTTTTCCAGGCTGTTCCGGCGCCAGTTTGGCCTGACGCCGGGTGAATACCGGGCGCGTTTTCAGTAGCGATCAGAAGCTGATTTCGGCATTCAGCAGGTCAAGCAGGCCCTGCGGCGAGTCTGCTGCGAAGAGCGCCTCCCGAAACGCCTTGTTCACCAGCTTTCGCGCCAGCTGGGAGAAGACCTTAACGTGGTTATTCCCTTCCTGCGCGCCGAGCGTCAGCATGATCACCAGCTCGACCTCACCCATCTCTGACTCCCAGTCGATAGGTTTTTCCAGACGGGCGATGCTGATGCTGGAATGGCGTATCCACTGGGATTTGGTGTGCGGGATCGCGACGCCAAACCCGACCGCGGTGGTAACAATCTCTTCGCGCTGCCAGACATCTTCCTCCAGCTCCAGCGGGTTTTCGGTGCGCCCCTGAATCGCCAGGTTGCCGCACAGGAACTGGAGCACCTGCTCTTTTGACGTGAGCGGTTCGTTAAAGACGATGGTTTCCAGCGCCAGCAGCGGGCGCGGCGGCTCTTCCGGCGTGAACTCCGCCAGCAGCGTCTCTATCTCCTCAGCGCTGCGGCATTCGCAGGCCTGCTCCGCCAGCGTCCGACAGGCATCGCTTTCCAGCTGGCGAAGATGCGCCTTGACCGCAGGAATGCGCGGCCCGCTCATGCTGAACTCATCAATGCCCAGACCCAGCAGTAAAGGAAGATAGCGGCGCTCGCCGCCCAGCTCGCCGCAGATGCCAACCCATTTTCCGTGGCGATGGGCCGCGTCGACAATCTGGCGCACCATGCGTAAAAACGACGGCGTAATCGGGTTATACAGCGGCGACACGCGCGGGTTGTTGCGGTCGACCGCGTACAGGTACTGGGTCATGTCGTTCGAGCCGATGCTGAAGAAATCCACCTCGTCGCAGAAGTGGTCGATGATAAAGCACACCGAAGGCACTTCCACCATAATCCCCAGCGGCAGGTGCGGGGTATGGCGTAGCCCTTGCGACGTTAGCGCCTCGCGAACCTTCTGCAGCTCCTGTTTGACCCATAAAATTTGATCGAGGCTATGCACCATCGGGATCATCAAAAGCGCGTTGCCGCTGGCGCCCGCGCGCAAAATGGCGCGAAGCTGGGTGCGAAACAGATGGGCAAACTCCGGGTAAATGCGTACCGCGCGATAGCCGAGGAACGGGTTCTCTTCCTGCGGAATATTGAGATACGGGATCTGCTTATCGCCGCCGATATCCATCGTGCGGAAGATAACGGGTTTGCCCTCGGCGGAGAGTAAAACCTGCTGATAGGCTTCAAACTGTTCCTGCTCGTCCGGCGCGGTATCGCGATCCATATAGAGCATTTCGGTGCGAAACAGACCCACGCCCTGCGCGCCGCTGGCGAATGCGCCGGGGGCTTCCAGCGCGCTGCCGATATTGGCAGCAATATCTACCGGCACGTTATCCCGGGTCAGCGCCGGCAGCCCGGCGTCTTTGATCTGCTGCAGATGGCGTTTGTCGGCAAGGCGCTGCGCTACGCTGTAATAATGATTAACGGCCTCATCCGGCTCGGTGACCAGTACGCTGCACACGCCGTCAAGGATCACCTTTTTGCCCGCGTACGGCTCCAGCGAGGCGACCGTTAGGCCGCTCAGTACGGGTATCGACGCGGCGCGCGCGAGAATTAACGTATGCGACGTGCGCCCGGTTTTCTCCAGCACCATCCCTTTCAGATAGCGGGTATCAAGGCTTAAGAACTGGCTTGGGGTTAAATCTTCCGCCACCAGAACGGTGGGCGTATCCAGGGTGAAGGCCGACGTTGGCTGAAGCTCCGGCCAGGTGATACTCAACAGCTGCTCGCTGATGTCGCGGATGTCGCTGACGCGCTCGCGAAGGTAATCGCTGGCCGAGAGCGAGAGCTTATTGCAGATCTGCTCCATGTTGCGAATGATCGCCTCGGCCAGGCTAAGCCGCTCTTCGTCGATCAGGCGGCGAATATTTTCCCCAAACTCATCGTCCTGAATCAGCGACAGGTGAGCGCTGATGATGGTTTTGCTCTCGCCGTCCAGCCCGCGCAGGCGCTGGTTAAGCTGCTCCGCAAGCGTGGCAAGGCTGTGCTCCAGGCGAGTAATGTCCTCCGGGGAGGCTGGACGCTGGCGATAACGCTGAAGGTTGTCGCTCTGCCAGCCGCGCAGCGTACCGGCGCCGATGCCGCTGGCCAGCGTGATGCCGTGCTGCAGCTGCGGGTTAAGCCGCACGAGCGAACGCGGAAGGGGATGCGCAACGTGCGGCGCATCGCCGGAGGGAATGCTGTCGCTGTCGATGAATTCTGAACTGAGGTACTGATCAAGCGCGCGTCTGGCCTGCTCTTCATCGCTGCCGCTGATTTCCAGCACGCAGCTATCGTTAAACAGCGTGCCGGTGCTGATGAGCGCCAGTGAGCTTTTGCCGTCCGCGTGGGTGTTTAGCCGCTTATTGATAAAACGAATATCGCTGCGCCAGGCGCTGCACTGCTCCTTTAACGCCCAGGCTGGCCGCGCGTGCAGGCCGTTGGGCAGCGGGCAGAAAAACTCAATCGAAAGCATATTTTCTCCTTACCGCGTGAGATCAGCACCTGAAGTCCGTCAGGTGAGCCACGGTCTCACGGTTCATGCATGCCGCCAGCGCGACAAGCAGTTGATGGGTGTATTCAATGTCTTTTTCATCGGCAATCGACGCGGCGCAATGCCCGTGCCGGGTTGGGGGGCCGAGCACCACGGTGGGGATGCCCGTGCCGGAAAGATGCACCGCGCCACCGTCCGTACCGCCGTTGCTGAACATATCTTTTTGCAGCGGGATGCCTAACGGGCGCGCCACTTTTTCGATGAAGGCGGTGAGTTTCGGCGGGGCGATAAGGGTTTTGTCATACAGCACCAGCATTGGCCCCGCGCCGATTTGCCGGTGATTCGCGCTGCCGTAATCAAAGTTTTTTGACCAGCAGGCGGTATCCAGCACCAGCGCAATATCGGGGTTAATCGCTCGCGTGGCGGTCTGTCCGCCGCGCAATCCCACTTCTTCACTGGAGCTGGCAACCAGCCACAGTTCACACTCAAGCGGAGCCTGATGCATCTCGCGCAGCAGGCTAATCAGCAGGTAACAGCCCAGGCGGTCGTCGAAGGCTTTGCCCATCACCCGGCCGTGGGGAAGGGCGTGAAAAGGCGTATCGAAGGTCACGCGATCGCCTGCGTCAATGCCGCTGGCAAAGACCTCTTCCGCTGAGGTCGCTCCCGTGTCGACGCGCAGATTGTCTACGGTATCGCCTTTAACATCCCCATCCAGCAGGCCGTGGATTTTAGCGCCGGCGCGCGTGGTGATGCGCACGGGCTGTAGCGTGCGGGCCATCATGCGTACGTTGCCGATGGGTAAAACGTCAATCGCGCCTTCCCGGGACACGCTGCGCACCATAAAACCGACTTCATCCATGTGGGCGCAAACCATCACCTTCGGCCCGCTGCTCTGGTTCACGCGGATGAGCACTGAGCCAAGGCCGTCAAACTGCACCTCTTTATGGTACTTCTGTGCCTCCGCGATCAGGATATCGCGCACCTCCTGCTCTGACGCCGCAATGGCATCGGCTTCGCTCAGCGCGCGCAGTAATTCATGGTCCATCAGCGTTCCCCCGTCAGCAGCAGCGTTTTATCGGTGTCGTAAAGCACCTCGGCGCCCGTTTCCGTCACCAGAATGACGTCCTCAATCCTCACGCCGCCCACGCCGTCAAGGTAGATGCCCGGTTCGACGGTCAAGAGCATACCGGGCTGCAGCAGCGTAGTATCGGTGGGCGAGAAGCGCGGATTTTCATGCACGTCAATGCCGATGGCGTGGCCGGTGTTGTGGCCAAACTGCGGGCCGTAGCCTGCGCGTTCAATAATTTCGCGCGCGGCGCTATCCACCTGACGGCACGGAACGCCCGGGCGAGTCGCCCGGATCGCAGCGAGCTGCGCCTCCAGCACGATCTGGTAGATCGCATAGAGCGGGTGGTCCTCAGGCGCCTGCTGTTGCCCGGCGACAAGGAAGGTCCTCGTCATGTCCGAGCAGTATCCCTGGTATTGGGCGCCAAAATCGAGGGTGACCAGCTCGCCTGCCTCAATCACTTTGTCAGAGGCTTTACCGTGCGGCAGTGCGCCGCGCGGCCCGCTGGCTACGATGGTGTCGAAAGAGGGCTTGTCCGCCCCCTGCAGCTTCATAAACCACTCCAGCTCGGCGGCGACGTCGCGCTCGCGCATGCCCGGCAGAATAAAGCGCCGGATATGCTGCGCCGCGCCGTCGGCAATGCGGCAGGCCGCGCGAATGCGGGCAATTTCGTCCGCCGTTTTTATCTGCCGCAGTGCGTCGAGGGAGATACCGCAAAGCGTCGCATGCAGCGCGTCGCGCCACCGGCAGCCCGTTTGCCAGCTGACGTGTTCGCCTTCAAAACCCAGCGCGGTGAGGCCCTCGTCGGCAACAATCCGGTTCACCACCGCGGCAAACGGGTTTGCGGCATCGAGCAGATGCATCTGGTAGCCCGCCGCGCGCGACGCGATATCGTTGTAGTAGCGAAAATCGACGAGGATATGCGCGCGGGTTTTCGTGACCAGCACGTAGCCCGACCCGGTTGAAATGCCCAGATGCGGCTGTTTGTTCTGACGCGATGCGATCAGGACGCCGTCCAGTTTTTCTGCCGTGAGCCAGCCGCGAAGCGTTGTCAGTAAATCCATCTTTTTTACTCCGTTACAGCGTATCGATGGCGAGTTTTCCGCGCTTGTGCAAGGCGTTCCGAATAGTCACCACCAGCAGCGCCGTAATCACCGCGCCGACCAGGATGCTCAGCATATAGGCACCCAGATTGGTCACCAGCGGCCACGCCCAGATGGCCGATTCAGGGAACCACTGCACGGCGCCCAGCGCGGTCGCGGTCATCGCCCCGGCGATGGCGCCGATCATGTAGGCAGGCAGCGTTGCGAGCGGATTTTCCAGCAGGAACGGGATCGCCCCTTCGCTGATGCCCATAAAGGCGAGGAACATCGCGGTTTTTCCCTGCGGATAAAGCTGCGGGCTAAACAGGCGTTTACCGGTCAGGCGGCGATCGATAAGCGTTGCCAGCCCCAGACCAATCGGTGGGATGACAATGGCGACGGCGCGTGACGTAATCGGCAGCACGTGGTCGGTGGTTAATCCCAGCCCAACAAAGCCCGCCGCCTTATTGATGGGGCCTCCGAGGTCAATGGCCGTCGCGGCGGCCATGCCGATAGCGTACATCATCGAGCCTGCCTGGCCTGCGGCAAGCAGCAGGGCGCGCATGCCGGCGTTTAACCAGCCGCCAATCGGGGTGATGACGTAGTACATTGCCAGCATCACGAACAGGGCCGAGATAATCGGGATCAGAAACGTGCTTTTGAAGGCCAGCAGATACTGCGGCACGCTGATTTTGGCATTCAGCCATTTCACCAGATAGCCAGCGGCAATGGCGATAATCAGCGCACCTATAAAGGTGGAAGGCACCGGTTTGGTGGCAAGCCAGGTCAGTTTTTCAGGATCGAAGTTCAGCACCAGCGTGGGCTGCGTAGCGACCAGGCCGCCAATAAATCCGGCCGGGAAGGCCAGCTTGCCGCCGATGGAGTTGGCGACAAACGCCGAGAACATCGGGATCGCAAAGCTAAACAGCAGCCCGCCGAAGGACTCCGTCAGATAGCCGAACTTCAGAACGGAGAGGTTAAATCCGGTAAATTTGCCCGAGTTCAGCGCATCCATAATGCCGGTATCCGGCGGGATTTCCAGCCAGACGTAAGCGATAAGCTGTGAAATAGCGAGGATCACCCCGCCCATAATGAGCGTCGGCACCATGCGGGAGATGCCCGACATAATGTGCTGGGGAAGCTCTTTCCAGAAGGTACCGCCCGCGGCGACCGGCGCGGGTTTGATTGCGAGCGTGTAGCCCTCGTGACTTTCCGGGCGAACCGCACTGCGTTTTTTAATTGCCATGACGAAAACCCCTGAGGTTGAGGATTATTATTGTTCTGCTGCAATCATCTCTTCGATCTCTTTCAGGGTGCCCGCCGCATTTTTAATGGCGTCCTGAAGCGTGATCTCGTAGACGTCGCGCGTTTCAAAGCGCTCGTTATCTTCCGGCGTAATGGCGATGGCGTGGATAATGATGTCGGCGTCGGCAATATCCTGCGCCGTCAGGCGATTCTGAATACCGTCCGCGCCCTGGGTTTCAATTTTGACCTCGTAACCTGCTTCAACCGCAGCGTCTTCCAGCGCCTGAGCGGCCATAAAGGTATGCGCCAGGCCCATCGGGCACGCGCACAGTGCAATCAATTTTTTAGCCATGTGAAATTCCTCCTGTAGGTGACGGAACGATTATGGCGGTGAGTTTTCGATTGTGTTTACCGGATAAATAATGCAATGGCTGGATAAATGATACAGGTGTGCGGAAGTGTGACGCGAATCGTCATATAACGGAAATGAATGACAAGCCGGGCAAAGGGTGCCCGGCGGGGGTTAATAGCCGACCTTATCGACGGTAAATCGTTTGCCGCAGTTGCCCGGATGAGGCTGTGGCGCAAAGGATGCGGCAGAGAGCGGATTATTGATGGTGTCGGCTTTGAGGGAGATCTGCATTTCGGTCAGATAAGCAGGATTACCGCTGCAGCTGAGCTTAACGGCTCTGACGTTATCTTTACCCCAGGCCTTAGCCACCGCGTTGTCAAAATCGTTGCGGCTGACGGTTTTACCGTAGTTTGCCGCAAGGAACTGGCCCACGGCGCTGGCTTTCACTTCCTGGTTCATACGCACCATGGTGCCGAAGTAGGCGTCAGGATCAAAACCGAAGCAGACGCCGTGTTTGGCATATTCGTAGCGTTCGAGGCACGAGTTTCCGCCCGCCCCGGGCATGACGCCGTTGAGCTTTGCGGCTCCTGACAGCGATAGCCCCGTTTCGGCAGCAGAACATTTACGGCTGGCCTTCGCCTCCGGCATATTCGGGACAGGGCGCGTCGCGCAGCCAAAGCGCATCCAGCGGCGTTCATCCACGCCGCGCGCCGCGATGGATTTCGGCAGGCCCGGCCACAGTCCGTGGACGGTCAAAAAATCAGTTTTGGTGTTGCTCTCTTTTTGCAGACGACATTCGTCAGGTTCATTGCGATTGCGTTCGACCATGCTCTGGCAAAAACCGGTCTGCCAGGAAAGAGCCAGAACGTAGCGATCGAAATCGCCATATTGCGTTGCCTTGAGTGGGTCTGCCTGTGCGGATAATACACAGAGTGCAAGCGCCATTGCGCCAGACGGGATAACGATATCCTTCCTGAACATTTGATTTCCTGATCGGTGGGGTGCGATTTATTTCTGGAAGTTATTAAAGCACAAAAAGCGCCCGCAGGCGCTTTTGGAACAGCAGGAATTTCGCTTAGGCCGCGCCGGGAACCAGCACTTCCGTGGCGATGATGACGATGATCAGGCCGACGAGTACAGGCACCGAGGTGCGTTTAACCACTTCAAACGGCGAGATTTTTGCCATCCCCGCAACCGCAACCACCACGCCTGATACCGGAGAAATGGTGCGGCCAAGGTTGGACGCCTGCAGCATCGGGATGGAGAGGTAGGCCGGGTTAATGCCGGAGGAGTGCGCCAGTTTCGGGATCATCTCCACGAACGCATAGAACGGCGCGTTACCGGAACCGGTCGTCATCGCCGCCAGCATGGTCAGCACCACCAGGACCAGCATCAGAATAATACTGGCTGAACCAAACGAGGTGGCGATGGAGATCAGGCTCTGGATAAAGCCAATGGTGCTCAGGCCCTGCGCAAATACGCCCGCGGCAACCAGCAGCATGACCACGCCCGCGAAGGCATCGGCCATCCCGCGATAGGCGACTTCCAGGCCAGAGAACACTTTTTGCGTGTTGAAACCGCGTATAAACTCCAGCACCGCGGCCAGCAGCATGCAGATAACCAGAATGGTGATGATGTGCAGCTGCGGGCCCCATTTGCCGTCGAAAATCAGCACGCCGATAATAGGGGTGAAGGGCAGAATTGAGTAGAACGCCGGCGCGGTAGTGGTGATTTCGCTCACGTCCATCATCTCATGGCTGATGTTCTCTTTTTTATCCAGGTAGCGCTGCCAGAAGAAGTGGGTAATCCCCATTCCCACGATAGCCACAATGGAAATAGGCAGCGTGGTTTTAAAGGCGAAGTCAATGAGCGACATTTCAGCGGCCTTTGCAGCCAGCACGACGTCACCGGACGTCGGGGAAAGAATAATGGCCGCCGGGGACGCACAGATTGCCGCCGCCGCGCCGCGGCTGATGCCGACGTTAACCATCACCGGGAATAAGGTCGCCATTAACAGCACGCCCAGACCGGTGGCCGATGAAACGGCCAGAGACATCAGGCAGGCGAGGAAATAGGCCGCAACCATCAGCAGATAAGGGGAGTTAATATACTGCAGCGGTTTGGACGCCAGCTTCACGACCATATCGTTCGCGCCGATATGGGTCATATAGGCCGCAAAACCACACAGCATCATAATCATCATGCCCAGATCGCCACCGCGGCTCATGAGCAGAATTTTAATGTACTCAACAATGTCCGTCGCGGTATAGCCCGTGCTGGTTTCGCTGGCAGGTAAAACCGGATGTCCCATTAGGGCACTAATGATCAGCAGCGTTAAGCCGCCGACAAATAACACTCCGGTGGCCGAGTATCCTTTAATGATGTAGCGTGCTACACCGACGATGACGACGACTCCGATAAGGAGTTCGATAAACGTAAGCATGGTTTCCCCTGTATCCTTGCTGCCCGAGAGCACAAAAAATCAATAAAATAAAAGAAGGGTGAGAATGTGCCGAATTAATGGCCAGTCCTTGCTGATTAAAATCAATAAAGATACTACTAAAGGAGATATCGACGATATTTTTGCCACCGCACTAACATTTATGCCATATCGATATTGACCCGCTAAGACACCATTATATGTCATTAAATTGATAGTCAACTGTTAATGCATTGGAGGTAATTTCCCCCGGGAAGGAGATGTAACGTAAAACTCGTTAAAAGCGCTTTTCATTCATTCTTTTGCCTGCCTATACTCTCGCCACTTTTTTCAACCTGACGATCCCACTATGCACGCCAGCTGGACCTATCGCCTGCGCTTTCTCAAAAAGCATCTGTTGATGTTTTTGATGGCGTTTGGCTGGCTGATGATCCAGAGTCAGGTTGCCGTCGCGTCTCACAGCTGCACCATCGACGTGCGTGGCGAGGTGGCCGCTATCCAGCATATGGATATGATGGCGACGCCGGGGATTCACAGCACTGCTGATGCTTCACCGCTTTGTGAGAAACACTGCGTGCCGGATCAGGCACAAAAAGATCCTGCCCAACCGCAGCTGGTGGCGATCCCTGCCGCCATGACCCTCACCCTGAATCCGCCAGAATGCACCTCCGCGAGCCATTCTGCGTGGTCAGTAACCCCTCCAGCAGTAGGGCCGCCGGCAACGATACGCTATTGCCGGTTCAGAGAGTAAATAACCCTGTTAATCCGTTGTTTTTATTCAATTAACGTTTAACAGGAGTTTTATCATGCGTGCTTTATTCCTTTCCGCGCTGTTCGGCGCGTCCGTTTCTGTAGCTTCTTTTTCCGTTCAGGCCAGCCAGAGCTGGCAGGGCCACGGCGTGCTTCAGTCCGTCTCCGATCGTTCCGTCATGCTCCAGCACGACGCCATACCCGAACTGAAATGGCCTCCGATGACCATGCCGTTCACCTTATCCCCGGATGCAAAGCTGAACGGTGCGAAACCGGGTGACGAGGTGACCTTCACGCTTGAGCGTGCAGGTGACGGCTTCCGGATCGTCTCGCTGACGCCAGAGCGCTAAGCGAGGACACCATGAAACAACACACACTGAGCCTGTGGCTCGGTGGGGTGCTGTTCGGCCTTCTCAGCTCCGCCGTGCAGGCGGAGCCGTGGACGCTCGAACAGACCCTGACCGAGGCACAGCGCTATTCGGCGGAGCTTTCTGCCAGCCGCAACGAAGCGCAGGCGCTGGATGCAATGGCGGATTCCGCCACGCAGTTACCCGATCCGAAGCTGAAGTTCGGCATAGAAAACGTTCCTGTGCAGGGCAATAACGACGGGCGCATGACGCGTGAAGGCATGACCATGCAGAAGATTGGCTTCATGCAACGCTACGTCAGTTCAGAGAAGCGGGACCGTAAGGCACAGACTTTACAGGCGCAGGCGAGAGGGGTGCTGGCGAAATCGGAGGCCATCCGTGCCGCCCTTCAGCGCGATACCGCTCAGGCATGGCTGGATTTGGCGCTCGCGCAGCAGGCGCTTGGCACGGCTAAAAATCTGGTCAGCGAAACCGAGCGTCAACGCGGGGTGCAGAAGGCGAGCGTCGGCGCGGGCAGCTCGAACCCGGACAGCGTGCTGGCGCTGCAGATGACCCTGAGCGCCATGCGCGATAAAGAGACGCTTGCACAGCGTGACGTACGGCTGGCGCAAAGCCGTCTCCTGCAGCTGACGGGGCGAGCGATTTCAGACGTGCGCGGCCCGTTACCACGCTATCAACGGCTCCCGGCAGAGGAGAAAACGCTGGAGGAAGGCATTGCCCAGCACCCGGAAGTGGAAGCGGCACGCCGCGAGGCGGAGACGGCGAAAGCCCGTTCTGCTCAATCCGCAGTGGCTGCGATCCCGGACGTGGATGTCGAGGTGTTCTACGCCCACCGTGCCGAAGGCTATGACGATATGGCAGGGGTGATGTTCAGCGTGGATCTGCCTCTTTTCCAGTCCAGACGTCAGGACAAGGATTATGCCGCCGATGTTTCCCGCTCTATGCAGGCGGTCGACCAGCTCACGCTCCTCAAGCGCGAGCACGTTGCGCAGGTCCAGACGCTGGTGGCGCAGTATCAGGCGGCACAAACCCTGTGGCAGCGCCAGCGGGATGAGGTGTTGCCTTTACAGCGCCAGCGGCTGGATGTGCTGACGGCGCAGTATCGCTCCGGACAGTCAGATCTCTCGACGCTGCTGGAGGCACGCCGCGGCGTGCTGGACACGGCGCTGGCGGTCAATCAGGCCGAGCGCGAGATGGCGCGAACCTGGGCTGCCGTGAACTGGTTGATACCGCAGGAGCTTGCCCAATGAAAACAACAACCTTAACGGCCGTCGCGATCGCCGTCATCGTGGCCGCCGGCGGCGGCTACTACGCGGGAACGAAACGGCCCCATCAAACAGCAACGCCTTCTCAACCCGCTGAACGCAAGGTGCTTTACTGGTACGACCCCATGGTGCCCGGACAGCGATTCGATAAACCGGGCAAATCGCCCTTTATGGATATGGATCTGGTACCGCGCTATGCCGATGAAGAGAAAGCCGCGGCTGGCGTTAGCATCAGCACGCAGCAGCAGCAAAATCTGGGGATGAAAACGGCCAGGGCGCAGGTGCGCCAGCTGGTATCGCCTTTCTCGGCCTTTGCCACGGTATCCACGGACGAACGCAGCGTGTCGGTCGTCTCGGCTCCGGCCAGCGGGGTGGTAACGAAATTGTTTGTCAACGCGCCTCAGCAGCAGGTGAAAGCCGGGGAACCGCTGGCGCAGCTGTGGATACCGCAGTGGACGACGGCGCAGCAGGAGTATCTGGCGGTTCGCCAGCTTGGCGATGCCGGGTTGACGCAGGCGGCGCGCGAACGGCTTGCGCTGCAGTTTATGCCGGAAGAGGTCATCAGAACGCTGGAACGCAGCGGAAAGCCCCAAACGACAATGACGCTTCGTGCCGCTCAGGCGGGATACGTGGTGAAGCTGGACGTGCGGGAAGGTGCGCAAATTACCGCAACTGCGCCCCTTTTTGAGGTCGCCAGCCTCGATCCCGTCTGGCTGGTCATTGATTACCCCCAGACGCAGGCACAGTCTCTTGCGGTGGGCAATAAGATGATCGCTACCAGCGAGAGTTGGCCCGGCGAGCAGTTCCACGGCACCGTCAGCGAGCTGTTGCCGCAGATGGATACGACCACCCGAACGCTAAAAGCGCGCGTGGTGCTGGAGAATCCCGGGCAAAAGCTCAAACCGGGAATGTACCTCACCGTTGCCCGTGCGGAAGAATCCAAACGTCCGCCCGTGCTCGCCGTGCCCGAAGAGGCGGTGATTAATAGCGGGGGATCTTCACGTCTTCTCATTGCCACGGGCGACGGCTATTTCCATCCGGTGAATGTCGAGACGGGGCTAACGGCGCAGGGGTGGACGGAGATCCGCTCGGGGCTGAAAGAAGGCGACAGCGTGGTGACCTCCGGGCAGTTCCTGATCGACTCTGAAGCCAGCCTGCGGAGCGTAATGCCGGAGGTGACGCCATGATTGCGGCAATTATTCGGGCTTCGTTACGAAACCGGCTGCTGGTGATCCTGGCCGCGCTGGTGATGGTCGGCTGGGGAGTGTGGTCGGTGCAGCGTGCACCGCTGGATGCGCTTCCCGATCTGTCGGACGTGCAGGTTATCGTCAAGGCGAGCTATCCGGGTAAAGCGCCACAGGTGATTGAAGATCAGGTGACCTGGCCGCTGACGACCTCGATGCTCTCGGTGCCCGGCGCGAAAACGGTTCGCGGCTTTTCCATGTTTGGGGATGCCTACGTCTACGTGCTGTTTGAAGATGGCACCGATCTCTACTGGGCGCGTTCCAGAGTCCTGGAGTATTTGAGTCAGGTGCAATCGCAGCTTCCTGCCGGCGTTAAGGTGTCCCTGGGGCCGGACGCTACCGGCGTGGGCTGGATTTACGAGTATGCCCTGGTCGATCGCAGCGGCAAGCATAGCCTGGCGGATCTGCGGGCCATTCAGGACTGGACGCTGAAATTTGAGCTTAAGGCGGTGCCTAACGTGTCGGAAGTGGCAAGTATCGGTGGCATGGTACGCCAGTATCAGATTGTGGCCGATCCCGCGAAGATGCGCGCGCTTAATATCACCCACAGCCAGCTTTCCGGTGCCGTTCAGGCAGCGAATAAGGAGAGCGGCGGTGCGCTGCTGGAAATGGGCGAGGCGGAGTATATGGTGCGAACCACCGGCTATTTGCGCTCGCTGGACGATTTCCGCAACGTGGTTATCACCAGCCGCGACGGTGTACCCATCCTTCTCAAGGATGTCGCGACGATTGGCTTCGGCCCTGAAATCCGCCGTGGCGTCGCGGAGCTTAACGGGGAAGGCGAGGTCGCCGGTGGCGTCGTCGTGATGCGCTACGGGCAGAACGCTCAGGAGACCATTCATGCAGTGAAAGAGAAGCTGGAAGCGTTACGGAAAACGCTGCCGCAGGGCGTTGAGATTGTCCCGGTGTATGACCGCTCCACGCTCATTGAGGCATCCGTCAAAACCCTGACCCACAAGCTGCTTGAAGAGTTTGCCGTGGTGGTGGTGGTCTGCGCGCTGTTCCTGTTTCATTTCCGCTCGGCTCTGGTGGCGATCGTTTCGCTCCCGCTGGGCATCCTGGGCGCATTCGTGGTGATGCACTATCAGGGGATCAACGCGAACATTATGTCGCTGGGCGGTATTGCCATCGCCATCGGCGCGATGGTGGATGCGGCGATTGTGATGATTGAGAACATGCACAAGGTGCTGGAGCAGTGGCGGCATGATAATCCGGGCAAAGAGCCGGCGTCGGGAGAGTACTGGCGTCTGGCGGAGCGTGCGGCGGTAGAGGTAGGGCCGGCACTTTTTTGCAGCCTGCTGATTATCACCCTGTCGTTTATCCCGGTGTTCTCGCTTGAAGCGCAGGAAGGGCGGATGTTCTCGCCGCTGGCGTTTACCAAAACCTGGTCAATGGCCGTGGCGGCGGGGCTTGGGATCACCCTGGTCCCCGTGCTGATGGGCTATTTTATCCGCGGGAAAATCCCGGATGAGAAAGCCAATCCGATTAACCGCGCGCTGATCCGCCTGTATGAGCCGCTGCTGGATAAAGTACTGACCTTCCCCAAAACCACCCTGGTGCTGGCGTTCGCGCTTTTACTCGCCACGCTCTGGCCGCTAAGCCGCCTGGGGAGTGAATTCATGCCGCCTTTGGACGAAGGGGATCTGCTGTATATGCCGTCTACCTTGCCGGGTATCTCTGCCCGGGAGGCCTCGCGTCTGTTGCAGCAAACGGACAGGCTAATCAAAAGCGTCCCGGAGGTAGCAAGCGTGTTTGGTAAAGCCGGACGCGCGGAGTCGGCAACCGATCCCGCGCCGTTAACCATGCTGGAGACCACCATCCACTTTAAGCCTCGCGAGGAGTGGCGGCCCGGCATGACGCCGCAGAAGCTGGTCGAGGAACTGGATAAAACGGTATCGCTGCCCGGCATTGCTAACGTCTGGGTTCCGCCTATTCGCAACCGTCTTGATATGCTCGCAACCGGGATTAAAAGCCCGGTAGGCATTAAGGTGAACGGCAATAATATTGCGGATATCGAGCGCGTGGCGCAGCAAATTGAGCAGGTGGTGAAGCACGTTCCCGGCGTGACGTCTGCGCTGGCGGAGAGGCTGGCGGGCGGGCGCTACGTCGACATTCGAATCGACAGGCAGAAGGCCGCCCGCTATGGCGTTTCCGTTGATGAACTGCAGAGCATGGTTTCGACGCTGGTGGGTGGGGATAACATTGGCGAGGTGCTCAACGGACGGGAGCGTTACCCGATCAATCTGCGCTACCCGCGCGATCTGCGCGATAACGTCGACAAGCTGCGGGTGTTACCGGTGATTGCGGCGAACGGTAGCCAGGTGGCGCTGGGAGAGCTGGCAGATATCGTTGTTACCGAGGGGCCGCCGATGCTGAAAAGTGAAAACGCCCGCCTGTCCAACTGGATCTATGTCGATTTGCGCGGACGCGATCTGAAGTCCGCCGTGGATGAAATGCAAACACGGGTAGCGGAAAATGTGGTTTTGCCCCAGGGCGTTTCGCTCTCCTGGTCCGGTCAGTTTGAATATCTCGAACGCGCAACGGCGAAGCTCAAAATAGTTTTGCCGCTAACGCTAATGATTATATTTCTGCTGCTTTGGCTGACGTTTAAGCGGGTGACGGATGTCCTGATAATAATGGGGACATTACCCTTCGCTCTTATTGGTGGAGTCTGGCTGCTGTGGCTGCTTGAATATAATCTCTCTGTGGCGGGGGCGGTAGGATTTATCGCTCTTTCTGGTGTTGCCGCGGAATTCGGTGTAATTATGATTCTCTATCTAAATCATGCGCTGGATAAATACCGAAGTCGCGATCCTGACGGTGGAAATGCGGTATTGATGCGGGCTATTCATGAGGGCGCGGTGCTGCGCGTGCGTCCAAAAGTGATGACGGTGGCAACTATCATGGCGGGGCTGCTGCCCATCATGTGGGGCGGTGGCAGCGGCTCTGAGGTGATGCAACGCATCGCTGCGCCGATGATCGGTGGAATGGTGACGGCCCCCTTACTGTCGATGCTGGTTATTCCCGCCCTGTATAAATTGTTACATCAACGTTAAATATACATTCCTGCATATGCTTATTTGGGTGTGCAGGAAGTTACCTATCGGAATATTCCCATAACTCCCGTCATTAATTAAGAATAACGCTGATGTTGTTAAGACTTCATTCAAGTATTCTATGGTAAACTTTGCTTTGAATACTAAGAATGGTAATTGCATTGTGATCGTACGGAATAGATTTTTTCTCATTTTATTGTTTATTTTTGGACAGTTAACCTTCTCTTCTGTTGCGCAGGCAGAAGGTAACGAGGCCGATAAAGGCTGGTTCTCTACCTTTACGGACAACGTTTCGCAAACCTGGAAGGAGCCAGAACACTATGATCTCTATATTCCAGCCATAACCTGGCACGCGCGTTTCGCGTACGACAAAGAAAAAACGGATCGCTATAACGAACGTCCGTGGGGTGCGGGTTTTGGCCAGTCTCGCTGGGATGAAAAAGGCAACTGGCACGGGCTCTATCTGATGGCTTTTAAGGACTCATACAATAAGTGGGAGCCTATCGGCGGTTACGGCTGGGAGAAAACCTGGCGCCCGCTGGCTGATGATAACTTCCGCCTTGGGCTGGGCTATACCGCTGGCTTTACCGCGCGCGATAACTGGAAGTACATTCCGATTCCGGTGCTTTTGCCGCTGGCCTCCATTGGCTATGGACCGGCAACTTTCCAGATGACTTACATACCCGGAACCTATAACAACGGTAACGTTTACTTCGCGTGGATGCGTTTTCAGTTTTAACTGAAAAAACGTGACGTATTGGTGAAAAAATGCACTGATGTTGAAACCGATAGGATAAAAAACGCCCGGCAAAAATTAACGCGACTTTTGTCACTTTTTATCAAAGAACCGCTGGACAAAAGGTCCCGCAATTGGTGTACTGATACCCGACACAGCATTTGTGTCGTTTTTTAATGTAAAGGTAATTTTGATGTCTAAGATTAAAGGTAACGTTAAGTGGTTTAATGAGTCCAAAGGATTCGGTTTCATTACTCCTGAAGATGGCAGCAAAGATGTGTTCGTACACTTCTCTGCAATCCAGTCTAATGGTTTCAAAACCCTGGCTGAAGGTCAGCGCGTTGAGTTTGAAATCACTAACGGTGCCAAAGGCCCTTCTGCTGCTAACGTAATCGCTCTGTAATTCAGACGCGTCAGCAAGAATTTCAAAACCCGCTCACTGAGCGGGTTTTTTTCGTTTTGAATCAACCCAGCAGATACATTTTCAGGAAGCTGGCGATAATCAGGACGCTTAACAACACCATTCCCGCACTCATCAAGCTCTCTTTCATTCTGTCACCCTCGTTCAGTATTGCCCTCAGAGTGACAGAGAAAAATTAAGCCAACATTAACGTCCCGATGGTCAGTGCGCGCTGGCGGAAGAAAATAGCCAAAATGCGATCCCCGTCATCGCAAATGAGCCGAGCATATTAATCGCAACGTTGGTCAGCGCCCAGCCGATTCGCCCTTCCTGAATCAGAAAAACCACTTCGGCAGAGAAGGTTGAGAAAGTCGTCAGGCCGCCGCAAAAACCGGTGGTAATCAGGACTTTCCACATGGGGTCAATATGGGTCATACGGTTAAACCAGGCGAGCCCCATGCCGATGATAAATGCGCCAATCAGGTTTGCTGCCAGGGTTCCCATCGGAATAGCCTGATGCAGGGGATTAAACCGCATGCTTAAAAGCCATCGCGCAACGCTACCCGTGCCCCCACCGATAAAAACGGCTATAAGTAGTTGTAACACGCTAAATACCTGCTATTTGATCTATAAGATCATCGAGTTTAACGCCGATTATGACCAGGGGACAAATATGTATGTTGCGGTAGGGCAGTTTGCGGTGACGCCCGACTGGGAGGTTAATGCGCAAAAATGTATCTCCCTGATGGCGGAGGCACGGCTGAAAGGGGCATCTTTACTGGTTCTCCCGGAAGCCCTTCTGGCGAGGAATGACAACGATCCCGATCTCTCGGTAAAGTCAGCGCAGCCGCTTGACGGGGCATTTATACGCATGCTGTGTCAGGAGAGTGCCGGGAATGCCCTGACCACCGTTCTGACTATTCATGTACCCTCTACGCCAGGGCGAGCTGTGAATACGCTGGTGGTCCTGCGGGCGGGGGCAGTTATCGCAAGCTATGCGAAGCTACATCTCTATGACGCATTCAGTATTCAGGAATCCAGGCTCGTTGATCCGGGCGACACCGTTCCGCCGCTGTTGGACGTGTGTGGGTTCAGGATTGGATTGATGACCTGCTACGACCTGCGTTTCCCCGAGCTGGCACTGAACCTGGCGCTACAGGGGGCGGATATTCTGGTTTTACCCGCCGCCTGGGTCAGGGGCGCGTTAAAGGAGCATCACTGGGCAACGCTGCTGGCCGCACGGGCTCTGGATACAACCTGCTATGTGGTCGCGGCAGGCGAGTGCGGAAATAAAAATATTGGCCAGAGCAGGGTGGTCGATCCGCTGGGCGTGACGGTCGCGGCGGCGGCGGAAGCGCCGGTTTTATTGATGGCGGAGATAATTTCAGAAAGAATTGCGCTTGCGCGCCAGCAATTACCCGTTCTTCGTAACCGGCGGTTTGCGCCACCGCAATTATTATGATGATTTTTTCAACAATGCTTGATTCATCTCGTTACAGATTGCTATTGTGTGCACGCGCCAAATGACCGTTAATACGATCGGGTTTTTGGGGCTGAATGCAGCCTGTTTTATGTAAAGAAGGTATCTATGGGTGAGATTAGTATTACCAAACTGCTGGTGGTTGCCGCACTGGTCGTCCTGCTGTTTGGTACCAAGAAGTTACGCACGCTGGGTGGAGACCTGGGTGCAGCCATTAAAGGCTTTAAGAAGGCGATGAACGACGATGATGCGGCTGCGAAGAAAAGCGCCGAGGATGACGTTCCTGCAGAGAAGCTTTCTCACAAAGAGTAACGGCAATGCCTGCGGGCTTGCGAAAAAAAAACCGGCACATGAGGCCGGTTTTTTTGTATTAGTGTAAAAGGATATTACAGGTTTATTTAACTTCTTCGCCTTTCGCCTGCATATCGGCATGGTAAGACGAGCGAACGAAGGGACCGCAGGCCGCGTGGGTGAAGCCCATCGCCATCGCCTCGGCTTTCATCTCATCGAACTCATCCGGGCTGACGTAGCGCTGTACCGGCAGGTGATGGCGGCTCGGCTGCAGATACTGGCCCAGCGTGAGCATGGTCACACCGTGGCGGCGCAGATCGCGCATCACTTCGATAATTTCGGCATTCGTTTCGCCAAGGCCAACCATCAGGCCGGACTTGGTCGGAATATGCGGATGGGCTTCTTTAAAGCGCTCCAGCAGCTTCAGTGACCAGTTGTAGTCTGCGCCGGGACGGACCTGACGATAGATACGCGGCACGTTCTCAAGGTTGTGGTTAAACACGTCTGGCGGCGTTGCGGTCAGAATGTCCAGTGCGCGGTCCATACGGCCGCGGAAGTCAGGCACCAGCGTCTCAATCTTAATGCTTGGGCTTTTTTCACGGATGGCGGTAATGCAATCCGCAAAGTGCTGTGCTCCACCGTCGCGCAGGTCGTCACGGTCAACGGAGGTGATGACGACATAACGCAGGGCCATGTCGGCGATGGTCTGGGCCAGCTTAAGCGGCTCGTTCGCGTCAGGCGCAACGGGGCGGCCATGCGCAACGTCGCAGAACGGACAGCGGCGGGTACAGATGGCACCCAAAATCATAAACGTCGCGGTACCGTGGTTAAAACATTCAGCAAGGTTCGGGCAAGAAGCTTCTTCACACACGGAGTGAAGGCCATTCTTGCGCATCGCCGCTTTGATCCCCTGGATACGCGAAGAGTCAGCCGGAAGTTTAATTTTCATCCATTCCGGTTTTCTTAACAGCGCCTCGCGCTCTGTAGCCACGTTTTTAACCGGGATAAGGGCCATTTTATCGGCATCGCGGTATTTAACACCGCGTTCCATCACAATGGGTTTACTCATAGCGTGCGTGTTCCAGTTGCGAATATCGAAGGAAAGCGTTTCAATTCAAGGGAATGTTGTAATTATCAACTATTTTTGAACCAACGACAGGCAGTATATCATTGAAACGGTCGATAAAGCAGCCTGCCGGGTCGCCAATTTGTAAAATAGTTGTTGTTTTGTGCCTTTTGCCCTGCATGGCGCAGGGGCTTATGCTGCACGTCGCTGTCAGAAGGCCTGACGGATGACGTTAATGACGTTTTCCAGTACCGGGTCGCGCAGGCTTAGCTTGTTGTAATGCACGGATATTTCAACCGTTTCTGCATTGAGCTGGCTCAGCGGAATACTCTGCAGCGGCCAGCATTTGCGCAGCAGATTGAAGAGGCGGACAGGCATCACGCAGAGCATGTCGCTGCTGCCAATCAGGGCTGCTACGGTAAACATATTGTAACTGCTAAAGCTGATCTGGCGTTCAGGGAAGAGTTCGTCTAAACGCTGACGCTGCGGGTTCTGCCCATGGCCCTCGGTCATGAACGACGAATGCTCATACTTGCGCAGGCTTTCCAGGGTTAAAGGTTCGCTGAACGCTGGATGCTGCTGCCGACACACGAGTGTCAGATGGTCGGCATAGAGAACATTCTGCCCTAAGGCTCTGGCAGTGAAGCTATTGCTGTCGATTATCAGGTCGGTCTGGAATTGCGCCAGCTGAGTTTCCGGCTCATTTATGGGAACGTTGCGAATCAGCAGCTGCGGCGCATGCTGTTTTATGGCCTGGTAGATGGCCGGCATCACCAGAACCCCCAGAGAAGGGGAGGTGCCAATGGTGATGGTCCGCTGTTTGTCATAGCTACCGGTTAGATCCAGTGCCCCCAGGATCGATTCCAGCCCCTGGCTGATGTACTCGTGAAGATGCGTGGCGTAGGCGGTTGGCGTAACCCCCTGACCCTTACGAATGAATAAGGGGTCAGGAAATATCGCGCGCAATTTTTGAATTGACTGGCTAATTGCCGATGGCGTGAGATTAAGAATTTTCGCAGCGTTAACGATACCCTTGTGGACATATACCGCCTCAAAAATAGTCAGCAAATTGAGATCAATATTACGTAAAGTCCGAAAAATTTGCGGCTTATCTTGTCCACCAGGTTCATTCAGGCGTTTGGCTGGTAAATTAGTAGACTCCACGCGTTCACTCCGTATTCATTCATAGTATGAATGATAGTTGAATTTATTTATTATGCTTGTAGAGATTCGTAAAGTGCTGGTTGTGTTTCACTTGTTTATCAAAAACAAACAGTTGTGTGATTATCACGCAAGTTACATAGGTTCTGCAGGCAGCAATGGCTGTAGAGTAAATAATATGTAACGCCAATATTCGGGCGCTTCGAAAATATAGAATCTGCGGATTATTGTAAAGTATAAAAGCGGCAAATAAGCAGTGGCCCGTCAAATAATCGAGCCAGGATGTATGATGTATTAAGCAGGGATATATTCGTGGGAAGGATTGTTAAGCAGCGCTAAAAAGTTGTTTAAAAGTACAGGACGAATATTATCTGGCGTAGCGGTCTCAACCCACTGGCGCATTTGCGTCATTTCCATTCCGGCATAGCCGCAAGGATTGATGCGCTGAAACGGCGTGAGATCCATATTTATATTCAATGCCAGCCCGTGGAACGAGCAGCCTTTACGGATGCGCAGGCCTAAAGAACAGATCTTCATTTCACCAACATAAACGCCCGGCGCATCGGCACGCGGATGGGCTTCTATACCGTATTCACCCAGCGTGTTAACCACGGTTTGTTCCAGCAGGGTAACCAGTTCGCGTACGCCCAGCTTACGGCGTTTCAGATTAAGCAAAACGTACATCACCTGCTGCCCGGGGCCGTGATACGTCACCTGCCCGCCACGGTCGCTCTGAATCACCGGGATATCGCCCGTCATCAATAAATGCTCGGCTTTCCCTGCCTGGCCCTGCGTAAACACGGGAAGGTGCTCAACCAGCCAGATCTCATCGGGGGTGGTGTCGTCGCGTGAATCGGTGAAGTCATGCATGGCCTGGGAGACAGGCTCGTAAGGTTGAAGCCCGAGTTGACGGACGAGAATTTTATCCTGGAACACAACAACGTCTCCGAAGACGAGGGACAAAAGATGGGAGGGAGTATATCACAGCGGGGAGGCGGGTTACCCGGTAAACCGGGTAACCGCAGAGGGACTACAGCACCATACGAACAATTTCGATATTGCCGAGTTCTTCGTACAGCGTCTCAACCTGCTCAATGTGAGTCGCGGTGATGGTAATAGAAACCGAGTGGTAGTTGCCCTTGCTGCTTGGTTTTACTGACGGAGAGTAGTCGCCCGGCGCATGGCGCTGTACCACTTCAACCACCTGATCAACCAGCTCAGGTTTCGCCAGACCCATCACTTTGTAAGTAAATGAGGTAGGGAATTCAAGCAGTTCGTTAAGTTTGGTTTTCATGTCAGCTCCGGCGTAACGTCAAAAAATAATAACTCCCACGTCAGGTGGGAGTTATCAGGATACTTAGTATATGGGGATCAAAATCACACTTTCAAGTGTTCAATTTTTAGCCAAACCAGTGGTGGAACATCAATTTAATGTAATCAATGATTTTGCCGAAGAAATTGCCTTCCGGAATTTCATCCAGGACTACGAGCGGGCGCTGGTCGATGGTTTTGCCATCCAGCTGGAAGTTGATGGTGCCCACAACCTGGTTTTTCTGCAGCGGTGCGTGCAGCTCGGTGGTGTTGAGCACGTAGCTCGCTTTCAGATCTTTCATGCGGCCACGAGGAATGGTGAGATAAAGGTCCTTATCCACGCCCAGCGAAGCACGATCGTTATTACCGAACCAGACCGGCTCAGAGGCGAACTCTTTCCCCGCTTTCAGCGGATTCACGGTTTCGAAGAAACGGAAGCCCCAGGTCAGCAGTTTTTTACTTTCGGTTTCGCGGCCTTTGAAGGTGCGACCACCCATCACGGCGGAGATCAGGCGCATCTGGCCTTCAGTGGCGGAAGCCACCAGGTTATAGCCCGCTTTATCGGTATGGCCGGTCTTGATACCGTCAACGTTCAGGCTGTTATCCCACAGCAGGCCGTTACGGTTGGTCTGACGGATGCCGTTGAAGGTAAACTCTTTTTCTTTGTAGATAGTGTATTCGTTTGGCACATCACGGATCAGGGCCTGACCAATCAGGGCCATGTCACGTGCGGAGCTGTACTGACCGTCTGCGTCCAGGCCATGTACGGTCTGGAAGTGGCTGTTTTTCAGGCCCAGCGCAGAAACGTAGCTGTTCATCAGGCCAACAAACGCGTCCTGGCTGCCCGCGGCGAAATCGGCCATTGCCACGCAGGCATCGTTACCGGACTGCAGGTTGATACCACGGATCAGCTGAGAAACGGGTACCTGCATGCCAGGCTTCAGGAACATCAGCGATGAACCCTTGAACACCGGGTTACCGGTTGCCCACGCATCGTTACCGATGGTCACCAGGTCGGTTTCTTTGAATTTACCCGCCTTCATGGCCTGGCCGATAACGTAGCTGGTCATCATTTTGGTCAGGCTGGCCGGATCGCGACGGGCATCGGCATTCTGTTCAGCCAGAACTTTGCCAGAGTTGTAATCGATCAGGATGTAGGATTCCGCGTCGATTTGCGGAACGCCAGGGATCATGGTCTTGATGTTCAGGTCATCCGCGTGCGCTGCAGAGAGTGCAGCCGCGCAAAGGGCCGTGGTGAGCGCGATGCGCTGCACAAAACGAGCAGAGAAAGTGGTCTTCATGGTCGAACTACGACATCCGTGATGGAATTAAAAAAAGTGCCTTACTATAGCAAAAGCTATACAGGCAGGCATCCGACTTTCAGTGCGACTTTGTGAATGTAAGTTACACAAATTGACAATTCGGATACCGCCGATTAATTACTTCGCAACAGTGATAAATGACTGCAATTTCGCTTCATTTTGCAAACGTTGCTGCAGGGCGACTGCCTGCGATTTGCTGGCAAACGGCCCCATCTGGATACGCCAGACCGCGCCGTTTTGCTCAACGCGGCCCGGGACATCAAACTGCTGGGTCAAGCGCTGCTGATACTGCTGCGCACGTGCCCGATCGCTCACCGCGCCAACCTGCACCACAAAGCCGCCCGCAGAGGTGGCCGGAGCAGACGCTGGCGCACTTTGCGCGGTAGTCGGAGCCGTTACGGGCGCTGGCTGAGTAACCGGCGTGGCTACAGGAGCGGGCGTTGGCTCGCTGCCTTCCAGCACGCCCGAGGCTAAGGTCGTCGGCGCGCCCAGGAAGCCGCTACTTTTTACCGGAGCATCCGTGCTGTCATCGCTTTGCAGGGTGTCGTTGCTGATGGGGCGAATTTCTCCCCCGGGCTGAGCAGGCTCAGCCGGGGAAGACACGCTTCCCATTCCGCCGTCCAGATTCGGGCGGTCGGGGAGGGCGTAAGTCTGTTTTGCCACCGTCGTACAGGCTGTGCCTGGCCCGGAGAGCGAACCATCCTGCGCCACAATAATCGGGTCGATACGGACCTTGGTATTGTTCGAGGTGTTCAGGCGATCGGCGGACGCACGAGAGAGTGAAATCACGCGATCGTTACCGTAAGGGCCGCGATCGTTAATTTTCACCACGATCATTCGGCCATTCGCCAGGTTTGTTATGCGGGCATAGCTCGGGATAGGCAGCGTTGGATGTGCAGCCGTCAGCTGCGTTGGGTCGAAGGCTTCGCCAGACGCGGTCAGATTACTGCCGGGTTCCGCATCATAGATAGCGGCAAAGCCAGCCTGGCTGAAGCGGGACGGGTCCTGAACGATTTTGTAGCTTTTGCCGTCGCGCTGGTAATCCTGATTTGCCGTTGCGTTCGGCTGTTCATAGACCGGTTCGGCACCGCTAATCTCAACGATTGGGCCATTACAGACCGCAGGCTGCGGCGGCGCAACGGTCGCCTGCTGCTGACCATCATCACTTGTACATGCAGCAAGTAAACTCGCTGCAATGCAGATCCCCAGCCACTGCTTACGCATTGCGATCCCCTTATTTTTATACGCTTTTTGACAACATTTTTCTGTGGGTGTGGATCGACATCACGATACCAAACCCGGCCATCAACACGATCAGTGCCGAGCCTCCGTAGCTCACTAGCGGCAGCGGTACGCCTACAACCGGCAGAATACCACTCACCATACCAATATTTACGAAGACATAAACGAATAAAATCAACATCAATCCACCGGCCATGACGCGACCAAAGGTGGTTTGCGCGCGTGCGGCAATCCATAGCCCTCGCATGATCAGCAGCACGTAAAGCGCCAGCAGGATCAGGATGCCAACCAGCCCCAGTTCCTCCGCCAGCACTGCAAAGATGAAGTCCGTATGGCGCTCTGGCAGGAACTCCAGCTGAGACTGCGTGCCGTGTAGCCAGCCTTTACCGCGCAGGCCGCCGGAGCCAATGGCAATTTTTGACTGAATAATATGATAGCCCGCACCCAGCGGATCGGTTTCCGGATCGAGCAGCATCATCACGCGCTGGCGCTGATAATCATGCATCAGGAAGAACCACAGGATGGGAATAAAGGCCGCAACCAGCACTACGGCGATGCCAATCAGACGCCAGCTCAGCCCCGACAGGAACAACACAAACAGACCGGAGAGCGCGATCAGAATCGAGGTGCCAAGGTCAGGCTGCGCCGCAACCAGCAGGGTTGGCAGGAAAATCAGCACCAGCGCGATCGCGGTATTTTTAAGCGAAGGCGGGCAGACGTCGCGGTTGATAAAACGCGCCACCATCAGCGGCACGGCAATTTTAGCAATTTCCGACGGCTGGAAGCGGACAATACCCAGGTCAAGCCAGCGCTGCGCACCTTTGGAAATGGCACCAAAGGCATCTACCGCAACCAGCAGCACGATACAAAATATGTAGAGGTAAGGCGCCCAGCCTTCGTAGACGCGCGGCGGGATTTGCGCCATGACCACCATAATGACCAGGCCCATCGCAATCTGGCCAATCTTGCGCTCCATCATGCCGATGTCCTGGCCGCTGGCGCTCCAGATAACCAGAGCGCTGTAGACCAGCAAAGCCAGCAGGATCAGCAGCATGGCTGGGTCGATGTGGATTTTGTCCCACAGCGATTTTTTATTCGGATTATCCGTCATGATTATTGGTCCTCCGCCGCAGCGGCTGCCGGGTTTTCTGCCGGCAGGTCGGTGTTGTTGTCGCCCAACATTATATGGTCGAGGATTTGACGCATGATGGTACCCACAGCCGGACCTGCACCGCCGTTTTCCAGGATCATCGCCACCGCAACCTGCGGGTTATCATAAGGGGCAAACGCCGTCATGAGCTTGTGGTCACGCAGACGTTCCGCAATTTTGTGTGCGTTATAGGTTTCGTTTGCCTTCAGGCCGAAGACCTGCGCGGTACCTGATTTGGCGGCCACTTTGTAAGGGGCACCGGCAAAGTATTTATGCGCCGTCCCGTTAGGGCGGTTTGCTACGCCGTACATCCCGTCTTTAGCGATTTCCCAGAAGCCGGAATGAATATCGCCCACCGGGGCTTCGTGCGGCTGCATCCACGGCACTTTTTTACCGCCTTCAACCGTACTCTGCAGCAGGTGCGGCACTTTAACCACGCCATCGTTGATGAGGATCATCATGGCTTTGTTCATCTGCAGCGGGGTGGCGGTCCAGTAGCCCTGGCCGATACCTACCGGAATGGTATCACCCTGATACCACGGCTTTTTAAAGCGCTTGAGCTTCCATTCGCGGGTGGGCATGTTGCCTGAGCGTTCTTCTGAGAGATCGACCCCGGTGTAATGCCCGTAGCCAAATTTACTCATCCACTCGGACAGGCGGTCAATCCCCATGTCATAGGCGACCTGATAGAAGAAGGTATCCGCGGATTCTTCCAGCGATTTGGTCACGTTCAGATGGCCATGGCCCCATTTTTTCCAGTCGCGATAGCGCTTTTCTGAGCCCGGCAGCTGCCACCAGCCCGGGTCAAACAGGCTGGTATTGCGGTTGATCACCCCTGCGCTTAACGCAGACACGGCGACATAAGGTTTGACCGTCGATGCAGGAGGATAAACGCCCTGGGTTGCGCGGTTTACCAGCGGCGTATTGGGATCGTTAAGCAGGCCGGAATAGTCCTTGCTGGATATGCCGTCGACAAAGAGGTTAGGGTCGTAACTTGGCATGGATACCATCGCCAGAATGCCGCCCGTACGCGGATCGGTGACCACAACGGCAGCGCGGCTGCCGGCCAGCAGGGTTTCAATATATTGCTGGAGCTTAAGATCGAGCGTCAGATAGACGTCATGTCCCGCCTGAGGTGGAACCTCTTTCAGCTGGCGGATCACGCGGCCACGGTTGTTGACTTCAACCTCTTCGTAGCCGGTTTGTCCGTGCAGGACATTTTCGTAATAGCGCTCAATGCCCAGCTTGCCGATATCGTGCGTCGCGGCGTAGTTCGCCAGCTTGCCGTCCTTATCGAGGCGGTCAACGTCTTTATCGTTAATTTTGGAAACGTAGCCAATCACGTGCGTCAGCGCAGAGCCATAAGGATAGAAGCGGCGCTTGTAGCCCTTTACTTCCACACCCGGGAAACGGTACTGGTTTACGGCAAAGCGGGCCACCTGCACTTCGGTCAGGTTTGTTTTGACTGGAATAGAGGTAAAGCGGTGCGAGCGAGCGCGTTCTTTCTTGAAGGCGGCGATATCGTCGTCGGTGAGATCGACAACGCCCTTCAGCGCTTCCAGCGTATCCTGCACGCTGTCGACTTTCTCCGGCATCATCTCGATCTGGTAGATGGTGCGGTTTAAGGCCAGCGGCGTGCCGTTGCGGTCATAAATAATGCCGCGGCTGGGCGCGATAGGCACCAGCTTGATACGGTTTTCGTTCGAGCGCGTCTGGTAATCGGTAAATCTGACAATTTGCAGATTATAAAGGTTGGCGATCAGCACGCCGGTCAGCAGCAAAATCCCCGTAAAGGCGACCAGCGCCCGGCGCACAAACAGCGCGGACTCAGCCGTATAGTCGCGAAAAGAATTCTGTAGTTTCATCCGCTGCTTAATCTACCCTGGTCATTCACTACTCGCGGTGATATGGGTGGTTGGTAGTAATGCTCCACGCGCGATAGAGGCTTTCTGCCACCAGAACCCGAACGAGCGGGTGGGGAAGCGTCAGCGCGGAGAGGGACCAACTTTGTTCTGCTGCCGCTTTACAGGCGGGGGATAACCCCTCTGGCCCGCCAATCAACAGACTGACGTCACGGCCATCCTGCTTCCAGCGCTCCAGTTCGTGCGCCAGCTGCGGCGTATCCCAGGGTTTCCCTGGAATATCGAGGGTCACGATGCGGTTTTTGCCTGCGGCAGCCAGCATCAGCTCTCCCTCTTTATCGAGAATACGTTTAATATCCGCGTTCTTGCCGCGCTTGCCTGCTGGGATCTCCACCAGTTCGAACGGCATATCCTTCGGGAAACGGCGCAGATACTCGGTAAAACCAGTTTGTACCCAGTCCGGCATTTTTGTGCCGACGGCGACCAGCTGCAACTTCACGCATTAACCCCAGAGTTTTTCCAGCTCATACAGGCGACGGCTCTCTTCCTGCAGGACGTGGACAATCACATCGCCGAGATCGACTACCACCCAGTCAGCCGTAGCTTCGCCTTCCATGCCAAGCGGATAAAGCCCTGCAGCGCGTGATTCCTGAACCACGTGGTTAGCGATAGAAACTACATGGCGAGTGGATGTCCCGGTGCAAATAATCATGCAATCGGTGATGCTGGATTTACCCTTTACGTCGATAGCGATGATGTCCTGACCTTTCAGGTCATCAATTTTGTCGATAACAAAATCCTGGAGTGCTTTACCCTGCAAGTTTTCCCCCTGGGGTGAATAAGATGGTGCAACTATGAATTTGTGGCCAGACAGTATACCTGAACTGACGCCAGTGTCGGGACAAATGTCGCCGGCCGGGCTTTTGAAGGCGGGTATCATCCCACCCTCCGCCTGAGATTGCATCGCCATTTTTGTAAAACAATTTCTGTAAAGCAATGAACGGCGGGAAAGTCTGGCAGCGGAGGATAACAGTATGGCTTACTCTGTCAAGGCAGGATAATCAATAAGGCGCTATTTCGTGCTGCCCGGCTATGCGTCTGCGCTTTTATGATACAGCCCATGCTCGTGAATATACGCCAGCACTGAGGATGGCAGCAGATCGTCGCAGGCCAGCCCGTTCTGCAGCCGCTCACGAATAATGGTCGCAGAAATATCAAACCACGGCGTCTCCGCCAGATAAATCTTGCCGGCGGGCAGGGTATGCAGATCTTCTACATTGTCGGTCAGATGGGCCTCAAGCCAGTCCTGATACTGCTCTTCACGCATGGTTAACGGATAGCCCGGGCGGCGGCAGACGAGAAGGTGGCTGTTATCCAGAATGGTTTCATACTGGTGCCAGCTGGGGAAGTTAAGCAGCGAATCCTGGCCTATGATGAAGGCCAGCGGCCTGTGTGGCCCTTGCTCTGCCCGCCACTCCTGCAATGTTTGCGATGTCCACGAAGGGGTATCGCGGCGCAGTTCCCGCTCGTCCAGGCTAAAGAGCGGTTTATCCGCTATTGCCAGCGCGAGCATCTCTTTACGCTGCTCGCTGGTTGCTTCAGGCTGAGGGCGGTGGGGCGGGACGTTATTAGGCATGATGGTCACGCGCTTCAGGCCAATCAAATTTGCCAGTATTTCGACGGGCTTAAGATGCCCGTAGTGGACCGGATCGAAAGTCCCGCCGTACAACGCCTGTAGTGAATGCATACTATCCATCGATAAATACGTCAGCCAGCGCCTTGTGGCAGAGCAGAAGTGAAAGGCTTTCCAGCTCCGCCCAGATTGACTGGCCGTAATCTTGTTTTAACGTAAGCTCAGCGCGCATCAGCAATTGAATTGCCTGACGAAGCTGCTCGTGGCTCAGGCGGTTGATTGCCTCAGTGGTCATCGCCCGGCGGTTTTGCCATACGCGGTGTTTATCAAACAGCGATCTTAACGGCGTAGTGGCCGACTGACGTTTGAGATTGATCAGCAGCAGCAGTTCGCGCTGCAGCGTGCGCAGCAAAATGACGGGTTCACTGCCTTCCAGCCGTAGCTGCTGCAAAATATGCAGGGCGCGTTTGCTCTTAGCCGACAGCAAGGCATCCACCCAGTGGAAAGGGGTAAAGTGCGCAGCATCATTTACGGCCTGCTCCACGCGCGGCAAGGTCAGTTTACCGTCAGGCCACAGCAGGGAGAGCCTGTCCAGCGCCTGTGCCAGCGCCAGCAGGTTGCCTTCATAGCAGTAGCAAAGCAGTTGATTCGCTGCGTCATCCAGCTGCAGGTTATGCTGTTTTGCGCGCGCGGCGACCCATTTTGGCAGGTGTGCCTGTTCAGGCGTCTGGCAGGTAACCAGCACTGCGTGAGTCGCCAGCTGGGTAACCCATGCTGCGTTTTCCTGCGCTTTGGTGAGCTTGTTGCCGCGTACAATCAGCAGCAGATCGCTGTGCAACAGGCTAACCAGCGTAGCAAGCTGTTCATTGATCGCCGCGTTAGGACCATTTTCCGGGAGCAGGATCTGGATCGTCTGGCGCGACGCAAACAGGCTCATCGCCTGGCAGAGCGAAAAGAGGGCATTCCAGTCGGTACTGTTATCCAACTGGAACGTGTGGTGTTCATCGAAGCCCTGAGTCGCCGCCACATGGCGAACGGCATCAAGGCTTTCCTGAAGTAAAAGCGGATCGTTTCCGAGAAGCAGATACGCCGCGCGCAGCCCTTCATTGAGCTGCGCGCGGAGTTGTTCAGGATACAGCCTGATCATCAGTTACCCATGGAGGTAGAAACAGGAGACGCATCGGCATCCGGTTTTTCGATGATGTCAGAGCCCTGCTTCGTTGATGCGGCAATACTCGGCAGTTTGCGGATCAGCTGTTCTGCAGCCTTGTCGTACATTTCGTTGATGATAATCTGCTGCTCGGCATCTTTCGCCAGAGCCGTTTGCGGGTTATCAAAGAACGAACGGTACACTTTGGTGCTGATTGGGTAGATGTCTTTACCCGGGATTAGCACTGCCGCGTTAACCGACATGACCATCTGGTACTCAGCGGTACGCCCGTCCTGGAAGATAGAAGCCGTATCTTTGCTCAGGGTCATACCCAGAACACGGAGAGACGGTACATCCTGGCGCAGCGTATCTTTCTCGACAAGCTCAACGCCGTTCAGGCGCAGCTGGTTACGAATGGCACGGCTGAGCGGACCATTCGGATCCGATGAGTCGAAAATCATCGTTTTCATCTGGGCAGGCACTGCCGTGGTGTTGCGCAGGTGCCAGCCGCAGCCAGCGGTGACAAGCACCGCCAGAGATAAGAGTATTGTTGCCAGTTGTCGCACGTTTCCTCCCGCGCTTAGCCAACGACCAGATTCAGCAATTTACCCGGTACGTAGATCGCTTTACGTAGGGTAACGCCCTCAAGATATTTCGCAACCAGCGGTTCCTGGCCTGCGCGTTCGCGAACCTGCTCTTCGCTTGCATCTACGGCCACGGTAATTTTACCGCGCACCTTGCCGTTAACCTGTACCACGACCAGCGTGGTGTTTTCCACCATTGCCGCTTCGTCTGCGACCGGCCACGGCGCGTTGTCGATATCGCCTTCGCCTTTCAGCTCCTGCCACAGGGTAAAGCTGGCGTGCGGGGTGAACGGGTTCAGCATGCGAACGACGGCCAGCAGCGCTTCACGCATTAAGGCACGATCCTGCTCGCCTTCCTGCGGTGCTTTCGCCAGCTTGTTCATCAGTTCCATAATAGCCGCAATTGCGGTATTGAAGGTCTGACGACGACCAATATCATCGGTGACTTTTGCAATCGTTTTATGAACATCACGACGCAGGGCCTGCTGATCTTCAGTCAGTGCAGCCACGTTGAGGGCCGGAGCTTCGCCCTGAGAGGTGTGCTCATAAACCAGTTTCCAGACGCGCTTCAGGAAGCGGTTCGCGCCTTCCACGCCGGATTCCTGCCACTCAAGGGTCATGTCAGCCGGAGAAGCAAACATCATGAACAGACGTACGGTGTCTGCGCCGTAGCGTTCAACCATGACCTGCGGGTCGATGCCGTTGTTTTTGGACTTGGACATCTTGCTCATGCCGGTGTAAACCAGTTCATGACCTTTAGCGTCTTTCGCCTTAACGATACGGCCTTTCTCGTCGCGCTCGACAATCGCATCAACCGGAGAAACCCAGTTACGCTCGCCGTTCTCGCCGACGTAATAGAAGGCATCCGCCAGTACCATTCCCTGACACAGCAGCTGCTTAGCCGGCTCGTCAGAGTTCACCATGCCTGCATCACGCATCAGCTTGTGGAAGAAGCGGAAGTAGAGCAGGTGCATGATGGCGTGTTCGATACCGCCAATGTAGATGTCTACCGGCAGCCAGTAGTTTGCCGCATCGGAATCCAGCATGCCTTCCTGATACTGCGGGCAGGTGTAGCGCGCGTAGTACCAGGAGGACTCCATAAAGGTGTCGAAGGTGTCAGTTTCGCGCAGCGCAGGCTGGCCGTTGACGGTGGTCTTCGCCCACTCAGGATCGGCTTTGATCGGGCTGGTAATGCCGTCCATGACTACGTCTTCCGGCAGGATCACCGGCAGCTGATCTTCTGGCGTTGGCATCACGGTGCCGTCTTCCAGAGTCACCATCGGGATTGGCGCACCCCAGTAACGCTGGCGGGAAACCCCCCAGTCGCGCAGACGGAAGTTAACCTTACGCTCCCCCACGCCCAGAGAGGCCAGCTTGTCGGCAATGGCGTTGAAGCCCTCTTCAAAGCTCAGGCCGCTGAACTCACCGGAGTTGAACAGGGTGCCTTTTTCAGTCAGCGCTTGCTCAGACAGGTCGGGTTCAGAACCGTCGGCGTTCAGGATCACCGGCTTGATGTTCAGGCCGTATTTGGATGCAAATTCATAGTCGCGCTGATCGTGGCCCGGTACGGCCATGACCGCGCCCGTACCGTACTCCATCAGCACGAAGTTCGCCGCCCAGACAGGGATGGCTTCGCCGGTCAGTGGGTGGATCGCTTTAAAGCCGGTATCCACACCTTTTTTCTCCATCGTCGCCATGTCGGCTTCGGCCACTTTGGTATTGCGGCATTCGTCGATGAAGGTCGCCAGCTCCGGATTGTTTTCGGCTGCTTTCTGCGCCAGCGGGTGACCTGCGGCCACGGCCAGGTAGGTCGCGCCCATGAAGGTGTCCGGACGAGTGGTATAGACGGTTAGTGTTTGGTCGTAGTGCTCAACGTTGAAGGTAATTTCTACGCCTTCAGAACGCCCGATCCAGTTGCGCTGCATGGTCTTAACGGTGTCAGGCCAGTGATCCAGGTTATCCAGATCGCGCAGCAGTTCGTCAGCGTAGGCGGTGATTTTGATAAACCACTGAGGGATCTCTTTACGCTCAACTTTGGTGTCGCAGCGCCAGCAGCAGCCGTCGATAACCTGTTCGTTTGCCAGAACGGTTTGGTCGTTCGGGCACCAGTTAACGGCAGAGGTCTTCTTGTACACCAGGCCTTTTTTATACAGCTCGGTGAAGAATTTTTGTTCCCAGCGGTAGTATTCCGGGGTGCAGGTTGCCAGCTCGCGGCTCCAGTCATAGCCAAAGCCCAGCATTTTGAGCTGGTTTTTCATGTACGCGATGTTGTCGTACGTCCACGGCGCCGGGGCGGTATTGTTTTTTACCGCCGCGCCTTCCGCAGGCAGACCGAAAGCATCCCAGCCGATTGGCTGCAGCACGTTTTTGCCCAGCATACGCTGGTAGCGTGCAATCACATCACCGATGGTGTAGTTACGCACGTGGCCCATGTGTAGTCGACCAGAAGGATAGGGAAGCATCGACAGGCAGTAATACTTCTCTTTGCTCTCGTCTTCGGTTACTTCAAAGGTGCGCTTCTCGTCCCAGTGTTGCTGGACTTTTGATTCTATCTCTTCCGGGCGGTATTGCTCTTGCATGGCAGCCAGTGGTCCTGTTTTCAATACAGCTACAAATGTAGCCAATGGATGTGGTAATTCAGATCCGCATAGCATAGCCCAAACGCCCGCGTCAAAACAGCCTTTCGCACAAATGCACTTTGCAGGAATTTACCGGGTCTGTGCTTCACCTGACAAAGCGGCGGCGAAATAAGGTCTATTATTAGAGATAGTTACTTACCCGGGAGGCAAAATGATGAACAAGGTTGCTCAATTTTACCGCGAACTGGTGGCGACACTGACGGAACGGCTGCGTAACGGCGAGCGCGATATCGATGCGCTGGTTGAACAGGCGCGCGTGCGGGTGGCGCAAACGGGTGAGTTAACGCGAACCGAAATTGAAGAGGTGACGCGCGCGGTACGCCGCGACCTGGAGGAGTTTGCCCGCAGCTACGAAGAGAGTCAGGATGAAGTTGCCGACAGCGTCTTTATGCGGGTAATCAAAGAGAGCCTATGGCAGGAACTGGCGGATATCACCGATAAAACCCAGCTGGAGTGGCGAGAGGTGTTCCAGGATTTGAACCACCACGGGGTCTACCACAGCGGTGAGGTGGTTGGGCTGGGGAATCTGGTGTGCGAGAAGTGCCATCACCACATTGCAGTTTACACGCCGGACGTGCTGCCGCTGTGTCCGAAGTGCGGGCACGATCAGTTCCAGCGCCGGCCGTTTGAGCCATAAATAAAAGCAAAACGGCAACGACGTTGCCGTTTTTAGTGTCTGCACCCTCTCCCTGTGGGAGAGGGCCGGGGTGAGGGCATCAGGCCGCACAAGGTAAAAGCAAAACGGCAACCCCGTTGCCGTTTTTAGTGTTTGCTCCCTCTCCCTGTGGGAGAGGGCCGGGGTGAGGGCATCAGGCCGCACAATAGTAAGCCAGCCTTTCCGCCAGCAAATCCACAAACGCTTCCCGATTGATGTCCACCATCACCGTGGTATTCGGTTTATTCCCCGTCAGCGAGTAATAATCCACCACGGTCATGCCCTGCGTATATTTCCCCTGCGTCTCCACGCCAACCCAGCGGTCGACCGTGGTGAACATTTCCGGTTTTAACAGCCAGGCAACGGTGCACGGATCGTGCAGCGGCGCGCCGCGGAAGCCCCACTTCTCGGCTTTGTGGTACTCCATAAAGAAGTCCAGCAGCTCCGCCACGGTTGTCGCAACCGGGTTGCCCACGGCGCGGAAACGCGCAATATCGTCTGCCATAATCTGCGCGCGGTGGGTAACATCCAGTCCCGCCATCACAATCGGTAATCCTGACTGAAAGACGATCTCCGCCGCTTCCGGGTCTACAAAGATGTTGAACTCCGCCGCAGGCGTCCAGTTACCCAGCCCCATTGAGCCGCCCATTATGACGATACGGGCGATTTTATCGTGCAGTTCCGGATGGCTGTTAAGCAGCAGCGCAACGTTGGTCTGCGGGCCTGTCGCCACCAGCGTCACGGGCACTGCGCTTTCACGCAGCACCTTTGCCATCAGCTCTACGGCGGTGCAGCTTTGCGGCGCAAAGCCAGGCTCCGGCAGCGCTGGGCCATCCAGCCCGCTTTCCCCGTGAACGTTGTCCGCAATGATCAGCTCGCGCATCAGCGGCCTGATGGCACCGCCTGCCACCGGAATATCGGTGCGTTTGAGCAGCGTCAGCATGCGCAGCACGTTGCGCAGGGTTTTGTCCGGCGTCTGGTTTCCGGCGGACGAGGTGACGGCTTTTACGTCGAGCTCAGGGGAGGCAAGAGCGAGGACGAGGGCGATCGCGTCATCATGACCCGGATCGCAATCGAGAATAATAGGCTGTGCCATAGCGTTCTCCATACGTAGCGTTATTTTGTGACAAGGTTAACGCTGCAGTGTGACGCCGACGAGAAGCAGAGCGTGAAAGCGTGAAGCAGTGCGCAATCCGCAGATTGCGCACCGGGAAGATTAATGCAGGATTTTAGCGAGGAAGTCTTTGGCGCGGTCGGATTTCGGGTTAGCGAAGAACTCTTCTTTCGGTGAGTCTTCGACAATTTTCCCTTCGTCCATAAAGATCACGCGGTTGGCCACTTTACGGGCGAAGCCCATTTCGTGGGTTACCACCATCATGGTCATCCCTTCGTGCGCCAGTTCAACCATCACGTCCAGCACTTCGTTGATCATCTCAGGATCAAGCGCCGACGTTGGCTCATCAAATAGCATCGCCACCGGATCCATACACAGCGCGCGGGCGATCGCCACGCGCTGCTGCTGCCCGCCGGAAAGCTGTGCCGGGAACTTATTGGCATGTGCCGAAAGCCCCACGCGTTCCAGTAATTTTAAGCCTTTCTCGCGCGCCGCTTTTTTATCGCGCTTAAGCACTTTTACCTGCGCCAGCGTCAGGTTCTCGATAATAGAGAGGTGGGGGAACAGCTCAAAATGCTGGAACACCATGCCGACGTGGGAGCGAAGCTGGGCCAGGTTGGTTTTCTTGTCGTTCACTTTGGTGCCGTTGACGACGATCTCACCCTGCTGCACCGGCTCGAGGCCGTTCACGGTTTTGATCAGCGTCGACTTACCAGAGCCGGAGGGCCCACACACCACCACCACGTCGCCTTTTTTCACTTCGGTGGAGCAGTCGGTCAGCACCTGAAAGTGCCCATACCATTTAGAAACATTTTTCAGGGAAATCATTACACAGTCCTTTTCTTCAGCCAACTGACCAACAGCGATGCGCTTAAACTAATCACAAAATAGACTCCACCCGCGAAGAGCACCATCTCAACCTGCGTACCATCACGCTCGCCAATGGTGGACGCGGTACGGAAGAAGTCTGCCAGGCTCAGGACATAAACCAGCGAGGTATCCTGGAACAGCACGATGCCCTGGGTCAGCAGGAGCGGAACCATGGCGCGAAACGCCTGCGGCAGAATAATAAGCTGCATGGATTGCCAGTGGGTCATCCCCAGCGCCAGCGCAGCGCTGGACTGCCCGCGTGAGATGCTCTGAATACCCGCACGGATAATCTCGGAATAGTACGCGGCCTCGAACATCGAGAACGCCACCATGGCGGAGATCAGGCGGATATCGGTTTTCGGCGACAGCCCCAGCACGTTCTGCAGGAAACCGGGCACTATCAGGTAAAACCACAGCAGCACCATCACCAGCGGGATGGAGCGGAAGACGTTGACATAGGCGGTGGCGAACCAGGCGAGCGGCTTAAAGCTCGACAGGCGCATGACCGCCAGCAGGGTGCCCCAGACGATACCGATGATGATGGCAATTACGGTGATCTTTAAGGTGATCGCCAGGCCATCCAGCAGGTAAGGCAGGGATGGAACGATAGAACTCCAGTCAAACTCGTACATTATTTGCCCCCCAGATTGCCCGGCAGGCGAATTTTGCGTTCAACCAGGTTCATCACCAGCATGATGAAAGCGTTAATCAGAACATACGCGAGCGTGATCGCCGTGAAGGATTCCCATGCATGGGCGGAATAATCCAGCAGCTTGCCCGCCTGCGCGGCCATATCCACCAGGCCAATCGTCGAGGCGATGGCCGAGTTTTTCACCAGGTTCATCATCTCGGAGGTCATCGGCGGCACGATAACGCGATACGCGTTTGGCAGCAGCACGTAGCGGTAGGCCTGCGGCAGCGTCAGCCCCATCGCCAGCGCAGCGTTCTTTTGCCCGCGCGGCAGTGACTGAATGGCGGCACGCACCTGCTCGCAGACGCGCGCGGCGGTGAACAGCCCCAGACACAGCATGGAAGAGACGAAGAACTGGACGTTAGGGTCAAGCTCCGCCTTGAACCACATGCCGATATTTTCCGGCAGCAGTTCCGGAATGACCAGATACCAGGTAAAGAACTGCACGATCAGCGGAACGTTACGGAACAGTTCCACATAAAGCGTGCCGAGCGTTGAAAGAAAGCGGTTAGGGACGGTGCGCAGAATACCGAACAGCGATCCGACAAGAAACGCGATGATCCACGCCGTTATCGATAGCGCGACGGTAACCTGAAAGCCGCTCCACAGCCAGCCAAGATAGGTGGTGTTGCCGAACGGGGCTTGTTGCAGAAAGATGCCCCAGTTCCAGTCAATTGACATAATAAACTCCAGAAAAAAAAGGGTAGCAGCGCTACCCTCGAAGATTGGTGAGAAGCTCATTTTTCGCGCCGAGTGGGGAACGATCCACTCAACGTATAGTCTGTCCATGCTTCCCGACAATCGAGAGGGCAGGAGATCCCGCCCCTGTCGTTCTAATTAGTTAAGAGCTTTGTCGTTTGGTGTTTTGAACAGCGCTTTCATGTCGTCAGACAGTTCGAAGTTCATGTTGAGGTTCTTTGGTGGAATCGGGTTCTTGAACCACTTGTCGAACCATTTTGCCGCTTCGCCGGAGGTCTGCGCCTGCGCGATGGTGTCATCAATCAGCTTTTTGAAGTCAGCGTCATCTTTACGCAGCATACAGCCGTAGGCCTCTTTAGACTGCGCGGTGCCGACGATTTCCCAGTTGTCAGGTTTCTTCGCTTTTGCACGTTCACCTGCCAGCAGGGCATCATCCATCATAAACGCGACGGCACGGCCGCTTTCCAGAGTACGGAAGGAGTCGCCATGGTCTTTCGCGCTGATGATGCGCATATCCATTTTCTTCTCGTCGTTCAGCTTGTGCAGCAGCACTTCTGACGTAGTACCCGACGTCACAACGACGGCTTTACCCTTCAGGTCAGCAAAATCTTTAATCTCGCCGCCTTTCTTGGTCAGCAGACGCGTCCCTACCACGAAGATCGTGTCGGAGAAGGCGGCCTGTTTCTGACGCTCGAGGTTGTTGGTGGTAGAACCGCACTCAAAATCGAATGTGCCGTTCTGCAGCAGGGGAATACGGTTCTGCGAGGTGATTGGAATCAGCTTTACCTGCAGGTCAGGTTTGTTCAGCTTTTTCTTCACAGCTTCAACGATGGCGTTGGAGTAGTCCTGTGAATAGCCCACGACTTTTTGCGTGTTGTCGTAGTAAGAGAACGGGACAGAAGATTCACGGTGGCCGACCACGATCACGCCGTTTTTGGCAATCTTGTCGAGAGTGCTTCCTGCTGCCGGAGCGTCTTCAGCGTGAACGACGCCTGCAGACATCCCCATCACCAGCATTGCTGTGGCCAGTTTACGTAATTGCATACCCAACTCCTTTCTTATCAGCGCCAGTGACGCATTGATACCCATTGTGATGTTGTTATATCTCGCGCGATGCGAGTGCAGTGTTATGCAAGCTTGTTAACATTTAGTCTGGCTTAATGTAAAGATTTTGCTGCGTTATTGTTTATTTTTGCGAAGCGCGCCGCACCATTCAGAGGCAATAATCTCTCGTTGCACCGTTTCGGTGCTACCGACGAACTACGCTGGTGCGACAAGGTTGCACGTTAAGCCGTAACTGCGTTTGCGTGAATAAACAAAGCAATAGGCGTGCCAGATTTAAAATTTGGGAGGGATTGTCGGGTGGCGGCTGCGCCTTACCCGACCTACAGCAAGGGGAAAGTAGGCCGGGTAAGCGTCAGCGCCACCCGGCAACAGAAGGTGAGGTTATTTACGACGCTGACGCAGGCTCATCAGCACGGCGCCAAAGCCGAACAGTGCGGTCAAAATCCACAGCGGCCAGTTCCCGGTGCGGGCGTACGGCGTCAGCCCCGTGGTTGGCGTGACTTTTGTGGTCAGTACCTCACGGGTAAACTGCGGGATCATCGCCTGAATTTCACCCTGCGGACCAATCACGGCGGTGATGCCGTTGTTGGTGCTGCGCAGCAGCGGACGCGCCAGCTCCAGGGAACGCATGCGCGCCATCTGGAAGTGCTGCCACGGGCCAATAGACTTACCAAACCATGCATCATTAGAGATGGTCAGCAGGAAGTCGGTATCCGGACGGAAGTTATCGCGCACCTGCTCGCCGAGGATGATCTCGTAGCAAATAGCCGCCGTCAGGGCGAGGTTGTGGGCGTGCAGCTGAGGCTGAACGTACGGACCGCGGCTGAATGAGGACATCGGCAGGTCAAAGAACGGTGCCAGCGGGCGAAGAATTGACTCCAGCGGCACGAATTCACCGAACGGCACCAGGTGGTTCTTGTTGTAACGGTCGGTGGAGCCGTAGCTGTATTCGCTATCCTTGCCGAGCGTAATGATGGTGTTGTAGGTATCGTAGCGGTTCTGCTGATTCAGGCGTGCGTCAACAATCCCGGTGATCAGCGTGCTGCCGCGCGCCAGCAGCAGGTCGTTCATCATGTTGAGGAACGGCTGCTGGTTAATTTCCAGATCGGGAATAGCGGACTCCGGCCAGATAATCAGCTGCGATTTACCCATCACCTTTTCGGTGGCGTTGGCGTAGATCTTCAGCGTATTCAGCAGCTCTTTTTCGTCCCACTTCATAGACTGCGGGATATCGCCCTGCACCATGGATACCTGCGTGGCGCGTTCCGGAACGAGGGTATACCACTGGATATAGCGCAGCGGGAAGGGCAGGGCGAACAGCACCAGCGCCACGGCCAGCGGCTTCCAGCAGCGCGTCACCAGCGCCAGTACCAGCAGGCCGCTCACGACCATCAGCAGGAAGTTAATCGCTTCAACGCCCATCACCGGTGCCAGCCCTTTCAGCGGGCCGTCAATCTGGCTGTAGCCGAACTGCAGCCATGGGAAGCCGGTGAGTACCCAGCCGCGCAGGAACTCGGTAATTTGCCAGACAACCGGCGCGGCAATGGCCACGCGCAGCCAGGTGGTTTTAGGCCACAGGCGGGAGAGAATGCCGGCGAACAGGCCGGTATAGAGCGAGAGATACGCCGCGAGCAGCACAACGAGGAAGACGTTAACCGGCCCCGGCATGCCGCCAAACTGCGCGATGCTGACGTAGACCCAGTTGATGCCGGAGCCAAACAGCCCCAGCCCCCAGAAGTAGCCGATGGCGGCAGCCTGTACCGGACGACGATTCAGGGTCAGGCCCTGCAGCCCCATCAGGGAGAGAATGGCCGCGGGCCAGATGTCATAAGGAGAAAAAGCCAGCGTACCGCTGGCTCCGAGCAACAGCGCCAGCAGCAAACGGACGCGCTGGCGTTCAAGTAATGGGGCAAATGCCATTTACATTAATCTTCCAGTTTTGGCACCGGTGAGTCGTCCGGTGTTCTGACGTGAACCTGAATAATACGTCGGCTGTCGGCCATGGCGACTTTGAATTGGTAACCGTCGATGTCAACGGTCTCACCGCGCGCCGGAAGATGACCAAAGGCCTGCATCACCAGCCCGCCGATGGTATCAACCTCTTCATCGCTGAAGTGGGTGCCGAAAGCGTCGTTGAAGTCCTCAATGGAGGCCAGCGCGCGCACGGTCCAGGTGTGGCGGCTGAGCTGACGGAAGTCGATATCTTCTTCTTCGTCATACTCGTCTTCGATTTCGCCGACGATCAGCTCAAGGATATCCTCGATCGTGACCAGACCGGACACGCCGCCAAATTCATCAATAACAATCGCCATGTGGTAGCGCTGAGAGCGAAACTCTTTCAGCATCCGATCCACACGCTTGCTTTCCGGCACAACCACCGCCTGGCGTAACACTTTTTCCATGCTGAAGGCTTCGGCATCGCTGCGCATAAACGGCAGCAGATCTTTGGCCATCAAAATCCCTTCGATGTGATCTTTGTCTTCGCTGATGACCGGGAAACGCGAGTGGGCGGATTCGATGATCACATCGAGGCACTCGTCCAGCGTCTGGTTACGTTTCAGGGTAATCATCTGCGAGCGGGGGATCATAATATCGCGGACGCGCTGGTCGGCGATGTCCATCACCCCTTCGAGCATTTCGCGCGTATCTTCGTCGATAAGGTCGTTCTGCCCGGAATCACGAATCAGCTCCAGCAGTTCATCACGGTTTTTCGGTTCGCCGTGGAAAAGCTGGTTCAGAATGAGGGAGAAAAATCCCTTTTTACCGTTTGTCGTGTCGCTACTGTGTGAATTGTCGTCGCTCATGGCGTTGGTTAAGGGTTCTCTTGTGAGTTCAACGTTTGCCGCCGCGTGATGTCCTTACGCGGCGGCACGGTAGTCGGTCAATAGACTGACTATTCTTTCTCGGCAATGTACGGATCCTCATAGCCCAGAGCAAGCATTATCTCTGTCTCAAGGGACTCCATCTCTTCCGCTTCGTCATCTTCAATGTGATCGTAGCCCAGCAGGTGCAGGCTGCCGTGCACCACCATATGCGCCCAGTGGGCCTCAAGCGGCTTCTGCTGCTCTTTCGCTTCCTGTTCAACCACCTGACGGCAGATGATCAGATCGCCCAGCAGAGGCATCTCAATGCCCGGTGGCGCTTCGAACGGGAAAGAGAGCACGTTGGTCGGCTTATCTTTCCCGCGGTAGGTCAGGTTAAGCTCATGGCTTTCTGCTTCATCCACCAGGCGAATCGTGACTTCTGATTCTTCCTGAAACTGGGGGATAACCGCATCCAGCCATTTCTGAAACTGTGCCTCTTCTGGCAGACCGGAATTATCTTCACAGGCCAGCTGTAAATCGAGGATCGCCTGACTCATTTATTCTCTTGCTCCTGCGCGTCGCGCTTGCGTTCCGCGGCCAGTTCGGCCTTACGTTTTTGATCTGCCTCTTCCCAGGCTTCATAGGCGTTAACGATGCGCGCGACCACCGGGTGGCGCACCACGTCTTCGCTGTGGAAGAAGTTAAAGCTAATTTCGTCGACTTCAGCGAGCACTTCGATAGCGTGGCGCAGGCCCGACTTGGTGCTGCGCGGCAGGTCGATCTGGGTGACGTCGCCGGTGATAACCGCTTTTGAGTTAAAGCCAATACGCGTCAGGAACATCTTCATCTGTTCGATGGTGGTGTTCTGGCTCTCATCAAGAATGATAAACGCGTCGTTGAGCGTGCGCCCGCGCATGTAGGCCAGCGGCGCAACTTCGATCACGTTACGCTCAATCAGCTTTTCAACCTTCTCAAAGCCGAGCATTTCGAACAGCGCGTCGTAGAGCGGACGCAGATACGGGTCCACTTTCTGACTTAAATCGCCCGGCAGGAAGCCGAGCTTTTCACCCGCTTCAACGGCAGGACGGGTCAGCAGAATACGACGCACGTCCTGACGCTCCAGGGCATCCACCGCAGCGGCAACCGCCAGATAGGTTTTACCCGTACCCGCCGGGCCCACGCCGAAGGTGATGTCGTGGTCGAGGATGTTGGCGATGTACTGCGCCTGGTTCGGCGTGCGCGGCTTAATCACGCCACGCTTGGTCTTAATATTGATCGCCTTGCCGTAGTCCGGCACGCTTTCCGCGCTCTGCTCAAGCACGCGTGCTTCTTTAATGGCGAGGTGAATTTGTTCCGGCTCGATATCCTGCGTTTCGCCGCGCATCGGGGCGGTATCGACATACAGGCTGCGCAGGATATCCGCCGCCGCGTTGACGCAGATAGGGCGTCCGGTGAGTTTGAAATGGTTATCGCGACGATTGATTTCGATACCCAGACGTCGCTCCAGTTGCTTGATGTTGTCATCAAACGGCCCGCACAGGCTCAGCAGGCGAGCGTTGTCTGCAGGCTCAAGGCTAATTTCACGCGTGTCTATATTCAAACCGTTCCTCTTTGAGTGTTTTGTAGGCCTGGCATCATAAAACTGTCATACCGAAAGTATTCACGCCTGAGAAAAAAGGCGCAAGCATTGCTATGCATATTGGGGACGATGAGAGGAAATACAAGGCCTGCCGGAAAGGCAGGCCAGAAGGATCACGGCTGGTAAATTCCCACGCCAGAATCGTTGACTTTGCGGGTGCGCGAAATAACGGATTCCGGCGATTCAGCAATTCGCAGGCCCATTTCGTCCTCGGTGCGTACCAGCTTCGCGCGCAGTGAGTTGGTCAGCACGTCGACAATTTCGACGTCCACGAATTTACCGATCAGGTCCGGCGTGCCTTCAAAGTTCACCACGCGGTTGTTCTCGGTACGACCGGACAGTTCCATAATGCTCTTGCGCGAGGTGCCTTCTACCAGAATACGCTGGACGGTTCCGAGCATCCGACGGCTCCAGGCGTTGGCCTGCTGGTTGATGCGCTCCTGCAGAATATACAGACGCTGCTTTTTTTCTTCTTCCGGCACATCGTCAACCATATCTGCGGCTGGGGTTCCCGGACGCGCAGAGAAGATGAAGCTGTAGCTGACGTCGAAGTTTACCTCGCCGATGAGCTTCATGGTGCGCTCGAAGTCGTCGGTGGTTTCGCCAGGGAAGCCGACGATAAAGTCGGAGCTGATCTGAATATCCGGGCGCGCGGCAAGCAGTTTGCGTATGGTGGATTTGTACTCCAGCACCGTATGCGGGCGGCCCATCAGGTTGAGCACGCGGTCGGAGCCGCACTGAATCGGCAGGTGCAGGAAGCTCACCAGCTCTGGCGTATCGCGGTACACGTCAATGATGTCGTCGGTGAACTCCATTGGATGGCTGGTGGTAAAGCGGATACGGTCGATACCGTCAATCGCGGCCACCAGGCGCAGCAGTTCGGCAAAGCTGCCGGTGGTGCCGTCGTAGTTCTCACCGCGCCAGGCGTTAACGTTCTGGCCCAGCAGGTTAACTTCGCGAACGCCCTGCGCGGCAAGCTGCGCGATTTCAAACAGAATATCGTCCGCCGGGCGGCTGACCTCTTCACCACGGGTGTAAGGCACCACGCAGTAAGTACAGTATTTGTTGCAGCCTTCCATGATGGAGACGAAGGCGGTCGGGCCATCGGCGCGCGGCTCCGGCAGACGGTCAAACTTTTCGATCTCCGGGAAGCTCACGTCAACCACCGGGCTACGGCTGCCGCGAACCTTGTTGATCATCTCAGGCAGGCGGTGCAGGGTCTGAGGGCCAAAGACAATGTCCACATACGGGGCTCTCTGGCGGATCAGCTTACCTTCCTGCGACGCGACGCAGCCGCCCACGCCGATGATCAGGTCCGGATTTTTACGCTTGAGGAGCTTCCAGCGGCCTAATACGTGAAAGACTTTTTCCTGCGCTTTTTCACGGATCGAACAGGTGTTAAGCAGCAGCACGTCCGCTTCTTTCACGTTTTCTGTCAGCTGGTATCCGTGGGTTGAATCCAGCAGATCGGCCATCTTGGATGAATCGTATTCGTTCATCTGACAGCCCCAGGTTTTTATATGGAGTTTTTTAGTCATCGACTTGCTCAGCTCAGGATTGCAAGCCGCGTATTGTAATGCTTTGGTGGGGTTGTGACCAGTGTGAAGGTTATGCGTCTCAAGACCACAAAAATCCGGTAAACTTAAGGGATTCTCCAATAAGGAAAAATGACCATGACACTCCAACACACCGAAGTTGCCGTTGTCGGCGGCGGTATGGTCGGCGGCGCGCTGGCGCTGGGGCTGGCACAGCAGGGATTCGAGGTAACGGTAATTGAACAGGCTGCTCCGCCGGCCTTCGATCCTGCCAGCAAACCGGACGTGCGCATTTCTGCCATCAGCGCGGCGTCGGTCGATCTGCTGCGCGGGCTGGGCGTCTGGGAGGCGGTGCTGGCGATGCGTGCGCATCCCTATAGCCGCCTCGAAACCTGGGAGTGGGAAAATGCCCACGTCGCGTTTGATGCCGCCGAGCTGAAGCTGCCGCGCTTGGGCTATATGGTAGAGAATAACGTGCTCCAGCTCGCGCTCTGGCAGGCGCTGGAGGCGCATCCAAAGGTGACGCTGCGCGTGCCTGCCTCGCTCAAGGCACTGCATCGTCATGACGGTGGCTATATTCTGACGCTGGACAACGATGACGAGCTGGCCGTGAAGCTGGTGGTGGGAGCCGATGGCGCCAACTCGCAGGTCAGACAGATGGCCGGAATTGGCGTTCACGCCTGGCAGTATCAGCAGTCCTGCATGCTGATCACCGTTCAGTCTGAAAATGCGCCCGGCGAAAGCACCTGGCAGCACTTCACCCCGAACGGCCCGCACGCGTTTTTACCGCTGTTTGATAGCTGGGCGTCGCTGGTGTGGTACGACAAACCGGCGCGCATTCGCCAGCTGCAGGGGCTTTCGATGGAACAATTACAGCGTGAGATTATGCTGCATTTCCCGAGCCGCCTGGGCCACGTCACGCCGGTGGCGGCTGGCGCATTCCCCCTCACGCGCCGCCATGCCCTGCAGTATGCCCGCGAGGGGTTAGCGCTGGTGGGCGATGCGGCACACACCATTCATCCGCTGGCCGGGCAGGGCGTAAATCTTGGATACCGTGACGTTGACGCCTTATTGGACGTGCTGAGCAACGCGCGCGGCCATGCGGAAGCCTGGGCCAGTCATCAGGTGCTGAAGCGCTACCAGACGCGGCGCATGGCGGATAACTTCATCATGCAGTCGGGGATGGATCTGTTCTACGCCGGATTCAGCAACGACCTGGGGCCGGTGCGCATTTTGCGTAATATTGGATTGATGGCGGCAGAGCGTGCGGGCGGTTTGAAGCGTCAGGCGCTGAAATACGCACTCGGACTCTAATCTTATTCCCCTCTCCCTGTGGGAGAGGGCATTAGGCCGCACGGTACTGACGACAAAAACAAAAAAGCCCGCAGAGCGGGCTTTTTTGTTACTTGAGTGGCTGGGGTGCAGGGATTCGAACCCCGGAATGCTGGTATCAGAAACCAGTGCCTTACCGCTTGGCGACACCCCAATTGCGTTAAACAGACTGCTTAACGACTTTTTAAATTGGCTGGGGTACGAGGATTCGAACCTCGGAATGCTGGTATCAGAAACCAGAGCCTTACCGCTTGGCGATACCCCAACAATTTTTTCTAGTCTATCGAATCATTCGACAGATTACTAATATGGTGGCTACGACGGGATTCGAACCTGTGACCCCATCATTATGAGTGATGTGCTCTAACCAACTGAGCTACGTAGCCAGTACTAAAATCTTCGATGGCTGGGGTACCTGGATTCGAACCAGGGAATGCCGGTATCAAAAACCGGTGCCTTACCGCTTGGCGATACCCCAATACCGCGGAGAACCGCAAAATCGAAGAAATATGGCTGGGGTACCTGGATTCGAACCAGGGAATGCCGGTATCAAAAACCGGTGCCTTACCGCTTGGCGATACCCCATCCGTGCAACGCTTACCTGGGAATGGTGCGGGAGGCGAGACTTGAACTCGCACACCTTGCGGCGCCAGAACCTAAATCTGGTGCGTCTACCAATTTCGCCACTCCCGCAAAAAAGATGGTGGCTACGACGGGATTCGAACCTGTGACCCCATCATTATGAGTGATGTGCTCTAACCAACTGAGCTACGTAGCCATCTTTTTTTCGCGTTACCTTATCGGCGTTGCGGGGCGCATTATGCGTATAGACCCTTGCAGCGTCAACACCTTTTTCAACGAAAATAGCCGGAATGCGATCGTTTGGTTAGGTTGCGAACAGCGAGGCCGAATATTCGACAATTATTGGTTATTAATCGGTTTTAAGCGATGAAAAGTGAGGCAAAAAAAATCAGGCCCCGGAGGGCCTGATTGCATTCTGAACCTTATTTATAGGCTGACTGGTGAACGCCTACCGCGCGTCCTGACGGATCGTTCATGGATTTGAACGATTCATCCCATTCAATGGCTTTGGCGGAAGAGCAGGCGACGGACGGGCCACCCGGCACACACTCAGCGGCACTCGGAACCGGGAAAAGCTCTTCGAAAATCTCGCGGTACAGATACGCTTCTTTGGAACCCGGCGTGTTGTACGGGAAGCGGAAGCTTGCGGTTTCCAGCTGTTGATCAGAAACCTGTTTTGCCGCTACCTCTTTCAGGGTGTCGATCCAGCTGTAACCTACGCCATCGGAGAACTGCTCTTTCTGACGCCAAGCAACGCTTGCCGGCAGGTAGGATTCGAAGCATTCGCGCAGGATATGTTTTTCCATTTTGCCGTTGCCGCACATTTTATCCTGCGGGTTAATGCGCATCGCCACGTCGAGGAAAGCCTTGTCCAGGAAGGGCACGCGCGCTTCCACGCCCCAAGCGGACATTGCTTTGTTGGCACGCGCGCAGTCAAACATATGCAGCGCCTGCAGCTTACGCACGGTTTCTTCGTGCAGCTCTTTGGCGTTTGGCGCCTTATGGAAGTAAAGATAGCCGCCAAACACTTCGTCGGAACCTTCACCGGACAGCACCATCTTGATGCCCATCGCCTTGATCTTACGCGACATCAGGTACATCGGCGTAGAGGCGCGGATGGTGGTCACGTCATAGGTTTCAATGTGATAGATCACATCGCGGATCGCATCCAGGCCTTCCTGCACGGTGAAGTGAATCTCATGGTGCACGGTGCCGAGATGGTTTGCCACTTCCTGCGCGGCCTTCAGGTCAGGTGCGCCTTCCAGGCCCACGGCGAAGGAGTGCAGCTGCGGCCACCAGGCTTCAGAGCGCTCCTGATCCTCCACGCGGCGCGCGGCGAACTTCTTGGTGATGGCGGAGATCACGGAGGAGTCCAGCCCGCCGGAGAGCAGCACGCCGTACGGCACGTCTGACATCAGGTGGCTTTTTACGGAATCTTCCAGCGCCTGACGCAGCTCGGCTTTGTCAGTCACGTTGTCTTTCACCGCGTCATAGTCGAACCAGTCGCGCTGGTAGTACTGGCGGATCTCGCCGTCTTTGCTCCACAGGTAGCTGCCCGCCGGGAACTCTTTGATGGTGCGGCACACCGGGACCAGGGCTTTCATTTCGGATGCAACGTAGAAGTTGCCGTGCTCATCGTGGCCCATGTACAGCGGGATAATGCCGATGTGGTCACGGCCAATCAGGTAAGCGTCTTTTTCGCTGTCGTACAGGGCGAAGGCAAACATGCCCTGCAGATCGTCCAGAAACTCCGGACCTTTCTCCTGATACAGCGCCAGGATCACTTCGCAGTCTGAGCCGGTCTGGAAGGCGTAGCGATCGCCGTATTCTGCGCGCAGCGCCTGATGGTTGTAGATCTCACCGTTGACGGCCAGCGCGTGCGTTTTTTTCTCGTTGTACAGCGGCTGTGCTCCGGCGTTGACGTCAACAATCGACAGACGTTCATGAGCCAGAATCGCTTTATCGCTGGCGTAAACGCCGGACCAGTCCGGACCGCGATGGCGCATCAGGCGGGACAGTTCGAGTGCCTTTTTACGCAGTTCGCCCGCGTCAGTTTTAATATCCAGTACGCCAAAAATTGAACACATAACCTTCTCCGTTAACCCTGTTGCTTTGTAATGTTGCTTGCTTATGAAAATGCCGCAAAGGGGCAGGGCACGCAAGGGTTTTGCAGCCTAAAACGGAAAAAGTGCAATGGCGATTGTTGAATAGTGAAAAAAGAGTACGTCATGAGCGCTTTTATTGATGGTTATGCAATAAAATGCGCCTTTCGTTAGATGGGTGTTTATTTGTATGGGCTGAAAATGAAAAACCACGCCCTGAGGCGTGGTTTGTAATCAGATGATGTCGATTTCGTCGACGGAGGGGTAAATCCAGCTCGGGCGGAAGGGCATGGAGTCAATGTCATCAATTTGCGAGACGCCGGAAAGCACCAGAATAGTTTCCAGACCCGCCTGGAAACCGGCCAGAATATCGGTGCGCAGGTTGTCGCCGACAATCACGGTTTCTTCGGAGTGGGCCTGCATCTTGTTCAGCGCGGCGCGGATGATCCACGGGCTCGGTTTACCGACCACAAACGGCTTACGGCCCGAGATTTTTTCGATGCCGGCGCACAGCGCGCCGCAGGCCGGATAAAACCCACGGCCGTGCGTGTCCGGGTTGGTGGCGATGAAACGCGCGCCGCTGGCGACAAAGTACGCAGCTTTATGCATCATCTCCCAGTTAAAGGAGCGCGTTTCGCCGACAATCACAAAGTCCGGGTTCACGTCGGTAATGGTAAAGCCTGCCTTATACAGCTCGTGGATCAGCGCGCCTTCACCGACCACGTAGGCTTTTTTCCCTTCCTGACGCTTCAGAAAATCTGCCGTCGCCATTGCGGAGGTATAAAACACGCTGTCCGGGACGTTGACGCCCGCGGTGGCAAAGCGGTTTGCCAGATCCTGACCGGTTTGGGAAGGGTAGTTCGTGAGAAGAACCAGTGGCATTCCTTTGTCGATGATGCGGTAAAGAAACTCCGCAGCACCCGGCACGGCAACGTTGTCGTGCATCAGCACGCCGTCGATATCACAAATTACATTCTTAATGGTCATGGACTTCCCGACATCAAAAAAAGAAGGCGTTACTATAAGGTCCGATCAACTTTCCAGCAAATGTTGCAGGAGAATACCGTTGAGCATGGCGCGTTTTACCAGGGCAAAAGCACCGATCGCGGAGCGGTGATCCAGCGTAGAGCGCACCACCGGTAAGCCCTGGCGAAACGCCTTCAGCGCCTGGGTATTGATGCAGCCTTCGATAGCGGGCAGTAAGACTTTTTCTGCTTCGACAATTTCACCGGCGATCACCACTTTCTGCGGGTTGAACAGGTTGATGGCGATGGCGATGGTTTTACCCAGGTGACGCCCAACCTGCTCGATAACCTCGCAGGCCAGCGCATCGCCCTTATTGGCGGCCTTGCAGATGGCGCCGATCTTACAGTCGTCCAGGGTTACGCGGCTTTGGTAGCCTTGTTCCAGCAGATGACGAACGCGGTGTTCAATGGCGGCGTTGGCAGCCACCGTTTCAAGGCAGCCGAAGTTGCCGCAGTGGCAGCGCTCGCCGAGGGGTTCCACCTGAATGTGGCCGATCTCGCCCACGTTGCCGTTGCGGCCGATGAAAATGCGGCCGTTGGAGATAATGCCCGCGCCCGTACCACGGTGAACGCGCACCAGAATAGAGTCTTCGCAGTCCTGGCTCGCACCAAAGTAGTGCTCTGCCAGCGCCAGCGAGCGAATGTCGTGACCCACAAAGCAGGTAACCTTGAAGCGCTTTTCCAGCGCGTCCACCAGCCCCCAGTTCTCCACCTGAATGTGCGGCATATAGCGAATAACGCCGCTTTCCGGGTCGACAAGGCCCGGTAGAATCACGGAGATAGCAATGAGTTCACGGATCTTGCGCTGACAGCTCTCGATAAACTGCTCGATGGTGTTCAGCAGAGCGTGTTCCAGCGTCTCCTGGGTGCGTTCCGGCAGGGGATAGTGCTCTTCGGCGATGGCTTTGCTGCTCAGATCGTAGAGCGTAAGGGTGGTGTCATGACGACCAAGACGCACACCAATGGCCTGAAAGTTGCGGGTTTCGGTCACGATGGAGATGGCGCGGCGCCCCCCGGTGGAGGCCTGCTGATCGACTTCTTTGATCAGGCCGCGCTCAATAAGCTGACGCGTAATTTTTGTCACGCTGGCGGGAGCAAGCTGGCTTTGTTCGGCTATCTGAATTCGAGAGATTGGCCCGTGTGAGTCAATCAGGCGATAAACTGCCGCGCTGTTAAGTTGTTTAACGAGATCGACATTACCGATTTGAGCTTGTCCGCCTGGTGTCATACTTTTACTTACTCAGTGACGACCTCGTTACCATTAACGATGGTCTTAATAATTTTATAATCGTGTGTGAACGCCGTCAGGTTTGCAACCATACCCGGTGCAATTCCGCCAAGCTGTTTATCCACGCCCATTGCGCGAGCCGGGTAAAGCGTTGCCATACGCAGCACTTCATCAAGGGCAATACCGCAGTGCTCGACCAGGTTACGCACCCCTTCAATCATCGTCAGGGCAGAACCGCTCAGCGTGCCGTTCTCATCCACACAGAGTCCATTGCGGTAGTATATTGTTTTACCAGCAAAAATGAACTGCTCAATATTTGCCCCTGCTGGCGCTGTGGCATCTGTCACCAGACAGAGCTTGTCACCTTTCAGGCGCTTGGCGTTGCGGATGTTGGTGTAATCAACGTGCAGGCCGTCGGCGATAATGCCGCAGTAAACGTCTGGCTCATCCAGAATTGCCCCGACTAGACCCGGTTCGCGGCCCGTAATATACGGCATAGCGTTATAAAGGTGGGTCGCAAAGGTAATACCTGCGCGGAAGCCCGCTTTGGCTTCTTTCAGCGTGGCGTTTGAGTGACCTGCTGACACCACAATACTGGCGGCAGCCAGCTTGCTGATAACGTCAGTGCCGGTCATTTCAGGTGCAAGCGTCACTTTGGTGATGACATCGGCGTTAGCACACATGTAGTCAACCAGCTCAGCGTCCGGTTTGCGGACGTAGTCCGGGTTATGCGTACCTTTCTTGACCATGTTCAGCCACGGTCCTTCGAGGTGCAGACCCAGCGCCTGGTTAGGATGTTTCGCCAGATATTCGCGCATCACGCGGATACCCTGCTTCATCAGGTCATCGCTGCTGGTAATCAGCGTGGGCAGATAGCTGGTGCAGCCCGATTTCTCGTTGGCTTTCTGCATGATCTCCAGCGTTTCAACCGTCACCGCATCGGCTGTGTCATTAAACTGCACGCCGCCGCAGCCGTTAAGCTGTACGTCGATAAAACCGGGGGAGATTATTGCTCCATTGAGTGAGCGCTGTTCCATCTCCGGCGGCAGCTCGGCCAGCGGGCAAACACGTTCAATCAGGCCATTCGCGATAACAATCGCGTGGTCATCCAGAATTTCATGGCCGGTATAAATCCGACCGTGGGTTAAAGCGTACATAACGACCCCCGGTTTAAAAAAAGCGACCGCCTCTATACTGAGAGGCGGTTATTCAGTTACAGACCTTTGATGTTCTCTGCTTCCAGCTCGTTGAAGTATTTCAACGTTTTCACCTTCAGCTCCATTGTGGACGGTTCGTCACACACAACGACGGCTTTAGGGTGCAGCTGCAGGCAGCTGATGGTCCACATGTGGTTAACGTTGCCTTCAACGGCAGCCTGGAGCGCCTGCGCCTTCACGCCGCCCAGCACCAGAATCATCACCTCTTCGGCATCCAGCAGGGTGCCTACGCCAACGGTCAGGGCGTATTTTGGAACCTGGTTCACGTCGCCGTCAAAGAAGCGGGAGTTTGCCACGCGGGTGTCATGGGTCAGCGTTTTAATGCGGGTACGGGAAGCCAGAGAAGACGCCGGCTCGTTAAAGGCGATGTGACCATCGTTACCCACGCCGCCCATGAACAGATGGATTTTACCGTAGGAACGGATTTTTTCTTCGTACTGACGGCATTCTGCGTCAATATCAGGCGCGTTACCATTCAGCAGGTTAATGTTTTCAGCTGGAATATCAACGTGATCAAAGAAATTACGGTGCATGAAGCTATGGTAGCTTTCCGGATGCTCCTTCGGCAGGCCGACGTATTCGTCCATGTTGAAGGTCACAACGTGCTTGAAGCTAACCTGGCCTGCTTTGTGCATCTCAACCAGTGCTTTATAGGCGGTCAGCGGCGTGCCGCCGGTTGGGAGGCCGAGAACGAACGGACGATCGGCAGTTGGTTTGAATGCGTTAATGCGGTTAACGATATGACGAGCAGCCCATTTACCGACTTGTTCAGCTGTTGTCAGGGGAATCAGTCTCATTGTTCACCTCTAAAGTTTAAGTAGAAACGTGGGCGGATGATTCTTGCAGCCTGATACTTAAGCGTAACCTGGAACCTTTCAGGCCGGATCAATCCGTCTTGATTTTTTGAATGATAAAATAAGTTTTCGCTGTTAGCCAGTGAAAGGGAGGGTTAATTACGATATTTGGTGACAAAAATCACAAAAAATGGGTGTTTAATTTGCGATACGAATTAATTTTCCACACACTCACAATGCCAGTGAATCATCAACTGTATTTATAGTTAGTGACACAATAAAAAACACAGCTGAGAACGTGCCTGAAACGGGGTCTCATAGGGGGAAGAAAGTGAGTATTCTAGGTTATTTACAAAAGGTTGGCCGCGCGCTTATGGTGCCGGTTGCCACGCTGCCAGCGGCAGCGATATTAATGGGTGTCGGTTACTGGATTGATCCGGTAGGCTGGGGTGGAGACAACGCGTTAGCGGCGTTCTTCATTAAGTCTGGTTCCGCCATCATCGACAACATGTCCGTGCTGTTCGCCATTGGTGTGGCTTACGGTATGTCCAAAGACAAAGACGGTGCTGCGGCGCTGACCGGTTTCGTGGGCTTCCTGGTGCTGACCACGCTCTGTTCCCCGGCTGCGGTTTCCATGATCCAGAAGATCCCGGCGGACCAGGTGCCTGCCGCGTTCGGTAAGATCAGCAACCAGTTCGTGGGTATCCTCGTCGGTATTATCTCTGCGGAACTGTATAACCGCTTCAGCAGCGTTGAGCTGCCGAAAGCGCTGTCGTTCTTCAGCGGCCGTCGTCTGGTGCCGATCCTCACCTCTTTCGTGATGATCTTCGTTGCGTTCATCCTGATGTACATCTGGCCGGTGATCTTCGACGGTCTGGTGAACTTCGGTGAACACATCCAGAAGCTGGGTTCCGTCGGTGCGGGCGTGTACGCGTTCTTCAACCGCCTGCTGATCCCGGTCGGTCTGCACCACGCGCTGAACTCCGTGTTCTGGTTCGACGTTGCCGGTATTAACGATATTCCTAACTTCCTGGGTGGCGCACAGTCCATCGAAGCAGGTAAAGCGGTTGTGGGTATCACCGGTCGTTATCAGGCAGGCTTCTTCCCAATCATGATGTTCGGCCTGCCGGGTGCAGCGCTGGCTATCTACCACTGCGCGCGTCCAGAGAACAAAGCGAAAGTGCTGGGTATCATGATGGCAGGTGCGTTCGCGGCCTTCTTCACCGGTATCACCGAGCCGCTGGAATTCTCCTTCATGTTCGTTGCGCCAGTGCTGTACGTGATCCACGCCGTGCTGACCGGTATCTCCGTGTTCATCGCTGCAAGCATGCAGTGGATTGCCGGTTTCGGCTTCAGCGCCGGTCTGGTGGATATGGTGCTGTCGTCCCGTAACCCGCTGGCGACCCACTGGTGGATGCTGATCCCACAGGGTCTGGTGTTCTTCGTTATCTACTACGTGGTGTTCCGCTTCACCATCACTAAATTCAACCTGATGACTCCGGGTCGTGAACTGGCGGTTGCCGGTAGCGAAGCGGATGGTCAGGACGTGAACGTGAGCGCAGATAAAGAGCAGGATGTTGCGGGTCTGGCGCGTCAGTACATCGCCGCAGTAGGCGGATCTGACAACCTGACCGGTATCGACGCCTGTATCACCCGTCTGCGTCTGAACGTGAAAGACTCTTCTCTGGTGAACGAAGCGCTGGCAAAACGTCTGGGTGCCTCCGGCGTTATTCGCCTGAACAAAACCAGCGTGCAGATTATCGTCGGCTTCGTGGCTGAGAAAATTGCTAACGCCATGAAAACCACCGGTCCGGTCGCCGCAGCAGAAGCCTCTGCCGCACCTGCTGCTGCACCAGCCGCTGCAAAACCGCAGACTGTGCCAAATGCCGTGACTATTGCCGCGCTGGTTTCCCCGGTCACCGGTGACGTGGTTGCCATTGAGCAGGTGCCAGACGAAGCCTTCGCCAGCAAAGCGGTCGGTGACGGCGTGGCCGTGAAGCCAACGGATAAAACCGTTGTGTCTCCTGCTGCCGGTACCATCGTTAAAATCTTCAACACCAACCACGCATTCTGCCTCGAAACCGAGAAAGGCGCGGAGATCGTTGTCCATATGGGTATTGATACCGTTGCGCTGAACGGTCAGGGCTTTACTCGCCTGGTGGAAGAGGGTGCAGAAGTGGTGGCAGGCCAGCCGATTCTGGAAATGGATCTGGACTTCCTGAACGCCAACGCGCGCTCCATGATCAGCCCGGTCGTGTGCAGCAACATCGACGACTTCAGCGGCCTGGTTATTCAGGCAAAAGGTCAGGTTGTTGCGGGCCAAACGCCACTGTATGAGATTAAAGGCAAGTAATCGCTCCTGAGTAGAGTCATGCCTTAAGCGGCGGGGGATTTCCTCCGCCGCTTTTTTTTGCAGCAAATGCCCCCATTATTTTCTCAAGAGACGTTTTAAGGGTTGTCACTACGTCCGGCTTATAAGATCATATGCCGTTATACGTTGTTTACGCTTTGAGGAATCCACGATGAGTGAGGCAGAAGCCCGCCCGAGTAACTTTATTCGTCAGATCATCGATGAAGATCTGGCCAGTGGTAAGCACACCACAATTCATACCCGTTTCCCGCCGGAGCCGAACGGCTACCTGCATATTGGGCATGCGAAATCTATCTGCCTGAACTTTGGTATTGCGCAAGACTATCAGGGCCAGTGCAACCTGCGTTTCGATGACACCAACCCCGTAAAAGAAGACATCGAATACGTTGAGTCCATCAAGAACGACGTGCAATGGCTGGGCTTCAACTGGTCTGGCGATATCTGCTACTCCTCTGACTATTTCGATCAGCTGTACGCCTACGCGGTTGAACTGATCAATAAAGGTCTGGCGTATGTTGACGAACTGTCTGCTGATGAAATCCGTGAATATCGCGGTACGCTGACCGCGCCGGGCAAAAACAGCCCGTTCCGCGATCGCAGCGTGGAAGAGAACCTGGCGCTGTTTGAAAAAATGCGTGCCGGCGGCTTCGAAGAAGGCAAAGCGTGCCTGCGTGCGAAAATCGACATGGCGTCTCCGTTCATCGTGATGCGCGATCCGGTGCTGTACCGCATCAAGTTTGCTGAACACCACCAGACCGGCAACAAGTGGTGCATCTATCCGATGTACGACTTCACCCACTGCATCAGCGATGCGCTGGAAGGCATTACGCACTCCCTGTGTACGCTGGAGTTCCAGGACAACCGCCGCCTGTACGACTGGGTGCTGGACAACATCACCATTCCCGTGCATCCACGTCAGTACGAGTTCTCTCGTCTGAACCTGGAATACACCGTGATGTCCAAGCGCAAGCTGAACCTGCTGGTCACCGACAAGCACGTTGAAGGCTGGGATGACCCGCGTATGCCAACCATCTCCGGTCTGCGCCGTCGCGGCTATACCTCCGCGTCTATCCGCGAGTTCTGCAAACGTATCGGCGTCACCAAGCAGGACAACACCATTGAGATCGCTTCACTGGAGTCCTGCATCCGTGAAGACCTGAACGAAAACGCCCCGCGCGCGATGGCGGTTATCGACCCGGTTAAGCTGGTAATCGAAAACTACCCGCAGGGCGAGAGCGAGCTGGTGTCTATGCCTAACCATCCGAGCAAGCCGGAGATGGGCACCCGCGACGTGCCGTTCAGCGGCGAGATCTGGATCGATCGCGCTGACTTCCGCGAGGAAGCGAACAAGCAGTACAAGCGTCTGGTGATGGGTAAAGAAGTGCGTCTGCGTAACGCATACGTAATCAAAGCCGAGCGCGTGGAGAAAGATGCGGAAGGCAACATCACCACCATCTTCTGCTCTTACGATGCAGAGACCCTGAGCAAAGATCCTGCTGATGGTCGTAAAGTGAAGGGCGTTATTCACTGGGTGAGCGCGACGCATGCGCTGCCTGTAGAAATCCGCCTGTACGACCGTCTGTTCAGCGTGCCTAACCCAGGTGCTGCAGAAGACTTCCTGGCGACCATTAACCCTGAGTCACTGGTTATCAAGCAGGGCTTCGCTGAACCGTCACTGAAAGCCGCGGAAGCCGGTAAAGCGTTCCAGTTCGAGCGTGAAGGTTACTTCTGTCTCGACAGCCGCTACAGCACAGCAGAAAAACCGGTATTTAACCGTACCGTAGGTCTGCGTGACACCTGGGCTAAAATCGGCGAATAATATCGCTGCTCTGGTCAATGAGAAACAAACGCCGCGGTAAGCGGCGTTTTTTTTATTTATCGATCATGTCATTAACGGACTGTTGAAATACTATTTCCCCAAAAAACAGGTCAATGAGGTGCTACTTATTTTTCTAAAAAAAGTTTGTGTATTTATCAAATTACATAAGGTCAAAAAATAGGCATAAAATTTCGGCGTTACTGCCTGAAAAATCTCGCTATATCCCGTCATTCCTCGCTTCACCGCAAATGTTACAAAGCACTACTAATTATGTGCACTTCGTCATAATCCTGACTTTTGCTTATTAAAAAGCATTGATAATTCGCGTCGCGAAAAATAACCTAAAGGCGGTAGTTAATTCGAGGGTATTTCTAACTACCCCTGACCATTAGGTCTTTTATATTTTCGCCGTTTTAGGCGTTTTAATTCGTCAAAGAGGAATAATCTATGCGTACGTTCAGTGGCAAACGTAGTGCGCTGGCGCTGGCTATCGCCGGCGTGACGGCAATGTCGAGCCTGGTAATTACCCCAGAAGCTAAGGCAGAAGGATTCATCGATGATTCTACCCTCACGGGCGGTATTTATTACTGGCAGCGTGAGCGTGACCGTAAAGACGTCACAGAAGATAAATATAAAACCAACCTTTCTCACTCCACCTGGAACGCCAACCTGGACTTCCAGTCGGGTTATGTCGCCGATATGTTTGGTCTGGATATCGCCGCGTTTACGGCCATTGAAATGGCTGAAAACGGCGATAGCGCACACCCGAACGAAATTGCCTTCTCCTCCAGCAACAAAGCCTATAAAGAAGACTGGTCCGGCGATAAAAGCGGTATCAGCCTGTACAAGGCCGCAGCGAAATTCAAATATGGACCGGTCTGGGCGCGCGGGGGCTATATTCAGCCAACCGGCCAGACGCTGTTAGCCCCGCACTGGAGCTTTATGCCGGGCACCTATCAGGGCGCAGAAGCCGGGGCGAATTTTGACTACGGCGATGCGGGCGCGCTGAGCTTCTCCTATATGTGGACCAACGAGTACAAAGCGCCGTGGCACATCGAGATGGACAAGTTCTATCAGGGCGATCGTAAAACCAAAGTGGATTATCTCCACTCTTTGGGGGTGAAGTACGACTTTAAAAATGACCTTGTCCTGGAAGCGGCGTTTGGTCAGGCTGAAGGCTATATGGATCAGTACTTTGCTAAGGCATCGTATAAATTTGATATCGCTGGCAGCCCGCTCTCCACCAGCTATCAGTTCTATGGCGCACGTGATAAAGCCGATGCGCAAAATAACTTAAGGACTAACGATGACGTCGCGCTGGCCAACGATTTATATGACGGCACGGCCTGGCTGCAGGCTTTAACCTTTGGCTACAAAATTGGCCAGGTCGATCTTCGTCTGGAAGGTACCTGGGTTAAAGCAGACGGTAATCAGGGCTTCTTCCTGCAGCGCATGACGCCAACCTACGCTTCCTCAAATGGACGCTTAGATATTTGGTGGGATAACCGCTCTGACTTCAACGCCAATGGTGAAAAAGCGGTCTTCTTCGGCGCAATGTACGATCTCAAAAACTGGAACCTCGCAGGCTGGTCGGTTGGCGCTTCCTACGCTTACGGCTGGGATGCAAAACCAAGCAGTGCACCAATCTACGATCAGAGCCAGCGCCTGAAAGAATCTGCCTACAGCCTGGATGCAGCATATGTACTGCAGGATGGTCGAGCCAAGGGCACGATGTTCAAGCTGCACTTCACGCAGTATGACAACCATTCCGATCTGCCAAGCTATGGCGGTGGCTACAACAACATCTTCCAGGATGAGCGTGACGTGAAATTCATGGTTATCGCACCATTCACTATCTTCTGATGAACGCGCCGGCGGGCTATGTCCCGCCGACATGGAGACTGCACATGATGAAAAAAATGGTAATCGTCGCGCTGCTGGCATCGGGGCTGGTGGGGTGTGCGCAGGATCGGGCACAGAAAGAAGACTCACGTCTTAAAGAGGCGTACAGCGCCTGCATCAACACTGCACAAGGATCGCCGGAGAAAATCGAGGCCTGTCAGAGCGTGCTTAATGTGCTGAAGAAAGAGAAAGCGCATGAGCAGTTCGCGACGCAGGAGAACGTCCGCGTAATGGATTATCAGGCCTGCATTCAGGCGCGTAAAACCGGTAACGATCAGGACGTAGCGAAGCGTTGCGATAAGATCTGGGACGAGATCCGCAATAACAATAAGTAAGTTGCTTTACGCCCGGTGGCGCTGCGCTTACGGGTCTACAACGGTGTCACAGCCCGTAGGCCCGGTTAGCGCAGCGCCACCGGGCTTTTTTCAGGCAAAAAAAAGCCAACCTTACGGCTGGCTCAGAGTATGAACACTCACTTATTTTGCGTCGTGCGCATGTTCATTTTCGCGGCAATCGCCTTCTGCACAGTGACCGTAGAGGTACAGGCTGTGGTTGGTCAGGCGGATGCCGTGACGCGCGGCGATTTCACGCTGGCGTGATTCGATTGAATCATCGCTGAATTCAATGACCTTGCCACAATCGAGGCAGATCAGGTGATCGTGGTGGTGCTGCTGGGTCAGTTCGAAAACGGATTTACCGCCTTCGAAATTATGACGGGTAACAATGCCCGCGTCATCGAACTGGTTCAGCACACGATACACGGTTGCCAGCCCAATCTCTTCGCCCATGTCGATAAGACGCTTGTAAAGGTCTTCCGCACTGACATGGTGATTGTCTGGCCCCTGAAGCACTTCAAGGATTTTTAACCGAGGAAGCGTTACTTTCAGGCCAGCCTTCTTTAATGCGGTATTGTTGTCAGTCATGCGGAATCTGTCCTGTTGCTAAACGATTCACTTCTAACGAAGAAGTGACAGAAAATGCACTTGGGATAATGCGTCTCATTATAGAACTGCCATGCCTAAATGAAAACTGCAAGTCTCAAGCAAAGTATGCTTATAAAAACGTGGTATCACCAACAAACTTGTTCGATGGCACCCACTTTTTACCAGGGGGATATTGTACAGGTCTGAGCGAAAAAGTTAAAAGTTTGTAGCAATTAATTTAATCGGTTTTACCTGGAAAACGGGCGCAGCCGGAGCTGCGCCGCAGGAGTATCAGGCGTTAAGGATGTCGTCCAGGTTCAGCTCTTCGCGAACCTGCTTAACCCATTTTTCAACGCGCTCAGCGGTGAGTTCCGGCTGGCGATCTTCGTCGATGGCCAGACCCACGAAGTGGTCGTCATCCGCCAGGCCTTTGGACGCTTCAAAGTGGTAACCCGCCGTCGGCCAGTGGCCTACGATAGCGGCACCGCGCGGCTCAATGATGTCGCGGATGGTGCCCAGCGCGTCGCAGAAGTACTCTGCATAGTCTTCCTGATCGCCGCAGCCGAACAGGGCAACGAGCTTGCCGTTGAAGTCCACTTCTTCCAGGGTTGGGAAGAAATCATCCCAGTCGCACTGCGCTTCGCCGTAGTACCAGGTGGGAATGCCCAGCAGCAGGATGTCATAGCCTTCGAGATCTTCTTTGCTGCTCTTGGCGATGTCGTGCACATCGGCAACGTCTTTACCGAGCTGTTTTTGGATGTTTTTTGCGATATTTTCGGTATTGCCGGTATCACTGCCGAAGAAAATGCCGATGATTGCCATGAGTAAAATAACCTCTTGAAACTTAATGGTATGGTGGCGCAATTTGTCCACGGATAAGGGCAATAATAGCAGAACAGGCAACCCTGCGGAAACAGCTATCGCGCAGGACTGCACTCTGTGCTACATGAAAAGGGTAATAAAGGAGATTTTCAGACTTATGCCTTGCCGCGCAATGTCTCAAGCTGGGTGATTAACATCTCTTCAATCAGCTCGCTGCGGCTGATGTTACGTGCCTCGGCCAGCTCATTCAGTGCATCGACGGCATCGGCATTGAGCTTCAGTTCGACACGCTTAAGCCCACGATTTTTATCGCGTTTAAGCTGGTTGCGTTTATTAATACGCAGCTGTTCATCGCGCGAAAGCGGATTCGTTTTCGGTCGTCCCGGTCGACGCTCATTCGCGAACAGATCTAGTGTCGTACGGTCCGTTTGTTCTTTGGCCATGATTCTGAGACTTCGGGGGAAACACGCCGCCCTGCTAATGCCCGGGCGATAAGCGCGCCATCATACATCAGCGAAAACGGCACGCCAACGACTGGAAGCCCGCAGACTTCCAGTCGCTGTCTTTTTAATCAATTCGCTGTATCAGTGAGATAGCGACGGATGGCACGCAGTACGGCGTCAGGCTTTTCGGCGTGAACCCAGTGTCCGGCACCGGCGATAACGTGGGCGCGCGCCTGCGGGAATTGTGCCAGCAGGGCGTCACGGTACGCGTCGGTGACGTAAGGTGAGTTCCCGCCGCGGATAAACAGGGTAGGGTGCGGCCAGGCGGGAATGCTTTCCCAACCCACGATGTTGTTGTACTGCTCCCAGAGCACCGGCACGTTAAAACGCCATTGCCCGTCGACGAACGACTTCAGCAGGAACTGCACGACCCCTTCCTCATCCAGATGCTCACGCATCACGGCGGCAGCCTGCTGGCGCGTCGCGACACCCGCTTCCGTGACCGCATTAATGGCGGCGAAGATCTCATCGTGACGGCGGACGTTGTAATCCACAGGCGCGACGTCAATGACAATCAGCCCGTTGATACGCTCCGGCGCAAGCGCCGTCAGGGCCATTACCGCTTTGCCCCCCATTGAATGCCCGATCGGCGTTACCTTCTTCAGGTTATGTGCATCGAGCGTATCCAGCAGATCCTGCGCCATCGCCGCGTAGGTCATCTCGTCGGAACGCCCGGAAAGGCCGTGATTGCGCATATCAACCTGTAAAATATCGTGATCGGTTACCAGATCGCGCGCCAGCACGCCCAGGTTATCGAGGCTACCAAACAGCCCGTGAACCAGTACGATGGGAGGATTATTGTTCGGCGATTGTGCAGATTGCGCTCGGGTATTCAATTTCATGGCAAAGTTCTTTTTTTACGTATGTCAGGTTAGGGTATCATGTTGACCATTCTGCCGCCCGGCTGCAAGGTTCCAGTTTAATCTGACTTTTGCCGCCAACCGGGTTTGACGCTATCCGCTGTTGGGATTTGACCCTATAATCCCAACGACTTGTATTCAGATAAGATATCGCACTGGATTAAGATGAAAACAATCGAAGTTGATGACGAACTCTATCAGTTTATTGCCAGCCAAACGCGGCATATCGGGGAGAGCGCGTCCGACATTTTACGGCGTATGCTTAAAATTTCCGCCGCCTCACAGCCTGTCACCCTTGTCGCTAAAGATGTCGTGTCTCAGCCGAGCGTTGTCGCGCAAGCTAAACCGGCCGTGGCGCAGGTAAAAGATAAAGTGCGCGCGATGCGCGAGCTGCTGCTCTCCGATGAATACGCCGAGCAGAAAAAAGCGGTTAATCGCTTCATGCTGGTGCTGTCTACACTTTATTCACTGGATAACAATGCGTTTGCTGAAGCGACCGAGTCGCTGCACGGCCGCACGCGGGTCTATTTCGCGGGCGACGAGCAGACGCTGCTGCAAAATGGCAACCAAACCAAACCTAAGCATGTCCCGGGCACACCGTACTGGGTCATCACCAATACCAATACGGGCCGCAAGTGCAGCATGGTTGAACATATCATGCAGTCCATGCAGTTCCCGGCGGAATTGATTGAGAAGGTTTGCGGTACAATTTAACCCTTGCATCAGAAGGACCAGGCAATGGCAAATCACAGCCGTGCAGGCCAACCTGCACAACAACGCGATTTGATTAACGTCGCTCAACTGACCTCCCAGTATTACGTGCTGAAGCCGGTCGTGGGCAACGCAGAACACGCAGTGAAGTTTGGTACATCCGGTCACCGCGGCAGCGCGGCGCGCCATAGCTTTAACGAACCGCACATTCTGGCCATTGCCCAGGCTATCGCGGAAGAGCGCGCCAAAAATGGCGTTACCGGTCCGTGCTACGTGGGGAAAGATACCCACGCCCTGTCTGAACCGGCGTTCATTTCCGTGCTGGAAGTGCTGGCGGCAAACGGCGTAGACGTGATTGTTCAGGAGAACAACGGCTTCACGCCAACGCCAGCGGTGTCTAACGCCATCCTGGTGCACAACAAAAAAGGCGGTGCGCTGGCTGACGGTATCGTTATCACGCCATCCCACAACCCGCCGGATGACGGCGGCATTAAATACAACCCGCCTAACGGTGGCCCGGCTGATACCAACGTCACCAAAGTGGTGGAAGACCGCGCCAACGCCCTGTTAGCCAACGATCTGAAAGGCGTTAAGCGCATTTCTCTCGATGCCGCCATGGCGTCCGGTCACGTGAAAGAACAGGATCTGGTGCAGCCGTTCGTAGAAGGGCTGGCGGAGATCGTCGATATGGCGGCCATCCAGAAAGCCGGCCTGAAGCTGGGCGTGGATCCGCTGGGCGGCTCCGGTATCGAATACTGGAAACGCATTGCCGAGCATTACAAGCTGGATTTGACCATCGTGAACGATCACGTCGATCAGACCTTCCGCTTTATGCACCTGGACAAAGACGGCGCGATCCGCATGGACTGCTCCTCCGAGTGCGCGATGGCTGGCCTGCTGGCGCTGCGCGACAAATTCGACCTGGCGTTTGCTAACGACCCGGATTACGACCGTCACGGCATCGTCACCCCGGCAGGGCTGATGAACCCGAACCACTATCTGGCCGTCGCGATTAACTACCTGTTCCAGCACCGTCCGCAGTGGGGCAAAGAGGTAGCCGTCGGTAAAACGCTGGTCTCCTCCGCGATGATTGACCGCGTGGTCGAGGCGCTGGGCCGCAAGCTGGTAGAAGTGCCGGTGGGCTTCAAGTGGTTCGTTGACGGCCTTCACGACGGCAGCTTTGGCTTTGGCGGTGAGGAGAGCGCGGGCGCGTCCTTCCTGCGCTTCGACGGCACGCCGTGGTCAACCGATAAAGACGGCATCATCATGTGCCTGCTGGCGGCGGAAATCACCGCGGTCACCGGTAAGAACCCGCAGGAACATTACAACGAGCTGGCGGAGCGTTTTGGTGCGCCAAGCTATAACCGCATTCAGGCCGGTGCGACCTCTGCTCAGAAAGCCGCTCTGTCCAAACTCTCTCCGGAAATGGTCAGCGCAAGCACCCTGGCGGGCGACCCGATCACCGCGCGTCTGACGGCGGCGCCGGGTAACGGTGCGTCTATCGGCGGCCTGAAAGTGATGACCGAAAACGGCTGGTTCGCCGCGCGTCCATCCGGTACGGAAGATGCGTACAAAATCTATTGCGAAAGCTTCCTCGGCGCTGAGCACCGTCAGCAGATTGAAAAAGAAGCGGTAGAGATTGTCAGCGAAGTGCTGAAAAACGCGTAAGTGCGGTTTGTGTGCCGGGCGGCACTGCGTTTGCCCGGCCTACAACAACGATCGTAGGCCCGGTAAGCGCTAGCGCCACCGGGCTTTTTTTTAACTATGCTTGTTCTTCAATTCAAATCTCGGCGATACCAGACCGTACAGCGTCCAGCCCATAAAGGTCACCATCGCGCCATACAGCATCGCTTCCTGGCCGGACGAGTAGAGCGCATAGAAGCTGTAGATTGCCCCTATCAGCGCCACGATGTTGGCCACACGCGCCTTGCGCGGATCAACCTTCGCCACCTTCTGGATGATCACCAGCGCCGCCATCGACAGAATATACGGAATGATGTTCGTCACCACCGCCAGGTTGACCAGCACGTTGAACTGGCTGTTCAGCGACGGGCTAATGGTCATCAGCGACAGGCCGCTCTGGAAGATGACAATCGCCAGCATGCCCTGCACCGGCGCGTCAGATTTGCTCACGCGGGAGAAGATTTTCGGGAAGTAGCCTTCGTCAGCCGAAGATTTGAACACCTGGGCGATGGTGAACTGCCAGCCGAGAAGGGAACCGCAGCAGGACATCACCATCAGACCCATAATCACTTTCCCGACTTCCGGCGTGAACATCTGCGCGAAGGCCAGCCCGAACGGCGCCGTGGAGTTAGCCAGATCCATATTGGGTACGATGCCTGCAATCACGTTAGTTGAGACGATGTAGATCACCGCCGCGCCCAGCGTGCCACCGAGGACCGCAATCGGCACGTTCTTCTCCGGATTCTCTACCACCTCCGCGTTCGCGCAGGCGGATTCGAGCCCGAGGAAGGCCCACAGCGTCATGGCAATAGAAGAGCCTACTGCGGTAAAGAACGGCACGTGGTGCGGGTTCCAGGAGTTGGCGTACAGCGTTGGGCTAAACCAGAACCAGCCGATGATGCACAGACCGACAACCGGAATAATCACGCCCCAGACGGTGATGCTGGAGAGCTGCCCGGTGATACGCGCGCCGCCAACGTTTGCCACGGTGCAGATCCACAGCACGCCGATGGTTGCCAGCCCAATCTGTACCGGGCTGAGCGTGGCGCCAAACAGCTCCGTACCGTAGCCCACCGCGGAGATGGCAATCGCCACGTTGGCGATCAGCAGCGACACGCCGTAGGTGTAGTTGGCCATAAAATTGCCCGACTTGCCGAATGCGTATTCGGCATAGCCGCCCATCCCGCCAGACTTACGGCTGAACATCCCGCACTTGGCGAATGCCCACGCCAGCGCCATTGAGCCGACCGCCGTCACCAGCCAGGAGATAATCGAAATGGTCCCTACTTCGGCCAGCTTGGTGGGCAGCATGATAATCCCGGACCCCATCATGTTCACCATGGTGAGGATGGTGAGCTGCACTACGCCCATCTTATTGGACTTACTCATAATTTTTCTCCTTTCAGCAGCGCAGGCTGAGCGGCGGGCTGTTTGATCGCGTAGCAGCGAACCTGTTTGCGACCGTCGCACTCTTCGATGTATACGCCCTGCAGCTCCGGCGCAAAGCCCGGCAGAAGATTGATCCCTTCTTCCAGTGCGGCAAAGTAGCGCAGCACGGAACCGCCCCAGACTTCGCCAGGCACCACGCACAGCACTCCCGGTGGGTAAGGTAGCGCGCCTTCGGCGGCGATGCGGCCTTCCGCGTCGCGCAGGGAGACCAGCTCGACCTCTCCGCGCAGATACGCATAGTTCGCCTCCTGCGGGCTCATCATCACGCGCGGGAAGTGGGACTTGCGGAACATCTCTTTTTGCAGCTGCTTCACGTTGTTGCGGGCGTACAGGTCATGCATCTCCTGACAGATCTGGCGCAGGGTGTAATCCGCATAACGTTCCGGATGCTGTTTATAGAGAGAGGGCAGAACCTCCTTCAGCGGCACATCGCTCTCAAGCAGCTTTTCGAAGCGCACCAGCTGCGCCACCAGCTGCTGCAGTTTGCCCATGTCCTCCGCAGGCGTGAGCAGGAACAGGATCGAGTTGAGATCGCATTTCTCCGGCACGATACCGTTTTCACGCAGGAAGTTGGCGAGGATTGTGGCGGGCACGCCGAAGTCGTCATATTCGCCGGTGCGGGCGTTGATGCCCGGCGTGGTCAGCAGCAGCTTGCACGGGTCGATAAAATACTGATGCTCAGCGTAGCCTTCAAAAGCGTGCCAGCGTTCACCCGGTACGAAGTGGAAGAAGCGCAGATCGGTCGCAATTTCCGCCGTATCCCAGCTTTCCCACGGACGACCATCCACCGTTTCCGGCACGAAGGGGCGCAGATACCGGCAGTTCTCCAGGATCAGCTTGCGCGCTTCGATACCGTTCACCACGCAGTCCATCCACATGTTGCGGCCGCTCTGGCCCTCATGCATACGGGCGTTGATGTCCAGCGCAGCGAACAGCGGATAAAACGGGCTGGTGGAGGCGTGCATCATAAAGGCGTTGTTAAGACGCTTGTGCGGGACGTAGCGCGGCTGGCCTTTGATGTGGCTGTCTTTCTTATGGATTTGCGAGGTCTGCGAGAAGCCGGCCTGCTGTTTATGCACCGATTGCGTAACCAGAATACCCGGATCGTTTTCGTTCAGCTCCAGCAGCAGCGGCGAGCAGTCGGCCATCATCGGAATAAATTGCTCATAGCCCACCCAGGCGGAGTCAAACAGGATGTAGTCACAGAGATGGCCAATCTTATCCACCACCTGACGGGCGTTATAGATGGTGCCATCGTAGGTACCCAGCTGGATCACCGCCAGACGGAACGGGCGTTCGTCGCGCGCGCGGCCCGGTGCCACCTCTGCCACCCGCTCGCGCAGATAACGTTCTTCAAAGCAGTGGGCGTCAATACCGCCAATAAAGCCGTACGGGTTACGTGCCGTTTCCAGATACACCGGCGTTGCGCCAGCCTGGAGGAGGGCGCCGTGATGGTTAGATTTGTGGTTGTTACGGTCGAACAGCACCAGGTCGCCCGGGGTGAGCAGGGCGTTAAGCACCACTTTGTTTGACGATGAGGTTCCGTTCAGCACGAAGTAGGTCTTATCGGCATTAAAGACTTTTGCCGCATGCTGCTGGGCGATGCATGGCGCGCCTTCGTGGATCAGCAGATCCCCCATTGCGACGTCGGCATTACACAAGTCCGAGCGGAAAAGCGTTTCGCCAAAGAAATCGACAAACTGATTACCGGCCGGGTGGCGGCGAAAAAACTGGCCGCCCTGATGACCCGGGCAGTCAAAGGCGCTGTTGCCCTGCTTTACGTAATCGACCAGGGCGCGGAAGAAAGGCGGCCGCAGCTGGGTTTCGTACTTCTGGGCTGCGGCTTCCAGCTGGCGTCCATAGAATTCATTGCTGGTATCCGAATGCTCGAAAACGCCCTGAATACGCGGCAAATAATCCGCCGGGACAATCTCCTCTTTGTGAGTGGCAATAAAAACCGGAATACCAAATCCGGTGGCTTCTAATTCTTCTATAGCGCCTTCGGCAATATCGCTCACGGCCATTACGACGGCGGCAACGTCAATATAGTCAGTCGCGCGGGCATCAACTATCTCGCGGTGAGTCGTAAAACAATCAGGGCAGGCACGGCTGGCGGCGATTTTTAAATTTTTCATCTTTATCTCTTTATTTTGAAAACAGGAGTCCCTCGATTTCTCGTAAAAAAAGAAATCGATATTCACCGGAAAAAAAGCAAAGTGAGGCCGCTGATAAAAAATCAGCTAATTGCTTTTTTTAAGTAAAATCCAGGCCGCCCGGCTGCGGATGCGTCTGGATCAAGAGAAATGAGCGCACGTCTCTACAGACAATTGCCTGTTAAATAACGTATTTCAGGATAACCTGTGATCGGGTGCGCCAGAAGTCGAAGGACTACCGGGCGTTGAAGAGATGAAAGTCAAAACAGTTACGGTGGGCAAACATCATGATATGCGTTGTTCGCCTTATATGGGGCATTAAACGATTGTTGTTTTCCATGCTTAATTTCCTTTCAGTAATTGAAAGCATGGTCATTTTATCCATGAAGGGATGATTAACTGTGAAGAAGATCACCGTTAACCGATCATTTCAGAAATAATTAGTCGCCAGGAGTGCATAATGCAGATCAAAATGCTGTTTTGTTGTTTATGCGTTAACAGGTTGTATTATTAATGTTTTAAAGGTGCGGAAATAATCCGGAAGATGCCGGATTGATTATTTTTAAATATTGCTTCGGGAGGGTTTAATTTATTTTAAGAGTTAATTTGAATAACTATTCAAAGCATAAACCGATAACCGATACCGGTTTCAGTTAATAAATGGCGAGGGCGCGCGGGGTCAACTTCCAGTTTCTGACGAAGGTGCCCCATATATATGCGTAAATAATGACTATGCTCCACCGCATTGGGTCCCCACACCTGACTTAATAGCTGGCGCTGGGTGAGGACCTTACCGTGGTTATTGAGCAGCACGGCGAGCAGGCGAAATTCTATTGGCGTGAGGTGAATTTCCTCATCGCCGCGCACAATGCGTCGCGCGGCCAGGTCAACCCGGATATCCCCAAACGTGTAGGTTGGGTCAGCGGGCGCGGTTGCGCTATGGCGGCGCAGCGCAACGCGAAGGCGAGCCTGCAGTTCGCCAATGCCAAAAGGTTTGATCAGATAGTCATCCGCCCCGGCGTCCAGCGCCGCGATTTTATCCGTCTCTTCAGTTCGGGCGGAGAGAACCAGAATCGGCATTTGGCTCCACTGGCGAACTTCACGGATAAAATCAATGCCGTCACCGTCCGGTAGCCCTAAATCGAGGATCACCAGGTCCGGCTTGCGCGTGGCGGCCTCAATTAACCCCCGTTGAAGCGTGCCCGCATCATGAACGCGCAGGCCGTCGCCTTCCAGCGCGGCGCGCAGAAATCGGCTAATAGCAAGTTCATCTTCAACAATCAGGACGTTAATCACAAATCCTCTGGTAATTCATCGAGTTCTGGAGGGTTATCGAGTGGAAGTTTAACACAAAAACGCGCGCCGCCTTCCGGACGGTTTTCTGCTGAAAGGGTGCCACCGTGCACCTCGACGATCGCCTGACAAATTGCCAGCCCCAGCCCCACGCCGGGAATAGCTGACTCTTTATTACCGCGCGCAAATTTTTCAAAGATTGCATTTTCCTGCCCTGCAGGAATGCCGGGGCCGTTATCCCAGACTTCAAGCTGCAGCACCTGATTGTCCACCGAGGCATTCACGCCAATCTGTGCCTTTGCGCCCGCGTATTTGCCCGCATTTTCCAGCAGGTTAATGAGCACGCGTTCAAACAGCGGCCCATCAACGTGGATCAGCGTCAGCGGGTCAGGCATATTCAGCGCAATGTGGCGGCCACCCAGCCCCGGCTCGAGCATTTTCAACGCGCTGCCCACCACTTCTTCAAGCGTAAGCCACTCTCTTTTGAGGTTAAACCCGCCGGACTGAATGCGCGCCATATCGAGCAGATTATTCACCAGGCGCGTGGTGTTGAGCACGTGCTGGCGGATCTCGCTGGCCTGCATCGCGTGTTTTGACCCTTCGGCCGCCAGGTCCAGCGTCAGGATTTCCGACTGCCCGAACAGGACGGTGAGGGGGGTGCGCAGGTCGTGAGAAAGCGCTGCCAGCAGTGAATTTCGGATGCTCTCGCGCTCGCTTGCCAGCCGCGCCTGCTCTTCGCTGGCGGTCAGCGCCAGCCGCTCCAGCGCGCTGGCGACGAGCAGGGTGAAGGTTTCCAGCAGGCGCTGCTGCTCGGGGATCATCAGCTGGCGCAAATTGGTTGGTTCGACGATGACCAGTCCCTGATTTTTATCCGCGCTGCGCAGCGGCAATATTTGGTACGGCACGCCGGGCAGGGTGTCGGTTCCCGCACCCGCCGGTAATCCCTTATCAAAACTCCAGCGCGCGATAGCTTCATCCCAAGGCGTCATACCCGTGGCGGAGGTGAGCGGACGAAGCGTGCCATGCTCGTCCGGAAGCAGGATGAGGTTGCTGGCGTGAAACGTTGAACGGATAAACTGCTCGCTGGTTTGCACGATATCCTGCTGAGTTCGGCCCACCGCCAGCGATTTTGACATCTCATACAGATGTCGCGTGCGCTGCTCGCGATAGCGCGCGATACGCGCCTGGTAACGAACGCCCGCCGTCAGGTTCCCGATCACCAGCCCGACGGTGAGCATGACGCCAAAGGTAAGAATGTACTGCACGTCGGATACGGCGAGGGTCCCGCGCGGGGCAATGAAGAAAAGATCGAAGCTGACCACGTTGATAATCGTCGCCAGCACGGACGGCCAGCGTCCGTAAAAAAGCGCCACCACCACCACGCCGAGCAGGTAGATCATCACCAGGTTGGCGGCGTCGAAGGCGATCAGCCACTGGCTGGCAATGACGGTAATCAGGGCGCAGAGCACGACGGCGACAAGGCAGCCGCGGATCTGAATCCGCCATTTATCGCCGAAGGCGCGGGCGTCCGGCGCGCGGTTGGGTAACGGCGTGGGCTTGTCATCCAGCGCCACGATCACCAGATCCAGATCCGGCGCGCGGCGGGCCAGCCTGTCGGCAAAGGATTCGCGGCTAAACCAGCGCCGATGCTGGCGGCGGCCAATGACAATTTTCCCCAGGTTATGCTCGCGGGCGTAGCGCAGTATAGCTTTATCTTCCTGAGGGTCGGACAGGGTGGCGGTTTCCGCACCCAGCTCCTGTGCCAGCCGCAGCGAGCCGAGGATAGCGCGACGCTGATTTTCAGGCAGGGCGTGAAGCTGCGGCGTCTCGACATACACCGCGTGCCAGACGCTGCCAAATTTCGCCGCAAGCCGCGCGGCGGTGCGGATCAGCTTCTCATTGCCGCTGCCGTGCCCGATGCACAGCAGAATGGCGTCGCGGGTATGCCAGACGCGCTCTTGCCCCTGCAGGTCGCGCCAGGCGCGCATCTGGTCATCAACCCGGTCGGCGGTACGGCGCAGGGCGAGTTCGCGCAGGGCAATCAGGTTGCCTTTGCGGAAGAAATGTTCGATGGCGCGCTCGGCCTGGCCTGCGATATAGACTTTACCTTCGTGCAGGCGCTGGCGAAGATCGTCTGGAGGCAGGTCGACCAGCACCACCTCGTCGGCGGAATCAAAAAACGGATCGGGGACGGTTTCCCGCACCTGAATGCCGGTCACGCCGCTCACCACGTCGTTCAGGCTTTCGAGATGCTGAACGTTGACGGTGGTGAAAACGTCAATGCCGGCGTCCAGCAGCTCTTCCACGTCCTGCCAGCGTTTCGGATGACGCGAGCCTGGGGCATTGCTGTGCGCCAGCTCGTCCATCAGGATCAGGGCAGGGCGGCGGGCGAGGGCGGCATCCAAATCAAATTCTGTCACCAGCCTCCCGCGATGGCTGATGCGGCGGGGCGGCTGGGTGGCAAGCCCCGTCAGCAGCGCCGCCGTCTCTTTCCGTCCGTGGGTTTCCACCACGCCGATCAGAATATCAAGCCCCTGCGCCCGCAGCCGCTGTGCTTCCGTCAGCATGGCGAAGGTTTTCCCGACGCCCGCGCAGGCGCCGAAGAAAATTTTCAATTTGCCGCGGTGGGCTTCAGCCGTCTGTTCGAGCAGCCTGTCCGGGTCCGGGCGCATGGGCTCGTCGGTCATTTAGTTTTTCCTTAGCGCGTCCAGCGCCAGATTCAGCTCAACAATGTTCACTACCGGCATGCCGATGAAGCTGACCAGCGGCTTTTGCGTGTGCTCGGCGACCAGCTGGCTCACCTGCTCGACGGACAGCTGGCGGGCTGCGGCCACGCGCGGGATCTGCCATGCCACGGCTTCCGGCGTCAGGCTATAGTCCAGCCCGCTGGCCGAGGCGGTGACCAGTTCAACAGGCACTTCGCGGCTGGCCTGCGGATTGGCGGCGCGCAGGGTAGCAACGCGTTCCGCAACGGCTTTATCCAGATCAGGGTTGCTGCCGGCCAGGTTGCTGCCGCCCGATGCCATCGGATTATACGGGCTTTCCGCAGTGGCGGAAGGGCGTCCCTGGAAGTAGCGCGCGTCCGTAAAGTTCTGCCCAATCAGGCGCGAACCGCGGTTCTCGCCGTTCTGGATAATCAGCGAGCCGTTGGCCTGGTCCTGAAACCACCACTGGCCGAGTGCCGTCGTCACCAGCGGGTACAGCCCGCCGGTAATAAGAGACAGTAGAATAAACAGAAGTATAGCGGGGCGTAACATCGTCATTTGATTCACCTTTTAGACCAGCCCAAACAGCGTCAGGAGCACGTCGATAACCTTAATACCAATAAAGGGCACAACCAGCCCGCCCAGACCGTAAATCCACAGGTTGCGGCGCAGCATGGCGGCCGCCGTCAGCGGCTTATAGCTCACCCCTTTCAGCGCCAGCGGAATAAGAAAGACAATGATCAGGGCGTTAAAGATCACCGCGCTAAGAATGGCCGATGACGGAGAGTGCAGGTGCATCACGTTAAGCGCGTTCAGCTGCGGATAGGTTGCCGCAAACGCCGCCGGAATGATGGCGAAATACTTTGCCACGTCGTTGGCGATGCTGAACGTGGTCAGCGAGCCGCGCGTCATCAGCATCTGTTTCCCGATGTGCACCACTTCAATCAGCTTGGTCGGGTTAGAGTCGAGGTCGACCATGTTGCCCGCCTCCTTTGCCGCCTGGGTGCCTGAGTTCATCGCCACCGCCACGTCGGCCTGCGCCAGGGCAGGGGCATCGTTGGTACCGTCCCCCGTCATCGCCACCAGACGGCCTTCCGCCTGATACTGGCGGATCAGCGCCAGCTTGGCTTCCGGCGTGGCCTCGGAGAGAAAATCGTCCACGCCCGCTTCGGCGGCGATGGCGGCGGCGGTCAGGCGGTTATCCCCGGTGATCATCACCGTTTTGATGCCCATTTTGCGCAGCTGCGCAAAGCGCTCCTTGATGCCGCCTTTGACGATATCCTTCAGGGCTATAACGCCCAGCACGTTCGAGCCTTCTGCCACCACCAGCGGCGTGGCCCCCTGACGGGCAACGCTTTCGACCAGTTTGTCCACCTCGGGCGGGAAGTGGCCGTTATTGGCTTCAATATGGCGACGGATGGCGTCAACGGAGCCTTTACGGATCATCCGGTCCTGAATGTTAATTCCGCTCATGCGGGTCTGGGCGGTAAACGGTACAAAGGTCGCGTGCAGGCTCTGCACGTCGCGCTGGCGCAGGTTGAAGCGCTGTTTCGCCAGAATCACGATGCTGCGGCCTTCCGGGGTTTCATCGGCAAGGGATGACAGTTGCGCCGCGTCCGCCAGCGTTTTTTCATCCACGCCCGGTGCCGGTAAGAAGTCAGAGGCCTGACGGTTGCCCAGCGTGATGGTCCCGGTTTTATCGAGCAGCAGCACGTCGACGTCACCCGCGGCCTCAACGGCGCGTCCGCTGGTGGCGATCACGTTGGCACCGAGCATACGGCTCATCCCGGCCACGCCGATGGCGGACAGCAGGCCACCGATGGTGGTCGGGATCAGGCACACCAGTAGGGCGACCAGTACGGTGGTGCTGACTGCCGTGCCGCCATACGCAGAGAACGGCCAGAGGGTCGCGGTTGCCAGCAGGAAGACGATGGTGAGGGCGACCAGCAGAATGGTCAGGGCAATTTCGTTCGGCGTTTTGCGGCGCTGTGCGCCTTCGACCATGGCGATCATCCGGTCGAGGAAGGTTTCGCCCGGGTTGACGCTGCACTGGATCACCAGCCAGTCGGAGAGAATGCGCGTCCCGCCCGTCACGGAGGCAAAGTCACCGCCCGATTCGCGGATAACCGGCGCGGATTCACCGGTGATGGCGCTCTCGTCAACCGAGGCGCCGCCTTCAATCACTTCCCCGTCGCACGGGATAATGTCACCCGCTTCCACCAGCACCACGTCGCCTTTGCGCAGCTCATCTGCCGGAACGTGGTCCATCTGCGCACCGTATTTTGGTTCGCGTAATTTGCGGGCAAATGCGGTTTTTTTCACCCCTTTTAGGCTGTTGGCCTGGGCCTTGCTGCGGCCTTCTGCCAGCGCTTCGGCGAAGTTAGCGAACAGCACGGTGAACCACAGCCACAGGCTGATGGCGCCGGTAAAGGCCGCATTTCCTGAAAGGTGGCCAGTTCCCATGGCAATCGCCAGTGCGGTGGTCAGCACGCTCCCAATCCAGACGATAAACATCACCGGGTTGTGCCACTGAACGCGCGGACTTAGCTTTTTCACCGCATCCATGAGCGCCTGACGAACTAACGTCGGTTCGAGCAGGGCCAGTTGTTTACGACTCATGACAAATTCTCCGCAAATCAGCGTAAAGAGAGGGTTTCCGCGACCGGGCCTAACGCGAGGGCGGGGATAAAGGTCAGGGCACCCACCAGCAGCACGGTGCCAACCAACAGGCCAACAAACAGCGCGCCGTGGGTGGGTAATGTACCGGTGGTGGTCGGCTGGATTTTTTTACTCACCAGAGAGCCCGCGATAGCCATAACGGGAATAATCACGCCGAAGCGGCCAACGAACATGCAAAACGCCAGCAGGCAGTTCCAGAACGGCGAGTTGGCGCTCAGGCCCGCAAAGGCGCTGCCGTTGTTATTGGCGGCAGACGAGACGGCGTAAAGCACTTCGCTGAAGCCGTGAATGCCGGGGTTGAAGATGCCGCTGCGTCCGGCCTCGGTCATCAGCGCCAGCGCGGTGCCGAGCAGCACGAGGGCTGGGGTAACCAGAATCGCGAGCGCGGTTAATTTCATTTCGCGGACGTCGATTTTTTTACCCAGATATTCCGGCGTGCGCCCAATCATCAGCCCGGCGATGAACACCGCCAGCAGAACGAACAGCAGCATGCCGTACAGGCCTGAACCGACCCCGCCAAACACCACTTCGCCAATTTGCATCAGCCACATTGGGATCATGCCGCCGAGCGCCGTAAAGGAGTCGTGCATGGCGTTCACCGCCCCGCAGGAGGCTGCCGTGGTCACCACCGCATACAGGCTGCTGGCAAGAATACCGAAGCGACTCTCTTTGCCTTCCATATTGATGTTGCTGTCAGCCCCAAGCTGCATGAAGTGACCGTTGCCGTGCCATTCGGCCCACATCACCAGCGCCACGCAAACCACGAAGATTAGCGACATCGCCCACAGCAGGGTGCGCCCCTGACGGCGGTCGTTAACCACGTCGCCAAAGGCAAAACACAGCGCGGTGGGGATCAGGAATATCGCCAGCATTTGGACGAAATTAGTGAGCGCAGTTGGGTTTTCAAACGGATGCGACGAGTTGGCGTTGAAGAAGCCGCCGCCGTTGGTACCCAGCATCTTGATCGCTTCCTGCGAGGCCACCGGCCCCATCGGCAGGAGCTGTTTTGCCCCTTCAAGCGAGGTGTACGGCGCGTAAGGAAGCAGGTTTTGCAGCGTGCCCTGCTGGATAAAGAACAGCGCAATAAGCAGCGCGATGGGAAGCAGGACCCACAGCGTAATGCGGGTTAAATCCACCCAGGCGTTGCCCAGCGTGCTGACGTTCTGACGTGCAAACGCGCGCGTCAGGGCGAAGATCACCGCGATCCCGCTCGCGGCAGAAAGGAAGTTCTGCACGGTCAATCCGGCCATCTGGCTGAAGTAGCTGAGCGTGGTTTCACCGGCGTAAGACTGCCAGTTGGTGTTGCTCACGAAGCTCACCGCCGTGTTCAGCGCCAGGTGCCAGGAGAGGCCCGGAAGCTGTTGGGGATTGAGCGGCAGAACGCCCTGCAGCATCAGCATGGCAAAGAGGGCAACCAGGCCAACCACGTTCAGCAGCAGGATCGCCATCAGATACTGACGCCAGTTCATCTCCGAATCGCTTGTCCCCAGAACGCGCCAGATCCCTTTTTCAACACGTTCCGTACCGGGTAAGGCCACGTTGTTGATCATCCGCGCCAGCCCCGCGCCTAACGGCCTTGCCAGTACAAACAGCACCAGTAAAAAGCTGGCAATAAGCAAAAACGCCTGAGCAGCCATCAGAATGCCTCCGCATTAATCAGGGCGTAGACCAGATAACCCAATAACAGGAACACCAGCACGATGCCGGTAATCAGACCTGCACTCACAATCCACCTCCGGGTGACATTTGTATTTGTGCTAACGGTAGGATTTATGGCGCAAAGATTTCGCAAAAATCAGAAGGGCGGGTGTAAAAAAAGTATAAAAATGGCAAAGCCCACAATTTAACTATTGATAAGTAAATCGTTAACTTTTTTGTAACTTAGTTACGGCGGGAATGTAAATATTCACTAAATGGATGAAAATAAGTGGTCGGATGAGTAGTAAAATTACAAACAAAGCGATATTATTTTAGCCAGGTCACAGATTTTGAATTTTCCGGATGACGTTTCCGGCCAACTATAGGGGAGAAAATTATGGATCTTTATAAAGAGTTTCCGGCTCATATCGTTTTCATGCGCCGCACCTTCGCCGTAGTGGCTGGCGTGCTGGCCCTGCCGGTAATGCTGTTCTGGAAAGATCGCGCACGTTTTTACAGCTATCTGCACCGCGTCTGGGCGAAAACCAGCGAGAAGCCGGTATGGATGGACCAGGCCGAGAAAGCGACCTGCGATTTCTACTAAAAAAGAAAGATTACACACAGCAATAAAAAAACCGCCAACAGCAATGTGGCGGTTTTTTTCCCTCGGGATTCGCGGTCCGTTGGGTGAACTTCAGGCTCTCGTCAGAGGCTTACAAGAATATCTCCTGTCCTTAAGTAATCAAACCATAACGCCCTAAATAGATTCTTAAAACACATTTCAGTAGATGACGTTTTACCCCTGGGCCAACTATTATGCGGCGTCCCTTTCCGCCATCTCGCACATGGGAACCGGTCCCGGGAGAGGTGTTACCACAACCGTAAGTCAGGCTCTCGTCAGAGCTTGTGTCCACCGACTTATCACCGGTGGTGAACGGTGGAGCGGTTAGCTGCAGGGACCGCATAATGAAACGCTATTTTTGCATTGCGTTCATTGTCGCCAGCGTATTCGTTGTAAAAAGTGATGAACCGACCGCGTTTGTTGCATTTTCCACGATAGCGCAGGACAAGTAGCGTTAAGGCCGCCTCGTGCGGCCTTTTTTATTTCATCCCGTCTACACTTCATGGCAAAGTACATTTAAAAGCGTGCCTTTTTCCTTTAGCGGCATGCCCTTACGGACATAATGGACAATTGCCTGGAGTTTTATGCCCACCCATCTGGTTTGGTTTCGCGCGGACCTGCGCGTTCATGACAACATCGCCCTTGCGGCCGCCTGCCGCGACAAAAATGCAAACGTACTGGCCCTGTTCATCGCTACGCCCGGGCAGTGGCAGCAGCATAATATGGCGCCGCGCCAGGCGGCTTATCTCCTCTCGCACCTGAATGATTTGCAGCAAACGCTCGCCGAGAAGGGCATTCCGCTGATCTACAAAGAGGTGGGGGATTTTGCGGCACAGCTGCGGACGGTGCAGGAGACGTGTCGGCAGCACGACGTCACGCATCTTTTCTACAACTACCAGTACGAATACAACGAGCAGCAGCGTGACCGCCAGCTGGAGAAAATGCTGGACGATGTGGTCTGCGAAGGGTTTGACGACAGCGTGATGCTGGCACCGGGCAGCGTCATGACCGGCAGCCACGAGATGTATAAAGTCTTCACGCCGTTCAAAAATGCCTTCATTAAACGCCTTAAGGAGGCGCTGCCGGAGTGCGTTGCCGCACCCGCCGGGCGGGGCGAGCCCCTTACGGATCTGCCTGCGCTGACGTTTGATTACCCGCAGGAGCCGTTTGATGAAACCCTTTTCCCCGCGAATGAGAAAGCGGCTATCGCCCAGCTGCGCCAGTTCTGCAGGCAGGGTGCGGCCGACTACGAAGCGCGTCGGGATTTCCCCGCGATTGAAGGCACAAGCCGTTTATCGGCCTGCTTAGCGCTGGGCGCGCTCTCTCCGCGCCAGTGTTTACATCGTCTGCTGGCGGAGCAGCCGCAGGCGCTGGACGGCGGGGCGGGTGCCGTCTGGCTGAATGAACTTATCTGGCGCGAGTTTTATCGTCATCTGATGACGTATCACCCTGATTTATGTAAATATCGTCCCTTCATTCGCTGGACCGATAATGTTAAGTGGCTGTCGAATGACCGGCAGCTGAAAGCCTGGCAATCCGGGCAAACGGGCTACCCGATAGTCGATGCCGCGATGCGCCAGCTCAACGAAACCGGCTGGATGCACAACCGTCTGCGAATGATTACCGCCAGCTTCCTGGTAAAGGATCTGCTTATCGACTGGCGCGCCGGGGAGCGCTATTTTATTTCTCAGCTAATCGATGGCGATCTGGCGGCGAATAACGGCGGCTGGCAGTGGGCTGCCTCTACCGGAACCGATGCGGCGCCGTATTTCCGGATTTTTAATCCGACGACCCAGGGGCAACGCTTTGACGCTGACGGCGAGTTTATTCGCCAGTGGGTGCCTGAGCTTCAGGACGTGCCCGCGAAAGCGATCCACGACCCCTGGGCATGGGCGGATAAGCAGGGCGTAACGCTCAATTATCCCCGCCCGATAGTCGACCACAAACAGGCGCGCGTCGCCACGCTGGCGGCGTACGAAGCCGCCCGCAAAGCATAAGAGAGTGATGATGAAAAACAGCGAACTGGAAAGCCTGATTAACGACAAACTCAACGTCTCCGCGTTCAGCGACTACGGTCCGAATGGCCTGCAGGTCGAAGGCCGTGAAGCGGTGCAGAAAATTATCACCGGCGTGACGGCAAGCCAGGCACTGCTGGACGAAGCCGTACGTCAGGAGGCCGATGCGGTCATCGTTCACCACGGTTATTTCTGGAAAAACGAATCGCCGATTATCCGCGGCATGAAGCGTAACCGCCTGAAAACGCTGCTGGCGAACGACATCAACCTGTACGGTTACCACCTGCCGCTGGATGCGCACCCGGAACTGGGCAATAACGTACAGCTGGCGCAGCTGCTGGGTATTACCGTGATGGGCGAAATCGAGCCGCTGGTGCCGTGGGGCGAGCTGGCGATGCCGGTGCCGGGACTTGAGCTGGCCTCGTGGATCGAAGCGCGCCTGGGGCGTCGTCCGCTGTGGTGCGGCGACACCGGGCCAGATACCGTGAAGCGTGTGGCCTGGTGTACCGGTGGCGGCCAGGGCTTTATCGACAGCGCCGCGCGCTTTGGCGTGGATGCGTTTATTACCGGTGAAGTCTCCGAGCAGACGGTTCACTCCGCCCGCGAGCAGGGCCTGCATTTTTACGCAGCGGGACACCATGCTACCGAGCGCGGCGGTATTCGCGCCCTCAGCGAATGGCTGACGGAAAATACCGATCTGGACGTGACCTTTATTGATATCCCTAACCCGGCCTGATGAGAGGTAGTTAAGTGCAGCGAGCGCGTTGTTATCTTCTGGGTGAAACCGCGGTGGTGCTGGAGCTGGAGCCGCCCGTCACGCTTGCCACGCAGAAGCGTATCTGGCGGCTGACGCAGCGTCTGGCCGATATTCCGGAAGTGGTGGAGGCCATTCCAGGAATGAACAATGTCACCGTGGTGCTGCGTAATCCGCACACGCTGGCGCTGGACGCCATCGAACGTCTGCAGCGCTGGTGGGAGGAGAGCGAGGCGCTGGAGCCGGAATCCCGTACCATTGAGATCCCGGTTGTCTATGGCGGAACGAGTGGGCCCGATCTGGGCGTGGTGGCTGAACATTGTGGCCTGACGGAAAAACAGGTGGTTGAGCTGCACAGCTCAGTGGACTACGTGGTGTGGTTCCTGGGGTTCCAGCCGGGATTCCCGTATCTGGGCGGCTTATCCTCCAGATTGCATACGCCGCGACGCGCTGAACCCCGGCTGAGCGTCCCTGCGGGCACGGTGGCGATTGGCGGCGAACAGACCGGCATTTATCCGCTCGCCTCACCGGGCGGCTGGCAGCTTATCGGGCACACGTCCACGCCGTTATTTGAACCGGGGCAGGATGCACCAATCCTCCTTCGACCTGGCGATACGCTGCGCTTTATCCCGCAGAAGGAGGGGGTATGTTAACGCTTATACGCGCAGGGCTTTACACCTCCGTTCAGGATGCGGGCCGCTTTGGCATGCGCCAGTCTGGCGTGAGCTATTGCGGCGCGCTGGACCGTCCTGCGCTTGAAATCGCCAACGTGCTGGTGGGCAACCCCGGCAATACGGCAGCGCTGGAAATTACGCTGGGCCAGTGCGTGATTGAGTTTAGTCAGGAAACCTGGTTTGCCTTAACCGGGGCAGGGTGCGATGCCACGCTGGACGGCAAAGCGGTGTGGACAGGCTGGCGTCTGCGGGCGAAAGCCGGACAGCGTCTGACGCTCAAGCGCCCCCTGCACGGCGTGCGCAGCTATCTTGCGGTCGCGGGCGGTATTGACGTGCCGGAGGTGCTGGGCTCTTCCAGTACCGATCAAAAAGCGGGCATCGGCGGGCATGAAGGTCGCCTCCTGCGCGACGGCGATCGGCTGGCAATCAAACCCTCAGCGCGCCATTTCTCGACGGCTCAGGGCGTTAAGCAGCTGCTGTGGGGAAACCGCATCCGCGCCTTGCCCGGGCCGGAATATCATGAGTTCGACGAGGCCTCTAAGGAGTCCTTCTGGCGCTCGCCGTGGAAAATCAGCCCGCAAAGTAACCGCATGGGCTACCGTCTGCAGGGCCAGCCGCTGAGCCGCACCACGGATCGGGAAATGCTTTCCCACGGTTTGCTGCCCGGCGTGATTCAGGTGCCGGGTAACGGACAGCCAATTGTGCTGATGAACGATGCGCAGACAACGGGCGGCTATCCACGAATTGCCTGCATTATCGAAGCCGATCGCTACCATCTGGCGCAAATTCCCCTCGGACAGCCGATTCACTTCGTGCAGTGTTCGCTCGAGGAGGCGCTAAAGGCGCGACAGGATCGGCAGCGTTATCTCGAACAGCTGGCGTGGAGGCTCGATGGCAAAGATTGATTTGAATGCCGATCTGGGCGAGGGCGGCACCGCCGACGCGGAACTGATGACATTGGTTTCGTCAGTCAATATTGCCTGCGGATTCCACGCGGGCGACGCGCATACCATGCTCACAAGCGTGCGCAATGCCATCAAAAATGGCGTCGCGATAGGTGCTCATCCGAGCTTTCCTGACCGGGAGAACTTTGGCCGCACGGCGATGGATCTCCCGCCTGAGACGGTCTACGCTCAGGTGCTCTACCAGACTGGCGCGCTGGACGCGATTGTGCGCGCCGAGAAGGGCGTGCTGCGCCACGTGAAGCCGCACGGCATGCTTTACAACCAGGCGGCGAAAGATCCGGCACTTGCGGACGCCATCGCCCGCGCGGTGCGGGACTGCAATCCGGCGCTGATTCTGGTCGGACTGGCGGGTAGCGAACTGATTCGCGCCGGAGAGCGTCTGGGATTAACCACCCGGCAGGAAGTCTTTGCCGATCGGGGCTATCAGCCTGACGGCAGTCTGGTTCCCCGCACGCAGCCGGGCGCGCTTATCACCGATGAGGAGCAGGCGCTGGCGCAGACGCTGGAGATGGTTCGCTCAGGGCGGGTCACGGCGATTGACGGCACGTCTGCGGCGGTGAAGGCTGAAACGGTCTGTTTACACGGCGACGGCGAGCATGCGCTGCTGTTCGCACGCCGCCTGCGGGCGGCATTTGCGGAGCAGGGTATTTGCGTCAGCGCCTGAAATCACAATAAGGACGAAAAGATGCCTGAAGGTCCGGAGATCCGCCGCGCGGCGGATAGCCTGGAGGCGGCGATAAAGGGCAAACCCCTGACGGACGTCTGGTTTGCCTTTCCTCAACTGAAGCCGTTTGAATCCCAGCTGGTGGGGCAGACGGTGACCCATATCGAAACGCGCGGCAAGGCCTTGCTGACGCACTTTTCCCATAACCTGACGTTATATAGCCATAACCAGCTTTACGGCGTCTGGCGGGTGGTTGATGCGGACGAGCAGCCGCAAACCACGCGCGTGCTGCGCGTCAGGCTGCAAACGGCGGATAAAGCGATCCTGCTTTACAGTGCGTCGGATATCGAAATGTTAACGCCGGAGCAACTGCTCACTCACCCGTTTTTGCAGCGGGTTGGTCCGGACGTGCTGGACATGCGCCTGACGGCGAGCGACGTGAAGGCCCGGCTGCTATCTGCAAAATTCCGTAACCGACAGTTTTCCGGTCTGTTCCTCGACCAGGCTTTTCTGGCCGGGCTGGGTAACTACCTGAGGGTAGAAATTCTGTGGGAAGTCGGACTGGCGGCACAGCACAAAGCGTCTCAGCTGAATGATGAACAGCTGGAGGCGCTATCCCACGCGCTGCTGGATATTCCGCGGCTGTCCTACAACACGCGCGGCGTGGTGGATGAGAATAGGTATCACGGGGCGCTGTTCCGGTTCAAGGTGTTTCATCGGGCGGGGAAAAAGTGCGAGCGGTGCGGCGGGATTATCGACAGGATTATGCTCTCTTCAAGACCGTTTTACTGGTGCCCGCACTGTCAGAAATAAAAAAGCCGGGTGGCGGCTACGCCTTACCCGGCCTACATTTCGCACTTGTAGGCCCGGCAAGCGAAGCGCCGCCGGGCGTGTTTATTAGCGCTTAATATCAGACTTAAAATCACGCTGCTCGTAGCCGGTATACAGCTGACGAGGACGGGCGATTTTCATGCCTTCGCTGTGCATTTCGTTCCAGTGCGCAATCCAGCCTACGGTACGGGCCATGGCGAAGATCACGGTGAACATGGAAGACGGAATGCCCATCGCTTTCAGAATAATGCCAGAGTAGAAATCGACGTTCGGGTAGAGTTTCTTCTCGATGAAGTACGGGTCGTTCAGCGCGATGTGTTCAAGCTCCATCGCCACTTCCAGCAGGTCATCTTTGGTGCCCAGCTCTTTCAGCACTTCGTGGCAGGTCTCACGCATGACGGTAGCGCGCGGATCGTAGTTTTTGTAAACACGGTGGCCGAAGCCCATCAGTCGGAAGGAGTCATTCTTGTCTTTCGCGCGACGCACGAACTCAGGAATGTGCTCAACGGTACTGATCTCTTCCAGCATCTTCAGTGCCGCTTCGTTCGCGCCGCCGTGCGCCGGTCCCCACAGGGAGGCGATGCCCGCAGCGATACAGGCGAACGGGTTCGCGCCTGAAGAGCCCGCGGTACGGACGGTAGAGGTAGAGGCGTTCTGTTCATGGTCAGCGTGCAGGATCAGGATACGGTCCATCGCGCGTTCCAGCACCGGGTTCACTTCGTACTCTTCGCACGGCGTGGAGAACATCATGCGCAGGAAGTTACCGGCGTAGGAGAGGTCGTTGCGCGGATACACGAACGGCTGGCCGATGGAATATTTGTAGCACATCGCTGCCATGGTCGGCATTTTGGACAGCAGGCGGAACGCCGCGATATCACGGTGGCGCGGGTTATTCACGTCAAGGGAGTCGTGGTAGAACGCCGCCAGCGCGCCGGTAATCCCGCACATGACCGCCATCGGGTGAGAGTCACGGCGGAACGCATGGAACAGACGGGTAATCTGCTCATGGATCATGGTGTGACGGGTCACGGTGGTTTTGAATTCATCGTACTGCGCCTGCGTCGGCTTTTCGCCGTTCAGCAGGATGTAGCACACTTCCAGATAGTTGGATTCGGTGGCTAACTGATCGATGGGGAAGCCGCGATGGAGCAGGATACCTTCGTCACCGTCAATGTAGGTGATTTTGGATTCGCAAGATGCGGTAGAGGTGAATCCAGGGTCAAAGGTGAAAACTCCTTTGGAACCCAGCGTACGGATATCAATAACATCCTGACCGAGCGTGCCTTTTAGCACATCCAGTTCAATAGCAGTGTCACCACCCAGGGTGAGCTTTGCCTTTGTATCAGCCATTTACGGTCTCCTTAGCGCCTTATGCTTAAGACTGCTGTTCACCGGATTTGCCTTCAGCTGTTAATCACCGTTACCAGATTGTTATTTGGCTTACCGCTCAGCTCACGAGGAGAAACCAGGGTACAGAGCTATGGCGCCTTGCAGGTAAACGGATGAAATATCAGTGAAATAACAGCAAATCAGCGTTTTTGCAGTCCGAATTATTCAAACCTGTATATCACTAATAACTGTCCTGATAACTTCGGTCAATACCATCACACTGTTACATAACTATTTGTCAGGTGAAAGAGAGACCTCATAACTTTTGCGCATTATATGCCTTTTCTGATGACGTTTGTAACAATATTGTTTAACATTTGTCAAATCAGATGATTAAAAATTAAAAAGATGTTGTTATCGTGACCCTGATCACTGTTCCAGAGAAAACCCGACAAACTGTATGTAGGTTAATTGTAATGATTTTGTGAACGGCCTATACTGCCGCCAGGTCTCCGGAACACCCTGCAATCCCGAGCCACCCAGCGTTGTAACGTGTCGTTTTAGCATTTGGAAGCAATGTTTTGCATGACGCGCAGTTATAGAAAAGGAACGCTGCTTGACCCGCATCGCAGTCCGGAGGAAGGAAACAATAAGAACAGCATGTGGGCGTTATTCATGATAAGAAATGTGAAAAAACAAAGACCTGTCAATCTGGATCTCAAAACGATCCGGTTCCCTGTAACAGCAATAGCGTCCATTCTGCACCGCGTATCCGGTGTGATTACGTTTGTGGCGGTCGGTATTCTGCTGTGGTTGCTGGGAACCAGCCTCTCGTCCCCTGAAGGATTCCTCCAGGCCTCCGCCATTATGAACAGCTTCTTCGTGAAATTTATCATGTGGGGCATTCTGACCGCGCTGGCGTACCACGTTGTAGTGGGTGTTCGCCATATGCTGATGGACTTTGGCTACCTGGAAGAGACATTCGAAGCTGGGAAACGCTCCGCTAACATTTCATTTGTGATTACTGTCGTGCTTTCACTTCTCGCAGGAGTTCTCGTATGGTAAGCAACGCCTCGGCATTAGGACGCAACGGCGTACATGACTTCATCCTGGTCCGCGCTACCGCCATCGTCCTCACGCTTTACATCATCTATATGATCGGTTTCTTCGCGACCAGCGGCACGCTGACGTGGGAGATCTGGAGCGGTTTCTTCGGATCGGCCTTCACCAAAGTGTTCACCCTGCTGGCGCTGTTCTCCATCCTTATTCATGCCTGGATCGGCATGTGGCAGGTGTTGACCGATTACGTTAAACCGCTGGCGATTCGCCTTCCTCTGCAGCTGGCTATTGTCGTTGCACTGGTGGTTTACGTTATTTATGGATTCGTTGTGGTGTGGGGTGTGTAATGAAACTGCCAGTCAGAGAATTTGATGCTGTTGTGATTGGTGCTGGTGGCGCAGGTATGCGCGCAGCGCTGCAAATTTCCCAGAGCGGCCAGACCTGTGCGCTGCTCTCTAAAGTTTTCCCAACCCGTTCCCACACCGTGTCTGCGCAGGGCGGTATTACCGTTGCGCTGGGTAACACCCATGAAGATAACTGGGAATGGCACATGTACGATACGGTGAAAGGTTCCGATTATATCGGTGACCAGGACGCCATCGAATATATGTGTAAGACCGGCCCGGAAGCGATTCTGGAGCTGGACCATATGGGCCTGCCGTTCTCCCGTCTGGAAAATGGCACCATCTATCAGCGTCCGTTTGGCGGCCAGTCGAAAGATTTCGGCGGCGAGCAGGCGGCGCGTACCGCGGCAGCGGCTGACCGTACCGGTCACGCGCTGCTGCACACCCTGTATCAGCAAAACCTGAAAAACCATACCACCATCTTCTCCGAGTGGTACGCGCTGGATCTGGTGAAAAACGCCGATGGCGCCGTCGTCGGGTGTACCGCGCTGTGCATCGAAACCGGTGAAGTGGTCTACTTCAAAGCGCGTGCAACCGTGCTGGCGACCGGCGGCGCAGGCCGTATCTATCAGTCCACCACCAACGCCCACATCAACACCGGTGACGGCGTCGGTATGGCTATCCGTGCGGGCGTGCCGGTACAGGATATGGAGATGTGGCAGTTCCACCCAACCGGTATCGCCGGTGCGGGCGTTCTGGTCACGGAAGGCTGCCGCGGTGAAGGCGGTTACCTGCTGAACAAACACGGCGAGCGCTTCATGGAGCGTTATGCCCCGAATGCGAAAGACCTGGCGGGTCGTGACGTGGTGGCGCGTTCCATCATGATCGAAATCCGTGAAGGCCGCGGCTGTGACGGCCCATGGGGTCCACACGCGAAGCTGAAGCTCGACCATCTGGGTAAAGAAGTGCTGGAATCCCGTCTGCCGGGCATTCTGGAGCTGTCCCGCACCTTCGCGCACGTCGACCCGGTGAAAGAGCCGATTCCGGTTATCCCAACCTGTCACTACATGATGGGCGGTATTCCGACCAAAGTGACCGGTCAGGCGCTGACCGTGAACGAGCAGGGCGAAGACGTGGTCATTCCTGGCCTGTTCGCGGTGGGCGAAATTGCCTGCGTATCCGTACACGGCGCAAACCGCCTGGGCGGCAACTCCCTGCTGGACCTGGTGGTGTTTGGTCGCGCCGTGGGTCTGCATCTGCAGGAATCCATTGCCGAGCAGGGTGACCTGCTGGACGCAACTGATGCAGAAATTGACGCTTCCCTTGAGCGCCTCAACCGCTGGAACGGCAACCGTAACGGCGAAGATCCGGTGGAAATCCGCAAGGCGCTGCAGGAGTGTATGCAGCACAACTTCTCGGTGTTCCGTGAAGGTGACGCTATGGCGAAAGGGCTTGAGCAGCTGAAAGCGATCCGCGAGCGTCTGAAAAATGCCCGTCTGGACGACACCTCCAGCGAGTTCAACACCCAGCGCGTTGAGTGTCTGGAGCTGGATAACCTGATGGAAACCGCCTACGCCACTGCGGTGTCGGCAAACTTCCGTACCGAGAGCCGTGGCGCGCATAGCCGCTTCGACTACCCGGATCGTGATGACGAAAACTGGCTGTGCCATTCCCTGTATCTGCCAGAGTCGGAATCCATGACGCGTCGTAGCGTCAACATGGAACCGAAACTGCGTCCGGCGTTCCCGCCGAAGATTCGTACTTATTAATGCGGAGACAGGACAATGAAACTCGAATTCTCAGTTTATCGTTATAACCCGGATGTAGACGACGCTCCGCGCATGCAGGATTACACCCTGGAAGCGGAAGAAGGTCGCGACATGATGCTGCTGGATGCCCTGATGCAGCTGAAGGAAAAAGATCCAACGCTGTCGTTCCGCCGCTCCTGCCGTGAAGGGGTCTGTGGCTCCGACGGCGTGAACATGAACGGCAAAAACGGCCTGGCCTGCATCACGCCAATTTCGGCGCTGCAGCGTCCTGGTCAGAAAATTGTTATCCGTCCTCTGCCTGGCCTGCCGGTCGTGCGTGATTTGGTGGTAGACATGGGGCAATTCTATGCACAATATGAGAAGATTAAGCCTTACTTATTGAATAATGGGCAAAATCCACCCGCTCGTGAGCACCTGCAGTCTCCTGAGCAGCGTGAAAAACTCGATGGGCTGTACGAGTGTATTCTCTGCGCATGTTGTTCTACGTCCTGCCCGTCGTTCTGGTGGAACCCGGACAAGTTTATCGGCCCGGCCGGCCTGCTGGCTGCCTATCGCTTCCTGATCGATAGCCGCGACACCGAAACCGATAACCGTCTGGAAGGACTGAGTGACGCTTTCAGCGTATTCCGCTGCCATAGCATCATGAACTGCGTCAGTGTATGTCCTAAGGGGCTGAACCCGACGCGCGCTATCGGCCATATTAAGTCGATGCTGCTGCAGCGCAGTGCGTAAGTAGTGAGAGGGGAGCGCTGTTCCCCTCACCCTAACCCTCTCCCTAAGGGAGAGGGAACAGATTGCAGGAAATCTTTAAAAACTGCCGACGACCTTCCCCCTCTCCCCACGGGAGAGGGTCGGGGTGAGGGGAAACCCTTAAGACAGTTTCTAAAGGTTCCTTCGCGGGCCAAATGAAAAGAGCTCGCAGGTGAACCCCGGCACGTACACGCGGTGTGCGTGGTAGTTTCTACGGCGAAAGTAAGCATAAAAATGCTTAAGGGATCACGATGCAGAACGGCGCAATGAAAGCCTGGCTGGACTCTTCTTTCCTTTCTGGTGCAAACCAGAGCTGGATTGAACAGCTCTATGAAGACTTCTTAACCGATCCTGACTCAGTGGACGCAAACTGGCGTTCCATGTTCCAGGAGTTGCCTGGCACGGGAGTCAAACCGGATCAATTCCACTCCAAAACACGTGATTATTTCCGCCGTCTGGCGAAGGATGCCTCACGTTACTCTTCTGCGATTTCCGACCCTGACACCAATGCGAAGCAGGTTAAAGTCCTGCAGCTTATCAACGCTTATCGCTTCCGCGGTCACCAGCATGCGAATCTCGATCCGCTGGGACTGTGGCAGCAGGATCGTGTCGCGGATCTCGATCCGGCGTATCACGATCTGACCGAGGCCGATTTCCAGGAAAGCTTTAACGTAGGTTCTTTTGCTATCGGCAAAGACACGATGAAGCTGGGCGAGCTGATTGATGCGCTCAAGCAGACCTACTGCGGCTCCATCGGCGCGGAATATATGCACATTACCTCCACCGAAGAGAAACGCTGGATCCAACAGCGTATCGAATCCGTGGCGGGTCACGCCAACTTCTCGACGGAAGAGAAAAAACGCTTCCTGAACGAACTGACCGCAGCAGAAGGCCTTGAGCGTTATCTGGGTGCGAAATTCCCGGGTGCAAAACGCTTCTCGCTGGAAGGCGGCGACGCGTTAGTGCCCATGCTGAAAGAGCTGATCCGCCATGCGGGCAACAGCGGTACCCGTGAAGTGGTGCTGGGCATGGCGCACCGCGGTCGTCTGAACGTGCTGGTCAACGTGCTGGGTAAAAAACCGCAGGACCTGTTCGACGAGTTCGCGGGCAAGCATAAAGAACACCTCGGCACCGGCGACGTGAAGTACCACATGGGCTTCTCGTCTGATATCGAAACCGATGGCGGCCTGGTTCACCTGGCGCTGGCGTTTAACCCGTCGCATCTGGAAATCGTCAGCCCGGTGGTGATCGGTTCCGTTCGTGCGCGTCTGGATCGTCTGGACGAGCCGAGCAGCAACAAAGTCTTGCCAATCACCATTCACGGTGATGCGGCAATTACCGGCCAGGGCGTGGTTCAGGAAACCCTGAACATGTCGAAAGCGCGTGGTTACGAAGTGGGCGGTACCGTTCGCATCGTGATCAACAACCAGGTGGGCTTCACCACCTCTAACCCGCTGGACGCGCGTTCTACGCCGTACTGCACCGACATCGGTAAGATGGTGCAGGCGCCAATCTTCCACGTAAACGCGGATGATCCGGAAGCCGTTGCTTTCGTCACCCGTCTGGCGCTGGACTACCGTAATACCTTCAAACGCGACGTGCTGATTGACCTGTTCTGCTATCGCCGTCACGGCCACAACGAAGCGGATGAGCCAAGCGCAACCCAGCCGCTGATGTATCAGAAAATCAAAAAGCACCCGACGCCGCGTAAAATCTATGCTGACAAGCTGGAGAGCGAAAAAGTGGCGACGCTGGAAGATGCGACCGAGCTGGTCAATCTTTACCGCGACGCGCTGGATGCGGGTGAGTGCGTAGTGAAAGAGCTGCGCCCAATGAACATGCACTCCTTTACCTGGTCGCCTTACCTCAACCACGAGTGGGATGAGAGCTACCCGAACAAGGTTGAGATGAAGCGCCTGCAGGAGCTGGCTAAACGCATCAGCACCGTACCGGACGCAATCGAAATGCAGTCTCGCGTAGCGAAAATCTACGGCGACCGTCAGGCCATGGCGGCAGGCGAGAAGCTGTTCGACTGGGGCGGCGCGGAAACCCTGGCTTACGCAACGCTGGTTGACGAGGGCATTCCCGTTCGTCTGTCCGGTGAGGATGCGGGCCGCGGCACCTTCTTCCACCGTCACGCGGTGGTTCACAACCAGTCTAACGGTTCAACCTATACCCCGCTGCAGCACGTGCACAACGGTCAGGGCCAGTTCAAGGTCTGGGACTCCGTGCTGTCTGAAGAAGCGGTGCTGGCCTTCGAATACGGTTACGCCACCGCTGAACCACGCACCCTGACCATCTGGGAAGCGCAGTTCGGCGACTTCGCCAACGGTGCGCAGGTGGTTATCGACCAGTTCATCTCCTCCGGCGAGCAGAAGTGGGGCCGCATGTGTGGCCTGGTGATGCTGCTGCCGCACGGTTACGAAGGGCAGGGGCCGGAGCACTCCTCCGCGCGTCTGGAACGTTATCTGCAGCTTTGCGCCGAGCAGAACATGCAGGTCTGCGTGCCGTCTACCCCGGCTCAGGTGTACCACATGCTGCGTCGTCAGGCGCTTCGCGGTATGCGCCGTCCGCTGGTGGTGATGTCACCGAAATCGCTGCTGCGTCATCCGCTGGCGGTTTCAAGCCTGGATGAGCTGGCTAACGGCACCTTCCTGCCGGCTATCGGCGAAGTGGACGAGCTGGACCCGAAAGGCGTTAAGCGCGTTGTAATGTGTTCTGGTAAGGTTTATTACGACCTGCTGGAACAGCGCCGCAAGAACGATCAGAAAGATGTCGCCATCGTGCGTATCGAACAGCTTTATCCGTTCCCGCATCAGGCGATGCAGGACGTGCTGAAACAATATGCTCACGTACATGATTTTGTCTGGTGCCAGGAAGAGCCGCTCAACCAGGGCGCATGGTACTGCAGCCAGCATCATTTCCGTGAAGTGATTCCATTTGGGTCAGCCCTGCGCTATGCAGGTCGCCCGGCCTCCGCCTCTCCGGCGGTAGGGTATATGTCCGTTCACCAGAAGCAGCAACAAGATCTGGTCAATGACGCGCTGAACGTCGATTAATTAAAGGATACAAAATGAGTAGCGTAGATATTCTTGTTCCCGACCTGCCTGAATCCGTAGCAGATGCGACCGTCGCCACCTGGCACAAAAAACCAGGCGATGCCGTTAAGCGCGATGAAGTGCTGGTAGAAATCGAAACTGACAAAGTGGTACTGGAAGTACCGGCTTCGGCGGACGGCGTTCTGGACGCGGTGCTGGAAGATGAAGGTACCACCGTTACCTCTCGTCAGATCCTGGGCCGCCTGCGTGAAGGCAACAGCGCGGGCAAAGAGTCCAGCGCCAAGTCTGAAGAAAAAGCGTCTACCCCAGCGCAGCGCCAGCAGGCCTCTCTGGAAGAGCAGACAAACGATGCGCTGAGCCCGGCGATCCGTCGCCTGCTGGCTGAACACAGCCTTGACCCGGCCGCCATCAAAGGCACCGGCGTGGGCGGTCGTCTGACTCGCGAAGACATCGACAAGCACCTGGCGAAAGCGCCTGCTCAGGCAGAAGCGAAAGCCCCTGCGGCGGCACCGGCAGCGCAGCCTGCTCTGGGCGCCCGCAGCGAAAAACGCGTGCCGATGACCCGCCTGCGCAAGCGCGTGGCCGAGCGTCTGCTGGAAGCGAAAAACTCCACCGCGATGCTGACCACCTTCAACGAAGTGAACATGAAGCCAATCATGGACCTGCGTAAGCAGTACGGTGACGCGTTTGAAAAACGTCACGGTATCCGTCTGGGCTTTATGTCCTTCTACGTGAAGGCGGTGGTTGAAGCGCTGAAACGCTACCCGGAAGTGAACGCCTCTATCGACGGCGATGACGTGGTTTACCACAACTATTTCGACGTCAGCATGGCGGTGTCTACTCCACGCGGCCTGGTGACCCCGGTTCTGCGCGATGTGGATACCCTGGGTATGGCTGACATCGAGAAAAACATTAAAGAGCTGGCTGTGAAAGGCCGCGACGGCAAGCTGACCGTAGACGACCTGACCGGCGGTAACTTTACCATTACCAACGGCGGCGTATTCGGCTCGCTGATGTCTACCCCGATCATTAACCCGCCGCAGAGCGCGATCCTGGGTATGCATGCCATTAAAGATCGCCCGATGGCGGTAGACGGTAAAGTGGAGATCCTGCCGATGATGTACCTGGCGCTCTCTTACGATCACCGCCTGATCGACGGCCGCGAGTCCGTGGGCTTCCTGGTCGCGATTAAAGAGCTGCTGGAAGATCCAACGCGTCTGCTGCTGGACGTCTAGTTACTATTTAGCATCACCTGCCCTGTAGGCCGGATAAGCGTAGCGCCATCCGGCACACAGATCGCGCCGGTCTACAGGTTTGAAGATAACGATTACCCTGAAGGATGGATAGAACACATGAACTTACATGAATATCAGGCCAAACAGCTGTTTGCCCGGTATGGCTTACCGGCTCCGGTGGGTTATGCCTGTACTACCCCGCGTGAAGCAGAAGAAGCCGCATCTAAAATCGGTTCCGGCCCGTGGGTAGTTAAATGTCAGGTTCACGCTGGTGGCCGTGGTAAAGCGGGCGGTGTGAAGGTTGTTAAGAGCAAAGAAGAAATCCGCGCCTTTGCTGAACATTGGCTCGGCAAGCGCCTGGTCACCTACCAGACAGATGCAAACGGCCAGCCGGTAAACCAGATCCTGGTTGAAGCGGCGACCGACATCGCGAAAGAACTGTACCTGGGCGCGGTTGTTGACCGTAGCTCCCGTCGCGTGGTGTTCATGGCGTCTACCGAAGGCGGCGTGGAAATCGAGAAAGTGGCGGAAGAGACCCCGCACCTGATCCACAAAGTGGCAATCGATCCGCTGGCAGGCCCAATGCCCTACCAGGGTCGCGAGCTGGCGTTCAAGCTGGGTCTGGAAGGCAAGCTGGTTCAGCAGTTCACCAAGATCTTCATGGGTCTGGCGAACATCTTCCTGGAGCGCGATCTGGCGCTGATCGAGATCAACCCGCTGGTGATCACCACCCAGGGCGACCTGATCTGCCTCGACGGCAAGCTGGGCGCTGACGGCAACGCGCTGTTCCGCCAGTCCGATCTGCGCGAAATGCGCGACCAGTCTCAGGAAGACCCGCGTGAAGCGCAGGCTGCACAGTGGGAGCTGAACTACGTGGCGCTGGATGGCAACATCGGCTGCATGGTTAACGGTGCGGGCCTGGCAATGGGCACCATGGACATCGTTAAGCTGCACGGCGGTGAGCCAGCAAACTTCCTCGACGTGGGCGGTGGCGCAACCAAAGAGCGCGTAACCGAAGCGTTCAAAATCATCCTCTCTGACGATAACGTGAAGGCGGTTCTGGTGAACATCTTCGGCGGTATCGTGCGTTGCGACCTGATCGCAGACGGTATCATCGGTGCGGTTGAAGAAGTGGGCGTTAACGTTCCGGTTGTTGTGCGTCTGGAAGGTAACAACGCTGAACTCGGCGCGAAAAAACTGGCTGACAGCGGCCTGAATATTATTGCAGCGAAAAGTCTGACGGATGCAGCTCAGCAGGTTGTTGCCGCAGTGGAGGGGAAATAATGTCCGTTTTAATTAATAAAGATACCAAGGTTATCTGCCAGGGCTTCACCGGTAGCCAGGGGACTTTCCACTCCGAACAGGCGATTGCCTACGGTACGCAGATGGTTGGCGGCGTAACGCCAGGTAAAGGCGGCACCACGCACCTGGGCCTGCCGGTGTTCAACACCGTGCGTGAAGCGGTAGAAGCGACGGGCGCAACCGCGACCGTGATCTACGTTCCGGCCCCGTTCTGCAAAGACTCCATTCTGGAAGCGATCGACGCAGGCATCAAACTGATCATCACCATCACCGAAGGCATCCCGACGCTGGATATGCTGACCGTGAAGGTGAAGCTGGACGAAGCCGGCGTGCGCATGATCGGCCCGAACTGCCCGGGCGTTATCACCCCAGGCGAATGTAAAATCGGCATCATGCCGGGCCACATTCACAAGCCGGGCAAGGTGGGCATCGTGTCCCGTTCCGGTACCCTGACCTATGAAGCGGTTAAGCAGACCACCGACTACGGTTTCGGCCAGTCCACCTGCGTGGGCATCGGCGGTGACCCGATCCCGGGCTCTAACTTCATCGACATCCTGAAGCTGTTCCAGGAAGATCCGCAGACCGAGGCGATCGTGATGATCGGTGAGATCGGCGGTAGCGCGGAAGAAGAAGCGGCTGCATACATCAAAGAACACGTAACCAAGCCGGTTGTGGGTTATATCGCGGGCGTGACCGCGCCGAAAGGCAAGCGTATGGGTCACGCAGGCGCGATTATCGCAGGCGGTAAAGGTACGGCAGATGAGAAATTCGCAGCGCTGGAAGCCGCAGGCGTGAAGACCGTTCGCAGCCTGGCGGATATCGGCGAAGCACTGAAATCCATCATTAAGTAAGTCCTCTCTGCTCCCCGAAAGGGGAGCGTTGATATAACTAAATGTCCGTTTCGACATGGTTGGCCGCTGAATAGCGGCCTTTTTTATTGCCTGCGTTTGGCGATGAGGGTGAATTTATAGTCGTCGCTGTTAAAGACGTTGCGGCTGTATTCAAACACCCGCCCGTCCTTCAAAAATCCGCGAGACACTTTCTCCAGAATCGGCCGTGTCGGATCGAGCGCCAGCGCGGCGATGGCCTCCTGCGATGGCATAACCGGCGCAAGCTCCTGCTCGCTGCGATCGATCGTCATCTTTTTAAGCTGCTCAACGTAATGGTATTTCGAATTTTCCATCACTTCCCAGGTAAGGTCGGGGAACATCGCCAGCGGCATCCACGTCTCCTCCAGGTTCACCGGCTTTTGCTTGATGAAGCGCACGCGTTTTACGTGCCAGACTTTATCATCCGGCGCGATCGCTAATTTATCGGCAAGTTTTACGTCGGCTTTCAGCACCTCGAAAATGCGCACGTCGCTGTGGGTATCCACGTTCCGGTCGGCCAGCTTCTCGTAAAAGCCGGTGAGCTGATAAATATCGTAATTCACGCGCTCCTCTTTGACGTAGGAGCCGCTGCCCTGGATGCTCTCAATAATCTGTTCTTCCGTGAGCAGCCTGAGCGCCTGCCTTACCGTTACCCGGCTGACGCTGAACGCCTCCTGAAGGCTGGATTCCGTCGGCAGCGCGTCACCGGGTTTTAACTCACCGGCGTTAATTTTTTCACGAAGCGCGTCGGCGATCTGCCGATACATCGGTTTGTTGCCCATGAACTCTGCCTTTCTAATACCTTTTCACGGAATTATGCCTGCCGTTCATAATTTGTAAATAATACAATTTAAATACAAATTATAAGATAAAGAGAAAGTGATCACATAAATGTATTGTTTGGTCTGCCACAATCGCGCTCAGACAATAACAACATGAGTGTGAGGATCTTGATGAACCTGACGACCCTGACCCACCCCAGCGCGGTTTGCGTGCAGGCGCAGTATGCCAGTCGTGATGAGGCGATCCGCCAGCTCGCGGCGCGGCTCGCGTCGCTGGGAAAAATTACCGACGGCGATGCGTTTATAGCGGATGTCTTTCATCGCGAATCTTTGGGGCCCACCGCGCTGGGCGAAGGGCTGGCTGTTCCGCATGGCAAATCGAGCGCGGTGGCGGAAGCGGCCTTCGCCGTTGCCACGCTGAGCCAGCCGCTGGAGTGGGAAGGGGTGGACGGCCCGGAGAAGGTTGAGCTGATCGTCCTGCTTGCCATTCCGCCCGCCGAAGCGGGATCGACGCATATTCAGGTGTTGACCGAGCTGACGTCTCGCCTGGCGGATGACGCGCTCCGGGCCCGCGTGATGGCGGCGACCAGCGCGGAAGATCTGCTAGCGGCGCTTGAAGATGCTTCGCAGGACGACGCGGTGAAAACCCTGATAAATGCGCCAACCGTCGTCTGCGTCACCGCCTGTCCGGCCGGTATTGCCCATACCTACATGGCCGCTGAATACCTGGAAAAAGCAGGGCGCAGGCTGGGTATCAACGTGGTGGTCGAAAAGCAGGGGGCGAACGGCATTGAAGGACGCATCACCCCGCAGCAGCTGAAGGCGGCGCGGGCCTGTATTTTTGCGGCGGAAGTGGCGATCAAGGAGGGTGAACGTTTCAACGGTATCCCCGCTATTTCGGTGCCGGTTGCGGAACCGCTGCGTCATGCCGAAGCGTTAATTGAGCGTGCCCTGGCGTTACCGTCCTCGCCCGATGAACGGCCGGTGCAGGGAGAGAGAAAGAGCGTTAAAACCGAGCTCAAGCAGGCGCTTCTAAGCGGTATCTCCTTTGCGGTGCCGCTGATCGTCGCCGGAGGAACGGTGCTGGCCGTGTCGGTACTGCTGGCGCAGATACTCGGCCTGCAGCATCTTTTCGATCAGGAAAATTCATGGCTGTGGATGTACCGCAAGCTCGGCGGCGGCATGCTCGGCATTTTGATGGTGCCGGTGCTCGCGGCCTATACCGCCTACTCGCTGGCGGACAAACCCGCGCTGGCGCCGGGCTTTGCGGCCGGTCTTGCCGCCAACATGATCGGCTCGGGATTTCTGGGGGCCGTCGCGGGCGGATTAATCGCCGGCTACCTGATGCGTTGGGTAAAAAACCATATTCGCCTCAACAACCGCTACAACGGATTTTTAACCTATTACCTCTATCCGGTCATCGGCGTGCTGGGGGCGGGCAGCCTGATGCTGTTTGTGATTGGCGAACCGGTGGCATGGATCAACAACGCGCTGACGGCATGGCTTAACGGGCTGTCAGGGGCAAACGCGCTGCTGCTGGGCGTCATTCTTGGTTTTATGTGTTCGTTCGATTTAGGTGGCCCGGTAAACAAGGCAGCCTACGCGTTCTGTCTCGGGGCGATGGCGAATGGCGTGTATGGTCCGTACGCGATCTTTGCTTCCGTCAAAATGGTGTCGGCCTTTACCGTCACCGCCTCGACGATGCTGGCTCCGCATCTCTTCAAACAGTTTGAAATCGAAACCGGCAAATCGACGTGGCTGCTTGGCCTGGCGGGTATTACCGAAGGGGCAATCCCGATGGCGATTGAAGATCCGCTGAGAGTGATAGGCTCGTTGGTTCTCGGCTCGATGGCGACGGGCGCGATTGTCGGTGCCATGGGGTTAGGGCTATCTACGCCAGGGGCAGGGATTTTCTCCCTCTTTTTACTGCATCACGCCGGAATGGGCGGCGCAATCGCTGCGGCCGGCTGGTTTGGCGCGGCACTGGTGGGAACCGCTATCTCCACTCTCATTTTACTTATCTGGCGACGTCAGGCCGTTAAGCGCGGCAAGTACGTCACTGAAGACGTTACGCCATAACACGCACACAGGAAACGAAGATGAAAGCTGTATCTCGCGTTCATATCACGCCGCATATGCACTGGGACCGTGAGTGGTACTTCACCACCGAAGCGTCACGTATTCTCCTGGTCAATAATATGGAGGAGATCCTCACCCGTCTTGAACAGGACGAGGAATATAAATACTACGTCCTCGACGGCCAGACGGCGGTGCTGGAGGATTACTTTGCGGTAAAACCGGAAAACCGCCCCCGCGTGAAGGCGCTGGTCCAGGCCGGAAAGCTCATTATTGGTCCCTGGTATACGCAGACGGATACCACGATTGTCTCCGGCGAGTCGATTGTGCGTAACCTGATGTACGGCATTCGCGACTGCATGGCGTTCGGCGAGCCGATGAAAATTGGCTATCTGCCCGATTCATTTGGTATGTCCGGCCAGCTTCCACACATTTATAACGGTTTCGGCATTATGCGCACGATGTTCTGGCGCGGCTGCTCGGAACGTCACGGGACAGATAAAACCGAGTTTCTCTGGCAGAGCCAGGACGGCAGTGAAGTAACGGCGCAGGTGCTGCCGCTGGGCTACGCGATTGGTAAGTACTTACCGGAGGACGAAGCCGGGCTGCGTAAACGCCTCGACAGCTACTTTGAGGTGCTGGAAAGCGCCTCCGTGACAAACGAAATTTTGCTGCCTAACGGCCATGACCAGATGCCGCTGCAGCAGAACATTTTTGCGGTGATGGATAAGCTTCGCGAAATCTACCCGCAGCGTAAATTCGTGATGAGCCGCTTTGAGGAGGTCTTCGACCATATCGACGCCCATCGGGAGGCGCTGGCGACGCTGAAAGGCGAGTTTATCGACGGGAAGTACATGCGCGTGCACCGAACGATTGGCTCCACGCGGATGGATATCAAAATTGCCCATGCCCGTATCGAAAATAAAATCGTCAACCTCCTCGAGCCGCTGGCGACGCTCGCCTGGACGCTGGGCTTTGAGTATCACCACGGCCTGCTGGAAAAAATGTGGAAAGAGATCCTGAAAAACCACGCGCACGACAGCATCGGCTGCTGCTGCAGCGACAAGGTGCATCGCGAAATTGTCTCCCGCTTTGAGCTGGCTGAGGATATGGCTGACAATCTGGTCGCATTCTACATGCGCAAGATTGTCGACAACATGCCGGAAAGTGATGCCGATAAGCTGGTGATGTTCAACCTGATGCCCTGGCCGCGGGAAGAGGTCATCAACACGACTCTCCGTCTGCGCGCCAGCCGTTTTCGTTTGGTGGATGACAAAGGCAACGAGATCCCGTATTTCATTCGCGACGCGCGCGAGCTTGACCCTGGCTTGATTGACCGACAAATCGTCCATTACGGGAACTACGAACCCTTTATGGAGTTCGATATTCAGGTCAGCCAGATCCTGCCGTCGATGGGCTATCGCACGCTCTTTATCGAGCCGCATGTTGCCGGGAACGTGCTCGCTCCGGCAAAAGGGACCGACGCGCTGCTGGAAAATGCCTTCTGGCAGATTGATTTAAACGCCGACGGCACGCTGCGCCTGCGGGATAAAGAGTCCGGGCTCATTTATGACCGCGTGCTGGAAATGGAGGAAAGCTCGGATGACGGGGACGAGTACGACTACTCGCCTTCGCGAGAAGAGTGGAGACTCACTTCAGCACAAGGGCAGCATGATGTTGAGGTCACGCATGAGGGCTGGCAGAGCAGGGCGGTTATCCGTCACCGCATGGCCGTTCCGGCAAACCTCACCGAGCGCTCGGCCCGCCAGCAGAATGGCGCGCTCGGTGCCGAGATTGCGGTCACGCTCAGCCACAACAGCAGACGCATTGACGTGGAGGTACGCCTGGATAATCAGGCTGATGACCACCGCATTCGCGTGCTGATCCCTACGCCGTTTAGCACGCAGGAAGTGTTAGCGGATACCCAGTTTGGTTCCATTACCCGTCCGGTGCAGGATGAGGCGATGGAGACCTGGCAGGAGGAAGGCTGGAAAGAAGCGCCGGTGCCCGTCTGGAATTTGCTCAACTACGCCGTCCTTCGGGAGAGACGCAACGGACTCGCCCTGTTCACCGAGGGGCTGCGTGAGTTTGAAGTAGTGGGGGATGACAAAAAAGCCTTTGCATTGACCCTGCTTCGCGGCGTTGGGCTGCTCGGGAAAGAAGATCTGCTCCTGCGCCCCGGCAGACCGTCGGGTATTAAAATGCCCGTTCCTGATTCGCAGATGCGGGGGGCGTTAACCTGTCGGTTTAGCCTGTACAGCTTCAGCGGAACGCCTGAAAGCGCCGGCTTAGCGCAGCAGGCAAAGTCATGGTTAACGCCGGTGCAGTGCTATAACAAAATCCCCTGGGATGCGATGAAGCTCAATCGTTCGACGTTCATGACGCCACTGAGCTACAGCCTGTTTTCTCTTTCGCCAACGGGGTGCGTGCTCAGTGCGATCAAAAAGGCGGAAGAACGCGATGAGCTGATTCTACGTCTGTTTAACCCTTCCATAACCAGTGTGAATGATGTCCAGTTAGCAATAAATCAGTCCGTACGACGGTGCTGCGAAACAGACATGAACGAGCAGATAAAAACCGGGGAAAATGTGCAGGGGATGATGTGCGCGTTCAAACCGGGCGCGTCGCGCACGTTTAGCATTTTGTTCGACTCATAACCGACGACAAGAGAAAAGGCTGTAGGCCCTGCAGCCTTTTTTCATTAAATAGTCACACAGTGGTGTTAATTTAAAGGGGCGTAAAAGTAAAATAAAAGTAATTCCACAAGGTGCAGTTTGCCCGCGAAAAATGAGGGTGAGGGGACTATCATTAAATGTTTACCCGGCCAGTCCAGCATTTTTCCTTGAGCGTTAAATAAAATCACTTCTGTTTATATTTCCTCTTGCGATTGATAACTAACAACACCTCCAAATGTACATATCATTAACATGGTTTTTACCATTCTCACCATGATTAAACATGGTTAACATTGAGAGTCGTTTTTGATTTAAATCAATGTTTAATCCTTGGAAAAAACCTTCAAAAGGCGCTAAATTGTCCCCGATCAAAATGGCCGAAAAGCGGTAGTTTTGCTATAAGTTGATCACCGTCGTAAAACGTAAATGTGATTCAATAAAAACCTGTTTATTGTAAGGGTTTTGCAGCGTATTATATTTACGGGATCAATTTTGGTTTTTTTTAACGTATTTGTAACCTGACGTCATCGTTTTTATCCTCCCTCAGGGTAATAACGACGACAGGGATGCGAATAATTTGTATTGGGGCATGCGTGTGAATCTCTTTCTGACGGGGTTCACTCTCGGAGTCTTCATGCGATGAGCAAGGAGTCATAATGTTAGACATAGTCGAACTGTCGCGCTTACAGTTTGCCTTGACCGCGATGTACCACTTCCTGTTTGTACCACTGACGCTCGGTATGGCGTTCCTGTTGGCGATCATGGAAACGGTTTACGTCCTCTCCGGCAAACAGATTTATAAAGATATGACCAAGTTCTGGGGCAAGTTGTTTGGTATCAACTTCGCGCTGGGCGTGGCTACCGGTTTAACCATGGAGTTCCAGTTCGGGACTAACTGGTCTTACTATTCCCACTACGTAGGGGATATCTTCGGTGCGCCACTGGCCATTGAAGGTCTGATGGCCTTCTTCCTCGAATCCACCTTTGTAGGTCTGTTCTTCTTCGGCTGGGACCGTCTGGGCAAAGTCCAGCATATGGCAGTGACCTGGCTGGTCGCATTAGGCTCTAACCTGTCCGCGCTGTGGATCTTGGTCGCGAACGGCTGGATGCAGAACCCCATCGCCTCTGATTTCAACTTCGAAACCATGCGTATGGAGATGGTCAGCTTTGCCGAGCTGGTCCTGAACCCGGTTGCACAGGTTAAATTCGTTCACACCGTGGCATCGGGCTACGTGTGCGGCGCCATGTTCGTGCTGGGCATCAGCTCCTACTACATGCTGCGCGGTCGCGACTTCGCTTTTGCAAAACGCTCCTTTGCTATCGCCGCAAGCTTCGGTATGGCTGCGATTCTGTCCGTTATTGTTCTGGGTGATGAATCCGGTTACGAAATGGGCGACGTGCAGAAAACCAAACTGGCTGCGATTGAAGCCGAGTGGGAAACGCAACCGGCTCCGGCTGCCTTTACCCTGTTCGGTATTCCGGATCAGGATGCGCAGGAAAACCGCTTCGCCATTCAAATCCCTTACGCGCTGGGCATCATCGCGACGCGTTCCGTCGACAAGCAGGTCACTGGCCTGAAAGATCTGATGGTGCAGCACGAAGAGCGTATCCGTAACGGGATGAAGGCTTACTCGCTGCTGGAACAGCTGCGCTCTGGTTCAACCGACCAGGCCGTTCGCGACCAGTTCAACGACGTGAAGAAAGACCTGGGCTACGGTCTGCTGCTGAAACGCTATACCCCGAACGTCTCCGACGCGACGGAAGCACAGATTCAGATGGCAACCAAAGACTCTATTCCACGCGTTGCGCCTCTGTACTTCGCGTTCCGCATCATGGTGGGCTGCGGCATCATCATGCTGCTGATTATCGCGGCGTCCTTCTGGTCAGTGATTCGTAACCGTATCGGTGAGAAGAAATGGCTGCTGCGTACGGCGCTGTACGGTATCCCGCTGCCGTGGATTGCCATTGAATCCGGCTGGTTTGTTGCGGAGTATGGCCGTCAGCCGTGGGCGATCGGTGAGGTGCTGCCAACCGCGGTAGCGAACTCTTCCCTGACGGCGGGCGATCTGATCTTCTCAATGCTGCTGATTTGTGGTCTGTACACCCTGTTCCTGGTAGCTGAACTGTTCCTGATGTTCAAGTTCGCGCGCCTTGGCCCAAGCAGCCTGAAAACCGGTCGCTATCACTACGAGCAGTCCACCGTGACTACTCAGCCGGCACGCTAAGACAGGAGTCATCAAATGATCGATTATGAAGTATTGCGTTTTATCTGGTGGCTGCTGGTCGGTATTCTGCTGATCGGTTTTGCGGTCACGGATGGTTTCGACATGGGCGTGGGCATGCTCACCCGTTTCCTCGGCCGTAATGACACCGAGCGTCGAATCATGATCAACTCCATCGCCCCGCACTGGGACGGTAACCAGGTGTGGCTGATCACCGCGGGCGGCGCGCTGTTCGCCGCCTGGCCGATGGTCTACGCGGCTGCGTTCTCTGGTTTCTACGTGGCGATGATTCTGGTGCTGGCGTCTTTATTCTTCCGTCCGGTTGGTTTCGACTACCGCTCTAAGATTGAAGACACCCGCTGGCGCAACATGTGGGACTGGGGCATCTTCATCGGTAGCTTCGTTCCGCCGCTGGTGATTGGCGTGGCGTTCGGTAACCTGCTGCAGGGCGTGCCGTTCCACATCGACGAGTACATGCGTCTTTACTACACCGGTAACTTCTTCCAGCTGCTGAATCCGTTTGGCCTGCTGGCGGGCGTGGTGAGCGTCGCGATGATCATTACTCAGGGCGCGACCTATCTGCAGATGCGTACCGTGGGCGAACTTCACCTGCGTTCCCGCGCTACCGCCCAGGTTGCCGCTCTGGTCACGCTGGTCTGCTTCGCACTGGCCGGTGTCTGGGTCGTGTACGGTATTGATGGTTACGTGATTACGTCGGCGATTAACCATGCCGCACCGTCTAACCCGCTGACCAAAGAAGTGGCGCGTCAGGCGGGTGCCTGGATGGTGAACTTCAACAATACCCCTGCGCTGTGGGCTATCCCGGCTCTGGGCGTGTTGCTGCCGCTGCTGACCATGCTGACGTCTCGTCTTGAAAAAGGTGCTCTGGCGTTCGTGTTCTCTTCACTGACCCTGGCGTGCATCATTCTGACGGCCGGTATTGCCATGTTCCCATTCGTGATGCCGTCAAGCACCATGATGAATGCCAGCCTGACGATGTGGGATGCGACCTCCAGCCAGCTGACGCTGAACCTGATGACGTATGTTGCTTGTGTGTTCGTACCGATTATCCTGCTCTACACCACCTGGTGTTACTGGAAGATGTTCGGTCGTATCACGAAAGAAGATATCGAAAGCAACACTCATTCACTGTATTAAGTAAGGAGCTGAATATGTGGTATTTCGCATGGATTTTAGGGACGCTTCTTGCTTGTGCATTTGGTGTCATCACTGCCCTGGCGCTTGAGCACGTTGAAGCGTCTAAAGCAGGTGAAGAAAAACACTAATGAACATTATCGCAACGTTATATGCGGTAATGGATAAGCGCCCGTTACGGGCGCTTTCTTTAGTGATGGCATTACTGCTGGCAGGCTGTATCTTCTGGGATCCGTCGCGCTTCGCGGCAAAGACCAGCGAGCTGGAAATCTGGCACGGCTTCCTCATTATGTGGGCGGTGTGCGCTGGGGTAATTCACGGCGTGGGCTTTCGTCCGAAAGCGCTTCACTGGCAGGGGATCTTTTGCCCGCTGATTGCCGACCTCGTACTCCTCGCAGGTTTGATTTTCTTCTTCTCCTGAATAAGAAATGTCCGTTAACGTTATGGGCTTACCCGAGCCCATAAAAATTTACTCTCCGTTTACTTTCTCCCATTCCAAACCATCATTCCCGCGCGTATAGTAGCGAAGTTTGAAAGCTCCAACTTTTCTTGTATTACCGGGATGTAAAGTGAATACAACGCTGTTTCGATGGCCGGTTCGTGTCTACTACGAAGATACCGATGCCGGTGGTGTGGTCTACCACGCCAGCTACGTTGCTTTTTATGAACGGGCACGCACAGAGATGCTGCGCCATCATCACTTTAGCCAACAGGTGCTGTTGGCTGAGCGAGTTGCCTTTGTGGTACGCAAGATGACGCTTGAGTATTTTGCGCCTGCCAGACTCGACGATATGCTCGAAGTCCAAACTGAAATTACATCAATGCGCGGGACCTCACTGGTGTTCACGCAGCGGATAGTCAATGCAGAGAACACCGTACTGAACTCAGCTGAAGTACTGATTGTCTGTGTTGATCCAACCATAATGAAGCCTCGTGCGCTTCCTAAGTCTATTGTCGCGGAGTTTAAGCAGTGACTGACATGAATATCCTTGATTTGTTCCTGAAGGCAAGCCTTCTGGTTAAACTTATCATGTTGATTTTGATTGGTTTTTCTATCGCATCCTGGGCTATCATCATCCAGAGAACTCGTATCCTCAATGCGGCAGGCCGTGAAGCCGAAGCGTTTGAAGATAAGTTCTGGTCTGGTATCGAACTATCTCGTCTGTATCAGGAAAGCCAGGGACGCCGTGATAACCTCTCAGGCTCCGAACAAATTTTCTATAGCGGTTTCAAAGAGTTTGCGCGTTTGCACCGCGCCAATAACCATGCGCCAGAAGCGGTCGTTGAAGGTGCGTCGCGTGCGATGCGCATTTCCATGAATCGTGAGCTGGAAACTCTTGAGACGCACATTCCTTTCCTGGGTACCGTCGGCTCCATCAGCCCGTATATCGGTCTGTTTGGTACGGTCTGGGGGATCATGCACGCCTTTATCGCGCTTGGCGCGGTGAAGCAGGCGACGTTGCAGATGGTTGCGCCAGGTATTGCAGAAGCACTGATTGCGACCGCTATCGGTCTGTTTGCCGCTATCCCGGCGGTTATGGCTTATAACCGTCTGAACCAGCGCGTGAACAAACTGGAACTGAACTACGACAACTTTATGGAAGAGTTCACTGCGATTCTGCACCGTCAGGCGTTTACCAGCACCGAGAGCAACAAGGGGTAAACCATGGCCAGATCGCGTGGACGAGGTCGTCGCGAGCTCAAGTCCGAAATCAATATCGTCCCGCTGCTGGACGTACTGTTGGTACTGCTGCTGATCTTTATGGCGACGGCACCCATCATTACCCAGAGCGTGGAAGTGGATCTGCCGGATGCGACTGAATCACAGGCGGTAAGCACCAATGACGATCCTCCGGTCATCATTGAGGTTTCCGGCGTAGGGCAGTACAGCGTGGTGGTAGAGAAAGATCGTATGGATCAGCTGCCGCCTGAGCAGGTTATTGCCGAAGCGCAACGTCGCCTGGAGTCAAATCCGAAAACGGTCTTCTTAATCGGCGGTGCGAAAGACGTACCTTACGATGAAATCATTAAAGCGCTGAACTTGCTACATAGCGCGGGCGTTAAGTCGGTTGGCTTAATGACTCAGCCTATTTGATCATCTGCGTAGTTTTTGGGAACCGATAGTGTCAAAGGCAACCGAACAGAACGACAAGCTTAAGCGAGCGATAATCGTCTCCGCAGTGCTGCACGTTATTCTTTTTGCAGCGCTGATCTGGAGTTCGTTCGACGAGCACATTGATGCATCGGGCGGCGGCGGTGGTTCGTCCATCGACGCCGTTATGGTGGATCCCGGTGCGGTAGTGCAGAACTATAATCGTCAGCAACAGCAGCAGGCGAGTGCCAAACGTGCTGAAGAGCAGCGTGAAAAACAGGCGCAACAGCAAGCGGAAGAGCTGCGTGAAAAGCAGGCCGCCGAGCAGGAACGCCTGAAGCAGCTTGAGAAAGAACGTTTGCAGGCGCAGGAAGCGGCGAAAGAGCAGGCGGAGCAGCAGAAGCAGGCTGAAGCTGCCGCGAAGAAAGCGCAGGAACAGCAAAAGCAGGCTGAAGAAGCGGCGGCTAAAGCCGCAGCGGACGCAAAAGCGCAGGCTGATGCCCAGGCGAAGCTAGCGGCGGATGCGGCGAAAAAAGCCGCAGCCGATGCTCAGAAGAAAGCGGAAGCGGAAGCTGCGAAAAAAGCCGCTGCTGATGCTCAGAAGAAAGCCGAAGCGGAAGCTGCGAAAAAAGTCGCTGCCGATGCACAGAAGAAAGCAGAAGCGGAAGCCGCGAAGAAAGCCGCTCAGGAAGCAGAGAAGAAAGCTGCTGCTGATGCTGCGAAGAAAGCGGCTGCAGCCGAGAAAGCTGCGGCGGAAAAAGCGGCTGCCGCGGAGAAAGCCGCCGCTGACAAAAAAGCTGCAGCTGAGAAGGCTGCTGCCGATAAGAAAGCGGCTGCTGAAAAAGCCGCAGCCAAAAAGGCGGCTGCCGCTGAAAAAGCTGCCGCTGCCGCCGGTGTTGACGATCTGCTGGGCGACCTGAGTTCAGGTAAGAATGCGCCGAAAACCGGCGGAGGAGCGAAAGGTAGCGGCCAGCCGTCGAAAGACAGCGGTACCTCCGGTGCTAACGGTGGTGCGACTGGTGCAGATATTAGCGCCTATGCGAAGCAGATCCAGGTTGCGATTCAGAGCCGACTCTTTGACGCAGGCCTGTATCAGGGCAAGCAATGCGTCTTACATATCAACCTTGCGCCAGACGGCAGGTTGAAAAACGTGACGTCTGAAGGGGGCGATCCTGCGCTTTGTCAGGCTGCGCTGGCTGCAGCAAGATCGGCGAACATTCCTAAACCGCCTAGTGAGGCTGTTTATGAAAAGATAAAAGATGCCAAACTGGACTTTAAGCTGTAATCATCTCTTCTTACGGAAGTATGAAAAACAGTCTATTGTCGTAATTGGGATAAGTAGTTTTGTATATTTGGGTTTGTTAACATTCTGCTAAATTATCGTGGGTAAGGTTACCCAGATAAGGGAGATATGATGAAGCAGGCATTACGCGTAGCATTTAGTTTCTTAATGCTGTGGGCAGCTGTGCTGCACGCAGAAGTACGTATCGAGATCACCCAGGGGGTGGACTCGGCGCGCCCAATCGGTGTTGTTCCGTTCCAGTGGGCTGGCCCAGGCGCTGCGCCTGAAGATGCCGGCGGCATCGTAGCGGCGGACCTGCGTAACAGCGGTAAATTCAACCCGTTGGATCGTTCTCGTCTGCCGCAGCAGCCGGGCAGCGCGCAGGAAGTCCAGCCTGCCGCATGGTCTGCGTTGGGTATTGATGCCGTGGTTGTGGGTCAGGTTACGCCTAATCCGGACGGTTCGTTCAACGTGGCCTGGCAGCTGGTTGATACCGGCGGTGCGCCGGGTACGGTTCTGGCTCAGAACTCGTACAAGGTCACCAAACAGTACCTGCGCTATGCGGCTCACGCTGCCAGCGATGCGGTATTTGAAAAGCTCACCGGCATCAAGGGCGCGTTCCGTACCCGTATCGCCTACGTGGTGCAGACCAACGGCGGCCAGTTCCCTTACGAGCTGCGCGTATCTGATTACGACGGTTACAACCAGTTCCTGGTGAAGCGTTCTTCTCAGCCGCTGATGTCCCCAGCCTGGTCTCCGGACGGCTCTAAGCTGGCCTACGTGACCTTTGAAAGCGGTCGTTCTGCGCTGGTAATCCAGACGCTGGCTAACGGTGCTGTTCGTCAGGTTGCTTCGTTCCCGCGTCACAACGGTGCACCGTCGTTCTCTCCTGACGGCTCCAAGCTGGCGTTCGCACTGTCTAAAACCGGTAGCCTGAACCTCTACGTGATGGATATTGGTTCCGGTCAGATCCGTCAGGTAACGGATGGTCGCAGCAACAACACCGAACCAACCTGGTTCCCGGACAGTCAGAACCTGGCCTTTACTTCTGACCAGGCAGGCCGTCCACAAATCTATAAAATTAATGTTAACGGCGGTGCAGCGCAGCGTATTTCCTGGGAAGGTACACAGAACCAGAACGCAGACGTAAGCAGCGACGGTAAGTTTATGGTAATGGTCAGCTCCAACGGTGGGCAGCAGCACATTGCCAAACAAGATCTGGTAGCGGGTGGCGTGCAAGTTCTCTCGTCAACGTTCCTGGATGAAACGCCAAGTCTGGCACCTAACGGCACTATGGTAATCTACAGCTCTTCTCAGGGGATGGGATCTGTGCTGAATCTGGTTTCTACAGATGGGCGTTTCAAAGCGCGTATTCCGGCAACTGATGGACAGGTAAAATCACCTGCCTGGTCGCCGTATCTGTAAATAATAATTAATTGATTACTAAAGGAATCTTAGAAATGCAACTGAACAAAGTGCTGAAGGGGCTGATGATCGCTCTGCCTGTAATGGCAATCGCGGCGTGTTCTTCTAACAAGAATGCAAGCAATGACCAGAGCGGCGAAGGCATGATGGGTGCCGGCACCGGTATGGACGCGAACGGCAATGGCAACATGTCTTCTGAAGAGCAAGCGCGTCTTCAGATGCAGCAGCTTCAGCAGAACAACATCGTTTACTTCGAACTGGATAAATACGACATCCGTTCTGACTTCGCTGCGATGCTGGATGCTCACGCTAACTTCCTGCGTAGCAACCCGTCTTACAAAGTCACCGTAGAAGGTCACGCGGACGAACGTGGTACTCCAGAGTACAACATCTCCCTGGGTGAGCGTCGTGCTAACGCCGTTAAAATGTACCTGCAGGGTAAAGGCGTTTCTGCTGACCAGATCTCCATCGTTTCTTACGGTAAAGAAAAACCTGCAGTACTGGGTCACGACGAAGCGGCTTACTCCAAAAACCGTCGTGCCGTACTGGTTTACTAAGAGAATTGCATGAGCAGTAACTTCAGACATCATCTGTTGAGTCTGTCGTTACTGGTTGGAATAGCGGCCCCCTGGGCCGCTTTTGCTCAGGCACCAATCAGTAGTGTCGGCTCAGGCTCGGTAGAAGACCGGGTCACTCAACTCGAGCGTATTTCTAACGCTCACAGCCAGCTTTTAACCCAGCTTCAGCAACAACTTTCCGACAATCAAAGCGATATTGACTCTCTTCGCGGTCAGATCCAAGAAAGCCAGTACCAGCTGAACCAGGTTGTGGAGCGTCAGAAGCAAATCCTACAGCAGATGGATAGTCTGAGCAGCGGCGGTGCGGCAGCACAGCCAGCAGCGGGCGATCAGAGCGGTGCAGCTACGCCAGCGCCGTCAGCTGATGCTTCTGCCTCGACAGGAGCGCCTGTACAGAGCGGTGACGCGAATACGGACTACAACGCGGCCATTGCCCTGGTGCAGGACAAATCTCGTCAGGACGATGCTATCGTTGCGTTTCAGAACTTCGTGAAGAAATACCCTGATTCCACTTACCAGCCAAATGCAAATTACTGGCTTGGTCAGCTGAATTACAACAAGGGTAAAAAGGACGATGCGGCGTTTTATTTTGCCTCTGTGGTGAAAAATTACCCTAAATCGCCAAAAGCGCCCGATGCGATGTTTAAGGTCGGCGTAATCATGCAGGACAAAGGTGACACTGCGAAAGCCAAAGCGGTCTATCAGCAGGTGGTCACAAAATTCCCGGGCACCGAAGGTGCTAAACAGGCGCAAAAACGTCTGAGTACGATGGGATGATTATCGCATGACCAGAAATCGTGTTATTTCTGGTCGTGCAGCATGATTACTAAGCGGTTAAGTGATCTTCATCGAAATTTTTGTTGCGCAGAATTCTTAAATCAGTAATATATGCCGCCGTTGCCACGGGATATCAAACAACGTGAAAACAGCGTAAAAGTGGGTCGTTAGCTCAGTTGGTAGAGCAGTTGACTTTTAATCAATTGGTCGCAGGTTCGAATCCTGCACGACCCACCACTTAACGCAAAACCAGTAGTACAGAGTGGGTGATTAGCTCAGTTGGTAGAGCATCTCCTTTACACGGAGGGGGTCGGCGGTTCGAGCCCGTCATCACCCACCACTCGGGTCGTTAGCTCAGTTGGTAGAGCAGTTGACTTTTAATCAATTGGTCGCAGGTTCGAATCCTGCACGACCCACCACTTTCTGGTGGTACCGAGTAAAAATCTTCGAAGTCAGCACCCGAATGGGTCGTTAGCTCAGTTGGTAGAGCAGTTGACTTTTAATCAATTGGTCGCAGGTTCGAATCCTGCACGACCCACCACTTCGAAGAAAAAATCCCGCAAGGGGTCGTTAGCTCAGTTGGTAGAGCAGTTGACTTTTAATCAATTGGTCGCAGGTTCGAATCCTGCACGACCCACCAATGTAAAAAAGCGCCCTAAAGGCGCTTTTTTGCTATCTGGCGTTCAGAAACCCATCCTGTAGGTCGGGTAAGGCGAAGCCGCCACCCGACAAATGCTATCCGCACCTAATCCCGGTGACTTTTTTCCTCAAGTTCGCTATCTTGTTTAGTATACAAAACACAATTGCCATCCGTTTTGCTATGTTGCGCAAAAGAAAGGCAATATTGTTAAGCCAGTAAAACGAGAAGCCATAATGAGTGTGATGTTTGATCCAGAAGTCGCAATTTATCCCTTCCCGCCAAAACCCTTCCCGCTAAGTCAGGATGAAAAGCAGTTCTACCGCGAGAAGATCAAGCGCCTTCTCAAAGAACGCGATGCGGTGATGGTGGCGCATTATTATACCGATCCTGAAATTCAGCAGCTGGCGGAAGAGACGGGTGGATGCATTTCCGATTCGCTGGAGATGGCGCGCTTTGGGGCAAAGCATCCCGCTACGACGCTTCTGGTTGCCGGCGTGCGTTTTATGGGGGAAACGGCAAAAATTCTCAGCCCCGAAAAAACCATCCTGATGCCGACGCTCAACGCCGAATGTTCGCTCGACCTTGGCTGCCCTATTGATGCGTTCACCGCCTTCTGCGATGCGCATCCCGACCGCACCGTCGTGGTCTATGCCAATACCTCTGCGGCGGTAAAAGCGCGTGCGGACTGGGTGGTAACCTCCAGCATTGCCGTCGAGCTGATTGAGCACCTGGATAGCCTGGGAGAAAAAATCATCTGGGCGCCGGATCGCCACCTGGGAAGCTACGTGCAAAAGCAGACCGGTGCGGATGTGCTGTGCTGGCAGGGGGCGTGCATCGTTCACGATGAGTTTAAAACGCAGGCGCTGACCCGGATGAAGGGGCTCTACCCTGACGCCGCTATTCTGGTGCACCCCGAATCACCCCGGTCGATTGTCGATATGGCGGATGCGGTCGGCTCAACCAGCCAGCTTATCAACGCGGCAAAAACGCTGCCCCACAAGCAGCTTATCGTGGCGACCGATCGCGGGATCTTCTACAAGATGCAGCAGGCGGTGCCAGAAAAAGAGCTGCTGGAAGCGCCTACGGCAGGAGAGGGGGCGACGTGCCGCAGCTGCGCGCACTGTCCGTGGATGGCGATGAACGGGCTGAAGGCTATTGCTGAAGGGTTAGAAACCGGCGGCGCCGCGCATGAAATCCACGTGGATGCTGCCCTGCGCGAAGGGGCGTTAATTCCGCTTAACCGCATGCTGGATTTTGCGGCTACACTACGTACTTAATTCAATACGCTCTGGGGAAAAGATGGATTTTTTTAGCACGCAGAACATCCTGGTTCATATACCGATTGGTGCAGGTGGCTATGACCTGTCATGGATTGAGGCCGTCGGCACCCTGGCGGGCTTACTCTGTATCTGGCTGGCAAGTCTTGAGAAAATCAGCAATTACGCGTTCGGGCTGATTAACGTTACGCTCTTTGCAATCATCTTCTTCCAGATCCAGCTGTACGCCAGCCTGCTTTTGCAGCTGTTTTTCTTCGCGGCAAATATTTACGGCTGGTACGCCTGGTCGCGGCAGAACGGCCAGCAGGAGGCGGAACTGCAGATCCGCTGGCTGCCTTTGCCCAAGGCAATCGGCTGGCTAACGGCCTGTGTGGTTGCGATCGGACTCATGACCGTCTTTATAAATCCGGTATTCGCCTTCCTGACGCGCATTGCGGTGTCGGTGATGTCCGCTGTCGGGTTGAACGTGACCATGCCTGAGCTTCAGCCAGATGCCTTCCCGTTCTGGGATTCCTGCATGATGGTGCTGTCGATTGCGGCGATGGTCCTGATGACCCGTAAGTACGTTGAGAACTGGCTGCTGTGGGTCATCATTAACGTCATCAGCGTCGTTATCTTTGCGTTGCAGGGCGTGTATGCGATGTCGCTTGAGTATCTGCTCCTGACCTTCATCGCCCTGAACGGCAGCCGCATGTGGATTAACAGCGCGCGTGAGCGTGGCTCTCGCGCGCTTTCCAGCTAATGGTGATGATGATGTGAATGGCCGGACTGCGCCTCGCTGAGGTGGCAGTCTGGCCCGTTACAGGGTTGATACTCCATCTGGATGGTTGCGTGCGCAATCTCATAGTGATGTTCGAGAAAGTGGCGGATACGTTCAAGCAGCGCATCGTGATCGTGGGGCGGTATCACCTGGGCGTGTAGCGTCATGATCGGTTTCTCCCCCACCAGCCAGACGTGAACGTGGTGGACGTTTCGCACCTCCGGTATGGAGCGGCACAGGTTACGCTTCAGTTCACCGATATCCAGCGCCGCAGGCGCGCCTTCGAGCAGTTCATTGACGCTCTCCTTCAACAGACGCCAGGCGCTGCGCAACACAAGGCACGACACCAGTACCGAAAGTATCGGATCGATGGGCGTCCAGCCGGTGCCGAGGATAATCAGTGCCGCAACTATTGCGCCAACCGAGCCCAGCAAATCTCCCAGCACGTGCAGCGCTGCTGCGCGCACGTTAAGGTTCTTTTCGCTGCTTCCGCGATGCAGTACCCAGAAGGCGAGAATGTTGGCCAGCAGCCCGGCAATGGCGATGAGCATCATCGTCCATCCGGCTATGGGCTGCGGATGCCTGAAGCGCTGGAAAGCCTCCCAAACGATAAGAATGGTGATCGCGACCAGTGCGATAGCGTTAACGAAGGCGGCGAGCGTAGTGAGCCTGAGCCAGCCGAACGTGTGACGAGCATTGGGTGGACGACGCGCGAACTGCACGGCTAATAATGCGAAAAGCAGGGCGGCGGCATCGGTAAGCATATGCCCAGCGTCAGCCAGCAGAGCCAGAGAGCCTGACACCAATCCCCCGATAACCTCAATGACCATAAACGTCGCGGTGACGCCAAAGGCCAGCAGCAGACGTTTTGCGTTGTCATCCCCGGGAGTAGCGGTGTGTGAATGCGAGTGCGACATATCTTATTCCCTGATTGATTGATCTCCTGAGTGTAGCGTTTTTAATGAGTTAAATAAAAAAGGAGAGCACAGGCTCTCCTTTTTTCACGGCAGCTTATGATTACTGCGTAGTGCCGTCCGTTTTGGTATCGGCATCGTTACCCACTTTGTCATTTGGGTTCGGGCATTTACCGTCTTTACACATGGAGTTTTTGTGCACTTCATCGGTGGTCATGCCATCGTGATTCATCGTCCCTGAATCGGTCCCGTTCGGATGCAGCATTGTGCCACCGGTGTTGGTATTGCCGGTGTTGATGTTGTTGTTATTAACGTTGTTTGGGGCAATATTCTGTTTGGCATCCGGAGCGACCTGGCCCGCTTCTGCGGCGGCATTAGCATCGCCGTTGCTGCCAGAAGCGCTCGAATCGGCCGCAAGGGCGCTGCCGCTTGCCAGGGTAAGGGTTGCTGTCAGGAAGAGTGTGGCCAGTTTCGTCATTTTCATCATGGTGCTCCTGTTCTGGTCGTTATGCTGGATAACATTTTCCAACAGTGCATCTCGTGCAGTGGCGAAAGATTCCACCATTCTGACTTACGTCAGTATGGAATCGCGTATAAGCAATAAAAGTTGGTTGTTACAATTAAAAAGTCTAGAGCAGATCTCATTTTTCGCTATTTTGTGGCGTTTATTAGGTCAATTCCAGGAATTATCTGCGCGAAGTGTAAAAGCCAGTTTACACTTCCAGGCCGACGAGATAGATTGAAAGGATTGCATTCCTTACGAAAGATATGGCAGAGCTGGAAAGAAGATGAATTATCAGAACGACGATTTACGCATTAAAGAGATCAATGAGTTATTACCTCCTGTAGCACTCCTTGAGAAATTCCCCGCCACTGAAAATGCTGCAAATACGGTGTCTCATGCCCGCAAAGCGATCCACAAGATCCTCAAAGGTAATGACGATCGTCTTCTGGTGGTGATTGGCCCGTGCTCTATTCACGATCCCGCAGCGGCAAAAGAGTACGCAGCGCGTCTGCTTACCCTGCGCGAGGAGCTGAAAGACGAGCTGGAAATCGTGATGCGCGTGTACTTTGAAAAACCGCGTACCACGGTGGGCTGGAAAGGGCTGATTAACGACCCGCACATGGACAACAGCTTCCAGATCAACGACGGACTGCGCATCGCGCGCAAGCTGCTGCTGGAAATCAATGACAGCGGCCTTCCGGCGGCGGGCGAATTCCTGGATATGATCACGCCGCAGTATCTGGCCGACCTGATGAGCTGGGGCGCAATTGGCGCGCGTACCACGGAATCCCAGGTTCACCGCGAGCTGGCTTCCGGCCTTTCATGCCCGGTTGGCTTTAAAAATGGCACTGACGGTACGATCAAAGTCGCCATCGACGCGATCAACGCCGCGGGCGCGCCGCACTGCTTCCTCTCAGTGACCAAATGGGGCCACTCAGCGATTGTTAACACCAGCGGTAACGGCGATTGCCACATCATCCTGCGCGGCGGCAAAGAGCCGAATTACAGCGCGAAACACGTGGCCGAAGTGAAAACGGGCCTCGAAAAAGCGGGCCTGTCACCGCAGGTGATGATCGACTTCAGCCACGCTAACTCCAGCAAGCAGTTTAAGAAGCAGATGGAAGTGGGCGCGGACGTTTGCCAGCAGATCGCCGGCGGCGAGCAGGCGGTGATTGGCGTGATGATCGAGAGCCACCTGGTGGAAGGCAATCAGAACCTGGAAGGCGGCGAGCCGCTGGTTTACGGTAAGAGCGTCACGGATGCCTGCATCGGCTGGGACGATACCGATACGCTCCTGCGCCAGCTGGCGAACGCGGTAAAAGCGCGCCGGGGCTAACTCCTGCAGCACAAATAAAAAAGCGCGGAAGGCTCCGCGCTTTTTTTATGCCTTGCGAAAATTACTTCGCTTTACCCTGGTTCGCGACAGCCGCCGCTTTAGCAGCGATTTCGTCAGCGTTACCGAGGTAGTAATGTTTGATCGGTTTGAAGTTTTCATCGAACTCATACACCAGCGGTACGCCGGTAGGGATGTTCAGTTCGAGGATCTCGTCTTCACCCATGTTGTCCAGGTATTTTACCAGCGCACGCAGGGAGTTACCGTGAGCGGCGATGATCACGCGCTCACCGCTTTTCAGGCGTGGCAGAATGGTTTCGTTCCAGTATGGCACAACGCGATCGATGGTCAGCGCCAGGCTTTCAGTCTGCGGCAGCTCGGCATCGGTCAGTTTTGCGTAACGTGGATCGTGGCCCGGATAGCGCTCGTCATCTTTGCTCAGCTCTGGTGGGGTCACCGCAAAACCGCGACGCCACTGCTTAACCTGCTCGTCGCCGTATTTCTCAGCGGTTTCCGCTTTGTTCAGACCCTGCAGCGCACCGTAGTGGCGCTCGTTCAGCTTCCAGGATTTTTCAACCGGCAGCCAGGCCTGATCCAGCTCGTCCAGCACGTTCCACAGCGTGTGGATGGCACGTTTCAGCACAGAGGTGTAAGCAAAATCAAAGGTGAAGCCTTCATCCTTCAGCAGTTTGCCTGCCGCTTTGGCTTCGCTTACGCCTTTCTCGGACAGATCAACGTCGTACCAACCGGTGAAGCGGTTTTCGTTGTTCCACTGGCTTTCGCCGTGACGCACCAGAACCAGCTTAGTTACAGCCATATCGTACTCCTCATAAGCTTTATTGAATGATAACAATTCTCATTATATTGCCGTGGACCTGCCAGCAGCAACGCTTAACCCTAACCATAGCGAAAATAGTCTCTGAGTGTAAGGTGCTTGTGAATCCAGGGTTATGATTTTGTCTGCGATCGGCGCTATTTTCAGCAAGGCGAGCAGAAAAAAGCCCTCGCTGTGAGGGCTGGCGTTATTTGCCGGATGGCGCTTTGCTTATCCGGCCTACCCGTAGGCCCGTGCAAGCGTAGCGCCGCCGGGCATTAAGCGTGCGGAATGAAATGATACTCTGTGACGCTCACGTACTCTTCGCCTGGGCGCAGCACGCAGTCAGGCTGCGGCCATTCCGGGTGATTCGGGCTGTCGGGCAGGAACTCGCTTTCCAGCGCCAGACCTTGCCAGTCGCTGTACTCCTCGTGCTCGCGCGCCGTTGTTCCGCCGAGATAGTTGCCCGAATAGAACTGCAGGGCAGGCGCGGTGGTGTAGACCGTCATCTGCAGCTTCTCATCTGCAGACCAGACCTGTGCGGCGGGTTGGGTGACATCACCTTTGGCCTGCAGCAGAAATGCGTGGTCGTAACCTTTCACCTTGCGCTGGTCATCGTCGCTCATGAAATCCCGGGCAATGGTTTTTGCCTCACGGAAATCAAAGCTGTTGCCGATTACCGATTTTAGCCCCTGATAGGGGATCCCCATCTCATCTACCGGCAGATACTCATCCGCAAGGATTTGCAGCCTGTGGTTACGCACGTCGCACTGGTTCCCGTCAAGGTTGAAGTACGCGTGGTTGGTCAGATTGACCGGGCACGGCTTATCAACCGTTGCGCGATACTCAATGGCGATGCGATTATCTTCGGTCAGGGTAAAACGCGCCGTTGCGGCAAGATTGCCCGGGAAGCCCTGATCGCCATCCTGTGAGTCCAGAGAAAACAGCGCTTCGGCGTCATTTTGCCGCACAATTTTCCAGCGGCGTTTATCAAACCCGTCCGGGCCGCCGTGCAGCTGGTTCTCACCCTGGCTTGGAAGCAGGGCGTACTGCACGCCGTCGAGCTCAAAACGGCTCTTCGCGATGCGGTTAGCATAGCGCCCAACGGACGCGCCCAGATAGGCGGACTGATTGACGTACTGCTCAGGCGAGGCGCAGCCGAGCAGGGTCTCGCGCACGGTGCCGTCCGGCATTGGTATGCGGGCGGAAAGAAGGGTAGCTCCCCAGTCCATTACCGTGACCACCATCCCTGCACTGTTGCGCAGGGTTAACAGGCGATACGGCAGACCATCCGGTGCCAGTGTTGGCGTTTCGTTTAGCACTGTCCGGCTCCTTGTGATGCTTTGCAGACGTAGAATGTTTCTTTGATACCCGTTTTGGCTTCGTATTGTTTCGCTACGGCGTCCTCAACGGCAGGGACCAGCTCTTCCGGGACCAGCGCGACGATGCAGCCGCCAAAGCCACCGCCGGTCATACGTACGCCGCCCTTATCGCCGATGGCCGCTTTGACAATCTCTACCAGGGTGTCGATCTGCGGAACGGTGATTTCAAAATCATCGCGCATGGACGCGTGTGATTCCGCCATCAGCTCGCCCATGCGCTTCAGGTCGCCTTTCGCGAGGGCAGTTGCCGCTTCAACGGTACGGGCATTCTCCGTCAGTATGTGACGAACGCGTTTCGCCACGATCGGGTCCAGCTCGTGCGCCACCTTGTTAAACTCATCGAGCGAAACGTCACGCAGGGCAGGCTGCTGGAAGAAGCGCGCGCCGGTCTCACACTGCTCGCGGCGGGTGTTGTACTCGCTACCTACCAGAGTGCGTTTGAAGTTGCTGTTGATAATCACGACCGCCGCGCCTTTTGGCAGCGGAACCGCCTTAGTGCCCAGCGAGCGGCAGTCAATTAACAGCGCATGCTCTTTTTTGCCCAGCGCGGAGATCAGCTGATCCATGATGCCGCAGTTGCAGCCCACAAACTGGTTTTCCGCTTCCTGGCCGTTCAGCGCGATTTGCGCCCCGTCCAGCGGCAGATGATAAAGCTGCTGGAAGACGGTGCCCACGGCCACTTCAAGTGATGCAGAGGAGCTCAGGCCCGCGCCCTGCGGCACGTTGCCGCTGATGACTAAATCCGCACCGCCAAAGTTCTTGTTTCGCTTCTGCAGGTGCTTCACCACGCCGCGCACGTAGTTGGACCACTGCTGGCTGTCGTGCGTCACAATCGGAGCATCGAGGGAAAACTCGTCAATTTGGCTGTCGTAATCGGCAGCAATGACGCGCACCTTGCGATCGTCGCGCTTTGCGCAGCTGATGACCGTCTGATAATCGATGGCGCACGGCAGCACGAAGCCGTCGTTGTAATCGGTATGTTCACCGATCAGGTTAACGCGACCGGGCGCCTGGATAACGTGGGTGGCAGGGTAGCCAAATTTTTCAGCAAACAGGGATTGTGTTTTATCTTTCAGACTCATTTTTTAGACTCCTGATTCGCGGTAATGGACATCGCTAACGGCACGCAGACGTTCTGCAGCCTGTTCTGCCGTCAGGTCACGCTGGGTTTCCGCCAGCATTTCGTAGCCCACCATAAATTTACGCACCGTCGCAGAGCGCAGCAGCGGCGGATAGAAATGGGCGTGCAGCTGCCAGTGCTGATTCTCTTCGCCGTTAAACGGCGCGCCGTGCCATCCCATAGAGTAGGGGAAAGAGCACTGAAAAAGATTGTCATAGCGGCTGGTCAGCTTTTTCAGCGCCAGGGCAAGGTCGTCGCGCTGCGCGTCGCTGAGATCGGTAATGCGCTGTACGTGCGCTTTCGGCAGCAGCAGCGTTTCAAACGGCCACGCGGCCCAGTAGGGCACTACCGCCAGCCAGTGTTCGGTTTCCACCACGGTACGGCTGCCGTCTTTCAGTTCACGCTGCGTGTAGTCCACCAGCATCGGCGAGCCGTTTTCCGCGTAATACGCTTTCTGCAGACGGTCTTCACGCTCGGCTTCGTTAGGCAGGAAGCTGTTCGCCCAGACCTGACCGTGCGGGTGCGGGTTAGAGCAGCCCATCGCCGCACCTTTGTTTTCGAATACCTGCACCCACGGATAGGTCTGGCCCAGCTCCGCGGTTTGCGCCTGCCAGGTGCTGACGACCTCTTTCAGCGCGTCCACGCTCAGCTCCGGCAGCGTTTTGCTGTGATCGGGCGAGAAGCAGATCACGCGGCTGGTACCGCGCGCGCTTGCGCAGCGCATCAGCGGATCGTCACTTTGTGGGGCATCCGGCGTGTCGGTCATCAGGGCGGCGAAATCGTTGGTGAAGACGAAGGTACCCTTGTAGTCCGGGTTTTTATCCCCGGTAACGCGCGTGTTGCCCGGACAGAGGAAACAGTCCGGGTCGTGCTGTGGCAGCGTCTGTTTTGCAGGCGTCTCCTGCGCCCCCTGCCAGGGGCGCTTGGCGCGATGCGGGGAAACCAAAATCCATTGTCCGCTTAACGGATTAAACCGACGGTGCGGATGATCGACGGGGTTGAATTGCGTCATGACGGATCCTTAGTCCGGATAGCCCTGCGGATGGCGTGACTGCCAGTGCCAGGTATCCTGTGCCATTTCATCAAGCGTGCGCGTCACACGCCAGTTAAGCTCTTTATCGGCTTTGGTTGCATCAGCCCAGTAAGCAGGCAGATCGCCATCGCGACGCGGCGCGAAGTGATAATTCACCGGCTTACCGCAGGCTTTGCTGAACGCGTTAACGACGTCCAGCACGCTGCTGCCGATACCCGCGCCGAGGTTATAGATATGCACGCCCGGTTTGTCCGCCAGCTGCTGCATCGCCGCCACGTGGCCGTCGGCCAGATCCATCACGTGGATGTAGTCACGTACGCCGGTGCCGTCTTCAGTGGGATAGTCGTTGCCAAAAATCGCCAGCGAGTCGCGGCGGCCTACCGCCACCTGCGCGATGTACGGCATCAGGTTGTTGGGAATACCCTGCGGATCTTCGCCCATATCGCCCGACGGATGGGCGCCGACCGGGTTGAAGTAGCGCAGCAGCGCAATGCTCCACTCCGGCTGGGCTTTTTGCAGATCGGTCAGGATCTGTTCCACCATCAGCTTGCTTTTGCCATACGGGCTTTGCGGTGTACCGGTCGGGAAGCTTTCAACGTAAGGGATTTTGGGCTGATCGCCGTAGACCGTGGCGGATGAGCTGAAGATGAAGTTTTTCACGTTGGCAGCGCGCATGGCGGAGATTAAACGCAGCGTGCCGTTGACGTTGTTATCGTAATACTCAAGCGGCTTTGCCACCGATTCGCCGACCGCTTTCAGGCCCGCGAAGTGGATAACGGTATCGATCGCATGATCGTGAAGGATTTCGGTCATCAACGCTTCATTGCGGATGTCGCCTTCCACGAAAGTAGGTTGTTTACCGCCAAGACGTTCAATCACAGGCAGCACGCTGCGCTTACTGTTGCACAGGTTGTCGAGGATGATGACATCATGGCCGTTTTGCAGTAGCTGCACGCAGGTATGACTACCAATGTAACCGCTACCACCTGTTACCAGAACTCGCATATTTCGCTCCATTGGGCTTATGGTATGAATTAACCATAGCATAACAGAGATGCGAAAAGTGTGACATGGGATAAAATAGTGGAATCGTTTACACCGATTTTCACTCGCCATTTTTGCAGCGATAGCGGCATTCTAAATCAAAGAGATAGGAATGTAATGCTGCAGGTTATCTGAAAAGAGGAGGGCAGCGCCCTCCGGGTTTAGTCAATCTTGCTCAGAAGGTAGCGATAGCTTTCGCCGTCCGGGACAAACTCAAGCCGGTGGGTGATGCAGGAAGGGGCGTCTTCTGCGTGGTGTGACACAAAAAGCAGCTGCGTTTCGCCTTCGCCTATCAGCACGTCCACGAAGCGGCGTATCAGCTGGCGGTTAAGCGGGTCCAGCCCCTGAAGCGGCTCATCCAGGATCAGCAGCGTCGGGTGTTTCACCAGCGCGCGCACGATCAGCGCCAGCCGCTGCTGTCCCCACGACAGGCTATGAAACGGCGCATCGGCGACCCGGCTATCCATGCCCAGGATATCCAGCCACTGCTGGGCCAGCTTGTGCTGTTTGTCCGATATCGCCTGATAAATGCCGATAGAGTCAAAATAGCCGGAGAGGATCACGTTGCGCACCGTGGTGCTGACGCGGTAATCCAGATGCAGGCTGCTGCTGACGTAGCCGATGTGCTTTTTGATGTCCCAGATAGTTTCGCCGCTGCCGCGACGGCGGCCAAACAGCGTCAGATTGTTACTGTAGCCCTGCGGATGATCGCCGGTAATCAGGCTCAGCAGGGTAGATTTACCCGCGCCGTTAGGGCCAACAATCTGCCAGTGTTCACCCGGGTTAACCGTCCAGCTCAGGTGATTGAGAATCGGACGATCGTCATAGGACACTACGCCGTCGCGTAGCACTATGCGCGGCTGGTGGGGCTCGAGCCCATGACGCGCCGACGGGGCATCGGGTTCCGGAAGCGAGATGCCATCCAGCTTCTCGCTGTGCGCGAGCTGGGCAATCAGCGCCTGCTTGAGCAAGGCCGATTTTTCACCGGTTTCGGTCAGGCTACAGTCCGCCAGCACGCCCGCGTTCTGCACAAACGCCGGAATTTCATCGAAGCGATTAAGCACCAGCACGATGGTGTATCCCTCCTGATTGAGCAAACCGAGCAGGGTTGCCAGCTGGGCGCGGGACTGCACGTCCAGTCCGTCGAAAGGTTCATCCAGGATCAGCAGCTCGGGCTCGCTCATCAGTGCCTGGCACAGAAGCGTTTTGCGCGTCTCGCCGGTCGAGAGGTACTTGAAGCGCCGATCGAGAAGGGCGGTAATGCCAAACTGCGCTGCCAGCTGCTGGCAGCGGGCGGGATCGTTGACGCTGTCCTGAATAATTTCTGCCGTGGTGCGGCCAGTATCCTCTTCACCGGGGCTAAGCAAATCGGTGTTGTTGCGCTGCCACTCGTCGCTGACCAGCTTTTGCAGCTGTTCAAACGAGAGGCGGGTCAGGCGGGTAAAGGTGGTATGGCGTTCGCCTTTGAGCTGAGTCAGCTCACCGGCCAGGGCACGCGCCAGCGCGGACTTGCCGCTTCCGTTAGTGCCGACAAACGCCCAGCTTTCGCCCGCGCGCAGTGTTAAATCAGGAAGCGTGAGCGTGCGGGTGTCGCTAAGACGAAACGTGCCTTGCGAAATATGCAATGATGACATGATTTATCCCATTTTTTGCAGCAATTAACGTCAGGGATACTCACTGTCGGCACGATTGTCAATGCGCTTAGCACAACGTGGCGATAATCACCCGGTCTGCATTGAAATATGCGGTAACTTCAGCACCTTCTTCTAGTTCAGTCGCCTGGGCTGCGGGGACGGTGGCGCAGAGCATCTGCCCGTCCGGCAGCGTCATCAACACCTCACACTGCTCGTCGCCGCGTTCAATATGGCTGATTGCACCCTGCAGCTGATTATCGGCATCTTTAGCGCGCTCGGGATTAAGGGTGATGCTGACCCACGGGGCTTTAAGTAAGACCAGCACTTCTTTGCCTTCGTCCAGCCCGAGGCGCTGCCCGCTTTGCGCGGTAATCGCCGCTTTCAGGCGGGTCGCGCCATCCGCCAGCAGGATGTCGATATGCTGCTGTACCTGCGAATTGTCGCGAGCCGTTACCGTACCAAACCACTGGTTACGCGCGCTCGTCTGGAGCGAGAAGCGGGAAATGGCGGCTAACAGGCTGTCCAGCGGGAGGTTGTCATCGTCGCTCAGCACGTCAAAGGCCTTCTGCTGGATCTGAGCGAGCAGATCGTAAAGCTGAATCAGACGCTGCCCGTAGCGGGTAAGCACCGCGCCGCCGCCGCCTTTGCCGCCCGTGGCGCGGTCAACCAGCGTTTGTTCGCTTAAGGTGTTCATTTCGTTGATGGCGTCCCAGGCACTTTTGTAGCTGATGCCCGCGTTTTTAGCCCCCTGGCTAATTGAGCCCGTTTGTTCTATTTGTTTAAGCAGGGCGATACGTCGCGGATCGGCGAAAAGCTTCTGCTGAAGTCGTAAGGTGAGGAGAATTTCGGCCTGCATAACAGTGTCCTGGCAAAAAGTCTATTGTGACCCAAATGGTGCAGGGCGCAAAGTGCACCGCACAAAAGGGGATGTTTTTCTCACTTTTCAGGGTAGAATACGCTATTCACAATAACTGGAGAAAACCATGTTAGAGTTGTTGAAAAGTCTGGTATTCGCGGTAATCATGGTACCAGTAGTGATGGCCATCATCCTCGGTGCCATCTACGGCCTGGGTGAAGTGTTCAACGTCTTTTCGAACATTGGTCACAGAGACCAGCCTAAAAAGCAGCAATGATTCCTCGTAAAACGCCCGGCTAGCCCGGGCGTTTTGCTCTCAAGTATTTCCCTCTCTCGCCGATATTATCTGTAGCATTGTGTCGATTTACTCATTAATCGGTACGATATAACGCTAGGATATCCCCGGAGTTGTCGTTATATTTGTGTGTATATAACGAAACTCACAGGAGCTACAGATGGCACGTACATGGGCACGCCTTTTTGCAGGCGCAACGCTGACGCTTTCCCTTACCGGACACGCGCTGGCCGACGAAGGTAAAATTACGGTCTTTGCGGCGGCATCGCTGACCAACGCAATGCAGGATATCGCTGCGGCGTACAAGAAAGAGCAAAAAGTGGACGTGGTCTCCTCTTTCGCCTCTTCGTCTACGCTGGCACGCCAGATTGAAGCGGGCGCACCTGCTGACCTGTTTATCTCTGCCGATCAGAAGTGGATGGACTACGCGGTTGAGAAGAAATCGATTGATACGACAACCCGCGAAACGCTGCTCGGCAATAGCCTGGTTGTGGTTGCACCAAAGGCCAGCGCGCAGGGCGATATCACCATCAACAAAGCGACAAACTGGACCCGTCTGTTAAGCGGTGGCCGCCTGGCGGTCGGCGATCCGGATCATGTTCCGGCAGGCATTTACGCAAAAGAGGCGCTGCAAAAGCTGGGCGCCTGGGAGACGCTTTCGCCTAAACTGGCTCCCGCGGAAGACGTTCGCGGCGCGCTGGCGCTGGTCGAGCGCAGCGAAGCGCCGCTGGGGATTGTGTACGGCTCCGACGCCGTTGCCAGCAAGGGCGTGAAGGTGGTGGGTACTTTCCCGGAAGACTCCCATAAAAAAGTGGAATACCCTGCTGCGATTGTTGATGGGCACAAAAATGCGACCGTGACGGCCTTCTATGACTACCTGAAGGGGCCAGAAGCGTCAGCAATATTTAAACGTTATGGATTTACGACTCGCTGATGATATTGACCGATCCTGAATGGCAGGCCGTGCTGCTGAGCCTTAAAGTCTCTTCCCTGGCAGTGGTGCTGAGTTTACCCTTCGGGATCTTCTTTGCCTGGCTACTGGTCCGCTGTAAGTTTCCGGGCAAAGCCCTGCTGGACAGTGTTCTCCATCTTCCCCTGGTTTTACCGCCCGTTGTGGTGGGTTATCTGCTACTCATTTCGATGGGACGACGCGGTTTTATCGGCGAGAAGCTTTACGACTGGTTTGGCCTGACGTTCGCGTTTAGCTGGCGCGGGGCGGTGCTGGCGGCGGCGGTGATGTCTTTCCCGCTGATGGTCAGGGCGATCCGCCTGGCGCTGGAAGGCGTCGATATCCGGCTTGAGCAGGCGGCCCGCACCCTGGGCGCCGGGCGCTGGCGCGTCTTTTTTACCATCACGCTACCCCTGACGTTGCCCGGCATTATTGTGGGTACGGTGCTGGCCTTTGCCCGCTCGCTGGGCGAGTTTGGCGCAACAATCACGTTTGTATCGAATATTCCCGGCGAGACGCGAACCATCCCCTCGGCAATGTATACCCTGATTCAAACGCCGGGCGGTGAAGGCGCTGCGGCGCGGCTGTGCATCATCTCAATCGTGCTGGCGCTGGTTTCTCTGCTGGTGTCTGAGTGGCTGGCGCGTCTTAGCCGCGAGCGGATGGGGAAATAATCATGCTTGAGCTTAACTTCACCCAGACGCTGGGAACGCATACCCTCACGCTTAACGAGACGCTGCCCGCGAGCGGTATCACCGCCATTTTCGGCGTATCGGGCGCGGGGAAAACGTCACTGATTAATGCCATCAGCGGCCTGACGCGCCCTCAGACGGGCCGGATCGTCTTAAATAACCGCGTCTTAAATGACGTGGAGAACAAGATTTACCTCTCGCCGGATAAGCGCCGTATTGGCTATGTCTTTCAGGACGCGCGGCTTTTTCCGCACTACAGCGTGCGCGGCAACCTGCGCTACGGGATGGCGAAAAGCATGGCTGCGCAGTTTGATAAGCTGGTGGCGCTTTTAGGCATTGAACCGCTGCTCGACAGGCTGCCTTCTTCGCTTTCGGGCGGTGAGAAGCAGCGCGTGGCGATCGGCAGGGCAATATTGACCGCGCCGGAATTGCTGCTGCTCGACGAGCCGCTGGCCTCGCTGGATATCCCGCGAAAGCGCGAGCTGCTGCCGTATCTGCAGCGTCTGGCGCGTGAAATTAATATACCCATGCTCTACGTCAGCCATTCGCTGGATGAGATCCTCCATCTTGCCGACAAGGTGCTGGTGCTGGAAGAGGGCAGCGTCAAGGCCTTTGGCAATCTGGAGGAGGTGTGGGGCAGCAGCGTAATGCACCCCTGGTTGCCCCGGGAACAGCAGAGCAGCATTCTGAAAGTGAGCGTTCTGGAACACCATCCACACTACGCGATGACTGCCCTGGCGCTGGGTGACCAGCATCTTTGGGTCAATAAGATCGACAAACCGCTGCAGTCCGCGCTGCGGATCCGCATTCAGGCGTCGGATGTTTCGCTGGTGCTGCAGCCGCCGCTGCAAACCAGTATTCGAAATATCCTGCGCGCCAAAGTGGCGGAGTGTTTTGATGACAACGGCCAGGTAGAGGTGAAGCTTGAGGTCGGCAGCAGGACGCTCTGGGCGCGCATCAGCCCGTGGGCCAGGGATGAGTTAGGCATCAAACCCGGCCTGTGGCTTTACGCGCAAATCAAGAGCGTCTCCATCACCGCCTGATTACAGCAGGTGGGTATAGATATACTGCGCGATGCTGTCGGTGGTGTTATCGCCAATCACCACGTTAGCGCGCGCTTTCACGGCGTCATCAGCATTGCCCATCGCCACGCCCGTTCCGGCGGCTTCCAGCATGCTGATGTCGTTGTAGTTATCGCCAAAGGCAATCACATCCTGCATCGACCAGCCTTTTGATTCCACAAACTGCGTCAGGCGCTTGCCTTTGCTGTTGCCTTTACGGGCGATGTCCACCTGATCGTGCCAGGACCACTCGCACTCCAGCCCCAGCGTTTCTTCGACGTGTTTCGCAAAGGCGTTCAGTTTAGCGGTATCTTCATCCGTCAGGGCGAATTTCCAGATAGCCTCGACGTCCTGTGCCGCCTGGCGCAGGGAAGATACCTGCGTAAAGACGGGACGCTGGGCCTCCGGCAACGACAGCGCCCAGTTGCTGGTGCGCACGACGTGGCCGGTTGGGCGCTCGTACACCATCGCATTATCAACATACATCAGGCCGTGAACGGCATGCTCATCCAGCAAATCAATCAATTGCAGCGCCTGAGCCACCGGCAGCGGATCGGATTCTAAAACCTTTTTTGCCTGATAATCATACAAATAGGTGCCATTACAACAAATTGCAGGTGTATCTAACGCCAGTGCCTGATAAAAAGGATGAATGGCAACGTGATGTCGACCCGTTACGATGAGGAGTTGATAGCCTGCTTCCTGCGCACGTTTAAGCGCTTCGAGGGAAGAGGGAAGAAGGGTTTTCTGCGGGGTAAGTAAGGTACCGTCTAAATCCAGAGCAATCACACGCGAGGTCATTTGTTTTTCCGGGTTAATATTGAATTTATGTTCTGATGGGATGTTACACCCAGAGGCGAAGGCTTCAAAATCCCCGTCGACAATTCAGCATTCACCGTTAAAAGTTAACTACTTTCATGCGCAGTGAGGAGAGAGTATTCATGAAACAAACCGTTTATACCGCCAGCCCTGAAAGCCAGCAGATCCACGTCTGGCGTTTAAATACCGAAGGGACACTCACGCTGGTTCAGGTTGTTGATGTGCCAGGACAGGTTCAGCCGATGGTCATCAGTCCGGATAAACGTTTCTTGTACGTGGGCGTGCGCCCGGAGTTTCGCGTGCTGGCCTACCGCATCTCTCCGGACGATGGCGCGCTGACCTACACTGCCGAAGCGCCACTGCCGGGCAGCCCAACCCATATCTCTACCGATCGCAAAGGCAACTTCGTCTTCAGCGGCTCCTATAATGCGGGCTGCGTAAGCGTGACCCGACTGGAGGACGGTATACCGACGGATACCGTTGATGTCGTTGAAGGGCTGGAAGGCTGCCACTCGGCGAATATCTCCCCGGATAACCGCACCCTGTGGGTCCCTGCGCTGAAGCAGGATCGCATCTGCCTGTTTACCCTCAGTGATGACGGTCATCTGGTGGCGCAAACCCCGGCTGAAGTGACCACCGTAGAAGGCGCGGGTCCGCGCCACATGGTCTTCCATCCCAACCAGCAGTATGCTTACGTGGTAAACGAACTGAACAGCTCGGTGGACGTATGGGAGCTGAAAGATCCTAACGGCCAGATTGAGTGCGTGCAGACGCTGGATATGATGCCGGCCGATTTCGCAGATACCCGCTGGGCTGCGGATATTCACATCACGCCTGATGGACGTCATCTGTACGCATGCGACCGCACCTCCAGCCTGATCACCGTGTTTAGCGTTTCTGAAGACGGCAGCGTGCTGGCGATTGAAGGCTTCCAGCCAACGGAAACCCAGCCGCGCGGCTTTAATGTCGATCACAGCGGTAAATTCCTGATTGCGGCGGGGCAAAAATCGCACCACATTGCGCTGTACGAAATCAAAGGCGAGCAGGGCTTGCTGGAAGAGAAGGGGCGTTATGCCGTCGGCCAGGGGCCAATGTGGGTTGTGGTTCACGCTCACTAAGCGGCTTAAAACAAAAAACCTCGCGAATGCGAGGTTTTTTTATCTTTGTAGGCCGGGTAAGGCGACGCCGCCACCCGGCAAAACAGCTTACTGCTTAGGCTCTGCGACCACTTTGCTACCCAGACCGCGGTTGTTGTATTCCCACATGCGGTTGAAGTTAGCGTCGTTCAGGTTGCGCTGCACCTCCCCCTTATCATCCACCGCACCGGTATTGCCGGAGAACGGACGTTTAGAGATAGCGGCATCCGCCCACGGTTTCGCCATGTTGAAGCCTTCGTTGATGACGCTGTCGCGGATCACGACCTGGCCGTTGGTCGCAGAGTCCACGTCCAGAGAGCGGCCCAGCTGTGCGACGCCGTCGCCTGCTGCGGTGAAGCGGCTATTGACTGCGAGGAAGCCGTAGAACAGGTTTGACTGCGTAGCCGGAGCAAACACATAGCCTTCCTGCTGCGTGCGCGAGTTCACCACGCGGAAATCGGTGTTATCAAACACCACCGCGCCACGGCCGGATACCAGGTCCACGTCGCCTTCAACGTAGCTGTTAGTGACCAGCGTACGGGTCAGACGGTTCGTTTGCAGGGTGTTCTGCACGCCGCTGTTGGTGACGAAGAAGGTGTTCTGGCGACCCAGAATGTTCACGTTGTTAATTTGCACCTGGTCGCCGTCGCTACGCAGCGCTACGGCCTGATGGTTGCCCGCATCAACGCTGTCACCCACGGTGTTCTGAATGGTCAGGTTCTGCAGCTGCAGGCCATTGTTCTGGGACCAGACCACGGCGGAGCACATCACGCCAATGGTGGCGGAACGCTTGCTCTGGCAGTTATCAAACATGTACCACGCCGGTTTGCCCGGCATATATTTACCGGCCGGATTCACCAGATGGCGCCACGTGGTGCTGTCGATTTCAGAATCAATCGCCAGGCCAATTTTCACGTCGATGGCTTTTTCGCCCATCCCGTAGATCGTGATGCTGCCCGGCGCTGCCGGAACGTAAACGGTACCTTCGTATTCACCAGGCAGGATCGCAATGTACTGGCGTGATGCGCTGTGTTTGGTGATGGCAGCGTCGACCGCAGCCTGAATAGAGGTATGCGTTACGCCCTGCGCACCTGCCGGCCCAACAACGAAGTTAGGCTGTTTCGGCAGAGTAATAGAAGAAGGGGTCCACGGGGTTGCCTTTGGATCCATCGCCGAGAAGTAGTTCGCACGGGTGAAGTTCTTCGCTTCTCCCGCTGACAGGATCGGGCGGGACGCCGTGCCCGGCGCAACCTGCTCAGAAGGCTGCTGATCCGGTGGGGTTGAACTACAGGCGGATAATGTCGCGCCAAAGGCGAGTGCTAACGCCAGACGGGAAATCCTGGAAATATTCAAGGTGAAGCTCCTGGGTATGCAAGTCTTTATTGGATAGACGAAATAGCCTGCTTTTTTATACTAAGTTGAGCGAAACGGGAAGATAAAAAGGGTAAAAGTTGCATTTTCCCGCGCAGCACGCGGGAAATTCATCACAAATAAATAACATATTCGCGAAAGGCGGTTGACAGCAGGCAGCAGATGAAAATAAATGTCTATACAACCCATGACAAGTGGAATGCCCATGCAGCAGCTTCATCCCGACGATGTGATATGGCGAAATGCGCGACTGGCAACAATGGTTGCAGATGACCCCGCGCCGTACGGCCTGAGAGAGCAATACGCGTTGGTGGTTCGAGGCCAGACCATCCTGGCCGTAATTCCCGAGTCCGATATTCCCGCGGGACATCGCAACGGCGTCGATCTCGGCGGACGGCTGGTGACGCCGGGCCTGATCGACTGCCATACCCATCTGATTTTCGGCGGCGATCGCGCGGCGGAATGGGAGCAGCGTCTCAATGGCGTTTCATACCAGACAATCAGCGAGCAGGGCGGTGGAATCAACGCCACCGTGACGGCCACGCGCGGCAGCTCACCTGATGCCCTGCTGAACGTTGCGCAAAGCCGTCTTGAACGTCTGATGAACGAAGGCGTCACGACCGTTGAAATCAAATCGGGATACGGGCTGAACGCCGATGCCGAAGAGAAGATGCTGCAGGTCGCCCGCCAGCTGGGCCTGAACAATCCGATCGACATCAGCCCTACGCTCCTCGCTGCGCATGCGGTTCCGGCGGAATACCGGCAGGAGCCCGACGCCTATATCACGCGGGTGTGCGACGAGATTATCCCCGCGCTGTGGCAGAAGGCGTTATTCGACGCGGTGGACGTCTTTTGTGAAAAGGTTGGCTTCACGCCTGCACAAACCGAGCGGGTTTTCCAGGCGGCAACCGCGCTGGGTATTCCGGTGAAAGGGCACGTGGAGCAGCTGTCGAATCTGGGCGGCGCGGCGCTGGTCAGCCGCTATGAAGGCCTTTCTGCGGACCATATCGAATACCTTGATGAATCTGGCGTTCAGGCGATGGCGCAAAGCGGTACCGTTGCCGTGCTGTTGCCCGGTGCCTTCTATTTTCTTCAGGAGCGCCAGCGGCCGCCAGTTGCGCAGCTCCGCAAATATGGCGTGCCAATGGCGGTCGCCACCGACTACAACCCGGGGACCAGCCCCTTTGCCAGCATTCATCTGGCGATGAACATGGCCTGCGTGCAGTTTGGCCTCACGCCAGAGGAAGCCTGGGCCGGCGTGACGCGGCATGCCGCGAAGGCCCTGGGGCGCGGCGAGACGCACGGGCAGCTGCGGGCCGGATACGTCGCCGATTTTATCGTCTGGGATGCGCAAAACCCGGTGGAGATGGTCTACGAACCGGGACGTAATCCGTTGTATCAGCGCGTATTTCGAGGAACCGCGGTATGAGGCTGTGGCAACCCGTATCACCTGACGTCTGGCAGGGGCGTGACGACAGCGCCGAAGCCAGCAACGCCAGGCGTATTTTCCAGACCCTGCACCGGCAGGCGCAGTTCATCCCGCTTTCGTCAGGCATTGCGTTGATAGGCTTTGAATGTGATGCGGGAGTCAGGCGCAATCACGGCAGGCCAGGAGCCGCAGAGGCGCCCGACGTGCTACGCAAGGCGCTGGCGAACATGGCCAGCCATCAGGGACATGAACGGCTTGCGGATATGGGCACCATTTTCGTTGAAGGCGATGAGCTGGAAGCGGCGCAGCAGGCGTTAAGCGATGCGGTGATCGCGTGCCAGCAGGCCGGTATGCGCACGCTGGTGTTCGGCGGGGGACATGAAACCGCCTGGGCGCACGGTCGCGCCGTGCTGGAAGCCTTTTCGAACGTGCGCGTGGCGGTGATTAATCTTGATGCGCATCTGGATCTGCGCAACGCCGATCGCGCAACCTCCGGGACCCCGTTTCGCCAGCTGGCGCGCTACTGCGATGAACGCGGGCGGGAATTTCAGTACGCCTGTTTTGGCGTAAGCCGCGCGGCGAATACCCAGGCGCTGTGGGACGAGGCGGAACGCCTGAACGTTACGCTGGTGGAGGACCTTCATTTTCGCCGCGAGGCGCTGTCGTCGCTCGAAACGGTGCTGGCGCAGGCCGACCGCGTATATCTGACCGTCGACCTGGACGTGCTGCCCGCAGGCGAAATGCCCGCGGTCTCCGCGCCTGCAGCGTTAGGCGTACCGGCGCTTGATCTCATGCCGGTCATTGAAAAAATCTGCCGCAGCGGAAAGCTGCAGGCTGCCGATCTGGTAGAGTTTAACCCGCAGTACGATCGGGACGGGCAGGGGGCAAAACTCGCCGCCCGTCTGGCCTGGCAAATTGCTCACTGGTGGGCATAACACCCTGTAAGGAGTCATGATGTTTTCACGCTCGCCCCTGTCGCAACCGAGCCCTCCCGCGCCTTTCTACGAGAAGGTGAAGCAGGCGATCAGCGAAAAAATCGCGGCGGGCGTCTGGCGTCCGCACGATCGCATTCCGTCGGAGGCGGAGCTGGTGGCGCAATTTGGCTTTAGCCGGATGACCATCAACCGGGCGCTGCGTGAGCTTACCGACGAAGGGCTGCTGGTGCGTCTGCAGGGCGTCGGCACCTTTGTTGCCGAGCCAAAAGGACAGTCGGCGCTCTTTGAGATCCGCAGCATTGCGGACGAAATTGCCGCGCGAAACCATCAGCACCGCTGCGAGGTGCTGATGCTCGAGGAGACGCTGGCCAGCGCCGAGCAGGCGTTGGAGCTTAACGTCAAAGAAGGAACCCGCATTTTTCATTCGGTGATGGTGCATTACGAGAACGACATTCCGGTGCAGATTGAAGACCGCTGCGTCAACGCCGGGCGCGTGCCGGACTATCTGAATCAGGATTACACCCAGACCACGCCGCACGCCTATCTCTCGCTTGTTGCGCCGCTGACGGAAGGGGAGCACATCGTAGAAGCGGTACGCGCCACGCCGCAGGAGTGCGATCTGCTGCGGATTAAAGAGCACGACCCGTGCCTGCTGATCCGCCGCCGCACATGGTCATCTTCGCAGATTGTGTCCCATGCCAGGCTGCTGTTTCCCGGTAACCGCTACCGGCTGCAGGGCCACTTCATGTCATAAGTTTTATAAGCGTGATCGCTAACGCAATATAGCAAAATTGTATCTTTTTTGTTAAATGCTGCCTTGTGTGTGCTTGTCTATACAAGTATATCTAAATACATCATCTGTCCCGTATGAGGAGCACACAATGTCGTCAGGTAAATACCGCCAGCAGGATGTCCGCGCGCCGCGCGGCACCACCCTCACCGCCAAAAGCTGGCTCACCGAAGCCCCGCTGCGCATGTTGATGAACAACCTTGATCCTGAGGTAGCGGAAAACCCCCACGAGCTGGTGGTCTACGGTGGCATAGGCCGCGCCGCGCGCAACTGGGAATGCTATGACGCCATTGTTGAGTCCCTCACCAACCTTGAATCCGACGAAACCCTGCTGGTGCAGTCCGGCAAGCCGGTTGGCGTATTCAAAACCCACAAGAATGCGCCGCGCGTGCTGATTGCCAACTCTAACCTGGTGCCGCACTGGGCGACCTGGGAGCACTTCAACGAGCTGGATGCCAGAGGGCTGGCGATGTACGGCCAGATGACGGCGGGAAGCTGGATCTACATCGGCAGCCAGGGGATTGTGCAGGGCACCTACGAAACCTTCGTCGAGGCGGGTCGCCAGCACTATAACGGCTCGCTCAAAGGCCGCTGGGTGCTCACCGCGGGTCTTGGCGGCATGGGCGGCGCGCAGCCGCTGGCCGCCACGCTTGCCGGTGCGTGCTCGCTGAACATTGAATGCCAGCAGAGCCGCATTGATTTCCGCCTGCGTACCCGCTACGTCGATGAACAGGCCACCGACCTGGACGACGCGCTGGCGCGCATCAAAAAATACACCTCCGAAGGCAAAGCCATGTCGATTGCCCTGTGCGGCAACGCGGCGGACATTCTCCCGCAGCTCGTCGCCCGCGGCGTGCGCCCGGATCTGGTCACCGACCAGACCAGCGCCCACGATCCGCTGCACGGCTATCTGCCAAAAGGCTGGACGTGGGAAGGCTATCAGCAAAAAGCGGAAACCGATCCGGAAGGGACGGTGCTTGCCGCCAAAGAATCCATGGCGGAACACGTCTCCGCCATGCTGGCCTTTAGCCAGATGGGCATTCCGACCTTTGACTACGGCAACAACATCCGCCAGATGGCGAAAGAGATGGGCGTAAGTAACGCGTTCGACTTCCCGGGATTCGTTCCGGCCTACATCCGCCCGCTGTTCTGCCGCGGCATTGGACCGTTCCGCTGGGTTGCCCTGTCCGGCGACCCGGAGGACATCTACAAAACTGACGCCAAAGTGAAGGAGATCGTCGCCGACGACGAACACCTGCACCGCTGGCTGGACATGGCCCGCGAGCGCATTAACTTCCAGGGCCTGCCGGCGCGTATCTGCTGGGTTGGGCTGGAGTGGCGGCAAAAGCTGGGCCTCGCCTTTAACGAAATGGTGCGCAGTGGTGAAGTGTCCGCGCCGATCGTTATTGGCCGCGACCATCTGGACTCCGGCTCCGTCGCCAGTCCGAACCGCGAAACCGAAGCCATGCGCGACGGCTCCGATGCCGTGTCCGACTGGCCGCTGCTGAACGCCCTGCTGAATACCGCCAGCGGCGCGACCTGGGTGTCGCTGCACCACGGCGGCGGCGTCGGGATGGGTTTCTCCCAGCATTCGGGGATGGTCATCGTTTGCGACGGAACCGACGAAGCCGCCGCGCGTATCGCTCGCGTGCTGCACAACGACCCGGCTACCGGCGTGATGCGCCATGCGGATGCGGGTTATGAGATTGCCATTGACTGTGCCAAAGAGCAGGGGCTGAACCTGCCGATGATCCCTGCCACACAAGGAAAGCAATAATGAATGCATTAACACTCATTCCCGGCTCGCTGACGCTCACGCAGCTGCGCAGCGTCTGGCGTCAACCGGTTACGCTCTCGCTGGATGACAGCGCGCACGCGGCCATTAACGACAGCGTAGCCTGCGTGGAGGCGATTGTGGCCGAGGGGCGCACCGCCTACGGGATTAACACCGGCTTTGGGCTGCTGGCGCAGACCCGCATCGCCACGCACGATCTGGAAAACTTACAGCGTTCGCTGGTGCTGTCGCATGCCGCGGGCGTGGGTCAGCCGCTGGATGACGACATTGTTCGCCTGATGATGGTGCTCAAAATCAACAGCCTGGCGCGCGGTTTCTCCGGCATTCGCCTGAGCGTGATCCAGGCGCTGATGGCGCTGGTCAATGCGGATGTTTATCCGTGGATCCCGGCGAAAGGTTCCGTTGGGGCATCCGGCGATCTTGCGCCGCTGGCGCACATGTCGCTGCTGCTGCTCGGCGAAGGCCAGGCGCGCTGGCAGGGCGAGTGGCTTCCTGCGAAGGAGGCGTTGCAAAAAGCGGGCCTGGCGCCGATCACGCTGGCGGCGAAAGAGGGGCTGGCGCTGCTGAACGGTACGCAGGCATCGACTGCTTTCGCGCTGCGCGGCCTGTTTGAAGCGGAAGATCTGTTTGCCTCGGCGGTGGTGTGCGGTGCGCTGACCACCGAAGCCGTGCTGGGCTCGCGTCGCCCGTTCGATGCGCGAATTCACGAGGTGCGCGGTCAGCGCGGGCAGATCGATGCCGCCGCGATGTATCGTCACGTGCTTACCGACACCAGCGAAATTGCCGATTCACACCATAACTGCGAGAAGGTGCAGGACCCGTATTCCCTGCGCTGCCAGCCGCAGGTGATGGGCGCGTGCCTGACGCAGCTGCGTCAGGCGGCAGAGGTGCTGCTGGTGGAGGCCAACGCGGTGTCCGATAACCCGCTGGTGTTCGCCGAGGAAAACGAGGTGGTCTCCGGCGGTAACTTCCACGCCGAGCCGGTGGCGATGGCGGCGGATAACCTCGCGCTGGCGATTGCCGAGGTGGGCGCGTTGTCCGAGCGTCGTATCGCGCTGATGATGGACAAACATATGTCCCAGCTGCCGCCGTTCCTGGTGCGCAACGGCGGGGTCAACTCGGGCTTTATGATTGCGCAGGTGACGGCCGCAGCGCTGGCGAGCGAGAACAAAGCGCTGTCGCATCCGCACAGCGTGGACAGCCTGCCAACGTCAGCGAACCAGGAAGATCACGTTTCGATGGCCCCGGCTGCCGGGCGTCGCCTGTGGGAGATGGCCTCCAACACCCGCGGCGTGTTGGCCGTTGAGTGGCTGGCGGCGTGTCAGGGTATCGACCTGCGCGAAGGGCTAAAATCCAGCCCGCTGCTGGAGCAGGCGCGTCAGGCGCTGCGCGAGCATGTATCGCACTACGATGACGACCGCTTCTTTGCGCCGGATATTGATAAGGCGATGCAGCTTCTGGAAGAGGGGCGGCTGGTAGGGTTGTTGCCGCCGGTGTTGTGATTTTTTTGCCCTCACCCTAACCCTCTCCCACAGGGAGAGGGAATTGCCCGGTTTTCTCCCTCTCCCTGTGGGAGAGGGCCGGGGTGAGGGCATCAGCCCACACTATTACGAATACATCGCCGTAATCGACGCGCTGCCAAGCGAATGGAAATGCACGTTAAACCCGACCATCGCGCCGCTTGCGCCTTCATCGACCTCGATCTTCTCCACATCCAGCGCGTGCACCGTGAAGATATAGCGGTGGGTTTCCCCTTTTGGCGGCGCCGCGCCGCCGTAGCCCGCTTTACCAAAATCGGTGCGCGTCTGAATGGCTCCTTCAGGCAGGGCAACCAGGTCTGAACCGGAACCCTGCGGCAGCACGCGCGTGTCGGCAGGCAGGTTCGCCACAATCCAGTGCCACCAGCCGGAGCCAGTTGGTGCGTCCGGATCGTAGCAGGTCACGACAAAGCTTTTGGTTCCGGCGGGAACCTCGTCCCACGCCAGGTGCGGGGAGATATTGTCTCCCTGATAGCCCATGCCGTTGAAAACGTGGCGCTCCGGCAGCTTTTCGCCGTCGCGCAGATCTTTACTGATGATTTTCATACGGTTTACCCTCGTTGATCGCTCGTTCAGCAAGTGTAATGCATAGGGTTACATCGTGAAATGCGCGGGAATGTTAACGGCTGTTACGACCGCGTCGGTTAATTGACGCAGCTGTTCCGGCGCGATGCTGTACGGCGGCATCAGGTAGATAAGCTTGCCGAACGGGCGCACCCACACGCCCTGGTCAACGAAGAAGCGCTGCAGCGCCGCCATGTTGACCGGATGCGTTGTTTCAATGACCCCGATGGCGCCCAGCACGCGAACGTTCGCGACGAATTCTGACGCAGAAGCCGCATCCAACTCTTGCCTGAGCTGCGCCTCAATCGCCGCGACCTGCGTTTGCCACTCGCCGCTCTCCAGTATGGCGAGGCTTTCGCTTGCGACGGCGCAGGCAAGCGGGTTGCCCATAAACGTCGGGCCGTGCATAAAGCAGCCCGCCTCGCCGTCGCTGATGGTGTCGGCAACGTGACGGGTCGAGAGCGTGGCGGAGAGCGTCATGGTGCCGCCGGTCAGCGCCTTGCCCAGACACAGAATATCCGGCGCAATGCCCGCATGTTCGCAGGCAAACAGCTTGCCGGTGCGGCCAAAGCCGGTGGCGATCTCATCGGCAATCAGCAGAATGCCCTCGCGGTCGCACATCCTGCGAATGCGCCTCAGCCACTCGGGATGGTACATCCGCATTCCGCCTGCGCCCTGCACAATCGGCTCCAGAATCACGGCGGCGATGTCATGGCGATGAGCCGCCATCAGCCGCGCAAAGCCCACCATGTCCATCTCGTCCCACTCGCCGTCGAAGCGGCTCTGCGGGGCCGGGGCAAACAGATTTTCCGGCAGATAGCCCTTCCACAGGCTGTGCATGGAGTTGTCCGGATCGCACACCGACATCGCCCCGAAGGTGTCCCCGTGATAGCCGTTGCGGAAGGTGAGGAACCGCTGGCGGGTTTCGCCCTTCGCGTGCCAGTACTGCAGCGCCATTTTCATCGCCACTTCCACCGCCACGGAGCCGGAATCGGCCAGGAACACGCACTCCAGTGATGCAGGCGTCATCGCCACCAGGCGGCGGCAGAGGTCCACGGCGGGCTGATGGGTGATCCCACCGAACATCACGTGCGACATCTGCTCAATCTGCGCCTTCATCGCCGCGTTCAGGCGCGGGTGGTTGTACCCGTGAATGGCGGCCCACCAGGAGGACATCCCGTCAACGAGCCGCTCGCCAGTAGCAAGATGCAGCTCGCAGCCGTGGGCCGAGGCCACGGGGTAGACGGGCAACGGGCGGGTGGTGGAGGTGTAAGGGTGCCAGATATGCTGCTTGTCGAAGGCGAGATCGTCCTGGGTCATAATCGACTTGTAAACCATTTTGAAAAGTTTTAGGTTTACAAGTATAAACCGAACCGACAATTAACAAAACCCTTTGGAGAAGCCCAATGGCTCACCACGCACGCTGGACGATGTCGCAAGTCACTGAATTATTCAATAAACCTTTCCTCGAGCTGATGTTTGAAGCGCAGCAGGTGCACCGTCAGCACTTCGATCCCCGCCATGTTCAGGTCAGCACGCTGCTGTCGATCAAGACCGGCGCCTGCCCGGAAGACTGCAAATACTGCCCGCAGAGCGCGCGCTACAAAACCGGCCTGGAATCCGAACGGCTGATGGAGGTGGAGCAGGTGCTCGACTCGGCGCGCAAGGCGAAGAACGCCGGCTCGACCCGCTTCTGCATGGGCGCGGCGTGGAAAAACCCGCACGATCGCGACATGCCCTATCTGGAGCAGATGGTCAAAGGCGTGAAGGAGATGGGCCTCGAAGCCTGCATGACGCTCGGCACGCTGAACGACGAGCAGGCGCAGCGCCTCTCGGCGGCGGGGCTGGATTACTACAACCACAACCTCGACACCTCGCCGGAGTTCTACGGCAACGTCATTACCACGCGCACCTATCAGGAGCGCCTCGACACGCTGGATAAAGTGCGCGATGCCGGGATCAAGGTCTGTTCCGGCGGCATCGTCGGCCTTGGTGAAACGGTGAAAGATCGTGCCGGACTGCTGCTGCAGCTCGCGAACCTGCCGACCCCGCCAGAAAGCGTGCCGATCAACATGCTGGTGAAGGTTAAGGGCACGCCGATGGCGGACAACGACGACGTGGATGCGTTTGATTTTATCCGCACCATCGCGGTGGCGCGCATCATGATGCCGACCTCTTTCGTGCGCCTCTCCGCCGGTCGCGAGCAGATGAACGAGCAAACTCAGGCGATGTGCTTTATGGCCGGAGCCAACTCCATCTTCTACGGCTGCAAGCTGCTGACCACGCCGAACCCGGAAGAGGACAAAGACGTTCAGCTGTTCCGCAAGCTGGGGCTTAACCCGCACCAGACCGAGGTGTTGACGGGCGATAACGAACAGCAGCAGCAGCTGGAGCAGCAGATTTTCAACGCCGACACCGACCAGTTCTACAACGCGGCAGCCGTATGACCTGGCAGGCACGTATCAATACCGCGCTGGACGAGCGTCGGGCGGCGGACGCTTTTCGCGTACGCAACGTCGTGGAGAACGGCGCGGGCCGTTTTCTGATCCGCGAGGGGCGGCGGTTCTGTAATTTCTCCAGCAACGATTACCTCGGGCTGAGCCAGCATCCGGCCATCGTTCGCGCCTGGCAGCAGGGCGCGGAGCGTTACGGGGTAGGCAGCGGCGGCTCGGGCCACGTGAGCGGGTACACGACCGCGCACCGCGCGCTGGAAGAGGCGCTTGCCGACTGGCTGGGCTATCCGCGCGCGCTGCTGTTTAACTCCGGCTTTGCCGCCAATCAGGCGGTGATTGCCGCGCTGATGGGCAAAGACGATCGTATTGTTGCCGATCGGCTTAGCCACGCCTCGCTGCTGGAGGCGGCAAATTTAAGCCCGGCTCAGCTGCGCCGCTTTGCCCATAACGATGCGGGGCAGCTCGCTACGCTGCTGGACAAACCCTGCGGCGGACAGCAGCTGGCGGTCACCGAGGGCGTGTTCAGCATGGACGGCGACAGCGCGCCGCTTGCCGCGCTGCAGGAGGCGGCAAAACGGCAAAACGCGTGGCTGCTGGTCGACGACGCCCACGGCATTGGCGTGATGGGCGAAGAGGGGCGCGGCAGCGCGCACCTGCAGAATGTTAAGCCCGAACTGCTGATTGTCACCTTCGGCAAAGGCTTTGGCGCGAGCGGCGCGGCGGTGTTATGCAGCGAGTCCGTTGCCGACTACCTGCTGCAGTTCGCGCGGCATCTGATTTACAGCACCAGCATGCCGCCCGCGCAGGCCGTGGCGTTATCCGCCTCGCTGGCGGTGATCCGAAGCGCTGAGGGGGAAGAGCGTCGCCAGCGCTTAAACGGGCACATCGCCCGCTTTCGCGAGGCGCTGCGCGCGCTGCCGTTCCGGACGACGGACTCTCAAAGCGCTATCCAGCCGGTGATTGCAGGCGACAACAGCCGCGCGCTGTCGCTTGCGGACGGGCTACGCGAGCGCGGAATGTGGGCCACCGCAATTCGTCCGCCAACCGTGCCCGCAGGGACAGCCCGTTTGCGGCTGACCCTGACGGCGGCGCACGAGGCGCAGGATATCGATGCACTTGTGGAGGCGCTACATGTCGCCGGTCAATAAGCAGGCCGTCGCGGCGGCCTTTGGCAGGGCAGCGCGCAGCTATTCACAGCATGATGAACTGCAGCGACAGAGCGCGAAGGGGCTGCTTGCCGCACTCGGTGAATATAATTTCCCGCAGGTGCTGGACGCCGGCTGTGGGCCAGGAGGCAACAGCCGCTACTGGCGCGACGCGGGAAGCCACGTCACGGCTCTCGACCTGTCCGCACAAATGCTGGATGAAGCGCGCCAGCAGCGGGCCGCAGACCGCTATCTGCAGGCGGATATCGAAGCCATACCGCTGGCGGACGCGCAGTTCGATCTGGTCTGGAGCCACCTGGCGGTGCAGTGGTGCACCAGCCTGCCGCAGGCGCTGGCTGAGCTTTACCGCGTAGCACGTCCGGGCGGGAAGGTGGCCTTTACCACGCTGCTGGAAAGCTCGCTGCCGGAGCTTAATCAGGCGTGGAAAGCGGTGGATGCGCAACCGCACGCGAACCGTTTCTTATCGCACGAGCAGGTGACGCTGGCGCTGTCCGGCTGGCGCTATCGCAGCGCGGCGCAGACCATCACCCTCAATTTTGACGACGCGCTCAGCGCCATGCGCTCCCTCAAGGGGATTGGCGCCACGCACCTGCACGCCGGGCGGGAGAGAAAACCCCTGACCCGCGGGCAGCTGCAGCGCCTCGATCTGGCCTGGCCGCAGCAGCGGGGTCAGTTCCCGCTCTCTTATCAACTATTTCATGGGGTTATTGAACGTGGCTGAACGCTATTTTGTTACCGGAACGGATACGGAAGTGGGTAAAACGGTGGCCAGCGCCGCGCTGCTGCAGGCCGCGCGCCTGCAGGGAAAATCCACCGCCGGATATAAGCCCGTTGCATCCGGCAGCGAGATGACGCCGGACGGATTACGCAATTCCGACGCGCTGGCGCTCCAGCGCAACAGCACGATTGAACTCGCCTATTCCGCGGTGAATCCGTACACCTTTGCCGAGCCGACCTCGCCGCACATCATCAGCGCCGACGAAGGACGTCCGATAGATTTTGCCGTGCTGTCTGCCGGATTGCGTTCGCTGGAAGAGCGGGCCGAGTGGGTGCTGGTGGAAGGCGCGGGCGGCTGGTTTACGCCGCTTTCGCAAGAGCAGACCTTTGCTGACTGGGTGCAGGCCGAGCGGCTCCCGGTGATCCTGGTTGTCGGCGTGAAGCTGGGCTGCATTAACCATGCGATGCTGACGGCGCAGGCCGTGCAGCAGGCAGGACTGCCGCTGGCGGGCTGGATCGCTAACGACGTGGTTGCGCCGGGGAAACGCCATCAGGAGTATCTGGCAACGCTCAGACGCGTGCTGCCCGCGCCGTTCCTCGGCGAGATCCCGTGGCTTGCTGACGGTGCGGACAATGCCGAGACCGGCCGCTATCTCGATATCAGCGCCTTGCCTCTCGCGACATCCAGTGAGCGATAAGCTCATCGTCAAGCTCGTTAACGTGGCCCTGCGCCACGTTACGCCCGCGATAAAGCATGCAGAAGCGATCCGCGAACCGACGGATAAACGACAGCTGCTGCTCTGCCAGCAGGACCGTCATCCCTAACTCCTGACTTAGCCTCACCAGCAGCTGCCCTAGCTTCTGGGCGAAGCTCTGTCCGGCGCCGTGCATCGGCTCGTCCAGAATCAGCACCTGCGGGCGATTGACCAGCGCATTGGCCAGCGCCAGCTGATACTGATCTTCCGGCGAAAGGGCGTTGGCGCGGGTTTGCCGCAGGGCGTAAAGCTGTGGAAAAAGATCGTAAATATCGCTTTTCACCGCAGCATCAGGCATGCCCGTTGCCCGCACCGCAATGTGCAAATTATCTTCTATGGTCAACTGGGAAAAGATCCGCCTGTCCTGCGGAACATAGCCAATGCCCAGCAGGGAACGCTGCTCGGGTATCTTGCTCAGCAAATCGCAGGGCGGGGCACCGGCTTCATGCCAGACGATCGTACCACTCTCAACCGGTAACGCACCGGTGATGCAGTTCATCAGGGTTGTTTTGCCCATCCCGGGTAAACCCACAATTCCGGTGCATAAGCCTTTCGGTAAATCTAAATCGACATTCCATAGCGTATGTTGGCTTCCGTAGAACTGATTCACTGCGCGCAGACTCAACATCTTTCTCTCCTCAAAATGCGTATGGGCAAGGCTCATTCTGTTTTCTGCAAAATGCCTGCCAGAACCCTTAAATCGTTTAAAAAAGAGCCTTTTTTAGGAATAAGTCGCTGCTTTGCGGCCTGCAGGCTGCCGGAGTGCACCGCGACAGTGCCCGAGAGAGGAGGAGAATGGTGCAGCGCCATGATAAAGGAATTGTGAGTAAGATCTCACCAATACGTTATGTGCAGCTCAGCTGATGAATAGCAAAAAAGAGCTATAAAAATTTTTTGTCGCCGCTTCGTGGGAAAAACCGGGAATTTGCCGAGTGGCGCGCCATATGGGCTGGAAGCAGTTATCCACTATTCCTGTGGATAACCATGTGCATTAGAGTTAGAAAACACGCGATAAGCGAGAGAATACGCGGGTTACGCGCAAATTGGTGCGAAACGCGGCTTTAAGAAATATCGTTTAATTATTAAAGGGTTGGATAAAAGCAATCACCGTCATGAAAGTGTCACTCGCTGCCCTAAAACGCCCATTACACAGCTTGACAAATGTTAAAAAAGGAAAACTTCTGGGGATAACCCGTATCGTCTGGTGTTTTATCTTGTCACTGTCTAAATTCCGACCGGGATCGCGCTAATCATTCAAGCGCTACTCTAAATATCCTGCCATGCCACTGGTTTTTCATCCAGTGTTTTTTACTGGCATTCCTGGCCACAACGAGTAAAATTACTCACCTGCCGCTTTTTACGTCATCAGGTTGTCGCCAATGAGTAAACCGTTCAAATTGAATTCTGCTTTCCGTCCTTCAGGCGATCAGCCTGAGGCGATACGTCGTCTCGAAGAGGGTCTGGAAGACGGGCTGGCGCACCAGACGCTGCTGGGGGTGACCGGTTCGGGTAAAACCTTTACCGTTGCTAACGTTATTGCGGATTTGCAACGCCCCACGATGGTGCTTGCCCCCAATAAAACGCTGGCGGCGCAGCTGTACGGCGAGATGAAAGAGTTCTTCCCGGAAAATGCGGTGGAGTATTTCGTCTCCTACTACGATTACTACCAGCCTGAGGCCTACGTCCCCAGCTCAGACACCTTCATCGAGAAGGATGCCTCGGTAAACGAACATATCGAGCAGATGCGTCTGTCGGCGACGAAGGCGCTTCTGGAGCGTCGCGACGTTGTTGTGGTGGCATCGGTTTCAGCCATCTACGGTCTGGGCGATCCCGATCTTTACCTGAAGATGATGCTGCACCTGACCCAGGGGATGATCATCGACCAGCGCGCAATACTGCGTCGTCTGGCCGAGCTGCAGTACACCCGTAATGACCAGGCGTTCCAGCGCGGCACCTTCCGCGTGCGCGGGGAGGTGATCGACATCTTCCCGGCCGAATCGGACGATATGGCGCTGCGCGTTGAGCTGTTTGACGAAGAGGTTGAACGGCTGTCGCTGTTCGACCCGCTGACCGGACACGTTGAGTCGACGATCCAGCGCTTTACCGTCTACCCTAAAACGCACTACGTGACGCCGCGCGAGCGAATCGTGCAGGCGATGGAAGATATCAAAGTCGAGCTGGCCGATCGTCGTAAAGTGCTCCTGGCGAACAACAAGCTGCTTGAAGAGCAGCGCTTGAGCCAACGTACCCAGTTCGATCTGGAGATGATGAACGAGCTGGGCTACTGCTCCGGTATCGAAAACTACTCGCGTTACCTTTCCGGGCGCGGGCCGGGCGAAGCGCCGCCAACCCTGTTTGACTACCTTCCGGCGGATGGCCTGCTGGTGATCGACGAATCCCACGTCACGATCCCGCAGATCGGCGGGATGTACCGCGGCGACCGGGCGCGAAAGGAGACGCTGGTGGAGTACGGCTTCCGCCTGCCGTCGGCGCTCGATAACCGTCCGATGAAGTTTGAAGAATTTGAGGCGCTCGCGCCGCAGACCATCTACGTATCGGCAACGCCGGGCAACTACGAGCTGGAGAAATCCGGCGAGGACGTGGTGGACCAGGTGGTGCGTCCGACCGGGCTGCTTGATCCTATTATCGAGGTCCGTCCGGTTGCGACGCAGGTGGACGACCTGCTCTCCGAGATCCGCGCCCGTTCCGCCATCAACGAGCGCGTGCTGGTCACGACGCTAACCAAACGCATGGCGGAAGACCTGACGGAGTATCTGGAAGAGCACGGCGAGAAGGTGCGTTACCTGCACTCGGATATCGATACCGTAGAGCGCATGGAGATTATCCGCGATCTGCGTCTGGGCGAGTTCGACGTGCTGGTGGGGATCAACCTCCTGCGAGAAGGTCTGGACATGCCGGAAGTGTCGCTGGTAGCCATTCTGGACGCCGACAAAGAGGGCTTCCTGCGTTCCGAGCGTTCGCTGATCCAGACCATTGGCCGCGCCGCGCGTAACGTCAACGGGAAAGCTATTCTTTACGGAGACAAGATCACCCCGTCGATGGCGAAAGCGATTGGCGAAACGGAACGTCGCCGCGAGAAGCAGCAGCGCTACAACGAAGAGCACGGCATCACGCCGCAGGGTCTGAACAAGAAGGTGGTGGACATTCTGGCGCTGGGTCAGAATATTGCCAAGACCAAATCGAAAGGGCGCGGCAAGGCGCGTTCCGTGGTGGAAGAGGATACCGTCGTACTGACGCCGAAAGCGCTGCAGCAGAAAATCCACGAGCTGGAAGGGCAGATGATGCAGCACGCGCAGAACCTGGAGTTCGAAGAGGCGGCGCAGATCCGCGACCAGCTGCATCAGCTTCGGGATCTTTTCATCGCGGCATCGTGATTAAAGCGTTGTTTTCTCCCTCTCCCCGTGGGAGAGGGCCGGGGTGAGGGCATCAGGCCGCACAAAGCGGCCCTAACCCAATGCCTGAATCGCCTTCTCCAGCGCCTCGCGCAGCAGATGACGGTCGTGGCGATACTTGATGTCGCTCGCTTCCAGCGGCTCCTGAACCACCACCCGGTCGCCGATACCAGAGACATCCACATTCGGCCCGACGACAACGCCGTCGATAATTTTCTTACCGACGTACTGCTCCATTAGCTCCAGCTTGTTCGCCAGCGACAGGCTCGCCGCCGCCGGGCTCAGCTCACGCCCAAGATTGCCGATATAGACCATCGGGGCTGGCGTTCTGCGCAGCGCCTGCGCCAGCTCCTTCACCAGCAGGATCGGCATCAGGCTGGTGTAAAAACTGCCCGGGCCAATCAAAATCAGATCCGCTTCGCTGATGGCTTCAACCGCTTCGCGCGTGGCAGGCACGCTCGGGTAGGTCATTAGCTCTGCCGGCGGCAGCAGAAGCTGGTCTATGTTCACTTCGCCGTAAACTTCATGCCCTTCCACGTCGATAGCCATTAAATCGACCGGATGTTCGGACATTGGGATCAGAAACGCATCGACTTTAAGCAGGTTTCGAATGAGGTTGATGGCTTCGAGAGGGCGCACGCTCAGGTGATCCAGCGCCTTTAACATCAGGTTTCCAAGGTTATGGCCCGATAATTCACCGTTCCCGCCAAAACGGTACTCAAACATCGCCGAGGCGACGCTGGGTTCTGTTATTAACTGGTTCAGACAGTTACGCATATCGCCCCAGGCTATTCCGCCCTCGGCGCGGCGGATCCGGCCGGTAGATCCCCCATTATCGGTCGTGGTCACTATCCCTGTTAATCTGGACCCCAGGGTGGATAACGACGACATTACCCGTCCCAGACCGTGGCCTCCGCCGAGGGCGACGACGCGGTCAAGATCCGCCAAAGTGCGATTGCGCATACACATTCCTTATCTCATTCGATCTGCGTAACAGTAACCCAACTACCCCTAAAAGACGATGCCTCAGCCAAAGCTTAATGACGTATATCAATGCGAAAGTGCTGCTTTTAGGTATTCTGTAGCGAAAATGCACGATCATGACGCTATATAGATAATTATATAGCGTAAGGCGATAATGGCGAAGTGATGATTTACGCGCTACTATCGCCATAACCACGTTTTCGAATTTGAAAACATACACTCTAGCCCTGGCGCCTGTGTCGAACGATATGGCGCCCTGGCCGTGGCGGATTTGCCACCAGGGTACAGAAAGAAATGACTGTGCCTCCCGTATCTGGAAAGGTGTACATGGCTTCACAACTTACTGATGCTTTTGCGCGTAAGTTTTTCTACTTACGTCTGTCGATTACCGACGTGTGCAACTTCCGTTGCACCTACTGCCTTCCCGACGGCTACAGGCCGGGTAAGGTCACCAACAACGGCTTTCTCTCCGTCGATGAAGTGCGCCGCGTCACGCGCGCCTTCTCTGAGCTCGGCACGGAAAAAGTCCGCCTGACCGGTGGGGAGCCCTCACTGCGTCGTGATTTCCCCGACATCATTGCCGCCGTGCGTGAAAACGAGCGTATCCGTCAGATTGCGGTTACCACCAATGGCTACCGCATGGCGCGCGACGTGGCGAGCTGGCGCGAGGCGGGCCTGACCGCGATCAACGTCAGCGTCGATAGCCTCGATGCGCGACAGTTCCACGCCATTACCGGACAGGATAAGTTCCAGCAGGTGATGGACGGCATCGACGCGGCATTCACCGCCGGATTCGACAAGGTCAAAGTCAACACGGTGTTGATGCGTGATGTGAACCATCATCAGCTGGACACCTTCCTGGCGTGGATCAAACCGCGCCGCATTCAGCTGCGCTTTATTGAGCTGATGGAAACCGGCGAGGGCAGCGAGCTGTTCCGCCGTCATCACATCTCCGGCATGGTGCTGCGCGACGCGCTGCTGAGACGCGGCTGGATCCACCAGATCCGCCAGCGCAGCGACGGCCCGGCGCAGGTCTTTTGTCACCCGGATTACGAAGGGGAAATTGGGCTCATCATGCCCTATGAGAAAGACTTCTGCGCCAGCTGTAACCGTCTGCGCGTCTCCTCCGTCGGCAAGCTGCACCTCTGCCTGTTTGGGGACGGCGGCGTAGATCTCCGCGATCTGCTGGAAGACGACGCTCAGCAGGAGGCGCTTGAAGCGCGCATTTCTGAAGCGCTGACGCATAAAAAACAGACCCACTTCCTGCATCAGGGCAACACCGGCATTACTCAGAACCTGTCCTACATCGGCGGGTAAACAGTCTTAGAAGGAACCAGAAGATGAGTCAGGCAAGCGCAGAATTTATCCCGACACGCATTGCTATTCTTACCGTTTCCGATCGCCGTGGTGAAGAGGACGATACCTCCGGCCACTGGCTGCGCGAGGCGGCTCACGAGGCCGGGCACCAAGTTGTTGATAAAGCCATTGTCAAAGAGAACCGCTACGCCATTCGCGCGCAGGTGTCACAGTGGATTGCCAGCGATGAGGTGCAGGTGGTCTTGATCACCGGCGGCACCGGTTTTACCGCAGGCGACCAGGCCCCGGAAGCGCTGATCCCGCTGTTTGACCGCGAGGTTGAAGGCTTTGGTGAGGTGTTCCGCATGCTCTCCTTTGAAGAGATTGGCACCTCCACGCTCCAGTCGCGCGCCGTGGCGGGCGTGGCGAACAAGACGCTGATCTTCGCCATGCCGGGTTCGACCAAAGCCTGCCGCACCGCGTGGGAAAACATTATCGCCCCGCAGCTGGATGCCCGCACCCGTCCGTGTAACTTTCATCCCCATTTAAAGAAATAAGCTATGTCGCAACTGACCCACATTAACGCCGCCGGTGAAGCGCATATGGTGGATGTCTCCGCCAAAGCCGAAACCGTGCGCGAGGCGCGCGCCGAGGCGTTCGTCACCATGCTGCCGGAAACGCTGGCGATGATTATCGACGGCAGCCACCATAAGGGCGACGTCTTTGCCACCGCGCGTATCGCGGGTATTCAGGCCGCCAAGCGCACCTGGGATCTCATTCCGCTGTGCCACCCGCTGATGCTGAGCAAGGTGGAAGTGAACCTGCAGGCGCAGCCGGAGCAGAGCCGCGTGCGCATTGAATCACTCTGCCGCCTGACGGGCAAAACCGGCGTTGAGATGGAAGCCCTGACGGCGGCGTCCGTGGCGGCGCTGACTATCTACGATATGTGCAAGGCCGTGCAGAAAGATATGGTCATTGGCCCGGTGCGCCTGCTGGCGAAAAGCGGCGGCAAATCCGGTGATTTTAAGGTGGACAGCCATGATTAAAGTGCTCTTTTTTGCGCAGGTTCGCGAGCTGGTCAATACCGACAGCCTGACGCTGGACGCGCCGTTTGAAAACGTTGCCGCGCTGCGCGCACATCTGGCCGCGCAAGGCGACCGCTGGGCGCTGGCGCTGGACGAGGGCAAGCTGCTGGCAGCCGTTAATCAGACGCTGGTGGAGTTCACCCACCCGCTGAAGGAAGGCGATGAAGTGGCCTTCTTCCCGCCGGTAACGGGGGGCTAAGATGGCTGAAACCCGAATTCTGGTGAGCCCCGAGCGGTTTAACGTGGGGACCGAATACAGCTGGCTGGCGGAACGCGATGAAGACGGCGCCGTTGTCACCTTCACCGGCAAAGTGCGCAACCACAACCTCGGCGACAGCGTGAAGGCGCTGACGCTGGAGCACTATCCGGGGATGACGGAAAAATCGCTGGCGGAGATTGTTGACGAGGCGCGTGGCCGCTGGGCGCTGGGGCGCGTCACGGTTATTCACCGCATCGGCGAGATGTGGCCAGGCGAGGAGATTGTCTTTGTCGGAGTGACCAGCGCGCACCGCAGCAGCGCGTTCGCGGCAGGAGAGTTCATCATGGACTTCCTCAAAACCAAAGCCCCTTTCTGGAAGCGTGAAGCGACGCCGGAAGGCGAGCGGTGGGTGGAATCCCGCGACAGCGACAAGCAGGCGGCCAGCCGTTGGTAACAGGTTTACTTTGATGTGTTAGTCTTAACGTGTGTGTCAACTTAATCAGGAGTGAATCATGGACCGATTTCCGCGTTCCGATTCGATAGTACAGCAGACCCGTAGCGGCCTGCAGACGTATATGGCTCAGGTGTACGGCTGGATGACGGTCGGCCTGCTGCTTACCGCGTTTATCGCGTGGTATGCGGCAAATACGCCAGAAGTCATGATGTTTATCTTCTCAAGCAAAGTAACCTTCTTTGGCCTGATCATTGCCCAGCTGGCGGTTGTTTTTGTCCTTTCCGGTATGGTGCATAAGCTCAGCGCCGGCATGGCAACCACGCTGTTTATGCTCTATTCGGTGCTGACCGGGCTTACGCTCTCCAGTATTTTTATCGCCTATACCTACGCCTCCATCGCCAGCACGTTTGTGGTGACCGGCGGGATGTTTGGCGCGATGAGCCTCTACGGCTACACCACCAAGCGTGATCTGAGCGGTTTTGGCAGCATGCTGTTTATGGGGCTGATAGGGATCGTGCTGGCGTCGCTGGTGAACCTGTGGCTGAAGAGCGAAGCGCTGATGTGGGCCGTAACCTACATTGGGGTGGTGGTCTTCGTCGGGCTGACGGCCTACGACACCCAGAAGCTGAAGAACATCGGCGAGCAGATTGACGTGCGCGACAGCTCAACGCTGCGCAAATACTCGATTGTCGGTGCGCTGACGCTCTATCTCGACTTCATCAACCTGTTCCTGATGCTGCTGCGTATTATGGGCAACCGTCGTTAAAATTGCCCCTCACCCTAACCCTCTCCCCATAGGGGAGAGGGGATTGCAAGGTGCGGTCTTTTCTCCCTCGCCCCTATGGGGAGAGGGCCGGGGTGAGGGGGGCTTTTATTTTGCCATTGCCTTCTCATTCTTCGCCCGCAGCTTCTTCGCCCGACTCTCCAGCGCCAGATAACAGACCGTCGCCAGCGCCAGCGGCAGGAAGTAATAAATCATGCGGTACGCCAGCAGGGCGGCGATGATTGTCCCCTGAGAAACATGTTCCCCCGCAAGCAGCGCGATAAACACCGCTTCCAGCACGCCGATCCCCGCCGGTATGTGGACAATCACGCCAGCGATACTGCTCACCAGCAGCACCCCGAGCACGAAGAAGTAGTTCACGTCTTCACCAATTAATAGCCAGATAATCGCCCCCATCGCCATCCAGTTGGCGCTGGAGACCACCATCTGTAGCACCGCGAACTTCCACGAGGGCAGCACCAGCTTTTGCCCTTTGATGGTCATATGCCGACGCTTGGCAAAGGCGCAGGCCCACAGGTAAACGGCGATGATCAGCAGCAGCACGAAGCCTAAAATCCGCAGCGTGGTTTCATCGATATACCAGTGCGCGGGCAGCTGCACCACGCCGATGGTGAAGATCACGCCGCCGAGCAAAATATAGCCCAGCCAGTTGGTGGTGATGCTTAACGAGAAAATGCGCGTAATGGTCCCGCCAGGCAGGCCGAGGCGCGAGTAAAGGCGATAGCGCATGCCAATCCCGCCGACCCAGGTGCTCAGCGTCAGGTTGAAGGCGTAACAGATAAACGACACCAGCATAACCTGCCGCTTGGCCAGCTTGTGGCCGCAGTAGGCGCGGCCCAGCAGGTCATAACAGCCGTACATCAGGTAGCTCACGATGACCAGCCCAACGGCGCCCAGCAGCACCGTCCGGTTGTAGTTGCGGATAACCTTCCACACCTCTTCCCAGTCAACTTTTTGGGCGTATACCACCAGCAGCACCGCGACGGCAATAAAGAACAGCCAGGTGAGGATTTTCTTCGCCACACGCCAGCGTGGATGAGATTTTGACATCAGGTTTTCCCTCCGTCTTCCGCCTCAACGCGGTCCTGGGTTTCCATTTCGGGCTGAACCGGCGGGTCCACCTGCGCAAGCTTCGGCGTGTGCGCGGGCAGCCAGCCGACCATGGCCGGGAAGTGGCGCAGGAAGTGGAACACCACCACGCCGACGCCAACGTTCCACCAGCTGCGTTTTGGCACCATGGATTGATCCACCCGCACGCAGTCCTTGTCGATCAGCCCCTGAAGGTTTTCGCGCAGGGTATGATTAAACTGGCGATCGTGGATGATCAGGTTCGCCTCCAGATTGAGCGACAGGCTCAGCGGATCGAGGTTGCTGGAACCCACGGTTGCCCAGTGGTCATCCATCAGGGCCACTTTGCCGTGAAGCGGGCGGCGGCGGTATTCATATATCTGAACGCCGCTCTTGACCAGATAGCGATACAGCAGGCGCGCGCCCACCTTCACAATCGGCATATCGGGCTCGCCCTGCACGATAAGCTTCACGCTCACGCCGCGTCGGGCCGCATTGCGCATGGCGTGCAAAATACGGTAGCCGGGGAAGAAGTAGGCGTTGGCGATAATCACCTCACGCTTCGCGTTCGCCAGCATTTTGAGGTAATGCCGCTCGATATCGTCCCGATGCTCCTCGTTGTCCCGCCAGACAAACAGCGCCTGGGCCTCACCGGGCCTGCGGTTCTCTTCCGGGTGATGACGACGTCGCCACCAGCGGCGCGCGGCCTCTTTGCCGGGTAAGTTTTCCAGTACGAATAGCTGAATGTCCTGAACCACCGGCCCTTCAATGCGGATCGCGTAGTCCTGCTTCGCCTCAGGACCGTAATCCGACATATGCTCGGCGGAGTAGTTAATGCCGCCCACGAACGCCACCGTTTCGTCCACCACGACAATTTTGCGGTGCATACGGCGGAACAGATTCGTGCGCATGCCGAACAGACGCGGGCCGGGATCGTAGTAGCGGAACACCACGCCTGCGGAGGTAAGCTCGTTAACAAATTCATCGCTAAGGTCGGGCGAACCGTACCCGTCGAGCAGAACCTCGATGGTTATACCGCGCTGGGCGGCATGCAGCAGCGCGCTGTGCAGCTGCTTGCCCACGTTGTCCTCAAACCAGATAAAGGTTTCAAGAAAGACTTTCTGCTGCGCGTGGCTAATGGCCTCAAAGACCGCCGGATAAAAGTTATCGCCATTTTCCAGCAGCGTAATGCGGTTTCCTTCCTGCCATGTACATTTCATAAGTGGATCTCCGCGCTCAGCGGGGCATGGTCTGATAAATGTCGCCAGTTGAGTAACGCCAGCGCGGTAGGGCTGCTGGCATGGGCGTTTTTCACATAGATGCGGTCAAGGCGCAGCAGGGGGAAACGCACCGGGAACGTCCGCGCAGGCCGACCATTGGCGCGGGTGAAAATCTCCTCCAGCCCGGCGTTTACCTTTAACGGATGGTTGGCCCGCTGCCGCCAGTCGTTAAAATCGCCAGCGACGACCACCGGTTCACCTTCCGGCAGCGCGTTGCTCCAGTCGGCCAGCATCTGCAGCTGCGCCTGACGGTGCTCTTCGCGCAGCCCGAGATGCACGCAGCCGACATGAACAGGGAACGCCAGATCCGGGGGCGTGATACGGCAGTATAGCAGCCCGCGCTTTTCGCTTTCCCCCACGGAGACGTCGCGATTTTCGTAATATTCGATGGGAAAACGTGACAGCACGGCATTGCCGTGATGGCCTTCCGGGTAGACGGCGTTGCGTCCGTAGGCGTAATCACTCCACATCGTATCGGCCAGAAATTCATAGTGCGGCGTGTCGGGCCAGTTTTCGACATGCATTGGGTGTACGTCGTGCGCGCCCATCACCTCCTGCAGGCAGACGATGTCCGCGCTGACGGTGCGCACGGCGTCGCGTAGCTCCGGTAACATGAAGCGACGGTTAAATGCTGTGAAGCCCTTATGAATGTTTATCGTCAGCACCTTAAGCGAGAAATGCTGCGTTTTATGAGTCATATGCACCTTCCAGGGTCATTATCCTGATGAAAATAAAGTGTAGTCGGCGTCACAAAAAGGTGCGGTGTTACGGAATTTTCCGTAAAGTGCGGTAGTCTGAACTAGCAGATAAAAATCCTTCAGGAGAGAAGCCATGAAGTGGCAACAACGTGTTCGTGTCGCAACGGGTCTTAGTTGCTGGCAGATAATGTTGCATTTACTGGTCGTGGCCGTACTGGTGATGGGCTGGATGAGCGGCACGCTGGTGCGTGTTGGCTTAGGGTTATGTGTGATTTACGGCGTGACCGTGCTGTCGATGCTGTTCTTGCAGCGCCATCATGAGGCGCGCTGGCGTGAAGTGGGTGATGTGCTCGAAGAGCTCACCACCACCTGGTATTTTGGTGCGGCAATGATCGTCCTGTGGCTGCTGTCACGCGTGCTGCAAAACAACCTGCTGCTGGCCCTGGCGGGTCTGGCTATCCTCGCAGGGCCTGCGGTTGTCTCTTTGCTGACCAAAGAGAAAAAGCTACGCAATGTTTCGTCTAAACATCGCATAGGCCACTGAGCCCGTCGTGGCCGCTATGACCAGTAGCGGCCACAAACTTCCCCAGACAATGTCCAGACTCGCATCTTTAAGATAGATCTGCTTGGTGATATCCGTGAAGTGACGAATCGGGTTAATCCACGTTATATCCTGCAGCCACACCGGCATATTCTCGACGGGGGAGACGTACCCTGAGAGCAAAATCGCCGGCATCATAAAGACGAATACCCCGATAAACGCCTGCTGCTGCGTGGAGCAGAGCGCCGAAATCAGCAGCCCGAATCCCACCAGGGACAGCCCGTAAATCAGCATCGTGAAGTAAAACAGCGCCAGCGATCCGGCGAACGGGATCTGGTAAGCAAAGATCCCCACGCCCAGCACGATGGTGGCCTGGAACGTCGCCACAATCAGCGCCGGAACCGCTTTGCCGACGAAAATCTGCCAGGTGGCGAGTGGGGACACCAGCAGCTGGTCCAGCGTGCCCTGTTCGCGCTCGCGCGCCACGGACAATGACGTCACGATCATCACCCCGATGGTGGTGATCATGGCGATCAGCGACGGCACCACAAACCACTTGTAGTCCAGATTCGGGTTGTACCAGTTGCGCACCACCAGCTCGCTGTTGTTGGGCTTAGGTTTTCCCTGCATCAGCTCCTGCTGATAATCCTTCACCACCTGCTGCAGATAGTTGGCCGCTATCTGGGCGCTGTTAGAGTTACGCCCGTCGAGGATCAGCTGCATCGGCGCGGTCTGGAAGGTGTCCAGATTGCGGGAAAAATCCGCCGGGAATCGCACCAGCAGCAGGGCCTTTTGCGTGTCGATGGTCGGCTGGATCTCCTGCGGGCTTTTCAGCAGCAGGATGTGGGTGAAGGCCTTCGCGCGGGCAAAGCGCTGGGTCAGCTCGACGGCGTGTTTGCCGTTATCTTCGTTGTAAATGGCAATGGTGGCGTTGGTCACCTCAAGGGTAGCGGCAAACGGGAACAGTAAAACCTGGATCAGCACCGGCAGCACCAGTATGGCGCGGGTTTGCGGCTCGCGCAGCAGGGATTGCAGTTCTTTGCGGATCAGTGTCCATAAACGGTGAAACATCGCGTCGTCCTCCTGTCGGGTGGCGCTTGCGCTTACCCGACCTACAAAATCCGATGGCTAATCTAATCTTCTTTTCGTTTTCATCCACGTCAGCCCGATAAACATCACCGCCGACGCCATCAAAAACAGGGTGTTGATAATCAGCACCACCGGAATATTCCCCGCCAGAAACAGGCTTTGCAGCGTGCTCACGAAGTAACGCGCCGGAATAATGTAGGTCACGGCGCGGATGACGGCGGGCATACTGTCTATCTGGAAGATAAACCCGGAGAGCATAATCGACGGCAGGAAAGCGGCATTAAGCGCCACCTGCGCGGCGTTGAACTGGTTGCGGGTAACGGTGGAAATCAGCAGCCCCATGCCCAGCGTGCTGAGTAAAAACAGGCTGGTGATAAAGAACAGCAGCACCAGCGAACCGCGGTACGGCACGCCGAGGATAAAGACGGCAACCAGCATACAGAGCAACATCGCCAGCATGCCGAGGAAGTAGTAGGGGATAAGCTTGCAGAGCAGTAGCTCGACGCGCGTCACTTCGGTGGAAAGCAGCGCCTCCATGGTGCCGCGCTCCCATTCGCGGGCAATCACCAGCGAGGTCAGGATCGCGCCGATCACCGTCATGATGATCGTCACCGCGCCCGGAATAATAAAGTGCTGGCTGATGGCGGCGGGGTTAAACCAGTAGCGCGTCTGCACGTCGATCAGCGGTTCAAACGTCTCCCCCCGGTCTTCCGCGCGCTGCATCTGCCACAGTTGCCAGATCCCCTCCGCGTAGCCCTGCACAAAGTTGGCGGTGTTCGGCTCGCTGCCGTCGGTGATGACCTGAATCGGCGCATCGGCGCCCGAGCGGGCCATGTTGGCGGCGAAATCCACCGGAATGACGATCAGGCCGCGAATTTTCCCTGCCTGCATTTTCTGGATCAATTCCTGCCGGCTGTCGCTGATGGTGGCGTCGATGTAGGGCGAGCCGGTCATGGCGTGGGTAAAGTCCAGCGCCTCTTCGCTCTGCTGCTCCAGCAGGATGCCGACCCGCAGCTTGCTGGAGTCGAGGTTAATGCCGTAGCCAAAGATAAACAGCAGCAGCAGGGGGATCACCACCGCAATCAGCCAGCTGCTGGGATCGCGCACGATCTGGCGCGTCTCTTTGACGCACAGGGCGCGCACCCTGCGCCACGAAATGGCGTTACTGCGCATGGGCATTCTCCTTATCCCAGTCGTGGATGAGGGTAATAAACGCCTGCTCCATGGTCGGGTCCGGGACCTCCTGGTCGGCGGCCTGTTCCTTCAGGTCGTCCGGCGTGCCGTGGGCAATCAGCTTGCCGCGATAGACCAGCCCGATGCGGTCGCAGTACTCCGCCTCGTCCATAAAGTGGGTGGTCACCATGACGGTAACGCCTTTCTCCACCATGCTGTTGATATGCAGCCAGAATTCGCGGCGGGTAATGGGGTCAACGCCCGACGTCGGTTCATCCAGAAACAGAATGTCCGGCTCGTGCATCAGCGAGCAGGCGAGCGCCAGCCGCTGCTTAAAGCCGAGCGGCAGCTCGTCGGTGGCGTGGGTGGCAATGTTGGTTAACGCGAAGGCGTCGCTCATGCGGCGGATTTTCTCGCTCTGCGCCCGGCCGCGCAGGCCGTACACGCCGGAGAAAAAGCGCAGGTTCTGCTCGACCGTCAGGTTGCCGTACAGCGAAAACTTTTGCGCCATATAGCCAAGCCGCTGGCGCGCCTTGCCGGAGCTGACCTTCAAATCCATATCCAGCACCAGCGCCTTGCCGGACGTCGGCACCAGCAGGCCGCACATCATTTTAAAGGTGGTCGATTTTCCCGCGCCGTTTGGCCCGAGCAGGCCAAAAATCTCCCCGCGCTTCACCGCAAAGTTGACGTTGTCGGTCGCGGCAAAGTCACCGAACTTTTTGGTCAGGGACTTGGCCTCGATCACCGTTTCGCCCGGCGTGCCTTCAACCGTGTGCAGAATGGCCGCGAGCGGCGATTCCGACGTCCCCGCGCCCCCCAGCAGATCGATAAAGGCATCTTCAAAGCGCGGAGCGGTTTCCTCAATGTCAATTTCCGGCATCCCTTGCGCCTGACGAACATCGTCGGCGGTAGCCTCCTTTTTGAGGATCACGCGCACCGAACGTCCCTGAATCATTCCGTCGCTCACCTGCGGCAGCTTAAGCACCCGCTGCAGCAGCCTGCGGTTAGACTCCTGCGGGCTGTGCAGCAGGAAGCTGCGCCCGGCCATGCTCTGCGTCAGCGTCGTTGGCTCACCCTGATAGAGCAGCTCGCCTTCGTTCATCAGCAGCACGTCGCGGCACTGTTCCGCTTCGTCGAGGTAGGAGGTGCTCCAGAGGATCAGCATCCCGTCGCCCGCCAGCTCGTGCACCATCTGCCACAGCTCGCGGCGGGATATCGGGTCAACGCCCACGCCGGGCTCATCCAGCAGCAGCACTTTCGGCTCGCCCACCAGCGTACAGGCCAGCCCCAGCTTCTGCTTCATCCCGCCGGAGAGCTTGCCCGCCAGCCGGTCGGTGAACGGGCCGAGTGAGGTAAACTCCAGCAGGCGCGCGAAGGTTTTCTGCCGCGTTTCGCCGGTGACGCTGCGCAGATCGGCATAGAGATTCAGGTTTTCCATCACCGTCAGATCTTCGTACAGGCCAAACTTCTGCGGCATATAGCCCATAATCGCGTGAAGGGGGCCGTCGTCTTTGATCGGGTCAAGGCCGAGCACGCTGGCGGAGCCTTCGTCCGGCTTCAGCAGACCCGCCAGCATCCGCATCAGCGTCGTTTTGCCCGCGCCGTCCGGGCCCACCAGCCCGGTCACATAGCCTTTCTGGATGGTACAGTTCAGCGGCGCAACGGCCGGCTTGTCCATCCCCGCGAAGCGTTTGACCAGGTTGTTGAGCTGAATAACCGCGTCATTCATGTCGTTCCCCGTCGTTCACTGTTACGGTGACGGGCATGCCCTGACGCAGCGCGTCGTCCGCGTCGGTCACGATAATGCGCAGGCGATACACCAGGTCGGTACGCAGGTCCGGCGTTTCAACCGTTTTCGGGGTGAATTCGGCGGTCGGGGAGACAAAGCCCACTTTGCCGTGATAGGGCTTGTCCGGACGGCCGTCGGTGTAAAGCAGCAGCTCGCGGCCCGGCTGCATCTGGCCGAGGTTCGGTTCGTCGATATAGGCGCGCACCCACACCGGGCGCGTCAGGGAGAGCGTTAAGACGGTGCTGCCCGCGCTGAGCATGCTGCCTGGCTCTACGGCGCGGGTCATCAGCGTGCCGTCAGACGGCGCGATTAAGGTGGTGTCGTGCAGATCCAGCTCCGCCTGGGCCAGCTGCGCCTGCGCCTGCTCAAGGCTGGCTTTCGCCTGAGCGATATCCTGCGCGCGGTTGCCGGTGCGGTACTGGCTCAGTTTATCCTGCGCGGATTTCAGCGTCGCCTGCGCTTGGTCGCGTGACGAGCGCGCATTTTCCAGGTCATTGGCAGAAATGGTGCGGCTTTTCCACAGCCCCTGCTGGCGCGCGTAGAAGTTCTGCGCGTAGTCATAGGCGGCTTTCGCCTGCTTAACGGCGGCGGCGGCCTGGGCGATTTCTTCATCGCGATAGCCTGCCAGCATCAGGTCATACTGCGCCTGCGCCACCGAAACGCCTGCCTTTGCCTGCATCAGGGCGTTTTCGTAGGGCGCTTTATCAAGCATCCCCAGCGTCTGCCCGCTTTTAATGGCATCGCCTTCGTCAACGCTCAGCGAGGCCAGCCGCCCGCCGACGCGGAAGCTCATATTCACGGTGCGTATATCGACGTTACCGTACAGCGTCAGGCCTTTATCCTGCTGGCTTTGATACCACAGCCAGCCGCCGACTCCCGCAGCAAGCAACACAACAACCACCAGAACGATGGCGACAGGTTTTTTCATGACTTCAGGCTCCTTTGCGTTAAGCCATTCAGGATCAGATCGAGATGACAGGCGATAACCCGGCCAATCTGCGCGGCTTTATCCTCATCGAATTGTGTCCAGCCCGTGCGTAACAGGATGGTCTCACGCCCCAGACGGAAGGCGAGCACTTCGCCCAGCAGGGCATGGGTATGCAAAATCGTCTCGGTATCGTTGGCCTCCCGGCCGGTATAGGCCGCAATGAGCCGCGTAAGGTGCGAGTGCATCGGCGCAATCACCTGGTCATGTACCAGCTGGTAGGCGGCGGAAGGCGAAAGCTGTTCGCGTGAGATAAACTTGCTCAGGTTCAGCGTATCGTCGTGCGTCAGCAGGCGGATCATGTTGTGGCAGGCGTTGAGGATAAGCTGACGGATGGCGGCACGGTCAGGCTCTGGCTGGCTGAACAGCGCGGTGGCCTCCTCGACGTGCGGGCGAAAGTTCCTCTCGATAAAATCGGCGATCCACTGCGCGCAGGCGAGGTATAAATCCTCTTTTGAGCCAAAGTAGTAGGTGATGGCCGCAATGTTCTGCCCGGCCTGCGCGGCAATATCCCGCGTGGTGGCGTGCAGGCCATACTCACCAAACTGCGCCAGCGCGGCGGCGATAAGCTGGCTTTTGGCCTGTTCACCTTTGGTTGTTGTGGGTGTCGTATTCATAGCAGCATTAAAAATTAATCAATCGATTGATTAAGATTATGCCTGATTCGCCTTTCCGTCGAGTGAAGGCTGAGGGATATTTTATGCGCCACGTCACAAAAGCTGCTACACTCCGCTGCTTCGCGACACTGTGGTTTTTGTCCTCCTAATTGTTATATCTCCCTGAAAACTACACCTGTGATGGTCGGGGCGGTTCGGAGTTTTTATGTCTTTTGATTCCCTTGGCCTGAACCCTGAAATTCTGCGTGCGATTGCAGAGCAGGGCTACGTCGAGCCAACCCCTATCCAGCAGCAGGCGATCCCCGCCGTTCTTCAGGGCCGTGACCTGATGGCCAGCGCCCAGACCGGCACCGGTAAAACCGCCGGCTTTACGCTGCCGCTGTTAGAGCTGCTGGTTAAAAACCAGCCGCACGCCAAAGGTCGTCGTCCGGTTCGCGCGCTGATCCTCACCCCAACCCGCGAGCTGGCAGCGCAGATTGGCGAGAACGTGCGCGAATACAGCCGCTACCTCAACATTCGCTCGCTGGTGGTTTTCGGTGGGGTAAGCATTAACCCGCAGATGATGAAGCTGCGCGGCGGCGTGGACGTGCTGGTGGCAACGCCGGGCCGTCTGCTGGATCTTGAACACCAGAACGCCGTTAAGCTTGATGGTATTGAAATTCTGGTGCTGGATGAAGCTGACCGCATGCTCGACATGGGCTTCATTCACGATATCCGTCGCGTGCTGGCCAAGCTGCCCGCGCGTCGTCAGAACCTGCTTTTCTCCGCGACCTTCTCTGATGAGATTAAAGGCCTGGCAGAAAAGCTGCTGCACAACCCGCTGGAAGTGGAAGTGGCGCGCCGCAACACCGCCTCCGAGCAGGTGACGCAGCACGTTCACTTTGTGGATAAAAAGCGCAAGCGGGAGCTGCTCTCCCAGATGATCGGCCAGGGCAACTGGCAGCAGGTGCTGGTCTTTACCCGCACCAAGCACGGCGCTAACCACCTGGCGGAACAGCTCAACAAGGACGGCATCCGCAGCGCGGCGATCCACGGTAATAAAAGCCAGGGCGCGCGTACCCGTGCGCTGGCGGACTTCAAATCCGGCGACATCCGCGTGCTGGTGGCGACCGACATCGCCGCCCGCGGTCTGGACATCGAAGAGCTGCCGCACGTGGTGAACTACGAGCTGCCTAACGTGCCGGAAGATTACGTTCACCGCATTGGTCGTACCGGCCGCGCGGCGGCAACCGGTGAAGCGCTTTCTCTGGTCTGCGTGGACGAGCACAAGCTGCTGCGCGACATCGAGCGCCTGCTGAAGAAAGAGATCCCGCGCATCGAAACCCCAGGTTATGAAGTGGACCCGTCCATCAAAGCCGAGCCGATTCAGAACGGCCGTCAGGGCGGCGGTGGACGTGGTCAGGGCGGCGGCGGTCGCGGTCAGCAGCCGCGTCGTACAGAAGGTGGCGCGCCGAAATCATCCGGCAAACCGCCGCGTCGTAACAACGACAGCAAACCGGCGGGTGAAAACCCGTGGCGCAGCGGCGAAGGGAAACCGGCAGGAGAAGGGCAGCGTCGACGCCGCCCGCGCAAGCCTGCTAACCCGCAGTAATCTGGAAGCCCGGTCGTAAAGCCGGGCTTTTCTTTTTGCGGCAGCGAAGAGAAAGTGCCACAATAGTGGCTGTTTATACAGTATTTCAGGTTTCCCGATGGCTTTAACCGCTGCGCTCAAGGCGCAAATTGGCGCATGGTATAAGGCGCTACAACAGCAGATCCCCGACTTTATCCCCCGAGCGCCGCAGCGGCAGATGATTGCTGATGTGGCCAAAACGCTCGCCGGGGACGACGGGCGACATCTGGCGATTGAAGCCCCAACCGGCGTCGGGAAAACCCTTTCATACCTTATTCCCGGCATTGCCATCGCCAGGGAAGAACAGAAAACGCTGGTGGTCAGCACCGCCAACGTGGCGCTGCAGGATCAGATCTTCAGTAAAGACCTGCCGCTGCTGCGAAAAATCATCCCCGAGCTGCGTTTTACCGCGGCGTTTGGACGCGGGCGCTACGTGTGTCCGCGCAACCTGGCGGGGCTCGCCAGCAGCGAGGCGACGCAGCAGGATCTGCTGGCCTTCCTCGACGACGATCTCACGCCGAACAACAAGGCCGAGCAGGAACTCTGCGCCACGCTCAAGGTCGATCTTGACGGGTATAAGTGGGATGGCCTGCGCGACCATACCGACAAAGCCATCAGCGACGATCTGTGGCGCAGGCTCAGCACCGATAAAGCAAGCTGCCTGAACCGTAACTGCCACTATTACCGCGAGTGCCCGTTCTTTGTCGCCCGTCGCGAAATTCAGGAGGCGGAAGTGGTTGTGGCCAACCACGCGCTGGTGATGGCGGCACTGGAAAGCGAAGCGGTGCTGCCGGAGCCCAAAAATCTGCTGCTGGTGCTTGACGAAGGCCATCACCTGCCGGACGTGGCGCGTGACGCGCTGGAGATGAGCGCCGAAATCACCGCCCCGTGGTTCCGCCTGCAGCTGGATCTGTTCTGCAAGCTGATTGCCACCTGCATGGAGCAGTTCCGCCCGAAAACCACGCCGCCGCTGGCGGTCCCGGAGCGGCTGAGCGAGCACTGCGAAGAGGTCTACGGCCTCATTTCATCGCTGAATAACATCCTGAATCTCTACCTCCCGCAAACGCAGGAGGCCGAACACCGCTTCGCAATGGGCGAACTGCCGGAAGAGATAATGGAGATCTGCAAGCAACTGGCGAAACTTCTTGAGAAGCTGCGCGGCCTGGCAGAAATGTTTCTGAACGATCTCAGCGAGAAAACCGGCACGCACGACGTGGTGCGCGTTCACCGCGTCCTGCTGCAGATGAACCGCGCGCTGGGCATGTTTGAATCACAGAGCAAGCTCTGGCGACTGGCCTCGCTGGCGCAGGCCTCCGGCGCGCCGGTCACCAAGTGGGCCACGCGGGAAGAGCGGGACGGGCAGGTGCACCTCTTTTTCCACTGCGTGGGCATTCGCGTGGCCGATCAGCTGGAAAAGCTGATCTGGCGCAGCGTGCCGCACGTGGTGGTCACTTCAGCCACGCTGCGCTCCCTGAACAGCTTTTCTCGCCTGCAGGAGATGAGCGGCCTGAAGGAGAAAGCGGGCGACCGCTTCGTGGCGCTGGACTCGCCGTTTAACCACTGCGAGCAGGGCAAGCTGGTCATTCCGCGCATGACGTTCGAGCCGCTGATCGACAACGAAGAGCAGCACATTGCCGAAATGGCGGCCTACTTCCGCGAACAGGTCGAGAGCAAAAAGTACCCCGGCATGCTGGTGCTGTTTGCCAGCGGGCGGGCGATGCAGCGTTTTCTTGAGTTCGTGACCGATCTGCGCTTACTGCTGCTGGTGCAGGGCGATCAGCCGCGCTATCGGCTGGTGGAAACGCACCGCAAGCGTATCGATAACGGCGAGCGCAGCGTGCTGGTGGGGCTACAGTCGTTTGCGGAAGGTCTGGACTTGAAAGGGGACTACCTGACGCAGGTGCATATTCATAAAATCGCCTTCCCGCCCATCGACAGCCCGGTGGTGATCACCGAAGGCGAGTGGCTGAAAAGCCTGAACCGCTACCCGTTTGAGGTGCAAAGCCTGCCTGCGGCGTCGTTTAACCTGATTCAGCAGGTGGGGCGTCTTATTCGTAGCCACGGCTGCTGGGGCGAAGTGGTGATTTACGATAAGCGTCTGCTCACCAAAAACTACGGCCAGCGGCTGCTGAACGCGCTGCCGATCTTCCCGATAGAGCAGCCGGAGGTGCCGGAGGTAAAAAAACGCCCGGCAAAACTGGCCGCCGGGCGTAAAAAAAGCATCCGTGCTAAGGGGCGCGGTCCTACTGGTAAGTGAAGGTCACCTGAATCACGCTGCTGAACGTCCCTGCGCTGACGGGCATGGAGGTGGCGTAATAGCGCGCGGCCAGCGGAAAGGTGGCCGTGTGGTCGGCAGTATTAATCGGGACGCTAAATGCCGCCTGTGGGGCGATGAGGATCTTGTCCTGGCGATCCGCCAGCTCCAGCGCCAGCCCTTTTGCGCTGCCGGTATTGGCAAATTTTGTCGGGTGTACGCTATCGGCCTGTCCATAGAAAAAGGCGGTAACCAGCGAGCGCGTGGTCGGACAGTGCGTCAGCAGCAGGGAGAAGTCTTTCCACACGCCCGTATCGCCAACGTCTTTAAAACTGCCCGACACCGCCTGGCCTAAATCCACCGTCAGGTTGCGGCTGGCGCTGTCGATGACGCAGGTATTGGCGTAAATATTCCCCTTCATCTGGATCTGAATGTCGTCTGCCTGTGCCTGGGCCATCAGCCCCAGCATGAGTATCGCAATGGTCTTTTTCATGTCGTTCACTTATAGGCGAGGGTGATGGTGGCAACGGTGTTGGCCGGTCCGGGTGTGACTACATCGCTGATTTGTTCATAGCGAACCTGGAATGGAATGGCCAGCGTTTCGTTGGCTACCGCTTCGCGTTGGGTGTTTACGTAGGTATCGAACGTGGCGATATTGTTGTCGAACACCATTTGAACCCCGACGCCCGTTGCCATGCCGGTCTGCTGAGTGAGTTTCAGCACGCCTTCGAACGCCGTTTCATACCCGTTTGAACTTGTCACTTTTACCTCGGGCTGCACGGTGCTGTTACAATTCACCGTGACGTCAAAATTCTGCGCCGGAGAAGAGAGGGTTCCCACGCTCACAAACGAACTGACCGGGAAATCCCCCAGATCAACCGTCAGATTTCTTGGCAGGACGGAGCAGGTGACATTCTGGAAATTGACGTTACCGGCGTAGGAGATAATGTTCGGACTCCCGATGCCGTCATTGCCATACACGCCGATACCGAACTCGGTTTGCGCCTGCATCAGGGTACCGGACTGGACTGCCTCACTGGTTTTCACCAGTTCAAGGGTGACGTTAAAATCAAATGACTGCATTCCGTCATTTGACACATAGCCAACTGGCGTACTGCGCGAATCGCAGGCGGTTTTGCCCCCTCCAGTAATACGCTGACCTTTATCATTCATTAATGCCACGCCGACGCCGGGTACGCCCGAATCATAAACGCCGGTTAACCCGGGAATTTCCGAGCCGCTTCCGTAGTAGCAGGAGATGATTTCCATCCCGCTCTCGTAGGGATGATCGCAGTTGCCCGCAACATGCACCGTCTGTTCAGAGCCGGGGATAGTGGCACCCACAGCCAGCGTTGTCGGGACCGACAGGGTGGCGACGTTAATCATTTTCGGCATATCAGGCGTGGAGCAACTTGCCTTCGCGTGCGGCATAAATAACGCGGCGGTACCCAGAACCAGTAAGAAAAAGCACTGTTTAATCATTTGCATAATGTTTAGCCTGAACGGTGAATCAGTGACACTGCGCGGCAGCGTTAATGATGCTGGTTTTCTCTTTCTCATCCGTTAGCGCATAGTCAGCGACGCAGTGCTCGCTCGCATCCTGTCCCCAGGAGACGGCGAGATGCCCTTGCTGCGGCAGGCCAGAGAGGTAGGTCTGGCCGTCATTCCCGACAATAAACTCGCTGTCCTTATCGTCCGTGGTCACCGTTGCGCCGAAGGGCAGCGGTTTTCCGTTTTGCGTGAGCGTCATCAGCACGCGGCTACCCACCCGGGTGTTAAAGCTCGCGCGCACCACGGCGCCGCGCGTTGGGGTGACAACCTGCGCCGCGTGCGTCACGTCGGCATCGTCCGGCAGCGTTTCGGTATCCAGCGCGATGGTGTTGTGGCGATATGCAGTCACAAACGGTACGACGGTATAGCCGCGGAAATCCGTCTCAACGCCGGTCTGGTTAGCGATATGCGTCCCGTGTGTGCCCGGCGCTTTCACCAGGGCGATGGTTTCGCCGAGCGGCTGGCTCAGGGTGATGCCGTTGGCATGGGCAATCACGCCTCCCTGCAGCCCGACGTTGACGGTTTGCTGATATTTGTCCTGGCTGACGCCGCCGCTCACCTCGCCGTAGGTGGCTTTATAATCAGCGTTGATGCTGGTTGAATTACCGCTTCCGGAGCGGCTGAGTCCTTCCTGGATATTCCAGTTCAGGTTGTCTTCCTTCAGCGCCGTGCCGTTAAGCCCGATATTCTGCGTGGTGCCGTCTTTGGTGTTATTCATGTTGTAGGTGGCCCAGGTGTTGTGCATCCAGCGATCGAGCGGAACGGAGACGTTCAGCGAGAACTGGTTGTCGTTCGTCACCTCTTCGCCGTCCTCATCGCTGTCGTTGGTGTTTTTGTTCATGCTGTAGCTCAGGCTGTAGCTGACGCCGTGCCAGCTGTTGTTATAGCTGACGCTCATGGAGGTCATGTTCTGGCTCTGGCTCCAGTATGTTTCTTTGACCAGGCTCAGCGTAACGGAGCCCCAGCCTTCAGGCAGCGTCTGGTCGATGGTAGCTTCGGTACGGGCGCGGCGCTGCTGCGGTGCTGACCAGTCGTCAGAGCGGGTATATGACTCCATGGTATCCTCCATGGTGTAAAACCCCTTGCTGTTGTAGCGATAGCCCGCGAGCGAGAAGTTGGTTCCCGAACCGGCAAAATCTTTGCTGTAACGGACGCGCCAGGACTGGCCTTTGCTGGACTGCTGCTTCTTCAGCAGCGCTTTCGCACGGGTGACGTCGATGGAGAACGCGCCCAAATCGCCCATGTTTTTTCCGGCGCCCAGCGCCTGCGACTGATAGTGGCTGCTCTGCTGCACGCCGCCGTACGCGGTGAAGCCATAGGGCAAGCCATAGATGGCGCTGCCCTGGGCAAAGGGCGTCTTTTCCACGTCTTTGTCATAAGAGCGATAACGCCCGGCGGTGACGCTGTAGCGCAGATTTTTTTCACGCTGCAGAACCGGCACGGAGGCATAGGGCACCACAAAATGGCTTTCGCTGCCGTCGGTCTCTTTTACCGTCACCTGCAGGTCGCCGCTGCTGCCGGTCGGGTAGAGGTCGTTAATTTCAAACGCGCCGGGGGCAACGGTATTCTGATAAATGACGTAACCGTTCTGGCGCACCATCACCAGCGCGTTGCTGTGGGCGGTGCCGCGAATGATAGGCGCATAGCCTTTTTCGCTGTCCGGCAGCATGTCGTTGTTGGAGTTGAGCTGCACGCCGGTGTAGGGCACGCTGTCGAAAACATCTGAAGGCGAGGAGCTTTGGCCTACCGTCAGGTCGCTTTTCATCGCCACAATGTCGCGCTGCGCGTAGGTATAGACGGAGGAAAACTTTTGCTCCTCCTCCTTGCCCGTGGTGCTGCGGTTCCAGGTGGAATAATTGCGCACGCGCCAGGCCCCGACGTTAAGGCCAGGCCGCAGGTTGACGTACTGGCTGCTGTTGTCCTGTTCCCCCTGCTGGCGCGCATGGCTCTGGCTGGCCGTGGCGCTGTAGTTCAGCAGCCCCGCGGTGATCCCTTCATCGAACTCCTTGGGGTCGATATAGCCGCGTGGGACCTTGCCGAGCGCCATCTGAGGAATGCTGAGCAACAGCTGCTGGTTGCGAACGTGAAACGAAGCGGAGGCCGCAGGAATGGCGGTTAAATCGGCACACTGTCCTTTAGCCATCAGCTGGGGATATTTTTGGGTTCTGATGCCGAGGCTTTTTAAATCGTTCAGGCTAAAGCAGGGCTGAAGCGAATTATTACCCTGAGCATCATTTTTTAAGGTGAAGGTCACGTCACGGGTATCAATTTTATTATTATTGATAAAAATGGTGACCTGATATTTTCCCGGCGCTTGTCCTGGGCCCTTCTCGTAAACCGACAGATCGGTTTTCCCCTGCTGTGGATTATCAATATCCAGCAGTGCCGGGTTGAAATAATCATCGGCCATCGCCTGCTGCGCAAAGATCGCCATTACCAGACCACACAGAATGATCGGCAATAACGAAATACGGCATGTGAAAGGCTTTTTATGGCTGTACATGATGATTTTTATTTGTCTACGCGCAGTATTAACGAACGGATGTCGTCCATGTCTGGCTGATGCTGCCGTAATCCGTAATGATGGAATACGCGACGGTTGAACCGCCCACGCTGCCGGGTAATGCAAAGTGAGTTTCCGTTTTAGGCACCGCCCAGGTGGCTTTTGTGACTTTCTGACCATTCAGCGTCACGGCCTGGAAATTCATATAGAACGGCGTAGGGTTATTCACCACCAGATCGTTGCCTTCGCGACGCCACTCAAGTTTATCTGCCACATCTTCAGGTTTGCCTTTTACCGCCGACGGGCGATACAGCAGTTTAATGCGGGTATTAATGGCGATTTGCAGGGTATTCATCCCCTCGACGTGTTTTGACGATGGGATCGCTTTGATGTTCAGCCAGTACAGGGATTCGCGATCGTCGGGTAAATTACCGCCCGTGCGCACGACGCGCAGAACGTTATCCTCTTTCGCATCCAGGCGAAAAAGCGGTGGGGTGATCAGAAAAGGTGCTCTGGCCAGATTTTTACCGCCGGAATCGACCCAGGACTGTACCAGATAATCCGTAGCATCTGGATTTGAAAGACCAAGAGATGATTCCTTTTTATCTCCCTGGTAAACCAGCCGTGTGCCGTTAATCACGACACCTGCATGTGCAGTGGCGGCAGCCAGTAAAAGAGTGCTCAGTAAATAACCGTGGCGCATAAATATTTCTCAATAAAAATAAGAGATATTAACGCTGATAACGTTAATATCTCAGGATTGATAATATCAGTTATAAATAACGGTAAAGGTCGATACAGAGTTAGCCGGGCCTGCGGTAACTGCCGCATCGGTTTGAATATAACGCGCACCGAACTCAAGGTCGTTCACCGCCGTGCCGGATGCTAACGGATATTGTTGAGTAGGGGTATACAGGCTGACCGGTTGCTCAGAGGAGTCAACCAGCTGAATAGCCACGCCCGTTGCGGTATCCGCGCCTGGCGTTAATGCCAGCGTGGAGTTGTTATTTGCATCCGGCGTACCGCCAAAGTTAATTGCCGCAGAGGTGACTGTTTCCGGACAATCTTTTAGCTGAATATCAAACTTTGTTAACGTGCTGGTGGAGCCTGCACCGGTAAATACGGTTTTAGAGACTTTACCTAACTGTACGTTTAACGGGTTGCTTAACCCATTAACGACCTGACAGGCAGAATCGATAATTTCACCGGTAAAGTTAATTTGCCCTTCGCCGTTTGTAGCCGCAAACGCGGATGCGGAACATCCTACCGTTGCAGCAATGAATAAACCTAAAGCAACCTTGTTCATAATAAATCCTGATATGTTTCTGGTGAGCGCGTTGCCTGGACGTTTTCACCCGTGACCTCAATGACTTTTCGTTGGTTATTTAATCAAAAAATGTATGGGTAAGAATCTTCTATAGCCATCACAAATAATTCCGAAAAGGCTTGCGTTTATTTTTTATCGTCAAAACAGAAGGTTAATTCCGCAGATAAAAAACTAACGGCCGGGCGTCCTTCAGGGCTATATTGTTAACAAGATGAAGCTGTCAGGAGAGATGTCGTGGATTATCGTAAAATTATCAAAGAGGTAGGGCGTGGGAAAAACCATGCCCGCGATCTGGATCAGGAAACGGCTCACGCGCTGTATACCCATATGCTGAATGGCGACGTGCCAGAACTTGAGATGGGTGGCATCCTGATCGCCCTGCGCATCAAAGGCGAAGGTGAAGCCGAAATGCGCGGCTTTTATGAGGCCATGCAGGCGCAAACGCTGCGCTTATCACCGCCGCTGGCAAAGCCCATGCCGATTGTGATCCCAAGCTATAACGGCGCGCGCAAGCAGGCCAACCTGACGCCGCTCCTGGCTATTTTATTAAACAAGCTCGGTTTCCCGGTGGTGGTGCACGGGGTAAGTGAAGATCCGACGCGCGTGCTGACGGAAACTATCTTCGAGCTTTTAGGCATCGAACCCACTCTGCATGCGGGGCAGGCGCAGGCGAAGCTGGACGGGCATCAGCCGGTTTATATTCCCGTCCGCGCGCTCTGCCCGCCGCTGGAAAAGCAGCTGGATATGCGCTGGCGAATGGGCGTACGTAACAGTGCGCACACGCTGGCAAAACTGGCCACGCCGTTTGCAGAAGATGCGGCGCTGCGCCTGTCCAGCGTATCGCACCCGGAGTACGTGACGCGGGTAGGCAAATTCTTCGAAGAAATTGGTGGCCGTGCGCTGTTGATGCATGGAACAGAAGGTGAGGTTTACGCTAATCCACAGCGATGCCCTCAGCTGATGCTGATTGATTCGTCCGGCTCACGCGTGGTGTATGAGCGTGGGGAAGAAAATAGCGAGGTTATCCTGCCTCAGGCAAAAGATCCTCATACGACCGCGCACTGGATAGAGCAGTGTCTGGCCGGAAGCGTTCCCGTTCCGCACTCGATCAAGCTGCAGATGGCCTGCTGTTTGCTGGCAACCGGTGAGGTGGAAACGGTGGACGACGGGCTGGCGCGGGTCGCCCGGTCCTTTTAAGCAAAAAAAAGCCCGTCCAGTGGCGGACGGGCAAACAAAGGGTAACAACAACAGGGTCAATGAGGGTTGGAGCATCTCACCAGAGGGTATGGTGAGGGTAGTACATTCATTCAGTCGATTATTTGTAGATAACCGCAGTGCCGCTCAGTTTGTTATTGGCGTTCGCGGAGGTAATGGTGTATCCGCTTGCGCCTGCTGCAGCCGCTTTCTCAGCCAGTTTTGCTTCCAGACCGTCCAGCGTGGTTGCGCCTTCTGCACTCACCACACCGATTTTATTCATGTTCTGTGCCTGAGTAGAAGAGACCGCTTCCGCGGCGAATGCGCCAAAGGACAGAGCGGACAGGGCAACAGCAGCAACAGCATATTTAATGGTTTTCATGGTTAATCTCTCGCAGGTTATTCTGTTAAGGGGACGATGTTCCGTCGATGTGATAAGTATCACGTTTTTTTGCGAGAGATAAAATCGAAGAGAATTGACGTGGTTGCTCAAAAAAATTGAATGACAAATAACTTATTGATTATTAATAAATTCGGAACGGCAATTGACACTTCTTGTCGCTTCGCTTTACAGAGCAGCGATCGAGCGCACATTTTGCTACGTGCAGTTCCGAAAATCGTGAGCGTAAAGGAAACCGCTTGCGCGGTGATTTTAGGTAAAGGAAAGTCAACGTAACTGGCTGTCTTTCGATCCTCTGCGATTATATCCCGAATGTGAAGCATTTTTTGAATCTTTATTCTGCTGACAGGTTATGCATAACCGCACGCCAGGAATGGCCTTACGACGCGCCTCGGGGATCGGATCGCCGCATTCCTCACATTCATGCAAACTTTCGCCGCGCGGAATTTCACCGCGCGCGCGGGCAACCGCATCTTCAATCGTACTGTTGATCTGTTCATTAACGGCGTCGTCTTTCGCCCAGCCGGAAGCCATACGTCCTCCTGTTTGTGTTAAGCGCATTGTATGAATATGGGGTTAAAAATCGTACAGTCAAGGCGCGGAAAAGAGAAACTGCATCCGCTGTGCGGATGCAGTTGTGGGCGTGTATGAGCGGTTATTTATAGATGGTGGCTGTGCCGTACATATGGTTATCTCCGCCAGCGGAGTTCACCACGAAGCCTTTAGCACCCTCCTGGCGGGCTTTTTCAGCCAGCTTATCCTGGAGGTCGTCAAGGTTACTCGCCCGGCTTACCGAGACCGTACCCGCAGCCTGCAGCTGACTGGTATCATTATTTTCGGTCAGGGACTGAACTGACCAGGCAGAGAAGGACGCCGTGGCCAGCGCGCTGGCGATTACAACAAGGGGCAGGTAGTTTTTCATAATCACATCCTCAGGGGAAACAACAGGTGATTCCCCTTAAGTTTAGAAGCCCCGCGAGTGTGATTTAGCGCAAATATTTGATGATGATCTGCTTATTTTTTGAACGATATAAATTGACGATTTGCTGACAGATCATAGACATAAAGGCTACTGATTTATGGCGTGTTTTTGTGTACCGCACACAGTTATTTACCGTTGGGTCTGCAAAGGGTATCTTACGCCGCTGTTTAAAGGAGAACGCCATGACTTCCCAAAAGCCGGGATTGCACCCACGAAATCGCCACCGCAGCCGCTACGACATGAACGCGCTGTGCCAGAGCTGCCCGCAGTTACAGGGCTTCATTGTACAGACGCCCGCCGGTGAACCTTCGGTCAACTTCGCTGACCCGCTGGCGGTTAAAATGCTGAACAAAGCGCTGCTTGCCCACTATTACGGCGTGGCGAACTGGGATATCCCGGAAGGTTTTCTCTGTCCGCCCGTTCCTGGCCGCGCAGATTACGTCCATCATCTTGCCGATCTGCTTGCAGAAGGTAATGAGGGCGTCGTTCCGCAGCAGGCCACCATTCTGGATATCGGTACCGGGGCAAACCTGATTTACCCCCTGATTGGCGCTCATGAATACCAGTGGCGCTTCACCGGGAGTGAAATCGGCGCAGAGGCATTCTCCAGCGCGCAGGCGATTATAAACGGAAATCCGGGCTTAAGCCGGGCAATCCGCCTGCGTCGTCAGAAAGATGCAGGTTCGATCTTCAACGGCATTATCCATAAAAATGAACAATACGATGCCACCCTGTGCAACCCGCCGTTCCATGATTCAGCCGCCGCGGCCCGCGAGGGCAGCGAGCGCAAGCGCCGTAACCTGGGTCAGGCTGAGGATGCTGCGTTGAACTTCGGTGGCCAGCAGCAGGAGCTGTGGTGCGAGGGCGGTGAGGTGGCGTTTATCCTGCGTATGATTGCGGAAAGCAAACAGTTTGGCCGTCAGGTGAAATGGTTCACCACGCTGGTTTCGCGCGGCGATAACCTTCCGCCGCTCTACCGTGCGCTAACCGAGGCCGGCGCGGTGAAGGTGGTGAAAAAAGAGATGGCGCAGGGGCAGAAGCAGAGCCGCTTTATTGCCTGGTCGTTTATGGAAAACAACAAACGTCGCAAATAGCACTCCGTCGTAGGCCGGGTAAGGCGAAGCCGCCACCCGGCATCCGCGCTATAAGGTTGGCTCCTGCGGGGGAAGCTGTGCGGTCGGCGAAGGCAGCACCTGATACGTCTGCACCGGCATACGCACATCCGCCAGGTCAAAGTGTTTTTTGACCATGCTGTCGAGCGCAAAGCGCACCGTCCACTGCTTCAGCGGCTGGGTAGTGAACGACACGCGCAGGGTAAACGCCGTGTTCGTCAGTCCGACAATCCCGGCAAACGACGGTTCGCCAATCACCAGACCGCGGATATCTTCCATCTGCATCAGCTCTTCTACCGCATCCCGCAGCGCCTGTTTCGCTTTATCGGCATCCTCATGGCGATCGACATCGTAATTCGCCACTACCGAGCCAATCCCGCGCACAAAGTTGGCGAAGGTGGTAATCGATGACCACGGAATGATGTGATAGGCCCCGGTATCCTGACGCACGCCGACCGAACGAATGGACATCCGCTCAACCGTGCCGGTTAACGGCCCAATGGTGACCAGATCGCCCGTATTCATGCCGTTCTCAAACTGAATAAAAACGCCTGTAATAATATCTTTCACCAGCGTTTGCGAACCGAAGGAAATGGCCAGCCCCAGCGCACCCGCACCCGCCAGCAGCGGGGCGATATTCACGCCGATTTCCGAGAGCACAATCATGATGGTAATGGTGCTGATGATCACCGCCAGCGCGTTGCGGAACAGGGTTAACAGCGTGCGGGCGCGGGCGCTCGGCAGCGGCCTGCCGTGAATATCGGACACCAGCCGGTTCTCGATAAGGCTCGCCAGCAGCGTCCAGCCGACAGCGGAGAAGAACAGGATCAGCGCGATGCGGATTAACACGTCAACGGTTTTCTCCCCCGCGCCGTTGTGCAGCCAGTTCCAGAAATCAAACAGGCTCCAGGCGTTCAGCAGCAGCATGATCGCCACGCAGACGGTCAGAATACGCGCCACCTTCAGCGATACCGACATCCAGCCGTTGACCCGCTTTTGCAGTTCCGGGTAGTTACGCTGCACCTGCGGCGACAGCGTGATGGTTTTCGAGATCCAGCGAGAGAGCAGGCCGGACGCAAAGGCCGCAACGCCAATGATGGCCAGGCTTTTAAACGTCGCCCCCATCATAAACTTCAGGCTGTTGCCCGGATCGAACAGCGAGAAAAAGCACAGCACGATAAAGTACGCGCTTGCCAGCCAGTGCCACACCAGCGCGAAGGCGCGGATAAACAGGCTGAAGAAGGAGAGAGAGCGATCGGCCAGGTGAAGCAGACTTTCGGTGATCGCTTTTTTGTTATGGAAAATCAGATACAGCGCCCAGACGGTAATACAGAGCATGATCAGCACGTTTGCCAGTGCGCCAAACTGGACGTTCACCTGGTTTGAAATAATCGGCACCGCGACCAGCAGGCCGTAGCCTATCAGGCCGCTAAGCACGCTCAGGCGCAGCGCCCAGTATTTCGCGCTTTCATCTTTGATGTTGAAGGGGCGAAGCTCGGGCACGCGCGGGCAAAAGATGACCCGCAGCAGCGCCTTAAAGAACTCGATCAGCGCGAAGGCGTTCAGAAACAGCCCCTGCTGGAAGGCGATGGTTTTGTTGCCCGCATTGAGCCGGTCGGCCAGCAGCTGGCCGATAAACAGCGTGAGCGCCAGCAGGAGTAAATCAATAATAAAGGCAGACGCGATCATGGCGGGCAGGTGAAGCCAGCTGCTTTTTTGCTGGTTCTTTTTGCGGCCCCATTGCCCCATTTTGCGATACAGCGGCCAGGCACACAGGCGCACCAGCCAGTAAAAAAGAAAGACTCCGCCCGCCAGCATTAAAAACTGGGTGGCGGCAGTGGAAAACGTCTGTGGATTAAACGGCTTGTGCGGGGAACCAATCAGGTTGCGGTAGAGCTGGGCGAAGCGAGAAGAGAGCGCTTCCCCATACTGACGGCTAACGTCGGTCACGTTCTCCAGCACCGTTTTTTGCTCTTTCACGTCTGGCGGGGTAATGGCCGGCACGGGCTCCTGCGGCGGCGTGGCGGCAACTTTGCGCAGCTGGCCAATAAGTTCCTGCCGCGAGGCGTCGTTTTCCAGAACGTCAGCCAGCGCGCTGTACGCGGCTTTTTTCTGTTCAACGTCAGGCTCCTGAGGCGGGGCGCTCTCCTGCGTCGCAGCGGTTCCGGTGGTGACGCCGGGGATCGCGACGGCGAACGATGGCGCACTAAACAGGCTAAGCAACAGCAGCAGGATCCACGGCACGGCGTCCTCCGGTAAAAATGTCCAACAAAATGATAAGTATAGAGGGCAGGGAGCTAAGGGGGATTTTTGGGAACAATCTGGCGTAAAAAAGCCGGGCATGCCCGGCTCTGCTGAATACTGTGGATCAGGAAACGTGCTGCAGGAACTCCTGCAGGCGCTGGCTCGGCGGGTTCGCGATCAGCTCCTGCGGATTGCCGTCTTCGGCGATACGCCCTTTGTCGATGAAGATCAGACGCGAAGCCACCTTCTCGGCAAAGCCGATTTCGTGGGTCACGATGACCATCGTCATCCCTTCTTCGGCCAGATCCTGCATCACCTTCAGCACTTCGTGGCGCAGTTCAGGGTCGAGTGCCGACGTAGGCTCATCAAACAGCATCATCTTCGGCTTCACTGCCAGCGCGCGGGCAATCGCCACGCGCTGCTGTTGACCGCCCGACAGCTCGGACGGATAGTGGTGCGCACGCTCCGCCAGGCCAACCTTCGCCAGCAGATCTTTCGCCAGCGTTTCCGCTGCCGCTTTGTTGGCACCGCGCACGCGCAGCGGGCCGAACATCACGTTTTCCAGCGCCGTCAGGTGCGGGAACAGGTAGAACTGCTGGAACACCATGCCTGCTTCCTGACGGATCAGACGTTCGTCCACCTTCGGGTCGTTGACCTTCAGGCCATCGACAATCAGATCGCCGCTGGTGATCTCTTCCAGCTTGTTGATGCAGCGCAGCAGGGTCGATTTACCGGAGCCGGAAGGCCCGATAATCACCACCACTTCACCTTGGCTGACGTTCAAATCAATATTGTGCAGCACCTGGGTTGGGCCAAAGTGCTTGGAAACGTTTTTAAATTCAATCACAGGATTTTCATCCTTCTTTCAAGACGACGCAGAACAAAGCTCAGAACCAGCGTGATGATCAGGTAAACAACGGCCACCGCACTCCAGATTTCGAGCGCGCGGAAGTTGCCGGCAATGATCTCCTGGCCCTGACGGGTCAGTTCAGCAACGCCGATAACGATGAACAGCGACGTGTCCTTAATGCTGATGATCCACTGATTACCCAGCGGCGGCAGCATGCGGCGCAGCGCCAGCGGCAGAATAACGTGGCGAATGGTTTCGCGACGGGAAAGCCCCAGGGCCAGCCCGGCTTCGCTGAAGCCTTTATGAATCGACAGTACGGCGCCGCGGGTGATTTCCGCAATGTACGCGCCGGAGTTGATCATAATGGTCACGACCGCGGCGCTGAACGGGTCAATGCGCAGATCGTTGAAGGCCATTGGCAGGGCGAAGTAGATGAACATGACCTGTACGACAATTGGCGTACCGCGGATCACTTCGATGAAAACCAGTGCGATGTGGTTTGCAATCCAGCCGCCGTAGGTGCGGGCGAAACCGGCGACAAGGCCGATAATCAACCCGCCAACCAGACCGAGGACCGAAATCCACAGGGTCATTTTGGCGCCTTCAAGCAAGAGAGGAATGGCAGGCCAGATGGCGCTCCAGTCAAACTGCATGATGTATTCCTGTATACCGTGGTGAAAACTAAAATGAGTCAGAGGGCTGACTCAAATTGTAGGCCCGGTAGGCGCAAGCGCCACCGGGCATTACAGTACCTGATAATTCAGGCTGGATTATTTAGGTTCAGTACCGAACCATTTTTTATAGATTTCGTTGTACGTACCGTTCTCTTTCAGGGTTTTCAGCGCGCCGTTCACCTTGTTGCGCAGCTCGTCGCTGCCTTTCGGGAACGCGATGCCGTACTGCTGTGCTTCCAGAGAGTCACCAACCGCTTTGAACTTGCCGTTGCCCGCCGTTTTGATGAAGTACAGGATGTTAGGCGTGTCGTGCAGAACCGCGTCAGCACGGTTAGTACCGAGCTCCATATAGGCGTTGTCGATGTTAGGGAACTGACGCAGATCTTTGGTTTTGATATTTGCTTTTGCATAATCAACGGAACCGGTGCCGCTCTTCACCGCAACCACTTTACCGTCGAGATCTTTCACGCTTTTTACGTCGTTATTATCCGCTTTGACCATCACCAGCAGGCCGCTTTTGTAGTAGCCGTCGGAGAAGTCGATCGCTTTTTTGCGTTCGTCAGTAATGGTGATACCCGCCAGCGCCAGGTCAACGTTTTTGGTCTGCAGTGCCGGGATGATGCCGCTGAAGTCCATCGGCTTCAGGGTGTAATCCAGTTTGAGTTCTTTTGCGACCGCAGCCCACAGATCCACGTCAAAACCAACGTATTTATCACCCTGTTTGAATTCAAACGGAACGAACGCCGTGTCGGTCGCTACAACCAGTTTGTCGGCGGCATGGGATGACACCGCAAAAGCCAGGGTAAGTGCAGCCAGTGAAACTTTTAATACAGACTTCATAGCATTTCCTTTTATATCCACGGGGCGATCCCCTGCGAGAACAAGTTGCACAATGAAAAAAACGTGCCAACTTTACAAGCTCTTGTTTTGCAAAGGGGAGTGCGTCACGCATTGCACAATAATCGTGGCAATGGCGATGTTATGCACCAAACTGGAGCACCGTTTTGGTGCGCATCATTCAGGGCATTTGACGTGGTGCTATTTAGCGCAAATTCAGACGAAAAAACAATCTTCTATTAACGGTTGTGTGAAGTGATTATTACATTTTGTTCACTTTTGCAGGTGTGGAGGCAAAAAGTGTGCACCATAAACGTGCAAAACCCTCGCATGACGCGAGGGTTTGATTTGAAATCCGTATGGATTACTCGATGTTAGACTCAATGAACCACAGGAACTGATCCAGATCGCGAGACGCGGCGGTGAAGATATCAGCGGTATCTTCGTCCTTCGCTTCGCCAATCGCTTTACGTACGTCATTTGCCACAATCGCGTAGCGGTCAGCCAGCTCTTTCAGGTGATCCTGAACGGTATGGATATCCAGCGGGTAGCTTTTCAGTGGCGTTTTGCTGTTGATCACCTGCGTGGTACCCAGGGCAACGCCGCCCAACTGCACGGCACGTTCTGCCATGGTATCCAGATGCGTAACCAGTGCCGTGCGGAATCCGTCCAGCATTTCATGAACGGCAATAAAGTTGGCACCGCGCATATTCCAGTGTGCTTGTTTGGTGATCAGCGAAAGATCGATGAACTGGATCACCTGGCGATTCAGCAACTCAATCGTCGCTTTCTTGTCGCTATCCGATACATCGTTACGGGTATAAAGCAGATTAGACGCTTTCGTTTTCACCAGTTTAGCGGTACTCATAATCTCATATCCTCTTGATGTGTGTGTCCCAGGTAATTACGGAACTAAGTATAGCACCTGATTTTTTCTCTGCGATTTGGCGCTGCCTATCGGTTTAATAGCGAGAAGGACGTTGAGTTTATAAGTGCATGATTAATAGTGATTATTTTAAAATTGATGCAGATCAATCTTAATTTGATATGCATTCCTGGTTTCGGGGGGATATTTCTGCAGTATGACAAAGTATGTCAGAAATTATAATAACGACGGCACCAGACTTTATTCTGCATGACGGTGACGCCATGCAGAATATACGCCATTAATTGACGTCCACGTTATGGACTTTTGGCTCCGGGCGCATGGTAAGCGTCGACCCCATTGACGCGGCGATAATGGAACAGAGCGCCAGCGTCTGGGTAAAGGTGAGGGTTTCGCCGAGGAAAACCATTCCGGAGATGGCCGCCAGCGCGGGTTCCATGCTCATCAGGGTGCCGAAGATTCGCGTGGGCAGACGCGTCAGGGCAATCATTTCCAGCGAATAGGGGAGCGCCGTCGAGAGTACAGCAACCGCCAGCCCAACCGGGAGGATGGACCACTGCCAGATGGACTCCGTGGCCTGCGCCATACCGATCGGGACAAAAATAATGGCGGCTATCAGCGAGCCAAGGGCAACGGTCGCCGGGCCGTGCTCTTCCCCGGCACGCTGCCCGGTGAGGATGTAGACGGCCCAGCAGGCACCCGCGCCCAGCGCCAGCGCTGCACCCGTCAGATCTATCTGCGTTACGTCCTGGCCCAGCGGCAGCAGGAACCAAAGCCCGAGAACGGCTAATATTACCCAGATGAAGTCAACCGGCCGGCGGGAGGAAAAGAGGGCTACCGCCAGCGGCCCCGTGAACTCGAGGGCAACGGCGATCCCAAGGGGGATAGTCTGAATGGAGAGATAGAACATATAGTTCATACCGCCGAGCGCCAGTCCGTAGAACAGGAGAGGCAAGCGCTGCTCTTTTTTGAAACGCAGCCGCCAGGGCTTAAAAATGACGACGAGGATCAGAGTGCCTAACGCGATACGCAACGCCGTAACGCCGGGTGCGCCTACCAGCGGGAAAAGCGATTTCGCCAGCGATGCGCCACTTTGGATAGACATCATCGCTATCAATATTACGACAACCGGCATCCAGACCGACGTCCTGCGGGATAACCCAGGCATCCTTTCTCCTGTCAATTTTGTCAAATGAAGTAAAAAACGCAGTGTAAATGAAATAAGCGGCTACGGTTGAGCTACTGTTGAAAAAAATCCAGGAGAAATCCGTAAAATGGACAGGCACTGGTGGATTTATCATCGAAAAGATTAGGAATAATCTGGATGAATGTAACGGTGAGGTCGCGCAAAATCAGCGTTGAGACGTGAAAAACGGGCGAGATTTGAATAAGATAGCTGATTCTGGAAACGTTCTGTTACAGGAAAGGCTTCATTAGACATCACGAATCTCAAAGAGTTTCACAAGATTTTTTGATATATTTAAAACTTACGGATTTACTTGAAGCACATTTGAGGTGGTTATGAAAAAAATTGCATGTCTTTCAGCACTGGCCGCTGTTCTGGCTGTTTCCGCAGGTACCGCTGTAGCTGCGACTTCTACCGTTACCGGTGGTTACGCACAGAGCGACTATCAGGGCGTAATGAACAAAGCTAACGGTTTCAACCTGAAGTACCGTTATGAGCAGGATAACAACCCGCTGGGCGTGATCGGTTCTTTCACCTACACCGAAAAAGATAATTTCGACAACGGTGCTTATAACAAAGGTCAGTACTACGGTATCACTGCTGGTCCAGCTTACCGTCTGAACGACTGGGCAAGCATCTACGGTGTTGTAGGTGTTGGCTACGGTAAATTCCAGCAGACCGAAAACGAATCTGCTAACCGTACTGCAAGCAACAGCGACTACGGCTTCTCCTACGGCGCAGGTCTGCAGTTCAACCCAATCGAAAACGTTGCTCTGGACTTCTCCTATGAGCAGAGCCGTATCCGCAACGTTGACGTTGGCACCTGGATCGCAGGCGTAGGTTACCGCTTCTAATCACTTCGGTGAGCCAGTAAAAAATCCGCCCAATGTGGCGGATTTTTTTTGGAAGGTAAAAGCAAAACGGCAACCAGAGGTTGCCGTTTTTAGTGTTTGTCCCCTCTCCCCGTGGGAGAGGGCCAGGGTGAGGGCATCAGACCGCACGAGACGGGAGAGATTACTTACTCTTAATATCGAAAATATCCGTACCCAGGTGGTTATAGTCAACTTTCTGTAATTTGAAGTTGGTAATGTAAACTGGAGGAGCTTTCTTGTTTGAGACAAACGGGTAAGCTTTTTTTATCTGCTCCGCAGCAATTCCCGTCCATTGCGAAAAGAACGCCAGAAAATCATTCGCTGACCGGCGCGCTTTAATGATGCGATGGGTTTTATCGTCACTCGACAACACCATGAACGGCACCTGGAAGTTCTGCTGGAACTTATCATCATGCGCCAGGTACTGCACCTCTTTGCCCCGTTCCTTGAACGCCAGCCCGTGGTCGGAAAAATAGACCAGCGAGAAACTGTCGCCGGTATTGCGTAACTGGGTATACAGCTTGCTCAGCAGATCGTCGGTTTGTGTCATGGTGTAGAGATAGCATGACGTCTCTTTCGACTGCACAAACTCGGCGTATTTCCCCCCGGTACGATCGCACGCCTGAGGATGCGAGCCCATCAGGTGCAGAACAATCAGCTGCGGCTGAGTGCGCTGGGTGGCAAAGACCTGCGCCGTCATTTTCAGCAAGGCTTCATCTTTGGTGTTTTTATCGGCTTCAAAATCGCCGTTTTTCAGAAACTGCACCTCGTCCGCGCGCTTCGCAATGCTGGCAATAGCGGTATCGTATTCACCAATCTGGCCCTGGTTTGAGAACCACCACGTCTGGAAGCCCGCGCGGTTAGCGAGCGTAACGAAGTTATCCTGAAACTGCGGCTTACCGTCGACCACGCGATTCAGAGTCAGGCCAAGTGATTTCTGCGTCGAACCGCTGGCCGCCACATAATCGGTAAAAAACGTGCCGTTGACCGAACTGGCAAACGGCGTGTTATCCCAGTGGCCGCCAAACGCGCCCAGCGCATCGCGGCGCGCGCTTTCACCAATCACCACGACATAGGTGTGGTATTTTGGCTTCACGGCCAGCACGTTCCAGGTGTCTTTCATATTGGAAAGCTCGGCCATGCGCGCCTGCTCGTCGAGAACCTCTTTGTTGTTAACCACGACATCTTTGACAAAGCGGAACACCGGGTAGCCCGTGTCTTTCAGCTTAAACACGCCGCCCCAGGCAAGGTTTTGTACCGGCGTAACGAAGAAGGTGACGACGCTGAACGCCAGACACAGGCTTTCAATTCTGCCCCACGCTTTTTTCTCGGCCTGCTTACGACGGACCGCAATCACGCCCAGCGCAAAAATGAAGAGGCCAACCACATAGTTGTACCAGGGGAAGATCGTCAGGATCTCCGTTGACTCTTCCATATTGGTCGAGTGCAGCGCCAGCAGAGTATTGAAGTTTGGCGAACCGTAAGCCTGGCCAAACGGGAAATAGGACGCCGCAACCAGCGAACAGATCCCGATGAGTACTTTCTGAACGCGCGGCGCGCTGTGCCACAGAAGGTGAAGGATACAGGTGAAGGCAACGGCATAAAGCAGGCTAAAGGGATAGCCAAGCGCGAAGTTAATCAGCAGCGATTGCAGAAAGTAGAATCCCGTCCACGGGTTTAAGGCCCGGCTGCGGGTAGCAAGTGTTTCTTTCAGGGTTACGTTCATAGTTCACTATCGTGAAACGCCATGTGCTCACCCTGGCGCCAAGGGTCAAAGCCTGCCTGACAGTGCGTGGAGAGGGAATGAGGGTCCGCTTCAGCGAGCCGCAAATAGTGCAGGGCTGCAAGAAGATAGTGCGAGCGCGAAATAAGGTCAACAGTTGCTAAACAGATGTTTTGCGAAGGGGGCTGCAAATCCGCAAAAAAGATCGGGAATAAGGCGGCCAGAGGCCAGCGTACAGAGGATGTGTGACGGAAAAATGAAGCGGCGTGCCGCGACGCCGCTTAGTGGGATGGCTTGTCGTCCTGATGCGGTTTGTTGTTGAACATATCGCACAGCATATTCAACAGCAGCAAGCGCACTTTAAACGGAGAGTGGGTAAACACGTTCATACACCTCTTGAATTCATTCATATGGCCTCCTGGTTTGAGATCCCTTCGATCCGTGAAGGGTGACTGCATTACATACAGATATAGCACAGGCTATATTGTATAGCTATGGCTAATTCGTTAATTTTTTGTGCTTGTAGAGCTATGGTTTACAATGTTCGCTCTTGATACCGGGCGCTGGAAGCGTCATCCCCACTGAGGAAGTACAATGAACCGTCGCGCAGGTAAGCCAACAACAAAAAAAACGACGCAACTGGTGAATGTTGAAGAGCACGTTGAGGGGTTTCGTCAGGTGCGCGAAGCCCACCGACGGGAGCTGATTGATGACTATGTAGAGCTGATCTCCGATTTGATTCGGGAAGTCGGCGAAGCACGTCAGGTGGATATGGCCGCCCGACTGGGGGTTTCTCAGCCGACGGTTGCCAAAATGTTAAAACGCCTGGCAACCGTCGGCCTGATCGAAATGATCCCCTGGCGCGGCGTGTTTCTGACGGCGGAAGGCGAAAAGCTGGCCCAGGAGAGCCGCGAGCGTCATCAGATCGTTGAAAACTTTTTGCTGGTGTTGGGCGTTAGCCCGGAGATTGCCCGCCGGGATGCCGAGGGGATGGAGCATCACGTCAGCGAAGAGACTCTGGTGAGATTCCGTGAATTTACCCTTAAATACGGACCCGGCGCAGAATGACGCTTCCTGGACTGCAGGCGCTGGCCCGCGATCGCTTCTTTCATCTCTTATTACTCATCGGCGCTGGATTAAGTTTTTTTGTGCCGTTTACCCCGCATACCTGGCCTGCTGCCATCGACTGGCGCACCATCATCACCCTGAGCGGCTTAATGATGCTCACCAAAGGGGTAGAGCTGAGCGGCTATTTCGACGTGCTGGGCCGCAAGATGGTCCGCCGCTTTGCGACCGAGCGCAGGCTGTCGCTGTTCATGGTCTTTTCTGCGGCGGTGCTGTCGACCTTTCTGACTAACGATGTGGCGCTGTTTATTATCGTGCCGCTGACGCTTACGCTGCGTAAGCTTTGCGAAATTCCGGTGACTCGCCTCATTATTTTTGAAGCGCTGGCGGTTAACGCGGGTTCACTGTTAACCCCTATCGGTAACCCGCAAAACATCCTGCTATGGGGACGCTCGGGGCTGTCGTTTGCCGCCTTTACCTGGCAGATGGCGCCGCTGGCGCTGGTGATGATGATATCCCTGCTTGCGGTCTGCTGGTTTGCTTTCCCGGATAAAAAGCTGCAGTACCATAGTGGAACAGCGGGTCCGCAGTGGCAGCCCCGGCTGGTCTGGAGCTGTCTGGCGCTGTACATCGTGTTCCTGATTGCGCTGGAAATGAAGCTTGAGCTGACGGGCGTGCTGCTGGTCGCCGCCGGGTTCCTGGTGCTGGCAAGACGCGTGCTGGTGAGCGTGGACTGGACGCTGCTGCTGGTTTTTATGGCGATGTTTATCGATGTGCATCTGCTTATTCAGCTGCCTGCGCTGCAAAACGTCCTGCACGGCGTGAGCGGACTGTCTCAGCCGGGGCTATGGCTGACGGCCATTGGGCTTTCGCAGGTTATCAGCAACGTGCCCTCTACCATCCTGCTGCTCAACTATGTTCCCCCTGACGCGCTGCTCGCCTGGGCGGTGAATATCGGCGGCTTTGGGCTGCTGCCCGGCTCGCTGGCGAACCTGATTGCCCTGCGCATGGCCAACGATCGCCGCATCTGGTGGCGCTTCCATTTATGGTCGATCCCGATGCTCGCCTGGGCCGCCGCGATCGGATTCGGACTATTCCTTCTCATATAGTGCGCTATTTGTCAGTTTATCCTGGCAAATGTATAGCAACGTCCTAGCTTTAGTGAACGGCATAGTGTGATGCCGCTCACTGACAGGACCGTTGCTGAACTATGGCTGAAGATCAATCCCCGCCTGCTGACGAGCAGGAAAACAACAATAACGCGCGCAAGCGTCCGGGCAAAAAACCGTTAATTATCCTCGGCATCGTCGTGGTGGTAATGGTCGTCGTGGCGTTAGTCTGGTGGTTTTTAACCCGTAACGAAGAGACGACCGACGACGCCTTTACCGACGGCGACGTGGTGACCATTGCTCCCAAAGCGGCAGGCTATGTGACCGAGCTGCGCGTGCGTGACAACCAGCGCGTGAAGAAGGGCGACCTGCTGGTGGTTATCGATCCCCGCGATAACGCTGCCCAGCGCGATCAGGCCCAGGCCCAGCTGGGGCTGGCGGTTGCTCAGCTCCACCAGGCGCAGGCGCAGCTGGCGCTCTCGAAGGTGCAATACCCCGCCCAGCGTGACGAAGCCAAAGCGCAGGTGCTAAAAGCCCAGGCCGATATGGCTAACGCGCAGGCCGAGTACCGCCGCCAGCGCGGCGTCGACCCGCGCGCGACTACGCAGCAAAGTATCGATTCCGCCAATGCCCAGCTGCGCAGCGCCCAGGCCGGTCTGGCCAGCGCGCAGGCGCAGCTTGAGATGGCGGAGCAGGTTCAGCTGCAGATCCGCCAGCAGGAGACGAACGTCGAAGCCCGCGAACGGCAGGTCGATCAGGCTAAAGCCCAGCTCGAAACCGCGAACCTGAACCTCTCTTATACCGAAGTTCGTGCCCCGTTCGACGGCTTTGTCACCAAACGCAACGTCCAGCCCGGCACGCTGGTGCAGGCGGGATCGGCGCTGTTCTCGCTAGTTTCCCCGAACGTGTGGGTCGTGGCGAACTTTAAAGAGTCGCAGCTTGAACGCATGAAGCCGGGCAACAAGGTGACGGTATCCGTGGATGCCTGGCCGGATATGGAGCTTGAAGGCCATATCGACAGCATCCAGCAGGGCAGCGGCTCGCGCTTCTCCGCGTTCCCGTCGGAAAACGCCACCGGCAACTTTGTCAAAATCGTTCAGCGCGTGCCGGTGAAAATCGTGATTGATAAAGGTCTGGACCCGAACAGGCCGCTGCCGCTGGGGCTGTCGGTTGAACCGAAGGTCACGCTCGAATGACGAACCACAGCCACGACAGCTGGAAGCCTGCCAGCAACCCGTGGGCGGTGGCGATCGTGGTGACGCTGGCGGTGTTTATGGAAATACTGGACACCACCATCGTCAACGTGGCGCTTCCGCACGTGGCGGGATCGCTCACGGCCAGCTACGACGAATCCACCTGGGTACTGACCAGCTACCTGGTGGCGAACGGCATCGTATTGCCTATCTCCGCCTTCCTGAGCCGCCTGTTTGGCCGCAAGCAGTTCTTCCTGATCTGCATCGTGATGTTCACCATCTGCTCGTTCCTGTGCGGCATCGCCACCGAGCTGTGGCAGATCATCCTGTTTCGCGTGATGCAGGGCTTCTTCGGCGGCGGGCTGCAGCCCACGCAGCAGTCGGTGCTGCTCGATTACTTCAAGCCCGAAGACAGGGGCAAAGCCTTTGGCCTCTCGTCGATTGCCATTATCGTTGCGCCGGTCCTCGGGCCAACCCTGGGCGGCTGGATCACCGATAACTACTCCTGGCGCTGGGTGTTTTTCATCAACATTCCCGTGGGGATTGTGACGGTGCTGGCGATCTACCAGCTGCTGGAAGATCCGCCGTGGGAGAGCAAATCTAAAGAGAAGCTCTCCGTCGACTGGACGGGGATTGGTTTTATCGCCCTCGGTCTGGGCTGCCTGCAGGTGATGCTTGACCGCGGGGAAGACGAGGACTGGTTTAACTCTGACTTTACCCGCATCTTCGCCGTGTTGACGCTTATCGGCATTGTCGGCGCCATTTACTGGCTGCTGTACGCCAAAAAGCCGGTGGTGGATCTGCACTGCATGAAGGATCGGAACTTCGCCATTTCCAGCCTGTTAATGGCAGGGATGGCGATGATCCTCTACGGCAGCTCGGTGGTGATCCCCCAGCTGGCGCAGCAGGATTTAGGCTATACCGCCACCTGGTCCGGGCTGGTGCTTTCGCCCGGGGCGGTGCTGATTGTGCTGACCATTCCGCTGGTGCTGAAGCTGATGCCGGTGGTGCAGACGCGCTGGATCATCGCCTTTGGCTTTACCTGCCTGGCGGTGTCGTTCTTCTGGTCGCGCACGCTGACGCCGGATATCGACTTCGAAACGCTGGTGCTGTTCCGCAGCGCGCAGTCGATTGGGCTGGGGTTCCTGTTCGTGCCGCTGACCACCATTGCCTTTATCTCGATACCGAGGCGGCTCAATGCCGACGCGGCGGCGCTGTTTACCATGTTCCGCAACGTGGCCGGGTCGATTGGGATTTCGCTCTCGACGGCGGCCATCACCGAGCGATCGCAGGCGCACAGCGCCCATCTGGCCTACCACGCCTCGCCGTTTAACGAGCAGTTCCAGCTGGCGATACGCGAGAGCGCCCAGGCGATCCAGAACTTTACCACCCAGGTGGGCGACCCTACCGGCATCGCCACCGGGCGCATGTACCAGACGATGATCGAGCAGTCGCGCTTCCTGGCCTACATCGACGTGTTCACCCTTCTGAGCGCGGTGGCCTTTTTACTGATTCCGTTTTGTTTGTTGCTCTCGCCGGTTAAGAGCGAGGGGAGTGCAGGAGCACACTGATGATACACAGACGTTTACACCCCCTGATGATAATGATGCTGCTGGTGGGCTGCGCCGTGGGGCCGGACTATCAGCAGCCCGCCCCACCGGCCGTCACGCACTGGAACGACAGGGGCGACGGCGAGGTGAAGTCGAAAACCACCTCCGGCGCGACCAACCCGCGCTGGTGGAAAACCTTCGGCTCGCCGCAGCTCGATAGCCTGGTGGAGCGCGCCATCGCCGGGAATTTGTCCCTGCAGCAAACGGTGCTGCGCATCGCCGGGGCGCGAGAGCAGATTAACCAGGCGGGCGGGGCATTTTTCCCGTCGGTGAACGGCAATCTGCAGGCGACGCGCCAGCAGCTCGGGCTGGAAGGGGAGCTAAAATCCCACGGCGTTTACGACCAGCTGGATAACGTCGATCCGCAGCTGCGGGGCGCGCTTGGGCCGCTGACGCAGCCGATAAACCTCTACCAGGGCAGCTTCGACGCCCAGTGGGAAATCGACCTGTGGGGCAAGGTGCGCCGTCAGGTGGAGGCCGCAGAAGCGCAGCAGAAGGCGGCGATAGAGCAGCGTAACGACGCGCTGGTGTCGCTGGAGGCGGAAGTAGCGCGCGCGTGGCTGCAGCTGCGCGGGGCGCAGAGCATTATCGCCACCCTGAATACCCAGATTGAAAGCGCGCAGCAGACGCTGGATCTCACGGAAAGCCGCCAGCGCGGCGGGCTGTCCCCTCAGATGGACGTGGAAAACGCCCGGGCGCAGCTGGGCAATCTTGAAGCGCAGCTCCCGCAGTATCAGGCGCAGGAGCGGCAGGCGATGAACGGCCTGGCGATCCTGCTCGGCAAGCCGCCGGGCGCGCTGGATGCAGAATTGCAATCCGCGCAGCCGATGCCCGCGCTGCCGGATATCGTGCAAACGGGCATTCCGTCGACGCTGGCGCGCCGTCGTCCGGACGTGCGCGAGGCCGAGGCGAACCTTCATGCCGCCACGGCGCAGATTGGCGTATCGGTGGCGGAGCTGTTCCCGAGCTTTACGCTTTCCGGGCAGTTCGGCCTGCGCAACAGCGAGTCGAACTGGCTGACCGACTGGAGCAGCCATTTCTACAGCTTCGGCCCGCAGGTCTCCATTCCCATCTTCCAGGGCGGCCGTCTGGTCTCCAGCGTCAAGGTGGCGCGCGCGCAGCAGGGCGCGGCGGTGCTGGACTATCGCCAGACGGTGCTGACGGCGCTCGGTGATGTGGAAAACGCGCTGGTGAGCTATCGCACCGACCAGCAGCGTGAAGCGGGCCTCGCGAAGACCATCGATGCGCTGCAAAACGCCTTTGACCTGGCGAGCGATAGCTACCGACAGGGGATCGCCAGCTTTATCGACGTGCTGGACGCCCAGCGTCAGCTGGCGCAGGCTCAGCAGCAGCGCGCGCAGGCGCAGGTGCAAAGTGCGCTCGATCTGGTGGCGCTGTACAAGGCGCTCGGCGGCGGCTGGGAGCCGTATCAGCAGGTACAGCTGCCGGACTACAAGGTCTTTGGGGAAGCCCCGCGCGGGTAATCTGCTAACGGCGATGACTCTGGCCGGATCCGCACAGCGAATCCGGCCTTTTTATTGGGCGAGAACTTAATATTTTGACCGGAAAAATTTAAGCATTTTTTAGCCAACATCAGCTTTATGGCTGGCACCATAATTCCGTTCTTACTTACTTAAGGGAACTAAGAATGAGTTGGAATAAAGATGTTGCTGTTTCACACCTCCGGTCACACGCTCTTGGTCGTTCGCATAACGAATGCGCGACTTTTACCAGAGAGGCTATAGCGGCAGGCGGCATTCGACTGGAGAGAACGCTAAACGCAAAAGATTACGGGCCAGCATTGCTGCGTGCGGGATTTCGTGAAGTCCCGCCGGGTTCAACCTTATTGAGCGGTGATGTCGCAGTGATCCAACCCTATCCGGGAGGAAACGCCAGTGGACATATGACAATGTATGATGGGACGCAATGGATCTCCGATTTCCGACAGCGCAGCATGTACCCTGGCCCAGGGTATCGCGCGGCTCAACCGACTTTCAAAACATACAGGATGAATTGATGCGAGCCGCAATGGTGTTATGCGCATGTTTGCTCTCAGCTTGCGCAGTTAAGCCGGATCAGAGCGCGCCGACGCGAGTACATTCTTTTTACGCCACGTATCTGATGTCTCTTACAAGTAGCGACAATGAATATACGCCGTCTGACCTGCGCGAATATGTCTCTGCTGACACGATCAAGAGACTGAATGATATAGACTCGATACCCGAACAAGACCTGCTGGGATCGGATTACTTTGCTTATGCGCAGGACTATGATCCATCCTGGGTGTCGGCGCTACATGTCGGTCCAGCCAAATCGTTTATGGGGGGTGAGGTTATGCCCGTATGGATTGGGAGAGAAAACGGTGGAAAAGTAGAGCTGCAGGTATTCGTTCGTCGTGAGGCTGGCGCATGGAAGATATACAGGGTTCGTGATGTCACCGACAACTATGAGCACCCCATATTCAATGCCGGAGCAATTGCCCAGGCAAAAGTTGCGGCCCAAAGCGGGCTTTAAACATTGAACAGGAACGTAGCCTCGGCAACAGCCGGGGCTTTTTATTTCTATCAACCTCACAAAAAACGATCCTCCTCTTTGATCGAAATTTCATCTTCGCCTATATGACTAGTCATGAAATTTAAATGACTAGTCATATAGGGAGCGACCATGAACAAATCATTGCCAGCCAACTTTTTATGGGGCAACTCGGTGTCCAGCATGCAGACGGAAGGGGCCTGGAACGAGGGGGGAAAAGGGATGTCGGTGTATGACATTCGCGAAGCCGGGGAAAACATCTCCGACTGGAAAGTGGCGACCGACTCCTACCACCGCTACCGGGAAGATTTCGACCTGATGCAGGATCTCGGCATGAATTGCTACCGCTTCCAGATCTCCTGGAGCCGCGTCTGCCCGCAGGGCGACGGCGAGTTTAATGACGAAGGCATCGCGTTTTACGACCGCTTTATCGACGATCTCATCGCCCGCGGCATTGAGCCGATGGTCTGCCTGTACCATTTCGATATGCCGCTGGCGCTGGCGCAGGAGTACAACGGCTTCAACGACCGCCGCGTGATGGACGCCTTTATTCGCTACGGCAAAAAGATGATCGACTGCTTTGGCGACCGCGTGAAGTACTGGCTGACCTTCAACGAGCAGAACATCTTCCATATGCCGGAAGCCTTCCGCATTTCGGGCTACATGAAAGGCGAGAAAACCCTGCGCGAACTGTACGAGCTGCAGCACCATACGATGGTGGCGCACATGGCGCTGACCGAATACCTGCACCAGACCAAACCGGGCCAGCTGATGGGCGGAATGCTGGCGCACCAGCTGATCTACCCGGCCACCTGCAAACCGCGCGATATCTTCTGCGCCCAGCAGTACGACGAATTCCTTAATCAGAACCTGCTGCGCGTCTTTGCCGGCCAGGGCTACAGCCCGGCGGTGATGGCGGTGGTTGAACAGGAAGGCTTTGGCGATATCTACCGCGCCGAAGATCTTGCCCTGCTTGCGCGCACCAAAAACGATTACATGGCCTTCAGCTATTACGCCAGCAAAACGCTGGACAGCGATGCCATCCCTGAAGGCACGCCGGTGAACGATTACCTGCTGCACGGCGAGAAAAACAACCCGTACCTGAAAGCTACCGAGTGGAACTGGCAGATCGATCCGCTGGGCTTCCGCACCATCATCACCCGCTACGCCAACGACTGGCGTCTGCCGGTATTCCCGATTGAAAACGGCATCGGGGTGATTGAGTCCTGGGACGGCGTGAACCCGATAGAGGATACCTACCGCATTGACTATCATCGGGCGCACATTGATGCCATGAAACAGGCGATGTTCGAGGACGGAGCGGAGGTGATCGGCTATCTCGGCTGGGGGTTGATCGACATTCTTAGCTCACAGGGCGACATGCGTAAGCGCTACGGCGTGGTCTATGTCAACCGTGAAAACCACGACCTGAAAGACCTGAAGCGCGTGCCGAAGAAAAGCTACGCGTGGTTAAAACAGGTTATCCATACCAACGGACGCGAGATGTAAGCCGTACGCTGCCGGGCCGTTTTTGTGACTGATTGATGGGAACTATCCGCTATGTCTGAAGCAAAAATAACACCGCACATGCAGTCCTTCGTCGATAAATTTGTTGAGTTTTCAGCGCGCCTGGCTAATCAGGTGCACCTTCGCTCCCTGCGCGACGCCTTTGCGACGGTGATGCCGATTTTCATCCTCGCCGGTCTGGCGGTGCTGGTGAACAACGTGGTGTTTCCGTGGATTTTTGAGGGCGACACGCTTGCACAGTTTAAGGTGTGGGGCGAGGCGATTATCAACGGCACGCTGAACATCGCCGCGCTCCTGCTGGCGCCGATGATTGCCTGGTCGCTGGCGCGCAACAAAGATTTCGACAATCCGGTCTCGGCAGTGGTTATCGCCGTGAGCAGTTTTATCATCATGATGCCGATGCGCCTGCAGCTCACGCCCGTCGGCGGTGAGGCTACGGTGAACGTCACGCAGGTGCTGACGTTTGCCAATATCGGCTCCACCGGCATTTTTGCCGGCGTGCTGATTGGCCTCCTTTCCACGGAACTGTTTATCGCCATTTCGCGCCTGAAGGCGCTGCACATTTCGCTTGGGGAAAACGTGCCCCCGGCGGTCAGCAAATCCTTTACCGCGCTGATCCCGACTATCCTCACGCTCTCTCTGTTTGCGGTACTGGCGGCCGTGCTGGCAAACGTGCTGCACACGGATCTGATCCATCTTATTACAACCTTTATCCAGCAGCCGCTGCGGCTGATCAACACCAGCCTGCCGGGGACGATTTTCATCTACAGCTTCGGTAACTTCCTGTTCACGCTCGGTATTCACCAGTCGGTGGTGAACAGCGTGGTGCTGGAACCGTTCCTGCTGATCAACACCAACGAGAACATGCTGGCCTTTGCCAACGGCCAGCCGATCCCGCATATCATCAACAACATCTTTGTGCCGACGTTCGGCATGGTGGGGGGCACCGGCAGCACGATCTCGTTGCTCATTGCCATCTTTATCTTCTCGCGGCAAAAATCGGCAAAACAGGTGGCGCGCCTGTCGCTGGCGCCTGGCCTGTTCAACATCAACGAGCCGGTGATTTTTGGCCTGCCGATTGTCTTTAACCTGCCGCTGATGATCCCGTTTGTGCTGCTGCCCGCCATCGGCATTTACGTCGCCTGGCTTTGCACCACGCTGGGGTTGATGTCGCGCTGCGTGGTGATGATCCCCTGGACAACGCCGCCGATCCTGAGCGCATGGCTGGCAACGGCGGGGGACTGGCGCGCGGTGGTCGTGCAGTTGGCAATCATTGTTTTTGGTGTATTCTTCTACCTGCCTTTCCTCAAGATTGCCGAGCGAGTGGCGTTGAAAAACAGCGGGATAGAAAACTAATCATAAGGGAAGGACGATGGCGGCGAAGTACATCACCATAGCGCGGGAAATTAAAAAACGCATCATCACCCAGCAGTACGCCGCCAATGAACCGCTGCCGGACCAGTTTGCGCTGGCGGCGGAGTTCAGCACCAGTCGGATGACCATTCAGCAGGCCATGCGCCAGCTGATTGTCGAAGGGCTGGTCTATACCCGTCAGGGGCAGGGCACGTTTATACGCAAAAACTTCCTGCAGCTTTCGCAGTGGGATCTCTCCGGCAGCGACTACTTTGGCGCTACTAAAACCTGGGAGCATCTTGGCAAGGTAACCAGCCAGGTGGTGCATTTTGAACTGCGCTTCCCTAACGAGAAAGAGCAGGCATCGCTGATGATCAACGCCGATGCGCCCATCTATGACTTTATCCGTTTGCGCCTGTTAAACGGCGAGCCGATGTCGCTGGATTCAACGGTCATGCCGCTGAACCTGGTGCCGGGCCTGAATAAAACGCATCTTGAAAGCTCGGTGTTCAGGTACGTGCAGGAGACGCTGGGGCTGAAAATCATGGGCTCTTATCGGGTCGTGCGAGCGCTAAAGCCGAATGCGCTGGACATGCAGCATCTGGTATGCGAAGAAAGCGATCCGGTGCTGGAGGTGGAGCAGGTGATTTATCTGGAAGATGGCACACCGCTGGAGTATGCCCACTGTCACTACCGTTACGACCACGGGGGGATTGTGATCGTCAATAACGGCTAGTCAGGCGCAGGTTTCGAAATAGCTGTCGGTGTCTTTGATATAAAGATCGTTCTGACACAGGTGCTGAATCTGCCCCGGCTTAAACGTGAAGCGAATTTTCTGTAGCAGAGAGCGCTTTATTTTGCTGGTATTAGCGCGAGATAAGCCGTAGTCATGAATGATTTCATGAACATAGCGAATGCTCTGGGCCGACACATAGACAGGCGTTTTCGTTAACTGAATTAATTTGCTGATCCAAATGTCGTCCGCGCGCGGACAAACCTTCAGAAAATCCTCATTGAAGTGAAAATATTCCGGGATCATCTTTTTCTTAAGCACCACGCCGCCAAGGCCGGTGATGATGTAATCCTGTTCGACCACCTTCGGTGCGGTGATGAGCGGGAAATTGCGGTAAGTATCAAGAAGTTCTTTTTTCTTCTTTACCGTTTTACGCACGCGGGCAGCAACCACATATTCCTGATTATGGCGATAAAAATCATCCAGCAGGGTTTCCGCCCACACTTCGTTATAAATGGCATCATCGTCAGCGTAGATCAGGATATCGTCTTCTGCCGCAGCCTGCAGTGCCGGGAATAACTTGCGGTAAGGGCCGGTATTTTTGACCCATTTAAAAACCAGGTTGGTGCCGGTCAGTCGAATTTTCTCAACCCATTCCGGCTCTTCAGTGATGCCTTCATCGCTGAGGTAAGGCGTGCTGGATACCCACACAACAATTTGATCGACCTTTTTACTCTGATTCGCAAGTGACCACACTGTTTGCGAACAGAGATAAAGGCGTGATTTTGTTGTTGTTAAGTTAATGCTGATCATCGAACTATGCGGCTCCAGGAAGATTGAAAATCTCGATAAATACAGAAAAAACTGATTTTTCGAGATTGCGCATCATAACACTTAGTCAAAATGATGTAACCCCGCCCGCATAGCAGAAAATGGCTGGAGTCGGATTAATAGCAATTTATGCATTTAGGCACAGAAAGGGTGTGGCTTTAAAAAAAAAGACCCCGACAGGTCGGGGTCTCATGATTTAACGCTATTTGTGTCGCGATCAGTTCAGGCGCACCGGCATACCCGAGCGGTTCTGAACGGCCTGATCGACAACGGTGGTTTCAACGTCAGCCTGCGAAGTCACAGCCTGCACTGCGCTGGTCAGGGTGACTGGAACGATTTCATTGTTGTTGATCTGGTCTTCGCTGGTGGACAGCGGGTTGTGCACTTCGATGTAGCGGCTACCGTCTGGTTCAGAGGTCGCTTTCACCGGTTCGTTGATGAACTGGACGCGCGTACCGACCGGCACGTTATCGAACAGGAACTTGATGTCTTCGTTACGCAGACGTACGCAGCCGTGGCTTACGCGCAGGCCGATACCGAAGTTGGCGTTGGTACCGTGGATGGCGTACAGACGGCCAATGTACAGCGCGTACAGGCCCATTGGGTTGTCCGGGCCTGCTGGCACAACGGCTGGCAGCGGTTCGCCCGCCGCGATGTATTCCGCGTGCATTTTGGCGGTAGGGGTCCAGGTTGGGCCCGCTTTCTTACGCTCAACCTTGGTGGTCCAGTTCAGCGGGGTGTCTTTGCCCAGCTGGCCGATGCCGATTGGCAGCACGATCACGGTATTGGTGCCTTTCGGGTAGTAATACAGACGCATTTCGGCGCTGTTGATCACGATACCTTCATGGACGGTGTCCGGCAGGATCAGCTGCTGTGGAATGTTGAGCACGGTACCGGCTTTTGGCAGGTACGGGTCAACGCCCGGGTTGGCTTCCAGCATGTTGGACAGGCCGAGCTGATACTGCGCAGCAAAATATTCCAGCGGCTGGGAGTTGCCTTCCGGCACGATCACCACTTGGTTTTGACCCACCAGACGGCTTCCGTCTGTCGGCAGGGGATACGTCACCGCTGAAGCGGTCTTACAAAAACCTACTACGGCTAACGCTGCCGCAAAAAGCGTTGTTAATTTCATGTTCATGTTTTGCGAGGTATCTAAGCCATTCAGGCGATGAGTTGATAAGTCTGAATCTGTGATGGGAGCGCATTATATGTGCATTCCCGCTAACAGGGAATTCAGATGTGTACGAAATCACACTTTTTTCGCTTTTGTTAAATTTTAGTGCATTACTGCAACACGGGATCTCAATTCGGAATTGTGGCATAATGCCGTGTTTATCACACTTTTCGCAGGAATCTCCCCGTGTTAGTTACCAGCAACGTCACTATGCAGTTTGGCAGTAAGCCGCTGTTCGAAAATATTTCCGTCAAATTTGGCGGCGGCAACCGTTACGGCCTGATTGGTGCCAACGGTAGCGGCAAATCCACCTTTATGAAGATCCTCGGCGGCGATTTAGAGCCGACGCTTGGCAACGTGTCGCTCGATCCGAACGAGCGCATCGGTAAGCTGCGTCAGGATCAGTTCGCCTTCGAAGAGTTCACGGTGCTTGATACGGTGATCATGGGGCACGGTGAGCTGTGGGAAGTGAAGCAGGAGCGCGACCGTATCTATGCGCTTGCCGAAATGAGCGAAGAGGACGGCTACAAAGTGGCCGATCTGGAGACGCAGTACGGCGAGATGGACGGTTACTCCGCCGAAGCGCGCGCGGGCGAGCTGCTGCTGGGCGTGGGCATTCCTGTTGAACAACATTACGGCCCGATGAGCGAAGTCGCGCCAGGCTGGAAGCTGCGTGTGCTGCTGGCGCAGGCGCTGTTCTCTAACCCGGACATCCTGCTGCTCGACGAACCGACGAACAACCTGGACATCGACACCATCCGCTGGCTGGAGCAGACGCTGAACGACCGCGACAGCACCATGATCATCATCTCGCACGACCGTCACTTCCTGAACATGGTCTGTACGCACATGGCGGATCTGGACTACGGCGAGCTGCGCGTTTATCCGGGCAACTACGATGAGTACATGACGGCGGCCACCCAGGCGCGTGAACGTCTGCTGGCGGATAACGCCAAGAAGAAAGCGCAGATTGCTGACCTGCAGTCCTTCGTCAGCCGCTTCAGCGCCAACGCCTCTAAGTCGCGTCAGGCGACCTCGCGTGCGCGTCAGATCGACAAAATCAAGCTGGACGAAGTCAAAGCCTCCAGCCGTCAGAACCCGTTCATCCGCTTCGAGCAGGACAAAAAGCTGTTCCGTAACGCGCTGGAAGTGGAAGCCCTGGCAAAAGGCTTTGAGAACGGCCCGCTGTTCCAGAAATTCAACCTGCTGCTGGAAGTGGGCGAGAAGATTGCCATCCTCGGTGCCAACGGCGTGGGTAAATCCACCCTGCTGAAAACCCTGGTTGGCGAGCTGCAGCCGGACAACGGCACCGTGAAGTGGTCTGAAAACGCGCAGATTGGCTATTACGCGCAGGATCATGAATACGAGTTCGAAAACGACCTCACCGTCTTCGACTGGATGAGCCAGTGGAAGCAGGACGGTGACGACGAGCAGGCGGTGCGCAGCATTCTGGGTCGTCTGCTGTTCAGCCAGGACGACATCAAAAAGCCGGCTAAAGTGCTCTCCGGTGGCGAGAAGGGCCGCATGCTGTTCGGCAAGCTGATGATGGAAAAACCGAATATCCTGGTGATGGACGAACCGACTAACCACCTGGACATGGAGTCTATCGAATCCCTGAACATGGCGCTGGAGATGTATCAGGGCACCCTGATCTTCGTCTCTCACGACCGTGAGTTCGTCAGCTCGCTGGCGACCCGCGTGATCGAAATTACGCCAGAGCGCGTGGTGGACTTCACCGGTAATTACGAAGATTATCTGCGCAGTAAAGGTATCGACGGCTAAAAAAAGCCGGGTGGCGGCTTCGCCTTACCCGGCCTACGTTCTATCCCCTCTCCCTGTGGGAGAGGGTTAGGGTGAGGGCATCAGGCCGCACTACACCACCCACTCGCTCCCTTCAACCCCGTTCACCAGCAGCGTACGTTTTTCCCCTACAGGCAGCGACACCTTCAGCGCTTTCCACGCCGGACGATAATCCCCGCGCGCGTTCACCTTCAGGTTGATGGTTGCGCCGTCGCACACCATGTCCCATTCCACCCACAGCGCATTGCCGTTCTGATAGCCCCAGCTTTCGCCGTCGTCTTCAAACAGCATGCCCGAGGTTGTCCCGACGCCCTTCACCGGGAACAGCTTCAGCTCGCGGGTATTGTCTTTTTCAGCGGACACGTGGGTAATGCGCTCGCTCAGCGGCAGACCGGCACCGGCGCGCACCAGCAGCGGCAGTTTCTCCAGCGGCGCGTCGAGAACGATCGACTGGCCGCCCGCATACCACGCGTGGGTGTAAAAATCGTACCAGCCGGTGGCGTTATCCGGCAGCCAGACGCGGCGCTCGCGCTGCCCGGCTTCGACCACGCTGGCCACCAGCAGATCGCGGCCCAGCAGGAAGTCATCACACTCTTCAAAGGTCTGCGCATCGTGCTCGTGGTCGAGGAAGGTCGGACGCAGCATCGGCTCGTCGTCGGCGTGCGCCTGCCAGAGCAGGGTGTAGAGGTACGGCAGCAGGCGGTAGCGCAGCTCAACCGCGCCGCGAATGGCGGGCGTGACGCCCGGGTACATCCACGGCTCGTTCACGGTGCGGTCGTCGTTCCACGAGTGAATGGTAAAGCGCGGATGCATCACGCCGTTCTGCACCCAGCGAACGAACAGCTCGGCGTCCGGTTTGTCGCCGGAGAAGCCGCCGACGTCGTGACCGACGTTGAACAGGCCGGACAGGCTCATGCCCAGCCCCATGCGGATGTTATAGCGCAGGGTGTCCCAGTTGGTGCGGTTGTCGCCGCTCCAGGTCTGGACGTAGCGCTGCATCCCGGCGCAGCCGGAGCGGGAGATCAGGTACGGGCGCTTTTCCGGCGCGAAACGCTGCTGCGCTTCCAGCGAGGCGCGCATCATCAGCAGCGGCATCACCGGGCGAATGTGCTTGATGGCGATCTCCTTGCCGAAGCCAAAGCAGCGCGCTTCTCCGTCCCACACTTCATATTCGTTGTTATCGTTCCAGGTGGAGTCGATGCCCATCTCCAGCAGCTGCGTGGTGACGCCGTTCTGCCACCACTGAACCGTCTGCGGGTTGGTAAAATCGAGGTGCGAGCCTTCGTCATCCCAGAAGCTGGAACGTTCCGGTGCATCGGTTTCTGAATCGCGAATGAACAGACCGCTCTCCGCCACTTCGCTATAGCGCGGATGATCCTGCAGCAGGCACGGCTTGATGTTGGCCGCAAGCTTCAGCCCGGCGTCGTGGAACGCCTGGCTCATCACCTTCGGCTGCGGCACTTTGTCATAGTTCCAGTTGAAGACGTAGCGCTTGCCGTTGATGGAGGTATAGCCGGAGGAGAGCTGGAACGAGTCGCACGGAATGGCGTGCTCTTCGCACAGGCGAATGAAGTTCATCAGCTGGTTCTGCGCGTCCGGCGCGTCGGTGTAGTGCATGGTCGAGCCGCTGTAGCCCAGGCTCCATTTCGGTCCGAACAGCGTTTTCCCGGTCAGGCGCACGAAGGCTTTGGTGACGTCCAGCACGCGCCTGCCGGTAAAGATGTAGTAATCAATATCGCCCGCTTCCGCCTGCCAGCGGCGATAGGCGGTGTGGTAGTTGTCCATTTCGTTGCCCAGGTCCAGCCAGCAGCTGCTCAGGTTGTCGTAGAACAGGCCGTAGCTGACGTCGTCGCGGCGGGTGAGGGTGAACGGAATGTGCTTGTAGAGCGGGTCGGTGCTGGACGCGTTGTAACCCATCGCGTCGAGGTTGCGCATCTCGTACCGTTTACCGTTGCGCTGCAGATCGCCCGCTTTCTCGCCCAGGCCGTAGAAACGCTCGTCCTTGCGACGGCTGAGGTAGTGCGCCACGCCGTCGCCGTGGGCGTTCAGCAGGTAGGCGCTGGTCGGACGGTCGTTGACCAGCGGCTGCCACTCGCCCGCCTCATTGCGGTAGTGCCACTCCAGCCACAGCGGCTGGTGGACGGTCACGCGCAGCCCTTGGGTTGCCACGGTGAGCGTCTCGCCCTGCTGCGTCAGCGTCCAGGCCGGGCAGGAGAACCCGCTTATGTCGTCACGACGGCGGCCTTCCCAGGGCACGTCTTTGTCCGGCGCGATGCTCCAGGTGCGGTCCAGCGCCAGCTCGCCCTTGCGCTTAATCAGCACGCGGAACAGGTTTTCTTCCAGCACGTACAGGCACAGGCGGTGCTGGTTATCGACCAGCAGTTCCAGATGGTTTGCCGACTGCTTATCTACGGTCCAGTTTTTCAGGGTTTTCATATGCAATACATCCACTATCAGGCGCGCTTGGCGCGACGTTCAGCAATAAATGCTACCAGGAAGACAGCGCCAATCAGGTCAAAGAAGCCCATGGCAATAAAGAGCGGGTTAAAGCCGATTTTGTCGGCGGTCACGCCGATTAACAGCGAGAACAGGAAGCTGGCGATCCACGCCGCCGAGCCGCGCATGCCGTTGACGGTCGCCATCTGGCCTTTGTCGAACGACTCCACGACCAGGGCGCTCAGCATGCAGGAGATGATCTGGTGCCCGAAGCCGCCGATGGAGATCAGCACGATGGTGATATACGGGTCGCGGGTAATGGCGACGATGCCCAACGCGATCATCAGGAACGCGCCCGTCACGGAGCTTGCAACGACCGAGTTAACGCGGGAGCAGCCGAACAGACGGGTATACAGACGCGTCAGGTAGCCGCTCGCCACGCTGCCGAGGTCGGCGGCGAGGAACGGCAGCCAGGCAAACATCGCAATCTGCTTCAGGTCCATGCCGTGCTCTTTGGCGAGGTACAGCGGCACCCAGAAGCTCAGCACCGCCCAGGCCGGTTCAGCCATAAAGGCCGGGATGGCGATACCGTAGAAGCGTTTGTTTTTAGAGACGGTTTTCAGCGCGGTCAGGAAGGGCAGCTTCACCGCAGGCGGTTCGTTATCCTGCTTGATAAACGCCAGCTCGTTCTTGCCCAGGTTCGGGTGCTGCTCCGGGTTGTGGTAGAACGCCCACCACAGGATCACCCACAGCAGCGCCAGCACGCCGGTAAACATAAACGCGCCCTGCCAGCCGAACGAGGCGTGAGCGAAGTAGATGATAGGCGGGGCCAGCATCGCGCCGATGGAGAAGCCCACGCCCGCCCAGCCTGCGGCAACGGGGCGCTCTGATTTCGGGAACCATTCTCCGATGGTTTTGGCGTTCGCCGGGGTAGCGGCGGCTTCGGACGCGCCCATAAAGAAGCGCAGAATCGCCAGGTGCAGCCAGCTTCCGGCGCCCGCGTGGAAAATACACATCAGCGCCCAGAGCCCGGCGCAGACCATAAAGCCTATCTTCAGGCCGATAACGTCAATCAGCCAGCCGCACAGGGGCTGGAAAATGGTGTAGGCGATCTGGAACGCGCCGACGATCCAGGAGTACTGCTCGGTGGTGATCCCGAGGCTCTCTTTCAGCTCGGGGGCAAGAATACCCAGCGAATTTCGGGTGATGTAGTTAACGGTGACGCCAAGTAAGAATAGCACCAGCACGTACCAGCGCAGGTTCTTGATGACGCGACGGGTTTTGCTTGTCGCAACGGTGTTATTGATGTCCTGACTCATTTTACTCTCCACAAGACGGACGGTAGGGGACGGAGGTTCAGGTGTCACACAGGTTTTTATGGCTTTGATTGTTATCGGTTTTAAAGCTTGAAGTTGCTATACAACTAGTATGGAAGCTGTGTGACAAGTTCACCTTAAGGGAGATTGTGGGAGGGAAATAGTCAATTTTGTGCAAACTTTCTCATAAAGAACGTCAATCCTTTGGCATGATGGCTGCAACGTCAGTTATGAACTGAAAAACAGGCTATGAAAATTTTTTCATTTCGCAAATGGAGCCAGATCACAAAATGGACAAAAGGCTAAAAATCACTGAAATTGCCGCCCGAACCCAGCTCTCTATCAGCACGGTTTCCCGCGTGCTGGCGGGGAAAGCCAACACCAGTGAAAAAGCGCGCGCAAAGGTGCTGGCCTGCGCGCGGGAGCTGGGCGTGATGGACGGCATGGTGGCAGGGCGTTTGCTGTTGAATAGCCTGGTGGTTTTTGCGCCGCAGCGCGCCTTCGACGAGCGGTCCGACATCTTTTACTACCGCGTGATACAAAGCATCAGTAAAGGTCTCGCATCGCACGAGGTTCGCCTGCGCTACTGCGCGCTGGAGGAGAACGACAGCGACGCGCAGCTGTTTCTGGCGCGCATGAACGAGCCGGATTCCCAGGCCGCCATACTTCTCGGCATTGACGATCCGCATATTCACGATCTGGCGGTAGACGTGGGGAAACCCTGCATGTTGATTAACTGCCGTGACCGCCACATGCGTCTGCCAGCCGTCGCGCCGGATCATCGCGCCATTGGCGAGCGGGCAGCGGAGTACCTGTTCGAGATGGGACACCGTGAGGTGATGAACGTGCTGTGCCTGCGTCGCTACACCATGGAGCTGCGCCTGTCGGGGATCCGCGATGCATGGCTGTCCCACAACCTGAAGTTCAACGATAAACGCGATCTGCTGGTGGTGCCCAGCTTCAGCGCGCGTGAAACGGAACAGATGGTCAGCGAGTGGCTTAACCAGCAGAAGGGCAAAGACCTGCCGACGGCGTTTCTGGTCGGCGGCGACTTTATGGCGGCGGGCACTATTAGCGCATTACAAAACCACGGTCTGCGCGTGCCGCAGGACGTGTCGGTGATGAGCATAGACGGGTTTAATCTGGCGGCGATTCAGGATGTTCCATTAACGGCCGTGCACGTTCCGCGCGATGAGCTGGGAACAGAAGCGGTTTATATGCTCCAGCAGCGGCTGATGCGCCCGGACGCGCCGGTAGGCACGCTGTTGCTTAATGGAACCCTGACCGTACGGGAATCGGTACGGCGGATACGTCAGGGAAAACGACGCACCGCCGTGGAGCGGGAAGGGCTGTACGACAGTTAAGCCATGCCCAGCGCGCGCTTGCCGTGGATGTTGAGATCGTTCACGGTAAAGCGGTCCTGCCAGGTTTTTTCGTAGTCTTCACGCGGGAAGTCTCCCGGCGACGCGCCGGTTTCCAGCGCCTCCTTGACCTTTTTCGCGTAGGCGAGGTTTTTCTCGCACATCGGCGCGGCAGGGATATACATCACGTTGCCCCAGCCCTGCTGATTTTCCACCGGCGCGACGGAGTGGATCACATCGCAGTGCCACCACACGGAATCGCCCGCCTCGAGTGCCGGAATGCTGGTCAGCGCCTCGATGAGCAGCGGGTGCCACTTCTCGGAAACCGGCAGCACGCGCCCCGGCGCCACGCCGCACAGCTCGTCTTCCGGCACGTCGTCCAGCAGCGGGCGCAGAAGAATATAGGCCATCGCTTCCGGGATCGGCACCACGTGCAGCAGCCCCTGTCCGGGGATCATGTCCGACAGCGCCGTCCAGCCCTGGAAGGTGCGGAACACCGAGCATTTGGTGGTGTTGTCGACGGTGTACTCTTCCACTTCGGTGCGGTGCGCGGCGTTCCACGGATCGTACTTATCGACGTTGCCGTCAAACACGCGGGCAAAGACCTGCTGATAGGCCGGAAGCAGCCAGCGCTCTAGCGCGCCGGAGTCGGTATGCGCGCCCAGCCCTTTCGAGGTGGTTCCCGGCGCACGGCGGCGGATACGGTCCGGGTAAATCACGCTCACGTCCGGGTCGAACCACTGCTTGCCGTTGCTCTCGAACGTCCATAAACGGTTCAGGAACGACTGCACCTGCGCCATCTCTTCGCTCTGGCGCGCCTGCATCTGCGCCTGCGACCAGTAGATCGGGTAAATCTCCGGGCGGGATGCCGTTAAGGTGCCGAAGAAGTTATCGCCTGGCCCTTTGTACACGTCGTCAAATTTGTTCAGATCGAGGTAGTCGAGCATCGACCGATCCCACGCCAGCGCCTGCTCGCGCGGGAAATGACCTTTAATCACCGCGCAGCCGCGGCGCTTGACCGCCTCGCGCTGAGCGTCGGTGATGGCGCCGTTTTTCACATCCGCAAACGGGATCTCCGGCCAGACGGATTCGCCTTTGTTCTTAAGGGCGTTGATCTCCGCCACGCGGGTGGCAATTTTGTCGCTGAGCTTATCAAACACCGCCTGCACGTCGCCGATCTGCGCGCGCAGCTCACGTTTTAACTGACGGATTGCCGCTTTGGGATCCGCTGGCAAAGTTTCACTGGTAAAGGTCATAACCGCCTCGCATCTTTCATTCGAAAGTAAAAGTGTCTACAAGTGATACTTTAAGTTAAAAATAAGTTAATGCAAGTTTAAAAACTTGACGCAAGCCACAGGACGGAAAAAGAGTGAGAGGCCGGAGCGAGGCTCCGGCGAGGAGAGGATCAGGCGTCGAACGGGGAATGGTTCTCGAGCACGGCCTGAATGACGTTCAGCGCGCCCTGATGGTTGTTGTCGTCGGTGCTGTAGCGGCTGATGTCTTTGATGCTTTCCGCCGCGTTGCCCATCGCAAAGGAGTATTTCACCAGCTTCAGCATCTCGGCATCGTTGCCGCTGTCGCCAATGGCCACGCATTCTTGCGGGGAAATTTTCCAGCGTTTCAGCAGGCGGCTAATGCCGTTGGCCTTATGCAGGCCGGGGATAATCAGATCGACAAAGCCAAAGCCGCTGGTGACCGGCTTCATGATGCCGTCCAGGGAGACGTGAAGTTTATCCACCAGCTTAGGGATATCGCTGTCCGGCAGGTTCAGGGAGAACTTAAACAGCACGTCGTCAATGTCGCGGTAATCGCTGATGCGCTTTAAGCGGTGGTAGTGCTTTGACATCAGCGCCACGAATTCTTCAGGGGCCTGGTCGCTGACGTAGGCGCTCTCCAGCCCGCAGGCCACAAAGTTTAGACCTTTGTCTTTCAGCAGTTCGCCAATGACGATTTGTGACTTATGGCGCGTTAGCTCGCCGTGGAAAATCTGTTCCCCGCGCTCGAACACCAGCGCGCCGTTTTCCGCCACGAAGGAGATCTGCTCTTTCAGCTCCGGAAAGAAGGAGATGAGCTGGTAATACTGGTTGCCGCTGGCGACAACAAATTCAATGTCGCGGGCTTTAAGCTGTTCAAACTGTGCCTGGAAGCGGTCACGATCGTACTGCTTGGCATCATCAAGGAAAGTTCCGTCCATATCGGTGACGATAACTTTAACGGTCATACTGTGCTCCTGGGTCACTGCGTTTTGAAACATTCTAATAACAAGGTGACGGGGAGCACAAATTTAATTTCATTCGAAAGTAAAAGCAAAACGGCAACCTGGGTTGCCGTTTTTAGTGTTTTCTCCCTCTCCCCGTGGGAGAGGGCCGGGGTGAGGGCATCAGCGTGCGCATTTCCCCTTAAGGGATAAACCGTTACAGCGTATGCTCAGTACGCGCAATAATATCGTCCTGCGCATCCGGCGACAGGGCGGTGAAGAACGCCGAGTAGCCCGCCACGCGCACCACCAGGTCACGATACTGGTCAGGATGCTTCTTCGCTTCCAGCAGCGTTTCGCGCGAGACGATGTTGTACTGAATGTGCCAGCCCTTATGCACCTCGAAGAAGGTGCGCAGCAGCACCATCAGCTTCTGGCGATCGCTGTCGTTTTCCAGCGTTGACGGGTTCAGCTTCTGGTTCAGCAGCACGCCGCCGAGAATGGCTTCGGTCGGCAGTTTGCCCACCGAGCCGATTACCGCCGTCGGGCCGAGATGATCCGTACCGGAGGCCGGGCTTGCCCCTTCCGCCAGCGGGGTGTGTGCCTTACGTCCGTCCGGAGTGGCCATTGTCGCCGCGCCAAACGGCACGTTCGCGGATATCGAGGAGGTGCCTGCGTAGTAGTTACCGCCAATCGGGCCGCGGCCATGGCGCGGGTTGTGGTACTGCTTCAGCTCTTCGATGTAGGTCTGATAGGCGCGCGTCAGCAGCATGTCCACGCTGTCGTCATCGTTGCCGTACTTCGGCGCGCCGTTGATCAGGCGCTGGCGCAGCTGCTCGTGGGTCAGCCCGTCGAAGTCATCCGCCAGCGCGGCCGCCAGCTGCTGCTGACCGATAGTGCCCTGTTCGAACACCAGCTTTTTCACCGCCGCCAGGCTGTTGCCTAGGTTGGCGATACCCACCTGCAGGCCGGAGACCCAGTCATACTTCGCGCCGCCCTGCTTGATGCTTTTCGCGCGCTCGATGCAGTCGTCCACCAGCGCCGAGCAGAGAATATCGTGGACGTTCTCTTCCAGCATGGTATCCACCACGTACTCAATCTCGATGGATTTGCGGGTGTAGTAGCGGATCTGGCTGTCCCACGCCGCCATCACTTCATCGAAGTTGTCGAAGTTACCGGCAGAGAGCGCTTTCTCCTGCGGCAGGAACACCTTGCCGCTGGTGGCGTCGCGCCCGCCCTCCATCGCCGCCAGCATCACGCGGGCGAAGTTGATAAAGCTCATGCCGGTGCAGCGGTAGCCCCACTTGCCGCCGACTGCGGTTTCGATGCAGCCGATGGCCGCGTAGTCGTAGGCGTCGTCGCGTTCAACGCCGAGCTTGATGAATTCCGGAATGACGATTTCATCGTTGTTGAACGCGGGCATGCCGAAGCCGCAGCGGATCACCTGCACGCAGGCGTCGAGGAAGTCGTTGCTCATGCCCGCGTGGTAGCGCACGCTCAGGTTCGGCTGGGTGGAGCGCAGGCGACCGCAGGATTCCAGAATCGCGTAGGAGAGCGGGTTCACCGCGTCCATCGGCTCACCATTGACCAGCTTCTGGCCGCCGATGGTGACGTTCTGGTACAGCGGGCTACCGGCGGAAGCCTTGGAGTGAGAGCCGGAGCGGATCTTGTTCACTTCCAGCAGCTTCAGCCAGCAGCTGTGCAGCAGCTCAATGGCGTGCTCGCGATCCAGGCTCTGGTTCAGCTCCACGTCGCGGCGGTAGTACGGATAGAGATACTGGTCCATGCGCGCGAACGAGACGGAGTGGCCGTTGGACTCAATCTGCAGGATCAGCTGGATGAAGTAGCACAGCTGCAGCGCCTGCCAGAAGGTTTTTGGCGGTTCGTGGGCAATGATGTCGCAGTTTTCCGCCATCGCCAGCAGCTCGTCGCGGCGGCTTGCGCGGGTTTCGGTCGCGGCCATCTCGCGCGCCAGATCGGCAAAGCGTTTGATGTGCAGAGTCACCGCTTCGAGCACGATATCGATCGCCTTCAGGAACTGGTCGCCGTGCAGGTCTTCCAGCACCGTCAGGTTGATGCGCGAGCGGCGCTCGGCCACTTTGGCGCGCAGGCCGTCGAGGCCTTTCTCCAGCACCAGCGGGAAGTTCACCGCCAGGTGCGCGTCGCCGGAGGTCATGTTGCCTTCGGCTTTGATAATGCCGGTTTCCAGCAGTCCTTTCTGCTCGTCGGTAAACATGCCGTAGCAGCGGTCCTGCACCGTCTGGCCGCGCCACCACGGGCAGATCTCGTGCAGCACGCGCTTGTTCTCTTCGCTCACCGCAAAGCCCGCGCCCGGGCGGTCCGCCAGATCGTCGATCTCTTTCTCAATCCAGGAGACGGTGTATTCCGGGAAAATCGGCGCGGCGCGCACTTCGCTTGCCTGGTTACCGATGATTAGCTCGTCGTGTTTGATCCAGATGGTGCGTTCAGCCAGGTGATGCGCCAGGGCCAGGGCGCGACGTACCGGGATCGGCTTGTCCATGTGCTGCTGGTACATTTCGGTGTAATGCTGCGCGCGCTCGGTACAGACCGGCGGCTTAACGATGTGCACCAGGGCCATTTTGTGCGCCTTAATGCGCTCGCTGAGGGTGCTGAGATTCAGGGTTGTCATAGGTTTATCCTCGTAAGGTCGCGGTTAACCCTTTCTGGCAGGCGTACTGCTGCGCGAAGTCCAGCAGGGCAGGGTTATCCAGCGGTTTGTCAGGGGCAGAGTAGGGTTGGCCGAGCAGGGTGTATTTGTTCATGCCCAGCGTGTGATACGGCAGAAAATGAATATCCTCGACGCCGAGTTCATCGGCGGCGAAGTTGGTAACGGCGGTTATGGACGCTTCATCGGCGTTAAAGCCCTGGATCAGCGGCACGCGGATGGTGATTTTTTTCCCGGCCGCGGCAAGGCGTTTCAGGTTATCCAGGATCCGCTTAGCCGAACCGTCCGTCCACTGTTTAAACACCTCGCTATCGACGTGCTTCAGGTCGGCGAGGAACAGATCGACGTAGGGTAATGACGGCTCGATATAGTGCCACGGCACGTGAAGACAGGTTTCGACGGCGGTGTGGATCCCCTGTTCGTGGCTGGTTTTAAACAGGGCGTGCGCCAGTTCAGGGTTCATAAACGGCTCGCCGCCGGAGAGGGTGATCCCGCCGCCGCTGCGGTCGTAGAAGGGTTTATCGCGCAGCACGGTCGCCATAATATCTTCTACCTGCTTATCTTCACCGCAGACGGTGAGCGCCTGCGTCGGGCAGCAGTCGGTGAGGGCGTTGAGCGTGGCGTCATCAAGCTTCTCACGGTGAATGACCAGCCCGTTCAGCGCGCGTTCGATACAGCCCGGCGCCGCCTGCTGGCACAGATCGCAGCCGTCCAGGCACAGGCGCGCATCAAACAGCACGTCCCGGCTGCGGGAGCGGCTTTCCGGGTTCTGGCACCAGCGACAGCCCAGCGAGCAGCCCTTCAGGAACACCACGGTTCGAATACCGGGGCCATCGTGGGTAGAGTAACGCTGAATGTTGAAGATCATATTTTTGCCCTCGTGTTGCATATGAAGATTAAATTACTTTCGAATGAAAGTTATCTTGATGCAGGTCAACTCTTGAGCAGGTTTTGTCGTGATAGGGTAAGTGCAGGCTAATTTTGAGGGCGACATCATGGAACTTTATCTCGACACATCAGACGTTGCGGCAGTGAAAAAGCTGGCGCGTATCTTCCCGCTGGCGGGCGTGACCACCAACCCAAGCATTGTGGCGGCAGGCAAAACGCCGCTGGACGTGTTGCTGCCAGAGCTGCACGACGCGCTGGGCGGCAAAGGCCGTCTGTTCGCCCAGGTGATGGCGACCACTGCCGAAGGGATGGTGGAAGACGCGCGCAGGCTGCGCGCCATCATTAACGACCTGGTAGTGAAAGTGCCGGTGACCGCGGAAGGGCTGGCGGCGATCAAGATGCTGAAAGCGGAAGGTATTCCAACGCTGGGCACGGCGGTATACGGCGCCGCGCAGGGGATGCTCTCCGCGCTGGCGGGGGCTGAGTATGTGGCGCCTTACGTTAACCGCGTCGACGCGCAGGGCGGGGACGGTATCCAGACGGTTGTTGAGCTACAGCAGCTGCTGACGCTGCACGCCCCGCAGTCAAAGGTGCTGGCCGCGAGCTTTAAAACGCCGCGTCAGGCGCTGGACTGCCTGCTGGCAGGGTGCGAGTCCATCACGCTGCCGCTGGACGTGGCGCAGCAGTTTATTACCTCTCCGGCCGTGGATGCGGCGATTGTGAAGTTTGAGCAGGACTGGCAGGGGGCGTTTGGACGGACGTCGATCTAATGCTGTTGCCGGGTGGCGCTCACGCTTACCCGGCCTACGATTTTCTCCCTCTCCCTGTGGGAGAGGGCCGGGGTGAGGGCATCATCCCGCAGCAGGGTTTAACCTCCGCACACTTCACACCCCAGGTTACGCATCAGCTTCATCTCGCGGAACTGGCAGGTCATCGCGTCATACATCACGATTTTTCCCGCGGCAGGCGTGCCGTAGTGCGCCAGGACTTTGATCGCTTCCATCGCCTGCAGGGCGCCAATCACGCCCACTAACGGCGCCATCACGCCCGCTTCGACGCAGGTCAGGGCGTTCTCGCCGAACAGGCGGCTCAGGCAGCGGTAGCAGGGTTCACCCTCGGCGTAGGTAAAGACGCTGATTTGCCCCTCCATGCGGATCGCCGCGCCGGAGACCAGCGGGATTTTGTGGGCAAAACAGCCCGCGTTCAGCTGGTTACGGACGGTGACGTTGTCGGTGCAGTCCAGCACCAGGTCGTGCTGAGCGATCTGCGCAAAGAGCGCGTCTTCGTCCAGCATCGCGTCAATCAGGGTGAACTGAACGTTGGGGTTGATGCGCGCCAGCGCAGCCCTGGCGGACTCGACTTTTGGTTGCCCTACGGTCGCGTCGCTGTGCAGCGTCTGGCGCTGCAGGTTGGACACCGACACGGTATCGAAATCCAGCAGCGTCATCCTGCCCACGCCAGCCGCCGCAAGGTACTGCGCGGCGGCGCAGCCCAGGCCGCCGAGACCGACAACCAGCACGTTTGCTGCCTTAAGCGCTTCCTGCCCTTCAAAGTCAAACCCGCGCAAAACAATCTGGCGGTTGTAGCGCATCATCTCCGGGTCGCTCAGCTCCACCGTCATGTCAGCCTCCGAACAGGTGGTTAAAACGTTCAACCTCAACCCACTCGCCTGCTTCCACATTGCCGCGCTCGCGCTCCAGCACGATAAAGCAGTTGCCCTGGCTGAAGGAGCTAAAAATGTGCGAGCCCTGATGCCCGGTGGTGCTCACTTCCAATTCGCCGTCCGCGTTGCGCGCCAGAATCCCGCGCTGGAAATCGAGGCGGCCCGGCGATTTTTTCAGGCGCGTGACGGCGCGCACGCGCTGGCGTGCCGGCAGCGGGCTGTCGCTGTTGCCGGAAAGCTTCGCCAGCAGCGGGATCGCCAGTTGGTAGAAGGTGAGTGCCGCCGAGACCGGATTACCCGGCAGGCCGCAGAACCAGCTGTGTTGCAGCTTGCCAAAGGCGAACGGTTTGCCCGGCTTGATGGCGAGCTTCCAGAAGGCGATTTCGCCCAGCTCTTCGAGGATGGTTTTGGTGTAATCCGCTTCGCCCACGGAGACGCCGCCGGAGCTGATGACCACGTCGGCGGATTTATCCGCTTCGATAAACGCGGCGCGCAGTTTTTCCGGGTCGTCAGGAATGATGCCGAGGTTAATCACCTCGCAGCCCAGCTGCTCCAGCATCAGGTGCACCGCCAGGCGGTTGGTATCGTAAATCTGGCCCTCCTGCAGCGGCTGGCCCGGAAGCTGCAGCTCGTCGCCGGTGGAGAAAACGGCGACGCGCACCTTGCGGATCACGTCGATTTCCGCAACGCCGAGCGAGGCCAGCACCGGCAGCTCAGCGACCGTCAGCTTTTGCCCGGCGGCAAAGACCGTTGCGCCAAGCGTGATATCTTCGCCCGTGCGGCGGATGTTCTGCCCCGCTTTGACGCTGGCGGTAAAACGCACGCCGTCGTCGGTCTGTTCCGTCTCTTCCTGCATCACCACGGCGTCGCAGCCTGTCGGAACGGGCGCGCCGGTCATGATGCGCACGCAGGTGCCCGCAGGCCATTCGCCGCTAAACGGCTGACCCGCAAAGGCTTTACCCGCCACCGGCAGGGCGTTACCCGCCTGAATATCCGCCAGGCGTACCGCGTAACCGTCCATCGCGGAATTATCAAACCCCGGCACGTTAAGCGGGGAGACGATATCGCGGGCGACAATGCGGCCAAAACAGCGGGCGAGGGGCAGCGTCTCTACGTCATGCAGCGGGGAAATACGGTCAAGCATCTGCGTGAGTGCCGTCTCAAGCGGCATCAGTCCGGCGGTAAAATCCATGGTGGGCTCCTGCGGAGTAACAACGAAAGCGCTCATTATGGCAGAAAAGTGCGGCTAACTGTATGACCCGATGGGTGTACGCTTTACATCACAGTTGCGTCTTTCTATATTCAAAAATCATCTGAAGTTTCATCGACGATAATGATATTTATAGAAAAAGCCGCAAATCAGGCTGACGGGTGAGGCGAAATGGTTAATGCGGTAATCGCGATTCATGGTGGCGCCGGGGCAATCACCCGTGCACAGCTCAGCCCTGAGCAGGAGAAGCGCTACATTGACGCGCTGTCTGCCATTGTGGAAACGGGGCAGCGAATGCTGGAGGCGGGCGAGAGCGCGCTGGATGTGGTCACCGAGGCGGTGCGCCTGCTGGAAGAGTGCCCGCTGTTTAACGCGGGGATCGGTTCAGTCTATACGCGGGATGAAACCCACGAGCTGGACGCCTGCGTGATGGACGGGATTACCCTGAAAGCCGGAGCGGTAGCGGGCGTGAGCCGTCTGCGAAATCCCATTCTGGCCGCGCGGCTGGTGATGGAGGCGAGCCCGCACGTGCTGCTGGCGGGGGCGGGCGCAGAGCAATTTGCCTTCGAGCACGGGATGGACGCGGTATCGCCCGATCTGTTTTCTACCGAGGAGCGCTATCAGCAGCTGCTGGACGCCCGTACGGCAGGAAAGACGCAGCTTGACCACGTCGCGCCGCTGGATGAGCGCACCAAAATGGGCACCGTTGGCGCGGTTGCGCTCGATAAAGCAGGCAATCTTGCTGCCGCAACTTCGACCGGCGGGATGACCAACAAGCTGCCTGGGCGGGTAGGCGACAGCCCGCTGCCGGGGGCAGGATGCTATGCCAATAACGCCACGGCCGCCGTGTCCTGTACCGGCACCGGCGAAGTCTTTATTCGTGCACTTGCGGCATACGACATCACCGCGCTGATGGACTACGGCGGACTAAGCCTGAGCGAGGCCTGCGAGCGCGTGGTGATGGAAAAATTGCCCGCGCTGGGCGGCGTCGGCGGGCTTATTGCGGTGGATCGTGAGGGCAACGTGGCGTTGCCGTTCAACAGCGAAGGGATGTACCGCGCCTGGGGCTATGCGGGTGACGAGCCCAGTACGGGGATTTATCGTGAATAAGGGGGCAACGCGTGCCGCACAGTGAAGAGCTGGACAGCCGGGAAGTACTGGCGGTTCATCAGCTGAATATTGCCTTTCAGGAAGAGCGGCAGTTCATCCCTGCAGTACCGAATTTATCGTTTTCGCTTAACCGCGGCGAAACGCTGGCGATCGTGGGGGAGTCCGGTTCAGGTAAATCCGTCACCGCGCTGGCATTGATGCGCCTGCTTGAACAGACGGGCGGGCAGGTGACCAGCGAGCAAATGCTGCTGCGCCGCCGCAACCGACAGGTCATCGATTTAAACGAACTGAGCGCCTCGCAGATGCAGGGCGTGCGCGGGGCGGATATCGCCATGATCTTCCAGGAGCCGATGACCTCCCTGAACCCGGTCTTTCCGGTGGGGGAACAAATTGCCGAGTCCATTCGGCTGCATCAGGGGCTGAGCGGCGATGAAGCGCTCCTTGAGGCCAAACGGATGCTTGAGCTGGTACGTATTCCGGAGGCGCAGGCCATTTTAGCGCGCTACCCGCACCAGCTTTCCGGCGGAATGCGCCAGCGGGTGATGATCGCCATGGCGCTGTCGTGCCGCCCGGCGGTGCTGATCGCCGACGAGCCGACGACGGCGCTGGACGTCACCATTCAGGCGCAGATCCTGCAGCTCATCAAAGTGCTGCAGCAGGAGATGGACATGGGGGTGATTTTTATCACCCACGATATGGGCGTGGTGGCGGATATCGCTGACCGCGTACTGGTGATGCACCAGGGGCACGCCGTGGAGACGGGCACGGTTGAGCAGATCTTTCATGCGCCTGTTCATCCTTACACCAAAGCGCTGCTGGCGGCGGTGCCGCGTCTTGGGGCGATGAACGGCAGCGATTTACCGCGCCGTTTTCCGCTCAACACCCAGGAGCTGGCAGAACAACAGGAAGTCGAACAGGATACGGTGGTGCCGGGCAAACCGATCCTTGAAGTGCGCGATCTGGTCACCCGTTTTCCCCTGCGCGGCGGAATACTGAACCGCGTGAAGCGCGAAGTGCATGCGGTTGAAAACGTCAGCTTTGACCTGTGGCCAGGCGAAACGCTGGCGCTGGTGGGGGAGTCCGGCTGCGGTAAATCCACCACCGGGCGGGCGCTGCTCAGGCTGGTGGAATCGCAGGAAGGGAGTATTACCTTCAACGGGGAGCGTATCGATACCCTGCCGGACAGCCGGCTGCAGGCGATACGCCGGGACATTCAGTTCATATTTCAGGACCCGTATGCCTCTCTCGATCCGCGCCATACGATAGGGTACTCGATTATGGAGCCGCTTCGGGTGCATAACCTGCTTGACGGCGAAGCGGCGCAGCGTCGTGTGGCCTGGCTGCTGGAGCGGGTGGGGCTGAAGCCCGAACACGCCTGGCGCTATCCGCACGAATTTTCCGGCGGTCAGCGGCAGCGTATTTGCATTGCGCGGGCGCTGGCGCTGAATCCGAAGGTGGTGATTGCGGATGAGTCCGTCTCGGCGCTGGACGTCTCTATCCGCGCGCAAATCATCAACTTAATGCTCGATTTGCAGCGGGATATGGGGATCGCGTTCCTCTTTATCTCGCACGATATGGCGGTGGTTGAGCGTATCAGCCATCGGGTGGCGGTGATGTACATGGGGCAAATCGTTGAAATTGGCCCGCGCCGCGCGGTTTTTGAAAACCCGCAGCATCCCTACACCCGCAAGCTGATGGCCGCCGTACCGGTTGCCGATCCTGCGCATCGCCACGCCCAGCGCGTGCTGCTGCAGGACGAAATGCCGAGCAATATTCGTAAAAGGGGTGAAAGCGTGGAGCGGGTTACGCTGCGCGAAGTCGGCCCCGGACATTTTGTCGCACCGCCGCGTCAGGACAATGCATTCTCGCGGTTATAACGTACAACAGGCAGGAGAACACAATGGTTAAATTTGTTGCTCGGACATGGCTGTTAGCCGCGAGCGTGACGGCAGCCCTGGCCGCATCCCCCGCGTTCGCTGCCAAAGATGTGGTGGTGGCGGTTGGCTCCAATTTCACAACGCTCGATCCGTATGACGCTAACGACACGCTGTCGCAGGCGGTGGCGAAATCGTTCTACCAGGGGCTGTTTGGCCTGGATAAAGAGATGAAGCTGAAAAACGTGCTGGCGGAGAGCTATACCGTTTCGGATGACGGGCTGGTGTATACCATCAAGCTGCGCTCCGGCGTGAAGTTCCAGGACGGCACGGATTTCAACGCGGACGCGGTGAAGGTCAACCTCGACCGCGCCAGCAACCCGGAAAACAGCCTCAAGCGTTATAACCTGTATAAAAACATCGCCAGCACCGAGGCGGTTGACCCGGCGACGGTGAAAATTACCCTGAAAGAGCCGTTCTCTGCGTTCATCAACATTCTGGCGCACCCGGCAACGGCAATGATTTCGCCGGCGGCGCTGAAGAAATACGGCAAGGAGATTGGCTTCCACCCGGTCGGCACCGGTCCGTACGAGCTGCTTACCTGGAATCAGACCGATTTTGTGAAGGTGAAGAAATTCGCCGGATACTGGCAGCAGGGCTTGCCGAAGCTCGACACCATCACCTGGCGTCCGGTGGTGGACAACAACACCCGCGCGGCGATGCTGCAAACCGGTGAAGCGCAGTTTGCCTTCCCGATCCCGTACGAACAGGCGGCGCTGCTGGCGAAAAACAGCAAGCTGGAGCTGGTTGCCAGCCCGTCAATCATGCAGCGCTACATCAGCATGAACGTCACGCAAAAACCGTTCGATAACCCGAAGGTGCGTGAAGCCATCAATTACGCTATTAACCGCCAGGCGCTGGTGAAGGTGGCCTTTGCGGGCTATGCCACCCCGGCAGCGGGCGTGCTGCCGCCGGCCATTGAATACGCGCAACGCTATCAGCCGTGGCCGTACGATCCCGCTAAAGCGCGCGAGCTGCTGAAGGAAGCCGGTTTCCCGAACGGCTTTAGCACCACGCTGTGGTCGTCCCATAATCACAGTACCGCCCAGAAGGTGCTGCAGTTCACCCAGCAGCAGCTGGCGCAGGTGGGGATTAAGGCGCAGGTCACCGCAATGGATGCCGGACAGCGTGCGGCGGAAGTGGAGGGCAAAGGGCAGAAAGAGAGCGGCGTGCGGATGTTCTACACCGGCTGGACGGCCTCTACCGGCGAAGCGGACTGGGCGCTTTCCCCGCTGTTTGCCTCGCAGAACTGGCCGCCAACGCTTTTCAATACCGCGTTCTACAGCAATCCGCAGGTGGACAAAGACCTGGCCGACGCGCTGAAAACGACCAAACCGGAAGAGAAAGCGCGCCTGTATAAAGAGGCGCAGGATATCATCTGGAAAGAGTCGCCGTGGGTGCCGCTGGTGGTCGAAAAGCTGGTGTCTGCCCATAACAAAGCGCTGACCGGGTTCTACATCATGCCGGACACGGGCTTTAGCTTTGAAGACGCGGATCTAAAATAAACTCATGCTGAATTATGTTTGTAAACGCCTGCTGGGGCTGATCCCGACGCTGCTTATCGTGGCGGTGCTGGTGTTTTTGTTCGTTCATATGCTGCCGGGCGATCCGGCGCGTCTGGTGGCGGGGCCGGAGGCTGATGCGACCGTTATCGACCTTGTGCGCAAGCAGCTGGGTCTCGACCAGCCGCTGTATAAGCAGTTTCTGCACTATATGGGCAACGTGCTGCAGGGCGATTTTGGCACCTCGATGGTGTCGCGTCGCCCGGTATCGGAAGAGATCGCCAGCCGCTTTATGCCCACCTTCTGGCTCACTCTCGCCAGCATGAGCTGGGCGGTGGTGTTTGGCCTGGGGGCGGGGATTGTCGCGGCTATCTGGCGCAACCGCTGGCCGGATAAGCTGGGCATGGCGCTGGCGGTGACCGGCATCTCCTTCCCGGCGTTTGCGCTGGGCATGCTGCTGATGCAGATCTTCTCCGTCGAGCTGGGCTGGCTGCCGACCGTGGGTGCCGACACCTGGAAGCACTATATTCTCCCCTCCATGACGCTGGGCGCGGCCGTTGCCGCGGTAATGGCCCGCTTTACCCGCGCCTCGTTTGTTGACGTGCTGAGCGAAGACTACATCCGCACCGCGCGGGCGAAAGGGGTGAGCGAGAAGTGGGTCATCCTCAAGCACGGTTTTCGCAACGCGATGATCCCGGTGGTAACGATGATGGGGCTGCAGTTTGGCTTCCTGCTGGGCGGCTCTATCGTGGTGGAGAAGGTCTTCAACTGGCCGGGGCTGGGGCGCCTGCTGGTCGATTCGGTCGACATGCGCGATTACCCGGTGATACAGGCAGAAGTCCTGCTCTTCTCGCTGGAGTTTATTCTTATCAACTTAGTGGTGGACGTGCTCTACGCCGCCATTAACCCGGCCATCAGGTACAAGTAAGATGCGATTGTTGAACTGGCGTCGTCAGGCGGTGTTAAGCGCTATGCCGGGGCTCAAGCCGGACCATATCCGCACGCCGTGGTCTGAATTCTGGCGGCGTTTCCGTCGCCAGCCTGTCGCCATGACGGCAGGGCTGTTTGTGCTGCTGCTGATCGTGGTGGCCATTATTGCGCCGTGGGTGGCACCGTTTGATGCCGAAAACTACTTTGATTACGATCGTCTGAACGACGGTCCGTCGATGATGCACTGGTTTGGCGTGGATTCGCTCGGACGCGATATTTTCAGCCGCGTGCTGGTGGGCGCACAGATATCCCTGGCCGCAGGGGTCTTTGCGGTATTAATCGGCGCGGCGATCGGCACGGTGCTGGGTCTGGTGGCCGGGTATTACGAAGGCTGGTGGGACCGCATCATCATGCGTATCTGCGACGTGCTGTTTGCCTTCCCCGGCATCCTGCTGGCGATTGCGGTGGTGGCGATCATGGGCAGCGGCATGGCGAACGTCATCATTGCGGTTGCGGTCTTTTCGATTCCGGCCTTTGCGCGTCTGGTGCGCGGCAACACGCTGGTGCTGAAGCAGCAGACCTTTATCGAATCCGCCCGCAGTATGGGGGCCAGCGATACCACGATCCTGTTCAGCCACATTCTGCCGGGTACGGTGTCGTCCATCGTGGTCTATTTCACCATGCGCATCGGCGTATCGATTATCTCGGCGGCCAGCCTGTCGTTTCTGGGGCTAGGCGCGCAGCCACCGACGCCGGAGTGGGGCGCGATGCTGAACGAGGCGAGGGCGGATATGGTGATTGCGCCACACGTGGCGATCTTCCCGAGCCTGGCGATTTTCCTGACCGTGCTGGCGTTTAACCTGCTGGGAGATGGGCTGCGCGACGCGCTGGATCCGAGGATTAAGGGGTAGGTTTATTGCCCCTCACCCTAACCCTCTCCCCGGAGGGGAGAGGGGACTGCTCGGTGCGGTTTTCCCCCTCGCCCCTTTGGGGAGAGGGTCGGGGTGAGGGGAATGTAATTAAACCCGGCTACCCCACAAATCATACTCATCCGCGTTTTCAACCTTCACGCGAATAATATCACCCGGCTTAACGCTGGTTTCGCCGTTCAGGTACACCGCGCCGTCGATTTCAGGGGCATCCGCCATGCTGCGGCCAATCGCGCCTTCTTCGTCCACTTCGTCGATAATCACCAGAATTTCGCGGCCGACTTTTTCCTGCAGACGCTCGGCAGAGATCTGCTGCTGCAGCTGCATGAAGCGGTTCCAGCGCTCTTCTTTCACCTCTTCCGGCACCTGATCCGCCAGCTCGTTGGCGGTTGCGCCCTCGACCGGGCTGTACTTGAAGCAGCCGACGCGGTCCAGACGCGCTTCCTTCAGGAAGTCGAGCAGCATCTGGAAGTCTTCTTCGGTTTCACCCGGGAAGCCGACGATGAAGGTGGAGCGCAGGGTCAGTTCCGGGCAGATTTCGCGCCACTGCTTGATGCGCGCCAGCTGGCGGTCAACGGAGCCAGGGCGCTTCATCAGCTTGAGAATGCGCGGGCTGGCGTGCTGCAGCGGGATATCCAGGTACGGCAGAATTTTGCCTTCCGCCATCAGCGGGATCACGTCGTCAACGTGCGGGTACGGGTAGACGTAGTGCAGACGCGTCCAGATACCGAGCTTGGACAGCTGCTCGCACAGGCCCACCATGCTGGTCTTCACCGGCTCGCCGTTGTGGAAGCCGGAGCGGTGTTTGACGTCCACGCCGTAGGCTGAGGTGTCCTGAGAGATGACCAGCAGCTCCTTCACGCCCGCGTCGGCCAGACGTTTGGCTTCTGCCAGCACTTCGCCGATAGGGCGGCTCACCAGATCGCCACGCATGGACGGGATAATGCAGAAGGTGCAGCGGTGGTTGCAGCCTTCGGAAATTTTTAAGTAAGCATAGTGGCGCGGCGTCAGCTTCACGCCCTGTTCCGGCACCAGGCTCAGGAACGGGTTGTGCTTTGGTTTTGGCACGTAGTGATGAACATGTTCCAGCACCTGCTCATAGCTGTGCGGGCCGGTGATCTCCAGCACCTTCGGATGCACTTCGCGGATCTGATCCACTTTTGCGCCCAGGCAGCCGGTCACAATAACCTTGCCGTTTTCAGTCAGGGCTTCGCCGATGGCTTCCAGAGATTCCTGAACCGCGCTGTCGATGAACCCGCAGGTGTTAACGATCACCATATCGGCGTTGTCGTAGCTTGGCACCACGTCATAGCCTTCGGTACGAAGTTCGGTCAGGATGCGTTCGGAATCCACCAGGTTTTTCGGGCAGCCGAGGGAGACGAAGCCGATTTTCGGCTGGTGCGTAACATTGCTCATAGGTTAAAAATTCATCAATTATGGAGTTATCAGGGCGGGATTTTACAGCGTATTGCGGGGGATTTATACACTCTTTGCAGGGCAGATGACGCCCTCTGAGGTTGTAACATTGTAAATGATGTTAATCAGTTATGATTTATTGATCTCAAGCAGACAATTGTACAAAAATTAACCTTATTCTGAATGTGCAACATGGCTGACAGAGGAGGAAAAAGCATGTCCGTTGACAGACTGAAACGCGATCTGCTTTACAAGCTGATCAACGCCCGACTCGACCTTGCTGCTTATCTCCAGTTGAGGAAGGCCAAAGGGTATATGTCAGTCGGCGAAAGCGAACATCTGCGTGATAACTTCTTTGAACTTTGCAATTTTATGCGTGAAAAAGCACCCGTTCTGAAAGCGGAATACGCAGAAAGCGAGCTAATCGCGCTGCGTCGTGCCGCCGAAATGCTTTCCATCGCAGGGGTATGCCTGATGAATGGGCGTCATGATTGCCCCAATTTTATTGCCGTGGACGCAGAAAAGCTTGAGAACTGCCTGACGACGCTCTCTCTTTGCATCATGTGTCTCAACAAGCACGCTCAGCTTGAAGAGCATTAGATCCGGGGGAGGTAACTCCCCCTTCTGATTAAGCTTTTGTAAAAGTAGTAACGCGACCGGGGGTTGTGGCTAACCTTTAAGCCATATGCCGAAAAAGGAGCGCGTTATGCATCGATCCTCCCTGATTTTCCTGCCCGCGTTGTTATTTCCCGCTTATCTTCTTGCCGCGCTGGGCGCGGTGAACGTAGAGGTGTTGCAGAACCGGCTCGATCATCCCTGGTCACTGGCATTTCTGCCGGATAACAAAGGGCTGCTCGTGACGCTTCGGGGCGGGCAGCTAAAACACTGGCAGGCGGGGAAAGGGCTTTCCGATCCGATCGTCGGCGTGCCCAGCGTCTGGGCAAACGGACAGGGCGGGCTGCTCGACGTGGTGCTGGCACCGGACTTCGCAAAATCTCGACGAATATGGCTCAGCTATGCCGAAGAGGGGGATGACGGCAAAGCGGGAACGGCGGTGGGCTATGGCCGCTTAAGCGACGATCTCTCGCGGATTGAAGCCTTCCGGGTGGTGTTACGCCAGACGCCGAAGCTCTCCACGGGGAACCACTTTGGCGGTCGGTTAGTGTTTGACGGTAAAGGCTACCTGTTTATCGGCCTCGGGGAGAATAACCAGCGCCCGACGGCGCAGGATTTGGACAAGCTACAGGGCAAGGTGGTGCGTCTGACCGAGGATGGAAAAGTGCCTTCGGATAACCCCTTTGTGAACACCTCCGGCGCGCGTCCTGAAATCTGGTCCTACGGCATTCGTAACCCTCAGGGGATGGCGATGAACCCCTGGAGCGACGCGCTGTGGCTTAACGAGCACGGCCCGCGCGGCGGGGATGAAATCAACATCCCAGAAAAAGGGAAGAATTACGGCTGGCCGCTGGCGACCCACGGCATTAACTACAGCGGCCTGAAGATCCCGGAAGCCAAAGGTGAGCACGTTGAAGGAACCGAAAAGCCGCTGTTTGTCTGGAAGGTTTCACCTGCCGTGAGCGGTATGGCGTTTTATAACAGCGACGTCTTCCCGCAGTGGAAAAATAAGCTGTTCGTCGGCGCGTTGAAGGAAAAGGACGTTATCGTCATGAGCGTGGACGGCAACAAGGTGACGGAGGACGGGCGCATTCTGGGCGATAACGATCGGCGCATCCGCGACGTGCGGGTCGGGCCGGATGGTTATCTCTATGTGCTGACCGACGAATCGGACGGGCAGCTGTTGAAGGTTAGCCCGTCCGACGGGTGATCAGGTAACCGGGATCATCACGACCTTGCGGTACGCCGGGCGATCGCTCAGCTGCTGGAGCCAGCGCTCGAGATGAGGGCGCGGCGTCCATTTCAGCCCCATATTGGTCAGATTCCAGATGAAAGGCGCAACGGCGATATCGCCCACGCCGAAGGCGTCGCCGGAGAACCATGCGTGCTTCGCCAGCTCGTCGTCCATCATCGCAAACAGAGTTTCGCAGGCGTCCTGTGCGGCATGAATGGCGGGATAATCTCGCTCGGCTTCAGGCGTCCGGATAAGCCCCATCAGGATCACGCGGTGAGTCGGAGAGAGCGTCTGGTTCGCCCAGTCCATCCACTTTTCACCCTGCGCGCGCCGTGCCGGGCTGTCCACCCACAGGCGGTTCTGTCCGTACTGGGCGGCGAGGTAACGCACAATCGTGTTGGACTCCCACAGCGTCGCGTCAGTTTCTTCATCGCGCAGCAGCGGCACCAGGCCATTTGGGTTCATGGCCAGATAGTCGGCCTCTTTGTTCACGCCAAACTCCAGGCCTGCCATCACCTGCTTAAACGGTAAATCCAGCTCTTCCAGCGTCCAGAGCACCTTCTTCACGTTGGTTGAGTTGTTCCTGCCCCACAGCGTAATCATATTTACTCCCGATGAGATGTGAATCCGAGTCAGCGATTCGCCATGTTGAGATAAACCTAACAATTACGCAACAGGAGACAAATAAATCGCATGAATCAAAGCGTATCGGGACGTTATTGCATAAACTTTAAAAACTTTACCTGGTTTAGGTTTCTTTAAAAGTTTTAGTGCGCTATTACTCATCGCTTCTTGCGACACGGTGATGTGACGTAATTTTTTGAATGGACACTCGGGTGGCATTTATGACGCGAAAAATGACTTCTCTGCGCGGCCTGGCGGCAGGCTCTGCGCTCCTTTTCCTGTTTGCACCAACTCTCTATGCGGCCGAGCAGGCTGCGCCCGAAGCGCCGCCGGTGGATGCGCGCGCCTGGATCCTGATGGATTACGCCAGCGGGAAAGTGCTGGCAGAAGGCAACGCCGACGAGCAGCTTGACCCGGCCAGCCTGACAAAAATCATGACCAGCTACGTGGTCGGGCAGGCGTTAAAAGCGGGCAAGATTAAGCTCGATGATATGGTCACCATCGGGAAGGACGCCTGGGCGACCGGCAACCCGGCGCTGCGCGGTTCTTCCGTGATGTTTCTCAAGCCTGGCGATCAGGTTTCCGTTTCCGATCTGAATAAAGGGGTGATCATTCAGTCGGGTAACGATGCCTGTATTGCGCTGGCGGATTATGTGGCGGGTAGCCAGGATTCATTCATTGGGCTTATGAATGGCTACGCGCAGAAGCTGGGCTTAACCAACACCACCTTCAAAACGGTTCATGGCCTGGATGCGCCGGGCCAGTTCAGCACCGCGCGCGATATGGCGCTGCTGGGGAAGGCGCTGATCCACGACGTGCCGGATGAATACGCCATCCATAAAGAGAAAGAGTTTACCTTCAACAAGATCCGCCAGCCTAACCGCAACCGTCTGCTGTGGAGCAGCAACGTCAACGTGGACGGCATGAAGACCGGCACAACGGCAGGGGCGGGCTACAACCTGGTGGCTTCCGCGACCCAGGGCGACATGCGCCTGATCTCGGTCGTGCTGGGCACCAAAACGGACCGCATTCGCTTTAACGAATCAGAAAAGCTGCTGACCTGGGGCTTCCGCTTCTTTGAAACCGTGACGCCGATTAAGCCCGATGCCACGTTCATCAGCCAGCGCGTCTGGTTTGGTGACAAGAGCGAGGTGAATCTGGGGGCCGGCGAGGCGGGTTCAGTGACTATTCCGCGCGGCCAGCTGAAAAACCTGAAGGCCAGCTATACCCTGACCGATCCACAGCTGACCGCGCCGCTGAAAAAAGGCCAGGTCGTCGGGACGATTGATTTCCAGCTGAACGGCAAATCGATTGAACAGCGCCCGCTGATCGTGATGGAAGCGGTAGAAGAGGGCGGCTTCTTCAGCCGGATGTGGGATTTCGTGATGATGAAATTACACGGATGGTTTGGCAGCTGGTTTAGCTAAACCTTATGGGTTTTCTCCCTCTCCCTGTGGGAGAGGGCCGGGGTGAGGGCATCAGGCCGCACCCCTCTCAATACATCAACTTCACCTGCTGCGCCTTCGCATAGGCCACATACTCGTCATCCGGCCGGCAATCGCTCACGATGGCGTCAAACTGCGCCAGTTCACCCATTCTTGCCGAACGCACCTTGCCAAACTTGCTGCGATCGACAACCAGCACGTGGTACTGCGCCGCATTTAATGCCCAGTGCTTCACCGGCAGCTCTTCCAGGTTAAAGCAGGTTGCCCCCTGACGGACGCTCACGCCTGCCGCAGAGTAAAAGGCGATATCCGGGCATAGGTTGCTCAGCGTGTCCTGGAGATCCAGCGGCTTGAAAATGGCGTTGCTGGCGTGGAACTCTCCACCGCAGAGGATCACCCGGCACTCGGGCTTTTCCTGCAGCGCCAGGAAGGTGTTTAACGAGTAACAGACGGCGGTAAAGGGAATGCTGCTGTCGATGGCTTCGATGATCCACGGCGTAGTCGTTCCGCAGTCAAAAAACAGCGTCTGATGCGGCTGCACCAGCGAGGCCGCAAGCCGCGCGGCTTTGCGTTTTTCTTCAACCAGACGCGTCTTTTGATCGCTAATCAGGTAATGGCTGGCGCTGCGCGGCTCCAGCACGATATAGCCGCCCAGCAGCACCACGGGGGCGCTCTCGCTGTTCAGGTCACGACGAATGGTCATCTCGGAGACGCCGAGCAGAGTGGCAGCCTCTTTCAGATGCAGCTTATCACTGCGCTTCAGCGCCTGGAGCAGCTGAGCAATGCGGTCATCGCGACGTGTTTCCATAGTTCCTCGGGGTAAAAAAGTGAGCCCCCGCAGGGCGGGGGCTCAAGTGTAACCTGTCAGACCGGGGTTAGTCACGTATCCAACCCTTGCGGATCGGGAGGGCAAACAGCACGCGATAAACCCGAGATAAACCGCGATAGAGCGCCGGGCCGAAGAGGCTCCAGAGGATTGACGCGCTGACGCAGCCCATCAGCCCCACCAGGAAGCCGCCTACCATATCCAACGGCCAGTGGACGCCGAGATAGACGCGGGACCAGGCGATAGCGGCCGCCACCACCATGAGCACCGCGCCGGACCACAGGCGATGCCAGAAGAAGAATGCCAGGGCAAAGGTAAAAATCACCGTGCCGTGATCGCTCGGGAAGGAGTCATCCGGCGCATGGTGCAGGAAGGTATAGCCGACACGATCGACGAAGGGACGATCGTGCGGGAAAGCGTGTCCGAGGATGTAGCTGGCTAACACGCTAACCCCGAGAGCCATCGCCATTTTTATCACCAGATGGCGCTGCGCCGTCACCTGGTCACGGGGGCCCCACAGCCACAGGACAACGGCCAGCACGGGAACGATGCTGATCAGGTCTTTCGCCAGAAACGTGGCGAAATCAAGCATCCACTCGGGAGACGCCGGGGTGGCGTTGATCAGATAAAACAGCTCGTAGTTCAGTTGCTCTAACATAATGTCGTTACTCTTTAGCAAACCGGGTGGAAACAAGTCCGTAGACCACCACCTGGGAAAACCAAACCCACCACCCGGCCCACAGGTTGTGAGAGAAGAAATGTGCGCCGCGCATCACCTGGCCATACCCCATTGCCAGGCCCAGCGTCGCGCCCAGCGCCACAAAGAACCAGGCCAGGCGAGGACGCTCGCGCCAGAAGGCGAAAAACAGCCCCATCACCATGAAACCGCTGGAGGCATGGCCGCCGGGGAAACAGCGTCCGGGGCCGCTTTCCGCCGGGGGGGAACTGAACAGGGGATAAGAGACTGCCTTACCGCCGTATTCCACCAGATCCCACGGGCAGCTGTGGTGGCTCATACTTTTAAGCAGGCCCACCACCAGTGCGCCAAGCCCCATCAGCAGCGCGGCTGTTACCAGCCGTGCGTTGCGCTTGTAAGCACCATAAAACAGCGCCGCGGCACCCAGCGCGATGGCGATATACTTCGCCAGCCGGTGGTTCAGCAGATCCAACAGATGATTTTTCTGCAGCGGGAAGCTCTGTGTCGCCGCGTCGTACCAAAACCCTGTGATCCATCTATCCAGCGCTTCATCGCGAGATAGCCAGGTAAACACCACGGCAAGGGCTATCAGCACGAAAAGCTGATAACCATAAAAGCGGGGCGGCAAACGGTAAAGGCGTTTTGTCTTATTGGTCTGTAACTTAGACAATTCTGAACGGCTGGAGTTAAGTGCCATAATTTGGGTCGGTGACGTGAAATATCGCTATCATATAAGCGTCAACTTAAGGAAACCTTAAACAACAACACGATGTGCTTTATTTCTGTTTTATCTCGATAATGTGCTATCTCAGCGTGCGGCAATTCATTACACTCATCGCGATTTTTTCATCATAAAGAGATTGCATGATAAACCGTTCTTCTTCCGGTCATCGTCTGGGTCGTCAGGCGTTACTGTTTCCCCTGTGTCTGGTGCTCTACGAGTTTTCTACCTATATCGGCAACGACATGATCCAGCCCGGCATGCTGGCCGTGGTGGAACAGTACAACGCCGGTATTGAGTGGGTGCCAACCTCCATGACCGCCTATCTGGCTGGCGGCATGTTTTTGCAGTGGCTGCTCGGGCCGCTGTCGGACCGTATTGGCCGTCGTCCGGTGATGCTGACGGGCGTGGTGTGGTTTATCGTGACCTGTCTTGCCACGCTGCTGGCGCAAAATATTGAACAGTTCACGCTGCTGCGTTTCCTGCAGGGGGTCAGCCTGTGCTTTATCGGCGCCGTCGGCTATGCCGCCATCCAGGAGTCGTTTGAGGAGGCGGTGTGCATCAAAATTACCGCGCTGATGGCGAACGTGGCGCTGATTGCGCCGCTGTTAGGGCCGCTGGTGGGGGCGGCCTGGGTGCACGTCGCGCCGTGGGAGGGGATGTTTATTCTCTTCGCGGTTCTCGCCGCCATCTCCTTCTTTGGCCTGCATCGCGCGATGCCGGAAACCGCTACCCGCCTGGGTGAAAAGCTGTCGCTGAAGGAGCTGGGACGCGATTACAAAGACGTCCTGAAAAACGTTCGCTTTGTGGCGGGGGCGCTGGCAACCGGCTTTGTGAGCCTGCCGCTGCTGGCGTGGATTGCCCAGTCCCCGGTCATTATCATCAGCGGTGAAAAGCTCAGCAGCTACGAATACGGCCTGCTGCAGGTGCCGATCTTTGGCGCGCTGATTATCGGTAACCTGGTGCTGGCTCGCCTGACGGCACGGCGCACCGTACGTTCGCTGATTATCATGGGCGGCTGGCCGATTGCGGCGGGGCTGATCCTTGCTGCGGCTGCGACCGTGGCGTCATCCCACGCCTACCTGTGGATGACCGCAGGGCTGAGCATCTATGCCTTCGGTATCGGCGTGGCGAACGCCGGGCTGGTGCGCCTGACGCTGTTTGCCAGCGAGATGAGTAAAGGCACGGTGTCGGCGGCAATGGGCATGCTGCAGATGCTGATTTTTACCGTCGGCATCGAGGTGAGCAAACACGCCTACGCGTTTGGCGGCAACGGGCTGTTCAGCCTGTTTAACCTTGCCAACGGCGTGCTGTGGGTAGGATTAATGGTGGTGTTCCTGAAAGACAAACGCGTCGGAAGCGCACTGCAGCCTTAACCTGATTATTCCCTCTCCCCGTGGGAGAGGGCCAGGGTGAGGGCACCAGGCCGCACGCGATCAATGAAACGGCGCGTCCCCGTTCAATGCCTTCTCAATCACGTTTAAAACGCCTTCTTCGTTGTTATGCGGCGCTTCAAAGCGGGCAATGGCTTTAATATGCGGTCTGGCATTGGCCATCGCGAAGCTGAATCCTGACTGACGCAGCATTTCCACGTCGTTCCCGCTGTCGCCAAAGGCCACCACCTCATCGTCCTCAATCCCCCAGCGCTGCTGCAGGATCCGCAGGCCGTTAGCCTTATGCACGCCGGGGATAATCAGGTCGATACTGCCGTGCCCGGTGGTGACGGGCACCATGATATCGCCCAGCTTTTCATGCAGCATGGGCTGAATCAGTGGGATTTCGTCGTCAGAGACGTTAAGCCCGAATTTGAAGAAAATATCGCTCAGGTTGTTGAAGTCATTCACCCGTTCGAGGCGGTGATAGTATTTTGACGCAATATCAATGAACGCATCGTCATAGGCGTTAAGCGTATAGGCGCTGCCTTTCCCGCAGGCAATAATCTCAATGCCCGGCACGTCGAGTAACACCGCCGCGACGGCGTCGAAATGTGCTTTCGTCAGCTCACCGTTGAACACGTCTTCCCCGGCATCAACCACTCAGCCGCCGTTTTCGGCCACGAAGGCGATCTCATGCGCGATCTCCGGGAAGAAAGAGATCAGCTGGTAATACTGGTTGCCACTGGCGACGACGAAGCGAATGCCTTGCTCCTTCATGCGCGCATACTGCGCCAGAAAACGTTCGCGATTGTAGGTCTTAGCATCGCTAAGAAAGGTACCATCCATGTCGACTGCAATCAGTTTAACGCTCATATCCCTTCTCCAGTGTCGTGTGTTCTGCTTCCGGCTTTGCCACCGCCCGCGCCACCAGCGCTGCGATAAGCACTAATCCTAATACCACCAGCATGGCGCTGCGCAACCCGTAGTGCTCGCCCAGGAAACCGAGTAGCGGTGGCCCTACCAGGAAGGCGAGATAGCCGGTGGTTGCCACCACGCTGACGCGCGTTGGCGCATCCGGGCCGGTATCGCTGGCGGCGGAAATGGTCAGCGGGAAGCCAAGCGACGCGCCCAATCCCCACAGGATCACCGAAACGCCGGCAATCCAGTCCACGTCCACAAAGATGATCATCGCGATACCTAACCCGCCGAGCAGAGCACTGGCGCGCACAACGGCCACGCGGCTATAGCGGTCAATAAACCAGCCGCCGGTAAAGCGCCCGACGGTCATGCCCAGGGTAAACCCGGCGTAAATCAGCGAGCCGGAGGTTGGGCTAAAGCCGTGTCCGTCCACCATCAGCAGCGGCAGCCAGTCGTTGGCAGAGCCTTCGGCAAAGGCCATCGCCAGCACCACCACGCCAATCAGCATTAGCTGCATATCGCGGTAGAACGGCAGCCCTTTTTCAGCCGATTTGTGTTCGTTAGCGGAGTTTTTACCCGTGCCGTCAGGGATCAATCGGATACCGGTCAGGATCGGGATAATACACACCAGCGCTGCCAGCAAAATATGCAGGTTGGCCGCAATGCCCAGCGCCGTTAGCGCCATCCCTACGCCAGCCCCCGCCAGCGTGCCGAGGCTGTAAAAACCGTGCATCATCGGCAGCACGGTTTTGTTCATCTCCTGCTCGACGGCGGCCCCTTCGACGTTAATTGCTACTTCCGCCGAGCCGAAGCTGCCGCCAAATACCGTCAGCCCCAGCGCAAACAGGATAGGCGAGGCAAACCAGAGCGCGACGCTCAGCACCACCATTCCGAACACCGCGCAGCACATGGTGGTGCGGATCACCGCCCGCGTGCCGAAGCGCTTGACCAGCCACGCGGAGCAGAGAATGCCGCTCATCGAGCCTATCGAGAGGCCGAAGAGCACTATGCCCATTTCTGCCGTGGAGACGGACAAAATATCGCGGATCGCAGGCGTACGCGTCGCCCAGGAGGCCATTAACAGCCCTGGAATAAAGAAGAACATAAACAGCGCCCACATGCGGAGCTGCAGGGCTTTGCGGGGAGAGGTCTGCGTCATTGGGATAGCACCAGAAGTACAACAATAGCGACAACACTAGCAAGTTTGTGTACATTTGTACATAAACCGGATGAGGAATTTATGAGCAGACCACCGAACGATCCGCACCGCCGGGAAAAAATTCTGCAGGCGACCCTGGACACCATTGCCGAGCACGGCATCCATGCCGTCACGCACCGTAAAATTGCCAGCTGCGCGGGCGTACCGCTGGGGTCGATGACCTACTATTTCGACGGCATGGAGCCGCTGCTGGAGGAGGCCTTCACGTGGTTCACCCGGCAGATGTCGCAGCAGTACCGGGATTTCTTCGCTGGCGTCACCGGCCCTGAGATGGCGTGCGAGGCTATCACCTCCTTAATCCACAGCTCGCAGGTGACGACGCCGCACAACATGGCGCTGATGTATCAGCTCTACGCCTTCATGCACCGCAGCGCGGCGCTGAAAACGGTGATGCAGGACTGGATGAAGATGAGCCAGGATACGTTGGAGCAGTGGTTCGACCCGGTCACCGCCCGCGCGCTGGACGCGTTTATTGAAGGAATGACGCTGCACTATGTGACCGACCGCGCGCCGTTAACTCGCGAAGAGATCCGGGCGATGGTCGGGCGGATAGCGTGCGAGGGCGGCCGTTAGGTATCCCTTGCCCCGGGTATATCTACTTGTGGACGATCTGTTTCCCGCTGGCGTCCACGATGGCTTCGCCATCCTCTTTTGTAAACGCCCCTTTCTGCGCGTCCGGCAGGATGTCGAGGACGACTTCTGAAGGGCGACACAGGCGAGTGCCCAGGGGCGTCACCACAATCGGGCGGTTGATCAAAATCGGATGTTGCAGCATAAAATCGATAAGCTGGTCGTCGGTGAAGTTATCTTCGGCAAGGCCGAGCTGCTCATAGGGCTCCACGTTTTTACGCAGCAGATCCCGCACCTGAATTCCCATCTCGGCAATCAGGGTGGCTAGCTTATCGCGCGACGGTGGGGTTTCCAGATAGAGGATAATCTCTGGCTCCGTGCCGCTGTTGCGGATCATCTCCAGCGTGTTGCGCGAGGTGCCGCAGGCGGGGTTGTGGTAGATAGTGATGTGGCTCATATCAGTGGCTCATTACAGGGTGAAGGAGAGACGTAGCGCCAGCGCGGCGAGCGTCACAAACAGGACCGGCAGCGTCATAATGATGCCTGTCCGGAAATAGTAGCCCCAGGCGATCGTCATGTTTTTCTGCGCCAGCACGTGGAGCCAGAGCAGGGTGGCAAGGCTGCCGATAGGCGTGATTTTCGGCCCCAGATCGCAGCCAATCACGTTAGCGTAAATCATCGCTTCCTTGATCAATCCCGTCGCCGTACTGCCCTCAATGGAGAGCGCGCCAATCAGCACCGTGGGCATATTATTCATTATGGATGACAGGAACGCGGTGATGAACCCGGTACCCAGCGTGGTAGCCCACAGCCCGTGTCCGGCCAGACTATCCAGTACGCCTGAGAGATATTCCGTCAGCCCGGCATTGCGCAGGCCATACACCACCAGGTACATCCCCAGCGAGAAGATAACGATTTGCCACGGTGCGCCGCGCAGCACTTTTCCGGTGTTTATCGCATGTCCGCGCTTTGCGACAGCGAATAAAATCAGCGCGCCGACGGTCGCAATGGCGCTGACCGGAATACCGAGAGGTTCAAGTACGAAGAAACCGACAAGCAGAAGCAGCAGGACGATCCAGCCCGTTCTGAACGTTGGGAGATCGTGAATGGCCCGCGCGGGCTCGCGGAGTTTTGCCAGGTCATATTCCGGGGGAATTTCCTTGCGGAAGAAGAGATGCAGCATCACCAGCGTTGCGGCGATCGCGGCGATATCCACCGGGATCATCACCGAGGCGTATTCGCTGAACCCCAGCTTGAAGAAGTCTGCCGACACGATGTTGACCAGGTTGGACACAATCAGCGGCAGGCTGGCGGTATCGGCGATAAAACCTGCTGCCATCACGAAGGCCAGCGTGGCCTGCTTGCTGAACCCCAGCGCCAGCAGCATGGCGATGACGATAGGGGTCAGGATCAGCGCCGCACCGTCATTGGCAAACAGCGCCGCCACGGCTGCGCCCAGCAGCACGATATACGTAAACAGCATTCGCCCGCGACCCTTTCCCCAGCGGGCAACGTGCAGCGCCGCCCACTCGAAAAAGCCGGACTCATCCAGCAGCAGGCTGATGATGATGACGGCGATGAAGGTTGCCGTGGCGTTCCAGACGATATTCCACACGACCGGTATATCGTTAATGTGAATCACGCCGCTGGCCAGTGCCAGCACGGCGCCGATGGTGGCGCTCCAGCCGATACTGAGCCCTTTGGGCTGCCAGATGACCAGTACCAGCGTAAACAGAAAAATAGCCCCTGCCAGAAACATTTTTTACTCCGTTACATCTGTTTTTGTGAATGTGTTTTGCTTAGCACGAACCCGGAAGTTTGTTTTTCAGCTTCATGCGCGTCTCTTCCCGCAGGCAGTTCCAGCTGGAGTCGATAACGGTTGCCGCCCACGCAGGCATGGTGGGAGAGAGGCGGTAATAGACCCATTTCCCCTCGCGACGGTCAATAACCAGCCCGGACTCGCGCAGCAGCGCCATGTGGCGGGAGACCTTCGGCTGCGACTCTGTGGTCGCGGCGCAGAGATCGCAGACGCACAATTCTCCCGCTTCACGGAGCAGCATGACGATGGCGAGCCGCGTTTCGTCGGCGAGGGTTTTGAAGAGCTGGAGCGGGTGTAGCATGGGAGTACCTGCAGGTGTGATTATTTATATGCGTTTAATCATATATGTTTTGATTGCAGGATAGAAGCGGAGATGAGAGGTAAGGGAATTTCAGGCAACAAAAAAACCATTTATGTAAACGGGTTAGTGAAAACAACGACTTGCAAGATTATCAATGAGTTAGGTTGGTGGTAAGCAGTGGCGATTACGGGGCAATGCCAACCGCTGCCGCCACTTTGTCGCCACTTGGCAATGTAGCTATTGGATTAAAGCGCAGGGCCGTTTCAAGGTGATCAGGTGCCAGGTGAGCATAGCGCATGGTCATTTTTATGTCATGATGGCCGAGGATTTTCTGCAGGGCAAGGATGTTGCCGCCAGACATCATGAAGTGCGCTGCGAACGTATGGCGCAGAACGTGGGTGAGCTGGCCGCGCGGAAGCACGATGGAGGTTTTGTCCATCACTGACAAGAACTGGAAGTAGCAATCTGTAAAAAACTTGAAGCCGTCCAGGGCAATGATTTCCTCGTAAAGCTCTTTGCTAATCGGAATGCTTCGGTTCTTTTTGCCTTTGGTCCTGACGAACGTGATCCGATACTTTGTGACCTGGGAGCGGGTGAGGTTCACCGCTTCGCGCCAGCGCGCTCCGGTGCTCAGGCAGATTTTAACTACCAGAGCAAGCAGGGCGCTTTGGCGTTGGCAGTCATAAAGAAGCTCGGTAATCTGTTCATGTGTCAGCCAGGCCATTTCTTTTTCGGCAATGGTGAATTTGCGCATATTCTCTAGTGGATTCGGTGCAGTCCATTCTCCGAGTCGGGCCAGCTCGCTAAAAACGCCACTCAGATAGCTTTGTTCGAGGTTGATTGTTACCGGGCTGGCACCTTTCTTCCACTTCTCACTGAAATAGATTTCACCCGTTAGCCGTTTGTCACGGTAATGCGCGAACAATTTCGAGCTGAGATCAGTAGCAAGAGGGTTTCCGAGTGCATCGACCATCAGGACCAGCTTGTCGTAAACATGCTCGCCAGCAGTCAGGGATTTGCCGTGCAGTTTGTACCAGAGTTCAACCACGTCTTTCAGAGTCCGACGATCTACCGATTCACCCAGCCAGGGCTTAGCCTCAGTCTCATCCATCGTGTGACGCTCAAAGGCTAATGCTTCGCCTTTGGTGGCGAACTGTTTACGCACACGACGCCCACTGCGTCCGGCAGGGTAGCATTCGCAAATCCATTTTCCAGTGTCGAGTTTTCGTACTGCCATAAAAAAAGCCCTCATGTCTGAGGGCTAAATTTAACTGTATGTTTGGACAGTGGTCAATGTTTGTTATTAAATAAACAAACAAGCCAGTCAATCATGCTCTGGCTCATCAATTGTAATTTCGATTGTATTGATTTTATCACTTATTATTTTTTTTATTTCTATGCATTTTTTAATAAGATCGTGAAGTTCAAAATTGTCAATTTTATGAATATTGTCTTTGTCTGCCATTATCCTGATAAGATCCATGACATCACTTGCATTATATTTTTCATCAGGTAGTACGTTTTCAAAAACTTGTTTGATAACGAGTGAGACTGCTGTTCCTTTCTCAATGTGATTATTAATAACAATGCGATACAATTTTTCAATTTCTAAATAGAGTTTATAAACTGACTCGGCAAAGTTCTGAATATCGCTTTTATCCTGTTTGAAAAAATTATCTTCAAATTGATCTGCTAATTCATCTTTGTCCTTGTCTTTAATATTTATAAGTTCTGTTTTATCAATTGCTTTTTTTAAAATAGGTAGGAGTTCACTTATAAGCTTTGACGTTTCATCGTAATCTGATTTGGAAAAGTCTCTGTTATGAGCTATTTTGCATCTAAGTTCATATAGCCTTTCCCAACTTTCAATTATAGTTTTTTGTGGCGCTTCAATATGTGGGGAGAAATATTTATCCCAGTTTGATTGAGGGACTATTTTTTTTAATTCTGCAAAGGTTTTAGCGTCCAAATCTGAGAATTCTAATGGTGATAATTTTCTTATTAATTCACTGATTTCGAGTTCTCTATAGGCTTTGAATAAGAAGTTTGTTAACTGTATGAAATCGACTTGATACATCATGTTATGATCTTCAAATGATTTTTGATTAGATCTCAAACTTGTAAATTCTTCTGGAATCGAAGTTTTGGTCCACGAAATTCCTACATTAAGAATCATGAATTTTGTGATCAGTTTGCGCATTAAATTTTCAATTTCGTGAACAAGAGGGTATGCTTTAATACAATAATACTTACTAATATCATCCCAAATGAGTTGAATTTGTCCAATTTTGCATTCACTGGTGACTTTACGGAAAATACGTATCACTTTTGAAAATACTACAAGTTTATCCTCGTCTATCTTATCTAAAGAAAGTTTTATTAGTAACGAATCTTTTTTTAGATCATGTTCAGATATCTCAAAGTCGAAAATTACTTGGTTAAAGGTAATCTGGTTGTTTGTTAATTTTATTTCTTCGATTGATTCTAGGATTTTGATAAATGACTTTGGAGATTTTCCTATTGATGAGCTTTTGTTAATGATAAAAAGCATTTCAACGTTACATTTATTCATGATGTTCGTTTTTCTCATGATTACACCATTTTCATTTGAAGGTTTTAACAACTAATCCAATAAGAGTAATATCATTAATATTACAATCGAAAACAAAATCATCGCTTTCAACTCTCAAATTGTTACCTGGTATTCTTCTAATCTTTCGGATACTAACTTGACCATCTATATCAAGCAACCATTGGCCATCCAAAATGTTTTTAACTTTCTTCTCCAGAATATATCCAATATCACCCTCAAAAACATAAATAAGACTATCAAAACTAAATGAAAGAAGTGATGTATCAAATGTTACACTGCCAACTTCTTGAAAAATTCCATTTTCTAATTTGTATTTATTTAAAGTAAGAGTTTTAGATGAAGCCGTATTTTTTCCTACACCAAAAGATAGCCATTCAAGGGAACTGCCGGTTTCGATAGCGCATTGAATTACCCAGTCTGCAGGGAATATGTCACGCATGTATCGCGTAGCCATTGTGCTCTTAGACACACCAAGATGGTCGCAGAGAGCTTGACGAGTCGTGAATCCGTACGCCTCAACCAGACGCTCAATCACTTTCTTACCACCGCTATTGAAATCCAAAAGACCTCCAAAACAATCCAAATTCCATTGACAGATTCCAAAAGCGATCTTAAAGTTGAACTCGAAGTGTTCTTTTGGAGCCTTCACAACTAATCACGATAAACAACGGCTCGCCACAAGCCGAACTTAAGAAGGAATGTTGCACCATGACCCCAAACATTTCAATCACTCTGAATACACCGCACGTCACAATTGAGCGCTATAGCGAACTTACAGGCCTTCCAGTCGATACGATCAATGACATGTTGGCTGATGGTCGCCTTCCGCGCCATCGTCTCCGCAAAGATAAAAAGCGCGAAAAGGTAATGATTAACATGGCTGCTTTGACAGTAGATGCACTGTCGGCCTAAGAAACGTTTGCTTATCGCAGTCAGTTTTGAGGTTCGATTTTGCGATAAGTTCGGAGATGAAAACTATGTTTGATTATAAAGTTTCCAAACAAAGACATTTTGATGAAGCCTGCCGGGCCTTCGCTCTACGTCACAACATGGCAAAGCTGGCAGAACATGCAGGTATGAATGTTCAAACCCTGCGAAATAAGCTCAACCCGGAGCAACCGCACCAGCTCACAGCGCCAGATATCTGGCTGCTGACCGATCTCACCGAAGACTCAACACTGGTTGATGGTTTTTTGGCGCAGATCCATTGCCTGCCGTGTGTGCCAACCAATGAAGTCGCACGAGAGAAAATGTCTCAGTACGTCCTGAAAGCCACCGCCGAGATCGGCCGTGTCGCTGCCAGCGCTGTTTCTGGTGTTCAACTGAATGCGACCACCCGCCGTCAGGTAGTCGAAAGCGTCAACTCAGTTACTCGTTTGATGGCTTTAACCGCTATTTCGCTGCAGGCGCGTTTACAGGCCAATCCTGCAATGGCCAGTGTCGTCGATACCGTGACAGGTCTTGGCTCTTCTTTTGGACTGAGCTGAGGTGTTTATGTTGAATAACGAACCTTCATTCGCATCACTGCTGGTTAGGCAAAGCCCGGCAATACATTACGGTCATGGCTGGATTTACTTACCTGACGGGAAAAAGTGGCATCCGTGTATTGAATTGTCTCCCCGGCAGCAGGCTGTCCGGGGAACAGGCAAAAAGAGTTTGCTGCAACGTCTAAGTATTAACGTGGCAGGCAACCTGCAAACCAGGCGAAAAGCTTTTCCTGGACGCTGAGCTTAGTGTCATCAGGCCGACCACATGCAATAGCAGCTCTTTTGTAGGCTGGATTTAACAAAGAACCGAAAGGTGCGGAATCAGAGTGATGCAGCGTTTTCAACTTTTGTGCAATCAGTTCCGGGGTCAGTTCATTCCCTGCATAAAGCTATTCCCCGTACTGGCGGCTTTGTACGTTAGCACGTTCGGAAATAATAGCTGGTTGCCACACAAGTTGAATTGTCGCGATAACGACTACAGGCAAAGCGAACAACCATTCCAGACCAGTGTCCGCAAACACAGCTGTACCACTAATAAGCTGAATGGCTGTCATCAATTTGTCAGCTCTACCGTGAAGCGTTGCCGTCATAACCTCAAGGTAATAACTGTAATGCAGTTGGAAGTATTCGGAGCTTTGTTTAGTCATGCCGGAATCCTATTTTTTATCCTGTCCCGGCGCTGGTTGAGGTGCAGGGGCAGGGCGAGGCAATACGTGGAAATTGTCAGAGTCTGACATCAGGTTTCTCCTTCGATGGGTAGATGATTGTTGGCGCAAATAGTCTACCACTAAGGCACGTGCCGGGCGTGCATAAAAATCCCCGGCATCACTTTAAACATTCTTTGGTTCAGTGGGTTATGTGGATGTTTAACCATCTAAGTTCAGGTCGCTAGTGAGGTTAATTAATGGCTATAGAAGGTAACACGGCGACAGTTCCGCTTAGTCCCGGTCAGCGCCTGAATGGGCTGAACCACATAGCGGAGCTGAGAGCAAAAGTGTTTGGTCTGAATATTGAGCACGAGCTGGAACGTTTTATTAATGAGATGCGCGATCCCCGCGACATTAATCATAAACAGAATGAGAGGGCACTGGCCGCCATATTCTTCATGGCAAAAATTCCGGCAGAACGTCACAGCGTCAATATTAATGAGCTGACTACTGACGAAATGCGGGAGTTGATTAAAGCAATGAATCATTTTCGTGCAGTAGTGAGCTTATTTCCCAAACGGCTAACCATGCCGAACTAACCCAAAACAGAAATTAATGGCGTAAACCCGCCGGGCATTCTTTTGCCCAAATTCAGGAGAAATGATTATGCGAAATAGCGAAACACGCACTACTAAAACCGGACCGGATGATGCCGGTTTGTTCCAGTTGTTTAACGAGACTCGTCTGGATGAGCGTAAAAGCTGCGCCTTTGCCGTTTCCATCCGCATGGAGGCACTGGCGATCCACATCCTGAAAGAGGGGATGAACGGAGTGGAGGCTGCAGAATTACTGCGCCGTGAAGTTGCCTGTTATGAAGCTGAATCACGCGGGGACTGGCACTGATGGCTGATTCTATGGATCTCGTACAGCAGCGCGTCGAAGAAAACCTGCAGCGCCATATCCACAATGCCCGGGCACGAAATCCGGGTATCGCTCGCGTGCTTTGCATCGACTGTGAAGCACCAATCCCAGCGGCGCGCAGACAAGCTATTCCGGGCGTACAGTGCTGCGTGACTTGCCAGGAAATTGCTGAGCTGAAAGGTAAACATTACAGCGGTCGTGCTGTATGAACATCATCGATCCGCGTTGCTTCGGTATCAGCACTATTAACAGCATCAGTATCTCAGGGGGCAAGGATAGCCTTGCTCAGTGGTTACGGGCCATTGAAAACGATGTTCCTCATATCTCTGTCTTTGCTGATACGGGCCATGAGCATCCTCAGACGATGGACTACCTGGAATATCTGGAATCGCGGCTGGGTAAGGTTATTCGTGTGAAAGCGGATTTCACTCGCCAGATTGAAGGCAAGCGTAAATTCATTGCTGAAAAATGGCCTTTTTCTTTGGTTGAGGAATGCGGCATGTCTCCTGATGAGGCCGCAGAACGTATCCATCGCGCACTAGAAATTCTTAAACCAACTGGTAATCCGTTTCTTGACTTGTGCATGTGGAAAGGGCGATTCCCGTCCACAAAGGCTCGTTTTTGCACATTTGATTTGAAGCATGAGCCTGTCCGTACTCAGGTGATTGTTCCTGCATTAGATGAATATGACGAGGTTATCAGCTGGCAGGGAGTGAGGGCGCAGGAATCGCCAGCGCGTGCATTGCTTCCGGACTGGGAGGAAGATGCGGATAACACTCCTGGCCTTCATGTTTATCGCCCGATCCTTAACTGGCTGCACGAAGATGTGTTCGCTATAGCCAAACGTCATGGCATCAAACCTAACCCACTTTATCAACAGGGCTGCAGTCGTGTTGGATGCATGCCCTGCATTCATGCCCGTAAATCTGAATTGGCGGAAATCTTCCAGCGCTGGCCAGAAGAAATTCGCCGTGTCGCAGAATGGGAAAGGATGGTTGCTGAATGCTCACGTCGTGGTAATTCAACGTTCTTCCCATCGACTCACGATCCGCGACGGGCCGAGAAGCGTATTGAAGTCATCACCGTAGATGGCTATGGCATTGAGACTTATCGCGACTGGGCGTTAACCACACGAGGTGGTGCGCAATTTGATCTGCTTGCAGGCACAAATGACAGCGCGGTATGTAGCAGTGTCTATGCGGGAGTTTGTGAGTGACGGATATCAGTTCAGGCCGTCTTATCGCACCTCATGTATCTGAAGTCCCTGGTAGCGGAGGTAATGCTGCCGGGGCATATCCATGGACCTCGCCTAAAAAGGCGGTTAACCCCTATCTGGACCCGGCGGCAGTAGCGCCGGTTTCCGCACTTTCAAACCTGATCACTCTGTACGCTGCTGATAATGAGCAGGGGCAGCTACGCCGTGAGGCATTGAGTGATGAGGTCTGGGAGCGTTATTTCTTCAATGAGTCCCGCGATCCTGTCCAGCGAGAAATGGAGCAGGATAACCTCATCAGCTACGCAAAAATGGCCCGCGAGCAGCAGCGTGTTAATCCCGATTTGGTCATTCTGGCCAACGTCAGCGCCGAACCTGCCCACATCAGCAAACCACTTCTCGAAAGGATTAAGTTCTTCCAGGGGTTAGGAAGGGCAAAGGCATATTCCCGCTATCTGCGCGAGACCATCAGGCCGTGTCTTGAGCGGCTGCATCGCGTGCGTGAAAGTCAGGTGTCTGCCTCGTTCCGGTTTATGGCGAGCCACGAAGGGCTGGAGGGGCTACTGGTTCTCCCTGAAATGAATCAGGAACAGGTCAAGCGACTGTCTACGCTGGTTTCGGCACATATGAGTATGTGTCTCGATGCGGCCTGCAGCGATCTGTTTGTGACTGATGACGTCAAACCGGAACAAATCCGCCAGTCATGGGAAAAGGTGGCGGCTGAGGCTATGCGGCTTGATGTGATCCCGCCTGCTTTCGAACAGCTACGCCGCAAGAAACGCCGTCGCAAGCCTGTGCCTTATGACCTTATTCCGGGTTCACTGGCTCGTATGCTGTGTGCAGATTGGTGGTATCGCAAGCTGTGGCAGATGCGCTGCGAGTGGCGGGAGGAACAGCTGCGCGCCGTTTGCCTGGTCAACAAGAAAGCCTCCCCGTATGTCAGCTATGAAGCTGTGATCCATAAGCGCGAACAGCGCCGCAGGTCACTGGAGTTTTTCAAATCGCATGAGCTGGTTAACGCTGACGGCGATACGCTGGATATGGAAGACGTGGTAAATGCCAGTAATAGCAATCCGGCGCACCGTCGCAACGAAATGATGGCCTGTGTTAAAGGGCTGGAGCTGATCTCAGAAATGCGTGGCGACTGCGCCGTGTTCTATACCATCACTTGCCCGTCACGCTTTCACGCAACTCTCAACAATGGCAGACCGAATCCGAAGTGGACCAGCGAAACGGTCCGGCAGAGCAGTGACTACCTGGTTGATACCTTCGCCGCATTCCGCAAAGCCATGCACAAAACCGGGCTGCGCTGGTACGGCGTGCGCGTTGCCGAGCCGCATCACGACGGCACCGTGCACTGGCATCTGCTGTGCTTCATGCGAAAAAAAGACCGCCGCTCCATAACCGCGCTGCTGCGTAAATTCGCCATCCGTGAAGACCGCGAGGAGTTGGGGAACAATACCGGGCCGCGCTTTAAGTCTGAGTTGATCAACCCGCGCAAAGGCACACCAACCAGCTACATCGCCAAATACATCAGCAAGAACATCGACGGGCGTGGCCTGGCGAAAGAGATCAGCAAAGAAACCGGCAAATCGCTGCGAGACAGCGCCGAGCACGTCACCGCCTGGGCATCACTTCATCGCGTCCAGCAGTTCCGCTTCTTTGGTATTCCGGGCCGCCAGGCTTACCGTGAGCTGCGCCTGCTGGCCGGGCAGGCCGCGAGAGCGCAGAGCGACAAAAAAGCATGTGCACCGGTGCTGGAAAATGCGCGACTGGATGCCGTGCTGGCGGCTGCAGATGCTGGGTGCTTTGCCACCTACATTATGAAGCAGGGCGGCGTGCTGATTCCCCGTAAACATCATCTTGTCAGAACGGCATACGAGCTTAACGACGAGCCAAGCGCCTACGGCGATCACGGTATCCGTATCTATGGCGTCTGGTCCCCGATTATTGAGGGCCGGATCTGCACGCACGCGATGAAGTGGAAAATGGTTCGTAAGGCCGTTGATGTTCAGGAGGCGACAGCCGACCAGGGCGCTCGCGCCCCTTGGACTCGTGGCAATAACTGTCCCCCTGTTGAAAAAACGTACCAGACAGGGGGCGAACCTCCGAGCGGTGAAGAACCTGCAGCGCTGCCGAACTTGGAAAACATGAGCAAAAAGGAACTGCGCGAGCTGACGGCAAGGCTGCGGCTGGTTAAACCGAAGCGTCGAAAAGGCTACAAACAGGAAATTACGGAACACCAAAGGCTACAGCTCGATGCTGAGTTGCTGTCCAGAGGCTTTGACGCCAGTGAAACGGAAGTGGATCTGCTTCTGCGTGGCGGCAGCCTGCCATCTGGAGCCGGGCTGCGCCTGTACTACCGGAACCAGCGCCTACAGGAGGATGACAAATGGCGTCAGTGGTACTGACAGCTCAGATAAATGGCATATCTATTAATCAAGGAGTTAGCTGAGTAAAAAACCATTTCAGCTTTAAAATCATATGATGTACTGTATATATAAACAGTAATATTGGGAGGGAGTTGTGAACGATTTGTTCATGGAGTCACTTGCACTGCAGCGGATAGAACTTATGGCCCGGCTGGTTGCCAGTTCAGATTGTAGCGATGACGATAAGGAGGTTGCGATTTCGTGGCTGTCGGAGCTGACAAGCGATCTAGTTACTAGGATGAATGATTATGGAGTAGGGCAGGATGAGAATACGCATTAGTGATTCCGCACGATGGGAAACTCCCTCTCATATGGCATCCTGCGGTTTGAGAACGCAGTGCATGTCTATGGTGCATGGATTCGCATGATCCAAAAAGGATCGCAATGGGTCGGAGCCGCCAGAACTGGCGCGCTTTCCGGCCTGTCATGCACCTGCATGAAAACCACTACACAAAGCGGGCAGGCGTGGCGGGGATACGAGCGCGCGCTATCTCTATAATGTTGAACTCGTAGTTAATGACTCTAAGCAATCTGTAATATGTGATTAGATACATTTTTGTTAGATTGTGATTGACAAAAGGCAATAGTAGAATGATTAACAATGTCTTTTCTTTCGGGAACTACAATTGAGGTAGTAAGATATGGCTGTTATGGTTAATGATTGTCCGCGCTGTGGTACACAAAAAATAACCTTTGATATTAAAGGTGCTAATTATTATGGGTATAGAAACCTTCCAAACTATAAGAAAGCAGACTTTTATGAAATTTATGCAGTTTGCAAGGAATGCAATAGATCAACAATTTTCATTGCTCAGCAATTAGAGGATGTGACAAGTATTAGCCAAATTACATGGAACGATAATCCATGGAATATAAATGAAGTGGCAAAAATAACAGGAGTAGTCACACCTGCTGATTTAAATGCATCGACTCCACCTGAGTATCTACCAGATGATATTAATAGCATTTATTTAGAAGGTGCGAAATGTTTATCTGTTGACTGTTATAATGCCGCTGCGACTATGTTCCGTCTTTGTTTAGACTATGCCACAAAGGGTTTGCTCCCTGATGAGACGAAAGAGCCAAATAATAAGATACGCAGAAGTTTAGGGTTGAGAATGGCGTGGCTTTTTGAGAATGGAATACTTCCTATTTCTTTGAAAGATTTGGCTGAGTGTGTTAAGGATGATGGTAATGATGGTGCCCATGAAGGGATACTCGATAAAGAGGCCGCTTTGAACCTAGAAGATTTCACATACATACTTCTTGAACGTCTCTATACTGAAAAAGAAAGGCTTGTTCAAGCTAAAAAACGAAGGGAACAACGGAAATTAAAGTGACAGATAAGGCCCTTGTGGCCTTATCTGTTAGTAATATCAGACTTTTTATATATGTGGTTCTTTATTTCTCACTCTTCATTATGAATTTTCTTATAAATATCCCATCGTTTACTTAAGGGGTGTTTTAGTAAACTGTGATTGACATTGATCGGTTTCCCTTCAAAAGTTGAGTATCCATTTTTTAATGCATCTGAAGAAAAGTGTATGGTCTTTTTTTCTGGATGTATGGCAATAAGATTTAAATCAAATAATGTATGGATATCGCTACGAAGTAACAGTCCATTGCTTATATGATTATGGCTGTCATTTCGATAGGCATCAATGTGTGCAGCATCAATAATATCTATAAGCTCGCAACCAGTAACAGCACAGACAGGTTTGGATTTCAATAGTTGATCGCGAAATGTTTTTTGTCCACGGCGTTGTTTAATTTGCTTTTCAATGGTTATTCTCTGATCATTATCAATCAGAGTTGCATTTTCATCATCAGACGCTTCGTCAGCTTCAAGTTCCAAAGCCATAGAAGATTTTGAGTCAAGTAAGTTTATAGCCCAAGCAAGATTAATTTCTTGAATAGACATTTGTCCATTGTAGCGTGGTGTTTCAGTTATAAGTTGAGTCATCGACATATCGATTAGCTCTTTGTACTGACTTCCATAATTAGCAATAAACTCAATAGCTGGTTCAAAAATAACTCTTGGCTCATCAAATTCATGCCCATTATCACAACGCCACTCTGGTTTGATGGTTTTCCTTGGGAGGATTTTTTTTGCATTACAGTTTAAGTGAAAACACTTATTGCGTTTTTTATTGATGCCTTGATTTGACAAGTTTTCAATAATAGAGATTCCTAAAACCTTTTCTCTATTAGTTATGATAACGATGTCACCTTCTTTTACGTTTTTGTGATTTGCTACGAAACTGTCATAGCGGTAGAAGGCTGATGAGTCATCATGATACCCATCATTTCCCCAGTACCTTAAATCATCTTGATCAATTGCTTTGAAGGACCATGCCTGCTGTGCCACGTTTTCATCCTGTTTGAAATAATAGTTGATACTATCGAACAGCAAAGCATGTTGATTTACAACAAAAATTAATTCAGAGAATATGACTCAAATCGCAAAACCTCTTCCCCTAACCATTCGTTTACCTCTTTAATCCGTTTTGTTAAAGGTAGCAATTCATTACGCACAAACACATTTGCCGCCTTCTCCACATCCCCAAACCCTCCAACATTACTTGGCATGATCCCCATCATCTGCGGCGGAACGCGGTGTGCAGCCATCATGTCATCCCGGCTCACATTCTTGATGTTCAGAAACTCATCTTTAGCAGCGACCTCTGACAGCGGGATGATCTGAATCCCGTCCTTTTTACCATTGGGTGAGTACATAAACAGGTTGCGGAAATTGCCCGGCCCTTTGGCGCTTTTCATCGCCTGGCGGATGTTGTTTACATCCTCCTGGTTCTGCGCAGCGTCGGTCATGTACATGATGAACCCCGCATGGCTGCCGTTGATGTAATACTTGCGGCGGAACAGGGTGGCGGACTCGTTCAGCAGGGCAGACGGGATGGCGGACAGGTATTCCGGCAGGCCGTAAATCTCCTGGTTTAAATCTGGCTCCATCAGGTGAAAAATGCTGCCTCTGGTGAACTCATACGGCTGGGTTGTCATGCCGTATTGCACGAACCAGTACGTATCCAGATCCACGCCGCGCCGGGTGTATTTTGCCAGCGATGGCTCCAGCGACAGAATGCCGCCGAGCCGGTTGGTGCGCTTCTCCAGATAGGCGTTACCGAATACCAGATAATCCTGCACAAACCGGCTGAACGCCTGCTGGCTGAGCAACGGGTGCGGAATAAAGGTGCTGGTCAGAATGTTGCGTTTCACGGCAATGGGTGAGCTGTGATGCACGGCCGCGCGATAAGTGCGCGCCAGTCCGTCAAAGCTGACCGGCGGCTCATACCAGCGGTCCATCTGCACGCACTCCACATAATCCAGCAGCTCGCGGCGGTCCAGCACTGGGATCGGGTCGCCAAAGCTGAAGGCTTCTGCAGACGTGCCGCTGCTGTGCTGAACTGCAGCGCGGTTTTTTTTACTCTTGCCCATCAAAAAATCTCCACAATATTGCTGGTATTGGCGGATTCGCCCTGCAGCGGTTCGTTAAACAGTGCGTGCATCGTTGCCCAGGCCAGATCGGCATGGCTGGCTTCTTCGCTGCGGCTAGCTTCATAGGTCGGGCGGTTGCCGCTGGCGGTGGTGGCGCGGCGGATTGCCATGAATGACTGCGCGATGTCGGTGTGCCCGGCGTCGAACTCCAGGCGGCGGTGGCTGATAATGTCGTACGCCTTGAGCACTAGGGCGTTTTTGACGTTGGGGTTGTAAACAAACTCACGGACGGCAGGAAAGAACGCCTTCACGTTCTCATACACGCCGTGGCCGACGCCGGTGGAGTCGATGCCGATATAGGTCACGTTGTACTGCTGCGTCAGCTTTTTGATGGCATCGGCCTGGGCGCGGAAGTCCATTCCGCGCCACTGGTGACGCTCCAGAATGCGGAACTTGCCGCCCGGCACTGTGGGCGGGGCCATGACCACGCAACCGGCGCTGTCGCCGTTTTGCGTACCCTTCGCCGGGTCGTAGCCGATCCACACTTCGCGCCAGCCAAACGGACGCAGCGCCAGGGCGTGAAAATCTGACCAGACTTCCCAGCTGTCCACCATGCAGGCCTGTAGCTCGCTGAGCGGAAACACGGACGCCAGATCGTCGATAAACTCGCACATCAGCAGATTCTGGTATTCGTCCGGGCTGTACTCCATGCGCAGTTGATCGATGTCGAACAGGTTACAGCCGCCGCGCACCGCGTCTTCCACGGTGACAATCTGGCGGTACTGTCCGTCCGGGCAGAGCAGGCCGGGGGCCAGGCGAAGGTGAGTCAGGTCAATGTCCACCTTGTCAGCTTTGGCGCGGCCCCGGTTGAACAGGGCTCCGGACCAGAACGGATACGCACTGTGGGTCAGGCTGGACGGCGTGGAGAAGTAGGTCTGCCGCCATTTTTTGTGAATGGCCATCCCTGACGCCACTTTGCGCAGCTCCTGGAATTTCGGTATCCAGAAATATTCGTCCAGGTACAGGTTGCCGTGGTAGCTCTGCGCCGTGCGGGCGTTGGTGCCGAGGAAGTACAGGCACGCCCCGTTGCTGAGCGTCATCGGGTCGCCTTTCAGCTCCACATCGACCTCTTTGGCGAAGTCGATGATGTACTGTTTGAAGACGTGCGCCTGCGCCTTGCTGGCGGAGAGGAAAATCTGGTTGCGCCCGGTGGTGATGGCGTCAATCAGCGCCTCACGTGCAAAGAAAAAGGTCGCCCCAATCTGGCGCGACTTAAGCAGGTTGCGGATGCGGTGCCGGTTGCCTGCCTCCCACCAGTGGCGCTGGTAGGCAAACATCGAGTCGTGGAAAACCACCTGCAGCTTCTCGATCTGCTCGTCGGTAAAAAGGTTCTTTTCCGGCGGCTTGCGCGGGCCTTTGTTGCGGTTTGCCACATTGGGGTTGAGGTCGGCTTCGTTGCCGCCGTCGTTGAATTTGCCGATGCGGGCGTGTCGCTCGGACTGGCGCGCCAGCAGGTCAATTTCCTTGAAGTCTTTCCCTTCCTTCTGCTCCTTCATGATGAGCTGGCAGTAGCGCGCGGCGGTGGTGAGCTGCATCTGATCCAGTGGCCCGTACTCACCCCATTTGTCGCGCTTCTTCCAGCTGTGAACGGTTGCAACTTTCTCGCCCAGCATTTCAGCAATGCGGGCAACGCGGTATCCCTGAAAGTACAGCAGCATAGCCTGCCGACGGGGATCGAGATCTGCGGGGGTCAGTGTCATATCCATGGCACAAGCCTACGGGCTTGAATGTCCTCTTTCTTTGGCTTCGTTTTGTATGGCGAAAGGCACAAGCGCCGCGCGTTGTCTCACTTCCCACATCCCCGCAACCATAAGGCTCCAGACAGTTTTTTAACGGAGCACGGCTCATGACAGTGAAAGCAAAGCGTTTCCGCATCGGGGTGGAAGGTGCCACCACCGACGGACGCGAAATCCAGCGTGAATGGCTGGAACAGATGGCGGCGAGCTACAACCCGACGGTCTACACCGCGCTCATTAACCTTGAGCACATCAAATCCTATTCTCCGGACAGCGCCTTTAACCGCTACGGCCAGGTGACGGCGCTGGTTGCCGAAGAAATCACGGACGGTCCGCTGGCAGGCAAGATGGCGCTGTATGCCGACGTGGAGCCGACCAGTTCCCTCGTGGAGCTGGTCAAAAAAGGCCAGAAGCTGTTCACCTCCATGGAGGTCAGCCCGAAATTTGCCGACACCGGCAAAGCCTATCTTGTCGGCCTGGCTGCCACTGACGATCCGGCGAGCCTGGGTACTGAGATGCTGGCGTTCAGTGCCAGTGCCGCCCGTAACCCGCTGGCGAACCGCAAGCAGAAACCGGACAACCTGTTTTCTGCCGCCGAAGAAACGCTTATCGAGCTGGAAGAAGTCCAGGACGACAAGCCCTACCTGTTTACCCGCGTTACCGCACTGTTTACCAAAAAAGAGCAGACCGACGACGCGCGATTCTCTGATGTGCATCAGGCCGTGGAGCTGGTTGCTACCGAGCAGCAGAACCTGAGCGAACGCACCGCCAAAACCCTGACAGAAAACGGCGAACGCCTGTCCGCGCTGGAAACTTCCCTGCAGGAACAGCAGGCCGCCTTTGCCGAACTGGAGCAGAAGCTGAACCGCGAAGACAGCCGCAGGGACTACCGCCAGCGCGCGCCGGGCGGTGACGCCCCGGCAGGCACCGTGACCAATTGCTGAGGAGCAAACCAACACATGAAACAGAAAACCCGCTTTGCCTTTAACGCTTACCTGCAGCAGCTGGCGCGCCTGAACGGTGTGGCTGTGACCGAACTTGCCAGCAAGTTCACCGTGGAGCCGTCGGTATCCCAGACGCTGGAAGATGAAATTCAGCAGTCCGCCGCGTTTCTGACGCTGATCAACGTGATGGGCGTGGCCGAACAGTCCGGCCAGCTGCTGGGCCTGGGCGTCGGCAGCACCATTGCCGGCACCACCGATACCACCACCAAAGAGCGCGAACCCACCGATCCAACCCTGATGGCGGACGTGGAATACAAGTGCGAGCAGACCAACTTTGACACGGTGCTGACCTACGCGAAGCTGGACCTGTGGGCGAAGTTCCAGGACTTCCAGGTGCGTATCCGCAACGCCATCGTGAAGCGCCAGGCGCTGGACCGCATCATGATCGGCTTCAACGGTGTGAAGCGTGCCAAAACCTCCAACCGTGGTGAGAACGTCCTGCTGCAGGACGTGAACAAAGGCTGGCTACAGAAAATCCGCGAAGACGCGCCGGACAACGTGCTGGGCATTAAAACGGCAGACGACGGCACCGTGACCATTGAACCGGTGAAAGTCGGCAAGGGCGGTCTTTACGCGAACCTCGACGCGCTGGTGATGGACGCGGTCAACGAGCTTATCGATCCGATTTTCCAGGACGACGACGAGCTGGTAGTGGTCTGTGGCCGTGAGCTTTTATCCGACAAGTATTTCCCGCTGGTCAACAAGGAGCAGGAGAACAGCGAGAAAATTGCCGCCGATCTGATCATCAGCCAGAAACGCATGGGCGGCCTGCAGGCCGTGCGCGCGCCGTATTTCCCGGCGAACGCCGTGCTGATCACCCGTCTGGATAACCTGTCCATCTACTGGCAGGAAGACACACGCCGCCGCTCGGTTATCGACAACCCGAAACGTGACCGCATCGAAAACTTCGAATCGGTGAACGAGGCCTATGTGGTCGAAGACTACCGCTGCGCTGCCCTGGTGGAGAACATCGAAATCGGTGATTTCAGCGCGGCTGCCGCACCGGACGCCGGGGAGTAACGCATGAGCCTGAGTCCCGCACGGCAGCACCGCCTGCGCATTCAGGCTGAGCAGGCCGCCCGTGAGGGCGGCAGTGTTCGCCATGCCTCGGGTTATGACCTGATGCTGCTCCAGCTGGCAGAGGACCGTCGCCGCCTCAAGGGTATCCAGTCCACGGTGAAAAAGGCGCAAATCAAGGTGGAGTTGCTGCCGCGTTATACCGCCTGGGCGGACGGCGTACTGGCAGTCGGAGGCACGCAGCAGGATGACGTCCTGATGTACGTGATGCTATGGCGTATCGATGCCGGTGATTATGCCGGTGCGCTGGAAATCGGGCGTCATGCCCTGCGCCATGGCTGGGTGATGCCGCTCGGCAACCGCAACGTGCAGACCGTGCTGGCTGAGGAAATGGCGGATGCGGCGCAAAGCGCAATGCTCGCCGCTGCCCCGTTCGATGCCGATCCACTGCTGCAGACGCTGGACCTGACCACCGGACAGGATATGCCGGACCAGTCACGGGCGCGCCTGCACAAAGCTATCGGTGCGGTGCTGAGCGAGAACAATCCGGCCTCGGCCCTGAATCACCTCACGCATGCGCTCCAGCTGGACGCCCGCTGCGGTGTGAAGAAAGACAAAGAGCGGCTGGAGCGCAGACTGCGCAACGACCGCTGACGGAACGTGCCCCGCGCACGGGCGGCACGGGATGGTGACAGGCACCGCCTTATCAAAATCCCGTCCACCGCCCACTTATTCAGGAGAAGACCGCATGAAGTTTGTTGCGCCCGAACCGGCACCGGAACAGGCGGAGGTCATCAAAAACACGCCGTTCTGGCCGGATGTAAGCCTGTCGGAGTTTCGCAGCGTGATGCGCACCGACGGCACGGTGACGCAGCCGCGCTTAAAGCAGGTGCTGCTCACCGCTATTTCCGAAGTGAACGCCGAGTTGTTCGACTTCCGCAACCGCCAGCGAATGCTAGGCTTTCTGGCGCTGGCCGAGGTACCTGCGGACGTGCTCGACGGCAAAAACGAGCGCATCCAGCACTACCACAACGCTGTCTATTGCTGGGCGCGCGCCGTACTCAATGAACGCTATCAGGACTATGACGCCACGGCGTCCGGTGTGAAGCGAGGGGAAGAGCTGGCGGAGGCCAGCGGAGACCTGTGGCGCGATGCGCGCTGGGCAATCAGCCGGGTGCAGGACGCACCGCACTGCACGGTGGAGCTTATCTGATGAAAGTGCGTGCGCACCAGTATGACACGGTGGATGCGCTGTGCTGGCGTCACTACGGGCGCACGCAGGGTGTCACGGAGCAGGTATTACGTGCCAATCCAGGGCTGGCTGAACACGGCCCCTTTTTACCGCACGGGCTGCAGGTGGAACTGCCGGATCTCCCGGCATCGACCACCGCGCAGACCGTCCAGCTATGGGACTGAATCATGACGCTTGAGAGAGTCAGCGCCTTTATCACTTACTGCATTGCTTTGCTGCTGGCCTGGCTGGGCGACCTGTCGCTTAAGGATGCCTCAACGGTCGGCGGTGTGCTGATTGGTGTGCTGATGCTGGCGATCAACTGGTACTACAAACACCAGTCTTTCAAACTGCTGCGCGGCGGCAAAATCTCGCGGGGGGAATATGAATCCTTCAATCGTTAAGCGCTGTCTGGTCGGTGCGGTGCTGGCTATTGCCGCCACGCTGCCCGGTTTTCAGTCGCTGCACACCTCCGTGGAGGGGCTGAAACTGATTGCCGATTACGAGGGCTGCCGCCTGCAGCCGTACCAGTGCAGCGCGGGCGTCTGGACCGATGGCATCGGCAACACGTCCGGCGTGACGCCCGGTAAAACTATCACCGAACGGCAGGCGGCGCAGGGGCTAATCAGCAATGTGCTGATTGTCGAACGGGAACTGGAAAAATGCGTGGTGCCATCGGTGCCGCAAAAGGTCTATGACGCCATGGTGTCGTTTGCCTTTAATGTTGGCACCGGCAATGCCTGCAGCTCCACGCTGGTGAAACTGCTGAATCAAAAGCGCTGGGCGGATGCCTGCCGCCAACTGCCGCGCTGGGTGTATGTCAAAGGCTTGCTTAATCAGGGACTGGATAATCGCCGTGCGCGTGAAATGGCTTGGTGCCTGCAAGGGGCTGGGGAATGACGCGCACGCTGGCGATAGCGTTGGCGCTGGTCATCGCAACGCTGGGCTGGCAGTCATGGCGACTAAACAACGCCCGCTATACCATCGAAACCCAGGGCGAGGCACTGGAGACCAAAACGCAGGCACTGGCGAAGAAAAACAGCCAGCTGATCGGCCTGTCCATTCTGACCGAAACCAACAGCCGGGAGCAGATGCGACTTTATGCGGCAGCGGAGAAGACCACCTCGCTGCTGCGAAACCGGCAGCACCGGATCGAGGAACTGAAACGTGAGAACAAAGATTTACGCCGCTGGGCTGACACTCCTTTGCCTGCTGACATTATCCGGCTGCGGGAGCGTCCGGCCCTCGCCGGAGGTGCAACTTACCGTGAATGGCTGTCCCAGAGTGACGCCGTGCAGCCTGAACCCGTCAGCGCCGCGCACTAACGGCGAGCTGAATGCGATGCTGGATGAAACCGAGGCCGCCTGGGCGGCGTGTGCAGACAAAGTGGATACGATAGTGGCGTGTCAGGAGCGAAACAGTGAACAAGCCGCAGTCCTTACGCACCGCCCTGAATAAAGCAGTGCCTTATGTGCGCGATAACCCGGACAAGCTGCATCTGTTCGTGGATAACGGTTCCCTAGTGGCAACCGGCGCGCATTCCATGTCGTGGGAATATCGTTACACTCTGAACGTGGTGATCGAGGATTTCAGCGGGGACCAAAACCTGCTGATGGCCCCGGTGCTGCTGTGGCTGAAAGCCAATCAGGTGGATGCGATCAACAACCCGGACCTGCGCGAAAAGCTGTTTACCTTTGAGGTGGATATTCTGCGCAACGATGTGTGTGATATCAGCCTGAACCTGCAGCTGACCGAGCGCGTTCTGGTCAGTACTGACGGCGCTATCTCGATGGTTGAGGCGGAGCCAGAACCTGATGAGTCGGAAGAAATGTGGACGGTGAAACGTGGATAATCTGCATAAAGTGGACGAGTGGCTGGAGGCGCTGCTGGCGAATTTTGAACCTGCCGCACGTCAGCGTATGATGCGCGAGCTGGCGAAGGAGCTGAGGCGTAATCAGCAAAACAATATCCGGCTGCAGCGCAACCCAGACGGCAGCGGGTACGAGGCGCGAAAGGTCACGGCAAGGACTAAAAAAGGGCGTATTAAGCGGCAGATGTTTGCGAAGCTGCGCACGGCGAAATACCTGAAAACTGCGGCCAGCGCGGATTCAGCCAGCGTGCAGTTTACAGGGAAAGTGCAGCGCATTGCTCGGGTGCATCATTACGGCTTACGTGATCGTGTAAGCCGTAATGGGCCTCAGGTGCAATATTCTGAGCGGAAATTATTGGGATATAGTGATACAACATATAAAATTGTTATCAATGCTTTGATATCAAAAAGTTCTTTGTAAATAATTTGTGCCTTTCAAGCTCTGGAGTGTGGGGGCTTTGATTTTCCAAGACCCTCACATATCCATCCTGTATCAGTTACACTGGATTAATTTCTTGGGAAAATGAGCGGCGCGAAACATTCGTCTTCCAAGATTTGACTTGTGGCAATTGACGAAAACGGAGATTCGCTCTCTGTTAATTTTTTGATTCGCAGTAATATTGTTGGTTTTTCTATTTCAAGCGTGTCTTTTTTTAAGTAATTAATCATATGCGTTGTAAGATCTATCATTTCATCAAAGACTTTCTTACGCAAAAAACTTCCAGTTACTTCTTTATTTATGGTGTGTTCGCTATTATATATTTTATCGAGGAGAGACGCTGTGTTTACAACAGCATCATCCTGTGTATTAGGTTCAATTAACATTTTTTTTGCATAGGGTGAACAAGGTGGAAGTATTTTTATTTTTTTGCTCACATCTTGCGTTGTATCGCAACAATCCAAAAGTGCTGCACGACCTGCTAATTTAATGTTGTTGCATCTACTGCAAACTAAATATAAATTATTCCAGTCGAATTTTAAATTTGGGTCGCCCTCATGAGGTATGAAATGCTCGACATTTATATCATGCGGTTCTTTTGTTTCACATAAGTAACATTTTTTATGAAAGCACTCTTTGAGAGCATTCAATACATCCTCGCCCTTATAGTCTCTACCTAATGTTAGAGTATGAGGTATTTCTGTAGGCCGTATTACATTAAACATTGCTCACCCCCTTTTAGCTACTTCTAATTCTGCTTGTAATAGATAATACTGCGACTCACTGTCTAATTTATTTTCCATAGGTTTTATTTGTTGTATTAGTGAGTTAACAACGCTTATGTTGAAGTTTTTATCAAGGATTAGTGATGCTAATTTTTTAATTTTTTCTTCGAGGACTAATGATACTGGTAATACGTCAAATACGCCCTCAAGCACAGACTCATATGAGAAAAGCGATACGTCGCTTACATACTCCAGTTTTGATAAATCATATATTACAGTGTCATTGACAGACATAATTACAAATGGTGAGTGTGTTGTAATGATGAACTGAACTGAAGGGAAACTTTCTTTTAAGAAATTGAATATTTTCTTCTGAATAGAAACATGAAGATGAGCATCAATTTCATCTATGAAAACAATACCTCTTAAATCTTCGGGTTTAGTATTTTGGAATTGAACTTTCATTACTAAATCTGCATATATAGACATGATTGCAGATTGTCCAGAGGACAGAGACTGAAGTGTGAATTTCTCTTTCTCAGGTTGTTGTATGTAAAATCTCTGTTCTTGTAGATTAAAAACTAATTTTAATTTCTTATCCTCAAATAAGCTTTGCAAGTCTTCTTGAATTTTATCGAACCAGATTTTTATTTTGTGGGCAGCTTCATGATTGTTTTCTATCGCAATCAAATGGCTTTGATATGTTTTGTTACTGACAAGGAAATTTTCGAATTGTTCGCCAGCGTTGCTATCAAAACTTTTATTAAACTCATCATCTTTTAATGTGCCAAGCGATAACACGGCGTCAGGTTTTTGAATGGCTGATTTTCTATCTGCAGTGTAATACCTAAGGAGTGGTTTGATGGTTTTCGATAAAATTATCTTGCTGGGTCTATCTTTTGTGTTTATCTGTATATTTTCAATGTCTTTGATATAACCTTTGTAAGTTTCAATTAAGCTCAGAACATATTTTTGTGCGTCGCTCCCTTTGGGGTGTGAAGGTAATTGGTTGCGATATTCTGAAATTCTATTTAAATGATATTTTTTGGATGTGTGATCTGGATTGTCTAAGGATAAGGATAGCTGTTTATATATATTTTCAAGGATTCTAGTTTTTCCAGAGCCATTTCCTCCAGTAATTATTAAATTTTTACCGTAAAGTTCGATGAAAAATTTTTTTTCAGTAAAAGGTATTCTACCATAAAGTTCGCTAATTGTTTTTTCCACTTTTGTACCTCAATACTTATTACGGTTATTGTTTCAGGATTAGCACATTCTATACCAGATGCATGAAGGTTTGGGAAACTTAATAATGCATCTTATGAACACACAACTCACAGAAATCATGCGCCTCATCACCAACCTGATCCGCACCGGCACCGTGACCGAAGTGGACCGGGACAACTGGCTGTGCCGGATAAAGGTAGGCGAACTCGAAACCAACTGGATTAACTGGCTGACGCTGCGTGCCGGAGGTGCCCGTACATGGTGGTGCCCGTCGCCGGATGAGCAGGTGGTGGTCCTGAGCATGGGCGGCAATCTCGAAACCGCTTTTGCTCTACCAGCTATTTACTCCAGCCAGTTTGCGCCGCCGTCGGATTCCGTAGACGGCAGCGTGACGCAGTACCCGGACGGGGGCTGGTTTGAGTACGAACCCGCCACCGGACGCTGGCACGTCAGGGGTATAAAATCCATGGTTATTGAGGCGGCCGACAATATCACCGTCAAAACCGCTGAATTTGTGGTGGACGCTGGCACCACGCGCATCAACAGCGAAGTGGTGATCAACGGCGCTGTCACGCAGGGCGGCGGCCCGATGAGTTCCAACGGGATCGTGGTGGATAACCACGCGCACAATAAAGTTAAATCAGGCGGCGACACGTCGGGAGGTCCGGTATGACGCTGTATCTCGGCATGAGTCAGAACAACGGGAAAGCCATCACGGACACTGACCATCTGCGCCAGTCGGTGCGCGACATTCTGCTGACGCCGCAGGGCAGTCGTATTGCCCGTCGGGAATATGGCTCCCTCCTGTCCGTCCTGATTGACCAGCCGCAAAATCCGGCGCTGCGCCTGCAGATCATGTCAGCGGTGTATATGGCGCTGAGTCGCTGGGAGCCTCGCCTGACGCTGGAATCCATCACCATCAGAAGCAATTTTGACGGCTCCATGGTGGTTGACCTTACCGGGCAGCGTAACAACGGCGCGCCGGTTTCTCTTTCCGTATCAACAGGAGCAGACAATGGCGGTCATTGACCTTTCACAGCTCCCCGCACCGCAGATTGTGGACGTGCCGGATTTTGAGACGCTCCTGGCGGAGCGCAAGGCCGCCTTTGTGGCGATGTATCCGGTGGATGAGCAGGCCGCCGTCGCGCGCACGCTGTCGCTCGAATCTGAACCTATCACCAAACAGCTGCAGGAAAGTACCTACCGTGAAGTTCTGCTGCGCCAGCGTATCAACGAGGCGGCGCAGGCGGTCATGGTCGCATATGCCCTCGGCGGCGATCTGGAGCAGCTGGCCGCCAACTATAACGTGAAGCGCCTGACGGTGACGCCTGCCGATAACGACGCCGTGCCGCCTGTTGCTGCTGTGATGGAAAGCGACGAGGCGCTGCGTCTGCGCGTACCAGCAGCATTTGAGGGGCTGTCCGTTGCCGGGCCGACGGCAGCCTATGAGTTTCATGCCAGAAGTGCGGACGGTCGCGTGGCGGATGCGAGCGCAACCAGCCCGGCACCGGCGGAGGTGGTTCTGACCGTACTGAGCCGCGAAGGTGACGGCACGGCAGAAAATGACCTACTGGCCGTGGTTGAAAAGGCGCTGAACAGCGAGAGCGTGCGTCCGGTGGCAGACCGCCTGACGGTGCGCAGCGCCGAAATTATCCCGTACAGCGTGGATGCCAACATTTTTCTCTATCCTGGACCGGAGGCGGAGCCGGTTTTGGCGGCGGCAAAATCTAGCCTGCAGAAGTACATCGCCAGCCAGACACGGCTCGGGCGGGATATCCGCCGCAGTGCCCTGTATGCCGCGCTGCATGTTGAAGGTGTGCAGCGTGTAGAGCTGGCGTCTCCGCTGGCTGATGTGGTGCTGGACAAAACGCAGGCCGCCTCCTGCACGCAGTGGAATGTGACCAACGGAGGCACGGATGTATAGTCTGCTACCGCCTGGCTCATCGCCGCTTGAGCGCAGACTGGCGCAGAGCTGCAGCGGTATTTCGGGGCTGGGGGTTCCGCTGCGTGACCTGTGGAACCCGGCAACCTGTCCGGTCAGTTTCCTGCCGTATCTGGCGTGGGCGTTTTCTGTGGACCGATGGGACGAAAGCTGGACAGAAAGCGTAAAGCGCCGGGTGGTGCAGGATGCGTTCTATATACATCAGCACAAAGGGACGACCAGCGCCGTGCGTCGCGTGGTGGAGCCGTTCGGCTTCCTGATCCGCATTATCGAATGGTGGCAGACCGGTGAACAGCCTGGCACGTTTCGCCTGGATATCGGTGTGCAGGACCAGGGCATCACTGAAGAAACCTATCTGGAGCTGGAGCGGCTCATCAGTGACGCCAAACCCTGCAGTCGTCATCTGATCGGCATGTCCATCAATCTGCAAAGCGGCGGGCCGTATTTTGTCGGCGCAGCCACCTATACCGGCGAAGAAATCACAATTTACCCGTATATCAACGAAACCATTATTTCTGGCGGCACCGCTTACGAGGGCGGGGCGGTCCACGTTATCGACACAGTGAGAGTGAATCCATGAGCGCAAAATTCTACACCCTGCTGACGGAGATCGGCGCGGCGAAACTGGCGAGCGCCGCCGCGCTTGGCGTTCCGCTGAAAATTACCCAGATGGCGGTGGGCGACGGTGGCGGTGTGCTTCCCACACCCAGCGCACAGCAGACCAGGCTGATTGCTGAAAAGCGCCGAGCCGATCTCAACATGCTGTACATCGACCCGCAGAACAGCAGCCAGATTATTGCTGAGCAGGTGATCCCCGAAACTGAGGGCGGGTGGTGGATTCGCGAGGTCGGGCTGTTTGATGACACCGGCGCGCTGATTGCTGTGGGCAACTGTCCGGAGAGCTACAAGCCGCAGCTGGCGGAGGGGAGCGGACGCACGCAGACCATGCGCATGGTGCTGATTACCAGCAGCACCGACACCATTACCCTGAAAATTGACCCAGCGGTGGTGCTGGCAACCCGCAAGTATGTCGATGACAAGGTGCTGGAGCTGAGGGTATATGTCGATGACCTGATGGCAAAACACCTGGCTGCAGCCGATCCGCATTCTCAGTATGCCCCGAAAGAAAGTCCGATCCTGACGGGCACGCCCAAAACGCCAACAGCACCGGCGGGGACGAACACCACTCAGATTGCCAGCACGGCATTTGTGCAGGCCGTGGTGACGTTACTCAATAACGCGCTCGGACTGAAAGCATCGCTGGCAAATCCGGCCCTAACGGGAACGCCGACGGCACCCACTGCAGCGCAAACGGCTAACAACACGCAAATTGCCACCACGGCTTTTGTTAAGTCAGCTCTGGCGGCACTTGTAGATTCATCGCCGGCGGCACTAGATACGTTAAACGAACTGGCCACAGCGCTGGGTAACGATCCTAACTTCGCTACCACGGTGACCAATGCGCTTTCAGGTAAGCAGCCACTGGATACGACGCTGACAGCGCTTTCAGGTAAGTCGGTGGCAGATATTCTGAAGTACCTAGGTATTGCTGAACTGGCGAAAACGCCTCGCTACCTGGTGAGTAAGGGGTCTAACGCAAATGGTTGGTACGAAGTTTACAGTGACGGATTTAAACGTGTAGGGCGCCGATGGTATACATCCCAGCCACTAACTATTCCAAACCCTGCAAGCGGTGTCGTCGTTGCCTACCCGATCAGTTTTACTAGCGAAGTGGCTTACTACAGTTCAGTTGCAGACTTTAATATTGAGAATACGTTTGAGAGTGCTCAGGTCGGACAAGCCGGACTCTCAAGTATTTGTTTAGCAATCCAGCTAACAACTCTCTCATCAAATGCTGGTACGTCTTATGGTTCTAAATTTGCGGGTAGTTACATTGCGGAGGGGTACTAATATGTGGTACTGGGATCCTATAAGTTGTAATGAAGCATTACCGGGCATTCACGATTTGAGTTTATGCACAAATATATCTGATGATGATCATCCGTTCAAAACAACACCTACGCCGTACGGGAAACAATGGTGCAGTGATGAAAATAATAAACCTATTCTCATTAGTATTGACCCAATATCATCTGTTCTTGATGGTGTCTTGCTATAATTAATATAATGGTAGAACTTACTGGTGGGGTTGGTTGTTGGGTGTTGTAATGACACCCAATAATATTTTATGGTTATATGGATGTAGCAAGAGAAATATCATCTTGGTATGAAAGTGTTGCCAGTAAGATGTCATTGTCATCCACTTCAATAATGCCAGTTATTGTAATGTTAGAAACAAGGTATTCGTAAAACTTCCATTGTTGGCTTGGCTGCCAATATTCGAGGGCTAATACATTGACTTTTGAGCCGTTAAGGTTATTAATATGCTTGTTTATCTGATGAATTACAGCGAATGGATGTCCGCTAGGTTCGTCAGTGGTACTAACTTCATAAATAAAGGTTTTGCTTTGTTTATGTTGGGAACTGATGAAGTGTTTAGCAAAAGCACTATCATTGGTTATATAGATGGCATTGTCTCGACCAAGCATGCCCTGAGGTTTTACTTTCTCTAATGCAATATTTACATCTGGATAGTATTTGCACGTATTGCTTTGAGTGTGAGTTAATGTGTCGCCGATTTCATGTTTCGTTGTTGATGCATGATAAAAAATCATATACCTTCCTTTATAAGTATTTTTTTTCTGGTTCGTTGTGTTCAGATATGAGTAATGTTCGCGTATCGCATAATGAATGAGATAAGTAACATGAGAAATCCTGTTCCGGCAAGTGGACCTTTTTCTGTTTTTAGTAAGAAAACAGAAATACTTCTGAAAAATACTCCACCAATGCCCAATGCGACAAGCAATTTTACGGCGTGGCCAACAATAACATGTAGGGCCAGAGTTGCACATAAAATTGAAATGACTGCGAGGCACAAATACAAAATAGGTGTTAAATTTTCATATAACGAAATTCTAAAATAGTATATTACATATGCAATTGCTATTAAACATAAACAAAAAGATATTACTTTTAACTGTGCGAATGTTTCTTTGATTTTCTGTGAAATATCCTTGTCAAGATTATCTCTTAATCGAGAAAAGTATCCAAAAAGAGTTTGATTGACCCTGGTTCTCCATGCGGAAGGCATGAAATAATCACACCCCATCAGTAAAGACGCAACTATCTGACATGACAGAACAGTAATCTCACTAAAAACCATTGCTTACGCTCATCGTCTCGCTAATCCTTCAACGATCACTTTGTATCATAAATCAGACAATATGGTCTCGATGATTTTCATTTCATACAAAGGAATCATGGCGAAACTCTTCTAAAGGAGATTCGTTATATGGCTAAGGATTATCACCATGGTGTGCGCGTCGTTGAGGTCAACGATGGCACCCGCCCCATTTCAACAGTAAGCACGGCAATTGTCGGTATGGTCTGTACCGGCGATGATGCAGATGCGTCCGTGTTCCCCCTCAATAAACCGGTCCTGCTCACCGACGTGCTGACCGCCAGCGGTAAAGCAGGCGAGTCCGGCACGCTGGCCCGCTCGCTGGATGCAATTGCCGACCAGGCTAAACCAGTCACCGTCGTTGTGCGTGTGGCGCAGGGCGAAACCGAAGCGGAAACAACCTCCAACATTATCGGCGGCGTGACAGCTGACGGTAAAAAAACGGGCATGAAAGCGCTGTTATCTGCGCAGTCCCAGCTCGGCGTTAAGCCGCGCATTCTTGGCGTGCCGGGGCACGACGCGCAGGCGGTTGCAACCGAGCTACTGAGCGTGGCGCAGAGTCTGCGCGGGTTCGCCTATCTGTCAGCCTACGGCTGCAAAACGGTAGAGGAGGCCATTGCCTACCGCGCTAATTTCAGCCAGCGTGAGGGGATGCTGATCTGGCCTGATTTCATCAGTTTTGACACCGTGCTGAATGCTGACGCAACGGCTTACGCCTCAGCCCGTGCGCTTGGCCTGCGTGCCAAAATTGACGAACAGACCGGCTGGCACAAATCCCTGTCCAACGTGGGCGTGAACGGCGTCACCGGCATTTCTGCGGATGTGTTCTGGGATTTGCAGGACCCGGCAACCGATGCGGGGCTGCTGAACCAGAACGATGTCACCACGCTGATCCGCAAAGATGGTTTCCGCTTCTGGGGTTCCCGCTGCCTCAGTGACGATCCTCTGTTTGCCTTTGAAAACTACACCCGCACCGCGCAGGTGCTGGCTGACACCATTGCAGAAGCGCACATGTGGGCGGTGGATGGCGTACTTAACCCGTCGCTGGCACGCGACATTATCGAAGGTATTCGCGCCAAACTGCGCAACCTGAAAACGCAGGGTTACATCATCGGCGCCGACTGCTGGCTGGATGAGTCCGTAAACGATAAAGATTCCCTGAAAGCCGGGAAGCTCACTATCGATTACGACTATACGCCGGTACCGCCTCTGGAAAACCTGATGCTGCGCCAGCGCATCACCGATCAGTATCTGCTGGATTTCTCCAGCCAGGTCAGCGCGTAAGGGGACAATATGGCTTTACCACGCAAGTTAAAACACCTGAACCTGTTTAACGACGGGAATAACTATCAGGGGATTGTTGAGTCCCTGACCCTGCCTAAATTCGGCCGCAAGTTTGAAAAGTATCGCGGCGGCGGTATGCCCGGTTCGGCTGATGTTGATCTGGGGCTGGATGATGGCGCGCTGGACACGGAATTTTCAATCGGTGGCACCGAACTGCTGTTATTCAAACAGATGGGTAAAGCCACCGTTGACGGTATCCAGCTGCGTTTCACCGGCTCCATTCAGCGTGACGATACCGGCGAAGTGCAGGCCGTTGAGCTGGTTGTGCGCGGGCGACATAAAGAAGTCGATTCCGGCGAATGGAAAACCGGGGAGAGCAACACCACTAAAGTCAGCAGCACCAACAGCTACGCGAAGCTGACCATTAACGGCGAGGTGCTCTATGAGGTTGATGTGATCAACATGATTGAAATCGTTGATGGCGTGGACCTGATGGAAGAACACCGCAACGCCCTGGGCCTCTGATCTACTTTAAAGGCGCGGGCAGCCGCGCCAGTACCTTATTAACAGGAAATGACAATGAGCGAACAACTGACTGAAAAAACCGTACAGCTGGACACCCCAATCAAACGCGGTAAAACCGAAATTGCCGAAATTGTGCTGCGCAAGCCACAGTCCGGCGCGCTGCGTGGCACCCGTCTGCAGGCGATCATGGATATGGACGTCGGCGCGATGATGACGATTATTCCCCGCATCTCCACGCCCGCGCTGACCGCTCAGGAAATGGCTGAAATGGACCCCGCCGATCTCACCGCGCTGTCGGTTGAGGTGGTCACTTTTTTGTTGAAGAAATCGGTGCTTGCCGGTTTGCCGACAGCCTGACGGTAGAAGACCTGGTGGCTGATATCGCCACCATTTTTCACTGGCCGCCGTCCGTCACTGACGTTATGCCGCTGACCGAAGTGCTGGAGTGGCGGTATAAAGCGATTCAGAGAAGCGGGGCCAGCGATGAGTGACACTAACCTGCGTTTGCAGGTAATTCTAAATGCGGTTGATAAGCTCACCCGCCCATTCCGATCAGCGCAGGCCAGCTCTAAAGAGCTGGCTACCGCCATTCAGCAAAGCCGCGCAAGATTAAAAGAACTGGACGCCCAGGCGGGCCGTATTGACGGTTTCCGCAAGGCAAGCGCGCAGCTCGCCGTCACCGGCAACAGTCTTAAAGCCGCACGCGAAGAAGCGGCGAAGCTTGCCACGCAGTTCTCGGCAACTAACCGCCCGACGGCGGCGCAGGCTCGTCTGCTTGAGCAGGCAAAAAACCGCGTTAACGAGCTGCAGAGCAAATATAACGGCCTGCGTCAGTCGGTGCAGCGTCAGCGTCTTGCGCTCAATGAGGCCGGGCTGGACACCAAAAAGTTGAGCAGTGCCCAGCGTGAGCTGCGGCAGAATGCCGACGAAACCCGGCAGGCGCTGGACCGACAGCAGAAATCCCTTAAACGCCTGGGCGAGCAGCAGGCCCGTATGAACGCCGTCCGCGATCAGTATTCGCGGCGTCTTGAGGTGCGGGATCGTATCGCGGGCGCGGGAGCAACGACTACTGCCGCCGGGCTGGCGATGGGCGCGCCGGTGATGGCAGCCGTTAAAAGCTATGCCAGCATGGAAGATGCGATGAAAGGCGTTGCAAAGCAGGTTAACGGGCTGCGGGACGACAACGGCAACCGCACAAAACAGTTTTACGACATGCAGGATGCCATTAAGGCCGCCAGTGAAAAGCTGCCGATGGAGAATGGCGCCATTGACTATGCCGCGCTGGTTGAAGGTGGCGCCCGCATGGGCGTGACAAACCAGAACGATTCTTACGAAGACCAGAAGCGTGACCTGCTGGCCTTTGCATCCACTGCAGCAAAGGCCGCAACGGCATTCGAGCTGCCCGCTGATGAGCTGGCGGAGGGGCTGGGGAAAATCGCGCAGCTGTATAAAGTGCCGACCCGAAATATTGAACAGCTTGGCGATACCCTGAACTACCTGGACGATAACGCCATGTCTAAGGGCGGCGATATCATCAATGTGCTGCAGCGCATGGGTGGCGTGGCTGACCGGCTTGATTTCCGAAAGGCGGCCGCGCTGGGTTCCACCTTCCTTTCTCTGGGGGCCGCGCCTGAAATTGCCGCCAGCGCATCAAATGCGATGGTGCGCGAACTGTCGATTGCAACCATGCAGAGCAAGCGGTTCATGGAAGGTATGGATCTGCTGAAACTCAATCCAGAAGAGATTGAAAAGCAGATGACAAAGGACGCAATGGGGACCATTCAGCGCGTGCTGGAGAAGGTCAACAAGCTGCCGCAGGATAAACGCCTGTCCGCCATGACGATGATATTTGGCAAGGAGTTTGGCGACGATGCGGCGAAGCTTGCAAACAACCTGCCGGAGCTGCAGCGACAGCTGAAACTCACCTCAGGCACTGAGGCTAACGGCTCCATGCAGAAAGAATCCGATATCAATAAGGATTCACTTTCCGCGCAGTGGTTGCTTGTTAAAACGGGCGCGCAGAACGCTTTCAGTAGCCTGGGTGAAACCCTGCGCCAGCCGCTGATGGATATCATGGGGTACGTCAAAAACGTTACCGGGGCACTGCGTCGATGGGTTGAGGCTAACCCGCAGCTGGCGGGCACGCTGATGAAAGTGGCTGCAGCCACAGCTGCGATCACCGTTGTGCTCGGCACGCTGGCGGTGGCCGTGGCTGCCGTGCTGGGGCCGCTGGCGGTGATCCGTTTTGGCCTGTCCGTGTTGGGTGTAAAAACACTCCCCTCCGTTATGTCTGCAGTGACCCGCACCGGCGGCGCGCTCTCCTGGCTGGCAAATGCGCCGCTTTCCCTGTTGCGCCGTGGCCTGGCGGCATCCGGCAGCAGCGCCGGGTTGCTGGCGTCTCCCCTTAACTCCCTGCGCCGTTCTGCCGGGCTGGCTGGCAATGCGCTGAAAGCGCTGGCCGGTGCGCCGCTTGCTGTCCTTCGCGGCGGAATGTCTGGTATTCGCAACATTATCGGCATGGTAATGAATCCGCTGGCCGCGTTGCGCGGGGGATTATCCGCAGCCGGTGGCGTGCTGCGTTTTCTGGCGTCCGGCCCGCTGGACCTCCTTCGCGTTGCGCTGTACGGGATTTCTGGATTGCTGGGCGCCCTGCTTAGTCCGATAGGGCTCGTTGTGGCGGCGCTGGCTGGCGTGGCGCTGGTTGTCTGGAAATACTGGCAGCCGATAAGCGCATTTTTAGGCGGAGTGGTTGAAGGATTCAAAGCTGCAGCTGCGCCTGTCAGTGCGGCGTTTGAGCCACTGCAGCCTGTTTTTCAGTGGATAGGTGACAAGGTCCAGGCATTGTGGGGCTGGTTTACTGATCTGCTGACGCCGGTTAAATCCACCTCTGCAGAGCTGCAAAGCGCGGCGTCGATGGGGCGGCAGTTTGGGGAGGCGCTGGCGGCAGGGCTGAACATGGTCATGCACCCGCTGGATTCGCTTAAATCGGGCGTTTCCTGGCTGCTTGAAAAACTTGGCATTGTCAGCAAGGAAGCGGCCAAAGCGAAGCTTCCTGAGCAGGTCACGCGGCAGCAACCAGCCACGGTAAGCACAGACGGTAAAGTGGTGCTGCCGCCTGGCGGATTCCCGCCGATGGGTTTTGCTGGCATGTACGACAGCGGCGGTACCATTCCGCGCGGCCAGTTCGGCATCGTGGGTGAGAATGGCCCAGAGATCGTAAACGGGCCCGCCAATGTCACCGGCAGGAAACGGACTGCTGATCTGGCGAGGGTGGCGGCAACGCTCAATCCTTCCCGGACGGAACCGGCCAGCGCTAAACAACGTCCTGAACGCGGGATAGTTCTGCCGCCTGATAGTGTGAACGGTCCGGCAAATCTTCCGGTAAGCAATCGCACTACTGAACTGGTGAAACTGGCGGCAACAGTAAGCCCCGTTCGTGATGTAACAGCCAGCCCGGAGCAACGGCCTGAAAGCAGGTTAATACTGCCTCCTGAGATTGTTAACGCCCCGGTAAATCGTCCTGGTCGGGATCGTGCTGCGGAGCTGGCTGATATCGCTGCGGCTGTCATGCCAGCACCGGCCCTTACGGAAATCACGGATAACAGGGCTGACCCGATGGCTATGCGCCAGAAGGTGTTCGCTTCCGTGGTCGCTGGGGTAATGGGCCTGGCGGCTGCCCCGGCAGAAGCCGCACCACTTCATCCGTACAGTGTACCTGTCAGGACGCAACCGGCGCCGTCAGCAAAGGCAGAGAGACAGCCGCAGGTCATTAAGTACGAGATAAGCGCGCCAATTCATATTGTCGCCCAGCCAGGGCAAAGCGCGCAGGATGTCGCCCGCGAGGTGGCCCGGCAGCTTGATGAGCGTGAGCGCAGGGCAAGGGCAAAAACACGCAGTAATTTCAGTGATCGAGGGGGTTACGAATAATGATGATGGTGCTGGGGTTGTACGTATTCATGCTGCGAACATTGCCCTATCAGGAGCTGCAGTATCAGCGCAGCTGGCGGCACGCAGCCAACAGCCGGGTTAACCGGCGCCCGTCAACGCAGTTTCTTGGACCGGATAACGATACGCTTACGCTGTCCGGTGTCCTGCTGCCGGAGATTACCGGCGGCAGGTTGTCTTTGCTGGCGCTGGAGCAGATGGCGGAGCTGGGAAAAGCCTGGCCTCTGATTGAGGGGAGCGGGACGATTTACGGCATGTTTGTGATCGAGAGTCTGAGCCAGACAAAAACAGAATTTTTTGAGAGCGGTATGCCCCGGCGTATCGAATTTTCGCTGAGCCTGAAACGTGTGGATGAGTCGCTGTCTGATATGTTCGGCAGCCTCAGCGACCAGCTCAGTAATTTGCAGGAATCTGCCACCTCTGCGATAGGCAATATGAAAAATACGGTTGGAGGGTTACTGCAGTGAATTTCAGCTCTGATCTCCTGAACCTAAACAGCAAAACTCCCGGTTTCAGTATCATCATTGAAGGTAAAGATGTGACTACCGTGCTGGATGCGCGCCTGATGAGTCTGACGCTGACGGATAACCGGGGCTTTGAAGCGGACCAGCTTGATCTGGAACTAGACGACTCTGACGGGCAAATCGTTCTGCCGCGTCGGGGGGCCATTATTCAGTTTGCGCTGGGGTGGAAAGGTCAGCCGCTTTTTCCGAAAGGGGCGTTTACTGTCGATGAGATTGAGCACAGCGGCGCGCCTGACCGTCTCACAATCCGCGCGCGTAGTGCAGATTTCCGTGAAACCCTGAATACGCGGCGTGAAAAGTCCTGGCACCAGACAACGGTGGGCGAAGTTGTGAAGGAAATCGCGGGCAGGCATAAATTAAAGATGGCGCTGGGAAAGGACCTGTTGGACAAGCCTGTCGATCATCTTGACCAGACTAATGAAAGCGACGCCAGCTTTTTGATGAAGCTGGCGCGGCAGTATGGGGCGATAGCCTCAGTTAAGGACGGCAATCTGTTATTTATCCGCCAGGGGCAGGGCAGAACGGCAAGCGGTAAGCCGCTGCCGGTTATCACCATCACCCGCCAGGCCGGTGACGGTCATCGTTTTACCCTGGCTGATCGCGATGCCTATACGGGGGTAATTGCCAGCTGGCTCCATACCCGTGAGCCAAAGAAAAAAGAGACAGCAAAGGTTAAGCGCCGTCGAAACAAAACCACCACGGCAAAGGAGCCGGAAGCAAAACAGGGCGATTACCTGGTGGGAACGGATGAAAACGTGCTGGTACTCAACAGAACTTATGCAAACCGCAGCAATGCAGAGCGAGCGGCAAAGATGCAGTGGGAGCGACTGCAGCGTGGGGTGGCGTTATTCTCCCTGCTGCTCGCAGAAGGGCGTGCTGATCTCTACACCGAAATGCCGGTGAAGGTGAGCGGCTTTAAGCAACCCATTGATGATGCGGAGTGGACCATCACCACGTTGACGCATACCGTCAGCCCGGATAACGGGTTTACGACCAGTCTGGATCTCGAAGTGAAAATAGATGAGTTCGACGTTGAATGATTAGTTCCAAATTGAGAACAATAATGTATCATTATTGCGAACTGGTTAAGAGTGAGGGCTGAACGAAATGATGAATTGTCCGATGTGCGGTCAGGCTGCGCATACACGCAGTAGCTTTCAGGTTTCCAGTGAGACCAAAGAACGATACAACCAGTGCACCAATATTGAGTGCGGTCATACGTTCGTGACGCATGAGACGTTTGTGCGGTCCGTGTGCCGTCCGCAAAAAATCAGCGCCGCACCGCCACATCCGAAAGGAATGCAGGAACAATTAGCTTACTGATATTGACCCGCCGCTGGCGGGTTTTTTATTGATTGCTGTCGCCATAGCAAAAGCGCTGTCGCCACTTTGTCGCCATGCATGGGGAGGGGTGGTTATAAGTAATTGATTTAATGGGTGGTAAATTTCAGGCAACAAAAAACCCATCAACCTTGAACCAAAACGGCGGGGTTGATGGGCTCCACAAATTGGGGACATCAAAGAAAAGCAGTGGCACTAATTATGACTGCGCCCTATAAGAAAAGTTCTGCACAAAGTGAAATTATTTTCCACCCTGCGCAAACTTAAGAGTTATCCGAGTCCTGGCCAGATGATGATGATCAGCGTACCTGCCAGCGTGAGCAGCACGTTAGCGATAGCGTAGGTACCCGCATACCCCAGCGCCGGGATGTTGCTGCGCGCGGTGTCGCTGATGATTTCCATTGCGGGCGCACAGGTACGCGCGCCCATCATGGCCCCGAAGAGCAGGGCGCGGTTCATGCGCAGCACGTAGGCGCCGAACAGGAAGCAGATCACCACCGGTACCAGGCTAACGATAAGTCCGGAAACCAACATCTGCCAGCCGACGGCGCCCAGGCTGTGGCCAATGCCGCTACCGGCACTCAAGCCAACGCCTGCCATAAACACCATCAGACCGAACTCTTTCACCATGTTCAGCGCGCCCTGCGGGATATAGCCGAAGGTTGGATGGTTCGCTCGCAGGAAGCCCAGCATGATCCCGGCGAACAGCAGTCCGGCGGCGTTACCGATGCCGAAGCTAAAGTTGCTGAACTGGAAGGTGATCATCCCGATCATCAGGCCAACTATAAAGAAGGCGCAGAAGGCCAGCAGATCGGTGACCTGGCTGTGAATGGAGATAAAGCCGATGCGGTCGGCAACGGTTTTCACGCGTCGCGCGTCGCCGCTGACCTGCAGAACGTCGCCTTTGTTGAGCACGACGTTATCGTCGATAGGCATCTCAATCTGGCTGCGGATCACGCGGTTGAGGAAGCAGCCGTGGTCGGTCAGCTTCAGCTGCGCCAGGCGGCGGCCCACGGCGTTATGGTTTTTCACCACGATCTCTTCGGTAACGATGCGCATGTCGAGCAGGTCGCGGTCGAACACCTCTTTGCCGTTACGGAAGCTGGGGTCGAGGCGCGCGTGCGCATCCGGATAGCCCACCAGCGCGATGTCATCGCCCATCTGCAGCACCGCGTCGCCGTCCGGGTTCGCCAGAATGCCGTTACGGCGAATACGCTCGATATAGCAGCCCGTCTGGCGGTAAATACCCAGCTCGCGCAGGTTTTTACCGTCCGCCCAGGCCACCAGCTCTGGCCCAACGCGATAGGCGCGGATCACCGGGAGGTAGACTTTACGCTTGGAGTCAGTATCCAGGCCGCGCTCGCGGGCGATGGTCTGGGCGCTGGTCTGCAGGTCCTGATGCTGCAGCTTCGGCAGGTAGCGCGCGCCCACAATCAGGCTCACAAGACCAATCAGATAGGTCAGGGCATAGCCCAGGCTCAGGTGGTCAAGTGCAGTAGAGAGTTGGGAACCGGCCATGCCGGAATGGCGTAACGTATCACCCGCACCGACCAGAACCGGCGTGGAGGTCATAGCGCCGGCCAGCATACCGGCCGTTAACCCGATATCCCAGCCAAACAGTTTGCCCAGCCCTAACGCAATCAGCAGGGCGCTGCCGACCATCACCAGCGCCAGCATCAGATAATTTTTGCCGTCGCGGAAGAAAATCGAAAAAAAGTTCGGCCCCGCTTCCACGCCAACACAAAAAATAAACAGCATAAAGCCTAAGTTGAGCGCGTCCGTGTTAATGCTGAAATGCTGCTGACCTAATAATAAGGAGACGACTAAAACGCCAATGGAATTACCAAGTTGAACTGACCCCAGGCGCAATTTACCCAGGCAGAGGCCCAACGCCAGTACCACAAATAATAACAGGATGTAATTCCCATTTAACAAGTCTGCGACGTTTATATTCACGGAGGCTAACTTCTTGTTTACCAGTAAGTTGTTGAATGAAAGGACTATTTGGGCTACTGTTTTTAGCGTCAGGGAAAACCACAACATTCCCTGCTTCCTAATAAATTCCCTAAAACAATAGCAAGCGGATAGTTTAATCGTATTAGCTATCGACAGCTACCTATTATCGCATAACCGTATGCGGGCTTTGGCACGGATTGCCACATTGCTTTATCTGACTGGGCGTCCACCGGACGAATGTGTATTTGATAGAGATGTAGTCAGGAGGATTGTGTGAACAATAAACGAAACTGGGCGGGTGTGGTCAGCTGCTTTTTGCTGTTCACGGTCGTGTGTATGTCGCTCGCATTTAATGTGAAGGGTGCGTTCAGAGCGTCAGGTCATCCTGAACTCGGGCTGCTCTTTTTCCTTTTGCCAGGGGCGGTGGCGAGCTTTCTCTCGCGTAATGGCGAGGTGGTAAAGCCGCTGCTGGGGGCGATGCTTGCCGCGCCTTTGTGCCTGCTCATGATGCGCTTAATGTATATCTCATCCAGAAGCGTCTGGCAGGAGCTGGCGTGGTTGCTGAGCGGGGTATTCTGGTGCGCGCTGGGCGCGCTCTGCTTCCTTTTTGTGCGTAGCCTGCTGCACAGACGGAAACGGCAAAACTAAAACGCCCTCGCGGTGAGGGCGTCTGTGCATTACTGAGCGGCAAACAGGCCCAGATTTTCTTTGGCGTAGGCTTCGAAATCAGTGCAGCCGCCAATGTGTTTCTGATCGAGGAAGATCTGCGGTACGGTTTCAACCGGTTTACCCACGGTTTTTTCCAGATCCGCTTTGCTGATGCCTTCCGCGTGAATGTCCACGTAGCGGAAGTTGAAGTCATCACGCTCTTCTGTCAGTTTCTCAGCCAGCTCTTTTGCGCGCACGCAGTAAGGGCATCCTGGACGACCAAAAATTACTGCAAACATTTCTCTCTCCTCAAAAAACAAGCCTGACGGCGAATAACGCTATAGTGCACGATAACCTGCCGTCATGGAAAGAAGGTTTCGCCTGTCGCTTTAATATCTACGAGCTATGTTTCGCCAATTACATGCTCTTCATCTTTGCCTATACTGGCAGCCATACCGCGTAAAGACAGACAAAGAGAGAAAGAATGACGCCAACTATTGACCTGCTCCGTTCCCACCGCTCCATTCGCCATTTTACCGATGAGCCAATCACCCAGGCCCAGCGCGAAGCGATCGTCGACAGCGCGAGAGGCACGTCCAGCTCAAGTTTCCTGCAGTGCAGCTCTATTATCCGCATCACCGACCCGGCGATGCGCGAACAGCTGGTGACGCTGACGGGCGGGCAGAAGCACGTGGCCCAGGCTGCCGAATTTTGGGTGTTCTGCGCCGACTTTAACCGCCATCTGCAGATCTGCCCTGAAGCGGAACTGGGCCTGGCCGAACAGCTGCTGCTGGGCGTGGTGGATACCGCGCTGATGGCGCAAAACGCCTTCACGGCGGCGGAATCGCTGGGATTAGGCGGCGTCTATATCGGCGGCCTGCGTAACAACATCGAAAGCGTGACCGAGCTGCTCAAGCTGCCAAAACACGTCCTGCCGCTGTTCGGCCTGTGCCTCGGCTGGCCGGCGGATAACCCGGATCTGAAGCCGCGCATTCCTGCCGCGATGCTAGTGCATGAAAATCACTACCAGCCGGTGGATCAGGACGTGCTGAATCAATACGACGAAGAGCTGGCGAACTATTACCTGACGCGCGACAGCAACAACCGCCGCGATACCTGGACCGACCATATTCGTCGCACCATCATCAAGGAAAATCGCCCGTTTATTCTCGATTATCTGCATAAACAAGGCTGGGCGACGCGATAGTTCCTTCTGTATGATATGCAGGCTTTTCCCATGTCGTTAGAGAGGTGCAGGGTGAAAATTGCCATATTGTCCCGGGATGGAACGCTCTATTCATGCAAACGCCTGCGAGAAGCAGCGGCGAAACGCGGGCATCAGATCGAGATCCTCGATCCGATGTCCTGCTATATGAACATCGACCCCGCCGCGTCGTCGATTCATTACAAAGGCCGCAAGCTTCCCCACTTTGATGCGGTGATCCCGCGCATTGGCTCCCAGATTACCTATTACGGCACCGCCGCGCTGCGCCAGTTTGAAATGCTGGGCAGTTACCCCCTCAATGAATCCGTCGCTATCTCCCGCGCCCGCGATAAGCTGCGCTCGCTGCAGCTGCTTGCGCGTCAGGGGATCGATCTGCCCGTCACCGGGATTGCCCATTCGCCGGACGACACCAGCGACCTGATCGACATGGTGGGCGGTGCGCCGCTGGTTATCAAGCTGGTGGAAGGCACCCAGGGCATTGGCGTGGTGCTGGCGGAAACGCGCCAGGCGGCTGAAAGCGTGATTGACGCCTTTCGCGGCCTTAACGCTCACATTCTGGTGCAGGAGTATATCGAAGAGGCCAAAGGGCGCGATATTCGCTGCTTCGTGGTTGGAAATGAGGTGGTCGCCGCCATTGAGCGTCAGGCGAAAGAGGGCGATTTCCGTTCAAATCTCCATCGCGGGGGCGTGGCGCGGGTGGCAGAGATCAGCGAGCGTGAACGCGAGATTGCCGTAAAGGCGGCGCAAACGCTGGGGCTGGACGTGGCGGGCGTGGACCTGCTGCGGGCGACGCGCGGGCCGCTGGTGATGGAAGTTAACGCCTCGCCGGGGCTCGAAGGCGTGGAAAAAACCACAGGCGTCGATATTGCGGGTAAAATGATCGCATGGATCGAGCGTCATGCGACGCCGGGCTACTGTCTTAAAACGGGTGGTTGAATAGATTACCGCGCACTTTTTGCGTACCCTATGCACAGATTATATTGAAGAGGCTGCACAGCGATGGATTTACAGGTCGTCCCTACACTGGATACGTTACGTCAATGGCTTGATGATGCCGGTATCACCTTCTTTGAATGCGACTCCTGTCAGGCGCTGCATCTGCCTCATATGCAAAATTTCGACGGTATTTTCGATGCCAAAGTCGATCTGATTAACGACGTCATTCTTTTCTCGGCGCTGGCTGAGGTGAAACCCTCTGCGCTGCTGGCGCTGGCCTCCGACCTGTCAGCGATTAACGCCAGTTCTTTGACGGTGAAAGCGTTTCTGGACATACAGGATGATAATCTGCCCAAGCTGGTGGTTTGCCAGTCTTTATTCTCCGGTGCCGGGCTTTCGTTCAAGCAGTTTGCCTGGTTTATGCGCCTGAGCGAAGAGCAAATTTCGATGGTGATGATGGAAGCCAACGCGCATCATCTGCTGTACAGCACCGAAGACGATGCAGAGAATAATGATGCATCTCCCAATTTTCTTCACTAAGCCTGCCTGACTTTTGCGCAGTCGCTGCCAGAGCGGCTGCGTAACACCATTTTTTCTGCTGCTTTTAACCTTCCTGTAAAGAATTTTTCACCTCCTCTGAGGCCATTTCGGCTTATCCCGTAGACATAACCTGCATAAAAAATTGATAAAAGGCGTTTTTTCATCTGGGCTATAGCCGGAGACACGGGCTACAGTTATTCTTGCGATGCTTAAAAAAGCGAGCGGATCCTGCCGGATAAAGGGCGTTATTTTTATTTCGGGCAGAGCGACAAACTATGCATGATTATTGCATATCTTCAGATTGCACAGTTTTAGCTCGTTTGTTAACGAGCTTTCAGAAGGAATAAAGATATGATCGCCTTGAATAAAAAATGGTTATCGGGTCTGGTTGCGGGTGCTCTGATGGCCGTCTCTGCCGGCACGCTCGCTGCGGAACAAAAAACGCTCCACGTTTATAACTGGTCTGACTATATTGCGCCGGATACCGTCGCCAATTTTGAAAAAGAGACCGGTATCAAAGTGGTCTATGACGTGTTCGATTCCAACGAAGTGCTGGAAGGCAAGCTGATGGCAGGCAGCACCGGCTTTGATCTCGTGGTGCCCTCTGCGAGCTTCCTGGAGCGTCAGCTCACCGCGGGCGTGTTCCAGCCGCTGGATAAGAGCAAGTTACCGAACTGGAAAAACCTCGATCCGGAGGTGTTGAAGCTCGTTTCGAAACACGACCCGGACAACAAATATGCCATGCCTTATCTCTGGGCGACCACCGGCATCGGCTTTAACGTCGATAAAGTGAAAGCGGCGCTGGGGCCTGACGTGAAGCTGGACAGCTGGGACGTGGTGCTGAAGCCGGAAAACCTCGCGAAGCTGAAAAGCTGCGGCGTCTCCTTCCTCGATGCGCCGGAAGAGATCTTCGCCACCGTGCTTAACTATCTCGGCAAAGATCCGAACAGCAGCAAGGCCGACGACTACACCGGCCCGGCAACCGATCTGCTGCTGAAGCTGCGTCCAAACATTCGCTACTTCCACTCGTCGCAGTACATCAACGACCTGGCAAACGGCGACATCTGCGTGGCTATCGGCTGGGCGGGCGACGTCTGGCAGGCGGCAAACCGTGCTAAAGAAGCCAAAAACGGCGTGAACGTTTCCTACTTCATTCCGAAAGAGGGGGCGCTGGCCTTCTTCGACGTTTTCGCGATGCCTGCTGATGCGAAAAACAAAGACGAAGCCTATCAGTTCCTCAACTACCTGATGCGTCCGGACGTGATTGCCCACATCAGCGACCACGTCTACTACGCTAACGGCAATAAGGCGTCCGTGCCGCTGGTGAGCGAAGCGATCCGCAATAACCCGGCTATCTACCCGCCTGCGGACGTATTCGCCAAGCTGTTCACCCTGAAGGTCCAGGACCCGAAAATTGATCGCGTGCGCACCCGCGCGTGGACCAAGGTGAAAAGCGGCAAATAGCGTTTGTCAGATGTAGGCCGGGCAAGCGCTAGCGCCGCCCGGCGATGCGCACCATGACGGTGCGTTTGCACCCGTTTTGATCTCTACCGGAGAACACCCCGTGAATGACGCGATCCCCCGCCCGCAGGCGAAAGTCCGTAAAGCGCTGACCCCGCTGCTTGAAATTCGTAACCTCACCAAATCTTTCGACGGCCAGCACGCCGTGGACGACGTCAGCCTGACGATCTACAAAGGCGAAATCTTCGCGCTGCTTGGCGCATCGGGCTGCGGTAAATCCACCCTGCTGCGTATGCTGGCCGGGTTTGAGCAGCCGACCGCCGGGCAGATCGTGCTCGATGGGGTCGATCTCTCCAGCGTGCCGCCGTATCAGCGCCCGATTAACATGATGTTCCAGTCTTACGCGCTGTTTCCGCACATGACGGTGGAGCAGAACATCGCCTTTGGCCTGAAGCAGGACAAGCTGCCGAAGGCCGAAATCACCGCGCGCGTGGCCGAGATGCTGAGCCTCGTACACATGCAGGAGTTCGCGAAGCGTAAGCCGCACCAGCTCTCCGGCGGCCAGCGTCAGCGCGTGGCGCTGGCGCGCAGCCTGGCGAAACGCCCGAAGCTGCTGCTGCTTGACGAGCCGATGGGGGCGCTGGATAAAAAACTGCGCGACCGCATGCAGCTGGAAGTGGTGGACATCCTTGAACGCGTGGGGGTGACCTGCGTGATGGTGACCCACGACCAGGAAGAGGCGATGACCATGGCCGGACGTATTGCGATCATGAACCGCGGGAAGTTCGTGCAGATTGGCGAGCCGGAAGAGATTTATGAGCACCCGACCACCCGCTACAGCGCGGAGTTTATCGGGTCGGTGAACGTCTTCGAGGGGCTGCTGAAAGACCGCCAGGAGGACGGGCTGGTGATTGAATCGCCGGGGCTGGTTCATCCGCTGAAAGTTGACCCTGATAACTCCGTGGTGGACAACGTGCCGGTCTACGTGGCCCTGCGCCCGGAAAAAATCATGCTCTGCGATGAGCCGCCCGCCGACGGCTATAACTTTGCCGTCGGGGAAGTGGTGCATATTGCCTATCTGGGCGATCTCTCCATCTATCACGTGCGTCTGAAAAGCGGACAAATGCTCAGCGCGCAGCTGCAAAACGAGCACCGGTATCGCAAGGGACAGCCGACCTGGGGCGACGAAGTGCGCCTGTGCTGGGACGCGGACAGCTGCGTTGTACTGACGGTATAAGGAGCGATCATGAGCACACTTGAACCTCCAGCCCGCGTCAAAAAGCCGGGCGGCTTTGGGAACTGGCTGGCGCGTATGCAGATGAACCACGGCCGCAAGCTGGTCATCGCCATGCCGTACGTCTGGCTGATCCTGCTGTTCCTGCTGCCGTTCCTGATCGTCTTTAAGATCAGCCTGGCGGAGATGGCGCGGGCGATCCCGCCGTATACCAACCTGCTGGACTGGGCCGACGGGCAGCTGACGCTGACGCTTAATCTCGGCAATTTCCTGCAGCTCACCGACGATCCGCTCTATTTCGAAGCCTATTTGCAGTCGCTGCAGGTGGCGGCGATCTCGACGATCTGCTGTCTGCTGATGGGCTACCCGCTGGCGTGGGCGGTGGCGCACAGCAAGCCGTCGACGCGCAACATTCTGCTGCTGCTGGTGATCCTGCCGTCGTGGACCTCGTTCCTGATCCGCGTGTATGCGTGGATGGGGATCCTGAAAAACAACGGCGTGCTGAATAACTTTCTCATGTGGCTCGGGGTGATCGACCAGCCGCTGACGATCCTGCATACCAACCTCGCGGTTTATATCGGCATTGTGTACGCCTATCTGCCGTTTATGGTGCTGCCGATCTATACGGCGCTGACCCGCATTGATTACTCGCTGGTGGAAGCGTCGCTCGATCTCGGCGCCCGCCCGCTAAAAACCTTCTTCAGCGTCATTGTCCCGCTGACCAAAGGCGGCATTATCGCCGGATCAATGCTGGTCTTTATTCCGGCGGTGGGGGAGTTCGTGATCCCGGAACTGCTCGGCGGCCCGGACAGCATCATGATTGGCCGCGTGCTGTGGCAGGAGTTCTTCAACAACCGCGACTGGCCGGTGGCCTCGGCGGTGGCGATCGTGATGTTACTGCTGCTGATCGTGCCGATCATGTGGTTCCACAAGCATCAGCAGAAACAGATGGGAGATCGCGGATGAACAACCTACCGGTAGTGCGCTCCCCGTGGCGAATTCTGATCCTGGTGATTGGCTTTACCTTTCTGTATGCGCCCATGCTGATGCTGGTGATCTATTCGTTCAACAGCTCTAAGCTGGTGACGGTCTGGGCGGGCTGGTCGACGCGCTGGTACAGCGAGCTGTTCCACGACGACGCGATGATGAGCGCGGTGGGCTTGAGCCTGACGATTGCCGCGCTGGCGGCGACGATGGCCTGCGTGCTGGGCACTATCGCCGCGCTGGTGATGGTGCGCTTCGGGCGTTTTCGCGGCGCGAACGGCTTTGCCTTTATGATCACCGCCCCGCTGGTGATGCCGGACGTGATCACCGGCCTATCGCTGCTGCTGCTGTTTGTGGCCCTGGCGCACGCCATCGGCTGGCCTGCGGATCGCGGCATGTTGACCATCTGGCTGGCGCACGTCACGTTCTGTACCGCCTACGTGGCGGTGGTGATCTCCTCGCGCCTGCGCGAGCTGGACCGCTCGATTGAGGAGGCGGCGATGGATCTCGGCGCGACGCCGCTGAAGGTCTTCTTCATCATCACGCTGCCGATGATTATGCCGGCGGTGATATCCGGCTGGCTGCTGGCGTTTACGCTTTCGCTGGACGATCTGGTTATCGCCAGCTTTGTCTCCGGGCCGGGCGCGACGACGCTGCCGATGCTGGTCTTCTCCAGCGTGCGCATGGGGGTGAACCCGGAGATTAACGCCCTGGCGTCAATTATCCTCGGCGTGGTCGGAATTGTCGGATTTATCGCCTGGTATTTGATGGCGCGCGCGGAAAAACAGCGCGTGCGTGATATCCAGCGTGCAAGACGCGGCTGAAGCATTTAAAATTTCCAGTGAAGTGCCGCGCATGACGCGGCACTGTTTTTCAGGGAAGTAAAACATTGGGATTCTTTCAAAAAACACGTCATACGCATGCTCGTCCGAACGTTCCTGCGCTGGTGCAGGTGGCGGCGCTCGCCATTATTATGATCCGCTGTCTGGACGTGCTGATGATTTTGAACACCTTAGGTGCCCGCGGCATCGGTGAATTCATTCACCGCAGCGTACAGACGTGGAATCTGACGCTGGTTTTTTTGAGCAGCCTGGTGCTGGTGTTTATTGAAATCTACTGTGCATTCTCGCTGGTCAAAGGGCGCAACTGGGCGCGCTGGGTCTATCTGCTGACGCAAATTACCGCCGCCAGCTATCTGTGGGCTGCCTCGCTGGGATACGGCTACCCGGAGCTGTTCAGCATTGCGGGGGAATCCAAACGCGAGATCCTGCGCGCGCTGTTTATGCAAAAACTCCCGGACATGCTGGTTCTGTTTCTGCTTTTTATCCCCGCCTCCAGTCGGCGGTTCTTCCGCCTGCAATAATGTGTATAATCGCAGCCCTCGTGATCCTTAAGGTTTTCATATGCAGTGCGCACTCTATGACGCCGGACGCTGCCGCTCCTGTCAGTGGATAGAACAGCCGGTCTCTCAACAACTCACCGCCAAAATGGCCGACCTGCAACAGCTGCTGGCTGAACACGCGGTGGGCGAGTGGTGCGCACCCGTCAGCGGCCCGGAGCAGGGTTTCCGTAATAAAGCCAAAATGGTGGTCAGCGGCAGCGTTGAAAAACCGCTGCTGGGGATGCTGCACCGCGACGGCACACCGGAAGACTTAACCGACTGCCCGCTGTATCCCGCCTCGTTTGAGCCCGTCTTTGCCGCACTGAAACCCTTTATTGCGCGTGCAGGGTTAACGCCTTACAACGTCGCCCGCAGGCGCGGCGAGCTGAAATACCTTCTGCTGACCGAAAGCCAGAAAGACGGCGGCATGATGCTGCGCTTCGTGCTGCGATCGGAAACTAAGCTGGAGCAGCTGCGCGCGGCGCTGCCGTGGCTGCAGGAACAGCTTCCGCAGCTCAAGGTCATCACCGCAAACATCCAGCCGGTGCATATGGCGATCATGGAAGGGGAGAAAGAGATTTTCTTTACCGAGCAGCACGCGCTGGCAGAAAACTTCAATAACGTCCCGCTGTGGATACGCCCGCAGAGCTTCTTCCAGACTAACCCGGTAGTTGCCAGCGCGCTGTACGCCACCGCGCGGGACTGGGTCCGCGCACTGAACATCAGCCACATGTGGGATCTGTTCTGCGGCGTGGGCGGCTTCGGCCTGCACTGCGCCACGCCAGAAATGCAGCTGACCGGCATCGAGATTTCCGCCGAGGCTATCGCCTGCGCGAAGCAGTCCGCCGCCGAGCTGGGGCTAACGAATCTGCACTTCCAGGCGCTGGACTCGACGCAGTTCGCCACCGGGCAGGGCAACGTGCCGGAACTGGTGCTGGTCAACCCGCCGCGCCGGGGAATTGGCAACGCCCTGTGCGACTACCTCAGCCAGATGGCGCCCGATTTTATCGTCTACTCCAGCTGCAACGCGCAAACCATGGCGAAAGACATCGCCCACCTGCCGGGCTACCGCATTGAGCGCGTTCAGCTTTTCGATATGTTCCCGCATACCGCGCATTATGAAGTGTTGGCGTTGTTGGTGAAAACGCGCTAATCCTTAACATCGCCCGGTGGCGCTGCGCTTACCGGGCCTACAAACTGGAGTAGGCCGGGTAAGGCGTAGCCGCCACCCGGCATGAACCCGGCACAATGTTCAACAAAATGTGAACTCTTCATCCCTGCAAAATCGGGTAAGCTTACGTCATAAGAACTGAATAAAGGCTTACCCATGAAGCAGATCCTGCTGGTGGAAGACGACCACGATATCGCGGCGCTTCTGCGTCTTAATTTAGAAGATGAAGGCTACAGCATTACCCACGAACCCGACGGGGCTAAGGCGTTACAGCGTCTGGAGTCCCAGCCGTGGGATGCGGCGATCCTCGACCTGATGCTGCCTAACGTTGACGGGCTGGAGATTTGTCGCCGCATCCGCCAGATGACCCGCTATCTGCCGGTGATCATCATCAGCGCCCGCAGCAGCGAAACCGACCGCATTACCGGGCTGGAAACCGGTGCCGATGACTACCTCGCCAAGCCGTTCTCGGTGCAGGAGCTGATCGCCCGCATCAAAGCGCTGTTCCGCCGCCAGCAGGCGATGGGGCAGGCGCAAACCTCGGGGCTGATTCAGGCGCACGGCCTGACGATCGACCCGCTGGCACGCGCGGTACGTTTGCACGGCCAGGACGTCGATCTCACGCCGCGCGAGTTCGAGCTGCTGTACTTCTTCGCTCGTCATCCCGGCGACGTTTTCTCGCGGCTTGCGCTGCTGGAGCAGGTCTGGGGATATCAGCACGAAGGTTACGAGCACACCGTCAACACCCACATTAACCGCCTGCGCATCAAGATTGAGAAGGATGCCGCCGAGCCGGAAATCATTCGCACCGTCTGGGGCAAGGGCTATAAATTTGCGGAGCAGAATCATGATGCGCCGCTTTAGCCTCAGCCAGCGGCTGACGCTGCTGTTTATTCTGCTGATGATGCTCTGCGCCACCGTGGCCTGCGCGGTGCAGCTTTACACCAGCATGCAGTACGGCAACGCGATGGTGCAGCGGCTGTCGGGCGGGCTGGCGCAACAGATCGTGCAGCGGGAACCTATTCTGGACGCGCAGGGCAGGGTCGATCGCCGCGCGCTGAAGCCCCTGTTCGATCGGCTGATGACCTTCAATCCGAGCGTCGAGCTGTACGTCGTTTCCCCGGACGGCGAGATCCTGGCCGATGCCGCGCCGCCGGGCCATATTCAGCGGCAAAGGATCGACCTTGCGCCGGTTCAGACCTTCCTGAGCGGCACTGCCATACCGATACTGGGCGACGATCCCCGCAGTCAGAATAAAAAGGTCTTCAGCGCCACGCCGCTGCGGCAGGACGGCGAGCTAAAAGGCTACCTGTACATTATTTTGCAGGGCGAAGAGTCGAACGCGCTGGCGGAGATGGCCTGGCACAAGGCGCTCTGGAGTACGGTGCTGTGGTCACTGCTGTGGGTCGCCCTGTTTGGACTGCTCGCAGGAATGCTGATTTGGTACTGGGTGACGCGTCCGGTGAAGCACCTGACGATGGAGGTCGCCGGGCTGGAGCAGGACAGCATGAGCGCCATTAAACGGCTGGCAGCCGAGCCGCTGGAGCCTGCCGTCAACGACGAAGTGGCGATGCTGCGGAACAGTTTCATCGAGCTGGCGCGCAAAATCACCTCCCAGTGGGATCGGCTGGCCGACAGCGACCGCCAGCGCCGGGAGTTTATTGCCAATATTTCGCACGACCTGCGCACGCCGCTGACCTCGCTGCTGGGCTATCTGGAAACCTTGTCGCTGAAATCCGCCACCCTCACGCCGCAGGAGCATCAGCAGTATCTTGCCACCGCGCTGCGTCAGGGGCAGAAGGTGCGGCACCTGTCCCAGCAGCTGTTTGAGCTGGCGCGCCTTGAGCACGGCGGTATTAAACCGCAGCGCGAGCGCTTCGCGATGGGGGAACTGATCTCCGACGTGGCGCAGAAGTTTGAATTAACCGCCCGCACGCGTGAATTAAATCTGCATATTGACGTGCCGGGACCGCTGCCGCTGGTGAACGCCGATGTGTCGATGATCGAACGCGTAGTGACCAACCTGCTCGATAACGCGATGCGCCACACGCCAGCGGGCGGGGAAATACGTCTGGCGGTCTGGCAGGAGAATGAACGGCTGCAGGTCGAGGTGGCAGACAGCGGAACGGGCGTGGAGGCTTCGCTGCGCGACGATCTGTTCCAGCGGCCTTCGGCGTTGAATACCCAGGCATCGCGTGAGAACCGCGGCGGGCTGGGGCTGTTAATCGTTAAGCGAATGCTGGAGCTACACGGCGGTGGGATCGGCCTGATGGAATCGGTGAGCGGGGCGAGGTTCAGATTTTTCGTGCCACTTTGAGAGATTGCCGGGTGGCGCTGCGCTTACCCGGCCTACAACCCCCCGCGTAGGCCGGGTAAGGCGAAGCCGTCACCCGGCAAAAGAGATTTACTGCGGGAACCACTGGTCGCTGATTTTCTGATACGTACCGTCGGCTTTAATCGCCTTCAGCGCGCCGTTCAGTTTTTCCAGCAGGGCCTTGTTATCCGGACGTACCGCGATGCCGAGGCCCGTGCCAAAGTACTGCGGATCGGTCACCTTCTCGGTTGCGGTCCCCAGCTGCGGATTGGTTTTCAGCCACTCGTTCACCACGGCGGTGTCGCCGAATACGCCGTCGATACGGCCATTTTTCAGGTCAATAATCGCGTTCTGGTAGCTGTCATAGGCCACGGTTTTCACTTCAGGATGCTTGTCCTGCAGATACTTCTGGTGCGTGGTGCCGTTTTCCATCCCGATGCGTTTGCCTTTCAGCTGATCGAAAGAGGTATAAGCCCCTTTCTTCGCAATCACGACCGCAGAGTTGGCGTAGTACGGGTCGGTAAACGCGACCTGCTTGCTGCGCTCAGGCGTGATGTCCATCCCGGAGATCACCGCATCGTATTTTTTAAATTTCAACGACGGGATCAGGCTGTCGAAGGCATGGTTGGTAAAGGTGCAGTCGGCCTGCATCTGCGTGCACAGCGCTTTCGCCAGATCGATATCGAAACCGACGATCTGGTTGCTGGCATCCAGCGATTCAAACGGCGGATAGGTGGCGGAAACGCCGAAGTTGATTTTGTCTGCTGCGGATGCGCCAGTGGCGAAGGTTGCCAGTAATGCGGCCAGAACTAACTTTTTCATTGTCATACTCCCGTCTGTAAGTCTTATGGAAAAACAATGCCAGCAATTGAATTTATATGCAATATAAATGATTAAATATTATTTTAATTGCAAAAAAAAACGGATAACCAAAAGGTTACCCGCATTGATTAATCACATTTATGCACTTCTTGCCGGGTGGCGCTGCGCTTACCCGGCCTACGATCTGCGCTCAAACGCTAACGCTCTGCGCTCGATCAGGCGCATCATCAGCGTCAGCAGACCGTTGACCACCAGATACACCAGACCCGCCGCACCGAACACCATCACGTCGTAAGTGCGTCCATAGAGCAGCTGCCCGTGGCCCATCACTTCCATCAGGGTGATGGTGTAGGCCAGAGAGGTACTCTTGAACACCAGCACCACCTCGTTGGAATACGAGGAGAGCGCGCGCTTAAAGGCGTACGGCAGCAGAATCGCCAGCGTGTCTTTCTTGCTCATGCCGAGCGCCCCGCAGGACTGCCACTGGCCTTCAGGGATGGCGCGGATCGCACCATAGAACAGCTGGGTGGTATAGGCCGCACTGTTCAGGGAGAGCGCAATCAGGGCGCAGAGCCACGGCTCGGAGAGCAGGTGCCAGATAACCGGATACTCCTGCAGCGACGGGAACTGGCCCGGGCCGTAGTAAATCAGGAAGATCTGCACCAGCAGCGGCGTGCCGGTAAACAGGGTAATGTAGGCGCGCACGATCCATACCAGCACCGGCGTTTTCAGCGTCAGGATGATGGTGAAAATCAGGGCCAGGATCAGTGCCACCACGATAGACGCCACGGTCAGCGTCAGGCTGGTGTGCAGCCCCTTCATCAGCTCGGGTAAGTAGTCAAGCATCAGCCCGGTCTCCGTTCAAAACGCGTTGCGCGCAGGTCGATGCGTTTGAGGATGTACTGACTCAGCAACGTGATCACCAGGTAGATAGCCGCCGCCACGATGTACCAGGTAAACGGCTCCTGGGTACGGGTGGCGATACTTTTGGTCTGCAGCATTAAATCGTTCACGCTGATGAGGCTCACCAGCGCGGTGTCCTTCAGCAGCACCAGCCACTGGTTGCCCAGCCCCGGCAGGGCGTGACGCCACATCTGCGGCATCACCAGGCGGAAAAAGATCGCCGCTTTCGACATGCCGAGCGCCTGGCCGGATTCCCACTGCCCCTGCGGAACCGCCTTTAGCGCGCCGCGCAGCGTTTGTGACGCATAGGCAGAGTAGAGCAGGGAGAGGGCAATCACGCCGCACAGGAACGGGCTGACGTCGAAGTTTTCAATCTGCATCTGCACCGGGATCTGCGCAAATCCGAGATTAATGGTGAAGCCGTCCGACAGCGTTAACAGCAGCTGAGAGGAACCGAAATAGATAAACAGAACCACCAGAATTTCCGGCAGCCCACGCAGCACGGTCACCAGCGCGGAGCCCGTCCATGCGACGGGGAACCATTTAGCCGATTCCCACACCGCAAAGAACATCGCCAGCACGAGGCCGATGATCAGTGCACAAACGGCAAGGCCGACGGTCATACCGGCGGCGCTTGCTAAAGGAAAAATTTCATTCATCAGGAATTACTTCTGGAACCATTTTTGGTAGATGGTTTCGTAGGTGCCGTCTTTCTTCACTTTTTCCAGCGCAGCGTTGAATTTCTGCTGCAGCTCGGTGTTGCCCTGACGCACGGCGATGCCCAGACCGGTGCCGAAGTAGGCTTTATCGGTCACTTTGTCGCCGACTGGCGCCAGCTTGTCGTTGGCTTTCAGCCATTCAGTGACCACCGCGGTATCACCAAACACGCCGTCGATACGGCCGTTCTGCAGGTCCAGCTTCGCATTCTGGTAGCTGTCGTACGGAACGGTGGTGATTTCCGGGTGTTTATCCATGATGAATTTCTGGTGGGTGGTGCCGTTTTGCACGCCCACTTTCTTGCCTTTCAGCTGGTCGATGGAAGTGAACTTGCCTTTCTGACCAATGAACAGGGCGGAGTTGTCGTAGTAAGGGGTAGAGAACAGCACCTGCTTTTCACGCTCGGGGGTGATGTCCATACCGGCCATCACGGCGTCGATGCGGCGGAACTTCAGGCTCGGGATCAGGCTGTCGAACGCCTGGTTGCTGAAGGTACAGGTCGCGTCGATCTCTTTACACAGGGCGTTAGCCAGGTCTACGTCGAAGCCAACAATCTTGTTGTTCGCATCGATGGATTCAAACGGAGGATAAGACGCTTCGGTGGCGAAACGAATGGTCTGGGCTGCGGTAGCGGAAAGGCTGACGCTAGCAAGCAGCGCGGCAATCAATACTTTTTTCATTATCATTTTCCCTAACACATCAGTGAGATAAGTAATTTTTAAACGCATCGGTTTGCGGGTTGGTGAAGCAGCTCGCGTCACCTTGCTCAACGATATACCCGTTTTCCATGTAAACCACGCGGCTGGCGGTTTTACGCGCCACTTCCACTTCATGGGTTACGATGACCTGAGTAATGTTGGTTTCCGCCAGCTCGCGAATGATGCTCACGATCTGGGCGGTGATTTCCGGGTCCAGCGCCGCGGTTGGCTCATCAAACAGCAGCACCGCAGGCTCCATCATCAGCGCACGGGCAATCGCCACGCGCTGCTGCTGGCCGCCGGAGAGGTGTAAAGGATAGCGATCGCTGTAGGGCTTCAGGCGCAGACGTTCCAGCAGCTTTTCGGCGCGCGCCATCGCCTGGTCCTTGCTTAAACCAAGCACGCGGCAGGGCGCTTCAATCAGGTTTTGCAGGACGGTCAGGTGCGGCCAAAGATTGTATTGCTGAAAAACCATGCCGACGTTTTGACGCAGTTCACGAATCGCTTTATCAGACGGCGTTTTCGCAAAATCAAAATGGTTACCGGCAATCGCCAGCGTGCCCGAGCGGGGCATTTCAAGCAGATTAAGGACACGCAGAAGGGAGCTTTTGCCCGCGCCGCTTGGGCCGAGCAAAACCAGCGTTTCGCCCTCCGGGCAGCTCAGCGTGATGTCGAACAGCGCCTGGTGTGCGCCGTAGAAGCAGTTAATGCCGTTTAGTTTAATACTCATCGGGGCAGTCTTTACTCATCCAGGCAATCTATAGCAATTGAGGCCGCAGATAGTACCGTTGACAGAATAGTTATGCAATATTTCTGCGTTAAAAGTTAAATATAACCCGTCATACTCACTAAACATAGCACAAAATAGCGAAGGCCAAAGGCGGCGAGTATAAATGTCGGCATTCCGCATGAAATGCCGCACATTTTACGGGGTTTACGCTTTTTAAACGGCTGTTTTAGCGATTCTCAATCGACTGGCGAAGCGTGCCTGCCGGGGCATGTACGCTGCCACCGATGTAGCGTACGTCGTCGACGGCCCAGCAGTGGCCTTCGCGGATCATCAGCACTTCATCCTGCCATGACTGGCTGCCCTGGGTCAGCTTCACGCGCAGGGGAATGTTCCGCGCGTCGGTGTTCGGGATAGTCGACGCGCTGGCAACGTCTGCGCTGTCTGGCAGCGTAGTGCGGCTGGAGAACGGATCGGACTTCAGCAGCGCGTTATGCTGCGGATCGCGCGAGGCATCGTTCAGCAGCTTTGCCAGCCCGTCGCTCAGGTACGGACGCAGGCCGGTGAGATCGTTGCCGCGGTGCTGAATGCGATAATCATAGAACTGCTGCGCCACGGTATCCGGGCCGCCCTCAATGCAGGGGCCGCTGCGGGTGCCGATATCCTTAAAGGCTGGCGTGACCGGGGTGGTGCAGGCGCTGAGCACCAGCGCACAGGGCACTAAAAGCGTTAAAGCAGAGTAGCGCATGTTGATTTCCTTATTTGTTAACTATCCTTTCAATCATAGCGTAACGAACCGATAATGCTGTTGCTAAGGCATTGAACGCTAAAGAAGGAGAGAAAGTATGCAATTTTCAACTACCCCGACCCTGGAAGGGCAGCCCATTACCGAATACTGCGGCGTGGTCACCGGTGAAGCGATTCTGGGCGCCAACATCTTCCGCGACTTTTTTGCCGGCATCCGCGACATCGTCGGCGGTCGCTCTGGCGCGTACGAGAAAGAGCTGCGCAAAGCGCGCGAAATTGCTTTTAAGGAGCTGGGCGAGCAGGCCAAAGCCCTGGGCGCCGATGCCGTTGTCGGGATTGATATCGACTACGAAACGGTGGGCAAAGATGCCAGCATGCTGATGGTAAGCGTTAGCGGCACGGCGGTGAAAACGCGTCGATGAAGCGTCCGCTTTCCACACTCCTGCTGGCGTTGCTGCTGGCAGGGTGCGCCTCGGAAAAAGGCGTCGTTGATAAAGGTGCCTACGAGCTGGATACCCGGCATCAGGCGCAGGCGGCGTACCCGCGTATAAAGGTGCTGGTGATCCACTACACCGCCGATGATTTCGACAGCTCGCTGGCAACCCTGACGGACAAAAACGTCAGCTCCCACTATTTAATCCCCGCCATTCCCCCCGCGCCGGATGGAAAACCGCGCATCTGGCAGCTGGTGCCGGAGAGCGAACTGGCCTGGCACGCGGGCATCAGCTTCTGGCGCGGCACCAACCGCATCAACGATACCTCTGTGGGCATTGAGCTGGAAAACCGCGGCTGGCAAAAGCGCGATGGCGTGAAAACATTTACCCCTTTCGAGGGAGCGCAGATTGCGGCGCTGGTTCCGCTGGCGAAGGACATTATTGCCCGCTACGACATCAAGCCGCAGAACGTGGTGGCGCATTCGGATATTGCCCCGCAGCGTAAGGACGATCCCGGCCCGCTGTTTCCCTGGCAGGCGCTGGCCCAGCAGGGGATCGGGGCCTGGCCTGATGCCGATCGCGTGAATTTCTATCTCAACGGACGCCCACGCTATCAGGAGGTAGACCGCGCAGCGCTGCTCGATCTGCTGGTGCGCTATGGCTACGAGGTGCCCGACAACGCGACGGAGCAGCAGCAGAAGAGGGTGATAACCGCATTCCAGATGCACTTCCGGCCCGCGGTGTGGAGCGGCGTCGCGGATGTTGAAACCCTGGCAATTGCAGAAGCGCTGTTAGAAAAATACGGGCAGGGGTAATCCTTCGGTTACCCCCGAATGAGTATTTTTAGGCTGCTTTCGTTAAGATTAATCTTAAGTAAAAACTCAATTCATTTTTAGTTAATTGACTTAAAATTATCCGGATTTAAGATGGACACATAGCTTGCTAAGTAATGAAGCAAACAAATTTAAAAAACGCTGATTTTATTTTTTCTCTTTAATGTTTTCATCAGGAAAATATTCAGGAATTCAGGCCCGCTCGCCTAAATTCTGTCTTTTAAATTTCACATCTTAAATCGGGTATAACAATGTTAAGCATCTATGCAAAAAAATTACGTCCGCAAAATGAAATGAACGCGATTATTGCTGCAACGTCAGGTTTTGAAGAGAAGACGTTAAAAAAATGGCAGAAAATTTCGACCAGTGATTCACAATATATCCATATTATTGTCAGCGGTGAAGTTGAGTTCCGCCGTGAATCGGACGAACTCTGCATGTTCACCACGCAAGGGTCGTGCGTCTTTGGCCTCTCTTCTATGTATTACAGCTCAACACATATGTACGGCCTCGTGCGCGCTAACACGGTTGTTCGCTCCATCAAAAAAGAGACCTTCGTCCAGATGTTGACCGAGCATAATCTGTGGCCGCAACTGACCAAAGTGCTTTCCTGGTATGTTTGCATGCTGAGCAAGCGTGACGATGTCCTGGTTGCCCGCAGCGCCTACGCCGTCGTGCGCGAATTCCTGTACGAAATTAACGATCTGATTGTTCATCATCAGCGTGATATCAACATCTATGATTATATTCAGGAATACACTAACCTGGCTCGCAGCACCATTATTAAAATCCTCTCCGATCTAAAGAAAGGGCAATATATTGTGGTGGAAAAAGGTCGACTTCTTAATCTCACCGCGCTGCCAGAAAAATATTGATTACTCCAGCCGGTCTCCTTTTATCGATAGCGGAGACCGCACATTATCTTTATGTAGAACACTGCTTTGCGAATTATCCTGCGTTTCGTCTACGGGCGGCGCGGGAATTTTGCCTTGAGAATAATCCTGCTCTTGTTCCTTTAACGCCTGCTTAAATAACGCGGTTAGCGATGAATCGTCATTGCCTGCCCCGTCGCGGGCATCTTCATGCGCCTCGGTGCCGGGCAAGGTATCCCGCGACGTATCGTGCGGAACTGCGCTATCGGGGGCCTGCTGCCAGTCGGCATCGTCGCTGTTAATCGGCAGATCCTGCATGGCCGGCACGTCAGCGGGGATCTGCACCGGAGCGGGTTTCGGGTGCGGATGCGGGAACGGTTTACTCACGTACACATAATGCATATCCGACAGCTGCGTGTCCGGTTTGGCCACGCTCACTTTTACCGGCACGGGGGCAGGGTGGCGCAGGTTCCAGTAAATATGCGCATACACTCCCGCTATCAGCATGGCGCAGAGTCCCAGCATCCATAAAAGGCTTTTGCCGAGAACGTTTTTCAGACGCGGGACGCGGTACGAAAACCAGACCGCCTCCCCGGAAGTGTAGCTGCGCTGGGCCGCAAGACAGATGGTAGACATTAGGAATGCTTCTCCTGCTTTTTCACGTCCGGAGTCGAACGGGAGGCCTGGATCAATACGCTCGGCGTGGTGTTGGTTTCACGCATCAGCTGCATCAGCGTATCCTCGCCCGGAATGCCGTCCACGTGCAGATTCATTTTTTGCTGGAATTCACGCGTGCGTTTCATCATCTCTGCGGTCCAGGTTTGTGAATGCGTTTCAGGCTGGGCCAGCGCCTGGCTCAACTGCTGGTCGAGCCAGCCCAGATCTTTTGCGTCGCTGGCGGCGCTAATGGCGTCTTTGCCTTCCGGCGTCAGCCGGTGCAATTGCGTGTAGTTTCCGGTGGCATGCTGGTTGAACCAGCTGCGGCTCACCTGCCAGGTGCGGTTGTTCATCAGCAGATCGAGAGACGTATCCCCCACGCGGGCGACCACGGCGTAGTTAAGGTGATTGCCGGTTCTCAGCTCGCTGACCCACGGATAGCCCTCATGCGCCAGGGCATCCGGTGCGGCGTTGCCCTGTTTACACATCAGGTTGACCTTAGCGGCGTTCTGGCACAGGGCATCTTCCGCCGACGCGTCATAGCCCCACATCAGATACAGCTGGTGCATGGCGTCCGGCTGATTCACCATCTCATTATCGATAACCGGCACAGCAGGTGCCTGAACTTTTGGCGTCTGCTGCTTCCAGCTGACGGGAACCGGGAGTTGAACCGGAAGGCGTGCATTAACAGAGGCGGTCAAATACCAGCCGCAGGCGGCGAACAGCACCGATGCGAACAATCCCACGGCTGCCAGGCGCTTACCGTGTTTTTTCGCCGGCAGGATCTCACCTGCCGCCAGGCGCAAATGACGAGGGCTAACCTGAGCGGCGCGCTCTGTCCATGCCGCCAACAGTGACAGGTGCGCCAGTTCGTTCAGCCTGCCGATATTCCCTTTTGTCAGGGCATGCATTTTACGCACGCGGGCCGGCGTTAAGGGCGACGTCTCGCACCCATGCTCTTCGCACTGCGCCTGCACGTAGTCGAGCGTTTCGCGACAGGTCAGGGGGCGTATAACGTGATGCGTATGAATGTATTCGCGCAGTTCAGGCTGCTGCATCAGCACCGCATCCTGAGCCGCCGCGCCCATCAGCACGACGGACAGGCGGAAGTCCAGCTCCTGAGCGCGGGTGAGCAGCATCGCCAGCACTTCCCGGCAGCTGTCTTTCATCGCTTCGGTATGGGCGATCGCCAACACTTTGGCTTTTGCTTTCCCTTCCTGCCACTGACGCAGCACGGCATCAACCGCCTGCATACGGTTCTTGCTCTCTTTCGTTCCCGGGCTGAGCTTGTACAGCAGGCTACTGGCGCTCAGTTTTGGAAACGCATTGATGGCGAGCACGGAACCGGTGCCGGACTTCAGCCCCTCGCTGAGCTGGGCCAGCAGCTGGGCGTCGTCGCTAAAGAGCCCCATAATTCCCGCCTGCTGCGTTTTCTCTTTCAGCAGGTTGAACACGTCCTGATGATAAGGCACCAGAAAATCCCCGGACAGGCGGGTTATCTTCCGAAAGGGCGGGTTTTTAAAATTGAAGTGGCTCTGATACATAACGACTTACCGTCTCTGATTAGGAATAGCAACAGGACGAGAAAGTAAGGCAACGCTACTTAAGGGTCAATTTACGTACAGGGTAAAAATATCCTGCTCTCAGGGTCTAACATCTGGATTTTATACGGTCAATATTTTTCTTTATTAAAGTTAGTGGCAAAGTCAGTGGTCGTATTTGCGCCAGATAATTACTATTTTCACACCTATTGGCGCAGTACGACGCTGCTTATTTTCGCTTTGCTAAAGGCCAGATGAAAAATGAGGTTCTCATTTCTGTCACGGTGGATAACGCCTTGCATTATGTTTGTGCTGTTAATTTTTTGCGGCCAGCAAGGGTATCTGACGTTTAAAGAGTATAAAAAAGTTACGAATAAGTTGGCTAATTCAGATGAGCAGCCGCTTAAAAACCGCCGTGATGAAAAGACATTCACGCTTTTTACCGCAGCAGTTCGCCAGGACAACGTTCCGACGGCGGTAAAAGCCCCGCTGGCGGCGGAAATCGAAGGGATCGTGAGCAGCGATGACGCGTGGTTGTCCTTTGCGGTCATCAAAACGCCGGGCGGTCAAAAAAGCTATCGCGAGGGCGAGGCGCTGACCGGTTTTAACGACGCCTTTATTCAGGAAATTAACAAAGACAACGTGGTGGTTAATTACGAAGGCGCTACGCAGGTGCTGGCGTTAAATAAACCCGACTATTTTAAGGGCGGCGTTGATAGCGGCCCGGTAGCCAAATCGACGAAAGATGCAGGCGCGGACAGTTTGCATCTGGATGATTATCTGGTGTTAAAACCGCTAATCGAAAAAGGCCAGCTGGAAGGCTACAACATTAATCCAAGGAATGCCTCCTCCTTCTTTAGCCATTCAGGGCTGCAAAAAGGTGACGTGGCTGTAAAAGTGAACTCTGTCGATATGACCAATGAGGGCGATGCAAAAAGCGTTATTGCCAGCTGGTCAAAAATGAAAGAAGCGGAGGTCGTCGTCAGGCGCCACGCTCACCTGGAAAATATTCGGGTTAATGTTCTAAACAATTAACAAGTGTACAGACATGAAGAAATTTCCCTGGGCGTGCGTGGCGCTGACCGCATTGTCGTTATATTCCAGTTCGCTGCTTGCAGCCAACTTTAGCGCGAGCTTTAAAAATACCGATATTCGCGAGTTTATCGATACGGTAGGCCGCAACCTTAACAAAACCATTCTCGTCGACCCGTCCGTTCAGGGCTCGGTGTCGGTGCGAACCTACAACGTGCTGACGGAAGATGAGTACTACCAGTTCTTCCTGAGCGTGCTGGACCTGTACGGCCTGTCGGTGATCCCGATGGACAACGGCATGGTCAAAGTGGTGCGCTCAAGCGTCGCCCGCACCGCCGGCGCGCCGCTGGCGGACAGCAAAAACCCGGGCAAGGGCGATGAGATCATCACCCGCGTGGTGCGCATGGAAAACGTGCCGGTGCGCGAACTTGCCCCGCTGCTGCGCCAGCTCAACGACGCCACCGGCATCGGCAATGTGGTGCACTTCGAGCCCTCCAACGTGCTGCTGTTGACCGGTAAAGCCTCGGTGGTGAACCGCCTGGTGGATCTGGTGCAGCGCGTGGATAAAGACGGCATCCAGCGTCGCGAGATCGTGCCGCTGCGCTTTGCCTCCGCCAAAGATCTCTCGGACATGTTGAACAACCTCAACAACGAAGAGCAGAAGGGGCAGAACGCGCCGCAGCTGGCGACCAAAGTGGTCGCGGATGACGAAACCAACAGCCTGGTGATCAGCGGCTCGGAGGATGCGCGCATGCGTACCCGCTCCCTGATCCATCAGCTGGATCGCGAGCAGAACAACGAGGGCAATACCCGCGTCTTCTATCTCAAATACGCCAGCGCCACGAAGGTGGTGCCGGTGCTGACCGGGATAGGCGAACAGCTGAAGGACAAGCCGGGTACCGCAAAGGCGAAAACCGCGAGCGCCTCGACGGATCTGAACATTACCGCCGACGAGTCGACCAACTCGCTGGTGATCACCGCCCAGCCTAACGTGATGAACTCGCTTGAGAAGGTGATCGACAAGCTCGACATCCGTCGTCCGCAGGTGCTGGTGGAAGCGATCATTGCTGAAGTGCAGGACGGTAACGGCCTGGATCTCGGCGTGCAGTGGACCGGCAAGCACGGCGGCGTGCAGTTCGGCTCAACCGGCCTGCCTATCAGCCAGATTAAGAACGGCACCATGAAAGGGGCCAGCTTCACCGGCCTGGCGACCGGTTTCTTCAACGGCGACTTTGGCGCGCTGATGACCGCGCTCTCCACCGACGGCAAAAACGACATTCTTTCTACGCCGAGCGTCGTGACGCTGGATAACAAAGAGGCGTCGTTTAACGTTGGGCAGGACGTGCCGGTACTGTCCGGCTCCCAGACCACCAGCGGCGACAACGTCTTTAACTCCGTGGAGCGTAAGACCGTCGGTACCAAGCTGAAAATTGTGCCGCAGATTAACGACGGCGACATGATCCACCTGAAGATTGAGCAGGAAGTCTCCAGCGTTGACAACAGCGCCACGGAAGACGCCAGCCTCGGCCCAACCTTCAACACGCGCACCATCAATAACGAAGTGATGGTGCACAGCGGGCAGACGGTGGTGCTCGGCGGCCTGATGGAAAACGTGACCAAGCAGTCGGTTTCCAAAGTGCCTCTGCTCGGCGATATCCCGCTGGTTGGCCAGCTGTTCCGCTACACCTCGCAGGATTCGGCCAAGCGTAACCTGATGGTGTTTATCCATACCACCGTCCTGCGTGACGACGACAACTACAGCGCGGCGTCGAAAGAGAAATACGATCAGATCCGCGCCCGCCAGCAGCAGCGCGTGGAAGAGAAAAAGCTCGGCATTATTGAGCCAGCGGATAACGCCGTTCTGCCCGCGTTCCCCGTCGACGCCAGCGCCGCACCGGTGAAGACCAGCGCCAGCGCGTCACGCAATCCGTTTAAACAGTAAGGCGGAGGGGCAAACGTGGACGAACTGAGTAAAGCGCTGTGCAGCAGCAGCTACGCAAAAGATAACGGCGTTCTGTTTTACAACAATGACGTCTATATCCGTGAAGATACCCCGGCATCTGCACTGCTGGAGGTGCGCCGGGTGCTGGGACGCGCGTTTGTCCCGGTCACCCTGGCACCGGAAGCCTTTGACGAGCTGCTGGCCAAAATCTGGCAGCAGAGCAGCGGCGTGTCGCAGCAGCTGGTGGACGACATGGACGCGGATATCGATCTGATGGCGTTAACCGAGGAGATCCCGGACAACGAGGATCTGCTCGATAACGACGAAAACTCGCCGGTGATCCGCCTGATCAACGCCATTCTCGGCGAGGCGGTGAAAGACGGCGCGTCGGATATCCATATTGAAACCTTCGAACGCACGCTGAGCATCCGCTTTCGCGTTGACGGCGTGCTGCGCCCGGTGCTGCAGCCGGCGCGTAAGCTCGCGCCGCTGCTGGTGTCGCGCATCAAGGTGATGTCAAAACTCGACATCGCCGAAAAACGCCTGCCGCAGGATGGCCGCATCTCCCTGCGCATTGGCCGCAAGGCGATCGACGTGCGCGTCTCGACCATTCCGTCCCAGTACGGCGAGCGCGTGGTCATGCGCCTGCTCGACAAAAGCAACCTGAAGCCCGACATCAACAAGCTGGGCCTGATTGATGAAGAGCTGGAGAAGTTAAAAGGGCTGATCGACCGCCCGCACGGCATTATCCTGGTCACCGGGCCCACGGGCTCCGGTAAAAGTACCACCCTGTACGCCATTCTTTCGGCGCTGAACGGGCACGAGCGCAACATCCTGACCGTTGAAGACCCGATTGAATACGAGCTGGAAGGGGGGGGGCAGACACAGGTTAACCCGCGCGTGGACATGACCTTTGCCCGCGGGCTGCGCGCCATTCTGCGTCAGGACCCGGACGTGGTGATGATCGGGGAAATCCGTGACGGTGAAACCGCGCAAATTGCGGTGCAGGCGTCGCTCACCGGTCACCTGGTCATGTCTACGCTGCACACCAACAGCGCCGCAGGGGCGATAACCCGCCTGCGGGATATGGGGCTGGAGTCCTTTTTAATCGGTTCATCGTTGCTCGGTGTCATTGCCCAGCGTCTGGTGCGTCGGCTGTGTAGCCACTGCCGTACCACCAGTCCGCTGGACGCCAATGAAAAAGCGCTGTTCAGCTTTATGGACGCACCGCCAAAAGCGATCTATCGCGCGGTGGGCTGTGAGCACTGCCGCCAGAGCGGCTATCAGGGCCGCGCCGGTATTCATGAATTTCTGGTGGTGGACAGCACCATGCGCCGCGCCATTCATGAAGACAAAGACGAAATGTCCATCGAAACGCAGCTCTTTAAGCAGGCCTACAGCCTGCGCGAAAACGGGCTGCTAAAGGTGATTAGCGGCGTAACCTCTCTGGAAGAGGTGATGCGCGTCACCGCCGAGCGCGGGGGGGATGCGTAATGGCCTTCTACGCCTGGACGGCGACGGATGCGGCGGGCAAAACCCAGCACAGCACCCTGCAGGCCGAGGGGCAAAAGCAGGTTCGCCAGATGCTGCGCGAGCAAAAGCTGATGCCCGTCAGCATCACCGAAACCCGCGAGGCGGCGGCGTCCGGTAAGGCAAAGACCGGGGCAAAGCTCTCCACGCCGGTGCTGTCGATGTTTACCCGCCAGCTCTCCACGCTGGTCAACGCCGCGCTGCCGCTGGAGAGCGCGCTGAAGGCCATCTCGAAGCAGACGGAAGACAAAAAGCTGGCGGCGATGGTGGTGGAAATTCGCGAGAAGGTGGTGGAAGGGCACACGCTCTTTGACGCCTTCAGCCAGTTTCCGCGCACCTTCGACAAGCTCTACTGCACGCTGGTGATGGCCGGGGAAAAGACCGGCCATCTGGGCGACGTGCTGGAGAAGCTGGCGGAGTACAACGAGCAGCGTCAGAAGATGAAAAGCAAGCTGACGCAGGCGATGGTCTACCCGATTACGTTGACCGTGGTCGCTATCGCGGTGATCAGCATTCTGCTGGTGGCGGTGGTGCCGCAGGTGATCGAGCAGTTCACCCACATGAAGCAGCAGTTGCCGATCACCACCCGCACGCTGATTGCGGTGAGCGATTTCCTGCAGGCGTACGGCATTTATATTGTGGGCATCCTTAGCGGTGGGTTTGTCGGTTTCAAAACCTGGCTCAGAAATGCCAAAAACCGCTTTCGCTGGAACCGCTGGCTGGTAAACGGTTCGCCGATTAAAAAGCTGGTGTGCGCCATCAACAGCGCCCGCTACATCCGCACCCTGAGCATTCTGCAGGCCAGCAGCGTGCCGCTGCTGGAGGGAATGTATATCGCGATGGACGGTATCGAGAATCTGTATGCCCGGCAGGTGCTGGAGCAGGCGGCGGATACCGTGCGCCAGGGGGCATCGCTTTATGCGGCGCTGGAGCAGGCGAAATTATTTCCGCCCACCATGCTCTATATGATCGCCTCCGGCGAAGAGAGCGGGGAATTAGGCAATTTAATGGACCGCGCGGCGGAAAACCAGGAATCGGCATTACAACATCGCATTACGTTAACGCTGTCGGTATTTGAACCGGCGCTGGTGGTCTCCATGGCGACGATTGTTTTATTCATCGTTCTGTCAATATTACAACCGCTTCTGCAACTTAATAATATGGTAGGTTAAATCATGGCTATGAAAAGAAAACACCTGGCTCGCCAGGCGGGCTTCACGCTGCTCGAATTAATGGTGGTGATCGTTATTCTCGGCGTTTTAGCGAGTATGGTGGTGCCAAACTTAATGGGCAATAAAGAAAAAGCGGATACGCAAAAAGCGACCAGCGATATTGTCGCGCTCGAAGGTTCGCTGGATATGTACAAGCTGGATAACCACCGCTACCCGACCACCGAACAGGGGATGCAGGCGCTGGTGACCAAGCCTGAGATCGCGCCTATTCCGAACGGCTACCGCGCCGACGGCTATATCCGCCGCCTGCCGCAGGACCCGTGGGGCGGAGATTACATTCTGGTGAGCCCGGGTGAACACGGTGCCGTAGATGTATTCTCTGCCGGTCCGGACGGTGAAGCTAATACCGCCGACGATATTACGAACTGGTCTCTGGATAAGAACGAGAAATAATGAAACATCAACGCGGCTTTACGTTGCTGGAAATTATTCTGGCGCTGGTGATATTTTCCAGCTGCGCCATGATGGTGGTGTCAACAATACCCTCGCGCAGCGGTGCGGATATATTTGGCCAGCAATTGAAAGCCCTCGTTGATTATGGTTCAGACCGTGCGGTAATGGACGGGAATATCGTGGGGCTGGTCATCACAACGAATAGCTATCAGCTGGTGACGCTCGAAGATAAAAACGGCGAGCGCCGCTGGGCGCCGTTATCCGCGGGCCGCATTACCACTAAAGGTGATTTCCCGGAGGAGATGCACGTTTCGCTCTCGCCCCAGCGCCTTGCCGCCACGGTGGCGTCCGAGCCGCAGGTGCTCTTTTTGCCGGACGGTGAAATCAGCCGCTTTACGTTGACGCTGCAAAGCTACGACAAACAGCACCATTTCCGCGTGGTGTCGCAGGGCGCGGCCCCGGTATCGGTAGAGAACGATGGCTAAAGGCAAGGTTAAGCAAAAGGGGATGACGCTGCTGGAGGTGATGGTCGCGCTGGTGATCTTCTCCACCGCCGCGCTGGCGCTGATGAACTCGGTCTCCCTGAACGTGCGGTTTACCCACGGTCTGGCTGACACGCTGCAGGCGAGCTGGGTAGCCGAGAACCAGCTGGCAGAAGCGCAGCTCACGAAAACCGATTTCCCGGATGCAGAGCAGCAGGGAACCGAAATCATGGGCGGGCGCAGCTGGGACTGGCGCAAGCAGCGGGTTAAAACCGCTCACAACGGCTGGGCGAATGCGATCCGCGTCTATGCGGAAGGCGATGAAAGCCAGCCGGTTATTTCGCTGGAAATCATTCCGCCGGGAGAAAGCAAGTGAAGAACACCCGACGCCAGCGCGGATTTACCCTGCTGGAGATCATGATTGCGCTGACCATCTTTGCGGTGATCAGCACCCTGGCCTGGCAAATTCTGGACGGCGCGATGCGCACCAGTTCAGCCACCGATGCCAGCGCGGCAAAGCTTAACCAGCTGCAGCGCGCCTGGAGCCTGATGGAGCGTGATTTCTACCAGCTGCAGGCGCGCGCGCCGCGCAACGAGCCGGATCTGTTTCGCGAGAGCGACGATGCCGTTGAGTTAACCACCCTGAACGGCGTGAGCGGAACGGTGCAGCTGGAGCGCGTGCGCTGGCGGCTGGAAGAGGGGCGGCTGTTTCGCGACGTCTGGCCGGTGATTGACGGCCCGGCGGACGCCAGACCCGACGACGTGCCGATTGTCAGCGACGTGAAATCGCTGGAGTGGCGCTTTTACCGCCAGGGCTGGCAGAAAAGCTGGAGCGATCCGGCCCATCTGCCGGACGGCGTAGAGATGACGTTGACCATGAAAAACGGCGACACCTGGCGCTGGGTGTTTACCACACCGGGCGATCTGCCTGAGGCCGCTGCGCCAGCGCCGGAGGCCACGCCCGCGCCGCCGCTGACGCCGGAAGTGAAGCCATGAGCCAGTTAAAGAAACAGAAAGGCGTTGCCCTGCTGGTGGTGCTGATCCTGCTGGTCATGATGTCGGCGCTGGCCGCCAAAATCAGCCAGCAGTTCTGCCGCAACCTGCAGAAAACCCATTATCAGGTCAGCCAGCAGCAGCTGCGCTGGGCGATGCAGGCGCAGGAGAAGGTGGTCAAGGATCGGCTGCAAAACGACGCCAGCGGCGAAAGCAAAGCGCTCGCGCCCGACGGCGACTGGCACCAGCCGCTGGAAACCCAGGGCGAGGATTATACGGTGGTGAGCCAGGTTGAGGACGCGCAGAACTGCTTTAACGTCAACAACCTGCTGGCCGCTGAGAAAACAGCACAGGCGCCTGATGCGCCTGCTGTCGTGGAAAAACCGCGCAAGCAGCAGATTGTTGAACAGCTTCTGACCGACAGCGGCGTAAGCCATGCCGCGGCAGAAGAGGTCTATCTCCAGCTGGTGGATTATCTCGACGGCGATACCACGACGGCGAAAGAGGGCGCGGAGACGGATGCCTGGGCAGGCGTGGTGCCCGCCCGGCAGCCGGCGAATCAGATGATGCGAACGCTTGCCGAGATCAAGCTGCTGCCTGCGTTTCCGGCTGCCGCTTACCCAAAGGTGAGCAAGCTGTTATGCGCATTACCGGACACCGCCAGCAAGGTGGATGTGAATACCCTGAAACCGGAGCAGGCCGCCTTACTGGCCGCCCTGTTCCCGGGGAAACTCACCGAAGATGATGCCGTTCGCCTGATTGATGCGCGTCCGGAAGGGGGCTGGGAGGATATGGAAACCTTCAGCAAGGTGCTGGAGCAGACCTTCCCGCAGTTAAAAGATGAACTTCCGCAGGTGGCCGAGCTGTTATCGATCAATAGCCGCTACTTCCGCGTGAACTACACCGGCAATACCGATGAATTAACGCTTCGCGTGGTGAGCCAGCTTCAGGTCAATAACGAAGCGGGTGAGATCGTGACGTGGCAACGTCGTTACCGAATGAGTGAATAAGAAAAGTAGAACGCTATGAAACAGGTCCTTTTTGTTCGTCCCGACAGCCGCGAGGGCGGGAAAATAATGTGGTGTGAGTCCGGCAGCCAGCAGGCTGGCGTGCTTGAGAACCTCGACGCGCTGGCGGACCACCCGCTTGCCGCCCGCGTCTGTTTACTGCTGCCCGCCAGCAATATGATCTTTCGCCACTTTACGCTGCCGAAAAAAGTGGCCTCGCAGGCGATGGCGTTCTCGTGGATGGCCGAGGAGACGCTGATTGGCGACGTTGATAACCTTCACTGGACGGTGCTCAACAAAAAGGGCGCCGAGGTCGATGCCGTCGCGATCGACGCCAGCGTCCTGCGCGGCTGGTTAAACCGTTTTCAGGAGGCCGGGCTAAAAGTCATTCAGGCGCTACCGGATGCCTGGCTGCTGCCGGTGACGGCTGGCGGCAGCACGCTTGTCGCGCAGGATGAGAGCTACTGGCTGCGTTTATCCCCACATACCGCCGGGGAAATGGAGGCGAGCCTGCTGCCGCTGCTGATGCACAAAGCGGGTGGAGGTGAAGTGTGCTGCTATGGCGACGCGCCGGACGGCGTCAGCGTGGACGTCCTGCACCCCTGGCAGCATCCGCTGGTACTCATCCAGCCCCGGTGGCAGGGCTGTCGCGTCAACGTGCTGCACGGTGAATTTAGCCCGAAGGCGGGGAACGGTCGGGCAGCCAAAGGCCTGAAGGCGGCGATGGTGACGGCGGGTCTGTTGTCTCTCGGCCTGCTGCTGGGGCCGCGCATCGCGATGGCCTGGATGCTGGTTCAACAGGAAAATCAGGTCCAGCAGGAAATCGTGCAGGTTTACCAGCACCATTTCCCCAGCATGCGCCATCAGACCAACATCAAATATCACTTTGGCCAGAACATGAAGAAACAGGCTAAAGGCGTGTTCCTCCAGCTTGATGAGCTTGAGAAGGCCAGACAGTCGGTTCCGGCAATGGAAATTAATCTGTTTGAATTTGATAGCGCCGAGGGCGCGTTAACCCTGAGCGTGAGTGCCCAAAACGCGCAGGCATTACAGGAATTTATTCGCCAGGCCAGTCCGAACTTTGAATTATCGTTGCAGCCAATCTCGAAGGACGCGCCTTATACCGCTATGATCGCAGGGAAATATAAATGAAAGAGAAAGTGTTGCAGCTCAAGGCACGTTATCAGAATTACAGTGCGCGAGAAAAAAACATATTAAAAGCGTGTGCTGCGGCGCTGTGCTGTGCCGCAATTTATTACGGTGGGATGCTTCCCCTGGATAATATGATTAAAAATAGCCAAATGACCCTTAAGCGACAAACGGAAACATTAAGCTGGATGGAGGCGGAAATTGATAAAAACCACCTCCCGGTAATGCAGGTGAAAACCGATAATCCCCGCAGCGTCGTTGAAAATAGCGCACATGAGATTAATTTAACGCTGACCGACGTGCGTCAGGATGGTCAGACCCTGGCGTTCGTGGTGAATCGGGTCAACGTATATGAATTAAAAAACTGGCTGCGGGAGATGAACCTGGCATCCGGGGTCAGGCTGGAGAAGATGAACCTCACGCCGGTGGACCACCTTAGCGACGTGAAAGCGGAGATCCAGCTGACCTGGAAAAAAGTGGTATGAACGCCCTGATGCTGGTCAGGGAGAGCTATCCCGCCGGGTTCGCCGTCATGAGCGGCGTCTTCGGGGCAATCATCGGCAGTTTCCTGGGCGTGGTTGCGGATCGCGTTCCGGGCATGGTGATGGAGGAGGAGGGGAGCGGTAATTTGCTCTTTCCGGCCTCGCACTGCCCGGCGTGTCAGCACAGGCTTGCCGTCTGGGAGAATATCCCGCTGGTCAGCTGGCTTTGCCTGCGCGGTCGCTGCAGCCGGTGCGGCAGCGCTATTCCTCTCAGCGTATGGTTGGTCGAACTTTTTAGCGGGCTGTTTTTTGGCGTCACCGCCTGGTGTATGCCCACCCTCGAGACGCTGCTCGCCCTGTGGCTGTTGGCCGCATTTTTACTGCCTCTGGCGATGATCGACTGGCAGCACCAGCTGCTGCCGGACTGCCTGACGCAGCCGCTGCTGTGGGCGGGGTTATTAATCCATGCTATGGGAACGTCGTTGCCCTTACGCGACGCCCTGTTTGGCGCGGTGGCCGGCTATCTGTCGCTTTGGATGCTCTACTGGGCGTTTCGCCTGTGCACCGGACGCGAAGGGCTGGGATACGGTGATTTTAAGCTGCTGGCGGCGTTAGGCGCCTGGTGCGGCTGGCAGGCATTACCCTCGCTGGAATTAATCGCCGCGCTAGGCGGTATTATCGGCTATTTCGCGTTAAATAATTTAAATAAAAATAACCTCACTATTTCTTTCGGACCTTACCTCTCATTTGCTGGAATAGTGGTGTTTATTGGGCAGCAGTTTGCTTTCACATTTTAAATATTTCGGTCAAGTTTTTTTATAAATTTTTTCGACGGTGGAAGAGAAGGACGTCTCTTTGCGCCCGGTGTATCGTAAGGGATATAAGCTACACGGATTTTAGGCTTGTATCTTTTTATGGAGGAATACAACGCAGCAAGAAGTTATTTGGTCACGGCTTTCAGGTTGGTTAAATACGCATTACGCGAAAAGACGCCATGTTCTCATGGAAGACATGGGTTATTAACGTTACGAATAAATTTATCAGGAAATAAAAATGAAATTTATGAAGCCTAAATATCTGGCGCTTTTTGTTGCAGCCGCAACAAGCTCAGTATTTGCAGCGGCACCGGGTACGCCTTCTATTACATCGGGCAATGACAAATTTGCGCTGGTGGAAGTTGATCAGGCGGCGCAGGACTATAACAACCTTATCAAAGTCCATAAAGACGGCGTTGATGTGAAGGTTGAGTGGAACGTCTGGAGCGGCGACGCGCCGACGTCTGCAAAAGTGCTGCTCGATGGCCAGACAGTCTGGACCGGGGCAGGCAGCGCAGCAGGCTCTGCGACCTTTAAGGTGAAAAAAGGCGGCCGTTACCAGGAGCAGGTTGAGCTTTGCAACGACAGCGGCTGCACCAAAAGCGCCAGCAAGTTGATTATCGTTGCGGATACCGACGGTAGCCACCTGCTGCCGCTGAGCACGCCGCTGCTGGAGAACAACAAAACCTTCGCGCAGCACACTGACAAAGTCGTTGGCGCTTACTTCCCGGAGTGGGGTGTGTATGACCGTAACTTCTCTGCGGACAAAATTCCCGTCGCCAACATTAACCACCTGCTGTACGGCTTCATTCCAATCTGCGGCGGCGACGGCATTAACGACAGCGCCAAATCTTCCGGCGCGCTGGAATCCCTGAAGCGCGCCTGCCAGGGCCGTCAGGACTACACCGTGGCGATCCATGACCCGTGGGCTGCGCTGCAGAAACCACAGCAGGGCGTCAGCAACTGGGACGACCCGTACAAAGGCAACTACGGCCAGCTGATGGCGATGAAAAAAGCCCATCCTGACCTGAAAATTCTGCCATCCGTAGGCGGCTGGACCCTGTCAGATCCGTTCTATCAGATGGATAACAAAGTGCTGCGCGATCGCTTCGTTGCGTCCGTGAAGGACTTCCTGACCACCTGGAAGGTGTTCGACGGGGTGGATATCGACTGGGAATTCCCGGGCGGCGGCGGTGAAAACGCCAAGCTGGGCAATCCGCAGACCGATAAAGCGACCTACACCGCCCTGATGCACGACCTGCGCCAGATGCTGAACGAGCTGTCTGCAGAAACGGGCCGCACCTACGAGCTGACCACAGCCATCGGTGCGGGCAAAGATAAGATCGAAGACGTGGACTACAACACCGCGCAGCAGTACATCGACCATATCTTCCTGATGAGCTATGACTTCTACGGCGCGTGGAGCAATACCGACCTGGGCCACCAGACCGCGCTGTACGGTGCGTCCTGGAAACCGGACACCAACTACACCACCGACAACGCGGTGAAAGCGATGCTGGAGCAGGGCGTTAAGCCTGGCAAGATCGTGGTGGGTGCAGGCATGTACGGCCGCGGCTGGACCGGCGTTCACGGTTACACCGGCGATAATCCGTTCACCGGCACCGCAACGGGCCCAATCCCGGGTACCTGGGAAAATGGCATCGTTGACTACCGTCAGATTGTGAACCAGATGCTGGGCAAACCAGGCTGGGAATACAAATATGACGAAGCGGCCGAAGCGCCGTACGTCTTTAACAAGTCCACCGGCGAGCTGGTGACGTATGACAACGCCCGCTCGGTGCTGGCGAAAGGCAAATACGTGCTGAACAAAAACCTCGGTGGTCTGTTCGCATGGTCTATCGAGTCTGATAACGGCGATATCCTGAACGCCATGAACGAAGGCCTGCTGGGCGGTAGCTCAACGCCGGTTGAACCGGTTGTGACTAACCATGCGCCAGTGGCCACCGCAGCCGATCAGAACGTGACCGGGCCGGCAACCGTGACGCTGGACGGCTCTGCTTCCAGTGACCAGGACGGCGATGCGCTGACGTACAAATGGACGCAGGTTTCCGGTTCTACCGTCGCCCTCGCGAATAGCACCAAAGCGAAAGCCAGCTTTAGCGTTCCGGCTGTGACCAGCGACCAGAACCTGGTCTTCCGCCTGACCGTGACCGACGCTAAAGGGCTGAGCAACGCTATCGACGTCCAGGTTGTCAACAAAGCGCCGAAAGCCAACCAGGCGCCGGTGATCAATGCCATGGAAGCCGTGACCGTTGAATCCGGTGAGTCGATCTCCCTGCATGCGCAGGCCTCCGATCCCGATGGTGACGCGCTGACCTTCAGCTGGAGCGTACCGGCTGATATGAACGCAACGGGTACCGATACCGCCAACGTTCGCATCACTGCGCCAGAGGTCAACAATGCCTCTTCCTACACCCTGAGCGTGATTGTGACCGACGGCAAAACCAGCGTGCAGTCTAACGTGCAGGTAACGGTGAATCCGAAGCCAGCAGACGTCACGCCGCCTGCTGACGACGTGACGCCACCCTCTGATGACGTCACTCCGCCGTCTGACGAAGGCACAGCAACCGGCAGCTGCGACGCGCCTGTGGATGCTAACGCCAGCAAATATGCCGCGTGGGATTCCAGCAAAATCTACAACAATGGCGATACCGTGAGCTTCGACCATCTGGTGTGGAAAGCGAAGTACTGGACGCAGGGTAACCAGCCTGGCTTCGGTGCCGAAGCATGGGAACTGGTGAGCAACGTGAAGATGAACTGGCGTTCTGACCTGGTTTACAACGGCGGCGAAACCACCACCTACCAGGGCAACGTTTACCGTGCCAAATGGTGGACCCGTGGTGATAACCCGGCTAGCAGCGACGTATGGGTGAAAGAAGGCGCAGCAACAGACTGCAAATAATCTAACCCGATAAACGCTCACCATTCCCGTCTGGGAGTGGTGAGCAATTCAAAATTCATTTTACAGGATGTGGGTAAGGAGAAATAACCGAAACTGCCAGAGGGTATAAATGAAAAAATTAATTTTGATGTTGTTGATAATAAGCCAAAGCGCACTGGCAAACTGTTGGGATAAAGCCGCGCACTATTATCATGTCGATCCCTATTTATTGTACGCGATCGCCAATGTTGAATCGGGAATGAATCCGTATGCGGTGGGGCAAAACCACGATGGCACGCGTGATGTTGGGTTAATGCAGATCAATAGCTCGCACTTTACCGAACTTGAAAGCAGAGGCATCGATGAATATCGGCTGATGACTGAACCCTGTACCTCCATCATGGTCGGGGCATCCATCCTCTCCGGGATGATAAAGGTGTATGGCTATAACTGGGAGGCAGTCGGCGCGTATAACGCCGGATTAAAAAAAGAGAATTATCCGCAGCGAATGGTGTATGCCCACAAGGTCTGGAAAAAATATCAGCAGTTGAAATTAGCGGCGCAATATTAAGGTTTTTTATTTTTGAAGAATTCCTCAAGGGTGTTCTTCGAAAAGTGAAAACCGCTGTCTGTGGTTTATTTATTAATGGATTAATACATAAGCCGGGATTCTATATTTAAACTTCTATTAACAGGAATACTGAAATGAACAAAAGGACGTTACTGAGTGTACTGGTTGCGGGTGCGTGCGTTGCACCGTTTATGGCGCAGGCCGCCTCGCTGCAGGCAACCACCAGCGAGCCGTACACCATGAAAGCCAGCGATCTGGCGAAAAAAGAGAAGGAACTGACCAGCTTCCCGCTGATGGCCTCGGTAAAAGAGACCATCCAGACGCTGGACAATGCGCAGGTAGAAATGATTGAGCCAGGCCGTGCGGCGAACCCGGACAACGTGAAGCGCGTTGAAGGGATCGTGAAGGCCAGCGACTGGGAATACCTGTTCCCGCTGCGCGCGCAGGCGTACACCTACAGCAACTTCCTGAAAGCGGTGGGTAAATTCCCGGCGCTGTGTAAGACCTACAACGACGGTCGCGACAGCGACGCCATCTGCCGTAAAGAGCTGGCAACCATGTTTGCTCACTTCGCGCAGGAAACCGGCGGCCACGAAAGCTGGCGTCCGGAAGGCGAATGGCGTCAGGCGCTGGTTCACGTGCGTGAAATGGGCTGGAGCGAAGGCCAGAAGGGCGGCTATAACGGCGAATGTAACCCGGACGTCTGGCAGGGTCAGACCTGGCCGTGCGGCAAAGACAAAGACGGTGACTTCCTGAGCTACTTCGGCCGCGGGGCGAAGCAGCTGTCCTACAACTACAACTACGGTCCGTTCTCTGAAGCGATGTACGGCGACGTGCGTACCCTGCTCGACAAACCTGAGCTGGTGGCGGACACCTGGCTGAACCTGGCGAGCGCGATCTTCTTCTTCGCCTACCCGCAGCCGCCAAAACCTAGCATGCTGCAGGTTATCGACGGCACGTGGCAGCCGAACGATCACGATAAGGCCAACGGTCTGGTACCGGGCTTTGGCGTGACCACCCAGATCATCAACGGCGGCGTAGAGTGCGGCGGTCCGACTGAAATCGCGCAGTCTCAGAACCGTATCAAATACTACAAAGAGTTCGCGAACTATCTGAAGGTGCCCGTTCCGGCAAATGAAGTGCTGGGCTGCGCGAACATGAAGCAGTTCGACGAAGGCGGCGCCGGTGCCCTGAAGATTTACTGGGAACAGGACTGGGGATGGAGCGCGGATACGCCGAGCGGTGAAACCTACTCTTGCCAGCTGGTGGGCTACCAGACGCCATTCAGCGCGTTCAAAGAGGGTGATTACAGCAAGTGCGTGCAGAAGTTCTTCAAGGTTAACATCGTGAACGACGACGGTTCTGCCACCACGCCGGATGAAACCCCGGTAACGCCAGCGCCAACCCCAGCCGAAGATGAAACGCCGGCCCCTGCGCCAGCGCCAACGCCGGATGAAACCCCGGCAGAGCCAGTGATTCCAAACCACGCTCCGGTGGCGCAGATTGCAGGCCCAATCGGTGCCGTTGACGCAGGTGCGCAGGTGTCACTGAGCGCGGAAGGTTCCACTGACGCAGACGGCAACAAGCTGACCTATACCTGGCGCTCCCAGGATGGCCAGACGGTGTCCGGTGAAGACAAAGCGGTTGTGACCTTTACGGCGCCAGAGTCTGCAACGGCTCAGCAGTATGAAGTTAGCCTGACCGTCAGCGACGGCGAGCTGAGCAGCACCACGTCCTATCTCCTGAACGTGAAGGCCAAAGCGGCTACGCCATCTCAGGACGACGCGTCTTATGCGGCGTGGAGCGCGAACAGCAAATACAACGCGGGGGATATTGTGAACAACCACGGTAAGCTGTTCCAGTGCAAACCGTTCCCGTACAGCGGCTGGTGTAACAGCGCCCCGGCATACTATGAACCGGGCGCAGGCCTGGCATGGGCTGATGCCTGGACAGCTCTGTAAAAGCAAACGGCAACCCTCGGGTTGCCGTTTTAGTATTTGCACCCTCTCTCCAAAGTGGCGAGGGGACAGTACGGTGCAGTTGTAGGCCCGGTAAGGCGAAGCCGCCACCGGGCAAAAAGGCTAGCGATGAAGCTTCCCGTGATCCCGCAGCCACGCCGCCGTGCGCACAATCCCGTCATCCAGCGTCACAATCGGCTTATACCCCAGCTCAGCCTCCGCGCGCGAAATATCCAGCGTGAAATCAAAATTCAGCTTCGACACGCCGTAGTGCGTCAGCGCGGGCTCCCTGGCGGACTTACTGCCAAAGCGCTCCATGCTGCGGGCGATCATATCCAGCATTGGATAAGGGACGGAACGGATGCGGCAGTCTATCTGCAGCTCGTCAATTAAGCGCTGCACAATGCTGCGCAGGGTGCAGGGTTCGCCGTTGGTGATGTTATAGGCACGGCCTGACACCAGCCTGTCGCTGTCCGGCTGGCTCGCCAACCACATCGCGTGCACGGCGTTTTCGTAGTAGGTCATATCCACCAGCGCATCGCCCCCGCGCGGCAGCAGCACGCTGCCGTAGTGGTGCATCATCTGCGCCAGGCGCGGGATAAATACTTTGTCGTGCGGCCCAAACAGGCTCTGCGGGCGCAGTATGGTAAAACGCGTATGCGGGTTCGACTGTGCCAGCAGGTCGATAACCTCCTCGCTGGCGGCTTTGCTGCGGGCAAATTCGCAGGCAAACCGCGCGGGACGGAAATCTTCCTTAACGTCGCGGTGGTGGTGATAGTCAAAATAGAGCGACGGGGAGGAGATGTGAATAAAGTTACGCACGCCCCAGGCAACCGCCCATTCGCCCAGACGGCGCGTGGCGCGCACGTTGGCGAGGTCAAAGGCTTCCTGGGTTCCCCACGGAGAGGTAAAGCTGGAACAGTGCCACAGCGTATCGATACCGGCGAGCATCACCTTGGCCTGAGAGGAGACCAGCTCCGTCAGGTCGGCATGGACAAATTCTGCGCCCATTTTTTGCAGCAGCTTACCCATCGCTTCGTTGCGACCGGTGGCCCTGACGCTGATGCCTTTGTTGCGCAGAAACTCGACCGCATTTCGGCCTAAGCCGCTGGTCGCCCCGGTAACCAGTACCTTCATATCAATCCACTGTGTTGAAAAGAATTTCGTGCGCATTCTTTCGTGAATTACGACGTGTTGCAATGGGAAAGGTGAAAGAATAAGAGTTTTATTTACTTCTTTTCCGTCTTTTGTTCTGCCAGCTGCGCGATACGTTTTGCCATTCCGCGGAAGATAAACAGGTGGGCGGGGATCATCAACAGCCAGTAGAACAGGCCGGGCATTCCGTGGGGATGCCACCAGGCGCGGACGTCGAGTTCCCGGTGGTCGCCTTTGTCTTTCAGCGTGAAGCAGAGCCGGCCCAGCCCCGGCGCTTTCATGCCGAACAGCAGCGCCAGCTGTTTCTCTGGCTCAACGATAATCACCTTCCAGCTGTCTACCGTATCGCCCACGTTCAGATACGGGGCGGCCGGGCGACCTTTCGCCAGACGATGGCCTACCAGCAGATCGAGCGCGCCGCGCGTCTGCCAGAGAATATTGCCAAAGAAGTAGCGCTCTTTTCCGCCTATCTGATTCACGACCTCCCACAGGTCTGCAAGGCTTGCGGACGTTTTCACCGTGCAGCCCGCCTGTTTCGGGTAGTAGCCATACTCCGGCCGCCAGCGGGCAAAGGCCTGCGCGTCGTAGCCCCAGTCGCTGGAGTTCACCAGCTTCTCCTCTTCTTTCAGCGTATTGCGTACGGCGTCGTCGAAGCGGATCAAATTTTGCGGGATCAGCGCCCGCAGTTCGCGATCGTCGGCCAGCAGATCGTGTTTTAGCCCCTGAATCAGCGCTTTTGCCGTGGTCGGCGGTACCGACGTAATGACGTTTAAAAACCACACCGAGATCCAGCGGGTCGGGAAGGGGACGGGAACCAGCCACCGTCGGCGGCCGCTGACGCGCATAAAATGCTCAAACTGCTCCTGGTAGCTCAGCACTTCCGGGCCAGCGGCTTCCAGCACGCGGTGCTGGTCTGTCGGGTGATCCAGCAGGGCCACCAGATAGTGGAGCAAGTTCTCCAGCGCAATCGGCGTGGTGCGTGAGCGCACCCAGCGCGGCGGCGTAAGCACCGGGAGGTTATAAACCATATCGCGCATCACTTCGAAGGCGGCGGAACCGGCCCCGACGATGATCCCGGCGCGCAGTTCGGTGACGGGAATGTTCGCGCCGCGCAGGGTATCTGCCGTGAGCTGACGGGCGCGCAGGTGATCGGACTGCTCGCTTTCGGGGGCCTGTAGCGAGCTTAAAAAAATCACCTGCTTCACCGGCGTTTGCAGCAGGGCATCGCGGACGTTCATCGCCACCTGACGCTCGTGGGCGATAAAATCCCCGCCTTCGCCCATGCTGTGCACAAGGTAGTAAAGGGTGTCGACCCCTTCCAGCAGGGCGGGTAGCGCCTTCGGCCAGTTGAGATCGACGTTGTGGCAGGTCACGCCGGGCAAACGATGCTTTTGCAGGCGCTCCGTGCTGCGTGCCGCTGCCAGCACCTGATGTCCCTCCTGGCTTAACGCTGCGGTGAGATGCTGACCGATATACCCGCTGGCGCCGAGCACCAGAATGCGTTGCGGCACGTGATGCTCCTTATCGCTGTAAAAACGCCTGCCAGTGTTTCACCACGTCCGCCAGCTGCTCGCGGCTCACGTCGAGATGCATCACCAGGCGCACAACAGGTGAGGCGTTGATCAGCACGCCGCGTGCTTTCATAAATTCGCCCAGCGCGGCGGCGTGCTCGTCACCGACGCGCACGAACAGCATGTTGGTGTCGTGACGCATTACTTCGGCACCACTTTCGCGCAGCTGCGCAGCCATCCACGCGGCGTTGTCGTGATCGTCCTTCAGGCGCGCCACGTTATTTTTCAGGGCATACAGCCCGGCAGCCGCCAGAATACCGGCCTGACGCATGCCGCCGCCGGTCATCTTGCGCCAGCGGTTGGCGCGCTTGATGTAGTCTGCGTTACCCACCAGCAGAGAGCCCACCGGCGTGCCCAGACCTTTAGAGAGGCAAATGGTGAACGAGTCGCAATATTGCGTAATCTCTTTCAGCTCGCAGCCGTACGCCACCACGGCGTTAAAAATGCGCGCGCCGTCAACGTGCAGGCCGAGCCTGCGCTCGCGGGTAAAGTCCCACGCTGCTTTCAGGTACTCGCGCGGCAGCACTTTGCCGTTGTGGGTGTTTTCGAGGCTGAGCAGTTTTGTGCGGGCGAAATGAATATCGTCGGCTTTGATTTTTGCCGCGACTTTATCCAGCGGCAGGGAACCGTCCGGCGCGGCGTCAATCGGCTGGGGCTGAATGCTGCCGAGCACCGCCGCGCCGCCCGCTTCATACAGGTAGTTATGCGCGCCCTGGCCGACAATGTACTCTTCGCCGCGCTCGCAGTGGCTGAGCAGCGCGACCAGGTTAGCCTGCGTACCGGTTGGCAGGAACAGGGCCGCCTCCTTGCCGCTCAGCTCTGCCGCATAGCGCTGCAGCTCGTTGACCGTCGGGTCATCGCCGTAGACGTCGTCCCCGACCGGGGCGGCCATCATCTCTTCGAGCATGGCGCGGCTCGGGCGGGTTACGGTATCACTACGTAAATCAATCATGTCATATCCTTATACGCTTCACCCTTCACGCCGCCTCGGCGTTGGCTTAGCCCTCAAACCACAGTCACATAGTTATCTATGCTCCTGGGGATTTTCGGGCTTACCGCCTTGATGCGACATGAATGGTTTTGCGTATGACTTTAAAAGGATATTTTTACCTGAGCCAGTTGGTTTTTGCCAGTTCGATCACTTCGTCGCCGCGCCCGCTGATGATGGCGCGCAGCATATACAGGCTAAAGCCTTTAGCCTGCTCGAGCTTGATCTGCGGCGGGATTGCCAGCTCTTCTTTGGCGACGACGACATCCACCAGCACCGGACCGTCAATGGAGAAGGCGCGCTGCAGGGCTTCATCCACCTCGGAGGCTTTCTCGACGCGAATGCCGGTGATGCCGCAGGCCTCGGCGATGCGCGCGAAGTTGGTGTCGTGCAGCTCGGTGCCGTCCGTGAGGTAGCCGCCGGCCTTCATCTCCATCGCCACGAAGCCCAGCACGCTGTTGTTAAAGACCACGATTTTCAGAGGGAGCTTCATCTGCACGACCGACAGGAAATCCCCCATCAGCATGCTGAAGCCGCCGTCGCCGCACATTGCTACCACCTGACGCTCCGGTGCGGTGGCTTTCGCGCCCAGCGCCTGCGGCATGGCGTTCGCCATCGAGCCGTGGTTGAACGAGCCGAGCAGGCGGCGTTTGCCGTTCATCTTCAGGTAGCGCGCCGCCCAGACGGTTGGCGTGCCGACGTCGCAGGTGAAGATGGCGTCGTCGTCAGCAAAGTGGCTGATTTGCTGCGCCAGATACTGCGGGTGAATGGCTTTGTCGCTCGGTTTGGCGAGGTCGTCCAGCCCCTTGCGCGCGTCGCGATAGTCGCTCAGCGCCTTATCAAGGAACTTGCGGTCCGTTTTTTCTTCCAGCAGCGGCAGCAGGGCGGCGAGGGTGGATTTGATGTCGCCGATCAGCGCCATATCCACTTTACTGTGCGCGCCGATGCTCCCGGGATTAATGTCGATCTGGATGATTTTGGCATCCGACGGATAGAAGGCACGGTACGGGAACTGGGTGCCGAGCAGGATCAGCGTGTCGGCATTCATCATGGTGTGAAAACCGCTGGAGAACCCGATCAGGCCGGTCATGCCCACGTCGTACGGGTTGTCGTACTCCACGTGCTCCTTGCCGCGCAGGGCGTGGACGATCGGCGCTTTTAGCTTGCCCGCAAATTCCACCAGCTCTTTGTGTGCCCCCGCGCAGCCGCTGCCGCACATCAGGGCGATATTGCTGGAGTAGCGCAGCAGCTGCGCCAGCTTTTTCAGCTCCTCTTCCGCAGGCGTCACGACGGGCTGCGGGGCGTGATACCAGTGGCTGCTGGCCCCTTCAGGTGCGGCCTTGAGCGCGACGTCGCCGGGGATAACGACGACCGAAACGCCGCGGTTCAGCACGGCTTTGCGCATGGCAATCGCCAGCACCTGCGGGATCTGCTCTGGCGATGAAACCAGCTCGCAGTAGTGGCTACACTCGCGGAACAGCTCCTGCGGATGCGTCTCCTGAAAATAGCCGCTGCCGATTTCGGATGAGGGAATGTGGGCGGCAATGGCCAGCACCGGCACGTGGTTACGATGGCAGTCGAAAAGGCCGTTAATTAAATGCAGGTTTCCCGGCCCGCAGGAGCCGGCGCAAACGGCCAGCTCGCCCGTAAGCTGCGCTTCGGCACCCGCGGCGAACGCGGCCACCTCTTCATGGCGTGTGGGCATCCACTCGATGGTTTTCATCTTATTGAGGCTATCGCTCAGTCCATTCAGCGAGTCGCCGGTTACGCCCCAGATACGCTTAACGCCAGCCTGTTCGAGGGTTTTTGCTATGTATGCAGCCACGGTTTGTTTCATGGGTGTCCTTCTCCTTTTTGTGATATCGCTTACAAGCTTAGAAGAAAGTCTGCGTATTGCCCGCCAAATACCCCCAATTAAAAGGTGCTTTTCACGCGCAATTATTCGGCATAATCTGGTGATACCTCGGGTGAAAACAGGAATCATTTCAAATGGTTAAATCATTGTTAATTGCTGTTAATGAAAAGCTAACGTGCGACGATCTTGGCAAACTCTTGTTACGACTTGCCGTCGGTGGGCTGATGCTGTTTCACGGTTTGCATAAGTTATTTGGCGGGGTGGAATTTATCAGCGGCATGCTGGTGGAAAAGGGACTGCCGGGGTTTATCGCCTATGGCGTATTGATTGGCGAAGTGGTCGCGCCGATCCTGATTGTTATCGGGCTCTTTACGCGCCCGGCCGCGCTGGTGCTGGCGTTTACGATGATTGTCGCGTGGCTGATGGTCGGAACGGGCAAAACCTTTGCGCTCGATGCCGTGGGCGCATGGGCCATTGAAAGCCTGGTGTACTTCTTTATCGGCGCGCTGGCAGTGGCGTTTTTAGGGGCAGGGCGGTTTGCGCTGGGTAAAGCGCCCGCATGGCGGTAGGGTGATTGTAGGTCGGGTAAACGCAGTGCCACCCGACAAAAAGCCCGGTGGCGCTGACGCTTACCGGGCCTACGATCGAACGTTTAACGCTTATGCAAGGACGAGGTCGCCCTGCGGATGGCACGAACACGCCAGCACATAACCCTCGGCGATTTCAGCCTCGGTCAGCGTCATGGTACTGGTGACCGTATACTCACCGGAAACCACCTTCGTCTTACAGCAGCCGCACACGCCGGCGCGACAGGCTGCCACCACCGGAACCTTATTGCTTTCCAGCGCCTCCAGCAGCGTGGTGCCCACGCGGCCAAAGAAGGTCTGGGCAGGCTGCAGCTTGGTGAACTGAATCCCGCTGGTTGCCGCTTCCGCCACGGGCGTGAAGAACTGCTCTTTGAAGAAGCGGGTCACGCCAAGCGCCTTCACTTCTTTCTCGACGATATCCATGTACGGCGCCGGGCCGCAGGTCATCACGGTGCGGTTCGCAATATCCGGCACGCTCTGCAGCAGCTCGCGGCTAAGGCGGCCGGGCACAAAACCGTGCGTCGCATTGTTTTCCGCCACCAGCGTCACCGGATAATTGCGCCATTCTTCCGCAAAAATAACGTCTTCCGGCGAGCGTACGCTGAAGATCACCTGCACGTCAGCCTGCGGACGGTTCTTCGCCAGCCAGCGGCGCATCGACATCACCGGCGTTACGCCGCAGCCCGCCGCCAGCAGCAGGAATTTATCCTCTGCTTTATCGTCACAGGTGAAATCACCCTGCGCGTCGGACAGCCAGATATAGTCTCCACGCTTCACGTCGCGGGTCAGCCACTGAGAGCCTGCACCGTCATCAATGCGGCGAATGGTCAGCGTAATGTACTCGCTCACGCCCGGCGTGGAGGAGATCGTGTAGGCGCGCAGGGTGTCCGCAGCGTTGCGGACGCTGACCAGCGCATATTGACCTGCACGGTACGGATAGTAGTCGTGACACAGCAGCGACAGCGTCCACACATCCGGCGTCTCCTGATGGATGTGATGAACCTGCATCCGCCACGGACATTGTGAGGTTGGCATGGTCATGACTCTCTCCTTACGCGCTCAGCAGCTGCTTCATATCGTCTTCAACGTTGGTCACGGAACGCAGACCAAATTTCTCGTTCAGCACCGCCAGCAGGTCCGGCGTCAGGAAGCCTGGCGCGGTCGGGCCGGTGACGATGTTGGTCACGCCCAGGGAGAGCAGGGTCAGCAGGATGACAATTGCTTTCTGCTCGAACCATGACAGCACCAGCGACAGCGGCAGATCGTTCACGCCGCAGCCCAGCTTCTCTGCCAGGGTGACGGCCAGAATGATGGCAGAGTAAGCGTCGTTACACTGACCGGCATCCACCAGACGCGGCAGCCCTTCGATGTTGCCGAAGTCCAGCTTGTTGAAACGGTATTTGCCGCAGGCCAGGGTCAGGATCAGGCAATCGTCCGGTACGCTGGTGGCGAAGTCGGTGAAGTAGTTACGCTCGCCGCGCGCGCCGTCGCAGCCGCCAATCAGGAAGATGTGGCGCAGTTTTTCGCGGCTCACCAGGTCAATCAGGGAATCGGCAGCGCCCAGCAGGGTTTCGCGACCGAAGCCGACGGTGATCAGGTGTTCGATTTCGCTGTACGGGAAGCCGGCCATCTGCTGCGCCTGAGCGATAACCGGACCGAAATCGTCGCCTTCGAGGTGGCTCACGCCCGGCCAGCCGACGATGCTGCGGGTCCAGATGCGGTCATCGTACGCGCCTACGGTTGGGTCGATGATGCAGTTGGAGGTCATCACGATTGGGCCAGGGAAGCGGGCGAATTCAACCTGCTGGTTCTGCCAGCCGCTGCCGTAGTTACCGACCAGATGCTTAAATTTACGCAGCTCCGGGTAGCCGTGCGCGGGCAGCATCTCACCGTGGGTATAGACGTTAACGCCGGTGCCTTCGGTCTGCTTCAGCAGGTTGTAGAGATCTTTCAGATCGTGACCGGAAATCAGGATGCACTTGCCCTCGGTCGCTTTCACGTTGACCTGCGTTGGCGTCGGGTGGCCGTAGGTGCTGGTTTCGCCGGCATCCAGAATGCTCATCACGCGGAAGTTCATCTGGCCGATCTCCATTGAACACTCCAGCAGCGCGTTCATATCGGAAGGCCATGTGCCCAGCCACGCCATAATTTTGTGGTACTGGGCGTAGATGTCGTTGTCGTACTGACCGAGCACGTGCGCGTGTTCCATATAGGCCGCGGCACCCTTCAGGCCGTACAGGCACAGCAGGCGCAGGCCGAGAATGTTCTCGCCAATCGCCGCTTTGTCTTTGTTCGGGGTAAATTCTGCCGCCTGACGCTGCAGGTCGCCCAGGTCGTCGCTCACCAGCTGCAGCTCTGACATTGGGTTTTCTACGCGTGCGTTCGCATCGGCGTTCAGGCACTGGGCTTTCAGCGCTTCACGCAGGGCAATGGCCTCGCGGGCGTAGCCGACAATACGCGGAGAATCGAAGTTAACGTTGGTCAGCGTTGAGAAAAATGCGCGCGGGGCGAAGCTGTCGACGTAGTGGTCAACAATGCCGAATTCGCGGGCCTTGAATGCCCATGCGGAGAGACCCTGCAGGGAGGCAATCAGCAGATCCTGCAGGTCTGACGTTTCTGCGGTTTTACCGCACATACCCTGTGCGTAAGAGCAGCCGTTGCCTGCCGGGGTACGGATGGTTTGTTCACATTGCACACAAAACATAATCACACCTGTTAAAGTTATATTTGATATACATGTTTAAGATTATGCCTGTGCCAGAACGGTGAAAAGACCTTTCTTCTACAAAATAGAGGGATATTGATTTAGCGCAATTTTGGCGGCAGGAAACCTACCGCCAGAGGGGTATCAGGCGGAGAAGAACGCCATCAGAACGGGAACCAGCAGGCTCAGAATAAAGCCGTGTACGATGGCGGCAGGCACCATCTCCAGGCCGCCGGAGCGTTGCAGTACCGGCAGGGTAAAGTCCATGGACGTCGCGCCGCACAGGCCCAGTGCGGTAGAGCGGCTGCGGCGCACCAGCCCCGGGATCAGCATGATGGCAATCAGCTCGCGCGCCAGATCGTTAAAGAAGGCGGCGCTGCCAATCACCGGGCCAAAGGATTCGGTCAGCAGAATACCGGAAAGCGAGTACCAGCCAAACCCGGACGCCATCGCCAGGCCTGTTTTCAACGGCAAATCGAGAATAAAGGCGTTTATTATCCCGGCGACCATCGAACTGGCGATCACGACAACGGCTACCATCATTCCCCGACGATTAAGGACAATCTGTTTTAGCGTCATGCCATTATTTCGCAGCTGAATACCAATCAAGAACAGCAGGAAGATCAGGGTATATTCGCTGGCTTCCGTGGCGTGCTGCAAAAATGCCCATCCGGTAAGTCCAAGAAGAAAGCCGAGTACCACAACGCCGCACAGTTTTAAGGATTCCAGCGCCATCGCAATACGCGAAGGCAGTTTTTCCTGATGGTGCGTATTTTTCCACGGAATAGTACGTTCTAGCCAAAACAGCGCGGCAATATTGCAGAGCAAAATAACCGCCACGGTGACGGCAGAATAATGCAGGATGGACAATAAATTTGCGGCCAGGTTATCCAGGAAGGCCAGGCTTATCCCCATGAAAAAAAGAATGACGTAGACAATCCAGCTGAGAAAACGGTTGATGAGCCTCAATGCGGATTCACGGTGCAGCGGGATAAGGTAGCCCACGATCAGGGGCAGCAGAATAATGAGGAGTCCTGAAAACATGAACAGCCGGTCCTTGTGAGTATCTGTTAAGCGCCAGAGACACTACCCAATAAAGGCTGTTCAGTAAAGCGGCAAAAAAAAGCCGGGTGGCGGCTACGCCTTACCCGGCCTACAAGTGCACTCTCACGTAGGTCGGGTAAGCGTTAGCGCCACCCGACATTACAGGCCGCACTTAATTAATCGCGTTTTTCCAGCAGGGTGCGATAGAGCACGCCGCCCAGAATACCGCCGATGATGGGCATCACCCAGAACAGCCACAGCTGCTGAAGCGCCCAGCCGCCCTGGAAGATAGCAACCGCGGTGCTGCGCGCCGGGTTGACGGAGGTATTGGTTACCGGAATGGAGATCAGGTGGATCAGCGTCAGCGCCAGACCAATCGCGATTGGCGCAAAGCCCGCCGGCGCGTGCCTGTCGGTTGCGCCGTGGATCACCAGCAGGAAGCCTGCGGTCAGCACAATTTCAATCACGATGGCAGACAGCATGGAGTAGCCGCCAGGAGAGTGTTCGCCGAAGCCGTTAGAGGCGAAGCCGCTGGCCGCGGCGTCAAAGCCTGCTTTGCCGCTGGCAATCACGTACAGAACCGCCGCAGCAATAATGCCGCCAATAACCTGGGCAATAATATAGCCTAATACGTCTTTCAGCGGGAAACGACCGCCCGCCCATAAGCCCAGCGTCACAGCAGGGTTAAAATGACCGCCGGAAATATGTCCTACCGCGAATGCCATGGTTAAGACCGTTAACCCGAACGCCAGCGCGACGCCGACGAAACCAATGCCTAATTCCGGAAACGCTGCTGCCAGTACTGCGCTACCGCAGCCGCCAAACACCAGCCAGAATGTACCAAAACATTCTGCCGCTAATTTTCTAAACATAACCACCTCAATAATAAACTTCCGCACGCTTTCCCGCGCACGGGCTGTATCGCCATAAAGGGATGACGACTCAAAGAGCCATTATTTTGAAACCAACAACATCCCTTCGCCACTTAAATAAATTCGTTTAATTTGATTTAAGGCAATGTGATGTTATTCCTTGTTCAATCAGGAGGTAAATAGAGCATAGTCCAAATATAAGGTGGTCGTATATTCTACTGTCGTACCCCACATCCTGCCGCTATACTGCTGATAACTTAAAGGAAAAAGTGCTCATCTCGCGGGGGATATATGCTTCTCGAACGTGTGGAAATTGTCGGGTTTCGCGGTATCAACCGCCTGTCGCTGCAGCTGGAGCAGAACAACGTCCTGATCGGGGAAAACGCGTGGGGGAAATCCAGCCTGCTCGACGCGCTGACGCTCCTGCTTTCCCCCGAAGAAGATTTGTACCACTTCGTCCATGATGACTTCTGGTTTCCGCCGGGCGACGTCAACGGGCGCGAGAAGCACCTGCACATCATTCTTACCTTCCGGGAGTCTGAGCCGGGGCGTCATCGCGTGCGCCGCTTCCGGCCAATGTCGCCGTGCTGGGTGCCGTGCGATGATGATTATCATCGCATTTTCTATCGTCTCGAAGGGGAGATGGCCGAAAACGAAGGCGTACTCACCCTGCGCGAATTCCTTGATGAGAAAGGCAATCCCATCCCGCTGGATGATATTGACGACCTGGCCCGGCATTTAATTCGCCTGTCGCCCGTACTGCGCCTGCGTGATGCGCGCTTTATGCGTCGTATTCGTAACGGTACGGTGCCCAATATGCCGGATGTTGAGGTTACCGCCCGCGAGCTGGATTTTCTTGCACGGGAACTGGTGTCGCGCCCGCAGAATCTGACTGACGGCCAGATCCGTCAGGGGCTTTCCGCGATGGTACAGCTGCTGGAACATTACTTTTCCGAGCAGGGAACGGGGCAGTCACGCCATCGCCTGATGCGCCGCCGCTCTCACGATGAACAGCGAAGCTGGCGCTATCTCGACATCATTAACCGGATGATCGACCGGCCAGGAGGGCGCACCCATCGGGTGATATTGCTTGGGCTCTTCTCCACGCTGCTGCAGGCTAAGGGCACCGTTCGGCTGGATCGCGATGCGCGCCCGCTGCTGCTGGTGGAGGACCCGGAAACGCGCCTGCACCCGATTATGCTTTCCGTGGCCTGGCATCTGCTTAATTTGCTCCCGCTCCAGCGCATCACGACCACCAATTCAGGTGAATTGCTATCGCTCACGCCGGTGGAATATGTTTGTCGTCTGGTGCGCGAGTCGTCCCGCGTCTCTGCTTTCCGGCTCGGGCCGGGGGGCCTGAGCGCGGAAGACGGACGCCGCATCGCGTTTCATATTCGCTTTAACCGGGCGTCGTCGCTGTTTGCCCGCTGCTGGCTGCTGGTGGAGGGAGAGACCGAAACCTGGGTGATCAACGAGCTGGCGCGCCAGTGCGGACACCACTTTGATGCGGAAGGGATTAAGGTTATCGAGTTTGCGCAGTCGGGCTTAAAGCCGCTGATCAAGTTCGCCCGCAGGATGGGCATTGAGTGGCACGTGCTGGTAGACGGTGATGAGGCCGGTAAAAAGTATGCCGCGACCGTGCGCGGCTTGCTCAACAACGATCGGGAAGAGGAACGTGAGCATCTGACCATTCTGCCCGCGATGGACATGGAGCACTTCATGTACCGCCAGGGATTCGACGACGTCTTTCATCGCGTGGCGATGATCCCCGTGGATGTGCCGATGAATATGCGGCGGGTCATCGCCAAGGCCATTCATCGTTCGTCAAAACCGGATTTAGCGATAGAAGTGGCGACGGAAGCGGGAAGGCGGGGCGTGGAGTCCGTGCCCACGCTGCTGCGTAAAATGTTCTCCCGCGTGCTCTGGCTGGCACGCGGGAGAGCCGATTAGCCGCGGGCTGCCCGGGCTGCCTGAGCAATCAGGCTATCCAGCAGCTCATAGCGACGGCGATATTCAGAGCGTTTTTTGCTCGCAATCTCTTCCATCGGTTTGCGCGGCATGGTGAGCGGCAGCGCGAAGTTACCGTTGTCCTGCTTTTCACCGCCGATAGAGAGCCAGAAGCTGTCGTAATCTGCCAGCAGTTTGCCCTCTTTTTTCTTGCGGTAACGCCAGCTGCGGTAGATGTGCGTGGCGTTGCTCACCGCGACAATCTGCTCAACCGGGAACGCCGCGCCGAGCGTCATGGCGGCTTCAACCAGCAGGCGTTTCGGGAACAGGCCGTGGCACGCTTTGGTCGCGCCCTGGATCAGCTCATGGGGAACATGCGCTTTCGCGCCCTGCAAGCCGCCGATAAAGAGCGTGGTTTTCCCTTCAAACTGGCACAGCGTGAAGGTCATTTCCGCCAGCACCGTGTTCTGTTCGTCGCAGAAGGAGAGGGTGGCTTCACCTTCTTTATCCAGGAACGCGTCTGCGCACAGGCGAACGGTAAACTGCCGTTCATCTTTACCGGTTAACGTAAGCAGGGCGATCCCCTGTTTGGACAGATAGCCGTTTAGCAAGGTCGCCGGAAGCGTGCGGTTCATCGTCTGATAGTGCCAGTTAAGCGATTCCAGCGCGTGCTGGCGATCCATATTCACGGTCAGCCACGGGCGATGCAGGCGGCAGGGAAGCCCTGGCTGCACCTGGAGCATTTGCATCAGGCGGGGCTGTTTTGCCAGGTTTGCCAGCAGGCGCGCCGTACTGAACGGTGTCGCCAGCGAGCGCAGGATAAACTTGCGTCGATAGGCCGGGTTTTGCCACGCAAGCCCGGGGGTGATTTTCCCGAATGCCAGGTTTTTGAACAGTTGCCAGCCGGATTTAGGTTGTGGCAGGTGTGAATAAGGTGTATCGACGATGGAAGACATGATAGATCCTGCTTCTTGTGGAATTTCTCTATTTCAGCAGGCGAACTATCAACGTCTCGTAAACAAATTGTGACGATTTAGGGAAACAGGGGTTTCGTTGAAGAGTCGTTTAGATAAAATCAGCCGTGATGATAGCCAGAATAATTAATTGGAATTTATATGAACCTGAAGGGAAAACGCAGAAAGCTGTTTCTGCTGCTGGTGGTAGTCGTGCTGGTCGGTGGTTACTGGGTATGGCAGGTGCTCAACGCTCCTGTGCCGCAGTATCAAACGTTAATCGTGCGCCCGGGCGAGCTGCAGCAAAACGTGCTGGCGACGGGCAAGCTGGACGCGCTGCGCAAGGTCGACGTGGGCGCGCAGGTCAGCGGCCAGCTGAAAACGCTGTCGGTCGAAATTGGCGATAAAGTCAAAAAAGGCCAGTTGCTTGGCGTTATCGACCCCGAACAGGCCGAAAACCAGATCCGCGAAGTGGAAGCGACGCTGATGGAGCTGCGCGCCCAGCGCGCGCAGGCGCAGGCGGAGAGAAACCTCGCGCAGGTGACGCTGACGCGCCAGCAGGCGCTGGCCAAAACGCAGGCGATTTCGAAGCAGGATCTGGATACTGCCGCAACGGAGCTGGCGGTGAAGCAGGCGCAGATTGGCACCATCGACGCGCAGATAAAGCGTAATCAGGCCTCGCTAGATACGGCAAAAACCAACCTCGACTACACCAAAATCGTTGCGCCGATGGCCGGTGAGGTGACGCAAATCAGCACGCTGCAGGGGCAGACGGTGATTGCCGCGCAGCAGGCGCCGAATATCCTGACGCTGGCGGACATGAGCACCATGCTGGTGAAAGCCCAGGTCTCAGAGGCGGATGTCATTCACCTCAAGCCGGGGCAGAACGCGTGGTTTACCGTGCTCGGCGATCCGCAGACCCGCTATGAGGGCGTGTTGAAGGACATACTGCCGACGCCGGAAAAAGTGAACGATGCCATCTTCTACTATGCGCGTTTTGAAGTGCCGAACCCGCAGGGCGTGCTGCGTCTGGACATGACCGCGCAGGTGCACATTCAGCTGACCGGCGTGAAGAACGTGCTGACCATTCCGCTCTCTGCGCTGGGCGAATCCGCTGGCGGCAATCGCTACAAGGTGAAAGTGCTCCGCAGCGGCGAAACGCGCGAGCGTGAAGTGGTGATAGGCGCACGGAACGACACCGACGTGGTGGTGGTGAAAGGGCTGGAAGAGGGTGAGGAGGTTGTCACCAGCGAAAGCCTGCCTGGAGCCGCCAAATGACGGCGCTGCTTGAGCTGAATGACATTCGTCGCAGCTATCCGTCCGGCGACGGCCCGGTGGAGGTGTTGAAAGGGATCTCCCTGCGCGTGGAGGCCGGCGAGATGGTGGCGATTGTCGGGGCGTCGGGCTCCGGTAAATCGACGCTGATGAACATTCTCGGCTGCCTGGATAAGCCGACCAGCGGCACCTATCGCGTGGCGGGAACGGATATCTCCACGCTGGACAGCGACGCGCTGGCGAAGCTGCGCCGGGAACACTTCGGCTTTATCTTTCAGCGCTACCATCTGCTCTCGCACCTGAGCGCGGCGCAAAACGTGGAAGTGCCCGCGGTCTATGCGGGCGTGGAGCGGAAAAAGCGGCTTGAGCGCGCGAAGGCGCTGCTCACGCGCCTTGGGCTGGCGGAGCGGGTGGACTATCAGCCGTCGCAGCTGTCCGGCGGCCAGCAGCAGCGCGTGAGTATTGCCCGCGCCCTGATGAACGGCGGGCAGGTGATCCTCGCGGATGAACCGACGGGCGCGCTCGACAGCCACTCCGGTGAAGAGGTCATGGCGATCCTCCATCAGCTGCGCGATCAGGGTCATACGGTGATTATCGTCACCCACGATCCGCAGGTAGCGGCGCAGGCCGAACGGATTATTGAGATCCACGACGGCGAGCTGGTCAGCAACCCGCCGCCGCGTGAGTCCAGAGCGGCGGCGCCGAAAGAGGCGCTCCCGGCAGCGACCGGCTGGGGACAGTTCTCCAGCGGCTTTCGTGAAGCGCTCACCATGGCCTGGCTGGCGATGGCGGCCAACAAAATGCGCACCCTGCTGACGATGCTCGGCATCATCATCGGCATCGCTTCGGTGGTGTCGATTGTGGTGGTGGGCGACGCGGCGAAGCAGCTGGTGCTGGCAGATATCCGCGCCATCGGCACCAACACCATCGACGTCTATCCCGGCAAAGACTTCGGCGACGACGAGCCGCAGAATCAGCAGGCGCTAAAATACGACGATCTGGCGGCGATCCAGAAGCAGCCGTGGGTGAACTCCGCCACGCCTGCGGTTTCGCAAAACCTGCGCCTGCGCTACGGCAACATTGACGTGGCGGCCAGCGCGAACGGCGTGAGCGGCGATTATTTTAACGTGTACGGCATGACCTTTAGCCAGGGCGCGACGTTCAATGCCGAACAGCTGGCGGGCAGGGCGCAGGTCGTGGTGTTAGATGACAACTCGCGCAGGCAGCTCTTCCCGAATAAAACGAACGTGGTGGGCGAGGTGATCCTCGTCGGCAACATGCCTGCGACGGTGATCGGCGTGGCGGAAGAGAAGCAGTCGATGTTTGGCAGCAGCAAGATCCTGCGCGTCTGGCTGCCGTACACCACCATTTCCGGGCGCATAATGGGCCAGTCCTGGCTCAACTCCATCACCGTTCGCGTGAAGGAGGGCTACGACAGCGCCATGGCCGAACAGCAGCTTGAGCGGCTATTAACCCTGCGCCACGGGAAGAAGGATTTCTTCACCTGGAACATGGACGGCCTCTTGAAAACGGCGGAAAAGACCACACGTACTCTTCAGATGTTCCTGACGCTGGTGGCGGTGATTTCGCTGGTCGTTGGCGGCATCGGGGTGATGAATATCATGCTGGTGTCGGTAACCGAGCGCACCCGGGAGATCGGTATCCGCATGGCGGTCGGGGCCAGAGCCAGCGACGTGCTGCAGCAGTTTCTGATTGAGGCGGTGCTGGTGTGTCTGGTGGGCGGAGCGATGGGCATTGCGCTTTCGATGATGATCGCCTTTGCGCTGCAGATCTTTCTACCGGGCTGGGAGATCGGCTTCTCGCCGGTGGCGATCCTCACGGCGTTTCTGTGTTCGACCTTCACCGGGATTTTGTTTGGCTGGCTGCCGGCACGCAACGCGGCGCGGCTGGACCCGGTGGATGCGCTGGCGCGGGAATAACCCGAAAATAAAAATGCCAGCCGATCGGGCTGGCATTTTGCCTGCGGGGTGTACACAATGAATCAGAGAGCTATGCGACTGCTTCTGCTTCAACGGGGACGATCAGACTGGCGTGATTGCCTTTTGGCCCCTGGTGTACATCGAACCGAACGGACTGCCCGGCTTTGAGCGTCCTGTAACCATCCATTTGAATGGTGGAATAGTGAGCGAAGATATCCTCGCCGCCGCCTTCGGGGCAGATGAAGCCAAACCCCTTGGCGTTGTTGAACCACTTAACAGTACCCATTTCCATGCTTCGACATCCTTCGTAAATCTTATAAATTAAGATGGAATGAACCGGTGGTGGAGTGGGGGCTGTTCAAAACCTCGCCAACTCACGCTTGTACAATTTAGATAAACGAAAGATGCCGTCAAGCATTTGGCGCTGGAGTTGGGACAATAATCAACCAAAATTTGAAGCAGTTAACGCTATTGCAACAGTTTGTGACAGACATCGCGGATGACAGTAATAGATGATTGTTATCTAACATCTGAGGTAGATTCAAAGTGGTTATGCATAATGGGTAAGACCAACGACTGGCTGGATTTTGACCAGCTGGCGGAAGATAAAGTGCGCGACGCGCTAAAACCGCCATCTATGTATAAAGTTATGTTAATGAACGATGATTACACGCCGATGGAATTTGTTATTGACGTGCTACAAAAGTTCTTTTCTTATGATGTAGAACGTGCAACGCAACTGATGCTTACCGTTCATTATCGAGGCAAAGCGATCTGCGGCATCTTTACTGCCGAAGTCGCGGAAACCAAAGTGGCGATGGTGAACGACTATGCAAGGGAGAACGAGCATCCGTTGCTGTGTACGCTGGAAAAGGCCTGATAAGGCATAAAATTGGGGGAGGTGCCTATGCTCAATCAAGAACTGGAACTCAGTTTAAACATGGCTTTCGCCAGAGCGCGTGAGCACCGACATGAGTTTATGACCGTCGAGCATTTACTGCTCGCACTGCTTAGCAACCCATCTGCCCGCGAAGCGCTGGAAGCCTGCTCCGTGGATCTGGTGGCGCTGCGTCAGGAACTCGAAGCCTTCATCGAACAAACCACACCGGTGCTGCCAGCCAGTGAAGAAGAGCGCGACACGCAGCCGACGCTCAGCTTCCAGCGCGTGCTGCAGCGCGCGGTATTCCACGTCCAGTCTTCCGGACGTAGCGAAGTGACTGGCGCAAACGTCCTTGTCGCCATCTTCAGCGAGCAGGAGTCACAGGCTGCCTACCTGCTGCGTAAACATGAAGTCAGCCGCCTTGACGTGGTTAACTTTATCTCTCACGGAACGCGCAAAGACGAGCCTAACCAGGCATCGGATCCCAGCAATCAGGTCAATAACAATGAAGAGCAAGCAGGCGGGGAGGATCGTATGGAAAACTTCACCACCAACCTTAACCAGCTTGCTCGCGTTGGCGGTATCGATCCGCTGATTGGCCGCGATAAAGAGCTGGAGCGCGCGATCCAGGTGCTGTGCCGTCGCCGCAAGAACAACCCGCTGCTGGTGGGCGAGTCCGGCGTGGGTAAAACCGCGATTGCCGAAGGGCTTGCCTGGCGCATTGTGCAGGGCGACGTGCCGGAAGTGATTGCCGACTGCACCATCTACTCGCTGGATATCGGCTCGCTGCTGGCGGGCACGAAATACCGCGGTGATTTTGAAAAACGCTTCAAGGCGCTGTTAAAACAGCTGGAGCAGGACACCAACAGCATCCTGTTTATCGATGAGATCCACACCATCATCGGCGCAGGTGCGGCCTCCGGTGGCCAGGTGGATGCGGCGAATCTGATCAAACCGCTGCTCTCCAGCGGCAAGATCCGCGTGATGGGCTCCACGACCTACCAGGAGTTCAGCAACATCTTTGAGAAAGATCGTGCCCTGGCGCGCCGCTTCCAGAAAATCGACGTCACCGAGCCGTCCGTGGACGAAACGGTGCAGATCATCAACGGCCTGAAAACCAAGTACGAAGCGCACCACGACGTGCGTTACACCGCGAAAGCGGTACGTGCGGCGGTGGAGCTGGCGGTTAAATACATTAATGATCGTCATCTGCCGGATAAGGCGATTGACGTGATTGATGAAGCGGGTGCGCGTGCGCGCCTGATGCCGGCCAGCAAGCGTAAGAAAACCGTTAACGTGGCGGACATTGAGTCCGTGGTGGCCCGCATCGCGCGTATCCCTGAGAAGAGCGTTTCTCAGAGCGACCGCGACACGCTGCGCACCCTCGGCAATCGCCTGAAAATGCTGGTCTTTGGTCAGGATAAAGCCATTGAGGCCTTAACCGAAGCGATCAAGATGGCCCGCGCCGGGCTGGGGCATGACCACAAGCCTGTCGGTTCCTTCCTGTTCGCTGGCCCAACCGGCGTGGGGAAAACCGAGGTGACGGTTCAGCTCTCCAAAGCGCTGGGCATTGAGCTGCTGCGCTTTGATATGTCCGAGTATATGGAGCGTCACACCGTCAGCCGTTTGATTGGTGCGCCTCCTGGCTACGTGGGCTTTGACCAGGGCGGCCTGCTCACCGACGCGGTGATCAAGCATCCGCACGCGGTCCTGCTGCTCGATGAAATCGAGAAAGCGCACCCGGACGTGTTCAACATCCTGCTGCAGGTGATGGACAACGGGACGCTGACCGACAACAACGGGCGCAAGGCGGACTTCCGCAACGTGGTGCTGGTGATGACCACCAACGCCGGGGTGCGTGAAACCGAGCGTAAATCCATCGGCCTGATCCACCAGGATAACAGCACCGATGCGATGGAGGAGATCAAGAAGACCTTCACGCCGGAGTTCCGCAACCGTCTGGACAACATTATCTGGTTCGATCACCTGTCTACCGAGGTGATCCATCAGGTGGTGGACAAGTTCATCGTCGAGCTGCAGGTTCAGCTGGATCAGAAAGGCGTGTCGCTGGAAGTGAGCCAGGAGGCCCGCAACTGGCTGGCCGAGAAAGGCTACGACCGTGCGATGGGTGCCCGTCCGATGGCGCGCGTGATTCAGGACAACCTGAAGAAACCGCTGGCGAACGAGCTGCTGTTTGGCTCGCTGGTGGACGGCGGTCAGGTGACCGTGGCGCTGGACCAGGCGAAGAACGAACTGACGTACGATTTCCAGAGTGCGGCGAAGCACAAGCCGGAAGCGGCTCACTGAGTTGTAAGGTAAAAGCAAAACGGCAACTTCGGTTGCCGTTTTTTTGGTTTTCTCCCTCTCCCTGTGGGAGAGGGCTGGGGTGAGGGCAACAGGCCGCAGAGGAATTTTGCGAGGCGCTTTCCAGTTTCTTTCGAAGTCAGTTGCTGGATAAATCCACAGTAATAAAATGGCGGCGCACCTGCAAAATCAGGTGCCGGGATTGGCGTCCTGATTACACACATATGGAAAGATGTTGCTCACGCAACGTCACTGGTTTCGTTCACTCTTTTTTTAGCTGCGGTATAATCCGTATCTTCAAATATGGTGGGCTGAACCGGGGCTTCTTTTGAAGCGCCGATTTTCCATATGGTCGGTACGCCAAACCGGTTCAGTCTGCCACCCGAAGTTGGCGTTTCTGGTGGTAGTTTTCAGCTCTTAATATGGAAATTATGAATATGGAAAACCAGTCTATCTCCCAACTCTACACCGAACTCTCCCTCAACTCCGATCTCCCAACTCTAGCCGAGCGCTGCAAGCTGCTCACCGAAATCCTCCTCGACTGCAAATCACTCCCGCAAACGCAGCCTGTTTGCCGTTGTCTCGGAGCTTACCTGGAAGAGGTGAAATCCGGCCTCACAGAATCCATGCGTGATTTTCAGGTGGTGGAATTTGAGGACGAAGCGGTACAGCCGCGACAAAAAGAGTGGTTGCTTGAAGATACAGAAACGAAATGCGACTACTGCCGGGCGTTAAACCATGTGCTGCTGGTGTCGCATTTTGACCGCGATATGCTGCCGCACCTGACGGGATTACTCCACGAAATGGCTCATTCTATGGCGGGGGATTTAATCGCTCCTGTACAACCCTGGATGACAATACATCTTCCAACGCAGCAGCACTAAAGCCATAAATAAAAAAGGCCGGGATTATCCCGACCTTTTAAATATTCATCTGCCATTACAGGCGAAAACAATTAGCGACTACGGAAGACAATGCGGCCTTTGCTCAGGTCGTACGGGGTCAGTTCAACAGTCACTTTGTCGCCCGTTAAAATGCGGATGTAGTTTTTGCGCATTTTACCGGAGATGTGCGCAGTTACCACGTGACCGTTTTCCAGCTCTACGCGAAACATGGTATTAGGCAACGTATCAAGTACGGTACCCTGCATTTCAATATTGTCTTCTTTGGCCATCTAATCCTCTGGGGTATCACTACCAAGTTTTGAACCGGCAAGATAATGCCGAAATTCATCAATTAAGTAAAGAATTGCGCGATTAAAACGCAGCAAAACAGTTTCAGCGCATTGCCCAAGCGTCACGGTACAACCGAACAGGAAGCGCATTCGTAAAGGGGAGACAACAGGATAAACGTCAGGACGTTATCTGAAGCGAGGGTCCCAAACGGCGGCGGGGCAACAGGCAGAAGCTACTCTGCGGCGTAATTATAACACCCTCATAAAAAATATGCGGAAAACATTTAGGCATTGGGCAGAAAGAGTGTACGCGGCACCCAGAAGTCGCGCGGGAGCTTCTCCTGGCGGCAATTATCGAGGCGCTCAATGTAATCCCGACGGGAGATTTCAACGGCGCCGAGTGAAGCCGTGTGCTCATTGAGCACCTGGCAATCTAACAGCTGTCCCCCGCGATGGGCAAAGGCCTGGCAAAAAACCAGCAGCGCGGTTTTTGAAGCGTTAACCGCGCGGGAAAACATCGATTCGCCGCAGAACAAGGTCCCCTGCGCTACGCCGTACATACCGCCGACAAGCGCTTCACCTTCCCATACCTCGATAGAATGCGCGTAGCCAAGCTCATGCAGCTGATGATAGGCGGTGATGATATCGCGGGTGATCCACGTCCCTTCGTGACGATCTTCAGCACAGCCTTCAATAACCTGACCAAAGGCATGATTCAGGGTGACACGGTAGGGTGACTTTGCATGGAAGCGCTTCATGCTGCGGCTCAGGTGAAACTGCGCTGGCCACAGTACGGCACGGGGATCGGGTGACCACCATAAAATCGGATCGCCGGGCGAGAACCACGGAAATATTCCTCGCTGGTAGGCCATCAACAGACGCGCAGGACTGAGATCGCCGCCCAGAGCCAGCAACCCATTAGGTTCACGCAGCGCCCCTTCCGGAGAGGGGAACGCAATATTATGACGAGAAAGCTGGACCAGGCGCATGACAGCGGAACTCCAATACGCGAGTAAGGATCGGTACAAATATAGTCTACAGACGCTGTTTAAACTGGTAGTAGCGACCCTGTTTTGCCAACAGTTCTGCGTGATTACCTTGCTCAATAATGTGTCCGTTGTCCATCACAATTATCTGATCGAAACTCGCCAGCCCGCGCAGGCGGTGCGTGACCATTAATACCGTCTTACCGACCATAACCTTAGCGAGTAAATCAAGGACTTGGCTTTCGGTAGTCGCGTCCAGCCCTTCGGTGGGTTCGTCGAGCAGCATCAGCGGCGCATCGTGCAGCAGCGCACGGGCAATGGCCAGACGACGCAGTTCGCCCCCGGAGAGCTGACGACCGCCTTCACCCAGCCAGCTATTCAGTCCTTCGTCCTCAAGCAGCTTATGCAGCCCAACCTGTTCCAGCATCGCGCTTAGTTCATCATCAGATGCTTTCGGCGCGGCAAGCAGCAGGTTGTCGCGCAGGGTGGCGCTAAAGAGATGCACGCGCTGCGGAACTACGCTGACGGTCTTGCGTAAGGCCTGCTCGCTGAAATCAGCCAGCGGCATCTCGTTAAACAAGATCTGTCCCTGCTGAGGGTCCCATGCGCGTGTCAACAGCTGCAAAAGCGTTGACTTACCGCAGCCGGTACGACCGAGGATCGCAATGCGCTGGCCCGCGCCAACCGAAAGGTGAATCCCCTCAAGTGCGTTCTGCCCCTGCTTATCGTAGGCAAACGTGACGTCATTCAGCGTCAGCGAAACCTGAGCGGGAACCGGAGTCTGGTCGGCAGCGAATTTCACCTCGGGTTCCTGCTCGGCAATGTCCGTAATGCGCAGGGCAGAGGCGATAACCTGCCCAAGATGCTGGAAGGCTCCCGTCACGGGCGCAAGCGCTTCGAACGCCGCCAGCGCACAGAAGACGAAGAGCGCGATCAGCGGGCCTGGCTGCATATTGCCGCCCACGCCGCCGGAGGCCATCCACAGCATCGCGATGACCGCGACGCCGCCGATAAGCATCATCAGCGCCTGGGAAAAGGCCGTCAGCTCAGACTGTCGGCGCTGGGCCTCGTGCCAGTTCAGCTCCGTGCTTTCCATACGCGCGCGGTACCGCCTGCTGGCACCGAAAATGGTCAGTTCTGCCTGTCCCTGCAGCCAGGAGGTTAGCTGCTGGCGATACTCCCCGCGCAGGCGCGTCAGTTTTTCGCCGGTGGATTTACCCGCTCGATAGAACAGCGGCGGCAGAACAATGAGCGTTAGCAGCATGATGCCGCCGAGCGTCAGCGCGATTGGGACGTCCAGAACGCACAGCCCCAGCGTCACGACCACGATCACCACGAAGGCGCCGACAATCGGCGATATCACGCGCAGATAGAGGTGATCCAGCGTATCGACATCCGCCACCACGCGGTTGAGCAATTCGCCCTGACGAAAACGCGCCAGCCCGGCAGGGGAGAGGGGCAGCAGCTTGCTAAAGGTATAAATACGCAGGTGCTGCAGCACGCGGAAGGTCGCGTCGTGGCTGACCAGACGCTCAAAGTAGCGCCCGGCCGTTCGGGTAATGGCCGTGCCGCGTACGCCCGCTGCAGGCAGCATATAGTTAAAGCTGTATAAGCCGGCAAAGCCCGCGACGGCAGAAGCGGACAAGAACCAGCCAGAGAGCGTAAGCAGGCCGATGCTTGCCAGCAGGGTAATAATTGCCAGCACGATGCCCAGCGTCAGCATCCATTTGTGGCGTTTATAGAGCGCAAGATAAGGAAGCAGGGCGCGCATCAGATGTCCTCCTGACGGTTCGCCAGCAGGGTGGCGAACGGCCCCTGCGCGGCAACAAGAGAGGCGTAATCGCCTTGCTCAACGATTTGGCCGTTTTCCATTACCCAGATCCCATCCCAGTCGGCAATGCCTTCCAGCTGGTGGGTGACCATCAGCGTGGTTTGCTGCAGCGAAGCCTCATTCAATGCCTGCATCACGCGCTGTTCGCTGTGTGAGTCCAGGCTCGCAGCAGGCTCGTCAAGCAGCATTAGCTGGCACGGGTTAAGCAGCGCGCGCGCAACTGCTACGCGCTGAGCCTGCCCGACGGAGAGCCCGGCAGACTGGTCGCCGACGACCGTATCGACGCCCTGTTGAAGCAGCGGCAGAAACTCGCTGACCCAGGCGCGATCGAGCACGGACTGGAGCTCATCTTCACGCGCATCCGGGCGCGCCAGAAGCACGTTTTCACGCAGCGTGGAGGCCGGAAGCTGCGGGTTTTGACCTACCCAGCTCAGCTGTTTACGCCAGGCATCAGGGTCAAGATCGCGCAGTTCGGTTTTATTAACCCGCAGCGAACCGGTATAGGCCATAAAGCCGGAAAGCGCATTCAGCAGGGAGCTTTTCCCTGAACCGCTGGTGCCGACCAGCACCACGCGTTGTCCGGCTGGCAGGGTAAAGTTCAGCGGACCCGCGAGCACTTTGCCTTCCGGTGACAGAATGGAAAAGTCCTGCGCTTCAATGGTCACGGGGTCTTTAGTATTCAGCGTCACGTCACCCCGCTCCGGGTGTGCCAGCGGCGTTTCCAGGAACGTTTTCAGGCTATCGGCTGCGCCAACCGCCTGCGCTTTGGCATGATAAAAGGTACCCAGATCGCGAAGCGGCTGGAAGAATTCCGGAGCCAGGATCAGCGCCAGGAAACCGGCGGAAAGGGTAACCGCCGTACCGTAGTGGCCAAAATCCAGCGCGCCAAGGTAAGAGAAGCCGAAGTAAACGGCCACCAGCGCAATCGACAGCGAGGTAAAGAATTCGAGTACGCCGGATGACAGGAACGCGAGACGCAGCACTTCCATGGTGCGCTGGCGGAAATCCTGCGACGCATGGCGAATGTTTTCGGTCTCTGCTTCACCGCGGCCAAAGATACGCAGGGTTTCCATCCCGCGCAGACGGTCAAGGAAATGGCCGCTCAGGCGACCCAGCGCCAGGAAGTTACGACGGTTAGCATCCGCTGCGCCCATCCCGACCATCGCCATAAACAGCGGGATCAGCGGAGCCGTACCCAGCAGAATCAGCGCGGCGACCCAGTTAATCGGGAAAATGACGATCACGATCAGCAGCGGTACAAAAACGGCCAGCGCCATCTGCGGCAGGTAGCGGGCGTAGTAGTCGTGCATATCGTCAATTTGCTCGAGGATCAGCGTTGCCCAGCTCCCGGCGGGTTTCCCCTGAATCCAGGCTGGCCCGGCTTCCTGTAGACGGTCAAGCACCTGTCGGCGGATCTCATAGCGGATATGTTGTCCCGCGTGAAAACCGACGCGTTCACGCAGCCAGACGACCCAGGCGCGCAGGACAAAGATCAGGATCAAAACGACAAACGGCAGAAGTAGCGCCTCGCGCGGAATGTTCTCTACGATCATATGATTAAGAATGCGGGCCAGCAGCCATGCCTGGGCAACAATCAACAGACCGCTGATGAGCCCCAGAAGACGGGAGATCATAAGCCAGCGGCGGGAAATAACGCTTTGCTGTTTTAGCCAGCGTGTTAACTCTTGTTGACGGTTTTTTTCCATTGCGTACTTTGCAGGTGACGTTATAAGAAATTAGACAACTGCATGTTACACGCGGGGAAAAATAAAGGCGACCTGTGGCCGCCTTTATTTACGTTTGTTACTGACTTGTAAAGATTATTTACCTTGTTCAGCCAGCCCGTCGAGGTAGCGCTCGGCGTCCAGCGCGGCCATGCAGCCGGTGCCCGCAGAGGTGATGGCCTGGCGGTAAATATGGTCCATCACGTCGCCCGCAGCGAACACGCCCGGGATGCTGGTCTGGGTTGCGTTGCCGTGAATGCCGGACTGCACCTTGATGTAGCCGTTTTCCAGCTCAAGCTGACCGTCGAAGATTGCGGTGTTCGGGCTGTGACCGATTGCCACGAACAGGCCAGCCACTTCCAGTGATTCCACGTTGTCGGTGTTCTGCGTGTCGCGCAGGCGCAGACCGGCAACGCCCATCTGGTCGCCGGTGACTTCTTCCAGCGTACGGTGGGTGTGCAGCACGATGTTGCCGCTCGCCACTTTGTCCATCAGGCGTTTGATCAGGATCTTCTCGGCGCGGAAGGTGTCGCGGCGGTGGATCAGGTGCACTTCAGAGGCGATGTTCGCCAGGTAGAGCGCTTCTTCTACTGCGGTGTTGCCGCCGCCGATAACCGCCACTTTCTGGTTGCGATAGAAGAAACCGTCGCAGGTGGCGCAGGCAGAGACGCCGCGGCCTTTAAACGCTTCTTCAGACGGCAGGCCAAGGTAACGGGCCGATGCGCCGGTAGCGATAATCAACGCGTCACAGGTGTACTCGCCGCTGTCACCGGTCAGACGGAATGGACGGTTCTGCAGATCGACCTTGTTAATGTGGTCGAACAGAATTTCGGTTTCGAATTTGGCAGCATGCTCATGCATACGCTCCATCAGCAGCGGCCCGGTCAGGTCATTCGGATCGCCCGGCCAGTTTTCTACTTCGGTTGTGGTGGTCAGCTGACCGCCTTTTTCCATGCCGGTGATCAGTACCGGATGCAGGTTAGCGCGTGCAGCATAGACCGCTGCGGTGTATCCCGCAGGTCCAGAACCAAGAATTAGCAGCTTACTGTGTTTAGCCGTGCCCATGAGATCCCCATTGTTGTTGGCAGACATTTGGCTGGATTGTAGGGAATTTGTTGCCGTAAAAAAAGAGCACAGCAATTTTGATATCGATATGTGCGATAGGCGCTGTCGATAAATCGATCGCTATAACATAACTCTTTCTACTGTAATCCGGTCGTTTATAAGGCAATAAAATGATGATTAATACCCTACCGTAATGAATATCCGGCATGTTGTACTAAAAATCGATGTTTTGCTTTGACAATCCCCTGCGCTTTTGCGAAAACATTCAAGGAAGAAAAAAACCGCATGACTCGTGTGCCGCATAGGCATGCAGAGAAATGCCATTTTTACCGGGTCAATGAAATCTACGCATGGCGTGGACAGACGCCATACGTGATGTCGGTGACTGCCTTCGGGCAACGGTCTTCTTAACAAACAGAACCCGAATCCGCATCGCGTCTAATACATAACCAGGCGATGTGATGAATAACGGGTACAGGCTCTGAACAGTGATGTGCACAGGGTCCAGGCAGGAGTAGGGAAGGAATACAGAGAGACAATAATAATGGTAGATAGCAAGAAGCGCCCTGGCAAAGATCTCGACCGTATCGATCGTAACATTCTTAATGAACTGCAAAAGGATGGGCGTATTTCCAACGTCGAGCTTTCAAAACGTGTGGGACTTTCCCCGACGCCGTGCCTTGAGCGTGTGCGCCGACTGGAAAGACAGGGTTTTATTCAGGGCTACACGGCTCTGCTTAACCCGCATTATCTGGATGCCTCACTTCTGGTATTTGTTGAGATTACTCTGAATCGTGGTGCGCCGGATGTGTTTGAACAATTCAACTCCGCTGTACAAAAACTTGAAGAAATTCAAGAGTGTCATCTGGTTTCCGGTGATTTCGACTACCTGTTGAAAACGCGCGTACCAGACATGTCTGCCTACCGTAAGCTGCTGGGTGAAACCTTGCTGCGTCTGCCGGGCGTGAACGACACCCGTACCTATGTGGTGATGGAAGAGGTTAAACAGAGCAATCGTCTGGTAATTAAGACGCGCTAACACGGAACAGGTGCAAAATCAGTGTAGTTTGATTACACTCCTGTTAATCCATACAGCAACAGTGCCGGGGAGCCCCGGCGCTGTTGTCCGTTTTAGCAAACAGGCAGGATATGCCTGATACCTGGAGAGCCTTTCTTGAGCCAGGAATACACTGAAGACAAAGAAGTCACACTATCGAAGCTAAGCAGCGGACGTCGTCTCCTTGAGGCGTTGCTGATTGTTATTGCCCTTTTTGCCGTCTGGCTGATGGCCGCTTTACTCAGTTTCAACCCCTCAGATCCCAGCTGGTCACAAACCGCATGGCATGAGCCTATCCATAATGTCGGTGGCGTTCCCGGTGCCTGGCTTGCGGACACCCTGTTTTTCATTTTCGGCGTGATGGCCTACACCATTCCCGTCATTATCATTGGCGGATGCTGGTTTGCCTGGCGCCATCGCCAAAACGATGACTACATCGATTACTTCGCGGTGTCGCTGCGCCTGATAGGTGCGCTGGCGCTGATCCTGACCTCCTGCGGGCTGGCGGCGATTAACGCCGACGATATCTGGTACTTTGCCTCCGGTGGCGTCATCGGCAGCCTGTTAAGTTCTGCCCTCCAGCCGATGCTTCACAGCAGCGGCGGCACCTTGACGCTGCTCTGCATCTGGGCTGCCGGATTGACCCTGTTTACCGGCTGGTCCTGGGTGAGTATCGCCGAGAAAATTGGCAGCTTTATCCTCACTCTCCTGACCTTTGCCAGCAATCGTACCCGGCGCGACGATACGTGGGTCGATGAAGACGAATATGAAGACGAGTACGACGAGGAAGACGATGCGCCCGTGCAGCGTCGTGAGTCTCGTCGCGCGCGTATTCTGCGTGGCGCGCTGGCGCGTCGTCAGCGCGTGGCTGAAAAATTCGCCAATCCGCTTGGGCGTAAAACCGATGCGGCGCTCTTCTCCGGCAAGCGCATGGATGAAGACGAGCAGGTTGAGTACCGCGCGGCGGGTGCCGCCGTCGATCCTGACGATGTGCTGTTCTCCGGTAATCGCGCGATGCCCGGCGATTATGACGAATACGATCCGCTGTTAAACGGTCATTCCGTCGCGGAGCCCGTCGCCGTTGCTGCGGCTGCTACCACGGCGGCACAGGCTTATGCTGCGCCCGTTGAGGCCGTGATGCCGTCTGCGCAGGTTCCCGCACCGGAATCTGCTATCCAGCAGCCGGTTGTTGAATGGCAAACTGCGCCAGGCGTCCACACGCCGGAGCCTGCGATCGCGCCTGAGCCCGAAAGCTACGTGCCTGTACAACAGGAGCACTGGCAGCAGCCTTACCAGCCTGAGCCAGTGTATGAGCCGCAGGGGTATCAGGAACACCAGCAGCCGGTTGCGCAGCCTTATCAGGAGTACGTGCCTGAGCCGGTCGAACAGGCTCAGCCGTATGTTGAGCCTGAACCTGAAGTGGTAGAAGAGACGAAACCGTCTCGCCCGCCAATGTATTATTTTGAAGAAGTAGAAGAGCGCCGTGCCCGCGAGCGCGAGCAGCTGGCCGCCTGGTATCAACCGGTGCCTGAACCCGCGCAAGAGCCTGCGGTGAGAACGCCTTCTGTTTCCGTACCGCCAGTTGATCCAACGCCTGCTGTGGCCCCGGTGGCTGAAAGCGTGAAGCAGGCCACTGCGGCAGCCGCCGCTGCTGCACCTGTGTTTAGCCTTGCTACGGGCGGTGCGCCGCGCCCTCAGGTGAAAGAGGGGATTGGCCCACAGTTGCCTCGCCCTAATCGCGTTCGCGTACCCACCCGTCGCGAGCTGGCCTCCTACGGTATCAAGCTGCCTTCTCAGCGTATGGCTGAGGAAAAGACGCGCGGAACTGATTACGAAGATGATGCCGATGAACTGCAGCAGGATGAGCTGGCGCGCCAGTTTGCCGCGACGCAGCATCAGCGCTACGGTGAGGAATATCAGCACGACGAACGCGTTCAGGAAGATGAAGATGATGCAGCAGAAGCGGAACTGGCGCGCCAGTTCGCCGCGACGCAGCAGCAGCGCTATTCCGGCGAACAGCCTTCGGGCGCGAACCCGTTCTCACTGTCGGATTTTGAATTCTCGCCGATGAAAGATCTGGTGGACGATGGCCCGAGTGAACCGTTATTCACCCCGAGCGTCATGCCGGAAGCTGAACCGGTGCGCCAGCAGCAGCCAGCGCCACAGCAGTATGCCCAGCCGCAGCAACCGCCTTCTGCGCAAAGCTATGCGCAACCGCAGCAGGCACAGCAGCCGCCGCAGTTCCAACAGCCCGCACCTAAGCCGCAGGAGAGCCTCATTCACCCGCTGCTAATGCGTAACGGTGACAGCCGCCCGCTGCAGCGCCCGAGCACGCCGCTGCCGTCGCTGGATCTGTTAACGCCGCCGCCGTCAGAAGTGGAGCCGGTCGATACCTTTGCGCTTGAGCAGATGGCGCGTCTGGTTGAGGCCCGTCTGGCAGATTTCCGCATCAAGGCAGACGTAGTGAACTACTCTCCGGGTCCGGTGATCACCCGCTTCGAGCTGAACCTGGCGCCGGGCGTAAAAGCCGCGCGTATCTCTAACCTGTCCCGTGACCTGGCGCGATCGTTGTCGACCGTTGCGGTGCGCGTGGTGGAAGTTATTCCAGGCAAACCTTACGTTGGCCTTGAGCTGCCGAACAAGAAGCGGCAGACCGTCTACCTGCGCGAAGTGCTGGATAACACCAAGTTCCGCGATAACCCTTCTCCACTCACCGTGGTGTTGGGTAAAGATATCGCCGGCGATCCGGTAGTCGCAGACCTGGCGAAAATGCCTCACCTGCTGGTAGCGGGTACGACCGGTTCCGGTAAATCGGTCGGCGTAAACGCCATGATCCTCAGCATGCTCTATAAAGCGCAGCCGGAAGACGTGCGCTTCATCATGATCGACCCGAAAATGCTGGAGTTGTCGGTGTACGAAGGCATTCCGCATCTGCTGACCGAAGTTGTGACCGACATGAAAGATGCCGCCAACGCCCTGCGCTGGAGCGTCAACGAAATGGAACGCCGCTACAAGCTGATGTCAGCGCTGGGCGTGCGTAACCTCGCCGGTTATAACGAAAAAATCGCCGAAGCGATGCGTATGGGACGTCCTATTCCGGACCCATACTGGAAGCCGGGTGACAGCATGGATGCCCAGCATCCGGTGCTGGAAAAACTGCCTTACATCGTCGTTCTGGTGGATGAATTCGCCGACCTGATGATGACAGTCGGTAAAAAAGTCGAAGAGCTGATTGCGCGTTTGGCGCAGAAAGCGCGTGCGGCGGGTATTCACCTTGTACTGGCGACCCAGCGTCCTTCCGTCGATGTGATTACCGGTCTGATTAAGGCCAACATCCCGACCCGTATTGCGTTTACCGTATCGAGCAAAATTGACTCGCGTACTATTCTCGACCAGGGCGGCGCGGAGTCGCTGCTGGGGATGGGCGATATGCTCTACTCCGGCCCGAACTCCACCTCGCCGGTGCGCGTCCACGGTGCGTTCGTGCGCGATGAGGAAGTTCATGCTGTCGTGCAGGACTGGAAGGCGCGCGGACGCCCGCAATACGTTGACGGCATTACCAATGACACCGAAAGCGAAGGTGGTGGCGGTGGCTTTGACGGCGGGGAAGAGCTTGATCCGTTATTTGACCAGGCGGTTAATTTCGTCACTGAAAAACGTAAAGCCTCCATCTCCGGCGTGCAGCGTCAGTTCCGTATCGGCTATAACCGTGCGGCGCGTATCATCGAGCAGATGGAAGCCCAGGGCATCGTCAGCGAGCAGGGGCACAACGGTAACCGCGAGGTGCTGGCACCACCGCCGTTCGAATAACCTTTCAGCGATTGCAAAGAAGGGTAAATCAGCCAAAATTAAGCATATTCTTCTGTCGCCTGCCTCCGGGCAGGTCCAGAATAGAAACGGAAACCCCATATCGGGAAGACGTATTTTAAGGAATAACAATGAAAAAAATCGCCATCGCCTGTGCATTACTTTCCAGTTTTGTTGCCAGCAGCGTCTGGGCTGATGCGGCCAGCGACCTTAAAAGCCGACTGGACAAAGTGAGCAGCTTCCACGCCAGCTTCACGCAAAAAGTAACTGACGGCAGCGGTAACGCGGTCCAGGAAGGTCAGGGGGATTTGTGGGTAAAACGCCCCAATCTGTTCAACTGGCACATGACCCAGCCGGACGAAAGCATTCTGGTGTCCGACGGTAAAACCCTGTGGTTCTTCAACCCGTTTGTTGAGCAGGCAACCGCGACCTGGCTGAAAGATGCCACAAGCAATACGCCGTTTATGCTGATTGCCCGTAACCAGTCCAGCGACTGGCAGCAGTACAACATCAAGCAGAACGGTGATGAGTTTGTCCTGACGCCGAAAGGCAGCAACGGCAACCTGAAGCAGTTCACCATTAACGTGAGCAGCAACGGCACGATCAATCAGTTCGGTGCCGTTGAGCAGGACGACCAGCGCAGCAGCTACCAGCTGAAAACGCAGCAAAACGGCGCTGTTGATGCATCTAAATTTACCTTTACCCCGCCGCAGGGCGTAACGGTGGACGACCAACGTAAGTAAGAGGCCTGAGTGGGCAACCTGTCGCTCGATTTTTCTGATAATGCATTTCAACCTCTGGCCGCGCGTATGCGGCCAGAAAATTTAGCCCAGTACATCGGCCAGCAGCACCTGCTGGCTGCGGGCAAACCGTTGCCGCGCGCCATTGAGGCCGGACACCTGCACTCGATGATCCTCTGGGGACCCCCCGGGACCGGCAAAACCACCCTGGCTGAAGTGATCGCCCGCTATGCAAACGCTGATGTTGAACGTATTTCTGCAGTCACGTCCGGTGTAAAAGAGATCCGCGAAGCCATCGAGCGTGCGCGGCAGAACCGTAACGCCGGGCGCCGCACGATCCTGTTTGTAGATGAAGTTCACCGCTTCAACAAGAGCCAGCAGGATGCCTTCCTGCCGCACATCGAAGACGGCACGATTTTCTTCATCGGCGCCACCACTGAAAACCCGTCTTTCGAACTCAATTCGGCACTGCTCTCTCGCGCGCGCGTTTACCTGCTTAAGTCGCTGACGACAGAGGATATCGAAAAGGTACTGACTCAGGCGATGGACGATAAAGCACGCGGCTACGGTGGGCAGGATATCGTTTTGCCAGACGAAACGCGCCTCGCGATTGCCCAGCTGGTCAACGGCGACGCCCGCCGGGCGCTGAATACGCTGGAAATGATGGCCGACATGGCCGAAATAGATGCTTCCGGTAAGCGGGTACTGAAACCGGAACTGCTTACCGAAATTGCCGGTGAACGCAGCGCGCGTTTTGATAACAAAGGCGATCGTTTTTACGACCTGATTTCGGCGCTGCATAAGTCCGTTCGCGGCAGCGCGCCGGATGCCGCGCTCTACTGGTACGCGCGCATCATCACCGCGGGCGGCGATCCTTTATACGTCGCGCGTCGCTGTCTGGCGATTGCCTCCGAAGATGTGGGTAACGCCGACCCGCGCGCCATGCAGGTGGCTATCTCTGCCTGGGACTGCTTTACCCGCGTCGGGCCTGCGGAAGGCGAGCGCGCCATTGCGCAGGCGATTGTCTATCTGGCCTGTGCGCCGAAAAGTAATGCGGTGTATACCGCCTTCAAAGCGGCGATGTCAGACGCGCGCGACCGGCCGGACTATGACGTGCCGGTTCACCTGCGCAACGCCCCGACCAAGCTGATGAAAGAGATGGGCTACGGGCAGGAGTACCGCTACGCCCACGACGAGCCCAATGCCTACGCCGCCGGGGAGGACTATTTCCCGCAGGAGATGGCACAAACCCGCTATTATCACCCCACAAACAGAGGTCTTGAGGGCAAGATTGGCGAAAAGCTCGCCTGGCTCGCCGGACAGGATCAAAATAGCCCTATAAAACGCTACCGTTAGCGCTATCGTTGCGGTAATGTTGGCAATGTATCCTTGTGGCCGCAGGCTGTGGTCACATTTTCCTATTTAAATTCGATAAGCACAGGATAAGCATGCTCGATCCCAATCTGCTGCGTAATGAGCCAGACGCAGTCGCTGAAAAACTGGCACGCCGGGGCTTTAAGCTGGACGTAGATAAGCTGCGCGCTCTTGAAGAGCGTCGTAAAGTTCTGCAGGTACAAACTGAAAATCTGCAGGCAGAGCGTAACTCTCGATCGAAATCCATCGGCCAGGCGAAAGCGCGCGGGGAAGATATTGAGCCATTACGCCTGGAAGTGAACAAGCTGGGTGAAGAGCTGGATCAGGCGAAAGCTGAACTGGACGTTCTTCAGACCGAAATTCGCGATATCGCCCTGGCTATCCCGAACATTCCTGACGACAGCGTACCCGTCGGCAAAGATGAAAACGACAACGTTGAAGTGAAACGCTGGGGCACGCCTCGCGAGTTCGACTTCGAAGTGCGCGATCACGTGACGCTGGGCGAAATGCACGCGGGCCTGGACTTTGCCGCTGCGGTTAAGCTGACCGGTTCTCGCTTCGTGGTGATGAAAGGCCAGATTGCCCATCTGCACCGTGCGCTGGCGCAGTTCATGCTGGATCTGCACACCGAGCAGCACGGCTACAGCGAAACCTACGTTCCGTATCTGGTTAACCACGATACGCTGTACGGTACCGGCCAGCTGCCAAAATTTGCCGGCGATCTGTTCCATACCCGTCCGCTGGACGAGGAAGCCGACAGCAGCAACTACGCGCTGATCCCAACCGCGGAAGTGCCGCTGACCAACCTCGTGCGCGATGAGATCATCGACGAAGACGATCTGCCAATCAAGTTGACGGCACACTCTCCGTGCTTCCGTTCTGAAGCCGGTTCTTACGGTCGCGACACCCGTGGCCTGATCCGTATGCACCAGTTCGACAAGGTTGAGATGGTGCAGATCGTTCGTCCGGAAGAGTCTATGGACGCGCTGGAAGAGATGACCGGTCACGCTGAGAAAGTGCTGGAGCTGCTGGGCCTGCCGTACCGCCGTATGGCGCTCTGCACCGGCGACATGGGCTTTGGCGCTTGCAAAACCTTCGACCTGGAAGTGTGGGTGCCTGCGCAGAACACCTACCGTGAAATCTCCTCCTGCTCTAACGTCTGGGATTTCCAGGCGCGCCGCATGCAGGCACGCTGCCGCAGCAAATCGGACAAGAAAACCCGTCTGGTGCATACCCTGAACGGCTCTGGTCTGGCGGTGGGTCGTACGCTGGTTGCCGTGCTGGAAAACTACCAGCAGGCTGACGGCCGTATTGAGATCCCGGAAGTCCTGCGCCCGTACATGAAAGGCCAGCAGTTCATCGGTTAATTATTTGCCTTAAAACAAAAAAGCGCCTCAGGGCGCTTTTTTATGCCTGTGAATTGATGCGAAGCAATAACCCATCCCTCCAAAGTAGTAATACTTCCTCCCACGAAAGTTAGCATAAAAATCTGATAACGAACTCATTCGTTATATATAAAACTACATAGCGGTCTGTGCCGCCTCTCTTTTCTTTGTGAGCAACCAAAGTGAGTTTTTATGAAAATCAAAGCGCCTGATGCGTTAATGGCTGCCGAGGTCACTCGCCGTGGGTTGATGAAAACCACGGCTATTGGCGGTCTGGCTGTTGCCAGCAGCGCCTTCACGCTCCCTTTTTCTCGTCTGGCGTCGGCTGCGGATGCACTGTCCCCGGCTGCGGCAGCGGAAAAAGTGGTGTGGAGCGCCTGCACCGTAAACTGCGGCAGCCGTTGTCCGCTGCGTATGCACGTGGTGGATGGTGAAATCAAATATGTCGAAACCGATAACACCGGCGACGATAACTACGAAGGGTTACATCAGGTTCGCGCCTGCCTGCGCGGGCGCTCAATGCGCCGCCGCGTTTATAACCCCGACCGCCTGAAGTATCCGATGAAACGCGTGGGTAAGCGCGGGGAAGGGAAGTTCGAGCGTATCAGCTGGGATGAAGCCTACGATATCATCGCGACCAATATGCAGCGCCTGATCAAAGAGTACGGCAACGAGTCCATCTACCTGAACTACGGTACCGGAACGCTTGGCGGCACGCTGACCCGCTCCTGGCCGCCGGGAAAAACGCTCGTTGCGCGCCTGATGAACTGCTGCGGCGGCTATCTCAATCACTACGGCGACTATTCGTCTGCGCAGATTGCCGCTGGCCTGAACTACACCTACGGCGGCTGGGCGGACGGCAACAGCCCGTCTGATATCGAAAACAGTAAGCTGGTGGTACTGTTCGGCAACAACCCGGGCGAAACCCGCATGAGCGGCGGCGGGGTAACCTACTACCTCGAACAGGCACGCGCCAAATCGAACGCACGCATGATTATCGTCGATCCGCGCTACACCGACACCGGTGCAGGGCGTGAAGATGAGTGGATCCCAATCCGTCCCGGGACGGACGCCGCGCTCGTCAGCGCTCTGGCGTGGGTGATGATCACCGAGAACCTCGTCGATCAGCCGTTCCTCGATAAGTACTGCGTCGGCTATGACGAGAAAACCCTGCCGGCCAGCGCGCCGGCTAACGGTCACTACAAAGCCTATATTCTCGGTCAGGGCAGCGACGGCGTAGCGAAAACGCCGGAGTGGGCTTCTACTATCACCGGTATTCCGGTCGAGCGTATTGTCCAGCTGGCGCGCGAAATCGGCTCGGCGAAACCCGCCTATATCAGCCAGGGCTGGGGACCGCAGCGTCATGCAAACGGCGAGATTGCGACCCGTGCTATCTCAATGCTTTCCATACTGACCGGCAACGTCGGTGTTCACGGCGGTAACTCCGGCGCGCGCGAAGGCTCGTATGAAGTGCCGTTTGAACGTATGCCGACGCTGGACAACCCGGTTCAAACCAGCATCTCCATGTTTATGTGGACGGATGCGATTGAACGCGGCCCGGAAATGACCGCGCTGCGCGACGGCGTGCGCGGCAAAGACAAGCTGGACGTGCCGATCAAGATGATCTGGAACTATGCCGGTAACTGTCTTATCAACCAGCACTCCGAAATCAACCGTACTCATGACATCCTCCAGGATGACAAGAAGTGCGAAATGATTGTGGTGATTGACTGCCACATGACCTCCTCGGCGAAATATGCCGATATTCTGCTGCCGGACTGCACCGCCTCCGAGCAGATGGATTTCGCCCTGGATGCCTCCTGCGGAAATATGTCCTACGTCATCTTCACCGATCAGGCCATTAAGCCGCGCTTCGAGTGTAAAACCATCTATGAGATGACCTCTGAGCTGGCAAAACGTCTTGGCGTTGAACAGCAGTTTACCGAGGGGCGTACTCAGGAAGGGTGGATGCGCTATCTGCATGAACTCTCCCGTAAGGCCGTTCCGGAGCTGCCGGACTTCGATACCTTCCGCAAGCAGGGCATGTACAAACAGCGCGATCCGGAAGGGCATCACGTGGCGTACAAGGCGTTCCGTGAAGATCCTCAGGCGAATCCGCTCACCACGCCGTCGGGCAAGATTGAGATCTACTCCGAAGAGCTGGCGAAAATCGCCTCTACCTGGGAGCTGCCGGAAGGGGACGTTATCGATCCGCTGCCAATCTACACGCCTGGCTTCGAAAACTATAACGATCCGCTGGCGGACAAATTCCCGCTGCAGCTGACCGGTTTCCACTATAAAGCGCGCGTGCACTCGACCTATGGCAACGTTGACGTGCTGAAAGCAGCGTGCCGTCAGGAGATGTGGATCAACCCGATGGATGCAAAAGCGCGTGGCATCAGCAACGGTGACCGCGTACGTATCTTCAACGGTCGTGGTGAGGTGCACATCGAAGCCAAAGTTACACCGCGCATGATGCCTGGCGTAGTCGCGCTGGGGGAAGGGGCCTGGTACAGCCCGGATGCAAACCGCATCGACCAGGCAGGCAGTATTAACGTACTGACCACGCAGCGTCCGTCGCCTCTGGCGAAGGGCAACCCGTCCCACACGAACCTCGTTCAGGTTGAAAAGGT
>NZ_SJOO01000019.1 GCF_004331265.1 Enterobacter wuhouensis | reverse complement strand
GCTAAATGACATAAAAATGACTGACTGCTGCATTCCACAGCAAAACCCCGCTTTATACCTTTTTACACACAGACTTATCCACAATGATGCGAAAAAGTGAAAATGTGCGAGCGTTGCGCAAACGTTTTCGTTAAAATGCTCGCGCTTAACAAGGATGCCCCGTCAGGTGTGTTAGATGAGTTTTTCGCAGGAAAATTCATCTAACGCTCTCTGTAATCGTGAAATCCAGGGGATTTACCATGCAACAACGTCGTCCAGTCCGCCGCGCTCTGCTCAGTGTTTCTGATAAAGCCGGTATCGTCGAATTCGCTCAGGCACTTTCTGCACGCGGTGTGGAGCTGCTTTCTACAGGCGGTACCGCTCACCTGTTAGCAGATAAAGGTCTGCCGGTAACCGAAGTGTCCGATTACACCGGTTTCCCGGAAATGATGGATGGACGCGTCAAAACCCTGCACCCGAAAGTGCACGGCGGTATTCTTGGCCGTCGCGGTCAGGACGACGGTATTATGGAACAGCATGATATCGCCCCAATCGATATGGTTGTCGTTAACCTCTACCCGTTTGCCCAGACCGTTGCCCGCGAAGGCTGTTCACTGGAAGACGCCGTAGAGAATATTGATATCGGCGGCCCGACCATGGTGCGCTCCGCGGCCAAGAACCATAAAGATGTGGCCATCGTCGTAAAGAGCAGCGATTACGAAACCATTATTAATGAGATGGATGCCAACGACGGGTCACTGACGCTTGAAACGCGTTTCGACCTCGCCATCAAAGCCTTCGAACACACTGCCGCATACGACAGCATGATCGCCAACTACTTCGGTAGCCTGGTACCGGCTTACCACGGTGAAAGCAAAGATCCTTCCGGCCGCTTCCCGCGCACCCTGAACCTGAACTTCATTAAGAAGCAGGATATGCGCTACGGCGAGAACAGCCACCAGCAGGCAGCCTTCTATATAGAAGAAGAGGTAAAAGAAGCCTCTGTTGCGACAGCCCAGCAGGTTCAAGGCAAAGCACTCTCCTATAACAACATTGCCGACACCGACGCCGCGCTGGAATGCGTGAAAGAGTTCAGCGAGCCGGCCTGCGTTATCGTCAAGCATGCGAACCCATGCGGCGTTGCGGTAAGCACCTCTGTTCTTGATGCCTACGATCGCGCCTACAAAACCGACCCGACCTCTGCGTTCGGCGGCATTATTGCCTTCAACCGCGAACTGGATGCTGAAACCGCGCAGGCCATCATCTCCCGCCAGTTTGTTGAAGTGATCATCGCGCCATCCGCATCCGAAGAGGCGCTGAAAATCACCGCGGCCAAACAGAACGTGCGCGTGCTGGTTTGCGGCCAGTGGGCGGAGCGCGTTCCGGGCCTGGACTTCAAGCGCGTGAACGGCGGCCTGCTGGTGCAGGACCGCGATCTGGGCATGGTGACAGAAGCCGACCTGCGCGTGGTGACCAAACGTCAGCCGACCGAACAGGAACTGCGTGACGCGCTGTTCTGCTGGAAAGTGGCGAAGTTCGTGAAATCCAACGCCATTGTTTACGCCAAAGAGAACATGACCATCGGGATAGGTGCCGGCCAGATGAGCCGCGTCTACTCCGCGAAAATCGCGGGCATTAAAGCAGGCGACGAAGGGCTGGAAGTGAAAGGCTCTGCCATGGCCTCTGACGCCTTCTTCCCGTTCCGTGATGGTATCGACGCGGCAGCTGCTGTGGGCATCACCTGCGTGATCCAGCCTGGCGGCTCTATCCGCGACGACGAAGTGATTGCCGCCGCCGACGAGCACGGCATTGCGATGATCTTCACCGACATGCGTCACTTCCGCCATTAATTCCCGGAGCAGAAAATGAAAGTATTAGTGATTGGTAACGGCGGGCGCGAGCACGCTCTGGCGTGGAAAGCGGCGCAGTCTCCGCGGGTTGAAACCGTCTTTGTGGCGCCGGGTAACGCCGGAACCGCGCTGGAGCCGACTCTGCAGAACGTCGCCATTGGCGTAACCGATATTCCGGCGCTGCTGAGCTTTGCCCAAAGTGAGAAAATCGATCTGACCATCGTGGGCCCGGAAGCGCCGCTGGTGATTGGCGTCGTTGATGCATTTCGCGCGGCGGGCCTGACTATCTTTGGGCCAACGCAAGGCGCCGCGCAGCTGGAAGGCTCTAAAGCCTTCACCAAAGATTTTCTCGCACGTCATAACATCCCGACGGCGGAATATCAGAACTTCACCGAAGTTGAGCCAGCTCTGGCCTATCTGCGTGAAAAAGGCGCGCCGATTGTGATCAAGGCCGACGGTCTGGCGGCGGGTAAAGGCGTTATCGTGGCGATGACGATCGAAGAAGCCGAAGCCGCGGTTCAGGATATGCTGGCGGGCAACGCCTTTGGCGACGCGGGCCACCGCATCGTGATCGAAGAGTTCCTCGACGGTGAAGAGGCCAGCTTTATCGTGATGGTCGACGGCGAGCACGTCCTGCCGATGGCCACCAGCCAGGATCACAAGCGCGTGGGCAATGGCGATACCGGCCCAAACACCGGCGGGATGGGCGCTTACTCCCCTGCCCCGGTAGTGACGGATGAAGTACACCAGCGCACCATGGACCGCATCATCTGGCCAACCGTGAAAGGGATGGCGGCGGAAGGCAACACCTACACCGGTTTCCTCTATGCAGGCCTGATGATCGACAAGCAGGGCAACCCGAAGGTTATCGAATTCAACTGCCGCTTTGGCGATCCGGAAACCCAGCCCATCATGCTGCGCATGAAATCCGATCTGGTGGATCTGTGTCTGGCAGCCTGCGAAGGCAAGCTCGACGAGAAAACCTCCGAGTGGGACGAGCGCGCGTCTCTGGGCGTGGTGATTGCTGCGGGCGGCTATCCGGGCAACTACAATACCGGCGATGAGATCCACGGCCTGCCGCTGGAAGAAATTGACGGCGCGAAGGTGTTCCATGCCGGTACGAAGCTGGCGGACGACGATCGCGTGCTCACCAACGGCGGTCGCGTGCTGTGTGCGACCGCGCTGGGCCATACCGTGGCAGAAGCGCAGAAGCGCGCCTATGCGCTGATGGCGGATATTCACTGGAACGGCAGCTTTAGCCGTCAGGATATCGGCTATCGTGCGATTGCGCGTGAGCAGGGCGAGTAATTTCACACCCTCACTCTAACCCTCTCCCTCAAGGGAGAGGGGACTTAAATCAAAAACTCTTCTCTGTCGGCTGCCAGGTGCAGAAGTCTTCGTTCGCCACCAGCAGCAGCTGAGAGCCTTCCGGCGCTTCCAGCCACGCCACGCTCACCTCAACTGATGAATGACGCTGGCGGCGTTCAATATGTTCGATCGCCCAGGATTCAAGCTCAGGCTTGACCGTCTGCCCTTCGCAGGTGGTTACCGACCTGTCGGCATGCCAGCGCCCCTGGCGCAGCACAACGCGTCCCAGACGCAGCGCATCGCTGGTCTGACGGATTTGTTCGGCACGATAACGGTAGAGGGCGATTTGATCGCTGGAAAGCTGCTGTTTTTGACCGCTGACCTCGCGCTGCATAAAGCTCAGCTCGCCGCGATCGTCAAAACGCACTTTCACGTGTTCGGGGGTTTTGCTGTAGACGTTCAGTTCAATCAGCGACAGGTCGTCTCCCTGCCAGCGATACTCTGCCGTTGAGGTATTGCCGCTATGCCACGGACTAAAGGCGGAGAGGAGATGAACCTCATCGCTTGAATCTTTGCGCCAGATCCTGACCGCTCCCTGGTTATCAGCGTAGCCGCTGGCCGTAAACGGTGGGAGGGAAGAGTCGTGGCTACAGGCCGACAGCAACAGCACGCCTGCCAGCGCGAGCGTTCCACGCCAGAAAGACAAAAGGGGCGTTGCCGCCCCTTCGTTAAAACTGTTCACTGCCACGCGTCTTACTTAACTGCGTCTTTCAGTGCTTTGCCAGAAACAAATGCCGGCACGTTAGCTGCAGCGATTTTGATTTCTTTACCGGTCTGCGGGTTGCGGCCAGTACGCTCAGCGCGGTGGTTCACTTTGAAGGTACCGAAACCAACCAGTTGTACAGCATCGCCTTCTTTCAGAGACTCAGTAATAGCAGCCAGGGTAGATTCCAGAGCAGCTTTAGCCTGCACTTTAGACAGATCAGCCTTGTCCGCAATTACATCAATCAGTTGAGTCTTGTTCATAAGTTATCCTTTCAATGTGTTTATCGCTTGCTAAGCATCGAGTGCGACGAAAATGCCAAAAAAGCACTCTCCTGCATACACGCACCGATAGCCACTTTTTTTCGCCCCCCAAATGTAGACCAGACGGGGGGCAGAAGGGAAGAGTCGAGGTGCGACAAAACAGGCGTTAAATCACGTTTTGTTGTCTCATTGGTTAAAAATTATACCAATATTGCTCTCACCGGCCTCGCGTAAGTCCGCACGCAGCCCTTTGATCAGCTCAATATCGCGTTCTTCACACTCTGCCAGCAGGCGGAAAATCTCCCACTGAATATCCCATTCTTGCTCAACGGCCGGGTTTGCGCGCAGCTCTTCGTCGGTCATTTCGCGACCTTCCTGGGTCATTTCCAGCATCGCCACGGTCGTAATGGATGCCTTACTGACTTCAATCGCATGTTCCAGGGTTTCACCGCTCAGACGGGAGTGGATCAGCTCGCTCAACGCCACGCAGGCATCAATGGCCGGATAGACACCGTACAGGTCAAAATCATCCGCCGCCGGGATCGCCTCTTCCAGCTTTTCCAACTGGGAGTCGAAGTTCACCTTCGCGTCTTTCACCGTCAGCGTTTCCCAGATGAGATCCAGGATGCGGCGATAAATCTGGCCTTCGCCAAAATCGGTCTGCTTGCAAAACGCGGCATAGTTGGGATACATGCGCTCGCACAGGCAGGCCATGAAGGTGACGTGCTGCCAGCTTTCCAGCTTCTCAAGGCGCAGATGAATCGGGTTTTGTAACATGATGATGTCTCGAATCGAAAATTAGCCGCAGTTTACCTGAATCACGGCTGAATTTCCTGCCAACGAATGAAGGCCGGACGCGACGAGGCAACGGCATCGGCCCAGCGCGTCGGTTCCGGCAAGCGATAGCCCTTCATGCAGCGCTGTACCCATGCCAGGGCGCTATCCATGCTTACCCGATGCCCCGTGGCGATGAACAAAGGGTTGCAGCGAGCCTTGCTGCGCCAGACCCACGCCAGCTGTTCGCCTTTATCGATAAGCGGTGCCAGCGCGCCCGGCTCGGCAGAGAGGGGCTCAAACTTACCGCAGAGGCGTTTCTTGGCGACGCCGATGGTGGGTACGTCCACCAGCAGCCCAAAGTGGCTGGCAACGCCTAAACGGCGCGGATGGGAAATACCGTGTCCGTCAACGAACAGCAGATCGGGTTTTTGCGAGAGCTGTTCCCACGCTGCGAGCAGCGCGGGATATTCGCGGAAGGAGAGAAAGCCGGGAATGTAGGGCATGGTGGTGGCGATACGCGCAACCTTGTACTCCACCAGCTCAAGCGAGGGGTACTTCAGTACTACCATCGCCGCCCGCGTCACTTCACCGCCCTGCTCGAACCCAACGTCTGCCCCGCCAATGTACTGCGGAGGATCTTTATCCAGACGATCCTCGCGGATCACCGATGAAGCCAGTTCGATTTGCTGAGCGCGTAGCGACGCGAGATCCATAACCACTCCTTACTTGTGATACTGGGCAGAAAGCCGATGCACCGCCTCCACAAATACGCCTGCGTGTTCTGGCGGCACATCCTGATGAATGCCGTGGCCGAGGTTAAAGACGTGGCCTTCACCCTGGCCGAAACCAGACAGTATAGTCGACACTTCTTCTTCAATGCGGGCTGGCTGCGCGTAAAGCATGGACGGGTCCATGTTGCCCTGCAGCGCCACTTTGTCGCCCACGCGACGGCGCGCCTCGGCAATATCGGTCGTCCAGTCGAGGCCCAGCGCGTCGCAGCCGGTTGCCGCCATCGCTTCCAGCCACTGACCGCCGCCTTTGGTGAACAGCGTCACCGGCACGCGGCGGCCTTCGTTTTCACGCAGCAGGCCGTCGACAATTTTATGCATGTAGTACAGGGAGAACTGCTGATAATCGCGCCCGGTCAGCACGCCGCCCCAGGTGTCGAAAATCATTACCGACTGCGCGCCCGCTTTGATCTGCGCGTTGAGATAGAGCGTGACGCTCTTCGCCAGCTTTTCGAGCAGCGTATGCAGGGCCTGCGGCTCGGCGTACATCATCTTTTTGATCACGGTAAAGGCTTTGCTGCTGCCGCCTTCCACCATGTAGGTTGCCAGCGTCCACGGGCTGCCGGAGAAGCCAATCAGCGGCACTTCGCCCTTCAGCTCACGGCGAATGGTGCGCACAGCGTTCATCACGTAGCCCAGCTCGCCTTCCGGATCGGGGATCGGCAGTTTATCAACGTCGGCTTTGCTCTTAATCGGTGAGCTAAAGCGCGGGCCTTCACCGGTTTCGAAATAGAGCCCAAGCCCCATGGCATCCGGGATGGTCAGAATGTCCGAAAAAAGAATGGCCGCATCCAGCGGATACCGGCGCAGCGGCTGGAGCGTCACTTCGCAGGCCAGCTCGGCGTTTTTGCACAGCGACATAAAATCGCCGGCCTGCGCGCGCGTGGCTTTGTACTCTGGCAGATAGCGGCCCGCCTGGCGCATCATCCACACAGGGGTGACATCAACGGGCTGGCGCAGCAGCGCACGCAGATAACGATCGTTCTTCAGTTCGGTCATTTTGCAGTTCCTTATTGCGTCAGTCCGTCAGTGTATCACTACTCATACTCGGCCCGACACATCGCCACGGTATCTTCTATCAGGCGACGCGCGACCGTTCCCGGCGGCGGCAGCAGGGGTAAATCGTCGTAGCGATACCAGTTCGCCTCCAGCAGCTCTTTCGGGTCGATAACGATCTCGCCGCTGTCGTATTCCGCCATAAATGCGGTCATCAGCGACATCGGGAACGGCCACGGCTGGGAGGTGACGTAGCGCAGATTTTTCACCTTAATGCTGCTCTCCTCCATCACCTCGCGCGCCACCGCCTGCTCCAGAGTTTCGCCGACTTCAACGAAACCGGCCAGCACGGTATGAATGCCGTTGCGATGACGGGTATGCTGCGCCAGCAGGATGGAATCATCGCGACGGATGGCGACAATGATGCACGGCGCAATTTGCGGGTAGTAACGTTCGCGACAGTGGTCGCAGAGCAACGCCCACTCGGTTTTGCTCGGGTGCATGGTATGTCCGCAGTAGCCGCAGTATTTATGCGAGCGGTAAAACTCCGCCAGCTGCACGCCGCGCCCTGCCAGCTGGAACAGCCCAACATCCAGATCCAGCACCTGACGAACGGACCCCATATCGTGTCGGCGAGCCTGTTGGATCAACCACACCGGATCGCCCTGCCATTCGCCGATCTTCAGCGCGCGCAGCCCGACAAGATCGAACGTTTCCGCTGCACCGTAGGGCAACTCTCCGGCTGGCAGCCATAACTTTTGTTCGTGACTGACGATCCACCAACCCAGATCTGATTTTTCAATAATACGATCCATATCTATTGCACTACCTTCGCTTCACTGACATGTTGTTAGCATTGTGGTTACATTTTGGGTAAGCAGATTCAATTCTAAACCTTCTGGAGTCGAACATGTTAAACCAGCTAGAAAGCCTGACTGAGCGCATTGGAGGAAGTAACAAACTGGTGGATCGCTGGCTACATGTACGCAAGCATCTGCTCGTGGCTTATTACAATCTGGTCGGTATTAAGCCTGGCAAAGAATCGTATATGCGACTGAATGAAAAAGCGCTGGACGATTTTTGTCAGAGCCTGGTCGACTACCTGTCCGACGGCCATTTCAATATTTATGAACGCATTATCGGCGAAATGGAAGGCACAAGCCCGTATTTAACGGCGACCAAACTTTATCCGCAGCTGGAAGCCAATACCCAGCGGATCATGGATTACTACGATTCCACGCTCGAGAACGCCATCGATCATGATAACTATCTCGAGTTTCAGCAGGCGCTGTCCGATCTCGGCGAAGCGCTGGAAGAGCGATTCACGCTGGAAGACAAACTAATCTCTCTCGCGCTGGACAATGATTTGAACGTCAACAGCGAAGAGAACGTCGTGCGCCCTGCTTGAGTTCTTAATCGTTAACGAGTAGTTTACAAACATTCGCCCCTCTCATGAGGGGGATTTTTCTTGTCGGAGTGCCCAGTGCGTAAGCACGGGCTGAGACCGTTAATTCGGGATCCGCGGAACCTGATCAGGCTAATACCTGCGAAGGGAACAAGAGTCAAAAGCTGTTGTATCGCCCAAGGGCGATCTCCTCTTGCTTCATCCGTCGTCTGACAAGCCATGTCCTTCACTTTTGGAATGAGCTATGTCTACCGCTAAACTGACCCGCCGCGAACAGCGCGCGCACGCCCAACGCTTCATCGACACCCTGGAAGGCACCGCTTTCCCTAACTCAAAGCGTATCTTCATTTCCGGCTCGCAGGCCGATATCCGCGTACCGATGCGCGAAATCCAGCTCAGCCCGACGCTTATCGGCGGCAGCAAAGAGAACCCGCAGTTTGAAGACAACGAGGCCGTGCCGGTGTATGACACCTCCGGGCCGTATGGCGATCCCTCTGTTGCCATCAACGTGCAGCAGGGTCTGGCAAAGCTGCGCCAGCCGTGGATTAACGCGCGTAACGACTGCGAAGAACTAAACGTGCGCAGCTCTGCCTATACCCAAGAGCGCCTGGCCGACGACGGGCTGGACGCGCTGCGCTTTACCGGCCTGCTGACGCCAAAACGCGCCAGGGCGGGCAAATGCGTGACCCAGCTGCACTACGCGCGTCAGGGCATCGTCACGCCGGAGATGGAGTTCATCGCCATCCGCGAAAACATGGGCCGCGAGCGCATCCGTAGCGAAGTGCTGCGCCACCAGCATCCGGGCGAAGGCTTTGGCGCGCGCCTGCCGGAAAACATCACGCCGGAGTTTGTGCGTGACGAAGTGGCCGCCGGGCGCGCGATTATTCCCGCCAACATCAACCACCCGGAATCCGAGCCGATGATTATTGGCCGCAACTTCCTGGTGAAGGTCAACGCGAACATCGGTAACTCTGCCGTCACCTCCTCCATCGAAGAAGAGGTGGAAAAGCTGGTCTGGTCAACGCGCTGGGGCGCGGATACGGTGATGGATCTCTCCACGGGCCGCTATATTCATGAAACCCGCGAGTGGATCCTGCGCAACAGCCCTGTCCCGATTGGCACCGTCCCGATTTACCAGGCGCTGGAGAAGGTCAACGGCATCGCCGAAGACCTCACCTGGGAAGCGTTCCGCGACACGCTGCTGGAGCAGGCCGAACAGGGCGTAGACTACTTCACCATTCACGCGGGCGTGCTGTTGCGCTACGTGCCGATGACCGCTAAGCGTCTGACCGGTATCGTCTCGCGCGGCGGTTCCATCATGGCGAAGTGGTGCCTGTCCCATCATCAGGAAAACTTCCTCTACGAGCACTTCCGCGAGATTTGCGAAATCTGCGCCGCGTATGACGTTTCTCTGTCGCTGGGCGATGGCCTGCGCCCGGGCTCCATCCGCGACGCCAACGACGAAGCGCAGTTTGCCGAACTGCACACGCTGGGCGAGCTGACCAAAATTGCCTGGGAGTATGACGTGCAGGTGATGATTGAAGGTCCGGGCCACGTGCCGATGCAGATGATCCGCCGCAACATGACCGAAGAGCTGGAGCACTGCCACGAAGCGCCGTTCTACACCCTGGGGCCCTTGACCACCGACATCGCGCCGGGCTACGACCACTTCACGTCAGGCATTGGCGCGGCGATGATCGGCTGGTTTGGCTGCGCCATGCTCTGCTACGTCACGCCGAAAGAGCACCTCGGCCTGCCAAACAAAGAGGACGTGAAGCAGGGGCTGATTACCTACAAAATCGCGGCGCATGCTGCGGATCTCGCCAAAGGCCATCCGGGGGCGCAAATTCGCGATAACGCGATGTCCAAAGCGCGCTTCGAATTCCGCTGGGAAGACCAGTTCAACCTGGCGCTGGACCCGTTCACCGCCCGCGCCTATCACGACGAAACCCTGCCGCAGGAATCCGGCAAGGTGGCGCATTTCTGCTCCATGTGCGGGCCCAAATTCTGCTCAATGAAAATCAGCCAGGAAGTGCGCGACTACGCCGCCGCGCAGACCATTGAAGTCGGCATGGCGGACATGTCAGAAACTTTCCGCGCCAAAGGCGGCGAAATCTACCTCAAAAAAGAGGAGGCGTAATGTATCAGCCTGATTTCCCAACCGTGCCCTTCCGCTTAGGGCTTTACCCGGTGGTGGATAGCGTAGAGTGGATAGAACGCCTGCTGGAGGCCGGCGTTCGCACCCTCCAGCTGCGCATCAAGGATAAACGCGATGAAGAGGTGGAGGCCGACGTGGTCGCCGCCATTGCGCTGGGGCGTCGCTATGAAGCGCGCCTGTTTATCAACGACTACTGGCGGCTGGCCGTTAAGCACCAGGCTTACGGCGTGCATCTGGGTCAGGAAGACCTGGAGACAACCGATCTGAACGCTATCCGAAATGCGGGTCTGCGACTGGGCGTATCAACACACGACGATATGGAGATTGACGTGGCGCTGGCGGCCCGGCCCTCCTACATCGCGCTCGGCCACGTCTTCCCGACGCAAACCAAGCAGATGCCGTCCGCGCCGCAGGGGCTGACGCAGCTGGCGAGCCACGTCAAACGTCTGGCGAATTATCCGACCGTCGCCATCGGCGGAATCAGCCTTGAGCGCGCCCCGGCGGTGCTGGAGACGGGCGTCGGCAGTATCGCCGTCGTCAGCGCCATCACCCAGGCAGCGGACTGGCAGGCCGCCACCGCGCAGCTGCTACAGCTGGCAGGAGCAAGCGATGAATGACCGCGATTTTATGCGCTACAGCCGCCAGATCATGCTGGAAGATATCGCCATCGACGGGCAGCAAAGGCTGCTCGCCAGCCGGGTGCTGATTGTCGGCCTGGGGGGATTGGGCGCGCCTGCCGCGCTCTATCTGGCCGGTGCGGGTATCGGCACGCTGGTGCTGGCCGATAACGACGAGGTGCATCTCAGTAACCTGCAGCGGCAGGTCCTCTTTACCAGCGAAGACATCAACCAGCCTAAAGCGCAGATCGCCCGGCAGCGGTTGGGTCAACTGAACCCGGACATCAGCCTGATTGCGCTTCAGGCGCGGCTCGGCGGCGAAAATCTGGCACGTGAAGTCGCGCTGGCCGACGTGGTGCTGGACTGTACCGACAATATGGCAACGCGTCAGGCGATCAACGCCGCCTGCGTAGCAAATAATACGCCGCTTATCACCGCCAGCGCGGTCGGTTTCGGCGGGCAGATGATGGTCCTGACGCCCCCCTGGGCGCAGGGGTGCTATCGCTGCCTGTGGCCGGACGATGCCGAGCCGGAGCGCAACTGCCGCACCGCAGGTATTGTGGGCCCGGTGGTGGGCGTGATGGGAACCCTGCAGGCGCTGGAGGCCATCAAGCTGCTCAGCGGCATGGAGACGGAGCGCAACACGCTGCGCCTTTTTGACGCCCGCTCAGGCGGCTGGCGCCATCTGGCATTACACCGCGCCAGCCGCTGCCCGGTATGCGGAGGGCACGATGCGTATTCTGTTTAACGATGAGCCAATACAGTGCGATGACGGACTCACCGTTGCCGTGCTGCTCGAAAGGCTCCGCCAGCTCAAGCCGGGTACGGCGCTGGCGCTCAATCAACAGATCCTGCCGCGCGAGCAGTGGGAACATCAGCAGATCGGTGAAGGCGACCAGATCCTGCTGTTTCAGGTTATAGCAGGGGGCTGAAATGTTACGTATTGCCGATAAAGTCTTTGATTCACATCTGTTTACCGGAACCGGGAAATTCGCCTCGCCGCAGGTCATGGTGGATGCTATCCGGGAGAGCGGCAGCCAGCTGGTGACGCTGGCGCTCAAGCGCGTGGATCTGCGTCATCAGAGCGATGCTATTCTGGCACCGCTGCTGGCGGCGGGCGTGACGCTGCTGCCAAACACCTCGGGCGCCAAAACGGCGGAGGAGGCAATCTTTGCCGCTCAGCTGGCGCGGGAAGCGCTAGGCACCCGCTGGCTGAAGCTGGAAATTCACCCTGACGCCCGCTGGCTACTGCCCGACCCTATCGAAACGCTGAAAGCCGCGGAAAAGCTGGTGCAGCAGGGATTTACCGTCCTGCCCTACTGCGGTGCGGACCCCGTTCTGTGTAAGCGGCTGGAAGAGGTTGGCTGCGCTGCCGTTATGCCGCTGGGGGCGCCAATTGGCTCTAATCAGGGGCTGGAAACCCGCGCCATGCTGGAGATCATCATCGAACAGGCTTCCGTGCCCGTCGTGGTGGACGCGGGTATTGGCGTACCCAGCCATGCGACGCAGGCGCTGGAGATGGGTGCCGATGCGGTCCTGGTGAACACGGCGATTGCGGTCGCTGACGATCCGGTAATGATGGCGCGGGCGTTCCGTCTGGCAGTAGAGGCCGGTTTGCTGGCACGACGGTCTGGCCCCGGCTCGCGCAGCCTTCAGGCGCAGGCGACCAGCCCGCTGACCGGCTTTCTGGAGGCGCTCTGATGACCACCTTTACCGATCGCTGGCGAGAGCTCGACTGGGACGACATTCGCCTGCGCATCAACAGCAAAACGTCGGCTGACGTGGAGCGGGCGCTCAACGCCCGCCACCTTACCCGCGATGACATGATGGCCCTGCTTTCTCCAGCGGCTGGCGCGTACCTTGAACCAATGGCTCAGCGCGCCCAGCGGCTCACTCGCCAGCGGTTTGGCAACACGGTCAGTCTTTACGTGCCGCTCTATCTCTCAAACCTGTGCGCTAACGACTGTACCTACTGTGGTTTTTCGATGAGCAACCGCATTAAACGCAAAACGCTCGACGAAGCTGAAATTGCGCGCGAGTGTGCCGCTATCCGCGAAATGGGGTTTGATCACCTTCTGCTGGTCACGGGCGAACATCAGGGTAAGGTGGGAATGGACTATTTCCGTCAGCACCTCCCGGCTATCCGCAGCGAGTTCGCATCGTTACAGATGGAGGTTCAGCCGCTGTCCCAGGAGGAATACGCGGAGCTAAAAACGCTCGGGCTGGACGGCGTGATGGTCTACCAGGAAACTTACCATGAGGCGACCTACGCCCGGCATCACCTGAAAGGTAAAAAGCAGGATTTCATCTTCCGGCTCGAAACACCGGACAGGCTGGGACGCGCGGGAATCGATAAGATTGGCCTTGGCGCGCTGGTCGGCCTGTCTGACAGCTGGCGGGTAGATTGCTTTATGGTGGCGGAACATCTGCTGTGGCTACAGCAGCACTACTGGCAGAGCCGCTATTCCATTTCGTTCCCGCGCCTGCGCCCGTGCGCGGGTGGGATCGAACCGGCCTCGCTGATGGACGAGCGTCAGCTGGTGCAAACCATCTGCGCGTTTCGCCTGTTAGCGCCGGAAGTGGAACTGTCTCTCTCCACGCGCGAATCCCCGGCGTTTCGCGACCGCGTTATCCCTATCGCGATCAATAACGTCAGCGCGTTTTCCAAAACTCAGCCGGGCGGTTATGCCGACAACCATCCGGAGCTGGAGCAGTTTGCCCCGCATGATGGACGACGCCCGGAGGCGGTCGCGGAGGCGCTGACCGCCCAGGGGTTACAGCCGGTATGGAAAGACTGGGATAACTGGCTGGGAAGAACCTCGCAAGTGCGCTGAAATAGCGCGTAATGGGCACGAAAGTTTACGAGCCGACTCGAAAGGTTAAAAGCTGCCCGTTGCTCATTAACCCCCTCTTTTTTACTCTTCTCTGGTCAGCAACGGATGCTGACCAGGGCGAAAAGCTTCTTCCTCTGTTTCGCCCTGCCTTCTCGTTTGCTACAGAAAATTTTAATTCATAAAATTAATAGGTAATTTCTTATCTATTATTAAGGTAAATCATCTACGCCGTAGAAGGCCCTCTGTATAATTCGCAGCCAGCATCCGTGCAGCGACTATGCTGAGAGGATATCGATTGACGCAGCGCGTCATACCATCAGGACTGGTTTTACAACTCATGGCACTTCACAGCAGAAAACTCTCTTTTACCCGGCCGATCATGATCAGTTTCGCAGGAATACTGTTCAGCTTCATTTTAATCGCCGTGTTTATCACATTGACCCAACGAAAGGATTTTCTCGAGGATTACCATAAAATTAACGGTAACTTCACGCATAACCTTGCGGTCAACTATACCGAATCTATCCTGCGCGAAAATGATTACATCCTGGGTCGCGCAGCCACGTTTTTCGCACGTAACGATCGCCTGAATGCCACGGTCAATCTTAATCCCGGAGAAGGACTGCAGGTATTGATGCACCTGCAAAATCTGATGCCTACCGTTTCGTCCATTTCGCTGGCGGATACGCAGGGGCACTATCTTCGCGCACCCGAAGTGCTGCCGACGGACAAAAGCAAGACGTTTGATGCCCGCACCCGACCCTGGTTTGTTGCCCAGGCGGAAGCCAGTACATTCAGCCACTACACCCATCCCTACATGGACTATTTTACCGGGCACCCCACGGTCACCCTCTACAAGCCGGTAATATCCCCTGAAGGCAGGCTTAAGGGAACAATCGCATTCCATCTGGATTTGACCTCAATGGGCTATACCCTGCGCCAGATGGTCGCCCCGGTACAGGGTGAGTTTTTCATCGTCGAACGCGACGGTGCCGTCGTGCTGCATCCGGATACGGGCGCGCTCTTCAAGCCTTACGTGAGCGAAGCGCTGATGGACAAAATGACCAGCGGTGAAGGACACCTTTACGATCGTAAAAGCAAAACCTGGTATTACTACTACTCCTTTACCAACCCGGATTGGTTCGTGATCTACCGCGTAGCAGGCGCGACGCTGACAGATATCACCCGTCACGAAACCACTATCGTCGGCTGGGGATTTGCGCTGGCCGCGATTATCATCATTCTGTTCGGTTTATACCTGCGCCATGCCTCGCGCACCGTGCTGATGAACATCATCAACGCCATTAAGACCGGGGATGTTAATCAGGCTCCGCGTCTTGAAGCGATGCTCAGCCATACCATCCAGTCAAACAAAGAGCGTGAGATGGCGTACGTTCGCCAGGCGACACACGATGCGCTAACCGGCTGTAAAAACCGTCGCGCCTTCGACGGGGACGTTGCCGAACTACTGGCCAACCATCAGCCTTTCGCGCTGGCATTAATTGACATCGATAACTTTAAATCGATTAACGATACGTGGGGTCACCTGAGCGGCGATATCGTCTTGCGTAACGTGGCGCGTGAAGGTATCCAGATTATGCAGCCACACCATGTCTCTGTTTACCGCTACGGTGGCGAAGAGTTCGCGGTCATATTCCAGGGAGAACAGGCTGAAGCCGCTTCTGAGCTACTGGAAGCATGGCGTACCGCCGTTGAGAACCGCGTCTGGCGTGAAGAAAACCTGCACGTAACGTTCAGCGCAGGGCTGGGCGAATGGCATTTTGAGCCGCTGGAGCAGTTCGTTGGTAGCGTAGATGGTGCGCTGTATAAGGCTAAACAGCAGGGAAAAAACCAAATTCTTCGCACCTCCGATAGCTAACCTCCCGCCTTTCTTTGTGCCCGTTTCGACGGGCATATCGCGCCTGAACGCAAAATTGTAACCGGTTTCAGAAAAATGCGGTTTTCTTTGTGATGCCTGACACACAATCGCGGTAAAGCGGTTGTTGAAGCGGTCTGCACGGGATAATTATCAATAAACACATGTAGATCGAGGCTGATTATGAAGAACATCGTTTTATGCTGTGCAGCGGGGATGTCAACCAGCATGCTGGTTCAACGTATGAAAGACGCCGCGCAGAAAAAAGGGGTTGAAGTCACCATTAAAGCCGTTCCGGTTGCGGAGTTTAAAGACAACATCGCGACCGCAGATATCGTATTACTGGGGCCACAGGTTAAATACGAACAGGCAAAACTTCAGGCACAGGCCGACCCGCTGGGCAAAAAGGTCGCGGTGATCGACATGATGGACTACGGCATGATGAAAGGCGATGCCGTACTGGAAAAAGCGCTCAAGCTGCTGGAGTCATAATGGAAGACTTAGAAACCACCATCATGGAACTGTTGGTCAACGCGGGTGCAGCGCGCAGTGCTGCCCTGACGGCGCTACAGATGGCGCGCAAAGGTGATTTTGACGGAGCCGAAAAGGCGATGGAAGAGTCGCGCGACTATGTGAAGCATGCGCACACCATCCAGACGCAGCTGATTGGTTTTGATGAAGGCACCGGAAAGCTCCCGGTTAACCTGATCACCGTCCACTCGCAGGATCACCTGATGAATGCGATGGTTATTCAGGATCTCGCTGGCGATATGATTGAACTGTATCGACGCATACCGTTGATCAACTGAAAAAAGCCCGGTGGCGCTACGCTTACCTGGCCTACAAAACACAAAAAAAACCCGCCGAGGCGGGTTTTTTATTTACGGCATCAACGATTACTCGTTGTCGGAACCACCCAGACCTGCGTTCAGCAGTTCTGCCAGGCTCGCGGATGCATCTTCTGCAGTGACCTGCGGTGCTGCTGGCAGTTCGCCCGCTGCACGACGACGCATACGATCCTGATGGTACGCATAACCCGTACCAGCCGGGATCAGACGACCCACGATAACGTTCTCTTTCAGACCGCGCAGTTCATCACGCTTACCTGCAACAGCCGCTTCGGTCAGGACACGAGTCGTTTCCTGGAACGATGCTGCAGAGATGAAGGACTCGGTTGCCAGAGACGCTTTGGTGATACCCAGCAGATCGCGCGCGAAGGTCGCACCGATTTTGCCGTTCGCTTCCAGATCGCGGTTAGCGATCTTAACGCGAGAGTATTCAACCTGCTCGCCTTCCAGGAAGTCGGAGCTGCCCGCGTTTTCGATGGTTGCTTTACGCAGCATCTGACGAACGATAACTTCGATGTGCTTATCGTTAATCTTAACGCCTTGCAGACGGTAAACGTCCTGTACTTCGTTGGTGATGTAACGCGTTACCGCGTGTACGCCACGAAGACGCAGAATGTCGTGCGGTGCTTCTGGACCATCGGAAACAACGTCACCACGTTCTACACGTTCACCTTCGAACACGTTGAGCTGACGCCACTTAGGAATCATCTCTTCGTACGGCTCGCTGCCATCAACCGGGGTGATCACCAGACGGCGTTTACCTTTGGTTTCTTTACCGAAGGAAATGATACCGCTGATTTCAGCCAGGATTGCCGGCTCTTTCGGACGACGCGCTTCGAACAGGTCCGCAACGCGCGGCAGACCACCGGTGATATCCTTGGTACCGCTGGATTCCTGAGGAATACGCGCCAGAGCATCACCCGCACCGATCTGGATACCATCTTCCAGCTGAACAATCGCTTTACCCGGCAGGAAGTACTGCGCAGGCATGTCGGTACCAGGGATCAGAACGTCGTTACCCTGACCATCAACGATTTTCAGTGCAGGACGCAGATCTTTACCACCGGCAGTACGCTCAGCAGAATCCAGAACCACCAGAGATGACAGACCGGTCAGTTCGTCGGTCTGACGAGTGATGGTCTGGCCGTCGATCATGTCAGTGAAGCGGATGAAACCACTTACTTCGGTGATAACCGGCATCGTGTGTGGATCCCAGTTTGCAACGGTTTCACCGCCGGCAACCTGCTCGCCATCACCTTTGGCCATAACCGCACCGTAAGGCACTTTATAGCTCTCTTTGGTACGACCGAATTCGTCGATCAGCTTCAGCTCGGTGTTACGAGAGGTCACAACCAGCTTGCCTGCGGAGTTAACAACAGACTTCGCGTTGCTGAGCTTGATGCTACCTTTGTTTTTCACCTGGATGCTGGATTCAGCAGCCGCACGAGATGCCGCACCACCGATGTGGAACGTACGCATCGTCAGCTGTGTACCCGGCTCACCGATTGACTGTGCCGCGATAACGCCGATTGCTTCACCTTTGTTGATGATGTGGCCACGCGCCAGGTCACGACCGTAGCAGTGCGCACATACACCGAAGTCGGTGTCACAGGATACAACGGAACGCACTTTCACTGAGTCAACAGAGTTCTCTTCCAGCAGGTCACACCACTGTTCGTGCAGCAGCGTGTTGCGTGGAACCAGAATGTCTGCGGTACCCGGCTTCAGAATGTCTTCCGCGGTTACACGACCCAGTACGCGATCGCGCAGTGGCTCTTTAACATCACCACCCTCGATAACCGGGGTCATGGTGATACCTTCGAGGGTGCCACAATCGTCTTCGGTAACAACCAGATCCTGTGCAACGTCAACCAGACGACGCGTCAGATAACCGGAGTTCGCTGTTTTCAGTGCGGTATCCGCCAGACCTTTACGCGCACCGTGAGTCGAGATGAAGTACTGGAGTACGTTCAGACCTTCACGGAAGTTCGCGGTTATTGGCGTTTCGATGATGGAGCCATCTGGCTTCGCCATCAGACCACGCATACCTGCCAGCTGACGAATCTGTGCTGCAGAACCACGCGCACCGGAGTCGGCCATCATGTAGATGCTGTTGAAGGAAACCTGCTGCTCTTCTACGCCGTCACGGTTAATCACGGTTTCGGTCTGCAGGTTATCCATCATCGCTTTGGATACACGATCGTTCGCCGCTGCCCAGATATCGATAACTTTGTTATAGCGTTCGCCCGCGGTTACCAGACCAGACTGGAACTGCTCCTGGATCTCAGCAACTTCAGCTTCCGCTTCAGAGATGATCTCGTGTTTCTTCTCTGGGATGACCATGTCATCAATACCAACAGATGCACCTGAACGCGCTGCATAAGCAAAGCCGGTGTACATTGTCTGGTCAGCGAAGATTACGGTCGGCTTCAGACCCAGAATGCGGTAACAGGTGTTCAGCATTTTGGAGATCGCTTTCTTGCCCAGCGCCTGGTTGACGATGGAGAAAGGCAGACCTTTCGGTACGATCATCCACAGAATGGCACGGCCAACGGTCGTGTCTTTCAGGCTGGTTTTCGCAACGAATTCGCCGTTTTCATCTTTTTCGTATTCGGTGATACGCACTTTAACGCGCGCATGCAGAGAGGCCAGGCCAGCGCGATAGATACGCTCAGCTTCTTTCGGGCCAGTCAGCACCATGCCTTCGCCTTTGGCGTTAACACAGTCACGGGTCATGTAGTACAGACCCAATACAACGTCCTGAGAAGGAACAATGATTGGCTCACCGTTCGCTGGAGACAGAATGTTGTTGGTAGACATCATCAGCGCACGCGCTTCGAGCTGGGCTTCCAGCGTCAGCGGTACGTGAACAGCCATCTGGTCACCATCGAAGTCGGCGTTATAGGCCGCACAAACCAGCGGGTGCAGCTGGATAGCTTTACCTTCGATCAGTACCGGCTCAAATGCCTGGATACCCAGACGGTGCAGGGTTGGTGCACGGTTCAGCAGTACCGGGTGTTCGCGGATCACTTCGTCCAGGATATCCCAAACGACAGCTTCTTCGCGCTCAACCATTTTCTTAGCGGCTTTGATGGTGGTGGCCAGACCACGCAGTTCCAGCTTGCCGTAGATGAACGGTTTGAACAGCTCCAGCGCCATTTTCTTCGGCAGACCGCACTGATGCAGACGCAGGTATGGACCTACGGTGATTACAGAACGACCGGAGTAGTCAACACGCTTACCGAGCAGGTTCTGACGGAAACGACCCTGTTTACCTTTGATCATGTCGGCCAAAGATTTCAGAGGACGTTTGTTAGAACCGGTGATCGCACGACCGCGACGGCCGTTATCCAGCAGGGCATCAACCGCTTCCTGCAGCATACGTTTTTCGTTACGTACGATGATGTCAGGCGCAGCCAGATCCAGCAGGCGTTTCAGACGGTTGTTACGGTTAATGACGCGACGATACAGATCGTTCAGGTCAGACGTTGCGAAACGACCACCATCCAGCGGAACCAGCGGACGCAGATCTGGCGGCAGAACCGGCAGAACGGTCAGGATCATCCACTCTGGCTTGTTACCAGACTGAACGAACGCTTCCAGCAGTTTGATACGCTTGGTCAGCTTCTTACGCTTGGTTTCGGAGTTAGTTTCGTTCAGCTCTTCACGCAGCTGCTCGCACTCTTGCTCCAGATCCATGCTCTTCAGCAGGGCCTGGATAGCTTCCGCACCCATCTTCGCGTCGAATTCGTCACCGAACTCTTCCAGCGCGTCCAGATACTGTTCTTCGGTTAGAATCTGGTGGCGTTCCAGGTTCGTCATGCCGCCTTCGATAACAACATAAGATTCGAAGTACAGAACACGTTCGATATCGCGCAGCGGCATATCCAGCAGCAGACCGATACGGGACGGCAGAGATTTCAGGAACCAGATGTGGGCAGTTGGAGACGCCAGCTCGATGTGGCCCATGCGCTCACGGCGCACTTTGGTCTGGGTCACTTCAACGCCGCACTTCTCACAGATCACACCACGGTGTTTCAGGCGCTTGTACTTACCGCACAGGCACTCGTAGTCTTTTACTGGCCCGAAAATACGCGCACAGAAAAGGCCGTCACGCTCAGGTTTGAACGTACGGTAGTTGATGGTTTCCGGCTTTTTAACTTCACCGAAAGACCATGAACGGATCATGTCTGGCGAAGCCAGAGCAATTTTGATCGCATCAAACTCTTCGGTTTTAGTCTGCGCTTTCAGAAACTTTAATAAATCTTTCACGGATTTGCTCCCGTCGGAGTTAGCACAATCTGGTGCCGGGGGTTAACCCGGCACCAGTGACCTGTTTGAGCGAGAATTACTCGTCTTCCAGTTCGATGTTGATACCCAGCGAACGAATCTCTTTCAACAGTACGTTGAAGGATTCTGGCATGCCCGGTTCCATCTGATGGTTGCCGTCCACGATGTTTTTATACATCTTGGTACGACCGTTCACGTCATCAGACTTAACGGTGAGCATTTCCTGCAGGGTGTATGCTGCGCCGTATGCTTCCAGCGCCCACACTTCCATCTCCCCGAAGCGCTGACCACCGAACTGTGCCTTACCACCCAGCGGCTGCTGAGTAACCAGGCTGTAAGAACCGGTAGAACGAGCGTGCATCTTGTCATCGACCAGGTGGTTCAGTTTCAGCATGTACATGTAACCTACGGTTACCTGACGCTCAAACTGCTCGCCGGTGCGACCATCAAACAGCGTAATCTGACCAGAAGATGGCAGACCACCCAGTTGCAGCAGCTCTTTAATTTCAGCTTCTTTTGCACCGTCGAATACCGGCGTTGCAATTGGCATACCTTTACGCAGGTTTTCCGCCAGACGCAGAACTTCATCATCGCTGAAGGTGTTCAGGTCGACTTTCTGACGAACGTCGGTACCCAGATCGTAGGCACGCTGGATGAATTCGCGCAGTTTCGCGACTTCCTGCTGCTGTTTCAGCATGGCGTTAATCTTGTCGCCAATGCCTTTCGCAGCCATACCCAGGTGAGTTTCAAGGATCTGACCAATGTTCATACGAGACGGTACGCCCAGTGGGTTCAGTACGATATCTACCGGCGTACCGTTAGCATCGTGCGGCATATCTTCGATCGGGTTGATCTTAGAGATAACACCCTTGTTACCGTGACGACCTGCCATCTTATCACCAGGCTGGATCTGACGTTTAACGGCCAGATACACCTTAACAATCTTCAGCACGCCTGGTGCCAGATCGTCGCCCTGAGTGATTTTGCGGCGTTTCGCTTCGAGTTTCTTCTCGAACTCGTGTTTCAGTTCGTCATACTGCTCAGCCAGCTGTTCCAGCTGATTTTGTTTCTCTTCGTCGGTCAGGCCCAGTTCCAGCCAGCGATCGCGTGGCAGTTTGTCGAGCTTCTCAGCTTCAACGCCACCGGCAACCAGCACCGCATAGATACGGCTGAACAGACCCGCTTCGAGGATCTGCAGTTCTTCAGACAGGTCTTTCTTAGCCTGTTTGAGCTGCATCTCTTCGATTTCCAGCGCACGCTTATCTTTCTCAACGCCGTCACGGGTGAAGACCTGAACGTCGATAACCGTACCGGAAACACCGTTTGGTACGCGCAGAGAAGAGTCTTTAACGTCAGACGCTTTCTCACCGAAGATTGCACGCAGCAGCTTCTCTTCTGGCGTCAGCTGGGTTTCACCTTTCGGCGTAACCTTACCAACCAGAATGTCGCCACCGGTCACTTCTGCACCGATGTAAACGATACCGGATTCATCCAGCTTGGAGAGCGCAGCTTCACCCACGTTAGGGATGTCAGCGGTGATCTCTTCTGGCCCTAGCTTGGTGTCACGAGACACACAGGCCAGTTCCTGAATGTGGATGGTGGTGAAACGATCTTCCTGAACCACACGCTCGGAGACGAGGATGGAGTCTTCGAAGTTGTAACCGTTCCACGGCATGAACGCTACGCGCATGTTCTGACCGAGCGCCAGTTCACCGAGGTCGGTGGACGGACCGTCTGCCAGCACGTCGCCGCGCTCAACTGGCTCACCCAGAGATACGCAAGGCATCTGGTTGATACAGGTGTTCTGGTTAGAACGGGTGTATTTGGTCAGGTTGTAGATGTCGATACCCGCTTCGCCCGGATACATCTCGTCTTCGTTAACTTTGATAACGATACGGGATGCGTCGACGTACTGAACGGTACCGCCACGCTTAGCAACTGCAGTAACACCGGAGTCAACGGCAACAGCACGTTCCATACCGGTACCAACCAGCGGCTTATCAGCACGCAGAGTTGGAACGGCCTGACGTTGCATGTTCGCACCCATCAATGCACGGTTGGCGTCATCGTGTTCCAGGAACGGGATCAGGGACGCACCGACGGATACCACCTGCTGGGTGGAAACGTCCATGTAGTCAACCTGGTCGCGGCTGAACAAGCTGGATTCGCCTTTGCTACGGCAGGTAACCAGATCTTCTACAAAGTGGCCTTCGTCATCCAGGTTGGAGTTCGCCTGAGCGATAACGTAGTTGCCTTCTTCGATAGCAGACAGGTAGTGAATTTCGTCAGTTACAACACCGTCGGTCACTTTACGGTACGGGGTCTCGAGGAAACCGTATTCGTTAGTCTGTGCGTACACGGACAGGGAGTTGATCAGACCGATGTTTGGACCTTCAGGCGTTTCGATTGGACATACGCGACCGTAGTGAGTCGGGTGTACGTCTCGAACTTCAAAGCCTGCACGTTCACGGGTCAGACCGCCTGGGCCGAGTGCAGAGATACGACGTTTGTGCGTAATCTCAGACAGCGGGTTGTTCTGGTCCATAAACTGAGACAGCTGGCTTGAACCGAAGAACTCTTTCACTGCTGCAGAAATCGGCTTGGCGTTGATCATATCCTGAGGCATCAGGGTATCCAGATCGCCCAGAGACAGACGCTCTTTCACCGCACGCTCTACACGTACCAGGCCAACGCGGAATTGGTTTTCCGCCATTTCGCCTACGGAACGGATACGACGGTTGCCGAGGTGGTCGATATCGTCCACTTCGCCTTTACCGTTACGGATATCGATGAGCTTCTTCATCACTTCGATGATGTCGTCTTTGCTCAGGATACCGGAACCTTCGATTTCGTCGCGCAGCAGAGAACGGTTGAACTTCATACGACCAACCGCGGACAGATCGTAGCGGTCTTCGGAGAAGAACAGGTTCTCGAACAGGCTTTCAGCCGCTTCGCGAGTTGGCGGCTCACCAGGGCGCATCATGCGGTAGATTTCTACCAGTGCGCTCAGACGATCGGTCGTTGGGTCGACGCGTACAGTCTCAGAGATGTACGGACCGTGGTCCAGATCGTTGGTGAACAGCGTTTCGATACGTTTGTGGCCAGACTGGCTCAGCTTAGCCAGCAGATCCAGGCTCAGCTCCATGTTCGCCGGGCAGATCAGCTCGCCAGTTGATTCATCAACGTAATCTTTCGCGGATACTTTTCCTGCAATGTATTCAACCGGAACTTCGATGTGTTTGATATCATCTTTTTCCAGCTGACGGATATGGCGCGCAGTGATACGGCGGCCTTTTTCCACATACACTTTGCCGTCGGCTTCGATGTCGAACGATGCGGTCTCACCACGCAGACGTTCCGGCACCAGCTCCATCTGCAGCTTGTTGTCGCGGATCTCAAAGACCACTTTCTCGAAGAACAGATCCAGGATCTGCTCAGTGGTGTATTGCAGCGCACGCAGAATGATGGTTGCAGGCAGCTTACGACGACGGTCGATACGGACAAACAGGTTGTCTTTAGGATCGAACTCGAAGTCCAGCCATGAACCACGGTAAGGAATGATGCGTGCGTTATACAGTACTTTACCGGAAGAGTGTGTTTTACCTTTATCGCTGTCGAAGAAGACGCCCGGGCTACGATGCAGCTGGGAAACGATAACACGCTCAGTACCGTTGATTACGAAAGTACCGTTGTCCGTCATGAGTGGAATTTCACCCATGTAGACTTCTTGTTCTTTAATGTCTTTAACGGTGCCTTCCGGCGCTTCGCGCTCGTAGATCACCAGACGCAGTTTTACGCGCAGCGGTGCGGAATAGGTCACGCCACGGATCTGACATTCCTGAACGTCAAACACCGGTTCGCCAAGGCGGTAGCTGACGTACTGCAGCTCGGAGTTACCGCTGTAGCTCTGAATCGGGAACACGGAGCGGAAGGCTGCTTCCAGACCGTACTGCCCTTCAGGATCTTGCTCGATAAACTTCTGGAACGAGTCAAGCTGGATAGAAAGGAGATATGGAATGTCCAGAACTTGTGGACGTTTACCAAAATCCTTACGAATACGTTTTTTCTCGGTATAGGAGTAAACCATAGGGTTCCTCAGCTCGCTGACAAGTCGACCCATCTGTCCGACGAAGGGACAGTTTGTGCAACACCATTTTGTGGACCGGAAAATTGAATACTTTCCGCAATACCTGTTGCTATCACGCTTAAATCATTTCGTCGCGATTTACACAGAGCGAGCACCCTGTCGCAATATATTAAGTCGTCGATAGAAACATGCATTGTCAGGACAACCAGCAGTCAAACAGTGTGAAATGCTGCTGATGCCTTACAGCGCAAAAAGGCTGGTGACTAAAAAGTCACCAGCCATCAGCCTAATGACTTAGGCTGCAACCAGAAAAGTTGGCTTATTTAACTTCAACTTCAGCGCCAGCTTCTTCCAGAGATTTTTTCAGTGCTTCTGCGTCGTCTTTGCTCACGCCTTCTTTCAGCGCAGCTGGAGCAGATTCTACCAGGTCTTTAGCTTCTTTCAGACCCAGGCCAGTTGCGCCACGTACTGCTTTGATAACAGCAACTTTGTTAGCGCCAGCAGCTTTCAGAATTACGTCGAATTCAGTTTTTTCTTCAGCAGCTTCAGCCGGGCCCGCAGCTACAGCTACAGCAGCAGCAGCAGAAACACCGAATTTTTCTTCCATTGCAGAAATCAGTTCTACAACGTCCATTACGGACATAGCTGCAACTGCTTCAATGATTTGATCTTTAGTGATAGACATTTAAATTGTTCCTGAAAATCAGAATAAGTTTATACGTAAGCGAATGCTTTATAAAGATAACTGCTATTAAGCAGCTTCTTTCGCATCGCGAACAGCAGCCAGAGTGCGAACCAGTTTGCCAGCCGAAGCTTCTTTCATGGTTGCCATCAGGCGTGCAATTGCTTCTTCGTAGGTCGGCAGGGTTGCCAGGCGATCGATTTGCGATGCCGGGATCAACTCACCTTCAAAGGCTGCAGCTTTGACCTCAAATTTTGCATTCGCTTTCGCGAACTCTTTGAACAGACGAGCAGCAGCGCCCGGGTGTTCCATAGAGTATGCAATCAGGGTCGGACCAACAAACGTGTCTTTCAGGCACTCGAACTGAGTACCTTCAACTACGCGACGCAGCAGGGTGTTACGAACAACACGCATGTATACGCCAGCTTCACGACCTGCTTTACGCAGTTCAGTCATTTTGTCTACAGTAACGCCACGGGAATCCGCAACTACTGCAGACAGCGCGCCTTTGGCTACTTCGCTGACTTCAGCAACAATCGCTTGTTTGTCTTGAAGATTTAAAGCCATTAGCTTTGCTCCTGGATGTTTGCCGGAACTCATGTTCCGGAACTCACTTCACTCAACCCAACGGGAAGAGCGTCTTAATACGGTGAGCAGAAACAAGCCAGAGTATTCAAAAAATAATCTTAGCGTTCTGTCACCGTCTACGCAGGGGATTAAGTTTCTTGCGAAACACCTGCGGTCTTCGACGGAGGCCTGGATAGGCCAGGCTCCAACGAACAAATCTTTTAGCCGCTAACTTTCGTTAGCAAACGTGGGGGTAAGATTGTAGACAAAATCACCGCCCACGTAAAGGCATTAGTTTGCAGCAGCGCTCAGGCCAGCCTGGTCAACTGCAACACCTGCACCCATGGTGGTGGAGATGCTAACTTTCTTGATGTACACGCCTTTCGCCTGAGTTGGTTTTGCTTTTTTCAGCGCAACCAGCAGAGATTCCAGGTTTTCTTTCAGTTTGTCAGCGTCAAAGTCCACTTTACCGATGGTGGTGTGGATGATGCCGTTTTTGTCGTTACGATAACGAACCTGACCTGCTTTAGCGTTCTTAACCGCTTCAGCAACGTTAGGGGTTACAGTACCCACTTTCGGGTTTGGCATCAGGCCGCGTGGACCCAGAACCTGGCCCAGCTGGCCAACAACGCGCATTGCATCTGGAGAAGCAATAACAACGTCAAAGTTCATTTCGCCTTTCTTGATCTGATCAGCCAGATCTTCCATACCTACCAGTTCAGCGCCGGCAGCTTTAGCAGCTTCAGCGTTTGCACCCTGAGCAAATACAGCTACGCGAACGGAACGGCCAGTACCGTGCGGCAGTACAGTTGCGCCACGAACGTTCTGATCGGATTTACGCGCGTCGATGCCCAGGTTAACGGCAACGTCAACGCTTTCAACGAACTTAGCAGTTGCCAGTTCTTTCAGCAGAGCGATAGCTTCGTTGATGTCGTACTGTTTGGTCGCATCAACTTTGTCACGGATCACGGACATGCGCTTGGTCAGTTTAGCCATTTCTTAGTCCTCCACTACCAGGCCCATGGAACGTGCAGTACCTTCGATTGAGCGAGTCATCGCTTCAATGTCAGAACCAGTCATGTCGGCAGCTTTGGTCTGCGCGATTTCCTGCAGCTGAGCGCGGGAAATTTTACCCACTTTGTCTTTGTTCGGTTTACCGGAACCAGACTTAATACCAGCCGCTTTCTTCAGCAGAACTGCTGCTGGAGGGGTTTTGGTAACGAAAGTGAAAGAACGGTCAGCGTAAACAGTGATTACGACTGGGATTGGCAGACCTTTTTCCAGGGATTCAGTTTTTGCGTTGAACGCTTTACAGAATTCCATGATGTTCACACCCTGCTGACCCAGAGCTGGACCAACTGGTGGACTTGGGTTCGCCATACCAGCTGCAACCTGCAGCTTGACGTAGGCTTGTACTTTCTTAGCCATTCTAAAATCCTCTGATTGGGTGATAGCGCCTCAGAGAGGCTCCCCGTGAATAAAATTCGTTTTACGGGCCAGAGCCCATAAAAACAAAAGGCGCGAAATTGTATTCCAATCTCGCGCCCTGTGCAACGATTAAATCGCCGCTTTTTTGATCGCAGCTTAGGCTTTTTCGACCTGCGCAAAGTCCAGTTCTACCGGGGTCGCACGACCGAAGATAGAAACGGAAACTTTCAAGCGGGACTTCTCGTAGTCCACTTCTTCAACCACGCCGTTAAAGTCAGCAAACGGACCGTCGCTAACACGAACCATTTCACCCGGTTCAAACAGCGTTTTCGGACGCGGCTTATCACCCACCTGCTGCAGGCGGTTCATGATCGCATCAACTTCTTTATCGCTGATTGGCGCCGGACGGTCGGACGTGCCGCCGATAAAGCCCATCACGCGCGGTACGCTGCGCACCAGGTGCCAGCTCGCGTCGTTCATCACCATCTGAACCAACACGTAACCCGGGAAGAATTTACGCTCGCTTTTGCGACGCTGGCCGCCACGGATCTCGACCACTTCTTCGGTCGGAACCATCACTTCGCCAAACAACTCTTCCATATTGTGTAATTTGATATGCTCACGCAGCGAAGTCGCTACGCGGCCTTCAAAACCGGAAAACGCCTGAACGACGTACCAACGCTTTTTAGGGGCTTCAGACATCTTAGAACCTCAGGCCAGTAATAAAGGAAACCAGGCGAACCAGAATACCATCCAGTCCCCACAGGATCAGTGACATTACCGCAGTCACTGCAGCCACGATCAGCGTGGTGTGCAATGTTTCCTGGCGAGTCGGCCAAATCACCTTACGGACTTCGGTACGTGCTTCGCGCGCGAAAGCAACGGTTGCTTTACCTTTAGTCGTCAACAGCGCGACACCGCCCGCTGCAGCAATCAGAATCACCACTGCCAGCGCGCGTAGCGGCAGCATCATGTCACGATAAAGATAGTTGCCAACGATTGCCACAATCAGCAGCACGGCAACAGCGACCCACTTCATCGCTTCCAGGCCGCGCCCGCTCCCTTGAGCTTCGGTATTCGCACTCATAAACCAACCTGTCAGAAGAATTCTACAAATAATTTCACCCCGCGATTGCGAGGCGAGCCAAATCGAAACGCTAATCCCTTTATGGATTATACGCTCTCTGCAGAGCCTGTCTCAGCAATGATTATGACAAAAATAATCACTGATGAGCCAGGTTCTGATGTGAAAGCGTGCAAAAAGGGCATCAAATGATGCCCTTTTCATGCGCATTGCGTCAAATGTTATCAGCGATTAGCCGAGAACTTTAGCAACAACGCCCGCGCCAACGGTACGGCCGCCTTCACGGATTGCGAAACGCAGACCGTCGTCCATCGCGATTGGGTGGATCAGAGTCACAACCATCTTGATGTTGTCGCCTGGCATTACCATCTCAACGCCTTCTGGCAGTTCGATGGTGCCGGTCACGTCAGTTGTACGGAAGTAGAACTGTGGACGGTAGCCTTTGAAGAACGGAGTATGACGGCCGCCTTCGTCTTTGGACAGGATGTACACTTCAGATTCA
>NZ_SJOO01000018.1 GCF_004331265.1 Enterobacter wuhouensis | reverse complement strand
CGTACCGTAAGGTGCGGGGTTTTTTGCATTCATAAGCCGAAAAAATGTAGTCCCGTTGGCAGCTTCACTCTGGCGGGCCTACAATTGTTAAAACTATTTTAACAGCGGTGCCGCTTTGACACGTCCATTTGATTACCAACAGGATTTTGCCAGCATCAACTTCCGCGATCATCCTGAGCTTTACCAGGTTGGTCGGGGAGAACAAGGCGTGCTGATGGTCGAGCCTTATAAAAGTGAAATCCTTCCACACTGGCGCTACAAAAACGCAGACGTTGCAGCGCACTCAGCAAAAGCGATATATGCCCTGTTTGAAGAATATCGCCAGCAAAACGACTTTGTAGGCATGGATATGGCAAGGAAATTCATACAGATGGGATATACCCGTGCCCGACGATACGCCAATCATAAAGGTGGAAAAAAGTACGATCTGGATCGTAACGTCAAACCCCTCGATCACGATCCGGTTAAAGCAGAGGCTGCTGCGGTATTTAAAGAATGGTGGGATAAAATTCGCGCGGATGAAGATTATTTGCGTCGAAAAAAAGCGCACCAGCGCGAGTGGGGATAATTACTATGTTCGCTAATAATTCAATACCCGATCGACTTCACAAAACCAAATGAAACACATTGGAAACATTTTATTTACCTAACGATTCGTTTTAAATCCGGTTTTACTGTGGGAGGGCAATGGCCCGCAATGTGAGACAGGGGATTTAAAATGACAGAAACCGTAGCAAGTACAGATACGGAAAATACAAACTTAACAGGCAAGGACACCCGCCGAAGAGTTTGGGCAATCGTTGGGGCCTCATCGGGGAACCTGGTAGAGTGGTTTGATTTTTACGTTTATTCATTCTGTTCGCTCTACTTTGCGCATATCTTTTTCCCATCCGGCAATACCACAACACAACTTCTGCAAACCGCAGGCGTATTTGCCGCCGGGTTTTTAATGCGTCCGATAGGAGGATGGTTGTTCGGCAGAATCGCCGACAGAAGAGGCCGCAAGACCTCAATGCTCATATCCGTATGCATGATGTGCGTTGGCTCGCTGGTGATCGCCTGTTTACCCGGGTATGACACTATCGGAACATGGGCACCGGCGTTGCTCTTGCTGGCACGTTTGTTCCAGGGCCTGTCTGTTGGGGGCGAATATGGCACCAGCGCAACATACATGAGTGAAGTTGCGGTTGAGGGGAGAAAAGGCTTCTATGCATCATTCCAGTATGTGACGCTCATTGGCGGACAACTGCTTGCTTTGCTGGTTGTCGTGATCCTGCAACAAATTCTTAGCGACGAAGATTTACGCGCCTGGGGCTGGCGTATCCCGTTTGCGATGGGAGCCGCTCTGGCTGTTGTCGCTCTATGGTTGCGCCGACAGCTGGATGAGACATCTCAGCAGGAGGTCAGGTCGCTGAAGGAAGCGGGATCAATGAAAGGGCTATGGCGAAATCGTAAAGCATTTTTGATGGTTTTAGGTTTTACCGCTGCCGGGTCGTTGAGCTTTTATACCTTCACCACCTATATGCAAAAATATCTGGTTAACACGACCGGGATGCATGCCAATGTTGCCAGCGTGGTCATGACGGTAGCGCTGCTGGTGTTTATGCTGATTCAGCCCATTATCGGTGCCCTGTCGGACAAAATTGGTCGCCGCAACTCAATGCTGATTTTTGGCTGCTTGCTCACCCTGGGTACCGTTCCGCTGTTAACCGCGTTGCAGCATACCACCTCGCCTTATGCTGCTTTCGGCTTAATCATGGTTGCACTCATTATTATCAGTTTTTATACGGCAATCAGCGGCATCCTGAAGGCGGAGATGTTCCCGGCACAGGTCCGTGCCCTGGGGGTCGGCCTTTCTTATGCGGTGGCTAATGCTCTGTTTGGCGGATCGGCGGAGTATGTTGCGCTGTCGCTTAAATCCTGGGGAAGCGAAACGACCTTCTTCTGGTATGTCACCGTGATGGGCGCACTGGCGTTCATTGTTTCTCTGATGCTGCATCGCAAGGGCAAGGGCATTCGTCTTTAATAATGCGCCATCTGCCACACGGCGTAGCCGGTCGTTGCACCGGCTACGTCCCAGGCAAAATCTTTCCAGCTCCAGCCGCTTCCATCCGGACGACTGTCCCAGAGCTCCTTAGACGCCCCAAGACTGACAGAAAACATAACGCCAATGGCAGCGCTCCGGTCCCGGCTATAGCCCTGGTGTTGTGCGTACTCATTACCGGCCGCAGACAACATCGCAGAGGCGAGAAAGTGCTGGGCTTTATCCTGACCAGACCAGCTATCGTTTGCCATATGGCTGCAGCCGGTGAGGGCAAGCGTGGTGACGAGGAGAGGGATACGCATCATAGGCTCCATAAAAAAAGCCCCGTCAGTGACAGGGCTTCGGCATCACAGAATGCGGCTAATAAGACGGTCAATACGGATGCGACGTAAACGACGAATAAGCTTGCGGACCTTCACCGGATAATCGGCAATGCTTTGCAGATCGCGGTAGTGACGCACCACCGTCGTATGCGTGCGGATAAGCTCAAGCTCGCGATCGCGTTGGGCAGCCAGCTCATGCTTAGGATCGTGGATCAAAATGGCATTTTCCAGATCCAGACGCCAGGCGCGAGGGTTGAGGTTATTGCCGGTCAGCAGCATCCATTCGTCATCAACCCACATACCTTTAAGATGGTAGGAGTTGTCTTCATCTTTCCACAGGCGCACTACCAGCTGGTCGGTATTCACATAGTATTGTAAACGGCTGAGGAAACGACGAAGGTTAATCTCATAGAGATAGGGCAGAGCACCGATGATCTTAAACGGCTGATCTTCCGGAATAAAGAAGTCGTTTGCCGTTTTATCACCAACGATAATTTCGACCTTTTTCCCATCTCGCAACAGCTGAATGATGTTACGCACCAGCACGGCAGGAAGATTGAAGTACGGCGTGCAAATCGTCAGTTTCTGCTCTGCGCACGGCATCAGGTGGTAGATGGTTTTATTCAGCAGGCTGGACTTGCCTAAACCGACCAGCGGGGTAACGGATAACTCTTCGTTATTGGCATCACCCTGGAAATGATAGACCGCATCGCGCAGTTCCTGACGGAAAGAGCGAATATCATTTTTGATTTCCGGGCTCTTGGGACGATTAGGATCGTCAAGACGATTGACGCCGCGGCCATGAACCAGGTTCTTATCAACCCAGTTAAACATGATGTCGGCCATCTGCGGATTGCGAATCAGATGGTAGCGGTCGTAGCGATACTTATCGAGCTGATGGAGGTAAACATCATTCAGGCTCGCGCCGCTGTAAAGCACGCTGTCATCAATGATAAAACCTTTAAAATGCAGAACGCCGAGCGCTTCACGGGTGTTAACCGGTACGCCATAAACAGGCACATCGACGCCAGGATTCTCCTGCGCCGTGCGGCAGTACCAGTCTGCGTTTGTATTGGAAGCGGCTGCGCCAATACGGCCGCGCTGGCCTCGATGCCAGTCAACCAGCACGCGAATATCCAGTTCCGGACGCTGACGTTTCGCTTCATAGAGCGCGTTCAGGATCCCGCGCCCACCTTCATCCTGTTCCAGATACAGCGCAACGATACAAATGCGTCGCGTGGCGCTGGCAATCTTTTCCAGAAGCGTCTCCCGAAAATGAGCGGGAGCGTAAAAGAACTCTACATCATCAACTGACTGAGAAATCTTCGGTAGTTGAGCAAGGTGTTGTTGATGTTTATTGCGCTTAAATTTTGACAACATCACAGTGCGTTTCTTCTCTGTTCATTGAAGGGTTGTCTGTACCATGCAAACAACATAAGCGGACAATGATACCCCAGTGCCGTGCAAAGTGGGTAACATTTCCAGTAGCTTACTCGTGTTTATCAGCTGGTCTCAGGCTAAGAGAAAGGGCTACAATCCCCTCGTCCAGCTGGATATCAACGTCAAACCCAAGTTTTCGCGCCAGTGTCACCATCCCGCGATTGTTAGGCATAGTAATGCCATTCAGGCGTAACAGTCCGTGATCGCGCGTATAGCTGATAAGTTTTTCCAACAGCCGCCGCCCCAGACCCAGGCCTTTGAGGTCGGAGCGCACCAGCACGGCAAATTCAGCATCCACGTTATCCGGATCGGATATGGCACGCGTCACGCCGAGGATCTCATCACCCTGTTCGGTATGCCGCACGGCCACAAACGCCATTTCTCGATCGTAGTCGATCTGGGTCATATTGGCTAAATCATCATGGGTAAATTCATTGATTTCGCTAAAGTAGCGATAGTAAAGATCCTCTTTGGTAACCTGGCCGATAAATGCCCGTAGCTGGGGTTCATCTTCAGGCAGGATAGGGCGAAACAGCGCTCGCTCACCGTTTTTCATCTCTACCCACTCTTCGAGCTGCAGGGGATATGGCCGGATCGCAAGGCGGCTTTCTCTGTCACCTTCGAAAGGTGCAATATCCAGCGTGACGTCCAGCGCGGTAAACTCATTGCCAGAAACGAGAAGGGGATGAATATCCAGCCGCTGGATCTCAGCGCAATCAACAATCAGGTTCGATACCTTCACCAGAAACTGACTTAGCCCGGCAATATCGAGCGGGCGCAACGCGCTCCGGCCACGGATTTTCTTACTTTTAATCGCCTGAATAACCAGGTAGCGTGCAAGGTTCATGTTCAGCGGCGGCAGCGCGACAACCGCCTGCTCTTCAGGCCGCCATTCTACGCCGCCTTCACCCAGCATGATGAGCGGGCCGAAGACCGGGTCGTGTTCAACCACCACCCGCAGCTCCTGAGCCCCCGCACGATTAGCCATACTTTGAACCAGCAGGCCGTGGATACGTGCCTGCGGCCAGGTCATTTTAACGCGGTCGATAATGGCATCTGCCGCTTGCTGCACCTCCGCAGCCGTACGCAGGTAAAGCATCACGCCCTGTATGTCTGACTTATGGGGGATATCGGGTGAGCGTAACTTTAGCGCGACCGGATAGCCAATTTGCTCCGCAATGTGAACGGCCTCGGCGCTATCGCTGGCGATCCAGGTCGGCAGGGTTTGCATCCCGTAACTGCCCAGAATGGGCTGTACCTCGTGGGTATCAAGCGACGTTGCGCCGTCTTCGGTGGCCTGCTGTAAAAGCCGTCGAACGTCTACTGAATTTGCCGTCAGGTTACCCGGCAATGCTGGCGTTTCGCGCAGCTGCTTCTGGTTGCGGCGATATTCCACCATATGCATAAAGGCGGTAATGGTACCTTCCGGCGTGCGATAGGTTGGCATGCCGGCTTCGCTAAAGAGACGCCGGGCTTCCTGAGAGGAAAACTCGCCGCACCAGTTGGTTAACAGGGTGACGTATTTACCGCGGGGATGGTTTCGCACGGCGTCAATCAGCGCGCGGGCGCTTTCACTGCCCGGCGCTGCAGCGCTTGGGGAGTGGATAATCATGAGCGCATCAAAATCCTGGCTATCCAGCAGGATGGATATTGCCCGGGTATAGCGCTCGCTGCTGGCATCGTCGCGTAAATCGAGCGGATTGCCGGGATTGACGCTTCCTGGCAATGCGTCACGCAGACGCTCAAGCGTCTCTTCACCCAGCGTCGCCAGCTTGCCGTTGCGCCGCCACAGCTCATCCAGCGCGAGCGCAGCGGGGGCAGCGCCATTGCTGACAATCATTAACTTCTCACCGCGAAGCGGGCGCATATGGCTTAACGTTTCGACGGCGGAAAAAAGCTCGTGCGTATCCTGCACCCGCAGCAAACCCGCTCTCTGGATCGCGGCATCCCAGGCGGGGTCTATACCGGAGTGCGAATTGAGCAAGCGCTGCGCTGCAGGGCTACGGCCGCTTTTAATCACCAGTATTGGCTTGTTGCGGGATGCGCTGCGGGCTGCTGACACAAAGCGACGGGCATCGCTTATATGCTCAAGATAAAGAAGGATGGCACTGGTTTTGCTGTCTCTTGCGAGGAAGTCCAGCAGCTCATCGACGTCGATATCCAGGCTATCGCCCAGTGCGATGAAGTAGGAGAAACCCATTTCGCGCTGCTGGGCCCAGTCGAGGATAGTGTTCGAGACGGCGGCGGACTGCGAGATGAAGGCCAGCTTGCCTTTGCGGATCGGTACTGGCGAAAAGCTCGCATTCAGCCCTTGCCACGGCGCAAGCAGGCCGAGACTGTTCGGGCCAAGAATGCGCATCTGATAGAGGCTGGCGCAGGCGAGCAGCTCAGCCTGCTGCTCCTGAGGGGAGGAGAGGATAATGCAGGTTTTACACCCTTTTTCGCCGAGGGATGCCAGCAGTTCAAGATTGCGCTTCGCATGCGTACAGAGCACGGCAAGGTCAGGAATAAAAGGTAGGCTCTGCACGTTCGGCCATGCCAGAACGCCCAGCACAGCCTTATAGGCAGGCGTAACCGGCATGACGGGGCCGTTAAATCCGCCCGCCAGCAGGTTGCGCATCATCAGATAACCTGCGCGATCGGGTTTCATCGAGGCGCCAATGACGGCAATGGATTTAGGACGTAATAGCGCTTCTAACCCTCGCTGGCTCATGCAAGTCTCCTGTGAATGCTAGCGACCTGATGATTTTAAACGCTTTCTGCCTCTGTTGCTGTGACGCTGCCCTTATGAACGGTTTTTCCCGCCAGGTAGCGTTCGCGAAAACAGGTGAAATGGCTGCCCAGCGCGCTGGCGGCATGGGTATCACCCGCTAAATCCAGCAGCGCAATCGCCACTTCCGCGGTGCAGTATTGCCCGTCAGCGTGGGCTTCACGCAGGCGATAGGCCGAAACGCGTGACAGATCGACAGAAATCACCGGCAGCGCATCAAGATACGGGCTTTTGCGGAACATCTTTCGCGCTTCGGTCCAGGTACCGTCCAGCATGATGAACAGCGGCGGTTTTCCCGAAGAAGGCGTAGTCACCACCTGACGGTGTTCACCTGCATAGGATGCCGGAAAAACAACCATCGGCTGATAGTCTGGATTAGCCACTAAATCGAGCAGCGCCTGAGGCGGTTCCGTGCGCGACCACTGAAACGCAGCGGTATCTGGCAAAATATCGGCAATAAGACGTCCCGTATTGCTCGGCTTCATCGGTTCAGTGTCGAACATCACCAGGCAAAACCGGCTTTCTGCCTGACTTGGGGTAAGCGTCTCGCATAGACAGACTTTAAGCGGCAGCAGACAGCGCTGACAGCGGCGGATACGGTTGCCACGAGCAAGGAAAGGGCGTGTTGCACGCGCGAGGCGTTCGGCGCGTAGTTGAAGGACAGCGTTATCAGTCATGGGCGAAATGCAGGAAAAAGAGTATTTTCGCAGAGGCGGGAGCGGGGCACAAGATGTGCCCCGTGAATGTTACAGCGATTCGTTTAACCAGCTTTCAAATGGCGCTTTTGGAACCGCGCCGTTGAGCATGTCGATGACTTCGCCATTCTTGAAAATCATAATGGTCGGGATGCTGCGAATGCGAAAGCGCGCGCTGAGCTCGCGTTCGGCTTCGGTGTTCACCTTAACAAAACGCATTTTCCCGCTGCGCTCTTCGGCCACGTCTTCAAAGATTGGCGCGAAGTTACGGCACGGGCCGCACCAGGGGGCCCAGAAATCGACAACCACAGGAAGATCGTCCTTGAGGAGTTTGTCCAGCGTAGCACCCGTCGCGTTAATGACATCGCCATCAAACAATTCATGGCCACAACGTCCGCATTTCGCACCATCTTCCATTCGATCGGCAGGAATGCGATTAAGAGCCTGACAGTTGGCACATACGGTATTCATAACTAACCTCTGATAGAGCCGTGGGACAGCGGCAGAACGCCGATAATGTTTCTAATATGTTACATATTATCATTGAGCCTGTTTGAAACGACAACGCGTTTTATTCAATGAGTACAATAGTCACAGGCTTTTGTACGAAATAATGGCTATGAGCTTGCACATCGGGTAATCTGCGCGCTTCGCGCAGCGCTGGTGGAGAAAAGCATGAACGACGAAATGAAAAACAAAAGCGGCAAGGTCAAAGTGATGTATGTCCGCAGTGATGATGACTCTGATAAACGCACCCAAAATCCGCGTACCGGAAAAGGTGGCGGGCGTCCGGCGTCTTCTCGTGCAGACGGTGGCCGTCGCCCCGCCCGCGATGACAAAAATTCCCGCGGTGATGACCGCAAACGTGACGATCGCAAACGTGACGACCGTCCGCGTACCGACCGTCCACGCAATGACCGTCCACGCGACGATCGTCCGCGCGATGACTTCTCACGTGATAACGCTTCCCCGTGGCGTACCGTTTCTCGCGCTCCTGGCGAAGAAGCGCCTGAAAAGGCCGATCACGGCGGCATCAGCGGTAAGAGCTTTATCGATCCGGAAGTGCTGCGTCGTCAGCGCGCAGAAGAGACCCGCGTGTACGGCGAAAACGCCTGTCAGGCGCTGTTCCAGAGCCGCCCAGAGTGCATCGTTCGCGCCTGGTTTATCCAGAGCGTGACCCCGCGCTTTAAAGAAGCGCTGCGCTGGATGGCCGCAAACCGCAAAGCCTACCACGTCGTGGATGATGCCGAGCTGACCAAAGCGTCCGGCACCGAACACCACGGCGGCGTCTGCTTCCTGATCAAAAAACGTAACGGGACGACCGTGCAGCAGTGGGTCAGCCAGGCGGAAGCCGATGACTGCGTGCTGGCGCTGGAAGACGTGGGCAACCCGCATAACCTGGGCGCAATGATGCGCAGCTGCGCGCACTTTGGCGTGAAAGGCGTGCTGTTGCAGGATGCTGCGCTGCTGGAGTCCGGTGCGGCAATCCGTACTGCGGAAGGCGGTGCAGAACACGTTCAGCCGATCACCGGCGACAGCGTTCTGGATGCCATTGAGCAGTTCCGTAAAGCGGGCTACTCCATCGTGACCACGTCCAGCCATGCGGGTACACCGCTGTTTAAAGCAGCGCTGCCACGTAAAATGGTGCTGGTATTAGGTCAGGAGCGTGACGGTCTCTCTGATGCAGCGCTGTCCAGCGCGGATCTGAGCGTCTCTATCGACGGGACGGGTAACGTTGAAAGTCTGAACGTTTCCGTTGCAACCGGCGTACTGCTGGCCGAATGGTGGCGTCAGAACAAGGCATAAAGCCTTACGTGTGCCGGGTTTTGCCCGGCACATTCAAACCCTACTCGCTTTCTGCCGGTAACGCTGGCATCCAATCAATCGGCGTCTCGCCACGCTTTTCCAGCCACTCATTCGCCAGAACAAAATGATTACAACCAAAGAAACCGCGATGTGCCGACAGCGGCGACGGATGTGGCGCTTTCAGCACGTGGTGACGCTGGCGATCGATAATCGCGCCTTTCTTCTGCGCATGCGATCCCCAGAGTAAAAACACCACCCCTTCACGATGCTCATTGATCAGGCTAATCACCTTGTCGGTAAAGGTTTCCCAGCCCAGGCTGGCGTGAGAGTGCGCCTGTCCGGCACGTACGGTCAGCACGGTGTTCAGCAATAACACCCCCTGATGCGCCCAGCTCTCCAGATATCCGTGCTTTGGTCGAGCAAACCCGGGAAGCGTGCCTTCAAGCTCTTTATACATATTCAGCAGAGAAGGGGGAATGGCGACGCCGGGACGAACGGAAAATGCCAGACCGTGCGCCTGCCCGGGCCCGTGGTAGGGATCCTGACCGAGGATTACCACCTTCACATCGCTCAGTTCCGTATAGCGGAAAGCATTGAAAACATCTTTCTGTGGCGGATAAATCGTCTGGCCGGATTGTCGCTCAGCCGCAACCGTGCTCAGGGTATTCACAAAATAGGGCTGCTGTTTTTCTTCGGCCAGTACGTCATGCCATGTTAAAGGTGTTGTCATCTCGCTCTCCTGCGAATTTCATTCTGCGCCTAGCTTACCCGCTAACGTCCGGTGAGCAAAATTCCACGCGCAAATTCGCGCTAACTCCTTAAATTTAATTTGAATTCGTCCGTTTTTCTTTGAATTGGTAAGGTGTTGAAATTGATCTAAAACAATAAAATCAAACCACACTCTTTATGTGGTTGGTGTTTTTGTTGATTTAAATCAATAAATCGCAAGGGGCTGGGTGTTATATATACACGCAAGCAACAATGGTTTTACCAATTGGCCGCGAGAGGCCGACATCAGTTACTGTAGCCTAAGGGGGCAACACATGATTACAGGTATCCAGATTACTAAAGCTGCAAATGACGATCTGCTCAACTCTTTCTGGCTGCTGGACAGCGAGAAAAATGAAGCGCGCTGCGTAGTGGCAAAAGCCGGTTTTGCTGAAGATGAAATCGTTCCGGTAAATAAACTGGGCGAAATCGAATACCGCGAAGTGCCAATGGAAGTGCAGCCGGAAGTGCGTGTGGAAGGTGGTCAGCACCTGAACGTAAACGTTCTGCGTCGTGAAACGCTGATGGATGCCGTTGAGCATCCGGAAAAATACCCGCAGCTGACCATTCGTGTTTCTGGCTATGCGGTACGCTTCAACTCTCTGACCCCAGAACAGCAGCGCGACGTGATTGCGCGTACCTTTACCGAGAGTCTGTAAGGGTTTCAGCCACGGGGGTGGCATAAAAAAGCCGGGGAATTACCCGGCTTTTTTTTACTCTTCGGTTTTCGACTCTGGCGCAGCAGAGCTTGGCTTGCGGCGTTTACCAATGTTTTTGGTATCGCGGTGGCGCTGCTTCACGCGCGGCTTCTCTTTCTCTTTTTCTTTTCTCTCAGCGCGTTTTGCCAGCGCTTTTTTGGACGGTTTGCCCGTCATTTTTTCGCTCGGCGCACGCGTGGTCGGACGAAGCTCATCAATAACCCGCGCTTTCAGCGGCTCATCAACGTAGCGGCCAATTTTTTGCAGCAGCAGGTAATCATGTGCTTCGACCAGCGAAATGGCGATGCCTTTGCGACCCGCACGACCGGTACGGCCAATACGGTGAAGATAGGTATCTCCGCTGCGCGGCATATCGAAGTTAATCACATGGCTCACGTCAGGAATATCGATCCCGCGCGCCGCGACGTCGGTGGCGACCAGCACGTTAACGCGACCATCGGTCAGACGCTTAATGCCTTCGGTACGCTTCACCTGCGCCATCTCACCTTCAAGGTAGCAGTTGTTGATGCCCGCATTGCGCAGCATTTCAGCCAGCTCATGCACGCGCTCGCGCTTACGCACAAACACGATGGTGCGCAGAGCATCTTCCTGCTTCAGCAGATGTTTCAGCAGCTCGACCTTGTGCTCAAGGTTGTCCGCACGGTAATACCACTGGTGGATTTTTTTACGCTCACGGGTGGAAGGCGTAGCCGACACTTCTACCGGATCTTCCAGCAGACGCTCTGCGAAGTCTTTGATCGCTTCCCCTTCGAGGGTGGCAGAGAACAGCATCGTCTGGTTACGCCAGCGTGTTTCACCCGCGATATGCTCGATATCCTGTGCGAAGCCCATGTCCAGCATGCGGTCTGCTTCGTCCAGAATCAGCGTTTCAACTGCGCGGCAGTCGAAGTTCTCTTCTTTAATGTACTGCAGCAGGCGGCCGGTGGTCGCAACAACGATGTCCTGGTTTTCGCTGAACACTTCGGCGTGGTTCATATACGCAACGCCGCCGGTGATGGTGGCGATATCCAGATGGGTATTCGCCGCAAGTTCACGCGCGTGTTCGGCAACCTGCATTGCCAGTTCACGCGTAGGCGTCAGGATCAAAATGCGCGGCGGACCTGATTTTTTACGTGGGAAATCGAGCAGATGCTGCAAGACAGGCAGCAAGTAGGCTGCTGTTTTCCCCGTGCCGGTTGGCGCAGAACCGAGCACATCGCGGCCCTCAAGCGCAGGCGGAATGGCCGCGGCCTGAATGGCGGTCGGGCGTGTAAAGCCTTTGCTCTCAAGTGCATTGAGCAGGCTTTCATCGAGTTCAAGTTCGGAAAAAGTCGTTACAGTCATGTTCTACCTCTGTGTGGGGCGCTGATTATAGACGTTACGGCTGTAATCTTCATCTGTTTGTATGGATATCGCTTTTCGACCACATCGCTTTCCCCTATGCTACCCCAGTTTCACTTTGAAGGTTGCCCTGTCATGTCTCAACTCAAAGCGCAGCTGCGCCGCGATGGTTTTACGTTTAAACAATTTTTTGTGGCTCACGATCGCTGTGCGATGAAAGTCGGTACCGACGGTATTTTACTGGGCGCCTGGGCTCCTGTCGCCGGCGTTAAGCGCGTTCTGGACATTGGCTCCGGCAGCGGGCTGTTGGCATTAATGCTGGCACAGCGCACGGAAGAGCATGTCACGATTGACGCGGTTGAGCTGGATGCACAGGCGGCAGAGCAGGCAGCCGAAAACGCGGCTGAATCCCCATGGGCAGCCCGGCTAAAAGTAGAATGTGCCGATGTGCTAGCCTGGGCACCCGATCAAACCGCACGTTACGATCTGATCGTCAGCAACCCGCCGTACTACGCGCCGGGCGTCGAATGCGCAACGCCGGAGCGCGAACAGGCGCGCTATACCGGTTCGCTCGATCATAAATCGCTGCTCACCAGCGCGGCGGAGTTGATTTCCGAAGAGGGCTTTTTCTGTGTGGTATTGCCGGAAAGCACCGGAAATACCTTTATTGAGATTGCGCGGGAGATGGGCTGGAATCTGCGTTTACGCACCGATATCTCAGATACGGAAGGGCGATTGCCTCACCGCGTGCTGCTGGCGCTTTCGCCCCAAGAGGGTGAGTGCTTTAACGACAGAATGGTGATTCGTGGGCCAGACCAGCGCTACTCTGAAGATTACGCTGCTCTGACCCAGGCGTTTTATCTGTTTATGTGAGCCTGCGGGGATAAGACCGACGGGCCGGATTCAGGCAGCAGGTCGGGATAATCCAGAGTGTAGTGCAGGCCACGGCTCTCTTTACGCATCATCGCGCAGCGGACAATGAGTTCGGCAACCTGCACCAGGTTGCGCAGCTCAAGCAGATTGTTGGAAACGCGGAAGTTGGCGTAATACTCATCAATCTCCTGTTGCAGCATCGTGATACGGCGTAAAGCGCGCTCCAGGCGTTTCGTGGTGCGGACTATTCCTACATAGTCCCACATAAACAGCCGCAGCTCGTGCCAGTTATGCTGAATCACCACCAGCTCATCCGGGTTTTCCACGCGGCTTTCATCCCAGGCGGGCAAGCGCTCGGTCTGGCGGGCATAAGGCATTCGTTTGGTAATGTCTTCCGCCGCAGACCAGCCGTACACCAGGCACTCCAGCAGGGAATTCGACGCCATGCGGTTGGCGCCATGTAACCCGGTATAACTCACCTCACCGATGGCATACAGCCCATCCACGTCGGTGCGGCCATTGTCGTCAACCATCACGCCGCCGCAGGTGTAGTGAGCAGCAGGCACAATCGGGACCGGATCGCGGGTAAGATCAATCCCCAGGCCCAGCAGTTTTTCATAAATCATTGGGAAGTGCTGGCGAATGAACTCAGCAGGTTTATGGCTGATATCCAGATACATGCAGTCCACGCCCAGGCGTTTCATCTCGTGGTCGATGGCGCGGGCAACGATATCGCGCGGCGCAAGCTCTGCTCTTTCGTCAAAGTCCGGCATAAATCGGGAACCGTCCGGGCGCTTCAGGTAGGCCCCTTCTCCGCGCAGCGCTTCCGTCAGCAGGAAGTTTCGCGCCTGAGGGTGAAAGAGGGCGGTGGGGTGGAACTGGTTGAACTCGAGGTTTGCCACGCGGCATCCGGCACGCCAGGCCATCGCGATACCGTCGCCGGAGGCAATGTCCGGGTTAGTGGTATATTGATACACCTTTGACGCGCCGCCCGTGGCCAGCACGACCGCTTTTGCCCGGCAGGTTTCCACTTTTTCTTTATTACGATTCCAGACCCAGGCCCCCACCACGCGACGTGTACCGGGCAGGCCGATCCTGTCAGAGATAATCAGGTCAACGGCATTGCTGCGCTCCAGAACCTGAATATTAGGATGGCTTAGCGCCTTGCTAACCAGCGTGGTTTCGACCTCTTTACCGGTAGCATCTGCGGCATGGAGTATGCGGCGGTGACTGTGTCCGCCCTCCCGGGTCAGATGATAGCTCGCTTCACCGTTGGGCTGAACGTGGGTGTCGAACAATACGCCCTGGTCGATAAGCCACTGAACGCAGTGCCGGGCATTGCTGGCAACAAACTCTGCGGCATGTTCGTCAACGATCCCCGCCCCTGCAATCAATGTATCTTCGACATGCGACGCAATGCTGTCCGTTTCATCAAACACGGCGGCAATGCCCCCCTGCGCATAAAGCGTAGAGCCTTCGCTCATGGGGCCTTTACTCAGAACAATCACTTTCTGATGCTCGGCCAGGCGTAATGCCAGTGAGAGGCCAGCAGCACCGCTGCCGATAATCAGTACATCACAATGAAGGTCAGGTAGTGTATTCATGATGTTTGTTTAATTTACTAAACAGTGTTTGGCCAGAATAGCACCGTAATGCGAGATATCGCACGCATTTTTTTGCTCAGCGTTGCGGTGACTAAACTTATTGCAGAGGATTAAAATGACGTAAAAGAACGAAAATATTTTGCGAAGCAGATCGTTAGCTTCAGATTATGTGGTGAAATAAAGCCCGTGTTGCGTTACTCTTCTCACGGGAAAATAGATGTTTCTTGCCAGAAAGTGGGTACGTATCGTGAACAGACATATAATGAGAGAAAATGAACGGTCTGCGGCGCGATGAACAAAAACAAAGGCGTGACGGAACTTATTGAAGAACAGACACTCTAACCCGGTGCTTGCTCAAAGTGCGGTTTTTAAGAGTGGCGTTTCGATAACGCGTGGAATTTAGGTTTGGGGAGACATTACCTCGGATGAGCGAGCAGTTAACGGACCAGGTCCTGGTTGAACGGGTCCAGAAGGGAGATCAGAAAGCCTTTAACCTACTGGTGGTACGCTACCAGCATAAGGTGGCGAGCCTGGTTTCCCGCTATGTCCCGTCAGGCGATGTGCCTGATGTGGTACAAGAGTCTTTTATTAAGGCCTATCGTGCGCTGGATTCGTTCCGGGGAGATAGCGCTTTTTATACCTGGCTGTACCGTATTGCGGTGAATACAGCAAAGAATTATCTGGTCGCTCAGGGCCGTCGTCCGCCTTCAAGTGATGTGGACGCAATCGACGCCGAAAACTTCGAAAGCGGCGGCGCGTTGAAAGAAATTTCGAACCCTGAGAACTTAATGTTGTCAGAAGAACTGAGACAGATTGTTTTTCGCACGATCGAGTCGCTCCCGGAAGATTTACGCATGGCAATTACGTTACGGGAGCTGGATGGCCTAAGCTATGAAGAGATAGCGGCTATTATGGATTGTCCGGTCGGCACGGTGCGTTCACGAATCTTCCGTGCGCGAGAAGCTATTGATAATAAAGTTCAACCGCTTATCAGGCGTTGACGATAGCGGGATACTGGAAAAGGTATTAGGCATGCAGAAAGAAAAACTTTCCGCTTTAATGGATGGTGAAACGCTGGATAGTGAGCTCCTCAATGAGCTGTCTCATTCTCCCGAAATGCAAGAGACCTGGGAGAGCTACCATCTCATCCGTGACACCCTACGCGGTGACACTGGCGAGGTTCTCCATTTCGATATCTCAGCCCGTGTGATGGCGGCAATTGAGAACGAACCCGTTCATCAGACCACTCCGCTGATTCCTGAAGCTCAACCCGCGCCTCACCAGTGGCAGAAAATGCCGTTCTGGCATAAGGTGCGTCCTTGGGCCAGCCAGCTTACCCAAATGGGCGTGGCTGCATGCGTATCGCTTGCAGTTATCGTTGGCGTCCAGCACTATAATACTCAGTCTGAAACTAATCAGCAGCCAGAAGCGCCAGTGTTCAATACACTGCCGATGATGGGCAAAGCCAGCCCGGTTAGCCTGGGCGTACCGGCTGATGCTTCCGCAAGCGGCGGCCAGCAGCAGCAGGTTCAGGAGCAGCGCCGTCGCATTAATGCGATGTTGCAGGATTATGAGTTGCAGCGTCGTCTGCACTCTGAACAGCTTCAGTTTGAGCAGGCACAAACCCAGCAGGCTGCTGTGCAGGTGCCAGGAAACCAAACTTTAGGAACGCAATCGCAGTAATGAAGCAACTTTGGTTCGCCATGTCTCTGATGGCGGGTAGCCTGTTCTTCTCTGCCAACGCCTCGGCTGATGTTTCATCCGGGGCGTTGTTGCAGCAAATGAATCTGGCCAGCCAGTCACTCAATTACGAGTTGGCATTTATCAGCATTAACAAGCAGGGCGTAGAGTCGTTACGTTATCGCCATGCGCGTCTTGATAACCAGCCTCTCGCCCAGCTTTTACAGATGGATGGCCCGCGCCGGGAAGTTGTCCAGCGCGGTAACGAAATCAGCTATTTCGAGCCAGGCCTTGAGCCTTTCACGCTGAATGGCGACTATATCGTCGATTCCTTGCCATCTCTTATCTACACCGACTTCAAACGCCTCGGTCCTTACTACGATTTTATCTCGGTAGGCCGTACGCGTATCGCGGACAGATTGTGCGAAGTGATCCGTGTGGTTGCCCGTGACGGAACGCGCTATAGCTATATCGTCTGGATCGACGCAGAAACCAAGCTGCCGATGCGCGTTGATTTGCTGGATCGTGACGGCGAAACGCTGGAGCAGTTCCGCGTAATCTCTTTCTCCGTCAACAATCAGGTTGGCAACAGCATGCAGAACTTGGCCAAAGCCAGCCTGCCGCCGCTGCTTTCCGTACCGGCCGGTGATTCCGTGAATTTCAACTGGGTACCCTCCTGGATCCCGCAAGGGTTTAGCGAAGTCTCCAGCAGCCGCCGTCAGTTGCCAACGATTGAAACGCCGGTTGAATCCCGTCTTTATTCCGATGGCTTGTTCAGCTTCTCGGTGAACATCAATCGCGCCTCGGCAAACAGTTCTGAACAAATGCTTCGTACCGGGCGTCGGACGGTGAGTACGACGGTTCGCGACAACGCTGAGATCACCATCGTTGGGGAATTGCCGCCGCAGACGGCTAAGCGTATTTCCGACAGTATTAAATTCAGGGCGGCGCAATGATCAAAGAGTGGGCCACGGTTGTCTCCTGGCAGGATGGCATAGCGCTGGTGAGCTGCGATGTTAAAGCATCTTGCAATAGCTGTGCGTCCAGAGCCGGTTGCGGCAGTCGCGTACTGAATAAACTCGGGCCGCAAACCTCGCATACGATCGCCGTGCCGAGCGAACAGCCGCTGGTGGCAGGGCAGAAGGTCGAACTGGGCATTGCCGAAGGCAGCCTGCTGACCTCCGCCGTGCTGGTTTATCTCTCCCCGCTGGTGGGCCTGTTTGTGATGGGTGGCATTTTCCAGATGCTTTTTGCTACCGATGCGGCTGCGATGTGCGGGGCCGCACTGGGGGGAGTGGGCGGATTTTGGCTTGCGAAGGGCTTATCGCCCAAGCTCGCTGCTCGTGAGGAATGGCAGCCCGTTATTCTTAGCGTCGCGCTGGCACCTGACCAGCTTCGCGTTGAAACACTCTCTTCTGAGGCCCGGTGATCCACCGGGCTTTATCATTATTTACGTCTCAAAAAAGAAAACGCCGTTTCTTCGCGCTATGCTTGGCTCTAAGTGCATTTCCAGGTTGCGGGGATGTAGTGTAGAATGCTGCGTTTTCGCACTGAAAAACGTCAGGCTAAGAACAGCGGCCTCCAGGAATTCGTAAGGCATAATTATTTAACTATATGAAGAACATACGTAACTTTTCGATCATTGCTCACATTGACCACGGTAAGTCGACGCTGTCTGACCGTATTATCCAGATTTGCGGTGGCCTGTCTGATCGTGAAATGGCAGCCCAGGTTCTGGACTCCATGGACCTGGAACGCGAACGCGGTATCACCATCAAAGCGCAGAGCGTAACGCTCGACTACAAAGCCACCGACGGTGAAACCTACCAACTGAACTTTATCGACACCCCAGGCCACGTTGACTTCTCGTATGAAGTCTCACGCTCGCTGGCGGCCTGTGAAGGTGCGCTGCTGGTGGTGGATGCCGGGCAGGGCGTAGAAGCTCAGACCCTGGCAAACTGCTACACCGCGATGGAAATGGACCTCGAAGTTGTCCCGGTCCTGAACAAAATCGACCTGCCTGCCGCCGACCCAGAGCGCGTAGCGGAAGAGATTGAAGATATCGTCGGCATTGACGCGACCGATGCGGTGCGCTGCTCGGCGAAAACCGGCGTAGGCGTTCCTGATGTGCTGGAACGTCTGGTGCGTGACATTCCGCCACCGGAAGGCGATCCGGACGCCCCGCTGCAGGCGCTGATCATCGACTCGTGGTTTGATAACTACCTCGGCGTTGTCTCGCTGGTGCGTATCAAAAACGGCACCATGCGCAAAGGCGACAAAATTAAGGTGATGAGCACCGGTCAGGTCTACAACGCCGATCGCCTGGGTATCTTCACGCCTAAGCAGGTTGATCGTACCGAGCTGAAATGCGGTGAGGTTGGCTGGCTGGTTTGCGCCATTAAAGACATCCTCGGCGCGCCGGTGGGCGATACGCTGACGCTGGCGCGTAATCCGGCGGATAAAGCGCTGCCAGGCTTCAAAAAAGTGAAGCCGCAGGTCTATGCAGGCCTGTTCCCGGTCAGCTCCGACGACTACGAAAACTTCCGTGATGCCCTCGGCAAGCTGAGCCTGAACGATGCCTCTCTGTTCTACGAGCCAGAAAGTTCAACGGCGCTGGGCTTCGGCTTCCGCTGCGGCTTCCTCGGCCTGCTGCACATGGAGATCATTCAGGAGCGTCTGGAACGTGAATACGATCTGGATCTGATCACCACAGCGCCGACCGTTGTCTACGAAGTGGAAACCACCTCGAAAGAGGTTATCTACGTCGATAGCCCGTCCAAGCTGCCGCCGCTGAACAACATTCACGAACTGCGCGAGCCTATCGCAGAGTGTCACATGCTGCTGCCGCAGGAGTTCCTCGGTAACGTCATCACCCTGTGTATTGAGAAGCGTGGCGTGCAGACCAACATGGTTTACCACGGTAATCAGGTGGCGCTGACCTATGAAATCCCGATGGCGGAAGTGGTGCTCGACTTCTTCGACCGCCTGAAGTCGACCTCTCGTGGCTATGCCTCACTGGATTACAACTTCAAACGCTTCCAGGCGTCCAACATGGTGCGTGTTGACGTGCTGATCAACAGCGAGCGAGTTGATGCGCTGGCGCTGATCACCCACAACGACAACGCGCCGTACCGTGGTCGCGAGCTGGTTGAGAAGATGAAAGAGCTGATCCCACGTCAGCAGTTTGACATCGCTATTCAGGCGGCGATCGGTAACCACATTATTGCGCGTTCAACCGTGAAGCAGCTACGTAAAAACGTTCTGGCTAAATGCTATGGCGGTGACGTCAGCCGTAAGAAAAAGCTGCTGCAAAAGCAGAAAGACGGTAAGAAGCGTATGAAGCAGGTCGGCAACGTTGAGCTGCCGCAGGAAGCATTCCTTGCCATTCTGCACGTTGGCAAAGACGGCAAATAACCTTTAAGGAGTTGGCATGGCGAACATGTTTGCCCTGATCCTGGTCATCGCTACCCTGGTGACGGGTCTGCTGTGGTGTCTGGATAAGTTTATCTTCGCGCCAAAACGCCGTGAGCGTCAGGCTGCCGCGCAGGCAGCAACTGGCGATGGGCTGGATGCGAAAACCCTGAAGAAAGTCGGCCCGAAACCGGGCTGGCTGGAGACAGGGGCATCGGTGTTCCCGGTGCTGGCGATCGTTCTGGTGGTGCGTTCGTTTATTTACGAACCTTTCCAGATCCCGTCAGGCTCAATGATGCCAACGCTGCTGATTGGCGATTTTATTCTGGTGGAGAAGTTTGCCTACGGCATTAAAGATCCGATCTATCAGAAAACGCTGATCGAAACGGGTCATCCGAAACGTGGCGACATCGTGGTGTTTAAATATCCGGAAGATCCGCGCCTTGACTACATCAAGCGTGCGGTTGGCCTGCCGGGTGATAAAGTCACCTACGATCCGGTTGCCAAAGAAGTGACCGTACAGCCAGGCTGCAGCTCCGGTACGGCATGCGGAAATGCGCTGCCAATCACCTACTCAAACGTTGAGCCAAGTGATTTTGTGCAGACCTTTGCCCGTCGTAACGGCGGTGAAGCGACCAGCGGTTTCTTCCAGGTACCGAAAGACGAAACCAAAGACAACGGTATTCGTCTGACTGAACGCAAAGAGACGCTGGGTGATGTTACGCACCGTATTCTGACCGTGCCAATCGCGCAGGATCAGCTGGGTATGTATTACAAACAGCCGGGTCAACAGCTGGCCAGCTGGATTGTACCGCCGGGACACTACTTCATGATGGGTGATAACCGCGATAACTCCGCGGACAGCCGTTACTGGGGCTTTGTGCCGGAAGCGAATCTGGTGGGTAAAGCGACCGCAATCTGGATGAGTTTTGAGAAGCAGGAAGGCGAATGGCCGACCGGTGTTCGCCTGAGTCGTATTGGCGGAATCCATTAATTCTCAATAATTGAACACGTAGCCGCAAATATTTGTGGCTACGTGAATTATTTCGGCGATAAATCTCTTTGAACTAACGACATCCCCTGTCGTTGTGTATAGAATATTCCCCCGAAGTTTAAGGTTGGCCCTGCAAGGGTGCCACGGCACACGAAACCGCGTTGGTTTTCTCAGGTCGGTTTCGTGTGCTGCATTTTTGACGCATTTATCTATTGGTATCGCATGAACCCCATCGTAATTAATCGGCTTCAACGGAAGCTGGGCTACACTTTTCAACATCAGGAATTATTGCAACAGGCATTAACCCACCGCAGCGCCAGCAGCAAGCATAATGAGCGCCTCGAGTTTCTGGGTGACTCTATTTTAAGTTTCGTGATTGCTAATGCGCTTTATCATCGTTTCCCGCGAGTGGACGAAGGTGATATGAGCCGCATGCGCGCCACGCTGGTAAGGGGTAATACCCTTGCGGAAATCGCACGCGAATTTGAACTCGGCGAATGCCTGCGCCTTGGGCCTGGTGAACTGAAAAGCGGCGGCTTCCGTCGTGAATCTATTCTTGCCGATACGGTCGAAGCGTTAATCGGCGGCGTGTTCCTGGACAGCGATATCCAGAGCGTAGAAAAGCTGATCCTGAACTGGTATCAGAGCCGTCTGGACGAAATCAGTCCGGGCGATAAACAAAAAGATCCGAAAACGCGTCTGCAGGAATATCTGCAGGGTCGCCATCTGCCGCTGCCATCTTATCTGGTGGTACAGGTGCGTGGCGAAGCGCACGATCAGGAATTTACCATCCATTGCCAGGTCAGTGGCCTGAGTGAACCGGTGGTTGGCACAGGTTCTAGCCGTCGCAAGGCGGAACAGGCTGCCGCCGAACAGGCGTTGAAAATGCTGGAGCTGGAATGAGCGAAGAAAAAAACTATTGCGGATTTATTGCCATCGTCGGACGTCCGAACGTCGGCAAATCCACCCTGCTGAATAATCTGCTCGGGCAGAAGATTTCGATCACCTCGCGTAAGGCGCAGACCACGCGTCACCGCATCGTCGGTATTCATACTGAAGGCGCGTATCAGGCGATCTACGTCGATACCCCGGGCCTGCATATGGAAGAGAAGCGCGCCATCAACCGCCTGATGAATAAGGCGGCGAGCAGCTCAATCGGCGACGTAGAGCTGGTCATTTTCGTTGTGGAAGGCACCCGCTGGACGCCGGACGACGAAATGGTGTTGAACAAATTGCGCGATGGCAAAACGCCGGTGATCCTGGCCGTCAACAAAGTGGACAACGTCCAGGAAAAAGCCGACCTGCTGCCTCATCTGCAGTGGCTGGGCAGCCAGATGAACTTCCTCGATATCGTCCCGCTATCTGCAGAGACCGGTCTGAACGTCGACACCATTGCGAGCATCGTGCGTAAGCACCTGCCGGAAGCGATTCATCACTTCCCGGAAGAGTACGTCACCGACCGCTCCCAGCGCTTCATGGCCTCTGAAATCATTCGTGAAAAGCTGATGCGTTTCCTGGGCGCTGAACTGCCGTACTCTGTGACGGTGGAGATCGAGCGTTTCCAGAGCAACGAGCGCGGTGGCTATGACATCAATGGCCTGATCCTCGTTGAGCGTGAAGGGCAGAAGAAGATGGTGATCGGCAACAAAGGGGCCAAGATCAAAACCATCGGTATTGAAGCCCGTAAGGACATGATGGACATGTTCGAAGCGCCGGTTCACCTCGAACTGTGGGTGAAAGTGAAATCTGGCTGGGCCGATGATGAGCGTGCTCTGCGCAGCCTCGGTTACGGCGAAGATCAGTAACGCAAGACGACGAGCATATGGAAGGTTGGCAGCGTGCCTTCGTTCTCCATAGTCGTCCCTGGAGCGAAACCAGCCTGATGCTGGACGTCTTCACGGAAGAGTCGGGCCGCGTGCGCCTTGTTGCGAAAGGCGCACGTTCCAAACGTTCTAATCTGAAAGGTGCCCTACAGCCTTTCACGCCGCTGCTGGTTCGCTTTGGCGGGCGAGGGGAAGTTAAAACCCTGCGCAGTGCCGAAGCCGTCTCTCTGGCGCTTCCCCTTTCTGGCATCACGCTCTACAGCGGTCTGTACGTCAACGAACTCATCTCTCGGGTTCTTGAACATGAGACCCGCTTCTCTGAACTTTTCTTCGATTATCTGCACTGTATCCAGGCGCTGGCTGGCGCAACCGGCACGCCCGAACCCGCCTTGCGTCGTTTTGAGCTGGCGCTGCTGGGACACCTGGGTTACGGCGTTGATTTTCTGCACTGTGCGGGCAGCGGGGACGAGGTAGAAGACACCATGACCTACCGCTACCGCGAAGAAAAGGGTTTCATTGCCAGTATCGTGATAGACAACAGCACTTTTACCGGTCGCCAGCTCCGGGCGCTGTATGAACGCGAGTTTCCCGATCTGGACACCCTGCGCGCAGCAAAACGCTTTACCCGGATTGCCCTCAAGCCGTATCTTGGCGGCAAGCCCTTAAAGAGCCGCGAATTATTCAGGCAGTTTGTGCCGAAACGTTAGACCACAGAATCGAAAAGAAAACCGAGGATTGTCATGGCTGAATTACTGTTAGGCGTCAACATCGATCATATCGCCACGCTGCGTAACGCGCGCGGCACGGCGTATCCCGATCCGGTTCAGGCGGCGTTTATTGCCGAGCAGGCTGGCGCCGACGGCATCACCGTTCACCTGCGTGAAGACCGTCGCCACATCACCGATCGCGACGTGCGCATTCTGCGTCAGACGCTGGACACCCGTATGAATCTTGAGATGGCGGTCACCGAAGAGATGTTGACCATTGCCTGCGAAACTAAGCCGCACTTCTGCTGCCTGGTGCCGGAAAAACGTCAGGAAGTGACCACCGAAGGCGGTCTGGATGTGGCCGGGCAGCTCGACAAAATGCGCGATGCCTGCAAACGTCTGGCGGATGCCGGTATCCTGGTTTCTCTGTTTATCGACGCCGATTTCGCCCAGATTAAAGCGGCGGCCGACGTGGGCGCGCCGTATATCGAAATCCACACCGGCTGCTATGCCGATGCTGAAAACGACGCCGAACAGGCGAAAGAGCTGGAGCGTATCGCCAAAGCGGCCACCTACGCGGCAAGCCTGGGCCTGAAGGTCAACGCCGGTCACGGCCTCACCTACCACAACGTGAAGGCCATTGCCGCGCTGCCGGAAATGCACGAGCTGAACATCGGCCACGCCATTATTGGCCGCGCGGTAATGAGCGGCCTGAAAGAGGCGGTATCCGAGATGAAGCGCCTGATGCAGGAAGCGCGTCAGTAATGGCGATTCTGGGCTTAGGCACCGATATCGTTGAGATCGCCCGCATTGAAGCGGTAATCGCCCGTAGCGGCGATCGCCTCGCAAGACGCGTGCTGAGCGATAACGAGTGGGCCATCTGGGAAGCGCATCAGCAGCCGGTGCGCTTTCTGGCGAAGCGCTTTGCGGTAAAAGAGGCGGCGGCCAAAGCCTTCGGTACGGGGATCCGTAACGGTCTAGCATTTAACCAGTTTGAGGTGTTCAACGACGAGCTGGGGAAACCGCGCCTGCGCTTATGGGGCGAGGCGCTGAAGCTTGCGGAGAAGCTGGGGGTGAATCACATGCACGTGACGATCGCGGATGAACGTCACTATGCCAGCGCGACGGTGATCGTCGAAAGCTAAAGCTTGTCCGCGTGATGCATCAGGACAAACTTATCCCACAGCTGCTCTTCGCTCTCGACGTGGGCCGGATCCTTCAGGATGGTGTTGGGGATCGGGCACACCTTCTGGCAGGTCGGCGTCTCATAGTGGCCGATGCACTCGGTGCAGCGGTCGCTGTTAATCTCATAAATGCTGTCACCCATCGAAATCGCCTCGTTAGGGCATTCGGGTTCGCACATATCGCAATTGATGCATTTTTTGGTGATTAACAGCGCCATCAGGAAATTCTCAGAAACAACACAAACAGGGCGGGCATTATACGCTCATTCGTTGTTCAGACCAGTTTTTTTACCAGGGCTTCACTGTGACGAATGCGCTCCGGCGCGCGCTCCAGATCCTGCTGCACCAGCGCCATAAACAGTAGATCGGTCAGCATCATCTGCGCGCTGGTTGATGAAATTGCCGCGCTGCGCGTGGCCTGCTCTTCGGCAATGGTATATAGACAGCGCGTTGCCCGCTGCTGGAGCGCGTTTGGCGTAAAGCCGGTGATGGCCAGAATTTTTCCGCCGACGCGCAGGGCTTCGTCGGTGGCCATGTTGATCTCTCGGCGCTCGCCGGAATAGGAGATAGCCAGCAGCAGATCGTCTGGATCCATCGCCTGAACGGTCGCCAGCAGGGCGTGCATATCCTGCTCGACGATGGCGTTAAGGCCAATTTTCGTCAGCTTCCAGCCAAAATTACGCGCTACCAGTCCGGACGCGCCGATACCGGTCAGAATGATCCGCCGCGCCCCGTGCAGCATCGCCACGCTTTCCAGAAGCTTCTCTTCGGTATTCACGTCCAGCGTGGCGTGCATCGCCGCCACGTTCTCTTTAATCAGCTTTTCGCCCACCAGCCGCATCGGATCGTCGCCGCGGATCTGATTGTGCACCGGCATGGACTGCGGATTAGGGTTGCTCACCAGTGCTTCGCTGATCGCCAGCTTCAGCGCTGGAAAACCCTTAAAACCAATCTTCTGGGCAAACTTCACCACGCTGGACTGGCTCACTCCGGCTTCACTCGCCAGCTGCTGGGAACTGAGATGGCGCGCGCGATCGGGCTGAGACAGTAAAAAATCCGCCAGCTTTTTGTCGCTTTGAGCAAAGCCCGCGTAGCGCTGGCGAATGCGGATTAAACAGTTCATACGTTCTCCTGGCGAAAATGTGATTGTCTGCGCAAATATGGATTTTGCTCGCCTGAATGAATTTTATATTCCATTATAGTGTGATTATTATGAATTAAAAATTCCAGAGGTAAAAAAGATGAATTTAGGCTCACTTGTTTCAGAAACGCGTAACCCACAAACCATGGATCTCGACGCACTCTCCACGCTGGAGCTGGTTAACCGTTTTAATCAACAGGATACGCTGGTCGCGCAGGCAGTGAAAGAGACATTGCCTGAGGTGGCGAAGGCGGTTGATGCGGCAGCAGCAGCGCTAAAGGCCGGTGGACGCATTATTTACATGGGCGCAGGCACAAGCGGACGTTTAGGGGTACTGGATGCCTCCGAATGTCCGCCAACCTTTGGCGTCCCGCACGGTCTGGTGATCGGGCTCATTGCCGGCGGCCCGGGCGCGCTGTTAAAGGCCGTTGAAGGGGCAGAGGATAACAAACAGCTCGGTGAAGATGATCTCAAAGCCTTGAACCTGACCGCGCAGGATCTGGTGGTGGGGCTGGCGGCTTCCGGGCGCACGCCGTACGTCATTGGCGGCCTGGAATATGCCAACCGGGCCGGCTGCACGACCGTTGCCATCTCCTGTAATCCCGGTTCGCCGATTGCGCAAGTGGCCGCCATTGCCATTTCCCCGGTCGTCGGGCCAGAAGCGCTGACCGGCTCCACGCGCCTGAAATCAGGGACCGCACAAAAGCTGGTGCTGAATATGATCTCCACCGGCGCGATGGTGAAGTTCGGCAAGGTCTACCAGAACCTGATGGTGGATATGCAGGCCACCAACGTCAAGCTGGTGGACAGAGCTTGCCGCATGGTGGTGGAAGCCACGGGGGCAAGCCGTGAAGAGGCAGAAGCCGCCCTGAAACAAACCGATCATGAGGTTAAACCCGCCATTCTGATGATCCTGAGCGGGCTGGACGCAGCGGCGGCGAGAGCCAGACTCGATGCGCACAACGGGTTCTTACGGGCTGCATTAGAAAACTAACAGAGGCGTGTATGGAAAAAACAGCAGCGCTCGCCAGCGGTATCCTGCAGGGGATCGGCGGAGAAAAAAATATTCAGCGTCTGGAAAACTGCATGACGCGCGTGCGCGTCGAGGTGCATGACGACGATGAGCTTGATCTGCCGCGCCTCAAGCAACTTCCCGGCGTAAGCGGATACGTCAAACAGGGGCAACAGCACCAGCTTATTGTCGGGCCGGGTAAAGCGGCGCAGGTTGTCGATGCCATGCGCGCGCTGATGGTGGGCGGTGACGCGACGGCGTCATTTGACGATGCCGAACGCACCAAAGCTCAGGCAAAAGCCAGGTACAAAGCCCCGATGAGCGACGCGCTGCGACAGCTGGCGAACGTCTTTATTCCGCTGATCCCGGCGTTTATCGCCTCGGGGCTGATCACCGGGATCATCAATATCCTCAAGCGCCCGGATATCGTGGGCGATTTTGCCACGCAGTATCCGAACCTGCTGGGGATTCTGGGGATCTTCGGCAGCGCCGTTTTCGCCATCATGAACATCCTGGTCGGGGTGAACGCCGCGAAGGTGTTTGGCGGATCGCTGGCGATGGGCGGCGTGATGGCGGGGATTTTGTCCAGCCCACAGCTGGCGCAGATTACGCTGTTTGGTGAGGCGCTCCAGCCTGGCCGTGGCGGGGTGATTGCGGTCCTGCTGGTGGTCATCCTGATGTGCTGGATTGAGAAACGGCTTCGCGCGGTATTGCCTGGCTCAATTGAGTTAATCCTTAACCCGCTGCTGACCACGCTGATCGCCGGCAGCGTAGCCATTGTGGCGCTGCAGCCGCTGGGCGGCTGGATCTCGGAAGCCATTGCCCACGGCGCGTCGCTGGCTATCGATCGCGGCGGGCTGCTGGTGGGCGCGGTGCTTTCCGGCACCTTCCTGCCGTTAGTGCTGACGGGGCTACATCAGGGGCTGGTTCCCATCCACGTCGAGCTGGTGCAGGCGCACGGCTACAACGCGCTGCTGCCAATCCTGTCGATGGCGGGCGTAGGGCAGGTGGGGGCGGCGATCGCCGTACTGATGAAAACCCGCAACGCGCGTCTGAAAAAGGTGATCAAAGGGGCGCTGCCGGTCGGACTGCTGGGTATTGGCGAACCGCTGATTTTTGGCGTCACGCTGCCGCTGGGTAAACCCTTCCTCGCCGCCTGCCTGGGTGGCGCAGTGGGCGGGGCGCTGATCAGCTACTGGAAAGTGGCGACGGTAATCACCTTTGGGCTTTCCGGTTTACCGCTGGCATTAACCATCGTGACCGGAAAAGTCATGCTCTATCTGTTAGGCTATTTAGTAGCGGTGATCGCCGGGTTCCTGTTTACCTGGCTGTTAGGATTCAACGACCCAGAGGAGTAAGGTTTGGCCAATCACGAGCGTCGCGTTGTTTTTTTCGACCTGGATGGAACGCTGCATCAGCAGGATATGTTCGGCACCTTTATGCGCTACCTGCTGCGGCGCCAGCCTCTGAATGCGCTGCTCGTCTTACCGCTCTTACCCGTAATTGGCATCGCGCTGCTGGTGAAAGGCCGCGCGGCGCGATGGCCGATGAGCCTTCTGCTCTGGGGATGTACCTTTGGGCACAGCGAAGCGCGGCTCAAACAGCTTGAACAGGATTTTGCGCAGTGGTTTCGCGGCCATGTTGCCGCGTTCCCCGTGGTACAGGCGCGGCTGACCGGCTACCTCGACGCCAACGATGCCGACATCTGGCTAATTACCGGCTCGCCGCAAACGCTGGTGGAGCAGGTCTACTTTGATACCCCGTGGCTGCCGCGGGTGAATCTCATCGCCACGCAAATCGCGCGCGGCTACGGCGGCTGGGTATTGACCCTGCGCTGCCTGGGGCATGAAAAAGTGGTCCAGCTGGAGAAGCGCATCGGCACACCGCTGCGCCTGTACAGCGGCTACAGCGACAGCAAGCAGGACAACCCGCTGCTCTATTTTTGCCAGCACCGCTGGCGCGTCACGCCTGTGGGTGAACTTCAGCAACTCGAATAGTCTTCTCTAAAACGGGCGTGTATAATGCCGCCCGCTTTCGACTGGAGTATCAGCCCTTGTCCAACCCTGAACACACTCATGAATACTGGATGCGCCACGCGCTCAAGCTGGCTCAGCGCGCCTGGGATGAGGGCGAAGTGCCCGTCGGGGCCGTACTGGTTCACAACGACCAGGTCATTGGAGAAGGGTGGAACCGTCCGATTGGCCGTCACGATCCTACCGCGCACGCCGAAATCATGGCGCTGCGTCAGGGCGGGCTGGTGCTGCAAAACTACCGTCTGCTTGATACCACGCTGTACGTGACGCTGGAACCCTGCGTGATGTGCTCCGGGGCGATGGTGCATAGCCGAATCGGGACGCTGGTGTTTGGCGCACGGGATGAAAAAACCGGGGCTGCAGGGTCGCTAATGGACGTGCTTGGGCACCCGGGAATGAATCACCAGGTGCAGACTATCGGTGGGGTACTTGCACCAGAGTGTTCGGGTCTGCTGAGTGACTTCTTTCGAATGCGCCGGCAGCAGAAAAAGCAACAAAAGGCAGAATTGAAGCAGCCGGGCGATTAAGTTCGTCCGGAGCAACTACCGGATAGCTTTGGGCCAACTGTTGCGCCTCTGCCGCCTCCTTTTCTTTCTCACGCAGATAGCCCACCAGGCTAATCTGGTATTTACGAATATTCTCTACGTAGGCGTACGCCTCATGCCCGCGCGCATAGCCGTAGGTGAGCTTGTTGTACCACGGCTTCTGGCTCAGCAGCGGCAGGCGCTGTTTGACATCAGACCAGCTGTCCGGGTTGCCTTTGGTTTTTGCCGTCAGCGCCCGGGCATCCAGCATGTGCGCATATCCCATGTTGTAGGCCGCCAGCGCGAACCAAATCCGCTCTTCTTCCGGCACCGTCTCCGGCACTTTCGCCATCATATCCTGTAAATACTGCGCGCCGCCGCTGATGCTCTGCTCCGCATCGGTACGGTCGTTAACGCCAAGGCTCAGCGCGGTATTCTTGGTCAACATCATCAGCCCACGTACGCCCGTAGGGGAGGTGGCCTGAGCATCCCAGTGAGATTCCTGATACGAGATGGCCGCCAGCAGCTTCCAGTCAATCTCCTGGGCATACTTCTCGAATAGCGGCTGCAGGTCCGGCAGCACGCTATCCACGGCGCGCAGGAAGGTGCGGGTATCGACGTAGTCGAAATCATCCCCGTGTCCGAGGTATTTCTCTTCCAGGCGTGCCAGCGTGCCGTCTTCATTGATGGTGTTATAGAAGTCGAGCATGGCCGCAGAGAGGGTCTGATCGCTGTCCAGCTGGGTAAACCAGGTGACCGGCTGTTCGTCCGTCACGTCCAGCGCCACGGCGATTTCCGGGTGTACGCGCTGGAACAGGCTGATCGCCACCGAATCGGCAATGGTGTAGGGCAGCTTCTTGTCCTTTACCTGATCCAGCAGTTCGGTGGTGCCGAGTTTGGGATCGACCGTCCAGCCCAGGTCAGGATACTTTTTCTCTTTAAGGGCGCGCAGGTCGTCAATCACAACGTGGCCGGGGGCAATCGTCAGCTGTTGCTCATTGATGGTGGCCAGCGTGCGGGGGCGCAGGCTGCCGACGCGGTACACCAGCTGCTGCGATACGGAGTAGTAGGTCGGGCCGGGCTGATAGTTCTTGCTGCGTTCGGTGTTGTACACCAGCCCGGCTGCCAGAATGTCCGCCTCATCGTTATCCAGGTCATCGAAAAGCTGGTTAATGTTCTGACGCACGGTGACTTTCAGCTTCACGCCCAGGTAATCAGCAAACTGTTGGGCCAGCTCATAATCCAGACCAATGGTTTTGCCGTTGATGTCGCTGTAGATCAGCGGAGAGGAAAGGGTACTGACGCGCAGCTCCCCCCGCTCCTGAATGGCGGCGATACGGTTTTCGGCCTTGCCGAACCAAGGGATAGAAGGCCAGAGGGCCACTGCCAGCAGCAACGTCACAATGCCGATGAGCAGATAATTAATCTTTAATTTTTTCAATTAGTTAATTCTCTGCGACGCCGGTTGCCTCAGTATGCTGTAGCCATGTTAAGAATAAGGTTTGCCATTGATTGAGCGGCATTTTGCGCAAACTTGCGGCAGTTGGCAACCAATTAGAGAGACAGGTCACATCTATTGTTAAACGTCTTTGCAAATTTTATTTCGACGCAAACGGTTTCGTCAACGCGCAGGATTCTCTATAATGACGCCCGTTTTCCCCCCTTGCGCACACTGTAAGCGCCCCGGCGCTTCGAAGACGAGAGACTTATGATGGAAATTCTGCGTGGTTCGCCTGCACTGTCTGCCTTCCGTATCAACAAACTGCTGGCACGTTTTCAGGCAGCCGACCTTCCGGTAAGCAATATTTACGCTGAGTATGTCCATTTTGCTGACCTGAATGCCCCCCTGAATGCAGAGGAGCGCGAACAGCTGGAACGCCTGCTCAAGTACGGCCCAAGCCTGAGCAGCCACACGCCAACCGGCAAGCTGATCCTGGCGACGCCGCGTCCGGGCACCATCTCCCCCTGGTCTTCCAAAGCCACCGACATCGCCCACAACTGTGGCCTGAACCAGATTAACCGTCTGGAACGCGGCGTGGCGTACTACGTGGAAGCCTCTACCCTGAGTGAAGCGCAGTGGCAGGCGGTTGCGGCTGAACTGCACGATCGCATGATGGAGAGCGTGTTTGCCTCGCTGGACGACGCGCAGCAGCTCTTCTCGCACCATCAGCCTGCGCCGGTACAGAGCGTGGACCTGCTGGGGCAGGGCCGTCAGGCGCTGATTGACGCTAACCTGCGTCTCGGCCTGGCGCTGGCAGAAGATGAAATCGACTACCTGCAGGATGCGTTTGTTAAGCTCAACCGTAACCCGAACGACATCGAACTCTACATGTTCGCGCAGGCTAACTCTGAGCACTGCCGCCACAAGATTTTCAACGCCGACTGGATTATTGACGGCGAGCAGCAGCCGAAGTCGCTGTTCAAAATGATCAAAAACACCATGGAGCAAACCCCTGACCACGTGCTGTCTGCCTATAAAGACAACGCCGCGGTAATGGAAGGTTCCGAGGTGGGCCGCTTCTTCGCCGATCGCGAAGCAGGGCGCTATGACTTCCATCAGGAACCTGCGCATATCCTGATGAAGGTGGAAACCCACAACCACCCGACGGCGATTTCTCCGTGGCCGGGTGCGGCGACCGGCTCCGGCGGTGAAATCCGTGACGAAGGTGCGACCGGTCGCGGCGCTAAACCTAAAGCGGGTCTGGTCGGTTTCTCCGTTTCCAACCTGCGCATCCCGGGCTTTGAACAGCCGTGGGAAGAAGATTTCGGCAAGCCGGAGCGCATCGTGACCGCGCTGGATATCATGACCGACGGCCCGCTGGGCGGCGCGGCGTTCAACAACGAGTTTGGTCGTCCGGCGCTGAACGGTTACTTCCGTACCTATGAAGAGAAAGTGGACAGCCACAACGGCGAAGAGCTGCGCGGCTACCACAAGCCGATCATGCTGGCGGGCGGGATCGGCAACATCCGCGCCGATCACGTGCAGAAAGGCGAGATCGTCGTGGGCGCGAAGCTGATCGTGCTCGGCGGCCCGGCGATGAACATCGGCCTGGGCGGCGGGGCGGCATCTTCAATGGCCTCCGGTCAGTCTGATGCCGATCTCGACTTCGCCTCCGTACAGCGCGATAACCCGGAGATGGAACGCCGCTGTCAGGAAGTGATCGACCGCTGCTGGCAGCTGGGCGATGCCAACCCGATTCTATTTATCCACGACGTGGGTGCGGGCGGTCTGTCTAACGCCATGCCGGAGCTGGTGAGCGACGGCGGTCGCGGGGGTCGTTTCAACCTACGCGACATCCTGAACGATGAGCCAGGCATGAGCCCGCTGGAAATCTGGTGTAACGAATCCCAGGAACGCTACGTGCTGGCGGTTGCGGCCGATCAGCTGCCGCTGTTTGACGAGCTGTGCCGCCGCGAGCGCGCGCCGTACGCCGTCATCGGTGAAGCGACCGAAGAGCTGCACCTCTCCTTAAGCGACACCCATTTCGACAACCAGCCTATCGACCTGCCGCTGGACGTCCTGCTCGGCAAAACGCCGAAGATGACCCGCGACGTTACAACCCGCAAAGCGGCGGGCAAAGCGCTGGATCGTCAAGGCATTACCGTGGCAGAAGCGGTCAACCGCGTGCTTCACCTGCCTGCTGTGGCAGAGAAAACCTTCCTGGTGACCATCGGCGACCGCACCGTGACCGGTATGGTATCGCGCGATCAGATGGTCGGCCCGTGGCAGATCCCGGTGGCGAACTGCGCCGTGACTACCGCGAGCCTCGACAGCTACTACGGCGAAGCGATGGCCCTGGGCGAACGTACCCCGGTGGCGCTGCTGGACTTCGCGGCTTCCGCCCGTCTTGCGGTCGGTGAAGCGCTGACCAACATCGCCGCGACGCAGATTGGCGACATCAAACGCATCAAGCTCTCCGCAAACTGGATGGCCGCAGCCGGTCATCCTGGCGAAGATGCTGGCCTGTATGAAGCCGTGAAGGCGGTGGGCGAGGAGCTGTGTCCAGCCCTCGGCCTGACCATTCCGGTGGGTAAAGACTCCATGTCGATGAAAACCCGCTGGCAGGAAGGCAGCGAGCAGCGCGAGATGACTTCTCCGCTGTCGCTGGTGATCACCGCGTTTGCCCGCGTGGAAGACGTGCGTCATACCATCACGCCGCAGCTTGCGACCGTTGACAACGCCCTGCTGCTGATTGATCTCGGCAAAGGCCACAACGCGCTGGGTGCCACCGCGCTGGCGCAGGTGTACCGTCAGCTCGGTGACAAGCCGGCCGACGTGCGCGACGTTGCCCAGCTGAAAGGCTTCTACGACGCGATTCAGGCGCTGGTGGCGCAGCGTAAGCTGCTCGCCTACCACGACCGTTCCGACGGCGGCCTGCTGGTGACGCTGGCAGAAATGGCCTTCACCGGCCACTGCGGCGTGGAAGCGAACATTGCCACGCTTGGCAAAGACCGTCTGGCGGCGCTGTTCAATGAAGAACTGGGCGCCGTGATTCAGGTGCGCGCGGCGGATCGCGACGCGGTTGAAGCGATTCTTGCGAAGCACGGTCTGGCAGACTGCGTGCACTATCTGGGTAAAGCCGTTCAGGGCGACCGCTTCGTCATTGAAGCAGACGGTCACGCCGTGTTCAGCGAAAGCCGCACCACGCTGCGCATGTGGTGGGCGGAAACCACCTGGCAGATGCAGCGCCTGCGTGATAACCCGGAATGCGCCGATCAGGAGCATAACGCGAAAGCGAATGACCAGGATCCAGGCCTGAACGTGAAGCTCTCCTTCGACATCAGCGAAGACATTGCCGCGCCGTACATTGCGACCGGCGCGCGTCCGAAAGTGGCGGTGCTGCGCGAGCAGGGCGTTAACTCCCACGTTGAGATGGCGGCTGCCTTCCACCGCGCGGGCTTTGACGCCATCGACGTCCACATGAGCGACCTGCTGGCCGGGCGTACCGGTCTGGAAGATTTCCATGCGCTGGTGGCGTGCGGCGGCTTCTCCTACGGCGACGTGCTGGGCGCGGGCGAGGGCTGGGCGAAGTCCATCCTGTTCAACAGCCGCGTGCGCGACGAATTCGAAACCTTCTTCCACCGTCCGCAGACGCTGGCGCTGGGCGTGTGTAACGGCTGCCAGATGATGTCTAACCTGCGCGAGCTGATCCCGGGCAGCGAAGCCTGGCCGCGCTTCGTGCGCAACCAGTCCGACCGCTTCGAAGCGCGCTTTAGCCTGGTAGAAGTTACCCAAAGCCCGTCTCTGCTGCTGCAGGGGATGGTCGGTTCACAGATGCCAATCGCCGTTTCCCACGGTGAAGGTCAGGTAGAAGTGCGCGATGCGGCGCATCTGGCTCAGCTTGAAAGCAAAGGCCTGGTGGCGCTGCGCTTCGTGGATAACTTTGGCAAGGTGACAGAAACCTACCCGGCTAACCCGAACGGTTCAGCGAACGGCATTACTGCGGTGACCAGCGAAAGCGGTCGTGCGACCATCATGATGCCGCACCCGGAACGCGTGTTCCGCACCGTAAGCAACTCCTGGCATCCGGAAAACTGGGGCGAGGACAGCCCGTGGATGCGTATCTTCCGCAACGCGCGTAAACAGCTGGGTTAAGATGTAAAGCAGGTACTTTGTAGGCCCGGTGAGCGTGAGCGCCACCGGGCTTTTTTATGCCTGTCGCAAAATCGCGACAATCCTCTGGTATAGGTGTCGCCAAAAGGAGACATTTAACTCATTGATTTATATATAACAGGAAAGGTTCCCGTTAAGGTGTTGCTTAATAGCGACACTTAGCCTGGAAATCATTCTGCAGACAATTAACAGATATCCACCTAAAGCGCCTATATTTCAATGTGTTAATATTTTGTTTTGCATTCTGGCACGGCTGTTGCATAATATTAACCAGTGGCTCATTCACCTTCTTATGTCAGCCCCTTCGGGACGTGCTACATAAACTTCGAATGACGCACAAAAAGGTGCCTGCCGTCCAACTACTGATCATAGCGTTGCTTTATCAGGCCAGGGCGAAACGTCGAGTTAGGCACCGCCTCATTCCTCAACAAAGCCGGGTTTTTACCCGGCTTTGTTGTATCTGACGGGCAGACTCAGTTACGCTCTCCTCAAACCCACAGTAAGAGAGTCATGTCTTGAAACGCTGGCCCGTTTTCCCTCGCTCCCTGCGACAGCTCGTTATGATGGCATTTCTGCTGATACTGCTGCCTTTGCTGGTTCTGGCATGGCAGGCATGGCAGAGCCTGAATGCCCTGAGCGCGCAGGCTGCCTTGACGAACCGCACGACGCTGATTGATGCCAGACGCAGTGAGGCCATGACCAACGCCGCGCTGGAGATGGAGAGAAGCTATCGCCAGTATTGCGTGCTGGACGATCGCACCCTGGAAAAGGTCTATCAAAGCCAGCGCAAACGCTACAGCGAGATGCTGGACGCCCACGCGGGCGTACTGCCGGATGACAAACTCTATCAGGCGTTACGTCAGGATCTGAACAGCCTGGCGCAGCTGCAGTGTAAAAACAGCGGGCCAGATGCCGATGCCGCAGCCCGCCTCGAAGCCTTTGCCAATGCCAATACGGAAATGGTGCAGGCCACCCGCGCCGTGGTGTTTTCGCGCGGGCAGCAGCTGCAGCAGGAAATTGCCGAGCGCGGTCAATTCTTCGGCTGGCAGGCGCTGGTGCTCTTTCTTGTCAGCCTGGGGCTGGTCCTGCTGTTTACCCGTATGATCATCGGCCCGGTAAAGGGGATTCAGCGCATGATCAACCGGCTGGGCGAGGGGAAATCGCTCGGGGATACCGTCGCCTTTAAGGGGCCGCGAGAGTTACGCTCGGTGGGCCAGCGTATCATCTGGCTTTCTGAGCGTCTGGCCTGGCTGGAATCGCAGCGCCACCAGTTCCTGCGGCATATCTCCCACGAGCTTAAAACGCCGCTTGCCAGCATGCGTGAAGGCACGGAGCTGCTGGCGGACGAGGTGGCTGGGCCTCTGACCCTCGAACAGAAAGAGATTGTTGAGATTCTGGATGACAGCAGCCGTAATCTGCAAAAGCTGATCGAGCAGCTGCTGGACTATAACCGCAAGCTGGCTGATGGCGCGGTGGTGCTGGAAAAGGTCGAGATTGAACCGCTGGTGGATATGGTCATCTCCGCCCATAGCCTGCCAGCAAGAGCTAAAATGATGCATACGGACGTCAGCCTCAGTGAACCGGCCTGTCTGGCGGAGCCCATGCTGCTGATGAGCGTGCTGGATAATCTTTATTCCAATGCGGTGCACTATGGTACTGAATCCGGTAACATTTATATCCGAAGCTATACGAATGGTTCACGGGTGTTTATTGAAGTCGCCAATACTGGCACCCCGATCCCGGATGATGAAAGCGCGATGATTTTTGAACCCTTCTTCCAGGGGAGTCATCAGCGGAAAGGTGCGGTTAAAGGAAGTGGCCTGGGATTGAGCATTGCCCGGGACTGTATACGACGAATGCAGGGTGAATTAAACATTGCCACGGACGAACGTTCAGATGTTTGCTTCCGTATCGAACTGCCCCTTGAGCCGGAAAAATCAATAAAATGAATCAATGTCTGGTGAGTATGTCACACGTCTTTTTTCGCGCCATACGCGCGGTGTTTTCCAGCAAAACGTTACGCCTGAGCCTGCCGGGTCTACTTCTGGTGGGATGTGTTTCCCATCCGCCGCAGAGTGCAATTAGCGATAAACAAGAAGATAAATGGCCAGAGCATCAGCTGGCTGATTTCCTTTCAACGCGGTGTGAAAACATCTGGCTCCTGTCGGGCCATGACGTCGAATCAAATCCGCTGTTCTGGCTGCGTGGCATCGACTGCGCCCAGCGTCTGGCGCCGGTTGAAGCCCGCGCGCAGGCGGCCTTGCTCGACAATAGTACCTGGCAGGATGCGTTTAAGCGTGGGATCGTGCTGGCGGATGCCAAAATCACCCCGGTTGAACGTCGCGCCAATCTCAACCGACTCGATACCTTTGTCATGAACATTCCGGCACAGGTGCGTCCGGTTTATCAGCTCTGGCGCGACGGTCAGACACTGCAGCTGCAGCTGTCGGAAGAGCGTTCCCGCTACAGCAAACTGCAGCAGTCGACGGACGGCGAGCTGGATACGCTTCGCCAGCAGCAGGAGTCTCTGCGAACCCAGCTTGATACCACCACGCGCAAGCTTGAGAACCTGACCGATATTGAAAGGCAGCTCTCATCGCGTAAATATCAGCCCGGAAGTGCCTCCGCGACGCCGGACAGCGATACGCCGAAACAAGAGGATGTGAAGCATGACGAGCCGTAAACCTGCTCATCTCTTACTGGTCGATGACGATCCCGGGCTGTTAAAGCTCCTGGGGATGCGCCTGGTCAGCGAAGGCTACAGCGTTGTGACCGCTGAAAGCGGGCAGGAAGGGCTGAAGGTGCTCAGCCGCGAGAAGATCGATCTGGTGATCAGCGACCTGCGGATGGACGAGATGGACGGCCTGCAGCTGTTTGCAGAGATCCAGAAGCAGCAGCCGGGTATGCCGGTTATCATTTTAACCGCCCACGGCTCGATCCCGGATGCGGTCGCCGCGACGCAGCAGGGGGTGTTCAGCTTCCTGACCAAGCCGGTCGATAAAGACGCGCTGTATAAGGCTATCGACAGCGCGCTTGAGCATGCCGCCCCTTCAGGCGATGAAGCGTGGCGCGAGTCGATTGTCACGCGCAGCCCCATCATGCTGCGCCTGCTTGAGCAGGCGCGAATGGTGGCGCAGTCGGACGTCAGCGTGCTGATTAACGGCCAGAGCGGGACCGGGAAAGAGATCCTCGCCCAGGCGATCCACAACGCCAGCCCGCGTGCCAAAAACGCCTTTATCGCTATCAACTGCGGCGCGCTGCCGGAACAGCTGCTTGAATCCGAACTCTTTGGTCACGCGCGCGGCGCCTTTACCGGGGCGGTAAGCAGCCGGGAAGGGCTGTTCCAGGCGGCGGAAGGGGGCACGCTGTTCCTCGACGAGATTGGCGATATGCCGGCACCGCTGCAGGTTAAGCTGCTGCGCGTGCTGCAGGAGCGCAAGGTCAGGCCGCTCGGCAGCAACCGCGATATCGACATCAACGTGCGTATTATCTCCGCCACCCACCGCGATCTGCCCAAGGTGATGGCGCGCAACGAGTTCCGCGAAGATCTCTACTACCGCCTGAACGTGGTGAACCTGAAGATCCCGGCGCTCGCCGAGCGTGCGGAAGATATCCCCCTGCTGGCGAACCATCTTTTGCGCCAGTCCGCCGATCGCCATAAACCCTTCGTGCGCGCGTTTTCCACCGACGCCATGAAGCGCCTGATGACCGCAGGCTGGCCGGGCAACGTGCGCCAGCTGGTTAACGTGATTGAGCAGTGCGTGGCGCTGACGTCGTCGCCGGTGATTAGCGACGCGCTGGTGGAGCAGGCGCTGGAAGGGGAAAATACGGCCCTGCCGACCTTTGCCGAAGCGCGGAACCAGTTTGAGCTGAACTATCTGCGCAAGCTATTGCAGATCACCAAAGGCAACGTGACCCACGCGGCGCGGATGGCCGGGCGCAATCGTACCGAGTTCTACAAGCTGCTCTCACGCCACGAGCTGGAAGCAAACGATTTTAAAGAGTAGTGCCGTATGGTACTGTGAGCAATCGATTACGAGGCAGCTTACAGGCAAGAGTTTAAGGACCCACCATGAAAAAGATTGATGCGATTATTAAACCTTTCAAACTGGATGATGTACGTGAAGCGCTGGCGGAAGTCGGCATCACCGGGATGACCGTGACGGAAGTGAAAGGTTTTGGTCGTCAGAAGGGCCACACCGAGCTTTATCGTGGCGCAGAGTACATGGTCGACTTTCTGCCGAAAGTGAAAATTGAGATTGTGGTCAGCGACGATATCGTCGATACCTGCGTGGATACCATCATCCGCACGGCGCAGACGGGCAAAATTGGCGACGGCAAAATCTTCGTCTTTGACGTGGCGCGCGTGATCCGTATCCGTACCGGTGAAGAAGACGACGCCGCGATTTAACATTCTTGCCGGGTGGCGCTGCGCTTACCCGGCCTACAAAATCCTTCGTAGGCCCGTGCAAGCGAAGCGCCGCCGGGCGGTTACAGCACTTTATGCGGACCGAAGCATTCGTAATGAATGTTGTCCTTGCCCACACCCAGGTCTACCAGCTGCTTCGCGGCATACTGCATAAACGCCACCGGCCCACAGACGTAGAACTGCATATCCGGCGCGCTGAACGCCCCTTCCATCTGGCTTAAATTCATCAGACCTTCGCTGTCGAAGCGAGCGGCCTGGCGATCTGCGTCCGTCGGCCGGCGATACCAGGTGTGCGCTGTGAAGCGTGGCAGGCCCGCCGCCAGGGCGTTCACCTCATCCGCAAAGGCGTGCACGTCGCCGTTCTCCGCGGCGTGGAACCAGTTGACCTGCGCACCGTGGCTGGATTTTGCCAGCGTATCCAGCATTGCCAGCATCGGCGTTTGACCCACGCCCGCAGAGATCAGCGTCACCGGCGTAGTGGCTTCAACGGCCATAAAGAAATCGCCCGCCGGCGCGGCCAGATGGACCACGTCGCCCACGTTAGCTTCGTTGTGGAGCCAGTTGGAGACCTGACCGCCGTCCTCACGTTTCACCGCAATGCGGTAGCCTTTGCCGTTTGGCTTGCGGGTAAGAGAATACTGGCGGATCTCCTGATGCGGGAATCCTTCAGGCTTCAGCCACACGCCCAGATACTGGCCCGGCTGGTAGTCAGCCACCGGCTGGCCATCAACCGGCTCGAATTCAAAACTGGTGATCAAGGCGCTACGCGGGGTTTTTTCAACGATACGGAAGGCGCGGGTGCCTTCCCAGCCGCCGTTTTTAGCCGCGTTTTCGCTGTAGATCTGCGCTTCGCGGTTGATAAACACGTTTGCCAGCACGCCGTAGGCTTTGCCCCAGGCGTCCAGCACCTCCTGGCCCGGGCTGAACATCTCGTCCAGCGTGGCCAGAAGGTGGCCGCCAACGATGTTGTACTGCTCGGGTTTGATCTGGAAGCTGGTATGTTTCTGCGCAATTTTCTCTACCGCAGGCAGCAGCGCCGCCAGATTTTCAATATTGCTGGCGTAGGCGGCGATGGCGTTAAACAGCGCTTCACGCTGGTCGCCGTTGCGCTGGTTGCTCATGTTGAAAATCTCTTTCAACTCCGGGTTGTGAGCGAACATGCGATCGTAAAAATGGGCAGTCAGCTTAGGGCCGGTTTCGACAAGCAGGGGAATAGTAGCCTTAACGGTAGCGATGGTTTGAGCGTCTAACATAGCAACTTCCTTCAAATGTTACTTTAATGATGTATTTTATATGCATCTTATAAAAATACCCCTGCAATGTAAATGGTTCTTTGCATCGTGAAAAATATGCATCACAAACCTGAAAAGAAATCCGTTGAAAATGACGAGGGCTTTATTGCTCAAACCCTTGCGTGGCGCATAGGAAAACGTTTGCGTAAAATCGTTTGTCAAGACCTGTTATCACAGAACGATTCAGTTATACTGTTGCCCGTCGTCCATCAGGACTGCCTTTTCAGGCCAAAATTTACTTGTTAGCTGAGTCAGGAGATGCGGATGTTAAAGCGTGAAATGAACATTGCCGATTATGATGCCGAACTGTGGCAGGCTATGGAGCAGGAAAAAGTACGTCAGGAAGAGCACATCGAACTGATCGCCTCCGAAAACTACACCAGCCCGCGCGTTATGCAGGCGCAGGGTTCTCAGCTGACCAACAAATACGCTGAAGGTTATCCGGGCAAGCGCTACTACGGCGGTTGCGAATACGTTGATATCGTTGAGCAGCTGGCTATCGACCGTGCCAAAGAGCTGTTTGGCGCTGACTACGCGAACGTACAGCCGCACTCCGGCTCCCAGGCTAACTTCGCCGTTTACACCGCGCTGCTGCAGCCGGGCGACACCGTTCTGGGTATGAACCTGGCGCAGGGCGGCCACCTGACTCACGGCTCCCCGGTTAACTTCTCCGGCAAGCTGTACAACATCATTCCTTACGGTATCGATGAGTCCGGCAAAATTGACTACGAAGACATGGCTAAGCAGGCCAAAGAGCACAAGCCGAAGATGATCATCGGCGGCTTCTCCGCATACTCCGGCGTAGTTGACTGGGCAAAAATGCGTGAAATCGCAGACAGCATCGGCGCTTACCTGTTCGTTGATATGGCGCACGTTGCGGGCCTGATTGCCGCTGGCGTTTATCCGAACCCGGTTCCACACGCTCACGTTGTGACCACCACCACCCACAAAACCCTTGCTGGTCCACGCGGTGGCCTGATCCTGGCGAAGGGCGGCGACGAAGATCTGTACAAGAAACTGAACTCTGCCGTGTTCCCAAGCGCGCAGGGCGGCCCGCTGATGCACGTGATCGCGGCGAAAGCCGTGGCGCTGAAAGAAGCGATGGAGCCTGAGTTCAAGGTATATCAGCAGCAGGTTGCCAAGAACGCCAAAGCGATGGTGGAAGTGTTCCTGAACCGTGGCTACAAAGTGGTATCCGGCGGTACTGAAAACCACCTGTTCCTGCTGGATCTGGTTGATAAGAACCTGACCGGTAAAGAAGCTGACGCTGCCCTGGGCCGCGCCAACATCACCGTGAACAAAAACAGCGTGCCTAACGATCCGAAGAGCCCGTTCGTGACCTCCGGTATCCGTATCGGTTCTCCGGCCGTAACGCGCCGCGGCTTCAAGGAAGCGGAAGTGAAAGAGCTGGCGGGCTGGATGTGTGACGTTCTGGACAACATCAATGACGACGCGGTTATCGAGCGCGTTAAAGGTAAAGTTCTGGATATCTGCGCACGCTTCCCGGTATACGCATAATCCTTCTGCCCTGCAGAAATAAAAAAGGCCGCGCTTGCGGCCTTTTTTTATGCGTTAACGCCGGTCCAGGGATATGGCACCCGGGCCGGTAATCGCCAGCAAAATAAACGCGCCGGCAATACTGACGTTCTTATAGAAGTTAATCATGTTCGGCACAACCGCATCACCGGTCATATCCCAGTAATGGTGGCCTATTACCGCCGTTCCCAGCGTGTAAAAGACAAAGAGCACGGCGAGGGGGCGGGTGAAAAAGCCCAGCACGATCAGGATGGCTGCGGGGACCTCCATCACCACCGCAATAATGGCCGCCAGCATCGGCATGGGCGCACCGAGCGACGTCATATACTGAACGGTGCCGCTAAACCCCGTCAGCTTGGGGTAGCCAAAAATAATAAACAGAGCAACGATGGCGATACGGGCAATCAAAAGCAGGAAGGAACGTGAGGAGCCGAAATCGAAATAACGTAAGCTGTTCATGGCAAACGACCTCTCCAGGCGATGTCTTTTAAACGTAATACAATTTTGCCGCTCTCGCCATACGCCAACCGCCTGTCCATGATGTTAATTTATCGTTAATTTATAGCGCGCTAACGACTTGCTAAAGTCAGGGATTAACGCCAGACTATCGCCTCCATTTCTGGAGGGATTCATGGTCTTGCATTCCACGCGCTGGCTGGCGCTCAGCTACTTCACCTACTTTTTTAGCTACGGTATTTTTCTGCCTTTCTGGAGCGTCTGGCTCAAGGGGATTGGCTTAACGCCCGAAACCATCGGCGTACTGCTGGGCGCGGGGCTGGTGGCGCGTTTTCTGGGCAGCCTGCTGATTGCGCCACGCGTCAGCGATCCCTCCTTACTGATAAAAGCCGTGCGCATTCTGGCGCTGCTGACGCTGGTCTTTGTCGCCTGCTTCTGGGTCAGCCAGCAGTTTGCCTGGCTGATGGTGGTGATGGTGGGCTTTAACCTGTTCTTCTCGCCGCTGGTGCCGCTGACGGATGCCCTGGCGAACACCTGGCAAAAGCAGATCACCATGGACTATGGCCGCGTGCGGCTGTGGGGATCGATTGCCTTTGTGATCGGCTCTGCGCTGGTGGGCAAGCTGGTCAGCCTCTACGACTATCGCGCCATCCTTGCCCTGCTGAGCATCGGTATTGCCTCCATGCTGCTGGGGATGCTGCTGCGCCCGTCGATGATGCCGAAAGGGGAGAGCCGCCAGCAGGAGAGCGCGGGCTGGCCCGCCTGGCGAAGCCTGGTTGCCCAGAGCTGGCGCTTCCTGGCCTGCGTTTGCCTGCTTCAGGGGGCGCATGCGGCCTACTATGGCTTCAGCGCTATTTACTGGCAGGGGGCGGGATATTCGGCCTCCGCGGTGGGCTACCTGTGGTCGCTGGGAGTGGTTGCGGAAGTGATCATCTTCGCGCTGAGCAAGAAATTATTCCGTCGCTTCGGCGCGCGCGATCTGCTGCTGCTCTCCGCCGTCTGCGGCGTGGCGCGCTGGGCCATTATGGGCTGGACTACCGAACTGCCGTGGCTGATTGTGGCGCAAATTCTGCACTGTGGCACCTTCACCGTCTGCCACCTGGCGGCGATGCGCTACATTGCTGCCCGCGAGGGCGGGGACGTGATTCGCCTGCAGGCGGTCTATTCCGCGGTGGCGATGGGCGGCAGCATCGCGATCATGACGGTCTTTGCGGGCTTCCTGTACCAACACCTGGGCCACGGCGTGTTCTGGGTGATGGCGCTGGTTGCCCTTCCCGCGATGTTTGTGCGTCCTAAAGTCACCCCGCGCGCCTGACTAGGACTCCAGCATGGCGCGAATATGTTCCTGCTGCTGCGGATTCAACGTTTCAACGGCGTGGATCAGCGGCGGCGAGAACAGCGGCAGGGCGGTCGGGTAGGGGGTGATCACCAGCGAGGCTTCACGCGGGGCCCCCTCCTTCTGAAACGCCTGCAGCGTCAGATAGCGAATGTTGAGCGGCAGCAGCGTCAGCTCGCGCAGCTGCTGTTCAATCACTTCCTCGCAGGATTTATCCTCTCCGGTCAACAACACCACCTGCTTCTCGTGCAGGTCGGTCTCCTGCATCAGCCAGGCACCAAAAATGACCGCCACGAGCGCCATTTCTTCATCGGAGAAGCGCAGCCCAAATTCGGCTTCCAGCTCAAACAGCACCTCTTTAGTGGTGCGCAGCAGGCGCGGGTAAAGTCGATGGATCTCTTCCGGCAGGCTGTTATCGATGCCGATTTCGAAGAGCGAGCGGTCCAGCGCCTGAGCCAGATGGATGTAGAGCTGATCGGTTAGCCCTTGCTCATCGCTAAAGTTCATTCCGGTTTGCGAGCGGAATCGGGCGACCATCCGCACAATTGCCCGACGCAGGCGCTGGTCCTGCTGGTGCTTATCCATTACCGGGTCCGGCGTGCGCAGCATCATAAAGAGTAGCGCCAGGAACAGCTGTTCATCCACGTGAGCGCCCTGAGGAACGCGGCGTTTCCAGTGGCGGATAATTTCCTGAGCCGTAAAATACTCGCCCCTTGACTGGGTCCAGCTGCGCTGCGAGTGTGAAAATTGCGGCGTATTCCCCAGATGGTGCTGGATAAGGCAGTATTGCAGATAGAGCTGTAAAAACTGCACGTCGCGGCACTCAAACTGGCGCTGAAGCTTGCGCGAGCAGAAGCCGATCAGCGCCCGCAGATTCGCATCGTCATAAAGCGGTCGCGCAATGCCGTGCTGTTTAAGCGCGGTTTTCAAGGCGGGGGTAAACTGATGCGAGACAAACTGCGGGCAAAGCCGGAGCGCCCTGCGCAGCCAGTGCAGCAGGCAAAGGCGTTGATTAAGGGCAGAGCCTTCAATTCGGTAGCAGCCGTCTGCGTGCGTCACGATATCAAGCCGGTGATAGCGCTGGATTTCGTCACGCGTCTCGGCTATATCTTGCCGTGCCAGAACATCGTCAACGCCATTAGTCGCAATTATGCTTTGGGCGGTGACGGCAGCATCCGGCAGGTAAAGCATCAAAAGCACCTGGCAGCGGCGCTGCGAACTGGAAAGCACAGATGGAATTTCAAGCGTCGTCATCATCTGTCGGGTATCCAGTAAGAATGTTTGATAAGAATAGCTAAAGGATGGACGCTGAAAAGCGCACCGGCAGGCCTTTCACTCAGGATTGCTGGCGAACATCACAGTATTTTTGACGTGAGGAATTGATGCAAATAGTTAAACAAAGCGCGACAGCGTTATTTTTGGCGGTTTTGACTTTCACCGCCAGCGCGCACCCTCACAGCTTCATCAGCCTGAAAACCGCGCTGGTGACGGACGGCACGCAGCTCAGCGGCCTGAAAATGCGCTGGACGATGGATGAAATCACCTCGGCAGACCTGCTGTATGACGCGGGAAACGCGAAGCCCGGGGATGAGATCTGGAAGAAGCTGGCGGCAGAAGTGATGGCCAATGTGCTGGGCCAGCACTATTTCACCGAGTTCTGGCACAACGGACAGAAGGTGAAGTTTCTCAACCGCCCAACCGAGTACGGTATGTCGCGCGACGGACATCAGGCGGTGCTGACGTTTATCCTTCCGCTGGCGCACCCTCAGCCGCTGGCGGGGCAGAAGTACACTTTTTCCACCTTCGATCCCACCTACTACGTCGATATGAGCTACGCCGAGGACAGCGACGTAACGTTACCGGCTGCGCTGCAAAAAGCCTGCAAACTCGCCGTTCATACGCCGAAGCCAAGCGACGAGACGCTCAACTTTGCTCTCTCGCTTGATAAAGCCGATGCACCACCGGAGGATATGGAGTTGGGTAAACAGTTTGCCCAGGAGGTGACGTTGCAATGTCAGTGATCTCCTCCCCGGGTCGAAAACCGCGCCGCTGGCTGCACCTGTGGCCGCTGGCAATCTTTTTGCTGTTCGCCGTTTTCGGCGCGCTATGGCTGTGGCAGGCCTGGCCGCAGGTGATGATGAAAAGCATTATCTGGCAGCGTGAAGTCAATCAACAGATGAGCGGGCTGCTGAAGGCCGTTGCGGAGAACCCGACCAAAGCAGGCGGTTCCCTGCTGGCGTTCAGCTTTATCTATGGCGTGCTGCACGCCCTGGGGCCAGGGCACGGCAAAATCGTCATCACCACCTGGCTTGCGACCCATCCCTCGAAGTTGAGATCGAGCATTGGCCTGACGCTGGCCTCCTCGCTGCTGCAGGGCGGCGTGGCGATTACGCTCGTCGTGGTCGTGCTTTCGCTCTTACAGCTGCCTGCGCGCCAGCTGCACTTGAGCAGCTTCTGGCTGGAGAAGGGGAGCTATGCGCTGGTAGGCGTGCTGGGATTAATACTCTGCTGGCGCGCGCTGAAAAAACTGCGCGCGCTGCTGCAAACGCCCAAATTCAAAGCCTTCACTCCGCATCACGTTCATGATGAAAGCTGCGGCTGCGGGCATCAGCATCTGCCCACGCAGGAACAATTACAGAACGGTGACGACTGGCGCGCGCGGCTGATGATTGTGCTTTCGATGGGCATGCGCCCGTGCTCGGGAGCGATCATGGTGCTGCTGTTCAGTAAGGTGATTGGCGTGTTCGGCTGGGGAATGCTTTCTGCGCTGGCGATGGCGGCGGGAACCTCTCTCACCATTTCGTCTTTGGCGTTACTGGTGCACAGCTTCCGTCAGCTGGCGGTAAAACTCAGCGGCAATAAAACGCCGGTGCTGTGGAGGCAAGTAGGGTGGACGACGCTTGCTCTGGCGGGCGGGGTGATTCTGCTGGTGGCAGCGGTAACGATGTGGATGAGCGCGGTGCCGGTGGGAAGGGGATTGCGGCCGTTTTAGCCGTATCTGAGGGATTTTGTAGGCCCGGTAAGCGTAGCGCCACCGGGCATAATATGCTGAATTAGCGCTTCAGCGCATCGCTCAGTTCTTCACGCATGTTTGCCAGCATGGCTTTAACAACGCGTGGGTTACCTGCAACGATGTTGCCGGTGGTCATGTAGTTGTGGCCGCCGGTGAAATCGCAAACAATCGCGCCTGCTTCACGTGCGATCAGCTCGCCCGCCGCAAAGTCCCAGGGCTTCAGCGACAGCTCGAAGTAACCGTCAACGCGGCCGGTCGCAACGTAGGCCAGATCCAGCGCAGCAGAACCGGTGCGACGGAAATCGGCGCATTCGGTGAACAGTTTGCCCAGGATATTCATATAGGTGGTCGCGTGCTGCTTCGCCTTGAACGGGAAACCGGTCGCCAGGATGGTGCCGTCCAGATCGCGAGCGTTGCTGCAGCGCAGACGGTAACCGTTCAGCTGTGCGCCCTGACCGCGGGTCGCGGTGAACAGTTCGTTACGCATTGGATCGTAGACAACGGCGACTTCAGTACGGCCTTTAATGCGTACTGCAATAGACACAGAGAAGTGTGGCAGGCGTTTTACGAAGTTGGTGGTGCCATCCAGTGGATCGATAACCCATTGAACATCCTGATCGGTACCTTCATGTTCACCGCTTTCTTCGGTGATGATGGTGTGCTGCGGGTAAGATTTGCGGATTGTTTCGATAATAATCGCTTCTGCGGCTTTATCGACGTTAGTCACGAAATCATTGCTGCCTTTCTGGCTGGTTTCTACGGAGTCTGGAGTTTCGTAGTGTTTGGCAATTACATTACCCGCCTTGCGCGCTGCGCGCACGGCGATGGTCAGCATCGGATGCATCGGTCTCTCTCACTGGATGTTAAAGAACAGGAAAATCGGCGCAGAGTATAGCAGCGGGATCGGATTATGTCTCTCGAATATGATAATATGCCGGAATATTCTTCAGACACTGAATTCAGACACCTAAAAATTATGCTGCAAAACATTCGAATCGTGCTGGTTGAAACATCGCACACCGGCAACATGGGCTCCGTGGCCCGCGCTATGAAAACCATGGGCTTAACAAACCTGTGGCTGGTTAACCCGCTGGTGAAGCCAGACTCGCAGGCCATCGCCCTGGCGGCCGGCGCCAGCGACGTGATCGGCAACGCCCAGATCGTCGATACCCTGGACGAAGCGCTGGCCGGCTGCAGCCTCGTTGTCGGCACCAGCGCGCGCTCCCGCACGCTGCCGTGGCCGATGCTGGACCCGCGCGAATGCGGCCTCAAAAGCGTTTCAGAAGCAGAACAGGCGCCGGTGGCGCTGGTGTTTGGCCGCGAGCGCGTTGGCCTGACCAACGACGAACTGCAGAAGTGCCACTATCACGTGGCGATTGCCGCCAACCCGGAATATAGCTCGCTGAACCTGGCGATGGCGGTGCAGGTTATCGCCTATGAAGTGCGTATGGCATGGCTGGCGACGCAGGATAAACAGGTAGAACCGAAAGAAGAGACGGCCTATCCGCTGGTGGACGACCTCGAGCGCTTTTACGGTCATCTGGAGCAGACGCTGCTCTCAACCGGCTTTATCCGTGAAGGCCACCCGGGCCAGGTGATGAACAAGCTGCGCCGTATGTTCACCCGCGCCCGCCCGGAAAGCCAGGAGCTGAACATCCTGCGCGGAATTCTGGCGTCGATTGAGCAGAACGGTATCGCCCAGGCGCCTGAAGGACGGCGAATATT
>NZ_SJOO01000017.1 GCF_004331265.1 Enterobacter wuhouensis | reverse complement strand
CCGACAAAAAAACGGCACAGAAGGTTAAATACCTGACTAAAACAGTCAAGTAAATAGTTGACCAATTTAGTCAGGAATGTCAGACTTGGCCCTGCTATGCAATACCCCCATTTTACAATAAAAAACCCCGGGCAGGGGCGAGTTTGAGGTTAAGTAAGACATGAGACTGACATCTAAAGGGCGTTATGCCGTGACCGCGATGCTGGACGTTGCGCTCAACTCCGAAGCGGGCCCGGTTCCGTTGGCTGATATTTCTGAACGACAGGGGATCTCCCTCTCTTATCTGGAGCAGCTGTTCTCCAGACTGCGTAAAAATGGACTGGTTTCCAGCGTTCGTGGCCCAGGCGGCGGCTATCTGCTGGGTAAAGACGCGGGCAGTATTGCGGTTGGCGAAGTGATCAGTGCAGTAGACGAATCCGTCGACGCGACCCGTTGCCAGGGTAAAGGCGGCTGCCAGGGCGGCGATAAGTGCCTGACCCACGCGCTGTGGCGCGATCTGAGCGACCGTCTGACCGGTTTCCTGAACAACATCACCCTGGGTGAACTGGTCAATAACCAGGAAGTTCTGGACGTGTCGGGCCGCCAGCAGAGCCATGAGTCACAACGCAGCACCCGCGCGCAAGACGCAATCGACGTTAAGCTGCGCGCCTAATAAAAAGATAAGTATTTCAGAATCAGGCCGGGGTGATAACACCCCGCGTACTCGGTCGTACATCCAGCCGGTTGCCTGATTCCTTGCATTGAAGCGATGTACGGAGTTTATAGAGCAATGAAATTACCGATTTATCTCGACTACTCCGCAACCACGCCGGTGGACCCGCGTGTTGCCGAGAAGATGATGCAGTGTCTGACCCTGGACGGAAACTTTGGTAACCCAGCTTCCCGTTCACACCGTTTTGGCTGGCATGCTGAAGAGGCGGTTGATATCGCCCGTAATCAGATTGCTGACCTGGTGGGTGCCGACCCGCGTGAAATTGTTTTCACCTCCGGCGCGACCGAATCCGACAACCTGGCTATCAAAGGTGCTGCCAACTTTTATCAGAAAAAAGGCAAGCACATCATCACCAGTAAAACCGAACACAAAGCCGTGCTGGACACCTGCCGTCAGCTTGAGCGTGAAGGGTTTGACGTGACTTACCTTGCGCCGCAGAGTAACGGGATCATCGATCTCAAAGAGCTCGAAGCGGCCATGCGTGACGACACCATTCTGGTCTCCATCATGCACGTGAACAACGAAATCGGCGTCGTTCAGGACATCGCCACCATCGGTGAAATGTGCCGCGCGCGCGGTATCATCTACCACGTGGATGCGACCCAGAGCGTGGGCAAACTGCCTATCGACCTGAGCCAGCTGAAAGTGGACCTCATGTCCTTCTCCGGCCACAAAATCTATGGCCCGAAAGGTATTGGCGCGCTGTACGTGCGTCGTAAGCCACGTATCCGCATCGAAGCACAGATGCACGGCGGCGGTCACGAGCGCGGCATGCGTTCCGGTACGCTGCCTGTTCACCAGATCGTGGGCATGGGCGAAGCATACCGCATTGCAAAAGAAGAGATGGAAACCGAGATGGCGCGCCTGCGCACGCTGCGTAACCGTCTGTGGGACGGCGTGAAGGATATGGAAGAAGTGTATCTGAACGGCGATCTCGAGCAGGGCGCACCGAACATCCTTAACGTCAGCTTCAACTATGTTGAAGGCGAATCGCTGATCATGGCCCTGAAAGATTTGGCCGTCTCTTCCGGTTCTGCCTGTACGTCTGCAAGCCTCGAGCCATCCTACGTGCTTCGCGCGCTGGGCATGACCGACGAGCTGGCACACAGCTCTATCCGTTTCTCTTTAGGTCGTTTCACTACCGAAGAAGAGATTGACTACACCATCAAGCTGGTTCGCAACTCCATCGGCCGTCTGCGTGACCTCTCTCCACTGTGGGAAATGTTCAAGCAGGGCGTGGATCTGAACAGCATTGAATGGTCACATCACTAATCGGTACATAAGGAGAATTCAATCATGGCATACAGCGAAAAAGTCATCGATCATTACGAGAACCCGCGCAACGTTGGCTCTTTTGACAACAGCGATGAATCCGTAGGTAGCGGCATGGTCGGTGCACCGGCGTGTGGCGACGTGATGAAGTTGCAGATTAAAGTCAACAATGAAGGTATCATTGAAGACGCGCGCTTCAAGACCTACGGCTGCGGTTCTGCAATCGCGTCCAGCTCCCTGGTGACCGAATGGGTGAAGGGCAAGTCTCTGGACGAAGCACAGGCTATCAAGAACACCGATATTGCTGAAGAACTCGAACTGCCGCCGGTGAAAATTCACTGTTCAATTCTGGCAGAAGACGCGATCAAAGCCGCCATTGCGGATTACAAAAGCAAACGTGAAGCAAAATAATTGAGGTTTGAGTATGTCGATTACCCTTAGCGACAGCGCTGCCGCGCGAGTAAGCTCTTTTCTGGCGAACCGTGGTAAAGGCTTTGGCCTGCGACTGGGCGTACGTACCTCCGGCTGTTCTGGTATGGCTTACGTACTGGAGTTTGTTGATGAACCGGCGTCTGACGACACCGTGTTTGAAGACAAGGGCGTGAAGGTGGTGGTCGATGGCAAAAGCCTGCAATTCCTCAACGGCACTCAGCTGGACTTCGTCAAAGAAGGCCTGAACGAAGGGTTCAAATTTACGAACCCGAACGTCAAAGACGAGTGTGGTTGCGGCGAAAGCTTCCACGTTTAACCGCGCGTCATCCGAAACCCCACCGTGGCGTACCAGCTACGCGTGGGGTTTGTTCTAACAGGCTACCCCTGAGATTGTTATGGATTACTTCACTCTCTTCGGATTACCCGCTCAATACCCGATCGATCTGCAGGCGCTGACGATCCGCTTTCAGGATCTGCAGCGTCAGTACCATCCGGATAAATTCGCGAGCGGTTCTCAGTCAGAGCAACTGGCTGCGGTTTCCCACTCTGCGACCATCAACCAGGCCTGGCAGACGCTGCGTCATCCGCTGGCGCGTGCAGAATATCTGCTCTCGCTCCACGGTTTTGACCTGGCGAGCGAACAGCACACCGTTCGCGACACCGCGTTTCTGATGGAACAGCTGGAGCTTCGCGAAGAGCTGGATGAGATAGAGCAGGCCAAAGACGAAGCGCGTCTGGAAAGCTTTATCAAGCGCGTTAAGGGCATGTTCGATACCCGCCATCAGCAGATGGTGGAGCAACTGAACAACGAGACCTGGGACGTGGCGGCAGACACTGTGCGCAAACTCCGTTTTCTCGATAAACTACGAAGCAGTGCTGAACAACTCGAAGAAAAGCTGCTCGATTTTTAATTTCGGAAGCAATTATGGCCTTATTACAAATTAGTGAGCCTGGCTTAAGTGCCGCACCGCACCAGCGTCGTCTGGCGGTGGGTATTGATTTGGGCACCACCAATTCCCTCGTGGCGACCGTGCGCAGCGGCCAGGCGGAAACGCTGGCCGACGAGCAGGGCCGCCATCTGCTGCCTTCCGTGGTCCACTACCAGCAGCAGGGGCACGCGGTCGGCTATGACGCTCGCGCCAACGCCGCGCGCGATCCGGCCAACACCATCAGCTCCGTAAAGCGCATGATGGGCCGCTCGCTGGCCGATATTCAGACCCGCTACCCGCATCTGCCGTATCAGCTGCAGGCCAGTGAAAACGGCCTGCCGATGATCGCAACCGCGGCCGGTCTGCTGAACCCGATTCGCGTTTCCTCCGACATCCTCAAAGCGCTGGCGGCGCGCGCGACGGCGACGCTCGGCGGCGATCTGGACGGCGTAGTCATTACCGTTCCGGCCTATTTTGATGATGCACAGCGTCAGGGCACCAAAGACGCCGCGCGTCTGGCGGGCCTGCACGTGCTGCGCCTGCTGAACGAACCCACGGCGGCGGCGATTGCCTACGGCCTCGACTCCGGTCAGGAAGGGGTCATTGCGGTTTACGATCTCGGCGGCGGCACCTTTGATATCTCGATCCTGCGCTTAAGCCGCGGAGTGTTTGAAGTGCTGGCGACCGGCGGGGATTCCGCGCTGGGCGGCGATGACTTCGACCATCTGCTGGCTGATTACATTCGCGAGCAGGCGGGCATTACCGATCGCAGCGATGCGCGAGTACAGCGTGAACTGTTGGATGCCGCCATCGACGCCAAAATCGCCCTGAGCGATGCGCAGACGGTTACCGTTAACGTTGCGGGCTGGCAGGGTGACATCACCCGCGACAAGTTCGACGACCTGATTGCCCCGCTGGTGAAACGCACCCTGCTGGCCTGCCGTCGCGCATTGAAAGATGCGGGCGTTGAGGCGAACGAGGTGCTGGAAGTGGTCATGGTGGGCGGATCGACCCGCGTGCCGCTGGTGCGAGAGCGCGTGGGCGAATTCTTTGGCCGCACGCCGCTGACCTCCATCGACCCGGATAAAGTAGTTGCCGTGGGCGCTGCAATCCAGGCCGATATCCTGGTCGGCAACAAGCCGGACAGCGAAATGCTGCTGCTGGACGTCATCCCGCTGTCGCTGGGGTTAGAAACCATGGGCGGCCTGGTGGAGAAAGTGATCCCGCGTAACACCACCATTCCGGTGGCGCGCGCGCAGGAGTTCACCACCTTCAAAGACGGCCAGACCGCGATGTCCATCCACGTGATGCAGGGCGAACGCGAGCTGGTGCAGGACTGCCGCTCTCTGGCGCGCTTTGCGCTGCGCGGTATTCCGGCGCTGCCTGCGGGCGGGGCGCATATTCGCGTCACCTTCCAGGTGGATGCGGACGGCCTGCTGAGCGTCACGGCGATGGAAAAATCCACCGGCGTGGAATCGTCCATCCAGGTGAAGCCGTCCTACGGCCTGACCGATGGCGAAATCGCCTCCATGATTCAGGACTCAATGAGCTACGCCGAGCAGGATGTGAAGGCGCGTATGCTGGCTGAACAGAAAGTTGAAGCCGCCCGCGTGCTGGAAAGCCTGAACGGCGCGCTTGCTGCCGATGCCGCGCTGTTAAGCGCCGCTGAGCGTCAGTTGATTGACGATGCTGCCGCGCGCTTGAGCGCAGTTGCCGAAGGCAATGACGCTGAGGCAATAGAAGAAGCCATTAAAAACGTTGATAAACAAACCCAGGACTTTGCTGCTCGCCGCATGGACAAATCTGTCCGCGTCGCGCTGAAAGGCCAGTCCGTGGACGAGGTTTAATATGCCAAAGATTGTTATTTTGCCTCATGCGGACCTGTGTCCGGATGGTGCTGTTCTGGAAGCGAAGACCGGCGAAACCATTCTCGATGTTGCCCTGCGTGCAGGTATCGAAGTGGAACACGCCTGTGAAAAATCCTGTGCCTGCACCACCTGCCACTGCGTTGTGCGTGAAGGTTTCGACTCTCTCGCCGAGAGCACCGAAGACGAAGACGACATGCTGGATAAAGCATGGGGACTGGAGCCAGACAGCCGCCTGAGCTGCCAGGCGCTGGTGACCGATGAAGATCTGGTCGTGGAATTCCCACGCTACACCATCAACCACGCACGCGAGCATTGATATGGGACTGAAGTGGACAGACAGCCGTGAAATCGGCGAAGCGCTTTACGACGCGAACCCGGATCTCGATCCGAAGACCGTACGATTCACCGACATGCATCAGTGGATCTGCGATTTAGAGGATTTTGACGACGATCCAAGCGCATCCAATGAAAAAATTCTGGAGGCGATTCTGTTAGTCTGGTTAGATGAAGCAGAGTAAATCACCTAGCGGGCTGCCTTCAGGCGGCCCGTTTGCTAATAAGGATAAATAAAATGACCGAAGCGATGAAGATTACGCTCTCCACGCAGCCTGCCGACGCTCGCTGGGGCGAAAAAGCTACCTACAGCATCAACAACGACGGTATTACCCTGCACCTGACGGGCAAAGATGATACCGGCCTGATCCAGCGCGCCGCCCGCAAAATTGACGGCCTCGGCATTAAGCATGTGACTCTGGCAGGCGAAGGCTGGGATACCGACCGCAGCTGGGCGTTCTGGGCAGGTTACAAAGGGCCTAAAGGCACCCGCAAAATTGAGTGGGCAAACCTTGATGAAGCGGGTCAGAAAGAGCTGGAAAGCCGCCTGAAAATCATCGACTGGGTGCGCGACACCATTAACGCCCCGGCGGAAGAGCTAGGCCCAGAGCAGCTGGCGCAGCGCGCCGTTGACCTGCTGTGCGGCGTGGCGGGCGACAAAATGTCTTACCGCATCACCAAAGGTGAAGACCTGCGCGAGCAGAACTACATGGGTATCCACACCGTGGGCCGGGGTTCAGAGCGTCCTCCGGTCCTGCTGGCGCTGGATTACAACCCAACCGGGGATAAAGAGGCGCCGGTCTTTGCCTGCCTGGTCGGTAAAGGCATCACCTTCGACACCGGCGGCTACAGCCTGAAGCAGAGCGCATTCATGGACTCCATGAAGTCCGACATGGGCGGCGCGGCAACCATCACCGGCGCGCTGGCGTTTGCCATTACCCGCGGTCTGAACAAGCGCGTGAAGCTGTACCTGTGCTGTGCGGACAACATGGTGAGCGGTAACGCCTTCAAGCTGGGCGACATCATTCGCTACCGCAACGGCAAAAACGTTGAGGTGATGAACACCGACGCCGAAGGCCGTCTGGTGCTGGCCGATGGCCTGATCGACGCCTCCGCGCAGAAGCCAGAGCTGATTATCGACATGGCGACCCTGACAGGCGCGGCGAAAACCGCCCTGGGCAACGATTACCATGCGCTGTTCAGCTTCGACGACAAGCTGGCCGCTCGCCTGCTGGCAAGTGCCGCTGCGGAAAACGAGCCGTTCTGGCGTCTGCCGCTGGCGGAGTTCCACCGCAGCCAGCTGCCGTCTAACTTTGCCGAGCTGAACAACACAGCGAGCGCGGCTTACCCGGCGGGTGCAAGCACGGCGGCAGGCTTCCTGTCCCACTTCGTTGAGAACTATCACGAAGGCTGGCTGCACATCGACTGCTCCGCAACCTACCGTAAAGCGGCGGTTGAGCAGTGGTCCGCGGGCGCGACCGGTCTGGGCGTGCGTACCGTAGCGAACCTGCTGACGGCTGAGTAATAATTGTCCCCTCACCCCAGCCCTCTCCCCAAAGGGGAGAGGGTGTTCAAATTCCCTCTCCCCTTTGGGGAGAGGGTTAGGGTGAGGGGGAAATGCATCATCTGGAATTGTTATGTCCGAAACCAAAAACGAATTAGAAACCCTGCTGGAGCAGGCGGCGACCGAGCCCGCCCACCGTCCGGCATTTTTCCGCACGCTGCTGGAATCCACCGTCTGGGTGCCGGGAACGGCGGCGGAAGGGGAGCAGGTTGTGGAAGACAGCGCGCTGGATCTGCTGCACTGGGAGAAAGACGACGGCACCTCGGTGATCCCGTTCTTCACCTCCCTCGAAGCGTTGCAGGAAGCGGTAGAAGACGAACAGGCGTTCGTAGTGATGCCGGTGCGTACCCTGTTTGAAATGACGTTGGGGCAGACGCTTTTCCTCAACGCTAAATTGCCGACCGGGAAAGAGTTTACCCCGCGTGAAATCAGCCACCTGATGGGCGAAGAGGGCAACCCGCTCAGCACCCAGGAGGTGCTTGAAGGGGGCGAAACGCTGCTGCTGTCTGACGTGGCTGAGCCGCCAGCCCAGATGATTGACTCCCTGACCACGCTGTTTAAAACCATCAAACCGGTGAAGCGGGCGTTCCTTTGCTCCATTAAAGAGCGCGCCGACGAACAGCCGGTGTTATTGATAGGAATAGAGGCAGACGGCGACATCGAGGAGATCATTCAGGCGGCGGGAAGCGTGGCGACCGACACGCTGCCGGGCGATGAGCCCATTGATATCTGCCAGGTGAAGAAAGGCGAAAAGGGCATCAGCCATTTTATTACCGAGCACATCACGCCGTTCTACGAACGTCGCTGGGGCGGCTTCCTGCGCGATCTCAAGACCAACCGCATCATCTGATTACAGCGGGGTGAGTTTCACCCCGTTGCTTCCAGCAGCAGTAAATCCATCAGCAGCACCAGGTTCGACTCAAACGACGTCACCCCCGCGGCTTCGGCGGCGAAGTGCACCGCTTCGTCATACAACGCGAAATGCAGATCGGCCATGCCAGCCAGCGTATTGGCAGACGCGCGGGTGAAGGCAATAACCGTCATGCCCACGTTTTTGGCAATCCGCACTTTATCCAGCACCTGCTCCGTTTCGCCGCTGCGCGAGACGGCGATAAATACCTGATACCGCGCGGCGTTGCTGAGAAAAATATTTCGGCTATCGCCCGGCCCGGAGATAAATGCCGTTTTGCCCAGCACCTGCAGCTTCTTGGTCAGGTACTCCGCAAACAGATAAGAAAACCCGGCGCCGTAGAGAAAGAAGCTCTCCTTCTGGCGCAGCAGGTCGGCAAACTGCTGGCGTTTGTTGTGGGTAATCCACTGGAAGGTTTGCTGGTAGTTGGCGATGAACTGATTAAACAGCGCGGGCAGTTCAGGTCGAGACTGTGCCTGGGCGGCAATATGCGGCGTATCGGAGAGCAGCTGCTTGCAGTGCCAGATGAATTCGCTAAAGCCGCTGAACCCCAGCTTCTGGCACAGCCGCATGATGGTGGCCGTGGAGACGAACGTTGCCTGCGCCAGCTCGCGCACCGTGATGTTGCCTACCAGAAGCGGATGCTCGGTAAGGTGCGCGAGGACGCGATACTCCGCGCGGGTCAATGATGCCCCGCGCGTTAACAGCGTGGCCAGGCGGTTATCCATTATTTAGCCGGTTCAACCGGCAGATCGTCACGCGCGCCCCATTCGCTCCATGCGCCGTCGTAGAGCGTGACGTCGTTCGCGCCGAGCGTGGCGAGCGCCAGGATCACCACGCAGGCCGTCACGCCTGAGCCGCAGCTGGCAACGATCGGACGATGCAAATCCACGCCCGCACGATCGAAAATAACGCGCAGCTCGTCGGTGGTTTTCAGCTCGCCTTCAAACACCAGATCGCCCCACGGCACGTTCAGCGCGCCCGGGATATGTCCGCGCTTCAGCCCCGGACGCGGCTCGTCCGCTTCGGCATTAAAGCGTGGCGCAGGACGCGCATCGACGATTTGCGCGGTTTTTTCGTGGCTGACCACCAGCACGTCGGTCAGACGCTTAACGATATTAGCGTCAAAGGTGGCATCGAACTCGCCTTCCGGCAGCGTCACGTCGCCCTGCTGGAGCGGCAGCTCGTCGCGCTTCCAGCCTGCAAGCCCGCCCGCCAGAATCGAGACTTTTTCCACGCCGAAGTTTTTGAGCATCCACCAGGCGCGCGGCGCGGAGAAGAGGTTACCTTCATCGTAAACAACAAGGTGTTTGTCCTTGCTGACGCCAAGCTCGCGCATCGCCACGGAAAACGCTTCCGGGCGCGGCAGCATGTGCGGTAGGGGAGAGGTACGATCGGAGAGGGCTTCAATATCAAAAAATACCGCGCCAGGCAGGTGCCCTGCGCGGTATTCACCGGGAACGTCGCGATGCTCTTGCCCCGGCGGGGCCATGCGCGCGTCAATAATCTGAACTTCCGGGTCGTCGCCGTGCTCAATCAGCCAGTCGGCGGCGACAAAATATGAGGTGGACATGGGTTGCCTCCGTTCTTTTCCGTAAAAAAGGATTGTCGGTGTTTTTTCTGACACCGACAAGCAAACCGCGTTCAACTCGCGAGCAACCCCTTATTTTTTCACCGCTTCGCCGTCCTGCCAGGCTTTTTGCAGCGCAGGCCAATAGTCGCGGTTGGCTTCAATCATCTCATCCAGAATCGCCTTCGCGTGTTCCATGGTCGGCACGGTGCGGTTGAGGGTGAATGCCTGCAGCGCTTTCTCATAGCTGCCTTCGATGGTCGCCTCTACCAGCAGCTGTTCAGACGCCAGCTGCTGTTGTAGCAGCGTCTGGTGGAACAGCGGCACCTGCCCCACGCGGATGGGTTCCGGCCCTTCGGAGGTGATATACGCGGGCACTTCCACCACCGCATCGTACGGCAGATTGGTAATTGCCCCGCGGTTCTCCACCATGACCAGATGGCGCTGGCGCTGGTTGAACGCCAGCGAGCAGGCCACGTCGACGATAAATTCGCCGTGCACGCCAACGTGGAAGGCATCCGGCAATATTCCGGTGCGCTTATATTCCTCGGCAGCGGCGAACAGCTTTTTCTCACGCCCGTTCATCACTTCGTTGGCGCGGGTATAGTCTGGGTTCTGATGCTCCACAATCTGGTTCGGCATCAGGTAATACTGCAGATACGGGTTCGGCAAATACTCCGGGAAGTTATCCATAATCGGCTTGATGTTGCGCCAGGTTTTCACCCATGACGGATCCGAGTGCTGCGGGTCGGTTTTGGCGGCGTCCTCCGTCAGCAGGCCAAACTTCGCGATATGCTTACGCAGCTCGGGCAGCTTGTCTTCGCCGTCCACCAGTACGCGGGTAAACCAGCCGAAGTGGTTCAGGCCAAAGTAGTCCACCTCCAGCTTACGGCGATCGACGCCCAGAATAGCGCCCATATTGCGCATTGCGGCCACCGGCATATCGCAGATGTTCAGCACCCGCGCATTTGGCCGCAGGCGGCGCACACCCTCCGCGACGATCGCCGCCGGGTTGGAGTAGTTGACGATCCAGGCTTTTTCATGCGCGTAGCGATCCACCAGATCGATAAGCTCCACCATCGGCAGGATCGTGCGCAGGCCGTACGCCAGCCCGCCTGGGCCGCAGGTTTCCTGGCCGACCACGCCGTGACGCAGCGGGATCTTCTCGTCCTGCTCGCGCATCTTGTACTGACCAACGCGCATCTGGGCGAAGACGAAATGCGCGCCGCTGAAGGCCACTTCCGGGTCGCCGGTCACGGTAAATTTAATGCTCTGGCTGTGGTCGCGAATGACCTTCTCGACAACGGGCGCAATGGTGTTCTGACGCGCCTCGTCGATGTCATACAGGCGGATTTCGGCCAGCGGGAAATCCTGCAGGCGCACCATCAGGCTTTTTACAATACCCGGCGTGTAGGTGCTACCGCCGCCGGCGATCGACAGAATGAATGGGGGTGTAAACATCTTTAGCTCCTTTCAGAGAAACGTCTCAACGGCTTCTCGCATTTTTTTGACGTGCAGCCCGTAGACCACCTGAACGTTGTTACCTTGTTTGATAATCCCTTTCGCGCCGGTCGCTTTGAGGCGCGGCTCGTCGATAATGGCGACGTCCTTCACCGTGACGCGCAGGCGGGTGTAGCAGTTATCCACCACTTCAATGTTTTCCCGGCCGCCCAGCCCGGCCACGATAGACTCGCCAAGACCATCGTTATTGCCTTTGGCCTGGTACTCCTGCTTGCTGTAGAGGCGCGTCTCTTTATCGTCATCCTCACGGCCCGGCGTCTTCATGTTGAAGCGCAGGATCAGGAAGCGGAACACCACGAAGTAGAGGGCGAACATGATCAGCCCGACCACGATGTACATCGGCCAGTTGGACTTCTCCGTGCCGAGCGGCAGGTTGTAGAGGATGAAGTCGATAATCCCGTTAGCGCCGATGGCGTGCACGCCCAGCAGCGAGAACAGCATCATGCCGATGCCGGTCAGCACCGCGTGCACCACGAACAGCAGCGGGGCGACGAACAGGAACGAGAACTCAATCGGCTCGGTCACGCCGACCAGCAGCGAGGTCAGCGCCGCCGGGATCAGAATCGCTTTGGCAATGGCTTTACGCTCCGGCTTCGCGGTCATGTACATCGCCAGCGCCGCCGCAGGCAGGCCGAACATCTTGCTGATGCCGCGCGCGTCCCACACCACGGTGCTGCTGAGCTGCTTCACGTCCGGGCAGGCCATCTCGGCGAAGTAGATATTGCGCGCGCCCTGATAGGTCGTGCCGCATACCTCCTGCGTGCCGCCCAGTTCGGTATAGAGGAACGGGGTATAGACCAGATGGTGCAGGCCGGTTGGCACCAGAATGCGCTCAAGGAAACCGTAGATCGCCACGCCAAAGGGTCCGGAACCTTTTATCGCCAGCGCTAAGGTACTGATGCCGTGCTGCGCGAATGGCCAGAGCTCGCTCATCACCACGCCGAGCAGCATGGAGACGGGGAGCATGACGATGGCGACAAAGCAGTGGCCGGAATAAATCGCCATTGCGCCGTTAAACTGTACGCCGGAGTATTTGTTGTACAGGTATCCTGAGAGCGCCCCGGTCAGTATCCCGGCGAACACGCCCATCTCCAGCGCCTGCACGCCCAGCACCATGCTTTGCCCGGCCGCCTTCATCTGGTCTGCAGGCGCCAGCGCGCCCTGCAGCTGCAGCGTGACGTTCATGGCGTTGATAAACACCACGAAGGTCACCAGACCGATCAGCGCCGCGTAGCCTTTATCCCGCGTGGCCAGGCCAATCGGAATGCCGACGGCAAACACCAGCGCCAGGTTAACCAGCACCGACACGGCAGATTTCGCAATCAGCTGGCCGATATTTTGAATGAAAGGATGCCCAAGAAACGGCAGATACTCGGCCAGATTGCCGTTACCCAGCACGTTACCAAAGGCGATAAACAGACCGACGATCGGTAAGATAAGTACCGGTCCGTACAATGATTTTCCGAAATTTTGTAGGGCGTTCACGGCTCGTTTCATGGCTTTCTCTCTTTGTGAACCGCGCACTCGGGGTGCGTCTCAGGCTTAAAATTAGCAGGCTGCAGGCGTTTCTATCCAGCTATCTTCTTGTTTTAAAAACAAATGACGTGAAAGGTAACATGTAACGTTCTGCGCTGTGATCGGTGTTGCAACACGGGACGGGCCTGTTGCACACGCCTGCGAGGCCTCTTCCAGAATCTAAAATTGGACTTTTTGAATTAATGAAACTTGCGGATAATACTTATCCGGACGACGACCAACAGGCTCCACGGGCCAGGGACAAAGGATGAAACCGTTTCGCTTAGCCGCGATCTCTCTCGCGCTACTTACCACGTTTACGCTTGCCGGCTGTGATAACAGCGACGATAAGCCTCAGGCTGCGGCTCCCGCGGCTTCAACTGCACCAGAACAGAAAACGCCGGTAAAACCCGACGCAGAAAAACTGGCTAAACTGGCCGCCCAGAGCCAGGGCAAAGAGCTGACGTTGCTGGATGCTTCTGAGGTGCAACTTGATGGCGCCGCCACGCTGGTGCTCACGTTTTCTGTCCCGCTGGATCCCGAGCAGGATTTCGCAAAGTCGGTTCACGTGGTGGATAAGAAAAGCGGCAAAGTTGACGGGGCATGGGAACTTGCGCCCAACCTCAAAGAGCTTCGCCTGCGCCATCTGGAGCCAAACCGCAATCTGGTCGTCACCGTCGATCGTGGCCTGATAGCGTTGAACAAAGCGACCTTCGGCATCGATTACGAAAAAGCCCTGACCACCCGGGATGTTGAACCGACGGTCGGTTTCGCCAGCCGGGGCTCGCTGCTGCCGGGCAAAGTGGTGGAAGGTCTTCCGGTGATGGCGCTCAACGTCAACAACGTAGACGTGAACTTCTACCGCGTGAAGCCGGAGTCGCTGGCCTCGTTTGTCAGCCAGTGGGAATACCGTAACTCACTGACCAACTGGGAGTCCGACAACCTGCTAAAGATGGCGGAACTGGTCTATACCGGCCGTTTCGACCTCAACCCTTCGCGCAACACGCGTGAAAAATTGCTGTTGCCCCTGAAGGATATCAAACCGCTCCAGCAGTCTGGCGTTTATATCGCGGTGATGAATCAGGCCGGACACTACAACTACAGCAACGCGGCAACGCTCTTTACCCTGAGCGATATCGGCTTGTCGGCTCACCGCTATCATAACCGTCTGGACATCTTCACCCAGAGCCTGGAGAACGGTGCGGCGCAAACCGGCGTGACCGTGACGCTGCTGAATGACAAAGGGCAGACGCTTGCCGAGGCGAACAGCGATGCGGACGGCCACGCAAAGCTTGAGACCGACAAAGAGGCGGCGCTGATCCTCGCCAGTAAAGACGGCCAGACCACGCTGCTCGATCTCAAGCTGCCTGCACTTGACCTGGCGGAGTTCGACATCGCCGGCAGCCCTGGCTACAGCAAGCAGTTCTTCATGTTTGGCCCGCGCGATCTCTATCGTCCGGGGGAAACGGTGATCCTCAACGGCCTGCTGCGCGACAGCGACGGAAAACCGCTGCCCGCCCAGCCGGTGAAACTCGACGTGCTGCGCCCGGACGGGCAGGTGGCGCGTACCATTGTGGTTCAGCCCGAAAACGGTCTCTATCGCTTTAACTATCCGCTCGATAGCGGTGCCCAGACCGGCATGTGGCATATCCGCGCCAATACCGGCGACAACCTGCAGCGGCTCTGGGACTTCCACGTCGAAGATTTTATGCCTGAGCGCATGGCGCTCAATCTGACCGGGCAAAAAGCGCCGGTGTCGCCGCAGGATAATGTCGATTTTAACGTGGTGGGGTATTACCTGTATGGCGCACCGGCGAACGGCAATTCTCTGCAGGGCCAGCTGTTCCTGCGTCCGCTGCGTGAGGCGGTCACCGCGCTGCCGGGCTTCCAGTTTGGTGATATCGCCGAAGAGAACCTGAGCCGCAGCCTGGATGAAGTGCAGCTTACCCTGGACGATCGGGGGCGCGGGCAGGTCACCACCGAAAGCCAGTGGAAAGAGGTGCACTCTCCGCTGCAGCTGATCCTGCAGGCCAGCCTGCTGGAGTCCGGCGGCCGTCCGGTAACGCGTCGCGCCGAGCAGGCAATCTGGCCGGCGGCTGAGCTGCCGGGTATTCGCCCGCAGTTTGCCAGCAAGGCCGTGTACGACTACCGCACTGATACCACCGTCAATCAGCCGATAGTGGATGAAAACGGCAACGCCAGCTTTGACATCGTCTATGCCGACGCCAGCGGGGCGAAAAAAGCAGTATCCGGGTTACAGGTTCGCCTGATCCGCGAGCGCCGCGACTACTTCTGGAACTGGTCCGAGAGCGACGGCTGGCAGTCTCAGTTTGACCAAAAAGATCTGGTTGAAGGCGAACAGGAACTGACCCTCAAGGCAGATGAAACCGGCAAAGTGACCTTCCCGGTGGAGTGGGGCTCATACCGTCTGGAAGTTAAAGCGCCTGATGAGATAGTCAGCAGCGTGCGTTTCTGGGCCGGCTACAGCTGGCAGGATAACAGCGACGGCACCGGCGCGGCGCGCCCTGACCGCGTAACGCTTAAAATCGATAAACCGTCGTACCAGCCGGGCGATACCATTCAGCTGCATATCGCTGCCCCGGCGGTGGGTAAAGGCTATGCGATGATCGAATCCAGCGAAGGGCCGCTGTGGTGGAAAGAGATCGACGTACCGGCAAACGGTCTGGATCTCTCCATTCCGGTGGATAAAGCCTGGAAACGCCACGATCTTTACCTCAGCACGCTGGTGGTTCGACCTGGCGACAAATCCAAATCCGCCACGCCGAAACGTGCGGTCGGGCTGTTGCACCTGCCGATGGGCGATGAAAATCGCCGTCTGAACATCGCGCTGGAAACGCCACAGAAAATGCGTCCTAATCAGACGCTGTCCGTGAAGGTAAAAGCCAGCGTGAAGGAAGGCGCGGTGCCGCAGAAGGTGAACGTGCTGCTCTCGGCTGTCGATAGCGGCGTGCTGAACATAACCGATTACGTTACGCCCGATCCGTGGCAGGCCTTTTTCGGCCAGAAGCGCTACGGCGCGGACATCTATGATATTTACGGCCAGGTAATCGAAGGGCAGGGACGAATGGCCGCGCTGCGCTTTGGTGGCGACGGTGATGAACTTAATCGTGGCGGTAAGCCGCCGGTGAACCATGTCACCATTATTGCCCAGCAGGCGCAGCCGGTGGAGCTGGATGCCAACGGTGAAGGCACCATCACGCTGCCGATTGGCGACTTCAACGGCGAGCTGCGCCTGATGGCGCAGGCGTGGACGGAGGATGATTTTGGCAGCAGCGAGAATAAGGTGATTGTGGCCGCGCCGGTCATCGCCGAGCTCAACACGCCGCGCTTCCTGGCAAGTGGCGATACCTCTCGACTGACGCTGGACCTGACTAACCTGACCGGCCAGCCGCAAACGCTTAACGTGGCTCTGACCGCATCCGGCAAGCTGTCTCTGGAAGGCGCTCAGCCGCAGCCCGTTCAGCTACCGCCGGGCGCGCGCAGCACGATGTTTATTCCTGTGCGTGCGCTGGAGGGCTACGGTGACGGTGAAATATCCGCGCAGGTAACGGGCCTGCAGCTGCCAGGCGAGACGTTTGCTCCGCAGCAGAAGAGCTGGAAGATTGGCGTGCGTCCGGCATTCCCGGCACAAACGGTCAATACCGGCGCCATGCTGAACCCGGGGGAGTCCTGGACCGCGCCGGTACAGCACATCACCGGCTTCTCGCCTGCCACGCTGCAGGGGCAGCTGCTTCTGAGCGGCAAACCGCCGTTGAACCTGGCGCGCTATATCCGAGAGCTGCAGGCGTATCCGTATGGCTGCCTGGAGCAAACCACCAGCGGCCTCTTCCCGTCGCTCTATACCAACGCCGCGCAGCTGACGGCGCTGGGCATCAAGGGCGACACGGACGATAAACGCCGCGCGGCGATTGATATCGGTATTTCCCGTCTGCTGCAAATGCAGCGTGACGACGGCGGTTTTGCCCTGTGGGATAAAAATGGTCCGGAAGAGTACTGGCTGACCGCCTACGTGACTGACTTCCTGGTCCGCGCCGGTGAGCAGGGCTACAGCGTTCCGGCCGACGCGGTGAACAATGCCAATAGTCGTCTTCTGCGCTATCTGCAGGACCCCGGCATGATGTCCATCCGCTACAGCGACGACACCCAGGCCAGCAAGTTCGCCGTACAGGCCTATGCCTCGCTGGTGCTGGCGCGTCAGCAGAAAGCCCCGCTCGGCGCACTGCGTGAAATCTGGGATCGCCACGGTCAGGCGGCCTCTGGCCTGCCGCTGATGCAGCTGGGCATGGCGCTGAAGCTGATGGGCGACGCCCCGCGCAGCCAGCAGGCGCTGGATCTGGCTCTCAAAACGCCGCGTAACGACAGCAAAAACTGGATGGCCGATTACGGCAGCCAGCTTCGCGATAACGCGCTGATGCTCTCTCTGCTGGAAGAGTACAAGCTTCTGCCGGATGCGCAAAACACGCTGCTTAACGCCTTGTCTGAAGAAGCGTTCAGCCAGCGCTGGCTGTCAACGCAGGAGAGCAACGCGCTGTTCCTTGCCGGACGTTCGCTGCAAACCTTGTCAGGTGCATGGCAGGCAACCGCCAGCTTCTCGGAAAAACCGCTGAGCGGCGATAAATCGCAGGTACAAAACGTCAACGGTGACCAGCTTGGCGCGCTGCAGGTGACTAACACCGGTACAGCGCCGCTGTGGGTGCGCCTCGACAGCACCGGTTACCCGGAATATGCGCCTCAGCCGGCCTCTAACGTGCTGCAGGTTGAGCGTCATATTCTGGCAACCGACGGCAGCAGTAGGTCACTCTCTTCCCTGAAGAGCGGTGAGCTGGTGCTGGTGTGGCTGGAAGTGAAAGCCAGCCAGAACGTGCCGGATGCGCTGGTGGTGGACCTGCTCCCGGCAGGGCTGGAGCTGGAAAACCAGAACCTGGCGAACAGCAGCGCAAGCCTGCAGGACAGCGGCAGCGAAGTGCAGAACCTGCTGAACCAGATGCAGCAGGCGGACATTCAGCATATGGAGTTCCGCGACGATCGCTTCGTGGCTGCGGTGCCGGTTAACGAAGGGCAGCCGGTTACGCTGGTCTATCTGGCGCGCGCCGTGACGCCGGGGACCTATCAGGTGCCCGTGCCGATGGTGGAGTCTATGTACGTTCCGCAGTGGCGTGCGACGGGTGCGGCCAGCGGCCCGCTGATTGTTGTTCCGTAATATGCAGATAGCTCGTCTGACACGCTCCCGCTGGCTATGGCTGGCGGGAGCGCTTCTCGTTTTATGGGGGCTGATTATTGCCGCCGACCGCCTGTGGCCATTGCCTCTGAAAGAGGTTAACCCTGCACGCGTGGTTGTGGATGAGAAGGGCGCGCCGCTGTGGCGTTTCGCCGATAGCGAAGGAATCTGGCGCTATCCGGTTTCCATTGAAGAGGTTTCTCCCCGCTATCTTGAGGCCCTGATCCAGTACGAAGATCGCTGGTTCTGGGATCATCCAGGCGTAAACCCGTTCTCCGTGCTGCGCGCCGCCTGGCAGGATCTCAGTTCTGGCAAAGTCGTCTCTGGCGGCAGTACGCTTACCATGCAGGTAGCGCGGCTCCTTGACCCGCATCCGCGCACCTTTGGTGGCAAAGTTCGTCAGCTCTGGCGGGCGATGCAGCTGGAGTGGCATCTCTCCAAGCGCGACATCCTCACGCTGTACCTCAACCGTGCCCCTTTTGGCGGCACGCTGCAGGGCGTCGGGGCAGCAAGCTGGACCTATCTGGGTAAACCGCCCTCGCAGCTCAGCTATTCCGAAGCCGCTCTGCTGGCGGTACTGCCCCAGGCGCCGAGCCGCTTGCGTCCCGACCGCTGGCCAGAACGCGCCGAAGCGGCGCGCAATAAAGTGCTCGACCGAATGGTGACGCAGGGCGTCTGGTCTGCAAAACAGGTCCGGGAATCCCGTGAGGAGCCGGTATGGCTGGCACCGCGGCAGATGCCGCAGCTGGCGCCGCTTTTTTCACGCATGATGCTCGGTAAAAGTCGCGAAACCAAAATTGTTACTACGCTCGATGCGGCCCTGCAGCGGCAGCTTGAAGAGCTGGCAATGAACTGGAAAACCCGTCTGCCTGCCCGCAGCTCGCTGGCGATGATCGTTGTCGATCATACGGACATGAAGGTGCGCGGCTGGGTTGGCTCGGTTGATATTAACGATGACACGCGCTTTAGCCATGTCGATATGGTGAATGCGATCCGATCCCCGGGATCGGTACTGAAACCCTTTATTTACGGCATGGCCCTGGACGATGGCCTGATTCATCCTGCCTCGCTGCTGCAGGATGTACCCAGAAAAACGGGTGACTATCGTCCCGGTAATTTTGACAGCGGATTTCATGGCCCGGTCAGCATGAGCGAGGCGCTGGTACGCTCGCTTAACCTGCCAGCTGTGCAGGTGCTGGAAGCGTTCGGACCAAAACGTTTTGCGGGCATGCTCAGCAACGCGGGGTTGCCGCTCATACTGCCTTCAGGCGCACAGCCGAACCTATCGCTGATTTTGGGCGGAGCTGGCGCGCGCCTGTCGGATATCACCGCGGCGTACAGCGCCTTTGCCCGACACGGAAAGGCGGGACGGCTGCGGCTGCGGCCGAGCGATCCGCTGGTTGAGCGTCCGCTGCTGTCGCCAGGCTCGGCGTGGATTATTCGCCGTATATTGGGCAATGAGGCGCAGCCCCTGCCGGATGGCGCTCTGCCGCAGATCGCGCCGCTGGCGTGGAAAACGGGTACCAGCTACGGCTACCGCGATGCCTGGGCTATCGGTTTAAATGCCCGTTACGTGATTGGCATCTGGACCGGCCGACCAGACGGTACGCCCGTTGCAGGGCAGTTTGGCTTCGCGAGCGCCGTTCCGCTGTTGAACCAGGTCAACAATCTGCTTCAGTCACGTTCGACGCTGGATGAAGCGCGACTGCCGCGCGATCCTCGCCCGGCAAGCGTAGGGCGAGGGGTGATCTGCTGGCCGGGCGGTCAATCGCTGCCGGAAGGCAGCGAAAACTGCCGCCGTCGCCTGTCAACCTGGCTGCTGGACGGCAGCGAGCCGCCTACGCTGCTGCTGCCGGGGCAGGAAGGCATCCGCGGCATTCGTTTCCCGGTCTGGCTAGATAAAACGGGCAAACGCGTTGCGGCAGATTGCCCTGATGCAAAAGAGAACGTTCTCGACGTCTGGCCGCTGCCGCTGGAGCCATGGCTGCCCGCCGCGGAAAAAAGGGCGGCGCGTCTTCCTGATTCATCAGCCGACTGTCCGCCACTGGACAAAAGCAATGCAGCGCCGCTGATCGTTTCGGGAGTCCGGGAGGGCGCGGTTATCAAACGCCTGCCTGGTGAAGTGAATATGACCCTTTCGCTAACGACTACGGGAGGAGAAGGCCAGCGCTGGTGGTTCTTAAATGGGGAACCTCTGGAAGGTCGCCAAAAGAACTATTCATTCAAATTATCCTTGCCTGGTAATTATCAATTAGTTGTATTGGATGAATCTGGCCAGACGGCAACGGTGAATTTCGAATTAGATCGTTAAGAGGTACTCCAGAAGAGTTAGCTTGATAATTATCAAATGCTCGTTCCTTCAAAAACCCGAGAATGCGTTTTTATTTGAAGGAACGAGCAATGAACAAAGATAAAAGTCAGGAAGAAGACTTATTACACGGTATTTCTCGTCGTCATTTTATTCAGGCAGGGTCGGCACTGGCGACCCTGCCGTTTGTTGTGACGACGGGAAACGTGCAGGCAAAGGTCCCGGCATCATCAGAGAGCCTGCCTGAGGAAAAAGTTGTACAGACGTGCAGCACGTTTGACTGTGGCGGAAAATGCGATATTCGCGCTCACGTAAGCGACGGCGTAGTCACCCGAATCTCCACGCGTCCGGATAATGAATTAGATCCTCAAATGCCCGTTATGCGCGCGTGCGTTCGTGGTCGCGCCTACAGAAAATTTGTATACCATCCAGACCGTCTGAAATATCCGATGAAGCGCGTGGGAAAACGCGGGGAAGGTAAGTTCGAACGTATTTCATGGGATGAAGCCACCACGCTTATTGCCAGCCAATTAAAAACGCTTACACAAAAATATGGCGCCGCATCGCGCTATGTCCATGTGGGCACAGCGGTTTCAGGCGGCACCTTTTCCGGCGATAAAATGGTCCGTCGTCTGCTCAACATGACCGGTGGCTATCTTGAAAGTTATCACTCGGTCAGTATGGGCAACACGGCGGCGGCAACGCCTTATACCTACGGCACCGCCGCCAGCGGCAGTTCGCTGGATACGTTACTGGACACAAAGCTGGTCATCCTCTGGGGGCATAACCCTACGGAGACCATATTCGGCCACAGTAACTACTTCTTCCAGAAGATGAAGCAAAACGGCACCCGATTTATTGTGGTCGATCCCCGTTATTCCGATACCGTTTCATCGCTTGCCGATCAATGGATACCGCTGCTTCCCACTACCGATAACGCGCTAATGGATGCGATGATGTACACGATCGTCACGGAAAATCTGCACGATCGCGAGTTTATCGACCGCTATACCCTGGGCTTTGACGAGTCCTCTATGCCGGAAGGCGTACCGGCCAATGAATCTCTGTTCGCCTATCTGAGCGGTGCCAAAGACGGCGTGGCGAAAACGCCAGAGTGGGCGGAAAAAATCACCCACGTGCCTGCGCAGACCATCCGCCAGCTGGCGCGGGACTACGCAACCACCAAACCCGCCGCGCTGATTCAGGGCTGGGGACCGCAGCGACATAACTGCGGCGAGCGCACCGCGCGCGGCTCGACGTTACTGGCAACCCTGACCGGCAACGTCGGGGTGAAAGGCGGTTGGGCGGCAGGCTACGGCGGCTGCGCTAACCGAAAATTTGCGGCGGGCCCCGAGATGCCGGATAACCCGGTGAAAGCCAAAATATCGGTGATGAACTGGGTTCAGGCCGCCGATGATGCGTCAAAGGTAACGCCGGACGTCGGCCTGAAGGATGCGGAAAAGCTCGACAGCAATATTCGCATCCTGTTCTCGCTGGCGGGCAACTACCTGGCGAACCAGAACCCTGATCTTCACCAGGCCACGCGCGTTCTGGAAGATGAGTCAAAAATTCAGTTTATCGTCGCAAGCGATCTGTTCATGACGCCAAGCGCAAAATACGCCGATCTGCTGCTGCCGGAAACCAGCTTTATGGAGCGCTGGAACATTGGGGAAACCTGGGGCACGGCAAGCTATCTCATCCTTTCAGAAAAACTGATTGAACCCGAATTTGAACGCCGTTCGGACTACGACTGGCTGCGCGACGTTGCCGCTAAGCTGGGCATAGAGCATGCATTCAGCGAGGGGCGGGACGAGAAGGGCTGGATTGAGCACATCTGGGAGCAGACCCGGCTGGCGATGCCGGACGAAAATCTTCCCGACTTCGCAACGCTGCAAAAAACGCGTCAGCATCTGTTCAAAAGCGCGCCGTTCGTCGCCTTTGAAGACAACATACGCGATCCGCAACATCACCCGTTCCCGACGCCGTCCGGGAAGATTGAGATCTTCTCGAAGCGCCTGTACGACATGCATCATCCGGAAATACCGGCGCTATCGCACTATGTGCCTGCCCACGAGGGGCCGGAGGATGAGCTGACGAAAACCTTCCCGCTCCAGCTGATTACCTGGAAAGGTAAAAACCGCGCCAATTCCACGCAGTATGCCAACCCGTGGCTGATTGAGGCGCAGCAGCAGAAGCTGTGGATTAACCCGCAGGATGCACAACAGCGCGGTATAGCCCAGGGCGACGCCGTGCGTATTCATAACGCGCGCGGCGTATGCGAGATCCCCGCGGAGGTTACGCCGCGCATTATTCCGGGCGTGGTGGCGATGCAGGCGGGTGCCTGGTGGCAGCCGGACGAGCAGGGTATCGATAAAGGCGGTTGCGCGAACGTGCTCAGTTCAGCCCGTATCACCGCGCTGGCGAAAGGGAATTCACATCAAACCATGCTGGTGGAGGTAGCGAAAGCATGAGTCAGTTCAAACACTACGCGCCGGTCAGCGACAAACAGCTGGGCTTTTATATCGACTCGTCGCGCTGCTCCGGGTGTAAAGCCTGCCAGGTGGCCTGCAAAGATAAAAATAATCTTGAAGTCGGGCGTCGTTTCCGCCGCGTGTACGAAGTCAACGGCGGAAACTTCATCCCAACCGGCCAGGGCGGCGTCAGCAATAACGTTTTTGCCTACACGCTCTCTATTTCCTGTAACCACTGTGCAGATCCCATCTGTACTAAAAACTGCCCGACCACCGCGATGCACAAGCGGCCGGGGGATGGCATCGTGCGCGTTGATACGGACAAGTGCGTTGGATGCGGATACTGCGCATGGTCATGCCCGTACGGCGCGCCACAGCTCAACGAGCAAACCGGACAGATGTCGAAATGCGATCTCTGCGTGGATCTGCAGGCTAAGGGGGAGCAGCCCGTCTGCGTGGCAACCTGTCCGCTGGAAGCAATCAAATTCGGCCCGATAGATGAACTACGGGCGAAGTACGGTACGGTCTGTGACGTAAAGGGCTTACCTGATTCCTCCATCACAAAACCGAATCTGGTCATCAAGGCGCATTCGGGTTCAGAGAAAGAGGGGAAACATCATGCATGAGTTGCCGCTGCTGATATTTACACTATTCCTGCAGGGATCGGTTGGCGTGACGCTCTGGCTGGCGCTTGGTAGCACGACCTCTTCGCCGCGCAGCGTGATATCCGCCGCCGCGGGGGCGTTTGTTCTTGCCAGCCTTGGGCTTCTCGCCTCGGCGCTGCATATGGGCTACCCGCTCAATGCCCTGAACGCGCTGCGCCATGTTTCCAGCTCCTGGCTGAGCCGTGAAATCATTTTTGCCAGCCTCTATCTGGCGGCGCTGGGCCTTGCAATTCTGCTCTTGTTTGCGAATAAGCCCGGCTGGAAGCTGCTTCTGGTTGTTGCGGGTATTATTGGACTGGTGGATGTGTTCTGCATGGCGCAAATCTACATGCACGCCTCCGTCGTGACGTGGCAGCACGTTAACACGCTGGTGCTGTTTATGGGATCGGTGGGGATTATGGGTTCGGCCTGTATGGCTGCCAGGGCAAAAAATCACCGCGCTGCGGTCGCGATTGTCGTTCTGCTGGTCCTTGCACGCCTGCTTATGCAACCCGTCTGGCTGGCTGATATTTACGCCGCTGACAGCAGCGTCGTGACGTTCCCGCATGCTCCTTTGCAGATGCTTGAACAGCTTCGCGCCGTACACTTGCTGAGCTGGTGCGTCTCCGTTCTCGGCATGCTCTGCTTTGCAGCGGGGGGGCTGAAGTCCGCACGCGGCACAATGCTGATAGGGAGCGCACTGCTGATTGTCGGCGAACTGATGCTGCGCTTCGTTTTCTTCAGTATCGGCTGATGGTGGATCTGAACTTTGGCCCGGCGGTGGACGTGACGCAGGAATGCGTCCGTCACCGCTTCCGCCGCGCCTCCTGTCGTGCCTGTGCGGACGTTTGTCCCGCGCAGGTCTTCTCGTTTTCGGATACCGGCGTCCTGATAGAGAAAAGCCTCTGCGTAGAATGCGGTGACTGCCTGTTTGTCTGTCCGACAGAGGCGATTACCGGCATCGCGCCGCGAAAACGATTTCTCAAGAACGACACGCTCGCTGGGCCTTTTACCGCACGCGCGGCCACCATTCACGAATTGTTGCTCTGGCACGCGGTGCATGGCGTTCGCTTTATCAGCCTTGAAGCGGAGCAATATCCCGCATGGATGGCGGCGCTTGCCGGGCTTAACCTTGTCCTGCGTCGACGAGGTGAAACCGTCTGGGGTTTTAAACCCTGGGAGAAATATGAGGTAAACGTCGCGCGTCGGGCGCTTATTCATATCCCGCAAGAGGACGTTACGGCCTGCGCCGTGCAGCCCGGGAAACGAGCGCAGCGTGCGGCTTTCCCCGATATCAGTGAAGCGGATATTGTTCTCAACGCCGAGAAATGCATGCTGTGCGGTGCCTGCTGGCGAAGCTGCTCTGAAAACGCGATTCGTTTTGAGCAACACGTGCTGATCGTCGAGGCTGCACGCTGTACCGGCTGCGGAGGATGCGAGGCGGTCTGTCAGCATCACGCGCTTGAGGTAACGAATAAAGAATCGAAAGCATCGATAACAACCTATCCGACGTATGCGGCTATCTGTACCGCGTGTCACCGTCCGTTCTGGTCGTTTCATCCTGACCAGAAGCAGTGTGCGCTTTGTCTGCACCACCCGCACGGCATGAGAAACCCGGACTGTTGCTAATCTTCGTCTCATTTTAAAAAAATGTTATGTGGAACCATAGGCAATGGCGCTATTGCTCATTATAATCCGCGCCACACCATACTCCGGTATGCAAAACAACAGAACATTTGACAGAGGTTATCATGGCTATTGAACGTACTTTTTCCATCATCAAGCCAAACGCGGTGGCAAAAAACGTTATTGGCAGCATCTTCTCTCGCTTTGAATCAGCAGGGTTTAAGATCGTTGGCACCAAAATGCTGCACCTGACCGTTGAGCAGGCTCGCGGTTTCTATGCTGAACACGAAGGTCGCCCATTCTTTGACGGTCTGGTCGAGTTCATGACTTCTGGCCCGATCGTGGTATCCGTACTGGAAGGCGAAAACGCGGTACAGCGTCACCGCGACCTGCTGGGTGCAACTAACCCGGACAACGCGCTGGCAGGTACTCTGCGCGCGGACTACGCGGACAGCTTCACCGAGAACGGCACCCACGGTTCCGACTCAGTTGAATCTGCCGCTCGCGAAATCGCGTTCTTCTTCGCAGAAGGCGAAGTGTGCGCACGCACTCGCTAATATTTTCGTAAATGCCGCGTGCAAACGTGGCATCCCTGCGCCAGACTTTGTACAATGCAACGCCCCGGATGAGCAAACTGCTTTCCGGGGCGTTTCTTTTCAACCCTCCACGGGCCATAACGTGTAACAACGAGGCCGGAAAAAATTATGTCTGAATTAGTGAATACCTCCGAAGTCGCCATTCCTGCGGTTCCAAATAAAAATGGAAAAATCAACCTGCTGGATCTGAACCGTCAGCAGATGCGCGAGTTCTTCAAAGATATGGGTGAGAAGCCGTTTCGTGCCGATCAGGTAATGAAATGGATGTACCACTATTGCAGCGACAACTTTGATGACATGACGGACATCAACAAAGTGCTGCGCAACAAGCTCAAAGAAGTGGCTGAAATCCGCGCTCCTGAAGTCGTGGAAGAACAGCGCTCATCCGATGGCACCATCAAGTGGGCGATTGCCGTGGGCGATCAGCGCGTTGAAACCGTCTATATTCCGGAAGATGACCGCGCCACGCTGTGCGTCTCTTCTCAGGTAGGATGCGCGCTGGAGTGCAAATTCTGCTCTACCGCGCAGCAAGGCTTTAACCGTAACCTGCGCGTGTCTGAGATTATCGGCCAGGTGTGGCGTGCTGCGAAGATCGTTGGCGCGGCAAAAGTGACCGGCACCCGCCCAATCACCAACGTGGTGATGATGGGGATGGGTGAACCGCTGCTTAACCTGACCAACGTGGTGCCTGCCATGGAAATCATGCTCGACGACTTCGGCTTTGGTCTGTCCAAGCGTCGCGTAACGCTCTCTACCTCTGGCGTAGTGCCTGCGCTGGATAAGCTGGGCGACATGATTGACGTGGCGCTGGCCATCTCCCTGCATGCGCCGAACGATGCCATCCGTGACGAAATTGTACCGATCAACAAAAAGTACAATATCGAAACCTTCCTCGCTGGCGTGCGCCGTTACCTGGAAAAATCCAATGCGAACCAGGGCCGCGTGACCATCGAATACGTGATGCTCGATCACGTGAACGACGGCACCGAGCACGCGCACGAGCTGGCGGAGCTGCTGAAAGATACGCCGTGTAAGATTAACCTGATCCCATGGAACCCGTTCCCGGGCGCGCCGTACGGCCGTAGCTCGAACAGCCGAATTGACCGCTTCTCCAAGGTATTAATGGAGTACGGCTTCACCACCATCGTGCGTAAAACCCGTGGGGATGATATCGATGCGGCATGCGGACAGCTGGCGGGCGACGTCATCGACCGTACCAAACGTACGCTGCGTAAGCGCATGCAGGGTGAGACCATCGCGGTCAAAGCTGTTTGATTATTATGCTTCACGGCGCATTCTCTGCGCCGTGAAGCATAATCTTACTGAATAATCAGCCAAATTCGTGTTGATTGATTAATAATTACGGTGCGTTTCATACGACTTTCGGGCAGTATGTAACGACGTAACAACAGTTTAGCCACGCGGGCAGAGCTGCACTGTCATCTCCGGGCTGACAGTCTTATACTCTTTGTTCAAGGTTAACTGACCAGAAGTTTCGCGGTGCGGGTGGCATTGTGACTCACCGGCACCTGAACCCTTATTTTCACGTACCAGTAGTTGTAGCGAATGAATACTGAAGCCACTCACGACCAAAATGAAGCACTCTCCACTGGCGTTCGTCTTCGCAACGCCCGTGAACAACTCGGACTCAGCCAGCAAGCTGTTGCAGAACGCTTGTGCCTGAAGGTTTCCACGGTTCGCGATATTGAAGAAGATAAGGCGCCTGCCGATCTGGCTTCAACATTTCTGCGCGGTTATATCCGCTCATACGCAAAACTGGTGCATATCCCCGAAGAAGAATTACTGCCGATGATGGAGAAGCAGGCGCCGGTTCGTGCAGCAAAAGTTGCGCCGATGCAGACCTTCTCTCTGGGTAAACGTCGTAAAAAGCGTGACGGCTGGCTGATGAGCTTTACCTGGCTGGTGCTGTTTGTGGTTGTCGGCCTGACGGGCGCATGGTGGTGGCAAAACCACAAGGCGCAGCAGGAAGAGATCACCACGATGGCCGATCAGTCCTCGGCTGAGCTGAATCAATCCGGAAATGATAACGCGCAGAGCGTGCCGCTGAGTACTGAAGGCGCGGCAACCTCCAGCGAACCACAGACGGCGGCGACAGATACGCCAGCAACCGATGCTGCACAGACGCCAGAAGCCACGGCTAGCGCGGGCTCTGCGCCTCAAACTCAGGACCCGAACGCGGTGGTTTCGCCTTCCCAGGCTAACGTTGATACCGCTCCGGCAGCAACAGCGAATGACAGTGCCGCTTCACTGCCTACGGACCCGGCCGGCACCGCAACGCCTGCTGCCGATCCAAACGCGCTGGTGATGAATTTCAGCGCCGACTGCTGGTTAGAAGTGACCGACGCAACGGGCAAAAAGCTGTTTAGCGGCCTGCAGCGTAAAGACGGCACGTTAAACCTAACCGGTGAGGCACCGTATAAACTTAAAATCGGCGCTCCGGCAGCGGTTCAGATCCAGTATCAAGGAAAACCTGTCGACCTGAGCCGCTTTATCAGAACTAACCAGGTTGCGCGTCTTACCGTTAATGCCGAACAATCAGCAGCACAGTAACAGACGGGCTACGCGGGAGATTTTTCATGCATAACCAGGCTCCGATTCAACGTAGAAAATCGAAACGGATTTACGTTGGGAATGTGCCAATCGGCGACGGCGCGCCTATCGCCGTCCAGTCGATGACCAATACGCGCACCACGGATGTGGAAGCGACGGTCAATCAAATCAAAGCATTAGAGCGCGTGGGCGCGGACATTGTTCGCGTTTCCGTGCCGACAATGGATGCCGCTGAGGCTTTTAAACTGATCAAACAGCAGGTCAGCGTGCCGCTGGTTGCGGATATTCACTTCGACTACCGCATTGCGCTGAAGGTCGCTGAATACGGCGTCGACTGCCTGCGTATTAACCCAGGCAACATCGGCAACGAAGAGCGTATCCGCATGGTTGTGGACTGCGCCCGCGATAAAAATATTCCTATCCGTATCGGCGTCAACGCCGGTTCACTGGAAAAAGATCTCCAGGAAAAATACGGTGAGCCAACGCCTCAGGCGCTGCTCGAATCCGCCATGCGTCACGTAGATCATCTGGATCGTCTTAACTTCGATCAGTTCAAGGTAAGCGTTAAAGCGTCCGATGTTTTCCTGGCAGTAGAGTCCTATCGCCTGCTGGCAAAACAGATCGAACAGCCGCTGCACCTTGGGATCACCGAAGCCGGTGGCCTGCGCAGCGGTTCTGTGAAGTCTGCGATTGGTCTGGGCCTGCTGCTCTCCGAAGGGATCGGTGATACGCTGCGCGTCTCGCTGGCGGCGGATCCGGTAGAAGAGATCAAGGTCGGTTTCGATATTCTGAAATCACTGCGTATCCGCGCGCGCGGCATCAACTTCATTGCCTGCCCAACCTGTTCGCGTCAGGAATTTGACGTGATCGGCACGGTAAATGCCCTGGAGCAGCGTCTGGAAGACATCATCACCCCTATGGACGTGTCCATTATCGGGTGCGTGGTGAACGGTCCGGGCGAAGCGCTGGTGTCAACCCTGGGCGTGACCGGCGGCAACAAGAAAAGTGGTCTCTATGAAGATGGCGTTCGCAAAGATCGTCTGGATAATAGTGACATGATCGACCAGCTTGAAGCCCGCATTCGCGCCAAGGCGACGATGCTGGATGAAGCGCAGCGCATCAGCGTTCAGCAGGTTGAAAAATAACGTGATGGGAAGCCGCGAGCTTCCCATGTATGATTGAACCCATTCTTTGGGTTTTTTTTGTATATAGAAAGAGAATAAACGTGGCAAAGAACATTCAAGCCATCCGCGGCATGAACGATTATCTGCCTGGCGAAACCGCCATCTGGCAGCGCATTGAAGGCACACTGAAACAGGTGCTCGGCAGCTACGGTTACAGCGAAATCCGTTTGCCGATTGTAGAGCAGACCCCGTTATTCAAACGCGCTATCGGTGAAGTGACCGACGTGGTTGAAAAAGAGATGTATACCTTTGAGGATCGCAACGGCGACAGCCTGACCCTGCGTCCGGAAGGTACGGCGGGCTGCGTACGCGCCGGCATCGAACATGGTCTTCTGTACAATCAGGAGCAGCGCCTGTGGTATATCGGCCCAATGTTCCGCCACGAACGTCCGCAGAAAGGCCGTTATCGCCAGTTCAACCAGCTGGGTGTGGAAGTTTTCGGCCTGCAGGGGCCAGACATCGACGCCGAGCTGATCATGCTGACAGCCCGCTGGTGGCGCGCGCTCGGTATCTCTGAGCATGTTTCACTGGAGCTGAACTCTATTGGCTCTCTGGAAGCGCGCGCTAACTACCGCGATGCGCTGGTTGCTTTCCTGGAACAGCATAAAGACAAGCTTGATGAAGACTGCAAGCGTCGTATGTACAGCAACCCGCTGCGCGTTCTCGATTCCAAGAATCCGGACGTACAGGCGCTGCTGAACGATGCGCCTGCGCTGGGCGATTACCTCGACGAGGATTCACGCGAGCACTTTGCTGGCCTGTGCAAGCTGCTGGAAGCGGCGGGCATTGCCTATACCGTCAACCAGCGTCTGGTGCGCGGTCTGGACTACTATAACCGTACCGTTTTTGAATGGGTCACTTCGAGCCTGGGTTCGCAAGGAACGGTCTGCGCAGGCGGTCGTTATGACGGCCTGGTTGAGCAGCTGGGTGGTCGCGCTGCGCCGGGTGTCGGTTTTGCAATGGGCCTTGAGCGACTTGTTTTGCTGGTTCAGGCAGTTAATCCGGAATTTAAAGCAGATTCCGTTGTCGATATATACCTGGTGGCCTCAGGTGCGGATACGCAGCCTGCGGCGATGCAGCTTGCCGAACGCGTGCGTGATGCACTGCCGGACGTTAAGCTGATGACCAACCATGGCGGCGGCAACTTCAAAAAACAGTTTGCTCGTGCCGATAAGTGGGGCGCAAGTATCGCACTGGTGCTGGGTGAGTCCGAAGTGGCTAACGGCGAAGTGGTGGTAAAAGACCTGCGCTCTGGTGAGCAAACAACGGTAACGCAGGACGGCGTTGCGGCGCACTTGCGCACTCTATTGGGCTAAGGAGAAAGACGGCGTGGAAATGTACGAAAACGAACACGATCAGGTCGATGCGATTAAACGCTTCTTTGCTGAGAACGGCAAAGCCCTGGTTGTTGGGGTTATTTTAGGTGTGGGTGCCTTAGTTGGCTGGCGCTACTGGAACAACCATCAGGCTGATTCCGCGCGCGGCTCGTCTCTGAGCTACGAAAATACCGTTAGCGCGATTCGTGCTGACCAGCCACAGACGCTGACGGCGGCAGAGAAATTTGCTGCGGACAATAAAAACACCTACGGTGCGTTGGCCGCGCTGGAAGTGGCTCAGCAGTACGTTGATAAGAACGAGCTGGACAAAGCCGCTGCACAGCTGTCGCAGGGGCTTGCGGCTGCAAGCGATGATAATCTGAAAGCGGTCATCACTCTGCGCCTGGCGCGTATCCAGGTTCAGCAGAAAAAAGCTGATGAAGCGCTGAAAACGCTCGATACCATCAAAGGCGAAGGCTTTGCTGCCATCGTTGCCGATCTGCGCGGTGAAGCACTGCTGAGCAAAGGTGACAAAGCGGGCGCGCGTAAAGCGTGGCAAGCTGGCGTAGACAGCAACGCTTCACCTGCGCTGAGCGAAATGATGCAGATGAAAATAAATAATTTGTCCGTCTGAGAGGGACCCGATGCAATTGCGTAAATTACTTCTGCCAGGACTGCTTTCCGTTACGTTATTGAGTGGCTGTTCACTGTTCAGTGGCGAAGAAGATGTTGTCAAAATGTCCCCGCTGCCGACGGTTGAAAACCAGTTTACGCCGTCCACCGCATGGGACGTCTCCGTGGGTGACGGTATTGGTGACTTTTATTCCAACCTGCATCCGGCATATGCGGACAGCGTTGTCTATGCCGCCGACCGTAAAGGCACCGTGAAAGCGGTCAATGCCGACGACGGGAAAGAAGTGTGGTCCGTTAACCTGGCGGAAAAAGACGGCTGGTTCTCCCGTAAGCCTGCACTGCTGTCTGGCGGCCTGACCGTTGCCGGCGGTCACGTCTACGTAGGTAGTGAAAAGGCGCAGGTTTATGCGCTGAACAGCAGCGACGGTTCTATTGCCTGGCAAACAACCGTTGCCGGTGAATCCCTGTCTCGTCCAGTGGTGAGCGACGGTCTGGTGCTGATTCATACCAGCAACGGCCAGCTGCAGGCGCTGAACGAAGCTGACGGTCTGGTAAAATGGACGGTTAACCTGGATATGCCAGCGCTCTCCCTGCGCGGTGAATCCGCGCCGGCAACGGCGTTTGGTGCGGCCATTGTTGGCGGTGACAACGGTCGCGTGAGCGCCGTGCTGATGCAGCAGGGCCAGATGATTTGGCAGCAGCGTATCTCCCAGGCGACCGGTTCTACTGAGATCGACCGTCTGAGCGACGTAGATACGACGCCGGTTATCGTTGACGGTGTCGTTTACGCCCTGGCCTACAACGGCAACCTGACCGCGCTGGACCTGCGCAGCGGCCAGATCATGTGGAAACGTGAGCTGGGCTCCGTGAATGATTTCGTTGTTGATGGCAACCGTATCTATATGGTTGACCAGAACGATCGCCTGCTGGCACTGAGCACCGACGGTGGCGTCACGCTGTGGACGCAAAGCGATCTGCTGCACCGTCTGCTGACGTCACCGGCCCTGTACAACGGTAGCCTGGTGGTGGGTGATAGCGAAGGTTACATGCACTGGATTGACCCTGAAACGGGCCGCTTCACGGCGCAGCAAAAAGTCGACAGTTCCGGTTTCCTGACGGACCCGGTTGTGGCTGACGGCAAACTGCTGATTCAGGCAAAAGACGGCACGCTGTACGCGATCACGCGTTAATTAACCGGCGGTTGTAGTATACTAAACGGCTCCTGTTCACTCAGGAGCCGTTTTGACATTTTTAAAAACGCCGCAAAAGCGACGTTTATTTGAATTTTATGAGGCTTCAAACATGGTACCTGTGGTCGCGCTTGTCGGGCGCCCTAACGTTGGAAAATCCACTCTTTTTAACCGTTTAACACGCACCCGTGATGCGCTGGTTGCGGATTTCCCGGGGCTGACGCGTGACCGTAAGTACGGTCGTGCAGAGGTGGAAGGACGCGAGTTCATCTGTATCGATACCGGTGGTATTGACGGTACGGAAGACGGCGTTGAAACCCGCATGGCGGAACAGTCTCTGCTGGCGATTGAAGAAGCGGACGTGGTGCTGTTCATGGTGGATGCCCGTGCTGGCCTGATGCCTGCAGACTCCGCTATTGCAAAACACCTGCGCGCGCGTGAAAAGCCAACCTTCCTGGTGGCGAACAAAACTGACGGCATTGATGCCGATCAGGCCGTTGCGGATTTCTGGTCTTTAGGGCTGGGTGACATCTACCCGATTGCGGCCTCTCACGGTCGTGGCGTGACCAGCCTGCTTGAAACCGTTCTTCTGCCATGGGTTGACGAAGTGAATCCACCGGAAGAAGTGGACGAAGACGCAGAGTACTGGGCGCAGTTCGAAGAAAGTGAAGAGGGCGAAGAAGAGCCTGAAGACACCTTCAACCCGCAGGATCTGCCTATCAAGCTGGCTATCGTGGGGCGTCCAAACGTAGGTAAGTCTACGCTTACTAACCGTATTCTCGGTGAAGAGCGCGTTGTGGTTTACGACATGCCGGGCACCACGCGCGACAGTATCTACATTCCCATGCAGCGCGATGAACGTGAGTTTGTCCTCATCGACACTGCGGGCGTGCGCAAGCGTGGGAAGATCACTGACGTGGTGGAAAAATTCTCCGTCATTAAAACGCTGCAGGCAATCGAAGATGCCAACGTGGTGCTGCTGGTTATCGACGCGCGCGAAGGTATTTCCGATCAGGATCTCTCTCTGCTCGGCTTTATCCTGAATAGTGGGCGCTCACTGGTTATCGTGGTTAACAAGTGGGATGGCCTGAGCAACGAAGTGAGAGAGCAGGTGAAAGAGACCCTGGACTTCCGTCTGGGCTTTATCGACTTCGCTCGCGTGCACTTCATCTCTGCGCTGCACGGCAGCGGCGTGGGCAACTTGTTCGAATCCGTTCGCGAAGCCTATGACAGCTCGACCCGTCGTCAGAGCACCGCTATGCTGACCCGTATCATGAACATGGCTGCAGAAGACCATCAGCCGCCATTGGTTCGCGGTCGTCGCGTGAAGCTGAAATATGCTCACGCCGGTGGTTACAACCCGCCAATCGTGGTAATTCACGGTAACCAGGTAAAAGACCTGCCGGATTCCTACAAGCGCTATCTGATGAACTACTTCCGCAAATCCCTGGACGTGATGGGTACGCCTATTCGTATTCAGTTCAAGGAAGGGGAAAACCCGTTTGCGAACAAGCGTAACACCCTGACGCCAAACCAGATGCGTAAGCGTAAGCGTTTGATTAAGCATATTAAGAAAAGCAAATAATCACTGCCTGTCTCACAAAACCCGCGCCAGTCGCGGGTTTTTTTCGTCCTTTCACACCGCCAGCTATACCTGTGTGATGTCAATCACTATTCGCTTTTAACCATCTTTAAATCCAGAAAAGTAGACAATCATCGAATTTTCGTCTTAAAGTCCAGGGTCCGGTACTAGACAAAACTAGCGCCTGGTTATCAAATGGTTAACTAATTTTTCGCCGCATGTAAAAAATCGGTCAGATACGTAACTGGCCGGCGTACATGCTGGTGTTTACAAGCACGACACATACCTTTTCGGGAGAATTATGCAATCCTCTGTTAATCAAAAAGAAAGCCGAACGTTCTTCGGCCATCCGTATCCGCTCGGTTCGCTGTTCTTTACCGAGATGTGGGAACGTTTCTCGTTTTACGGCATTCGCCCGCTACTGATCCTGTTTATGGCGGCCACCGTTTATGACGGCGGGATGGGGCTGGCGCGTGAAAACGCCTCGGCGATTGTGGGGATCTTTGCCGGTACCATGTACCTGGCGGCGCTGCCGGGCGGCTGGCTGGCGGATAACTGGCTCGGTCAGCAAAAAGCCGTCTGGTACGGATCAATCCTGATTGCGCTCGGCCACCTGTCGATTGCGCTCTCTGCCTTTATGGGCGACAACCTGTTCTTTATCGGCCTGATGTTCATTGTGCTCGGCTCTGGTCTGTTCAAAACCTGTATCTCGGTGATGGTCGGGACCCTGTACAAAAAGGGCGATGCGCGTCGTGACGGCGGCTTTTCGCTGTTCTACATGGGCATCAACATGGGCTCATTCATTGCGCCATTGATTTCCGGCTGGCTGATTAAATCTCACGGCTGGCACTGGGGCTTTGGTATCGGCGGTATCGGGATGCTGGTGGCGCTGATCATCTTCCGCATTTTTGCCGTTCCGGCGATGAAACGCTACGACAGCGAAGTCGGCCTGGATTCCACCTGGAACAGCCCGGTGGTAAAACGCAACGGCGTAGGCGCATGGCTGCTGGCGCTGGCGGTAGGCGTTGCCGTCATCGTGACGCTGATTGCGCAGGGCGTGATTGTGATCAACCCGGTTGCGGTTGCCAGCGTGCTGGTTTACGTGATTGCCGCTTCCGTTGCGCTCTATTTTATCTACCTGTTCATTTTCGCGGGTCTGAACCGTAAAGAGCGCGCCAGACTGCTGGTCTGCTTTATCCTGCTGGTCTCCGCCGCGTTCTTCTGGTCCGCGTTTGAGCAAAAGCCAACCTCGTTCAACCTGTTTGCTAACGACTACACTAACCGTACGATCGGCAGTTTTGAAATTCCGGCGGTGTGGTTCCAGTCGATCAACGCCCTGTTTATTATCCTGCTGGCCCCGGTGTTCAGCTGGGCATGGCCTAAGCTCGCGAGCATGAACATTCGCCCGAGCAGCATCACCAAGTTTGTTATTGGTATTCTGTGCGCGGCGGCAGGTTTTGGCCTGATGATGCTCGCTGCACAAAACGTGCTGAACAACGGTGGGGCAGGCGTGTCCCCGTTCTGGCTGGTGGGCAGTATCCTGATGCTCACCCTCGGCGAGCTGTGCCTGAGCCCGATTGGTCTGGCGACCATGACCCTGCTGGCACCGGACAGAATGCGCGGTCAGATGATGGGTCTGTGGTTCTGCGCAAGTGCGCTGGGTAACCTGGCGGCTGGCCTGATTGGCGGCCACGTGAAGGCCGATCAGCTGGATATGCTGCCCGATCTCTTCGCGCGCTGCTCCATCGCGCTGCTGATTTGTGCTGCGGTTCTGATCGTCCTCATTGTTCCTGTGCGCCGCATGCTGGAAAATGCGCAGACTAAGCCGGCCTCTGACGCCTGATAAACCTCGATCTTGCCGGGGTAAGGTTATGCCCCGGCAATTTACTTAACGAGGTAAGACTATGCTGTTAGGGTTTGTTGGTCTTGGGGCCGTGGTTGAAACGGCGTACCTGCCCGCAATACGAAAACTTTTTGATACTCCCCCTCACTATTTAGGCTTTGATATCCAGCCCGTAAAACAGCCGGAGGGCATAACGCGCTGCGCGTCACTTGCTGAACTTCTTTCCCAGCCGCTTGATACCCTGTTTATTACCACGTCGTCGCTGCACCATCTTGAGGTGCTTGAACACGCTCTCGCCTCATCGGTTTCCCGCATCGTGGTTGAAAAACCGATTGTTGCCACGCTTCCTCAAACAGAAAAACTCAATGCGCTGCTGGCGAACCCTGACGCCGCCTCCCGCGTGCTGGCGCTCGATCACTGGATGGGGCGCCTTGAAACGGTGAAGCGGGGGCTTGTCTCTGCCTTTTCTGACATCATCAAAATTGACGGTTTTTTGCAGGAGCCGAGCGGATATAACGCTGCAGGGGAACCCATCGCGCTTAACTTTGCCACGGGCGAGCCGGACGCGCGTACGCTTCGCCACCCTGATGGCGTGATTCTGGATATCGGTACGCACGTGCTGGCGACGCTGCGCGAAACGGTGCGCTATCTGGGCGGGAATGATGAGATGACGCTGCAGGTCGTCACGGCTAAAGACCGCCTGGGGCGCGATATCGCAAAAGGCGACCTGACCACGGCGGAAGGCGACGCGCATCTTCAGGGAATCATCAGCGGCGTACCGGTGGATATCTGGCTTAACAAATACGCTGGACCTGCGGGCGGGCAAAAAGGTTTACGTCTTTATCTGCGTGACGGGCGCATCATCAGCTACGACCGACGCGGCGCGAAAGATGTGCTGGAGCTTGTGAATGGCGACATGCGACATAGCTGGGAAATCCCCGGTACAATTTACGAGCACTGTCTTGCAGAGCATATTCTGGGCGCCAACAGCCTGTTTGAACGGGACCCGCACGAGGTGAGCCGCACGACGCGCCGCAGGGTCGAGGAGGTGACGCTGCTGCTGACGTTACAGCAGCAGCTGCGTGGCCCGCACTGAACGTAACGTGGTAAAATTACCGCAGACCTGAACGCTTTAAAGGAGTCACTATGACGATTACCTGCCCGGATTGCCAGGCACCGCTTGAGCCCCTGAACGGGGTGGCGCACTGCGACAGCTGTAATAAAGATATTGCGCTTGAAGCCCGCTGCCCGGAGTGCCATCAGCCGCTCCAGGTATTAAAAGCCTGCGGCGCGGTGAACTATTTCTGCCAGAACGGCCACGGTCTTATCTCTAAAAAACGCGTGGAGTTTGTCCGGGTCGAAGGTTAATCGCAGACGCAGCCTTCGCCCTTCTGCCACAGCTCGACCAGCGATTCCGGCGCTTCCTGCTCGGGCACCAGCACGATGATGTCGGCATAGTGCGCCTGATTTTGCCCGGTCCAGATAATCTGAATGCGGAAATAGCGCTGGTCGCCGCTGCCGGGAGAAGAGGCTTGTCCTGGCGGCTGGCCGCGTGGAAAAGCCTGTTCCAGAATGCTCACCAGGCGCTGGCGCTGGGCCTCATTGAGCGAGGAGAGCGCGATGGTGCGCTGTCCGCTCAGCTTGGGAATAAAAGCGACGCCGCCTTCCCGGGCCAGCTCAACCACGGCGTCATCCGTCAGTTCCGGAACCTGCATTTACAACACTCCCACCTGTTCCCAGGCTTGTTTAATGGCCGCACCAGCGTCGCCACCGGAGCGTTTCTCGCCGTGCGCGATCGTCAGTTTTGCGAAGGCCTCAAAATCCGCATCCTGCGCCAGATTGCGATCGCAAACCGTGTCGTACCAGGCATAACCCGCTTTTTCCCAGGCGTGGCCGCCGATCGCCGTCGCGGCCAGATAAAATGCCCGGTTAGGGATGCCGGAGTTCAGATGCACGCCGCCGTTGTCCTCGCGCGTTTTAATGAAATCTTTCATGTGCGCAGGCTGCGGGTCTTTGCCGAGCAGAGGATCGTCATAGGCGGTGCCGGGTTCAGACATCGAGCGCAGCCCTTTGCCGTTAATCCCTTTCGCCAGCAGCCCTTCACCAATGAGCCAGTCAGCTTTATCGGCGGTTTGCTTCAGATGGTACTGTTTGACCAGCGAGCCAAACACGTCCGACAGAGACTCGTTCAGCGCGCCCGACTGTTCAAAATAGATAAGCCCGGCTTCGGTCTCGGTCACGCCGTGGCTCAGCTCGTGCGCCACCACGTCGATGGCGATGGTAAAGCGGTTGAAGATTTCCCCGTCGCCGTCGCCGAATACCATCTGCTGACCGTTCCAGAAGGCGTTCTGATATTCCCGACCGTAATGCACGGTGCCGGTTAAAATCAGCCCTTTATTATCGAGCGAATCACGCTGATATTCTTTCCAGAAGAAATCATGGGTAATACCTAAATAGCTATAGGCTTCATCCACCGCCACATCGCCGTTCGACGGCTGGCCTTCGTAACGCACCTGCGTACCCGGCAGCTCCTGGGTCTGCTTCGCGTCGTAAATATCGCGCTCCAGCTGTCCGGCTTTATTCACGTGCGGCGCGGCGGGTTTGCCGGGCATGTGGGCCATCAGCGTCTGGACGTGGGTTAAGGTCTGACGGGCACAGCGCTGCTGCGGCTCGGAACCGCTTTCGATTATACGGCGAAGGATATAGGGGGGAATTACGCTGTGAAGATGGGGCATGCTGCTCTCCTTATTAAAAAAGGGAATAGCAGCAGTATAGTAAGTAACCGGCGAAGAATTATCCGGTTTTACGCTGACGCGTCTTTTTCACCGGTTTAATTGATTTCACTTCGCTTTCTACCCAGCCGTCGGAAAGACGCGTCGTCAGTACATCCCCGGCTTTAACCTGCTTCGTTTGCTTCAGCACTTTGCCGTCCGTCGCCGTCGTCACGCTATAGCCGCGCGCCAGCGTGGAGAGGGGGCTGACCGCTTCAAGGTGCGTCACCGCATTGCCAAAACGTTCGCGGGTGGTGCTCAATCGGGCGCGGACAGTCTCCGCCAGACGATACTCCAGCTGCTGGATCCGGCTTTGCGCGCGATAAATTTTCGGCTGCGGGTTCTGCTGGTTCAGGCGCTGCGTCACGCGCAGCTGGCGTGATACCGCGCGCTTAAGCTGCGCGTCCACCGCAAAACTCATGCGTTGACGCAGGCGCTCCAGCACGGTCTGCTGGCGGGCAAGGCGCAGCTGCGGGTGCTGCTGCTGAAGACGATGATGAAGCTGGGTGAAGCGGCGGGTGCGATTCGCGAGGAAGTAGTCCATCGCCATCTCAAGACGCTGCTGACCGTTCTGGATCTGGCGAAGCAGCTCCAGCTGGTTACGGCTCACCACTTCCGCCGCTGCGGACGGCGTAGGAGCACGTAAATCCGCAACAAAATCGGCTATCGTGACGTCCGTTTCGTGGCCGACGGCGCTCACCACGGGGATAAGGCTTGCAAAGATTGCCCGCGCCACGCGCTCGTCGTTAAAGCTCCACAGGTCTTCCAGCGAGCCGCCGCCGCGCCCGACGATTAATACGTCGCACTCCTGACGGGCGTTCGCCAGCTCAATGGCGCGAACGATCTGGCCCGGCGCATCGTCACCCTGAACGGCGGTCGGGTAGATGATGACGGGCAGGGAAGGGTCGCGACGCTTTAACACGTGCAAAATATCGTGCAGAGCCGCACCGGTTTTTGAGGTGATGACCCCAACGCAGTGGGCAGGAGAGGGCAGCGGTTTTTTGAACTGCTGGTCGAACAGCCCCTCGGCAGAGAGCCTGGCTTTTAACTGTTCATACTTCTGCTGCAGCAAACCTTCACCCGCAGGCTGCATGCTCTCGACGATGATCTGATAGTCGCCGCGCGGTTCATACAGGGTGATATTGGCGCGGACCAGAACCTGCTGGCCGTGCTGAGGACGGAACGTCACGCGGCGGTTGCTGTTGCGGAACATCGCGCAGCGCACCTGGGCGGTGTCGTCTTTCAGCGTAAAGTACCAGTGGCCGGACGACGGCTGCGTGAAGTTAGAAATTTCACCGCTGATCCAGACCTGCCCCATTTCCTGCTCAAGCAGCAAACGCACCGTCTGATTAAGGCGGCTGACAGTATAAATTGAGGGGGATTGAGAGGATAACATGTGAGCGGGATCAAATTCTAAATCAGCAAGTTATTCAGTCGATAGTAACCTGCTGAGAGGCAATCGCAAGCATTTTTTTCAAAAAAGTGTAGATGCAATCGGTTACGCTCTGTATAATGCCACGGCAATATTTAACCACCCAGGTCAGAGATATTGCCCATGCTACGTATCGCTAAAGAAGCACTGACGTTTGACGACGTCCTCCTCGTTCCCGCTCACTCCACCGTTCTGCCGAATACTGCCGATCTCAGCACGCAGTTGACGAAAACCATTCGCCTGAACATTCCTATGCTCTCTGCGGCAATGGACACCGTGACCGAAGCGCGCCTGGCTATCGCCCTGGCACAGGAAGGTGGCATCGGCTTTATCCACAAAAACATGTCTATCGAACGTCAGGCGGAAGAAGTTCGCCGCGTGAAGAAACATGAATCCGGCATCGTGTCTGACCCGCAGACCGTTCTGCCAACCACCACGCTGCACGAAGTGAAAGCCCTGACCGAGCGTAACGGCTTCGCCGGCTATCCGGTTGTGACCGAAGAGAACGAACTGGTCGGTATCATCACCGGCCGTGACGTGCGTTTCGTGACCGACCTGAACCAGCCTGTCAGCGTGTACATGACGCCAAAAGAGCGTCTGGTCACCGTGCGTGAAGGCGAAACCCGCGACGTGGTGCTGGCAAAAATGCACGAAAAACGCGTTGAAAAAGCGCTGGTTGTTGACAGCAGCTTCCATCTGCGCGGCATGATCACCGTTAAAGATTTCCAGAAAGCAGAACGTAAGCCTAACGCCTGTAAAGACGAGCATGGCCGTCTGCGCGTCGGCGCTGCGGTTGGCGCAGGCGCAGGCAACGAAGAGCGCGTTGACGCGCTGGTTGCTGCGGGCGTTGACGTCCTGCTGATTGACTCCTCTCACGGCCACTCCGAAGGCGTTCTGCAGCGCATTCGTGACACCCGTGCAAAATACCCTGACCTGCAAATCATCGGCGGCAACGTGGCGACGGGCGCAGGCGCTCGCGCGCTGGCAGACGCTGGCTGCAGCGCGGTGAAAGTGGGCATCGGCCCTGGCTCAATCTGTACTACCCGTATCGTGACCGGCGTGGGCGTTCCGCAGATCACCGCCGTGTCCGACGCGGTTGAAGCGCTGGAAGGCACCGGTGTCCCGGTTATCGCCGACGGCGGTATCCGCTTCTCTGGCGACATCGCTAAAGCTATCGCCGCGGGCGCCGCTGCCGTGATGGTAGGCTCCATGCTGGCCGGTACCGAAGAATCCCCGGGCGAAATTGAACTCTACCAGGGCCGTTCTTACAAATCTTACCGCGGCATGGGCTCCCTGGGCGCGATGTCCAAAGGCTCCTCTGACCGTTACTTCCAGACCGATAACGCCGCTGACAAACTGGTACCGGAAGGTATCGAAGGTCGCGTTGCCTATAAAGGCCGTCTGAAAGAGATCATTCACCAGCAGATGGGCGGCCTGCGCTCCTGTATGGGCCTGACCGGCTGTGGTACCATCGACCTGCTGCGAACCAAAGCGGAATTCGTACGCATCAGCGGTGCGGGTATCCAGGAGAGCCACGTTCACGACGTGACAATCACCAAAGAGTCCCCGAACTACCGTCTGGGCTCCTGATTTTCTTCGCCCGACCTCGTGTCGGGCGATTTATTTAATCTGTTTCACTTGCCTCGGAATTAGCGTCAATGACGGAAAACATTCATAAACATCGCATTCTCATCCTGGACTTCGGTTCTCAGTACACTCAGCTGGTGGCGCGTCGCGTGCGTGAACTGGGCGTTTACTGTGAGCTGTGGGCGTGGGATGTCACGGAAGCACAGATTCGCGAATTCAATCCAAGCGGCATCATCCTGTCCGGCGGCCCGGAAAGCACCACCGAAGAGAACAGCCCGCGCGCGCCGCAGTACGTGTTCGAAGCCGGCGTGCCGGTATTCGGCGTGTGCTACGGTATGCAGACCATGGCAATGCAGCTGGGCGGTCACGTTGAAGGCTCTAACGAGCGAGAGTTCGGCTATGCGCAGGTTGAAGTCGTTACCGACAGCGCGCTGGTGCGCGGTATCGAAGACTCCCTGACCGCAGACGGCAAACCGCTGCTGGACGTGTGGATGAGCCACGGTGACAAAGTTACCGCCATCCCGTCTGACTTCGTGACCGTTGCCAGCACTGAAAGCTGCCCGTTCGCCATCATGGCGAACGAAGAAAAACGCTTCTACGGCGTGCAGTTCCACCCGGAAGTGACCCACACCCGTCAGGGTATGCGCATGCTGGAGCGCTTCGTGCGTGACATCTGCCAGTGTGAAGCCCTATGGACTCCGGCAAAAATCATCGACGACGCCGTTGAGCGTATCCGCCAGCAGGTTGGCGATGACAAAGTGATCCTTGGTCTGTCCGGCGGCGTGGACTCCTCCGTAACCGCGATGCTGCTGCACCGCGCCATCGGCAAAAACCTGACCTGCGTCTTCGTGGACAACGGTCTGCTGCGCCTGAACGAAGCCCAGCAGGTCATGGACATGTTCGGCGACCACTTTGGTCTGAACATCGTTCACGTGGAAGGCGAAAAGCGCTTCCTGGACGCGCTGAAAGGCGAGAACGATCCGGAAGCGAAACGTAAGATCATCGGCCGCGTGTTCGTTGAAGTGTTCGACGAAGAAGCGCTGAAGCTGGAAGACGTGAAGTGGCTGGCGCAGGGCACCATCTATCCTGACGTCATCGAGTCTGCGGCCTCCGCAACCGGTAAAGCGCACGTCATCAAATCTCACCACAACGTGGGCGGCCTGCCGAAAGAGATGAAGATGGGCCTGGTTGAACCGCTGCGCGAGCTGTTCAAAGACGAAGTGCGTAAGATCGGTCTGGAACTGGGTCTGCCGTACGACATGCTCTACCGTCATCCGTTCCCGGGTCCGGGTCTGGGCGTGCGCGTGCTGGGCGAAGTGAAGAAAGAGTACTGCGACCTGCTGCGTCGCGCGGACGCTATCTTCATTGAAGAGCTGCACAAGGCTGACCTGTACAACAAAGTGAGCCAGGCGTTCACCGTGTTCCTGCCGGTTCGTTCCGTCGGCGTTATGGGCGATGGCCGTAAGTACGACTGGGTTGTCTCCCTTCGTGCGGTGGAAACCATCGACTTCATGACCGCGCACTGGGCGCACCTGCCGTATGACTTCCTGGGCCGCGTGTCTAACCGCATCATCAACGAAGTGAACGGTATTTCCCGCGTGGTGTATGACATCAGCGGTAAGCCACCGGCGACGATTGAGTGGGAATAATTCTCCAGCTCTTATAGCGCTGTAACATACTAAGCCCGCGATAATGCGGGCTTTTTTTATTTATACTGTCGTGTAAACCACCAGAATATTAGCGCCAGCAAACTGACCGCCCCTCCGGGCAGGCATACGCCGCACCGATGACATGCCCCTGTTTGAGCAGGGCGAGCGACACTCGCTGTTGGCTGATAAGCGTACGGGCAAGCCGGTTCGCTTTATGACGCCAGCGGCGCATGACGGCACTGCGCTGATGGCGGGAGATACTGAGGTGCAGAAGGTCGATGAGCTTAGTGAGCGTCCACCGCCTGCTCAATCGTCCGGGCGATAGCCTCCGGATGGCTCACCATCGACACATGGCTCGCCGCCACCTCCGTCGTTTTCGCGTGGATTGTTTTCGCCATCGCGCGCTCAAGTTCGGGATTGATCATCCGGTCGTTTTTGCTGACCACATACCAGCTCGGTTTGTCGTGCCAGGCCGCGTGGGTCACTTTCTCTGCAAACGCATCGGCTTTGATTGGCCCCTGGGTTGCGGCGATAAGTTTCTGTTCCTCCGGTTTTACGTCAGGGGCGAAATCTTCTCGCACGGCTTTTGGCGGCAGAGATAAATACCCGTCTTCACCTTTGGCGATACCCGCACTCCCCGGCGGGGCAGGGAAGCGCCCCGCCAAATCCGCTACAGACTGCCCGGAATCAGGGGCAAACGCCGCGACGTACACCAGTGATTTCACGCGTGCATCGTTACCGGCTTCACCGATCGCTGCTCCGCCCCAGGAATGACCTACCAGCACCACCTCGCCATGCGCGCGGGCAATGGCGCGCTGCGTGGCGGCGACGTCATCTTTTAGTGAGGTAAGCGGCAGCTGCACGGCGATAACCTCGGTGTTCCTTTCCTGCAGCCGACTAATCACCTTATTCCAGCTGCTGCCGTCTGCAAACGCGCCGTGCACCAGGACGACGCTGGTTTGATTTTGGGCAAACGCGCCGGTCGACAGCGCTAGCAGGCCCGCCGTTAAGATCGATATTGTTTTCATCTTCAGCCCTTAAAAGTGATGGATTTCCGCATGCGGCGGCACGGTGAATTCAACGGTTTTGTGGTCGATCGGTTTATGCGTCGGATCGGCAAGAATAACGGTCACTTTATGTTTACCCGCGGGCAGCCCGACCAGGATCACCGGCTCACCGCTGGCGTCAGCCCAGTGCCAGGGCGCGTCATCCACCACGACGTGAATATGGCCGATACGGGGAGCAATTTTTAGCGCCTCAGGACCGAATACCGGCTCAATGCGCAGATTTTCGACGCGGTATTGAATAAATACCGCACCTTTACTCAGCGGGCCGGGCAGCGGCGGGTCAACAACCAGCTTCGCCGGCGGTTGCGGATGTTCCAGCGGCGCAACCGCCGCCGGGCCATTGACCTCTGCGGCGCTGAGGCCGCTCAAGGGCTCGGCCCACGCGGAGCTGGCCAGCGTGAATAACGAGAGCAGCAGATAGCGATATTTCATTCAGATGTCTCCTGTGCAGGTAAAAAATGACGACAGGCACAGAAGACCACTTTTATGTATCGGCGATGTTTGCCGGGGAGGGCTTTTTGTACCGCTTTGTCTGCACGGCACTCTGGATACAGTGCGATACACGTTGTGGGGCGTGGCGGCGTACCATCGCGACGGCGAGCCCCGCAATCAGCAGCGTTAACGCGGTGGAAACCCACATTGCCCCGCCGATCCCCAGCGTCTTATTCAACCACGCATACGCAAACGGCGATGCCGCCGCCGCCAGCTGCCCCGGGATAAGCAGCAGCCCAGTGCGGCTGGCATAGCTTTCCGCGCTGAAAAGCGCGAGGGGCAGCGTTGCTTTGACGATGGTCACCAGCCCGTTGATGGCGCCATAGCCCAGCACAAACCCGGCTGCGCTCCAGGCGAAAAGCGAGCTGCTTAACCCGATAAGGAAGCAGACCGGCATTGCCAGGGCGGTAAAGCGCGTTAAGCTGAGCGGGGTTAAGCGAGCGCCTGCCAGTACCTCCATAAATCGCGCGCCGGTCTGGCCGATCCCCCAGAGCATCCCAATAGCAACCGGCAGACCAAAGTGGGTAATAAACTCCGGCAGGTGTGTGGAGGTGCCGTTAGAAACGAAGGTAATCAGGGCAATAAATACCGCATAGAGCCAGCCGTCGCGCCGCTCGCTGTTCGTGGCTTTGCGCTTTTTATTCACGCCAGCGGTCAGCCGCTGGCGTGGAAGATTGTAGATAAGCATCGCGCTCAGCAGGCCAAAAAGCGCATAGACAGCCAGCGCACCCTGCCAGCTCACGATCGTTAGCAGCGCATCCCCCAGCGGCCAAAAGACGGCTGAAGCTAGCCCGCCCGCCAGCGTAATGCGCGAAATGGTGCTTCGAGCCTGCTGTCCGTACAGGTTCACCAGCGCGGCGAACAGCGCATCATACAGTGACAGGCGCATACCGATGCCGGTGAGAAGCCAGGCGCAGTACCAGCCTGCAAGGGAGGGCAGAATTGCCATCGCGAGGCAGCCAGCGGCAATCAGCAACGTGCCGCTCATCACCACCCGCCGTCCGCCCACGCGCGTCAGCAGACGGGCGACAAACGGGGAGACGGCCGCCATCATCAGCATTGCCAGCGTCAGGCCGAGATAGATTTGCGGCGAGGTCCACCCCCTGTCGGCTGCAATTGCCCGGGCAAAGGTGCCGGGCATATAAAAAGAGATCCCCCAGTTGATGAGCTGGTTACATCCCGCGGTGAGGGCGAGGCGGCGAGGAAGGGCAGGTGTTTCCATGTTTTTCATTCCGTTATGCAGTTGTCGTCAGCATAGCGGGCACGGTATTGTGCTGGCAGGTCAGCGCGCTTATGCGCGGTATAAGAGAAACTTTGAATGACAACGCTCAACCTGGTACATCTCGCCACCTTCCGTATGGCGATCCGGCGCGGCAGCTTTTCGGCGGCGGCGGATGCGCTGGGGATTTCCCAGCCTGCCGTCAGCCTGCAGATACGCCAGCTGGAGCAGTTCCTGCAAACGCGGCTGGTGGAGCGCACCGGACGCGGTATCAACGCTACGGCGGCCGGACAGGCATTGCTGGTGCACGGGGAACGTATTGAGCAGGCGGTGGATGAGGCGATCCGCTCCGTGAGCGCGTTCAGCCACGAGGTGTGCGGCACCATTACGCTGGGTACGGGCGCGACTGCGTGCATCCATCTTCTGCCGCCGCTGCTGCAGCGGCTTCGCGGCGACTACCCTTTGCTCCGGGTGGCGGTGACGACGGGAAATACACTCGATATTGTGCGGGCCGTTGAAGAGAATCGGCTGGATATGGGGCTGGTGACGCTTCCGGCTGGCGGACGCGCGCTGGACGTGACGCCGGTCATGGATGAAGAGTTCGTCTTTATTGCGTCGCTGGCGCAGCAGGAGGCGTTTAGCGGCCTTACGCCCGAGGTCTTACAGACCCAGCCGCTGATTGCTTTTGAATCAGGGAGCGGAACGCGAACGCTGATCGACGCCTGGTTTGAAGCCGGCGGGTTTACCATCGCACCGGTCATGCAGCTTGGCAGTATTGAGGCCATCAAAAGGATGGTGCGCGCGGGGCTGGGTTATAGCATCGTGCCGCGTATGGCGGTAAAGCAGGCGTCGGATCGCGAAGGGTTAGACGTTCAGTCGCTCACGCCCGTTCTCCAGCGAAGGCTGGCCGTGGTGATGCGTCAGGACAGGGTCCTTAGCAAAGGCATTGCGGGCGTAATCAGGATGCTGCACGACCAATAATCTGGCTAGCGGTCGGGCGTTTCGACGGTCAGGCTGGTTTGCTGCGTCTGGACTTTGTCCTGGTGGTGATACCAGGCACCAATAGAAGAATAAACAAAGCGGCCAAAGAAAAACAGGAAGCTGATGAGCAGTATGATGCGGGTCATCCGAGTATTAAACCGATGTCGTTTGTGCATGCGCGTGACCTGACTCACTGTGTTTTTCCTGGGCATACCCTTTTGGGCGATGCGGATATTAAGGCACAGCGGGAAGGCAGGGTCAATTCGGGGATGTGTAAAAATCCGTCAATGTTTACATTAACGCATGTTATTAAAAATAACGAATGTATTTTCTGCGTTGATAATACAAAGAAAATTGGCCAAAAAAATCGTAATAAATAGTCATTTGAGTAAATTAGTTTGATTTAAGTCAACGGAATTCCGGCGTCGATAACTAAAATCCCTCCTCCATTATGTTCGCAGGCGTTAAGCCTGGGCATGTACGTCAGGTTGGATGCCTGTCTTTATTTTCCCTCAGGAGCAAAAAGGGGTTTAACCGGGCATCTATGAAAATTCTCCAGTTCCTGACGCGCCAAAAAGACCGCTGGTGGGCACTTCCCCTTATTTTACCCGTCGTTTTACTGCCCGTGCTCAGCGTGGTGAATACCCTGACGCAGCTGGGCGACGGCATTGTGGCGCTCTACTATCTGCCGCTCTCTTTCCTGCTGACGATGATGATGTTCTTTGGCGTGGAAGCGCTTCCCGGCATCGTGCTGTCGCTGTTTTTTCGCTACTACGCGTCAGTGGGGCTGTTTGAAACCGTTGCCGGTATCCTCCATTTCATTGTTCCCATCGTACTGAGCTGGGGCGGGTATCGCGTGTTTGCCCCCCGGCGCAACATGACGGCCTATGGCGATGTTCGTCTGATGGCACAGCGTATTTTTTGGCAGGTATTCTGCCCGGCAACGCTGTTTCTGGTGCTGTTTCAATTTGCGGTCTACCTCGGCATTTACGAGAGCCGCCAGAGCCTGGCGGGGCTGAACCCCTTTAATATTCGTACGCTTATCAACTATCAGGCGCTGCTGGTCAGCGGGCTTACCGGCGTGCCGCTGAGCTATCTGCTCATTCGCCTGATCCGTCATCCGCGCTATGTTCGGACGCTGTTCTCACAGATCCGCGCGCAGATAGACAAAAAGGTGACGGCTGTAGAGTTTCTGATTTGGGCTGGCGCGCTTGTCGGTTTGCTCACGATGCTGTTGATCCCCATGAATGAGAACAGCTCTATTTTCAGCACCAACTACACGCTGTCGCTGCTGATGCCGGTGATGCTCTGGGGGGCGATGCGCTTTGGCTATAAGCTCATGTCCATCGTCTGGACGCCGGTCCTGCTGGTGTCGATTCACTATTTTTACCGCTATATACCGCTTCATCAGGGCTATGACATCCAGCTGGCGATCACCTCTTCCAGCTACCTGGTTTTTTCGTTTGTAGTGATATACATGTCGATGCTGGCGACGCGCCAGCGTGCCGTGAACATCCGCTCCCGCAGGCTGGCGCTGCTCGATCCGGTGGTTCACATGCCGAATCTGCGGGCGCTGTCCCGCGACCTGGCAAAAAATCCGTGGTCGGCGCTCGGCCTGTTGCGTATTCCCGAGCTTGAAGTTCTCGGACGTAATTACGGCGTGCTGCTGCGTATTCAGTATAAGCAGCAGCTGGCACAGTGGATAAACGGCATCTTGCAGCCCAATGAGCGGGTCTATCACCTGACGGGCTATGACCTTGCGGTTCGTCTTAACTCCGAGTCTCATCAGCAGCGTATTGACGCGCTGGATGAGCATATCAAGCAGTTCCGCTTTCTCTGGGATGGTATGCCGCTGCAGCCTCAGGTTGGGGTCGGTTACTGCTATGTGCGCTCCCCGGTGAACCATCTGTACCTGGTCCTGGGAGAGCTGGGCGTTATTGCCGATCTGTCAATTTCCACCAACCATCCCGAGAACCTCCAGCAGCGTGGCGCCGTGCATCTGCAGCGTAGCCTGAAGGATAAGGTGGCGATGATGAGCCGCCTGCAGCGTGCCCTCGATCAGAGCGAATTCACGCTGATGGTCCAGCCCGTGCGCGGCCTGCGGGGGGATCGTTATCACGAAGTGTTGCTGCGGATGCCGGATGACAACGGTAATTTCATTGTTCCCGATCGTTTCCTGCCGGTGGCGCAGGAGTTCGGGCTCTCCTCACGCGTCGATTTATGGGTGCTGGAACGTACCCTGGGCTTTCTTGCCGAGCATCGTGACCGGCTTCCGGGCCAGCGTTTTGCCATCAATCTGGCGCCTTCCACCGTTTGCAGAGCGCAGTTTCCGCTTGAGGTGAGTCGCCTGCTGGCGAAGTACTCGGTTGAGGCGTGGCAGCTGATTTTCGAAGTCACGGAAAGCACCACCTACGGTAACGCCGAGCTTGCGATCCATACCCTCAGGCAGCTGCAGAAAATGGGGGTGCGGATTGCAATTGATGATTTTGGGACGGGCTATGCGAGCTATGCGCGGTTAAAAAGCGTGGATGCCGACATCCTCAAGATTGACGGTAATTTTATTCGCAATATCGTCAGTAACAGTCTGGATTATCAGATTGTGGCCTCTATATGCCATCTGGCGCGCATGAAGAAGATGCTGGTGGTGGCAGAGTATGTTGAAACCGAGGAGATACGTAGCGCGGTGCACGCGCTAGGTATCGACTATGTGCAGGGATCGTTGATCGGCAAGCCGGTTGATCTTGACTCCCTGCCTGAATCAAAGGCGTCGCTGGCGGACGCCTGAGCGCTTACGCCGCGACGTCTGAACTCTCTTCTTCAATCTTCAGCAGCCAGCCGGTAACGGCTTCCCAGTACTGCTGCTCTTTTTCCAGATCCAGCAGTACCAGCGCGTTCTGGCTGAACCAGTCGTGCGGGAAGCTCAGCGTCCAGTGGTGATCGTCGGTTTTCAGCTTCAGCGTAGGCGGCGTGGTCGTCGCCTGGCGTTGATTATTCAGCAGCACGCCGAGACGCAGCAGCTGGATAAGCGGCAGGAACTGCTTTTTCTTAAACAGCGTAAAGCGCGGCAGGTCGTCGAGCTTGATGGCTTTGCGGTGGTAACGCACCAGCGTGGCCATCATGGTTTGCTGCTCCTGGTTGAAGCCGGGCAGATCGCTGTTTTGCAGAATGTAGGCCGAATGGCGATGCATCCCGCTGTGGTTAATGTTCAGGCCCACTTCGTGCAGCATTGCAGCCCATTTCAGCAGGGCGGCAAGCTGGGGATGCGCCAGCTTAGGATTCTGTTCCTGCCACTGATCGTACATCTGGACGGTGGTTTCCAGGACGCGCTTCGCCTGCTCGCGGTCGATGTTGTACTGGTTTGCCAGGCTTTGCGCGGTGCGGCTGCGAATATCCTGATGACGGAAACGGCCTTCCATCTCGTACAGCACGCCTTCGCGCAGCGCGCCGTCGGAAAGCCGCAGCTCCTTAATCGCCAGCGCGTCAAACACGCCGCAGAGGATCGCCAGCCCCGGCACGAACACCGATTTCCGCTCATCGGAAAGACCCGGCAGGCTCAGGGCGTCGAAGCTCTTGTGCTTCAGCACTTCTTCGGTGAGCAGGACCAGGCGTTCAGGGGTAATAATTCCGTCTTTCTCACCCATCGCCAGCAGCACTTCGTGCGCGGCTTTAATCGAACCCGATGCGCCCAGCGCAACGTTCCAGCCCTGAATACGATACTGCCAGGCCAGATTTTCCAGTTTTTGTACCGCCGCCATGCGCGCGCGCTGGAAGTTTTCGCGAGTAATCGCTCCCCCAGGGAAGTACATCTGCGCGAAGCTGACGCAGCCCATGCGGCGGCTTTCCACCAGGCGCGGCTCGAAGTCCTCGCCGATAACCAGCTCAGTTGAACCACCGCCGATATCGATCACCAGCTTGCGGCCTTTTTCCGGCTGCGTATGCTCCACGCCCATAAAAATCAGACGCGCTTCTTCGTTACCGGAGATGATCTCAATCGGATAAGGGATAACCTTTTCCGCACGCTTGAGGAACTCCGGCGCGTTCAGCGCCTGGCGCAGCGTATGGGTACCGACGATACAGACGCTGGACGGCGAGAAGCCCTGCAGGCGTTCCGCAAACAGGGACAGGCAGTTCAGGCCCCGCTCCATGGCCTCTTCGCTGAGCATGCCGCGCGCGTCCAGGCCATCGGCCAGATGCACGCGCTGCTTGAGACGGCCAATGATCTGCATTGCGCCATCCACCTCACGGGCGATGACCATGTGGAAACTGTTAGAGCCAAGATCGACCGCGGCGAACTCCTGCGGTCGTGGGGTCTTATCATTTATCGGCATAGGTTAATCGGGTTGCTCGAGTGATTTGATATAGTCGTAAATCGCCAGCTGTGACCGCACTTTGCGGCGGTTGCCGCGCGGCACGTAGCGGTTACTGAGTTCTTTGTCGATATAGCGTGCTTTCACCGTATCGCTAAACAGTATTTCGATAATGTCCAGGATCCGCTGCTTCAGACGCGGGTCCAGCAGCGGGGTTGCAACTTCAATTCGGTAATCAATGTTGCGCGTCATCCAGTCTGCGGAAGAGAGATAAACCTGTTTATCGCCAGCGTTATCGAAAATATAGACCCGGTCATGCTCCAGATAGCGGTCAACGATGCTAATGACGCGAATATTGTCGCTGATGCCTTCCAGTTCGGGGATCAGCGAACACATGCCGCGGATCAGCAGGTTGACCGGCACGCCGGAGCCGGAAGCGGCATACAGCCTGTCTACCAGCCCTTTGTCGACCAGGTTGTTGAGCTTCAGGGTAATGCCGGAAGACAACCCTTTCTGGGCATTGGCGATCTCTTTGTCGATCATATCGTACAGCAGGCGGCGTGAGTTCTGCGGCGACACCAGCAGATAGTCGAAGCTCACCGGACGATACGGATTCTCGATGAAGTTAAACACCCGACGCACTTCGTTGGTGATACGCGCATCGGCGGTCAGCAGCGAGTAGTCGGTATAGATGCGCGCGGTTTTCTCGTTAAAGTTCCCGGTACCAATGTGGGCGTAACGCACCACGTCGTCACCCTCCTTACGGGAGATCAGGAACAGCTTGGCGTGAATTTTCAGCCCCGGCGCGGAGAAGATCACGTGAACGCCGGCTTCGGTCAGGCGGCGCGCCCAGTGGATGTTGGCCTCTTCGTCAAAGCGCGCCTGCAGCTCAACCACCACGGTGACTTTCTTGCCGTTATGCGCCGCGTGGATCATCGCATCGATGATGCGGGAATCTTTTGCCACGCGGTAGATGTTGATTTTGATCGCCAGCACGTTCGGGTCGAACGAGGCCTGGCGCAGCAGCTCCAGCACGTGTTCAAACGTATGGTACGGATAGTAGAGCAGGACGTCGCGCTCGCGGATGGCGTCGAATCCGTTGCGGAACTTATCGAACCAGATATGGCGCAGTCGCGGCAGCGGTTTATTCACCAGATTGGCCTTGCCGACGTTCGGGAAGCCAATAAAGTCCTTAAAGTTGTGGTAGCGCCCGCCGGGAATAATCGAATCGTAGCGGGAGATGGTCAGCTTATCGCGCAGCATTTCGACCATCGCGTCCGGCATATCGCGCTGATAGACGAAGCGCACCGGCTCAGCGGTCAGGCGCTGCTTGAGGCTGGACGACATCAGCTCCATCATGCTGGCTTCCATCTCGTGCACCAGGTCATATTCGGCGTCACGGGTCATCTTCATCGAGTAGGCGTTTAACGCGTCGTAGTCGAAGAAGCCTTTGAAAATGTCGTCCAGACAGTAGCGCAGAATGTTATCCAGCAGGATCATCGGCTTGCGGCGACGGGGCGTTTCCGGCGGCAGGTTCACAAAGCGCGGAACCTTATCGGACGGAATTTCCAGCAGCGCGTAGCTAATGTTCTCACCGCGAATGATTTCCACCGCCAGATAGGTGTAATCGTCCTTCAGGAACTGCACGAGGTCGGTTTCGCGATTGATCAGAATAGGGGTGATGTGCTGGCGCAGGTAGTGTTTGAAGTAGTGGCGCAGCCAGGTCTGTTGGTTAACGGAGAGCTGGCGTTCGTTAATCAGGAAGATTTGATTACGCGCCATTTCCAGCAGCAGCTCGTTGTAGAGGCCATCAAACTCCTGATCGGCTTTCATTACGCGAGACTGGATTTTTCCAAGCAGATGGCGCGAGTGGGAATTTAAACCCTGCTCTTCGCTGATGATGATCCGCCGCTTCAGTTCGGCAAAGCGAACCTTGTAGAATTCATCCAGGTTGTTGGAATAAATACCCAAAAAACGCATACGCTCAATCAGCGGGTTACTTTTGTCTGCCGCTTCCTGGAGTACACGCTCGTTAAATGCTAACCAGCTTAGCTCTTTCTCGATATATAACTTTTCCTGACCCATTACAGCTCACACTCCAGTTCAATCACAGGACGTGGTAAATCCGTCTCGTCCTTATTATGGCGAGCATTTCCACGATATGTCCAACAGTGCCAGAAAAGTATGACAGTTATTTTTTTTGTTGGGGATTTTAGAGGGTTGGAGAAGGGATTGTCGGGTGGCGCTGCGCTTACCACGACCTACGGAACCGTAGGCCCGCGCAAGCGAAGCGCCGCCGGGCAATTCAAACAAACTACTCGTCAGCCGCATAGCCCTGCGGTGGAAGCTTAACGCCGTCCAGCCAGGCAGCGCCGTCGCGCATCTCAAGACGTCCGTCGACAAACCAGCTGACCACCAGCGGGTAAATGGCGTGCTCCTGAGCCTGCACGCGTTCGGTTACGTCGTCTTCGTTGTCGCCATCAAAGACCGGCACTTTCGCCTGCAGAATAACCGGGCCGCCGTCGAGCTCGTCGGTAACGAAATGCACGGAAGTACCGTGCTCTTCGTCGCCGTTTTCCAGCACCTGACGGTGGGTGTGCAGGCCGGGATATTTCGGCAGCAGGGAAGGGTGGATATTCAGCAGTCGACCGGCGTAGTGTTTGACAAATGCCGGGCTAAGAATACGCATATAGCCGGCCAGCACCACCACGTCCGGCGCGTACGCATCAATTTCCAGAACCAGCTCGCGGTCAAAGGCCTCACGCCCGGCGAACTGGCTGGCTTCCAGCGCGTGCGCGGGAATATTCGCTTCCCGCGCGCGCTCAAGGCCGAACGCGTCGGCCTTGTTGCTGAATACTGCCCGAATGGTGCCATTGATTTTCTTCTGCTTGCAGGCGTCTATGATTGCCTGCAAATTGCTTCCGTTGCCGGAAATGAGCACCACGATGTTTTTCATTCGATGACCACACGCTGTTCGGAATCGGAAGCTTTAATCGTACCGATTTTCCACGCGTTTTCACCTTTTTCATTCAGGAACTTAACCGCTTTGTCCGCTTCGTCTGCTGGCAGGGCAATCAGCATGCCCACGCCGCAGTTAAAGGTGCGGTACATTTCGTGAGAGCTGACGTTGCCCGCGGTCTGCAGCCAGTGGAAGACGGACGGCCACTGCCATGAGGATTCGTCGATCACCGCCTGGGTGTTGTCCGGCAGCACGCGCGGGATGTTTTCCCAGAAGCCGCCGCCGGTCAGGTGGGCAATAGCATGAACGTCAACGTTCTCGATCAGCTCCAGAATATTTTTCACGTAGATGCGGGTCGGGGCCAGCAGGTGATCGGCCAGCGGTTTACCGTCAAGCTCGGTGGTCTGCGGGTCGCAGCCGCTCACTTCAAGGATTTTACGCACCAGGGAGTAGCCGTTGGAGTGCGGGCCGCTGGAGGCCAGCGCAACCAGCACATCGCCGTCAGCCACTTTGCTGCCGTCGATAATTTCTGATTTTTCTACCACGCCGACGCAGAAGCCCGCGACGTCATAATCTTCGCCGTGGTACATGCCCGGCATTTCAGCGGTTTCGCCGCCCACCAGCGCACAGCCGGACTGCAGACAGCCTTCGGCGATACCGTTAATCACGCTGGCAGCGGTATCCACGTCCAGTTTGCCGGTCGCGTAGTAGTCGAGGAAGAACAGCGGCTCAGCGCCCTGTACCACCAGGTCGTTCACGCACATCGCCACCAGATCGATACCGATGGTGTCGTGACGCTTAAGATCCATCGCCAGGCGCAGCTTGGTGCCAACACCGTCAGTTCCCGAGACCAGAACAGGTTCACGATATTTTTGCGGCAGCGCGCACAGTGCGCCGAATCCACCCAGACCACCCATCACTTCAGGGCGGCGGGTTTTTTTCACCACACCTTTGATTCGGTCAACCAGCGCATTACCTGCGTCAATATCAACACCGGCATCTTTGTAGCTGAGAGAAGTTTTGTTGGTCACGGCTTAAATCCCCACGCGATTGCATAGCTAGTAAGAAAAATCGGCGCAATTCTAACAGTCCAGGCAAACGTTTGCGAGCCTATTCTCGGCGCGCGTGTTTTTTTTCTTTCGCACGGACGCAGGCCGCCAAACTTGACTCCGTTCACGAAAATGAAACCGGTTTCGGTGAACTGCTTGCAACGCAGAGCCCCTTTACACATCATTGGACTGAAACCGGTTTCTGTAACTGTTTTTGCAGAAAATAACGCAGAATGAGGGAAAGCGAATGTCAGGATTTAAAGCAGGTTTTCTGTGGGGTGGTGCCGTTGCCGCGCATCAGCTCGAAGGCGGCTGGAAAGAGGGCGGAAAAGGCGTTAGCGTTGCCGACGTCATGACCGCCGGCGCGCACGGCGTGCCGCGTGAAATCACCAACGGCGTACTGCAGGGGAAAAATTACCCTAACCACGAAGCCATCGACTTCTACCATCGCTATAAAGAAGACATCAAACTCTTTGCCGAGATGGGCTTCAAATGTTTCCGTACTTCTATTGCCTGGACGCGTATTTTCCCGAAGGGCGACGAGCTGGAGCCGAACGAGGCTGGCCTGAAATTCTATGACGATCTGTTCGACGAATGCCTGAAGCACGGTATCGAACCGGTTATTACCCTTTCCCACTTTGAGATGCCGTTCCACCTGGTCACCGAATACGGCGGCTGGCGCAACCGTAAGCTGATCGACTTCTTCGTGCGTTTCGCAAAAGTGGTGTTCCAGCGCTACCAGCACAAGGTGAAGTACTGGATGACCTTTAACGAGATCAATAACCAGGCTAACTTCCACGAAGACTTTGCCCCGTTCACCAACTCCGGGCTCAAGTACGCGCCGGGCGAAGACCGCGAGCCGGTAATGTTCCAGGCCGCGCACTACGAGCTGGTGGCCAGCGCCCTGGCGGTAAAAGCGGGGCGCGAGATTAACCCGTCGCTGCAGATCGGCTGCATGATCGCCATGTGCCCAATCTATCCGCTGACCTGCGCGCCAGACGACATGATGATGGCGATGAACGCCATGCACCGCCGCTACTGGTTCACCGACGTGCACGTGCGCGGCAAGTATCCGCAGCATCTGCTCAACTACTTCGAGCGTCGCGGCTTCGCGCTGGATATCACCGAAGAAGATAAAGCGGCGCTGATGCAGGGCTGCGTGGACTACATCGGGTTCAGCTACTATATGTCCTTCGCTACCAAGGCGACGCCGGACAACCCGCGGCTGGATTACGACGAGAGCAAGAGTCTGGTCTCTAACCCATACGTGCAGAAATCCGACTGGGGCTGGCAGATTGATCCGGTGGGGCTGCGCTACTCCCTCAACTGGTTCTGGGATCACTACCAGCTGCCGCTGTTTATCGTTGAGAACGGCTTCGGCGCGATCGACGTGCAGGAGAGCGACGGCACGGTGAACGACCAGTACCGCATTGACTACCTCGCCGCGCACATCAGCGAGATGAAAAAAGCGGTGGTGGAAGACGGTGTTGACCTGATGGGCTATACGCCGTGGGGCTGTATCGACCTGGTCTCTGCCGGAACCGGCGAAATGAAAAAACGCTACGGCTTTATCTTTGTCGATAAAGACAACGAAGGGAACGGCACGCTGAACCGCAGCAAGAAGAAATCATTCGACTGGTATAAGCAGGTGATTGCGAGCAACGGCGAGCAGCT
>NZ_SJOO01000016.1 GCF_004331265.1 Enterobacter wuhouensis | reverse complement strand
CTTTGTGGTGGTGGACGAAGACGTCTGCATCGGCTGCCGCTACTGCCATATGGCCTGCCCGTACGGTGCGCCGCAGTACAACGAAGCCAAAGGCCATATGACCAAGTGCGACGGCTGCCACTCCCGCGTGGCCGACGGTAAAAAACCGATCTGCGTGGAGTCCTGCCCGCTGCGCGCGCTGGACTTTGGCCCGATTGAGGAGCTGCGTAAAAAGCACGGCCAGCTTGCTGCCGTCGCGCCGCTGCCGTCCGCGCACTTCACCAAGCCGAGCATCGTGATTAAACCTAACGCCAACAGCCGTCCGACGGGTGACACCACCGGCTATCTGGCAAACCCGAAGGAGGTGTGAGATGGGAAGTGGATGGCATGAATGGCCGCTGGTGATCTTCACCGTCTTCGGACAGTGCGTCGCCGGGGCGTTAATCGTGATGGGCCTTGCCTGGCTTAGTGAAAAAGACGATGCGATAAAAGCGCGGATTGTCCGCAGCATGTTCTTTTTGTGGGTGGTAATGGGGATTGGCTTTATGGCCTCCATACTCCATCTTGGATCGCCTCTACGCGCGTTCAACTCCCTTAACCGCGTAGGCGCCTCCGCGCTCAGCAATGAGATCGCCGCAGGTTCCGTCTTCTTTGCCGTGGGCGGCTTCTGGTGGCTGGTGTCGGTTATCGGCAAGATGCCCCCTGCGCTGGGCAAAGTCTGGCTGGTGGTCTGTCAGATCCTGGGCATTGTCTTCGTCTGGGCCATGACGCGGGTTTATCAGATTGATACGGTCCCCACCTGGTACACGGGCTATACCACGCTGGCGTTCTTCCTGACCCTGTTTTTGGGCGGCCCGCTGCTGGCTGCCCTGCTGCTGCGCGTGGCGAAAGCGCCGTTTAAAAGCGCACTCACCGCCTCAGTCAGCGTACTGGCGCTGCTCACCACTGCGGCGGTTATCGTTCTGCAAAGCAACGAGCTGACAACAATCCACAGCTCGGTCCAGCGGGCCAGCGCCCTGCTGCCGGATTACGGTTCGCTGCAGGTCTGGCGTCTCGTGCTGGTTGCAGCGGGGTTAGGCTGTTGGATCTGCCCATTGGTTCGCCGCCAGGAACCTAAAACCCTTGCCCTTTTTGCTGGTATTATCCTGGTAGTGCTGGGTGAACTGCTTGGCCGTGGACTATTCTATGGTCTGCATATGACCGCAGGTATGGCGATTGCGGGTTAACACAGGTGCGCGGGGCAACCCGCGCATGCGCAAGGAATGTTGTAATGACTGACGTATCACATCGTGAATCTTTTGCTTTTAGCGCCAGAGTATTGGGCGCGCTGTTTTATTACTCCCCGGACAGCGAGCAGGCCGCGCCGCTGGTGAATGCCCTTACGGCGGGTGACTGGATTCAGGACTGGCCGCTGGAGCAGGAAAAGCTACGGCCGATTGCCGATATCTTTAAAACCCCCTCAGATGAGGCCCTGAAGGATGCCTGGCAGCGTCTGTTTATTGGCCCGTATGCTCTGCCCGCGCCGCCGTGGGGTTCCGTCTGGCTGGATCGCGAGTCCGTGCTGTTTGGCGAATCGACGCTCGCGCTGCGCCAGTGGATGCGTGAAAACACGATCGCCTTTGAGACGCAGCAGAACGAACCAGAAGATCACTTCGGTACGTTGCTGCTGCTGGCAGCCTGGCTGGCTGAGAACGGCCGCGACGCCGAGTGCGACCAACTCCTCGCCTGGCACCTGCTGCCGTGGAGCACGCGCTTCCTGTCGGTATTTGTCGAGAACGCTGGCCATCCGTTCTACGCCGCGCTGGGCCAGCTTGCACAGCTGACGCTTGCGGACTGGCGTGGCGCGTTACTCACCCCGGTCGTTGAAAAAACGCTGTATCGCTAACCTCAGCGGCATGCCCCGGCTGGCGGGCGTGCCGTCAGGCTCCCCCCGCAACCCTTTAAAAGCTATACGTCACCTTCAGGCTTCCCGTTGGCGATGTTTTTCGTTTAACAATGGGGCTATCGGCTGCGTCCCCCACCAGCTGCGTAACGCCCGTTGCCGCAAGGATGCTCCAGCGCGGGGTAAGCTTATGGCTCCAGTCAACATTCACCGACCAGGCGTACAGTCCCGCACCGGGCTCATGTCGGGAAAATCCCGACGCGGCTGACTGTTCGGCACTTACGCCGTAGTACCTTTGCATGTACTTGCTGGTTCCCCAACTGCCGTTCATCGACAGCGTCAGCGCATTTTTCGGTGAGGTATAAAGCGGGCTGGCAATACCGAAGTGCACGGCTTCACCATTGTCTCTTTCAGAAACCGGCACTTCGGCCAGCAGCTGCAGATTAAGCCAGTCGCTGACCTTGTAGCCCAGCCCGGGCACCACGATTGCCGAGCCCTTGATCTCGCCCATCCCTCGCAGCTCGTCGCTGCCGGAGCTGATGGAATCGCTGCTTACGTCTTTATCTTTTCGGCCTGTGCGATAGCTCAGTGCGGCACTGTAATCCAGATTGCCAAAATTGTTGCCGTAGCCAAGCCCCCGCGAGGTGCTGATAAAAAAGCCGTTTGCCATCGCGTAATCAACAACCTGAGCCGCGCTGACGCGGCTTTTATCCGATCCCGAGTAGCGTGGCGCGACGTCTATGCCGCCCCCCAGGGTTAACACATTGCCCTGATTGTATTCTGCCGCCAGCGCTGGGGTGGTCAGTAACGCCAGGACGGCACCCGGCACCATGTTTTTTATGCTGCGACCGATGAGTGCACGGGGAAACGTATGACGCAGTTGGATGTTTCTCATTACAGATGTCCTTCTTGATTCAAATGATGACGACACAGGCGGTGTTAAACGCCAGAGCGCCCATTCTGAATACTCACCCTAAGGTTCTTATGAGCCGAATATGAAGAAACGCTGAAGCCCCGGAAGGTGCTGTAAACCTGACAACTTTCCTGCTACCGTTTTTTTCTTAAGTTGTTCTTCATTCACCGTTGATACAGTGATTAATGTGAAAATTTTACTGATCGAAGACGACCTGGATCTCGGCAACGGCGTGCGTATCGCCCTTTCAGATCAAGGATTTGATGTCATATGGGTTCGCCGTAAAGAGGATGCGCTGCATCAGCTTGACGCCTGCGTGCCGGAACTTATTTTGCTCGACCTTGGGCTGCCCGACGGTGATGGCATGAGCCTGATGACGCGCTTGCGCCATCAGCTCAAGGGGATACCCGTCATCATCCTGACGGCGCGAGGTACGCTACAGGATCGCCTGAGCGGGCTGGATGCAGGCGCAGACGATTATCTGGTTAAACCCTTTGTTCTTGCCGAGCTGCTGGCCCGAGTGAGGGCCCTTGCGCGCCGCAGCTACGGTTTTGAAAATGAGGCAATCGACATTCGAGGTTTATCGCTCCACGTGCCAACGCGGCGCGTGACGGTGAGCGCGGGTCACGTCGAGCTGACGGCAAGCGAATATGCGCTGCTAGAAACGCTGATGCTGCGCGCTGACCGCGTGCTCACCCGCCGGTATCTGGAAGAAAGGATATTCGGCAACAAAGAGAACCTCAGCAATGCGCTCGACGTGCATATGGGTAATTTGCGGAGAAAAATCGGCGAGGGTTATATCCGAACGGTGCGGGGCGTCGGGTATGTTATTGATACCGTCCCCGTTCAGAAGGCGGCAGGTTGATGCGTAACCTGTGGTGCCACCTCACACAACCTACGCTTGTAAAGCGAATGCTGGTAGCGCAGATGCTCCTGCTGACCTTGCTGTGGTCTCTTTTCTTGACCTTCATTTTGCTGGAGGACCTGCGTAGCCCCCCAATACTCACGGGCAACGAAACCTACGAGACGCTTTTTTCCCTCGTTGAGAAAATGGACGATCGCCCACAGGCGCGAAACGCCGTGCTGGCCGCATTCAGCAAGGCGCTGCGGGAAGGGTACGGCGGCGGTGAAGATCCGGAGCTGTCAATCAACCTCATCGTTCGCCAGAATAAAGAGGTTATATTTGCATCGGATGGCGCGCCGACGGAGGTGAAAAATACCCGTCTGGGGCAAATGCAGCGCGTTCAGAGTGAGGGGCACGCCTGGACCAGCCGTACGCTAAAATCCACCCATTCAGACGTTGAGGTCACCCTTTTCACCCCTGCCGGCAGCTGGAATTTCTTTATCTACCTGAACTCGCGCGGTTATTACATCATGCCTCTGCTGGTGTGCATCCCTTTTCTTTTGTTCCCCGCGTGGCTTTCCATCCGCATTGCGATGCGCCCCTGGAACAAGGTAGTGAATGAAATTTCATTACGCACGCCAGACGATATCTCTCCGCTAAAAGCCGTTCCCAGACACAGGGAGCTTCGCCATACGGTAGACGCGATTAATGACTTTCTCGCCAGGGTGCGGGAAAGCGCAGAAAGGGAAAAGATGTTTATTGCCGATGCCGCTCACGAGCTGCGCACCCCTCTCGCCGCCATGCGGATCAACGTGGAAGCGTTGCAGTCCTGGGTAACCAGCGAAAGCCAACAGGAGCTGCTTGCAGGAATTGTTCGCAGCAATAGCCGCGCTGCGCGTCTCGTCAATCAGCTGCTGCTGATGATGCACAGCGAAGCGCACATTGACGCGGCAATGGAGCCTGTGCCGCTGACGACGCTCGTACAGGAGCGGATGGCTGCGCTGGAGCCGCTCGCGTCGGCGCGCAGGATAGAGCTGGAATTCTACTCCGATGGTGAAATCTGCGTCGCCGGCGTTCGGGAACGGCTGGTGTCATTGATTGACAACTTAATTGAAAATGCCGTCAAGTACAGCCCTGAAGGCGGGCGGGTCGAGGTGGATTTACGCACGCGAGAGGCAACGGCCCAGCTGCGCGTCTCCGATGCGGGGCCGGGTATTCCGGTTGAGCTGCGCGAGCGTGTATTCGACAGATTTTTCCGCGATCCCGGCCAGATGCAAAGCGGAAGCGGTTTAGGGCTTGCCATCGTCAAGGCGGTTGCACACCAGCACAACGGTCGTGTGGCCCTGAATAGTTCAGCAGAAGGCGGCCTTCAGGCGACGGTCACCTTCCCTCACCCTGCAATCGCCTGAAAGAGAATGCAATGTGCGATCGCGAATGCCGCAGATTGCTTCAAAAAAATTACCGTATTTGTTATATTGTTGTTTATTGCTTATTCACCTCTGCGGTGCCAAAAAGAACAAGATTCACCGCGACCCAGGACACGAAAATGTTAGATTACCGCTTCCCGACAGCTCTGCAGATGGTTCTCAGCGTAGCGATGGCGGAGCAATCGGGTGAACGTTCGACGAGTGCAATTCTGGCCTACGGTCTGGAAGCGAACCCGAGCTTTATCCGCAAGCTGATGGTGCCTCTCACCCGCGACGGCATTATCGTCTCCACGCTTGGCCGCAACGGTTCTATTCATCTTGGTCGCCCGGCGGAAGAGATCACCCTGCGCGATATCTACCTTTCTGTCATCGAAGATAAAAAACTGTGGGCGTCGCGCCCTGACGTACCGGCCCGCTGCGTGGTCAGCGCTAACGCCTGCTGGTACTTCAAGTCTATTTCCGAAGAGGCTGAACAGGCTTCGCTGGATGTTTTAGCCCGTCATACCGTGGCAAGCGCGCTAGAAGAGGTCAAAAGAGCCGATACCAGCGGGTGCGATCCGGTGCCTGAACTTGATATTCCGTATAAAAAAGCGGATTAATGACCGTCTTATTACAAAAAAACCGCCTTCATTGTGAAGGCGGTTTTTTATTATCTGCCACATCCTACGCGGGCAAAACGTCTTTTACCGGTTTACCGCGCGTCACGAATTTACGTAGCGTAACGTAAAACACCGGCGTCAGGAACAGACCAAACAAGGTCACGCCCAGCATACCGGCAAACACCGTGATCCCGGTAACGCCGCGAACCTCCGCCCCCGCGCCGTGGCCGAGGATCAGCGGAATGGTCCCGGCGATAAAGGCGATGGAGGTCATCACTATCGGACGTAAACGCAGGCGGCAGGCCTCCAGCGCGGCTTCCATAATCCCTTTCCCCTGCATTTCCAGCTCGCGGGCAAACTCCACGATAAGAATCGCGTTTTTACACGCCAGCCCCATCAGCACAACCAGCCCCACCTGCACGAACACGTTGTTATCGCCGCCCGTCAGCCAAACGCCAAACAGCGCGGACAGCAGGGTCATCGGCACGATTAGGATCACCGCCAGCGGCAGCGTCCAGCTTTCATACAGCGCCGCCAGAACCAGGAACGCCAGCAGCACCGCGACCGGGAAGACGATCAGCGCCGTATTGCCCTGCGTCGCCTGCTGGAAGCTCAGATCCGTCCATTCTATATTCATGCCGTTGGGCAGGATCTGCTTAGACATTCCTTCCAGCTGCGCCATCGCCTGCGCGGAAGAGAGCACGCGCGGGTCGGCATCGCCAATCAGATCTGCCGCCGGGTAACCGTTGTAGCGGATCACCGGGTCCGGGCCGTAGGTGGTCGTGATATTCACCATACTGCCAATCGGCACCATTTCGCCCTGGCTGTTACGGGTGCGCAAATTCGCGATGTCCTCGACGCTGTCGCGGAACTGGCCGTCGGCCTGCGCCATTACGCGCCAGGTGCGCCCGAACTGGTTAAAATCATTCACGTACGACGAGCCCAGATAGGTTTGCAGCGTACCGAAAAGATCGGTCAACGACACGCCCTGCGCTTTCGCCTTGTCGCGGTCAACCATCACGTCCAGCTGCGGAACGTTAGCCTGATAGGTTGAGATCGGGAAGTGCATACCCGGCGTCTGCATAATCGCCCCGGACATGGTGTTTACCGCGTTTTGCAGCGCGCCATAGCCCAGACCGCCGCGATCCTGAATGTACAGGGAATAGCCCGATCCCTGACCCAGCCCTAAAATCGGCGGCGGCAGGATGGAGAAGCCAAAGCCTTCCTGAATTTGCGCGATTTTCGCGTTGATCTCCGCGTTTATTTCCGCAGCAGTATGTTTACGCTGGTCGAACGGTTTCAGGCCAAAGAAGACCGTCCCGGTATTCGGCGTGTTGGTGAACTGCAGCGCGTTCAGGCCGGGAAACGCGACCGCGTAGTCCACGCCTTCGGTATTCATCCCGATTTCGCTCATCTTGCGGATCACCGCGTCGGTGCGCGCCAGCGACGAACCTTCCGGCATCTTCACGCCGCCAATCAGGTACAGCTTGTCCTGCGTCGGAATAAACCCGCCGGGGACGGTTTTAAACATCACGCCAGCGGCGCACAGCAGCAGCAGGTATACCGCAAACACCGCGCCCCGTCGGCCCAGCGTTTTGCCCACCAGCCCCTGATAGCCGTTCGAGCTGCGGTGGAAAAAGCGGTTAAACGGACGGAAAATCCAGCCGAACAGACGATCGATAAGCCGGGTCGGGAAATCTTTCGGCGCGCCGTGCGGCTTTAACAGCAGCGCCGCCAGCGCCGGAGAGAGCGTCAGCGAGTTGATGGCGGAGATCACCGTGGAAATCGCGATAGTCACCGCAAACTGCTTGTAGAACTGCCCGGTAACGCCGGAGAGAAACGCCATCGGCACAAACACCGCGCACAGCACCAGCGCAATGGCGATAATCGGCCCGGATACTTCGCGCATCGCCTGATGCGCCGCCGCAAGCGGGGCAAGCCCCTCCTCGATATTTCGCTCAACGTTCTCCACCACCACGATGGCATCGTCCACCACGATACCGATGGCTAATACCAGCCCGAACAAGCTCAGGGTATTCAACGAGAAGCCCAGCAGATAGAGAATGCTGAAGGTCCCCACCACTGAAACCGGCACCGCGATCAGCGGAATGATCGACGCGCGCCAGGTTTGCAGGAACAGGATCACCACCAGTACTACCAGCACCACCGCTTCCAGCAGCGTTTGCACCACCGCGCGGATGGAGTCACGCACGAAAACGGTCGGGTCGTAAGGTGCCGCCCACTTCATATCTTCCGGGAAGCGCGTGGACAGTTCGTCCATTTTCGCGCGCACCGCGTTAGACAGATCGATGGCGTTCGCCCCCGGCGACTGGAAAATACCAATCCCGACCGCGTCTTTATTGTTCAGCTGGGAACGCAGCGCATAGCTGCCGGAACCCATTTCAATCCGCGCCACGTCGCGCAGGCGCACCACCGTACCGTCCTGCGTCGTTTTCAGGACAACATTGCCGAACTCTTCTTCGGTATGCAGACGCCCCTGGGCGTTAATGGAGATCAGGAAATCGCTCTCTTTCGGCAGCGGCTCGGCGCCGAGCTGCCCGGCAGAGACCTGCACGTTCTGCTCCTGCATCGCCGTGACCACGTCCGAGGCCGTCAGCCCGCGCGCCGCCACCTTGTTGGGATCCAGCCAGACGCGCATCGCGTATTCGCCCGAGCCGAAAATCTGGATCTGGCCAACGCCGGGCAGGCGCGCCAGCTCGTCCTTCACCTTCAGCGTGGCGTAGTTGCGCATATACAGCGAATCGTATTTGCCGTTAGGTGAAAACAGATGCACCACCAGCGTCAGCGTCGGTGACTGCTTCTGGGTCGTGATGCCCAAACGCCGCACGTCTTCCGGCAGACGCGCCTCGGCCTGCGCGACGCGGTTTTGCACCTGTACCTGCGCCTGATCCGGATCGGTACCCGGACGGAAGGTGACGGTGGTCACCAGCACGCCGTCAGAACCCGCGACGGACTTCATGTACATCATGTTCTCTACGCCGTTGATCGCCTCTTCCAGCGGCGTCGCCACGGTCTCGGCAATCACTTTCGGGTTGGCGCCCGGATACTCCGCGCGCACCTGCACGCTTGGCGGGACGACGTCAGGATATTCGCTCACCGGCAGCAGCGGGATGGCGATCAATCCGGTGATAAAAATCATAATCGACAGTACGGCCGCAAAAATCGGCCTGTCGATGAAAAAACGGGAAAAGTCCATGGGTTGGATTCTCAGGTAAGGGATCAGTTGAGGGCGGCGCTGGCGTTCATGGCAACGGCTTTAGCGTTTACCGGCATGCCCGGCATAAACACTTTTTGTAAGCCATCGACGATGACTTTATCGCCAGGCTTCAACCCCTGCTGCACGATGCGTAAACCGTCAGCCAGACGCCCCGGCGTGATATCGCGGCGCTGCGCCTTCCCTTCTTTATCAACGATATAGACATACTTACGATCCTGATCGGTCAGCACCGCTTTGTCGTCAACCAGTGTGGCTTTGAATTCCGCGCTGCCCGGCAGGCGTACGCGGGCAAACAGCCCCGGCGTGAACTGACGCTGGGCGTTGTCCAGCAGCGCACGCATGCGGATGGTGCCGGTACTCGGCGTTAGCTGATTGTCCAGAAAATCCACTTTGCCCTGATGGGGATAGCCCTCCTCACCGGTAAGGCCAATCTCAACCGGCAGCGCCGTGTGATGGCTGGACGCCCCCTGCCCGCTGCGGGCCAGATTTTGGTAGTGAAGGTAGGTTGACTCATCCACGTCAAAGTAGACGTAAACCGTCTTCTGGGAGACCAGCGTGGTGAGTACGCTCGCGCTGTCGCCTGCGGTGACCAGATTACCGCTGGTGATCAACGCGCGGCTGGCGCGCCCATCAATCGGCGCGGTCACTTTGGTGAAATCCAGGTTAAGCTGGGCGGCGTCAACGGCTGCCTGCGCTGCGCGAATGTCGGCCTGCGCCTGAGTGGCTGCTGAACGACGCTGCTCCCACTCCTCACGGGACACCACGTTGGTGTTGACCAGCTTATCGGTACGATTAGCTTCACTTCGCGCCAGACTGGCCTGCGTTTTGGCTCTCGCCAGCGTTGCCTGCGCCTGTTCCAGGGCGGCGCGATAGGTTCTGTCGTCGATAGTGAACAGCACTTCGCCCTTTTTCACCTCCTGGCCGTCTGTGTAATTCACTTTATCAATGTAGCCAGAGACGCGGGGACGAAGCTGAACGCTTTCCACCGCTTCGATCCGCCCGTTAAAGCTGTCCCACTGGCTAATGGATTTTACGACCACGTCAGCGGCGCTGACGTCGGGCGCGGGTGGCGCGGCGTTTTGCGCGACGCTGTCATCACAGCCGGCGAGCGCCAGGGAGAGTATCACCGCCCCCAGCGCGTTCAGATGAAAGTTACCCCAGGTTTTTTGCAGGCTCATTATTTTTATTCCGGTAATTGTAGCCGCCGGGCAAGACGCAGCGAGAGACGCCGCGCCACTTCCTTTGTCCGGGCAGGCTTAAGGCCATTTGTGCCGTTCATCGCCACAAAACTGTAACAGTTGCGAATACACTATCGCGGCGATTGTAGGAAGGCGCTTAATTAAGTGCAAGAATAATTGTTGCACTTTATGTGCTATTTGAGGCAACCGAAAAAGCCCTGTTTCGGCCAGGGAATTAAATGCAACAATAAAACTTGCAATTAACGTCAAACCAGGCCAACTTTAAATGCAACAGACAAAGATGCTTTTTATTTTCTGCGTGGGGGTAACACCATGAACACTGGCGCATTTATGCACGATTTGCTCGACTGGATTGATAACAACCTGGATAGCCGTCTGGATATTGAAACCGTTTCAAGACGCTCCGGCTACTCGAAATGGCACCTCCAGCGCCTCTTCAAAGAACATACGGGATACCCCCTCGCCGGGTACATTCGCGCACAAAAGCTGCAAAAATCGGTTGAGCGTCTTAGCCGCAGCGATGAACCGATTTTGAACGTAGCGATTGCGCTGGGCTTTGACTCTCAGCAGTCCTTCAACCGTAGCTTCAAGCGTCAGTATGGTCAGGCTCCCGGCGCATGGCGCCGAAGTGTCGGCACCATGGAAGCGGATAAAGCCATTATCCGCACGGGTACGCATTAAAGAATGGGCATTATCCGCGAAGCCACGGGGTTATCGTGAGCCCGGTGAGCAGCCCTTCGGGGCTCAGTAATCGGGTAACGGTTTGACCCCACGGCTCTGTACGGTTGTCCACCAACACGCGATATCCCTTCTCTTTAAGGAGGGTCGTAGCGGAATGAAGCTCCTGTACCTCATATTCGATCCACCCCTGCGGTATCGGGTATTCAACAGGCCACAGGTCGGTCCCGAAACATGAACCCGATGCCTGCGACAGGGGCCAGACCGCAAAATGCTTAACGCCGTCCAGCTGCCCTTCTTCTGCCGAAAGGTAATCACAATTACCCTCCATTGGCTTAAGCGGCAACCCAAGCGTGTGCACATAAAATTCGGCGCTGGACTCGGTATTTTGCGAAATGGGCCCAAACCCAGCGATAAACAGAACGTCAATTCCGGGTAAATTTTGCAACATCCATCGTCCCTCATTGCCTGAAAATGAATCGTACTTATACTACTAACGCCATCTCCCCGTCTAATGGTGAACGCCAGCATAACGGTGGGCATATTTAGCGCTTGTAGCGGCCTGAATTAATTGCCTGCCGTTCAGCCATCCGGGTGTTTAAATGGTTAAAATAAAATAATATTTACGTTGCGGAAAAAAATATTCTGTGTCTTAATAGCGTCATCGGTTTGGAAAACAGACCTTATGAAAGCAGTTTTAGTAAAGCAGTCCTCATTTCAAGTGCTATCCTTAGATATCCCTTCTTCATGAGCCTTCTCCTAAGTGCCAAATAAGTCACTCTCACTACAGGCCATCATCGCCGCACTATGTGGCTCATCAATTAAGGAATTATCTATGTCTAATAAAATGACTGGTTTAGTAAAATGGTTCAACGCAGATAAAGGTTTTGGCTTTATCACTCCTGACGACGGCAGCAAAGATGTATTCGTGCATTTCTCTGCAATCCAGGGCGATAACTTCAAAACTCTGGACGAAGGCCAGAAAGTGTCCTTCACCATTGAAAATGGCGCTAAAGGCCCTGCGGCCGGTAACGTCACAGCACTGTAATAGGTGCTCGTTATCAGTGGCGCTTGCGATAGCGATGACGGCCTTGGCCCGAGCAGTTAAATGCTACTGATAATAAAAAGAACCCGCCCCGTGCGGGTTTTTTATTTATACTTTCTGACGTCTTAATCTCGACAAATATTGTTAAAAAAAATAAGTAATTATCATTTTAAACGTGTATTGTTGTTGTCCCCTTTTAGCAGGAGCGCCCTATGTCAGTACGTAAAAAAACACAAACTCATCGTAATTATTTAGTGAAATGCGCATGTCCAAACTGTGCAAAAGATTCAGAACACAGCTTTAGCCGCGTCCAGAAAGGCGCTCAACTTGTCTGTCCATTTTGCAGTACCCTCTTTAAATCCTCTAAATGAATGAAGGCGTGTTCCTGACATTCTATTTATCCCTGAAATAAAACTATATTTTCAGCGTATCGATCACCACCCTCAGTGCGGGCGACACGTTGCGGTGCGGATAATAAAGGAACATCCCTTCCATACGCAGGCTGTAACGCTGCAAAACCCGAATAAGCGTTCCGCGCTCTAAATCGTCCGTCACCAGCTCAACCGGCACATAGGCCAGCCCAAGCCCCAACCGGGCGGCCTCGGCTTCCATATAGCTGTCCGACAGCCCCCACTGGCCTTCTGGTCGATGTGTGACGGTCTTCCCCTCCTGAACCAGCTCCCAATGATAGCGGCTACCGTCGGCGAACTGGTAGGCAATACAGGGATGCGCCGCTAAATCCGCTGGCGTCTGGGGGAAACCGTAGCGTCGAAAGTGTTCCGGGGTACCAACTACGGCCATTTCCATATCGGGGGTGATGCGCACGGCAATCATTCCCTGCCCTACCTCCGGCCCCAGCCGAATCCCTGCGTCGAAGCGCTCGGCGATGATGTCCACGAAGCGGCTTTCATTTATCAGCTCCAGTCGAATGTCCGGGTAGCGTTGCTTAAACATCGCGAGCTTTGGCAGCAGGCATTTATCAATGGCATGCTGGCTGGCATTGATGCGCACCGTGCCGCATGGCGTCTGGCGATAGTGTGCCAGCGTCGCCAGGCCGCTATCCAGCGCATCAAACGCAGACTCGGCGGTTTGATAGAGCTGCTCTCCTGCGTGGGTCAGCGACAATTTTCGCGTAGTGCGCACCAGAAGCTGCACGCCAAGGCGCTCTTCGAGTTCACGCACCGAACGGCTGATACCGGACTGTGCCAGCCCGAGTCGCTGCGCGGCTGCCGTAAAACTTCCCTCACGCACCACCTGCATAAACAGATAAAGCTCATTGTAGTTTTCCCGCTTCGCCATTTCGCCCCCATTTATAACAATATGGTATGAATTTTAGCATTTACCCGCCTCTAATCAGCACTATTTTTGCTAATTATAATGGTCGCATCACAACAACACGCGGTAACGCTGATGAAAACATTCACCCAAAAACTAACCGTGGCGATGCTGCTATGCGCATCATTAAGTGGAGTAACGACAATGAGTTATGCAGAAACCACCAACCCAAACGCACCTGTTTCGATGGTGAGCACATGGGATAAAACCTTCGCCGAAAGTGACAAAGTCGATCACCGCAAGGTGTCCTTCCAGAACCGATACGGCATCACCCTGGTGGGAGATCTTTATCTTCCTAAAGATCGTGGCGACAACAAGCTGGCTGCCATTGCCGTTAGCGGTCCGTTTGGAGCAGTTAAGGAGCAGTCGAGCGGTCTGTACGCGCAAACGATGGCTGAACAAGGTTTTGTGACGCTGGCATTTGACCCATCCTATACGGGCGAAAGCGGCGGCCAGCCGCGCAACGTCGCGTCTCCGGATATCAACACCGAAGACTTCAGTGCGGCGGTGGATTTCCTGGGTTTACAGAAAGAGGTTGATCGTAACCGAATTGGTATTCTTGGCATCTGCGGCTGGGGCGGTATGGCGCTGAATGCGGCCTCCATGGATACCCGCGTGAAAGCGGTCGCCACCAGCGTGATGTATGACATGAGCCGGGCGATGGGCCACGGCGTGGGCGACGGGAAAGATCGCTATTCAACGTCTGACCGCCGGGCCGTTCTGCAGTATCTGAACGCACAGCGCTGGAAAGATGCTGAGAACGGGACCTTCGCGCACGGCGGCCATGATATTTATGTCGATGAGAACGGCAAGGTGACGGCGGCTGAACGTATTCTGCCCGAGGCGTTGCCAGCAGACCCGCATCCGGTGCTGAAGGAGTTCTATGACTACTACCGCATGCCGCGCGGGTTCCACGCGCGCTCCGTCAACTCCACCGGAGCCTGGACTCCCACCATGCCGCTGTCGTTCATGAATATGCCGCTGCTGAGCTACGCCGGTGAAATTACTATCCCGACGCTTATCGTCACCGGTGAAAAGGCACACTCCCGCTACTTTGCGGAAGATGCGTTTAAAGCGGTCGGTAGTAAGCAGAAGGAACTGGTGATTGTTACGGGCGCGAACCATGTCGACCTCTATGACAATGCTGCCGGGAAGATCCCGTTCGGCCAGTTTGAGCAGTTCTTCAAAACCAGCCTGAAATAACCCTCTCCGCCGCCCGTATTGAGCGGGCGGCCCTTCGTGAAAGATGACTATGTCCACTCTGAACCCTACCACCTCACAGAATGAGGAACGCGCGCACTGGGGCGGTATTTTTGCCATGACCCTGTGCGTATTCGTCCTGATTGCTTCGGAATTTATGCCCGTCAGCCTGCTTACCCCTCTTGCCAGAGATCTGGGCGTTACGGAGGGGCTCGCAGGCCAGGGGATCGCCATCTCCGGCGCGCTGGCGGTTCTGACCAGCCTCTTCCTTTCCCGGCTTGCCGGGAATATGAACCGCAAACACCTTCTGCTGGGAATGACGCTCCTGATGGCGCTCTCGGGGATGATTATCGCTTTCGCCTCAAACTATCTGGTTTACATGACTGGCCGCGCGCTGATCGGTATCGCTATAGGCGGGTTCTGGTCCATGTCTGCCGCAACGGCAATTCGCCTTGTTCCTCAGCATCAGGTATCGCGCGCGCTGGCGATATTCAACGGGGGGAATGCGCTGGCGACGGTGGTCGCCGCCCCGCTCGGGAGTTATCTCGGCGCCACCATTGGCTGGCGCGGCGCCTTCCTGTGCCTCGTTCCCGTGGCGATAGTCGCGTTCATCTGGCAGTGTTTTAGCCTGCCGGGTATGAAAGGGAATCAGTACGATGCCTCGCGTGGAAGCATTTTTCGTTTGTTCCGTCAGCGAGCGGTTTCTGTGGGTCTGCTGGCCTGCGGCCTGTTCTTTATGGGACAGTTTGCGCTCTTTACCTATGTGCGGCCGTTTCTTGAAACCGTCACGCAGGTCAGTCCCTCTGGCTTATCGCTGATTTTACTCACGATCGGCGTCGCGGGTTTTGTTGGCACACTGCTCGTTGCCATGGTTCTGAACGCGGCGTTTTACCAGACGTTAATCGCCATTCCCCTGCTGATGGCCGTCATTGCAGGCGTGTTGATACTGACCGGTCACAGCGTGTGGATCGTTGCCCTGCTGTTAGGCTTCTGGGGGATGCTGGCGACGGCAGCACCAACGGGATGGTGGACATGGATTGCGCGAACGCTGCCGCAAGATGCCGAAGCCGGTGGCGGGTTAATGGTCGCCGTGATCCAACTTTCTATTGCGCTAGGTTCAACGGCAGGCGGTATGGTGTTCGATCATAGCGGCTGGCAGAGCACGTTTGCATTGAGCGGAATTTTGCTCCTGGGCGCGGTTGTGTTGACGCTTCTGCTTTCGCGTCTTCATAAATCACTCGCCGGATGATTTGTTGACGCTTTTCTTCACCGCTGGTGTATTGTTTTTAAACGATTCATCACTTTGAAGAGAAGCGGCGACATGATTAACATTCTCGGCAAAACCACCTCCATCAACGTGCGTAAAGTGCTCTGGACCTGCGAAGAAGCAGGTCTTGATTACCTTCAGGAAGACTACGGCAGCGGTTTTGCCTCTACGGAAACGGACGCATTCCGCGCCCTGAACCCGAACGCCATGGTGCCCGTGCTGATTGACGATGATTTTGTGCTGTGGGAGTCCAACGCCATCTGCCGCTATCTGGCGCGCAAGGCTGGACGTCACGATCTGCTTCCGGCCGAGCCGCAGGCCTGCGCCAACGTCGAGCGCTGGATGGACTGGCAGGCTTCAGAATTCAATAACGCCTGGCGCTACGTCTTTCCGGCGCTAGGGCGTAAAAACCCGGACTTTAACGATCCGGCGCGCATTGCGGCGGGAATAAAAGAGTGGAACCACTGCATCACCATTCTTGAAAACCAGCTGCAGCGCACCGGTGCCTTTGCGGCGGGCGAAACGTTTACCCTTGCGGATGTCGTGCTTGGGCTGTCGGTGAACCGCTGGAAGATGACGCCGTTTGATAAGCCCGACGTGCCTGCAATTGAGGCCTGGTTTGAACGTCTTAACCAGCGCCCGGCGTTTTTGCGTCACGGCAATAACGGCATGATATAAAGTCTTCACGCCCCTATCTTGAGCAAGGATATTTTATTTAATTACTTAACCCTGAAAGTCGCCAGAGGGAATAATAATTAAGCCATATCCTGGACAGCCCGCTGCACCGCTTTGCTAGCCTGACTATTCAGGCAACGCTCAACCCGGAGGTATTCTTGCTGATTAGACTCAAGAAAGAACGAACGCATAAGGAGGATCGCCGGCTTGCTCTCTGGCTGGCGACCTCGGCAGGTTTGCTGAATGCCATCGCCCTCGGGGCATTTGGCTTTTTCCCCTCACACATGACCGGCAACACCTCACAGTTATCCAGCGAAGTCTCTTCCACCGACCTGAGCGATATTATTTTCTTCGGCTCGATTATTCTCTCCTTTGTCGCAGGCGCCATTATTGCGCGCACAATCGTGATATGGGGCATTATCCATAACGTCAGGCTGGTTTTTTGCCAGATCCTGTTTGTCGAGGGGATATTGCTGACCGGCGTCTCCGTCTACGAGATGTATTTTCATGCCCTCACCAGCAACCGCGAGATTATTCTTTTTCTGTGCGGCCTGATGGGCATTCACAACTCCACCTCCACGCAACTTTCCGGCGGACGGGTGAGATCGACGCACATTACCGGCACGCTGACGGACGCGGGGATCTCACTGGCCTCCGTCCTGGTGGCGATGCTCCGCAGGGATTATTCCAAAGATACGGCGGCACAAAAAAGTCAGCTGAAAACCCACTTAACGACCCTTTTCTCGTTTATTACGGGCGGTATCGCGGGGCTGCTGCTGTTCAGGTGGATCGGGTTTAACGCCATGCTGGCGATCGGGCTGATGCTTGCCGTGGTCGCTATCGTTTCAATTATCACCGTCTCAACGCGGGTTCGACGGGTGCGTGCCGCCGCCTGAATGTTGCCTGTCGTTATCCTAAGCGGAAAACAGGTCGACGCGGTGCCGCAAGGCCAGGGGACGGCCTCTTATTTGTGACAATGTCACTTCTAATTTTCGTTTTTAAGACTATTCTGCCCATGCCGCGCTCCGCCCTTATGCCATAAGGGCTGGCATAAGGTTCTCACTAATTTCATAGGGTTACTGATTTCCCCCCTTCGCTGGTACCCTTCCCAAACGCTTGCTATAGCTAAATGACCCCCTGCCAAAACATGGCATTACAACAGGCAACCGGTGGTTGCTATAACGCATGCGCACAGGGAGACACACCGCAATGCACCCATTACTCAAACGCTCGCTGCTTTTTATCGGCGCGATTATCGTTGTTCTGGCTCTCCTGACCTGGGGAATTGGGCTTGAGACGATCAAAGCGCGTCAGGTTGACCTGATTTACCTCGGGCAGCAGCACTTAATCCTGGTTTTCTCATCCATGTTTTTTGCCCTGCTGGTCGGAATTCCCAGCGGCATTCTGCTCAGCCGCCCGGCTGCGCGGGGTATCGCAGAATACGTGATGCAGATCTTTAACGTTGGCAACACCCTGCCGCCGCTGGCCGTTCTGGCACTGGCGATGGTCGTGATTGGCATCGGTGATACGCCCGCCATCATCGCCCTGTTCCTCGCTTCGCTGCTGCCGATTGTGCGCAACACCTATGCGGGACTGTGCTCGGTGCCAGCCTCGCTGCTGGAAGCGGCTAACGGTATCGGCATGACCAAATGGCAGCGCCTGCGTCAGGTAGAGATTCCCAACGCCTGGCCGGTGATGCTCTCGGGCATTCGCATCGCCACCGCCATCAATGTGGGTACGGCGCCGCTGGCGTTCCTGATCGGCGCCAGCAGCTACGGCGAGCTGATTTTCCCCGGCATTTACCTGAACGACTTCCCGACGCTGATCCTCGGCGCGGCGGCCACCGCCCTGTTCGCCCTGATCCTCGATACCCTGCTGGCTGCGCTGGGTCGCGTGATGAGTCCGCATCTCGCTCGATAACTATAACAAGGAGCTTTTATGAGACTGTTTTCCGGCCTGACGGCCTTCTGTGCCGCGGCGCTTTTCACCAGCCAGACGCTCGCTGCCCCGCTGATTCTGGCAACCAAGAGCTTTACCGAGCAGCACATCCTTTCGGCAATGACCGTGCAGTACCTGCAGAAGAAAGGCTTTCAGGTACAGCCCCAGACCAATATCGCGACGGTGATCTCCCGCAACGCAATGATCAACATACAGATTGATATGACGTGGGAATATACCGGCACCTCGCTGATCATCTTCAACCACATCAACAAACGCATGTCGCCGCAGGAGTCTTACGAGACGGTGAAGCGCCTGGACGCGAAGCACGGACTGGTATGGCTCAAACCGGCCGATATGAACAACACCTACGCTTTCGCCATGCAGCGCAAGCGCGCCGAGGCGGAACACATCAACACCATGTCCGAGATGGTGGCAAAGATTGAACAGGTTCGTAAAACCGATCCGGATAACAACTGGCTGCTGGGCTTAGACCTGGAATTTGCCGGGCGAAGCGACGGCATGAAGCCGCTACAGGCGGCCTACAAGATGGAACTGGATCGCCCGCAGATCCGCCAGATGGACCCCGGTCTGGTCTATAACGCCGTGCGCGACGGGTTCGTTGATGCCGGATTGATCTACACCACAGACGGCCGCGTGAAGGGTTTCGACCTCAAGGTGCTGGAAGACGACAAGGGCTTCTTCCCGAGCTACGCGGTGACGCCGGTGGTGCGTAAGGACACGCTGGAGGCAAACCCGGGTCTGGAAGAGGCGCTCAATACCCTTTCTGCCCAGCTTAACAACGACGTTATCACCGAACTGAACAAAAAGGTGGATATCGACCATCAGTCACCGCAGCAGGTCGCCCGTGATTTCCTGCGTAGCAAACAGTTGCTGTAGGAGGCTCTATGGATACCGTTCACTACATACTTGATAACTGGGACTACCTGTTAACGCTGACGCTGCAGCACCTGTGGCTGGTGGCGCTGGCCGTAGGTTTAGCCATCATCATCGGCGTACCGCTGGGCATTCTGATTGTGCGACACAAATGGCTGGCGACGCCGGTGCTGGGGGTTGCCACCATCGTGCTCACTATCCCGTCTATCGCCCTGTTTGGCCTGATGATCCCGCTGTTTTCGCTGATCGGTCAGGGTATAGGCGCCCTGCCCGCGATCACGGCGGTATTTCTGTACTCGCTGCTGCCGATTGTACGTAATACCCACACCGCGCTCGACAGCCTGCCGCCGGGCCTGCGCGAAGCCGGACGCGGTATCGGCATGACCTTCTGGCAGCGTCTGCGCTGGGTCGAAATTCCGATGGCGCTGCCGGTGATTTTCGGCGGTATTCGCACCGCCGTGGTGATGAACATCGGCGTGATGGCGATTGCCGCCGTGATCGGCGCGGGCGGACTGGGCCTGCTGCTGCTTAACGGCATCGGCGGAAGCGATATTCGCATGTTGATTGCGGGCGCGCTGATGATCTGTCTTTTAGCGATTGTGCTCGACTGGTTGCTGCACCGTCTGCAGGTAGTACTGACTCCGAAGGGGATACGATAATGATAAAACTGGAAAACCTCACTAAACAATTTTCGCAGAAGCATGGTCAGACCTTTAAGGCCGTCGACAACGTTAACCTGAACGTGCCCGAAGGTGAAATGTGCGTCCTGCTCGGCCCGTCCGGCTGCGGCAAAACCACCACGCTGAAGATGATTAACCGCCTCATTACGCCAAGCAGCGGGACGATCCTGATTAACGGTGAAGACACCAGCGGCATGGACACCGTGACGTTGCGCCGCAACATCGGCTACGTTATCCAGCAGATTGGCCTGTTCCCGAACATGACCATCGAAGAGAACATTACCGTGGTACCGCGCATGCTGGGCTGGGATAAAGCGCGCTGTAAAACGCGTGCCGAAGAGCTAATGGACATGGTGGCGATGGACCCGCATAAGTTTCTGAATCGCTATCCGCGCGAGATGTCCGGCGGCCAGCAGCAGCGTATTGGCGTGATCCGCGCCCTGGCGGCGGATCCTCCGGTACTGCTGATGGATGAACCCTTTGGTGCGGTCGACCCGATCAACCGCGAGGTGATCCAGAACCAATTCCTCGAGATGCAGCGCAAGCTGAAAAAGACGGTGATGCTGGTAAGCCACGATATTGATGAAGCGCTCAAGCTCGGCGACCGCATTGCGGTTTTCCGTCAGGGGAAAATCGTGCAGTGCGCCAGCCCGGATGAACTGCTGGCGAAACCGGCGAACGAGTTTGTCGGGTCGTTTGTGGGCCAGGACCGCACGCTGAAGCGCCTGCTGCTCGTCTCTGCTGGCGACGTAACGGACCAGCAGCCTACGATCACGGTGCGTGAATCGACTCCCCTGCCTGAGGCCTTTGCCATCATGGACGACAACGATATTCGCGCCATCACCGTGGTCGACGAGCACGGCAAGCCGCTGGGCTTTGTGAAGCGCCGCGAAGCGCGCCACGCCAGCGGTGCCTGCGCCGACATTCTGCATCCGTTCCGCATGACCGGTAAGGCGGAGGATAACCTGCGCGTGGTGCTCTCCCGCCTGTATGAGAGCAACACCAGCTGGATGCCGATTGTCGATGAGGACGGGCGCTACAACGGCGAAATTTCGCAGGATTACATTGCGGAGTATCTCAGCTCAGGCCGCACGCGCCGTGCGCTGAATATTCATAGCGAGAGCTAATGCCTACAGCCGGGTTATGCCCGGCTTTTTCGCACGCATACCTTTTGCTAACCCCGCGATTTGCCGCCACAATAGTGTATCTTCACCGTTTAATCGCGACCTCATGCAACGTCTTCACCCCTACCCCGACATCCGCGCGATGTTTCGCCGACTCCTGATTGCCACCGTTACCGGCGTGCTGGCCGCGCTGGCCGTTGCGGTATTTCGCCACAGCATGTACCTGCTGGAGTGGCTGTTTCTGAGTAACGACAGCGGCAGCCTGGTCAACGCCGCCGCCGCGTTATCACCCTGGCGACGCGCGCTGACCCCGGCACTTGGCGGGCTGGCCGCAGGATTGCTGTTATGGGGCTGGCAGCGGCTGACCGCACAGCGCCCTCATGCGCCAACCGATTATATGGAAGCGCTGGAAACCGAAGACGGACGGTTCGATTATGGGGCGAGCCTGGTGAAATCCCTCGCCTCGCTGCTGGTGGTCGCCAGCGGTAGCGCCATCGGTCGTGAAGGGGCAATGATCCTGCTCGCTGCCCTGGCCGCCTCCTTTTTCGCCCGGCGCTTTACGCCGAAAGCTGAATGGAAACTCTGGATCGCCTGCGGAGCCGCCGCCGGGATGGCCAGCGCCTATCACGCGCCTTTAGCAGGCAGCCTTTTCATCGCGGAAATATTGTTTGGCACGCTGATGCTGGCCTCCCTCGGCCCGGTGGTGATTGCCGCCGTGGTGGCGCTACTCACAACGCGCCTGCTCAGCCCGGGAGCCAGCACGCTTTATGATGTGCATCTTAGCGAGGTGCTTACAGCAACGGATTATTCGCTGATCGCGGGCGTCGGCCTGCTGGCAGGCGTATGCGGTCCACTCCTGATGTGGCTGATGAGCGCGAGCCACGCGCTTTTTCTGCGGCTCAAGCTCACGCCCCCGCTGCAGCTGGCGCTGGGGGGATTGATTGTCGGACTGCTGTCGCTCCTGACGCCGAAAGTCTGGGGCAATGGCTACAGCGTGGTACAGGCGTTTCTTATCGCGCCGCCGCTGCTGTCGGTGATTGCTGGCGTGTTTATCTGTAAATTACTGGCGGTGCTGGCGAGCAGCGGTTCGGGCGCGCCGGGCGGCGTATTTACCCCAACGCTGTTCGTGGGGATGGCGACAGGGATGCTCTTTGCGCAAATCGTCACGCTGTTTTTGCCGGGTTCGGAGACGGTAATTTTGCTGGGGCTGGCGGGAATGGCAACGCTGTTGGCTGCAACGACGCACGCGCCGATTATGTCGGCACTGATGGTGTGCGAAATGACCGGGCAGTATTTTTTACTGCCCGGCCTGCTGGTTGCCTGCGTGGTGGCCTCCGTTCTGTCGAGAACGTTACGCCACGACTCTATCTACGGGCAACACGCTGCCGAAGGCCGAGAGATCGATGTACTGCGATAATTCACGCTGCTCTGCGCGAGGCAGATAAGGCAGCTCGCCTACTAGCGGCCCTGGCAATTTTTTGCTCAGCACGTCGATAATTTCGGCGTAATGCGCAAGCCCAGGGTTAATGCGGTTAGCCACCCAGCCAATCAGCGGCAGGCCATCATTGGCAATGGCCTGCGCCGTTAACAGCGCATGGTTGATGCATCCTTCCTGAATGCCGACCACCATCACCACCGGCAGCTGCTCCTGTACCACCCACTCCGAGAGCGGACGTAAATCGTTCATCAGGCTACGCCAGCCGCCGGTGCCTTCGACCACAACGTGATCGACTTTCTCACTCAGGTTTAACAGTCCATCGGAGAGCAGGCTGTAGTTGATCAGGCCGCTGTGCGCCACGCTGCTTTCATCTTCGCTCAGCGCAATAGGATTGACGGCGTGGTAAGGCAGCTCCAGTGACGAAACGCTTTGCAGAACCAGGGCGTCTTTATTGCGCAGTCCCTCTGGCGTCTCTTTACTGCCTTTTGCGACCGGTTTGTACCCTGCAACACGTTTACCGTTTGCCGTCAGGGCCTGCAGCAACGCACGGGATACCACTGTCTTCCCGACGGAGGTATCAGTACCAGTAACAAAGAAACGCTTAAGCATGACTCATTCCACCTCTTGGGTATGCTTCGAAATATAAACCAAGTAAATAATTCAGTGGGGGAAGTCTACGGGAAGCGTGCGCTACCCGGCTTGAGATAGCGCAATATTTCTTACATCTACGGAAAAGAGTTAACCCTGCAGTAAGCGAATCAGTAAGGAACCGTTATACATGGCATCTTTCACCAGCGCAGCACCGGCCATGGTGCCCTGGTTAGAAAATTGGGTACTTTCAACGACGATATTTTTGCTGTAGGCAGGCAGCGCCTGCTGGTTGATACAGGCGGAAATCGCGGGAAAGAGGATCTCTGCCGCCTGGCTCAGCGGTGAGCCGATCAGGATTTTCTGCGGATTGAAGAGATTCACCATGATGGCCAGAATGCGGCCTACGTTATTCCCCACGCCGGTAATAATGTCCTTCGCCAGCAAATCGCCCTGCCGCGCGGCGGTACAGAGCGCATCAACGGTGAGCGGTTGCCCGTGAAGCGAAGAGCTCATTGACTGGCTAAGCCGCACCTGCGCCAGCTCCAGCACGCTTTCAACGCTGGCGATGGTTTCCAGACAGCCGTGGTTCCCGCAGTAGCAGCGCTTGCCGTAGGGATCGACCTGGGTATGCCCAATCTCGACCAGGCTGCTGCTTCCGGCATGCAGAAGACGCCCGTCGGTGATCACGCCCGCGCCAACGTTATGGTCGATAACGACCTGAATCACATCCCGCGCGCCGCGTGATGCGCCAAACAGCGCCTCCGCCATTGTCCAGGCGCTAATATCGTGCTGAATATAGACCGGCACCCCGGTATGGTTTTTCAGCACCTCGCCAAGCGGCATCTCTTTGACGTCTTCATAAAACGGCATGCGGTGCACAATGCCATTCTCGGTATCAATAATACCCGGCAGGGTTATGGCGATTGCGGTTAAGCGCTCAAGGCGCTGCTGGTGACGAATGAAGAACCGATCGATATGGGCGAGGATGGCATCAATAAGCGATTGTTCGCTTTTAAGCGGGAGCTCCAGCCGATCTTCCACCACCAGCTTGCTGCTGAGATCGCGCAGCGCCAGAAAGATCTCCCCCCGGCTAATCCGCATTGACAGGTAGTGCCAGGCCTCGGTTTCCACGACCAGCCCGACCGCTGGACGGCCACGGCTGCCCGGCTCCTGAATCTCCGTCTCCTGAACCAGATGGGCTTCCAGCATTTCGCGGACGATTTTGGTGATACTGGCGGGTGCCAGCTGTGCCAGGCGCGAAAGATCAATACGCGAAACCGGACCAAGCTGATCAATCAAGCGATAAACCGCGCCCGCGTTGGTCTGCTTAATCTGATCAATATGCCCTGGCTGACTATCAGCAACCACCTCGTACTCCCTTATTTTCGAGCTTCGAAATAAACTTTGGGCTATGGTGAAGCACTTCACTGGCTGTCGTCAAATATTTACTTAGCCATGTGATTTACCGCACATTTTTGCCCACATTTCCCTATAAATTCCGCCCTGTGGCGGCGGTGATAAGCTGCTGCCTGAAACGCCGTGCCGCGTGGCTCAGTTCACGATGTTTGGACCATACCAGCCACATCTCTGAAACGGCATCCACTTCCGCGATGGCAACCCAGCGCATTTCGCGCAGCTGCACCCGCTTAAAGGAGGCCGGGAGAATTGAAACGCCCAGGCCTGCGGCCACGAGTCCAATAATGGTCATCGCCTCCCCGACCTCCTGGGTAATAACCGGGGCAAGATCGTAGCGGCGCATCAGGCCAAGAATATCATCATACAGGCCCGTTCCCACCTGCGGATCGAAAAAGACAAACGGCTCTTTGGCAAGTTCCGCCAGCGTAACGGCAGGCTTCGACGCCAGCGGGTGGTCTTGCGGGATCATCGCCATCAGCGGTTCGCGAAGAATCACCTGCCACTCCAGCGTATCCGGCAGTTGGGTATTGCGCATCAGCCCCAGATCCAGCGCGCCTTCATTGAGCGGCGCAATCTGCTCGCGGGTATTAATTTCGCGCGTCTGAATATGCACGTCCGGAAAATGTCGACGAAACGACGAGAGCGTTGCGGACACGGCGCTGATAAAAGGTGCAGAGGAGGTAAACCCAATGCGCAACTCCCCCGCCTCCCCCAGATAGAGCCGCTCGGCGCGCGCGGCAGCATCATCGACCATGCTCAGAATTTGCCTGCTGTCCGCCAAAAACTGTTTTCCCGCCGCCGTCAGGCTTACGCTGCGGTTGGTGCGTGCCAAAAGACGTGCCCCAACCTGCTGCTCCAGGATCTGAATCTGTTGGCTCAGCGGCGGCTGGGAAATGTTCAGCCGCGCCGCGGCGCGCCCAAAATGCAGCTCCTCGGCGACGGCGACAAAATAGCGAAGGTGACGCAGCTCGATATTCATATTTTATAAGTATCATTTGAGATTATTAATATATTAGACAGAATATTTACATTTTCCTACCCTGATCCTGTGGTCATACCCGTCACCAGAAATCACGGGGATGTTTAAGCAAGGAACATGTGTGAGTCGTACAACTACTATTGATATCGATCCGGCAAGCGATATTGATGATTTACCTGCAGCACAGCCGGTTCAGTTCATTAAGCGCGGTACACCTCAATTTATGCGCGTCACGCTGGCGCTCTTTTCAGCGGGGCTGGCAACCTTTGCCCTGCTCTATTGCGTTCAGCCGATCCTGCCCGTCCTGTCCCATGAATTTGGCGTATCGCCCGCCAGCAGCAGTATTTCACTCTCCATTTCGACCGGGATGCTGGCGGTTGGGCTGCTATTCACCGGGCCGCTTTCCGACGCGATTGGCCGCAAGCAGGTGATGGTCACCGCACTGATGCTGGCGTCGGTGTGTACGTTGCTCTCCACCATGATGACCAGCTGGCACGGCATACTGGTGATGCGCGCGCTGATTGGCCTGTCGCTGAGCGGCGTGGCGGCGGTTGGAATGACCTATCTCAGCGAAGAGATCCACCCGAGCTTTGTCGCCTTCTCGATGGGGCTGTACATTAGCGGAAACTCGATCGGCGGGATGAGCGGACGTCTGCTCAGCGGGGTGTTTACCGATTTCTTTAACTGGCGAATTGCGGTGGCCGTAATTGGCTGTTTTGCGCTCGCTTCGGCGCTGATGTTCTGGAAAATTCTGCCGGATTCACGCCATTTTCGCCCCACGTCCCTGCGCCCGAAAACGCTGTTTATTAACTTCCGCCTGCACTGGCGTGATAAAGGGCTGCCGCGGCTGTTCCTGACCGGTTTTCTGCTGATGGGCTCGTTCGTGACGCTGTTTAACTATATTGGCTATCGCCTGATGCTTTCCCCGTGGCATCTGAGCCAGGCGGTGGTCGGCCTGCTTTCCGTGGCGTACCTCACGGGCACCTGGAGCTCGCCGAAGGCCGGGGCGATGACCGCACGCTATGGACGCGGCCCGGTCATGCTGGTTTCAACAGGCGTAATGCTGGTCGGCCTGCTGATGACGCTCTTCTCCTCCCTGTGGCTGATTTTTGCAGGAATGCTGCTTTTCTCTGCGGGCTTTTTTGCCGCCCACTCGGTCGCCAGCAGCTGGATCGGCCCGCGCGCGCGCCGCGCCAAAGGCCAGGCGTCCTCGCTGTATCTGTTCAGCTATTACCTGGGCTCCAGCATCGCCGGGACCCTCGGCGGCGTGTTCTGGCATAACTACGGCTGGAACGGCGTGGGCGGATTTATCGCCCTGATGCTGTGCGCAGCGCTGCTGGTCGGGGCAAGTTTGCATAAACGTCTGCATTAACATTCTGCGGCCTTCGTGTTTAAATCGAGCCGATGCTATTTTTTGTCATCGGCTGATTCAGACACGAGGACTTCATGAAGAACAATAACTACCAGCAACTCACCCGCACCTTCCAGCGCCTCTCCCGCTTCTCGCACCTCACCTCCATCGCCAGCTGGGACATGTTCACCATGATGCCGCCGGGCGGCAGCGCCGCGCGCGGAGAGGCGTTGGCCGAGATGAGCGTGCTGCAGCACCAGATCCTGACCGATAAAAAAGTGGGCGACTGGCTGGCCGCCGCGGCAAGCGAAGATCTGAATGACGTCGAACAGGCCAACCTGCGTGAAATGACGCGTCATTATCAACAAGCAACACTGCTCCCCGAATCGCTGGTGGAAGCCAAATCGCTGGCGGGCAGCAAGTGCGAACACGCCTGGCGCACCCAGCGCCCGGCCAACGACTGGCAGGGTTTTTCCGCCAATCTGAAAGAGGTGGTAAAACTCAGCCGCGAAGAGGCTCGCCTGCGCGCCGAGGCCAAAGGCTGCACGCCCTACGACGCGCTGCTGGATATCTTCGAGCCGGACATGACCAGCGCCCGCCTCGACGTGCTGTTTGGCGACATGAAGTCCTGGCTGCCGGACCTGCTGGCCAAGGTGGTGGATAAGCAGGCCCAGCAGTCCTTCGTTCCGCCGCAGGGCCCCTTCCCGACCGCCACGCAGCGCGAGCTGGGCCTGGAAGCCATGAAGATGCTCGGCTTCGATTTTAACGGCGGGCGCCTGGACGTTAGCGCGCATCCGTTCTGCGGCGGCGTGCCGGAAGATGTGCGCATCACCACCCGTTATGACGAAGAAGAGCTGCTCAGCGCGCTCTTTGGCGTTGTCCACGAAACCGGGCATGCGCGCTACGAGCAAAATCTGCCGCGCGCCTGGGCCGGTCAGCCCGTCGCGCTGGCGCGCTCAACGGCCATCCACGAATCCCAGAGCCTGTTCTTTGAAATGCAGCTGGGCCGCAGCGACGCGTTCCTGAAGCATCTGCTTCCTGCCGTTCATGCCCGTTTCGGCAGCCAGGCGGCGTTCAGCGAGGAGAACTTTATCGCCTGGAACCAGCGCGTAAAACCAGGCTACATCCGCGTTGATGCCGACGAAGTGAGCTATCCGGCCCACGTTGTCCTGCGCTATGAAATAGAGCGTGCGCTGATTAACGGCGAAATTGAAGTCGACGATATTCCGGCGCTATGGGATGAGAAAATGCAGGCCTGGCTGGGACTGTCTACCAAAGACAACTACCGCAACGGCTGTATGCAGGACATCCACTGGACCGACGGCGGCTTTGGCTATTTCCCGTCATACACGCTGGGCGCGATGTACGCCGCGCAGCTCTTCCATGCGGCCAAAACCGCGCTGCCGGGGCTGCAGAATGCGATCGCTGGCGGTGATTTCTCCGCGCTCTTTGACTGGCTGCGCCAGAACATCTGGCAGCACGGCAGCCGTTTCAGCACTTCGCAACTGATAGCCCAGGCAACGGGCGAAGATCTGAACATCCGCTATTTCCGCGAGCACCTAACCGCCCGCTATCTGTAACCTGCATCGCCGGGGGAAACCCCGGCGTTGTACATATGGTTACACGCCGATACCAATCACTCACGGAAACCCCGAGTTTACAGGGATATAGTTCTTTCAACGGCCCCGCAGTGGGGTTAAATGAAAAACCAAATTCGAGGGTATGAGAATGAAAAAAGTATTAGCTCTGGTTGTTGCCGCTGCTATGGGTCTGTCTTCTGCTGCGTTTGCTGCTGAAACCACCGCGACCGCAACGCCTGCTGCTGCGCCAGCTGCAACCACCACCGCTGCGCCAGCCAAAGCGGTTCATCACAAGAAACACCATAAAGCGGCAAAACCTGCTGCAGAACAGAAAGCGCAGGCGGCTAAAAAGCACCACAAAAAAGCAGCCAAACCCGCTGTAGAGCAGAAAGCGCAGGCTGCTAAAAAGCACCACAAAAAAGCGACCAAACCTGCAGTAGAGCAGAAAGCGCAGGCTGCTAAAAAGCATCACAAAAAAGCAGTAAAACACGAAGCTGCTAAACCAGCTGCACAGCCAGCTGCGTAAGAGTACACGCTTAACCGTGCCCTTCGGGGCACGTTGGTAAACCGGCGCTGAACCTTCCAGTTCCGCGCCGGTTTTTATCCGGAGGGCGTATGCTGCGACGCTATCGGTTTGAGTTCATTCTTATCGTGCTTATTTTATGCGCGCTCATCGCAAGCCATTTTTATCTTTCCTGATCGTAGTACGCTGATTTTACTCCCACTTTCGCGCGGTCCCGTCTATAGTAATTTCATAGGGTTCACTTTTAATAATCATAATTACCCCCACCAGAGTGTGATATGCGTAAATCTGTTGTGCTGTTACTGGGAACGTTCAGTCTTTTTTGTGGATTTTCACATGCGGATGATGGCGATGATGACGCCATTAGCGCCAAAGACGTTAAGACGCTGTTTTTTGGTCACGATGACCGTACGCGCGTCGCCGATCCGACTCAGGCTCCCTGGGATGCCATCGGACAGCTGGAAACCGCCAGCGGCAACCTCTGCACCGCAACCTTAATTACCCCGCAGCTTGCGCTGACGGCAGGCCACTGTCTGTTAACGCCCCCGAACGGAAAGCCGGATAAAGCCGTTGCTTTACGCTTTGTGTCGCAAAAAGGGCTGTGGCGCTATGAAATTCATGGGATTGAAGGCCGGGTTGACCCTTCTCTTGGCAAACGCCTCAAGCCCGACGGTGACGGCTGGATCGTCCCGCCATCAGCAGCATCCTGGGATTTTGGCCTCATCATTTTACGCTATCCGCCGTCAGGCATTACGCCTCTGCCATTGTTCGACGGGGATAAGGCCGCCCTGACCGCCGCGCTGAAAGCTGCCGATCGCAAAGTGACGCAGTCGGGCTACCCGGTTGATCACCTGGATGCGCTGTACACCCACTCAGACTGCGTGGTCACAGGATGGGCGCAAAACAGCGTTCTTTCCCATCAGTGCGATACCTTACCGGGCGACAGCGGTTCGCCGCTGATGTTGAATACGCAGAACGGCTGGCAGTTAATCGGCGTTCAAAGCTCGGCCCCGGCGGCCAAAGACCGATGGCGTGCCGATAACAGAGCCCTGTCCGTCACCGGTTTTCGCGACAAGCTGGAGGCGCTGGCGCAGCAATGAGTCAGCACTGCCTGACCTGACGTAACGCTATTATTGCCTCAATCGGCATCGGCTGGCTGAACCAGAATCCCTGCAGCTGATCGCAGCCAGCCAGCCGCAGCAGTTTCATCTGTTTTTCGTTTTCCACGCCTTCCGCGACCACCGCCATGCCCAGCGCGGTGGCAATCCGCACCGTACCGCTTACCAGCGCCGCGGCTTGTTCATCGTTATCCACCAGCCCGGCTAACGATTTATCGATCTTAATCGTGTCAAAATTAAACCGCCGTAGATAGCCGATACTCGAGTACCCGGTCCCAAAATCATCCAGCGCCACCGCCGTACCCAGCGCCTTCAGATTGGCTATCGCCGTGCGGGCTCGTTCAGGATTTTCCAGAACATAGGTTTCCGTCACCTCAAGCTGTAGCCTGTTGGCCGGGAAACGCGTTTTCTCCAGCACCTTTGCCACCTTGTCTTCAAATTCAGGATCGCGGAATTGCGCCGGGGAGATGTTAACGGACAGTTTTAATTCCCTGAACGGCTCAAGATCCTGACAGGCGCGATGGAGAACAAACTGGCCGAGCCTGTCGATCAGGCCGCTGGTTTCGGCAATGGCGATGAAAGTATCCGGGCCAAGCTCCCCTTCAGGACGGCGCGGCCAGCGTACCAGCGCTTCCACGCTGGTCATTTTCTGGCTGCGCGCATCTACGATCGGCTGATACCAGACGTCAAATTCATCGCGCGCCAGCCCGCTTCGGATCTGATCCTCAATCGCCAGCTGGCGCTCACGGGCGCTGTTGAGCTCCGCATCGTACTGCGTGATACGCCCTTTTCCGGTTATTTTCGCGTGATACATGGCAATGTCGGCGCGCCGGAACAGCTCGGAACTGGTGCATTCGATCAACGTTCCGCTGGCAATCCCAATGCTGGCCCCAATATGAATGGTGCGCTGCCCAACGCGAATGGGTGATTTAAGGTATTCAAGGACCGATTCGGCAAATTCGGCAGCCAGCGCCTCCGCGCGATCGCCGCCAATGGTCATAGCAAATTCGTCGCCCCCCATTCGCGCCAGCATCCCGCCCGGCGGCACGCGCGCGCTCAGGTTTTTCGCAATCGCAACGATCAGATCATCGCCAACGCTGTGGCCATAGATGTCGTTCACATCCTTAAAGCCGTCGAGGTCGATAAACACCACGCTTTTCACGTCGATGTCGCCGCGTAAGCTGACCTGATCCAGCGCTTCGATTAACGCTCGTCGATTCGGCAGATGGCTGAGCCAGTCGGTTCGGGCGATGAGGCGCGCCTGGCTTTCCCCTCGTGCGAGCTTGTACAGCCCCACGCTGCTCACCAGTATAAACAGCAGGATCAGCGCCGCCGCCAGCACCACAATCTGCGTAATATCCGATGATGCAGCCCGGGCGGCCTGAGCGCCGGGAAGCCGCGGCTGCCAGTTGAGATAGCCCAGCAGCTCCCCTGCCGAGCTGTGCAGCGGCATACTCATGTCATTGATTTTGTCTGCGGTATAGTTGAGGTTATCAATCTGAAACGTTGCGCCCAGATCGGACACTATTTTGGCGTTCAGATGGCGGGTAATCACCAGATAACGGCGCGTATCATTGTTAACCTGCAATCGCCCAACCATTGGCCGAACTAAACCAATGCCCACGAAAGCAACGCCGTGCCGCGTTTGGGTGATCCCGGCATAGATATTTTTGTCGCTGGACAATGCGCGGCGGTGCTGGGCAATAATGGCTTTCAGGCCCTGACCAAAAAATTCGAGATCCGTCTCGGTAAACGGTTTGCTCTGAAACGATCCCCACAGCACGCTGAAATGTTCATCGAGAATAAAGGTGCCGTCGTAGAGATTATTGATTTTAAAACCGGCACCCCAGGTGTTGTACAACCACGTCGTATCGAGCGTAGGGCTATACACCTCCCGCACCGCGTCATCCCAGACGGCATTATCAATCACCAGCGAGGAGACGCGGTTGACCGAGGTCTGGATCGCCCCCTGCACGGAGAGCGCCGAGCGATGCTCATCTATTTCATTGGTTTTGGTGCTGATAAGGTGCAGCGAGAGGTAGAGCAGCGCCACGATGGAAATAATTAAGCCGATCCCCGCCATGAATATCATGGCAAACAGCGTTCTCGCCGTAGGAATATTGCGCCAGCTTAATGTGTAGACCATCCGCCATCCTCTTCAACGCTCTGCTGTTGTAAGCGTAATACAGGCAGCGAATTTCGCTGCCTGTAAATGATGGCAAGGCGTGGATTAGGCGAGTTTTATCATAATCATGCCGGCAAGCAGCAATAGTAGCCCTATCCAGCCTTTGTTATTTAAGCGCTGACCAAAAAGTACCCAGCCCGCCGCAAGGGTCGCGGCAATACCAAAACCGCCCCACAGCGCATAGGCTACGGAAAGATCGATACCTTTTACCGCCTGCGACAGGGCGCTAAACGCGCCCAGTACGGCGGCAATCGACAACAGGCCATACGCTTTACGGCGGAAGCCGTCGGAGAATTTAAGAAAAACGTTTGCCACAATTTCCAGTACGATTGCCAACGCCAGCCAGGCCGCGTGGATCCATTCAAACTGCTGCATGGGTTCGCTCCTTCTGCTGTTTTGTCGGTTTACGCGTACCCGATTTAATCAGCACAATACCTGCCACCAGCGTCGTTAATCCGGCGATTTTCATGGTTGATAATGTTTCGTCAAATAACATGACGCTAAACAACGTAATCAACAAAATACCGATACCTTCCCACAGTGCGTAGGCCACACCCAGCGCAATCTTTTTCACGGCGAAAGAGAGGAAAATATAGGAAAGTGAAATCATCACCAGCATTAAAATAAAACCGGCGTTGCCATCACTGACGCTTGCCCATTTCATAGACAGCGTACCCGTAATTTCTGCAACGATAGCCAGAGCTAATAAAATCCAGTAAAACATGTTTTTCTCCTGCTTGAGAATATAATCCATCAGGGCTCGCTGCGGGCAGCAAACCAAAAAATAGGAAATCAGATCAGATAGCTAAGCGCGTAGCGCCAGCTCAGGCAGAAGACGTGACTATAGCGCGGTGCGCCAGTGTTGCTCACAAGACAGAAGGCAGAGGGAGGTTGAAAATACAGCGGTGTTATTTGAAAAGTACGTCCTGAACAAATTGTCCATAAAATTACAATTATCCGCGATCTTGCTTCTCGTCTTTGCGGATGAAAATTGTCCTCAGTAGTTGAACACGCCTGATTTGTACCATAAGCCAGGATTTTACTCAAAGTCTTTTCATTTCTTTACCCATTCTGTTTGATTTTGGTTAGTTTATTGGAACCGCTTTCGCATCTATTATAAATAAAACGATTATGCAGGAACCGCCATGTCAAAACCCATCATCACCCTGAACGGATTAAAAATTGTCATCATGCTCGGCATGCTGGTGATCATACTGACGGGCGTTCGTTTTGCCGCCGATATCATCGTGCCCTTCATCCTGGCGCTTTTTATCGCGGTGATCCTTAATCCGCTGGTGCAGCGGATGGTGCGGCTGCGCATTCCCCGGGTGCTGGCGATAACCGTCCTTATCAGCATCATCATCATCGCGATGGTGCTGCTTGTCGCGTATCTGGGGACCTCGCTGAATGAACTGGCACGCACCTTGCCAAAATACCGCTCGTCGCTGGCGATCCCGCTCCTGCAGCTGGAACCCTGGCTACAGCGGGCGGGGATCGAGGTTTCGGTTGATGAGCTGCTAAAGTACATCGATCCGAACGCGGCCATGACCATCGTCACCAGCCTGCTGGCGCAGCTCTCCAATGCCATGACCTCTATCTTCCTGCTGTTTTTAACGGTGGTGTTTATGCTGCTTGAAGTGCCCCAGCTTCCCGCGAAGCTGCAGCAGATTATGGTGCGTCCGGTGGAAGGCATGGGGGCGATTCAGCGCGCGCTGGACAGCGTTTCCCGCTATCTGGTGCTGAAAACGGCCATCAGTCTGGTGACGGGATTAGTCGTCTGGGGCATGCTCGTTGCGCTGGATGTTCGCTTTGCGTTCGTCTGGGGCCTGCTGGCCTTTGCGCTCAACTACATTCCCAATATCGGCTCCGTGCTGGCGGCCATTCCGCCGATTCTGCAGGTGCTGGTGTTCAGTGGACTCTACGACGCCCTGGTGCTGCTGGCCGGCTATCTGGTCATTAACCTGGTGTTCGGCAACATTCTGGAACCCCGAATGATGGGCCGCGGGCTGGGGCTTTCCACGCTGGTGGTCTTTTTATCCCTGATTTTCTGGGGCTGGCTGCTCGGCCCGGTCGGGATGCTGCTCTCCGTTCCGCTGACCATCATCGTGAAGATTGGGCTTGAGCAGACCGCGGGCGGGCAAAGCATCGCGGTGCTGCTGAGCGATATGAGCCATAAATAGCAGGCGCTAAGCGTCCATCGACAGCATGGGCTTGCTCACGCGCCCCGCTTCACGGTACGCGCCTAGCGCCCTCTGCCATTCCGTCAGGGGGTAGACCGTGGCATCGCCGTGCTGGCTGGCGCGTAGCGCAGGCCAGATGCGATGGAACGCCGCCTGCCACGCCTCCACGCTGAGAGCATCCAGATAGTTACGAATATGGAACCACGCCACGCGCGGCAGCGCCCGCTGCTGGCGGAACGTCTGCCCGGACAGCAGCCCATAGCAGATGAAAATCCCCGGCTCTGGCATGGTGCTGAGGATCGTCTCCGCCAGCGTGCCGCCCGTGGCGTCATACACCACGTCGGCGCGTGCGGCAGCGGCCCGCACCTCCTGCAGATCGTTTTGCGCAATCGGAGCAATGCCCATGCGGGCTAACCGCTCCGCGTGGACGGGCGAACGATGAATTCCGTATACCGCTGCGGCCCCCGCCAGCCGCGCCCACTGCCCCAAAAGAATACCGCAGTCAGACCCCGCAGCCGTTAGCAGCACCTGCTTACCCTGCGGCGAATACCGCGTTAGCATCATCTGCGCCGCCAGCGGGTTGATGTACGCCCGCGCGGCCAGCCGGGAGTCAATATCATCCGGTACGGGGATCGCATACTCAGCCGGGCAATCGACCACGCGCTGCCAGGTTCCCTGCCCGCGTAGCGGTAACACGCGCTTGCCCAGCAGATGAGCAAAGGATTCGGGCGCCTGCTCGACGATGCCGACCCCTTCATATCCCGCCACCGCCGGTAGCGGCGTCCGATGACGATACGCGCCAGTGATGGGGATCAGATCGGAGGCGTTCACCGGTGAAAACAGCATGCGTACGCGCAGATCCCCCGACTTTCGCAGAGCAGGCGCTGAGGCTTCCGCGCTCAGAACGGATTCTGGCTCGCCGAAGCGGCGATACCAGAGGGCCAGATTCATCATCTCCAGCCCATTTCCGGTGCAACATGCTTCAGTATTGACTCGATAACATGCGCGTTGTAGTCCACGCCGAGCTGATTCGGCACGGTCAGCAGCAGCGTATCCGCTTCAGCGATGGCTTCGTCCTGTTTCAACTGCGCAATCAACTTTTCTGGCTCCGCGGCGTAGCTACGGCCGAAAATCGCGCGGGTTTTCTCATCAAGAAAACCGACGCTGTCGCTGTCGTTCCGGCTCGAACCGAAATACATACGATCGCGATCGTCCATCAGGGCAAAAATGCTGCGGCTAACCGACACGCGCGGCTGACGGGCATGCCCCGCTTCCGCCCAGGCCTGTCGATAGGCGCGGATCTGTTTTGCCTGCTGGATGTGGAAAGGCTCACCCGTTTCATCGTCTTTCAGCGTTGAACTCTGCAGATTCATGCCCAGCTTTGCGGCCCATACGGCCGTCGCGTTCGACCCCGCGCCCCACCAGATACGCTCGCGCAGGCCTTCGGAATGCGGCTCAAGGCGCAGCAGGCCCGGCGGATTGGGGAACATTGGCTGCGGGTTAGGTTTTGCAAAACCTTCGCCGCGCAGCACGTCCAGCAGCACTTCGGTATGGCGGCGAGCCATGTCCGACTCGTTTTCGCCTTCCTGAGGGGCATACCCAAAATGCCGCCAGCCATCAATCACCTGTTCAGGGGAACCCCGGCTGATGCCGAGCTGCAAGCGCCTGCCGGAAATCAGATCCGCCGCCCCCGCATCTTCCGCCATATACATCGGGTTTTCATAGCGCATATCGATAACGCCGGTACCGATTTCGATACGTTTGGTTTTGGCGCCTATCGCGGCCAGCAGCGGGAACGGAGAACTCAGCTGCCGGGCGAAGTGGTGAACGCGGAAATAGGCCCCGTCTGCACCGAGTTCTTCAGCGGCCACGGCAAGATCGATGGACTGCAGCAGCGTGTCCGCTGCGGTTCGGGTGCCGGACTGTGGCGACGGCGTCCAGTGGCCGAACGATAAAAAGCCAATTTTTTTCATAGCGATGAATCCTGATGATGCTTTGGGTTTTCTCTACTTTACGCCTTAGCGCACGAGAATAAATGCCGTTTATTTCACTGAATACGTCAAATTAATTGATGGAATAGCGACGTATTATTCCGTGCGAGCCACCAGGTTAAGATAGGCGTTTACCGCGGCGCCCGGCTCCTGCCTGCGGCTAATGAGCAGCAGATTGGCGGTTAAATCCGGTTCATTCAAAGGCCGATATACCAGGCCCGGGATATGAACCTGCCGCAAAGGTGCCGGGATCAGCGCAAGCCCTAACCCGGTCGCCGCCATCGCCAGAATGCTGAGCGTACTGCCGGAGCGGTACGCGACATGGCACTGCTCCCCAAGCTTCCGGGTAAGCGTGATAAACAGATGTTCATGCGCGTCGTGAGCGTCATAAAGCACAAGCGGAAGCCCTGCCAGCATGTCGAGGGTTACGTTTTCATGCTGCGTAAGCGCATGATCGTCCGTCATCGCCACCAAAATTTCCCAGTCTCCGATTCGCCTGGCGACGATCGTCGGATCCGCGATGTGGCCGTTTGCCGGCGTATAGCCGATATCCAGCTGACCGGCCCGAATGGCTTCCACCTGATCCTGCGGGCCGACTTCCTCAATCATCAGTTCGGCATCGGGAAAACGTTGATGAAAAAGCCGCAGATCTGCGATCAGTTTTCCGCTAAAAATCGCATTCCCGGCAAAACCAACCCGCACGCGCCCCGTTTCCCCGCGCATCGCGCGCTCTGCGGTTAACCGCGCGTGCTCTGCTTGTTCAAGCGTGCGTCGGGCTTCTGTCTGAAAAAGCACGCCCGCGTCGGTTAGCTCAACGCGACGGCTGGTGCGCACAAAAAGCGCCCCGCCCAGTTCGGCCTCCAGCGCCTTGATTTGCATACTCAGCGCGGGTTGAACAATATTCAACCTCTCGGCTGCCCGGCCAAAATGCCCTTCTTCTGCAACGGCTAAAAAGTACCGCAGGTGGCGTAGCTCCATCCTCAAACCTATCAATAATTAAAACTGATTAATCGGTAACATCTATATATTTCATTTTAACGTGATTCCGCTGCAAACTGCATCACATCCCACACAACAGGAGCGACCCCAATGAATACTCACTTGAATGACCGTCAGCAGCTTAACGATCTGATGAATGGCTGGATGCACCGGGATCTGGGTGAATGGCAGCAGCTACGCGATCTCTTTCATCCAGATGGCACCATTGAAATCACCTGGTTTGAAGGGCTGGCGGGCGATTTTGTTGATGGTTCAATGCGCATGGGGGCATCGGACCTGCGCACCAAACATTTGATTGCATCCCCGGCGGTCACCTTCAATGCCAGCGGAAATAAGGCGATCCTTGAGACAAATGCCATCATCCTCGCCGAGAACGTAAAGCTGAATATCGGCTGTGAATGCCACAACCGTTTTTATGATTTGGCCGAAAAGCGGGATGGCGTCTGGAAGCTGTTCCACCGTCAAAGCGTGTACGACATGGGCACATTTACGTTCCCATTGGGCCCCGTCGAGATTGATCGGCGCATCGCGGCAAAATATCCACGCGAGTATGCTGCGCTGGCGTATCTGCTGGAACAGAGCGGTTTCCCTCTAGGACGCGTTTTTGCTACGCGTGGCAGCGACCTCGAAGCCAACATGAAAGCGGAAGGTCAACGCTGGTTATCTACCTAATTTAGCGTTATTACGCTCGAAGGCACATTTACGCTTTGATGCGGGCGCGGGTTTCCCCTTCCATTATCTATGGGATATATTGACGCCATATTTTTTATGACAGGTAATATCGGCCATGGCTCTGATCCCCAAAAACTACGCGCGGCTGGAAAGCGGCTACCGTGAAAAAGCACTAAAAATTTACCCGTGGGTATGCGGACGCTGCTCGCGAGAGTTCGTTTACTCCAACCTTCGCGAGCTGACGGTTCACCATATCGACCACGATCACACTAACAACCCGGAAGATGGCAGCAACTGGGAGCTGTTGTGTCTGTTTTGCCACGACCACGAACACTCGAAGTACACCGAGGCTGACCAGTACGGCACCACGGTCGTGGCGGGAGAAGACGCGCAAAAGGATATGGGCGTCGCCACCTTTAACCCGTTTGCCGACCTGAAGTCGATGATGAATAAGAAGAAATAAACATTATGGCGTTGCTTCTGACGCACAGACGTTAATCAGTCTCTGCGTCCAGAAGCGACGTACCGTATGAGTTATCAATGGTGCACAGCCAGCGGCCGCTCGGCTCTAGCCTGAATACATAGGTTGCCCGACGCGTTGTCTCAACGGTTCCACCCTGCCCGTCCGGAAACCGGAGCCGGGTTTCCATGATCACCAGCGCATTATCGCCGCCTTCAATGACCTGCATCTCCCCCTGCTCTACGAGCAGCTGATCCTGGAAGTAATCAGAGATGGCGATAAAGGCCTTGCGGATATTCTCTTTGCCTTTAACGACCATGCCGGGCTTAACCACCAGGGCGGCATCTTCCGCGTAATAATCCATCAGAGCATCAAAGTCTTTGGCGGTGATCGCTCTGTCACAGGATTCAATTATCTGGCGTAGCGGGTGAGCGTGCATAAACGTGTCCTTTGGCTTTAACATCATAACGTGACGAAGGGATAGAGCTGATAAATCCCCACTATTACTGCAATACTTACGATAACGCTGACGATAAAATATGTTTTAAACGGCTGTTTTTGCGTTTTATGGCGAAAGAGCCGTTGGCCCACCATCGCGCCAGGCCACCCGCCCACAACGCCAAACACCAGCAAGGTGGATTCTGGCACTCGCCGCCAGGCCTTGCGCGCCGCCAGTTTATCCGCGCAGTAAATCACCAGCGTCAGTATGTTCGCAAACAGAAACCACATGACGAAGGGCTGCGGCGTAAACACGCTTCCGAGCGCAGCCGCGATCAAAAGCAAATAGCAAAAGCGATTAAGATTCATACCATTATTGGGTGGGGGGACAAAAGGTCCGCCACGTGTTAAGAAATTGCTTATCCGGATTGCTATTCTGCTTTTGATCGGACCCGATAACAATAGCTATCCCGGGCAAGCAGGGCGACAGCCCCGGCAAAGCATGTGCATTTTTCAACCATAACAAATATAGTATTCAAACCGCCCTTCTCTTTTTGGAGCTCTTATGCCGGATTACCGTTTTTTTCAAAAAGGTCAGCAGTATATTGCGCTGGAGAGCACCGACGTCAACAGCGCTTCTCAGCTGATTGCTCAGGGTTTTGAAAAACAATTCGAGGAGGTCTGCGCCCCTGATGAACGCGCGGCACTCGCCCGTTTTGCCGATATTCGTCGAAATAACCAGATCGATCGCAACAACTTCCTCGCGGGGGCCGGTCAAATGCCGTTTATAGGCCTGATGGCCGCAGCGGCAACAGCGCTGTTTCGAAAAAAATAGCCTGCTGATTCACTTTCCCGATACCTTGAGAAGATCGGAGAAGCGCGTCGTGTAGCGGGGCGAAAGCATCTCGCGCTTCATCTGCCACTGCTGCTGGATGCCCTGCCCGGCAAAAAACAGCGTCCCTTTGCCTTTTTTCGCATTCAGGCGATCCAGCACCTCCATGAGCGTGTCGCTATCGGCTCGCGGCGCGTTTTCATCGAAAAGGTTTAGCTGGGCAATACCCTGGCTGAAGAAATCCCCGAGCATAATTCCCGCTTTTTGATACCGATGCCCGTCCTTCCAGATGACATCCAGACACCGTGTCGCCGCAGTGATAATATCCCGCGTGTCCTGCGTGGGTATCAGCAGGCTGACGGAGGCGCTGTTGCCGTAATAAGGCTCATTTGGTGCGAACGGTGAGGTTTTCACAAAGGCGGAAATATGACGACAGTACTGGTGTTCGCCCCGGAGTTTTTCTGCCCCGCGCGTCGCGTAAGCGCAAATCGCCTGGCGCATCGGTTCGTATTCTGTAACCCGATCGCCAAATGACCGGCTACAGACGATCTCCTGCTTCGCGGGCGCAAACTCCTCCAGTTCCAGACACGGCTCGCCGCGCAGCTCCCGAACCGTTCTTTCCAGCACCACGCTGAAATGCTTGCGGATCATAGAGGTAGGCGTATCCGCCAGGTCGAGCGCCGTCTTAATGCCCATTGCGTCCAGCTTTTTACTGATGCGTCGGCCAATGCCCCACACCTCATCAACCGGCAGCGCGGCCATCAGCTTTCTCTGGCGCGCCAGGCTGGATAAATCCACTACGCCCCCCGTCTGATGCTGCCACTTTTTTGCCGCATGGTTGGCAAGCTTTGCCAGCGTTTTTGTCTGAGCGATCCCCACCCCCACCGTCAGACGCGTCCGTTTTAAAATCGTCGCCCGGATCTCTTTGCCAAATTCGGTGAGGTCCCTGCAGTTGCGAACGCCTGTCAGGTCGCAAAACGCTTCGTCGATACTGTAAATTTCCACCCGGGGAGACATCTCTTCGAGCAGCGTCATCACGCGGTTCGACATATCGGCATACAGCTCATAGTTGCTGCTAAAGCAGACTACCCCGTAGCGCCGGAACAGCTCTTTTTGCTTGAAAAATGGTGCCCCCATGACAATGCCCACGGCTTTCGCTTCCGCCGATCGCGCAATCACGCATCCGTCGTTGTTTGACAGTACGACGACCGGCCGCCCCTTCAAATCCGGCCTGAACGCCGTCTCGCATGAGGCATAGAATGAGTTCACATCACACAGAGCAAACACGATTAGCCCGTCGACTTCACAATGTAGGTAACCACGCCAAAGATATCGAGCGTATCTTCGCAGCCCACCACAATCGGCGAATAGGCGCTGTTCATCGGGTTGAGCTGGATGGTCGGGCGGAGCTGCAGGCGCTTAACGGTAAATTCGCCATCCACGGCAGCAATGACGATGTCGCCATGCTCGGCCGTGCGGGAACTGTCCACCACCAGCAGATCGCCGTTATGAATGCCCCCTTCGATCATCGAGTCGCCGGCGGCCTTCACAAAGTAAGTGGAGCTGGGATGAGCAACCAATAGCTCATTTAAATCAATGCGCTGTTCAACGTAGTCAGCGGCCGGACTCGGAAACCCACACTGCACGACATCGCTGAAAAGCGGAATGGCAATAATTTCTCGTAGCTCTGCAGGTCTGGAAAAGATCATGATACGCCCTCGATACTGTTTTTATATACAGTAGTTTTAACCGAGGAACCGATCAAGGCACCGCAGGGATACAAGCTGGTTATCGCGTAACCGCCTCGCCTGTAAGCCTATCTTGCAATAAGGAATATTCGCTTTGTAAATTTTTAAGGTGGACAGCGCGATTGCGCATTTTAAATACACAGGCACACTCCTCCACCCTCACACCTTCTGTTAACCGACAAAAGCGAGCGCCTTCGAAAGGAAGAACGGGCGCAAATAAGCCACCGTGCTGGAGAGCGGGATGACATCGTCGCTCAGGTTAATCTTAAGCACCTCTTTGATATAACGCCTGCGGGTTTCAATGCGCGCCCAGAGTGCAGGATAGAGGCGTGCGATCTCTGCCTGAAGCGCCCGGTCAGCCAGCGCAATGCTCTCTTCCGCGCTGGTGCCGGTATATCCCTTCACGGACGGGATAATATCTATCTGCAGGATCATGCCGCTTTTCAGCGTCTGCGGAGAGTGTTCAAAAATGGGCGAGGACATCCACTCTTCATCCGCGCTGAGATGGCCTGGATTCAGATGCCAGCCAAACGTTGCCCGAGGCAGAACGGTCTCCATCAGGGAATACATCTCCCCGCCGGTCATACCAATGCGAATATCCTCAAGCCAGGTGGCGACCGCGGCAAAATAGGGTTTCGCCACTCGATCGAGATAATCCTTCTGCGCGTCCGGCAGCTCGCTTTCGTCGGCGATGACAAACCCGGTACGGCTCGACAATCCGCCCTTAAAGCCGGTGGTCATGGAAAGCGGCTGGCCTCGCTGCACCGGCTTGTAGGTCGGATACAGGTTGGCTTTTTCAAAGCGCTGTCCGGCAGCAGCGATGGTCACCACCGTATTGTACTGGCCTTCAGCCGTAAGATAGCCACCCAGCTCCACCTCACGGATCCCCGGCACAACAGCATTCATCGCGTTGAGTATGCAGTTTGACGCAAGATTTGCGCCGTACTCATAGTGGGCGATTTCATTGGCGTTATTCATCGTGCGTGCGCCGTTATTCCCCCCGATAAACAGATGGGCCGCGTTTTCTAACATCGCATCGGCTGAAGCAGCGCTGCGGACGGCATCAACAATAAAAGCCGGAAGATCGAAGAGCTGTTTGTTATCGCCCCGGGCAGAGGTGAACATTTTCCAGCCCACCAGTCCGATACGGGCCATGGCCGGTAACCCCATCTCGCTGAACAACGCCTCCAGCGGCTTTTCGTTATCCATCGGCTGATTGGGTAATGAGAAGTAAGGGCTGTGCCTGAGCGTCACGGGAATGCGTGAGTGCGCGGCCATTTTGAGGTTTTCATTACCGAGGATCGCGGTCGCCTCACCGTTCTTCTCCAGCATCAGTAGCCCCTCTTCAAAGCGGGGAATAAAGCCGGTCAGGTATTCAAAGTTACTTCCGTGCTCTTTGTCGGCGTAAATGATAAGCGCGTCGAACCCTTCTACCACCATGCGCTGCAGGATCTTCGCTTTCCGCTCCTGCAGCGTGGCGTCCGCGAGCGGAACAGGCGCTACGTCCGGAAATGCCTGCGGTGGTACCGTTTCCTGCAATTTAACTGCCTTAAAGTCCATATTATTCCCTCAGCTTCTGAGCAAGCCCTTTTACGCCATAGTGATACCCTGTTTTATCATGCCCGTGACGGGGAATACATTCTTCCTTTCCCCTTAAGTGTTTAATAAGTCATTACCAATCACTTCGTTTAGACTTAATAAAAAGCAAACTTGAAAAAAACACTCACTACTCACTCACTACATATTGACTTTAAAAGCAAAGAAAAGCATATTTCACGGCACGAATTAACAAGACTTTATTGAGAGGATGTTTGCTATGCCAGCCCGTGATTATCCTGACAAACGTGTTGCACGCGGTTTAGCAAAAGAGGCCGATCTCAAAATGCTGAGCGCGCGCATTGACCCCGCGCTGATGGAGTACATCAGGATCACAGCCTATGAGACCCGCAAAAGTAAGCAAGAGATTGTGGCGGAAGCGTTAGCGCTTCACAGGATGACAAGCCTGGCGGGAGTCAATGAAGAACAAAGCCCGGAAGAACCCTTCGGGCTTTGCGTAAGCAAGCGTTAATCCACCAGCGCGTTCAACGCTGCGATCGCTTCTGGCGGCAGGACAAGATCTGCGGCAGCAAGGTTCTGCTGCAGATGCGCGACCGAGGACGTTCCCGGGATCAGCAGGATATTCGGGGAACGCTGCAGCAGCCATGCCAGCGCCACCTGCATTGCCGTCGCCCCAAGCGAATCCGCAACGGCCTGCAGCCCGGACGACTGCAGCGGCGTAAAGCCTCCCAGCGGGAAGAACGGCACATAGGCAATCCCCTGCCGTGCCAGAGCATCCACCAGCGCATCGTCGCCCCGGTTCACGATGTTGTACATGTTCTGCACGCACACAACGGAAACCATCTTCTGCGCTTCTGCAACCTGAGCTGCGGTAACGTTGCTCAACCCGATATGACGCACCAGCCCCTGCTGCTGCAGCTCTGCCAGCGTGGTCAGGGGCTCGGCAATCGATCCTTCCGCGGGCCCGTGCGCGCTAAACATGATCCGCAGGTTAACCACGTCCAGCACGTCCAGATTAAGGTTTCTGAGGTTGTCATGTACCGCCTGCGTCAGCGCCTGTGCGGAAAACGCCGGTAGCCAGGAAGCATCGTCCCCGCGTCGGGCACCGATTTTGGTGACCAGCGTCAGATCGTCCCGGTAGGGATGCAACGCTTCGCGGATAAGCTGATTGGTCACGTGTGGGCCATAAAAGTCACTGGTATCGATGTGATTCACGCCTGCCGCCACCGCCGCGCGCAGCACCTCCAGCGCGGCGGCTTTGTCTTTCGGCGGGCCAAATACGCCTGGCCCCGCAAGCTGCATCGCGCCATAACCCAGCCGCTTAACCGTGCGCGTGCCGAGCGCGTACGTCCCGCTTTTCTCAATGCTGCTCATGCTGACGTCCTCATAAAAATAATCCGGAATTACAACAGGTTCCGCAGTGGAACCATTAGTTAAGCAATAGTTAAATTAAAGTTTAATTTCGCTACGACGATAGTAATTAAGTCACCCCCGCATCTCTAACGGACAACCGCCATGCTGAAAAATCTGCACGTGATTACCGGTATCATCTTTGCTCTTACCATATTCTGTCTGCTGCAAGTTGTCACGGGAGGGTTGTTCTACTCTGCCGTCAACAACGATCGTCATAACTTTCAGAACTCCGGGGTGCTCAATGCCCAGCAGGAGAGCCTGAGCGACAGCGTGAACACGCTGGTGAAAACGCGCGTTACCGTCACCCGCGTGGCGATCCGCTACCTGAAAAACCAGCGTGATCCGGCCTCCCTGGCGGCAATCAACACGCTGCTCGGCACGGCAGGCGAGTCGCTGGCGAAAGCTGAAACCTACAACAAGGCTTGGCAGACCATGCCGCAGGTTAACGGCCAGAGCGCGGCGTTAACCGAGGAGATGCAGAAATCCTGGCACCAGATGCATGAAGTCATGCGTCTGTCGATTGAGTATCTGCGCGCCGACAACTATCAGGCGTATGGCGATCTGGATGCTCAACAGGCGCAGGATAATATGGAGACGGTCTACAACCGCTGGCGCGCGGAAAACAACACCCTGCTGAAGGCTGCGGCTGAAGAGAATCAGAGCAGCTTTACCCAAATGCAGTGGACGCTGGGCGCTATCCTGCTGGCGGTTATCGCGGTACTGGTCGTGATCTGGCAGGGGTTGCAGCACCTGCTGTTAAAACCGCTGAAAGGCATCATGAACCAGATCCGCACCATCGCAGGCGGCGATCTGACGCAACGCATCGACACCTCAGGCCGCAACGAAATGGGTCAGCTGGCGTCCGGCCTGCATGAGATGCAGCAGTCGCTGGTCAGCACGGTCAGCGCCGTGCGCGGCAGTACCGACGCTATCTACACCGGCGCGGGTGAAATTGCCGCCGGAAGTAACGATCTTTCCGCCCGCACCGAACAGCAGGCCGCCTCGCTGGAAGAAACCGCCGCCAGCATGGAAGAGCTGACCGCGACGGTTAAACAGAACTCCGATAACGCCCGCCAGGCCACGCTGCTGGCGAAAAACGCCTCTGAAACCGCCGCGCGCGGCGGTCAGGTAGTCGATAACGTTGTTCGCACCATGACTGAAATTGCCGACAGTTCGCAGCAAATCGCGCACATTACCGGCGTCATTGACAGTATCGCCTTCCAGACCAATATTCTGGCGCTCAACGCGGCGGTAGAAGCCGCTCGCGCCGGTGAGCAAGGCCGCGGCTTTGCGGTGGTGGCAGGGGAAGTACGCACGCTGGCGAGCCGCAGCGCGCAGGCGGCAAAAGAGATCAAAGGCCTGATTGAGAACTCCGTCAGCCGGGTCAATACCGGTTCCGATCAGGTGAGCGAGGCGGGCGCAACCATGAAAGAGATCGTTGCGGCGGTCACCCGCGTGACCGACATCATGGGCGAGATTTCGTCAGCGTCCGACGAGCAAAGCCGCGGGATTGAGCAGGTTAGCCTGGCCGTGTCGCAGATGGACAGCGTGACGCAGCAAAACGCCGCCCTGGTTCAGGAGTCCGCAACGGCGGCGGCCGCGCTGGAAGATCAATCGGAGCAGTTGCGCCAGGCCGTGGCCGCGTTTCGCCTGAGCGGGAAAGAGAGCGCTGTCGCCCCTCGTCCAGCCCATGTAAAAACACCTCAGCTGCTGCGTCCGGCAGCGGCGGGCGTGACGGCTACCGACGGAAACTGGGAAACCTTCTAATTGAGATGCGGGCGATGGCCTCGCCCGCATCCATCATCCCCTAGCGGCTGCGCTTGGCGTGACGTTCCCAGTTCTCTTGTTTAGCGTCGTCAGATTTTCGTAACGAGACATAGCAGGCTCCGCTGCCGCCGTGGTGCGGGAGCGCCGCGCAAAACGCCTGAACTTCGTCGAACTCGGCCAGCCAGCGCGCCAGATAGCTGCGCACCACGTTGGGGTGCGAATTCTGCTCGCGCCCTTTTCCGTGCACGATAATCAGATTACGCAGCCCGTCGCGTCCGGCCTGGCGGATAAAGGTGAACAGCATCTGGCGGCATTGTTCTGCGGGCTGGCGTAACAGGTTTAAACTGGCCTGGCGGGAATATTTGCCCGCGCGCAGCTTATCGATAACCCCCTGCTGTACGCCTTCACGCTGAAAGGCCAGCGGCTCATCAAGCGGCAGAAGCTCCAGGAACCCCAGCGTCAAAAAGTTATCAAGCTGCTCGGTATCTATCTCCTGGCGCGCCCGCGTATTGCGGCTCTGCTGCCAGTGAATGTCGCTACAGCGTTTCAGGGGCTGGACATCTTCCATGGCGTCAAGAAATAGTGATTTGTCGTCAGGCTTCATGGAAATTCTCCGGCTACATCTGAGCCTGTACTATACCTGCGTCAGGCGCGGGCCTCAATCTCAGGCAATAGTACAAATAATAATCCGAAATATATAAAATATAAATGAATGGCTGGTTAAACAAACCTTAACTGAAATTTTAGCGGCGGTAAAATACGCGATTTAAGTTAAAAAATCGTGAAATCAATCACTCCTGCACCTTTTCTTTTAGAAGAAAGGTGTTATAACTAAATTAACCTGCCAAATGGATAAAACACGTAGGGTCCGTGAAAGGATGCACTGCTGTGTGTACTATAGGGTCTGTCTGATGTCGGGCAGACTCTGTTTTTTTATTCTGATTATTTATTCCGAAACTATTTTCCGCGCTTCTCTTCTGAACTGCGTTATTAACGACTCCGCCAGCGGCGTCTGTCGGGAATCACGACGCTGAATTAAATAATAAGCGGCCCTGGGAAGCGACTCGATAACCGGCAGCATGACCAGGCGGTGCGCCAGAAGCGGATCGCAGCCCAGCTCCTGCGGCAATATGCTGATGAAATCACTTTGGGCCACCAGGCTAATACAGGAGGAAAAGGTTTCACATACAACGCCAATGTGGGGTATTTGAGAACGATGGCTAAATGTATCCTGCAGCTGCTTATAATAACTTCCACGAGGCGTAGGCATCGTCCAGTTATAATGCAGTAATTCACTAATGGAATTGGCGCCTGTTGCGGGATGCCCTTCCCGACAAAATACGGCAAACGATTTTTCAAACAGTTTTTCAAACGTAAATTCGTGATCGTAAGGCCCCTTATAATAGGTATTAATGGTGAAATCCAGCTCGCCCTGGCGCAATTCATTAATCATCGACACCAGCTGTCCCTCCATAATCCGCACTTTGACCTGCGGATGTTGCGCGTGAAAGCGTGTGATCACGGCGGGCATAAGGCTCCGCGAGATGCTGGCCCCCATTCCTATATTGATCTGCCCGGCAAGTTCACCCTGCCGCTGGCGGATATCATCCTGCGCGGCACGCAGCTCTTCCAGAATCAAGTTCGCGCGATGATAAAACCCTTCCCCACATTCGGTTAACGCCACGCCCTTGCTGCGGCGAATAAAAAGCTGCGCCGCCATGCCCTCTTCCAGCTCTTTGATCGACTTCGTCAGGGCCGGCTGCGAGAGGTTAAGCGTTCGGCTGGCCCCGCGAATGCTGCCCTGACGCGCCACTTCGACAAACGCCCGGATGTGATGAAATTTAATCTGAAATGTCATATCCCGACCGATAACCGTTGTTTATCAGAGTAAAGAAACTGTCATCTACTTTAATGGAAATAGATGTGCGAGGGTAATTCCTGAACGGTTAAAACTGTGAAAAATCGGTTAGTGATAAGTAAAAACTATCACAGCGTGAAGCAGTTCACATATTTTAATAATGACAGGAACAGATATGGAATCACTGGCGCAGTACATCCAGACATTAACCCCGCAGCTGAGCGCTTGGCGTCGCGATTTCCACCATTTCGCTGAATCCGGCTGGGTGGAATTTCGTACCGCCGCAAAAGTGGCGGAGATCCTCGATCGCCTCGGCTATGAGCTGGCGATGGGACGCGACGTGGTCGATGCCGAAAGCCGTATGGGATTACCGGATGACGCCACCCTGGCGCACGAGTTTGCCCGCGCCCGCGCGCAGGGGGCGCCCGAAAAATGGCTCGCCCCGTTCGAAGGCGGGTTTACGGGCATTGTCGCCACGCTCAGCACGGGCCGTCCGGGGCCGACGCTGGCCTTCCGCGTGGACATGGACGCGCTCGATCTGAGTGAAGCGCTCGACGACAGCCACCGCCCGTTCCGCGAGGGTTTTGCCTCCTGCAATCCGGGGATGATGCACGCCTGCGCTCACGACGGACATACCACCATCGGGCTGGGGCTGGCGCACGTGCTGAAACAGAACGAGGCGCAGCTGAACGGCACCATCAGGCTCATCTTCCAGCCTGCTGAAGAGGGTACGCGCGGCGCGCGGGCGATGGTCGCTGCAGGCGCGCTGGACGGCGTGGACTACTTTACGGCCATCCACATCGGTACCGGCGTTCCAAAAGGTACGGTGATCTGCGGTAGCGATAACTTTATGGCGACCACCAAGTTTGACGTGCACTTTACCGGCGTTGCCGCACACGCGGGCGGCAAGCCGGAGGATGGTCGTAACGCCCTGCTCGCTGCCGCACAGGCGACCCTCGCCCTGCACAGCATTGCGCCACACAGCGAAGGGGCGTCCCGCGTCAACGTCGGCGTGATGCAGGCGGGCAGCGGGCGCAACGTTGTTCCGGCAAATGCCTTGCTTAAGGTCGAAACCCGTGGCGAAAGTGAAGCCATTAATCAGTACGTCTTCGAGCGCGCGCGGGACGTGATTACCGGTGCTGCAGCGCTCTACGGCGTGACGGCAGAGATACACCTGATGGGGGCGGCGACATCAAGTTCACCAACGCCGGCCTGGGTTGATTATCTGCGCGAGCAGGCGAGTCAGGTGTCCGGCGTGATGCACGCCATCGATAAAGTCAAAGCCCCGGCAGGCTCCGAAGACGCCACGCTGATGATGGCTCGCGTGCAGCAGAACGGCGGCATGGCCTCGTATATGGTCTTTGGCACCGATTTGAGCGCCGGACACCACAATGAAAAATTCGACTTTGATGAGCAGATTATGAACGTTGCCATCGAAACGCTGGCGCGTACCGCGCTGAATTTCCCCTGGACGCGAGGTGTGTAATGCAGGAGAGCTATGCTTTTGTATCTGATGCGATCGAGACGCGATGTCGGACGTTAACCGATATTGCCGACGAAATCTGGGATCATCCCGAAACGCGGTTTGAAGAATTCTGGTCAGCCGAACGGCTCGCCAGCGCGCTAGAAGCGGAAGGCTTTACGCTGACCCGCGAAGCCGGAGGCATTCCAAACGCCTTTATCGCCAGCTTTGGCAGCGGGAAACCGGTTATCGCCCTGCTCGGAGAATACGACGCGCTGGCCGGGCTAAGCCAGCAGGCGCACTGCGCGAGCGCGCAATCCGCCACGCCGGGCGCCAACGGCCACGGCTGCGGGCATAACCTGCTGGGCACTGCGGCGCTTGCGGGCGCGGTAGCGGCAAAAAGCTGGCTGGCGCAGCACGGCGGCAGCGGAACGGTGCGTTTTTACGGCTGTCCCGGCGAGGAAGGTGGCTCCGGGAAAACCTTTATGGTGCGCGAAGGTCTGTTCGACGACGTCGATGCCGCCGTCACCTGGCATCCGGAAGCCTTTGCCGGGATGTTTAACGTCAGCACGCTGGCCAACATTCAGGCCGCCTGGCGTTTTAAGGGCATCGCTGCCCACGCGGCCAACTCGCCCCATCTGGGACGCAGCGCGCTGGATGCCGTCACGCTAATGACCACCGGCACCAACTTCCTCAACGAACACATTATTGAGAAGGCCCGCGTCCATTACGCCATCACCGATACCGGCGGCATTTCGCCCAACGTGGTACAGGCGCAGGCCGAGGTGCTGTACCTCATTCGCGCGCCGGAAATGGCCGACGCGCAGGAAATCTACGCCCGCATCGAGAAAATCGCTCAGGGCGCGGCGATGATGACCGAAACCACCGTCGACTGCCGCTTTGATAAAGCCTGTTCCAGCTATTTGCCGAACCGCACGCTCGAAGCGGCAATGTATCGCGCGCTGCAGCACTACGGCACCCCGGCCTGGACGGAAGAAGAGCGTGAATTTGCTCGCGAGATCCGCGCCACGCTCACGCCGAATGACCTGCAAAACAGCCTGAAAAACATTGCCGCAACGGGCGGTGACGCGGGTAAAGCCTTTGCCCGGCGTCATCAGGAGACGCTGCTGGTGGACGAAGTCGCCCCTTACGCCATCACCGATAACGTGCTGGCAGGCTCCACCGACGTGGGCGATGTCAGCTGGAAGATGCCCGTCGCCCAGTGCTTCAGCCCCTGCTTTACCGTCGGCACGCCGCTGCATACCTGGCAACTGGTGGCGCAGGGGCGTACCTCTATTGCCCACAAAGGCATGCTGCTGGCCGGAAAGGTGATGGGCGCAACCGCGCTCAATCTGCTGCAGGACGCCGCGCTGCTGAAAAAATGCCGTGAAGAGTTCGAACAACAATTACAAGAAAAACCGTACGTGTGTCCGATCCCACGAGGCGTGACACCGTCACCTTTAAAATAAAAAAATACAACACAACAACACAACAGTCCCGAGGAACGCCCATGAGTATGTCATCCATACCTTCGCATTCCCCATCCGGTAAGCTCTATGGCTGGGTTGAAAGGATCGGCAACAAAGTGCCGCACCCTTTCCTGCTTTTCATCTATTTGATTGTGATTTTGATGGTCGCGACAGCCGTGCTGTCTGCATTTGACGTGAGCGTGCGCAGCCCCGCCGACGGCAGCATGGTGGCGGTGAAAAACCTGCTCAGCGTTGAGGGGCTGCACTGGTTTTTACCGAACGTCATTAAGAACTTCAGCGGCTTCGCGCCGTTAGGTGCCATTCTGGCACTGGTGCTGGGCGCGGGGCTGGCCGAACGCGTTGGCCTGCTGCCCGCGCTGATGGTAAAGATGGCTTCACACGTTAGCGCGCGTTACGCCAGCTATATGGTGCTGTTTATCGCCTTCTTCAGCCATATCTCTTCCGATGCTGCGCTGGTGATCATGCCGCCGATGGGGGCGCTGATTTTCCTCGCCGTCGGACGCCATCCCGTCGCGGGCCTGCTGTCGGCTATCGCGGGCGTGGGCTGCGGCTTTACCGCCAACCTGCTGATTGTCACCACCGACGTGCTGCTCTCCGGCATCAGCACCGAGGCGGCAAAAACCATCGACGCAGCCATGCACGTCAGCGTGATCGACAACTGGTACTTTATGGCCAGCTCGGTAATTGTCCTGACGATTGTCGGCGGGCTGATTACCGATAAGATCGTCGAGCCGCGTCTGGGCAAATGGGAAGGCCGCAGCGATGAAAAACTCGATACGCTGAGCAAAGAGCAGCAGTTCGGCCTGCGCGTCGCCGGGATTGTCTCGCTGGCGTTTATCGCCGCGGTGGCGCTGATGGTGGTGCCGGAGAACGGCATATTGCGCGATCCGGTTAAACATACCGTCCTGCCCTCGCCGTTTATTCAGGGTATTGTGCCGCTGATTATCCTCTTCTTCTTTGTCGTCTCTCTTGCCTACGGCATCGCCACCGGCAAAATCCGCCGCCAGGGCGATCTGCCGCAGCTGATGATTGAGCCGATGAAGGAGATGGCGGGCTTTATCGTGATGGTGTTCCCGCTGGCGCAGTTCGTGGCGATGTTTAACTGGAGCAACATGGGCAAGTTTATGGCCGTGGGCCTGACCGACGCGCTGGAGGCGGCCGGGTTAAGCGGCGTACCGGCGTTTGTCGGGCTGGCGCTGCTGTCGTCGCTGCTCTGCATGTTTATTGCCAGCGGTTCCGCCATCTGGTCAATCCTGGCCCCCATCTTCGTACCGATGTTTATGATGCTCGGGTTCCATCCGGCGTTTGCCCAAATCCTGTTCCGCGTGGCCGACTCGTCGGTGATCCCACTGGCGCCCGTTTCCCCGTTCGTTCCGCTGTTTTTAGGCTTCCTGCAGCGCTATAAGCCCGAAGCGAAGCTGGGTACCTACTATTCGCTGGTCTTACCCTATCCGCTTATCTTTTTAGGGGTATGGTTGCTCATGCTGGTGGCATGGTATCTTGTCGGTCTGCCGATTGGGCCGGGGATTTACCCGAGGCTGAATTAAGGACTGAGGATGCTGAGATTACTCGAAGATAAAATTACAACGCCGCTTGGGCCGCTGTGGGTTATCGCGGATGAACAGTACAACCTGCGCGCCGTTGAATGGGAAGAGCACAGCGACCGCATGGAAGAGCTGCTCAATATTCATTACCGCGCCCAGGGTTTTGAACGCGTGAGCGCCAGTAACCCGGGCGGACTGAGCGATAAACTGGCAGCCTACTTCGAAGGCGATCTCAGCATCATTAATGACCTGCCAACCGCTACGGCCGGCACCCCCTTCCAGCGTGAGGTGTGGCAGGCGTTGCGCACCATTCCCTGTGGTCACGTGATGCATTACGGCCAGCTTGCCGAACTGCTCGGTCGTGCCGGCGCGGCGCGTGCAGTGGGCGCGGCTAACGGCTCAAATCCCGTCAGCATCGTTGTGCCGTGTCATCGCGTTATTGGACGCAACGGCACCATGACCGGGTATGCCGGAGGCGTACAGCGAAAAGAGTGGCTGCTGCGCCACGAAGGCTATCTTTTGCTGTAGATCCCAGGCTTTTAGTGCTTAATTTTCTTCCGGTTAGGCCAAAAATCCTTAATCAAGCTGTGGAATTTCAAGGAGATGGCAACACGTTGCCGTCTCTTGTCCTTATTGGTGGTTTGCCAGGCTTACGTACTTACCAAAAAGATGTTAAAATTGACCAATATCAATTAAGGCTTGAGCAAACCTATGATCCCGGAAAAGCGAATTATACGACGCATTCAGTCTGGCGGTTGTGCTATCCATTGCCAGGATTGCAGCATCAGCCAGCTCTGTATCCCGTTTACTCTGAATGAGCATGAACTCGATCAGCTTGATAATATCATCGAGCGTAAAAAGCCTATTCAGAAGGGGCAGACGCTGTTTAAGGCCGGAGACGAACTGAAATCGCTCTATGCTATCCGTTCTGGCACCATCAAAAGCTATACCATCACCGAACAGGGTGATGAGCAGATCACCGGCTTCCATCTTGCGGGCGATTTGGTTGGCTTTGATGCTATCGGTACGGGTCATCACCCGAGCTTTGCTCAGGCGCTGGAAACCTCGATGGTCTGCGAAATTCCGTTCGAAACGCTGGACGACCTCTCCGGCAAGATGCCTAACCTGCGCCAGCAGATGATGCGTCTGATGAGCGGTGAGATCAAAGGCGATCAGGACATGATCCTGCTGCTGTCCAAGAAGAACGCAGAGGAGCGCCTGGCCGCGTTTATCTATAACCTCTCCCGCCGCTTCGCGGAGCGTGGTTTCTCCCCGCGTGAATTCCGCCTGACCATGACCCGTGGCGATATTGGTAACTACCTGGGCCTGACCGTTGAAACCATCAGCCGTCTGCTGGGACGCTTCCAGAAGAGCGGTATGCTGGCGGTAAAAGGTAAATACATCACCATCGAAAACGGTGAAGCGCTGGCGGTTCTCGCCGGGCACGCGCGCAACGTGGCATAAGCCCCTCGCCCGACGCCTGCCAGGTCGATAAATTTTCGTGATTTATTGATCTGGCAAAAACTTCCCCCCTGTTTCATTCAAGATATATAGGTTACTCTTTTACTTACAGACTGTGGTGACAGTAGTAAGGAGACCTGTATGGCAAAGTATCAAAACATGCTGGTGGCTATCGATCCTAATCAGGACGATCAGCCGGCATTACGACGTGCTGTGTATTTACATCAACGGATTGGTGGCAAAATCAAAGCGTTTTTGCCGATCTATGACTTCTCGTATGAGATGACCACCCTTCTGTCGCCTGACGAGCGCACCGCTATGCGTCAGGGAGTGATTAGCCAGCGTACCGCGTGGATCCGCGAACAGGCGAAGTTCTACCTCGAAGCGGGCGTGCCTATCGATATCAAAGTGGTCTGGCACAACCGACCTTTCGAAGCCATTATCCAGGAGGTGATTGCAGGCGGTCACGATCTGTTGCTGAAGATGGCGCACCAGCATGACAAGCTGGAATCCGTGATCTTCACCCCTACCGACTGGCATCTGCTGCGTAAGTGCCCTTGCCCGGTCTGGATGGTAAAAGACCAGCCGTGGCCTGAAGGGGGGAAAGCCGTTGTGGCGGTGAACCTGGCCAGCGAAGAGGATTATCACAATTCACTGAACGAGAAGCTGGTGAAAGAGACGATCCAGCTAGCCGAGCAGGTTAACCACACCGAAGTGCATCTGGTTGGCGCATACCCGGTGACGCCGATCAATATTGCCATCGAACTGCCTGAATTTGACCCGAGCGTCTATAACGACGCTATACGCGGTCAGCACCTTCTTGCGATGAAATCTCTGCGCCAGAAATTCAGCATCGATGAGAAAATGACGCACGTGGAAAAAGGGCTGCCTGAAGAGGTGATCCCGGACCTGGCCGAGCATCTGCAGGCAGGGATTGTGGTGCTTGGCACCATTGGCCGCACCGGCATTTCCGCCGCGTTCCTCGGCAATACCGCCGAACAGGTGATCGACCATCTGCGCTGCGATCTGCTGGTCATTAAGCCGGATGAATACCAGACGCCGGTTGAGCTGGACGATCCGGAAGACGATTGACCAGCAGGATGAAAAAAAACCGTCGGGGAACCGGCGGTTTTTTTTGCCGGGTGGCGGCTTCGCCTTACCCGGCCTACGGGTTTGGTAGGCCCGGTAAGCTTGCGCCACCGGGCTTTACCCTGTCAGAGTGATTTCAGAATCGCATCCACGCTGGCTTTGGCATCGCCAAACAGCATGTGGGTGTTCTCTTTGAAGAACAGCGGGTTCTGAACGCCCGCATAGCCGGTATTCATGGAGCGTTTGAACACAATCACGTTCTGCGCCTTCCACACTTCCAGCACCGGCATTCCGGCAATTGGGCTGCCCGGATCGTCCTGCGCTGCCGGGTTGACGGTATCGTTAGCGCCAATGACCAGCACGGTGTCGGTGTCGGCGAAATCATCGTTGATCTCATCCATTTCCAGCACGATGTCGTAAGGCACCTTCGCTTCCGCCAGCAGCACGTTCATGTGGCCTGGCAGACGCCCGGCTACCGGGTGAATACCAAAGCGAACCTTGATACCGCGCGCGCGCAGCTTCTCGGTGATCTCCGCGACCGGATACTGAGCCTGCGCCACCGCCATGCCATAGCCTGGGGTGATGATGACCGTATGCGAGTTTTTCAGCATATCCGCGGTGTCTTCTGCAGAAATCTCGCGGTGCTCACCCACTTCTTCATCAGCGCTTGAGGAAGAACCATCGGTCCCAAAGCCGCCAGCAATGACGCTAAAGAACGAACGGTTCATCGCTTTACACATGATGTAAGACAGGATTGCACCGGAAGAACCGACCAGCGCACCGGTGACGATCAGCAGATCGTTGCTCAGCATAAAGCCTGCCGCCGCCGCTGCCCATCCGGAGTAGGAGTTCAGCATGGAGACAACCACCGGCATATCCGCGCCGCCGATCGACGCCACCAGGTGCCAGCCGAACGCCAGCGCAATAATGGTCATCACCAGCAACGCCAGCACCTGCATGCCGGTGCTTTCGGTACGTACGAAGATGACCATCAGGACAAACGACGCGACCAGCGCCGCCAGGTTCAGCTTGTGACGGTTAGGCAGCATCAGCGGTTTAGACGAGATCTTACCGCGCAGTTTCCCGAAGGCCACAATTGAACCGGTGAAGGTTACCGCACCAATAAAGATGCCAAGGAACACTTCCGTCAGGTGAATGTTCACCAGAATCGGTTCCATGCCCGGTTCGTGATACAGGTAGCTGTTGAAGCCCACCAGCACCGCCGCCAGACCGACGAAGCTGTGCAGAATGGCCACCAGCTCGGGCATTTCGGTCATTTCAACGCGTTTTGCCAGACGAATACCAATCGCGCCGCCGATGATCATCGCCACCAGGATCCACGCCACGTTGCCGGTGTCCGGCCCGAAGATGGTGGCAATCAGCGCAATCGCCATCCCGGCGATACCAAAGTTATTCCCCTGCTGAGACGTTTCGTGTTTGGAAAGCCCCGCCAGACTGAAAATAAACAGGATTGCAGCAACAATGTATGCGGCTGTCACTAATCCTCCAGACATATGCTACCCCTTAGCCTTTACGAAACATTTTCAGCATGCGCTGAGTCACGGTGAAACCACCGAAAATATTGATACTGGCGATCAGCACCGCAACGAAGCTCAGGAAGCTAATCCATCCGCCGTGACCAATTTGCAGTAACGCCCCCACCACGATGATCCCGGAGATGGCGTTAGTGACCGACATCAGCGGCGTATGCAGCGCATGGGAGACGTTCCACACCACGTAGTAACCTACCACGCAGGAGAGCGCGAAGACGGTAAAGTGGCCGAGGAACTCTTTCGGCGCGACGTCAGCAAGCCAGCCAAACAGAATCACCACCAGGGCCATGATCGCGTATTTACGCCATGGAGAGGCAGGTTTAGCGGGCTCTTTCGGCGCTGGGGCTGCTTTTGGTGCCGCCTGAGGCTGCGCGGAAACCTGAATAGGCGGCGCGGGCCAGGTGATTTCACCTTCGCGGACCACGGTGACGCCACGCACCACCACGTCGTCAAAATCAACGGTGATGTTGCCGTCTTTCTCTTTGCAGAGCAGCTTCAGCAGGTTGACGAGGTTAGTGCCGTACAGCTGGGAGGACTGGGTTGGCAGACGTCCCGGCAGATCGGTATAACCAATGACCTTCACGCCGTTGGCGGTCGTGGTGACCTGATTCGGCACGGTATATTCGCAGTTGCCGCCGTTCTGCGCCGCCAGATCCACAATCACGCTACCCGGCTGCATGGAGTCAACCATCTCGCGGGTGATGAGCTTCGGTGCCGGTTTACCCGGGATGAGCGCAGTGGTCACGATGATATCGACCTCTTTCGCCTGCGCGGCGAAGAGTGCCATTTCGGCTTTAATGAAGGCTTCGGACATCACCTTCGCGTAACCGTCGCCGCTGCCCGCTTCTTCCTTGAAATCCAGCTCAAGGAACTCGGCCCCCATGCTTTGTACCTGCTCCTTTACTTCCGGACGGGTATCGAAAGCACGCACGATTGCGCCCAGGCTATTTGCTGCGCCAATGGCCGCAAGGCCTGCCACGCCCGCGCCAATCACCATCACTTTCGCCGGCGGCACTTTGCCCGCGGCAGTGATCTGACCGGTAAAGAAGCGACCGAATTCATGCGCGGCTTCAACGATTGCACGGTAGCCCGCGATGTTGGCCATCGAGCTGAGGGCGTCCAGAGACTGGGCACGCGAAATACGCGGCACGGAGTCCATCGCCATCACCGTGACGCCGCGCGCCGCCAGCTTCTCCATCAGCTCCGGGTTTTGTGCAGGCCAGACGAAGCTCACCAGCGTCGTGCCCACGTTCAGCAGTTCAATCTCGTTCTCTTCCGGCGCGTTCACCTTCAGAATAACGGGTGACTGCCAGACTTCTGCACCGTCCACCACTTCCGCACCGGCCTGAATAAAGGCGTCGTCGTCGAAACTCGCCAGCTTGCCCGCGCCGCTTTCAACCGCGACGGTAAAACCCAGCTTAAGCAGTTGCTCCACCGTTTTCGGTGTTGCCGCTACGCGGGTTTCATTGGCTAACCGTTCTTTTGGTACCCCAATACGCATAGTTTTCCCTTCCATCGGTTTTTGATGATGGTTTGTCAATAAACGCCCGTGGTTTGTATCACTTTTCGCCAGCCCTATAGCTGCGAACTATGATTAACCCCAGAAAATAAAACAGTAACAAACTTTCTATAACCTACTGAAAATAGCGCCCGCGATCTACCGTCAGAAAACACTATTTCTTACTTTATCTGTGAAAAATAAGCGATCGGCGTCACTGACAGCGATATTTACCTTAAATTCGCTGCCGGGACCGATAAATCGCGCAAGCGAAGCGGTAAAAACATGATATAGCGCCATAAGAGATCAACTTATTAACATTAAATTAACTTGTAAAAGTCATAAGCTTAATCAGTTTTTCTTGTCAAATGCGTCTTTTTTCAACATATCACTAAATGTTATAGAATCCGGTCGTTGCGTTCGCACAGGCTGTGAAAAATGGCGCAGACAGCGACGGGTTTTAAATGCCATAATCGGGACCGTCTCAAATTAACAACAATACCAGTACATGGTTTGCGCAAGGCGAAGGATTATTTTTATGAAGCTTAAGAACACACTCCTGGCGTCCGCACTTCTTTCCGCGACCGCCCTGTCCGCGAATGCCGCGACAGAGTTGACGCCGGAGCAAGCGGCAGCGTTAAAACCTTTTGACCATAAGGTCATTGTGGGTCGTTACAACTCCATTGGCGATGCCGTCGCCGCCGCATCAAAAACCGCCGATAAAAACGGCGCGGCCTCGTTTTACGTTGTCGACCAGTCTGATGCGGGCAACAGCGGCAACCAGCGCGTCACCGTTGCGCTGTATAAAGACGATGCGCCAAAAGCTGACGCACCGAAAAACCGCGTGATCAACGGCATCGTTGAGCTGCCAAAAGATCAGGCTGTTCTCCTGGAACCGTACGACACCGTCACCGTTCAGGGCTTCTACCGTAGCCAGCCTGAAGTGAACGACGCCATCACCAAAGCGGCAAAAGAGAAAGGGGCCTACTCTTTCTATATCGTGCGTCAGGTGGATGCGAACCAGGGCGGCAACCAGCGTATTACCGCATTCATCTATAAAGAAGATGCGAAAAAACGCGTACTGCAAAGCCCGGACGCCATCCCTGCGGATTCAGAAGCGGGTCGCGCTGCGATAGCGAAAGGCGGCGAAGAAGCGAAGAAAGTTGAGATCCCGGGCGTGGCCACCTCTGCGGCACCAAGCGCCGAAGTGGGTCGTTTCTTTGAAACGCAGTCCACCAAAGGCGGGCGCTACACCGTTACGCTGCCGGATGGCACTAAAATTGAAGAGTTGAACAAAGCCACTGCCGCGCAGATGGTGCCGTTCGACAGCGTCAAGTTCACCGGCAACTATGGCAACATGACGGAAATCTCCTACCAGGTAGCGAAGCGTGCGGCCAAAAAAGGGGCGAAGTACTACCACATCACCCGCCAGTGGCAGGAACGTGGTAACAACATCACCATCAGTGCCGATCTGTACAAGTAACAAAACAGTTTTAAAAAGGCGGCGCAATGCCGCCTTTTTTGTTACTTTTTTTCTGATTTCTGCCACACATCATTGCATGCTTTCCTGACACTCCGTAAAATCCCGCGCCTTAGTGTGATCCACCATTTTTATGCGCCTGTGCGAAATAATTATTCTGGATTTGGACCTTTCATAACAGGAAGCCAATGGAAAAGAAACTTGGCCTGAGTGCTTTAACTGCACTCGTTTTGAGCTCAATGCTGGGTGCAGGTGTATTCAGTTTGCCGCAAAATATGGCGGCGGTCGCAAGCCCTGCCGCGCTGCTGATCGGCTGGGGCATCACCGGAGCCGGTATACTGCTGCTGGCCTTCGCCATGCTCCTGCTGACGCGCATCCGCCCGGATCTGGACGGCGGAATTTTTACCTACGCCCGTGAGGGTTTCGGAGAGTTAATCGGCTTCTGCTCGGCATGGGGCTACTGGCTGTGTGCGGTTATCGCCAACGTATCTTACCTGGTCATCGTCTTCTCAGCGCTCAGCTTCTTTACCGACACCCCCGAACTGCGACTGTTTGGCGACGGCAATACCTGGCAATCCATCGTCGGGGCGTCGGTACTGCTGTGGGTGGTTCACTGGCTGGTATTGCGCGGAGTTCAGACCGCCGCCAGCATCAACCTGGTGGCAACGCTGGCGAAGCTGGTTCCTCTTGGCCTGTTTATCGTGCTCGCGTTTATCGCGTTCCGCCTCGACGTGTTCAAGCTCGACTTCACCGGTATCGCGCTGGGCGTGCCGGTCTGGGAGCAGGTAAAAAACACGATGCTTATTACCCTGTGGGTATTCATCGGGGTTGAAGGTGCGGTTGTCGTCTCTGCCCGGGCGCGTAATAAACGCGACGTGGGCCGCGCTACGCTGCTGGCCGTACTCGCGGCGCTGGGCGTGTACCTGCTGGTGACGCTGCTGTCGCTGGGCGTGGTGGCGCGTCCTGAACTGGCGGAAATGCGTAACCCCTCCATGGCCGGGCTGATGGTGAAAATGCTCGGCCCCTGGGGTGACGTGGTGATCGCTGCGGGGCTGATCGTCTCCGTGTGTGGCGCATACCTGAGCTGGACCATCATGGCCGCTGAGGTGCCTTTCCTGGCCGCCACGCACAAAGCGTTCCCGCGCCTTTTTGCACGTCAAAATAAAAACAATGCACCCTCAGCCTCGCTGTGGCTTACCAACATCAGCGTACAGGTCTGCCTGGTGCTGATCTGGCTCACAGGTTCGGACTATAACACCCTGCTGACCATCGCTTCAGAGATGATTCTGGTACCCTATTTCCTGGTGGGTGCGTATTTATTAAAAATCGCCACGCGCCCGGCGCACTATGCTGTAGGTGTGGGTGCCTGTATTTACGGCCTGTGGTTGTTGTATGCTTCCGGCCCGATGCACCTCCTGCTGTCGGTAGTGTTGTATGCGCCGGGTCTGCTGGTCTTTATCTACGCCCGCCGCACGCATCAGCTGGAGAATGCGCTGAAACGCCGTGAAATGGCCTTGATCGGCCTGTTACTGATTGCCGCCGTACCGGCAACCTGGATGCTAATGGGATAACGCCGCTTTCCCATTGTTGAACTGAAATGGAGAATACGATGGGAAATGCGCAGCAGCGTCCAATTCTGATTACCGGTGGAGGCCGTCGTATCGGCCTCGCCCTTGCCCATCACTTTCTGAACCTGCGTCATCCCGTCATCGTGAGCTATCGCAATGAATATCCCTCGATTGAGGGGCTGCGGAAAGCGGGTGCAACCTGCATTCAGGCGGATTTTTCTACTGATGAAGGTATTCTTGCCTTTGCCGAAAAGGTGAAATCCACCACCCACGGGCTTCGCGCCGTTATCCATAATGCCAGCGCATGGCAGGCAGAAACGTCAGGCACGGCGCTCAGCGAAACGCTCTCCTGCATGCTGCAAATTCACGTGAATGCTCCCTATCTGCTAAACCATGCGCTGCAGGATCTGCTCCGCGGCCACGGGCATGCCGCTGGCGACATTATTCATTTCACGGATTACGTGGTGGAGCGCGGCAGCGACAAGCACATCGCCTATGCAGCCAGCAAAGCCGCCCTGGATAACATGACGCGCTCGTTTGCCCGCAAGCTGGCGCCTGAAGTAAAAGTGAACGCCATCGCCCCGGCGATGATTTTGTTCAACGAAGGCGATGACGCGGAGTACCGCCAGCAGGCGCTGAACAAATCGCTGATGAAAATCGCCCCCGGCGAGAAAGAGGTGATCGATCTTATCGACTATCTGCTCACCAGCTGTTACGTCACCGGCAGAACCTTCGCGGTGGACGGTGGACGTCCGCTACGCTAGTGGAAACGGCTCCAGAAGAAGATCAACACCCAGGCGCTGAGGCTCCAGCAGACCACTGCCCCGCCCAGCGCCAGGGGAAGACGCAGAAAACCGGTGAAGTACCAGAGTGACAGCAGATAGAGAAAATAAGGGATGATAGACCACATGCCAAACACGATAGTCGTGCGCAGCGCTTCCGTTCCTCGCTCAGAGGCAACGATGTAATGCGCAATCAGCGCGAACGTCGGGAAAAGAGGAATCAACCCGGCAATGTAGTAGTTTTTCGTTTTAGCCAGAATGCCAATCAGTAACACCACCAGCGCACCCAGCGCGGCTTTAATCACCAGCCCCATGATTTTCCCATAACAATCAAGTAACAATGCGAACCAGAATAACGGAACTGGCGCTAATTTTGAAAGATTAATGGAAGGTTAAGGTTGCGCGGTGTATGTTGACATTTTTCGCAATAACAGACGCTGTATGAATAAGATTGTTTATGTAGAAGATGAACCCGAAGTGGGCCAACTGATCGCCGCCTATCTGGGTAAGCATGATATGGACGTCATTGTTGAGCCGCGCGGCGATCGCGCTGAAGAGGTGGTGATACGCGAAAATCCGGATCTGGTCCTGCTGGACATCATGCTCCCCGGTAAAGACGGGATGACGCTTTGCCGTGACCTGCGCGCCCAATGGGATGGCCCTATCGTACTGCTTACCTCTCTCGACAGCGACATGAACCATATTCTCTCGCTGGAGATGGGTGCCAACGACTACATTCTCAAAACGACCCCTCCTGCCGTTCTGCTTGCCCGTCTGCGACTCCATTTGCGCCAGCGTGCGAGCATCGAGCGTGAAGCGCCCGCCCCCTCACTCACGCCACATAAGGCAATGCGCTTTGGGACCTTATCTATTGACCCGGTCAACCGCCAGGTGCTGCTTTCAGGTGAGCTTATCGCACTCTCTACCGCAGATTTCGACCTGCTGTGGGAGCTGGCAACCCACGCCGGGCAGATTATGGACAGGGATGCGTTGCTGAAAAATCTGCGCGGCGTGAGTTACGACGGAATGGATCGCAGCGTAGACGTCGCGATTTCACGCCTGCGTAAAAAACTGCTGGATAACGCCACGGAACCCTACCGCATTAAAACCGTGCGAAATAAGGGGTATCTGTTTGCTCCGCACGCCTGGGAGACCTAATCACGTCTCTCCGAATGCCTGATTTATACAATTGCGCAACATCTCCCTTGAAAATAGGGTGAATTGCTTCATAATTAAGTCACTCTCCTCGAACCCGTATTCAAGGGGACATATCAGCAGTAGCGCGATCGCAATGCTACTGCAGTTCTCTCATCCCGGCCTGGTCGCCAACCGTTCCTTCAGTGATATCAAAGGCTCTCAAAGAAAGCCTGACACTATGTTTTCACGAAAATCTTGATATGAGGATTTAAGCCAATGAAATATGTATAGCTACCAAAAAGTAGAAGCCATCAAAACCAATCTTGAATGGATTGTAAATCAAACTTCCGTCAACCATCCGTGTCCCTCAAACGCCGATCAAAAAGCCCTGTTTAATCTTCTGGAACTCATCCAGGCATACGAGATTTTGCTTGATTTAATCAACGAATTTGGCACTTCCGTCATTGATAATGACGTTGCGGAAGGCTTATCTAACACTGAAAAGCTTATAACTAAAATTAAAAGCAGCGCGCACGCAATGTAGGTATGATCGACTTTGCGAGGGCGATGAGTTCGCCAACGTAAGATCGTAGCCACATTCATTTCGGTAAAATTTAATGAAAAAGCTGTTTGTGCAGTTTTAGTGTGCAGAAAATTCGCAACTCATTGAAATAGCTTTATTTGCCATTAAATCAGTGAGTTAGCCCGAATCATTTAACGGACATCTACGGACGTGCACGGTCTTTTTTGTGCCCCTATCGGTGTCCCTTCCTTCAAAATGCCCCCAAATTTGCCCCCAAAATCCCCTCTTTTGCGTAGCTCCTTCCAGTTTCGTAACACACCGCTTTACGCCTCTCTACCTGATCAGCATAATCGCCACGAATCCGTTTGTAAGACTTTACCAGCGCGCTGATTTTTCTCCCTGCCCTATACTTTCAGTCTGACATCCGACTGGAGGTTTCTATGTGTGGACGTTTTGCACAAGCTCAAACGCGTGAAGAATACTTGGCTTACCTGTCCGATGAAGCTGATCGCGACATAGCATACGACCCTGAACCCATTGGCCGGTACAACGTCTCCCCCGGAACCAAAGTTCTGCTGTTGAGCGAACGCGATGAACAACTGCACCTCGATCCGGTATTCTGGGGCTACGCGCCCGGGTGGTGGGATAAGCCGCCACTGATTAACGCGCGCGTCGAAACAGCGGCCACCAGCAGAATGTTCAAACCTCTCTGGCAGCATGGCCGGGCAATCTGCTTCGCCGATGGTTGGTTCGAATGGAAAAAGGAAGGCGACAAGAAACAGCCCTACTTCATTCACCGTGCCGACGGCCAGCCAATATTCATGGCGGCGATCGGCAGCACGCCGTTTGAGCGTGGTGACGAAGCTGAGGGCTTTTTGATAGTGACGTCTGCAGCTGACAAAGGACTGGTCGACATTCACGACCGCCGGCCGCTGGTTCTGTCACCTGAAGCAGCGCGCGAATGGATGCGTCAGGATATTGGAGGGAAAGAAGCTGAAGAGATAGCTGCCGACGGAGCAGAGCCCCCCGACAAGTTTATCTGGCACGCCGTGACGCGCGCCGTGGGTAATGTAAAAAACCAAGGACATGACCTATTAGAACCAGTCTCGCTCTAGTACTATGTATTCAATAATATTGTTCATGGTATAAGCAGGGAATGCCTTATGAATAACTGTCGTGATTGTAGAAATCCAATACACCACGGAGCTAAAAAATGTCACCACTGTGGAAGCTATCAGAACTGGATCCGTCACCTCAATACGTTTGCTCTGTTTACTGGCTTCTTTCTGACATTGCTTTCAATATGGACAATTCCATTTATTAATGGTGTTTTTCAATCTAAACAGGCAGAAATAGTTACCTCTATCATATCTGGCGAGTCAAATAAGCTTCATTTTATGATCGCCAATAACGGCAATCAGCCGGCAGCAATTACTTCTATTGAAATTGACAGCAAGATGAGTTTCGGGATAGGTACATGGTACCTCGACAATCAGCTTGATGGCACACTCCTTGAACCAGGGCAAGCTAAAGTACTTAATGCCTCAAACGGGGCACCTATACCTTCCCCTCTTCCCTATGAAATTCAAACGATTTTAAATTCCAAAGAAGATGTTCCAAAAAACTGTACTTTAGTCATCCAATACGTCGAACTTAATGGCAGCAACAAAACTTTTACTTATCCTTTTACGTGTTCGCCTTTCGAGGTATCTCAATCCCATGGCGGCCTATCTGACCGTCAATAAATCGGCATAACGAGTTGTGTAGCGAGGTGAGAGCATGTCACGTTTCATCTGCCACTGCTGCTGTATGCCCTGCCCAGCAAAGAAGAGCGTGCCTTTCCCGTCTTTCGCGTTGAGATGATCGAGAATCTCCATCAACCTTTCGCTACCTGCACGCGGCGAGTTCTCGTCGAACAGGTTGAGCTGGGCCACTCCCTGGCTAAAGAAGTCCCCAAGCATAATGCCGGCTTTCTGGTACCGGTGGCCATCCTTCCAGATTTTGTCCAGGCACTTTACCGCGGCGTTGATGATGTCGCGGGAATCCTGTGTAGGGGTGAGAAGCTTCATTGAAGCACTGTTACCGTAATACGGCTCGTTAATCGCAAAGGGAGAGGTTTTCACGAATGCTGAAATAAAGCGGCAATACTGATGCTCGCCCCGAAGCTTTTCAGCACCTCTTGCCGCATAACTGCAGATAGCCTGACGCATCTGTTCGTACTCGGTAACGCGTTCGCCGAATGAGCGACTGCAGACGATTTCCTGCTTTGCCGGCGCAAACTCTTCAAGATCGAGACAAGGCTCGCCGCGCAGCTCCCGGACTGTCCGCTCGAGTACAACGTTAAAATGCTTCCTGATTATCCACGTGCTCTGCTCCGAAAGGTCGAGGGCAGTTTTAATGCCCATTGCGTTCAGCTTCTTGCTGATGCGTCTGCCGACGCCCCAGACATCCTCAACAGGCACGATAGCCAATAGCCGACGCTGGCGATCGATATTGGACAAATCAACAACTCCGCCCGTCTGGCGCTGCCATTTCTTAGCGGCGAGGTTGGCCAGCTTAGCCAGTGTCTTCGTCTGGGCAATGCCAACCCCGACAGTCAGATGCGTCCGCTTCAGAACCGTAGCGCGGATCTCTTTGCCGAACTCAGTCAGGTCCCGGCAGTTGCGAACACCTGTCAGGTCGCAAAAAGCTTCGTCGATACTGTAAATTTCAACGCGGGGGCTCATTTCCTCAAGCGTCGTCATTACCCGGTTAGACATGTCAGCATAGAGCTCATAGTTGCTGCTGAAGCAAACAACGCCAGCGCGCCGGAAAAGCTCCTTTTGCTTGAAGAACGGCTCCCCCATGGTGATTCCGACCGCTTTTGCTTCTGCGCTGCGTGCGATTACGCAGCCATCATTATTCGAGAGAACGACAACCGGGCGCCCCTTCAAATCAGGCCGAAACACCGTCTCGCATGATGCGTAGAACGAATTCACATCACAGAGTGCGAACATACTCAGCTCGCAGATTTCACGATGAAAGTCACGACGCCGAACACATCAAGCGTGTCCTCGCTGCCTACAACAATCGGACTGTAGGCGCTGTTCATAGGATTGAGTTGCACGGTCGGGCGCAACTGAAGGCGTTTCACAGTGAACTCCCCTTCCACTGCGGCGATGACAATGTCACCATGTTCAGCAGTCCTGGAGCTGTCCACCACCAGTAGATCACCGTCGCTGATCCCGGCTTCGATCATAGAATCACCCGCGGCTTTGACGAAATATGTCGAACTCGGGTGAGCGACAAGTAACTCATTGAGATCGATGCGCTGTTCAACATAATCAGCCGCGGGGCTTGGGAAACCACACTGCACTAAGTCACTGAATAGCGGGAGAGTAATAATTTCTCGCAGTTCTGCAGGCCTGATAAATTCCATAATGCACACCTCAAATACTGTTTTTATATACAGTAGTTTCATTTGAGTATGCACGCAAGACAGAGGGTCTGTCATAGCTGATTAAAGCTTCACCGTTTCGTTTCTAAGTTTCTACGTCGCTTCGAATTATCAGTTTTGTAAATTTTATGGCCGCAATTCTATGTGAGCAAAATTAAGCCGACTTTGAAGCGGGA
>NZ_SJOO01000015.1 GCF_004331265.1 Enterobacter wuhouensis | reverse complement strand
CTTTCATACTTCTTGGTATATTCAGGCGAATAAGCCTTAATGCGATGAAACAAATATCGACGCTTGCTGTACAGGCGGAACGGCGAAGTATCGCTGCATACGTTTAATCTCCTCTGCGGGTGGCAGACCAAACAGGCGTTTAAACTCGCGATTAAATTGCGACGGACTTTCATAACCGACGGCGTAACTCGCTGCAGCAGCAGTTATTTGCTGACGCACCATCAACATCCGCGCCTGGTGCAGGCGTACCGATTTAACATACTGCATCGGCGGCATCCGGGTTATCGCTTTAAAATGGCTGTGAAACGTCGGCACACTCATTCCGGCTTCCATCGCCAGTTGCGTCAGCGTTAACGGCTCAGCGTAGGTAGCATGGATGCGCTGTAGCACTTTACCGATTTTGCCAAATTGCCCTTGCAAGGTCAGCGCGGCGCGCATGGCATTTCCCTGTGCGCCTGTTAATACGCGGAAATAGAGCTCACGTACCCGTGCAGGACCGAGGATCGCCGCTTCAAGCGGATTGTTAAGGACTTCGAGCAAGTGCCGCACGGCCGTTTTTACCGCGTCGTCCATTGGGCTCGACATCATGCTTTGCGGCGCGGCGAGAGGATATCGGGCGTCATGCTGTTCAATCTGCAACATCAGTTCAGCGGCCAAATGAAAATCCAGATGCATATAAATCGCCAGCAACGGATGTTCAGCGGACGCGTCGGTTTCCATCACAAACGGCACCGGCACCGAAACCGCCAGGTAGTGCTGTTCATCATATAAATAGGTCTGCTGACCAAAATAGCCGCGTTTGCTCCCCTGGCAGACAATCACGATCCCCGGATCGTAAAGCACTGGCGTTCTGGCAAGTGGACGATCGGCACGCAATATTCGCACATCAGGCAATGCGGTAAGGTTATATCCCTCCTGCACCGCAAGTGCTTTAACTAAGGTAATCATCCCGGGCATCACAGCACCTCATAAAATCAGGCAAGAAAAATAGAAGATACGGCCTAAAAATGCGGCAGGACGTAGAATACCATGCAACCTTCATTGTTCATGGGAGTTCTTTTATGACATCTGCAAAAACGATTTTAATCACCGGCGTCAGCAGTGGCTTTGGCCGTGCACTGGCGCAGGAAGCCCTCGCCACAGGCCATCGGGTCATCGGTACCGTGCGCAGCCGCGAAGCACAGCACGATTTCGAGGCGCTTCATTCGCAGCGGGCTTTCGGCCGTCTGCTCGATATCACGGACTTTGAGCATATTGATGAGGTGGTTGCGGAGATTGAGTCTACCGTCGGTCCGGTTGATGTGCTGGTAAACAATGCCGGTTACGGTCATGAAGGCATAATGGAAGAATCCTCGCTCGCAGAGATGCGCCGCCAGTTTGAAGTCAATGTGTTTGGCGCAGTGGCAATGATCAAAGCCATGCTACCGGGCATGCGCCAGCGTCGTCATGGCCATATTATTAATATCACCTCGATGGGCAGTTTCATTACCCTGCCCGGCATCAGCTATTACTGCGGCAGCAAATTTGCGCTGGAAGGAATATCAGAAACGTTAAGTAAAGAGCTGGCTCCGTTCAACATACACGTAACCGCCGTGGCACCTGGCTCGTTTCGCACCGACTGGGCCGGACGATCGATGGTACGCAGCGCTCGCAGCATCCCGGACTACGACGCTTTATTTGATCCGATTCGTCAGGCACGTGAAGAAAAAAGCGGTAAGCAACTCGGCGATCCCGTTAAGGCCGCACATGCCATGCTGGCAATGATTGAGAGTCAGAACCCTCCAACGCATTTATTGTTAGGCAGTGATGCATTAAGTTTAGTGCGGCAAAAGCTCGAGGCATTAGGTAAGGAAATAGAACAATGGGAAGAAATAACACGTTCAACGGATGGCTGATCAGCTGCTGAGACAGAGAGCATACTGGATAATGGATTATGGCTGGTCGCACAAGCGCTCATTTCGCTCGGGCATCATGCTGATGCCCTTGCAGTTCAGCCTTTTTACTTTCAGGCTTCCAGGCTTGCGGTGAAATCAACTTCCGCTCCTCGCTCATAGCAGACTGCGCTCACTCACTGCAGCGAGCGTTATTTTGAGTTTAGTGCCAGCCTGGTACAGTCAGGTAGACAGTACTTGTTTCAGGCCTTCATCATTAAAAACGATTCCGGTCTTCAGGACGCCATAACACCAGTGCACCAGTTTCCGCATCAGCGCACCAATGGCCACCATTTTAGGTTTACCCCGCAGGCACATCTCGTCGTAAATATTACGCATCCGCTTATTGTAGATTTTTCCGCACAGCGCAGACATGTAAAGCTTCGCTCTCAACTGAGGCGGACCGATTTTCGACATCCGGGGCCGGCTCCGAACCGATGTGCCTGAACGTTTCTCGATCGGCACCACACCCAGAAATGCGGCAGCCTGCTCAGCTGATGAAAAGTCATGGCTGCGAAGCACGACCAGCATATGCATTCCCAGCTGGGGGCCAACAGATTTAATTGAGGTCAGAAGTGTATAATCACGCCTCAGTGCAGGGCTGGCTTTGATATGCGCTTTAATCTGCCGCTCGATATTGCTTACCTCCTCGCGCAGCAGCTGCGCCATATGCATGCAGGAACTGATAATATCTGCAGGTGTGTCTGTGGACAGGTATTTTTCCAGCCTGTTCTCCTCACGCAGGGCATCACCCAGTAGAACATCCCGCCGTCGCAGGAGTGCACCGAGATATCTGATTTCGGGGGCCGGCGGCTCCCAGCGGTGAGGGTTCTTAAGGAATGCGTAGCAGGCCAGCATATACGCATCCACCTTATCCGTTTTTGTCATTATTCCCATGCCGCGTGCAAACTCTCTGCTACGGTGAGGGTTGGCCAGAGAGACATAGAAACCAGCATCATGTAACTCAGTAGCCAGCCGTTCGTGATAAACCCCGGTAGCCTCCATCACCACATGAATATCTTCCGGACCGCAGTGCTGGAGCCTGAGCCAGCGAAGAATATTTTCAACTGAATGTCTGTTATTTTGGATGTTACGGGTTTTTATGCGTCCTTTGATACCGTCATAAAGCATGCAAAGATCCAGGGTGTTTTTACTTACGTCAATGCCGACTGGAAACATGGTTAAACTCCTCTCACATAAACCGTCACGCCTGTTCGCCTTGTACATACGGAGTCGAGCTCCCGGTAACCGTTCAACCTGATGTGCTGGCGTGAAAGGTGAAGCGGAGGGCCATATGCTGCTAAACAAGGTTCAGCGGTGCAGACTTTTCTGACCTTAAGGGAAGGGGGCGGCTCACTCTGCTTCAGTGGTGGTAGCTAATCACCACAAACTGTTAGATACAAGGGTGGGGGATTATTACGGCTGAAGCCGTAATGCTTTTTTCGTCCTCGCTTCGCTGCGAGGGTCTCCGGCGCTTTGCGCCTCCCATGCGCTGACGCGCATGCCCAAATCATTAACAAATAAGAATGCGTCTCATCTGTTGACATGTCACAGGGCAGCGTGTACGGTGAATGAATACTGTATGTATATACAGTATACGTAAAAATTATCGCACACTTTCATCAGCATAAAAGGAATTCACCATGGCTGAACAACAGAAAAATGCTCAGGTACTGAATGGCATCAACGACGACATCACCGAATTAAAATCCCTGACCACACTGCGGAAGCGGGTCGTCAGCGATGGAGAAATAGTATCGAAATCCGCGAACGGGTTCCGGCTCTCAAACGGCAGTACCGGCGTCATCCTGCGTAATGACGGCCGGGACTTTTATGCCCTGACCACGGCTGCCGGTCAGTCTCAGGACGGGCAGTGGAACACCCTGCGCCCCTTTTCATTCAGTCTCTCCACCGGTCGCGTCTCACTGCGAAACGGCGTGGATATCTCCGGCGGAGCTGTCGTTTCCCATAATGCCGGCATTTCCACCTCCCTGACCGGGCCTGACCCGCTCATTAACGGCCAGACCTATGATGCCGCGCCCGTGTACACGGATTTCACTACAGGTAAAGTCACCACAAGAATGATGATGGGCGCCAGGGTGAATGCCGGTCGTGACGATTTCGGCATACTTTCCTACCGCGACTGGCACGGTAAATGGCATGAGTTGCGTCTTCGCCCCAATGCCGAACTGGATGCCGGACAGTTTATTAAACGTAATCCGGATGGCTGGTTCTGGGCAGGGGGAAACAAAAATATCAGCAGCACTGAGAGAGTAACCAACGGTGTTCATTTGCAGGGCGCGAGCGATTTAGCCGCCGACTTTTATCACCAGGAGCGTATCGGACAGCATCATTTTCTGGGGCTGCATGTGGCCAATGGCGGCGCTCAGGGCTGGTACGAATTCCGTAACGACGGCCATGCCTACACCAACGGCGCCTGGAGCAGCAGCTCTGATTCCCGCATGAAAACGGACATCGGAAAAATCGATAATGCGCTGGACAGACTCGACCGTATCGGCGGGTACACCTACCTCAAACAGGGGAAACCCGAAGCCGGGGTGATTGCCCAGGAAGTGGAGGCCGTGCTACCGCAGGCCGTGACGCAGACAACGCTGACGCTCAATGACGGCAGTGTGCTGCCGGATGCGCGTAGTATCAATATCAACGGTGTGGTCGCCCTGCTGGTTGAAGCACTGAAGGAAGAACGTCAGGCGCTGGTTCATGAGAAGGAGGCCAGACTGTCGCTTGAACAACGTCTGGCATCGCTGGAAGAACGTGTGGGTCGGGAGGGCTGATTCATGGATGAGTATGATTTCAACGGTGGGGTACCACCATTACCGGGTAATGTATGGTTTCCTGCTGATGAAGACGGTCCTGGGCGTTGGGCCGCGCCCACTACGGGAAGTCAGACTGGTGATATTCTGACTGTATGGCCGTCAAACGGATATACCCCTCCTGATACTTCTTATCTGCCACCATCAACCTTAGGGCCCGGCTGGGCTGATTACGATATGGCAGGCGTGGCTTCTGACCAGGGCTACCTTTTATATGGTGTTCCGGTAAGGGTCGTTCTGGATATACTGACAGAAGAGGGTGACTGGCCCGGCTGGACCATCGGTCTCTATGAAGCTTATCGGGAACAGGAGCCCGTGTCTGCCGCCATGGCCACTCTCGACCGGGGACTGATTTCGGGGTTACCTGACCCCTCCAGGCCTGCCGTTGTACCTTATGCCCGGCTGGAGCCAGAATCCCCGAACCCGGAAAAAATTTCCCGCGTAATGACAATCCAGCCCTTAAATGCCGTCACAGATGTGCCGGTAAATGCGTTACCCGCACCAGGAGGAACAGTGAACGTTCAGCGGCGTCTGACCGATCTGGTATCCGGGGGGAATCAGTACCTGGTGGTGACAGGAGGAAAACCCATGTCTGTTCGTGTGGTTGATGCCAGTCTCGTGAAGGACAAGACACCACAATCAGACCGATTCCTGAAGAATACTTATCAGGCAACCATTGCGCCCGGGCTTCCACCTCTTATTTTCACTACTGATTATATTAATGATTCCAGGATGTTTCCCAAGAATTATGTTCCAAACGCCAGAGGAATTATTAGCGGACAGGGGGTTTATGGTACAGCCGGCTATACCTCCTCTACCAGAAATGACGATGTCATTGTGAGATTCCCGGCAGGGAGTGGAGCCAGCCCGCTGTATATATCCTCTGTAGAGGTATTAAATCCTGTGTCACTACATCAGCGTCAACTGGCTGAGACAGATATCAGGAACAGAATAGATGCGGCGATCAAAACCGAGGAAAACCGTAAATACCTGTTTGGCAAAGCAGGTATTCAGGAGACGCCGGCGTTCACTCCGGAAATGGTGAAATCAGCCAGCGCCCTGCTGACGGCACCGGCGGCGATGATGCTTAACCGGGCACCTGCCGGGATACAACTATCTGCAACGGGCACGGGAGTAATGACTGCTGTGGGTGAATGGGCAGGCTCGATTGCCGGCGCGTTATGGCGAGGGGCGGTCGGAACGGCGGCTGCCAGCACCGCGGGTCCCATGGTTGCTGCCGCATCGACGATATTTTTCTCGCGGCCTGCAGGGGGGGGCAGTGACAAGGTTCCGGGACGCGATATTAATATGATGGCGGCTCAGGTCAGTCTTTTTAATACGGGTAAGGTGAAAATCGAACCCGGGATGAAAACAGTTGATCTGCCGGTACGCGGCTTTATCTCCACGGACAGTAATGGACGGCAGTCGGTGATGATGGTGAAAACTGGCTCCGGCGGTGTACCTGCCACGGTACCGGTACTGAGTGCCGTGCGCGACAAGGCCACCGGTCTGGATAAAATCACGGTACCAGCCGTCGCGGGCGCCCCGTCGCGGACCATCCTGATTAACCCTGTACCGGTCGGTCCTGCGGCACCATCACATACCGGCAACAGTACGCCGGTTCCGGTGACGCCGGTGCACACTGGTACCGATGTTAAGCAGGCGGAAAGCATCGTCACCACAACATTGCCGGTGGCGGATATTCCTGCGTTGCAGGACTTTATCTACTGGCAGCCGGATGCGACCGGTACTGGCGTTGAGCCGATTTATGTGATGCTGAATAGTCCTCCAAAATCAGTTACTCATAAACACAAGCATTATCCGCCTAAAGGAGTATCCTGGAAGGATATTGTTAATAAAACTGCTAATGGAGGGAGTGCTAAATTTAAACCAGATGTAAATATTCCTGAAATTGATGTAGATGCATGGGAAAATGGACAAACAACAGCAAAACATCCCACATGGAAGGTCAAAAAGTATGATCGTGTAATAGGAGCTTATGCTGGAAAAGAAACTCAGTGGGTTGTTGTAAAAGAATCTCAGGGGGTTATTCACTCTCATCCAGTATCAGAACAAAAAGCTAAGGAGTACATGAAATGAGAATAAATCGTACAGAAATCGACTTCAATGGTGGGACAGTAACAGATGATACATTATTTATAACGGATTTTGATGGACCAGTAGACTATATTGATGAAGATATCTTGCTGGTAGAATATGCAAATGATTTTTCAGTAGATGTCTCATTTCATGAAGGTTCGAACGATTTAAGTGTTAACGTTATACGTGGAAGTGACTGGGATAATCCTGTATACAGAAAAACTATAGGGCTTCGTGATAAATCTGTATTGTTACAATCAATCAGAGAAGCAATTGAAATTGCAGTTAAAGGTTAGAAAATGCTATTCAATTTATGATGACTGGACAGTACCAAACTGCCTCCGTCTGAAAATACGAGATCGAATAGTTTTTCCCTTTTTTAAGCCGCCTGATCATGGGCGGTTTTTTTGTAAGCGTGAAGCTAGCACGGTGAGCGGATACCAGAAACGGAGGATGTCATGAGCCTTTTTATCTGGATGGAAAATTGATCCAAATGAAGAGAATGGTAAAATATATCTAAATACGGGGATTTTATGAGCAGATTAAAACTAATTGAGTTAGGGCGGGATTCTTTAAATAGAAAAATCAGCGTGAACGAATTTGTCTCTAACATAGTAATAGCCAGAAGGGAATCCTATGGAAGCGAAGAAGCAAATAAAGATATAGATCATTGTGCAGGAGAGCTATTTATTATTGCCGATTGTTTTAATCCTGAACCAGACAGAGAAAGTTATGAACTTGATGAGACTGGATTAAGAAATGAGGTTAAGGCCACTCTTGAAAAATTTCATCTTCTTTGACCTTCAACCGTTGTGCAATTAGTTGATAGCCAACCTCTCGGGTTGGCTAATTCTGATTAACCCTGTGCCGGTCGGACCTGGTGTGCCATCGCATACCGGCAACAGCACGCCGGTTCCGGTGCCGCCTGCTGAAAGCCGTGAGGCTGAACTGGCGTAAGCAACAGGAGACGTGGGGAAGCCGGGCAGGGCTGGATGAGGGGATAATGGATAGCCGTGTCGAATCAAGGGCTTAGCTCTTATAAAGGTATTAAGACCAATTCTTAAACGTTATTACTTATTCTCCCTCTTTTTTGCCTTGCCTCTTTGCTTTTTCCCTCATAGCGTCCAAAACCCATGCGCTAAGTGACAGGCCAGCTACGTCGGCAAGCTCAGCAAAATGAGCCTTGTCTTCAGGCAACAAGCGTACCCAAAACAGAATGGTCTGGCAAAGGCGCTGAGAGAAATTGGCCGCATTGAGCGGACGCTGTTTATGCTCGACTGGTTCCGCGATCCTGCACTACGTCGGCGAGTACAGGCGGGACTGAATAAAGGGGAAGCCCGTAACGCGCTGGCGCGGGCGGTATTCCTACACCGGCTGGGTGAAATCATCTTGAAATTAATGCGCATACAGGGTTTGCAGATGAATTAGGACGGGCAGGAGGAGCAACTGGGCGCTCTGGGGCTGGTATCCGGACAAGTTCCTGCGTCAGTTGCTCCCGGCTGTCAATACCGATAGCCCCCGTCAGGTCAGAAAATGACGGTTGTTCATTTTTTTCAAGCACATGCAGCAGGGCAAGAGGCGCGTCAAGCTTCCCTGCAACCCAGGCCGCATACTCACACACGGAGCGTGTTGATGACGAACCATCCACGCAGGCAATAACGGTGTTTTCCATATCATTAATTTCTGACATTAATGACCTCCCATCAGTTTTTCGACTTCTTCGGGTTTATCGTGAACACCAAAGCGATCAACGATTGTACGGGTTGCTTCGTTCATCCCTCGGATCTCAACGTCTGTTCCTTCTCTGCGGAATTTAATAACCACCTTATCCAGAGCGCTGACTGACGTAATGTCCCAGAAATGAGCATGCGTCACATCAATGACCACTTTCTCTACGGCCTCGCGAAAATCAAAATACGCCATAAAGCGGTCGGCAGAGGCAAAGAACACCTGCCCGGTGACCTTATAGATCCGGGTTTCTTCCCTGAGTTCTGAAGAGACAGCCAGAAAACGCGCCACTTTAGTGGCAAAATTCAGGGAAGCGATCAGCACACCAGTGAGTACCCCGAATGCCAGATTATGAGTGGCCACCACCACCACCACCGTTGCCAGCATCACCACGCTGGTTGAAACAGGATGGCTTTTAAGATCTACAACTGAACGCCATGAAAAGGTACCAATTGAAACCATAATCATCACGGCGACCAGCGCGGCCATAGGGATTTGCGAGACCAGGTCCCTGAGGAAGACTACCATACACAGCAGGACCACACCGGCAGTGAGGGTGGACAGACGGCCCCGGCCGCCGGACTTGACGTTGATAACGGACTGGCCAATCATTGCACAGCCCGCCATCCCCCCGATAAAGGAGGTGCAGATATTGGCGATGCCCTGGGCCTTGCACTCCCTGTTTTTATCACTGGGAGTATCCGTCATATCGTCCACAATCGTGGCCGTCATCATTGATTCCAGGAGTCCTACAACAGCGAGCCCTGCGGAGTACGGGAGAATAATCAGGAGCGTATCAAGATTCAGCGGGATGTCCGGCACCAGGAAGACCGGGAGGCTGTCAGGCAGTTTCCCCATATCCCCGACAGTACGCACATCCAGATGCAGCCACATGGCAATAGCCGTCAGTACCACGATACAGACAAGGGGGGAAGGGATTGTTTTATTCAGATACGGGAAGAGGTAAATAATGGCGAGCCCCCCTGCCGTCATGGCATAAACATGCCAGGTCACATTGGTGAGCTCAGGTAACTGCGCCATGAAAATCAGGATCGCGAGTGCATTAACGAATCCGGTGACCACGGAGCGTGAGACGAAGCGCATGAGGCTGCCGAGCTTAAGATAGCCAGCTATCAGCTGGAATATGCCGGTCAGCACGGAGGCAGCCAGTAAGTACTGCAGTCCATGATCCTTCACCAGGGTCACCATCAGGAGCGCCATTGCCCCCGTTGAGGAAGATATCATCGCCGGGCGACCACCAAAGAAGGCCATAATCAGCGGGATACAAAAGGCGGAGTAAAGCCCCACCTGAGGGTCAACACCGGCAATAATGGAAAAGGCGATCGCTTCTGGAATGAGTGCGAGCGCGACAACAATACCAGCCAGCACGTCACCACGGACGTTACCCAGCCAGTCCTTACGCGTCGAGGACAGCAACATAGTAATTTCTCAGTTTTCAGATGTAGTTAGCCCCGGAGGACATAAGTTTTAAATACGATAAAGCACATCCGCAGACGGGATGTTATTGCGTGCGTGCTGAGGCTCGCTCAGTACAGCGGAGGAAGGAAAAACTCAGGGTGGCGTAATGCGCATGGTCAGCAGGTAAATCCTCGAAATCAGGCACTCAGCCCTTAGTGAACAGAATAAGCCAGCGCAATGTACTTTTGCGCTGACCACATGCTCTGCTTGATGTAGAGTCTTACTACTATAAACGAAAATACAACACGATCAATGCAAAGGCCCCATACAGGCAGTTTAAGCAACAGAATATGACTGTCGGTGGTCAAGGTAACCGCATGGATGTCTTGATATCAGATAGATAACGTTTCGTGAACATCCCCTACGCTGATTAAAAAAGTTCTTAACGTACAATAATTTTCGAGATCCAAACTGACCCCTTCATGGCGATGTGCCTCTCTGTGAGATGGAAGAAAGACCGGAGACTTCAGTTTAGCCTGGCACTGTTTTCAGGGAAGAGATCAAGTTGAGGGGCATAAAAAATCCCCCGGAGGCACTTGCCGGGGGCAACTGAAACGACATTAATTGCTGTGTACATCACAAAATAATCTGTAGTAAACGATAAGTAAGTTCAAGTAACTTTTTACTGGTCAGATGTAGTGTGTTTTTAACAGCCTACCAGAATTAATAATGCAATAGATTTTAATGCTGATAGATTATCATTCTTAAGCCGATAATACTAAAGTGTCTATTTGAATCAGACTAGAATGAAGCTGGTAAGTGAGAAAACTGATGCAAATGTTATTATGAATCGTTCATAATTAATTTAAGTACGATCTTGTAATTTGCACTAACGTGTTATAATTTTGTAATGTACGATGTTTTCTATCTTAGTTTTAAGTGGGTTAAATTGATTCTGTCTCTTAGAGTTTTATAATAGGATTTGTATGTTAAAAAATTTCCCTGATGAGAAATATATATCTGATCGGAATTCATCTTTTATTAAACGAGTGTTTTTTTTACGTCAGGTTGGAGTCATTCTATGCTTTATCCCAATATATTCAGTTCTTCAAGAGCAATCACACCAAAAAATAACGATTGCCCTATTGACTCTGAATGCGCTTACTTGGCCAACAGTTGCTTATCTTGCAAGTATAATGTCAACGGATATGCTGTATACAGAAAAAAAGAATATGATACTCGATTCATTTTTTGCGGGTATTTGGATTGCAGTGATGCAAGCCAGCCCAATTCCATCATTATTCATTGTTTCAGTTCAAATAGCTGATCGCTATGCTGCGGGTGGGTGGAAAATATTAAAGCCAGCATTAACGTGGATGATGCTTAGTTTCCTGATAGTTTGGTTAGCAAATGATTTCAGATATACGATGGATTTCAGTATTCAAACTGTATTGCTTTCTTTACCCTTGGCTACCTGTTATCCCATAGTATTGAGTGTGGTTTCACGAAATTTATCTATTAAGCTGAGGAAAAGAAGGGAGTTACTGGAAATGCAGGCTTTAATGGATCCGGGGTTAGATCTACCAAATCGACGTTTTTTTGAACAGAAAATGGAAAGCGCTTTTCGGGCTACTCGAAATAAAAGAATCCATTCATATCTTATGCTAATTGACGTTGATAATTTTAAAAATATCAACGATACATATGGTCATGAAGTTGGTGATGCGGTGTTATCACGTATATCATCAATACTACGAGAGTGCGCGGGGGAGAAGGACGTACCAGCAAGATTTGGTGGCGATGAGTTAGCCATTATTGTTAACAACAGTACTAGTCAGCAAGTTTTATCCATGGTTAATATAATTCAGAAAAAAGTTAAAGATCTTTCATTGCCTTCTCACAAGGATATTTACTGTACTATCAGTATCGGTATTTCTTGTGCAGAAAATAAAAATTCAATCATTGAGTGGATCAAAGAGGCTGATGAAATGTTATATCAAGTTAAACGTAACGGGAAGAATGGCTATTGCATGCAGAATAATTAAAAGTGTTATGGTTTTATTTATCGTGATTATTGACATATACATGTTTAATATTTTAATAAAAAATTTTCTAGAATGTTATCTTTTTGAGTATTAGTGAAATTTACATCTAAACTTTAACACTTACCCTAGGCACTCAACACGTCTCAAACCTATTATTTATATTATTTTAATAATGAAATCATGTTTTTATTTTCTTATTCAAGTTCATTTGATTTGAATGATCGATCGATTTATGGAATGTGATAGGTTTAGCCTATTGTTAGATCGTTATCGATCATTTTAAACTATTTCTCTTTCATTTTTATTTATGACACGATTAGGATTATTCTTAGTTCCGGTGTTTTTTTATGATAAAGAACAGTGTGGAAATAGAATCCTGTAGCTTTGTTTTAGAACCATCCTACAAAAAAGATGGTTCTATTCATTCATGGGAAATTCTTACAAAAAGTGTAAAAAAAAAGAACGCTAATAATTTTCATGCTAATGAAGGCGTCTTCTGTTTCAGTTCCCTGAACGACAAAGAAATCATCGATGTGTTTAACAAACAGATATTGATAATTGAAGGAATTGATGCATTCAAATTGAACTTTAAGCCAGTTTCATTGAACGTCGACAGTATCATTAGCGATTATATTCTAAACGATATATATATTTCTGATTACTTAAAAAATCAAAAAAGCATAGCTTTTGAAATTAACGAGTATTTTCATGAGTTCAATACTAAATGTCCTATGGCTGACTTGAAGTGTCTTTCAAAATTATGTCCAGTATGGCTGGATGATTTTGGTAGAGGTTTAACCAGTTTAACAATTATTGAGATGTTTAATTTTGAATGTATAAAAATCGATAAGGATTATTTCTGGGAAATACAAAATGAGAGTGGCTTTTTTAAAAAAATAAATGAAGTGAAATCATACTGCAATTTTTTAATTGTTGAAGGTGTTGAGACGATAGAACAAAGAAATAAAGTACATTCTGTTGTTAATAGCGCTTGTCAGGGACGATTATGGATGGAGAATTATTACTATGTCGAGAGTTAAAGTCAATGATAAAAATACATGACAAATGTCCATTTTGTGGCTTACATTTAATTAACGAGGACCGTTGTCAAAGTTGTCATGCATTCCAGATTAAAGGATATGTGTCAAGAGAAGCACGCAAAAGAGTTAATTTTGTATCTATCAGCATCTCTGTACTGGTAGTTCTATTTGGGGCCTTGATTGTGTTTATGGTTTCTAAAAGTATCGGAGCATATATCTCTGTAATCACGTGTTCTCTTGCTGTTTATTTTATTATGAAAAAAATATTGATTATAAAAGAAGAAAAAAAAGGGAAGGTGGTTTGGAAAAGAGCAATAATTACATGGTAGAAAATAACTAAATAATATAATGACGCGGGTACTTTGAACACAAGTCTCGGATCCCGAGGTTTTCTTACCGTATTCTTATGAAGAAAATTTCCGGTGGCTACCGGGGATCCACGCAAGTGTAGGCGTAAATCAACCACCTGCGGTCGAAACTGACTGCCGCAGAACCCTGTGATAATGGTCATACTTAGTGATTTATGCTGAGCTGAAAAACTTTGTCATATTCAAAACACCCTGTCGCTGTTTATTTCAGACGACATGCTTAAAAGCTGGATACAATCTGCCCGTGATTATCGACCTGTGGTCGAGGCCAGTCATTGGCTGCGCGGATGATGGCTCAGCTGGCTCTATCGCATTAGCGCATGCATGTCCGCAACGTCTGTGCCCGACGGAATGACTTAAATCCCAGCATCAGACGTATTCGTCGTTTGATATTTCGGTGCTCCTGCTCAATCAGGTTATTCAGATACTTACTTTGCCTGATGGTGATGATTTCTTCTTCTGATTTGTTGGCATTGACTGTGGCCAGTACCGCTGTATTGGCGCCACTTTTATCGATGGTCACCACCTTAGGTTCGCCATGCTGGCGATTGGCTTTGCGAAAGAAGCGCAGGGCCGCTGCGGCATCCCGTTTTGCCGTCAACAAAAAGTCGATGGTCTGACCTTCGGTATCGACTGCCCGTTACAGATATTTCCACTGTCCCCTGACTCTGATGTAAGTTTCATCCATTCGCCACCAGGGCCCCACGGCAGGTTTATGCCGTCGAAATGCCCTATCCAGCAGAGGTACCAGCCGTATAATCCAGCAGTGAAGAGTGAAATGGTCGACGGTGATACCGCGTTCAGCCATTATCTCCTCCAGATTTCGGAGGCTTAGTGAGTAAGCCAGATACCAGCGAACACACTGAGCAATAATATCGACAGGATAGTGCAGACGTTTGAAGGCTTTTAGGATCATGCATAGTCAGGTAACATCGCAAAAACACAGCATGTTATCTGACGGCTTCTTAATGCGACAGAGCCAGATTGTAACCCACGCCGCTCTGTTTTCTGCAAAGCGAGCAATGACAACGATAAAATACTTCGGGTTTATGAGTAAGTTCAAATTCAACTGTTCCACACAAATAAGATCCTTTCATTTCAAAGCCATTCCTGCAAGGGCTAAAAGATTTTTATGAAACATTACCACCTTTTTAGTACTGATATAGGAGCGCTCTTTATGGCAACTCAAAATCAGTTAACAGCCAACAAAGACTAAACAGTGTCGCCAGACAGCTCAACGAGAGATCGAGAAAAACGCTAGACTATGAATCTCCCGCAGAGCGGTTCAATCAATGTGTTGCATCCCTCGGTTGAACTCACAGCCAGATGTGGACGTTGCTACCAACAGTCTGAGTGATTCCACGGAGAATCGACCATCATGTATTTTCAGGACCAAGATGCTCGCAGAACCAGTCAACAACCCTATTTATGACAACGGGTTGATACCAGTGATCATCACCGTGTTCTGCACTTTCAATAAGTACATAGTCCGCTTTGTTTCCCGATTTCAAAAGGGCTTTGTAAAGCGTTGTGCTCTGCTTAGGTGATACTAATGTATCCTTACTTCCATGCATTATTAGGAACGGAGGTTTACATCCCTTGAGATGTCCTATGGGGCTTGCATTTATCGCTTTTTCAGGTGTAGTACTGATGGAAGCACCTGCAAAATTCTTGAATGCTACACCATTAATTAGCAGTGATTCCGTGACTGCAGGAGACAGATGCACTTTTTGCCGGTGATCCGGAAAACCGTCACCTATGTTACGCAGATCTGATATTCCGTAAAGCGTAACAACAGCCTGCACATCAGCGGACTGGCTGAGAAAATCGCCGTGATCGAATGATTTATCGCCATTAGTGGTACCAAGCATCTGCGCCAGCCATCCTCCAGCAGAATCGCCAAATACACCAATTCGTGAGGGGTCAATTCCATAATCGGGGCATGTTGACGAAGGTACCTTACTGCTGCTTTGGCGTCTATCACTGGCGCAGGGAAAATATCCGGAATTGACCTGTATTCTGCCGCTGCAACTACAAAGCCAGCCTTCGCTAAAGCCATGCGCATTTCCACAAATTTGTTGTGTTCAGCTGTCATAAACCCTCCCCCAGGAAAATAGATGATGGCTGGTTTCAAAATGTTGGTACGAGGAACCAGAAAAGACATATGCAATTGTCTGACAGAACGAGTTTTTTTTACTGTCTCTTAAACTACATCACTGATATTATCTATAGGGGTTTTAGTCAAGGCGACTTTGATAATTTTCGCCCCATGAACATAACCAGGAAGATCATGATAACCAGGAGAAATTTCATTATTTTTTTTAGAAATCATAAAAAATACCTTTTTTTTAAAATATTTTTTCGCCAGTTCACCTATAATTCTGAAAGGGTAGGCCATCCTGTCAGATAATTTTTAAGGCCGAATTAATGGTGACGGAAATTAAATTCGCTATAATACCCATTTGGAATATGTACAGACTGATATTGATAATAGACATACTTAAAATCTAATCCTCTATAATTACACCATTCCGACCGAGTCTGGTGAAATCGGTTCTGTCTCCTGATGACTACTGTATACATACATATCAGAAGGCTCATCAATTCAAATGCTTGTGTTATCTACAAACCACGAAAAGTGATATTTATATTCATAGTCAGTTACGTCCCCGGGTTATTGTTATTTTTTTCATATCTCAACCGGTCTTCACGAAAGCGATCAGCATTATCGACAATCCAGGTCCACAGCGGGATCATCCGTACAAGTAACTCCATACCTGTATCAGACAGCTCGTATTCGACTCGCGGCGGTATTTCACTGAAATCATGGCGGATAACCAGTCCGTCACGCTCAAGCTGTCGTAATGTACGCGTCAGCATGCGCTGAGTCACTCCATGCATACGCCTGCCAATTTCGGCGTGACGTAGTCTGCCATAAACGCCAAGCGTGTTGACAATACCCAGCGACCAGCGACTTCCTGCATGAGCCAACACCTCCCGTCGCAAGCCATCATCATCATCTCTCAGCCCCTTACAAACAGCCTGCGAATACTGAAGAATCTCTTCCCGATCCATTTCACTGACCCCCGGTATCATACATGTACCTTCTTTTTTAGCCTGTTATGAATTGCTAGAGTGGCGCAACAATTCATGTAAGGACAGATTATGAACAAAACTGATCTTAACACTACGTCTGAAAATATCCTCGTTCTCGGTGCCGGTGAGCTGGGCCTCCCCGTTCTGCGAAATCTTGCCGTTCGGGCAAAAGATGTGGAGGGAACGAAAATCAGCGTGCTGCTGCGCGAAAGTACCGTAACGTCAGATGAACCTGGAAAACAATTCGTTATCACGGAAATCAGAAACCTCGGTATTAATATAGTCACGGGCGATCTCGTCATGAGTTCTGTCGACGATTTGGCCAGCCTCTTTGCGCAATTTGACACAGTCGTTGGCTGCACGGGGTACGCGGCCGGAATAAATACACCGATGAAACTGGCGCAGGCGGCCCTGCAGGCGCGGATTCCACGATATTTTCCATGGCAGTTTGGAGCTGATTTTGATGCCATCGGACGCGGCAGTCCACAAGACATCTTCGACGCGCAGATTGACGTGCGTGATTTACTACGCAGCCAGCATGAAACTGAGTGGGTCATCATTTCGACCGGCATCTTCATGAGCTATTTGTTCGAACCAGACTTCGGTGTGGTCGATCTGCAGAACGATACTGTTCACGCACTCGGCAGTATTGACAACACCATAACACTGACAACACCTGATGATATCGGGATGCTGACGGCAGCGATCGTATTTACAACTCCTCGCATCCGGAATGAAATTGTGTATATCGCCGGTGATACACTGACCTACGCAGAGGTAGCAGATAAGCTGCAATCAGCGCTTGGCCGTCCTTTCAGCTGCACGGAATGGAGCGAACAATATCTGATGGATAAACTCGTGCTCAACCCGCAAGACATGATGTCTAAGTATCGTGCTGTTTTTGCACAGGGGCGGGGAGTTGCATGGGATAAAAAGCAGACATTCAATGAACGCCATGACATTCCGGTTACCGACGTGGCAGCCTGGATAAATGCAAACCTGACCCCGGGCAGCTCATTATAAACGTATTAAAGCTGCTGTAATAAATACCAGAGTCTTTCTCCTGCCTACCCGAATATGGTGAAGAGAAAGACTCTGTTCCCCCTGTAGGCACTGATAGCAAAGGGGTTACGCTGTGTGAGCTGAAAACCGGCTCTCCGGTAAACCGGGGAATACGGCTGATTCCGCTCTTAGCAACGCTCCATCATGCCTTGACGGCACAGAAAGACCCACGCTGGCACTGGTACAATACAGCGTTGTGAATGCTTCTCCCGCGAGTGTCGGGCAAGTGCTCTGAACTCCTGGAGAGGGCAGGATACTCTCCGTCGTTCCGTCCGGACGATAACGTACAACACGGCTTCCTCCCCATTCGGCATTCCAGACATAGCCCAGTGCGTCCACGCAGGAGCCGTCAGGCGCCCCATTTCCTTCTGTTGCAGTGAACACGCGCTGGTTATTCATAGAGGGGTAATCACAGCACATTATACGGCCCTGCATCGAATCACAGTAATACATCGTGCTGCCGTCCGGACTGAAACAGATGCTGTTCGGGATAGCCACCTCAGGCAGGGGTAGCGTCTCAATGCTGAGTGTCGCTGCATTTAGCCTGTGAAATCTTCCTATGACTTTCGCGGGGTACCCGTCATCCATGGTCCCGAAGACGAAATTACCCTCGCGGTCGCACCGACCATCCCCTGTCCGTGTTCCCGGTCCTCCCGGTGACGCCACTACCGGCGTAAAGATACCCGTATTCAGATCGCAGAAGGCGAATCGGGACGCCAGTCCCATCAGTAAAACGTCAGAATTTTCAGTAAGTGCAAACGATCCGAGGCGCTCAGGCAGGGACCAGCGCATCACAACACTGCTGTCTTCTTCAAGGGCAAGCAGCTCGCAGCCTTCAATGTCAGTCCAGTAAATCCTGCGTGTCCTCTCGCACCAGATTGGGCACTCTCCCAGCAAATTTCTGGCATCAGCAGCCACTGAAAACATGTTATTTCTCCCGCATATAAAAGTTTCGCATCGCGCCTGACCAAAAGCTTACGGCCATTTGCACTATGGCAGATGGCCGTAAGGAGCAATTCCCACCCCGTCAGGGCAAAAAACGCGCTGAAAGTTTGTCACCAAAAAGCATGATGGCGAGTCCTGCCAGCATGACCAGCATGCCCCCCAGTTTGAGCAACGAAACCGGTCGCCGTACAGCACCCAGCAGACCGAAATGGTCAATCATCTGCGACGAGAGTAACTGCCCAACGATTGCCAGCCCGAGCAGGGCTGAAAAACCGATTTTCGGTGCCAGCACCACGTAGCTGAACAACGCACAGGCACCGATCAGGCCGCCCGCCAGACTCCATGCTGGCTGAGAAGGAATAGCGGCGAGAGAGCTAAATAACCCTCCACGTAGCAGCGAGTAAATCCCGAGGCTCAACGCCCCGGCCGTAAAGGAAAAGAACGCGGCGGTGACCGAATCGCCCCCGAGTCCTTTTGCGAGCTGACTGTTCAGGGTCGTCTGCAGGGTAATACCAAGACCCGCTGCAAAAGCTATTACGTAATAAATCGCGCTCATGCTGTTATTCCCTGTCAGTTTGCCTGTACCAGCGGCAGGAATTTCTCCGCAAAGATGTCCGGCTCATACCCGGCGGCGGCAAAAAGGTGTTCGCGTGATTCATCGATGGCAGCACGAAGACGCTCGCTGTCCACGCCCAGAACTTTGCCGTTCTGCTTGACGATGCGCCCGCCAATCATGACAGTATCGATGTTGCTGCGTTCAGTTGCATGCACCACCGTCCCGAAGGCATTCCCGTTCGGATAGAGATTGAGATCAGCAGCGTTAATCAGGATGAGGTCGGCCTGTTTGCCTGGCGTCAGGCTACCCACTTTATCCTGTAGTCCGGCACAGGTCGCACCATCGACCGTTGCCGATTTAAGCAGTTGCGCTGCGGGGAGCGTTGTCAGTGAATGCCCTGAATCACAGCAGTGCTGCTTATGCATACCCATTACTCGCTGCAGGTAGAACGCCACGCGCATTTCCATAAACATATCTGTGCTGTAAGACGTTTCGTTATCCACGCTCAGGCCAGGATTGATGCCATGGCGCTGCGCGGCCTCAATGGCAAACATCCCGTTTTCAATGCCATAGTGCGAATCTGAGCGCGGACAAACGTTCACCCGTACGCCGGCTTCACGCAGGATTTCCCAGCCCTCATCAGGCAGTGCAGTGCAGTGGTTGAAGATATTGTCCGGGCCCAGCAGGCCCTGCTGATGCAGTGATTTAAGCTCTGAAGCCATTTCAGCGCCAAAGAATTCGGTCACGATTGGCAGCCCGAGCCGGCGGGCCTCGGCCCACAATTCCGGCTCCAGCTGGGCCATGACGCCCAGAGAAACCAGTCCCTCAGGATTGTCTTTGAAATATTTTTCCTGCAGACGCTGCCAGTTATCCGGCCAGTGAGCTTTATCCCATTCGCCTGCTACCGGCGCGCCGGAAGCATGAATAGCGCGAATTCCGGCATCAAGCAGGGCTTCAACGGCGGCGTCTGCATGTGCTGCGGTACGGCTGTTGTGCGAGTTATCAATCATGGTAGTGATACCCGCATCAATCGCGCCCAGCGCCGTCAGGAGATTACCGACATAGATATCTGCGGGCCGGTAGTATTTCGCAAACGAGAAATGCGTGGCATTGCTATAGTCGTCCAGACAGGTGGCGTTGGGGTTGATGCGGCGCAGCTGGCCTTCCCATGCGTGACGATGAGAATCGACCATCCCCGGCATGGCAATCATATTTGTGGCATCAATAACGTGAACACCTTCGGCGTTCAGGTCCTTACCGATGGCGGTAATGGTTGAGCCTGTGACAAGGATATCGCCACGCTCAATGTTACCGACATTCTCATCCATGCTCAGTATGGTTGCTCTACGAATCAGTGTTGCTGGCGGATTTTCCGTCTGATTATTAACAATATTTCTGCTGTAATCGGTCATTTGAATTGTCTCTTTCAGGTTCAGAAGGAAAACAATACGCCTCCTGTTTAAGCTGAAAAAGATGACTAACGTGTTTTCATCATTCAGAATTTGCGAATAATGATAATTATCACCGTCACATGCTATTCAGGAGCGCAATCAGTGGATCGAATTCAGGCTATGCAGGTTTTTATAAGGGTGGCTGAGGCCGGAAGCTTTGTCCGGGCAGCGGAAATACTGTCCCTGCCTTCTTCTACTGTTACCAGCACCATCAAAAACCTGGAGAAATATCTGCAGGTGCGTCTGCTGAACCGGACCACAAGACGGGTCAGCCTTACTCCGGAAGGTATGCAGTATCTGGCGCAGTGCCGGGAAATTCTGGCCTTAATTGAACATACGGAAGCCAGTCTGGCCGATTCGAACAGGCGCCCCCGTGGCCGTTTACGCGTTGATATGCCCGGCGGTATAGCGCACTTCCTCGTGATGCCAAACCTGAAAGAGTTCTACAGCCGTTATCCTGATATTTACCTGATGATCGGCGTCAGCGACCGGCAGGTTGACCTGGTTCAGGAGGGCGTGGACTGCGTGATCAGAACCGGAGAGTTACTTAACTCCACGCTTGTAGCCCGTCCGCTCAGAAAATTTCGCTGGATCACCTGCGCCTCTCCCGATTATCTCAGGGAGTACGGTATTCCGCAGTCACCTGAAGATTTATCTCATCACCGGGCTATTCATTATTTTTCCGGACAAAGCCGGCGTACAGACGAATTGCGTTTTGTAAAGGGAAAAGAAACGCTGTCCGTACCCGTCAGGGGGCAGGCAGCCGTCAACGAGACGGGACTCTATATAAAAATGTGCCTAGAAGGGTTCGGACTGGCGCAGCTTGCTGAAAATGTTGTAGCAGAACACCTGCAGAAAGGAACGCTGGTTGAAGTCCTGGCAGACTGGCAGCCGTCGTCTGTTCCGGTCACACTGCTTTATCCCCATCAGCGATTTCTTTCCCCAGCTGTACGTGCATTTGCAGACTGGATAGATGAAATATTCAGTTGATACGTCTGTCACCGCTCCCCGTTGCACATCAAAAGTCGCCCGTATTCAGAGAGCCTGAAAGAACGGCAGACTTTGTTTCTGCGGATCCAGGCATCCCGGAGCAGCTACTTCCCGGAGAAAGGCTGTACCCAGTCCGGTTTATGGGGGACGCCGGCTAAGAGCGCCAGCCGCATCCGGGCCCGCTTTCAACTGAAGTGTCTGAGTAAAATACTTTCAAGGATGTGAAAAACGGTCCTGATGCGCTGCGGTACCAGGGTCTGATAGGGCCGGTAAAGATAAAGCTGCCAGGTTTCCAGTTTCAGTTCCGGCAGGACATTGACCAGCCTGCCGTCTTCAAGGTATTCCCTGCAGGCCAGATTACTCGACTGAATGACAGCTTTACCGGCTAACGCAGCCTGGATCTCAGACTGGGAGTCGGTGGTAAAAAACTCCAGGTGGCGCGGTACAAAAGTATCAACGCCATCGAGCATATATTCGAATACTTTTCCGGTTTCAGGATTCAGCAGGCCACTGAAAGGGTAGCGCTGGCGCAGATCGTCGAAATTTTTCGGCGCGCCCAGCTTCTCAATGAGCCCGGGTGATGTCATCAGCGCGTGATGAACCAGCGTAATGGGCCTGACGATAAAATTCGGGTTTGGCTCCCGCTCTATACGGATCCCCATGTCAATGCGGTTCTGAACAGTATCCAGCTTCATCATGTCTAACCGCCAGTCTATAAACAGCTCAGGATAAGGATCGAGGGAGGTAAGAAGCTCATATAACACCTGCTCGTGGCCGGGAAACCGGAATAGCGTGATCCTCACAACTCCCCTCATCTCATTGTCATCTCTGGCCGTCTGAAAAAGGGCCTCTGAGTCTTCAAGCAGCCGCATGGCTCGGGGCAAGAAAATCTCACCAAAGCTGGTCAGCACAATGGATCGGGTGTTGCGGTTAAAAAGCGGTTCCCCCAACTGATGTTCCAGCTCAGCAATCGTTCGTGTCACCACTGATGGAGAAATGGCCAGCCTGACTGCCGCTTCGCGAAAATTCATTGTTTCTGCAGCAGTAACAAAAAATCTCAGGGCATCGAGTTTATTCATAATAATTGTGTTTTTAGCAATTCTGATTTTCTAAATTAACAATTTTTCAGCAATAAACCCAGCCGTATACTTAGCATCTAAGAATAGTTAATGCCTTAAAGAAGGGTGAAATAATCATGAAAATGAGAAGGTTAGGTAGCCAGGGGCTTCATGTCTCGGAAATTGGGCTGGGGTGCATGGGCATGGACCATGGCTATGGCTATTCAGTTGAAATCCGTGAGCGAACAAAGCTGATAGACAAGGCTGTAGAACTGGGCTGCAACCTTTTCGACACTGCCCCCATTTACGGTTTTGAAAACGAAGAACTGCTGGGTGTTGCGCTCAGCAAACACAGGGACAACGTCGTCATCGCGACTAAGTTTGGCGTGACCGGAATGGAAAATAGTGATGGACAGCTGGTGCCGGTATTAGACAGCCGTCCGGCGTCTGTCAGAGAGCAACTGGAAGGTTCTCTCAGGCGCCTGAAGACCGACCATATCGACCTGTTTTATCAGCATCGTGTCGATCCAAAAGTTGAGCCGGAAGTGGTGGCGGGATTAATGAAAGAGCTGATCGCGGAGGGAAAAATAAAGCACTGGGGCTTATCCAATGCGCCCGTCTCTTACATACGACGGGCTCATGCCATCTGCCCGGTCACCGCGGTTGAAGACCAGTATTCAATGATGTGGCGTAAACCTGAGCAGGATTTGTTCAAAGTCTGCGATGAACTTGATATTGGCTTTATGGCCTACAGCCCGCTGGGTAATGGATTCCTGAGTGGTCAGGTGACCGCTGATACAACCTACGGGGAAGGCGATTACCGGGGCATGATGGGGCGCTTTAAACCTGAAGTAATGGAAAATAACCAGGCGCTACTGGATTTGATTGCTCAAATAGCGGAAAAAAGCAACGCAACTTCAGCACAGATTGTTCTTGCCTGGGAGCTGGCTCAGAAGCCTTACATCGTACCGATCCCGGGAACAACAAAACTACACCGGCTGGAAGAGAATTTTCACGCCGCAAATGTTCAGCTCAGTGACGCCGAATTAAATGATATCAACGAAGCCTTATCCCGGCTTGAAATTGACGAAACATTCTTCTGAAAAAAGAGATTTAAATGAAAACAACTGTATTTGTTACCCACCCCAATATTAATCAGTCCCGGGTTAACTCAGCCCTGGCAAAAGGTGCAGCATCACTGACCGGCGTTGAGGTGCGTTATCTGTATGACCTGTATCCGGATGGCAAAATCGACGTGGTCGCTGAACAGGCTGCACTGGAGAAAACGGATCGTATCGTTCTGCAGTTCCCGATGCAGTGGTACAGCACGCCGCCACTTCTCAAACAGTGGCTTGACGATGTACTGACGTATGGCTGGTCACATGGTGGAGAAACACAGGCGCTGCGCGATAAGCAACTCATGCTGGCCGTTTCGCTGGGTGGTGCAGAGTCTGCCTATCAGCCTGATGGCGCTGCCGGACATACGGTAGGCGAGTACCTGCTGTCTTTTGAAACCATCTCCGGGTATCTGGGTATGAACTACATCAAGCCGTTTATTACAGGCGGAAGCGCGACGATAACTGACGAAGAAATCGCAGCTCAGGTCGAACAATATAAAACGGTATTAGCCTGATTACTTTCGGGCGACCATCAGTGTTTTAAAACGCCCTCAAATGTGCCGTTGCCGTTAACGGCACATTTTTATCTATGGGAAGGAGAAATCCTGTGTCTTTACAGCCAGTTGAACTGAATAAAGCATACCGATTATTGCAAGTCGGCCCAACTACAATGATTTCCGCTAAACATAATGGTAATGCCAATGTAATGGCCGCCGCATGGGTGAGTCTGGTGGGGATCAATAAAGTCATGGCGTATATCAGTCCGCAGGCTTACACCCGTGGATTGGTGGAAGAAAGTGGTCTGTTTGCCGTACAGATACCCGTAGTCAGCCAGATGGAAACCGTTTTGTACGCAGGTGAGCACAGCTACCGTGACAGGCCTGAAAAGAATCATAAAATACCGATGTTCTACATGAAAGAGTTCGATATTCCGCTGGTAGAGGGCTGTGCTGGCTGGCTTGTATGTAAGGTAATGCCAAATGCGGAATACGAGCTGGAACATAATCTGTTCATGGGAGAAATTGCCGGGGCGTGGAGTGACGATCGGGTTTTTCGCAATGGGCACTGGATATTTGATGAAGCACCAGACGAATTACGAACCATACACTATGTCGCCGGGGGGCAGTTTTATGCCATCGGCAAAGGAACCCGCTTTGACCATGGTCCGGGCAAAGACTGATACACGAGTGCTTTTTGTACTGGTACAACAAACTGCAGGGGCTGGTTGTTAAAATGCTTTTCTTTTCTCTCATGACCAGCAGCAGGCGATGTTGCCTCTGAGCCAGAAGGGGAAGCCGCTTTTCGACGCCTGCAGCCTGCCTTCCTATATGCTCCTGTCAGCCCGCAGCACTCATCAATGAACAATGGCATATCAAAGAGAAGGATCTGTGTCTTTAACCAGAAAGTGACAGTTTTGTTCTACCCACCGGTTGAGTTCATTTGCTGCCTGCCAGAGGGACGTTCCCAGCTCCGTGAGTGCATATTCGACTTTGGGCGGTACTTCACGAAAGACAGTGCGCGTAACAAGATGCCTGCTTTCAAGTTCCTTTAGAACGTTTCTCCGGCACCTCAGATAAAATAGACGGGTTTGCAGCGGCTGCCGGCTCAATACTTTTTTCGAGGATCAGTATGTTGTCAAGTCACTACAGGAGCAGTTTGCGGCCTATGCGGACATTTTCCCGGCACAGCACAGCTATCGCTCAGTATGCGGTCTGGCTGGCGCTGGCTGAAAAAGGAATTGGTGCCAATCTGCAGCATTATAATCCTCTGATCGATGAAGATATTCGCACTGAGTGGAATGTTCCTCCATCATTGAAACTCCGCGCGCACATGAATTTCGGTGCTATCCTTTCACCCGCCAGTGAAAAAGCCTTTATGGGTGATGAAAAGCGATTCATCGTTGCCAAACAGTCCTGAGGCTTGCTTATTATATTATTACTGACAGCGCTCGCCCTGAACGGCCTTTTCACCGAAAAATCCGCTCATCGGGATAGTACAGATGGCTCCGGTACTATTAAGACGCTTCAGAACCTCAATGGAAAGCATCCGCTTTAGAAGTTCAGCTGGTACCCTCCTGTGTAAGCCCATTCAGCCCGGCTGCTGTAAAGGTTCCAGGTGTACATCTCGTCCGGCAGCCATTCCGGTGCAGGCTCCTGCAACTGAGATTGCTGTGGTCATCAGTAATGGTACGGTCCAGCCTCCGGACAACTCCTGTACTTTTCCCAGCAATAGCGGTCCCATCGCCGCCATCAGATAACCGATACTCTGCGCCATGCCTGACAGCGCGGCAGCATCACCAGCGTTTGTAGTGCGCAACCCGATGAAGGTCAGACCCAGCATCATGCTGGCACCCGAGCCGAAGCCGAGGAGTGCAGCCCACAGCATCGCCAGATTTGGCAAATAAAGGATGCCAATAAAGGATACTGCGGTTAAAAGGCTGACACCAGCAGCGGCTAATTTCTGATCGTTAAGACGACGCAGCGTGGCTGCCAGAATTAAGCCGGGAATAGCGGTGGTGAGCTGAAGGATGCCATGTACCTCACCAGCCTGAGCTGAGGATAGCCCACTGCCTGTCAGAATGACTGGCAGCCAGCCGACCGCAACATAAAAGGGCATCGCATTCAAGCCCATAAACATGGTGACCTGCCACGCCAGAGACGAGCGCCAGACCGCAACGGTCGCTGCTTTTTTCTCACCTGCTACTGGCAATTGATGCTTTTTCTTCAACTGCGGCAACCATAAAAGCATCGCAAGGAGCGGTGCAATAACCAACATGGCTAACGCGATGTTCCAGCCCCAGCTCTGCGTCAGAGGAATGACAATGGTAGAGCCGATGGCGCCAGCGGTGCCCATGGTGATGGAATATGCTCCCGTCACGGAAGCCACGTTTCCGGAAAAGTCACGTTTAATCAGGCCAGGCAGCAGGACATTGCCCAGGGCAATCCCGATACCAATTAATACTGTTCCGCCATAAAGCGCCCAGACGCTGTCTGTTGAGCGAAGCACAATCCCCGCTGAAATCACGACCAGGGCACCAAAAAGGGTGCGTTCCAGGCCATACTTGCGGGAAATCGATGCGCTCAGTGGAGAAAAGGCGGCAAAGGCCAGTAAAGGCAGCGAGTTAAGCAACCCAACGGCTGTGATACTCAGCCCAAAATCATGGCGAATGGACTCTAAAACGGGTGCGATAGCGGTAAAAGGAACACGCAGGTTAATGGCAATAAAAAGAATGCCGATCACAAGTATGATTGAAGACCACTTGTTCGTCGTGTGGGACATAAGTTTTGCTTTCTCTGAAAAAAAGAAAGACTTTAAAGGACGCATGAGTTACAGAATATAGATAATCTGACAACATATAGCTAAATCATGCCAGTTAATAAAAAACCGGTGACCTCACCGGAAGAGTTTAATGCCGATGATTTCAGTCAGGCCGCTATCGCCCTGCATGTATCATCGTCAGGCGAGTATGCCGGGCAGCGTCCGCACGCTCATCGCAAGGGGCAACTTATTCTCTCTATGCGCGGTGCAGTGCGCTGTGAGGTTGACGATGCGCTGTGGCTTGTTCCACCGGGGCATGCCGTCTGGGTTCCGGGAGAGATCCCGCACCGTTGCCGGATCACGAAGAATGCAGATACGTGCTTTTTATTCATCGAGCCCGGCGCAGCAGCGATGCCGGAAATTTGCTGTACCATAGCGGTTACACCTCTGGTCCGCGAGCTTGTTCTGTATCTTGCAGAGCAGGAACATACTTATTCTCCTGACAGTAAAACCGCCAGGCTTGCAGCGGTGCTGCTGGAGCATATTCCGGATGTGCCGGTCGAAGCACTCCATCTTCCTGTATCAGATCATCCTAAAATCCGGATTATGGCTGAGGCACTCTTTAATGAGCCAGATGACCGGCGAACGTTAAAGCAATGGGCTGCTCATCTGGCCATCAGCGAGCGATCTCTGGCCAGGCTGATAAAAGAGGCGACAGGAATGAGCTTTGGCCGCTGGCGTCAGCAGCTGCATTTGATGATTGCACTAAGCCATCTGTCTGAAGGTCAGCCCGTGCAGCGCGTAGCCGGAACTCTAGGGTATGATTCGGTAAGTGCGTTTATTACGATGTTCAGAAAAGCGCTGGGTAAATCACCGACGCAATATTTCTCTTCCCTGGATTAGTGCACAAGCACAGAAGTCGAATTTATCTAAATAACACCAGCGTCCGCTTTTCGCTCATAGCTGACATTCAAAGCGCTAATAATTTTTGTATGTTTTCTATTCCACATGATGTCAGTTGTCGGGAATGGTTTGACTATCCAGCAGGTATAGCATTCTTTTCAGATTAACAAACTGAACGCTCCGATAGGGTATGCAGGTACACGTATGGCGTGTAATGCAGAGTGAAAAGATGATCGATAAAACCGATCGATTGGTAAAAATTGATCTACAAAATGAATTATCCGGCTCGGTAGTGTCTGTGCTAAATTCCCAAAAAATCATTTAACGTATTGTTTATTAATTTATTTCCTGTCTTCTGGCGGTCGGCTTTCTTTTGTCTTGCGGGCACGGCATGGGAATGCGACAGCAGGTGATGGAATGAAAAGATGTGCCCGATGTAACAAGAAAAGAGGTGTTCTGGACCGGATTTTCGGGCTGGATAAAGAGTTCTGCGATGACTGTCTGATGGTGGTTAACCAGGAAATCAGAGAAAAAAGAGTGATAACCACACCTGTACAAAAATCACCGGAACGCTCTTCCTGATAATGTTTTTTACCCGGCAGGTTATTGCCCCCTGATGGGGTGACAACTCTGAAGCTTCCCCCTGTTTACATTCCCTTTGCTCAATGAAAATCAACATCGATATCAGCGTCATCATTCCTGCCTTCAATGCGGCTGACAGCATCGGGGTTCTGGTCCATACACTGCTTGGCGAAACAACACTCAGTACTGAAATCATTGTTGTGGATGATGGCTCCACCGACGAAACATGGACGGTACTCAGCGCCATTACAGATGAACGGCTTATTCTCATTCGTCAGGAAAATCAGGGTGTGTATGCTGCCCGTAATGCTGCACTGGCGATTTACCGTGGCGAATGGGTGGTGTTCCTGGATGCGGATGACCGGGTTGCGGCAGATTTTCTGCAGGAGCGGCTGCGCACAGCACGCGAAGCACAGGCCGATGTCGTCCTTTTCAATGCCCGGCATACAGACAGCGTCGGACATCTGCGGCATCCCGTTCACCGCAGACAGCCTTACGGCCAGACGCTGACGGGTCAGCAGTGGATACGCCATTGCGTCAGCCAGAGGGAATGGCCGCATTATCTGTGGCTGCAGATAATCCGTTCAGCGTATATTCGCGAGCATGACCTGCGATTCCAGGAAGGGAAAAGCCACAAGGACATTCTCTGGACGATACAGCTTGCCGCCGCAGATGGCCGGTTTTATTTCTCTGACATACAGGATTACCTGTGGGTGAATAACCCGGCGTCAATTACCCACCGCTCGGATTATTACGATATCCGCGCGTTCAGCTATAGCGACGTGATTGCAGATATTCTGGCACTCAGCGCACAGATGCAGTACCGGTCTGTCAGACGAGCGCTGGTCAGGCATGCGCTGGTGGAAAGCCGTCATTTTCTGGGCCTGTACCGGCGCAGGGTGAATGACCGGCATGCGGTCCGGGCGCGTTTTCGTGTGCGGATAGCCTTTCGCCATCTGGTACCCGGCGTGAGCAACCTGAGCGATGTCTTTTTCCTCCTGAAGCTGGTTCGCAATATTTATCTGCCAGGTGTCCGCAATACTCCCGCAGCCGTTTCGCAGTTGCGGCGTTAATCCATGGATATCTCAACGCTTCTGGCACGGTCGTGGCAAACTGCGACAACGGGTGATGGCTCAGTTCGCTCTGCCAGGGATATCGTCGAACGCTGGTATGACAAAGGCGGTGACCTCACCCGACTAACCCGGCGATTTATGCTGCGGGAATGCCTGTGGATAGCCGTACATTACCAGGGTACCGAAGCGGTACTCACCCGACAGTTCCGGCTGCTGACCGTGTTACTGTATCTGGGCGGTTATTTTCCGAAAGGGAATGCCGGTGGTATGCTCCCGGAGAAATGTTTCATTTTACTGAACGCCCCGGAATTAAGCTCCCTTCTGGCAGACGATACGGCCCCTGATGTTCTGGTGGCGTCCTGCCGCACCCTCTTCTACTGCAGACAGATATCTCCGCTAAGGTGTTACCGCCATACCCGCTGTCTGAGCGAACATCTGTATCAACTGATGGATATCTGATAAAAGCACCAGTCGTTGTGCTGGTGCCTGAGGGGCTGATCGCTGACGGTGTCGGCGTCAACGATCAGGGCTAACGTCATTATTTCCCTCCTCTGGATCTGCCGCTGGTGATGTCAGTAACGGTTTGATAGCCCTTGCGGGTCATCAGCCCGGTAGCCTTCCGGGCGCGGAGCATATCGATGCTGTCGATGAACGGAGACTGCTCTGTCACACTGAAGCCGTGACGGTCAGTACGCACCAGACCGTACTTTTCCACGATAAAATTCACCGCATCACACAGTGAGATTCCCGCATCAATGTTCTTCTGGATCACACTGTCGTCGCCAAACGGTGTGTCGTTCATCATCAGACCGTAGTGTTGTTTCAGCAGATACTCCAGCAATTTTCGCCAGCTTTCGACTGACGACAGACGTGACGAGGCCGCCCTTTGAGGGGACAGGGATTGTATTTGCATGGTTTGAGCTCTTTGTTGGCTGGTTTGACTAAGGAAAAGCGTTTGGGATTTATGCGCTTATTGCAGATGTCGGATAAATTACGATGAACAAATAGCCACAGGAGCCGAGGGTATCGGCCTCACATATCAGCCCTTTTGCGTGGAGCGTGATGCAGCGCTGAATGTGGGGAGTGAGTTCGCTGCTGGCCAGCATAAGCTCCATTTGCTTCATCAGTACCGGAAATGCCTGGTCCAGATAGCGTAAATCTGCTTCATTAAATGTCCCGGCAATGCTGGCGCGGTCAGCAAGGTAATGCAGGTGGTTACCCTCCTGTACCAGCCGTGCACCAAAACACGGTGTGATGTTGCGTCTGAGGCCCCGCCAGGGTTCCGCGATGTTATGGTTGATTACACGGGTTGCTTTCTGCATGTAAGTACTCCTTAACGGTGAGTCAGTTCAGGGTGACGCTGCGCAGAATCACATACGGACTGTTGCGGTCCTGTCGGCGTTCAGCAAACACGGCCAGCACACCCGGGATATCCTGCACTTCCCTGCCGTGATAATGGCAGATACTGCCGGACCACTTATTTTTCCCGGTACAGAAGCGAAACAGCCGGGACTCAGAATGCTGGCGGTATATCGCCATTGCCTGACGTTTACTGATGATTCTGATCGTTATTCTCTCCCTAAAGCCAGCCACGCTCGGCAAATGAGACGATGTCCATGCCTCCCACGACCAGGTGGTCCAGCAGGCAGATATCCACGAGTTTAAGTGCCTGCTTCAGATGGTCAGTGAGCAATCTGTCGGCATGGCTGGGTTCGGAATAACCTGACGGATGATTGTGTGAAAGCACGATGGCAGCCGCGTTGTATTTCAGTGCTGCCTTTATCACTTCACGGGGATGTACCTGCGTATGGTTGATGGTGCCGGTGAAGAGCGTTTCATGGGTAATAAGACGATGCTGGTTATCAAGGAAGAGCGCCATGAATACTTCACGCTCCAGTGTGGTGAGCTGCAGGCGAAGCCAGTCGCGAACTGCATGGCTGGAGGTAAATGCCTCTCCGGGCTCACGTAACTGGCGTTCCAGCAGGGTCAGAGCGCGTCTGATGGTGCGCTGTGCAGTGGGAGATATTCCCCCACTGTCGGGGGGACTTGTGGTGGTATTCATTTGCTTTTCCTGTCTGTTGACGTATCCGGGACGGATGTCTTGTACAGTTTCCTGGCAACAACGAACTCGTTGTGTAAGGATTCGAACCATGCCCAGATATGGAAGAGAGGGGGACCCGTCGGGACATGCAGGAGGGGTTCGTCGGTCACAACCTCTCAGTCCTCATCTCTGACCGTTGTTTTCCCCAGAGCATCCCACAGGGCATCAAGGTGAGACAGTTCATACAGCATGGCGGGACGCTCAGTCGATAATGCGCATGATGGCGTTACATTCCGGCTGATGCAGCGCATAGTCACGCAGACGCCAGTAATGTTCCGTCATGGCGTCGCATTCCGTGCGACAAGCGTGATGACTGTAAGTCATCAGACAGACGGCAATCCCTGCGGCTTCGGCACTCATGTCTGCGGCGTTGCCATTCATGGCGTTGAACAGCGACCAGAAGGCATCACTGTCCGTTTCCGGAACCATGAAGGCCCCGCCGTTGCTGAGAGTATAAAAATTCCAGATACCACCGCTGTAGTCAGCGCAGAATCGGTCCATCCACGCAAAGACCTGCGGTTCAAGGGTTATCCACTGCGGGATGTTACCAAAGTGCTGCGGCCAGAACTCCACACGCTGTTCGTCCGGTACGGGCGTGGCTGTCAGCGTTGGTTCAGAACCGTCATTGCCAACCAGAACAGCTAACTTATTGTTAATATTGATAATATCTGTCATGTTAATTTTCCTTATGCATGGATATGTCAAATGGAGGTCTCAGGCCAGGGATTGATTTCGGTGGCAGGGTGCAGGTGATTACCTGCCCAACAGCTCCATCATGTTTTCCGCCATCACCCAGAGCGCACGGTTTAACTTAACGTCGCTATCAATCCCGTTTACTGCGCGGGTGTGGGTACGTTTACCCTGCGCGGTACGGCCACTTAGCCCGCCTTTCAGCAGGTTTTCCTGAATGCGCTGGTAAGTGGTCCACAGGTCATCGCTCTCGTCCTGCCAGCGGCGGGGTGCAAGAATTTGCGCTTCGGTTACTGGCTGGTACTCTTCCCCAAAACGGTATGTCAGCGCCGCTGTAGCCAGTGCATGTTGTGCGGGTGACGGGAGTTGCAGGGACTGCATGGCGTCACGTTTCTCTTCCACCCGGTCAAAGACGCTGAGAACCTCATAGGCCCCCTCAATCACCTTCCCGACAACGTCGCCCCTGTGTGGCACGCGGATCTCGCCGAACGACTGTCCGCAAACGAGCGAATTGGTGCAGACGCTTCGGAATATTCCCGGCAGTAACTGAAAACTTGATGCGCCATCGTGCGAATTCAGAATGATGATTTCCGGTACCTGCTGACCGTTTATCTGACCGGCACGACGCAGGCGCAGCATATGCTTTGTATGTTCCCGTCGGCTCTGGTCGCGCACTCGTGACTGACAGGCAAAGAATGGCTGGAACCCTTCACGTTTAAGGTTCTCCAGCAGGGTAATAGTGGGTATGTAGGTGTACTTTTCGCTTCTGGAGTCGTGCTTGTCTTCCCCGAAGACGCTGGGGACATGTTGCATCAGTTCTTCGTGGGTTAAGGGACGGTCACGGCGAATCTGGTTCACCCGACCAAAACGGCTGGCTAATCGCATAGTTGATTCCTCATCTGATTAATCTGAAGGCGTAAAAGCAAAAGCCCCTGCTCCGTGAGGAGGCAGGGGCTGGATGTGTTGTTCTCAATGAACGGATAGGGCGGGATTACAGCGTATCCAGAATCTTCAGTATCTGCGCCATCAGGGCGGTGATAAGTGCAGTGACCAGCAACGTGACCGCTTCCCGGGCTGTATCAATGCTGCTGTCATCGTAGCCTGCCTGACGCAGACGAATTTCAATAAATTGACGGGCCTGATGCCCGCCGCACCAGGTCAGTGCCTGGGCCAGGGTCGTCACCAGCATTTTCAGAAAGGTCATAGGATTTACTCTGGACTGCGCAGCGGCAGCCCATTGGTCATGTGGAATTTTTTAGGTTGGGAAACGTTAATCAGGGGCGGGGGACTCAGTGGTAAGTGTAACGCCATCCCCCCTTATCAGTAGTGACGACGACTTCTGAAGCCACGCAGTTATTGTAAAAACTCACGCTGACGGACTGCCCGTAACGCAGGGTAGCAGGCAAAATAGTTTCTTTATTGCTGGAGTACAGATATTTCTGGTTGGCAATGCGACAGTTTCCCCGGTTCACGTCAATATTTTCGACTTTCACGGTGTTATCCAGTGCAGTGACCACGACCGTGACGTAGCGTGTTCCGGCAGGGTGAACCTGATTACTGGTCTCCACTTTGATGGATGGCGTTGGCTCTGCCAGCGCCAAGGCTGACAGTGCAAACAGTGCGGGCACCAGCATGTGTTTAAATTTCATAAACTGTTCCTTTTAAAAATAACGTAATCAACAGGTATTAAATTCAGATGCAGGCTAGAGTGCATCTTTACCCACGCAGCCGTGGGTCCCGAATACTGGCAATACCTTTGCTGCCCCAGCCAGCGTGAATGTGGCATCCTTAACACCGTCTCCGGTTACTGAGACCTGTTTGCCATTACGTAGCTGACCCCAGGCCAGCGCCAGGTTATTACCGCCCACTCGACTGCCAGATTCGCTGATGTCGATGGGGGCTCCACCGTCGATACTGACCTGAAGGTTTTTATCTTCATCCATACTGACCTGATGCCCGCTGGCGTCAGTGAATATGACCGTGGCCGGTTGCGAGCCGTAATCCTCACAGGTCAGAGACAGTTGCGATTGACTTTCCCCATTGATAACAAACTCTGATACTCCCTGGCCCCAGCCCCGGGTCCAGGTGGTTTGATTACCGAAGGCCATTGCCACTGCCGGTACCAGCGCACAGGTCAGTAGTAAAGGGTGAATCATTTTTCTGTTCATTTTTGTGCACCTCTGGTTTTCGTAAAACGCTACCCGGAAAGGGTATCTGCATGTTTTTTAGTAGAAGACAGACAGTCATAAGCATCCCGTTGGGATTTTATAGCTGCAAAAAAGGAGGGGATAACGATGAAATTCGATCGAACCGATCGACAAAATTGATCGTGGTTCAGTAAATATATTTACCGTAAACCTCGCCCGAGTTTATCGATGGTCCGGTTTCACTTCGGAAGGGTGATATATATCTGAGATTTTATTGAACACAGGCTGAGGAAATGCATCACTGAGGCGGTATGGCGCAGACACCGTCCTCTGTGACAGGAGGAACACTAAAAAAGCGGTTATAGAAGAGATTACAGGCTCTGTGATCGCTGGTGTCAATGTGAAAATATTTTGCCATGTACTGGCTGAGTATATGCTGAAATTCGTCGTAGATTTGTTGAGACCCCCGCTTGTGCTTCACCCTGATTTCATCGACTAAACGATAACATTGCTCCAGCAGGTGGTCGGCGTCGCCGTTCAGCAACGCATGAAACGCGGCAACGGCAAATAATTCATTCGCAGGCCCGGCATTAAGCCAGACGCTGACTTCGGTACAAACCAGCGTTTCCCATAGTGACATCAAATTCAGGCGTAAGGCTTCCTCTTTTAACAGACGGGTTAGTGGAGGGAATGCGTAAATATCAGTGTCAAATAGCCTGCGTGACAGATTTAAATCAGCAAAGGCAAGATGCTTAACTCCGTACAATGCTTCCTGTACAGCATCTGAACCGTATTTATCCGTTAACGCTTTCAGTAAGGTCGATTTAACCGGTTGAGGTGTTTCCATTGCTTTTATGCCACTCAGCACTCCTGACTGACAGCAGGGGATAACATCCTTCATCATCCGGTTTATAGCAGCAGGTGCGATGATAATGTTTCTGGCGATATTTGCACCGCCCTTAGAGTTAGGGTAAATGTGGCATAGCTCAAGATCCAGCCAGGGGATTAACCTTTTTGTCGTATCAGCAACTCTGTGCCCGTTCAGCATATTATACGTTTTTTGGTGGACAGCTTTGCGCTGATATAACCGAATGAGGTCTGCAATATCCGTCGGACCGGTGATACTCCCCAGTCCAAGGGAATTATTTTTTAGCATTGATTCTACGTTAATCCAGTAAGAGTGCTTAACCAGTCTTATAATGGCATCGTCATCGATTAACCTCCGGGCTTTATCCCGATGTTCCTTACAACAATAAAACTGATTGCGGGTTTCAGATATACTGATGCCACAGGCGGGATACTGGCATATTAATGCTGCTCTTTCCGTTCGTCTGGCTGCATTTAACTGTCTGCCCTGATAATGTACCGGGCATAGCCGTAATATCCGTTCGGCGGGTGAATGGCCGATCTGTGCCATGCAGTTATTTCTTTTACATACGGCCATAATTAAACTCTTATTTAATGTGATAATGTATTTGCTTTTGTTGTTAATAACAACGATGCTATTTTTATATGTCATTAAATATATTTATTAATCAACATTAATTAAATGTTAATGTATTTGTCTCAAATGAGTAAGAAATACACTAGCAAAACACATTGTGTTAAATTACATGTTTTGATGGCTATTAATGGTTCATATCCACAGAGCTTTCCACCAGTCGTCATTATCTGTTTTTTAGCACTGTATTCTGAGAAAACCCCGCGCGGATTGCGACCAGTCGCGACTGGCGCGGGGTTTTTGCCTCTGTGGCTGTTTTTCGAAGACATTTAACCGGTTTACGCTCTGGCCATTCGGGTCTCTGTAGTGAAGTGTTCCGATTAATATTCCAGCCTGTTAAAGTCAAAGTATTCAAAACCATACCTGCCAGTGACATTCTCTGGCGATGCAATAATCGGATTATGTCCGTTCTCCAGGAATGCCGGTGGAATACACCATGAGTGGCGACATTCCAGGGAGGGCATGGCAATATACACCGCAGAATGACGGCCGGGACGAATAAAACAAATCAGACCCAGTGCGATTAACTGCTCAAGAACAGATTGTGATTTACTGGCGTCACGCAGCCGGTTCGGGCCGTTCCGGTTTACCTCATTTTTCCTGAGTGGATATCCCTCATTATCGAGAAATTTCTCCTTAAGCCACCTGAACATCTCGTAAACGTCCTCCATAAATGCATTCCGTTCAGAAGAAGGGAAAAACAGCCTTTCCGCTTCTTCAAGATGCCATTCCACAATTTTGAAGGCGGCCTGGATGACCCCCCGCGAAATACATAAACTCTCAGGTGAATACATATATGTCAGAATGGCCGCAACCCTGAGGGCATTCGCCCCCGCTTTGGCTGCAATTTCACTGATATGCTCCATCTGCTGTCCGGGGGCTGCTTTACGGCTGAGATCTGACTGTTTTTCTGCCCAGTAAGCGGTCGCATCATCAGATAACCTGAGCGTTTGTTTCTGCGAGTCGTTACTATAAAAACGTACCTTCTGCTTATCAAGTAACTGGTTAATTTTCTGGTGGAATACATTTAATGCTTCATCAGACTGAGCGTGACCTGTATTGGTGTGGCGACGACCCAGTGTGCTGATGGTATTGATGTAAAGAAACCGTGACAGAAAACCACTCCCCTTGCTGAGTTCACCGTGGTTGCGGCAGTAATTTTCAAAGACCGGAGGCTGAACCATTAATGCCAGGGTCAGACAGGCATTGATATCGTACTCTTCGCCGCCCGGGCGGTGGTATTCATAGGTCTCCCCGTCCCAGGCTTTATTCAGTAAACCGAGGTTGTTTTTCAGATACCCTTTAAAAAAGGTAATTGCCTCATCTGAGACCACCCCGGCTTCAGAGTACCGGCTCAGACCTTCCAGGAGCGCCTTTGCGGTGGTGTCATCATAAAGCATCGCCAGGCGGGTCGGAGGCTGCTGCCGGGTTTCTGCATGTTCATCTAACAGCCGTTCTTCCTCCGTCCCCTCAGAACCGCTTTTGATGGCAGTGTACAGATTACTGGTCAATGCTTTCTGGTGTATTTTCCAGATATTGTCAGCACGCAGGTGTGCCTTCATCAGACCGTCGTGCTGCTGCTTCATTTGCTCAGCGAATCGGTAAAAAGGCTTCATCACTTTTTTGCTGATACTGGTCTTACCTTCACCGGAGACCGCCAACGTCAGTAGATACAGTGCACAGTGCATCGGATCCGATGAGTGTGGTGGTACCACCTCAATATGAGCCTGACAGGCGAGGGAAGCAGCTGCCAGTACGGCCCCCGCTATCAGTTCCGCCGGGATACCCGTCTCGTTATAAAGAGCATCAATGACATCCCGCATCACCGGCGGGAACGCGCAGACAGGGTAACCCTCCGGGGTTCTGTTTTGTACGGGAATATAAGGCTCCGGCATTTTCGGAATGACAGTGTATGGCAGTAAATTCTGCATGTAATATTCTCCTTGGTTACTGTTTTCAGTAACGGGTTAGTTGTGAATATAATAAAATAGCCAAGCGTCAAAATTTATTTAAAGTAATAATCTTACCAATAAATAATCGCATTCTGTTTCCTTGCAACTGGCAAAAATATGTCGCAGCGAGCGCATATTTAAATCAGAGACGTTGTTATATAACCTGCGTATCCTCCTTTAATTTTTACCAATACTATCTCATCGCTTATGATGCCTGCTGGCGTTCCAGCAGCCATGCATCTAGCTCTGACTCAAGCCAGCCGACGGACTGCATACCCAGCCTGCGCTGTTTCGGGAAGGTCGGGTCGTAACGCGGTGACTTCGGGTTGATCCAGTCATAGATGGTTGAGCGGGCGATGCCCGTTTTGTTAACAACGGCGCGTATGCGCAGTATCCTGATACCTTGTACAGACATATCTGTTAATTCCCCCTGTTCTTTCGATATGGACGCAATTGTATGGTGCCGGAACAGGTAATGGCACCCGCCTGGTGGCTGTAGCAAAAAAGCATTTTATAACAACGAGATAGGGTTTTTTTTAGGGTTTTTTCCCGTTTTTTGTTGGTGACAGAATGTTTTTTTTTCGAAAATGGTGTCGGAAGCGTCTGGCTAAGGGCAAGAATGAGTCGTTCAAGGTGTCAGGCAAGGAAATTTACTGGAGTATAGAAATTGTCATTCGAAAAGAGGGACTTCATGGCTGATTTAGACAGGGATTTTACCCCTGATGAGTTACTCATCGTATTTCGTAAAAAGAGGAAAGCGTTACGTTTTCATCTCGGGGTCAGACAGAAACATATCGCCAGGCAATGGCTGAATAAAGATACTGAAATTGTTATCGTGCTACAAACAGGGAGACAAACGAAGGATGAAGATTTAGCGCGGCGACTTGCTGATGAGCACGGAGAGAAAAAATGGCGGCGTTATCTGAAAATTTTCAGTCTTTCAGAATGGATGATAAAGGGGATCAGGAACGATATGTCTGAGGCTGAACAATACTGGGAGCAGGGAACATCGGCTCTCGAATCTGATCCAGATCATGCGGTACAATTAATGCTGAAGGCTATCGCGTTGTTGGATCGCGGTCTGAAACGCAGTGAATCCGCAGCAGGTAAAAGAATCAAGGAACGGCATAAACTCAATTCTGCTTATGGCGGAAAGGTCAAAGCGACACGTTTTGATGGCGTTAAAGACGAAGTGATAAAACACCTGGAAGCGCAACCTGAGGGCTGGGAAACTAAAACCGATGCCATCAACGCAATTATTAAAGCGTTAAGGCCCTATATTGAGGAGCATGGATGGCCTTCCGCACAGGATAAAAACGACTCACGGGACGCGGCAATGGTGGAGGCAAGCCAGAGCAAGTTGTTGGCTGAATGGTCAGTCAAAGACAAAAGAGTGAAGGCGGCGTTCGCGAAGGCAGTACAAAAACGTATCGGGGTGTCGCAAAATCGATAGTCCGGTACCTTGAGAGTGCGTACGTGATTCAATGTGACTGCCTTTTCTCAGATGTGGCTGTGCAGAAGAGCATAGAGCTGATAAAAAGACGATACGAGCTCCCCTGAACATCATCGTCTTTTTAGCGATACTGACAGGGTTGATAGCGATACAACTTTTTAATGAGTAATCTGTCGGGAGTACCTTGCACTTTTTAATGGTATGCCGGATCACACTGTCCAATCTGGCAATGGTATTCGTCGTGTAAAACCGCCTCTGCCGCTGGTACCCCAGGTCATGGGTTAATGCTTTGTAGTCCTTCTAAGATACGAGCCGCAGGCTATTACGCACCATGTGAATGATACAGAACTTAATCCGCTCTCCGGATAAACTGCATTAATGGCGTCAGAGATGCTCTTCAGCTCATCAACGTAGGTGATGAGGATATCTTAACTTCGGCACAACTCAGCTCATAGCTTAATTAGTTGATAAAAATCAGCGTGGGTAGGATCAGCTTTCCAATAGTTACCGAAATTCTCAACGACTAGGTAAATGTCATCATACAGCGGTCAGTTCTGCATCCCCACTATATTTGCTCGTATGTTAACCTAGCATTAGTACAACATCATTCTTAGGCGAATGGCCCAGCAGGCTTTTTACTCCTTAAAAATTCACTTCTGGTTAAGTAAATTATTCAATGATTTTTGTCATTTAAATCAATTGGTTAATTTTAATTGCGATTTGCTTTTAACCCTAGCGATTTAGACGTATTATTTTGAGATTAATCCACTTGCCATGCATTCCCTACCACATTTTAAATGTGAATGGAGAATTATTTTAAGGTTATATATCATGGAGTTATTGAAGTTTCTGGCGGCGATTTTAGTAATTTACTTGTTGTTTTTTAGAAAGAAAAAACGTAAATCTCCAAAGTCTTATGCTTCAAGCCCCGTGAAAGCACCGCCAAAAGAATGGCTCGCTGACATCAAGAAAAAAGAGGCGGTTGTGCGAAACGATGATAGTGAAGACGATAACCTTGCAACTTTTACATTGAGCGGTGGCCGGGGTGTTGAACTTCGGGTGACAACCAATCATTACCGGAACACCTCAAAGTCAGCAGGTGCACTAGCTCGATGGGTACTTCCGGGTGAGATGATAACTGTAGCTGGTGTAGCAATTAGCGGTGGCCACATTTACTTGGGGCAACGTATGAAGCCCTCCGGTCAGGAATCAGGCGGCTATTATGACGATGGAAATGAGGCATCATTAATTGATGACACATGTAAGATAAAACCTACTTCTTATCTTTACGAGGACAGTTCATTAGGATACTGGCCCAGTTTTTCCTCTCTTTCCCCAGAAGCACGCGGTGCGTATGTCAGTTGGCTCGCCAGCGATAGGTCTGATCCATCGTGTCCTATCGGCTATGTTTTTATCTACCTCTACGGTCTGGAAAGAAAAGCGCTCATAGATTCCACTGACCCAAAATTCCCTGATGCTGAGTTCCGTAATCTGTTCAAAGAAGTCGCTCGGTTAAGATCCGTATTCATTGAGAACCGCTCATTCCGTGGATATTCGGCCCAGTTACTCGAAGCCATGTCTTTTCTGCGCCCGAACATGGGCTTAGCCACTGAGCTCGATAGCAATTCAGGTTTCAGCAACAGCATGCAATTTAAGCTGGCTCTGGCAAAAACTGTACATGAAGGAGTTCCTGTATCAGCTGAACTGGCGTTGAACTGGGTAATAAACCACACCGAGTATTCGCTGCGTACCCCGGCTCGCCGCTGTGCTAAAGAGTTTGCTGCACTTTTCAAACGGCGTTACACCCTCAAATATGGTGAAGGGATGGTCGTTAAGGCGAATAAAACGCGGCTAAGGTTAGATTACACACCAGCAAGTCCTAGTTTGCGAGGTGTTCGACTTCCTGTTCCCGACCTGCCTGATCCAAGTGCGTTGAAGAGCCCTGTCCAGAAAATTATGGCTCTTGCCGACATATGTACGGATGAACTTGATGCTTATAGTCGCTACCTTGGTAGGAAAGGTACGTCAGTCAATGATACGGCTGCAATTATGTTGCTCCCTTCAGAGATCGTTAATGAAAGTGCAGAAAAAATATTAAGCTCATTCAAACGCTGGGCTGATGAGGCGATCCTCGTCAAGGAGGGGTTAGTCTCAGTTGCTGACTTTTGGGCACATATGAATGCCAGTTGCCCCAATAAGATCAATAAAAAAGAGGCCGATTTGATGCATGCCTTTGCTCTGAAGATGGGTTACGGTCTGGCACCTGACCCGTATTATCACCATGTGAAGGCGGATGTTGATGGGACACTTGTTCTATTCCCTGCCGCCGAAGGTGGACGCTTCTCACCTTCTCCTGAATTTATCTCAGCAGTAATGACGCTCAGATTAGGGGCGATGGTCGCCTTGATTGACGATTCTCTTGATCAAGCTGAACAGAAAGTGCTTGAGAATGCCATCAACAACAATACTGGCTTCACCGATGATGAAAAACGCTCTCTACATGCGTATTTAACGTGGCAACTTCATACCCCAGCCAATATGACAGGAATGAAAAGCAGGATTGAGTTGATGGGGGCCGCGGAAAAAGCTGCTGTGGGCAAAGTTATCGTTAGTGTTGCCTGTTCGGATGGGACAATAGCGCCTGCCGAAATCAAACAGCTTGAGAAGATTTATTCAAGTTTGGGGCTGGATCCCTCATCTGTCTCGAGCAATATCCATCAGCATTCCGCAACTGAACATGATCTCGTCTCGTCTGTACCAACTGATCAGCCAGCAGTAGGGTTCAGACTGGATGCTAATGTACTTGCCCGCCACGAATCTGCCACGGATGATGTTCGTAAATTGCTGAACACAATTTTCACCGAAGAAGAACCGGAAGAGCTAGAAAGCGCTCCAGCCTCATTAACGGAAACGGGGGGGCTTGACTCCGCACATAGCCAGCTTTATCGCAGTTTGCTGGAGAAAGAACAGTGGTCCCGAAAAGAGGCGACAGAATTGTGCGGAAATTTGAATTTGATGCTCGGCGGTGCGCTTGAGGTGATTAATGACTGGTCCTATGCGGTGGTTGATGCTCCGGTACTGGACGATGCCGATGATGATATCTGGGTTGACCTGGAAATTGCTAAAGAATTAGAGGGATAGTGAATGTCTGTAACACGTATAAGAGTGAAAGAACGCGACGCTATTATTCAGTCACTTAAGTCAGGTGTAACGCCAAGGATAGGCATTCAGCATATCCAGGTTGGCCGCGTGAATGAGATCACCGCTCTCCACCAAGATATTGAGAGGATTGCTGACGGTGGTGCAAGCTTCAGACTTATCATCGGTGAATATGGTTCTGGTAAAACGTTCTTTCTGAGTGTTGTGCGCTCTATTGCGCTAGAGAAGAAGCTGGTGTCAATCAGTGCAGACCTTTCTCCTGACAGACGCATTCACTCATCGGGAGGTCAGGCTCGTAATCTCTATTCTGAGCTTATGAAAAACATGTCCACCAGAAACAAGCCGGATGGTAATGCGTTACTTAGCGTTGTTGAAAGATTCGTTACGGAGGCAAGGAAGGAAGCTGACAAGGACGGCTCCGAGGTTTCATCAGTTATTCATAAACGCCTGGCAGCACTATCAGATATGGTCGGCGGATATGACTTTGCGAAGGTCATTGATTCATTCTGGCGGGGGCATGAGCAGGATAACGAAACGCTAAAATCCAATGCCATTCGCTGGTTGCGGGGAGAGTACACTACTAAAACTGATGCCCGTAACGATCTCGACGTTCGGACTATTATCTCAGACGCTTCATTCTATGACTTTTTGAAGCTGATGAGCCTTTTTGTCCGCCAGGCAGGCTATGCCGGTCTTTTGGTCAGCCTAGACGAAATGGTGAACCTCTTTAAACTGAATAATACGCAAGCAAGAACAGCGAACTACGAACAGATTTTGCGGATCCTGAATGACTGCCTGCAAGGCTCAGCCGAGAATATTGGTTTTATCCTCGGGGGGACGCCAGAGTTCCTTTTCGATCCGCGCAAAGGTCTTTACAGCTATGAGGCGCTCCAATCACGTCTGGCGGAAAATCGGTTCGCGCAAAAAGCAGGAGTGATTGACTACTCGTCTCCCACTTTGCATCTTGCCAGCCTCACCCCTGAGGAACTGTATATTTTACTGAGAAATCTTCGCCATGTTTATGCAGGCGGAGATCCAGAGAATTATCTGGTTCCAGATGAGGCGCTGACTGGATTTCTGCATCACTGTAGTAAAACCATTGGAGACGCTTACTTCCGTACCCCCCGTAATACCATAAAAGGTTTCCTGGACATGCTGGCCGTGCTGGAACAAAACAGAACGATGAACTGGCAAACACTAATCGAGGGTGTGGCGATTGAAGAGGACAGGCCCAGCGAAATGGATGACGCTATTATAGAAGAAAGCGATGACGACGACGGACTGGCGAACTTCAAATTATGAGCAGTGTCTATGATAGTCTCGATCCCCGCGTCCGTAAGTGGGTTTACAAGCAGGGGTGGGCTACATTAAGGCCCTTGCAGGAGAGTTCTATCCCGGCAATTTTAGCCCGTGATCGAGACGTGCTAATCAGTGCAGGCACAGCAGCGGGTAAAACAGAGGCTTTCTTTCTTCCTGCCTGTTCGGCGGTTGCAGATCTCACTAATGGATTTGGCATCATCTATATCAGCCCGTTGAAGGCATTGATTAACGATCAGTACCGTCGTCTTGAGAGCCTTGGAGATGCATTGGAAATGCCAGTGACTCCTTGGCACGGGGATGTACCACAAAGCAAAAAGAAGAAGGCTCGGACGAATCCTTCTGGCATTTTACTGATTACACCTGAGTCACTTGAGTCTTTGCTCATAAATTCAATGGGCTGGCTCAAACAGGCGTTTTCGTCAGTCGCATACATCGTTATTGATGAGTTTCATGCTTTCATTGGCTCAGAGCGTGGTGTACAGCTGCTTTCTCTGCTCAATAGAATTGACCATGTGCTTGGACGCCAGGTAAATCCAATTCCCCGCGTTGCGTTGAGTGCCACGCTGGGGGAACTGGAGAAAGTGCCCGAACTTTTGCGCCCGGACAAACGACTACCCTGCGTAACTGTTACAGATAGTAAGAGCGAGGCCACTCTTCAGGTACAGGTCAAAGGTTATCTGGAGCGAGTGCTCCAAAAAGGAGAAGAACTTCAGAGTTCAGCTGAACATGAGGTTTGCTCTGACATTTTTAGACTTTGCCGTGGCGACTCTCATTTGGTCTTTGCAAACAGTCGAAAGCGGACTGAAAGCATTGCTGCCACGCTGAGCGACATGTGTGAGGAACAAATTGTTCCGAATGAATTCTTTCCCCACCATGGTTCCCTTGCCAAGGAATTACGTGAGGCGCTTGAATCTCGTCTTCAGAAAGGAAATTTGCCCACAACAGCTGTTTGTACAATGACGCTCGAGTTGGGAATTGATATAGGTAAGGTTAAGTCGGTTATACAAGTTACGCCTCCGCATTCTGTTTCCAGTCTACGTCAGCGTATGGGACGTTCTGGGCGACGCGACTCCCCATCAGTTCTAAGAATCCTAATTACAGAAAATGAGCTTACTGGAACTAGCAGTATCGTTGACCTCCTACGGCTACAGTTGGTCCAGTCGATGGCAATGATCAGATTGATGATCTCTAAACAATGGTTTGAACCAGCAGATGCTCGACAGATGCATTATTCCACGCTGTTGCACCAGATTCTTGCTATTACGGCACAATGGGGCGGAGTTCGTGCCGACCAGCTCTGGTCGCAACTATGCCAGACAGGACCATTTAGAAATGTAGATTTAAACGATTTCAAAAGCCTGCTTAAACATATGGGAGCATGTGGCCTACTCACTCAATTTGCTAGCGGCGAAATGGTTGTTGGGGCAGAGGGGGAGAAACTGACTAACCATTACACGTTTTATGCCGTGTTCAATACACCAGAAGAGTTCCGCATTGTCACCGGAAACAGAACCCTTGGAACAGTGCCTGTGGACTCCCCACTGCTACCAGACCAACACATCATCTTCGGTGGGCGGCGCTGGAAAGTGACAGAGATCGAGACAGAGAAAAAAGTTATCTATGTAGAGGCGACCAAAGGCGGTCAGCCACCACAATTTAGTGGGGGAGGTATGTCTGTTCATGATGCCGTTCGTCAGGAAATGCTCGCTATCTATAGGGAAGGTGATTACCGCATAGCAATAGGTAGCAAGAAAGTAGATTATGCCGATACTGCCGCCAGAAACCTATTTGCGGAAGGCTGTAGTAACTTTCAGCGTTATAACCTGCAAAATGAGTATTTTATTACGAGTGGGCAACACTGTTACGTAATTCCCTGGATGGGGGATAAAGTTGTGAATACGATTACAGCCTTGCTCATACGTTGTGGTTTTAAAGCCAATTCATTCGTAGGTGTTATAGAGATTGATGATGCAAGTGTAGCAACCGTTCAACAAGCCCTTAAAAAAATGCTGTTGTCAGGCTTACCATCTGCATTTGATCTTGCCGAAGATGTTCCAGAAAAGTTCTTGGATAAATACGACGAGTATTTACCAGAGTCCCTGCTTGCGAAAGGATTTGGGGAAAAAGCGTATGACATTGAATGTACTCGTATTTGGTTGAAGCAGCACCTTCAGTAAACTGGCTACGCAATAAAGGGGGTCTTGCTCCCAATAGATAGAGGCCGGTTGATGTTAGCAACGTCTGCTCTTGGTAAGGATCGGAAAGAAAGACAGGTTTTAAGTTCCGCTTTGAGCTGTGAGTTCAACTGAGGGATGCAAGAGGGGCTCTAACTGTGGATGGCACGTTTATAAGGGATAATTACAACTAGATAGCCCCCTTTTGGGGGCTCTGAGGTATTTGTTAAATCCGTGGAAGTGCCCTATAAACGGATATCTCGAAACGACTCATTTAATTGTAACAAAGAGCTCCGTCTATCCCCCATATCTACAAGGACATCAAGAATCCTCAAGAGTTTCTGTGACAAATCGACTGACATTGGCGTATTTCGATGCGCAAAATACTCAACTAACGCAGCAATACGTTCTAGAAGTAGAGTGCTGTGCCATCCTTGGAGGGAATCTGGGCCCTGATTTAAAACCGATATGATTTGATCGGCAAACATATCCGCGGGATAAGTTACTTTTGCACGTTCACAAAGTGTTAAAAATCTTTCCATGATTGGAATCAACCCACCAACTGCCCTAATAAAGTGATCAATAACTGGTAAGATTAGTGGAAGTTCGGACCAATCACCATTCGCATAACGAGCTGATTTCTCTGCCTTCTCAACAGAAACAAACATCAAGGCGTCAATTAGCCCCTGATACTGAAAATTATTCAGCTTACCTTTGAGGAAAGAATTTGAGTCAAACTCCGGAAGCTTAAGGAATCGGTCTAAACAGATATTAAGTATGATAACTGTGTCAGATGGTATTGTTAGTGCGTCGTATACATAGTGACAGACATAACCATTTACTAACGGATACAAAAGTTCCAGACAATGACTATCTTCAATTTCTAAAATAGGTATGAGAAAACGTGTATTAAAAGAGCTAAATGGAATTAAGCCAGCAACCAAGCTAAGTGTTGTACCTAGCGATTGTGACCATTCAAAGGTGTCATGTCGCGAATAATTCCCACCTTTGGATTGTTCACCGTTAACCTCATACTCTTGAACGGTCCAGTTTAATGCACTTTGAAGAAAAATTAAAAAATCTTCTTTTCTATCACTTGCCATAATGCTTTCAACAGGAACAAGACTTAATGCTTTTGCAGCATCTGCAGCAAGCCAGATAATGTCAGAGGCATTCTTTTCTTCGTCACTCTCGGTTGGATTATCTTTGTTATGATTCTGAATGTTTAAATTATTACGTTTTACCCAAGGCGCTGGAATTAGTGGGAGTTTCGGCCACTCGCTACCCCCTTCATAGAATTCAAGGAGTGCATTTATTTCAATCTCAGCCTCAGGCGACGGCAAGTTTATATCTCCTTTCTTACGGGTGTCTTGTAATGAATGAATAGATGCGCAATTGCGAGAAAATGCCAAAACCAGTGCCACCCATGTGAGTTTTGGTGCTGTGCTCCATAAATCGCAGGCTTCTTTGAGTGCTGCTAATGTAACGGCTTTAAGTGGATGAGTTATCAGAATTAATAAGCTGCGAGCGATTTCATATTGATGAGCATTTTCACGGAGTTCGGCTGCAAGTCCTTGCGCAGCAAATATCGCTGGGTGGTCTATGGTAATGGCGTCGGGGGTCCAGAACGTATCTTTTATTTCTTTTCGTTTTAGCACGCGCATTAAAATATCTCGCGCCCAATGAATATTCGAAGGTGTAGTTTCTTGACGAAAAGTTAATATAACGGCCGCAATTGCTGAAAGTGCACCTCGATAAATAGCTAAGTGAGTTTCTTCTGATTCATCTGCAGAATAGATCATAACATCAGAGGTGTCGATTTGTCTTCCAACAGCAATAGCCTCTGGTATTGAGAATGTGTCTAGCAATGCTTTTTTTTCAAGGCATTTCAAACACCATGATAAAAGTCGAGTTGCGTTAATAAACTTCGAAGCAGTTTCTCTTTTGGCAAGACTTTCCGGGGTGGATGAAAAAGAACTGGTATGAGAAACCGCTATCAGGTCTGGCCTATTCTCAACTTCATGAAAATTGTAGTTATTCCAGTCTACCAATTCAGCATACTTTAAGGCTTCAGTCCTCAATCTAGAAATACACTCAGGCCGATCACGCAACTCTTCGTACTCAAAAGGTAGATTATCAGTAAAACTGAGAATGTTCTTTTTAAGAATATCGCTATATTCATCACCCTTAATGAAATGTGATGAAATAAGGCTTGTCAAAGTTTGTTGCCGTTCTGGTTGTATAGATGCGGTAGATGTAGTCCCAATAAGTGAGGGATCGGTCTGACCGTCGGAAGAAAACATGCCCGAACAAGAAATTAAGTCTTGGTGCATTCGCTGCTGATCAGCACTTAGCACTCGTTGTGATGTTAGCAGCGGCAATGTAGCAGGGGAAACTGTCTTAGTATGTAGTGTTAGCATTGCGGCGACGCCCAGGATAGCAATGTTATCATGGCCGATAACAACTTGTTCAAGCAGGTCATCGAGTGGGCGAGCACGCATTAGTTCTTCATAACACCACTGTTCGAGTGCCATTAAAGCACAGCCAATTACATGAGAAGCTCGGGCTGCTCTGAACCACTGGAACTCACGAGCGTTTCCCCAGAATTTCTGATGACCCCAACAAAATGTAAGCTCAAGCGGGATAGGCGTACCTTGTGTATCTCGGGAGCATGTATGCATTTGTCTCCATGCCATTGTCGCATGATTGCAAAGCTCTCTGACTAGAGCTAACGCCTCATTAGGTGAGTGCTGGAACAATGACTGGAAAGGCTCCCTTCGCGGTGTAGGTGGATAGAAATTACGAAAACCATCATCCAAACACAATCTATCCCAATCATAATGGGAAACACCGACAGTTGTGAATAAGCTGAAATTATTGAGATATGCCTGTTCTTGTGAGGTCCTTTCGGACTCTGGCTTGGCCTGAATGGTAATCCGCCTCTCCCTGTCCCGCTTGTTGTCTGCTGCTTCTCGTGCAAGTTGTTCTTCGGGTAATTCTTCTTTTAAACAGGCCAATGTAATATTAACAATTTCGCTAGGGTGCGATTGTGCCAATATCGGGCAAAGAGTTAATACGTCGTCAAAAACATCTCGGCGTAGCGTATTCGACCGACCTGAGTTGAGTAGATAGGTTGAGACTATCTCCGGTTCAGCCTTTGACGAGAGAAAAATTAGTCGTCTCAAAGATTTCCTGAATTTTTCAAGTTCAGGTATTTCATGCCAATCAAAGGAATTTGCATTCCAATTATCACGGTAATTAATATTATCAATATCATTTAACCATATATTACATTGAAGTAAGAGTTTATGGGTGATGGGATTAGCGGTACAAAAGAACACGTTCTGCCAAACCTCAAATACAGCGAGAATATCTGGATAGAGTCTCTTTGGGACAATAGATATGTGAGCAAGAATGAATTCAATAAAACGCCGCCATAAAAGATAATCGGAGGGCCAGCTTACTAGGTAGGCATATTGCTGTTGAGTTTCAGAGGGAAAGGCGAAAGTATTGATGGACTCGTTCGGCGTAATTTTAGTCGCCTGGAACCAAACTAAAGCTTTTTTGAAAAGCTGACAACCATCAGCAAAAATGGCTCGAGTGTATGGATCTTGCTGCTTGGCAAAGTCAGGCAAACCTAAAGGTCCTAACAGCCATGCTCGTAACCATTGTGTTCTCAACCCGGAAGACTGAGTTAGGGCTAACCAGGCAGCCCAGTTTTCCCCATAGTTGTACTCCCATTGAGCGGCCAACTCTATCGTGCGAGCTAAAGCAGGAGGCTCACCACAGGACCGAATCTCATCAACCCATCGCTCCTCACACTCAGCAATGACATGGAGAAAAGCCCATTCGAAGAAGATATCATGCGTAAAACGTACAGAGATACCGTCACGCACAGAGTCAAGAAGGCCATCAGACTTCATTGCGTCAATATGCATCATTGTAGAAAGCTGATTCATTTTGATCGGTTTGTTTAAGGCATGAGCTTGGAGCTTTGCCAACTCAATGAGTTGGCGCTGACGCTCTACAGCAAACTGACCTGTCTCATTGTATCCACCTCGTTGCCACCATTGGGCAATCAAGTCGACTTCTGAACGAGGCTGAAAAGTTGACTGGGGATCAATGGTGTAATTCTGATGGAGTACTTTCGCAAAGAAGGGACGCCTAACAATATCTTCAAGCTGTGTTGAACTAAAAAGCAATGATCTAAGCAGAGGATTAGCAGCTGCAAGTGTTTCAGCTTCCTCGTTACTTAGATTGTTGAGGGATACGGTTCCTAATGTCATTCCATTAACTGTATCCCCAAGCCAGTGCTGGAGTGCATCAACGCTCGTATCACGTAGAGATGCTACAATACGCCAATTTGCAAGCTCTGGTGACTGTATGATAGTACGAATGATATCTAGAATAATAGGCTGTTGCTCTTTTTCCGTTCTATCAATGGCATCAATGAATATAACGGGAGTACCAACTTTCTCTATTTGGGAGAGCAACTGGAATAGCGGCTGTGCTGACAACCCCTGCGTACTGGCATAACTGAACCAGCTTTTTCCTTCAAGCTGCTCAGCCCTGAGAAAAAGTACGGGACCTTTATCAAGAGCCTGCTGAGCCAGTTGTTTTAGTAGTACAGACTTCCCACTGCCAGGTAAACCGCGGACTTGAATGAATTGGACTGATTTGATGAGGTTATTTATATCCTGCAGAAATGCCGTACGTTCTATTTGTATACCACCTATATCGCACTGAATGCTTTCTGCGTTATTTTGTGCAATTCTGACAATCTGCCGTATGTCGTCAGGTATCAGGTGATTAAGATTTTCGCGCAGACTGCTCAGAAACTCCAACTGCTTGTCCCCATAAGCCTGAACAATAGCAGCAGTACCTTTATCTTTAATGGAACCCAATACACTGGCTTCGAGTACGGCAAGTGCTGTAGTGATTATCGAAATAGCGTACTGCTTACTCTCAAAAGATTCTTCAATGTAGCTTGAAACGAGTATATTAAGGCTTTCTTGTGAGTATTCATTACCAGTAAGCTTATCCCTGATAAGTTGTTTAAGAAGGTATTGCGTCTCTTGCTGAGTTAACCACTTTTGTATATGAGGACGTTTAAATGATTCTGGCTGAACAGCCGCTTTACCTAGGGCATTCATAGCAGTTGACCACCAAGGTTTCGAGTCATCCACAACCCCCAGCCGTCCCAAGGCTTCATTTAGAAATTTATCCAATTGAAGTTCGATGGCTTCATCCGGCTTATTTCCCGCCGTATGCTCAGCGTAAATTTGCTTTGCTTTAGGCATAACGATACGCCCAATAGGACCTAGGCATTTTAATAAAAAAGTAGATAAACTCATATTGTCTTGCCATTCAAGCTGTAAGATAAACGTAAACTTATTATATCCAGATAATTTGCCACTGCCACTGCCACTGCCACTGCCACTGCCACTGCCACTGCCACTGCCACTGCCAGTGACTTGTTCTCCTTTACAGACATACCCAGTTTAAAAATATCCACTTCACTGGTAAAACCTTCGGTTGCAGCTGCTCTACATCTGCAGGCGCATTGTGGGGCACAACTTGAGAAGATTGTATGGACGCCGAATAAGGATGACGTTTTGATGGGCTGGAAGCCGACATGGCGACCACGTTGCGGTCGCTAAGTATAGTTAGAGATTGCTCGATTTTATACGTTAGCGTCCGCGCCCTGGCAGTGTTGCGAAAGGTCAGCTCGCTCAACAGCTGTTCAAGTTCACTAACATTGTTGCGGGACTGTTCGAAGATTGCTTCCAGACTGAAGATTGATTTTTGCGCATGCTGCCGTGTCTTCATTTATTTCTGCGGCTCCATATCCCTTCAGTTACGAGCATATTATGCTAATTAGCTTGATTTCTAAAACTATTAACTTCGGCTTGAAATATAAAGTCTCATTCGGCCCACTATTAAAGTGGGAACCGTCATTAATTATCCGTCACCCTGCTAAACGCACTCCTTTCATACCTCCCTCAATCATACTTCCGCGATCAGCAGCCATAACAAAATCAGCCCACCACTGCATCATTGGACGACGTTGCTCCAGATAATCAGTGCGGTTGTATGCTCGACGTACTTCATTCTTATCTACATGGGCCAATGCAGCCTCAATAACATCAGGTGGAAAGTTTTGTTCATTAAGGGCCGTACTGGCAATAGATCGCAGACCGTGTGAGACGAGCACTCCGCCAAAACCTGCACGTTTTAGTGAGGCGTTTACAGTCTGACTGTTCATTGGCTGGTTGGGCTTGATACGGCTGGGAAAGATAAATTCTCGGTTGCCGCTTACTGGTTTCATCATTTCCAGAACAGCCATGGCTTCATCTGATAAAGGAACAGTATGGTCACGGTTCATTTTCATCCGTGACGCAGGGATTTTCCATTCTCGCGCTTCCATGTCTACTTCTTCCCAACGGGCTTCAGCCGCTTCGGCAGGGCGGGAAATAGTAAGAAGTTGCCACATGAACAGGCAGCGTGTGGAAAGGCTAATGCTGGCTGTTCGCATTGTCTGCATCAATTGAGGTAGCTGATCCGGTCGAATGCTGGGCATGTTCTTTTTCTGAGGCTTCTCGAAGGCTTTACCTATATTAACGCTGGGAACAGCATCAATCAGCCCTGTGTTTTGGGCATAGATCATGACCTCATTAATGCGCTGGCACAGGCGACGAACGGTTTCCAGTGCTCCTCTGGCCTGAACCGGTTGGACGGCCTGAACCAGTGTGTGAGCTTTAATATCTGTAACGCTAACGTCGCCAATCGCAGGAAAGACATCTCTTTCAAGAGAGCGCCAGATATCTTCCGCATAGTCCTCTGTCACACTAGCTTTCTTCACATTCCACCAACGTTCAGCTACGAGCTGGAAAGTATTGGTTTTGGCTTCCAGCGAACTGCGAAGTTGTTCTTGCTGATGTTCCTGTGGATCGATTTGTTTCGCCAGGAGAGAGCGAGACTCTGCTCTGTAGTTTCTGGCATCGGCAAGGGTAACTGACGGGTAGGGACCAATACTCTTCTTCGCTCGTTTCTTAGTGACAGGGCGAATGTAGCGAAACTGCCAGATTTTACTTCCGCTGGTTTTGATGAGTAGCTCAAGGCCATCGCCATCATAGAGAACGTAGTCCGCTTTTTTGGGTTTAGCAGATTCGATTTCCTTAACGGATAGAGGTTTGGTTTGTCTTGCCATTGCCGGGTTTCCATAGTTTTAGGCACCTCAAAAACAATATAGCTTTATGAGGTGCCTAACAAGGTGCCTAAAAGGTTCGGATTTAATTAGTTGGCATCAGACTTCGCGGGACAAATTCAAGGCACAAAAAAGCCCGCAGGGCTTGCGCCGTGCGGGCTCTTAGGACTTCATCGGATGACTCTGGTAATCACCGATGGAGAATTTTGGTGGAGCTGGCGGGAGTTGAACCCGCGTCCGAAATTTCTACATCCTCGGTACTACATGCTTAGTTTGTCTTTACATTCGCACGCCAGCTGCGGACAGACACGCCACTAACGAACTAGCCTGATTAGTTTTAGCACTTCAACCCCAGGCAGGGCATCCGCGCGATCTCTTTTGGGTTTGACCTCTCTTGATCCCCGTCTTAAGAGCGGAAGCTAGGGAGAGAGGGCTCTTAGCAGGTTATTAAGCTGCTAAAGCGTAGTTTTCGTCGTTTGCGACTATTTTTTTGCGGCTTTTTACGAGGCAAACCGCCCCTCGGCATGCACCTTGGGTTTCGCAAATCCCGTCGAATCCAGAATCAGCCCCAATAGTGTTGAACTGAGTATACCAGATTTTTCTTCCTGGATACCAGCCCGGAACGCTAACTTATTGAATTGTACAATACGTGTACAGAATCAACGTCCAGCGTTTTTCATAATACGTGCTTTATCGAGCTGCCATTCGCGTTCTTTCAGATCGGTACGTTTATCGTGCTGCTTCTTACCTTTGGCGACGCCGATTTTCACCTTGCACCAGGCATTTTTCCAGTACATAGAGAGCGCAACCACGGTGAAGCCTTCGCGGTTGATGCGTCCGTATAGAGATTCAAGCTCACGCTTGTTCAACAATAGCTTACGGGTGCGCGTGGGATCGCACACGTAGTGTGAAGAGGCGACGGTCAGCGGCGTAAAGTTTGCGCCGAACAGGAAGGCTTCGCCGTCTTTCAGGATCACGTAGCTATCGCCAATATTGGCCTTCCCGGCGCGCAGCGATTTTACTTCCCAGCCCTGCAACGCAAGGCCAGCTTCGAATTCTTCTTCGATGAAATACTCGTGGCGAGCACGCTTGTTTTGCGCAATGGTCGCCGAGCCTGGTTTATGTGCTTTTTTCTTCGTCATAAGTGTCGTAAAGCCGTCGGTAATCTGATTTCAAAAAGTCACCTCATTGCGTCCCGTGAGGTCTAACGCGCTATATTAGCACGAGATGGGCCTTAGCGTTTTTTTAACAGGTGATAAATGTTATTATTTGTTGGTTGTGTGACCATGGAAAATGCTATGCCTCAGATTAGCCGTACTGCGCTTGTCCCTTACAGCGCGGAACAAATGTATCAGTTAGTGAACGATGTTCAGTCTTATCCGCAGTTTATACCGGGATGCACCGGTAGCCGGGTGCTGGAATCTGGCCCGACGCAGATGACCGCGGCAGTGGATGTCTCCAAAGCGGGGATCAGCAAGACGTTCACCACCCGTAATACGCTGACCGATAATCAGAGTATTTTGATGCATCTGGTGGATGGGCCATTTAAAACCCTGATGGGCGGCTGGAAGTTTACGCCGCTGAGCGCGGACGCCTGCCGTATTGAATTCCATCTGGACTTCGAGTTTACCAATAAGCTGATTGAGCTGGCGTTTGGTCGCATCTTTAAAGAGCTGGCATCAAACATGGTTCAGGCGTTCACCACCCGCGCCAAAGAGGTTTACAGTGTCGCATAAGATTGCTGTCGAAGTGGTGTATGCCCTGCCGGAGAAACAATATTTGCAGCGCGTTATGCTGGATGAAGGGGCTACCGTTGAGACGGCTATTCATGCTTCTGGCCTGCTTGAGCTTCGCAGCGATATCGATCTGGCAAAAAATAAAGTTGGGATTTATAGCCGTCCGGTGAAGCTGGCGGATGTGCTGAGGGATGGCGATCGGGTTGAGATTTATCGTCCGCTGATTGCTGATCCGAAAGAGCTGCGTCGCCAGCGTGCGGAGAAATCGGCTAAGTAGCGCTTTCTTTTACCTCACCCTGACCCTCTCCCCAAAGAGGCGAGGAATCAACGGAAAACAAAAAAGGTGCTCAATGAGCACCTTTTTGCGTTTCTGACAGTGGATTACTTAGTCAGGGCAGGCTTGTTGTCGATGTTGGTCAACACACCGGCGCTGCTGAAGGTCAATGTCAGGGTTTGCTGGGTCACGTCTTCGTGGCCTGGCTGCTGACGGAATACATAGAACCAGGTGTTTGTACCGAACGGATCGGACATCATCGGGGTTCCCAGTGCATAAGCGACCTGCTGTTGTGTCATCCCCACGCGGATTTTGGACACATCGTTAGGGGTAAGGTAGTTCCCCTGGTTGATGTCAGGACGGTAAACCACTTTCTCCAGAGTGGAACAGCCTGCGGTCAACATCAGAAGAACCGCTGCGGCAGCGGTCAGCATTTTACAACGCATAGTGATTTGATTCCTTTTCGGGCCCGAGCAGAACGCGGCTCATATGTAATATGCCGATGATAATAGACCTTGCCCCACTTTGAAACCGGTCTGGCGGCGTTTTTGTTGTTCTGTATGACCCTGAGATCCCGAAAAAGTTTATGCCGCCAGCAGTTCTTTCGCGTTCGCGAGCGTGTTGCGGGTGACTTCACTACCGCCGAGCAGGCGCGCCAGCTCCTGCAGCCGTGCACGTTTATCAAGCGGTTTCATGTGCGTTTCGGTCATTTCGCCATCGGTTTCCTTGCTGACGATAAAGTGATGATGGCCACAGCCCGCGACCTGAGGCAGGTGGGTGACACACATCACCTGAGTCGATTCGCCAAGCTGGCGTAACAGTTTACCGACTACCGCAGCCGTCGGGCCGCTGATCCCCACGTCCACTTCATCGAAAATTAGCGCCGGGGTTTCCATTTTACGCGCGGTAATCACCTGAATCGCCAGGGCGATACGCGATAGCTCGCCGCCAGAAGCGACCTTAGAGATAGCCTGCAAAGGCTGGCCTGGGTTAGTCGTGACGCGGAATTCGATGCGATCTGCGCCTTCAGCCGTCAGGTGGTTCTCTTCGAAGCGGACATCAATAGTGAACACGCCGTGCGGCATCGCCAGCGCGTGCATGCTGTCGGTGATGTGCTGGCTTAACTCCTGCGCATAGTGCTGGCGGATGTCATGCAGCTGTTTCGCCGTCGCCAGCGCCTGCTGATGATGCAGATTAACCGCCAGGGATAAGGTTTCAAGTGAGTCAGCCTGATCGTCCAACTGCTGTTGTTCGTCAAGCAGTGACTGATAGAAAAGTGGCAGCTCTTCCGGCGTGACGTGGTGCTTACGCGCCAGCGAAATCTGACGAGAGATGCGCTGCTCAAGTTCGAACAGACGATTCGGGTCGAGTTCCAGGCGTTCACAGTAATGTCGCAGCTCATCCCCGGCTTCGGAAATTTGAATGGCCGCTTCTTCCAGCATATCCAGCACGCCGGACAGCTTGCTGTCCATACCGGCCAGTTCAGTCATCAGCTGGCGCACGTTATAAAGCTGGCTTTGAAGGTTGACGTCTTCGCCATCGGCCAGCATGTTCAGCGCATTCTGGCTGGTTGAAAGCAGGTGACCGCTGTTTGCAAGACGCTTGTACTCTTCGTCGATCTGCTCAAACTCACCCGCCTGTGGGGCAAATTCGTTTAGCTCTTTCAACTGGTATTCAAGCAGCTCGGCGCGTGCGGCACGCTCCTGGCTTTGCTGCTGATGCTGCGCGAGTTCGCGGCAGCTCTGGTGCCACTGGCGATAGTGGTCCGCCATCAGCTGAGTAAGTGCGTACTCACCGGCATAGCCATCAAGCAGGGCTTTCTGTTGTTCCGGTTTGATAAGCTGCTGATGTGCATGCTGGCCGTGGATTTGGATAAGCAACTGACCAAGCTCGCGAAGCTGCGAAAGGGGGACCGCCGTGCCGTTGATAAAGCCACGGGAGCGTCCGTCGCTGTTGATCACGCGGCGAAGTAAACACTCACGCCCGTCTTCCAGCTGGTTCTCTTCCAGCCAGCGCAGCGCCGCAGGGGTATCTTTCAGGGAGAAGCGGGCGCAGAGATCGGCTCGGGTTGCACCCCGGCGAACCATGTCACCCTCTGCACGGCCACCGAGGCACAAGCCGAGGGCATCAATGGCAATGGATTTACCTGCACCGGTTTCGCCGGTAATCGCCGTCATCCCGCTCTGGAAATCGATTTCAAGCTCGCGAACGATGGCAAAGTTGCTGATGGTCAGTTGTGCCAGCATAATTGTTTTCCTGTATGAAAAACCATAACTGTGTTTTCATACAGTATAAACTGGTTTTTTATACAGTAAAGCGCTGGATGCGAAATCAGAACAATTTTTTTGACCAGCCGAGCTTAGAGCTTAATGTGTTGAAATAGCTGTAATCTTTCGGATGGATAAGATTCAGATGGTAATCGCAGCGGCGAATCAGCACATCTTCACCTTCCTGTATGGGCAGCGCGATTTGGCTGTCGCAGCTGATCTCAAGGTCATTACGGCGGTGCGAGAATCGCAGACGTATCGTGCTGTCGCCGTTGATCACCAGCGGGCGGGCGGAGAGCGTATGCGGGAACATCGGCACCAGGGTGATGGCATCCAGGGATGGGGTCAGGATCGGACCGCCGGCAGAGAGCGAGTAGGCGGTAGAGCCGGTCGGTGTCGAGATGATCAGCCCGTCAGAGCGCTGCGAAAAGGCAAAGATTTCGTCGATATACACTTCGAACTCAATCATGTGCGCCACTTTACCGGGGTGAAGAACCACCTCGTTAATGGCGGTGCTGATGCGCTTCTGGCAGTCCTGCTGGCACACCTGCGCTTCCAGCAGAAAGCGTTTTTCACTGATATAGTGGCCTTCCAGCACGTCGGCCAGCTGCTGTTGGGCGTTATCCGGATCGAGGTCGGTCAGAAAACCGAGGTTACCGCGGTTGATGCCGATAACCTTGATGTCATAGCGAGCCAGGGTTCTGGCTGCACCCAGCATATTGCCGTCGCCGCCGACCACTACGGCGAGGTCCGCCTGCTGGCCAATCTCTGCCAGCGTACCGGTTTTGACGCTCTTAAGCTGCAGCTCCTGAGCGATTTGCTGCTCAACCATCACTTCATAGCCTTTGCCACACAGCCAGCGATACAACATTTCATGTGTCGTCAATGCGGTAGGGTGGCGCGGATGCCCGACGATCCCAATACACCTGAAATGATTATTCATTTTCTGGAGGTCCTTGTGCCTGATGAATGATGACAATCTGTCTTGTTCCCTTGAATCCCGGAAACTGATCCCCATAATAAGCGAAGTTAGCGAGATGAATGCAGAAAAACGCGGAGAAATTCATGAGTAGTAAAGAACAGAAAACGCCTGAGGGGCAAGCCCCTGAAGAAATTATCACGGAACAGCACGACGACGTTGAAGCCGTTGAGTCAGATGCGTCTGCTGAGCAGGTGGACCCGCGCGATGAAAAGATTGCCAATCTGGAAGCCCAGCTGGTAGAAGCGCAGAATCGCGAGCGCGATGGCGTACTGCGTATCAAAGCGGAGATGGAAAACCTGCGTCGTCGCACCGAGCTGGACGTTGAAAAAGCGCATAAGTTTGCGCTGGAGAAGTTTGTCAACGAACTGCTGCCGGTGATTGACAGCCTGGATCGCGCCCTGGAAGTCGCTGATAAAGCCAATCCGGACAACGCGGCGATGATCGAAGGTATCGAACTGACGCTGAAATCCATGCTGGACGTGGTGCGTAAGTTCGGCGTGGAAGTGATTGCCGATACCAACGTGCCGCTGGATCCAAACGTTCACCAGGCGATTGCGATGGTGGAATCTGAAGAGATCGAAGCCGGTAAGGTGCTGGGCGTGATGCAGAAAGGTTACACCCTGAATGGCCGTACCATTCGCGCCGCAATGGTGACCGTGGCGAAAGCGAAGGCATAATTCGCCGCCCTGTAGTGCCGGGTGGCGGCTTCGCCTTACCCGGCCTACAACATCATTCAGCGATACTTTCGCGTAACGGTTTAACGGGCAGGACCTTCACCTGCTTAATCATATTGTCCTGCACGTCCAGGATATCAATATCGTACTGCTCAATGCGCACGCGGGTTCCCGCTGCCGGGATCTCTTCCAGCGCTTCAAGAATCATGCCGTTTATCGTTCGGGCTTCATCTTCCGGCAAGTGCCAGTTGAACGCTTTATTGAGTTCACGTATGTTCGCGCTGCCGTCAATCAGCACCGAACCATCGTTTTGCGGCGTCACTTCTTCTGCGAGGGAAGGGGACATTGACGTCGTGAAGTCACCGACAATCTCTTCCAGAATATCTTCGACCGTTACCAGCCCCTGAATATCGCCGTACTCATCGACCACCAGACCGACTTTCTTTTTATTGCGCTGGAACTTCACCAGCTGCGTGCTGAGGGGAGTACCTTCCGGCACGTAGTAAATCTCGTCAGCGGCGCGGAGCATTACCTCTTTGGTGAACTCGTTTTTCTCGGTCATCAGGCGATAGGCTTCACGCACGCGCAGCATGCTGATGGTGTCATCCAGCGAGTCGCGGTAGAGCACAATGCGCCCATGCGGCGAGTGCGTGAGCTGGCGGACGATGGCCTTCCAGTCGTCGTTGATATCAATCCCGACGATTTCGTTTCGCGGCACCATGATGTCGTCGACGCTGACCTTTTCCAGATCCAGAACCGACAGGAGCATGTCCTGATTACGACGTGAGATTTGCGAGCGGGATTCATTCACGATGGTGCGCAGCTCGTCTTTGCTGAGCGCGCTGCTGATGGTGACGTCAGCCTTGATGCCGACCATGCGCATCAGCAGGCGGGTGACCATGTTCAGCAGCCAGACCAGCGGCATCATCAGGATCAGCAGGGGAGCCAGCAGGAAGCTGCTCGGATAGGCAACCTTCTCAGGATAAAGCGCTGCGATGGTTTTCGGCAGCACTTCGGCAAACACCAGTACCACAAACGTCAGAACCCCGGTGGCAATGGCGACGCCGGCGTTACCGTAGAGGCGCATACCGACGATGGTCCCCAGCGCTGAGGCCAGGATGTTCACGAGGTTGTTTCCGATAAGCACCAGGCTTATCAGGCGGTCAGGCTTGCGCAGCAGCTTTTCAACGCGACGGGCAGCGCGGTTACCCTGCTTAGCGCGATGACGCAACCGGTAGCGGTTTAGCGTCATCATGCCGGTTTCCGAGCCGGAGAAATAGGCGGAGATGACCACCATGACGATCAGCGTAACGATCAGCGTGGTGGTAGAGATGTGTTCCAGGGGGAACTCCTTTGTTACTTAGCCAGCAAATTGCTGTATGACGCGGCTGCCAAAATAGGCAAGGGTGAGAATGCCAGCCCCCGCAACGTTAAACCAGACTACGCGGCGACCCCGCCAGCCTTCGTGATAATGGCCCCATAACAGGACAATATAGACAAACCACGCGATGATGGAGAGGACCGCTTTATCGATATTCTCTACGCTGAACAGGTTTTTCATATAAAACAGCCCGGTGCAGAGCGTCAGCGTCAGCAGAACTACGCCGACCTGGGTGATGTGAAACATCTTGCGTTCAATGACCATCAGCGGCGGCATTTCGTGGTTGAAGGCCAGCTTTTTGTTCTTCAGCTGGTAGTCAATCCAGGCGAGCTGCATCGCGTAGAGTGCGGCAATGATCAGCGTCGCATAGGCAAACAGCGACAGGCCAATGTGCACCAGCATTCCCGGCGTCGCCTCCAGATGCGTGATGAATTCATTGGGCATGAACGTGGCTAATGCCAGATTGATCAGCGCAAACGTATAGACAATCGGCAGCAGCAGCCAGCCGCGGTTTTTAGACGCGACGATGGTCATCACCGTACAGATCATCAGGCTGACCAGCGAGCCTACGTTCAGAACGCTCAGGTTTTGCACGCTGCCGTCGCCGGGAATAATGCGTGATTCGAGCGCAAACGCATGGCTTATGAGTGCGATCACCGCCGAAAGAATTGCCATGCGCCGCCAGCCGCTGTTTTTTTGCAGCAGTCCAGGAACGATCAGCGCGAGGCTGACAGAGTAGGCAACAAGGGCGATCAGTGCGAAAACAGGCATATGGGCGTCGACAGTCGTCTTAATAAGAAAGAGAAGCAGTATAACGTTACGTGACGCGTGCTCCAACCGTTGCATAACAACAAAGGCGCCTTCATGTTATACTCCGGCAAAATTCTGTGTATGTGTCGCTTATGCGACCCAACGTTTCTACCCCAGGCGAGAGACAATGTTTGATAATTTAACCGATCGTTTGTCGCGCACGCTGCGCAACATCAGCGGCCGCGGACGCCTTACCGAAGAAAATGTTAAAGAGACGCTGCGCGAAGTCCGCATGGCGCTGCTCGAAGCCGACGTGGCGCTGCCGGTCGTGCGTGATTTTATCAGCCGCGTTAAAGAGAAAGCGGTTGGTCACGAAGTGAACAAAAGCCTGACTCCAGGTCAGGAGTTCGTCAAAATCGTCCGTAACGAACTGGTTGCGGCGATGGGCGAAGAGAACCAGGTGCTTAACCTGGCGGCTCAACCTCCGGCCGTTGTGCTGATGGCGGGCCTGCAGGGTGCGGGTAAAACCACCAGCGTCGGTAAGCTGGGTAAATTCCTGCGCGAGAAGCACAAGAAAAAAGTGCTGGTGGTGTCTGCCGACGTCTATCGCCCGGCGGCGATTAAGCAACTGGAAACCCTGGCAGAGCAGGTTGGCGTGGATTTCTTCCCGTCTGACGTGGCGCAGAAGCCTGTCGACATCGTTAACGCGGCGCTGAAAGAGGCGAAGCTGAAGTTCTACGACGTGCTGCTGGTGGATACCGCCGGTCGTCTGCATGTTGACGAAGCGATGATGGACGAAATCAAGCAGGTGCATGCTTCTATCAATCCGGTAGAAACCCTGTTTGTGGTTGACGCCATGACCGGTCAGGATGCGGCGAATACCGCGAAAGCCTTTAACGAAGCGCTGCCGTTAACCGGCGTGGTGCTGACTAAAGTTGACGGCGACGCCCGCGGCGGTGCGGCGCTTTCCATTCGTCATATCACAGGTAAGCCGATTAAATTCCTCGGCGTGGGTGAGAAGACCGAAGCGCTGGAGCCGTTCCACCCGGACCGTATTGCTTCCCGTATTCTCGGCATGGGCGACGTGCTGTCGCTCATCGAAGATATCGAGAGCAAGGTTGACCGTGCGCAGGCCGAGAAACTCGCCAGCAAGCTGAAAAAAGGCGACGGTTTTGACCTGACCGACTTCCTTGAGCAGCTGCGACAGATGAAAAACATGGGCGGCATGGCAAGCCTGATGGGCAAACTGCCGGGCATGGGCCAGATCCCTGACAACGTCAAATCCCAGATGGATGACAAGGTGCTGGTGCGTATGGAGGCGATCATCAACTCGATGACGCTGAAAGAACGTGCGAAGCCAGAAATCATCAAGGGTTCCCGTAAACGCCGTATTGCGGCCGGCTGCGGCATGCAGGTGCAGGACGTAAACCGCCTTCTGAAACAGTTCGACGACATGCAGCGCATGATGAAGAAAATGAAGAAAGGCGGCATGGCGAAGATGATGCGCGGCATGAAAGGCATGATGCCACCCGGTTTTCCTGGCCGTTAATCGCTTTTGAGATTGCTTTTTGCCCGAAAATGAGTAAAATTTTCGGGCTTTTAATATGACACCCGGGTTCCGTTCCTCGATGGGGCCTGGGTGTTTTATTCACACAAGAGGATGTTATGGTTACTATTCGTTTAGCTCGTCACGGCGCTAAAAAGCGTCCGTTCTACCAGGTTGTTGTAACTGACAGCCGTAATGCACGCAACGGTCGCTTCATCGAGCGCGTTGGTTTCTTCAACCCACTGGCCGCTGGCGCAGAAGAAGAAACTCGTCTGGATCTGGATCGTATCGCTCACTGGGTTGGCCAGGGCGCTACTGTTTCCGATCGCGTTGCTACGCTGATCAAAGCAGCAAACAAAGCAGCTTAATCTGTCACGGTGGTCATGATGAGCAACAAAGCACCTGTTGAACCGATCGTATTGGGAAAAATGGGTTCTTGCTACGGTATCCGTGGTTGGCTCAGAGTGTTTTCCTCCACTGAAGACGCTGATAGCATTTTTAATTACCAGCCCTGGTTTATCCAGAAAGGCGGTAAGTGGGAAGAGGTCGAGCTGGAAAGCTGGCGTCACCACAATCAGGACATCATCATCAAGCTGAAAGGCGTTGACGATCGTGATGCTGCGAATGCGCTGACTAATTGTGAAATTGTCGTGGATTCGTCGCAGTTGCCACAGCTGGAAGAGGGCGACTACTACTGGAAAGACCTTATGGGTTGCCAGGTGGTCACTACCGAAGGCTACAGCCTGGGAAAAGTCATCGATATGATGGAAACCGGGTCAAATGACGTTCTCGTCATCAAGGCAAACCTGAAAGATGCATTTGGCATCAAGGAGCGGTTGGTTCCGTTCCTCGATGGACAGGTTATCAAGAAAGTCGATCTCACTACTCAAACCATTGAAGTAGATTGGGATCCTGGTTTTTAAATTCTCCGGATAAACGGTAAAAGACGGCGCTATGTGGATTGGCATAATTAGCCTGTTTCCTGAAATGTTCCGCGCGATTACCGATTACGGGGTAACTGGCCGGGCAGTAAAGAATGGCCTGCTGAACATCCAGAGCTGGAGTCCTCGTGACTTCACTCATGACCGGCACCGTACCGTGGACGATCGTCCTTACGGCGGCGGACCGGGGATGTTAATGATGGTGCAACCCTTACGGGACGCCATTCACACAGCAAAAGCCGCGGCAGGTGAAGGCGCGAAGGTGATTTATCTGTCACCTCAGGGACGCAAGCTTGATCAAGCGGGCGTGAGCGAACTGGCGACGAATCAAAAGCTGATTCTGGTCTGTGGTCGCTACGAAGGGATAGATGAGCGCGTAATTCAAACCGAGATTGACGAAGAATGGTCTATCGGCGATTACGTTCTCAGCGGTGGTGAGTTACCGGCAATGACGCTGATTGACTCTGTTGCCCGGTTTATTCCGGGTGTACTGGGCCATGAAGCCTCGGCAACGGAAGATTCGTTTGCCGATGGATTGCTGGACTGTCCACACTATACTCGTCCTGAAGTGTTAGAAGGTATGGACGTCCCGGCAGTGTTACTGTCTGGAAACCATGCCGAGATACGTCGCTGGCGTTTGAAGCAGTCGCTGGGCCGAACCTGGCTTAGAAGACCTGAACTTCTGGAAAACCTGGCTCTGACTGAAGAGCAAGCAAAGTTGCTGGCCGAGTTCAAAACTGAACACGCGCACCAGCAGCATGAACATGATGGGAATGCGTAATACGCGCCCGAATATCAGTTTACCCAGGATAAGAGATTAAATTATGAGCAACATCATTAAACAAATTGAACAAGAGCAGATGAAGCAGGACGTACCTTCCTTCCGTCCAGGTGACACCGTGGAAGTGAAAGTATGGGTTGTTGAAGGTTCCAAAAAACGTCTGCAGGCATTCGAGGGCGTGGTTATCGCTATTCGTAACCGCGGTCTGCACTCTGCATTCACTGTTCGTAAAATTTCCAACGGCGAAGGCGTTGAGCGTGTCTTCCAGACTCACTCTCCGGTAGTTGACAGCATTGCTGTTAAACGTCGTGGTGCTGTACGTAAAGCTAAACTGTACTACCTGCGTGAGCGTACTGGTAAGTCTGCTCGTATTAAAGAGCGTCTGAACTAAGATTCGCTTAAGCGACATCCTGTTAGAAAGGGCTGGCCGAAAGGCTGGCCCTTTTTTTATCCCATCGCACCTCTCGCGTTAACCCTTTCGACATAAATCATTTACAATGCTCGCCTCTTCCCTGGAGGGTAAGTGAATAACGTACTGCATCGGCATAACTGGAAACGCGCAGCGGCACTGGCCGCGCTGTTTGCGATCCTGCTGATCGTGGTTGCGCCGCTTATCTCCGTCTCGCTGCAAAAAGATCCCATGAGCGCGATGCCGGGTATGCATCATGACATGAGCATGATGTCGATGGATGACCATCATGGCGATATGCCGCATTCCGTGCCCGTCGACCATGCGGAAGCGTGTGGCTACTGCGTGCTGATGGCGCATGTGCCGGGCGTGATGCTGGCGTTGATTGTCCTGCTCAGCGCGGTGCTGCAGAGGCTTCGCGTTAAGCCGCCGCGCCAGGCGGTCAGCCACTGGCACTTTTTCCCCTGGCTTTACCCTGATACCCGCGCGCCGCCGCGGCAGTCTGCTTTTTCCCTTTAAAAAATAAATTGATAACTTACTGCCTTAAAAAGGAAAAGTATGACTACCTGCACTCCGCGCGCGGCATGGGGAAACCTGCTGCGTCGCCTCCATTTCTACGTTGGGCTGTTTGTCGGCCCGTTTATCTTCTTTGCCGCGCTAACCGGTACGCTGTATGTGGCGACGCCGCAGCTTGAGAATGCGGTTTATCGTCATGCGCTTCACGCTGATGCCGCGGGTAAGCTGCAGCCGCTGGCGGAACAAATTGCCGTAGCGGAGAAAACCGTTGGGACAAAGCTGCGTTTGCACGCCGTTCGGCCTGGTCTGGTGAATGGTGAAACTACCCGCGTGATGTTTGCAGACCCGGCGCTTGGGCCATCTGAACATCGTGCCATTTTTATCGATCCTGTAAGCCTTGAGGTGCGCGGAGATATGACGGTATATGGCACCAGCGGGATTTTGCCGCTGCGCCAGAAGATCGATTATTTGCATAATTCATTAATGATGGGCGATTTTGGACGACTCTATAGCGAGCTGGCCGCGTCCTGGATGTGGGTGTCCGCCCTGGGAGGTATCGCCCTGTGGTTCTACACCCGACCAAAGCGCCGGATGAACAATCGCTTTCAGAATCGCCGCCGTCTGCACGTCATCCTGGGCTGGAGCCTGCTGGGCGGGATGCTGTTATTTTCCGCAACCGGGCTGACGTGGTCCCAGTGGGCAGGAGGAAACGTTGATAAGCTGCGAGCCGGGATGAACTGGCTGACGCCGCAGGTTAATACGATGCTCTCCGGTGCGCCAATGGTCATGGACGAACACGCTGAACATCGCGGCCACCACGGCGGGAGGGTAATGCCGGAGATGACGATGGCGCTTTCGCAGTTTGACGCGGTATTGCATGCCGCCCGTAATGCGGGGATCAATGCTAATAAGCTTGAGATCCGTCCGGCAAGAATGGCCGATCGGGCCTGGACGGTGACGGAAATCGATCGTAGCTGGCCCACGCAGGTGGATGCCGTTGCGGTTGATCCCCGAACGATGCAGATTCTGGACAGAACCTGCTTTGATGACTTCCCGTTAATGGCAAAACTCACCCGCTGGGGCGTAGATTTCCATATGGGGATCTTGTTTGGTCTGGTCAATCAGCTTTTGCTTATCGCGTTCGGTATTGCGTTGTGCGTGCTGATTATCTGGGGATACCGGATGTGGTGGATGCGTCGTCCTGCACTATCTGCGTCTAACCCTGTCCAGACGCTTTGTCAAAGCTGGCTGGCTCTACCGCGTTGGGGGAGGGCCGTGACGTTGGCGGCAGGCGTACTGCTGGGGCTGGCATTGCCGGTGATGGGCGTCAGTCTGGCGATATTCATCATCGTTGACTGGCTGAGATGGCGAGCGGCCTCTGGGGTGTCGCTCACCGAATCGTCCGCTAAATAACCTATGGCGTGCTGATGACCACCGCAACGCGGCGGTTTTCAGCACGTCCTTGTGGGGTGCTGTTGCTGGCTACAGGATATTTTTTGCCTAATCCCTGCGTCGTGAAGTTGCTGCGGGGGGCGTGGGCTCCTTTCGCCCAGGCATCAGCCACCACGTTCGCACGTTTTAACGACAGCGCTTCGTTGTAGCTCTCTTCGCCGTAATTGTCGGTATGCCCGTCCATACGCGCGTGGTTCAGGCCGGTTGCTGCCAGGCGTGATGCCATGGTCTGGATCTGCGTTTCACTTTCCGGACGCAGTCTGGCATCGTTTTTATCAAATAATATTTTGTCCGAAAGGCCCAGGGACCAGTCGCCGTTCAGTTCGTTAAAGCCGTAAGACTTCATCGCCGCAATTTGCTCTGGCGTGAATTTGCCCTTTGGCTGCGTCTGGCAGCCTGTCAGAACCAGTGATGCCAGCAACAGCGGCGTGAAGTATCGCTTTAACATAGTGTATCCTTCCTAACTTATTGTTTTTGTACGCTGGTTTTTGACCTGGTACATGTTGCGGTCCGCTCGCTCCAGCAATGCTTCCAGAGATGCATTTTCCCACGCCAGAGCAAAGCCAATGCTGAGTGACATTGATGCGGTATGCCCGTTATGCAGATCGAACGGGCGAATAAACTGCTGCGAAAGCGCAGCACAAATGTCTTTAACCTCATGTTCAGAATGGACGCCGTACAGCACCATTGCGAACTCATCGCCGCCCAGACGGTATGACTGATGGCGCTTATCACCAAACTCAACCATTCTGCTGGCGACCTCAATGAGGACGCAGTCTCCTGCCGCATGTCCCCAGGTATCATTAATTAGCTTAAAGTTATCGCCATCCAGAAAAAGCAGGGCCGAATTCGTTTTTGCAGAAGTGTCATTCATCAATGCCGCAATGCTGTTACGAAATGCAGCGCGGTTCGCCAGCCCCGTCAGGGGATCGTGCATGGCGGTGCGCATCAGCTGAGCATTCTTCGCCTGCAGCTTAAGCTGCCACTCTTCCATTTCATCCAGAAGGCTGTTGAAATCTTCACCAAACTGGTGAAATTCTTCAATACGGCCTGCCTTGACCCTGCGGGAGAAATTACGGTTGGTGCGGACATCATGAACGACGTCCGTGATGTTCTGCATGGCGGTGACCATGCCGTGGTGCAGCGAGCGGGTAATGGTGAGCGCAACGGCAGAAGCAAACAGTATGCAGCCGGTGAGTACGGCAAATGACATCCAGATAAAATGGCTGATAAGGCTGTCGCGTGCGGTAAGGCGAATTTCGCCTATGGTATTGCCGTTATGCATTATTGGCTGTGTAACCGGAACAGGGAACAGCCAGCGGCTAACCAGCGCACCCAGGGTGTCGGTGTTATCCTCAGGGTTCCATGACCAGTAGGCAAACTGTTTTTTGTTGACGTTGAGGACTTCCGCAGCCGCAAACTGCCCCTGTTTGCCGAGGGTCGCGAGGGTTTCATTGGCCGCCAGAGCATCATTAAACACCAGAGAGGCCTCGAGACTGTGGCTCATGGTTGCGCCAGTTAATTCGAGATTTTTTTGAGCGTATTGCTTTAATGTCACCACGGAGGCAAAACACAGCAACAGCCATATAAACGTCATTGTTATTATGACGCTTATCATACTGATACGTCGTAGCGTTCTTTTAAACGTAGGACGCGGTGTTGAAGTGAAATCCTTATTCATGCTTCTTATTCCGTGCCAGCATTAATACATCCGGATTGACTCTAACGCCACTGCGAGACAGTGCATCCAGATTGACGGAAAACCTTACCCGGACGTCTTCTATTATCAGACAAAATGCGCTGCCAATAACACATTCCGGATTATGCTCTGAGATTAATAACAACGCTCGGCCCTGATATTGACTTATTAAATCAAGTTGTTGGGCAGGGGATTCGCTCCCGAAATATATTGCGTCGCACATTGCTGTTAGTGCTTCCCGGTCGTTACGTACAATGACAGAGGTATAAGGCAACTCGCTTTGCCCGTCTTCACGGCTGAGTGCCTGCACATAGTGAGATGTGGCATAAATACAAAGTTTGGGCAGTCCGGAGAGGGACGGCCATCGGGTATAACTCACAATACCGGAAACAATAGAACGTACTGATTTATCGGTATCTGTGGGCGTGCCCGCAGCCGCTGAACCAGCCGTAAGGATCAGTACGAGCACCAGGGTAAGTCGGAACAAAGAGATCAAGAATGAATTTCTCACCAGAATCCGCCAAACCGCTCTGGAAATAGATGTCCTTAAGAGTTGCGGGCAGAATAGCATTGTTTATCAAAGCCGTCATTATGTCAGCAATGCAACTGAGTTGACTTAGGTTAAATCTGACAGTTGTATTTATTCTGATGGTTAAAAATATAATCAATTAAGTCTGCTGCTGCTCATGCTTTGTTCCATTCCTTTTTGCCATGCCTCATGCAGCGTTGCCGCATTATCAGCGGTATCACAGCTAGCAGGGAATGATTTACCCGCCAATCCCCAGGCATGAATGAATCCTTCCTCGCACACTTTTTTTTGGCCATCTTTATAGCCACGAAGATATTCGCTGCGGTCAACATGCGCATCGTTAAAGATATCGGCCAGGGCCTGATTATCTTTAACCGGTAGTCCATTCATGGCGTCTTCCTTACCGGCATCAAACCAGCTGGGGCTTGTCCAGTCGGGTTGAAACGTATAAGGATTGATTTGGCAGCCCGACAAAAGCAAGACCAGCAGTGCAACAGCCATCGAATGCATAGCGATTCTCCTTTATTCTTCAGCATAGCCTGGCATGAATAAAGATGTGTGTAATTTTAAGTTTACGTATTTAGCGGCTGTTTTTTGCAATAAATCGGCTTGTGTAAACTTATTTGTACGTATTTTGGATTGAAATCTTTACTTGTTGTGGTATCGTTGTTCCACCTCTCAGAGGAAACAAACTATCGCAAACGAGCCAGACAGGATCGCCACCATGCAAAAAGACGCGCTGAACAACGTACACATTACCGACGAACAGGTTTTAATTACTCCCGATCAACTGAAAGCGGAATTCCCGCTGAGCATCGCGCAGGAGGCTCAGATTGAGCACTCGCGCCAGACTATTTCTGACATCATTGCTGGCCGCGATCCGCGCCTGCTGGTGGTGTGTGGTCCTTGCTCCATTCACGATCCTGAAACCGCCATTGAGTACGCTCGTCGATTTAAAACATTAGCGGAGGAGGTCAGCGATAGCCTCTATCTGGTGATGCGCGTCTATTTTGAAAAGCCACGTACTACCGTTGGCTGGAAAGGATTGATTAACGATCCGCACATGGATGGCTCGTTTGATGTGGAAGCAGGCCTGAAGATTGCGCGTCGCCTGCTGGTGGAGCTGGTCAGCATGGGGCTGCCGCTGGCAACCGAAGCGCTGGATCCGAATAGCCCGCAGTACCTGGGCGATCTGTTTAGCTGGTCTGCGATTGGTGCCCGCACCACGGAATCGCAAACGCACCGCGAAATGGCCTCTGGCCTGTCGATGCCGGTCGGCTTTAAAAACGGTACCGACGGCAGCCTGGCAACGGCGATTAACGCGATGCGCGCCGCCGCCATGCCGCACCGTTTCGTCGGCATTAACCAGGCGGGCCAGGTGTGCCTCCTGCAAACCCAGGGTAACCCGGATGGGCACGTGATCCTGCGCGGCGGAAAAGCGCCGAACTACAGCCCTGCGGACGTGGCACAGTGTGAAAAAGAGATGGAACAGGCGGGACTGCGCCCGGCGCTGATGGTAGATTGCAGTCATGGTAACTCTAATAAAGATTACCGTCGCCAGCCTGCGGTTGCGGAATCCGTGATCGCACAGATCAAAGATGGCAACCGTTCGATTATCGGTCTGATGATTGAGAGCAACATTCACGAAGGCAATCAGTCATCTGAACAACCGCGCAGCGCAATGAAGCACGGCGTGTCCGTAACGGACGCCTGCATCAGCTGGGAAACCACCGATGCGCTGCTGCGTGAGATCCACAAAGATTTAAACGGCCAGCTGTCGTCGCGTCTGGCTTAAGAGGTTAGCTATGGTTGCTGAATTGACCGCATTACGCGATCAAATTGATGAAGTGGATAAGGCGCTGCTGGACCTGCTGGCGCGCCGTATGGCATTGGTTGCAGAGGTAGGTGAGGTCAAAAGCAAGTACGGCCTGCCGATATACGTCCCGGAGCGCGAAGCCTCGATGCTCGCCTCCCGCCGTAAAGAGGCCCAGGCGCTGGGCGTTTCGCCAGATTTGATCGAAGATGTTCTGCGTCGCGTGATGCGGGAATCCTATTCCAGCGAAAACGACAAGGGCTTCAAAACCCTCTGTCCTTCGCTGCGCCCGGTGGTGATCGTGGGCGGCGGTGGCCAGATGGGGCGTCTGTTTGAAAAGATGCTCACGCTGTCAGGCTACCAGGTGCGCATTCTGGAGAAAGATGACTGGGCTCGCGCGCCAGAGCTGATGAAAGATGCGGGAATGGTCATCGTCAGTGTGCCTATTCACGTCACGGAACAGATCATCGGGAAGCTTCCTGTCCTGCCGGAAGATTGCATTCTGGTGGATTTAGCCTCCGTCAAAAATGGGCCGCTGCAGGCAATGCTGGCGGCGCATACCGGCCCGGTGCTGGGTCTGCATCCGATGTTTGGCCCGGACAGCGGCAGCCTTGCAAAGCAGGTTGTCGTCTACTGCGACGGCCGTCAGCCGGAAGCGTACCAGTGGTTCCTGGAACAGATTCAGGTCTGGGGCGCGCGTTTGCACCGTATTAGCGCGGTTGAGCATGACCAGAACATGGCGTTCATCCAGGCGCTGCGCCACTTTGCGACCTTTGCTTATGGCCTGCATCTGGCGGAAGAGAACGTTCAGCTTGAACAGCTGCTGGCGCTCTCTTCACCTATTTACCGTCTGGAGCTGGCGATGGTCGGGCGTCTGTTTGCGCAGGACCCTCAGCTTTACGCCGACATTATTATGTCTTCCGGGAATAATATAGCGCTCATCAAACGCTACTATCAGCGCTTCGGTGAAGCCATCACTCTGCTGGAGCAGGGGGATAAACAGGCGTTTATCGACAGCTTCCGTAAGGTAGAGCACTGGTTCGGTGACTATGCGACGCGCTTCCAGAGCGAGAGCCGCACGCTGTTGCGCCAGGCAAATGACAGTCGCCAGTAATGCGATGATGTATATACTGAAAGCCAGCATTGCTGGCTTTTTTCATTTTGGGGACCTGTCATGGCTGAACCGCAGCTGCTGTTGAATTACACCGGGCACTTGCCTGAGTGCCCGACGTGGAGTGCAGAAGAAGATGCGCTCTACTGGGCTGATATTCTGGAAGGGGAGATCCACCGTTATCATTTGCCAACGGGCGACCATTCAGTGCTCTCTTTCCACGAAGAGGTGGGCTGTTTTGCTCTGCGCGAACGCGGTGGGTTTATCGTTGCGATGCGAACCGGCATCTGGCTGACCGATAAGCACGGCCTGCTGCGACGCAAGGTGTGTGATAACCCGTCTAACCCACAGCTCGCACGTTTTAATGATGGTGGAACCGATTATCTGGGGCGATTCTACGCCGGTACGTTTTGGGGGCCGGGGGATTACAACGGCGCCCTGCTGATGCGCATCGACAATGACCTGACGCCGAAAGTGATCCAGTGTGATATTCACGGCCACAACGGCTTAGCGTTTAGCCCGGATAATCAGTGGATGTTTACCTCAGACACGCCAAACGGCGTTATCTATCGCACGCCGCTTGATGAGCAGGGCGAACCCGGTCAGCGTGAGGTATTTCGCCGGTTTAACGAGGGGGAAGGCATACCCGACGGGGCGGCGATGGATAGCGAGGGCTGTTACTGGAGCGCACTGTTCGATGGCTGGCGTATTGCCCGTTTTTCACCGCAGGGCGAGCAGCTGGAAGAGTATCGGCTGCCGGTGCGTTGTCCGACAATGGTTTGCTTTGGCGGCGAGGACATGAAAACGCTGTTTATTACCACCACGCGGGAAAATATGGACGAGGACGAGGTGGCGCAGTATCCCCTTTCTGGCGCCATCTTCACCCTGCCGGTCAGCGTGGCAGGGATGAAGAAAAGCCGCTTTATCGAACGTTAGGCCGGGTCGACCGGGACGACGTTTTCGCTAGGATAGCAGCCCAGCACCTTCATTGAACGGGTGATCTCGCCCAGCTCGCGCAGGGCTTTCTGCATGGATGCAGATTCCAGGTTGGCCTGAATATCAAGATAGAACATCTCTTCCCACGGATTGCCGTTAATGGGGCGAGATTCCAGCTTGGTCATGATCAGGTTGTGGTTACGCAGTACCAGAAGGGCCTCTACCAGTGCACCTGCCTGCTGGCCGGTCGCCATCAACAGGGTGGTTTTGGCCGGTACCTGATCCGAAACGTCAATGGCCTTACGTGCTAGCACCACGAAGCGGGTAATGTTTTGCGTCTGGTTTGCCAGGTTACGTTCCAGCACCTGCAGGCCATACAGCGCGCCACCGGCTTCACTGCCGAGCGCAGCAACGGTTGGCGAGTTCGCCTGGGCTACTTTTTCCATCGCCGCAGAGGTGCTTTCGGTGTACTCGATTTTCCAGTTCGGATAGCGGTTGAGGAACTGGCTGCACTGCTGGAAAGGCTGCGGGTGGCTGTATACCGTTTCGATCTTGCTCAGGTCGGTGGAGCCGGAGACCAGCACGCAGTGATCGATCGGTATCGTCAGCTCGCCAACCAGCGACAGGCTGGTGTGCTGCAGCAGATCGTAAACGTCGTTGATGGCGCCGGAGCTGGTGTTCTCTATCGGCACCACGGCGTAATCTGCCTGGCCGGTCTCGACCTGGTTAAAAATGTCGGCAAACTTGGCGCAGCCGCTCTCGATAAACTCTTCAAAATGGCGCGCTGCGTACTGACGCGCAGCAAGGTGTGAGTACGAACCTTTCGGGCCGAGGAAGGCGATACGCGCAGAGTGCGGGTTGGTTTTATTCAGATGCTGCTGCAGTAACGCCTGCTGGGTCAGAACGGAATCTTCAATAATGAGCTGGAACAGGCGGGTGATGTAGTGGGCATCAAGATGATGCGCTTTGCCAAGCTGAATCAATCGCTCCAGTAAATCGCGCTCGCGGTCGATATCGCGCACGGGACGGTGGGAATCCAGCTTGGCTTTGCCCACCTCCACGGCAAGCGTGCGGCGTTCGGCCAGCAGGGCCAGTAACTTTTCATCCAACGCGCTGATTTTTACGCGCAGATCCAATAACGGGTTTTCCGGTGTCATAGTGTTGCCTGTCTCATTTTATCGTTATCAATAAAAAAGGCCTCCCGGAGTGGGAGGCCTTGTTGTTCGTCTTCGCATTCTTTATCACACGACGAAACGCCTCCCGGTCAGGGGAAGGTAAAAAAGAATGCGAAGAAGAACGGCGTAAGTTTCATAAAATCATCCTGTGATTGATACCGTTAAAGTACCCGTACTGTTTTCACCCTGTCAATAAAAAACAAAAAACGCGCCCGAAGGCGCGTTGGCGGTACACTCAATTTAAAGGATTACTCTTCTTCAACTTCTTCCGCGAAGCTGGCGTCTTTCACCGATGTTGCGGCGCGACGGGCTTCACCTTTGTGTTGCACTTTATTGAGCTGCCGTTCCAGCTTGTTGATCAAATCGTTGATTGCGGTGTACATATCCTCGTGTTTTGCGCTGGCGACCAGATGGCCGTTTGGAGTATTGATAGTTGCGTCAGCGATGAAACCCTGCGGCTCCTTGGACAGGATGATATGTGGATTAATCAAATGAGTTTGCCATTTATCCAGTTTGGCGAGACGGTCTGCGACGTGCTGGCGGATTGCCGGAGTAATTTCCATTTGTTTACTGGTAATGTTCATTGTCATAAATTTTACCTCTTGTCTTTCCGTCTTGGTGATTCCAGCATACCCGACCTAATGTCAAAATGTGTGATTTAGATCACGTTATTTTGTCGGTTTTTGTCAGGGAATCTTTTTTGTGAGGAAGGGCAGGAAGAGGTGAGATTTACCTTGTCGAAGGCAAAAATTGGGGCCATAGTTGACTGGATGTGTTGAGGCTAACGCCCTTCAGCGACGCTCTAAAATGAATAAAAAAACGGCAGCCTTCGGGCTGCCGTTTTGCATTGAGGCAATATCAGGTGTTGCTGCTGTTTGCGGCAATGATTTTCGCCACTTTTTCAGCCTGAGACGTCATCTGCATCTGACGATAAGCATTTTCCATCAGCTTCAGGCCATCGCGCGTTGCCTGGGTATCCGGGTAATCGCGCAGCATACCTTCTACACGGTTAACGACCGCAACCCATGCACCACGGCGGGTATAGTATTCCGCCACAGAGTATTCGTATTTCGCCAGACGATCTTTCAGGAACACAAGACGCTTGGTGGCGTCGGTAATGTACTGACTGTTCGGGTAGCCGCGTACCAGCTTGGAGAAGTCATTGAAGGCATCACGCGCGTGCTGCGGGTCACGGTCGGAACGATCCACGCCGAAGAAGCCCTGCAGAGCACTGTCATCCAGCGCCATGTTAGTCAGACCGCGCATATACATCACGTAATCGATGTTAGGATGGGTCGGGTTCAGACGCATGAAGCGATCGATGGCTGCCTGAGCCAGCGGCAGATCGGCATTTTTATAATAGGCGTAGATGAGATCTAACTGCACCTGCTGCGAGTAAGGGCCAAATGGATAGCGATTATCCAGCGCTTCCAGTTGCGTTATCGCCTGTTTCCAGTTACCGTCCTGCAACTTTTGTTGTGCAGTCGCATAGATTTCATTCGGCGGATTGTCAGGGACCTGTTCATTTGAACCGGAGCAGCCCACCAAAGCCAGGCTCAACGTGGCCGCTGCCACCAGATATTTCATGCGCGTCATGACGTTTTGACTTTCCTCAAATGTTTGTCCGGGAGAAACTCTGTTCCTGCTCCCGATTAAGACCAGCTACAATAGCACACTATATTAAACGGCGAAGCCGTAAAACCCAACGTTAAACGAAGAAGCAGTTTATGGCACAACGAGTAGAACTCACCGCAACAGTCTCCGAAAATCAGCTCGGTCAACGCTTAGATCAGGCTTTGGCCGAATTGTTCCCTGATTATTCGCGTTCACGTATAAAAGAATGGATCCTTGACCAGCGCGTGCTGGTAAACGGCAAGATCTGGGACAAACCAAAAGAGAAAGTGTTAGGTGGGGAAGCTGTCGCCATCAATGCTGAAATCGAAGAGGAAATCCGCTTCGAGCCGCAGGACATCCCGCTGGACATCGTCTATGAGGATGATGACATTCTGGTGATCAACAAGCCTCGTGGCCTTGTGGTTCACCCGGGCGCGGGAAATCCTGACGGTACGGTACTTAACGCGCTTCTCCATTATTATCCGCCGATCGTGGACGTACCGCGTGCCGGGATTGTGCACCGTCTGGATAAAGACACGACCGGCCTTATGGTAGTGGCGAAGACCGTCCCTGCTCAGACTCGTCTGGTGGAATCGCTGCAGCTGCGCGAAATTACGCGTGAGTATGAAGCGGTAGCGATCGGTCATATGACCTCTGGCGGCACGGTTGAAGAGCCGATCAGCCGTCATCCAACCAAACGTACCCATATGTCGGTGCATCCCATGGGGAAACCGGCGGTGACGCATTACCGCATTATGGAGCATTTCCGCATTCACACGCGTCTGCGGTTGCGTCTGGAGACGGGGCGTACGCACCAGATCCGTGTTCATATGGCACATATCACTCATCCGCTGGTGGGTGACCAGGTGTATGGTGGTCGTCCGCGTCCGCCAAAAGGCGCATCGGAAGCATTCATTAGCGTTCTGCGTAAATTCGATCGTCAGGCGCTGCATGCAACCATGCTGAGGCTTTACCACCCAATCACCGGTATTCAGATGGAGTGGCATGCGCCGATCCCACAGGATATGGTGGAGCTTATCGAAGCGCTGCGCGCTGATTTTGAAGAACATAAGGATCACGTGGACTGGTTATGACCAAACTGATTGTCCCGGAGTGGCCGCTGCCTGAAGGTGTGGTAGCCTGCAGTTCGACCCGAATTGGCGGTGTGAGCCAGGGGGCGTGGGAGTCGTTGAACCTCGGCGCGCACTGCGGTGACAGCCTGGAACACGTTGAAGAAAACCGTAAACGTCTGTTTGCTGCGGGCAAGCTACCGTCGAAACCGGTCTGGCTTGAACAGGTTCACGGCAAGGATGTGTTGACGCTGTCGGGGGCGCCCTATGCGTCTAAACGTGCCGATGCTTCCTACAGCAACACGCCGGGAACGGTGTGCGCCGTGATGACCGCTGACTGCCTGCCGGTTCTGTTCTGTAACCGTGCGGGCACTGAAGTGGCGGCAGCCCATGCGGGCTGGCGCGGCCTGTGTGAAGGTGTACTGGAAGAGACTGTCGCCTGCTTTAACGATGAGCCAGACAATATCATCGCCTGGCTCGGCCCGGCCATTGGCCCCCGAGCATTTGAAGTGGGACCAGAGGTCCGTGAAGCATTTATGGAAAAAGATCCGCAGGCAGCGGATGCTTTCCTCCCGTCCGGGGAGAAATACCTGGCCAATATTTACCAGCTTGCGCGCCAGCGCCTGAATAATGTCGGCGTGACGCAGATCTTCGGCGGCGATCGCTGCACCTTCACCGAAAAGGGTGATTTTTTCTCCTATCGCCGCGACAAGACGACGGGTCGTATGGCAAGTTTCATTTGGCTGATATAACCTAAAGAATCAAGACGATCCGGCACGTGCCGTTTTCTTTTCACATAATTCAGGTCATTAACCTTGAATAATTGAGGGATGACCTCATTTAATCTCCAGTAGCAAATTTGACCTGTTATGGGAGGAGTTATGCGTCTGGATCGTCTTACTAATAAATTCCAGCTTGCTCTCGCCGATGCCCAGTCTCTCGCACTGGGGCACGACAACCAATTCATCGAACCTCTTCATTTAATGAGCGCCTTGCTGAATCAGGAAGGGGGATCGGTACGTCCTTTATTAACGTCCGCTGGCATCAATGCTGGCCAGCTGCGTACAGCCATCGATCAGGCGCTGAGCCGTTTACCGCAGGTAGAAGGTACCGGCGGCGACGTCCAGCCGTCCCAGGATCTGGTGCGCGTGCTGAACCTTTGCGACAAGCTGGCGCAAAAACGTGGGGACAACTTTATTTCGTCGGAGCTTTTTGTTCTGGCGGCGCTTGAATCACGCGGTACCTTGACCGACCTGCTGAAAACTGCCGGTGCGACCACCGCCAACGTGACTCAGGCGATTGAGAACATGCGCGGAGGTGAAAGCGTGAACGATCAGGGAGCCGAGGACCAACGTCAGGCTTTGAAGAAATTTACGGTCGATCTGACCGAGCGTGCTGAACAGGGCAAACTTGACCCGGTTATCGGCCGTGATGAAGAAATTCGCCGTACCATCCAGGTGCTGCAGCGCCGTACCAAAAATAACCCTGTGCTGATTGGTGAACCGGGTGTCGGTAAAACCGCCATCGTTGAAGGCCTGGCGCAGCGTATCGTTAACGGTGAGGTGCCGGAAGGGCTGAAAGGCCGCCGCGTGCTGGCGCTGGACATGGGCGCGCTGGTGGCCGGTGCGAAATACCGCGGCGAGTTCGAAGAGCGTCTCAAAGGCGTGCTTAACGACCTCGCGAAACAGGAAGGCAACGTTATCCTGTTTATCGACGAACTGCATACCATGGTCGGTGCGGGTAAAGCGGACGGCGCGATGGATGCCGGGAACATGCTGAAACCGGCGCTGGCGCGCGGTGAGCTTCACTGCGTCGGCGCAACGACGCTTGACGAGTATCGTCAGTACATTGAAAAAGATGCCGCGCTGGAGCGTCGTTTCCAGAAAGTGTTTGTGGCTGAGCCAAGCGTTGAAGATACCATTGCGATCCTGCGTGGTCTGAAAGAACGCTATGAGCTGCACCACCATGTGCAGATCACTGACCCGGCTATCGTGGCTGCGGCGACGCTTTCGCATCGCTATATTGCTGACCGCCAGCTGCCGGATAAAGCCATCGACCTTATTGATGAAGCTGCATCCAGCATTCGTATGCAGATTGACTCAAAGCCGGAAGAGCTAGACCGACTCGACCGTCGTATCATTCAGCTCAAGCTGGAACAGCAGGCGCTGAAGAAAGAGTCTGATGAAGCCAGTAAGAAACGCCTGGATATGCTGAACGAAGAGCTGGACGATAAAGAGCGTCAGTACTCTGAGTTAGAAGAAGAGTGGAAAGCGGAGAAAGCTTCTCTTTCTGGCACCCAGACGATCAAATCAGAACTGGAACAGGCAAAGATTGCCATTGAGCAGGCGCGTCGCGTTGGCGATCTGGCGCGGATGTCCGAGCTGCAGTACGGCAAAATTCCTGAGCTGGAGAAACAGCTTGAGATTGCGACGCAGTCCGAAGGCAAAACGATGCGTCTGTTGCGTAATAAAGTGACGGATGCCGAAATTGCTGAAGTGCTGGCGCGCTGGACCGGTATTCCGGTGGCACGCATGCTCGAAGGCGAACGCGAAAAACTGCTGCGCATGGAGCAGGACCTGCATAACCGCGTGATTGGCCAGAACGAGGCGGTTGAAGCGGTTTCCAACGCTATCCGCCGTAGCCGTGCCGGGCTGTCTGACCCGAATCGCCCAATTGGTTCGTTCCTGTTCCTCGGGCCAACCGGTGTCGGTAAGACCGAGCTGTGTAAAGCGCTGGCTAACTTTATGTTCGACAGCGACGACGCGATGGTGCGCATTGATATGTCCGAGTTTATGGAGAAACACTCCGTCTCGCGTCTGGTCGGTGCGCCTCCGGGATATGTCGGCTATGAAGAAGGTGGCTATCTGACTGAAGCGGTCCGTCGTCGTCCTTATTCCGTCATCCTGCTGGATGAAGTGGAAAAAGCGCACCCGGATGTGTTCAACATTCTGCTTCAGGTCCTGGATGACGGTCGTCTGACGGACGGCCAGGGGAGAACGGTCGACTTCCGTAACACGGTTGTCATCATGACCTCTAACCTGGGTTCCGACTTGATTCAGGAACGTTTCGGTGAACTGGATTACGGTCATATGAAAGATTTGGTGCTCGGTGTAGTTAGCCAAAGCTTCCGTCCGGAGTTCATCAACCGTATTGATGAAGTGGTGGTGTTCCATCCTCTGGGTGAAAAACACATTGCGTCGATTGCTCAGATCCAGCTGCAGCGTCTGTATAAACGTCTGGAAGATCGGGGATATGAAATCCACATCTCTGACGATGCGCTGAAGTTGCTAAGCGAGAATGGCTACGATCCGGTGTATGGGGCGCGTCCATTGAAACGTGCTATCCAGCAGCAGATCGAAAACCCGCTGGCGCAACAAATCCTCTCAGGGGAGTTAGTTCCGGGCAAAGTTATCCGTCTGGAAGCCAACAACGATCGCATTGTGGCAGTGCAGTAAGTCACAAAACGCAAAAACGGGCCGCTTGCGGCTCGTTTTTGTTTAAAAACCAGGCGAAAATTGAAGTTTGGAAGGTGGTTTGCCTGGAAAGTGAGCGGTCAGTAAATAATTTTCACTTTATTCTTGCGGCTTCAGAATAACGCCCTATAATGCGCCTCCACTGACACGGAACAACGGCTTACAGGCCGCCGGGTCAACAGAGAAAGGCGAAATAAAAGCTTGACTCTATAGCGGGGGAGCGTAATATGCACACCCCGCGCCGCTGAGAAAAGCGAAGCGGCACTG
>NZ_SJOO01000014.1 GCF_004331265.1 Enterobacter wuhouensis | reverse complement strand
ATAAATCCGGTGGTTACAGAAGTCTTCGGTGGAGCGGTAGTTCAGTCGGTTAGAATACCTGCCTGTCACGCAGGGGGTCGCGGGTTCGAGTCCCGTCCGTTCCGCCACTTATTAAGTCATTAAGCCTGCCTTCTGGGCAGGCTTAATGGTAAGAAGATTTAGGGGCGTAGCTCAGTTGGTAGAGCACCGGTCTCCAAAACCGGGTGTCGCGAGTTCGAGTCTCTCCGCCCCTGCCATATAGAATCCTTTGCTTCGGCAAAGGATTTTTTTTTGCCTCAAAAACGATAAGTACTCCCCAGAAGATTCAGCCTGCATTTCTGCAGGCTTATGCATCAATCCAAGATGTTGATTTTTAGCAGATCTTTAATCTGAGATTGCTTGTCACTGTTTTGCAGCCAGATAGCATACAGCGGTCTGGAAAGCGTCGTAGAATCAGTTACGGTATGCAGGCCTGCTTTAGTTCCTGCCCAACGGATGGGTAACCAGGTACAACCCTTCAATAAAGCCAGCTGCTGACAGGCGATTTCTGCAGAACTCGTCGTTAACTGCGGAACATCATCGCTGGCGATTAATCCCGCTTCATGCTGTTGAAAGTCGGGTCCCCATTCCAGGCGGAGATAACTCAAGTCTGCCTTCATCATCGACGGCTCTGATGCATAAAGAGCAAGGCCGAATTGGCCTACAATCTGGCTGCTAAATTCGTCCATTTTGGGGGCTTCTGTCGTGATTAAAAGATCCAGCTGCCGCTCATGAAGTTGCTTAACCAGCGACTGGCGTTGCGCAATTCTGGCTTCAAACTGCAGATGCCCGTGTGAATGATACAGCCGGGTAAGCCACTGACTAAGCATACATTCCCACAGGGAAGCGCTGGCCCCTATCGAAAATTCATTGTGCCTCGAAGTATGGGCTACCTCTTTACGTGCAGCCTGCCAGGTATTCATCAGCGTCTCTGCGTACGGGAGCAGTTTCTCACCGGCAGGCGTTAAGCGAATATTGTTGCGATGGCGGGTAAAAAGATTCACACCCAGTTGATTTTCCAGCTGTCGAATACGAAAACTGACCGCTGACTGCGTCAGGTAAAGGGCTTCAGCTGCTCGCCCGAAGTGCCGTGTTCTGCTCACTTCAAGGAAAGTTTTAAGCAATTCCGTATCCACATCTTTCTCCGCAAAATTATTTGTCGTTATGATTTAAATGTTTTGTTTTACACTCTGTCAAGCGTAACTAATACTCCGCGCCATAAATAGCTCGGCCAAAGAATTAGGAGCGTGTAGGATGGCGGAAAGCTTTACGACGACTAATCGTTTTTTCGACAATAAACATTATCCGCGCGGGTTCTCTCGTCACGGCGATTTCACCATCAAAGAAGCTCAGCTGCTTGAGCGCCATGGTTATGCCTTTAACGAGCTGGATCTGGGTAAGCGTGAGCCTTCAACTGAAGACGAAAAGCAGTTTGTCTCTGTTTGCCGTGGTGAGCGTGAGCCAGAGTCTGAAGCGGAACGTGTATGGATCAAATATATGGCACGCATAAAGCGTCCAAAGCGCTTCCACACGCTGTCTGGCGGTAAGCCACAGATGGAAGGTGCAGAAGACTACACCGAGTCTGACGATTAAGTTGATAAGAAGGGGCTACGGCCCCTTTTTTATGCCAGTAATTTTTGCAGGTGTAGTAGTAGCCTGTCGATCGCCCGATAGCTCAATGCTTCCTGAAGATGGTGTCTCTCAATATCGGTGACGCCTTCCACATCGGCAATAGTTCTCGCCACTTTCAGCAGGCGCTGCCAGGCGCGGATGGAAAGTCCAAAGCGCGTCAACGTCTCCTCAAGCCAGCATGCGTCCTCGACCTTAAGCTGGCAAAACTGCCGAATCTCAGCATTATCCAGACGCGCATTCAGCTTATGTTGACGTGCGTATTGACGGCTCTGAGCGCCAATAACGCGATCGCGAACGTCGGCAGTGCTTTCACCTTTTACACCGCTCTGACTGAGCAGCCCTGGCGGTGGCAATGGGATTTCAAGAGATAAATCGAAACGGTCCAGGAAAGGGCCAGACAATTTACCCAGATAACGCAGCGTCTGTTCCGGCGTGCAGCGGTTATGATTACCCTGATAGTGCCCCGATGGGCTGGGGTTCATTGCCGCGACGAGCTGGAACTGCGCGGGATAGCTTATTTTGGCTCGCGTGCGGGAGATATGTATCTCACCGGATTCGATGGGCTCCCTCAGGGCATCCAGCACGCGGCGCTCAAACTCAGGCAGCTCATCAAGAAACAATATGCCGTTGTGTGCCAGCGAAATTTCACCCGGACCAGGAATTGAACCCCCACCGACCATCGCCGTAAGCGAAGCGCTGTGATGCGGTGAGCGAAAAGGGCGGCGTCGCCATTGTTTATGTAACGAGGTGGCATTCACCAGGCTGTATATTGCGGCGCTCTCAAGTGCCTCGCGGTTATTAAGCGGGGGCAGTAAGCCATTCAGCCTGCTCGCCAGCATGGTTTTACCTGTACCCGGCGGGCCAATAAGCAGGAGGTTATGTCCTCCTGCGGCGGTGATCTCCAATGCTCGCTTCCCCTGCTCCTGGCCAATTATGTCGCTGAGGTCGTCCGTCATGTCTGGTATAGCATCCCCCCTTTCTTCAGGTTCAGCCAGTTCATGCCGCCCTTCGAGGTACGCGCAGACTTCCTGCAAGTGCCCGGCTATCAGGCACCCTTTCTCTGCGATAAGGCTCACTTCTGATTCATTTTCATTGGCTACAATGATATTACGACCCGCGTGGATAGCTTCAAGCGCACCCGAGATTGCTCCAGGAACGCCTCTTAATGCGCCTGTAAGCGCCAATTCACCGATGAACTCATACGAGCCTAACCTGGTCGTATTGAGCTGCTCAGAAGCCGCGAGAAGCGCAATTGCGATAGGTAAATCATATCGTCCCCCCTCCTTGGGGAGATCGGCCGGAGCGAGATTGATGGTGATCTTCTTTGCAGGGAAGGTATAACCGCTATTGATAATCGCGCTGCGTACCCGATCCCGGGCCTCTTTTACCGTCGTTTCAGGCAGGCCGACAAGGGTGAGTCCGGGCAAGCCATTGCTGAGATGAACCTCTACGGAAATCAACGGTGCTTTCACCCCAATTGCCGCACGCGTATAAACCACTGACAGTGACATTAGCACTACCTCCTGGCATAACTATGCCAGCGACTCTTAACCCTGTTTACCGTCATTTCACCTCTTTACGACACCTGTTCCTGCTTTTTAACCTCATTATGAAAGTGTTACATCATGGCGGAATCTTCCTCGCAAAAGGCCATATACCCTCGTTTTGATGAGTGACTCGCGCAGAAAAAAATGAAAAATATTCATTTTCTTTTTTTGTCATATAAAACAACGATTTTTAGAAAAATGATTTGCTCGCTAACAAAAGCCGTCATAAATAAATCTTGTGTTTGATTGAAAAACTGTGATACCTCTTTAGGTATTCCTTCGAACAAGATGCAAAAAGAACTGAAAATGACAGCCCTTCTACGAGTGATTAGCCTGGTCGTGATTAGCGTGGTGGTGATTATTATCCCACCGTGCGGGGCTGCACTTGGACGAGGAAAGGCTTAGAAATCAAGCCTTAACGAACTAAGACCCCCGCACCGAAAGGTCCGGGGGTTTTTTTATGACTAAAAAACGTAAACGAGGAGCAGAGAATGAAAACTAGCACAAAATTCTGTTTCTCCCGATTTATGACGGGAAACTAACTATGAATGGTGCACAGTGGGTAGTACATGCGTTGCGCGCGCAGGGAGTCGAGACAGTATTCGGATATCCGGGTGGCGCAATTATGCCGATTTACGATGCACTGTATGACGGCGGCGTGGAACACCTGTTGTGCCGACACGAGCAGGGTGCAGCGATGGCGGCTATTGGCTATGCCCGCGCGACCGGTAAAACCGGCGTGTGTATGGCGACGTCAGGTCCGGGCGCAACGAACCTGATCACCGGCCTGGCTGACGCGCTGTTGGATTCCGTTCCCGTTGTTGCCATCACCGGGCAGGTAGCGTCTCCGTTCATCGGTACGGATGCTTTCCAGGAAGTGGACGTGCTCGGGTTGTCGCTGGCCTGCACCAAGCACAGTTTCCTCGTTCAGTCTCTGGAAGAACTGCCGCGCGTGATGGCAGAAGCGTTCGAGGTGGCAAGTTCAGGCCGCCCTGGCCCGGTTCTGGTGGATATCCCGAAAGATATCCAGGTCGCACTCGGCGATCTGGAACCGCATTTCTCCACCGTGGTAAATGAAGACGCGTTTCCCCATGCGGAAGTTGACGAGGCCCGTCAGATGCTGGCGCAGGCGAAACAGCCGATGCTGTACGTCGGCGGTGGCGTCGGCATGGCGCAGGCCGTTCCAGCCCTGCGCGACTTTATCGCAACAACGCAAATGCCAGCGACCTGCACGCTGAAAGGTCTCGGTGCTGTCGACGCGGATTACCCATACTATCTGGGCATGCTGGGGATGCACGGCACCAAAGCGGCAAACCTGGCGGTGCAGGAGTGCGACTTGCTCATCGCCGTGGGGGCCCGTTTTGACGATCGCGTCACCGGCAAGCTTAATACCTTTGCGCCGAACGCCAACGTCATCCATATGGATATCGACCCGGCGGAGATGAACAAGCTGCGTCAGGCGCACGTGGCGCTGCAGGGCGATCTCAACGCGCTGTTACCGGCGCTGCAGCAGCCGCTGGATATCAACCCATGGCGTCAGCACGCCGCAGACATGCGCGCCGAGCACGCCTGGCGTTACGACCATCCCGGCGACGCCATCTACGCGCCGCTGCTGCTGAAGCAGCTGTCCGACCGTAAACCGGCAGACAGCGTCGTCACCACCGACGTAGGTCAGCACCAGATGTGGTCCGCGCAGCACATGACCTACACTCGCCCGGAAAACTTCATCACCTCCAGCGGGTTAGGGACGATGGGCTTCGGTCTGCCAGCCGCCGTTGGCGCGCAGGTTGCCCGCCCGAACGACACCGTTATCTGTATCTCCGGTGACGGCTCCTTCATGATGAACGTACAGGAGTTGGGCACCGTTAAGCGTAAGCAGCTGCCGCTGAAAATCGTCTTGCTCGACAACCAGCGTTTAGGGATGGTTCGCCAGTGGCAACAGCTCTTCTTCCAGGAGCGCTACAGCGAAACGACGCTCACCGATAACCCCGATTTCCTCACCCTGGCCAGCGCCTTTGGCATCCCTGGCCAGCACATCACCCGTAAAGATCAGGTTGAAGCGGCGCTCGACACCATGCTGAACAGCGATGGGCCTTACCTGCTTCATGTCTCAATCGACGAACTCGAGAACGTCTGGCCGTTGGTACCGCCTGGTGCCAGTAACTCACAAATGATGGAGAAATTATCATGATGCAGCATCAGGTCGCCGTACAGGCTCGCTTCAACCCGGAAACCTTAGAACGCGTTTTGCGCGTGGTGCGTCATCGTGGTTTTCAGATTTGCTCTATGAATATGGAAACGGCCACGGACGCGCAGAACATCAGTATCGAATTAACCGTTGCCAGCCCGCGGTCGGTCGACTTACTGTTTAGTCAATTATCAAAACTGGTAGACGTTGCCCATGTTGCCATCTGCCAGAGCACAACCACATCACAACAAATCCGCGCTTAAGCGTGACAGGACAAAAAAATGACGACGAAAAAAGCTGATTACATTTGGTTCAACGGTGAGATGGTTCGCTGGGAGGACGCGAAGGTTCACGTGATGTCCCATGCGCTGCACTACGGTACCTCCGTATTTGAAGGCATCCGCTGCTACGACTCTCACAAAGGACCAGTGGTGTTCCGCCATCGCGAACACATGCAGCGTCTGCATGACTCAGCCAAAATTTATCGTTTCCCGGTTTCCCAGAGCGTCGACGAACTGATGGAAGCCTGCCGCGAGGTGATCCGCAAGAATAACCTGACCAGCGCGTATATCCGTCCGCTGGTGTTCGTGGGCGACGTCGGCATGGGCGTGAACCCGCCAGCCGGATACAACACCGATGTGATCATTGCCGCGTTCCCGTGGGGTGCCTACCTGGGTGCTGAAGCGCTGGAGCAGGGGATCGATGCAATGGTCTCTTCCTGGAACCGCGTTGCGCCAAACACCATCCCGACCGCCGCGAAAGCGGGCGGTAACTACCTTTCTTCCCTGCTGGTCGGTAGCGAAGCGCGCCGCCACGGCTATCAGGAAGGTATCGCCCTGGACGTGAACGGCTACATTTCCGAAGGCGCAGGCGAAAACCTGTTTGAAGTAAAAGACGGCATTCTGTTCACCCCGCCGTTCACCTCGTCCGCGCTGCCGGGCATCACCCGTGACGCCATCATCAAGCTGGCAAAAGATCTCGGTATCGAAGTGCGCGAGCAGGTGCTGTCCCGCGAATCCCTGTATCTGGCCGACGAAGTGTTCATGTCCGGTACCGCGGCTGAAATCACGCCGGTGCGCAGCGTGGACGGTATCCAGGTCGGCGAAGGCCGCTGTGGGCCGGTCACCAAACGCATTCAGCAAGCGTTCTTTGGCCTCTTCACCGGCGAGACAGAAGATAAATACGGCTGGTTGGATCAGGTTAATCACTAAGCATAAATTTGGGACGGCACGCACCGTCCCATTAAATAGTCAGACGGGAGTAAATAAAGCATGCCTAAGTATCGTTCAGCCACCACCACCCACGGCCGTAACATGGCGGGTGCCCGCGCACTGTGGCGCGCCACCGGAATGACCGACGCCGATTTCGGCAAGCCGATTATCGCCGTGGTGAACTCCTTCACCCAGTTCGTACCGGGCCACGTGCACCTGCGCGACCTCGGGAAGCTGGTTGCCGAGCAAATCGAAGCCTCCGGCGGCGTGGCGAAAGAGTTCAACACCATTGCGGTGGATGACGGTATCGCAATGGGGCACGGGGGCATGCTCTATTCACTGCCGTCGCGCGAGCTGATCGCCGACTCGGTTGAGTACATGGTTAACGCCCACTGCGCCGATGCGATGGTCTGCATCTCCAACTGCGACAAAATCACCCCGGGGATGCTGATGGCCTCCCTGCGCCTGAACATTCCGGTGATCTTCGTCTCCGGTGGCCCAATGGAAGCGGGGAAAACCAAGCTCTCCGACAAAATCATCAAGCTCGATCTGGTCGATGCGATGATTCAGGGCGCGGACCCGAAAGTCTCTGACGAGCAGAGCGACCAGGTTGAGCGCTCCGCGTGCCCGACCTGCGGCTCCTGCTCCGGAATGTTCACCGCCAACTCCATGAACTGCCTGACCGAAGCGCTGGGCCTGTCTCAGCCGGGCAACGGCTCGCTGCTGGCGACCCACGCCGACCGTAAGCAGCTGTTCCTCAACGCCGGTAAGCGCATCGTTGAGCTGACCAAACGCTACTACGAGCAGGACGATGCCAGCGCGCTGCCGCGCAACATCGCCAGCAAAGCGGCGTTTGAGAACGCCATGACGCTGGATATCGCCATGGGCGGCTCCACCAACACCGTTCTCCACCTGCTGGCCGCCGCGCAGGAAGCCGAAATCGACTTCACCATGAGCGACATCGACAAGCTGTCCCGCAAAGTCCCGCAGCTGTGTAAAGTCGCGCCGAGTACCCAGAAGTACCACATGGAAGACGTACACCGCGCGGGCGGCGTGCTGGGCATTCTGGGCGAGCTGGATCGTGCGGGCCTGATGAACCGTGAAGTGAAAAACGTGCTCGGCCTGACGCTGCCGGAGTCGCTGGACCAGTACGACGTGATGCTGACCAAAGACGACGCGGTGAAAAAGATGTTCCGCGCCGGTCCGGCGGGCATCCGCACCACTCAGGCGTTCTCGCAGGACTGCCGCTGGGACACCCTGGACGATGACCGCGCCGAAGGCTGTATCCGCTCGCTGGAGCACGCCTACAGCAAAGACGGCGGTCTGGCCGTGCTGTACGGTAACTTCGCGGAAAACGGCTGCATCGTAAAAACCGCAGGCGTGGACGACAGCATCCTGAAATTTACCGGCCCGGCCAAAGTGTATGAAAGCCAGGACGATGCGGTTGAAGCCATCCTCGGCGGTAAAGTGGTGGCGGGTGATGTGGTCGTCATTCGCTACGAAGGGCCGAAAGGCGGTCCGGGCATGCAGGAGATGCTCTACCCAACCACCTTCCTGAAATCTATGGGACTCGGTAAGGCCTGCGCGCTGATCACCGACGGACGTTTCTCGGGCGGTACCTCCGGCCTCTCTATCGGCCACGTTTCGCCGGAAGCGGCAAGCGGCGGCAACATCGCCATCATTGAAGACGGCGACCTGATCGAAATCGATATTCCAAATCGCGGCATTCAGCTGAAGCTGAGCGACCAGGAGATTGCGGCCCGTCGTGAAGCGCAGGAAGCCCGCGGCGACAAAGCCTGGACGCCGAAAGACCGTCAGCGTGAAGTCTCCTTCGCCCTGCGCGCCTACGCGAGCCTTGCCACCAGTGCGGATAAAGGCGCGGTGCGCGATAAATCTAAACTTGGGGGCTAATGATGGCCGAGTCTCAACCCTTATCCGCCGCCCCCGAGGGGGCGGAATACCTGAGAGCGGTGCTGCGCGCGCCGGTCTATGAAGCCGTGCAGGTCACCCCCCTGCAGAAAATGGAAAAACTCTCTTCGCGCCTCGACAACGTGATCCTGGTGAAGCGCGAAGACCGTCAGCCGGTGCACAGCTTCAAGCTGCGCGGCGCCTACGCGATGATGGCCGGGCTGACCGACGAGCAGAAAGCGCGCGGTGTGATCACCGCGTCGGCAGGCAACCACGCCCAGGGCGTGGCGTTCTCGTCTGCCCGTCTGGGGCTGAAAGCGTTAATCGTGATGCCGGTTGCCACGGCGGATATTAAAGTCGATGCGGTGCGCGGCTTCGGCGGCGAAGTATTGCTCCACGGCGCTAACTTTGACGAAGCCAAAGCCAAAGCGATTGAGCTGGCGCAGCAGCAGGGTTTCACCTGGGTGCCGCCGTTCGACCATCCGATGGTGATTGCCGGGCAGGGCACGCTGGCGCTTGAGCTGCTGCAGCAGGATGCCCATCTCGACCGCGTGTTTGTGCCGGTCGGCGGCGGCGGCCTGGCTGCGGGCGTCGCGGTGCTGATCAAACAGCTGATGCCGCAGATTAAAGTCATCGCCGTTGAGGCGGAAGACTCTGCCTGCCTGAAGGCGGCGCTGGATGCCGGTCATCCGGTCGATCTGCCGCGCGTCGGGCTGTTTGCCGAAGGCGTGGCGGTGAAACGCATCGGGGATGAAACCTTCCGCCTGTGCCAGGAGTATCTCGACGACATCATCACCGTCGACAGCGACGCCATCTGCGCGGCGATGAAAGATCTGTTCGAGGACGTGCGCGCGGTAGCGGAGCCGTCCGGCGCGCTTGCGCTGGCGGGGATGAAAAAATACGTCGCGCAGCACAACATTCGCGGCGAGCGTCTGGCGCACGTGCTGTCTGGTGCGAACGTGAATTTCCACGGTCTGCGCTACGTTTCCGAGCGCTGCGAGCTGGGCGAACAGCGTGAAGCGCTGCTGGCGGTGACCATTCCGGAAGAGAAGGGCAGCTTCCTCAAGTTCTGCCAGCTGCTGGGCGGTCGTTCGGTAACGGAATTCAACTACCGCTTTGCCGACGCCAAAGACGCCTGCATTTTTGTTGGCGTGCGCCTGAGCCGGGGCGTGGAGGAGCGTAAAGAGATCCTCCACCTGCTGCATGAGGGCGGCTACAGCGTGGTGGATCTCTCCGACGACGAGATGGCGAAGCTGCACGTACGCTACATGGTCGGCGGGCGTCCGTCGAAGCCGCTGCGGGAGCGCCTGTTCAGCTTCGAGTTCCCGGAATCGCCGGGCGCGCTGCTCAAGTTCCTGCACACGCTGGGCACGCACTGGAACATTTCCCTGTTCCACTACCGCAGCCACGGCACCGACTACGGCCGCGTGCTGGCGGCGTTCGAACTGGGCGAGCACGAGCCGGATTTCGAAACGCGGCTGAACGAGCTGGGCTATGAGTGTCACGACGAAACCCATAACCCGGCGTTCAGGTTCTTCCTCGCGGGCTAGGGTGCTCGGGAAAATGCCTGATGGCGCTGCGCTTATCAGGCCTACGTTCTTTCGAGCCGTAGGCCGGATAAGGCGCTCGCGCCGCCATCCGGCTAGTGGTTGGGCAGGATCTTCCAGAACGCATCAATAAGCGGCTCATGCAGCCGCTTTTTTTGTGCACAGACGCCAAGCTCAAACGGCGTTTTCTCGTCGCTGCGCTCTAAAATCATCACGCGATTGCGTACCGGTTCCGGGCTGTTCTCCAGCACCACTTCCGGCAGGAGCGCCACGCCGCAGCCCAGCGCCACCATCGAGACCATCGCCTCATGGCCGCCCACCGTCGCGTAAATTGACGGATTGCTGATCTTCTGACGGCGGAACCACAGCTCAATGCGGCGGCGGACCGGCCCCTGATCGGCCATGATGAACGGCACCGTGGACCAGTCCGGTTTCTCCACCGACACCTGGTTACGCACCGGGCAGGGCAGGGCAGGGGCAATCAGCACCACCGCCAGATTTTCCAGCATCGAAAACGCCACCGCGCCCGGCAGGGTTTCGGGCTTTCCGGCAATGGCGAGATCGGCTTCACCCGTAACGACTTTTTCCATGGCGTCGGCGGCGTCGCCGGTGGTGAGCTTGATTTCGACAGACGGATGCTCTGCGCGAAAGCGATCGAGGATGGGCGGCAGATGGCTATAGGCCGCGGTCACGGAGCAGAAAATATGCAGCTCGCCGGAAAGCGAGGGCCCTTGCTGGTCAATGGTATGCCGCAGCTGCTGGTACTGTAGCAAGGTCTGCTGGGCAAAGACGCGCAGTTCTTCCCCGGCTTCGGTGAGGGTGACGGTGCGGTTATCGCGTACAAAAAGGGGCTGGCCGAGGTCTTCCTCAAGGCGCTGGATCTGGCGCGAAAGCGTGGAGGGGCTGACGTGCATCGCCCGGGCGCTGCGGCCAAAGTGACGGCTTTCCGCCAGATGCAGGAACAATTTCAGATCGCGTAAATCCATTGATTCCACTTCCCCTTTTTACATTGCACATATTGCAACGTGACGTTGTGAATATATCAATTTCCGCAATAAATTTCCTGTCATATAGTAAGTTCATTCTCGCATAAGCGAACCGAACAATAAGACGCACAACATTACGAGGTATCACCCATGGCTAACTACTTTAATACACTGAACTTGCGCCAGCAGCTGGCGCAGCTGGGCAAATGCCGCTTTATGGGCCGCGATGAATTTGCCGATGGCGCGAGCTACCTTCAGGGTAAAAAAGTGGTCATCGTCGGCTGTGGCGCGCAGGGTCTGAACCAGGGCCTGAACATGCGTGACTCCGGGCTGGATATCTCCTACGCCCTGCGTAAAGAAGCGATCGCTGAGAAGCGTGCTTCCTGGCGCAAAGCGACCGAAAACGGCTTCAAAGTAGGTACCTACGAAGAGCTGATCCCGCAGGCCGATCTGGTGGTTAACCTGACGCCAGACAAGCAGCACTCAGACGTGGTGCGTGCGGTTCAGCCAATGATGAAAGACGGCGCGGCGCTGGGTTACTCCCATGGCTTCAACATCGTTGAAGTGGGCGAGCAGATCCGTAAAGACATCACCGTTGTGATGGTGGCGCCGAAGTGCCCGGGTACGGAAGTGCGTGAAGAGTACAAACGCGGTTTCGGCGTGCCGACGCTTATCGCAGTTCACCCGGAAAACGATCCGAAAGGCGAAGGCATGGCGATTGCCAAGGCATGGGCAGCGGCGACCGGCGGCCACCGCGCGGGCGTTTTGGAATCTTCCTTCGTTGCCGAAGTGAAATCTGACCTGATGGGTGAGCAGACTATCCTCTGCGGTATGCTGCAGGCCGGCTCTCTGCTGTGCTTCGACAAGCTGGTGGAAGAAGGTACTGACCCGGCATACGCCGAAAAACTGATTCAGTTCGGCTGGGAAACCATCACCGAAGCGCTGAAGCAGGGCGGCATCACGCTGATGATGGACCGTCTGTCCAACCCGGCAAAACTGCGTGCTTACGCGCTGTCTGAACAGCTGAAAACCATCATGGCGCCGCTGTTCCAGAAACACATGGACGACATCATTTCCGGCGAGTTCTCCTCCGGCATGATGGCGGACTGGGCGAACGACGATAAAAATCTGCTGACCTGGCGCGAAGAGACCGGTAAAACCGCGTTTGAAAACGCTGCACAGTTCGACGGCAAAATAAGTGAGCAAGAGTACTTCGATAAAGGCGTACTGATGATCGCGATGGTAAAAGCAGGCGTTGAGCTGGCGTTCGAAACCATGGTGGATTCCGGCATCATCGAAGAGTCTGCATACTATGAATCGCTGCACGAGCTGCCGCTGATCGCGAACACCATCGCCCGTAAGCGTCTGTATGAAATGAACGTGGTTATCTCTGATACCGCAGAATACGGTAACTACCTGTTCTCTTACGCCTGCGTACCGCTGCTGAAAGAGTTCATGGCCACCCTGCAGACGGGCGATCTGGGCAAAGCGATTGCGGAAGGTGCGGTCGATAACGCGCAGCTGCGTGACGTAAACGAAGCGATTCGTAGCCACGACATCGAGAAAGTGGGCCAGAAGCTGCGTGGCTACATGACCGATATGAAGCGTATCGCGGTAGCGGGCTAACACCTGGTGCGGGCTGATGCCCTCACCCCGACCCTCTCCCACGGGGAGAGGGTGCAAACATTAAAGGCCTTCTCTTAGAGAAGGCCTTGCTGTTTATTTCCGATACAGTACTTTTATAATGTGATAACCGAACTGGGTGTGCAGCGGTCCGGTTGGCTCCAGTACCGGGCAAGAGAAGACCACTTTATCGAACGCCGGAACCATCTGGCCCTGGCGGAATTCACCCAGATCGCCGCCGCGTTTGCCGGACGGGCAGATGGAGTGCTTCTTCGCCAGCTTGCCGAAGTCGGCGCCGTTTTTGATCTGCTCCAGAAGATCCTGAGCCAGTTTCTCTTCTTTAACAAGGATATGCAGTGCTGCTGCTGTTTTTGCCATGATCGTGCCTTGAGTGGTATGGATTAGGCTCGCTATACTACCACGCTGTTATTCTCCCCTCCTGACTTTCATTGAGCGATCATTTATGCGTTTAAACCCCGGACAACAACAAGCCGTCGAATTTGTCACCGGACCCTGTCTGGTGCTGGCAGGTGCAGGATCCGGTAAAACCCGCGTGATCACCAACAAAATCGCCCATCTGATCCACAACTGCGGGTACCAGGCGCGCCACATTGCGGCGGTTACCTTTACCAATAAAGCGGCGCGTGAGATGAAAGAGCGTGTCGGCCAGACGCTGGGCCGTAAAGAGGCGCGCGGGCTGATGATCTCCACCTTCCACACGCTGGGGCTGGATATCATCAAACGCGAGTATGCGGCGCTGGGAATGAAGTCCAACTTCTCGCTGTTTGACGACACCGATCAGGTCGCATTGCTCAAAGAGCTTACCGAAGGGCTGATCGAGGATGACAAAGTTCTGCTGCAGCAGCTGATCTCGACGATCTCCAACTGGAAAAACGATCTCATGACGCCGGCCCAGGCTGCGGCGATCGCCAAAGGCGAACGGGATCGGATCTTCGCCCACTGCTACGGCCTGTACGATGCGCACATGAAAGCGTGCAACGTGCTGGATTTCGATGACCTGATCCTGCTGCCCACGCTGCTTCTGCAGCGCAATGAAGAGGTGCGCGAGCGCTGGCAGAATAAAATCCGCTACCTGCTGGTGGATGAGTATCAGGATACCAACACCAGCCAGTACGAGCTGGTGAAATTGCTGGTAGGGCAACGCGCGCGCTTTACCGTTGTGGGCGATGACGATCAGTCTATCTACTCCTGGCGCGGCGCGCGACCGCAAAACCTGGTCCTGCTGAGCAAGGATTTCCCGGCGCTGCAGGTGATCAAGCTGGAGCAAAACTACCGTTCATCCGGTCGAATACTGAAGGCGGCGAACATACTTATCGCCAACAACCCCCACGTGTTCGAGAAACGCCTGTTCTCCGAGCTGGGCTACGGGGCGGAGCTGAAGGTGCTTAGCGCCAACAATGAGGAGCATGAAGCCGAACGCGTTACCGGGGAGCTGATTGCCCACCACTTCGTCAACAAAACCGAATATAAGGATTACGCGATCCTCTATCGCGGCAACCATCAGTCGCGCGTCTTTGAAAAGATGCTGATGCAGAACCGTATTCCGTACAAAATTTCAGGCGGTACCTCGTTCTTCTCGCGTCCGGAAATTAAGGATCTGCTGGCCTATCTGCGCGTGCTGACCAACCCGGATGACGACAGCGCCTTCCTGCGCATCGTGAACACGCCGAAGCGCGAGATTGGCCCGGCGACGCTGCAAAAGCTCGGTGAATGGGCGATGACACGCAACAAAAGCATGTTTACCGCCAGCTTCGACATGGGGCTAAGCCAGACGCTGACCGGACGCGGCTATGACTCGTTAACCCGCTTTACCCACTGGCTGGGTGAGGTGCAGCGCCTGGCAGAACGCGAACCTGTGGCCGCCGTGCGTGATTTGATCCACGGTATTGATTACGAATCCTGGCTTTACGAAACCTCCGCCAGCCCGAAAGCGGCAGAGATGCGCATGAAAAACGTCAACCAGCTCTTTAGCTGGATGACCGAAATGCTGGAAGGCTCTGAGATCGACGAACCGATGACCCTGACGCAGGTGGTCACCCGCTTTACGCTGCGCGACATGATGGAGCGCGGCGAGAGCGAAGAGGAGGCCGATCAGGTTCAGCTGATGACCCTGCATGCGTCGAAAGGGCTGGAATTCCCCTACGTCTACCTGGTCGGGATGGAAGAGGGCCTGCTGCCGCACCAAAGCAGTATTGATGAAGATAACGTCGACGAAGAGCGCCGACTGGCCTACGTGGGCATCACCCGCGCCCAGAAAGAGCTGATCTTTACCCTGTGCAAAGAGCGCAGACAGTATGGCGAGCTGGTGCGCCCGGAGCCGAGTCGTTTCCTGCTGGAGCTACCGCAGGACGACCTCATATGGGAGCAAGAACGCAAAGCGATCACTGCTGAAGAGCGTATGCATAAAGGTCAGGCTAACGTAGCTAACATTCGCGCCATGCTGGCAAAAGCTAAAGAGAAGGGATAATTCAGAAGGCGTTGTAGGCCGGGTAAGCGCAGCGCCACCCGGCATTTTTCCCGCCCTTAATTTACCTCAAGCGGCCAGTGCACATAGCTCTGCCACTGACACTCCTGTTCGACCAGCTCTGCACCCAGCGGGTGGTTATCCATCCATTTTTTCGGCAGCGTCAGCGTAAGCTTCTCGTCTTCTGCCGCAAGCGTTATGGCAGGAAGAAGATCGTCTCGGCGGCGGTTGGCAAATAAAATCGCCAGGCGAAGTAAACGGCAAAGATGTTCAGCCACGCGCGGCGGAACGGCATTCTGCTGATGGAGCGAAGAGAGATCGACGGCGTTAGTCTGGTTCAGCAGAAGCGTTGCCAGAAGCTTTTTCTGCGCGGGGGTATAGCCTGGCAAATCGAGATTACGTACCAGCCAGGCCGCATGGAGAGGGGCTTGCTTGTACTCGACGCTCAGGCCAATTTCATGCAGCGCGCACGCACTGAGCAGTAAATCGCGGCTTAACGGTTCAATATCCCAGCAGTGTTTAACCTGATCGGCGAACAGCGACGCGAGTTGCCCTACGCGCTGTGCCTGATCGGTGTCTACGATAAAGCGGCGCTGCACGTTGCGCAGCGTACGGCTGCGGATATCCTGATCGACCGACAGATGCAGCATCCCGTAGACCAGACCTTCGCGCAGGGCGCCCCCGGCCAGGGTCATACACTGGATGTTCAGCTCGGTGAAAATGGCGATCAGAATGGCAAGCCCGCTTGGGAAAACCAGCGCGCGTTCCAGCGTGAGCCCTTCAATCTCAAGCTCTTCAAGACGACCGCACTGAATAGCGCGCTGCTTAAGCTGCTGGAGCTTGGGAAGCGTAATCCGCTCGTCCATCCCCTGCGCCATCATGATTTCCTGCAGTGCCTGTACCGTACCAGAGGCACCGACGCAGACCTTCCAGCCGTGGTAACGCAGTTTTTCCATCACCGGACGCAGCACGTCGCGTGCGGCATTTTCCGCCTCGTCGAAGTTCTCCTGGGCGAGATTTCGGTCGGTAAAGTAGCGTTCAAGCCAGGTTACGCAGCCCATCGACAGGCTGAACAGCGAGGTCGCCTGGGCGCCTGTGCCAGTAACAAGCTCGGTGCTTGCTCCGCCGATATCCACCACCAGGCGACGATCGTCACCCCCGGTAGTATGCGCAACGCCCTGATAAATCAGGCGCGCTTCCTCTTCGCCGCTGATGACCTGAACCGGACAGCCGAGGATTTCCTGCGCTTTGGCAATAAAATCGACGGCGTTAACCGCCAGGCGGAGCGTCGCTGTCGCGACAACGCGGATTTGCGCATGCGGGATATCCTGCAAGCGTTCTGCAAAGAGGCGCAGACACTGCCAGCCACGTTCCATGGCTTCGGGGGAAAGATGATTATCACTGCTCAGGCCCGCCGCGAGGCGGACCTTGCGCTTAATGCGCGTCAGCGTTTGTATGCTTCCCGCTACCTCACGCACAACCAGCATATGAAAACTATTAGAACCGAGATCAATTGCCGCATATAGCGAGGTAGAGGTGAGCATCATGTCTTAACCTGAACGACGACGATTGCGCGGCGGACCGGAACGACGCGGGCCATTGCCGGCGCGAGGGCGGGTAAGACGCTTAGGCGGCGGCAGTTCGCTTAACAGCGCTTCCGGGTTGTATTTGCTCTGCGGGATAGAGTGACCGATGTAGGTCTCAATGGCCGGAAGGTTCAGCGCATACTCTTCGCACGCAAGGCTAATAGAGTGACCGCTTGCACCTGCGCGACCGGTACGCCCGATACGGTGAACGTAGTCTTCGCAGTCGTCTGGCAGATCGTAGTTAAAGACGTGCGTTACGGCTGGAATATGCAGACCGCGTGCGGCGACGTCGGTTGCGACCAGAATATCGAGGTCGCCACGGGTAAATTCTTCAAGAATACGCAGGCGTTTTTTCTGCGCTACGTCGCCGGTCAGCAGGCCGACGCGGTGACCGTCTGCAGCCAGATGGCCCCAGATGTCTTCACAGCGGTGTTTAGTGTTCGCAAAAATAATGGCGCGATCTGGCCACTCTTCTTCGATCAGCGTCTGCAGCAGGCGCATTTTCTCTTCATTAGAAGGGTAGAAGAGCTCTTCTTTAATGCGGTGGCCGGTTTTCTGCTCGGGTTCCACTTCAACATATTCGGCGTTGTTCATTTGTTCAAACGCCAGCTCGCGAACGCGATAAGAAAGGGTTGCAGAGAACAGCATGTTCAGACGCTGGTTGGCAGCAGGCATGCGGCGGAACAACCAACGAATATCTTTAATGAAGCCCAGATCGTACATACGGTCCGCTTCATCCAGCACCACAACCTGGATTGCACCGAGGTTAATGTGATTCTGTTTGGCGTAATCAATCAGGCGACCGGTGGTGCCGATAAGGATATCTACACCGCTTTCCAGCACTTTCAGCTGCTTATCGTAGCCGTCGCCGCCATAGGCCAGGCCAAGCTTCAGGCCAGTCGCCTGAGCCAGAGGTTCCGCGTCTGCGTGGATCTGTACCGCCAGTTCTCGCGTCGGGGCCATAATTAGCGCGCGCGGCTGGTTAACGTTGCGGTCTGCAATCGCGGGGTGAGAAAGTAAATAATGAAACGTTGACGTTAAAAACGCCATCGTTTTGCCAGTACCGGTTTGCGCCTGCCCTGCAACATCGCGGCCGGCCAGCGTCAGCGGCAGGGCGAGAGCCTGAATGGGCGTGCAGTTATGAAACCCTTTTGTTTCAAGGGCTTCAATCACCTTTGGGTGCAGGGCGAAGTCGGAAAACTTCTGTTCTGTTAAGTGTGTTTTGCTCATAGTGCGTTAGAATATCAGCTTACTATTGCTTTACGAAAGCGTATCCGGTGAAATAAAGTCAACCTTTAGTTGGTTAATGCGACATCAACACGTCGTTGGTGGAGTCGAAACCAACGTACCAGGCTTATTCCTGTGGAGTTATATATGAGCGATAAAATTATTCACCTGACTGACGACAGTTTTGACACGGACGTACTTAAGGCTGACGGGCTGATCCTCGTCGATTTCTGGGCTGAATGGTGTGGTCCTTGCAAAATGATCGCCCCGATTCTGGATGAGATCGCTGACGAATATCAGGGCAAACTGACCGTTGCCAAACTGAACATCGACCAGAACCCGGGCACCGCGCCAAAATACGGTATCCGTGGCATTCCGACCCTGCTGCTGTTCAAGAACGGTGAAGTGGCGGCGACCAAAGTGGGCGCACTGTCCAAAGGTCAACTGAAAGAGTTCCTGGACGCTAACCTGGCGTAAGGTTTCTCGGCTGCGCGTCCAGAGCGCCTAAATTGTGTGGATCTCTGGACGCCCGGCTTTAGTCGTGCTAAGTTAGCTATGACTTCGTTTTAAACATATCTTGTTGTTTGAATCTTGTTTTACCCGATACTTCCCGTTGTTGACTTACACAGTGCGTGAAGTTGCTAGATTCCGGGCTTGTCACTCAATCCGTCTTGTCGTTTCAGTTCTGCGTTCTTTCCCTGTGACCAGACAGCGAACAGACATGAGTCGATGGCCGCTAAACAGGCATGGATGACCCTGCCATACCATTCACAACATTAAGTTCGAGTATCACCCCGAGTTTAAGAACCCACACCATTATGAATCTTACCGAATTAAAGAATACGCCGGTTTCTGAGCTGATCACTCTCGGCGAAAATATGGGGCTGGAAAACCAGGCTCGTATGCGCAAGCAGGACATCATTTTCGCCATCCTGAAGCAGCACGCTAAGAGTGGCGAAGATATCTTTGGCGACGGTGTGCTGGAGATATTGCAAGACGGATTTGGTTTCCTCCGCTCTGCAGACAGCTCCTACCTCGCCGGCCCTGACGACATCTACGTATCCCCTAGCCAAATCCGCCGTTTCAACCTCCGCACTGGTGACACCATTTCAGGTAAGATTCGTCCTCCAAAAGAGGGTGAACGCTACTTTGCGCTGTTGAAAGTTAACGAAGTTAACTACGACAAACCAGAAAACTCGCGCAATAAGATCCTGTTTGAGAACTTAACGCCGCTGCACGCGAACTCTCGCCTGCGCATGGAGCGTGGTAACGGTTCTACCGAAGACTTGACCGCTCGCGTTCTGGACCTGGCTTCGCCAATTGGTCGTGGTCAGCGTGGTCTTATTGTCGCGCCGCCGAAAGCGGGTAAAACCATGCTGCTGCAAAACATTGCGCAGAGCATCGCGTACAACCACCCAGACTGCGTGCTGATGGTGCTGCTGATTGACGAGCGTCCGGAAGAAGTGACCGAGATGCAGCGTCTGGTTAAAGGTGAAGTTGTGGCTTCTACCTTCGACGAACCGGCATCTCGTCACGTTCAGGTTGCGGAAATGGTTATCGAGAAGGCGAAACGCCTGGTTGAGCACAAGAAAGACGTGATCATCCTGCTCGACTCCATCACCCGTCTGGCGCGTGCCTACAACACCGTTGTTCCTGCGTCAGGTAAAGTGCTGACCGGTGGTGTGGACGCTAACGCCCTGCATCGTCCGAAGCGTTTCTTCGGTGCTGCACGTAACGTGGAAGAGGGCGGCAGCCTGACCATCATCGCGACGGCGCTGATTGATACCGGCTCCAAAATGGACGAGGTTATCTACGAAGAGTTTAAAGGTACAGGCAACATGGAACTGCACCTCTCTCGTAAAATCGCTGAAAAACGCGTCTTCCCGGCTATCGACTACAACCGTTCCGGTACCCGTAAAGAAGAGCTGCTCACCACGCAGGAAGAGCTGCAGAAAATGTGGATCCTGCGCAAAATCATCCATCCAATGGGTGAAATCGACGCAATGGAATTCCTCATCAATAAACTGGCGATGACCAAAACCAACGACGATTTCTTCGACATGATGAAACGCTCGTAACGCAAATAAAGCCAGCAAACGCCACGTTTTTACGTGGCGTTTTTCATTTATGGCTTATACGCTATAACCTCAGACTGCCAATTTTGACCAGCCGGTGCGACAATAAGATTATTCGCAGAGAAAAAACATTAATAGATTGAATAATAAACAAATGGGATTGTAAGAGGTGTGCTTTATGCCTTTAGGCGCGGCGCCTTCGTGGTTATACTTCCTTGACTAACTTTGTTGAGAACATCCATTGTGAACCTACTTGATACGTTTACTGAGCTAACCAGTATTTTTTTATTCACCACCTGCTTTTTGTTTCTGGCACGTAAGGTGGCGAAATATCTGGGGCTGGTGGATAAACCCAACTTCCGAAAACGCCATCAAGGCATGATCCCCCTGGTGGGCGGTATCTCCGTTTTTGCGGGCATCTGCTTTGCCTTCGCGATTGCTGATTATTATATTCCGCATGCCAGACTGTATCTAATTTGTGCGACGGTGCTGGTCGTGGTAGGGGCACTCGACGATCGTTATGACATCAGCGTCAAAATTCGCGCTTTTGTTCAGGCGGCGGTCGGTATCGCGATGATGGTGGTTGCAAAACTGCATCTCAGCAGTCTGGGCTACATCGTTGGCTCATGGGAGATGGTGCTTGGCCCGTTTGGCTATTTCCTTACCCTTTTTGCCGTGTGGGTTGCGATAAACGCGTTCAATATGGTGGATGGCATTGATGGCCTGCTGGGGGGACTCTCCTGCGTCTCATTTGCTGCTATCGGTATGATTTTGTGGTTTGATGGGCAATACAGTCTCGCCATGTGGTGTTTCGCTATGATTGCCGCCATTCTGCCTTATATCCTGTTGAATCTTGGTGTGCTTGGGCGTCGCTACAAAGTCTTCATGGGCGATGCGGGCAGCACGCTTATTGGATTTACCATCATCTGGATCTTGCTTGAAACCACGCAGGGTAAGGTTCATCCAATTAGCCCGGTAACTGCGCTATGGATCATTGCCATTCCGCTAATGGATATGGTGGCAATTATGTATCGCCGCCTGCGTAAAGGGATGAGTCCTTTCTCAGCCGACCGACAGCATATTCATCATTTGATCATGCGAGCAGGATTTACTTCCCGTCAGGCTTTTGTGCTTATTACGCTGGCGGCTGCTATTCTTGCGGGGATTGGCGTGGCAGCGGAATATGCCCACTTTATTCCTGAGTGGGTTATGTTGGTATTGTTCTTGCTTGCGTTTTCCCTGTATGGCTATTGCATTAAACGCGCCTGGAAAGTTGCGCGTTTCGTTAAGCGTATCAAGCGCAGGATGCGTCGAAATAGTGGCAATAATCCAACTTTAACTAAATAAACTGGGATTGTGATGACTCAACCGTTGGCGGGAGCAAAATCAGAGATGACCGAAAATGAGCTGGATATTCGTGGCTTGTTTCGCGTGTTATGGGCAGGCAAGCTGTGGATTGCTGGGGTCGCAATAGGCTTTGCGCTTGTTGCGCTCGCCTACACCTTCTTTGCAAAACAAGAGTGGAGCGCCACGGCGATCGCTGACAGACCAACGGTTAATATGCTGGGCGGGTACTACTCGCAGCAGCAGTTCTTGCGTAATCTGGATATCAAAGCCAATCTCGCTACGCCCGATCAAGCATCCGTCATGGATGAAGCCTACAAAGAGTTCGTGATGCAGCTTGCGTCCTGGGATACCCGTCGTGATTTCTGGAATCAGACGGACTATTACAAGCAGCGCATGGCGGGTAACAGTAAAGCAGATGCCGCTCTTCTGGATGACATGATTAACAATATCCAGTTTATGCCGGGTGATGCGCTTCGCAACATAAACGATAGCGTGAAGCTAATCGCTGAAACCGCGCCAGATGCCAACAACCTGCTGCGTCAGTATGTCGCCTTTGCCAGCCAGCGTGCGGCGAGCCATCTGAACGATGAGCTTAAAGGCGCATGGGCTGCCCGTACGATTCAGATGAAAGCCCAGGTGAAACGGCAGGAAGAGGTGGCTAAGGCCATTTTCAACCGCCGCGTGCACAACATTGAGCAGGCGCTGAAAATTGCGGAACAACACAATATCTCCCGCAGTGAGACGGATGTTCCGGCTGATGAACTGCCTGATTCCGAAATGTTCCTGCTTGGTCGCCCAATGCTGCAGGCGCGTCTGGAAAACCTCCAGGCCGTAGGCCCGGACTTTGATCTCGACTACGATCAAAACCGCGCCATGCTGAACACGCTGAACGTAGGGCCGACATTGGATTCCCGTTTTCAGACCTATCGTTATTTAAGAACGCCTGAAGAACCTGTAAAACGCGATAGTCCGCGCCGCGCATTCCTGATGATTATGTGGGGAATTGTGGGTGCACTGATCGGCGCTGGCGTGGCGTTAACGCGTCGCCGCACACACTGAGAACGCCGTCTACGATGAAGGCTGCGGCCTTCATCGCTTAATCGAAGAGAATCGATGTGAAAGTACTTACCGTATTTGGCACCAGGCCGGAGGCCATAAAGATGGCGCCTCTGGTTCATGCGCTGGCCAGAGATCCTGATATTGAAGCGAAGGTATGCGTTACTGCTCAGCATCGGGAGATGCTCGATCAGGTCTTGTCTCTCTTTTCTATCGTCCCGGATTACGATCTCAATATTATGAAGCCGGGACAAGGATTAACGGAGATCACCTGCCGTATTCTGGAAGGGTTAAAGCCTATTCTGGAATCGTTTAAACCAGACGTCGTGCTGGTGCATGGCGACACCACTACAACGGTTGCCACAAGCCTGGCCGCATTTTACCAGCGTATCCCCGTGGGGCACGTTGAGGCCGGTTTACGCACCGGCAACCTTTACTCGCCGTGGCCGGAAGAGGCTAACCGTACGCTCACCGGGCATCTGGCGATGTACCACTTCGCGCCTACGGAAAACTCGCGTCAGAACCTGCTGCAAGAAAATATCGCCGATAACAAAATCTTTGTGACCGGGAATACGGTGATTGACGCCCTGATTTGGGTGCGTGACCGTGTGCTGGCGAATACCGATCTTCAGGCGAAACTTGCCGCGCGTTACCCGTTCCTGAACAACGGTAAGAAGACGATTCTGGTGACGGGCCACCGTCGCGAAAGCTTTGGCCGTGGCTTTGAGCAAATCTGCCACGCGCTGGCTGAAATCGCGGCGCAGAATGAAGATGTGCAGATTGTCTATCCGGTGCATCTTAACCCTAACGTCAGCGAGCCGGTTAACCGCATCCTCGGCCATGTCGACAACGTCCTGCTGATTGAACCACAGGACTACATGCCGTTTGTCTGGCTGATGAACCACGCCTGGCTGATCCTCACCGATTCCGGCGGCATTCAAGAAGAGGCGCCTTCCCTCGGCAAGCCCGTGCTGGTGATGCGTGAAACGACCGAACGCCCGGAAGCGGTTACCGCGGGCACGGTGCGTCTGGTGGGTACGGACACGCAGCGTATCGTCGACGAGGTCACGCGCCTGCTGCACGATGACGAAGAATATCAGGCGATGAGCCGGGCCCATAACCCGTACGGTGATGGGCAGGCTTGTGGCCGTATTTTGCATGCACTTAAACACAATCGGGTATCGCTATGAGTTTTACTACCATTTCTGTCGTGGGTCTTGGCTATATTGGACTGCCTACTGCGGCTGCCTTTGCTTCTCGTCAAAAGCAGGTTGTGGGCGTGGACATCAACGCGCGAGCGGTAGAAACCATTAACCGCGGCGAAATTCATATCGTAGAGCCCGATCTCGACCGCGTGGTGAAAAAAGCGGTGGAGGGGGGATTCCTGCGCGCCAGTACCACCCCGGTTGAAGCCGATGCATATCTGATTGCGGTTCCAACGCCGTTTAAAGGCGAGCACGAGCCGGACATGGTTTACGTTGAGGCGGCGGCGAAATCTATCGCCCCTGTCCTGAAGAAAGGGGCGCTGGTCATTCTGGAATCCACGTCGCCAGTGGGCGCCACCGAACAGATGGCGCAGTGGCTGGCGGAGGCGCGCCCTGATTTAAGCTTCCCGCAGCAGGCGGGAGAGCAGGCCGATATTAATATCGCCTACTGCCCGGAGCGCGTTCTGCCAGGCCAGGTAATGGTCGAACTGATTAAAAACGATCGCGTGATCGGCGGCATGACCCCGGTCTGCTCCGCGCGCGCCAGCGAGCTGTACAAAATTTTCCTCGAAGGCGAATGCGTAGTGACCAACTCCCGCACCGCTGAAATGTGCAAACTGACGGAAAACAGCTTCCGCGACGTCAACATCGCCTTTGCGAACGAACTGTCGCTGATTTGCGCCGATCGGGGGATTAACGTCTGGGAATTGATTCGCCTTGCGAATCGCCATCCGCGCGTCAACATTCTCCAGCCCGGCCCTGGCGTTGGGGGGCACTGTATCGCCGTCGACCCGTGGTTTATCGTGGCGCAAAATCCGAAGCAGGCCCGTCTGATCCGCACCGCGCGCGAAGTTAACGACAGTAAGCCGCACTGGGTGTTGAACCAGGTAAAAGCCACGGTCGCAGACTGCCTGGCCGAGAGCGGCAAACGCGCCAGCGAGCTGAAAATTGCCTGCTTTGGCCTGGCCTTTAAGCCAAACATCGACGATCTGCGCGAAAGTCCGGCGATGGAAATTGCCGGGATGATTGCCGAGTGGCACAAGGGCGAAACGCAGGTGGTTGAGCCGAATATTCACGCGCTGCCCGCAAAGCTGGCGGGGCACTGCACGCTTACCGCTCTTGATGATGCGCTGGCAACGGCGGACGTTCTGGTACTGCTGGTGGATCATAACGCCTTCAAAGCCATCCCTGGCGATGCGGTATCTCAGCAGTATGTGGTGGATACGAAGGGTGTGTGGCGTTGAGTCAACTCAATGGCGTGCTTGAACCTCTGGAATGGGAGAGTGCTTTCTTCGGCCTGCCTTCTGCCATCGTTCGCCTGAGCGACGACGCTCCTGTCATGACGGAAGCCGACTTTGCGGCCTGGCAACGCGTGCAGGCGAAGGTTCCGGCAAGCCGAGTTGACGTGCTGGATGCGCTCCAGCAGCACGGGTTTCGGCTGGTTGAAGGCGAGGTTGACCTCTCCATCGCGCTAACCCGACATGTTTCAGCTGGCGCGGAGGTAGCAACCGAGCAGGATATCCCGGCGCTCCGGCAGCTTGCCGCGCAGGCGTTTTCCCGGAGCCGTTTTCGCGCGCCCTGGTACGCGCCAGAGGACAGCGGCCGTTTTTACGCCCAATGGATTGAGAACGCGGTCAAAGGAACATTCGACCACGTCTGCCTGGTTTTCCGTGCAGCAGATGGCCAGATTCAGGGATTTGTGTCGCTTCGCAAGCTCAGCGAGCATGAGGCGCGCATTGGCCTGCTCGCCGGGCGCGGCATGGGCGAGAAACTTATGCAGGCGGCGCTACGCTGGGCACAGCAGCAGCAGCTTACCACTTTGCGCGTGGGAACCCAGATGGGCAATACCGCCGCACTTAAACGTTATATTGCGAGTGGCGCCAACGTAGAAGCCACCGCTTACTGGCTATACAGGTGACAAGATGATCCCATTTAACGCACCACCCGTCGTCGGAACCGAACTCGACTATATGCAGTCTGCCATGGGCAGCGGCAAGCTCTGTGGCGACGGCGGTTTTACGCGCCGCTGCCAGCAGTGGATGGAACAGCGTTTTCACAGCGCCAAAGTGCTGCTGACGCCGTCCTGTACGGCATCTCTGGAGATGGCGGCGCTGCTGCTGGACATCCAGCCCGGCGATGAAGTGATTATGCCAAGCTACACCTTCGTCTCCACGGCGAATGCGTTTGTCCTGCGCGGAGCGAAAATCGTCTTTGTCGATGTGCGTCCGGATACCATGAATATCGATGAAACGCTGATTGAAGCCGCGATCACCGAGAAAACACGTGCGATTGTCCCGGTTCACTACGCGGGCGTCGCCTGTGAAATGGACACCATCATGGCGATCGCCAAAAAGCATGACCTGTTTGTGGTGGAAGATGCCGCGCAGGGCGTAATGTCCACCTACAAAGGGCGCGCGCTGGGAACCATCGGCCATATCGGCTGCTTTAGCTTCCACGAAACCAAAAACTACACCGCAGGCGGTGAGGGCGGCGCGACGTTGATTAACGATCGTGCGCTGGTGGAACGTGCCGAGGTGATCCGTGAGAAAGGCACTAACCGCAGCCAGTTCTTCCGCGGTCAGGTCGACAAATATACCTGGCGCGATATTGGCTCAAGCTACCTGATGGCGGATCTGCAGGCGGCCTACCTGTGGGCGCAGCTGGAGGCCGCAGAGCGTATTAATCTGCAGCGCCTGTCCCTGTGGCAGACCTACTACGACGCGCTGGAGCCGCTGGCAAAAGCGGGGCGCATTGAGCTGCCAACCCTTCCGGCTGATTGCGTCCACAATGCCCATATGTTCTACATTAAGCTGCGCGATAACGACGATCGCAGCGAGCTGATTGCCTGGCTGAAAGAGGCCGAGATCATGGCGGTGTTCCACTATATTCCCCTGCACTCAAGCCCGGCCGGTGAGGCGTTTGGCGTGTTTGCGGGCGAAGATCGCTACACTACAAAAGAAAGTGAGCGTTTGCTTCGCTTGCCACTGTTCTACAACCTCGCGCCTGTTAATCAGCGCACGGTGATTAATACCCTTCTGAGTTATTTCGGCTGATATGTCTCTGGCGAAAGCATCGGTGTGGACGGCGGCGTCCACGCTCGTAAAAATTGGCGCCGGGCTGCTGGTCGTCAAGCTGCTGGCCGTCTCATTTGGCCCCTCAGGCGTCGGGCTGGCGGGCAATTTCCGTCAGCTGGTCACCGTGTTAGGCGTGTTAGCCGGCGCCGGGATCTTCAACGGCGTCACCAAATACGTAGCCCAATATCACGACGATCCGGCCCGGCTGCGCAACGTGGTCGGCACGTCATCGGCTATGGTGTTGGGCTTCTCGACGCTGTTGGCCGTTGTCTTTTTGCTGGCTGCAGCGCCAATTAGCCAGGGGCTGTTTGGACATACGCATTATCAGGGGCTGGTGCGCCTGGTTGCCCTCGTCCAGATGGGCATCGCCTGGGCGAACCTGCTGCTGGCGTTAATGAAAGGCTTCCGCGATGCTGCCGGGAACGCCCTTGCGTTGATTCTGGGCAGCATCATCGGCGTTATTGCCTATTACGTTTGCTATCGTCTGGGCGGCTATGAGGGCGCGTTGCTGGGGCTGGCGCTGGTGCCAGCATTGGTGGTTGTGCCTGCTGCGTTTATGCTGATGCGCAGAGGCGTTATCCCCCTAAGCTACCTCAAGCCGCAGTGGGACAAAGTGTTGGCCAGCCAGTTAGGGAAATTTACCCTGATGGCGCTCATTACGTCGGTCACCCTTCCGGTGGCCTATGTGATGATGCGAAACCTGCTGGCGGCGCATTACAGCTGGGATGAAGTGGGGATCTGGCAGGGCGTGAGCAGCATTTCAGATGCCTACCTCCAGTTTATAACGGCTTCCTTTAGCGTCTATTTGCTGCCAACCTTATCGCGGCTGACCGTAAAAAAGGATATTACCCGCGAGATTATCCGCTCCCTGCGGTTTGTGCTTCCTGCCGTGGCAGCGGCCAGTTTTACCGTTTGGCTACTGCGCGACGTCGCCATCTGGCTGCTCTTCTCGGCGAAGTTTACCGCCATGCGCGATTTGTTTGCCTGGCAGCTGGTGGGTGATGTGCTGAAAGTAGGCGCTTACGTTTTCGGCTATCTGGTGATAGCGAAAGCCTCGCTGCGGTTGTATATCCTGGCGGAAATTAGCCAGTTTACGCTGCTGACGGCGTTCTCCCACTGGCTAATCCCCGGGCACGGTGCGCTAGGGGCTGCTCAGGCCTATATGGCGACCTATATTGTTTATTTCGCTGCCTGTTGCGGCGTATTTTTACTTTGGCGTAAACGCGCATGACTGCACTGATTCACATACTGGGATCGGACATCCCACACCATAACCAGACCGTTTTACGGTTCTTCAACGATGAACTGGCATCCGGCACAGCCGACGCGCGCGAGTTTATGGTTGCAGGCCAGGACAACGGCCTGAGCGCGACGTGTCCGATGCTCAACATCCGCTTCTGGCCAGATAAAGCCGCGCTGGCGAAGGCGGTTGTGGAAAAAGCGAAAGCAGACCGTGAGCAGCGCTTCTTCTTCCACGGACAGTTTAATACCGGCCTGTGGCTGGCGCTGCTGAGCGGCGGGATCAAGCCTTCCCAGTGCAGCTGGCATATCTGGGGCGCAGACCTCTACGAAGTCTCCCGCGGCTTGAAATTCCGCCTCTTCTACCCGCTGCGCCGCATGGCCCAGGGGCGTGTAGGCTGCGTATTCGCAACCCGTGGCGATCTCAACTACTTTGCAAAGCAACATCCCAGCGTACACGGTGAGCTGCTCTATTTCCCGACGCGCATGAACCCTGCGCTGAACAACATGGCTGACGATACGCCGCGCGAGGGTAAACTGATGATTCTGATCGGTAACTCCGGGGATCGCAGCAATGAGCACGTGGCGGCGCTTCGGGCGGTACATCAGCAGTTTGGCGACACGGTAAAAGTGGTTGTGCCCATGGGCTATCCGGCCAACAACGACGCTTACATTGATGAAGTTCGCCAGCAGGGGCTTGCGCTATTCAGCGCTGAGAACGTGCAAATATTGCAGAATAAGCTGGAGTTTGATGACTATCTGGCGCTGCTGAGAACGTGCGATCTGGGCTATTTTATCTTTGCCCGTCAGCAGGGAATTGGTACGTTATGTCTGCTGATCCAGGCGGGTGTTCCGTGCGTGCTCAACCGCGAAAACCCGTTCTGGCAGGATATGACCGAGCAGCACATTCCGGTGCTGTTTACCACGGATACGCTGAATGTCGCGGTGGTGCGTGAAGCGCAGCGGCAGCTTGCGCTGGTGGACAAAAGTGCCATCGATTTCTTTAGCCCGAACTACCTCACGCCGTGGCATCGCGCGCTGCGTATCGCTGCAGGAGAAAACGCATGAGCCAGTTGCAATTCAGCGGCTTGTTGGTGGTTTGGCTACTGAGCACGTTATTTATCGCCACGCTGACCTGGTTCGAATTCCGCCGCGTGCGTTTCAATTTTAACGTGTTCTTCTCGTTACTTTTCCTTTTGACCTTCTTCTTCGGCTTCCCGCTGACCAGCATTCTGGTTTTCCGCTTTGATGTTGCGGTCGCGCCGCCGGAGATCCTGCTGCAGGCGCTGCTTTCCGCGACCTGCTTCTATGCGGTGTACTACGTTACCTACAAAACGCGGCTACGTTCAGCGAAAGCGGCCGGGCCACGGCGACCGCTGTTCACCATGAACCGGGTGGAGACGCATCTGACGTGGGTGATGCTGATGGCTATCGCGCTGGTGAGCGTGGGCATCTTCTTCATGCACAACGGATTCCTGCTGTTCAAGCTGCAGTCCTACAGCCAGATCTTCTCTGCCGAAGTCTCAGGGGTGGCGCTCAAGCGTTTCTTCTACTTCTTCATTCCGGCGATGCTGGTGATTTTCTTCCTGCGTCAGGACAGCAAAGCCTGGCTGTTCTTCCTGGTCAGCACCGTCGCGTTCGGTATTTTAACCTACATGATTGTGGGCGGTACGCGCGCTAACATCATCATCGCCTTTGCGATCTTCCTGTTTATCGGCATTATTCGCGGGTGGATCTCCCTGTGGATGCTGGTCGCTGCAGGCGTATTTGGCATTGTGGGGATGTTCTGGCTGGCGCTGAAGCGCTACGGGTTAAACGTTGCCGGTGATGAAGCGTTTTACACCTTCCTGTACCTCACGCGCGACACCTTCTCGCCGTGGGAAAATCTGGCCTTGCTGCTGCAAAACTACGACAAAATCGACTTCCAGGGTCTGGCACCTATTGTGCGAGACTTCTACGTCTTTATCCCGACCTGGCTGTGGCCCGATCGTCCGGGTGTCGTACTTAATACGGCGAACTACTTTACCTGGGAAGTGCTGAACAACCATTCCGGCCTGGCGATTTCACCGACGCTGATCGGTTCGCTGGTCGTGATGGGTGGGACCTGGTTTATCCTTCCCGGCGCGGTTGCCGTTGGATTGATTATTAAGTGGTTCGACTGGCTTTATCAGCGGGGTAACGAAGAGGCAAACCGCTACAAGGCTGCCATTTTGCACAGTTTCTGTTTTGGTGCCATTTTCAATATGATCGTGCTGGCGCGCGAGGGGCTGGATTCGTTCGTTTCCCGCGTCGTTTTCTTTATAGTCGTTTTCGGCGTCTGCCTGCTGCTGGCCAAGCTGCTGTACTGGCTGTTTGACAGCGCGGGGCTTGTACACAAGCGCGAGCCACAGGGCAGCAGAACGCTGTCGCAAGTCTGAGTAAGGAAGGTCATGACAGACACAACTACTGCGCCGCGCTATGTGCTGCGCGGTCTCCAGCTGATTGGCTGGCGAGATATGCAACACGCGCTGGATTTTCTGTTCGCGGACGGGCAGATGAAATCGGGCACGCTGGTGGCTATTAACGCGGAAAAAATGCTGGCGGTAGAAGACAATGCTGAAGTCAAAAGCCTGATAGAGGCCGCTGAGTTTAAATATGCTGACGGTATTAGCGTGGTGCGCTCTATCCGTAAAAAGTTTCCCGGTGCTAATGTTTCACGCGTGGCGGGGGCCGATCTCTGGGAGCAGCTTATGGCCCGCGCGGGCACTGAAGGCACGCCGGTATTCCTGATTGGCGGTAAGCCAGAGGTACTGGCGCAGACCGAACAAAAGCTGCGCCGTCAGTGGAATGTTAACATTGTGGGCAGCCAGGACGGTTACTTCAAACCTGAAGATCGTCAGGCGCTGTTTGAACGCGTCCGCGACAGCGGGGCGAAAATCGTTACCGTGGCGATGGGGTCGCCGCGTCAGGAGATCCTGATGCGAGATTGCCGTCTGGTCTGCCCGGATGCGCTCTATATGGGCGTTGGCGGCACCTATGACGTGTTCACCGGCCACGTTAAGCGCGCGCCAAAGTTTTGGCAAAAATTGGGCCTGGAGTGGCTCTATCGCCTGTTATCACAACCGACGCGTATCAAACGTCAGATCCGTCTGCTCCGCTACCTCGCCTGGCACTACACCGGAAAAATGTAATCAAAATGTAGCGCGATATGCTGTTCGCGCTGCAACTCCCCCGCAAAACTGCTGCCTTTATGTCCAATGCATTCATTTTTTTAATGCATCGTTTGCCATTTGGCCGAATTTGAGAAACCATTCGCTCCGTATTTCAGTACCCCTAAAAAACAAAAATCGGCCCAAGCCGGAAAACAGCAAACACAACCGAGGATTTATGGCAGAGAAAAAACCGGAGCTACAGCGTGGGCTGGAAGCTCGACATATTGAATTGATAGCGCTGGGCGGCACTATCGGCGTTGGCCTGTTCATGGGCTCCGCAAGCACGCTCAAATGGGCTGGCCCTTCCGTCCTGCTGGCGTACATCATCGCCGGGCTGTTCGTTTTCTTCATCATGCGTTCGATGGGCGAAATGCTGTTTATGGAGCCGGTGACCGGTTCTTTCGCCGTTTACGCGCACCGTTATATGAGTCCGTTTTTTGGCTATCTCACGGCCTGGTCGTACTGGTTTATGTGGATGGCGGTAGGCATCTCGGAAATCACCGCGATAGGGGTCTACGTGCAGTTCTGGTTCCCGGACATGGTCCAGTGGATACCTGCGCTTATCGCCGTGGGGCTGGTGGCGCTGGCGAATCTGGCGGCGGTGCGCCTCTACGGTGAGATTGAGTTCTGGTTCGCGATGATCAAAGTCACCACGATTATCGTGATGATTGTGGTCGGCCTGGGCGTGATCTTCTTCGGCTTTGGCAACGGCGGGCACTCCATTGGATTCGGCAACCTCACCGAGCACGGCGGCTTCTTCGCGGGCGGCTGGAAAGGCTTCCTGACGGCGCTGTGTATCGTGGTGGCGTCCTACCAGGGCGTCGAGCTCATTGGCATTACGGCGGGCGAGGCCAAGAACCCGCAGGTCACGCTGCGTAGCGCGGTAGGGAAAGTGCTGTGGCGTATCCTGATTTTCTACGTGGGTGCGATCTTCGTTATCGTGACTATCTTCCCGTGGAATGAAATCGGCACGACCGGTAGCCCCTTCGTCCTGACCTTTGCGAAGATTGGCATCACGGCTGCAGCGGGCATCATCAACTTTGTGGTGCTGACGGCGGCGCTATCCGGCTGTAACAGCGGCATGTACAGCTGCGGGCGTATGCTCTTTGCGCTCGCCAAAAACAACCAGTTGCCGGCGGCGATGAGTAAAGTCTCACGTGCGGGCGTACCGGTTGCCGGCGTGGCGGTATCCATTGCGATTCTGCTCATTGGCTCTTGCCTGAACTACATCATCCCGAACCCGCAGCAGGTCTTTGTTTACGTCTATAGCGCCAGCGTGCTGCCGGGAATGGTGCCGTGGTTTGTGATCCTGATAAGCCAGCTGCGTTTTCGTCAGGCGCACAAGCAGGCGATTGCCAGCCATCCGTTCCGCTCGATTTTGTTCCCCTACGCGAACTATGCGACGATGGTGTTCCTGATTTGCGTATTAATCGGTATGTACTTTAATGAAGATACCCGCATGTCGCTGTTTGTCGGGGCGATCTTCCTGGCCGCCGTCACGGCTGCCTATAAGTTATTTGGCCTGGGTCGCCGTTCCACCACGTAGAAAGTGGAGGATTAAGCGGCAAAATGTGCAAACCATAACCAAACGCGCATATTTTTCAAAAAAGCACTAGACAGCGGGGACGGAGGTACGTAATATCCAGCCCCGCAACGGCGCTAAGCGCCCGTAGCTCAGCTGGATAGAGCGCTGCCCTCCGGAGGCAGAGGTCTCAGGTTCGAATCCTGTCGGGCGCACCATTTACCCGGTGCTGGAGCTGCGGTGGTCTGAGAAGTAGTCAGTACCGCGTGAGTTAAGAATACAGTGGTGGCTATAGCTCAGTTGGTAGAGCCCTGGATTGTGATTCCAGTTGTCGTGGGTTCGAATCCCATTAGCCACCCCATTATTTGAAAGAGTTGTGAATTGCGAAGGTGGCGGAATTGGTAGACGCGCTAGCTTCAGGTGTTAGTGTCCTTTGGATGTGGGGGTTCGAGTCCCCCCCCTCGCACCACGACTTTTTAAATGAATTGAACTAAAAATTCAAAAAAAGCAGTACATCGGCGAGTAGCGCAGCTTGGTAGCGCAACTGGTTTGGGACCAGTGGGTCGGAGGTTCGAATCCTCTCTCGCCGACCAATTTTGAACCCCGCTTCGGCGGGGTTTTTTGTTTTCTGCCTTTCACTCTGCCTGTCGTCATTCCCCAACAAACAGTACTCCCTCCTGTCGCGATTTAACGACATTTAAATCATTGAAAAATAATAATATCGTGTGTTTCTGATATTGCTGTCTCTTAATGACGACACTTCAGGATAATAAACAGTCGTTTCCACGGGGTCAGGCGGAGCTTAGCAGCAGAATTTCCTTTTATCTTAAAATGTTGCGTAATGTAAAAGTTCTGCGTGATACATTGGCACGTAACGTGCAATAATATACCTGTAGATGCTCATTCCATCTCTTATGTTCGCCTTAGCGCCTCATAAACTCAGGAATGACGCAGAGCCGTTTACGGTGCTTATCGTCCACTGACAGATGTCGCTTCGGCCTCATCAAACACCATGGACACAACGTTGAGTGAAGCACCAAATATGTTGTCATACAGACCTGTTTAACGCCTGCTTTTATAGCAGGCGTTTTTTTATGCCTTATTCCGCATAGCAGTATAATACTACCGCAACCAGAAGCAGTGCGCCTGTCGATATAGCATACAGCGCATGTATCGCCCCATATTCAGCCGCCGTCATCGCGGCAATGCCGGTAAAGAGCGAAGCACTGAGTGTCTGCCATCGCCAGGCTTTACCGCTGGCAGCTGAAATCTGTACGGCTTGAAAGCTACTGAGTACGCCGAACGTACCCGCCGCAAAAACAATATTCGACGCCAGATGTGCGACGAAGATCGCCGCCAGCGCGCATGCCACCCATCCGGAAAAAAATGGAAGTGTTCCGTAAGCCGCTAAAAAAACGGCAAGGCAGATCAGCAACCTTGGGGTGTGTGCCGCAAACCGCGTCAGGCTGTCTCTTTTTAGCAGAAGAGGGCCGCAAAGCTGTCCCATACTCCTGGCGAAAAGCAGAGGTAGCGCAAGACCTGCCGCGTCCTCTGGCTGGATCTGCTGCGCCAGCGCCGGCAGCAGTGCCATTGCCGGTGAACCGACCGCGGCCAGCGCGGGAAGGAGCAGCAGGCTGCGTTTTTGCCGGAGAGTCAGCGTCTGCCAGCTTAGAGAAACGGTGGAATTCTCTTTGGCGGGTACCGATGTTATGCGTGTTTCAAAGAACCGCCCGGCCAGAAATAGCATCAACAACGACCCGAGGAAGCTGGCGGCATCAATTGCCAGCAGGTCCCATACCGGAATTCTGTGAAAGAGCAGCACGCCCAGCCCCGTTCCTAACAGAATCTGAGAAGCGAAAATCACGTTCTCCAGACAGGCAGCGGCAGGTAATTCTGATTCACTGAGTCCGCGCTTGAAGAGCAGCGCAAGCGCAGGCCAGCTCATTCCACTTAGCAACGCTTCAGTGGACTGCACGGCAAGCAACGCAGGAATGCTGTGATAATGAACGCCGAGCAGCGGAAAGAGCAGGGCGAGTAAGCCCAACAGCTCGGTGAACATTAGCAGAGACAGGGGGGAAAACCGTTGGCACAGCTTTTCAGCGAGCATACTTCCGATAAACCCGGGTAGCGTGGCAAACAGGAAGGCGAGCGTTAACAGCGCCGTTGGTGCAGCCCACTGCAGCAGTAAACCAAAGACAACCACCTGGGTTAAGCCGTTTCCCAGCGACGAAAAAATAAAGGCGCAGCTCATCAGGCGCAGCCAGCCGTGAGCGCGGAGCGCCTCGATAAGCGTATACAAAAGGGAGTTCATGACGATTTCCTTTCAAAAACGATATAGTCCACGCGCAATTTGCACGTGTATAAATAAAGGTTAATGAAAAGAGATCGTTACATTGGCGGGTTCGTATCCTGATTGAGATGTAAAGAATGTAGCAGGAGAGCCGCAATAAAAAAAGGAGGCCGCCTGGCCTCCTTTTTAGTTACGGCTGAGTGCCGTTATTCTGCAACGTCAGCATAAGTCCATCGCGCCGCATGGCGGCAGCTTCTTCCGGCTTATGCTGCTTGTCCAGCGCATCGGCCAGCCAGGCGTAGTCAAAGGCATCCGGGCGCTGCTTCAGCGCCGCGCGGAAGGCCAGGCTCGCTTCCTGCCACTCGCCGTGCTTCATCAGCGACTGACCGAGCGTGCTCCACAGCAGCGGGCGATCGCCAACGGTTTTGATCTGCTGGCGCAGCACTTTCTCGATTTGCTCCGGATTATTGGTTTTCAGACGCGGGATCACCATGACCAGACGATCGTCGTACTGACGTTTCAGGCCGTCGAGAAGGATCTCCTGCGCGGTGTCATGATCGTCACATTCAATCAGATGTTCCGCCATTGCCACCTGCAGTGGAACCTGCTGACGCGTTTTACGGCTTTGATTCTTCCACCAGGTTTTCAGCCCATCGCTGCCCAGATCGGCACGGGCCTGATCCATCAGCCCAATCCATGCGAGGCGCTGAAGTTCATCACGATGCTCGTCATCGCCCACGTCGGCTTTCGCCATGGAAGGAATGATGTCCAACAGCGAGCCCCATGCGCCGGTGCGAATATAGGCCTGCTCGGCAAGCCGCAGCACCTCAGGGTGACGGGGGGTAATTTCCAGCAGGCGATCGATGCCGTGACGCGCCGCGTGGTTTTCGTTACGCGCCAGCTGTAAGCGAACGCGGGTGATTTCGACCGGAATCGGATCTTTGGAAGACAGCTCAGACGCACGCTCAAGATGCTGATTGGCACGGGCTTCATCACCACGCTGCTGCGCGGCTTCAGCGGCCAGCAGGTAGTTCACCACCGGCTGCTCGGCGTGGTCGGCATTCTTCGACATCAGCTTTTCAACCTGCTGATAATCACCTTCGGCCAGCTTGAGCAGCGCCTGCTCGGTTTGCTTACGGGCGCGTCGGCGCTTACGGCCAACGAACCAGCCGCGGGTATGCGCTCCGGTACGGAAGATGCGGCGCAGGATCCATTCGACAGCAAACAGGACCACGACCCCGAGGATCAGGATAATCACCAGCCCCGTCACGCTTGTCTCGATATTGTAGTTATCCGTCTGGATCAGCACATAGCCCTGGTGCCCCGCAAGCATGGGCCCCAGCACGATCCCGGCGATCAGCAGGATAAAGAGGAAGAGAACTTTAAGCATCGTTACTCTCCTTGTGGTGCGCTTTCAGGTGCTGGCGTAGCGGCAGGCGCTTCGGCAGCGGGCTGCGCCGCAACGCCTGGCTGTGCCAGCAGGTTACGCACGCGCGTCTGCATCAGCTTCTCGAGGATCGGCTGGCTTTCCAGCTTATCCGGCACGTTCATGGTGATGTTCTGCTGACTCAGCTTATCGATATCGTCGAGGAACGCGGTGGTCGTCGCATCATCGGTATTGTAGTAAGCGCGTACCCATGTTGAGACGTTATCCAGCGCCTGCTTGTAAGTCTCTTCCTGATGGCGCGGTACGGCCTGTGCCGCAACCAGCAGGCGAGAGCGAATATTTTCACGCAGGTAGATATCCTGATTCGGCGCCAACAGCGGTACGGCTGTTTCATCGCGGCGGCGGATGGTAATAAAGCTGTCCATAAAGTTCTGCCAGCTTTTTTGCAGGTTCACGCGCCATTCGCTCAGGGAACTGGACAGCTCGGTGCCGTCGGAATCCATCGGGGAGTCGTCGTCGTTATTATCCGCCAGCTGCAGGTTATCAATCTGATTTGAGAGCTGATTAACCTTGAGAATGATGCCGTCGTAATCCACCTGCGACACCGCAGACAGGCTGGCGATATCTTCGGTAATGGCGCGGCGCGCGGTAATCAGGCTTGGGTCATTCATGTCAGCCAGGCTTGCGTCAGCGCTTTTCAGCAGCGCGGCGGCGGTGGTGACGTCCTGATCGCTCCACAGCTTACGTCCGGCCAGCTTCACCAGAAAATCGGCCTGTGAGAGCAGCCAGGTTTTGGCATCGGTCCCGGAAATGGTGGCGACTTTTTCCTGCACTTCGCCCAGCTGTTTGGTCAGCTCTTCCTGCTTGCTGTTGGCGGCTGCGAGCGCGGCAGCCTGCTGTTTGATCACGCCTTCCAGCTCGGTCTTCTGCGTCTCCTGCGCTTTTTGCAGGGCGGTGACCTGGTTCACCAGCGCGTCGCTGGTTGCCGTCTGGTTGGTGCCTTGTTTCTTCACCAGTCCGTAAAGACCCACGCCTGCGGCGAGGGCAATCGCGATGGCAACAACGCTCAGCGTCAGGCTGGTTTTGTTGCTGCCGTTTTTCTTCTCAGCGGCCTTTTCAGTCGTCTCTGGCTGTGGCGTAACTTCCACAGTCTCCCTGGTCTCTTCAACCACGGCGGAGGATTTGTCTTGTTCCGTCATTATGGCTTCCCGTTATGAGAGTTATTGTAATGCGCGCAGGAGCGCATCGTTGTCGGCGTTATCAGCGATCCGAATATCTTGCCAGCCCAGTTCCCGGGCGTGGTTCGCCAGACGCTCACTGACGACCAGAAGCCGACAGCGGAGTAACCAGTTTTCACGATACCATTGCGGAATGAGCGCCCAAAGCTGCTGCAGCATCTCGCCGCTGGTGACCACCAGGGTATTGATGCCGCGCATGTGCCAGCGCATCGCCTCTTCCGCACCGTCATAATGTTTTGCACAGCGCTGATAGCATTCGCAGAACGTGACGTCGGCGCCGCGCTCGCGCAGGGTTTCGCCCAACAGTTCACGCCCACCGTTACCGCGTAAAATCAGCGCGCGTTTTCCGGCAATAGTTTGTAATTCAGGTAATTGTAGCAAGACTTCGCTGATTTCCCGATCTAACGGATAGCGAACGTCTGTTCCACTAACGGTATGCAGAGCCAGCGCGGTAGTGCGACCAATGGCGAAATAGCGGGGTGAGGATGGCCAATGGCGTCCTTCCTGCTGCAGCTGCGCATGGGCAAATTCCACGGCGTGCTGCGATAGCGCAAACAGGAGGTCGCCTTCCTGCAGGGTATTCATCTGGTCGGTGAGCAAAGAGAGCTCCCGACCGGGGGAGAATTCAATCAACGGAAAACTCCAGGCCACCTGCCCCAGTGCGCGCAGACGGCTCACTAATTGCTCTCCTGCGGGAGAAGGGCGGGTGACAAGAATACTCATGCAGGGGGTTCTCCGTTATAAACCTCGGCCAAAATTTCACGCGCGCCGTTATTCAGCAGCTCTTCCGCCAGCGATACGCCAAGCGCTTCGGCATCCTGCGGCTGGCCGCGACGTTCGCCGCGTACCATCTGCGAACCGTCCGGCGCGCCAACCAGCGCGCGCAGCCACAGTTCACCGTCTGTTAATTCAGCATAGCTGCCAATTGGCACCTGACATCCCCCCTCAAGGCGGGTATTCATGGCGCGTTCGGCTTTTACGCGGATAGACGTCTCGTCGTGATTGAGCGGCGCAAGCAGTTCGCGGGTTTTCGCATCGTCCAGGCGACACTCAATCCCCACCGCACCCTGGCCCACGGCCGGGAGCGAAAGCTCGGGCGGCAGCGCGACGCGAATGCGAGACTCCAGCCCCAGGCGCTTAAGGCCTGCGACGGCGAGAATAATGGCATCGTAATCGCCGTTATCCAACTTGCCCAGCCGCGTGCCGACGTTACCGCGCAGCGACCGGATCACGAGGTCCGGGCGGCGCTCAGCCAGCTGACACTGGCGGCGTAAACTTGATGTGCCAACCACGCTGCCCTGAGGCAAGGCATCGAGAGAATCATAGTGATTGGAGACAAACGCATCGCGCGGATCGTCCCGCTCGCAGATGGTCACCAGCCCCAGCCCTTCCGGAAACTCTACCGGCACGTCTTTCATCGAATGCACGGCGATATCGGCGCGGTTCTCAAGCAGTGCCGTTTCCAGCTCTTTGACAAACAAGCCTTTACCGCCGACTTTCGCCAGCGGTGTATCAAGAATCACATCGCCACGCGTGACCATCGGCACCAACTCGACGCGCAATCCGGAATGGCAGGCCTCAAGGCGCTGCTTAACATAATGTGCCTGCCAGAGCGCAAGGGGGCTTTGGCGTGTGGCAATTCTCAAAACATTGTCTAACATGCTTGTTACCGTCATTATCAATCACTAACCATCCTAACATTGTTGACTCTAGGATGGCAGTTTTACGGTTGATGAAGATAAAGAGGGACAAGGCGGCGTACGCGTCGACCGCAGCCGTATTCAGGAATTTACACGTTCAGATCGGTGCTACACTTGTATGTAGCGCATCTTTCTTTACGGTCAATCGGCAAGGTGTTAAATTGATCACGTTTTAGACCATTTTTTCGTCGCTACCACCATAAAGATAAGGGCGAAAAAGGGTAACGGTTATCTTTTTGAAATACTGCGGGCTCGCCATTATTCGATTGTGGAATAACGTGCAACACCCGGAAACATCAGGCGATACGTCTTGTACCTCTATATTGAGACTCTGAAACAGAGACTGGATGCCATAAACCAACTGCGTGTCGATCGCGCGCTTGCTGCCATGGGCCCTGCTTTCCAGCAGGTGTACAGTCTTCTGCCGACATTATTGCACTATCACCATCCGCTGATGCCGGGTTACCTCGATGGTAACGTTCCCAAGGGCATTTGCCTCTTCACGCCTGATGAAACCCAACAGCATTATCTGAACGAGCTGGAACTCTATCGCGGCATGCCGCCTCAGGATTCCCCAAAAGGTGAACTGCCGATAACGGGCGTTTACTCCATGGGAAGTACCTCATCGGTAGGGCAAAGCTGTTCTTCTGACCTGGATATCTGGGTCTGTCATCAATCCTGGCTCGACAATGAAGAGCGCCAGCTGCTGCAGCGTAAATGCAGCCTGCTGGAGAGCTGGGCGGCGTCGCTCGGCGTGGAAGTGAGCTTCTTCCTGATTGATGAAAACCGTTTCCGCCATAACGAAAGCGGCAGTCTCGGTGGTGAAGACTGCGGCTCGACCCAGCACATGCTGCTGCTGGACGAATTCTACCGTAGCGCCGTACGCCTGGCCGGTAAGCGTATTCTGTGGAATATGGTGCCGTGCAATGAAGAAGAGCATTACGACGATTACGTCATGTCGCTGTACTCGCAGGGCGTACTGACGCCGAATGAATGGCTGGATCTGGGCGGCCTCAGTTCCCTGTCCGCCGAAGAGTACTTTGGCGCAAGCCTCTGGCAGCTCTATAAGAGCATCGATTCACCGTATAAAGCGGTGCTGAAAACGCTGCTGCTCGAAGCTTACTCCTGGGAATATCCCGCGCCGCGCCTGCTGGCGAAAGACATCAAGCAGCGCCTGCACGACGGTGAGATTGTCTCCTACGGGCTTGATGCCTACTGCATGATGCTCGAACGCGTCACCGAATACCTGAAAGCCATTGATGACACCACGCGTCTTGACCTGGTGCGTCGATGTTTCTATCTCAAAGTCTGTGAAAAACTCAGCCGCGAACGCGCGTGCGTTGGCTGGCGTCGTGAAGTGGTTAGTCAGTTAGTCAAAGAGTGGGGATGGGACGAAGAGCGTCTGTCCATGCTCGACAACCGCGCCAACTGGAAAATCGATCAGGTGCGTGAAGCGCACAACGAACTGCTCGATGCGATGATGCAAAGCTACCGTAACCTGATCCGCTTTGCGCGCCGTAACAACCTCAGCGTTTCCGCCAGCCCACAGGATATCGGCGTCTTGACCCGTAAACTGTACGCCGCGTTTGAAGCGCTGCCGGGTAAAGTGACCCTGGTTAACCCGCAGATTTCGCCGGACCTGTCAGAACCGAACCTCACCTTTATCTTTGTGCCGCCGGGCCGCGCAAACCGCACCGGGTGGTATCTCTACAACCGTGCGCCAAGCATGGACTCGATCATCAGCCATCAGCCGCTGGAGTATAACCGCTACCTGAACAAACTGGTGGCCTGGGCCTGGTTCAACGGCCTGTTGACCTCGCGCACGCGCCTGTTTATCAAAGGCAACGAGGTGGTTGATCTCGCTAAGCTGCAGGAGATGGTCGCAGATGTCTCGCACCACTTCCCGCTGCGTCTGCCTGCGCCAACGCCAAAAGCGCTCTACAGCCCGTGCGAAATTCGCCATCTGGCGATTATCGTCAATCTGGAATACGACCCGACGGCGGCCTTCCGCAATCAGGTGGTCCACTTTGACTTCCGCAAGCTGGACGTCTTCAGCTTTGGCGAGCAGCAAAACTGCCTGGTGGGCAGCGTAGATCTGCTGTACCGAAACTCGTGGAACGAGGTGCGTACCCTGCACTTCAACGGCGAGCAGGCGATGATCGAAGCGCTGAAAACCATTCTCGGCAAGATGCACCAGGACGCCGCGCCGCCGGATAGCGTCGAAGTGTTCTGCTACAGCCAGCACCTGCGCGGTTTAATTCGTACCCGCGTGCAGCAGCTGGTTTCTGAGTGTATCGAACTACGCCTCTCCAGCACCCGTCAGGAAACCGGACGCTTCAAAGCGCTGCGCGTCTCCGGCCAGACCTGGGGCCTGTTCTTCGAGCGCCTGAACGTGTCGGTACAGAAACTGGAAAACGCCATCGAGTTCTACGGCGCGATTTCGCACAACAAGCTGCACGGCCTGTCGGTGCAGGTGGAAACCAACCACGTCAAGCTGCCGCAGGTGGTGGACGGATTCGCCAGCGAAGGGATTATTCAGTTCTTCTTTGAAGAGTCGGGTGATGATGCCGGGTTTAACATCTACATTCTGGACGAGACCAACCGTGCCGAAGTGTATCACCACTGCGAAGGCAGCAAAGAGGAGCTAGTGCGTGACGTCAGCCGCTTCTATTCGTCGTCGCATGACCGCTTTACCTACGGCTCAAGCTTTATCAACTTTAACCTGCCGCAGTTCTATCAGATCGTGAACGTCGACGGTCGCGCACAGGTGATCCCGTTCCGTAATCAGGCCGTTGCGCCTGCCGTGCCTGCCAGCCAGGATACCGCGCCGCTGTTGCAGCAGTATTTCTCCTGAGGTGTTTCGCCGGGTGGCGCTGACGCTTACCCGGCCTACGGTTCGAGCTGTTGTAGGCCCGGTAAGGCGTAGCCGCCACCGGGCAACAAAACTACCTGAAACTCACAGCCTCACCCGCCTGCGCCGTCGCCGCCTGCTCCAGCAGATCCCAGAACGTTTCGCCGCTGCGGTCGCATACCCACTCGTCACCCTTCATATCGAAGTGATAGCCGCCCTGTTTGGCCGCCAGCCACACCTGGTGAAGGGGCTCCTGGCGGTTAATAATGATTTTGCTGCCGTTCTCAAAGCTTAACGTCAGGATGCCGCCGTTGATTTCACAATCGATATCGCTGTCGCCGTCCCAGTCGTCCAGACGCTCTTCGATGGTCATCCACAGGGTGTCGGCAAGGCGATGGAATTCACTGTCGTTCATGGTTTTGTTCCTGTTTTTCGTGATGGCGGCAGTATAACGCTAAATAATTCCCGTTGCAGGAAAGCGGCAAACTCTTGCTTTTGTGTCTTCTCCTGCGATGATAGAAACAGATTTGAACTTACGGGCAACTTTATAATGAAAAACGTCTTTGGAACGCTGGCCGTTCTCATCACGCTGTTTAGCCTGACCGGCTGTGGGCTGAAAGGGCCGCTGTACTTCCCGCCTGCGGATAAAACCGCACCGCCGCCAACGAAGCCTGTGCAAAGCGGCATTGAGTCAACCACGCCAGATACCAACGATCGTGGCAATGATGGTGGCCCGACTCAGGTTAATCTCTGACAGATTACGTTCTGTACCCGCGCAATGGAGCGAATGATGCAGTTCTCTAAAATGCATGGCCTTGGCAACGATTTTATGGTCGTCGACGCGGTAACGCAGAATGTCTTTTTCTCCCCGGAGCTGATCCGCCGCCTGGCAGATCGGCATCTGGGCGTCGGGTTCGATCAGCTGCTGGTGGTTGAGCCGCCGTACGATCCCGATCTCGATTTCCACTACCGCATCTTTAACGCCGACGGTAGCGAAGTTAACCAGTGCGGCAACGGCGCGCGCTGTTTTGCCCGCTTTGTCCGCCTGAAAGGGCTGACCAACAAACGCGATATCCGCGTCAGTACTGCGAACGGCCGTATGGTGCTCAGCGTCACCGACGACGAGCTGGTACGCGTGAACATGGGCGAGCCAAACTTCGAGCCTTCCGCCGTGCCGTTCCGCGCAAACAAAGCGGAAAAGACCTATATTATGCGTGCGGCCGAGCAGACAGTATTGTGCGGCGTCGTCTCGATGGGCAACCCGCACTGCGTGATTCAGGTTGATGATGTGGTAACCGCTGCGGTCGAAAGCCTCGGCCCGGTGCTGGAAAGCCACGAGCGCTTTCCTGAGCGGGCGAACATCGGCTTTATGCAGGTGGTGAAGCGCGAGCATATTCGCCTGCGGGTTTACGAGCGCGGCGCGGGCGAAACCCAGGCCTGCGGCAGCGGTGCCTGTGCAGCCGTTGCGGTAGGCATCTCCCAGGGATTACTGGCAGAAGAGGTTCGCGTGGAGTTACCGGGCGGTCGGCTTGATATCGCCTGGAAAGGACCGGGTCATCCACTGTATATGACGGGCCCGGCGGCACATGTCTATGACGGGTTTATCCATCTATGAAACAACCAGGGGAAGAACTGCAGGAAACAGTGACGGAGCTGGACGACAGCGCTGTTGTTGATTATCTGCTGAACAATCCTGAGTTTTTTATTCGCAATGCACGCGTCGTCGAAGCGATGCGCGTGCCGCATCCGGTTCGCGGGACCGTGTCGCTGGTTGAATGGCACATGGCGCGCTCCCGCAACCACATCAATCAGCTCGAAGAGAATATGACGCTGCTGATGGAGCAGGCCAGCAATAACGAAAGCCTGTTCTATCGGCTGCTGAATTTGCAGGCACGCCTGGCCTCCGCGCATAGCCTTGAAGAGTTTCTCAGCCGCTTCCACCGCTGGGCGCGCGAGCTTGGTCTGGCGGGCGCGACGATTCGCCTCTTCCCGGACCGCTGGCGCATTGGCGCGCCGTCTGGTTTCACCCATCTGGCGCTCAGCCGCCAGGCATTTGAGCCGCTGCGCATTCAGCGTCTGGGCCATGAGCATCACTATCTGGGGCCGCTGAACGGGCCTGAGCTGCTGGTGGTACTGCCGGAAGCCAAAGCGATTGGCTCGGTAGCGATGTCGCTGATGGGGCGCGACGGCGATCTGGGCGTCATGTTATTCACCAGCCGCGACGCGCATCACTATGAGCAGGGGCAAGCCACGCACCTGCTGCAGGAGATTGCCCTGATGCTGCCCGAGCTGCTGGAGCGCTGGATTGAGCGCGTATGACGGACGCCCTGCTCGCCGCTGACGTTGCGCGCTTTCTGCGCTATCTGGGCGTGGAGCGTCAGCTTAGCCCCATTACGCTGCTCAACTACCGGCGCCAGCTCGATGCCATCATGCAGATTGCCGATGAGATCGGCCTGAAAACCTGGCAGCAGTGCGATGCCGCCACGGTTCGCGGGTTCGTCGTGCGCAGCCGTAAAAAAAACCTTAGCCCGGCAAGCCTTGCGCTCAGGCTGTCTGCGCTGCGCAGTTTCTTCGACTGGCTGGTGAGCCAGGGCGGATTAAAAGCCAATCCGGCGAAAGGCATCGCCACGCCAAAAGCCCCGCGCCATCTGCCGAAAAATATCGACGTCGACGACGTAAACCGCCTGCTGGATATCGACCTTAACGACCCGCTGGCCGTGCGCGACCGCGCGATGCTGGAGGTGATGTACGGTGCGGGCCTGCGTCTTTCCGAGCTGGTGAATCTCAATATCAAACATCTCGATCTCGAATCCGGTGAGGTGTGGGTGATGGGTAAAGGCAGCAAAGAGCGCCGTCTGCCGATTGGCCGCAACGCGGTCTCCTGGATTGAGCACTGGCTGGATCTGCGCGGGCTGTTTGGCGCAGAAGAAGATGCGCTATTTTTATCGAAGCTCGGCAAGCGGATCTCGGCGCGTAACGTGCAGAAGCGCTTTGCGGAGTGGGGCATTAAGCAGGGGCTGAACAGCCACGTTCACCCGCACAAGCTGCGCCACTCTTTTGCGACACACATGCTGGAATCAAGCGGCGATCTGCGCGGCGTGCAGGAACTCCTGGGCCACGCGAATCTGTCGACCACTCAAATCTATACCCACTTAGACTTCCAACACCTTGCCTCGGTGTATGACGCGGCGCATCCACGCGCCAAACGGGGGAAATAATGCGTTTTTACCGCCCACTCGGTCAGATCTCGGCCCTGACGTTTGACCTTGATGACACCCTTTATGACAACCGCGAGGTGATCCTGCGTACCGAGCAGGAGTCGCTGGCGTTTGTGCAGAACTACCATCCCGCGCTGAAAGCGATGCAGAACAAGGACTTTCAGCAGCTGCGTCAGTCCCTGCGTGAAACCGAGCCGGAGATTTACCACGACGTGACCGAATGGCGCCGCCGCGCGGTCGAGCAGGCGATGCTCAACGTTGGCCTGAGCGCGCGCGAGGCGGCTATTGGCGCGGAGGCGTCGATGGAGAACTTTGCCAAATGGCGCAGCCGTATCGACGTGCCGCAGGAGACTCACGACACGCTGGCGAAGCTCGCCGAAAAGTGGCCGCTGGTGGCCATCACCAACGGCAATGCCCAGCCTGAACTCTTTGGCCTCGGGGATTACTTTGAATTCGTGCTGCGCGCGGGCCCGCACGGGCGCTCGAAGCCGTTCAACGATATGTATCACCTGGCGGCGGAGAAGCTAAACCTGCCGCTCGGTGAGATCCTGCACGTCGGCGACGACCTCACTACGGACGTGGCCGGGGCAATCCGCTGCGGCATGCAGGCCTGCTGGATCAGGCCGGAAAACGCCGACCTGATGACCACGCTCGACAGCCGTCTTCTGCCGCACGTGGAAATTTCGCGGTTGGCATCCCTCACGACGCTGATATAATCACCAGTAATATTGTATAAATTACCAGGGTTTTGCAGTTGTAGGCCCGGTAAGCGAAGCGCCACCGGGCGTTTTGCTGTGTTCCTGAATACTATGTGACGGTGCCAATGGACGTTTCTTACCTGCTCGACAGCCTTAATGACAAACAGCGTGAAGCCGTAGCGGCTTCGCGCACCAACATGCTGGTGCTGGCTGGGGCGGGCAGTGGTAAGACGCGCGTGCTGGTTCACCGCATCGCCTGGCTGCAGAGCGTGGAGAACTGCTCCCCGTACTCCATCATGGCGGTAACGTTTACCAACAAGGCGGCGGCAGAGATGCGCCACCGTATCGCGCAGCTGATGGGCACCAGCCAGGGCGGCATGTGGGTCGGCACCTTCCACGGCCTGGCGCACCGCCTGCTGCGCGCGCACCATATGGACGCCAACCTGCCCCAGGATTTCCAGATCCTCGACAGCGAAGACCAGCTGCGTCTGCTGAAGCGCCTGATCAAGGCGATGAACCTCGACGAGAAGCAGTGGCCGCCGCGTCAGGCAATGTGGTACATCAACGGCCAGAAAGACGAAGGGCTGCGCCCGCACCACATTCAGAGCTTCGGCAACCCGGTCGAGCAGACCTGGCAGAACGTCTACAAGGCCTATCAGGAAGCCTGCGATCGCGCCGGTCTGGTGGATTTCGCCGAGCTGCTGCTGCGCGCCCACGAGCTGTGGCTCAACAAGCCGCACATCCTGCAGCACTACCGCGAACGCTTCACCAATATCCTGGTGGATGAGTTCCAGGATACCAACAACATCCAGTACGCATGGATCCGCCTGCTGGCCGGCGATACCGGCAAGGTGATGATCGTGGGCGATGACGACCAGTCGATCTACGGCTGGCGCGGGGCGCAGGTGGAAAACATCCAGCGCTTCCTCAACGATTTCCCCGGCGCACAGACCATTCGTCTGGAGCAGAACTACCGCTCGACGAACAACATCCTCAGCGCGGCTAACGCCCTGATCGAAAATAACAACGGCCGTCTGGGTAAAAAGCTGTGGACCGACGGCGTCGACGGTGAACCGATCTCGATTTACTGCGCGTTCAACGAACTCGACGAAGCGCGCTTCGTGGTGAACCGCATCAAAACCTGGCAGGACAACGGCGGCGCGCTGGAGCAGTGCGCCATTCTCTATCGCAGCAACGCCCAGTCGCGCGTGCTGGAAGAGGCGCTGCTGCAGGTGAGCATGCCGTACCGCATTTACGGCGGTATGCGCTTCTTCGAACGTCAGGAAATCAAGGACGCGCTCTCGTACCTGCGCCTGATCGCCAACCGTAACGACGACGCGGCCTTTGAGCGCGTGGTGAACACGCCAACGCGCGGCATTGGCGACCGCACGCTGGACGTGGTGCGTCAGGCCTCGCGCGACCGCCAGCTGACGCTGTGGCAGGCGTGCCGCGAGCTGCTGCAGGAAAAGGCCCTCGCCGGACGTGCCGCCAGCGCGCTGCAGCGCTTTATTGAGCTGATAGACGCTCTGGCGCAGGAAACCGCCGACATGCCGCTGCACGTGCAGACCGACCGGGTGATCAAAGACTCCGGCCTGCGCATCATGTACGAGCAGGAGAAGGGCGAGAAGGGCCAGACCCGTATTGAGAACTTAGAGGAACTGGTGACGGCAACGCGCCAGTTCAGCTACAACGAAGAAGACGAAGACCTGATGCCGCTGCAGGCGTTCCTTTCCCACGCCGCGCTGGAAGCGGGCGAGGGGCAGGCGGACACCTGGCAGGATGCGGTTCAGCTGATGACCCTGCACTCCGCCAAAGGCCTGGAGTTCCCGCAGGTGTTCATCGTCGGCATGGAAGAGGGGATGTTCCCGAGCCAGATGTCGCTGGATGAGGGCGGCCGGCTGGAAGAGGAGCGTCGTCTGGCCTACGTCGGCGTGACCCGTGCGATGCAAAAGCTGACGCTGACCTACGCCGAAACCCGCCGTCTGTACGGCAAAGAGGTCTATCACCGTCCGTCGCGCTTCATCGGCGAGCTGCCGGAAGCGTGCGTGGAAGAGGTGCGCCTGCGCGCCAGCATCAGCCGTCCGGTCAGCCATCAGCGCATGGGCGCGCCGATCTCGGAAAATGACACGGGCTACAAGCTGGGCCAGCGCGTGCGCCATTCGAAGTTTGGTGAAGGCACCATCGTGAATCTGGAAGGCAGCGGCGAGCACAGTCGTCTGCAAGTGGCGTTCCAGGGGCAGGGGATCAAATGGCTGGTGGCGGCCTATGCGAAGCTGGAAACAGTCTAACATTCAGAAAAATATCATTATTTTGTAATGATCTGCTAACCTTATACGTTGAAGGTCAATTAATGCCCTTCAGCGTCCCGTTGCGTGTTGACGCCACAGTTATAGCTGGCGTAACATGCGCGCACGATTACGCTAAGAGGACATTCGCCTTGGACACACCCAGTAGATACTGGCTCAATTCCCTGTCATCCAGGAACAACTCCTAAGGCTATCTCCTCTTGCTGATGGCCTTAGTGGTTGTCAGCGACTGCATTATTCCCGTCGCGCTGAGTCAGGCTGTTTAATGGTCTGAAACCCAATTTGTTTCTGTGTGCCCACCGAACTGTCCGATATTTTTTGCATTGGGAGTCCCGGTCATGTTGAGCGCATTTCAACTCGAAAAAAACCGACTGACTCGGCTTGAAGCCGAAGAGTCACAGCCCCTCATTGATGCCGTATGGGTGGATCTGGTCGAGCCGGACGACGATGAGCGCCTTCGCGTACAATCTGAGCTGGGGCAAAGCCTGGCAACCCGCCCGGAACTGGAAGACATCGAAGCATCCGCACGTTTCTTTGAAGACGAAGACGGCCTGCACATCCACTCCTTCTTCTTCTTTGAAGATGCCGACGACCACGCGGGTAACTCTACCGTGGCGTTTACCATCCGCGACGGCCGTCTGTTTACCCTGCGCGAGCGTGAACTGCCTGCGTTTCGTCTTTACCGCATGCGCGCCCGCAGTCAGGCGATGGTGGACGGCAACGCCTACGAGCTGCTGCTCGACCTGTTCGAAACCAAAATCGAACAGCTGGCGGACGAAATTGAAAACATCTACAGCGATCTGGAAAAGCTGAGCCGCGTGATCATGGAGGGCCATCAGGGCGATGAATACGACGAAGCGCTCTCCACGCTGGCGGAGCTGGAAGATATCGGCTGGAAGGTGCGTTTGTGTCTGATGGATACCCAGCGCGCGCTGAACTTCCTGGTGCGCAAGGCGCGTCTGCCGGGCGGCCAGCTGGAGCAGGCGCGTGAGATCCTGCGCGATATCGAATCCCTGCTGCCGCACAACGAATCCCTGTTCCAGAAGGTGAACTTCCTGATGCAGGCGGCGATGGGCTTTATCAACATCGAGCAGAACCGCATCATCAAGATCTTCTCGGTGGTATCCGTGGTATTCCTGCCGCCGACGCTGGTGGCATCCAGCTATGGGATGAACTTTGAGTTTATGCCGGAGCTGAAGTGGAGCTTTGGTTACCCGGGGGCGATTATCTTCATGATCCTCGCGGGATTGGCGCCGTATCTGTACTTTAAGCGGAAGAACTGGCTTTGAGAAATTGCCCGGTGGCGCTGCGCTTACCGGGCCTACGATAGTGTTCCCTCTCCCTTTGGGAGAGGGTTAGGGTGAGGGGAGCACTACAACCCTTTGCGCACCCTGCGCTGGGTATAAATCGCATCCGCAACAAAGATGGTCAGCGCCACCCAGATGAAGGCGAAGGTCACCATCTTGTCCGCGCCCGGCACTTCACCGTAAAACACCACTGCCAGCAGGAACATCAGCGTCGGGCCAATGTACTGGAAGAAGCCCAGCGTGGAGAGCCGCAGGCGCGTCGCCGCACCGGTGAAGCACAGCAGAGGAATGGTGGTCACTACGCCCGCCGCCATCAGCATCAGGTTCAGCGACCACGGGTTACTGCCCATGTGGCTGGTGGCGCTGTCGGCGATGCCAAACAGATAGATTGCCGCTACCGGCAGCAGCCACAGGGTTTCAAACAGCATCCCGGTCTGCGCTTCCACGGCAATTTTCTTACGCACCAGGCCGTAGAAAGCAAAGCTAAACGCCAGGCCGAGGGCAATAATCGGCAGCGAACCGAAGGTCCACAGCTGCACCAGCACGCCGCAGAAGGCCAGAATGACGGCCACCCACTGCATACGGCGGAAGCGTTCGCCGAGGAAAATCATCCCCAGCACGATGTTCACCAGCGGGTTAATGAAGTATCCCAGGCTCGCTTCGAGCATGTGATGGTTATTCACCGCCCAGATGAACAGCAGCCAGTTGCCGCCAATCAGCACCGCAGAGAGCGCCAGCAGGAATACCTTTTTAGGGGTTTTGAGCAGCGTTTTGACGCCCGACCACTGACGGCTGATGCTCATCAGCGCAATCATAAAGAAGAACGACCAGATAACGCGGTGAGTGAGGATCTCGTCAGCCGGAACGTAGGCGATAAGCTTGAAGTACGCCGGTGCGATACCCCAAATAAAATAAGCGGCAAGGGCGAGTAAAACGCCCTGCCGCGTCTGTTTAGCATCCATCGGGATAATCCGTTACAAAATAGTGAATTAATTTTACCCGATTTTGCCGCCTCAACCCACCATATAAGTGGCGGTCGCGCTGGCGATGTACACCTGTTCTTCGTTATGCAGCTCAACGCGCGCCACGGCGACTTTGTTCCCCGCGCGCAGCAGGCTGCTGCTGCAGGTAAAGCGATTGCCCCTTCCCGGGCGCAGATAATCGACGCGTAAATCAATGGTCCCCATGCGCGACAGGCGCTGGCGGAGTTCGTCTTCATTAATGGTGTCGTGACGCGTCAGCGTGCTGCCGACGCAGACCAGCCCTGCCGCCACGTCCAGCGCGGAGGCAATCACGCCGCCGTGCAAAATGCTTTGCGCCCAGTTGCCTACCATCATTGGCTGGTTGTTGAAGCTCAGCTGAGCAAAGTCTTTCTCGTATCGCTCCAGCTCCAGACCGAGCGCGCGGTTAAAGGGCATGTGATAAACAAAAATCTCGCCCACGAGCTTTAAGGCTTCTTCGGCGGTAAGCATGGCTGACATGAGACGTCTCATCCTTGTTGTTAACAAAATGTTGATTTTATGCCTCAACCATAATGATTTCCACTTTCAGAAACGAGTAGGCGGAAGTTGTCGCAGAAGTCTGTAGAATGCCCGGACAAAACGATTCATTAAATGTAACGATTTCAGGAGAACACCACCGATGCGGACGTATCTGGCCTGGTTACTGGCGGCGGTTGCGCTGCCCTTCACAGCATATGCGCAGGAAGCGACCATAAAAGAGGTGCACGATAAACCTGCCGTTAAGGGCAGCATCATCGCCAATATGCTTCAGGAGCACGACAATCCGTTCACGCTCTACCCGTACGACACCAACTACGTGATTTACACCCAGACCAGCGATCTCAACAAAGAGGCCATTCGCTCCTATAACTGGTCCGATAATGCGCGTAAGGATGAGGTGAAGTACCAGCTCAGCCTCGCTTTCCCGTTCTGGCGCGGCATTCTGGGGCCGAACTCGGTGTTCGGTGCTTCCTATACGCAAAAATCCTGGTGGCAGCTTTCCAACAGCGGGGAGTCCTCGCCGTTCCGCGAAACCAACTATGAGCCGCAGCTGTTCCTCGGCTTCGCAACGGACTACGAGTTCGCAGGCTGGACGCTGCGCGACGTCGAAGTGGGCTTTAACCATGACTCCAACGGTCGCTCCGATCCAACCTCGCGCAGCTGGAACCGCGCCTACACCCGCCTGATGGCGCAGAACGGCAATTTGATGGTGGAGGTGAAGCCGTGGTATGTGGTGGGCAGCACCGACGATAACCCGGATATCACCAAATACATGGGCTACTACCAGCTCAAGATTGGCTACCAGCTAGGCGATGCGGTGCTGAGCGCCAAAGGCCAGTACAACTGGAACACCGGCTACGGCGGCGCAGAGCTGGGCCTGAGCTATCCGGTGACGAAGCACGTGCGTCTTTACACGCAGGTGTACAGCGGATACGGCGAGTCGCTGATCGACTACAACTTCAATCAGACCCGCGTGGGTGTGGGCGTCATGCTGAACGATATTTTCTAGGCCGCTCGAATGTTTTTACGTTAAACGTTGAAGTTTCTTTCTCAGGCGCTGAAAATAGCGCCTGTTTCATTTCTGGCATATGGGGTTAACGTGGCGCAGGCGGAAGTATTGAATCAGGAATCGCTGGCTAAACAGGTTTTGCAGGAAACCTTTGGCTATCAGCAGTTCCGCCCTGGCCAGGAAACCATCATTGAAACCGTGCTGGAAGGCCGCGACTGCCTGGTCGTGATGCCAACCGGCGGCGGAAAATCGCTCTGCTATCAGGTGCCCGCGCTGGTGCTGAACGGCCTGACGGTCGTGGTATCGCCCCTGATTTCCCTGATGAAAGACCAGGTCGACCAGCTGCTCGCCAACGGCGTGGCGGCCGCCTGTCTTAACTCCACGCAAACCCGCGAGCAGCAGCAAGAGGTGATGGCGGGTTGCCGCACCGGGCAGATCCGCCTGCTTTACATCGCGCCGGAACGCCTGATGCTGGATAACTTCCTCGATCATCTCGCGCACTGGAATCCGGTCCTGCTGGCGGTGGATGAAGCGCACTGTATCTCCCAGTGGGGACATGACTTCCGCCCGGAATATGCCGCCCTCGGCCAGCTGCGTCAGCGCTTCCCCGAGCTGCCGTTTATGGCGCTTACCGCCACGGCGGATGATACGACGCGTCTGGACATCGTTCGTCTGCTCGGGTTAAAAGACCCTTATATTCAGGTCAGCAGCTTCGACCGCCCGAACATTCGCTATATGCTGATGGAGAAATTCAAGCCGCTGGATCAGCTCCTGCGCTACGTTCAGGAGCAGCGCGGCAAGTCCGGCATCATCTACTGCAACAGCCGTGCGAAGGTCGAAGACACCGCCGCGCGTCTGCAAAACCGCGGTTTTAGCGCCGCTGCGTATCACGCCGGGCTGGAGAACCACATCCGCGCCGACGTGCAGGAGAAATTCCAGCGCGACGACCTGCAGATTGTGGTCGCGACGGTGGCCTTCGGGATGGGGATCAACAAGCCCAACGTGCGCTTCGTGGTGCACTTCGACATCCCGCGCAATATTGAATCCTACTATCAGGAAACCGGCCGCGCCGGGCGTGACGGCCTGCCGGCGGAAGCGATGCTGTTTTACGATCCGGCCGACATGGCGTGGCTGCGCCGCTGCCTGGAAGAGAAGCCTCAGGGTCAGCTGCAGGATATCGAGCGCCACAAGCTCAACGCGATGGGGGCGTTTGCCGAAGCGCAAACCTGCCGCCGTCTGGTTTTGCTCAACTACTTTGGCGAGGGGCGTCAGGAGCCGTGCGGCAACTGCGATATCTGCCTTGACCCGCCGAAGCAGTACGATGGCCTGATGGACGCGCGTAAGGCGCTCTCAACCATTGGGCGCGTCAACCAGCGCTTCGGGATGGGCTACGTGGTGGAAGTGCTGCGTGGGGCCAACAACCAGCGCATCCGCGACATGGGCCACGACAAGCTGCCGGTTTACGGCATCGGTAAAGAGCAGAGCCACGAGCACTGGGTAAGTATTATTCGCCAGCTGATCCACCTCGGCTTTGCCACGCAAAATATTGCCCAGCACTCCGCGCTTCAGCTCACGGAGGCCGCGCGCCCGGTGCTGCGGGGTGAAGTTGAACTCAAGCTCGCCGTGCCGCGCGTTATCGCTCTCAAGCCGCGCGTGATGCAGAAATCCTACGGCGGCAACTACGACCGCAAACTGTTTGCCAAACTGCGCAAGCTGCGTAAAGCCATTGCCGATGAAGAGAACATCCCGCCTTACGTGGTGTTCAACGACGCGACGCTGATTGAGATGGCCGAGCAGATGCCGCTCAGCGCCAGCGAGATGCTGAGCGTCAACGGCGTCGGCACGCGCAAGCTGGAGCGCTTCGGGAAAGAGTTTATGGCGCTCATCCGCTCTCACGCCGATGGTGATGACGAAGAGTAGTCAGCCGGGCGAAAAAGTGCCAGGATGGTGACTCACTACATTATTTCCCCGCGAGCTAATTATGTTAATGCTATTTCTCACCGTGGCGTTAGTGCACCTCGTTGCGCTGATGAGCCCTGGCCCTGACTTTTTCTTCGTGTCGCAAACCGCCGTCAGCCGCTCCCGCAAAGAGGCGATGATGGGCGTGCTCGGTATTACCATGGGCGTCATGGTCTGGGCGGCAGTCGCGCTGCTCGGCCTGAACCTGATCCTGGCGAAGATGGCCTGGCTGCATAACATTATTATGGTCGGCGGCGGGCTGTACTTGTGCTGGATGGGCTACCAGATGCTGCGCGGGGCGCTGAAGAAAGAAGAGAAAAAACCGGAAGAGCCTAAGGTGGAGCTGGCAACGGGCGGCCGCAGCTTTGTGAAAGGGCTGCTGACCAACCTGGCGAACCCGAAAGCGATTATCTATTTCGGCTCCGTGTTCTCGCTGTTTGTGGGCGATAGCGTGGGCGCGGGCGCGCGCTGGGGGATCTTCCTGCTGATCGTCGTTGAGACGTTTGCCTGGTTCACCGTGGTGGCCAGCCTGTTCGCCTTACCGGCGATGCGCCGCGGCTACCAGCGCATCGCGAAGTGGATCGACGGCTTCGCCGGCGCGCTGTTCGCCGGCTTCGGCATTCATCTCATCATCTCTCGCTAAGCATGACGCGCTGACGCAAGCAGCGCGCCAACCAGCATAAACAGCGAACCAAAGATTTTATTCAGGGCCTTCATCTGCTTAGGCCCTTTAATCCACGCCGCAATCCGCTGCGCCAGCGTCGCGTAGCCAATCATTACGATAATATCGACGATAATGGTGGTCGCGCCCAGCACCACGTACTGCATCACCTGCGGCTGGTTCGGCACGATAAACTGCGGGAACAGTGCGGCCAGGAAGACGATACTTTTCGGGTTGGTCAGGTTCACGAACACCGCGCGTTTAAACAGATGGCCGCGCGTTTGCGTCCGGGAGAGCGTATTCAGGTCAATCGAGCCTGCCGCGCGCCACTGCTGAATACCCAGCCAAATCAGATACGCCGCACCGGCCCATTTCAGCACCTCAAAGGCCAGCACCGAGCGTGAGAACAGCGTTCCCAGACCAATCCCGACCAGCACAATGTGAATGCCCAGCCCGGTCTGCAGTCCGGCGATCGACGCCGCCGCACCGCGATAGCCGTGGTTGATGGAGGTAGTCATCGTATTGATTGCACCCGAGCCTGGTGAAAGGCTGAGGATAATGGATGTCAGCAGGTAGGCGAACCACCACTCGAAGGTCATTTGAAACTCCCGAACCGTCTATTTTTATGCCACAATACGCTATTGTTGAGTCATTTTGTGACCGGTGAAGAAAAAAACGATATTCCCTGGATTACGTGAGTGGAAACCCAATGTTTCAGCAGAAAAAGGACTGGGAAACACGAGAAAACGCTTTTGCTGCTTTCTCTATGGGGCCGCTGACCGATTTCTGGCGGCAGCGTGAGGAAGATGAGTTTACGGGCGTCGGGGGCATCCCGGTGCGCTTCGTTCGTTTCCGAAATGAGAAAAACGATCGGGTGATCGTCGTCTGCCCTGGGCGTATCGAAAGCTACGTTAAATACGCTGAGCTGGCCTACGACCTGGTCCATATGGGGTTCGACGTGCTGATTATCGACCACCGTGGGCAGGGGCTGTCAGGTCGTATGCTGCCGGATACGCACCGTGGGCACGTGGATAACTTCAGCGATTACGTCGATGACCTTGCCGCCTTCTGGCAACAGGAAGTGCAGCCCGGGCCGTGGCGCAGGCGGTATATACTTGCCCACTCCATGGGCGGGGCGATCTCCACGCTGTTTTTACAGCGCCACGCGCACCAGTGCGATGCCATTGCGCTCACCGCGCCGATGTACGGCATCGTTATACGTTTTCCGGACTGGATGGTACGCCATCTTCTCGACTGGGCTGAGGGCCATCAGCGCATTCGCGAAGGCTATGCCATCGGCACAGGACGCTGGCGCGCGCTGCCGTTTGCCATCAACGTCCTGACCCACAGCCGGCAGCGCTATCGCCGTAACCTGCGTTTTTACGCCGATGAGCCGCGCCTGCGCGTCGGTGGCCCCACCTGGCACTGGGTGCGGGAAGGCATTCTGGCCGGTGAGCAGGTGCTTGCCGGGGTCGGTGATGATGACACGCCGACGCTCCTGATTCAGGCGGAAGAAGAGCGTGTGGTGGATAACCGCATGCACGACCGCTATTGCGAACTGCGCGCTGCCGCCGGTCACCCCTGCGAAGGGGGTAAACCGCTGGTCATCAACGGCGCGTACCATGAGATCCTTTTTGAAAAGGACGCCATGCGCTCAGTCGCGCTCAACGCCATCGTCGAGTTTTTCGACCGGCATAACTGATTATTGTTTTCCACCAGAGGTTGAAATCCCTATGTACCAGGTTGTTGCATCTGATTTAGATGGCACGCTGCTTTCCCCCGACCACACCCTGTCGCCTTACGCGAAAGAGACCTTAAAACTCCTGACTGCCCGTGGCGTGAACTTCGTGTTCGCTACCGGCCGCCACCACGTGGACGTGGGGCAGATCCGCGATAATCTGGAAATCAAATCGTACATGATCACCTCCAACGGGGCGCGCGTGCACGATACCGATGGCAACCTGATCTTCACCCACAACCTGGATCGCGACATCGCCGCCGATCTGTTCGGCGTGGTGCACAATAACCCGAATATCGTCACCAACGTTTACCGCGACGACGACTGGTTTATGAACCGTCACCGCCCGGACGAAATGCGTTTCTTCAAGGAAGCGGTGTTTAACTACTCCCTGTACGAGCCGGGCCTGCTGGAGCCGGAAGGGATCAGCAAGGTGTTCTTCACCTGCGAAAGCCATGAAGAACTGCTGCCGCTGGAGCAGGCGATCAACGCCCGCTGGGGCGACCGCGTGAACGTGAGCTTCTCCACGCTGACCTGTCTGGAAGTGATGGCCGGCGGCGTGTCCAAAGGCCACGCGCTGGAAGCCGTCGCGAAACGTCTGGGCTTTGAGCTGAAAGACTGTATCGCTTTCGGCGACGGCATGAACGATGCCGAGATGCTCTCCATGGCGGGTAAAGGCTGCATCATGCAGAACGCGCACCAGCGCCTGAAAGACCTGCACCCGGAGCTGGAAGTGATCGGCACCAACGGCGATAACGCGGTGCCTAAGTACCTGCGCAAGCTGTTCCTTGAATAATCTTCATTTGATTGTTTATTGCTCAGTTGTCAACTGAAGAGTTCGCTACAATGCCTGTCCTTCTTTCTGAGAGACAAGCATTGTGGCGCTACTCATTATCACCACTATCCTGTGGGCCTTCTCCTTTAGCCTGATTGGCGAATACCTTGCCGGTTCGGTCGACAGCTACTTCTCGGTGCTGATGCGCGTGGGGCTGGCGGCGCTGGTGTTCCTGCCGTTCCTGCGCACGCGCGGGCAATCGCTGAAAACGATCCTGCTCTATATGCTGGTGGGCGCGATGCAGCTCGGCATCATGTACCTGTTCAGCTTCCGCGCCTACGTCTACCTCTCCGTCTCTGAATTCCTGCTGTTCACCGTGCTGACGCCGCTCTATATCACGCTGATTTACGATCTGCTCAGCAAGCGCCGCCTGCGCTGGGGATACCTGCTTAGCGCCGCGCTGGCGGTGGTGGGGGCGGCGATTATCCGCTACGACAAAGTCAGCGATCACTTCTGGACCGGGCTGATGTTCGTTCAGCTCGCCAATATCAGCTTTGCCATCGGCATGGTGGGCTATAAGCGCCTGATGGAGACCCGCCCGATGCCGCAGCACAACGCGTTTGCGTGGTTCTATATGGGCGCGGCGATAGTCGCGGTGGCGGCGTGGTTTATGCTCGGTAACCCGCAGAAGCTGCCGACCACCCCCGTGCAGTGGGGCGTTCTGGTCTGGCTGGGCGTGGTGGCCTCAGGGCTGGGATACTTCATGTGGAACTACGGCGCTACGCAGGTAGACGCCGGTACGCTGGGGATCATGAACAACGTGCATGTGCCTGCCGGGCTGCTGGTTAACCTCGCCATCTGGCAGGAGCAGCCGCACTGGCCGAGCTTCCTTATTGGGGGAGCGGTGATCCTGGCTTCGCTGTGGGTACATCGCCGGTGGGTCGCTCCGCGCTCCGCACAAACGGAAGATGGTCGCACGCGTGGTTCCGCGCTGAGCGAATAAACGCCTCCGTTACCGGCTGACGCTGCTCGCCGTCGCGCACGGCGGAGTACAGCCGGCTCCACAGTCCATCGCCCAGGGTTTTGGTGACCACCAGACCCTGGCGTTCAAAACTTTCTACTACCCAATGCGGCAGCGCCGCGATGCCCATTCTGGCCGCTACCATCTGAATCAGCAGCAGGGTGTTATCCACGCTTTTCAGCTGTGGGCTAATGCCTGCGGGCTGCAGGAAGTGACGCCAGATATCCAGACGGCTGCGCTGCACCGGGTAAATCAGCAGCGTTTCCGTCGCCAGGTCTTCCGGCGTGATGCGCGTTTTGCTCGCCAGCGGATGATCCGGCGCCAGCACCAGGCGCACTTCGAAATCAAACATCGGCGAATAGTGCAGGCCGCTGCGCGGCAGAATATCCGATGTCATCACCAAATCCAGTTCGCCCTGCTGGAGCGACGGCTGTGGGTCAAAGGTCACGCCGGATTTAAAGTCCATCTCCACCTGCGGCCACTTCTGGCGGAAGTTCTCAAGCGCGGGGGTCAGCCACTGAATGCAGCTGTGGCATTCAATGGCGATGCGAAGCGTGGTCTGCTGCGGCTCGTTGCAGGACTGCAGCGCGCTGGCGATCTGCGGCAGCACCTGATTGGCCAGCTGCAGCAGGATCTCGCCCTGCGGCGTAAAGCGCAGGGGCTGACTCTTGCGCACAAAAAGACGAAAGCCGAGGCGTTGTTCCAGATCGCTGAACTGGTGAGAAAGGGCGGACTGCGTCTGGTGCAGCGTGGCCGCAGCGGCCGCGAGCGAACCGCAGTTCCGCAACGCTTGTAGCGTTTTCAGGTGTTTAATCTCGATCATGAAAGTCCTTCACTTCGCCATGAACATATTGCGCTTGAGGAATATACAGTACCTGCCAATTATAGATGTGTAAACATCTGGACGTCTAAATAACGAATTTCTCCAAGGGGTACACCATGACAATCCGCAATCACACTCTCGGTTTCCCTCGCGTTGGCCTGCGTCGCGAGCTGAAAAAAGCGCAAGAAAGCTACTGGGCAGGCAACGCCACCCGTGAAGAGCTGCTGGCGGTGGGGCGCGAGCTGCGCGCCGGCCACTGGGAGCAGCAAAAACAGGCGGGCATTGACCTGCTGCCGGTGGGCGATTTCGCCTGGTACGACCATGTTCTGACGACCAGCCTGCTGCTTGGCAACGTGCCGGCTCGTCATCAGAACAAAGATGGATCGGTAGATATCGATACCCTGTTCCGCATCGGCCGCGGCCGTGCGCCAACGGGTGAGCCTGCGGCAGCGGCGGAAATGACCAAGTGGTTCAACACCAACTATCACTATATGGTGCCGGAATTCGTAAAAGGTCAGGAGTTCAGGCTGACCTGGACGCAGCTGCTGGACGAAGTAGACGAAGCGCTGGCGCTGGGTCATCAGGTGAAGCCCGTCCTGCTGGGGCCGGTAACCTATCTGTGGCTGGGTAAAGTGAAGGGCGAACAGTTCGACCGCCTCAGCCTGCTGAACGATATTTTGCCGGTCTACAAACAGGTGCTGATTGAGCTGGGCAAACGCGGCATTCAGTGGGTACAAATCGACGAACCGGCGCTGGTGCTCGAGCTGCCGCAGGCGTGGCTCGATGCCTTCAAACCGGCGTATGACGCGCTTGTCGGTCAGGTAAAACTCCTGCTGACCACCTATTTCGAAGGCGTGACGCCTAACCTGAAGACCATCACCGCGCTGCCGGTGCAGGGTCTGCACGTTGACCTGGTCCACGGGAAAGATGATGTTAACGAGCTGCACAGGCGTCTGCCAGCGGACTGGCTGCTTTCTGCGGGGCTGGTCAACGGTCGTAACGTCTGGCGTGCCGATCTGACCGAGAAATACGCACAAATCAAAGACATCGTCGGCAAACGTGAGCTGTGGGTAGCCTCATCCTGCTCGCTGCTGCACAGCCCGATCGATCTGAGCGTGGAGACCCGTCTTGATGCAGAGGTGAAAAGCTGGTTCGCGTTCGCGCTGCAAAAATGTGAAGAGCTGACGCTGCTGCGCGACGCGCTGAACGGCGGCGACACGACGGCGATCGCCGAATGGAGCGCCCCGATCCAGGCGCGTCGCCACTCTACTCGCGTACATAATCCGGCGGTGGAGAAACGCCTGGCGGGCATCACCGCTCAGGATAGCCAGCGTCAGAGCCCGTATGAAGTACGCGCCGAAGCCCAGCGCGCCCGTTTCAATCTACCGGCATGGCCGACCACCACAATTGGTTCTTTCCCGCAAACCACTGAAATTCGCGGCCTGCGTCTGGACTTCAAGAAGGGCAACCTGGATGCGAACAACTACCGCACCGGCATCGCGGAGCACATCAAGCAGGCGATTATTGAACAGGAGCGCCTGGGGCTGGACGTGCTGGTGCACGGCGAGGCCGAGCGTAACGACATGGTGGAATATTTTGGCGAGCATCTGGACGGCTTCGTCTTTACCCAGAACGGCTGGGTGCAGAGCTACGGCTCCCGCTGCGTGAAGCCACCGGTGGTGATCGGCGACGTCAGCCGTCCGGAACCGATCACCGTTGAGTGGGCGAAGTATGCCCAATCCCTGACCGACAAGCCGGTGAAAGGGATGCTGACCGGTCCGGTGACCATTCTCTGCTGGTCCTTCCCGCGTGAAGACGTAACCCGAGAGACCATCGCCAAACAGATTGCGCTGGCGCTGCGTGATGAAGTGGCGGATCTGGAGGCGGCGGGCATTGGCATCATTCAGATTGACGAGCCTGCGCTGCGCGAAGGCCTGCCGCTGCGCCGCAGCGACTGGGATGCCTACCTGCAGTGGGGCGTGGAAGCGTTCCGCATCAACGCCGCAGTGGCAAAGGACGATACCCAGATCCACACCCACATGTGCTACTGCGAATTTAACGACATCATGGATTCGATTGCCGCGCTGGATGCGGACGTGATCACCATCGAGACCTCGCGTTCAGACATGGAGCTGCTGGAGTCGTTTGAGGAGTTCGACTACCCGAACGAAATTGGGCCGGGCGTGTATGACATTCACTCTCCGAACGTGCCGAGCGTGGAGTGGATTGAAGCCCTGCTGCAAAAAGCGGCCCAGCGTATCCCGGCAGAGCGCCTGTGGGTGAACCCGGACTGCGGCCTCAAAACGCGCGGCTGGCCGGAGACGCGCGCGGCGCTGGCGAACATGGTGAAGGCGGCGCAGAATTTGCGTCAGGCGTAGTGATGCTGGATTGCCCGGTAAGGTGTAGCCGCCACCGGGCTTTTTTGCTTTATGCTTTCTTTCCGCCGTACTGGCTAAACCACGCCAGCATCCGCTGCCAGCCATCTGTGGCTGATTCTGCGTGATAGCTCGGACGATAATCGGCGTTAAACGCGTGCCCGGCTTCCGGGTAGACCACAATCTCCGCCTTCGCGTTTGCCGCACGCAGCGCATGGCGCATGGTCTCAACCGTATCAAGCGGAATGCCAGTGTCTTGCCCACCGTACAGCCCTAACACCGGCGCATTTAAATCCGTTGCGATATCAACGGGATGCTTCGGTGAATTCAGCGTTTTTTCGCCCACCAGCTTGCCGTACCAGGCCACGGCAGCCTTCAGCTGCGGGTTATGCGCGGCGTAAAGCCAGCTAATGCGCCCGCCCCAGCAGAAGCCAGTGATCATCAGACGGTGCGGATCGCCGCCGTTGCGCGCCGCCCAGCTGGCAACGTGGTCGAGGTCGGCCAGCACCTGCGCGTCCGGAACTTTGCTCACCAGGTTACTGAACAGCGTAGGGATATCGCTGTAATCGTTCGGATCGCCCTGACGGAAATAGAGCTCAGGCGCAACGGCCAGATAACCTTCCAGCGCCAGACGGCGGCAGAGGTCGCGAATATGTTCGTGAACGCCAAAAATCTCCTGAACCACAATAACGATAGGCAGCGGGCCGTCTGCCGATTTTGGCCGCGCGTGGTAAGCAGGCATATTTTCCCCCTGAGAGGGGATGGACGTCTCACCCGCGGTAATGGCTTCTTCAGGGGTTGAAACGATGGTTGAAGCATGCGGGGCTGCAGCAGGTGCAAAACCAGTTTTTTCAGTCATGGCATTCTCCGTACCAATGAGTTAATTAGCGCAAAGGTAAATATAGACACCAGGTTAACAACCCACATTGCCCTGGAGGGGCTATCTTTTGTGCAGCATCCCATGATTTAACTTGTTAATGTGATGTAAATCACTATTTTATGGAAATTAACTGCAATCATTTTCATTCATGGTGAGGTGTGTCACGAAATTGTGCGTACCGCTTCTGTAAAGTACCTTTTTACTTCTTCTGACTAACCGACCCACAGAGGAGTCACCCTATGTCTAAGTCTGATGTTTTTCATCTCGGCCTCACTAAAAACGATTTACAAGGGGCTACGCTCGCTATCGTCCCCGGCGATCCTGAGCGTGTGGAAAAGATCGCCGCGCTGATGGATAAGCCGGTCAAGCTGGCAGCCCATCGTGAATTCACTACCTGGCGTGCAGAGCTGGATGGCAAAGCGGTGATCGTGTGCTCTACCGGCATCGGTGGCCCGTCAACCTCCATTGCCGTTGAAGAGCTGGCGCAGCTGGGTATTCGTACCTTCCTGCGTATCGGTACGACCGGCGCTATCCAGCCGCACATCAACGTGGGTGACGTGCTGGTGACGACCGCGTCCGTCCGTCTGGACGGTGCAAGCCTGCACTTTGCACCGATGGAGTTCCCGGCGGTAGCCGACTTCGAATGCACCACCGCGCTGGTTGAAGCCGCGAAATCCGTGGGCGCAACTACCCACGTGGGCGTAACCGCCTCTTCCGACACCTTCTACCCGGGCCAGGAACGTTACGACACCTTCTCAGGCCGCGTGGTGAGCCGCTTCAAAGGCTCTATGGAAGAGTGGCAGTCCATGGGCGTGATGAACTACGAAATGGAATCAGCAACGCTGCTGACCATGTGCGCAAGCCAGGGTCTGCGTGCCGGTATGGTGGCGGGTGTTATCGTCAACCGTACCCAGCAGGAGATCCCGAACGCGGAAACTATGAAGCAGACTGAAAGTCATGCGGTGAAAATCGTGGTGGAAGCGGCGCGTCGCCTGATCTAATCCTCTCTTCTGAGACACAAGGCCGACGCGTTCGGCCTTTATTTTTTGCGTAGCGCCTCGCAGGAAAACCCTTTCAAACTGGACGTTTATACAGCACAATTCTATTTTGTGCGGGTAATACGTTGATGCAGGGGGCATTGTGGATATCTCAGTCCTGATTTATGCGGTGATTGCGCTGGCGGGCGTGGCGATAGGCTGGCTCATTTCCAGCTATCAGCATGCACAGCAGAAGGCCGACCAGTTGGCAGAGCGCGAAGAGATAGTCGCTGAATTAAGCGCGGCAAAGCAGCAGCTTGCGCTGAGCGACCACTGGCGCGACGAGTGCGAATTGCTCAACAACGAGCTGCGCAACCTGCGCGATATCAACACCTCGCTTGAGGCCGATCTCCGCGAAGTCACCACCCGCCTTGAATCCACCCAGCTGCATGCGGAGGACAAAATCCGCCAGATGATCAACAGCGAGCAGCGCCTCAGCGAGCAGTTCGAAAACCTTGCGAACCGCATTTTTGAGCACAGCAACCGCCGCGTGGATGAACAAAACCGCCAGAGCCTGAACGGCCTGCTGACACCGCTACGCGAGCAGCTGGACGGCTTTCGCCGTCAGGTGCAGGACAGCTTTGGCCAGGAGGCGCGCGAGCGCCATACCCTGGCGCATGAAATTCGCAATCTCCAGCAGCTGAATGCGCAGATGGCGCAGGAGGCGGTCAACCTGACGCGCGCCCTGAAAGGGGATAACAAAACGCAAGGCAACTGGGGGGAAGTGGTTCTGACCCGCGTGCTGGAGGCTTCTGGGCTTCGCGAAGGCTACGAGTACGAAACGCAGGTGAGCATCGAAAACGATGCCCGCTCGCGCATGCAGCCAGACGTCATAGTGCGGCTGCCGCAGGGCAAGGATGTGGTGATTGACGCCAAAATGACGCTGGTGGCCTACGAGCGCTACTTCAATGCCGAAGACGACTACACCCGCGAGTCGGCGCTGCAGGAACACATTGCCTCCGTGCGTAACCACATTCGCCTGCTGGGCAGAAAAGATTACCAGCAGCTGCCGGGGCTGCGCTCGCTGGATTATGTGCTGATGTTCATTCCGGTTGAACCGGCATTCCTGCTCGCCCTCGACAGACAGCCCGAACTGATTACCGAAGCATTGAAAAATAACATTATGCTCGTCAGCCCAACCACGCTGCTGGTGGCCTTGCGTACCATTGCCAACCTGTGGCGCTACGAGCACCAGAGCCGCAATGCCCAACAGATAGCCGATCGCGCCAGCAAGCTGTACGACAAAATGCGCCTGTTCGTGGACGATATGTCCTCGGTGGGGCAAAGCCTGGACCGTGCGCAGGATAACTACCGCCAGGCGATGAAAAAGCTCTCCTCCGGGCGCGGCAACCTGCTGGCTCAGGCCGAAGCGTTCCGCAGCCTGGGGGTAGAAGTTAAACGCGAGATTAATCCGGAATTGGTTGAACAGGCGACGTCGCAGGATGAAGAATTCCGGCTGCGTGAAGGCCATGATGAACAAAAGACAGACAGCGTAAACAACGATTTAGCGGCTAAAATAGCGCCGGATGAACAGCCGACGCGTTTGTTTCGCGGTGGTTGAATCGTAGGGCAAATGCGCCCAATCTGTTACACTTCCCGAACATTTGACTGATAAGCAGGCTCTGAGATGGTTGACGATTCACAAGACACGACGCACTTTGGCTTTCAGACTGTTGCCAAAGCACAGAAAGCGGACATGGTGGCCCACGTATTTCATTCCGTGGCGGCGAAGTACGATGTGATGAATGACCTGATGTCGTTCGGCATTCATCGCTTGTGGAAGCGCTTTACTATTGACTGCAGCGGCGTGCGTCGCGGACAAACGGTGCTGGATTTAGCCGGCGGTACGGGCGATTTGACGGCGAAGTTCTCCCGTCTGGTGGGTGAAACCGGTCGCGTTGTGCTGGCTGACATTAACGACTCCATGCTGAAAATGGGACGCGAAAAGCTGCGTAACATCGGCGTGGTCGGTAACGTGGAATACGTGCAGGCAAATGCCGAAGCGCTGCCGTTCCCGGACAATACCTTTGACTGCATCACCATCTCGTTTGGCCTGCGTAACGTCACCGATAAAGACAAAGCGCTGCGCTCCATGTACCGCGTGCTGAAGCCGGGTGGACGCCTGCTGGTGCTTGAGTTCTCCAAGCCTATTATCGATCCCCTGAGCAAAGCCTACGACGCTTATTCATTCCATGTGCTTCCGCGCATTGGTGAACTGGTGGCAAACGACGCGGAAAGCTACCGCTACCTGGCGGAATCTATCCGCATGCACCCTGATCAGGACACCCTGAAAGCGATGATGCAGGACGCGGGCCTGGAAAACGTTGAGTACTTCAACATGACGGCGGGTGTCGTCGCGCTACACCGCGGTTATAAGTTCTGAGTGGAGGTGTCACGTGCCCTTTAAACCCTTAGTCACCGCAGGCATCGAGAACGTACTGAATGCCTTTCTGTATCGCGCACCCGCGCTGAAGGCAGCGCGTCAGCGGCTGAACGGAAAGGTGCTGCGTATCGTTTTAAAAGAGTTCTCGACGCCGCTCGTGCTGGTCTTCAGCGAACGCCAGCTTGACGTTCTGGGTGAGTGGGAAGGCGAGGCTGACTGCTCGGTCATTACGCACGTGAGCGTCCTGCCAAAACTGCGTGATCGCCAACAGCTTACGGCACTCATCCGCAGCGGTGAGCTGGAGGTTGAAGGCGATATTCAGGTCGTGCAAAACTTCGTTGCGCTCAGCGATCTGGCTGAGTTCGACCCGGCAGAACTGCTCGCGCCCTTTATCGGCGATATTGCCGCCGAAGGGATCGGTAAAGCCCTTCATGGCGGTGCGGCTTTCCTGCGCAAAAGCCTGCAGCGTCAGCAGCGCTACGCGGCAGAAGTGCTGACCGAAGAGTGGCGTATGGCGCCCGGTCCGCTGGAAGTGGCCTGGTTTGCGGAAGAAACCGCGGCTGTAGAACGTGCGGTTGATGCGTTAACCAAACGGCTGGAAAAACTGGAGGGCAAATGACGCCTGGTGAAATTCGGCGCCTCTACTTTATCGTTCGCACCTTTCTGAGCTACGGGCTCGACGAACTTATCCCCAGAATGCGTATCACGCTGCCGCTTCGAATCTGGCGACGCACGCTGTTCTGGATGCCAAATCGTCATAAAGATAAGGTTTTAGGCGAGCGCCTGCGTCTTGCACTGCAGGAGCTGGGTCCGGTATGGATCAAGTTTGGTCAGATGCTCTCTACCCGCCGCGATCTCTTCCCGCCGCAAATTGCCGATGAACTGGCGATGCTGCAGGATCGTGTTGCGCCATTTGACGGTGAGCGAGCGAAGAAGCAGATCGAAGAATCAATGGGCAATATTCCCGTTGAAACCTGGTTTGACGATTTCGACATTCAGCCTCTGGCATCTGCGTCCATTGCTCAGGTGCACACGGCACGGTTGAAAGAAAACGGCAAAGAGGTGGTTATCAAGGTCATCCGCCCGGATATCCTGCCGATCATTAAAGCTGACATGAAGCTGATTTATCGTCTGGCCCGCTGGGTGCCGCGCCTGCTGCCTGATGGTCGCCGCCTGCGTCCGATGGAAGTGGTGCGCGAATATGAAAAAACGCTGATAGATGAGCTGAACCTGCTTCGCGAATCCGCGAACGCCATCCAGCTGCGCCGTAACTTCGAAGACAGCCCGATGCTCTATGTGCCCGAGGTCTATTCTGACTACTGCAGTCAGAACATGATGGTCATGGAGCGTATTTACGGCATTCCAGTTTCGGATGTGGTTGCGCTGGAAAAGCAGGGCACCAACATGAAGCTGCTGGCCGAACGCGGTGTGCAGGTCTTCTTTACCCAGGTCTTTCGCGACAGCTTTTTCCATGCGGACATGCACCCTGGCAATATCTTTGTCAGCTATGAACATCCCGAGGATCCGAAGTATATCGGCATCGACTGCGGCATTGTTGGCTCGCTCAACAAAGAGGATAAGCGTTACCTCGCGGAGAACTTCATCGCCTTCTTTAACCGTGACTACCGCAAGGTGGCGGAGCTGCACGTGGACTCCGGATGGGTTCCGCCAGACACCAACGTTGAAGAGTTTGAATTCGCTATCCGCACCGTCTGCGAGCCGATTTTTGAAAAACCGCTGTCAGAGATCTCTTTTGGCCACGTTTTGTTGAACCTGTTTAACACGGCGCGCCGCTTCAATATGGAAGTGCAGCCACAATTAGTTTTACTCCAGAAAACATTACTTTACGTTGAGGGCGTAGGCCGCCAGCTCTATCCTCAGTTAGACTTGTGGAAAACCGCGAAACCTTTCCTCGAATCCTGGATTAAGGATCAGGTCGGCATTCCCGCGCTGGTTCGCTCTCTCAAGGAGAAAGGCCCGTTCTGGATTGAAAAAATGCCTGAAATTCCTGAACTGGTTTACGACAGTTTGCGTCAGAGCAAGAACCTTCAGCACAGCATGGATAAAATCGCGCACGAGCTTCAGACCAGTCGTGCTCGTCAGGGTCAATCACGCTATCTCTTTGGCATTGGCGCGACACTGCTGCTGAGCGGTACGCTGCTGCTGATCAATCGCCCGGACTGGGAGATGATGCCCGCCTGGCTTATGGCCGCAGGCGTCGTAGTGTGGCTCGCAGGTTGGAGAAAAACGCGCTGAATTGGCGTCGCTATCACCGGGTTGCATTTGTATAATGCGATCTGACTAATTAATCATCTATCACTGGGGAATACGTATGGGTGGTATCAGTATCTGGCAATTAGTAATCATTGCCGTCATCGTTGTGCTGCTGTTTGGCACAAAAAAACTCGGTTCTATTGGTTCCGATCTTGGCGCGTCAATCAAAGGCTTTAAGAAAGCCATGGGTGATGACGAGAACAAGCAGGACAAAAACAGCCAGGATGCTGATTTTACTGCAAAGCCTATCTCCGAAAAGCAAGATGACGCCAAAAAGGAAGACGCTAAACGCCACGACAAAGAGCAGGTGTAATTCGTGTTCGACATTGGTTTTGGTGAGCTGCTGCTGGTCTTTGTGATTGGCCTGATTGTACTGGGGCCGCAGCGTTTACCCGTTGCGGTGAAAACCGTCGTGGGTTGGGTGCGTGCGCTTCGCTCGCTGGCAACGACCGTGCAAAACGAACTGGCTCAGGAGCTTAAGCTCCAGGAATTTCAGGACAGCCTGAAAAAGGTTGAGAAGGCGAGCATGGAGAACCTGACGCCGGAGCTGAAAGCCTCTATGGATGAGCTGCGCGAAGCGGCGGAGTCGATGAAGCGCTCTTACAGCATCAACGATCCTGAAAAGGCGAGCGACGAAGCTAACACTATCCATAACCCGGTAGTGAAGGGCAGTGAAGAGCAGCGCGAAGGGGTAACGCCTTCCAGCGCCGAGCATCAGGCTGACGCGCCAGAACAGACGCCGCAGGAGCCTGAAGTGAAAAAGCAGGTACCGTCAGACGAGCCCGTGGTAAAAGCGGCGGAAGCCAAACCTGCCGCACCCGTTTCCGAATCATCCCCATCCTCAAGTGATAAAGCGTAAACATGGCAGTAGATGATACCCAACCGCTCATCGCGCACCTCATAGAACTGCGCAAGCGCCTGTTAAACTGCATTATTGCGGTTTTCCTCATATTTCTGTGCCTGGTCTATTTCGCCAACGATATCTACCAGGTGGTCTCTGCGCCCCTGATTAAACAGATGCCGCTGGGCGCGACGATGATTGCGACGGACGTGGCCTCACCGTTCTTCACCCCAATCAAGCTGACCTTCTGGGTCTCGTTGATTGCGTCTGCACCGGTGATTTTGTACCAGGTCTGGGCCTTCGTCGCCCCGGCGCTGTATAAGCATGAACGCAAGCTGGTGATCCCACTACTGGTATCCAGCTCGCTGCTGTTCTATATCGGCATGGCGTTTGCCTATTTCGTTGTCTTCCCCCTGGCCTTTGGCTTCCTGACGCATACCGCGCCGGAAGGGGTTCAGGTATCGACAGACATCGCCAGCTATCTCAGCTTCGTCATGGCGCTGTTTATGGCGTTCGGCGTGGCGTTCGAAGTGCCGGTAGCAATCGTCCTGCTCTGCTGGGTTGGGGTGACCACGCCTGACGATCTCCGCAAGAAGCGCCCGTATATTCTTGTGGGTGCGTTTGTAGTGGGCATGCTGCTGACGCCACCGGATGTCTTCTCCCAGACCCTGCTGGCAATACCGATGTACTGTTTGTTTGAAGTTGGCGTGTTCTTCTCGCGCTTCTACGTGGGCAAACGACGTTCGCAGGAAGATGAAGAAGACGGGTCAGAAAAGACCACAGAAGAGTAAAACCAGCCGCCCGTCAGGGCGGTTGTCATATGGGGATTTGCATGTTTGATATCGGACTTAACCTGACCAGCCCGCAGTTTGCAAAAGATCGCGATGAGGTCGTTGCACGCGCCTTTGCTGCCGGGGTGAAAGGGCTGTTGCTGACAGGAACCAACCTGCACGAGAGCGAACAGGCGCAGCTGCTGGCGCAGCGCTATGACCACTGCTGGTCAACCGCAGGTGTCCACCCGCACGACAGCAGCCAGTGGACGGAGGAGAGCGCTGAGGTGCTGCATCGTCTGGCGAGAACGCCCGAGGTGGTGGCTATCGGCGAGTGCGGCCTCGATTTCAACCGCAACTTTTCTACGCCAGAAGAACAGGAAAAGGCATTTACCGCGCAGCTCGCGCTGGCCGCAGAACTCGGAATGCCGGTGTTTATGCACTGCCGCGACGCGCACGCTCGCTTCCTCACCCTGCTGGAGCCATGGCTGGATAAACTGCCTGGTGCGGTACTGCACTGTTTTACCGGGTCACATCAGGAAGCGCTGGATTGCCTGAATCGCGGGCTGTATCTGGGCATTACCGGCTGGGTTTGCGATGAACGCCGCGGGCTGGAGCTGCGTGAGCTGCTGCCGGCGATACCGGCTGACCGCCTGCTGGTTGAAACCGATGCGCCCTACCTGCTGCCGCGCGATATGAAGCCCAAACCACCTTCGCGGCGTAACGAACCGGCGTATCTTGGGCACATTGTTGAAAGGGTGGCACTCTGGCGTGGGGAAGATCCACGCCAGCTGTCGGCGCAAACGGATGACAACGTGCGTCGCCTGTTCGGGATAGACTTTTAAACTTTGCGGAAGTCGGTGTTTTTAACGCTCTGCAGCACCTGCTTGTTTAGCAGGTTAAGCAGCAGCATGGAGCGCGCTTCGCCGTCTGGCTCGGCGAAAATGGCCTGCAAGCCTTCGAAGGCACCTTCCGTGATCACCACGCTGTCGCCTTCATAGGGCGTTTCCGGGTCGGTAATGCCTTCCGGCTGTTGGTAGACAGAAAGTTGATGAATGACCCTGGAAGGAACCGTCGCCGGGCTGGCGCCAAAGCGGACGAAGTGGCTGACCCCGCGCGTTGCGCTGATGGTGGTGGTATGGATCACCTCCGGGTCAAATTCGACGAACAGGTAGTTTGGGAAAAGAGGTTCGCTAACGGTTGCACGTTTCCCGCGCTGCATTTTTTCAAGCGTGATCACGGGTGTCAGACAGTTTACGGACTGACGTTCAAGATGTTCCTGCGCGCGCTGAAGTTGCCCGCGTTTGCAATACAGTAAATACCAGGCCTGCATAATCACTCTTTCCCTTAGTTTCGGGCGCAAGCATATCAAAACCCTGGCGGGATCGCTAAGGTGATTATAATGGCCGATAAGGGGGTAAGTCGTGGAAGTTCACGCTAATTTAACAAAATTACAGCATCCCGCAGGCTTACGCCGTATAATGAAGCGCTTACAGAGAGGCCATGACTAACTGCATGAAATACCACGATCTACGCGACTTCCTGGCGCTGCTGGAAAAGCAGGGCGAACTCAAACGCATTACTCAATCTGTTGATCCTTATCTGGAAATGACAGAGATTGCTGACCGCACCCTGCGTGCCGGTGGCCCTGCTCTGCTGTTTGAAAACCCTAAAGGCTATTCCATGCCGGTGCTGTGCAACCTGTTTGGCACGCCGCGCCGCGTGGCAATGGGTATGGGGCAAGAAGACGTCGCGGCGCTGCGTGAAGTCGGCAAACTGCTGGCCTTCCTGAAAGAACCGGAGCCGCCAAAGGGTTTCCGGGACCTGTTCGATAAGCTGCCGCAGTTTAAGCAGGTGTTGAACATGCCAACCAAACGCCTGCGCGGTGCGCCGTGCCAGCAGAAAGTGCTGGAAGGCGATGCGGTCGATCTGACAAAAATTCCCATCATGCAGTGCTGGCCTGACGATGCCGCCCCGCTTATCACCTGGGGGTTGACCGTCACGCGCGGTCCTCACAAAGAGCGCCAAAATCTGGGGATTTACCGCCAGCAGCTGATTGGTAAGAATAAGCTCATCATGCGCTGGCTATCCCATCGCGGTGGCGCGCTTGATTTCCAGGAGTGGTGTGCGGAGCATCCCGGCGAGCGATTCCCGGTATCGGTGGCGCTGGGAGCAGACCCGGCGACCATTCTGGGCGCGGTCACGCCTGTGCCTGATACGTTGTCCGAATACGCCTTTGCAGGCCTGCTGCGCGGGACGAAAACGGAAGTGGTGAAGTGTATTTCGAACGATCTTGAAGTACCGGCCAGCGCAGAGATTGTGTTGGAAGGGTACATCGAGCAGGGGGAGATGGCGCCGGAAGGACCATACGGCGATCACACGGGTTATTACAACGAAATCGATAATTTCCCGGTGTTTACCGTCACGCACATCACCCAGCGTGAAGACGCTATTTATCACTCCACCTATACCGGCCGACCGCCGGATGAACCGGCGGTGCTGGGCGTGGCGCTGAATGAAGTCTTTGTGCCAATTTTGCAGAAACAGTTTCCGGAAATTGTTGATTTCTACCTGCCACCTGAGGGATGTTCGTATCGTCTGGCGGTAGTAACAATCAAGAAGCAGTATGCGGGTCACGCCAAGCGCGTGATGATGGGCGTATGGTCATTCCTTCGCCAGTTTATGTATACCAAATTTGTGATTGTTTGCGATGATGACGTTAACGCCCGCGACTGGAATGACGTTATCTGGGCCATTACCACGCGTATGGACCCGGCGCGCGACACGGTGTTAGTCGAAAACACGCCGATAGATTATCTGGACTTTGCCTCGCCGGTTTCAGGGCTTGGCTCAAAAATGGGACTGGATGCCACAAACAAATGGCCTGGCGAAACCGATCGTGAATGGGGTCGCCCGATCAAAAAAGATCCTGCCGTGACCGCGCGAATTGACGCGATCTGGGACGAACTGGCCATAATGAATAACGGTAAACCCGAATCTGACCGTTAAGCCCTTTAGACTTCCCGACAGAGAGAGCGAATGACAACCTTAAGCTGTAAAGTGACCTCGGTAGATGCTATTACCGACACCGTATATCGCGTCCGTTTAGTGCCAGAAGCGGCATTCTCTTTCCGCGCCGGTCAGTACTTAATGGTCGTGATGGATGAACGTGATAAACGTCCTTTTTCTATGGCCTCTACGCCAGCGGAGCAGGAATTTATTGAGCTTCACATCGGTGCGTCAGAGCTTAACTTGTACGCGATGGCGGTTATGGATCGTATTCTGAAGGAACGCGAAATCGTCGTGGATATGCCACACGGTGAGGCGTGGCTGCGTGATGATGAAGACCGTCCGCTGATCCTGATTGCCGGCGGCACGGGCTTCTCTTACGTACGCTCCATTCTGCTGACCGCACTGGCGCGTAATCCAGACCGTGATATCACTATCTACTGGGGCGGCCGCGAAGAGAAACATCTGTACGATCTGTCTGAACTGGAAGCGCTGAGCGTAACCCATTCCAACCTGCGCATTGAGCCGGTTGTCGAACAGCCGGAAGAGGGCTGGCGTGGGCGCAGCGGCACGGTGTTGACGGCGGTATTGCAGGATTACGGTACGCTGGCCGGACACGATATCTATATCGCTGGCCGTTTTGAAATGGCGAAAATTGCCCGTGACCTGTTCTGTAACGAACGTGACGCGCGTGAAGACCGTCTGTTCGGCGATGCGTTTGCCTTCATTTAAATAAAAAACCCGCCCCTGACAGGCGGGAAGAACGGCAACTAAACTGTTTCTCTTCGCCAATGACGCCAGTGGCGGTGAGATTCCTCTCGTAGGCCGGGAAAGCGCAGCGCCTCCCGGCAAAAGCCCGATGGCGCGATGCCTATCGGGCCTACGTTATAGCCTTACACTCTCTCAAATACCGTCGCGATACCCTGACCCAGCCCGATACACATCGTTGCCAGACCAAACTGGGCATCTTTGCGTTCCATCAGGTTAATCAACGTGGTGCTGATACGCGCCCCGGAGCAGCCCAGCGGGTGACCGAGGGCGATCGCGCCGCCGTTGAGGTTAATCTTCTCGTCGATCTGCTCCATCAGCCCCAGATCTTTAATGCACGGCAGGATCTGCGCGGCGAAGGCTTCGTTCATCTCAAACAGGTCGATATCGCTGGCGGTTAAACCCGCTTTTTTCAGCGCCAGCTTCGAGGCCGGAACCGGGCCGTAGCCCATGATTGAAGGATCGCAACCCACGACCGCCATCGAGCGTACGCGAGCGCGCGGCGTCAGGCCCAGCTCGCGGGCACGGCTTTCGCTCATCACCAGCATCGCGGCGGCACCGTCTGACAGCGCCGACGACGTACCTGCCGTTACCGTGCCGGTGACCGGATCAAACGCCGGGCGCAGAGTAGAAAGCGCTTCTACGGTGGTTTCCGGGCGGATGACTTCGTCGTAGCTGAACTGCTTCAGAACGCCGTCTGCGTCGTGACCGCCGGTTGGGATGATCTCATTCTTAAAGGCGCCGGACTGTGTCGCCGCCCACGCACGAGCGTGAGAGCGCGCGGCAAAGGCATCCTGCATTTCACGGCTGATGCCGTGCAGGCGGGAGAGCATCTCTGCGGTCAGACCCATCATCCCCGCGGCTTTCGCCACGTTACGGCTCATGCCCGGGTGGAAATCGACCCCGTGGCTCATCGGCACGTGGCCCATGTGCTCAACGCCGCCGACCAGACAAGCCTGCGCATCGCCGGTCATGATCATGCGCGCCGCGTCGTGCAGCGCCTGCATCGACGACCCACACAGGCGGTTCACGGTGACGGCCGGAACCGAGTGCGGGATCTCCGCCAGCAGCGACGCGTTACGGGCGATATTGAAACCTTGCTCCAGGGTCTGCTGCACGCAGCCCCAGTAGATATCGTCCAGCGCAGCAGGATCCAGCGCCGGGTTGCGCGCCAGCAGGCTGCGCATCAGATGCGCGGAGAGGTCTTCCGCGCGCACGTTACGGAACGCGCCGCCTTTTGAACGGCCCATCGGGGTGCGAATCGCATCAACAATGACAACCTTTTCCATTGTGACTCCTTAAGCCGTTTTCAGCTCGCCAACCGGACGGGCTGGCTCAACTGCTGGATAGTAGGGTTCGTTATGGCGCGCTTTGTTACGCAGCCCTTCCGGCACGTCGTACAGCGGGCCGAGGTGCTGATACTGCTGAGCCATATCGAGATAGCGGGCGCTGCCGAGCGTATCCAGCCAGCGGAACGCGCCGCCGTGGAACGGAGGGAAGCCCAAACCATAAACCAGCGCCATGTCGGCTTCCGCCGGGCTGGCGATAATGCCTTCTTCGAGGCAACGCACCACTTCGTTGATCATCGGGATCATCATGCGGGCGATGATCTCATCGTCCGTGAAGTCGCGTTTCGGCGGGCAAACGTCGGCCAGCAGGCCATCGACCACGGCATCTTCTTCTTTCTTCGGTTTGCCTTTGCTGTCTTCTTTATAGCGCCAGAAGCCCAGACCGTTTTTCTGCCCGAAGCGGTTGGCATCGAACAGGGCGTCAATCGCGTCGCGATAATCTTTCTGCATGCGCTGCGGGAAGCCTGCCGCCATGACAGCCTGAGCGTGGTGGGCGGTGTCGATGCCGACCACGTCCAGCAGATACGCCGGGCCCATCGGCCAGCCGAACTGTTTTTCCATCACTTTGTCGATTTTGCGGAAGTCCGCCCCGTCGCGCAGCAGCTGGCTGAAGCCGGCGAAGTACGGGAACAGCACGCGGTTGACGAAGAAGCCCGGGCAGTCGTTGACCACAATCGGCGTTTTGCCCATTTTGCTGGCCCACGCCACCACTTTGGCGATGGTTTCGTCAGAGGTTTTTTCCCCACGGATCACTTCGACCAGCGGCATACGGTGTACCGGGTTGAAGAAGTGCATCCCGCAGAAGTTTTCCGGACGCTTCAGCACGCTCGCCAGTTCGCCGATTGGGATGGTGGAGGTGTTAGAGGCCAGCACGGTTTCCGGACGAACCTTATCTTCCGTTTCGGCCAGCACCGCTTTTTTGACTTTCGGGTTTTCCACGACCGCTTCAACGACCACGTCCACGCGGTCAAAACCGCTGTATTCGAGCGTCGGCTGAATGGTGGAGATCACGCCTGCGAGCTTCAGACCATCAATTTTGCCGCGCTCCAGCTGTTTATTCAGCAGCTTGGCGGCTTCGTTCATGCCGAGCGTCAGGGATTTCTCGCTGATGTCCTTCATCACCACCGGCACGCCTTTCCAGGCAGACTGGTAAGCGATGCCGCCGCCCATAATGCCGGCGCCGAGAACCGCCGCGTGTTTTGGCGTTTCGACGTTTTTAGTCAGCTGTTTGGCTTTGCCTTTAACGAACTGATCGTTGAGGAAGATGCCAACCAGCGCGCGGGCTTCATTGGTGTGGGCCAGCGGCACAAAGCTCTGATTTTCGAGCTTCAGCGCTTCATCGCGGCCCAGACGTGCAGCGGCTTCAATGGTTTTTACCGCCGTGATCGGCGCCGGGTAATGTTTGCCCGCGGTCTGCATTACCATGCCCTTGGCGATGGTAAAGCTCATGGTGGCTTCAATTTTGCTGAGCTTTAACGGCTCCAGCTTCGGCTGACGTTTGGCTTTCCAGTCGAGATCGCCGTTAATTGCCTGACGCAGGATCGCGATAGCGCCTTCAATCAGTTTCTCTGGCTTAACCACGCCGTCTACCAGACCGATTTTTTGCGCTTGTTCCGCGCCAACGTCTTTACCCGCCGCGATGATTTCCAGGGCGCTGTCTGCACCCAGCATGCGCGGCATACGTACGGAGCCGCCGAAGCCCGGCATGATGCCCAGCTTGGTTTCCGGCAGGCCAATGCGCAGATCGGGCGTCGCCAGACGGTAGTCAGTGGCAAGCACGCATTCGCAGCCGCCGCCCAGCGCGTAGCCGTTCACGGCGGAGATCGTTGGCACAGGTAAATCTTCCAGACGATTAAAGACGCTGTTAGCAAAGTGCAGCCACTGGCTCAGCTGTTCTTCAGGAACCAGGAACAGCGACAGGAATTCGGTGATATCAGCACCGACAACAAAGGCCGCTTTGTTGGAGCGCAGCAGCAGCCCTTTTAATTCGGATTGTTTTTCCAGTACGTCCAGCGCCTGGCCAAGACTGGCCACCGTCGCGGTATCGAGCTTGTTTACTGAGCCGGGGGCATCGAACACCAGTTCGGCAATGCCGTCTTCAAGCCAGTTAAGATATAGGGTGTCGCCTTTGTAGAGCATGTCAGTCTCCTGAATCCAGCAAGTGGATCTGGTCATACCAGATGAGACGGAGTGTGGAATTTATGTTAATAAAATGCAAATTACTCATTAAGAAATTGCTGCATTGATCACGGTCGGTGGAAATCACGCAGTCGGAGTGAGGTGTGCTAAGATGCGTTGACTTGAGGTCAAAAAAACGAAAGGAAGAATGATGGACTCACTGGCTTCGCTTTATAAAAATCATATCGTTACCCTACAGGAACGTACCCGCGATGTACTGGCGCGCTTCAAGCTGGATGCTCTGCTGATCCACTCCGGCGAGCTGATGAATACGTTCCTTGATGACCATGCCTATCCGTTCAAGGTTAACCCGCAGTTTAAAGCCTGGGTGCCGGTCACGCAGGTGCCAAATTGCTGGCTGCTGGTGGACGGCGTGAACAAGCCAAAACTGTGGTTCTATCTGCCGGTGGATTACTGGCACAACGTGGAGCCGCTGCCGACCTCTTTCTGGACCGAAGAAATTGATGTGATTGCCCTGCCAAAAGCGGACGGTATTGGCAGCCAGCTGCCTGCGGCGCGTGGCAACATCGGCTATATTGGCCCTGTACCGGAACGTGCGCTGGGTCTGGATATTGCAGCCGATAAACTCAACCCGAAAGGGGTGCTGGATTATCTGCACTACTACCGCGCGTATAAGACTGATTACGAACTTTACTGCATGCGTGAAGCGCAAAAAACGGCGGTCAATGGTCATCGTGCGGCGCATGAAGCGTTCCAGTCAGGGATGAGCGAGTTCGATATCAACCAGGCCTACCTGACGGCTACCGGCCACCGTGATACCGACGTGCCTTACAGCAATATCGTCGCGCTCAACGAGCATGCGTCCGTTCTGCACTACACCAAACTGGATCACCAGGTTCCGTCCGAGATGCGCAGCTTCCTGCTGGATGCGGGTGCAGAGTATAACGGCTATGCGGCTGACCTGACCCGTACCTGGGCGGCTAATTCAGATACCGATTTCGCGCAGCTGATTAAAGACGTTAATGACGAACAGCTGGCGCTTATCGGCACCATGAAGGCCGGCACCAGCTATGTGGACTACCACATTCAATTCCATCAGCGCATCGCCAAACTGCTGCGTAAGCATCAGATTGTGAAGGACATGAGCGAAGAGGCGATGGTCGAGAACGATCTGACCGGGCCATTTATGCCGCACGGCATCGGCCACCCGCTGGGCCTGCAGGTTCACGACGTGGCAGGCTTTATGCAGGATGATACCGGCACGCATCTGGCGGCGCCGTCTAAATATCCTTACCTGCGCTGCACCCGTATTCTCCAGCCGCGCATGGTATTGACCATCGAGCCGGGCATCTACTTTATCGAGTCTCTGCTTGCGCCGTGGCGCGAAGGCCAGTTCAGCAAGCACTTCAACTGGGAAAAAATTGACGCGCTGAAGCCGTTTGGCGGCATTCGCATCGAAGATAACGTGGTTATCCATGAAAACGGTATCGAGAACATGACGCGAGACCTGAAGCTGGCCTGATGGATAGCTGGCTGATACCGGCTGAACCGGTCACCTTTGTTGAGGAAATCAAGAAAAGCCGCTTCATCACGCTGCTGGCGCATACCGACGGCGTAGAGGCGGCAAAGGCGTTCGTTGAGTCCGTGCGCGCTGAACATCCTGATGCCCGCCACCACTGTGTGGCCTGGGTCGCGGGGCCGCCGAACGATTCACAGCAGCTGGGATTTTCCGATGACGGTGAACCGGCGGGCACGGCCGGTAAACCTATGCTCTCCCAGCTTATGGGCAGCGGCGTGGGTGAAATCACCGCCGTAGTGGTGCGCTACTACGGCGGCATTTTATTGGGCACGGGTGGGCTGGTGAAAGCCTACGGGGGCGGTGTGCAGCAGGCGCTTAATCTGCTGACGACAACCCGCAAAACGCCGCTGACCGAATATACTTTGTTATGCGATTACGCCCAGCTCTCGGGCATTGAATCACTGCTTAAACAGTTTAACGGCGTGATTGCGCACAGTGATTACCAGGCGATGGTGCAATTACGCGTGGCGCTTCCACAGGCGGAACTGACTGCTTTTTCAGCAAAGCTGGCTGATTTTAGTCGCGGTTCGTTGCAATTGCTGCCGATTGAAGAATAATCCCCACCTCACTTTTTGAATACCAAAGGAAGCGGCAGAGATGCATTTTCGTGCCATAACCCGAATCGTTGGACTGCTGGTCATACTTTTCTCCGGGACGATGATTCTCCCTGGACTGGTGGCACTTATCTACCGGGACGGCGCGGGGCGGGCATTTACCCAGACCTTTTTTGTTGCGCTGGCAATCGGTTCGCTGCTGTGGTGGCCAAACCGTCGCGAAAAAGGGGAGCTGAAGTCCCGCGAAGGGTTTCTGATTGTGGTCCTGTTCTGGACGGTGCTGGGAAGCGTCGGTTCGCTGCCCTTTATCTTCTCTGAGCAGCCCAATCTGAGCATTACGGATGCCTTCTTCGAATCCTTCTCGGGGTTAACTACCACCGGTGCCACCACGCTGGTGGGGCTGGATTCGCTTCCGCACGCCATTCTCTTTTATCGTCAGATGCTGCAGTGGTTCGGCGGTATGGGGATCATCGTCCTGGCGGTCGCTATTCTGCCGATTCTGGGCGTGGGGGGGATGCAGCTCTATCGCGCCGAAATGCCCGGGCCGCTGAAAGATAACAAAATGCGCCCGCGTATTGCCGAGACGGCGAAAACCCTCTGGCTTATCTATGTCTTGCTGACGGTAGCCTGTGCGCTGGCGCTATGGTTCGCCGGGATGCCCGCTTTCGACGCCATCGGACACAGCTTTGCGACCATCGCCATCGGCGGGTTCTCTACGCACGATGCCAGCGTGGGCTACTTCGACAGCCCAACGATTAACACGATTATTGCCATCTTCCTGCTGATTTCAGGCTGTAACTACGGTCTGCACTTCTCTTTACTGAGCGGGCGCAGCCTGAAGGTGTACTGGCGTGACCCTGAATTCCGCATGTTTATTGGCGTCCAGCTGACGCTGGTGATCATCTGTACCCTGGTCTTGTGGTTCCACGATGTGTATAGCTCGGCGGTGACGACGCTGAACCAGGCCTTTTTCCAGGTGGTGTCGATGGCGACAACCGCCGGATTTACTACGGACAGCATTGCGCGCTGGCCGTTGTTCCTGCCGGTACTGCTGCTGTGTTCTGCTTTTATCGGGGGCTGTGCGGGATCAACGGGCGGTGGTCTGAAGGTGATTCGTATTTTACTGCTGTTTAAGCAGGGGAACCGCGAGCTGAAACGTCTGGTGCACCCGAACGCGGTATACAGCATCAAGCTCGGGAACCGAGCCCTGCCGGAACGCATTCTGGAAGCCGTGTGGGGATTCTTCTCTGCCTATGCGCTGGTCTTTATCGTCAGCATGCTGGCGATTATCGCGACAGGGGTGGATGATTTCTCCGCCTTTGCTTCCGTCGTGGCAACGCTCAATAACCTTGGACCCGGGCTGGGCGTGGTGGCGGATAACTTTGCCAGCATGAACCCGGTTGCGAAATGGATCCTCATCGCAAACATGCTGTTTGGTCGTCTTGAGGTCTTTACGCTGCTGGTTCTGTTTACCCCTACATTCTGGCGCGAGTAAGGAGTCGTCGGTGAAAACACTTATTCTTTTCTCTACGCGAGACGGGCAAACGCGCGAGATTGCCTCTTATCTTGCATCTGAACTCAAAGAGCTGGGGATTTATTCGGATGTCGTGAACCTGAACCGCGCTGAACAGATCGCCTGGCAGGATTACGATCGCGTGGTGATTGGGGCATCTATTCGTTACGGTCATTTCCATCCGGCGCTGGATCGCTTTGTGAAAAAGCATACGGCGGTACTTAGCTCGTTGCCGGGGGCTTTCTATTCTGTAAACCTGGTTGCCCGTAAAGCGGAGAAGCGTACGCCGCAGACCAATAGCTATACGCGTAAGTTTTTACTGAATTCGCCCTGGCAGCCAGACCTGTGTGCGGTCTTTGCCGGAGCGCTGCGCTATCCACGCTATCGCTGGTACGACCGCTTTATGATCCGTCTTATTATGAAGATGACCGGCGGTGAAACCGATACGCATAAAGAAGTGGTTTATACCGACTGGACGCAGGTAGCCGGTTTTGCGCGGGAAATCGCACATTTAACGGGCGATTCGCGGCTTAAATAGGCGTGAAGTTTGAAAATTGAGCGAACGAAAAGTTTTTTGTATTTTATGCTTGTCACTTCAGAATAACTCCCTATAATGCGCCTCCACTGACACGGAACAACGGCTTACAGGCCGCCGGGTTAGCGGGGTTCAGCGATGAACGCCGGCAGAGAAAAGCGAAAATAAAAGCTTGACTCTGTAGCGGGGAAGCGTAATATGCACACCCCGCGCCGCTGAGAAAAGCGAAGCGGCACTG
>NZ_SJOO01000013.1 GCF_004331265.1 Enterobacter wuhouensis | reverse complement strand
ATTATTTTCACTTTTCTCTGCTGGCGTTCATCGCTGAACCCCGCTAACCCGGCGGCCTGTAAGCCGTTGTTCCGTGTCAGTGGAGGCGCATTATAGGGAGTTCTCAGACGTTGACAACCCCTCTTTTAAAAAAAACGTTTAACCGTCTCTTTTTTGCTCAAAATCGGGCTACAGCGCCAGTTTTTCGAGCGTTTCAAAGCCATACCGGCGTAAAACGGGTAAAAGTTGCTCAGTTTCTTTTGTTATTGCCATGCAAAAAGCGATATTCGCGTCAGACGATTTTGCATCAGGGGCTTCATGTTCCAGCAGCCAGGCCGTGCGTCGTGCGATAGCAGCGCCAGAATCTACCAAACGCGTCCCCTCAGGCAGCACCTCTAAAAGCTCTTCCTGTAATAGCGGGAAGTGGGTACAGCCCAATACGACGGTATCCGGTGGCTCCGGCATACGCAGCCAAGGGCGAAGAATGCGGCGCAGTTCGTCAAGCGATACCGCCTCGCCATGCAGCTTGGCTTCTGCCATCTCCACCAGCTCAGCCGACCCCAGCATTGCGATCTGGCATTCATTAGCAAAGCGATCGATAAGTTCGCGCGTATAAGGACGCTTTACCGTGCCGCGCGTTGCGAGCAGGCCGACAATGCCATTTGCCGTCAGGCGCGCGGCTGGCTTTATTGCAGGGACAACGCCCACAACCGGGAACGGGAATTTTTCGCGCAGGGCAGGAAGGGAAACCGTGCTTGCCGTGTTGCAGGCAATGACCGCTAACGCCAGTGGGTAGCGCTGTTGTACCGCAGTGACGATTTCAAGTACACGCTCAACGATAAAGTCTTCACTCTTTTCCCCGTAAGGAAATGCGACGTTATCGAAGGCGTAGATGTAATGGAGATCCGGCAGGAGATGCCGAATCTCATCATAGACCGAAAGCCCACCGACGCCGGAATCAAACACCAGCACGGTGGGACGCGGATCAGAAGGTGTAGCTGCCAGACAAGGTGTATTCCCGTCCTGCAGTTTGATAGCCATAAACTGTCTCGTAATCTTTATCGAACAGGTTGGCTATTTTACCACGAACTGTAAGGTGAGAGGTGACAGGATATGAAACCGCAGCATCCCACAGGCTTACCCCGCCCATTTTCACGCGTTCTGTTGCGTAGGTATTCGGATCAACGGCAACGTCATAGCGGGTGCCCAGATAACGGTACGCCAGGTTCCAGTCGAGATCCCACACCTGCCAGTCGAGCTGATACTTAACCTGCTGCTTAGAACGGCGTGCCAGGACTTCGTTAGTTTTCGCATTACGCGGGTCGACGTAGTCGTAAGAAATCTGATGCCCTACCGGGCCAGTGTCGAACTGGGCCGTCGCCTCGATCCCTTTGATACGGGCTTCATCAACGTTGTAATAACGGTAAGTCCGCGGGTCGCTATTAATGAGGTTATCGATATCATTACGATAGCCCGTCACACGCCAGTTTACCGGCCCCGTCAGGCCTTCAAACCCGCCTTCCCATTGCTTACTCTCTTCTGGCTTAAGATCCGGGTTACCGTAATCCTTACTGTGGATCTGGCTCATGGTCGGTGCTTTATACGCTGTGCCGTAAGAACCGATGATGCGATACCCCTCAATGAACTCCCACGCGGCGCTGGTCTGCCAGGTGGCGTGATTGCCAAAGTTAGAGTTATCGTCATTACGCGCCGCCGCTTCCAGCGTCACGCTGCTGAACTGCTGCATCGCCGATACGAACACGCCGGTATTGTGCTGTTCGTAACCTTTATCCAGGTAGCCCGTTCCTGCCTGCGTCTTCTGCTTTTGCCAGTCCAGACCCGCACCGATATTACCGTGCCCCACTTCAACCGTATTCAGCCACTGAGTGGTGTACTGCTTCACGTCATCCATGGTGGCGGAGTCAGCGTAGCGGCCTTTTTTCGGATCGTAGTTCTGGTCTTTACTGCGACCGTAACCCGCCACCAGCTGAGACTGATAAATCCCCTGGTTGTAACGCAGACCGGTATCCCAGTTCTGGCTGTAGAGCTGGCGAGTATCCGGTCGTCCATCGATCATAAAGCTGGCGTTATAGTGATCGTAACCGTCATACGCAGAGCGGTTGTCATAGCCGAAGCCACGGAAGAAGCCGCTTACGCTATCGGTAAACTGCTGCTCCACGGAGCCGTACAGTGACTTACTCATAAAGCCGTCACGATCCGGCTGGCGGGGCGCATCCTTTGCAGCGATATCAAAACCACGGGTATAGGTATAGTTACCCGCCATCGTGATTTTGGTTTTATCCAGCACCTGCTGGAAAGCGCCATCATAGGTCTGATAGCCCTTAGAGCCGACGCTCGCTGAAATTTCTGCACCCGGCTTATCGCGCCCGGTGATGATGTTAATCACGCCGCCAATTGCGTCGGAGCCATACAGGGCCGAACGCGGACCCCGGATGTACTCAATGCGCTGAATCAGCGACGTTGGAATTTGGCTCAGATCGGGAACGTTGCTGATCCCGGCGTTATTCAAAGGAATGCCGTCAATCAGCACCAGCACATGGCGAGATTCCGTTCCGCGAATAAACGTAGAAGAGGTCGAACCCAGGCCACCGCTTTGGGCGATATCCACGCCAGGCAAACGAGACATGATTTCCACTACGCTCTTTGCCTGCCAGCGTTCAATATCTTCACGCGTCACAACGGACGTCGGTGCCAGAACAGTTTTTGCCGGTTGTTCAAAACGATTTGCCGTCACCACCAACGAGTCTGAGCTATCCTGCGCCCAGCCCGAAAATGCCGTGACGGACAGCGCCGTCAGCAGCGATACTTTTTTAATCATTGTTAAAGCATCCACAATATAAGAAGGATGCCGCAGGCCTCATCCATAGCACGCGATGATGAAACCAAATGCGACGTGATCCCGGCAGGTCTTCGGGCTAGGTGGCGTTTATGGATGAAGACTTCCCGTTTTCACAGTGTCTATAACTCTCATCCCGCCAGTCTTTACCGCTGCGCGTCAGCTCCAGATTTACACTGGATTCCCTTTTCACTCTCAGGAGACCGGAAACAGAATGCTACAATTAGACACGTATAGATGTCCAGATAGCTATTGGCCATTAAGTCTGGACATCCCCTGAACAATGCCTACAATCCCCGCGTAATTCTTTATCACTCAGGACGCATCATGACCCCAGAACACCTCCCGACAGAACAGTACGACGCGCAGCTGGCAGAGAAAGTCGTCCGCCTGCAAAGTATGATGACGCCGTTCAACGCGCCCGTTCCCGAGGTGTTCCGCTCCCCTGTCAGCCACTACCGCATGCGCGCCGAGTTCCGCATCTGGCACGACGGTGACGACCTGTACCACATCATTTTCGATCAGCAGACGAAGTCCCGTATTCGCGTGGACAGCTTCCCGGCGGCGAGTGAGCTGATTAACCAGCTGATGACGCTGATAATGGACGGCGTGCGCAACAACCCGGTGCTGCGCCACAAGCTGTTCCAGATTGACTATCTGACCACCCAAAGCAATCAGGCTATCGTCTCGCTGCTGTACCACAAAGCATTAAACGACGAGTGGCGCGAGCACGCAGAAGCCCTGCGCGATGCGCTGCGGGCGCAGAACATCAACGTGCACCTGATTGGCCGCGCGACTAAAACCAAGATTATGCTGGACCAGGATTACATCGACGAACGTCTGCCGGTGGCGGGTAAAGAGATGGTGTATCGTCAGGTCGAGAACAGCTTCACCCAGCCGAACGCCGCGATGAACGTGCAGATGCTGGAGTGGGCGCTGAAGGCGACGGAAGGGGCAACGGGCGATCTGCTTGAGCTGTACTGCGGTAACGGCAACTTCTCGCTGGCGCTGGCGCGTAACTTCGATCGCGTCCTGGCAACGGAAATCGCCAAGCCGTCGGTGGCTGCGGCGCAGTACAACATTGCTGCCAACCATATCGACAACGTGCAGATCGTTCGTATGGCCGCAGAAGAGTTTACCCAGGCGATGAACGGCGTTCGTGAGTTTAACCGCCTGCAGGGCATTGATTTGAAGAGCTACCAGTGCGAGACGATTTTTGTGGATCCGCCGCGCAGTGGCCTGGACAGCGAAACCGAGAAGATGGTGCAGGCGTACCCGCGCATTTTGTACATCTCCTGTAACCCGGAGACGCTGTGCAAGAACCTCGAAACATTAGGCCAGACGCACGATGTTGAACGCCTGGCGCTGTTCGATCAGTTCCCGTATACGCACCATATGGAGTGCGGCGTACTGCTCACGGCGAAGTAATGGGGGTCTTGAAACGAAGCGTCACCTGCCAAAAAAAGCCGGATGGCGCTTCGCTTATCCGGCCTACAATGGAAAAACCTTTACTCTGGTAACTGGCTCTTACGGCTACGCATGCGCGAACCAATCCAGAACACCAGCGCTACCGACAGCACGGCGGGCAGGAAGTTAGAGCCGATATCCGGATACTCCGCGCGTACCACGGTGCTAAACAGCAGCACGCCCAGAATAAAGCAGGCGGCAGCCAGCCCCGGTAGCCCGACCGGCATGGTGCGGTTCAGGTAGCGTTGATGCAAACAGTACACCGTCAGCACCAGCGCGATAATCGGGAAAATCGAGAACGGGACGATAGAGCTGAACACAGCCGCAAACGTGCCGTTAATGGATAAGCCAGCGATCAATGCCAGCAACAACGTTCCTTTATCCTGACCTGACTGTTTCATTACTCACCTTCACTCATCGGTTTGATGTGCTAACTTTTCTTGTTCACGGCGATACCAGTAGTACGCGCCTTTCGAAATCATGCGCAGCTGCAATACCAGCCGCTCTTCGAGCTGCTTGCGTTGTTCAATGCTCACATCCAGCGCTTCCGCACCGGCACTGAAGACAATAGTGACCATCGCTTCGGCCTGTGCTTCCGTGAAGGCACGCGGCATATGGTTTTCGATTTCCAGATAGTCGGCAAGTTCCGCGATAAAGTGCTGAATTTCACGCGCGACGGCGGCACGAAATGCGGCTGACGTTCCCGAACGCTCGCGCAGCAGCAGGCGAAACGCGTTGGGGTTATTGCCGATAAATTCCATAAAAGTCGACACGGAGGTGCGGATCACGCTACCCCCTTTTGCGATACGCTGACGCGCCTGACGCATCAGCTGGCGCAGCATCAGGCCGCTCTCGTCGACCATGGTCAGACCCAGTTCATCCACATCGCGGAAATGACGATAGAAGGACGTTGGCGCAATCCCGGCCTCGCGTGCGACTTCGCGCAGGCTCAGACTGGCAAAACTTCGCTCAGCACTCAGTTGACTGAATGCCGCTTCCACCAGCGAACGCCGGGTTTTCTCTTTTTGTTGTGCTCTTACGCCCATCACGATAGTTGAATCCTTCCAAAGGCCTGCTGGCACTATACCAGAGAATAAAATTAATCTGTTTACCTGGCTTTGTGAATGAATGTTTACGTGCGGTTTGTGCTCCACTGCCGGAAAAAAGCACAACGATAATTGGGTTACTTCTGCAATGATGTTATGATTCTGTTGCTTTTATGTATAAGAACAGGTAAGCCTTGCCATGTCACATTCCTACGATTACGACGCAATAGTTATTGGTTCCGGCCCCGGCGGCGAAGGTGCTGCTATGGGGCTGGTGAAACAGGGAGCCAGAGTAGCGGTCATCGAGCGCTATCATAACGTTGGCGGCGGTTGCACCCACTGGGGCACCATCCCTTCAAAAGCCCTCCGCCACGCCGTTAGCCGCATTATCGAATTTAACCAGAACCCTCTCTACAGCGACCACTCCCGACTTCTTCGTTCCTCCTTTGCCGACATCCTCAATCACGCGGATACCGTCATTAACCAGCAGACGCGCATGCGCCAGGGGTTCTATGAGCGTAACCACTGCGAGATCCTGCAGGGCAACGCGCATTTTGTGGATGAACACACGCTGGCGCTCGAGTGCCACGACGGTTCGATTGAAACGCTCACCGCCGAAAAATTCGTTATCGCCTGCGGTTCACGCCCTTACCATCCGGCCGACGTCGATTTCTCGCACCCGCGCGTGTACGACAGCGACTCGATCCTCAGCCTGCATCATGAACCGCGCCACGTGATTATCTACGGCGCGGGCGTAATTGGCTGTGAATATGCGTCGATCTTCCGCGGAATGGAGGTCAAAGTTGACCTGATCAACACCCGCGACCGCCTGCTGGCGTTCCTCGATCAGGAGATGTCAGATTCGCTCTCCTACCACTTCTGGAACAGCGGCGTGGTGATTCGTCACAACGAAGAGTACGAGAAAATTGAAGGCTGCGACGACGGGGTGATCATGCACCTGAAGTCTGGCAAAAAGCTAAAGGCCGACTGCCTGCTGTACGCCAACGGCCGTACCGGCAATACCGATTCACTGAAGCTGGAAAACATCGGCCTTGAGACCGACAGCCGCGGTCAGCTGAAGGTCAACAGCATGTATCAGACCGCCCTACCGCACGTTTACGCGGTTGGCGACGTGATTGGCTACCCAAGCCTGGCCTCTGCCGCTTACGACCAGGGACGCATTGCCGCACAGGCGCTGGTAAAAGGCGAAGCGACGGCGCACCTGATCGAAGATATTCCGACGGGTATCTACACCATCCCTGAAATCAGTTCAGTGGGTAAAACCGAGCAGCAGCTGACGGCGATGAAGGTGCCTTACGAGGTAGGTCGCGCCCAGTTTAAGCATCTGGCGCGGGCGCAAATCGTGGGGATGAGCGTGGGTACGCTGAAGATCCTGTTCCATCGCGAGACGAAGGAAATCCTCGGCATTCACTGCTTCGGTGAACGCGCGGCGGAAATCATTCATATCGGCCAGGCAATAATGGAGCAGAAAGGCGGTGGTAACACCATCGAGTACTTCGTTAACACCACCTTTAACTACCCGACGATGGCGGAAGCCTATCGGGTAGCTGCGCTGAACGGCTTAAACCGCCTGTTTTAACGCACTGTCAAAATGGCCATCCATCGAACCACGGATGGCCTCTGCCAGCTGCTCATAGCGGCTGCGCAGCGGTGACCCCGGACGATAGACCAGCCCGATCGTGCGACGCGGTTCGGGTTTGATGCACGGCAGATAGACCACGCCATCACGCTTACGCTCGTGCGGCACCGCCAGCGCAGGCAGCAGCGTAATACCGCTTCCCGCCGCGACCATATTACGCAGCGTTTCGAGGCTGGTTGCGCGGAAATGGGTATCCTCATCGGCCCCCGCTTCAAAGCAGAAGCCCATCGCCTGATCGCGCAGGCAGTGGCCATCTTCCAGCATCAGCAGCTTTTCACCCGCCAGATCGGCCATCGGCACGCGATCGCGGTTCGCCCACGGGTGATCTTCATAGATCGCCAGCATCATCGGCTCGTCGAACAGCGGCACTTCGATAAAGGCTTCACTCTCTTTGACCAGCGCCAGAATCGCACAGTCGAGCTTGCCGCTATCCAACTGCGCCAGCAGCTGATGGGTTTGCGCTTCATGCAGGTACATTTCGAGTTTCGGGAACGTCTGGTGCAGCATGGGAATGATCTGCGGCAGCAGGTACGGGCCAACGGTTGGGATCAGGCCAATATGCAGCGGGCCGGACATCGCCTCCCCCTGCTGGCTTGCCATTTCCTTGAGCACTTTGACCTCGCGCAGCACGGTGCGCGCCTGATCCACCAGCAGCAAACCGGCCTGGGTGAACAGTACCTTACGACTGGTGCGCTCCAGCAGCATCACGCCCAGCTCATCTTCCAGCTTGCGGATCTGGCCGCTCAGCGTGGGCTGGCTGACGTGGCAGGAATCTGCCGCGCGGCGAAAGTGGCGATGCTCAGCTAACGCTACCAGGTATTCAAGATCACGAATATTCATTATTCATCCTCCGTCGCCACGATAGTTCATGGCGATAGATAGCATAGCAACGAACGATTATCCCTATCAAGCATTCTGTTGAATAATACGCCACATAGACGAGGCGGCACGTGTTTGACCCAAAACGACCCCGCACCGTCAGCGAGTTTCTCTCAAAACTCGAACAACTAAAGCCAACGTGAACTTTTGCGGACCCCGTGGTCCGCTTTTTTTTTGCGTAAAAAAGCCCGAGGTAAAAGCAAAATGGCAACCGAAGTTGCCATTTTTAGTGTTTGCTCCCTCTCCCCGTGGGAGAGGGCCGGGGTGAGGGCACCAGCCCGCACTGTTCAAACCAGATCAAACCAACCGGTTTTTCGCATCCGCAATCGCCTGCGCCACCTGCTTCGGCGACACGCCGCCTTTCGCCGCACGCTTGTCCAGGCAAGACTGCAGCGCCAGGATCGGATACACATCATCCCCGATAACCGCGCTGAACTTCTGCAAGTCAGCAAGCGTCAGATCTTCCAGCGGTTTACCCTGACGAATCGCTTCCACCACCGCTTCACCCACAATATGGTGCGCCTCTCGGAACGGTACGCCTTTCGCCACCAGGTAGTCCGCCAGCTCGGTAGAGTTAGCATAGCCCTGCTGCGCCGCTTCCTGGCAGCGCGGGCGTTTCACCTGAATGCCATCCAGCACCAGCGCGCCCATATGCAGACAGTCCAGCCAGGTGTCGAGCGCGTCGAACAGCCCTTCTTTGTCTTCCTGCATGTCTTTGTTGTACGCCAGCGGCAGCCCTTTCAGGGTCATCATCATGCCGGTCAGCGCACCCTGCACGCGGCCACATTTGCCGCGAATCAGCTCCAGCGCGTCCGGGTTTTTCTTCTGCGGCATCAGGGAGGAGCCTGAGGTCACGCGGTCAGACAACTCCACGAAGCCCGCTTCGCCGGAGTTAAAGAAGATCAGGTCTTCGGCAAAGCGCGACAGGTGCACCATACCGATAGACGCATTCGAGAGCAGCTCCAGCACGTGGTCGCGGTCAGACACGCTGTCCAGGCTGTTGCGGGTGGCGGAGGCAAAGCCCAGCCAGCCTGCCAGCTGCTCACGATCGATTTCATACGCCGTACCGGCCAGCGCGCCGCTGCCCAGCGGGCTGACGTCCAGACGCTTCAGGGTATCCTGCAGGCGGCTTTCATCGCGCGCCAGCATCTCAACGTAGGCCAGACACCAGTGGGCAAAGGTCACCGGCTGCGCGCGCTGCAGGTGGGTATAACCCGGCATCACCGCGTCCTGGTTGTTCTGCGCGGTTTCCACCAGCGCGCTCTGCAGCTGACGGTTGGCCGCCAGCAGTTCGCCAACGGTCTCTTTACACCACAGCTTCAGATCGGTGGCGACCTGGTCGTTACGGCTGCGGCCGGTGTGTAGCTTTTTACCCAGCTGGCCGACTTTGTCGATAAGCTTGCCTTCCACCCAGCTGTGAATATCTTCAGCATCGCTTTGCAGGATTTGCTGCGGATCCAGACGTACCTCTTCAAGCAGGTTGTTCAGCGCCTCTTCCAGCTGCTGCTGTTCGTCTGCGGTCAGCACGCCCACCGTCACCAGCGCTTTGGACCAGGCCACAGAGCCGACGATATCCTGTTCGGCCAGGCGGTAGTCGAAGCGCAAAGAGTCGTTGAACTGTTTGAACCGCTGATCCGCTGCCTGTGTAAAACGCCCACCCCAAAGTGCCATAACATGCTTCCTTAATATCTTTGAATTTCATTGTCCGGTGGCGCTGCGCTTACCGGGCCTACAAAACATTAAATCGATTACGCTAAAATACGCGTGCCAATCGGCGTGCCGTTAAACAGCGCCGGGAGCTGCTCCGCGTGACGCCAGGAGGCGATATCCACCGGGCGGCCCAGCGTGCGCGCGGCGTCCAGCGCGGCGTTCACTTTAACAATCATACCGTCGGTGATAATGCCCTGGTCAATCAGCTGCTCGGCTTTCTCGGCGGTCATTTCCGCAATGCGCTGGCCTTTGCCGTCCAGAATGCCGCTCACGTCGGAGAGCAGGATCAGATCCGCACCCAGCGTTGCCGCCAGCGCGGTCGCCGCCTGGTCAGCGTTGACGTTCATCAGCTCGCCCTCTTCGGTCACGCCGATGGAGCTCACCACCGGCAGGAAACCACCTTCCAGCAGCGTGTTAATCAGCTTAGGCGAACCCGGCTGCGCCAGTCCAACGTGGCCGAGTTGTTCGTCGAGCTGGGTCACTTTTACGCTGTCGCCATCGCCCAGATAGAGGCCAACGGACGCGATATGGTGTTTCTTCGCCCACGCCAGCAGCGTTTTGTTCGCCGTACCCGCCAGCGCGCCGGTAATGATGTCAATCTGGTCAGCTGGCGTCACGCGCAGGCCGTTTTTCTTTACCACCGGCAGGTTGAGCCCTTTCATCAGCTCGTCCACCACGCAGCCGCCGCCGTGCACAATCACCAGCGGACGCTGGTGTGATTCGCGATAGTTCACCAGCGCGGTAAACAGACGCTCCAGCGCTTCTTCGCTGTCCAGCAGTACACCACCGAGTTTGATAATTAATGGGTTCATCATCACACCTTAAATAAGAGCCTGCGTTTCCGGGAAGCCGAAACGAATATTTGCGCACTGCATTGCCTGTGCGGCAGCGCCTTTGAGTAAGTTATCTTCTGCGGCGACCACGATGAGATGCTCGCCCTGCACGGCAAAGCCGATGTCGCAGAACGGCAGGCCGACCACGTTTTTCAGCGCCGGCACGCCTTTGTCGTACAGGCGCACCAGCGGTTTATCCGCATACGCCTGCGTGAAGACCTCACCAATCTGTTCTTTGGTCACGTCCGGCTTCAGGCGGCAGGTAATGGTTTCGAGGATCCCGCGCGGGAAGCTGCCCAGGTGCGGGGTGAAAATAACGTCCGCGCCAAGATGGGTGGTGATTTCAGGGTGATGACGGTGATTAAACACGCCATACGGCTGAAGGCTCACTTCGCAGAAGCTGTTGGAGATAGCGGCCTTGCGCCCGGCTCCGCTCACGCCGCTGGTGGCGTTGATCACCGGCCACTGGCTCAGATCCAGCAGGCCCGCGTCGATCAGCGGCTTCAGGGAAAGCTGCGCCGCCGTCGGGTAGCAGCCCGGTACGGCAATCAGGTTCGCTTCTTTCAGCTTGTCTGCGCTCCACTCCGCCAGGCCGTACACCGCTTTTTCAAGCAGATCCGGGTGCTGATGGGTGAAACCGTAATATTTTTCGTAGAACGCGCCGTCGTTAACGCGGAACGCGCCGGAGAGGTCGAACACCACGCAGCCAGCGGCTAAAAACTGCGGCGCCAGGTCGTGGCTGACCTCGTGCGCGGTGGCTAAAAACACCACGTCGACGCCGTCGGTAAACTCGCTGATGTCGGACATCGGCTGCAGCGGCAGGTCAACAATACCCTTAAGCTGCGGATGCAAATCGGAAATTAACTTTCCTGCATCATTGCTTTGCGCTGACACGGTCAAAGCGGTTATGGTCATATGTGGATGGCGATTCACGTAGCTTACAAGCTCTGCGCCCGCATAACCGCTAGCGCCTACAATCAGCGTATTCAACATCGGGTTCCTTTATGCTCAACGTTAATGTATTTTTATTCACATTTATTGCATGAATATTGATACTATCACGACCTAAGGTGTGTCAACAATGAAAATGAACTTACCGCCATTTATCGAGATCTACCGCGCCCTGATTGCCACTCCGTCCATCAGCGCAACGGAAGAAGCGCTGGATCAGAGCAATGAGTCTTTAATCAATCTGCTGGCGGGTTGGTTTAGCGATCTTGGGTTTGACGTTGAGGTTCAGCCCGTCCCCGGAACACGCCACAAATTCAACCTGCTCGCCAGTACCGGAAACGGCGCGGGCGGCCTGCTGCTGGCCGGCCATACGGATACCGTTCCCTTTGACGATGGCCGCTGGACGCGCGACCCGTTCACCCTGACCGAGCACGACAACAAGCTTTACGGCCTGGGCACGGCGGACATGAAAGGCTTCTTCGCCTTTATCCTCGACGCACTGCGTGACGTAGACGTGACGACGCTGAAAAAGCCGCTCTACATTCTGGCAACCGCCGATGAAGAGACCAGCATGGCGGGCGCGCGCTACTTTTCCGAAAACACGGCCATTCGACCGGACTGCGCGATCATCGGTGAGCCAACCTCACTGCAGCCGATTCGCGCGCATAAAGGCCACATTTCTACCGCCGTGCGCGTCCTCGGCCAGTCCGGCCACTCCAGCGATCCAGCGCGCGGCGTGAACGCCATCGAGCTGATGCATGACGCCATCGGCCGCATCATGACCCTGCGCGACGATCTGAAAGAACGCTATCACTATGAGGCGTTCACCGTGCCGTATCCGACGCTGAACCTCGGCAGCCTGCACGGCGGGGATGCTTCTAACCGTATCTGCGCCTGCTGCGAGCTGCACATGGACATCCGCCCGCTGCCGGGCATGACGCTGAGCGATCTCGACGGCCTGCTGAACGAAGCGCTGGCCCCGGTAAGCGAGCGCTGGCCGGGCCGCCTGACGGTTTCCGAGCTGCATCCGCCGATTCCTGGCTATGAATGCCCGCCGGACCACCAGCTTGTGCAGGTGGTAGAAAAACTGCTCGGCGAGAAAACCGACGTAGTGAACTACTGCACCGAAGCGCCGTTTATTCAGACCCTGTGTCCAACGCTGGTGCTTGGCCCGGGCTCCATTAATCAGGCCCACCAGCCGGATGAATACCTGGAAACCCGCTTCATCAAGCCAACCCGCGAACTGATTACCCAGGTTGTGCATCACTTCTGCTGGCATTAAAAACTGCCCCTCACCCTGCCCTCTCCCCAAAGGGGCGAGGGTGTTCAAGTTCCCTCTCCCCTTTGGGGAGAGGGTTAGGGTGAGGGGAAAAATCCCGCGATCTCCGTCACATTCCCATAAGCATCTCTTATCTGACGCAATGCGAATTAAATTTCGTAAATTGCCCGCATTTATTCGTTTGCTGAACCGTTTTCGCAGCAATTGACGACGGGGGTTTTACGTGGCTTTATAAAGGGAGATGACAAAATAATGTCCAGAAGATTTTCGCCTGGGCATAAACAAAAATGATGGGGTGACTGGGTTTTTATGAACGAACAATATTCCGCGTTGCGTAGTAATGTCAGCATGCTCGGCAAAGTGCTTGGAGATACCATCAAAGACGCGTTGGGGGAGAACATCCTCGACCGCGTTGAAACCATCCGCAAGCTGTCCAAATCTTCCCGTGCAGGTAACGAGGCTAATCGTCAGGAACTGCTCACCACCTTGCAGAACCTGTCGAATGATGAGCTCTTGCCTGTTGCCCGCGCGTTCAGCCAGTTCCTGAACCTCGCGAATACCGCTGAGCAATACCACAGCATTTCGCCAAAAGGTGAAGCGGCCAGCAACCCGGAAGTCATTGCCAAAACCCTGCGTAAACTCAAAGATCAGCCAGACCTCAACGAAGCCACCATCAAAAAAGCGGTGGAGTCACTTTCGCTTGAGCTGGTGCTCACCGCGCACCCAACCGAAATCACCCGTCGTACCCTGATCCACAAAATGGTGGAAGTGAACAACTGCCTGAAGCAGTTGGATAACAAAGACATTGCCGACTACGAACGTAACCAGCTGATGCGCCGCCTGCGCCAGCTGATTGCCCAGTCCTGGCATACCGATGAGATTCGTAAGCATCGCCCAAGCCCGGTCGACGAAGCAAAATGGGGCTTTGCGGTGGTGGAAAATAGCCTGTGGGAAGGGGTTCCGAATTACCTGCGCGAGCTGAACGAACAGCTGGAAGAAAACCTGGGCTATCGCCTGCCGGTTGATTTTGTTCCGGTCCGCTTCACCTCCTGGATGGGCGGCGACCGCGACGGCAACCCGAACGTGACCGCGGAAATTACCCGTCACGTCCTGTTGCTGAGCCGCTGGAAGGCCACCGACCTGTTCCTGAAAGACATTCAGGTGCTGATCTCCGAGCTGTCGATGGTTGAAGCCACGCCGGAGCTGCGCGCGCTGGCCGGGGAAGAAGGTGCCAGCGAGCCGTACCGTTTCCTGATGAAAAAACTGCGTGGTCAGCTGATGGCCACTCAGGCCTGGCTGGAAGCGCGTCTGAAAGGTCAGCGCCTGCCGAAGCCGGAAGGGCTGCTCAGCCAGAACGAACAGCTCTGGGAGCCGCTCTACGCCTGTTATAAATCACTGCAGGCCTGCGGGATGGGCATCATCGCCAATGGCGAACTGCTCGACACTCTGCGTCGCGTGAAGTGTTTCGGCGTGCCGCTGGTGCGTATCGACGTACGTCAGGAAAGTACCCGTCATACAGAAGCGCTGGGCGAGCTGACCCGCTATCTCGGCATCGGCGATTATGAAAGCTGGTCCGAAGCCGACAAGCAGGCCTTCCTGATCCGCGAGCTGAACTCGAAGCGCCCTCTGCTGCCGCGCAGCTGGGAGCCAAGCAACGAAACCCGCGAAGTGCTCAACACCTGTAAAGCGATCGTTGATGCGCCGAAAGGATCGGTGGCCGCCTATGTGATCTCCATGGCGAAGACCCCGTCCGACGTGCTGGGCGTTCATCTGCTGCTGAAAGAAGCGGGAATCGACTACGCTCTGCCGGTCGCCCCGCTGTTTGAGACCCTCGACGACCTGAATAACGCCAACGACGTCATGACGCAGCTGCTGAACATCGACTGGTATCGCGGCTTCATTCAGGGCAAGCAGATGGTGATGATTGGCTATTCCGACTCCGCGAAAGATGCGGGCGTGATGGCGGCATCCTGGGCGCAGTATCAGGCGCAGGACGCGCTGATCAAAACCTGCGAGAAAGCCGGTATCGAGCTGACGCTGTTCCACGGACGCGGCGGCTCCATTGGCCGCGGCGGCGCGCCTGCTCATGCAGCGCTTCTTTCTCAACCGCCGGGAAGCCTGAAGGGCGGCCTGCGCGTCACCGAACAGGGCGAAATGATCCGCTTCAAGTACGGCCTGCCGGAAGTGACCATCAGCAGCCTGTCGCTCTATACCAGCGCGATACTGGAAGCAAACCTGCTGCCGCCGCCGGAGCCGAAAGAGTCCTGGTGCCGCATCATGGACGAGCTGTCGGACATCTCCTGCGATCTGTACCGCGGCTACGTGCGTGAAAACAAAGATTTCGTGCCTTACTTCCGCTCAGCAACCCCTGAGCAGGAGCTGGGTAAACTGCCGCTGGGCTCGCGTCCGGCCAAGCGTCGCCCGACCGGCGGCGTTGAGTCTCTGCGCGCGATTCCGTGGATCTTCGCCTGGACGCAAAACCGCCTGATGCTGCCCGCCTGGCTGGGTGCCGGCGCCGCGCTGCAGAAAGTGGTAGAAGACGGCAAGCAGAGCGAGCTGGAAACCATGTGCCGCGACTGGCCGTTCTTCTCTACCCGTCTGGGCATGCTGGAGATGGTCTTCTCGAAAGCCGACCTGTGGCTGGCGGAATACTACGATCAGCGCCTGGTGAAACCCGAGCTGTGGAAGCTGGGTAAAGAGCTGCGCGAACTGCTGGAAGGCGACATCAAGGTGGTGCTGGACATCGCGAACGATTCGCATCTGATGGAAGATTTGCCGTGGATTGCCGAGTCGATCCAGCTGCGTAACATCTACACCGACCCGCTGAACGTTCTGCAGGCAGAGCTGCTGCACCGTTCCCGTCTGGCGGAAGAAGAAGGCAAAGAGCCGGACCCACGCGTTGAACAGGCGCTGATGGTGACGATTGCGGGCGTTGCCGCAGGTATGCGTAACACCGGCTAATGCTTTACGCCCGGCGGCGCTGCGCTTGCACAGGCCTACGATAAGTAGGCCGTGTAAGCGTTAGCGCCACCCGGCAATATCCTGGTATCCACACCATGCACCACGACATCACCCATATCCTGACTGACCTGATCAACGGCACAACGCCGCTGCGTCAGGTGCATTTTGCAAACTCCGCGACCTCCGCCCCCGAACTTGCCTTGCAGGTCGATTTTCCGCGTCTGGAGATCGTGATCGAAGGTTCGATGAAAGACCTGGCTGGCTGCGTTTTACAGCGGGGTGATGTTTTATACGTCCCGGCCGGCGGCTGGAATGACCCGCAATGGCAGAAGCCCGCGACGACGTTGAGCATCCTGTTTGGTAAACAGCAGCTTGGATTTAGCCTCCTGCACTGGGACGGTGTTGAGGTACGCAACCTGGCAAAGCAACACGTTGCCCGCCGTGGCCCTCGCATTGGCTCATTCCTGCTGCAAACTCTCCATGAAATGCAGATGCAACCGCACGAGCAGCAAACCGCACGGCTGGTTGTCGCCAGCCTGCTCAGCCACTGTGTGGATCTCTTGGGCAGTCAAATACAGACAGCCTCCCGCAGTCAGGCTCTGTTCGAAGCTATCAGGGTCTACATCGACGAACACTATGCCGCCCCGCTAACCCGAGAGTCCGTTGCCCAGGCGTTTTACATCTCCCCAAACTATCTGTCGCATCTCTTCCAGAAAACGGGCGCAGTGGGTTTCAATGAATACCTGACCCACACCAGGCTTGAGCGCGCGCGTCAGCTGCTGAAAGGCTATGACCTGAAGGTGAAAGAGGTGGCGCATGCCTGCGGGTTTGTCGACAGTAACTACTTCTGCCGGTTATTCCGGAAAAATACGGAGCGATCGCCTTCGGAGTATCGCCGCCAGTATCACAGCCAGCTCACCGAAAAAGCGGCTAGTCCAGAATGAGTTGAGTATGTTGCGGCGCGGAAAGCAGTTTTCGTACTGCGCCCATCACCTTCTGCGGGTCACGTAAAAAAGCATTAATTCCGCACTTTACGTAGCGGGCATTTTCGAAGCGTTCACTCTCTGCCAGCTCAATATCCGTAATAAGCAATACCGCATCGGCGCGGCGTACATCGTCGTCCGTAAGTGCATTTTCAACGCCCAGCGCGCCCTGCGTTTCAATGAGAATGCTGCACTTCTCTTGCTGACAGATTTTCTCCAGACGCTCAGCGGCCATATAGGTATGCGCAACGCCGCTGACGCAAGCCGTTACCGCTACCAGATGACGTCCCGTTAGCACTGTCATTCTTAACCTCCTACGGTGACATTGAATCCTTCACGTTCCGCCATTATGCGCATTGCAGAGACCTCTGCTTCTGTCGGAGGGGCCACCTGCTGCATCCCCCACTCCTGCCCCAGCAAACGGTATTTTGGTTCTCCGTACTGATGAAACGGCAATAAATGCAGTTGCCGTATTCCAGAAGGTAGCAGAAACGCCAGCACGCGCGCCATGTTCGTTTCGTTGAGCGTATAGCCCGGAATAAGCGGCACGCGGGGGATCACGTTTATCCCTTCCGCCACAAGCTGCATAAAATTATCCATTACCCTGGGCAAATTCATTGCCACCGAAGAACGTGCCTTTTCGGGGTCCATGATCTTCAAATCAAACAGCACTTCATCGCACTGGCGCGCTAGTGGCAATAACCGGGACAAGGGCGCATCCCCTGCCGTTTCAATGGCCGTATGCACGCCGTAACGACGCAGCCGCTGTAAAAACTGGGTTGCAAAAGGCGCCTGCATCAACACTTCCCCTCCGGAAAGCGTGACGCCACCGCCCGATGAGCGAAAGAACACGTCGTCTTTCATCACCTCATTTTCCAGATCGTCCAGCGTCACATCCCGCCCGATGCGCTCAAACGCGCCGGACGGGCACTCGTCCGCATCACGCAGGCAGGGCGTGCAGTGAAGGCATTTACTTTCCCGGCGAACCGTCTCTATTTTCGGCGAGATCGACTCCGGGTTTGCGCACCACGGACAGCGGTGAGGACAGCCTTTAAAAAAGACCACCGTACGGATGCCGCATCCGTCATTCAACGAATAGCGCTGAATGTTGAAAATACGCGCCATACTGGCGCTTGTTTCAACTACATCACAGCTGATGCGCTGTACGGCGGATAATGTCATCCTGGATCTCCTTCGATAACTCAACAAAGAAGGCGCTGTATCCGGCCACGCGTACCACCAGACCAGCAAAATCCTGCGGGCGCTGCTGTGCTTCACGCAGCGTATCCGCATTCACCACGTTGAACTGGATGTGCTGCAATTTAAGCTGCGTGAACGCACGGAGGAAATCGGCCAGCTTTTGTAGCCCCGCGTCGCCTTCCAGCGTTGCTGGTGTGAATTTGACGTTGAGCAGCGTACCGTTAGATAACAGATAGTTATCCAGCTTGCTCACCGATTTGAGTACTGCCGTTGGGCCCTGCATATCTTGTCCAAGCATCGGTGAGAGCCCGCCGTCCGCCAGCTGCTCGCCGGCATAGCGGCCATCCGGTGTCGCGCCAACAACTGCACCCAGCGGCACGTGTGCCGATACGGTATAAGAGCCCGGCGTGAACTGCCCGCCGCGCGGGTTCCGGTATTTTTCGACCTCTTTACAGTAGTGGCGCAGCAGTTCAGCGCTGATGTTGTCGACATCATCAATATCATTGCCGTATTTTTCGAAGCGATTAATCAGCCTTGCACGCACCTTTTCGCCCTCAGGGGTACCAAAGTTCGCTTTTAACACGGCTAAGAGCTCATCAAAACTTAAGCGCTGCTGTTCAAAGACAAGCCCTTTAAGCGCGTGCAGTGAATCACTCAGGTTGGCTATCCCGATCCCCTGTACGCCAGAGAAGTTATAGCGCGCCCCGCCCTCGGTAATGTCTTTCCCTGTTTCCAGACAATCGCTTATGAAGGAAGAGAGCAGCGGCACTGGGGCCCAGTCGCGATGGCCGATATCGCAGATATTGCTTCCCTCGACCATGAGCGCAATGTAGTGATTGATTTTGGTGCGAATATGTTCCAGCAATCCTTCATAACTCAGGTCTGCCTTGCCTTCGTTTTCCTGCATGGCGATTTCCATGACTTTCAGCAGGTTAAACATGGCAATATCGTGCAAACCGTAGGTTTTACCGGGAATAGATAGCTCAACGCAGCCAACGACCGCGTAATCGCGCGCGTCTTCCAGCGACACGCCGCGATTCAGGAAGGCAGGTACCACCACTTCATCATTGAAAATCTGCGGAATACCGGTGCCCAGGCGGATCGTCTCTGCGGTTTTAAGCAGGAAAGGCCGGTCGATAAGCTCGTTCACCCGCACGCCGAGGTTGGGCTGCGGAAGCTGAACGCGTTGGTAGGCATCCAGACACAGGAAGGAAAGCACGTTCACCGCGCTACGACCGTTCTCCGTCAGGCCGCCCAATAGCGCGGTATACCCGGTCGGAAACCCGGCAAAATAGCGGGCGCTGCTGGTCGAGCGTAAAAGCACCACGTCATTGCACTTCACCCACAGCGATTCCAGAATCTCTTTCAGGAACGCGGGTGCTTCGCCCTGTGAGAGCGAGGCCTGATAAAACGGCAGCATATACTGGTCAAAACGCCCGATAGAGAGCGAGCTGGCGTTGGATTCGTACTGCAAAATGACGTTCATGTACCAGAAAAGCTGACACGCCTGCCAGAACGTTTGCGGCTTATGCTGCGCGTTGTGGCGCGAGATTTCTGCAATCTTCAATAACTCTTCACGCCGCGCTACGTCGCTGCTTGCAGCCAACTTTTCAGCCAGTGATGCATAGCGCAGTATATGACGCTGGGACGCTTCAAGCAGGATCAGCGCGGCGGCATAGAACGTGTTCTGCGCATCGCGGGCGCAGCGTTCGCGCAATTCCTCAACCAGCGCACCCAGGCCGTTATTGAGCAGGCGCGGATAATCAATAATGATATGCCCCTGCCCTTTATCCGTCTGGTTGACGCTAAAAATCTGCGTGCCAACGGCCGCTTTCACCTCATCCGTCATCTGGCTGTTGATGAAATCCTTCATCGACCGCTTTTCCCAGTAGGGATACAGCACCTCACGGTAGGTCTGCTTGTCCTCGTCGCTGATATCGAAGCGATCCTGCGGACGCGTGGCAAACTGATCCAGCTCTTTAAGCAGCCAGTAGGGGTCCATCTCAGGCGACATAATGCCCGCGCGCGGTTTAACGGTGCGGTTCCCGGCAATCAGCTCCTCATCACGAATCGCGATGTTCACATGGTCAAGAATGTACGCCGTCGCTTTCGCGCGCCTGATAATCACCGGCTCGCCTTCCGTCTGCTGATGGCTGGCGGTATAAAGCAAGGCACGCTCAAGCGAGATTTCACGCGGGCTGGCAAAGAGTGCGTCTTTCAAACGCTGGGTACGATTCGTCATGAGGGAACTCCTGTAGAGGAAAAACAAGCCCGCCCCGAAGGGCGGGAGAGCATCAGGCGGTTTGCGCCAGGTGGGCATCAATTTTGTTCATGATGGCGTCGGCGCGTTTTACCGCGTCGCTGATGTTGACGCGCACGATGGTTTTCCCGGCAAAGCGCTCTTCAAATTTAATGCCGATATCCTTGGTCAGGATCACCATATCCGCGGCGGCCACGTCTTCTGCCGTCAGTTCGTTCTCAAGACCGATCGACCCCTGCGTCTCAACCTTCACTTCCCAACCTTTGGCTTTGGCGGCGCTTTCAAGCGCCTCGGCCGCCATGTAGGTATGAGCGACGCCAGACGGGCAAGCTGTTACTGCGATAATTCGAGCCATGTTCTCTTCCTCACTCAGTTAATTTCGAAATCCAGATCCAGGTCATCCTCTTTTTCCTCGACCTGTTTTGTATTCTTACGGGCAAGACTCTTCAGCACGTTGACGCTGATAGCCGTCACTACCGCCCCGACAGCAACCGCCACGATATAGCCCAGCTTGCCGTCGACGACCGGCAGAACGATTAGCCCGCCCCATCCGGCATAGCACTGTGCGCCCATCACGGCGGCAGTTACCGCACCGCACGCAGAGCCGAGCATGATGGAAGGAATAACGCGCAGAGGGTCGGCGGCGGCGAACGGAATCGCCCCTTCGGTCACCCCTACGCAGCCCATCACCAGCGCCGCTTTCCCTGCTTCGCGCTCTTCGCCGGTAAAGTTTTTGCGGTTAATCAGCGTCGCCAGGCCTAAGCCCAGAGGCGGCACACAGATACCTACCGCCGCGATTGCTACTACGGTGTAAACACCCTGAGCCACGCAGATCAGCATGAAGGCATAGGCCACTTTGTTAATTGGACCACCCATATCAAAGGCCAGCATGAGCCCGATGATGACGGCCAGGAACACGATGCTGCCCTGCTGCATCCCCTGCAGCCACTGGGTTAAGCCCGTCGTCAGCGCACCTACGGGCTCGCCCAGCCCCCACATCATGATGCCTGCGGTAACAAAGGTGCCAATGATAGGGATGATGAAGATAGGCATGACGGAGCGCAGAACTTTTGGAACCGGCAGTTTTTTCAGATACCAGACCACTATCCCGCCAAGTATCCCGGCAATAATGGCGCCGAAGAAACCCGCACCGAAGCTATTACCGACCCAGGCAGCAATAGCGCAGGGCGCAAGCGCGGCACGTTCGGCAATGGAATAGCCAATGTAGGCGGCCAAGAATGGCACCATCAGCGTCAGCCCTGCCACGCCGATGTCGAACAGCTTTTTGAGGTTGGGATCGGTTGCCGCATCCGGTACTGCCCCCTTGCCATAAAGCATGACCGAGACGGCCAGCAAAATACCGCCCGCGACCACGAACGGGATCATGTGCGACACCCCCGTCATCAGATGCTGCCGCGTGTTCTTGAGAATATGCACCAACTCTTTCATATGTCGCTCCTGGCCTAAACCCGTAAAGATGTTGTGGCAACAATAGGCAATCAGAAAGACCGCGGACAGGAGACAAAAAGGCCATTTACTGGATTTTTGTAATGTCGAAATAAAAATGCGATCCGCCTCGACATTTCACCAGCAGAGCACATTAAGCAAACCTGCATAACCTGTGAGTCAAATCTCACTTTTCGCGTGACATTACATTTGTCCAGCTTTTGGCAGATTTGTCACATGGCGCGATTCATCACCACGCTCGTATCCTGTGCTCAGTGAATGACTATTCGTTTCAGGAGTATGTGTATGGCTCTGGTAGTGGAATTTACCTGTGAATTGCCCAACGGTGTTCACGCGCGTCCGGCAAGTCATGTGGAAACGCTGTGCAATACGTTTAAGTCGCATATTGAGTGGCACAACCTGCGTACGGACCGGAAAGCTGATGCCAGGAGTGCGCTGGCGCTGATTGGCACCGATACGCTGGCTGGCGATGCCTGTCGGCTGGTGATCGAGGGAGAGGATGAACAAAGCGCCTGCCAGCACCTGGAAAAATGGCTTCGAGAAGAGTTTCCACACTGTGACACACCGCTTGAAGATGTCATCAATACCGAACTTGATCCGCTGCCAGAATCGCTCACGCGCCTCAATCCCACCCTGTTTCGCGCCCTGCCCGTTTGCAGCGGCAGCGCCCAGGGCATCCTGACCCTACTGACCTCGCTTGATCTCAATGTCCTTACGGATTTACCCGAAGCAAAAAGCCCAGAAGAAGAGCAGTCCGCACTGGATAGCGGCCTCAAGCTGCTGGTGAAAAACATTGAGCTACGCGCGCTCGACAGCGACAGCACCGCCAGCGCAATTCTTGAAGCCCATCGCTCGCTGGCAACGGATGCCTCATTGCGACAGCATCTGCTTGCGGGCGTGAGCCAGGGGCTAAGCTGCGCGCAGGCAACAATCGCCACTGCGAACCATTTCTGCGATGCGTTCTCTCGTTCCAGCAGCAGCTATCTGCAGGAACGCGTGCTGGATGTGCGCGATGTTTGCTATCAGCTTCTGCAGCAAATCTACGGTGAACAGCGCTTCCCCGCGCCGGGCCAGCTGACGCAGCCGACCGTCTGTCTTGCTGACGACCTCACGCCCGGCCAGTTCCTGGAACTGGATAAAACCTTACTCAAAGGACTGCTGTTAAAAAGCGGCGGAACCACCTCGCACACTGTGATTCTTGCGCGCTCATTTAATATTCCCACGCTGGTGGGTGTCGACAGTGAAAGCCTACTGGAATGGCGCAACCAGCCTGTCTTTGTGGATGGCAATGCCGGCGCGGTCGTGGTCAACGCCAGCGATGCGGTGGCACGCTACTACCGCCAGGAAGCACGGGTACAACAGGCATTACGCGAACAGCAACGCATCTGGCTCGACAGGGAAGCCAGAACCGCCGACGGCCTTCGCATCGAGATTGCCGCGAACATTGCCCACGCAGTAGAAGCGCAGGCAGCATTTGGTAACGGCGCCGAGGGCGTTGGCCTGTTTCGCACCGAAATGCTGTATATGGACCGCAGCAGCGCGCCCGGTGAAAACGAGCTGTACAACATTTTCTGTCAGGCGCTGGAAAGTGCAAACGGGCGCAGCATTATCGTACGCACCATGGATATCGGCGGCGATAAGCCGGTAGCGTACCTGAACATTCCGGCGGAGAATAACCCGTTCCTCGGCTACCGCGCCGTACGCATTTACGAAGAGTACGCAACGCTTTTCACTACCCAGCTTCGGGCGATCCTGCGCGCCTCTGCTCACGGCAATCTGAAGATCATGATCCCGATGATCTCCTCCATGGAAGAGATCCTGTGGGTTAAAGAGAAGCTCGCCGAAGCGAAACAGCAGCTTCGCGCTGAACACGTTCCTTTTGATGAAACAATCCCGCTCGGCATCATGCTGGAAGTGCCTTCGGTGATGTTTATCATCGACCAGTGCTGTGAAGAGATTGATTTCTTTAGCATTGGCAGCAATGACCTGACGCAGTATCTGCTGGCCGTCGACCGCGACAACGCCAAAGTCACCCGCCACTACAACAGCCTGAACCCGGCCTTCCTGCGCGCGCTGGATTACGCGGTGCAGGCCGTCCATCGTCAGGGAAAATGGATTGGCCTGTGCGGCGAGCTGGGCGCAAAAGGTTCAGTACTGCCGTTGCTGGTGGGTCTGGGTCTGGACGAGCTGAGCATGGGCTCGCCTTCTATTCCGGCAACCAAAGCCCGTCTGGCACAGCTTGATAGCCGCGCCTGCCGCCAGCTGCTGAACCAGGCGATGGCGTGTCGCACCTCGCTTGAAGTGGAGCACCTGTTGGCGCAGTTCCGCATGAGCCAGCAGGACACGCCGCTGGTGACGCCACGCTGTATTTCGCTGAATAACGACTGGAACAGTAAAGAAGAGGTCATGAAAGGGATGACCGATAACCTGCTGCTCGCCGGACGCTGCCGCTATCCCCGCAAGCTGGAGGCCGATCTATGGGCGCGTGAAGCCGTTTTCTCTACCGGGCTTGGCTTCAGCTTCGCCATTCCGCACAGCAAGTCTGAGCATATTGAGCAATCCACCATCAGCGTTGCGCGCCTGAAATCCCCCGTCATGTGGGGCGATGAAGAAGCACAGTTCATCATCATGCTGACGCTGAACAAACACGCCGCGGGCGACCAGCATATGCGCATTTTCTCGCGCCTGGCCCGCCGCATCATGCATGACGATTTCCGCAGCGCGCTGGTTAACGCCAGTTCAGAAGAGGCCATCGCCTCCCTGTTAGAACACGAATTAGAACTTTAATACGAGGAAGAGTAATGGAACTGTATCTGGATACCGCTAACGTGGCGGAAGTTGAGCGCCTGGCCCGCATTTTTCCCATTGCGGGCGTGACCACCAACCCGAGCATCATCGCCACCAGCCGAGAATCTATCTGGGACGTGCTGCCGCGTCTGCAGAAGGCCATCGGGCCGGAGGGCACGCTGTTTGCCCAGACCATGAGCCGCGATGCCGACGGTATGGTGGCGGAAGCCAAACGCCTGAACAACGCCATCCCTGACATCGTGGTGAAAATCCCGGTGACGGCTGAGGGGCTTATCGCGATCAGGGCGCTGAAAAAAGAGGGCATTACCACGCTGGGCACCGCCGTTTACAGTGCCTCGCAGGGGTTGTTCGCCGCACTGGCAGGCGCGAAATATGTCGCGCCGTACGTCAACCGCGTCGATGCTCAGGGCGGCGACGGCATTCGCATGGTGCAGGAGCTGCAGTCCCTGCTGGAACTGCACGCGTCGGAAAGCAAAGTGCTGGCCGCCAGCTTCAAGACGCCGCGTCAGGCGCTGGACTGCCTGCTCGCCGGATGTGAAGCAATCACGCTTCCTTTAGACGTAGCGCAACAAATGCTCGGCACCCCGGCGGTAGAGTCAGCCATAGAGAAGTTCGAGCAGGACTGGAAAAACGCGTTTGGTAACCTCAACCTCTAAGGGAGAACTGTTATGGACCGTATCATTCAATCGCCTGGGAAATACATCCAGGGCGCTGATGTGCTTACCCGTCTCGGCGACTATCTAAAACCGCTGGCGCAGCGCTGGCTGGTTGTTGGCGATAAATTTGTGCTGGGCTTTGCCGAAGAAACCCTGCGCCAGAGCTTTAAACAGGCAGAGCTGCACGCCGAAATCGCGCCGTTTGGCGGCGAATGTTCACAAAATGAAATCGAGCGCTTGAAAAAGCTGGCCGACAGTGCCGACTGCATGGCTGTGCTGGGTATCGGCGGCGGTAAAACGCTGGATACCGCCAAAGCGCTTGCCCACTTTATGAATGTGCCCGTTGCGATTGCCCCTACCATCGCCTCCACCGACGCCCCGTGCAGCGCCCTTTCCGTGATTTACACCGACAGCGGTGAATTCGATCGCTACCTGATGCTGCCGCACAACCCGAACATGGTCATTGTTGATACCAAAGTGGTGGCGGGCGCGCCCGCGCGCCTGCTGGCTGCCGGGATTGGCGATGCGCTGGCAACCTGGTTTGAAGCACGCGCCTGCTCGCGCAGCGGTGCCACCACCATGGCGGGCGGCAAGTGCACGCAGGCGGCATTAGCCCTGGCCGAGCTGTGCTACAACACGCTGGTTGAAGAGGGTGAGAAGGCGATGCTCGCGGCGGAACAGCACGTGGTGACGCCCGCGCTGGAACGCATTATCGAAGCGAACACCTATCTCAGCGGTGTCGGTTTCGAAAGCGGCGGACTGGCGGCGGCTCATGCCATTCACAACGGGATGACCGCGGTGCCGGATGCGCATCACTTCTATCACGGCGAAAAAGTGGCGTTCGGCACGCTGACGCAGCTGGTGCTGGAAAACGCGCCGGTAGAAGAAATAGAGACCGTTGCCGCGCTTTGCCACAGCGTGGGGCTGCCGATCACCCTGGCACAGCTGAACATCAAAGAGGATATTCCCGCCAAAATGCGTCTGATAGCGGAAGCGTCCTGCGCGGAAGGTGAAACCATCCACAACATGCCGGGCGGCGTGTCGCCGGATCAGGTTTACGCGGCGCTTTTGGTGGCCGACCAGTACGGGCAGCGGTTCTTACAGGAGTGGGAGTAACGAAATAGCCGGGTGGCGGCTACGCCTTACCCGGCCTACATTTTTGACAAAAAAATCCCCGCCGCGGCGGGGATTGCTATTACTTCAGGTCAAACCGATCCAAATCCATCACCTTCGCCCATGCTGCCACGAAGTCCCGAACGAACTTCTCGCTGGCATCGCTGCTGGCGTAAACTTCGGCCAGCGCGCGCAGGACGGCGTTGGAGCCGAATACCAGATCGGCGCGGGTCGCGGTGTATTTCACTTCACCGCTGGCGCGGTCGCTACCGGCAAACAGTTCATTAGATTCGTCGGTCGCCTTCCACTGGGTGTTCATGTCCAGCAGATTCACGAAGAAATCGGTGCTCAGCACGCCCTCACGGTCTGTGAACACGCCATTCTTGCTGCCGTCAAAGTTGGCACCCAACACGCGCAGGCCGCCGATCAGCACCGTCAGTTCCGGCGCGGTCAGCGTCAGCTGCTGGGCTTTGTCGATCAGCAGCGACTCGGTGGTGGACACATCCACCTGCGCAAGGTAGTTGCGGAAGCCGTCGGCAACCGGTTCGAGCAGGTTAAACATCTCGATATCCGTCTGGTCCTGACGCGCATCGACGCGGCCCGGCGTGAACGGTACGTTGACGTAGACGCCTGCGGCTTTCGCTGCCTGCTCAACGCCGACAACGCCCGCCAGCACGATGATGTCGGCCAGTGAGGCTTTGTGAGCGGACTTATAAATCTCTTCCAGTACCGGCAGAGCGCGCACCGCTGCGGCGTTGACATCCCAGCTGCGCTGAGGCGCAAGCGCCAGACGCGCACCGTTTGCCCCACCGCGCTTATCACCACCGCGGAAGGTCGACGCAGACGCCCACGCCACGGACACCAGCTCGCTCACGGACAGGCCGGAAGCCGCAATATCCGATTTCAGGCTTTCAATATCCGCTGCGGTTGGATGGAAGAACGGCTGCGGCAGCGGATCCTGCCAAATCAGTTCTTCTTTCGGCACTTCCGGCCCAAGGTAGCGAGAGATTGGCCCCATATCGCGGTGGGTCAGCTTGAACCACGCGCGCGCGAAGGCTTCGTTAAAGGCCTGCGGATCGTTCAGGAAGCGGCGGGAAATTTTCTCGAATTCCGGGTCAAAACGCAGCGTCAGGTCGGTGACCAGCATGGTTGGCTTGCGTTTTTTCGACGGGTCGAACGGGTCAGGCATGATCTCTGGCGCATCTACCGCCTCAAACTGAATCGCACCTGCCGGGCTGCGGGTCTGTACCCATTCGAATTTGAACAGGTTCTCGAAGAAGTAGTTGCTCCACTGGGTCGGCGTTTGTGACCAGATGACTTCCAGACCAGAGGTGATGGCGTCTGCGCCGATACCGGTGCCGTGCGTGCTGGCCCAGCCCAGGCCCTGCGCTTCAATCGGTGACGCTTCCGGGTCGGTGCCAACATGGGTCGCTTCACCCGCACCGTGGGTTTTACCGAGAGTATGGCCGCCCGCAATCAGCGCCACGGTCTCTTCATCGTTCATGCCCATGTTGCCGAAGGTGGCGCGGATAGCAGCCGCCGCAGACAGCGGCTCACCGCTGGCGTTTGGCCCTTCCGGGTTAACGTAAATCAGGCCCATTTCGGTGGCGGCCAGAGGACGCTTCGCCAGCGCTTCCGGGTCACGGTGGGCCAGCCAGGCTTTTTCATCGCCCCAGTTCACGTCCAGATCCGGTTCCCAGACGTCTTCACGCCCGGCACCAAAACCAAAGGTGCGGAAGCCGGAGTTCTCCAGCGCCACGTTGCCCGCGAGGATAAACAGGTCGGCCCAGGAGATTTTTTGTCCGTATTTTTGCTTGATAGGCCACAGAAGACGACGCGCCTTATCCAGACTCACGTTATCAGGCCAGGAGTTCAGCGGCGCAAAGCGCTGTTGTCCGCGTCCGGCACCGCCGCGTCCGTCAACGGAACGATAGGTACCCGCACCGTGCCAGGCCATACGAATAAACAGGCCCGCGTAGCTGCCCCAGTCGGCTGGCCACCAGGGCTGTGAATCGGTCAGGAGGGCTTTGAGATCGCCCTTGAGAGCAGAGTAATCGAGCTTGCTAAATTCTTTGCGGTAGTCGAAGTCTTCACCCAATGGGTTAGAACGGTTGGAATGTTGGTTCAGAAGGTCGATGCGGAGTTGTTTTGGCCACCACTCTTTACTGCCGGTGCCTGCACCCGCGCTGTGATCGACGCCGCCCTGATGAAACGGGCATTTACCGGCTGATGCCGCATTATTGGTATCGTCTGACGTGCTCATCGCTATGCTCCCTTTAGAGTATTACCGTTACGATATACACCACTAGCAATAAGATATAGTTGAATTAATCCACAGATTCGATAGTTAATACCTTTTAACTTTTCATCTGACTAAAAAGCCCTCAATTTATGAGGGCTTTTTGCTGATTACGCCGGACGAACGCCGAGAGTATGACAAATGGCGTAGCTCATCTCCGCGCGGTTCAGGGTATAGAAGTGGAAGTCCTTCACCCCTTCGCGGCTGAGGATCTTCACCATGTCCATCGCGATATTGGCACCCACCAGCTTACGGGTTTCCGGGTCATCGTCCAGCCCCTCGTACATTTTTGACATCCAGTGAGGAATACGCACGTTGGTCATATCGGCAAATTTCTTCGCCTGCTTGAAGTTCGACACCGGCAGAATACCCGGAATAATTTCGACGTCGATACCCGCCGAGACGCAGCGATCGCGAAAGCGCAGATAGCTTTCCACGTCAAAGAAGAACTGCGTAATGGCGCGGTTTGCACCAGCGTCCACTTTACGCTTGAGGTTAAGCAGATCCGCCTGCGCGCTTTTCGCTTCCGGGTGGACTTCAGGGTAAGCGGCAACGGAGATATCGAAGTCGGCCACGTCTTTCAGCAGCGCGACCAGATCGGTGGCGTACATGTCCGGCTTACCGCTCCCCGGCGGCAGGTCGCCGCGAAGGGCGACAATGTGGCGAATGCCGTTATTCCAGTAATCCTGGGCGATCGCGCGCAGCTCGTCAGGCGTGGCGTCGATACAGGTCAGGTGCGGTGCCGCTTCCAGACCGGTACGATCTTTAATGCCTTTGATGATGCTGTGCGTACGGTCGCGCTCGCCGGAGTTAGCGCCGTAGGTCACGGAGACAAACTTCGGCTTCAGGCTGCTCAGGCGATCGATAGAGCTCCACAGGGTTTGCTCCATTTCACTGGTGCGCGGCGGGAAAAATTCAAAAGAGACGTTAATCTGGCCGTTTACTTCAGCCAGGCTCTGATTCAGGGCTTCCCGCTGGTTGGCGTGAAAAAAGCTCATACCTTACCTCTATCAATCGCATGTCGTTGTTTGTTGTGTTGTGAACTTCTATACGTTTAGACGTCCAGATGTAAAAATGACGGAAAAGCGGAGTGGCGTCAACAGAAATAATCAACAATAACGGTGAGGATTGCTCAGGGAAGATGAGGGGAATTCATGATGAGGGTGAGAAGGCCCCTCACCCCGGCCCTCTCCCCAAAGGGGCGAGGGGGAAAAGACCGCACCGAGCAGTCCCCTCTCCCCTTTGGGGAGAGGGTTAGGGTGAGGGGTGTTACAGCAGCTTAGCCAGGCGGTTGATATCAGACTGAATAGCCCCGGCAGTCACATCGCGCCCCGCGCCCGGGCCGCGGATCACCAGCGGGTTATCGCGGTACCAGCGGCTTTCGATAGCGAAGACGTTATCGCACGGCAGCAGCGCCGCCAGCGGATGTTCAGGACGCACCGCCTCCACGCCTACGCGCGCTTTACCGTTGGCCTCGAAACGCGCCACGTAGCGCAGCACCAGGCCCATCTCGTTGGCGGCTTCCAGACGCTGTACCATCTGCTCGTTCAGCTCGTCGCCGTTTTCGAAGAAGTGATCCACAGATCCTTCCTCACAGCCCGCAGGCACCAGCGACTCTACGCGAACCTGACCCGGTTCAATGTCATAACCCGCTTCACGCGCCAGGATCACCAGCTTGCGCATCACGTCTTTCCCGGCAAGGTCAACGCGCGGATCGGGCTCGGTTAAGCCCTGCTGCCACGCCTGATCCACCAGGTCGGTAAACGGCACGGTGCCGTCAAACTGCAGGAACAGCCAGGAGAGCGTGCCGGAGAAGATGCCGCTCAGCGCCAGAATGCTGTCGCCGCTTTCAATCAGGTCGCGCACGGTGTGGTTAACCGGCAGCCCCGCGCCAACGGTGGCGTTGTAGAGCCAGTGACGACCGGTCTTTTCAAACGCGTCGTGGATCTGGCGGTATTTATCGGTGCTGCTCGCCCCCGCCAGCTTGTTGGCGCTGATGACGTGAAAGCCGTGGCTGGCGAAATCCAGATACTGATCCGCAAGCTGTTCGCTGGCGGTCACGTCCAGCACCACCAGATCGTCATACGGGTGCGCGCGCATCCACAGGAATAGCGACTCTTCATCCTGCTCGACCGCTTCATCGTTAAAGAAGGCCAGCGCGCGGCTGGCGTCCAGCCCTTCGTAGTTCAGCAGGCTCCGGCGGCTGTCCACCACGCCTGCCAGAATAAATTCAAATCCCGTACGCGCAGAAAGCGTTTCCTGCTCGCGGGCGAACAGCTCCAGCCAGCGGGAACCAATATTGCCTTTGCCGAACAGCACCAGGCCGATGCGTTTTTCGGCGCGGAACAGGGAGGTGTGCAGGCCCTGAATCAGGCTTTCGGTTGGGCCCTTACGCAGAACGGCCACCAGGCTGATGCCCTCTTCCGACTGCCAGGTGAACTCCACCGGCTGGCCTTTCAGCTGTTGCCAGAAGCGGTGGCAGTGCAGCGGGTTACGGGTGACGCCCGCGCCCACCATCGCCACCAGGGCCAGACCCTGACGCAGGCGAAGCTCGCCCGGCAGGCCCGCTTCATCCAGAATTTTCAGGGCGCTGTCCGCCACTTCGGCGGTGTAGCAGAACTGCAAGAGCTGGCGGTCGTTATGAACGCCAACGGCCAGCGGGCGCACCTGCGCACGCTTCAGAATCAGGTCGATATCTTTATGCGCCAGCCTGAAGTCCTGGCCCGACGGCACCTGGAACTCAATCAGACAAATGTCATCATGGCTGGTAACAATACGCGCGCCCGTACCGGAGGCCAGTACGCGTTCGATACGGGTAGAGCCTTGATCCGGGGTATAGCTGCAGCGCAGCTGCAGGTCGATATCGCTGCCGGAAACCGGCTGCAGCGTACGGGCGTGCAGTACCGGTGCCGCCAGGCGCGCCAGCTCGCTGGCTTCGTCCAGACGCAGCAGCGGCAGCAGGCAGGCATCTTTCACCTTGCGCGGGTCCGCGCTGTATACGCCGGCCACGTCGCTCCAGATGGTGACACGGGACACGCCCGCCAGGGCACCGATTTGCGTTGCCGAGTAGTCCGAGCCGTTACGGCCCAGCAGCACGGTTTCGCCCGCGTTGCTGCGGCTGATAAAGCCGGTGACAACAATGCGTTTGCCCGGATGCTGCACCAGCAGCTGTTGCAGCAGCGGGTAGGACAACCCTTCATCCACCTGCGGCTGCGCGGCGCGTTCGGCGCGCAGAAAATCACGCGCGTCGAGCCAGGCCGCCTCCACGCCCAGATGTTGCAGCACGGCGGCCATCAGGCGCGCGGACCACACTTCACCGTGGCCCACCACTTCGGCATAGACCGCGTCGGTAATGCCGCTGTCCAGCAGGGCCGCCAGGCGCTCAAGATCGTGCGTGAAGGCGCTAATCAGCCCGTCCGCCACGTCCGCAGGCAGCAGGCCGGCAATCAGCTCGCTCTGGTAACGACGTAAGGACTGTTGCACCTGATGCGCAGAAAGGCGATCGGTCTGGCTCAGTTTCAGCCAGCTGATCAACTGGTTAGTGGTGCTGCCCGCCGCCGAGACAACCATCATGTCGCCCGGCTGTGAATACTCGGTCATGATCCCTGCAACGCGCAGGTAACACTTCACGTCAGCAAGACTACTACCACCAAACTTGTGCAGTTGACGACCCTTCGCCCCTGCCTGCGCTATCACACTCATGATTACCCCTTGGCTGCGACCCGGAAGCCATTTTCCAGATCGGCAATTAAATCTTCAGAATCTTCAATACCGGTCGAGATACGCAGCAGCGTCTCGGAAATCCCGGCGGCGGCACGTGCTTCCGGTGCCATACCTGCGTGCGTCATGGTCGCGGCGTGGGAGATCAAGCTTTCAACCCCACCTAATGATTCCGCCAGCGTAAACAATGACAGCCCGCTCAGGAAGCGACGCAGCGTTTGCTCGTCACCGTCCAGTTCAAAACTTAACATCGCGCCAAATCCCTTCTGCTGGCGCGCGGCAATCTCGTGCCCCTGATTTTCCGGCAACGACGGGTGATAGAGCTTCTTCACCAGCGGCTGGGTTTTCAGGAAATCGACGATCGCCTGGGCATTGCGCTGCGCCACTTCCATGCGTGGCGACAGGGTGCGGATGCCGCGCAGCAGCAGGTAGCTGTCGAAGGCGCTCGCGGTGACGCCAATGTTATTGGCCCACCATGCCAGTTCGGTGACAACGTCGGGATCTTTTGCAATCACCACGCCTGCCACCACGTCAGAATGGCCGTTCAGATATTTAGTGCATGAATGCAATACAAGATCGGCACCCAGTGCTAACGGGTTCTGAAGGGCCGGACTGAGGAACGTATTATCCACTACACTTATCGCTCCCGCATCCCTTGCGAGCTGACAAATTTTCGCAATGTCGACAACGCGCAGTAAAGGGTTGCTTGGACTTTCCACCAGAACCAGCTTCGGCTGCTCGGCCAGCGCCTGTTTTAGCGCCTGCTCGTCGTTTTGATCGACAAACAGCACGCGATAGCAGCCGCGCTTCGCCAGGCTATCAAACAGGCGATAGCTGCCGCCGTAACAGTCGTGCGGCGCAACCAGCAGATCGCCAGGCTTCAGGAACACCGTCGTCACCAGGTGGATGGCGGACATGCCGGTATTGGTTAATACCGCGCCAGCGCCACCTTCCAGCTCCGCCAGCGCGCGCTGGGTCACGTCACGCGTTGGGTTGCCACGGCGCGAGTAGTCATGCGCGCGGGGTTCATTAAATCCGGTGAAATTGTAGGTACTGGAAAGATGAATCGGCGGGACAACGCAGCCGTACTGTTCGTCATCGTTCAATCCGCTACGCACTGCGATGGTGGCCTGTTTACGCGTCATGGTGAAGGCTTCCTGGCGAAAGAGGTGAAAAGTCAGGCACCAGAGTAAACATTGAAAGTATGGACGTCAATACATCTGGACATCTAAACTTCTTTGCGTATAGATTGAGCAATGCGCAAATAGCCGTTAAAATTATATGCTTTAGTGCACGCTGCAGCGGCAATATCCGTGCCACGGTATCGTCTCTACGGTAAACTAGGCAAGATTACGGTTCAAAACGGGCGTTTACAGGTTTTGCACCTTTAGATAAATGACTGAGAGGATTAAAGGTATCTCATGGCTGAATGGAGCGGCGAATATATCAGCCCATACGCTGAGCACGGTAAGAAGAGTGAACAAGTAAAGAAAATTACGGTTTCCATTCCTCTGAAGGTGTTGAAGATCCTCACCGATGAACGTACGCGTCGTCAGGTGAACAACCTGCGTCATGCGACCAACAGTGAACTGCTGTGCGAAGCGTTCCTGCATGCGTTTACCGGTCAACCGTTGCCGAACGATGAAGATCTGCGCAAAGAGCGCAGTGATGAAATCCCGGAAGAGGCGAAGGTGATCATGCGTGAACTGGGTATCGACCCGGATACGTGGGAATACTAACTGCGGTGCGATCCCGCTGAGAGTGCTCAGCGGGATGGTTTCTCAGAAGTTATAGCCTAAGCCAACGCGCAGGCGCGTCTGGCGATCGTCGCTGGTGGCGGTGTTATAGCCGGAGGAGACGTTACCTACCTCCACAAACGGTATCCACGAGTCGATGTTATACGCCACGCGGAAGTTATATTCGTAATCTTCTTTTTTGTTGTTGTACAAATCTTCGTTGTCGGCAAATTTATAAATACCGTTTAGCTCGAACATCCAGTTATCAATATTATATCCCAGCCACATTTCCGGACGATAAACCATACGGTCATCTTTACCGTCCGCATTGCGGCGGGTGTATTCCGTACGATAGCGGAACGCCGTCCACCAGCTGTCGTTAATATTATACTGCACGCGTAAATAAGGCTTGTAGATAGCCATATCGTCGCCCATTTCAACGGCGACGCCCGGCTGCCAGATAAATCCTTGCCAGGTGAACTGGTAGCTGGCGGTATATTCGTTGCTGTTACTTTCCATATTATTAAGCGCGTCGTTTGACTGCTTATTATCGGAACGCGATACCGCCTCGACGGCAACGCCAAAGCCGGTGCCAAAGCGGTGCGACATGTACACACGGTCGTAGTTACGCCCGTCGTCGTAATACTCGTGTCGGTAATCCACATACCCCGCCTGCGCCGCGCAGGAGATTAATGGCAGCACAAATAAGAGTTGCTTCAATTTCATAACATTTCCCTCGAAGTTAACACGCCCTGAAAGCCATTATGTTTGAAATGGCAAATAAGAATTGATGTCGAGCGAAGTGTAATTTTACAAATTGAGGGAAACCTTTTATTTTTTGACACACAAAGAATAATTGTGGCAAAGAACTCAAGAAAATGAAGATGCAGTTCACTATCCGTTAAAGAATACACCAGACAAATATATTAAAAGCGGCCGCGCGTTATTAATTATTTGAGAAGCAAATATAATATAAGGATTTATTCAGGAGGGATATTACAGGCACAAAAAAACCGCCCGAAGGCGGTTTCTTCTGGATGCTTATTTAGCGCCCGGGATGCTGAAACGCTTGTTGAAGCGGTCAACACGGCCACCGGTTGCAACATCACGCTGCTTACCAGTGTAGAACGGGTGGCATTTGCCGCACACGTCCAGGTTCAGATCGTGACCCACGGTGGAGCGGATCTGGATAGAGTTACCGCAAGAGCAGTTTGCAGTAATCATTTCGTATTTCGGGTGAATATCTTTTTTCATGGGAGAACCTCAGTTAAGGCCGCGTCGCTCTTCCAGCCCTAACGCCAGACACCACGCGATGTTGAATGTAATTTCTCTGGCGTAATATACACCAAAGGCGGCGAATCATACAGAATTTGACCAGCGTATGCAAACTGATCCGCACGCCGCTTTCACTAATGTGTATACTAACGCGCCACTTTCAAGTCAGGAAGATTCGATGCCCGTCGCTCACGTTGCCCTGCCCGTTCCGCTCCCCCGCACCTTTGACTATCTGCTGCCCGACAGCATGAGCGCCAAAGCGGGCTGCCGCGTGACCGTGCCGTTTGGCAAACAGCAGCGCGTGGGGATCGTGGTTTCCGTCAGCGAGAAAAGCGAGCTGCCGCTCAATGAGTTGAAATCGGTTGTTGAGGTACTGGACAGCGAGCCGGTTTACTCCACCAGCACCTGCCGACTGCTGCTGTGGGCGGCGGATTATTATCACCACCCCATTGGCGACGTCCTGTTCCACGCCCTGCCGATCATGCTGCGTCAGGGCAAGAGCGCAAGCCATGCGCCAATGTGGTACTGGTTTGCCACCGAGCAGGGCCAGGCCGTGGATATCAACAGCCTGAAGCGTTCTCAGAAACAGCAGCAGGCGCTCGCGGCACTGCGTCAAGGGAAAATCTGGCGGCATCAGGTCGACGAGCTTGAGGTGAGCGAAGCCGCGCTACAGGCATTAAGAAAGAAAGGGTTGAGCGAACTGGCAAGCGAAGCGCCCGCCCTTCACGACTGGCGCGACGACTTCTCCGTCTCCGGCGATCGCCTGCGCCTGAACACCGAGCAGGCCACCGCCGTGGGCGCGATTCACAGCGCCTCGGACCATTTTTCCGCCTGGCTGCTGGCGGGCGTCACTGGCTCGGGTAAAACTGAAGTCTACCTGAGCGTGCTGGAAAACGTGCTCGCTCAGGGCAAACAGGCGCTGGTGATGGTGCCGGAAATTGGCCTGACGCCGCAGACCATCGCCCGCTTCCGCGAACGCTTTAACGCGCCCGTTGAGGTGCTGCACTCCGGGCTAAACGACAGCGAACGCCTCAGCGCATGGCTGAAAGCCAAAAACGGCGAAGCGGCGATTGTGATCGGCACCCGCTCGTCGCTGTTTACGCCGTTTAAAAATCTTGGCGTTATCGTGATCGACGAAGAACACGACAGCTCCTATAAACAGCAGGAAGGCTGGCGCTATCACGCCCGCGATCTGGCGGTGTATCGCGCCCACAGCGAACAAATACCCATCATTCTCGGCTCCGCAACGCCCGCCCTTGAAACGCTGCACAACGTTCGCCAGCGTAAATACCACATGCTGCGCCTGACGCGCCGCGCGGGGAACGCGCGCCCGGCCATTCAGCACGTGCTGGATCTCAAAGGCCAGCAGGTGCAGGCCGGGCTTGCGCCGGCATTGATTACCCGTATGCGCCAGCACCTGCAGGCGGGCAACCAGGTGATTCTGTTCCTGAACCGGCGCGGATTCGCACCCGCCCTGCTGTGCCACGACTGCGGCTGGATTGCGGAATGCCCCCGCTGCGATCATTACTACACATTTCATCAGGCCCAGCGGCATTTGCGCTGCCACCACTGCGACAGCCAGCGCCCGGTGCCGCGCCAGTGCCCGTCGTGCGGCTCAACGCATATCGTGCCGGTCGGTCTGGGTACGGAACAGCTGGAACAGGCGCTTGGCCCCTTCTTCCCTGACGTGCCGATTTCCCGAATTGACCGGGACACCACCAGCCGTAAAGGCGCGCTGGAACAGCAGCTGGCGGAAGTCCATCGCGGTGGCGCACGCATCCTGATTGGCACCCAGATGCTGGCCAAAGGGCATCACTTCCCGGACGTCACGCTGGTCGCCCTGCTGGACGTTGACGGCGCGCTGTTCTCTGCGGATTTCCGCTCAGCCGAGCGCTTCGCACAGCTTTATACGCAGGTGGCTGGGCGTGCCGGACGCGCGGGCAAGCAGGGCGAAGTGGTACTGCAAACGCACCATCCGGATCATCCGCTGCTGCAAACCTTGCTGCATAAAGGCTATGACGCCTTTGCCGAGCAGGCGCTGGCCGAACGCCAGACCATGCAGCTGCCGCCGTGGACAAGCCACGTCATCATCCGCGCGGAAGATCATAACAACCAGCAGGCGCCGCTTTTCCTGCAGCAGCTAAGAAATCTCCTGCAGGCCAGCCCGCTGGTGGATAATCAGCTGTGGATATTGGGCCCGGTTCCGGCGCTTGCCCCGAAACGCGGCGGGCGCTTCCGCTGGCAGCTTTTGCTCCAGCACCCTTCGCGCATACGCTTACAACACATCGTCAGCGGCACGCTGGCGCTCATCAATACCCTGCCAGAAGCGCGTAAAGTGAAGTGGGTTCTTGACGTCGATCCGATTGAAGGCTGAATACGGATCGAAAAATTTAACGCTCCTCACACTTTTTATGAAAATTCTGTAACCGATTCCATTAACTATCTGTAAAAATGGGATCGTCAGAAGTTCGGTGTTCAGGCGAGGAGAAGACGTTGAAGTCCAGGAAAGAGGTTGCCACGGCGACCATGAAAGACGTTGCTGAGAAAGCACAAGTCTCTACAGCAACCGTGTCCCGCGCATTAATGAACCCGGATAAAGTCTCTCAGGCAACCCGCAACCGGGTTGAACAGGCTGCGCTGGAAGTGGGCTATTTCCCGCAGGCGATGGGGCGTAACGTGAAGCGCAACGAGTCGCGCACTATCCTGGTGATTGTGCCGGACATCTGCGATCCCTTCTTCAGCGAGATTATCCGCGGCATCGAAGTGACGGCTGCGGAGCAAGGCTACCTGGTGCTGATTGGCGACTGCGCCCACCAGAATCAGCAGGAAAAAACCTTCATCGACCTCATTATCACCAAGCAGATTGACGGTATGCTGCTGCTTGGCTCCCGCCTGCCGTTTGATGCCAGCATCGAAGAACAGCGCAATTTGCCGCCGATGGTGATGGCCAACGAGTTCGCGCCGGAACTGGAGCTGCCGACGGTTCATATCGATAACCTGACGGCGGCCTTTAATGCCGTGAATTACCTCCAGGAGCTGGGGCATAAACGCATTGGCTGTATCGCCGGGCCGGAAGAGATGCCGCTCTGCCACTACCGTCTGCAGGGCTACGTTCAGGCGCTGCGCCGCACCGGTGCCATCGTCGATCCACACTACATTGCGCGCGGTGACTTTACCTTTGAAGCGGGTGGTCAAGCGCTCGAGAAGCTGCTGGCGTTGCCTGAACCGCCGACGGCCGTGTTCTGCCATAGCGACGTGATGGCGCTGGGCGCGCTCTCCCATGCTAAACGCCGGGGTTTGCGCGTGCCAAAAGACCTGTCGATTATCGGGTTCGATAATATTTCGCTTTCAGAATTTTGCGATCCGCCGCTCACCACCGTTGCCCAACCGCGTTACCAGATTGGCCGTGAAGCCATGCTGCTTCTGCTGGATCAACTGCACGGTCAAACAGTTAGCAGCGGCTCGCGGCTGCTGGACTGCGAACTGATTATTCGCGGCTCTACCCAGGCATTGACTTAAAGTAAATGCCTTTAGGACACCCTTATCTGGTCAAAGCCCCGCCGCTTAAGTAACATGGCGGACTGACGAACGAATAAAGACAGCGAAACGATAGTGGCACAACGAGATTATGTACGTCGCGGCCAGCCGGCACCTTCGCGACGCAAAAAGAGCAGTTCAAAAAGCAAGCAACGCAACCTGCCTGCCGTCTCGCCAGCAATGGTCGCTATTGCTGCGGCTGTACTGGTGGCCTTTATTGGCGGCCTGTACTTTATTACGCACCATAAAAAAGAAGAGTCTGAGGCCCTTCAGGGCAATAAGGTGGCCGGTAATGGCCTGCCGCCGAAGCCTGAAGAACGCTGGCGCTATATTAAAGAGCTGGAAAGCCGCCAGCCTGGCGTGCGTGCGCCTACCGAGCCTTCAGCCGGTGGCGAAGTGAAAAATGCCGATCAGCTGACGGACGAACAGCGCCAGCTTCTGGCACAGATGCAGGCCGATATGCGTCAGCAGCCTACGCAGCTGAATGAAGTGCCGTGGAACGAACAAACGCCGGCGCAGCGTCAGCAAACGCTGCAGCTGCAGCGTCAGCGCCAGGCGCAAATTCAGCAGCAGCAACAGCAGCAGTGGACGCAAACTCAGCCGGTACAGCAGCCGAAAGCACAGCCACAGCAGCAGGTGCGCACGGTGCAATCTCAGCCTGTTCAGCAGCCAAAATCGCAGCCGCAAAAGCAAACGTCACAGCCGTATCAGGATCTGCTCCAGACCCCAGCGCACACCACCGCGCAGCAGCCGAAAACGCAGCAGGCCGCGCCGGTCACCAAAGAGACCGAAGCGCCGAAGCAAACGGCTGAGAAGAAAGACGAGCGCCGCTGGATGGTCCAGTGCGGTTCGTTTAAAGGTGCAGAACAGGCCGAAACGGTACGTGCTCAGCTGGCCTTTGAAGGGTTTGATTCGCGCATTACCACCAATAACGGCTGGAATCGCGTGGTGATTGGTCCGGTCAAAGGCAAAGAGAATGCCGACGGCACTATCTCTCGTTTGAAAGTAGCCGGTCACACAAACTGCATTCGACTCGCCTCCGGGGGTTGAAACCCCCAAAATCCCCCCCATCTATCATTTAATTCAGCCCTGAGCACTGGCTCAGGGCTTCTGTTTCCCGAATTTGTAACCAGGGGGTCTGCTCGTGACAACAATAGTAAGTGTACGCCGTAACGGCCATGTGGTAATCGCCGGTGATGGCCAGGCCACGCTGGGCAATACCGTCATGAAGGGCAACGTGAAGAAAGTGCGTCGTCTTTACAACGACAAAGTGATCGCCGGTTTTGCAGGCGGCACGGCGGACGCCTTCACGCTGTTTGAACTGTTTGAACGCAAACTGGAAATGCACCAGGGTCATCTGGTGAAAGCCGCCGTTGAGCTGGCAAAAGACTGGCGTACCGACCGTATGCTGCGCAAGCTCGAAGCGCTGCTGGCCGTGGCCGACGAAACCGCCTCGCTGATCATCACCGGCAACGGTGACGTCATTCAGCCAGAAAACGACCTGATTGCCATCGGCTCTGGCGGCCCGTACGCCCAGGCTGCAGCCCGCGCGCTGTTGGAAAACACCGACATGAACGCACGCGATATCGCGGTGAAGGCGTTGGATATTGCAGGTGATATCTGCATTTATACCAACCATAACCACACCATCGAAGAATTGACCTCCAAAGCGTAAGGATCTCCCATGTCTGAAATGACCCCACGCGAAATTGTCAGCGAACTGAACAAACACATTATCGGCCAGGACAACGCCAAGCGTTCCGTGGCGATCGCCCTGCGTAACCGCTGGCGTCGTATGCAGCTTGATGAAGAGCTGCGCCACGAAGTGACGCCGAAAAACATTCTGATGATCGGCCCGACCGGCGTCGGTAAAACTGAAATCGCCCGTCGTCTGGCGAAGCTGGCTAACGCGCCGTTCATCAAGGTGGAAGCCACCAAGTTCACCGAAGTGGGCTACGTGGGTAAAGAAGTGGACTCCATCATCCGCGATCTGACCGATTCGGCAATCAAGATGGTGCGCGTTCAGGCTATCGAGAAAAACCGCTACCGCGCCGAAGAGATGGCCGAAGAGCGTATTCTCGACGTGCTGATCCCACCGGCGAAAAACAACTGGGGCCAGTCTGAACAGCAGGCTGAGCCTTCTGCCGCGCGCCAGGCATTCCGTAAGAAGCTGCGTGAAGGCGAGCTGGACGACAAAGAGATTGAGATTGATCTTGCTGCCTCGCCAATGGGCGTAGAAATCATGGCGCCTCCCGGCATGGAAGAGATGACCAGCCAGCTGCAGTCCATGTTCCAGAACCTGGGCGGCCAGAAGCAAAAGGCGCGCAAGCTGAAAATCAAAGACGCGATGAAGCTCCTGATTGAAGAAGAAGCGGCGAAGCTGGTGAACCCGGAAGAGCTGAAGCAGGATGCGATCGACGCGGTTGAGCAACACGGCATCGTGTTTATCGACGAAATCGATAAGATCTGTAAGCGCGGCGGCAACAGCTCCGGCCCGGACGTGTCCCGCGAAGGCGTTCAGCGCGACCTGCTGCCGCTGGTTGAAGGCTGCACCGTCTCTACCAAGCACGGTATGGTGAAAACGGACCACATCCTGTTCATCGCTTCAGGTGCGTTCCAGGTTGCCAGCCCGTCTGACCTGATCCCTGAGCTGCAGGGTCGTCTGCCCATCCGCGTTGAGCTGCAGGCGCTGACCACTGAAGATTTCGAGCGCATCCTGACCGAGCCAAACGCCTCTGTTACCGTTCAGTACAAAGCGCTGATGGCGACCGAAGGCGTGAATATCGAGTTCACCGAAGACGGTATCAAACGTATCGCCCAGGCCGCATGGCAGGTGAACGAAACCACCGAAAACATCGGTGCGCGTCGTCTGCACACCGTGCTGGAGCGACTGGTGGAAGATATCTCTTATGATGCGAGCGACCTTAACGGTCAAACCATTACCATTGACGCAGATTATGTGGGTAAACACCTGGATGCGTTAGTGGCAGATGAAGATCTGAGCCGTTTTATCCTATAATCGCGGTTATTGCATTTTCATCACTGTTGATGGGGGCTAATGCCCCCATTTTTATTGGCTAAATAACTATGACTGATATCAGCCGTACTCAGGCGTGGCTCGAGAGTTTGCGCCCAAAAACACTTCCTCTGGCATTCGCTGCGATTATCGTCGGCACCGCCCTCGCCTGGTGGCAGGGTCATTTCGATCCGCTGGTCGCCGGGCTTGCGCTTATTACTGCGGGCCTGCTGCAAATTCTCTCCAACCTCGCCAACGACTATGGCGATGCGGTGAAAGGCAGCGACAAGCCCGACCGCATCGGACCGCTGCGCGGAATGCAGAAAGGCGTTATTACTCAGGCGCAAATGAAGCGCGCGCTGATAATCACCGTGGTGCTGATTTGCTTGTCCGGCCTGGCGCTGGTCACGGTCGCGTCTAAAACCGCCAGCGATTTTATTGGCTTCCTGGTGCTGGGTTTGCTGGCGATTATCGCGGCCATTACCTACACCGTCGGCACGCGTCCTTACGGTTATATTGGTCTTGGCGATATTTCCGTGCTGGTCTTTTTCGGCTGGCTGAGCGTGATGGGAAGCTGGTACCTGCAGGCACATACCGTCGTTCCTGCCCTGTTCCTGCCCGCCACCGCCTGCGGCCTGCTGGCGACAGCCGTGCTGAATATCAACAACCTGCGCGATATCGACAGCGACCGTGAGAACGGCAAGAACACGCTGGCCGTGCGCCTCGGGCCAGTGAACGCGCGTCGTTATCACGCCTGCCTGCTGATGGGTTCTCTGGCGTGCCTGGCGCTGTTTAACCTGCTTTCCCTGCACAGCCTGTGGGGTTGGCTGTTTGTGCTGGCTGCACCGCTGCTGATTAAGCAGGCGCGGTTCGTGATGCGCGAGCTCAGCCCTGCCGCCATGCCGCCAATGCTGGAACGCACGGTTAAAGGCGCGCTGCTGACTAACCTGTTGTTCGTCATTGGGATTGTCCTCAGCCAGACGCTGAGTTAACTGACAAATATCAATTAACAATTGATGATTTTGCCAACAACGCGTTTCGCACGATATACTGAACACATTCGCAGCAATAGAGCGTTAAACCTATGAAATACGATACCTCCGAGCTTTGTGACATCTACCAGGAAGATGTCAACGTCGTTGAACCGCTGTTCTCCAACTTTGGTGGACGGTCGTCGTTTGGCGGACAAATCATCACGGTGAAATGTTTCGAGGATAACGGGTTGCTGTACGATCTGCTCGAACAGAACGGCCGTGGCCGCGTTCTGGTGGTCGACGGCGGTGGTTCCGTGCGCCGTGCATTGATTGACGCTGAACTGGCGGGAATTGCCGTCCAGAATGAGTGGGAAGGCATCGTGGTCTACGGCTCCGTTCGCCAGGTGGACGATCTCGAAGACCTGGATATCGGAATTCAGGCCATCGCGGCCATTCCGGTAGGCGCAGCGGGCGACGGCATCGGCGAGAGCGACGTGCGCGTTAATTTCGGCGGCGTGACCTTCTTCTCCGGTGACCATCTTTACGCTGACAATACCGGTATCATCCTTTCCGAGGATGCGCTGGATATCGAGTAGCAAACCAGTAAACGTGAACCATAAAAAAACCGCCATCAGCAATGTGGCGGTTTTTTTGTCCCTCGGGATTCGCGGCCCGTTGGGAATTAGACTTCTTCCATACGTCCCAGCAGCGCCTGCAGGCGATCCTGCCAGCCGTTCTGCTGTTCGCGCAGCTGGTTGTTTTCGCGCTCCAGCTCTTCGCGGCCGTTCTGAGCGTTCTGAACTTCCTGTGCCAGGGAGTTGTTCTTCTCTTTCAGCTCTTCAATTTCCATCTGCAGCAGGGTGATGGTGTCGATCGCCTGCTGTACTTTCGATTCCAGTTTCTCAAACACTTCTAAAGACATGATGCTACCTCTCCTGAATTGCAAGGCGACGCTTTAACGTAAACGCGCACGACATATACCGTCGATTGTATGGAGCGCGGCGCTCTGTGTCCAGCGACACGCCACGCAGATCGCGGTTTGCAACACTTTTAGGTCTGGTCCTGGTGCGTTCGCGTCATATACCCCTAAATTGTTAACTCTTTAGTTAATGAAATGATTCAGCTCACAGTTCGCGACTGATGCAAAAACGCGCCTTATGGCGCGAAAACGCTCATTTTATTGACGCAGACCACACATTTTGATTTCGATATTTCTCGTTTTTGCTCGTTAACGATAAATTAACACTATGTCTACAGGACATCGTGGTTGTCACGGGCGACCGCGCTAACAATAAACATTCATCTCTTCAGGATTCCGATTATGAGTCAGACATCAACCTTAAAAGGCCAGTGCATTGCCGAGTTCCTTGGTACCGGGTTGTTGATATTCTTCGGAGTGGGCTGTGTCGCTGCACTGAAAGTGGCGGGTGCCAGTTTTGGTCAGTGGGAAATCAGTATCATCTGGGGTCTGGGCGTGGCGATGGCCATCTACCTGACTGCCGGAGTTTCCGGTGCACATCTTAACCCGGCGGTGACCATCGCGCTGTGGCTGTTCGCGTGCTTCGACAGGCGCAAAGTGGTCCCTTTTATCATTTCTCAGTTTGCCGGCGCCTTTTGCGCAGCGGCGTTAGTTTACGGGCTTTATTACAATCTTTTCATCGACTTCGAACAGACGCATCATATGGTGCGCGGCAGTGTCGAAAGTCTGGATCTGGCCGGCATCTTCTCAACCTATCCGAACCCGCATATCAATTTTGTGCAGGCGTTCGCAGTTGAAATGGTGATTACCGCTATTCTGATGGGCGTCATCATGGCGCTGGGCGATGACGGCAACGGCATTCCGCGCGGCCCGCTGGCCCCGCTGCTGATTGGCCTGCTGATTGCGGTTATCGGCGCATCAATGGGTCCACTGACCGGCTTCGCGATGAACCCGGCGCGTGACCTGGGGCCAAAAACCTTCGCCTTCTTCGCAGGATGGGGCGACGTCGCCTTCACCGGCGGCAAGGACATTCCTTACTTCCTGGTCCCGCTGTTTGGGCCAATCGTAGGGGCGGCGCTGGGTGCATTCGGCTATCGCAAATTAATTGGTCGCCACTTACCGTGCGACACCTGTGTGGAAGAAGAGAAAGAAACGACCTCTCCTGCACAGCAAAAAGCTTCGCTGTAATCTGACTACGGGACACATACCATGACCGAAAAAAAATATATCGTTGCGCTCGACCAGGGCACCACCAGCTCCCGCGCTGTCGTAATGGATCATGACGCGAACATCGTCAGCGTGTCACAGCGCGAATTCGAACAAATTTATCCTCGTCCAGGCTGGGTAGAACACGATCCAATGGAGATCTGGGCGTCGCAAAGCTCCACGCTGGTCGAAGTGCTGGCGAAAGCCGACATCAGTTCCGACGAAATTGCCGCCATCGGTATCACCAACCAGCGTGAAACCACCGTAGTCTGGGAGCGCGAAACCGGTAAGCCCATTTACAACGCCATCGTCTGGCAGTGCCGTCGTACCGCAGAAATCTGCGAAAAGCTGAAGCGCGACGGGATGGAAGAGTACATCCGCAGCGCCACCGGCCTGGTGATTGACCCGTATTTCTCCGGCACCAAGGTGAAGTGGATCCTCGACCACGTGGAAGGCTCACGCGAGCGTGCACGACGCGGCGAGCTGCTGTTCGGTACCGTCGATACCTGGCTTATCTGGAAGATGACCCAGGGACGCGTGCACGTCACCGACTACACCAACGCCTCGCGCACCATGCTGTTCAACATCAACACCCTTGAGTGGGATGACAAGATGCTGGACGCGCTGGACATCCCGCGCGCGATGCTGCCTGAAGTGCGTAAGTCTTCCGAAGTGTACGGCCAGACCAACATCGGCGGTAAGGGCGGCACCCGTATTCCTATCGCCGGTATCGCCGGTGACCAGCAGGCGGCGCTGTTCGGCCAGCTGTGCGTTAAGGAAGGGATGGCGAAGAACACCTACGGTACCGGCTGCTTTATGCTGATGAACACCGGCGAGAAAGCGGTGAAATCAGAAAACGGCCTGCTGACCACCATCGCCTGCGGCCCGCGCGGCGAAGTGAACTATGCGCTGGAAGGCGCGGTGTTCATGGCCGGTGCGTCTATCCAGTGGCTGCGCGACGAGATGAAGCTGATCGGCGACGCGTTCGATTCCGAGTACTTCGCGACCAAAGTGAAAGATACCAACGGCGTGTACGTGGTGCCTGCGTTCACTGGGCTGGGCGCACCGTACTGGGATCCGTATGCACGCGGGGCGATTTTCGGCCTGACGCGCGGTGTGAACTCTAACCACATTATTCGCGCCACCCTGGAATCCATCGCCTACCAGACGCGCGACGTGCTGGAAGCGATGCAGGCTGACTCCGGCATTCGTCTGCACGCCCTGCGCGTGGACGGCGGTGCGGTAGCCAACAACTTCCTGATGCAGTTCCAGTCCGACATTCTGGGCACCCGCGTTGAGCGCCCTGAAGTGCGTGAAGTGACGGCGCTGGGCGCGGCATATCTGGCGGGTCTGGCGGTCGGCTTCTGGCAGAACCTGGACGAGCTGCAGGAAAAAGCGGTCATCGAACGCGAGTTCCGCCCGGGCATCGAAACCACCGAGCGCAACTACCGCTACAGCGGCTGGAAGAAAGCGGTGAAGCGCGCCCTGGCGTGGGAAGAGCACGAAGAGTAAGACAGACTCACCCCTCACCCTAACCCTCTCCCCAAAGGGGCGAGGGGACTTAAAACACCCTCTCCCCTTTGGGGAGAGGGCCGGGGTGAGGGGCTCAGACCGCCCCCCCCTACCCACTCTGTGATAAACTTCGTGCAATTCCTTTTGATTGCACGAGTACCTCATGAAACGTGAACTTGCTATCGAGTTTTCCCGCGTCACCGAAGCTGCCGCCCTCGCAGGCTATAAATGGCTGGGTCGTGGCGACAAAAATACCGCCGACGGTGCAGCCGTCCATGCCATGCGCATTGTGCTTAACCAGGTCAATATCGACGGCACTATCGTGATCGGCGAAGGCGAGATCGACGAAGCGCCGATGCTCTATATCGGTGAAAAAGTCGGTACCGGCAAAGGCGATGCCGTGGATATCGCGGTTGACCCGATCGAAGGCACGCGCATGACGGCGATGGGCCAGGCCAATGCCTTAGCGGTGCTTGCCGTGGGCGATAAAGGCTGCTTCCTCAACGCGCCGGATATGTACATGGAAAAGCTGATTGTCGGCCCTGGCGCGAAAGGCGCAATCGACCTCAGCCTGCCGCTGGAAGAGAACCTCAACAACATCGCCAACGCGCTGGGCAAACCGCTCAGCGAGCTGACCGTCACCATTCTGGCGAAACCGCGCCACGACGCCACCATCGCGCAGATGCAAAAGCTCGGCGTGCGCGTGTTTGCTATCCCCGACGGTGACGTTGCCGCCTCGATTCTGACCTGTATGCCGGACAGCGAGGTGGACGTGCTTTACGGTATCGGCGGCGCGCCGGAAGGCGTGGTCTCCGCGGCGGTGATCCGCGCCCTGGACGGCGACATGCAGGCGCGCCTGCTGGCGCGTCACGACGTTAAAGGCGACAGCGAAGAGAACCGCCGCATCGGTGAAAACGAGCTGGCACGCTGTGCGGCGATGGGGATCGAGGCTAATAAAGTCCTCGCACTAACCGACATGGCCCGCAGCGATAACGTAGTGTTCTCCGCGACGGGCATCACCAAAGGCGATCTGCTGGACGGCATCACCCGCAAGGGCAACATGGCGACCACCGAAACGCTGCTGATCCGCGGTAAATCACGCACCATTCGCCGCATCCAGTCTATCCACTATCTCGATCGCAAAGACCCGGACGTGCAGACGCACATTCTGTAAAACCGTTTGATCGATTGAGCTTTCCGGCCCGAGCGGGCTGGAAATCGTCACCACAAATACGGAAGATAGAACAGAGAAAAAGCACAGGAGAAGATCATGGCGGACTGGGTAACAGGTAAAGTCACAAAGGTACAGTTCTGGACCGATGCGCTATTTAGTCTCACCCTACATGCTCCCGTCCACCCGTTCACAGCCGGACAGTTCGCGAAGCTGGGGCTGGACGTCGACGGCGAACGCGTGCAGCGCGCTTACTCATACGTCAACGCGCCGGATAACCCGGATCTCGAGTTCTATCTTGTCACCGTCCCGGACGGCAAGCTCAGCCCGCGCCTCGCGGCGCTAAAGCCGGGCGACGATGTGCAGATTGTGAGCGAAGCGGCAGGTTTCTTCGTGCTGGACGAAATCCCGGACTGCGATACCCTCTGGATGCTGGCGACCGGTACGGCCATCGGCCCTTATCTCTCTATTCTGCAGTACGGCAAAGACCTTGAGCGATTCAAAAACATCGTGCTGGTTCACGCCGCGCGCTACGCCGCAGATCTAAGCTATCTTCCGCAAATGCAGGAGCTTGAGCAGCAGTACGGCGGGAAGCTGAAAATTCAGACCGTGGTCAGCCGCGAAACGGCGGCGGGTTCACTGACGGGGCGCGTACCGGCGCTGATTGAAAGCGGGGCTCTGGAAGCGGCGGTGGGTCTGCCGATGAACACCGAGACCAGCCACGTGATGCTGTGCGGCAACCCGCAGATGGTGCGCGATACGCAGCAGCTGCTTAAGGATACCCGGCAGATGACGAAGCATCTTCGCCGCCGACCGGGCCATATGACGGCTGAACACTACTGGTGATCAGCGGTACTTCACCTCAAGGGTGTCTTTACCGTATTTATTTTCGCTCTGGGTGCCGATAAACGCGCCCAGATCGATAACCATCATCACGAAGATGATCGTTGGCAGCAGCAGGCCAACGACCCACGGCAGGATGGACGGCAGCATCGACCAGTTTCCCGCCACCAGCATCCACGCCAGAATAATCAAAAATGCCCACGCGCCGGAGCGTCCGCGATCGTGCAGGCGTTTTACCACCACTGCGGCGGTTGGCCACAGCAGGCAGACCAGCGCGAAGGCCGCCGTTTGCGTGCTCAACCACGCGTTGTAGGCCACAAAAAACAGAAGCAGCATGGCGACGATCCACGTCACCATCCAGACCCAGAAATCACGGCGTCCGATACGCCCTTTGAATGAAAACAGCCACTGCTGTATGGTCATGTAAGGTTCCTTATTATCGTTTAGCCCGCATTTTACCCTGGAGTTGTGACCTTTTGACAAGCCGAGCAGATATCGTTTTAATCATGAGCAGTTACGGCCAGGGACAACATTGATGAAATTTTCGGCACACTCTCTTTTCCTCTGTTTAGCGATGCTCAGCACCAGCGTTTCCCTGCACGCCGCCGAAACCACCGCCCCGGCTACCGCGCCGTATCTGCTGGCGGGCGCCCCGTCGTTCGATCTCTCCATCAGCCAGTTCCGTGAAGCCTTTAATAAAGACAACCCGACGCTGCCACTGGATGAATTTCGCGCCATTGATAGCGCACGCGATACGCCGACGCTGACCCGCGCAGCCAGTAAGATAAACGAGAATTTATACGCGTCGACGGCGCTGGAGCGCGGCACGCTAAAAATCAAAAGCATGCAGCTCACCTGGCTCCCTATTCAGGGGCCGGAGCAGAAAGCCGCTAAAGCGAAGGCGCAGGAATACATGAGCGCCGTTTTACGCGCCTTCACGCCCGCGCTCACCAAAGCCCAAAGCCAGCAAAAGCTGCAAAAATTGCTGACCGCCGGGAAAAACAAGCGCTACTACGCCGAGACAGAGGGCGCTATTCGCTATGTTGTGGCAGATAACGGCGAAAAAGGACTGACCTTCGCTGTTGAACCGATTAAGCTGGCACTATCAGACGCACTCGGAGGGGCGAATTAATGACAAAAAGCAAAGCCTTTCGAGGGAAAATCTCTATACTGATTCACAGACCATGCTGCCCGTGAGGGTGGCCATATTCCTTAATTCGCTTATTTAGCGTGGAGAATTGAAATGCGACATCCTTTAGTGATGGGTAACTGGAAACTGAACGGCAGCCGCCACATGGTAAACGAACTGGTTGCGAACCTGCGCAAAGAGCTGGCTGGCGTGACGGGCTGTGCGGTTTCTATTGCTCCGCCTGATATGTACCTGGATCTGGCTAAACGTGCCGCTGACGGCAGCCACATCGTGCTGGGCGCGCAGAACGTTGACGTTAACCTGTCTGGCGCGTTCACCGGTGAAACCTCCGCTGAAATGCTGAAAGATATCGGCGCGAAATACATCATCATCGGCCACTCTGAGCGTCGTACCTACCACAAAGAATCCGACGAGTTCATCGCGAAGAAATTCGCCGTGCTGAAAGAGCAGGGTCTGACTCCGGTTCTGTGCATCGGTGAAACCGAAGCAGAAAACGAAGCGGGCAAAACCGAAGAAGTGTGCGCACGTCAGATCGACGCCGTGCTGAAAACCCAGGGCGCAGCAGCGTTCGAAGGCGCAGTGATTGCTTACGAGCCAGTCTGGGCGATCGGTACCGGCAAATCTGCAACCCCTGCACAGGCTCAGGCGGTTCACAAATTCATCCGTGACCACATTGCTAAAGCCGACGCGAAAGTGGCTGAGCAAGTGATCATCCAGTACGGCGGTTCCGTAAACGCAGCGAACGCTGCTGAGCTGTTCACCCAGCCGGACATCGACGGCGCGCTGGTTGGCGGTGCATCCCTGAAAGCTGACGCTTTCGCGGTGATCGTTAAAGCAGCAGAAGCGGCTAAGCAGGCGTAATTGCCTCTGTGGCGGGTGGCGCTTCGCTAACCCGCCCTACGGTTCTGTAGGCCCGGTAAGCGTCAGCGCCACCGGGCTTTTTTTACAGTTGTCCCAGTAGGTTAAACCACAGATAATCCAGCGGCAGTAGCACAAGATACGTTGCAATGGCCAGCCAGAGACAAAGTACCATCCCCGCCCTTGCAGGCACCTTTCCTAAGCCCATCGCTACCACAATCGGCGACGCCTGATACGGCAGCAGAGGCGTGGAATAACCCAGCACCTGAATCATGATCACCGAAAGCAGCGGGAAACCGGTGGCGTCCGAAAAGCTCTGCGCCAGCGTGGTATAGAGTGCAGGAACGCCGTTCGCGGTCATGATGAAATTGAGCGCCGTGGTGATCCCCGTCAGCGCCAGGAAGCTGGTGAACGGCCTCTCCGCATCCAGCGGCACGACCTGCAGCAGCGCCTCACCCACCGCCGTACCGATCCCGGTTTGCGTTACGGTAATCGCTAGCCCCAGAATACCGGCGACGTAAATACAGGTGCGCATATTCACGCCCGTCGAGAACTCTTCTCCGGTGATAAAGCCAACGCGCGGCAGCAGCACAACGACCGACGCCGCCAGCCCCGTCCAGGCCGGTCCCACACCGTGCCAGCTCTCCGTCACCCACATCACCAGCACCACCGCCAGCAGCCAGGCGAGGCGTTTTTCATCCCTTCCCATCGGTCCAGACGGTGCCACATCCTTCGCCGGTTTCGGGCTGCCGGGAAATAGCCAGCAGATCAGGCCTATCAGGATCATGCCTTTGAGGATACCCAGCACCGGCGTGTGCAGCAGCAGATACGGCGCATAGTTCAGGTGAATACCGTACGAGCCTTCCGCCGCGCCGCTCATGACCAGATTCGGGACGTTAGCGGGCAGGATGGTGGCCGAGAGCTGGAAGGTGCCGAACCCGACGGCCAGCGCCAGGCCAAACCAGGCGCGCGAGCCGTCGGGAATGCTGGCGCGCTTTGCCATCGCCGCGACAATCGGCATCAGAAGCGCAATGCGGCCCATGTTCGACGGCATCACAAACGCCAGGGCGTAGCTCAGCAGCACCACGCTGGAGACCATTAATAACCAGGAGTCGGTGAGCTTCGCGGATAGTGCCCGCGCGGCCCTGTCGGCCAGCCCGGTTTTGCGGATCGCCACGCCGAGCACAAAGCCGCTGAACACCAGCCAGAAGGCCGACGAGGCAAAACCGCCAAAAATCACCTCCGGCGGGGCGATTCTGGCGGTCATTGCCGCCGTGAAGAACAGCAGCGCGGTGAGAAATTCCGGCAGCAGCGACGTCGCCCACAGCACGATGGTGACGCCGACGATCAGAGAGGGAAGCAGCAGAGGATGCGTTAACCAGAGCGACATACCTGTCTCCTGTAGAATTTATCAGCAAGTCTACGGCGACAGGCAGGATGAGTAAACGCTATTTATGGTGGGGTCAATTCAGGATATCGCATTGATGATCCTGCAGTTCCTCAGCCGATGCGCGGTTGAGCGTCAGCAGATTACGCTCGGTCGCCAGCAGAACAAACGATCCGTCCGACTGCTGCGCCATTGCCAGCGCGAAGCGCCCCATATGGTCACGCGCTTCCGGCAGCTCCTCGGCAAGCATCATAAACGGGCTGCGCTGCACCAGCTCGTTCTCCGTCACGCGACGGGCAAGGTATTCATGCCCTTCCAGCCCGCCGGGGAACGGCAGCCACTGGGTGCTGATTTGCCCCTGTGCGGCATTGAGCTTCTCGCGCACGTCCGGGCGCAGGCAGGAGATATGAATATGGAAATGGTTTTGCGTGCGTCCGGTTGGCGAATTAATGGTTAACGAAATGGCGCTATCAGGCACCTCTGCCCCGCGCTTCATGCTCATAAAGTTGCGCGACTGCCAGGCCAGCCAGAAGAAGTTTGGCGTAGCGGGTTCGGTCAGGAGCGGGCTTTCGGTGCCGTTGATGCGGTACGTGGGCATCAGCAAATACTGCAGCGGCCCGTTGCGGTCTTTGAATACCACGTAGCCGGCATCCGTCTTCACCTGCGCACACGGCGCGGGATTACGGTGTTGGATCTGATTCGGCACGCACTGGTCGAGAACGATATGACGCAACGCATTCGGATTACCCGCTTTCATCCAGTACACGCCGCCGGCGGCGAGGGCGATGACAATCAGAACCAATATGATAATTTTTTTCACAACGCGTTCCCTGTTTTCGATAGAGGCGAAAGAGTAACGCAAAATGATGACCAAATAAAAAACCCGGCGGATTTCTCACGCCGGGTCACCGTGTCGTTCTGTAAGAAACGCTTAGCGCTTGCTGATCTGGTCGAAGGTGCCGCCGTTAGAGAAGTGATCTTTCTGCGCTTTCGTCCAGCCGCCGAACTCATCATCAATGGTGAAGAGCTTCAGTTTCGGGAATTCACCGTCATATTTCTTCGCTACCGCCGGATCGCGCGGTCGGTAGAAGTTCTTCGCCGCGATTTCCTGCCCTTCCGGGGAGTAGAGATACTTCAGGTAGGCTTCCGCCACCGCCTTGGTGTCTTTCTTCTCAACCACTTTGTCGACCACGGAAACGGTCGGCTCGGCGAGGATAGATTCGCTCGGGGTGACGATCTCAAACTTGTCTTTACCCAGCTCGTTGGTCGCCAGCAGGGCTTCGTTTTCCCACGCAATCAGCACGTCGCCGATGCCGCGCTCGACGAAGGTGTTGGTTGCGCCGCGCGCGCCGGAATCCAGCACTTCGACGTTTTTAAACAGGGACTTGACGAACTCCTGGGCTTTCGCCTGGTCACCGTTGTTATGATGCAGGGCGTAGCCCCACGCCGCCAGGTAGTTCCAGCGCGCGCCGCCGGAGCTTTTCGGGTTCGGGGTGATCACCGAAACGCCCGGTTTGATCAGGTCGTTCCAGTCTTTAATCTGTTTCGGGTTGCCTTTACGCACCAGGAAGACGATGGTCGAGGTGTATGGCGCAGAGTTGTCCGGCAGGCGCTTAATCCAGTTTTTATCGATACGGCCGCGTTCCGCAATGGCGTCCACGTCGTAGGCCAGCGCAAGGGTCACCACGTCGGCTTCGATACCGTTAATCACGGACGTTGCCTGCTTGCCCGAGCCGCCGTGAGACTGGCGGATCACCACGTTATCGCCGGTTTCCTGCTTGTAGTGCGCCGCAAAGGCTTTGTTGTACTGATCGTACAGCTCACGCGTCGGGTCGTACGACACGTTCAGCAACTGGATGTCCTTAGCCAGAACGCTGGTCGATGCCAGCAATAATGTTAAACCCACGCCCCATTTATTCATCGCCCAGCTCTCTTATGTAGTGTTTTGATGAATGCAGCGTGCCAGAAAGGTAATCAATGATTAAAGAATAAAAAAAGATTGGCTATAACGTAGTGGAATAAAAGGAGTGGATAAGCGGCCTGATGCCCTCACCCCAACCCTCTCCCACGGGAGAGGGTGCAACCATAAAAAACGGTAACCCAAGGGTTACCGTTTTGCATTTACCTTGCCGCCACCCGGCACAAAACAAACGCCGATCAGTACAGTTTTTTCGCGCAGTCCAGCCAGTCACCCTTGAACGGACGCTTCATGTTTTCGATAGCGTCGATGATGTCATGGTGAACCAGTTTTTCGTTCTGAATACCCACGCAGCGGCCGCCATGGCCCTGCAGCAGCAGGTCGATCGCGTACGCGCCCATACGGGACGCCAGGATACGGTCGTAGGGACCCGGGGAACCGCCGCGCTGGATGTGGCCCAGTACGGTCGCGCGGGTTTCGCGTTTGGTTTCGGTTTCGATGTACTTCGCCAGCTCGTCAACGTCGCAGATGTGCTCGGTGATGGCGACGATAGCGTGTTTTTTACCTTTCGCGATACCGGCTTTGATTTCATTCACCAGGTCTTCACGGCTAAATTCCACTTCCGGCACCACGATGAACTCGCAGCCGCCCGCAATGGCCGCGGCCAGGGTCAGGTCGCCACAGTAGCGGCCCATCACTTCTACGATGGAGATACGCTGGTGGGAAGAAGAGGTGTCGCGCAGACGGTCAATCGCTTCAACAACGGTACCCAGTGCGGTAAAGAAGCCGATGGTGTAGTCAGTCCCTTTGATGTCGTTGTCGATCGTGCCCGGCAGGCCGATGCACGGGAAGCCCATCTCGGTCAGACGTTTTGCACCCATGTAGGAGCCGTCACCGCCGATAACCACCAGGGCGTCCAGGCCGCGTTTCTTCATGTTTTCGATAGCCACTTCACGAACGTGTTCATCACGGAATTCCGGGAAGCGCGCAGACCCCAGGAAGGTACCGCCACGGTTGATCATGTCGGACACGCTGTAGCGGTCCAGTTGAACCATGCGGTCTTCGTACAGGCCCAGGTAACCGTCATAAACGCCAAACACTTCCAGACCTTCCGTCAGCGCTGCACGGACAACACCACGAATTGCCGCGTTCATGCCCGGCGCATCACCGCCGCTTGTCAACACACCGATTTTCTTAATCATGACTACCTCTGAACTTAGGAATGCAAAATTGAAATCTGCTGCCGGAAGAAACTCTTCAACCGTCGAATACTGCAAATAGTATATCAATCACTTCCAGCTGAATTGATTCAGGTCAGGCCATATGGCGGTAATTTATCCACAAAATGCTGGCCTTGCTCACTTTTTTACAACGAATTACGAAAGCTCAACATGACCGGGCACCACCGAGCAGGGATCCTGGTGAATAATGACGTCTGAACCCGGGAAACGCTGCAAAATCGCCTGCTCGACCTGCTCAGCGATGACGTGAGCCTGTACCAGCGGCAGGTTGTCTTCCATTTCTATGTGAATCTGAATAAAGCGGGTCGGCCCTGACTGCCGCGTACGAAGATCGTGAGCGCCGCTGACGCCGGGCCAGTGAGTCACGATAGCAAAAATTTCATTGCGTTCTGCATCGGGAAGCGCGCGATCGAGAAGCGACTGCACCGCGTCGTAACCCATCCGCAGGGCGCTATATAAGATATAGACCCCTATTCCTAACGCAAACAACGCATCCGCCCGATGCCAGCCATACCAGGCCAGACCGAGCGCAATAAGAATTGCCCCATTCATCATAACATCAGACTGATAATGAAGCATATCTGCCCGTACCGCCTGGCTTTGCGTTTTGCGAACCACCCAGCGCTGGAACGTTACAAGAACAAGTGTGCTTATAAGTGCAACTACCGTAACCGCCACGCCTACACCGGGATCGTTCATCGGTGACGGCGATGCTAAATGCTGGATGCCGGTCAAAAAGAGAAACAGCGCGGAGCCAGAAATAAACATGCTTTGCGCCAGTGCGGCCAGCGATTCCGCCTTTCCATGGCCAAAGGTATGTTCGTCATCCGCCGGTTGCAGGGAATAGCGCACCACCAGCAGGTTGGTCAGCGAGGCGGCAATATCCACCAGCGAGTCCACCAGCGCCGCCAGAATACTGACCGAGCCGGTGTACCACCACGCAAAAATTTTAATGATCAGCAAACACGACGCCATTACCGTCGCGGCGATTGCGGCCCGGCTAACCAGCCGTCCATAGGATTGATTCATAAACACTCCTGTCATGCCCTGCCGCTAGTATAACGGATGGTTGAGGAGTCAAAGGATGAATAAACGGTTAACAATATTGAATGAAGGGCAAAAAAAACCCCCACATCATGTGGGGGAAGACAGGGATGGTGTCTATGGCAAGGAAAACAGGGTTTACTGGTTACTACGGGTACTGCTATTGCTACTGAAAAGCGTCGTTTCTGAGCTTCGCTGCATCCGTGCAACCTCACGCAACTGGTCCATTCGTTGCTGATGTTTGTCGTTCAAAACCGCCTGCTGCTCGGGCGTTAGCAGGTGGAACATCTGGTTGCGGACCTTCGCCATTTCTACCTGGCGGGCAACCTGTTCCTCTGCCATTTTTTCTGCCTGAGCGCGTACAGCGCTTTCGTCAAAATTTTCTGCGGTGACAAGGCGATGCATTGTCTCCATTTCGCTAACATTAACAGGGGGCTGGTCGTGTCTTGCCCTCTGCATCAGATCTCGCATCTGTTGACGCTGATGTTCGGTTAAACTTATGCCGTCAAACATATGGCTTTGGCTGCTATTCTGCGGTGCGCCCTCTTGCGAGGAACCGTTATTGCCGATGATAGCTACAGCAGCCTGGCTACACGCACTGAACGCCAGCGTTGAGGCCATGACGGCAGCGGTAACTTTGCGCATCACTTGCTCCCAAAATCTTTCGTGTCGCGATTCAACGAGAGACAGTCTACGATTCAGGCTGCAAACATGCGTCAGGGGGTGTAAAACAACGTAAAGTCATGGATTAGATAGCCTTGATGTCGTAATTTCTGCCTCGGAGGTATTTAAACAATGAATAAAATCCTGTTAGTTGATGATGACCGAGAGCTCACATCCCTTTTAAAGGAGTTGCTCGACATGGAAGGTTTCAACGTCCTGGTTGCCCACGATGGCGAACAGGCGCTGAGTCTCCTTGACGACAGCATCGATTTACTTTTGCTCGACGTGATGATGCCGAAGAAAAACGGTATTGATACGTTGAAAGAGCTTCGCCAGACGCACCAGACCCCCGTTATCATGCTGACCGCGCGCGGCAGCGAACTTGACCGCGTACTCGGCCTTGAGCTGGGCGCGGATGACTACTTACCTAAACCGTTCAACGACCGTGAACTGGTGGCCCGTATTCGCGCGATCCTGCGTCGTTCCCACTGGAGCGAGCAGCAGCAGAATACCGACAACAGCTCACCGACGCTGGAAGTGGATTCTCTGAGCCTCAACCCGGGCCGTCAGGAAGCGAGCTTCGACGGTGAAACCCTGGAACTGACCGGCACCGAGTTCACCCTGCTGTATCTGCTGGCGCAGCATCTCGGCCAGGTAGTCTCGCGTGAACACTTGAGCCAGGAAGTGCTGGGCAAACGCCTCACGCCGTTTGACCGCGCTATCGACATGCACATCTCTAACCTGCGCCGCAAGCTGCCGGAGCGTAAAGACGGTCACCCATGGTTTAAAACCCTGCGTGGACGCGGCTATCTGATGGTTTCCGCTTCATGATAGGAAGCTTAACCGCCCGCATTTTTGCCATCTTCTGGCTGACGCTGGCGCTGGTTTTAATGCTCGTGTTGATGCTGCCAAAACTCGACTCACGCCAGATGACGGAGCTTCTCGACAGCGAGCAACGTCAGGGCGTGATGATCGAGCAGCACGTCGAAGCCGAGCTGGCAAACGATCCGCCAAACGATTTGATGTGGTGGCGCAGGCTGTTTCGCGCCATCGATAAGTGGGCACCGCCCGGACAACGCCTGCTGCTGGTCACCAGCGAAGGCCGCGTCATTGGGGCCGATCGCAATGAAATGCAGATTATCCGTAACTTCATTGGCCAGGCGGATAACGCCGATCACCCACAGAAGAAAAAATACGGTCGCGTTGAGATGGTGGGCCCTTTCTCCGTCAGGGATGGGGAAGATAACTACCAGCTCTACCTGATCCGCCCGGCGAGCAATTCCCAGTCCGACTTTATCAACCTGCTGTTTGACCGCCCGCTCCTGCTCCTGATCGTTACGATGCTGGTCAGTTCACCGCTGCTGCTATGGCTGGCATGGAGCCTGGCAAAACCGGCGCGTAAGTTGAAAAACGCCGCGGATGAAGTGGCGCAGGGCAACCTGCGGCAGCATCCCGAACTGGAAGCCGGCCCGCAGGAGTTCCTTGCTGCCGGCACCAGCTTTAACCAGATGGTAACGGCGCTTGATCGCATGATGACCGCCCAGCAGCGCCTGCTGTCGGATATCTCGCACGAGCTGCGTACCCCGCTCACGCGCTTACAGCTCGGCACCGCCCTGCTGCGCCGCCGCAGCGGTGAGAGCAAAGAGCTGGAGCGTATTGAGACAGAAGCCCACCGCCTGGACAGCATGATTAACGATCTGCTGGTGATGTCGCGTAACCAGCAGAAAAACGCGCTGGTGAGCGAAACGGTGAAAGCCAATCACCTGTGGCACGAGGTGCTGGACAACGCGGCGTTCGAAGCGGAGCAAATGGGTAAATCCTTTACCGTCAACTTCCCACCGGGCCCGTGGCCGCTGTACGGTAACCCCAACACGCTGGAAAGCGCGCTGGAGAACATCGTGCGTAACGCCCTGCGCTACTCGCACACGAAGATTGAGGTGGCGTTCTCGGTGGATAAAGACGGGATCACCGTTATTGTCGATGACGACGGTCCTGGCGTCAGCCCGGAAGACCGCGAGCAGATTTTCCGTCCGTTTTACCGTACCGACGAAGCGCGCGACCGCGAATCTGGCGGCTCGGGGCTGGGGCTGGCGATTGTTGAAACCGCCATGCAGCAGCACCGCGGCTGGGTGAAAGCCGACGACAGCCCGCTGGGCGGGCTGCGGTTAACGCTGTGGCTACCGTTGTATAAGCGTTCGTAGTTTTCCCCTCACCCCGGCCCTCTCCCCAAAGGGGCGAGGGTGTTCAAGTCCCCTCTCCCCTTTGGGGAGAGGGTTAGGGTGAGGGGTAAAGCGTCGCCTTATTTACCCCACAATCTCCGCGAATTATCCTCAATCTTGCCGCTTACGCGTCGCTTCTGCATCGTTCTGGTCCAGCTGGTTGATAACCCCGCCGCCGACAGCATGCGGTGATACTGCTCGTCGTCAAAAGGCATATGCCAGGCAATGGCGCAGGCGTCATAAACAGACACATCGCTCAGGCGCGACGCCAGCTCAAGCGGCGCGTCCGCAGAAACCTGCCCAGCCAGCACCACGCGGTACAGCCAGCCGGTCTTACCCGCAATTTGCAGCTGCTCGGACATATCGCTGATGCCAAAATGGTAGTTGAGCTTAAAGCACGGCGAGCGCGGCTGCGTCACCTGAATCAGGGCATCACCCCAGCGGTAAATATCACCGATAAAGACGTTTTTCTCGGTCAGTCCTTCGGTCGAGAGGTTCTCGCCAAACGCGGGCGCGACAAACAGATCCGCCTGTTCGGGGAATTCGGTTTTCCAGTGCTGGTAGTGCTCGCGCGGATAGTGGCACAGCGCGCGCTCGGGCCCGCCGTGGATTTTCTTCTCCGCCTGCTCATCCCCCGCCAGCCCCAGCTCGGTGAGGGTGAGTTCGCCGTCAACCTGCAGTTTGGCAATAGCGCTCGGGCGACTGCCATCGTAATCCCTTATTTTTCCGGTGAATACATTAACGGGATAGTTCATCGCGGCTCCTTACGCAGATTGTGGGTATAAAAAAAGCGAGTCATCAGACTCGCTTCTCACAGGCGTCAATGCAACCTTATTTTTTAGCGGCGAAACGCGCTGCTGCTTCGTCCCAGTTCACCACGTCCCAGAAGGCTTTGATGTAGTCCGGGCGACGGTTCTGGAATTTCAGGTAGTAAGCGTGTTCCCACACGTCCAGGCCCACGATTGGGAAGCCGGATGCGCCAGAGATTGCTTCACCCATCAGCGGGGAGTCCTGGTTCGCGGTAGAAACAACCGCCAGCTTGTCGCCTTTCAGAACCAGCCACGCCCAGCCAGAGCCGAAACGGGTTGCAGCGGCTTTTTCGAATTCCGCTTTGAAGTTGTCAACAGAACCGAAGTCGCGCTCGATAGCCGCTTTCAGGTCGCCCTGCAGGGTGGTACCGGTTTTCAGGCCTTTCCAGAACAGGCTGTGGTTAGCGTGACCGCCCGCATTGTTACGCAGCACGGTTTTCTTGTCCGCAGGCAGCTGGTCCAGCTTGGTGATCAGCTCTTCAGCAGACAGGTTCGCGAACTCTGGCAGGCTTTCCAGCGCGGCGTTCGCGTTGTTCACGTAGGTCTGGTGGTGTTTAGTGTGATGGATTTCCATCGTCTGCTTGTCGAAATGCGGTTCCAGTGCGTCATAGGCATACGGCAGGGATGGCAGTGTATAACTCATAATCCTCTCCATTATTGTCGGGCGGCACAGCTGTTAATGCCGCGTAAGCAGTTGGTTCATTATAGTTAATTAAATGATATTGAAAATGATTATCAATGCCGTAGTTTTTATAAGGTTATTCATTTTTCGATTAATAGCGGAATTGTGAGTCTGCTCACGCGGTTAACGTGCTGATTGCCATCCAGAACAAAAGTGCGGCAACCTTCTGAAGGTTCCCAAACCGCCTAATTTTTACACTCATCAAGTCGGCGGGAAGCCACCGACTATAAAAACGATGAGGATGTAAAAATGAATCATGCGATTACGATGGGTATTTTCTGGCATTTGATAGGCGCGGCCAGTGCAGCCTGTTTCTATGCCCCGTTTAAAAAGGTAAAAGGCTGGTCGTGGGAAACCATGTGGTCCGTAGGCGGTACCGTCTCCTGGCTGATTTTGCCGTGGACCATTAGCGCCATGCTGCTCCCGGATTTCTGGGGCTACTTCTCCTCCTTCAGCGCCTCTACCCTGCTGCCGGTGTTTCTGTTCGGCGCGATGTGGGGCATCGGCAACATCAACTACGGCCTCACCATGCGCTATCTCGGCATGTCGATGGGCATCGGCATCGCGATTGGCATTACGCTTATCGTCGGCACCCTGATGACGCCGATCCTCAACGGCCACTTCGACGTGCTGATTAACACGCAGGGCGGACGGATGACGCTGCTGGGCGTGCTGGTCGCGGTGATCGGCGTGGGTATCGTCACCCGCGCGGGCCAGCTGAAAGAGCGCAAGATGGGCATTCGTGCGGAAGACTTCAACCTGAAGAAAGGCCTGCTGCTGGCGGTGATGTGCGGCATCTTCTCGGCGGGCATGTCGTTCGCCATGAACGCCGCCAAACCGATGCACGAAGCCGCTGCCGCGCTGGGCGTCGACCCGCTGTACGTTGCCCTGCCAAGCTACGTGGTGATTATGGGCGGCGGCGCGCTGGTGAACCTCGGCTTCTGCTTCATTCGTCTGGCAAAAGTGAAGAACCTGTCGGTAAAAGCCGACTTCTCGCTGGCAAAACCACTCATCATCACCAACGTGCTGCTTTCCGCGCTCGGCGGCCTGATGTGGTACCTGCAGTTCTTCTTCTACGCCTGGGGCCACGCCAGCATTCCGGCGCAGTATGACTACATGAGCTGGATGCTGCACATGAGCTTCTACGTGCTGTGCGGCGGGCTGGTTGGGCTGGTGCTGAAGGAGTGGAACAACGCCGGGCGTCGTCCGGTGGGCGTCCTGAGCCTGGGCTGCGTGGTGATTATCATTGCCGCTAATATCGTTGGCCTCGGCATGGCGAACTGATTACGCCGCCTTTCGACTGCGATGACGCCACTGAACCGGCGTCATCCCCACCTCGCGGTTAAACACCACCGAAAAGTAGTTGCTGTCCTCAAAGCCGCAGCGCATCGCCACTTCGCTCACCATCAGCTCCGTATGCTGCAGCAGATACTGGGCGTGGCAGATGCGCAGCTGGCGCAGGTAGTGGTTGACCGTCATCCCCGTCTGGGTGCGGAACTGCTGGCGCAGCGCGCGCTCGCTGCACTGCTCCTGCTCGCAGAATTTCTCCAGCACGAAGCTTCTGTTCAGGCTGCCCGCAAGCGTGGTGATGAGCTTATCCAGCAGGGCTTCCTGCGTGGTGGCTGAGGGGTTGTCCGTGGCATAACGATGGCGCTTCAGCGTCATCACCAGCTGGGCAAAAAGCAGCTCCGCCATCTGGTTAGCGACCGGGTCGCTCTTCTGGCTCTCCTGCTCCAGCTGGGAGATAACCTGCCGCACCTGCGTCATACCGCTGCTGCTTAACCGCCAGTGCGGGGAACCCTTAGCGTCAAGAAAACCGGGGATGTTCGCCGCCCAGTCGACGTTAAGCCTGAGCCTGTCGGGGCAGTAGATGACGTTTTGCAGCACCAGGTCGTTAACCGAGGCGTAGGAGTGCTTATCTTCGGCGCGAATGTAGAAAAGATCCCCACGCGTGATGCGGTAGGGCCGGTCGTTGAGGACGTGCAGGCCGTTGCCGCGCCACACCAGCACCAGCTCGCAAAACTCGTGGGTGTGCTCGGCAAAGACGTTTTGCGGGTAGCGATCGGCCACCGCCACGGCCTGACCGGCGGAGGCAAAAAAATCATCTTTGCGAAGTATTAACTGAGCAGCCACACCACGACCTCTACGGCGAATAACCGGACATTATTAGCCTTTTTGCGGTTAAAAAACGGTGACTGCCCTCGCGTTACTGAAGTGACGCATCCTTGCCCTGGCGTATATCGCGCGGCGACCAGCTAAACTCGCGGCGAAAAAGCGTCGAAAAGTGGTTACTGTCGCCGAACCCGCAGCGATAGGCGATATCCGTAACGCTTTCGTCCGTATGGCGTAAAAGATGACGCGCTTTGATCAACCGCAGACGGTTAAGGTAGCGCTGGGGCGTCAGCCCGGTGTGCTGCTTGAGCTGGCGATGCAGGGTGCGCAGCGACAGCGAAAAGTCCTCCGCCAGCGTTTCCCAGCAGACGTCCTCGGCGAAATGATCTTCCAGCCAGGCCATCAGCTGGTTCAGCCGCGCGTCGTTATTTTCCAGCCCTTCCACCAGGCTGCTGCGGCGCAGCAGCACCAGTAGCTGCATGAACAGCAGCTCGCGGGTAGCGATGGCGTGCGTCTCCTGCCCGTCCTCGCTCTGCTCCATCTGGCTCACCAGCTGTCGCACCTGCTGCAACGTGGACTGATTCACCCGCCAGTGCGACGGGTAGTGCCCGTCCTTCTCCTGCGGCAGCAGCTGATTCAGCCCGGAAAGGAACTGGAACGCGTCCGGGGAACGATAGAGCACGTTGGTCAGGCACAGGTTGTCGGTATGTTCATACAGGTGCCTGTCGTGGTCGCGCACGAAGCACACCGTGCCGCCGCTGATGGTATACGGCTGGCCGTTAAAGACGTGAATGCCCGTGCCGTGCTCAACAATCACAATCTCATGAAAATCATGATGATGTTCCGGGAACGCGGCCTGAGGGAGCCGCGGCTCAATCGCGACGGGCGACCCTCCCGAAGGAAAAAAATCCACGCTGTGCAGTACGGTCATAACGGCCCCCACCAATGAGAAATGTTCTCAAAATAGTAATGGGGGCCTGCCGCGCTCACCTTAAATTTTCGGCAGCAAACTTCGCAAAAGCTGTCCGTTTTTCAAGAAACAGGCGGAAAGATCGGGAAATGCGGTAAGCGTCACACTGCCTGAAAACCCCGCCATTACTGGAAACTGTGAACTCCCTCACGTTCATCTTTGCTTTCTTGCCAGCGCGGGATTTGCCCTGTCAGTGGCGAGAAGGTGCCTTTTTCTTCCCTTTCTTACACTCACCGCTAATGACTTAAGAAAGGACCCGACCATGACTTTTCGCCATTGTGTGGCAGTCGATTTAGGCGCATCCAGCGGCCGCGTAATGCTCGCCACCTGGGACTGCGACCAGCGCACACTTTCGCTTCGCGAAATGCACCGTTTCGCCAACTGCCTGCAAAAGCAGGACGGTTTTGAGACCTGGGATATCGATGCCCTGGAAGCGGAGATCCGCACCGGACTGAACAACGTCTGCGATGCCGGCATTCGCATCGACAGCATCGGCATTGATACCTGGGGCGTGGACTACGTGCTGCTGGACGGTGACGGCGAGCGCGTCGGCCTGCCCGTCTCCTACCGCGACAGCCGCACCGACGGCCTGATGGCGCACGCCATCGCCCAGCTTGGCAAAGACAACATCTACGGGCGCAGCGGCATTCAGTTCCTGCCGTTTAACACGCTGTACCAGCTGCGCGCCCTGGTCGAGCAGCAGCCGGAGCTGGTCGCGAACGTGGCCCACGCGCTGCTAATCCCGGATTACCTGAGCTACCGCCTGACCGGCAATATGAACTGGGAATACACCAACGCCACCACGACGCAGCTGGTGAACATCAACACCGATAGCTGGGACGAAAACCTGCTGGCGTGGACGGGCGCATCGCCGTCCTGGTTCGGCACGCCAACGCATCCCGGAAATGTGATCGGTCAGTGGATTTGCCCGCAGGGGAACGACATCCCCGTCGTTGCCGTCGCAAGCCACGACACCGCCAGCGCGGTTATCGCGTCGCCGCTCGCCGGCAAAGACGCGGCGTATCTTTCTTCCGGCACCTGGTCGCTGATGGGCTTCGAGAGCAAGACCCCGTACACCAGCGATGCCGCGATGGCGGCGAACATCACTAACGAAGGTGGCGCGGAAGGGCGCTACCGCGTGCTGAAGAACATTATGGGCCTGTGGCTGCTCCAGCGGGTGCTGAAAGAGCAGAACATCACCGACCTGACCGCGCTTATCGCGGAAACCGAAAAGCTGAAGGCCTGCACCTTCCTGATCAACCCGAACGACGACCGCTTTATCAACCCGGCGCACATGAGCGCTGAAATCCAGGCCGCCTGCGTCGAGGCCGGGCAGCCGGTGCCGTCCAGCCCGGCAGAGCTGGCGCGCTGCATTTTTGACAGCCTCGCCCTGCTGTATGCCGACATCCTCAGCGAGCTGGCCGATCTGCGCGGCAAGCCGTTCAGCCAGCTGCACATCGTGGGCGGCGGCTGCCAGAACCGGCTGCTGAACCAGCTCTGCGCGGATGCGTGCGGCATCACCGTGGTCGCGGGCCCCGTGGAGGCCTCCACGCTCGGCAATATCGGCATTCAGCTGATGACCCTGGACGAACTGTCTAACGTTGACGACTTCCGCTCGGTGGTCACCGCGAACACCCGACTGACCGCCTACACCCCCAATTCCTGCCATGAAATTGCCCGCTACCGGGCGCAGTTTCAGCAAAACCGACTGACTAAGGAGCTTTGCGCATGACCACTCAACTTGAACAAGCCTGGGACCTGGCTAAACAGCGTTTCGCCGCCGTCGGCGTGGATGTCGAAGAGGCCCTGCGCCAGCTCGACCGTCTGCCCGTCTCCATGCACTGCTGGCAGGGCGATGACGTCGCCGGTTTCGAGAATCCGGGCGGTTCCCTGACGGGTGGTATTCAGGCCACGGGTAACTACCCGGGCAAAGCGCGTAACGCGACCGAACTGCGCGCCGATCTGGAGCTGGCCCTGAGCCTGATCCCGGGGCCAAAGCGTCTGAACCTGCACGCGATTTATCTCGAATCCGACGAGCCGGTGGCGCGTAACGAGATCAAACCGGAACACTTTACGAACTGGGTTGAGTGGGCGAAAGCCAATAAGCTGGGCCTGGACTTTAACCCATCCTGCTTCTCGCACCCGCTGAGCGCCGACGGGTTTACCCTCGCCCACGCGGACGATGAAATCCGTCAGTTCTGGATCGACCACGTGAAGGCCAGCCGCCGCGTTTCTGCGTATTTCGGCGAGCAGCTCGGCACGCCGTCGGTGATGAACATCTGGATCCCGGACGGCATGAAGGACATCACCGTTGACCGTCTGGCCCCGCGCCAGCGCCTGCTGGCCGCGCTGGATGAGGCCATCAGCGAAAAACTGGACCCGGCGCACCACATCGACGCCGTGGAGTGCAAGCTGTTCGGCATCGGCGCCGAGAGCTACACCGTCGGTTCAAACGAGTTCTATATGGGGTACGCCACCAGCCGCCAGACCGCGCTGTGCCTGGATGCCGGCCACTTCCACCCAACCGAGGTGATCTCCGACAAAATCTCCGCCGCCATGCTCTACGTGCCGCGCCTGCTGCTGCACGTCAGCCGCCCGGTGCGCTGGGATAGCGACCACGTGGTGCTGCTGGATGACGAAACCCAGGCGATTGCCAGCGAAATCATCCGCCACGACCTCTTTGACCGCGTGCACATCGGCCTCGACTTCTTCGATGCCTCCATCAACCGCATCGCGGCGTGGGTTATCGGCACCCGCAACATGAAGAAGGCCCTGCTGCGCGCCCTGCTGGAGCCGACTGCCGAACTGAAAAAGCTGGAAGCAAACGGCGACTACACCGCGCGTCTGGCGCTGCTGGAAGAGCAGAAATCCCTGCCGTGGCAGGCGGTGTGGGAGATGTACTGCCAGCGTAACGACGCGCCTGCGGGCAGCCAGTGGCTGGATAACGTGCGGGCGTATGAGAAAGACGTGTTGAGTCAGCGCGGGTAACTGCCCCCTCACCCCTGCCCTCTCCCCAAAGGGGAGAGGGAGCAAACCATCCCCTCGCCCCTTTGGGGAGAGGGTTAGGGTGAGGGGAAACTCTCACCGCGATAACTGGAAATGAAAACTATGCAGACCATCACCACCTCCTGGTTCGTCCAGGGCATGATCAAAGCCACCTCCGACGCCTGGCTGAAGGGCTGGGACGAGCGCAACGGCGGCAACCTGACGCTGCGCCTGGACGACGCGGATATCGAGCCGTTCGCGGCCGACTTCCACCAGAAGCCGCGCTATATCGCGCTGAGCCAGCCGATGCCGCTGCTCGCCAACACGCCGTTTATCGTCACCGGTTCCGGCAAGTTCTTCCGCAACGTCCAGCTCGACCCGCAGGCCAACCTCGGCGTGGTGAAGGTGGACAGCGACGGCGCGGGCTACCACATTCTGTGGGGCCTGACGGACGAAGCGGTGCCAACCTCTGAGCTGCCGGCGCACTTCCTCTCCCACTGCGAGCGCATCAAGGCCACCAACGGCAAAGACCGCGTGATCATGCACTGCCACGCCACCAACCTGATCGCCCTGACCTACGTGCTGGAAAATAATTCTGATTTCTTCACTCGCAAACTGTGGGAAGGCAGCACCGAGTGTCTGGTGGTGTTCCCGGACGGCGTCGGCATTCTGCCGTGGATGGTGCCGGGTACCGACGAAATCGGCCAGGCAACCGCCGTGGATATGCAAAAGCATTCTCTGGTGCTGTGGCCGTTCCACGGCGTCTTCGGCAGCGGCCCGACGCTGGATGAAACCTTTGGCCTGATCGACACCGCCGAGAAATCCGCGGAGGTGCTGGTGAAGGTCTATTCCATGGGCGGCATGAAGCAGACCATCACCCGGGAAGAGCTGATCGCCCTGGGCAAACGCTTTGGCGTCACCCCGATGCAGTCCGCGTTAGATCTTTACCCATAACAACATCGCGCCCCGCTCACCGAGACGGGGCGAAAACCACCTGCAATCCCTACAACTAACTCAAGTCAGTGGAGTAAAAGCAATGAAAATAAAGACAAGCTTGATCCTCACCGTTGCCGCTCTGGCGTTGTCCGGTTCCGCTTTAGCAGAAGTGAAAATCGCCCTGGTGGCGAAGTCCTTGGGGAATGGATTCTTCGAAGCAGCGAACGTCGGCGCGCAGGAGGCGGCCAAAGAGTTAGGCGATGTAAAAGTGATTTATACCGGCCCGACCACCACCACGGCGGAAGCGCAGATCGAGGTGCTGAACGGGCTGATCGCCCAGGGCGTGGATGCGATCGCGATTTCCGCGAACGATCCGGACGCCGTTGTGCCGGTGCTGAAAAAAGCGATGCAGCGCGGCATTAAGGTGGTGTCGTGGGATTCCGGGGTGGCGAAAGCCGGACGTCAAATTCATCTGAACCCGTCCAATAACGCCCTGATTGGCGAAACCAACGTTAAGCTCGCCGCCGACGCGCTGAAGGCGCTGAACGTCGAGAAAGGCGACGTGGCCGTGCTGAGCGCGACCCCAACCTCCACTAACCAGAATACCTGGATTGCGGAGATGAAAAAGGTGCTGCCGAAGTACCCGTCCGTCAATCTGGTGACCGTGGCCTACGGGGACGATCTCTCTGATAAAAGCTACCGCGAGGCGGTCGGCCTGCTGAAAACCTATCCTGATCTGAAAGTGATCGTTTCACCGTCGTCCGTCGGCATTGTCGCTGCGGCGCAGGCGGTGAAAGACCAGGGCAAGATCGGCAAAGTGTACGTGACGGGGCTGGGCCTGCCGTCCGAGATGGCGGGCGCGGTGAAGTCCGGCGCGAGCAAAAGCTTTGCCATCTGGAACCCGATTGACCTGGGCTATGCGGCAACCTACCTGGCGGATGACCTGGTGAAAGGCACCGCCACGAAGGGCGAGGCCAGCATGGGCAAGCTGGGCAAAGTGAAGCTGGATGCCGACGGCAACGGCGCAATGGCCGAGCCGTTCGTCTACGATGCCAGCAATATTGATAAGTTCTCGAAGATTTTCTGATAAATACCGAACCCTTACCCCTCACCCCAACCCCTCTCCCCAGAGGGGCGAGGGGCTCGATCGGCGCCATCCTCCAATAGGTGCGAGGGGCTCGATCAATTCCCTCTCCCCTTTGGGGAGAGGGTTAGGGTGAGGGGTGAGGGTGAACCAAACGGAGAACTATCATGACCCCATTGCTACAGCTTTCCGGCATCACCAAGGTATTCCCCGGCGTGCGTGCCCTTGAGAACGTGCAGCTTGCGCTCTGGCCCGGCAAAGTGACGGCACTTATCGGCGAAAACGGCGCGGGCAAGTCGACGCTGGTCAAAGTGATGACCGGCATTTACCAGCCCGACGAGGGCGAAATCCTCTACAAGGCGATCCCCGTTCACCTCCCTACGCCGGAATCAGCGCATAAGATCGGCATTACCGCCATTCATCAGGAAACCGTCCTGTTTGATGAACTCTCGGTCACCGAAAATATCTTTGTCGGCCAGTATCTCTACAAAGGCTTTCTGAAAAAACTCGACTGGACGGAAATGCACCGCCGGGCGCAGGCGCTCCTCACCCGCCTTGAGGTGCAAATCGACCCGCGCGCGACGCTGAAAACGCTGAGCATCGCCCAGCGCCACATGGTCGCCATTGCCCGCGCGCTGTCGTTTGAGGCGCAGGTGGTTATTCTTGATGAACCTACAGCGGCCCTGTCGCAGCACGAAATCCTCGAGTTTTATCAAATCGTTGAGCGCCTGAAGCAGGAGGGCAAAGCCATCCTGTTTATCTCCCACAAGTTTGACGAGATTTTCGAGCTTGCCGATCACTACACCATTTTGCGCGACGGCGCGTTCGTCGGAGAAGGCGCGATGAGTGCGATAACCGAAGAGCGGATGGTGTCGATGATGGTCGGGCGCGCCATTACCCAGACCTTCCCGAAGGTGGAGTGCGAAAAAGGCGAGACGGTGCTGGAGGTAAAAAATCTCTGCCACCCGACCGAGTTTGCCAACATCTCTTTCTCCCTGCGTAAAGGGGAAATCCTCGGCTTCTACGGGCTGGTCGGCGCCGGGCGTACCGAGCTGATGCAGGCGCTTTCCGGCGTCACGCGGCCATCTTCAGGAGAGATCATCCTCAACGGTCAGCCCCGGCGCTTCCGGCAGCCTGCGGATGCGATTAAAGCCGGTATCGTCTGCGTGCCGGAAGAGCGGCAGAAGCAGGGTGCGATTATCGAACTGTCCATTGCCCAAAACATCAGCCTGCCGCAGCTCGCCAAGCTCAACCCGAACGGCGTGCTGCACGACGACCGCGAATGGCGGCTGGCGGATGAATACGCCAGGCGCCTGCAGGTGAAAGCCTTTAGCTGGAAGCAGGCGGTGCAGACCCTCTCCGGCGGCAACCAGCAAAAGGTGGTTATCGGCAAATGGCTGGCGACGCATCCTGACGCGATCATCCTCGATGAGCCGACAAAAGGTATCGATATCGGCTCAAAGGCCGCCGTTCATCAATTTATGTCCGAGCTGGTCGCTCAGGGGCTGGCGGTGATTATGGTGTCGTCCGAGCTGCCGGAAGTGATGGGCATGGCGGACCGCATCATCGTAATGCACGAAGGGCTGATGGTGGCCGAATACCGGGCGGGTGACGCGACGGCGGAAACCATCGTCAGCGCCGCCAGCGGTGCAAAACAGGAGGCGGCATAATGCTTACCTCACTGTTAAAACACCGCGAAGCCCTGCTGGGCGCGGTAGTGTTACTCATGGTGGTCGCTATCGGCAGCCGCGTGCCGTCGTTTATCGCGCCGGGCAACCTGGTGGAGATGTTTAACGACACTTCGATTCTCATCATTCTCGCGCTCGGGCAGATGATGGTGCTGCTTACTAAAGGCATCGACCTGTCGATGGCGGCCAACCTGGCGCTGACCGGGATGATTGTCGCCCTGATTAACTTCCACTACCCGGACGTGCCGGTCTGGGCGCTGCTGATCCTCGCGAGCGCGCTCGGGCTGCTGATGGGCGCAATTAACGGCCTGCTGGTGTGGAAGCTCGGCATTCCGGCGATTGTGGTGACGCTCGGCACCATGAGCATCTACCGCGGGATTATCTTTTTGCTCTCCGGCGGCGGCTGGGTGAACGCCAACCAGATGGGCGCGGACTTCCTCGGCCTGCCGCGCGCCTCGGTGCTGGGCCTGCCGGTGCTGAGCTGGTGCGCCGTCGCCGCGCTGCTGCTGGTGGGCTATTTCCTGCGCTTCAGCCGCACCGGACGGGCGCTGTACACGGCGGGCGGCAACGCCACGGCGGCGTACTACACCGGGATCAACGCAGGGAAAATGCAGTTTGTCAGCTTCTGCCTCTCCGGGCTGCTGGCCGGGTTCTGCGGCTACCTGTGGATTTCGCGCTTCGCCGTGGCCTACGTCGACGTGGCGAACGGCTTTGAGCTACAGGTTGTCGCCGCCTGCGTGATTGGCGGTATCAGCACCATGGGCGGCACCGGGCGCGTGCTCGGCTGCCTGTTCGGCGCACTGTTCCTCGGCGTTATCAACAATGCCCTGCCGGTGATCGGCGTCTCCCCGTTCTGGCAAATGGCGATTTCCGGCACGGTGATCGTCATTGCGGTGCTGCTGAACGAGCGCGGCAACAGGCGTAAAGGGCGGCTGATCCTGCGCGACGCGGCGCTGGCACGGCAGAAACTGGCGGTGAAATCATGAGCAAAATGATGGCCTCTGAAGAGATCAAAAACGTGCCTGCTGCGCCGGGCATCTTCCAGCGCCTGCTGTGCTGGGAAGGCTTCCTGCTGGCGGTGACGCTGGCGGTGTTCGTGGTGAACGCGCTGGCCTCGCCCTACTTCCTCAACGTCTGGAACCTCTCCGACGCGACGTTCAACTTCACCGAAAAGGCGATCATCGTGCTGCCGATGGCGATGCTGATCATCGCCCGGGAAATTGACCTGTCGGTGGCCTCCACCATCGCGCTCAGCTCCACGGTGATGGGCTTTTGCGCGGCGGCGGGCGTGGATACGCCGCTGCTGGTCTGCGTGGGATTAGGCGTCGGGCTGCTGTGCGGGCTGCTCAACGGCATCCTGGTGACGCGCTTTAACCTGTCGTCCATCGTCATCACCATCGGCACCATGAGCCTGTACCGCGGGATCACCTACATCCTGCTCGGCGACCAGGCGCTGAACAGCTACCCGGAGAGCTTCGCCTGGTTCGGACAGGGCTACGTCTGGGGCGCGCTGTCGTTCGAGTTCGCGCTGTTTATCGTGCTGGCATTGCTGTTTGCCTTTGTGCTGCACCGCACCAACTTTGGCCGCCGCACCTACGCCATCGGCAATAACCCGACCGGCGCGTGGTACTCCGGCATTAACGTTAAGCGCCACAACCTGATGCTGTTCGCGCTGGTGGGGCTGATGTCCGGCCTGGCGTCGGTGCTGCTCACCTCGCGCCTGGGCAGCACCCGCCCGACGATCGCGATGGGCTGGGAGCTGGCGGTGGTGACGATGGCGGTGCTCGGCGGCGTCAATATTCTCGGCGGGTCCGGCAGCATGGTGGGCGTGATTATCGCCGCCTTCCTGATGGGGCTGGTGACCTTTGGCCTGAGCCTGCTCAACGTGCCCGGCATCGTGATGTCGGTGATTATCGGCGCGATGCTGATCGTGGTGATTTCGCTGCCGATTATTACCCGCCGGGTGATGCAGCGAAGACGGAGTTAAATTGCCCCTCACCCCTGCCCTCTCCCCGGAGGGGAGAGGGTGAAACCCGCACCGAGCAGTCCCCTCTCCCCTCCGGGGAGAGGGTTAGGGTTAGGGTGAGGGGGAAACGGATTACCTCAAAATCATATTAAGGAGAATTATCATGAGCTTTATGTTGGCACTGCCAAAAATCAGCCTGCACGGCGCGGGCGCAATTGGCGATATGGTGAACCTGGTGGCAAACAAGCAGTGGGGAAAAGCGCTGATTGTTACCGACGGCCAGCTGGTAAAGCTGGGCCTGCTCGACAGCCTGTTTACCGCGCTGGACGCCCATCAGATGTCGTATCACCTGTTCGATGAGGTGTTCCCGAACCCGACGGAAGCGCTGGTGCAAAAGGGCTATGCGGCATATCAGGATGCGGAGTGTGATTACCTCATTGCCTTCGGCGGCGGCAGCCCGATTGATACCGCCAAGGCGATCAAAATCCTCACCGCCAACCCCGGCCCGTCAACCGATTATTCCGGCGTCGGCAAGGTGAAAAACGCGGGCGTGCCGCTGGTGGCGATCAACACCACCGCGGGCACGGCGGCGGAGATGACCAGCAACGCGGTGATCATCGACTCCGCGCGGCAGGTGAAAGAGGTGATTATCGACCCGAACATCATCCCGGATATCGCCGTGGACGATGCCAGCGTGATGCTCGATATTCCCGCCTCCGTGACCGCCGCAACCGGTATGGATGCGCTAACCCACGCCATTGAAGCCTACGTGTCCGTCGGCGCGCACCCGCTGACCGACGCCAACGCGCTGGAAGCGATTCGCCTGATCAACCTCTGGCTACCGAAAGCGGTCGACGACGGTCATAGCCTGGAGGCGCGCGAACAGATGGCGTTTGGCCAGTATCTGGCGGGCATGGCGTTTAACAGCGCCGGTCTAGGTCTGGTACACGCCCTGGCGCACCAGCCGGGGGCGACGCACAACCTGCCGCACGGCGTGTGCAACGCCATCCTGCTGCCGATCATCGAAAACTTTAACCGCCCGAACGCGGTCGCCCGTTTTGCCCGCGTGGCGCAGGCGATGGGCGTGGATACCCGCGGCATGAGCGACGAAGCCGCCAGCATGTCCGCCATACAGGCGATTCGCGACCTGAGCGCCCGCGTCGGCATTCCGTCCGGCTTCAGCCAGCTCGGCGTGACCAAAGCGGACATCGAAGGCTGGCTGGATAAAGCCCTCGCCGATCCGTGCGCGCCGTGCAACCCGCGCACCGCCAGCCGCGATGAGGTCCGCGAGCTGTACCTGGAGGCATTATGATCCGCAAAGCCTTTGTGATGCAGGTAAACCCGGAGGCGCACGAGGAGTACGCGCGACGCCACAATCCCATCTGGCCCGAGCTGGAAGCGGTGCTGAAAGCCCACGGCGCGCACCACTACGCCATTTATCTCGACAAAGCCCGCAACCTGCTGTTCGCAACCGTGGAGATTGAATCGGAGGAGCGCTGGAATGCGGTAGCCAATACCGAGGTTTGCCAGCGCTGGTGGAAGCATATGGGTGACGTCATGCCGTCGAACCCGGATAACAGCCCGGTGAGCGCGGAGCTGAAAGAGGTGTTTTACCTGGACTGATGTGTTAACGCTGCTGCCCCCGAGGCGGCAGCAATCTCCCGCCTGCCACTCAGCGTAAACGCCGACACCACCGTAATCGCCAGCACGAAGCAGCCCAGCATCAGGTATGTCTCCTGGAAGCCGATCCGGTCATACATATTCCCGGCAAAGGCGGAGAGGAAAATGGCCGCCGACTGTTTGGCAAACTGGAAGCCAATCAGGTAGATGGTGGCCGACAGCCGCGTGTCAAACACCCCCGTGATGTACTTGAATGCGCCCACCAGCAGGAACGGGACCTCCAGCGCGTGCAGCATCTTGAGGGCAATGACCTCCACGGCGGTGGTGGCGAACGACGAGCCGATAATGCGCGTCGCCATAATCACCCCAGCGATCAGCAGCGTGTTTTTCGCGCCGATGCGGTTGATGATCCACGGCGAGCAGAACATGATGATGGCGTTGCAAATTTCCCCTGCCGTGGTGGCAAAGCCAAAGGCACGGGTGCCTTCCTGCGGCGTGGCGAAGAAGGTTTTAAAGAAGGTGGCAAACTGCTGGTCGAAAACGTCATACACGCAGGCCACGCCAATCACGTACAGAATGAACATCCACATTCTGCGCTGGCGGAACAGGTTGAATACGGTTTTGGCGGTGATCTGCGGCTGATTCGCACCCAGGGCGTTCATCACCTGCGCCGTCTGGTTGGGCTTCGGCTTCGCGACCACCAGCAGCAGCATCAGCAGCAGCAGCGCCGCCGCCGATCCCATCCAGAAGACGTAAGACGGATCGATACCAAAAAGGATGCCGCCCGTTGAGGCGCACAGCCCCCAGCCGAGACAGCCGAACATCCGCGCCTTGCCGTATTCGAAGAAGCTGTTGCGGCTCACGCGCTCAATGTAGGCCTCAATGGCCCCCGATCCCGCCGAGAAGACAAAGCCGATATACAGCCCGCCGCTCAGCGCCCCCAGCCAGATATTGGTTTTCAGCAGCGGGGCGAAGACGTACAGGAAGAACGGCGCGAACAGGAACAGCAGCACCGCGATGATCCACAGCAGGTGTTTTTTCAGCCCCAGCTTGTCCGAAATCACCCCCAGCACCGGCTGGAAGGCGATGGCCGACAGCGAGATGCAGGAGAAGACAATCCCGGTATGGGTTTTATTCAGGCCGATGATGTCCGACAGCCAGATCGGCAGGAACGGAAAGCAGGTGGCCATGATGAAGAAATAGAGAAAGAAGAACAGCCCGAAGATCCAGAAGTTAGGGTTGTCTTTGTGGGTACAGGTTGTTGTGTTCATTATTTTTATCCTCAACGGAGGGCCGGCTGCCCGGCCCTTCAACCTTACACGCGTTCGACGCCAATCAGAATGGCGGTCTCCGGGTCCAGAATCGGCAGCGCAATGCCCGCCTGCATCAGCCACTCGCCGCTCGCCGTTTGCGGCGCTTCCATCCACGCCGGCAGCTTGCGCATGGTGTGCCCGCCCTCGCCCGTAATCTGGATGTTCGGGTGATCGAGCAGCGTGATGCGGTACCGCGCGCTGGCGTCTAGCCCCGGCATGCGCAGCGGCATCATCAGGGTGTAATCCGGCATCCTGAGCTGGCTGACGATAAACAGCCCCTGCGTCTTGTCTTCGCTCACGATACCCTGCGCCAGGGTGGTAGCGTCCGGCATATCCACGCGCCACTGCGTGCCGTGATGAATGACCTCGCGCCACCGCTTGTGCAGCGCGGCGTAGTGCCGGTAGCCTTCACGTTCATTTTCATCAACGGTGAGCGGATCCAGCTCCAGCCCCATATGGCCAAACAGGGCCGTCAGCCCGCGAAACTGGATGCTGTGCTGGCGGAAGGTGGCGTGACATTTATGATGACCGATATGCGCGCCCATCACCTCCGGCGGGAAGAAGTAGCTCATGCCGCGCTGGATGGTATTGCGCTCCAGGGCGTCGTTGTTGTCGGACGCCCAGAAGCGGTGGCTGCGGGTCAGCACTTCGTAATCAATACGCCCGCCGCCGGAGGAGCAGGATTCAAACTCAACGTGCGGGAAGCGCTCGCCCAGCACGTCCAGCAGGCGGTAAAACTGGCGGGTCTGCGCGTCGGCGGCGGCTTTACCCTTGTGTCCCGGCTGCACCAGCTCGCGGTTCATGTCCCACTTCACGTAGTCGACTGCGTGATCGCCCAGCAGCCAGCACATACGCTCGACAAGATAATCAAAGGCTTCAGGGATGTTGAGGTTGAGCACCAGCTGGTGTCGTCCGGTCGCCTGGGCGTATCCCGGCAGCGCCAGCACCCAGTCAGGATGCGCGCGATACAGATCCGAATCCGGGTTGATCATCTCCGGCTCAACCCAGATGCCGAACTCCATGCCGAGCCGTTTGACGTGGTCGATTACCGGTGTCAGGCCGTTCGGGTATTTTTCCTCGTCCAGATACCAGTCGCCCAGCGCGGCGTGGTCGTCGTTGCGGCCTTTGAACCAGCCGTCGTCGATGATAAAACGCTCCACCCCGAGCGCCGCGGCCTCGTCGGCCATGCGCATGATGTAGTCCGGGTCGTGGTTGAAGTAGATCCCTTCCCAGGTATTGAGGTGCACCGGGCGCGGTTTGTCGTCCGGGAAGCGGATAACGTTGTCGCGCAGGTAGCGGTGAAACTGCTGGCTCATGCCGTTCAGGCCGCGCGCGGAGTAGCTGGCGTACAGGCGCGGCGTCCAGAGCGTGTCGCCCTCTTCCACGGCCATTTCGCCGGGTAGGTAAAGCGCTTCGGCCTGCAGATAGCGACGACCGTCGGTTTTGGCCTCCGCGCGCAGGCGGTGGTTGCCGCTCCAGCCCAGATGCACGCCCCAGACGTCGCCCTGCATTTCGCTGAACGACGGCGTACCTGAAATCAGCGCGGGGAAGTGCTCGTGGGAGGTTTTGCCCCGACGGTTTTCGATCACGAAGCCGTCGTGTTCGAGCAGCACGCGGTGCGGCTGAAATTCTCTGATCCAGCGTCCGTGGAAGGCCATCACCTCCTGCGCGCGCTCGGCCACCGGCAGCGTGACGGCGAAACGGTCCACCTGCCACGGCAGCGCTTTCAGATTGGTTAAGCCGTGGCGCACTACCAGCACGCCGCTGGCATCCAGCACCAGCTCGCTGGTCAGGCGCAGGCCCGCAAGCTCATCCTCAGCGGTTATCGTTAGGGTGTTTAATTCATGCTGCACATGCATGGTTTTGAACACCGGGGAACCGTCCAGCCCCTGGCGGTGCCCCTCAATGCCCGGCGAGCCAAACAGGCCGTGCCCCAGCTCCGCCATCAACGTGACCGGGGAGTCGACGTCCAGCCTGCCGTTCGCAACAGGGCGCGCAATGCTCGGCACATCGTGCGGCGAAAAGTGCTGAAGGTGCGGCCCCCAGTAGAGAATTTCGGCGAACGGGCGGGTTTTCACCACCACGTCTACCGTATGGCTTTCGAGTCGAAATATGGAATCTTGCATCAGACATCTCCTGTCGTCGGGATGTCCTGAGTGTTGATCCGAAACGTTTCGGATACAAACCAAAACGTTTCGGATCTGTGATCGGGTTTGGAATTTTAGTGGGTTTAGGCCGTCTGACCCGGAGAGAATTCAGGCTGCCAGAGCACCTGAAGCCGCTCGATATCGTCGCCGTTAATCAGCTGGCGCACCATATCGGCAATCTGTTTCCCCACGCCCTGACGGGTGGACTGAATGACCGACGCCACGTCGATATCGACGATGCTGTCCTGCGGCAGGCCGTCGTAGACCACCAGCGAGACGGCGTTGTCGCCGGACAAGCGCCCCATCTGCGCCAGCGCCATCGCCGCGCCGTCGCCGTGGGTGTTGCAGTCGGTAATGATGGCCGTGGGCGGCTGCGGCAGAGAGAGAAGCTCTTTGGTTGTGGCGTACCCGACGCGGCGCGACGGCGGCATGGCGCGCAGCCATTCGCTGGAAAGCCCGGCCTCACGCAGGGCGTCCAGATAGCCCTGACGGCGCTGGGTAATAAACGCCTGGTTATTGCTTTCGCCCAGCAGCGCGATGCGCTGATGGCCTTTTTCGATCAGCCAGCGGGTAGCCTGATGCGTACCGGCGTAGTTGTCGAAGTCAAACCACGCGTACGGCTGCGGGAGGTGGCTGCGCCCGAGCGCCAGGAAAGGGAAACCGGCGGCCTGAAGCTGTTCAAGACGCGGATCGTGATCCAGCGTGTGCGCCACGATCAGCGCATCCACGCGGCGGCTCTGCACCATGCGCATGTAGCTGTGCTTATCGGCTAAATCATCATCGGCAATCAGCAGCAGGTCGATTTCATGTCGCGCCAGTTCGTGGCTAATTTCGCCGACCATGTCCATAAAAACGCTATTATTGAGCGGAACGGGATGCACGGGGAACACCAGCCCGACGGCGTCGATTTTGCCCATCTTGAGGCGGCGGGCGAAGGTGTTAGGCCGGTAGCCACGGCGCTGCGCCTCTGCTTCCACGCGGGCGCGCGTCTCGGCGGAGACGTCGTCATATCCGTTGAGGGCGCGGCTGACGGTGGTGACTGACAGCCCCAGTTCTTTGGCAATGGCTTTAAGCGACATGATTTTCCGTATCTCGGTTAGTTCTGTTCCGCCACCAGCAGCGCGTGCGTGTCCGGCTCCAGCGCCTTAAAGATATGCGGCAGATCGGCGGGATAACAGATGTAATCCCCCGGCCCCAACTCTTCCGCCGCGTCGATCAGGCCGACTAACGCGCGCCCCTGCGTCACAATAATATGTTCAACGGACCCCGGCGGATGCGGCTGAGAAATGCGGTCTGCGCCCGGCTGGGTGAGCAGAAGATAGATGTCGCGCCGCGCGCCCGGCGGACACGCCGCCAGCAAAATCGCCTCGTAGTTGGCCTGTCCGGCAACGACCTTCGTTCCCTCTCCACGGCGGATGACCTGTGTTGTCGTCTGCTGTGGTTCCAGCAATCGGGCGAAAGGGATATCCAGCGCCACGCAAAGCGACCACAGCGTCTCCAGGCTCGGGTTACCGTTGCCGGACTCCAGCTGGGAAAGCGTGGATTTGGCGATACCGGCACGGCGAGCGATTTCCGCCAGTGAAAGCCCGGTTCGCAGGCGTTCTCGCACCAGACTCTTGGCGATCACGCTAATTGGCTGCGTCATAAACGGCCCTTAGTTCTATAAATCGAACGAATCGTTCATCTTGAAAAACGATTTTGATGCGTTCATTATAATGGAAATACGTTCGATATGGCTAAAATTGTATGAAGCATCACCTCTCCTGCCTGAAAGGCGACACGATAAAAGCAATCATCCTGGTGTGCCTCGCGGTGGGCGTGGTCGGGATGTCCTACGGCTCGCTGGCAATGGCCTACGGCTTCCCGCTGTGGGTGCCGTTTGTGCTCTCCCTTACCGTGCTGGCGGGCGCGTCGGAATTTATGTTTATCGGCATTGTGGCGAGCGGCGGTAATCCGCTGGCGGCAGCGGCCGCCGGTTTGCTGGTCAATGCCCGCCACGTGCCGTTTGGCGTGACGGTCCGCGAGCTGGTCGGCAAGCGCGGCCTGAGCTTTTTGGGCTGCCACATCATGAACGACGAAAGCGTGGTCTTTGGCCTGTCGCAGAAAACCCCCGAGCAGCGTAAGGCCGCCTACTGGCTGTGCGGTTTGGGGGTGGCGATCATCTGGCCGCTGGGCGCGCTGCTTGGCGCCATGATCGGCAAACTGCTGCCAGATCCGGAAACCATCGGGCTGGATGCGGTATTCCCGGCTATCCTGCTGGCATTAGTGGTGCCCGCGTTTAAAAACCGCACCACGCTGATCCGCGCCTGCAGCGGCGCAGCGCTGTCGCTGGCCGCCGTGCCGTTTGCGCCGGTGGGCCTGCCGGTGCTGCTCTCTTTACTCGGCCTTGCCGCGAGGAAAAAATAATGGGAAATATGACGGTCTTTATTCTCGGCATCGCCATTCTTTCTGCCGGAACGTATTTGATGCGCCTCGGCGGGGCCAAACTCGGCAACCGGCTGGCGCTGTCCGAGCGCTCTCAGGCGCTGCTTTCCGACGCGGCAACGGTACTGCTGTTTTCGGTGGCGCTGGCGACCACGTTCTATGAAGGCGAACATTTCGCGGGGATGGCGCGCGTGCTGGGCGTGGCGTTTGCGGTGTTTCTGGCCTGGCGCAAGGTGCCGTTAATTGTGGTGATCGTCGCGGCAGCGGTGGTGACGGCATTGCTGCGTCTGGCGGGGATCCACTAAGAGAAATGCCCGACAGAACAGGTCTGCCGGGCATCAGAGGGATTAATGCGCGGGAAGCGTATCGACGCTAAGCGTGAGCGTTTCGTCAAAATTCGTCGTGTTCGTCACGCTGAAGGCTTTTTCAGAGAGATAGGTCGTGATCATCATGGTGGCGGTAAACTGCTCCCCCGCCACTTCCGTGCCGTTAACCGCCGCCAGCGCTTTTTCGGGCTTCAGCGTCACCTGCGATGCCCCGCCCTGAACGTTAACCGCGCCGATATCAACGGCGGCCAGCTGTACCGAACTGCCGTCAACCCGCCCCTCTTTGAACTCGATTTTCATCGCGCCATAGTCGGTAAAGCGATACGCCATGTTCTGGCGCGCGGCACCGTTAATGGAGATGCGCATTTTACGCGCGTCCGGACACATCACCGACACCTGAAACTCGCGCGTGACCGAAGCATAGCCGTTATAGACCTTACCAATGTGTTCAGCAGAGGTCCGGCGCATATCCTCTTTACGGTAGCGACCATAGTCGACTTTCTTCACTGCCGACATCATTTCGCAGTCGCCATCATCGGCCTGGGCAACCGCCGGTAGCGTCGACGCGCCGCAGAGTAATGCGATCATCAGCGCGCATTTACGAACGTTATTTAGAGACATTTCCCTGTCACCTCTTCATAGAATTTATTCAGCTCCGCCTCAGGCAGGGTATACGTCAGCTTGCAGCGTCCGTCGTCCAGCTTCGCATACAGCTGCTGGCTGGCGGAGATGTCGTTGAGGAAGATCACCCCGTCCTCAGGCGCGGTCGTCACGTATTCACCCGCGCCGTTCACAATAGAAACACCTTCCGGCAGCGGCGTGCCGTCCGCGCGATTAATGCTCAGCAGCACGCGGCGCTGGCTTAACGTTGCGAACTCCCACTTCGCCACGGCGCCGTGAGACGCCTTGATCGCCGTGCTGCCGTTTCTCACGTCCAGATTCCCCGGCAGGCTTTGGGTGTTGACCTCAATCGTACTTTCGCGGAACGGCGACAGCGCAGGAATAACCGCCTGACCCCATTTATCCGTCCATACCGCGCCGCGCGAGGTATCAATCTCAACGCCTGCCACCGGTTTATCCAGGCTGGCGATGGCATACGTATCCGCCACGCGGTAAGGCGAGAAGGTCACGCCGTCGCCGTGGGCCACAATCCCGCCGCTCAGCGCCGCAGAATAGTTGGTGTTGCTGTCGTTATCGCCGCCTGCCGCCAGCGCCAGGTTGGTGTAGTGCAGGTTGCTGTTCAGCGAGCTGTCCCAGCTGGTGGTGTTCTCGTCATGATCCTGCGTCACGCCGACCGTGTACTGGTTTTCGGCATTAAGTGAACCCATTGCGCGCGTACCGTAGGAGCTTCTGCCCTCGCTTTCGCGATACCAGGAGCTGGTGGTGACGCCGGTGCGTCCCAGCGGGATCGACACGTTCACATAAAACTGATCGTTGTCGCTGCTGTCGTTCCGGCTAACGTCCGACTCCCAGTTCACGCTCACGTTGAAATACTTAAAGGTCTGCGACCACGAGGTGATAAACCGGCGGCTGTCATATTCGCTGTTCCAGCTCTCATTGCGGTAGTAGCTGAGCGAGAAGCGGCCCAGCATCGCGTTTGACCAGTTGATACCGACGTTACTGTCGTATTTGGTTTGCGAGATATCATCCTCATCACCGTAGAGCTCCTGCATTTCACGGTAGTCCGGCGTGCCGTAGCTGCCGCCCAGCGAAATGCCGATGCCGTACGGCAGGGAATAGCCCAGATCTAGCGTCGTTTTGTTGCCGTCGGTTTGCGTCTGGTTGTCGATGGACGCCAGAAAACCGAGCGAGGCATACAGGTTCTGCATGGGCACGGTATCGATGTTGCCGGAGAAACCGTAATAGTGGTTATCCGCCATCACCATACCGGCGAGGAAGTTCATGCGCTTGTTGATGGACCAGCCGTTGTTGGCAGAGACCACCCACGGATTTTCATAGCGGGAATCTTCCATGTCCTCAACGCGCCCAACCGCCATGGTAAAGCCCGGTGCACGCCCAACGTGGTTGCTGCGAAAAGTGCTCGCAGACACGGTAAAGCGGTTTTCGCTGCCGTCGGTCTCGGTGACCGTCACGTTCAGGTCGGTGTTGAGGTTGGCAAGCGGCACATCGTCCAGGTTAAACGGCCCGGCGGGAACGAGCGTTGAGTAAATCAGCTGTCCGCCCTGGCGGATATCAACGCGCGCCTGCGGGTAGCGGGCAATCCCCGATACCTCAACGCCCGTGCCGTTCTGAGGCAAAAGCGCGGTATCCGGCATCATCTGGACCCCGTAAATACTCGGAATACTGAAGCGGCTGTTGGCCACGTTGATCTGGCCGCCCTGCACCATCACGCCGTAATCGGTAAAGGTACGCTGGGCATAGGTATAGGAGGAATCAATGTCAAAATCTTGATCGCTGCCGTCGCTAATAAACTGCGCGCTGCGCACAATCCAGTCTCCGGCGTTAAAGCCCATTTCAAGCGTAGACTGGAAACGATCGGCATTTTCATCGTCATATTGGTTATGGGTGCCAAACATGGAGTAGTTCAGCATCGCCGCGCGACCCCCGCGCACCTCGGCGAACTGTCGACCAAAGTCGGGATCGAGCGCTTCGGGTGGAACAACGACCGAGATCTCTTCGATATCCGGTGAAGATTCAATCGTGGACCCGGACCAGTACTGATGGATTTTAGGGCAGGAGCCGCGTTTAATCTGTTTAATCAACCCTGCATTTTCCAGAAACTCTTTATCGATACAGGGCGTACCTTCCTCATCAAATTTCACCGGCGTTAGCGTACGCTTCTTGCCGTTAATGTTCACGGTCACGTTATGATAACCGGGCGTAAAACGGGCAGCCATGGAATAGTAATCGGCTATTGCGGTATCAAGTCCATTGGTTTTGAGGGCATCGGTATCAAATATCGCCCGAGCCAATTCCATAGGTTCATTCGCGGTCGGATTTATTTCTGCCCGAATACTGAAAGCAAGCGCGGTAAGGCAAAACGCAAGCATTCCCTTTTTACAGGAACCGTTTAACATAACTACTCCATGTGCTGTTAAATGTATTTTTATTTTTTCAGGTCGGCAATATAGCTCTGGGCTTTATAGCCATAGCGAGTCGCGGGATATATTTCAATCTGCTTTTCTGAGGACGATATTTTATTGCTGGCGGTGGCGGTCAGCGTTTCACCCGGCAGAATATAGGTCTTGGCTAAATGCGCGAAAGTGCCTGAGGCCATTAACTTCACTTTTTGCTCCAGACGGACGATATACGGGGTTTTATTTTCAACCACGACGTTACCGTTTTTAATCTGCCAGGTGAGTTCCTTCCAGGGCTCAATATTAACTGCCAGTCCAGCAGGGTGAATAATCACGGGCAGGTTCTGGCTAAAGACCACTTTAACTTTGTTTTTTTCGCGCTGTGGGATCGCGGTAAAAATAACGCGCTTGAAGTGCTCTACCTTCAGCGGCTCCGCGCTGCTTTTCATGACAAAGCGCACGCGCTGGGTTTTACCTCCCTCCACGCGCACAACAGGCTGCGTGACAATCAGGCCCGGCTTTGGATCATCCGGTAAATCGATAATTTTGGTGTAGAGTAGCTGTGCGTCAGCATCGGTATTTTTGACGTCCATGCTGGCGCCCTGCTCGTCTTCATTGACGATAAGCAGCGAGGTATCCGGCACCATGCCAACGGCCAGCGCATTGAATGAGGCCAACAGGCAGGCGCAGATCAGCGTTCTCTTTAAAAGCAGCATAATATTAGTCCATTAATATTGATTAATAACACTCCACTGACGTGGAGTGTTAGGCATTCCCTGGTGACGGAAAACGATTACAGATAGACCAGCTCAACGTTGGTCAGACCGTCCAGCGTCGCTTCATCCGTAACGTTCAGATCGTTGGTTGGGTTAATCATCGCCGCTACGCCAACGTTAAAGTTAACTTTAGTTTGTGCAACAGGCGTGCCGCCCCGCGTGCCGCTGAAGGAATAAATTTCGCTTTTATCGTTAGCAATCTGCATATATCGCTCGCCTGATTTAGTACCCCAGCTCGTACCGTTGTCGACTGAGACCGTTGGATACAAATCATCACCGGCATCGTTGGTGACCGCACCTTCTGTCAGCTGGATGCCTAATGAATAAGCGCCAATTTTCTTGCCGTTATACATACCCAGGCCCGACGTGCTTTTAGGCTTAAGAGAGAAGTTATCGTCAACAAATGCAATCGGCAGGTCTGCTGTAGGCGCTGAATCAGAATGCGCATCGTTAAAGGTGACAGCGATGCGGGTAGCATCTTCACAGGTGATCGTAATAGGGATCACTTTTACATCTGCCAGCGGGGTCATGGAAGTGGAATTCAGGGATGCTACTTTCATGGTACCGAAGTCAGCAATACCGCCACCGCTGGTGAAGGTTGGCGTACAGGAAGAAGGTACGATTTTACCGGTGACCTGAATATCAATACTGGAGGCCGCCATTGCAGATGAGGCCGCTACGGCCAGTACGGACGCCAGCATTCCTTTTTTAAAGATCGCGTTCATTTAATTTCCTTATTTAGGTGAAATACTAAAAGCACCAAACTATAAATAGCCTGGCTTATGGAGAATAACTACACACATATTGTTTTTGAAAAGTATCACTACAAATAATTCCGATCAATGGCTTGAAATTCTTTTAAGATTTATGCCTGAGGAATTCCTTAAATAATAAGAAAAAACATTATTCCACTGGATATGAAACCGGAATCAGTGGCTAAAAATAGCCGCAGCCATTTACCAGGGGAATATTTCCAATAATCTGGTCTGACCATATATTTAACATGTGTATAGGAATGCTAATTTTTCAAACAAAAGTAACTAAAGAAGGAGAACTATTACACTTATTGTTTCGGTAATCAGGAATTTCCTGGACGATTTAACTAATAAAAGAGATTAATGCAGCAGAGGTGGGTGGGAGGCGAGAAGGGGGAGTAAGGCAAGGAACCTGTCCCTGCTCCGGAGAGCGAGGGACAGTGGCTACACGGCTTATTTATTCAGTTCTGCGGTCATATGTACGCGGTTACCGGAGAACGCCTGGGTGATTTTGTAGGAAGATGCGCCAGCGTCCTGAGCCTGTGCTGCAATTTTGGCTTCTGCACCGTCAATGGTGGAGGCGGTAGCGGTCACGGTCTGCGCAGCGAAAGAACCGAAAGAAGCAGCCAGAGCGATTACAGCGACAAAAGTTTTGATGCTTTTCATGAGATAAACCCTTTCGTTAAGTTGTTTAGGTAAGGCACCGTGCCTTGATGAGATAAATACTAGACCTCATCTCCCACAACTAAAAGCGGAAGGATTTGTTATTCTCTTTCAAAATTACTGATTAACAATTAACCGCTGTGCATGGGTGTAAATCGTCGCCCTGCCCGGCTTGCAGAACCCCACCAGCGTCAGGTTGCAGCGCTCTGCCACTTCTACCGCCAGCGTTGTGGCCGCCGACACCGCAAACAGGATCTCCACGCCACACATGGCCGCTTTCTGCACCATCTCGTAGCTGGCGCGGCTGGAAACGAGCGCAGCGCCCTGCTGCCAGACGTCGCTTTCGCGCGCGCGGCGACCCAGCAGCTTATCCAGCGCCACGTGGCGGCCGACATCTTCATGGCCCCCGACGATCTCGCCCGACGGCAGCACCCACGCCGCCGCGTGCGTACAGCCGCTCAGCTGACCAATGGGCTGGACATCGTTGAGGTGCTCCAGCGCTTTATCGAGGTTCGCAAGGTTGAAGGTCTGGGTAAACGGCAGCGGCGCGACGGGTTTGCCGATATCGTTGAGCTGCTCGACGCCGCATACGCCGCAGCCGGTGCGGCCGGCCAGCGCGCGACGACGCTCTTTTAATCCCATAAAGCGGCGGCTGGAGAGTTCGATCTGCACTTCAAGACCGTTGCAGGCCTGCACCACGTCCATGCCGTAGATCTCCTGCGGATGGTCGATGATGCCTTCGGACAGGGAAAAACCAATGGCGAACAGATCGAGATCTTTCGGCGAGGCCATCATCACCACGTGCGAGATGCCGTTGTATACCAGAGCAACAGGCACTTCTTCCGCCAGAAAATCGGGCGTAGCTTGGGTAATGTGGGGCGGTCTGTGTACCGACAGTTCCACAACGCCCGCAGGCAGTGGTGACGAGTGGGTAGCACGGTTTTGTTTAGACACGACGGTATTCCTGAACAACCACGGAGGTGAGCCTGCTATTGCATCATAAAGTGCAGGCCTTACGCATAGTATGGATCAACTTTTCAGCATCGAGTTTACCTACTCATTTGGGAGAGGTGCAACCCGACCCCCGCTACACCCCTTTAACATGCAGGGTTAATAATGTGATTGATATCACATTTTATAATCAATGCCGTGATAATACGTTCACTTTGTTTTAACGCCATTGGAACAGGCGTACCGACATTGTGGTATTCTGATGATATCCCTCGGAGAAATGAGGGATTAACGCAAATTTTTCTCCTTTGCGGTCAATTCTCAACCGCAAAGTAAAACTACAAAGCAATGTCGAAATGAACCAAGGAGTGACCCATGCAGGTCAGCAGAAGGCAGTTCTTTAAGATCTGCGCTGGCGGTATGGCAGGCACAACGGCAGCGGCACTGGGCTTTGCGCCCGGCGTAGCGCTGGCGGAAACACGGCAGTATAAGCTGCTGCGCACCCGCGAAACCCGTAACACCTGTACGTACTGCTCCGTCGGCTGTGGGCTGTTGATGTATAGCCTCGGCGACGGTGCAAAAAATGCCAAAGCGTCTATCTTCCACATCGAAGGCGACCCGGACCATCCGGTTAACCGTGGTGCGTTGTGCCCGAAAGGGGCTGGCCTGGTGGACTTTATCCACTCCGAAAGCCGCCTGAAATTCCCGGAATATCGCGCGCCAGGCTCAGACAAGTGGCAGCAAATCAGCTGGGAAGAGGCGTTTGACCGCATCGCAAAACACATTAAAGAAGACCGCGATGCCAACTTTATCGAGAAGAACGGCGACGGCGTCACCGTCAACCGCTGGCTCTCTACCGGCATGCTGTGTGCTTCTGCCTCCAGCAACGAAACCGGTTATTTAACCCAGAAATTCACGCGCGCACTCGGTATGCTCGCGGTCGACAACCAGGCGCGCGTCTGACACGGACCAACGGTAGCAAGTCTTGCTCCAACATTTGGTCGCGGTGCGATGACCAACCACTGGGTCGACATTAAGAACGCCAACCTTATTGTGGTGATGGGCGGTAACGCCGCTGAAGCGCACCCTGTCGGGTTCCGCTGGGCGATGGAAGCCAAAATCCACAACGGTGCGAAACTGATTGTGATCGATCCCCGCTTTACGCGTACGGCGTCAGTGGCGGATTTCTACACCCCTATTCGTTCAGGTACTGACATCACTTTCCTGTCAGGCGTATTGCTGTACCTGATGACCAACGAAAAATATAACCGCGAATACACCGAAGCCTACACCAACGCCAGCCTGATCGTGCGTGAGGACTACAGCTTCGACGATGGCCTGTTCAGCGGTTACGACGCGGAAAAACGCAAGTACGACAAAACCAGCTGGAACTACGAGCTGGACGAGAAAGGCTTTGCGAAGCGCGACACCACCCTGCAACACCCGCGCTGCGTGTGGAACCTGCTGAAAGAGCACGTTTCCCGCTATACGCCGGACGTTGTCGAAAACATCTGCGGGACGCCGAAGGCGGACTTCCTGAAGGTGTGCGAGCTGATCGCCGAGACCAGCGCGAAGGATAAAACCGCGTCGTTCCTGTATGCCCTCGGCTGGACGCAGCACTCCATCGGCGCGCAGAACATTCGCACCATGGCGATGGTTCAGCTGCTGCTCGGCAACATGGGGATGGCAGGCGGCGGCGTGAACGCCCTGCGCGGCCACTCCAACATTCAGGGCCTGACCGACCTCGGCCTGCTGTCTCAAAGCCTGACGGGCTACATGAACCTGCCGAGCGAGAAACAGCCCGACCTGCAGACCTACCTGACCGCCAGCACGCCAAAACCGCTGCTCGAAGGACAGGTAAACTACTGGGGCAACTATCCGAAGTTCTTCGTCTCGATGATGAAAGCCTTCTTCGGTGACAAAGCGACGGCGGAAAACAGCTGGGGCTTTGACTGGCTGCCGAAGTGGGACAAAGGCTACGACGTTCTGCAGTACTTCGAGATGATGCACCAGGGCCAGGTCAACGGCTATATCTGCCAGGGCTTTAACCCGGTTGCCTCGTTCCCGAACAAAAACAAGGTTGTCGAGTCGCTGTCGAAGCTGAAGTTCCTGGTGACGATTGACCCGCTCAACACCGAAACCTCGACCTTCTGGCAGAACCACGGTGAATCGAACGACGTCGATCCATCGAAGATTCAGACCGAAGTTTTCCGCCTGCCGTCCACCTGCTTCGCAGAAGAGAACGGTTCTATCGTCAACTCCGGACGCTGGCTGCAGTGGCACTGGAAGGGCGCGGACGCCCCGGGCATCGCCCTTAACGACGGCGAGATCCTGGCCGGCATCTTCTTACGCCTGCGTAAGATGTATGCGGCAGAAGGCGGCGCGAACCCGGAACCGGTGCTGAACATGACCTGGAACTACTCGACGCCGGAAAACCCTGCGCCGGAAGAAGTGGCCATGGAGAGCAACGGCAAGGCGCTGGCGGACGTTATCGACCCGGCCACCGGCGCGGTTCTGGCGAAGAAAGGCGATCAGCTCAGCACCTTCGCACACCTGCGCGATGACGGTACGACGTCAAGCGGCTGCTGGATCTTTGCCGGTAGCTGGACGCCGAAAGGCAACCAGATGGCCAACCGCGATAACGCCGACCCGTCGGGACTCGGCAATACGCTGGGCTGGGCATGGGCGTGGCCGCTGAACCGCCGCATCCTCTATAACCGCGCGTCCGCTGACCCGCAGGGCAACCCGTGGGATCCGAAGCGTCAGCTTCTGAAGTGGGACGGCGCGAAATGGGGCGGCGTGGATATTCCGGACTACAGCACTGCCGCACCGGGCAGCGACGTTGGGCCGTTTATCATGCAGCCTGAAGGGATGGGACGCCTGTTTGCTATCGATAAGATGGCGGAAGGTCCGTTCCCGGAACACTACGAGCCGTTTGAGACGCCGCTGGGCACCAACCCGCTGCACCCGAACGTGGTCTCTAACCCGGCAGCCCGTATCTTCAAGGGCGATTTCGACGCGCTGGGTAAAAAGGACAAGTTCCCGTACGTGGGTACGACCTACCGTCTGACCGAGCACTTCCACTACTGGACCAAGCACGCGCTGCTTAACGCCATCGCGCAGCCGGAACAGTTTGTGGAGATCGGCGAGAAGCTGGCGAACAAGCTCGGCATCGCCCATGGCGATACCGTGAAGGTCTCCTCTAACCGCGGCTATATCAAAGCCAAGGCGGTGGTGACCAAGCGTATTCGCACGCTGAACGTTCACGGTCAGCAGGTGGACACCATCGGTATCCCGATCCACTGGGGCTATGAGGGCGTGGCGAAGAAAGGGTTCATTGCGAACACCCTGACGCCGTTCGTCGGCGATGCGAACACGCAGACGCCGGAGTTTAAGGCCTTCCTCGTGAACGTGGAAAAGGTGTAACGGAGACGACTTATGGCTTATCAATCTCAAGACATTATCCGTCGTTCCGCGACAAACAGTTTCACGCCCGCGCCTCAGGCGCGGGACCACCAGCAGGAAGTGGCGAAGCTTATCGACGTGACCACCTGTATCGGCTGTAAAGCCTGTCAGGTGGCCTGTTCAGAGTGGAACGACCTGCGTGACGAAGTGGGTCACAACGTCGGGGTGTACGACAACCCGGCGGACCTGACCGCCAAGTCCTGGACGGTGATGCGTTTCTCGGAAGTGGAGCAGAACGACAAGCTGGAATGGCTTATCCGCAAAGACGGCTGTATGCACTGTGCGGATCCGGGCTGCCTGAAGGCGTGTCCGTCAGAAGGGGCTATCATTCAGTATGCCAACGGCATCGTCGACTTCCAGTCCGAGCAGTGCATCGGCTGCGGCTACTGCATCGCCGGCTGTCCGTTCGACGTGCCGCGCCTGAACCCGGAAGACAACCGCGTCTACAAATGCACGCTGTGCGTTGACCGCGTCACCGTCGGCCAGGAGCCTGCATGCGTGAAGACCTGCCCAACCGGCGCTATCCACTTTGGCTCCAAAGAGGATATGAAAACGCTGGCGGGTGAGCGCGTATCCGAGCTGAAAACCCGCGGCTACGACAACGCAGGGCTGTACGATCCGGCCGGGGTTGGCGGTACGCACGTGATGTACGTGCTGCACCACGCCGACAAGCCGAACCTGTATCACGGCCTGCCGGAGAATCCGGAAATCAGCGCCACCGTGAAGTTCTGGAAAGGCATCTGGAAACCGCTGGCAGCGGTTGGTTTTGCTGCCACCTTCGCAGCGAGCATCTTCCACTACGTCGGCGTTGGTCCGAACCGCGCGGAAGAGGAAGACGACAACCTGCATGAAGAGAAAGACGAGGTGCGCAAATGAGAAAACGTGACACCATCGTGCGCTACACCGCGCCGGAACGCATCAACCACTGGGTCACCGCCTTCTGCTTCATGCTGGCGGCGATAAGCGGGCTGGGGTTCTTCTTCCCGTCCTTCAACTGGCTGATGCAGATCATGGGGACACCGCAGCTGGCGCGTATACTGCACCCGTTTGTTGGCGTCATCATGTTCGCGTCGTTCATCATCATGTTTTTCCGATACTGGCACCATAACCTAATCAATCGGGATGATATCTTTTGGGCGAAGAATATTCGTAAGATCGTCGTCAACGAGGAAGTAGGTGATACCGGGCGTTATAACTTCGGCCAGAAATGCGTATTCTGGGCGGCGATTATCTTCCTGGTCCTGTTGCTGGTGAGCGGCGTGATCATCTGGCGTCCGTACTTTGCGCCTGCTTTCTCAATCCCGGTGATCCGATTCGCGCTGATGCTGCATTCATTTGCCGCAGTGGCGTTAATTGTGGTTATCATGGTGCATATCTACGCCGCCCTCTGGGTGAAAGGCACCATTACCGCGATGGTGGAAGGATGGGTAACCAGCAAGTGGGCGAAGAAACATCACCCGCGCTGGTACCGTGAAGTCCGCCAGAAACAGGAAAAGTCATCTGAATGAGTATTCGCATAATCCCGCAAGATGAGCTGGGTTCGAGCGAGAAACGCACGGCGGATTACATTCCGCCGTTGTTATTCCCCAGGCTCAAGAACCTCTACAACCGCCGCGCAGAGCGTCTGCGCGAGCTGGCAGAGAATAACCCGCTGGGCGATTTCCTGCGCTTTGCCGCGCTGGTTGCCCACGCGCAGGAAGTGGTGCTGTACGACCACCCGCTGCACATTGACCTGACCGCGCGCATCAAGGAAGCCAACGAGCAGGGCAAGCCGCCGCTGGATATTCACGTCCTGCCGCGCGACAAGCACTGGCATAAGCTGCTGAACTCGCTGATTGCCGAGCTGAAGCCGGAGATGAGCGGAACCGCGCTGGCGGTTATCGAGAATCTGGAAAAAGCCTCTGACCTGGAGCTGGAAGAGATGGCGAGCGCGCTGTTCGCGTCCGACTTCTCGCTGGTGAGCAGCGATAAAGCCCCGTTCATCTGGGCCGCGCTGTCGCTCTACTGGGCGCAAATGGCCAGCCTGATCCCGGGCAAAGCCCGCGCTGAATACGGCGAAGCGCGTCAGTTCTGCCCGGTCTGCGGTTCGATGCCGGTCTCCAGCATGGTGCAGATTGGCACGACTCAGGGGCTGCGCTATCTGCACTGCAACCTGTGTGAAACCGAGTGGCACGTGGTGCGCATCAAGTGCAGCAACTGCGAACAGACCCGCGATCTGAACTACTGGTCGCTGGAAAATGAAGAAGCGGCAGTGAAAGCGGAAAGCTGCGGCGACTGCGGCACTTACCTGAAGATTCTGTATCAGGAAAAAGACCCGAAAGTCGAAGCCGTGGCCGACGATCTCGCCTCGCTGATTCTGGACGCGAAGATGGAGCAGGAGGGCTTTGCCCGCAGCTCGATCAACCCGTTCCTGTTCCCGGGTGAAGGGGAGTAATCTCCTGTGAGGGTGCCGGGCGGCGCAAGCTTGCCCGGCCTACAGCTGGTAAGGTGAAACGACCCCGGCGATGCCCGAAAAGTCTTTCGTATTGCGCGTAATTAACGGGCAACTTCTGCTCTGAGCCGTAGCCAGAATGATGGCATCGGGCAGCTTCATGCCGTGCTTCTCGCGAAGTAATACGCTTCTTTCCGCGATATCACGTGACACATCAATAATTTCAAAAGCCCCCATCACAGCCGCCGTTTTTGCTTCATGACCGTGCTTGCGCGCGCCCACCATGACTTCCATCCACGTGATTAGGCTAATGGCTCTATGCGACGCCGTGCGATCAATCGCATCCGCCGCCTCAACGCGATTATTAAAAAGATCGATGAGAATATTGGTATCAAACACAGCCATGTGCTCCATGATTACCACTCCTCACGCAGCTTGCGTTCATACTCAAGCCCATCTTCCTGCTGGTTTCCCCACAGGCCAAGCGCATCGCGGATAACCGATGAACTCTGCTGGTCAAGATATTGCTCAATAGCTTCCCGTAGCAATTCGGCGCGGGGCCGGTTACGCAGCTGCTTCAGGTTATCCAGCCGCTGAATCACGTCATCAGACAAATTGATCAGTATTCTGCCCATATCAAGATCCGCCAAAAGACTCATATATCACCTTAGTATATCATCTGCGGTTAATTTTCAGGCAAAATACTCCTTATCCATTTAGTGTTAAAGGATATTTAGAAAATGGCGGGCGATTTTGCGAGCCGCTTTCCAGACGACCCCTACTCTTCCTCGTTCCCGCCCTCTTCGTACGCACCGTACGGCTTTGCAGGCAGAACGATATAGGTGCCTTCAAACACCGCGCCTGCCGTTTCATCACCAAACAGCTCCACCTGCATCTGCACGCGCGCCTTACGGCCGCGCGCCAGGCGGTCGAGATCGCCGCCCAGTGCGCCAAGGTCGGCTACCGCGCTCGGCTTGCCGCTGATCGGTGCGCTGTAGCGAATATGGGCATCGGCCAGAATAATGGTGCCGCCCAGATGACGCTCGCGCAGCATGAGCCAGATCAGCCCCCAGCCGGTGAGGGTCGCCAGGGAAAACAGGCTACCGGCAAACAGCGTGTGGTGAGGGTTCTGGTTACCGGTTTCCGGCATGGTGGTAATGAATTTTTGTCCGGTGTACTGCTGAATGCGTACGCCCATCTTTTCACTGAGCGGAATGTGCTCATACCACGCCTGCTGCAGCTGGCCGCACCAGTCGGCGCGGTGCAGAATGTCGTCCAGCGTGGCAATCGGTTTGATCATCAAAAAGTGGCGAATCGGCGTGGTTTGCGGGGCGGCGATCTCCCCCTGATTCACAAAACCGAGCTTGGCAAAGAATTCGACGGCGTCTTCACGGGCGCTGCAGGTGACGCGCTTAACGCCTTCCTGACGGGCAACGGACTCCAGGGTCATCGCCATCAGGGTGCCGAGGCCTTTATCCTGAACGGACGGGTGAACGGCCATAAAACGAATAGAGGCTTCGTTATCGGCGTTGATATACAGGCGTCCGACGGCGACGAGGTTGCCCTCTTCATCCACCACCATTTGATGGTGCGCCATCGCGTCCCAGGCGTCGCGTTCTGACCCTTTCGGTTGATGTAATGGCTTGCGCAGCATTTCCCAGCGAAACTGGTAGTAAACCTCTAACTCTTCTTCCGTTTGCGGTACTCGAAGGTGATACATAGCTGTACTCTCTCTTGTTACCCGCGGCCTGACCGCCAGCTGGCTCATACCTGGAGCCAGAATGTGACGGGGCCATCGTTCACCAGCGATACCTGCATATCTGCAGCGAATCGTCCGGTTTGCGTGTTCATGTCCTGTTGGCGACAGCGCTCAACAAAGTACTCATACAGTGCTTCTGCACGGTCCGGCGCTGCACCTTTCGAAAAGCCCGGACGCATGCCGCGCTCGGTATCAGCCGCCAGCGTAAACTGGGAAACCACCAGCACGCTGCCGCCTGCCTGCTGCACGTTCAGGTTCATTTTGCCTTCCACATCGCTGAAGATGCGGTAGCCCAGCACGCGCTCGCACAGGCGGTTGGCTTTTTGCTCGTCGTCATCCTTTTCGACACCTAACAACACCAAAAGTCCTGGGCCAATTTCACCCGTCACCTCGTCCTCCACGGTGACGCTGGCACGGGTTACGCGTTGTATCAATGCAATCATGGTTGGTCTGCTTCTTGTTGTTTTTCAGCAATCGCTGCTTGTTTTAGTTCGCGGTAGACCCCGAGAGTGACAGTTATTTCGGCACCAAGCAAGACGATGCACCAGGTCCAGTAGACCCAGACAAACAAAATGGGGATTACCGCCAGCACGCCGTAAATCAGCTGATACGACGGGAACATGGTGATGTAGAGCGCGAACCCTTTCTTGCCCAATTCAAAGAGCACGGCCGCGACCAGGGCACCCACGATGGCGTCACGGTTGGGCACGCGCGTCGTCGGCACCACGCTGTATAGCAGCCAGAACGAGAGCCAGGACAATATCAGCGGGAAGATGCGCAGCACGTTATCAATTACGCTGTTCAAGTCGCTCGCCCAGCGCAGCGAAAGAAGATATGAACTGATCGCCAGGCTCGCTCCCGCCAGCAGCGGGCCGAGCGTCAAAATCATCCAGTACACGGCAAAGGAGTAAACCTTTGGCCGGACTTTCTTGCTCCGCCAGATGGTGTTCAGGGCGCTGTCGATGGAGTACATCAGCAGCAGCGCGGTGATGATAAGCCCGCACGCCCCCACCGCCGTCATCTTGCTGGAGTTAGCAACAAACTGCTCAATGTAGTTCTGAATAACGTCCCCTGTGGCGGGAATGAAATTCGCAAAAACGAAATGACGAAGCTGCAGGCTGACGTCCGCAAACATCGGAAACGCGGAAAAAAGCGCAAAGATAACCGCCACCAGCGGCACCAGTGAGAGCAACGACACGTAGGCGAGATTGCCCGCCAGCGTCGTCATGTTATCTTCATCAATGCGGTGCCAGAGCAGTTTCAGCCACGCCCGAAAAGGGCGCGAGTGATGTGTCGCTTTTTGATGAACGGTTTTTAGCATAGCTGCTTCGCAAAGTAGTTCGGTATCGTCTCTTTTCCGGTCACCAGAATTGACGTGATACCCAGCTGGTTAGCTCCCTCTATATTATCGGCATTGTCGTCGAAAAAGACCGCGTCGGCCGCAGAATAGCCTTCTTCCTGCAGGACGGCCTGATAAATACGCGCTTCCGGCTTGCGCATCCCCATCTCCTGGGAGAGATAGATTTTATCCGCCGCAGCGTGGATTTCCGGATATTCATCCGGCCAGAAGGTGGTGTGAAGACGGTTGGTGTTCGACAGCACCACCACGCGATGCCCCTGCTCGCGCAGCTTTTGCATGATGTCGGTGACGTCCGGGCGGATCGCGACAAATACCGCCTGCCAGCCGTGGGAAAACTGTTCGTAGCTTAACGGCAGATCCATTTCATGGCAGAAGCGCTCTGCGAATTCTTCATCGCTTATCTCGCCGCGCTCGTGCTGGTGGAAGGTTTCCCCCATCTTAAAATTCTGCTTTAGCGTCGCCAGCGGTACACGGCTAAAATCGCTCCATGCGCCCAGCACCCGATTGAAATCGATGTCGACGATTACATTTCCTAAATCAAAGATATAAAGCATGTTTATCTCCTTTTCGCCGTGGAAAAGTAACTGTAGCGGGAAAGATAAGGTTTGGCTATGGAGAGGGACACAACGCAGAAAAAGAAAAACCCCGCCATAAGGGCGGGGTTTTAGAGACTAAAAGAGGAGTGAATTAGTCTTCTTTCGGACCACGCATCGCGCGTTTACGGTCGTTCTCGGTCAGGTGACGTTTACGGATACGAATTGACTGTGGAGTCACTTCGACCAGTTCGTCATCATCGATGAACTCCAGAGCCTGCTCCAGGGTCATCTTAACCGGTGGAACCAGAACCGTTGCTTCGTCAGTACCGGACGCACGCATGTTGGTCAGTTTCTTACCGGTCAGGCAGTTTACGGTCAGGTCGTTAGAACGGCTGTGAATACCGATGATCTGGCCTTCGTAAACTTCGGCACCGTGGCCCAGGAACAGCTTACCGCGGTCCTGCAGGCTGAACAGTGCGAACGCAACCGCTTTACCCTGACCGTTGGAGATCAGCACGCCGTTGTTACGCTGGCCCACTTCGCCTGGACGCACGTCGTCGTAGTGGCTGAAGGTGGAGTACAGCAGACCGGTACCGGACGTCATGGTCATGAATTCTGAACGGAAGCCGATCAGACCACGGCTTGGGATCACGTAGTCGAGACGTACGCGGCCTTTGCCGTCTGGATTCATGTTTTTCAGGTCGCCTTTACGCTCGCCCAGAGCCTGCATCACAGAACCCTGGTGCTGCTCTTCAACGTCCAGCGTGACGTTTTCGAACGGCTCTTGTTTACGGCCGTCGATTTCGCGGAAGATAACTTTCGGACGGGAAACCGCCATCTCGAAACCTTCACGACGCATGTTTTCGATCAGAACTGACAGGTGCAGCTCACCACGACCGGACACGCGGAATGCATCGGCGTCTGGTGTTTCTTCAACGCGCAGCGCAACGTTGTGCACCAGCTCTTTGTTCAGGCGGTCAAGGATCTGACGAGAAGTAACGAACTTACCTTCTTTACCACAGAACGGAGAGGTGTTGACGTTGAAGAACATGGATACGGTTGGTTCATCAACGGACAGGGCCGGCAGCGCTTCGACGTTCTGCGGATCGCAGATGGTGTCGGAGATGTTCAGCTCACCCAGACCGGTGATGGCGATGATGTCGCCTGCTTCAGCGATGTCGCTATCGATACGCTCAAGACCTAGGTGAGTCAGGACTTTACCGACTTTACCGTTACGGGTTTTGCCTTCGCTATCGATGATAGTAACCTGCTGGTTAGGCTTAACTTTACCGCGCTTGATACGACCAATGCCGATGACGCCAACGTAGTTGTTGTAGTCGAGCTGAGAGATCTGCATCTGCAGGGTGCCGTCGAGATCAACGTTTGGTGCAGGAACACGGTCAACAATCGCCTGGTACAGCGGGGTCATGTCTTCGGCCATGTCTTCGTGGTCCAGACCTGCAATACCGTTCAGCGCAGAAGCGTAAACGATAGGGAAGTCCAGCTGCTCGTCGGTCGCGTCGAGGTTAACGAACAGGTCGAAGACCTGGTCAACAACCCAGTCAGGACGCGCGCCAGGGCGGTCAACTTTGTTAATAACAACGATTGGCTTCAGACCATGGGCAAAAGCTTTTTTGGTCACGAAGCGCGTCTGTGGCATTGGGCCATCCATTGCGTCAACGACCAGCAGAACGGAGTCTACCATGGACATTACACGTTCAACTTCACCACCGAAGTCGGCGTGCCCTGGGGTATCAACGATGTTGATACGGTAGTCATTCCATTTAATCGCGGTGTTTTTCGCGAGGATAGTAATCCCACGCTCTTTCTCCAAATCGTTGGAGTCCATCACGCGTTCTTGGGTTTCGGCACGCGCATCAAACGTACCGGATTGCTGCAGCAGCTTGTCAACCAGGGTAGTTTTACCATGGTCTACGTGCGCGATGATGGCGATGTTACGCAAATTTTCGATCACAACTTTGCCTCAGGCATTTAGAAATAGCGCGTTATTGTACACGGATTAATCGCACTACAAAACAGGATCACAAACATCCCCCGCAAACAAGTATTGCAGAGATGCTTTGTGATCGCTTTCACGGAGCGGTAAAAGGGCACTTTAACGTAAATTGCACCAATATGGTGCTCAATGTTCACATTGAAGCACTATACTGGTGCAACAAATCCATCGTGGTGCAGCCCTTTTGCACTATGGTGCGCATGATAACGCCTTTTGGGGGTGTTTTAAAAGTTGGCACAGATTTCGCTTTATAAAAAATACATGGCAACAGCCAGTACAAACAGAAATTGAAGACCTCGTTACCACGACGACAATGACCAATCTGGAGAGTTAAGTATGTCCGCTGAACACGTTTTGACGATGCTGAACGAACATGAAGTGAAGTTTGTTGATCTGCGCTTCACCGATACCAAAGGTAAAGAACAGCACGTCACAATCCCTGCTCATCAGGTGAACGCCGAATTCTTTGAAGAAGGCAAAATGTTTGACGGCTCCTCCATTGGCGGCTGGAAAGGCATTAACGAATCCGACATGGTTCTGATGCCGGACGCGACCACCGCGCTCATTGACCCGTTCTTCGAAGAACCGACTCTGATCATCCGTTGTGATATCCTCGAGCCAGGCACGCTGCAGGGTTACGACCGCGATCCACGCTCCATCGCGAAACGCGCTGAAGAGTACCTGCGTTCTACCGGCATCGCGGACACCGTTCTGTTCGGGCCAGAGCCAGAGTTCTTCCTGTTTGACGACATCCGTTTCGGCGCTTCAATTTCTGGTTCCCACGTGGCTATCGATGACATCGAAGGCGCATGGAACTCTTCCACCAAATACGAAGGTGGTAACAAAGGTCACCGTCCTGGCGTGAAAGGCGGTTACTTCCCGGTTCCTCCGGTCGATTCTTCACAGGACATTCGTTCTACCATGTGTCTGATCATGGAAGAGATGGGCCTGGTTGTTGAAGCGCACCACCACGAAGTGGCCACCGCTGGCCAGAACGAAATCGCTACCCGCTTCAACACCATGACCAAAAAAGCGGATGAGATTCAGATCTACAAATACGTTGTGCACAACGTTGCGCACCGTTTCGGTAAAACCGCGACCTTCATGCCAAAACCAATGTTTGGCGACAACGGTTCCGGTATGCACTGCCACATGTCCCTGTCCAAGAACGGCACTAACCTGTTCTCTGGCGACAAATATGCCGGTCTGTCCGAGCAGGCGCTGCACTACATCGGTGGTGTTATCAAACACGCTAAAGCGATCAACGCCCTGGCGAACCCAACCACTAACTCCTACAAGCGTCTGGTCCCAGGCTACGAAGCGCCGGTCATGCTGGCTTACTCTGCCCGTAACCGTTCTGCTTCTATCCGTATCCCGGTTGTTGCGTCGCCAAAAGCGCGCCGTATCGAAGTGCGCTTCCCGGACCCAGCGGCTAACCCATACCTGTGCTTCGCAGCGCTGCTGATGGCCGGTCTGGACGGTATTAAGAACAAGATCCACCCAGGCGAAGCCATGGACAAAAACCTGTACGACCTGCCGCCAGAAGAAGCGAAAGAGATCCCACAGGTTGCCGGTTCTCTGGAAGAAGCCCTGCAGGCGCTGGACGCAGACCGTGAGTTCCTGACGGCTGGCGGCGTGTTCACCGATGAAGCTATCGACGCTTACATCGCGCTGCGTACCGAAGAAAACGACCGCGTTCGCATGACCCCGCACCCGGTTGAGTTCGAACTGTACTACAGCGTTTAAGTTTTAACGGGTTTCACGCGACCTTTTCGCGTGACCCGCAAGCTGTTTTTAGTTGTTGCCGTGGAAACTTTCAGCCCATCTTCGGATGGGCTTTTTTCTCCACCAACAACCTGATCTCACGCGCTTTTTACGACGAAAAAGCTATACTGCACTAAATTAGTGCAACCAACTCCAGGAGACTGCTGAATGGCAACTGGCACGCTGCCCGATGCTGGGCAGATCCTCAATTCCTTGATTAACAGTATCTTGCTGGTCGATGACGAGCTGGCGGTGCATTACGCCAACCCGGCGGCGCAGCAGCTGCTCGCCCAGAGCGCGCGTAAACTGTTTGGCACCCCGCTTCCTGAGCTGTTGAGCTATTTTTCGCTGAATATTGGCCTGATGCAGGAGAGTCTGCAGGCCGGTCAGGGGTTCACGGATAACGAAGTGACGCTGGTGATCGACGGGCGCTCGCACATTCTGTCCCTGACGGCGCAGCGGCTGCCTGAAGGGTTGATCCTGCTCGAAATGGCGCCGATGGATAACCAGCGCCGCCTCAGCCAGGAGCAGCTCCAGCACGCCCAGCAAATCGCGGCTCGCGACCTGGTACGCGGCCTGGCGCATGAAATCAAAAACCCGCTGGGCGGGCTTCGCGGCGCGGCGCAGCTGTTGACCAAAGCGCTGCCGGACCCCGCGCTCGCGGAGTATACCAACGTCATCATTGAACAGGCCGACCGCCTGCGTAATCTGGTCGACCGCCTGTTAGGGCCGCAGCAGCCGGGAATGCATATCTCTGAAAGCATTCATAAAGTGGCCGAGCGCGTGGTGAAGCTTGTCTCTATGGAACTCCCGGACAACGTCACGCTGGTGCGTGATTACGACCCAAGCCTGCCGGAACTGGCGCACGACCCGGATCAGATCGAACAGGTTCTGCTGAATATTGTGCGCAACGCGCTGCAGGCGCTGGGGCCGGAGGGGGGCGAAATAATCCTGCGCACCCGCACCGCATTCCAGCTTACGCTGCACGGCGTTCGCTACCGTCTGGCGGCACGTATCGACGTCGAAGATAACGGACCGGGTATTCCACCGCATCTGCAGGACACGCTGTTTTACCCGATGGTCAGCGGCCGCGAAGGCGGGACCGGGCTGGGGTTATCCATTGCCCGCAGCCTGATTGACCAACACTCTGGCAAAATTGAATTTACCAGTTGGCCGGGGCATACCGAGTTTTCGGTTTTCCTGCCGATTAAAAAATAAAGGTGACGTTTATGCAACGAGGGATAGTCTGGGTAGTCGATGACGATAGCTCCATCCGTTGGGTGCTTGAACGCGCGCTCACCGGAGCGGGATTGACCTGCACGACGTTTGAGAGCGGCAGCGAGGTGCTTGATGCACTGACGACCAAAACGCCGGACGTTCTGCTGTCCGATATTCGCATGCCGGGAATGGACGGGCTGGCGCTGTTAAAGCAGATCAAACAACGCCATCCTATGCTTCCGGTCATCATAATGACGGCGCACTCCGATCTGGATGCCGCCGTAAGCGCTTACCAGCAAGGGGCGTTTGATTACCTGCCAAAGCCGTTTGATATCGACGAGGCGGTTGCGCTGGTCGAACGCGCCATCAGCCACTACCAGGAACAACAACAGCCTCGTAATGCGCCCGATTTTGGCCCCACGACGGACATCATTGGCGAAGCGCCTGCGATGCAGGATGTGTTTCGCATCATCGGACGTCTTTCACGTTCGTCCATCAGCGTATTGATTAACGGCGAATCGGGAACCGGTAAAGAGCTTGTTGCCCACGCGCTGCATCGCCATAGCCCGCGGGCAAAAGCGCCTTTTATCGCGCTAAACATGGCGGCGATCCCGAAGGATTTGATTGAGTCCGAGCTGTTCGGCCATGAAAAAGGGGCGTTTACCGGCGCGAATACCATTCGTCAGGGTCGCTTTGAGCAGGCCGATGGCGGCACGCTTTTCCTGGATGAAATCGGCGATATGCCGCTGGACGTTCAGACGCGCCTGCTGCGCGTGCTGGCCGACGGGCAGTTTTACCGCGTGGGCGGCTATGCGCCGGTGAAGGTCGACGTGCGCATTATCGCGGCGACGCACCAGAACCTGGAGCTGCGCGTGCAGGAGGGTAAATTCCGCGAGGATTTATTCCACCGCCTGAACGTGATCCGCGTTCACCTGCCGCCGCTGCGCGAGCGTCGTGAAGACATTCCGCGCCTCGCGCGTCACTTCCTGCAGGTGGCTGCCCGCGAGCTGGGCGTTGAAGCGAAGCTGCTGCATCCGGAAACCGACGCCGCCCTCACCCGCCTGGCCTGGCCGGGCAACGTGCGCCAGCTGGAGAACACCTGTCGCTGGCTGACCGTGATGGCCGCCGGGCAGGAAGTGCTGATTCAGGATTTACCGGCGGAGCTTTTTGAAGCCACTGTCCCTGAAAGCAGCACCGGACACGCGCTGCCGGACAGCTGGGCGACGCTGCTGGCGCAGTGGGCCGATCGCGCGCTGCGTTCCGGTCATCAAAACCTGCTGTCTGAGGCTCAGCCTGAGATGGAGCGCACGCTGCTGACCACCGCGCTTCGTCATACGCAGGGCCATAAACAGGAGGCCGCTCGCCTGCTGGGATGGGGCCGAAATACCCTGACGCGCAAGCTGAAAGAGCTGGGAATGGAGTGATCTTTACCGCTGTGTAAAGATGATTATTTGAGCGTAAATTGCCGTTATTTTGCGCTTTACTGTTCCGATGAGTTTTGTATGATCGTGCCCGGAAATTTGGGGGGATCATCATGCTGGAATCATTAGTCAATTTGCTCTCTAGCGGAGCAGCTGAAAGCCATACGCCACAAACAGCCGTTGCCGCAGTGCTGTGTGCGGCGCTGGTGGGGCTGTTTAGCTAGCTAGAAGGTGAAGAAAAGCCGGGTGGCGCTTCGCTTACCCGGCCTACATTTCGCACTTTTGTAGGCTGGGTAAGGCGAAGCCGCCACCCAGCATTGCAGCTTAAATCACCCGCGAGAACTGCTGCATACGGGCTTTCTGACGCAGGTACGCGTCAAAGCACATGCAGATATTACGAATCAACAGGCGCCCTTTCGGCGTAACCTCAATCGCACTCTCCGACGCATCCACCAGCCCATCTTTCGCCAGCGGTGCAATGAGCTTCAGGTCTTCGGCGAAATAATCACTGAACGTCAGATCCCACTGCGCTTCCACGTCGCGGAAGTCGAGACGGAAGTTGCAGATCAGCGCCTTTATGACGTCGCGTCTGATGCAGTCATCACGGGTTAATGCGATACCGCGCCACAGGGCGTTGCCGGTTTCATCGACCTGCTGATAGTAAAGCTTCAGCTCTTTCTGGTTCTGCGCGTAGCAGTCGCCGATCATGCTGATGGCGGAGACGCCCATTCCCAGCAGATCGGTATCGCCCTGCGTGGTGTAGCCCTGGAAATTGCGGTGCAGAATGCCTTCACGCTGGGCAATCGCCAGCTCGTCGTCCGGACGGGCAAAGTGGTCCATCCCGATAAACTGATAGCCGGCGTCGGTCAGCGAGGTGATGGTTTCCTGCAGGATATCCAGCTTTTGCTGGGCTGACGGCAGGTCGGCATCTTTGATTTTGCGCTGAGCGGCAAACAGCGTCGGCAGATGCGCGTAGTTAAAGACGCTCAGGCGGTCCGGATTGAGCTCGGCCACGCGTTTTAGCGTGAAGGCAAAGCTCTCCGGCGTCTGCTTCGGCAGGCCGTAAATCAGGTCGATATTGGTTGAGGTAAAGCCGATGTCACGCGCGTGGTTGAGTAAGGCAAAGATAAATTCTTCGTCCTGCTCGCGGTTCACCAGGCGCTGCACCTCTTTGTTGAAGTCCTGCACGCCCATGCTCAGGCGGTTGAACCCCTCTGCGCGTAAGTGATCCAGTACATCCAGCTCGATTTCACGCGGATCCACTTCAATCGAGATTTCGGCATCTTCATCAAAATTGAAGTTGCTGCGCAGCAGCGTCATCAGGCGGGTGATTTGCGTTTTATTCAGATAGGTTGGCGTACCGCCGCCCCAGTGAAGCTGGCTGACGTGACGACCGGCAAACAGCGGCGCGCGATGCAGAATTTCTTGTTCGAACGCATCAAGGTACTGATCGGCTTTATGCTGCTGGCGGGTAACAATTTTATTGCAGCCGCAGAAGTAGCAAAGCTTGTGGCAGAACGGAATATGGACGTAGAGCGACAGCGGACGCTCGGGATAGCGCGCGACAGCCTGCTGAAATTCCGCCTCGCCGAAAGTATCGGAGAACTCCAGCGCGGTGGGGTAAGAGGTATAACGCGGCCCGGAATAGTTATATTTCTGGATTAGGGCCAAATCCCAGTCGATAGTTGGTGCTGACATGCTCACTCCTTCCGTTGGTGTCGCGTTCGCATACGGCGGCCCGTTCTGGCCCCGTTGGGGGGCATCATTCGGGTGCGCAGCCACTTCTGTCGCCGCGACAACCGCCGTAGTTTAACGAATAACCACACCAGATAACATATAACCGGAAGGGTTATAAGCAGGACTATCGTACCTGCCGGGTGCAAATGTTAGTTTCCACCCTTCAGAAGACGCATCATATCTTCCTGCTTTTCTTCTTCTTCTTCGTCTTCTTCATCATCGTAAGACAGGCCCAGCTTCTGCATCAGCTCATCGATACGGTCCAGTTTGGCATCCACCCATGACTGCTCTTCAGTGGTCAGGGTTTCACCCTCTTCAAGACGTTCCAGCAGCGCGTCCAGGCGCTCATCGTTCTCCAGCAAATCCAGCTCAGCCTGCGGTGAAAGCATAGGTTTCTCGCTCTTTGGTTTGTGCTGCTTAGTGACCGGGGTGTCTGTCACGCCCAGTGGAATGGGAGTTTTACTGCCGATACGGGGATCTTTCTGCGCCTTACCATTTGCAGAAGCGCCTGCTGCACCGCTGCCGCTTGCACGGCTACCCGCCGCATGGCCACGATGCTTTTTATCGCGTTTGCGATCGCGCGCTTCCTGGTTCAGTTCTTCGCGCGTTTTGCGGCGTGCTTTTGCTGGGCGTTTCGCGCCCGCTGCGGTGGTCGGTTTTTTCATGATGTTTTATCTTTAAGCCGTTTTATTCAGTATAGAATTGCGGCGAAATCTAGCAGAAAGCAAGCAAAGAAAAAAGGCGACAGAGCAATCTGTCGCCTTTTTTCCTGACTCACAACCCTTAGCGGGCCAGACATTCCATGTTTGCCAACAACAAACCCTGTTTATCCCTTGGCTAATACCGTCCGTGATACGGTTCCTTTTCCTGTTAAAACGCCTCCAGGCGCTCGTCGTCCTGACAATCCTGAGTCTTCGCCTCCTGGCGTTCCTGACCCTTGTCCTTAAGTCGTTATCCTGTTGGCATCCTCGCCTTGACGCACACTTTACCTTGTTCCGTTAAACTAACAAGCAACGAAGGAGTACAAAAACGGATTTTCAGATAATTACCCAATATTAACTCTCTGATATTTAATGTTTTGCATTTTTAAACACCTGCGATTTCTCTTAAATCTCCCATAGTTTTAATGGCAGATCTCCTACAAACAACAGGGTTTTTACCTACACGCAAATTGCAATGAGCAAAGTCTTTTGTCCGCATTCGGGTATAATCCCCCACAGATTACGATTTTTGGAGACGACCACGTGACTACCTGGAACTACCAACAGACGCATTTTGTCACCAGTGCGCCTGATATTCGCCACCTGCCTTCTGATACAGGTATTGAAGTGGCATTCGCTGGCCGCTCCAATGCGGGGAAATCTAGCGCGCTAAATACGCTGACCAATCAGAAGAGCCTGGCGCGTACCTCAAAAACACCTGGCCGTACTCAGCTGATCAACCTGTTTGAAGTGGCTGACGGCAAGCGATTGGTCGACCTACCGGGCTACGGCTATGCGCAGGTCCCGGAAGAGATGAAGATCAAATGGCAGCGTGCGCTGGGTGAATACCTCGAAAAACGCCAGTGCCTGAAAGGCCTGGTGGTGCTGATGGATATTCGCCATCCGCTGAAAGATCTCGATCAGCAGATGATCGACTGGGCCGTAGAGAGCGATATCGCCGTGCTGGTCTTGCTGACCAAAGCCGATAAGCTGGCAAGCGGCGCGCGTAAAGCTCAGGTGAATATGGTTCGCGAAGCCGTACTGGCGTTCAATGGTGACGTGCAGGTTGAGCCGTTCTCATCGCTGAAAAAACAGGGCGTGGATAAGCTGCGTCAGAAGCTAGACAGTTGGTTCAACGAGCTGGAACCCGCCACGGAAGCGGAAGAAGAGTAATAACGAGCGCGGCGATGTCCGCGCTTTTTTTTGCCTGACATTTTCTTTGCCGCAATAAAAAACGCCCCAGTCATTACTGACTGGGGCGGCTAAAATATTCAGCCAAATCCGATTACGTGAAGTAAAAGGTCTGAAAGATAGAACATCTTACCTCTGTACCCTACGTCGTTAACTCTACCCCTTTTTTATCTGTAGAAAAAGCACTTTTTGTAGTTTTTTTTCATTCTTTACATAGGGAATTCTAATGATCGTCACAAAACGCGCGCTGTTATGTTGCTAACTTACGTAAAACGCGCGTTATTCGATAAACCCTTAGTGAGCCTGATCCCAGTTTTCACCGCTACCCACTTCCACCAGCAACGGCACATCCAGCGTCATGCTGCTTTCCATCAGCTCGTGGATCTTCTGAGACACGTTTTCCAGATCGTCCTTGTGCACTTCGAACACCAGTTCATCGTGCACCTGCATGATCATTTTCACGCGCGGTTTCTCTTTTTCCAGCCAGGCATCTACGGCAATCATTGCGCGCTTGATGATGTCCGCTGCGGTGCCCTGCATTGGGGCGTTGATTGCGGCACGTTCTGCACCTGCGCGACGCGCCGCATTGCTGGATTTGATGTCCGGCAGATACAGACGACGACCGTCCAGGGTTTTAACGTAACCTTTTTCTTTCGCCTGGGCACGCGTGCGCTCCATGTACTCCAGCACGCCCGGATAACGCTCGAAGTAGAGATCCATATACTTTTGGGATTCTTTACGCGGAATGTTGAGCTGGCGGGAAAGGCCAAAGGCGCTCATGCCGTAAATCAGACCAAAGTTGATCGCTTTCGCACTGCGGCGCTGTTCGTTAGTTACGCTGTCCAGCGGCAGGCCGAACACCTCAGCAGCCGTCGCCCGGTGGATATCCTTACCTTCGGCAAACGCGGTCAGTAAGCCCTTATCGCGCGACAGGTGCGCCATAATGCGCAGCTCAATTTGCGAGTAGTCCGCAGAGACAATCAGATAGTCATCTGGTGCGATGAACGCCTGACGGATGCGACGCCCCTCTTCGTTACGCACCGGGATGTTCTGCAGGTTAGGATCGGTCGACGAGAGTCGCCCGGTCGCCGCAACGGCCTGGTGATAAGAGGTATGCACGCGGCCCGTTTTCGGGTTGATCATCAGCGGCAGCTTATCGGTATAGGTCGATTTAAGCTTCGCCAGACCGCGATACTGAAGAATGACTTTTGGCAGCGGATAGTCCAGCGCCAGCTCTTCAAGCACCTCTTCAGAGGTAGACGGCGCGCCGCCAGGGGTTTTCTTCAGCGGCTTGATGCCCTGCTTTTCAAACAGGATGGTCTGTAGCTGTTTAGGAGATGACAGGTTAAACGGCTCGCCCGCAAGCTCGTGGGCCTTTTGCTCAAGCTCGGTCAGACGCTGTGCAAGCTCTCCAGAGTGGTTATGCAGAACGGTTGGGTCAATCTTAACGCCGTTGCGTTCAATCCGCGAAAGCACCGGTACCAGCGGCATTTCAATATGCTGGAACACGTTCAGCGGGCCTTCATGCTTCTGCAGTTTTGGCCACATCTTCAGGTGAAGCTGCAGCGTCACGTCGGCGTCTTCTGCCGCGTAGCGACCCGCCTCTTCCAGCGCAATCTGGTTAAAGGTGAGCTGATTTTTACCTTTGCCAGCGATCTCTTCAAAGGTGATAGTTTTGTGCTTCAGCCAGCGGTCAGAGAGGGAGTCCATATCATGACGACCCGCCACGCTGTCCAGAATGTAGGATTCAAGCATGGTGTCGAAGGCAATCCCGCGCAGTTCAATGCCGTAGTTTTGCAGAATGCCGCGGTCATATTTCAGGTTTTGCCCGACCTTCAGTACCTTGTCATCTTCAAGAATTGGCTTCATCAGTTCAAGCACGCGCTCGCGGGAGATCTGATCCGGCGCATCCAGGTAATCGTGCGCAACAGGCACGTAGGCCGCAACGCCTGGCTCTGTCGCAAACGACAGGCCCACCATGTTGGCTGAGATGTTATCGAGGCTGTCGGTTTCCGTATCGAAGGCAAACACCGGCGCTTTTTTCAGTTTTTCAATCCAGGCGACCAGCTGCGACTCTTCTAGGATGGTTTCGTACTTGTCGAAGGAGAGGGTTACGGCTTCTTCTTCTTCCGCCAGCTCTTCAGCATCAACGACAATGGTCTCTTTTGGCTTCGAAGCAGGCTTGGCGCCTTTTGCCTGTAGCCACTTACCGCCTTCTACATCAACGATCCAGCGCTTGAATTCATATTGCTTAAACAGGCTCAGCAGATCGTCAGCGGAAGGTTGCTGCACTTCAAGCTGTTCACAGCCCAGTTCAAGCTCAACGTCCGTTTTGATGGTAGCGAGCTTATAGGAGAGATAAGCCACCTCTTTGTTGTCTTCCAGTTTCGCGGCCATAGTTTTTGCGCCACGGAATGTCAGGCCGGCGATTTTGTCGGACTGCGAATACAGCGTATCCAGACCGCCCAAACCCTGCAGCAGCGCCTGCGCGGTTTTTTCACCCACGCCCGGCACGCCTGGAATGTTGTCCGAGGAGTCACCCATCAGGGCCAGAAAATCGATAATCAGCTCTGGCGGCACGCCATATTTCGCGACGACCTCTTCCGGCCCCAGAATGGTGTTGGTCATGGTGTTAATCAGGGTGATCCCAGGCGTCACCAGCTGAGCCATATCTTTATCGCCGGTGCTGATCAGTACCGGGCGGCCCATTTTTTCAGCTTCACGCGCCAGCGTGCCGATCACGTCATCGGCCTCAACGCCAGAGACGGCCAGCAGAGGCAGACCCATCGCTTTCACCATGGTATGCAGCGGCTCAATCTGCGCGCGCAGATCGTCCGGCATTGGCGGGCGGTGAGATTTGTAATGCTCAAACAGTTCGTCGCGGAAGGTTTTGCCCTTCGCATCAAAGACGACCGCCGCATGGGTGGGCTGATACTGGAGGATCAGGCTGCGCAGCATATTCAGCACGCCGTACATTGCGCCGGTCGGTTCTCCTGCGCTATTGGTCAGAGGAGGAAACGCATGATACGCCCGATACAGGTAAGAAGAGCCATCGACGAGAATAAGAGGGTTTTCTGGGATCTGAACCATAATGTCCGTGCCTTTAATCAATTTATGGGTAAAGGATGCCACAGAAGGATGAAAACATCAGTTATTAGGGCCGGAAACAGGAAAAGATTTTGCGATCGTGAGGATCGCTCGCAAAAACCGTTCTGTGGATAACTTTGTGTATACTTTCAATTCATATGAATAACAAACGCTAAAACGTTCTACATAAAATTAATTAACGCTTAATTATCAGTTAATTAGTGATGGTATTTTTGTCTATATGGCTTACTGATGGCAATTTAGTCTATGTGGATATAAGCCTCATCAACCTTGCCTCCATAGATAAATCTGCTGTACAGAGGTCAAAGCCCATTGCCTACAGCCTTAAAGCACCATTTTTTTGTCTGTTTTCTGATAAAATCAGCGCCCTGCACCGGATGACCGGCTGCACCTCTTTATCTAACCACTTGAAAAAGCTCATCATGTCGAGATTGCTCGCTGCAATAACATTAGTGCTCAGCATTATTTTAACTATTCTGGTGACTATCGCCTGTTCTGTGCCAATCATCCTCGCCGGAATAATTAAACTCTTGCTGCCTGTACCCCGGGTCTGGCGAGCCGTGTCTGCATTTTGCAATTTGATGATGTACTGCTGGTGCGAAGGCCTGGCGATCCTGCTGTATCTGAATCCGCATTTAAAGTGGGACGTCCAGGGACTGGAAAGGCTCGATAAAAAGAACTGGTATCTCCTGATCTGCAATCATCACAGCTGGGCTGATATCGTGGTGTTATGCGTGCTGTTCCGCAAGCACATTCCGATGAATAAATACTTCCTTAAGCAGCAGCTGGCATGGGTACCTTTTATCGGCCTTGCCTGCTGGGCGCTGGATATGCCGTTTATGAAACGCTATTCACGCAGCTATTTACTTCGTCATCCCGAACATCGCGGTAAAGATGTGGAGACCACTCGCCGCTCCTGCGAGAAATTTCGCGCGCATCCGACGACTATTGTTAACTTTGTAGAAGGCTCCCGCTTTACGGAAGAGAAGCGCCAACAGACGCGTTCGCCCTACAAGAACTTACTGCCACCTAAGGCGGCAGGCATAGCAATGGCGCTTAACGTTCTGGGCGAGCAGTTCGATAAATTACTGAACGTTACGCTCTGCTATCCGGAAAACGACAAGACGCCGTTCTACGATATGCTCAGCGGCAAACTGACGCGCATTGTTGTGCGTGTCGATTTGGTCCCGATTGATGCCGGGCTGCACGGTGATTACGTTAACGATAAGAATTTCAAACGTCGTTTCCAGCAGTGGCTTAATACGCTCTGGAACGAGAAAGACGAGCAGATAGACAACATTAAAGCTTCATACAAAAACGCCGGTCAGTGACCGGCGCTTTTACATCAATAATCTTATTTCTTTTCAACCAGATATTTCACGGTGTCTGCATACTGCTGTACGAAGATATCCATGCTGCTGGTATCCATGCCCTGCATGTTCAGCTGATATTTTCCGTTAACAAACATGGCTGGCACACCCTGCAGCTGCAGGTCAGCTGCCGCTTTTTCCTGCTGGGCAACCAGGGATTTCACCACAAAGCTGTTCCAGGCTGCGTCGTACTCTTCACCTTTCACGCCCGCATCCACGAACACTTTACGGATATCAGCCGTAGTTTGAACGGTCTGGGTTTTCTGTACGGCTTCAAACATTGGGGCAGTGACTTTATCTTCCACACCCAGCGCCATAGCAACCGCCCACGCCTGAGTCAGGTCTTTACCCAATGGGCCCAGGAACTCAACGTGATACTTGGTCATTTTGGTGCCTTCTGGCAGCTTTTTCTTCACGCTATCCGAAACGTGCAGCACTTCCTCGAATTGATAGCAGTGCGGGCAGTAGAACGAGAAGAACTCCAGAACCTGTGGCTCACCGGCAACCGGCTTTTCCAGCGTGGTGAACTGTTTACCGTCGGTAAACTGTGCAGCAGAAGCGCTAAATGCCAGAATCATACCTGCCAGCGCCAGCCAAATTTTTTTCATGATCAACTCTCTCCTGGATGTGTCTAATTAATACATCGGCGTTATTTGCAAAGGGGGTTCTTGCAGAACCTTAACCTGCTCGGTAAATGTGGATATCTGGCTGCGCCAGTAATCCTCCCCGGTGAGCCACGGGAAATTTCGAGGGAATGCGGGATCGTCCCAACGCCTGATAAGCCACGCGAGATAATAAACAAAACGCATCGCACGTAAAGGTTCTATCAAGGCAATTTCGTCTGAATTAAAGGGGCTGAATTCTTCATACGCTTCAATGATGGTTTCAAGCTGCATACGTTGTTCGGCTTTGTCGCCGTTGAGCAGCATCCAGAGATCCTGAACAGCAGGTCCCATTCGCGCATCATCAAGATCGACAAACAGCGGGCCATCACGCCAGAGGATATTTCCCGCATGGCAATCACCGTGCAGGCGCAGAGTGGAAATATCATCGCGCCAGCAAGCTTTAACCGCGTCAATAAGTTTATCGGTCGCGTTGAGGAAATTATCCTTTAATCCATTGGGGATTAGCGTCGAGGTTTCGAATACCTTACGGGGTTCGATAAGATATTCCTCGATACCGATAGTGGGCCGGGCGATAAATGGCTTTTTACGTCCCGTCTGATGAATGCGTCCCAGATAGCGGGCAACCCATTCCATCTGATCGATATTATCCGCCTCAAACTGACGGCCGCCCAGGCTTGGAAATACAGCGTAGTAAAACCCTTCGTGCGTTAGCAGCGTTTGGTTATTAAATTTCAGGGGTGCAGCAACGGGAACGTCGTCATCCAGCATATCGTGGGTAAACTGATGCTCTTCCTGAATTTGTTCTGCAGACCAGCGTTTTGGACGATAGAACTTAACAACAAAGCGCTGACGGTCCTCGTCCTGAAATTGATAGACGCGGTTTTCGTAGCTGTTTAAAGGGGTTAACCCAGATTCCACCCGAATACCCTGCTCGAAGAGGGCGTCCATAATGGTATCCGGGTGTAATGTCTGGAAAGTAAAAGCCTGGTCGTTCATCCGATCATCCGGAAATTATACGAATGATTCAGGATATCATCTTGTGGCGATTTCGGTGGCTCCGCTTACAAGCTTTTACTCTTTAATTACCCCGCGCGCGCGCAGCAATGCGGTTTTAAAATCTTCCTCATAATCTTTCTGAATACCAGGAATAACAGCATCTTTGGCAGAATCACGCATTTTGAGGTGATAGATCAGGATGTCGTCAGAAAGGTCCGTCAGTTCACCGTCAAAACCTGACTCTTTCGCCAGTTTCTGTAAAAATTGCATTAGGTTCAGCTCTGGCTCTTTTTGCCAGGCTGGCTGGAGGAGTTCAATGACTTCATTCAGACGTTTACATTTCATGGTGGTGCTCCTTTCATTTAGAGTGACACGTTAGCAGGGTCAAACCCACAATAAAAGAGGCGATATTCGTGAATCAGTGCCAGGAAATCATCGGCGTCGTGCTGGCCGGTGGCAGAGCGACGCGCATGGGAGGGGAAGATAAAGGGCTTCAGCTCCTTAACGGTAAGCCATTATGGCGGCACGTCGCTGATACGCTTGTCGATCAGGTGTCGGCACTGGCGCTGAGCGCTAACCGCCATGTCGATATCTACCAGCGCAGCGGGTTTCCCGTTTATCAGGATAACCTCGCGGATTATCCGGGGCCGCTGGCTGGCATGCTTTCGGTGATGCAGCAGTCACAGGGAGAGTGGTTTGTCTTTTGTTCGTGTGATACGCCGTATATTCCGGATTGCCTGGTAGAACGTCTGGTACAGCAGCGTGGTAATTCTCCCGTAGTCTGGGTGCATGACGGCGAACGAGACCATCCTACTATTGCATTGATTCATAGATCGTTAGTTCCTGACTTGCAGGATTATCTGGCTGCAGGGGAGCGAAGGGTGATGGTGTTTATGCGGCAGGCAGGCGGTCATCCGGTGGACTTCAGCGACCTGAAGCCTGCATTCGTGAACATGAATACGACAGAAGATTTGCAGGCAATGCAGGAGAAACGATGATACCCGTTTTAGCTATTTCTGCCTGGAGTGGTACAGGTAAAACTACGTTGCTGAAAAAACTGATACCAGCGCTTTGCGCCAGGGGCATTCGTCCCGGATTGATTAAGCATACGCACCATAATATGGATGTCGATAAGCCGGGAAAAGACAGCTATGAGCTGCGCAAAGCGGGCGCGGCACAGACGATGGTGGCAAGCCGTCAACGCTGGGCGTTGATGACTGAAACCCCGGTTGAGGCGCCGCTGGATCTCGCTTATCTGGTCAGCAGAATGGATCATTCCACGCTGGATCTGGTGCTGGTTGAGGGGTTTAAGCATGAGGCCGTTGCAAAGATCCTGCTGTTTCGAAGCGATGCAGGGCATGATGTTCAGGAGCTAACGCTGGATGAGCATGTGATTGCGGTGGCCAGTGATGTTGTATTGGGGCTTGAAGTTCCGGTGTTGGATTTGAATGATGTTGAAGGGATTGTGGAGTTTATTGTGAGGTGGAGTGCAGTCTGACTTGCCGGGTGGCGGCGTTGCCTTACCCGGCCTACCTTTTTTTGGTCTAT
>NZ_SJOO01000012.1 GCF_004331265.1 Enterobacter wuhouensis | reverse complement strand
TTTTGTGGTGGTGGACGAAGACGTCTGCATCGGCTGCCGCTACTGCCATATGGCCTGCCCGTACGGTGCGCCGCAGTATAACGAAGCCAAAGGCCACATGACCAAGTGCGACGGCTGCCACTCCCGCGTGGCCGACGGTAAAAAGCCGATCTGCGTGGAGTCCTGCCCGCTGCGCGCGCTGGACTTTGGCCCGATTGACGAGCTGCGTAAAAAGCACGGCCAGCTTGCGGCCGTTGCGCCGCTGCCGTCCGCGCACTTCACGAAGCCGAGCATTGTGATTAAACCTAACGCTAATAGCCGCCCGACAGGGGATACCACCGGCTATCTGGCAAACCCGAAGGAGGTGTGAGATGGGAAGTGGATGGCATGAATGGCCGCTGATGATCTTCACGGTCTTTGGGCAGTGCGTTGCGGGTGGTTTTATTGTGCTCGCCCTGGCGTTGCTAAAAGGCAATCTGAACGCCGAGCAGCAGCAGCGCGTCGTGTTGAGCATGTTTGGCCTGTGGGTGCTGATGGTCATTGGCTTTATTGCCTCTACGCTGCACCTGGGGTCGCCGATGCGCGCATTTAACTCTCTGAACCGCGTGGGCGCATCCTCACTCAGTAATGAGATTGCCAGCGGGGCAATCTTCTTTGCGATCGGTGGGCTGGGATGGCTGCTGGCGGCGCTGAAAAAATTGCCTGCGGGCGTGCGCAGCCTGTGGCTGATCGTGACCATGGTGCTGGGCGTGGTGTTCGTGTGGATGATGGTGCGCGTCTATAACACCATCGATACCGTTCCAACCTGGTACAGCGTCTGGACGCCGATGAGCTTCTTCCTGACGATGTTTATTGGCGGGCCGCTGCTGGGCTATCTGCTGTTGCGCGTGGCGGGTGTTGATGGCTGGGCAATGCGCTTGTTGCCTGTCGTTTCTCTGCTGGCGCTGGTGGTGAGTGCCATTGTCGCCTTGATGCAGGGGGCCGAGCTGGCAACGATCCACAGCTCAATCCAGCAGGCTTCTGCCCTGGTACCGGATTACGGTTCGCTGATGGCGTGGCGTATTGTGCTGCTGGCGGTCGCGCTGGCGTGCTGGATTGCTCCTCAGCTAAAAGGCTATCAGCCTGCGCTGCCGGTGCTTTCACTGGCCTTTGTGCTGATACTGGCAGGTGAGCTGATTGGCCGCGGCGTGTTTTACGGCCTGCATATGACGGTCGGTATGGCTATCGCCAGCTAATTTCTTTTTTTGTTATAAAAAGCCGGGACATAGCGCCCGGCTTTTCTTTTTTCATTCATGAAATTTTTCGACTGATGTTTCGCTTTTAAATTTCTCGGATATAAATAAAAACAAATAGATAATTAATATTGCTAGCAGGCTTTGCATTAGCAGGATGAGTTTTTTAAATCGACAAGCGGCATATCGTGCGAGCCGCCTGAAACGGTGGATTGACTTTGTTTTTGCCGGTGGCATGATGCGCACGAAATCTGAACTTCCTCACGGTTTTTAATCCATGACCACCTATACCCGGCCAGTGCTCCTGTTGCTCTGTGGCCTGCTTCTGTTGACCCTGGCGATCGCAGTGTTGAATACGCTCGTCCCGCTGTGGCTCGCCCATGAAAACTTACCGACCTGGCAGGTGGGTATGGTTAGCTCATCCTTTTTTACGGGCAATCTTCTGGGGACGTTATTAACGGGCAGCCTTATTAAACGCTTTGGCTTTAACCGCAGCTATTATCTGGCGTCGCTGATTTTTGCCGTTGGGTGTGCAGGGCTTGGCCTGATGGTCGGCTTCTGGAGCTGGATGGTCTGGCGCTTTATCGCTGGCGTAGGCTGCGCGATGATCTGGGTTGTCGTGGAAAGCGCGCTGATGTGCAGCGGCACCTCCCGCAATCGCGGACGCCTGCTGGCGGCGTATATGATGGTGTATTACGTGGGAACCGTGCTCGGCCAGCTGATGGTCAGTAAGTTGCCGACGGATCTGATGAGCGTGCTGCCGTGGGTGACGGGTATGGTGTTGGCCGCAATCCTGCCGCTGCTCTTTACGCGCATTGTGAATCAAAACAGCGAACATCAGGAAGCGACGCACGTCTGGCCGATGCTGCGACTGCGTCAGGCGCGCCTGGGCGTTAACGGCTGCATCATCTCCGGGATTGTTCTCGGCTCGCTGTATGGCCTGATGCCGCTCTACCTGAACCACCAGGGCGTGAGCGATTCCGGTATCGGGTTCTGGATGGCGGTGATGGTCAGCGCCGGGATCGTAGGGCAGTGGCCTATTGGTCGTCTGGCTGACCGCTTCGGTCGCCTGCTGGTGCTGCGCGTTCAGGTGTTCGTGGTGATCATGGGATGTCTTGCCATGCTCAGCAATGCCGCAATGGCACCCGCCCTGTTTATTCTGGGGGCTGCGGGCTTTACGCTCTATCCCGTCGCGATGGCCTGGGCCTGCGAGAAAGTTGAGCACCATCAGCTGGTGGCGATGAACCAGGCGCTGCTGTTGAGCTACACCATCGGCAGCTTGTTGGGGCCAACCTTCACCTCGGTGTTGATGCAAAACTATTCCGACAACCTGCTGTTTATCATGATCGCCAGCGTGTCGTTTATCTACCTGCTAATGCTGCTGCGAAAAGTGGGCGAGCATCCAACGCCAGTGGCTCACGCCTGATTAAATAAAAGCCTGTCGATGACAGGCTTTTTTGTCCCCATCACATCTCAGACTTTTACTCATTGTTTGTTTATCGCGGCAGACGATAATTCACATGAGTTCTACCACTAAAAGGCAGCAATCATGTCTACACGTCGTTTTTCCACTACCGCACTTGCCGTAGTGTTGTCTTTAACGTTTGCAACGGCTCCGGTCATGGCTAATCCTGGAAACGGGAATGGCGGTGGCCACGGAAACGGTGGCGGACAGGGTAATGGCGGCAGTCATGGTAACGGGAATTCTGGTAACCATGGCAATAAGCAAAATAACGGTCAGGATAACCCAGGAAAATCGGACAAGAGCTTTAAAAACAGTAAGGATGTCGGTAACGATGTCGACGCGCGCGTGAGCTTCGATCATGCCCGCCATCTGGCGCTGAATTATGGCTTAACGGGCTATGACTCTCTGCCTCCGGGTATCGCGAAAAACCTGGCGCGCGGCAAGCCGTTGCCTCCGGGCATTGCGAAGAAAACCGTACCGGCCTCAATGCTGGGTCAGCTTCCTTCCTATCCAGGTTATGAATGGCGCGTGGTCGGAGACGACCTGGTCTTAATTGCGCTGAGCACGGCGATTGTGACGTCCGTTATTAACGGCGTCTTTAAATAGAATATAAAAAGGCCCGGTTAAACCGGGCCTTTTTTAATACATCACCTTGTGGCCGTACTGTTCAAGAATACCTTTGACGCGTTCCATCGTCTCTTTTTTCGGCGGCTTCACGCCATCCAGTTTGTACTCTTCGCCCATTGCCACCCATTTGTGTTTACCCAGCTCGTGATAGGGCAGAAGCTCAATTTTCTCGACGTTGCCCATGTCGCGGGTAAATTCCCCGAGGCGGTGCGCGGAGTCGTCGTCGTCTGACCAGCCAGGGACCACCACGTAGCGGATCCAGGTTTTAATGCCTTTGTCGGCAATGTATTTGGCAAATTCCAGCGTGCGGTGGTTGGAGACGCCAACCAGGTTCTGGTGGATCTCGTCGTTCATCTGCTTGAGATCGAGCATGACCAGATCGGTTACGTCGAGCAGTTCGTCAATGACCGGATCGTAGCGGCGAACAAAGCCGTTGGTGTCCAGACAGGTATGGATCCCTTCTTTGCGGCAGGCGCGGAACCAGTCGCGGACAAACTCCGCCTGGAGGATGGCCTCGCCGCCGGACGCGGTGACGCCGCCGCCGGACGCGTTCATAAAGTGGCGGTAGGTCACCACTTCTTTCATCAATTCTTCAACGGTCACTTCTTTACCGCCGTGCGTATCCCAGGTGTCACGGTTGTGGCAGTACAGGCAGCGCATCAGGCAGCCCTGGAAGAAGGTGATAAAGCGGATACCCGGGCCATCGACGGTGCCACAGGATTCAAAGGAGTGAATGCGACCAATAGTTGACATTGCGGTGATATCTCCGAATTTGGCCCATCCAGGGGCCTATGTAGGTGCACAGCTCAAAGGCTATGTCGAGTCTGTTTTGGCTGTTATCCATTAAGTATAGATAGCGGACAAAAGAGACTGAGGCGAAGAGGGTGTTAAAAAGGCCCCACTTGCGTGGAGCCTTTATTGTACGCCTTTTAACGCGTGATTTCAGTCAATTCCACTTACATAGACTGAGTGAAGGTACGGGTGATAACGTCCTGCTGCTGTTCTTTAGTCAGGGAGTTAAAACGTACTGCGTAGCCAGATACGCGGATGGTCAGCTGAGGGTATTTCTCAGGGTGTTCCATCGCGTCGAGCAGCATTTCACGGTTCATGACGTTCACGTTCAGGTGCTGACCACCTTCGATGGACGCTTCGTGGTGGAAGTAACCATCCATCAGACCCGCGAGGTTAGTTTTACGCACTTCGTCGTCTTTACCCAGCGCGTTTGGCACGATAGAGAAGGTATAAGAGATACCATCTTTCGCGTAAGCAAACGGCAGTTTAGCAACAGAGGTCAGAGAGGCAACCGCACCTTTCTGGTCACGACCGTGCATTGGGTTAGCACCTGGGCCGAATGGCGCGCCAGCACGACGACCGTCTGGGGTGTTACCGGTTTTCTTACCATACACAACGTTAGAGGTGATGGTCAGAACAGACTGAGTCGGGATAGCGTTGCGGTAGGTAGTGAGTTTCTGAATTTTCTTCATGAAACGTTCTACCAGGTCAACCGCCATGTCATCAACGCGAGCGTCGTTGTTACCAAACTGCGGATATTCGCCTTCGATTTCGAAGTCTACGGCCAGGCCGTCTTCATCACGGATTGGTTTAACTTTCGCATATTTGATTGCAGACAGGGAGTCAGCAGCAACGGACAGACCTGCGATACCACATGCCATGGTGCGAACTACGTCACGGTCGTGCAGTGCCATCAGAGAAGCTTCGTAGCTGTACTTGTCGTGCATGTAGTGAATGACGTTCAGTGCAGTCACGTACTGTTTAGCCAGCCAGTCCATGAAGTGATCCATGCGGTCCATCACTTCGTCGAAGTTCAGAACGTCGCCTTTGATCGGCTCAGACTTAGGACCAACCTGCATTTTCAGTTTTTCATCAACGCCGCCGTTGATGGCGTACAGCATGGTTTTCGCCAGGTTTGCACGCGCACCGAAGAACTGCATTTGTTTACCAACAACCATTGGGCTTACGCAGCACGCGATAGCGTAATCGTCGTTGTTGAAGTCCGGACGCATCAGGTCATCGTTCTCGTACTGTAGAGAAGAGGTGTCGATGGACACTTTAGCGGCGAATTTCTTGAAGTTCAGAGGCAGTTTTTCAGACCACAGAACGGTGATGTTCGGCTCCGGAGAAGGACCCATGGTGTACAGGGTGTTCAGGAAGCGGAAGCTGTTTTTGGTTACCAGGGTACGGCCGTCAACGCCCATACCACCGATAGATTCGGTTGCCCAGATTGGGTCACCAGAGAACAGCTCATCGTATTCAGGGGTACGCAGGAAGCGAACCATACGCAGTTTCATGACCAGGTGGTCAATCATTTCCTGGGCGTCTTGCTCGGTGATTTTGCCTGCTTTGATATCACGTTCGATGTACGCATCCAGGAAGGTGGATACGCGACCGAAGGACATTGCTGCGCCGTTCTGAGACTTAACAGCGGCCAGGTAGCCGAAGTAGGTCCACTGGATAGCTTCCTGAGCATTGGTTGCAGGACCAGAGATATCGCAGCCGTATTTAGCCGCCATCTCTTTGATCTGACCCAGCGCACGGTGCTGTTCAGCAATTTCTTCACGCAGACGGATAGTCGCTTCCAGGTTTACGCCGTTTTCCAGGTCAGACTGCAGGGAAACGAACTGCGCGTATTTGTCTTTCAGCAGGAAGTCGATACCGTACAGTGCGACGCGACGGTAGTCACCGATAATACGGCCACGGCCATACGCATCCGGCAGACCCGTCAGAACGCCAGACTTACGGCAGTTCAGAATGTCTTTGGTGTAAACATCGAATACGCCCTGGTTGTGGGTTTTGCGGTATTCGGTGAAGATTTTTTTCAGCATTGGGTCCAGCTCGCGGTTATACGCTTTGCATGAACCTTCTACCATTTTGATGCCACCGAACGGGATGATTGCGCGTTTCAGTGGTGCTTCAGTCTGCAGACCAACGATTTTCTCAAGGGCTTTGTTGATGTAGCCAGCATCATGAGAAGTGATGGTGGAAGCAACGGAGGTGTCAAAATCAACTGGCGCGTGAGTGCGGTTTTCCAGTTTAACGCCTTCCATTACGCTGTCCCACAGCTTGGTGGTCGCGTCAGTTGCGCCAGCCAGGAAGGATTCGTCACCTTCATACGGGGTATAGTTTTTCTGAATGAAGTCACGGACGTTTACTTCATTCTGCCAGTCACCTTTCGCAAAACCTTCCCAGGCTGTGGCTAACTTTTCATTAAGCTCGGACATGTAACACCTACCTTCTTAAGTGGATTTTTTATTTACTGCCTGAGACGACCATTAATGATGGTTGTCGCCACGCAGGTAAATGACCCAGTATGTCAACCCAACTAACAGACCCCCACCGATAATGTTCCCGATAGTGACGGGGATCAGGTTATCAGTAATGAAATTCATGATAGTCAGGTGAGAGAAACTTTCCGGAGTTGAACCAACTGCGGTCCAGAACTTTGGGCTCGCAAAGTTGCGGATAACAATCCCCATTGGGATCATGAACATATTCGCAATACTGTGCTCGAAGCCGCTGGCAACAAACATCGCAACCGGCAGAACCATAATCATGGCTTTGTCCATCAGGCTGCGACCGGAGTAGCTCATCCAGACCGCCAGGCAGACCATCAGGTTTGCGAGGATGCCAAGCGCTACGGCTTCGATAAATGTATGGTGCATTTTGTGGTCAGCGGTTTGCAGGACGTTAAGTCCCCAGCCGCCGTTGGCGGTCATGTACTCGCCAGAGAGCCACATCAACAGAACAAAGAGCAGACAGCCAATCAGGTTACCAACGTAGACGTTAAGCCAGTTGCGTGCCAGTTGGCCCCAGGTAATTCTTCCGCTGGCTTTTGCCACAACAATCAACACCGTCGAGGTGAAGAGGTCGGCACCGCAGATGACGCAAAGAATCAGACCCAGTGAGAAGCAAATACCACCAATCAGTTTCGCTATGCCGAAAGGCATCGCGGCAGTGCCGGTGGTGGCAGTGATGTAGAAGACGAAAGCGATGGAGATGAACACCCCGGCCGTGATGGCCAGAAAGAACGTCGTCATCGGGTGTTTCGTTGCTTTATAGACACCTGCTTCTTCGGCCACTTTGGCCATCGCAGCTGGGAGTAAAAGATCAAAAGGGTTGTCAGCTTTCACACTAACTCTCTCTTTATTAAGTCGGCGACGAGATACTAACAAAGCATTATAGAAGAGAAATTGATATAGATCATATCTCGCCTGGCTTATAGGCCCGCAGTGTGTATGGTTTTACAGCAAATGCGGAGTAAGTATTTGATTATCCGTATAAAAATAAATTTTAAAAGTTATGAAAAGAGTTGAATTTTTTCGGGCGACCTCCCGTACAACAGTTAATTAAAATGGAGTATTTACCATAATAAGTAACAGTAAAGCTCAGGTAAGTATTATTATATTTACCCGTATTTAACTTAAATATTACAATCAACAATCATTGCCGAAAAAAATAAAAAAGGGGCAATGAAATTGCCCCGTAATATAGCTCAGGCGATTGAATACGCCTACAGCTGATAATGTTATATGCGGTTATTTTGACCAGTAAGCCGCTTTCGCTTTCTGAAGTTTTTCATACGCGTTCAGCAGCGACTGATGTGCCGGGAAGGCCTTCAGATCGCTATCAACAGCCTGCAGGCCATAGAACGGCTCTTCACCGCTCAGCGCCGCGCTGGCGGCTTCGACTGCGTCTGCGCCATACATACGAACAAACGCATTCAGATACTGCAGCGGCTCGCGGTCGTCTTCCTGTGCGAGCAGTAGCAGGGTTTGCAGACAGCGGTAGTAGTTGGTGCGCTCGGCGGAGAAGACGGACTGGTTGAATTCCATCGTCCACTCGGTCCAGGCCAGAGCCTGATCCAGATCGCCACCCGCAAGGGCCAGCATCGCTTTCAGCTCACCGATACGCAGCGTGTACCAGCCGTTGTCTTTACCGGTTGCCAGGCCCAGCAGCTCACGCACGCGGGTGAAGTCATCGTGGCCCTCTTCGTCCAGCTGGGCGATGAGGTTCAGGTAATCTTCTTTTTCCCACTCGCTGCCCGGTAAGGCCAGCAGGGTTTCACGCAGGTGTGCGCCCATGCTGTTGTTCGCCAGCCACAGATCTTCCGCCGGATAGATGTCGGACATGCCCGGCACAATAATACGGCACGCGTAGACGCCCAGGTGTTCGTAGTCAGCAATATAGACTTCCCGATCTTCCGCGTTGAAGATAGCCATCAGCGTGGCGAACTCTTCTTCGGTGGTGCCTGCAAAGCTCCAGTCAACGAACGGATAGTCCGCGTCCTGCTTGAACATATCCCAGGAGATCGAGCCGCTGGAGTCGATGAAGTGGGTTTCCAGGTTGGTGTGCTCGGCCACTTCTTCGTCGTCGAAGGTTGGCGGGGTGAACACGTCCAGATCCTTCAGGCTACGACCCTGCAGCAGTTCGGTCACGGTACGTTCCAGCGCCACGCCGAAGTCCGGGTGTGCGCCGAAGGAGGCGAAGCAGGTGCCGTTAGCCGGGTTGAACAGCACGACGCAGATAACCGGATATTTACCGCCCAGCGAGCCGTCGTAGGCAAAGATTGGAAAACCTTCCGCTTCCAGTTTGGCGATGGATTCTACCACGCCAGGGTAGCGCGCCAGCACGTCGGCCGGAATTTCAGGCAGGCTGATTGATTCGGCGATGATGCGGTTTTTGATGTGGCGTTCGAAGACTTCGGACAGACCCTGCACGCGCGCTTCGTTGCGGGTGTTACCGGCAGACATGCCGTTGGACACATACAGGTTGCCAACGATGTTCATCGGGATATACACGGTCTGCTCATCAGACTGACGGGTGAACGGCAGGGCGCAAATACCGCGGTCTTCGTTACCAGACTGCAGGTCAATCAGCATGCTGGCGGTCAGTTCGTTTTCCGGATCGTAGAACGCGCGCAGACGTCCATCGAGAATGCCTTCCGGCAGTTCATCGTCTTCGGTCAGCGGGAACCATTTTTCATTCGGGTAGTGAACGAAGGGGCCGTTGGCGATGGTTTCACCCAGCCAGAAGTCGGCGAAGAAATAGTTGGTCGACAGACGTTCAAAATACTCACCCAGCGCAGAGGCCAGCGCCGCTTTTTTCGTCGCGCCTTTACCGTTGGTGAAGCACAGCGCACAGTCTTTGTCGCGAATATGCACGGACCAGACGTGAGGCACCGGATTCAGCCAGGAGGCCTCTTCGATATTAAAGCCGAGGTCGGTCAGTTTCTGCTGGAAGCGAGCGATGGAATCTTCCAGAGCGGCGTCTTTGCCGGGGATAAACGTTTGGGTCATGGCGTTCACTTTTATCGTACGTAAAGCGCGCAATGATACGGGTTTTGCGTGACGGGTGCTATCTTCGGCGAAAATAAATGGCTGGGCTATGCTTAGTGACAGTAACCTACTGTTAAGGCATAGAAAAATGAAAGCTTTCGATCTCCAGCGGATGGCGTTTGACAAAGTTCCCCCCGAGTTTCTGTGGGAAGTGGCGCTGCGCAGCCTGTATACCTTTGTTCTCGTCTTCCTGTTTCTCAAAATCACCGGGCGGCGCGGCGTTCGGCAGATGTCACTGTTTGAAGTGCTCATCATCCTGACGCTGGGCTCGGCGGCGGGGGACGTGGCGTTTTATGACGATGTGCCGATGGTGCCGGTGTTTATCGTCTTCGTCTCGCTGGCATTGCTGTACCGGCTGGTGATGTGGCTAATGTCGAAAAGCGAAAAACTGGAAGATCTTCTCGAAGGCAAACCGGTGGTGATTGTAGAAGACGGGCAGCTGGCCTGGCAGAATGTTAAAAGTGCCAACATGACCGAGTTTGAGTTCTTTATGGAGCTGCGCCTGAGCAGCGTGGAACAGCTGGGACAGGTGCGGCTGGCGATAATGGAAACCAATGGGCAAATCAGCGTCTATTACTATGCTGACGACGACGTTAAGCCCGGCCTGTGTATCCTGCCGGATATGCTGATTGAGCGGTTCAGGGTCGTACCTGAAACCGGGGAGTATGCCTGTATAAAATGCAGCCATGTCGTGGGGATGCATGCGGGCGATCATCAATTATGCCCTCGCTGTGCAAATCCCGAATGGACGAAGGTTAGCCGGGCTAAACGTCTTACCTGACAGCCAATTTGTCGGTTTTGTGACACCGAGATGGCAGATTGTTTTGTGTGACGTGCGCCACATTTTACGGGTCATAAGTTTTAGACATTGCGGCGCGTGTCACTGAATGATAAAACCGATATCCACAGTTATAACTTATGGCTTTTAGCGTGGTGAGGGGAAATGGCTCAAGTCTTTAATTTCAGTTCAGGTCCGGCAATGTTACCGGCGGATGTACTTAAACAGGCTCAGCAGGAGCTGTGTGACTGGAACGGTCTGGGTACGTCGGTGATGGAAATCAGCCACCGTGGTAAAGAGTTTATTAAGGTGGCGGAAGAGGCAGAAAAGGATTTTCGCGATCTGCTGAACATTCCCTCGAACTACAAAGTATTGTTCTGCCACGGCGGCGGGCGCGGTCAGTTTGCCGGGATCCCGCTGAACATTCTGGGCGATAAAACGACGGCTGACTACGTTGACGCGGGCTACTGGGCGGCCAGTGCGATTAAAGAAGCGCACAAGTACTGCACACCGAACGTTATCGATGCCAAAGTGACCGTTGACGGCCTGCGTGGCGTTAAGCCGATGAGCGAGTGGCAGCTTTCCGGTGACGCGGCATATCTGCATTACTGCCCGAACGAAACCATCGACGGTATCGCTATTCATGAAGAGCCAAACTTTGGCGAGAATGTGGTGGTAACGGCAGATCTCTCATCGACCATTCTGTCCACGCCGCTGGACGTCAGCCGTTACGGCGTAATCTACGCCGGTGCACAGAAAAACATCGGCCCGGCGGGCCTGACCATCGTTATCGTACGTGAAGATCTGCTGGGCAAAGCGCATAAGTCTTGTCCGTCGATTCTCGATTATACCGTGCTGAACGACAATGATTCGATGTTCAACACCCCACCAACCTTTGCCTGGTATCTCTCTGGCCTGGTCTTCAAATGGCTGAAGCAAAAGGGCGGCGTTGCGCAGATGGACAAGATTAACCAGCAGAAGGCTGAACTGCTGTATGGCGTGATTGATAAAAGCGATTTCTACCGCAACGACGTGGCGAAAGCCAACCGTTCCCGCATGAACGTGCCGTTCCAGCTGGCAGACAGCAGCCTGGATAGCGTATTCCTGGAAGAGTCGTTCGCTGCGGGCCTGCACGCGCTGAAAGGCCACCGCGTGGTGGGGGGCATGCGTGCTTCAATCTACAACGCGATGCCGCTGGAAGGCGTTAAGGCCCTGACCGATTTCATGATCGACTTTGAACGTCGCCACGGTTAATCGCGCTGTTTTCACCCCCGCAGCCGCTGCTGCGGGGTTTTTATTATGTTGAGTTGAGAGTTTAGTTTTCATGGAATCCCTGACGTTACAACCTATCGCGCGGGTAGATGGCACCATCAATCTGCCTGGTTCAAAAAGTGTCTCGAACCGCGCTCTGCTGCTGGCAGCTCTGGCACACGGCACCACCGTCCTGACAAACCTGCTGGACAGCGATGACGTTCGCCATATGCTCAATGCGCTGAAAGCGTTGGGAGTTCACTACACGCTGTCTGCTGACCGTACCCGTTGTGAAGTGATCGGCAACGGTGGTGCATTGCAGTGTACGGAAGCGCTTGAGCTGTTCCTGGGCAACGCGGGGACCGCGATGCGTCCGCTGGCGGCGGCCCTGTGTCTGGGAAGCAATAACATCGTGCTGACCGGCGAACCGCGTATGAAAGAGCGCCCGATTGGCCATCTGGTTGACGCCCTGCGTCAGGGCGGCGCGCAGATTGAGTACCTGGAGCAGGAAAACTATCCGCCACTTCGCCTGCGCGGCGGTTTCACCGGCGGCAGCGTTGAGGTTGACGGCAGCGTCTCCAGCCAGTTCCTGACCGCGCTGCTGATGACCGCACCGCTGGCCCCGCAGGATACGGTTATCAGCATCAAGGGCGATCTGGTTTCTAAACCGTATATCGATATCACGCTGCACCTGATGAAAACTTTCGGCGTTGAGGTTGAAAACCAGTCTTACCAACGCTTCGTGGTTCGCGGCGCGCAGCGGTACCAGTCTCCGGGCAACTACCTGGTTGAGGGCGATGCCTCCTCGGCATCCTACTTCCTCGCCGCGGGCGCCATTAAAGGCGGCACGGTAAAAGTGACCGGTATCGGTCGTAACAGCGTGCAGGGTGATATCCGCTTTGCTGACGTGCTGGAAAAAATGGGCGCGGTTGTCACCTGGGGCGATGACTTCATCTCCTGCACCCACGGCGAGCTGAACGCCATCGATATGGACATGAACCATATCCCTGATGCGGCGATGACCATTGCCACGGCGGCGCTGTTTGCCAAAGGCACGACGACGCTGCGTAACATCTACAACTGGCGCGTGAAGGAAACTGACCGTCTGTTCGCAATGGCGACCGAGCTGCGTAAGGTCGGGGCAGAGGTAGAAGAGGGTGAAGATTATATTCGCGTGACCCCGCCGGCAAAACTGCAGTTTGCCGAAATCGGCACTTATAACGATCACCGTATGGCAATGTGCTTCTCGCTGGTGGCGCTGTCCGATACGCCTGTCACTATCCTCGATCCAAAGTGTACCGCCAAGACTTTCCCGGACTACTTCGAGCAGCTGGCGCGCATCAGTACGCTGGCCTGATAACATCATGCCGCATCATCGGGTGCGGCATTTCCTTACGCTTCCTGACGTTCATTCCTGCCCATTTCTTCTACACTCAGCTTCAATCATTCCGTAATTTGCACGCAAAGGTAACAGTTGCGCACGTTGGCGCGTATAATGCGCGGCGTTCATGTTAACGGTATGCCTTAATTAAGGAGAAAACGATGACGGCAGTTGCCCCGGTAATCACCATTGATGGGCCTAGTGGCGCAGGGAAAGGTACTCTGTGTAAAGCGATGGCGGAAGCATTGCAATGGCATCTTTTAGATTCGGGAGCAATCTATCGCGTGCTGGCTCTGGCTGCGCTGCACCACCACGTGGATGTTGCGTCAGAAGAGGCGCTGGTACCGCTGGCTGCGCATCTTGATGTGCGTTTTGTCTCCACCGACGGCAACCTCGAAGTGATCCTTGAAGGGGAAGACGTTAGCGGTGAAATCCGTACTCAGGACGTCGCTAACGCGGCCTCCCAGGTTGCCGCATTCCCACGCGTTCGCGAAGCGCTGCTGCGTCGCCAGCGTGGCTTCCGTGAGGCCCCGGGTCTGATTGCCGATGGGCGCGATATGGGAACCGTCGTTTTCCCTGATGCGCCAGTAAAAATTTTCCTTGACGCTTCCTCGGAAGAACGTGCTCAACGCCGCATGCTTCAGTTGCAGGAGAAAGGGTTTAGTGTTAACTTTGATCGCCTTTTATCCGAGATAAAAGAGCGCGATGACCGCGATCGTAACCGCGCCGTCGCCCCACTTGTTCCTGCAGAAGATGCATTAGTTCTGGATTCAACCAGTTTAACTATTGAGCAAGTGATTGAAAAAGCGCTACAATATGCGCGCCAAAAACTGGCACTCGCGTAATCGCGACCGATTTAGCAGTACCCCCGCTGCAATGGATTGACGGCGGGTATGTGAAACAACCCCATCCGGCACGGAGCCAGGTGGACGTTAATATTAACCTGAAGATTAAACATGACTGAATCTTTTGCTCAACTATTTGAAGAATCCTTAAAAACAATCGAAACCCGTCCGGGTTCCATCGTTCGTGGTGTTGTTGTTGCTATCGACAAAGACGTAGTACTGGTTGACGCCGGTCTGAAATCTGAGTCCGCCATTCCGGCAGAGCAGTTCAAAAACGCCCAGGGCGAGCTGGAAATCCAGGTTGGTGACGAAGTTGACGTTGCTCTGGATGCAGTAGAAGACGGCTTCGGTGAAACCCTGCTGTCCCGTGAGAAAGCTAAACGTCACGAAGCTTGGATCACGCTGGAAAAAGCTTACGAAGAAGCTGAAACTGTGGTCGGTGTTATCAACGGCAAAGTTAAAGGCGGCTTCACTGTTGAGCTGAATGGTATTCGTGCGTTCCTGCCAGGTTCACTGGTAGACGTTCGTCCAGTCCGTGACACCCTGCACCTCGAAGGCAAAGAGCTTGAGTTCAAAGTAATCAAGCTGGACCAGAAGCGTAACAACGTTGTTGTATCCCGTCGTGCCGTTATCGAATCCGAAAACAGCGCAGAACGCGATCAGCTGCTGGAAAACCTGCAGGAAGGCATGGAAGTCAAAGGTATCGTTAAGAACCTCACTGACTACGGCGCATTCGTTGACCTGGGCGGCGTTGATGGCCTGCTGCACATCACCGACATGGCGTGGAAACGCGTTAAGCACCCAAGCGAAATCGTGAACGTTGGCGACGAAATCACTGTTAAAGTGCTGAAGTTCGACCGCGAACGTACTCGTGTATCCCTCGGCCTGAAACAGCTGGGCGAAGATCCATGGGTAGCTATCGCTAAGCGTTACCCAGAAGGTACTAAACTGACTGGTCGCGTTACCAACCTGACCGACTACGGCTGCTTCGTTGAAATCGAAGAAGGCGTTGAAGGCCTGGTGCACGTTTCCGAAATGGACTGGACCAACAAAAACATCCACCCATCCAAAGTTGTTAACGTTGGTGATGTAGTGGAAGTGATGGTTCTGGATATCGACGAAGAACGTCGTCGTATCTCCCTGGGCCTGAAACAGTGCAAAAACAACCCATGGCAGCAGTTCGCGGAAACCCACAACAAGGGCGACCGTGTTGAAGGTAAAATCAAGTCTATCACTGACTTCGGTATCTTCATCGGCCTGGACGGCGGCATCGATGGCCTGGTTCACCTGTCTGACATCTCCTGGAACGTTGCAGGCGAAGAAGCAGTACGTGAATACAAAAAAGGCGACGAAATCGCTGCAGTTGTTCTGCAGGTTGACGCAGAGCGTGAGCGTATCTCCCTGGGCGTTAAGCAGCTTGCAGAAGATCCGTTCAACAACTGGGTTGCACTGAACAAGAAAGGCGCAATCGTAAACGGTAAAGTGACTGCAGTTGACGCTAAAGGCGCAACCGTAGAACTGGCTGACGGCGTTGAAGGTTACCTGCGCGCTTCCGAAGCTTCACGTGACCGCGTTGAAGATGCAACTCTGGTTCTGAGCGTTGGCGACGACGTTGAAGCTAAGTTCACCGGTGTTGACCGTAAGAACCGTGCAATCAGCCTGTCTGTTCGTGCTAAAGACGAAGCTGATGAGAAAGATGCAATCGCAACTGTTAACAAACAGGAAGATGCAAACTTCTCTAACAACGCAATGGCTGAAGCTTTCAAAGCAGCTAAAGGCGAGTAAGATCAAGTTCTCAGCATCATTTGAGCTGTAACGCATTTACAGCGATAAGGATGAGGAGCAGACTTGACAGATTACAGGATTCGTCCTGTAATCAATAACAAAGGGCGGCTACGGCCGCCCTTGTTTAATGAGCTGTTCAGCTAATTGGTTTGAAAGGAACCGGAGGAATCATGACCAAGTCAGAATTGATTGAAAGACTTGCCAGTCAGCAGCCGCATGTCCCAGCGAAGGCTGTGGAAGATGCTGTTAAAGAGATGCTGGAGCATATGGCCACCACTCTTGCCCAGGGCGAGCGCATTGAAATCCGCGGTTTCGGAAGTTTTTCTCTGCACTATCGTGCTCCACGTACCGGGCGTAACCCGAAAACTGGCGATAAAGTCGAGCTGGAAGGCAAGTACGTTCCACACTTTAAGCCGGGTAAAGAACTGCGCGATCGCGCCAACATTTACGGCAACTGAGTTTAGCCATTAGGTTAAACTGGGTTTAAAAGAAAGCACCTGCGGGTGCTTTTTTTGTTTTTCTCCCGGCGCTTTCTGAATCCGTGCCGCACTTCTTGTGTTGTTTTTCTGCAAGCGGTGAAATAGCGCTCAGCCTTTATCGTAACCTTTCGTTTTTCCGTCTGACGACCCGCTTTGCTATCCGCATACTTCCCAAAAATGGGAGGAAAACATGGGGATACCCGTCATTAGCGCTTGTGCCATTCTGGCAATTATTCCGTTGTATTGGTTACCCGTTTTGCCGGGTCTGCAGACTGTGTGGACGATGATGGCTGCTGGGGTAGTCTTTGCCATTCACAAAAAAAGAGCGCTGCGTTGTGCAGGCGTTGGAATACTCTTTTTTTGCTGGGGTATGCTGGCTGCACATGAAGGCGTCTGGCCGATGCAACACCTAACGGCCGGGCCGCAGAAAGCCGAGGTGATAATTACCGCCACCGATGGCGCAACGACGCATCAGGCAAAAATTGTTGCACTCAATGGCAAGCGCTGGTGGGCGTCTACGGGGGTGACGCTCTACGGCAATTATCTGCCGCAAAAAGTGTGCGCCGGGCAGCGCTGGGCCATGACGCTTCGGCTCAGGGCTGCGCATGGCGAACTGAATGACGGTGGTTACGATCCCCAGCAAAGCGCTTTTGCACGCCATCAAACGCTGAGCGGGCGGTTTACCCAGGCGGAGGTGATTGACGGTCGCTGTAGCATGCGCGCCCAATATCTGCTGTCGCTGCAGAATACGCTCTCTGCATACCCGTGGGGAGGCGTGATCCTGGGGCTTGGAATGGGGGAGCGTCTGGATGTACCGCGGGAAATAAAAAACCTGATGCGTGAAACCGGTACGCTGCACCTGATGGCGATTTCGGGTTTGCATATCGCGCTCGCGGCATCCCTGGTCTGGCTAATTGCCCGCGGGGTCCAGTTTTTAATGCCATGCCGCTGGATCGGCTGGCAGATGCCGGTCCTCGCCGGGCTACTCTTTGCCGTTTTCTACGCGTGGCTAACCGGACTACAGCCTCCCGCCTTGCGCACGGTAATCTCCCTTGCCGCGCTGGCTGCGCTGCGAATGAGTGCTCGACAGTGGTCTCCATGGCAGGTCTGGCTATGCTGTGTTGCGGCGATCCTGATATGCGATCCTCTCTCTGTGCTTTCTCAGAGCCTGGCTTTGTCGGCGTTTGCCGTGGCCGCGTTGATTTTCTGGTTTCAGTGGCTGCCTTTCCCAAACAGGCAATGGGCTCGTCGACTGCGGCCGCTGGTGAACCTTGTCTATCTGCAGATCGGAATGTTGCTGCTGCTGATGCCCCTTCAGGTGCTGATTTTCCATGGATTTAGCCTCTCTTCACTGGTAGCGAATCTCTTTGCCGTTCCCCTTGTCACGTTCATCTCCGTACCGCTGATATTGTCCGGCATGCTGTTACATTTGTTCCCGCTGGTATCTCTGGAAACGTCCATCTGGTTTATGGCAGAAAGATCCCTTGCCGCACTGTTCTGGCTGCTGATGCGTTTGCCGGATGGCTGGCAGAGCGTTGATCAACGCTGGCAATATCTGACGCTGCTGCCCTGGTTTGCAATTATCGGTTGGCGCTTTCGCGCATGGAAAATGCTACCGGCAGCGTGCATTGCCGGTAGCGTTGTTCTGGCATTCCCTGTCTGGAATACGGCAAAAAACGATAGCTGGACGTTGCACATGCTGGATGTGGGGCAGGGGCTGGCGATGGTTATTGAACGCCACGGCAAGGCAATTTTATATGACACCGGCCTGGCGTGGCCTGGGGGAGACAGTGCACAGCAACTCATTATCCCCTGGCTTCGCTGGCATCATCTCCAGCCAGAGGGCGTCATTCTGAGTCACGAGCACCTCGATCACGCGGGGGGATTGACGTCACTTCAGAGGGCCTGGCCAGAAATGTGGATAAGAAGCCCGCTGCGCTGGGCGGGCCATCTTCCCTGCTTTCGAGGGCAGACGTGGCAATGGCAAGGATTAACTTTTACCGCCCACTGGCCACCGGAAGCCTATGCTGCAAAGGGCAATAATCGTTCCTGCGTGGTGAAAATTGATGATGGTGAGCAGAGTGTTTTACTCACAGGGGACATTGAAGCCCAGGCCGAACACGCTATGCTTAGCCATTACTGGCGATTTCTGGCCTCCACGCTTATTCAGGTTCCCCATCATGGGAGCAATACGTCATCGTCAACGCCGCTGGTGCAGCGCGTGGAAGGAAAAATTGCGTTAGCTTCAGCTGCGCGTTACAACGCGTGGCGATTCCCGTCAGTTAAAGTGGTCAGACGTTACAGAAAAGAGGGCTATATCTGGCATGATACCCCCCGCTCTGGACAAATATCGGTGACGTTTTCACGCCATAACTGGCAAATCCGACGTCTGCGAGATCAATATTTACCTCGTTGGTATCATCAGTGGTTTGGCGCGCCAGTAGATAACGGGTAGAATATGCGGCTATTTCAACAAATGCTGGTTTTTTGAATGCATAACGACAAAGATCTCTCCACGTGGCAAACATTCCGCCGACTATGGCCGATGATTGCGCCCTTTAAACCAGGCTTGATCGTGGCGGGCATAGCGTTAATCCTCAACGCAGCCAGCGATACTTTTATGCTATCGCTTCTCAAACCGTTACTGGACGACGGTTTTGGTAAAACGGATCGCTCAGTGTTGCTATGGATGCCTCTGGTGGTTATCGGACTGATGGTCTTACGCGGTATCACCAGCTATATTTCCAGCTACTGCATTTCCTGGGTTTCAGGGAAAGTGGTGATGACCATGCGCCGCCGTCTGTTTAGTCACATGATGGGGATGCCGGTCTCGTTTTTTGACAAGCAATCTACCGGCACGCTGCTGTCTCGTATTACCTATGACTCAGAGCAGGTGGCTTCCTCATCCTCCAGCGCGCTCATTACGGTCGTGCGTGAAGGCGCGTCCATCATTGGCCTGTTCGCGATGATGTTCTACTACAGCTGGCAGCTGTCGATCATCCTTATCGTTCTGGCACCGATTGTGTCTATTGCTATTCGCGTGGTGTCTAAGCGCTTCCGCAATATCAGCAAGAACATGCAGAATACGATGGGGCAGGTGACGACCAGCGCAGAACAGATGCTGAAAGGGCATAAGGAAGTGTTGATCTTCGGCGGTCAGAAAGTCGAAACCAAACGCTTTGATAAGGTCAGCAACAAAATGCGCCTGCAGGGGATGAAAATGGTTTCGGCCTCTTCCATCTCCGACCCGGTGATTCAGCTGATTGCTTCCCTGGCGCTGGCATTTGTGCTGTATGCCGCAAGCTTCCCAAGCGTTATGGAAACACTGACGGCGGGTACTATCACCGTCGTCTTCTCCTCCATGATTGCGCTGATGCGTCCGCTGAAATCGCTGACGAACGTTAACGCCCAGTTCCAGCGCGGGATGGCCGCTTGCCAGACGCTGTTCAGCATTCTGGACTCAGAGCAGGAAAAAGATGAAGGGACGCGCGCGATTGAGCGTGCTAAGGGTGACGTTGAGTTCCGCAATGTCACCTTTACCTATCCTGGCCGTGAAACGCCGGCTCTGCGCAATATCAACCTGACCATTCCGGCGGGCAAAACCGTTGCGCTGGTTGGGCGTTCAGGTTCGGGTAAATCCACTATTGCCAGCCTGATTACCCGCTTCTATGACATCAACGAAGGTGAAATCCTGCTGGACGGTCACGACCTGCGGGAATATACCCTGCAGTCGCTGCGTAATCAGGTGGCGCTGGTTTCTCAGAACGTGCATCTGTTTAACGATACGGTCGCGAACAATATTGCCTATGCGCGTACGGAAGAGTACAGCCGCGAGCAGATTGAGAACGCTGCCCGCATGGCGTATGCAATGGACTTCATCAACAAGATGGATAACGGCCTGGATACGATTATCGGTGAAAACGGGGTTCTGCTCTCCGGCGGCCAGCGTCAGCGTATCGCCATCGCCCGTGCGCTGCTGCGTGATAGCCCGATTCTGATTCTGGATGAAGCGACTTCCGCGCTGGATACGGAGTCTGAACGCGCTATTCAGTCCGCACTGGATGAACTGCAGAAAAACCGTACGTCACTGGTGATTGCTCACCGCCTGTCGACCATTGAACAAGCCGATGAAATTGTCGTTGTTGAAGATGGCGTGATCGTGGAGCGCGGAAGCCACGCTGATTTGCTGGCGCATCGCGGTGTGTATGCTCAGCTTCACAAGATGCAGTTCGGCGCATGATCGCACGCATCTGGTCCGGTGAGTCACTGCTGTGGCTGCTGCTTCTCCCGCTCTCCTGGCTCTATGGCCTGGTGAGCGGTGCCATTCGTCTGCTGTATCGACTGGGGCTGAAGCAGGCCTGGCGCGCACCGGTTCCGGTTGTGGTTGTGGGGAACCTCACTGCGGGGGGGAATGGCAAAACGCCGGTCGTTATCTGGCTGGTAGAGCAACTCCAAAAACGCGGTATTCGCCCGGGCGTTGTGTCGCGAGGTTATGGCGGTAAAGCCGCGCAGTACCCGCTGTTATTGAAAGCGGATACAACGACCGCCGAAGCCGGTGATGAACCGGTTTTAATTTATCAGCGCACGGGCGCCCCGGTTGCCGTATCCCCGGTGCGCAGCGACGCCGTTAAAGCGCTTCTATCCGGGCACGGTGTGCAAATTATCATCACCGATGATGGCCTGCAGCATTATGCCCTTGCGCGCGATAAAGAGATTGTGGTCGTTGACGGGGTTCGTCGTTTTGGTAACGGCTGGTGGCTTCCCGCAGGGCCGATGCGCGAACGCGCATCGCGCCTTAAGTCCGTTGATGCGGTGATTGTTAACGGCGGTGCGGCAAAAGCGGGTGAAATTCCTATGCATCTGCAGCCTGGCAACGCGGTCAACCTGCTGACCGGCGAACGCAAGGCCGTTGATCAACTGCCAGCTCTGGTGGCGATGGCGGGCATTGGCCATCCTCCGCGTTTCTTTGCGACGCTCGAACAATGCGGTGCGCGGCTGGAAAAACGCGTTTCGCTGGCCGATCATCAGGCGTTACTGGCGGAGCAGGTTGATGCGCTCACCGCGCCGGGCCAGACCTTGATCATGACGGAAAAAGATGCGGTTAAGTGCCGTGCCTTTGCGAAGGAAAACTGGTGGTACCTGCCGGTTGACGCTGAGCTCAGCGGCGAGCAGCCGGAACAATTGCTCAAGGAACTTATTGCGTTAGTGCGTTAACGGCACACGCGGTTCTGGCGGCGCTTTGACTGACAGGAAAACGCATGTCTTTACCGCAACTCTCGCTTTCAGCTGCACGAAATCTCCACCTTGCCGCGCAGGGGTTGCTCAAAAAGCCCCGCCGCCGCGCGCAGCCCGCCGATATCCTTTCTACCGTGCAACGCATGTCGTTGTTGCAAATCGACACAATCAATATTGTTGCGCGCAGTCCTTACCTGGTGCTGTTCAGCCGCCTGGGGAACTATCAGCCGCAGTGGCTGGATAATGCCCTGAGCAGGGGCGAACTCATGGAGTACTGGGCGCACGAGGCCTGCTTCCTGCCGCGCAGTGATTTTGCACTGGTGCGTCACCGTATGCTTTCCCCGGACAAGATGGGCTGGAAGTATCGCCAGGAATGGATGCAGGAGCACGCTGCGGAAATCGAACGGCTTATTGCGCACATTCAGGAAAACGGTCCGGTACGCTCCGCCGATTTTGAGCACCCGCGAAAAGGGGCAAGCGGCTGGTGGGAGTGGAAGCCGCACAAACGTCATCTTGAAGGGCTGTTTACCTCTGGCAAAGTCATGGTGATAGAGCGGCGTAATTTTCAGCGCGTCTATGACCTGACGCACCGCGTGATGCCTCACTGGGATGACCAGCGCGATCTGCTCACCCAGGACGCGGCAGAAGCCATCATGCTGGAAAATAGCGCCCGCAGCCTGGGGATTTTCCGCCCCCAGTGGCTGGCGGATTATTATCGGCTGCGCCAGCCCGCCTTAAAGCCCCTGCTTGAGAAGTGGCAAGACGAAAAGCGCATCGCTCCCGTGACGGTCGATACTCTGGGTGAAATGTGGCTTCACGCGGATTTACTCCCGCTATTACCTCAGGCTCTGGAAGGGAAACTTCAGGCGACCCACAGCGCAGTGCTGTCACCGTTTGATCCGGTTGTCTGGGACAGAAAACGGGCCGAACAGCTGTTTAATTTTAGCTACCGGCTGGAATGCTATACCCCCGCGCCGAAACGTCAGTTTGGCTATTTCGTTTTACCACTGCTGCATAAAGGGCAGCTGGTCGGGCGCATGGACGCAAAAATGCACCGTAAAACCGGCACGCTTGAAGTCATTGCGCTCTATCTTGAAGCGGGCGTTAAGGTGACGGCGACCCTGGAGAAAGGATTAACCTCCGCAATTAGCGAATTTGCACGCTGGCAGGGAGCACACGGCGTGACGCTGGGCCGTATACCCGAGGGGCTGTTTACATCCTGTCGAAGTGGCTGGGAAACAGGCACTCCCTGAAAAAGGAATGTGTTAAGCTTTAGCGATTACCCATACGGAGGAACTATGGATCACCGTTTACTTGAAATTATTGCCTGCCCGGTGTGCAACGGCAAACTCTACTATAGCCAGGACAAACAAGAGCTGATTTGCAAGCTGGACAGCCTGGCTTTCCCGCTGCGTGACGGTATTCCGGTTCTGCTGGAAAACGAAGCCCGTTCCCTGGTGGCAGAAGAGAGCAAACCATGAGTTTTGTCGTCATTATCCCGGCGCGCTATGCGTCAACGCGCCTGCCGGGTAAACCACTGGTGGACATCAACGGCAAGCCGATGATCGTGCACGTGCTTGAGCGAGCGCGTGAATCCGGTGCAGATCGCGTGATTGTGGCAACCGATCACCCTGACGTGGCGAAAGCGGTTGAAGCCGCGGGGGGGGAAGTCTGCATGACCCGCGCCGACCATCAGTCCGGCACCGAGCGTCTGGCAGAGGTGGTTGAAAAATGCGGATTCAGCGACGATACGGTCATCGTTAACGTGCAGGGCGATGAGCCGATGATCCCGGCGGTCATTATTCGCCAGGTTGCAGAAAATCTCGCGCAGCGTCAGGTTGGAATGGCGACGCTTGCGGTGCCTGTTCATCATGCGGAAGAGGCTTTCAATCCCAATGCCGTGAAGGTGGTGATGGACGCAGAAGGCTACGCGCTGTACTTCTCTCGGGCCACCATTCCATGGGACCGCGATCGCTTTGCGGCGTCAAAAGAGACGATTGGTGATACCATTTTGCGTCACCTCGGCATCTATGGCTACCGCGCGGGCTTTATTCGCCGCTACGTTACCTGGGCACCGAGCCCGCTCGAGCATATCGAAATGCTGGAGCAGCTCCGCGTGCTTTGGTATGGCGAAAAGATCCACGTTGCCGTTGCCGAGGAAGTACCCGGCACGGGTGTTGACACCCCAGAAGATCTTGAGCGCGTTCGCGCAGAGCTGCGTTAACGCTATCCACATCCCTCCATTCGGGGGGATGTTCTCCCGCCGGCGTATTTTTCCTATTTCTTTTCCATAATTGATCTCTTCCGGGTGACATCTGCTCTCTGCACGCTCATTATAAAAGCAGTAGTCTTAATGGGGGTAATCTCATATGGAACAGCTGCGTGCCGAACTTAGCCACCTGCTCGGCGAGAAGTTAAGCCGGGTTGAGTGCGTGAGTGAAAAGGCAGATACCGCACTCTGGTCGTTATACGACAGTCAGGGAAACCCAATGCCGCTCATGGCAAGAAGCTTTACCTCGCCGGGCGTCGCCAGACAGCTCGCGTGGAAAATGTCTTTGCTGGCGCGGGAAGGGACAGTCCGTATGCCAACGGTCTACGGCGTGATGACGCATGAAGAACACCCCGGTCCGGATGTGCTGCTGATTGAACGCCTGCGCGGCGTCTCTGTGGAGGCTCCTGCGCGATCGCCCGAACGGTGGGAGCAGCTTAAAGACCAGATTGTTGAAGCGCTGCTGGCCTGGCATCGGCAGGATAGTCGCGGGCTCGTTGGCCCGGTTGACAGCACGCAGGAAAACCTGTGGCCGCTCTGGTATCGCCAGCGCGTCGAAGTCCTGTGGGGAACGTTGAACCAGTTCAACAACACCGGTTTAACCATGCAGGATAAACGTATTTTATTCCGCACCCGGGAATGCCTACCCGCCCTGTTTGAAGGTTTTAACGACAACTGCGTGCTAATACACGGCAATTTTACCCTACGCAGCATGTTGAAGGATCCCCGAAGCGACCAGCTGCTGGCGATGGTCGGCCCGGGCATCATGCTTTGGGCGCCGCGCGAGTATGAGTTATTCAGGCTTAGCGACAGCGGCTTTGCAGAAGGGCTGCTGTGGCACTATCTGCAGCGCGCCCCCGTCGCGGAAGCATTTCTGTGGCGGCGCTGGCTCTACCTGCTCTGGGATGAAGTGGCGCAGCTGGTGAATACCGGACGGTTCAATCGCGCCAACTTCGATCTCGCCACAAAATCACTCTTGCCCTGGCTCGCCTGACGCTCCCTTAAGCCACTGCCAGACTCTCCCGAGCGTTTCGTAACCGACGCGATCGCTATGCATCAACCATATGGGGGACGGGATCGCCCGTTCCCACGGGTTGAGCGGCGCATCGATGGCTATCTGATTTGCTGGTGCGGGCAGCGGGTGCAAGCCTTGCTTTTCAAAGAAAATCATCGCTCTCGGCAGGTGTGAGGCGGAGGTGACCAGTAAAAACGGCGCATCCCCGATAGCCTGCTTCACCGCCGCGGCCTCCTCTTCCGTATCTTTAGGGCTATCCAGCGTGATGATTGAGGCGCGCGGCACGCCAAGCGACTCCGCGACCCTTGCACCGGCTTCAGCCGTACTGACCGGGTTCGTTTTGGCCGCAGCACCGGTGAAGATCATTTTCGCCCCGGGGTTGGCGAGCCACAGACGAATACCCTCGTTTAACCGTGGAAGGCTATTGTTAATAAGGTTCGAACTGGGCGCCCAGTTTGGGTCCCAGGTGTAGCCACCGCCCAGCACCACGATGTAGTCCACTTTCTGATTTCCCTGCCAGGTCGGGTAGGTCTTTTCGATCGGGCGCAGTAAGCCATCGGCGACCGGTTGCAGGCTTAATAACAAAAGTACAAGCCAACCCAGCGTTACGATCGATTTGCCACTTTTCTGAAAACGGCTGAACCAAACCAGCACCAGGCCCAGCGCGATGAGCAGTAGCAGCAGCGGAAGAGGGAGTAGCATCCCGCCCACGTATTTTTTCAGTGTGAAAAGCATCCTTTTTGGTTCCTTTTTTAACCATACAGCAGGCTATTAGTCGTGATATTACACCAGAGAGGTTCATTCTCCGCGCGGGTGTGACAAAATAGCGGTTTTGCAGTGAATGAGTGGAACCCTCCCAATGCGGGATCGCAATTTTGATGACATCGCGGAAAAGTTTTCGCGCAACATTTATGGCACCACCAAAGGCCAGCTTCGTCAGACGATCCTCTGGCAGGATCTGGACAAGCTGCTTGCCGAATTTGGTGACCGCAGGTTGCGCGTGCTTGATGCCGGTGGCGGGGAAGGTCAGACGGCAATTCTGATGGCGCAGCGGGGCCATCACGTCACACTTTGCGATCTCTCTGCCGAGATGGTTGCGCGCGCCGAGCGAGCAGCAGAAGAGAAAGGTGTGAGCGACAACATGCATTTTATACATTGCGCCGCTCAGGACATTCCCCAGCATTTGGAAACGCAGGTTGATCTGATATTGTTTCATGCTGTGCTCGAATGGGTCGCTGAGCCGCAAGCCATGTTAAAAACGCTGTGGTCGATGCTGTGCCCGGGCGGTGCGCTATCGCTGATGTTCTACAATGCCAACGGCCTGCTGATGCGAAACGTGCTGGTGGGCAATTTTGGCTATGTGCAGCAGGGTATGTACAAAAAGAAACGACGCACGCTTTCACCGGATTTCCCGCGAGAACCGCAGCAGGTCTATGGCTGGCTGGAGGAGATCGGCTGGGAGATCACCGGTAAAACAGGCGTGAGGGTGTTTCATGATTATCTGCGTGATAAACAAAAACAGGATGACTGTTTAGACGCCTTAACAGAAATAGAAACGCGGTATTGCCGCCAGGAGCCTTATCTGAGCCTTGGCCGCTATATACACGTCACCGCGCGCAAGCCGCAGATGCAAGGATAATCTATGAGTGAATTTTCCCAGACAGTCCCCGAACTGGTTGCCTGGGCCAGGAAAAACGATTTCTCCATCTCGCTGCCGGTAGACAGACTCTCTTTCCTGCTGGCGGTTGCCACGCTGAACGGCGAACGGCTCGATGGCGAAATGAGTGAGGGTGAACTGGTGGATGCGTTCCGCCACGTCAGTGATGCGTTTGAGCAAACCAGCGAAACCATTAGCGTGCGTGCCAACAACGCAATCAACGATATGGTGCGTCAACGTCTGCTGAACCGCTTTACCAGCGAGCAGGCGGAAGGAAACGCCATCTATCGTTTGACGCCTCTGGGCATCGGCATTACCGATTACTACATTCGCCAGCGCGAATTTTCGACGCTGCGTCTATCCATGCAGCTGTCTATTGTAGCGGGCGAGCTTAAGCGCGCTGCCGACGCGGCGGATGAAAACGGGGACGAGTTCCACTGGCACCGCAACGTTTATGCGCCGCTGAAATATTCGGTTGCCGAGATTTTCGACAGTATCGATCTGACCCAGCGCCTGATGGACGAACAGCAGCAGCAGGTGAAAGACGATATTGCGCAGCTGCTGAACAAAGACTGGCGCGCGGCCATCTCCAGCTGTGAACTCTTGCTGTCAGAAACCTCCGGTACGCTGCGCGAGCTGCAGGATACGCTGGAGGCGGCGGGGGACAAGCTGCAGGCAAACCTGCTGCGCATCCAGGATGCCACGCTGGCGCATGACGATCTCCATTTTGTCGACCGTCTGGTCTTTGACCTGCAGAGCAAGCTCGATCGCATTATCAGCTGGGGCCAGCAGTCTATCGACCTGTGGATTGGCTACGACCGTCACGTGCACAAATTCATCCGTACCGCGATCGATATGGATAAAAACCGCGTCTTTGCGCAGCGTTTGCGCCAGTCGGTACAGACCTATTTCGATGCGCCGTGGGCGCTGACCTACGCCAACGCCGATCGTCTGCTGGATATGCGCGACGAAGAGATGGCGCTGCGCGATGAAGAGGTCACCGGTGAACTGCCGCCGGATCTGGAATTCGAAGAATTCAACGAAATTCGCGAGCAGCTTGCGGCGATGATCGAAGAACAGCTCGCTGTCTACAAAACCAGACAAGTGCCGCTGGATCTTGGCCTCGTGGTGCGCGACTATCTGGCGCAATATCCGCGTGCGCGCCATTTCGATATCGCCCGCATTGTTGTAGACCAGGCCGTGCGCCTGGGTATCGCGCAAGCAGATTTCACCGGCCTGCCGCCGAAGTGGCAGCCGATTAACGATTACGGAGCCAAGGTACAGGCGCATGTCATTGACAAATATTGAACAAGTGATGCCACTTAAGCTGGCACAGGCGCTGGCGAATCCGTTATTTCCGGCGCTGGACAGCCAGCTGCGTGCCGGTCGTCACATTGGTCTTGACGAGCTGGATAATCACGCCTTTTTGATGGACTTCCAGGAGTATCTGGAAGAGTTTTATGCGCGCTATAACGTTGAGCTTATTCGCGCGCCGGAAGGTTTCTTCTATCTTCGCCCGCGCTCCACGACGCTGATTCCGCGTTCCGTACTCTCCGAGCTGGATATGATGGTCGGCAAAATTCTCTGCTACCTGTATCTCAGCCCGGAACGCCTGGCGAATGAAGGGATCTTCACTCAGCAGGAGCTTTACGATGAACTGCTTGCGCTCGCGGATGAGGGCAAACTGCTCAAGCTGGTGAACAACCGCTCTACGGGGTCGGATCTTGACCGTCAGAAATTACAGGAAAAGGTTCGCTCTTCCCTGAACCGTCTGCGTCGTCTGGGCATGGTCTGGTTTATGGGCCACGACAGCAGCAAATTCCGCATCACGGAATCTGTCTTCCGCTTCGGCGCCGACGTGCGTGCGGGTGACGATGCGCGAGAAGCGCAGCTGCGCATGATCCGCGACGGCGAAGCGATGCCGGTGGAAAACCATTTGCAGCTCAATGACGAGCATGAAGAGAATCAGCCGGATAGCGGGGAGGAAGAGTAATGATTGAACGCGGTAAATTTCGCTCACTAACGCTGATTAACTGGAACGGTTTCTTTGCCCGAACCTTCGATCTGGATGAGCTGGTGACGACGCTCTCCGGCGGTAACGGTGCGGGTAAATCCACCACCATGGCGGCATTTGTTACGGCGTTAATCCCCGATTTGACGCTGCTGCACTTCCGTAACACCACCGAAGCGGGCGCGACAAGCGGCTCTCGCGATAAGGGCCTGCACGGTAAGCTCAAAGCCGGCGTCTGCTATTCGGTGCTGGACGTGATCAACTCGCGTCACCAGCGCGTGGTGGTGGGCGTGCGTCTGCAGCAGGTTGCCGGTCGCGATCGTAAAGTGGATATCAAACCCTTTGCCATTCAGGGGCTGCCGACCTCCATGCAGCCCACGGCGCTGCTGACGGAAACCCTGAACGAACGTCAGGCGCGCGTGCTGACGCTGCAGGAGCTGAAGGATAAGCTTGAAGCCATCGAAGGCGTGCAGTTCAAGCAGTTCAACTCCATTACCGACTACCACTCCCTGATGTTCGACCTGGGCGTGGTGGCGCGTCGTCTGCGTACCGCCTCGGACCGTAGCAAATACTACCGTCTGATCGAAGCCTCCCTGTACGGCGGTATCTCCAGCGCCATTACACGCTCCCTGCGCGACTATTTGTTGCCAGAAAACAGCGGCGTGCGTAAGGCCTTCCAGGACATGGAAGCCGCGCTGCGTGAAAACCGCATGACGCTGGAAGCGATTCGCGTGACCCAGTCCGACCGTGACCTCTTTAAGCACCTGATCAGCGAAGCCACCAACTACGTGGCCGCGGACTATATGCGCCACGCCAACGAGCGTCGCGTACACCTTGATCAGGCCTTAGAGTACCGTCGCGAGCTGTTTACCTCCCGCAAGCAGCTGGTGGCAGAGCAGTACAAGCACGTCGAAATGGCCCGCGAGCTGGGCGAGCAGAACGGTGCAGAAGGGGATCTGGAAGCCGATTACCAGGCCGCCAGCGATCACCTGAACCTGGTGCAGACCGCGCTGCGTCAGCAGGAAAAAATCGAGCGCTACGAAGCGGACCTCGATGAGCTGCAAATTCGTCTTGAAGAACAAAATGAAGTGGTGGCCGAAGCCGCCGACATGCAGGAAGAGAACGAAGCCCGCGCCGAAGCCGCCGAGCTGGAAGTGGACGAGCTGAAAAGCCAGCTTGCCGATTACCAGCAGGCGCTGGACGTGCAGCAGACGCGCGCCATTCAGTACACTCAGGCACTGCAGGCCTTACAGCGTGCGAAAGAGCTGTGCCATCTGCCGGATTTAACGCCTGAGAGCGCGGACGAATGGCTGGACACTTTCCAGGCCAAAGAGCAGGAAGCGACCGAAAAGCTGCTTTCCCTTGAACAGAAAATGAGCGTGGCACAAACGGCGCACAGCCAGTTTGAACAGGCCTACCAGCTGGTGGTGGCGATTAACGGCCCGCTGGCGCGTAATGAAGCCTGGGACGTGGCCCGCGAGCTGCTGCGCGACGGCGTCAACCAGCGCCATCTAGCCGAGCAGGTTCAGCCGCTGCGCATGCGTCTGAACGAGCTGGAACAGCGCCTGCGAGAGCAGCAGGAAGCCGAGCGTCTGCTGGCAGAATTCTGCAAGCGTCAGGGTAAACAGTACGATTTTGACGAGCTTGAGGCGCTGCACCAGGAGCTGGAGGCCCGCATTGCCGCGCTGTCTGACTCGGTATCCAACGCCAGCGAACAGCGCATGACGCTGCGTCAGGAGATGGAGCAGCTCCAGTCCCGTTCGCAAAGGCTGCTGCAGCGTGCCCCGGTCTGGCTTGCAGCGCAAAGTAGCCTGAACCAGCTTAGCGAGCAGTGCGGCGAAGAATTCGAGTCCAGCCAGGACGTCACCGAGTATCTGCAGCAGCTGCTTGAGCGCGAGCGCGAAGCGATTGTAGAACGTGACGAAGTGGGCGCGCGTAAACGTGACGTCGACGATGAAATTGAGCGCTTGAGCCAGCCGGGCGGTGCGGAAGATGCGCGCCTGAACACCCTGGCCGAGCGTTTCGGCGGCGTCCTGCTGTCCGAAATTTACGATGACGTAGGTCTGGATGATGCGCCGTACTTTTCCGCGCTGTACGGCCCGTCGCGTAACGCGATTGTGGTTCCGGACCTGTCGCTGATTTCCGAGCAGCTTGCCGGACTGGAAGATTGCCCGGAAGATCTCTATCTGATCGAAGGCGATCCGCAGTCGTTCGATGACAGCGTGTTCAGCGTTGACGAGCTGGAAAAAGCGGTGGTGGTGAAAATCGCCGATCGTCAATGGCGCTACTCTCGCTTCCCGGAACTGCCCCTGTTTGGCCGCGCCGCGCGTGAAAACCGTATTGAAAGCCTGCACGCCGAGCGTGAAACGCTGTCTGAACGTTTTGCGACGCTGTCGTTTGACGTACAGAAAACCCAGCGCCTGCACCAGGCCTTTAGCCGCTTTATTGGCAGCCATCTTGCGGTCGCTTTTGAAGCCGATCCGGAAGCTGAAATTCGCAAGCTCAATACCCGCCGCGGCGAGCTTGAGCGTGCCATTGCTAATCATGAAAATGATAACCAGCAGAGCCGCGTCCAGTTTGAACAGGCGAAAGAGGGCGTTGCTGCGCTTAACCGCATCCTGCCGCGCCTGAACCTGCTGGCGGATGAGACGCTGGCCGATCGCGTGGATGAGATCCAGGAGCGCCTGGATGAAGCGCAGGAAGCCGCGCGTTTCGTGCAGCAGCACGGCAACCAGCTGGCGAAGCTTGAACCGGTCGTCTCGGTGCTTCAGAGCGACCCGGAGCAGTTTGAGCAGCTTAAAGAAGACTACGCCTGGTCGCAGCAGGTGCAGCGTGAAGCGCGCCAGCAGGCGTTTGCCCTGACGGAGGTGGTGCAGCGTCGCGCCCACTTTGGTTACTCCGATTCAGCAGAAATGCTGAGCGGTAACAGCGATCTGAATGAAAAGCTGCGCCAGCGCCTTGAGCAGGCTGAGGCCGAGCGTACCCGCGCTCGTGAAGCCATGCGTACACACGCTGCACAGCTGAGCCAGTACAGCCAGGTCATGGCCTCGCTGAAAAGCTCCTTCGACACCAAAAAAGAGCTGTTAAACGATCTGCACAAAGAGCTGCAGGATATCGGGGTGCGTGCCGACAGCGGTGCGGAAGAACGCGCGCGCATTCGTCGCGATGAACTGCACAGCCAGCTCAGCAACAACCGCGCCCGCCGCAATCAGCTGGAAAAAGCGCTGACCTTCTGCGAAGCGGAGATGGACAACCTGACGCGTCGCCTGCGCAAGCTGGAGCGCGACTATCACGAAATGCGCGAGCAGGTCGTGACCGCGAAGGCGGGGTGGTGCGCGGTGATGCGCATGGTGAAAGACAATAACGTTGAGCGTCGTCTGCACCGCCGCGAGCTGGCGTACCTTTCCGCCGATGAACTGCGTTCCATGTCGGATAAGGCGCTGGGTGCACTGCGTCTGGCGGTTGCGGATAACGAGCACCTGCGCGACGTGCTGCGCATGTCCGAAGATCCGAAGCGCCCGGAGCGCAAAATTCAGTTCTTCGTAGCCGTTTACCAACATCTGCGCGAGCGTATTCGTCAGGATATCATCCGTACAGACGATCCGGTCGAAGCCATCGAACAGATGGAGATCGAGCTGGGCCGCCTGACGGAAGAGCTGACCTCCCGCGAGCAGAAGCTGGCGATCAGCTCCCGCAGCGTGGCGAACATCATCCGCAAAACCATTCAGCGCGAGCAGAACCGTATCCGCCAGCTGAACCAGGGCCTGCAGAGCGTGTCGTTTGGGCAGGTAAACAGCGTGCGTCTGAACGTGAACGTGCGCGAAGCGCATTCAACCTTGCTGGACGTACTGTCTGAGCAGCATGAACAGCACCAGGATCTGTTTAACAGCAATCGCCTGACCTTCTCCGAAGCGCTGGCGAAGCTGTATCAGCGCCTGAATCCGCAAATCGACATGGGTCAGCGTACTCCGCAGACCATCGGTGAGGAGCTGCTGGATTACCGTAACTACCTGGAAATGGAAGTTGAGGTTAACCGTGGTTCCGACGGCTGGCTGCGCGCTGAGTCTGGCGCACTTTCTACCGGTGAAGCGATCGGTACCGGTATGTCGATTCTGGTGATGGTTGTTCAGAGCTGGGAAGATGAAGCGCGTCGCCTGCGCGGAAAAGATATCTCCCCATGCCGTTTGCTGTTCCTGGATGAGGCGGCTCGTCTTGATGCTCGCTCTATCGCCACGCTGTTCGAACTGTGCGATCGCCTTGATATGCAGCTCATCATCGCGGCACCAGAGAATATCAGCCCGGAAAAAGGAACCACCTATAAGCTGGTGCGTAAAGTGTTCCAGAATAGCGAACACGTTCACGTGGTGGGTTTACGCGGCTTTGCGCCGCAGCCGCCGGAGTCGTTGCAGGGTACGGCTGACGCTTCCTGAGGCGTTTTGTTACAAAGAGCGGCGCAGTAGCGCCGCTTTTTTTTTACACTTCGCTTGTGCTTACGGCTGCGTTATCTTTAAACTTCTTTACATAAGGTAAGGCAACAGATTTTCTGCCTACCTATAATGAAAGAAAGCCCCAATGTGATGGGCATGTCGTGAGAAAACAGGGGGCAAGGGATGTTGCTAATGAAAGATCGTGGTCGTCGGCTGTCAGCTCTGAGTTTTTGCCTGGCAGTGATATTTGCTCCACTGTTCACCGCGCAGGCTGATGAGCCTGAAGTTGTTCCGACCGACAGTTCCGCAACGACGGGTGCGCAGCCTACGTCGTTGTCGCAGCCGCTGGATCAGTCGCCAGCGACGGCCATTATGGCCGGTATTAAGCCGTTGCCAGAAGGTATCGACATCGGGGCGCTGAGCCAGCAGCTCCAGTCCGGACTGCCGTCTGGCTATACGCCTGCGTATATCAATCAGCTTACGCTGCTCTATGCCGCTCGCGATATGAAACCTATGTGGGAAAATCGCGATGCGGTACGCGCCTTCCAGCAGCAGCTGGCAGAAGTGGCGATTGCCGGCATTCAGCCGCAGTTTACGACCTGGGTCGAGCTTCTGACCGACCCGACGGTGACGGGGCAGGCGCGCGATGTGGTCCTTTCTGATGCCATGATGGGCTACCTCCAGTTTGTGGCCGGCATTCCGGTGAATGGCAACCGCTGGTTGTACAGTGAGAAACCCTACAAGCTGGCGACCCCGGCGCTGTCGGTTATTAACCAATGGCAGCTGTCGCTGGATAATGGCGATCTGCCGCGCTTTGTCGCAAGCCTGGCGCCTACGCATTCACAGTACGCCACAATGCATCAATCGCTACTCGCGCTGGTGGCTGATTCTCGCCCGTGGCCGCAAATGCGGGGAACCGCGACGCTTCGTCCGGGGCAGTGGAGCAGCGATGTGCCTGCGCTGCGTGAAATCCTTAAACGTTCTGGCATTCTCGATAACGGGCCAAAGATTGCCCTTCCCGGAGACGACGCGCAGGATGTGGTGGTTAGCCCGTCCACGCCGGTGAAAGAGAAGCGAGCCGTTGCGTTGAATAATAAGCCGGCGGCCTACGACCGCGAGCTGGTCGCGGCGGTCAAGCAGTTTCAGGCCGCTCAGGGGCTGGGAGCCGATGGGGTGATTGGTCAGTCAACGCGCGACTGGTTGAACGTTTCCCCTGCGCAGCGGGCCGGGGTGCTGGCCCTCAATATTCAGCGTTTACGCCTGCTGCCGGGCACAGTATCCACCGGTATCATGGTTAATATTCCGGCCTATTCTCTGGTCTATTATCTGAACGGTAGCGAAGCGCTGGCCTCGCGCGTGATTGTCGGGCGGCCGGATCGTAAAACGCCGATGATGAGCAGCGCGCTGAATAACGTGGTGGTGAACCCGCCGTGGAACGTTCCGCCTACGCTGGCCCGCAAGGATATTCTGCCTAAGGTCTGGAACGATCCGGGGTATCTGGAACGTCACGGCTACACGGTGATGCGCGGCTGGAACAGCAAAGAGGCGATCGACCCGTATATGGTCGACTGGTCGACAATTACCGCATCGAACCTGCCTTTCCGCTTCCAGCAGGCGCCTGGTGCGCACAACTCGCTGGGACGTTACAAGTTCAATATGCCAAGTTCAGATGCGATTTATCTGCACGACACGCCGAACCACAACCTGTTCCAGAAAGATACGCGAGCGCTCAGTTCCGGCTGCGTGCGCGTGAATAAAGCCTCTGAGCTGGCGAATATGCTATTGCAGGATGCGGGCTGGAACGACACGCGTATCTCAGATGCGCTGAAGCAGGGGGATACCCGTTACGTCAACATCCGACACAATATTCCGGTCAATCTTTACTATCTGACCGCGTTTGTAGGCGAAGACGGGCGAACCCAGTATCGTACAGATATTTACAATTATGATCTCACGGCGCGATCCGGCGCACAAATTTTGCCAAAAGCTGAACAATTAATCAGGTAAATGAAGCAGTTCGGGAAAATGTATTGTCGTAAGTTATGGTGAATACGGGGCAATATGGCTGTAGGCCGCGTATTTGCTGGGGGTGGGCGCCTTGACGTACCAGGCTTTGCCAGTTAAGGTGCCCTTCGTGCGCTAAGCATATTGACGATTTCATTGACCTGTAGACCTGATTATCATGGACAAATTTGACGCTAATCGCCGCAAACTGCTGGCGTTAGGTGGCGTTGCGCTGGGCGCAGCCGCCATCCTTCCGACGCCAGCATTTGCCACCCTCTCGACACCACGTCCGCGTATTTTGACGCTCAACAATCTTCACACCGGTGAGTCGCTTAAAGCGGAGTTCTTCGATGGCAGAGGCTATATTCAGGATGAATTAGCAAGGTTAAATCATTTTTTCCGCGACTTCCGCGCGAATAAAATTAAGGCCATCGACCCAGGATTATTCGATCAGTTATTCCGCCTTCAGGGCCTGCTGGGAACCAGCAAGCCTGTGCAGCTCATTTCTGGATACCGTTCTCTGGATACCAATAATGAACTGCGTGCCCACAGCCGTGGGGTAGCGAAAAAAAGCTATCACACCAAGGGGCAGGCAATGGATTTCCATATTGAAGGCGTTTCGTTAGCCAATATTCGCAAAGCTGCGTTATCTATGCGCGCAGGTGGTGTAGGATATTACCCACGTAGCAACTTTGTGCATATTGATACCGGTCCGGTAAGGCACTGGTAATAACGAAACACAGGAGCAGTATGAACTATCGTATTATTCCGGTTACCGCGTTCTCCCAGAATTGTTCATTAATCTGGTGCGAGCAAACCAAACTGGCCGCGCTTGTCGATCCCGGTGGTGACGCCGAAAAAATCAAGCAGGAGGTTGCTGCAAGCGGCGTTACGCTGATGCAGATCCTTCTCACTCATGGTCATCTCGATCATGTGGGCGCAGCGGCTGAACTGGCTGAATACTACGGCGTGCCGACGATCGGCCCGGAAAAAGAAGATGAGTTCTGGCTGCAGGGTTTACCTGCCCAAAGCCGCATGTTTGGCCTTGATGAGTGTCAGCCACTGACGCCCGATCGCTGGCTGAACGAAGGAGAGCGCGTTAACGTAGGGAATGTGACTTTACAGGTGTTGCATTGTCCTGGGCATACGCCAGGCCATATCGTCTTCTTTGACGACCAGTCGCGCCTGCTGATTTCCGGCGATGTGATTTTCAAAGGCGGCGTAGGACGCAGCGATTTCCCACGCGGCGATCACGGTCAGCTGATCCAGTCGATAAAACAGAAGCTATTGCCGCTGGGCGATGACGTGACGTTTATCCCTGGTCATGGGCCAATGTCAACGCTGGGCTACGAGCGGTTGCATAACCCCTTCCTTCAGGATGAGATGCCTGTCTGGTAAATCGGATGAAATAAAAAAGCCTGCATAACGCAGGCTTTTTTTATGAGCGTAAATTACAGTACGGCGACAATCGCTTCGCACAGCGGCGCCATGTTATCAGGGGTCATGCCTGCAACGTTCACGCGGCCAGACGCTACGGCGTACACGCCAAACTCTTCGCGCAGACGCAGAACCTGCTCTTTGGTCAGGCCGCTGAAGGAGAACATGCCGTTCTGCTTGATGATGAAGCTGAAGTCGCGGTCAGCGCCTTTCTCTGCCAGGGTGTTCACAAACAGCAGGCGCATGCGCTGAATGCGCTGGCGCATATCGTTCAGCTCTTGCTCCCAGATCGCGCGCAGGGCATCGTTGCTCAGAATAGTAGCAACAACTGACGCACCGTGTGCCGGTGGGTTAGAGTAGTTAGCGCGGATCACGGACTTCATCTGGCTGAACGCGCGATCAACGGTCTCTTCGTTTGCCGCAACCAGCGTACAGGCACCTACACGCTCGTTGTACAGGCCAAAGTTCTTGGAATAAGAACTCGCAACAATCAGTTCCTGATGCACTGCAGCGAATGCGCGCAGGCCTTCAGCATCTTCTTCCAGACCACGAGCAAAGCCCTGGTACGCAAAGTCGAACAGCGGCAGCCAGCCTTTTTCAACGGAAAGTTTAGCCAGCTGTTCCCACTGCTCAAGCGTTGGATCAATACCGGTTGGGTTATGACAACAGCCGTGGAACAGCACTACGTCACCCGCCTGCGCTTCGCTCAGGCTGGCCAGTAGGCCGTCAAAGTCGAGAGAGTGGTTTGCCGCGTCGTAGTAAGCATATTCGCGCACTTCCAGACCCGCAGAGTTAAACACGCTCTTGTGGTTCGGCCAGCTTGGGTTGCTGACCCATACGCGCTTAACAGAGGTATTTTTTGCAAGGAAATCCGCCGCCACGCGCAGCGCGCCGGTACCGCCAGGGGTTTGTGCTGTGCGAGCGCGCTTGCTGCTCACGATTTCGCTGCCTTTACCGAACAGCAGTTCCTGGGTGCAGCGACCAAACTCAGGGATACCATCGATACCGAGGTAGTTCTTGGTGGTTTCATTTTCCAGCAGATACTGCTCGGCTTTCTTAACGCTGGTCAGTACCGGAGTTTTGCCGGTTTCATCTTTATATACACCAATACCCAGGTTGATTTTGCCAGGGCGGTCGTCGGCACGAAACAGATCGGCCAGGCCCAGAATAGGGTCGGCAGGAGCGGCGGTAATGTTCTCAAACATGACGAAGTTCCATTGTGATTACAGAAGTGAAATCCGCTATCAGGTTAACGGTAGATTTACAAAATGCCAACCGTTTGCGACGAAAAGCGTGCGGCTTTTCAAAAGTCGCCATTATTTTCTGTCAGGCATAAAAAAACAGGGCCGAAGCCCTGTTCATTAAGCATATAACAACGTGGTGTACTGATTAGAACTGGTAGGTTACGCCAACGGTAGCCTGGTTGTCAGAGCCAACCCAGCTGGTGGACGCATCTTTGTCGTCCAGCAGGTTGAAGCGGTAGTCACCGTACACGTTGAAGTTCTTGTTGAAGTAGTAAGTCGCACCGGTGGTGATGTATTTCGCCAGGTCACGGTCGCCGATGCCGTTCAGGTCTTTACCTTTGGACTGAACGTAAGAAACGGAAGGACGCAGGCCGAAGTCGAACTGGTACTGTGCGATAACTTCGAAGTTCTGAGTTTTGTTAGCAACATCGTACACAGTCGCAGTGCTATCGCCCAGGATGCTCATGTTGCGGGTTTCAGCGTAAACGGTCGCCAGGTAGATGTTGTTCGCGTCATATTTCGCGCCAACTGCCCAGGACTCAGCTTTATCGCCTTTACCATCTTCTTTCTGGTCCAGGGTACGGTTTGCAGTGCTGTATGCACCGATCAGACCGAAGCCTTCGCCGAACTCGTAGCCCAGGGACAGACCAACGCCGTCACCGTTCGCTTTACGCAGATCGCTACGGTCGTTTTTACCCTGATACTGAACGCCAAAGTTCAGACCATCAACCAGACCGAAGAAGTTGTTGTTGCGGTAGGTCAGCAGGCCAGTAGAACGGCTGGTCATGTAGTTATCAACATAGCCGCCACCCCAGGTTTCGCCAGAGAAGGACGGAGCCATATCGGTGTAAGATTCTACGTCGTAAACGATACCGTAGTTACGACCGTAGTCCAGAGAACCTGCTTCAGAAACTTTGATACCCGCGAATGCCAGACGAGTTACGTTGGTCTGGTCGCCTTCTGCAGCGCCAGCGCGCGCACGGTATTCCCACTGACCGTAACCGATCAGGTCATCGTTAATCTGAGTTTCGCCTTTGAAGCCGATCTGGCCGTAAGAGGAGTCAGCGTTTTTGTGTTCGCCAGAAGTGGTGAAGCCGTGCTCACCAACAACTTTACCGTAGAAGTCCAGTTTGTTGCCGTTTTTGTTATAGATTTCTGCAGCGTTTGCTGCACCGGCTACCAGCAGGGCAGGGATAACCACTGCCAGGATATTGCGCTTCATCATTATTTATTACCCTCATTGGTTTTTTTATGACACTCGCCACTGCCGTCAATAAATTCTGTCAATAAATATTTCCGGAACTATTGATGAGAGTTTGGTGTCTTTATGTATCTGACAGGCATCTTTCCATTCATAGAACCGTTTCGCTAGCCTGAAAGTGCTACAATCCTCAAGATTCGGTAACAAAAAGAAATTATGTGTAACCAAATGTGTATTTTTGGGAACTTTGTGAACCACCTCAAATTTCAGAACTGATTGGCTAATTTAACGAATAAATCATTCCTATATATATGAATTGCTTATGTTTAATTTGGATAAAGGCAATTCATATCAACAGAAGTTAAACGACAGGTTTTTTCTTATGACCGTAAAAAGACTTCTGGATGGCTAAGAGATTGGCTGAAATTTGTGCTATTGCTTGAGGATGTAATAAACGCAATGAGAGTGCGGTTTATTTTTTGTTCACAGGTGTTTCGTGGAAATAAAACGTAACAGGTAGTGGTTGTAACGGGGTTGTGGTTTAAAAATGCTGACTTTTCGCTGACGAAAACTGACACAGCAGAATAAAATAATGGCCAGCGTCTGCTGGCCATTATTAATTGTGTCGATTAGAAGCTGGCGTTACGCGGGGTACGTGGGAAAGGAATCACGTCGCGTACGTTCTGAACGCCGGTTACATAGGCAATCAGGCGTTCAAAGCCCAGACCAAAACCAGAGTGCGGCACGGTGCCGTAACGGCGGAGATCGCGATACCAGCCGTAGTCAGCCGGATTCAGTCCCATCTCTTCCATGCGGGCATCCAGCACGTCCAGACGCTCTTCACGCTGAGAGCCACCGATGATTTCACCAATGCCCGGAGCCAGTACGTCCATCGCGGCAACGGTTTTACCGTCTTCGTTAAGGCGCATATAGAAGGCCTTAATGTCTTTCGGGTAGTTTTTGACCACAACCGGTGCTTTGAAGTGTTTCTCTGCCAAATAACGTTCGTGCTCGGAAGAGAGATCCACGCCCCAGTAAACCGGGTTCTCAAACTTCTCGCCGCATTTTTCGAGGATAGCGACCGCATCGGTATAGTCTACCTGCGCGAAGTCAGCGGAGACGAAGCGCTCCAGACGAGCAATCGCATCGTTGTCGACGCGCTCGGCGAAGAATTTCATGTCGTCAGCACGTTCTTCAAGAACGGCTTTGAACACGTACTTCAGCATCGCTTCTGCCAGACCGGCAACATCGTTCAGATCGGCAAACGCTACTTCCGGCTCCAGCATCCAGAATTCCGCCAGGTGACGGCTGGTGTTCGAGTTTTCAGCACGGAAGGTTGGGCCGAAGGTGTAGATCTTAGACAGCGCGCAGGCGTAAGTTTCGCCGTTGAGCTGGCCGGAAACCGTCAGGAAGGCCTCTTTACCAAAGAAGTCTTTGTCATAGTCCACTTTGCCTTCCGGCGTGCGCGGCAGGTTTTCCATATCCAGCGTAGAAACGCGGAACATTTCACCGGCACCTTCGGTATCGGAAGCCGTGATCAGCGGGGTGGACACCCAGAAGTAACCCTGCTCATCGAAGAAGCGATGCAGCGCCTGGGCCAGAGTGTGGCGCACGCGGGCAACCGCACCGATCAGGTTGGTACGCGGACGCAGGTGCGCAACTTCACGCAGATACTCGATGCTGTGGCGTTTAGCCGCCATCGGATAGGTATCCGGATCTTCCACCCAGCCGGTCACTTCAATGGCTGATGCCTGAATTTCGAAACTCTGGCCCTGGCCCGGTGAAGCCACGACAACGCCGGTAACGATAACGGAACAGCCCGTTGTCAGGTGCAGAACGTCATCATTGTAATTGGGCAGAGAATTATTAATGACGGCCTGTACAGGATCAAAGCAGGAACCGTCATAGACGGCGAGGAAGGAGATACCAGCTTTAGAATCTCGACGAGTACGCACCCATCCGCGCACGGTGACTTCTTGGTCAACGGCGACGCGGCCCTGGAGTACGTCGGCTACAGGCACAACGCTCATAAATATTCTCTCTGTTAATAGTCGGAAAAAATAACCACTTGTCCGCCCACGTAGGGGGGATATCTATGTTACCTGGCATCTGGCATCAGACAAGCAGATTTCGCAGTCTTAAGAGAAGAAATAAGAAATAAATAAGGGAAGGGGAGCCATAAAGGCTCCCTGAGGCGGTTAACTGGCTTTTTTAACCTGAGGCAGATCGAAGGCTTTGCGTAACGCGCGGACAAACGCTTTGTCATGGCAGATGGTTTTGCCCGGGCTGTCTGAGAGCTTTGCCACCGGCTTGCCGTTACATTCCACCAGCTTAATGACGATATTCAGCGGTTTTACCTGAGGGATGTCGCAGCTCAGGCGCGTACCGATCCCGAAGCTCAGGTTCACCCGCGATGAGAAGTGGCGGTAAAGGTCGACGGCTTTCGCCAGATCGAGGTTATCGGAGAAAACCAGCACCTTGCTCATCGGGTCGATACCCAATTTTTGGTAATGGGCGATGGCTTTTTCACCCCATTCCACCGGGTCCCCGGAGTCATGACGTAATCCCTGGTAGCGCTCGGCGAACTCAGGGCCGAAGTCGCGCAGGAAGGCATCCATCGTAATGCAGTCGGTAAGGGCGATCCCCAGCTTATCCGGGTATTCGTCCAGCCATGCGGCCAGCGCGGCGCGCTGGCTGTTGGCGAGATCGGGGCTGATCTGCTGGTGCGCCTGGAACCACTCGTGCGCCTGTGTGCCCATCGGGGTGAGATGGAGACGACGCGCCAGATCGTAGTTACTGGTGCCAACAAACCACGGCTCCTGTTGCAGGCGTCTGACGATCGCCTCCTGAACCTCGCGGGAGAAGCGGCGGCGCGTGCCAAAATCCATCAGGCGGAAGCGGGACATATCCAGCCCTTCGGTCAACCGGGAAAACTCAACGAGCTTGTTTTCCAGAGAGGCGACCGCCTGCGTCACGCCGGTCTCAGGTGAGCGATAGCGATGCGCCAGCTCGCTGATCACCGCCAGAAGCGGAACTTCCCACATGATCACTTCACGCCACGGCCCCTGAAGGCGAATATCCAGCTTGCCGTTGTCATTGGTAATGGTGACCTGTTCCGGCTTATAGCGGAAATCGCGCAGCCAGTTCAGATAGTCGGCTTTGAAGAAGGGCAGGCCCGAAAGCCACTGGTATTCGTCGTCCTGCAGCGTCAGATGCTGCATAGCATCGACCTGTTCACGAATGGAGTCTGCGTAGATACCCAGCAAGTCGTCGCCCCGGCAGCGAAATTCAGCCGCAACGTGGACGTCATGGTAATGGTGAAAAACGGCTTGCTGCATATGCAGTTTATACGCGTCGGTATCCAGCAACGTATGCAGAACAGGAGAAGCGAATTGAGTCATAGGTGCGCAGTAGCATCCTCTCACGGGAGCGTTTAGTACAATAAACAACTCCGGAGTATACCTGTTTTAGTGATTTATTGAACCCCGATCACAACATAAGCTGCCTTTATGGTCGAGGGCATTTCGTGCCTCGTGTTATATAAATGTAGCGAAAAAGGGGTTTGTAACTGAAAAGATGAACATTCTGCGTAGCGCGTTTTACACAACAGGAATATATTGAAACGTTACTCGACAAACGATGCATAAGGTTTTCTATGACACAACAGCCACAAGCTAAATACCGCCACGACTACCGTGCGCCGGAATACCTGATTAGCGATATCGATCTGACTTTTGACCTGGATGCCACTAAAACCGTTGTGACGGCGGTCAGCCAGGTAGCGCGCCAGAGCGCGACTGCGGTGCCGCTGCGTCTGGATGGTGAAGACCTGACGCTGGTCTCCCTGCATGTTAATGATGAAGCCTGGACCGACTATAAAGAAGAAGGCAACCAGCTGGTGATTAACGGCCTGCCGGAACGCTTTACGCTGCGCATCGTGAATGAAATTAGCCCGGCCGCTAACACCGCGCTGGAAGGGCTTTACCAGTCTGGCGTGGCGCTGTGTACGCAGTGTGAGGCTGAGGGCTTCCGCCACATTACCTGGTATCTGGATCGCCCGGACGTGCTGGCGCGCTTTACCACAAAAATCATCGCCGACAAAACCTTGTATCCGTTCCTGCTCTCCAACGGCAACCGCGTGGGCGAAGGCGAGCTGGAGAATGGCCGTCACTGGGTGCAGTGGCAGGACCCGTTCCCGAAACCGTGCTACCTGTTTGCGCTGGTGGCGGGTGACTTTGACGTGCTGCGCGACACCTTTAAAACCCGTTCAGGCCGCGACGTGGCGCTGGAGCTGTTCGTTGACCGCGGTAATCTCGACCGTGCGCCGTGGGCAATGACGTCCCTTATTAACTCCATGAAGTGGGACGAGGAGCGTTTCGGCCTCGAGTACGATCTCGACATCTATATGATCGTCGCCGTCGACTTCTTCAACATGGGCGCGATGGAAAATAAAGGCCTTAACGTCTTTAACTCCAAATACGTGCTGGCGCGCACCGATACCGCTACCGATAAAGACTATCTCGATATCGAGCGCGTGATTGGTCACGAGTATTTCCATAACTGGACCGGTAACCGCGTGACCTGCCGCGACTGGTTCCAGCTGAGCCTGAAAGAGGGCCTGACCGTCTTCCGCGACCAGGAGTTCAGCTCCGATCTGGGTTCGCGCGCGGTGAACCGCATCAACAACGTGCGCACCATGCGCGGGCTGCAGTTTGCAGAAGATGCCAGCCCGATGGCGCACCCGATTCGCCCGGATAAAGTCATCGAGATGAACAACTTCTATACCCTGACGGTGTACGAGAAGGGCGCTGAAATTATCCGCATGATCCACACCCTGCTGGGCGAAGAGAACTTCCAGAAAGGGATGCAGCTGTACTTCGAACGTCACGACGGCAGCGCCGCCACCTGCGACGACTTTGTGCAGGCGATGGAAGACGCGTCCAATGTCGATCTCTCTCACTTCCGCCGCTGGTACAGCCAGGCCGGTACGCCGATCGTGACCGTCAAAGACGACTACAATCCGGAAACCGAGCAGTACACCCTGACCATCAGCCAGCGCACGCCGCCAACGGCCGAGCAGGAAGAGAAACATCCGCTGCACATTCCGTTCAGCATTGAGCTGTACGATAACGAGGGTAAAGTTATCCCGCTGCAGAAGGGCGGCCACCCGGTGCATCAGGTGCTGAACGTGACCCAGGCAGAGCAGACCTTCATCTTTGATAACGTCTATTTCCAGCCGGTCCCAGCGCTGCTGTGCGAGTTCTCCGCGCCGGTGAAGCTGGAGTATAAGTGGAGCGATCAGCAGCTAACGTTCCTGATGCGCCACGCGCGCAACGATTTCTCCCGCTGGGACGCCGCGCAAAGCCTGCTGGCGACCTACATCAAGCTGAACGTGAACCGTTTCCAGCAGGGCCAGCCGCTGACGCTGCCGGTGCATGTGGCCGATGCGTTCCGCGCGATCCTTCTGGACGAAAACATCGATCCGGCGCTGGCGGCTGAAATTCTGACGTTGCCGTCCGCGACGGAAATTGCCGAGCTGTTTGACATCATCGACCCGATTGCGATCGTAGCGGTGCGTGAAGCGCTGACCCGCACGCTGGCCACCGAGCTGGCGGACGAGTTCCTGGCCATTTACAACGCTAACAGGCTGGATGCGTACCGCGTGGAACATGCGGATATCGGCAAACGTTCCCTGCGCAATACCTGCCTGCGCTATCTTGCCTTCGGTGACGTTGAGCTGGCAAACGCCCTGGTGAGCAAGCAGTATCACGACGCAGACAACATGACCGATGCGCTGGCTGCCCTGGCCGCAAGCGTTGCCGCCGAGCTGCCGTGCCGCGATGCGCTGATGCAGGAGTACGATGACAAGTGGCATCAGGATGGTCTGGTGATGGATAAGTGGTTTATTCTGCAGTCCACCAGCCCGTCTGCCGATGTGCTGAGCACCGTGCGCGGCCTGCTGAAGCACCGCTCGTTCACCATGAGCAACCCGAACCGCGTCCGCTCCCTGATTGGCGCGTTTGCCAGCAGCAACCCGGCCGCTTTCCACGCGGAAGACGGCAGCGGGTATCAGTTCATGGTGGAAATGCTGACCGAGCTGAACAGCCGTAACCCGCAGGTGGCGTCTCGTCTGATTGAGCCGCTGATCCGCCTGAAGCGCTACGACGCGCAGCGTCAGGCGAAGATGCGCGCCGCGCTTGAGCAGCTGAAAGGGCTGGAAAACCTGTCTGGCGATCTTTACGAGAAGATTGCTAAGGCGCTGGCCTGATAGAAAGCTTAACCCTCCCTCTCCCTGTGGGAGAGGGCCGGGGTGAGGGCATCAGGCATTAGCCGTAATCAACGCGCGCTCATTCACGCCGCGCTTCATCACCCGATCCAACACCTCCGCTTCCAGCTCCGCCAGCCTTGCCGAGCCTACGCGACGAGGCCGCGGGATATCTACCGTCAGATCCAACCCGATTTTCCCTTCTTCTATGAGCAGCACCCTGTCCGCCATCGCGACCGCTTCGCTGACGTCGTGCGTCACTAAAAGCACGGTAAACCCATGGTCTTGCCAGAGGGACTCAATCAAATCCTGCATCTCTATTCGCGTCAGGGCATCGAGCGCACCGAGCGGTTCATCGAGCAGCAGCAGGCCCGGACGGTGTATCAGCGCCCGCGCCAGCGCCACGCGCTGTTTTTGTCCGCCCGACAGCGCCGCAGGCCACTCCCCGGCACGGTTTTCCAGCCCGACGGCGGCCAGCGCCTGACGTGCGCTATCCCGCCAGCTTCCTTTCAGCCCCAGGCCAACGTTGTCGATAACCGTTTTCCACGGCAGGAGTCGCGCGTCCTGGAACATCATGCGCGTGTCATCCTGAATCTTCGCCAGCGGCGTTGTTCCTGCCAGGATTTCACCGCCGTTAGGCGCCTCAAGCCCGGCCAAAAGACGCAGCAGGGTGCTCTTGCCGCCGCCGCTGCGGCCAACTACGGCCACAAACTGCCCTGCGGGAATATGCAGATCCAGCCCGTTGAGAATGGTATTTTCGCCGTAGCGTTTGGTGACGCCGTTCAGCAGCAGCGGCGTCCCCTGGTTCAGTCGTGCTGTATTCATGCTTTCGCCTCCTGAAGAGTGTAGGCTGGGTTCCAGCGCAGCCAGCTGCGCTCCAGCCACTGGGCGCTAACGTCGGCAAGTTTGCCGAGCAGGGCATAAAGAATAATGGCAACCACCACCACGTCGGTTTGCAGGAATTCCCGGGCGTTCATCGCCAGATAGCCAATGCCCGAGTTGGCCGAGATGGTCTCCGCCACAATCAGCGTTAGCCACATCAGGCCGAGCGCAAAACGCCCCCCGACCATAATGGAGGGCAGGGCGCCCGGCAGGATCACGTGTATAAAGAGAGAAAAGCCCGATAAGCCGTAGCTGCGCGCCATCTCGACCAGACCGCGATCGATATTGCGGATGCCGTGCCAGGTGTTGATGTAGATCGGGAACAATGTGCCCAGCGCCACGAGGAAGATCTTGGCGCTCTCATCAATACCAAACCACAGGATAACAAGCGGGATCAGCGCCAGATGCGGCACGTTGCGCAGCATCTGAATAGAGGTATCCAGCAGCCGCTCGCCCCAGCGGGAAAGCCCGCTGATCAGGCCCAGCACCAGGCCGATGCTGCCGCCGATGGAGAAGCCAATCAGCGCGCGCCACGAGCTGATCGCCAGATGCTGCCACAGCTCACCGCTCACGCTTAGCGACCAGAACGCCTCTACAACGCCCTCCGGAGAGGGCAGAATGCGGCTCGACAGCCAGCCGGTGGACGACGCAAGCTGCCAGACAGCAATAATGCCGACGGGCAAAAACCACGGCGCGGCGCGCAGCAGCCATTTTTGTGAGGTGGCAGACATGGTCACTCCTTAGCTCTGTGCGGCTTTGCGTGGAATAAACTCGTTCGCCACGGCTTCGCCCTGAAGCTGAAGCCGCTGCGGCTGCGGAATTTCCGGAATGGCAACATCCAGATGCGGGAATAACAGCTCGCCCACCTTGTACGCCTCTTCCAGATGCGGATAACCGGAGAGAATAAAGCTGTCGATGCCCAGGTCGGCGTATTCATTGATACGCGCTGCGACGGTAGGGCCATCGCCTACGAGTGCAGTTCCCGCGCCGCCGCGAACGAGGCCGACGCCCGCCCACAGATTCGGGGCGATCTCCAGGTTTTCGCGCTTGCCGTTATGCAGCGACGCCATCCGGTGCTGTCCAACGGAGTCGGTTTTGGCAAACGCGGCCTGCGCTTTAGAAATTGTCTCATCGTCAAGATGGGAGATTAAACGGTCGGCTGCCCGCCAGGCTTCCTCGTTGGTTTCGCGCACAATCACGTGCAGACGAATGCCAAAGCGTACCTTACGGCCGTGCGCGGCGGCTTTGGCGCGCACCTGCTCAATTTTCTCTTTGACAAGCTCCGGCGGCTCGCCCCAGGTGAGATAGAGGTCAACCTGCTCTGCTGCCAGATCTTGCGCCACATCCGATGACCCGCCGAAATAGAGGGGAGGGCGCGGCTGCTGTACCGGCGGGAAGTAGAGCTTCGCGTCGCGAACGTGAATATGCTTGCCTTCAAAGGTAACGGTTTCACCTTCCAGCAGACGCCGCCAGACGCGGGTGAACTCGGCGGAGGCTTCATAGCGCTCGGTGTGATCGAGGAACACGCCGTCGCCCGCCAGCTCCTGCGGATCGCTGCCGGTGACCAGGTTGAACAGCGCGCGTCCGTTTGACAGCCTGTCCAGCGTTGCCGCCTGACGCGCCGCGACCGTTGGAGAAACCACGCTCGGGCGAAGCGCAACCAGGAACTTCAGACGCTGGGTGACGGGGATCATTGAAGCGGCGACCAGCCAGGCATCTTCACAGGAGCGGCCCGTTGGGATCAGCACTCCGGTAAAGCCGATTCGGTCTGCTGCCTGCGCAATCTGCTGCAGATAGCCGTGGTCAACCGGGCGTGAGCCCTCTTCAGTGCCAAGATAGTGCCCATCACCGTGGGTGGGTAAAAACCAGAATAGATTCAGACTCATGATTTGGCTCCTTCTTTGCCTGCGGGCTGCCAGATGCGGTCGCGAATATCGACCTGCTTTGGCACCAGATGATTTTGATAAAAGAGATCGGCGGTTTGCTGCTGAAGCGCGGCAACGTGCGCGTCCACGGGGGTAATGGTGGTCGGCGGACGGTGGTTGAGGTAGCTCGCAATCACCGGCTCAGGCAAGCCCATGGTTTTCGCCAGCAGGGCAATACTCTCCTGACGCTGGCTTTGGGTCAGCGCATCGGCCTGGGTAAAGGTATCCAGTACGCCCTGAATAAACGCGCCGTTTTTTTCCGCATAAGGACGTGCGGCCAGGTAGAACGAGCCGGTCTGCTTCAGCGTGGTACCGTCTTTCAGCACGCGAACGCCGCCCTGCAGTAATGCGGCGGAGTAGTACGGATCCCAGATGGCCCAGGCATCAACGTTCTTCTGCTGGAATGCGGCGCGCGCGTCGGCAGGCGTCAGGTAAACAGGCTGAATGTCGGTGAACTTAAGCCCGGCTTCTTGCAGGGCACGCAGCAGCAGGTTGTGTGAGCTGGAACCTTTCTGGAAAGCAACTTTATGCCCTTTAAGATCGGCGACGGTTTTGATCTCACTGTTTTCAGGCACCAGAATGACTTCGGCTTTTGGCTTTGCGGGTTCGACGCCCACGTAAACCAGGTCCGCCCCGGCAGCCTGCGCAAAGATAGGCGGTATGTCGCCCGTGCTGCCCAAATCAATACTGCCGACGTTTAATGCCTCCAGCATCTGTGGGCCTGCGGGAAACTCCACCCAGGAGAATTTGGTGTCCGGGTAGCGCTTCTCCAGCAGCTGATGGCTTTTCGCCAGCACCATGCTGACGCTGCCTTTTTGATAGCCGATGCGCAGGCTTTCTGGCGCGGTTTCTGCCGCCTGAGCCAGGGACGAGAGGGCCATCAGCCCGACCAGGCCGATACGGGTTAATGTCTTAAACATGGGCGATTCCTTGCGGTTGACCGTATGCCGGTGCCTGAATGTCTTTGCGGTGCAGCGCCTGCCAGAAGGTTTCCAGCGCGTTATCGAGGCGGGTTTGCAGATTCGGCGTAAAGTGGGGTTTATGCTGGTAGTCGATGACCTGCGAGTCATCAGCAAAGACGCCGTGGAGGATTTCCTGCGCCTTTAACGCATTGAGCACGGGCTTCAGCGCATAATCCACCGCCAGCAGATGGGCTACCGTGCCGCCGGTTGCCAGCGGCAGTACAACCTTGCCGTCCAGGGCTCGCTCGGGAAGCAGATCCAGCAGCGTTTTTAGCGCGCCTGAAAAGGAGGCTTTATATATGGGCGTTGCCACAATAAGCCCGTCAGCGTCGTTGAGCTGCTCAATCAGCGCCTTGAGCGCGGGGCTATCAAAACGGGCGTAGAGCAAATCTTCGGGTTCGAAGTTATGCAGATTCCAGTGGCACACTTCGACATCCAGGGCGTTGAGCTTTTCGCGGGCGTATTCCAGCAGCGCGCTGGAACGAGAGGGAAACCGTGGACTTCCGGCCAGAGTAATGACGCGCATGTTTGCTCCTTATAACCAATTGTTTGCTTTTATCTAACATTCATAACAATTTTCAGGAGTGTGACATTGCAGAGTTATTCCACTAAATGATTTATCTGCAATTAAAATGCAAAAAAGTGCATAAGAAATGGGCAGCGAGGTAAACGATTGCGTTTTACGCTGGTTTTTTTGCCACAGGTCAATTCCCTTTCTGGGCGGGATCGCACATAATCCCCTCCCGGTCTGCACACCGGGAATCCAGGAGAGTTCATGTACTACCCCTTCGTTCGTAAAGCCCTTTTCCAGCTCGATCCTGAGCGCGCTCATGAATTTACATTCCAGCAATTACGTCGTATTACAGGCACGCCTCTGGCCGCGCTGGTACGCCAAAACGTGCCGGAAAAACCCGTCCACTGCATGGGCCTGACGTTTAAGAATCCACTGGGTCTGGCGGCCGGTCTGGATAAAAATGGCGAGTGCATTGATGCCCTGGGCGCGATGGGCTTTGGCTCAATTGAAATCGGTACCGTCACGCCGCGCCCGCAGCCGGGAAATGATAAGCCGCGCCTGTTCCGCCTGGTGGAGGCTGAAGGGCTGATCAACCGCATGGGCTTCAACAACCTCGGCGTGGATCATCTGGTTGAGAACGTCAAAAAATCTCATTTTGACGGTGTCTTGGGTATCAATATTGGCAAAAATAAAGACACGCCCGTCGAGCAGGGTAAAGATGACTATCTGATTTGTATGGAAAAAGTCTATGCCTACGCAGGCTATATTGCGGTGAATATTTCTTCACCCAATACCCCGGGTCTGCGCTCTTTGCAATATGGTGACGCGCTGGACGATCTTCTGAGCGCCATTAAAAATAAACAAAATGCGCTGCAGGCGATCCACCATAAATATGTTCCCGTGGCGGTTAAGATCGCGCCGGATCTTTCTTTAGAAGAATTGATCCAGGTCGCCGATAGTTTAGTACGCCATAATATTGATGGCGTCATCGCAACCAATACGACTCTCGATCGCTCCCTGGTTCAGGGAATGAAAAATTGCGATGAAGCGGGTGGCTTAAGCGGACGTCCGGTACAATTAAAAAGCACTGAAATTATTCGTGCCCTGTCTGCCGAATTAAATGGTCGCCTGCCGATTATTGGCGTGGGCGGAATCGACTCCGTGATAGCTGCGCGTGAGAAGATGGCGGCTGGCGCCTCGCTGGTGCAAATTTATTCTGGTTTTATTTTCAAAGGCCCGCCGCTCATTAAAGAAATCGTCACTCATATCTAAACTTTTACCTTAATCAGACAACCAGGGCTTTATTTCCGGCCCTGGTTGTTTTATATTCCGTCATTGTTGCTTATTTAGACATTATGGTCTTTTATTAATGTTGATATAAACGAGGCGGCAAACAGGACATTTTTAGAACAGGGTGTTTGGGGGACGGGAGAGACACATGCGAATTAAACCTGACGATAACTGGCGCTGGTATTTTTGCGACGAGCACGATCGAATGATGCTCGATTTAGCCAATGGCATGTTGTTCCGCTCTCGTTTTGCGCGCCGAATGTTGACCCCGGATGCCTTCTCGCCTTCGGGTTTTTGCGTTGAAGACGCTGCCCTTTATTTCTCCTTTGAAGAAAAATGCCGCGACCTGATGCTTTCCAAAGAGCAGCGCGCCGAGCTGGTATTAAATGCGCTGGTGGCGATCCGTTTCCTGAAGCCGCAGATGCCAAAAAGCTGGCACTTTCAGGCACACGGCCTCTGCTGGTCGCCTGTCACGGGTGATGCAGCCAGCGTTAACCTGAGTGATACCGCAGAAGAGGTGAATTTGCTGGTGGTTGAGCCTGGCGAAAATGCGGCGCTCTGTCTGCTGGCGCAGCCCGGCGTGACCATTGCCGGGCGCATGATGCAGCTTGGTGATGCCATTAAGGTCATGAACGACAGGCTGAAACCGCAGCTTCGCGTTGATGCATTCAGCCTGGAGCAGGCCGTTTAAGCTTTCAGCTGCACGGAGGTTTTCGGAACGCAGCTGCAGCACAGGATTGTACCATCCTCGCCAATAGCTGATTTCTTCAGCGCGCTGACTTCGCCTTCGACCAGCGTAATACGACAGCAACCGCAGATACCCGCACGACAGGAATACGGCACGCGGATCCCCGCCTGCTCCAGCTGCTCAAGTAAAACCTGCTGATTGTTTCCTCGGATGAGCTGACCCTGCCAGTGAATGTCCACTGCCGAGCTGACCTCAGTCACAACGTCTACGGACTCTTCTTCCTGACCTGCGCCATAAACGCGTGCGGGCCCGCGGGCGAGTATTTCCACCTCGTCCCCGACGCGGATCGCTCCGCTTGAGCGCGGAATGAGGTTCTGACCGAAATCCACATCCCCATTGTCCTGCGCGGTGCGGAATGACTGCAGGGTTTTCAGCGGTTCGCCAGACGGATGTTTTTGTCCCTTCTCGGGGCTTACCGTTGTGAAAATGCAGCGGCTGCACGGCTTCACGACGTCGAAAATGACGCTGCCAATGCGGATCACTTTCCAGGTATCTTCTTCCCAGGCGTCAACGCCCGTCACGACCAGGTTTGGGCGAAACTGCTCTATCTGGACGCTGGCCTTACAGCGGTTTTGCAGATCGCGCAGCGAGGCTTCGTTGGTAAGCAGAAACGGGAAGCCATCGGCAAAGGAGAGGGGAACGGCGTCATGACGCTTCACGCGACGCGTCAGTTCGGGACCAACCCAGCGCAGCTGTACGTCGCGGGAGAAGAAACCGCTCAGCCAGCGGTTAATATCATCCGGGGCGATGCGCGCGGTAAAATGATTGCCCCAGACTTCCGTTGGCGCATCGACAGGCGCAAAATCAGCAAAGCGAATCACCGCGCTGGAACCGTCCGGCGCGGTAAGGTGCAAACCGTCATGAAGCGGGGAAGGGGTGAAGCGCACCATCTGTGGAAACTGACGGGCCGTAATAAACGTACCGTCGGGCTCGGTGACCATAAAGATACGATCGAAGGCAAATCCGCTCATGTCGGCCAGCGCGTGCGAAACGCCAATACCGCGCATTGATTTCACCGGATGGATAAAAAGCCTGGATAAGGTCGCCACTGCACACTCCCACAAATGAAAATAAGCCTTCAACTTTATGACATACACGCCATATTAGCTATAATGCGCGACAATTTTCTAAGAGTTAAAAGTGACGATATGAATTCTCTGTTTGCCAGTACGGCCCGTGGGCTGGAAGAGCTGTTAAAAACTGAACTGGAAGGCCTGGGCGCGCAAGAGTGCCAGGTGGTTCAGGGTGGTGTCCATTTTGAGGGCGACACGCGGCTTATTTACCAGAGCCTGATGTGGAGCCGTCTGGCGTCGCGCATCATGCTGCCGATGAAGGAGTGCAAGGTCTATAGCGACCTGGACCTCTATACCGGCGTACAGATGATCGACTGGACAGAGATCTTCACGCCAAACGCCACCTTTGCGGTGCATTTCAACGGCGTGAACGACGAGATCCGCAACAGCCAGTACGGCGCGCTGCGCGTAAAAGATGCCATCGTGGACTGCTTCACGCGTAAAAATAAGGAACGCCCGAACGTCGATCGCGAAAATCCGGATCTGCGTATTAACGTCTGGCTGAACGGCGACACGGCGAGTATATCTCTCGATCTGAGCGGTGCGGGCCTGCACCTTCGCGGCTACCGCGATCGTACCGGTATGGCACCCATCAAAGAAACCCTGGCCGCCGCGATTGTCATGCGCTCAGGCTGGCAGCCGGGCACCCCGCTGCTCGACCCAATGTGCGGTTCCGGTACGCTGCTGATTGAAGCCGCGATGCTGGCAACCGACCGCGCGCCGGGGCTGCACCGCGGCCACTGGGGCTTTAAAGGCTGGGCGCAGCATGATGAAGCGCTCTGGAAAGAGGTCAAAGACGAGGCTCAGACCCGCGCCCGTAAAGGCCTGGCGGAGTACACGTCCCATTTCTACGGTTCGGACAGCGATGCACGCGTGATTGAACGCGCGCGCAGCAACGCCCGTCGCGCAGGTATTGGGGAGCTGGTCACCTTTGAGGTGAAAGACGTAGCGAACCTGACCAATCCGCTGCCAAAAGGCCCGTACGGCACGGTGATCAGCAACCCGCCGTACGGCGAGCGTCTGGACAGCGAGCCTGCGCTGATTGCCCTGCACAGCCTGCTGAGCCGCAATATGAAGGACTACTTCGGCGGCTGGAATCTCTCCCTGTTTAGCGCCTCGCCGGAGCTGCTGAGCTGCCTGCAGCTGCGCGCCGATCGCCAGTTTAAGGCGAAGAACGGCCCGCTGGACTGCGTGCAGAAAAACTACCATCTTGCAGAAAAAGCGGCGGACAGCAAGCCGTCCGGGGTGGCGGAAGATTACGCCAACCGCCTGCGCAAGAACCTGAAGAAATATGAAAAATGGGCGAAGCAGGAAGGCATTGAGTGTTATCGCCTGTATGACGCCGACCTGCCGGAGTACAACGTGGCGGTTGACCGCTACGCCGACTGGGTTGTGATTCAGGAATATGCCCCACCGAAAACCATCGATGCGCAAAAAGCGCGTCAGCGTATGTTGGACGTGATTGCTGCCACCATCGCCGTGCTCGGCATCACGCCGAACAAGCTGGTGCTGAAAACTCGTGAACGGCAGAAGGGCAAAAACCAGTATCAGAAGATGAATGAGAAGGGCGACTTTATCGAAGTGGGCGAGTACAACGCTCGCCTGTGGGTTAACCTGACCGACTATCTGGATACCGGCCTGTTCCTGGACCACCGTATCGCCCGCCGCATGCTGGGCCAGATGAGCAAGGGTAAAGACTTCCTCAACCTGTTCTCCTATACCGGCAGCGCGAGCGTTCACGCCGGTCTCGGCGGCGCGCGCAGCACCACTACCGTGGATATGTCCCGCACCTACCTGGAGTGGGCGGAGCGTAACCTGCGCCTGAACGGCCTGACCGGCCGCCAGCATCGTCTGATGCAGGCCGACGTGCTGGGCTGGCTGCGCGATACCGACGAGCAGTTCGACCTGATCTTCATCGATCCGCCGACCTTCTCCAACTCCAAGCGCATGGAGGACAGCTTTGACGTTCAACGCGATCACCTGCGCCTGATGACCGATCTGAAGCGCCTGCTGCGTAAAGGCGGCACCATCATGTTCTCGAACAACAAACGCGGCTTCCGCATGGATCACGACGGTCTTGCTGAACTGGGACTGAAAGCACAAGAAATCAGCCAAAAAACGCTGTCTCAGGACTTCGCCCGTAACCGTCAAATCCATAACTGCTGGTTGATTACCGCGGTCTGAAAGGAAAAATAAATGTCATTAATTAGCATGCACGGCGCGTGGCTCTCTTTTAGCGATGCGCCACTTCTCGATGATACTGAACTGCATATTGAAGACAACGAACGCGTCTGTCTGGTAGGCCGTAACGGCGCGGGTAAATCCACGCTGATGAAAATCCTCAATCGTGAACAGGGCCTGGATGACGGTCGTATCGTTTACGAGCAGGATCTGATCGTCTCCCGCCTGCAGCAGGACCCTCCGCGTAACGTGGCGGGCACGGTTTACGATTTCGTCGCGGAAGGGATTTCTGAACAGGCTGAATACCTGAAGGGCTATCACGAGATTTCACATCTGGTGATGACCGATCCGAGCGAAAAAAACCTTAATGAAATGGCGCGTCTGCAGGAGCTGCTGGATCACCACGGCCTGTGGCAGCTCGAAAGCCGCATCACCGAAGTGCTGGACCAGCTTGGTCTGGACGCGGACACGGAGCTGGCGTCGCTCTCCGGCGGCTGGCTGCGTAAAGCCGCGCTGGGGCGTGCGCTGGTCAGCGGGCCGAAAGTGCTGCTTCTGGACGAACCGACCAACCACCTGGATATCGAAGCGATTGACTGGCTGGAAGGGTTCCTGAAGACCTTTAACGGCACCATTATCTTTATCTCGCACGACCGTTCGTTTATCCGCAACATGGCGACCCGCATTGTTGACCTCGATCGCGGCAAGCTGGTGACCTATCCCGGCGATTACGATACCTATCTGCTGGAAAAAGAAGAAAACCTGCGCGTGGAAGAGCTGCAAAACGCGGAGTTTGACCGCAAGCTGGCACAGGAAGAGGTCTGGATCCGTCAGGGCATCAAAGCGCGTCGTACCCGTAACGAAGGCCGCGTGCGCGCCCTGAAGGCAATGCGTAACGAACGCAGCGCCCGCCGCGAAGTGATGGGCAGCGCGAAGATGCAGGTTGAAGAGGCGTCCCGCTCGGGCAAAATTGTGTTTGAGATGGAGGACGTGAATTACCAGGTCGACGGCAAAGTGCTGGTGAAAGACTTCTCCGCTCAGGTGCAGCGAGGCGACAAAATTGCCCTGATTGGCCCGAACGGCTGCGGTAAAACCACGCTGCTTAAGCTGATGCTGGGCCAGCTGCAGGCAGACAGTGGCCGCGTTCACTGCGGGACAAAGCTGGAAGTGGCCTACTTCGACCAGCACCGTGCCGAGCTGGACCCGGACAGAACGGTGATGGATAACCTCGCTGAAGGTAAGCAGGAGGTGATGGTTAACGGTAAGCCGCGTCACGTTCTGGGCTACCTGCAGGACTTCCTGTTCCATCCTAAACGCGCCATGACGCCGGTGCGCGCGCTATCGGGCGGAGAGCGTAACCGTCTGCTGCTGGCGCGTCTGTTCCTGAAACCAAGTAACCTGTTGATTCTCGATGAACCAACCAACGACCTGGATGTCGAAACGCTGGAGCTGCTGGAAGAGCTGATCGACGGATACCAGGGCACCGTGATGCTGGTGAGCCACGATCGTCAGTTTGTTGATAACACCGTGACCGAATGCTGGATTTTCGAAGGTGAAGGCCGGATTGGTCAATATGTCGGCGGCTATCACGATGCGCGAGGCCAGCAATCGCAGTCTTTGGCGCAAAAACAGGCTAAATCCAAAATTGCACCGGAACCTGTTGCCGCAAAAGCAGAAACTGTCAAAAAAACGCCTGCTAAAATGAGCTATAACCTGCAGCGCGAACTGGAAGGGCTGCCTCAGCGTCTGGAAGAACTGGAGGCGGCGCTCGAAGCGTTGCAAGTTCAGGTCGCTGATGCCTCATTCTTTACGCAGTCGCACGACTATACTCAGAAAATATTGGCTGAACTGTCCGCGGCTGAAAAAGCCCTGGAAGAAGCATTTGAGCGCTGGGAGTACCTTGAGTCTCTGAAAAACGGCGCATAAACAGGGATAACATATGTGTGACCAGCACCATGCCGACAGGCATATATTATGCTCGCAATGCGATATGCTCGTGGCGTTGCCAGAGCTTGGTCACGGACATAAGGCAACCTGTCCGCGCTGCGGCGCAACGTTGACAACCGAGTGGGATGCGCCAAGGCAGCGTCCCACCGCTTATGCGCTGGCAGCCCTCTTCATGCTGCTGCTCTCTAATCTCTTCCCCTTCATCTATATGAAGGTGGGAGGGATGACCAGCCAGGTGGATTTGCTTGAGATCCCGGGCGTAATGTTCTCCGAAGATTACGCCAGCCTTGGCACCTTTTTCCTTCTGTTCGTACAAATTGTTCCGGCGTTGTGCCTGGTGGTGATCCTGCTGCTGGTCAACCGTGTCCGGATGCCCACCTCCCTCAAAATTAAACTCGCGCGCGTTCTGTTCCAGCTTAAAAGCTGGGGAATGGCCGAAATATTTCTGGCGGGGATACTGGTCAGCTTCGTCAAGCTGATGGCCTACGGCGACGTGGGGATAGGCAGCAGCTTTATCCCCTGGTGCCTCTACTGCGTACTCCAGCTGCGCGCCTTCCAGTGCGTTGACCGGCGCTGGGCATGGGATGATATCGCGCCTGCGCCCACGCTGAATCAAAGGGTGAAGGTGGGTGTTACGGGGATCAGACAGGGATTACGTTCGTGCTCCTGCTGCACCGCCGTGCTGCCTGCGGATCTGGACGTGTGCCCGCGTTGCGAAACCAAAGGATATGTACGGCGTAAAAATAGCCTGCAGTGGACCATGGCGCTGCTGGTGACGTCGATCATGCTTTACCTTCCCGCCAACATCCTGCCAATTATGATCACCGATTTGCTCGGCGACAAAATGCCCTCGACAATCCTTGCCGGGGTGGTTTTGCTGTGGGGGGAAGGGTCGTATCCGGTGGCGGGCGTCATTTTTATCGCCAGTATTATGGTGCCGACGTTAAAGATGATTGCGATTGCCTGGCTCTGTTGGGACGCCAAAGGGCATGGCAAACGCGACAGCGAACGCATGCACCTGATTTATGAGGTTGTTGAGTTTGTTGGTCGCTGGTCAATGATTGACGTGTTTGTGATTGCGGTTCTCTCTGCGCTGGTGCGCATGGGAGGGCTGATGAGTATTTATCCCGCAATGGGAGCGCTAATGTTTGCGTTGGTCGTCATTATGACCATGTTTGCGGCCATGACCTTCGACCCTCGTTTATCGTGGGATCGTGAGCCCGAGTCAAGCCATGAGGAAGAGTAAGAGCATGGAAAATAAGAGTGGAGAGGCGAAAGTTCAGAAGGTCAGGAACTGGTCGCCGGTGTGGATTTTCCCCATTGTGACGGCGCTGATCGGTGCATGGATCCTGTTTTATCATTACAGCCATCAGGGACCGGAAGTCACGCTGATCACCACCAACGCTGAGGGTATTGAAGGCGGCAAAACCACCATCAAAAGCCGTAGCGTGGATGTGGGTGTAGTGGAAAGCGCAACCCTGACCGACGATCTGACGCATGTAGAAATCAAGGCGCGTCTGAATGCCGGGATGGAAAAGCTCCTTCACGGTGACTCCGTATTCTGGGTGGTGAAACCGCAGGTTGGCCGCGAAGGGATTAGTGGTTTAGGCACCCTGCTGTCCGGTGCCTACATTGAGCTTCAGCCGGGTACGAAAGGCGTTCAGCCGGGACAATATCAGCTCCTTGATTCTCCACCGCTTGCGCCGCCTGATGCAAAAGGTATCCGCGTTATTCTCGACAGTAAAAAGGCGGGCCAGCTTTCACCTGGCGATCCTGTGCTGTTCCGTGGCTATCGCGTGGGGTCGGTGGAAACCAGTACGTTCGATCCGCAAAAGCGTACCATCAGCTACCAGCTCTTTATTAACGCACCAAACGATCGTCTGGTGACCAGCAACGTACGTTTCTGGAAAGACAGTGGGATCGCCGTGGATCTGACTTCTGCGGGCATGCGTGTGGAAATGGGCTCCCTGACCACCCTGTTTGGCGGCGGTGTTAGTTTCGACGTGCCTGAAGGGCAGGATTTGGGTCAGCCGGTGGCTGAGAAATCGGCGTTCCGACTTTTTGACGATCAAAAAAGCATTCAGGACGCGCTCTATACCGATCATATCGACTATCTGATGTTCTTCAAAGATTCCGTCCGTGGCCTGCAGCCGGGCGCACCGGTTGAATTCCGCGGCATCCGTCTCGGTACCGTAGGGCAGGTCCCTTACTTCGTGCCTGGCCTTAAGCAGATGCTGGATGACGACTACCGTATTCCGGTGCTGATCCGCATTGAGCCAGAACGTTTGATCAATCAGATTGGCAAAGATCAGGATATCGGCGAACATATTTCCGATCTGATGAATCGTGGTTTGCGCGGCTCGCTGAAAACCGGCAACCTGGTGACAGGCGCGCTGTATGTGGATATGGACTTCTATCCAAAAGCGCCGGCTATTACCGGTATCCGTGAATTTGGTGGCTACCAGATTATTCCAACGGTCAGCAGCGGTCTGGCGCAGATCCAGCAGCGTCTGATGGAAACGCTGGATAAGATTAACAACCTGCCGCTGAATCCAATGATTGAATCCGCGACCCGTTCGCTGAGCGAAAGCCAGGCGACAATGCGCCGTCTGCAAACCACGCTGGATAATGTCAATAAGATCACCGCAAGCCAGTCCATGCAGCAGCTGCCGCAGGATATGCAGAAAACATTGCGTGAACTCAACCGCAGCATGCAGGGCTTCCAGCCTGGCTCGGCGGCGTATAACAAGATGGTGGCAGATATGCAGCGCCTGGATCAGGTCCTGCGTGAGCTGCAGCCGGTACTGAAAACGCTAAACGAGAAGAGCAACGCGCTGGTGTTTGAAGCGAAAGATAAAAAGGATCCTGAGCCGAAGAGGGCGAAACAATGAAAAAATGGCTAGCGATTGTCGGAGCGATGGTATTAACGGCCTGTAGCTCGGGCAGTGAAAACAAAAGCTACTACCAGCTGCCGTTGACCGTGCAGGCCGGTACGCAAACCAGCGCGTCGCAGGGTAACCGCCTGTTATGGGTTGAGCAGGTTTCAGTGCCCGATTACCTCGCTGGAAACGGCGTGGTGTATCAAACCAGCGACGTTCAGTACGTAATTGCCAACAACAACCTGTGGGCCAGCCCGCTGGATCAGCAGCTGCGCAATACGCTGGTGGCTAACCTCAGCAGCCAGCTTCCGGGCTGGGTCGTCGCTTCACAGCCGCTGGGGAGCGATCAGGACACGCTTAACGTCACCGTGACAGGCTTCCACGGCCGCTACGACGGCGTGGTCGTGGTCAGCGGCGAGTGGCTGCTTAATCATCAGGGACAGCTCATCAAGCGTCCTTTCCATCTTGAAATGAAGCAGCAGAAAGATGGTTACGATGAAATGGTGAAAGTTCTGGCACAAGGCTGGGCGCAAGAGTCGACCAGCATCGCCAGGGAGATTTCCCGTCTCCCATAAGTAAAATTCATGGTAAAAAGCCGCCTTCAGCGACTCGCTGATTGCGGCTTTTTTTTCGTTTTGAGTTCAGGCTGTTACTTGTGCCACGTCACACTTTTTGTACAAATGAACTTTTGGCTAGTTCACAAATATGACACCCGTATGAATTTTGAACGTTGACGCTGAGACAGATTCGGGGTATTCGTTAACTGTGCTTGCACACTTTGCAATCACTGTTTTCTTTCCACCAGACAAAAGAATGAGGGAAACGAGGCATGAAGAGACAGAAACGAGATCGCCTGGAAAGGGCTCATCAACGTGGTTATCAGGCTGGCATCGCCGGACGTTCGAAAGAAATGTGTCCCTATCAAACTCTGAATCAGAGGTCGCAATGGTTAGGGGGCTGGCGAGAAGCCATCGGAGACAGGGCAGTACTTGCTTGATAGCGTCTCTTTAAAAAGAAACCTCCGCACTGCGGAGGTTTCGCCTTTCTGACGCTGCTTAAAGCAGAGGTTAGAAAGCAGAGGTATCCTGGAACAGGCCCACTTTCAGATCGTTAGCGGTATAGATCAGACGACCGTCAACCAGCACTTCCCCATCCGCCAGGCCCATAATCAGACGACGGTTAACGATGCGCTTGAAGTGGATACGGTAGGTGACTTTCTTCGCGGTAGGCAGAACCTGACCGGTAAATTTGACCTCGCCTACGCCCAGCGCGCGGCCTTTGCCTTCGCCACCCAGCCAGCCGAGATAGAAACCAACCAGCTGCCACATGGCATCCAGGCCCAGACAGCCAGGCATTACCGGATCGCCAATAAAGTGGCAACCGAAGAACCACAGGTCCGGGTTGATATCGAGTTCCGCTTCTACGTAGCCCTTATCAAAGTTGCCGCCGGTTTCGGTCATTTTTACGACACGGTCCATCATCAGCATGCTAGGGGCCGGTAACTGCGGGCCGTTTGCGCCAAACAGTTCACCGCGACCAGAGGCAAGAAGGTCTTCTTTTGTATAGGATTCGCGTTTATCTACCATGTTCTCAGTAAGCCTTATTTTATTGAAGGACGCAGGATAGCTAACACGTGTACGCTGAACAAGTCCGATCAGTTCGGACTAAACCAACTCAGCCAGCGCAACGGCCATGGATAACGATGACGAGCATCCTGCTGTGTCGCCTGAGCAATACGTTCCTGGATAGTCTGCATCAGGGTCGTTTGCCCCTCACCGTCCCACACAAGGTTTGTCAGTAAGGGTAGTGCATCCTCAATACCTTCGATGGCCCAGATGAAGAATTGTTCCTGTTCGACGGCTTCCAGGAGCGACTGGCTGAGGCTTAAATGACGTACGTTGGGGGCCGGGATGATCACACCCTGTTTGCCGTTCAATCCACGCTGCTGGCAGATAGAGAAGAATCCTTCGATTTTCTCGTTCAGACCCCCAACGGGCTGAGCACGACCAAACTGATCAACCGAGCCGGTGATCGCGATGTTCTGGTTGACGGGCACTTCTGCCAGGGCGCTAATGAGGGCGCACAGCTCGGCCATAGAGGCGCTATCGCCATCCACTTCGCTGTAGGACTGCTCAAACGTCAGCGAGGCGGAGAAGGGGATCTGTTGCTCAAGCTGGAGTTCGGACATCAGAAATGCCTGCATGATCATCATGCCCTTGGCGTGAATATTGCCGCCAAGCTCGGCTTTGCGTTCAATGTCAGTAAATTCGCCGTCACCAATGTGCACAACGCAGCTGATTCGGGATGGCTCTCCGAACGCGCGCGGGTGGCCAGGGAATTCAATCACCGACAGGGCGTTTATTTGACCAATGCGTTCGCCTTCAGTCTCGACCAGGATTTGTTCCAGCAGAATTTCATCCTGCATGCGGTCGGCAAGATAGCCTTCGCGCCACTCTCGCTGGGCCAGCATCTGAACGAGTTGTTCACCGGTGAAGCTACCGTTACCGCTGACCACGCCGACTTCACGCAGCTGTTTACCGATCCAGAGAGGGCAGAGCGGCAGAGTCTCCTGGTCGCCGGTGTAGCGTACCGCCTCACGGATTAAACCAGGCCAGGCATCTGCAGCAGGGGTAGGAAGGGCAAACCGTTCAGCGACGGCCATCACCCACTGACACCACTGTGCCATGTCATCAGCGTCGGCAATCTGAATGTTGTCTTCATACTCGCTGTAGACCGCCTGTTCTGCCAGCTCCGGCTCCATTTCCTGGAAATCAGCCAGTGATTCGCGATCGCCCGTCAGCACGACGGTAAGCGACAGCGGCATAGACGGGACAGAAACCGGCAGAGGGCGTGACTCATCATAGCCAACCCAATCAAAACGTTGCTGACTCACAATCGTTTTCAGGCGCATCCACAGCAGCGGCTGGGAAAGAAGGGTTCGCAGGGAAATGATCAGCACGCCGCCATTCGCGCGATGCACTAAGCCCGGCGTCAGGGACAGCTCGCCGTTAAACTGGCGAAGACAGCCAAAGAGTTGTTCTGCCTCTGTCCAGCTAGCGGTAACCACTTCGCCAGCAGCAGCAAAACGCCCATCGGCCTTCTGCGCAGGTTCAAAAGTGACATCATGTCCGGAAATACGATACTGGCCGCCATAAACGGTATCCGCCTGTGGCTGTAGCTGGCGCACGGCATCACCCAGAAGCGTCAAATACTCGGCTTCTTCCGGGGCTTTGAGCAGCATGAAGGGGGATGTTGCCCACGGGCTTAACACCTGCTCCAGCGCGTAATGCAGACGCGGTTGTGTATCGCTAAGTATAAATTCGTGTTCTTTTGTGAGGTCTGGCTGTGTAAACAGCTCCTGATAGCTCTCGGTATCCGGAACCAGGTCACGCCATGCAAGTTTCGTAATGGTCAAAGTTGATGTTTTTTAGTCAGATGTAAAACCGTGGAGTATACCGTAAGCCGGGGTCTCTTCCCAACAGGATTGGGGAATTTGGCGAGGGAATCCTCTGCGATGTTTCACAGGATATGATTTCTTTTCAGCAGATTGCCAAAAAACTGATATTCTGAACAGAGTTACGAGGTAACACTGAGATCGCAATGAAATATCAACAACTGGAAAATCTCGAAAGCGGCTGGAAATGGAAGTACCTGGTCAAAAAGCACCGTGAAGGGGAGCTGATCACCTGCTACATCGAAGCCAGCGCAGCGCAAGACGCCGTGGATATTTTGCTGACGCTCGAAAATGAACCGGTACAGGTTAATAGCTGGATAGAGAAACACATTAATCCGGCACTGCTTAACCGGATGAAGCAAACTATCCGCGCGCGCAGGAAACGGCATTTTAATGCCGAGCATCAGCATACCCGCAAAAAGTCTATCGATCTGGAGTTTATTGTCTGGCAACGCCTTGCCGGTCTGGCGCAACGGCGTGGAAAAACACTGTCGGAAACGGTCGTACAGCTGATAGAAGATGCCGAACATAAAGAGAAATATGCCAGCCAGATGTCGACGTTGAAGAATGACCTTCAGGCTTTGCTGGGTAAAAAATAAGCTTTTACGCTTCTTCAGACAATAAAAAACCCCGCATAGCGGGGTTTTTTTATAAGACGATAACTTATGCCGCTGGCTGAGTTACAACGTCTTTGATGCCTTTAACTTCGATCTCTACGCGACGATCTGGAGCCAGGCAGTCGATCAGTGCAGCGCGAGCTTTCACGTTGTCACAGGTGTTGCCAGTAACTGGGTTAGATTCGCCCATACCGCGTGGGGAGATCTTGTTAGCTGGGATACCTTTAGATACCAGGTAATCAACAACGGACTGAGCACGTTTCTCAGACAGTTTCTGGTTGTAAGCGTCAGAACCGATACGGTCGGTGAAGCCCAGAACCACTACAGAACCATCTTTAGGATCCAGGTTGCTCAGCTGGGTGTACAGCTGATCCAGTGCCTGCTGACCTTCTGGTTTCAGGGTAGCTTTGTTGAAGTTGAACAGAACGTCAGACTTCAGAGTGAAGTGCTTGGTCTGTACTTCTGGAGCTGGAGCCGGCGCTGGAGCAACGATTGGCGCTGCATCTTCCTGCTGGCCGAAGCGGTAGGAAACACCTACGCTCAGCATGCCGTTGTCTGGACGAACACCAACGGTGTTGCCGTCGCCGATGTTGTTAACCCACTGGTATTCCAGACGGGTAGCGATGTCACGGGTCATAGCCCACTCAACGCCACCAGCGAATACTGGGGAAACACCGGTGTCGTGGTTGTCGCCAGCAACATTGTTGCTAGAGTCTGCACGCCATACCATGCCGCCCAGACGGGTGTACACGTCCAGATCGTCAGTTACTGGGTAACCCAGTTTAGCGGTCAGCTGAACACCCTGAGCTTTGAAAGCGCCATTGGTGTTGTTGCCTTTGTATGGCATACGACCTAACCAGTCGTAACCCATTTCAAAGCCAACATACGGGTTAACCTGATAGCCACCGAACGCACCTGCACCAAGCTGGCTCTCATGAGTAGGGCCATCGTTGTTCAGTTCGCTGTTGTACCAGCCGGTGTCATGGAACTGAGACCAGCCCAGTTTACCACCTGCATACCAGGTATTATCTTTCGGAGCGGCCTGCGCTACGGTAGCGAAGCCAGCCAGTGCCACTGCAATCGCGATAGCTGTCTTTTTCATTTTTTGCGCCTCGTTATCATCCAAAATTTGCCATGAAGATCTCTTTCGAGAAATCACGGTTAAATCCTTCACCGGGGGGCGTGGTCAAATATAAATCTACCGATATCTTCGGCTTAGGCCGAGCACCCCTGGCGATGTAAAGTCTACAACGTAGCTGAAAACTTACAAGTGTGAACTCCGTCAGGCATATGAAAAAAAAAGTTCCGTATACCTATTATTTAACATTTTTCGAACAGAATTTGTGCAGTAAAATTAAGAGGAACCGCACCAGACAAGCCTTTCCGCAGTTTTGGCGACGGGAACTAATTCCACTTCCTGTGGTCAAAAAAAATTCCAGGAAAACTCTTAAATTTGCTCAATGATACAAATTTGAGTGAATTTTTAGGCCAGAACGTTGTCCTTTGCGATATGAATCTGGGTGAACCGGACGCATGATGAACCCGATCGCATGTCCTTCTTCCGCTGCTTCAGTCAGACGAAAATGTTCCTCTTCCGTTAACTCCTCAGGCAACCATCCAATCACGACGCTGTAATTTCCGGTGCGCAAGGCGCGGATCATTGATTCAACCGTATCGCACGGCGAGAGTTGGTTAATTTGCATAACTTTCGTCAGCGGCAGGCCCGCAGACTGAACCCATTCCCGGCTCAATTTTTGCTGCGGCGTCAGCCAGAGCTGCCAGCGTGACTGCTGGCCAAGCTGTTGTAATAACGGCAGTAACAGAAGTTGGGTTAACAGAGGCTGGTCTTCACGATAAACCACTTCACTGATAAGACCCGTCGAGAGGCGCCCGACGGATTTCTGCGCAACACCGTCAGCGGTAGTAGAGAAAGATGTTGAGCGATTTGCATAGCCTGAAGTGTACATATTCATTCCAGCCCTGTAGTTACTGTATGAATATACAGTAACCCCTGTATGCCTAAAGATCAACTTCATTTTCGGAAAGCGACTCGCAAAATTCGTTCATTATTGGCTTCCCTGAAAAAATCATCTTGCTCATTGGCAATAAGTTGCCTATTTTCCTGCTAACGGATCCGCTAGTAAGAAATTCTGCTGTTATTGTATGATTTTTTTAGGAATTATTATGAAAAAGATATCTTATGAACGGATTTATAAGTCGCAAGAATACCTGTCCCCGTTGGGTGAAATCCACCATCGTGCGCTTTTCGGTGGCTATACCCTGGCCGTGGATGATGCGGTTTTCGCAATGGTGTCAGATGGCGAACTCTACCTGCGAGCCTGCGAAGAAAGCGCAAAATACTGTGTAAAGCATGCTTCCTCTTTCCTGACCCTCATGAAGCGGGGGCGCCCGGTGCTGCTTAATTATTATCGCGTCGATGACGGCCTCTGGCAGGACAGGCAAAGACTGCTTCAGCTTTCGTCATTTGCACTCGATGCGGCAAGAAAAGAGCGCTATCAGCGGCATCAGCGCAATCGGCTCAAAGATCTGCCCAACCTGACGTTTCAACTGGAGGTTTTGCTCTGTGAGGCCGGGATCACCAACGAAGAGACGTTGCGGCAGCTGGGTGCGAGAGAGAGCTGGCTGAAAATGCGGGCAAAAAACAAAGCGCTAAGTATGAAAATTCTGTTTGCGCTTGAGGGGGCAATAGAAGGGCTGCATGAGGCGGCGCTCCCGGCGCTGATTCGCCAGGAGCTAACCGAGTGGCTTAACGCGCTGCCCGATCTGCAGGAAAATCACTCCTCCAGGTAGCGATTTGCTGCTGCAGTCGGCAAATTTCTGGCAGCAGAGCGATAAGCAGGCCAATCTGCTGAAGAACCAGTGGCGCTTTGCTGTCGTTACCCGGATCAAGATGCGCAATGCGTTGTGCCAGTTCATCAAGTGCATGCTGAACGCGCGGCTCGTCGGCTGGCAGATGATGAAGCGCATCATCGACGTAACAGACGGCGTCATCCAACAAGGCGAGAATGCCCGGGTTGGTGAGTTTTTCCCGGTGTGCTCCAAGCGTGGAGATGTAGCTTGTAAACGTATGATTCAGGCAGAGCAGGCGGAAGGCCGTCTCTCGAATGTCTGCTGTAGCACGAGGTTCCGTAGACATGTTAGAGACAACCGACGCCAGTTCAGCATCACTGTTATGGGCATCCCGGCGGGCAATGCGGTACGCCAGGCGGTTATCGCGCCCCTGATGATACTGTTCCAGGATGGCGTCAAGGTATCTGCAGTTGGCATTCATTGCCCGGTCCAGCACGCGCGGTAGATTGCGAAAACGCCAGTCTGGCCAGATAAAGCTTACCGCCGCCCATGCGATCGCGCAGCCGAGCAGCGTATCGATCACTCGGGGAAGAGCGACTTCAAAACCCTCACCTAGCAGATTAAAACAGAGCAAAACCAGAAGCGTGATGAACATCGTTGCATGCGCATACTGGACGTTGCGAAAGGCGAAGAACAGCACGCCGGTAATCACGATCAGGATAAGCTGTCCTTCGATGGACGGCACGAAATAGAGTACCGGTAGCCCGATCGCAACCCCCACCAGCGTACCGATAATACGCAGCGCAAGGCGGTGACGGGTGGCGTTATAGTTTGGCTGGCAGACAAACAGGCTGGTCAGCAAGATCCAGTAGCCGTGATGCAACCCGGTAATCTGGATAAAGGCGTACCCCACGCAGAGCACCAGGGACATTCTTACCGCGTGGCGGAAGAGGGCCGATTCCGGCGTAAAGTTGCGGCTCAAGCGTAACCACATATCGCTAGCGCTGTGCACGCTGTCATCGGCAAGCTGATTTTCCGCATCATTACGCGGAAGTGCCATTGCCTGCTCGGACTCAATGGTAGCCAGCTGAGCGTCTATCGCCCGTAGGTTATTGAGCAGAAAACCCAGCGCTTTGATCTGTTCCGGCGACGTTCCGCTGGCCTGTACGCGGTCGAGCGCTGCATCGAGGTGGCTAAAGGCGCGTTCAAAAAGCGGATCGTGCTGGTAGGGGGTGCGCAGCAGTATTGAACGCGCCAGCTGCTGGCAGGCCTGGGACTGCATGGACAGCAAGCGCTGGAAGCGGAACATGACGTCGCTATAGCGGAACTTTTCGCGCAGAGCGGCATACTGTACATGCGAAGAGCTGGCACGTTCATGAATGTCCTGTGCGGCAAAGTAATAATGCAGCGTTCTTCGCGTGCCGCGCTGGCCGCGATCGCCCCGAAGGCGGGTGAGCAACGAGGCCTTCGTCTGGTTTAGGGTTGCGACCAGCTGGCCGTTTGCCAGGGCCAGATCGTAAAGCGGCGCCTGACTCTCCTCTTCAGAATCCGGGTCAAATAGCCTGGATTTGAGTTCAAGGTAGCGGGCTAGCTGCTCATAGCTGCGTGCGAGATTATCCTGCAGGGGACGCACCGGAAAGATGAGATGGCCGGTTAGCGTCAGCAGGTTATACCAGATAGCGCCCAGCAGCAGCAGAACGGGCTGCTGATACCACTGATCGTAAAGTGAAACCCCCAGCATTGTGTAAATGGCTATCAGCAGGGCCCCAAACGCGATGGTGGCATAGCGCTGCCCAAGGCCACCGAGCAGGATAAATCCGCTGGTGGAAAGCGTCAGGCCTAACGCGAACAGCCAGGGCCAGGGGAAAAGCAGTTCGACAGAAGCGGAAGCAATAAAGAAACAGATGAGGGTAATAACAAGGTTGCGAAGTCGCCCCGCTAAACGATCGTCCAGATCCGCAAGCGCCCCCGCCACCACGCCCAGAGTAAGCGGTATGGTGAGCTTCACGTCATTCAGCCACCATGGCAGGGCGACGGTACCGCATAGTGCAATAAAAATTCTGACGTTATAAAGCCAGGAGCTGTTCCAGGTATAGCGGCGTAGCAGTGGGCTTAGCATAAGCGCGGCCAGTCCTTATTTACTGAAAACGACGGCGAGCGTTCGCTTCTCGCGCCGCCTGTGCCACTTCAACCGGAACAACCCTGCGCCCGACGGGCCACAGCGCAATGGCGGCAATCTTGAAGTTCGCGATCCCCACCGGAATACCAATAATGGTGATGCACTGCGCAATACCGGCCAGAATATGCATCAGGCACAGCCACCAGCCAAAGAAAATCAGCCACAGCACGTTCAGCAGGGTGCCGCCCGTATTCATCAGCGCATTTTTTCTCTCTGGCTCCAGCTCGTCAACGTGGACAGCCTCATTCCCAAAGGGGATAAGCGAGAGTTTGGTGATTTCCCAGCAGGAGCGGGTCAGCGGAAGCGTAAAAATAAGTACGACGCTCACCAGGGTTGCAAAGAGCCAGGAAAGGGTGGTGGCAAAACCGCCCAGGACAAAATTCAAAATATTCAGAACGATACGCATAAACCCTCAGTTCCTTTCGATATGATTAACGCCTGGTGATTGTAACGTTTTTTTAGGCTGGAGCACCTTAAAACTGGCAGTTAAACTATCAGACAAATTATCTCTTCATGGATCCGGCTGGATATGGAACTGAAAGCAACTTCTATGGGCAAACGCCTGGCGCAGCACCCTTACGACAAGGTCGTCCTCCTGAACGCGGGGGTGAAGGTCTCGGGTGAACGCCACGAATACCTCATTCCGTTTAACCAGCTTCTCGCCATTCACTGCAAGCGCGGGCTGGTATGGGGCGAGCTGGAGTTTGTGTTGCCCGCCGATAAAGTTGTGCGCCTCCATGGTACCGAGTGGGCGGAAACGCAGCGCTTCCATCATCATCTGAATACGCTCTGGCAGCAGTGGAGCCATGATATGAGCGTGATTGCCGCGCAGGTACTGCAGCAGGTGCTGGACGATATTGCGCAGAGCAATGCGCAACAAAAATGGCTGACCCGTCAACAGACCGCCGGGCTGCAGCACAAGATCCGCCAGGCGCTTACGGCGTTGCCATTACCCGCAACGCGTCTCAACGAGTTTGATAATTGTCGTGACGCCTGGCAGCGGTGTCAGGCCTGGCTGACCGACATCGATAAGAGCCGTCTGGCGCACAATCAGGCGTGGACCGACGCCATGCTCACCGATTATGCCGATTTCTTCAGCACTGTCGAATCATCGCCGCTCAATCCTGCGCAGGCGCGCGCGGTGGTCAATGGCGAGCAGTCGCTGCTGGTGCTCGCGGGGGCCGGAAGCGGCAAAACGTCGGTGCTGGTCGCGCGCGCGGGCTGGTTACTGACCACCGGCGAGGCCGTTGCCGACCAGATTTTGCTCCTGGCTTTTGGGCGCAAGGCGGCACAGGAGATGGACGAACGTATTCAGGAACGCCTGCACACCCAGGATATTGCCGCCAGAACCTTCCATTCCCTTGCGCTGCATATCATTCAGCAGGGCAGCAAGAAAGTTCCTTCCATAAGCAAACTGGAAAACGATACCCAGGCGCGGCAGGCCCTGTTCATTAAAACGTGGCGGCAGCAGTGCAGTGAAAAAAAGGCGCAGGCAAAAGGGTGGCGTCAGTGGCTCGAGGAGGAGCTTGGCTGGGCGGTACCGGAGGGCAGCTTCTGGCAGGATGAGAAGCTGGCGCGTCGTCTGGGATCGCGCCTTGACCGCTGGGTCAGCCTGATGCGCATGCACGGGGGTTCCCAGGCAGAGATGATCGAAAACGCGCCGGAGGCGATCCGCGATCCGTTTTCAAAGCGCATTAAGCTGATGGCCCCGATGCTGAAAGCCTGGAAAACGGCCCTGAAGGATGAAAATGCCGTCGATTTCTCTGGCCTGATCCATCAGGCCATAATCATTCTCGAAAAAGGCCGCTTCGTCAGCCCGTGGAAACACATTCTGGTGGATGAATTCCAGGATATTTCCCCCCAGCGCGCCGCGCTGCTTTCGGCACTACGGGCGCAAAATAAGCACACGTCGCTGTTTGCCGTGGGCGACGACTGGCAGGCCATCTACCGGTTTAGCGGGGCGCAGCTCTCCCTGACCACTGCGTTTCATCACTATTTTGGTGAGGGGGATCGCAGCGATCTGGATACCACCTACCGTTTCAATTCCCGGATTGGCGAAATTGCCAACCGCTTTATTCAGCAGAATCCGCATCAGCTGGCCAAGCCGCTCAACAGCCTGACGCCGGGGGATAAAAAGGCGGTTACCCTGCTGGCAGAAGATCAGCTCGAGCCGCTGCTGGACAAGCTCAGCGGCTACGCAAAGCCCGATGAACGCATTCTGGTGCTGGCGCGCTATCATCATCTCAAACCGGCCGCGCTGGAAAAGGCCGCCACCCGTTGGCCGAAGCTGCAGCTTGATTTTATGACCATCCACGCCAGCAAAGGCCAGCAGGCGCATTACGTCATTGTGCTGGGACTCAAGGAGGGGAGCGACGGTTTCCCGGCTCCGGCGCGCGAATCAATAATGGAGCAGGCGCTGTTGCCGGCGCCCGAGGATTTCCCGGATGCGGAAGAGCGACGCCTGCTGTACGTGGCGATGACCCGCGCGCGCCATCGCGTCTGGCTGCTGTTCAATAAAGAGGAGCCATCCGTGTTTGTCGATATCCTGAAGAGTATTGATGTGCCGGTAGCGCGTAAACCATAAGGATGTCAGGCAAGATTTTGTAGGCCGGGTAAGGCGAAGCCGCCACCCGGCAAAAAGCTACTTCAGTCTCTCGGAAAGATAACGCTGATAATCCGGAATAAGGATCTCAACCGGGGAGTTAAACTGCGGTGATTCAATGATGAAATCCGCCGTCGACAGGTTCGTCGCCACCGGAATGTTCCAGACCGTAGCAAGACGCAGCAGCGCTTTCACATCCGGATCGTGCGGAACCGCATTCAGCGGGTCCCAGAAGAAAATCAGTACATCAATTTTCCCTTCCGAAATTTGCGCGCCCACCTGCTGGTCGCCACCCATCGGGCCGCTCAGCATGGCGTTAACCTCCAGGCCCGTTTCGCGGTGGATCAGGTTGCCGGTTGTGCCGGTCGCAGAGAGGTTATGTTTTTCCAGCAGCGGCTGATGGCGGCGAACCCAGTTCAGCAGCATCTGTTTACAGTGATCGTGCGCGACCAGCGCAATGTGTTTGCGTTCCGGGAGGGTGCGTGTTGTCAGTTCCATAAGCGTGTCCGTAAGATTAACCCATCACACGATGACGGGAACTGCCTGATGCTGCAAGAGAAAGGAGAAAAAAATGTGGCTTACGACGAAGGTTGTTGCTTTACCCACTGTAAAAAACGGGCTCGCGTATCGGGATCGGCCTGCTGGAACCAGAATTTCAGGCGCTGCTCGGTTAACGTTTGTGACTGAGGCGGTATAACATCCAGCTCGGATACGCCGGATAACAGCGTGCTGTCGTCCGCCATCATGGTGGCAAATTGCGGCAGCGAGGCGCGCTTATTCGCCTTGTTATAGTTTTCCGTATCGGCTTCGTAATTTGTTCCTTTCGGTGATTGGGTTATCGCCAGAATATCCAGCTTCACCGGGATCGGCATTGAATCGCCGTCCAGCAATTCAATGCGAGGAGCGGCGTCAAACGCGACGGCCTCTTTGTCCGTTTCCAGGCGCGGCAGGTTAAAATTGACCTTGTTGATGCGCTGGGTGTTAAAGCTGAGGATCAGCGGCGGGGAAATATACATCCGCTGCTCATGGTTAGCCAGGCGGATGGGTTTTTCGATGCGAAACACGACCTGATGCGGCCCGTTGTCCAGCTCGATGCTGTCCGCGCCGCGCAGTAACGAACTGGAGACTTTTTTTCCGTCCAGCACCAGCAGATCGATATCGGTCGACAGTCGAAGCGTCGTGGCAAAGACGCAAATCGGCATCACTAACGCAATCACAGCAGAGGCAAGGCCGGCTTTCATAGGGTGCTCCTGTCAGGAAAACCTTCTTCGCAATAATGTATCTAAATTTTTCGAAAATCATGTTTACTAACATATAGACATATTTTGCCGTTTTGCCCTCATACATCCGTATGGGATGAATGGTTGAGATGCGCGCTTTGGCGTACACTTTTAAAAAAGCCAGGAGGAAGACCATGAAAGAGAACGATATTGCCGAGATTTTGACGTCCACGCGCACCATTGCGCTGGTGGGGGCGAGCGATAAGCCGGATCGCCCAAGCTACAGGGTAATGAAGTACCTTCTCGATCAGGGCTACCACGTTATCCCTGTTTCACCCAAGGTGGCGGGCAAAACGCTGCTGGGCCAGCAGGGATACGCCACGCTGAATGACGTGCCGGAAAAAGTGGATATGGTGGATGTGTTCCGAAATTCTGAGGCCGCATGGGGAGTGGCGCAGGAAGCCATCGCCATTGGGGCAAAAACGCTGTGGATGCAGCTGGGCGTTATTAACGAGCAGGCCGCCGTGCTGGCGCGCGACGCGGGGTTGAACGTGGTGATGGATCGCTGTCCGGCGATTGATATTCCCCGACTTGGGCTGGCGAAATAAAAAAAGCCCGGTCGTCGGGCTTTTTTTTCACGCTTAGTTCCGCAGGCGAGGCGCCTGTAGCTGTTTGCGGATTGTCTGAGCAAGCTCGTCCATAGTGGGTTGTTCCGGATGCTCATCCTGCAGTTCACTACTCAGCTGCGCTTCGGCAAGATAGGTATGAACAGGCTGACCATCGTCACCTTCCATCACCACATGGTACCAGGGCGCGGCGCGAAGCTCTGCGTCAACCGCCAGCTCGTCTGCTGACGGTTCATCAAGGGAATACTCCGGGTCGATATCCACGACCACACCCAAATACCCAAGCAAGGTGTGGCGGACCTGCTGGCCGATACCGAATTTGCTGGCAATCATAGTCACCTCCCGGGAAACATTACATACACCTTATGTGCGGGCAATATTTCTCATTTCAAGTTACATGACGCGACAGGCAAACCCTTTCAGATACAGCCCTTCCGGGTAGGTAGCGATCACCGGGTGGTCGGCGGCCTGACGGAACTGCTCTATAAATTGTACATCACGACCGGCATCTATTGCGGCATCGGCGATGATTTTTTGGAATAAATCGGTCGTCATGAGGCCGGAGCAGGAGAAGGTCAGCAGCACGCCGCCCGGGTTCAGCAGCTGGATCGCCAGCATGTTGATGTCCTTATAGCCGCGGCAGGCGCCCATCAGCTGGCTTTTGTTTTCCACGAACTTTGGCGGGTCCATGACGATAACGTCGAATTTCTCACCCTGGTCGCGGTATTTACGCAGCAGCTTGAACACGTCATCGCGCACGAACTCCGCTTTGCTCAGATCCAGCCTGTTCAGCTCGACGTTCTGTTTCGCCACGTCCAGCGCTTCCTGGGAGGTGTCCACGCTGACAACCTGAGCGCAGCCGCCCATCAGGGCAGACACCGCAAAACCGCCAGTGTAGGAGAAGCAGTTCAGCACGCGCTTGTCGGCAACGTACTGACGGGTTGCCAGACGGCTGTCGCGCTGATCGAGGTAATAACCGGTTTTATGGCCGCCCTGAATGTCGACCAGCAGCTTCATGCCGTGCTCTTCGATAGGCAGCAGGGCAGGCGGCAGTTCGCCGGTGACCGGCCCCTGCGTCAGCTCCAGCCCCTCTTTTTTACGTACCGCCACGTCGCTGCGGTCGTAAATGGCGCATTCCGGGAAAACGGACTGAAGGGCGCTAATCAGCGCGGCGCGCTGATATTCTGCCCCGGCGCTCAGGAGCTGCAGCACCAGGAAGTTGCCGAAGCGGTCAATCGTCACGCCAGGCATACCGTCTGACTCACCGGCGATCAGGCGGTAGCTGTCCAGCCCGTCACGCTTTGCCAGCCAGTCACGCCACTGGCGGGCCTGCTGCAGGCGGCGAACGAAGAAATCGATGTCGATGGTTTCGTCTTTATCGAAGGTCCAGACGCGGGCGCGGATCTGAGACGCTGGCGAGTATGCGCCGCGCGCTAACCATTTCCCCTGATGGTCAACGATATCAATGGTTTCACCGAGGCTGGCTTTGCCTTCCATACGGGCAACGGCGCCGGAGAACACCCAGGGATGGCGGCGCAACAGTGACTTCTCGCGCCCTTTGGCTAACACTAAACGTACACTCATAATTTGCTATTCTGTCGATTCCAATGAAATGGCCGCCATTTTCCCGAGTTCGGTGGGGAATTGCAACGCGCCAGACGGATAAGGAGAAGGAAGATGTCAAAAGTCTGCACCATTGCCTGGGTTCACGGCGTCGTACAGGGCGTGGGATTTCGTTACAGCACGCAGCGTGAAGCCGTTCAGCTTGGCCTGACGGGATACGCGCGTAACATGGATGACGGCAGCGTGGAGGTGCTGGCGTGTGGTGAAGCGGAGCAGGTTGACAAGCTGGTGGCGTGGCTGAAGGCGGGCGGGCCGCGTAGCGCGCGGGTTGACAAGGTCTTAACGGAACCTCATCAACCCGGCAAGGAATACGTAAACTTCGGTATTCGCTATTAAATGCACTTCACCGGCTTAGGCAGTCCGGCGATTTTGGTCGCCTGTTTTGCCGGGCCTTTCGGGAAGAGGCGATACAGATAGCGGCTGTTGCCTTTCTCTTCGCCGAACTTATTCGCCATCGCCTTGACCAGCATGCGGATGGCGGGAGAGGTATTGAATTCAAGATAGAATTCGCGCACGAAGCGCACCACTTCCCAGTGTTCAGGGGAGAGGGTGATGCCTTCGTTCTCCGCAATTTTCTCCGCCAGCGGTTCGCTCCAGAGCGTCGTATCTTTCAGATAGCCTTCGCTATCGGTCTCAATTTCCTGGCCTGCAAAAATGAACATAATCTTCTGTCGTGTGAAAAATATCGGCCCCAGTGTAGCAAAAAAGGGCCGGGGGGATAAACCGCGACCTACAGGAGCAGCTGCAGCAGGTTGTTGGCGTTGAGTTTTTTCAGGGCATTGCATTTGTGCGTTGAAACCTGTTTTTCCGACATGTGGGTCACGATGGCTATATGGCGCACGGGCAGCCCGTTAAGCATCAGATCAAGCACGTTGAATTCAATCCCGGTCAGGCAGCAGTCAAGACTGCGGACGCGGCGAGGCTCTTTAGCCAGCAAATATGCCGCATCCGCAACGGAGATCCGGTCATCGATGATGTAAATCGGTAGCGTGGCGAAGCGTTTACGCAGGTGCGTGGCCAGCGCCCAGCCTTTTTCGTTACAGACCAGATAAAGGCTGCCCTGCCAGCGGGCGGCTTCCAGCCTGAGCAAGATGTTAATCAGCGCCTGATGCGTGGCCGCAACCGAGAAACGACAGCGGATGACCAGAACGCGCCTGGCGAGCAGCGACGGCTGCCACCTTACGGTGTCGCTCTGCACCTGACGCGGAACGCCACGGCGCAGCAGCGCATAGCGCAATCCTTCGGCGTAAAAACGGTTATTGTCGAGAATAGCGTAGCTCACGGGGACCTCGTTATAGCGTACTGGGGGTATAGATAACGCGCAGCGTGCCGGTGTAATCGCCCGCATTTTTGCTGCTGGCGGCAAACGAAGGCGTCTTCAGGACGATCGGCGCGGGGATGCAAAGCACGCTTTCGCGGCCGCCGGGCAGAATGACCTGGCGCAGATGCTGCGGATCGTTCGTGCCTTGCCATACCAGCGTTTTACCATTGGCAGCGGTTTCCGTTGCGCCGGTGATCGGATTGGTCACAAAAACCTGATAATCAAGACGATCCCGCGCGTCGGTCTGGCTTCCACCGCGACGGCGGATTGAAAACGCCCCCTCGGTCCGGCCAGCCGCGGCGAGCCCGTCGTCCTCAAACCGGAGGTACGCGCGGGTGCTGGCGCTGTTATTGCCGTCGTACAGGCACATATCCACCGTGCTTTCACCCTGGATCTCACTCCCGCCGGGCCGTCCCGGGAAGTTGGACAGGTTGAGGTTTACAATAGGCGTCGAGTGCGGAAATGCGGGCAGGTAAATCTGCTGATTGCCCGGGTCGACCACCTCGATACGCACCGTCGCCTGCCAGGTGGCGATGCTGAGATAGCCAGGGCATCCCACGTTCACATCGTTGAAGTTCCCGCCGCAGTCGGCGCTTCCCCATTGACGCAGGTCCTGCCTCAGCGTGGCGGTCCAGATGCCCGGCTGGGCGAGCTTGTCCAGTTCGCTTCTCACAATGTAGTAATCGAAATAGGGCTCTCTGTTCCAGGCGGTGATATCGCCCGTCCCGCCGGTAACAAAGCTGGCGAAGGTAAAGACTTTACTGTTGATAAACATGTGGTGTTCGCCGTACACCTTGATATCCACCGTTTTTTTGGTGAGGGCATGGGTAAAACGGAGCGAGATGGGATAAGGCGCAGCCGGGTTTGCCGAAAACCAGACCGGGGCAGTCATGCAGGCCCCGTAGGTGGGGTCGGTGCGGGAACGACAGGTCAGGGTATTTCGCCCCCATTTTTGCGGATCGGCGGTATCGTAGCCGCTCGGCTCATGCACCCAGATGTCAAAGCGTGCCGGTGGCGCGGAGCGATCGTAGCTAATTCCCACGCTGGTATTACGCCCGGCAGGGGCGCCCGCCTGCGCCTGGCCTGCCCACAGGATAAAGATCGTTAAAATTAAGAGAGACTTATTCACATCATTTCCCTTTGGTAAGGTTCTCTGTATTCATTGCGGTTGGGCCAGTCGGCACCGAACGTCCGGCAAGCATCAGCTGCGCCTGCTGCTGGACGGCATCCGGCAGGGCAGAGAAGGTCAATTCCCGACAGGGGATCGAACCCACGTAACGCACCACGTCGCGCATGCTTTTCACGTTCAGCGCGCATTGATAAAACTGCTGCTGACGCACCAGGTAGAGGTTATGCAGCAGCGCATCGCTGTGGGCGCTAAACCCACCGTTGCCGAGATCGCTCCAGCCGTTCACGTTCAGCGGCACGCCGCCGATAAACGGCGTATGGCGCTCGTCGGTGAGCTGGCCGAGCCAGGTGTAGCTCGCGGTGGTTTGCACGTCCCGGCGCAGCATTTTGCCCGGCACCATAAACAGCGTTCTACTGCCCGAACCCTGCGTAATTTCACTGCTGACGCCGTGGGAAACATTCAGCGATTCGTTCACCGTCAGCGTGGTTTGCTGATAGCCCGGCACGGCGAACATGGCGCGGCTGTTTGCCGGAATATCCGCGCTGCCGCCGTTGTCCAGCGACACGGCGACGCGAGGGTCCTGCGAATCCTCAGGCGTAGCGACCTGCACGGCGACCGCAGACGCAGGGCGCCCGTCGCTCCAGCGGCCCATCCACAGCCCCGAGCGCGAGAGGGCGAGGGTAGAGCTGTAGTTACCGCTGCTGCTCAGCGTATGCCGCTGCTCCTGACGATCCCAGGCGTCGCTCACCGTCAGGCTTCCGTTGCCGTATCGCCCACCCTGGCGCGTGTAGGCCGAGGTATTGAGCGAATCGCCGTTAATGCCCGAGGCGCTCAGGCCATACTCATTCTCGCCGCGCGCGTCGGCATACCAGTTATGCGCCACGTTATAGCTCAGCTGATTCTTTTCCCGCTGCTGGTGCTGCCAGGTCGCGCCCACAGAGGTATAGCTTGAGGCATCGCCCTGGCGGTTATGCGCCAGCGACACGCTCACGCTCAGGTAGCCGCCTTTGTCCTTGCCCTCGCGGGAATCATCCCGACGCATGAACAGGTTGATGCTGCTGTTGACGTTCAGGCCGCGGGCGCTAAACGCGTTGCTCAGACCGCCCTGCCAGGCCCGCGTGCGGGAGCGGGTCATATAGACCGACTCCCACGGCAGGCCCGCGTCATGGCGATCGTCATTGTCCGGCAGCTCTCGCCGGGAGACGTACCGCCCTTCGTTGCGGTTGTCCGAATACCCCAGGCTGGCATACCAGGAACCGACGGGGACGGAGAACATCACCGACAGGCTGCGATAACAGCCGTTCACCGCGTCGAATCCCGCGCTGCGGGTATTGCAATTGTCCGCCGACAGCGCGTTGCGATAGACGCTCAGGGAAAATCCATCGCTGTAGCTGATTTGCTGAATATTGCCGCGTTGTCCTTCGCTGCCGTAGAGGTAGCTAAACCGGGTGCTTAACACGCCGTCGACGGGGCCCGCATTGAAGCCGCGGCTCCAGTCGAGGGCGTTTTCGATAAAGCGCTGGTTTCTCATCACCGTTGCGCCGCTGGTCAGTGCCAGCGTCGGCGTGACGGGCAGGCGCACGCCCGCCTGCGCGACGGCGCGGCGCTGTTCGTCTGCGTCGCTATTGTCCGTTTCGCCCGCCTGCAGGAACCACTCGACGCGGTCAAACGGCGTAATGCCCGTTCGGGTAAACGGCACCTGCTCGGTGCGCGTCAGCCGGTTATTTTCGTAGATGGACAGCGTCACGGTATAGCTTCCGTCCGGGAACGCGCGGGTATCCAGGTTTTGCGCACCGGCGTTGAGATAAAAGCTCGCCAGCAGCTGGTTGCCCCGGCGTGCGTCAATGCGGGCATCGTGGGAAAGCAGCACGGTGATGGGCGTTCCCTTCGACTGTTGAACCGGGTTGATCCATGCTCTAGTTGAGCCCGTGCGCAGGCCGCGAATTTTACCCAGCGGAAGTTGGCTGAGCGTAATATTCCCCCCGGCGTTGCTGAACAGGTCTCGCGTATCCATCGCGCCCATCTGCACATAATATTGACGCAGTAAATCCTGGCGGAACCAGGCGTTATTGACGGTCATTTCCTGCTGTTGCTCGTGGCGGGAACGCTGGCCCAGCCAGGTCCAGTCCAGATTGAGGTAGCCATCCTGCGTGACGGCCAGCGCGCCGTTGCCCTGAACCGTCGCCGACTGGTAATCCCGGTCGGCGACAAAGTTGATGTTTTGCTGATGTATCAGCGCATTTTCGGTGCCCTGCGTGGGCTGATACCACTGATTCTCCGCCGTCGGTTTTGGCAGGAATTTTTTGTCCAAAAACAGGCTGATACGGGCGTTGTTTTCGTCATAAATAATGGCCGCGCGCCGGGTGTCGATATAATCGCATCCCGTCGCCGAGCCGTTGCTGCTGCAGGCAAGGTTGCCGTTACGGGCAAGCGGAACGGCCAGTGCGGCAGAGACGGTGGCGATCAGGGCAGGGTCGTCATTAAACTGGCGCTTGATGGCCGCGACTACGGTATCCGGCGCGACAAAGCTCACCGTTTCAAGATTAATATCCGTTTCAAAAAGGCCAAGCGATTCGCCGTACAGGCTGACTTCCGTCCACAGGCGCTGCGTTTTTGCGAGATCTTCAAACCCTGCCGGAACGGCCATCTCGGCGCAGGCGAGTTGGATAGATGCGGGTAACAAAGCAACAAAGAGGAGAGTATTTCTGTGAAACGCCATGAACGAGCCTCGACATCATCCTGACGTCAGAGGGTGAATACCCTCTGACGTTATTCCTTAGGTGCTGGGTGTTACGCACCGCCTTCCGTGGTGGTCGCCTGAGTCAGCATCAGGCTAACAACGCCGCTGTACTGGCCGGTTTTCAGAATGCCTTTGGTGGTCTGAGAAATGGTCAGAGGCAGTACCGCAGAACCGTTTTCAATGCTGCCCGGGAACAGTTCAGTTCCGGTAAATTCGGCATCGGCGGTGGTCAGGGTTTTATCACCCAGCTTCACGGTCATAGGTACGGCCTGATCGCCTTCCGTATTGCTCAGCTGTGCAGCGCTTACCAGGCGAACCTTGACGTTGCTGGTGGCGGAGTTTGACCATACCTTGGTATTCACGCGGTAGCTTTCCAGCCCGCGGCCAGGCAGATACTGCATATCGATGCTGGCCGGCAGAGGCGTATTATCGGCCTGGGTCAGGTCCAGCTGCGAATCAACGCTGGCGTTGACGGTAATATCTTTCTGGATCGCCAGGACGCTAACGGACGTGGTCATCGCGGCAGCAATCATCAGAGGTTTAATTAATTTACGCATTGATATCTCCATATTTACAAATGAGCACCTTGGCTCTTTAAACAAACCACACGTGGTTTTTTTACAGTGACGTCGTGTTATTGCACGACGGGTAAATCAGCTTCCTCAGCGGTCTTTTTCACCCAGTTGAAGTAGCGGAATTTATATTTTTGGCCTTTAACCTGCGCGAGCGTTTTTAATTTCCGCTCGGTATCCGGGTAAATCGTGGCGTCTTCTTTCACCCATTTGCAGGTTTCATCCGACTGACAAATACCGATCTCCCTGAGCGGTACGCGCAGCGTGCCGCTGTTCTTTAACGTCCCGCGTGCCGGGTCGATTGACAGCGAAACGAGGCTTTTTTCCGGGGCGAGATGGACGAGCGCGCCCCATATAACGTTGACCCCCAATTTTGCCGTTGCGCCAGATTCTTCTGAATGCCCTGGAATAATGCTGTCAGGCTGCTTCACGCCTTCAAAATAGACCCGCCAGGTACTCTCCTTCGCCGGCGGCGTGAGAGATACCAGACGAACCACGCGCATTGCGCCTGCCGAGAGGGCGAATTTTTCGGGCGTGACCACGACGCCGCCTTCTTTCCACGAAGCCACGTCAATCTCTTTTTCCTGCGGCGTTCCCGGATTAAGAATTTTCTTTTGCCTCACTCGAATGAACTGAATATCATCCGTTTTAGATGCCACTTTTATTTGCGCCGCACCGGAACTGTCCACGTTGAGTTCCATGGGATACACGCTCATATTGGCCATTGTCATTTCCGAGAAAAATGACGCTGACAGCGCGGCGATATAAAAGGCAGTTTTCTTATTCACACTATTTTTCTGTTTCACTTTCGGTCCGCCTGCGTTGAGTTCTTTCCCGGCGCATTCACAACGGGACACCCTCTGCTAACGTATTGCTTCAGGGCAGGGAAACTTTAACCAGAACAGCGGTTTGTGAAAATTTGTATTAATTAACTCGTTATATACAGTTTTTTATCCTGCTTTCCTGGCTTTAAGGTTGTATAGTTAAGCGAAAATACCGCGACCCGGGATGGGGAGAAAACTCCTTCTGATGAAAAAATAATCAGTTCAGGAGGCGATTTTCTTGTCGTTGTATCAGGGATTAAAAAGCATGCGGTAACAGCCGAGAATGAAAGATGTTTTTTATATGCAATAATTCGTTGTTATTCGATCCTGAAGCACATGCAATAAGTATTGTTGGGCAACCCGAGTCTGTATTAACGCTTTCGGCTCCGGCCGTTCGTCTTTTACAGGAATTTATTCGCCATAAAGGGCGCGACCTGAGCCGGGAGGAATTGATCACTCGCGTATGGGAGGAGTTCGGCTTTACGCCATCGGGAAATAACCTCAACAAGGCGGTAAGCGAATTACGCAAAAGTTTCCACGCCCTGGGCGACAGCCACGAGTTTATCGTGACCGTGCCCCGGTTTGGATTCCGCTTTGACGCCGACGTTATTTTTAAGCCCGTAGAGAGCGTTACGCCCGAAGTGCCTCAGCCGTCCGTCGAACAGCCGTCAGGATATAAGCGTTTATCCAAAAAGTGGTGGCTGGTTTTAGCGGTATTAACGACGTCAGCCGTGGGGCTTAGCCTGTTTTTTAGCCGACAGCTTGAGATAACCGTGCCCGCGACCCTAAAACCCGTTAAGGAAAAAATAGCCGGCTGTCGGCTCTGGGTGGTTAACGATCATGGCCGACCGCTGGTGTTATCGAAACTGACCGAGCTGCTGAAGAAAAATAACGTCGCGTGCGAGCGTGAGGAGTACAACATTTATTATTTCAGCGCCCGCTTTTCGCTTGCCGCCGCCGATGAGGTGTTCATCGGTGCCTGCCCGGTAAGTGAAGCCAGCCTGTGTAAAACTATTCGCTATAAAAGCGGGGCGGAAGAATGAAAAACAAACTTCTGTTCGGGCTGGGTGGCGCGGTTATTGGCGGAGCGTTTGCGCTCTTTATCTACACGGGCGGGGCCTTTAAGCGCGATGCGCTGGCCTGCAGCACCGAGTTTAATTTTACGCGCAATGAAGGAAAGGCAAATGAAGTGAAGGTCAACGCCGTTGCCCAGTTCTATTTTCATCGTAACGGCACCGGCCTGACCACCTACAAAGGCGCGGCAAAGGCTGAGGGCCGGAGCCTGATCGTTGACAGGGACGTGGATTTTACGTGGGAGCGACGGGACGATGATAAGGTGATTGTCCTGAGCTACACCAAAACCTGGCGTCGACACAATGACAATACCCCCGATGCCCAGTGGGGAAGCTTCGCCTGGCCGACCGCCCGCTACTATCTCACGATCTCCGAGCTTTCGCCCTCGGTGTGGCTGATTCAGGACCGGCGTTACCCCACCTATATTTGCCGGGGTGATTAAGGCATAAAAAAGGAGAATGCCGGGGCATTCTCCTTTTTATTATTCACGTTCTGCTTAATCGCGGCTTGCGAAGCCCAGGATGCTCAGCAGGCTGACGAAGATGTTGTACAGCGACACGTACAGGCTCACGGTTGCGCGAATGTAGTTCGTCTCGCCGCCGCGAATAATGTTGCTGGTTTCAAACAGGATGGCACCCGATGAAATCAGGATAAACACGGCGCTGATCGCCAGATGCAGAGCAGGCAGCTGCAGGAAGATGTTCGCCACCATACCGACCAGCACCACCACGATACCCGCCATCAGCATCCCGCCGAGGAAGGACATATCCTTACGCGTGGTCAGCACGTAGGCCGAGCAGCAGAAGAACACCAGCGCGGTGCCGCCCAGCGCCATACCGATCAGGTCACCCATTCCGGCAGACAGGTAAGCGTTAAGGATTGGCCCCAGGATATAGCCCAGGAAGCCGGTGAAGGCGAATGCAGACAAAATACCGACCGGTTTGTCAGCGGTTTTATAGGTCAGGAACATCAGGCCATACATGCCGACCAGCGTCAGGATAAGCCCCGGAGACGGCAGCATCAGCACGGTGCTGGCGGTTGCGGTGATTGCGGAAAACGCCAGCGTCAGGCTAAGCATAAAATAGGTATTGCGCAGCACCTTGTGGGTGCTGAGTAGCGATGTGCGGTCGCGTGAAGACGTAATGATACGATCCATGAGTCACTCTCTTATGACAGATGTAATTAACGGCAAGAATAGGAAACGGGACGCCAGACTCAAAATGGTTTTACCCATCTTTACTCAGCACGTTAGCGCTGAAGCTGGTGATTTATTCTAAAGAAATCCTTTTCAACGGTATGAACAGCGGTTTGACGGTTTTATTCAGATCAACCTCTTATAGGTTACTGAAATATATTGCCTTATTTAAGCCCGAGCGCTAAGAGTTATTTCCGGATCGTCATAAAACAGACAATAAGGCGAAGGAAATGAAACCACAAACACGCACTAACTTTACACTCTCTTTGTTAGCCGCCGCCATACTGTGCGCCAGCACGGCAGGTCGGGCGGCTAACGTGCCGGCAGGAACCCCGCTGGCGGACAGGCAGGAACTGGTCAGGAATAACGGCAGTGAGCCCTCATCGCTGGACCCGCATAAAGTCGAAAGCGATGTTGAATTCAATATTATCAGCGATTTATTCGACGGGCTGGTGAGCGTATCCCCGCAGGGCGAGATACAGCCGCGTCTGGCGGAGAAATGGGAGAACAAGGACAACACCGTCTGGACGTTCCATCTGCGCCCGGGCATCACCTGGAGCGACGGCACCGCGATTACCGCCGAGGACATCGTCTGGAGCTGGCAGCGTCTGGTCGATCCTAAAACGGCCTCACCGTACGCCAGCTATCCGGGCAATATGCACATTGTGAACGGGGCGGATATTGCCCAGGGCAAAAAAGCCCCCGACACGCTCGGCGTGAAGGCGGTCAACGACACCACGCTGGAAGTGACGCTCACGCAGCCCAACGCGGCCTTCCTGGCGATGCTGGCGCACCCGTCGCTGGTCCCGGTGGATAAGGTCCTGATTGGTCGCTACGGTGATAAGTGGACCAAACCAGACCATTTTGTCAGCAGCGGCGCGTATAAACTGTCGCAGTGGGTGGTTAACGAGCGCATCGTGGCCGAGCGTAACCCGCGCTACTGGGATAACGAACATACCGTTATCAACAAAGTGACCTATCTGCCCATTACGTCCGAAGCGTCGGACGTCAACCGCTATAAGGCGGGTGAAATCGACATCGTTTATACGGTGCCGATCAACCAGTTTGCCCAGCTGAAGAAAACGCTGGGCAGCGAACTGGACGTTTCTCCGCAGCTTGCCACTTATTATTACGAGTTCAACACCACCCGACCGCCGTTCAACGACGTTCGCGTGCGTAAGGCGCTGAACATGGCGCTGGATAAGGACATCATCGCAGAGAAAGTCCTGGGGCAGGGGCAGCGCCCGGCGTGGCTAATTAGCCAGCCGGATATCGGTGGCGTGAAGTTACAGAACCCGGACTACGCCAGCTGGCCGATGGACAAACGCATCGCCGAGGCGAAAAAGCTGCTGGCCGAGGCCGGATTTAACGCCGATCATCCGCTCAGCTTCAACCTGCTCTATAACACCTCTGAATCGCACCAGCGTATCGCCATTGCCGCCAGCTCGATGTGGAAGAAAAATCTCGGCGTGGACGCGAAGCTGCAAAATCAGGAGTGGAAAACCATGCTGGACACCATGCACACCCACAACTTTGACGCCGTGCGCTATGCCTGGATCGCCGATTACGACGACGCGGCAACCTTCCTGAATAACTTCCGCACCGGCGACAGCGAAAACACCAGCCAGTACAGCAACCCGGACTACGACAAGGCGTTGATGGATGCTGCCAAAGCGAAAACTCCGCAAGAGCGCGGTAAGTTCTACCAGCAGGCAGAAGATCTGCTCGGGCGAGATGTTCCCGCGATCCCGGTTTATCACTATGTTCGCACGCACCTGGTGAAGCCGTGGGTGGGGGGATTCACGCCGGACAAGCTCGGGTACTATTTCACTAAAGATATGTACATCAAAAAGCACTAAGGCTGGACGGTGTATTTTATGCTGAGAAAATGGCCAATATGTTGTCTATTCAACCGATTAAACTCATTTTGTCTATTTTTAAAGCGAACGAATGGGCGTGCTCTTTACAGCACGCGGTGAGGTGTTTATAGTGCGCCTCACTTAGGAAGCGTGGCCGAGCGGTTGAAGGCACCGGTCTTGAAAACCGGCGACCCGAAAGGGTTCTAGAGTTCGAATCTCTACGCTTCCGCCAAATTCGAAAACCCTGCGATAGCAATATCGCAGGGTTTTTTCGTTTACGCCATCTGATACCCAATCGCGATCCGTGCCGCTTCCCGCCTGACCAGGGCTTTGACGTTCCAGGTCATTTCAATTTTCTCCGGGGTCAGGACTTCGTCCGGTTCTCCTGCGGCGGAAACCCGCCCGGATTTCAGAAGCACCAGTCTCTGACAGAAATTTGCCGCCAGGTTAAGGTCGTGCAGTGCGACGACCACCGTGAGCGGGAGGCGAGAAATGAGCCGCATCAGCTCCAGCTGGTGCTGAATGTCCAGGTGGTTTGTCGGTTCATCAAGCAACAGCACGCGCGGCTGCTGGGCCAGCGCGCGGGCGATCTGGGTTCGCTGGCGCTCGCCTCCCGATAATTGCCGCCACCTTTTCTTACGCAGTTCGCACAGCTGCATCTGGATTAAGGATGCATTCACCGCCGCTTCATCCTCGCGGCTGGTGCCCTGAAATGGCCTTTTGTAAGGCGTACGCCCCAGGCGCACAATCTCCTCGACGGACGGATCGCCGTCGACCTCCACGTGTTGAGGGTCAAACGCCATGCAGCGGGCGCGCGCTTTTAGCGGCATTTCCCCCAGCGCCACGTCCCCGATCGCAACGTGATGGGCGTGGCGCGGAAAAAGGCCGGCAAGGCAGCGCAGCAGCGTGGATTTTCCCGAGCCGTTAGGGCCCAGAAGGCCGGTAATTTGCCCGGATGAAAACTCGAGGGTGATATTGTTCAGCACGGTCTGGGCCTGCCGGGTCATCGTCAGTCCGGAAACAGAAATATTCATTTTTTATCCTCCCTGTTGCGATAGAGAAGTATGACGAACGCAGGAGCGCCCACCAGGGCCGTCACCACGCCGATGGGGAGCACCTGGTTTGCGATAAGGGTTCGCGACACAATATCGGCCAGAATCATAAAGTGGGCGCCAGTGAGAAACGTCAGCGGGATGGAATGGCGATGGCCCGATCCGCTCAGCATGCGCGTCGCGTGCGGGATAACCAGCCCAACAAATCCTACGGCTCCGATAGCGCTTACCAGCGTTGCCGTGACCAATGCGCAGACCAGCAGTAGCGCGATGCGCACCAGGGTCACCGGAATACCCAGCGTCGTTGAAACCTCATCCCCAAAGGTGAAGGTATCCAGCGCCCGGGAAAAGATGAACACGGCGAGCAAGCCGGAAAGCGTGACGGCCAGCGCCAGCAGCGCGTCGGGCCAGCGAACGCCGCTCAGGCTTCCCAAAAGCCAGAACATTACGCTACGGGACTGTTCGGCATTGGCGGACGTACTGACGACATACGCCGTCAGGGCGTTGAAAAGCTGCGTACCGGCTATCCCCGCCAGCAAAATCCGTGGCGGACTGGCGGTCATGCCGTTGGTAATCACCATGATAAGCGCAAAAGCGGCGCAGGAGCCGATAAAGGCACCGCTGCTGACGCCCAGCGTGCTGCCGCCGAGCCCCAGGAGCATAACGCACACCGCGCCCAGCGAGGCGCCAGCGGAAATGCCCAGCAGATAGGGTTCCGCCAGCGGGTTGCGCAGTATCGACTGCAGAACCAGACCGCAGAGCGCCAGGCCGCCGCCGCTGCACGCCGCCATCAGGGCCCGACTCATGCGGTATTGCCAGATAATGCCTTCCTCAATCTGCGGCAGGTCGAACGAGGTGAGTCCCAGCCCGTTGAGGATGGCTTTACCCGTACTCGTGAAAGAGATGGTAATATCGCCAATGCTGGCGGCGAAAATCAGCATCAGGGGCAATGCCAGGACGCCAGCCGCCAGCAGCCCGTGCTGGCGGGAAGTGGATGACAATTTTCTCATTGTTCGCGCTGAAACGCTGCCAGCCGCTGGCTGATGTGTTCAACCGCATCGACGTTGCGCAGCGAGGGATTTAGCGACATCGCCGGGACCACGATAATGCGGCCTTTCTGAACGGCTGGAATGTTCTTTGTCACCGGATCGCTTCGCAGAAACGCTTCTTTTACCGCCACGTCGTCGGCCGGATAGAGTCGGCGGGACATATCCGCAATCACGATGACGTCCGGCTGCGACCGGGCGATATGTTCCCAGGTCACGGCGGGCCACTCATCGTGGGAATCGATGACGTTCTGTAAACCGAGCGTGCTGGCGATCCAGCCGGGCGCGCCGTAATTACCCGCAACCCAGGGATCGCCGTTCAGGCGGCTGCTGGAGAACCAAAAGACGACCTTCAGCGGCGTGGAGGAGGCGCGCGCCCGGGCTTTTGCCTTATCAATGCGCGCCGTCAGCTCGCGGTTGAGCTGCTCGCCTCGCGCTGAAACATTAAAAATGGCCGCCAGCTCCGTAACTTCGCGTTTGATTTCCGTCAGCGTAAAGGGTGCGGTGCGCGCCCCGTCAGCGTTCGAATTCTCCGTAACCCCTTTGTTCATGCAGTCGGCAGGGGAGATCCACGTCTTTACTCCCAGCGACGAAAACTGTTCGCGGGTGCCCACTTCACCCTGCGGGCCGATATGCCAGTGATACTGCGCGAGGACGAGGTCGGGTTTCTGCGCCACAACGGATTCAAATGACGGCGAATTATCGGCAAGCTTATGAAGGTTTTTGCCTTTCTCAGCCAGCGCGTCCGGCAGCTTGCCAAACCAAACCGACGTGGCGCTGATGTTGCTTTCCAGGCCTAACGCTAGCAGCAGTTCAGTTTCGTGTTGGCCGACGGTTACGACCCGCTGAGGCGGCTGCGTAAACGTCTCCTTGAGCCCGCAGTTTTCCATAGTTAACGGATAACTTGTTGATGCAAAAGTGATATGCGTAAACGTCAGCAGTGTAGCCAGCAGCAGCGCTTTATTGATAGACACGATCCTGAACTCCAAATTGTTATGTTATAACATAATACATAATTTTATGTTCAGAGCAACAGAGAGCAGTAAAGGGGGATTTCTGACGGAAGACATTCAAATTCCTTCATTTCCCGCTTTACATAGCGCCGAGAGATGTTTATAGTGCGCCTCACTTTGGAAGCGTGGCCGAGCGGTTGAAGGCACCGGTCTTGAAAACCGGCGACCCGAAAGGGTTCTAGAGTTCGAATCTCTACGCTTCCGCCAAATTAGAAAACCCCTGCGATAGCAATATCGCAGGGGTTTTTGCTTTGGGGCGGTGCGGTGGGTTATTCCAGTCCCAGCGTGTACTGGGCAATTTTGAAGTAGATAATCAGCCCGGTGCCGTCAATCAGCGTGGCGATGAACGGCGCGGAGACCACGGCAGGATCGATACGGCAGCGTTTGAGGACCATCGGGATAATGGATGACACAATCGCGCTCCACAGCGTAATGCACACCAGCGTCAGGCTGACGATGAGCGTGATTTCCAGCCCTATACCCATCATCCAGGCGCGAATACAGCCGGCAATGCCCAGCGTAACGGCGATCATTAGCGAGGTGGTCATCTCTTTACGCAGCACGCGCCCGACGTCGCGCAGATGGACTTCGCCCAGCGCCATCGCGCGCACCAGCGTCGAGGTGATCTGCGTGCCGCTGTTCCCGCCCGTGCCAATCAGCAGCGGAATGAAAAACGCCAGCGCAATGGCGGATTCCAGCGCCTCTTCGAAATGCTGGATAACCGAGCTGGTGTAGGCTTCCGCGACAAACAGCAGCAGCAGCCAGACGGAGCGTTTCTTCCACAGACTGTACGGGCTGGTGTCCAGATAGGGCTTCTCCAGCGGCAGCGTCGCCCCCTGAAGCTGGGCGTCTTCGGTGACGTCATCTTCCAGCAGGTGGGCAATTTCACGCTCGGTCAGGCAGCCGACCAGCTTGCCGTGCGTCACCACTGGCACCACATCCGCGCTGCCGTGAGCCAGCAGTCCGGCAACATCGGCACGTTCATCGTCGGGTTTAACCTGGATAAATTCCGATATCATCAGTGCCTTCACCGGCTGTAGCGTATCCGCGGTCTGCAATAATTTGCGCACCGCAATCATGCCCGCCAGGCGTCCGTTATCTTCAATAAAAATATGCGACGGAATATCATCGTCTTTTAATTTTTCGAAAAACTGCTCGCGCGCCAGCGCCACGCATAATGAAATATCGAGGACGATAAAATCGGTATTCATATATTGCGCGACCGCGCTGTCGTTGAATGCCAGATTTTGGTTGTGAATAGCGTAAGACATAGTGAATTCCCTTTGAATAATAACATCTCTCAGGGGCGAGCAAGACAGGGCATGTCGAAGAGGAGATCCCCACGTCCTGGGTTCAGCACTGTACACCGTATCCCGCAAGGGAAGTTATACTGACAAAGCCTTGATTCGACAGTGCCTGTTTTACCCTGTGCCGGTTCTCTCGAACCCACCAGAGCGATAACGTGTATTTGTACAGGAGCCTCGCCATAACGAGATCGTTGTAAAACGAGAGGGATAATACGCTTATTTAATATTGCCGCTCGGGAAATTAAATAATGTTTAAGAACGGTTTAGAAGAATCTTATTAATAAAGCGTTGAGGATTTATTTAAGGTGATTCATTTCTAATGAAGAATTAAATAATCAATGGAGGAGAGGAAAATGACGTGGCTTGATAATTTGCTGAATCATTTTGCGCTCTACCCGGCACATCTTTTCGCGCTGTTATTTGTGATGGCGCTGAGTAAATCGACGGTGCTGATCTCCTCCGTGCTGCCGCCCGCCTCGGTGATGCTGCTGGCGGGCATAACCGTCAGCCAGGCGAGCATGCATCCTGCGCTGGCGTGGCTGGCCGTGGTGTTGGGCGCAGCGGCGGGTTCGGTGCTGAACTACCATATCGGCCAGCTGATGGGGCACTCCCGGCTGGTCACGCGTTTCACCTCAAAGCATGCCGACAAGTTCTTGCGGGTACAGCATCAGCTGCAAAAGAACGGTGTCATCGTGCTGTTTACGTCGCGCTTTCTGGCGGTGTTGCGTTACATCGTCCCGCTGGCGGCGGGGATGCTCAGGCTGAATGTAGCAAAGGCCTACGCCGTCAGCCTGCTTTCCGCCTGCGTATGGGCGGCGCTGTATGTCGGCATCGTCACCGGCATCAGCGCCTTTTGAGTTACAGACTCCCCATTCCGCCGTCCACCAGCAGCTCCGTTCCTAACGTGTAGCTCGACTCGTCGGACGCCAGATAGAGCGCGGCTTTTGCCAGCTCCGTCGTCGAACCCATTCTGCCGAGCGGGACCAGCTTGATGACCTCAGCCATCATCGCGTTAAGCGCCTCGTCGCTCAGGCCCGTCTTCGTAAACGCCGGGGTTTCTACCGGGCCGGGGCTCAGGCCGTTGACGCGGATCCCGCGCGGTAGCAGCTCCGCCGACAGCGTGCGCGCCAGCGACAGCAGGGCGGCCTTGCTCGCGGCATACACGCTGCTGGTGGGCAGGCCAATGCGGGCGCTCACGGAGCCGCAGAGGATCACCGAGGACGGGTTATTCAGCAGCGGCAGCAAAGCCTGAATGAGAAAGAACGGTCCCTTCAGGTTGATGTTCATCAGGCGGTCCCAGGCATCCTCCTGCCAGGCTTCCAGCGGCGCGTGCGTCACGTCGCCCGCGTTGAGAAACACCGCGTCCAGGCGCGGCCAGCGGGCGGCGAGAGTTTCCGCCAGCGCTTTTTGCGAGGTGATATCTCCCGCATCGGTCGGGATCACCCAGGCCTTATCGCCCAGAATGCGCTCTGCTTCGGCAAGGGTATCCGGATTACGTCCGGTAACGGCAACGTGCGCGCCTTCGGCGATAAACGCCTGCGCGGTGGCGAGGCCGATGCCGCTGGTGCCGCCGGTAATCAGCGTATATTTCTCTGTTAAACGACCCATGTTGTTCTCCTGAAATGTCACTGGAGAAAGCACTATAGAAACGTTAGTATCGAAAGGGAACTAGGTACCAAATGGATACTAAAGCGGCAAGAGGTGTGCTATGGCAGAAATGCTGGACGTGTCATGCGAAAAAAAATCTGAGGTTTACACCTGCCCCATGACGCAGTTTGTGAACCTGATTTCCGGTAAATGGGCGATCCCGATCCTCTATCGCCTGATTATCCTCAATACGCCCGTGCGGTTTGGCGAGCTGCTCAGGGCGGCCGCGCCCATCACCCAAAAAGAGTTGACCAAACAGCTTCGCCTGTTTGAACAGCGCGGGCTGGTAACGCGGACGGTCTATCCGGAGATCCCGCCGCGCGTGGAGTATCAGATAACCGACCTGGGGCTAACCCTTCAGGGAGCGCTCTCCCCGCTGGCCGCCTGGGTAAGCGAGTACGGCGACCAGCTGGAGCGTTAGGCTAGCGTTTGACGTAGCGCGGTGCCGGAATGCCGGTGCGCGCGCTGCCAAACAGCTCAAGGCGCGCCGCTTCGTAGCGATCCCACAGGCCGGCGTCGTGCATCGGCGGGATGGTGATGAGCTCGCCCTGATCCAGACCCGCCAGCGACGCGTCGACCATATCGTCGGTGGTCATCACCGACCCTTCCGGCAGATCGTTCACCGTGACGCCTGAATGGCTCCAGATTTCCGTCGCCGTGGCGGCGGGCAGCACGGCCTGAATGCGCACGCTGCTGTCGGCAAATTCTTCCTGTAACCCACGGGTAAAGCTCAGTACCCACGCCTTGGTGGCGCTGTAGAGGGCGCTACCGGCGCGGACGTGTAGCGCTAACACCGAGGCGATATTGATCAGCGTCCCGCGGTTTTTCTGCGCAAGGCGGGGCAGGATAGCGTAGGTTAAGCGCATCAGCGCCGTGGTGTTCAGGGTGTTAATGGCCTGATGCTGCGCCACCTCGCCCGAGAGGAACGGGGCCATTTGCGCCGTGCCCGCGTTGTTGATAAGCGTATCAATCGCGGTATTGCTGCGCAGCTCCTCTTCCACGGCGCGGATCCCGGTCTCGTCGGTGAGATCGGCCACCAGAATATCGACGGCCACACCGTAGCGCGTGCGCAGGTCGGCAGCGAGGGTTTTCAGGCGATCCTCGCGGCGGGCGACCAGCACCAGGTTAGCACCGCGCGCGGCAAGACGATCGGCATAAACGGCACCGATTCCGGAGGAGGCACCCGTGATCAGGGCGGTGGTGATTTGCGTAGTCATCGTGCGTTACCTCAAAGCAAAGTGGGTTATTTGGTTTCAATATGAAACTGAATTAACTCTCTGTCATTTGGTTTTATAATGCAACCATATTGCACGCAATTTTTTACTTTTGCCGGGCGGGGGCGATCAGGAGGGGAGCTTAGGCACGATCTCTTCTGGGGAAAGCTGGCGGCCGTCGTCGGCGATAAGCGCCAGTTTACGCAGGGGTTTACGCTGTTGGGTATCAACCAGCACGGTGCCGCATTCGTTGTCGGCAAACAAAAATTCATTGCCCCACTGCGACAGGGCGACCAGCACCGTTTGCAGGGCGCGGCCTTTGTCGGTCAGGACATACTCCTGCCAGGCGCTGCCGTCGGACGCGGGCTGGAGCGTCAGGATGCCTTCCTCCACCAGCAGCTTCAGGCGCGTGGTCAGCATGTTCTTGGCGATACCGAGGCTTTTTTGAAACTCGCCGAAGCGTTTGATGCCGCGCAGCGCGTCGCGAACAATCAGCAATGACCACCAGTCCCCCACGATATCCAGCGAACGGGCGACGGGGCAGGTGCTCTCTTCAAGGCGGGTACGTTTCACAATACGGTCTCCAGCGGGGGCATGGTTTTATTATAAAACTGTTTTACGCCATCCGTAAGCGAGTTAATCATCAGTTTGAGAAATGCTTCCCGGAAAATTGTCACGGATCTGTCACACTCAGTGCGACATTAAAAAAACGCATGAGGAAAAAGGGATGAGAAAAGCACTACTTGCTGTTGCAGTGGCTGGCAGCCTTTCACTGACGTTTGCCGCACAGGCGCAGGACACGCCGGACGGGTATCAGTTAGAACAGGTCCTGATCATGAGTCGCCACAACCTGCGCGCGCCGCTCGCCAATAACGGCAGCGTGCTGGAGCAGTCCACGCCGAAGCAGTGGCCGGAGTGGGAGGTGCCGGGTGGTCAGCTCACGACCAAAGGCGGCGTGCTGGAGGTCTATATGGGGCACTATATGCGCGAGTGGCTGGCGCAGCAGGGAATGGTGACCAGCGGCGAATGCCCGCCAGCGGATAGCGTTTATGCCTACGCCAACAGCCTGCAGCGTACCGTCGCCACCGCGCAGTTCTTTATCACCGGCGCGTTCCCGGGGTGTGACATTCCCGTCCATCACCAGGAAAAAATGGGCACCATGGACCCAACCTTCAATCCGGTGATCACCGACAATTCGCCGGAATTCCGCGAAAAAGCGCTCAAGGCGATGGAGTCCGAGCGGCAGAAAATGCAGCTTGATGAGAGCTACAGGCTGCTGGAACAGCTGACGAATTACGCCGACTCGCCGTCCTGCAAGGAGAAAAAAGTCTGCTCCCTGACGGAGGCGAAAGATACCTTCAGCGCCGACTATGAAAAAGAGCCCGGCGTTTCCGGGCCGCTCAAGGTGGGGAACTCGCTGGTGGATGCCTTCACCCTGCAGTATTACGAAGGCTTCCCTACGGACCAGGTGGCCTGGGGCGAAATCAAAACCGACCAGCAGTGGCGCGTGCTGTCTAAGCTGAAAAACGGCTATCAGGATTCGCTGTTCACCTCCACCGACGTGGCGCAAAACGTCGCCAAACCGCTGGTGAAGTATATCGACAAAGCGCTGGTGACCGAGCAGGCTAAAGCGCCAAAAATCACTCTTCTGGCCGGGCATGATTCGAACATCGCCTCGCTGCTCACCGCGCTGGACTTCAAAACTTACCAGCTGCATGACCAGCAGGAGCGCACGCCGATTGGGGGCAAAATTGTCTTCCAGCGCTGGCATGACAAAAACGCCAACCGCGAGCTGATGAAGATTGAGTATGTTTACCAAAGCTCGGAACAGCTGCGAAACGCCAGCGTGCTGTCGCTGGAATCCCCGGCACAGCGCGTGACGCTGGAGCTAAAAGGGTGCCCGATTGATGCAAACGGCTTCTGCCCAATCGATAAATTCAATGCGGTGATGAACGACGCGGCGAAATAGAAGAAAACCCCCCGCTGCGGCGGGGGGGAACGTTAGACGTTTTTACGTTCGATGGTTTGCTCACCCCAGAAGAGCGAGTCTTTGTCCGTTTTTTCAAAGGCGCGGATCAGCACCTCATCGCTGCCTTCTTCCCAAATCTGCTCTGCCAGCTTTTCGTCATATTTCGCGACTTCAAAGATAGCCTCGGCAATTTCCGGTGAAGTATTACGTAAGCTTGCCCATTCGCCCACGTGGTGAGCTTTAGATTCTTGCGTTGGCATACTTGTCCTCCTGTTGGGGTTTAGCCGTGCAGTTTTTTGGCAATACCCGCGACGTGTTCACCCTGATAGCGGGCGATAGCCAGTTCTTCTTCACTTGGCTGGCGCGAGCCGTCGCCACCGGCAATGGTGGTTGCACCGTACGGCGTACCGCCGCGCACCTGAGAAACATCAAACAGTTCCTGTGCGCCGTAGCCAATCGGCACAATGACCATCCCATGATGTGCAAGGGTAGTCCAGGTTGAGGTGATCGTCTGCTCCTGGCCGCCGCCGGTGCCGGTAGAGCTGAATACGCTGGCGACCTTGCCGTACAGCGCGCCAGAGGCCCAGAGTCCGCCCGTCTGGTCGAGGAAGGTTCGCATCTGGCCGGACATATTGCCAAAGCGGGTAGGGGTGCCGAAGATGATGGCATCGTAGTCAGCCAGTTCCTGCGGAGTTGCCTGAGGTGCGTTTTGCGTTTTACCGCCCGCTTTTAAGAACGCCTCGGCATTCATGGTTTCCGGTACGCGTTTCACCACCACCTCAACGCCGTCCACCCGGTTTGCGCCTTCGGCAACGGCGTGAGCCATGGTTTCAATGTGTCCATACATGGAATAATAGAGCACCAGAACTTTTGCCATTTTGCATCACTCCTCGTTTGTTTTTTCTGGCAGCGAATCGCTGCGTTCATTTAAAGATAAGTCGTGATAGCCAGACTGCAAATTTTAACGCCACTTCTTTGATTTATAACAATATGTTAACGATTGTGCCTTGTAGCAATATGAAACATATTCACCGGGTGAATTTTTCAGAATGATAAGAAAGACTTATGGATAATCTCTTGCTGCGTGTCTCCAAATCACGCGGATGTTATTGCAGAATATTACCTTCGGCTTGCCGGATGGCCTCATTCCACTAAGCTTAGTTTCACGCGGCGCAGTTAAAGGTACTGAACTTTTGTCGCGAGGTGAAAGAATCCTCTTTTACTGAATGCAGTATGATGTCTAATGTTTCACATTCTGGAGGTTAGAGATGGCAAACCATCGTGGTGGTTCCGGTAATTTCGCTGAAGACCGTGACAGAGCATCAGAAGCAGGTCGTAAAGGTGGCCAGCATAGCGGAGGTAACTTCAAGAATGATCCGCAACGTGCATCAGAAGCTGGCAAAAAAGGGGGTAAAAACAGCCATGGCAGCAATAGCAAGTAATACGCCGGGCTAACTCCCTGCCGCCGGGTCTCCCGGCGGTTTTTTTATTTCTGCAACATTGAACTGTAACCAAAGGCATCGCACACTACAGGATTGTTTCTTAGTGCTGGTGTCTCATGTCTCTCTCCCGTTTCAAATTCTCCGTCAAACCTCAGGAAGCGATCCTTATTCTGATCACCATGTTCTGGGGCGGAACCTTCCTTGCCGTCCAGTATGCGGTTACGCTGAGCGATCCCTTCTTCTTTGTCGGCCTGCGCTTTGCGACGGCGGCGATTGCCGTGGCCTTAATCTCGCTAAAAACCCTGCGCGGATTAACCCTCAGGGAGCTGAAGGCCGGGGTGGCGATTGGCGTTGCGATTGCGATGGGCTACAGCCTGCAGACGTGGGGACTACAGACCATCTCCAGCAGCAAATCGGCGTTTATCACCGCCATGTATGTGCCGCTGGTGCCGCTCCTGCAGTGGCTGTGTCTGGGAAGAATGCCGGGTTTGATGTCCTGTATCGGTATCGTGCTGGCGTTTATCGGGCTGATTTTACTGGCCGGGCCGGAAAACAACCTGCTGGCGCTGGGGCCTGGCGAAATGATCACCCTGGTGGGGGCGATCGCCATTGCGGCGGAAATTATTCTGATCAGCGCCTGGGCGGGAAAAGTTGACGTCAAGCGCGTCACGGTCGTGCAGCTGGCGACGGCGTCGCTGGTAGCCTTTGCCGCTATGGTTCCCGCAGGGGAATCAGTGCCGCCGATGTCCACCGGGCTGGTGGTGGTGGCTCTCGGGCTTGGGATCTTCAGCGCCATTATTCAGGTCACCATGAACTGGGCGCAGCGCAGCGTATCCCCGACCCGGGCAACGGTCATCTACACCGGCGAGCCGGTGTGGGCCGGTATCTTCGGACGCATTGCCGGGGAGCGCTTGCCGCTGCTGGCGCTGGTTGGGGCGGCGTTTATCGTTGCCGGGGTGCTGGTGAGCGAGCTAAAGCTCAAGCGGAAGAAAAAAACGCTGCCGGAGAATGACGGCGCGGTGGCCTATGGAGAGCAGGAATGACGCAAGGCGCGGTGAAAGTACCCGGCAAACGTTCGCGGGCGGTAAGCGCCAAAAAGCAGGCGATCCTCAGCGCGGCGCTGGAGACCTTTTCGCAGTTTGGCATTCACGGCACGCGCCTTGAGCAGGTCGCGGAGCAGGCCGGCGTGTCGAAAACCAATCTCCTCTATTACTATCCCTCAAAAGAGGCGCTTTATGTGGCGGTGATGCAGCAGATCCTCGATATCTGGCTGGCGCCGTTAAAAGCGTTCCGCGAAGAGCTGGCTCCGCTGGTGGCAATCGAGGAGTACATCCGTCTGAAGCTTGAGGTATCGCGCGATTACCCGCAGGCGTCGCGGCTGTTCTGTCTGGAGATGCTGCAGGGCGCGCCGCTGCTGCAGGAAGCGCTGACCGGCGATCTAAAACAGCTGGTGGAAGATAAGTCGGCCATTATTGCCGGATGGGTCGCCAGCGGAAAATTGGCTCCCGTCGACCCGCATCATCTGATCTTTATGATTTGGGCCGCAACGCAGCATTACGCTGACTTTGCGGCCCAGGTTGAAGCGGTGACCGGTAAAACCTTGCAGGATGAAGCGTTTTTCCAGAGTACGCTGGACAACGTGCAGCGGATGATTATCGAAGGGATCCGCGTGCGCTAGTTCCCCTCACCCTAACCCTCTCCCCAAAGGGGAGAGGGTACTGTTCTGTGCTGTCTTTTCTCCCTTGCCCCTATGGGGAGAGGGGACAGCTTAAATTGCCCTCTTCACATTGCATCAGGGAGGCCAGAAAGGCTTCGCGCTCCACCGTTTTCTCCGCCAGGCACTGGTTGATAATCATCGGCTGAACGGTGCCGCCTTCGGTTCCTGAACCCATCAACTTACAGTCCGCATCACGCAGGGCGATCCACGACTGCTGCGCCTTTTTCAGCAGGTCGCGCTGCGGGGCAGCCGCGCGCTTCATAGCCGCCTGGTAGGTCTGGTTAAGCTTTTTATCCGCAGCCTGGTACTGCCCCGCCGCGCAGGCGTTAAGCTCCGACTGGGTGCTGGCCTTAGCGCATCCATCGGCCAGCGCGTTTACGCTCATAAGCAGGGCTGCACCTGCGATCAGACAGTATTTCATCATCCCCTCCATGTAAAAAAGCCGGATGCGCTGCGCATATCCGGCCTACGGTTGTTGCGTAGCCCCGATAAGCGTAGCGCCACCGGGGAGAATTTACACGATTAGCCGATGGTCATCAGGCTGGCGTTACCGCCCGCCGCCGCGGTGTTGACGCTGAGCGAGCGCTCCACGTACAGACGCTCCAGCAGCAGGTTGGTTTCCCCGCACGCAAAGCCCTGCACCGAAACGATCGCGCCGCTGCGGGCCGCCACCTGCTCGCACAGTTCGCGCAGCTGGTCGGAATCACCGTGATAGATCGCCGCGTCGAACGGCTGATCCATGAGGGCATCGGCCTTCGCAAAGTGAATGCGGGCAGAAACGGCTTTCGGCAGCTGTTTTGCCAGGTCACGATGCAGACCGTCTTCCGGCCACAGCACCTCACAGCCCGCGGCGGCGGCGGCGGCCAGCTGCACCAGCGCGTCCTGTTCGTTATCCGCCACGCACAGTACGCGCTCGCGCGGCATCAGCGTCCAGGTGTTGCGCTCGCCGGTTGGCCCCGGCAGCAGACGCTGCGTACCGGCCTGAGCCAGCTCGCCGTACTGCTCTGCAACGGCACGCAGTTCCGGGCGCTTATCTGCCCACTTGATGAGTGCGTTCAGCGGCTGGGTCAGCACGGCTTTCACCTGCGTATCCACCGGATAATCCGCGTCCTGACGCGCCAGCGTCACGCCCAGCGCGTTTTCCGGACGGTTCGCCAACAGGCGGTACAGGTAGAGCGGGCCGCCCGCCTTCGGACCGGTGCCGGAGAGGCCTTCGCCGCCGAACGGCTGCACGCCAACCACGGCGCCGACCATGTTGCGGTTGACGTACAGGTTGCCCACTTTGGCGCTACCGGTCACGTGTGCAATGGTTTCGTCGATGCGGGTATGCACGCCGAGCGTCAGGCCGTAGCCGGAGGCGTTGATCTGCTCAATCAGCTCGTTGAGGTTGTTACGGTTATAGCGCACCACGTGCAGCACCGGGCCGAAGACCTCTTTTTTCAGCTCGTCAAAGCTCGCCAGCTCAATCAGCGTTGGCGGTACAAAGGTGCCGGACTGCCATTCGCGGGCGTCTTCGCTGTTCTCACGCACCGCCTGGAATACCGGACGGCCCTTGGCGCGCATGGTCTGAATGTGATTTTCAATATTCGCTTTGGCTTCCGCGTCGATCACCGGCCCGATGTCGGTGGTGAGACGGCCCGGGTTGCCCATGCGGCATTCGCCCATCGCGCCGCGCAGCATCTTCAGGGTGTGATCCGCCACGTCGTCCTGCAGGCACAGCACGCGCAGGGCGGAGCAGCGCTGGCCGGCGCTGTCGAACGCCGAGGCCAGCACGTCAACCACTACCTGCTCGGTGAGCGCGGAGGAGTCCACGATCATGGCGTTCATGCCGCCGGTTTCCGCGATGAGCGGGGTTGGGCGTCCCTGGGCATCCAGGCGGGTAGCGATGTTGCGCTGCAGCAGGGAGGCTACCTCGGTTGAGCCGGTAAACATCACGCCGCGCACGCGGTTATCGGAGGTCAGTTTGGCACCGACCGTTTCACCGCGGCCCGGCAGCAGCTGAATAACGCCCGCCGGCACGCCGGCTTCCAGCAGAATGTTGATGCCCTGTGCGGCAATCAGCGGGGTCTGCTCGGCAGGTTTTGCAAGCACGCTGTTGCCTGCGGCAAGGGCGGCGGCAATCTGGCCGGAGAAGATCGCCAGCGGGAAGTTCCACGGGCTGATACAGACGACAGGGCCGAGCGGACGGTGCGTTTCATTATCGAAATCATCACGAACCTGGCCGGCGTAGTAGTGCAGGAAGTCAACGGCCTCGCGCACTTCGGCAATGGCGTTGCTGAAGGTTTTACCCGCTTCGCGCACCAGGATGCCGATGAGCTGCTGCATCTGATCTTCCATCAGCACCGCCGCGCGCTCCAGAATGGCGGCACGCTCCTGCGGCGGGGTGGCGAACCAGATTGGCGCGTTGTTCACCGCGTTGTCCAGCGCCTGGTCCACTTCCGCTTCCGTGGCCTCACGCACGTAGCCGACGATATCCTTCGGCTCCGCCGGGTTGATCACCGGCTGCATCTCGCCGTCCTCGACGGGCTGCTCAAGAATCGGTTTGGCCTGCCACTTCTGCAGTGCGCTGTTGAGCAGAGCAGAGGAGAGGGAGGCCAGACGGTGCTCGTTCGACAGGTCCAGACCCGCAGAGTTGACGCGGCCTGCGCCGTACAGCTCGCGCGGCAGGGCAATCTTCGGATGCGGCAGGCCGATCTGACCCTCCTGCGCCGCCATCTTCTCAACGGCCTGCACCGGATCGGCCACCAGCTCGTCCAGCGGCAGCGTGGTGTCGGCAATGCGGTTAACGAAGGAGGTGTTCGCCCCGTTTTCCAGCAGACGACGCACCAGATACGCCAGCAGGGTTTCGTGAGTGCCCACCGGAGCATAGATACGGCACGGGCGGTTCAGCTTGCCGTCCGCCACTTTCCCGGTCACCTGCTCGTACAGCGGTTCACCCATGCCGTGCAGGCACTGGAACTCGTACTGGCCCGGATAGTAGTTCTGACCCGCCAGGCTGTAGATCGCCGCCAGAGTGTGGGCGTTGTGGGTCGCAAACTGCGGATAGATCAGGTTCGGCACGCCGAGCAGCTTTTTCGCACAGGCGAGGTAGGAGACGTCGGTGTAAACCTTGCGGGTGTAGACCGGATAGCCTTCCAGACCTTCCATCTGGGCGCGTTTGATTTCGCTGTCCCAGTAGGCGCCCTTCACCAGGCGGATCATCAGGCGACGGCGGCTGCGGCTTGCCAGGTCAATCAGGTAGTCGATGACGAACGGGCAGCGCTTCTGGTAGGCCTGGATCACGAAGCCGATGCCGTTCCAGCCCGCCAGCTCCGGCTCGAAGCACAGCTTTTCCAGCAGATCGAGGGAGATCTCCAGGCGGTCGGCCTCTTCGGCGTCGATGTTAATACCGATGTCGTACTGGCGCGCCAGCAGGGTCAGGGACTTCAGGCGCGGGTAGAGTTCTTCCATTACGCGGTCATACTGCGCGCGGCTGTAGCGCGGGTGCAGGGCGGAGAGCTTAATGGAGATGCCCGGGCCTTCATAAATCCCGCGGCCGTTAGAGGCTTTGCCGATGGCGTGGATCGCCTGCTGGTAAGAGACCATATAGGCCTGCGCGTCGGCGGCGGTCAGCGCCGCTTCGCCCAGCATGTCGTAGGAGTAGCGGAAGCCTTTGTCTTCCAGCTTGCGGGCGTTCGCCAGCGCTTCGGCAATGGTTTCGCCGGTGACGAACTGCTCGCCCATCAGGCGCATCGCCATGTCCACGCCCTTGCGGATCAGCGGCTCGCCGCTCTTGCCGATGATGCGGTTCAGGGAGCGCGACAGATTGGCTTCGTTGTGGGTAGAGACCAGCTTGCCGGTAAACAGCAGGCCCCAGGTTGCGGCGTTCACAAACAGCGACGGGCTGCGGCCAATGTGGGAATGCCAGTTACCGTTGCTGATCTTGTCGCGGATCAGCGCGTCGCGGGTGGCTTTGTCGGGAATGCGCAGCAGCGCTTCCGCGAGGCACATCAGCGCCACGCCTTCCTGTGAGGAGAGGGAAAACTCCTGCAGCAGCCCCTGCACCATCCCGGCGCGGCCGGATGCGGTTTTCTGGTTGCGCAGCTTGTCGGCTAACTGATAGGCCAGGCTATGCGCCTGTGCGGCAATGGCGTCCGGCAGGCGGGCCTGCTCCAGCAGCATCGGCACGGCGTCGGTTTCGGCACGGCGGTAGGCGCCGGTGATGGCGGCACGGCTGACGGACTGGGGCAGGATCTGCTCGGCGAAGTCGAGGAACGGCTGGTGGTTCTCTTCGGCAGCGGCTGTCGCTTCTTCGCTCTCATTGGCGGCACCCGCCAGCAGGGCAGGCAGCTCCGGCAGACCTTCGTCGCTCTCCAGTCTTTCCAGATAGTTAAAAATCGCCTGTTTGATTAGCCAGTGCGGCGTGCGGTCAATTCGGGTGGCTGCGGACTTAATCCGTTCGCGCGTTGCGTCATCCAGCTTAACCCCCATGGTGGTCATCCCCATGCCAAAACTCCTGTTGTTCTTTAATTACGTTTGGTCGTTAGCGTGAAATATCCACCATGTTGCAACTTTGTGCAACCGTGTTAAATGTGACCTGGTCTGCAAGCTGGGAAATGAATGGATTGTTAACGAATAGTTAGCTGGAAAAAATAGCGGGCTTCTGCATGTGAGGCCTGTTTTTATGCGGAACTTAACACTTTTAAAAGGTGCAACCCGTAAAAGCGTGAGCGAGTGCAACCTATAGGAAAGTCGTATCAAACCGGGGATGAATTTGATGTAAATGCAGTGTTAAATCGTTTGTCAGCGCGATGCGCATACGGCAGGATAGCGCGCCCAACAGAAACACAAGATACATTCACCTCGTTCCGGTGATCATATAACAAGGCAGCCCGGACGGTTGTCGCTCGACACATTTGGAGAATTTAAATGGCTATTAGCACACCGATGCTGGTGACATTTCTCGTTTATATATTTGGCATGATCCTGATAGGGTTTTTGGCATGGCGTTCAACGAAGAACTTTGACGACTACATCCTGGGCGGCCGCAGCCTGGGCCCAATGGTGACCGCACTCTCTGCGGGCGCATCCGACATGAGCGGCTGGCTGCTGATGGGGCTGCCGGGCGCGATTTTCATCTCTGGTATTTCCGAAAGCTGGATTGCCATCGGCCTGACCGTGGGCGCGTGGGTCAACTGGAAGCTGGTGGCAGGCCGTCTGCGCGTGCACACCGAAGCCAACAACAACGCCCTGACGCTGCCGGACTACTTCACCGGTCGCTTCGAAGATAACAGCCGCGTTCTGCGCATTATCTCTGCGGTCGTTATTCTTCTGTTCTTCACCATCTACTGTGCCTCCGGCATCGTGGCGGGGGCGCGCCTGTTCGAAAGCACCTTCGGCATGAGCTATGAAACGGCGCTGTGGGCCGGTGCGGCGGCAACCATTCTGTATACCTTCGTGGGCGGCTTCCTGGCGGTGAGCTGGACCGACACCGTGCAGGCGAGCCTGATGATTTTCGCCCTGATCCTGACGCCGGTGATTGTGATTTTCACCGTCGGCGGCTTTGGCGATTCGCTGGAAGTGATCAAGCAGAAGAGCATCGAAAACGTCGACATGCTGAAGGGGCTGAACTTCGTTGCCATCGTCTCCCTGATGGGCTGGGGGCTGGGCTACTTTGGTCAGCCGCACATTCTGGCGCGCTTCATGGCGGCGGATTCTCACCACACCATCGTTCACGCGCGTCGCATCAGCATGACGTGGATGATCCTGTGCCTGGCGGGCGCGTGTGCGGTCGGCTTCTTCGGCATCGCCTACTTCAACAACAACCCGGCGCAGGCGGGTGCGGTGAACCAGAACGCCGAGCGCGTGTTCATCGAGCTGGCGCAGATCCTGTTCAACCCGTGGATTGCCGGTATCCTGCTCTCCGCGATCCTGGCGGCGGTCATGTCCACCCTGAGCTGCCAGCTGCTGGTCTGCTCCAGCGCAATCACCGAAGATCTCTACAAGGCCTTCCTGCGTAAAAACGCGAGCCAGAAAGAGCTGGTATGGGTAGGGCGCTTTATGGTGCTGGTGGTGGCGCTGATTGCCATCGCGCTGGCGGCCAACCCGGAAAACCGCGTGCTGGGACTGGTGAGCTACGCGTGGGCGGGCTTTGGTGCGGCGTTTGGTCCTGTCGTTCTGTTCTCCGTCATGTGGTCACGTATGACCCGTAACGGCGCGCTGGCGGGCATGATCATCGGTGCGGTGACCGTCATCGTCTGGAAGCAGTTCGCGTGGCTGGGCCTGTACGAAATCATCCCGGGCTTCATCTTCGGCAGCATTGGTATCGTGGTGTTCAGCCTGCTGGGTAAAGCGCCTTCTGCCTCCATGCAGAAACGCTTTGCGGAAGCGGACGCGCATTACCACTCCGCACCTCCGTCTAAGCTGCAGCCGGAATAATTTTCCCACGTAACACCATAGGCCGGGTAAGCGTTAGCGCCACCCGGCTTTTTCTTGCAAATTTTCCAGAATTACGTTGATATCGCTACACTTATAACAATGAGGATAGCGAAGCATGACAATCAAAACAGGGTTGATGGCGGCGGCATTTTTGATGCTGGCTGGCTGTACTGCGCCATCGCAGCACGCGGCGGTAGAGAGCTGCAGGGCGGATAACCAGATGCAGCAGACCACGCTCTATTTCGGCTTGAATCGTCCGGCCGGGGCACAAATCACAGGCAACGAATGGCAGCAGTTTGTTGACCAGGACGTGACGCCGCGCTTCCGCGATGGCTTAACGGTGTTTGACGCGCGCGGGCAGTGGCTGGGGAACGACGGGAAAGTGGCGCGCGAGCCGAGCAAAGCGCTGATGCTGATCCACGGTAAAGATGCCCAGAGCGAGAAGAACATCGAAGCGCTGCGCGGGATCTATAAGTCGCGCTTCGCGCAGGAGTCGGTGATGCGGGTCGACCAGCCGGTGTGCGTGCAGTTTTAATGAAAACGGCGGGATAACCCGCCGTTATTGTATCGTAGGCCCGTGCAAGCGAAGCGCCGCCGGGCACAAACGGCACAAAACTTACAACACCAACCCCGCAAAGCTCGCCGACAGCAGGCTCACCAGCGTCGCGCCGTACACCAGACGCAGGCCAAACCGCGACACCACGTTGCCCTGCTGCTCGTTCAGGCCCTTAATCGCCCCGGCCACAATGCCGATGGAGGCAAAGTTAGCGAACGACACCAGGAAGATGGATAAAATCCCCAGCCCGCGCGGTGACATCTGATGGGCAATTTTTTGCAGCTCGATCATCGACACAAATTCATTCGCCACCAGCTTGGTCGCCATAATGCTGCCCGCGTTCAGGGCATCGCTCAGCGGAATACCCACCAGCCACGCCAGCGGATAAAACACATAGCCCAAAATCTGCTGGAAGCTCATGCCGAACAGGCTGGAGAAAAGGGCGTTCACGGCGCTAATAAGGGCGATAAAGCCGATCAGCATTGCCAGAATAATCATCGCCACCTTGAAGCCGGCCAGAATATACTCGCCCAGCATTTCAAAGAAGCTCTGGGACTCGTGCAGTTTTTCCAGCTTGATATCCGGCTCCGCCTCCGGGCGCACAGGGTTAATGACGGAGAGAATAATAAAGGTGCTGAACATGTTCAGGATCAGCGCCGCCACGACAAATTTGGCGTCCAGCATCGTCATGTAGGCACCGACAATCGACAGGGAGACGGTCGACATCGCCGTAGCGGCCATGGTGAACAGACGGCGCGAGGAGAGATCCCCCAGCACGCCCTTGTAGGCAATGAAGTTTTCCGACTGGCCAAGGATCAGCGAGCTTACCGCATTGAAGGATTCCAGCTTGCCCATGCCGTTCAGTTTTGACAGCAGCGTGCCAATTACCCGAATAAAGATCGGCAGAATTCGCCAGTGCTGAAGAATACCGATCAGTGCGGAAATAAAAATAATCGGACACAGTACGCCGAGGAAAATGAACGCCAGCCCTTTTTCAGCCATTCCGCCAAAGACAAAATTGGTCCCTTCGGCGGCAAATTTAAGCAGCGACTCAAAGAAGCCGGAAACATATTTAATAATGAACAGGCCGCTTTCGGCGTGCAGGAAAAAGAACGCCAGCGCAATTTCAATAACAATCAGCTGGAGAATAAAGCGAATGCGAATTTTTCGGCGGTCGAAACTCACCAGCCAGGCGAGCGCGAGGATGATCACCAGCGCCAGCAGGAAATGGACAATCTTGAACATGGTTTATTTTCGGTTGGTTTTCGAGGCGGATATTTAGCCACAGCGCCGCTTAACCGTAAACGGGCATTTTCGTTATAACTTATAAACTTAACGGTTACGATCGCAACTATTACCTCGCGATGCGTTTACATCTCGTCATTAAAACACCACACATTTCGCTTGTTTTTCTTACTGCCGTAATGATAATCACTATCACAAGAATTTACCTTTCTTTGCATCACTTGACCGCGTTAAACATTTAAGGTGTCGGCATGTTTGTTCCATTTCTCATTATGTTACGTGAAGGCCTCGAAGCGGCCCTGATTGTCAGCCTTATCGCCAGCTATCTGAAGCGAACCCAGCGCGGGCGCTGGATTGGGGTGATGTGGATTGGGGTGTTTCTTCCCGCGGCGCTCTGCCTGGGCCTGGGTATCCTCATCAATGAAACTACCGGCGAATTCCCGCAGAAGGAGCAAGAGCTGTTTGAGGGCATCGTCGCCGTGATTGCGGTGGTGATACTCACCTGGATGGTGTTCTGGATGCGCAAAGTCTCCCGCAACGTGAAGGTGCAGCTGGAGCAGGCGGTCGATAATGCCCTGCAGAAAGGCAATAACCACGGCTGGGCGCTGATCCTGATGGTGTTTTTTGCCGTGGCGCGCGAGGGGCTGGAATCGGTCTTCTTCCTGCTGGCCGCGTTCCAGCAGGACGTGGGCATCTGGCCGCCAATCGGCGCAATGCTGGGGCTGGCAACCGCCGTTGTTCTGGGCTTCCTCCTCTACTGGGGCGGCATTCGTCTTAACCTCGGGGCGTTCTTCAAGTGGACCAGCCTGTTCATTCTGCTGGTGGCGGCCGGGCTGGCGGCGGGCGCAATCCGCGCCTTCCATGAAGCGGGCCTGTGGAACCACTTCCAGGACGTGGCGTTCGATCTCAGCAACGTTCTCACCACCCATTCACTGACCGGCACCCTGCTCGAAGGTATCTTCGGCTATCAGGAAACGCCGAGCGTTAGCGAAGTGGCGATGTACTTTATTTATCTGATTCCGGCGCTGGTGCTGTTCTTTATGCCATCGCGCCCCAGCGCTCAGCCGTCGCGTACTGCGCCCTGAAGTGCTCATTGTAGTTACAACATACTTTTAAAGGGAAGGGTCATGACAATTCAATTCCGTCGTAGTGCGTTACAGGCTGGCGTGGCAGCGCTGATTGCATCTGCCTTCGCCGCTCAGGCTGCCGATGTTCCTCAGGTGAAAGTCACCGTCAATGATAAACAGTGTGAACCGATGACCCTCACGGTCAACAGCGGTAAAACCCAGTTCATTATCCAGAACCACAGCCAGAAGGCGCTGGAGTGGGAAATCCTCAAAGGCGTGATGGTGGTGGAAGAGCGTGAAAACATCGCCCCCGGCTTCAGCCAGAAGATGACCGCCAACCTGCAGCCGGGTGAATATGAGATGACCTGCGGCCTGCTGACCAACCCGAAAGGCAAGCTGATTGTGAAAGGCGAAGCCACGAAGGATGCCGCGAAGGGCGAAGCGCTGCTCAGCCTGGGCGAGGCCATCACCGCCTATAAAGCCTACGTCACCAAAGAGACGGCGGACCTGGTCGCGGGCACCAAAGCCTTTACCGACGCGGTGAAAGCGGGGGATCTCGAAAAGGCGAAATCCTTGTACGCGCCAACTCGTCAGCACTACGAGCGCATCGAGCCGATTGCCGAGCTGTTCTCTGACCTTGATGGCAGCATCGATGCCCGTGAGGACGATTACGAGCAGAAGGCCGCCGATCCGAAATTCACCGGCTTCCACCGTCTGGAAAAAGCCCTGTTTGGCGACAACTCGACCAAAGGGATGGAGAAGTACGCCGAGCAGCTGAACGGCGACGTGCTGGAGCTGCAGAAGCGCATCAGCGAGCTGGCGTTCCCGCCGTCGAAAGTGGTGGGCGGCGCGGCAGGCCTGATTGAAGAAGTGGCCGCGAGCAAAATCAGCGGTGAAGAAGATCGCTACAGCCACACCGACCTGTGGGACTTCCAGGCCAACGTCGACGGCGCGCAGAAAATTGTCGACCTGCTGCGCCCTCAGCTGCAAAAAGAGAACGGTGAACTGCTGGCGAAAGTCGATGCCAACTTCAAGAAAGTCGACACCATTCTGGCGAAGTACCGCACCAAAGACGGCTTCGAAACCTACGACAAGCTGACCGATGCCGACCGTAACGCGCTGAAAGGGCCGATTACCACGCTGGCGGAAGATCTGGCTCAGCTGCGCGGCGTTCTGGGTCTGGACTAAGCACAATGAACAAGCATGACGAGCACGACGTGGCGGAACCATCCCGACGTCGTTTGTTAAAAGGGGTAGGGGCGCTGGGCGGCGCGCTTGCCCTGGCCGGTGGCTGTCCGGTGGCGCATGCGGCTAAGCCGCAGAGCGCGCCCGGCACGCTGTCGCCGGATGCCCGCATGGAGACGCAGCCGTTTTATGGCGAGCACCAGTCGGGCATTCTGACCCCGCAGCAGGCCGCTATGATGCTGGTGGCGTTTGATTCGCTCGCGAGCGATAAGGCCGATCTGGAGCGCCTCTTCCGCCTGCTGACGGCGCGTATTGCGTTTCTGACGGCGGGCGGCCCGGCGCCGGATACGCCGAACCCGCGCCTGCCGCCGAGGGATTCCGGTATCCTGGGCGCGTTTATCGCGCCGGATAATCTGACCATTACCGTCTCACTCGGAGAATCGCTGTTTGACGCGCGCTACGGCCTGGCACAGCACAAGCCGAAAGCGCTGCAAAAAATGTCGCGCTTCCCGAATGATTCTCTGGACGCGGCGCTGTGTCACGGCGATCTGCTCCTGCAGATATGCGCCAACACGCAGGACACGGTGATCCACGCCCTGCGCGATATCATCAAGCACACGCCGGATCTGCTCAGCGTGCGCTGGAAGCGGGAAGGGTTTATCTCTGACCACGCGGCCCGCAGCAAAGGGAAAGAGACGCCAGTTAACCTGCTGGGCTTTAAGGACGGCACGGCCAACCCGGACAGCAGCGACGCGGCCCTGATGAAAGACGTGGTGTGGGTGACGGCGAACCAGGGCGAACCGGCATGGGCGGTAGGCGGCAGCTACCAGGCGGTACGGATTATTCAGTTCCACGTCGAGTTCTGGGACCGCACGCCGCTGAAAGAGCAGCAGACCATATTCGGCCGCGACAAGCAGAGCGGGGCACCGCTGGGCATGAAGCACGAGCACGATGTGCCGGACTACGCGAACGATCCTGACGGGAACACCATCGCGCTCGACAGCCACATTCGCCTTGCCAACCCGCGCACCAAAGAGACGCAGTCGAGCCTGATGATGCGTCGTGGCTACAGCTATTCGCTGGGCGTGACCAACTCCGGCCAGCTTGATATGGGGCTGCTGTTCGTCTGCTATCAGCACGATCTGGAGAAGGGCTTCCTGACCGTGCAGAAGCGGCTCAACGGCGAAGCGCTGGAAGAGTACATTAAGCCCATCGGCGGCGGCTACTTCTTCGCCCTGCCGGGCCCGCGCGATCGGAACGCGTACCTCGCTCAGGGGCTGATCGAAGCCTGATAATCGTCCCTGCGACCGTTCGCGGGGACATTATTTTTTCATATGACTATCCTGTTGTTATATTTCTGTAATATTTCTATATAAGACTGAATTCACTGCAGGTGCAGTCTGAAAAGTTGCATCCAGGTAAAATAAATGTTGCATTTATGATAAACCCTGATGTACTTAAGATAAGACAGCGGTAGTTCCCGGCAGTGATGCTCGTCACTATGGAGATCGCGAATGGTTGCGTCCTGTACTGGACAAGGTAAACACAAAAACCGCAGCACCCGGCGCGGAGGCCCAGACTCCGGCAGCGATTTCCTCACCACTAAATTCTCCCCCCTTCCTCAAGAATCTGATTCGACCGACGTGCAGAACGGTGCGCGTAGCTGTTCCGTATCGTCATCCGATAAAGCAAGCAATGGCTTACAAGGAAGCCAACCCTCTGATGTTCGTGCGCATAATCGTGCCGAAGTCGGCGCGTGTGATGAATACCAACAACTCAAGGTGCTATCCATGGGAAGACAAAAAGCAGTGATCAAAGCTCGTCGCGAAGCAAAACGTGTGCTGAGACGGGATTCACGTAGCCATAAACAGCGTGAAGAAGAATCGGTCACCTCGCTTGTGCAGATGAGTGGCGTAGAAGCAATTGGCATGGCCCGAGACAGCCGTGATAATTCTCCAATTGTGGCGCGCAATGAGGCTCAGGCGCACTACCTGAATGCTATCGAGAGTAAACAGCTCATCTTTGCAACCGGTGAAGCCGGATGCGGGAAAACCTGGATCAGTGCAGCCAAAGCGGCGGAAGCATTGATCCATAAGGACGTGGAGAGAATTATCGTCACCCGTCCGGTACTGCAAGCTGATGAAGATCTTGGCTTCTTGCCCGGAGATATTTCGGAGAAGTTTGCCCCGTACTTCAGGCCCGTTTATGACGTGCTGGTGAAGCGACTGGGTGCATCCTTTATGCAGTACTGCCTGCGACCAGAGATTGGCAAGGTGGAAATCGCGCCGTTCGCCTATATGCGCGGACGTACATTTGAAAATGCGGTCGTCATTCTTGACGAGGCTCAGAACGTGACCGCTGCGCAAATGAAGATGTTTTTAACGCGCCTCGGGGAGAACGTGACGGTCATCGTTAACGGCGATATTACCCAGTGCGACCTGCCGTCCGGCGTGAAATCCGGGCTCAGCGACGCCATGTCACGTTTTGAGGAAGATGAAATGATCGGGGTGGTCCGCTTCACCAAAGAGGACTGCGTGCGTTCGGCGCTCTGTCAGCGCACGCTGCAGGCGTACTACTGAGTTTGCTGTGTTGTTCAAGGCCCGGGAAACCGGGCTTTGTTATTTACAGGGTTTAAATCTTGTGACAAGCACGGCGGAATACCCTCGCGCTTTTTATTATTTTTAGAAGAGTCGGAATCGAAAAGCATTAATGTCTCAAAACTGTATTCACGTGGTTTATTAGTTGCTGTTATCATGTGCAGAATTAATGCTTTTTAACATTGAGTGGATTTTTGTTTCATTTTCACAAATATCGTTAAAGTAAAAATAGTCGTAAAAACATTGCGTTATTAAATAATTTGCTGGTTAACACGTTTGTGTTCCTGTTTCAAGTATCTAATGTTGGAATAATATTTAGCTATCGCCCACCATTCGTATTTTGGATAATTGCCGCAGCCTGACAGGGATGATTTATTTCGATAAGTCGAGGTAGATACAAATGTATATTTTGTTTATAGGCGGAGCAGGGATGATATTAAATTTCTAATATAAAGGTACGAGTAATGAATAAGTTCGCAGTTAAGGGGTTAACGCTGGCATTAATGATGGCTGGAGGCTCTGCGATGGCCGCTCTCCCTAGCGGTGCAACGGGCACGACGGTTTCTGGCGGATCTGTTCATTTTACGGGCTCTGTCGTGGATGCAGCCTGCGCCGTGTCGCAGGATTCAGTGAATAAAGAAGTTCCACTGGATCAGGTGCGCCTTGCCGCATTTGGTACTACCCCGGGTGCGGGTGTGGCGGCGGGTCAGAAAAAGGCATTTTCGATTACTCTGGCCGACTGTGATAGCACCGTAAGCTCTCAGGCTGCAGTAACTTTTAACGGGACTGAACCTCAGGGTCTTCCGGGCGCGCTGGATAACACTGCCGGGGCGGGTGGCGCGCAGGGTATCGGTATCCAGATCTATGATGCCGATGGCAGCGCATTACCGTTAGGCCAGGAGTCCAAAGCGACAACGCTGATTGATGGCACGAACAACCTCAATTTTACCGCCGACTATATTACCACCTCGGATACTGCGCCAACGGCCGGGACAGTTGACGCAACCGCAACCTTCAACGTGACCTATCAGTAAGTTATCAGGATAACGCTGTGCCAGGGAAGGTGCGCTTAACGGGGGCAGAGATGAAACTGAAAAGCATAGCGTTCAGCATGGCGATGCTCGCCGCTGCCGGTTGTTCTGGTGGCACAATTTTAATAAGGCAAATCATGTTTACTCTTACCCGTATGGGCTCATTATGCGGAGCCATGGCCCTTGCCGGGCTGGGATTATTTTCTTCTGCAGCCCAGGCCGCCGGCTATGGTGGTATTGCGCTTGGCGCAACGCGCGTTATCTATCCTCAGGGCAGCAATCAGATTTCTTTGCCGGTCAATAACACCGATCGTGCTTCTGTATTTCTCATCCAGTCGTGGGTAGAGAATGCAGCCGGGCAGAAAAGCAACGACTTTGTGGTCACGCCACCGCTTTTCGTTATTAAGCCTGAAAAAGAGAATACCCTAAGAATTATCTATGCCGGTGATAATACTCTGCCAAAAGACAGGGAGAGCCTGTACTGGATGAATGTCAAAGCCATCCCTGCGGCCAACAAAGATATTCAGAATAAAAATACGCTGCAGATCGCGGTATTAAACAGAATTAAATTATTCGTCCGCCCGAAGAATTTATCCATGCAGTCCGTTGATGCGCCTGCTCAGCTGCGGTTCCACCAAAATGGTAATGCGCTGATCGTTAAAAATCCGACGCCTTATTTTATCACCCTGGTGAAGCTCCATGAGGGGAGCACCGATCTGCCTGCAGTTATGGTTCCTCCAATGGATCAAGCCCATGTCGCGTTACCGAAAGGCGCGCAGGGGAAAATTATGTTCCAGACGGTGAGTGACTACGGAGCGGATACGCCATCACAGAATGCCGTAATGGATTGATATTGATAAGGTGTCGGCAGCGTAATGACTATTCGAATTAAAAATATTGCCCTGGCAGTAAACAGGGTGATAGCGAATAACCCGCACAAAATATTCACAATTATTTTGCCGACAGTGATGGGTTTTTCACCCTTCAGCGGTCATGCAGAAAATTACTTTAACCCCGCGTTTTTGTCAGGCGATGCCTCTGCGGTAGCGGATCTATCCCGCTTCGAAAATAACAACGGGCAGATACCGGGAAAATACAGGGTCGATATTTATCTGAATAACCGCTTTGTGTCGACGGAGGACGTCAATTTTAAGGCCGCGAAGAATAGCAAGGACGATTCCGGCTTAGCGCCGTGCTTCACGCTTGCGCGCATGGAAGCGATGGGGCTGAATGCTAAAGCCTTCCCCGCGCTGGCTAAGCTTGCGCCTGAGCAGTGCGTTCCCTTTCAGGCGATACCGGAGTCTGGCACTGAGTTTGATTTTGAACATCAGCAACTGAACCTCAGTATTCCTCAGGCGGGTCTGCAACAAAGCGCCAGGGGCTATATTCCCCCTGAGCAGTGGGATCAGGGGGTGAATGCCCTGATGACCAGCTACGATTTCTCCGGCAGCAACAGCGGCGGTGAAACGCATGAAGACAGTTATTACCTGAATTTGCAAAGTGGTCTGAACCTGGGCACCTGGCGCCTGCGCGACTATTCGACGTGGAACTACACCCGCGGTGAGGGGAGTTCGCAGAGCGAATGGGAGCATGTTAGCACCTACGCCGAAAGGACGATTGCCCCGCTCAGGGTGGAGCTGACGGCAGGGGAGAGTTATACCCCAGCCGACGTTTTTGATTCGCTAAGCTTTCGGGGCGTACAGATCGCCTCCGATGACAATATGCTGCCCGATAGCCTGAAGGGGTTTGCGCCGACGGTGCGTGGGATTGCGAAAAGTAACGCAAAAGTCACCATTAAGCAGAACGGCTACGTCATCTATCAAACCTATGTATCGCCGGGCGCATTTGTTATTAGCGATCTGTACCCCACGTCATCCAGCGGCGATCTGCAGGTTGTGGTGAAGGAAACTGACGGCAGCGAAAATACCTACGTCGTGCCTTATTCCGCCGTTCCTCTGCTGCAGCGTGAAGGACGGTTGAAATATGCGGCGACGGTAGGCCGGTATCGCAGCAGCAACGATCAGCAGGATGACGTCGGTTTCGGACAAGCGACGCTGATCCGGGGGCTGGCGCACGGCATGACCGCCTATGGCGGCACGCAGGTTTCCGATGCCTATCATGCATTTGCCGTCGGCATAGGGCTGAATATGGGGGACTTCGGGGCGATATCCCTGGATGTTACCCAGGCAAACAGCACGCTGGTGGACGGCAGCCAGCACGATGGTCAATCCGTTCGCTTTTTGTATGCCAAGGCCCTGAATGAACTCGGCGCCAACTTCCAGCTGCTGGGCTACCGCTATTCCACACAGGGGTTTTATACCCTGGATGAAACGACGTATAAGCATATGGACGGCTATATTGGCGACGATCGCTCGAAGGACGACGACCATGATGGGAAGCCGGATGAGCCTGTCTGGAGCGACTTTTATAATCTCTACTATACGAAGAAGGGCAAAATACAGGCCAACGTCTCGCAGACGCTGGGAGACAAAAATTCGCTTTTCATTACCGCGTCAGAGCAAAGCTACTGGCATACGGGCGAAACGGATAAGCTGCTGCAAATTGGTTACAACGGAAACTGGCACGATATTTCCTACAGCCTGACGTGGAATTACGATCGTTCTCCCGGTGAAGATGAGGCGAATGAAACGCTCGCCTTTACGGTTTCTCTGCCCGTTGGCCAGTGGCTGGCAGGCCATGATAATTCGGATATTTATCATGCCGCCAATACGATGAATGCGTCGTACAGCATGAACAGCGATCGTCATGGGCAAACGTCACAAACCACCGGCATAAATGGCACCCTGCTTGACGATAATAATTTGAGTTACAACGTTCAGGAAAGTTACGGCAATCATGGAGTGGGCGACAGCGGTAATACCAGCCTGAATTATCAGGGAACCTACGGCAATGTAAAAGCCGGGTATAACTACAGTGACGGATATCATCAGACGAATTATGGCCTGAGCGGAGGCATTGTCGTACACGGTGATGGTGTCACCCTCAGCCAGCCGCTAGGGGACACCAATATTCTGGTGGAGGCGCCGGGAGCGGCGGGCGTAGCGCTGGAGAACAGCACCGGAATTAAAACTGACTGGCGCGGCTACGCGGTTATTCCCTATGCCACCACCTATCGAGAAAACCGCGTGGCATTAAATACCAACTCTTTGGAAGAGGATGTCGATATTGAAGATGCGGTCACCAATGTTGTCCCCACGCAGGGGGCAATGGTTCGCGCGAAATTCGATGCCCATGTCGGTCTGCGCTCGCTAATGACCTTATTCCATAACGGTAAGCCCGTGCCGTTTGGGGCGACGGTTTCTCTTAATAAAAGCCATGAAGAGAGTCTGGTCGGTGATGACGGACAAGCCTATTTGTCAGGATTATCGCCAGAAGGCCAATTACGCGTTCAATGGGGCAAGGATGCCGATCAGCATTGTGCGGCACCGTATCGACTACAGGATACCGATCGACATTCAATTATAAAAATGAACCTTACCTGTAGCTAAGAAAATAAACTCACGGGTGACAAAATGAATTTACCGATAAACAACGCCGTTGGCATCGTTTTATTTACGCTGCTTTTTTCTGGATGCAGTTATGCCGACTCCTCATTGACGACCTGTACTAACAGTACGGGAACGGCGGGGATTGAAAACTTTGATTTCACGTCAACGTTGACCAGCGATCAAAACGTCGCCGGAAAGACGGTTCAGCTGGTGCTGTCGGGCGGAGTCGGGGTCGAGGCCGTATGTCCGAAGGACAGCTCGAATGATGATAATTCAACCTACCGATCTTATGTCACACGATTTCCCGTCGATGAAAAAGATGGCAGCTGGCAGTACGTTAAGCTGAACCCCTATTTAGACGGGGCGGTGAAAGTGGTCGACAGTACCGCGGGCGATATCTATCCGCCGGTAAACTACGTTCACATGGGGGTGGATTCAAACGTATCAAAGGGGCGTAATTTTCCTGTCGATGATAGCGACGTGACTCTTCAATTAAAAGTTATTCAGCCGTTCATTGGTTCGTTAACTATTCCGCAAACGCTTATGGATGACGTATATGTTACGCGCGACAATACGACGCCCCTGACGGAGCCAGTCTACGCATTGTCATTTAGCGGTGTAATTACCGTGCCTCAAACCTGCACGGTGAACAGCGATCAGGTTATATCCGTAGATTTTGGCAATATTAACAGCAGCGCATTTATCAACAAGGGGCAAATCGCTGCGGGCGTTAACCCTGTGACCAAATCAGTGCCCGTTAAATGTTCTGGCGGCGTGTCTGCAACGGCTAATTTGAGCTTTCGTTTTCAGGCAACGGCTGATGCGAATGAGCCCACCGCTGTTGCCAGCGACAACGCTGATATAGGCGTCCAGTTTGCTGATACTCAGGGAAATGTCATCACCCCGAATACGGGTACGCTTCCGTTCCAGCTAAATAATGATGAGGCAACCGTCTCCTTTATGGTTTATCCGGTCAGTACGACAGGTAAAGAACCCACGCCTGGGGTATTCCATTCTCAGGCTTACATTGTTGTGGATTTTTATTAAAAGGCGTTCTGGATGAATTATCGAACTCTTTTGAGAATAGTTGCGGGGGGATTATATATGCTCATAAGCGGCACTGCCTGTTCATCGGGTAATGGTGTTGAAATTGACGTCAGTGGAACCGTTGTTGCAAGCGGGTGTGATGTAAGCAGTACATCACAATCCGTTCCCGTTGGCGATTTCAGCAGCGCTACGTTTAAATCGGTAAATGATACCTCTGCTGAAAAGGAATTACCGATAACATTAACCAACTGTAGTAGCGATATTTCCGGCGCTGCGGTGACATTTTCTGGCACGGCGGACGCCGACAATGCGGATTTGCTGGCGCTGTCCGACACCTCTGGCACCGGGGGGATGGCGTCCGGGGTGGGTATCGAAATTCTGGATCCCAATAAAAAGCCTGTGGCGTTAAATTCGCTCAGTGACGAAATTCCCTTAACCGCGGGCGATAATGCGCTGACGTTCTATCTGCGTTACAAGGCCACCCAAATACCGGTTAGCCCGGGAAATGCCTCATCGATTATGTATTTTGACCTGGTATATCAGTGAGCGCGATGATGAAAATACACTATGCCTGGATGATTGTTGGTTTGCTTAGCATTCTTCCTGACGTGGGGATTGCCCATGACGGCACGGTTAATATCACCGGGTCAATTTACGCCAGCAGCTGCGACGTTGACAGCAGCAGCCAGTCTCTGCCTGTCGATATGGGGGATTTTTCGTCCAGCGGCTTTAGCGCGGTAGGCGATGTTCAGGGAAAGAAAAAATTGAGTATCAATTTGTCAAACTGCACCACCGGCATAGAGGGGGCGACAATTACGTTTACGGGTGATAGCGACAGTACGAACACCGCGTTATTGGCTCTGAGCGATACCAGCGGCGGTGGCGGAATGGCCGGCGGAGTGGGGATTGAGATCCTCGATAAAGATTCGGCTCAGCTGGCCATTAATACCCTCAGCAAACAATACGCGATAGCAGCGGGCAATAACGAGCTTGATTTTTACCTGAGTTACATGGCGACAAAAATCCCGGTAACCGCAGGTAATGCCTCTTCTGTTATGTATTTTGATTTGAGCTATCAATGATGACCAGATTTATATGGCTTGCTGCGGTCCTGCTTCTGTATTGTGCCGTGACTTCTGCACATGATGGCAGCATTAATGTGAGCGGGGCTATCAAGGACAATACCTGCACGGTCGCGCTGAGTTCGTTGTCATTATCCGTTCCTTTAGGGGATATTGCCTCCAAAGCCTTTACGGCAAAGGGGACGGGGTCATCGCCGGTTTCTTTTACGGTTGACCTGCAAAAATGTGGGGCGGCGGCATCCGGGGTGAGCTTTACCTTTATCGGGCAAGGAGACATGCATGATAATTCGCTGCTTGCGCTGGATCTGCTTAATCGCGCTAAAGGCATTGGTATTGAAATCCAGAATGAAAACCATGACAGGCTGCCGTTAAACCAGCCAACGCCAGATTATCCAATTAATCCTACGCTGGTGGATAATAAATATATTTTTTACGCTCGCTACATTGCAACGACAGATCGCGTCACAAGTGGTAAAGCGACGGCAACAACGGTATTTACGTTAACCTGGCAGTAAAACGAGAGTGAGTAATGTTTAAAGAATATGTCCTGGCTGGGGTAGGGTTAATATTAACCTCCATGGCCGCGCATGCTGGCGTTGTCATCGGCGGAACGCGCTTTATTTTCGATCAAAAGAAATCGAGCATTACCTTTGAGGTGAAAAATACGTCGCAGACGCGTTTCCTGGTAATGTCAAAAGTGCTTGATGAGAATGGAATGGCATCAGATAAGGTGCCTTTTATGATCACTCCGCCACTGTTTACGCTCAGCCACGGGCGTAGCAACCTAATCCGTATCCTGCGAACGGGCGGGGATCTTCCAGACGATCGGGAAAGTTTGTTCTGGCTCAGCGTGGCGAGCATTCCAGAAACGCAGGGGAAACAGCCCGAAAACACGCTACAGGTCGCCATTCGCAGCCGGATGAAATTATTTCATCGCCCCTCGGGATTACAAGGCAAAGAAGAGGATGCTTATAAAAGCGTCTCCTGGTCAAAGCAAGGCAACCATTTACGTGCAGCAAACCCGACGCCTTATTATGTCACGCTCTTTAATTTGCGGGTCGATGGCCACAGCATCGAACGGGCCGGAATGCTGTCGCCCTTTTCCTCTCGGGAAATCGCGGGTTATCAGAGTGACGCGTTGAGTGCGGTACGGTGGCAGAGCATTAATGATTATGGCCGGGTAATGCCTGCCCGGCTGAGCCATGTCAATTAATCCGGTCCGGTCGATAATGAGCCTACATTCCAAAGCCTTACCCAACTTTGTCGTCACCGCGCTGGGAGGGATCTACCTTCTGGCAATGCATGTCGTTTTACCTAATAACGGCGGAAGCGGTGCCGATCTGCCCGAGTCGCTGCTAGTCTGGAGCCTGATGCTGCTGATGACGGCCATCGGATTCCTGTTTTTTCTCCGAAAACCGGTTTACCTCAGCTCGACGCTGAAGTGCATTATCCTTGCGGCCTCCTTAATGACGTTTCCGCTGGCATGGAGTTCCCATCGCGACTGGCTCTTCGACTCCCTTGCGCAGTTTGGCGGGCTGTGGGCCGGGGTATTGCTCTACGCGATGCTCATAAACTGTCGTTTTGGCGATGTGCAGATCAAATGGCTACTCTACATAATTGCGCTGGCGGCTGTGGTTCAGGCCCTCTACGGCCTGGCCGGACTCTCTTATCCTGCGCTTCTGCCTGATTTTGAACAGCGGGTATTGCAGGTTGTTCCAACGAACGTAGGGATTTTCCAGCAGCGTAACGTCACGGCTTCGTTTCTTGCCGTGGGCGGGGGGAGCCTGCTTTTTATCCTGGGATCGTCTTTCTTTATCTGCAGGTCCCGGCAGCGCGAATTGATGCGAAAAGCAGTTGTCTTTTCAGGGATTGTCATTATCTATTACGCCCTGACGGACCTCCAGTCGCGCATTGGATGGCTGAGCGGTTGTTGTGTTTTTATGGGAATGCTGTTGCTTTACGGGCGTAAAGAAACACCGCTTGCCACGAGATTTTTGCTTTTACTTGCTCCCGTTATCGGCGTGATCTGGTGCGTGCTGGTGATGAACGGAACGCTGCTTGAGGCGTTGCACCAGCATGATGGCTCTAACCTGCAGCGGTTGATGATACTGCATGAGACATGGCGTATGATCCTCCTTCATCCCTTAAAGGGGTGGGGATACGGGAGCTACATCTGGAGCTTTTCACATTTTATCGCCGACAGGGCACAGCCCATTGATAATGGCGCCTCTGTCGTCTCTTATCCTCACAACGAGTTCCTTTACTGGTGGATAGAAGGGGGGATAGTCGCGCTATCCGGCCTGTTCGTAGTCTGCTTTGCGGGTATGCGATTGCTGTTTCGTTCGACCGAAAAAAACAAACTGGCATTTTTTATCTGTCTCCTGCCGCTCCTGCTGCATACCCAGGTCGAATATCCGTTTTATCAATCGGCGATACACTGGCTCAGTTTTATACTGCTGCTCAGCCTGATTGACCGACGGGGTGACGATAAGGACGCTGCTGCCGGTGGCGCGATGAGCCTGAATATCAGTACGATTTACCTATCTGCTTTTTTGCTTTTCATGGCCATGATTGTCATTATTTCACTGCGAAATGAGTTAATTCTGACCAGGTTTGAATCGCAACCGGATGATTTCTATCATGAGGTATTATCCCTGCCTGAAACCGGCGTAGGCACCGAGAGGTTAAGACGTCTCAACGCTGAAGCGCTGATAATTGATTATAAGCATAACAATGATGTGAGAGCGTTGCGGCAGTTCAGCGCGGCAGCGTCACGATGGTTGGAAACCTGGGGGGATGCAGACATGTACGATAATCTGATTGAGGTTAACTATTTTCTGGGAAACAAGCAAACCGGCGACAGTCTTAAGAGAGAAGCCAGTCGATTATTTATGCAGGATGACCGTTTTAAGCATTAAAATCGGTCATGGTTTCCAGTGATATATGTAATTGACTCAGAAGGCTTCCGGTAATTTTGACAGTGACATAAGTATGCCGGATTCTATTTGTATGTAGTCGCCTTTTTTGAGTTCAGCAAGGATGCCCAAAATTCGGCTTTTTGAGGCCCGGGTTCTGTGGTGAATAAATGATGCGACGGTGATTTGCTTCCTTATTTCTTCGGGGTAGGTCCATATTTCGGCTAACAGCGTTTTTATCTTGCAATATATATCATTACCCGTGAGCTCAGTATCTCGGGAGCACATAATCATAAGACGTTGCGCGAGAATTTTAGCGATATCGCGCCAGAGATTGAGTTCATCAGATTTTTGTAAAAAGATATCAACGGGGACAAGCCATCCGGTACACAAGGTTTCGGCCTGAATGTAATGCTGCGGCCTTCCTTTTACGTTGTGAAAGTAACTGTATCCGTCAATAAGGCCGAATATGGCAGGTGCAAACGATGTTCCAATGTGAAGGTTGGTACGTCGGTGGCAGAAGGAAAAACAGCCTTTTTCTACCAGAACAATGAAGAAGTTATCTTTTGAACTGGAGAGTAACAACTTTTTGTTCGCGGGTAGAATGAAGGGCCGACCATAGGATATTAGTTCATTATGGATTCTAATAATGGCTTCTATGGGCTTGGTTTCGATGCTGAATCTAAATGCGCTCTCCTGCTCGGAAGCAGCGTCTGAAGGTAATAGCATATTGCTCTCGGTTATGTAATATTTATTTTGTACTATAACAGTATTGCGGGATGATCCCAGAAATAACCGGTGCTATGATCTTATTTTGTGATGGGATTCTATTTTTCCCCTTGCTCATTAATATTTATTTACGTCTTGTTGTATTCTTTTTTTGAATGTGAATTTCAAAAATATAATCGGCGACAGGCTAATTGATTCTTTTTTACATTGGATTTAATACGTTACGCACTAATAATTCTGCTGATGTTCAGGAGGTTTCGATGCTGAAAACATACTATTTAAATACAACCACTCTCGACACCGGTGAGCATGAACTGCATGTTGCTGAATGCGAGGAATTATCAACGACTGTACAACCTCGCGAGCTGGGCGTGTATTTCGACGTTGAGAGCGCCGTGAATGCAGCTAATATCATGGGATATGATTGCGTGGTGTGCTGCAAATGCTGCGGGGAATAGCGTTGTCGTACGCCCAAAGGCGTGCAATATGCGAAAAAAAAGCCCGTACTTTCGTACGGGCTTTTTCTTAAATATGGCGGTGAGGGGGGGATTGACTCGCTTCGCTCGCCCTGCGGGCAGCCTGTTCGCTGCGCGCTCAGTCTGTCCAACTGGCTGTCGCCAGTTGTCGAACCCCGGTCGGGGGGTCTCATCCCCCCAGAAACGTGCAACATGCA
>NZ_SJOO01000011.1 GCF_004331265.1 Enterobacter wuhouensis | reverse complement strand
ACGTGTGGTAACGGTGCCGGTGGCAATCCTGTGCCACGTCCGCACATCCCAGACCGACTCTGCCGCACCGTCAAACAGCCCCGATGGCTCGCGGTAAGGCAGGCGCACGTCAAACCGGTAGTTAAGCTGGCTGTCGGCCAGGATGTAGGTATCCAGACCGCGCACGTCGTCCATCTCCGTACGCCAGTAAATCCCCACCTCAGACAGAATACGCTGAATGAACTGCAAATCCGTTTCCCGCCACTGGGTGATAATTTCACGCGGCGGGTAGGTGCGCTCCAGCCTGAATTCAAAATCAGGTCCCTCCAGCCCGTGTCTGCGCAGCACCTGCTCCACCACTTCCGGAACGGACTGGTTCTGAAATACGGCGCACTGCCGGGTGTGTGCCAGGAGCGCCAGGCGGGAACTGAGCGTGAGCCGGTAGCGGGACTGGTCCCTGGATGTGGACAGCCACTCCAGGCGGGTCACAATGCCGTGGACACTTTTGCCGCCACGCATCCGCAACGAGGCATATTTCATCAGCACCTGTTCCGGGGGAATGTTCGCCTGTTGAGTAGTGAACTCAATATCCCATTTAAACGGCTCGCTCAGGGCTTCCCTGCCGTAAAAGCGCAGGACATCCGGCTTCACCGGGCTGTCGTTAATCGCAAGGGTGTAGCGGGTCTGTCCGTCGAAAAGCGCTGACCAGTTATCCATAACAAAGACCTGATTTAACTTAGGGTTAAATCAGGATGGTTGCATGGAGAAGCGATTCTGTAAATGACTGAAACAGGAGTTAAATTCTGAAAATAATTCAGGAATCTCAAATTACCATCACCTTCCGCAGCGCCTGCGCCAGCTGCATCCGCGTAAACGGCTTACGCAGTAGCTGAACGTCCGGCAGCTGCGGGTTATGCGCCGGACGCAAATCCTGGCCACTGATCAGCAGCACCGGAAGCTGCGGATAATGGCTGCGCACCTGGTTCACCACCTCAGCCCCGCTCAGGCTTCCGGGCAGCATCAGGTCACTGATAAACATGCCAATATCCGGCGACGCCGCCAGCATCTTTAATGCCTGCTCGCCATCCTCAGCTTCGAGCGTCAGGTAGCCAAGCTGGTGCAGCTGCTCGCACAGGGTCTGGCGAACGTCCGCCTCATCTTCCAGCACCAGCACCAGCCGTTCGCCGTCAGCGGACGTCGCGGCAGGCAGCGCTTCATCATCTGCAGCGGCGGGCAGCACCGATCGCGGCAGATGAAGCCGGACGGTCGTTCCCTGCCCCGGCGCGCTTTCAATCTCGACCCGTCCTCCGGACTGGCGCACAAAGCCATACACCATCGACAGGCCTAATCCGCTCCCGCTCCCGGTCTGCTTGGTGGTGAAGAACGGCTCAAAAACCTGCGATTTCACCTCCTGCGACATGCCGCTGCCGTGGTCGATCACCTCCAGCGCAACCATATCCTGCTTTCGCCCGTCGCTGCGGGTCACGCGCTGGTTCCATGTCCGAATTTTAATCACACCGCTTTGCCCCTCCATCGCATCGCGCGCGTTCATCACCAGGTTGATAATGGCGTTTTCCAGCTGGCTGACGTCTATCCACGCGGGCCAGGCCGGGGATTGCGCTTCTATCTCAAGGGTGAGGGTGGCAGGAAGGGAGTGGCGCATCAGCTCACGGAGGTTCTCCAGCAGCGGCAGCATCTCTACCGCATGCGGCGTCAGGGATTGCTTGCGTGAGAAGGCCAGCAGGCGCTGAGTCAGCAGCGCCCCGCGCTCGGCGGCCTTAAGCGCCCGGGTGATGCGCGGCGCGTCTTTTGATTCGGGGTCGGTCAGCTCCAGGCTGCCGATAATCACCGCCAGCAGATTGTTAAAATCATGCGCCAGCCCGCCGGTCAGCTGTCCGACCGCCTTCATCTTCTGGCTGTGCAGCAGCGCTTCCTCCAGCCCCTGACGCTCGACGCGGTCGATCTCCATCTGCGTGGTTTTTTCTTTCAGCAGCCGAGTGGTGTGCTCAAGCGAGGCGGTGTTGCGGGCAAAAACGTTAAACGCGCGCGCCAGCTCGCCCAGCTCGTCGCGCCGCTGCAGCGCGGGCACCGACACATTCTGCTCCCCATGGGCGAGACGCGACATCGCCCGGGAAATGGCCGTCAGGTTAGAGGCCAGATTGCGGTAGATATACCAGCAGGCGCACCCGGTGATGATCAGCGCCAGCACGGCGAAGATGCTGATAAACACGCTGATCGAGCGCAGCTCGTGATGACTCTGGGCGGTACGCAATGTGGAGGCGTTCGCCACCTGCTCAACGTACTGATTGATGTCGCTGTTAAGGATCGCCACCAGCGCCTTGATGTGGAACATATACCAGCTTATCGCCAGATCGCTCTCCTCCAGCTGCTTCGACAGCGGGGCAAGCTTGTGCAGCTCGTCGTTGAAATCCGGCAGGACGACGTTCACGACGGGCTGCGCTGCGCGTCGGGGAAGCGTCGCCGTGACGGCGTCCAGTTGATGAACCGTGGCGCTCGGTGAAGGGGTGCCGATGGCAGCGACGATCAGCCTGTCCATTTCCATCAGCTGCCGCGCATCCGGGACGTTGCTGCCGTAGCGGCGATTAATATCCTGAAGATGGCGCAGGTAGCTCTGGCTTTGATAGAGCGAACTTAGCAGTGCGTTACGCTCCAGATGACGCCGCTGGCCGCGCTCCAGCATTCCCGTCACGCTCTGCTGTAATTCATTGCTTCTTTGAATAATACGCGCCACCAGCGCCGGCTCCTGCTGCGCCAGCGGCGCATCCGCAAGCTGCTCCAGCGAGTGGCGCAGCGCCATCTGGGTCTGCTTCAGCCGCTCGGCTTCGCCTTTATATTCCAGCGCCCCGACGACCTGAGAGAGTCGCACCGCCGCCGTCGCCACGCTGGCGGTATCACGCGCGAGGTTCATGCTGCCGGTCATGTCATCCAGCGTTTGCTGCTGCACCTGCTCCTGGATCTGGCTGGCGTGACGAAAGCCGAGTACCGCCACGCCGCTCACCATCAGCGTAACGGTGACCACCAGCAGATTAAAAATCAGCAGGCGTCCGCGGGCGCTGGCGAAGAACGGAGGGCGTGATGGCATGGAGTTGGGCTCCTGTGCGGTTTGGTGTCCCCTCACCCTAACCCTCTCCCCAAAGGGGCGAGGGAATGATTTGCTCCCTCTCCCTTTCAGGGAAAGGGCCGGGGTGAGGGTAAAAGAGTGATCCACATTCGCTATTCATAACTATGACAAATATGAACGGCTTCTGACATTTTGCATTTACGCACCTGTGATGAAGTGCAGATATCGACATTCACAGGAGATCCGCCATGAGCAGAACCCCGGTTTTAGAGATGCGCCAGATTGCCAAAACCTTCGGCAATTTCCACGCGCTCAAGGGTGTGGATTTGACGGTCTTCCCCGGTGAGATCCACGCGCTGATGGGGGAAAACGGCGCGGGTAAAAGCACGCTGATGAAAATCCTCGCGGGAGCCTATACCGCCACCGGCGGCGAGATCCTGATCGACGGCCAGCCGTTTCACATTAAAGGGCCGAAAGATGCGCTGGCCGCAGGCATTACCCTGATTTATCAGGAGATGCAGCTCGCGCCCAATCTGACCGTGGCGGAAAACATCTTTCTCGGCAGCGAGCTGTCGCGCGGTGGGATGGTGCAGCGCAAAGAGATGGCCGCCCAGGCGCAGGCGGTGATTGAGCGCCTCGGCGCACAGTTCAGCGCCACCGACCTGGTGATGAAGCTGACCATCGCCGAGCAGCAGCAGGTGGAAATTGCCCGCGCGCTGCACCGCAACAGCCGCATTCTGGTGATGGATGAACCCACCGCCGCCCTCTCCTCGCGGGAAACGCACCGCCTGTTTGAACTGATTCTGCGCCTGCGCGATGAAGGGATGGCGATCATCTATATCAGCCACCGCATGGCGGAAGTGTATGAACTCTCTGACCGCGTCAGCGTGCTGCGTGACGGGCAGTACGTCGGTAGCCTGACGCGCGACAAGCTGAATGCCTCTGAGCTGGTGCGCATGATGGTGGGCCGCCCGTTAAGCGACCTGTTCAACAAAGAGCGTGATATTCCTCTCGGCAGCCCGCGCCTCAACGTCCACCACCTCACCGACGGTAAAAAAGTGCAGCCGTGCAGCCTGCAGGTACGTTCCGGCGAAATTGTCGGGCTGGCGGGCCTGGTCGGGGCCGGACGTTCCGAGCTGGCGCAGCTGATTTTCGGCGTGCGCAAGGCCACGGGCGGCATGATTGAGGTGGACGGCGAGCCGGTGGTGATCCACTCCCCGCGCGCGGCCATTGATAACGGCATCGGCTTTCTTACCGAGAACCGCAAGGAGCAAGGGCTGTTTCTGGAGCTGGCGGCGCAGGAGAACATCACCATGGCGACGCTGGAGCGCGACGCCACCTTCGGGATGCTAAACCGCAAAAAAGCCCAGTCGATTTCCGATGACGCCATCGCCCTGCTCAACATCCGCGTGCCGCATTCTCAGGTGCGCGCGGGCGGGCTTTCCGGCGGCAACCAGCAAAAGCTGCTGATCTCCCGCTGGGTGGCGATTGGCCCGCGCATTCTTATTCTGGACGAACCCACGCGCGGCGTGGACGTCGGCGCGAAAAGCGAGATCTACCGCATCATGAACCAGATGGCGCGCAAGGGGGTGGCGATTTTGATGATCTCCAGCGAGCTGCCGGAAGTGGTGGGCATGAGCGACCGGGTGTACGTGATGCGGGAAGGCAGCATCGCGGGTGAACTGCACGGGCGCGACATCTCCCAGGAAAACATTATGACGCTGGCTACCGGCGTGAACGACACTCATCATCAGGCGGTGCAATCATGACAACTCCAACCCATCCGCAGCAGGTGGCAAAATCCGCCTCCGCCAAAAAAATGCTGATGAGCGATCTGATGCAAACGGTCGGCATCCTGCCGATTTTAATCCTGATTGTGGCGGTATTTGGCTTTATCGCGCCCAACTTCTTCACCGAAAGCAACCTGCTGAACATTACCCGTCAGGCGTCGATCAATATCGTGCTGGCGGCCGGAATGACCTTCATCATCCTGACCGGCGGGATTGACCTCTCCGTCGGCTCGATTCTGGGCACCACGGCGGTAGCGGCGATGGTGGTTTCGCTTATCCCTGAATTTGCCATGCTCTCCATTCCGGCCGCGCTGATGCTCGGGATGGTGCTGGGGCTGTTCAACGGTGTGCTGGTGGCCTTTGCCGGGCTGCCGCCGTTTATCGTGACGCTCGGCACCTATACGGCGCTGCGCGGCGCGGCCTACCTGCTGGCGGACGGTACCACGGTCATTAACTCCAACATCAGCTTCGAGTGGATCGGCAATAACTACCTCGGCCCGATTCCGTGGCTGGTGGCGATCGCCCTTGCGGTCATTGCCATCTGCTGGTTCATCCTGCGCCGCACTACGCTTGGCGTTCACATTTACGCGGTGGGCGGCAACATGCAGGCGGCGCGACTGACCGGCATTAAGGTCTGGCTGGTGCTGCTGTTTGTCTACGGCATGAGCGGCCTGCTCTCGGGCTTAGGCGGCGTGATGAGCGCCTCGCGCCTCTACAGCGCCAACGGCAACCTCGGCACGGGGTACGAGCTGGACGCGATTGCGGCGGTGATCCTGGGCGGAACCAGCTTCGTCGGCGGGATCGGCACGATCACCGGCACGCTGGTGGGCGCGCTGATCATCGCCACCCTCAATAACGGCATGACGCTGATGGGCGTCTCCTACTTCTGGCAGCTGGTGATCAAAGGGGCGGTGATCATCATAGCGGTGCTGATCGACAAATACCGTACCCGACACCATCAAAGTGCATAACAACAACACCCTACAGATTCGAGGAAAACCCTATGCGTTTGAAACCCTTAGTGACCGCGCTCTGTGCTGGCGCACTGCTTGCCGCAGCGCCGTTTGCGCAGGCAAAAGATCTGAAGTCCATCGGCGTGACGGTGGGCGACCTGGCCAACCCGTTCTTCGTGCAGATCACCAAAGGTGCCGAGCTGGAAGCGCGCAAGCTGGCTGGCGATAACGTCAAGGTGACGCTGGTCTCCAGCGGGTACGATCTGGGCCAGCAGGTGGCGCAGATCGACAACTTTATTGCCGCGAAGGTGGACATGATCATCCTCAACGCCGCAGATTCCAAAGGGATCGGCCCGGCGGTGAAGCGCGCCAAAGAGGCGGGGATCGTGGTCGTGGCGGTTGACGTGGCGGCGGAAGGGGCTGATGCGACAATCACCTCCGATAACACCCAGGCGGGCGAAATGGCCTGCAAATACATTACCGACCGCCTGAAGGGCAAAGGCAACGTGGTGATCATCAACGGGCCGCCGGTCTCCGCGGTACAAAACCGCGTGGAAGGCTGCCAGACCGAGTTTAAGCGCCATCCGGAAATAAAAGTGCTCTCGGACAACCAGAACGCCAAGGGCAGCCGCGAGGGCGGGCTGGAGGTGATGACCTCACTGCTGGCCGCCAATCCGAAGATCGACGGCGTGTTTGCGATTAACGATCCGACCGCGATCGGCGCCGATCTGGCCGCGAAGCAGGCGCAGCGCAGCGAGTTCTTTATCGTCGGCGTGGATGGTTCCCCGGACGGTGAGGAAGCGCTGAAGCGCGAAAACTCCCTGTTTGTGGCAACTCCGGCGCAGGATCCGCAGGTGATGGCCGCGAAGGCGGTGGAAATTGGCTATGACATTCTGCAGGGCAAAGCTGCGCCAAAAGAGCCCGTGCTGATCCCGGTGACGATGATCGATAAAAAGAACGTCGGGACGTATAAGGGTTGGACGGTTAAGTAAACCCCTCACCCTGCCCTCTCCCCAAAGGGGAGAGGGTGTTCAAGTTCCCTCTCCCCTTTGGGGAGAGGGTTAGGGTGAGGGGTAAGGTTTTGCAAAAAATGCAGGAGTCCCCATGAAACGCTCCGACATCAACGAAATCCTCGGCCACACGCGGCAGTTCTTTTCCATGCACGACGTGCATCTCCCGCCGTTTGCCAGCTTTCCGCCAACAAAATGGCAGCAGCTTGACCAGGCCGCATGGCAGGAGGTATTCGACCTCAAGCTCGGCTGGGACGTGACGGCGTTCGGCGGTAATAATTTTGCCGCCGAGGGCCTGACGCTGTTTACCCTGCGCAACGGCTCGCCCAACGGCATGCCTTATGAAAAAGGCTATGCCGAAAAAATCATGCACGTGCGCGACGGCCAGGTGACGCCGATGCATTTTCACTGGCGCAAGCGGGAAGACATCATCAACCGGGCCGGCGGGAACCTGATTATTGAGCTATGGAATGCGGGCGCGCATGAAGAGACGGAAAACACCGACGTGACCGTTACCGTCGACGGCTGTCGGCAGACCCATGCGCCCGGCAGCCAGTTGCGCCTCACGCCAGGGGAAAGCATCTGCCTCACGCCCGGCCTGTACCACAGCTTCTGGGGCGAACGCGGCTTTGGCGACGTGCTGGTCGGCGAAGTGTCCTCCGTGAATGACGACGAGCACGATAACCACTTTTTGCAGCCCGTTGCCCGCTATAACAACATCGAAGAAGACGAACCGGCGCTGCTGGTGCTGTGCAACGAGTACAACCTGTTTCGGATATAAGGGGTGAATGATGCCACTGATTTCTCTTGCCGACGGTCTTGAGCACGCCAGGGAACACCGCTACGCGCTGGGCGCGTTTAACGTGCTCGACTCCCACTTCCTCCGCGCGCTGTTCGCCGCCGCGAAGCAGGAACGCTCGCCCTTTATCATCAACATCGCCGAAGTGCACTTTAAGTACGTGTCGCTGGATTCGCTTGTCGAAGCGGTGAAGTTCGAAGCCGCTCGTCACGACATTCCCGTGGTGCTTAACCTCGACCACGGGCTGCATTTCGAGGCGGTGGTGCGCGCCCTGCGCTTAGGCTTCAGCTCGGTGATGTTCGACGGCTCGACCCTTAGCTACGAGGAAAACATTCGCCAGACGCGCGAAGTGGTGAAGATGTGCCACGCGGTGGGCGTGTCGGTGGAGGCGGAGCTGGGCGCGGTCGGTGGTGATGAAGGCGGCGCGCTGTACGGGCATGCGGACGAAGCGTTCTTTACCGACCCCCAGCTGGCGCGCGAATTTGTCGATTCAACCGGCATTGACGCGCTGGCGGTTGCCATCGGCAACGCGCACGGCAAATACAAGGGCGAGCCGAAGCTCGATTTCCCGCGCCTGGACGCCATCCGCCAGCAGACGGGGCTGCCGCTGGTTTTACACGGCGGCTCCGGGATCAGCGATGCCGACTTCCGCCGCGCTATCGAGCTGGGCATTCATAAAATTAACTTCTATACCGGCATGTCGCAGGCCGCGCTCGCCGCCGTCGAGCAGCGCATGGCGAACCGCCAGCCGCTGTACGATGAGTTTGCCGAGCTGCTGCTGGGCATAGAAGAGGCGATAACCGATACGGTCGCCGAACAGATGCGCATCTTCGGCAGCGCGGGGCAGGCATAATGGAACGTAAAGGCATTATCGCCGCAGGCAACATGCTGGTGGATCACGTCCACCAGATCGTGCAGTGGCCGGAGCGCGGCTGGCTGGCGGAAATCACCCACAGCGAACGCTCGACCGGCGGCGCGCCGCTCAACGTGCTGCTGACGCTGGCGAAAATGCACGTTGGCCTGCCGCTGCAGGCGGTGGGGCTGATTGGCGAAGACGGCGACGGGGATTATATTCTGGCGATGCTCGACCAGTACCACGTCAATCGCCAGCGCGTGCAGCGCACCACCTTCGCCCCGACCTCCATGTCGCAGGTGATGACCGATCCCAGCGGCCAGCGCACCTTCTTCCACTCGCCGGGCGCCAACCGCCTGCTGGATCTTCCCGCCTTCGATCGCCTGGACGGATCGATGAAGATCTTCCATCTCGGCTACCTGCTGCTGCTCGACAGCCTGGATATGCCCGATGACGAGTTCGGCACCCGCAGCGCGCGGCTGCTGGCGCAGATGCGCGACCAGGGATATGAAACCTCGCTCGACCTGGTGTCCCGCAAGGGCGATCCGCGCTATCAGCCGCTGGTGCTCCCTGCCCTGCGCCATCTGGATTATCTGGTGATTAACGAGCTGGAGGCCGGTGAGTTTAGCGGCCTGTCGATACGAGACGACAGCGATAAGCTGAACATGGCCCACATCGCCGACGCTGCCGCGCAGCTGCTGGCGGCAGGCGTTCGTCAGCGGGTGGTGATCCACTGTCCGGAAGGGGCATGGGGTGAAGCGCCGGGTGAGCAAGGCCGCTGGATCCCGTCGTGGATGCTGGAGCAGGAGGAGATTATCGGCAGCGTCGGCGCGGGCGATGCGTTTTGCGCGGGGTTTTTATACGGCTGCCATGAATCTCTGTCGCTCACGGAGAGCATTTATCTGGCGCACGCCTGCGCGCGGGCCAGCCTGCTGGCCGCCAACGCCATCGACGGCGCGAAAACGCTGGAGGAGCTGAAAACGTATCTTAAGGATAATTCATTCCCTACCTGAATTAAGGGTAAAGGGAAATATAACTTTATCGCAAATCACGCTGTAAGCGGCGCTATATCTCTGTTGCAATATATATGCATGAAATTTAAACAGTTCAATTATCGAGCATTCATATTAATCATTTTTAAAGTTTAAGCCGCATCTGCCGTTTTTCCTTGCGTTGTCCATCGGCAATGTTCATTTACCCTTAACATGAATACACAGCCGGATAACAACATTAATTTACCATAAGGAAAAACCATGAAGCATAAAATTATGCTACTAACGGCATTGTTATTCTCAGGCATGACACATGCCGCAGTAACTGAATTAAGTGACACGCAACTATCGCAAATTAATGGTAAAGGAAACGGTCTTGTTACCAACCCAGTGTTCCCAATCCCTAAACCAACAACCCCAACAAACCCTTGGGCGGGGATAAAATTTCCGAAATACTCCAGTCTGACGTTGACCGACTCCGGCAGTATAAAAAAACCCCTTGAAGGGTTTGATACCATCACCGGAACCAATTTTGTTGGCATGCACTATATGAATATGATTCATAACTTCGGCGTCGATGAAGATAGTCGAAATTACGTATTGCACAGCCAGGACTTCGTCAACGGCCCGACCACGATTACCGATACCGGAAACGGAAAAAAATATTCGGTCGTTGGTGATGTCTGGCGCTATGCGCGTAGTACTGAAGGCAATTTCGAAGCAGCGAAATCATCGGTTGTTGAAGAGTATTATCGCGTCGTAAACACCGATGGGACCTTATCGAACCAGGCACTGCGCTGGACAAAATGGAACCGCGACATCAACATGACAAAGTGGTGATTTAAATGATGTCGAGAGTGGCTGGCGTCGTTGCGCCATTTATATTTGTTACGATTGCGCATGCTGACATTCTCAGACTGAACAACGGAGACAATATCACTGGAGATATTGTCTCCTTTAAAGATGGCGTGTGTGTTTTTAGCACTCCCTATGGTTCAAGTCTGCGGATCAGCGCTAATCAAATAAAAACGATAGACACCGATAAGCAGTATGCAGTGACGTTTAAAAATGGTGACAGAATCACGGGGTTCCTTAAGTCAGATAGCAATAATTCAGCATCCATTGTGCGAAAGGATAACGTGTATCCCATTTCCTTCCCGGATGTGACCCATTTCGACGTCGTCAGAAAAGATAATAGTCGAATAGCCAACATAGAGAAAAAGCAGGAGGAGTATAGCGCGCCCATTAGTTATCTTTCCGACTATACGGTTCTGCTTAATCACGGGGAAACTGACGTTGATTTCGGTTTCAAATACCGCACATGGAAATCCACGTCCTCATTGCCGCAGCAGGGGCCTTATCAAGTTTCCAGTTATTCGATTAAAAAGCTTTATTTTTATGTTTCGCCAAAATTCGGTATTACCGACAGGCTTAGCGTCTGGTTGAACGTACCCTGGACCTACACAAAAATCGAAGATGTTTCGAGTAATGCCTGGACCCGGGATGCCTCTCAGGGCCATATCGGCGACATATCGGCCGGTATCCAATATCTGCTATTGAAAGAGAACAATGATCATCCATCCGTGACGGGCTCACTTGCCGTCAATACGCCGACCGGGCGCAAAAAATACGTCTCCGACCTGGACGCCTGGAAGCAGCCGCTGAATAACAGCGAAGGCTACTGGAGCCTGACGCCATCCCTGACGTTTGTGCGGATTACGGATCCCGTAACCTTTTTTGGCGGTATCTCATACGAAAAAACGTTTGAGACCAGTAAAGGTGGGGAGCGAATTAAAGCAGGCGATACCGCCTCGGCATTCCTGGGCACCGGTTTCGCTCTCAATAATGTCAGTTCGCTGGGCAGCAGATTTACTTATAGCTGGTCAGATAATATGAAATACGAAGGGCGCACCATGAAAGGCACCAGCCAGGAGTCTGAATCGCTTGCATTTTATTTCTCTTATCTGCTATCACCGCGTTTCAGCATTACGCCTGAAGTCTCCTTCCCGCTGGAGACAACGGGTTCAACGTTCGGCGTCAGCATGACAAGGAACTTCTGATGAAATGGTCAGCGGCATGTTTATTGTTACTGGCCTGTCATGCGCAGGCCTATAACACAACCATGAAAGGCTGGATGCACTTGCGTACAGAAGGGATTGTTCGCCAGACGACCGATTTTTCATGCGGGCCAGCAGCTCTGTCGCTCCTGCTAAATACCCGCTTTTCACTGGAGATCAGTGAGATAGACATTATCTCAGATATTATCTATCGCGCTGAGCCAGGGACAGAAGCGGAGAAACTGCAAACAGGTTTTTCCCTTCTCGATCTGAAAAATGCGGCTCAGCGTATGGGTTTTCAGGCAAAAGGTCTCCGATATGACGTTAATGAACTACTGACGATTGACCAACCCATGATCATCCCTCTGGAAGGTGAAAAGTATTCGCATTTTGTGGTGATTACCGCCATTCATAATGACACTGCAGAAATTCTCGACCCGGAAACAGGACGAAAATCGCTGCCACTGTGGCGTCTAAAATCAGAGTGGAAAGGTTACGCATTAAAAACGGTGGGACTGATAACACCTTAGTTTTACGCTGCTTTCTCGCTGTGGGAAACATCGGTGGCAAACACGTAACCTAACCCCCGGATGGTTTTAATCAGCGCGGGCTGATGCGGGTTAGCCTCGATTTTCCGCCGCAGGCGCATGATCAGCACGTCGATAGTGCGGTCGAACACGTCGGCACTTTCGCTATGGGTCAGTTCCAGAAGCTGCTCGCGACTCAGCACCCGGCGCGCATTTTGCGTGAGCGCCAGCAGCAGGCCGTACTCGCCCTGCGTTAAGGGGACGGCGTGACGCTGCGGATCGCTCAGCTCGCAGCGGGTGGTATCCAGCGTCCAGCCGTTAAAGGTGATGCCCGCGACGCGCGGGGCCGTCGTTTCTGCTGCCAGCACGCCGGTACGCCGCAGCACCGCTTTCACGCGGGCCACCACCACGCGCGGGTTAAACGGTTTGCCGATGTAATCGTCGGCACCCATCTCCAGCCCCACCACCACATCCGACTCGCTCCCCAGCCCGGTGAGCATGACGACCGGCAGTTCAGGACGCAGCTTTTGTAGCTGAAGCAAAACCTGCAGGCCGTTGATATCCGGCAGCATCATGTCCAGCAGAACCAGCGCGACGCCCGGCTCCTGCTGAACCAGTCTCAGCGCCTCCTGGCCGTTATGGCAGACGAGCACGCTAAAGACATGCTCGTTGAGCACGTCCTGCAGCAGTTCACACACTGCCGTATCGTCATCAACCACCAGAATCGCCGGTTTCATCATATGCTTCCATCAGGGAATTATGTTAAGTCTGAACCATTCTGCCGCCCGCTCCAGCCAAAATGTTTTTTACGTAACGGAATTTCAACCCATGTCACATCCGCTGCCCTTTCGACACGTCAATTCTGACGATTGCCTGCTTTTCGTCAGGGTTTAGACGACAAATCGGCCGTAAAGTCTGGATATACCCACAATAAAAACATGGCATAGAAGCTGCATAGTGGATGAGAAAGCGTTTATTAACTGGAGCAGACTGATGAAAAAAGTCGTCACGGTTTGCCCTTATTGTGCCTCAGGTTGCAAGATCCACCTGGTGGTCGATAACGGCAAAATCGTCCGGGCGGAGGCCGCGCAGGGGAAAACCAACCAGGGCACGCTGTGCCTGAAGGGTTACTACGGCTGGGATTTTGTTAACGATACCCAGATCCTCACCCCGCGCCTGAAAACCCCAATGATTCGCCGCGAGCGCGGCGGCAAGCTGGAGGCCGTCTCCTGGAGCGAGGCGCTCGATTATGTCGCCACGCGCCTGGGCGCCATCAAGGCCAAGTACGGCCCGGATGCGATTCAGACTACCGGCTCCTCACGCGGGACGGGGAATGAAACCAACTATGTAATGCAAAAATTCGCGCGCGCCGTTATTGGTACCAATAACGTCGACTGCTGCGCTCGCGTCTGACACGGCCCATCGGTTGCAGGTCTGCACCAGTCGGTCGGTAACGGCGCAATGAGTAATGCGATCAACGAGATAGATAATACCGATCTCGTGTTTATTTTCGGCTATAACCCGGCGGATTCTCACCCTATCGTCGCGAACCACGTTATTCGCGCTAAGCAGAACGGGGCGAAAATTATCGTCTGCGATCCGCGTAAAATCGAAACCGCGCGCATTGCGGATATGCACATTGCATTGAAAAACGGCTCGAACATCGCGCTGCTGAACGCAATGGGGCACGTCATTATTGAGGAGAACCTGTACGACCAGGCGTTTGTCGCCACCCGTACGGAAGGTTTTGAAGAGTATCGCAAAATCGTCGAGGGCTACACGCCAGAGTCGGTTGAAGCGATTACTGGCGTGAGCGCGCAGGAGATCCGCCAGGCGGCACGCATGTATGCCGGGGCGAAAACCGCCGCCATCCTGTGGGGCATGGGCGTGACCCAGTTCTACCAGGGTGTGGAAACCGTGCGCTCCCTGACCAGCCTCGCCATGCTGACGGGAAATCTTGGCAAGGCGCACGTCGGCGTCAACCCGGTGCGCGGTCAGAATAACGTCCAGGGCGCCTGCGACATGGGCGCGCTGCCGGATACCTATCCGGGCTATCAGTACGTTAAGTTCCCGGAAAATCGCGAGAAATTCGCGAAGGCCTGGGGCGTGGAGAGCCTGCCGGAACACACCGGATATCGCATCAGCGAGCTGCCGCACCGCGCGGCGCACGGTGAAGTGCGTGCGGCCTACATCATGGGTGAAGATCCGCTCCAGACCGACGCCGAGCTGTCCGCGGTGCGTAAAGGCTTTGAGGATCTGGAGCTGGTGATTGTCCAGGATATCTTTATGACCAAAACCGCGGCGGCGGCGGATGTGATTTTACCGTCAACGTCCTGGGGCGAGCATGAAGGCGTCTACACGGCGGCGGACCGCGGCTTCCAGCGCTTCTTTAAGGCGGTCGAGCCGAAGTGGGATCTGAAAACCGACTGGCAGATTATCAGTGAAATCGCCACCCGCATGGGCTACCCGATGCACTACAACAACACCCAGGAGATCTGGGACGAGTTGCGCAATCTGTGTCCGGACTTTTATGGGGCAACCTATGAGAAAATGGGCGAGCTGGGGTACATCCAGTGGCCGTGCCGCGATGAGTCAGAATCCGACCAGGGGACGTCGTATCTTTTTGAAGAGAAGTTCGACACCCCGAACGGGCTGGCGCAGTTCTTCACCTGCGACTGGGTCGCGCCTATCGATAAGCTCACCGACGAGTATCCGATGGTGCTCTCCACCGTGCGTGAAGTGGGCCACTACTCCTGTCGCTCGATGACCGGCAACTGCGCCGCGCTGGCGGCGCTGGCGGACGAACCGGGCTACGCGCAGATCAACACCGCCGACGCGGAGCGCCTCGGCATTGAGGATGAAGCGCTGGTGTGGGTGAACTCGCGTAAGGGCCGCATCATCACCCGTGCGCAGGTCAGCGATCGTCCGAACAAAGGGGCGGTCTATATGACCTACCAGTGGTGGATTGGCGCCTGTAACGAGCTGGTGACGGAGAACCTCAGCCCGATAACCAAAACGCCGGAGTATAAATACTGTGCCGTACGCGTGGAGCCGATTGCGGATCAACACGCTGCGGAACAGTACGTGATCGATGAATATAGCAAGCTGAAAGCCCGACTGCGCGAAAGCGCAATGGGGTAACGCCGTTAAATAATCGATGAATAAAGGGAGTGATATATTCACTCCCTTTTTATTTATGCTTAACACATTAATAATATCAATTATTATTGTGGAAAGCGGCTCGCAGAAATAATGTAATTTTCGCAAAAAAGAATTACATCTTTGCATTTTAATTCAGAGGGATAAGATGTGCGGCGGGTGCTTAAGACTTTCTGTCTTGAGCATTGTTGAGGGACAGAAAGTGGAAAGCCCCGGGAAATTTGCATTCACCCGAGGCTACCCCCAACAACCAACAGGTTGAGAGTAGCCTCTTATTCTTTTATACACAAGGAGTAAAAGGCATGACGCCATTAAAAACTGCGTTAGGCATCGTCTTTATTATTTGCCTGACGATAGTGATCTTTACCTTTATTAATCGCGGAAAGTTATGCGAGTTTTCAATAAAAGGTGAACATCAGGAGGTGGCGGCGAAATTAGCCTGCAACGCGGGCTAACCTCTGCGGGCGGAACGACGGTTCCGCCCGGCTTGTAGGATGCTGAGGTCTTAATGCACCCATTTTTTTCTTCTGCCACCGCGATTATACTGCGCGGCATGTACCCAGATGATAAGAATCCATGAAACCTCTTTTATTGCTGTTGTTACTTTTTACCTGGCTTGCTCGTGCCGATGAGATTGGCAGCCAGTATAAAGCGCAGGCTGAGGCTGGCGATGCGCGTGCCCAATACTATCTTGCCGATACCTGGTTCAGTTCCGGCGACAGCACGCAGGCGGCGCTGTGGGCAGAGAAAGCGGCAAAGGGCGGCGATGTCGATGCGATGGCGCTGCTGTCGCAAATTCATTTTACCCAGGGTGACTATCCGCAAGCCAAAGCGCTGGCGCAGCAGGCGAACATCGCGGGCAGTAAACGTGGCGCGATCATGCTGGCTCGCCTGCTGGTGAATACCCAGGCGGGCAAAACCGACTATCCGCAGGCCATTAAACTGCTGCAAACGGCCACCGGGGATATCGATAACGACTCTGCGGTTGACGCGCAGATGCTGCTGGGGCTGATTTATGCCAACGGCGTTGAAATGGCGCAGGACGACGCTCAGGCAGCGGCATGGTTCAAACGCAGCTCGTCGCTTTCACGCACGGGCTATGCGGAATACTGGGCAGGTATGCTGTTCCAGCAGGGTGAGAAAGGCTTTATCACGCCGAATAAACAGAAGGCACTCTACTGGCTAAACCTGAGCTGTACCGAAGGGTTTGATACGGGATGCGAAGAGTTTGATGCGTTGAGCGGGGAGTAAACCATTGCCCGGTGGCGCTGCGCTTACCGGGCCTACGACTTTTGTAGGCCGGGTAAGGCGAAGCCGCCACCCGGCTTTTTACATTACTGGTCAGCCGTCTTATCAAAACGACCCAGCACTTCGCGTTCATACGCCAGCGCTTTCTTGCGGTCGAATTTGTGCTCCCACTTGGCGATAACCAGCACCGCCAGGGCATTACCCACCACGTTCAGCGCGGTACGCGCCATGTCGAGGATGCGGTCCACGCCCGCGATAAACGCCAGGCCTTCCAGCGGAATGCCGACGCTACCAAGCGTCGCCAGCAGCACCACGAAGGAGACGCCCGGCACGCCAGCAATACCTTTCGAGGTCACCATCAGCGTCAGCACCAGCACGATTTCCTGCCACAGCGACAGGTCAATGCCGTACAGCTGCGCGATAAAGATCGCCGCAATGCTCTGGTACAGCGTTGAGCCGTCGAGGTTAAAGGAGTAGCCGGTCGGCACCACAAAGCTGGTAATAGAGGCAGGCGCGCCATAGGCTTCCATCTTCTCGATGATACGCGGCAGCACGCTCTCAGAGCTTGCCGTGGAGTACGCCAGAATCAGTTCATCTTTCAGGATACGGATCAGGATCCAGATGCTCAGCCCGCACAGGCGCGCCACGATCCCCAGCACCACCAGCGCGAAGAACAGGATGGCGAAGTGCACCAGGAGCACCAGCTTCGCCAGCGGCCACAGGGAGGCAAAACCGAAGTTCGCCACGGTGACGGCGATAAGCGCAAACACCCCTACCGGCGCGTAGCGCATCACCATGTGGGTCACTTTAAACATGGTTTCGGAGATAGAGCGGAACACGGTGACCAGCGGCTCACGGTGCGTCGCCGGCAGAGAAGAGAGTCCCAGACCAAAAAGCACCGAGAAGAAGATGATCGGCAGCATCTCGCCCTTCGCCATCGACGCCACGATGTTGGTTGGCACCAGCGAAAGAATAGTGCCCATCAGGCCATGCGCGTGGCTCTGTACGTCAGCGGTGGTGCTTTGGTATTTCGAAATATCCACCGTCGCCAGCTGCGACATATCGATTCCGGCGCCCGGCTGGAACACGTTCGCCAGGGTGATACCCAGAATGATGGCAACCGTAGTGATCACTTCGAAATAGAGAATGGTTTTTACGCCAATGCGGCCCAGCTGCTTCGCATCACCGACGCCCGCGATACCGACCACCAGCGTCGAAATCACAATCGGCACAACAATCATCTTGATCAGATGAATAAAGATATCACCTGCCGGTGAGAGCAGGTTCGCAATCAGCCACTCGCGGCTGTCGCTATGATAGTGGAGGTAACTGCCCAGCAAAATGCCCAAAATAAGGGCTATTAAGATTTGCCAGGCCAGGCTCACTTTTACGTTTTTCATAGAAACTGACTTCCTCAATGAAGCGCCTTATTCACGCAAACTGCATGAATATGGGGACATACTGAAAGGGTATGAATTGTGTTGCGTTGGTTTATGGGATTTTTTAACGCGGCGTATGAGTATCATCTGCACGGCCTGCTGCGCAAGCCTTAAAGAACGAGGCATTTCACTGAAAAAAGGGGTTATGACGCTAATTTGTCATAATTCTCATTAATAACCTTTTGTTATAAAAACGCTTTTTTCTACATAAATGTGAATAATCCTTTCACTAAATTATTTCCCTTCAAAGTTTCATTCGCTCAATTTTCAACCTGTTCAAACAATGCGTGATCTGTAGCCCAAATACTAAACAAAGCTTGTAAAGCCCCTACTATTAACGTTTTTGCGACATATTATTAACATCTTACAAGGAGAAAAAAAGCCATGAGCCAAATCCACAAACACGACATTCCCGCAAACATTGCGGACCGTTGCCTGATAAACCCGGAGCAGTACCACGAGAAGTATCAGCAATCCATCTCCAGCCCTGACCTCTTCTGGGGCGAGCAGGGCCACATCCTGGACTGGATCACACCGTATCAGAAGGTGAAGAACACCTCCTTTGCGCCGGGCAACGTCTCAATTAAATGGTATGAAGACGGCACGCTGAACCTGGCGGCGAACTGCCTGGATCGCCATCTTGCCGCGCGCGGCAACGAAACTGCCATTATCTGGGAAGGCGACGATGCCTCGCAGAGCAAACATATCACCTATAAAGAGCTGCACCGCGACGTGTGCCGCTTTGCCAACGTGCTGCTGAAACAGGGCATCAAGAAAGGCGACGTGGTCGCTATCTACATGCCGATGGTGCCGGAAGCCGCGGTGGCCATGCTGGCCTGCGCGCGCATCGGCGCGATCCACTCCGTTATCTTCGGCGGCTTCTCCCCGGAAGCGGTTGCCGGGCGTATCGTTGACTCCAACTCGAAGCTGGTGATCACCGCTGACGAAGGCGTGCGCGCCGGGCGCGGTATTCCGCTGAAGAAAAACGTCGATGAAGCGCTGAAAAACCCGAACGTGACCACCATCAGCAACGTTATCGTCCTCAAGCGTACCGGCGGCAAGATCGACTGGAACGAGGGCCGTGACCTGTGGTGGAGCGACCTGATTGAAAAGGCGAGCGACCAGCATCAGCCGGAAGAGATGAACGCGGAAGATCCGCTGTTTATCCTTTATACCTCCGGCTCGACCGGCAAGCCGAAAGGCGTGCTGCACACCACCGGCGGCTATCTGGTGTATGCGGCCACCACCTTTAAGTACGTCTTCGACTACCATCCGGGCGATATCTACTGGTGCACCGCCGACGTGGGCTGGGTCACCGGCCACAGCTACCTGCTGTACGGCCCGCTGGCGTGCGGCGCAACGACGCTGATGTTTGAAGGCGTGCCGAACTGGCCGACCCCGGCGCGCATGTGTCAGGTGGTCGACAAGCATCAGGTCAACATTCTCTACACCGCGCCAACGGCAATCCGCGCATTAATGGCGGAAGGCGACAAGGCCATCGAAGGCACCGACCGCTCTTCCCTGCGCATCCTCGGCTCCGTGGGCGAGCCCATCAACCCGGAAGCCTGGGAGTGGTACTGGAAGAAAATCGGCAACGAGAAGTGCCCGGTGATGGACACCTGGTGGCAGACCGAAACCGGCGGCTTCATGATCACCCCGATGCCGGGCGCCACGCAGCTGAAAGCGGGTTCCGCAACCCGTCCGTTCTTCGGCGTGCAGCCCGCGCTGGTGGATAACGAAGGCAATCCGCAGGAAGGGGCCACCGAGGGCAACCTGGTGATCGTCGACTCCTGGCCGGGCCAGGCGCGCACGCTGTTCGGCGACCACGAGCGCTTTGAGCAGACCTACTTCTCGACCTTTAAAAACATGTACTTCAGCGGAGACGGCGCGCGCCGTGACGAAGACGGCTATTACTGGATCACCGGACGCGTGGACGACGTGCTGAACGTCTCCGGCCACCGTCTGGGCACGGCGGAGATTGAGTCCGCGCTGGTGTCGCATCCGAAGATTGCCGAAGCCGCCGTTGTGGGCATTCCGCACAACATTAAAGGCCAGGCGATTTATGCTTACGTCACCCTGAACCATGGCGAAGAGCCGTCGCCAGAGCTGTACGCCGAGGTGCGCAACTGGGTGCGTAAAGAGATTGGCCCGCTCGCCACGCCGGACGTGCTGCACTGGACCGACTCGCTGCCAAAAACCCGTTCCGGCAAAATTATGCGCCGTATTCTGCGCAAAATCGCCGCGGGCGATACCAGCAACCTCGGCGATACCTCAACGCTTGCCGATCCTGGCGTGGTGGACAAACTGCTCGAAGAGAAGCAGGCCATCGCAATGCCATCGTAACCTTTTCTCCCTCTCCCCTCACCCTAACCCTCTCCCCATAGGGGAGAGGGGATAAAACAAACCAACCTTACCTTTGGAGACTCTGTGATGAATGACCATATTTGTCAGCAGATAGAGAATAGTGCGCACTACAGGGAGCTCGTCGAAAAACGGCAACGGTTTGCCTTCATCCTTTCCATCATCATGCTGGTTATCTACGTCGGCTTTATTCTGCTGATCGCCTTTGCCCCGCACTGGCTCGGCACGCCGCTGCACGCGGGCACCAGCGTCACGCGGGGTATTCCGATTGGCATCGGCGTCATTATCATTTCCTTTGTGCTGACCGGCGTGTACGTCTGGCGCGCGAACGGCGAATTCGATCGTCTTAATAAAGAAGTCCTGCGCGAGGTAAAAGCATCATGAAGCGAGTCCTGACGGCGCTTGCCGCCGCCCTTCCGTTTGCCGCCAACGCGGCTGATGCCATTACCGGCGAGGTACAGCGCCAGCCAACCAACTGGCAGGCAATCATCATGTTCCTCATTTTCGTGCTGCTGACGCTGTATATCACCTACTGGGCGTCGAAACGCGTGCGCTCGCGTAACGATTACTACACCGCGGGCGGCAACATTACCGGCTTCCAGAACGGGCTGGCGATTGCGGGCGACTTTATGTCTGCCGCCTCCTTCCTCGGGATCTCCGCGCTGGTCTATACCTCCGGCTACGACGGCCTGATTTACTCCCTCGGCTTCCTCGTTGGCTGGCCGATCATTCTGTTCCTGATTGCCGAGCGCCTGCGCAACCTGGGACGCTACACCTTCGCTGACGTGGCGTCCTACCGCCTGAAGCAGGGGCCGATTCGCACCCTCTCCGCCTGCGGCTCGCTGGTGGTCGTCGCGTTGTACCTGATCGCCCAGATGGTGGGCGCAGGCAAGCTTATCGAACTGCTGTTCGGCCTGAACTACCACGTCGCCGTGGTGCTGGTCGGCGTGCTGATGGTGATGTACGTCCTGTTTGGCGGCATGCTCGCCACCACCTGGGTGCAGATCATCAAAGCCGTCCTGCTGCTGTTCGGTGCCAGCTTTATGGCCTTTATGGTGATGAAACACGTCGGCTTCAGCTTCAATAACCTGTTTACCGAAGCGATGGCTGTCCATCCGAAAGGGGAAGCGATCATGAGCCCGGGCGGGCTGGTGAAAGACCCGATATCGGCGCTCTCGCTCGGTCTGGGCCTGATGTTCGGGACCGCGGGCCTGCCGCATATCCTGATGCGCTTCTTTACCGTGAGCGATGCGCGTGAAGCGCGCAAGAGCGTCTTCTACGCCACCGGTTTCATGGGCTATTTCTACATCCTAACCTTTATCATCGGCTTTGGCGCGATCATGCTGGTGGGGGCGAACCCGGCGTTTAAGGACGCGGCGGGCGCGCTGATTGGCGGTAACAACATGGCGGCGGTGCATCTGGCTGATGCCGTCGGCGGTAACCTGTTCCTCGGCTTTATCTCCGCCGTGGCCTTCGCCACCATTCTTGCGGTGGTTGCAGGGCTGACGCTGGCCGGCGCGTCTGCGGTGTCGCATGACCTCTACGCCAACGTCATCCGCAAAGGCGCAAGCGAGCGCGATGAGCTAAAGGTCTCGAAAATCACCGTGCTGGTGCTGGGCGTTGTGGCGATTCTGTTAGGCATTCTGTTCGAGAAGCAGAACATCGCCTTTATGGTGGGGCTGGCCTTCTCGATTGCGGCAAGCTGTAACTTCCCGATCATCCTGCTCTCCATGTACTGGTCGAAACTGACCACCCGTGGGGCGATGATTGGCGGCTGGCTGGGGCTGCTGACGGCGGTGATCCTGATGATTCTGGGGCCGACCATCTGGGTGCAGATCCTCGGTCACGAAAGCGCTATCTTCCCGTACGAATACCCGGCGCTGTTCTCCATTGCCGTGGCGTTTATCGGGATCTGGTTCTTCTCCGCTACCGACAACTCGCCGGAGGGTAACCTGGAGCGTGAGAAATTCCGCGCCCAGTTTATCCGTTCTCAAACGGGCTTAGGCATCGATCAGGGCCGAGCGCATTAATCGACTGACCTCCCCGGTCATTCTGGCCGGGGAGCTTAAAACATCACCCACGCCACCAGCGGCGCAATCAGCACCATCACCACGCCTGAAAGCATCATCACCAGGCTTGCAACCACCCCTTCCTGCTGGCCCAGCTCATACGAACGCGCCGTTCCCGCGCCGTGCGACGCCGCGCCGAACCCAGCCCCCTTTGCCATCCCTTCACGGATCGACAGGCGCAGGAACAGCATATCGCCGACCGCCATGCCGAACACGCCCGTGACGACCACAAACAGCGCCACCAGATCCGGCTGCCCGCCGAGCGGTTTGGCGGCAGCCAGCGCAAACGGCGTGGTCACCGAGCGCACGGCCAGGCTGCGCTGGATTTCATCAGACAGGGTGAACAGCCGCGCCAGCCAGACGGAGCTGCACACCGCCACCACCGTGGCGGTAATCACGCCCGCGCTCAGCGACATCCAGTGGCGTTTGATAATGGCGAGGTTGTCATAGACAGGGACGGCAAAGGCGATGGTCGCCGGGCCGAGCAGCCACAGCAGCCAGTGGGATTCACCAATGTAGTTCTGCCAGGAGATATGCCCGAAGACCAGCATCAGCACCAGCAGGATCGGCGTGAACACCAGCGGCATCAGCGGCAAGGCGTGAAAGCGGCGGTACAGCCGCTTGTTGGCAAAGTAGATAATCAGCGTGGCAGCCAGGCACAGCACGCTAATCTGAAAGTTAGTCATGCTTCTGCCTGCTGATTTCAAAGCGATACACTTTATCCACCACCCAGGCGGTCGCCCCCAGCACCATCAGCGTGCTTAGGGCGATCACCGCGAAGATGCGCCAGCCGTCGACCATCAGCAGCTGCGCGTAGTTCACCACCGCCACCACGGCGGGCACAAAGAACAGCAGCATCTCCGCCAGCAGCCAGCGCGCCCCGGCGCGTACCCAGCGAAGGGGAATAACGCGACACAGAATGAGCGTCAGCATCAGCACCATGCCGACAAGGTTGGCGGGCAGAGGCAGATGCAGCCAGCCGACAAGATATTCTGCGAAAACAAACAGTCCCGCGTAGAGCAGTACCTGAACCGGTACCTGGAGTCGTTGCACAACGGTAGGCGTAACACGACCTAACGCCACGGCCATGGGGGTTTTCCTCAAAAATGAGACGAGGCGCCAGTATAGAGACCGCACGGTGTGGACTGAAATGAATTAAAATCATCGAAGGTATAGTTTCGAGGAATAATCATGGACATAAGAACGCTGCGCTATTTTGTCGAGGTGGTTCGCCAGCAAAGTTTTACCCGTGCAGCGGAGAAGTTGTTTGTTACCCAGCCCACCATCAGCAAGATGTTGAAAAACCTCGAAGATGAACTGAACTGCACCCTGCTGATCCGCGACGGGCGCAGGCTGCTGCTGACCGATACCGGGCGCGTGGTATTCGAGCGCGGGCTGGCGATCCTGGCGGAGTTTCGCCAGCTGGAGGCCGAGCTTGGCGACATCAATCACCTGACGAAAGGCCTGCTGCGCCTCGGCATTCCGCCGATGGTCGGCATGATGATGGCCGGTCCCATTGGCCTGTTTCGCCAGCGCTATCCCGGCGTTGAGCTGAAGATTTCCGAGTTTGGCGGCTTAACCGTACAGCAGGCGGTCACTAACGGCGAACTGGACGTAGCCATGACCGCGTTACCCGTTGAGGAAGAGAGCGGGCTGGCGACGCTGCCGCTCTTTAGCCACCCGCTGTGCGTGCTGGTGCCGCGATCCGGCGACTGGCTGACGATAGACTCGGTGAAGCCCGAGCTGCTGGGCGAACATCCTTTGCTGATTTACAACGAAGATTTCGCCTTAAGCCGCCAGCTGATGGCGCTGTTTAACCACCACAACGTCAAGCCGCGCATTGCGGTGCGCAGCGGCCAGTGGGATTTTCTGGCGGCGATGGTGCAGGCAGGCGTGGGGATTGCCATTCTGCCGCAGCCTATCTGCGAGCGGCTGGATAAAAACACGCTGCGCTGGATACCGCTTGAGAGCGACCTGCACTGGCAGCTGGGGATGATCTGGCGCGAAGGGGTGTATCTGTCGCACAGCGCGCAGGCGTGGCTGCAGTGCTGTGAAGGGTTTTGGGTGCCCTGACCCCTCACCCTAACCCTCTCCCCACAGGGGAGAGGGAACCGATCGAGCCCCTCGCCCCTGTGGGGAGAGGGGTTGGGGTGAGGGGCAAAAGCGCTACTGATTCTCTATCAACAGCGCTTCCAGCAGGTCCAGATCGTGCAGCAGCTTTTGCAGCGTCTCGTTGCTGATCTGCCGCGTGGCGCGCAGGTGGTACAGCTCGGCGCGCTCGGAGCGCAGCGCCGCCAGGCGGAACCGGCGTTCAAGGTTCTCCTCCTGCAGCGAGCTTTCCACGTCGTTACGCCCGTCCGCGCGGCGGCGCAGGTTACCGATCACGCGGGAACTGACCTCCGTCAGCAGCTGATTGTCGATGTTCTCTTCCGCATCCGCGGCCAGGCGTTCTTCCATCTTCTGGATCGCCACAATCGCCACTTCGGCGGTCGCGGCGCGGGCAATGCGTTCCTCTTTGTGCTGCTGAGAGGAGTCGCCCACCTCAATGTGCTGCAGCAGAATAGGCAGCATGATCACGCCAACGAACAGCGAGAACAGAATCACGCCTGCCGCCAGGAATACCAGCTCGTAGCGCGCCGGGAAGACGTCCCCCGTCGGTAACAGCAGTGGAATAGAGAGCACACCGGCAAGGGTAATGGCCCCGCGCACCCCCGCAAATGAGGCAATCAGCAGCTCACGCGTTGACCATGAACCGAACTCCATCGGCTTTTTGGTCAGGAAGCGCACGCTGAACTTCTTCATCGTCCACAGCCAGCCAAAACGCACCAGCATCAGCGCCATATAGATCAGCACGATATCGGTGAACAGCAGCCAGGTTTCAACGTTCGGGTCGGCCTCTGCCGCCACCAGTGAGGTCTCCAGAATGCCGGGCAACTGCAGGCCCAGCAGCAGGAACACCATGCCGTTAAACACGAACTCGAGCATCGCCCAGGTGCTGTTGGCACGCAGGCGCATCGCCAGCGGCGCGCGGCGCATTACGCCGGAGCGGGTGATGGTCATCCCTGCCGCTACCGCCGCCAGAATGCCCGACACGCCGATGTGTTCAGCAATCAGGTACGAAGCAAACGGCAGCAGGAACAGCAGAACGATCTGCGTGGCGGGCTCATCGCCGCCCCAGCGGCTGAGGAAGCGCAGCGAGCGACCGTACAGCCAGCTCACCACGAAGCCGGCCAGGATGCCGCCGATCGCCACCTTGAAGAACTCCAGGGTCGCGCCGCCGACGGTAAAGACCATGGTGCCCATGGCAACCGCCACGGCAAACTTCAGGGCCACCAGGCCAGAGGCGTCGTTCATCAGCGCCTCGCCCTGCAAAATGCCCATGATTTTCTTCGGAATACGGCCTTCGCCCACAATGCCGGAAAGCGCCACGGCATCGGTTGGCGACAGCACGGCTGCCAGCGCAAAGGCGGGTATTAACGGAATGCCCGGCACCATCCAGTAGATCAGGAAGCCAATCCCGACCACGGTAACAACCACCAGCGCCAGGGCCAGGCCGAAGATCTCCCGGCCATGCTCCAGAAATTCGCGCGTGGGGGTTTTCCAGCCATCGGCAAACAGCAGCGGCGGAATAAACAGCACGAGGAACAGTTCCGGGTCGAACTCGACGTGCAGGCCAAACGTCGGCCACGCCAGCAGCGCGCCGATGGCAATTTGCATTAATGGCAGGGGAATTTGAAAGGGCAGTACGCGTGTAACCACCCCGGATAGCGAGACCACAAGGGTCATGATGAGTATTGTGAAGAAGATTTCCATGCGTTCCCTGTTTGCTGTATTGCTTATAAGCCAAACCTAAGGCGTCGTGCCTCTTATTCTATCCTCTCCAGAGTAACGCAAAAGGCAACGGGATGAGTCCGGAAAATAAAAACGGGCGGCCTGAGCCACCCGTTTTCGCATCAATGGTCAACTTAGATTGCCCAGCCGCCCGCGTAGAACGCGACCAGTGCGATAGCGATAACGACGGTGCCGATGTTCAGCTTGCGCCATTCACCGGACACCAGGCGACCAATCACCAGCGAGGCGAAACCGATCATGATGCCGGTCACGATGTTGCAGGTCAGCACGATAAATACCGCGGTGATCAGGCCAGACATCGCGTCAACGAAGTCCGCAAAGTCGATTTTCGCCACGTTGCTCAGCATCAGCAGGCCAACGTACATCAGCGCCGGTGCGGTTGCATAAGCCGGGACCAGGTAAGAGAGCGGCGAGAGGAACAGGATCAGCAGGAACAGCACGCCGACGGTGATCGCCGTCAGGCCGGTTTTACCGCCTGCCGCCGTGCCCGCTGCGGACTCGATGTACACCGCCGCAGGCGCCGCGCCCACCAGGCCCGAGAAGACGCTGCTCAGGGAGTCGGTGGTCAGCGCTTTGCCGCCGTCGATAATCTGGCCGTCTTTATCCAGCAGGTTCGCCTGGCCGGCCACCGCGCGGATGGTGCCGGTGGCGTCAAACACCGCCGTCATCACCAGCGCCAGCACGCTCGGCAGGATCACCGGGTTCAGCGCGCCCACGATGTCCAGGCTGCCAATCAGGGAGTTGCCTTTGTCATCGCTCAGCGACGGCATGGCGAAAATACCGGAGAAGTGGACGGTTGGATCGAAGATCAGGCCAACGATGGAGACGCCGATAATGGTCAGCAAAATGCCGCCCGGCACCTTCAGTTTTTCCAGCCCGATAATCACCGCCAGCCCCACCAGCGACATGATCACCGGGAAGCTCGCGAAGTGGCCCAGCGCAACCGGCAGGCCGTCCAGCGGGTTCTTAATGACCAGACCCACGCCGTTCGCGGCGATCAGCAGCAGGAACAGGCCGATACCAATGCCCGTACCGTGCGCCACGCCCTGCGGCAGGTTGCGCAAAATCCAGCTGCGGATGCCGGTGGCGGAAATTACGGTAAACAATACGCCCATCAGGAACACGGCGCCCAGCGCAACCGGCACGCTGATGTGCTGGCCCAATACCAGGCTGAACGCGGTAAACGCGGTCAGAGAGATGGCGCAGCCGATCGCCAACGGCAGGTTCGCCCACAGGCCCATCACGATGGAGCCCACGCCGGCGACGAGGCAGGTGGCGACAAAGACGGCAGCCGGCGGGAAGCCCGCTTTACCCAGCATGCCCGGCACCACGATAACGGAGTACACCATCGCCAGAAACGTTGTCAGACCGGCAACGACTTCCTGACGCACGGTGCTGCCGCGAGCAGAAATTTTAAACATGGCGTCAAGCGAACCGCCAGTACGCGCAGATGGCGTAGACATAGAAAACATCCCCTGAGAGTTTTTATAGAAAGTCCGCAAGCGTGGTGGAGACTCCACTGCCAGCAAAACGTCTAATCCTTGTGCTGCGTTTGCGACGAAAGGGGCGTCACAAAAAAAGCAAACGTTTAGCTCCGCGCTTACAAAACGGGTGGTCAATTTTAGGCAAACGATTATCTAGCCTAATACCCGCCCTTTTCAACTGAACTTTCTCGTTTTTCGCTAAAATTCCCTTATGGCGATGAAGAAATAATCAGAGGATGCGCAAACGTTATCGTCCATGCGCAATTTCGTTACGGTTTACCCTTCACCGGGGATCGTGAGCGGACCGCCCTGTTGAAGCGTTCTCTGCCAGCCTGGGCTGTTCTCAACCTTCGTCTTCCACGCCTGGGTATGCGGCAAGTTTTCAATTCCGCCGCGCGCCAGCAGGGCAAAGATGGGGAAACTCATCTGAATATCCGCCATGCTGAGCGCTTCGCCTGCAAACCAGCTGTTTTCAGCAAGATGCGATTCAATAAAGCGGGCGTGCGTTTCCAGCTGGCGGTTGAGGTACGCTTTTTGTACGCCCTGCCCCAGCGCTTTACCCAGCGTTCTCATGCCAAACGGCACGGGCGGTTTACCCAGGCTGCTGAACACTAATTTCATCAGCAGCAGCGGCATCAGGGAACCTTCGGCGTAGTGCAGCCAGAAGCGGTACTGCACCTTATGCGCAGGATCTAACGGCTTGAGTCGGGATTCGGGATCGTAGGTTTCCTGAAGATATTCCAGAATAGCGCCGGACTCGGCGAGGATCAGCCCGTTGTCCTCCAGCACCGGCGATTTGCCCAGCGGGTGCACTTTTTTAAGCGATTCAGGAGCCAGCATGGTTTTTTCGCGCTGGTAGCGGACGATCTCGTAGGGAAGGGCAAGCTCTTCAAGCGCCCAGATCACCCGGTGCGAGCGCGACTGGTTGAGATGGTGGACCTTTAGCATGGTGTTCTCCTGTGATTCATACTTCTTAACTATAGAAAATCGAATAACATCGCGAAAAAATTTTGGCTAAAAAGCAGTCGTTCGCGCTGGCGAAAATTCGGGGGCTGCATAGAATTAAAGTGTCAGCACAAACCGGAACCTCATCAACCAGCTCGACACGAGGGGTGCTGATGTCGGGGGAAACCCTCCCGTGAACCAGCGGGATAGAGAGAAAGACAAAGACCGGGAAAAACTAAAGCGCCCTTTGTGGCGCTTTAGTTCTTTATAATGCTTTTTGCCGGGTGACCCTTCGCTTACCCGGCCTACGTTCTCGGTTTTGTAGGCCGGGTAAGGCGCAGCCGCCACCCGGCAAACCGGCCGCACATTCAGTCCTCCTCCAGCAGCCGCGCCCCCGTCCCCTGCTCGCCCAGCCTGTCGCCCGGGTTACGCAGCGGACAATCGCTGCGCGACAAACACCCGCAGCCGATGCAGCCGTCCAGCTCGTCGCGCAGCGCCACAAGCGTGTGGATACGGCGGTCAAGCTCCTCCCGCCATTGGGAAGAAAGGTGTTTCCACTCCTTCGCGCTCAGCGTATGCCCCTCCGGCAGAACGCCGAACGCATCGCCAATGGTCGCCAGGGGGATCCCGATGCGTTGCGCTATTTTGATAATCGCCACGTAGCGGAGCACATCGCGGGTGTAGCGCCGCTGGTTGCCGGCATTACGGATACTTTTAATTAATCCTTTGCTTTCATAGAAGTGGAGCGCCGATACCGCCACGCCGCTTCGCTTCGCCACTTCGCCCGGGGTTAACAGCGCTTTTATTCGCGGCAATCTCTTTTCCATAAAACCTCTTTACCTCAAGTTAACTTGAGGAATTATACTCCCCCGCAGACAAAACGACGAATCAACAGAGATAGTTGTATCTACAGAGGGGCAACCTTATGTCGCATCAGCAGATTATTCAGACGCTTATTGAATGGATTGATGAACATATCGACCAACCGTTGAACATTGATGTGGTCGCTAAAAAATCGGGCTATTCGAAGTGGTATTTACAGAGAATGTTCCGCACCGTCATGCATCAGACGCTGGGCGAGTACATTCGCCAGCGCAGGCTGCTGCTGGCGGCGCAGGCGCTGCGATCGACGCAGCGGCCGATTTTCGACATCGCGATGGATTTGGGCTACGTGTCGCAACAAACCTTCTCCCGCGTATTCCGCCGCGAGTTTGACCGCACGCCGAGCGATTACCGCCATCAGCTGAACTAAAGCGTATCAGCGCAAAGGTTGCTGCTGCCAGGTCATAAATTCCTGGGGCGGCATCGCTTTCGCAAAGTGCCATCCCTGACAGAACTGCACGCCGCGCTTTAACAGCCAGCTCACCTGCTCAGCCGTTTCGACACCTTCCGCAATGGTTTTAAGCCGCAGGCTCTGCGCCATCTCGATAATGTGCTCAGCAATCAGATGGCTGGTGCTGTTGGTCGTTAAGGTGTCGATGAAGGATTTGTCGATTTTCAGGATATCGACGTTCAGCGAGTAGAGGTTGTGCAGGTTAGAGTACCCCGTACCGAAATCATCGATCGCCACCTCATACCCAGCCTGGCGGAAAGCCTGAATGACCGGCGTGGTTTTAGGCACGTCGATAAACCCGCGTTCCGTCACCTCTATTTTGATTTGCTGCGCGCGCACCGAGTAGTGCCGCGCTTTGTCGGATATCATGGCGATCAGGCGTGAGGAGTGGAAATCAGAGGCCGACAGGTTGATTGAAATATACAGATGCGGATGGGCGGCCAGAAAATGCCCCAGGTCGCTGAACACTTCCTCAACGACATAGTCCGTAATGCGCTCAATCATCCCCTCTTTTTCCGCCAGCGGAATGAACTCCGCCGGGCTCATCACCTGTCCGTTAAAGCCTGGCCAGCGCAGCAGGGCTTCCGCCCCAACGCACTGATTATTCTTGATATCGATAATCGGCTGATAGTGTACGCAAAGCTGGCGCTTGTTTAGCGCCCTGTGCAGCAAACGTCCCGGCGAATTAAGCTCACGATGGGTACGCGACCACACCAGCAGAATAATGATGCTGCAGATCATCCCCAGCGGCAGCGTCAATGTGGCCTGGTGATAGAGGATTTCATAAAAGCGCTTATTGGACGTCGATACAATGGCAGCAATGGGACGTTTGCCGGAATTCACGACCGTATAAAAGCGGCCATCTTTTTGAAATGACGATTCCTTATGTCGAATCATCGAATTTAATAAAGCGGCATTGGTTGTCTGACTCACGGAAAAAAAGGCGTTGGTCACCGTGTCATAGACACCCCACGCGAGTGAATGATCGGACGACATCACTTCGCTGTATGAAAGCGGATTAACCACGACGACATAATTGCCGCGTTGCATATACGTCATTTTATAGCCAGTAAAAAATGGCGTATCGCGATAATAATAGATGGCAACGTCGGGTTTACGTTTGTAATTCGCGGCAGGAATTGCGTAAGGGCGATCGGGCGTCATCGCGGTCGAACAAAGAAAATTCTGACCTTCGGCATAAATTAAATCGGCGACAAAAAGACGGCCCCGAACAACGTTCAACATATATTGACGATGGTCCGGCGTACAAAGTTTACCCTGATATTTTTCGGCGTCGTCCCGAGCCAGATCAACCTGATGAATAACCAGCTCTGTTTTATCTAAAGCCAGTTCAGCGAAGGTGCGTAGCTGGGCGCTTGTTTCGGACACGGCTCTTAGCTGGGCAAACCATAGCGCAAGCATCACCGGTAGCATCACTACCATGATAATCCCTACGATCCTGAGCATCTTGCGCCGCGCGCTACGATTCATTTCCCGCCCTATATCCCTGCACTTTGTACGCCTGTAGTTATGAAGGCCGGATGCTTAGTTAAAGAGGTGATTACGTTGCATGAATCATACGAAGTTAGCAACTGACTTTTGGTATTAAAAATCTTAATTTTAGTTATGACGATAATATTTTCCCGTAAGCTAAACTGAAAGTATTCGTTCCGTTTCAATTAAGGAAAATAATTATCCAGCATGGACAGGAGGTTTTAAGATAACACAACAGAGGATCTTTGATTAAGCCATACTTCTCGCAGCATGAAAAAAGTACAACATGAACATGAAATTTTCTGCTATTTCCTCGCGGCTATTTTTAGCGTTGATTTATAAATAATCAGACGCCATGAGCGAGAGCGTTGCGCCTGCTGAACACCGGCAAGAAAATCTGCCACGCCACACCCAGGGCAGATGACCCCCTTCTCAGACACTGGCGAATAAAACAGCAAGTGTGATATAGTTCACACATCTTATGTAACGAAAAACACCGTTTCATTCCAGTTCGTCTGTTTTGTTGAGGATGGGTTCTATGGCAACCATTACCACCAGCATGGTTCTCCTGCGCTGGCCATTATTCAGCGCGGTTTTGATGTTTTTAGCCAGCACGCTGAACATTCAGTTTCGTAAATCTGACTACGCCGGCCTGGCGGTGATCAGTACCCTGTTGGGCGTTGGCGCAGCCTGCTGGTTCGCGACCGGCCTGCTGGGAATTACCCTGCTGGATATCGCCGCCGTGTGGGAAAACATTAAAGTGGTGATGGTTGAAGCAATGAGCCACACGCCCCCAGACTGGCCGATGGTCATTACCTGATAGCGTTCGATCTGTTCCTGCCCGGTTAGCACAGCGCAACCGGGCAAATGACCGCTTCAGAAAATCCCTTTCTGGCGAATTTTCTGCATTTTTTCTACCGGCGCGTCAACCTTGCTCACTTCAATATTATCGCGCTCCGGCGCTGGCGCACTGACGTTTTTCGCCGCCAGCCGCAGCTGCTGCAGCGCCAGCTTGTGCTGTTCCATCAGCGGCCTGAGCGCAGCCACTTCGTCGCGAATTTTTTGCAGCTCCTCCAGCTGCGCCGACGGCGCATCCGGCTTCAACTCGGGCTGAAGTTCACTCAGCAACGTCTCAAGAGTGAGATTTTCGCGCCCCAGCGACTCGGCCACATGGTGACAAAGCGCGGGGTCCATCAGAAACAGCTGCAGCCCCGCCAGGTAGACGTCGCGATGAAACGCGCGAATTTCCATATTTGAATCATCAACGCTTGCCGACTGATTCACCGACTGGTGCCACTGCTGGAGCTGCTGCATCGCACGCAGATCCGCATGCGACTGCTCCGGCGTCAGGTGAAGAGACAGATTGACGCGGCGAATCTGCCCCTTACGCATCCTCACCCACCTCTGCCATCAGGGGTTCTTCTACGCTCTGCGCCCCTGATTCGGAGTGATAAAGGCAAATTTCGCGGGACAGCGCGCTCTGCGGGTTATCGATACTGACAACGCGGTCACCGAGCGTCGCATACACCTCGCGGATCGCCCCTTCAATCAGGTGCGCGCCGCCGCCGACCAGATAGACGCGGTTCGGGTTCTTGGCGAATTTCTTCGCTTCGTAGGCCACCTGGTCGCCCAGCTCCTGGATCTTGATGGCAATCTTCTCCAGGATCTCGTCGATGCGGGACTCATCGTTAATCACGCTGCGTACAAAATCGAGATCGTGACGGCGCTTGATCAGCTCGTTTGCCACCAGATAGCTGGAATCGCTGTCCGCAGCGGCCAGCAGCTTGCGGGTAGCATCCGTCACCATCGCCACGCCGATCTCGTTGTTACCGTAAATCGCCGACACGTCGTCGAATTCACCGACAATCACGCCCATATCCAGCGTGGTCCCGCCGCAGTCAATCACCAGCGACTTCGTAAATTCATTCACGTTCGAGTTGAGAAGGTGCGAGAGCGCGGCGGGCAGGCTTTCCGGCATTACCTGTACGTCGACAATGCGGAACAGTTCACCTTTGTTCAGCGTAATGTCGCGCATCAGGTTTTTGCGCTTCGCCTCGATGCGCTCCTCGTTACGCTGGCAGTCGTCCGGGTTGTAGAACTGGGTAATTGGCAGCGTAACAATAACCTCCACGTCGCACGGTTCAACGCCCGTTTGCAGCAGGGCGTGGTGCACCGCCAGCAGGTTTAAATCGTCGTACTGGTAGTCGATATGGGTCGTGGAGAGAGCCTTATCGGAGGTGGCGTCGTAGGTGTATTTGGTGGTGCCGATGGTGTAGTTATGCACCGCCTGGCCGCGCAGCAGGGCCGCACTCTTCCAGTCTTTGCGGAAGGAGTTCGGGGAGACGACGGTTTTCAGCGTGCCGTTCTCAATCCAGCTGATTTTTACGTTGGTGGAGCCATCATCAATGGCGAATTTTTTACGCATCTGGTTCATAAAAAGGTTCTCAGTCACTCTTGAATAAGGGGGCCATCCCTGGCGGCGCATACCTTGAGGGGGTATTCAGCGTCAGGCCGTCACAGCACGGCCTCTTCAGTTAATATCCGGCGGGCACCGAGGTAGTGGTCCTGCCAGAAAGCGTCGGATAATTGGCTTACGCGGATAGTCAGCCCGGTGCGCGGGGCCTCGATAAACTGCCCTTCGCCGATATAAACGCCGACGTGGTCAGCCCCAGGCCGCTGGTTGATGTTGAAAAAGACCAGGTCGCCACGGCGCAGTTTTTCCTGCCGTATCGGGCGTAAGGTTCTATCCTGGAACATACCGTTAGCGGTACGCGGCAGGTTGCGGCTTAGCACGGGGTTAAAGGCGTAAAAGACCAGGCCGCTGCAGTCAAACCCCTCTTCAGGCGTTTGCCCGCCCCAGACGTAGGGTTTTCCTATCTGCTTTTGCAGCTGAAAGATCACCTTCTTTAACGAGGCCTGTAGCCGTGGGCTGATTTTCTCTCCCGGCAGCGGCTCCCAGATCATATCGGTGGACAACCTGCCCGGCTGCCAGCGCTTGTGCATCGCCAGCCATTCGCGGTTTTCCGCCCGTTCAAGGCGTCGCTTTTCGCTTTCACGTCGCTTCTGTTCCGGCGTTAAGGGCACGACCGTCACGCGCAGCTGCGTTTTTTTTAGCAGCAGTGCTTTATTACGCATTCTGGCCTTCGAGGCTTTTTCCTTTTCCGCCTCGGTTTTTATCTGGCTGCGCGGGGCCGCCTCGACGGGCGCACTCAACGCCATCATCAGCCCGACGATAAGGGCCAGACACGCCAGCTTCTGGATTTGAATAAAGGTGGACATCGTAAAACCGTTTAATTCTGCTGCGAGAGTCTGTCGACTATCGGCTTAATCACTTTTTCACCGTGCTGGCCAAAGAATTGATACAGCGATTCGCTGGCAGACTGGGTGAGCACCATAATCTCAATGCGTCGATTCGATGAGCTAAGGGGATTATCAGGGTCGATCAGCATCTGATCCGCCATCCCGCTGACCTGCAGCACTTTGCTCTGATCCAGACCGGCATGGGTTAATACCTTGCGGGCCTGCATGGCGCGCTCTCCCGACAGGTTCCAGTTGTTGTAGAGATCCTGATCGCGAAAGCGGGTCGCATCCGTGTGTCCGGTAATGATGATCTTGTTGTCGATCTTGTTCAGCGCGGGGGCGAACTCCGTTAACAGCCGCTTGAAGAACGGCGTCAGGATCGCGCTGCTGCGCTGGAACATCTCTCGCTTCCGATCGTCGGTGATCAGGATGCGCAACCCTTGCGGCACAATCTCAATTTTGAGGTTTGACTGTGCATCATAGGCTGAGGTGATTTTCATGATGATGCGGGCGAGATCTTCAATCTCGTTCTGAGAACGCGATTTCACATCGTCCAGGCTTTCACTTTTCGCCATAGCGGCTGGCGTAGCGGCCTCTTTATGGTGCTTGTTCTTTTGCGCGTCGGTATCGCGTTTTTCGGTCACGGCAATCTTGCCGCCCATCCCGTGCGGCTGGGTGATAGGCGACAGCGTTTGTCCATCGAAAATCGACTGGCCGTTTAGCTGGGAGACGATCTCTTTACGCTCCTCTTCGGTTACCGACCCCATGATCCACAGCACCATAAACAGCGCCATCATGGCCAGGGTAAAGTCGGCAAACGCCACCTTCCACGCGCCGCCATGAAAGGCATCATGGCTTTTGCGCGAGGAGCGTTTGATGATCGTGGTGTGTTCTTTTCCGCGATTGCCCCGCATCAGGATTCACCCGTCATTTGATTCACCCAGCCGTCCAGCGTGGCGAAGGTTGGCTTCGAATCCAGCGGCAGCATTTTGCGCCCGGCATCCACCGCCAGCAGCGTCGGTTTACCCGCCACATGATTAACCAGCACGGTACGCACGCATTCGATAACCGCCATCTGCTTTTTGGTGCGCTGCTCCATGGCGTTCGCCACCGGGTCCATCAGGCAGTAGCAGAAGAAGACGCCGAGGAAGGTGCCCACCAGCGCGGCCGCCACTTTTACGCCGATCACGGCAATGGAGCCGTCAATGGACTGCATGGTAATAATGATCCCCAGTACCGCCGCGCAGATGCCGAAGCCCGGCATCGCCTCTGCCGTACGCTGCAGGGAACGGGACGGCTGCAGAAGGTTTTCTTCCATCGCCACCAGCTCCTGCTCGAGGATGCCCTCCAGCTCGTGCTCGTTGATTTTACCCATCGCCATCAGGCGGAAGTTATCGGCAATAAAGGTGATGATCGCTTTGTTCTGCAGGATCAGCGGGTACTTCTGGAACAGCGGGCTGCTTTCCGGCACTTCGATATGCTCATCCAGCACCTTCAGGCCGCCGTCCTGCACCAGCTCGAGCAGTTCATACAGCAGCATCAGCAGCTGGCGCTGGTACTCATCGGTATATTCGTTTTTGCGCATAATGCCGCGAAACTGGCGGTACATCTCCGCCAGAACCGCTTTAGGGTTAGCAAGCACCATCGCCCCCATACCGGCGCCGAGAATAATGATGATCTCACCGGGCTGCCAGAACGAGGCCAGGCGCCCGCCGGACATAAGAAAACCGCCTACGACGCAGGCGAAAATAATGAAAATACCGAGAAACTTTTGCATATACCTTTCACTTCTGGAAAAAACACTGGATCTTCTGAGCGATCTTTTTATTGAGCTGACAGACGCGCGCCTCGGTAAGGTCGAGGACTAACGCAATCTCTTTTAAGCTCATCTCTTGCTGGTAATAGAGGGTGAGAATCAACTGCTCACGCTCATCAAGGCTTGCCAGCGCAGCCCGTAACGTCCCGCTGGTGACCATTTCGTCCTCCAGCGAACGGCTATTCAGGGTGCCATTCAGGGCATCTTCACCCAATAAATCATCAAGACTCTCCAGCGTCTTCGCGCAGTCCAGCAGCAAATACTCGTGGTACTCCTCTGCAGTGATAGAAAGATGTTCGCTGAGATCCTCAAAGCTCGGCGTTCTGCCGAGTTTGCGCGTCACTTCCCGGATGGCGTCATTGATCTTGTGACTTTTCTGACGCAGCCGGCGCGGGCGCCAGTCCAGCTCGCGCAGCTCATCAAGGACCGCACCGCGAATGCGTTGTGCCGCATAGGCCCCAAACTGCTCGTCGGGATGACCGTAGCGCCGAAGCGACGTCAAAAGCCCCATCAGCGCAATTTGCTCCATGTCCTCTTTATCCATCACGCTGCTGGTCTGCCACGAAAGCTGCTTCACTATCCGGTGCACCAGCGGCAGATAAGCGTTGACGTAACGCGCTTCATCCGCCGGGGTCAGCGAGTCATCAGCAATAAAATCCATCATTTCCATCAGCTGCCGCGACTTACTGGAAAACCATTTTGCTGATGATCACGTCCTTAAACGGCATCCGCGTGTTGAGGCTCTGGAAACGCTCCTCGTAGGCCTGCATCAGCTTGTCGTGCAGCAGCTCCACGCTCATGGCGCGCACCGTGTCGTATTCCATGGACGACAGCAGGTTCACCGTCGCCCCGCGAATGGCGGGCGAAAGCTCTTCCGCACGGCGGGTATCGTTCGCCGAATGGGTCGCCAGCGCCAGCTCCAGCAGCAGGTAGCGCTCTGAATCACCGTGGCTTTTCAGGGTCACGACCACGTTCTTGATCTCTACAAACTCCACCGAGCTCTCTTCTGTGGAGGAGAACATGCTGCTGATGGCAGAAAGCTTGCCCTCATCCTGACTCAGGAGATGCGTTCCCAGGACGGTGAGAACGGCGGCAAAAATGGCGGCGATTAAGGCAATCACCAGCCCCAATGAAAATGTCTTTATGGTCATGTGGTTTTGTTTACACCGTAAGTAATACTGAATCGTCTTGGTTGAATGCCGACCGCGTCTGGTCTGCGGCAATCTCCGCGCCCGCCGCCGGGTTATCCTGCGGCGCATTCATCTGCTGCTGCCCGCGCCCCTGCTGCGATTGCCCTGACTGGGAAGAAACCTGCACGTTCACCTGCACGAAATTCTGTTCCGTCAGGCTCTGGCGCAGCTCATTGCTTATCTGCTGCAGTGCGCGGTAGGTTTCACCGTTGCTGGCGCTGATATGCACCTGCATGCGTCCGTTCTCGATTTGCAGCGAGATATCAACTTTGCCCATCTCCGGCGGATCGAGGCGGATGGTGGCATGCTGCACCTGGTTTTTGACCTGCAGCTGCAGGCGGTCACTGAGAGCGCCGTGCAGCTGCTGCGCCCACTTCGCCTCATCCGCATCCATCTTGATGGACGGAAGATTGACCGTCTGTTTTTCAAGTGTGCTGGTAAACGTCTGCGCCACGGCGGGTTGCCCAACCGCAGGGACAACCGACATCAGCGGTTTAGCAACGTCCGCGATCGCGGGTTTTACCGCATCCGTCACCGGCTCGGGTACGACGCTGGTCAGCGCGGGCTGCGGCTGTGCCGTCATTGACGGCTGCCCCGCGTTGACGCCCTGCATTTTCAGCGCGTCGCCCGCCAGCGGTACGCTGTTCGTCGTGGCGTTGAGCGTTTTGACGGGCAGCTGGCTTGCCGCCAACAGCGCGTCCAGCAGCTGCTGCGGAGAGCCAATAAGATCCTCAACGCGCGGCCTGGCGTCGGCGTGATGCTCGGGCTTATCGTCATCGTCGGTAGATTTCACGTCCGCCAGCACCATAGCCGTATCGCGCTGCTGCTCTCCCCCCATCAGGGAGTTAATAATGTTAAGCAGCGCATCATTAAACGCCGGTTGCGCCTCGACGCTGGCGCCGGTATCCACCGGCATGTCACCTGCCGCGCTCACCGCGGGCAACACGGCTGGCGTTTCGGCGGGCTCGGCCGCAACGGGAAGCTGGGTCATTTGCGAAAGCATCAGGTTCATTGCCCAAAATCCTCTTCGCTGGAGAACAGCGCGTAGGCCGTTGCCCCTTCCTGATTGCGACGCGTGCGGGCAATCTGTTTTTCCAGCGCCTCGCTTTGTACCTGACAAAACTGGCTGACCCGGGTATGTGTCTGCTGAAGCGCAGCAAGCGCGTCGCGTTTGTCCGCGCTCAGCGCCTGCCCTTTCAGCGACGTCAGCAGCCCGGCAATCTGAGCATCAACCTCCTGCATTTTCGGCCAGTCGTGCTGACTGGCCGCATGCTCCAGGGAACGCGCCAGAAAACGCATAACCTGAATATCATCCATTCTGCTGCCCCATTTTTTCCCAGCCGTCCTGAAGATTGCGGAGGATCACCTCCACTTCTTCCACGCTGGCGACCGAGAGCTTGTGGCTGGCATCGTAGAGACGATAGACGCAGTAGTCGTAAAGATTGGCCAGGCTCAGCGCCAGCTCGCCGCCCTTTTCAAAGTCCAGCGAGCTGGTCAATGCATTGAGGATGTCGATGCATTTATTCACGCTCTGCACTTTGCGGTCGTAGCGACGCGCGGCGATGTGGCTTTTTGCGCGCACCAGTTCGTCCATCAGGCCGTTAAACAGCATAAGCACCAGCTGATGCGGATTTGCTGCGGCGGCCTGAATCGCCAGATCGGATTGCTGATAGTGGCCGTAGCCCTGCTGTTCGTTCCCGTACATAAACGCGGTTATTTCCTTAAGCTAAACCAAACATGCCCATGGTGTTGTTCATCTGCGCCATCGCTTTTTGCAGCTGGGTAAACTGCTTCAGATAGCGCGCCTGAGAGGAGTCGAAGCGGGCATTCATGGCTTCGGTTTTGGTATCAATGTCTTTCTGCTGGCGATCCAGCACTTCCTGGCGCCCTTTCAGCAGGCCAGACGTTGAGTTGAGGTAACGGTCGAGCGTTTTATCCACCGCCGTCAGCATTCCCTCTTTGCCGTTGAACAGATCGTTGAGCTTTTGCGGATCGGCTTTGATCGCAGCATCCAGCTTTTTACTGTCTATCTGCAGCTTTCCTTCACGGTCGGCGGTGATGCCAAAATCAGACATATGCTTGTCGCCGAACACCTGGCGCATAACGTCGTTCAGTTCGCGATCCAGCGATGACATGGTGGCGTCACCGGCAAACGCACCGCGGGTTTCGTCGTCTCCATTACCGCTTTTCGTCAGCTTGCTTAGCGTGTCCTGCAGGGTGTTATAAGAGTCAATAAAGGTCTGAAGCTGCTCTTTTGTTCCCGCGTTATCGGTGCTCACAGAGATGGTCAGCGGTTTGTCTTTTTCCGTGACCGACGTCAGCTCGATGGTCACGCCGTCAATCAGCTTATCGAGCGTGTTAGAGCTGTTGGTGAAGGTCATCTCTCCCATCTTGATGATGGAATCGGCGGCTTTCGAAATCTCTTTCGGGGCGGAAAAATCCAGACCGTTCGGGCTGGTGACGGAAATCTTATTTTTCGATCCGCTCTCATCGCTGCTCAGCATCAGCGTGACTTCGCCGTCGGTACGAATCAGCGACGCCGTGACGCCTGGGTTATCCTTGTCGCCGTTGATGGCTTTTGTCAGATCGCTCAGGCTCTCCATGTCCGTCAGGTCAACGGTAATGGTTTTGGCCGCAGAACCTTCGCCGAGCGTGATATCCATCGTACCGGAGGCATTTTTAATGGCGTCGTCGGTCATTTTTTCGAAGCCGATCTGGTGGGCAGATGCCAGCTGATCCACTTCGATGTTGTAGGTTCCCTTCAGCGCGCTGGAGCCTGCCGTCACGTTCGCAACGCCTTCGCGGCTCATGCTGGCGATGTTTTTCAGCATCCCTTCGCCGGTTTTGTTCAGCCCGCTCATCGCCGTGCGGAAGTCGGTCAGCGCCGTTTTTAACGCGTCGAGCGCTTTTTTCTGCGCATTCATGGTCGACGTTTTGCTCGTTATCTGGTTCTGCAACGATGCGATGTCGTAGGTCGCCAGCTGCTTGGCCAGCGTCGCGGGATCAATACTGCTGAAATCTGCCATTTTGTTTTCTCCTTTCGCACCTGTTGCTAAACCATGAGCGTATTAAGCAAACACCGTGCCAACTTTTATGTTTTTAAAATTCAGGTAGTTACGATTATGAAGGAAGGCGACTTTCCCCCAGGGGGAAATAAAGGAAGGGAAACGCCGCAAACAAAAACACCGCCTTACAGCGGTGTTTTTTTAAACGGTGCGGTGGATTAGCCCAGCAGGGACATCACCATACCGGACATGCTGTTGGACTGTTTCAGCATGGACATACTGGTCTGTGCCAGCATCTGGTTACGGGTCATGCTTGACGCCTCTGACGCGAAGTCAGCGTCGCGGATGTTGCCCAGCGCCAGGTCGGTGTTGTCCTTCATGTTCGCCAGGTTAGCCGCGGTGTGGCCCAGACGGTTGATGTTCGCACCCAGTTTAGAACGCAGGGTACCAACCTGAGAAATCGCGCCTTCGATTTTGGTGATCATGCCCTGAGCGCCAGAAACGCTGGTGATACCGCCAGATGCGGTCAGCGCCTGCAGGCCGCTTGCGCCTTTCACCGCTGCCAGATCTGTGCTCACGTTAACTTCCAGGCTCTCACCTTCGGATGCACCGATCTGGAAGTTCATCGCGCTTGCGAATTTACCGCCGCTTGCGAACAGGCTTTCACCCGCGTATTTGGTGTTACCCATGATGTTGTTCAGCTCGTTGTTCAGCTCGTCCATTTCAGACTGCAGCGCTTTACGATCTTCAGGGCCGTTGGTGTCGTTCGCTGCCTGGGTGGCGAGGTCTTTCATGCGGTACATGATGTTGCTTACTTCGTCGAAAGCACCTTCAGCGGTCTGCAGCAGCGCAGTTGCGTCAGAGATGTTGCGCTGTGCAACCGCCATGCCGTTGGTCTGGCCCTGGAGGCGGGTTGCAATCTGCAGGCCTGCAGCATCGTCAGCGGCAGAGTTAATGCGTTTACCGGTACCCAGACGCTCCATTGCGGTGGACAGCATGCTGTTAGATTTATTCAGCGCGTTAACGGAAGCCATGGATGAAGCGTTAGTGAAAATAGAAAGTGCCATTTTAGAATTCTCCTTATGAACCTGTCTGTCAGGTTCTTCTCTCTGGTACTCAAGTAAAACGACACACCCCACCCGCGAATTAAATCGAAGACGAAAAAAAATTATTTTTTTCTGCTGATGGCTATTTATAAGAGCAGCAATAAAGAAGGATTGAAATAACATTAAAAAAAAGAAGGGGATTTAAAGCGACACAAGTACGCCGCTTCTTAAATGACATTACATTTTCTTACGTTTTAATCTTAATAATGAAAAGAATCTCATTCGCACGCCGTCCTTAAAAAACATTCCATTTACAAGCCAAGGTCAGTTGTTAAATAAACGATCAACACGCTACACCCTTTAACTTTTAACGAATCGTCTTAATACAGATTCGAATTATTAACTTAATAATTTGTTGCACATCACACTTTTATAGCGTAAAAATGTGCCTCGGAAGTGAAACTTCCTAAACAAGCCTAAGAATTGGCCTGATTTGCCAGGTGAAACTTCCGCTAAAATGCAGGATTTTTCATATTTCATCCCCCTGACACGCCTTTTCTTTGCACTCTTTCCGCAGGCAAGCGGCAATTCTCTATGAATTTTAAACGGATTTAATCATTAATTTACATTAAGCATTTCGTGCATTTAGCGCGCGATGCCGGGCAAATTAAATGCTTCAGGAGTGGGTCGTTACCATCACTTGCCATGACTAAAACATATTACGCGGTCAATAACTGGTTAATAGATTTACCTTCAGGATCTATCATCAGCCTTGTTTCCGGCGAACGCAAAAGACTCGGTGAGTATCAATTAAAGCTGCTCGACGTCCTGGCGGAAAACGCCGGGAAAATACTCACTCGCGAAGAACTGACTACCCTCGTCTGGGAACGTCGGGTGATAGGAAATAACAGTCTTCCCAATGCGATACACGCATTGCGCACGGCGCTGGAAGATGATGGAAAAAAACAGAAAATAATAAAAACGGTTCCCAAAAAGGGGTATTTGCTGGAGCAGGCCTGGTGTCGCTTCGTTGAGCATGAAAGTGACGAGACGGATCAATCCGCTAGCGCAATCCCAGCGGACGTCGAAGAAGAACGTGCTGAAGAGACCGCTCTCCTCCCTGCCGAAATAGAACCAGCTGAACTGCCCGAGCCAGATGCCCCGGTTTTGACGCAGGAGGCAGTGGCACCGCAGGAACACGCGCGATCGCGCCTGCATCAGCGCATGATGATGCTTTTGCTTTTCGTTGCGGTGGTCGTCGCCAGCGCGGTCGCCGGATGGCAGTACGCCAACTCGCATGGCTCAAGGCTGGTCGCCACCGAGCAGGAGCCCGGGGTTTACAGCAATATCCGCATCTATGAGATTTCAGAAGCCAATCGACTGGCGATGAACAAAGAGGACTTTTACAGCAAGATCAAAGATACGCTGTATGCCATCAACCAGCAGAACAAGTCCCAGTCCATCACCATGACGATCTTTTACCAGAGCGTGGACCAGACGCTGAACTACACCTTCGCGCTCCGAAGCCCGTGTGACAAAAAACAGCTGGTGATGGCGATCTACCACTGGCGAATTGACCCGACACAGTTAAACAACCTGATATTGCGTGAAACGAGGAGGAAAATCAGTGAGATGGAAGTCTGTTCTTAACTGGAAATGGCTCTTGTCATACCTTCTGATCGCTGGGGCAGTATTTTCAGGGGTGCGGTTTTTAACCCCATCCGCTGCCCCACAGGCGGATGTCGAAGGTTTTTTACAGCTGGGTTTCTACGATCTGATGTCGCGCCGTAAAGAGATTTACGATTCGCATATGCAGACCGTTAACCACGCCATTTTAACGACCATCACCAACCCGAACGATAACCGGTTTGTGCTGAAGGGGAAATTCACCGAAATCAACGAGCAGCACGGCAAGCGGTTCTTCTCCTACACGCCTATTTACTACAGCGCGGCGCAAAAAGGGCTGATGATTGATGGTCTGGTGGATATGCTAATGCACATCGATTTCTGGATGCAGCCCGTTTATGTCGGCAATCAGCCGCTGGTTGTCGGGCAAAGCGGCGCCATTTTCCTCTACCCGCTGCGCAAATGAGACGTTTCTCGCCCGCACTCTGCCCTCACCCTAACCCTCTCTCCGGCGGGGCGAGGGGATTGTTCACTGCTCGCATTAGCCCCGCGGGAGAGGCGTTACCCCAGCAGATTCTTCACCGTCGATAGCGAAATATTTCCCTGCGCCGCCAGGGCTTTCGACAGCAGACCGTACTGGTTACCGCTCTTTGCCAGCGCGCCGCTGAGCGCGCGCGAAGTCTCCAGCGCCTCGCGGGGGCTGTACGCCGTAGCCATGTCCTGAATGCGCGACGACACGCGCTCCTGGTGCTGATGCAATTTGCTTCGTTCGCGGGTAATTTGCTCCAGCGTTTGCTGAAGCTTACCGCTTGCCCCCCGCTCCCACTGGCTGCCGATCTGGCTAATATCATCTTCGCGGCTCGCTTCGGCCCGCGGCGCCAGCAGCGTAAACGCATCCGCCGGGAACTGTTGCCCTTCCCCCCGCACGCTCAAATGCTGGCTCACCCGCCCCCAGCGGGCTTCATCCACCTGAAAAACCGCGCTGCCGTCATCGCCTAACGATGCGTGAATGCCCAGACGACCCAGCCCCACGTTCAGGTGGACCAGCGCCTGACGCGGGGTCGCCTCTGCCGGAATGGCAACGGCGGTAAGCTCCCGCTTGCTGCCGCCGAGCGCGAACACCAGGGTTTCGCCCGGCGTCTGCTCCAGCACCTTCTCCATGCCCGGCAGCGAAAAGTTCACTTTGCTCTTTTGCTGCAGCGTCACGTTGAAGTTGCGATCGACCGTACCGCCCGACAGCCTGCTGCGCTGCTGGAGCAGGCTATGCACCGTCGCGGCCTGCTCATCGCCGTTGCCGCGCATGGCCTGATGGCGTAGCACCAGAAGCTGGTTTTCCGCTTCGGAGAGATAATCTTCCGCCTTCTGTACCGCCGTCAGCTGCTGGTTAAGCTGAACGTTATAGCGCAAAGGGCGTCGCGAAAGCAGCGCCGACTCCGGGAATACCGGCGCGCTGCGCCGGGTTTTATCAAGATGTTCCGTTCGCGCAATGGGCGAAGCTGCCCCCGGCGTGGTTCTGACCGGGGTTTGAGTCGTGGATAACGAGTTCGTTTTTAAGCCGACTTGCATAACGATTACAACATGCTGAAGAGCGAAAGCTGACTGATCATGCTGTACGCTTTGTTGGTGATCTGCACGGAGTTGGTATACAGCTGCAGATTAATACTGGTGGTCGCCCAGTCGGTATCGGACAGATCGCGAACCACCTGATCGTTCGCCATGCTGACGTCCGTATGGGCATCGTCAAGCATGGTCAGGCGGTTCTGACGACCGCCCAGATCGGTCAGTAACCCGGCAACCTTATCGCGAGACTGGCCCGACAGCGTCAGCATCTCGTTAAGATCGTCCTGATAATCCGTTACCGACAGCGCCGGGTCCTGCATTTTATCGCTCAGGGCCTTCAGCTTGTTGAGCATTTCCAGATCGTCACCGTTGCCGGAAAACGCCCCAACCGCGCTGGTGTTTTCCGTCACGTTTACGCCGTTCGCCACCGTGGTTTCACGCGTGCCGTTATTGCCCTGATAGACATATTTTCCCTGCGACTCATCCCAGACAACCGGTTTGGTATCGGTTTTGGTGCCGGAGAAGAGATAGCCGCCGCTTTCGTTCTGGGCATTCAGCGAGGCCACCAGCGAATCGAGCATGGAAGAAAGCTCATTGCCATAGCTGGCCATGTCTTCATCGCTCAGCGCGCCGCCGTTTGCCGCCGATACGAGCTTATCGTTCAGCGCCAGCAGCTGATCTTTCATGGCAGTGACGTTCGCTTCCTGGCTGGAAAGCGAACCGCTCAGGCCTTTAATATTGTTTTGATACTGCTGGATCGCGGATTGTTCGCGGTTCAACTGCACCAGACGCGTGGCCGCAACCGGATCGTCCGAAGGAACGTTAATTCGCTTCTGGGTGGCCATTTGCTCCATCAGCTTGCTGATGCGCGTTCCGTTGGTGCCAAGCTGCGCCATCATGGCGTCGGAGTTATAGAGACTGCTGATTCGCATAAGTGTGTTCCTTAACGCCGGTTAAAACAGGCCTAACAGGTCGTTGAAAATCTGGTTTCCGGTGGCAATCACCTTGACGTTCGACTGGTACGCCTGCATGTAAACCTGCAGGTTAATGGCCTCTTCGTCCTGGTTTACCGCGCTGAGATTATTGCGCTGAAGCTGTGCCTGGTCGTAAACCCCCTGCGCGGCTTCCAGCTCGCTCTGGGATTTTTTACTGGCAATACCCACGTTTGAGATGATTGCCGCAGCGCCTTCGTTGAGGCTCATATTGCCCATTCCGCCGATATCGACCTTTTTGTTCTTCAGGTCGATCAGCAGCTGCAGGTTGTCGCCGTTCCCCTGCTCGTCAGGCTTGCCGGATAACGCCAGCTCGTCGGGCTTGAGATCGTTAACCTGCAAAATCCCGGTTGGATTGGTCAGGTCGAAGGTAAACAGCGGTTTGCCCTTATTACCATTCTTATCAAAGCCCTGCGCCAGCTGATCGTTAAACAGCGTGGCAACGGCTTCCGCCATGCCCTGCACGGAGGCCTGCATCTCGGCGAGGTCGCCGGTCTCATAGTCGTACAGTGCGCCGAGCTGTCCGCCCGTCGACGGGTTCAGAGAGAACGTGGTGTTGGAAAAGTTCAGGCTCAGCACCGGGTTACCGCTGCCGTCAAGGCTGCTGCTCAGCTCCCCGGCCACTTTACCGCTCACCAGCGGCTGGCCGTTTTTCATTGAAACGGAATAGCTGCCGTTGCTGTCCTCTACCACCTTCACGTCGGCATAGGTGCTCAGCTGCTTCACCAGCTCGTCGCGCTGGTCGCGCAGCACGTTGCTGTTGCCGCCCGTGGAGTCCATCTCCATGATTTTTTTATTGTAATCCGCGATCCCGGCGGTCAGGCTGTTGATCTGCCCCACCATGGTGTCGCGCTGGTTGGCGATCGACGTCTTCTGGCTATTGATAAAGTCGTTCATGTTATTGAAGCGCGTCGCCAGGGAGTCTGCCTGATTCAGCAGCTGCTGGCGGTTGGCTTCACTTTCCGGCTCTTTCGTGAGCGCGCTCAGCGCTGAAAAGAAATCATCCAGCCCCGTTCCCAGGCTGGTTGAATCCGTGCCGATCACCTTCTCCAGCGAACCGAGATACTGATTGTTGATGCCGTAGTAGTTGGCTTTGCTGTTGCTCTGCCACACCTGGTTGGTCAGGTACTGATCGGAAACGCGGCGGATGCTGTCGACCTGAACGCCGGCCCCGGCGGACATCCCGCCCTGGCCCATCGTCACCACCGAGCTTTGAATAATGCCCTGGCGGCTATAGCCCGGCGTCAGCACGTTGGAGATGTTCATGGAGGTCACGCTCATCCCAAACTGCGCCGCCTGCAGGCCGCTCCAGGCAATGTTGATCATGTTCATCGGTTACTCCTGCCCACGGCGTACTGCCGGTACGACGGGGGGCGTTAATTGCTGAGGATGTTCTTGTAAAGCGACCATACCCTGCGCGTTCTTAAGCGACGCGCGCTCCTGAGGGCCAAGCTGGGTGATAATCATCTGCGCAATGCCCGTGCTGCGCTGCGACGCCAGCTGCGAGGTCAGCTTGTCGTCGTAGAACTCCTGCATCATGCGCTGCTGCTTGCTGTCGAACGGGTTATCGTCCACCAGCGCCTGCGACGCCTTACGCATCTCCTTCATCAGCGAGCGCAGGAACATGGCTTCGAACTGCTCGGCGGCCTGTTCCAGATTTTGCGGTTTGACCTGCCCGGTCATATCCCCGGGCAGCATGGCGGTATTCGAGGTAATGGCGTTCAGCATAGCGGCTCCTTAAATCACCACCAGTTCAGCATCCAGCGCGCCCGCTTCATGCAGCGCCTGCAGAATGGCCATGGTGTCATCCGGCGATGCGCCGAGGCTGTTCAGCGTATTGACGATGCTGCGCAGGCTGGTACCCGCCGCCACCGTCACCATCTGCCCACGGCCCCTGTCGACGCTGACGTCGCTTTCCGGCGTAACCACGGTTTGTCCCTGGCTGAACGCGCCCGGCTGGCTGACGTTGGACGATTCGCGGATGGTCACGGTCAGGTTCCCGTGGGATACCGCCGCGGCACGGACCACCACGCCATCGCCAATCACCACCGTGCCGGTACGGGCGTTAAACACCACCCGAGGCGGCTGCTTGCCAGCGTTGATTTGCACATCTTCCAGCATCGACATAAAGGCCACGCGCTCGCCCGCAGACTGCGGGGCGTTAACCACCACGTTCGTCGCGCTCTGCGCAGTGGCTGTGCCCGAGCCAAAGGCGCCGTTAAGGGCGACGGCAACGCTGTTGGCGGTTTTAAAGCTCGGACGCTTGAGGTTTAAAATCACCTGATTGTTCTGTTGAAAATCGGACGGGATTTCACGCTCAACGGAACCGCCGTTCGGCACGCGCCCGACGGTCGGCGTGTTGATAGTCACGCTGGAACCGCTGTTGCCTTCGGCCTTCACGCCGCCCACCACCACGTTCCCCTGCGCCAGGGCATAGACTTCGCCATCGGCCCCGCGCAGCTGCGTCAGCAGTAACGTACCGCCGCGCAGGCTTTTGGCATCGCCAATCGACGAGACGGTCACGTCAATCGCCTGCCCGCGCGCGTACCCCGGCGGCAGCGTGGCGCTGATGGCCACGGCGGCGACGTTCTTCACTTTAGGATCGATTTTGGTCGGCAGCTGGACGCCAAACTGGCGCAGCATGTTGGTCACCGACTGGCTGGTGAATTTCACCTGGTTCTTATCGCCCGTGCCGTCAAGGCCCACGACCAGGCTGTAGCCCACCAGCTGGTTACCGCGCACGCCCTGAATATCCACGACGTTACCCAGGCGCTCCGCCGCCGCGCCGGTGGTCCACAGCAGCATCAGAAACAGCATGACTTTTTGCATGGCAGACTCCATTAAATTGGGAACAGCGGATGGTTAAAGAAGCGCGTCAGCCAGCCTGCGGAGTTGGCATCGCTTAGCGCGCCGCGTCCCGCATAGGAGATACGCGCGTTGGCGATACGCTGGGAAGAGACGGAGTTATCACGCTCAATATCCTCCGCACGCACCAGCCCCGTGACGCGCATATACTCGTCGCCCTGGTTGAGGGTCAGCCACTTCTCACCGCGCACCGCCAGCACGCCGTTGGGCAGCACCTTATAGACCGCAACGGTGATGGCACCGCGCAGGCTGTTCTGCTGCTGCGAGGTGGCATTACCGTTGAAGTTGCGATTGCCGTCGATCGAGCCGGAGAGCTTGTCGACGGAATGGCCGAAGGCCTCCGGAATGCCGATGGAGACATCGTTTTTCTTGCCGAAGTTGGTGCGCGCCTGCTTGCTGGCCTGGGTTGATTCATCCAGCTTCACGGTCAGGATATCGCCCACGCGATAGGCGCGACGGTCCTGGGTCAGCGACCAGTTGTAATTGGCGTTGTACAGACCGCCGCCCTTCGTTTCGGCAGGCGGCATGGCAAAATCTTCCGGCGGCGCGTAGGCCGCATCGTCTTTATGTACCAGCAGGGCCGGGCTTTCACACCCGGCCAGCAGAAGTACAAAAAAGCCGGTAACTAACTGCTTTTTCATTTTTTGTTCACTTCACTTCACGCGTTACATCTGCTGCGTGACAAACTTCAACATATCGTCTGCGGCAGAGACCATTTTGGCGTTCATCTCGTAGGCGCGCTGGACGGTAATCATATCGACCATCTCTTCCACTACCTGAACGTTGGAGCCTTCCAGCGATCCCTGCTCAAGCTGGCCGAACGCCTCTTCGCCCGCGACGCCTTCAACCGCTTCCCCGCTGGCTGCGGTTTCGCGGTACAGGTTGCCGCCGATGGCCTCAAGTCCGGCTGGATTCACAAAGTTCACCAGGGTGATCTGCCCAAGCTCAACCGGCTCCGTTTCGCCCGCAACCGTGGCGGTAACGGTGCCGTCTTTGCCGATCTGGATATCCTTCACGTTGTCCGGCAGCTCGATTTGCGGTACCAGCGGCAGCCCCTGCGCGTTGGTCAGCAGGCCGTCCGGGTTCTTCTGGAAGTTACCCGCGCGGGTGTAGGCAATGTCGCCATCGCTGGTTTCAACCTGGAAAAAGCCCTGACCGGTGATGGCGACATCCATCTTCTGCCCGGTGTTCTGAATATTGCCGGTCGAGAACTCTTTCTGCGTGCCGACGATTTTTACCCCGGTACCGAACTGAATGCCGGTCGGCGAGGTGTTGTTCTGGTCTAGCTGGCCGCCCGGCGTGCGCTGATTCTGATAAAACAGATCGGCGAACATCACGCGATCGCGCTTGAACCCGGTGGTGTTGACGTTCGCCAGGTTGTTGGAGATGGCGCTCATCTTGGCGTCTTGCGCGGCAAGGCCGGTTTTGCTGATCCATAAAGCGGGATTCATCGTTATTCCTTACTCAATCAGGTATTACGCAACAGGCGGTTGCCCGCCGTGGCCAGATCTTCCGCCGCCTTCATCATCTTGATCTGCGCTTCAAACTGTCTGTTGAGCGCAATGCTCGACACCATCTCGCTTATCGCCGAGACGTTGGAGCTTTCAAGATGGCCCGCTACCAGCTCGACCTCTTCGGTACGCGGGTTGACGTTGGCGGTGGTGACCATAAACCCGGCGCTGTTTTTGCTCAGCTGGGCGGCGGGAATATCCACCAGCTTGATGCGATCGACCTCCATCGGCGCGGCCACGTTGCCGTCATCCGGCACGATGGAGATCACCCCGTCATCGGCAATGCTGATGGAGGAAAACGGCGGCAGCACGATCGGGCCGTTATCGCCGGACACCGGCAAACCGTCGATGGTCAGATCCCCTTCCGGCCCCACTTCAATCTGGCCGTTGCGGGTATAGACTTCGCGGTTGCCGCTCACCAGCGCAATCAGGCCGCTGCCTTTGATAGCCACGTCCAGATCGCGTCCGGTATCACGCGTTGCGCCCGGCGTCAGGTCCACGCCGCCCTGCTGCTGCTGTACCAGGAAACGCGAGGCGTAACCCTCACCCTGGATCTGCTGCGACAGGGCGCTATCCAGATCGTGACGGAACCCCTGGGTGTTCACGTTCGCCAGGTTATTGGCGTGGATCTGCTGCTGCGACAGGCTTCGGCTGGCGCCGCTGACGGCGGTATAAATTAAGTGATCCATTACACCGCCTGGAACAGCGCCGTCATCATGCTGTCGTTGGTGCTGATCACTTTGGTGTTGGCCTGGTAGTTACGCTGGGCGGTCATCAGCCCCACCAGCTCGGCCGTCAGGTCAACGTTAGAGCCTTCGAGCGTGTTAGAGGTCAGCGCGCCCAGCAGGCCCGTGCCCGGCGTGCCGGTCAGCGGCGCGCCGGAGCTGGCGGTTTGCGTCCAGGTGGTGCCGTTTTGCGACGAGAGGCCATTTGGGTTCGCGAAGGTCGCCAGAATCACCTGGCCCTGCAGCAGACGTTCACCGTTAGAGAAGGTGGCGTACACGCTGCCGTCTTTGTCGATGGTCTGTCCGGTGCGTTCGCCGGAGGCATAGCCGTTGCCGTTGTTTTTGCTGACGGAAAAATCAGACCCAAACTGCGTGGTGCCGTTGTAGCTCAGCGCCAGTTCGATCCCTTCCGCGCCAGGAATATCGGCCTTAATGTTGACGGCCCCGTTAGGCGTTTCCAGCACGCCCTGCTCGGTGAAGGTCATCTTCTGCGTGGTGCCCATATCCTGGTCATCCATGTAGTAGTGCACTTCCCACTCGTTATCGCTGGTTTTAACAAAATACTGCTTCAGCGTGTGCTCACGGCCCAGCGAGTCGTACACCTGCGTCGCGTAGGTGTGGTTATACGACGTTTCGTCGGTAGGATCGAAGGTGGCGGTTTTGGGCAGCTTTTCGTTGGCGTTAAGGTTTGCCGTGAAGTCGAGCGAGCTGGTTGCTTTAGCCGGAAGCGAACCGCTGCTGATGGTCAGATTCCCGACCGTACCGGTCTGGATCACGCCGTTGGCATCCACCGGATAGCCCTGCAGGTACATGCCCTGGTTGTTGATCAGGTTGCCGAGGCTGTCGGTCTGCATGTAGCCCGCGCGGGTATACGCCGTGCTGCCCGCGCTGTCGCGCATCACGAAGAAGCCGTCGCCGTTGATCGCCAGGTCGAGGCTGCTGGCAGAGGAAAAAATACTTCCGCTTTTGGAAATACTCTGCGCAATACCGGTCACGCCCACGCCCAAAGGCTGGCCTTCGGCATACAGAGAAGCAAACTCCGCGCGGCCTGACTTAAAGCCCACGGTGCCGGAGTTAGCGATGTTGTTGGAGATCGCGCCCAGCTGCTGGTTAATGGCATTCAAGCCCGAAATTGCAATGTCAAAGCTCATAATTGTTCCTGATTAACTCATTAATCCCTTTGGGTTTTTGTCACTCGACTGCCCAAACTGCGTAATATTGTTGTAAGCGACTTCGCCAATCCCGGTGATGTTCAGCACCGTAGGGCTGCCGTCGAGCGGAATGCGCACGTTGTTCACCACGCCGCCGACTTCAATCGGCACCTTGGTCTCTTCGGTATCCGTCACCACGGACAGGCTGTATTTACCCTCTTTTAAGCCCAGCGCTTCGGGATCGATGCTGAAATCCACCGTTCCTTTTTCCTGTTTGCCCAGCTCGATTTTGGTCTCGTTGCCGCTTTCATCCTTCACGATCACCGTGACGGTATTGGCGGCATGATCCAGCGTCAGGCGGCCATCAATGCTGGTGCTGCCGTCGGTTTCGACCGTGTCGGTCTGGACCATCACTTTTTGCCCGACCAGGTTGCCCGTGGTGAGGGTCTGAAGGTTGTCCATCAGCACGGCGTTGTTCGCCATCAGCTGTGACATGGTTTCCATGGACTGCACCTGGGTCAGCTGCGCGAGCTGGCCGACATACTCGGTACCGTCGGTGGGGTTAAGCGGGTCCTGATTTTGGATCTGCGCGACCAGCAGCTGCATAAACAGGTTGTTCATGCCTGCCGCCGTATTGTCATTCCCCGACACGCCGCTGTCGTAGGTCGTGGTACCGGATTGGTTGGATACGCCATTCACGCTCATGTATTACGCCTCTCCAAGACGCAGCAGGCTTTGCTGCATGCTTTTTACATTGTTAAGAACATCCACGTTGGTTTCGAAGTTACGCGACGCGGACATCATGTCGGCCATCTCCTCCACCACGTTGACGTCCGGGTACCAGACGTAACCGTCCGCATTTGCCATCGGGTGATGCGGCTCGTAGCGCTGCACGGCATTGCCCGTCGAGACCACGTCCAGCACCTGAACGCGCGCGCCGGTTAGCGCTTTGTCGCTCATCAGCTGGTCGTTCTGGTACACCGCGGCAAAGACCGGGCGGCGCGCTTTGTACACATTGCCTTCATCCACCGCCGGGGTTTCGGCGTTGGCGAGGTTACTGGCGATGGTGTTCAGGCGGACGGTTTGAGCCGTCATCGCCGAACCCGAAACGCGGTAAATATCGCTAAAAGCCATTTTTAGTTACCTGATTCAATCACTTACCTTCAATTGCCTTTTTCAGGCCAGTGAATTTCATGTTTAAAAACGCCAGGCTCATCTGATAGTCCTGCACGTTTTTTGAAAACTCCGCCTGCTCCACGTCCAGCGCAACGGTATTGCCGTCCGAGGAGGGTTGGTACGGCACGCGATACATCTCCTGCGGCGCAGACCCGGGAAAGAAATCCCGCTGTGAACGTTGCATCTCCGCGGCAAAATCAATATCTTTAGCCTGGAAATTGGGGGTATCGACGTTAGCCAGATTTGCTGAAAGCAGTTCCGCCCTGGAAAGTCGAAGTGCTACAGCCTGCGGATGAACGCCCAATGCCTTATCAAAAGTAATACTCACAGCTCACTCCTTTCTGATGATGGACACCTGCGATAGTCCGTGTTGCTACAGCATTTAAAGCAACTATCGTGCCAGGTTTTTAACATCATGAATTCAATACGTTTTTCAGCAATATGCCGTCCAAAAGGGAAGGTATTTTTCCGCTGGTCTGTTTTCGCGGCGCTACTCGGCGTTATTGCGCTTCCGGCGGAGGCTCAGCCTGAGCCGTCCACCGCGCGCAAGCAGGTTTATGCCCGCGTTCAGCAGCAGGCCGCAGAGGCCATTCGCCAGGAAGCGGAACGCAACCGCTGGGAGGATTATCAGGCGAAGCTGAACCTGTTTATCCCCTCCGAGATTTCGCAATACGCGCCCTGCCCCGCGCCGCTCAGCGTGAGCATGCCGGGCGGTGAACACCTTGATTTACGTCGCCTGCGCTTTGACGTGCGCTGCGAGGCCGGAAGCGGCTGGGACGTGGCGGTGACGGTCAAACCCGATATCTATCTGCAGGTGTTGATGGCGAAAGAGACGCTTGAGCGCGGTCACGTGCTTGCCGCCTCCGATCTCACGCGCCGAAAATTCAACATCAGCAACCTGCGCAGCGGCTATATCACCCGTCCGGACGAGGTGGTGGGGTTAACCCTGAAGCGCCGCGTTCGCGAGCTGCAGCCGATTAGCCAAAGCCAGCTTGATTCACCGGTAATGGTGGAGCGCGGCCAGCGCGTGCTGATGATTGCCGTCCAGGATGGCGTCGAAGCGCGCACGATGGGCATTGCCAGCAAAAAGGGGCGCAAAGGCGAGATGATCAAGGTGAAAAACGAAAGCAGCGAGCGGGAAGTTTCTGCGACCGTCGTGGACATGGGCGTGGTCAGAACCGGCTTTACCGCCGGTCGATAAAAATATGACGCCCCGTTTAAGTTTTCGTATTGATGCGTCGCTTTACCCTGGTAAGGCGTCAGGAAAACCTTTTTCCGCTTTGCATCCCCCTGGCGAAAACGACCAATAAAAATTCCGAAGATGGAGTACCGCGATGAAAGTGACATCCACCCAGTACGCAATGACGAGCGCAGTCAATCAGGCCAGTTCCACGACCCCGACGCGCACCGCAGGCACTGAAGAGATGAAAACCACCCGAACCGCTGCCATCGACCCCGTTCTTGGTGATGCGCAGACCCAGCTGGCCGCCTTGCCAGAAGTCGATATGGCGCGCGTCGCCAGCATGAAAGAAGCGATTGCGAATGGGAAAATCAGCGTCGATATCGACTCGCTGACCAGCGCTATCGAGAAATATTATCAGAGGTAACAATGAGTAACGCCGCTCAGTGCGTCAAAACGCTGGTACAGGGCATGGTGGAAGACCGTGAAACCTACGCAAGCCTGAAAACCCTTCTTGCCGATCAGCGCCAGTGGCTTATCGCACGTGATGCAGCACGGCTGGATATCCTCAACCCGCAGCTTATTGCGCATTACGAGACGCTGTCCCAGAACAGCAAGCAGCGCTATCAGCTGCTTACCCAGCTTGGTATCCCCGTCGGCTCGCCCGGCCTGCGCACGCTTTTTTCCCGTCTTCCCGCTCAGCATCAGCAACAGCTCAACGCGCTCTGGGATTCCCTTGAAAAGGTGGCTGCAGAGTGCAAGGCGCTTAACGACAGCAACATCGCCGTACTCTCAATGCAGCAGGAGATCCTGCAAAACCTGCTGAATATTAGCGAGCCGGAAAACTGGCTTTATGAGCAAATTTAAGCGGGCGTGCTGCTGAGGGAAATACATAATATGTCTTTGAAAACGAGCCATAAAACGCGCTACATTGGCTTCCTGATGGAAACCTCTTTTCACTACGACGTCTACATCAATATTATTACTGCGCTTCTCAATAAAAATATTCCCTGCGATATCATTATTAATGACGTGATAGAAGCCGAATATGTGAATAACATGGTCAATTTCCTGGGAACGGTGAATGTTCCCGGGCTGCGCTTTATGCTTTTATCTTCCGTGTTAAAACATGAGCAGGTCTACAGCTGTCTTGTTACGCCCTATTACCTTTCCTATGCCGAGAAAATTGCGCCGATACACGTCCGTACGGTTTATGGCCTGGCTAAAAATGAATGGAATCATGCGGCGTGGAACGGCAAATATGATTATATTTTATGTTACAGCCACTACACGGCCAAAGCGCTCGACCTCGCCTCACGCGTTAAGGTGGTGGGAAACCCTCGCTTTGATGCCTGGCATAGCAAAAAATATCCGCAGGCACTGCCTTCCCACATTACGTTAGATCCTCAAAAACCGACCTTGCTCTATGCGCCGACATACGGAGAGCTTAGCTCTTTACCGCACTGGGCAGAAAAATTAGGCCGGCTGAGCGGCGAATACAACATTATCTGCAAGCTACACCACGGTACGTTATACAGAAAAGAAGAACAGCAAAGCCTGAAGGCCGCCAGACGTTTTTTAAAGAATATCGTCACGGATAATACGTCGACCTTTGCGCTTCTGGAACACGCTGACTATGTGATAAGCGACAACAGCGGTTTTATTTTCGATGCGGTTAATGCCGAAAAACGCGTGATTTTATTGCGCTGGGATGAGATGGACGACCTGCTGACAAAAAATAGATCGTACAGCACCATCGAAAGCCCCGAGCAGCAGATCCGAAAGCTCCTTCCCGACGCGCGGGATATGGCCGATCTTCGCACGTTCCTCTCCGAAGACTATCCGTGGCATAAAAATGCCGCCGAGCTGGATTTTATCAGAACGGAATATTGCGATGCGTTTAATGACGGGAACGCGGGTTTACGCGCTGCGGAAATTATTGACGAGGCGACGTCGGGATAAGCGGTTTCATCCTGATAACAGAAAGCAATGATGAAAACGATTATCACATTTGGCACTTTTGATGTTTTTCATATCGGCCATCTTAATATCTTACGGCGCGCAAGGGCCCTGGGGGATCGCCTGGTGGTCGGCATCTCTTCAGACGAGCTGAATCTGCAAAAAAAGGCGCGCCTCCCGGTCTATCTTCAGAATGAGCGAATGCACATTATTGAGTCGTTAAGGTGCGTAGATGAGGTGTTCCTGGAGGAGTGGCTCGAGCTAAAAGCGGATTATATCAGACGCTTTAACGCGCAAACGCTGGTGATGGGCGATGACTGGAAAGGCAGGTTTGATCATCTCTCCCCGCTGTGTGAGGTTGTTTATCTGGCCCGAACACCCACCATCTCCACCACGTCAATTATCGAAACGATCAGGCAAAATTAACGCCCTATATCCCGTGAAAACAAAAATATACATTGAAACAACTCGTGCTAACTTTTGCCATCAGGTGGCGAACCACATTCACTCTGTCGCAAAAGAGGCGTGCAAAACGATTTTTGTTTTGAAAAATACAAAGGTTAATCCGCAACCTTTTGCATCGCTTGATATTTCAGAAATACATTACGCTGACGGCGAGCTGAAAAATACGCTGACCTCGCTGGCGAACATTCTTCATCAGCACAATCTTAATGAAATTGAGGTGCACGTTGAAGCGAGCACGGCCAGCCTTGCGCTGCTGATTTTTTGCTCTGTTTTCAAAGACAACATGCACTGCATCAAGCCTCACATCTATGAAACGAGCGTGAGGGATTACGCGTTAAGATCTCAGTCCCAAAATAACGCTGAATTATATAAAAAATTATCTGCGGCCCTGAATGGTCATGCGGGCTTTGTCGGCAGCATCGAAGAGCTGATGGCGTGCGGCTATGCGTGGCATCATTTCACCGATGCGGCTTATTACATTACCGATGAAAACATTAACAGCGCCGATTTACCGGTACGGTTTATTGCCCCCTTAACGGAAGAGCAAAAAAAGGTTTTCTCGAATTTTCTGTGTATACCCGACTCGATGATCGCGGTTATCCGCGATTTTTTTGCCCAGGACGATGTTTATTATTGCTCACACATCGCACCGCGACACCCTTCGCTCGCCGATACGCACAAGAGAGTGTTTGCAGAGCAACTGCTGGATATTCGCCAACGACATACAGGACACAAATTCTTCCTGCTATCGCATAATGATAACGATGCTGGCGTTTTGCGGGCGGCCAGCGACCATTTTTATCAACTCCCGCCCTGCCTGCCATTTTCCGCCATGCAATGGCTCGGTATAACGCCAAAAAACGTTATCTCATCATTCCGGGACGAGCTGACCACCCTCAATAATCCTTCAAACCGCTATATCATATCTATGACGGCAAAAGAGGAATTATGCCTTCCCGAAAGCGAGTTGCTCGCGACGTTTAATCTGTCACCTGACGCTGTTCGCTACGCTGACGAACTGGCGACGTATCACCGTGAAGGGCACGTCAAACGCATCTTTTACTCTTCGGCATCAATGGGCGATATCGTGTATGGCCTGGGCGCCATTCATGCGTTAAAAACCCGTTACCCGGAGGATGCGTTCGTTTTTGTTACGAATAAGCTGTACGCCGAATTAATAGACAATAGTACCGCAGAGGTTGAGCACTGGGATATCCATGCGCTCACCGCCGATCAACGCTTTCAGATCGAGCTTGCAAATCGCTTTTCCCGGCTTCACTTCTTTGAACGATGGGAGCAGATTGTCGCACCTTCACACATGACGGACGCATTCATCAGCGAAGTGACGCCCGACACGTTCGATACGCACAAGCGCGCAAGGCTTGATTTTGAAAAGATTGATAAAGACCCCGTCGATCGCTTCATGCGCGTTCATAACATCACCCGCGGCAAGGTCGTTTTACTTCACCCCAACATTGGCTCACCCAACAGAACGTGGGCGGAACAGCACTGGAAGAAACTTGCTGAACGCTTTATTCGCGCAGGATGGCAGGTCATTCTTATCGGCAGCGACAATAATAAATTCCAGAATAAGAAAACCATGCACATTGACATGCCGGGCGTTATCAACGGCATGAACGCGTTTACCATCACGCAGACCGTCTACTTAATGAGCCTGTGCCAGCTGCTGGTGGCCTGCGATTCTGGTCCCGTCGCGCTGGCCGGCTATACGGAGATCGCCATCTCGGCGCTTTATTCGATTATTCCGTCTCAGTACCGTCTTCCCTATCGCCATAATATTTTGGGGTGGAATGCGCAGGGTATAAACGTTGGCTGCCAGTTTGGGCAGTGTGGGCATCTGATCATGAACGAGAATTTCTTTAAACATACCCTGCATAAAAAGTGGGCACATCCAACAAGCCAGCAATTTTCCGAGTGGTGTCCCAACGCCAAAAAATATGCGTGCCTGGCGCAGTTTTCCGACGCGGACTGGTGGGAGCATATAGAGCGCTTTATTAACTCTGAAGACTTTATTCTGAATACATGACGGAGTAAAAAGGCGGCACAGGCCGCCTTTCGTTAAATCAGTGATAACCCACACAGCAGGGTGTAATCAGCCGTGTTCACCCTCTCGTTCCCCGGCGTCGCCTGCTGTTGCCAGCCATACCAGGCGCTTACCAGGCTGATAAAATCGTCTTCCGTCAGCTCGGCGTTATCCTCCAGCCACATCGCGCACAGCATTTTTACCTGGAAGAACTGACGCGTCAGCGACATAAGCGCTTCGCCGTAGTTATCAAATGCCGCGCACGGGAAGAACTCCCCGTACAGGCGATAAATCAGCATATTACGCAAAATATGCGGCTGCGCCTCCAGTAGGGGGATCGGCCTGGCATCCAGCTCGCGCAGGCGGTCCTGCAGCCTCGCAGGCTCCATCACCGCCAGCTCGCTGAGCTTCAGCATGAACATCATCTTCTGCATGGGCGGAAGATTCAGGTTCAGGCGCATCGCCCCCATGTCACCCAGGGCTTCGACGCGGTTCACCTCAATCGTCGGCAGCATGGCGAACTGTTCATTGAGAATGCCATTCTCCGCCAGCTGAGAAAGCTGCTCGCCCATCGTGACCAGATGCTGCGGTTCGCACTGTTTTTCATCCACGTAGCGCTGCGCCTTGCTGAGCAATACGCCAATGGCATACAGGCTGCTTTGCAGCGACAGCGACGGGTGAACGGCCATATTGATGCACTGCTGGTTGAGGACTTCATTCCACTGGTTATCTTCACGTTCGCCGACGGATGCGGCTTCGCCCGCGTGCAGCACGAACGCGTCCGGATCCAGAAGTATGTCCCGCGCTGCGCTTTCACAGGCCGCGTTAAGGCTGTCACGCTGCTGGTTACCCAACGACGTGCTCGTATGGGGCCAGTTGCCCGTGGCGGCCTGACAGGCCAAACAGGTGCAGGCGGCTTCGCGCGCCCGGAAACGGAGAACGTATTCAGGCTGGTAATGTTCGATTAATTCCATACAGACTGCTCCAGCCGCTGCTGTGGCGGCGTTTATCATTGAAAGTTTTTACGGAAGAACCAGTGGGTACAGTCAATGCCTGCCCCCGTCGTCGGGTCTTTTATTTCGGGTAAAAAGGCGAAGCTCGGCTGCATCCCCAGCCAGCAGTGCGACTGCATTTGCGCTGGCCAGCAGGCATCGAGGCTTTTCGCCTGTCGGTAGTGCGCAAGCAGCGTTGGGATATAGGAGCCGTTGACCGCATAGGCACAGCCGCAGCCCGCATCGAGTACCCGCGCCACGCCGGGCAGCGTCCTGAGGGGTGAAATGCTGTTGTAGCGCCCCCCCAGCAATACCACCTGCCAGTCGATATGCGGCAGGCGCGTCAACAGCTGGTTAACCGTTTTGAGGGACATCTCTTTGCGCACAAACTTCACGGAGGCATCCAGCAGCAGCACGCTGCTCCACGCCTCGCGCTGGGCCAGCTCAAGCGCCTGACAATGTTGCTCCAGCTCGCTATCCGCCGGGTTGACCGCCAGCGGCACCAGCCGTTCGCGCTTCAGCCCCAGAGAAAGGAGCGACTCCACCTGCGAGGCAAGCGCATCCGCCTGTGGATCGTAAAGCACCACCACCTTCTCAAAAGCCTGCCACTCCACCGAGGCACTCAGCGGCGCCTGGCTCAGGCGACGGTAGTGGCTCAGCAGGCTGCGGTCGGTGACGAAATCCTCCAGCGTTAAATCCACCGGCTTCGAGGAGCCGAGGACAAAATCTTTGTCGTAGGTGTTGGCGCTGTGGGAAATACAGAGGATCGCCTGACGCGGATCGATCTGCTGAATCGGCGTCGTAAAGTTGTTCAGAAACGCCTGCTCCTCCGCGAGCGTTGCCGTGTCTTCATAGCGATGGTTTTTCAGGAAGTTGCGGTGATAGCCGAACGTGCCGTTGAGCGCGTGGCGTTCGCCGAACGAATGGGTCTGGTAGATTTTATCCAGATGGCTGTACCAGATGTAAATCGTGTCGCTGCCGGAAAACAGGGCGTTATTGTTCTGCATTTCCGCCACCTGCGCGCTGATCTTGTTCGGCGCATAGTAGTCATCATCGTCAAAGCAGATGATGTACTCCCCTTGCGCCATCTCGTTGAGCATGTTGCGCTTTTTGCCCAAATCGAGGCGCTCGGGGCTGTGGACATAGCGCACCGTGCAGACCGCCGGATCGACCATCATCGCGATCAGGTCTTCGTTACTCTGCTCTGAGTCATCCAGGATAATCAGCTCGCGCTTGTCCGCAGGATAGTCCTGATACTGGAAGATATAGAGCAGATAGGGCAGAAACGCCCGGCGGTTCCAGGTGGGGCACACGACGCTGACGAACGGCGTGGCGTGCGATCGTTTTTGCTGCTGGCGCTTCAGCAGGTTTTGCATGAGATTCGTGGTCATCTTATCGCTGCCGCTGCGCCTGCTGCTGTCGAAGCCAGCACTGGGCTGATATCGCATCGGTTGTTTTCTGTTCCCGCCGCTCGTTCGCCAGGCGCTGCGCGCTGCGGCGTTCATCCAGCACCCGCTCCAGGCTTTTCTCCCTGCGGGATGCCGCCAGCAGGTTCCCCTGCAGCTTCTGGGCTTCTACGCTCGCCAGGGCCTGCTCCTGCTTTTGCCAGTCGATCACGCGCTGAATGTGGCGCTTATAGACCGACTGATTGCAGAGCATGGTTGCGCCGCCCGCCATCTCCTGGATCGGGCTGGTCGCCAGATTCGAGAGGGCGTGAATGTTCTTCTCCAGCCGCTGGCACAGCTGCTGCTGTGAGGCCAGCCGGGCGCTAAGATCCTGCACCGCGCGGTTACGCATCAGGTGAAGCTGCTCAAGTGTCGTAATGATTTTTTTCATCGTTCATCATCCTGCCTGGGCCAGTACGTTCAGATCGGCAATGGTTTTATCGAGCGGAGCCGCGTCCTGCACTTCCTGCTGCAGATAGCGGGTAATCGCCGGAGAGAGGTTGACGGCTTTATCCGCCAGCGGATCGGCACCCGCCACGTAGCCGCCGAGCGGGATCAGCGGTTTAATGCTTTGATATTCGGCATAAAGCTGCTTGAGGGTGCGGGCTGCGCGCTGGTGATCGCGCCCGGTTACCTGGCTCATGCAGCGGCTGATGGACTGCCCGATGTCGATGGCCGGATAGTGCCCGGCCTCCGCCAGGTGCCGCGACAGCACGATGTGCCCGTCCAGCACCGCGCGCGCGCAGTCGACGATCGGGTCCTGCTGGTCGTCGCCTTCCGCCAGCACGGTGTAAATGGCGGTCATGGAGCCGGCGCTTTCGCTGTTGCCGGCGCTTTCAACCAGTTTTGGGATCAGCCCAAACGCCGAGGGCGGATACCCTTTCGTGGCGGGCGGTTCGCCCAGCGAGAGCGCGATTTCACGCTGCGCCATGGCATAGCGGGTGAGGGAATCCACCAGCAGGAGCACATCTTTGCCTTTGTCGCGATAGTAGCTGGCGATGGTGTGGCACAGCTCCGTCGCCTTTATGCGCATCAGCGGCGATTCATCCGCAGGCGCGGCGACGATGACCGATTTGCGCCGTCCGGCTTCGCCCAGGGAGTGGTCAATAAACTCTTTCACTTCGCGCCCGCGCTCGCCGATAAGCCCAACCACCACCACTTCTGCCTGGGTGTAGCGGGTGATCATCCCGAGCAGGACGCTTTTACCGACGCCGCTGCCCGCCATCAGCCCCACGCGCTGCCCTTTGCCGATGGTCAGCAGGCCGTTAATCGCCCTGACGCCCACATCAAGAGGCGCCTCAACCGGCTGGCGCTTCAGGGGATGCACCTGCGGCAGCTGCTGCGGCAGCACGGTGTCGCCGGTCAGTTTGCCTTTATCATCAATCGGCTCGCCGAGGCCGTTAACCACGCGCCCCAGCCACTGGTCGCCAATGAGCACGCCGCTTTGCTTATCCATCGGGTAGACGCGCGCGCCCGCCATCAGCCCGGCAGGCTGCTTAAAGGGCATCAAAAAGGTGACGTCGCGATCGAAGCCGACGACCTGCGCCTCAATCAACGCCCCTTCGCCATCCTCGACCTGGCAAAGCTGCCCAACGGCCAGGCGGCAGCCGACGCACTCAAGCAGAATACCCGTTACCCGCACCAGCCGGCCCGCCACGCGCGCCAGGTTGATGTTTTCCAGCGAGCGTAAGACCTGCTCGAAGTCGTGGTCACTCATCGTGCGCTTCCGGCAGCAGGCTGGCCTTCAGGGCGTCCATACACTGATCGAGACGATGCTGACAGCCGACGTCCATTTCGGTGGTATTGGTGATCACCCGGCATTCGCCCGGCGGGAGATCGGGATCGGCGGTCAGCCCCCAGTGCGCCACTTTTTCAGGCTCAGCCTCGCTGATGCGCCGATGCTCGTCGCTGTTTAACAGCACTTTGACCTGTTCCGGCTGCTGCGGCAGCGCGCTCAGCGCCTCTTCCACCAGGGTGAGGATTTGCGTGGGATGCAGGGAAAGCTCGCAGCGGATCACCTGACGCGTAACTTTTTCCACCAGCTGCAGCAGCTCCTCGCGGCGACGCTGTTCGTAGTTCGCCATAAACGATTCCATTGATGCAATGATGCTGTCGAGCGGATGGGCGGCTTCCAGAAACTGCTGGCGCGCCTGCACGGTGCCCTCGGAGCGGCCTTTACGCACGCCCTCGTCAAAGCCGAGGCGCAGCCCCTCCTGATAGCCCTCGCTTTTGCCCTCTTCCAGCCCCTGCGCAAAGCCGCTGTTCAGCCCATCCTGAAAACCCTGCTGAAGCTGGGCCTGAAGCGCCGCGTCGTCCATCAGCGGATGGCCTTCCTGCGGCAGGCTCTGCGCCGTGCGACGCTTGCGCAGCGGCGGAAACTTATGCAGGCGGGGTTTAATCACCGCCTGGCGGCTGTTGGTCAGCGCGCTTAAGGGTAAGCTCTGTTTTTTGTACATGGGTTACTCCATGGTCTGCTCGGCGAAGAGCTGCACCTGAATTTCGCCCTCTTCCGCCAGCTGGCGCACCGTGGCCATGATCTCTTTACGCACGTGGTCGACGCGGCTGACCGGCACAGGGCCAAGGCGCGTGGTGGTGGATTGCAGCAAGGTGACCTGGCGCTTGGGCATGACGTTGAAGATCGCCTGACGCAGCACCGGCTCGGTGCCCTTAAGGGCAATCGCCCACTCTTCAATGGAAATTTCTTCCATCAGGCGCTGCAGGGTGGCTGGCGTCTGGCGGCTGAGGATGAAGAATTCGTACATCTCTTGTTCCAGCTCGTCCACCACGTCGGCATCGCGTTCGCGCAGCTGCTCCAGCAGCTGCTGCTGGTTGCCGGGGATACGGTTAACGATGTTCGCCGCGTGCTTGATGCCAACCACTTTCGAACCATGCTCGGAAAGCACCGCCACGCCGCGCTCAATCAATCTGTCCAGTTCGTCGATGACGTCGCGGTTGACGTCATCCAGGCGCGCAATACGCCAGACGATTTCATCCTGGCGCTCCTGCGAGAGCGCGCTGAGGACGCCCGCCGCCACGTCCGGCGGCAGGAAGGCCAGGAACACGGCCTGAAGCTGGAGGTGCTCTTGCTCAATCAGCGCCGCCAGCTGCGGAACGTCGACCCACTGCAGGCGCGCCATGCGGTGGCGGATCTCATCCCCGTAAATACCGTTGATCACGCTGCTGGCGATTTCGCCCCCCAGCGCTTTTTCAAGAATGCCGCGCAGGTAGCTGCGGGATGCGCCGTTGATGCCGCTCTGCTCGCGGTAATCATCGAAAAAATTATTCATCGCATGGCGCGCGTGATCGACCTTCACGCCGTGGAGGCGCGCCATGGTGTCGCTCAGCAGGATCACCTCGTCGCGGTTCATTTTCTGCATCACTTTGGCGGCAGCCTCTTCACCCACGCTGAGCAACAGAATGGCGGCCTGCTCCAGCCGGCTGCGCCCTGTTTTCACGCTACCTTTACTGCTATGACTTGCTGTCAGTTCGCTCATTGCTGTTGATCCATTGTTTCAGTACTTCGGCCATACGTTCAGTTTCGTTTTGCGCCAGCATTTGCAGGTATTCGACCTTCGTTTCCAGGCCGGAACTTTGCGGCGGCAGCTCCGTATCCTGGTTAAATGCCGGGCCAGGAAGGCCGGCCAGACCGGCTTCCGTCGTCACCAGGTCGCTCTCAATTGCATCCTTCTGGGCGCTGCCCTCAATCGCGACAAGCTCAGACGGTTCGCGTCGACCGTATCGCTGCGCCAGCGGGCGCAGGCCAAACAGCAGCGTGAGCAGGATCAGCATGCCGATCCCACCGTTTTGTCCCCAGTACTGGATGTTCGGGTCCTGCCACCACTTCAGCTCCGGCAGGCCATCAACGGTTCTTTCCACGAAGGCCAGCTTGTCCAGCGTCAGGGAGTCGCCGCGCGCTTTCTCGATCCCCGCGGCATCTTCCACCAGCCGGGTCAGGGCGGTGAGCTGCTCTGGCGTCATGCTGGCAAGCGGTGGCGCAGCCTGGTTTAACGCCACCGCCACGCGCAGTTTTTCGAGCTTGTAGCCCGGATGGCGGATATGGCGAATATCGCGGTCGAAGGCGTATTTTCGCTGCTCCTGGCTGCGGCTGGAAAGTGAAGACGGATTGCTGGTTTGCGTCTGCGCGGTCTGCTGGTTCGCTGCCAGCGGCGGCGTGACGGGCTGCGCGGGCTGATTGACCGGGCGATTGCTCAGCGAGCCCGGAATGCCGATAGCCAGTTCGTTGGTGGTATTTTCACGTGAGATATTCTCATCGCTGATTTGCGGCTCTTTGCCCAGGCGCTCCTGCGTCTCTTCCACGCTGCTCATGTCGACGGTTGGCGTCACGCTGATGCGAAAGTTATCGCTGCCGAACAGCGGAGTGAGCAGGCTGGTGATGTTGTTGATGGTTTCACTTTTGATCCGCTCAATAACGTCGCGGCCCTGGCGGATGCTCGCCATGTTGCTACCGTTCTGCTGGCCGTTTTCCGAGAGCAGATTCCCGGCCTGATCCACCACGCGCACGCTGGCGGCCTGCATGCCGGGCACGCTCCCCGCCACCAGCTGAACAATCGCCGCCACCTGCTGCTCATCAAGATGTTTGCCATAGTGCAGCTGCAGCATGACCGAGGCGCTGCTTTGCGGCTTGTTGGTCATCACGAAGGAGCTGGACTCGCTTAAGCCCAGGTGTACGCGCGCGTTCTCAACCGGATCGAGCGCCATGATGCTGCGGGCCAGCTCGCCTTCCAGGCTGCGCTTGTAGCGCACGTTCTGGACAAACTGGCTGCTGCCGAGCATCTCTTCCTTATCCATCAGCTCGTAGCCGTCCGGCATCACGGCGGTAATGCCTTTTGCCGCCAGCGCCATACGCGCGCGCGGCAGTTTATCTTCGGGAATGAGGATCTGCCCGTTGTCGGGGTTAATGCGGTAAGCGATAGATTCCGCGCCTAAGACCTCAACAACCTGGGCGACGGGCAATTTCTCCTGGCTGCCGTACAGCGCCACGTAGCCCTGATTGCTGCGCCAGAGTGAAAATACAATCGCCCCCGTCAGCAGCACGGCGCCAGCCGCAATGAGCCATTGCGGCTTGAGGCGCCCCTGCGGGAGGGAGAGTGAGGAAAATTTATCTTTTATCTTTGTCAGCACGAGGGAAACCTTACAGCGGAGTATTCATCACTTCGTCGAGCGCAGTGGTGAGCTTGTTACGCACCTGCATCATGGCGGAAAACGCCACGCTGGCTTTTTGCGATTCGATCATGGCCCCGGCCAGGTCGTCACTCTGACCCAGCTCTATGGCTTTCTGTTTTGCCCCGGCGGCGTGCTGTGCGGCATCGACGTTGTCGATGGCGCTATTCAGGACCTGCGAGAAGGAAGGCTGAGACGCCCCCGTGATGCCGGATAGAGACGCGCCCGGCGCAATGAGCGGGGTGGTGCTCAATGCCCCTGAAGACGCAACGGCAGCCGTATTGTGCATTCTGTCCAGCATCGCCTGCTGGCGGGCCTGCATACCGATGGCGGTAATGTTATCCATGTTGTTAATCTCTTGCGGGCGTCAGGAGTAGCATTCGATATCGATACCTTCCTCGCGCATTGAAGCGAGTCGGTAACGTAACGCACGCGGGGTAATGCCGAGGAAAGCGGCCGTTTTGGACTTGTTGCCGTTATGGCGTTTGAGTAACTCAATGATGTACTGATACTCCGCCATGCGCCCATGAAGCTTGACGTTGCCAATGGCCGCCGGTGCCGCCTGCTGTTCGCGGTACGCCGGCATCAGATCGACTGCGGATACGGGCGTTAACGACGCCGGTACGGGTAAGCCGAAGTCCTGGGCGGCAATCTCTTCCCCGTTGCTCAAAATCATTCCGCGCTGGATAACATTCTCCAGCTCGCGAACGTTGCCCGGCCAGTCATAGGCCAGCAGCGCGTGGCGGGCCTCATCGCTCAGGCGAATATTGCCTTTGTGAAAGGCTTTGTATTTGGCAATAAAACGCAGCGCCATCGGAATAATATCCAGGCGGCGTTCGCGCAGCGGCGTAATATGAATCGGCACGACGGAAATACGGTAAAACAGATCCTGGCGGAAACGCCCTTCCGCAATTTCCTGCTGGAGATCTTTATTGGTCGACGCCACCAGTCGAATATCTAAAGGTATTTTTTTATGACTTCCCAGACGTTCAACTTCCTGCTCCTGCAATACGCGCAATAATTTAGCCTGAAGCGCCAGGGGCATATCGCCAATTTCATCCAGCAGCAGGGTGCCGCCATTCGCCTGCTCAAATTTACCGGCCACGCCCGTTACCGCACCGGTAAAGGCGCCTTTTTCGTAGCCGAATAAAATGGCTTCCAGCATGCTTTCAGGAATGGCTGCACAGTTCACCCCAACATAGGGCGCATCGGCACCCAATGCATTTTCATGGATGTAACGCGAAACGCACTCTTTGCCTGTACCCGTCTCACCTGTAATAAGTACCGATACATTATATTTAGCAACACGGCGTGCTAATGAAAATACATTTACGCTTTCTGGCGCACTGGCAACAAATCCATTTTCATTACGGACATCATGTTCAATAACAATACTCATAACAACTCACCAACATTTAAGCTAATTGTTAGCCTGAAGCGCATACGGGCCTAATGCACCATCGCTGGCACATGTAAAAAAGGCAAGTATTCGGTAGGGGCAATATGAATTAACCGAATGTCTATAAAACACGGAAATTCATGAATTTCGCGTATTATAACGGTACGTTAGGAATTGTCTTGTTTTTAATGGGTATTAAAATCTTAACCTTTATATTTCATATGGTTAGGAGAAATATTAATGGTGATTAATCGTCCTGAAATAAAGAATTAATAATCTTTAGCGTCTTGATTACGGACGCTAAACAGCGTCTAATTCTTGTCCCTAATAAAGCTCTTCGCGCAAGACCTTTATGGTGCCGTTAGCCGACTCACTTATCAAAGCGACACGGTTAAACAGAACTTAAATATTTTTTTCTGCCGATAAGCAAATGCCTTTCCGTTTACGGCATTTGCTTAAGGCGATCGTTATGCGGAAGACCCTATGTCAGCAACTCCTCAGAGAATAAAAATCTACCAGAGTCAGGAACTCCCCGATATGGTAAAGCTCGATGTGAGTAAGCTCGGGCGCCCATGGCATAAGCTGCCCAAATTAATGAACGACAGCTTTGATATATTCGATGCACGGTTAAGCATTTATTTTTTGAAAAAACTACGCGTTAACGTTGCGTTAAAGTCGATGCATTTTGCTATCGATCAGAACTATAAAAATACGCAGCTCTTTACGACCCCTTTTGGCTCTATCGCGTTCAGTATTGAGCGCACGCTGTTACTCCAGATCCTTCATGATTATTACGGTCTGGGAAAAGAGAGCCGAAATAAATCCCTGGATGTCAATCAGCCCGTCACCAAAACGGAAGACAGGCTGAAAAATAAAATAGGTCTGGATCTGACGCGACTGCTTATCGATGAAGAGATTTTTGGTAAGGACGTCGAGATTAAAAGCGATAACACCACGGTGATTAACCAGTGGTCGTGGTGCGTCACGTTCACGCTGGAAGGGTATGAGGAAGGCAGCTTTACGCTGCTGTTTGATAACGCGCATGTTGACCAGATGCTGGCCGCGCTGCGATCGCCCGAGCGCGAACAGCTTGCCAGCAAGCAAACATCGCCGACGCCGTCACAAATAGAACGCCTGTTTTACAGCATGCCGCTGAAGTTTAGCGGGCATGTTAGCAGCCTGAATTTGACCGTCGCCCAGCTGGCGAAGATTGTGCCGGGAGACATTATTCCGGTAACGATTAACGAAACCATCCCGGTTTATATCGGTAAAGAACAGATTTTTGACGCCAAAATCGCTGAAGATCGCGGCAAGTTACTACTCTGTGAATTTAATGACAGAACCATCGAGAAGCAATATGAGTGATCAGCAACAAGACCTGAGCCAGTCCCTGGATTTTGGCGACCTGAATCTCACGGAGATGCCGCGCGAAGAGACCGTCGAAGGCAACATTCGTCTGGATCTCCAGGCTGAACCCGAAACCTCTTCAGGCATCAACGATCTGCGCAAAATGGCGCTGTTTAGCCGCATTCCGGTGACGCTGACGCTGGAAGTGGCCTCGGTTGAAGTCTCGCTGGCCGATCTTCTGACCGTTGGACACGATTCCGTGATTGAGCTTGATAAAATGGCGGGTGAGCCGCTGGACATCAAGGTCAACGGGATCCTCTTTGGCAAAGCCGAAGCCGTGGTGCTGAACGACAAATACGGCCTGCGCATTCTGGAGTTCAACAGCAAAGAGCTGGGCGAACTGACGCCATGATCGCCCGCTTTCGCACCGCGCTGCCCTGGCTTCTGCTGGGCGGTTTGCTCTTCTCCCCGCAGCTTTTAGCGGCCAACGGCGATATTACGCTGTTCAGCTCGGCAACCACCGATGGCGGCCAGGATTACAACGTCAAAATTGAAATCCTGATCCTGATGACCCTGCTCGGCCTGCTGCCGGTGATGCTGATGATGATGACCTGCTTCACGCGCTTCATTATCGTACTGGCGATTTTGCGTCAGGCACTGGGTCTGCAGCAGAGTCCGCCAAACAAAATCCTGACCGGGATCGCGCTGGCGCTCACGCTGCTGGTGATGCGCCCGGTGTGGACCACCATCTATCAGGACGCCGTCGTGCCGTTTCAGAACGATGAAATCACCATGAAGCAGGCGTTCGGCAAGGCCGAGGTGCCGCTCAAGCACTTTATGCTGGCGCAAACCAGCAATAAGGCGATGTCGCAGATGATGACGATTGCGGGGGTGACGGGCGAGCCAAAGGAGCAGGATTTAACGGTCGTGACGCCAGCCTATCTGCTGAGCGAGCTGAAAACGGCGTTCCAGATCGGCTTTATGATTTACATCCCCTTCCTGGTCATCGACCTGATCGTCGCCAGTATTTTAATGGCGATGGGGATGATGATGCTGTCGCCGCTGATCGTTTCGCTGCCCTTCAAGCTGATGCTGTTTGTGCTGTGTGACGGCTGGACGCTCATCGTCGGCACGCTCACCTCCAGCGTGCAGGGGCTTTAGCAATGGTCACCATGGACATCGCCGGGGATATTATGGCGACCGGTATTAAGCTGGTGCTCGTCATCTCTGCCGTCGCGATTATACCCAGCCTGATCGTTGGGCTGTGCGTCAGTATTTTCCAGGCCACTACGCAAATTAATGAACAAACGCTGAGCTTCCTGCCCCGCCTCCTGGTGACGCTGGCCGTGTTAATTATTGGCGGTAAATGGATGCTTACCCAGCTGGTGGATTTCACCGTCACTATTTTCCAGCAGGCGGCGGCGCTGGTGGGTTAGCAGGCTATGGGTATCGATATTCATGCGCTGATTAACCCGCTGCTGGCGTTAGTCTTCCCGTTCTTTCGCATTCTGGCGTTCCTGCACTTCTGCCCCGTGCTGGATAACCGCGCCTTTAGCCGACGGATTAAAACGGTGCTGGCCCTGGCGCTGGCGGTCATCATCACGCCGATGCTGCCGGAGAAAGTCCTGCTGACCGAACTGATGTCTATGCGAACTATCCTGCTCACCGGCGAACAGCTGCTGTGGGGGATGCTGTTTGGCATGGCGATGCAGCTGGTGTTTGTTGCGCTGCAAACCGCGGGACACATTCTGTCGATGAATATGGGCCTGGGCATGGCGATGATGAATGACCCGGTAAACGGCAGCTCGACAACCGTGATTTCGCAGATGATTTACACCTTTTGCGGCCTGCTCTTTTTCGTGATGGACGGGCACCTGCTGGTGGTCACCATCCTCTACAAGGGGTTCGTCTGGTGGCCCATCGGACAGGCGATTAACAAACCCACCCTGCTGCTGATTGTACAGAGCCTGGGCTGGATTATGTCCTCGGCGACGCTTATCGCCCTCCCTACAACGTTTGTCATGCTGATTGTGCAGGGCGGCTTTGGGCTACTGAACCGCGTCTCCCCGACGCTGAACCTGTTTTCACTCGGCTTCCCTATCAGCATGCTGTTTGGCCTGCTCTGTATTTCGATGATGATGACCAACATTCCCGACCACTATCTCAACCTGACCAATGACATTCTGGCCAGGCTCGAAGCCGTAAGGAGCCACTGATGGCTTCCGGTGGAGATAAAAGCGAAAAACCCACAGCGCAAAAGCTGCGTAAAGCGCGCGACAAGGGCGATCTTCCGCGTTCCAAAGACCTCACCATGGCCGTTGGCCTGCTTACCTCGTTTATCACCATGGGGACATTTTTCCCCTACTACCAACAGCTGGTGGGGGAATCGTTTACCGCGGTGGGCATGATGGCCGGGCGGGTGGACGACGAAGGGGTGTTAAGCCAGTTTTTGATGCTCAACGTCTGGGTCATTGTGCGCTTTATCGCCACGCTGGTACCAATCCCTGTGGCCTGCATCGTGGCAAGCCTGATCCCCGGCGGCTGGGTTTTTACCCTCTCAAAGCTCAAGCCGGACTTAAAAAAACTAAGCCCGATTAGCGGCGTAAAACGCCTGTTTGCCAGCAGCCACTTCGTCGATGTCGGCAAGATGATGCTCAAGTGCAGCATTATTCTTGCGGTGCTGTACACCATGGTACACAGCTCGCTAAACCCGCTGCTGCATCTGCAGCGGCTGAATTTGAATCAGGCGATCCATCAGGGCTTCGGCATTCTTCACCATGTGCTGGTCTACTTTATTTCCGTGATTGTCATTTTTGCCCTGCTTGACGTGCCGCTGGCCAGGTTCATGTTCACCAAAAAAATGCGCATGACCAAGCAGGAGGTGAAGGAAGAGTACAAGAATAACGACGGTAATCCGCAGATTAAGGGTCGCATTCGCCAGCTCCAGCGCCAGATGGCAATGGGTCAGATTAGCCGTACCGTGCCCGATGCCGATGTGATTATCACTAACCCGACGCACTACGCGGTGGCGCTGAAATACGATCCGAATAAAGCCGAAGCGCCGTACATCGTCGCCAAAGGGATGGACGACATCGCCCTGCACATTCGCGACGTGGCCCGCCAGCATCAGATTGAAATCGTGGAGTTTCCGCCGCTCGCCCGCGCGGTGTATCACACGACGCGCGTCAACCAGCAAATACCGGCCCAGCTGTTTCGCGCCATTGCGCACGTGCTGACCTACGTCATGCAGATTAAATCCTGGCGCACCGGCCAGCTTGAACAAAAACCCCGCCTGAACAGGCAAATAACCATTCCAAAAGAGGTCTTAAAAGCCGATGGCGAACAGTAAGTTACATCAAACGCTTGCCATACTCCGTAAAGGACACATAGGCGTTCCGATATTGCTTCTCAGCGTGCTGGCAATGGTGATGCTGCCACTGTCGCCGCTGATGCTTGATATCCTGTTTACCTTCAACATCGTGTTGGCGGTCGTGGTGCTGCTGGTTGCGGTGAACATGCAGCGTCCGCTGGACTTTGCCGTCTTCCCGACGCTGCTTCTGATCACCACGCTAATGCGCCTGACCCTGAACGTAGCCTCCACCCGCGTGGTGTTGCTGCACGGGCATGAAGGCGAAGGGGCGGCGGGTAAGGTCATTGAGGCGTTCGGCCAGGTGGTGATCGGCGGCGATTTCGTCGTCGGCTTCGTGGTCTTTATCATCCTGATGATCATCAACTTTGTGGTGGTGACCAAGGGTGCAGAGCGTATCTCCGAGGTGTCCGCCCGCTTTACGCTGGATGCCCTGCCGGGCAAACAGATGGCGATCGACGCGGATCTCAACGCCGGGCTGATCAACCAGAATCAGGCGCGTGACCGCCGTAAAGAGGTGTCCAAAGAGGCAGATTTTTACGGCGCAATGGACGGGGCCTCCAAGTTTGTTCGCGGGGATGCCATCGCCGGGATCATGGTGCTGATCATCAACGTGATCGGCGGTATCTGTATCGGTATCTTTAAATACGATCTCGATGCCAGCCACGCCTTCCAGCAGTACGTGCTGCTCACCATCGGTGATGGCCTGGCCGCCCAGATCCCTTCCCTGCTGCTGGCAACCGCAGCGGCGATTATCGTCACCCGCGTCAGCGACGGTGATGACGTTAGCGACGAGATTAAAACGCAGCTGCTGGCCAAGCCGCAGGTGCTGTACACCGCCGCATTCGTCATGTTTATTCTGGCGATCGTGCCCGGTATGCCGCACATTGCCTTCCTGTGCTTCACCGCGCTGCTGCTGTTTGCGGCCTGGCGTCAGAGCAAGGCGGTTAAGCCTGCCGAAGAGGAGACGGATTACGATGCCATCAACGAGGCGCTGTCCACGGATGCTACTCCGACGATTAACTGGGACAGCATTCCCCTGGTGGAGCCGATTGGGCTGAATCTGGGGTACAAGCTGGTGACGCTGATTGATTCAGCCAAGGGCAGCCCGCTTTCACAACGCATTCGCGGGGTGCGCCAGGTGGTTTCGGAACAGTGCGGCGTGCTGCTGCCTGAAATCAGGATACGCGAAAACTTCCGCCTCAAACCCGCCCAGTACGCCATCTACATCAACGGCATACGCACCTCGCTCGGCGAAGTGTACGCCGAGAAGCTGATGGCGATCCCCGGGGCTGAACTCTACGGTGAAATTGACGGCGTGCTGGATACCGATCCCGCCTACGGCATGGCGATCGTCTGGATCGACCCGGAGCAAAAAGCCAAAGCGCTAAACCTGGGTTATCAGGTGGTGGACTGCGCGAGCGTGGTCGCCACGCACGTGAACAAGGTTGCCCGCGAAAATCTGCCCGACCTGTTTAACTACGACGACATCACGCACCTGCATGCGCGACTGGCATCGCAGGCGCCCAAGCTGGCGGAGGATCTGACCAACGCGCTTAGCTTCAGCCTGCTGCTGCGCATTTATCGCCAGCTGCTGCTGGAGCAGGTGTCGCTCAAGGATATTGTGACCATCGCCTCGACGCTCCTTGAAAGTTCCGCGGTCACCAAAGATCCGATTCTGCTCACCTCGGACGTGCGTTACGCGCTGCGTCGGGCCATCATCCATTCGATTAACGGCGACCGGCAAAAGCTGGCCGCCTATACCATTGATAATGCGCTGGAGAATATTTTGCTCGGCGCGCTGAACCAGTCCCAGCAGGCGGGGAAAGTGGCGCTGGACAGTTTTGCCGTCGACCCGAACATTCTGACGCAGCTGCAAAATACGATGCCGGTCATTCAGGAACAAATGAAAGCGAAAGGCATGCCGCCGCTGCTGCTGGTCACGCCGCAGCTGAGGCCGCTCATTTCACGCTATGGCCGCCTGTTTGCCAGCAACCTTCACGTGTTGTCATATAACGAAGTGCCGGATGACAGTGATTTAACCATCGTGGGAACGCTGGCGTAATGCCAGCGCCATCAGTTATCTAAAAAACGTAATTTCCAGGCGGCCAGCGTTCGCGGCATTTTGCGCTGGTCGCTGCCGTCGGTGCTGTAGTAATGCAGCTCCAGCCCACCGCCTTTCGCAGGGGAGATCCTTCCCGCCCAGATTTCGCCCTTCGGCGTGTACATGATAATCGCCGTCCTGCTGTTGGCCGCCCCTTGTACCCACATTGAGAGCACGCGGGCACCGATGTTATCGATATCATTTTGATAGATGTAGACGTTCGCGCTGTCGACGAAGTTCTGGTAATCGTCCTTCACCAGTTCGCGGAATTTCTGATCCATCGCGCTATCGGCAAAAATCCCGAGCGACAGCAGCGTGGGTTTTGGTCGCGGGTCAACATCGGAGAGTTTATACGCGCCGTCCAGGAAGGCCCCCGTCGGCATGGATAACCGACAGCCCCAGTCGGAATTACTGTAAACCTGCAGCGAACCGTCTTTTTTCGGGATCAGCAGCAGCTTACAGTTACTGGTTTCTGCCACCTTTTCCACGACGAGCATACCGTACAGCCTGCGCGCTTCAGCGGTAAATTCGTCCTTATTCAGGCCCGCCCACGCGCGGATGTCCAGCGTGGCGCTCCACTGGGCGTTACGGCTGAACTGAATCACGCCGCCGCTCATGTTCGGTGCCAGCATGTTCCACCATTTGCCCTCCCACTTGAAATCGCGGTTGGTATCTGACAACGCGCTAATGCCCGCGTAGTAAGCGCGTTCAATACAGGCATCAGAGGTGCATTTCTCCAGCAGCTTTTCCCATTCGTCGTATTTTTTATTGCTGTCTTCCACGCCTTCATGCTGAAGCGCCTGGTGATAAACAACCGACAGGGTGCTGTCCAGCCAGTGCAGGTTGTCGTTATTGCAGATGGTATTTTCCAGAGGCGTGACCGCTCGCTGGCAATTCACCGCAAGCGTACTTCCACTGATAAATAAGAGGAGGAAAAACAGGCTGCTAAAAATGCGACGCGTCATTTTGTTCAACTTTCATCCAGGGGGCGGCTATTGTGGCCAATGGCATTCATTATTGCAATATAAACCCTAAACGCCTGCTCTATAAATGATCGGAATAAATAAAATGTTAAGTAATGTTCTTAATTTGTCGCGATCAATAAAGGAATGTATTGATAAGGATGCATGAAAATGAAAATTGATAGTAGCAACCTCACCGTTGCGACGGCTTCTGCTTACGCTTCGCTAACCGAACCCGCCCGTAGCCCATTAGGTATCAGGCGCACCAGCGGGAATATTTGCCCGCAAAGCGGCTATTGGCAAATTGCTAACCCAGCGGTAAAGAATGTCGTCAATGTTAAAAAAGGTGAACAATTGCCCTGGCAAAATGGCTATCCGGTTAACTGGACCCTCATAGAATACGATTTAAAAAATGAATAATTGACCACATTTTATATATGGGAAATGTTTCTTCCCTTTTAGCAAGGAAATTACATTTCCCGCTCTTTTATTTATCCCGCCCCCCTGCACGCTTGCTCTCGCGCACGGATTTATAATCAACTGATAATTATGCAGTTAATGTCTCCCCCATGAATGGCAGATTGATTTCATCGATCGATAAGTATTATTCGATCGACTTTGACAATCAAAAAGGGTAGCGATAGACTATTATTTAACAGGCTACATCCTTTATTTGATAACGTAATTTTCATATTAAAAACTGCAAATCATTTTCATTTTTAACAGTTCATCAATATGCAGCGCATATAAACCAACATTTAATCCCTCGCAGTTGGTTTCACCAGAGAGTTCCGGAGTCGTCAGTGATCGAAAGTTTAAACTTCAGAAGGCCGCTTAACATTTGCTTCGCTGTTCTGGCCGTGACGTTTATTTTTGTCGGGCTTCTGATTGCCCATTCACAATGGACTGCAACACAGGACATTTATAAACGACAGAACCGCCTGTATATCAATAACGTAGCGTCATCTTTGGACAAATACCTGGACGGGTATGAAGGCAGCGTGAGGGAGATGGCGCGTATCGCTGCCGACCAGCATAAGTTTGACGTCACCCCCGACAACAGCCCTTCATTGAAAAACTGGCTGATCGAGCGCCTGCGCATCATGCCGGATGGGATCTCAATCGTTCATGCCGACAGCAAAGGGCACTTCATTCGCATACCGAATGCCGGTGGCACCGCCAGCTGGGATCCCCGCAAAGAGCCCTGGTTCACGATCTCAATTGAGGATTCCGACGAAGCGCATTTCAGCATTAGCAGGGATCCCTTTGCCACCAAAGAGCGAGTCATCACTATCTCTCTGCCCATCATTAACGGCTCGGATGGTTCAAACAACGGCGTGCTGGCGTTGAATCTGGACGTCGATAAAAGCATCGATATTCTGAACAACGCGCTGCCGCCAATGAAAAGCAGAACCTTTGTCATGACGCGCGATGGAGAGCTGATCCTTAACCCTGGCTACCCGATAGCGCCTGATAAGCTAAAGGCGATTGCTCGCCTTGCGCGCGAGTATCGCGGTGATTTTTCGCTGGATTCAAACTACTACGCCTATCGCGCGATCGCCTCCCAGTCCTGGCTGGTGGTACATGAGGTAGATGAAAATGAACTTAACAACCTGATCTGGGCGCAATGCATCAATATTTTGTGGGGAATGCTGTTTACGCTGGTCGTGCTGTTTTTCTGCTGGTGGGCAACCCGCGCGGCAATGAACACGATTTTTATGCGCATCGCCACCAGCATTAGCGGAGGCGCAATCAAGCCTGCCGCCGTTGAAGAACTTATTTTCAATGAAATACACCGATCGCAGCAGCGACACGAAAAAATTGCCCACGAGGCATTAACGGATGGCTTAACCGGGCTGAAGAATCGTCGCGCGTTTGATGCCGATGCCTTACGCTACAACAGTGAACTCCAGACCCACATTGCCATGATTGATATCGATAATTTCAAAACGATTAACGATACCTGGGGCCATACCGTGGGGGACGTCGTGCTTAAAACTATCGCTGAAGTTGGTTTGCGCCTGCGGGGTCTGGAAAATATCACGCTCTATCGTTACGGCGGGGAAGAAATTGCCGTGCTGTTTAACGGCCTTTCACAAGAAAAAGCGCAAAGCTATCTCGAAAAGTGGCGAATGACGATTAACACCCGCAATTTCAGAGAAAATAATTTAAAAGTGTCTTTCAGCGCAGGACTTGTACGAATGGGGGGCGCTTCTCTTCCAGAAGTCATTGCGCGTGCTGATAAGCTCCTGTATCAGGCGAAAAAAACAGGCAAGAATAAAATCATCGCCAGCTAATTTCGACGAAATGACATTCACCGCTGGCTTAAGTTCGGCGGTGTTTGTGTCGTTTTACGTAGTATTGTTGTGGCTCCGAGGCTGGCATGGAAAAAAGTACACATTTTGTGATGCAGTGTGTCGAAAAAAATAAACTCGATGCGGGCATCGATTTTGTCATTCAACCTATTTTCGATCTCTCGCGATTCGTCTGCATTGGCGGCGAAGTGCTGGTTCGTGGAACTCATCGTCGTCATGTCGTTCCGCCTCACTTATTTATCGGCGAGCTGGAAAAAAACGGCGGCATTGTTTCAATGGGCGATTACATCATGGCCCGGGCTTTTCACTATATTGCCAGCCAGACGCCAGAAGTACGCGATAAGCAGCTCTTTACACTCAATATTTCCTGGGTTCAGCTGCAGGATGTTCACTTCTCGGCCCGCACGTTAGCGTTACTGTCTGAATATAAACTCTCGCCGCGCCATATTGTCTTTGAGATAACGGATAGCGGCCAGCCCAACGATACGGTGAGCCAAAACCTCGGCTTCTTGAGTGAGGCGGGAATTAATGTGGCCTGGGACAGCATCGACTGTCTGGAAAAACTGCAGTCGAGGCTGACGCTTTATATGCCTGATTACGTGAAGCTGGATCGAAGCTGTCTGTCCTCCGATAAGCTTGAACATACCTACGCAATGCTTGAACACCTGCAGCAGTGGGATGTCGACGTCATTATAGAAGGCATCGAAAACTACACCCACGTGTCGACGATGCTGCGCCATGGCGTTCAGTATGGCCAGGGATTCCTGTTTTCACGCCCCGTCAGTAAGGAAGCGTTCCATCAGCAATACATGCAGCCAGAGCGCGCATAAGGCTTATCGGATATGTATCGTAAGCACCTTCTGCGCAAGAAGAAAAACCGGGTACGCGCGGCAGTTTTTGTCTTTATGCTCGCCCTGGTGATGACCAGCGTTATGGCATGGAAGATCCAAAGCATGAGCGCCAGCGCGCTCTCTGCATTATCTTCCCTGTTGAGCGTAGGCTTTATTTTGCTGGTTCCGCTGGTCGCAGCGCTAGTCACATGGTTTATGGCTGCCCGGCGGCATTCGCTTTACTCACAGCTGGCGCGGGCTATACGTCAGCATCAGATCCATCCTCACTATCAGCCGCTCATCTGCGCACAAAGCAATGCCGTCTCGGGTGCTGAAGTGCTGGCGCGCTGGCATCACGATGAGCTGGGCTTTATTCCGCCCGACGTTTTTATTCCTGTCGCCGAGAGCACCGGGCTGATTATTAACCTGACCGAAAGCCTTCTGGAACAGGTTGTTGACGATCTCCAGCAGGGTATTGCGGCATTCCCGCCAGGTTTTAAGCTCAATCTCAACATCAGCCATGCGCACGTGGTGGACAGCAGCTTTCATCTGTTCATAGATTACTGGGCACCGGTATTTGAAGCCCTGGGCATTACCCTGGTCTTTGAGATCACCGAGCGCGAGAACATCGATATTAACGACGATATCGTAGAAAAAATTGCGCACATTAAACGTAGCGGCATCAAGATTGCGCTGGATGATTTTGGGACCGGTTTTTCTAACCTGGCCTTTATTGCCAATCTGAACCCTGACAGCATTAAGATCGACCGCATGTTTATTCGCCAGATCTCAAGGGAGGCGGCAACGCCGCTGATTGACTGCGTAATTGATATGGCCAGACGGATGAACATACTCACCACGGCGGAAGGGGTTGAGTATGACTATCAGGTCGAGTATCTCAGAACGAACCACATTGACTGCTTGCAGGGATATTTTTTCTCAAAGCCGCTCTGCTTCAGCGAGTTCGCCGGATTCCTTCAGCGCTATAGCCGCTGAAAAACAAAAAGCCCCGAAAGGGGCTTTTTTATGCTTACCGGAACAGGTCTTAGAACGGGATATCGTCGTCGAAGTCCATTGGCGGTTCGTTGGACGGGGCCGGTGCAGACTGCTGCTGCGGGCGAGACTGCGCGCCGCCGCTGAACTGGTTGCCGCCCTGCGGCTGCTGAGGCTGACCCCAACCGCCCTGCTGCTGGCTCTGGCCGCCACCTGCCGGTGCGCCACCGCCCTGACGGCCACCCAGCATCTGCATGGTGCCGCCAACGTTGACCACCACTTCCGTGGTGTATTTCTCAGCGCCGGACTGATCGGTCCATTTGCGGGTACGCAGCTGGCCTTCAATATAAACCTGAGAACCTTTACGCAGATACTCACCGGCCACTTCTGCCAGTTTGCCAAACAGCACAACGCGGTGCCATTCGGTCTGCTCTTTCATCTCACCGGTCGCTTTATCACGCCAGGATTCGGAAGTAGCCAGCGTAATGTTGGCAACTGCGCCACCACTCGGCATGTAGCGTACTTCCGGGTCCTGGCCCAGATTACCGACGAGAATCACCTTGTTTACGCCTCTGCTGGCCATGTTCGTGTCTCCTGAATACGTTTCTTAATAGTGTAAACGCGCGAGTGTACCATTTCCACGCGGCAATTTGCATAGTTGCGTAGTCGGTTCAGAAATCTCTCGCGAACTCGACATTGTTACACAGCTAATCGGAAATTGCATTCCAATACTGTATATTCAAACAGGTCATTTTGTGTCATAATTAGCCGTTTCTGACAGCCGTTTGTCCTTCAAACAAATCAGGCAATCCGTGTTCCAACCGGGAAAGGTGAATGGATAAGATCGAAGTTCGGGGCGCCCGCACCCACAATCTCAAGAATATCAACCTCATAATCCCTCGCGACAAGCTCATCGTCGTGACCGGGCTTTCGGGGTCTGGCAAATCCTCACTGGCTTTCGACACTTTGTATGCCGAAGGACAGCGTCGTTACGTTGAATCACTCTCTGCGTACGCGCGTCAGTTCCTGTCGCTGATGGAAAAACCGGATGTTGACCACATTGAAGGGTTATCGCCTGCTATCTCTATTGAGCAGAAGTCCACCTCGCATAACCCGCGCTCAACGGTCGGGACGATTACCGAAATTCACGACTACCTGCGTCTGCTGTATGCGCGCGTAGGCGAGCCGCGCTGCCCGGACCACGACGTCCCGCTCGCGGCCCAGACCGTGAGCCAGATGGTGGACAACGTGCTGTCGCAGCCGGAAGGCAAACGCCTGATGCTGCTGGCGCCGATCATTAAAGAGCGTAAGGGCGAGCACACCAAAACGCTGGAGAACCTGGCAAGCCAGGGCTATATCCGCGCCCGTATTGACGGCGAAGTGTGTGACCTGTCGGACCCACCAAAGCTGGAGCTGCAGAAGAAGCACACCATCGAGGTGGTGATTGACCGCTTCAAGGTACGTGAAGACCTGGCGACGCGCCTGGCAGAATCTTTTGAAACGGCGCTGGAACTCTCTGGCGGCACGGCCGTCGTCTCCGACATGGACGACCCGAAGGCGGAAGAGCTGCTCTTCTCCGCCAACTTCGCCTGCCCGATTTGTGGCTACAGCATGCGCGAGCTGGAGCCGCGTCTGTTCTCGTTCAACAACCCGGCGGGTGCCTGCCCGACGTGTGACGGCCTGGGCGTTCAACAATATTTCGACCCGGACCGCGTGATCCAGAATCCGGAGCTGTCCCTCGCGGGCGGTGCCATTCGCGGCTGGGACAAGCGTAACTTCTACTACTTCCAGATGCTGAAATCGCTGGCGGAGCACTACAAGTTCGACGTTGAAGCCCCGTGGGCCAGCCTGAGCGCGAACGTGCACAAAGTGATCCTGTTCGGTTCCGGCAAAGAGAACATCGAGTTCAAGTACATGAACGATCGCGGCGATACCTCCGTGCGTCGCCACCCGTTCGAAGGGGTGCTGCACAACATGGAGCGCCGCTACAAAGAGACCGAATCCAGCGCGGTGCGCGAGGAGCTGGCGAAGTTCATCAGCAACCGCTCCTGCGCCACCTGTGAAGGCACGCGCCTGCGTCGCGAAGCGCGCCACGTGTTTGTGGAAAACACGGCGCTGCCGACCATCTCAGACATGAGCATCGGCCACGCGATGGACTTCTTCAACAACCTGAAGCTCTCCGGCCAGCGCGCAAAAATCGCCGAAAAAGTGCTGAAAGAGATCGGCGATCGCCTGAAGTTCCTGGTAAACGTTGGCCTGAACTACCTGACGCTTTCCCGCTCGGCAGAAACGCTCTCCGGCGGTGAAGCCCAGCGTATCCGTCTGGCGAGCCAGATTGGCGCGGGCTTAGTCGGCGTGATGTACGTGCTGGACGAGCCGTCCATCGGCCTGCACCAGCGCGACAACGAGCGTCTGCTCGGCACGCTTGTGCACCTGCGTAACCTCGGCAACACGGTGATCGTGGTCGAGCACGACGAAGATGCGATCCGCGCGGCTGACCACGTGATCGACATTGGTCCAGGCGCTGGCGTGCACGGCGGTCAGGTGGTGGCGGAAGGGACGCTGAAGGACATCATGGCGGTGCCCGAGTCGCTGACCGGTCAGTACATGAGCGGCAAGCGCAAGATTGAAGTGCCAAAACAGCGCGTGGCGGCAGATCCGGAAAAAGTGCTGAAGCTGACCGGCGCGCGCGGCAACAACCTGAAAGACGTCACCCTGACGCTGCCGGTTGGCCTGTTTACCTGCATCACCGGCGTGTCCGGTTCCGGTAAATCGACGCTGATCAACGATACGCTGTTCCCGATTGCGCAGACGGCGCTGAACGGCGCAACGCTGGCCGAACCAGCGCCGTATCGTGACATTCAGGGGCTGGAGCATTTCGATAAGGTTATCGACATCGACCAGAGCCCGATCGGCCGTACGCCGCGTTCTAACCCTGCAACCTATACCGGCGTCTTTACGCCCGTACGTGAGCTTTTTGCGGGCGTACCGGAATCCCGTTCACGCGGGTATACGCCAGGACGTTTCAGCTTTAACGTGCGCGGCGGCCGCTGCGAAGCGTGCCAGGGCGACGGCGTGATCAAGGTTGAGATGCACTTCCTGCCGGATATCTACGTGCCGTGCGACCAGTGTAAAGGCAAGCGCTATAACCGCGAAACGCTGGAGATCAAGTACAAGGGCAAGACCATCCACGAAGTGCTGGATATGACCATCGAAGAAGCGCGCGAGTTCTTCGACGCCGTGCCTGCGCTGGCGCGTAAGCTGCAGACGCTGATGGACGTGGGTCTGACCTACATTCGTCTGGGGCAGTCCGCCACTACGCTGTCCGGCGGTGAAGCCCAGCGCGTGAAGCTGGCGCGCGAGCTGTCCAAACGCGGCACCGGTCAGACGCTCTACATTCTGGATGAGCCAACCACCGGCCTGCACTTTGCCGATATCCAGCAGCTGCTCGACGTGCTGCACCAGCTGCGCGATCAGGGCAACACGATTGTGGTGATTGAGCACAACCTGGATGTGATTAAAACCGCGGACTGGATTGTGGATCTAGGCCCGGAAGGCGGCAGCGGCGGCGGTGAAATCCTCGTCTCCGGCACGCCAGAGACCGTTGCAGAGTGCGAAGCCTCGCACACTGCGCGCTTCCTTAAGCCGCTGCTGTAATCGTTACACGGAGAGCTGTTGTCGGGTGGTTTCCGGCAGCAGCTCAACCGCCTGCTGATAGGACGCATCCACCAGATAGTAGATTTGCGAGCCAGGGATAGATCCGTCCAGATAGACGGTACTCCAGTGCGCCTTATTGAGATGCTTGCTCGGCCTTACGTCATCATGCTGCTGACGTAAGAGATCGGCCAGCTCAGGGCTGGTTTTCAGCGATGCCGCCGGGCGGCCTTCCACCTCTTTCACCATCGCAAACAATACGTCACCGACCTTAATCTGCGTGGCTTTCCAGTCGGTGTGGACGCTCTGCTCCGCGCCGGGCTTGCTCATGCAGTACTGAAGTATCTCCGAAATTGTCATCTTTGCTCCCCTGTAAATAGGTTGAACGCGATCTGCGTGCCTGCCTCTTTTAAGTGTGCAGCAAGACGACAAAAGGTAAACCCGGCAGGATTGATTTGTTCAAAAAACCAGCATATCTCAGTATTCGGAATTCACAATCACCTCTTCACCAAACTTCCCGGCCATCGGCAGCGGTCGGTAGGTCGAGTTAGAGGCGCGTAGCACCCTGATACCCCGGGCACCCACGTCGTGCGCGGCGGTGATGTCGTTATCAGAGTCGCCGTAGAACACTTTGATATTTTTCTGTTCCAGCCACTGAACTTTGGTGTTTTGCCCTTCTTTATCGCCCGCAAAAATGACCGGGTTCATGCTGACCGCCGGAATGAGGAAATCATCCTGCAGCGTTTTGGAAACGGTTTCGGTTTTGGTCTGGCTGCGGCCGGTGACGAAATAGATGCTGTCGCCACGCTTAACGTGCATGGAGATCAGCGCGCGGGCCACCTCTTTCGGGATGCTGAACTCGTCCCAGCCGTTGTTCATCTTTTCCCAGAATTCCGGGTTCTTCAGATAGGCTTCGCTGTCCGGCGAGTACGTTTTTTTGCCGCGCCAGAATCCAGGACTTGAGAACAGCACGGTATCATCAATGTCGAAGCCTACGGCCATCGGCGGGCGGCCCATCAGGCTGTTTTCAATTTGTGCCACGGAAACCCAGTGAATAGGTGCCTGCTCGGCAAGAATGGCGGCGGTGGTTCCGGTGTAAAGCGGCGTAGGTGCGGAAGCTCGCGCCACGACGGCACTATTAAGCGAGAACAATAAGCAGGCGGCGCTGAGCGCCAGTGTGATCTTGCGCATATTTTCCCCTGAATATTCAGTTTGTTATCGTTTTATTTTGAGTGAATGGTCAAAAAACTATCCGACCTTAACCCCAGCGGGAGGTGAAGGGAAGGAGTTTTTGCTTATGAATCTGAATAAAAAGAAGAAGATCACAGAATGCCGGGCAACGTTTTTGTGCGGCCTGATGCCCTCACCCCCGCCCTCTCCCACGGGGAGAGGGCGGGTAAGTGAGCACTTACATTACAGCAGCAAACGCCTGTGCCACGCGCTGGACGTTGTTAGCGTTCAGACCGGCTACGCACATACGGCCGCTGGCAATGAGGTAGACGCCAAACTCGTCGCGCAGACGATCGACCTGCGCCGCGCTCAGTCCGGTGTAGCTGAACATCCCGCGCTGCTTGAGCAGGTAGTCGAAATTATGCTCCGGCACCGCCTCTTTCAGCACGTTAACCAGCGCCTGACGCATGGACAGAATACGCTTACGCATTGCTTCCACTTCCGCAAGCCAGGTTGCTTTCAGCTGGTCGTCGCCGAGCACGGTCGCTACCACCTGAGCCCCGAATGCAGGCGGGCTGGAGTAGATACGGCGAACCGTCGCTTTCAGCTGGCCCAGCACGCGGCCAGCCGCGTCGGCATCGTCACACACCACCGACAGACCGCCCACGCGCTCGCCGTAAAGGGAGAAAATTTTAGAGAAGGAGTTGCTGACCAGTGCAGGCAAGCCGGCGCTGGCAATCGCGCGGATCGCGTAGGCGTCCTCTTCCATCCCTGCGCCAAAGCCCTGGTAGGCAATGTCGAGGAACGGGATCAGGTCACGCGCCTTCAGCACCTCAATCAATGCATCCCACTCGGCATTGGTGAGATCGGCGCCGGTCGGGTTATGGCAGCACGGATGCAGCAGAACGATGCTGCGCGCCGGCAGGGTGTTCAGTTTTTCCAGCAGCGCATCGACGCGTACGCCGTTGGTTTCGCTGTCGAACCACGGATAGGTTGCGACCTTAAAGCCCGCACCTTCGAAGATCGCAACGTGGTTTTCCCACGTTGGGTCGCTGACCCACACGCCGGAATCCGGGAAGTATTTTTTCAGGAAGTCAGCGCCGACCTTCAGCGCACCCGAGCCGCCCAGCGTCTGGATGGTCGCCACGCGCTTTTGCGCAAGCACCGCGTGATCGGCACCAAACAGCAGCGGCGCAATGGTGTTGCGATAGGTATTTAACCCTTCCATCGGCAGATAGAGAGAAGCGCCGTGCGGGGTCGCGTTAAGGCGCGCTTCGGCTTCGGCCACGGCTTTTAATTGAGGAATGATGCCATCCTCGTTGTAATACAGGCCAATGCTGAGGTTCACTTTGTCGCTGCGAGGATCTTCTTTGAAACGCTCCATTAAGGAGAGAATAGGGTCGCCGGCGTAGGCGTCAACTTTCTGAAACACGCGATGATTCTCCGGAATTCGATGAGGCAGGGAATTCAACAATAAACCGGAAGTGGAAGAAGGTCGAGGGGATGTTAATAAAGTGGGAGTGAGGTGAAATACCTCACTCCATTGGCATCTTAGTCGATGTACTTCATTGCAACCCGCGACGTGAGCCGCGTAATAAGTTCGTAAGCACTTACTTTTGTGATTTCAGCAATGCGCTCAACGGGCAGGCCTTCGCCCCACATCACCACATCGTCGCCCGCTTTGTCCTGCGCCTCTGGCCCCAGGTCGACGCAAATCATGTCCATTGCCACGCGGCCAACAATCTTCGCTTCACGGCCGTTTACCAGCACCGGCGTACCCGATGGCGCGGCGCGGGGATAGCCGTCGCCATAGCCCATCGCCACCACGCCCAGACGCGTATCGCGCTCGCTGGTCCAGGTGCCGCCGTAGCCTACCGGTTCACCCGCTTTGTGCTCACGCACCGCAATCAGGTTGGACACGAGAGACATCACCGGCTGAAAACCGAAATCCGGCCCCCAGGGCTTGCCCTCCAGCGGCGATACGCCGTAAAGGATTATGCCCGGGCGCGCCCAGTCGAAGTGAGACTGCGGCCACAGCAGAATGCCGCCGGATGCCGCGAGTGAGCGCATGCCCGGCTTGCCTTCGCAAAAGGTGTTGAAGATATCGAGCTGCTGCTCGGTCGCCCCACACTCCGGCTCATCGGCACGGGCGAAGTGGCTGACGATATTGACCGGCTGGCGCACGTTTTTGCACTGGCACAGGCGCTGGTAAAACGCCTCGGCACTTTCCGGACGCACGCCCAGACGGTGCATGCCCGTATCAAGCTTCATCCACACGGTCACCGGCTCGCTCAGCTCGGCGGCTTCGAGTGCCGCAAGCTGTTCTTCGTTGTGGACCGCCGTGTGCAGATGCTGGTCGGCAATGGTCGGCAGGTCCGACGCTTCAAAAAAGCCTTCAAGGAGCAGAATCGGTTGGGTAATCCCGCCCGCGCGCAGGCGGAGAGCTTCTTCAAGACGGGCGACGCCAAAAGCGTCGGCATCGGGGAGCGTTCGCGCGGTCTCAATAAGACCGTGTCCGTAAGCGTTCGCTTTCACGACTGCAACGAGCTTGCTGGCGGGCGCCAGTTCACGCAGACGTTGCAGGTTGTGTCGCAGAGCGCGGCGGTTAATAACAACAGTTGCCGCTTGCATTTGAATTCCTTAGAAATTACTCATCATCATATTGAGGACCGGCATAGTTGTCGAAACGCGACCACTGTCCGTTAAAGGTCAGACGCACCGTACCGATAGGGCCGTTACGCTGCTTACCGATAATGATTTCGGCGATCCCTTTCAGGTCGCTGTTCTCGTGATAAACCTCATCACGGTAGATAAACATGATTAAGTCGGCATCCTGCTCGATGGAGCCGGATTCACGCAGGTCGGAGTTGACCGGGCGCTTGTCGGCACGTTGTTCCAGGGAGCGGTTAAGCTGCGACAGCGCCACCACCGGCACGTGCAGCTCTTTGGCCAGCGCCTTGAGCGAGCGGGAAATCTCTGCAATTTCCAGCGTACGGTTGTCGGAGAGCGACGGCACGCGCATCAGCTGAAGGTAGTCGATCATAATAAGGCCGATGCCGCCGTGTTCGCGGGCGATACGGCGCGCGCGGGAGCGCACTTCCGTCGGCGTCAGGCCGGAGGAGTCATCGATGTAGATGTTCCGTTTTTCCAGCAGAATGCCCATGGTGCCTGAGATACGCGCCCAGTCTTCATCATCAAGCTGGCCGGTACGAATGCGGGTCTGATCCACGCGCGACAGCGACGCCAGAGAACGCATCATGATCTGCTCGGAGGGCATCTCCAGACTGAAGATAAGCACCGGCTTATCCTGCAGCATCGCCGCATTTTCGACGAGGTTCATCGCAAATGTGGTTTTACCCATCGACGGACGCGCGGCGACGATGATCAAATCCGACGGCTGCAGGCCGGCGGTTTTCTTATTCAAATCATCATAGCCGGTGTTTACGCCGGTGACGCCGTCATGCGGCTGCTGGAACAGCTGTTCGATACGCGCGACGGTGGCGTCGAGCACATCGGCAATGTTTTTTGGGCCTTCGTCTTTATTTGCACGGCTTTCGGCAATTTTAAAGACGCGGGATTCGGCAAGGTCGAGCAGATCTTCGCTGGAGCGACCCTGCGGGTCAAAGCCCGCTTCGGCGATCTCATTCGCTACCGAGATCATCTCGCGCACAACGGCACGTTCACGCACGATATCGGCGTAAGCGCTGATGTTTGCCGCACTTGGCGTGTTTTTTGAAAGCTCTGCCAGATAGGCAAACCCGCCGCAGCTGTCGAGCTGCCCCAGGCGCTCAAGCGATTCCGCGAGCGTAATCAGGTCGATCGGGCTGCCCGACTCCTGCAGGCGCGCCATTTCGGTAAAGATGTGGCGGTGCGGGCGGGTATAGAAATCTTCCGCCACGACGCGTTCGGCGACGTCGTCCCAGCGTTCGTTATCCAGCATTAAACCGCCCAACACCGACTGTTCCGCTTCAATCGAGTGCGGCGGGACTTTTAACCCGGCGACCTGGAAATCACGTTCGCGGGGTTCAGTCTGTTTGTTGAAGGGTTTGTTTCCTGCCATAGTGAATGGAGTTACCGAGATAAAGAGTGGGTCGAAAGATTACCATATTTTTCTTACGGAGGGAGCATGGCAACGCGCATTGAATTCCAGAAACACGGTGGACCAGACGTTCTCAAAGCGGTGGAATTTACCCCCGCCGCGCCTGGTGAAAATGAAGTTCAGGTTGAAAACAAAGCGATTGGCATTAACTACATTGATACCTATATTCGCGGCGGCCTCTATCCGCCTCCGTCTATGCCGAGCGGCCTGGGAACCGAGGCTGCGGGGGTGGTAAGTAAAGTGGGCAGCGCCGTTAAGCACTTTAAAGAAGGCGATCGCGTGGTGTATGCGCAATCAGCTCTGGGCGCCTACAGCTCCGTTCATAACGTTCCGGCGGATAAAGCCGCCCTGCTGCCTAACGCCATCTCCTTTGAGCAGGCTGCCGCCTCGTTCCTTAAAGGACTGACCGTCTATTATCTGCTGCGCAAAACCTATGAGATCAAACCCGATGAGCAGTTCCTGTTTCATGCCGCTGCGGGCGGCGTGGGGCTGATCGCCTGTCAGTGGGCGAAAGCGCTGGGCGCGAAGCTTATCGGTACCGTGGGCAGCGCGCAGAAAGCGCAGCGCGCATTGGATGCGGGGGCATGGCAGGCGATCAACTACCGTGAAGAGAGCATTGTTGAGCGGCTAAAAGAGATCACGCACGGTCAAAAAGTGCGCGTGGTGTATGACTCGGTGGGGAAAGATACCTGGGAAGCGTCGCTGGACTGTCTGCAGCGCCGTGGGCTGATGGTAAGCTTCGGTAACGCCTCGGGCGCGGTCACCGGCGTGAACCTGGGCATTCTGAACCAGAAGGGTTCGCTGTACGTAACGCGCCCTTCCCTGCAGGGTTACATCACCAACCGGGAAGAACTGGTAGAAGCCAGCAACGAGCTGTTCTCGCTGATCGCCAGCGGCGTAATCAAAGTGGACGTTGCGGATGCGCAGAAGTATGCGCTGACCGATGCGCAGCGCGCGCATGAGGTGCTGGAGAGCCGGGCGACGCAGGGCTCAAGCCTGCTGATCCCCTAGGCCCTAAAAAGAAATTGGGCTTCCCGTGGGAAGCCCTTTCTTTTTTTAGTTCGGCTGTATGTAGGGTACAGCTCGATGAATTCTTTTGCGGCAGTCATAGTGACAGATTCGATAAGTAAATCCTATTCCGTTCTAAGCCATGCTGCCGGAAAAGTTGCAGGTATGTGACGAACACCTCAATACCTTAGTAACGGAAGCGGTTATTGCGCTGATAATTGGGCACTTTTGGCGATTTAATCGCCCGTATTACCCACACGACCGCAATGGCCAGCAGTAGCCACGGCAGGAGCTTGATCGTCAGGGCAAACAGCCCGCCGATAAACATCACCACCGTCGCCACGACAATCGCGGCAAGAATGCCGAGCAGCGACACGCCCGTCACCATCAGCATGACAAAAAAGCCAATCACAAAAAGAAGTTCCAGCATGGTGCTCTCCCACGAGTTCCCGAATGATGCAGCGATCATTACAAGAATCATGCCAAAAATAACCCATTGTTATTAAAGAAAAACGCCCCGCAATCACTTGCAGGGCGTGGCGAATTTGACGAACTTTTAGCGAAATTTATCGCTTATCCGCGACCAGGCGCAGGGCGTGCTCCAGCACGTCAATATCGGCTCCGGCTTTATGCGCATTCTCGCTCAGATAGCGACGCCACTGACGCGCGCCGGGAATACCCTGGAACAGGCCAAGCATATGGCGCGTAATGTGGCCAAGATAGGTGCCGTTGCTCAGCTCGCGCTCAATATACGGATACATGGCCCGCACCACCGAAACCGGGTCGGTATCGGCGCCTCCAGTGCCATAAATTTCACGATCGACCGTCGCCAGAATGCCCGGGTTTTGATACGCCTCGCGTCCAACCATCACGCCATCCATATGTTCCAGGTGCGCTTTGGCCTCTTCCAGCGACTTGATGCCGCCGTTGATTGACATCGTCAGGTGCGGGAAATCACGCTTCAGCTGGTACACGCGCGGGTAGTCCAGCGGCGGGATTTCGCGGTTCTCTTTCGGGCTGAGGCCGGAAAGCCAGGCTTTACGCGCGTGGATGATAAACATCTCGCATTCGCCCCTTCCGGCAACGGTATTGATGAAATCACACAGGAATTCGTAGCTGTCCTGATCGTCAATGCCGATACGGGTTTTGACCGTGACCGGAATGGAAACCACGTCGCGCATCGCCTTGATACAGTCCGCCACCAGCTGTGCGTTGCCCATTAAACACGCGCCGAACATGCCGTTTTGCACGCGATCGGACGGGCAGCCCACGTTCAGGTTAATTTCGTCGTAGCCGCGTTCTTCCGCCAGCTTCGCGCACTGCGCCAGCGCGGCCGGATCGCTGCCGCCCAGCTGCAGGGCAACCGGATGTTCTTCTTCACTGTACGCCAGATAGTCTCCCTTCCCGTGGATAATCGCCCCGGTGGTCACCATTTCGGTGTACAGCAGCGTATGGCGGGAGAGCTGGCGCAGGAAGTAGCGGCAGTGTCTGTCCGTCCAGTCGAGCATCGGCGCAATGGAGAAACGGTGTGCGGGAAAAGCGGTCTGTAATTCTGACGACATGGCGAAGTTTTAAGCATCTGGTGGAAAAGGGGCGCTACTATAGCACAAAGAAAAGCCGGAGGCGCAGCGCCTCCGGTCTACTTTAAAACGTCATGCTCAGCTGTGCGCCTGCACCCCAGGTTTCGTCCTCACCATACAGGCCCATCAGGTCAACATGGACGGTGTTAAACGGTGCAAAGCCGACACCGCCGGTAAAGACGTTGCTGTCATTCCCTTTCATATCCGCACGGAAACCGGCGCGAACGGCCAGCCAGCTCAGCGGCGTGACCTCGGCACCTACGCCAGCGTACTGAGAGGTATCTTCACTTTTGAAGCCCTTGGTTTCCGTCAGATCGCCATCAGCGGTCAGGGTCACCAGATCGTTGTGCCAGGCCGCGCCTGCGGTCACCAGCGGACGGATCTGGTAGGTATCTTTGTAGCTAACAACTTCACCCGTGCGACCGTTGCGAATGCGAACATCTTTCGTGTCGATATCGCGCGACATCAGGTTTTGTCCGCTCAGGCCGAGCGTCCAGTTTTCACCTAAATCGGCGGCGATACCGGTATCGACGTTGAAGCCGGTGTCGTCGGTACGGTAGCGGCTGTCGTTCCACTTGTTACTGTCGTAATCGTAAATTGAGGTGGTGTAGTTATAGACCCAGGTTTTTTGCAGCTTTGGCGTCACGCCCACGGAAACCGGAACGCCGCCCAGATCGAACTGGCGGGCCACCGCAATACCATAGTCGGAGACAATCGCCGCCCGTCCAGATGCCGTTGAGTTGAGGTTTTTGGTGATTTGATCGGTGCCGTTCAGCGCAGCGTCCAGCGCCACGCCAGCGGCTACCGCATCGCTCTTTTGAATACCGCGCAGGTAATCAATATCCTGCTGATCGATAGAGGAGCTAACGCGCCCGTGGGCGTAGCCTTTCGCCATAAAGGCCACGGAAAGGACGTCGTTAGGGATACTGACTGCAATCCCCGCGCCTGCCGTGGCGCGCGCGGTTTTACCTTTGAGGTAGTCCAGTTCATCCGCGAGATCTTTCGCCGCGCCCTGGAACTGGTTGATTGAACCTAGCGGATTGGTGATGATTTCACCGGGAGTAAGATTATCAATCACATCCTGATAGTGATTGATTTTGTCATTGATGTTATCAATCTCGTCCTGAAGATTGTCTTTATCCGTAATTTGCGCGCCGACGGAAGGTAAAATCACCGTGACGTCATCATCAGGTTTTGCCTTTGCCAGCAGTGCGGGGTTGATTAACGCCCCGCTGCCATAGCTGCCGGATGCAACGCCGGTACCACCCATTGCGTCGCTACGTGATTCTGTCCAGGTATTGGCTGCTCCCGCCTGATTTGCCATAAAAAGGGAGACAGCGATGCTAACCACCGAAAATTTAAAATGTTTTTTCACAGTATGCCCGTTATAGTCTGTTATGAAATAACCCCTGTCTGTTATCACCCAAACAGGAACGAACTATTGCTGTGAATAAGTAGTAAAAGACCCGCTATTTCTGTCCCTAAGTAAAACTCCCTTACGGCCTGTTATATTTTGTGACGGCCCTCAATATTTATAGAAGAGGAAATTATTTTTTCCCAGGTTTTCCATCGTGCGGGCCAAAAAACTGCGGCGGATGGTCTACCCAGCGGTCTTCACGCGTGGCGGCATACACCGGATTCAGCGGGTAGTAGATGCGGTTTTGCTTTTTGTTGGCCTCGCCTACCACCAGCAGCCGCACCTCTTCTTCGGTATTGTTAATGAAGGTGTGGCAGACGCCGGTGCCGGCGGGGAAGCCTACGCTGTCTCCGGGCTCCAGCTTCCACAGATAGCCGTTAATCCAGGCCTCCGGGTAACCTTCAAGGACGTAGATAAACTCCTCTTCATCGCTTTCCGCGTGAGGATAGGAGGTACGACGCCCTGGGGGTAAACGTTCATGATGAATACCAATACGCCCCAGACCCAGCCTGCGGGCCAGCGGTGCGCCGATGGAAAAAAGCTCATTGCTGTCGGGATAGGTCGAATCATCTGCGCCTTCCACGTCGCGCCAGTGACGGATACAGTCAGGTCTTTTCATTATCTTTTCCCCAAATACGATGCGCCAGGTATAGCACAGCCCGGTGGATCTCGGTGTTTTTAGCAGAACATGATAAAGTGACGGTTTCCCACTCTAAAAACATCCGAGGTGCTAAATGGATAAGTCCACAAAAGAGCTGCTAGCGCAAGCTGAAAAGCTATGCGTGCAACGCAATGTGCGCCTGACTCCGCAGCGCCTTGAGGTATTGCGGCTGATGAGCCTGCAGCAGGGAGCGATAAGCGCGTACGATCTCCTCGATCTGCTGCGGGTAAGTGAACCCCAGGCTAAGCCCCCCACCGTCTATCGCGCGCTGGATTTTCTGCTGGAACAAGGCTTTGTACATAAGGTGGAGTCGACAAACAGCTACGTGCTGTGCCATCTGTTTGACCAGCCAACCCACACGTCGGCCATGTTTATCTGCGACCGCTGTGGCGTAGTAAAAGAAGAAGGCGCGGAAGGCGTAGAAGACATTATGCATACGCTGGCAGCGAAAATGGGCTTTGCCCTGCGTCACAACGTGATTGAAGCGCACGGCTTGTGCTCTGCCTGCGTGGAAGTGGAATCCTGCAGCCATCAGGGCGAATGCCAGCACGACCACTCTATTCTGGTGAAGAAAAAGCCGCGTTAACGGCAAAAGAAAAGGCGGCCCATGGCCGCCCTCAGAGGGATACTAGCTTACTGACGATTACCAGCGGTAATCATTACGGGTTTCCCAGTCTTTCACTTCCGTTTCGGCTTTATCTTTTTCATAGCCATAACGTTCCTGGATTTTACCCACCAGCTGATCGCGTTTACCTTCGATGACGGTCATATCGTCATCCGTCAGCTTACCCCACTGTTCTTTCGCTTTACCTTTGAATTGCTTCCAGTTGCCGCCGATTTCGTCTTTATTCATCATCGTGTCCTCATAGTTAAGCGTTGGGTCGTAACGTCCGTTACGTTCTTTTCTGCTGGACGTGATAATAATTGTAGTGAAGGATTCGGCAGTCATTTTCATATTCGGAATCTTTAACCGTCACGATATATCGGCGCGGGAAGGAAACCAGGTGTTGTTGCGCCAGTGGCGCCGCCATATAAATGCCAGCGACAGGCCTCGCAGGGAGAGAAACACCGCCAGAGCCAGCCACAAACCGTGGTTACCCAGATACGGCAACGTCAGCAGCGTCAAACCAAAACCCGCCGCCGCAACGGCCATGCTGTTGCGCATCTCCGCCCCGCGCGTCGCGCCAATAAACATGCCGTCCAGGAGGTAACACCAGACCCCCACCACCGGTAAGATCACCTGCCATATGAGGTAATGACTCGCCAGTTCGCGAAGCGCCGGGAGCGAGGTCAGCAGCGCAATAATATGCTCGCCAAAAAAGGCATAGATCAGCGCAAACGCCAGCGCCACCAGACCCGACTGGCGACAGGCCGCCCGCCATACTTCCTGAAGCTGTCCGCTTTGGCGCGCACCGTATGCCTGCCCGGAATGCGCTTCAACGGCGTAGGCAAAGCCATCCAGCGCGTAGGCGGTAAAGGTCAGCAGCGTCATCAGTACCGCATTAACCGCGACGATCTCAGGCCCGAGGCGGGCACCAAAGACGGTTAGCGCCCCGAAACAGAGCTGGAGCAGCAGCGAGCGCAGCATAATGTCGCGGTTGAGCGCCAGCAGCTTGCGGACGTTGCCGCGCCAGGCCGTTTTCAGCATCGCGAGAGAGATCCCGCGCATCGCCAGAACGCGCCACACCATCCACAGGCCGATGACAAACGTGCCGTATTCCGCAATGGCCGTCGCCAGCGCCGCGCCCCGCACGTTCATGTGCAGCCCCATCACCAGCCAGAGATCGAGCACGATGTTCAGGAGGTTTCCCACCACCAGCAGGATAACCGGCGCGCGAGCGTACTGTACGCCAAGTAGCCAACCCAAAAGAACCAGGTTTGCCAGCGAGGCCGGAGCGCTTAGCCAGCGAATTTCAAGGAAGCGCCGCGCCTGCTCAAGCACCGCCTCGCTACCGCCCACAATATGGAGCGCCAGATCGATCAGCGGCGTGCGCAGTAAAACAATTAGCGCACCCGCACCCAGCGCCAAAATTAATGGCTGCACAAGCGCTCGCGCCAGCCGCAGTGGGTCCCTGGCGCCATACGCCTGCGCCGTCAGGCCAGTTGTGCTCATGCGCAAGAACAGCAGCAGCATAAAGAGGAAGCTGGTCGCCGTTGCGCCGATCGCAACGCCGCCCAGATAAACGGGAGAATCCAGATGACCAATAACAGCCGTGTCCACCAGTCCCAGCAAAGGAACGGTGATATTGGAGAAAATCATTGGCAGAGCAAGACGCCACAATGCCTTATCAGAAGCCGTCAGCAGTGACATGAGAAATACCGGGACCGGAAAATGAAGCAGGCTACGGAGACCCCGTAGCCCGTCAGAAAGAGATTAGAGCCATTCACCGTTACGAATAACGCCGACAGCAAGCCCTTCAATAGAGAAGCTCTGCTCGCGGAGATCCACCAGAATCGGCGTAAACTCGCTGTTCTCCGGAAGAAGCTGAACGGTATTACCCTGTTTTTTCAGTCGCTTAACGGTGACTTCATCATCAATGCGCGCAACGACAACCTGACCGTTGCGCACGTCCTGAGTTTTGTGAACCGCCAGCAGATCGCCATCGAGAATACCAATATCTTTCATCGACATACCGCTGACGCGCAGCAGAAAATCCGCACTCGGCTTGAACATACCAGGATCTACCTGATAGTGGCCTTCGATATGCTGTTGCGCCAGCAGGGGTTCACCTGCTGCGACACGGCCAATCAATGGAATGCCGGTTTCTTCTTCCACCAGCAGACGGATGCCGCGTGAAGCGCCAGAAACAATCTCGATCACGCCTTTACGCGCCAGCGCTTTAAGGTGTTCCTCGGCAGCATTCGGCGAGCGGAAACCCAGACGCTGCGCGATTTCTGCACGCGTGGGTGGCATACCCGTCTGGCTGATGTGATCCCGGATGAGATCAAACACCTCTTGCTGCCTGGTCGTTAACGCTTTCATTCCGCCCCCTGGGTGTATATACAGTTATGCTGTGAGTATATACAGTCAAAGGTGATTTTGGAACCAAAAACTGCACAAAAAACCAGGGACTTAATTATTTCTCGAGGCTCATCGGAAATGTGACCAGAGCAACGTGACCCAGGTTATGGCGGCGGTGATAATCGCCAGCAGCACAGCGGCAGAACCCATGTCTTTGGCACGGCCAGAAAGCTCATGGAAGTCAGAACCAATGCGGTCTACAACAGCTTCAATAGCGCTATTGAGAATTTCCACTATCATCACCAAAAGGACGGAGCCAATGAGAAGAACGCGGGTAATAGCATCAACATCAAGGAAACAGGCGATGATAACCGCGACGATCGCGGCAACGCCCTCCTGGCGAAACGCGGCTTCATTGACCCACGCGGCCCGGAAACCTTTCCATGAATAGCCGGCAGCTTTGATGATTCGAGTTAACCCAGTGGTATTATTGGCCATTAATAGAACCTTTTATTGGAAATAGCGTCAGTAACTCTAGCACCAGCGCGTTTCGCTGTAGCCTGAAGTATGACGGGTAACAACAGAAATTTTGCGCGCTTTCTGTTATCCTTGCGCCGCAATTGCATTATTAACCAGAGGCTTTACATCGTTTATGTCCGGCTGGCCACGAATTTACTACAAATTACTTAATTTACCATTAAGCGTCCTGGTAAAAAGCAAGTCTATCCCAGCAGAACCCGCGCTGGAATTAGGGCTCGATACGTCACGCCCTATTATGTACGTTTTGCCTTACAACTCGAAGGCAGACTTGCTGACGCTGCGCGCCCAGTGCCTGGCGCATGATTTACCTGACCCACTTGAACCCCTGGAAATCGACGGTACTCTGCTGCCGCGCTACGTGTTCATTCACGGCGGGCCGCGCGTGTTTACCTATTACACGCCGAAAGAAGAGTCCATCAAGCTGTTCCATGACTATCTCGACCTGCACCGCAGCAATCCCGATCTGGATGTGCAGATGGTGCCGGTTTCGGTCATGTTTGGTCGTCGACCAGGTCGCGAAAAAGGCGAAGAGAATCCGCCGCTGCGCATGCTCAACGGTATCCAGAAATTCTTTGCCGTGTCCTGGCTGGGGCGCGACAGCTTTGTGCGCTTCTCCCCTTCCGTTTCTCTGCGCCGCATGGCGGACGAACACGGTACCGATAAGATCATCGCGCAAAAACTGGCGCGCGTGGCGCGTATGCACTTCGCTCGTCAGCGTCTGGCCGCCGTTGGGCCACGTCTCCCGGCGCGTCAGGATCTGTTCAACAAGCTATTGGCCTCCAAAGCCATCGCACGCGCCGTTGAAGACGAAGCGCGCAGCAAGAAGATTTCGCACGAAAAAGCCCAGCAGAATGCTATCGCGCTGATGGAAGAGATCGCTGCGAACTTCTCCTACGAGATGATTCGCCTGTCTGACCGTATTCTGAGCTTTACGTGGAACCGCCTTTATCAGGGCATTAACGTCCACAACGCCGAGCGCGTGCGCCAGCTGGCGCATGACGGCCACGAAATTGTCTATGTGCCCTGCCACCGTAGCCACATGGACTACCTGCTGCTCTCCTACGTGTTGTATCACCAGGGGCTGGTGCCACCGCACATTGCGGCGGGTATCAACCTGAACTTCTGGCCAGCCGGCCCGATCTTCCGCCGCCTGGGCGCGTTCTTTATTCGCCGTACCTTTAAGGGCAACAAGCTCTATTCCACCGTGTTCCGTGAATATCTCGGCGAGCTGTTCAGCCGCGGGTATTCCGTGGAGTACTTCGTGGAGGGCGGTCGTTCCCGTACCGGTCGTCTGCTCGATCCGAAGACCGGCACGCTGTCGATGACCATCCAGGCCATGCTGCGCGGCGGTACGCGTCCGATCACGCTGGTGCCGATTTACATCGGCTATGAACACGTGATGGAAGTGGGCACCTACGCGAAAGAGCTGCGCGGTGCGACCAAAGAGAAAGAGAGCCTGCCGCAGATGCTGCGCGGCCTGAGCAAGCTGCGTAATCTCGGTCAGGGCTACGTGAACTTTGGCGAACCGATGCCGCTGATGACGTACCTGAACAACCATGTTCCGGAGTGGCGCGAGTCTATCGACCCTATCGAAGCGGTACGTCCGGCATGGCTGACGCCGACGGTGAACGGTATCGCCGCCGAGCTGATGGTGCGGATTAACAATGCAGGTGCGGCGAACGCCATGAACCTGTGCTGTACCGCGCTGCTGGCCTCCCGCCAGCGTTCCCTGACCCGCGAGCAGCTGACCGAGCAGATCGACTGCTACCTGGACATTATGCGCAACGTGCCGTACTCGGTTGATTCAACCGTGCCGTCTGCCACCGCCAGCGAGCTTATCGATCACGCGCTGCAGATGAACAAGTTCGAAGTCGAGAAAGACACTATCGGCGACATCATTATTCTGCCTCGCGAGCAGGCCGTGCTGATGACCTACTATCGCAACAACATCACGCACATGCTGATGCTGCCGTCGCTGATGGCGGCCATTATTACCCAGCATCGCCGTATTTCACGTCAGGAACTGCTGCGCCATCTCGAGGCCATCTACCCGATGCTGAAAGCGGAGCTGTTCCTGCGCTGGAGTAAGGATGAGCTGGCGGTAGAGCTGGATAAAATGACGGAAGAGATGCGTCGTCAGGGGCTGATTACCCTGAATAATGACGAGCTGCATATCAACCCAGCGCGTTCTCGCACCCTGCAGCTGCTGGCCGCCGGTGCGCGTGAAACGCTGCAGCGCTACGCCATCACCTTCTGGCTGCTGAGCGCCAATCCGTCTATCAATCGCGGTACGCTGGAAAAAGAGAGCCGGACGCTGGCACAGCGCCTGTCCGTTCTGCACGGCATCAACGCACCGGAGTTCTTCGACAAAGCGGTATTCAGCTCACTGGTACTGACGCTGCGTGATGAAGGGTTTATCAGCGATACGGGCGATGCCGAGCCGGAAGAGACGCTCAAGATTTACCAGATGCTGGCCGAGCTGATTACCTCGGACGTGCGTTTAACGATCGAAAGCGCGACGCAGGACGAGTGATGTAAAAAAGCCGGGTGGCGGCTTCGCCTTACCCGGCCTACAGTCCTGCACAACATGTAGGCCCGGTAAGCGTCAGCGCCACCGGGCTTTTTTTTCAGCCAAAATAGCTCATCGCCAGCCCCAAAAACAGCACCAGACCGACGTAGTTATTATTCAAAAACGCTTTAAAGCAGGCTTCACGCTCGCGTTTCGCAATCAGCTTCTGCTGATACGCAAACAGCAGCCCCGCCACCAGCACGGACCAGTAAAACTCCCAGTTCAGCCCGTTCAGGCGGCCAATCGCCACCATTAGCGCCAGTACCGCGACCTGCAAAATACCGATGATCAGCTTGTCCTGACGGCCGAACAGTATAGCCGTCGACTTAATGCCAATCTTCAGGTCATCGTCGCGATCGACCATCGCGTACTGTGTGTCGTAGGCCACGGCCCAAAGAATGTTAGCCAGGAACATCAGCCAGCAGCTCAGCGGAACAGACTCGCTGACTGCCGCAAACGCCATCGGAATCGACCAGCCAAACGCCGCGCCCAGCACAACCTGCGGCAGATGCGTATACCGCTTCATAAACGGATAGACCCAGGCCAGCGCCAGCGCCGCGACGGAGAGCAGGATGGTCATGGTGTTCAGCGTCAACACCAGCAGGAAAGAGAGCAATACCAACACGATGAACAAGTTGCGCGCTTCTTTCTCGGTGACTTGCCCGCTTGGCAAAGGACGGTTGGCGGTACGTTTTACATGCCCGTCGAATTTCCGGTCGGCGTAATCATTGACCACGCAGCCCGCCGCGCGCATCAGCCAGACGCCAGCAACAAATACGCCCAGTATCCACAGCGGTGGCAACCCTGGGGTGGCAACCCACAGCGCCCATAACGTCGGCCACAGCAACAGCAACGCACCGATGGGTTTATCTGTGCGCATTAAGCGGTGATAGGCCAGCAGCTTATTCTGCGTCAGGCTCCACTCCATTTTTTCTTCCTCTTAGTACAACGGCGATGCCGGCAAAAAAAGCTCCGTCAGTATTAACGGCTTGCCGCTCAGGCGCAGACGGGAACGACGCCCCCACAGATCGGCATCGCGGCCAATCTCAATAAAATCACGGGTAAGTTCAGACGACGTGAACAGGTAGCGCCCCAGCGGCGTTTTCCCGAGGCGCTGTAATGCGAGTTCGGGTCCGGACAGCGTAGACGCTGGCACAACCGTCCGCCCGGCGAGCCAGGGTTCACCGTCAGCACAGAGTAAAATCTCACGTAACCAGTAGCGTTCTTCTTGCGGCAGCAGCGGCAGCTCGCTGGCAATCTCATCAGAAGAGACAAAGCCCTCCCGAATCATCGTCACCGTGACCGTTTTGCCCTGTTGCTCAAAACGTTTAGTCATAGAATCTTCAAGAAGCAGCCAGTCCAGTTGCTCCGGGTCAAGCGCGGGTATTTGGTCAAAATAGCGCAGCGCACGCAGTTGCGTTAGCGCGGGGTGTGACATGCCAGACTCTCCGATACATAACGTAATGGCATTGTATCGCAGAAAAGCACATTGAGGGCGGCCAAACGTTATTTCTCGATCACTATCGCAACAACGGCGCAACAGCGCGGGGAATACCAAAAAAAGTGCGCCCACTCAGGCGCACCAAACTACTAACAAATCAGCACTGTGGGGAGACGGTCACCCCTTGCCTTTTACACTGCTGATAAAGGTGGAACGGGCAGTGGTTGAACCTAAACGTTCGGCTTCATCAAGCAGCTTCAGCGCTTTGTCGACGTCGCCGCTTTTCACTGCCTGCTTAATGGCGTTGTTAAAGTAAGTTTCGGTGTCGTTCAGCACCGGCTCGGATGGTTTCACCGGGGCTGCGGTGACTGCAGGCGCAGCGGCCGTAGCTGCTGGAGCGGTGTAGGCAGGTGCAGCGGTATTGCCAACGGTCACAGGGCCTGCTCCAGAGGAGCCAAACAGCGGGCCGACCAGGACGCTGGACGCGCTGCTGGTTGAAACTTTCAGCTTCACAACGCCATCGGTGGTATGTCGGGCGATCGGATCGGGAATATCCGGTACCGCGTTACCTACCCCTTTGGCATAGGCTTTAGCCGGATCGAGAAGCGTCGTAGTTTGCTGTAAATCTTTCTCAGTGGTGAACACTAAAACGTAGAGTTTCTGCTGCCCCAGTGCTGGCGTCAGGCGCATCACCCCTTCAAGACGATCGGCACTCATCACACCAGGTTCCTGATATGAGAAGTATTCGCTTGGGAAGAATGCAGATGGCGTCATGTTTTGATCAAGTATCAGCACATTCGGTGCAAACACGCTGGTTTGTTTGTTTACTTCACTCGACAGCGTCAGCGTCAGTTCGCCGATATTCGCAGGCACGCTGTAGGCCACAACCGGACCGCTGATGCCCGGGACATTCAGCGTTTGCCCCCCCGTTGAGAGCTGGGTAGTTTGCGCTTTAGACTGGTCGACAGGCGTCCAGACCAGCTGCTGCAGCGCCGCCGCCGGAATGGCTGGCGCAGACGTGGTGTTTTGCGGGACGAAATTCACATTGGCGAGCGTCACTGCAGGCGCGCTTGCCAGCAGCCCTGCGGATAAGCAAAGGGCAAGGAGAGTTTTGTTCATTTTCATTGTTATCACCTCAAAATGCACAGGTTCAGCGGTAGCCAGGCAATAGCGCGCCGTCCCAAGGATTGAGGGGCTTGCGCCCCTCAGTTTGGTCATTACGTCAGATTAAGACGGGATTACCACCAGATTTCCATCTGGGCGCCGAAGGACCACTCGTCGTTGTCGCCGCGGCTGTAGGTTGTTGCTTTGGTATCGCTTTTCGCGATGCCGTTGTCATAACCCCATTTCTCATCCCACTTAGCGTAGGTTGCGAACACGCGGATAGCCGGACGAGACCAGATGCTGTCGCCAGCCTGCCACTGTTGAGCAAGGGTGATTTTGTATTGGTTGTTGGTATCGTCAGTTTTCTGAGATTTGACGTTGTCGTAGCCCACTTCCAGCAGGGTGCTCATGATTGGCGTCCATTTGTACATTGGGCGCACACCCACGGTGTACCAGGTGGTACCGTTGTTGTCGTCGCGATCGATATCCTGATACATACCGACATACATCAGATCCCAGCTGTCGCCAAGGGAGATTGCGCCGTGGTCAAGAATACGAACCAGAGAACCATTGTTGTTAATCTTGTTATCTACAACACCGATTTCAGTGTCTTTGTTATAGTCGTTGCCGGTGAAGGAACCCTGAGAAAGACCTTTACCCTGGGTGGTCATTGCATCGGTAGCGTACTGGACAACAAACTTGTTGTAGCCTTTCAGCATGCTCTGGGTGTGTTCAGCGGTGAACATCCAGCCATCTTTGGATGCGCCGTCAGCGAAGCTATAACCGTCGGTTTTGTTAGCACGACCGTAGTCAGCACCCAACTCCAGCGTGCCGCCTGGGTTGACTTCCATCTGCGCTAAACGCACGTCGAAGACGTCGTTCGCCGTGTCTTTGAAGTTATGATAGGTATTGTTGCTGGTGAAGATATACGAACCGCCGGCTTCCTGAGAACGGGTAGCCGCCAGGGACAGTTTACCGAAGCCTACGTCGATGTTTTCCAGACCCGCACCAGGACCGGAAATATCCCAGTAGTAGAAGTCGATCATGTGGACGTCATGACGCTGATAGAAGCGCTTACCGGCCCAGATGGTGGAGCCTGGCAGCCATTCAATCAGGTTTTTACCCTGCACGTTGGCTTCACGGAACGCGGGGTCAGTGGCTTCCCAGTCGTTCTGCTGCGCAACGGAGTACGCTACGTTGGTGTCGAAGTAGAAGCTCTTATCACCTTCTTTCCACACTTCCTGGCCCAGTTTCAATTCCGCATAGGTTTCACATTCGTTACCAAGACGGTATTTACTTTGGGCACCGGTTGCCTGGAAACACTGTTGTTCGCCGCCACTACCCGTCCAGCCGATACCAGAACGAGCATAACCGTGGAAATCCACAGCCAGTGCCTGAGCAGACATTACGCCCGCTGCGACGGCAACTGCCAGAGGAAGTTTGCGCAGAGTAATCATTATTCTATCTCCTGAGATCATTGCTTTTCTTTGAACACTTCACCTGTCGGCTTCGTGTCTTCTTTTGGGATTGCTTAAACGCCTGGCTCTTTGTGCAGCCGACGACATGCAGTGCCATCCTCACGGAACAGATGGCAACGCTCTGGCGGCAAGCCGATAGCGAATGTGGCACCCTCTTCTACCAACACCACATCATTCTGGCGGTAGACCAGGTTCTGACGGATGGCGGGGATCTGGATATGAATCTGTGTTTCGTGACCAAGCTGTTCGACGACCTGAACGACACCTTCCAGCGTCACATCCGCGATGTGGCTTGGGAGTAAATGTTCAGGGCGGATACCCAGGGACATATTTGCCCCGACCTGTACGTTGGCGCTGTCGACCGGGAGCCAGACCTGCTGGCGGTTTGGCAGCTCCACCTGTACCTGTTCAATGGCTGTCGCGGTCACTTTGACGGGCAGGAAGTTCATCTTCGGCGAGCCAATAAAGCCCGCAACAAAGCGATCTGCCGGGTAGTGATACAGCTCCAGCGGCTTACCTACCTGCGCCACGCGGCCGGCATCCAGCACCACGATTTTGTCGGCCAGCGTCATCGCTTCGACCTGATCGTGGGTGACGTAAATCATCGTGCGGCCAAGGCGTTTGTGCAGACGGGAGATTTCAATGCGCATCTGAACGCGCAGGGCGGCGTCCAGGTTAGAAAGGGGTTCATCAAGCAGGAACACGCGCGGTTCCGCCACCAGCGTACGGCCAATTGCCACGCGCTGACGCTGACCGCCGGAGAGCGCTTTCGGTTTACGCTCCAGAAGGTGTGCCAGCTGCAACACTTCCGCCACCTGAGTGACGCGCTGGTTAATCACCTCTTTTTTCGCCCCCGCCAGCTTCAGGCCAAAGGACATGTTCTCAGCAACGGAGAGGTGGGGATAAAGTGCATAAGACTGGAACACCATGCCCACGCCGCGTTCGGCAGGTGGGATGTCGTTCATGCGGGTCTCACCAATAAACAAATCGCCGCTGGTGATCGTTTCAAGTCCGGCAATCATACGCAGCAGAGTAGATTTACCGCAGCCTGATGGGCCAACGAACACCACGAACTCACCTTCGTGGATATCCAGATTGATGTCTTTAGACACCACTACGTCGCCCCAGGCTTTCGTTACATTACGCAGCTGTACGCTCGCCATGCCCTTCTCCCTTCGTTACAACCTGTCACCGACAGAAACATTCAAGATAAGTTCACTATGGGGTATCCATTACTTCTGTGAATCCTCCACCCCCCGGCTTTTTGATGGGGGAGGAGATGGGAGGATGAGAGAGCAGGCTCTGCGACCGCGTCAGCAGGGCTGAGGCGAAATTCGTGAAGCCGCCTGCAAAATTCGGTGGGTTTTTATGTGCGCCAGCACTCATAACTTAAATTTATGCAACACAGATCACACAAACGGGGGGTGGGGCGTAGGGCTCAGGAGGATGGAAAGAGGATGTCAAATAAGGAGACTGAGTCACGTTGAACCACCTCAGTGTATCCACGAGCACATCACCAAAAAAGGATGGCAGATATGAAGATCAAGACTGGCGCACGCGTTTTCGCATTGTCCGCCCTGGCAGCAATGATGATTTCCGCACCGGCTCTCGCCAAAATTGAAGAAGGTAAGCTGGTTATCTGGATTAACGGCGACAAAGGCTATAACGGCCTGGCCGAAGTGGGTAAAAAATTCGAGAAAGACACCGGTATTAAAGTCACCGTAGAACACCCGGACAAGCTGGAAGAGAAATTTCCGCAGGTAGCCGCAACGGGCGACGGTCCGGACATTATCTTCTGGGCGCATGACCGTTTCGGCGGCTACGCACAGTCTGGCCTGCTGGCTGAAGTCTCACCGGATAAAACCTTCCAGGACAAGCTGTTCCCGTTCACCTGGGACGCCGTTCGCTATAACGGCAAGCTGATCGCTTATCCAATCGCGGTTGAAGCCCTTTCCCTGATTTACAACAAAGACCTGGTGCCAAACCCGCCGAAGACCTGGGAAGAGATCCCGAAACTGGATAAAGAGCTGAAGGCGAAAGGTAAATCCGCCCTGATGTTCAACCTGCAAGAGCCGTACTTCACCTGGCCACTGATTGCCGCCGACGGCGGTTACGCGTTCAAGTTTGAAAACGGCAAATATGACGTGAAAGACGTGGGCGTGGACAACGCTGGCGCGAAAGCGGGCCTGACTTTCCTGGTTGACCTGATTAAGAACAAACACATGAACGCGGATACCGACTACTCCATCGCGGAAGCGGCGTTCAACAAGGGCGAAACCGCGATGACCATCAACGGTCCGTGGGCCTGGACCAACATCGACAAGAGCAAAATCAACTACGGCGTGACCCTGCTGCCAACCTTCAACGGCAAGCCGTCTAAACCGTTCGTGGGCGTGCTGAGCGCGGGCATCAACGCCGCCAGTCCGAACAAAGAGCTGGCGAAAGAGTTCCTGGAAAACTACCTGCTGACCGATCAGGGTCTGGAGGAAGTGAACAAGGACAAACCGCTGGGTGCCGTTGCGCTGAAATCCTTCCAGGATCAGTTAGCGAAAGACCCACGCATCGCGGCCACCATGGATAACGCCCAGAAAGGCGAAATCATGCCGAACATCCCACAGATGGCCGCGTTCTGGTACGCCACCCGTACCGCGGTGATCAACGCAGCAAGCGGTCGCCAGACTGTCGATGCCGCGCTGAAAGATGCTCAGGGTCGTATTACTAAGTAATGACGTAGTTCCCTCTCCCTTTGGGAGAGGGTTAGGGTGAGGGTTGTCGCTATCGGCACGCCCTCACCCCGGCCCTCTCCCCCAGGAGAGGGAGAAAAGATCAAACGTTGTAGAGGAAGAACCCCATGGATGTCATTAAAAAGAAACGCTGGTGGCAAAGCGACGCGCTGAAGTGGTCAGTGATAGGTCTGCTGTGCCTGCTGGTGGGTTACCTTGTTGTTTTAATGTACGTACAAGGGGAATATCTGTTCGCCATCATGACGCTGATTTTAAGCTCTGCTGGCCTGTATATTTTCGCCAACCGTAAAGCCTATGCCTGGCGCTATGTCTACCCGGGCGTGGCCGGGATGGGGCTGTTTGTCCTGTTCCCGCTGATTTGTACCATCGCCATTGCCTTCACCAACTACAGCAGCACCAACCAGCTCGCACAGGAGCGCGCCACTCAGGTGCTTCTGGACCGCTCTTATCAGGCGGGTAAAACCTTTAACTTTGGCCTGTACCCTGCGGGTGACGAGTGGAAGTTAGCGCTCACTGACGGTGAGAGCGGCAAAAACTTCATTTCCGACGCGTTCAAATTTGGCGGCGAGCAGAAGCTGTCCTTAAAAGAGGCTGCGGCCCTGCCGGAAGGTGAACGTGCCAACCTGCGCATCATTACCCAGAACCGCCAGGCGCTGACCCAGCTCACCGCCGTGCTGCCAGACGAAAGCAAAGTGACCATGAGCTCGCTGCGCCAGTTCTCCGGCACGCAGCCGCTGTACGCACTCGCAGATGACGGCACCCTGACCAACAACCAGAGCGGCGTGAAGTACCGTCCGAACAACGATATCGGTTTCTATCAGTCGGTGAACGCAGACGGCAAATGGGGTGATGACAAGCTCAGCCCTGGCTACACCGTCACCATCGGCTGGGACAACTTTACCCGCGTGTTTACCGACGAAGGCATTCAGAAACCGTTCTTCGCCATCTTCGTCTGGACGGTGGTCTTCTCGGTGCTGACGGTGATCCTGACCGTTGCCGTGGGCATGGTGCTGGCCTGTCTGGTCCAGTGGGAATCCCTCAAAGGCAAAGCCATTTACCGCGTGCTGCTGATCCTGCCGTACGCCGTACCGTCGTTTATCTCGATTCTGATTTTCAAAGGGCTGTTCAACCAGAGCTTCGGTGAAATCAACATGATGCTGAGCGCGCTGTTCGGCATCAAACCGGCCTGGTTCAGCGACCCGACCACCGCCCGCTCGATGATTATCATCGTGAATACCTGGCTGGGCTATCCGTACATGATGATCCTGTGCATGGGCCTGCTGAAGGCTATCCCGGACGATCTGTACGAAGCCTCGGCGATGGACGGCGCGGGGCCGTTCCAGAACTTCTTCAAGATTACGCTGCCGCTGCTCATTAAGCCGCTGACGCCGCTGATGATTGCCAGCTTCGCCTTTAACTTTAACAACTTCGTGCTGATCCAGCTGTTGACCAACGGCGGCCCGGACCGACTCGGTACGACCACGCCAGCAGGCTATACCGACCTGCTCGTGAGCTACACCTACCGCATCGCCTTCGAGGGCGGCGGCGGTCAGGACTTCGGCCTGGCGGCGGCGATTGCCACCCTGATCTTCCTGCTGGTTGGCGCGCTGGCGATTGTGAACCTGAAAGCCACACGAATGAAATTTGACTAAGGAGGGCACTGATTATGTCTATGGTCCAACCCAAATCACAGAAGCTGCGCCTCTTCGCAACGCACCTGGGGCTGCTGATGTTTATCGCGGCGATCATGTTCCCGCTGCTGATGGTTATCGCCATCTCCCTGCGCTCGGGTAACTTCGCGACCGGGAGCCTGATCCCGGACGAAATCTCCTGGGAGCACTGGAAGCTCGCGCTGGGCTTCAGCGTTGAACACGCCGATGGCCGCGTCACGCCGCCGCCGTTCCCGGTGCTGCTGTGGCTGTGGAACTCGGTGAAAATCGCCGGGATCACCGCGATTGGCATTGTGACGCTCTCCACCACCTGCGCCTACGCTTTCGCCCGCATGCGCTTCCCGGGCAAGGCCGCACTCCTGAAAGGGATGCTGATTTTTCAGATGTTCCCGGCGGTGCTGTCGCTGGTGGCACTGTATGCCCTGTTTGACCGTCTGGGCCAGTACGTGCCGTTCATCGGGCTGAACACCCACGGCGGCGTGATCTTCGCCTACCTTGGCGGCATCGCACTGCATGTATGGACCATCAAGGGCTATTTCGAAACCATCGACGGCTCGCTGGAAGAAGCGGCCGCGCTGGATGGCGCAACCCCGTGGCAGGCGTTCCGCCTGGTGCTGCTGCCGCTGTCGGTGCCTATCCTGGCGGTGGTGTTTATTCTGTCGTTTATCGCTGCGATCACCGAAGTACCGGTTGCCTCACTGTTACTGCGTGACGTGAACAGCTACACCCTGGCCGTGGGAATGCAGCAATATCTCAACCCGCAAAACTACCTGTGGGGCGACTTTGCCGCGGCGGCCGTACTTTCTGCCATCCCGATTACCGTGGTGTTCCTGCTGGCCCAGCGCTGGCTGGTCAACGGCCTGACGGCGGGCGGTGTGAAAGGTTAAGTTTCATTTGTTATGCCACTGCAACCCTCAACTTTAGACGTATTGTATTGACCCATCTTGTGACTGTTGTTTGGCGCTCCCCGGAGCGCCCTTTTTTTATTCGCGCTTCAGCCGCTTCGAGTTGCACAGCCAGAGGGTGATCACCAGCAGCAGGATCGCCGCCGAGTAGATCAGCACGTCGAGCGGGGACTTATGATCGACGATGATCAGCCGCACTATCGCGGTGATCCCAATGTAGACAAAATAGCGCAGCGGGAAGTGAAAGCCGGACTGAAAGTACTTTACAATCAGGGCGATAAATTCAAAGTAGAGGAAGTAGACCACCAGCCCTTCAACCAGCGCGTATTTGCTGGTTTGCTCGGGGGCGAACAGCACATCCGCCAGATGCACCGTCTCTTTTCCGAGAAAGACGACCAGTATCAGGCCAAGGCTCAGCAGACCGAGGTTCAGCACGGTCTGGAGGATCGTTGAGATAAACTCAACGCGCGGGCGAGTCAGGGATGTCATACAGCACCTCATTCTCCAGGGCGAGGTTCCTGTATAACGCAAAAATGTGACGGGGATCTATATTTTTTGTTTATGTTTGGCGCAATCGAGAGGATTCCCCTCACCCCGGCCCTCTTCCCAAAGGGGCGAGGGGGAAAGATAGCGCCGAGCGATCCCCTCTCCCCTTTGGGGAGAGGGTTAGGGTGAGGGGCATCAGCGGAAGTTAATGTTCTTATCGCTGGTCATGTCATACAGCTGGAACTTACGTCCAAGCTGCTGGCCGCCGTCGCGCGTCAGCGGCGTCCAGCCAATCGCCGCACGGCTGCGGGTTGCGCCTGACGAGAACAGATCCAGCGGAATCGACACGTATACGCCCTTGGTGAAGTCCCCTTCCCCGTACTCGTCCGGCGAGACGTTGGTGATGGTGGCGTAGCCGCCCACAACGACGCCGCTGTCGAAGTGTTTGGAGATGTCCAGCGTACCGCCCTTATCGCCTGCCAGGTACTGGCCGACGCTGGCTTTCACCAGCACGTCCTGCGCGAACGACGGCGTCCAGTAGGCGGTCAGGTGGCCGGTTTTGACGCTGTAATCGGTGAATTTCATCATGTCCTGCGCGCTGCGCCAGTCACGCTGTTTCACGTAGTTGGCGTCAATCCCAAACGCCCAGTTGCTGTCGACAGGGCGGTAAAGCACCTCCGCACCCGCGCCGCCGTACATGGTCTCCAGATAGCCACCGTACGCCTGGCCGTAGAAGCCGTTGCCGAAGTACTGGAAGTAGTTGGCCTGCAGGTTGTTCACGTAGGCGTTGTTCTGCACGTATTCACGCACGCGGGTACGCACGCGCGGCAGCTTCGAGTCGTTCGGCGGGTTGGTGTAGTTAAATTTGTCGTAGTTGTTGGCGATGTTGCCGAACAGGCTGCCGGTGGTCAGCAGGTGGTCGGTGACCCACAGATCCGCCGTCGCCATCACGCCCAGCTGATACATGTAGAAGTTTTCCGGCCCGCCGACGGACTGGTTCAGCACCGGATCGATGTGGAAATCGAAGCGCGATTTGTCGATATACCAGCCCTGCTCGGTAGAGTCCGGCACCACGGGCTCAATCCGTTTTTGCACCAGCTCGGTTTCATGCCCAAGCGGTTCGCCTTCAAGGTGGCGCTTGAGGCTGGCGACGTCCGTTTCGGTGGTGACTTGCGGCAGGTTGAGGCGGTTCTCCGTCACGCGGATCGTGCGGATCCCCTCCGGCAGATCGTTCATCACGATCCGGTTGGCGCGCTCGATCCCTTCGCGGGAGTCGCGGTATTTCACCTGCTCGCCGGTGACGTACAGCGTATCGCCCTTGGTCTGAATTTTCGGATCGGCAAGGCCCGCGTTGTATTTCAGCAGCGTCAGCTGATTCGCCACCACGGAGTGCTGGATGATCGCATCCTGCGGCTCCGGCTGGTATTTTGGCCGCGCGTTGTCGTTATAGTGCGGACGCATGTCGTTGAAGTTGGTGCGCAGCGTGAAGCCAAACATCACGGTATTGCCGCGCTCGTAGCTGAGGTTAACGTCGGCCCAATCGGTGACGCGGTAAATGGCGCCGACGTTAAACTTGCTCTTCTGCTCAATCTTACCGGCGAAGTCCTGCGAGTAGTCGTTGCCTTCATACTCCAGCTTCAGGCGCAGCGGCTGCCACGGGGTCTGATACTCCACGCCGCCAAACAGCGAGGCGGGACCGTGGAACATCTGGTCGCCGTTGATGGAACCGGCTTTCTGGTAGCTGTTATCGCGATAGCAGTATTTGTCGCTGTAGGAGCAGAACGGGTTTTTCACGTTACCGCTGGTGCCGAGATAGCCCCATCCCAGGCCGAGCGAGAAGTCAAACGGTCCCCAGGCTTTGCTGGCCACGATATATTCCGCGTCAAACAGGCCGGTCCCGCCGATATCCTTCGCCCCGACGGACACCTGCGGCATCCAGTAGCTCTCTTCCCACAGGCGCAGCTTAAGATCGAAGGCTTTATCTTTGTAGGTCTGGTCGCCGGAGAAGGCGTCGACGCTGCTGTACGCTTTGGTACGCACGTCGGTATAGCGCAGCGTGGTTTCAAGCCACGGGAACAGCTGAACGGAGGCGGAGTAGTAGCGGTACTGATCGTTGTCGCGATAGTTAAGGCTCAACTCCCCTTCCCGCGCCATGCGCGCGGTGGGCGTTTGCAGTAAACCGACGCCGCCAAAGTCTGACTGAGACGGGCCAATGGGTGCCGGATAGGTTTCTGCGTGGCAGGCAGCGCTGACGCACAGCGCCAGCATGCTGTAGAGATAGGTTCTTTTCATCAATCCGGTATCCGCTGTATCAGGGAGAGAAGGATATCGGCGTTAAGCCCGTCATATGCCTTCGTCCAGAAATGGTCGGCAAAACCGACAAAAATGATGCTGCCAGGCATGGGTTCGATATGGCGTTTATTCCAGTACGCTACCGGTGCTTTTTGCGTACGCCCGTCAGGATAAACCACCCAGGCGTAGCTGTTATCCGCCCCGCTCAGCAGGCTCTGTTCGTCGAGATAGCTCGCCACATCGCGGCCGGGCGTGAAGGACTTTTTACCCGGACTGCTGATAAGCCCCATCACGGTAACGGTAGCGGGCCGGGCGGGAAGCCAGAGCGTGTAGTCGCCTTCCAGAGTCGGATTGCCATTTTCTGCCACGCGGACATCGTCCGGGTCCAGATTCACCTTCTGACGCCCTGTCACTTTCACTGCCTGAAGCTGCTGGCGAACGCTGTTAATGGCCGCCGCATCGTCGCCGTCTTCCTGCGCGGCTAACCCCGTCAGCCGGGCGAGCAGCGCCTTATGTTTTTGTTCTGCCGCCACCGTTGACTGGCGCTCGCTGATAACCGCTCCCGGCCACCAGCTGTTAGCCAGCCGTGGCTGGCCGACAAGATCGAGCAGGTGCCCGGCATTGGTCAGGGTTTTCGGTTTTTCATCGTCCGGCGTGTAGACCTTTACCGTCCCTGCAGACCACGCCAGCGGCGCGGTAAGGCTGGCAAGAAGCGCAACGTGGATGAGCGTTTTCATGATTTCGCCGCCTTGATCAGGGTGGTTTTCATCGGGAAGAAACCAGCACCGAGATACTGCAGGGACTGGCGGATCTGCCCTTCCTCGTCGATCCAATAGCGGTTATGCCAGGTCGCCTGGTCGGTGACGATCTCTTCATCCAGCACCCGAACCTGAGTTTCATCGCTACCTACGCTGACGCTGTCGGTGCCGTCCCAGCGGAACGTGGAACGCGCCGTGGCGTAGCGCACCTGGTTGTGCTCTGTCCAGCCCAGGGTGCGCGTCCAGCTTGCGCCGTCGGTAATTTGATTCGGTTTGATAAGCGGGTCTTCGGCGAGGTTGTTCACCTCAAGCAGGTTGTCACCGCCGAGCAGGGTTTTCACAATGCGGCCATGCTGCGTCACGATGGTGGCCTGATCCTGCGTCACCCATTTCTGCTGCCCGTTTTCGTCGAAAGCGAGCACCACAAACAGCTGCGGGCCATCGTTGAGCTGCATGTACTGGCTGGCATACGGCATGTTCTGCAGTTCGTCATCGGTCAGGTGTACGCCCGGCGTGCCGAACAGGCTGTCCCACAGTGAGTTTCCCAGCCCTTTAGTGGTGGCTGAGCACGCCTGCAGCAGCAGGCAAATCAGGATGATTGCAGGTCGCTTCACGACTCTTCTCCGAAGGGGCGAAATAACCACACCGAAGTGTGGTTATGATTAAAACACCCGGTATTACTGGGTGCTGGTCGTCGTAGTGGTCGTGGTTCCGGTATTGGAGCCATCACCGCCACCGGTTGCCGCCAGCGCGACACCCACGGCTGAGCTTACGGTGCTGGTGCTGGCTGCGGTAGAACTCCCCGCAGACGCAGACGTAGCCGCCGAACCTGCCGCTTCTCCGACCTGAACCGGAGCTGCATAGACAGACGACGCCGCAAGCGCAGATATGGCAAAAATGCCATACAGTACTTTCTTCATAACAATTTCCCTTCAATGAATGAATGGAGATTTGCCTAAAAAGAATTTCAGGCGGAATCGAGTATACACAACTAAAGCAGCGGGATTGCCGTGCTGAGAAATAGAGGAAGGGTTTTCAGACTATTGGATAAAATTGAAATATAAGAATAATTAAATAAATATATAACCAATTAAAATCAACAAGATAAAATTAAATGGCAATAAGAGGCTTATCCGTATATTCCTAAAATAAACCGCAGTGATTAACGGGTTAAGCGCCTTTTTCAGATAAAACTCATAACCGGAATTTGAGTTAACTAACAGACATCAGGAATTATCCGATAAAAAAATGCCGGCATATAGCCGGCATTTTTCATGACATATTAATTACGCACGCCATGCTTTATAGCGGTTAATCAAACCGTTTGTCGAGCTGTCGTGGCTGTCGATCGCCTTATCATCACCCAGCTCTGGCAGAATGCGGTTTGCCAGCTGTTTGCCCAGCTCAACGCCCCACTGGTCAAAGGTGAAGATGTTCAGGATAGCGCCCTGAGTGAAGATCTTGTGCTCATAAAGGGCAATCAGCGCGCCCAGGCTGAACGGCGTGATTTCACGCAGCAGGATGGAGTTGGTTGGACGGTTGCCTTCGAACACTTTGAACGGCACAACGTGATCCAGCGTGGCCGGATCTTTACCCTGGTCGCGGTATTCCTGCTCAACCACCTCGCGAGACTTACCGAACGCCAGCGCTTCGGTCTGAGCGAAGAAGTTAGACAGCAGCTTCGGATGGTGATCGGACAGGGCGTTGTGCGTGATAGCCGGCGCGATGAAATCGCACGGTACCATTTTGGTGCCCTGGTGGATCAGCTGGTAGAACGCGTGCTGGCCGTTGGTGCCCGGCTCGCCCCAGATGATTGGGCCGGTCTGGTAGTCCACGGCGTTGCCGTTACGGTCAACGTATTTACCGTTAGATTCCATGTTGCCCTGCTGGAAGTAGGCAGCAAAGCGATGCATGTACTGGTCGTACGGCAGAATTGCTTCGGTTTCAGCGCCGAAGAAGTTGTTGTACCAGATACCGATCAGCGCCAGCAGCACCGGCAGGTTTTTCTCTGGTGCGGTGGTGGAGAAGTGTTTATCCATCGCGTGCGCGCCGGAAAGCAGCTCAACGAAGTTGTCGAAGCCCACGGAGAGGATGATGGACAGGCCAATCGCAGACCACAGTGAGTAGCGGCCGCCAACCCAGTCCCAGAACTCAAACATGTTCGCGGTGTCGATGCCGAACTCGCCCACCGCTTTACCGTTGGTGGACAGGGCCGCGAAGTGCTTCGCCACGTGCTTGTTGTCGCCAGCCGTTTTCAGGAACCAGTCGCGCGCGCTGTGGGCGTTGGTCATGGTTTCCTGGGTGGTGAAGGTTTTGGACGCGACCAGGAACAGGGTGGTTTCCGGGTTCACTTTTTTCAGCACTTCGGCGATGTGGGTACCATCGACGTTAGACACAAAGTGCATGTTCAGGTGGTTTTTGTACGGGCGCAGCGCTTCGGTCACCATGAACGGGCCGAGGTCAGAGCCGCCGATACCGATGTTTACCACGTCGGTGATCGCTTTGCCGGTATAGCCTTTCCAGCTCCCGGAGATGATCGCCTCAGAGAAGGTTTTCATCTTTTCCAGCACCGCGTTCACTTCCGGCATCACGTCTTTGCCGTCAACGATAATTGGGGTATTGCTACGGTTACGCAGCGCGACGTGCAGTACGGCGCGGTCTTCGGTGCGGTTGATCTTCTCACCGGAGAACATGGATTTGATGGCGTCGGCCAGCTCAGTCTCTTTCGCCAGATCCTGCAGTTTTGCCAGCGTCTCTTCGGTAATGCGGTTTTTGGAGAAATCCACCAGCATCAGGTCATCGAAGGTCGCGGAGAATTTAGCGAAACGATCGGCATCTTTCGCGAACAGGTCCGCGATGGTGACGTCTTGCATTTCATCAAAATGTTTCTGTAGTGCCTGCCAGGCAGCGGTCTGCGTTGGGTTGATGTTTTTCATTAGCAATACTCTTCTGATTTGAGAATTGTGACTGCGGTCGATTGTAGCGCCTGCAAATAAAAATTGTGATGGTTTTTATGCCATTGCCCTGGCCTGCATCAAACGCAGGTGAAAAGACCCGAAAAGTATAGCTGCTGACGTGGCCTCCTGCGGTGGCGAAATGTGGGTCAAAACAGGCTAAAAAGGAGCATAAAATATGGGCCTGTTATAAGTCCTGTTTCTCAGGGGTACCCCCCCATGAAAAATCCGCATAATCCCAGCATTGACAGGACCTCCCCCACATTTTATTTATAGGGCCGTATTTTGCGCCTGCACCTGTTCTCGCTTCACTCTTGTGCCATGGTCGCTTATTCATTCCCTGACACGAGGTTGTTATGACGAGTTTTGTGGTCGCCAAGTTTGGCGGCACCAGTGTGGCAGACTACGATGCCATGAACCGCAGCGCCGATGTGGTGCTGGCCGATCCGAATACCCGCCTGGTGGTGCTGTCTGCATCCGCGGGCGTGACGAACCTGCTGGTTTCTCTGTCTGAAGGACTGGAAGCGACAGAACGTTTCGTAAAGCTGGACGCACTGCGCAAAATTCAGTTCGACATCCTTGAGCGTCTGCAAAACCCGAACGTGATCCGTGAGGAAGTGGAACGTCTGCTGGAAAATATCACCACCCTCGCAGAAGCCGCTTCGCTGGCAACCTCCACCGCCCTGACCGACGAGCTGGTCAGCCACGGCGAGCTGATGTCGACCCTGCTGTTTGTCGAGATCATGCGCGAGCGTAACATTCAGGCGCAGTGGTTTGACGTACGCAAAGTGATGCGCACCAGCGACCGCTTTGGCCGCGCCGAGCCGGACGTGGAAGCGCTGGCCGAGCTGACCAACCAGCAGCTGGCGCCGCGCCTGGAAGAAGGCATCGTGATCACCCAGGGCTTTATCGGCAGCGAAGCCAAAGGACGCACGACGACGCTGGGCCGTGGCGGCAGCGATTACACCGCTGCGCTGCTGGGCGAAGCCCTGCACGCCACCCGCGTGGATATCTGGACGGACGTGCCGGGCATCTACACCACCGACCCGCGCGTGGTGTCTGCGGCAAAACGTATTGACGTGATAGCCTTCGAAGAAGCGGCTGAAATGGCTACCTTCGGTGCCAAAGTGCTGCACCCGGCCACGCTGCTGCCGGCGGTACGCAGCGACATTCCGGTGTTCGTCGGCTCCAGTAAAGATCCGCAAGCGGGCGGGACGCTGGTCTGCAAGAAAACCGAGAATCCGCCGCTGTTCCGCGCGCTGGCCCTGCGCCGCAAGCAGACGCTGGTGACGCTGCACAGCCATAATATGCTGCACTCTCGCGGCTTCCTGGCGGAAGTGTTTGGCATTCTGGCGCGCCACAATATCTCCGTAGATCTGATCACCACGTCGGAAGTGAGCATTGCGCTGACGCTGGATACGACCGGCTCTACCTCCACCGGCGATACCCTGCTGACGCAGTCGCTGCTGATTGAGCTGTCCGAACTGTGCCGCGTTGAGGTGGAAGAAGATCTGGCGCTGGTCGCCATTATCGGCAACAAGCTGTCGCGCGCCTGCGGCGTGGGTAAAGAGGTGTTCGGCGTGCTCGACCCGTTCAGCATCCGCATGATTTGCTACGGCGCGTCCAGCTATAACCTCTGCTTCCTGGTCCCTGCCGATCAGGCCGAGAAGGTCGTGCAGAAACTTCATCAGAATTTGTTTGAATAAAATTCGTTAGCACGATAAACAATACCTATAAGCCGGGCACAGACCCGGCTTTTTCATAACTAAACACAACACAATCGCAAGGACTACCTATGTTATCCGCCATCACCCGGCTGTTCCCGCTATGGGCGCTGCTGCTCTCCGTACTCGCGTATTACACCCCCACCACCTTCACCGGCATCGGGCCGTGGGTCACCACGCTGCTGATGCTGATCATGCTCGGCATGGGCGTACACCTGAAGATCGACGACTTTAAACGCGTGCTGTCTCGCCCTGCGCCCGTCGCGGCAGGGATTTTTCTGCACTATCTGGTGATGCCGCTCGCGGCGTGGCTGCTGGCGATGGCCTTTAAGATGCCGCCGGACCTCTCCGCCGGGATGGTGCTGGTGGGCAGTGTCGCCAGCGGCACCGCGTCCAACGTCATGATCTACCTGGCGAAAGGCGACGTGGCGCTCTCAGTCACCATCTCGTCCGTTTCCACGCTGGTGGGCGTGGTCGCCACGCCGCTGTTAACCCGCCTGTACGTCGACGCACATATCCAGGTGGACGTGATGGGGATGCTGCTGAGCATTCTGCAAATCGTGGTGATCCCGATTGCGCTGGGGCTTGTGATCCATCACCTGTTCCCGCGCGTGGTGAAGGCCGTTGAGCCTTACCTGCCGGCGTTTTCGATGGTCTGTATTCTGGCAATCATCAGCGCCGTGGTGGCCGGTTCCGCATCGCACATTGCCTCCGTGGGCTTTGTCGTCATCATCGCGGTGGTGCTGCATAACACCATCGGCCTGTTGGGCGGCTACTGGGGCGGGAAGCTGTTTGGCTTTGACGAATCTACCTGCCGCACGCTGGCGATTGAGGTGGGCATGCAGAACTCCGGCCTGGCGGCGGCGCTCGGTAAAATCTACTTCTCACCGCTGGCGGCCCTGCCGGGCGCGCTGTTCTCCGTCTGGCATAACCTGTCCGGCTCGCTGCTGGCAGGCTACTGGTCCGGCAAACCGATTGATGAGCAAGCGAAAAAAGATGCGGTGAAGCAGGGTTAATTTACGCGGCTTGCTTTACACTGAAGCCTCCCTATCAGGAGGCTTCAGCAATGGCTATACCACGATTGACCCAGAAAGACATGACCGAAGCCGAGCAGCGCGAACTGAAAACGCTTCTCGACCGCGCCCGCATCGCGCATGGCCGCACGCTGACGAACGCCGAAACCAATCAGGTGAAAAAAGAGTACATCGACAAACTGATGGCGCAGCGTGAGGCTGCGGCGAAAAAAGCCCGCAAGCTGAAAAAAGAGCAGGCTTATAAACCGGATGCAGAGGCGACCTTCTCCTGGTCAGCCACTACCTCTACCCGTGGAAGGCGCTAATCAGCGCCCTTTCTTTTTGCGCCCCGGCTGGGCAAAGCGCTTCCCGTTGGCCGGTTTGCCCCGTCCTTTCTCTTCCGCCTGCGGCGCTTTGACTACCGGGCGCTTGATTGCCTGGGTTTTCGGTTTGGCTTTTGCCTTCGGCTTCGCTTCAGAGGATGAGTTCTCGATAAGCTTGAACAGCTCGATCAGCTCGTCGCCCGTTAAATCACGCCACTCGCCCAGCGGAATGCCCGACAGGCTGACGTTCATGATGCGCGTGCGTTCCAGCTTCGTCACCTCATAGCCGAAGTGCTCGCACATACGGCGGATCTGGCGGTTTAGGCCCTGCACCAGCGTTATGCGGAACGCGAACGGCGCCTCTTTTTTGACCTTACACTTCTTCGTGACGGTACCAAGAATGGGAACGCCTGCGCCCATGCCACGAATAAATTCGTCCGTGACCGGCTTGTTCACCGTCACAATGTACTCTTTCTCGTGATCGTTACCGGCACGCAGAATTTTGTTGACCAGATCGCCGTGGTTGGTGAGGAAAATCAGACCCTGAGAATCTTTATCCAGACGGCCAATCGGGAAAATGCGGCTGCTGTGGTTCACGAAATCAACGATGTTGTCCCGCTCACCGTCTTCCGTGGTGCTGACAATGCCAACCGGTTTGTTCAACGCGATAAACACCAGGTCTTCAGCATCACGCGGTTCGATGACCTGACCATTCACTTTAACCACATCGCCAGGGGCCACCTGATCGCCGATGGTGGCGCGTTTGCCGTTAAGAAACACGTTACCTTGTTCAATGTAACGGTCAGCCTCGCGACGTGAGCAGATCCCGCTCTCGCTAATGTATTTGTTTAATCGGGTTGATTGAGTTAGCAGCATAGTTTCTCCTGTGAAGGGCGAAATATACCTTAGGTTTGGGCCGAAAAAAAAGGTTAGCCGACGGTAACTGAAGCGGGTTTTTTAGTTTGCGAGACGCTTTCAGGATTTAGCGTCAGGCCATTTATCCTTGTGCTAACTCCTTTTAGTTTACTCTCCAGAAACAATTAATTTGTAGTTTATAAATTACAGGGAGTAATATGAAGGAGATTGTTCAGACAGAATCCTTCCAACGCTGGGAGCAAAATTTAAAAGATCGGCGAGCGAAAACCATTATCGCTTCCCGCCTCTTTCGGTTGGCAAATGGTTTAGCGGGGGACATTAAACCCGTTGGGGAAGGTATAAGTGAGCTGAGGATCCACTATGGTCCGGGCTACAGAATCTATTTTAAAGACCAGGGCAATTGCATCATCGTGCTGTTGTGTGGTGGTGACAAAAGCAGCCAGGCCAGAGACATACTTATGGCAAAAATGCTGAGCAATGTATCCCAATGGCAGGAGTGAATGAGCATGCATAAATTAACACCCTACGATCCAGCCAACGCGCTGGTGGATGACGAGGAAATCGCCGTGTTTATGGCTGATGCATTAGAAACGGGCGACTCTGCGTATATTGCTAAAGCTCTGGGCGTCATCGCGCGCGCGAAAGGAATGTCGGCCATTTCACAGCAAACTGGCCTATCACGAGAACAGCTTTATCGTTCATTCAGCGATAAGGGGAACCCAACGCTCAAAACCACGCTGGCGGTCATGAAAGCATTGGGTCTTGGGCTAACAATCAAACACGCCGGAGATTAATACTCGTCCCGCTCGTCGTCTTCATCCGGCTGTTCCATCACGCTGTACGCCACCGCACAGAACAACGAGTTGAGACGCTTCATATCCCCCAGCAGCCCCAGGTGCAGGGAGCTGGTTTCGATACTCTGCACGTTCTGCTGGTGCAGACGCTCAACGTGGGCGTGCGAGTAGCGGCGGTTCAGAATGCGGAAACGATGCTTGTTGCGGCGCAGGCGGCGCGCGCTCGGCACGTCGCTGGAGAAAAAGACCGACATCGCCAGCTTCAGGTTGCTGACCAGCTGTTCATGCAGCGCTTCCAGCTCCTTGAGGCCTTCACCTGAAAACGCACGACGCGCGGCCAGGGATTTGTCGGCGATTTCGCTCCCCATGCGCTCAACGATATCCGAGGCCTGCTCAAGGTTAAGCGACATCTCGATAATCTCCGCCCAGCGGCGGGACTCCTCTTCCGCCAGCTCGTCCTGGGGGATACGCGCCAGATAAAGCTTAATGGCGGTGTACAGCACGTTGATATCGTCCGCCAGCCTGCGCAGCTCTTTCTCTTCGCGCGGCTCGCCGTGCATCACCTTCTGCAGCCCTTCAAGCATGGTTTCCATCGCATCGCCCATGCGCAGCGTTTCGCGTGCGGCATTGGCGATGGCCAGCGCCGGGGTGTCGAGCACTGAGGTGTCCAGATGCTTCGGTTTCAGGCGCGCATCAAGCTCCGGTTCGTCGCGGATGAGGCGCTCACAGAAGCGGGCCATCGGCGCGGCAAACGGCACCATCGCCAGGCAGCGCACCAGGTTGTAGAAGACGTGGAAATAGATCACCAGCTCCGCCTTCGCCAGCGGGAGATTGTCCATGAGGTTCGCCAGCGGGTGAACGAACGGCAGAATAATCAGGCTGCCCACCAGCTTAAACAGCAGGCTGCCGAGCGCCACGCGGCGGGCCGCTGCGTTGGCGGCGCTGTTGTTGAGCATTGCCAGCAGGCCGGAGCCGAGGTTAGCACCGATCACCAGGCACAGCGCCACCGGGAAGGAGATCGCCCCCGCGGCGGTTAAGGTCGCCGTCAGCAGGACCGCCGCCAGGCTGGAGTAGCTGATGATGGCAAACACCGCGCCGATCAGCGCATCCAGCATAATATCGCCGGTCAGCGAGGCAAAAATGACCTGCACGCCGTTGGCCTGGGTGATCGGCGTGACTGCCTGCACGATCAGCTCAAGCGCCAGCAGGATGAGGCCAAGGCCGATGCCGACGCGGCCCAGCTGCCCGGCACGCGTCTGCTTGCGGCCAAGGAAGAAGATAACGCCGATGAAGATGAGCAGCGGCGACAGCCAGGAGAGGTCGAAGGTCAGGACGCGCGCCATCAGCGCGGTCCCCACGTCAGCGCCGAGAACGATCACCAGCGCCGGCGCGAGCGCGACCAGATCCTGCGCCACGAACGAGGTGACGAGCATGGTGGTCGCGTTACTGCTTTGCACCAGCGCCGTGACGCCGATGCCCGCGCAGAAGGCGAGCGGCTTCTTCTCAACGCTGCTGCTGAGGACGGTACGTAAACGCGCGCCGTAAACGCGCATCACGCCAGTACGGACAATATGGGTGCCCCATACCAGCAGTGCGACTGCAGAAAGCAGGTGTAACAGGGTCAGCACGGAAGGTTTTCCTCCTTATCGTTATGTGTATTCCTGAGGCTTGTTGCGCGTTGTCCTGCCGGATGGCGGCGGTGCCTTATCCGGCCTACGCGTAGGCCCGGCAAGCGCAGCGCCGCCGGGCAAAATGGCAATAACCTTCTTCCAGTATAAGGGTTTAAACGTAAGAAAGAGACAGGGCGCCCCATGAGCGCCCTGTTTGTTGTAAGGAAAAGTGATTTTAGTCGGCGTCGTAGCCTAAATTCGGCGCCAGCCAGCGCTCCACTTCAGACACGCTCATCCCTTTGCGCAGGGTGTAATCTTCGATCTGATCCCGCTGCAGCTGCGCCACGGCAAAATACTTGCTGTCCGGATGGCTGAAGTACCAGCCGGAGACGGACGCGCCTGGCCACATGGCGAACGACTCGGTGAGCTTCATCCCGGTATGCGCTTCCACGTCCAGCAGCTGCCAGATGGTGCCTTTCTCGGTGTGTTCCGGGCAGGCCGGATAGCCCGGCGCCGGGCGAATGCCCTGGTAGTTTTCGCGGATCAGATCCTCGTTGCTGAGGTTTTCATTCGCCGCGTAGCCCCAGTGGACCTTGCGCACGCGCTCGTGGAGGTACTCGGCGAAGGCTTCCGCCAGGCGGTCGGCAAGCGCTTTGATCATAATTTTGTTGTAATCGTCGTGCTGCGCTTCGAACGCGTCCGCCAGCGCATCTTCTTCCAGGCCGCCGGTCACGGCGAAGGCACCGATATAGTCGGCTTTACCGCTTAGCTTCGGCGCGACGAAATCGGCCAGGCAGTAGTTGGCAAAGCCCACTTTCTCCGTTTGCTGGCGCAGATGGCGGCTGACCGCCAGCACGTGGGTGCGGGTTTCATCGCGGTAGATTTCTACGTCGTCGCCCACGCGGTTAGCCGGGAACAGCCCCACCACGCCGCGCGGGTTAAGGGTTTTCTCTGCGCTCAGCGCGTCGAGCATGTCGTTGGCATCCTTGAACAGGCGCTTTGCCTCCTCGCCTACCACCTCATCCTCCAGGATGCGCGGATATTTGCCCGCCAGCGACCAGGTCATAAAGAACGGCGTCCAGTCGATGTAGTTGCGCAGCGTCTCGATGCTGGCCGTCACGTCCTGCACGCCCAGACGGTGCGCCACCGGCGGCGTGTAGCTGGACCAGTCGAAGGCCAGATCGTTGTCGCGCGCCGCCTGAAGCGAAACAGGCGGGGTGCGCGGCTTCTTGCGGCCGTGCTGGATGCGGACGGTTTCGTACTCTTTACGGGTGCGCGCCACAAAATCGTCGCGCTGGGTGTCGGAGAGCAGCGCGGAGACCACGCCCACGGTGCGCGAGGCGTTCTGCACGTACACCGTCGGGCCGCTGTAGTTCTGCTCGATTTTCACCGCCGTGTGCGCTTTCGAGGTGGTCGCCCCGCCAATCAGCAGCGGAATGGTAAAGCCCTGACGCTCCATCTCTTTTGCCACGTTGACCATTTCGTCCAGGGACGGGGTGATCAGCCCGGAAAGGCCAATCAGGTCAGCGTTCACCTCGCGCGCGGTCTTGAGGATTTTATCCGCCGGGACCATCACGCCAAGGTCGATAATTTCGTAGTTATTGCACTGCAGCACCACGCCGACGATGTTTTTGCCGATGTCGTGAACGTCACCCTTCACGGTGGCGATGACCATTTTGCCGTTGCTGGAGCCTTTCTCCTTGCTGGCTTCGATGTAGGGTTCGAGATACGCCACCGCCTGCTTCATCACGCGGGCGGATTTTACCACCTGCGGCAGGAACATTTTGCCCTCACCGAACAGATCGCCGACCACGTTCATGCCGTCCATCAGCGGGCCTTCAATCACCTCAATCGGGCGGGCGGCCTGCTGACGCGCCTCTTCGGTATCGAGCTCGATAAATTCGGTGATGCCTTTAACCAGCGAGTATTCCAGACGCTTTTTCACGTCCCAGGAACGCCACTCGGCCTGCTGAACGTTTGCCGCCTCATCCGACTTGCTGCCGCGGTATTTCTCCGCCAGGTCCAGCATGCGCTCGGTGGCGTCGTCGCGGCGGTTAAGGATCACGTCCTCGACGGCATCGCGCAGCTCGGCCGGGAGGTCGTCGTAAATCGCCAGCTGCCCGGCGTTAACGATCCCCATGTCCATGCCGTTGCGGATGGCGTAGTAGAGGAACACGGCGTGTATGGCTTCACGCACCGGGTCGTTGCCGCGGAACGAGAACGACACGTTCGACACGCCGCCGGAGATCAGCGCATGCGGCAGCTCGCGCTTGATGTCTTCACATGCCCCGATAAAGTCCTGGGCATAGTTGTTGTGCTCTTCGATACCGGTCGCGACGGCAAAGATGTTCGGGTCGAAGATGATGTCTTCCGGCGGGAAGCCCACCTCTTCGGTCAAAATTTTGTACGCGCGGCGGCAAATCTCGATTTTGCGCTCGCGGGTATCGGCCTGGCCCACTTCGTCAAAGGCCATCACCACCACGGCAGCACCGTAGCGGCGGACCATCTTCGCGTGGTGGATAAAGATATCAACGCCCTCTTTCATCGAGATGGAGTTAACGATGCCTTTGCCCTGGATGCACTTCAGCCCTTTTTCAATGACTTCCCACTTGGAGGAGTCGATCATGATCGGCACGCGAGCGATGTCCGGCTCACCGGCAATCAGGTTGAGGAAACGCACCATCGCCGCTTCGGCGTCGAGCATCCCTTCATCCATGTTGATATCGATTATCTGCGCGCCGCTTTCCACCTGCTGGCGGGCGACGTCCAGCGCTTCGTTGTACTTCTCTTCTTTGATCAGGCGCTTGAACTTTGCCGAACCGGTGACGTTAGTACGCTCACCCACGTTCACAAACAGGCTGTCGTCGCCGATGGTCAACGGCTCAAGGCCGGAAAGGCGGCAGGCAACCGGAAGCTCGGGCAGCTTGCGCGGCGGCAGCCCGGCGACGGCGTTGCTCATGGCCGCGATGTGCTCCGGCGTGGTGCCGCAGCAGCCGCCGACGATGTTCAGGAAGCCAGACTCGGCCCACTCGCGGATTTGCGCCGCCATGGTGTCAGCATCGAGATCGTATTCACCGAACGCGTTTGGCAGGCCGGCGTTCGGGTGTGCGGTGACGTAGCATTCCGCGATACGGGAAAGCTCCTGCACGTACTGGCGCAGTTCATCCGGCCCCAGCGCGCAGTTCAGGCCAAAGGAGAGGGCTTCGGCGTGGCGCAGGGAGTTATAAAACGCTTCGGTTGTCTGGCCGGACAGTGTGCGGCCCGAGGCATCGGTGATGGTGCCGGAAATCATGATCGGCAGGTCAACGCCCAGCGCCTCGAACTCCTCTTTCACCGCGTAAATGGCGGCTTTGGCGTTGAGGGTGTCGAATACGGTTTCAATTAGGATCAGGTCGGAACCGCCTTCCACCAGCGCTTTAGTGGACTCACGATACGCGGCCACCAGCTGGTCAAAGGTGATATTGCGGAACGCCGGGTCATTGACGTCCGGTGAAATCGACGCGGTGCGGTTCGTCGGGCCAAGCACCCCGGCAACGTAGCGCGGCTTGTCCGGCGTGCGGGCCGTCCACTCGTCGGCGCAGGCGCGCGCCAGCTTCGCGGCTTCCAGGTTGATTTCCGCCGACAGGGATTCCATCTGGTAATCCGCCATGGCGATGGTTGTCGAGTTAAAGGTGTTGGTCTCAACGATATCCGCACCCGCTTCGAAGTAGGCGTTGTGGATATCCTTAATAACGGACGGCTTGCTGAGCACCAGCAGGTCGTTGTTACCCTTCAGGTCGCAGGGCCAGTCGGCAAAACGCTCGCCTCGGAAATCGTCTTCACTGAGACGATAGCCCTGGATCATGGTGCCCATGCCGCCGTCCAGCACCAGAATTCGTTCATTTAACTGCGCACGCAGTTGCTCTACTTTGCTGCTCACACTTGCTCCCGACAACGCTCAACAAGGCCAAAAGGCTGCGTTCCATACTGGCACAATCTCGCTGGGTGGAAAAGTCACACGGCGGTAACATGAGACATGTTCACCATCACTCCTCCGATCAGTCATGAAAGCGGTTGCAAATTCACCAAATAAAACGAAAATGATTTCCACGATACAGAAAAAGGAGATCGTCATGGTCGCAACCGTTCCCGCCAAACGCGGCAGAAAACCTGCTGCCACCACCGCTGCACAGCCTGGCGGACAGGTTCAATCGCTCACGCGCGGTTTGAAGCTGCTGGAGTGGATAGCCGAATCGCACGGCAGCGTGGCCCTGACGGAGCTGGCCCAGCAGGCTGGCCTGCCGAACTCCACGACGCACCGCCTGCTGACCACCATGCAGCAGCTGGGCTTTGTCCGCCAGGTCGGCGAGCTGGGGCACTGGGCGGTGGGCGCGCACGCGTTTATCGTTGGCAGCAGCTTCCTGCAGAGCCGCAACCTGCTGGCGATTGTGCACCCGATTCTGCGCAAGCTGATGGAAGATTCCGGCGAGACGGTAAACCTGGCGGTGCTGGACCAGAGCGACCACCAGGCGATTATTATCGACCAGGTGCAGTGCACGCAGCTGATGCGCATGTCGGCGCCGATTGGCGGCAAGCTGCCGATGCACGCCTCCGGGGCGGGGAAAGCGTTTCTCTCACAGCTGAGCGAGGAGCAGGTGACGGGGCTGCTGCACCGTAAAGGGCTGCATGCCTATACCCACGCCACGCTGGTGTCGCCCGTGCATCTGAAAGAAGACCTGGCCCTGACCCGCAAGCGCGGCTATTCGTTTGATGATGAAGAACATGCCCTGGGCCTGCGCTGCCTGGCGTCCTGTATTTTTGACGAGCACCGCGAGCCGTTCGCGGCTATCTCCATCTCCGGGCCGATTTCGCGCATGACCGACGACCGCGTGACCGAGCTGGGCGCGCTGGTGATTAAGGCGGCGAAAGAGGTGACGCTGGCGTATGGTGGGATCCGTTAAGGTTGATTGCGGCCTGATGCCCTCACCCCGGCCCTCTCCCACAGGGAGAGGGAGAAAATCTTATGCAAAAACGCTGCTTGCGGCGGTAGGCATACACATCTTCGACATGCCCATTTTTGATCCGCGTTTGTAGTTCGCGCCAGTAGCTGGCACGGAACAGATCCTCATGCATCTCTTCAAATAATGGCCCGATGCGCGGGTCGGCGCACAGCCAGTGGCGAAACTCCTCCGGAAACACATCGCCCGGCGAGACGCTGTACCACGGCTCGCTGGACAGCTCATCCTCCGGGTAGCGGGGCTGTGGGATATCGCGGAAGTTCACCTCGGTCATGTAGCAAATTTCATCGTAATCGTAGAACACCACCCGCCCGTGGCGGGTCACGCCAAAGTTTTTAAACAGCATATCGCCCGGGAAAATATTGGCGGCGGCAAGCTGACGAATCGCGTTGCCGTATTCTTCAATAGCATCTCTTAAAGCCTGACCGTCGGACTGCTCCAGCCAGATATTCAGCGGCACCATGCGGCGTTCAATGTAAAGATGGCTAATCGCGATTTTGTCGCCAAGATCGGTGATTTTCGCCGGCGCTTCCTGCAACAAAAGCGCCATGAGCGCCGGGTCGATCTGCTGCTTCTCCAGCACAAAGTTTTCGAATTCCTGGGTATCTGCCATGCGCCCGACGCGATCGTGTTCTTTCACCAGCTGATAGCAGGCGCGAACGTGCGCGGCGGTCATCTCTTTCTGCGGCGCGAATCTGTCTTTAATCACCTTAAAGACCCGGTCGAAGCCCGGCAGCGTAAAGACCAGCATCACCATACCGCGAATGCCTGGTGCTTCGATAAACTGCTCATCGGCCGTGGTGACATAGCGCAGGTACTCCCGGTAGCTTTCCGTCTTGGCGTGCTTCTGGCAGCCAATCGCCATATACAGTTCGGCAGTGGTTTTACCCGGCAGGATCTCGCGCAGCCACTCCACCAATGCGGCAGGCAGCGGGGCGTACACCATGAAGTAAGAGCGGGCGAAGCCAAACACGATGCTGGCCTCGGCGCTGGTGGTCAGGCAGGTATCGACAAACAGTTCCCCGTCGTCGGTGCGGTGAATGGGCAGCAGAAACGGCACAACGGCCGATGGCGTCACCAGTTTGCCCACCAGCCAGGCGGCTTTATTACGGTAGAAAAGCTCGTTGGCAACCTGCAGGTGGCTGTGGTTGAGCACCTCCGCGCCGAAGGTTTCGTTGAGATGCGCGTGAATATAGCCGATATCCCGGGCTTTATTCTCCCAGGGCAGGCGCAGCGGCAGATCCGTTAGCACGCGGTGCAGGAGCTTTTCCCATCCGCGATCGGGAAAGAAATCCTTCGCCAGCGGACGCGGAATGGTTCGAAAGCGTCGCTCGGGCTGGGAGCTGAAGATAAATAACCGCTCAGGAGATAACGAGCGGTGGTCAAATAACCGGCAATAGACGGAGTTGAAAAAGCTCTCCGCAATCTCGAAGCGAGGGTAGTCGGGTAACAGATGAGTGTAATGCTCTTTCACGCGCAGTAAAAAATCCGCGTCCGGGCTTTTACCGTCGGTAATGCAGCGCAGCTGCTCCACCACCAGGCCCACGTGATGGTCATAGAGATGGATACGCTGCTTCATGGCCTGCTGAACCGCATGCCAGTCGGCGTGTTCGAAGCGCTGCTGCGCGCCGGATGTCACTTCAAGAAAACGACCATACTGGGCGTCGAAGCCCTGCAAAATAGTTTGGGCAATCAGTAATTCCAGGCCACGCGACATATATTCCCCCTCACCCCAACCCTCTCCCCGAGGGGGGAGAGGGGGAAAAGATTAGAACTGTGCTTCTTCCGTTGAACCCGTTAAGGCGGTGACGGAGGATGTGCCACCCTGAATGATGGTCGTCACGTTATCGAAGTAGCCAGTTCCCACCTCCTGCTGGTGAGACACGAAGGTATAGCCGTCTTTGCCCGCGGCAAACTCCGGCTGCTGCACCTTCTCAACGTAGTGCTTCATGCCCTCACCCTGCGCGTAGGCGTGCGCCAGGTCGAACATGTTGAACCACATACTGTGGATGCCTGCCAGGGTAATGAACTGGTATTTGTAGCCCATGTCGGACAGCTGCTGCTGGAAGCTGGCGATGGTTTTGTCATCCAGCTTTTTCTGCCAGTTGAAGGACGGCGAGCAGTTGTAGGCCAGCAGCTTGCCCGGGTATTTCGCGTGGATGGCGTCGGCAAAGCGTTTTGCCAGCGCCAGATCCGGCGTGGAGGTTTCACACCAGACCAGGTCCGCGTAAGGCGCGTACGCCAGCCCGCGGCTGATCGCCTGTTCAATGCCGGCATGGGTGCGGTAGAAGCCTTCGCTGGTACGCTCGCCGGTAATGAACTCGCTGTCGTACGGGTCGCAGTCAGAGGTGATCAGGTCCGCCGCGTCCGCATCGGTACGGGCAATCACCAGCGTCGGCACGCCGAGCACGTCAGCAGCCAGACGCGCGGCAACCAGCTTCTGAATCGCTTCCTGAGTCGGAACGAGCACCTTACCGCCCATGTGTCCGCATTTTTTCACTGACGCCAGCTGGTCTTCGAAGTGTACGGCCGCTGCACCGGCCTCAATCATCGATTTCATCAGCTCGAAGGCGTTCAGCACGCCGCCGAAGCCCGCTTCCGCATCCGCGACGATCGGCAGGAAATAGTCCGTAAAGCGCGGATCGTTGGGTTCGATACCGGCGGCCCACTGGATCTGATCCGCACGGCGGAAGGTGTTGTTGATCCGATCCACCACCGACGGCACGGAGTTGGCCGGATAGAGCGACTGATCCGGGTACATGCTGGAGGCCAGGTTGGCGTCCGCCGCGACCTGCCAGCCGGAGAGGTAAATAGCCTCAATTCCGGCCTTCGCCTGCTGCAGCGCCTGACCGCCGGTCAGCGCGCCGAGGCTGTTGATGTAGCCCTTTTTGGAGCCACCGTGCAGCAGCTTCCACATTTTCGCCGCACCGTTCTGTGCCAGCGTGCATTCCGGGTTGACCGAGCCGCGTAATTTCACCACTTCCTCTGCGCTGTACGGACGACGAATGCCTTCCCAGCGCGGCTGTGTCCACTCTTTCTTTAACTCTTCGATTTGTTGGGTACGGGTTTTCATGTGCAGATGCTCCATATTGTTATGTGGTGAGTTACGCCAGGAAGCGGTAGCCCGGCAGGGTCAGGAAGTCGATTAAGTCATCTGATGTGGTGATTTGCTCCATCAGGCGCGCAGCGTCGTCAAAACGTCCGCTGCTGAAGCGGTGTTCGCCCAGTTCGTCCTGGATCACGCGCATCTCTTCGGCCAGCATCTGGCGGAACAGAGATTTGGTCACCGGCTTGCCGTTGCTGAGCGTTTTTTGATGGTGGATCCACTGCCAGATGGAGGTGCGAGAGATCTCCGCCGTCGCGGCATCTTCCATCAGCCCGTAAATCGGTACGCAGCCGTTCCCAGAGATCCACGCTTCGATGTACTGAACCGCAACGCGGATATTGGCACGCATGCCCTCTTCCGTACGCTCCCCCGTACACGGTGCCAGCAGCTGTTCTTCTGCGATTGGCGCATCGTCCTCGCGAGTGACGGATAACTGGTTTTTGCTGTCGCCGAGTGCGCGGTTGAAGACCTCCATCGCCGTATCGGCCAGGCCGGGATGGGCAATCCACGTGCCGTCGTGGCCGTTAAGTGCTTCAAGCTCTTTGTCGGCTTTTACCTTGTTGAGCACCTGATTGTTGCGCTCAGCGTCTTTGCTCGGGATAAAGGCCGCCATGCCGCCCATCGCGAACGCACCGCGCTTGTGGCAGGTTTTAATCAGCAGACGCGAGTAGGCGCTCAGGAACGGCTTGTCCATGGTCACAACCTGACGATCCGGGAGCACGCGATCGGCGTGATTTTTCAGGGTCTTGATGTAGCTGAAGATGTAATCCCAGCGTCCGCAGTTCAGACCTACAATGTGGTCGCGCAGGGCATGCAGGATTTCATGCATCTGGAATACCGCGGGGAGCGTTTCAATCAGCAGCGTGGCCTTGATGGTGCCGCGCGGCAGGTCAAAGCGATCTTCGGCGTAGCTGAACACTTCACTCCACCAGGCCGCTTCCTGCCAGGACTGCGTTTTTGGCAGGTAAAAATAGGGACCGCTGCCTTTTGCCAGCAGGCTTTTATGGTTGTGGAAGAAATAGAGTGCGAAATCAAACAGGCTGCCCGGAATAGCTTCCCCACGCCAGGTGACATGTTTTTCAGGCAGGTGCAGGCCGCGCACGCGACAGATCAGCACCGCCGGATTGGGTTTGAGCTGGTAAATTTTGCCGGCTTCGTTGGTGTAGCTGATGGTGCCGTTCACGGCATCGCGCAGGTTGATCTGTCCGTCGATAACTTTGTTCCAGTCCGGCGCCAGCGAGTCTTCAAAGTCCGCCATAAAGACCTTAACGTTGGCATTCATGGCGTTGATCACCATTTTGCGCTCTACCGGACCGGTGATCTCAACGCGACGATCCTGTAAATCTTCAGGGATGCCGCGGATTTTCCATTCACCACGACGAATGGAAGCGGTTTCCGAAATGAAACCAGGCAACTTGCCATCGTCAATTTCCTGCTGCTGATGAATGCGTGCCGCCAGCAGCTTGTTGCGCTGCGGCGTAAAGCGTGTCACCAGTTCAGTCAGAAACTCTACCGCTTCCGCCGTCAAAACTTGCTGTTCTTGCTCGCCGTACGGCTTGGTAAAGGCCAGTTCATCGACCGTCGTTGCCTGTTGAGTCATTACTCTGCTCCTCATCAAAGATCCAAAATCACGCCCCCGATGCGAGCGAAAGATCGTTGTGTAGTTTTCGCTCAGCAGAATTAAGACTATCCATAATTTTTCCAAAATCAAAAACAATTTCCATTTTAATGACAATTGAAATGCAACATTATGATTAATAAGAAATTAAAGTTTTATCGGATGTTGAGCGGAATTTCGGAAATAAAAAAGGCACCCGAAGGTGCCTGATGTGAACAGCTGAAACGCTTTAGGATCGTTTAGTGCAGACGATTATTCCAGCGTAGGATTCATGTGGCGAAGATCGTATGGCGTAATCTGGTAGACGTAATAGTTGAGCCAGTTGGTGAACAGCAGATTTCCGTGGCTGCGCCAGGTTGCCCGAGGCGTGTTTTGCGGATCGTTTTTCGGAAAATAGTTGTACGGAACATCGGGATTGAGACCCGCTTCGACATCACGAAAATACTCTGACGCAAGGGTATGCGGATCGTACTCAGGATGTCCGGTCACGAACGCGATGCGTTTGTCTTTACTGGCAAACAGGTAGGCGTCGCCATCTTCCGTTTCAGCCAGAATCTCGAGGTCGGTGTAATCACGAATCAGCTGGGCCGGGAAATCGGCATAGCGAGAATGCGGGGCCAGGAAAGAATCATCAAAACCGCGCGTCAGCAGCGCATGGGGATGCAGAATGTTATGTTCGTATACGCCTGAAAGCTTGTCGCTGCGGGTTTGTTTGGGAATGCCATAAAGAATATTCAGTGCGGCTTGTACCGCCCAACAGACAAACAATGTGGATGTGACGTGATCTTTTGCCCACTCCAGCACCTGTTTGATCTGCGGCCAGTAGGCCACATCGTTGAATTCAACCAGGCCGAGCGGCGCACCGGTGACGATCAGGCCATCGAAGTTCTCATCACGGATATCGTCAAAGTTACAGTAGAAGTTATTCAGATGCTCAGACGGGGTATTGCGTGACTCTCGGGCATCGATCCGCAGCAGCTGAATATCAACCTGCAGAGGGGAGTTCGACAGAAGACGCAGGAACTGGTTCTCTGTTTCGATCTTCTTAGGCATCAGATTGAGAATAAGCACCTTCAGCGGGCGAATTTCCTGACCTGTGGCGCGTGAAGCCGTCATCACGAAGACGTTTTCTTCACGTAAGAAATTGACGGCTGGTAGCTCGTCCTGCACCCGAATCGGCATAACCTTAAATCCTCACAGCATACGTATAAACGTTTAGACATCCAGACAGCTAACGATACCCAGAAACGGTATAAATGTCGAGTCTGCAAGTCGAAGGTGAGAAAGTTTCAAGGAGGGGATGGTGCGGTTTGATGCCCTCACCTCGTCCCTCTCCCCTAGGGAGAGGGAGAAAACAAAAGCAAAAAACCCCGCACCTTACGGTACC
>NZ_SJOO01000010.1 GCF_004331265.1 Enterobacter wuhouensis | reverse complement strand
TCGCCGGAGAAAAGCTCGGTCTGTTTGCCCGCACCGGACAACTGAGCCTGAAGGCCAGCGAGGGCCCGGTGGAGGTGCAGGCGCAGAACGGCAATATGAGGCTGTTTGCAGAGAAGAAGCTGACGATAAGCTCGGCGAGCGACATCTCGTTTGCCGGGAAAAAACGCATCACGCTTATCGGCGGGGGGAGCTACCTGCGGCTGGAGGCGGGAAAAGTCGAGTACGGCACGACGGCGACGTATATGCGCAAAGTGAAGCGGACGATGGCGGCAGCAGCGTCAGACATGCCATTAAAGATGCCCCGGTTGGGCACCTCGTATATCTATTCCGCAATCTACCAGTTACAGGATGAGCACGGCACCCTGCTGGCGGGAAAACCTTACAGACTCACAACACCTTCTGGACAGATAGCGACGGGTTATACCGACGAAGAGGGGAAAACGGTGCCTGTCTATACCCGCACTCAGGAAAATGTCGAACTACACGTTGTGCAGAAAAAACCGCAGCCGCAGGAAATGCTGTGGTTTATTGGTGACGGCTCAGAGCAACAAATGGAAACTGAACTCAGGGAGCAGCCATGATGGAACTACCAGATTTACCCACATCGCCTGATTCACCCGATATCCCCTCAGGCAAAAACAACCAGCCGTGGGACTGTACCACCACAGGCGTGGAGATGGTGGAAAAGCAGTCGCAGCTGCCGACGGAGAACAACCGTCAATATCTGCATATCAAGGTGGAATATGCGATGCGTTTTCCTCGCCTGTCGGCAAAAGTTCGTCGTAACGGCAAAAGCTATCAGATGAGCCTGAAGCAGCTAATGATGAGCGGGCTTATCCGCGCAGATGAAATCGCGGCAAAATATTACTGGTGGTACAAAGCGGAAGTACCGTTTGATATCCGCACCACGCCGCCCCGCCCTTATCTTAGCAGCACGCAGACAGGGCCGGGCAGGCGGCATACCACCAACCCCTTCCCCGAATCGGGAAAAGGTATTTATCGCCGTCCGGACGTGATCATTGTGAAGAACAGGAAGGACCGCTGGCCGGGGCTGGCTGGAGCGGATACCGAAGGCAACCTGCACGCCGATAATCTGGAGCGGCTGGTGGAGGTGAAGTTTCCGGAGGATGAGTTTAAGCAAGGCCAGTACGAAGATTATATGCTGATTGTTGGCGGTGCCCGTAAGAAAATGACCATTCTGGAGATCCACGACTGTCGCCCTCAGGAGCAGCAGTGGAGCGATCAGGTGGTCAACGTGACGCTACAGAACTGGGTGAAAAGTGGAGCGAAATACTGGCCGCTATTCCTCTATCCCCCCATTTTCACCCCACGCCCGCCGAATGCACCAGTGCCTGCCAAAATCCAGCCATGGACACATGCCAGTGATACCGTTGCCGATCTCAGTGAAGGAGCCATTCGCGGCATCGCTGAGGGCTGGAATGCGCTGTCAAAAGAGATGCAGCAGAAACTCCAGCGAGTTGCTGGCTGGCTGAACGACAGCGGCGAATGGGTCTATTCGCAGGGCAGCCAGGCATGGCACTGGGCGAGCCGGACCGGTCGTACAGTGGCCTACTGGACGGACGCACAGCTACGTGCTGCCTGGCGGGAGATCCAGCAGGCAACGGATATGACGCTGGAGATGTTAAAACAGGTGGACTGGGTGCAGGTGCTGACCGATGCAGCTATCGCCATAGGGGTCATTCTGGTGGCGGTCGGCGTCGGGGCGCTGGTAGTGACGCTGGGCATCCCGGAAGCCATTATCGGCGCGTTTTTACTGATTGTACGCCTGGCGATAAGCGCCTGGGGGGCGCTGGCAGCGGTCCTCGGAACAGGAACCACCTTGGCGGCAGCACAATAATAAGGAGTGAGGATGTTAAAGGATCTGGAACTAAACTATATCGAAAAATGGCTGCCGGAAGCGTCGGTCAAATATAAAGACGGCAGCCCGGCGGTGAACCTCGGGCTGATTATCACCGTGTTCTTTAAAAACGGTCATACGCCGGAGGTTCGCCGCAAAATGGTGGAGTGCGTGGATCGTTATTACGGTGAATTTAAGCCGCATCTCAAGAAAACGCTGCCGGTAAAGAAATGGACTAAAATCACCGAAAACAATTATGCCAGACAAAAGCATACCATTCTGGACTCCACTCCTGAGGAAATTATTGACTGGGTACTGAGTTCTGCATCTGAGTCATATCTGGCACCGGATTACGGAATTCTTATTATGGGAAAACGTATTTTCCACAATGAAAATAACCGCTCCGTTATTAAGCTGATCTTTCCCCTCTCCCTGCTGAAAGAGCCGGACGGTAAGGAACGGTATGAATCCTGGCTGCTGTGGCTGTGCAATACCTTCGAAGTGGAAAGCGGCTATGCGGGGCTGTCGTTCGTTCTGCCCTACGCCTTTGAGCGCATGTTTCCGTATGAATATGCCCTGGCGCAGCGTTTTTCCGGCGTGATGGTGGACTCTCTGGGCACCCTGGAAGGCGGGGAAGCGGTTGAAGGCCTCAAAGGTGCCTGCTGGTATACCATTCTGGGTACGCCCTGGCTGGAAAAGCTCGGCGGAGAAGACGCCGTCTCTCGGCGCCTGGTGAAAACACCGGAAATCAGCCTGCTTTCCTATAACAACGGGGTAATTATGAAAGCCGGTGAGCTACCTCCTCCACTTGGCGAAAAGCAAACGGAAGGTCTTCCTCCATTACTGGTAAAAATAAACCAGATTATTCTCCCTGTTCGTTATGACGGGCATAAGGGGCTGCATTTCTATTCAGAATATGAAAACCTCCAGTTTGATGAAGAATCCTCCATGAAATGGTTTGCCCGCTTCGACGATGCCAGCGCCCTGCTGGACAGCGAGGAGCCCGCAACCTCATCTGAGCCGGTACGCATTACCTGCTGGACCGATGAAACCGCCCCGCACGCCGGACAGTGGGCCGCCATCGTTAACGGCACAACGGAGTATATTCAGACCCGGGAAGGGCAGCAGATGCCCGCCTTTGAAGACAAGTACGGCAAAAAACACCGCGCCTGCTGGTCGCTGCTTAAGCGTGACGATAAGGGCAGCGTATTTATTATTCCGGAATAAGAGAAACAAGAGATGGAACTCGACTATATCGAAAAATGGCTGCCGGAAGCATCGGTGAAATATAAAGACGGCAGCCCGGCGGTGAACCTCGGACTGATTATCACCGTGTTCTTTAGAAACGGTCATACGCCGGAGGTTCGCCGCAAAATGGTGGAGTGCGTGGATCGTTATTACGGTGAATTTAAGCCGTATCTCAAGAAAACGCTGCCGGTAAAGAAATGGACAAAAATCACCGAAAACAATTATGCCAGACAGAAGCAGGCCATTCTAAACTCGACGCCTGAAGAAATTTTTGACTGGGTGCTAAGTTCTGCGACGGAGTCATATCTGGCTTCGGACTACGGAATTCTTATCATGGGGGAAAGGGTATTCCATAATGAAAATAACCGCTCCGTTATAAAACTGGTCTTTCCCCTCTCCCTGCTGAAAGAGCCGGACGGTAAGGAACGGTATGAATCCTGGCTGCTGTGGCTGTGCAATACCTTCGAAGTGGAAAGCGGCTATGCCGGGCTGTCGTTCATCCTGCCCTACGCCTTTGAGCGCATGTTTCCGTATGAATATGCCCTGGCGCAGCGTTTTTCCGGGGTGATGGTGGATTCCATTGGTACGCTGGAAGGTGGTGCTGCTGTCATTGGTCTGAAAGGTGCCTGCTGGTACACCATTCTGGGTAAACCCTGGCTGGAAAAACTCGGCGGAGAAGACGCCGTCTCGCGGCACCTGGCGAAAACACCGGAAATCAGCCAGCTCTCCTATAACAACGGGGTAATTATGAAAGCCGGTGAATTACCTCCGTCACTAGGAGAGATGAAAACAGAAGGCCTTCCCCCGTTACTGGTGAAGATAAATCAAATCATCAAGCCGGTTCGCTACGATGAACCCCGCTCGCTGCATTTTTACTCGTCATATGAGAACCACCAATTTAATAATGAGTCGACCATGAAGTGGTACCGGCGCTTCGACGATGCCAGCGCTCTGCTGGATTAGAAACGCCCCCTTTCAGGAAAGGGGGCTAAATGACATATCTCACATCGCCTGCGTAAACGTCCTCGATATCACGTCCTGCTGCTGCTCGCGCGTCAGGGCGTTAAACCGCACCGCATAGCCTGACACGCGGATCGTCAGGTTCGGGTAGTTCTCCGGATGGGCAATCGCATCCAGCAGCATCTCCCGGTTCATCACGTTGACGTTCAGGTGCTGCCCGCCCTCAATGGCGGTCTCGTGGTGGAAGTACCCGTCCAGCAGCCCCACCAGGTTGGTTTTGCGCACCAGCCGATCCTTGCCCAGCGCCTGCGGCACGATGGAGAAGGTATAGGAGATCCCGTCTTTCGCGTAGGTGAACGGCAGCTTGGCGACCGAGGTTAACGAGGCCACGGCCCCCTTTCTGTCGCGGCCGTGCATCGGGTTCGCGCCTGGCGCAAACGGCGTGCCGCCGCGGCGTCCGTCCGGCGTATTCCCGGTCTTTTGCCCGTAAACCACGTTGGAGGTGATGGTCAGGATCGACTGGGTCGGGACCGCGTTGCGGTATGTCGGCAGCGCCTGAATTTTCTTCATAAAGCGCTCGACCAGATCGCAGGCGATACTGTCCACGCGATCGTCGTTGTTGCCGTACTGCGGATAGTCCCCCTCAATCACGAAATCAACCGCCAGACCGGTGTGGTCGCGCACCGGTTTTACCGTGGCGTATTTGATGGCCGACAGGGAATCCGCCGCCACCGACAGCCCGGCAATGCCGCAGGCCATGGTGCGATAGACGTCGCGATCGTGCAGCGCCATCAGCGAGGCTTCGTAGCTGTACTTGTCATGCATGTAGTGAATGAGGTTCAGCGCGCTGATGTACTGCACCGCCAGCCAGTCCATAAAGTGATCCAGGCTCGCCATTACGGTGTCGTAATCCAGCACGTCGTCCAGCAGCGGAGCGGTTTTTGGCCCGACCTGGATCTTCAGCTTCTCATCCACCCCGCCGTTGATCGCGTACAGCAGCGTTTTGGCGAGGTTGGCTCGCGCGCCAAAGAACTGCATCTGCTTGCCGATGATCATCGGACTGACGCAGCAGGCGATAGCGTAATCGTCGCTGTTGAAGTCGGCGCGCATCAGATCGTCGTTCTCATACTGCAGGGACGAGGTGTCGATCGACATCTGCGCGGCGTATTTCTTGAACGCGATCGGCAGCCGTTCGGACCAGAGGATCGTCAGGTTCGGCTCCGGCGCGGGCCCCATGGTGTGCAGCGTGTGCAGATAGCGGAAGCTGTTTTTGGTGATCAGCGTGCGGCCGTCCAGCCCCATGCCGCCGATCACTTCCGTCGCCCAGATCGGATCGCCGGAGAAGAGCGTGTCGAACTCCGGCGTGCGCAGGAAGCGCACCATGCGGATCTTCATGATGAAGTGGTCGATCAGCTCCTGCGCCTGCACCTCGCTCAGCCGCCCCGCCTGCATATCGCGTTCAATGTAGATATCGAGGAACGAGGCCGTGCGCCCCAGCGACATTGCCCCGCCGTTCTGGGATTTCACCGCGGCAAGGTAGGCAAAATAGACCCACTGTACCGCTTCCTGGGCGTTCATCGCCGGGCGGGAGATATCAAAGCCGTAGTTCGCCGCCATCTGCTGGATCTGCAGCAGCGCACGCCTGTGCTCCGCCAGCTCTTCGCGCAGGCGGATGGTGGCCTCCAGATCTTCACCGCGCTCCAGCCTGCCCTGCAGATCGGCGAACTGCAGCTCACGCTCGCGCACCAGATAGCTGATACCGTACAGCGCCACGCGGCGATAGTCGCCGATGATGCGCCCCCGCCCGTAGCCGTCCGGCAGACCGGTCAGCACGCCGGATTTACGGCAGCGCATCATCTCCGGGGAGTAGACGTCAAACACGCCCTGGTTGTGGGTTTTGCGCAGGTCGGTAAACAGGTACTCGAACTGCGGATCCATCTCGCGACCGTAGGCGTCGAACGAGCTGCGGATCATATTGATCCCACCGTACGGATGCAGCGCACGCTTGAGCGGCTTATCGGTTTGCAGGCCGACGATCGTCTCAAGCTCCTGGTCAATATAGCCCGGCCCGTGGGCGGTAATGGTGGTGGCGACGTTGGTGTCAAAATCCACCGGTGCGTGGGTAGCATTCTCCTGGCGAATGCCAACCATCACCTTCTGCCACAGCGCCGTCGTTGCTGGCGTCGCCTGCGCGAGGAAAGCCTCATCGCCTTCATAAGGGGTGTAGTTATGCTGAATAAAATCGCGCACGTTAACGGCGTTTTTCCATTCTTCACCGCGAAACCCGGCCCATGCGTCGCTGTAGGGCGCGACGCCCGTATCGATTGTTACTTTCATGCGTTTCTCGCTTAATCAGGCGTAAGCCGCAGCCGGAATGACCTTCCCAAGACGGAGGGCGTCCAGCGCGATCATTTTTTCTTCATTGGTTGGGATCACCGCGCAGGCCGTGCGGGAGGCATCTGTAGAGATCACGCGCTCACCCGCGCTGCCCGGAAGCGCATTTTTGGCTTCATCAAGAATGATGCCAAAGACCTTCAGATGCTCTGCCACCAGCTCGCGAATGAGCGTCGAGTTTTCACCGATGCCGCCGGTAAACACCACGCCATCCAGACGGTGCAGCGACGCCGCGTGACCCGCAATGTGCCGCGCAATGCGGTGGACGAAGGTCTGGATCGCCAGCTGCGCACGCTCGTTGCCCTCGTGCCAGGCTTTCTCCAGCGCGCGTAAATCAGAGGAGATGCCGGAGATCCCCAGCAACCCGGACTCTTTGTTGACCACGCGCTCCAGATCCTCGAACGACTGGCCGGTCTGCTGGGCAATCCACGCCATCGCGCCAAAGTCCACGTCGCCGCAGCGCGTCCCCATCACCAGCCCTTCCAGCGGCGTCATCCCCATCGAGGTATCGACGCTTTCCCCGTTGCGCACCGCGCAGATGGACGCCCCGTTACCGAGATGGGCAATCACCAGGCCGCTGTCATCGGGGGACAGCCCGAGAAGCGTATGCGCCTGCGCGGCGACGTAGCGGTGAGAAGTGCCGTGGAAGCCGTAGCGGCGCACGCCAAGCTCTTCGAAATAGCGGTACGGCAGGCCGTACAGATACGCCTGCGGGGGCAGCGTCTGGTGGAAGCTGGTGTCAAATACCGCCACCTGCTGCACGCCCGGGAACAGGCGCTCTGCCGCTTCCACGCCGCCCAGGTTGGCGTAGTTGTGCAGCGGCGCCAGCGGGGAAACCTGGCGGATCTGCTCGATAACCTGTTCCGTAATCAGGGTCGACTCGCTGAAGAGGTCGCCGCCGTGAGCGATGCGGTGGCCAATTAAGGCCACGCTGCTCATCAGGTCGCGCTTCTCCAGCTCCAGGGCGATGGCGGCCAGCGCCCCTTCGTAGTCCTGGTGAGCCAGTCCGACTGGCTCACCCCCGTTCACGGAAATAAAGGCCTTCTCGGTGTTGATACCGTCTGCAATCCCCGTCATCAGGGCATCGCAGCTGCTTGCGTCGAGCACCGAAAACTTAACGGAGGACGATCCGCAGTTAATAACCAGTACTACCGGAAACTCAATCATCATGTGACTCCGCTCTTCCTGAGCTTTGGGTTAGAACAGTTTGTAAACGATGTTCAGAATGGTCAGCAGGCCGACCACGGTAACGAAGATGTTCTCGGTGCGGCCTTTGTATTTCGCCAGCGCCGGTGCCTTGCGGATGGCGTACATCGGCAGCAGGCACAGCAGAGAGGCGATGATCGGCGCTCCCATGGCTTCAATAAGGTCCAGAATGTTCGGGTTGGCGTAGGCCACAACCCAGGTGGAGCCCATGATGAAGATCATGCTGATGGTGTTCAGCTTGCCGATGGAGACTTTCTTCTTGTCGCCCTTGTAGCCGAACTTGAGGACCAGGCCGTTCAGCCCTTCCAGCGTGCCCAGGTAGTGGCCGAAGAAGGATTTGAAGATGGCAACCAGGGCGATGATGGACGCGCCGTACTCCAGCACCGTTGCGAACGTGGATTTGCTTCCCGACATCGACGCGAAGTGGTTCGCCAGGTAGGAGAGCACCGGAATATTCTGCGCTTTGGCTTCCGCCATGTTCTGCGGAGAGAGCGTGAACAGGCAGCTAAAGGCGAAGAACATCACCACCGCCACCATCAGCAGGCTGGCGCGACCGATGATTTTGGAACATTTCTGCTCGGTAAACTCTTTCCCGAACTCCGGCTCGTACTCTTCGCGCTTGGAGACCACAAACGAGGAGACGATAGGCGAGAAGTTGAAGGAGAAGACCATGATGGAAATCCCCAGCCACACCGTGACCAGAATGCCGTCATGACCGGTGAAGGCGATATCGCTCAGGTTGACCTGGTCGATCACCGCCGAGTTCCAGTAAGGGATCAGCGACAGGGAAATCAACACCAGGCTGGCGATAAACGGGAACACCAGGAAGCTCATCACCTTCACCATCAGGTCTTTACCGAACCAGATAACAAAGGCCATTAACAGCAGCAGGAACAGCGCCACAAAGCCGCGGTTCAGTGCGGGCAGCTGGAGCTGGTTTTCCCAAAAGGTCATAAACGTATTGGTAATAGTGACGCCGTAAATCCACAGCAGCGGGCAAATGGCGAAGAAGTAGAGGAAGGTGATCACCACCCCACCGGTCTTGCCGAAGTGCTCTTCTACCGTTTCGGTGATGTTGCCGGAGACGTTGCTGCCGGACAGACACAGGCGCGCCAGCGCCCGATGGCAGTAAAAGGCAATCGGGAAGGCGAGAACCAGCATCAGCAGGATGGGGATCAAGCCGCCAAAGCCTGCACGAATGGGGAAGAACAGCACGCCCGCGCCAATCGCGGTACCAAACAGGCCAAGCGTCCAGGTGGTATCAGACTTACGCCAGGTGGACGTTTTTGTCTGGCCAACGATAATGCTTTCTGTGTTGCTCATAGGTCATCCTTTATGCGTCAACGAAGCCGGTAATTTGGGAAACACGGGAGAGATCGATATTGCCGCCGGAAATAATGCAGACGGTTTTACGGCCCTGAATATAGCGATCGAGTTTGCCGCTTAATAACGCCGCGCAGGCCAGCGCACCGGCACCTTCTGTTACGACTTTATTTCGCTGAATAAGGGCAATCATGCTGTTGCGAATGTCGTCCTCGCTCACCAGCACAATGTCATCGACTAATTCTCGAACGATTTCGAAGGTTAAATTACCCGGACGAGAAACGTCGCAACCGTCTGCTAATGTTCCGGTGACGCGATGGTTGATGATTTCACCGGCCTGATACGATGCCGCCATACCGTGAACGTTTTCAGACTGCACGCCGATAATATTAATGGTCGGGTTGATGGACTTAATCGCCGTGGCAATACCGGCAATTAAGCCACCGCCGCCGATAGGCACAATGACGTTATCCACGTCATATAAATCTTCGAGAATTTCCAGACCAATGGTGCCCTGCCCGGCGATGACTTTGGCATCATCGTAAGGGGGAATAAAAATACGCCCTTCCATCTCGACGATTTCGCTCACTTTGGCGATGGTGTCGTTAAAGTTCTCGCCGTGGAGCACCACTTCAGCCGAGTAGTCGCGCGTGGCGGCAACCTTGGACTTCGGCGCGCCCATCGGCATCACCACTTTGCCGTCGATACCGAGCATGGCGCAGGAGAGCGACACGCCCTGCGCGTGGTTGCCCGCAGAGCAGGCGACAACGCCCTTGCGTTTTTCGGCATCGGTCAGCGAGCTTAGCTTATTAAACGCGCCGCGAATTTTGAATGAACCGGTACGCTGCATATTTTCGAACTTAAGGAATATCTCACCCTTACAGCGTTCGCTGAGATAATTTGAGCGCGGCATACCGGTTTTATAAACTTTTCCCGCCAGTCGTTTTCTAGCGTCCTGAATATCTTCAATGGTTACCGGGAGATCGTAGGTAATGTGCATAATATCCTCGTTATAATAATTCATTCTTTTCAGGCAAAGTCAGGGTATCAGAGCGTTACAGAGATAAGCTCTGGGTGTTTTTAAAATACGTTCTAAAAATTCATCGTCGTCTTTCTATATTCATCGACGAATATTGCTTCGCCAGCTCAACTAATACTGACGCTGATTTCTTAATACTGTAATTTTTTGACCACACCGCGGCATAACGCGCCACGGGCAATTCATCTTCCACTGGCAGAACAATAAACTGGTCGGAGCCGAACGGCGCAATCATGTCGCGGGGAATGACCGTCAGGTAATCGGCATTCAGGACAAGGTTATAAATGGTGACGACGGAGTCGGTCTGGACGATGTTTTCGATGCTGATGTGGTTGTCTTGCAGGGTGGTCAGAAGTTCTTTGTAGTAGCCCATATCGGTTTGCGGCATCACCCACTGCTCGTGCGTGAGCAATGCCAGTGTCGTCGGGCCGGTGCACGTTCGTGATTTGCTGGCGACCAGCACAAACTCGGATTCAAACAGCGGCTCGACGTGAAGATCCTGCAGCAGCATTTCGTCGCTTAACGTGCCGATGGCAAAATCCAGACGACCGTCGCGAATCGCGGGCAGGAACGACGAGAGCTGTGCTTCATACATCGAGACGCGCGCTTTCGGGAACACTTCCTTGAATTTTTTGATCATCTCAGAGAGGAAGGTGAAGCCAATCAGCGACGGGTAGCCAAAGGAGACGTCCATAACGGTGCTAAAACTGAGGCTGTTAATCTCGCTCACCATATTCTTCATTTCGCGGGTGATCGACTCTGAGTACGAGAGCAGAACCTGGCCTGCGGCAGTGAGTTTTACGCCGGTGTTTTTACGCACCATCACTTCCACGCCGAAATAGGATTCGATATCGCTGATGATTTTGCTGACCGCCGGCTGCGTCAGGCCCAGCTGTCTAGCCGCAGAACCTATGGAGCCACTTTTAATGACTTCCTGAAATACCACGAGGTGCTGTGTTTTCGGTAGAATAATAGTGTTCATAATATTCTGCGCTTATTTCCCTATGACGGAGCGGATTCTACCTAATTGTGTTTAAGAGGGTATGTGCTGTTACTCACAATTTACCTTTTAGGACTCATTCGGCTGGCTGCAAAAAACCAATAAAAACCTTTAAAATCAATACAGTAAACAAATATAAATACGCTATTACGCTGATATTGATCAACAAAAAAGGGAGTAATAAATTTATTTTATGCCGATAACCACGGTGAATTTCTTCAAATATTAAATAACAATAAAGATTAACTTTCAGACAATTAAAGGTTAATAAATATTCATTATTTACTTAAAACATTTTTGTAATTTATCAAATACGATAATAATAATTTTACGATGATGAAGGAAAGAGTGGAGCAGGTCACATATTCATGCGGTAAATGTTTTTGATTTCAATATATGCATATCAAATAAGAAAACAATGACGCCCATTTTAATAACAATATTAACAATCTCAAAACACTACAAATAACGCATTTTATAGCGGGAAATTTTGTGATTGCGATCGTCAATGGAGGATGAATGCATGCATTAAGCATCGAGACAGTGAAATGTGCTTCATGTCGCAAAACTGAGAATTGGTCTCGTTTGTAAACATTGCATCATGGTGCAGAAAGCAAAAACCCCGCCGAAGCGGGGTTCTTTAAAAAGTTGAAGCTGACCGATAAGCCGGGTTCTGTCGTGGACAGTCATTCATCTAGGCCAGCAATCGCTCACTGGCTCAAGCAGCCTACCCGGGTTCAGTACGGGCCGTACCATGTGAACCCCTATTTGGCCTTGCTCCGGGTGGAGTTTACCGTGCCACGGACTGTTACCAGCCGCGCGGTGCGCTCTTACCGCACCCTTTCACCCTTACCTGATCCCGCTTGCGCGGGCCATCGGCGGTTTGCTCTCTGTTGCACTGGTCGTGGGTTTCCCCCCCAGGCGTTACCTGGCACCCTGCCCTATGGAGCCCGGACTTTCCTCCCCTCCGCCCGTCTCCCCCGAAAGGGACGACGACGAAGCGGCGACTGTCTGGTCAGCTTCGGCGCGAAGTATAGAGGGTTTGCGCCCCGCTGTCACCCTTGGGTGTGCATCCCCACCTGTAAAGTGGCGGCAATATTACGCGAGGCGCGGTAAATGTTGTCATAGGCGCTGCGAAACGCCTCTTCGAGCGAGCCGATGCTGGTCAGCACGCTGAATACCGCGTCAATGCCGTACTGGTGAACGACACCGACATCCTGCGTCAGGCTACCGGCAATGCCGATCACCGGCTTATGGTATTTTTTGGCGACGTTCGCTACGCCAACGGGCACTTTGCCGTGAATGCTCTGGCTGTCGATGCGCCCTTCTCCCGTCAACACCCAGGTGCAGTCGTGGATATGTTCTTCGAGGTTAAGCGCCTGCGTGACAATCTCAATCCCGCTCTTGAGCTCCGCGCCGAGGAAAGCCATCAAGGCCGCTCCCATTCCGCCCGCGGCCCCTGCGCCCGGGACGTGTTTAACGTCAATGTGCAGGGATTTTTTGATCATGTCCGCATAGTGGCTGAGGTTGGCGTCCAGTTCGAGGATCATCCCCTCGGTCGCCCCTTTTTGTGGACCAAAGATGCGTGATGCCCCCTTCTCCCCCACCAGCGGATTGGTGACGTCGCAGGCCACGCGGATTGCGCAGCCCTTAAGCCGGGCATCCAGCCCTGATACATCAATACTGTTAAGCGCCATCAGGCTGCCGCCGCCGTAGCCGATCTCCGTGCCGTTGGCGTCCGTAAGCTTCGCACCCAGCGCCTGCATCATACCGGCGCCGCCATCGTTGGTGGCGCTGCCGCCAATGCCGATAATAATATTGCGTGCGCCTTTATCCAGCGCGCTGAGGATAAGCTCCCCCGTGCCGCGTGAAGTGGTCACGAGCGGGTTACGCTGCGCGGGGGGCACTAGCGCCAGGCCGCTGGCCGCCGCCATCTCGATAAATGCGGTGCTGCCATCGCCCGACATCCCCCAGCAGGCGTTGACCTTTTCCCCCAGCGGGCCGGTGACGACGGCGTGCTGTGCCGTGCCCCGGGTGGCGGCGATCATCGCTTCGACCGTACCTTCTCCACCGTCAGCAACAGGCACAGAAACATAAAGTGCGTCGGGAAAAATCTCCCGAAATCCTTTTTCTATCGCCTGAGCTACCTCGGTGGCAGAAAGGCTTTCTTTATAAGAGTCTGGAGCGATTACGATTTTCATAGTTGTAGCCTGTTACAGCACGGATCCGGCCTGGACCGTAGGCCCGGTAAGCGCAGCGCCACCGGGCAGGACGTCATTAGCGAGCAACTTCCACTTTCGCCAGTTTTTCGTAGTAGCACGCGATGGCGCTGTGGTCGGCTGTACCCAGCCCGTCCGCGCGCAGCGCCTGCATCATCTCCATCACCGCCGCGGTCAGCGGCAGCTGCGCGCCCACGCCGTGGGAGGTGTCCAGCGCGTTCGCCAGATCCTTAATGTGCAGGTCGATGCGGAAACCCGGCTTGAAGTTACGATCCATCACCATCGGCGCTTTGGCATCCAGCACGGTGCTGCCCGCCAGGCCACCGCGGATCGCCTGATAAACCAGATCCGGGTTTACGCCCGCCTTGGTGGCCAGGGTCAGCGCTTCTGACATCGCCGCAATGTTCAGGGCGACAATCACCTGGTTCGCCAGCTTGGTGACGTTACCCGCCCCGATTTCACCGGTATGCACCACGGAACCCGCCATCGCTTTCATCAGGTCGTAATATTTGTCGAAAATCGCCTTGTCGCCGCCCACCATCACCGACAGCGTGCCGTCGATGGCTTTTGGCTCGCCACCGCTAACCGGCGCGTCCAGCATGTCCACGCCCTTCACCTTCAGCGCCTCGCTAATTTCACGGCTCGCCAGTGGCGCAATGGAACTCATGTCGATCACCACCAGGCCCGGCTTCGCGCCGTCGATGATGCCGTTTTCGCCCAGCGCCACTTCTTTTACGTGCGGGGAATTTGGCAGCATGGTGATGATCACATCGCACTGCTCGGCAACCGCTTTGGCCGTGGTGGCCGCTTCTGCACCGGCTGAAATCACTTCCGCCACGGCGTCTGAATTACGGTCTAACACCACCAGTGAGTAACCCGCTTTGATGAGGTTTTTACTCATTGGTTTACCCATGATACCTAAGCCAATAAAGCCCACTTTCAGCGTCATAATTTTTTCCTCAATGATGGTTATTTTTTAAAAGCGTCTGCTAATTTCTGCGTGGCGGCGCGGAATACGCCGAGGTCGCTGCCGACCGCAACAAAGGTCGCGCCCCATTCCAGGTAGCGGCGGGCGTCCGCTTCAACCGGGGCCAGAATGCCGCACGGTTTGCCGTGCGCTTTGGCGCGGGCGAAAATGTGCTGAATGGCGCGCTGCACCTCCGGATGACCCGCATTTCCCAGGTGGCCGAAGGCGGCCGCCAGATCGCTTGGCCCAACGAAGATGCCGTCCACGCCGTCGGTTGCGGCGATGGCATCGACGTTATCCACGCCCTGCTGGCTCTCAATCTGCACCAGGATGGTGATGTTCTTATTGGACTGCGCGAAGTAGTCCGGCACGGTGCCAAACATGTTGGCGCGGTGCGACACCGACACGCCGCGAATGCCTTCCGGCGGGTAGCGGGTAGAGGCCACGGCCTGCACCGCTTCTTCTTCGGTCTCCACGAACGGGATCAGGAAGTTATAGAAGCCGATATCCAGCAGGCGCTTGACGATCACCGGCTCGTTAGTCGGCACGCGCACCACCGGCGCGCTGTGGCTGCCTTTCAGCGCCATCAGCTGCGGAATAAAGGTGCTGATATCGTTTGGCGCATGTTCGCCGTCCAGCACCAGCCAGTCGAACCCGGCCAGGCCCAGCACTTCGGTGCTGATGGGGTTCGCCAGGGCAGACCAGCAGCCAATCTGGATCTGATTCGCCGCGAGGGCCGCTTTAAACTTGTTCGGGAAGATATCGTTACTCATCGCTTATACCTTTGCTTATTTCTGCAATTCCATACGTTTAATGTCGCCTACCACGAACAGGTAGCAGACCATCGCCATTAACGCTGAACAGCCAACGAATACCAGTGCCGCGTTGAACGAATGCAGCTCACTGACCAGATAACCGATTACCAGCGGCGTCGCGATAGACGCCACGTTACCAAAGACGTTAAACACACCGCCGCACAGGCCGACAATCTCTTTAGGCGCGGTGTCGGAAATGACCGGCCAGCCGAGGGCACCAAAGCCTTTGCCGAAGAACGCCAGCGCCATCAGGGCCACCACCAGCGTGGTGTTGTTGGTGTAGTTACACAGGATGATGGATGATGCCAGCAGCATGCCCAGCACAATCGGCAGCTTGCGCGCCAGCGTTATCGACTTGCCCTGCTTAATCAGGTAATCCGAGAACACCCCGCCCAGCACGCCACCTGCAAAGCCGCACAGCGCCGGGATGGAGGCCACCAGACCGACCTTCAGAATCGACATGCCTTTTTCCTGCACCAGATAAATCGGGAACCAGGTGAGGAAGAACCAGGTGATGGTGTTGATAAAGTATTGACCAAAAAAGACGCCCAGCATCATGCGGTTGGTCAATAACTGTTTGATGTAGTGGAGTTTCGGGCCGCTCGCCGCCTGCGCACCCGGCTTTTTGTGGTCCATATCGACCACGGCACCGCCTTCGGTAATGAACTTCAGCTCCTGCCCGGACATGCGCGGGTGGTCGGTCGGGTTATGGATGTACTTCACCCATACGCCGGTCAGCACAAAACCAATCACGCCCATGACGGTGAAGACGTGTTCCCAGCCCCAGGCGAAGGTCAGCCAGCCCAGCAGCGGAGAGAAGATCGCCAGCGAGAAATACTGCGCCGCGTTAAACAACGCAGACGCGGTGCCGCGCTCTTTAGTCGGGAACCAGGCCGCCACGATGCGGGCGTTCGCCGGGAATGACGGGGCTTCCGAGAAGCCGAGCATAAAGCGCATGATAAACATTGAAATGCCCGCCCAGGCCAGCGGGAAGAGATCCACAAAGCCCTGCAGGAAGGTGAACAGCGACCAGAAGAACAGGCTGTAGGTGTAAACCTTTTTCGAGCCGAACTTATCCAGCAGCCAGCCGCCGGGGATTTGCATCAGCAGGTAGGCCCAGCCGAAGGCGGAGAAGATATACCCCATCGAGACGGCGCTCAGCTGCAGCTCTTTCGCCACCTCGGTGCCGGCAATCGACAGCGTGGCACGGTCAGCATAGTTGATGGACGTAACGATAAATATAATCAGCAGAATTAAATAACGGGTAGGTATCCCCTTTTTCGATTCTACAGCGGTATCCAGAATCATGTTTATTTCCTCGGGCACATCGATAGTTTTATATTTATAATTTTTATGAAGGAGTATTCCCTGATTATTTATCGATAGCAGGCAATATCAGGTAATTAACCAGACGCAATGAAATCGTGATTCAGTATAATCATCACCCGGTATTCGCACATTGTAATAACGCTCAATTATCGCAGCCTAAATAAATAATATTTTGAGCATATGCACAAAGCACTGGGCGCTGATGCACAGAATCAGGCATTAGGGGCTAACGGGCATGATGTCTCGCATTAGGGGGTGATCCGGATCACATTTTTATACCCTAAGTCCTGACATTCTTTATTTAAGAAGCGGCATCTTTATTTCGATAATAAGAAAATAAAAATCCATCTGGCCGCATTAATTATCAGACACTTTGCTGGAGAATACTGAACAATGGCCGACATTGAAATTCGACAGGCATCGCCGACGGCGTTCTATATAAAAGTACACGACACCGATAACGTGGCGATTATTGTCAACGACAACGGCTTAAAAGCGGGAACCCGTTTCCCGGACGGGCTGGAACTGATTGAGCATATTCCGCAGGGGCATAAAGTCGCGCTGGTGGATATCCCGGCTCACGGTGAAATCGTGCGCTACGGTGAAGTGATTGGCTATGCCGTTCGCGCCATCCCGCAGGGAAGCTGGATTGAGGAGTCGCTGGTGGAGCTACCCAAGGCACCGCCGCTGAACACCCTGCCGCTGGCGACCCGCGTTCCCGAGCCGCTTCCGCCGCTGGAAGGTTATACCTTTGAAGGCTATCGCAACGCGGACGGCAGCGTCGGCACCAAGAACCTGCTCGGTATTACCACCAGCGTGCACTGCGTGGCGGGCGTGGTGGATTACGTGGTGAAAATCATCGAGCGCGACCTGCTGCCGAAATACCCGAACGTGGACGGCGTGGTCGGCCTGAACCACCTTTACGGCTGCGGCGTGGCGATCAACGCGCCCGCGGCGGTGGTGCCAATCCGCACCATTCATAATATCGCCCTTAACCCGAACTTTGGCGGCGAGGTGATGGTGATTGGCCTGGGCTGTGAAAAGCTGCAGCCCGAGCGCCTGCTGCAGGGCACCGAGGATGTGAAAGCCATTCCGGTGGACGATGCCAGCATCGTGCGCCTGCAGGACGAACACCACGTCGGCTTTAGATCGATGGTCGACGATATTCTGCAGGTGGCTGAACGTCATCTGGACAAGCTCAACAGGCGCCAGCGCGAAACCTGCCCGGCGTCTGACCTGGTTGTAGGAACCCAGTGCGGCGGCAGCGATGCCTTTTCCGGCGTGACCGCTAACCCGGCGGTGGGCTATGCGTCCGATCTTTTTGTGCGCTGCGGCGCGACGGTGATGTTCTCCGAGGTAACCGAGGTGCGTGACGCCATCCACCTGCTGACGCCGCGCGCCGTCAACGAAGAGGTGGGCAAACGCCTGCTGGAAGAGATGGCCTGGTACGATAACTATCTCGATATGGGGCAAACTGACCGCAGCGCCAACCCGTCTCCGGGCAACAAGAAGGGCGGCCTGGCAAACGTGGTGGAAAAAGCCCTTGGTTCGATTGCCAAATCCGGCCAGAGCGCGATTGTGGAAGTGCTCTCTCCGGGCCAGCGCCCCACCAAACGCGGCCTGATTTACGCGGCAACGCCGGCCAGCGATTTCGTTTGCGGCACGCAGCAGGTGGCGTCCGGCATTACCGTGCAGGTCTTTACCACCGGACGCGGCACGCCGTACGGCCTGATGGCGGTGCCGGTGATTAAGATGGCGACCCGCACCGAGCTGGCGAACCGCTGGTATGACTTAATGGATATCAACGCGGGCACCATCGCCACCGGGGAAGAGAGCATTGAGGACGTGGGCTGGAAGCTGTTCCACTTCATTCTGGACGTGGCGAGCGGGAGGAAGAAAACCTTCTCCGATCGGTGGGGATTACATAATCAGCTGGCGGTGTTTAATCCTGCACCGGTGACGTGATGGCCCCTCACCCTAACCCTCTCCCCATAGGGGAGAGGGGACTGCTCGGTGCGGTCTTTTCACCCTCGCCCCTATGGGGAGAGGGCAGGGTGAGGGGAAAGGTGTAAAACCTCTTAAACCAGCACCACGTCAATCCCGCTCTTCCGCAACCCGTCCAGGCTCTCCGCCGGAATCCCTTCGTCGACAATAATCATATCGATCCTTTGCGTATCGATGATTTTATGCAGGCTCGAACGGTTAAACTTGCTGGAGTCCGTCACCACGATAATACGCTCCGCTACCTCGCACATTTTGCGGTTCAGGCGGGCCTCGTCTTCATTGTGCGTGCTTACACCGCGATCCAGATCGATGGCGTCAACGCCCAGGAATAAAAGGTCAAAATGGTAATTCTGTAGCGACTGCTCCGCCTGGTCGCCGTAGAACGATTGCGACTGACGGCGCAAATGCCCGCCGGTCATCAGCAGCTCTACCCCTTCCGCTTCCAGCAACGCATTGGCGACGTTCATCCCGTTGGTCATTGCAATCACGTCCGTATGCTGGCGCAGCATGCGGGCGATTTCAAACGTCGTGGTGCCGGAATCCAGAATAATGCGGTGGCCTGGCTTTACCAGCTCAGCGGCGGCCTGCGCAATACTGCGCTTCACCGCCGTATTCAGCGAACTTTTATCCTCCACGGAAGGCTCAGCGCCCGTCGCATTGCCTTCACATATCAGGGCGCCGCCGTAGGCACGTACGGCAATGCCCTGCTTCTCAAGGAACGCCAGATCGTTGCGGATCGTCACCGTCGACACGCCATAGAGATGAGAAAGATCGTTAACCTGCACGCTTCCCTGCGCCCGCAACCGCTGAATAATTTGCTCTCGCCTTTCACTGGTGCCGGTGATGCGCTTTTCCGCGGATGAGTCGGTGCTGCTCATACGAGCTCCTTAATAAATAAACTTTCGTTTCATTTCGTTTCGCCTATTAAGGCCTTTCTTTTACGGGAATGCAAGCCCTGTCTGGCGACCAGACGCAAGCCGACCGGGCGCTGAAACCTTTCATTATGTTTCTTTTGTGAAACAGATCGGAAAACTATTATCTTTCGTTTTATTTTTATAACACCATGATGCAGTATCAAATGAAACAAAACGAAAGATGAATATCAACACCATCCGAAATGGAGAGGAAAGTGAAACATCTGACACACATGGTGGAACAACATAAACGGGGGAATGCAAACGGGATTTACGCCGTCTGTTCCGCACATCCCCTGGTACTTGAAGCCGCAATTCGTTACGCACAGTCGCATCAAACGCCGCTATTAATTGAAGCCACCTCCAACCAGGTAGATCAGTTTGGCGGCTATACCGGCATGACGCCCGAAGATTTTTACGGGTTTGTCTGCCGTCTGGCCGAGTCGCTCGATTTTCCGACCTCACAGCTGATCCTCGGCGGCGATCACTTAGGGCCGAACCGCTGGCAAAACCTGCCTGCACAGCAGGCGATGGCCAATGCTGACGACCTCATCAAAAGCTACGTTGCCGCCGGATTCAAAAAGATCCACCTCGACTGCAGCATGTCCTGCGAAGACGATCCGGTGCCGTTAACCGATGCCATCGTTGCTGAACGCGCGGCTCGTCTGGCGAAGATTGCCGAAGCGACCTGCCGCGAACAGTTCGGCGTCACCGATCTGGTCTACGTTATCGGCACGGAGGTTCCGGTTCCCGGCGGCGCACACGAGACGCTCACCGAGCTTGAGGTCACTACGCCGGACGCGGCCCGCGCCACGCTTGAGGCTCACCGCCACGCGTTCGAAAAAGAGGGGTTAAACGACATCTGGCCGCGCATTATTGGCCTGGTGGTTCAACCTGGCGTTGAATTTGACCATGCGCACGTCTGTGATTATCAGCCGCAGAAAGCCGTGGCGCTGAGCAAAATGGTTGAAGCCTACGACACGCTGGTGTTCGAAGCGCACTCCACCGATTACCAGACGCCGCAGGCGCTTCGCCAGCTGGTGAAAGATCACTTCGCCATTCTGAAAGTTGGCCCTGCCCTGACCTTCGCCCTGCGCGAGGCGCTGTTCTCGCTGGCCGCCATTGAAGAGGAACTGCTCCCTGCGAAAGCCAGCTCCGGCCTGCGCCACGTGCTGGAAAACGTCATGCTCGATCGCCCGGAATACTGGCAAAGCCACTACCACGGTGACGGTAACGCGCGACGCCTGGCGCGCGGCTACAGCTACTCCGACCGCGTGCGCTACTACTGGCCGGACAGCCAGATTGACGATGCTTTTGAGCGACTGGTGCGCAACCTGGCGGATGAACCTATCCCGCTGCCGCTGATTAGCCAGTATCTGCCGCTGCAGTACGGCAAAGTTCGCGAGGGCGCTCTCAAGTCGACACCACGGGAACTCATTATCAACCACATTCAGGACATACTTCAGCAGTACCACGCCGCCTGCGAAGGCGTAACGACTCAAAACGCATAATTAAAAAGAGGAAAACGCTATGCCAAACATTGTTTTATGCCGCATCGATGAACGTCTGATCCACGGTCAGGTGGGCGTGCAGTGGGTGGGGTTTGCGGGGGCAAACCTGGTGCTGGTAGCAAATGACGAGGTGGCTGAAGATCCGGTACAGCAAAACCTGATGGAAATGGTGCTCGCGGAGGGGATCGCCGTGCGCTTCTGGTCGCTGCAAAAAGTGATCGACAACATTCACCGCGCCGCTGACCGTCAGAAAATCCTGCTGGTCTGCAAATCACCCGCCGATTTTCTGACGCTGGTCAAGGGCGGCGTGCCCATCACCCGTATCAACGTGGGAAACATGCACTACGCCAATGGCAAACAACAAATTGCCAAAACGGTCTCTGTCGACGCGAACGATATCGCCGCGTTCAACGGCCTGAAATCTGCCGGAGTGGAATGCTTCGTTCAGGGCGTACCAACAGAAGCTGCTTTGGATCTCTTTAAACTGCTCTGAGGGATTCACAATGGAAATCAGTCTGTTGCAGGCGCTGGCGCTGGGCGTACTCGCCTTTATCGCCGGTCTGGATATGTTTAACGGCTTAACGCACATGCACCGCCCGGTGGTACTCGGGCCGCTGGTCGGCCTGATTCTGGGCGATTTGCATACCGGCATTTTGACCGGCGGGACGTTAGAGCTGGTCTGGATGGGGCTAGCACCCCTGGCGGGCGCGCAGCCGCCTAACGTCATTATCGGCACCATCGTGGGCACCGCCTTTGCCATCAGCACCGGCGTGAAGCCGGAGGTTGCGGTTGGCGTCGCCGTGCCGTTTGCCGTTGCGGTGCAAATGGGGATCACCTTCCTCTTCTCGGTAATGTCCGGCGTAATGTCCCGCTGCGACCGCATGGCGGCAAATGCCGACACCAGCGGCATTGAACGGGTCAACTATCTGGCGCTGCTGGCGCTCGGCATCTTCTATTTTCTGTGCGCGTTCCTGCCGATCTACTTCGGTGCAGAACATGCGAAAACCGCCATTGACGTTCTGCCAGCGCGTCTGATTGACGGCCTCGGCGTGGCGGGCGGCATCATGCCAGCTATCGGCTTCGCCGTACTGCTGAAGATCATGATGAAAAACGTCTATATCCCTTACTTCATTATCGGCTTTGTGGCTGCAGCCTGGCTCAAGCTCCCGGTGCTGGCGATAGCGGCGGCCGCGCTGGCAATGGCGCTGATCGACCTGATGCGCAAATCACCTGAACCGACGGCGCCTGCCGCTCAGAAAGAGGAATTCGAAGATGGCATCTAACCAAACAACGTTGCCGGGCGTGTCTGAAAGCGAAGAGACGCTCCTGACCGGCGTGAATGAAAACGTCTACGAGGACCAAAGCATCGGTGCCGAGCTGACGAAGCAGGATATTAACCGCGTGGCCTGGCGCTCCATGCTGCTGCAGGCCTCGTTTAACTATGAACGTATGCAGGCCTCCGGCTGGCTGTATGGCTTACTGCCCGCGTTGAAAAAGATCCACACCAACAAGCGGGACCTGGCGCGCGCCATGAAAGGCCATATGGGCTTCTTCAACACCCACCCGTTCCTGGTGACCTTTGTTATCGGCATTATTCTGGCGATGGAGCGCTCCAAGCAGGATGTGAACAGCATCCAGAGCACCAAAATTGCCGTCGGCGCCCCGCTCGGCGGCATTGGCGACGCCATGTTCTGGCTAACCCTGCTGCCCATCTGCGGCGGTATTGGCGCCAGCCTGGCGCTGCAAGGGTCGATTCTGGGCGCGGTGGTCTTTATCGTGCTGTTTAACGTGGTGCACCTTGGCCTGCGTTTTGGCCTGGCGCACTACGCGTACCGGATGGGCGTCGCGGCCATTCCGCTGATTAAGGCCAACACCAAAAAGGTCGGCCACGCGGCGTCTATCGTCGGGATGACGGTGATCGGCGCGCTGGTGGCCACCTACGTCCGCCTCAATACCACGCTTGAAATCAAGGCGGGTGATGCGGTCGTTAAACTGCAGGCCGACGTGATCGACAAGCTGATGCCCGCGTTCCTGCCGCTGGTCTATACCCTGACCATGTTCTGGCTGGTACGCCGCGGCTGGAGCCCGCTGCGCCTGATTGGTATCACCGTGCTGCTGGGTGTAGTCGGTAAGTTCTGTCACTTCCTGTAAAAGCAAAGAGGTAGCGATGTTAGGCATTATTTTGACGGGTCACGGCGGCTTTGCCAGCGGGCTTGAGCAGGCAATGAAGCAGATCCTCGGCGAGCAGCCGCAGTTCATCGCCGTCGATTTTCCGGAAAGCTCCACCACCGCGCGGCTGACCGCTCAGCTTGAGCAGGCGGTGAGCGAGCTGGATGCGCAGCACGATGTTGTCTTTCTTACCGACCTGCTGGGCGGCACGCCGTTCCGCGTGGCGTCAACGCTCGCCATGCAAAGGCCGGGCAGCGAAGTGATAACCGGCACCAACCTGCAGCTGCTGCTGGAGATGGTGCTGGAGCGCGACGGGCTAAGCAGCGAAGCGTTTCGGCGGCAGGCGCTGGAGTGCGGGCATCGCGGGCTGACCAGCCTGGTGGACGAGCTGGGACGCTGTCGCGAGGAAGCGCCGGCTGAGGAAGGAATATGAGCCAGCTGCTGCGCGCGCATCGTTTGCTCACGGAGCAGGGCTGGCTGGACGACCATCAGCTACGCATTGAAAACGGAACGATTGCGGCGATTGAACCTATCCCGGCAGGCGTTACGGCGCGCGATGCTGAGCTGCTTTGCCCGGCGTACATCGATACGCACGTGCACGGCGGCGCGGACGTAGACGTCATGGACGATGCGCCCGACGTGCTGGATACGCTGGCGATGCATAAAGCGCGCGAAGGCGTGGGCGCATTTTTACCCACCACCGTGACAGCGCCGCTGGAGAGTATTCACGCCGCGCTGATGCGCATCGCCCGGCGCACTCAGTCCGGCGGCCCCGGCGCGCAGGTTCTGGGCAGTTATCTGGAAGGACCTTACTTTACGCCGCAGAACAAAGGGGCGCATCCGCCGGAGCTGTTCCGGGAGCTGGATATCGCCGAGCTGGACAGGCTGGTTGCCGTTTCACAGGGCACGCTACGGGTAGTGGCGCTCGCGCCGGAAAAACCTGGCGCATTACGGGCGATCCGCCACCTAAAGCAGCGCGGCATACGCGTGATGCTGGGCCATAGCGCCGCCACTTACGATCAAACGCTTGCGGCATTTGATGCGGGTGCCGACGGGCTGGTTCACTGCTACAACGGCATGACGGGGCTGCACCACAGGGAACCCGGCATGGTCGGCGCAGGGCTTACGGACAAACGGGCGTGGCTGGAGCTGATTGCCGACGGGCACCACGTCCATCCGGGCGCAATGCGCTTGTGCTGCTGCTGCGCGCAGGATCGCGTGGTGCTGATTACCGATGCCATGCAGGCGGCAGGTATGCCGGACGGACGCTACACGCTCTGTGGTGAAGAGGTCTCGATGCAAAACGGCGTGGTTCGAACCGGCTCCGGCGGGCTGGCCGGGAGCACGCTCGCGCTGGATGCCGCCGTACGCAATATGGTGGAACATACGGGCATTACCGCCGAAGACGCGATTCATATGGCCACGCTGCACCCGGCCCGCCTGCTGGGTATGGATAACCAGCTCGGCTCGTTAGCGCCGGGTAAACGCGCGAATCTCATCGCGCTGGACGGGGGTTTGCACCTCAATAAGATCTGGATTCAGGGCCAGGCTCTTCCCCTTTAGCCCTTTCATTGTGTCTCCCGTTGGCCTTACGGAACGAGATCGTAAGGCCTTTCTTTTCCTTTCCTTCTTCATTGCCTTTCCTTTGGCGATCACACTTTTCGTTTTATTTCTTTTCTCCCATTGAACTTTCGATTTCTTTTCTATAGATTTTATTTAACTGCTAAAGTGAACAAGTGAAACGAAACGAAAGATAGCGACACGATTGCCAGCGTCTGATGTGGAATTCACACGACTAAGGAATGAGTTATGCAACAAACCACTACCGCCGCCACAACCGGCACCTGGACCGAGGAAGAGATCCGCCAGCAGCCTGCGAGCTGGAGCCGCTCACTGAATAATATCGATAGCCTGCGATCCTCGATCGACAGTTTCCTGACGCCGCTGCTGCGCAAGCGCGATCTGCGGATCGTCCTGACCGGCGCGGGCACATCGGCGTTTATCGGCGACATCATTGCGCCATGGCTTTCCAGCCACACCGGGAAAAACTTCACAGCCGTTCCAACGACCGATCTGGTCACCAATCCAATGGACTACTTCAGCCCTGCGCATCCGCTGCTGCTGATCTCCTTCGCCCGCTCCGGCAACAGCCCGGAAAGCGTCGCTGCCGTCGAGCTGGCAAATCAGTTCGTGCCGGAGTGCTACCACCTGTCGATCACCTGCAATGAGGCGGGAAGCCTGTATCAAACTGCGGTCGACAGCGATAACGCCTATGCCCTGCTGATGCCTGCCGAAACGCACGATCGCGGGTTTGCCATGACCAGCAGCATTACCACCATGATGGCCAGCTGCCTGGCCGTGTTCGCTCCGGAAACGATCAATAGCCACACCTTCCGCGACGTCGCCGATCGGTGTCAGGCGATCCTCACTACGCTCGGTGATTTCAGCCACGGCGTCTTTGGCAATGAAGCGTGGAAACGCGTTGTCTATCTGGGCAGCGGCGGCCTGCAGGGCGCGGCGCGCGAATCGGCGCTGAAGGTGCTGGAGCTGACGGCGGGCAAGCTGGCGGCGTTTTACGACTCCCCGACGGGCTTCCGTCACGGGCCGAAGTCGCTGGTAGATAGCGAAACGCTGGTGGTGGTGTATGTCTCAAGCCATCCGTATACCCGTCAGTACGATCTGGATCTGCTGGCCGAGCTGCGCCGCGATCGGCAGGCCCTGCGCGTCGTCGCCATCGCCGCTGAAAACGATCCGGTTATTGAAGCAGGCCCGCATATCCTGCTGCCGCCTTCCCGTCCGTTTATCGATATGGAACAGGCGTTCTGCTTCCTGATGTATGCCCAGGTCTTTGCGCTCACCCAGTCGCTCAGCGTTGGCAATACGCCCGATACGCCATCCGCCAGCGGGACGGTCAACCGCGTGGTGCAGGGCGTTGTTATTCACCCGTGGCAGGCTTAAGAGGATCGGATCATGAGTATTATTTCTACCAAATACCTTCTGCAGGACGCGCAGGCAAAAGGCTACGCCGTTCCGGCATTCAACATCCACAACGCGGAGACGATCCAGGCGATCCTCGAAGCGTGCAGCGAAATGCGATCGCCGGTGATCCTGGCGGGCACGCCGGGCACCTTTAAGCATATCGCGCTCGAAGAGATCTACGCCCTGTGCAGCGCGTACTCCCACACCTACGACATGCCGCTGGCGCTGCACCTCGATCACCACGAATCGCTGGACGATATTCGCCGCAAGGTCAACGCGGGCGTGCGCAGCGCGATGATCGACGGCAGCCACTATCCGTTTGAACAAAACGTGAAGCTGGTGAAGTCGGTGGTCGATTTCTGCCACCTCAACGACTGCAGCGTCGAGGCCGAGCTGGGCCGCCTGGGCGGCGTGGAGGATGACATGAGCGTGGACGCCGAAAGCGCGTTCCTCACCGATCCGCAGGAAGCGAAACGCTTCGTCGAGCTGACCGGCGTAGACAGCCTTGCCGTCGCCATCGGCACCGCGCACGGCCTCTATACCAAACGTCCGAAAATCGACTTCCAGCGGCTGGCCGAGATCCGCGAAGTGGTCACCGTGCCGCTGGTGCTGCACGGCGCGAGCGATGTGCCGGATGAGTTTGTACGCCGCACCATCGAGCTGGGCGTGTGCAAAGTGAACGTGGCGACCGAGCTGAAAATCGCCTTCTCTGACGCGGTTAAAGCCTGGTTTGCCGAAAATCCGCAGGGTAACGATCCGCGCTTCTACATGCGGGTCGGCATGGACGCCATGAAAGAGGTGGTCAGAAGCAAGATCGCCGTTTGCGGCTCGGCAAATCGGTTGCTGCTTCCGGCTGAAGCATAACAAAAAGGATCTTATTCTGATGAAAAAAAACCTCACCCTCTCAATGCTTGCCCTTGTCGTTCCCTGTAGCGCTATGGCGGCAAACTACACGCTCACCAACGATAAGCTTGCTCTGTCCTTTGATGACGCAAATTCAACGGTGGTGGTGAAAGATACTACGGCCAACCATCCCATCACCCCGCAGGAGCTGTTCTTTCTGACGCTGCCGGATGAAACAAAAATCCACACCGCTGATTTCAAAATCAAGCACGTCGAAAAGCAGGACAGTGCAATTATCATCGACTTTACCCATCCGGACTTTAACGTAACGGTGAAGTTAAACCTGGTGAAGGGGAAGTACGCCAGCATCGACTACACGCTTGCTGCCGTCGGGCAACCGCGAAACGTGGCAAAAATTACCTTCTTCCCGACGAAAAAACAGGCTCAGGCACCTTATGTTGACGGGGCAATCAACAGCTCGCCGATTATCGCTGACTCGTTCTTTATCCTGCCGGATAAGCCGATCGTTAATACCTACGCCTATGAAGCGACGACCAACCTCAACGTCGAATTAAAAACGCCGATCCAGCCGGAGACGCCGGTGAGCTATACCGCGTATTTCGGTACCTTCCCCGAAACCAGCCAGCTGCGCCGCAGCGTGAACCAGTTCATCGACGCCGTGCGTCCACGCCCGTACAAGCCTTACCTGCACTACAACAGCTGGATGGATATCGGTTTCTTTACCCCCTACTCCGAACAGGACGTGCTTGGCCGCATGGATGAATGGAATAAGGAATTCATCACCGGACGCGGCGTGGCGCTGGACGCCTTCCTGCTGGACGACGGCTGGGACGATCTTACCGGACGCTGGCTGTTTGGCCCGGCATTCAGCAACGGCTTTGGCAAGGTACGAGAGAAAGCCGACAGCCTGCGCAGCTCCGTCGGGCTGTGGCTTTCGCCGTGGGGCGGTTACAACAAGCCGCGCGATACGCGCGTCTCGCATGCGAAGGAATACGGTTTCGAAACGGTAGACGGGAAGCTGGCGCTGTCCGGGCCGAACTATTTTAAAAACTTCAATGAACAGATTATCAAGCTGATCAAAAACGAGCACATTACCTCGTTCAAGCTCGACGGAATGGGCAATGCCAATTCGCACATCCAGGGCAGCCCGTTTGCCTCGGATTTTGACGCCTCCATCGCTCTGCTGCATAACATGCGCAGCGCTAACCCGAATCTGTTTATCAACCTGACGACCGGCACCGACGCCAGCCCGTCCTGGCTGTTCTACGCGGATTCAATCTGGCGTCAGGGGGATGACATAAACCTGTACGGCCCCGGCACGCCGGTGCAGCAGTGGATGACCTATCGCGATGCCGAAACCTACCGCTCCATTGTGCGCAAAGGCCCGCTGTTCCCGCTGAACTCGCTGATGTACCACGGGATCGTCAGCGCCGAAAATGCCTATTACGGCCTGGAGAAAGTCCAGACGGACGGTGACTTTGCCGATCAGGTCTGGAGCTACTTCGCGACCGGCACCCAGCTGCAGGAGCTGTATATCACCCCGTCCATGCTCAACAAGGCGAAGTGGGACACCCTGGCACAGGCCGCGAAGTGGTCGCGGGATAACGCCGGCGTGCTGGTGGACACGCACTGGATTGGTGGCGATCCCACCGCGCTGCAGGTTTACGGCTGGGCATCCTGGAACAAGGACAAAGCGATTCTCGGCTTGCGTAACCCGTCAGATAAGCCGCAAAGCTACTACCTGGATCTGACCAGAGATTTTGAGATCCCGACGGGTGGTGCCACGCAATACGGTTTGAAGGCGGTGTACGGGCGTAATTCAACCGTACCAGGGGAGTATAAAAATGCCGTGGTGATTACGCTGCAGCCGCTGGAAACGCTGGTGTTTGAGGCAGTGCCAGAAAGCTAAAACGTCGTCAGCTGGCAGGTTAAGCCATGACCTGCCAGCTTCCGCCCTTCCTTGCGCCCAGGCGTTTTAATTTGCCTTTCGACTGCAGGATCGAAAGATAGCGTTCCACGGTTCGGGAAGTGACGCCCAGCATAGATGCCAGCATCGCAGCGGTCATCTGCGGTTGAACAGTAAGAAGCTCAAGGATGGTGCTTTCCTTTTCCGACATTTCTTCCGACATTTGTACCGACATAACGGATGTCATATCGATACCTTCCCGTAAAGCATCGGTCATATTTTGCAGCATAAACTCCACGAATGCCGTGCAATCACTGGCCCGATCGCATTGTCCTAAAATCTGGTAATAGCGCGCTTGCTGGAAGTGAATGAGTGTCTCAACGGGCAGCCATGCAAGCTCTGCACGCCACTGGCTTAAGATCAGCGTTTGCCACAGCCGTCCCATGCGGCCATTTCCATCCGAAAAGGGATGAATGAACTCAAACTCGTAATGAAATACCGAGCTGGCAATCAGCGGGTGAAGATCGGTTTGCCTAAGCCAGGAAAGAAGATCGTCGATAAGGCGGTTCATCTGTGAGGCTGGCGGAGCCATGTGGACCAACTGGTCCCCACGGTATACGCCGACATCCCCCTCCCTGAGCGATCCGGGACGGTCGACCAAACCCACCATCAATAATCGGTGCGCACTGAGCAAATCGCTGAGTTTCCACGGCTTCCATGCGGGTAACGCCTCATATGCGAGAATCGCGTTACGTACTTCCTGAATATCTTTTTCAGGTGCGAGTACGCGCTTTCCGTCCATGATTGCCGTCACCTGCCCGGTCGTCAGCGAGTTATGTTCAATGGCCAGCGAGGCCTGAATCGTGCGAATGCGGTTCTCTTTACGCAGCAGTGGCGACGTTCTACCTGAATGTGCCGCCCAATGCCCCATCAGTTCACCAATCTCAACTACCTGATTGAGGATTGCGGGCGTGATGGTAAAAGGAGGCTGATAGCGGCTCATCTGGCTTACTCCCCCTGCTGCTCCAGCGCATACTTGTACAGCGCATTCTTCTTCACGCCGTGAATTTCCGCCGCCAGCGCAGCGGCCTTCTTCAGCGGCAGTTCTGCCTGCAGCAGCGCCAGCGTACGCAGGGCGTCAGCAGGAAGCGCGTCCTCCTGTGCCTTATGTCCTTCGACAATCAGCACCATTTCGCCCTTGCGGCGATTCTCGTCTTCCTTCACCCACGCCAGCAGCTCGCCCACCGGCGCGCCGTGGATCGTTTCCCAGGTTTTGGTCAGCTCGCGCGCCAGCACCACGTAGCGGGCTTCTCCCCAGACGGTCACCATATCGTCCAGGCTTTCCAGCAGGCGGTGGGTTGACTCATAGAAAATCAGGGTGCGCGGTTCAGCTTCAAGCTCTTTTAAGACATCGCGGCGGCCCTTGGATTTGGCGGGCAGGAAACCTTCATAGCAGAAGCGATCGGACGGCAGACCCGCCGCGCTCAGCGCCGCGATGGCGGCGCACGGCCCCGGCAGCGGCACGACGCGGATGCCTGCTTCACGGCAGGTGCGCACCAGGTGGTAGCCAGGATCGTTAATCAGCGGCGTACCGGCGTCAGAGACCAGCGCAATGTTCTGCCCTTCCTTGAGCTTCGCCACCAGCGTTTCGGCTTTTTGCTGCTCGTTGTGATCGTGCAGGGCAAACATGCGGGCGTTTATCGCAAAGTGTTGCAGCAGTAAACCCGTGTGGCGAGTATCTTCAGCGGCAATTAAATCAACAGCTTGCAATACGGTCAGCGCACGTTGGGTAATATCAGACAAATTCCCGATAGGAGTAGGTACAATATAAAGCTGGCCTTGAGAATTATCCGCCGTTTCGTGTTGTTTCATTGTTTAGTCCGTATTGCCGATTTAATATTGAGCATTGCGTAAAAAAAATCACTGGATACAGTATGGTACCCTTAACGTTACTTCGAACAAAAGCCGCGCGTAGCGTGCCTCTCCTGCTGGCAGCCCTGATCTTCGCTGGCTGTGGCACCCAGGCACCCGACCAGACCGCTGCCCATATGCAGGGTTCGGCTCAGGCTGATTCTGGTTTTTATCTGCAACAAATGTCGCAGAGCTCAAATGATACCCGGATCAACTGGCAATTACTCGCCATTCGTGCACTGCTGAAAGAGGGTAAAACCCAGCAGGCCGCTGAACTGTTCAACCAGCTGCCTCAGGATCTTAACGACACCCAGCGTCGTGAGCAGGGTCTGCTGTCGGCCGAGCTGAAGGTGGCGCTGAAAAATTACGAGTCCGCGAAGAAAATTCTCGGCAATATCGACGTCAGCGCGCTGGATAAAAACCAGCAGGCTCGCTTCTGGCAGGCCGGTATCACCGCTGAACAGGGTCGCCCTTCCCTGACGCTGCTGCGCGCCCTGATCGCACAGGAGCCGCTGCTCGCCGGTGCGGACAAGCAGAAAAATATCGATGCGACCTGGCAGGCGCTCGCGTCCATGACGCAGGAGCAGGCTCGGGCATTGGTCATCAATGCAGACGAAAACGTGCTGCAGGGCTGGCTGGATCTGCAGCAGATGTGGTTGACCAACCGCAGCGATCCAAAGATGCTGAAAGCCGGCATTACCGACTGGCAGACCCGCTATCCGCAAAACCCGGGCGCAAAAATGCTGCCAACCCAGCTGGTGAACGTGCAGAACTTCAAGCCAGCCTCCACCAGCAAAATCGCCCTGCTTCTGCCGTTGAACGGCCAGGCGGCGGTATTTGGCCGCACCATTCAGCAGGGTTTTGAAGCGGCGAAAAATGGCATCATGCCCGTGTCCGGCAGCGCAGTTCCGGAGCAGGCCGCTCAGGCAGCAAACGTGAATGACGTTGTTAGCCCGTCTGCCGCAGAGACCAGCGACCTGACCACGGCGCAAACGCCTGCGCAGGGCACCATGCAGAACCCGGTCACCGCGCCAACGACGCCTGCGACAGCTCCTCCGGCACCGGCAGAAACACCTGCCCCGGCAACGGCTGAACAGCCGCAGCCGCAAACCGCGCCAGCGGAACAGCAGCCTGTCGCCCAGCCACAAACCGTGGCAACCACCAGCGCTGCGACGGGCGCTGAGCTGAAAATCTACGACACCAGCTCTCAGCCGCTTGACCAGGTACTGGCCCAGGTGCAAAAAGATGGCGCGAGCATCGTTGTCGGCCCGCTGCTGAAAAACAACGTGGAAGAGCTGATGAAGAGCAGCACCACGCTGAACGTGCTGGCGCTCAACCAGCCAGAGAACGTGCAAAACCGCGCCAACATCTGCTACTTCGCGCTTTCTCCGGAAGACGAAGCGCGCGACGCGGCGCGTCACATTCACGAGCAGGGTAAGCAGGCTCCGCTGCTGCTCATCCCACGCAGCACGCTGGGCGATCGCGTGGCAAATGCCTTTGCTCAGGAGTGGCAAACGCTCGGCGGCGGCGTAGTGCTGCAGCAGAAGTTTGGTTCGGCCTCTGAGCTGAGAGCAGGCGTCAACGGCGGTGCAGGCATTGCGCTGAACGGCAGTCCGGTCTCCGCAAGCCTGCCGCAGCAGCAGGGCGTGACCATCGGCGGCCTGACCATTCCTGCTCCACCTACCGACGCGCAAATTAGCGGGGGTGGTAAAGTCGATGCGGCCTATATCGTCGCCACGCCGGAAGAGATTGCCTTCATTAAGCCAATGATCGCGATGCGTAACGGCAGCCAGAGCGGCGCAACGCTCTACGCCAGCTCGCGCAGCGCGCAGGGCACCGCTGGCCCGGATTTCCGTCTGGAGATGGATGGCCTTCAGTACAGTGAAATCCCAATGCTGGCGGGCAGCAACCCGGCGCTGATGCAGCAGGCGCTCGGCGCGGTACGTAACGACTACTCGCTGGCGCGTCTGTATGCGATGGGTGTCGATGCATGGGCACTGGCAAACCACTTTACCCAGATGCGCCAGGTGCCGGGCTTTGAGCTTAACGGCAATACCGGCGATCTGACCGCCACTCAGGATTGTGTGATTAACAGGAAGTTATCATGGCTCAAATACCAGCAGGGGCAAATCGTCCCGGCCAGTTAAGCCGTAAAGAGACCGGTGACGCGTGGGAGTTAAAAGCGCGTCGCTGGCTTGAAGGCAAAGGACTGCGCTTCGTCGCCGCCAACGTCCGCGGACGCGGCGGCGAAATTGACCTGATTATGAAAGAAGGTCAAACCACCGTGTTTGTTGAAGTGCGTTTTCGACAGTCATCCCGTTTTGGCGGTGCTGCCGCCAGCGTGACGTTCGCCAAACAACAAAAATTATTACAGACTGCCCACTTGTGGCTCGCCCGCCATAATGGGAGTTTTGATACTGTGGATTGCCGGTTCGATGTGATAGCCTTCACCGGAAATGAGATCGACTGGCTTAAAAACGCTTTTGGCGAAGACGCATAATTAAGATTTAAAAGGGATAACGTGCTCGATAGAATTAAAGTGTGCTTCACAGAAAGCATCCAGACTCAGATTGCCGCGGCGGAAGCCCTCCCGGACGCGATCTCTCGCGCAGCCATGACGCTGGTACAGTCCCTGTTGAATGGCAACAAAATCCTCTGTTGTGGCAATGGCACGTCAGCCGCCAACGCACAGCATTTTGCTGCCAGCATGATCAATCGTTTTGAAACAGAACGACCGAGTTTACCCGCCATTGCACTAAATACCGATAATGTGGTCTTAACAGCGATTGCTAACGATCGTCTGCATGACGAGATTTACGCTAAGCAGGTGCGCGCCCTGGGCCATGCCGGAGACGTGCTGCTGGCGATTTCCACGCGCGGCAACAGCCGGGATATCGTCAAAGCCGTTGAAGCAGCCGTCACCCGCGATATGACTATCGTGGCCCTGACCGGCTATGACGGCGGGGAACTGGCCGGGCTACTCGGGCCGCAGGATGTGGAGATCCGCATTCCGTCCCACCGCAGCGCGCGTATTCAGGAAATGCATATGCTGACGGTAAACTGCTTATGCGATCTGATCGATAACACGCTTTTTCCTCACCAGGATGATTAAGGAGTACTAATGAAGGCTTTATCGACCCTCGCAGTCCTAACGTCTGCACTGTTACTTCAGGGATGTATTGCAGCGGCCGTTGTCGGCACCGCGGCAGTGGGTACCAAAGCGGCAACCGATCCGCGTTCTGTTGGAACGCAGGTAGATGACGGTACGCTTGAACTGCGCGTCAACAGCGCGCTGTCGAAAGACGAACAAATCAAGAAAGAAGCGCGCATCAACGTGACGGCCTACCAGGGCAAAGTGCTGCTGGCAGGCCAGGCACCGAATATGGATCTGGCCTCACGCGCGAAACAAATTGCGATGGGCGTAGAAGGTACAACGGAAGTGTTTAACGAAGTGCGTCAGGGCCAGCCAATTGGCCTGGGCGACGCCTCATCCGATACCTGGATTACCACCAAAGTTCGCTCCCAGCTGCTGGGCTCCGACCAGGTGAAATCCTCTAACGTGAAGGTGACCACCGAGAACAGCGAAGTGTTCCTGCTGGGCCTGGTGACCGAACGTGAAGGGAAAGCGGCGGCGGATATCGCCAGCCGGGTGAGCGGCGTGAAGCACGTCACCACCGCGTTTACGTACATTAAGTAAGCCACACCTTACTGTAGGCCCGGTAAGCGCTAGCGCCACCGGGCTTTTTTTTACAGCAACGCAACACTCCCCACTATCACCCCGCTCAACGCCACCAGCCCCGCAGTCAGCCATAGCGCTTTCGCCGGGAATGACTTACGCAGCATGATGAGCGACGGCAGGCTAATAGCAGGCAGCGTAATCAGCAGCGCCAGCGCCGGTGCCGTTCCCATGCCCGCCAGCATCATGGTCTGCACAATCGGAATTTCAGCGGCCGTTGGGATCACAAACAGGCAGCCTGCAACGGCCATCGCAACCACCCACATCAGCGTGTTGTCGATAGCGCCATCCGCATGCGGGAACAGCCAGACGCGCGCCGCGCCCAGAACCAGCACCGCCAGGATATAAACGGGAATGGTGCTCCAGAATAGCTGCCACAGCGCTTTGCCCCAGCGGGCAAAGAATCCCCCCTGCGGCTCGACGATCTCCAGCTCAACGGACGCAGGCTCTGGCGCGTTATCCTTCACCAGGTTTTGCACCAGCGTCGCCACCACCAGCACCGTCACCAGCCCGGCAGCCAGGCGGATCGCGGCAAAATGCCAGCCGAGCACGAAGCCCATAAATACCAGCGTCGCCGGATTGAGCAGCGGGTTGCCCATCCAGAACGCCAGCGCGCCGCCCATCGATACGCGCTGACGGCGCATCCCAGCGGCCACGGGCGCGGCGCAGCAGGAGCACATCATGCCCGGCAGGGAGAAAATGGTCCCCAGCAGCGTGCCCTGAAAGCGCGGCTGCCCCAGCGTTTTCACCAGCCAGTTACGCGGGATAAGCACCTGTATCAGCGAGCCCAGAATCACGCCGAGTACGGCGGCTTTCCAGACGGCAAGGAAGTAAACCATGGCGTAATCCCATGCCGCCTGAAGCGGGCTGGAATCAGCCTGAGCGAGAATAGATTTACCGATGCTGTGCGTTTCGGCAGCGGTGAAGGCTTTGCCGTAGTACGGCTGCCATTTCACATACCAGAGGCCGACAATGACCACGAGAAAGAAAAGTGCGGGCTTCCACCACTGAAAAGGCGTAGCCGCCTGAGATGAAGACTGACCAGTCATAGCATTCCCCGGAGAGTGTTATTTAATTAGCCGGGGGAGTTTACGCCTCGCCCTGTGCGATTTCACGCAGTTTTGCCGAAGGGATGATGTTCACGCCTTCCTGCGAGGGAGAAAGCGCCTCTTTTAGCATCGCGCGCGCCACGTCCCGCGCCTCGATGGATTTCCAGTTGCCGGGAAGGATACGAAACAGAGGCGCAAAAAATGACTCGTTAAAACGCCGCTCGTCGCGATGACCGATCAGCATGGAGGGGCGCACGATCGTCAGGCGCTCCCACTTCTGCGCAATCAGCGCATCCTCCATTTTGCCCTTCACCTTGTTATAGAAGAAAGGCGAGCTGGCATTTGCACCGTGGGCGCTTACGACCAGAAAATGCTTCGCCCCCAGCTTTTTCGCGGTGAGCGCCGTATCCACCACCAGCGTGTAGTCGGCGTGGATAAATGCCTCTTTACTGCCCGCCTCGCGCCGCGTGGTGCCGAGACAGCAAAAGGCGATATCAATCGGGTCCTGCACCTGCGCCAGCGCGTCGGTCAGCTGCGGATCGTGCGGGTTAAAGACGCCCGAGATATCCGCCAGCGGGCGACGCGTCGGAGCAGCAATGTAGTTCACATGGCGATCCTGAATCAGCAGCCGCAGCAGATGATCGCCCACCAGCCCGGTGGCGCCCGTAATCAATACCTGACTCATCGTATCCCCTTTACAGAATTGTCCGTTTGCGAACTCAGCGTGGTCTACCACACTTAGAAGTCTGTTACAGGTAAGTATTTACCACAAACGGAGAAAAATCAGTCTGAACCCAAAACAACGGAGGAAGCATGGGCAAGAAAATCGCAGTCTTGATTACCGACGAGTTTGAAGATTCAGAATTCACCTCTCCTGCAGAGGCGTTCCGCAAGGCGGGACATGAGGTCATCACCATTGAGAAAGAAGCGGGCAAAACGGTGAAAGGCCATAAGGGAGAAGCCAGCGTGACGATTGATGAGTCTATCGATAACGTCAGCCCGTCCGATTTCGACGCCCTGCTGTTACCCGGCGGCCATTCACCGGATTCCCTGCGCGGGGACGAGCGCTTCGTGACGTTTACCCGTGACTTCGTGGGAACAGGCAAACCGGTGTTTGCTATCTGTCACGGTCCGCAGCTGCTGATCAGCGCCGAAGTCGTGCGCGGGCGCAAACTGACCGCCGTGAAGCCGATCGTTATCGATCTGAAAAACGCGGGCGCGGAGTTTTACGATCAGGAGGTCGTGAACGACAAGGACCAGCTGATCACCAGCCGCACCCCGGACGATCTCCCGGCGTTTAACCGGGAAGCGCTACGCCTGCTCGGGACGTAACCAGTGCAGCTTTTTGCCAAAGCCCAGGGTGTTGTCGGTAAATTTCAGCTCATCGAGGCGGATTTCCCACACCGGGGCCTTTAGCGCAGCCGCAACAGGGAAGCGACGCGTGTAGCGTATACGCCGCGCGTCGCTCTCTTCTCCGTCCAGCCGACGGATTTCACCTTTGAACTGCACCCCGCGGATCAGTGCGACGGTTTTCGGCTGGCCGTTTACCGTGCCAGCTATCTTCGCCTGCTGGCCGGTCATCTGCGCATGCCGGGTTTTGTCTTCGCTCATGACGTAAAACGCCACGCGCTCCGGATCGTAGTAATAAAACGCGTTCGCGCACCACATCTCACCCTCGTCATAGACGCACCAGGTCACGACATGCTGCTTCGCCAGCCAGCGGCTAATGGCGGCCAGTGTTTCCATTTTCGTTCTCTCTCATGCTATGGTGCGTTCACCTTAACATACTGAATCCGTTTACCGTGTGCTGGTTTCTCTATCTTGTCCGAACCGCTGATAACGCACTCTACACCGGGATCACCACCGATGTGGCGCGGCGTTTTTTACAGCATCAAACGGGGAAAGGCGCTAAGGCGCTGCGGGGGAAAGGGGAATTACGGCTCGCCTTTTCTGCACCTGTGGGCGACAGATCGCTGGCGCTAAGGCTTGAGTACCGCATCAAGCAATTGACGAAGCGCCAGAAAGAGCGCCTCGTCACCGGAGACGGCTCTTTTGAAGCGCTACGCGAGAGCCTGATTAAAAGCGATTAAAATGATCGTGGTAATCCACCAGGCCGTTCACGCCGCTAAGGGCGTCATCCGCCAGGCGATGGACCTGGAAAGCGGATTCGGTGCCCGGCCAGCGGCAGCGCAGATCGTATTTCGCCGCCGGCTCAAAGCCCAAACGGCCATAGAATTCTGGCTCGCCCAGCGTAACCACCGCGGCATAGCCAAACTCATTCAGCGAGTCCAGCCCTTCATAAACCAGCTGGCGCGCCAGACCCTGCCCGCGATAGTTTTCATCGATCGCCAGGGGTGCCATTCCGACCCACTGAAGATCCTCGCCCTGAACGATCACCGGGCTGAAGGCCACATAGCCCACCACCTGACCTTCGTCATCGGTGGCAACCAGCCCCAGCGTGATCAGGCCGTCTTCGCGGAGATCGTGGACCAGCTGGGCTTCCGCATCGCTCTCAAAAGAGCGGCGTAACAATGCATCGATACCCGGTGCATCAATCCCAATTTCGACTCGAATCAGCATGGCTCACCTACTGAAGTGTGTTTACCGTCCGGCGGGGTTTTCAGCCCGGCCTCAACGAAATCTGCCATTTGCATTAACATCACGCGCAGCGCTTTCGGCATCTGCTCCAGCTCAATGGCATCCATTAAATTCTTCACGTACAGGCCCAGCTCCGTGTCGCCTTCAATCACCAGACGGCGCTGGAAGAAGAGCGTATCCGGGTCCTGCTTACGCGCGGCGATCATCAGCAGATCGCTGGCGTCTGCGCTAAAGCTCACGTCCGCCTCGGCGGACTCGCGCACGATCAGCTGGCCGTTCTCAACGGAGGTAAACCAGCGCAGCCCGATGTCGCGCACCTCGATACTCAGCCAGCGGCCTTCCAGAAATTCCAGCTCGCCATCCTGCAGCGCCTGACGGAACTGCCAGCTCAGCACCTGCTCCAGCACCTGACGTTTAAGCGCGAACGGCGCCAGCTTGACCGGCACGCTCAGCATTGATGGACCAAATTGTACGAGACGTGAACGCAGTTTCTCCAGCACGAGCTTTACTCCCTGATATCTGTAATCCCGCTATTTTGCCACATCCATTCCAGAACATAGCGGCGTAAATCAACAAACCGACGTCCGGCTTACCTCATTATTGGTGTCATCAATACGCCATTAGCTGCCTTAAATCAAAAATTGTCGCGTATGGGTTAATTAAAATCCCAGCTCGTTAACAATTTTGCGATCCCTGCGATCGACAACATCAGGATAATTTATGGAGCTGCTCTGCCCTGCCGGAAACCTTCCGGCGCTTAAGGCGGCCATCGAAAATGGGGCCGACGCGGTCTATATCGGGCTGAAGGATGACACCAACGCCCGCCATTTTGCTGGCCTCAACTTTACGGAGAAAAAGCTTCAGGAAGCCGTTAACTTCGTTCACCAGCACCGCCGCAAGCTGCACATTGCCATCAATACCTTTGCCCATCCTGACGGCTACGCACGCTGGCAGCGCGCGGTGGATATGGCGGCGCAGCTCGGCGCCGATGCGCTGATCCTGGCCGACCTCGCCATGCTTGAGTATGCGGCAGAACGTTATCCGCATATTGAGCGCCACGTCTCTGTTCAGGCATCCGCCACCAACGAAGAAGCCGTGCGTTTTTATCATCAAAACTTCAACGTCGCCCGCGTGGTGCTGCCGCGCGTGCTTTCGATTCATCAGGTTAAGCAACTCGCCCGCGTCACGCCAGTGCCGCTTGAGGTTTTTGCCTTCGGCAGCCTGTGCATCATGGCTGAAGGTCGCTGCTATCTTTCCTCTTATCTCACCGGTGAATCACCGAATACCGTCGGAGCCTGCTCCCCTGCCCGCTTTGTTCGCTGGCAGCAGACCCCGCAGGGGCTGGAATCTCGTCTGAATGAAGTGCTGATTGATCGCTATCAGGACGGTGAAAACGCGGGTTATCCAACGCTGTGCAAAGGCCGCTATCTGGTCGACGGCGAGCGCTACCACGCGCTGGAAGAGCCCACCAGCCTTAACACGCTGGAATTGCTGCCAGAGCTGCTGGCGGCCAATATCGCCTCGGTGAAAATCGAAGGTCGCCAGCGCAGCCCGGCCTACGTGAGCCAGGTGGCGAAAGTGTGGCGTCAGGCCATCGACCGCTGCATGGCGGACCCGCAGAACTACGCCCCGCATCCGGCCTGGATGGAGACGCTCGGTTCAATGTCCGAAGGCACGCAAACCACGCTTGGCGCGTATCACCGTAAATGGCAGTGAGATAATCATGAAATATTCATTAGGACCGGTGCTCTACTACTGGCCAAAAGAGACGCTGGAAGATTTTTACCAACAGGCCGCCGCCAGCAGCGCCGACGTGATTTACCTCGGCGAAGCGGTGTGCAGCAAGCGCCGCGCCACCAAAGTGGGCGACTGGCTGGATATGGCGAAAAGCCTGGCCGGAAGCGGCAAGCAGGTGGTGCTCTCGACGCTCGCGCTGGTGCAGGCGTCTTCCGAACTGGGCGAGCTGAAGCGCTACGTCGAAAACGGCGAGTTCCTGCTGGAAGCGAGCGATCTCGGCGTGGTGAACATGTGCGCCGAGCGTAAGCTGCCGTTTGTCGCGGGTCATGCGCTGAACTGCTACAACGCCGTGACGCTGCGCCTGCTGCTCAAGCAGGGAATGACGCGCTGGTGCATGCCGGTAGAACTCTCCCGCGACTGGCTGGCAAACCTGCTGAATCAGTGCGACGAGCTGGGCATACGCAATCAGTTCGAAGTGGAAGTGCTGAGCTACGGCCATCTGCCGCTGGCCTACTCCGCCCGCTGCTTTACCGCGCGGTCGGAAGATCGTCCGAAAGACGAATGCGAAACCTGCTGCATCAAGTACCCGAACGGGCGCAGCATGCTGTCGCAGGAGAACCAGCAGGTGTTTGTCCTGAACGGCATTCAGACCATGAGCGGCTATGTCTATAACCTCGGCAACGAGCTGGCGTCGATGGACGGGCTGGTGGATATGGTGCGGCTGTCGCCGCTGGATACCGGCGTGTTCGCGATGCTGGACGCCTTCCGCGCCAACGAAAATGGCGCCGCTCCGCTACCGCTGACGGCAAACAGCGACTGCAACGGTTACTGGAAGCGTCTCGCCGGGCTGGAGCTGCAGGCGTAAAAAAGGCTCACTTTGTTAACAACGGTTATCATTTTTTAATGCAGTATTAAAGATTCACCGTCGACAAAGTGAGCTGTTATGACTGACAAAACCATTCCGTTTTCGGTGCTGGATCTGGCGCCGATCCCACAAGGCTCCTCGGCAAGAGAAGCCTTTTCACACTCTCTGGATCTGGCTCAGCTGGCCGAAAAGCGTGGCTATCACCGCTACTGGCTGGCCGAGCATCACAATATGGTAGGCATCGCCAGCGCTGCCACCTCGGTACTGATTGGCTATCTTGCAGCAAATACCACTACCCTGCACCTGGGCTCCGGCGGCGTGATGCTGCCGAACCATGCCCCGCTCGTTATCGCCGAGCAGTTTGGTACGCTGAATACCTTATACCCAGGCCGAATTGACCTGGGGCTTGGCCGCGCGCCGGGCAGCGACCAGCCAACCATGCGCGCCCTGCGCCGCCATATGAGCGGTGATATCGACAACTTCCCGCGCGACGTGGCCGAGCTGGTAGACTGGTTCGACGCGCGCGATCCGAACCCGCACGTGCGCCCGGTACCGGGTTACGGTGAGAAGATCCCGGTGTGGCTGCTAGGCTCAAGCCTGTACAGCGCCCAGCTCGCCGCACAGCTGGGGCTGCCGTTTGCGTTTGCCTCGCACTTCGCGCCGGATATGCTGCACCAGGCGCTGCATCTGTACCGCACGAACTTCAAACCGTCCGAGCGTCTTGAGAAGCCGTACGCGATGGTATGTATTAACATCATTGCCGCAGACAGCAACCGCGACGCTGAATTCCTGTTTACCTCAATGCAGCAGGCGTTTATGAAGCTGCGCCGCGGCGAGACCGGCCAGCTTCCGCCGCCGGTAGAGAATATGCACCAGCTGTGGTCCGCCTCCGAACAGTATGGCGTTCAGCAGGCGCTGAGCATGTCGCTGGTGGGTGATAAAGCGAAAGTGCGCCACGGGCTGGACGCGGTACTGCGCGAGACGCAGGCGGATGAGATTATGGTTAACGGTCAGATTTTCGATCACCAGGCGCGTTTGCATTCGTTTGACCTGGCGATGCAGGTGAAAGAGGAGCTGGTGGGGTAGCCATTGTTTCGCCCGGTGGCGCTGCGCTTACCGGGCCTACGGGATCGCGTAGGCCGGAAAAGGCGTAGCCGCCATCCGGCACAAAAGACTTACTGATACACGGGCAACAGGTTAAAGCTCGACAGCACGTGAACCAGCGCGTTGCCAACGCCAAACACCAGGATCAGCGCAATCATCGGCTTGCCGCCCCAGACGCGGAATTTGGGGCTGCCGAAGCGTTTACGTGATTTACGCGCCAGCAGCGCCGGTACAATCGCCGCCCAGATGGTTGCCGCCAGCCCTGCATAGCCAATGGCGTAGAGGAAGCCGTTCGGCCACAGCAGGCCGCCCACAATCGGCGGCAGGAACGTCAGCAGCGCGGTTTTGAAGCGCCCCATGGCAGAATCATCAAAGCCAAACAGATCCGCCAGGTAGTCAAACAGCCCCAGGGTCACGCCGAGGAAAGAGCTCGCCACCGCAAAGTTAGAGAAGACTACCAGCAGAAGATCCAGGCTGCGGCTGTTCAGCACGCCGCTCAGGGCCTGCACCAGCACGTCGATGTTACCGCCCTTTTGCGCAATGCCGATAAATTCTGGACGCGGGATGTTGCCCATCGTCCCCAGCAGCCAAATCACATACAGCCCCAGCGCCAGCAGCGTGCCGTAGACCAGACACTTCACGATGGTGCGCGGATCTTTGCCGTAGTACTTCATCAGGCTCGGCACGTTGCCGTGGTAGCCGAACGACGCCAGACAGAACGGCAGCGTCATCAGCAGGTACGGCGTGTAGGAGGTATTCACTTCCGCGACGTTAAACAGCGTGGCGGGCGTCACGTGCCCCAGCAGGCTGCCGAAGGTCAGGAAGAAGGTGATGACCTTCGCACCCAGCACGATCGCCGTCATGCGGCTCACCGCTTTGGTACTCATCCAGACGATAAACGCCACAGCCAGCGCAAAGCACAGCCCCGCCAGCCGCGCCGGAACGTTTAGCGACATCTCTGAGAAGGTGTGATGCAGGATTGAGCCGCTCGCCGAAATATATGCGTAGGTCAGGATGTAGAGCACAAACGCGATGGACAGCCCGTTCACCAGGTTCCAGCCTTTGCCCAGCAGATCTTTGGTGATGGTGTCGAAGCTTGAGCCAATGCGGTAGTTCAGGTTCGCCTCAAGGATCATCAGCCCGGAGTGGAGCATGCAGAACCAGGTGAACACCAGCGCCGCCAGCGACCAGAAGAACCACGCACCGGACATGACCACAGGCAGGGAAAACATCCCAGCACCAATGATGGTACCGCCGATGATCACCACGCCGCCAAGCAGCGAAGGTGACGTTTGGGTGGTGGTTAGTGTCGCCATACAGCCATTTCTCCAGTCAATAATGCGGTGATGCATGTTAATGTGCAGCACTGTACCAGTACAAGAGTACAAAAGAAATAAAAAAAGCCCCGATAGCATTTATCGGGGCTGTATATTTTACTTTACGTCAGGTGCGTAAGGCTTACGCGTCACGGCGACGGCTAGAGCCTTCGTCACGACGTGGGCCACGGCTTTCACGGCGTTCGCCGGAAAAACGACGTGGTTCACCGCGACCTTCGCTACGACCGCCTTCACGACGCTCGCCACCGAAGCTGCGACCACCGCCACGACGTTCACCACCGCGATCGGAGCGAGGCTGTGCATCACCCATCAGCTGCATGTTCATCGGCTTGTTCAGGATGCGGGTGCGCGTAAAGTGCTGCAGTACTTCGCCCGGCATGCCTTTAGGCAGCTCGATGGTGGAGTGAGTACCGAACAGCTTGATGTTACCAATGTAACGGCTGCTGATGTCGCCTTCGTTAGCGATCGCGCCAACGATATGACGAACTTCAACACCGTCATCACGGCCAACTTCAATGCGGTACAGTTCCATTTCGCCAGCGTCACGACGCTCGCGACGTGGACGGTCTTCACCACCACGCTCTGGACGATCGCCACGCGGGCCACGGTCATTACGGTCGCCACGACGTTCGAAACGATCGTCACGGTCACGGAATTCACGCTTAGGACGCATTGGCGCATCTGGCGGCACGATCAGGCTACGTTCGCCCTGAGCCATTTTCAGCAGTGCTGCAGCCAGGGTTTCCATGTCCAGCTCTTCGCCTTCAGCGGTAGGCTGAATCTGCGACAGCAGCGCACGGTACTGATCCAGATCGCTGCTTTCCAGCTGCTGCTGTACTTTCGCGGCGAATTTTTCCAGGCGGCGTTTGCCCAGCAGATCTGCATTTGGCAGGTCAGCTTCTGGAATGGTCAGCTTCATGGTGCGTTCAATGTTACGCAGCAGACGACGCTCGCGGTTCTCAACGAACAGCAGCGCGCGGCCAGCACGACCCGCACGACCGGTACGACCGATACGGTGAACGTAAGACTCGGAATCCATTGGGATGTCGTAGTTTACAACCAGGCTGATACGCTCAACGTCCAGACCACGTGCTGCCACGTCGGTTGCAATCAGGATATCCAGACGACCGTCTTTCAGACGTTCCAGAGTCTGCTCACGAAGGGCCTGGTTCATGTCGCCGTTCAGCGCTGCGCTGTTGTAGCCGCTACGCTCCAGGGCTTCAGCCACTTCCAGAGTCGCGTTTTTGGTACGAACGAAGATAATCGCCGCATCAAAATCTTCTGCTTCCAGGAAACGTACCAGCGCTTCGTTTTTGCGCATGCCGTACACGGACCAGTAGCTCTGGCTGATGTCCGGGCGAGTGGTAACGCTTGACTGAATACGCACTTCCTGCGGCTCTTTCATGAAGCGGCGGGTAATGCGACGGATTGCTTCCGGCATGGTTGCAGAGAACAGAGCGGTCTGATGACCTTCTGGGATCTGCGCCATGATAGTTTCGACGTCTTCGATGAAGCCCATACGCAGCATTTCATCTGCTTCATCCAGTACAAGGCCACTCAGTTTAGAGAGGTCCAGAGTACCGCGCTTCAGGTGATCCAGCAGACGGCCCGGCGTACCGACAACAATCTGTGGACCCTGGCGCAGGGCGCGTAACTGCACGTCATAACGCTGGCCGCCGTACAGGGCTACCACGTTTACGCCGCGCATATGTTTAGAGAATTCCGTCATAGCTTCTGCAACCTGAACAGCCAGTTCACGGGTTGGAGCCAGGACGAGGATCTGCGGTGCACGCAGGTCCGGATCGATGTTGTTCAGCAGCGGCAGCGAGAACGCTGCAGTTTTACCGCTACCAGTCTGGGCCATGCCCAGCACGTCACGACCAGAGAGCAGGTGTGGGATACACTCAGCCTGGATCGGAGATGGTTTTTCGTAACCCAGATCGTTAAGGGCTTCAAGGATAGGAGCCTTCAGGCCCAGATCTGCAAAAGTGGTTTCGAATTCAGCCATGTAGTACAAGTGCCTCGATATTAATGGCGGCCAGTCTACTTAGCTCATCGTGAAAATGATTAGCAATTTTCATTGAAAAGTGTGAACCGGCTCAAAGTAGGTGTATTGACGAACAACAACGCCCTCACCAGTTAAGGTGATGGCAATCAAAAGATTACGGGCTGATGTTTATGTCGTCAGCTATTGCTGGTCCGATTCTGCCAGGTCGTCTTGCTCCTGGCCCAAGAGCGATAATTCCAACAATGCATAACGGTGCTCAACGAAGTTGTGTACGTTGTTAGCAACCGCTAATTTGAACAGTGCCGTGGCGCTGTCCTTATCCCCCAGACTTAGGTAGTACTTACCTAAATAGAAGTTGGTTTCACTGAGATGCTCAGCGAGCGAGGTGTTATCCGTTGCGTCCGCCTTGAGGCGTTCCATCAGCGTTGCTTCGCTAATGTTCCCCAGGTAGAACTCGACAATGTTCCATCCCCACTGTTCCTTATCCGAACTGTCGAAGCGCTGTTTCAGTGCTTCTTTGGCCTGCTTTTCATCGAGCTTTCGCTCAACGACGTAAAGCCACAGGCTGCGGAAAGGATCATTAGGATCGTCATGATAAAACGCCAGCAGATCATCTTGCGCTAACTTATCACGACCGCCGTAGTACAATGCGATACCGCGATTCAAGTGCGCGTAGTTGTAAGTTGGATCAAGCTCAAGTACAGAATCAAACGCTTCATAGGCAGCATCAAAATTGCCTGCCTGCGTTAAATATATACCTAAGTAATTGAATACTTCAGGCATATCAGGTCGGATTGCCAGCGCTTGTGAAAAATCATTCCGCGCTAATGCCCTCAGACCGAGACTATCATACAACACTCCGCGCTCATATAAAAGCTGTGCGCGTTCGTCATCGGTTAAAGCCCGACTGGCAAGAATTTGTTCCATGCGTGCCAGAATCACTTCCTGCTGCAAAGTCGGTTGCAATGGCACTGCGAGGACTTCGCTCTTACGCCAGGCAGAGTTGCTGCATCCTGCCAGCGTTAAAGCTGTCGCAACGAAACACCAGCGCAAAAAAGGCTTCATTTCCCACTCCCGAAGACAACTATTGGATGAACGTCCTGTCCCCCGGCTGCTAACAAGGCGTCCTGCCTGATAATAGGCCCTCCGCAAAGCGGAGGGCAAATGGCAACCTTACTCGCCTTGCTGTTCTGCTGCCGGTGCTTCTGGCGCAGCAGCAGGAGACTGCTCGGTTGCTTCTTTAATGCTCAGACGGATGCGGCCCTGGCGATCAACTTCCAGAACTTTAACCGGGACTTCCTGGCCCATCTGCAGGTAATCGGTCACTTTCTCAACGCGCTTGTCGGCGATCTGAGAAATGTGTACCAGACCTTCTTTACCGCCACCGATGGCAACGAATGCGCCAAAGTCAACGATACGGGTCACTTTACCCGCGTAGATACGGCCCACTTCGATCTCTGCAGTGATTTCTTCGATGCGGCGGATAGCGAATTTCGCTTTCTCACCGTCGGTTGCTGCGATCTTCACAGTACCGTCATCTTCGATTTCGATAGTGGTGCCGGTCTCTTCGGTCAGAGCACGGATTACAGAACCGCCCTTACCGATAACGTCTTTGATCTTGTCTGGATTGATCTTGATGGTGTGGATACGCGGAGCGAACTGAGAAATGTCGCCGCGCGGCGCGTTAATCGCCTGTTCCATCACGCCCAGGATGTGCAGACGCGCACCTTTAGCCTGGTTCAGAGCAACCTGCATGATCTCTTTGGTGATACCTTCAATTTTGATATCCATCTGCAGCGCAGAGATACCTTCGCGGGAACCCGCGACTTTGAAGTCCATATCGCCCAGGTGATCTTCATCGCCCAGAATGTCAGACAGAACAACAAAGTTGTCGCCTTCTTTCACCAGGCCCATTGCGATACCCGCAACGGCGGCTTTGATTGGCACGCCTGCATCCATCAGCGCCAGAGAGGCACCACACACGGAAGCCATAGAAGAAGAGCCGTTAGATTCGGTGATTTCAGACACCACACGAACGGTGTACGGGAATTTGTCTGCTTCCGGCATCACTGCCAGCACGCCGCGCTTCGCCAGACGACCGTGACCAATTTCACGACGCTTCGGCGAGCCAACCATACCGGTCTCACCGACGGAGTACGGAGGGAAGTTGTAGTGGAACAGGAAGCTGTCAGTACGCTCGCCCATCAGTTCGTCGATGTTCTGTGCGTCACGTGCAGTACCCAGGGTTGCGGTAACCAGCGCCTGCGTTTCGCCACGGGTGAACAGCGCGGAACCGTGAGTACGTGGCAGAACGCCAGTACGAACGTCCAGACCACGGATCATGTCTTTTTCACGACCATCGATACGCGGCTCGCCTGCCAGTACGCGGCTACGAACGGTGTTTTTCTCGATAGCGTGCAGAATTTCGCTCAGCTCGTTAGCATCCAGGGACTCATCTTCAGCAACCAGCGTCGCGATGGTTTCTGATTTGATAACGTCAACCTGAGCATAACGCTCTTGTTTGTCGGTGATGCGGTATGCATCGCTCAGACGTGCGCCTGCCAGTGCAGCAACGCGTGCGTTCAGCGCGTCGTTCACCGCTTCTGGCTGCCAGTCCCAGCGTGGTTTACCGGCTTCTTTCACCAGGTCGTTGATGTTCTGGATAACGATCTGCTGCTGTTCGTGGCCAAACACCACCGCACCCAGCATCTGGTCTTCGCTCAGCAGTTCAGCTTCGGATTCAACCATCAGAACCGCCGCTTCAGTACCCGCAACAACCAGGTCCAGCTTACTTTCTTTCAGCTCTTCCTGAGTTGGGTTCAGCACGTACTGGTCGTTGATGTAGCCAACGCGCGCGGCACCGATTGGGCCATTGAATGGAATACCAGACAGTGACAGGGCAGCAGATGCGCCGATCATGGCAACGATGTCCGGGTTAACCTGTGGGTTAACGGAAACAACGGTCGCGATAACCTGTACTTCGTTAACGAAGCCTTCCGGGAACAGCGGACGAACCGGGCGGTCAATCAGACGCGCAATCAGGGTTTCGCCTTCGCTTGGACGGCCTTCACGACGGAAGAAACCACCCGGGATTTTACCGGCAGCGTAGGTACGCTCCTGGTAGTTAACGGTCAGCGGGAAGAAGTCCTGACCTGGTTTAGCTTTTTTCTGGCCAACAACGGTAACGAATACCGCAGTGTCATCCATGCTTACCATAACGGCAGCAGTAGCCTGACGTGCCATCATGCCGGTTTCCAGCGTGACGGTATGTTGACCATACTGGAATTTACGAACGATCGGATTCAGCAAAGTTCTGTCCTTTCTTAAATGTTTGACAGCACACCACCGGTGTGCTGACGATTTAACCCGACCTTCTTCGCATCCTCGCGACTAATGACAACCGACACCCCCATGGGTGAAGCCTCTCATTAGCCGCGCGAACCTCTGCAATGAAGATCATTTATAGCAACAATACAATAGTTTCCAGTGAATTGCTGCCGTCTGGTTGAAAAAAGGGGCCATCAGGCCCCCTTTTCTGAAACTCGCAAGACTTAGCGACGCAGACCCAGACGCTCGATCAGCGCGGTGTAGCGTGCAACATCTTTACGTTTCAGGTAGTCGAGCAGTTTACGACGCTGAGAAACCATACGCAGCAGACCACGACGGCTGTGGTGATCTTTTTTGTGCTCTGCAAAGTGACCCTGCAGGTGGTTAATCTGTGCAGTCAGCAGTGCAACCTGAACTTCGGTAGAACCGCTGTCGTTAGTACCACGACCAAACTCGGAAACGATTTTAGCTTTAGCTTCAACGCTTAGAGACATTTTCAAACTCCAGAATATAAAGAATGTAAGGATGCCGATCTCTAATTCAGCAATCCCAGTATACGACCAGCCGATTGTTAAACAATTTGCAGATCGTTAAGCGGCGATATTCTACTCGTCTCCCCTGCTTATCGCAAGGTGAGCCGCAATCGCCGTTAGGCTTCGACCGGATATTCAACGACCAGGCGACGAGGGGCAACACGCCCTTCGCCATCCATTTCACCCATGCCGATAAACTTACCCTCATCACCTTCGGTCACGCGTACCAGACCTTCCAGCGGCGCATCCGTGGTCCGCACCGGATTTCCGTTCTTAAAGTACACGGACGATGTTAAAGGAAGATTAACAATCGGGAAATCCGCTGCCGGACTGTCCATCGGCATCAGTAACGGGTCGAGCAAATCTGCCGGCGCAATTCCCTGCGCTTCAGCTTGCTCAGCCAGCTCACGGAGATGCTCCAGAGTGACCATGCGCTCAACCGGGTATGTGCTGACGGCCAGACGACGCAGGTAGATAACATGCGCGCCGCAGCCCAGCTTTTCGCCGAGGTCGTCAATGATGGTGCGAATATAGGTGCCTTTCGAACAGTGCACTTCCAGCTCCAGCTCATCGCCTTGATGGCGAATGAACAGCAGTTCGTACACGGTAATCGGACGGGCTTCGCGCGGGACGTCGATGCCCTGACGCGCATATTCGTAGAGCTTCTTGCCCTGATATTTCAGCGCCGAATACATCGACGGCACCTGCATGGTGTCACCACGGAAGCTTTCCAGCGCCGCATCAAGCTGTTCCGCGCTGAAGGTCACCGGACGCTCTTCCACGACCTGGCCGTCCGCGTCGGAGGTATCCGTGCGCTGGCCCAGTTTAGCGATAACGCGATAACGCTTATCGGAATCCAGCAGATACTGGGAAAACTTTGTCGCCTCTCCCAGGCAAACCGGCAGCATACCGGTCGCCAGCGGATCCAGCGCACCCGTATGGCCCGCGCGGTTGGCGTTAAAAATACGCTTCACTTTTTGCAGCACGTCGTTGCTGGATGCGCCCTGAGGTTTGTCCAGCAGCAGCACGCCATGCACGTCGCGACCGCGACGACGAGGACGACTCATCAGTCCTCCTTGCTGTCGTCCGCTGGGTTAACACGACGCTCATCGTCATGTTTCACCACGCTGGTCACCAGGTTGGACATGCGCATACCTTCGACCAGCGAGTTGTCGTAGAAGAAGGTCAGCTCTGGCACGATACGCAGGCGCATCGCTTTGCCCAGCAGAGAGCGGATGAAGCCAGAGGCTTCCTGCAGCGCTTTGATACCGTTTTTCACCGCGGCTTCGTCCTGATCGTTCAGGAAGGTCACGAACACTTTGGCATAGGCCAGGTCACGAGACATCTCTACGCCAGAGACGGTGGTCATCATGCCCACGCGTGGGTCTTTAATTTCACGTTGCAGAATGAGCGCGATCTCTTTCTGCATTTCCTGCGCTACGCGCTGAGGGCGACCAAATTCTTTCGCCATAATAAATTCTCCAGACAAAAAAGGGGCTAAAGCCCCTTTTTTAAATTATTGCCGGGTGGCGCTTCGCTTACCCGGCCTACGCTAGTTAATCTTCTAAGGATTTTGGGTTGCAACAAGGCGGCAAGCTCGTGAATCCCCGGGAGCATAGATAACTATGTGACCGGGGTGAACGAGCGCAGCCAACGCAGTGGCGGCCCAAAAGCCGACGAAGATTAAGCGATGGTACGCTGAATTTCGATGATCTCGAACACTTCGATCATATCGCCAACGCGAACGTCGTTGTAGTTCTTCACGCCGATACCACATTCCATGCCGTTACGGACTTCGTTAACGTCATCTTTGAAGCGGCGCAGGGATTCCAGCTCGCCTTCGTAGATAACCACGTTGTCACGCAGTACGCGGATTGGGTTGTGACGCTTGATGTTACCTTCGGTAACCATACAGCCCGCGATCGCACCGAATTTCGGTGATTTGAACACGTCACGTACTTCAGCCAGACCGATGATCTGCTGTTTCAGCTCAGGAGACAGCATGCCGCTCATGGCTGCTTTCACTTCGTCGATCAGGTTATAGATGACGGAGTAGTAACGCAGATCCAGGCTTTCAGCTTCGATCACTTTACGTGCAGACGCATCCGCACGAACGTTGAAGCCAACCAGGATGGCATTGGACGCTGCAGCCAGGGTTGCGTCAGTTTCGGTGATACCACCTACGCCAGAACCGATGATCTTCACTTTAACTTCGTCGGTAGACAGTTTCAGCAAGGAGTCGGAGATCGCTTCCACAGAACCCTGAACGTCGGCTTTCAGAACGACGTTCACTTCGTGAACTTCGCCTTCGGTCATGTTCGCGAACATGTTCTCGAGTTTAGATTTCTGCTGACGAGCCAGCTTAACTTCACGGAATTTGCCCTGACGATACAGTGCAACTTCACGCGCTTTTTTCTCGTCACGCACAACGGTCACTTCATCACCGGCAGCCGGAACGCCGGACAGGCCCAGGATTTCCACTGGAATGGACGGACCGGCTTCCAGCACTTCCTGACCCAGTTCGTTACGCATCGCACGAACGCGACCGTATTCGAATCCGCACAGGACGATGTCGCCTTTGTTCAGCGTACCTTCACGAACCAGAACGGTTGCAACCGGACCACGACCTTTATCCAGGAAGGATTCGATCACCGCGCCGCTCGCCATACCATTACGGATCGCTTTCAGCTCCAGAACTTCAGCCTGCAGCAGGATAGCGTTCAGCAGGTCGTCGATACCGGTACCCGCTTTTGCAGATACAGGGATGAACTGCGCTTCACCGCCCCACTCTTCCGGCATAACGCCGTACTGGGACAGTTCGTTCTTAACGCGGTCCATGTCAGCTTCTGGCTTATCGATTTTGTTGACTGCAACAACCAGAGGCACCTGCGCCGCTTTCGCGTGCTGGATAGCTTCGATGGTCTGTGGCATTACGCCATCGTCCGCAGCAACGACCAGGACAACGATATCCGTCGCCTGAGCACCACGAGCACGCATTGAGGTAAACGCTGCGTGTCCCGGGGTATCCAGGAAGGTGATCATGCCGTTTTCAGTTTCTACATGGTAAGCACCGATGTGCTGGGTAATACCACCCGCTTCACCGGAAGCAACCTTAGTAGAGCGAATGTAGTCAAGCAGAGAGGTTTTACCGTGGTCAACGTGACCCATGATGGTCACAACCGGTGCACGCGGTTCAGCCGCTGCGCCAGTGTCACGGTCGCTCATTACTGCTTCTTCCAGCTCGTTTTCACGACGCAGGATAACTTTGTGGCCCATCTCTTCGGCAACCAGCTGTGCGGTTTCCTGGTCGATGACCTGGTTGATGGTCGCCATTGCGCCCAGTTTCATCATCGCTTTGATGACCTGAGAGCCTTTAACCGCCATCTTGTTCGCCAGATCGCCAACGGTGATGGTTTCGCCGATCACAACGTCACGGTTAACCGCCTGAGCAGGCTTCTGGAAGCCCTGCTGCAGAGCAGAACCTTTACGCTTACCGCCTTTACCGCCGCGAACGGCAGCGCGTGCTTCTTCACGGTCAGCTTTGGATTCAGCGTGCTTGTTGCCTTTTTTCGCAGGACGCGCGGCTTTGGTGCTGCGCGTACGGCCACGACCACCTTCAACTTCACGGTCGTTGTCGTCTTCAGCCTGACGTGCGTGCTGAGAAGTGGTGACGTGATAATCGCTGGTGTCTTCAGTCGGTTCAGCGGTATTCACGCCGTTCTTCTCGTTTTCTTCTGCCATGCGACGCGCTTCTTCGGCGACGCGGCGAGCTTCTTCTTCAAGCTTGCGGCGGGCTTCTTCTTCCGCTTTACGCTTCAGCTCGGCAGCTTCATTTTCACGGCGGGCTTTTTCAGCCTGGGCAGTTTTTGTCATTTCGTCGGTCTGTTGATTGCTCACTTTGTCTTTTTCCGCAGCGTCACGCTTCACTTTATCACTTGCGTCGCGTTTCGCTTTTTCTGCGGCCTCACGTTCAGCTTTTAATTCTGCTTCACGTTTGGCAGTTGCTTCTGCCTCACGCTGAGCTTGTTCTTCCGCTTCACGCTGTGCCTGCTCTTCCGCGGCAAGGCGTTCTGCCTCTTGCGGATCACGTTTTACAAAGGTGCGTGTCTTGCGGACTTCAATTTGTACCGATTTGCTTTTACCACCGGTACCAGGAATGTTCAACGTGCTGCGCGTTTTGCGCTGCAGCGTCAGCTTGTCAGGCGTTGAGCCGTGTTCACGGTTCAGGTGCGCTAACAAGGTTTGTTTTTCTTGCGCGGTCACTGAGTCATCAGCGGACTTCGGGATCCCTGCATCAGCAAATTGCTGTACCAGGCGGTCCACGGAGGTCTGAATCTCAGCAGCCAGCGATTTTACAGTTACATCAGTCATGCTGTTCCTTCCTGCTACAGTTTATTACGCTTCGTCGCCGAACCAGCAAATATTACGTGCGGCCATGATGAGCTCGCCGGCTTTCTCGTCGGTTAAACCTTCGATATCAGCCAGGTCATCAACGCCTTGCTCAGCGAGATCTTCCAGCGTACAAACACCACGGGCAGCCAGCTTGAACGCAATCGCACGATCAAGACCTTCCAGATTCAGCAGGTCATCAGCCGGCTTCTTATCGCCAAGGCTTTCTTCCTGAGCCAGTGCCAGGGTGGTCAGTGCGTTTTTAGCGCGTTCACGCAGGGCTTCAACGGTTTGTTCATCCAGACCGTCAATTTCCAGCAGCTCTTTCATTGGCACATAGGCCAGTTCTTCCAGCGTAGAGAAACCTTCTTCTACCAGAACGGTGGCGAAATCTTCGTCAATGTCGAGGTATTTGGTGAAGGTATCGATCGCCGCATGGGCTTCAGCCTGATGCTTAGCCTGCAGGTCATCAACGGTCATTACGTTGAGTTCCCAGCCGCTCAGCTGTGACGCCAGACGTACGTTCTGACCGTTACGGCCAATTGCCTGCGCCAGGTTACCCGCTTCTACCGCGATATCCATGGTGTGTTTGTCTTCGTCAACAACGATAGACGCCACATCAGCCGGAGCCATTGCGTTGATCACGAACTGCGCTGGGTTGTCGTCCCACAGAACGATATCAATACGCTCGCCGCCCAGTTCGGTAGACACCGCCTGAACACGTGCGCCACGCATACCTACGCAAGCACCGACCGGATCGATACGCTTGTCGTTAGTTTTTACTGCGATTTTCGCACGGGAGCCCGGATCGCGAGCCGCCGCTTTGATTTCAATAACTTCTTCACCGATTTCCGGTACTTCGATACGGAACAGTTCTACCAGCATTTCTGGTTTAGAACGGGTCACGAACAGCTGAGCGCCACGCGCTTCTGGACGCACAGCGTACAGAACGCCACGGATACGGTCGCCTGGGCGGAAGTTTTCGCGCGGCAGCATATCTTCACGCAGAATTACCGCTTCAGCGTTACCCGGCAACCCTTCGGATTTGATTTCCAGAGAGATGTTGTCGCGGTTAACTTTCTTCACCACGCCGGTGATGATTTCGCCTTCCTGATCGCGGAACTGATCGACGACCAGCGCACGCTCGGCTTCGCGAACTTTCTGCACGATAACCTGTTTAGCGGTCTGCGTCGTGATACGGTCGAAGGTGACAGATTCAATCTGATCTTCAACATATTCACCCACGTTCAGACTTTCGTCTTCGTAACGCGCCGCTTCCAGCGTGATCTCTTTGGTTGGCTGGGTCACTTCTTCTACGATTACCCAACGACGGAATGTATCGAAGTCACCGCTTTTACGATCGATTTCTACGCGAACATCGATCTCTTGTTCGTATTTTTTCTTGGTTGCTGTAGCCAGTGCACTTTCCAGCGCTTCGAAAATCTTCTCACGCGGCAGTGATTTCTCGTTGGAGACGGCTTCAACAACAGCCAAAATTTCTTTGTTCATCGCGGGCTTTTCACCTCAATCCAGACTGTTAAAAGTGGGGAACCAGGTTCGCCTTCTGGATATTACTCAGCGCGAACACTTCATCTTTGCCTTCGACTGTCACCGTGATCATTTCACCATCAACGGCTTTGATAATTCCCTGCCATTTACGGCGGTTCTGTACGGCCATACGCAGAACGAGGGCCACTTCTTCACCGGTAAAGCGCACATAGTGCTCGGCCGTGAACATCGGGCGATCGAGGCCAGGTGAGGAAACTTCCAGGTTGTACGCAACAGTGATTGGATCTTCAACATCCATTACCGCACTGACCTGGTGGCTTACATCAGCACAATCATCAACATTGATGCCATCTTCACTATCAATATAGATGCGCAGCGTCGATGTGCGGCCGCGAACGAATTCGATGCCAACCAGTTCGTAGCCCAGTGCTTCGACCGGTGCAGTAATCATCTCTGTTAATTTTTGCTCTAATGTGGACAAGCCCACCCCCAATACATAAAAAAAGGGCGTAAAGCCCAGTTATTCTGTAGTCAGATAACAAAAAACCCCGACAAATCGGGGCTTTAGATAACTGAACCCTATAGCCACAACTGTGGCCTGGAGCACTCTCCGAAAGAATTTTTTCAAATCCAGCTACGAAGGCTCTAAGTCTTCACAGTATATTTGAAAAAGAACTTTATGGGAAAGTGGTTGCGGGGGCCGGATTTGAACCGACGACCTTCGGGTTATGAGCCCGACGAGCTACCAGGCTGCTCCACCCCGCGCCTGAAACGTGGCAAATTCTACGCGTTTTGATGAGAATTTGCAAATAATGCTGGGATTTGGTACCGAAGACGGGACGTTAAATCGGCGTCCAGTATATTGATAGTGGACCCCACCTGTCAACCCAGATTCCGCCAGGGCAAACCGAGGGAAAATTTTACAAAAAACGCACGAGTCTCTTTCGGTCATCGACAAAAGATGATTAAATGAATACTCACTTATTTTGCATAAACATGCATCGAGAGCGAAAGCGGTCTCTAATCAGTCAATCAAGCAGGGTTTTATTATATGACGACGATTCTCAAGCATCTTCCCGTAGGACAACGTATTGGCATCGCTTTTTCAGGCGGCCTGGATACCAGCGCTGCACTGCTGTGGATGCGCCAGAAGGGAGCGGTTCCTTATGCATATACTGCGAACCTGGGACAGCCGGATGAGGAAGATTATGACGCGATCCCTCGTCGTGCCATGGAGTATGGCGCAGAGAACGCACGCCTGATTGACTGCCGTAAGCAGCTGGTCGCCGAAGGTATCGCTGCGATTCAGTGTGGTGCCTTTCATAACACCACCGGCGGCCTGACCTATTTCAACACCACCCCGCTGGGCCGTGCCGTCACCGGCACCATGCTGGTTGCCGCCATGAAAGAAGATGGCGTGAACATCTGGGGTGACGGCAGCACCTATAAAGGCAACGATATCGAACGTTTCTATCGTTATGGCCTGCTGACCAACGCCGAACTGCAGATTTACAAACCGTGGCTGGATACCGACTTCATTGACGAGCTGGGCGGCCGTCATGAAATGTCCGAATTCATGATTGCCTGCGGCTTTGATTACAAAATGTCCGTTGAGAAAGCCTACTCTACCGACTCCAACATGCTGGGTGCCACGCACGAAGCAAAAGATCTCGAATTCCTGAACTCCAGCGTGAAGATCGTTAACCCGATCATGGGCGTGAAGTTCTGGGACGAAAACGTCAAAATCCAGGCGGAGGAAGTCACCGTACGCTTTGAGCGCGGCCATCCGGTTGCCCTGAACGGAAAGACCTTCTCTGACGACGTTGAGCTGATGCTGGAAGCAAACCGCATCGGTGGCCGTCACGGTCTGGGCATGAGCGATCAGATTGAAAACCGTATTATCGAAGCGAAAAGCCGTGGCATCTACGAAGCTCCGGGGATGGCGCTGCTGCACATTGCTTACGAACGTCTGCTGACCGGTATTCACAACGAAGACACCATCGAGCAGTATCACTCGCATGGACGTCAGCTGGGCAAACTGCTGTACCAGGGCCGCTGGTTCGATCCGCAGGCGCTGATGCTGCGTGATGCCCTGCAGCGTTGGGTAGCAAGCGCAATCACCGGCGAAGTGACGCTGGAACTGCGTCGCGGCAATGACTACTCCATCCTGAACACCGTGTCTGACAATCTGACCTATAAAGCAGAGCGTTTGACCATGGAAAAAGGTGATTCCGTATTCTCTCCGGACGATCGTATTGGTCAGCTGACCATGCGTAACCTGGACATCACCGATACCCGTGAGAAGCTGTTCAACTACGTTGAGAACGGCCTGCTTTCCGCCAGCTCCGGTAACGGTCTGCCGCAGGTTGAAAACCTAGAACACAGCGACAAGAAGTAATCGACAGCAAGACATGCAAAAGGCGCCCACAGGGCGCCTTTTTTTGGTGTTTGTAGGGCGGGTAAGCGCAGCGCCACCCGCCATTTTGGCCGCCAGCACAATATACAGACGAAAAAAAAAGACGTCTTTCGACGTCTTTCTTCTGGAATATTGGTACCGAGGATGGGACTCGAACCCACAAGCCCGTTAGGGCACTACCACCTCAAGGTAGCGTGTCTACCAATTCCACCACCTCGGTACTGAATACTTACTGCGGGATATCGCTGGTTGGCTTAGCCGGTGCAGCTGGCTGAGTCTGCTCAGTTTTTGCTGGCGCGCTCAGATTTTCCCACTCGCTTCCTTTACTGGTCTTGTTGCTGTTGATATTGCCCAGCACCAGACTGATGATGAAGAACAGCGTAGCCAGAATCGCCGTAGTGCGGGTCATGAAGTTCGCAGAACCACTTGAACCAAACAGCGTACCGGAAGCGCCTGCTCCGAAGGAGGCTCCCATATCAGCGCCTTTACCTTGCTGCAGCATGATCAGCGCTACGAGAGCGATGGCTACAATAAGGAAAATAACTAAAAGAGCTTCGTACATAATCAACCTGTTCCTTGCGGATTTGCCGCATACCAATGCTTCGACCAATTAGCAGGATTTCGTGTTTCCCACTGAAGCGGGTGTGAATACTAACCAAAGCGAATCACCTTCGCAAGGGCATTTTTGACGCATTGTATCAACTGCGGAAAAAAACAGCAAAAAGCCATTAATTGCTCAAAACAAAGGCGGCAAGCGCCGCCTTTTTAAACACTTACAGTGAAATTTTATGCAGCTTTCACCGCATCAGCAATACGGTGCGCGAATTCAGTCACCTGCGCTTCATCTTCACCTTCCACCATTACGCGGATCAGTGGCTCAGTACCTGACTTACGCAGCAGTACACGGCCACGATTGCCCAGGGCCGCTTCAACGTCAGCCATCACCGCTTTCACGTTGTCATTTTCAAGCGGATCGCCTTTACCCGCTGTGAAACGCACGTTGACGAGGATCTGCGGGAACATTTTCATGCCGCTGCAGAGATCGTGCAGGCTCATATGGTTGCGCGCCATGGCGGCCACAACCTGCAGGCCCGCGACAATGCCGTCACCGGTGGTCGTTTTGTCGAGAAGGATCACGTGGCCGGAGTTTTCAGCCCCAATGCGCCAGCCCTTCTCCTGCAGTTTTTCCAGTACGTAGCGGTCGCCCACTTTCGCGCGGACAAACGGGATCCCAAGCTGCTTCAGCGCCAGCTCCAGACCCATGTTGCTCATCAGCGTACCTACGGCGCCGCCGCGAAGCTGGCCCTGACGCAGACCTTCACGCGCGATGATGTAGAGGATCTGATCGCCGTCGACCTTGTTACCTTCGTGGTCAACCATGATCACGCGGTCGCCGTCGCCGTCCAGCGCAATCCCCAGATCGGCTTTTTCCGCCAGCACGCGTGCCTGCAGAGCACGAACGTCCGTTGCTCCCACCTGCTCGTTGATGTTCAGGCCGTCTGGCTCACAGCCGATGGTGATCACGTTCGCACCCAGCTCGCGGAAAACATTCGGGGCAATGTGGTAGGTCGCGCCGTTTGCACAATCCACCACAATCTTCAGATGCGCCAGGCTCAGCTCGTTCGGGAAGGTTCCTTTACAGAATTCAATGTAACGGCCCGCGGCATCGACAATGCGGTTCGCTTTACCCAGCTCGGCTGAGTCGACGCAGGTGATCTCTTTTTCCATTTCGGCTTCAATCGCCTCTTCCACTTCATCCGGCAGCTTGGTGCCGTCGATAGAGAAGAACTTGATGCCGTTGTCGTAGAACGGGTTATGCGATGCCGAAATAACAATCCCCGCTTCCGCACGGAAGGTCCGCGTCAAATACGCAACGGCGGGCGTAGGCATTGGGCCGGTGAAGGAAGCAGAAAGCCCCGCTGCGGCCAGACCGGCTTCCAGCGCGGATTCCAGCATATAGCCTGAAATACGGGTATCTTTACCGATGATGATCTTACGGGAACCATGACGCGCCAGTACCTTGCCAGCAGCCCAGCCCAGCTTCAGAACAAAATCAGGGGTGATTGGCGCATCGCCTACGCGCCCACGGATGCCATCGGTACCAAAATATTTACGATTACTCATAGCGTTTGTTTTCCTTCGCTGCCAGTGTGGCTTCTACCACACGCATGGCTTCTACTGTTTCTTTGACGTCATGGACACGGATAATATGCGCGCCCTGCATCGCTGCAATCACCGCGCACGCCAGGCTGCCGCTCAGACGCTCGCTTGGCCCCACGTTCAGCAGTTGCCCAATCATCGACTTTCTCGACATCCCCACCAGCAGCGGCAGGCCGAACTGATGAAATTCTGATAAGCGCGCAAGCAGCGCATAGTTGTGGGAAAGATTTTTACCGAAACCGAACCCCGGGTCGAGCAGCAATTTATCTTTTGCGATACCGGCACGCTCGCAGCGCGCTATATGCTCATTAAAGAAGCGATTCACGTCGGCAAAGACATCGTCATACTTCGGGGCTTCCTGCATCGTTTTCGGCTGACCCTGCATGTGCATCAGACAAACCGGCAGGCCGGTTTCCGCTGCCGCTTCAATAGCGCCCGGCTCGGTCAATGAGCGGATGTCATTGATAATGTGAGCGCCTACTCTCGCTACTTCACGAATGACTTCAGGTTTAGAGGTATCAACAGAGATCCACACTTCGAAACGCTGTGCGATGGCTTCAACCACCGGCACCACACGCGCCAGCTCTTCCTCTACAGAAACATCCGCCGCGCCTGGACGCGTCGATTCACCGCCAACATCAATAATGGTGGCACCCGCGTTGATCATTAAATTTGCGTGCTTAACCGCGTCGATCAGCGTGTTGTGCGTGCCGCCGTCAGAGAAGGAGTCAGGGGTAACATTCAGGATGCCCATCACGTGCGGATGTGAGAGATCGAGATGCGAGTCCTGGGCGAATAGTTTCATGGCGAGAATCCCTGGTATTAATGTGGTTTAACAGAAAAGAAAAACCCCGGAGCAAGCTCCAGGGTTTGAGATACAGACAAACGCGTCAACAGCAGTGACTTACTTATCGCCCAACTGTTCTGACATGGTGTTGCCCGGGTTTGGCGTACGCGGTTCATCGACCGGACGCGGCGCACGCGGGGTGCCATTGTTGTCAGAATTGTTGGATGCGCCTGGGTCTTCCCAGCCTGCTGGCGGACGCACTTCGCGGCGAGCCATCAGGTCGTCAATCTGCGGAGCATCGATAGTCTCATATTTCATGAGCGCATCTTTCATCGAGTGCAGGATGTCCATATTGTCGTTCAGGATCTGGCGTGCGCGCGCATAGTTACGTTCTACCAGTGATTTCACTTCCTGATCGATGATACGTGCCGTTTCATCGGACATATGTTTTGCTTTCGCCACGGAACGGCCCAGGAATACTTCCCCCTCTTCCTCTGCATACAGCAGCGGACCGAGTTTGTCGGAGAAGCCCCACTGGGTCACCATGTTACGTGCCAGGTTTGTCGCGACTTTGATGTCGTTGGACGCACCGGTAGACACATGTTCCACGCCGTAGATAATCTCTTCTGCCAGACGACCGCCGTACAGGGTCGAAATCTGGCTTTCCAGCTTCTGACGGCTGGCGCTGATCGCGTCGCCTTCAGGCAGGAAGAAGGTCACACCCAGCGCGCGGCCGCGTGGAATAATCGTCACTTTGTGCACCGGATCGTGTTCCGGTACCAGACGACCGATAATCGCGTGGCCTGCTTCGTGGTATGCCGTGGACTCTTTCTGCGCTTCCGTCATCACCATGGAGCGACGTTCCGCACCCATCATGATTTTGTCTTTCGCTTTCTCAAACTCCACCATGGATACGACGCGCTTGTTACCGCGAGCGGCAAACAGAGCGGCTTCGTTGACCAGGTTAGCCAGATCCGCACCGGAGAAGCCCGGTGTACCACGCGCAATGATTGCCGCGTCGATGTCTGGTGCCAGCGGTACGCGACGCATGTGGACTTTCAGAATCTGTTCACGACCGCGAACATCCGGCAGACCGACCACGACCTGACGGTCGAAACGGCCTGGACGCAGCAGCGCTGGGTCAAGTACGTCAGGGCGGTTAGTTGCGGCGATAACGATAATACCTTCGTTACCTTCGAAGCCGTCCATCTCAACCAGCATCTGGTTCAGCGTCTGTTCACGTTCATCGTGGCCACCGCCCAGGCCTGCGCCACGCTGGCGGCCTACGGCGTCGATTTCATCGATGAAGATAATGCACGGCGCTGCCTTTTTGGCCTGCTCGAACATGTCGCGCACACGAGATGCACCCACACCCACGAACATTTCAACAAAGTCAGAACCTGAAATAGTAAAGAACGGCACCTTCGCTTCACCTGCAATCGCTTTCGCCAGCAGGGTTTTACCGGTACCCGGAGGGCCGACCATCAGGACGCCTTTCGGGATCTTACCGCCCAGCTTCTGGAAACGGCTCGGCTCGCGCAGGTATTCAACCAGTTCGCCTACTTCTTCTTTTGCTTCGTCACAACCTGCGACATCGGCAAATGTGGTCTTGATCTGATCTTCCGTCAGCATACGCGCCTTGCTCTTACCGAACGACATGGCACCTTTGCCACCGCCGCCCTGCATTTGACGCATAAAGAAGATCCAGACGCCGATAAGAAGCAGCATCGGGAACCAGGAAATGAAGATAGAAGCCAGCAGGCTCGGTTCTTCTGGCGGCTCGCCAACCACTTTGACGTTTTTGGTCAGAAGGTTATCAAGCAGCTTAGGATCGTTCACCGGGATGTAGGTCGTGTAACGGTTACTATCTTTCTTGGTAACGTTGATCTCACGTCCGTTGATACGCGCTTCGCGAACCTGGTCCTGATTGACCTCCTGCAGGAAGGTAGAATAATCCACCTTGCGGCCATTCGACTCGCTGGGCCCAAAGCTCTGGAATACTGACATCAGCACGACGGCAATGACCAGCCAGAGAATTAGGTTTTTCGCCATGTCACTCAAGGGATTAACCTCACATTACAACTGTGTTAAAAACAGCGTCAGGATACTCTATATCCAGTTTCATTCAAACTTTCGCCTGAAATCTACCGGTTATCATTTTCGCCCGGTCGCTACAATATACACTTCACGGGAACGCGCCCGGGAAGAGTCCGGCTTACGAACTTTGACCTTCGCAAACAGGGAGCGAATTTCCTTAAGGTACTCCTCGAAACCTTCGCCCTGAAACACCTTCACAACAAAACTACCACCAGGCGCTAGTACATCACGACACATTTCTAACGCTAGCTCCACCAAATACATGCCGCGGGGGATATCCACCGCAGGTGTTCCGCACATATTTGGTGCCATATCAGACATGACAACCTGGACCTTACTGTCACCCACACGTTCAAGTAACGCTTTCAGCACTAATTCATCACGAAAATCGCCCTGAAGGAAGTCGACACCGACAATGGGATCCATCGGTAAAAGATCGCATGCAATGATTCGACCCGCGCCGCCGATCTGCGTTACCGCATACTGGGACCATCCGCCAGGCGCGGCACCGAGGTCGACAACCGTCATCCCCGGCTTAAAAAGTTTGTCACTTTGCTGTATTTCATCAAGTTTAAACCAGGCGCGGGAACGTAACCCCTTTTTCTGCGCCTGCAGAACATATTTATCGCTAAAGTGTTCCTGAAGCCAGCGGCTGGAACTGGCAGAACGCTTTTTACCTGTCATTTAACTTTTCCGTCCGGGTTCATCGTTGCCTACCTTTGACGTAAATTTCTACGCTGCTATTTGGCGATATAAGGGAGATGGCGGTAGAATGAACCGTTTTCAATCCCAACGTAAGCAAAAATATACGATGAATCTGAGTACTAAACAAAAACAGCACCTCAAAGGTCTGGCACATCCGCTCAAGCCTGTAGTTATGCTTGGCAACAATGGTTTGACCGAAGGGGTGCTTGCCGAGATTGAACAAGCGCTGGAACACCACGAGCTGATCAAGGTGAAAATCGCCTCTGAAGACAGAGACACTAAAAACCTGATCGTGGAAGCCATCGTGCGCGAAACCGGCGCCTGTAACGTACAGGTCATCGGTAAAACGCTGGTGCTCTATCGCCCATCTAAAGAGCGCAAAATCTCGCTGCCACGCTAAGGATATCCTGAATTGCACACATTTTCTGTGTAAAACGAGGGATTTCTGTCAGCAGGTGAGCAAAATGCCACGCTCCTTGAGTTGATAAAAGGCCGCTATGCGGCCTTTTTCTTTTCTTTACAATGTATCAACATCTTAGCGGAGAAGCGAATTACAGATATTCAACCTTCGTAATTTCGTATTCCACTTCACCGCCTGGGGTGCGAATCATGACCACATCATCCTGCTCTTTGCCAATCAGGCCACGAGCAATCGGGGAGTTCACCGAAATCAGGTTCTGCTTAAAGTCAGCCTCATCATCACCCACGATGCGATAAGTTTGCTCTTCATCGTTGTCCAGGTTCAACACGCTGACGGTAGAGCCAAAGATCACGCGGCCATTGTTTGGCATCTTGGTGATATCGATAACCTGCGCATTGGACAGCTTTGCTTCGATATCTTTAATACGCCCTTCACAGAAGCCCTGCTGCTCACGCGCGGCGTGATATTCAGCATTCTCTTTCAAGTCGCCATGCTCACGCGCATCCGCGATAGCGGCGATGATTTCAGGACGACGCACGGATTTCAGGAAATCCAGCTCTTCGCGCAGTTTTTCGGCACCACGTAAGGTCATCGGAATAGCTTGCATTTGTTATACCTCTTAAACATTCCTGTTGGGAGCAGTGTTCCCTGCTCCTGCCCCCATGAGCGGGCAAGAAGCAAAAAGAAAACCGACCCGGGAGCGGAGCCCCAGGCCAGCAGCAATTTTCATTTTGATATGCATTTTACCGCGAAGTTCACTATGGGTCATCGTTTACTTTGCAGTGCCATGCACCGTAGTATGACGGTTTGTTTTCGGGTTGTTAGCGCGAGATTATGCGATTTTCCAGTTTTATCATCGGATTGACTACCAGTATAACGTTCACCGTCCAGGCTGCGAATGTTGATGAATACATTAATCAGCTGCCCGCGGGTGCTAACCTTGCGCTGATGGTGCAGAAGGTTGGCGCGCAGTCGCCAGAGATTGACTATCACAGTCAACAGATGGCGCTGCCTGCCAGTACCCAGAAGGTGATCACTGCGCTCGCCGCGCTGCTTCAGCTCGGGCCGGATTTTCGTTTTACCACCACCCTTGAGACAAAAGGCAACGTGGCAGATGGCGAACTGAAAGGCGATCTTATCGCCCGCTTTGGCGGCGATCCGACCTTTAAGCGCCAGGATATCCGCAACATGGTGGCGGTGCTGAAAAAATCTGGCGTGCAGAAAATTGATGGCAACGTGCTGATCGACACCTCTATCTTTGCCAGCCATGACAAAGCCCCCGGCTGGCCGTGGAACGATATGACGCAGTGCTTTAGCGCCCCGCCTGCCGCCGCTATCGTTGACCGTAACTGCTTTTCCGTCTCGCTGTACAGCGCACCGAAACCGGATGATTTAGCATTTATCCGCGTGGCGTCTTACTACCCGGTCACGATGTTCAGCCAGGTTCGCACGCTGGCGAAAGGTTCCCCGGATGCGCAATATTGCGAGCTGGACGTGGTGCCAGGCGATCTTAATCGGTTCACGCTCACCGGCTGCCTGACGCAGCGTGCCGATCCGCTGCCGCTGGCCTTCGCCATACAGGATGGCGCGGGCTATGCTGGCGCCATTCTCAAAGACGAGCTGAAACAGGCTGGAATAACCTATTCCGGCACCCTGCTCCGTCAGACCCAGGTCAATCAGCCCGGTAACGTTATTGCGACCAAACAATCGGCTCCACTGCACGATCTGCTTAAGATTATGCTGAAAAAGTCAGATAACATGATTGCTGATACGGTGTTTCGCATGATTGGTCACGCCCGTTTCGGCGTCCCGGGTACGTGGCGCGCGGGTTCAGATGCCGTACGTCAGATCCTTCGCCAGCAGGCGGGGATCGATCTTGGTAATACCATCGCCGTCGATGGGTCCGGATTATCGCGTCATAATTTGATCTCCCCAGCAACGATGATGCAAGTGCTTCAGTACATTGCACAACATGACACTGAGCTAAACTTTATTACGATGCTGCCGCTTGCCGGGCACGACGGTTCACTTCAATACCGTGCAGGACTTCACGCCGCCGGAGTGGATGGCAAAGTGTCGGCGAAAACCGGTTCACTGCAGGGCGTATACAACCTTGCAGGCTTTATCACGACCGCCAGCGGACAACGCATGGCATTCGTGCAGTATCTTTCCGGCTATGCCGTCGAACCGGCCGACCAGCGTAATCGTCGTATCCCGCTGGTACGTTTCGAAAGCAGGCTTTATAAGGACATCTACCAGAATAACTAGCGATGAAACTGCTCATAGTTGAAGACGATCTGTTATTACAGGAAGGGCTGGCGCTGGCTTTAGCCAATGAGGGATATGCTCTCGACTGTGCCGCAACGGCGGCAGAAGCGGACGCGCTGATCCAAAGCGGCGAATACAGCCTGGTGATCCTCGATTTAGGCCTGCCGGATAAAGACGGCGCTACGCTGCTGAGCCAGTGGCGTCGCCGCGGTGTGGAAAATCCGGTGCTGATCCTTACCGCCCGCGATGCCATCGAAGACCGCATTAATGGCCTCGATTCCGGTGCGGATGACTACCTGGTGAAACCCTTTGCGCTTGCGGAGCTGCAGGCACGCGTGCGGGCGCTGATCCGCCGCTATCAGGGGCATAGCGACAATCTGCTGACCGACGGCGATATTACGCTGAATCTGCAAACCCAGCAGGTGCTGCGCCAATCCCAACCGGTTGAAGTCACGCCTAAAGAGTTTGCACTGCTTACGCGCCTCATCATGCGCAGCGGACAAACCGTACACCGCGAAACGCTGCAGCAGGATATCTACTCCTGGCAGGACGATCCGGGCTCTAACACCCTTGAAGTCCACATTCACAATCTGCGCCGCAAGCTCGGCAAGGATCGTATTAAAACCGTCCGTGGCGTTGGCTACCGCCTGGAGAGCCAGAAATGAACAGTATGCGTCGGCGATTGATGGTGTTGCTGGCGGTTATTCTTCTCTTTTTTCAGCTGATTAGCGTCGTGTGGCTGTGGCACGAAAGCCGGGAGCAGATTGGCTTTCTGGTCAGCGAAACGCTGTCTGCGAAAGCCCGTAACAATCACGTCGAGAAAGAGATCCGCGAGGCGATTGCCTCTCTGCTGGTGCCTTCCCTGGTGATGGTGGGCTTTACGCTCTTCTTCTCTTTCTGGGCGGTGACCTGGATAACCCGCCCTTTGAATAAACTGCGCGTCAGCCTGGCGAACCGTTCTGCGGACAACCTGACGCCGCTGCCTATGTATTCCGACATGGAGGAGATTGGCGCGGTCACCACCTCTCTGAACCAGCTCCTCGCGCGGCTGGATCACACCATTCAGCAGGAGCGTCTCTTTACCGCAGACGCTGCCCACGAGCTTCGGACGCCTCTCGCCGGGATCAGGCTGCATCTGGAACTCATGGCGCAGTCGGGTTCGGCACAGGCTACTCCGTTAATCAGCCGCATCGATCAGCTGATGCACACCGTTGAACAGCTGCTCATGCTGGCGCGAGCCGGGCAAGCGATGGCCAGCGGCCACTACGATACCGTCAGCTGGACAGACAATATCATCACCCCTCTCGGCCTTGAGCATGAAGCTAAAGAGCACACGGTCATTTGGCCCGCCAAAAGCCCGCTGACGGTTCAGGGTGATGCGGTGCTTCTGCGCCTGATGCTGCGTAATCTGCTGGAAAATGCCGGACGCTATAGCCCTGCGGGAACCACGATTGAAGTGACGCTGACCGAGCGGGACGGCGGGACAGAGGTTAGCGTCATCGATCAGGGCCCGGGCATTGACGAAGCGCACCGTCAGTCCATCACCGAGCCTTTCCGCCGGCTCGATCAGCGCTACGGCGGAAGCGGCCTAGGGCTGAGCATTGTGCAACGCATTGTGCAGCTTCATCACGGCAAACTGACGCTGGAGAATGCCGCAGAAGGCGGTTTAATTGCCAGCTGCTGGTTACCGTCGACGTTAGGTTAAAAAAAAGCCCCTTAACAGGGGCTTCTTGCAGGAATTAATGCTTGTAGATGAACTCGACGCCTTCTTCGTCGTCTTCATCCCAGTCATCGTCCCAGTCTTCATCATCTTCTTCCGCTTCCAGCTCTTCGAGCTGCTGGCGGTGGTAGTCATCCCACATGAATTCAACTTTTTCAGGCTGTTTCGCTTCTTCCGCCTGAACGATTGGGTTTTCGATGATAAAGGTCATCACATCCCAGCAAAGATCTTTCACGCCAACCTGGCTTGCCGCAGAGATCAGGTAGTATTTATCTTCCCAACCCATTGCTTCAGCAATCGCTTTCGCTTTCGCTTCGGCTTCCGCTTTGTCCATCAGGTCGATCTTGTTAAAGACCAGCCAGCGCGGCTTACCGGCGAGTTTTTCGCTGTATTTTTCCAGTTCACCCACGATGATACGGGCGTTTTCAACCGGATCGGATTCGTCGATTGGATTAATATCAACAATGTGCAGCAGCACGCGGCAGCGCTCAAGGTGCTTCAGGAAGCGAATACCGAGACCAGCGCCTTCCGCTGCGCCCTCGATCAAACCTGGGATATCAGCGACGACGAAGCTCTTTTCATGGTCCATACGGACAACGCCCAGGCTTGGCACCAGCGTGGTAAACGGATAATCCGCCACTTTTGGCTTGGCGGCTGATACCGCACGGATAAATGTTGATTTACCGGCGTTCGGCATACCCAGCATACCCACGTCAGCCAGCAGCATCAGCTCCAGCTGCAGCTCGCGCGTATCGCCCGGCGTACCCATGGTTTTCTGACGCGGAGCACGGTTTACGGATGATTTGAAACGGCTGTTACCCAGACCGTGCCACCCCCCTTTCGCAACCAGCAGGCGCTGACCGTGTTTGGTCATATCACCCATAGTTTCGCCCGTACCCTGATCGATGACACGCGTACCGACCGGAACCTTAATGTTGACGTCCTTACCCCGTTTGCCGGTACAGTCACGGCTCTGGCCGTTCTGGCCACGCTCAGCACGGAAAGATTTTTCAAAACGGTAGTCGATCAGCGTGTTGAGGTTCTCATCCGCCTCCAGCCACACGTCGCCGCCGTCACCACCGTCGCCGCCGTCAGGGCCGCCACGAGGAATATATTTTTCACGACGGAAGCTTACACAGCCGTTACCGCCATCACCTGCTACGACCAGAATCGTAGCTTCATCAACAAACTTCATTTTACTCTCCGTAACTCATTCGCCTGAGCGGGGGACTTCTACTACGACCGCTTCATTTTTGCGCCAACGCCCCCAAAGACGATGGCCAATGGCGGAATACATCGCGCCCGCAACCACGACAAACGCACCGAGATAGCCCAACAGGTTGAGCATCGGTCTGACGAAAACATCGGGCCAGGCCATTGATAACAAATCTGAAAATAACAGGGTAAACAGCGGCGTCAGCGTGATTAACGCGCTCACCTGCGCTGCCTGCCAGCGCGCCATTGCTTCGGCCAGCGCGCCATAACCGACCAGCGTATTAAGCCCACAAAAAATGAGGCACGCCAGCTGCCAGTCGCTAAGCTGGGTAATCACACCCGGCTTTGCTAGTGGCAATAATGCTATTGTACACAAAGTGTACAGCAAAAGGAGGATCTGCTGTGAGGCCAGACGACGCAATAACACCTTTTGCGCGACGCCGTAACACACCCAGACCGTTGCTGCACCCACACCGAAAATCACACCCCAGGTGTAATCCGTCAGGCGGGTAAAAATTTCCACGAGGCTGGTGTTGAAGAACATCACCAGGCCACAAAGCAGCATGCTCGCCCCGACAATCTGCGTCCCGCGCATCTTCTCCTTCAGGATAAAGACGCTGGCCACCATCATACCGACCGGTGAGAGTTGACCAATCACCTGCGACGCCGTAGGGCTAAGGTACTGCAGGGAAGAGCTGAACAGGATGAAGTTACCGAACAAACCGCCCGTCGCGATTGCCAGCAATACCAGCCATCGCGGTTTGCGGAAGATGCGCAGCGGTGGCAGCTTACCTTTGACGGCCAGAATGGCACCGAGGCCAATGCTTGCCATCAGAAAGCGATAAAACACCACCGTTGGTGGCTCCATCACTTCCAGTACCTGCTTCATTGCAATTGGCAGTGCACCCCAGCACATCGCGGTGGTGATCGCCAAAAGAATACCAATGCCGGCCTGCTGCTTCATGCCCGTTTTCCCTACAGAAAATTTTCCGGGTTTCCAATGTAAAAAGCCCCGCAACGTGTTGCGGGGCTTTAATCCGTTACCGGACCGAGAAAACCTTACTCAGCAACGATGCTGATGTATTTACGGTTGTTCGGGCCTTTAACTTCAAATTTCACTTTACCGTCTGCTTTAGCAAACAGAGTGTGGTCACGACCGCAACCTACGTTGTTGCCAGCGTGGAATTTGGTACCACGTTGACGAACGATGATGCTACCCGCCAGAACGGATTCGCCACCGAAACGCTTAACGCCAAGGCGTTTAGCTTCTGAATCGCGACCGTTACGTGTGGAGCCGCCAGCCTTTTTATGTGCCATTTAAATCTCTCCTCAGGTCTTAGGCGCTGATGCCAGTAATTTTCACATCAGTGAACCACTGACGGTGGCCCTGCTGCTTACGGTAGTGTTTACGACGACGAAACTTAACGATTTTAACTTTCTCGCCACGACCATGAGCAACAACTTCAGCTTTGATAACGCCGCCATCAACGAAAGGAACGCCGATTTTGACTTCTTCACCGTTTGCGATCATCAGAACTTCAGCGAACTCAACAGCTTCGCCAGTTGCGATGTCCAGCTTTTCCAGGCGAATGGTCTGACCTTCGCTTACTCGGTGTTGTTTACCACCACTTTGGAAAACCGCGTACATATAAACTCCGCTTCCGCGCACGTCCTCGTATGAATCAGAGTGCGCTATAAATATTCACAATAGGGCGCGAATATTACGCAAAACGCGAGCCTTTGACAAGTGCTACCGTCAATACATGAAGAAAAAAAACACAACACGTACGGTAACGTTTATCTGCGCGGTTTTTTCAGTACAATCAGCAATACTATTGATAAACCCAACCCCATTGTGAACCCACATCGTGTGGGATAAACAGGATAAAAAGCCCGGCTTTTGCGATGAATTTAGAAAAAATCAACGAGTTAACCGCGCAAGATATGGCGGGTGTGAATGCAGCAATCCTGGAGCAACTCAACTCTGACGTTCAGCTGATCAATCAGTTGGGCTATTACATCGTCAGCGGCGGCGGTAAACGCATTCGCCCGATGATTGCCATTCTGGCCGCCCGCGCCATTGGCTATCAGGGAAATGCCCACGTCACGATCGCTGCCCTGATCGAATTTATTCATACTGCGACGCTTCTGCACGATGACGTTGTGGATGAATCAGACATGCGTCGCGGGAAAGCCACGGCCAATGCCGCCTTCGGTAACGCAGCCAGCGTTCTGGTCGGGGATTTTATCTATACCCGCGCCTTCCAGATGATGACCAGCCTGGGCTCGCTGAAAGTGCTCGAAGTGATGTCTGAAGCCGTAAACGTGATCGCGGAAGGCGAAGTCCTCCAGCTGATGAACGTCAACGACCCGGACATCACGGAAGAAAATTACATGCGCGTCATCTACAGCAAGACCGCGCGCCTGTTTGAAGCGGCTGCGCAATGTTCTGGCATCCTGGCAGGCTGTACGGAAGCGCAGGAAAAAGGGCTGCAGGATTATGGCCGCTACCTTGGCACCGCGTTCCAGCTGATTGATGACCTGCTGGATTACAGCGCCGATGGCGAAACGCTCGGTAAAAACGTTGGCGATGACCTGAACGAAGGTAAACCGACCCTGCCGTTGCTCCATGCCATGCGCAACGGCACGCCTGAACAGGCGAAAATGATCCGCGAAGCGATCGAACAGGGAAATGGTCGGCATCTTCTGGAACCTGTACTGGAAACAATGGCTATCTGCGGATCGTTGGAATGGACGCGTCAGCGTGCCGAGGAAGAGGCCGACAAAGCCATCGAAGCACTTCAGGTTATTCCCGACAGCCCGTGGCGCGAGGCGCTAATTGGTCTTGCCCACATCGCCGTTCAGCGCGATCGTTAATTTCTCGCCCTTCCCCGTGCGCGTCACGGGGAACTCCAATAAGCTCCTGTAAATTCCATATTCATGTTAAATCATCGGCTTACAGGCCGCATGAATAAAGCCATGTCTTATTCTGAATATTGCTTCCAGTAACTCGAACTTTTTAGAACATGTGTTCGAAGGCGCTATAGTAACGCGGTCATTTCAGGAGAAATGGCGCAGGTGAATACGAACATAAGGACAGCTTTATGGATACGAAATTTATCGACTGGCATTCCGCTGACATTATTGCGGCACTGCGCAAAAAAGGAACATCGCTGGCAGCAGAATCGCGCCGCAGCGGTTTAAGCTCTTCGACGCTGGCAAACGCCCTGACCCGCCCCTGGCCAAAGGGAGAATTAATCATCGCGACGGCGCTGGACACGCACCCGTGGATAATCTGGCCGTCACGCTACCACGACCCTGTTACGCATGAGTTTATCGACAGAACGCGCATGATGCGCCAGAGCAAAACAAAGAAAGCGCATCAGAGCTGATACACCCGGTTTGACAGGAACAGCAATCCCCCAGCCCTTCAAGGCAGGGGGGTGCCGGAACGATTACTCGCCCTTCACACGCTCGATATTGGCACCCAGCGCGCGCAGTTTGTCTTCGATACGCTCATAGCCACGATCGATGTGGTAGATACGATCGACAACGGTCGTCCCTTCTGCAATACAACCCGCCAGCACCAGGCTTGCGGACGCACGCAGGTCGGTCGCCATCACCTGCGCACCCGACAGTTTTTCAACGCCGTGGCAGATAACCGTATTGCTTTCGATCTCAGCATGCGCGCCCATACGGATCAGTTCAGGCACATGCATGAAACGGTTTTCGAAGATGGTTTCCGTGATGAACCCGGTGCCTTCTGCAACCAGGTTTAACAGGGTAAATTGCGCCTGCATGTCCGTCGGGAAGGCAGGATGCGGTGCAGTACGCACATTTACGGCTTTTGGACGCTGACCGTGCATATCCAGGCTAATCCAGTCTTCACCTGTTTCAATATCCGCACCCGCATCGCGCAGTTTCGCCAGAACGGCATCCAGCGTGTCAGGCTGTGCGTTACGGCAGACAATCTTGCCGCCGGAAATCGCCGCTGCCACCAGGAAGGTACCGGTTTCGATACGGTCCGGCAGAACGCGGTAAACGCCGCCACCCAGGCGCTCAACGCCTTCGATGGTGATGCGGTCGGTGCCCTGACCCGAAATTTTTGCACCCAGCGCCACGAGGAAATTCGCGGTATCCACGATCTCCGGCTCGCGCGCGGCGTTTTCAATAACGGTCGTGCCTTCTGCCAGCGTCGCTGCCGACATGATGGTGACGGTTGCGCCTACGCTCACTTTATCCATAACAATGTGCGCGCCTTTCAGACGGCCATTGACGGACGCTTTCACATAACCTTCTTCCAGCTTGATCTCTGCGCCCAGTTTCTCAAGGCCAAAGATGTGCAGGTCAACAGGACGCGCGCCGATGGCGCAACCGCCCGGCAGCGAGACTTGCCCCTGACCAAAACGCGCCACCAGCGGGCCAAGCGCCCAGATGGACGCACGCATGGTTTTCACCAGGTCGTAAGGCGCAGAGAAGTTGTTAACGTTGCCGGCATCGATCCACACGGAACCGTTACGCTCGACTTTCGTACCCAGCTGGGTGAGCAACTTCATGGTGGTGTCGATATCTTTCAGCTTCGGTACGTTCTGAATTTCTACCGGCTCTTCCGCCAGCAGCGCGGCAAAGAGGATTGGCAGCGCGGCGTTTTTGGCGCCAGAAATTGTGACTTCGCCCTGGAGACGCGTTGGCCCCTGTACACGAAATTTGTCCATGTAATTGCTCTCTTATAAATTCAACCGTGCTGCGGGCATAGCCCTCAGCTCAAAAACCGTTTAGTTTGCGATCGCGTGCCCACTCTTGCGGGGTGAACGCTTTAATCGACAGGGCGTGGATGCGGTTGTCCGCAATGTATTCCATCAGCGGCGCGTAAACAGCCTGCTGCTTCTTCACGCGACTCATACCGTCGAAGATCTCACCCACAGCAATAACCTGGAAGTGACTGCCATCGCCAGAGACGTGGGCTTCCTGAAGGGAGAGTGCATTCATCAGCACTGCCTGGATTTCATTATTTTCCATGGGTTCTTAATCATCTGATAGTAAAACAAGCCCAACATCTTAGAGCAAAGTGGCGCAGTCTTAAACAAGCAAAAAGCCCCGACGATGAAACTGTCGAGGCTTTCAGAAGTAACGCACTGAAAATATTAACGAGGCAAAACGTCCTGCGGCAAATTGTAGAGCTGCGCCAGGGTAACAACATTGTCGCTCGCACCGTGAAGCGCGACGTTTTTACCCTGCTTTTTCCCTTCCGCTATCAGATGGGTCAGCAGCGCAATCCCAGCCGTGTCAACCCGCGTGACGTCGCTTAAGTCAATGAGCGTCACGCCCTGCATGGCTTCATGACGCTTATCCCATAGCGGGTTCAGCAGGTCCTGATCCAGTTCACCGGACAGTTTTAACGCCTCGCCTTCACGCGACCAGCCAAGCTGCTGAGACATTACTTTTTCTCGTCCAGCGTAATTTTCTGACGAGAGATAGACTGCAGCTGTGCGGTCAGGCCATCAATACCTTTGGTGCGCAGCAGATCGCTCCACTCGTTCTGTTTGGTGGTGATCATGCTCACCCCTTCGGCAATCATGTCATACGCCTGCCAGTGGCCGGTCTGGCTGTTTTTACGCCACTGGAAGTCCAGACGAACCGGCGGACGACCGTTAGGATCGTTAATGGTCACGCGGATAGGGATAATGGTCGCGTCGCCCAGCGGCTGTTCAGGGGCAATTTGATAGGTCTGACCGTGATACATCGCCAGCGCCTGGCCGTACGCCTGTTTCAGGTACTCGCGGAAGGCGGCAAAGTAGGCATCACGCTGCGCTGGGGTAGCATCTTTGTAGTAGCGACCCAGAACCAGCGCGCCCGCATATTTAATCTGCACGTACGGAAGCAGTTCCTGATCGACCACGTCGCGCAGATAATCAGGATTAGCACGAATTTTAGGCTGTTCGTTCTTAAGACGATCGAAGGTCTTCTGTGCGGCCTCATCCATCAGTTTGTACGGGTTAGTCTGGTCTGCCGCATGTACTGCGGAAAGAGGTGCAATGACCAGCATGGCAACCATTAACAGTCGTTTAAACATGAATGACTTCTCCTGAAATTAATTCGCTGCACCAGGTGCCGGTGCGGCGTTGGTATGCTCTTCACTCTGCGCAGGCGCAGCTTCTGAGTTTTTATCATCCCCTTTACTGTTGTAAAGGAACTGACCAATCATATCTTCCAGCACCATCGCGGACTTCGTATCCTGGATTACGCTACCGTCCTTAAGGATAGTCGTTCCCAGCTCCGGGTCTTCAAAACCGACGTTCAGGGCAAGATATTGCTCACCCAGCAGGCCGGAGGTACGAATGGAAAGCGAGCTGGTATCTGGAATATGGTTGTAGCGCTCTTCAATCTCCATCGCGACGCGCGGGAGATAGGTTTTCTCATCGAGCGTAATATCCGTCACGCGGCCAATCACCACGCCGCCGATGCGAACCGGCGAGCGCGCCTTCAGGCCACCGATATTATCGAAAGTGGCATAGATACGATACGTCGGCTCGGTGCGAACGGAAGTGATATCCGCCGCGCGCAGGCAGATGAACAGTGCAGCCAGCAGGGCTAACAGCAGAAACACGCCAACCCAAATTTCATTTTTTCTCGTTTGCATGAACTCAATTCCCAAACATCAGTGCGGTGAGCACAAAATCCAGACCCAGTACGGCCAGCGACGAATGTACGACAGTACGTGTAGTAGCACGGCTAATGCCCGCCGACGTCGGGATAGCATCGTAACCGTTAAACAAGGCAATCCAGGTGACCGTAATAGCGAACACCACGCTTTTAATCAGGCAGTTAACCAGATCCATTCGCAGGTCGATCGCATCCTGCATAGCAGACCAGAAGAACCCGGCGTCAATCCCTTTCCAGTGCACGCCAACCAGCGAACCGCCCCAAATACCCACGGCGACAAAGAGGATGGTGAGCAACGGTAAGGAAATAACCCCGGCCCAGAAACGTGGCGAGATCACGCGACGCAGCGGATCGACCGCCATCATCTCCATGCTGGAAAGCTGCTCGGTCGCACGCATCAGGCCGATTTCCGCCGTTAGCGCAGAACCCGCGCGTCCGGCAAACAGCAGCGCCGCGACAACCGGCCCCAGCTCACGCAGCAGCGAGAGCGCAACCAGCATTCCAAGGCTCGTTTCCGCGCTGTAGGTGGTGAGAACCAGATACCCCTGCAGCCCCAGCACCATACCGATAAACAGACCGGAAACGATGATGATGAGCATCGACAGCACGCCGACATTATAGAGCTGTCGCACGAGTAAAGGCGTGTGTTTACGGAATTCCGGCTTGCCGACCACCGCGTTGAATAACATCAATCCGGCACGCCCGAACGTCCTGATGGTTTTTATGCCACGGTGTCCGAGAGCGGCCAACGCATTTAACAGCATGAGTGGCTTAACTCCCTATTCCCAGTAAATCATCACGGTAATCGCCCGCAGGATAGCGGAACGGCACGGGTCCATCCGCAATGCCGTCCAGGAACTGACGAACTCGCGGATCGCAATTTTCCTGCAACGCCTGAGCACTGCCGTGCGCAACGATCTTTTTGTCTGCCACAATGTAGGCGTAATCAGCAATGCTCAGCACTTCCGGCACGTCGTGGGAGACCACGATGCAGGTCACGCCGAGCGCGCTGTTCAATTCAGAGATGAGCTTAACCAACACGCCCATAGTGATAGGGTCCTGCCCGACGAAAGGTTCGTCGAACATGATTAAATCAGGTTCTAACGCAATGGCGCGCGCCAGCGCGGCGCGACGTGCCATACCGCCGGAAAGCTCAGACGGCATTAATTTCGCCGCACCTCGCAGCCCCACGGCTTCCAGCTTCATCATCACGGTGCTTTTCAGCAGTTCTGGCGGCAGCTGGGTATGTTCTCGCAGCGGATAAGCCACGTTATCGAAGACGTTCATGTCGGTGAATAACGCTCCCGACTGAAAAAGCATGCTCATGCGCTTACGCACGGTATACAGGCGCGATCGCGACATCTCCGGGACGTTTTCCCCGTCGAAAAGAATTTCTCCGCTGTCTGGTGGGATCTGCCCACCAATGAGTCGTAACAGAGTCGTTTTACCGATCCCGGACGGCCCCATAATGGCGGTAATCTTGCCACGCGGTACGGTCAACGAAATATCATCAAATATCAATCTGTCGGCGCGAGAAAAGCTCACACCGCGGACATCGACTATATTCGCCATCGTTTGGCTCATTTATGGTTCCTTTCTTACCCTGCCTCATGCGAAGCGTAACGCTTAAATCAGCCCTAAACCCCACATTTTTACAGAATATTAGCCTTTGAGGTTAGCGAAAGCTGGCATTTGTTTTACTTTTCCAGCGCATAAAGTCAAAATTAGGAATTCGTTACGTCTCAGACTGTATGCAGCGCCGGCAATTCTGCACGGTGGACCGGCGAGTATACCTGAAGAAAGGACTTTTGATGCTTTTAGCAACAGCACTGTTAATAATTGGTTTACTTTTGGTGGTCTACAGTGCTGACCGTTTAGTGTTTGCCGCATCGATCCTGTGCCGTCTGATTGGCGTACCGCCTATTGTCATCGGGATGACCGTTGTCAGCGTCGGTACTTCTCTTCCTGAAATAATCGTCTCGGTTACCGCCTCATTGCACGGTCAGGTTGACCTCGCGATTGGCACGGCGATCGGCTCTAACATCGTCAATATTCTGCTTATTTTAGGCCTTGCCGCGCTGCTGCATCCTTTTCGCGTGCATTCTGATGTTCTGCGCCGCGAATTGCCGCTAATGTTAATCGTAAGCCTGCTGGCAGGCTGCGTATTTTATGATGGGGTGCTGAGCTACAGCGACGGCATTTTCCTGCTGGCGCTGGCGGCCATCTGGCTACTTTATAGTGTTAAAATCGCCCGGCAGGCTGAAAAACAGGGTCATGACAGCCTGACGCGCGAGCACGTTGCCGAACTCCCGCGCGAAGGCACGCTTCCCGTCGCGCTGCTTTGGCTTGGCGTTGCGTTAATCATTATGCCGATGGCCACGCGCATGGTGGTGGATAACGCAACGGTGCTGGCGAACTATTTCGCCATGAGCGAACTGACCATCGGCCTGACCGTGATTGCCATCGGCACCAGCCTGCCGGAGCTGGCCACGGCCATTGCTGGCGCACGTAAGGGCGAAGACGATATCGCCATTGGCACCATCATCGGTTCCAACATTTTCAATATCGCCATCGTGATGGGGCTACCGGCTCTGATTTCACCGGGGCCATTTAACCCTATGGCCTTCACGCGTGATTACGGTGTGATGCTGCTGGTCAGCGTGATTTTCGCCCTGCTCTGCTGGCGGCGAAAAGAGCAGATAGGCAAAGGCGCAGGCGCGCTGCTGACAGGTGGATTTATCGTATGGATGGCGATGCTGTACTGGCTCTCGCCTCTTCTCTCTGGGTAAACGGAAACGCATTATGTCGCAAGTAGAATTGCAGCCGGGTTTTGACTTTCAGAAAGCAGGCAAAGACGTTCTGGAGATTGAACGTGAAGGTCTGGCGCAGTTAGATCAGTACATTAATCAGGATTTTAGTCTGGCATGTGAGAAGATATTCTACTGTGCCGGTAAAGTCGTGGTCATGGGAATGGGCAAGTCCGGTCACATCGGACGCAAAATGGCGGCGACGTTTGCCAGCACGGGAACCTCCTCCTTCTTTGTCCATCCTGGTGAAGCCGCGCACGGCGATCTGGGGATGGTCACGCCGCAGGATGTGGTCATTGCACTGTCGAATTCTGGCGAGTCCAATGAGATCCTGGCGCTGATCCCAGTATTGAAGCGCCTGCAGGTTCCGCTCATTTGCATGACCAGCCGCCCCGAAAGCAGCATGGCGCGCGCCGCGGATATTCACCTGTGTGTGAAGGTCCCCAAAGAAGCCTGCCCGCTTGGTCTTGCGCCGACATCCAGCACCACGGCTGCGCTGGTCATGGGCGATGCGCTGGCCGTTGCGCTGCTTGAAGCCCGGGGCTTTACGCCGGAAGATTTCGCGTTGTCCCACCCGGGTGGCGCGCTGGGCCGCAAGCTGCTGCTGCGGGTGAACGATATTATGCACACGGGCGATGAGATCCCTCACGTCAGCAAAGAGGCTTCGCTGCGCGATGCGCTGCTGGAGATCACCCGTAAAAATCTGGGCATGACGGTGATATGCGATGACCTGATGAAAATTCAGGGCATTTTCACCGATGGCGACCTGCGTCGCGTGTTCGATATGGGGGTGGATGTCCGCACGCTCGGCATTGCCGACGTCATGACGACAGGCGGTATTCGCGTGCGTCCAGGCACGCTGGCTGTGGATGTATTGAACCTGATGCAGTCCCGTCATATCACCTCCGTCATGGTTGCCGATGGCGACCAATTGCTGGGTGTGGTACATATGCATGATCTGCTGCGCGCGGGCGTAGTGTAATGAAGGATAAGACAATGAGTAATGCGGGTGCATCCCTTGCAACCTGTTATGGTCCGGTGAGTACCTCCATGATGGCAAAGGCGGAAAATATTCGCCTGCTGATCCTGGATGTGGATGGCGTACTCTCCGATGGCCTGATTTACATGGGCAATAATGGCGAAGAGCTGAAAGCATTTAACGTTCGCGACGGTTACGGCATTCGCTGCGCGCTCACGTCGGGTATTGAAGTTGCAATCATCACCGGACGAAAAGCTAAACTGGTAGAAGATCGCTGTGAAACGCTGGGCATTACCCATCTGTATCAGGGGCAATCCGACAAGATGGTCGCCTTCAACGATCTGCTGGGTAAACTGGCTATCGCACCGGAAAATGTGGCCTACGTCGGGGACGATCTGATTGACTGGCCGGTGATGGCGGAAGTGGGCCTGAGTATCGCGGTGGCCGATGCGCATCCGCTGCTGATCCCGCGCGCTGACTATGTTACCCATATTAACGGTGGCCGTGGTGCCGTACGTGAAGTCTGCGATCTGCTTCTGCTGGCGCAGGGCAAGCTTGATGAGGCCAAAGGGCAATCGATATGAGTAAAACCAGACGTTGGGTTATCATTCTGCTTTCGCTTGTTGCGCTGGTCCTGATTGGCGTGAATCTCGCCGATCGTGACGATACGCAGACAGAAGTGGTGAATAATAACGAGCCGACCTATAAAAGCGATCACAGCGACACCGTGGTCTACAGCCCTGAAGGGGCGCTGAACTATCGGCTGATTGCCCAGCATGTAGAATATTTTTCAGATGACGGTATTTCCTGGTTTACCCAGCCCGTCATGACCACGTTCGATACGGACAAAGTGCCGACGTGGTCGATTAAGTCAGACAGGGCAAAGCTGACGAACGACCGTATGCTGTATCTGTACGGCCACGTTGAAGTCAACGCCCTGACCCCTGACTCGCAGCTGCGCAAAATTACGACGGATAATGCCCAGATCAACCTGGTGACCCAGGATGTCACGTCGCAGGATCTGGTCACACTGTATGGCACTACATTTAATTCCAGCGGTCTGAGAATGCGCGGGAACTTACGCAGCAAAAACGCCGAGCTGATTGAAAAGGTTAGAACCTCCTATGAAATTCAAAACAAACAAACTCAGCCTTAAAGTAATTATCGCCAGTGCGATGCTGGCGGCCAGTCTTCCCGCTTTTGCTGTGACGGGTGATACCGAGCAGCCAATTCATATCGAGTCCGACGCGCAGTCGCTCGATATGCAGGGTAACGTCGTCACCTTCACGGGCAACGTCGTCATGACCCAGGGCACGATCAAAATTAACGCCGACAAAGTGGTCGTTACCCGCCCAGGCGGCGAGCAGGGCAAAGAAATCATCGATGGCTATGGCAATCCGGCCACCTTCTACCAGATGCAGGACAACGGCAAGCCGGTAAAAGGGCGTGCCTCGCACATGCATTACGAACTGGCGAAGGATCTGGTTATCCTCACCGGTAACGCCTATCTGGAGCAGCTGGACAGCAATATCACCGGCGACAAGATCACCTATCTGGTGAAAGAGCAGAAAATGCAGGCCACCAGTGAGAAAGGCAAACGCGTGACTACCGTGCTTGTTCCGTCCCAGCTGCAGGACAAAGGCAAAGGCCAGGCCCCGGCACAGAAGAAGAGTAACTAATTCGCTATGGCAACATTAACTGCAAAAAATCTTGCGAAAGCCTACAAGGGCCGCCGCGTCGTGGAAGATGTCAGTCTGACCGTCAATTCCGGCGAAATCGTGGGCCTACTTGGCCCTAACGGTGCGGGTAAAACCACCACGTTTTACATGGTCGTCGGCATTGTGCCGCGCGATGCGGGCAACATTATCATCGACGATGAAGACATTAGCCTGCTGCCGCTGCACGCGCGCGCGCGTCGTGGCATAGGCTACCTGCCTCAGGAAGCCTCCATTTTCCGCCGCCTGAGCGTTTACGATAACCTGATGGCGGTACTGCAAATTCGTGACGATCTGACCAGCGAACAGCGTCAGGATCGCGCCAATGAGCTGATGGAGGAGTTCCACATCGAACACCTGCGCGACAGCCTCGGTCAGGCGTTATCCGGCGGTGAACGTCGCCGTGTTGAAATTGCGCGCGCGCTGGCGGCGAACCCGAAGTTCATCCTGCTGGATGAACCCTTCGCGGGCGTTGACCCGATCTCCGTTATCGACATCAAACGTATTATCGAGCATCTGCGCGACAGCGGGCTTGGCGTGCTGATCACCGACCACAACGTTCGTGAAACGCTGGCGGTGTGTGAACGCGCCTACATTGTGAGCCAGGGCCATCTGATCGCCCACGGTACGCCGCAGCAAATCCTCGAAGATGAGCATGTTAAGCGCGTGTACCTTGGGGAAGACTTCAGACTCTGATAGGGTAGAGGTAACACAACGCCGAACCGGAGAAAAATGCTCTGAACATGAAGCAAGGTTTGCAATTACGGCTCAGCCAACAACTGGCAATGACGCCGCAGCTACAGCAGGCAATTCGCCTGTTGCAGTTGTCCACGTTAGAACTCCAGCAGGAGCTCCAGCAGGCGCTGGACAGCAATCCGCTGCTGGAGCAAACCGATCTTCATGACGAGGTAGATACTCAGCAATCGCAGGACACTGAAACGCTCGATACCGTTGATGCGCTCGAACAAAAAGAGATGCCGGACGAGCTTCCGCTGGATGCCAGCTGGGATGAACTCTACACCGCCGGAACGCCTTCGGGCACGCGTGCAGATTACCAGGACGACGAGCTGCCGGTTTATCAGGGCGAAACGACCCAGTCGCTGCAGGACTACCTGATGTGGCAAGTTGAGCTGACGCCCTTCTCCGACACCGACCGCGCAATTGCGACGTCAATTGTCGATGCCGTCGATGACACCGGCTACTTGACCGTCACGCTTGACGATATTCTGGAAAGCATCGGCGACGACGAGATTGAACTCGAAGAGATTGAAGCCGTCCTGAAGCGCATCCAGCGCTTCGATCCGGTCGGGGTCGCGGCAAAAGATCTGCGCGATTGCCTGCTAATCCAGCTCTCGCAGTTCGACAAAACCACGCCCTGGCTTGATGAGGCCCGATTAATCATCAGCGATCATCTGGATCTGCTGGCTAACCACGATTTCCGTACCCTGATGCGCGTCACGCGCCTGAAGGAAGAGGTGCTGAAAGAAGCGGTTAACCTGATCCAGTCGCTCGATCCGCGCCCCGGTCAGTCGATCCAGACCAGCGAACCCGAGTATGTCATCCCGGATGTCCTGGTCAGAAAGCACAACGACCGCTGGGTCGTTGAACTGAACTCAGACAGCATTCCTCGTCTGCAAATTAATCAGCAATACGCCTCCATGTGCACCAGCGCGCGTAACGACTCCGACAATCAATATATTCGCAGCAACCTGCAGGAAGCGCGATGGCTGATCAAAAGTCTGGAGAGCCGAAATGATACGCTGCTGCGCGTAAGCCGCTGTATTGTCGAACAGCAGCAGGCGTTCTTTGAGCAGGGCGAAGAGTACATGAAGCCGATGGTGCTGGCGGATATCGCCCAGGCCGTCGAGATGCATGAATCAACCATTTCCCGCGTGACCACGCAGAAGTATCTGCACAGTCCGCGCGGTATTTTTGAGCTTAAGTATTTCTTCTCCAGCCATGTGAGCACCGAGGGCGGTGGCGAAGCCTCGTCCACGGCGATCCGTGCACTGGTTAAGAAGTTGATCGCAGCGGAGAACCCCGCGAAGCCACTGAGTGACAGTAAGTTAACCACCATGCTGTCCGATCAGGGTATTATGGTGGCACGTCGTACTGTTGCGAAGTATCGAGAGTCTTTATCCATTCCGCCGTCTAACCAGCGTAAACAACTGGTCTGACACAACCGATAAGGAAGACACTATGCAGCTCAACATCACAGGACACAATGTCGAGATTACTGAGGCATTACGCGATTTTCTGAACACGAAGTTCGCGAAGCTCGAACAGTATTTCGAAAGGATCAATCAGGTCTATATTGTGTTGAAAGTGGAGAAAGTGACTCATATCTCGGATGCAACCCTGCACGTTAACGGGGGCGAACTCCATGCCAGTGCGGAAGGGCAAGACATGTACGCGGCTATCGACGGCTTGATTGATAAGCTTGCGCGACAGCTCAATAAACATAAAGATAAACTGAAACAACACTAATTGTCCGGGCAGTTAACGGGTGCAGGACGGCCTGTTGTGAAACACAACAGGCCATTTGTACAGTTAGCGCTTAGGTGAAATTATGATGAACAACGATTCGGCTCTTCAACTGAGCAATGTCCTTAACCAGGAATGTACCCGCAGTGGCGTTCACTGCCAGAGCAAAAAACGTGCGCTGGAGATCATCAGTGAACTGGCCGCAAAACAGCTGGGCCTACCGCCGCAGGTGGTGTTCGAAGCTATCCTGACCCGTGAAAAAATGGGCAGTACCGGCATCGGCAACGGTATCGCGATCCCGCACGGCAAGCTCGAAGAAGACACCCTGCGTGCCGTCGGCGTGTTTGTGCAGCTCGAAACGCCTATTGCCTTCGATGCCATCGATAACCAGCCGGTCGATCTCCTCTTCGCGCTGCTGGTGCCCGCCGACCAGACAAAAACCCATCTGCATACGCTTTCGCTGGTCGCTAAACGCCTGGCTGATAAAACCATTTGCCGTCGACTGCGTTCAGCCCAAAGTGATGAAGAGCTCTACCAGATTATCACTGAAGCAGAAGGCAATCAGGATGATGCATAACCGGGAGATGGCTTTCACATCTGTTGTCCTGAGGAGAAACGGAACATGGTGCTGATGATCGTCAGTGGCCGCTCGGGGTCGGGGAAATCCGTCGCCCTGCGCGCGCTGGAAGATATGGGATTTTACTGCGTCGATAACCTGCCGGTGGTGCTGTTGCCGGAGCTGGCGCGGACGCTGGCCGACAGGCAGATCTCGGCAGCGGTCAGCATTGACGTGCGTAACATGCCCGAATCGCCGGAGATCTTTGAACAGGCGATGAGCAACCTGCCTGACGCGTTCTCGCCGCAGCTGCTGTTTCTGGACGCCGATCGCAACACGCTGATCCGCCGCTACAGCGACACCCGCCGTCTGCACCCGCTCTCCAGTAAAAACCTCTCCCTGGAAAGCGCCATCGACCAGGAAAGCGATCTGCTGGAGCCGCTGCGGTCACGGGCGGATCTGATTGTCGACACCTCCGAAATGTCCGTTCACGAACTGGCAGAAATGCTGCGAACCCGCCTGCTGGGCAAGCGCGAGCGCGAGCTGACCATGGTATTCGAATCCTTCGGCTTTAAGCACGGTATCCCTATTGATGCGGATTACGTTTTCGACGTGCGCTTCCTGCCAAACCCGCACTGGGACCCAAAACTGCGTCCAATGACCGGGCTGGATAAGCCTGTCGCGGCCTTCCTCGACCGGCACACAGAAGTACACAATTTTATCTACCAGACGCGAAGCTACCTTGAGCTATGGTTACCTATGCTGGAAACAAACAATCGTAGCTACCTGACGGTGGCGATTGGCTGTACCGGCGGTAAACATCGTTCGGTCTATATCGCCGAACAGCTGGCCGACTATTTCCGCTCGCGCGGAAAGAACGTTCAGTCCCGTCATCGCACGCTGGAAAAACGCAAAACATGACCGTAAAACAGACCGTTGAGATCACCAACAAGCTGGGTATGCACGCCCGCCCGGCGATGAAGCTGTTTGAGCTGATGCAGGGTTTTGATGCTGAAGTTCTGCTGCGTAACGATGAAGGTACCGAGGCGGAAGCCAACAGCGTGATTGCGCTGCTGATGCTGGACTCCGCCAAAGGTCGCCAGATCGAAGTCGAGGCGACCGGCCCGCAGGAAGAAGAGGCGCTGGCAGCGGTGATTGCGCTGTTCAACGCCGGGTTTGACGAAGACTAACGTTCGCCCTTTCGGCGGGTGGCGCTGCGCTTACCCGCCCTACATTAAGTTGTTACGCTCCATAAACCCTTCCCCACCCAGCTGACGCATCTGGCGCATAATCCACGCCTGACGGCTCCGCACGTATCCCGAGGGAGCGCTGGCTTTGAACTTGATGGGATTCGGCAGAACGGCGGCAAGCAGCGCGGCTTCAGACATACTCAAACGGCTGGCTGGTTTATTGAAGTAACGCTGTGAGGCGGCCTCAACGCCAAATACGCCGTCGCCAAACTCCGCGATATTCAGATAGACGGTCAGAATACGCTTCTTGCTCCAGACCGTTTCGACGCCCAGCGTTAGCCCTGCTTCGAGCCCTTTGCGCACCCAGCTTCGGCCATCCCATAAAAACAGGTTTTTGGCGGTCTGCTGCGAAAGGGTCGATGCGCCGCGCACCCGGTTTTCGTGACGTTCGTTATGGGCAAGCGCCTTCTCGATAGCGGCCACGTCGAAACCCCAGTGCTCTGGGAATTTCTGATCCTCTGCGGCGATCACCGCCAGCCCCATGAACGGAGAGATCTCATCCATGCTCACCCAGTCAGAATGCGCAACGTAGCTGAAATCACCGGTGAACCATGCGCTGACCTGACGCTCAATCATGACGGCGGAAAAGGGAACCGGCAGAATGCCGAACAGGGCAATCCCGCCGCCCCAGAACACCGCCAGCACAAGCACAATGCGAAGCAGGATACGTTTTACCCACGCTCCTGCGGAATATTTGCGGCTCATTCAGCGAGAACCAACACTCTGTCCACCAGCTTTTCGATACCCGCAGCGGCCTCAGCGATGTTTTGCGCCAGCATATACGCAGGCGTGGTGACAATTTTGTTGTCTTCATCGACCACAATGTCATCGACCGGGCAAGGCACGTGTTCGCCGCCCATCTCGTCGACAAGCTCTGCGGTATCAATATCCGTCCCGATAGTCAGGCGCAGGGGGAAATCAAAAATAGCGGGCAGCATCGCCGGCGCGATACAGATAAAGCCCAGCGGCTTGCCTGCCGCATGCATCGCCTGTGACAGCGCTTTTAAATCTGGATCGACCCAGCACTCCGCCCCCTGAGTGGCGAAGGTGCTGAGATTTTTGGCTGCGCCAAAGCCGCCCGGCACGATTAAGGCATCTAGCTCGGCGGCATCAGCCTCAATCAGAGGATGAATATCTCCGCGGACAATTCGCGCCGCTTCAATCAGCACGTTGCGGTTTTCCGCCATCGGTTCACCGGTAAGATGATTAATCACATCCGCCTGGTTTTTATCCGGCGCGAAGCAGACCACCTCAGCGCCCCGGCGCGATAATGCCAGCAGCGTGATTACGGCTTCGTGTATTTCCGAACCATCGTAAACACCGCAGCCGCTGAGCACGACACCAATCTTTTTCATCATGACGATCCTTCTATGCAACGTGCTGAGGCACATTAATAATTCTGATTAAAACGCTATGCTTCACACATTTCACTGATTCATGTAACAAACCATTTAAGATTTGCTATCTTATTTGCGTGCGGCCTAAATATTCAGGCGGCGTCCAAGCGAAAACAACACAAAAAATCAGGCGCAGCCACGATTTCCCTGGTGTTGGCGCAGTATTCGCGCACCCCGGTTAAGCCGGGGTCATTTTTTTCTGGCATCCACCCAGGCTTTCAGCACCGCCACATCGTTCTGCCACTCTTGTTTCATCTCTTCAACCCAATCACCTACGTTATCTTCCCATGCAGGTAAATCAGGCGACTGAATCTGTTGGCCCAGCTGCTGCAGATGGCGTAGCCCAACCGACCCCGCGGCCCCTTTAATCTTATGCCCTTCTTCCACAATGCCTTTCCGATCGCGCGCGGTCAGGTTAGATTCCAGCACGCTTAAATAACCCGGCATCATTTTTTCGAATACGGCCAGGCCATCGGTAATCAGTTTAGGCCCCACCAGGTCGATATACTGCTCCAGCATCGCGGTATCGAGTAGTGTGTGGGCTTTAGCGCTATCAACAGACGTCATGGTGCTCTCCTCTTCATCACGGGTATCCCAGAACTTCTTGATCATGGCGGTCAGGGCAGGCACCGCCAGCGGCTTGCTGAGCACATCATCCATACCGGCATCGAGGTACTCTTTTTTGTCCTTCAGCACGTTCGCCGTCAGCGCCACCAGCGGCGGCAGATCCTCGGCGGCATACTTGCTCGTCAGTTCGCGAGAAATATCCAGCCCGGTCATGTCCGGCAGCTGAATATCCAGCAGAACAAGGTCATATTCGCCAGGAGTGAACATCTCCAGCGCGGCTTTACCGGTCATCGCCACGTCCACGCTGTTACCCAGCTTTTCGAGAACGGAGCGCGCCACGATAACGTTCAGCTCGATGTCTTCCACCAGCAGCACGTGCAGCGCCGGCAGCGGCATATCGTCGCTCTCAAAGGTATCTTCAACCTCTTCAGCGACCGCAGGCGCATGTACCGTCAGGGTAAAGGTTGAACCTTTTCCCGTCTGGCTGGCAACGGTGATGTCCCCGCCCATGCTCTTCGCCAGACGTTTAGACACCGCCAGGCCAATCCCCGTACCGGTTGCAGGCTTACCGCCATTGCTGTCTTTCACCTGATAATACATGGCGAAGATTTTGTCCTGCTCCTCCTGCGGAATACCAATCCCTGAGTCTTCCACCTCGAAGTGCAGCATGTCGCCTTCGTCATAGCGAATGCGCACGGCAACCCGCCCCTTCTGGGTGAACTTCACGGCGTTACTGATCAGGTTCCACAGGATCTGGCGCAGACGCGTGCCGTCCGTCACCACTTTATGCGGCAGCGGCAGGGTCGGTTCCATCACGAAGCTCAGCCCTTTTTGCTGAGCCTGCAGCCCTGAGAGGTTCTCCAGGTCAGCGAGGAAGCTCGTAAAATCAACCGGCTGATTATCAAGCTGAACTTTACGACGCTCCATTTTATCCATGTCGATAATATCGTTGAAGATATTACCCAGCGTCACCGCCGAGACGTGGATCGTCTTCAGGTATTTTTCCTGCTCATCGGTCAGGTCGGTATCCAGCAGAATACGGCTCAGCCCTACGATGCCGTTGAGCGGCGTGCGCAGTTCGTGGCTGATGGTCGAGATAAAGGTGGTTTTGTCACGGCTGGCGCGCTCGAGCGCATCCTGATAGCGCTTACGCTCGGTAATATCGCGGCCAAAGCCCATCAGCCCGTGGCGTTTGCCCACGCGGTCATAGTACGGGACCTTACGGATTTCAAAGCAGGCCTTGCGCCCGTCCGGATAATCCAGCCACTGTTCGTAGGTCAGCGAGACGTTGTGGCGGAAGACCTTTTCATCCGTCTCCATCACTTTTGCTGCCGCCTCTTCAGAATAAACATCCTGCGGCTTGAGGTTGATCAGTTGTTTTTCGCTTTTCCCGGTCAACAGCTCCATGGCGCGGTTACAGCCGGAAAACTCTTTATCTTCGTTGCGGTAGAACACCAGATCCGGCGAAGCATCCAGGAAAGAGCGCAGGAAGGAGGATTGCTGCTCAAGCTGAATTTGCGTGACCTCACGCTCTTTCATTTCAATTTTAAGCTGCTCCAGCGTGGTCTGGCGCTCGGCCTCTGCCTTCTCACGATCCGAGATCTCCTGATTAAGCTGGGCAATGTTGTCCTTCAGCTGAACGTTCAGTTTCAGATCGCGCTCGCGCATCTCCTCCAGCTTATCCACCAGCTTAGACAGGCGCTGGCGCGACTCTTCCAGCTGTTCAACCACCACGGACAGGAAATAGACCGCCCAGGGGGTAATCAACAGGCCGAAGAAGATAGATCGGATCACGTCGATACTTTCGACCTGACCGTGCAGAACCATGGTGACAGCCATTTGCACGACAATGGCCAGAACAACCAGCGCCAAGGCCAACAGCATGGAGAACCGCACCAGCCCAAGCTTCATCATCAGGTCGACGTAGTACTGGGCGAGCATTCGAATTTGCTTCATAGAAGATCCCTTCACGACTTTATCGCTCAATAATACTCAAATTCACGGCGAGGCGTTGAAGGTTGTGAGAAAAAGTGCGGGGTGAAACAGGAGATTAGCCTCGCCCCCGGAGAAACGGGGGCGAGGAGAGGAAGGTCAGGAACGTCTCAGCAGCAGCCAGAGGCTGATCAGCAGGAAGCTGGCGCTCGGCAGCAGCGCACCGATAATCGGCGGAATGCCGTACACCAGAGTCAGCGGACCGAAGATCTGGTCAAGAACGTAGAACACGAAGCCGAAGCTGATACCGGTCACGACGCGCACGCCCATCGGCACGCTGCGCAACGGCCCGAAGATGAACGACAGCGCCATCAGCATCATGACCGCCACCGACATCGGCTGGAAGATTTTGCTCCACATGTTGAGCTGATAGCGTCCGGCATCCTGTCCGCTCGACTTCAGGTACTTCACGTAGTTATGCAGACCGCTAATCGACAGCGCATCGGGATCAAGCGCAACCACCCCAAGCTTGTCGGGCGTCAGGTTGGTCTTCCACGTACCCGATACCGTCTGTGAACCGGTGATCTGTTTTGGATTCGTCAGGTCAGACTCATCCACCTGCGACAGACGCCACTGCTTATGTTCAGCATCAAATTTTGCCGATGAGGCGTGACGTACGGACAGCAGACGGCGCTCATCGTTGAAGGCATAAATGCTTACGCCGCCCAGTTCGTCATCGCCTTTAACCCGTTCGATGTAGACGAAGTTTTTACCATCTTTCGCCCATAGCCCTTGCTGAGTGGAGAGCAGTGAACCACCGTACATGGCCTGCGCGCGATAGTTACGCGCCATCTGCTCACCCTGCGGTGCCACCCACTCGCCAATCGCCATGGTTAGCAGAACCAGCGGGATCGCGGTTTTCATGACCGAGAGCGCAACCTGCATACGGGTAAAGCCCGATGCCTGCATCACCACCAGTTCGCTACGCTGTGCCAGCATCCCCAGCCCCAGCAGCGCGCCAAGCAGCGCCGCCATCGGGAAGAAGATCTGCACATCTTTCGGCACGCTGAGCAGGGTATACATTCCTGCGCCCAGCGCGTCGTAGCTGCCCTGCCCGGCTTTTTTCAGCTGATCGACAAACTTGATAATGCCGGAGAGCGACACCAGCATGAACAACGTCATCATGATGGTGGAGAAAATCGTTTTACCGATATAGCGATCGAGAACGCCAAACGCCTGCATTACAACGCTCCTTTACGCGAGAATCGGGCACGAATGCGGCGCATCGGCACCGTATCCCACAGGTTTAATCCCAGCGCCAGCAGGATGTACAGGCTGTTGATCGCCCACGTCCAGATCATCGGATCCAGCTTCCCTTTCGCGCCGTTAGAGCGAATCGAGGTCTGCAGCAGGAAATACACGAGATAAAGCAGCATCGCCGGCAGCATCGACAGCACGCGGCCCTGACGTGGGTTTACCACGCTCAGCGGCACCACAATAAATGCCATCATAAATACGGTGAATACGAGGGTGATACGCCAGTGGAACTCTGCACGCGCTCTGTCAGTATCGGTATTCCACAGGGTGCGCATATCCATCTGCTCGGTATCACTGGGGTCCAGCGCGACGGCCTGGTGGCCGATAATGGCCTGATAGTTCTGGAAATCGGTGATGCGGAAATCGCGCAGCATCGCGGTGCCTTCGAAACGCGTCCCCTTGTTCAGCGTGACGACCTGAGAACCGTCTTTACGCTGGGCAAGCTGACCGGAATCGGCAACCACCACCGACGGGCGCGCGTTGCCTTTGGTGCGCAGCTGGGCCAGGAAGACGTCGTTAAATTTGCTGCCGTCGACGCTCTCGATGAACAGAACGGAGTTACCGTCGGTTGCCTGCTGGAACTGACCCTGCGCCAATGCCGCCATACCGGGGTTCGCCTTGGCTTCGGCCAGGACTTCATCCTGATGGCGAGAGGACATAGGGCCCGCCCACATAACGTTCACGGCGGCAACGATGCCGGTAAACAGCGCCAGAACAAAAGCAGCTTTCAGCAGCACGGCTTTGCTCAAGCCGCAGGCATGCATCACCGTGATTTCACTTTCGGTGTAGAGTCTTCCCAGCGTCATGAGCAGGCCAAGGAAAAGGCTCAGCGGTAGAATAAGCTGCGCCATTTCCGGGACGCCTAACCCAAGCAGGGAAAGCACCAGATTCGTAGGAATTTCACCGTCAACGGCCGCACCGAGGATCTTAACCAGCTTCTGACAGAAAAAAATCAGCAGCAGGATAAAGAGGATCGCCAGTTGGCTTTTGAGCGTCTCCCGCACCAGATATCTTATGATTATCACTTTAAATACGCCCGTAAAAACCCGTCTCTTTGCTGGAAAATCGCTTGTTTCATGGCTTAAACGTCATTTATTCTCTTGAGTCGTCGAAATCATCGCTAAGATTAAAACATCCGGCGGATTCACGCTTCAGGACTTTTTCTGACGTGTCGAAACCGTAATAACGTAAGATTAACACGAAGTCACCACAACAGCGGACATGAGTTACGAAAGGTTTCAATTCTATCCGTAGCCGCCGCCGTTGTCTTTAAGATTCAGGAGCGTAGTGCATGGAGTTCAGTGTAAAAAGCGGTAGCCCGGAGAAACAGCGGAGTGCCTGCATCGTTGTGGGCGTCTTTGAACCGCGCCGACTCTCCCCGATCGCCGAGCAACTCGATAAAATCAGCGACGGCTACATCAGCGCCCTGCTGCGCCGTGGCGAACTGGAAGGCAAACCTGGGCAGACGCTGTTACTGCACCATGTTCCGAACGTCCTGTCAGAGCGAATTCTGCTGATTGGCTGCGGCAAAGAGCGCGAGCTGGACGAGCGTCAGTACAAGCAGGTTATTCAGAAAACTATTAATACGCTGAATGATACCGGCTCGATGGAAGCCGTCTGCTTCCTGACCGAACTGCACGTTAAAGGCCGTAACACCTACTGGAAAGTGCGCCAGGCAGTCGAGACGGCAAAAGAGAGCCTTTACAGCTTCGACCAGCTGAAGACCAATAAAAGCGAGCCGCGTCGCCCGCTGCGTAAAATGGTCTTTAACGTCCCAACCCGTCGCGAGCTGACGAGCGGCGAGCGCGCGATCCAGCACGGACTGGCAATTGCCGCCGGTATCAAAGCCGCGAAAGATCTTGGCAACATGCCGCCAAACATCTGCAATGCCGCGTATCTGGCCTCTCAGGCGCGACAGCTGGCGGATTCCTACAGCAAGAACGTCATCACCCGCGTCATCGGCGAACAGCAGATGAAAGAGCTGGGGATGCACTCTTACCTGGCGGTTGGCAACGGCTCTCAGAACGAATCCCTGATGTCCGTTATCGAGTACAAGGGCAACCCGTCCGAAGACGCGCGCCCGATCGTGCTGGTCGGTAAAGGCCTGACCTTCGACTCCGGCGGTATCTCCATCAAGCCTGCCGAAGGCATGGACGAGATGAAGTACGACATGTGCGGCGCGGCGGCGGTGTATGGCGTGATGCGCATGGTGGCTGAACTTCAACTGCCGATTAACGTCATCGGCGTGCTGGCAGGCTGTGAAAACATGCCTGGGGGCCGCGCTTATCGTCCGGGCGACGTGCTGACCACCATGTCCGGCCAGACCGTTGAAGTGCTAAATACCGACGCCGAAGGCCGTCTGGTGCTGTGCGACGTGCTGACCTACGTTGAGCGCTTCGAACCTGAAGCGGTAATCGACGTGGCAACGCTGACCGGCGCCTGCGTGATCGCCCTGGGCCACCACATCACCGGCCTGATGTCGAACCACAACCCGCTGGCGCACGAGCTGATCGGCGCGTCCGAACAGGCCGGTGACCGCGCGTGGCGCCTGCCGCTGGGCGATGAGTTCCAGGAGCAGCTGGAGTCCAACTTTGCGGATATGGCGAATATCGGCGGTCGTCCTGGCGGGGCGATCACCGCGGGCTGCTTCCTGGCACGCTTCACCCGCAAGTACAACTGGGCACACCTGGATATCGCGGGCACCGCATGGCGCTCCGGTAAAGCCAAAGGCGCAACCGGCCGTCCGGTGGCGCTGCTGTCGCAGTTCCTGCTCAATCGTGCGGGTTTTAACGGCGACGAGTGATGTAAACGCCGGGTGGCGGCTTCGCCTTACCCGGCCTACAGCGTCACTCAACCGTAGGCCGGGTAAGCGTAGCGCCACCCGGCTTTGCATTTAAATCCACGACAAGAAGCCCCATATATGAAGAATGCAACGTTCTACCTTCTGGACAACGACACCCATCAGGATGGCCTCAGCGCCGTCGAACAGCTGGTGTGTGAAATTGCCGCAGAACGTTGGCGCGCAGGCAAACGCGTGTTGATCGCCTGTGAAGATGAGCAGCAGGCGATTCGCCTTGATGAAGCGCTGTGGGCGCGCCCGGCGGAGAGCTTTGTGCCGCATAACCTGTCGGGCGAAGGTCCGCGCGGCGGCGCACCGGTAGAAATTGCCTGGCCGCAGAAGCGCAACAGCAGCGCGCGCGATATTCTGATTAGCCTGCGGATAGACTTTGCAGATTTTGCCACCGCTTTCACAGAAGTGGTAGACTTTGTCCCTTACGAAGAATCTTTGAAACAACTGGCGCGCGAACGCTATAAAGCGTACCGCCTGGCTGGTTTTAACCTGAATACGGCAACCTGGACATAATGGAAAAAACATACAACCCACGCGATATCGAACAGCCGCTTTACGAGCACTGGGAACAGCAGGGCTATTTCAAGCCTAACGGCGACGAAAGCAAAGAGTCCTTCTGCATCATGATCCCGCCGCCGAACGTCACCGGCAGTTTGCATATGGGTCATGCTTTCCAGCAAACCATCATGGACACCATGATCCGCTACCAGCGCATGCAGGGCAAAAACACCCTGTGGCAGGCGGGGACGGACCACGCGGGTATCGCGACCCAGATGGTGGTAGAGCGTAAAATTGCCGCTGAAGAAGGTAAAACCCGTCACGACTACGGTCGCGATGCGTTCATCGATAAAATCTGGCAGTGGAAGGCGGAATCCGGCGGTACCATTACCCGTCAGATGCGCCGTCTCGGCAACTCCGTGGACTGGGAGCGCGAGCGCTTCACCATGGACGAAGGCCTGTCCAACGCCGTGAAAGAAGTCTTCGTGCGCCTGTACAAAGAAGACCTGATTTACCGCGGCAAGCGCCTGGTAAACTGGGACCCGAAACTGCGCACCGCCATCTCTGACCTGGAAGTGGAAAACCGCGAGTCTAAAGGCTCCATGTGGCACATCCGCTATCCGCTGGCCGACGGCGCAAAAACCGCCGACGGTAAAGATTACCTGGTGGTCGCGACTACCCGTCCGGAAACCCTGCTGGGCGATACCGGCGTGGCCGTTAACCCGGAAGATCCGCGCTATAAAGACCTGATCGGCAAATTCGTGGTGCTGCCGCTGGTTGACCGCCGCATTCCGATTGTGGGCGACGAACACGCCGACATGGAAAAAGGCACCGGCTGCGTGAAAATCACCCCGGCGCACGACTTTAACGACTATGAAGTGGGTCGTCGTCACGCCCTGCCGATGATCAATATTCTGACCTTCGACGGCGATATCCGCGAAAGCGCAGAAGTGTACGACACCAAAGGCGAAGAGTCCGACGTTTACTCCAACGCTATCCCGGCTGAGTTCCAGAAGATGGAACGTTTTGTCGCGCGTAAAGCGATTGTGGCTGCCGTTGACGCGCTCGGCCTGCTGGAAGAGATCAAACCTCACGATCTGACCGTGCCGTACGGCGACCGTGGCGGCGTGGTGATCGAGCCGATGCTGACCGACCAGTGGTACGTGCGTGCCGACGTGCTGGCGAAACCGGCCGTTGAAGCGGTTGAGAACGGCAGCATTCAGTTCGTACCGAAGCAGTACGAAAACATGTACTTCTCCTGGATGCGTGACATCCAGGACTGGTGTATCTCCCGTCAGCTGTGGTGGGGTCACCGTATTCCGGCGTGGTACGACAACGAAGGTAACGTCTACGTTGGCCGCACCGAAGACGAAGTGCGTCAGGAAAACAACCTGAGCGCGGACGTTGCGCTGCGTCAGGACGAAGACGTGCTGGATACCTGGTTCTCCTCCGCGCTGTGGACCTTCTCCACGCTCGGCTGGCCTGAGAACACCGACGCGCTGCGTCAGTTCCACCCAACCAGCGTGATGGTCTCCGGCTTCGACATCATCTTCTTCTGGATTGCCCGCATGATCATGATGACCATGCACTTCATCAAAGACGAAGACGGCAAGCCGCAGGTTCCGTTCCATACCGTCTACATGACCGGTCTGATCCGCGACGACGAAGGCCAGAAGATGTCCAAGTCCAAGGGTAACGTTATCGACCCGCTGGATATGGTTGACGGTATCTCTCTGGAAGACCTGCTGGAAAAACGTACCGGCAACATGATGCAGCCGCAGCTGGCAGAGAAAATCCGCAAGCGCACCGAGAAGCAGTTCCCGAACGGAATTGAGTCTCACGGCACTGACGCCCTGCGCTTCACCCTGGCGGCGCTGGCCTCTACCGGCCGCGACATCAACTGGGACATGAAGCGTCTGGAAGGCTACCGTAACTTCTGTAACAAGCTGTGGAACGCCAGCCGCTTCGTGCTGATGAACACCGAAGATCAGGACTGCGGCTTCAACGGCGGCGAAATGACCCTGTCTCTGGCGGACCGCTGGATCCTGGCGGAATTCAACCAGACGGTGAAAGCGTTCCGTGAGGCGCTGGACAGCTACCGCTTCGACATTGCGGCGGGCATCCTGTACGAATTCACCTGGAACCAGTTCTGCGACTGGTATCTGGAGCTGGCGAAGCCGGTAATGAACGGCGGAACTGAGGCGGAACTGCGCGGCACGCGCAACACGCTGATTACCGTTCTGGAAGGCCTGCTGCGCCTGGCGCATCCGGTCATTCCATTCATCACCGAAACCATCTGGCAGCGCGTGAAGGTCATTGCAGGCATCAACGCCGACACCATCATGCTGCAGCCGTTCCCGGAATTCGATGCGGCGAAGGTTGATGAAGCGGCGTCTGCGGATACCGAGTGGCTGAAGCAGGCGATCGTTGCGGTACGTAACATCCGTGCTGAGATGAACATTGCCCCAGGAAAACCGCTTGAGCTGCTGCTGCGCGGCTGCAGCGAGGCTGCCGTTCGTCGCGTCAGCGAGAACAACACCTTCCTGAAAACCATGGCGCGTCTGGAAAGCATCACCGTGCTGCCTGCGGATGACAAAGGTCCGGTTTCCGTGACCAAAATCATCGACGGCGCCGAGCTGCTGATCCCGATGGCGGGCCTGATCGACAAAGACGCCGAGCTGGCGCGTCTGGCGAAAGAAGTGGCGAAAGTCGACGTGGAAATTGGTAAAATCGAAAGCAAGCTGGCGAACGAAGGCTTTGTCGCCCGCGCGCCGGAAGCGGTCATCGCCAAAGAGCGTGAACGCCTGGTTGCTTTCGCCGATGCGAAGACCAAGCTGATTGAGCAGCAGGCGGTTATTTCCGCCCTGTAATGCTTTTACCCCTTACGCTTCAGGGCGTAAGGGGTAACCTTCCTGAAAACTCCTCGCTTGCACTCCCCTTTCTGCGGTGCTATTAACAGCAGTTGTGTGTCAATCTTTGTAATGAGTAATGCTATGAGCGTGATTACCCCCGTCGCGACGACAATGCGCCCGATCGCCGAGCAGGATAACCGGGCTATCGCCGCCGTTATCCGCACCGTTTCCGCCGAATACGGCCTGACCGCTGACAAAGGCTACACGGTTGCCGACCCGAACCTGGACGAACTGTTCCAGCTCTACAGCCAGCCGGGGCACGCCTACTGGATACTTGAGCAGGATGGCAAGGTCGTAGGCGGCGGTGGCGTTGCGCCACTCAGCTGCAGCGAGCCGGACATCTGCGAGCTGCAGAAAATGTATTTCCTGCCGTCTGTGCGTGGGCAGGGCCTGGCGAAGAAGCTGGCCCTCGTTGCCCTTGAGCACGCGCGCACCCAGGGTTTTAAGCGCTGTTACCTCGAAACGACCGCCTTCCTCAAAGAGGCTATTGGCCTGTATGAGCATCTGGGCTTTGAGCATATCGATGCGCCGCTGGGCTGTACCGGCCACGTTGACTGCGAAGTCAGAATGCTGAAAAGTCTGTAAATTTTGTTCCTGCCCTCTTCTGTTAAGCGGCTGTAAACTGAATGCTCTACACTCTCAGTTCACACCATAACGGGGGAAACACGATGTCGAAGATAAAAAGCTACGCCGCACCGCAGGCGGGTGCAGAACTTGAGCTGTACGAGTACGATGCGGGCGAACTAAAAGCAGAAGACGTCGAAGTGCAGGTTGATTACTGCGGGATCTGCCACTCAGATCTCTCGATGATCGACAACGAATGGGGCTTCTCCAGCTATCCGCTGGTTGCCGGGCACGAAGTCATTGGCCGCGTGGTGGCGCTCGGTAGCGCCGCGCAGGACAAAGGGCTGAAGGTTGGCCAGCGCGTGGGCATTGGCTGGACGGCACGCAGCTGCGGCCACTGTGACGCCTGTATCAGCGGGAACCAGATCAACTGCCTCGAAGGGGCTACGCCGACCATTCTCAACAAAGGTGGTTTCGCCGATAAGCTGCGCGCCGACTGGCAATGGGTCATCCCGCTGCCGGACAGCATTGATATCGAATCCGCAGGGCCGCTGCTGTGCGGCGGTATCACCGTCTTCAAACCGCTGTTGATGCACCATATCACCGCCACCAGCCGCGTGGGCGTGATCGGTATTGGCGGCCTGGGGCATATCGCCATCAAGCTGCTGCACGCGATGGGCTGCGAAGTGACGGCATTCAGCTCCAACCCGGCGAAAGAGAAAGAAGTGCTGGCGATGGGTGCGGATAAAGTGGTGAACAGCCGCGATCCGGACGCGCTGAACGCGCTGGCGGGTCAGTTTGACCTGATCATCAACACCGTGAACGTCGATCTCGACTGGCAGCCGTACTTCGAAGCGCTGGCCTATGGCGGTAACTTCCACACCGTGGGTGCCGTAATGAAGCCCCTGCCGGTTCCGGCGTTTACCCTGATCGGCGGGGATCGCAGCATTTCCGGTTCTGCGACCGGGACGCCATATGAACTGCGCAAGCTGATGAAGTTTGCCGGACGCACCAAAGTGGCACCAACCACCGAGCTGTATCCGATGTCGAAGATCAACGAAGCGATCCAGCACGTGCGCGACGGCAAGGCCCGTTACCGCGTGGTGTTGAAAGCGGATTTTTGATATGACATTGCCGGGGAATGTGCGGCCTGTTGCCCTCATCCCAACCCTCTCCCACTGGGAGAGGGCGCAAACACTAAAAACGGTAACGGTTGTTACCGTTTTGCTTCTACCATGGCCTTAAACACCTCTGCCACCGCGACCGCCCCCGGGTCCATCACGCCGTCCAGATTCTCTTTATTCACGTACGACGAGCGCCCCGCTCCGGCTTTTGCCATCTTCGCCGTGGCCTCCGCGCCCTGCTGCGCGGCCTTCGCCGCTGACTCGATATCGCCTTTCCGCAACGCCTCCAGCGCCGGCTGCAGCGCGTCGATTAGCGTGCGATCGCCGAGATCTGCCCCGCCGTACTGCTTCATCTGCGCCAGCCCGCTCAGCAGCGCCTCCGGCAGCGGCTGCCCATCGTGAAGCTTTTGCCCCGCCGCCGTGAAGAAGATCGACATCAATACCCCGCTCGATCCGCCCATCACCGTCGCCAGCCGCTCGCCCACCAGCAGCAGCAGCGTAGAGACGTCGTTCAGCGGAAGATTGTTCTCCTCCAGGCGCTGCGCAATATCCCTCGCGCCTTGCGCAAAAGTAGAACCGGTATCGCCATCACCCACTTTGGCATCCAGCGCGTTCAGGCGGTTTTCCAGCTGGATTAGCGTCTTCGTCACCGAAGAGACGTGCTCCCTCACCTGCGGATTGTTCGACGGGGTGTATTCCACACGATCGTGGATCGCGCTATGGGAAACGGTGCGCAACGGCGCAAACGCTACGGGCTTTTGCCAGCCCAGCGTCTCCACCTCGGCGTGAATCGCTTTTTCAAAGAGATCGTTTAGCTTCAGCAGCGTGAGCGAAAACCCCTTCATGTCGAGCGCACTGACGAGCGGCGCAGGACCGATGAGATACGCAATATCGTCTTTCAGCGCCGAATGCGCCAGCTCTTTGGTCAGCAGCGCCATCTCCAGCGCCGAGACGCCGCCGAGGTTGTTAATCAGCACCGCAAAGCGCCCTTCGCCCGCCTGCGCCTTTAACGGCTTCACCAGCGTGTCGATAATCTCCTTGCTGTTTTGCGTATCCACCACAGATGCACCCGGCTCGCCGTGAATGCCCAGCCCCAGCTCCACGTGGCCTTGCTTAATGCGCCCCTCTTCATCGTCGCTGCCCGGCAGGTTGCAGGTTTGCATTGCCACGCCCAGGCTCCAGAGGCTGTCGCAGGCCTCTTGCGCAATGTTCCGCACGTCGCTCAGCGATTTACCCTGCTCTGCCGCATAGCCCGCAATCTTATGCACCAGCGATGTTCCCGCGATACCACGCGGCTGCTTGTTATCCGGCAGTGCGATGTCGTCTGCGACAATCACCATCTCGACCTTCAGCCCGTAGCGTTTGGCCTTTTCAGCCGCCAGGCCGAAGTTCAGACGGTCGCCGGTGTAGTTTTTCACAATCAGCAGACAGCCGCGATCGCCCGTCACCGCCACAATGGCATTTAGCACCGCATCGACGCTCGGGGAGGCAAACAGGTCTCCACACACTGCCGCCGTCAGCATCCCTTTGCCGACAAACCCGGCGTGCGCGGGTTCGTGACCCGAACCGCCCCCGGAGATGACCGCCACGCGGCTTTTATCCCAGTCGGCGCGCGCCACCACGCGAATCGCCGGGTCGATATCAAGCTTGACGAGGTTGCCACGCGGGGCCGAGATCAGAATACCTTCAATGGCGTCGTTGACCAGCTGTTTGCGGTCGTTAAAAAAGAATCTGGACATAGCTTCCCAAAATGTTGTGAACCGTATGCAAAAGCATAGTCCGCGCTGGGTAATGCGCCGCAAAGTCAGCAATTTACTCAGCCATTTTGCCGTCAGGTTGCCTATACTGCACCCAGGACTAAGAGAGGACGTGCATCATGAGTACACCATTGTTAATTGCCCGGACGCTGGAAAAAGAGCTGTTTTTACTGCCCGCGATGGCGAACCGCCACGGCTTGATCACCGGCGCCACCGGGACGGGAAAAACCGTCACCCTGCAAAAGCTGGCGGAATCATTGTCAGAGATTGGCGTGCCGGTCTTTATGGCTGACGTAAAGGGCGATTTAACCGGTGTGGCTCAGGAAGGGACTGCCTCTGAAAAACTGCTTGAACGGCTGAAGAATATTGGCATCACCGACTGGACGCCGCATAACAATCCGGTGGTGGTATGGGATATCTTCGGTGAAAAAGGCCATCCGGTGCGCGCCACCGTCTCCGATCTCGGCCCGCTGCTGCTGGCCCGTCTGCTTAACCTCAACGACGTGCAGTCCGGCGTGCTGAATATCATCTTCCGCATTGCCGACGATCAGGGGTTACTGCTGCTTGATTTCAAGGATCTGCGCGCCATTACCCAGTACATCGGCGATAACGCCAAGTCCTTCCAGAACCAGTACGGCAACATCAGCAGCGCCTCGGTTGGGGCCATTCAGCGCGGGCTACTGACGCTGGAGCAACAGGGCGCCGAGCACTTCTTCGGCGAGCCGATGCTGGATATCAAAGACTGGATGCGCACCGACAGCAATGGCAAAGGTATCATCAACATTCTGAGTTCAGAAAAGCTCTACCAGATGCCGAAGCTCTACGCCGCCAGCCTGCTGTGGATGCTCTCCGAACTGTATGAACAGCTGCCGGAAGCGGGTGACCTGGAAAAACCGAAGCTGGTGTTCTTCTTTGACGAAGCGCACCTGCTGTTTAACGACGCGCCGCAGGTATTGCTGGATAAAATTGAACAGGTCATTCGCCTGATCCGCTCTAAAGGCGTTGGCGTCTGGTTTGTTTCACAAAACCCGTCGGATATCCCCGATAACGTTCTGGGCCAGCTCGGCAACCGCGTGCAGCACGCCCTGCGCGCCTTTACGCCGAAGGATCAGAAAGCGGTGAAAGCCGCCGCGCAAACCATGCGCGCCAACCCGGCCTTTGATACCGAAACCGCGATCCAGGCGCTGGGCACCGGTGAAGCGCTGATCTCCTTCCTGGATGCCAAGGGCAGCCCGTCCGTGGTGGAACGCGCCATGGTAATCGCGCCCTGCTCGCGGATGGGACCCGTTACCGACGATGAACGTAACGGCCTGATTAACCACTCCCCGGTTTACGGCAAGTACGAAGACGAGGTCGACCGGGAGTCCGCGTTTGAGATGTTGCAGAAGGGCGTACAGGCGACAGCGGAATCTCAGGATGCCCCAGCCGCCAAAGGCCAGACTGTCGCCGTGGATGACGGCATTCTCGGCGGGCTAAAAGATATCTTGTTCGGCACCACCGGGCCACGCGGCGGAAAACGCGACGGCGTAGTGCAGACCATGGCAAAAAGCGCCGCGCGGCAGGTCACCAATCAGATTGTGCGCGGCATGCTGGGGAGTCTGTTAGGTGGACGTCGTCGGTAGACGGGGAACCCACGGGCGGCCCAGCGCCGACCCCTGTACGCCTTGCTCCTGCAGATAGCGGTCGATCTCCAGCATCCCCGTCCAGCGGTTCTCGCACCAGAGCGGTGCCAGAAGCGTTGGGCGGCGGGCGCTGGCGGAGATGCGGTGGTAGACAATCTCCGGCGGCGTGTGGCGAATCATCTCCCCCGCCGTCACCGTGTAGTCCTCCAGCTCAATACCGCCTAACCGCCCGGCCTCCCAGGCTTTCGCCATAATGCTTCCCGTAACGATGTGCAGCGGATGCAGCTTGATGCCGTCCACGCCGGTTTCCACTACCCTTTCCAGCGTCTCAAGGCCGTGCTGCTGCCCTTCACCGGGCAGGCCGACGATCAGATGGGAGCAGACCTTCAGCCCGCGCTCGCGTGCCAGGCGCGTGGTGCGCTGGTAGCAGGCGAAATCATGCCCGCGATTGATGCGGTGCAGGGTTTTGTCATGTGCGGTCTGCAGCCCCAGCTCCAGCCAGATCTCATAGCCCAGCTCTTTGTATTCGCTGAGCAGATCCAGCACCGCGTCCGGCACGCAGTCCGGGCGCGTGCCCACGCATAGCCCGACAATATTGGCCTGGCTGACGGCCTGCTGGTACATAGAACGCAGCACCTGCACCTCCGCCCACGTGCTGGTGTAGGCCTGGAAATAGGCCAGATACTGCTTCGCACGGTTCACCAGGCTGGCCTGATGCGCAAGCTGTTCCGCGATAGAGTGATGCTGCTGGGCTTCGTCAGCAAAGGAGGCCACGTTACAGAAGGTGCAGCCGCCGCGTCCAATGGTGCCGTCGCGATTCGGGCAGCTAAAGCCGCCGTGCAGCGTCAGCTTATGAACCTTTTGCCCATAGCGCTGCAAAAGATCCCCACCAAACATATTGACTAATTTCTGTAACTGCATAATCTGATAGACCGTCCCGAAGAAAGGGGACAAGCCTGCCATTTTTAGCCTCTGTCGGCGATGACCTGGATCAATCGCCCAGGACGGCCTTTATCTATTTGAATAAATAATCAAGATTACTGCAATTTCATTCACGCCGGTCGTGATTACTTTTCCTTATGTTCGGATGGTTTTTTTCAGTTATAGCGCCGACACTGAAAAACAGTGATTTTATGCGGGTCTGAAGCACCATCCAGATTATTATTCTGTCATAAAACCGCTATTCAGCACGCTACATCGATAATACCGCTTTCATATAGTGAGTCAGATCACACTACGCAGGCTCTTTTCAGGGCGTTTGCTGGTTGTAAAAATAGTTAAATATCTTTTAAATACAAATAGTTAATACCTCTTTAGCACATTTTTGTATAAATAAGATTGCCATTTGACCTGTGTACCAATTCCCGATAAGTTGGAAATCCGCTGGAAGCTTTCTGGATGAGCAGCCTGCTCATCATATTTATGCAGTAATTGAGATTCCCTCTGAAGCAAGTCCTCAAACTTGTTTACCTGCGCGAAAAGGATATTAAGAGGGCGAATGCGAGGTCCGCGTATGAAACGCAAACCCCGTCGCCATGCTCTTTCTGTGCCTGTGCGCCACGGTAAAGTTCAGTGGGAAGCCCGACGAGCCTGGGGAGGTTCACTGATATGTTGTACGATAAATCCCTTGAGAAGGATAACTGTGGTTTCGGCCTGATCGCCCACATAGAAGGCGAACCTAGCCACAAGGTAGTGCGTACCGCTATTCACGCACTGGCCCGTATGCAGCACCGTGGTGCCATCCTTGCCGATGGTAAAACCGGCGACGGTTGCGGCCTGCTGCTGCAAAAACCGGATCGTTTCTTCCGCATCGTGGCGGAAGAGCGCGGCTGGCGTTTAGCCAAAAACTACGCTGTCGGCATGCTGTTCCTGAATCAGGACACTGAAAAGGCTGCCGCCTCACGCCGCATCGTCGAAGAAGAACTTCAGCGTGAAACCCTGTCTATTGTCGGCTGGCGCGATGTGCCAACCAACGAAGGGGTGCTCGGTGAAATCGCCCTCTCCTCGCTGCCTCGCATTGAACAGATTTTCGTCAACGCGCCTGCGGGCTGGCGTCCACGCGATATGGAACGCCGCCTGTTTATCGCCCGCCGCCGCATTGAAAAACGTCTCCAGGAGGATAAAGAGTTCTACGTCTGTAGCCTCTCGAACCTGGTAAACATCTATAAAGGTCTGTGTATGCCGGCTGACCTGCCGCGCTTCTACCTGGACCTGGCGGACCTGCGTCTGGAATCGGCCATTTGCCTGTTCCACCAGCGCTTCTCCACCAACACCGTTCCACGCTGGCCGCTGGCACAGCCGTTCCGCTATCTGGCGCACAACGGCGAGATCAACACCATCACCGGTAACCGCCAGTGGGCCCGCGCCCGTACCTATAAGTTCCAGACGCCGCTGATCCCTGACCTGCACGATGCCGCGCCGTTCGTAAACGAAACCGGCTCTGACTCCAGCTCAATGGACAACATGCTGGAGCTGCTGCTGGCGGGCGGGATGGACATCGTGCGCGCCATGCGTCTGCTCGTGCCGCCGGCCTGGCAGAACAACCCGGATATGGACCCCGAGCTGCGTTCGTTCTTCGACTTTAACTCCATGCACATGGAGCCGTGGGACGGCCCGGCGGGCATCGTGATGTCCGACGGTCGCTTCGCTGCCTGTAACCTGGACCGTAACGGCCTGCGTCCGGCACGCTACGTCATCACCAAAGACAAGCTCATCACCTGCGCCTCTGAGGTCGGGATCTGGGATTACCAGCCTGACGAAGTGGTCGAGAAGGGCCGCGTCGGCCCGGGCGAGCTGATGGTTATCGACACCCGCGGCGGCCGCATCCTGCACTCCGCCGAGACCGATCACGATCTGAAAAGCCGTCATCCGTATAAAGAGTGGATGGAGAAAAACGTCCGTCGCCTGGTGCCGTTCGAGGACCTGCCGGACGAAGAGGTGGGCAGCCGCGAAATGGACGACGACACCCTCGCGAGCTTCCAGAAACAGTTTAACTACAGTGCGGAAGAGCTGGACTCTGTTATCCGCGTGCTCGGCGAAAACGGCCAGGAAGCGGTCGGCTCTATGGGTGACGATACCCCGTTTGCCGTGCTCTCCAGCCAGCCGCGCATTATTTACGACTACTTCCGCCAGCAGTTTGCGCAGGTGACCAACCCGCCGATCGACCCGCTGCGCGAAGCGCACGTGATGTCGCTGGCGACCAGCATCGGCCGCGAGATGAACGTCTTCTGCGAGGCCGAAGGCCAGGCGCACCGTCTGACCTTTAAATCGCCGATCCTGCTGTACTCCGATTTCAAGCAGCTCACCACCATGAAAGAGGAGCACTACCGCGCCGACACGCTCGATATTACCTTCGACGTGACCGAAGCGACCCTCGAAGAGACGGTGAATGCGCTGTGTGACAAAGCCGAACAGATGGTGCGTAACGGCACCGTGCTGCTGGTGCTGTCTGACCGTAATATCGCGAAAAACCGCGTGCCGGTGCCTGCGCCAATGGCGGTAGGTGCAATCCAGACGCGTCTGGTCGACAAGAGCCTGCGCTGCGATGCCAACATCATTGTAGAAACCGCGAGCGCCCGCGATCCGCACCACTTTGCGGTGCTGTTAGGCTTCGGTGCGACGGCGATCTACCCGTACCTGGCCTATGAAACGCTGGCCCGTCTGGTGGATACCCGCGCCATCGACAAAGCCTACCGCGCGGTGATGCTGAACTACCGTAACGGCATCAACAAAGGCCTGTATAAGATCATGTCCAAAATGGGCATCTCGACCATTGCTTCCTACCGCTGCTCGAAGCTGTTTGAAGCGGTCGGCCTGCATGACGATGTCGCCAACCTCTGCTTCCAGGGCGTGATCAGCCGCATCGGCGGCGCCGGTTTTGCTGACTTCCAGCAGGATCTGGTGAACCTGTCAAAACGCGCCTGGCTGGCACGTAAGCCGCTGGATCAGGGCGGTCTGCTGAAATACGTTCACGGTGGCGAATACCACGCCTACAACCCGGACGTGGTGCGCACGCTGCAGCAGGCGGTTCAGAGCGGAGAATACGGCGATTATCAGCAGTACGCTGAGCTGGTGAACAACCGTCCGGCGGCGACGCTGCGCGACCTTATCGCCCTGAACCCGGGTGACGAAGCCGTCAGCATTGACGACGTAGAGCCTGCAACCGAGCTGTTCAAACGCTTTGATACCGCGGCGATGTCCATCGGCGCGCTGAGCCCGGAAGCCCACGAGGCGCTGGCGGAAGCCATGAACAGCATCGGCGGCAACTCCAACTCCGGCGAAGGCGGCGAAGATCCTGCGCGTTACGGCACCAACAAGGTCTCCCGCATCAAGCAGGTGGCATCCGGCCGCTTTGGCGTAACGCCTGCGTACCTGGTCAACGCCGACGTGATTCAGATTAAAGTCGCTCAGGGTGCGAAACCGGGCGAAGGCGGTCAGCTGCCGGGTGATAAAGTTACCCCGTACATCGCCAAACTGCGCTATTCCGTGCCGGGCGTAACGCTGATCTCCCCGCCGCCGCACCACGATATTTACTCTATCGAGGACTTAGCGCAGCTGATTTTCGACCTGAAGCAGGTCAACCCGAAGGCGATGATCTCCGTGAAGCTGGTTTCCGAACCGGGCGTCGGCACCATCGCTACCGGCGTGGCGAAAGCCTATGCGGATCTCATCACCATCGCCGGTTACGACGGCGGTACCGGCGCAAGCCCGCTCTCCTCCGTGAAATACGCGGGCTGCCCGTGGGAGCTTGGCCTGGTGGAAACCCAGCAGGCGCTGGTGGCTAACGGTCTGCGCCACAAGATCCGCCTGCAGGTGGACGGCGGCCTGAAAACCGGCCTCGACATCATCAAGGCGGCGATCCTCGGTGCGGAAAGCTTCGGCTTCGGTACCGGCCCGATGGTTGCGCTCGGCTGTAAATACCTGCGTATTTGCCACCTGAACAACTGCGCAACCGGCGTGGCAACCCAGGACGAGAAGCTGCGTAAGAACCACTATCACGGCCTGCCGTTCAAAGTGACCAACTACTTTGACTTCATCGCCCGCGAAACCCGCGAGCTGATGGCGCAGCTGGGCGTGAAGCGCCTGGTAGACCTGATTGGCCGTACCGACCTGCTGAAAGAGCTGGAAGGGTTTACCGCTAAGCAGCAGAAGCTGGATCTGGGCAAGCTGCTGGAAACCGCGCAGCCGCACCCTGGCAAAGCGGTCTACTGCACCGAGAAGAACCCGCCGTTCGACAACGGCGTGCTGAACGCGCAGCTGCTTCAGCAGGCGAAGCCGTACGTAGACGACAAGCAGAGCAAAACGTTCTGGTTTGATATCCGCAACACCGACCGCTCCGTGGGCGCGTCGCTCTCCGGCTACATCGCGCAAACGCACGGTGACCAGGGGCTGGCTGCCGACCCGATTACCGCGCACTTCAGCGGGACGGCGGGCCAGAGCTTCGGCGTGTGGAACGCAGGCGGCGTTGAGCTGTACCTGACCGGCGATGCCAACGACTACGTCGGGAAAGGCATGGCGGGCGGTCTGCTGGCGGTGCGTCCTCCGGTTGGCTCCGCCTTCCGCAGCCACGAAGCGAGCATCATCGGTAACACCTGCCTGTACGGCGCGACCGGCGGTCGCCTGTTCGCAGCAGGCCGTGCGGGCGAGCGTTTTGCGGTGCGTAACTCTGGTGCTATCACCGTGGTGGAAGGCATTGGCGATAACGGCTGTGAATACATGACGGGCGGGATTGTTTGCGTAATGGGTAAAACTGGCGTGAACTTCGGCGCGGGCATGACGGGCGGTTTTGCGTACGTCCTGGACGAAGACGGTGAGTTCCGCAAGCGCGTGAACCCGGAGCTGGTGGAAGTGCTGGACGTTGATACGCTGGCTATCCACGAAGAACACCTGCGCGGTTTGATTACCGAACACGTGCAGCATACCGGTTCTTCGCGCGGCGAAGAGATCCTGGCGAACTGGCCGGCGTTCTCTGCGAAATTCGCGCTGGTTAAGCCGAAGTCCAGCGATGTTAAAGCCCTGTTGGGTCACCGTAGTCGTAGCGCAGCAGAGCTGCGCGTGCAGGCGCAGTAAGGAATTCAGATGAGCCAGAACGTATACCAGTTTATCGACCTGCAGCGTGTTGATCCGCCAAAGAAACCGCTGAAGATCCGCAAAATTGAATTTGTTGAAATCTACGAGCCGTTTTCAGAAGGCCAGGCCAAAGCGCAGGCAGACCGCTGCCTGTCCTGCGGCAACCCTTACTGCGAATGGAAATGTCCGGTACACAACTACATCCCAAACTGGCTGAAGCTCGCCAACGAAGGACGTATTTTTGAAGCGGCCGAGCTGTCTCACCAGACCAACACCCTGCCGGAAGTGTGCGGCCGCGTGTGTCCTCAGGATCGTCTGTGTGAAGGTTCCTGTACGCTAAACGACGAGTTTGGCGCGGTGACCATCGGCAATATCGAGCGCTATATCAATGATAAAGCGTTCGAGATGGGCTGGCGTCCGGATATGACCGGCGTGCGTCAAACCGACAAGCGCGTGGCCATCATCGGCGCGGGCCCGGCGGGCCTGGCCTGTGCGGACGTGCTGACCCGCAACGGCGTGAAGGCGGTGGTCTTTGACCGTCATCCGGAAATCGGCGGCCTGCTGACCTTCGGTATCCCGGCCTTCAAGCTGGAAAAAGAGGTCATGACCCGTCGCCGTGAAATCTTCACCGGCATGGGCATCGAGTTCAAACTGAACGTGGAAGTGGGCCGCGACGTGCAGCTCGACGATCTGCTGAAGGATTACGATGCCGTGTTCCTGGGCGTGGGCACCTATCAGTCCATGCGCGGCGGCCTGGAGAACGAAGACGCGCCCGGCGTGTTTGACGCTCTGCCGTTCCTGATTGCCAACACCAAGCAGATTATGGGCTACGGCGAAACCGCCGAAGAGCCGTTCGTCAGCATGGAAGGCAAGCGCGTGGTGGTGCTGGGCGGCGGTGATACCGCGATGGACTGCGTGCGTACCTCTATTCGCCAGAACGCGGCCCACGTGATCTGCGCCTACCGTCGCGATGAAGAAAACATGCCGGGCTCTAAGCGCGAGGTGAAAAACGCGCGTGAAGAGGGCGTGGAGTTCCAGTTCAACATTCAGCCTCTGGGCGTGGAAGTGAATGCCAACGGTAAAGTGAGCGGCGTGAAGATGGCGCGCACGGAGATGGGCGCGCCGGATGCGAAGGGCCGTCGTCGCGCGGAAATCGTGGCAGGCTCTGAACATGTGATCCCTGCCGATGCCGTGGTGATGGCGTTCGGTTTCCGTCCTCACAGCATGGAGTGGCTGGCGAAGCACAGCGTCGAGCTGGATTCGCAGGGCCGCGTGATTGCGCCAGAAGGCAGCGATAACGCTTTCCAGACCAGCAACCCGAAAATCTTCGCCGGTGGCGATATCGTTCGCGGTTCCGACCTGGTGGTGACGGCGATTGCCGAAGGGCGCAAAGCGGCTGACGGTATTCTTAACTACCTGGAAGTGTAAAAGATCGAGCCGGATGGAAAACCATCCGGCTTTTTTTATGCGGTTAACAGGCTGGCGCGAACCTTCACCACGGCCTTTTTAATCTCTCCCGCCGAGTCGGTGATACACCCTGGCTTATGCGGTTCCCCCGGCATAAACACCACGAACATCCCCGGTCTTAACGCTACCGACTGCTCCCCTTCGATGCGGCTGCAAAGCTGATAATCCTCGGCGCTATGCATTTCCTCACACCCGCGCGCGGACTCCGCAACGCCAAACAGAATCCGCTCTTCACCGGCTAACAGGAGCTGGATATCAATATACTCCGCGTGCAGCTCTGCCTTTTTCAGCTCCGGAGCTTGTGTAGAAAACTGCATAACATTCATAAAGATATCATCACCCTGCAGTGCGTAGTGACCCGGCGCTTTCTCCTGCGGCCGGGCGGCAACCGCCAGCGTGAGAGCATTCACAAGTGCGGCGGGCAGGCCCGACGATGCCAGTGACTGCAGCTCTCCCATCATCATAACGCGTCTCCTGTAGCTAACAGCGCCGCGCCCAATAGCCCGGCGTCGTGGCGATAATGCGCCGCCCGAAGGGGCACCTGATACACGTCTGGCTCCTGCGATAAACAGGCTTTCACCAGGGGTAGATACCCCTCCGCCAGCCCCACGCTGCCGCCGACCACGACAACCTGACAGTCGGTAACGGCTTTCACGTCGGCGATCAGTCGCGCCAGCGCGTGTGCCGAACTAGCCACCAGCCCGCGGGCCTGCGGCGTATCCCGGCTGAATATCGCCTTCGCATCCAGCCCTGCCAGTTCGCCCTGCGCCTGAGCGGCAATGCCCCGGCCTGAGGCAATGGCTTCAACGCATCCTCGTCGTCCACAGCCACAAAGCGGCCCGGCGGGATCGGCCAGCGTATGCCCAAGATGCCCGGCCAGCCCGCCGCTGCCCGTCTGAAGTTTTCCATTGAGTACAACGCCGCCGCCCACGCCGGTTGAAACCGTCAGGAACACCATATCGTCCCTCTCGGGCAAGGCGCAAAACTCTGCCCATGCGGCGGCCTGAGCGTCGTTAACCGCCATGACCGGTAATTGCGTGGCGGCTTCCAGAAAGGCGACCAGCGGAAAGTGCTCCAGGCCGCCCAGGTTGGCCGGATTGATGGAGGTGAGCACGCCGTTATGAATAATCCCTGTCGACGCCACCGCCACGCGCCCGGCGTGCTTAACCAGGGGTAAAACCAGGGCACGTAGCGCCTCCTCAAGCGCGCCCGGCGTCCGGCTGCCGGGGGTCGGGCACGCCCTGCGCATCGACATAACGTCCCCTTCAACCAGGGCGGCAGCGAGCTTCGTGCCGCCAATATCGATTGCCAGCGTCGTCATTTCATCACCTCCTCGCGTTTGACCGCGCCCGCAGGAAAGGCTCCGCTCAGCGGTTTACCGTCGATGGCGTCGTGAGTACGCAGCGCTTCCGGCCTGATCCAGCGCTGAACGCGGGAAGGCATATCGAGGCCGATCAACAGGATCACGACAAACGTCAGGCCAAAGGAGAGCGATCCCAGCGCGGTTCCCAGCTCCATCCGCTGGGACAGCAGAGCGCCAATCACCGGTGCAAGCGCGCCGCCCAGCGCGCCGACGTTATAGGTAAATCCAAGCCCGGCCGCCCGCTGGTCGGTATCGAAATAGCCGCCGATGAGCTTAGGTAAGATCCCGGAAATGCCCTGACCCAGCATCTGCTGGAAAAAGAGCAGCAGCCCGAGCACCCAGATATTCGCGCCGCCGATCGCAAACACCGGAATTATGAGCAGCTGCGAGGCCAGCAGGCTGCAGACGTACGCTTTACGCGTGCCCAGCCAGTCGCCAAGAAAACCGCCTACGCAGCAGCCCACCGCCGCGCCAAATCCGCTGAAGAACAGCACCCGGGCCACCGTAGCCGGATCGTAGGCCAGCTCCGTTTTCAAATAGGTTGGCAGCAGCGCCTGAATCGGCCACGAATAGAGAAAGGCAAACAGCACCACAACCATCAGCGTTACGCCAGTGGGCCAGCGTTTGCCGCTGCTTTGCACCATAAAGCTGATAAAAACGACGGTGCACAGCAGCCCCAGAATAACCACCATCCCAACGTTGTTTAGCTCTCCGGCAAAGCAGAGCCACAGCGCTGCGCCGGCAAACAGCGTCATGGCAATATTGATGACGCGGTACTTACCGCGATACAGAATATCGACCATCGTGCGCACCGGCGCTTTGCCAGCGTGCTTCGCCTTCCAGTCCTCGGCTTCCGGGATGTTTTTGCGCAGCCACAGGGCAAAAACGATAGGCAAGATGCCGATAAAGAACAGCGCGCGCCAGCCCCAGACGGGGACCACGAGGCTGTAGACCTGCGCGGCGATGACGGCCCCCACGGAGAAACCGGAAATCAAAAAGCCGCTCGCCTTGTTGCGCAGCTGCTTTGGCCAGCTTTCGATTACGTAGGTTGCGCTGGAGCCGTATTCGCCCGCCATCCCCATGCCGATCACCATTCTGGCGATAAACATGGTGACGTAGCCCGGCGCAAACCCGCAGGCCAGGGTGCCGCAGGAGAAAAGAACAATGCTGGTAATCATCGCCAGCTTGCGGCCATAGCGATCGCCCATCGCCCCCAGCAGCAGGCCACCGAACCAGCGTGAGATAAAGGCCGCCGAAATCAGGCTCGCAGCTTCCACCGTCGTCAGGCCGAACTCGCTTTTCACTTCCGTCAGAACTAAGGCAATCAGTACAAAATCGAAGCCATCTAGCAAATATCCCAGCCAGGCAGCGGAGAATGCGCGCCACTGCGGGCGGCTAAGATGGCGGTACCACGGGATGCTTTGGGTAGATATACTCATTTCACTCTCCCGACGATTTCTCTGTCGTTTTGCCGGACGGCGGCTGTGCCTTGTCCGGCCTACGTAATGCGTTAGCGTTTTTCCGCCATGAGCTGCTCTGCCAGGGCTTTAAGCGCGGGCACGAATTTTTCGTCCACGGGTGAAAACGGCTTGCGACACAGCGGTACGGAGACCACGTCCATATAGTGCAGCACCGTTTTCAGACCACGGAAGACGCCGGCGCCGATCAGCAGGTCGATAACCTTGTTGCACTCGCCTTGCAGGCGCTGCGCGGTGGCGTTATCCCCTTCCCGAACCGCTTTAGCGATCGCCTGATAGCGCCAGCCCATAATGTTGTACGTACTGCCGATCCCTCCGTCAGCGCCTGCCAGCAGTCCGGAGGCGAAGATCTCGTCGTAGCCGTTGTAGAGCACCAGATCCGGATGCGCGCGGCGGATCTGCTCCATCTGGAAGAGATCGCCAGAGGTTTGCTTCAGTGCGCCGACGCCCGGCAGCGTCACCAGCGTGTTGATCTGCTCCAGCGTTAACTTAACGCCGCTCAGCGCAGGAATGTTGTAGACCACCATCGGCAAACCATCAGCGGAGTCAATAATTGCACGATAGTGGTCGCAGTGTTCTTCAAAGCTGAAGGGATAGTAGAACGGTGTGACGGCGGACACGGCGTCAAACCCAAAGCGGGCGGCGGCAGTTGCCAGCTGCTGGCTTTCTGCGGTGCTGACGCAGCCAACATGGGCAATGAGGGTAATTTTCCCCTTCGCCTCATCCGCCACGATCTCCATTACCTGCTCGCGTTCTGAAAGGCTTTGCACAAAAGCCTCTCCCGTTGAGCCACCCACATAAAGCCCGTCGATGCCTTGCTCAATATTGAACTGCACCAGACGGCGCAGGCTCTCTTTATCGAGCATTTGCTGCTGAGTAAACGGGGTCAGGAGTGCGGCCATTACGCCGCGTAATTGCGTTGCCATAGTTACCTCAATCAATCGTGTGTTTGTTATAACGACATACCTTTATACCTGTTATACCAGATCAATTAAGCAGCAGTGGAATACAGAACGCTTATATTGCGATCTGCTTCACTAAAGGATCGTTATTTTTTGGCTTTTGAATGTTGGCCGAAAGCGTGCCAGGTGGCAGAAACGCTGTTGAGGTGGGTCTGGAGCGCGCGATCGGCCTCATCCGGATCGCGGCGGCGGATCGCATCGACGATCGCAATATGCTGGCGATAGCTGACTTCATTATGCTTATACAGCTCGGCATCCGGCACTTTTGGACGCGCGGCGATCAGCCAGTCGAGCAGCGCAACGTGGATCGCGTTGAAGATTGGATTGCCGGGGATCTCCGCCAGCACGCGGTGGAAATCGACGTCGGATCGAATAAACAGGGCATTATCATCCAGAGACTGGCTGTTGATCTCCAGCGCTTTTGTCAGCTGAGCGATTTGATCGTCAGTGGCAAACTCAGCCGCAAACCGAACGAGGCTGGATTCAAAGAACAGGCGTAGCTGCTCAAAATGGGCAATGCCGCCGGGCTGGGTCAGGAAATCTTTCGCCATGCCTGAAAGTTCGCTGATGATGGTATCGGCTGAAGGCATGGAGACGCGGGCACGTTCACCGTTGTTGATCTGCACCAGCCCTTTGCGCTTTAGCGCCGCCAGCGCCTCACGCACCGAAGGGCGGCCCACGTTGAAAAACTCCATCAGCTCGCGTTCGGAGGGCAGTTGTTCTCCCTGGGCGAACTCCTTGCGGCGGATCATCTGCTCCAGCTCTTCCTCCACCATATCGGACAGCTTTTTGCGCGTCAGCGGACGACGATGCAGGCTGCGGCCAATAGTTTCATCAGAGTTTTCAGCTTTAAGATCGGTCGGTTTCATTGCAGTCCGGTGCCATAGAAGGAAAACGGCTCATCATAACACAGGAAATTAGAGGGGGCGAAAAGGGGCAGAAAGCAAAACAGGCCCTGAGGGCCTGTTTGATTATTTCACTACGCGCAGCGCCGGACGGCCACCGCGCGGAGGCGGATCGTCATCAGGGTCATTGTCGTCGTGATGATCCGGTTTATCACCGTCGATCAGAGACATCACGGTGTCGCTTTCGCGTTCATCGGATGCGTTGTCATCGTTCAGGCTGGCAACGTCTTCGTCATACGCCGCTTCAGGCTCGAACATGGTGCCAGCACCGTTTTCACGTGCGTAGATCGCCAGTACCGCAGCCAGTGGAACCGAAACCTGACGCGGCACGCCGCCGAAGCGCGCGTTAAAGCGCACTTCGTCATTGGCCAGCTCCAGATTACCCACCGCGCGCGGTGCAATGTTCAGCACGATCTGTCCGTCACGTGCGTATTCCATAGGAACCTGCACGTCCGGCAACGTCACATCCACAACCAGGTGCGGCGTGAGCTGGTTATCCAGCAGCCATTCATAGAAGGCGCGCAGCAGATACGGACGGCGTGGAGAAAGTTGTGACATTTCCACAGTTATTAGCCTCGGCCAAGACGCATTTCACGTTCTGGCTCAGTCAGAGATGCCAGGAAAGAATCGCGTTCAAATACGCGGGTCATGTAGCCCTTCAGCTCTTTTGCGCCCGGGCCGCTGAACTCAACGCCCAGCGTAGGCAGACGCCACAGCAGCGGTGCCAGGTAGCAATCCACCAGGCTGAACTCGTCGCTCAGGAAGAATGGCTTCTGACCAAACACAGGGGCAATTGCCAGCAGCTCTTCACGCAGCTGTTTACGTGCGGCATCGGCTTCAGAGGAGGAACCGTTGACGATAACGTTCATCAGCGAGTACCAGTCTTTTTCGATGCGCTGCATGTACAGGCGGCTTTCGCCACGCGCAACCGGGTAAACAGGCATCAGCGGCGGATGCGGGAAACGCTCATCCAGGTATTCCATAATGATGCGGGATTCCCACAGGGTCAGCTCGCGATCCACCAGCGTCGGTACGCTCTGGCTCGGGTTGAGATCGATCAGATCCTGAGGTGGGTTATCCTTTTCCACATGCTCGATCTCAAAACTGACACCCTTCTCGGCCAGCACGATACGAACCTGATGGCTATAAATGTCAGTAGGACCAGAAAACAGCGTCATTACCGAACGTTTGTTGGCAGCGACAGCCATGAAAACCTCCAGGTATATTCAGAATTTTACTGCTACCGGCCCAACAGGGGCCAGCCAGATGAAATATCGCCCATCCCAGAGAAGACACATTGTTCAAGAATCGAACAAAAATCGAGTATTCACCGATATTTGGGCAGAAAATTGGATGATAGTTTACCAGATTTTGATGGCTTTGTGGTGAGGGGATTCTGGAAATGTGGAAAAAGAGAAGATAGATGAATGGATTTTGTGGATAACCTGCGCATTATCCATAAAAAAACCCGCCGAAGCGGGTTTTTCGCCAATCGTTCTGCGTAAGCAGAAAGTGATTAACGTTTGGAGAACTGTGGACGACGACGTGCTTTACGCAGACCCACTTTCTTACGTTCAACCTGACGCGCGTCACGAGTAACGAAGCCAGCTTTACGCAGTTCAGAACGCAGGGATTCGTCGTACTCCATCAGAGCGCGGGTGATACCGTGACGGATCGCACCTGCCTGACCGGAGATACCACCACCTTTAACGGTGATGTACAGATCCAGTTTTTCTACCATATCAACCAGTTCCAGCGGCTGGCGAACTACCATGCGGGCAGTTTCACGACCGAAGTACTGTTCCAGAGAACGTTGGTTGATTACGATTTTACCACTGCCCGGTTTGATGAACACGCGAGCTGCGGAACTTTTGCGGCGACCAGTGCCGTAGTATTGATTTTCAGCCATTGCCTATAATCCCGATTAGATGTCAAGAACTTGCGGTTGCTGTGCCGCGTGGTTGTGCTCGTTACCTGCGTAAACTTTCAGTTTACGGAACATAGCACGACCCAGCGGGCCTTTTGGCAGCATGCCTTTAACCGCGATTTCAATCACACGCTCAGGACGGCGAGCAATCATCTCTTCAAAGGTCGCTTCTTTGATACCACCGATGTGGCCGGTGTGATGGTAGTACATTTTGTCTTCGCGCTTGTTGCCGGTTACAGCAACTTTTTCTGCGTTCAGAACGATGATGTAGTCACCAGTATCAACGTGCGGAGTGTATTCCGCTTTGTGCTTACCGCGCAGGCGACGAGCCAGTTCGGAAGCCAGACGGCCCAGAGTTTTACCGGTCGCGTCAACAACATACCAGTCGCGTTGTACGGTTTCTGGTTTAGCTGTAAAAGTTTTCATTAAAAGCTTACCCAAATAAATAAGTTACACGTTGGTGAACACCCAAACGTTTAGTCAGTTGAGGCTCACACGACAAAGTCCGGCAAACCTACCCCTTCGAATAGCAAATGCCGACACATAGAAAGTTTTGGGAAAAAAACCTTCTCGTAACGTGGGGTCGCAAGATTATAGAGAAGTTGAGGTCAAAGATCGACCCTTAAATGTGATTTGGAATGGGTTTTTCGGGGGTGGTAGACGGTGCGGTCTGGTGCCCTCACCCCCAGCCCCTCTCCCACAGGGAGAGGGTGGCGTTTGTTAAGGCCTGATGCCCTCATCCCCAGCCCCTCTCCCACGGGGAGAGGGCGGCATTTATTACGGCATATGCTCGCGCTTGAGGTAGTCCTCGCTTTGCATCTCCTGCAGGCGCGACAGGCAGCGCTGGAACTCAAACTTGAGTCGCTCCCCCCGATACACCTCATATAAAGGAACTTCTGCGCTGACCACCAGCTTAACGTGGCGTTCGTAGAATTCATCCACCAGCGCAATGAATCGCCGCGCCTCGCTCTCCATCAGCGGCGTCATGACAGGAACATCCAGCAGCATCACGGTGTGGAACAGGCGCGAGAGCGCAATGTAATCATGCTGGCTGCGGGCATCTACGCAGAGCGTGGCAAAAGAGACGGCCAGTGTTTGATTTTCTACGCCCAGCGTTTGCAGCGGACGGTGGTTAATCTCCAGCACCGGGGCGTTATCACGTTTTGCCCCTGACAGCGCAAGCCACAGCTTATCCATCTGAGCGGTAGTTTCAGCGTTCAACGGCGAAAGCCACAGGTGGGCCTGGGTCAGCGTGCGCAGACGGTAATCCACACCCGCATCAACGTTCATCACGTCACAGTGCTGTTTAATGGCATCAATAGCGGGCAGGAATCGCGCGCGCTGCAGACCGTTGCGATACAGATCGTCCGGCGGAATATTTGACGTCGCCACCAGGGTAATGCCGCGCGCAAACAGCGCTTTCATCAGCCCGCCCAGCAGCATGGCGTCTGTAATATCGGAGACAAAAAATTCGTCAAAGCAAAGCACGTCCGTTTCGGCCTTAAAGCGGTCGGCCACAATCTCCAGCGGATCGCTTTTACCCTGCAATGCCGTCAGCTCTTCGTGCACTCGCAGCATAAAGCGGTGAAAGTGCAGACGCTGCTTACGCGTACCGGGCAGGCTCTGATAGAACATGTCCATCAGCCAGGTTTTACCGCGCCCAACGCCGCCCCACATATATAAGCCGCGAACAGGTGGCGTCTTCTGCGGCTCTTTCTTACCGAGGAAGCGACCAAACGCGGCCTTCAGCCCCCCGCCCTGCACGGTTTCTGCGGGCTGGGCCGTGAGCGACTGGTAAATCGATTCCAGACGATTTACCGCTTCACGCTGAACGTCATCCGGCTGGTGTGAACCCTCTTTCAGGGCGTGTTGGTATCGCGATGCGGGGGACAGGCTTTGCATAATCTTGTTGTTATTCCTTCAATTAAACCTCACCAGCAGGCGTGACTGATGAAAAAAAGGCCGTTCTACACTACGCGATGATACGTCAGGATTCCACTTCTGCAGAAATAGCGGTTATAGTGGCAATATCAGGCACAGGCAGGAGCCGAGCCAACACCCTACGGAACAACAAGACAACGGGAGAAGTTCATGACCTGGGAATATGCGCTAATCGGTTTAGTCGTCGGCATCATCATTGGTGCTGTGGCGATGCGTTTCGGTAATCGCAAATTGCGTCAGCAGCAGTCTCTGCAGTACGAACTGGAAAAGAACAAAGCCGAGCTGGAAGAGTATCGCGAAGAGCTGGTCAGCCACTTTGCCCGTAGCGCCGAGCTGCTGGACAATATGGCGACAGACTATCGTCAGCTGTACCAACATATGGCGAAAAGCTCCAGCAGCCTGCTGCCGGAAATGACGGCGGAAACCAACCCGTTCCGCAACCGTCTGGCAGATTCAGAAGCCGGTAACGATCAGGCCCCTGTTCAGATGCCTCGCGACTATTCTGACGGCGCGTCAGGCCTGCTGCGCGGTGGTGCAAAACGCGATTAATCGCACAACCTGAATTTATTTTACGGGCGCAGCGACTGCGCCCGTCCTTTCTTTCCGTCCCCAGCTATTATTTAGTCAAACACCTCATTGTTCAGCGGTTTAAAATTCAATAACATCAGGATGTTTTTGGGGCCGTTCTTCTTTCATTCCAGGATACGAGAGTCAGCATCAATGAAGAAAAAAAACCAGCTGTTGAGCGCGTTAGCGTTAAGTGTCGGGTTATCTCTCTCGGCATCCTACCCTGCGGGTGCGGCTTTGCCGTCGCAGGTACCCGGACAAGCCGCCATTCCGAGCCTGGCGCCGATGCTGGAAAAAGTGTTGCCCGCCGTGGTCAGCGTCCAGGTGGAAGGCACGGCGCGACAAAGCCAGCGCGTCCCTGAAGAACTGAAAAAATATTTTGGTGATGACGCTCCCGACCAGCAGGCGCAGCCTTTTGAAGGGCTCGGTTCAGGGGTCATCATTGATGCGGCTAAAGGCTACATCCTGACCAATAACCACGTGATCAGCCAGGCGGATAAAATCAGCGTCCAGCTGAATGACGGGCGTGAATTCGATGCCAGGCTGATCGGCGGCGACGACCAGAGCGACATTGCGCTGCTGCAGGTGCAAAACCCGAGCAACCTGACGCAAATTGCCATTGCGGACTCCGACAAGCTGCGCGTCGGCGACTTTGCCGTTGCCGTCGGTAACCCGTTCGGCCTCGGCCAGACCGCCACCTCAGGCATTGTCTCCGCGCTGGGGCGCAGTGGACTGAATCTGGAAGGGCTGGAAAACTTTATTCAGACCGATGCCTCTATTAACCGCGGTAACTCCGGCGGTGCGCTGCTTAATCTCAACGGTGAACTGATCGGCATTAACACGGCAATCCTCGCCCCGAGCGGCGGCAGCGTCGGAATTGGCTTTGCCATTCCCAGCAATATGGCCAAAACGCTGTCTCAGCAGCTCATCCAGTTTGGTGAAGTCAAACGCGGGCTGCTGGGGATTAAAGGGATGGAGATGAGCGCGGATATCGCCAAGGCGTTCAACATCAATGTGCAGCGTGGGGCGTTTATCAGTGAAGTGCTGCCCAATTCCGGATCGGCGAAAGCCGGCGTGAAATCCGGTGATGTCATCGTCAGCCTTAACGGCAAGCCGCTGAGCAGCTTCGCCGAACTGCGCTCCCGTATTGCCACCACGGAACCGGGTGCCAAAGTGAAGCTGGGCCTGATTCGCGACGGCAAGCCGCTGGATGTTGAGGTCACGCTGGACAAGAGCACCTCTTCCTCTGCCAGCGCGGAGCTTATCGCTCCGACCCTGCAGGGGGCGACGCTGAGCGACGGCCAGCTAAAAGACGGCACCAAGGGGATTACCGTTGATACCGTCGAGAAGAGCAGCCCTGCCGCGCAGGCGGGATTGCACCAGGATGACGTTATCATCGGTGTGAACCGCAATCGCGTGCAGTCTATCGCGGAGATGCGCAAGGTGCTGGAAGGTAAACCGACGGTCATTGCCCTGCAGATTATGCGCGGCAACGACTCTATCTATATTTTATTACGCTAGGCATTTGCGACGCCGGGCATCGCCGCTGCGTGTGATGTCCGGATAACTCATGCTATGCTGCAAACCGTTCCTTTATTAACGACACGCGCATCATGCTTTTAAAGCTCTTTCGTTCTATTGCTATCGGTTTGATTGTTGCTGGCCTGCTGTTAGTGGCTATGCCCTCTTTACGCCAGTTCAACAAGCTGACTGCCCCTCAGTTTGACAGCACGGATGAAACGCCGGCCACCTATAACCAGGCCGTCCGCCGTGCGGCGCCTGCCGTGGTTAACGTCTATAACCGCGGTCTTAATAGTTCGAGCCATAATCAGCTGGAGATCCGCACGCTCGGCTCCGGGGTGATTATGGACGAGCGCGGTTACATCATTACGAACAAACACGTGATTAACGATGCCGACCAGATTATCGTCGCGCTGCAGGACGGTCGCGTGTTTGAGGCCCTGCTGGTCGGCTCCGATAGCCTGACCGACCTGGCCGTGCTGAAAATCAACGCCACCGGCGGTCTGCCGACTATCCCGATTAACCGCAAGCGTACGCCGCACATTGGCGACGTGGTGCTGGCGATCGGTAACCCGTATAACCTCGGCCAGACCATCACCCAGGGCATTATCAGCGCCACCGGTCGAATTGGCCTGAACCCGTCAGGGCGGCAGAACTTCCTTCAAACCGATGCATCTATCAACCACGGCAACTCAGGCGGCGCGCTGGTGAACTCGCTGGGCGAACTGATGGGTATCAACACCCTCTCCTTCGATAAAAGCAACGACGGCGAGACGCCGGAAGGTATCGGCTTTGCGATCCCGTTCCAGCTGGCGACGAAGATTATGGATAAGCTGATCCGCGATGGCCGCGTCATCCGCGGTTATATCGGCATTGGCGGGCGTGAGATTGCGCCGATGCACACGCAGGGCGGCGGTATCGATCAGATTCAGGGGATCGTGGTTAACGAAGTCTCCCCGGGCGGACCGGCGGCCAACGCGGGTATTCAGGTCAACGATGTCATCGTATCGGTGAACGGCACGCCTGCGGTATCGGCGCTCGAGACCATGGACCAGGTGGCAGAAATACGCCCAGGCTCAATTATCCCGGTCGAAGTTATGCGTAACGATAAGAAGCTGACGATTCAGGTGACGATCCAGGAGTACCCGGCGACCAACTGACGGCCATAAAAAACGGAGCAATAAGCTCCGTTTTTTTATACCGGGGAAAGTGCGTTTTACTTGTTAACGAACTCTTCGCCCAGGGTGATATCTTTCTTCAGCGTATCCAGCATGCCTTCCATCGCGTTTTGTTCAAACGCGCTCAGCGTACCGATAGACTTACGTTCTTCAATACCGTTTTTACCCAGCAGCAGCGGCTGAGAGAAGAAGCGGGCGTGTTCGCCGTCGCCTTCTACATAAGCGCATTCAACAACGCCTTTCTCGCCCTGCAGCGCGCGAACGAGAGACAGGCCGAAACGTGCCGCCGCCTGACCCATAGACAGCGTTGCAGAACCGCCACCGGCCTTCGCTTCCACCACTTCGGTGCCCGCGTTCTGGATGCGTTTGGTCAGGTCAGCCACTTCCTGCTCGGTGAAGCTCACGCCCGGGATCTGCGACAGCAGAGGCAGGATCGTCACGCCTGAGTGACCACCGATAACCGGCACTTCAACCTCAGTTGGCTGTTTGCCTTTCAGCTCAGCAACGAAGGTGTTGGAACGGATGATATCCAGCGTGGTGACGCCGAACAGTTTGTTTTTATCGTAAACGCCCGCTTTCTTCAGCACTTCTGCCGCGATAGCTACGGTGGTGTTCACCGGGTTAGTGATAATGCCGATGCAGGCTTTCGGGCAGATTTCTGCAATCTGCTGCACCAGGTTCTTCACGATACCCGCGTTGACGTTGAACAGGTCTGAACGATCCATGCCAGGCTTACGTGCAACACCTGCGGAGATCAGCACCACGTCTGCACCCTGCAGCGCAGGACGCGCGTCTTCACCGGAGAAGCCTTTGATTTTCACAGCTGTCGGAATGTGGCTCAGGTCAACCGCCACACCTGGGGTAACCGGGGCAATATCGTACAGGGAGAGTTCTGAGCCTGAAGGCAGTTGGGTTTTCAGTAGTAGGGCAAGCGCCTGGCCGATACCACCAGCAGCGCCGAGGACTGCGACTTTCATCCTAAACTCCTTATTATGGTTAACTTAATTATCTTCAACTCCGTTGCGGCGACCATAATTCAGCAGGTAAATAATTACAATTTTCGTAGCTAAATAATTAGAGGTCACACGCTTTTCACCCTCGTAAACGTTCAGTCGGGGGTGACGAATCAAGAGGTGGTTACAATACACCCTGCCCAGCCACCAAAACAACATCATTTTGATAACATTTAATTTACTTTTAAGCTTATTTGCGCGGCGTGACTCAGGCATGTTTTCCGATAACGAATTCTGATAAAATCACTCCCTTTCATAACATTATTTCAGCCTACCGCTCGGTAGATAATTTGCATAAAAATTCATCCACATGCATAATAATGTTGTTTCTATCGTCATATTCCGGGTGACTTATGCGAAGCTCGTCTAAGCAAGAAGAATTAGTGAAGGCGTTTAAGGCGCTGCTCAAAGAAGAGAAATTCAGTTCTCAGGGAGAAATTGTTCAGGCGCTGCAGGAACAAGGCTTCGATAACATCAACCAGTCGAAAGTCTCCCGCATGTTAACCAAATTTGGCGCGGTGCGTACGCGTAACGCCAAAATGGAGATGGTCTATTGCCTGCCTGCTGAACTTGGCGTGCCGACCACCTCCAGCCCGCTGAAAAACCTGGTGCTGGATATCGACTATAACGATGCCGTGGTGGTGATCCACACGAGCCCTGGTGCTGCGCAGCTTATCGCGCGCCTGCTGGACTCATTAGGTAAAGCGGAAGGCATTCTGGGTACCATCGCCGGCGATGACACCATCTTTACAACCCCAGCGAATGGTTTCTCCGTGAAAGATCTCTACGAAGCGATTCTGGTCCTGTTCGAACAGGAACTGTAATCCTCTCCCCCCGTGGCGCAGCTGCGGGGTTTGTTCTGCTCCCGCCAGGTTTTCCCCTGCTTTCTCCCCTTCTGACTTTAACAAATAGTGCTTTTTACCATCCATTAACATTCATTTGATGAATGCCAAATCAACAAATCGCACAAAAAATCAAATTATCATATCCATATGATTTAATTAGATATACAGCAACATTATGTCGAAAAAACGTCCACTTTTATGCATTTTTGTTATAAAAATTACCGCCGTTAACACGTAATTACCTGTGAAACAATTAGTCTGGTATTAATTTTTAGCGTGATTAGTGTATACTTGATTTTGTGATGAGGGTCACGAAACAAGACCCCACTAAAAAATTCGACGAGGTAAAGAATCATGAACATGAAAACTACTGTAGCGGCGCTGAGCGTCCTGTCTGTCCTGTCATTCGGTGCGTTTGCGGCTGACTCTATTAACGCGGATCAGGCGCAATCCCGCCAGGCAATCGGCACTGTTTCTGTCGGCGCGGTGAGCACCTCTCCGATGGACATGCATGAAATGCTGAACAAAAAAGCGGATGAACAGGGTGCATCATCTTATCGCATCATCGAAGCGCGTTCCGGCGACCACTGGCACGCAACCGCTGAGCTGTACAAATAAGTTTTAGTAATACCAGAAGACCTAATTATCCACTCAACGGCACCAGGCATAAAAATAGCAGTTCAACCCTTCTCGCCGTTGAGAACACCCTTTTCAGGAGCAAAGACTATGAAAACCAAATTAATCATCGCAACCCTCGGCCTGGCATCCGTTCTTTCTTTCGGCGCGAGCGCAGCCGTACAACAGGTAAATGCCGACCAGGCACAGAATCTGCAGTCTATGGGTAGTGTATCCGTAACGTCCGTTACCGGCGCTCCGATGGATATCCGTCAGGAACTGGCAGCAAAAGCTGAAAAAGCGGGCGCAAGCAGCTATCGCGTTACCGAGCTGAATCAGGGCGATCACTGGCACGCAACCGCTGAGCTGTATAAATAAACCCTCGTCGTATCTCATCATACGACTTGCCCCTGACCTCCCGGTCAGGGGCTTTTTTTACTAATGCCGGGCGTTAAAACGCAGCTGACCTTCCAGCTCTTCTTCCGCTTCATCGAATAATAAAACCAGCGCGCCGAAGCGCCTGCGCAGCTTGTCGGGCAGATGGATAAACTCTATCTCCAGCGGTAACGGTAACTGATTGCCGGTGACCACGTCCCATAGCGTATCCAGATTGGTAACGCTTTCCCGCTCAAGGTTAAACACGCGGACAAATTCACGATAGAACGCTTCCTGACTGTCGATTTCATCAAAATCAAAGGTATAGATTTTCATTGCCAGCCGCCCTGTCCATTACAGCCCTCCAATGTGAAGGGTTTTGACTTCCAGAAACTCGTCCAGACCCAATACCGAACCCTCACGGCCCAGCCCGGACTCTTTCACACCGCCAAACGGCCCCAATTCCGTTGAAACCGCGCACTCGTTAATGCCGATCATGCCGCTCTCAATTGCCTGTGAGACGCGAAAAACGCGAGATAAATTCTGAGTGTAGAAATAGGCCGCCAGCCCGAAAGGCGTATTGTTAGCCCGCTGGATAACTTCATCTTCCGAGGTGAAACGGAAGCAGGCCGCGACCGGGCCAAACGTCTCTTCTTCTGCCAGCTTCATGCCCTCATGGCAATCGCCGAGCACGGTTGGCATCCAGAAATTTCCGCCAAGATCGTGTGGCTTACCGCCGGCCAGCACCGTCGCGCCTTTGGCCACGGCATCTTCAACATGCTCGCGGACTTTATCGACGGCAGCGGACTCGATCAGCGGACCAACCACCACGCCCTCTTCCACGCCATTCCCCACCTTCAGCGCCTTCACCGCATCGGCAAGCTGATTCACAAACTTATCGTAAACGGTTTCCTGGATATAGAAGCGGTTAACGCTGACGCAGACCTGCCCGGCGTTACGGAATTTGTTGGCGATTGCCCCTTTCACCGCGGCATCAATGTCCGCATCTTCAAAGACGATATACGGGGCATTTCCTCCCAGCTCCATCGAGACTTTTTTCATCGTTTCTGCGGCGTTACGCACCAGCGTTTTGCCTACCGAGGTTGATCCGGTAAAGGAGATCTTGCGCACGTCGTGGCTCGCCATAATGGCGTCGCTGATTTCATGCGTATTGCCCGCCACGGCGTTGAGCACGCCATCCGGTACGCCAGCCTGTTTAGCCAGCGTGAGCAGCGCAAAGGCGCTAAGCGGCGTGTTGTTGGCGGGTTTAATCACCCCCGTACACCCTGCGGCAAGCGCCGGGCCTAATTTACGGGTGAGCATGGCCATCGGGAAGTTCCACGGCGTGATCGCCGCCACCACGCCGACGGGTTCGCGGGTCGCGAGAATGCGGGAGCCGGGCTTAATGGGGGGAATAATTTCACCGTTGGCGCGCTTGGCCTGCTCGGCAAACCATTGAATAAAGCTGGCAGCGTACTCGACTTCGCCCTCCGCTTCCTTCAGGGGCTTGCCCTGTTCGGTGGTCATTAACCGGCCAAGCCAGCTTTTATTCTCAATAATCAGTTCATACCAGCGATAGAGGGTCGTCGAACGCTCTTTGGCGGTTTTGGCACGCCATGCCGGGAAGGCTTTAGCCGCCGCGGCAATCGCTTCTTCGGTTTCCGCTTTACCCGCTTTTGCCACTTTCGCAACAACCTCACCGGTTGCCGGATTCAGCACGTCAAAGGTGGTATCCAGCGTTTTCCATAAGCCATTAACCAGATAGCCGGTCTGAAAAAGGATGTTGTCCTGCAGAGCCTGGGTTGTCATGTGTCCTCCCTTTCTGAATGTAAGAGCATGCAGAACTAAGTATAGCCACAAAAAAACCGACGCTTTTGGCGTCGGTTTTTTACCATCATCAGTTATCCGTCAGGGCGTTCTGGTAGCGGTGCAGCATAAACACCAGCCGCTCTACCGGCTCGGTCACCTGAGGCGGCGCCTCCCAGACCTTGAGCTTCTCCTGATAGATATCCAGCTCTTCCAGCAGCTGCGTGAAGTAGCGGCGGCGTTTGTCATCGCTGGAGGCGGAGATCACATGGTCAGCAGTGCGCCGCAGCTGGCGGTGATACGCAGAGAGATCGTCGTTGATCGGCACTGGCGCGTTTCGCAGACGCTGGTGCGCAATGATCATCGTTAACGCCAGACGAAATTTTGCGATGTCGCCGGGGAATTTGTTCAACAGTAAAAACAGCTGCTGATACAGCGCGGGAAGATGGTTCTCCCTGCGGCGTGCGGCGTTGGTGGTCAGCGACGATACGGCAGCCGACACAAACTGATTCAACAGCACGCGTCCGGTCCGCGCCTGAGAGTTATCGCGAACCAGCAGGATCACCATCATCGCCAGGAAACAGCCCACCAGCTGCCCTAACGCGCTGTCGAGGAACTGGCTGAAGTGAAACGTCATCGGGTTATCCAGAACGAGAATATTGATGGTGCTCGCCAGCGCCCCCAGCGATCCCAGACGGCGTTTTTGCACTTCGATACCAATAAAGAACGCCATGACCGCCAGGCTAATGCAGAGCAGCAGCATGCTCTGCTGGGTCGAAGGCAGAACCACCAGGAAATAGAAGGCCCCGAGCGGAAGTGCGGCTATTGTCCCGTACAGGAAGTCGACGGCGACCATGCGCGGATTCGGCAAACGCATCGCCAGCGCGGTCACAACGGCAATCATCACCATTGCGCCGCTGCCGGACGTCCAGCCGGTCCACAGCCAGAACAGCGTGCCGAGCATACAGGCCAGCGTGGTGCGCCAGAAGTTAACCATGGCATGGTGACGCTCGGCGGATTCCGCCTTGATCACCACCTCGCCCTGCAGCACCTCTTCTTCTGCCGCGCTGATTTTAGTATTGCCGATCACGCCGCGTTTCAGCAGCAGATAGCGCGTCGCAGCGCCAACCCAGGTATAAATCGTTACCGGCGTGTCGCGCTCCCCCGTCCAGGCGATAACCCGGCGCAGGCGTTTAAGCTGCCTGTGTACGTCCTGCACCGTTTCAACCGGCTCATCGAACAGCTCGCGGAAGGTGTCGGTCACCGCTTCAGGACGGGTGTTTTGAATCAGGTAGGTTTCACACGCCTGGGTGATCAGCGTTAGCGAAACGGTGTTGATGGCCTTCAGGCGGCGGTTCGCGCGGGACCAGCGCGAAGACTCCATGTTCAGGTTGCTGCGCATGCCTTCCAGCGCCTGGGCGCGACGCACCAGGCCGCTCCAGGCCTTGTCGACCTCTTCGCTGTCACCGTGCTTAATGCAAAGCTGCATCAGCTGGTACTGCGCAACAATGAACGCGTCCAGCTCACGGTCCACCTCCTGTTTGATAGATCTCGGCGAGAAAAGCAGGTCAGCGACGATAGCGCAAACGATACCAATCACGATCTCGCTGCAGCGCTCTACGGCAAACTGCGGGGCAAGCAGCGGTTCGGACTGAATGGTGATGACAATAATCAGCGCGGTATAGCCAGCCAGACCCCAGGCGTAGGAGTTTTCAACTTTCACCAGGGAAGAAACCCAGGTGCAGAAGCCCGCCCAGATACAGCACACCATCAGCATTAGCAGAGGCGTGCGGATCATCAGGATAATAATGGTGAGCGCCGCAATACAGCCGATAAACGTCCCGACAATGCGCAGCATCCCGCGGTAGCGGATTGCGCCAGAGTAGGGTTCACCGCCTGCCGCAAAGGCGGGGCCTGCTGCAACAATCGCGGCCGTCAGCACCGCCCAGCGGGGCGTTTCCAGCTGGAAGTGAAAGCCGATAAACAGCGCCAGCACGATGGCGCACGCCAGCTTCACGGCGAAGCGGAGATGCTGGCTGGCGATGGAGAAAATACCCATGGCGATTAACCAAACTCGCGCAGGCGATGGGCCATTTTACGGAAGAAAGAGTCCTGGCTTGAATCGCGGTCTTTCTCGCCGGTGATCACCACGGTCGCCGTGGTGCCCGCAGGCCAGAGGTTGCCCTGCTGCTCATCAAGGTGAATACGTACCGGCACGCGCTGGGCCAGACGCACCCACTCCAGATTGGAATCGACGGTCGCCATGCCTTTAGAATCATTGCTGCTGCTGGAGTTGGTTACGCCAGCGGCGACGCTATCAACCGTGCCTTTAATAACGCGATTGCTGCCCAGCGGCGTGATTTCAGCGCGATAGCCAGGACGCACGCCTTCCAGCTTGGTCTCTTCCATATAGGCGAGCACGTAGAAGGAGTTCTGTTTGACCAGCGCCACGGCGGTAGAGCCACGGGTGATAAATTCCCCGGTATAGACGTTGAGGTTGGTCACCCAGCCGTCGGACGGCGCGCGAATCACCGTACGCTCCAGATCGAGCTTCGCCAGATCCCGCGTCGCTTCGGCTTTTGCAAGCTGGTGCAGAACGGTTTGCAGCACGTTGTTAGACTGGTCAATTTCTTCGCGAGACATCGCCTGCACGCCTAGCTGGTTACGACGTCCAGCTTCACGACGCTTCTCGGCAGCCAGCGCCTGGTAATAGGCCACGTCCGCCTCAGCTTCTTCTAACGCTTTTTGATAGCGAGGCTGGTCGATGGTGAACAGCACCTGATCTTTTTTCACCAGCTGGTTATCGTGAACGTTAACCGCGGTGATAAGCCCGGCGACGTCGGGCGCTATCGCCACGACATCCGCGCTGAACCGCGCATCGCGCGTCCAGGGGGATTCAGTGTAATAAACCCAGGCGCGGAAAATAGCAATGAACGCCAGGACGACCAGCGCCATCGTAATGGCAGTGCGGGAGATTTTTCTTGTTAGCGTTTTCACATCAACCTCAGACAAACATGCGCGATATCAGGTAAAACAGGCAGCAATACAGCGCGGTATTGAACAATGCAGGATGCCAGACGAAATCGTAGATCCCGGTAGGGACCAGCACCTTGCGCACCAGCCAAAAAATCGCCAGTGATAAAAGAAGCTCGAAGAATATCGGTGGGAACGACAGACCGAACACCACGATAACGGGAAACAGACTCATGTTGACCTTGATTAGAGAGAGTGCAGGCTACAGAATTTTTAAGCACGCGCCGCCGCAGGAGAGCAAGAAATGCCGGGCGAGAGTGGCGCAGCCGTTATGTAATTAATAATATATTAACGTAACTGTTATGCTGTTATCTATAATATGTGATCTAAATCACTTTTAAGCCAGAGTTAACAATGGAACGTTTAAAGCGCATGTCCGTTTTCGCCAAAGTGGTTGAACTCGGCTCATTTACCGCCGCCGCTCGCCAGCTCCAGATGAGCGTTTCTTCCATCAGCCAGACCGTCTCGAAGCTGGAAGATGAGCTACAGGTGAAGTTGCTCAACCGCAGTACCCGCAGCATCGGCCTCACGGAGGCGGGTAAAATTTACTATCAGGGCTGTCGGCGAATGCTGCTTGAAGTGCAGGACGTTCACGAACAGCTCTACGCCTTTAACAACACCCCCATCGGCACGCTGCGCATCGGGTGTTCTTCAACTATGGCACAAAATGTTCTCGCTGCCATGACGGCAGATATGCTGAAAGAGTATCCGGGGTTAACGGTGAATCTGGTGACGGGCATCCCGGCTCCGGACCTGATTGCCGACGGGCTGGACGTGGTGATCCGCGTCGGCGCGTTGCAGGATTCCAGCCTGTTCTCGCGTAGGCTGGGCAGTATGCCGATGGTGGTCTGCGCCTCCAAAAGCTACCTCGCGCAGTATGGCATCCCTGAGAAACCCGCCGATCTCAGTAATCACTCCTGGCTGGAGTACAGCGTGCGTCCGGATAACGAGTTTGAACTGATCGCCCCGGAAGGGCTTTCCACCAAACTGCTGCCGGTAGGCAGGTTTGTGACAAACGACCCCATGACCATCTCCCGCTGGCTGGTTGCCGGCGCCGGGATCGCCTACGTGCCGTTAATGTGGGTGATCAACGAAATCAACAGCGGCGAGCTGGAGATCCTGTTCCCGCGCTACCAGTCCGATCCGCGCCCGGTTTACGCCCTGTATACCGAAAAGGACAAACTGCCGCTTAAGGTGCAGGTCTGTATTAACTATCTGACCGAGTATTTTGTAGACGTCGCAGAGCTATTTCAGGGGATGCGAGGTCGACGAAAAGAATAATAAGATCGTCCCGGGAATAATATTTGGCATGAATATTTCCGGGCACAGCCTCCGCAAATTAAGCATTTAAACCGGCTGACTATCAACAATAGCGAATTGACACCGTTATCATCCGCCCTTTACCGTATAAGCAGCCTGATATTCAGGCTGTTATTTTATTGTTACCAACATGAAAAATAAAATGTATTTAGCAGGATGACGTTAAACAAGGAAAAGAAATGAATCTATTTGAACAAACACCGCGTTCGCGCAGACGCTACGGTCTCGCTGCATTCATTGGCTTGATCGCAGGGGTTGTCTCCGCCTTTGTCAAATGGGGAGCCGAAGTGCCGCTGCCTCCACGTAGCCCGACGGATTTATTCACCGCCGCGTGTGGGCCGGAACAATTATTGAGAGCGGCAGGCCAGATCGATTGCTCACGCAACTTCCTTAATCCTCCCTATATATTTCTGCGCGACTGGCTGGGCATTGCCGATCCTAATGCCGCCGTTTATACGTTCGCCGGGCATATATTTAACAGCGTCGGCGTGACGCATATTATTTTCTCTATCGTCTTTGCCGTAGGGTATTGCGTTGTCGCTGAAGTCTTCCCGAAAATTAAACTGTGGCAGGGCTTGCTGGCCGGTGCATTAGCTCAGCTCTTTGTCCATATGATCTCCTTCCCGCTCATGGGGCTGACGCCGCCGCTCTTTGAGCTGCCGTGGTATGAGCACGTATCAGAGATCGTAGGGCATCTGATCTGGTTCTGGTCGATCGAAATTATTCGTCGTGATTTACGCAATCGCATTACCCACGAGCCGGACCCTGAAATTCCGCTGGGCAATTTACGCTAAAAAAAATGGCGCTCCCCGAAAGTAGCGCCATTCTTCATGCTTTTTCAGATCAGGCGGTACCGCCGACCGTCAGGTTATCCACTTTCAGCGTAGGTTGGCCCACGCCAACCGGCAGGCTCTGCCCCTCTTTACCGCAGACGCCCACGCCGTTATCCAGCTTCAGATCGTTACCGACCATTGAGATCTGCTGCATAGCCTCAATACCGGAGCCAATCAGCGTCGCGCCTTTTACCGCTTTGGTGACTTTGCCTTTCTCGATCAGATAGGCTTCTGAGGTTGAGAACACAAACTTGCCGGAGGTGATATCAACCTGACCGCCGCCAAAGTTTGGCGCGAAGATACCGTAGTCAACGGATTCGATAATCTCCTGCGGCGTGGACTGGCCCGGCAGCATATAGGTATTGGTCATGCGCGGCATCGGCAGGTGCGCGTAAGATTCACGGCGACCGTTGCCCGTTGGCGCAACGCCCATCAGGCGCGCATTGAGTTTGTCCTGCATGTAGCCTTTCAGCACGCCGTTTTCGATCAGCACGTTGTACTGGCCTGGCGTGCCTTCGTCATCGATAGAAATCGAGCCGCGACGGTCCAGCATGGTGCCATCGTCCACGACGGTGCAAAGCTCAGAAGAGACGAGCTGCCCCATCTGACCGCTGAACACGGAGGTCCCGCGACGGTTAAAGTCCCCTTCCAGACCGTGACCGACCGCTTCGTGCAGCAGCACGCCCGGCCAGCCCGCGCCCAGAACGACCGGGAATGAACCCGCCGGCGCCGCGACAGCATGAAGATTTACCAGCGCCATGCTCACGGCTTCTTTTGCCCATGCGTCAGCGCGTGCTTCGCCGTCAACATCGCCCAGGAACCAGTCATAGCCAAAACGACCGCCGCCGCCGCTTGAGCCGCGCTCGCGTTTGCCGTCGTCATCGACCTGCACGCTGATAGACAAACGCACCAGCGGGCGCACGTCGGCGGCCAGCGTCCCGTCGGTCGCCGCAACCAGAATCAGCTCATACACGCCGCTCAGGCTGGCAGACACTTCCTGCACCCGTTTATCCGCCGCGCGCGCCACTTTATCCACGCGACGCAGGATGTCCAGCTTCTCTTCGCGGCTCATGCTCTGCAGCGGGTCGATGCTGGTATAGAGTGCAGAATGCTGCACTTCGCCCAGGGTTTTCACGCGGCCATCGCCCGCGTCACGCACGATGGTACGCGCGGCCTGCGCGCTCTGCTCCAGCGCGGCAAGGCTAATCTGGTCAGCATAGGCAAAACCGGTTTTCTCGCCGCTGATGGCGCGCACGCCAACGCCCTGATCGATGTTATAAGAGCCATCTTTGATGATGCTGTCTTCTAAAACCCAGGATTCGTGATAGCTCGACTGGAAATAGAGATCGCCGTAGTCGAGACGGCGTTCGGTCAGTTGACCAAGAATGGAGAACAGGTCCTGATGGCTCAGGCCGTTCGCTGCGAGCAAATGTTCACTTACCAGGTTCAGACTCATCGTATTGCTACTCGTTCGTTGCCGCCCGTGGCGGTATAAAAATCGTATTTATTGAGAGTGAGGCAATTACCTGCCCACGTCAAATCATTGCTGTGCATCTTTGCGCGGCTGGCGCAGCACTTCATTAATCTGCGGTTTATCGATCGGCCCGGTAATCCGGTAGCGAAGGATTGAGACTTTACTCCAGAGCGGCCCCAGCACTTTACTGGCGGCAAACACGGCCGCACCGACGATCGGGTTCACCACAAAGGCTGCCGCAACGCCTACGCTGGCGGAAATTTCCGGAGCCACCACCGCTTCCATATCCAGCTCGCGGCGCACCAGATCCACCGAACCTTTCATCGCGATATCCGCTTCCAGGCCATCGACCAGCGTGTTGTCAGTATGCAGCACGCCGTCCTTGATCCACGCCGTACTGCGGATGGAATCGTAGTAAAAACCTTCGCTGAAGGTATCGCTGAAGTCGAAGCGCAGCTTGCGCAGCAGCGCATCAAAGCTCAGCAGGCGCAGGATCTGCCCGGCGCGCCCTGTACTCACGTCGGCAATTTCACCCTTACCAAAGTTGGTTTTCAGTATGCCGTTGAGCGACGCTTCATCTGGCTTCCACGGCGCCGCGCGCCAGTGAAGATCGTAATTCACGTCGAATGACGAGCCGCGAAGCGGTGTGCTGATGCCAAAGAAGTTAGCCGCTGCGTCCAGCCTGTTACCCTTAATGTCGCCCTTCAGCGAGGTGCGCTGCTCGCCTGGGTTATTGACCCACTCGCCCGCAGCCGTCAGGCGCCCAAAACCGGTATCGACCAGCCCGCCGGTCAGGCTCAGCGTATTGCCTTTGATAGCAAGATCCCCGTCAATACGGCCGTATTTTTGCCCCCACAGCCAGCATTCGGCGCAGCGCAACTGCAGATCGGGCCAGCCGCTGAAATCCACGCGGGAAGCGTTGCTGAACGGCGACGAGCCAGCCGCCGGGTCTTTACCGCTCGCGGCTGTCGGGTTGTAGTAGAGATAGCGGATCGCGGCCAGCCACGGGGCGTTATCGCGCATATTTAACGTGGCGTTAATTTCCCGGCCCTGCGCCTCAACCTTCGAGCCGTTGCTCGTCGGCTGAGAGACAATGCTAAGATTGTTCCACTGCTGTCCGCCCAGGGTCAGCGCAGGCGTGCGCAGGGTGATGGTCTGCGGGAACTGGGCGGCTTGATCGACGTTTTGCCCCACGCCCTTCTGGAACAGCGCCAGCCATTCAGCACCATCCATCGCCGGAAGGTTAAGTTCAATGCCTCTCTGCTCAGGCAGCGGCGGCGTGGTGCGACTGTCGCTCGTCCAGATGGCTCTGTCGAGAGTCAGCTTGCGGTTAAGCAGCCAGTGGCTGTTGAAATGGTTCATTCCACCTGCGCTGCCGGTCAGTTCGAAGCTATTGAGGTTGCCGTCAACGTTGAGCTTCAACGGCAGCGGCTGCCCGGCCTTTTTGTCCAGCGGTGCGGGGAGCTGGCTGCTGAGGTTTTTCAGGTCGCCAGTAATATCGACTTTATAGCGTGCTCCGGCGTGATAAGGCAGTTCGATAGCCACCTTGCCGTTCCAGGAAACGGCACCGTCGACCGATTGCGCGATTGGCTTCGGCAAAACGTCCATTCTGGCAGGCTGCCAGCTGGCGTCCAGGTTGACCGCCACCTGATAGGCCTTTTCCCCTTCGGTGGTGGAAAAGTCAATATTGACGGGCTGATTGAACCAGCTGGCCTTGAGCGGCTCGCTCTTCAGGTTGCCGTTCACGAAGCTGAACTGTCCAGTGAGGTTTTTCAGCGTGCTGTCGAGCGGTTTGATGTACAGGCTATTATTGTTGAGACGAACATCGCCTTTCGCGGTGGTCATCTCGCCGTCCAGCGGAATATCCAGATGTAAGCGAGCATTCACATCGCCATCTAGCTGCAGCTGCTGGAGGGTCGCTCCCAGCGAATCATCGAGCGGCGTATCCTCAAAGTACGGCCCAACCGCCTTGCCCGGGCCATTGATATCCGCATCGATAAGCAGCTTCTCTTTGGAGTAGTCCGGGATGTTTGCCGTCAGATTGCTGGCCGTCACGCCGCCCAGCGCAACGCTGTCGGCCTTCATCCACAGTCCGTCATTGATAAAGTTGAGTTCGATATCGAGATTTTTCAGCGCGGGCCAGTCCGGCTGGAAGGCAAAGGTGGCGTTGTGCAGCGGCACCAGCACCTGGAACTGACCTTCGTTATGCTTGTACGGGAAAAGATGCGGATTGCCGCCGTAGACCAGCGTGGCGTTATCCGCCTGACCGCCCTGAATTGCGCCGCTCAGGTAGTCCACCAGCGCTTTCCCCATCAGGTTTTCCGGGAAGTAGCGCCACGCCTGTGAACCGTCGCTGGTGCTGATCCCCGCCAGAATCCCCAGCCACGGCTCTTCACCTTCAGGCTGCAGATAGCGGAAATCCCCACGCGCGTGTACCGCTTTGGCTTTCACATCAAGATGGCGGCCGTCCAGCTGAAAACCTTTATCATTTTTCAGCCAGTTAAGCGTTGCGTTCCCCTGTTCAATTTCCAGCGGCGCGCGGAACACGGTCTCATATGGCATTTTGGCGTTATGCATATCGACCGTAAGTCTGCCGTTTTCAACGCTGCCCTCCAGCTTGCCGCTGAAGTTCTCGGCCCCCGGCAGAAGCTTCCACTGATTCCAGGCAAGGCTTTTCCACGCGGCCTGGAAACGCGTTTTTTCCGTCGCCTGCAGCGGAATATCCAGCGCCAGGGTATCGATCTGCCCTTTCGGCTGCGTTGCCAGCCAGATCTCACCCAGATCGGGAGAAATCTTTGCCGCCATCGAGCGCAGCCCCTCTATCGCGGTCAAATCCAAATTGCTGGCGCGAATGCGTAGCTCATCGCTACGTTTGCTGCCCACGCCACCCACGTCCTGCTCCGGCATCCACGCCAGGGTCAGCGCACCGCGTGGCCAGGGCTTACTGTCCATCGTGATGCGCGTATCCGGAATGGCAAACTGCCAGCCTTCTTTCACCTGGGTCACATGCGCAGTGAGATTATCCACGGAAAGCTGATGCTGCTGATTTTCACCTTTCCAGCTCGCGCCCCCCTGCTTTAGCCAGACATCGCCGCTGGAAAATTCCCCATCGGTCAGGGTCATCCAGCCTTCCAGGCTAAATCGGGCGGTTTCCAGCTGCATGTTTTGCTGGATCCAGTCGCCGAGCCAGGGTTTGACATCCACATCGTCGGCCTGCAGCCAGACCTTGCCGTTGTTAAGCAGGCCATTATCGTCCCGCAGATCCATCCGCACCTGCATTACGCCGTGCTGCCCGTTCAGGCTGGAGAGGTTCACCTGCCCTTCGGCGCGGTGGCGGTCTTTGCCGTTAAGCCATGTCAATTGGGGGATGGCCAGCTCGGCGCGCTGGCCTGAAAGGGTAATGAAGCTCACTTCGCTGTCGCGCAGATCGAAATGATCGAACTGGCGCAGGAAGAGATCGCTGATGCGGTTGGTCTCCAGCCCCTGATTGCTGTCACCGCCGCGCAGCGGCGTATTGGTCAGAAACTGAAGCTGGTAGAAAGTCAGGTCGCGAAACTGCCAGCGCAAATGCAGCAGGCTTTGCCAGACGTCCAGCGCCAGCGTCACGCGCTTAATTTTCACAAAGCCGCCGTCTTTCAGGCTGGCATTGATATCCCGGACGTCAAGCGTCGGGCCGAAGTTCTGCCAGTTCGCGCTTAACTGGCTGACGTCCACCGGCACGCCGGTGGCAGATTCGATTTTTGCGAGGATCTGCGGACGCCAGCTGTCCAGATGTGGGAGAACGAGGCGCAGCCCGCTCACGAGCAACGCGACAATCACGACCAGCGTTGCCCCTGTAAGCAGTAAAATCCCCGGCAATCGCCTCACGCATCTCTCCTTGTCAGCCTTGGTCTTGCAGCGAACTGCGTCTTACATCATCACGACGTCAAACTGCTCCTGGTTATAGAGCGGCTCGATTTGCACTTTTACCTGTTTGCCGACAAAAATTTCCACTTCCGCCAGCGCGTGCGACTCTTCACCTTTCAGCGCCTCAGCCACCGCAGGGGAAGCATAGACCAGAAAACGGTCTGAGTCGTAGGCGTGATGGACGCGCACGATTTCACGCATGATTTCGTAGCAGACCGTCTCTACCGACTTTACCGTGCCACGACCGTGGCAGGTGGGGCATTCGTTACACAGCACGTGCTCCACGCTTTCGCGGGTGCGCTTGCGGGTCATCTCCACCAGACCCAGCTGTGAAAAGCCGTTGATGCTGGTTTTTACGCGATCTTTACTCAGCGCCTGCTCCAGGGAGTGCAGCACGCGGCGGCGGTGATCTTCATTATTCATATCGATAAAGTCGATGATGATAATGCCGCCCAGATTGCGCAGACGAAGCTGGCGTGCGATGGCCTGCGTCGCTTCAATGTTGGTGTTGAAAATGGTGTCATCCAGATTGCGATGGCCGACAAACGCGCCGGTGTTGATATCGACGGTGGTCATCGCTTCGGTCTGATCGATAATCAGATAGCCGCCGGACTTCAGCTCAACCTTGCGCTCCAGCGCGCGCTGGATTTCGTTTTCGACATCAAAAAGGTCGAAGATCGGCTGACGGCCAGAGTAGTGTTCAAGCAGTCCGGGCATTTCCGGGATGTACTCGGCGGTAAACTCCAGCAGCGCTTCATACGTCAGGCGGGAGTCCACGCGAATGCGATCGAGCTGCGCGTCGGCAAAATCGCGCAGGACACGCTGCGCGAGCGCCAGCTCGCCGTACAGCTGGTAGCGGGTCTGGTTGCGTTTTTTACGCTCCATCACCTTGGTCCAGACGCGCTTGAGATAGGCGGCGTCGGACGCCAGATCGTCTTCACTGATCCCTTCCGCCGCGGTGCGGATGATGAAACCACCCTGTTCATCGCAGTAGGCGCTAACCACTTTTTTCAGGCGCTCGCGCTCGGTTTCGCTCTCAATACGCTGGGAGACGCCAACGTGCGATGCGCCAGGCATAAAGACCAGATAGCGGGAAGGTAACGTGATGTCGGTGGTCAGGCGGGCACCTTTAGTGCCGAGGGGATCTTTCACCACCTGCACCATCAGATCCTGGCCCTGACGCACCAGCTCGGAAATGTCGCGCACGGCAAACTGCTTTTGCTCTTCGCCTGCGACGCACTCGGTGTGCGGCATGATGTCGGAGGCGTGTAAAAAGGCCGCCTTATCGAGCCCAATATCTACAAAAGCCGCCTGCATACCCGGCAGGACACGACTGACACGACCTTTGTAGATATTGCCTACGATTCCGCGCCGCGCTTCACGCTCAATGTGAATTTCCTGAAGGATGCCACCATCAATATAGGCCACACGGGTTTCCGAGGGCGTTACGTTTACCAACAATTCAGCCGTCATTATTATCCCTTCCCTCACGCAGTGAGTTAAAATTGCTCAGCAACTCATACGTTTCCACCAGCGGTAAGCCGACTACGGCGTGATAGCTGCCATTTATCTTCCTGACAAAACAGCCACCCAACCCTTGAATACCGTATGCACCTGCTTTATCCATCGGTTCACCGCTGGCAATGTAAGCGGCAATCTCGTCGTCGGTAAGCACTCTGAACGTCACGTCCGTTACCACCAGGCAATCCAGCACGTTTTGGCTGTCCGCCAGCGCGACGGCGGTCATTACCTGATGCGTTTGTCCGGACATTTTGCGCAACATTCGCGCCGCATGGTCTGCATCACGCGGTTTCTCAAGCACCTCACCGTTAAGGATAACGATGGTATCTGCCCCCAGCACCGGAAGGTCACGCGGCGTTTGCGCCACGCCGGCCTGCGCTTTCTCACGCGCCAGGCGGGAAACATACTGCTGAGCGCTTTCGCCCTCAGCACGTTTTTCTTCAATGCCGGTAACGATGCGTTCAAAAGATACGCCCAGCTGGGTCAGGAGTTCCTGACGGCGCGGAGAGCCGGAAGCAAGATACAAAGACGTCATAGAAACCTTTTATTGCACAGCAAACTGCTGGCGAATTTTACGCATCAGCAGGAACAGCCATGGCCAGAGCACACCGTTCACTACACTACTCCAGAACACTTCCGGTCGGAAAGAGACGTTGATCACTAAAAACTCTGCCCAGAAAACAACGATATCCGCAGCGAGCGACAACAACATCACCACCAGCGCCTGTTGCCAGAGCGCAAGGTTACGAAAGAGCTGGAATTTGAGTGCGACGAGATACGCAATAATGCTCATGGATAACGCGCGTACGCCAAGCGTAGAGCCGCTAATGAGATCCAGTATGGCACCCATCACAAAACCTGTGCCGACATTTACGCGGTGCGGCAGGGCAAGGATCCAGTAGAGCAAAATGAGTAACACCCAGTTTGGCCGGAAAACGAGGATGTCGTCCGGCCAGGGCATAACCTGCAAGAGCAGGGCAACGAGAAACGAGAGCCAGATAACCCAGCGCCCCTGGCTACGATAGCTTGCCACTACTGCCCTCCAGTCGAGACTTTAGGCGGTGGCGGCGCATCCGTTATGCCCGTAGCGGGCGCCGGCACGGGCGCAGGCGGCCCCATGGAGTCCGGCGCGGGCAGAACCTGCGGCATCATCTGCATCAGGCGCTCGTTTGCCACGCGATGAACTTCTTCCGGCGTCATCGGGTTGGAACCGTTACGATCGGCCCCCCACAGCAGCAGTAAATAGCGCAGACGCTGTAAACCCGCCGTTGGGCGTGCCTGAATCACCGTATACGCGCGCTGAGTATCGAGCTTCACGGAGGAGACAACCGCTACCGGGTAGCCTTCAGGGAAGCGTCCGCCCAGGCCGGACGTGACCAGCACGTCGCCCACGCGAATGTCCGTATTGGCCGGCAGATGCTCAAGCTGCAGATCGTCCGTACAGCCGTTACCGGCTGCAATCACGCGAATGTCGTTACGCAGCACCTGAATCGGCAGCGCATGGGTGGCATCGCAAATCAGCAGCACGCGGCTGGTGAGTTTAGCAACAGCAACGACCTGGCCCACAACGCCTTTATCGCTGATAACAGGCTGACCTTCATAGACACCGTTAACGCTACCCTTGTCGATCACCACCTGATCGCTGTAAGGATCGTTTACGGTGGAGATCACCTGCGTCACCATTTTCTGCTCATCCTGACGCAGCGGTGAACCGAGCAGCTCGCGCAGACGCGCGTTTTCCTGCTTGTATTGCCCCAGCATCAGCAGTTCGCTGTTTTTCAGCAGCAGTTCCTGGCGTAAAGCCCGGTTTTCGAGTTCGAGTTGGTCACGCGAAGACAGCGTTTGAGAAACGGAGTCGAGTAATTCACGGGGACCATTTGATACAAAGTAGAAAGGACTGACGGCGGTATCCATGTACGTTCTGATCTGGCTGAACGTACCGAGGCGGCTATCGGCAATAATGACCCCAAGCGCAACCAGAACCGCCAGAATAAGGCGAAACTGTAGCGATGGGCCACGGCTAAAAATTGGCTTCATAGGCTATGCGTATTCTCGCGTCAGAGAGAAAGGGTAGCGATGCGCTACCCTTTCACAATGACTACTCTTCGCTGAACAAGTCGCCGCCGTGCATGTCGATCATTTCCAGCGCCTTGCCACCACCACGGGCGACGCAAGTCAGTGGATCTTCTGCAACTACGACAGGAATACCTGTCTCTTCCATTAACAGGCGGTCGAGGTTACGCAGCAGCGCACCACCACCGGTCAGAACCATACCGCGCTCGGAGATATCGGATGCCAGTTCCGGCGGGCACTGCTCCAGGGCGACCATTACCGCGCTGACGATGCCGGTCAGCGGCTCTTGCAGCGCTTCCAGGATTTCGTTGGAGTTCAGGGTAAAGCCACGTGGAACGCCTTCCGCCAGGTTACGGCCGCGAACTTCGATCTCGCGAACTTCATCACCCGGATAGGCAGAACCGATTTCGTGCTTGATACGCTCTGCGGTGGCTTCACCGATCAGAGAGCCGTAGTTACGGCGCACATAATTAATGATGGCTTCATCGAAGCGGTCGCCGCCGATACGCACGGAAGAGGAGTACACCACGCCGTTCAGGGAGATGACGGCCACTTCAGTGGTACCGCCACCGATATCCACAACCATCGAACCGGTTGCTTCGGAGACTGGCAGACCCGCACCGATAGCCGCAGCCATTGGTTCTTCAATCAGGAACACTTCACGGGCGCCTGCGCCCTGAGCAGATTCGCGAATGGCGCGACGTTCTACCTGCGTTGCTCCCACCGGCACACACACCAGAACGCGCGGGCTTGGACGCATGAAGCTGTTGCTGTGAACCTGCTTGATGAAGTGCTGAAGCATTTTTTCAGTCACGAAGAAGTCAGCGATAACGCCGTCTTTCATTGGGCGGATTGCGGCGATGTTGCCAGGGGTACGACCCAGCATCTGCTTCGCGTCATGACCCACCGCGGCTACGCTTTTCGGCGAGCCGGCACGATCCTGACGAATGGCCACAACGGAAGGCTCATTCAATACGATGCCTTGTCCTTTTACATAGATAAGGGTATTCGCGGTACCCAGGTCAATGGACAGGTCATTGGAAAACATGCCACGAAATTTTTTCAACATACTAAGGGATAATCCTGAAAGCTGGGGCGGAAAACAAAATCCGCTTACTTTACCAACCACACGCAGCAGCGACAAGGCGCAAAAATCATCTGCTACGGTGAAAATTAGTGCAGTACGTTTCCTTTGTTACAAATTAATCCCCTGATTCCCTCAGGGCTGAGTAAACAGTGCGTCCCTCACTTTCATTTGTAACCCGTTAAAGGTCGTTCACTGGCTTTTTGCTCGTCATACTCAAAGCTACAGGCGCGATATTCTACGTGAAAACAAAGTAAACGGCAGGTCAAACAGAGTATCTTTGCAAATATTTTTTCACATTGGTGTCAAGCGGCTGAGAGGAGGCAAAAAAATCCCCCTGACCACCCGTAACACCGCGCTCTGTCAACATCTGCCATTCGCCTCGGGCGCGCACGCCCGTGGCAAATACTTGTGTTTGCGTTCCCTTGCACGCTTCCACCAGACTCTGCACCAGCAGCTGGTTTTCCGTACGCTTTTCGATATTCCTTACCAGCCCTGGGTGAAGCTTTAATAGCTCCACGTCCAGCTCCTTGATCCAGCTGGTGCTGACAAGGGTTAAACCGGCCTGCGTCACGGCTACGCGTGCGCCGAGCGCATTGATCAGACGAACCACCGGACGTAACCGACTGATGTGTTGACCTACATCTGCCTCGGCAAGTTCAAAAATAATGTGTTTACGTTGCGATTTTTCGCATTGCATTAACGTATCGCGCAGCCAGCGCTGAAAACGCGGGCGAATTAACGACTCGACGGTCACCTGTAATGCCAGGGTTTCGTCAGGCCAAAACGATAAAAACGGTATCAGGCGCGTAATTTGCTGACGGTCATACTCTTCGGAAAGACCAAATTGCATCACCATCGGTAGATATTCCGCAGAAATAACCTCTTCGTTACCGTCGAAAATACGGCACATCAACTCGCGGTGATGCACATTGCCATTTTTCATGACGGCCGGTTTTTGATAAATGCGCGGCCCGCCGCGACTCAGCATTTGCTCAATCAAGGTACGCCAGCGCACGTTCCCGCGCCCTTTTTCCGGCAGGGAATCGTCATATACCGCCCAGCCGTTCGCGCCCTGCAACACGGCGTTGCGGGTGGCCGCTTCGGCATGTTCCATCACCTGTTCTGTCGATTGGCCGCCGCGCCAGGCGCAGATGCCAATATGCACCATATCATCACGGTCGAGCATTTTGCTCTGCGGGAGCGCATCTACGGCCTTGAGAAGTTGGCTGGCAATGCTTTCCGACTCCTTCAGGGTGCGATGAGGGAGCAGCACGGTAAAATCGCTGCGGTGATAGCGTGCCAGCAGCGCCCCCGGATAGCGCATAATAAAGGTGGAGATCAGGTTTATGAGGGTAAAGAGGTTCTCTTCCGCCACGCGCCGGCCCCAGGTGTCGCGCAGCAGATCGAAATCAGGCAGGCGGAGCATCATCACAACGCCGTGCGTGCCCACCTTTTCAGGATCTTCCAGCAGCGTGGCCAGCTGATTATCAAAGAAGAGACGGTTATTAAGGCCGGTTTTATTATCCTGCGCGGCGTAAGAGCGGATTAGCGTGTCCATGCGGCTACGCTGGTCGCTGGCAAACTGGATTTCGGAGAGCAGTACATCCAGGGCGCTGCTGGTGCGCGAAGGCCATTCATAGACCGAGCCGCGCACCTGCGGGCCGCGCTCGCCGTTGAGGATCCGCACGGAGCGGGTCTCCAGCAGCTCCTGGCCGGAGAGCTGCCGACGCAGCCAGCGAACCGCCAGAAAAATCAGCACAATAATGAATGCAACGGCAAGGGTAAGAGGCGCGGTGGTCAGCATCGAATGGAAGTAGCTCGCCATAGGGTCCAGGTAGACCATATGTATCGCAAGCCCAGGATTTTTAAGCGAATGAACCGTCACGTCCCGGTACTGATTCACCGCCCCTGCGGGCCGATAGCTGCTCTGGCGTACATGGCTGAAGACCTTGTGCTGCCCCTGCGTAATGTCTATTTGCACAATATCAACGGGCACCATCAGCTCATCCAGCTCGCGGGAGAGTTCCGGGAACGAGGTGGTAATCAGACGCGTATCAATCACCGACGCAACGGATTGTACCCGGTTGACCAGTTTGTCCTGGATGGCGTTGTAAAAGCTCAGGGAGCAGCCAATCAGCGTGACGAAAATCGTCAGTCCCGTCAGCAGGGTAATAAACGCTGAGAATTTCGTCGTTAATCGCATCCTTGAGATTACTCCGTGGGTTGATGGGGTAGCGAGTAAGCGCTAACTTGCATTTAAGATGCGACATACTACCAAAGCTGGTGTATCTGGCAATTTATTGCGTTAAATCGGCATAACGTTTCATTCTGCGAGTATAGTCTTCAGAAATTATTTTCCAATCAGAGTAATGAGGATCCCGTATGCAGGCTTTGATCTTAGAACAGCAGGACGGTAAAACCCTTGCCTCGGTGCAAGCCGTTGAAGAGAGCCGTCTGCCCGAAGGCGACGTGACCGTCGATATCGACTGGTCAAGTCTGAACTATAAGGATGCGCTGGCCATTACGGGCAAAGGTAAAATCATCCGAAATTTCCCAATGATTCCAGGGATCGATTTTGCTGGGCACGTGCATAGCAGTGAAGATCCTCGTTTCCATGCCGGACAGCAGGTGTTGCTCACCGGCTGGGGTGTAGGCGAAAACCACTGGGGCGGACTGGCAACGCAGGCCCGCGTTAAGGGCGACTGGCTGGTGCCGATGCCAAAAGGTATGGATGGCCGCAAAGCGATGATCGTCGGTACGGCGGGCTTTACCGCCATGCTGTGCGTAATGGCGCTGGAAGATGCCGGCATCCGTCCTGAATCAGGCGAGGTCGTGGTTACCGGTGCCAGCGGTGGCGTGGGCAGCACCGCGGTAACGCTGCTGCATAAGCTGGGGTATCAGGTCGTCGCCGTCTCTGGCCGCGAAAGCACCCATGACTATCTGCGCCAGCTGGGCGCAAACCGGATTCTGGGGCGCGAAGAGTTTGCCGAAACCCGTCCACTGGAAAAACAGCTCTGGGCCGGCGCGGTCGATACCGTTGGCGACAAAGTGCTGGCGAAAGTGCTGGCGCAGATGAACTACGGCGGCTGTGTGGCGGCATGCGGTCTGGCAGGCGGATTTGCCCTGCCGACTACCGTGATGCCTTTTATCCTGCGCAACGTCCGCCTGCAGGGTGTCGATTCCGTGATGACCCCGGCAGCGCGCCGCACGATGGCCTGGGAACGTCTGGTGCGCGATCTGCCGGAATCGTTTTACGCGCAGAGCGCAACCGAAATCACCCTTAGCCAGGCTCCTGAATATGCCAGCAAGATCATGGACAACCAGTTCCACGGCCGTGCGCTGGTGAAAGTGGCGTAATCTTCAAATTTTCGTGACATATTCGCGCTAACCCTTCTCCTCCGTCATGCTTAGAAAAACGCCTGACGGAGGATGCCATGAAAACCCCAAAACTGACGGAAGCCGACGTAACGTCCGAATCTGTCTTTATGCTACAGCGCCGCCAGATCCTGAAGATGCTTGGCATCAGCGCCACGGCACTGACGCTTACCCCTGCGGCTCACGCCGACCTGCTCGACTGGTTTAAGGGCAACGACCGTCCGAAAGCGCCGTCGGGCGCGCCGCTCACCTTTACGAAACCGGCTCAATGGCAAAACACGCTGGCGCTGACGCCGGAAGATAAAGTGACCGGCTACAACAACTTCTACGAATTTGGCCTTGATAAAGCCGATCCTGCCGCCAACGCCGGCAGTATGAAAACCGATCCCTGGACGCTGAAGATTGACGGTGAAGTCGCGAAGCCGCTGACGCTGGATCATCACGATCTCACCACGCGCTTCCCGCTCGAAGAGCGCATCTACCGCATGCGCTGCGTTGAGGCCTGGTCGATGGTGGTCCCCTGGGTGGGCTTCCCGCTCCATAAGCTGCTGGCAATGGTTGAACCCACCAGCAACGCAAAATATGTCTCCTTCCAGACGCGTTACGCCCCGGACGAAATGCCGGGCCAGAAGGACAGGTTTATCGGCGGCGGGCTTGAGTATCCTTATGTCGAAGGTTTACGCCTGGACGAGGCAATGCATCCTCTCACCCTGCTGACCGTTGGCGTATACGGTAAAGCGCTCCCGCCGCAGAACGGCGCGCCTGTCCGCCTGACCGTGCCGTGGAAATATGGCTTTAAAGGGATCAAATCCATCGTCAGCATCAAGCTCACCCGCGAGCGCCCGCCTACCACCTGGAACCTGGCGGCGCCGGGCGAATACGGCTTTTTTGCCAACGTGAACCCGCACGTGGACCATCCGCGCTGGTCGCAGGCCACGGAGCGCTTTATTGGCGCCGGCGGCGCGCTGGACGTGAAGCGTCAGCCGACGCTGCTGTTTAACGGCTATGCGGATGAAGTGGCATCGCTCTACCGAGGGCTGAATTTACGGGAGAATTTCTAAGTGCGCTTAACCGCAAAGCAGATAACCTGGCTGAAGGTGTTGCTGCACCTGGCCGGGTTGCTTCCTTTTATCTGGCTCTTCTGGGCCGTCAGCCACGGTGCGTTTAGCGCAGATCCGGCGAAGGATATCCAGCATTTTACGGGTAGGATGGCTCTGAAATTTTTACTGGCAACCTTGCTGGTTTCACCGCTGGCGCGTTACGCTAAGCAGCCATTATTGATACGCACCCGCCGCCTGTTAGGGCTATGGTGCTTTGCGTGGGCAACGATACACTTAACCAGCTACGCGCTGCTGGAGTTGGGTATTAACAATCTGGCGCTGCTGGGTCGCGAACTGGTGACTCGCCCTTATCTGACGCTGGGTATCGTGAGCTGGGTGATTTTACTGGCGCTTACGCTGACATCCACGCAGTATGCACAGCGAAAAATGGGCAGACGCTGGCAGCTTTTGCACAACGTCGTCTATCTTGTCGCGATCCTCGCTCCCATTCATTACCTATGGTCAGTGAAGATCTTATCCCCGCAGCCAATCCTTTACGCGCTGCTGGCCGTGGCGCTTTTAGCGTGGCGTTACAAGAAGTTCCGCCAGTGGTTCCGATAGTACGCGAAACTGTGCGTTTTCCCGCAGATTACTTATCAACCGCGAATCTTTTGCGGAATGCGGTTGATAATCTTCCCTGATAAGACCAGTATTTAGCTGCTAAATGCTACGAAATCGTTATAATGTGCGACTTTGGTTTTCCTGACAGGGGTTTTTGGCCTCTGAAAAGGTGACAATCGCGCTTCTTAGGTATATTTTGTTTTTTACCGGAGAATCGCAGGAGATAGCGGCACAATGGCTGATAAATTCCAGATCTTAGTTTTAAACGGACCGAACCTGAACATGCTCGGAACCCGTGAGCCAGAGAAGTACGGCACGCTGACATTGAGCGAAATTGTTAACCGTCTGGGTACGGAAGCAGCCTCGCTGGATGTGGATTTGGATCATTTTCAGTCTAACGCGGAGTACGCAATCATCGACCGTATTCATCAGGCTAAAGACAATGTGGACTATATCCTGATCAATCCGGCCGCGTTTACGCACACCAGTGTTGCTATACGCGACGCACTGCTTGCGGTGAATATCCCGTTTATCGAGATCCACCTGAGCAACGTGCACGCCCGTGAGCCGTTCCGCCACCACTCCTATCTGTCAGACATCGCTGCTGGCGTAATCTGTGGACTGGGTGCGGACGGTTATTCATACGCTTTACAGACAGCGGTAAAACGCCTGTCACAATCACACTAAACAAGAGTACGGAACCCACTCATGGATATTCGTAAGATTAAAAAACTGATCGAGCTGGTTGAAGAATCAGGCATCTCCGAACTGGAAATTTCTGAAGGCGAAGAGTCTGTACGCATCAGCCGTGCAGCCCCAGCCGCTAGCTTCCCGGTAATGCAGCAAGCTTACGCTGCGCCGATGATGCAACAACAGCCTGCGCTTGCCGCAGCCGTTGCACCAGCAGCAGAAGCCGCACCTGCAGCAGCTGCAGAAATCAGTGGTCACATCGTACGTTCCCCAATGGTTGGTACTTTCTACCGCACCCCGAGCCCGGACGCGAAAGCGTTCATCGAAGTGGGTCAGAAAGTCAATGTAGGCGATACCCTGTGCATCGTTGAAGCCATGAAAATGATGAACCAGATCGAAGCTGACAAGTCAGGTACCGTGAAAGCGATTCTGGTCGAAAGTGGTCAGCCGGTAGAATTTGACGAGCCGCTGGTCGTCATCGAGTAACGAGGCGCACATGCTGGATAAAATTGTTATCGCCAACCGCGGCGAGATTGCACTGCGTATTCTTCGTGCCTGTAAAGAGCTGGGCATCAAGACCGTGGCCGTGCACTCAAGCGCGGATCGTGATTTAAAACACGTATTGCTGGCGGATGAGACGGTCTGTATTGGCCCGGCTCCGTCCGTAAAAAGCTATCTGAATATCCCGGCTATCATCAGTGCCGCTGAAATCACCGGCGCGGTGGCTATTCACCCGGGTTACGGCTTCCTCTCTGAGAACGCCAACTTTGCCGAGCAGGTCGAACGCTCTGGCTTTATCTTCATCGGCCCGAAAGCCGACACCATCCGCCTGATGGGCGACAAAGTGTCTGCAATCACCGCCATGAAGAAAGCCGGTGTTCCAACCGTTCCTGGTTCTGACGGCCCGCTGACCGACGACATGGATGCTAACCGTGCTCATGCTAAACGCATTGGCTACCCGGTTATCATCAAGGCGTCCGGCGGCGGCGGCGGTCGCGGTATGCGCGTTGTGCGCAGCGATGCTGAACTGGCGCAGTCCATCTCCATGACCAAAGCTGAAGCGAAAGCGGCTTTCAGCAATGACATGGTGTACATGGAAAAATACCTGGAAAACCCACGCCACATCGAAATTCAGGTGCTGGCTGACGGTCAGGGTAACGCGATCTATCTGGCAGAACGTGACTGCTCCATGCAGCGTCGTCACCAAAAAGTGGTCGAAGAAGCGCCAGCACCGGGCATTACTCCGGAACTGCGTCGCTACATCGGCGAGCGTTGCTCCAAAGCGTGTGTCGACATCGGCTATCGCGGTGCAGGTACCTTTGAGTTCCTGTTCGAAAACGGCGAGTTCTACTTCATTGAGATGAACACCCGTATTCAGGTTGAACACCCGGTTACCGAAATGATCACCGGCGTTGACCTGATCAAAGAACAGCTGCGTATCGCTGCAGGCCAGCCTCTGTCCCTCAAACAGGAAGAAGTTGTGGTGAAAGGCCATGCGGTAGAATGCCGTATTAACGCCGAAGACCCGAATACCTTCCTGCCTAGCCCGGGTAAAATCACGCGTTTCCACGCGCCGGGTGGCTTTGGTGTGCGCTGGGAGTCTCATATTTACGCCGGTTACACCGTACCGCCGTACTATGACTCAATGATCGGTAAGCTTATCTGCTACGGCGAGAACCGTGACGTGGCGATTGCCCGCATGAAGAACGCCCTGCAGGAGCTGATCATCGACGGTATCAAAACCAACGTCGATCTGCAGATGCGCATCATGAGCGACGAGCACTTCCAGAATGGTGGCACCAACATCCACTATCTTGAGAAAAAACTCGGTCTGCACGAGAAGTAAGATTGCATTGACGCTAAAAGGCCGGATTATCCGGCCTTTTTTATTTCTGGGGATTGCCGCACCCCATCATGTACAATCCCCGCTTTCTTCATCCACAAGGGACAAAAAATGGACAAGCGTTTTGTTCAGGCCCATAAAGAAGCGCGCTGGGCGCTGTGGCTGACCCTTCTCTATCTTGCTGCATGGTTAGTAACTGCTTACTTACCTGACTCCGCTATTGGCATTACCGGCCTGCCGCACTGGTTTGAAATGGCCTGCCTGCTGGTACCGCTGGTCTTTATCCTGCTCTGCTGGGCAATGGTGAAATTTATCTATCGCGACATTCCGCTGGAGGACGATGATGCAGCTTGAAGTCATTCTGCCGCTTATCGCGTACCTGTTAGTGGTGTTTGGTTTGTCCGTTTACGCCATGCGAAAACGCACGACAGGTAGTTTCCTGAACGAGTATTTCCTCGGCAGCCGCTCGATGGGCGGCGTCGTGCTGGCCATGACGCTGACCGCGACCTACATCAGCGCCAGCTCGTTTATCGGCGGCCCCGGTGCGGCCTACAAATACGGGCTAGGCTGGGTGCTGCTGGCGATGATCCAGCTTCCCGCCGTCTGGCTCTCCCTGGGCATCCTGGGCAAAAAATTCGCTATCCTGGCGCGTCGCTACAATGCCGTGACGCTGAACGATATGCTGTTTGCCCGCTATCAGAGCCGTTTACTGGTGTGGCTGGCAAGCTTAAGCCTGCTGGTGGCCTTCATTGGCGCGATGACGGTACAGTTTATCGGCGGGGCACGCCTGCTGGAAACGGCCGCCGGGATACCTTACGAGACAGGCCTGATTATCTTTGGGGTGAGCATCGCCCTCTACACCGCGTTTGGTGGATTCCGAGCCAGCGTGCTGAACGATACGATGCAGGGTATGGTGATGCTTATCGGCACCATCGTGCTGCTGGTGGGTATTGTGCATGCTGCAGGTGGCCTGAGCCACGCCGTCGAAACGCTGGAAGCCATTGACCCGAAACTGGTCTCTCCTCAGGCGGCGGACGACATTCTTTCTCCGACCTTTATGACCTCATTCTGGGTGCTGGTGTGCTTTGGCGTGATTGGCCTGCCGCATACCGCCGTGCGCTGTATCTCTTACAAAGACAGCAAAGCCGTACACAGAGGCATCATCATCGGCACCATCGTGGTTGCCATCCTGATGTTTGGTATGCACCTGGCCGGCGCGCTGGGGCGCGCGGTTATTCCTGACCTCACCGTGCCGGATCTGGTGATCCCGACCCTGATGGTCAAGGTGCTTCCGCCGTTTGCCGCGGGGATTTTCCTCGCCGCGCCCATGGCCGCCATTATGTCGACAATTAACGCTCAGCTGCTGCAAAGTTCCGCTACGATCATTAAAGATCTCTACCTGAACCTGCGCCCGGAGCAGGTTGAAAACGAACGCCGCTTAAAGCGCATGTCTGCGGTGATTACCCTGGTTCTGGGCGCATTGCTTCTGCTTGCCGCATGGCGTCCGCCGGAGATGATCATCTGGCTGAACCTGCTCGCGTTTGGCGGCCTTGAAGCCGTCTTCCTGTGGCCGCTGGTATTGGGGCTCTACTGGGAACGCGCCAATGCTGCCGGCGCGCTGAGCGCCATGATTGTCGGCGGCGTGCTTTACGCCGTGCTCGCAACATTTAAAATTCAGTATCTGGGCTTCCATCCGATTGTGCCTTCATTACTGCTAAGTTTACTGGCGTTTGTGGTGGGGAACCGTTTCGGTCAGCCCGTTCCGCAACCCGCTATGATTTCTACTGATAAATAAAGAGTTTTGCCATGCCGTGGATCCAACTAAAACTGAATACAACCGGCGCGAACGCCGAAGAGCTGAGCGATGCGCTGATGGAGGCCGGTTCGGTTTCTATCACCTTCCAGGACACGCATGACACGCCGGTCTTTGAGCCGCTGCCGGGCGAAACCCGCCTGTGGGGTGATACCGACGTTATCGGCCTGTTCGATGCGGAAACCGACATGAAAGAGGTTGTCGCGATTCTGGAAAATCATCCTCTGCTGGGCGCGGGCTTTGTGCACAAAATCGAACAGCTGGAAGACAAAGACTGGGAACGCGAGTGGATGGATAATTTCCACCCGATGCAGTTCGGCAAGCGCCTGTGGATCTGCCCGAGCTGGCGCGACGTCCCGGACGAGAATGCGGTCAACGTGATGCTCGACCCGGGCCTGGCCTTTGGTACCGGCACTCACCCGACAACCTCGCTCTGCCTGCAATGGCTGGATGGCCTGGATCTGGAAGGCAAGACGGTGATCGACTTTGGCTGTGGCTCCGGGATCCTTGCCATTGCGGCACTCAAGCTGGGCGCGGCAAAAGCCATCGGGATCGACATCGATCCGCAGGCCATTCAGGCCAGCCGCGATAACGCCGAGCGCAACGGCGTGTCCGAGCGCCTGGAGCTTTATCTCCCGGATGCGCAGCCAGAAGCCATGAAAGCCGATGTGGTGGTTGCGAATATTCTGGCAGGCCCGTTACGTGAACTGGCACCGTTAATCAGCGTGCTGCCCGTTGAGGGCGGTCTGCTGGGTCTTTCGGGTATCCTGGCAAGCCAGGCAGACAGCGTCTGTGAAGCCTATGCCGAGCTGTTCGCACTCGACCCCGTTGTTGAGAAAGAAGAGTGGTGCCGCATTACCGGTCGTAAAAAGTAAGCATTTGGCGTGGTCATCTGACCACGCCTGTTTTCCTCTGATATCTCTCACTTCCCCAGCCATTCTCCGGTAAAATAACCCTACAAATCATAATGATAAATCATGATTTGAATTACAACAATTCACTGGAAGAATATTATGAATCACTTTACCGGCAAGGCAGCGCTGCTCGCGCTGAGTATGATCTCGGCTTCTGCTTTCGCATCACACTGGAGCTACGAAGGCGAAGGTGCACCGGAGCACTGGGGCGAACTGGATGAGGCCTACAAGACCTGTCAAAGCGGGATGAACCAGTCCCCCATCAATATTGATTCGACTGCCAAAGCCCATCTCTCCCCGCTGAAAACGGCTTACCGCGATGGTCCCGTGACGCTGACGAACAATGGCCATACGATCCAGGCGAGCGAAAAAGCCGACACGCGCGATAGCATCACGCTCGACAAGCAAAGCTGGACGTTACAACAGCTCCATTTCCACGCGCCGAGCGAAAACACCGTTCACGGTAAAAAATACGCGATGGAAATGCATCTGGTGCATAAAAATGCCAACGGCGAACTGGCGGTCGTTGCGGTGATGTTTGATAAAGGTGCCGCGAACCCTGAGCTTGAAAAGCTGTGGGCGGTCATGCCTCAGCAGGCGGAGCAGAACGTCTCCATTACGCAGGATCTCGATCTCAACAAGCTGCTGCCAAAAGAGAAAACCTACTGGCGCTTTAGCGGCTCCCTGACCACACCGCCGTGCTCAGAGGGGGTGACATGGATTGTCCTCAAACATCCGCTGACGCTTTCGGCCGAGCAGCTGGCAAAATTCACCCATACGATGCATCACGATAATAACCGTCCGGTACAGTCACTTCATGGCCGCGTTGTCGTTGAATAATGTCCATTTTCTGAACTGAGATGATGTTCTAAAATGCGACACAGATCGCAAAGAACCGGCATAATCTGCTGCTAAAAACAGCAGATTATGCCGCTCAAGTGATGCATTTATTCAGAAATGATGAGAAGTTACGGGAAATTGTAAGCGCCCATAAAATAACCTGTTTCGTATAACATAATGATTTAAATAGTGAATAATTCTCAACAGAATGATTGACCGGCGATTCCTTGATCTACAACAGAGGATTGTTCAAAGTTTGGCCTTTCATCTCGTGCAAAAAATGCGTAATATACGCCGCCTTGCAGTCACAGTATGGTCATTTCTTAACTCATGCGCATCGGACACCACCAGCTCAGAAATCGCCTGATCGCAGCCCCAATGGCAGGTATTACCGACCGGCCGTTCAGGACGCTGTGCTATGAGATGGGAGCAGGTTTAACCGTTTCCGAGATGATGTCGTCTAACCCGCAGGTATGGGAAAGCGATAAGTCACGTTTGCGGATGGTGCACGTTGATGAACCAGGTATTCGTACCGTGCAAATTGCCGGAAGCGTACCTGAAGAGATGGCAGATGCCGCGCGTATCAACGTGGAAAGTGGCGCCCAAATTATTGATATCAATATGGGTTGCCCGGCCAAGAAAGTGAATCGCAAGCTTGCAGGTTCAGCCCTTCTGCAATACCCCGACCAGGTGAAGTCTATCCTGACGGCGGTTGTCAGCGCGGTGGACGTTCCTGTTACGTTAAAGATTCGCACGGGTTGGTCGCCGGAACACCGTAACTGTGTAGAGATTGCCCAACTGGCCGAAGACTGTGGCATTCAGGCCCTGACCATTCATGGACGCACTCGCGCCTGTTTGTTCAATGGTGAAGCTGAATACGACAGCATTCGGGCAGTTAAGCAGAAAGTTTCCATTCCGATTATCGCGAATGGTGACATTACTGACCCGCTTAAAGCCAGAGCTGTGCTCGACTATACGGGAGCTGATGCTCTGATGATAGGACGTGCAGCTCAGGGAAGACCCTGGATCTTTCGGGAAATCCAGCATTATCTGGACACTGGGGAGCTGCTTGCCCCACTGCCACTGGCAGAGGTTAAGCGCTTGCTTTGTTCGCATGTTCGGGAATTGCATGACCACTACGGCCAGGCAAAAGGGTACCGAATTGCGCGTAAACACGTATCCTGGTATCTCCAGGAGCACGCTCCAAATGACCAGTTTCGGCGCACATTCAACGCCATAGAGGATGCCAGCGAACAGCTGGAGGCGTTGGAGGCATACTTCGAAAATCTTGCGTAATGAAATAAAGAGCTGACAGAACTATGTTCGAACAACGCGTAAATTCTGACGTACTGACCGTTTCCACCGTTAACTCCCAGGATCAGGTGACTCAAAAGCCCCTGCGTGACTCGGTTAAACAGGCACTGAAGAACTATTTTGCTCAACTGAACGGTCAGGATGTTAATGACCTGTATGAGCTGGTACTGGCTGAAGTTGAACAGCCACTGTTGGACATGGTGATGCAATACACCCGCGGTAACCAAACCCGCGCTGCGCTGATGATGGGTATCAACCGTGGTACTCTGCGTAAGAAATTGAAAAAATACGGCATGAACTGATACTAATCAGTTAAATGCTTGTTTAAAAAGGCGCTCTTCGGCATGGGGAAGCGCCTTTTTTATTCCCCTCGCCCGCAACCGTCAACGCTTTGTAAACCTTCTCCTCCGCCGCTTTCCAAGCGCGGCTTTTCGTGTATATTTCCACCACCCTACAGGCTCTCTTCTCCCGGAATGACACTATGATTCGTAAATACTGGTGGCTGGTTGTGTTTGCTATCTCAGTTTTCCTGTTCGACGCGCTGCTGATGCAGTGGATAGAGCTGATGAGCACCGAAACTGACAAGTGCCGCAACATGAATTCCGTGAATCCGCTAAAATTAGTCAATTGCTCAGCGCTTGATTAAGCCGTAGACACCCCTGTATCACCCAGTAAAAACAGGGATTTAAATCCCTTTTAGTCATTATCTTACGGTGATAATGTCTCGCCCTTCCCAACCGCTCTTGCGTAACCTCACACTCGAGTTGAACAGACCATGCTGGTTAGCCAATACAACCAAATCCTCGTAGTCATCTCCTTTATTGTCGCCATCCTTGCCGCCTATACCGCGCTGAATATGGCCGCGCGCGTCGCGGGGAGCCAGGGTATTGCAGCCCGCATCTGGCTGGCCGGCGGTGGCATTGCGATGGGTATCGGCGTATGGGCAATGCATTTTATCGGCATGCTGGCGATGGATCTCTCCATGAGCATGAGCTACAACGCCACGCTGACGGTACTCTCAATGGTTATCGCCATTGGTTCATCAATGTTTGCCCTGTGGCTTGTCAGCTGCGAGCAGTTGCGCTTACGCCGACTGCTGCCGGGGGCGCTGGTGATGGGAACCGGGATTGTGGCGATGCATTACACCGGCATGGCGGCGCTGGAGGTCACGCCCGGTATCATCTGGGATACGACCTGGGTGGTCATTTCTGTCGCCATCGCGCTAGCGGCTTCACTCGTTGCCCTTTGGCTCACGTTCCGCCTTCGACATGAGGCCGCCAGGGTCGCGTTGATGCGTCTGGGTGCCGCACTCACTATGGGGTTCGCTATTGCCGGCATGCACTATGCCGGCATGAAGGCCGCCCAGTTTCCGATGTCGACCATGGCTCATCACCACGGCATTAACGGCAGCTGGCTGGCCGTATTGGTCAGCGTGGTCGCCCTGTCCATTCTAGGGATTTCACTGCTCGTTTCAATGCTGGATGCTCGCCTGCAGGCGCGCACCTCATTACTGGCTTCGTCTCTTGCCGAAGCAAACCGGGAACTGGCTCAGCTGGCACTGCACGATACGTTAACCCGCCTGCCGAATCGTATCCTGCTGGAGGACCGTCTCGATCAGGCCATCAGTAAGGCCGAACGAGAAAATGCGCAGTTTGCGCTAATGTTCATGGATCTCGACGGGTTTAAAGCGATCAATGACGCCTACGGCCACGATGTGGGTGATAAGTTACTGGTCGCCGTGACGGAGCGCTTGCTGCAGCACCTGAAGGGCCAGTTCACGCTTGCACGTATCGGCGGTGATGAATTTGTTCTGCTGGCAGAAGGGGAAGGCCCTGACGATGCCGCCTCACTGGCTAACTCACTGGTTCGCGCCATAGACAGCCCTTTCAGCCTAGAACCTTATGAGCTGGTCGTGACCCTCAGTATTGGGATCGCGCTTTACCCACACGACGGTACAACCGATCGCGAACTGATGTTTAACGCAGATGCGGCGATGTACCACACCAAGCATATGGGTCGAAACGGCTACCATTTTTTCCAGCCCTCCATGAATACCCTGGCGCAGACTCACCTTCAGCTGATGAATGACCTGTGGCTTGCGATCGAGCGCGATGAGCTTCGCCTGGTCTATCAACCTAAATTCCATGCCCCGGCAGGCCCGGTCCTCGGCTTTGAGGCGCTCTTACGCTGGCAGCATCCGAAGCAGGGATTACTGACGCCGGACCTGTTTTTACCTCTGGCTGAGAAAACCGGCCAGATCATCCCCATTGGCAACTGGGTGATCAACGAAGCCTGTCGCCAGTTACGAGAATGGCATCTTCAGGGGCATCAGGACTGGTCAATGGCGGTGAATCTGTCGACGCTGCAGTTCGAGCAGCCCTCGCTGGTTAAGACGGTGCTTGACTGTCTGGCGCGTCACCACGTGCCGCCGGAAATGCTCATCCTGGAGGTCACGGAGACAACGGCCATGAGCAACCCTGACGAAAGCGTACGGGTGCTGACAGAGCTTACGAATGCCGGTGTAAAAGCCTCCATTGATGACTTTGGTACAGGGTATTCAAGCCTGCTGTACCTTAAACGCTTGCCCGCCTGCGAGCTGAAAATCGATCGTGCCTTCGTGCAGGAGCTGAGCGGGGAAAGTGATGACGCCACTATTGTTTCAGCCATCGTCGCGCTGGCAAAAACGCTGAACCTGAAAGTCGTGGCTGAGGGCGTAGAAACCGAAGCGCAGCAAACGTTTTTAACGGAGCTTGGCTGTAACACCCTTCAGGGCTATCTGTTAGGTAAACCGGTTAGCGCAGAGACGATTGATGCGCTTTGCGCGCAGGGAGAAATGGTGCCCGGCGCGGACTCATAATCATCAGTCAGCGGAAGTGTCGCCAGGATGTTATCGACCAAAGCGGGTGCCTGCTGGTAGAGATTGAAGCTGTCGCTATTCATTAACCAGTTTTTAATTATTCCGCTAAAAAAACCATGAAAAACGATAAGCGTAAGATCAACGTTGACCTGAGAGGAAATGATGTTATGTGAAATACATTTTTCCAAAATGGCGCGCAGATGCTTGAAGTTGAAACCAATGCGTTTTCTGATTTCACACTCTGAAATCATATCGCTATTAAATTCACACTTATGATACAAAATTTGCAACAGTGCGCACTGACGGGGCTCACGCGCAATATACTGCAATGCAGTGATGAACAGCTCACGAAGCATTAACAAGGGATTATCATTTTCTGATAGCAAAAGCCTGTCACGAATAATTTCACGAAGCGGTAACTGCTGTTCCCAGATAGCATTAAATATTTCTGATTTACTGGTGAAATGCCAGTAAACCGCCCCGCGCGTAACCTGGGCAGCATCGGCGATATCCGTAAGCGTGGTGTTAGCGACGCCGCGTGCAGCGAACTGCCCGATAGCCGCTTCAATCAGCTGCTGCCGGGTTTTTTGAGCCTCTTCTTTCTTTTTCCGCGCCATAAAATGCTACTCGTTACTCACAGGGTGACTGCATTCTCAGAAAATACAGTGGGGTCGAATGAAGTATTCACCAAAACAGGTTTTAATTTTGCACAAAAAACGTCAATTCACTTAATTTATAATTTAGACGAATATATCAATCGCAATAAATACACCAAACATATGAATCACGTTTATCACACGCCATTTATTTGATTCGTTTACCAGAAGACCCCGGCTGAATGTGTCGAGCCTGATTCCTATTTTTACATTCCTTCCTATTCATTCGCACGTATAAATTAAAAAACATTAATTACCCTCATTATTATGTGCAGCTACATTTTTGTTTTTGTCCCCCTGCCCTGTCACCGATTCACGGAAATATCGGTTAATGGGTATTTAAAGGAACAGTAATGACGAATCATTTCAGACTCTTACCCATATCCGGTTTTATTGTCTGCGCCGCGCTGCTCACAGGATGCGATGGGCAGGAAAACCAACAGCAACAACCGCAGGCGCCTCAGGTCAGCGTACATATTGTGAAAAGCGCTCCGCTGGCTGTCACAACTGAGCTTCCGGGCAGGACTGATGCATTCCGTGTTGCGGAGGTTCGTCCTCAGGTAAGCGGTATTATTCTGCGTCGTAACTTCACTGAGGGAAGCGATGTAAAAGCGGGTGACTCCCTTTACCAGATCGATCCTGCGACGTATAAGGCTGCGTATGACAACGCCAAAGGTGAACTGGTTAAGGCGCAGGCTGCAGCCAATATTGCCCATCTGACGGTGAAACGTTACGTCCCGCTGGTCGGCACGCAGTATGTCAGCAAGCAAGAGTATGACCAGGCGGTGGCAACCGCTCAGCAGGCCGATGCCAGCGTCGTGGCTGCACGGGCTGGCGTTGAAAGCGCACGCATCAATCTCGCCTATACCAAAGTCACCTCGCCAATTGATGGTCGTATTGGCAAATCCAGCGTGACCGAGGGCGCGCTTGTCACCAATGGGCAGGCAACCGCGCTGGCAACGGTACAGCAGCTTGATCCGATTTATGTCGACGTCACCCAGTCCAGCAACGATTTTATGCGGCTTAAGCAGACGAGCCTGCAAAAAGGGGATGGTACCCGTACCGTTGAGCTGTTGATGGAAAATGGCCAGCCTTATCCCCTGAAGGGCACGCTGCAGTTCTCTGACGTCACCGTAGACCAAAGCACCGGCTCCATTACCCTTCGCGCAATTTTCCCTAATCCGCAGCACATGCTGTTGCCAGGCATGTTTGTCCGGGCTCGTATTGATGAAGGCACACAGCCGGATGCCATTCTGGTTCCGCAGCAAGGGGTGACCCGTACACCGCGCGGCGACGCAACCGTTCTGGTGGTTAACGATAAAAACCAGGTGGAGTCACGTACGGTTGTTGCCCCACAGGCAGTCGGCGATCGCTGGCTGGTGACGGAAGGATTGAAAAACGGTGATCGCGTGATTGTCAGCGGATTACAAAAAGCCAGACCTGGCGCCACCGTGGTGGCGACACCCGACACCGCAGCTACTCCAGCCAGTTAAGGGGCGACAGCATGGCTAATTTCTTTATTCAAAGGCCGGTTTTTGCCTGGGTTCTCGCCATCATTCTGATGATTGCGGGCGGGCTGGCTATTCTCAAACTGCCTATCGCGCAGTATCCGACCATCGCACCGCCCGCCGTTGCCATAACAGCGACTTACCCTGGCGCTGATGCACAGACGGTACAGGATACCGTTACGCAGGTTATCGAGCAGAATATGAACGGTATCGATAACCTGATGTACATGTCCTCCACCAGCGACTCCTCGGGCAGCGTCACGATTACGCTGACCTTCCAGTCAGGTACCGATCCGGATATTGCCCAGGTTCAGGTTCAGAACAAACTTCAGCTCGCCATGCCGCTGCTGCCGCAAGAAGTACAACAGCAAGGGATCGGTGTAGAGAAGTCCAGCAGCAGCTTCCTGCTGGTTGCAGGCTTTGTTTCAGATAATAAAAACCTTACTCAGGACGACATCTCAGACTATGTCGCTTCTAACGTGAAGGATACGATCAGCCGAACCACTGGGGTAGGTGATGTCCAGCTGTTTGGTGCCCAGTATGCGATGCGCATCTGGCTCGACAGCAATGCCATGAACAAATACCAGCTGACGCCGCTGGATGTGATCAACCAGCTGAAAACGCAGAACGACCAGATAGCGGCTGGCCAGCTAGGCGGGACCCCATCCGTCCCGGGTCAGCAGTTGAACGCCTCTATCATTGCGCAGACCCGCCTGAAGTCGCCGGAAGAGTTTGGCCGCGTAACGCTGAAGGTGAACCAGGATGGCTCTATGGTTCATTTGAAAGATGTGGCGCGCATTGAGTTAGGTGGCGAAAACTACAACATGGTCACCAAGATCAACGGTCAGGCGGCAACCGGTCTTGGAATTAAGCTGGCAACCGGGGCGAACGCGCTGGATACCGCTGCGGCCATCAAGAGCAAACTGGCACAGCTCCAACAGTTCTTCCCGCAGGGGCTGAAGGTTGTTTACCCTTACGACACCACGCCATTTGTCAAAATATCTATCCATGAGGTCGTGAAAACGCTGTTTGAGGCAATCATTCTCGTCTTCCTGGTCATGTATCTGTTCCTGCAAAACCTGCGGGCAACGCTTATCCCCACCATTGCGGTGCCGGTTGTCCTGCTGGGGACCTTTGCGGTGCTGGCGGCGTTTGGCTTCTCCATCAATACCCTGACGATGTTCGGGATGGTGCTGGCGATCGGGCTATTGGTCGACGATGCCATCGTGGTGGTTGAAAACGTCGAGCGCGTGATGGTCGAGGACAATCTGCCGCCTAAAGAAGCGACGCAGAAGTCGATGGAGCAGATTCAGGGCGCCCTGGTGGGTATCGCCATGGTGCTTTCAGCGGTCTTTATCCCGATGGCCTTTTTTGGCGGATCAACGGGGGCGATTTACCGCCAGTTCTCGCTCACTATCGTCTCCGCGATGGCGCTGTCCGTACTGGTGGCATTGATTTTGACGCCTGCTCTTTGCGCAACATTGCTTAAACCGGTTTCCAGCGATCATCACGAGAAAAAAGGGGGATTCTTTGGCTGGTTTAACGCGCTCTTTGACAAGAGCGTGGAGCATTACAGCAACAGCGTGAGCGGTATTCTTCGCAAAACCGGGCGATACCTGGTGGTATATGTGATCATCGTAGGCGGTATGGCGGTGCTGTTTCTGCGTCTGCCGACCTCCTTCCTGCCTGAAGAGGATCAGGGGGTCTTTATGACGATGGTGCAGCTCCCGGCCGGTGCGACGCAAACGCGAACCCAACAGGTGCTCGATCAGGTTCAGGACTACTATCTGACAAAAGAGAAGGCGAATGTTGAATCCGTCTTCACCGTTAACGGCTTTAGCTTTAGCGGCCAGGGTCAAAACTCCGGTATCGCTTTTGTCAGCCTGAAACCCTGGGAAGAGCGTCCGGGCGCGGTTAACAGCGTTGAATCGATTGTTAGCCGCGCGACTAAAGCGTTCAGCCAGATAAAGGATGGACTCGTATTTCCATTTAACCTGCCTGCCATTATCGAACTGGGTACGGCAACGGGCTTTGACTTCGAGCTGATCGATCAGGCTAACCTGGGGCATACGCAGCTGACTCAGGCGCGAAATACGCTGCTCGGCATGGTTAAAGAGCATCCTGACCTGCTGGTGCGCGTGCGTCCCAACGGCCTGGAAGATACCCCACAGTTCAAACTGGATGTCGATCAGGAGAAAGCACAGGCGCTGGGCGTCAGTATTTCGGACGTCAATCAAACGATCTCGACGGCACTCGGCGGAACATATGTGAATGACTTTATCGACCATGGGCGTGTGAAAAAAGTTTACGTCCAGGCTGACGCCCACTTCCGTATGTTGCCTGGGGACATCAATAATCTCTATGTGCGCAGCGCAAACGGTGAAATGGTGCCGTTCTCAGCCTTTAGCACCTCTCACTGGGTGTACGGCTCGCCTCGCCTGGAACGCTACAACGGGATGCCATCGATGGAAATCCTTGGCGAATCCGCCCCGGGTAAAAGTACCGGTGAGGCCATGGTCATGATGGAAAGCCTTGCCTCAAAACTGCCTTCCGGCATCGGCTATGACTGGACGGGCATGTCATTCCAGGAACGACTTTCCGGCAATCAGGCGCCTGCGCTGTACGCCATTTCGCTGATTGTCGTATTCCTGTGTCTGGCAGCGCTGTATGAAAGCTGGTCCATTCCCTTCTCGGTCATGCTGGTTGTGCCGTTGGGTGTCATTGGTGCTCTCCTCGCAGCCTCTCTGCGTGGATTGAACAATGACGTCTATTTCCAGGTTGGCCTGCTGACAACGATCGGCCTGTCTGCCAAGAACGCCATCCTGATCGTTGAGTTTGCCAAAGATCTTATGGATAAAGAGGGCAAGGGGATCATCGAAGCAACGCTTGAAGCCTCACGTATGCGCTTGCGTCCTATCCTGATGACATCTCTCGCATTTATTCTTGGGGTCATGCCACTGGTGATCAGCAGCGGCGCGGGGAGCGGTGCGCAAAACGCTGTCGGCACCGGCGTGATGGGCGGGATGCTTTCCGCCACTCTGTTGGCCATTTTCTTTGTGCCTGTTTTCTTTGTGGTGGTCCGTCGCCGATTTACCCGGCATAAGGAATAATGAATAACTTAAAGGCACCTTTGGTGCCTTTTTTATTATCAGGTTCAATGAATTAATATCCCCGGACGCCACACTTTCTCCATGATTTGATTCGAACAGCTCTCTTTTCTCCATGATTTTTACAATCCACATAATTTGAGATTATTCCCCATGCAGCGTGAGCTTATACCGGTGGTAAAATAGTCATCAATTCGTTAATAGCCGCTCAGGCTTTATAGCGAATGCGAAAAAACACTGAGGTAACATCATGAAAAGATTCATTTCCGTTGCACTACTCGCTGCGCTGCTTGCTGGTTGCGCGCACGATTCTCCCTGTGTACCGGTTTACGACGATCAGGGCCGACTGGTTCATACCAATACCTGTATGAAGGGTACCACTCAGGATAACTGGGAAACGGCCGGTGCGATTGCCGGCGGGGCCGCTGCTATCGCAGGTTTGACGCTGGGTATCGTCGCCCTGACCAAATAAGAATATCCACTGAAAGCGCGGCGCCGTCCGCGCTTTTGCTCTTTCCAGCATGCATTATTTCAGATAAGTAAAATTAATTTCTCCGCCCCCTCGGCTCATTCCATTTAAGTTTTCGGTCACAGCCTTTTTGCTTAACTATTTTACTTTCATAATTTAGCGTGATGATTTTCACCTATTAAATACATTTAATACCCTGCCAATAATTACGTCAGAAACTATCTTTCATCTTTTTCTTATCGTTAATCTCACTTTTGCTCTAATTTGTGGCGCAGGTTGGAATTTCGCACCGTTTGAGGGCATTCGATTTATTTAACCCTGTCTACACTCAGCATTATGCGTTCACTTGTTCTTTATTTTATCGAGCGCAAACCTGGCATTACGTTTGCTTTATAAACGTTGGCCAAAGCCACAGACAGGTAAAAGCGTATTAAAACGCCTCTATAACGATAAATTTCGCCACACAGGATGCATTATGAAAAAGACGATGATAGCCAGCCTGGCCGCCGCAGGCGTATTGTTTGCAGTAGCCGGTCAGGCCCATGCAGGCACGACGCTGGATGCGGTTAAAAAGAAAGGCTTTGTACAATGCGGTATCAGTGACGGTTTGCCTGGCTTCTCTTATGCCGACGCGAACGGCAAATTTACCGGTATTGATGTTGATGTCTGCCGTGGCGTCGCTGCTGCAGTGTTTGGCGATGACAGTAAAGTGAAATATACCCCGCTGACGGCGAAGGAACGTTTCACCGCGCTGCAGTCTGGCGAGGTTGACATGCTCTCTCGCAATACTACCTGGACCTCCTCCCGTGATGCAGGCATGGGCATGTCGTTTACCGGCGTGACCTATTACGACGGTATCGGCTTCCTCACGCACAATAAAGCAGGCCTGAAAAGTGCCAAAGAGCTGGATGGAGCGACCGTGTGTATTCAGGCCGGTACTGATACCGAACTTAACGTCGCGGATTACTTCAAAGCGAATAACATGAAGTATACCCCCGTCACATTCGATCGCTCCGATGAATCGGCTAAAGCCCTGGAGTCTGGCCGCTGCGATACGCTGGCATCCGATCAGTCACAGCTGTACGCATTGCGTATCAAGCTAAGCAATCCTGCAGAATGGATTGTCCTGCCTGAAGTCATTTCCAAAGAGCCTCTGGGGCCGGTCGTCCGTCGTGGCGATGAAGACTGGTTCTCTATCGTTCGCTGGACCCTGTTCGCGATGCTGAACGCTGAAGAGATGGGCATCAACTCGAAAAACGTCGATGAGAAAGCCGCGAATCCTTCTACACCTGATATGGCACACCTGCTGGGTAAAGAAGGTGATTTTGGCAAGGATCTGAAGCTGGATAATAAATGGGCTTATAACATCGTTAAGCAGGTCGGTAACTACGCTGAGATCTTTGAGCGCAATGTGGGATCGGAAAGCCCGCTGAAGATCAAACGCGGCCAGAACAATCTCTGGAACAACGGCGGCATTCAATACGCACCGCCAGTACGTTAAGTATTCGCTGTAACGGGCATTGCATTTGCAATGCCCAGTCCAGAGTCATGGTTACCGAGGTTTCTTTATGCCCCATCGCCGCTCAACCGTAAAAGGATCGCTATCCTTTTCTCATCCCGCGGTCCGCGCCTGGCTATTCCAGATTATTGCCGTCATCGCGGTTGTGGTCGTCGCCGTTTATTTAATACACAACACCGTCACCAACCTGAATAATCGCGGCATAACCTCCGGCTTTGCCTTTCTGGATCGCAGCGCGGGCTTTGGCATTGTTCAGCATCTTATTGATTACCAGGAAGGCGATACGTATGGACGCGTATTTGTCGTGGGTTTACTCAACACGCTGCTGGTTTCGGCGCTTTGTATCGTTTTCGCTTCGATACTGGGATTCTTCATTGGTCTGGCCAGGCTGTCAGAAAACTGGCTGCTGCGGAAACTCTCCACTGTTTACATTGAGACGTTTCGTAATATCCCGCCCCTGCTGCAGATTTTCTTCTGGTATTTCGCCGTGCTGCGTAACCTCCCGGGACCGCGCCAGGCCGTTGACGCATTCGATCTGTTCTTCCTGAGCAACCGCGGATTGTATATTCCTTCTCCGCAGATAGCCGAGGGCGTGCTCGCGTTCATTGCCGCTGTTATGGTTGCCTGTGCCATCTCCACCGGGCTATACCGCTATAATCGCAGGCATCAGGTTAAAACCGGGCAACTCCGCAAGACCTGGCCGACAGCAACAATCCTCATCATCGGCCTGCCGTTACTGGCGCACTGGGTATTTGGTGCAGCGCTACACTGGGAAATCCCACATCTGCGTGGCTTCAACTTCCAGGGAGGAATGGTATTAATCCCGGAACTGGCTGCTTTGACGCTTGCGCTTTCAATTTATACCTCTGCATTTATCGCTGAAATCATTCGTGCCGGGATCCAGGCCGTGCCCCATGGGCAGCACGAGGCTGCGCGGTCACTGGGCTTACCCCATACGGTGACGCTTCGTCAGGTCATCATTCCGCAGGCTTTGCGCGTCATCATTCCACCACTGACCAGTCAGTATCTCAATATTGTCAAAAATTCATCTCTGGCGGCCGCAATTGGCTACCCCGATATGGTGTCGCTGTTCGCCGGGACCGTGCTTAACCAGACGGGACAGGCTATTGAAACCATTGCGATCACGATGTCGGTCTACCTGGTTATCAGCCTCGCAATCTCGTTGGTAATGAATCTTTATAACCGTCGTATCGCCCTGGTTGAGCGCTAAGGATCAATGATGACAAAAGCAATATTGTCGTACTCTCAGCGTCCTGCCCGCTCGACGGGTGGACGCTTTATTCTCTGGGCGCGTAAAAATCTGTTCTCCAGCTGGGGGAATAGCCTGCTGACGATTGTCTGTCTGTGGCTTATGTGGGAACTGATCCCACCGCTACTGAACTGGACTTTCCTGCAGGCTAACTGGGTAGGTTCTACCCGCGCTGACTGTACTAAAGCGGGTGCATGCTGGGTATTTATTCACGAGCGTTTTGGTCAGTTCATGTATGGATTGTATCCGCACGAACAGCGCTGGCGGATTAATCTGGCGTTGGTTATTGGCCTGGCCTCTATCGCGGTCATGTTCTGGAAAAAATTGCCTCATCGTGGACGCTATATCGCCGCCTGGGCAGTGGTTTATCCGATTATTGTCTGGGCGCTGTTGTATGGCGGTTTCCTGGGACTGGAACGCGTTGAAACGCGCCAGTGGGGCGGGTTGACGCTAACGTTGATTATCGCTTCAGTGGGGATCGCAGGTGCGCTTCCCTGGGGAATTTTACTCGCCCTGGGACGGCGTTCAAAAATGCCGGTGGTCCGTATACTTTCCGTCATCTTTATCGAGTTCTGGCGTGGCGTACCGCTTATCACCGTTCTGTTTATGTCTTCGGTCATGCTGCCGCTGTTTATGGCAGAAGGTACCACCATCGACAAACTGATCCGCGCTTTGGTCGGGGTGATTTTGTTCCAGTCCGCCTATGTTGCTGAAGTGGTTCGTGGCGGTCTGCAGGCATTGCCAAAAGGGCAGTACGAAGCGGCAGAATCTCTGGCGCTGGGTTACTGGAAAACGCAGGGGCTGGTCATCCTGCCTCAGGCGCTCAAGCTGGTTATCCCAGGTCTGGTCAACACGATAATCGCCCTCTTCAAGGACACCAGTCTGGTGATCATCATCGGATTATTCGATCTCTTCAGCAGCGTGCAACAGGCGACCGTTGACCCCGTCTGGCTGGGTATGTCCACCGAGGGATATGTCTTTGCTGCGCTGGTCTACTGGATCTTCTGTTTTAGCATGTCGCGCTACAGCCAGCATCTGGAAAAGCGCTTTAACACCGGGCGTACACCGCATTGAGGATATTATGAGCCAGATTACTATGACACCTGCCGACGCGATGATTACGCTGGAAAGCGTCAATAAATGGTACGGGCAGTTTCACGTACTGAAAGACATTTATCTCAAGGTCAGGCAGGGTGAGAGAATTGTTCTTTGCGGACCATCAGGTTCGGGAAAATCAACAACCATTCGTTGCATTAACCATCTTGAGGAACATCAGCAAGGACGTATCGTTGTTGATGGTATCGAATTGAATGAAGATATCCGCAATATCGAACGTGTACGTCAGGAGGTGGGAATGGTCTTTCAGCACTTCAATCTGTTCCCGCATCTTACCGTTCTGCAGAACTGCACGCTGGCACCAATTTGGGTACAAAAGATGCCGAAAAAGGAAGCTGAGGCGCTGGCAATGCATTACCTGGAACGCGTGCGTATCGCAGAACATGCCAATAAGTTCCCCGGCCAGATATCCGGCGGTCAGCAGCAGCGCGTAGCTATCGCCCGTTCATTGTGTATGAAACCTAAAATTATGCTGTTTGATGAGCCAACCTCTGCGCTTGATCCGGAAATGGTAAAAGAGGTACTGGATACCATGATTGGGCTGGCACAATCCGGAATGACAATGCTCTGCGTTACGCATGAGATGGGGTTTGCGCGAACCGTGGCCGACCGGGTGATATTTATGGATCGCGGGGAGATTGTTGAGCAGGCACCGCCGGATGAGTTCTTTGCGCATCCGAAGTCAGAACGTACGCGAGCATTCCTGTCGCAGGTGATTCATTAGCCGTTTGCTCTGCCGGGTGGAGGCTCCGCCTTACCCGGCCTACCGTTTTTTCAGCGCACAAACGCAAAAAGGCCATCCTTTTGGATGGCCTTCTCACTTATTTGATGTCTGGCAGTTCCCTACTCTCACATGGGGAGACCCCACACTACCATCGGCGCTACGGCGTTTCACTTCTGAGTTCGGCATGGGGTCAGGTGGGACCACCGCGCTAAAGCCGCCAGACAAATTCTTTTACTTCTTGCCGAACTTTAACCTAAGTATAAAGTGGTGCTGATACCCAGAGTCGAACTGGGGACCTCACCCTTACCAAGGGTGCGCTCTACCAACTGAGCCATATCAGCACGCTAAA
>NZ_SJOO01000001.1 GCF_004331265.1 Enterobacter wuhouensis | reverse complement strand
GCCTTCTCGATCTGCACCAGATTGGTGTGCTGCGGATTGCCTTTTGCCAGCGGCGAAGGGCGATGGGTAGTCAGCGTGTTGATGCACGAACCGTGGTCGACACGGTCGCCGTTCATGTTGGCATCGTGCCAGGCACCCTGGCCCATGGCGCTCACGCCCGGCATGATGCGCGGCGTGACTTTCGCCGGAATGCGTAGTTCACCGCGATCGTTGAAGACGCGAACCATATCGCCGTTTTTGATGCCGCGCTTCTCGGCATCCACAGGGTTGAGCCAGACCTCCTGGCGGCAGGCGGCCTTCAGCACGTCGACGTTGCCGTAGCTTGAGTGGGTGCGGGCCTTAAAGTGGAAGCCAAAGAGCTGTAGCGGGAAGGTGCTGCGCTCTGGCGCGTCCCAGCCGTCAAAGGTAGAGGCGTAGACCGGCAGCGGACTGATGGTTTCATCTTTTTCCAGCTCCCAGGTGGCCGCAATCTCCGCCAGCCTGCTGGAATAGATCTCAATTTTGCCGGATGGCGTTTTAAGTGGGTTAGCGTCCGGATTGTCGCGGAATTTTTTATAGGCCACAAAGTGTCCATTCGGATCTTTGCGCTTATAAATGCCCATTTTTTTCAGTTCATCATAGGACGGCAGCTGCGGATCTTTTTCGAGCATTTTGGCGTACAGATACTGCAGCCACTGTTCCTGGGTGCGTCCCTCGGTAAAGCGCTGGTGGATATCCGGCCCGAGGCGTTTTGCCACCTCGCTCATGATCCAGTAGATGGGTTTGCGCTCAAACTTAGGTGCGGTTACGGGCTGGAGGAAAATCAGATAGCCCATGTTGCCCGCGTAGTCGTTAGGAATGATGTCTTCCTGCTCGACGGTCATGAGGTCTGGCAGCACGATATCGGCATATTTCGCCGACGACGTCATAAAGTTGTCGATCACCACGATGGTTTCGCACTGGCTTTCATCCTGCAAAATGTCGTGCGTTTTGTTGATGTCTGAGTGCTGGTTGATGATGGTGTTACCGGCGTAGTTCCAGATGAACTTAATCGGCACATCCAGCTTATCTTTACCGCGCACGCCGTCGCGCAGGGCGGTCATTTCCGGGCCGCGGGCGATGGCGTCGGTCCAGCTAAAGCAGGAGATCTGCGTCTTCACCGGGTTGTCCGGCAGCGGCATTCGCTCGATGGTAATGGTGTAGGTAGACTCACGCGCGCCGCTGTTACCGCCGTTGATGCCCACGTTGCCCGTCAAAATGGGCAGCATGGCAATAGCGCGGGACGTTAGCTCGCCGTTTGCCTGACGCTGTGGCCCCCAGCCTTGGCAGATATAGGCCGGTTTTGCCGATCCAATTTCACGCGCCAGCTTGATGATGCGATCGGCTGGAATACCGGTGATGCGCGAGGCCCATTCCGGCGTTTTTGCCGTGGCATCGTCGCCCTGGCCGAGAATATAGGCTTTGTAGTGTCCGTTGGCAGGTGCGCCTTCCGGCAGCGTTTTTTCATCGTAGCCTATGCAGTATTTATCGAGGAACGGTTGGTCAACGAGGTTTTCATCAATCAGCACCCACGCGATACCGGCAACCAGCGCGGCATCGGTGCCTGGGCGGATGGGTATCCACTCGTCTTCACGGCCGGCGGCGGTATCGGTATAGCGCGGGTCGATAACGATCATCCGCGCATTCGAACGTTCGCGGGCCTGTTCAAGGTAGTAGGTGATCCCGCCGCCGCTCATGCGGGTTTCGGCCGGGTTATTGCCGAACATCACTACCAGCCTGGTATTTTCGATATCCGAGGTGCTGTTACCGTCGTTGCTGCCGTAGGTATAAGGCATTGCGCAGGCAATCTGCGCGGTGCTGTAGGTACCGTAGTGGCTAAGGAAACCGCCGTAGCAGTTCATCAGGCGTGCCACCAGTGAGGCATAAGGGGAGGAGCGGGTGATGTTACCGCCAACGATCCCAGAGGAATAGTTAATGTAGACCGCTTCGTTACCGTATTTTTCCACCACATTTTTCAGGCTTGCGGTGAGGGTATCCAGGGCTTCATCCCAGCTGATACGCTCAAATTTGCCTTCACCGCGCTTACCCACGCGCTTCATTGGATAGTTCAGGCGATCGGGGTGGTTGATGCGACGACGAATTGAGCGTCCGCGCAGGCAGGCCCGCACCTGGTGATTTCCATAAACATCTTCGCCAGTATTGTCCGTTTCGACCCAATAAACTTCGTCATCACGGACGTGCAGGCGCAGCGCGCAGCGGCTGCCGCAGTTGACCGAACAGGCTCCCCACACCACTTTATCCTGGGCAGGTTGCACGGCGCTTTGCACCGCGGCAGCAACACTTTTCACGCCAAAAGGTAACGAGACCCCACCCGCGGCAAGTGCCAGAGATCCAATCGCGGTAGATTTCACCAGAGTTCGACGGCTAATACCGCCGTGATGTTCAACATCAGACATAACTCACCCCATCATTGTAATTGCGTATTATTTTCACCCGTGATTACAACCGGGCTAATGATGGGGTGAGTGTTACTTATTTGGGGGTATTAAATATTAATCCTCATCAAATCAAGGGGGATTGGAGGTGAAAAATTACTGCGGCTCAGCGGGGGCACTGTCCTGACTGCCGGATGCTGCACCGCTGCCCGTGCGTGTGTACATAATTTTAAAGGTATCGTTGGCACAATGCCCAACGACCTGCGCATCCGGCTGGTCTGCCTGATCGTTAGGAACGATGTTCAGGGTGAAGCCGGACTCCGGTACGCCGTTATTGACGATCTTCTGCTGGATGTCGCTTTTTACGCGCTCGCAGGAATCGGGGGCAGCCAGAGCGGCCGTTGAGGCGCTCATTAACAGCAGGGCGGTAATCCAGGGTAACCGTTTCATCTGTAGCTCCTTTTCTCTGTGTGTAGGGTAATTTTAGCAGGGATCATGTAAGTATTTGTTTTTTGACTAGTACATTCTGAATAATCTTATGAAAATGGATATCCGGCGCAGCTCAACGGGCGTTGCGGCGAGATCGGGGATTCGTTTATCACCAAATTCGTGTTTTCCGTTATAGAATCTGGATATGCCTGCCATGGGTAGCAGGGCGCGCTCGAGCACATTGCTTAACCACTACGCGTTAAGCCACTGTATTTGCTAATATGACTGGCAATAAACTCTCTGCATCGGTAAATGACGTGAAGAAATACGCAGCGATAACGCTATTGGCGACAGCATTGATGGGGTGCGATGACAATTCCGCACCGCTTTCATTTACGCCGGAGATGGCGAGCTTCTCTAATGAGTTTGATTTTGACCCCTTACGCGGGCCGGTCAAAGACTTTACCCAGACGCTCTTTAACGACAAGGGCGAAGTCTCAAAACGTGTGACGGGCACGATGTCGGCAGAAGGGTGCTTTGATACCCTGGAACTCCACGATCTGGAAGCTAATACGGGCGTTGCGCTGGTGCTGGACGCCAATTATTACATCGATGCCGAAACTCAGCAGCAGAAGGTTAAACTACAGGGTAAATGCCAGCTGGCGGAATTGCCGTCCGCCGGCGTAACCTGGGATACCGACGACAACGGTTTTGTGGTGGCGGCGCACGGCAAAGAGATGGAGGTGAAATATCGCTATGACGCCGATGGCTACCCGCTGGGGAAATCCACCGTCTCCGGAGAACAGCGGTTGTCCGTGCAGTCAACGCCGTCAAAAGATCTGCGCAAAAGGCTGGATTATTCTGCCGTGAGCCTGGTAAACGACAAGCCGCTGGGTAAAGTGCAGCAGAGCTGTGAGTACGATCGCCACAATAATCCAGTGAGCTGCGATTTGAATATCACCGATGACAGCGTCGCCCCCGCCGTAGAGCGTAAGTACACCATTAAAAACAGCATTGAATATTATTGAGAATAAAACCGCGCAGGCTACTGCGCGGTTGGTTTCAACAGGCTGGCGCTGCTCGATTTATGCCCGGCCAGATGCTGATGCTGGAAAATGCACATGCGGATGGTATTGCGGTATTCACCGTTGATAAAGAACTCATGGATCAGTTCACCTTCCACCATAAAGCCGAGCTTACGGTAGATATGGATCGCTTTTTCATTCTCTTTATCCACGATCAAATACAGCTTGTACAGATTCAGGACGTTGAACCCGTAGTCCATCGCCAGCCTGGCCGCGCGTGAGGCGAGGCCTTTTCCCTGATGCTCAGGCGAAATGATGATCTGGAATTCAGCCCGGCGATGAACGTGGTTAATCTCCACCAGCTCAACCAGGCCGGCTTTTTCGCCTTCGCACTCCACCACAAAGCGGCGTTCGCTCTGATCGTGAATGTGCTTGTCATACAGATCCGACAGCTCGACAAACGCCTCGTAAGGCTCTTCAAACCAGTAGCGCATCACGCTGGCGTTGTTGTCGAGCTGGTGGACGAAGCGCAAATCTTCTCGCTCAAGCGGGCGAAGCGTGATGTCGTGCATCGCTGTCCTCACGGCGCAACCGTACGGCCAGTACGACGATCCAGGCAGCGCAGGGTGTTTGGCTCCCAGTATGCGTTGGTATTCGCGCTCTGCTGGCATTTGTCGCGCGCGTCAAAGGCGACATCTTCTTTGTCCCACTCTTTTTCCGCGCGTTTGTTGACCTTCTGGCGCAGGTTGCGGGTGTCATTCCATTGTTCTTTGTCCATTGCTGCGTTTTGACGGCTTTGCGCGCTGTCCCCAGACTCAATGATGAGTTTGCTGGTTTCGGCAGTGGCCGTCGCGCTCCAGGCGAACGCAGAGAGTGCCAGTGCGGCAGTCAGGCAAAGGCGTTTGCTTAATGTAGTCATAGCGTTTCCTTTTAAATGGTGCAGATAATCAGGTTATCTCAGCTGGATTCTACACCAAAGCGAAATTGCGGCATACCCGCGCAGCAAGTATGGAAAAGTAAAAGCCATTATCGGGTAAGATGTTTAAATCAATCCTCACGAAACGTAAAAATGATCAAAACGACGCTGCTTTTTTTTGCCACCGCGCTGTGTGAAATCATCGGTTGCTTCCTGCCCTGGCTCTGGCTAAAAAAAGGGGCATCGGTGCTGCTGCTGGTCCCGGCCGGAATTGCTCTTGCGCTTTTTGTCTGGCTATTAACGCTGCATCCCGCCGCCAGTGGGCGGGTTTATGCGGCGTACGGCGGGGTATATGTTTGTACCGCATTGCTGTGGCTGCGCGTGGTGGATGGCGTCAAGCTCAGCGTCTACGACTGGGCGGGCGCGCTCGTTGCGCTGTGCGGCATGTTGATTATCGTGGCAGGCTGGGGGCGCGCGTAAGCGCCCTGATTTTGTGATCGCGGGCTGATTTTACGATCATCATACTTGTATGGTAGTAGTGTAGTTGCGTAAATTTCCTCCATCACAACGAGCGATGTAAGGAACTGGATTATGAAGATTGTCGGGGCCGAAGTATTTGTGACCTGCCCGGGGCGCAACTTTGTCACTCTCAAAATTACCACCGACGAGGGGATTGTGGGCCTGGGTGACGCCACGCTGAACGGGCGCGAACTGTCCGTGGCCTCTTACCTGAAGGATCACCTTTGCCCACAGCTGATTGGTCGCGATGCGCATCGCATCGAAGATATCTGGCAATTCTTCTATAAAGGTGCCTACTGGCGTCGTGGCCCGGTCACCATGTCGGCAATTTCTGCCGTCGATATGGCGCTCTGGGATATCAAAGCTAAGGCCGCCAATATGCCGCTCTATCAGCTGTTGGGCGGCGCGTCCCGCGAGGGCGTAATGGTTTATTGTCACACCACCGGCCACACCATTGATGACGTGCTGGAAGATTACGCCCGTCATAAAGAAATGGGTTTCAAGGCAATCCGCGTGCAGTGCGGCGTGCCGGGAATGAAAACCACCTACGGCATGTCTAAAGGAAAAGGGCTGGCGTACGAGCCTGCCACAAAAGGCGACTGGCCGGAGGAGCAGCTCTGGTCCACCGAGAAATACCTCGACTTCACGCCAAAGCTGTTTGATGCGGTGCGCAGCAAGTTTGGTTTTAATGAGCACCTGCTGCATGACATGCACCACCGCCTGACGCCGATTGAAGCGGCGCGCTTTGGTAAAAGCATTGAAGAGTTCCGCATGTTCTGGATGGAAGATCCGACTCCTGCGGAGAACCAGGCGTGCTTCCGTCTGATTCGCCAGCACACCGTCACGCCAATCGCCGTGGGTGAAGTGTTCAACAGCATCTGGGATTGCAAACAGCTGATCGAAGAGCAGCTTATCGACTATATCCGCACCACCATTACCCATGCGGGTGGGATTACGGGGATGCGGCGCATTGCTGACTTTGCCTCGCTGTACCAGGTGCGCACCGGTTCACACGGCCCGTCGGATCTGTCACCGATTTGTCACGCCGCGGCGCTGCATTTCGACCTGTGGGTGCCAAACTTCGGCGTGCAGGAATACATGGGCTACTCCGAACAGATGCTGGACGTCTTCCCGCACAGCTGGCGCTTCGACAACGGCTATATGCATCCGGGCGACAAGCCGGGGCTGGGCATTGAGTTTGACGAGAAGCTGGCGGCGAAATACCCCTACGATCCGGCCTATCTGCCGGTGGCCCGTCTTGAAGACGGCACGCTGTGGAACTGGTAACCGAGGAGCAAACGATGAAAAGCGTAGTCATTCAACAGCCGAACGAACTGGTGATTGAAGATCGTCCACTCCCGGCACCTGCTGCAGGCGACGTGCGCGTCAAAATCAAGCTCGCCGGGATTTGTGGTTCAGACAGCCATATCTACCGTGGGCATAACCCGTTCGCTAAATACCCGCGCGTGATCGGTCACGAATTTTTTGGCGAGATCGATGCCACAGGCGAGGGCGTAGACGGTGCTCGTCTTGGTCAGCGCGTCTCGGTTGACCCGGTAATCAGCTGCGGACACTGCTATCCGTGCTCCGTCGGCAAACCAAACGTCTGCACCTCGCTGGTCGTGCTGGGCGTCCACCGTGACGGCGGCTTCAGCGAGTACGCGGTGGTGCCTGCAAAAAATGCCTGGCCCATTCCGGATGAGATCCCCGATAAACACGCCGTTATGGTTGAACCCTTCACCATTGCGGCCAACGTGACGGGCCATGCAAAGCCGACCGAACAGGACGTGGCGCTGATTTACGGCGCAGGCCCGATGGGGCTGGTCACCGTGCAGGCGCTGAAGGGCGTCTACAAGGTGAAGCAAGTTATTGTTGTCGATCGCATCGACGAACGTCTGGCGATGGCGCAGCGCAGCGGCGCGGACTGGGTCTTTAACAACGCTGAACAATCGCTGCAGGCTGCGCTGGAAGAGAAGGGGATGAGGCCGACGTTAATCGTTGACGCTGCCTGCCACCCGTCGATACTGCAGGAGGCAATTACCCTGGCCTCTCCGGCTGCGCGCATTGTGCTGATGGGCTTCTCCAGCGACCCGAGCCAGATCGTACAGCAGGGGATCACCGGCAAAGAGCTGTCGATTTTCTCCTCGCGGCTGAATGCCAACAAATTCCCGGTCGTGATTGACTGGCTGAAGAAGGGGCTAATCGACCCTGAAAAACTGATTACCCATACTTTTGACTATCACCACGTTTCAGACGCAATCGAACTGTTTGAAAAAGACCAGCGGCAGTGCTGTAAGGTCTTACTCACGTTCGGCCAATAACAATTCACGCGGTTAAGAGCCTGCGCAGACAGGCTCTATGTGGTACGCATCTTACCTTTCAGAGATAGCCATTATGACGCAAGCACAACCTCAAAGAACGACATCAGACCTGGTGAAAGCCGCCGTTTCCGGCTGGCTGGGCACGGCGCTGGAGTTTATGGATTTCCAGCTCTACTCGCTGGGCGCAGCCCTGGTTTTCCACGAAATCTTCTTCCCGGAACAGTCCGCCGCGATGGCGCTGATACTGGCGATGGGGACTTACGGCGCGGGCTACATTGCGCGTATCGTCGGGGCCTTTATTTTCGGCAGAATGGGCGACAGCATTGGCCGCAAAAAGGTGCTGTTTATTACCATTACCATGATGGGGATCTGTACCACCCTCATTGGCGTCCTGCCAACCTACGCACAGATCGGCATTTTCGCGCCGGTGCTGCTGGTGACGCTGCGTATTATCCAAGGCCTGGGCGCAGGGGCTGAAATCTCCGGCGCAGGCACCATGCTGGCGGAGTACGCGCCGAAAGGGAAGCGCGGCATCATCTCCTCGCTGGTGGCGATGGGCACCAACTGCGGCACGCTGAGCGCCACCGCAATCTGGGCGGTGATGTTCTTTGCTCTCGATCGTGAAGAGTTAATCGCCTGGGGCTGGCGCGTGCCGTTCCTGGCAAGCGTCGTGGTGATGATCTTCGCAATCTGGCTGCGAATGAACCTCAAAGAGAGTCCGGTATTTGAGAAGGTAAACGACGCTGACGCTGCAGCACCGGTAGCGACACAGGAAACCTCGCTGGGCGCGATGTTTAAGAGCAAGTCCTTCTGGCTGGCAACCGGCCTGCGTTTTGGTCAGGCGGGCAACTCAGGTTTAATTCAGACCTTCCTGGCGGGATATCTGGTGCAGACGCTGCTATTCGATAAAGGCATTCCGACCGATGCGCTGATGATAAGCTCCATCCTCGGGTTTATCTCTATCCCGCTGCTGGGCTGGCTGTCGGACAAGGTGGGGCGTCGTCTGCCGTACATCATTCTCAATATTTCAGCCATCATCCTGGCGTACCCGATGCTGTCGATCATCGTTGACAAGAGCTACGCGCCGGGCGTGATCATGCTGTCGATTATCGTTATCCACAACTTCGCGGTGCTGGGGCTGTTTGCCCTGGAAAACATCACCATGGCAGAGATGTTTGGCTCGCGTAACCGCTTTACCCGCATGGCGATTTCTAAAGAGGCCGGTGGCCTGGTGGCGGTGGGCTTTGGCCCTGTGCTGGCGGGGATTTTCTGCAATATGACCGGTTCCTGGTGGCCGATTGTCGCGATGCTTATCGCCTATTCAGCGATTGGCCTGATTTCTGCTGTATTAATGCCAGAAGTGCGTGACCGCGATCTGAGCATAGCGGAAGACGCGGCTGAATCTCCTGAGAAAGCGTCTGTCGCTTACGGGGCACTTTCATCGCGGCGCTAACGGTTTATATCTTGAGTGACCTGTCACACAACTTTTCATTCATGTCACACCACATGGACAAAAGTTAATATAAATCAATATCTGAAACTGCAGTATCAGTATGGTTAATGGCAGATATTTTTTACCTCAACTGCCATTCTAGTTGGTGTAGTCAGCAGGCGCAGCCGCTCTGACAAGAGAGCGGCTGCGGATCGCAGCATAGTTAAATTAACGAGTCTCAATCATGGAAAACCGGTTATTACAGGCGAAAGCGACGCTTCCTCAATACGATCGCGATAGCCTCAAGGCACGCATTGTTCATTTAGGTTTTGGCGCATTTCACCGTGCGCACCAGGCGGTGTACACCGACATTCTTGCGGCTGAACACGGCAGCGACTGGGGGTACTGCGAAGTTAACCTGATTGGTGGGGAACAGCACATTGCCGACCTCAAGGCGCAGGATAATCTATACACCGTGGCGGAGATGTCTGCCGATGCATGGACGTCGCGCGTTGTCGGCGTGGTCAAAAAGGCGCTGCACGCTCAGGTTGACGGACTGGAAACCGTCCTGACCGCGATGTGCGAGCCTCAGGTTGCTATCGTTTCGCTGACCATCACCGAGAAAGGGTACTGTCATTCCCCGGCGACGGGTCAACTGATGCTCGATCATCCGTTTATCGTCGCAGACCTGCAGAACCCGCACCAGCCGAAATCCGCGCCGGGCGTGGTTGTAGAAGCGCTGGCGCGTCGCAGGGCGGCGGGACTGCCTGCTTTTAGCGTCATGTCCTGTGACAACATGCCGGAAAACGGTCACGTGATGCGTAATGTGACCTGCGCCTACGCGCGTGCAATCGACAGCGACCTGGCAGACTGGATTGAGGCCAACGTGACCTTCCCGTCGACCATGGTGGATCGCATCGTGCCTGCGGTGACGGCGGAAACGCTGGATAAAATCGAACAGCTGACCGGCGTTCGCGATCCGGCGGGCGTGGCCTGCGAGCCGTTCCGCCAGTGGGTGGTCGAAGACAACTTTGTTGCGGGGCGTCCTCAGTGGGAAAAAGCGGGTGCCGAGCTGGTTTCAGACGTCATTCCGTTTGAAGAGATGAAGCTCCGTATGCTTAACGGCAGCCACTCGTTCCTGGCGTACCTTGGCTATCTGGCAGGATACCAGCACATCAACGACTGCATGGAAGACGAGAATTATCGCGCGGCGGCACATGCGCTGATGCTGAAAGAGCAGGCACCCACGCTGAAGGTGAAAGGCGTTGATTTGGGCCGTTATGCCGATATGCTGATAGCCCGCTACAGCAATCCGGCATTGCGTCACCGCACTTGGCAGATCGCGATGGACGGCAGCCAGAAACTTCCGCAGCGTATGCTTGATTCCGTGCGCTGGCATCTTGTGCATCAGAAAAGCTTCCCGCTGCTGGCGCTGGGCGTCGCGGGCTGGATGCGTTACGTCGGCGGTGTGGACGAGCAGGGCAATGCAATTGAGGTAAGCGACCCGCAGCTGGCAATCATTCAGACGGCGGTAGAGGGTAGCGCTGAAGGCGAAAGCCGCGTGAAGGCGCTGTTGGGCATAGAGGCTATCTTCGGAAACGAGCTGTCGCAGGAGGCGGTCTTTGTGGATGCCGTCATGAAGGCGTATCAGACGCTGCTGCAGAAGGGGGCGAAAGCCACGGTTGCGCAGTACGCGGCGCAGGTTTAATCCCTGACATGCCGCCGTTCGCGGCGGCATGACGCTGCACTGTTAGTGCATTCCCAGACGAATCAGCTCAACCGGTTCGAATTTCCCTTCGCATCCTTCCACTTCCACCGTTTTGCTGCGGCGCACCTGCGCGGCGTCGAGGCCCTCGCTGTGAATCGCTTTAATCAGGCCGGTGCGGCCCGTGCCGCTGATCATGACCCGGCTGCCGGTGGTAATGGCGTTGCGGTTACGGTCGTATGTCATCATGGTATTTTCTCCTCTCTCACTATCCGCTACGGCGCTATTTCACGTCTCGCCGTTGACGGGCATTATTAATACGCCTCTCTTCGCATAAATTATTTGTTTCCGATCAAGATCACACTTTTTTCTCCGTTCTGAATGCCGCTGACGGTTCAGGACGGTAATTTACAAAGTGGACAGTTATTTTCCTTAATGGATAATTTACCCCTGCAAGCGTTGAGGGTTTGTTTATATTGCCAATGGCACTCTTAAGGCAGGAAATAATCCTCTCATCGGAATAAGGAGTCAGGCTTATGTACAAGAAGATTTTGATGCCTGTTGATGTGTTTGAAATGGACTTGAGCGATAAGGCGGTGCGCCACGCGGCCAACCTGGCGAAGGCAGAAGGCGCGTCGATTACCCTGGTGAACATTCTGCCAAACAGCAGCCGCTCGCTATTGCGCGGGTTCAACGCCGATATCAAGAAGTTCGAAGAGTATATGACCGTCGAGTCCGAGAAGAAAATGACGGCGTTGAAGCGGCTTTTCGATATTTCACCGAACGATATTCACTGCAAAGTCTGTTTTGGCAACGTGCGTGACGAAATAATCAGGCTAAGCAAAGAGGGGGATTATGACGTAATTGTTATCGGTTCGAAAAACCCGAGCATGACAACCCACCTGCTCGGCTCGAATGCCGAATCTATTTTACGCTATGCCACCATCCCGGTACTGGTCGTTCGCTAATAAACATTGCCGCTGCCGAAAGGCGGCGGCGAATTTATTCCTCGCTAAACCACTCGCTGTTTTCCTGACGAATAAGCTGCACCGATTCGCTAATTTCCTGCAGGTGCAGGGTCATCGCTTTTTCAACACCTTCCGCATCACGCTTATCCAGCGCATTGAAAATGTCATGGTGCTGTCGAAGCAGCATTTCGGGCGGCGAAACGTGATCCAGGCTCATATAGCGCACGCGGTCAATGGTGGCCTTAATATTCTCGATGGTATCCCACGCCAGCTGGCAGTCGGCAATTTGCGCCAGCTTCTGGTGGAACTCATCGTCCAGTTGGAAAAAGTCGTTCAGCTGTTTACGGTCAATCGCAATGCGCTGCTGGTGCAGGTTTTGTTCCAGCAGGTAGATCTGGTTTTCGTTTATCAGCGATGCGGCCCGGCGCACCACGGCACACTCAATGGCCTGGCGCACGAAACAGCCGTTCCGCACCTGCGAGAGCGAAATTTTATTCACATAGCTGCCGCGCTGCGGGCGGATCTGAATCAGGCCGTTTTCCGCGAGCTTAATAAACGCTTCGCGTACGGGCTGACGAGAAACGTCAAAACGTACGGAGACCTCTTTTTCAGAGAGCGGCGTTCCCGGCGGGATCAGGCAGTGGACAATGTCGCGTCGTAAAATACGGTAGATTTGCTGATTAACGGGCTGGGTAGGATTAAGTTGCGATTCAGCGGCCATGGGTTGTGATTTCTCAGAGAGTTAACCTGAACATACTACCATTCTTTTGCCCCGCATCACATACCCGGCCCGCAGGCCGGGAAGGGCAGATTAGCCGCGATGCACGTTCAGCCCGGCAAAGCTTTGGCTGACCGGCATCATTTCAACGGTATTAATGTTGACGTGTTTTGGCAGCGTCGCCACCCACCAGACCGCTTCGGTGATATCTTCCGGCGTCAGCGCATTGGCGTTTTCATAGGTTTTATCCGCCTTCGCGTCATCGCCCTTGAAGCGCACGTTGGAAAACTCGGTGCCGCCCACCAGGCCCGGCTCGATATCGGTGACGCGAACGGCGGTACCGTGCAGGTCGGTGCGCAGGTTCAGGCTGAACTGGCGCACGAAGGCTTTGGTCGCGCCATAGACGTTACCGCCCGCGTAGGGCCAGCTGCCCGCGGTAGAGCCGATGTTAATGACGTGACCGCGATTGCGCTCGACCATGCCTGGCAGCACCGCGCGGGTCATATACACCAACCCTTTATTGTTGGTGTCGATCATGTTTTCCCAGTCTTCGACGCTGGCTTTGTGCGCTGGCTCCATGCCCAGCGCCAGGCCGGCGTTGTTAACCAGCACGTCGATCTCACGCCATTCGGCGGGCAGGTTCGCCAGCATCTCTTCGATGGCGGCGCGATTGCGTACGTCCAGCTGCGCGGTCAGGATGCTGTCGCCTAAATCGTCCTTCAGCTCCTGCAGACGCTCCTGACGACGGCCCGTTGCAATCACCTTATGGCCGTTGGCGACGAAGCGACGCGTGATGCTTTCACCAAAACCCGCTGTCGCCCCGGTAACTAAAATAATCATCTCACTGTTCCTCAACGCTTTTTATGTAGTACTACCATAGCACGCTCTCCGCCACGCCGTTAAGGCAACATTTGTATAACGGCATTGCAGGCTCTGGCCCGCTGGCCTACTCTGGGGGGATATACCGTATTAAGGAGTCAACGATGTCGGTCAATAATCCTTTTTTTGAAATCAGCCAGTTGCCCTATCAGGCGCCGCGTTTTGACGCGATTAACGATAGCCACTATCGCCCGGCATTTGATGAAGCGATGCGCCAGAAGCGCGCCGACATCGAGGCCATCATCGCGCAAGCTGCCGCTCCGGACTTCAACAATACCGTTCTGGCGCTGGAAAAAAGCAGTGCCATGCTATCGCGCGTCAGCAGCGTTTTCTTCGCCATGACCTCTGCGCACACCAACGATTATCTTCAGGAGCTGGACGAGCAGTTTTCGACCGAGCTGGCGGGGCTGGCGAACGATATCTGGCTCAACGATACGCTTTTCTCGCGCGTGGAAAGCGTCTGGCAGGATCGCGCCACGCTGGATGCCGAATCCCGTCGGCTGGTGGAAGAGACGCACCAGCACTTTGTGCTGGCCGGCGCGCGTCTGAGTTCCGCAGAGAAAGCGGAGCTGAAATCGCTGAATACTGAGTCAGCCTCCCTGACCAGTCAGTTCAACCAGCGCCTGCTTGCGGCGGATAAAGCGGGCGGGCTGGTCGCTGAGTACATGCATCAGCTTGAGGGATTGAGCGCTGATGAGATTGCCACCGCCGCGCAGGCTGCCGCCGAGAAGGGGCTGAAGGATCGCTGGCTGATCCCGTTGCTGAATACGACCCAGCAGCCTGCGCTCTCGGCGCTGGCCAACCGTCAGACCCGCGAAAACCTGTTCAAAGCCGGATGGGAACGCACCCAGAAGGGCGATGAAAACGACACCCGACAGCTGATCCTTCGACTCACCGCGCTGCGAGCGCGTCAGGCAAAACTGCTGGGTTTTGCGGATTATGCGAGCTGGAGTACGGCCGATCAGATGGCCAAAACGCCCGCCGCCGCGCTGGCCTTTATGCGCGGGATCGTCCCAGCGGCGCGCGCCCGGGCAGCGGTGGAGCTGGCGGATATCCAGAAGGTGATTGATGACGAACAGGGCGGTTTTACCGCGCAGGCGTGGGACTGGGCATTTTACGCCGAGCGCGTGCGCCTGGCGAAATACGCGCTCGATGAATCGCAGGTTAAGCCCTATTTTGCGCTTAATACCGTCTTGCTCGACGGCGTGTTCTGGGCCGCCAGCCAGCTGTTTGGCATCGGCTTCGTGGAGCGGTTTGATATTCCGGTTTATCACCCTGACGTTCGCGTATGGGAGATTTTTGACCACACGGGCGAAGGCATGGCGCTGTTCTACGGTGATTTCTTCGCCCGCGATTCGAAGGGCGGCGGGGCGTGGATGGGGAACTTCGTTGAGCAATCTTTCGAATTTGCCGCGCGGCCGGTGATCTACAACGTGTGTAACTATCCAAAACCGGCGAGCGGGCAGACCGCGCTGATCTCCTGGGATGATGTCATCACCCTGTTCCACGAGTTCGGCCATACCCTGCACGGCCTGTTCGCCAGCCAGCGCTACGCCACGCTTTCAGGCACCAATACGCCGCGCGACTTCGTGGAATTCCCGTCACAAATCAACGAGCACTGGGCCAGCCATCCCCAGGTCTTTGCGCACTATGCCCGCCACTACGAAACGGGTGAACCGATGCCGGAGGGGCTGCGCGATAAAATGCTTAACGCGACCCAGTTCAACAAAGGTTACGACATGACGGAGCTGCTGAGCGCAGCGCTGCTGGACATGAACTGGCACAGCATTGACGGTGCCGTCGACGGCGTAGAGGCATTTGAAGCTGAAGCGCTCAACAAAGAGGGGCTGGATCTGCCGGCGGTTCCGCCGCGCTATCGCAGCAGCTATTTCGCCCATATTTTTGGCGGCGGCTACGCGGCGGGCTACTACGCGTATCTGTGGACGCAAATGCTGGCCGACGATGGCTATCAGTGGTTCGTCGAGCAGGGCGGCTTAACGCGGGAGAACGGGCAAAAATTCCGCGAGGCGATATTGTCGCGCGGGAACAGCAGCGATCTGGAAGCGCTGTACCGCGACTGGCGCGGACACGATCCCCGTATTGAACCCATGCTGGTGAATCGCGGGTTGAGTGCGTAAGGGGAATGTGGTCTGCTACCTGAGTCGGGCGTCATGCCCGGCTTTGAGGGAAATAAGGTCACGGCCTTAGGTTAAAACAGAGATAACGTAGCGAGCAAAGCAGGTGAGGGATGATGGCGTACCTGGACTATTTATTAACGTTTATTGAGAGCAATCCTGCACTTGCAATAGGTTTTAACATCATACTGTTAATTATCTCCGGTTTTTTTGCACATCTTATGTGCAAATTCCTGTTAATTAAAGTTGTCAGAAGAGTGTTCTTTTCCAGCCATAAGCAGGACGTTCCATTAGAAAAGGATCGTCGAATCGCTGAAAAGCTCTCTAATTTTGTTCCGGTTATCATCGTTTATTACGTATTACAGTTTATGCCGAATATGCCGGCATCGCTGGTTACGGCGATAAACACCATTTGCGGGATTCTATTTTTTGTTTTCCTCTCGGTATTTTTCAACGAAATGCTGGATATTGTTAACAGCTCCTATCTGCGAAAAACCAAGCGGAAAAACCACTCTATAAAAGGCTACATCCAGATAGGGAAAATTTTAGTCCATATCATTGCAGCCATCATGATTATCGCGGTGATGTCGAATAAATCACCGGCCATTATTATTTCAAGCCTCGGTGCGGTTGCTGCGGTGCTTATGCTGGTCTTTCAGCATACGCTGCTTTCCCTTGTCGCCAACGTTCAGCTTTCGTCAAACGACGTGCTTCAGCTCGGCGACTGGATTGAAATGCCGGATAAAAACCTCAGCGGAGAAGTGACGGATATTGCGCTGCACACCATCACCATTCGCAACTGGGATAATACGATTTCACGTATTCCGACAAAGAATTTCTTAACAGAAACCTACACTAACTGGCAGGCGATGTTTTCCTCGGGGGCGCGCAGGATAATGCGCAGCACCACTATCGATCAGCATTCGGTGGTGTTTCTCAATCAGGAGATACTGGCACCCATGCTGGGAATACGCGGGGTGAGTGAACCGCTGGCGAAGCTGCTCGATGGCCGCGATCCGCTGGGCGTTGCCGACAATTGGTTTGTGGATAATGGGCTGACTAACTTAACGCTGTTTCGCCATTATATGATGGCTTACCTTGCTGAACGACCCGATATTATCAAGGATATGTATATCGTGGTGAGAACGTTAAAGCCGTCGGCATCCGGGATCCCGCTGGAAATATACTGTTTTACCACGTCCACAATGTGGATGGATTATGAAAATACGCAGTCGGCCATTTTCGAATATATCACGGCGGTTGTGGAGAAATTTTCGCTTCGTTTATACCAGTATCCGGCAGGACACGACTTCTGGCGATTGTCTCAGGAAAGTGAAAAAGGCCGGGCGTAATGCCCGGCACCTTATGCTTACGCGATCGCGTTAGGACAATCTTCACCCTTTTCCAGCTGCTGCAAATTCCCCAGCGTGGTTTCCGAAATGCTGATTAGCGCTTCGGCGGTGAGGAACGCCTGATGGCCGGTGAACAGCACGTTGTGGCAGGCGGACAGGCGGCGGAAGACGTCATCCTGAATCACGTCGTTGGACTTGTCTTCAAAGAACAAATCGCGCTCGTTCTCATACACGTCCATCCCCAGCGCGCCAATCTTTTGCGTTTTCAACGCTTCGATCGCCGCCTGGGAGTCAATCAACCCGCCGCGGCTGGTGTTGACGATCATCACGCCGTCCTTCATCTGGTCAAATGCCGACTGGTTGAGCAGGTGATAGTTTTCCGGCGTCAGCGGGCAGTGCAGGGAGATCACGTCTGACTGCGAGAACAGCGTGGTCAGATCGACATACTCTACGCCCAGCTCCAGCGCGGCAGCGCTTGGGTAAGGGTCAAACGCCAGCAGGCGCATGCCAAAGCCCTTGAGGATGCGCAGGGCAGCCACGCCGATTTTACCGGTGCCGATCACGCCTGCGGTTTTGCCGTACATGGTAAAGCCGGTCAGGCCTTCCAGAGAGAAGTTGGCGTCGCGGGTGCGCTGATAGGCGCGGTGAATACGACGGTTCAGGGACATCATCATGCCGATAGCGTGTTCCGCTACCGCTTCCGGGGAGTAGGCTGGAACGCGAACCACCTTCAGATCCAGCTCTTTTGCCGCATCAAGATCCACGTTGTTAAAGCCCGCGCAGCGCAGAGCAATGTACTTCACGCCCTGCTTTTTTAACTCTTCGAGCACCGGGCGACTGCCGTCATCGTTGACGAAGATGCAGACGGCTTCGCACCCGTGCGCGGTTTTGGCGGTTTTCTCGGTCAGCAGAAAGTCGAAAAATTCAAGTTCGAATCCATAAGTCTCGTTAACATGTTGCAGATACTTTTTGTCGTACTGCTTTGTGCTATAAACGGCGAGTTTCATAAGACTTTCTCCAGTGATTTTGCATTCACGTTAGCATGATTAAAATAATCTTACAATTTATAAAATATTATTGAATTCAATAAGTTCTATGAATAATGATAGAGCATCTATCCTTAAAAATGGCATACGCTTCAACTGACTGGCTAAACATGCGACAATGATCGGCACTGTCGGCTTAATTCTTTCGCTAAATCAGGATATTAACTGCCCATGAAGGGTAAATACAAAGCCGTAATTGCGCTATTACTGCTGTTAATTGTTTTGCCGCTTACGCTGCTGATGACGCTCGCCCAATGGGTGCCAACCTTAGCAGGGATCTGGCTACCCGTCGGAACCCGCATCGCCTTCGAAAAAAGCCCCCGACTGACCCGCCACGCTATCGTTATTCCCGATCTGCGCTATCTGGTTGAGGATTGCGAGATTGCCAGCGTAAAAAACGCCACGCTGTCCCATCCCAGCCGCTGGAAGCTGGAAATCGACGCGCTGGAGCTGAACGCCGTGTGCTTCAGCAAAATCCCTCAGTCAGCGCCTTCGACGGTCGCACCCAAAACGCTGGCGCAGTGGCAGGCGGTTTTGCCCAAAACCTGGATCGCCGTTCACTCCCTTACGCTCTCACCCTGGCAACAGTGGCAGGGGGAACTCCATGCTTCACTCACGCCGGAGACTCAGGAACTCACCTATAACGGCGAGCAGGTGAGCATCAACGGTCGGCTGCGTGGTCAGACCCTCACCGTCAGCCAGTTTGACGTACTGCTTCCCCACCAGCCGGAGCCTGTGAAGCTGGTGGGGGAATTCACCCTGCCGCTGGTTCCGGACGGCGTGCCCGTTAAAGGCCACGCCGTCGCGACGTTTAACGTGCCACAGTTAACGTCTCTGGTCGATGCCGATCTCGACTGGGAGGAAAATCAGGGGCAGCTGGTGGTCATGGCGCGCAATAATCCTGAACCATTGCTCGACCTGCCGTGGCAGATCACGGCGGAACAGCTGAACATCAGCGATGGCCGCTGGCACTGGGATCTGTCCGGCATGCCGCTGAGCGGGCGCGTTGGCCTGAGGGTGGACAGCTGGCAGCAGGGGCTTGAGAACGCCATTTTTACCGGGCGTCTCAACGTGCTGACGCAAGGCGATGCCGGTAAAGGCAATGCCGTGCTCAATATAGGGCCCGGCAAGCTCAGCATGGAAAACAACAACATGCCGCTTCACCTGAGCGGCGAGGCCAAGCAAAACGATCTTATTCTTTACGCTAAACTTCCGGCAAAGCTGACCGGCAGCGTCAGCGATCCGCAGCTTACGTTCGAACCGGGTGCGCTTTTGCGTTCTCGTGGGCGCATTATTAACGCTCTCGATATCGATGAAATCCGCTGGCCGCTGGCAGGGGTTAAGCTCACCCAGAAAGGTGTAGACGGTCGCCTGCAGGCTATTCTGCGTGCGCATGAAAATGAGATGGGCGATTTTGAACTGCACCTTGACGGACAGGCCAATGACTTTCTGCCCGATAACGGCCTGTGGCAGTGGCGCTACTGGGGAAAAGGCGGCTTTACGCCCATGCATGCCCGCTGGGATGTGGCGGGTAAAGGCGAGTGGCGCGACAGGCTTATCGAACTCACCGATCTTTCCACCGGCTTCGACAGGCTCCAGTACGGCACCATGGAGGTGAGCAAACCGCGCCTGGTGTTGGATAGCCCGGTACGCTGGTATCGCGATCCGGCCAACCCAAAATTCAGCGGTGCGCTCTCGCTGAATGCCGGACAAACGTCGTTTTCGGGGGGAAGCGTACTGCCGCCGTCGGTGCTCACGTTTAGCGTGGACGGCACCGAACCGACCCTCTTCCAGTTCAAAGGCGACCTGCACGCCGACAAGATTGGCCCGGTACGGGTAAACGGGCGCTGGGATGGCGAACGCCTGCGGGGGCAAGCCTGGTGGCCGAAGCAGTCTCTTACCGTATTCCAGCCGCTCATCCCGCCAGACTGGAAATTGACCCTGCGTGAAGGTGAACTTTACGCGCAGGTGGCGTTCTCGGCGGCAGCCGATCAGGGCTTTGAGGCAGGCGGCCACGGCGTGCTGACGTCGGGCAGCGCGTGGATGCCCGACAATAAAATTAACGGCGTCGATTTTGTCCTGCCGTTCCGCTTTAGCGAAGGAACCTGGTCGCTCGGCACGCGTGGGCCGGTAACGCTGCGCATTGGTGAAGTTGAAAACCTGGTGACCGCGCGCAACATCACCGCCGATCTGCAGGGCGACTATCCGTGGACGGAAGAGAACCCGCTGCTGCTCACCAACGTGAAGGTTGAAACCCTCGGCGGGAAAATTACCATGCAGCAACTCAGGATGCCGCAGCACGATCCGGCGCTGCTGCGGGTAGACAATATCTCTTCCAGCGAGCTGATCGGCGCCGTCAATCCCAAGCAGTTTACAATGTCAGGGCCCGTAAGCGGGGCGCTGCCGTTTTGGCTGGATAACGAAAAATGGATCATCAAAGATGGCTGGCTGACCAATCCGGGGCCGATGACGCTTCGTATCGACAAAGACACGGCGGATGCCATCGTGAGCGATAATATGGTGGCGGGGGCTGCGATTAACTGGCTTCGCTATATGGAAATTTCCCGTTCGTGGACAAAACTCAATGTCGATAACCTGGGTGAACTCACCATGCAGGCCACCATCAAGGGAACCAGCCGGGTTGATGGCAAAAGTGGTTCGGTGAACCTCAACTACACCCACGAAGAGAACATATTTACCCTCTGGCGCAGCCTGCGCTTTGGAGACAACCTGCAAACATGGTTTGAGCAACATGCGGCAATACCCAGTGCCCGCAGTGCTACCGGCAAGGAAAGTGAGGATCAACGATGAAAATGAGGGCAGGTGTACTCACCGTCGCCGCTGTCGCGCTGCTGAGCGGCTGTACGCCACGCATTGAGGTGGCCGCGCCAAAGGAGCCGATCACCATCAACATGAACGTAAAAATTGAGCACGAGATCCACATCAAGGTCGATAAAGACGTTGAATCCCTGCTGAAATCGCGCAGCGATCTGTTCTGAGGACGCCATGAAACGATTAGCTCTTATTTTACTGGCGCTGGGCATGAACGTGCAGGCGGCAACGCTCACCTTAAATGACGCCCGGGCGCAGGGGCGCGTGGGGGAAACCCTGAGCGGCTATATCGCGCCTGTCAAACAGGATGCCGAAACGCTGGCGCTGGTGAACCGCATTAATGCCGCGCGGACGGAAAGCTATCAGAAGCTTGCCGACAGCAATAACCTGCCGGTGGATGAAGTGGCGAAGATGGCAGGGCAAAAGCTGGTCGCGCGCGCGCAGCCGGGTGAATACGTGAAGGGAATTAACGGAAAATGGCTGAAAAAATAGCTAGCGGCAACGCTTGCGGTACTCTCCGGGCGAAACGCCAAACCGCTGCTTAAACGCCGTAGAAAAATGGCTATGGTCGGCAAATCCCCAGCTGTAGCCAATCCCCGCCAGCTTTTCATCGTCTCCGGCTGAACGCAGCACCTGCGCGCAGAGGTCGAGTCGGCGGTTTTTAATATACTGCGCCACCACCAGGCCCTTATCGGCAAACATGCGGTACAGGCTGCGCACCGACATCCCGCTCTCTGCGGCAATCCACTCCGGGCGCAGGGTTTCCGCCTGAATATGATCGTCAATCAGTGACAGCACGTTCTGAAACTGGCGTTCCTTACGCGGCGGGGCCGCTTCCCGCTGCTGAAACGCCGGACGCAGCAGGCAGACCATCGCCTCCAGCGCCGCTTCACTTTCCCGATCGCTCAGGTCGGCATTGCCCATGCTCTCCTGCAGCAGGCGGTGGCTCAGCTGAACGGTAGGCAGGGTGCGGGAGAGCGTGAGCGCGCAGCTTACCTCCTGAAAACGACACTGCTGTTCAATAATCTGGCGCGGCACAAGCAATGAAATCTGGCGGGACTTTTCCTGCCAGTAGATGGAGCAGGGGCGCGAGGCGTCAATGAGCGTAATGTCCCCGGATTTGAGGATAGAGCGACGGCCGTCCTGTTCAATCTCCGCGCCGCCGTCGAGCTGAAACACGGTGTAGAACCACGCGTCGTTGCTGGTTTTTATCTCCTGACGCGTGCGGAAGAGGTTAACGCCCGCGGCGGTCACGGTGCTGAGCTTCAGGCTGCGCGCATAGCTGGTTTCCAGTTCGCCAATAAATTCGCCCTCAAGTGGGCGAGCGTCAAAACGCCCGCAGACCTGGTTAATTTGCGCCAGCCACTGCTGATATTTTTCCTGCTCGCTTGCACACGCCATCGTTTATCCCGCTGCACCGTCAATGTTTTCGCATTGTTGCATTTGTGTTGCATTTTGTCAGAGCCTTGAGGCTGACTATAGGAAAGAACACTCACCGGGAACAGCGGTATAAGCCGGAATTATCACGATTTGCGGAGCCTGTCACAGGTGGCAAAGCGAATGTCAGAGAGACAAAAGCGAGAATGCGAAAGCCCTCGTAGACTGCATTAACACCCTGCGAATAATAACGAAGGAGTACCCTATGTCAGAATCACAGGTCGCAATCCTGCCGGGCGTGCAGCAGTTTTTGGACCGCCATCACGGGCTGTGGATTGAAGGACGACAGACCGCATCCGACAGCGAAAAGCGGTTAAACGTCTATAACCCGGCAACGGGAGAGATTATTGCCTCTACTGCCGATGCCAGCGTTGATGATGTCGATCGGGCGGTGATGTCCGGCTGGCGCGCCTTTGTTGCCCGTTCCTGGTCAGGCAAACTGCCCGCCGAGCGTGAGCGCATCCTGCTGCGTTTTGCCGATCTGGTTGAACAACATAGCGAAGAGCTGGCACAGCTTGAGACGCTGGAGCAGGGCAAATCAATCAATATCTCTCGTGCGTTTGAAGTCGGCTGCACCCTGAACTGGATGCGCTACACCGCCGGGCTGACCACGAAAATTGCGGGGAAAACCCTCGACCTCTCAATCCCCCTACCGCAGGGAGCGCGCTACCAGGCCTGGACGCGAAAAGAGCCTGTGGGCGTGGTTGCCGGCATTGTCCCCTGGAACTTCCCGCTGATGATTGGCATGTGGAAGGTTATGCCCGCGCTGGCGGCGGGGTGTTCCATCGTTATTAAGCCTTCTGAAACGACGCCGCTGACGATGCTGCGCGTTGCGGAGCTGGCGAGTGACGCGGGCATACCTGAAGGCGTGTTCAACGTGGTAACGGGCAGCGGCGCGGTGTGCGGTGCTGCGCTGACGTCGCATCCGCATATCGCCAAAGTGAGCTTCACCGGCTCTACGGCAACGGGAAAACAGATCGCGCGCGCGGCGGCAGATACGCTCACGGGCGTGACCCTGGAGCTGGGCGGCAAAAACCCGGCCATCGTGCTGAAGGATGCCGACCCGGCCTGGGTGATTGATGGGCTGATGATGGGGAGCTTCCTGAACCAGGGGCAGGTCTGCGCCGCCAGCTCGCGCATCTACATTGAAGCGCCGCTGTTCGATACGCTGGTGAGCGGTTTTGAGCAGGCGGTGAAATCCCTGAGCGTCGGGCCGGGCATGTCGCCGCAGGCGTTTATTAACCCCCTCGTCTCGCGTGCCCACTGCGATAAAGTGCAGACCTTCCTCGATGAAGCAAAATCAAAAAGCGCGGAGCTGATTGTCGGCAACGTCGGCCCGTCCGGCAAAGGCTATTACGTTTCGCCTACGCTGGTGGTCAACCCGGATGCGGCGCTGCGCCTGACCCGTGAAGAGGTGTTCGGCCCGGTGGTGAACCTCGTACGCGTAGCCGACGGCGAAGAGGCGCTACGGCTGGCGAACGATACCGAATACGGGCTGACGGCCAGCGTCTGGACGCAGAACATCAGCAGGGCGCTGGAGTATACCGACAGGCTGCAGGCGGGCACCGTGTGGGTAAACAGCCACACGCTGATTGACGCCAACCTGCCGTTCGGGGGCATGAAGCAGTCCGGTACCGGTCGTGACTTTGGCCCGGACTGGCTGGACGGCTGGTGCGAGACCAAGTCGGTTTGCGTGCGCTACTAGTAAAAGCAAAAGGCAACCGGGAGGTTGCCTTTTTAGTGTGTGTTCCCTCTCCCGTGGGAGAGGGTCAGGGTGAGGGCATCAGGCCACACCGGGCTAATTTCGTAGGCCGGGTCAGCGCAGCGCCACCCGGCATTTTTTAATGCGACCACCGGTCCCGCCCGGCCTCTTTCGCACGGTACAGCGCCGCATCGGCGCGGGCGATGACCTCGGGACCGGCCAGACCGTCCACCATCCCCGCAATGCCCATACTTGCCGTGACAGCATCGCTGACATTTGAGGCGCTGTGGGCAATCGCTTCAGCCCGTAACCCCTCCTGAATGCGAATCGCCACCTGTTCCGCCATCGCTTCCGGGCAGTCAAACAGGATCACCACAAACTCTTCGCCGCCGTAGCGGGAAACAACGTCATGGGGCGTGCGCACCGATTTTTTCAGCACCTGCGCCACGCGCGTCAGGCACGCGTCCCCGGCCTGATGACCGTAGGTGTCGTTGTAAAGTTTGAAGTAGTCGACGTCCAGCATAATCAGCGAAAAGGCCTTTTTCTGCTCGACGGCGTTTTCCAGCACGGTTTCCATTGCCCGACGGTTAGCCGTCTGGGTTAAGGCATCCAGATGCGCCAGCGCATCGAGCCGCAGAATGAGGCGCTGATTCTGCTGGTTACGCCGCCAGGCTTCCTCAAACCAGCTTAAAAGGATGAAACGTCCGCAGACCAGAATGAGGGTGAAAACTCCCCACGGAACCGCAAAGCGGAGGCTTACCTCGTGATTAAGGACGATGCTCGCGGCAGGCAGGGTGAGCCAGAGGGGGAGAATAAATGACAACAGCCCCGAAAGGTGGAAATAGAGGGCCGCCATCCCCGCCAGCAGCAGAACGGTAAATATTGGCCACGCATGGGGGATCTGGACCACGGCGATGAGCAGAAAGCTACACATTGCCCACATCAGGCTGCAAATGAACAAAACGATGCCGATCCCGGCGATATGCCGCCAGGCCATAACCACCAGCGCTGCCGAGAGGATGATAACCCCTAACATGGAGGTATCCACCACCATTGTTAGCTGTTTTGTGGCGCCAATGAGGCTGTCGATATTGTCGAACAATACGTTGCGGAACAGGATCATGAGCGCGAAGCTCGCGTTCACGAAGGCCAGCCACGGCAGGTTCATGGCAAGGCCGTGGCGCACCATCGATTTTCGCGTGGGCCAGGTTGCCCGTTCAGGCGTCGTATTGTGTCTTTTTTCTATCACAGCCGATTTCCGTATCAATAGGTGTATAAAAATACGGGCGGACGCGCCGCCCGTGATGCGTTACGGTGTCACGATATTAAACCAGAACTCAAACTTGTCCATGTAGCCGAGCATTTCATCGAGTTTTGCACCGTTGCCGGTGACCTTGATGTCGCCGCTGTCCTCGGCCTGCTTCAGCGTCACTTCTTTCAGGATAATTTTGTTCAGCGTATCGCGGTTGAGCGTCAGGGTGGCATCTGCGTCCTGCGCTTCGGCATTGGCCGTGTGGTTCAGTACGCCATTTTCCAGCTCAAGCTTGTATTTACCGCCATCGTTGCCCAGATCGACGTTAAGCACCGATTTGGCCTCTCCGGCTTTCTGACCGTTGATATGCACCGCCAGGTAGTCAAAGAACATTTCCGGGGTCATGGCCCGCACGGTATCCGGGCTGGCGGTATTCGGCGTTGGCCCTTTTACCACGCCGTTACGCAGCTCCTGCGCGCCGGTCAGGTAGAAGTTGCGCCACGGACCGGATTCGGCCTGGTAGCCCAGCTGCTCCAGCGCATCGGCTTCGAGATTACGCGCCGCCTGGTTGTTCGGATCGGCAAACACCACTTTGCTTACCACCTGCGCCACCCAGCGGTAGTTGCCCTGGTCGAAATCGGTTTTCGCTTTTTGCAGAATCGCATCCGCGCCGCCCATATATTCAACGAACTTCTTCGCGCCTTCTTCTGGCGGCAGTTCATCCAGCGTCGCCGGGTTGCCGTCGAACCAGCCCAGATAGAGCACGTAGGTGGCCTTCACGTCGTGGCTCACCGAGCCGTAGTACCCGCGGTTAGCCCATGTGTGCGCCAGCGAATCCGGCAGCTTGAAGCTGGCGGCGATCTCGTCGCGCGTCAGGCCTTCGTTCGCCATGCGCAGCGTCTGGTCGTTAATATATCGATACAGGTCACGCTGGCTTTTCAACAGTTTGACAACATTCTCGTTGCCCCAGGTAGGCCAGTGGTGCTGTGCCATGATGATTTCGGCTTTATCGCCCCAGCGCACAATCGCCTGGTTGATGTATTTCGACCACGGCAGCGGTTCGCGGATTTTTGCCCCGCGCAGGGAGTAGGTGTTGTGCAGGGTGTGGGTCACGTCCTCTGCGGATTCAATCAGCTTTTTCTCTTCGATATACCAGAGCATTTCGGAAGGCGCTTCTGAGCCTGGCGCCAGCATAAAATCATAGGTGAGGCCGTCGATGACCTCTTTCTGACCGTCTTTCTCGATGATGTTGGTTGGCGCGATCAGGGTGACGCTACCCGCGGAGGTGGTTGTGCCCAGGCCTGCACCCACCTGGCCTTTGGCGTCGGGTTTCAGCAGGTTGCCGTACATGTAGCTGGCGCGACGGCTCATGACGTTGCCCGCCATGATATTTTCCGCGACGGCGGCTTCCATAAACCCGGACGGGGCGTAAATTTTCACTTTGCCCGACTTCACGTCACCTTCGTCAACCACGCCGCGCACGCCGCCGTAGTGGTCAACGTGGCTGTGGGTATAAATAACCGCCACCACCGGCTTTTTCCCGCGGTTTTTGAAGTAGAGATCCATCCCGACTTTGGCCGTTTCTGCCGAGACCAGCGGATCAACAACGGTAATACCTTCTTTACCCTCGATGATGGTCATATTCGACAAATCGAGGTTGCGGATCTGATATACGCCTTCGGTGACTTCAAACAGGCCGCTGATGTTAATCAGCTGAGATTGACGCCATAAGCTCGGGTTAACCGAATCCGGCGCTTTGTCACCCTCTTTAATGAACGCGTATTGCTGAGGGTTCCAGACAACGTTGCCTTGTTCACCTTTGATCGCCTCCTGAGGGATAGGGGCAATAAACCCCTTGTGGGCATCGGTGAAATCAGTGTTATCGGAGAAAGGAAGCTGGTTAAACAGCGCGTTATTGGCCTGCTGCGTTGCGGCAGTGGCCTCCTTCGGGGCTTCTGCCGCATAAGCGGAACTGACGGAAACCAAAAGCCCTGCCAGTGCAAGACTTCTGACGATCAAATTGAATTTCATCCTAAACCTCTCAGTGATGTGTAAAACGTCGTTCGTGGAACTACGTGTCCTGGCTGAAAGTGGTTCAAGAGATGCAATGGGATAACGCGAGGTAGCATTAACTATAATCGGGGAGCAGTATTCAGCAAGTAAATAGATGAAAAACCGGGCATTGCGCCCGGTACGTTATTTACTTCTGCTCATCTCTCTTTTTGCCAAGCGTGGGCGTTTCGTCGAAGAAGTTCCACGGCTTGAGCAGGGTATGCACCCATTCCGTCGGCATGATTGGCCACTCCTCGGCGCGGGCGACGTGCGTGGTGCCGGTGGTCATCCACACGACGTCATCCTGATCGTTCAGGGATTCGTTATCCTTACTGTACTGACCCAGACCGGTATCGTGCGTGGAACGGTTCGGGAATTTACCTTCCGGATACATCTCGTTCGGGTGGTAGCGCGTCACCCACAGCTGTTTATCCATAAAGCTCAGGCGGTGGTAAATCCACTCGTCAGGGGCGAACTTCGCACCCGTAGCCACCGGATGCGTCCCGCCTGCATAAGGGATAATCTGGTACGACACCGGGTTGCCCATGCGGTTCTCTTTGCGGGTGTTGCTCAGCAGGCGAATGGTACCCGGATCGAACTTCTGCGCGGCCTGCTGCTCGGTATCAATGTCGTACTGATTGACCTGCATGGTGCTGGTTCGCGGCCCGCCGGCGGTATTCGGCTTCACTTCCGGGTCCATCGCCACCAGCTTGTTGTTGGTGCCGTCGACGTCCATATCCAGGCGGAAGTTATAGATATGCTGGTGGGTGGTGCCGACAATATTATGGTCGATCAGCGTGCCGTATTTGGTGTCATCTTTGGCAGTCGCGTCATGCATGGTTTTCGCCTGCACGCCTTTCACCGCTTCGATGCCGGTTGCCCCTGCATCAATGCCGATAGTCCCGTTCTCGTGGAATACCCAGTCAAAGATATAGTCGTAGTTGCCCACGGTACTCACCCAGCGCACCACCAGCTCGCGGCGCTCGGTGCTGACGTTCGGCTGGCCCATCTCCTGGTGCTTATACTCCGGCCCGGCGTAGCGCTCAAAAATGGCGATCGCGCGGGGGATCTCCATCGGCGCGCCGGTGTAGTCCGGAATGGTTTCGTTCAGCAACACGGCGTTAGACGGCACGTCTTTGCCGCGCACCAGCGGGGAGGTCAGGGTGCCCATGCCGTAGTCGCCGGAATCCAGATAGGCTTTAAAGTACCAGCCTACGTCCGGGTCGCCATAGGGCACGATCATCCCGCCCAGCGATCCCTGATACATGACCTGGCGCTTCCTGCCGTTATCGTTGTAGGTCACGGTAGAGATCGTTGGCCCAACGCGCGAGTCCAGGCTCAGGTGGAAATCCCAGTTCTGCCAGTGCACCGTGTCGCCGGTGATGGTGTAGTTCTTGCCTTCCGGCTCGACGATCTCCAGCGGTTTTTTCACCGTTTCAATACGGTCACGGCCGTCATACGGACGCGGAGTCATTGGAACCGGAACCACCGGGCCTTCTTCTATCTTCTGTATTTTCTTTTGCTCAAGGTCGACGACCGCCACCAGGTTTTCAATCGGGTGCGCCCAGTAGTTGCCGTCGCCCACGTCCAGATAGCTCACCACTTTGAGCAGGCGGTCCTCCTGCTTCAGGCCGTCCTTGCCGTCGAAGTAGCCGACGGTCAGCGGGGTGGTGATCACCTTCTTCGTATCGGTGATGCCGCGCTTTTTCAGCACCTCGGCAAATTCGGTGCTTTCGTTAATGATTTGCTGAACGGTGGTAAAGTCATCCAGCAGCACCATGCCGTGCGCGTCTTTAATCGGCTCCCAGCTGAGGATCGTTTTATCCTTCAGGTCTACCCGGCTTTCGATGATGTGCTTCCCGTCGAGCATCGTGATGTTGGCCTGGCGGGGGGCGTCCACCGCCGTGCCGTTCAGCACGAAGTCCCAGACCCTGGCTTTTTCCGGCTCGGCAAGGGCAATCTGGGTAAAGCGGGTGTTGGGCTTAAAGTCCGCAGAGGCTTTTACGATCTCTACGGCCTGCTTAATTTCGTCTGCGGTTAAGGCGTTCAGAGGGTGAGGGCGTTTTTCCACCTGGAAGGTCTGATCGAGGCCTGACTGAAAGACATCGTTAATGAAGGTGTCAGAGATAAAGGCTTTTTTATCTTTCATCACCACCGGCACCTGCAGCGTCATGGGCTTACCGTTGACGATCGCGGTTTTCGCGCCCGGCTTGACCTTCACAAAGGCCCCGTCTTTGGCGATGGTGAACATCTGAGCGTAATCATCCCACTGCACGTCCGCGCCAAACTCCTGCAGCGTTTTGTCCATCGGGACCATATGCGCCTCGCCGCCGTGGGCGAAAGCAGGAGATTGCCAGGCGCAACACAGCGCAACGGCCATGGCCAGTGCCGTTCTACGGGCAGAAAAAGAAGAATTGCTTCCCATCGTAGACCTCATCTTGTTGTGTTTATTGTGTTGTGACAGCCTTATCCTGACAGGCGCGCGCGAAAAGCGTTTGCCTGCATCTGCCAGGTTATTTGTCAGTCTTGCCAGGTTAAAAAAAGAGCGGGGATAAATCACATGCTTGTGCAGAACAATCCCCTCTCCCCGGTGGGGAGAGGGTCAGGGGGAGGGGAAGTTAGCTGAAGTCGCCCTGCCGGCGCGCTACCAGCGTCAGAATGGAGTAGAGCGCCACGGCCTGCTGGTGCTGGTTGAAAATCTCAACGGACCATTCCACCACGCCCGTTGGTTTTTCATCGGCAGCTCGCTGTTTTTTCAGCGTTTTACGCTTGCAGGTCAGGCGCACCTGAATGGTATCCCCCGGCTTGACCGGCTCGATAAAGCGCAGGTTCTCCATGCCGTAGTTGGCAATCACCGGCCCTACGCCCGCATCGACGAACAACCCCGCCGCGGCGGAAATCAGGAAGTAGCCGTGCACCACGCGCTCGCCAAAGATCGACTCTGCCGCGCCGATTTTGTCCATGTGGGCGTAGAAATGATCCCCGCTCAGGCAGGCAAAGTTGACGATGTCCGCTTCCGTCAGGGTACGGCGCGGCGTCAGCAGGCTATCGCCCGGCTGCAGCTCCTCGAAGTATTTGCGGAACGGGTGAACGCGATCTTCCTGTACCTCCGCGCCGCGCACCCACTGCTTACCGATGGCGGCCAGCATAGACGGGCTGCCCTGGACGGCGGTGCGCTGCAGATAGTGCTTAACGGCGCGCAGGCCGCCCAGCTCTTCACCACCGCCCGCACGGCCCGGGCCGCCGTGGACCAGCTGCGGCAGCGGAGAACCGTGCCCGGTAGACTCTTTAGAGGATTCCTCGTTGAGGATCTGAATACGCCCGTGGGCGCGCGCCGCGCCGGCAATAAACTGGCGAGCGGTGGCTAAATCCGCCGTCACCAGCGTACCCGCCAGGCTGCCGCCGCCCGCGCGGGCCAGCTCCAGGGCGTGATCTGAATTGCGATACGGCATCAGCGTGGCGACCGGGCCAAAGGCCTCGATGGAATGCACGGCAGGGGTTTCGTCCGGCTGCGGGCAGAACAGCAGGGTCGGCGGGAAGAACGCGCCCGCGGCCTGCAGATCCGCTTTTCCTCCCAGGCGAACCTGGCAGCCTGCGGCTACAAGCTGGTCCACTTTTTCCTGCACGTCCGCGCGCTGCTCGGCGTTCACCAGCGCGCCCATCTTCACGCCTTCCTGCGCCGGATCGCCGACAGCCACCTTTTCCAGCCGGGCAATCAGCGCCTGGCTGACGGCGTCAACCTGGTTTTGCGGCACGATGATGCGGCGGATGGCGGTACATTTTTGCCCGGCCTTGGCGGTCATCTCACGCACCACTTCCCGGACGAACAGGGCGAACTCCGGCTGCTCCGGCGTAACGTCTTCGCCCAGCACGCAGCAGTTCAGGGAGTCGGCCTCCATGGTGAACGGAATGGCGTTCGCCACGATGTTCGGATGCACCCGCAGCGTCTGACCGGTGCTGGCGGAACCGGTAAAGGTCACCACGTCCTGGCCGTCGAGCTGGCTCAGCAGATCGCCCGCGCCGCCGCAGATCAGGCTAATGGCACCGTCCGGCACCAGGCCGCTGTCGACGATCGATTTCACCATCGCCTGCGTCACCTGCGCGGTCGCCGTGGCGGGTTTGATGATGGCGGGCATCCCGGCCAGCCAGGTTGGCGCCAGTTTTTCCAGCATGCCCCAGCACGGGAAGTTAAAGGCGTTGATATGTACCGCCACGCCGGATTTTGAGGTTAAAACGTGGCGCGCCGCAAAGCCGCCCTCTTTTGAGAGTGGGATCAGCTCATCCTCTGGCCACAGCGTATCGTCCGGCAGCTCGCGGCTGCCGAGGCTGGCATAGGTGAACAGGGTGCCGATCCCGCCCTCGATATCCACCCAGCTATCGGCTTTGGTCGCGCCGGTCTGCGCGGAGAGCGCGTAAAACTGCGCTTTATGCTCAAGCAGATGCTTCGCCACCGCCTTGAGCATGGCCGCCCGCTCGATAAAGGTCATGGCGCGAAGGGCTTCGCCGCCGCGCTCGATGGCGTAACGACGCGCTGCCGCCATATCCAGCCCCTCGCTGGAGACTTCCCACAGTGCTTCGCCGCTGATGGCGTGATGAATGTTGCGCTCGCGGCCCCGGCCAGACTGCCAGGCGCCGGACAAGAAGCTGGCTAACTGCTGCATTTCTTATCTCCAGATGTTTCATGAGTTCACTATAAATAGTTAAATTGCGAATCATAAAAAGCAAGCTGAGTTTTAATGAATTGTTAACATTGTGATCTGGCCTGATGTATCACGGCATCGCAAGCCCCATATCATCAGCCCTGCAGCAAAAGCCTTGCGAGCGGCATCACAAAATAGATAAACACTCCTTGGGGTTATATTTAACCTTTGTGTAACTTTTAAGAAACGAAGTGATTCACCATTTCGCTTAGTTAAATAAATTAATGAATCATAAAGGTGATGTTGTGACGCAAGAAGAACGCTTTGAGCAGCGCATAGCGCAGGAGACGGCGATAGAGCCTCAGGACTGGATGCCGGAAGCCTACCGCAAGACGCTGATCCGTCAGATTGGTCAGCACGCCCACTCCGAGATTGTCGGCATGCTGCCGGAAGGTAACTGGATCGCCCGCGCCCCGACGCTTCGCCGCAAGGCTATCCTGCTGGCAAAAGTGCAGGACGAGGCCGGGCACGGTTTGTATCTCTACAGCGCGGCGGAAACGCTGGGCTGCGCGCGGGAAGACATCTACCAGAAGATGCTCGACGGCAAGATGAAATACTCCTCCATCTTTAACTACCCAACCCTGAGCTGGGCCGACATCGGCGTTATCGGCTGGCTGGTTGACGGGGCCGCCATCGTCAATCAGGTGGCGCTGTGCCGTACCTCCTACGGGCCCTATGCCCGGGCGATGGTGAAAATCTGTAAAGAAGAGAGCTTCCACCAGCGTCAGGGCTTTGAGGCCTGCATGGCGCTGGCGCAGGGGAGTGAATCCCAGCGCCAGATGCTGCAGGACGCCATCAACCGCTTCTGGTGGCCCGCGCTGATGATGTTTGGCCCCAACGATGACAACTCGCCAAACAGCGCCCGCAGTCTCGCCTGGAAAATCAAACGCTTTGGCAACGACGAGCTGCGCCAGCGGTTCGTGGATAACACCGTACCGCAGGTGGAAATGCTCGGCATGACCGTGCCGGATGCGGATCTGCGCTTCGACGAGGAGAGCGGCAGCTATCGCTTCGGCGAGATCGACTGGCACGAATTTGACGAGGTGATAAACGGCCGGGGCGTCTGCAATCACGAACGTCTGGCGGCTAAAAACAGAGCCTGGGACGACGGGGCGTGGGTGCGCGAAGCCGCTCTGGCGCACGCCGAAAAGCAACGCGCCCGTCAGGCCGCATAAGAGGAATACACCATGAGCAATGTCTACTGGCCGTTATATGAAGTTTTTGTCCGCTCTAAGCAGGGGCTGTCCCACCGTCACGTGGGCAGTCTTCACGCCGCAGACGACCGCATGGCGCTGGAAAACGCCCGCGACGCCTATACCCGCCGCAGCGAAGGCTGCTCCATCTGGGTGGTGAAGGCGAGCGAAATCGTCGCCTCCCAGCCGGAAGAGAGCGGCGAGTTCTTCGACCCGGCAGAGAGCAAGGTCTATCGACATCCGACGTTTTACACCATCCCTGATGGCATCGAGCACATGTGAGGTCCGGGATGAAAACAGTATCAGCATACGCCCTGCGTCTGGGCGACAACGGTCTGGTCCTTTCCCAGCGTCTGGGCGCCTGGTGCGGCCACGCGCCGGAGCTGGAGATCGACCTCGCGCTCGCCAACATCGGCCTCGATCTGCTGGGGCAGGCGCGCAACTTCCTGACCTACGCCGCAGAGCGTGAAGGCGAGGGTGATGAAGACACGCTGGCCTATGGCCGCGACGAGCGCCAGTTTCGCAATGTTCTTCTGGTGGAACAGCCGAACGGCAGCTTCGCCGACACCCTTGTCCGCCAGTACCTGATGGACGCGTGGAACGTCGCGCTGTACGAGCGCCTGATCCACAGCAGCGACGGCCAGATTGCCGCCATCGCCGCAAAAGCGATTAAGGAGGCGCGCTACCACCTGCGCTTCAGCCGCGGCTGGCTGGTGCGCCTGGGGGACGGCACCGAGGCCTCCTCACAAAAAATGCAGCAGGCGGTCAACGGCCTGTGGCGCTTTACGGCAGAGCTGTTTGAGGCGGACGACGTCGAGCTGGCGCTGGTGGACTCCGGCGTGGCGGTTGACCCGCGCACCCTGCGCGAGCCGTGGGAAAGCGAGGTGTTTGCCGGTCTTCACGAAGCCACCCTGAGCGTGCCCGATGAAGCGGCATACCGCACCGGCGGCAAGAAAGGTCTGCACACCGAACATCTGGGGCCGATGCTGGCAGAGATGCAGTATCTCCAGCGCGCGTATCCCGGCCAGCAGTGGTAAAGGAGAACGCTATGCAACGCCTCGTTGATATCGCCCCCGCGCAGATACCGCAGATCTGGTCGCTGCTAGGCCAGATCCCGGACCCGGAAGTGCCGGTCCTGACCATCACCGATCTGGGCATGGTGCGCAGCGTGAAGGCGCAGGGAGAAGGCTGGGTTATCGGCTTCACGCCGACCTATTCGGGCTGTCCTGCAACGGAGCACCTGCTGGGCGCGATCCGCGAGGCGATGACCGCGCACGGCTTCACCCCGGTGCATATCGTGCTGCAGCTGGAACCCGCCTGGACAACCGACTGGATGACGGCCAGTGCGCGCGAGCGCCTGCGGGAATACGGCATCAGCCCGCCCGTCGGCCACAGCTGTAACGCCCATGCCCCGGCAGAGGTGACCTGTCCGCGCTGCGCGAGCAGCGATACCTCGCTTATCAGCGAATTTGGTTCGACGGCCTGCAAAGCGCTCTACCGCTGCAATACCTGCCGCGAGCCATTCGACTATTTCAAATGTATTTGAGGCTGCCATGACAACGTTTCATTCATTAACAGTGGCGAGAGTAGAGCCTGAAACACGCGACGCGGTGACCATCACCTTCGCGGTGCCGCAGGGTTTGCAGGACGCTTACCGTTTTCGTCCAGGGCAACACCTGACCCTGAAGGCAACCCTTGGCGGGGATGAACTACGCCGCTGCTACTCCATCTGCCGAAGTACCGTACCGGGCGAAATCAGCGTGGCGGTGAAAGCCATCGAAGGCGGGCGTTTCTCCCGCTACGCCCGGGACGAAATCAGGCAGGGCATGGCGCTGGAGGTCATGGTTCCCCAGGGGCAATTTGGCTACCAGCCGCAGGCCGAACGGGAAGGTCACTACCTGGCCATTGCAGCAGGCTCCGGGATCACCCCGATGCTGGCGATTTTGTCCGCCACGCTGGCGACTGAGCCAAATAGCCATTTCACGCTTATCTACGGCAACCGCAGCAGCCAGAGCATGATGTTCCGCCAGGCGCTGGCGGACCTGAAGGACAAATACCCGCAGCGGCTGCAGCTGGTGTCTATCTTCAGCCAGGAGACGCTGGACAGCGATCTGCTGCACGGCCGCATCGACGGCGAAAAGCTGCAGGCGCTGGCAAAAACGCTGATCGACTTCCGCCAGTATGACGAAGCCTTTATCTGCGGCCCGTCGGCCATGATGGATGACGCAGAAGCGGCGCTGAAAGCGCTGGGAATGCCTGAAAAAGCCATTCACCTTGAGCGCTTTAACACGCCGGGTTCAGCGGTAAAACGCACCGTCAGCGTGCAGGCCGAAGGGCAGAAAGTCACCGTGCGCCAGGACGGGCGCGACCGTGAAATCACCCTGACGGCGGACGACGAAAGCATTCTTGATGCTGCCCTGCGCCAGGGCGCGGATCTGCCGTATGCCTGCAAGGGCGGTGTGTGCGCCACCTGCAAATGCAAGGTGCTGCGCGGGAAGGTGGATATGGCAACCAACTACAGCCTGGAGCCGGACGAACTGGCGGCGGGGTATGTGTTGAGCTGCCAGGCGCTGCCGTTAACCGCCGACGTGGTCGTTGATTTTGACGCGAAGGGGATGGCATGAGTGAACTGATTGTCACCCGTCACGGCCGCGTGTTGCAGCTGACGCTTAACCGTCCGGCGGCGCGCAACGCGCTCAACAATGCGCTGCTCCTGCAAATCGCGGAGCAGCTTGAGGCCGCCGCCGTGGATGCCGACATCGCCGTCTGCGTGATTTACGGCAGCGAGCGCTGCTTCGCCGCAGGGGCGGACCTCAACGAAATGGCGGAGAAAGATCTGCCCGCCACCCTGAACGATATCCGCCCGCAGCTGTGGGCGCGGATTAACGCGTTTAACAAACCGCTGATCGCCGCCGTGAACGGCTTTGCGCTGGGAGCCGGCTGCGAGCTGGCGCTGCTGTGCGACGTGGTGATTGCTGGCGATAACGCCCGCTTCGGCCTGCCGGAAATCACGCTGGGCATTATGCCGGGCGCGGGCGGCACCCAGCGCCTGATTCGCAGCGTGGGCAAATCGCTCGCCAGCAAAATGGTGTTGACCGGGGAGAGCATTACCGCGCAGCAGGCGCTGAGCGCCGGGCTGGTGAGCGATGTGTTCCCGGCAGCGCTGACGCTGGAGTATGCCCTGAAGCAGGCGGCGCTGATTGCGCGCCACTCTCCGCTGGCGCTGCAGGCGGCGAAGCAGGCGCTGCGCCAGTCTCAGGAGGTGCCGCTCCAGGCCGGGCTCGCGCAGGAGCGCCAGCTTTTTACGCTGCTTTCCGCCACCGAAGACCGCCGGGAGGGCATCGACGCCTTCTTACAGAAACGCACCCCCGACTTTAAAGGACGCTAATAGTGGAATTTATTCTCAGTCATGTTGAGCAAGGCGTAATGACCCTTACGCTGAACCGTCCGGAGCGTCTGAACAGCTTTAACGACGTGATGCACCAGCAGCTATCCGAATGCCTGAAGCAGGCCGAGCGTGATGACACCATACGCTGCCTGCTGATCACCGGCGCGGGGCGCGGCTTCTGTGCCGGTCAGGACTTGAACGACCGCAACGTGGACCCGAACGGCCCGGCGCCGGATCTGGGGATGTCCGTTGAAACCTTTTACAACCCGCTGGTTCGCCGCCTGGCAAAGCTGCCGAAACCGGTGATTTGCGCGGTGAACGGCGTGGCTGCAGGCGCAGGCGCCACGCTGGCGCTGGGGTGCGACATGGTCATTGCCGCCCGCTCCGCCAACTTTGTGATGGCCTTCAGCAAGCTCGGCCTGGTGCCGGACTGCGGCGGCACCTGGTTGCTGCCGCGCGTCGCCGGGCGCGCCCGCGCGATGGGGCTGGCGCTGCTGGGGGACAAGCTGAGCGCCGAGCAGGCGCTGGGCTGGGGGATGATCTGGCAGGTGGTGGATGACGAACAGCTCTCCGCCACGGCGCAGCAGATGGCGCTGCACTTTGCGTCGCAGCCGACCTTCGGGCTGGGGCTGATCAAGCAGGCCATCAACGCCGCGGAAACCAACACCCTGGACGCCCAGCTCGATCTGGAGCGCGACTATCAGCGCCTGGCCGGGCGCAGCGACGACTACCGCGAGGGCGTTAGCGCCTTCCTGGCGAAACGTACGCCGAACTTTACGGGGAAATAGGATGGTGAACATTAATACTGTCGCCGTGATAGGCAGCGGCACCATGGGGGCCGGTATCGCGGAAGTGGCGGCAAGCCACGGCCATCAGGTGCTGATCCACGATATTTCTGCTGACGCCGTTTCCCGCGCGATTGACGGCATCCGCCAGCGCCTGGCTTCACGGGTATCGCGCGGCAAGCTCTCCGCAGAGGCCAGCGCGCAAATCCTCGCCCGGCTGGTTCCGGTGACCGACATCGACGCCCTCGCGGCGGCGGATCTGGTTATTGAGGCGGCGTCCGAGCGCCTGGAGGTAAAAAAAGCGCTGTTTGCCAGGCTGGCGGAGATCTGCCCGCCGCAGACGCTGCTGACCAGCAACACCTCCTCCATCTCCGTTACGGCGATCGCCGCCGATATTCGCCACCCTGAACGCGTGGCGGGGCTGCACTTCTTCAATCCGGCACCGGTCATGAAGCTGGTGGAAGTGGTGAGCGGGCTGGCAACCTCGTCGGAAGTGGCGAATGTCTTATGTGAACTGGCGATGAACTGGGGAAAACAGCCGGTGCGCTGTCAGTCAACGCCGGGGTTCATCGTCAACCGCGTGGCGCGTCCGTTCTACTCCGAGGCCTGGCGCGCGCTGGAAGAGCAGGTGGCCGCGCCCGAGATTATCGATGCCGCGCTGCGCGAGGGCGGCGGCTTCCCGATGGGGCCGCTGGAGCTGACCGACATGATTGGTCAGGACGTTAACTTTGCCGTGACCTGCTCGGTGTTTAACGCCTTCTGGCAGGAGCGCCGCTTTCTGCCGTCGCTGGTGCAGCAGGAGCTGGTGCTGGCGGGAAGGCTGGGCAAAAAAAGCGGGAAGGGCGTCTACGACTGGCTGGGTGAGAAAACGACAGCGCGGTGGGTTGATGCCGTAAACGACAGCTTCAGCCCGATCGGCGTGCATAGAAGAGGTGACGGCGTCACGCAAATTGACGAGGTGCTGCTGATTGAAACGCAGGGCGAAACGGCGCAGTCGCTGGCCGTTAAGCACAGCTGCCCGGTGGTGGTGATCGATCGTCTCGAACGCGACGTGGCCGTGATTGCGGCGGCGTCTGGCAATCCACACGCCGCCACGCAAAAAGCGGTCCGGCACCTGCAGCAGCAGGGGTATCGGGTGCTGCACATCGCTGATTATCCCGGCCTGCTTATCTGGCGCACGGTGGCGATGATTGCCAACGAAGCGCTGGACGCCTTGCAAAAAGGGGTCGCCAGCGAGAAAGACATCGATACCGCCATGCGTCTGGGCGTGAACTACCCCAGCGGGCCGATCGCCTGGGGCGAGCGTCTGGGCTGGCAGCGCCTGCTCACGCTGCTGGAGAACCTGCAGCGTCACTACGGCGAGGAACGCTATCGCCCCTGTTCACTGCTGCGCCAGCGTGCGCTTCTGGAGAGTAGCCATGAGTCATAACGCCTGGCATAACGCCCGCGCGATGTACGAACGGGACGCCTGCGCGCAGGCGATGGGAATGGACATTGTCGACATGGATGAAGGCTATGCGGTGGTGACCATGACCATCACGCCGCAGATGCTCAACGGCCATAAAACCTGCCACGGCGGCCAGCTGTTTTCGCTGGCGGACACCGCCTTTGCCTACGCCTGTAACAGCCAGGGCCTGGCGGCGGTGGCGTCCGGCTGCTCCATCGACTTTCTGCGTCCGGGCTTTGCCGGGGATAAGCTCACCGCCACCGCGCGGGTGAAGCATCAGGGCAAGCTGACCGGCGTGTACGACATTGAAATCCAAAACCAACAACAGAAAACGGTCGCTCTCTTTCGCGGTAAATCTCACCGCATTGGCGGCAGTGTGACAGGAGAAGCCTGATGCGTGACGCATTTATTTGTGACGGTGTTCGTACCCCGGTCGGTCGCTACGGCGGGGCATTATCCAGCGTTCGCGCGGACGACCTGGGCGCGGTGCCGCTGCGTGAACTGCTGGCGCGCTATCCGCAGCTCGATCTGGAACGCATTGACGACGTGATATTCGGCTGCGCGAACCAGGCCGGGGAGGATAACCGCAACGTGGCCCGCATGTCGGCGCTGCTGGCGGGATTACCGCAGACGGTTTCCGGCACCACGATCAACCGCCTGTGCGGCTCCGGGCTGGATGCCATCGGCTTTGCGGCGCGCGCAATTAAGGCCGGTGATGGCGACCTGCTGATTGCCGGCGGCGTAGAGTCCATGTCCCGCGCGCCGTTCGTGATGGGCAAAGCGACCGCAGCATTCCAGCGCCAGGCGGAGATCTTCGATACCACCATCGGCTGGCGATTTGTGAATCCGCTCATGCATCAGCAATTCGGAACTGACAGCATGCCGGAAACGGCAGAGAATGTAGCTGAATTGTTAAAAATTAGCCGTGACGATCAGGACGCGTTTGCGCTGCGCAGCCAGCAGCGTACCGCTCAGGCGCAGCAGAACGGCATTCTGGCACAGGAAATTGTCCCGGTGCGGGTGCCGGGTAAAAAAGGGGTAGTGACGGAAGTCAGCGTGGATGAACATCCCCGCGCGGACACCACCCTGGAACAGCTTGCGGCGCTCAAAACCCCGTTCCGTAAAAACGGCGTGGTGACGGCGGGGAACGCCTCCGGCGTGAACGACGGCGCCGCGGCGCTGATTATCGCCAGCGAGCAGATGGCGTTGGCGCAGGGCTTAGTCCCGCGAACCCGCATCGTGGCGATGGCGACGGCGGGCGTGGAGCCGCGTTTGATGGGGCTAGGCCCGGTGCCTGCTACCCGCAAGGTGCTGGAGCGCGCTGGATTAAGCATTAACGATATGGACGTCATTGAGCTGAACGAAGCCTTTGCGTCGCAGGCGCTGGGCGCGCTGCGTCAGCTGGGCCTGCCGGACGACGCCGGGCACGTCAACCCGAACGGTGGCGCGATTGCGCTGGGCCACCCGCTGGGCATGAGCGGTGCCAGGCTGGCGCTGGCGGCAAGCAACGAACTGCACCGACGCGGCGGGCGCTATGCGCTGTGTACGATGTGCATCGGTGTGGGTCAGGGCATCGCCATGATCCTTGAGCGTGTTTGATCAAATTACTCTGTGAGCACCCTACAATGACAAATACAACAAAGCTTGATCCGATTGAAACGGCCTCCCTTGACGAGTTACAGGCGCTGCAAACCGAGCGCCTGAAGTGGACGCTACACCACGCCTATAGCAACGTTCCGATGTATAAACGCAAGTTTGACGCGGCGGGCGTGCACCCTGACGACTTTAACGAGCTGGCCGACCTGCAAAAATTCCCCTGCACCACCAAACAGGATCTGCGCGATAACTATCCGTTTGATACCTTTGCGGTGCCGATGGAGCAGGTGGTGCGTATTCACGCCTCCTCAGGCACCACCGGCAAGCCGACGGTGGTGGGATACACCCAAAATGATATCGACAACTGGGCCAATATCGTGGCCCGTTCCCTCCGCGCGGCAGGCGGCAGCGCGAAGGACAAAATTCACGTGGCCTACGGCTACGGGCTGTTTACCGGCGGGCTGGGCGCGCACTACGGTGCCGAGCGCTTAGGCGCGACGGTGATCCCGATGTCCGGCGGCCAGACGGAAAAACAGGCGCAGCTGATCCGCGACTTCCAGCCGGATATGATCATGGTGACGCCGTCCTACTGCCTGAACCTGATCGAAGAGCTGGAGCGCCAGATGGGCGGTGATGCCAGCGCCTGCTCCCTGCGCGTCGGCGTGTTTGGCGCGGAGCCGTGGACGCAGGCCATGCGCCGGGAAATTGAAAAACGCTTAGGCATTACCGCGCTCGATATTTATGGCCTGTCCGAAGTGATGGGGCCGGGCGTGGCGATGGAGTGTCTTGAAACCGCCGACGGGCCGACCATCTGGGAAGACCACTTCTACCCGGAAATCGTCAACCCGAACGACGGCACGCCGCTGGGAGATGGAGAGCAGGGCGAACTGCTGTTCACCACCCTGACCAAAGAGGCGCTGCCCGTGATCCGTTACCGCACCCGCGACCTGACGCGCCTGCTGCCGGGCACCGCGCGCACCATGCGCCGAATGGACCGCATCAGCGGCCGCAGCGACGATATGCTTATTATTCGCGGCGTGAACGTCTTCCCGTCGCAGCTGGAAGAGGAGATCGTTAAGTTCGAACACCTCTCGCCGCACTACCAGCTGGAGGTAAACCGCCGCGGGCATCTTGATTCACTTTCGGTGAAGGTTGAGCTGAAACAGAGTAGCTTGACGCTCTCACCCGAACAGCGCTGCCAGGTGTGTCACCAGCTGCGCCACCGCATCAAATCGATGGTGGGGATCTCCACGGACGTGACGATCGTCAACTGCGGCAGCATTCCGCGCTCGGAGGGCAAAGCCTGCCGGGTGTTTGATTTGCGTAAGGTTGCGGCCAACGGTTAAAACACCTAACCCCTCATCCTAACCTTCTCCCCAGAGGGGAGAAGGGACAGCCGGTGCGGTCTTTTTCCCTCTCCACTTTGGGGAGAGGGTCAGGGTGAGGGGGAAACCCCAGATTCCTGTGCTATGATTCATCCAGCCTAAAAAATACAACATAATGAATCACATGAATAAACTCGACGTCTTTATCCAGCACGCCGTCAGCTCTGTTCCCATCAGCGGGACATCGCTCATCTCCTCGCTGTACGGCGACGCGCTGTCCCATCGCGGGGGGGAAATCTGGCTCGGCAGCCTGGCGGCTTTGCTGGAGGGAATGGGGTTTGGCGAGCGCTTCGTACGTACCGCGCTGTTTCGCCTCAATAAAGAGGGATGGCTGGACGTTTCCCGCATCGGGCGTCGCAGCTTTTATCGCCTGAGCGACAAGGGGCTGCGCCTGACCCGCCGTGCGGAGAGCAAAATCTACCGTGCGGAGCTGCCCGCCTGGGACGGTAAATGGCTGCTGCTTTTGTCCGAGGGGCTGGATAAAAACACGCTCGCGGATGTGAAAAAACAGCTGATCTGGCAGGGGTTTGGCACGCTGGCGCCGAGCCTGATGGCCTCGCCGTCGCAGCATCTGGCCGACGTGCAGTCGCTGCTTCACGATGCCGGGGTGGCGGAAAACGTTATCTTCTTTGAAGCGCACTCACCGCTGGCGCTTTCCCGCGCGGCGCTGCGCTCGCGCGTGGAAGAGTGCTGGCAGCTCACCGAACAAAACGCCATGTACGAGACGTTTATCGACTCATTCCGCCCGCTGCTGCCGCTGCTGAAGGAGGCCGAGCCGGAGGATCTTACCCCGGAACGCTGCTTCCAGATCCAGCTGCTGCTGATTCATTTTTATCGCCGCGTGGTGCTAAAAGATCCGCTCCTGCCGGAGGAACTCCTCCCCGCGCACTGGGCGGGTCAAAGCGCGCGGCAGCTCTGTATCAACATCTACCAGCGCGTCGCGCCGGGGGCGCTGGCGTTTGTCAGCGAAAAGGGGGAGACCTCCGTGGGCGAACTGCCCGTGCCCGGTACGCTCTACTATCAACGCTTTGGCGGCCTTAATACGTAAGGAGTGGCAATGCCTGTTTATCAGATTGACGGTTTAACGCCGGTGGTTCCTGAGGAAAGCTACGTTCACCCAACCGCGGTGCTGATTGGTGACGTGATTCTGGGCAAAGGCGTTTACGTTGGCCCTAACGCCAGCCTGCGCGGTGATTTTGGCCGTATCGTCATTAAAGACGGTGCCAACATTCAGGACAACTGCGTGATGCACGGCTTCCCGGAGCAGGACACCGTGGTGGAAGAGGACGGGCATATCGGCCATAGCGCCATCCTGCACGGGTGTATTATCCGCCGTAACGCCCTCGTCGGGATGAATGCGGTGGTGATGGACGGCGCGGCGATCGGTGAGAACAGCATCGTCGGCGCGGCGGCATTCGTGAAGGCTAAAGCTGACATGCCCGCAAACCATCTCATTATCGGCAGCCCGGCCAAAGCGATTCGGGAACTGAGCGCGCAGGAAATCGAATGGAAGAAGCAGGGCACGCGTGAATATCAGGTGCTGGTGGATCGCTGTAAGCAGACGATGCATCAGGTGGAGCCGCTGCGCGAAGTAGAAGAAGGGCGCAAACGCCTGACGTTTGATGAGAATTTGAGGCCGAAGTCCGCGGGGTAAGATGCTACTATCGGGTGGATAGTATTGATACACGATCAAGGAGTGAGATCGCTTATATGAAAAAGCACGTTTTTATGTTGGCATGTGTGGCAACTCTTCTCGCGGGATGTGCGCCGCTGCAGCCTTCGGGATGCCATAAAACCACGGCAACGGGCAGCTGCAGTTCCGGGCGCTGGGACGACCGGGATGAATGGGGCGCGCAGGCGCGTGGCATCAGGGATGCAGTGAATGCACAAATCGCTGACCCTCAGCGCTGGAAAGGGAAGCAATGCAGGCTGCATCTTGCCTTTGCCGAGGATGGCACCGCGACAGAGATATCAACCAGCAGCGGCAATAAAGAATACTGCGAAGCGCTAAAAGCTGCGGCCCGGAAAGCCACCTTCCCGCCCTTTACGCACCCTGACGTCTACCGTGATTTTCAACGAGCCGGCTTTGACATGCGTGGTTAATTGAAGGGGCTGTACGAGACGTACTAACATTTTGGCTGCAGGATAAATCTGGAACTGCTATACTGTATATAATTACAGTGTGAGGGGCGTATAATGGCTGTTGAAACAAAATTTGTTGTCGTAAGAAAAGGTGAAGAGAAAATGACTTTTGCCAGTAAGAAAGAGGCTGACGCTTATGACAAACTGCTCGATATGGCAGAAGCGTTCACCGACTGGCTGTTGCAAAGCGGAATGGAGATGGAAGAGAAGCAGGCCGAGGATCTTGGGCTCTACCTCGCTGAACAAAAAGAAACCGTTCAGCACATACTGCGAACCAGCAAACTCCCCGATCTCAGCGCCGCAGCGCCAGCTGAGGATGCGGAGCCAGAGGATGCGGAGCCAGAGGCGGCGGGCGGTAAAAAAATCAGAGCCGTTAAGGCTGCCTGACCGACTGAGCACGTCATCGCCGATCCCGTAGCCGTGAGCAGAAAATCACTTACGGCTTCTGGGATCGTGTCTTACTCATCTCTGTCAGTTTAAAGAACGTCCACGACCTCAAACTCTTCTGCAACAAGCTCCATATCCTGCGAAAAGTGGCTTTCACGCTCAAAAAAGCGCTGGTGTTCCCTCTGCCAATACTCCAGGCTCAGATCGCCTTCACCTTCTTTGCGGGCAAACTCGGCGGTAACGTCACAAAAACGCACCAGCCGCATTGATACCAACCTGATGACGCATGCCGGAACATCCTGGCCGTCAAGAATGATGTTATAGCTCCCGATCAAGGGGGCAGATCCTTCCTTAAGGTAAGAAGTATAAGATCCGCAGGAGGCCGTTTTTTTTCCTGTTTTGATAAGCGCAGCAAGCGCGTTTGCGAGTTCCGGGCTATCGCCCATTTGGCAGGCGCTGGCGTCGGGGTATTTCACCTTTAATTCATCTACCGTAATCATCAAAAGAGATCCTGAGCGTAAAGAATAGAGACGTTGTTGAGCACCGATTGTATTAACGATGAAGCGTTGCTGCCAGCAGATCGGAATCTTACTTTATCGTGGTGGCACGCTCGCCTGGGTTCGCGCGGTAGGCGAATTCGGGATCGTTATGATTTTTGCTTATTTCCCGCAGGGTATACCTGTAAAGCTGTATACCAATCTGCAAAAATGGCTTTGGCAGTGTTGGTCATCATTCTTTGTTCTCCCTGTAATAGCGGGTCAACTTCTGCGACGTTCCCCAAATTTTCGATAGGGTTCAGCTGCCTACAGCCCCAGATCGCTCAAAGAGGGATGATCGTCAGGGCGTCTGCCGAGAGGCCAGTGGAATAGCCGCTGCGATTCGCCGATCGGCATGTCATTGACGCAGGCGAAACGGCGGGTCATTAGCCCGTCCTGGTTAAACTCCCAGTTTTCATTGCCGTAAGAACGATACCAGTTGCCTGAATCATCATGCCATTCATAGGCATAGCGCACGGCTATGCGGTTTTCGGTAAATGCCCAAAGCTCTTTTATCAGGCGATAGTCCAGCTCTTTCTTCCATTTGCGGTCCAGAAATGCCTGGGCCTCCTCGCGGTTAGTCGCAAATTCCGCGCGGTTACGCCATTGGGTATCCAGAGAGTAGGCAAGGGCAACTTTGGCAGGGTCGCGGCTATTCCAGCCATCCTCAGCCAGCCGGACTTTTTCAATTGCAGTTTCGCGCGTAAAGGGAGGTAGCGGTGGACGGATGTTCATGATTCATTCCTCAGGTTGCTATTAAGTAGACAGGTCTGTCTACTTGCGTTAATCTATGCCTGAAAAATAACGCTGTCAACATGTCAATGGAGGCCGGAATTTGGAAAACACATCCAGCAAGAATAACGACGGGAAATTGAGCGTCCGGGATAAAATAGTGCTTACCGCGCACGAGCTGTTTTATACCACCGGGTTTAAGGCAACGGGCGTGGATACCATCATCAAGCAGGCGCACGTGACGAAGGTGACGTTTTATCGCCATTTTCCGAGTAAAAGCCTGCTCATTCTGGCCTATTTAAACTACCGGCATGAAGTATGGATTGACTGGTTCGAGACCGCGCTGCGCCTGAATGTCGAGAAGGGGAAAGCATCGTCAGAGGCCATATCGGCAACGCTTTATGAATGGTTCACTTCGCCTCTGTTCCACGGTTGCGCTTTTATTAACGCCAGCGCAGAAGCGAAATCCGAAGATATTGAGAGCGAAATAAAAGACATTTGCCGCAGGCATAAAATGGAAGCAAAAGAAAAGATTGCGGCGCTAACCCGTATTTCCGACGCCCCACGGCTTGATGAAATCATGATTCTGATCGACGGTGCCATAATTCATGCGCAAATGGGCATGGATATCGAGGATATTATCGAACGGCTTAAGAGCGGGCTGGAGAAAATTATCGACTGCGCCGCTGAGGGCGAGGTGTAATCGGCTCAACAACACGAGCCGGTTTATTAATGGCCGTGCTTACGTAATACTGAGCGGAATTCTAAGCAAGGATAACAACATGACCCTACGTTTACGCGAGGCCACCTCAGCCGATTCACAGTTGCTGAGCGATTTAGGCTATGAAATCTATCCTGCACCCTTTGCACCTCTGTGGGTATCAGAAGCAGAAATGAACGATTTTCTCGCCGGGGAGTTTGCTCTCCCGGTGCTCGAAAAAAGCCTGAGGGAGGAAGGTATCACGTGGTATGTGGCACAAACCGATCGCCCGATAGGTTTTACAAAGGTCTCATGGGAAGCCGCGATGCCGGGCACCGGCGAGGTTGGTGTACTGCTTAATAAAATTTATCTGGCTCCCGCTGAGACGGGCAAAAATTATGGTCAGGTAATGTTTGAACAAATGGTTCAGCTCGCCAGAAATAAGGGCAAAGCGATACTATGGCTGGAAGTGCTCGAGCAGAACGAAGGGGCCTATCGATTCTATCAAAAACAGGGGATGCTCTGCGTCAACGAGGTCGCGTTTGAAACCGCGTCTCAGCGGAGCATGCTGAAAATTATGAGACTGACTTTATAGCCGTTTCTCGCTACCGTTCGTCGTGTTCCTCCTCCGGGGCCATCTCCAGCGCGCTGGCGCTGGCGGGGTCGAAGAGTGAGATACTCTCAATCTGATTGAGCAAAATGACCTTGCGGAAATCCATGGCGCTGCGGGGTTCCGAATCAAGCGTAATGTCATGTTCGTCGTACCATTTGCTGTAGTTATTTTCGATGCGCAGGTTCATCGTTTTTTCGTCGCGATAGCCGCTAAGCATCGGGATCAGCACGATGTTGGCCGTCTTTTCATACTCCAGCGTGGCGGTATGGATCATGCCGACATAAATCCGCCGCGACCTCAGCGCCACCTGCGCCAGCTCGCCTTGCTCCATGCACTGGTAAAGCAGCTGCTCAATACCGCTCGACTGCGCCAGGCGCTTATACAATTTTTTCCTGCCTTCACCGTCCAGCCTCGCGCTGCCTGCCCAGTTGGAGCGATAAAGACAAAACAGGATCGCGAACGCCAGCATTACCACCACCGGTGCCTGAATTCCCAGGAAGCTCCAGTTCATAAAATCAATCTGCCAGTCGGCATATTTCTGCGAGGTAAAGTGGAAGCTATTGTCCGCTGCCGAAAGCGCGAACAGCAGCAGCCAGAGCAGGCCGGTGGCAATGACGCCCTGTAAAACGAAAATACAGCCATACAGCGCGACGAGAAAATAGACGTCCCAGCCGAAGGAGCGTTTGATTTTAAAGCGGGTTGAGAGATCGCGGCTGGTGTACCAGTACCCGCACACCATCAGCACCATAAAGATCGCCGTTCCCATATCAGGCCCTCTTCAGCGCGGTGACGTGGCGCAGGAAATCCCGACGCACCTCGTTGCTTTTGTAGTTCACCGAGGCGTTCCCGTCCTGATCGATAATGATGCGGTCACCGTCCTCGACGGCTTCAATAATCTCCTGCTGCGTCATCACCTGAAGCAACGATTCCGGGCTTGAAAAGAGAGAGAGAAAGAAACGTCTCATCGTGAAGCATCCTTATGAATAAAAAGGATAAGCCTGGAAGATAAATGACAAGTTCGCCTTAAGGTTTTCCCTAAAAGCACTGCCGAGCGGCAGGGTTTTTATTTCGGCGGAAAAAATGCACGTATAGCCAACTTTTTAATCTATTGAAATATATAGGTAAAAAAATAAATTTATACACAAACTTGGACAAGTAACGATGATTGTGTAAGTTTTAATTATGCGATTACGCCACGTTGTTTACAGCCAGGATGTGACCCATGAGCACGTTGCCCACCGTCATCAGTCGATTTGTTGATTACTACACCGCGCTGGATAGCCAGCCACCGTCGGCGCTGGCGGGGCTTTATGACCCCGAAGCCACGCTTATCGACCCGTTCGGTGAGCATAATGGGCTATTTGCGATCCAGCGCTACTTTACCCATCTGCTGGCTAACGTGGAAAACTGCCGTTTTTCCATCGATCCCCCGCTGAGTAACGAACGCCGTTTTGTCGTCACCTGGACGATGCACTGGTCGCATCCGCGCATTGCCGGGGGAGAGAAGCTTGAGCTACCGGGCTGTTCGGTGGTGGACGTCGAAAACGATCTGATCGTCCGTCAGCGGGATTACTACGACGCCGGAGAGATGATCTATGAACATCTTCCCGTACTCGGCTGGGCGGTGCGCGGCGTGAAGCGCAGGGTGAAATCATGAATACGATACTTATCACCGGCGCGAGCTCCGGCATTGGCGCCGGGCTGGCGAGGTCCTATGCGGATGACGGCTATCACGTCATTGCCTGCGGGCGCGATCCGTCGCGTCTTGAAGCCCTGCATCAGCACAGCCCCAACATCACCGTGCGCCTGTTCGATATGACGGACAGGGACGCCTGTCGCCAGGCCCTGACGGGGCTGTATGCCGATACGGTCATCCTCTGCGCCGGAACCTGCGAATACTTCGACCGCGGCGTGGTGGATGCCGCGCTGGTGGAGCGGGTGATGACCACCAATGTCCTCGGCCCGGTTAACTGCCTGGCCGCGCTTCAGCCGCAGCTGGCGGCGGGCAACCGCGTGGTCCTGGTCAGCTCGATGGCGCACTGGCTGCACTTCCCGCGAGCCGAAGCCTACGGCGCGTCGAAAGTCGCCTTAACCTGGTTCGCCGAAACGCTGCGCCTCGACTGGGAACCGAAAGGGATCGGCGTGACCGTCGTTTCACCCGGATTTGTCGATACGCCGCTGACCCAAAAAAATGATTTCGCCATGCCGGGAAAGGTGAGCGTTGAAGACGCGGTGAAGGCGATTCGTGCCGGGCTGGAGAAAAATAAAAAACACATTGGATTCCCCACCGGGTTTGGCCTGATTTTACGGCTGCTGTCAGGGCTACCCGCGTTTATGCAGAATGCGCTCCTGCGCAGGATGGTGCGGTCATGAACATCGCCATTATCGGCAGCGGCATTGCCGGATTAACCTGCGCCTGGCGGCTGGCCGGCCACCATCAGGTCACCGTGTTTGAGGCCGGAGCCACGCCGGGTGGACACACCGCGACGGTAGACGTCTCCACGCCGCAGGCGTACTACGCCATAGACACCGGTTTTATCGTCTACAACGATCGCACCTATCCGCGCTTTATGGGGTTGCTCAGCGAGCTGGGCATCAGCGGGCAGAAAACGCAGATGAGCTTTTCGGTGCACAATCCGAAGACGGGGCTGGAGTACAACGGGCACACCCTGACGTCGCTGTTTGCCCAGCGTCGTAATCTGGTGAACCCGGCGTTCTGGTCGCTGCTGAAGGAGATCGTGCGCTTTAACCGGCTGGCGAAACAGGTGCTGGCGGCGAACGTTGATCCCCACGCCACGCTGGAGACCTTTCTCGAACGGCATCGCTTTACGCCGTTTTTCGCGCGTCACTACATTCTGCCGATGGGGGCGGCCATCTGGTCGTCGTCGCTGCAGGAGATGAAGCGCTTCCCGCTGCCGCTTTTCCTGCGTTTCTTCGAAAACCACGGCCTGCTCGACGTCACCCACCGTCCGCAGTGGTACGTGGTGCCCGGCGGATCGCGGGAGTACATCCGCGCGATGCTCGACAAGCTCGGAAACCGCGTAACGTTACGCCTGAACGCGCCCGTGCAGCGGGTGAGCCGCGACGAGCGGGGCGTCACGATCCGGCTGGACAACGAAAGCCACACCTTCGATCGGGCGATCTTTGCCTGCCATTCCGGGCAGGCGCTGGCGATGCTGGACGATCCGACGCCCGCAGAACGTGAGGTGCTGGGGGATATTGGCTGGCAGCGCAACGAGGTGGTGCTACACAGCGACAAACGCTGGCTGCCGGTGCGCGAGCGCGCCTGGGCGAGCTGGAACTACCGCCTGAGCGAGCGGGATCGGGCCAGCGCCTGCGTCACCTACAACATGAATATTCTGCAGGGGCTGCCCGCCGGAAGCCCGCTGTTCTGCGTCACCCTGAACCCTGAAACGCCGGTGGATGAACGTTTCGTCCTGAAGCGCTTTGTCTATGAACACCCGCTGTTCAATCCTAAAAGCTGGCGCGCGCAGGCGCGTCGCGGCGAGATCAACGGCCATAACCGGAGCTGGTTCTGCGGCGCGTACTGGTACAACGGTTTTCACGAAGACGGCGTGCGCAGCGCGCTGGACGTGGTGCACGGTCTGGCGGCAGAGGAGGGCAACTGAGATGAATAGCTGCCTTTATCACGGCGCGCTGCGCCACCGCCGGCTGCAGCCGAAAGCGCACGACTTTACCTACACCATCTTTATGGCCTGGCTGGATCTCGACGAGCTTGCTGCGCTGCCCGCCGCTGGCGTGCGCCGCAACCGGTTTGCCGCCGCCTCGTTCTACGATGCGGATTACCCGCTGGGCGCGCCGCTAAAGGCGAACGTGCTTGCGCGCCTGCAGAGCCTGACCGGCGAGCGCCCGGACGGGCGCGTGATGCTCCTGACGCAGCTGCGCTACTTCGGCTTTCATTTTAATCCGGTCAATTTTTACTACTGCTATGACCGGGCAGAAAGCCTGCGCTGGGTGCTCGCCGAGGTGCGCAATACGCCCTGGAACGAGCGGCATTACTACGCGGTGAACGGGCAGAACGCGCAGCCAACGGAAAAAGCGTTCCACGTCTCGCCGTTTAACCCGATGGAGATGGTTTACCACTGGCGCTTCAACAGCCCAGATAACACCCTCAACATGCATATTGAGAACCATCAGGAGACGAAGGTGTTTGACGCCACGCTGGCGCTTCGCCGGGAGCCGCTTACGCGCGCGTCGCTGCGGCGGATGCTGGTGCGGATCCCGCTGATGACGCTCAAAACCGTTTTCGCCATTTACTGGCAGGCGCTGAGGCTGTGGCTCAAGCGCGTGCCGCTGCATAACCATCCCGTCAGCAGGAGTGAACGCTCATGACCGATCCCGTCTTTGCGCTTGAACCCGATATTCCGCGCAACGTTCGCGTCGCGCGCTGGCTGCTTTTCCGCCTGTTGAGCGGCATCCGAGGCGGATCGCTCACCGTGCGTGAAGGGGCACAAACCTTTCAGTTTGGCGACCCCTCCGCTGCGCTACACGCTGATGTTCAGGTCCTGACGCCGGGGGTTTACTGGCGCGTCTTAACGGGCGGTAGCCTTGCTGCGTCCGAAGCCTGGATGGACGGCGAGTGGGAAACTGCCCAGCTTACGCCGCTTCTGCAGCTCCTGGCCCTCAACGGTGACGTGCTCGGACGGCTGGAAAACGGCTTCCGCCTGTTCGGCAGGCCGGTTGAGCGTCTGCGCCACTGGATGCGCCGCAACTCGCGCGCGCAGGCGAGAGACAATATTGCCGCCCATTACGATCTGGGGAATACCTTTTACGCCCATTTCCTCGATAAAGAGCTGCTCTATTCAAGCGCGCTGTTTACCCATGAGGAGCAGGATCTGACGGCGGCCCAGCAGGCAAAAATGGCGCGCCTGTGCGACCAGCTTGCGCTCACCCCGGACGACCACCTGCTGGAAATCGGCACCGGCTGGGGGGCGATGGCGGAGTACGCCGCGCGTCATTACGGCTGCAGGGTAACGACCACCACGCTCTCTAAAGAGCAGTACCTTTGGGCAACGGAGCGGATCGCCCGCGCCGGGCTGCAGGACCGCGTGGAGGTGCTGCTCTGCGACTATCGCGATCTGACCGGCCAGTACGACAAGCTGGTGTCGATTGAGATGATTGAAGCGGTGGGGCAAAACTATCTCCCGACGTTCTTCCGCACCTGCCAGGCGCGGCTGCGCCCGGGAGGACGCATGGCGATCCAGGCCATCACCATTCAGGACCAGCGCTACCGCGCCTACAGCAAAAGCGTCGATTTTATCCAGCGCTACATCTTTCCCGGCGGCTTTTTACCGAGCATCACCGCCATGAACGAGCTGATGACGCGCCACACCGATTTTGTGGTGCGCAACCTTTTCGACATGGGGCCGGACTACGCCCGCACGCTGGCCCATTGGCGGCAGCGCTTTGTCCACGCCTGGCAGGAGATCGAAGCGCTGGGGTTTGACGAGCGCTTTCGCCGGATGTGGCTTTACTATTTTGGCTACTGTGAAGCCGGGTTTAACGCCCGCACCATCAGCGTGGTTCAGCTGACTGCGGAACGCGTATGAGACGTTACGGGCAGGTGTTCCTGATGGCGATTGCGTTCGATCTCTACTGGACGCTGGTGGTGCTGTTTCGCGAGCGCGGTCTGGTTATCTGGATCATGCTGGCGATCGTCGCCTGCCTGATGCTCTCGCCTGCGCGCAGGCTGTATGCCATTTTACTTGCCGCCGCGGGCTGCCTGCTCGATGCCCTCTGGGCGGTGACGGGGCTGATTGCCTTTACGGGCGACTCGCTGATGCCCCTGTGGATGATGGCGCTGTGGCTGATGTTTGCCGTCGTCTGGACGCACCTGACCTATACCACGACCTTGCCCGGCTGGATGTTAACGCTGCTGGCAACCGCGGGCGGGCCGGTGGCCTACCTCATCGGGGAGCGGCTGGGCGCGATTGCGTTTCTGGAGCCCACCTTCATCGTCGTCAGCTGGATGGCGCCCGGCTGGCTGGTGCTGATGCTGTTTTTCCACCTGCTGATGGGGAGACAACAATGAGAGCCGTGTTGCTGTTGATCTGCATGGTCGTTTTCACCTCAACGACATACGCCGCCGACTGGCTCGGCTGGCGAAAGGTGGGAAGCGCCACGCTCACCTGGGGGCCGTTCACCGTTTACACCTCGCAGCTGCTGACGCCGGACGGGCGCTACGGAGGCGCAAACGGAGATTGTGCGCTGGTTATTACCTACGCGCGCGATATCGACCGCGAGGAGCTGGTCGAGGCAACGCGCGACCAGTGGCGGGCGCAGGGCATTGTGCAGCAAGAGCCGCAGAGCGAAGCGTGGCTTCGCATGCTGGAGACGCTCTGGCCGGACGTCACGACGGGTTCACAGCTGGCGTTTGTGCTTAAGAACAGGCAGGGGCAGTTCTGGTATCGCGCTCCCGCGCAGGCAGTTTTTACTCCACTCGGGCCACTTCAGTCAGCGGCGTTCAGCACGCGTTTTCTGGCAATATGGCTCGATCCCCGTACCCAATATCCCGAACTGCGCCAGCAGCTCATCGGAGGTCAACAATGAAACGTATTATGATCGCGGCCTTTGCCCTGACGATGCTGCTGGCAGGCTGCAGCACGGAGGTAACGGAGTACCGTCAGCAGCAGCCGACGCTGGACATTTTCACGTATTTCCAGGGTAAAACCGAGGCGTGGGGCATGGTGCAGGATCGCAGCGGGAAGCAGATCCGCCGCTTTCACGTTGAGATCGCCGGGGACGTCATTGGCGATACGCTGACCCTCACCGAGCATTTTGTCTACGACGACGGCGAAAAACAGCAGCGCGTCTGGCATATCCGCCGCGTGGCGGCAGACCGCTATGAAGGGACGGCAGGCGATATCGAAGGCGTCGCCTCCGGCCAGGCGGCGGGGAACGCCTTCAACTGGCGCTACAGCATGAACGTCAAGGCTGACGGTAAAACCTGGCTGCTGCACTTCGACGACTGGATGTACCTGCAGGACGGAACGCACCTGTTCAATAAAACCGAAATGAAGAAATTTGGCGTCACCGTCGCCACGGTGACGCTCTTCTTTACCCGTAAAGCGTGATTTAGTCGCTGGCGGGGCGGGATTTATTGCTGGAGTAGATGAAGTACAGGGCAATGCTCAGGCAGAGAACGGCGGCCAGGCGGCTCGTTGAAAACGGAATGGCTTCGTTGTTCAGCCAGCCGAAGTTATCAATCAGCATGCTCATGCTGAGCTGACCCAGAATGACCGCCACCGTGGCAACCGCGGTGCCGATGCGCTGTACGGCGAGCACCATCACGACGATGTACGGCACGCCGCACAGCGCGCCCAGCAGCTGCCACTTCGGCACGTCCATCAGGCTAACCGCCTGTTTCGGCTCAAAGAAGAAGATGAGCAGGGCGGTTACCAGCGCGCCCACTGAAAAGGTCAGAAACGCGCTTTTAAATACGCCCACGCTGTTGCCTAACTGCCCGTTAATGGCGGCCTGAACGCTCAGCGTCGCGCCGCCGATAACGGCTAGCATAATCATAATTACGGTCATAACGTTACCCCTGGGCCACGAGAATAAGCGCGGCAATAATGAACGCCAGCGCGATAATGCGTTTCGTATCGATCCTGCGGTGCGGCGTACCCAGCAGGCCGTAGTGGTCGATGATCAGGCTTTTAAATACCTGCCCCGCCAGAATGCCGATCATGGTCATAGCGATGCCGATGGCCGGAGTGGCAACGGTGAGGATGATGACGTAGACCGGGCCGAGCACGCCGCCGAGCAAATGCCACGAGGGCTGGGCAAAAAACGACGGGCTATTGCGCGGGCTGAAGAATAGCATCAGTAAAAACGTCAGCCCCGTCCCCACGCTAAAAATGCTGAACGCGGCCCACAGGTCGCCGACCTCTGCGCCCAGCGGACCCAGCAGGCCAGCTTCAATGGACAACCCCATGCCGCCGGCAATAACCAGTAAAATCAAAATGATGTGCATAATGCCTCTTCTACCTTTTTCCAGGTCCAGAAGATTACGTCCGATCATCATTGAGAAAAATGCCATAATGTAGGAAACACCTGTGCAGGATATGCATTAATGATTAACGTCGGAAACATCAACATTCGCGCGCTGATGATCTTTATCGCGGTTTATGAAACGCAGAATTTTTCGGTGGTTGCCAGACGGGAGGGGATCTCGGCGTCGCAGGTTTCCCGCGTCATCCACCAGCTTGAGGACGCCCTCGGGCAACAGCTTTTCTATCGCAACACGCGGGCGATTATTCCGACGGAAAGCGGGCATCTTTTCGTTCAGTATGCCCGGGCAATGGCGGGGAATCTTGAGGATGCGAGGCGCGAGCTGGACGAACGCGCGAGTGAGCCGTCGGGCACGCTGCGTATCAACGGCCCGGTTTTCTTCGGTCAACGACACATTGCGCCGGGTCTGCCCACGCTTTCGGCACGTTACCCCCGCCTCACTATCGAGCTCACGCTCACCGACGATTTTATCGACCCGCACCGTGACGCCGCTGACGTGATCTTCCGCATCGGCGCGCTCACGGATTCCTCGTTTCACGCCCGCGTATTCGGGCAGCAGTTCTATCATCTGGCGGCCTCGCCGGACTATGTGCGTAAACACGGCGCGCCTCAAGGTCCGGAAGATCTTAACCGTCATCGCTGCCTTCTGTATCGCGGCTCGTCCGGTCCTAACCGATGGCTGATTCGGCAGCCGGGCGAGGCGTGGGTTCACTATCCCATTTCCCCGCTGATGACCTCAAATAACGCCGAAACGCTGCTGATTGCCGCGCTGGGCGGGATGGGGATCGTGCTATTCCCCGACTGGATGGTGAGCGAAAGGCTGAAAAGCGGCGAGCTGGTGGCGCTCATGCCGGGGCTGGAGTGTTCTATTACGACGGAGCCGCTTACTATTGCGGCGATTTATCCGAACGCGCGGCATCCGCCCCTTAACGTCAGGGCGGTGATTGATTATTACATTGAGCGCTTCGGCACGCCGCTGTACTGGCAAACCTGAGGGTTAGCGGGAAAGCTCGCGGCGAATGATGTCGGCTCCGGCACTGAGCGCCTTCAGCTTGCCGTTGGCCACCTGGCGGGAAAGGGGAGCCATACCGCAGTTGGTCGACGGGTAGAGCTTGTCCGCATCGACAAACTGCAGCGCTTTACGCAGGGTGTCGGCAACGTCTTCCGGGCTTTCAACCGTATTCGTGGCAACGTCGATCGCGCCTACCATCACTTTTTTACCGCGGATCAGCTCCAGCAGATCCATCGGCACGCGCGAGTTGTGGCACTCCAGGGAAATAATGTCGATGTTCGAGGTCTGCAGCTTAGGGAAGGCCTCTTCATACTGTCGCCATTCAGAACCCAGGGTCTTTTTCCAGTCGGTATTGGCCTTGATGCCGTATCCGTAGCAGATGTGTACGGCGGTTTCACACTTTAGCCCTTCAATGGCGCGCTCCAGCGCGGCGATGCCCCAGTCGTTGACCTCATCGAAAAAGACGTTAAAGGCCGGTTCGTCGAACTGAATAATATCGACCCCGGCGGCCTCCAGCTCGCGGGCTTCCTGGTTAAGAATTTTGGCGAATTCCCAGGCCAGCTTCTCGCGGCTTTTGTAGTGGGCATCATAAAGCGTATCGATCATGGTCATCGGGCCCGGCAGCGCCCATTTAATCGGCCTGTCGGTGAGCTGACGCAGGTATTTTGCATCGTCAACGAACACCGGCTTCTGGCGCGTCACGGCGTCGACAACGGTGGGCACGCTCGCGTCGTAGCGGTTGCGAATGCGCACGGTCTGACGGTTCTCAAAATCCACACCGCTGAGGTGCTCAATAAAGGTGGTCACGAAGTGCTGACGGGTCTGCTCGCCGTCGCTGACGATATCGATACCTGCCCGAAGCTGCTCGTCCAGGGACAGGCGAAGGGCATCCTGCTTACCCGCCAGTAGCTCTTGATCCTGTAATTTCCACGGCGACCACAGGGTTTCCGGTTGAGCAAGCCAGGTTGGCTTTGGCAGGCTGCCTGCCGTAGACGTTGGGAGCAATGTTTTCATAATAAAAAGACCTTATTCGATTAATTAAAGCGTGAAGTTATGAGACCACTGCTCAAGACGTTGCTGGAAAGGCTTAATAAACTGCTCTTCCGTAAATTTACCCTGCTGGATCGCCAGCTGGCTGCGTTCTTCCCGGTCATATACAATTTTGGTTAAGGAATGATCCTGCTGATTCAGATCCGGCTGATAGAACTGGCCCGCGGTTGAGTTAGCGTTATAAATTTCAGGACGATAAATCTTCTGGAACGTTTCCATCGTGCTGATGGTGCCAATCAGCTCCAGATTCGAATAGTCAGCCAGCAAATCGCCGGAATAATAGAAGGCGAAAGGCGCCGCGCTGTTTTCCGGCATGAAGTAGCGCACCTTCAGGCCCATCTTGCCGAAGTACTGCTCGGTCAGCGAGGTGCCGTCAGGCTGATACTCGATGCCTAGCACCGGGTGGGTGTTACCGGTGCGGTGGTAAATGTCCTTGCTGGAGACGCTAAGGCAGATCACCGGCGGCTTTTTGAAGTGTTCTTTGTATTCGGCAGAGTGGGTGAAGTGCTTGAAAATGTTGCCGTGCAGTTCGCCAAAGTTCTCTGGAATACTGAAGGTTGACCGATCCTTATTGTGTTCGAGCAGCAAGACGCTGAAATCATAGTCACGCACGTAGGACGAGAAGTTATTCCCGACGATACCCTCGATGCGCTCGTTGGTTTTTTTATCGACAATAAAGGTTTGCAGTATTTCAATGGCCGGGAAGCTATTTTCGCCATCGACGTTCATATCCACGGAAATAATCTCAAGCTCAACCGCATAACGATCGGCTTTAGGGTTATCCCAGCGCGCCAGGGCGTTGAAGCGGTTGTTGATCATCACCAGCGTGTTGCGCAGATTTTCCTGACGCTTTTCGCCACGCGCCAGGTTGGCAAAGTTGGTCGTGGTACGCGTATTTTCTGACGGGTTGTAATTTTCATCGAAGCAACTGCGCTTAAGGCTAAATGTAAAAGCTTTACTCATTGTGGTTATGCATCCTAAGTTCATGTTGCCAGGAAGTTATCAATGCATAATTTATGCCTGAGCCAGTGGCGCAGGGGAAGTGACTTAATTTCAATGCAACATGAGGGAAGTTCATGAGGGGCTTAGGCCCCTCGTATTTAGGCTGTAGGACGTTCATTCCAGGCGTCACTGTGCACGATGTTCCCGTCTACGATGCGCCAAGTGATTTTTTCATACTTCAGGCTAACGCTTTCTACATGGTTCATTTTGTCGTTGGCGGCGATCTTTACGTTTGGTACGCTGCAGTTAACGCCAGTCACCTTAACGTGTTCCATTAACACGGTGTAATAACACACCTCCTGCCCGGCATCATTAATATGATAGAACCTGATTTCAGCGCTTTTAAAAGCCTTGCCGGTAGAGGCGGCTTTGTAGAGATAGGGCGTGGCGCTATCAACTTCCTTTTCGAACCGCATGGAAGAGTGCTGTCGTGTGCCGGTGATCTTGCCGTTTGCGCTGTCTACCGGAAGATTAAGACCGTGACTTAGCCCGATAATCTCAATGCTGCCTTCACGGCCTTTGACGTCCACCGATCCTGTGATGCACGCGCCGCCATCATCTTTAAGCCACAAATAGGGAGGAATTGGCATGCTCTATTTCCTTATTTTTTCTAATAATGTAATTGTTAAGATATAAATCATCATAGAAATGATTAACACGGTTAAAATATCGATATTTGTATATGTTTCGTACATGGTTTCAGCGTTGACGTCATCATAGATGAAATAACAGACAGAGGAGGCCACGTCATGATTGATATACATTTCGGCTGGTCCTAAAGTGCGACCAGTCAAAAGGCTAATCAGTAAAAACCATGCTGTTTTGAAAATTTTAAAGCGCCAATTACGCACAAGTATGGGTGTAACCATTTTCAAAAACCTCCACCCATCCGCGTGCCATAAGCGTACGCATACAGGGAACCGGAATAAGTTCTGTACTCATCAGTGCGTTACGGATCATTGCATAATCAGAATTATGGGCGATAGTTATACATCCCTCCGACACCGTGCCCGGATGCAGCCTAAACAAACCTCGATAAACATTATCAATCCAGGTGCCGTCGTCGATTCCCCAGTCGTCCTTGTATAAGGCGAACCATTCATCACGCCCAAATTCTGCGCCGGATCTAATTTTGTTCCACCGATCCTGAAGATTAGCTTTTATACCCGATAAGAAGCCTCCGGCCCCTCTGTCAACAATCCAGTATTTACCCGGTGGAATTGGGCCCGAACCTTTAATTGCGCCGCAAAAACCATTGTTACGGTAAGCACCTTGCCCCGAATGCGCCATAAATACGCCAACGCCATACAGGTTGAAAGGCGCATAGTCAGCACCATTAAGCATCATTGTTCCATTTATAGCCACAGTCTCTTATCATCCTATCTATACAATAAAGCCGAGCCTACGCCTGAAGTGAGCTGGAATATTCTACCCACATCATATTTTTTCTTGGCCCAATTTTTTTAAGAAAATGACGTGGCATTTTTTAATCACTATAAAGATATTATCGTTATTAAATGTTGAGGGAATTGTGGGACTGACTTAGGCCAGGATACGCCACGCCTGCTTGTCTGGCGTATCCTGCCCAATTCCCGCTATAATCCCCCCAAATTTCCAACCGGTTTAGATACGATCATGACAAAACTCACCTTACAAGAGCAGATGTTGAAAGCGGGCCTCGTGTCCAGCAAGAAAATGGCTAAGGTTCAGCGCACGGCGAAAAAATCTCGCGTGCAGGCGCGCGAGGCGAGAGAAGCCGTCGAAGAAAACAAGAAGGCGCAGATCGAGCGCGATAAACAGCTCAGCGAGCAGCAGAAGCAGGCCGTGCTGGCGAAGGAGTTTAAAGCGCAGGTGAAGCAGCTGATTGAGATGAACCGCATTACCGTTTCAAGAGGCAACATCACCTTTAACTTTACCGACGGCAATCTGATCAAAAAAATTGAGGTCGATAAGCAAACGCAGGCCCAGCTGATCAACGGCCGTCTGGCGATTGCGCGTCTGGTGATTAACGCCAACGGCGACTGCGAATACGCGATCATCCCGGCGGTGGTTGCGGATAAAATCGCCCAGCGCGATGCCGACAGCATCGTTCTGAACAGCGCGCTGAGCCAGGAAGAGCAGGACGAGGACGATCCATACGCGGACTTCAAAATCCCTGACGATTTGATGTGGTAAACCCTGTTTAAAACGGTGCAGCGTGGCGGGCGTTGATTGCCTCTCCGCTCACCGGATGCACAAAATCCAGCCCGCTGGCGTGCAGCATCAGCCGCGGCGTCATTCCGGCGCCGGGCCATTCAAGGCCGCCATATAAATCGCAGCCCAAAATAGGGTGGCCCAGCTGCTGGCAGTGAATGCGCAGCTGGTGCGTACGCCCGGTTTCCGGCGTAAGCTCAACCCGCGTCAACGGCAACCCCGTCGGCTGATAAAAACGTTCGATCACCCGGTAGCGCGAGCGGGCAGGTTTGCCCGTGACGGCGCAAATCGACATCAGCGGAAACAGCGCCGGATCTTTAGCAATTGGCGCATCAATTATCCCTTCGTCATTCTCAACGTGTCCGCAGAGCAGCGCGGCATAGACCTTGCTCACCGCACGCTGGCTGAACTGATGGCACAGCGCGGCGTTGATCGCTTTGTTTCGCGCGATCGCCATAATCCCTGACGTGCCAAAATCCAGACGATGCACCAGCGTGCAGCCTGGAAAAGACTGAACCAGACGATAATGAACGGAATCGAGGTTCTGCGGATTTTTGCCTGAAAGGCTGAGAAGTCCGGAGGGCTTGTTGATCAGCAGCAGATGTTCGTCCTGCCAGAGGAGTTCAATTTCGTCGAAACACGGCGGGGCAACAAACGTATCATTAATGGCAGACATTAAAAGGAACCGCTGGAGAATGAGCGCGGATGATAACGAAATGTGGGGAAAAGAAAAACCCTCCCACCGGGCGGTGAGAGGGCGAAATCTTAGGCTGCGACGAAGCCGTCGATCGCTGCTTTCGCGTCAGACTGCGCTTTGGTCGCCACTTCCGGACCGTAGGCGATACCTTCAGCGAACACGAAGTTCACGTCGGTGATGCCGATGAAGCCCAGGAACAGGGTCAGGTACGGCGCAACCAGATCGGTTGGGGTATCTTTGTGAATACCACCGCGGCTGGTCAGTACAACCGCACGCTTGCCAGTCACCAGACCTTCAGGGCCTTTCTCGGTGTAACGGAAGGTCACGCCAGCGCGCGCTACCAGGTCGAAGTAGTTCTTCAGCTGGGTAGGGATGTTGAAGTTGTACATTGGTGCGTTGATGACGATAACGTCGTGCGCCTGCAGTTCCGCAATCAGCTCGTCGGACAGCGCCAGGGCTTCCTGCTGACGCGGCGTCAGGGGAGCATCGCTTGGACGCAGCGCGCCAACCAGTTCACCGTCAAGCACAGGAATCGGGTTTGCGGCCAGGTCACGCACGGTGATTTCGTCCGCTGGATGCTGTTCACGCCACTGCTCAACGAAATAATCGGACAGCTGACCAGACTGAGAGTACCCTGCCAGAATACTGGATTTTAATACTAATACTTTGCTCATGGGTGATTCCTGTTTTGCATTTGATTGAAGGGGGTTGCCCCGTTGCTTGTTGACACTTTATTCACAATCCTGTCGCAGGGATAGCGCAATATATCGAAGTCTATGTTCGAAATTTTTGAATAAGGCGCGAAAAGCGCCGATGTGGTACTCTATATCAATCATTAAAAAGAGAATTTATCCGGCAGTGCACTGCCCGTTAACGCTATGACAGAACAACTAAAATTAACCTTCCCGATGCTCCTGAAACAGCTGGATACCCTTATGCTGCGGGATAAACAGCGGTTTGCGCGCCGCCTGCACGGGGTCAAGAAGGTTAAAAATCCTGATGCACAACAGGCCATTTACCAGGAGATGGCGAAAGAGATTGAACAGGCGGCAGGGAAAGTCGTGCTGCGCGAAGCCGCACGCCCGGCAATTACCTACCCGGAAAATCTGCCCGTCAGTCAGAAAAAACAGGACATCCTTGAGGCGGTCCGCGATCACCAGGTGGTGATTGTCGCGGGGGAAACCGGTTCGGGGAAAACCACCCAGCTGCCGAAAATCTGTATGGAGCTGGGGCGCGGGGTGAAAGGGCTGATTGGCCACACCCAGCCGCGTCGACTGGCCGCGCGTACCGTGGCGAACCGTATTGCCGAAGAGCTGCAGACGGAGCCGGGCGGCTGCATCGGGTATAAGGTGCGATTCAGCGACCACGTCAGCGATAACACCATGGTCAAGCTGATGACCGACGGTATCCTGCTGGCGGAGATCCAGCAGGATCGCCTGCTGATGCAGTACGACACCATCATCATCGATGAGGCGCACGAGCGCAGCCTGAACATCGACTTCCTGCTCGGCTACCTTAAAGAGCTGCTGCCGCGTCGCCCGGATCTGAAAATCATCATCACCTCCGCGACCATCGACCCGGAGCGCTTCTCGAAGCATTTCAACAATGCGCCGATTATTGAAGTCTCGGGCCGCACCTATCCGGTCGAGGTGCGCTATCGCCCGATTGTGGAGGAGGCGGACGATACCGAGCGCGATCAGCTACAGGCTATCTTTGACGCCGTCGACGAGCTGGGCAACGAGAGTTCGGGCGACATCCTGATCTTCATGAGCGGCGAGCGCGAAATTCGCGACACCGCCGATGCGCTCAGCAAGCGCGATCTGCGCCACACCGAGATTCTGCCGCTTTATGCCCGCCTCTCCAACAGCGAGCAGAACCGCGTGTTCCAGCCGCACGGCGGGAGGCGCATCGTGCTGGCGACCAACGTGGCGGAAACCTCGCTGACCGTGCCGGGCATCAAATACGTTATCGATCCGGGTACGGCGCGCATCAGCCGCTACAGCTACCGCACCAAGGTTCAGCGCCTGCCGATTGAGCCAGTGTCTCAGGCTTCCGCCAACCAGCGTAAGGGCCGCTGCGGCCGCGTGTCGGAAGGGATCTGTATTCGCCTCTATTCTGAGGACGATTTCCTCTCGCGCCCGGAGTTTACCGATCCGGAAATTCTGCGCACAAACCTGGCGTCCGTTATCCTGCAGATGACCGCGCTGGGGCTGGGCGACATCGCGGCGTTTCCGTTTGTGGAAGCGCCGGACAAGCGCAACATTCAGGACGGCGTGCGCCTGCTGGAAGAACTGGGCGCGATTACCACCGACGAGCAGGCAACGGCCTACAGGCTGACGCCGCTGGGGCGCCAGCTCAGCCAGCTGCCGGTCGATCCGCGTCTGGCCCGTATGGTGCTGGAAGCGCAAAAGCACGGCTGCGTGCGCGAGGCGATGATCATCACCTCGGCGCTCTCCATTCAGGACCCGCGCGAGCGTCCGATGGACAAGCAGCAGGCGTCTGATGAAAAGCACCGTCGCTTCCACGACAAAGAGTCCGACTTCCTCGCCTTCGTCAACCTGTGGAACTACCTCGGCGAGCAGCAGAAAGCGCTCTCCTCGAACCAGTTCCGCCGCCAGTGCCGCGTGGATTTCCTCAACTACCTGCGCGTGCGCGAGTGGCAGGATATCTACACGCAGCTGCGTCAGGTGGTGAAAGAGCTGGGGATCCCGGTGAACAGCGAGCCTGCGGAGTACCGCGAAATTCATATCGCGCTGCTGACCGGCCTGCTGTCCCATATCGGGATGAAAGATGCGGACAAGCAGGAGTTTACCGGCGCACGCAACGCGCGCTTCTCCATCTTCCCCGGTTCCGGTCTGTTCAAGAAGCCGCCGAAGTGGACGATGGTCGCCGAGCTGGTGGAAACCAGCCGCCTGTGGGGGCGCATTGCCGCGCGTATCGATCCGGAATGGGTTGAGCCGGTGGCGCAGCACCTGCTGAAACGCTCGTACAGTGAACCGCACTGGGAGCGCGCGCAGGGCGCGGTGATGGCGACCGAGAAGGTGACCGTTTACGGCCTGCCGGTGGTCGCCGCGCGCAAGGTTAACTACAGCCAGATTGATCCGGCGCTCAGCCGAGAGCTGTTTATCCGCCACGCGCTGGTGGAGGGTGACTGGCAGACGCGCCACGCGTTCTTCCGCGAAAACCTGAAGCTGCGCGCCGAAGTGGAGGAGCTTGAGCACAAGTCCCGCCGTCGCGATATTCTGGTGGACGATGAGGCGCTGTTTGAGTTTTACGACCAGCGCATCAGCCACGAGGTGATTTCTGCCCGCCACTTCGACAGCTGGTGGAAAAAGGCCAGCAAAGAGACGCCGGACCTGCTCAACTTCGAAAAGAGCATGCTGATTAAGGAAGGGGCGGAGTCGGTCAGCAAGCTCGACTACCCGAACTTCTGGCATCAGGGCAACCTCAAGCTGCGCCTGACCTATCAGTTTGAGCCGGGCACGGACGCGGACGGCGTGACCGTCCACATTCCGCTGCCGCTGCTGAACCAGGTGGAAGAGAGCGGGTTTGAGTGGCAAATCCCCGGCCTGCGCCGCGAGCTGGTGATTGCGCTGATCAAATCCCTGCCGAAACCGGTGCGCCGTAACTTTGTGCCTGCGCCAAACTATGCGGAAGCCTTTTTAGGCCGCGTCACGCCGCTGGAACTGCCGCTGCTGGACGCGCTCGAGCGCGAGTTCCGCCGCATGACCGGCACCACCATCGACCGAGAGGACTGGAACTGGGATCAGGTGCCCGATCACCTGAAAATCAGCTTCCGCGTGGTGGACGACAAAAACAGAAAGCTGCAGGAAGGGCGTTCGCTGAGCGAGCTGAAGGATGCCCTGAAGGGAAAAGTTCAGGAGACGCTGTCTGCGGTGGCGGACGACGGCATCGAGCAGAGCGGGCTACACATCTGGAGCTTCGGTCAGCTTCCGGAAAGCTACGAACAGAAGCGCGGCAACTATAAGGTCAAAGCCTGGCCTGCGCTGGTGGACGAGCGCGACAGCGTGGCGATCAAGCTCTTTGATAACCCGCTGGAACAGCAGCAGATGATGTGGCGCGGGCTGCGTCGCCTGCTGCTGCTGAACATCCCGTCGCCGATCAAGTATCTGCACGAGAAGCTGCCGAACAAAGCCAAGCTGGGGCTGTACTTTAACCCGTACGGCAAGGTGCTGGATCTGATTGACGACTGCATCTCCTGCGGCGTGGACAAGCTGATCCACGAGGCGGGCGGTCCGGTCTGGACGGAAGAGGGCTTTGCGAAGCTTCATGAAAAGGTGCGCGCGGAGCTGAACGACACCGTGGTGGAGATTGCCAAACAGGTCGAGCAGATCCTCACCGCCGTGTTCAATATCAACAAGCGCCTGAAGGGGCGCGTGGATATGACCATGGCGCTGGGGCTCTCGGACGTGAAGGCGCAGATGGCGGGGCTGGTCTATCGCGGCTTTGTCACCGGCAACGGCTTTAAGCGTCTGGGCGATACGCTGCGCTATCTGCAGGCGATTGAAAAACGTCTGGAGAAAATGGCCATCGATCCGCACCGAGACCGCGTTCAGATGCTGAAAGTGGAAAGCGTGCAGCAGGCGTGGCAGCAGTGGCTGAACAAGCTGCCGCCCGCGCGGCGCGATGATGAAGACGTGCAGGCGATCCGCTGGATGATCGAGGAGCTGCGAGTCAGCTTCTTTGCCCAGCAGCTCGGTACGCCGTATCCGATTTCGGATAAGCGTATTCTGCAGGCGATGGAGCAGATCTACGGTTAAAACCCTTGCCCGGTTTTCTCCCTCTCCCTGTGGGAGAGGGTCGGGGTGAGGGCATCAGCCCGCACATTTTTTCACCCGTTCACCATCGCCAGCGTAAACCCATCCCATCCCTTAACCCCCACCGTTTGAAGCGCGGTGGCGGTTAACCGCGGATTATCCCCAATCATCTCGATAAAACGCCGCACGCCCTGCACCCGCGCGTCGTCGCTTTGGCCGTTAATGACCTCGCCGTCGCGCACCACGTTATCGCCGATAATCACCGTGCCGGGACGAGAATAGTGAAGCGCCCACTCCAGATAGCCGGGATTGTTCGGCTTATCGGCATCAATAAAGATCAGATCGAACGGGGGAACGTCGCCAAACTGTTCCAGTGACGGCAGCGCGGGCCCTTCGATGAGTTCAATGCGATCGTTAAGTCCGGCCAGCTGGATATTCTGCCGCGCAACCTCTGCATGCGCTGGGTCCGCTTCAAGCGTAACCAGCTTTCCGTCCGGCGGCAGGGCGCGCGCCATCCAGATCGAGCTATAGGCGCCCAGGGTCCCGATCTCAAGAATGCGTCTTGCCTGCGTCATGCGCACGAACAGCGCCAGCAGCTGCCCCTGATTGGCGGCGACATCGTGCTCGGGTAGCCCGGCGCGCTTATTATTCTCAAGAACCCGCAGGAGCACGTCATCTTCGGGTATGAGTGAAGAAATCATGTAATTATCTACTGCAGACCACTGTTGTTGCATAGATTGACTCCTTGAGAGGGATTGCCGGTTGGCGGCTACGCTTTACCCGGCAGGTTTTCAGGCACTTACCCATCCGCCGCCCAGCGCTTTATACAAGTCAATTTGCGCCAGCAGCAGATTATTTTTTACCTGTACCACGCTGGTTTGCACCGAGTACAGCGTACGCTGCGCGTCAAGCACGTCCAGATAGGACGAATAGCCGTTGCTGTAGCGGTTTTGCGCAATCCGCAGCGTCTCCTGCGCCACGTCCTGCTGGGCAAGCAGCTCCGTCAGCTGTTCCTGATAGCGCGTTATGGCGTCAAGGCTATCATTCACCTCTGCAAAAGCATTTCGCACCACTTTTTCGTAGGAATAGAGAGCCTGATTACGCTGGGACTGGGAAATATCAACCTGCGCATTTAGCGCCTGGCGGTTCAGCAGCGGCGCCAGAATGCTGCCGCCTGCACTCCAGAGCTGCAGCGGGTTATCCAGCAGGCCGGACAGGGTACGATCCTGTATCGATCCGGTTGCGGTGAGGTTGATCGACGGGAGCAGGCTGGCACGCGACGCCGCCAGCGTTGCGTCGGCTGCAATAAGCTGGCGTTCCGCCTGCACGATATCCGGACGGCGATTAAGTAGCGTCGACGGCAACTGCGACGGCAGGTGGAGCGGCGTAAGCGCGTCAAACCTGTCGCCACGTGCGATATTGCCCGGATTACCGCCAAGCAGCAGGCCCAGCGCGTTTTCCTGCTGAGCAATCCGATGCCGGAGCACGGGCACCTGCGCCCGTGTGGATCGCAGTTCAGAGTCGGACTGCATGAGCTCCAGCCGCGAGGTGTATCCCGTTTCAAACTGCCGTTTGGCAAGGTTGAACGCCGCTTCGCGCGACTTTAGCGTGGATTCGGTGACGCGCAGCTGTTCATCCAGCGAGAGCAGGGTGACGTATCCGGTAGCTACCGACGACGCAACGGTTAAATCCGCCGCCGCGGCAGCGGCTTTTTGCGCCTCCAGCGAGGCCTCGGCGGCGCGGGCGGTGCTGCGGTTCACGCCCCAGAGATCAACATCGTAGCTGGCGGTGAGGCTGCCTTTGTACAGCGTGCCGTAGACCGGCAGACCGGTGGCGGCGGATTGCGAACGGGCGCGGGTGCCCGTCACGCCCGCCTCAAGCGACGGGAACAGGCTGCCGTCGGCGGCATAGACCCGCGCCTGATATTCGTTCACGCGCTCGCGGGCAATCAGCACGTCGCTGTTGTTTTTGAGCGCCTCATCCACGTAGCGGTTGAGGTTACTGTCGTGAAAGCTTCGCCACCAGAGCTGTTCTACCTGGCTGGCGGGGCCTGCATCGGTGCGCCATTGCGCCGGGATATGCAGGGACGATTTTGCCGGTTCAACGTCCACCGACTGGCATCCCGCCAGAATGACGGCGATCAGCAGGCCGGCTAGGGGGCGCAGCGTCATGGCTTCGCCTCCCGCGTATCAATCGTCACCTGCACCGACATGCCTGGGCGCAGCAGGGCTGAGTCTTCAGGTTTGCCAAGCACCTCGATGCGCACCGGAATACGCTGCGCGATTTTGACAAAGTTGCCGGTGGCGTTATCCGGGGTAATCGCGCTGAATTCGACGCCCGTCGCCGGAGAAATGCTCTCCACCCGGCCCTGATAGGCCTTGTCGTTAAGCGCATCGACGGTAAATTTGACCGGCTGTCCGACGCGTAAATTCGCGAGCTGTGTCTCTTTGATGTTGGCGATCACCCAGTGCTGCGGCGGGACCAGCGTGGTCAGGTGCGTTCCGGCGGTAACGTACGCGCCAAGACGCACGGCAATCTGGCCGAGCTGGCCGTCGCGCGGGGCAATAATGCGGGTGTTTTGCAGGTCGATCTGCGCCAGCTCCAGCGCTGCTTTCGCATTTTCGACATCCGCCTCAAGCGAACCGCGATTGACGATAACGGTCTGCAGGTCCTGGCGCGACATCTCAAGCGACGCTTTGGCCTGGTCGATGTCGGCGCTACCCTGTGCGGCGCTGGCAAGCGCCGCGTCGCGCTCGCGAATGGAGAGCGACCCGTCTGCCGTTAAATCCTTCACGCGCCTGAGGTCCGCCTGGGTTTTCAGGCTCTGGGCGCGCGCATTTTTCAGCACCGCCTCGTTTTTCGCGATCGTCGCTTCGGCGCTTTTACGCTGCTGCAGGTTGTTCTTCAGCGCGGCAATTTTCATCGCCAGCTGCGCCTCGGCCTGATGGACCCGCTGGCGATAGATACGATCGTCTATCTGAAGCAGCACGTCGCCTTTTTTTACCTGCACAAAGTCCTGTACGTTCACCTCGGTGATATAACCATTCACCTGCGGGCTGATAAACGTCGTCTGGCCGCGCACGTAGGCGTTATCCGTAAACTGCGCGTGCCGGGTAAACGGCGGCAGCTGCCAGGCGTAGAGGATCGCCAGCACGCCGACAATACCGATGGCGGCGGCGGTGAATACCGAAACAATGCGCACGTTTTTGCGCGTGTTGGCCTGCTCTTTGGCGGCATCCTGCTGACTCATAAACTCTCCAGAAACTCTCTATTATTTGTTGCCCGTGGCCTTCTTCAGGGCCATGCGGGCAGTTATGCGCAGGCGCAACAAGCGCCATAAAATCCACACCAGCGTGGCGGCGGCAATGCTCGCCGTCAGAAGATAAGTGTCGTTATAAGCCAGAATATTCGCCTCAAGGGCGGTGACCGTCTGCAGCTGCGTGATGGCCTGGGTACCCAGCAGGGAACTGTCGCCAATCAGGCTCTGATACATCTGGGTATAGGCCTGAATGCGCTCGTTCACCAGGGGATTGAGCGTGGTGAGCTGTTCGGCCAGCAGGCTGGAGTGGTATTTCTCGCGCCAGGTCTGGAAGGTGCCGAGGATCGCTGAGCCGAGCAGGCCGCCGATATTCTGGCTCATGCCGAACATCACCGAGAAGCTAACCAGGTTGCGCGGTTCGGCGATGACGCCACCGATGGCGGCCAGCATTGCCGGGGCAAGAAAGAAGGCGCTGCCGAAGCCCAGCAGGAACTGGCTCAGCATCAGCTGGTCCGGGCGGGTCAGGCTGGTCGACCGGCTGTCGAGCAGGGAGGCCACAATCATCAGCGCCAGCGAGGTAATGATGGGCCACGCGAGCTTAGTGGGCTTGATCGTTAAACAGCTGGCGACGATCCCGCAGGCGATGCCGGCGAAAATAGACCACGCCAGGTGCGTCATCTGTTCGTTTTGCAGGCCAACGTACTGTAGCCAGCCGATAACCCCGGTGTTCTGCTCCGCCAGCACGATGCGGATCAACAGCATAATTAACCCCAGACGCACGATACTGCCGCTTGAGAGCCAGCGGGTATTGAGCAAGGGATTGCTGCGGTTATGTTCAAACATAATCGCAGAGACAATCAACACCAGCGATAGCGCCAGCGACCAGCCAATCCACGGCGCTTCAAACCACCAGTCAAGACGGCCCAAAGAGAGCACCGCGCACAGCAGCGCCATCCCGGGCGCCAGCAGAAAGAAGGTCACAAAATCTTTCTTCTCGAAAACCTTACGGCGGTCGCCCGGCGGCAGCTTGAGCACCATCACGCAGGCCAGCGATATCAGCGCCAGCCCCAGCTCAAAGAAGTAAAGCCCTCGCCACTCGTCGAGCTGGAGCAGCTCGGTTGAAAACAGCCGCGCGATGGGGATCGCCAGCGACGAGCCGGTAATACCAATCGTCAGGGCTTTCAGACGGTGCTTCGCGGGCCAGGCCTGAATCTGATAATAGATACCGAGCGAACTGAGCGCAGCCGCGACCATGCCGTGCGCGGCTCGCACCATCAGCGCCGAGCTGAGGTCGTTTACAAACAGGTGGAAAAAGGTCACCAGCACATAAAGCACCAGGAACCCCTCCGTAAACGCCCGCAGCCCGTACTGCTGGCGGAATTTCACCAGCAGCAGGTTGATGGAGACGTTGGTCATGACGTAGACGGCGGGCAGCCAGGCGATCTCCGTCGACCATGCCCCGAAGGTTCCCTGCAGGTTTTGCAGGTTGGCGGTCACGACCGCGTTACCGAGCGCGCCCGTCAGGCACACCAGCAGTCCAACGATGCCGTAGGCAATTCGCTTCGGAGTAGGGTGTTCCGGCGTAGAGGGTGAACCCAGCAGGGCGGGCTTCTCATGTGGCTGCCACTCGCGAGGAGCATAAGGATCGCGTTGGGGCAGGCGCATAGCGACGTTTACCTTAGCAATAGTTGAATAGTGAGCGGGCTAATGATTCTACGTCTGACGTAAATCATAATTCAAGTGAATATGAGTATCGCATGTTAACCGCATGTTGAAGGGATAGTTAAGGAAAAAAACGAAATGAGGGCGGGCTCACCTGCGTGAAGCGTGCCCACGGTTGCGCCCGTCAGGCTAATGCCGCTACCCTAAGAGACCATATCAGGAGGAGACCGCAATGGAACAGGCTAACATTCCCGGCTTGCCGGACGCCACGCTGGCGGCAATCAACACCGTCGGGGCGTGGCTGGCGCAGGATGACCGACAGGTGTCTGACGTTGACAGAGTAATCCTGGCCGGAAATGCGGTGATTCCCACGATTGACGCGGCGTGCCGCATCGCCGCGCAAAACGGTATTCCGCTCCTGATCAGCGGCGGGATCGGGCATTCGACCTCATTTTTATATGCAGCCGTTGCCGGTCATCCTCGCTATCACGCGATCCCCACCGCCGGGCGCGCGGAGGCGAGCATCCTGGGGGATATCGCCAGCCGGTTCTGGCAGATCCCCACCAGCCAAATCCTGATTGAAGATCGCTCAACCAACTGCGGGGAAAATGCCCGCTTTAGTTGGGAACTGCTCAAACGGCATCGGCAGCGCGCCGGGCGGGTGCTGGTCGTGCAAGACCCCACCATGCAGCGCCGTACGCTGGCAACCTTCGCCCGGGTGTGCCGCGATGAGCCTGTCTCACCGCAGTGGCTAAGCCATCCGGGCTTTATTCCCCGTCTTCATAACGGTGAGGGCGGCGTGGCGTTTAGCCCGGATCGCGACGGCCTGTGGCCGGTTGAACGCTATATCTCGCTGCTGCTGGGGGAGCTTCCGCGCCTGTATGATGACATCAACGGCTATGGCCCGGCGGGGCGCGATTTCATTACCCACGTTGAATTTCCCGATGCGGTGAGCGCGGCGTGGGAGACGTTGCGGCAGGACACAATCCTGACCGGGCTGCTGAACCAACGTTCAGTTTCCTGAGCCGTTGCCCGTTTGCGTAACCTTTGCCGCAAACGGGCAATTGATGTTGCGAATTTGTAATGATGACCTTTTGTTGACCCGGTTCTTTTTTGAGATATCTCACAAAAACAGCGTGATAGAGTAGGCAACTTCGCCTGCAACTGTAGTTTTTAACAATAAGTTTACTTGTTAAAAACAGTGTAATTACAGGAGCAGGTTATGACAGTACCCGTACAACATCCTATGTATATCGACGGACAGTTTGTTACCTGGCAGGGCGACGCCTGGATTGATGTCATCAACCCGGCCACCGAAGAGGTCATTTCCCGTATTCCCGACGGTCGCGCTGAAGATGCGGCCAGGGCCATCGACGCCGCCGAGCGCGCTCAGCCTCAGTGGGAGGCGTTGCCCGCCATCGAACGCGCCGGCTGGCTGCGTAAAATCTCCGCCGGTATCCGCGAGCGCGTGAGCGAAATCAGCGCCCTGATCGTGGCAGAAGGCGGCAAAATTCAGCAGCTGGCGGAGGTAGAAGTTAACTTTACCGCCGACTACATCGACTATATGGCCGAGTGGGCGCGTCGCTACGAAGGGGAAATTATCCAGAGCGACCGTCCCGGCGAGAACATTCTGGTCTTCAAGCGCGCCCTGGGCGTCACCACCGGCATCCTGCCGTGGAACTTCCCGTTCTTTCTGATTGCCCGCAAGCTCGCGCCCGCGCTGCTGACGGGAAACACCATCGTCATTAAGCCAAGCGAATTTACGCCTAATAACGCCGTTGCTTTTGCCAAAATCGTCGACGACATTGGCCTGCCTAAAGGGGTCTTCAACCTGGTGCTGGGCCGGGGCGAAACCGTCGGCCAGGAGCTGGCGGGGAATCCAAAAGTGGCGATGGTCAGCATGACCGGCAGCGTCGGCGCGGGTGAGAAGATCATGGCGGCGGCGGCGAAAAACATCACCAAAGTAGGGCTTGAGCTGGGCGGTAAAGCGCCCGCCATTGTAATGGATGATGCCAACCTGGAGCTGGCGGTAAAAGCCATCGTCGATTCCCGCGTCATCAACACCGGGCAGGTATGTAACTGCGCCGAGCGCGTCTACGTGCAGAAAGGGATTTATGACCGCTTCGTTAACCGTCTTGGGGAAGCGATGAAAGCCGTTCAGTTTGGCAATCCCGCCGAACGAAACGACATTGCGATGGGGCCGTTGATTAACGCCGCCGCGCTTGAGCGCGTGGAACAGAAAGTGGCGCGCGCGGTACAGGAAGGGGCGAAAGTGGTGCTCGGCGGCAAGGCGGTCGAGGGGAAAGGCTACTATTATCCGCCGACGCTGCTGCTGGACGTGCGCCAGGAAATGGCGATTATGCATGAAGAGACGTTTGGCCCGGTACTGCCGGTGGTGGTTTTTGATACGCTGGAGGAGGCGCTGAAAATGGCTAACGACAGCGACTACGGCTTAACGTCATCACTCTATACTCAGGATCTGAACGTCGCCATGAAGGCGATTAAAGGGCTGAAGTTTGGCGAAACCTATATTAACCGCGAGAACTTTGAAGCCATGCAGGGCTTCCACGCGGGCTGGCGCAAGTCCGGGATTGGCGGCGCGGACGGTAAGCACGGGCTGAATGAATATCTGCAAACGCAGGTGGTCTATCTACAGTCTTAATGAATACCCCTCTCCCGCAGGAGAGGGGGTTTTTGCCTTACAGCGAGGCAAATTTATCCAGGGTCCGCACCAGCTGCGTGACGAACCCATACTCGTTGTCATACCAGGCGACGGCCTTCACCAGCTGCACATCGCCCGCCTCGGTCACTTCCGTCTGCGTCGCGTCAAATATCGAACCGAAGTGTGAGCCGATCACGTCGGAGGAGACAATTTCCTCGTCGGTGTAGCCAAAGGATTTGTTGCCCTGGGTGGCTTTTTTCAGCGCGGCGTGGATCTCCTCCACCGTGACCTTTTTCTCAAGAATGGCCACCAGCTCCGTTACGGAACCCGTTTTGACCGGCACGCGCTGCGCATGACCTTTCAGCCTGCCGCTCAGCGCCGGGATCACCAGCCCAATGGCCTTGGCGGCACCGGTCGTGTGGGGAATGATGTTTTCCGCCGCCGCGCGCGAGGCGCGCAGATCTTTCCCGCGCGGCCCATCTACCAGCGCCTGCGTACCCGTATAGGCGTGAATGGTGGTCATGGTGCCCACCTTAATGCCGAACGCGTCGTGGAGCGCTTTCGCCAGCGGGGCGAGGCAGTTCGTGGTGCAGGAGGCGACGGAGATGATGGTGTCGCTGGCATCGATAGTGTCGTCGTTAACGTTGAACACAATGGTTTTCATCTCGCCCGCCGGGGCGGAGATCAGCACCTTTTTGGCACCTGCATCCAGATGCGCTCTGGATTTCTCTTCCGAGGTATAAAAACCGGTGCATTCCACGACGATATCCACGCCTGCCGATTTCCAGGGGATATGTTTGGCCTCTTTTTCGGCGTAAACCGCGATGGTTTTACCATCGACAATCAGCGCGTCTTCGGTGAAGTCGACGCTCCACGGAAATCCGCCGTAGTTAGAGTCATGCCTCAGCAGGTAGGCCAGCACTTTTGGAGAGGTTAGGTCATTGATGGCGACGACGGTATTGCTGTCCTGGGTTTCAAGAAGGCGACGCAGCACAAGGCGTCCGATACGTCCAAATCCGTTAATACCAATTTTACTCATCGTATTCTCCTGGTGAACATGTCGATGCGACAGTTTGAACTCATCCAGGCTTAGACCATCACGGGCCGGGCGGCAATTGAAGATGCTTCATGCGTAAGGAAGTATTTGAAAAACCATACAGAAAAGTTAATGAATTTTTAAGCAAAGCGGATTATGTTGGCGCTGTATTTGTTATTCATCAGGAAATCACATGCGCACTAAATATACAGGCCTGCAAATCGGCATTCACTGGCTGGTGTTTCTGTTAGTCATCGTGGCCTACTGCGCCATGGAGTTCAGAGGCTTTTTTCCGCGAACAGACCGTCCGCTGATAAACATGATCCACGTTTCCTGCGGGATCTCCATCCTGGTGCTGATGGTGGCGCGCCTGCTGATCCGCCTTAAGTACCCGGCTCCGCCCATTCAGCCGAAGCCCAAACCGATGATCACCGGCCTGTCGCATCTGGGCCACCTGATTGTGTACGTGCTGTTTATCGCGCTGCCGCTGATCGGCATTGTGATGATGTATAACCGGGGGAATGACTGGTTTGCCTTCGGTATGGTGATGCCGCACGCGGCGGAAGGGAATTTTGACCTGGTGGATGTGCTTAAAGAGTGGCACGTGACGCTGGCAAACCTGGGCTATTTCGTCATTGGCCTGCACGCGCTGGCGGCGCTGATGCACCACTATTTCTGGAAAGACAACACGCTGCTGCGCATGATGCCGAAAAAGCGTCAGTAGTCTTTAACTGGCGCTGCGCTTATCCGGCCTACGATTCAGAACCTTTTGTAGGCCGGGTAAGCGCAGCGCCACCCGGCTTGTTTTTTAACGCAGCAGAGCACGCTCTTCAGGTGTTAATTCCAGCGTCTGGGTTGACCCTGTTTCAGATGACTTCACCGCCGCTTCCAGCACCGCCATTACCGCCAGCGCGTCAACCGGATGAACCGGGTTCTCGATTTTGCCCATCAGCGCATCCCGTACGTTGATGTAATACTGACGCTGATCGCCCTTCGGCGTTTTCAGGCGCGTTGCGTCGCCGTTGGCATCAAACAGCACCATATCGTCGCTGTCTTCTCCCCAGCTTTCGCTGCCCGGAACAACACCCGCCAGCAGCTGTGCTTCCTGCCGATCGATGCATGCCTTCACCACGCTGGCTTTATCGCCGTGAACGGTAAAGCGCGACGTACCGCCAGCCACCAGCATGCTGGCGTGCAGAATCACCTTATGTTCAGGGTAGTTCAGGACCACGTGCGCCCAGTCGTTAATTTCCACGCCGTCGCGCAGGGTGGCGATATTGCCCTGAACCGACTCGGGCAACCCGAAAAGCTGCAGCGTCTGGTCGATCAGGTGCGGGCCGAGGTCGAACCACAGGCCGCTGCCCGGCACGTTTTGCTCTCTCCAGCGCACGCGCACTTCCGGGCGGAAGCGGTCAATGTGCGACTCAAAAAGTTTAACCTTGCCGATACGGCCTTGCTCGATAGCCTGCTTGATGCCGAGGAAATCGCTGTCCCAGCGGCGGTTATGGAACACCGAGAGCAGGCGATCTTTTTCATCCGCCAGGGCAATCAGGTCGCGGGCCTCCTGCATGTCGAGCGTAAACGGCTTATCGACGACCACATGTTTGCCTGCGTTCAGGGCAAGCGTCGCCAGCGGCGCGTGGGTAGCGTTAGGCGAGGCGATGACCACCAGATCGATATCGGGATGCTGAATGGCCTCTTCGGGGGTGGCAACTACCTGAACATCCGGCAGATCGCGTTTTACCTTCTCTTCATCACGCGAGGAAACCACCGCCAGTTTTAATCCTTCCACCGACTGGATAAGCGGGGCATGAAACGTTTTGCCGACAAAACCATAGCCGATGAGCGCAACGTTGATTGTCTTCACTTTATTCATAACGAACTCCACCTTAATTTGCGCAAACCGTAATCTGCAGTGCGCCAGTATCCCCAGGCTCTGCCCAGGGACGATCTAAAAACAGTTGATGAATGTCGGCGAGCCCACAGACAAGCCAGGGTTCACAGCGGTTCAGCTTGAGGCGATCGGCTACGATCCAGTGCTGGTGGCTGGCTGCCAGCATGGCTCGCTTAACCTCGGCATCGGCCTCCTGGCTGGCGCTCAGGCCCAGCTCGGCGTGGATAGCACAGGCGCCGAGAATGGCAATATCCGCCCGGTAGCGCGAGAGCAGGGAGAGGGTCGCGCTGCCGGCAAACAGGCGCTGTTTCTGGTCCCATTTCCCGCCGAGCAGGATCAGGTCGATATCCGTCCGGTCGCTGAACAACTGAGCGATATCCAGCGACGTAGTAATGACGGTCAGCGGGCCTTCAAGGAAAGAGGCGACCGCCAGAACCGTGCTTCCCGCGTCCAGAAACAGCGTTGAACCCGGCGGAACGCTCCGTGCAACCCGCTTCCCCAGGCGCTGTTTGGCTTCGGGCAGCAGCGTATTTCTGCTGTGACGACTCATGGCGGAAAGATCCAGCGCGATAGCGCCGCCGTGGTTTTTCTGCGCCAGCCCCTGATTTTCCAGGTCGGTCAAATCCCGGCGGATGGTATCTGCAGAGACGTTTAGCCTTTCTGCCAGCTCGGTGATGCTGGCCTGGCCCTGTTCGCTGAGCATCTCCAGAACGTATTTTTGTCTCGCCGTTTTATGCATGGTAAGCGTAATCCTGCAAAATATCGCAATAGTTTGCATATTACCGCATTTCTCATGAAAGGGAATAGTCAAACCTAGCGCATGGTTCAATTAAGTGATTATTAAAATTTAATTAATTAAGTCTTTCTAAACTGTTTTTTATGTTAATCACGATGTTATCGTTATGTTTTGTTTAACTATTTGGGCTATGTGACCGCTATAGTGCGGGTAATTAGCGTATTACTCCTTTATTTACTTTATTAATGGAATAATAAGCTGGTTGCTTTGTATTTTATAAAATTAAATCTTCCTTAAGCTTAGAAGGTTACTTAAATTGACAGTTCTTTGAAAATCTTTGTGTCTGACGCACTCGGAAATTAACGCAAAAATGTACAGGGCGCATTTTAGGAATTTTACTTAAATAACAAGGGGTTTATTTGTTTCATGTGAAAGGCCTTTTTAAGACTATTGTCGAGAAACCTTGCGATTTTTCTTATTTGTAACACCTTATTAACACTGTGGGTGTAGTTGCATATAAAGCATTTTGTTATGCTGCAATCCAGCTTTAAAAATAAGTAAATTCCTAATTTTATTTAATACGGTCGGCTCTCATTTTCAGTGGAAATGGGATGGGCAGCTTTCACCTTAAATTTGGCGCAGAGGGAGTGAAGAGTATTTGTCTAATTATCACTACCACTTTTGGGTAAGTATTTGGTCAGCACTCAGAGTCAGGGGGATAAAATGACTGCATGGCGTAACGATAGTTTATTCAGATTTCCGACAGCCGTGGCGCTTATTGCCCTGGTCGTCAATACGGCTTACGCCAATAGCAGCCAGGTTGGCATTGCGCCAATTACCGCGACAACGCTCAAAGAAAGTATCCTTTTCGCCATCGATCGCGATCCTTCCGTGAGCCAGCAGGCGGCGCAGCTGGGTATTGGCCAGGCGCAAATAGATGAAGCGCGCAGCGGCTGGATGCCACAAATATCCTTAAACGGCAGCACGGGCCATAGCCAAACGACAGATTCCAGCGGATCGCTGCGTAATTCTGCGGCCTGGGGCCTCAGCCTGACGCAGCTGGTTTACGATTTTGGCAAAACCAACAACAGCATCAGCCAGTCTTCGGCCCAGCGCGATAGCTATCGCTATCAGCTGATGGGCACGCTGTCTGACGTAGCGGAAAAAACGGCCCTCAGCTACGTGGAGGTTAAGCGCTACACCGATCTGCTGCAGGCGGCAAAAGAGAATGTGCAGGCGCTTAAAAACGTCGAGCAGCTGGCGAAGCTGCGTGCGGATGCAGGCGTGAGTTCGACATCCGACGAACTTCAGACCCGCACGCGGATCGCGGGCATGCAGGCGACGGTTCAGCAGTATAACGCTTCCTTAAACAGCGCCCGCGCACGACTGGCGGTGTTGACCGGAATGCAGGCGGAGCGCTATTCGCCTGTGCCCGCGAATCTCGCCGTCGAGCCTGATTCGCTGAACCGCATTGATTATTCGCTGATACCCGCGGTGATGGCCGCGCAGAACATGGAGCGCTCCGCCCAGTATGGCGTTGAAACGGCGAAGTCCCAGCACTGGCCGACGTTAAGCCTGAAGGGCGGCCGCACGCGCTATGAGTCGGACAACCGTTCCTACTGGGACGACCAAATACAGCTCAATATTGACGCACCGCTTTACCAGGGGGGCGCCGTATCGGCACGCGTGCGCCAGGCCGAGGGCACAAGGGCGATGGCATCGTCTCAGGTTGACCAGGCGCGATTTGATGTACTGCAAAAAGCCTCGGTTGCTCAGGCCGACTGGACCGGCGCGCGCGGCAGAGTGGAGGCGGGAAAACGACAGCTGGAAAATGCGCTGCGCGCCCGCGATGTCTATAAAAACGAATATACCCTGAGCAAGCGCAGCATTAACGATTTGCTCAGCGTCGAACAGGACGTGTGGGCCGCGACCTCGGCAAAAATAATCGCCGAATATGATGGCTGGAGTTCGGCAATTAATTACGCATCAGCTGTAGACAATCTCATGCCCCTTATTGGCATCGAGAAAAACGCTGCTGCGAAATTACCCGATTTGAGTTAATAAAAGACGCGCCTTTCTGCGCGATATAAGTCTGACAATAATGGGTGAATTTTCCCAGGGATAGCTACATCCATCTGGTGGACATATCCACAGGAATCCGTACACCTGCAAGGAGAAGAATATGAGTAACGTAAAAGTTGTTGATGTCATTATTCGCAAAACGGCGGAGAAAACGAAATTAACCGGAGAGGGCAATCTCTCGGTCTCTATTTCATCCCCGAGCGTGATTGAAATCCAGGGCTCTGCTCAGGACGTGGCGCGCTATGTCCGCCAGGGTAAAGACCTTCTCATTTATATGAAAGATGGCAGCGTGATCCGCTGCAATAACTATTTTGTTGAAGATCCTGAGACGCACAACCAGTCAGAGCTGGTGTTCAATGATAATCAGGAGCTGACTCATATCTCTTTTGCCGATGCCGGGGAAGCGTCAGGCGTTGCCGTCACTGAATTAACCGCGCAGGCCGCACCGATTAGCAGCATTGAACCTTTCCTGGAGCAGGGAAGCGTCTTAAGCGATGCGCCGTGGGGCTGGATCGCCGGTGCGGCGTTAGGCGGCGGCGCTATCGGCGCGCTGCTGGCTAACGGGGGTGATGGCGAAACCAAAATTAAAGTTATTGATAATACGAAAGAAGTAGAAAGCGCGACGCCAACATTTTTGCTGACGGACAAAGCGGGTGACAAGCAGGGGGTGCTGAGTGCAAAAGAGGTCACGGATGATAACACCCCAACCTTTAGCGGTACGGGCCAGCCCGGCGCAACCATTCAGATCAAAGACAGCAGCGGCAGCACCATCGCCAGCGCCATGGTCGCGAAGGACGGCACCTGGACGGTAAAACTCCCGACCCAGGCTGACGGGGAACATACCTGGTCCGTCGTGCAGATCGACGGCAGCAAAACCACCTCTGCGGGCAGCATCACCGTGACCGTGTCGACCGCAGACGCCACCGTGACGCTCGCCACGACGGCGGGCGATAACGCGATCAACGCCAGCGAACAGTCCGCGGGCTTCACGCTCTCCGGCACCAGTAAAAACCTGGCGCAGGGTACGGCGCTGACCGTCACGCTGAACGGCAAAACCTATTCCGCAGAGGTGGGGGCAAACGGCGCGTGGAGCGTGAAGGTGCCTGCCGCAGACGCGCAGGCGCTGGGTGACGGTACCTGGACGGTCAACGTAAGCGGAAGAGACGCGGCGGGCAATACCGTCAGCGGCAGCCAGACGATCGGCGTTGATACCGCTGCGCCAACCCTGTCCGTCGATACGATCGCGCAGGACAACATTATCAACGCGGCGGAACACAATCAGCCGTTGACGCTGACGGGGAAAACCGACGCGGAAGCGGGCCAGATTGTGACGGTCACGCTGAACGGCAAAAACCACACCGCGACCGTGGGCAGCGACGGCACCTGGTCCGTCACGCTTCCGGCCAGTGAAGTTCAGGCGATGGCTAACGGCGAGCACTCCCTGACGGCCAACGTCAGCGACAAAGCGGGCAACGGCTCTTCCACCACCGCCGATTTCACGGTTGATACCGCAGCGCCCGTTGTGACGATCAACACCGTCGCGGGCGACGACATTCTGAATACCAGCGAGCAGGGCCAGGCGCAGATTATTTCCGGCCAGGCAAGCGGCGCGGCGGCGGGCGATGTGGTGACCGTCACCGTCGGCGGCCAGACCTATACCGGCGTGGTGCAGGCGGACGGCAGCTGGAGCGTCGGCGTGCCTGCCTCCGTCATCGGCGCGCTCGGTGAGGGCAGCCACGCGATTTCCGTCTCCGTGACCGACGCGGCGGGCAACACCGGCAGCGCGACGCACGGCATTACGCTGAGCGGCAACCCGCCGGAATTCACGATTGACGCCATCAGCCAGGATAACGTCCTGAATGCGCAGGAAGCGATGCAGCCCCTGAGCCTGAGCGGCACCAGCAACCTGCCGGACGGCAGCGCCGTCACCGTGACGCTAAACAACGTCAGCTATCAGGCCACCGTTGCAAACGGCGTCTGGTCCGTTCAGGTGCCGGTTTCCGACGTGCTGAATCTGGCGAACACCCTTTACACCGTCAGCGTCAGCGGCACCGACAGCGTGGGTAACAGCGGCTCCGCCGGGGCAAATCTGCTGGTCGATACCGTGCTGCCGCAGGTGATCATCAACACCTTTGCGGGCGATAACCTGGTCAATAATGCAGAAGTGGCGGTTGATCAAACCCTCAGCGGACGCGTCACGGGCGCGGCGGCGGGTGATACCGTCTCAATCACCGTAGGCGGCAAGAGCTACACCGCGACGGTTGGCGGCGATCTGACCTGGAGCGTGAAAATCCCATCGGCGGATCTTCAGGCGTTTGGCGACGGCGATTTGACCTTCAGCGCCTCCGTAACCAATGCGCACGGCAATACCGGTACCGGCGAACGCGATATCAACATCAACGCCGCGCTGCCGGGCCTGCGAGTGAATACCATTTCCGGCGATGACGTGATCAACGCCATCGAGCAGCAGCACGATCTGACCGTCACCGGCTCCAGCACCCACCTGGCCGCGGGTACGCCGATCGTCGTCATCATTAACAACGTTGAGTATAACGCCGTGGTGAACGCCAGCGGCAGCTGGCAGATTGGCGTCCCGGCGGCGGACCTGCAGGCCTGGACGGCGGGTGAGGTGACGGTCAACGTCAGCGCCGAGGATGCCTGGGGCAATACCGTTGCGGCTGAACACCCGATTGAACTCGACCTGAACGCCGTGGCGGTGACCATTGATACCGTCTCCAGCGATGACATGCTGAACGCGGCGGAAAAAGGCGCAGATTTAACCCTCTCCGGCCAGACGCAGGGCGTGGAGCCAGGGCAGACCGTGGTGGTGAAATTCGCCGACCAGACCTTTACCGCGCAGGTGCAGCAGGACGGTTCCTGGAGCCTGAACGTGCCGGCCAGCGCGATGGAAACCCTGATCGACGGGCGTGCGCAGGTGAGCGTCAGCGTGACCAACGTCAGCGGCAACAGCGCGGACGCCGCGCGCGTGGTCACGGTGGATACGCAGCCTCCGGCCATTACGCTTGATAACCTGACCGACGACAACATCATCAACGCGGCAGAAGCGCAGCAGGATTTAGCCTTAAGCGGTACCAGCACTGCGGAAGCGGGACAGACGGTCACCGTGACGCTGAACGGCAAAACGTATCAGACCACCGTCCAGACGGACGGGACCTGGGCGTTGAACGTACCGGCCGCCGACGTGGGTGCCCTGACGGATGGTCCGGTGACCGTGACCGCTACGGTCAGCGACGTGGCGGGCAACAGCAGCAGCGCCGATCGCGTTGGTCTGGTGGATGCCACCGTGCCGCAGGTGACCATCAACGAATTTGTTACCGACACCAACACCGTTAACCAGCTCGCCCATTCGCAGGCGCAGATCCTCAGCGGCTCCGTCACCGGCGCGGCGGCGGGCGACCGGGTGACCATCACCATTAACAGCGTGGATTACACCACGGTGGTGGATGCATCGGGCAACTGGAGCCTCGGCCTGCCCGCGTCCGTCGTGCAGGGTCTGACCGACGGCACCTGGACCATCGACGTCTCCGTGACCGACCGATCCGGCAACACCGGCAGCAGTTCGCTGGACGTGGTGGTGAACACCGTAACGCCTGTTATCGGTATTAACACGTTGGCGGCGGACGACGTGATCAACGCGACCGAGAAGGGCGAAGATCTGCTGCTTTCCGGCACCAGCAACCAGCCGGAAGGGACCAGCATCACCGTTAACCTGAACGGCATCAACTACACCGCCACCACCGACGCCAGCGGTAACTGGAGCGTGACCGTGCCGGCCTCTGCCGTCAGCGCGCTGGGCGAAGCCCATTACACCGTGACGGCGAGCGTCACCGACAGCGTGGGCAACAGCGCCTCTACCTCACACGATGTGCTGGTGGACAGTTCGCTCCCGGTTGTCACCCTCAACACCCTTGCGGGCGATAATATCGTTAACGCAGCGGAGGTGGCGGCAGGACAAACCCTGACCGGCAAGGTGGCTAACGCGGCGGCAGGTGACACTGTCACTATTATCCTTGGCGGACAGAGTTACACCGCCACCGTGCAGGACGATCTGACCTGGAGCCTGCCGTTAAGCGAGACCCAGCTCACCGCGCTCGGCAACGGCGAACTTACCGTCTCGGCAAGCGTCACCAACGCGCACGGCAATACCGGCGCATCATCGATGGACTTTACCATCGACGCCCAGCTGCCGGGCCTGCGCATTGATACCGTGGCGGGCGATGACGTTATCAATATCATCGAACACGGCCAGAACCTGATTGTCTCCGGCTCCAGCACCGATCTGGCATCCGGCAGTACCGTGACCCTGACCATCAACGGTAAAGATTATTCCGCAACGGTACTGGCGGACGGCACCTGGCAGGCGGCGGTCCCGGCGGCCGATGTGTCCCAGTGGGCCGACGGCTCGCTGGATATTAAAGCAAGCGCGCAGGATGCCTCGGGCAACCCGGTGAACATCGGCACCGTGGTGGACGTCGATCTGGCGCCTGTCGCCATCACCATCAGCAGCGTGACCGACGATAACGTGCTCAACGCGGCGGAAAAGGGCCAGGACCTGGTGCTGTCCGGCACCACCTCCAACGTTGAAGCGGGTCAGACCGTGACCATCACCGTCGCGGGTAAAACCTATACCACCACGGTGGATGCCAACGGCGACTGGACCTGGACCGTACCGGCTGCCGATCTGAGCGGCCTGAAGGACGGTGACGCCAGCGTGCAGGTCAGCGTCACTAACGTGAACGGCAACGCGGCGTCTTCGGCGCAGGAATTCAGCGTCGATACCGCCGCGCCGACGGTGACCATCAACACTATCAGCGGCGACAACATGCTGAACGCGGCAGAGGCCGCGCAGGATCTGACCCTGAGCGGCACCTCTACTGCCGAAGCGGGCCAGACGGTCACCGTGACCTTCAACGGCAATCAGTATACCGCGCAGGTGCAGGCGAACGGCAGCTGGACGCTGGACGTCCCGGCGGCGGATCTTGCAGGAATTACCGACGGCAGCGCGGCGGTCACGGCGACCGTGTCCGATAAGGCGGGCAACCCGGCCAGCGCGGGTGCATCCGTGCTGGTCGACACCACCGTACCGCAGATTTCGTTCAACATCGTGGCGGGCGACGACGTCGTGAATATCGCCGAGCACGGCCAGGCGCTGATCGTCTCCGGCAAGGTGACGGGCGCGCAGGCGGGCGACCTGATTACCGTCACCCTTAACGGCAAAGACTACACCGCGATGCTCGACGCCTCCGGCAGCTGGAGCGTGGGCATTCCGGCGACGGACGTGGGCGCGCTGGCAAACGGCGACCAGACGATTTCCGCAACCCTCACCGATAAAGCAGGCAACAGCGCCAGCGCGACGCATGAGTTTGACGTCTCCCTGACCGCGCCGGTAATTGCCATCAATACCCTCGCGGTTGACGACGTGATCAACGCGACCGAGAAAGGCCAGGATCTGCAGGTGTCCGGCACCAGCAACCAGCCGGACGGCACCACCATTACCGTAACCCTGAACGGAATCAGCTATACCGCCACCGCCGATGCCAGCGGGAACTGGAGCGTTACCGTTCCGGCGGCAAACGTCTCTGCGCTGGGCGAAGCGAGCTACGCGGTTACGGCAGGCGTGACCGACGCGGCGGGCAACAGCGCAAGCGCCAGCCACAGCGTGCTGGTCGACAGCGCGCTGCCGCAGGTGACCATTAATGCGGTTGCCACCGACGACGTGATTAACGCAGCGGAAGTGGCTGCCGGGCAGACCCTGAGCGGCAAAGTGAGCGGTGCGGCTAGCGGTGACACTGTCACCATTTCAATCGGCGGCAATACCTATACCGCGACGGTTCAGGACGATCTGAGCTGGTCGGTCAACGTGCCGTCCACGGTCTTAACCGCCATCGGTAACGGCGATCTCACCGTGTCCGCAAGCGTCACCAACGGCCACGGCAACACCGGCAGCGGCGAGCGCGACATCACCATTGATGCCAACCTGCCGGGCCTGCGCGTCGATACCGTGGCGGGCGACGATGTCATCAACAGCATTGAGCACGCTCAGAACCTGATTATTACCGGCTCCAGCGAAGGCCTGGCAACGGGCGCGGCGTTAACGGTGACCGTCAACGGCAAAACCTACGCGGCCACCGTGCTGGCGGACGGCACCTGGACGGCGGCCATTCCGGCTGCGGACGTCGGGGCGCTGAGCGCGGGCACGGTCACCGTGACCGTGGACGGCCAGAGCGCGGCGGGCAACCCGGTTTCCATCAGCCACGACGTGAAGGTCGATCTGGCGACGGTGGCTATCAGCATTGACGCCATAGCGACGGACGACGTCATTAACGCCGTCGAAAAGGGCGCGGACCTGGTGCTTTCGGGCGCGACGACCAACGTGGAAGAAAACCAGACCGTTTACATCACCTTAGGCGGCAAGTCTTATACCGCGAAGGTCGATGCCGACGGTAACTGGACGGCCACCTTGCCGTCTGCCGATCTGGCAGGCCTGAAGGACGGCGACGCCAGCGTGCAGGTGAGCGTGACCAACGTGAACGGCAACAGCGCCTCGGCGGGCCGCGAGTACAGCGTGGACGCCACCGCGCCGACGGTGTCTATCGAGATCGTCAGCGATAACAACATCATCAACGCCGCCGAAGCGCAGCAGGATCTGGTCGTTAACGGCGTCTCAAACGCCGAAGCGGGCCAGACCGTCACCGTGACGCTGAACGGCAAAGACTACACCACCACCGTACAGGCTGGCGGCGGCTGGAGCGTGACCGTGCCGTCTGCGGACGTGGGCGCGATTACCGACGGCAGCTACACCCTCAGCGCCGCCGTCACCGATAAGGCGGGGAACCCGGCCTCTGCAGGCCGCGACGTGCTGGTCGATACTACGGTGCCGCAGCTGACCATCAATACCGTTTCCGACGACAACGTGATCAACAGCGCCGAGCACGCGCAGGCGCTGATTGTCACCGGTTCCGTGACCGGCGCGGCGGCGGGCGACGTGGTAACCGTCACCATTAACAGCAAACATTACACCGCGACCCTGGACGCCTCTGACAACTGGAGCGTGGGCGTGCCTGCCGCAGACGTCGGTGCACTGACCGCCGGGGATTACACCATCACCGCGGCGCTGACCGATAAGGCCGGAAACAGCAACAGCGCCACGCGCGATGTTGAAGTCAACCTGACCGCACCCGCGCTGACCATCGACACCGTTTCCGGTGACGACGTGATCAACAGCACCGAGAAAACGCAGGATCTGACCATCGCAGGCTCGGCTTCCGGGCTGGAAGCGGGCGCGGTGGTAACCGTGATGCTCAACGGCAAAGCCTACAGCGCTACCGTGAATGACAGCGGCCTGTGGACCACCACCGTTCCGGCGAGCGAGGTGGGCCAGCTGGGCGAAGCGCTTTACACCGTCACCGCCTCCGCAACGGACAGCGTCGGCAACAGCACCAGCGCGTCGCATACCGTGAACGTCGAATCCGTGCTGCCCGGCGTGATCATCAACACCGTCGCGGGTGACGATGCGATCAACGCCTCCGAGCTGGCTACCGGCCAGACCATCAGCGGTAAGGTGGTGAATGCCGAAGCGGGCAACACCGTGACCGTGAAGATTGGCGGCAACACCTATACCGCCACGGTACAGGACGATCTGACCTGGTCCGTTAACGTGCCGGAATCCGACCTGACGGCGCTGGGCAACGGTGATTTGACCGTGTCAGCCAGCGTGACCAACGGCGTGGGTAATAGCGGAACGGGCGAGCGCGAAATCGTTATAGACGCTAACCTGCCGGGGCTGCGCGTCGACACGGTGGCGGGCGATGACGTGATCAACAGCATCGAACACGGACAGAACCTGATTATCACCGGTACCAGCGACGGGCTGGCGGCGGGCGCGGCGCTGACCGTGACCGTCAACGGCAAAACCTATCCGGCCACCGTGCTGGCGGACGGCACCTGGAGCGCGGCGATCCCGGCGGCGGACGTGGGCGCGCTGGGCGCAGGCACCGTTACCGTAAGCGTTGCGGGCCAGAGCAGCGTCGGCAACCCGGTTTCCATCAGCCACGATGTGACGGTGGATCTGGCGAGCGTTGCCATCAGCATTGACGCCATCGCCACCGATGACGTGATTAACGCCGCCGAGAAGGGCGCGGATCTGGTGCTCTCCGGCACCACCTTGAACGTGGAGGAAAACCAGACCGTCTCCATCACTTTTGGCGGCAAGAGCTACACCGCCACGGTGGACGCGGAGGGCAAATGGACCGCCACGGTACCGTCGGCGGATCTGGCTGGCCTGAAGGACGGCGACGCCAGCGTGCAGGTGAGCGTCAGCAACGTGAACGGCAACAGCGCCTCTGCGGGCCGCGAGTACAGCGTGGATGCCACCGCGCCGTCCGTGACCATCAATACGATTGCAACAGACGACATCCTCAACGCCACGGAAGCGCAGTCTGACCTGGCGATTTCCGGCACCAGCACCGCCGAGGCGGGCCAGACGGTCACGGTATCGCTGAACGGCAAAGACTATACCGCGACGGTCAGCGCGGACGGCAGCTGGACGCTGAACGTACCGGCGGCTGACCTGGCAGGATTAACCGACGGCAGCGTCACCGTAACCGCGAGCGTCAGCGACAAGGCGGGCAACCCGGCGTCCGTTGACCACAATCTGGCGGTGGATGTGACCGTTCCTGCGGTGACCATCAACACCGTGGCGGGCGATGACGTGATTAACGTGGCTGAACACAGTCAGGCGCAGATCGTCAGCGGCTCCGCCACCGGCGCGGCTGCGGGCGACAAGGTCACCGTCACGATTGGCGGCCAGACTTACACCACCGTGCTGGACGCGGCGGGTAACTGGAGCGTGGGCGTACCGGCGAACGTGATTTCCGGCCTCAGCGACGGCACCGTGACCGTGACGGCGTCCGTCACCGACGCGGCGGGCAACACCGGCAGCGGCACCCACAGCGTGACCGTCGATACCGGCCTGCTGTCGGTCAACTTTAACGCCATCAGCGATGACAACGTCCTGAACGCGGTGGAGAAAGGACAGGATCTGAACGTCAACGGCACCAGCGCCAACCTGGCGGAAGGCACCCTGGTGACCGTGACCCTGAACGGTAAAAACTACACGGCCACGACCGCGGCGGACGGTACCTGGAGCCTGACGGTTCCGGCGGCGGATCTGGCCGGTCTCGGTCAGGCCAATTACACCCTGAACGCGACCGCCACCAACGGCGTGGGCAACAGCGTGAGCAACACCGCGAACCTGCTGGTGGACACCGCGCTGCCGACCGTCACCATCAACACCGTGGCGGGCGACAACGTCATCAACGCGGCAGAAGTGGCGGCAGGCCAGACCCTGAGCGGTACCGTGGCGAACGCGGAAGCGGGCAATACCGTTACCGTCACCATCGGCGGCAACACCTACACCGCGACGGTGCAGAACGATCTCACTTGGTCCGTGAACGTGCCGTCTGACGTGCTGACCGCGCTGGGCAACGGCAGCCTGAGCGTGACGGCGACCGTCACCAACGGCCACGGCAACACCGGCAGCGGCGAGCGCGAGATCGCTATCGATGCCAACCTGCCGGGCCTGCGCGTGGATACCGTGGCGGGCGACGACGTGGTGAACAGCATCGAGCACAATCAGAACCTGATCGTTAACGGCTCCAGCGACGGGCTGGCGCCGGGCACGGCGCTGACCGTCACCGTCAACGGTAAAGACTACGCGGCCACGGTGCTGGCGGACGGCACCTGGAGCGCGGCGATCCCGTCCACCGACGTCAGCGCGTGGCCGGAAGGCACCGTGAAAATCAGCGTTACCGGCGACAGTACAGCGGGTAACCCGATTACCATCAGCCACGATGTGACGGTGGATCTGGCGAGCGTTGCCATCAGCATCAACGCCATCGCCACCGACGACGTGATTAACGCGGCGGAGAAGGGGGCGGATCTGGTGCTGTCCGGTGCGACCACCAACGTGGAGGCCGGACAGACCGTGACGCTGAGCCTGAACGGCAAAATCTACACCACCACCGTGGGTGACGACGGTCGCTGGACCTACACCGTACCGTCGGCGGATCTGGCGGGCCTGAAGGACGGCGACGCCAGCGTGCAGGTGAGCGTCAGCAACGTGAACGGCAACAGCGCCTCGGCGGGCCGCGAGTACAGCGTGGATGCTACCGCGCCGTCCGTGACCGTTAACACTCTGGCGGCCGACGACATTCTGAACGCCGCAGAAGCGAAGAGCGATCTGACCGTGTCCGGCACCACCACCGCCGAAGCGGGCCAGACCGTGACCGTGACGCTGAACGGCAAAGACTACACCACAACCGCAGGCGCGAACGGCAGCTGGACGCTGAACGTACCGGCGGCTGACCTGGCAGGATTAACCGACGGAAGCGTCACCGTGACCGCGAGCGTCAGCGACAAGGCGGGCAACCCGGCGTCGGTCGATCGCACTCTGACGGTGGACGTGACCGTGCCTGCGGTCACCATCAACACCGTGGCGGGCGATGACGTGATTAACATCACCGAGCACGCTCAGGCGCAGATCGTCAGCGGCACCGCCACCGGCGCGGCTGCGGGCGACAAGGTCACCGTCACCATCGGCGGTCAGACGTACACCACCGTGCTGGACGCGGCGGGTAACTGGAGCGTGGGCGTCCCGGCAAGCGTGATTTCCGCGCTGCAGGACGGCACCGCGACGGTTACGGCGTCGGTCACCGACGCGGCGGGCAATACCGGTTCCGGCAGCCATAACGTGACCGTCGATACCGGCCTGCCGTCCGTGGGCTTTAACGCCATCAGCGGCGATAACGTCCTGAACGCGGTGGAGAAAGGTCAGGATCTGAGCGTTACCGGCACCAGCGCCAACCTGGCGGAAGGCACCGTGGTGACCGTGACGCTGAACGGTAAACAGTACACGGGGACAACCGCGGCAGACGGAAGCTGGAGCCTCACCGTTCCGGCGGCGGATCTGGCGGGCCTCGGCGAAGCCAACTACACCCTGAGCGCCGCCGCCACAAACGGCGTAGGCAACAGCATCAGCAACACCGCGAACCTGCAGGTGGACACCGCGCTGCCGACCGTGACCATCAATACTGTCGCAGGTGATAACGTCATCAACGCGGCGGAAGTGGCCGCAGGCCAGACCCTCAGCGGCAAAGTAGCGAACGCGGAAGCGGGCAATACCGTTACCGTCACCCTTGGCGGCAACAGCTACACCGCAACGGTGCAGAACGATCTCACCTGGTCCGTCAACGTGCCGGAATCCGTCCTTACGGCGCTGGGCAACGGCGATTTGACCGTGTCGGCGACCGTCACCAACGGCCACGGCAACACGGGAACGGGCGAGCGCGAGATCACTATCGACGCCAGCCTGCCGGGCCTGCGCGTGGATACCGTGGCGGGCGACGACGTGATCAACAGCATTGAACATACTCAAAACCTGATTATCACCGGCTCCAGCGACGGGCTGGCGACCGGCACGACGCTGACGGTCACCGTTAATGGTAAAACCTATGCCGCTTCCGTGCTGGCTAACGGCACCTGGAGCGCGGCTATCCCGGCGGCAGACGTCGGGGCCCTGGCAGCAGGCACGGTGACCGTCACCGTGGCAGGCCAGAGCACCGCGGGCAATCCGGTCACCATTAGCCACGATGTCACCGTCGATCTGGCGGCGGTGGCCGTCAGCATCAATTCCATCGCCACCGACGACGTGATTAACGCGGCGGAAAAAGGCGCGGATCTGGTGCTGTCCGGCAGCACGTCCAACGTGGAGGAGAACCAGACCGTCACCATCACCTTTGGCGGCAAGTCCTACACCGCGAAAGTGGACGCCGACGGTAGCTGGACGGCCACCGTGCCGTCTGCCGATCTCACCGGTCTTAGAGACGGCGACGCCAGCGTGCAGGTGAGCGTCACCAACGTGAACGGCAACAGCGCCTCGGCGGGCCGCGAGTACAGCGTGGATGCGACCGCGCCAGGCGTGAGCATTGATACGGTTGCAGGCGACAACGTGATTAACGGCAGCGAAGCGGCTGCGGGCGTGGACATTTCCGGCACCACCACGGCGGAAGTCGGCCAGACGGTGACCGTGACGCTGGGCGGTAAGAGCTATACCGCGCAGGTGCAGCAGGGCGGCGTCTGGAGCGTGAACGTGCCGGGCACCGACCTGTCCGCGCTGGCGGACAACGGCTATACCGTGCAGGTCAGCGTGAGCGATGCCGCGGGTAACCCGGGCAGCGCGGGCAAAGCAATTACGCTCGATACCACGCCGCCGACCGTCAGCTTTAACGTCGTGGCGGGCGATAACGTCATTAACAGCGTCGAGCACGGGCAGGCGCAGATCGTCAGCGGTACGGCAACCGGCGCGAGCGTCGGGGATAAGCTGGTCATCACCATCGGTTCGAATCAGTACACCACCACCGTCGACGCCAGCGGCAAATGGAGCGTGGGCGTTCCGGCCAGCGTGATTTCGGCCCTGAACGACGGCACCGTGACCATCAGCGCGACCATTACCGACGGCGCGGGCAACAGCAGCACCCAAACGCACGACGTCGTGGTTAACACCGCATCGGTTGCGCTGACCGTCAACACCGTTAGCGGCGATGACGTGATCAACGCGGCGGAGGCGGGCAGCTCGCTGGTGATTAGCGGCTCAAGCGCGCAGTTCGCCAGCGGCACGCAGGTGACGGTAACCCTGAACGGCAAAACCTATACGGCCACCATTCAGAACGACGGTACCTGGACCACCACCGTGCCGGTCGCCGACGTTGGCGCGCTGGCCGACGGCGCGAGCTATCAGGTTACTGTTTCTGCCCAGGACAGCGTGGGCAACAGCGCCTCGGCGACGCACGGCATCAGCGTGGATACCACCGCGCCGGTCGTGAGCATTGCGGCGCTGTCGGGTGACGATATGCTGAACGCGGCGGAAGCACAGCTGCCGCTGACCGTTCACGGCTCTTCCAGCGCGGAGGCGGGGCAGACCGTGACCGTGACGCTGGGCGGCAAAACCTACACCGCCACCGTCGCGAACGACGGGACGTGGACGCTGGATGTTCCGGCAGCCGATCTGGCTGCGCTGAGCCAGGGCGCGCTGACGGTGACCGCCTCGGTCGACGATAAAGCGGGTAATAACGGCCAGACCACGCACACCTTAACGGTCGATACCGTCGCGCCAACCGTAACCATCAGCACCGTGGCCGATGACGATATCGTCAACAACGCGGAGCAGCTGGCGGGCCAGACCATCAGCGGCACCACCACCGCGGAACAGGGGCAGACGGTCACCGTCTCCTTCAACGGCCACAGCTATCAGGCGACCGTGGCGGCGAACGGCACATGGTCAGTCTTCGTGCCGGGTCGGGATTTCCTCGGCCTGAGCGACGGGGATTACACCATCACCGCTTCGGTAAACGATAAGGCGGGCAACCCGGGCAGCGCAACGCACGACGTGACGCTGAACGGCGATGTCCCAACCATCACCATTAACACCTTTGCGCAGGACGATATCGTCAACGCCGCCGAGCACGGTACGGCGCTGGCGATCAGCGGCACCACCGACGCCCCGGCGGGCCAGACGGTGACCATTACGCTGAACGGTAAAACCTACGCGGCGACCGTGCAGAATGACGGCACCTGGAGCTATACGGTCGGCAGCGCAGACGTGACCGCGCTCGCGGACGGCGGTTCGTACGTGATTAACGCGCAGGTGAGTAACACCATCGGCAACAGCGCCAGCGACAATCACACCGTCACCGTCGATCTGACCGCGCCGTCGATGGGAATTACGATTGATTCCCTGCAGAATGACACCGGCCTGAGCGCCAGCGATTTCATCACCAACGACGCTCAGGTCGTGGTCAACGGGTCGCTGACCGCGCAGCTCGGCAATAACGAGAAGGCGCAGATCAGCCTCGATGGCGGGGCCACCTGGATTGAACTGACCGTGACCGGCACCGCCTGGCGCTACGCCGATGGTCGTACCCTGACCGACGGCACGTACCAGTACCAGGTGCGCGTGATCGATAACGCCGGGAACGTAGGGGCAACGGACAGCCAGGACGTGGTGATTGATCTGACGAAGCCTGCGGCGGCGACCATTACCGTGGATTCCGTAACCCAGGATACCGGTCTTTCCGGCAGCGACTTTATCACCAGCGACAACCAGATCAGCCTCAAGGGCACGCTCGGCGCGGCGCTGGGCAGCGGCGACCACGCCCAGATCAGCCTCGACGGCGGCGTCACCTGGACCGACGTGAGCGTCAGCGGCCTGACCTGGACCTATGTCGATGGCCGCACGCTGGCCGACGGGGATTACAACTACCAGCTGCGCGTGATTGACGACGCGGGGAATATCAGCGCCACCACAAGCCAGGTGGTGACCATTGATACCGTGGCGCCGGACGCCAGCAAAACGATCGCCATCGACAGCATCAGCGATGATACCGGCCTGAGCGGCAGCGACTTTATCACCAACGATACGTCCCTGACGCTGCACGGCTCCCTTGGCGCGACGCTGGCCGACGGCGAATATGCCCAGATCAGCATCGACGGCGGGGGGACCTGGCAGAACGTGAGTGTGACCGGCAACAGCTGGTACTACGTGGACGGCCGCACGCTGGGTAACCAGACCTACGACTACTACGTTCGCGTGGTGGACGCGGCGGGCAACGTGGGTTCAAGCGCCCATCAGCAGGTGACCGTCGATACGGTCGCCCCGGACGCGGCGATTACGGTGACCGTGGATAACATCACCGTGGATACCGGTTTCGACAATAACGACTTCCTGACCAGTTCGACCTCGTACACCCTGAACGGGACGCTCGGGGCGGAGCTGGGTGCAGGTGAGAACGTGCAGGTCAGCATGGACGGCGGCACGACCTGGGTGTACGCCACCGTAAGCGGTACGCAGTGGCGCTACAGCGACACCCGTACCCTGAGCGACGGCAGCCATAACTATCAGGTGCGGGTCGTTGACCAGGCGGGGAACGTCGGGGCTACCACCGCGCAGGACGTGACGGTGGATACCCAGGCGCCGCAGTACGGCATCACCATCGACAGCATCAGCGAGGACACCGGGCAGTCCAGCAGTGATTTCATCACCATGGACACCACGCTCACCGTTAACGGCTCGCTGGGCAGCGCGCTGGCAAGCGACGAGCGCGTGCAGATCAGCCTCGACGGCGGCAATACCTGGACTGACGCTACCGTCACTAACCAGCGCTGGAGCTACACCGATACCCGCGATCTGGCGGACGGGGATTACACCTATCAGGTGCGGATAATCGACCAGGCGGGCAACGTCGGTTCGACCTCGTCGCAGGTGGTGACGGTCGATACCACGCCGCCAGCCACGGTCGGCACGGTGGTGAGCTACACCGACGGGGAAGGCGAGCGTACGGGCACCTTCGGCAGCGCCGTCGCCACCGATGACGACTCTCCGCTGATCAACGGCACGCTTAACCGCGCCCCGGACGACGGCGAGATTGTGCAGCTCTATCGCGACGGCGTCCTGCTGGGTCAGGTGACGATGAACGGCAGCGCAAGCTGGTCCTATCAGGACAACGGCCTGCTGGACGGCAATCACACCTACATTCTGCGCGTGACCGACAAAGCCGGTAACTACACGGAATCCGACGGCTTTGTGCTGAACGTCGATACCAGCATCCCGACCACCACGGCGGCGATTACCGCCCAGACCACGTCGGATACCACGCCAATTATCAACGGCACGGTGTCCGCGGACCTGGTGAACGGGGAATACCTGGTGGTGATTGTGAACGGCAAAACCTACACCTCGCAGACCGGCGGCGCGGTAGTGGTCGACCCGGATCACAATACCTGGTATCTGCAGATCCCGGACGGCGATGCCCTGGGCGTGGCGAGTTACAGCGTGACGGCGCAGGTGAAGAGCAGTGCGGGTAACGGCAATACCACCGGTACGGCGAGCGGCAGCCTGGTCATTGATACCACCTCGGTGAATACCGACTGGGCAACCACGGCGGGGAACGGCAACAACGCCACCATGACCCTCGGCACGAACAGCAGCGGGCTGTGGAATATCATTGCTAACGGACAGTCTTATTCCAGCAGCGATAATTCAACCTACGCCGGCAATACGCTGACCAACACCCGTGGTTATTACGTGGTAAGCCAGACGGCGGCCGACTTTGACCGTAACGGCACGCAGGACATCTTCGCGACCGAGAACACCTACGCAGGCTCTACGCAGGTTATGTGGACCTACGATGGCAGCACCTACAATGCCAGCCAGCTGGCGATGGGGACCACCATCTGGTTCGGCGGCGTGATTGCCTACGACAAAACCGGCGATGGCTATCTGGACTTGGCCTACGGCGATGCCGGTATGGACTCCCTGACCTACCTGGTGAATAACAACGGCGTGCTGACGCCGGACGGCACCGGCGGGGAAGGCGGTTTCTACGGCCAGTTCGACTCCGGGCGTGAGATCTCCGGCGTCGACCTGAACAACGACGGTACGGTGGATATTGTGCAGCACACCAACCGCAGCGGCGCGTACTCGTTAACCGTGATCAACAACAACGGCAACGGCACGCTCTCCATCGGCCAGAACCTGACCAACGTGTTTGTGGCGAACACCTCGAACTCCACCACGGCGGCATCCATGACGTGGGCGGACTTCAACGGCGATGGCTATATGGACCTGTATCTGGGCAGCAGCTACAACAACAACGGCGGCGTGATCTACTACAACGACGGTACCGGGAAACTTTCCACGACCAAGAGCGCGGTGGAAGCCTCTAACGCCACGGCGGGCTATCTGTCCGTAGCGGTAGACTGGAACGGCGACGGGCAGATGGACATCGTCAAGCTCAGCACCTACGGGGGCTCGCAAACCGCAACGCTGTTTACCAACAACGGCTATGGCTCAACCTGGACCTCAAGCCAGCTGGCTTCCGGCCTGGCGAACGTCACCGGCGTGGCCGCCGTCGACTACAACTGGGACGGTTCGAAGGATCTGCTGGTGTCCCAGCAGAACGGCAAGGTGGTGCTGGTGCAAAACAACGCGAAGATTGCTGACGGTACCGCGATGCATCTGCACATTGTCGACAGCGAGGGCATCAACGCCTACTACGGTAATACGATCAATCTGTACAACGCGGCGGGCGTGCTGGTGGCGTCGCAGATCGTCAACGCCCAGTCCGGTATCGGCTCGAACGATACCTCTGCGCTGGTGAGCTTCTACGGGCTGGATCCGAATGAGACCTACTCGGCGGAGATCGTGAAGATTACTAACGGGGTATCGGATAACGTCACCTGGACAGGTCTGGACGCGGGCAACGGTAAAGAGGGCTATGTCCTCACTGCCGAAGCCGCCACCGGCGGACACAGCGGAACTATCACCGGGACCGGGTATAACGACACCTTTATCGCAGAGGATGGCACCTATACCTATAACGGCTCCGGCGGCTGGAATACCCATTCCGACTACGACACCTGGAGCAATACCGGCGGCATGGACGTGGTGGATTACCGCAATGCGACCTCCGGCGTTACCGTTGACCTGCGCCTTTCTACCGCGCAGGACACCGGGTTCGGTACGTCACGACTGCTGAACATTGAAGGGATCAACGGCTCGGACTTCGACGACGTCATTACCGGCAACAGCGGTGATAACCAGTTCGAAGGCCGCGGCGGGAACGACACCTTCAATATCGGCAGCGGCGGTCACGATACCTTGCTCTACAAGCTGATCAACGCCACGGATGCGACGGGCGGTAACGGTCACGACGTGGTGAACGGCTTCACCGTTGGCACCTGGGAAGGCACCGCGGACACGGACCGTATCGACCTGCGCGACCTGCTCTCCGACAGCGGCTATACCGGCACCGGCTCGGCGAGCTATGTCAACGGCGTGGCGACGCTGGACAGCAGCGCGGGCAACATCGCCGACTATATCCGCGTGGTGCAGAACGGCAGCAACACCGAGATCCAGGTGGATCTGGACGGGACGGGCGGCCAGTTCTCGCCGACCACCCTGGTCACGCTGAACGGCGTGCAGACGGATCTGGCGACGCTGCTGGCGAACCATCAGCTGTTAATTGCGTAAAACACCGCCGCGGGGAGCGATCCTCGCGGCTTTTTGCGTTTCTTTACATGAATAGTCATAACCCTATTTTTCATAAGATTATTTTGCCGGTTCGTTTAGGAATTGTTCGATTTCTAATCATCCCGGAAGGGTATCATTTCAGTGCGGAATAATCGCCCTGAACAGGACGTAGCATTATGAAGACACACCCACAGTACGAACCCTGGCTGCAGGGCATGCTCATTATCGCGAAGCATTATCGGCTGGATTTTTCGGCAGAGCATGTTCGGGTCACGATTAACCATGAAAGTCAGTCTCCGCGCCAGCTGGTGCTGGAGGAGATGGCGCGCCAGCTTGGGCTGGGGATGCGTTGGGTGGCGGCGGAGGCGGTATCCCTGGACCCGTGGCGTTTACCGCTGCTGGCAGAATTCACCGGCGGCCAGATTGCCGTTATCAATCGTATGGATAGCGAAGGCAACGTCAGCCTGCAGTTTAGTGGCGACGGCGGCCTTGAGACGACGCTCACGCGTGAGGAGCTTGGGCCACGTCTGAAAGGGCTGATGGTGTTGCGTCCGCTGGAGTCCACGCCGGACGCGCGCGTGGATGACTACATCAAGCCGTACGAGAAAAACTGGTTCTGGCAGCTCGCCCTGAAGGACTGGCGTCGTTACAGCGACATTATGCTGGTGGCGCTGGTCGCCAACGTGCTGGCGCTCTCGGGCATGGTCTTTTCCATGCAGGTATACGACAGGGTGGTGCCGTCGCAGTCGGAGGCCACGCTGTGGGTGCTGTTTGGCGGCGTGATGATCGCCATCGTGTTTGAATTCATCATGCGCATGCTGCGCGTGCATATTTCGGACGTAGTGGGGAAACGCGCCGACCTGCGTATTTCCGAGCGCGTTTTTGCCCACGCGCTGCGGATCAAAAACGGCGCGCGCTCTAAGTCGACCGGGTCATTCATCGCCCAGATCCGCGAGCTGGAGTCGGTGCGCGAGCTGATCACCTCTACGACCATTGCGGCCATCTCCGATCTGCCGTTCTTCCTGCTGTTCGTCTTCATTCTGTGGATGATTGGCGGCCCGCTGGTGCTGGTAGTGTTACTCGCCGTGCCGCTGCTGCTGATCCCCGGCCTGCTGGTGCAGCGCCCGCTGGGGAAACTCTCCAGCGAAGGGATGCGTGAATCCGCCATTCGCAACGCTACGCTGGTTGAAGCGGTGCAGGGGCTTGAGGACATCAAGCTGATGCGCGCCGAGCAGCGCTTCCAGAATCAGTGGAATAACACCAATGACGTGGCCGCCAGCGTCGGCATGAAGCAGCGCTGGCTGACGGGGCTGCTGCTTACGTGGACGCAGGAAGTGCAGTCCATCGTCTACGCGGTGGTGCTGCTGGTGGGCTGTTACCTGGTCATCAGCGGCGACATGACCACCGGTGCGCTGGTGGGAACCTCGATTCTGGCGTCGCGGACCATTGCGCCGCTGTCGCAGATTTCCGGCGTGCTTTCACGCTGGCAGTCGGCAAAAGTCGCGCGCAAGGGGCTTGATGACCTGATGCAGCGCCCGATTGACGATCCGCAGTACGGCAAGAAGGTGCACAAGGCCCACCTGCGCGGCGATTACGCCCTCGAGGACGTAGGGTTCTGGTACGACGAGGAGGAGAAGCTCACCGTGCTCAACATCGGCAGGCTGAAGATCCGCGCCGGGGAGCGCGTCGCGGTGCTCGGGCGGAATGGTTCGGGTAAAAGCACGCTGCTGCACCTGCTGGCGGGGATGCAGGAGCCGCAGCAGGGCAGCATCCTGCTGGACGATATTGCGCTGAATCATCTGGACCCGGCTGACGTGCGCCGCGATATGCAGCTGCTCAGCCAGCAGGCGCGGCTGTTCTTTGGCTCCGTGCGCGACAACATCCTGATGGGCAACCCGCTGGCGACCGACGATGAGATCCACCAGGCGCTGGTGAACAGCGGCGCGCTGGAGTTTGTGCGCAAGCAGAAGATGGGGCTGAACTACATCATCAACGAAGGCGGCGCGGGCCTGTCCGGCGGGCAGCGTCAGGCACTATTGCTGGCGCGCGCGCTGATTACGTCGCCGAACATTCTGCTGCTGGATGAACCTACCGCCTGGCTGGACGAGGTTAGCGAGAAGCAGTTTATCCAGCATCTTCACCAGTGGCTGGGCAAGCGCCGGACGCTGGTGGTGGCGACCCATCGTCTGCCGATTCTGGATCTGGTCGACCGCATCATTGTCCTGGAAAGCGGCAAGGTCGTCATGGATGGCCCGCGCGACGCCATCCTGAGCCAGCACGGCATGGCGGCGCAGAAAGCACCGCAGCGTACCGTCACCCTGAAAACGGAGGGCGTGGCATGAATGATTTCTCCCGCTTTAACAGCCGGCTGAAGGAGCCGCGTCTGCCGCGATCTACGCTTGTCGCCTGGTCGCTGTTTGCCCTGCTGGTCGTGTTTATCACCTGGGCGAGCCTGTTCCATCTGGATGAAGTCACCACCGGCAGCGGCAAGGTGATCCCGTCCTCTCATGAGCAGGTGATCCAGTCCCTGGAAGGGGGGATTATTCACAGTCTGCTGGTGCGCGAGGGCGATATCGTCGAGCGTGGTCAGCAGCTTGCCCAGCTCGATCGGACAAAAACCGAGTCCAGCGTGCTGGAGAGTGAATCCCGGCTAAACGCCGCGATGGCAACGGCCGCGCGCCTGAATGCCGAGGTGAACGACACCGCGCTGGTATTCCCGACGGAACTGGATGATGACGTTGAGCTGGTTAAACAGGAAACCGCGCTTTATCAGTCGCGCCGTGAAAGTCTCGAAAAAGGGCTGGCGGGGCTACGCCAGGGCGCAGAGCTTGTGCAGCGCGAACTGTCCCTGACGCGTCCCCTGGTCACCCAGGGCGCGGCCAGCAAGGTTGAGGTCCTGCGTCTTGAGCGTCAAAAAAATGAGCTTGAGAGCAAAATCACCGAGATGAAAAACCAGTACTACGTTCGCGCCCGGGAAGAGCTGGCGAAAGCGAATGCCGAAATGGAAGCGCAGCGGTCGGTCATGAAAGGGCGGGAAGACTCGCTGACGCGCCTGACGTTTAATGCGCCCGTGCGCGGGATCGTAAAGGATATCGACGTAACGACCGTCGGCGGCGTCATTCCGCCGAATGGAAAACTGATGAGCCTGGTGCCGCTTGACGATCAGATGCTCATCGAAGCGAAAATTTCGCCGCGCGATGTCGCCTTTATTCATCCTGGCCAGAAAGCGCTGGTGAAAATCACCGCCTATGACTACTCCATCTACGGCGGTCTTGAAGGTGAGGTCACGATGATTTCACCGGATACGCTTCAGGATGAGGTGAAAAGGGATGTTTATTACTACCGCGTTTACATCCGTACCGACAGCAACCATCTGACGAATAAGCAGGGTAAAACCTTTCCGGTATTTCCGGGCATGATCTCCACCGTAGATATCAAAACGGGGAGCAAAACCATTATCGATTATCTGCTGAAGCCGCTGAACAAAGCAAAAGAGGCAATGCGGGAAAGATAAAAAAACCGGCGTTCGGTTATCCGAACGCCGGTGCTGTTATACCGTGGAGGTCATGCTAAGCGTGGTGCGTCTCTCTTTGGGAACAACGTTAATGTAATGCGTCACGTAGGCAAAGTAGAGCCCGGCATAATTTTCGACAAGCTCAATAAATGAGGGATAGACCGACATGCGACCGTCGCCCCGATCTTTAAGGTAGCCTGACTCCTGAGCCGTTTTCATTATCCGGTTTACGTGGATCCGCGAAACAAAAAATTCCTTTGCAAGCGTGCTGGCTGAATAATCAATTATGGCACCGTGTGCGGTTTTATTTTTAACGGCCTGCAGATAGATATACAGCATAATCATACGCCCTCCGTCTTTATCGATAAATAACCCTACTTCGGGTAAAACCTTTCTGAATGTTAATCCCCGAAACAGGTATTCTGCTGCTCGGCGGAAAAAATTATTTCTTAAAGCATCGTTATCTAAAAGGTTGACGTTAATGTTGAAGGCTGGATACAAAATACTGACAGGTATAAAAGCGCCAGACATATAGCGTTTAAGTTCATCCAGCCCTTTTTGCGTTGGTGCAATTATAGTTTTGCGCCGGTCTTCCGTGCATCGCCAGGTCTTAATGCGTCCGGTCGTGCGAAGTAACGTGATGATTGCAATGACGCTGTTCGGGCTGGCTATCTGATATCGAGAGCATAACTCCTTTATCTCGGAAACTGACTCGGCCTGATTACCAAATATAAAGCAACACATTGAAAGGATAATGTTGAATCGGGATTCCTGAAGCATTGTCTTGTAGAACAAGGGTTGTTTTTTGTAGATGGTGTCATTTATTTTGTAGTGCTCTAATATTGCTTCGCTAAATCGAGGGTTATTCTTGATGACATCTCTTCGATGTAGCAAAGCCCTGGATGAGATATGATTATCCATGGCATTTCTCTCTTGTTTTAACGAACTGATGAAATGAAGTATCCAGTCTTCTGTTCGGCAACGTCATTATACCCTGCAAATGAGATATTTACCGTCGTTATTTGAAAAGATTGTTATATTTATGCTGCGTATGAATTCGAGGGTTGATTAACACAAAGATGTTCTGCCTCTTAGCGTTAATTAATGTGTATAAAAATGCGGGTGTACTGTAAGATTATTTTTACAAAAGGTTAACGTTAACATTCGCACATTCGTAAATAGACGCTTTCGTTTTAGCAGTGATTCTTTTCTGCCAGCGGAATCGTGCCTTTTACCCAGGAGCAGCTTATGGCCCAAAATATGTATCACGAAAATACTGCTTGTCATGAGCAAGAGTTTGTTATCTCAACCTGTGGCTTTACGTTTCAGGGATATAGCTTGTTTCTTAAGGAGCAGGGAATAGGCGCTTCGCGCATCCAGTTTGATGCGGACGACGTAAGGCAGCAGGATGTAAAGAATATGCTGTTAAATCATGATGCTATCATTTCAGTTTTTCTTGGCAGAGATATTGTCAACCTGCTTGAAAGCTTAAAGAAGCTTGCTTCGGTTCTGAATGCGCTGCCCGTCATAAAGCGGGTTACGCTCTATGGAACAATACCGGACAGCTGGTTACAACAAACGCTTGGCAGCCTTTTGAATAGCAAAAGCAAATTGTCCCGGATTCGAATCGCCTCTCTTTCGGATATTATAGAATGTGTGAAAAACAACCCAAAGGCAGTAAAGAATTGCGCGCGCTTATTGCGCGAGGGAAACCTGGCTTATTCTTATAAGGATAGTTTGAAAGGCCTGACGAAACGCGAAGTAGATGTATTATTGAATTTCTACCGCGGAATGACTGTGAAAGAACAATGCAAAATAATGGGCTTGTCAGATAAGACAATCTATACGCATCGAAAGGAAGGAATACGAAAACTTCATCATATCCGTCTGTGGTTGAACGATCCGAATGCGTTTAAAATGGAGTGCGCTGGCGGTCGAAAAATTGAAAAAGAGGCGCTAACCAGCCGGGAAGCTGAGGTATTTAACGCGTTGCTTAAAAGAGAAATATTCCCTGCGTATCAGATTATCACCGATCGCTATAAAAAGGGAGTCGGCTTTGAGATCCTCTTGCGCTGGAATCAAAACGGTAAGATCCTGAAGCCAACAGCCTTTTTATGTGATATTTCCAACGTCGAAATTTGGTTGAAAATAACGGCGCTCGTTATCCACGCGGCCGTTTCCGGGATTAACAAATACAACGGGAAATATTATTTTTCAGTGAATATTCCACCGCCGTTAGCAACGGGAAATGCGCTCCCCGGAATGGCAAAAAAGGCGACGGAGATGCTGCTTAACCCGCAGTGGTCAGAGAAGCTGGTGTTTGAATTTGCTGAAACCATTGACGTCACAAAGGATCATACGATCCCCGAAACAATGCAGCGTTTGCGTAATACCGGCTGTCGATTGTTCCTGGATGATTGTTTCTCAAGCCACCATACCTTATTTCCCGTCCGCCACGTTCATTTTGATGGGCTTAAGCTGGATCGTGATATCGTCGACAATTTTGTCGCCAATGACAATGATTATAATCTTATTAAAGCGATCCAGTTTTATAGCGATATGACCGGAAGTGACTGCATTGCGGAAGGTGTCGATAGCGAAGAGAAATTCGATAAGCTTGTTGCCTTAGGCGTGAAAAGCTTTCAGGGATATTATCTTTCAAAGGCGGTTAAGGAGGAGGAGTTGGATCGCATGGTGAGGTTGTTTAGCTAAAATAATAATGGCGCTGGTGGGCGGTGAAGTTCGCCCACCAGCGCGTTAGTTTTTAATTTATAAATGTTCTGTATCGATCTCAGATATCGTCGCGCGTAAACCCGACAACAATTTCAAGCGTATTACGAATCACATCGCAGGCTTCAGGCTCGTGCGTAATTTCAAGCGCGTGTATCAGCTGCAATATCACCTCTTTATTAGAGAGGTTATCACCACAAAGCATAATACAGCGGATGGCAGAGCCTAACACTTCAGCCTCATCATTGAGGTGATTACCCGCATTCAGAAAATGATCGGCCAGTCCTTTATCGTGCAGTGCTTCAAAATTATACGTCTGCTGTCTCATCGCCTTGCTCATGGTGGTCACCGTGTCCGTTGCAAATTAGTGTTTCTTATCCGGGGGAAGAAGAGTGTCTTTTTTAAAGAGAGAACGAATTCTGCCAACGTCGTAATCGCCCATCACGCTCCCTCGCTCGCGTGAAACGCCCGTTATCCTTTGACGTACCTCATCCTCAGCTGCGATCAATGCATTTTTGCGTTCATCATTTGATTCAACGTTAGCCATCGTTTTTAGCCGATTAGCCAGAGATGCAAAGGTGATTGGCGCGTTTTCTTTCAAAATTGATAAGACGGCTTCACCCATTAAGTCATCTTTTAGTCGTTCAAATCTGGTTCTATGCATAGCTTCAATCTCACTCTGCTGCACACTTCAGGCTGCAGCACTGGGTTAGTTATCGCGTATCGATAAATATATTCTTTATCCCAGCGAAACCAACTTAGTAAGTTAAAAATCTTTTTCGCATTATCGCTCAAAGAAGAGGGCAATAAGGCCGTTGTAGTGGGCCTTTTCCTCCTCGCATGAGGATTCTTCAATACGCCGCAAAAGTTTTGTACAAATTGTCATTCTGCTCAGTTGTACATTTTCTTTAATGATTTCACCCACGATCAACCCAAGCGTCTCCTGCTGGGTAGGTACGTTGTTTTTGTTAAAATACAACGTAATAGCGTGTTCTGCTGAAGATGCTTCGCGGTTGCTTCTCATGGTTTTCCACCGTTGTAGAACATTTTAGTAACATCGATGTGATTGAATCTATACCATGAGACGATAACTGTACAGAAAAAATGTACAAGTTTTTGCTTTTTAAAATACCTGTATTCACTGAGGTTTTACGCATAGGCGGAAAAAATGAAGCAACGCTGCGGGATGTAAACGGTGTGGCAGAGGGGAAATGGCGAGGAGATGAAGAATCAGGCCCCGGAGGGCCTGCAATCATTTGCGGCCCAGAAGAAGGCCGAGAACAACACCTACCGCACCGGCAGCAATCAAGCCCGACAGCGGGTTGTTACGCACGGCTTCAGTGACATCGGAAACCGCGTCACTGGCCTGAGCGGCATATTTTCTGGCCGCGCCCTTCACCTGATGCTTTGGTGAGTCGACGAAATCGCCAAACTGCTGTTGGGCTGAGCCAGCCAGCTCGTCGAGTTTGTTTTTCGCTTTATCTCCAGCGTAATCTGCGTGTTTATCAGCGTCGAAATCAGACATCATTACCTCCTTTTGTAGATACTTAAAGGTTAGCGTTAACTGAGCGATCTGACAGAAAGAAACAGCAAAAAAGCACGAAAGGTGTCGATTTTCGGATATATCTTTACCGCAGTGAGATCCTACTCGTCGCCCTCATCCTTGCCGTAAAAGAGTTTCCCAATCTTGATCAGCGGTCGGCCTTGCGTCTTACGGTGCAGGTTGCTGTCGCGCAGCGAGTACACGCATCCGCAATACTCCTGCTGATAGAACTGCTCTCGCTTGCTGATTTCGACCATGCGGGAAGAACCGCCCTGTTTACGCCAGTTGTAGTCCCAGTACGTCATTCCCGGATAATGTGCCGCCGCGCGTTGACCGCAATCATTTATCTGCTGCATGTTTTTCCAGCGGGAGATGCCCAGCGAACTGCTGATGACGCTAAAGCCATTTTCCGCCGCGTACAGCGCCGTCCGTTCGAAACGCATATCGAAGCACATCGTGCAGCGGACCCCGCGCTCAGGCTCCCATTCCATGCCTTTGGCCCGTTCAAACCAGTTATCCGTATCGTAATCAGCATCAACAAACGGTACGCCGTGTTTCTCGGCAAAGCGAATATTCTCTTCCTTGCGAATGAGATATTCCTTCTGAGGGTGGATATTCGGGTTGTAGAAAAAAATGGTGTATTCAATACCCGAGGCCTGGATGGCCTCCATCACTTCGCCAGAGCAGGGCGCGCAGCATGAGTGCAGGAGCAGCTTATCGGCGCCATTAGGCAGCTGAAGCTGAGGCCGGATAAAGTTAGTTGTACTCATCGTATCCACGTATATTTATGAAATTTATAGAATTGTAGCATCAATACGTGACTCTTATAAATGAACGGCGTCGATCGCTGCTTTACAGGATGCATCAGGATAAAATACCATACCCCCCTACAGTATATTCAGGAGCGCATATGCCGCATTCACCCGAAGATAAAAAGCGCGTTCTCACCCGCGTACGCCGCATCCGCGGGCAGGTTGATGCCCTGGAACGCGCGCTGGAATCAGGCGAACCGTGCCTGGCCATCCTGCAGCAAATTGCCGCCGTACGCGGCGCAGCAAACGGCCTGATGGGCGAAATGGTCGAAATTCACCTTAAAGACGAGCTGGTCACGGGGGAGACAACACCGGATCAGCGAGCGGTGCGAATGGCAGAAGTCGGCCATTTGCTACGCTCTTATCTAAAATAAACCCATAGACCTCACATAAGGGAAGACAATATGAAATCTCGCGCAGCTGTCGCATTTGGCCCCGGCCAGCCGCTGAAAATCGTTGAAATCGACGTTGCACCGCCGAAGAAGGGCGAAGTGCTGATCAAAATTACCCATACCGGCGTGTGTCATACCGATGCGTTTACCCTGTCCGGCGACGATCCGGAAGGCGTCTTCCCGGCGGTACTCGGCCATGAAGGCGGCGGCGTGGTGGTAGAAGTGGGCGAGGGCGTGACCAGCCTCAAGCCGGGCGACCACGTTATTCCGCTCTATACCGCCGAATGCGGCGAGTGTAAGTTCTGTAAATCCGGCAAAACGAACCTCTGTCAGGCCGTTCGCGCCACGCAGGGTAAAGGCCTGATGCCGGACGGCACCACGCGCTTCTCCTACAACGGCGAGCCAATCTATCACTACATGGGCACCAGCACCTTCAGCGAGTACACCGTTTGCGCAGAAATCTCTCTGGCAAAAGTGAACCCGCAGGCGCCGCTGGACAAAGTCTGCCTGCTGGGCTGCGGCGTGACCACCGGCATTGGCGCGGTGCACAACACGGCGAAAGTTAAAGAGGGCGATACCGTCGCGGTGTTTGGCCTGGGCGGGATCGGTCTGGCCGTCATCCAGGGCGCGGTACAGGCGAAAGCCGGACGTATTATCGCCGTGGATACCAACCCGGAGAAATTCAAGCTGGCGGGCGAAATGGGCGCGACCGATTTCGTTAACCCTAAGGATCATGATAAGCCGGTTCAGGAGGTGATTGTTGAGCTGACCGACGGCGGCGTGGACTTTAGCTTTGAATGTATCGGCAACGTGAACGTGATGCGTTCCGCCCTTGAGTGCTGTCACAAAGGCTGGGGTGAGAGCATCATCATCGGCGTGGCGGGCGCAGGTCAGGAGATCAAAACCCGTCCGTTCCAGCTGGTGACCGGGCGCGTGTGGCGCGGTTCAGCGTTCGGCGGCGTGAAGGGCCGTACCCAGCTGCCGGGCATGGTTGAAGATGCCATGGCCGGGAAAATCCAGCTCGACCCGTTTATTACCCACCGCCTGCCGCTGGAGCAGATCAACGACGCCTTCGATCTGATGCATGAAGGTAAATCCATCCGTACCGTCATACATTTCGGCGACAACTGATTATTCTGCCAGCGGTTTTTGCCGCTGGCATTTCTCTAATAATCTTCTCTAAAGTGTGACCTGTCCGGCGCTTTTAGCCGTAATCAAATTTCCCGCCGTGCCGATGACTATTTTACAGGCGTGTTTTTACGCATCTTACCTATAAGAGAGTCGACGGTCATGGACAACACAACTTCGATGCAGGCGCAGCACAGGCTGAGCTTCTTGCATCACATCAGGCTGGTTCCGCTGTTTTCCTCCATTCTCGGTGGCATCATTCTTCTGTTTGCCTTGAGCTCAGCGCTGGCGGGCTATTTCCTGCTGCAGGCAGATAACGACCAGCAGGATGTCACGGCTGAAATCCAGGTGCGTACGGGGTTATCGAACAGCTCCAACCATTTACGTACCGCGCGCATCAATATGATCCATGCGGGTGCCGCAAGCCGTATCGCTGAAATGGATGCGATGAAGCAAAACATCAGCGAGGCAGAAAAGCGGATTAAGCAGTCGCAAGAAGGGTTCAACGCCTACATGCACCGCAGCGTGCGTACTCCGGCAGACGAGGCGCTGGATGGCGATCTCAAAACACGCTACGAGGCCTACGTTGCCGGCCTTCAGCCGATGCTCAAATACGCGAAAAACGGCATGTTTGAGGCCATCATCAATCATGAAAACGAATCCGCGCGCCCGCTGGACGATGCCTATAACGATGTTCTGCTGAAGGCGATTAAGATCCGTACCGATCGTGCCAACGCGCTCACCTCTCAGGCGCACAAGCGTACGCAGCTCGGCCTGATGTTTATGGTAGGTGCCTTCGCGCTGGCGCTGGTGCTGACGGCAATCACCTTTATCGTGCTGCGCCGCACGGTCATTAACCCGCTGCAGCGTGCCGCCACCCGCATTGAGAATATCGCCAGGGGCGATTTAACGATGCCGGACGACGCCACGGGACGCAGTGAAATTGGCCGACTCTCGCGCGACCTCCAGACCATGCAGCACTCGCTGGTCACCACGGTGGGCACCGTGCGTCAGGGGGCCGAGGAGATTTACCGCGGCACCAGCGAAATTTCTGCGGGTAATACCGATCTCTCTTCACGCACCGAACAGCAGGCCGCGGCCATTGAGCAGACCGCCGCGAGCATGGAGCAACTGACCGCAACCGTGAAGCAAAACGCCGACAACGCGCACCACGCGAGCAAGCTGGCGGAGGACGCTTCCGGCAAAGCCAGCCGGGGCGGCCAGATGGTCTCCGGCGTGGTGAAAACCATGGGCAACATCTCCACCAGCTCGAAGAAAATCTCTGAAATCACCGCGGTGATTAACAGCATCGCCTTCCAGACCAACATCCTGGCGCTCAACGCTGCGGTAGAAGCGGCGCGCGCGGGCGAACAGGGGCGCGGTTTTGCGGTGGTGGCGAGCGAGGTGCGTACGCTGGCAAGCCGCAGCGCCAACGCCGCGAAGGAGATTGAAAGCCTGATCAACGAATCGGTGAATTTGATCGACCAGGGGTCGGGTGAAGTGGTTGCCGCAGGGAATACCATGAATGAAATCGTTGAGGCGGTGAAGCGCGTTACCGACATCATGCTGGAAATTGCCGCAGCGTCCGACGAGCAGAGCCGCGGCATCGTGCAGGTGAGCCAGGCGATTTCTGAGATGGACAAAGTGACGCAGCAGAACGCCTCGCTGGTGGAAGAGGCCTCAGCGGCGGCGGCATCCCTGGAAGAACAGGGCGCGCGTCTGACCGAAGCGGTAGGGGCGTTTCGTCTGAGCGGTGCAAAGACGGGCCGCGCGGTGCCGTCTGCACCTATAGCAACGAGCGCGCCGTTACGGCCAGCGGCGGCGGTTTCCGGGGATAACTGGGAGACGTTCTGAGTTGGCAGCAGTGTCGGGTGACGCTTCGCTTACCCGACCTACAAAAAAGGGACCTTTCGGTCCCTTTTTCACATCTTATTTCTTATCGGGTAACGCGTAGGCGATAACGTAATCACCGCGATCCGGCGACTGACGCGCACCGCCCGCGTTAATGATGATGTACTGTTTACCGGTCTTCGGCGAAACGTAGGTCATCGGCCCGGACTGGCTGCCCACCGGCAGACGGTCTTTCCAGATCTCTTTCCCGGTGGCGGTGTCAAACGCGCGCAGGTAGAAGTCCTGGGTGCCGGCAAAGAACAGCAGGCCAGACTGTGTAGACAGCGATGCGCCAAGCGTCGGCATGCCGATTGGGATTGGCATGTGCATACGAATGCCCAGCGGTCCGGTGTCTTCAACGGTACCAACCGGAACCTGCCACACCAGCTTGCCGGATTTCAGGTCAACTGCGGACATGGTTCCAAACGGTGGTTTCTGGCACGGAATGCCCAGCGGCGACAGGAAGCGTTCGCGCATGGCGCCGAACGGCGTTCCGTCCATTGGCACAATGCCCATCTCGATGCCGCTCGCATTTTTGGCAACATTCGCGCGCGGAACCATGTAGTTCGCCAGGCCAAGACGCATGTCGTTAACGAACATCAGGCCGTTGTTCGGGTCGACCGATACGCTGCCCCAGTTCATTCCGCCGAGCGAGCCGGGGAACTGCAGGGAGCGATCCAGACCCGGAGGGGTAAAGACGCCCTGGTGACGCATCTCTTTGAACTGAATGCGGCACAGCAGCAGGTCGACAGGCGTGGCGCCCCACATGTCGGATTCGGTCAGCGTCTGGTTGCCAATCATCGGCATGCCGACGGAATACGGCTGGGTTGGAGAGTAGCGCTCGCCCTCGACGTTACCCGCCGGAACAGGACGCTCTTCCACCTTCGCAACCGGCTTACCGGTTTCGCGGTTGATCATGAAGATCATGCCCTGCTTGCTGGTCTGCACCAGCACGGGCGTCGTACCGCCTTTACCGTCCGGCAGGTCGTACAGCAGCGGCTGGGAAGGCAGGTCGAAGTCCCACAGGTCGTGGTGGGTGGTCTGGAAATGCCAGCGCACCTGGCCGGTGGTAGCATCCACGGCCACGATGGATGAACTGTATTTATCGTCCAGCGCGGTACGTTCACCCGCCCAGAAGTCCGGGGTGGCGTTGCCGGTCGGCAGATAGATCAGGTTGAGTTTGGCGTCGTAAGACATCGCAGACCAGACGTTCGGGGTGCCGCGTGTGTAGGTCTGGCCTTCAGGCGGCAGGCCGGTCAGGTTCGGGTTACCCGGGTCCCATGCCCATGCCAGTTTACCGGTATGAACGTCATAGGCGCGCACCACGCCCGGCGGTTCGCCGGTGGAGAAGTTATCCGCCACGCGTCCGCCGACTACCACAACGTTACCCGCCACCAGCGGCGTTGACGTTTGCTGGTAGTAGCCCGGCTTGATCTCGCCCATACCGACGCTCAGGTCAACGATACCGCGATCGCCAAAGTCTTCACAGACCTTGCCGCTGTCGGCGTTAATGGCAATCAGGCGGGCGTCGGTGGTAGGCAGGAACAGACGACGAGAGCAGGCGGCAGGCTGCGCATCGGCCTGTGACGTTGTCACATTTTGATGATCTTCAAAGTAGCCCAGACCACGGCAGCGCTGCCAGTTTGGCGCAGTGGCTTTCGAATCGTAACGCCATTTCTCCTTGCCGGAGTCGACGTCCAGCGCCAGCACCTTGCTGTATGGCGTACAGACGTACAGCGTGTCGCCAACCTGCAGCGGGGTGTTTTGATCTTCGGCACCTGACCCGTTGCTCTGAGGGATATCGCCGGTGTGCGCCACCCAGGCAACCTTCAGGTCGCCAACGTTTTGCTTGTTGATTTGATCCAGCGCGGCGAAGCGGTCGCCGTGGGTAGTGTTACCCCAGTGCTCCCAGTTTTTTTGCTGTTCGCCCGGCGCGACGGGTTTCACCGGCACCGGTTCGTTGGCCGACACCAGCGTTTGCGGTTTGAACATCCAGCCGAAGCTGACCAGCATGGCCACGGCCAACACTGCCGCGACGCCAAAGGCCGGGGTCTTGTTCACCGGCGCGCTGGCGTTGGCAGCACGCAGATAAGGCCAGACGATGGCGCTCAGAAACGCCAGCACGGTGAACGTGAACAGGCGTGAGAAGAGCGGCCAGAAATCCCAGCCTGCGTCGCTCACCGCCCAGAAGAGTGAAGCGATAAACGCGATTGCGTAGAGCACAATGCCGCTGGTGCGGCCGGTGAAAATCAGGATGGCGGCAATCACCATCACCACGCCCATAATCAGGAAGTACCAACTTCCTCCCACCGTCGCGAGCTTGAAGCCCAAGCCGCCGACCGCCAGACCGATGAGCGCCATCAGTCCGGCAAGGAGCCACTGCAGGATACGAGGGATCCCGCGCGGCGCGCTGCCAAATGCCATTTCTGTCTCCTTAAATACGCCCGTCTTGTTAGGGTCCGTGCTGTGTGGCATCTGTACCAAATGGATAACAAAAGACGGGGTTATGCTGGTTATAACGCTAGGGAGAGGTTCGCTAGCGCATAAATTCACGGTTAACAAACGTAGTGCGAACCATTTGGTGAATTCGTGGCTATGATAAAACTGTTAAATTGTTTTGCGCAATTGTTAATGAATGATTTCGCATTATTTGATTAGAGAGCAGAAGAAACCCGTCACCATGACGGGTTAGAAAATCAGGCAATAAGGAGGTATCAGGCGGGCATCGATTTGCGGATGGCGCTCAGCAGGGTCTGTGCCCCTGCAGAAAGCGGGGCGTCAACGCGGGTTAATATACCGATGGGTTCTCCCGCGCCCGGCGAGATGATCGGTAGTGAGGTGAGCGTGCCCTGGCGCAGATCGTCTTTGACCGCGCCCGACGGCACGAACCAAACGTAGTCGAAATCCACCGTCAGCTGACGAGAAAGTGACGCCGAGAGGGTTTCGATACAGCCGGATGGCATCGTACAGCCTTGCATCTGCAGCAACGTTTCGGCATTTTGCCGTGGGACGGTGCCTTTGGGGGATACCACAACAGGCCATTCCATGACGCGGCTCAGGGTCACGGTATCCTGCAGCAGGGGGTGCTTAGGACGAACGACCAGCTTCAGCGATTCCAGGAAAAGCAGTTCGTAGTTGAGGCCGCCCATCAGCTCAGGGTCCGACATTCTGCCAATCCCCAGATCCAGCTCGCCAGATTTCAGCCCCGCGAGCAGCATGGTGTTATTCATTGTGGCGACCTGGATAGTGGTATGCCGCTGGTGCTTGTGAAACTGGCCAATGACGGGGGGCAATATGCCGAGTGCAGCCGTAGGAAGCGCGCCCACGCGCACAATCTCGGTGGTTTGCTCGTCTTTGCGGTTTAGCGCCTGGCCCGCGGTGTTCAACGCATCCAGGACCTTAACGGCGTGCGTCAGGAACTGTTCGCCCACGAGCGTGAGCTGCGCGCCAAGACGGCCACGATCGAACAGCCGTGTCCCGGTGAGTTGTTCCAGTTCGTTCAGCGTTTTTGACAGCGCTGGCTGGCTTAGGTTAAGGGTTTCAGCCGCTCGCCCCAGCGTTCCCTGTTGAGCGACGGCCACAAATGTATGCAAATGGCGCAAGCGTATGCGCTGACTGAACAGACCATTTTTTTCCATAGGCGATGTTAAAAACAGAGCGATGCGGGTGACAAGCTAAGTTGTTTAATTTTGATAACTTGATAGCAAAATATTTTTAACATTTAATCTGTTTGAGTTACAACGCATTTTTCGCAGCGGGTGGGTCGGAAGACGTCCTTGTCCTCTCCTGCTTCGTCTGGGGGCTTAAATTACCCCGTCACCGCCGTCAGAACACCATACCTGGCCCGACGTATACGAACATTCATCCGAGGCCAGAGTGACGTAGAGCGGGGCGATCTCAACGGGCTGACCGGGGCGGCCCAGCGGCGTATCTCCCCCGAACTGCTTCACTTTTTCCTGCGGCTGTCCGCCGCTGGGCTGCAGCACCGTCCAGTAAGGGCCGGGCGCGACGGCGTTCACGCGTATCCCTTTTGGCCCAAGCTGCTTGGCTAAGGCTTTGGTAAACACGGCAAGGCACGCTTTGGTTTGCGCATAGTCCAGCAGCACGGCGCTGGGTTTTACTGCCTGCACGGAGGAGGTATTAATAATAGAGGCTGGCGCTTTAAGGTGGCGCAGCGCGGCCTTCGTGATCCAGAAAGGGGCGTAGACGTTCGTTTTGAACGTCGCGTCGAAATCCTCGGTCGTGAGGTCTTCCAGCGATTCCCGATACTGCTGGCGGCCCGCGTTATTCACCAGAATATCCAGCCCGCCCAGCTGCGTGACGGCTTCCTCCACCAGATTCTGGCAAAAATTCTCGTCCCGAATATCGCCGGGCAGCGCGACGGCCGTGCGTCCTTCCGCCTTTATCAGGTCAATCACCTCAGCGGCATCTTTTTCTTCTTCGGGGAGATAGTTGATAGCGACATCTGCGCCTTCACGGGCGTAGGCAATCGCGACGGCCCGACCAATACCGGAGTCGCCGCCGGTGATCAGCGCCTTTTTCCCGGCCAGGCGACCGTGGCCTTTATAGCTCGTTTCCCCGTGGTCGGGGGCAGGCTGCATGTCAGAGGCCAGACCCGGCGGCGTTTGGGGCTGCTCCGGGAAGGGAGGTTGCGGGTAAGCGTCGGTACGTTGTTGAGTATCACTCATAGCTGACTCCTTAGGCCAAGGGGTGAGATTTGATGGATAGTGGCAGCGTTAACGCTTCGCTGAACTTATTTCTGTAAACGATCGACTCGGACGACGGGAGGAGATGATTTTTTATCGAGCGAGCCGTTAATGCTGATCATCTGATCGGGCTTAACGGTTCTGTCGTCAAATACCGCCTTAGGGATAATAACGTCTATTTTGCCCGTTTTATCCTGGAAAACATATTTATCGCCGCTGCCATCAATCAGGTTACCGCGCAGTGAAATCGATGCGCCATCGTGCATTTCTTTTGCCTGATTAATGGTCATAATTCGCGCGTCGTCAGTGCCTCGATAGCCATCATCCAGGGCGTGCGGCGGCGGGGGAGCTTCTCCCTTTTCTAAACCACCGTTATTATCGGCCCACGCGGCAGGGGCGAGTAATATAAATAATGCTGGAATGACTGATAATTTCATTTGATATCCTTCATTATGGCTGTCTTGACTTATTAAGTATTATTGCTATTCCTTTATGTGGCAAATGTGATAAGTCCTAAAAGCATTTTGGTATGAAAATCATAACGTTCACTAAATAAGCGAAACGGTGATGCCGCAGATGAATCGTAAAAATGAAAAGTTGCCCGGTATAAATGAAAGTTATCGCTTGCTGACGTTCGAATATGCCTTTCGCCAGGTCGGTTTTGTGGTCTTGTTAGGCATTATTGTGGCCGCGATTGCCGGTCTGTTTTCAAGCGGAATGGTGAGTGATACCGAAAAAACAAATTCGGCAAAAACGCTCACGATTAGCTATGAGCGCTTCGGACGGCGTGAAACGGAGTTTCCTGTACGGATCGCATTTCCGGTTAAGGCGCCGGGAAAGTACGTGATCGGCATGACCAGCGAGGACCGGGAAGCTTATGAACCTGGCAGCATCTGGCCACAGCCGGACAGCATGTACAGCCGTGGTAATACGCTCTTCTTTGTCTTTAACAACCTGGAGCAGAATGAAAAATTCTCCATCCAGCTGTTTTTGACGCCCTCTAAAGCGGGTAAGTGGACAAATACGCTGCGTGTCAACAACGAGCCCGAAATACCTTTCTGGCAGGTTATTTATCCTTAGGAGACGAACATGGATATGGTCTTTCGTGCTCTGGCTATATATCTGTTTCTGGTGGTGGTATTTAAGGTGGCCGGGCGGCGAGCCTTGCTGCAGATGACCAGTTTCGACCTGATTCTGCTCCTGATTATCAGCGAGGCGACGCAGCAGGCGCTATTGGGCGAGGATTTCTCGGTCGCCGGGGCAATGATTACGATAACTACGCTGGTGGTGGTGGATATAATATTTGGCCTGATGAAGAAATATTTTTCACCCGTTGAAAATATTCTGGACGGCACGCCGGTTATTCTGGTGGAAAACGGTGTCCCGCTCACCGATAAGCTGAAGAAAGTTGATGTTTCCTGCGATGATATTCTTGTGTCAGCCCGGCAAAATAATGGCATTACCGAGTTCGCTAAAATTAAATACGCTATTCTTGAACGGAATGGGCATATTTCAATCATTCCCTTTGAAAATTAAGAGGCACCCTAATGAGCAATCTGGATCACGATAAAAACGAGACCACGGGCGAGCTCACCAAAAAGCTGGCAACGAAGCTGACGGATTTAGGGCTTCGCTTAACCACGGCGGAGTCCTGCACCGGCGGCAATCTGGCGGTTGCGCTCTGCGCTGAGGAGAACACGGCAGAGTTCTATGATGTCGGGATGGTGGTGTTCAGCGATGAGGCCAAGGAGAGGATCCTGGGCGTACGTCGCGAAACCCTTGAGCGCTTCACCGCCGTCAGCGAGCAGACGGTCACCGAAATGGCCGCAAAAATTCGCGAGATTGCCGAGGCCGATATCAGTATCGCCATCAGCGGATACGCTGGCCCGGAAGGGGGCGACGACGGTACGGCAGCAGGTACCGTCTGCTTCGCCTGGAATTTACGGGGGCGTACGGAAACGAGCACCGTGCACTTTTCCGGTGAATGCCAGGACGTGGTGGAAAAAGCGGTCCGTTATTCGTTAACGGAGCTGATCGGGGAGCTATCGGGCTTGACGTCATGATGGAGGGGATATGGCCGTAATTGTCATTACCGGGGGGACGGCGGGCGTGGGTAAAGCCACGGCGCTGCACTTTGCCAAAGCGGGGTATGACGTGGGGATTATTGCCCGCGACGCAGACAGCCTGCACTCTACGCAGGAAGAACTGCGCCGTTTTGGGGTGAACGCGTACGCCGTTCAGGCCGACGTGGCGGATAGCCAGGCGGTAGCCGACGCCGCCAACGACATCGAATATCGTCTCGGCGCGATTGACGTATGGATTAATAACGCCATGGGGGCCGTGCTGGCACCGTTTCGGACAATGACGCCCGAGGAGTTTCGCCGCGTCACGGAGGTGACGTATCTGGGCTACGTCAACGGCACCCGCGCCGCGCTGGAGCTGATGGTGCCTCGCGATCGCGGGGTGATTATCCAGGTCGGCTCTGCGCTGGCCTACCGCTCCATTCCCCTGCAGTCCGCCTACTGCGGCGCGAAAGCGGCCATACGGGGGTTCACCGACGCCGTGCGCACCGAGCTGATGCACGAAAATAGCCGGGTGTCGATATCAATGGTGCAGATGCCGGGGCTCAATACGCCGCAGTTTGAGTGGGCGAGGAATAAATTTGCCTGGGCGATGCGCCCCGTTCCGCCCGTCTTCCAGCCCGAAGTGGCGGCCAGCGCCATTTTTAAGGTCGCGCAAAAACCGGTGCGCGAACTTTGGGTGGGCAGCAGCACCGTCCAGTCAATTGTCGGGCAGTTCCTGTTCCCCAATTTTCTCGATCGGCTGATGGCCAGCAAAGCCTGGGAAGGGCAGATGACCGATACGCTGAATGCCGAAGATCGTCAGGACTACCTCGATCGCCCCGTCAACGATCTTCACAGGATCCACGGGCGTTTTACTGCCGAAGCGAAGAACCGCGCCGTGACCATGACCTCCGGCGTGCCGGGGAAGGTACTGCTCGGTTCGCTCGCGGTGGCGGGCGTGGTCCTGGCTCGTCTGCTGACGATCCGAAAAAAATAGTCAGCGCAGCGCGGTGCGGCTGGTCCAGAACCAGCGGTAACCGTAGCCGCTGAGGCTCAGCTCAACCGTTTTGCCGGGGAGTAGCGCATCATCGTAATGTTTGTCTGCCAGACAGGCGGTCCAGGTCGCGTGCCGGATCCCTTTGGCGAAGAACGTAACCGGTTTGTCGCTAAAGTTCACAAAGGTCAGAATGCTGCGTTCGTCGGCCTCGTAGTAAATCCCCAGCACGGCATCGTTATCCACATTGATGAGCCGAAACGGCGCAACGGCGATTTCCGGGAACTCCGAGCGCGTGTTAGCGATATCCATGATCCGGTGCAGGAGGGAGCTGCGGTGCAGGAGCGAGTCCGCCACGTTGACTTTGTGGTAGCGGTAGGGGCCGCGATCGATGATGGGGGCGATAAATGCGTCAGGATCGGCATCCGAAAATCCACCGCCCTGCGAGCCCGCCCACTGCATCGGCGTGCGCACGGCGTAGCGCTCTTCCAGCGCCAGATCGTCTCCCATGCCGATCTCATCCCCGTAGCGCATCACCGGTACGCCCGGCAGAGAGAACAGCACCGCGTGACAGAACGCCAGCCGTTTTTGATCGCCATTCAGCATCGGCGCCAGACGGCGTCGAATGCCGCGCTGATACACGTTCATATTTTCATCCGGCGCGAAGGTGTCTAGCACGATCTGTTTGGCTTTTTGACCAATGCCCTCGAGGTCCAGCTCGTCGTGGTTGCGCAGCCAGTTGGCGAAGCAGCAGGAATCGGGCGGCACGATCATTTTCTTCACCGCGTTGCGCAGCGGGCGGGCGCTCTTCTCGGCCAGGCTGACGTAGAAGTACTTGTTAAGCCAGAAGTTCAGCACCAGGTTAAGGCGATCGTTATCGCCAAAGTAGTCTTTATATTCCTCTACCTCGACGTCCACTTCGCCAAGCAGGATCGCATCCGGGTTATGTTGCTCAATCAGCTGACGCATATGCTCGAGGATCCACAGCCCCTTTTTCTCCTCCCCACGCCCGGCCTGTTTTGTCAGGTGAGACGCGGCGTCCAGGCGAAAGCCCGATACGCCGAGCTTGAGCCAGAAGAGGATGATGTTGTCGATCTCCTTGAGTACGGCAGGCGAGGCGAGATTGAGGTCCGGCTCGTGGCGATAGAACATGTGCCGGTAGTATTGCCCGGCCTCGTCGTCCCATGACCAGACGCTCTTTTCGACGCCGGGAAACATCGGCGGCGTATCGTCATCATCGCTGTCTGACCACAGATAATAGTCGCGAAAGGGGGACTGCGGATTGCGGCGCGCCTGTTGAAACCAGGGGTGCGCGTCCGAGGTGTGCTGGATCAGCAGCTCGATAATCACCTGCATGCCCAGCTCGCGGGCCTGCTCGATAAACGCGATGATATCCTTCAGTTTTCCAAAGCGCGGATCGACCTGCAGATGGTCGCTGACGTCGTAGCCTTCATCCAGAAACGGCGTCAGATAAAACGGGGTGATCCAGATAACCGTCGCCCCCATCCGGCGAATGTAGCGCAGCTTTGCCCCTATTCCGGCGATGTCTCCGCAGCCATCGCCGTTCAGGTCGTAAAACAGGGCGGTATCAATCTGGTAGATAATGGCTCGTGTATGCCAGCCTGCCATAGCGCACCTCAGTGATAGCCTTCCGTATCAGACACTTTGCCCCGGAAGACATAGTAGCTCCAGGCGGTGTACACCAGAATCACCGGAATAATCAGCAGCGTCCCGACCAGCATAAACAGCTGGCTGGCAGGCGGTGCGGCGGCCTCCCAGAGGGTAATGCGCGGCGGAATAATGTGCGGCCACAGGCTGATGCCCAGCCCGCTAAAGCCGAGAAAGATTAAACCAAGCGTCAGCAGGAACGGGCGGGCATGGCTGTTCGGATTGCGGGTCAGCCGCCAGATCAGCAGGCTAAACACCGCCACCAGAATGGGGACCGGCAGGAACCAGAAGAAATTCGGCAGGGTGAACCAGCGGTCGGCCACGTACTGCCAGCCAAGCGGCGTCCAGATGCTCACCACGGCGATGACCACCATCAGCGCCAGCAGCACGTGGCGGGTCAGCTCGCGCATGCGGGTTTGCAGCGCGCCTTCGCTTTTCATGATGAGCCAGGTGGTCGCCAGCAGGGTATAGGCGACGATCAGCCCCAGCCCGCAGAACAGGTTGAACGGCGTCAGCCAGTCCAGCGATGAGCCCACGAAGCGGCGGCCTTCCACGTCGAAGCCGTTGATCATTGCGCCCACGACGATGCCCTGGCTGAAGGTGGCGAGCAGCGATCCGCCCGCAAAGGAGTAGTCCCAGAATTTGCGGTGCGACGGGGTGGCCTTAAAGCGAAATTCAAACGCCACGCCGCGGAAGATCAGGCCAATCAGCATGGCGGTAAGGGGAATGGTCAGCGCATCCACGATCACCGCATAGGCCAGCGGAAAGGCGCCGAATAACCCCGCGCCACCGAGCACCAGCCAGGTTTCGTTTCCGTCCCAGACCGGCGCGACGCTGTTCACCATCACGTCGCGCTCTTTGGCATCGCCAACAAAGCTGAAGAGCATCCCAATCCCGAGGTCAAAGCCATCCATAACGATGTACATCAGCGTGGCAAAGACGATGATCGCAAACCAGATAACCGAGATATCAACGCCCATCAGCTTCTCTCCTCTTCAGGAACAGATTCAGCGGCAGACAGCGGACGGGCAGGGGTGCCCGAGGTATTAGAGGTCAGCGTGCCGACAGGCTGCGGCCCTTTCTTAATCAGCCGGACGAGATAGACATAGCCCACGCCAAATACCGAACAGTAGACCACGATAAAGGCCAGCAGGCTGATGCTCATCTGCAGCGTGCTGTGCAGCGATACGGCGTCTATCGTGCGCAGGTAGCCGTAAACCACCCACGGCTGACGGCCCACTTCGGTAGTCACCCAGCCTGCCAGCAGCGCGAGCAGCCCGGCGGGCCCCATGCACAGGGCAAACCAGTGGAACGGGCGCGAGTGGTACAGCCGGTGCCGATACCGTAGCCAGACGCTGAGCGCGCCGAGCGCAATCATCAGCAGCCCCATCCCGACCATGACGCGGAACGACCAGAAGACGATGAGCGAGTTAGGCCGATCTTCTTTCGGAAAATCCTTCAGGGCGGGCACCTGTTTATCCAGGCTATGCGTCAGGATCAGGCTGCCGAGCGCGGGGATCTCAAGCCCGTATTTGGTACGCTCTTCGTCCATGTCCGGCACGCCAAACAGCAGCAGCGGCGTGGCTTCTCCTGGCGGGTTCTCCCAGTGTCCTTCGATGGCCGCAATCTTGGCGGGCTGGTGCTCCAGCGTGTTCAGGCCGTGCATATCGCCCACCACGGCCTGGATGGGGGCGACCAGCAGCGCCATCCACATTGCCATGGAGAACATTTTGCGCACGGCAGGGGTGTCGTTACCGCGCAGCAGGTGCCACGCGCCCGATGCGCCCACAAACAGCGCGCTGCTGAGGAACGCGGCAATCGACATATGAATCAGCCGGTACGGGAAGGAGGGGTTAAAGATGATGGCCAGCCAGTCTTCGGGGATGACCTGACCGTTCTGTATGCTGAAGCCCTGCGGCGTGTGCATCCAGCTGTTGGAGGCGAGGATCCAGAAGGTAGACATCAGGGTACCCAGCGCCACCATGCAGGTCGCGAAGAAGTGTAGCCCCGGGCCGACCTTGTTCCAGCCGAACAGCATCACGCCTAAAAAACCGGCTTCGAGGAAGAAGGCGGTAAGTACCTCATAGGTGAGTAGCGGTCCGGTGATGCTGCCTGCGAACTGAGAAAAACCGCTCCAGTTGGTCCCAAACTGGTAGGCCATCACCAGCCCTGACACCACGCCCATGCCGAAGTTAACGGCAAAGATCTTGAGCCAGAAATGATACAGCGAGCGCCAGACGTCGTTTTTGGTGCGCAGCCACATGCCTTCGAGCACCACCAGATAGCTGGCGAGCCCGATGGTGATGGCAGGAAAAAGGATATGAAAGGAGACGGTAAAGGCAAACTGGATTCTGGCCAGATGAAATGCATCGAGTTCGAACATGGGCCGTACCTCTGGAACGGAGGGCTAACGAGAATTGCCAGGCAGCGCTGGGCCGCCTGGCAAAACCGATTACGGTTTTTTCTTCCCTGCGCCAAGCTCGGCGCCGGTTAGCGGATCGGCTTTAGGATCGGACTTTGTGCGCGCAGACATGGCCTTAACCAACGTGGCTTGCTCTTTCGTGAGCGTCACGCTTGCACTGCCATCACCGCCGTCGACCGCTGGCTGGGGAGATTCCACATAATCGAAGTGCTTATCGCTGTTCCAGCTTCCGCGGACTTCTCCACCTTCAGACATATTGTAGTACTTGTTGGTGTACTCCTGGATGGGCGGCAGTTTTCCGGGGGGGAAATTATTGCGGATGGACTGCAGCGCCTTCTCAAATGAGAGCTGATGCGCCGCCTCACGCGTCATCAGAAACGCCAGCGCATCCTTAACGCCGGGGTCATCGGTCACGTTAATCAGCCGTTCATAGATGATCTTGGCTCTTGCTTCTGCCGCCACGTTAGAGCGCAGGTCGGCGGTCGGCTCACCAATGGTGTCAATATAAGCCGCGGTCCAGGGGACGCCCGCCGAGTTGGTTAGCGGCGTACCGCCACCGTAAAGCAGCGAAGTGATGTGGCTGTCGTTACCGTTTTCGGTCATGGACCGATACAGCTCTGCTTCGCTTTCAACGCCTTCCGCCAGTTCGCCTTTGGCCCCTTTGTTAAGCATACCGACCAGGGTGCCGATAATTTCGAGGTGGCTCAGCTCCTCGGTAGCGATATCCATCAGCATATCTTTGCGGCCAGGATCGTCATCGCTCAGTCCCTGAGTGAAGTAACGACAGGCGGCGGCAAGCTCGCCCTGCGGCCCGCCAAACTGTTCCAGCAAAAGGTTAGCCAGGCCCGGATTCGGTTCGGCAACGCGAACCGTATACTGCAGCTGTTTTACGTGTCGGAACATATACACTCCCTCTTGTTATTTTTTCGCTTCAACGCCGTCCGCGTCAGAGCGCAGCAGGAACTGTTCCGTTGTCTGCGGAATGTGGCGAATCAGCCAGTCGGCCATTTCGCGTTCTTCCGCGAGGATGGTTTCGATAGCGGGCACCGAGGCGGTGTCACCCGCTTTTTTGGCCGCCGCCAGCAGGGAGGTATAGCAGGCGATCTCAAACTGTTCGAAAACGTAGCCGCTGATCGAGCCTTTTACGATCTCATCGGAAGGGAACATCCCCCCAATGGACTGACCGAGAGCGGCCATTTTGCTCATGGAATCTTTCAAGACAGAGCGAGAAATATCATTACGATCGAGAATTTCTTCCAGCAATGTAATTTGCCGTTTTGTCTCGTTGACGTGCTGCTCAATACGCGCGCGCAGGTCAGGATAATTATCGATGCGGCTGGCCATCGATTCCAGCATGGATTCAGCTTGCTTTTCCATCGCATGGGCATCGCGCAGCCAATCATGGTAGTGTTCTACATGATTCATAATAAACTCCTGGGAGTGATTTAAATAATTTAAATGCTGATGCTCATTATTTCCTGGGTTAACCTTTTTGGGCCTTTTGATTAATATTGCCAACGGCCAAATCGGTTAATTTAAGATCGGTTTCTTTCTCTTCTTCCAGCGTTTCGGCAAGAAGCTTGACGGCTTTTTTATAGCCAAGCTGTTCTGCTAACGTGGCAAGGGTGCCGTAGCTGGCAATTTCGTAATGTTCGACTTTTTGCGCTGCAGCAATTAACGCCGCGTCTCGCACTTCATTTTTCTCCGTGCTTTCAATGACCTCGTTTGCTTCTTCGATGAGACCCTCCATTGCCACACACTTCATACGCTTGAGCTTGATCCCCGACTCTTGTTCAACAATCTGGTCAATACGCTCAATTTGCCCCTGCGTCTCTTCCAGGTGCGCAGCGAACGCGGCGCTGAGTTGTTCGCTGGAGGCGGCGCGGGAGAGCTTGCTTAACGCGCGGGTCAGCTGTTTTTCCGCGCTGTAGGTGTCGGACAGGAGATGGATAAAGACGTCTTCAATACTTTTCATATTCATATTACGCTCCGGTTAAACAGGTAAAGGTTACTGCGAGCCGTGAGGCCCGCAGCATACTCACTGGTCATAAAATACGATCAGGAATTGTCAGATTTTCGGCCTCCGCCGTGACTGTTCTGACCACCTTTTTTACCGGCTTCTGACGCGCGCTGGGGATCATTTTTAAAATTCCCACCGCTGTGCTGGCCACCTTTCTTACCAGCTTCTGATGCTTTATCACGGTCTTCAGCGAAATTACCGGAACCACCACGATGCTCTGCCATATTAAACCTCATATTCATATATTGGTTATGTCAGTAAGATACGAAGAAAATAATCCGTATCACTCGTCGTTCGATTAATAACTCTAGACGCTGGTGGCGCTGAGTCAAATATAATTTGGATATCTGGCGTTTATGGCTAACTAAAAGGGGGTAATTAACGCTTCGCTTGCAGGTAATATATTTTTGACGGAGCGACGTAACCGGTTGTGTTTAATGGGGGTAACCGCATTATTAATGCGACAACATATATTTACATCCTTCATATAAGCCAATTGAAATAAAATTTGATGATAAATGCAGATTAATCCTGGATTAATTTTTCTTGTTCTGAACAAGTGGCATAGCCGCGCACGGCTTAACCACTCACGTCTTAAGATCACAAATCCTAAATTCTTCCCACCGGAAGGAGCGGCCTTTTCTACACTCCAGGTAGTATTCACTGGAGGCATGACATCATGGCGAACACCATCACGGCTGATGATATTCGGGAACATTTTTCGCAGGCTATGTCGGCGATGTACCAGCAGGAAGTTCCGCAGTACGGCACCTTGCTTGAACTGGTTGCGGATGTGAACCTGGCGGTTCTCGAAAACAACCCACATTTACATGAACAACTGGCGAACGCCGATGAGCTTGCGCGGCTGAACGTCGAGCGCCACGGCGCGATCCGCGTTGGTACGGCGCGTGAGCTTGCCACCCTACGCCGCATGTTTGCCATTATGGGGATGTATCCGGTCAGCTATTACGATCTCTCTCAGGCAGGCGTCCCCGTTCACTCAACGGCGTTTCGTCCCGTTGACGATGCGGCGCTGTGCCGCAATCCGTTTCGCATTTTTACGTCGCTGCTGCGGCTTGAGTTAATCGAAAATCCATCACTGCGCGAGCGGGCCGCGAAGATCCTCTCTCGCCGCGCTATCTTTACGCCGCGCTGCCTGGAGCTCATTGAACTGCACGAGGCGGAAGGGCAGTTTACCGACCCGCAGGCTCGGGAGTTTGTGAAGGAAGCGCTAGAGACTTTCCGCTGGCACCGCCATGCGACGGTCGACTGGGACACCTATCAGGCGCTGAGCAATGAACATCGGCTGATTGCCGACGTGGTCTGTTTCCCCGGTTGCCACATTAACCATCTCACGCCGCGCACGCTGGATATCGACCGGGTGCAGGAGCTGATGCCTAAATACGGAATTGAACCGAAAATTCTGATTGAAGGCCCGCCGCGCCGTGAGGTGCCGGTGCTGCTGCGTCAGACCAGCTTTAAAGCGCTGGAGGAGCCGGTTCTCTTTGCCGGAGAGCATAAAGGCACCCATACGGCGCGGTTTGGCGAAATTGAACAGCGCGGCGTCGCGCTTACGCCGAAAGGGCGCCAGCTATACGATAAGCTGCTCGGCCAGGCCGGAACCGGCAAAGACAACCTGATGCACCAGCTTCATTTGCGGGAGGCGTTCAGCGACTTCCCGGACAGCGAAATGTTAATGCGGCGCCAGGAGCTGGCCTATTTCCGCTATCGCCTGACCCCGGCAGGGGAAGCGCACCGGCACGCGTTTCGTCCCGGGGACGACCCGCAGCCGCTGATTGAGCGGGGCTGGGTGATCGCCCAGCCGATTACCTACGAGGATTTCTTGCCCGTCAGCGCGGCGGGCATTTTCCAGTCCAACCTTGGGAACGAAACGCAGGCGCGCAGCCACGGCAACGCCAGCCGGGATGCGTTCGAAACGGCGCTGGGATGTCCGGTGTACGATGAGTTTACGCTCTACCAGGAGGCTGAGACGCGCAGTAAACAGCGTTGCGGTTTGCTCTGAAATCGTTACTCTGCTGGGGTGTGATGGAAAAAGAAGGTAGTTATGCAAAATCCCTCCGCCCCTGTGGTTGAAACGCGCCAGGGTGCATTGACTGGTTTTACCGATGGCGATATTAACGTGTGGTGCGGTATTCCCTATGCCGCACCGCCGGTGGGCGACTGGCGCTGGCGTTCTCCACGGCCGCCCGAACGCTGGGAAGGCGTGCGCCCGGCGACAGCCTTTTCGCCGTCCAGCTGGCAAAGCAGCGAGTACTGCAAGGAGCTTGGCGGTGGCGATCCCGGCCAGTTCTCTGAAGATTGTCTGTATCTCAACGTTTGGTCACCCGCGCAACGCGCCGCGCCGCTTCCTGTTATGGTTTGGCTCCACGGCGGGGGCTTTACCCTCGGCGCGGGTGGATTGCCTCCATACAACGGTAAAGCCCTCGCACAACGCGACGTGGTTGTTGTTACGCTCAATTATCGCCTCGGTCATCTTGGCTTCTTTGCCCATCCCGCGCTGGAGGGTGAGGAAGACCGCGTGGTGCATAACTTTGCACTGCTCGATCAGATCGCTGCCCTGGAATGGGTAAGGGACAATATTGCCGCTTTTGGCGGCGACCCTGACAGCATTACGCTGTTTGGCGAATCCGCAGGCGCGCGGAGCGTACTGTCACTTCTGGCGTCACCTTTAGCGAAGGGGCTTTTCCATAAGGCAATAGTGCAAAGTGGCTACACCCTGCCGGATACCCCGCGCCAGCAGGCGCTGATAAAAGGGGAAGCCCTGGCCGCGCACTTTGGGCTGGAAAACGCCAGTGCCGAACAGCTGCGCGCCATTCCTCCTGATGCGTTCTGGCCCCTGACGGCACCGCTAAACGTTGCCCCTGCGCCCATTGTCGGTGATTGCGTTCTGCCGGAGGCGATGCTCGACGTGTTTTTTGCCGCGCGCCAGCATCCCGTTCCGGTAATGATTGGCTCAAACAGCGACGAGGCCAGCGTGATGGCGGTATTCGGCATCGATCTTGCCGGGCAAATCCAGAAGCTTCGCCGCGAACGACGTTTTGGCCTGGGGCTGATCAGGCTGCTTTATCCGGGCGTGAAGGGGGATGAGGAGCTGGGCAGGCAGGTGTGCCGTGATATGGCCTTTACGACGATGGGATACGTGGTGATGCAGGCGCAGCAGCGCGCGGGCGCGCCTTGCTGGCGCTACTGGTTTGACTACGTGGCGGAAGCGGAACATGACACCTACGCTAACGGCGCCTGGCACGGAAATGAGGTGCCGTATGCGTTTGATACCCTCGGCCAGGTTGAACCTTCTCGGCATTACGTGACCGAACGTGACCTGCAGTTTTCTGCCCGCGTGGCGGACTATTGGGTGAGTTTCGCGCGCGAGGCAGGACGTCGGGACAGCTTACCCGGCCCGACGCACTGGCCGGCCTGCCGCAAAGGCAGGGATGTGCTGTTGCGCATTGGCGTGAATAAACATGCAGGATTCCGGCTTGAAAACCGCTTTATGCGCGCGCGGATGAGCCTGTTTAAGCGCGTGATGAAGCATCACGTTAGTCTTGATTAAGCAGACAGGAACGGAACGCGGCCAGGCCATTCTCTGCGCCTGGCGATTCGCGAAATACCAGCCTGTAGCTTGCCCCGGTTTTAATGCTCGTTCGGTAGGGGCGCGTCAGGCGCCCGGCGCGGATATCCTCTTTCACCAGCGTTTCGTCGACGATGGCGATGCCTAACCCCTGTATCGCCGCGGTAATGGCTAAGTCCATGGTGTCGAAGTGTTGATTTTTGCGCATGGCAAACGTCGGGCCATCCTGTTTTGCCAGCCACAGCGACCAGTCGGTCTTATCCCGCGTCGGGTGGAGGAAAGTAAGCTGCTCCGGGGTTGAACCTGCCCGCAGCGGGCTCAGCACCGGCGTTAATGCTTCTTCAAACAGGAGATCGCCCGCGCTCATATGGGTGCCGAAAACAATCGCCGCGTCGTAAGATTCGGTTTTGAAGTTGACGTTGTGATCGGTTGTGGTCGTTAACGCAATTTGCAGCTCCGGCTGTTTGCGCTCGACGTCGAGAAGGCGCGGCACCAGCCAGCGCATGGCGCAGGTGGGGGCCTTCAGGCGGATGACGGTTTGCTGAGAACGGGCCCGATCGGCGACGTTGAGCAGATGCTCAAAGGCGGACTGCAGCTCCGGCAGCAGGGCGCTTCCCTGAGAAGAGAGGCGCAGGCCGCGCGCGTGGCGCTCAAACAGCGGAAAGCCAAACCATTCTTCCAGAGCGGCAATTTTCCGGCTTACCGCGCCCTGCGTCAGGCACAGCTCTCTGGCGGCGTGGGTGAGGTTCAGATGCCGCGCGGTAATTAAAAATGCGTCGATGGCATTGAGCGGAAGAGAACGGCGCGACATATCAAACACCTCAGCTATGCATTTTTGTCATGGCTATTATGACAACAATTCGATTGTCCCGACAACTCACTTATTGTTTGAATAGTTATGCAATATTCATGAGAAGGGACAGATGATGACTTTACAAACGCCGGTGCAGACACGCTCGAAATTGCCTGACGTGGGCACGACCATATTCACCGTTATCGGACAGCTTTCCGCCCAGCATAACGCCATCAACCTTTCTCAGGGCGCGCCGAATTTTGCCTGCGATCCGAAGCTGGTGGCCGGCGTGACCCGCGCGATGGAAGCGGGGCACAACCAGTACGCGTCGATGACCGGCCTGCAGTCCCTGAAGGAGCGCATTGCCGAGAAGATTGCCACGCTTTACGGCACCCGGTACGACCCCGGCAGCGAGGTGCTGGTGACCGCCAGCGCCAGCGAAGGCCTCTATTCAGCCATCAGCGGGCTGGTTCACCCCGGCGACGAGGTGATCTACTTTGAGCCGTCATTTGATAGCTATGCGCCCATCGTGCGCCTGCAGGGCGCGACCCCGGTCGCCATCAAGCTGACCGTGCCGGATTTTGCCGTTGACTGGGAGGAGGTCCGCGCGGCGATTACGCCCCGAACGCGCATGATCATCGTCAATACGCCGCATAATCCGAGCGGGCAGGTCTTTTCCGCGGACGATCTGCAGCAGCTTGCGGCGCTGACGCGCCATACCGACATCATTATTTTGTCTGACGAAGTGTACGAACACGTGGTCTTTGACGGCGAACCGCACCACGGTATGGCCACGCACCCGCAGCTGGCGGAGCGAAGCGTCATTATTTCATCTTTCGGAAAAACCTATCACGTCACCGGCTGGCGCGTGGGTTACTGTGTTGCGCCAGCGGTGCTGATGGACGAAATTTGCAAGGTGCATCAATTTCTGATGTTTTCTGCCGATACTCCCATGCAGCACGCCTTTGCCGAACACATGACGGACCCGCAGACCTGGCTCTCGCTCTCCGCGTTCTATCAGCGCAAGCGCGATCTGCTGCAAAGTTTGCTGGCCGAATCACCGTTTAAGCTGCTGCCGAGCGCCGGTTCGTTCTTCCTGCTGGCGGATTACAGCCGTTTCAGCGACGAGTGCGACAGCGAGATGGTGAAACGGCTGATCGTTGAGTGCGGTGTTGCCACCATTCCGCTGTCGGCGTTTTACGCTGACGGCACGGACAATAAATTGATTCGTCTCTCTTTCGCGAAAGATGAGGCGACGTTACGGGCAGGTGCTCAGGCCCTGTGTCGGGTTCAACCACGCTGAGCCTATACCATTAGGCTCTCAGGAGTATGAGATGAAATTACGCGCGTTAATGATCGGCATGGGATTGCTGTGTACGTTTTCGTCGTTCGCGGCGTCCGAATTGCGTTACGGTCTGGAGGCGGAATATCCGCCGTTCGAAAGCCGTAATGCGTCTGGCGAGCTGGAAGGGTTCGACGTTGAGCTGGGCAACGCTATCTGCAAAGCGGCAGCGCTAAAGTGCACCTGGGTTGAAACCTCGTTTGACGCCCTGATCCCGGGCCTGGTGGCAAAGAAATTCGACGCCATTAACTCGGCGATGAATATCACCGACCAGCGTCGTAAAAGCATTGATTTTACCCAGCCAATCTATCGCATTCCCTCTCAGCTCGTGGGCAAAGCCGGGACGGCGGTAGACACCTCTGGGGAAGGGCTGAAGGGTAAAACCATCGGCGTGCTGCAGGGATCTATTCAGGAAACCTATGCCAAAGAGCACTGGGAAAAGCACGGTGTCACCGTAGTGTCGTATAAAGATCAGAATATGGCCTGGGCTGACCTGCTGAATGGCCGCATCGACGCCTCGCTGGTGATGTCCGCGGCCGGACAGGCAGGTTTCCTGAGCAAGCCGCAGGGTAAGGGGTTTGGTTTCATCGGCAAACCGGTGTCTGACGACACTATCCTGGGCAGTGGTATCGGCTTCGGGTTGCGTAAGGGGGATGAGGCCACCAAAAAGCAGCTTGATGCCGCAATTGATAAAGTACGTGCCGATGGCACGATCGCTAAACTCGCTGATAAGTACTTCCCGGGTATCGATGTCAGCGTAAAATAACCGCCTCGTTTGTCCCGGCTGTCGATGTCCAGCCGGGATTTTTATACCTTTCTTTACATCACTTTCAGGCCGTTCTGGTCGACAGAAAATATTTCTCACTTTGCTCAGATAATCACCCGCCAACAATTGGATTCTTAACCGTTTTTGTTTAGGCTGTGCGTTCTTTCTTGCCGTCGTTTCGCCACGTGCGAAATACATTCACACGACCATAAGGACGTTTTTCCAGGCATGAATCGCAGACGTTTTTTAAAAGGCTCCCTGGCAATGGCTGCCCTGAGCGGCACATCTGGCCTTGCTTCACTGTTTTCGCAGGCGGCATACGCTGCTGACTCAGACATTGCAGACGGTCAGAGCCGTCGCTTTGATTTTTCCGTACTGCAATCTATGGCGCATGACCTGGCAAAAACCCCGTGGGGAGGCGCGCCGCGCCCGCTGCCAGATACGCTGGCGACCATGACGCCGCAGGCCTACAACGCCATTCGCTACGACGAAAAGCAGTCGCTGTGGAACAACATAGAAGGGCGTCAGCTTGACGTGCAGTTCTTCCATATGGGAATGGGGTTCCGCCGCCGCGTTCGAATGTTCTCGCTGGACCAGACCACCTCCCAGGCCCGCGAGATCCACTTCCGCCCGGAGCTGTTCAGCTATGGGGAGACGGGCGTAGATACGAAACAGCTGGAAGGGCAAAGCGATCTCGGCTTTGCGGGCTTCCGCGCCTTTAAAGCGCCTGAACTGGCGCGTCGCGATATCGTCTCCTTCCTTGGCGCAAGCTACTTCCGCGCGGTCGATGATACCTATCAGTACGGGCTTTCCGCTCGTGGCCTGGCGGTAGATACCTTTACCGATACGCCGGAGGAGTTCCCGGACTTCACCGCGTTCTGGTTTGAAACCGTTAAGCCTGGCGATACCACCTTTACCGTCTATACGCTGCTGGATAGCCCAAGCATCACGGGCGCCTATAAGTTCGTGATCCACTGCGAGAAGAGCCAGGTGATCATGGAGGTGGAAAACCGCCTCTATGCGCGCAAGGACATTAAGCAGCTGGGCATCGCGCCGATGACCAGCATGTTCAGCTGCGGCAACAACGAGCGCCGCATGTGCGACACCATTCATCCGCAAATCCACGACTCTGACCGTCTGGCAATGTGGCGCGGTAACGGCGAGTGGATCTGTCGTCCGCTGAATAACCCTCAGAAGCTGCAGTTCAACGCCTTTATGGATAAAAATCCAAAAGGCTTTGGTCTGCTGCAGCTTGACCGCGATTTTTCCCACTATCAGGACATCATGGGCTGGTACAACAAGCGCCCAAGCCTGTGGGTTGAGCCGCGCAACAGCTGGGGGAAAGGTTCCGTTGGGCTGATGGAGATCCCAACGACGGGCGAAACGCTGGATAACGTCGTCTGCTTCTGGCAGCCAGAAAAGCCGGTGCAGGCGGGCGATGAGCTGAACTTCAAATACCGTCTTTACTGGAGCGCGCAGCCTCCGGTGCGTTCTCCACTGGCGAACGTCTTTGCGACCCGTACCGGCATGGGCGGATTCCCGGAAGGCTGGGCGCCGGGCGAGCACTACCCGAAGGTGTGGGCGCGCCGTTTCGCTATTGACTTTGTGGGTGGTGATTTGAAAGCGGCTGCGCCGAAGGGGATTGAACCGGTGATTACGCTCTCCAGCGGTGAAGCGAAGCAGGTTGAGATCCTCTACGTTGAGCCGTTTGACGGGTATCGAATTCTGTTCGACTGGTATCCAACCTCGGATTCAACGGAGCCGGTAGATATGCGCCTGTTCCTGCGCTGTCAGGGGGATGCCATCAGCGAGACCTGGCTTTATCAGTACTTCCCGCCGGCGCCGGATAAACGTAACTACGTTGACGACCGGGTAATGCGCTAGTCCTTGTGCCGGGGGGCGGCTTCGCCTGACCCGGCCTACTTTTCGACACCGTAGGCCCGGTAAGCGTTAGCGCCACCGGGCTATGAGAGGCCGCATGACGTCAGAAATCATCCCCGTTTCGCAACACATTGAACTTCGCGCCGTCGACGAGCGCTATACCGTGGAGCTGCATGACCTGGTTGTCAAAAATAAGGCCCGGCTGCAAACCGCGTTCGACTGGGCGCAGCACGTCGGGAGCGAAGAGGATACCCGCCGCAACGTGCAGAGCAACCAGATGCTGCACCAGCGCGGCTACGCCAAAATGTTTTTGATTTTTCAGGACGACAGGCTGGCAGGCGTGCTGTCCTTCAACGCCATTGAGCCCGCGAACAAAACGGGCTATATCGGCTACTGGCTGGATGAAGGGCATCAGGGACAGGGAACGATGTCGCAGGCGCTGCAGGCGTTTATGCGCCATTACGTTGCGCTTGGGACCGTTCGTCGGTTTGTGATCAAGTGTCGGGTTGATAACCACAGCAGCAACAGTGTTGCGCTGCGCAACGGTTTTACCCTCGAAGGATGCCTGCGCGAGGCCGAGTACCTTAACGGACGCTATGACGACGTGAACCTCTACGCGAGGCTATTCCCGCTATAGCGCACCCAGAAGCGGCGTACGCGTGATGCGCTGTTCGCCGTTTATCACTTTTTCTCCCCGCAGGTGAATGCTCTCGCCCGCAAAGGCTTCGATAACCGCATCGTCGGCAATCTCCACCCGGTGCTCAATCAGCACATCGCCAATGATGCGCGCGCGCCCCTGAATAACCACCTTATCGTCAATCAGAATCGGCCCGCCGCGTAGCCATGCCTGCCCGCCAATCAGAACGTGATGCTTGATGACGCAGTTGCCCTCCACAACGGCGTTCTCCGCCACCTGCGAGCTGTAGCGCACGGTAGGAATGGCGTCGTCATCCAGGCCCGCAATCAGGCGGGCATTGCCGTACACTTTGGCGCAGTCACACACCCAGACGTTGTTCACCTCATTGCCTTCAAGGATCGCGCTGTCGAACACTTCCGCGCGGTGCTCAACAAAGGCGTACTGCAGCAGGGCATCGCCATAGATTTGCGCCTGATGCACAATGCGCGACTCGCTTACCGTGGCCCGGTCGTAAATTCTGAGGATCTGCTCGCGGTCGGGCGTTAACCCTTTGGCGGCAATCACCATGCTGTTATGCATCACGCGGGCATCGCCATAGATATGGCATTCGCCGCGCACGGCAGAACGCTGGATGGTGACGTTGTCACCTATAACGGCGTCATGGCTGACCTCGGCGCCGTCCAGCCAGCAGTTACCGCCGATACGCGCCCGATGGCTGACAACGCAAGGCTGCGTCAGGCGGGCGTTACCGCTGACCGTCGCGCCGGCGAAAACCACGCTGTTTTCGTCGTAGATCCAGCAGTGGCCCTCCTGGGCCAGCGCGCTTTCATCCTCTATCCAGCCGCCTTTGCTGCCGGCGGTGACGTCGTTGAAATCTGCGGTGGCGATAATTTGCCGTAGCGTTGCGCTGTGCTTCGCGTCGCCGTCCTGCCACTGCCAGAGGCGGGTTTCATCGCTGAGGCGATATTTTTTCATGGGGTTGTCTCTGAATTGCGTCTTTACTAAACGTAGCAAACTTTTCGCGAGTCGAAGTGCTGGCATCGACCGCGCAAACGCCCTAAAATAGCATTTAAAATACATTTTAAAATTTCAATGAAATGAATAAAAAGCAACAGGTCCTAAACCTGCCTGCGGGTTATTTCGGTATGGTGCTGGGGACCATCGGTATGGGCTTCGCCTGGCGCTATGCGAATACCCTCTGGCCCGTAACGCGCTGGCCGGGAGAGATTCTGGTCGCGCTTGCTGTCGCGATCTGGTTTTTGCTGACGCTGGCGTTTGCCGCGCGTGCGATCCGTTTTCCGCGCAGCGTGCTGGCAGAGATGCGCCACCCGGTAATGAGCAGCTTTGTTAGCCTGTTTCCGGCCACCACGATGCTGGTGGCGATTGGCTTTGTCCCGTGGTGTCGTCCGGTTTCGCTGGCATTGTTTGGCATCGGCGTGGTGATACAGCTCAGCTATGCCGCCTGGCAAAGCGCCGGGCTGTGGCGGGGCAAGCACCCCGAGGACGCCACGACGCCGGGGCTGTATCTGCCGACGGTGGCGAATAACTTTATCAGCGCCATGGCCTGCGGCGCCCTGGGGTTCAACGATGCGGGGCTGGTGTTTCTCGGGGCGGGCGTTTTCTCCTGGCTGAGCCTGGAGCCGGTGATTTTGCAGCGCCTGCGCAGCGCAGGTGAACTGCCCGCACCGCTGCGCACGTCGCTCGGCATTCAGCTCGCCCCCGCGCTGGTGGCCTGCAGCGCCTGGCTGAGCGTCAACGGCGGTGAGGCCGACACGTTCGCTAAAATGCTGTTTGGCTACGGTCTGCTTCAGCTGCTGTTTATGCTGCGCCTGATGCCGTGGTACTTATCCCAGCCCTTTAACGCCTCGTTCTGGAGCTTCTCATTCGGCGTGTCGGCGCTGGCGACCACCGGGCTACATCTGGGACACAGCAGCCCGTCGGGATTTTTTCATGCGCTTGCCGTCCCGCTGTTTATTTTTACCAACATCATCATTGCGCTGCTGTTGGTTCGTACATTTATCTTGCTGATGCAGGGCAAACTTCTGGTTCGCGCTGATAAGGCATTGCTTATGCAATCTGAGGAAAAATAATGACCGTTGATGCTGATTACTTTACCGAAAAATATGGCCTGACCCGTACGCACTCAGAGGTGCTTTACAGCGCGGAGATCGTTAAGCCCGGAAAAACGCTCGACCTCGGGTGCGGCAATGGCCGCAACAGCCTTTACCTCGCGGCAAACGGTTTTGACGTCACGGCGTGGGACAAAAATCCGATGAGCATCGATAACATCGAGCGCATCAAGGCTGAGGAGGGCATCGTCAATCTGCAAACGGCGATTCAGGATCTGAACAGCCTCAGCTTTGACGGCGAGTATGATTTTATTCTCTCCACCGTGGTGATGATGTTCCTCGAAGCGAAAACCATCCCTGGCCTCATCGCCAATATGCAGCGTTGCACTCAACCCGGGGGTTACAACCTGATCGTCGCCGCCATGGATACGGCCGATTATCCCTGCACCGTTGGCTTCCCGTTCGCGTTTAAAACCGGTGAACTGAGCAACTACTACGAAGGCTGGGAGTTGCTCAAGTACAACGAAGAGGTCGGTGAACTGCACCGCACCGATGCAAACGGCAACCGCATCAAGCTGCGCTTTGCCACTATGCTGGCACGCAAGCCCGCTTAACGGGCGGCCAGCAGGCAGATCTGCAGGGCAGTGCGATAAGACGCCTCGAACGACGACAGCGGTAAAAACTCAAACTTCGAGTGGAAGTTATGGGCTCCGGTGAAGAAGTTCGGGGTGAGGAGCCCTTTGGCAGACAAGGCTGCACCGTCGGTGCCGCCGCGCATTGGGGTTGGTTTTGGAACGATCCCGAGTGATTCCATCGCCTCAAACATCAGGTCGATGGCCCGACGATCGTCACCGATCGCATTGCTGATGTTGCTGTAGGTATCTTCGATGTGATATTCCACGGCGGCGGTAGGATGCGACGCCGCAATGAGCGCCGCCACATCGGCGATCTGCTGCTTGCGGGCGGCAAAGTTTGCCTGGTCAAAATCGCGAATGTTGGCCTTCAGCACCGCCTCGTTTTGCCCGGCCTGAATGCCGTTAAACCAGATGTAGCCTTCGCGCCCCTCGGTGCACTCCGGCGTTTGCTGGCGATCGAAATGGCTGATGAAGTCGGTCGCCATCAGCAGGGGATTCACCAGCACGCCCTTGGCCGACATCGGGTGCGCGGTCACGCCGGTAAAGCGGATTTCAGCGGCCGCAGCGTTGAAGTTTTCGTAAACGATCTCGCCCAGCTCGCAGCAGTCGATTGTCCATGCGAAGTCGACGTCGAAGCGTTTGAGATCTAACGCCTTCGCGCCGTTCAGGCCGATCTCTTCGTCCGGGACGAAGGCGACCACGATATCGCCATGCTGATGCTCTGCCGTCAGGTTTTCCAGCACCGTCATCACTACCGTCACCGCGGATTTATTATCTGCGCCTAATACACTGGTTCCGTCGCTGAAAATAATCTCTTCGCCGGGGTAAGCCAGAATTTCGGGATGTTCTTTGACGCGAAGCCAGATGTCTTTCTCTTTATTTAAACAGAGATCTTCACCCCGGAACGTTAATATTTGCGGATGAATATCCGGTGATAACCCGACGTCCACGGTATCGATATGGGTAATAAAGCCGATGCGCGGCGCACCCGAGACATTGCCTTTCTTCACCGCTGTGACTGTGGCAAATTCGTCGATCACGATATCCGCTAAGCCCAGCTGCTGCAGCTCCTGCGCCAGCTCGCGCGCCATCTCGTGCTGGCCCTGCGTTGAGGGCAGGGTTTTCACCTTCGGGTCGCTCTGGCTGGTGATGGCGAGATAGCGAAAGAAGCGGTGCGTTAATTGTCTGGAAAGTGCGGTGCCCATAGTGATTCCTTCTTTATTTATTTTTCAGGTGTTTGCAATCTCACTTTAATGTTATTTATGAAATGGCAAAAGAATTAATTAGCCGTCGAATAAAAAAGACAGGAATAAAAAGATGAAAAGCAAACTCACAACGTTAGCTCTGGCGCTCGCAGCATTGACGGTCAGTTCCACCGTCGCGGCGAAAACGCTGGTGTATTGCTCCGAGGGATCGCCGGAGAACTTCAATCCTCAGCTATATACCTCGGGTACCAGCGTGGACGCCAGCGCGGTACCGGTCTATAACCGGCTGGTCGATTTTAAGCCAGGCACTACCGAGCTGGTGCCGAGCCTGGCGGAAAGCTGGGAGGTGAGCGACGACGGGAAGGTTTATACTTTCCATCTGCGCAAGGGGGTGAAATTCCACAGCAATAAATCCTTTAAGCCGACGCGCGACCTTAACGCTGACGACGTGATTTTTTCGTTTATGCGCCAGAAGGATGTGAATCATCCGTACCATAACGTCTCCAGCGGCAGCTACTCCAATTTTGAAAGCCTGGAGTTTGGTAGCCTGATTACGGCGATTGATAAAGTCGATGACCATACCGTGCGCTTTACGCTGGCGCATCCTGAGGCGCCGTTTGTTGCCGATCTGGCGTGGTATTTTGCGTCTATCCTCTCCGCAGAATATGCCGACGCAATGCTTAAGGCCGGTACGCCGGAGAAGGTCGATATGGACCCTATCGGCACCGGGCCGTTCAGGCTGGCGCAGTACCAGAAAGACTCCCGCATTTTGTTCACCGCCTTCCCGGAATACTGGCAGGGTAAATCGAAGCTGGATCGGCTGGTCTTTACCATCACGCCGGACGCTTCCGTGCGCTTTGCCAAAGTTGAAAAGAACGAGTGCCAGGTGATGCCGTTCCCGAATCCGGCAGATTTACCGCGCATGAAGGCGAACAAAGATATCAACCTGATGAGCAAGGCGGGGCTGAATACCGGGTTCCTGGCGTTCAACACCCAAAAACCGCCGCTGGACAACGTCAAGGTCCGCCAGGCCCTGGCTATCGCCATCAACAAACCGGCCATCATTGACGCCGTGTTCCACGGAACGGGAACCGCAGCAAAAAACCTGCTGCCGCCCGGCGTCTGGAGCGCCGACGGCGAGCTAAAGGACTACGACTACGATCCTGATAAAGCCAAAGCGCTATTGAAAGAGGCCGGTTTTGCCAGCGGCGTGAGCATCGATTTATGGGCGATGCCGGTGCAGCGTCCATACAATCCGAATGCTAAACGCATGGCCGAGATGATCCAGGCCGACTGGGCAAAAGTTGGGGTGAAAACCAACATTGTCACCTACGAGTGGGGCGAATACCTTAAGCGCGTGAAGGGCGGTGAACATCAGGCGGCGCTGATGGGCTGGACGACGGCCACGGGCGATCCGGATAACTTCTTTGGTCCGCTGTTTACCTGTACCTCGGCGAACGGTGGCTCGAACTCGGCGAAGTGGTGCTACAAGCCGTTTGACAAGATTATCGCTGAGGCAAAATCGATAACCGATCGCCAAAAACGCGAGGCGTTATACAAAGAGGCGCAGCAGATAATGCACGACCAAATGCCTGCGGTCATGATTGCCCACTCCACCATTTTTGAGCCGGTGCGCAAAGAGGTAACAGGCTACGAAATAGACCCGTTTGGCAAACATCTCTTCTGGCAGGTGGACATTAAAAAGTAATTTTCACTGCCCGGCTCCGTCCGGGCAGTCTTTTTGCAATTTGTGCTCTCCGCATCATTTTTTGCCACAACAAATACCCCTCACTTTTGCTATAACTTCAAATGCATACTTGCAGATAACATGGAATACCATCATGCGTACTCACACTTTTTTTAAAGTTGCAGTGCTTTCTGGCCTGTTGGCGTTGGCTGGCTGTGCATCAAAAGTGGCAGCTCCCGAACAATATTCAGGCTTTTTAAAAGATTATTCTGGCTTGCAGCAAACGACGTCGGCGACCGGTAAACCGACGCTGCGTTGGGTTGATCCTTCGTATAACGAAGCGAACTACGACAGTATTATCTGGACGCCGATTACCTATTATCCAGCGCCTAAACCGACCACTCAGATTGGTCAAAAGACGCTTGATGAGCTGTTGAACTACACCAACACCAAAATGAAAACGGCCATTGGCCAGCGCAAGCCGATTGTGACCACGCCGGGCAAACACAGCCTGATTTTCCGTGGTGCCATTACCGGCGTGAGTTCGCAGAAAGAAGGTCTGCAGTTCTATGAAGTGGTTCCTGTTGCACTGGTTGTTGCAGGTACGCAGATGGCAACCGGCCACCGCACGATGGATACGCATCTCTTCTTCGAGGGTGAGCTGATCGATGCCGCGACCAACAAGCCTGTGATGAAGGTCGTCCGCAAAGGCGAAGGTAAAGAGCTGGCGAATGAAAATACGCCGATGGGCTTTGCTACGCTGAAACAGGTTGTGGATGACATGGCGACGGACGCCACCATGTTTGACGTGCATAAAACCGCAAAATAAGAAAAATGGCCTGCGAGGTGCAGGCCGTTTTTTTATGCCGTTCTCAGTCGGCTGAACCAGGTTTCGGGTTTCGTGAACATCACCATATTCCCGCCCAGAATCAGCAGCAATCCGACAATTCCATTCATGTGCCAGACGTAGCCTTCATAGAACGTCGAAATCGATAGAGCCACAAGCGGGAACAGCAGGGTGCTATAGGCTGCTTTCCCCGGGCCAATACGGCCTACCAGCGTGAAGTACGCCCCAAAGGCGATGACCGAGCCAAAGATGGCGAGGTACAGCAGCGCGCCCATATAGCTCACCGTCCATTCAGGAATGAAGCTATCCCCACGGAATAACGCAATGCAGCCCATGACCAGGGTGCCGTAAAGCATTGCCCAGGCGTTGGTGGTCATGGTTTCCAGCCCCTTGCGCTGATGGCGCATGCTGATCATGTTGCCCAGCGAGAATCCGTACGTACCAAGCGCGGACAGGCCAATGCCGGTGAGCAGCGATGCACTCCAGCCGCTTGCCAGCAGATCGTCCCAGAAGAGGGTGATAATGCCGATCAGACCCAGCGCGGCAGCCGTCCAGAAGCGGGCGGGGGGACGTTGACCAAAGAAGATGAAGCTATTGATGGCGTTATAAAGTACCGCCATAGAGAAGATTACCGACTCCAGCCCGGTATTGATATGGGCCGCGGCAGTATAAAAACACCAGAAGTTGAAGCAGAACACGCAGCACCCCTGGAGCATACAGAAGAGGTGATCCCGCAGGGCCATCTTGCGTAAACGGCGCAGGGCAACCAAGACTATCATCATCGTGACGCTGGCCACGGCGAAGCGCCAGAATATCGAGACAGGCGCGGCGACGGGGCCCTGCTGCAGGAAAATAGCAATCCACGTCGTTCCCCATATCACCACCACCAGCCCATACAGTATTGCGTTCATTGTTTCTCTCTTCTCAAAGCGCGGAAACCCTATTGTGGCGAGAGCGCTCGCGTGCGGCTTTCACCGGTTTGCGGCTGACTTGCAAAATCTTGCGCTTTTTTATCGCGACAGGTCTGGCAACCGGAAGCAACACTTCTTAGACTGACGTTTCCATTAATCACGTGAACACGGTTATGCCTCGCGCTTACGATACCTTTGAAACGCTTCGCCAACAGAATGCCGTGCTGCGGGAAACCGTTGCGCTGAATTCCGGTATTCAGCTGGCGGCGTGGTACAACAAGCACGATACGATCACCGTTAAGAGCAACCACCATACGCTGAGCCTGTACGTTGCGGACGGCTATGAGAGCTATCAAAAAACGCCGGGCGGCTGGAAAAACGGCGGCGGCCCGGACCGTTTTTGCCTGATGCCGAAAGAGAGCGAGTCGACCTGGGATATTCGGGACGATCTGTCGTTTGTGCACCTCTACTGTACCGACGAACACCTGCGCGACGTGGGCGAGAAAATTTGGGACAAGCGGCCGCTGTCGCTGACGCTGGATGAAAAAATCTTCGGCAGCGATCCGAAAATCACCGCGCTCTATCGTCAGTTTCTGCTCGGCTGCGACTGGCAGCAAAAGGCCAACCAGCTCACGCTGAGCACCGCGTCCACGTTGCTTATGACGCATCTGCTGCAGAACTATTCCAGCGTGCAGTGGAAGCTGCCGGTTGTGACCGGCGGCCTGTCGCCGTTCACGCTGAGAAACGTGCTTGAGTTTATTGAAGAGAGCCTTTCTCAGCCGCTGACGCTAGCCGACCTGGCTGCGCAGGCGGCGCTGAGCGAGTACCATTTTGCGAGGATGTTTCGCCAGTCGATGGGGCTGGCGCCCCATCAGTACGTCATGCAGCGGCGAATGGAGAAGGCGAAAGCGCTGGTACAACACACCGCCATGCCGCTCACCGAAATTGCGCTTGCCTGCGGATTTAACTCAGCGAGCCATTTCAGCAACCGCTTCCGCAGCGTAACGGGCATGACGCCTTCGCAGCTACGCGCGGCGAACGCGTGAAAAGACGGCGTAGCAAACGCCCCCCAGCACCAGCCCCCAGAAAGCAGAGCCAATTCCGACGATCGTCGCCCCGCTGGCGGTCATCAAAAAGGTGACAATTGCCGCGTCACGCTCCGCATCGTTATTCAGCGCCTGGTATAAGCTGCCGCTTATGGTGCCCAGCAGCGCGAGCCCCGCCAGCGTCTGGACCCAGCTAAGCGGAAGCGCGGCCATCAGCCCGCTTATGGAGCCGCCGAAGATCCCCGCCAGCAGGTAAAACGCACCCGCGGCTATCGCGGCCAGCCAGCGTTTTCCCGCATCCGGGTGCGCGTCCGGGCTTTGGCAAATCGCCGCGGTGATAGCGGCGATGCAGATGGAGTACACGCCAAAGGGCGACAGCAGCAGGGCCAGCCCGCCGGTAAAAATCATCAGAGGAGAGACGGCCAGCGGATAACCCGAGGCCTGCATAGTGGCGAATCCGGGCGCGTTTTGCGAAGCCATGGTGACCAGGAAGAAGGGCAAGCCGATGCTCACCAGGCTGGTGAAGGAGAATGTCGGGGCGATAAATTCAGGCATGACCACGGATAGCGTCAGCTCTTTCGTGACAACGTCACCTCCAGCCCATGCGACAATAATACCCACCAGCAGCGTGGCGACGATGGCGTATCGGGGCGCCAGCGCTTTTGCCATCAGCCACGCCGCGATCATGCTGCCGCACAGCATCAGATGCCCGTCGAGATTGCTGAACGCCTGTAGACCGAACCGCAGCAGCACGCCTGCCAGCATGGCGGCGGCCAGCGAGTGCGGGATGAGCCTCATCAGGCGCGCGAATACGCCGGTGACGCCGCAGAGCAGAATCAGCGCATTGGCAAAGATAAAGATGCCGATGGTTTCAGCAAGCGATACCCCCTGCAGACTGGTGGCCAGCAGCGCCGCGCCTGGCGTCGACCAGGCGGTGAGGACCGGGGCTTTATACCACCAGGAAAGGGCAAGCGTGCTCGCGCCCATGCCAATGCCGAGCGCCGTCATCCACCCGGCGATCTGCTGCGGGTTTGCCCCCGCGGCGGCGGCGGCCTGCCAGATGAGGGCGGCAGAGCTGGCATATCCCACCAGTACGGCAACGAAACCGGCAAGGATGGCAGGAAAAAGAGGAGAGGAAGGGCGCATGAAAACTCCGTTGTGCGTTATAACGTCCGCGATAAGGTAACACTGTGCGCTATAGCGTACAAGTGGTATGCTTATCGGCACCTGGAGGGAACATGGACATTACACAACATCTTGCTACCACGCTAAAAACGCTGCGCCAGGCGCGCGGGTGGAGCCTGTCAAAGCTGGCGGAAGAGACGGGAGTCTCTAAAGCGATGCTGGGGCAAATTGAGCGCAATGAATCCAGCCCGACGGTGTCGACGCTGTGGAAAATCGCCACCGGGCTGAACGTGCCATTTTCCGCATTCATCACCCCGGAGGCGGACCGGCAGCCGGTTTTCGATCCGCAACAGCAGGCGATGGTCGTTAAACCGTTATTCCCGTGGGATGAGGCGCTGAAGTTCGATCACTTCTCGATCGCGCTGGCCCCCGGCACGCTGAGCGAATCCACTCCCCATGAAGCCGGAGTGATTGAGCACGTCGTGGTGATTAGCGGCGAGCTGGAGATGAAAATCGACGGCGAGTGGCGCACCCTTTATGCGGATTCTGGCGTGCGATTTGCCGGGGATAAACCGCACGCCTACCGCAACAGCACTGTCCGGACGGTACATTTTCACTCCCTGATCCATTATCCCCGCTAAAGGCTCGCAAAACTGTTTCGCTGTCGCATACTTCTGACTACAATAGCCGCCATTTTGACCATAACGGATAACGACGAAGTATGCGCCTGCACTCCCATCATCTCGAACTTTTAAGCCCGGCCCGCGACGCCGCGATTGCCCGTGAAGCGATCCTTCACGGGGCCGATGCCGTCTACATCGGCGGCCCTGGCTTCGGTGCCCGTCATAACGCCAGCAATAGCCTGAGCGATATTGCCGAGCTGGTGCCGTTCGCCCATCGATTTGGCGCGAAGGTGTTCGTGACCCTGAACACCATTCTTCATGATGATGAGCTGGAGCCTGCGCAACGTCTGATTACCGATCTCTACCAGACCGGCGTTGATGCCCTGATCGTTCAGGATATGGGCGTGCTGGAGCTGGATATCCCGCCGATTGAACTGCACGCCAGCACCCAGTGCGATATCCGCACGGTCGAGAAGGCGAAGTTTCTTTCCGACGTCGGCTTTTCGCAGATTGTGCTGGCGCGCGAGCTTAACCTGAACCAGATCCGCGATATTCACCAGGCGACAGACGCGACGATTGAATTCTTTATCCACGGCGCGCTGTGCGTAGCCTATTCCGGCCAGTGCAATATTTCCCACGCGCAGACCGGCCGCAGCGCCAACCGCGGCGACTGCTCTCAGGCCTGCCGCCTGCCGTACACTCTGAAAGACGATCAGGGGCGCGTTGTGGCCTTCGAAAAACACCTGCTGTCCATGAAGGATAACGATCAGACCGCCAACCTCGGCGCGCTGATTGACGCGGGCGTGCGCTCCTTCAAGATTGAAGGGCGCTATAAGGACATGAGCTACGTCAAAAACATTACGGCGCACTATCGCCAGATGCTGGACGCCATTATTGACGATCGCGGCGACCTGGCGCGCGCCTCTGCCGGTCGTACCGAGCATTTCTTTATTCCGTCAACGGACAAAACCTTCCACCGCGGCAGCACCGACTACTTTGTGAATGCCCGTAAAGGCGATATCGGCGCGTTCGACTCGCCGAAGTTTGTCGGCCTGCAGGTGGGCGAAGTGCTGAAGGTAGCGAAAGATCACCTCGACGTAGCTGTGACGGAGCCGCTGGCCAACGGCGACGGCCTGAACGTGATGATCAAGCGTGACGTGGTTGGCTTTCGCGCCAATACCGTAGAAAAAACCGGCGAAAACCGCTATCGCGTGTGGCCTAACGAAATGCCGGCGGATCTCTACAAAGCGCGTCCTAACGCCGCGCTGAACCGTAACCTCGACCATAACTGGCAGCAGGCGCTCCTGAAAACCTCCAGCGAACGCCGTATCGCCGTGGATATTGAGCTGGGCGGCTGGGAAGAGCAGCTGATTCTGACCATGACCTGTGAAGACGGCATCAGCGTGACCCATACGCTCGACGGCATGTTTGAGGTCGCCAACAACCCAGAGAAGGCGTTTAACAGCCTGAAAGACGGCGTCGCGAAGCTGGGGCAGACGCTCTATTACGCGCGCAATATCGACGTCAATCTGCCGGACGCGCTGTTTGTGCCGAACAGCCTGCTAAACCAGTTCCGCCGCGAAACGGTAGAGAGGCTGGATGAAGCTCGTCTGGCAAACTACCCGCGCGGCAGCCGCAAGGCTGAAGCGGTGCCAGCGCCGGTGTATCCTGACACCCATTTGTCTTTCCTGGCGAACGTGTATAACCATAAAGCGCGTGAATTTTATCACCGCCATGGCGTGCAGCTGATTGATGCAGCCTATGAAGCGCACGAGGAAAAGGGCGACGTTCCGGTGATGATCACCAAACACTGCCTGCGCTTTGCGTTTAACCTGTGTCCAAAGCAGGCCAAAGGCAATATTAAGAGCTGGAAAGCCACGCCGATGCAGCTGGTAAACGGTGACGAAGTGCTGACGTTAAAGTTCGACTGTCGTCCGTGTGAAATGCACGTAATTGGTAAGATGAAAAATCATATTTTCAAAATGCCACAGCCCGGCAGCATTGTGGCATCCGTCAGTCCCGAAGACCTTATGAAAACCCTGCCTAAACGCAAGGGTAATTAATTAGCGAAAGTGAGTATCCGGTTTGCGCGATTTCTGCCAAAGGTGGTGTTCGCGCAACCCCTCCGCTGAATCCTCTGCGGTGCTGCGTAATTCATCACTGTCGGCTTCATGACGAAGCTGGTGATCGACATTCTTGACCCATAAATACTCATGCCCTTTGTCTCCTGCCATCAGCTGACCGGAAAATAGGGCGCAGATCAGCAAAATAAGCGTTAACCCTTTCTTAAACATCTGCTCACCACTGGACAACAAATCAGCGCTCAATATGCCAATAGTTTCGTTTGTTTATTATTCAAATATTCAAATTAGCGAAAAGAGAATGTCAATTTCTGTCACGGGCAAGGCGGACAGGCATATATCAACCGCCATTTTTGGTACGGTAATAAACATGCCTTTAAAGAAAATTCCTATATAATGAGACTTTATGGCTAAGGAACGGGTCTATTTCAATGAAAAAAATAATGGGTGTTGCGCTGCTGGTTATTGTCGCGGGAGCAACAGCGTGTGTCAGTTATTCGTGGAATGATAAGCCAGAGTTTATTCAGTCGGCTGAGGCGCGGGTAGGTTCTTATTTAACCAGCGACTACGGCAAGGTTGCCTGTAATAGCACAAAAATTGACGAACAGCGCTGGGAATTAGGCTGTATTAATCAGGCAAAGGGAAAGAACTTCCAGTATGCGGTTTATTCCGCCGATCGCGCTCCGTATGCCGTCTCCCGTTCGTTCTATCTTGAAGCCATCAATGACGATGCAAAACAGAGTGCCGGACAGGGTTTGATGCATTATCTGCAAATCAATACCAAAGCCGGCTGACGCTCGTTTACTCTTCGTTGAGCCGCTGGATGCTAGGGTAGTAACCGATCCGCTGCCCGCCATGAAATGTCGGGACGTAGAGACCAAAATACAAATCTATCCATGCAAGCATTTACCGCCAGATACTGGCGGTTTTTTTTTGCCCGTCATTCTGTACGAACGAACTGCTTTCGATACTGGACGGGAGAGAGCGCGAACTGCTGGCGGAAATGGTGGCGAAAGGTTGATGATTGACTAAATCCGGTCTGTTCGGCAATGCTGTCGACGCTCAAACGGCTGCTTTCCAGAAAATCTTTTGCCCGCAGCAAGCGCTCGTTGAGCAGCCAGCGTGCGGGCGTGGTACCTGTTGCTTCCTGAAAGCGACGCAGAAAGGTGCGTTCGCTCATGCCGATCCGCCGCGCTAATGACGCGATGCTGTGGGGCATGGCCAGATGGTTATGGAGAAAATCAAACAGCTGCCCCAGACGCTGGCTCTCGCGCAGGTGCGCCACCGGGCGGCTCAGCTGCTGCGGCTGCGAACCGTCCCGGTGTGGGGCGATCACCAGGCGGCGGGCAACGCTGTTGGCGGTTTCGCGCCCATAGTCCCGACGAACGACGTGTAAACACAGGTCTATACCCGCCGCGCTCCCTGCGGACGTCAGGATGTCGCCTTCGTCCTGATACAGCACATCCTCAACCACGCTAATGGCCGGATAACGGGCTTTAAGCGCGTCGATATAACGCCAGTGCGTCGTGGCCTTGCGACCGTCAAGCAGGCCGGAAGCGGCCAGCACAAAAACGCCTGAACAGATGGACATTAGCCGACAACCCCGGGAATGCGCCCGTCGCAGCGCCTCGCAGAGCGCGTCCGGAACGGGGGCGTCAACGCCTCGCCATCCCGGTACGACGATCAGATCGGCGGTTGCAAGCAGGCTTAAATCGCCATCGGTCATGATGCGGACCCCGCCCGTGGCCCTTAGCTCACCGCTTTCAACCCCCGCAACGGCAAATCGATACCACTCATCGCCCAGTTCAGGACGCGGCAGGCCAAAGATTTCTACCGCGACGCCAAACTCGAAGGTGCACAAACCGTCATAGGCCAGCACGGCCACCTGCGGACGAGGGGGCTGTATTAAGTTTGTCATCTTTTTGCTGTTTTCTGGCATGAGCGGAGGCATTCACTGGCTGAATTTGTGGATAGAGTAGTGTTAACACAAACGCTAAAGATGAGGAAGGATCATGAGCTACATCACTGAATTTCCGGCTGCAGAGCCGCAGGAAGCCGTTGCGCATTTTCTGCGTCGCCTGAGCGTCGAGACGGACTGCGCCGATGTGCATCACGCCCTGGTGAACGATGAGCAGGACTTTGTTTTGCTGCACGTGGTGGGTAAAGCGGAGCAGTTTGCCCGCCGACACGTGCCCGGCGCCCTGCATTTGCCCTGGAGCCAGATCGACGCGGAACGCATGGCGCAATGGCCAGCCGGGACGCTGTTCGTCGTCTACTGCGCAGGACCGCACTGCAACGGCGCGGACCGGGCGGCCCTCAAGCTGGCCCGGCTGGGGCTGCCGGTTAAAATTATGCTGGGGGGCATAACGGGTTGGGAAGATGAAGGATTTGAATTTGCCCACGACGAATCGACCGTAATGGGTTAAACATGAATTATTTTCAACACACGTGAAATTTTCTCGTTTGTCGGATGCGCGCTGGTGTGACATCTTTTTTGGACATTTAGACATCCAGAAGTCTAAAGATTCAAATAATGAACTATCACTGTGGTCAACCATCGCCGACAGACAGAGGAGATTCCCATGCAACGACAGCACGCCCCGTACCGCGCCGATGTAGTAGGCAGCTTTTTACGCCCGGACGCCATCAAGCAGGCCCGCCTGAAATTTGCCAGCGGCGAGATTGATGCCGAACAGCTGCGCGCGGTAGAGGATGAGGCGATCCGCCACGTTGTCGAGCAGCAGTGCTCCTGCGGCCTGCACGTGGTGACCGACGGCGAGTTTCGTCGCGCCTGGTGGCACTTCGACTTCTTCGACGGGCTCCAGGGCGTGGAGCGTTACGACGCGCAGCAGGGTATTCAGTTCAACGGCGTGCAGACCAAAGCCCACGGCGTGCGGGTAACCGGCAAGCTGGGCTTTGGTGACCACCCTATGCTGGAAGACTTCCGCTACCTGAAAAGCATCAGCGGCACCGCGCAGCCGAAGATGACCATTCCCAGCCCGAGCGTGCTGCACTTCCGCGGCGGGCGCAAAGATATCGACGCTAACGTCTATCCGGATCTGAATGATTATTTCGACGATCTGGCGACCACCTGGCGCGATGCGATTCAGGCATTTTACAACGCCGGCTGCCGCTATCTGCAGCTGGATGACACCGTCTGGGCATACCTGTGCTCCGACGACCAGCGACGCCAGATCCGCGAGCGCGGTGACGATGCCGACGAGCTGGCGCGCATCTATGCCCGCGTGCTGAACAAAGCGCTGGAAGGCAAGCCGGACGATTTGACTATCGGACTGCACGTGTGTCGCGGCAACTTCCGCTCGACGTGGATCTCGGAAGGCGGCTATGAGCCGGTGGCTGAGGTGCTGTTTGGCACGGTCAACGTCGATGCCTTCTTCCTGGAATATGATAACGATCGCAGCGGCGATTTCGCACCGCTGCGTTTCGTTCGCCCGGGTAAACAGCAGGTGGTGCTGGGCCTCATTACCACCAAAAACGGTGAGCTGGAAAATCCTGAAGGAGTGAAGGCGCGTCTCGCAGAGGCGGCTAAATTCGTTGCCAAAGAGCAGATCTGCCTCAGCCCGCAGTGCGGCTTTGCGTCTACGGAAGAGGGCAACAGCCTGAACGAAGCCCAGCAGTGGGATAAGGTTCGCCTGGTGACCCGTATCGCCAGCGAAGTCTGGTAAGCCCTGCAGTAAGGCGCTGCATTATAAAAGTGCAGCGCTGTTCCATTCTGAGTCGTTCCCGCGCGTTTATCCCGATCGCCCCCTGAAAATCCACGCTCTCCATTCTGGCATCGTTTTTGCTCTGCTAAAGCTGGCACTTTTATTTACGCGTTCCTGCGGTATCGGACGCTTTCGCACAGCTTTCTTTTCAGGAGTGAAAATATGCACCGTCGTACCTTATTAAAAGCTTTTGCACTGTCGGCCTCCGTGGCCGCAATGGGAATGAGTTTTGGCGTGCAGGCTGCCGATACCATCAAAGTGGGGATTATGCACTCGCTGTCCGGCACGATGGCGATCTCCGAAACGCCGCTGAAGGACGTCGCGCTGATGACCATCGATGAAATCAACGCCAAAGGCGGCGTGCTGGGTAAAAAGCTGGAGCCGGTGGTGGTCGACCCGGCCTCAAACTGGCCGCTGTTCGCCGAGAAGGCGCGGCAGCTTTTGAGCCAGGATAAGGTCGCCGTGGTGTTTGGCTGCTGGACCTCGGTGTCGCGTAAATCGGTTCTGCCGGTGTTTGAGGAGCTGAACGGCCTGCTGTTCTACCCGGTGCAGTACGAAGGCGAAGAGATGTCGCCTAACGTCTTCTATACCGGCGCGGCGCCGAACCAGCAGGCGATCCCCGCAGTAGAGTACCTGATGAGCGAAGACGGCGGCGGTGCCAAACGCTTCTTCCTGCTGGGGACGGACTACGTCTACCCGCGCACCACCAATAAGATCCTGCGCGCCTTCCTGCATTCGAAAGGCGTAGAGGATAAGGATATCGAAGAGGTTTACACCCCGTTTGGTCACAGCGACTACCAGACCATCGTGGCCAATATCAAGAAATTCTCCGCCGGTGGCAAAACGGCGGTGGTCTCGACCATCAACGGCGACTCCAACGTGCCGTTCTACAAAGAGCTGGCGAACCAGGGGCTGAAGGCGACCGACGTGCCGGTGGTGGCGTTCTCCGTGGGAGAAGAAGAGCTGCGGGGCATCGACGCCAGGCCGCTGGTAGGGAATCTGGCGGCGTGGAACTACTTTGAATCCGTCGATAACCCAACCAACCAGGCCTTCGTGGCGGATTACAAAGCCTATGCCAAAGCGCACAAACTGCCGAATGCCGATACCGTCGTGACCAACGATCCGATGGAAGCGACCTACGTTGGCATCCATATGTGGGCGCAGGCGGTTGAAAAAGCGGGCACCACTGACGTGGATAAGGTACGCGCGGCGATGGCAGGCCAGTCCTTCAAGGCACCGTCTGGCTTTACCCTGACCATGGATGCCAACAACCATCACCTGCATAAGCCGGTCATGATTGGTGAAATCGAAGGCAACGGGCAGTTCAACGTGGTCTGGCAGACGGAAGAGCCCGTTCGCGCCCAGCCGTGGAGCCCGTTTATCGCCGGAAATGACAAAAAGCCTGACCAGCCGATGAAAACCGCCAGTAACTAAGCCATCACCGCAGGGAGAAAAGTCATGAACGCCATGCGCATGTTCATCGCTATTGTGTGGCTGTCCGGACTGCTGCCAGGGATGGCGCAGGCATCGGATGCCGATAATTTTGTTGCCGCGACGCGCAGCCAGCAGGCAGAGATGCTGGCCTGCTGGGCGGCGGCGCCCGACGCGGCGAGAGTGCCGCTGCTCCAGGCGCTGCAAAAAGAAAACCTGTTAACCGACAGCCAAAAACACGCGTTTACGCGCAGCGGCGGCGAGACGGTTGCGCTGGGGGAGTCAAAAACCCCTCAAGGGCAAACCAAAGCGGTACGCCTGAACAACCGCCTGCGGGTCCTGGCGGCCACGGCGCTCGCCACGCACCAGCTTGTAAGTGACAGCGTAACAGAAAGGCGCGCGGCGGCGCAACGGCTTCAGCGTGACGCCCGGCCGGATATGCTCGGTTTTTTACAGCAGCGGGCAGGCAGCGAAACGGATGACGTTGCGCGGCAGTCGCTGATGCTGGCCCTGGCAAACCTTCAGCTGGCAAGCCCGCAGGCCGAAACACGGCTTAAGGCGGTTGAGCTGCTGGGTCAGTCTGACGATCCGGACGTGCAGGCCACGCTCGCGCCGTTCACCCAGGCGCAAACCGAACCGGATGCGCGGGTGCGTACCGCCGCCGCAGAGAGTCTGGAGCGTATTCAGCACCGCCTGATGTGGGGCGAGCTGCTGGGACAGGCGTTTATGGGGCTTTCTCTGGGATCGGTCCTGCTGCTGGCGGCGCTTGGTCTGGCGATCACCTATGGCCTGCTTGGGGTCATCAATATGGCCCACGGCGAAATGCTGATGCTCGGGGCGTATGCCACCTGGATGGTGCAGCAGGCGATGGCGCAGTGGGTTCCCCAGTGGCTGGCGCTGTATCCCGTGGTGGCTTTGCCGGTGGCGTTTTGCCTGACCGCGGGCATTGGGATGGTGCTTGAACGCACCATCATCCGCCACCTCTACGGCCGTCCGCTGGAAACCCTGCTCGCCACCTGGGGGATCAGCCTGATGCTTATTCAGCTTGTGCGCATGACCTTTGGCGCACAGAACCTTGAAGTCGCCAACCCGGCATGGCTGTCCGGCGGGGTTCAGGTGTTTGCCAACCTGACGCTGCCGTGGAACCGCATCGTGGTGCTGGGCTTTGTGCTGCTGGTGCTGTTCTTTACCTGGCTTATTCTCAACAAAACCCGTCTTGGCCTGAACGTGCGCGCGGTGACGCAAAACCGCAGCATGGCGGCCTGCTGCGGCGTACCGACCGGGCGCGTGGATATGCTGGCCTTTGGGCTGGGGTCCGGGATTGCCGGGCTGGGCGGCGTAGCGCTATCTCAGCTGGGCAACGTGGGGCCGGAGCTGGGTCAGGGATACATTATCGATTCCTTCCTGGTGGTGGTGCTGGGCGGCGTTGGGCAGCTGGCCGGCAGCGTCGTCGCCGCCTTTGGGCTCGGCATTTTCAATAAAATCCTTGAGCCTCAAATGGGGGCCGTTCTTGGCAAGATCCTGATTCTGGTGGCGATCGTCCTGTTTATTCAGAAGCGTCCGCAGGGGTTGTTTGCACTGAAAGGGAGGGTTATTGACTGATGAGCCAGCCGCTGACCTTAACGCTGGCGCGTAAAGCGCCGCGTACAACGCAAATTGCAGGCAGCCTGCTGGTGGCGTGCCTGCTGTTACTACCGTTCTTCGCGCTGTTGCCGGCAACGCATCCGCTGGCGCTGTCGACCTGGATGCTGACGCTTATCGGCAAAATCCTCTGCTATGCCATCGTCGCGGTGGCGCTCGATCTGGTGTGGGGATATGCCGGAATGCTGTCCCTTGGGCACGGTATTTTCTTCGCGCTGGGCGGCTATGCGATGGGCATGTACCTGATGCGTCAGGCTTCCGGGGAGGCGCTGCCCGCATTTATGTCTTTCCTCTCCTGGACCGAGCTGCCGTGGTTCTGGTGGGGAACGCAGCACTTTGCCTGGACTCTGGTGCTTATCGTCACCGTTCCCGGCCTGCTGGCGCTGGTGTTTGGCTGGTTTGCCTTCCGCTCAAAAATCAAAGGGGTCTATTTCTCCATCATGACCCAGGCGCTGACCTACGCGGGCATGCTGTTGTTCTTTCGCAATGAAACCGGCTTTGGCGGCAACAACGGTTTTACCGGCTTCACCACGCTGCTCGGCTTTTCCGTGACCGCGACCACCACCCGCATCGCGCTATTTCTGGCGACGGTAATGCTGCTGCTGTTGGCACTGGGCGTGGGCTTCGCGCTGGCGAAGAGTAAATTTGGCCGCATCCTGACCGCGGTGCGCGACGCGGAAAACCGACTGACGTTTTGCGGGTACGATCCGCGTGGGTTCAAGCTGCTGGTTTGGACGCTGTCTGCCGTGCTGTGCGGTCTGGCGGGAGCGCTGTACGTTCCGCAGGTGGGTATTATCAATCCGGGGGAAATGTCGCCTACGAACTCAATTGAAGCGGCGATCTGGGTTGCGCTCGGCGGGCGAGGCACGCTGATTGGCCCGGCGATAGGCGCCGCGCTGGTCAACGGCGCGAAGAGCTTCTTCACGGTCGCGATGCCGGAGTACTGGCAGCTATTTTTAGGGCTGATTTTTATCGCGGTGACGCTGTTCTTGCCGCGCGGCGTCTATGGCCTGTTTCGCAGGGGAGAGAAATAATGCAGCCAGCTGAAGAACTTTTTACCCGCCAGCTGCCGGGCGATCGCTACCGCGACCAGACCGATCCGGTGCTGCAGCTTGACGCCATCAACGTTAGTTTTGACGGCTTTCAGGCGCTGACGGATCTTTCTCTGAACATCGGCGTGGGCGAGCTGCGCTGCGTGATTGGGCCTAACGGCGCGGGAAAAACCACGCTGATGGACGTGATCACCGGCAAAACGCGGCCAAAAAGCGGGAAGGCGATTTACGATCAGTCCATCGACCTGACCACGCTGGAGCCCGCAGCGATTGCCCGTCAGGGGATCGGCAGAAAATTCCAGAAGCCGACGGTCTTTGAAGCCCTGACCGTGTGGGAAAACCTCGAAATCGCGATGAAAACCGACAAGTCCGTCTGGGCCAGCCTGCGGGCAAAGCTCAACGGCGAACAGCGCGATCGAATTGACGAGATGCTGGTTTTGCTGCGCCTCAGCGCCGAGCGGGATCGCCGTGCCGGGCTGCTCTCTCACGGCCAGAAACAGTTCCTGGAGATCGGCATGCTGCTGGTGCAGGACCCGCATCTTTTACTGCTGGATGAGCCCGCAGCCGGAATGACGGATGCGGAAACGGAATATACCGCCGAGCTGTTCAGAACCCTGGCGGGCAAGCATTCGTTAATGGTCGTGGAGCACGATATGGGCTTTGTCGAAACTATCGCTGACCACGTGACGGTGCTGCATCAGGGGCGCGTGCTGGCGGAAGGATCGCTTCGCGAGGTGCAGGCCAACGAGCAGGTGATTGAAGTCTATCTTGGTCGCTAGGGAGGCGGAATGTTACAGGTTAACGAACTGAATCAATATTACGGCGGAAGCCATATCCTGCGCGGCGTGAGCTTCGAAGCCGTGACCGGCGAGGTCACCTGCCTGCTGGGGCGCAACGGCGTGGGGAAGACCACGCTGCTGAAGTGCCTGATGGGGCTGATCCCGGCCAAAACCGGGGAGGTGATATGGCAGGGGAAAACCATCACGCACAGCAGGCCGCACCAGCGGGTGCAGTCCGGCGTGGCCTATGTTCCGCAGGGACGGGAGATCTTCCCGCGCTTAACCGTCGAAGAGAATCTGCTTCTGGGGCTGTCGCGATTTTCCGCGCGTGAGGCAAACAGCGTACCGGACGATATCTGGCAGCTGTTTCCGGTGCTAAAAGAGATGAAGCATCGTCGCGGCGGCGATCTCTCCGGTGGGCAACAGCAGCAGCTGGCGATTGGGCGAGCGCTGGCGAGTCGTCCGCAGCTCTTGATCCTCGATGAGCCGACGGAGGGGATCCAGCCCTCGGTCATCAAGGAGATTGGGCAGGTGATCCGCACGCTCGCGGATCGAGGGGACATGGCTATTCTGCTCGTTGAGCAGTTTTACGATTTCGCCGCAGAGCTGGCGGACAGCTATCTGCTGATGTCGCGAGGCGCGATCGTCCAGCGCGGGCGCGGCGAAAATATGGAGCAGGAGGGCGTGCGCGGGCTGGTTGCGATTTGAAATGTTATACTATAACATCCTCATTCTTATAAAACGGAATGAGGGTTTTGTTTTGGCTGCACATATTGGGAAATTTGCAATGACTCTGGGGGCGCTGCTGGTCAGCGGCCAGCTGTTTGCCCATTCGCACGGACACCAGATGACCGAAGCGGAGCAGAAGGCGGCGAACGGCGTGTTCGAGAATAAAGACGTCAAGGACAGAGCGCTCTCCGACTGGGACGGCACCTGGCAATCCGTCTATCCGTTCCTGCTGGACGGTTCGCTCGATCCGGTGTTTAAGAAGAAAGCGGAGAAGGACCACACATCCGTCGAGGCGGTGAAAGCCTATTACCGGACGGGCTACGCAACGGACGTGGGATCTATCGGCATCGAAAATAGCGTGATGGAATTCCACCAGGGGGAAACGGTAAGCCGCTGTCACTATGACTACAGCGGTTACAAAATCCTGACCTATGCCTCAGGCAAAAAAGGCGTTCGCTATCTGTTTGAGTGTAAGGATGCCAGCAGCAAGGCACCGAAGTTTGTTCAGTTCAGCGACCATATTATTGGACCGAAAGCCTCTTCACACTTCCACATTTTCATGGGCAACACCTCCCATGAGGTGCTGCTGAAAGAGATGGATAACTGGCCGACCTATTATCCAAATGAGATGTACAAAGAGCAGGTGGTGGAGGAGATGTTGCACCATTGATGTTTATTGCCGGGTGGCGGCTACGCCTTACCCGGCCTACAGGGTTACGCGACTTTGGGCGCTTCGCACCACGCTTTCACGCTCATGCCGCGCAAAATCATCAGCCACGCAATGACGATGGCGGCCATCATAATTACGAACAGCGACCAGTGCGGCAGATGGGTCAGGATGAGCCCGGTGATCATCGGGTTCGCCGCCGCGCCCAGCCAGCCTAGCGCCTGGGCGGAGAAATAGCTTGCTTTCATTCCCGGCGGGGCGATGTTGTCGATCAGCATATATTCCCCCGGCGCGTAGATAATTTCCCCAAGCGTAAAAATGGCCGCCGCGATGCCCCAGTAAACCAGGTTTTCACCGGAGAGCATAAAGCCGCCTAACCCGACGATAAAGAACAGGGTCGCCGCCGTCATCAAAGGACGGATGTTGCTGGCGGAGATCTTACGCCCGAGGGCATACTGCAGCGTCACCACCACGGCGGCGTTGACGGGCAGCACCACGGCCACCACTTTTTCGGCGAAATCGCTGTCGGCATGCGCAGCAAGAACATACTGCGAAATGCAGGTTGCAAACGATCCGCCAACGTATGATGCAAGCAGGCCGGACAGCGTGTACCAGAACAGCGCGCGGTCTTTCAACAGCACGGAAGGCTGCCACGGCATCTTTTCCTCTGCGGTATCTAACGCAACGCTTTTCTGCACAAAGAAATGGATAAAGCCGAGCGGAAGCGCGGCGCAGAAGGCCGCCAGCCAGAACGGCAGCTGCAGGCTGTACATCACCAGAAGGGTGCCAATCGGCGGTCCTATCGTCCAGCCAATGTTCAAGAAGCTATAGTTCAGCGAGAAAACGCGCGCCTTTTCGCTGGAGGTGAGTACATCCGCAAACCAGGCCTTCAGCACGGTGGAGAAAACGGAGTAGGCGCAGTTGATGAGCGCAAAGAACAGCACCACCAGCGTGACGTTATCCACCAGCGGGATCGCGACAAAGCCGGCAATAAACGCGACGATGGCAATGAGCATGTAGCGTTTCTTATCGAACTTGTCGGCCAGAATGCCAAACCCTAAGCTGAACACCACGCCAATGGTCAACGCAATGGTGAGGGCATAACCAATATTCTCTACGCTCATGTTATAGACGCGCGTGAGGTAGATGGTCATAAACGGCAGCGTTGCCCCGCGACCAATTGTTAATAACAATGACGATGCCAGCAGCGCTGCGGTTGAGCGCCTGATTGATGGTTTCATATTCCTGCCCGACAAATGCTTATATTTTTTTGTTGTGTTCTAACAGGATTACCACGGCATAAGGGGCTTGTATAGCGCCTAATTTATCCCTAAGTGCTTCGACTGACTCCCAAAAATAATGATCTATTCGCGGCGCTATTTTTTCTGTTACCTTGAAGTGTTTACAAAAATTTAATAATTCAGGGGCAGGGTATGACGCGTAAAGACGGACTGCTGGCGTTGCTGGTGGTCGTAGTATGGGGGCTAAATTTTGTGGTCATTAAGGTGGGCTTACACAACATGCCTCCGCTGATGCTGGCCGGCCTGCGTTTTATGCTGGTCGCCTTCCCGGCAATCTTCTTTGTCGCCCGTCCGAAAATCCCGTTTACATTACTGTTAGGCTACGGTCTGACGATCAGCTTCGGTCAGTTCGCATTTCTGTTCTGCGCTATCAAATTTGGTATGCCCGCCGGGCTGGCGTCGCTGGTATTACAGGCGCAGGCATTCTTTACCATCATTCTTGGCGCGTTTGTGTTTGGCGAGCGGCTGCAGGGCAAGCAGCTGGCAGGGATCACGCTGGCGGTGTTTGGCGTGCTGGTATTGATTGAAGCCAGCCTGAACGGCCAGCACGTGGCGCTGCTGGGCTTTATGCTAACCCTGGCGGCAGGCCTGAGCTGGGCGTGCGGTAATATCTTCAACAAGCTGATTATGCAGCATGAGGCGCGCCCGCCGGTGATGTCGCTGGTGGTCTGGAGCGCATTAATTCCCATTGTGCCCTTTATGGTTGCGTCATCTATCCTGGACGGCACGGACGCGATGCTACATAGCCTGCTCGACATCGATCTCACGACCATTTTGTCGCTTATCTACCTGGCGTTTGTCGCCACTATTGTGGGCTACGGCATCTGGGGCTCGCTGCTCGGACGGTATGAAACCTGGCGGGTGGCGCCGCTGTCGCTTCTTGTGCCGGTGGTGGGGCTTGCCAGCGCGGTCATTTTGCTGGATGAACACCTGAGTGCGCTACAGCTGCTGGGCGCGGTGCTGATCATGACCGGGCTGTACATCAACGTGTTTGGGTTGCGTTTGCGTCGGGCGGCGCGGGTGCGGGGATAAGGCAGAAAAAAGCCCCGCATCTGCGGGGCAAAACGAATCAGAGGTCGTGGTTGTAATACGGCACGCCTAATTCGTCGGATTTGTCACTACCAGCGCCCATGTGGTTGAAATCATACGGCGTCTGGTCATGTGCGGACGGCAAAATCATCGCATCGCGATTATTTTGCTGCGTTGCACGGGGAGTTTGCTCCGCGAAGGTCTGGCTGGAAACGAGCACCAGCAAGGCGAGGGCGGCGGAGGCGATAACTTTCATGAATTCCTCGGTTATGTCTTTTACAGGCGATGATTAACTACAGCGTGTTAACTGCAATGTTTTAACGGATAGAGATATCGGGATTCACCCGGCATACTGGTGATACGATACTTATGAGGCGGCACGTCGAAGTAGTTCTTAAACGTTCGCGTCAGGGTTTGTTGCGATTCAAACCCATAACGTTCCGCCAGATAGAGGATCGGCTCATTGCTCTCTTTCAGTTTTTGGGCAATTTCCGTCAGCTTGCGGCTGCGGATATATTGACCTAATGAATGACCGGTCTCTTTTTTGAACATCCGTTGCAGGTGCCATTTTGAGTAACCTGAACGCTCTGACACTTTTTCAAGGGAGAGCGGCGATTCCAGGTTATCTTCGATCCAGTCCAAAATGCTATGAATGGTGATAGCGTCAGTATTGCGTCTGGACATCGTCATACCTCTTTTCTGTTTACGGCAGTATTTTCTTAAGCAAAAGCTCAAGCGTTGCCACTTCATCTGCCGTTAAGTTTTTTGTTAGTTCCTGATGCAGTGTTTGTCCTACAAGTTGATGACATTGCTCGCACATGGCCGCGCCGTCGCCGGTGAGTTTCACCAGGACGCCACGTTTGTCATTCGGATTAGGGCTTCGTTCTATCCATCCTTTGCAGACCAGACGATCCAACATGCGGGTCAACGCACCCAGATCGACAGAGAGCACCTTTTTTAGCTCAACCGGCGTGATACACACTTCGCAGCGAATGGAACACAGCACTTTGAACTGTGTCGCGGTGATATCCAGCGGTGACAGGTAGTCATTGAGCAGGCGATCTTTTTTCTGGTTAACCATATGAATAAGACGACCCAGTGGAATTATGTCGTTGAAGAGATCACTGGTGCTTTTCACAATGGTTGCCCTGGCAAGTAGTTTAGTCACGGCAGATATTATTGCTCAGGCAAGTATAAGTCAACTGAATGAATAAGCCGATGCCACGAATTGCTAAAACGTTTCATGAACTTTTTTTGTGCTCTTTCAAATCAAAAACATAACGGAGGGTTATCATTGTGCGGCGTAAATAATGCTTACGTAGTGTAGATGGCTGATTGTCATGGTTTCACCCTATAATTGCGGTGTTGAATATGGATAAGGACAACGACGTATTATGGTGGATTTGATTAAAGCAATTGGTCTTGGGCTGGTGGTGCTGCTGCCCCTGGCGAACCCGTTAACGACGGTAGCGCTGTTTCTTGGGCTGGCGGGCAACATGAACAGCGCGGAGCGCAATCATCAGTCGATGATGGCCTCCATCTACGTCTTTGCCATCATGATGGTTGCCTATTACGCCGGACAGGTGGTGATGAATACCTTTGGGATTTCGATTCCGGGCCTGCGTATCGCCGGCGGGCTGATCGTGGCCTTTATTGGATTCCGCATGCTGTTCCCCGCGCAAAAGGCGCATGAATCACCGGAAGCGAAAAGCAAATCCGAAGAGCTGGAAACGGAGCCAAGTGCGAATATTGCCTTTGTACCGCTCGCTATGCCGAGCACGGCGGGGCCCGGGACGATTGCGATGATCATCAGCTCCGCGTCCACGGTGCGCGACAGTTCTACCTTCCCTGACTGGGTGCTGGCCGTTGCGCCGCCGCTGATTTTTGCGCTTATCGGGGTCATTGTCTGGGCATCGCTGCGCAGTTCAGGCGCGATCATGCGCTGGGTGGGCAAGGGTGGTATCGAAGCCATTTCCCGCCTGATGGGCTTCCTGCTGGTGTGCATGGGCGTGCAGTTTATTATTAACGGCGTGCTGGAAATTATTAAAAACTACCACTGATTTTTTGCCGGGTGGCGGCTTCGCCTTACCCGGCCTACTTATTGCCAACATAATCATTGTGAATATAAATCAATTCTGAAAATTTATTCTTTTGCGAAGTTTCAGGATGAAAAATAACCGCATTACAGCGAAAGTTTTACTCACCGTTCCGGCCGACATCATGAACTACATCGCTTCCAACCCGCGCATGCTGGAAGGCATCACTACGGGTGACGCTAAAGTTCTCAACAATAACGTTCAGTGGGATGCATTTGTCTACGCATTGTCGTTAGCGGACAACGGTAAAGACCTTTCAGTCTCATATGAATACGCTAACAGGGATTATATTTCTGAATCTTTGGCTGGCGTGACGATTCTGGTCATGAATAAAAACGAGCTGGAAAAGGCTTAATTAACGAAAAAGCGAAGAAATGTGGAAAAATTAGCGACGCGTCATCAACTACCACGCCGCTTGCTACCAGAACCAGCATCTATAATTGCCAGACTAAAATGACGGAGGACAGGTTCCGTTATTTGGGTGGCAATGAGGAAGCAGATTATTAACGCAGTCGCGTAGGCCGGGTAAGGCGAAGCCGCCACCCGGCACAAACAACGTCACCCATGCTGGCCATGTTCTTCCATCGCCACCGGCCATTTACGGAAGATCAGCACCGACCAGATCAGCGCCACAAGCGCCGGAATCGCGCCCAGATAGCCAATCGCCGACATCGAGACGTGCAGTATTACCTGATTTCCAACCAGCGCGCCCGCGCCAATCCCGAGATTGAAAATCCCCGAGAATAGCGACATCGCTACGTCGGTTGCGTCAGGGGCCAAAGCAAGCACTTTAACCTGCATACCCAGCCCGATAATCATAATCGCCACGCCCCAGAACAGGCTCAGGATCGCCAGATGGCTTTCGCTTCCTGCCGCAGGCATCAATAAAAGCAGGCAGGCTAATAACAGGCCGATGGCGCTGCTGACCAGTGCTGAAGCATGCTGATTTCCCAGCTTGCCAAACAGAATGCTGCCGATGATGCCCGCACCGCCCAGGATCAGCAGCAGGACGGTGGCAAAGTTGGCGCTAAAGCCCGCAACCACCTGCACAAACGGCTCAATGTAGCTGTAGGCCGTGTAATGGGCGGTCACCACAATCACCGTCAGCAAATAAATGCTCATCAGCGCCGGACGACGCATCAGCAGCGGCAGGCTTTTCAACGAGCCGGAATGTTCGCTCGGCAGCTTAGGCAGCAGCTTGATCAGGCACAGCAGCGTCACCAGCGCCCCCATGCCGATAGCGAAGAAGGTGGTGCGCCAGCCGAAGTATTGCCCCACGATGCGGCCAATCGGTAAGCCCAACACCATCGCCAGCGCCGTACCGGTCGCAATCAGGCTCAGCGCCTGGGCGCGCTTGCCCGCCGGCGCCAGGCGTATCGCCAGCGAGGCCGTTATCGACCAGAACACCGCGTGCGCGAAGGCAATGCCGACGCGGCTGATGACCAGCACCGTAAAATTCCACGCCATAAACGACAGCACATGGCTGGCGATGAACACCACAAACAGGCCTATCAGCAGCTTGCGCCGCTCCATCTGGCTGGTCAGCAGCATAAACGGCAGCGACATCAGCGCCACCACCCACGCGTAAATGGTCAACATAATGCCCACCTGAGCCGTCTCCATCTGGAAACTCCCGGCGATGTCAGACAGCAGCCCAACCGGAACAAATTCAGTGGTATTAAAAATAAACGCGGCAATGGCCAGCGTGACCACCCGTAGCCACGCGACCCTGCGGGAAACAGTCTGAGTTGTCATAGGGATATCTGGGATTCGTTGCTTGAAAGATGAGGAGACGATCTTAAAGCGAGAAACGGCGAAAACTCAACCATTATGTGACTTAGATCTCAAAATTTACCCTGTCAAAGCGGTAGCGAAGGGCGTTTTTTTCATTGAATATAAAGAACAACACAACAATAACAGGCGATAAGACAATGCAGGAGATTGATTTTTATCTGGTCGATGCGTTTAGCCATACCACGTTTGGCGGAAATCCGGCGGCCGTTTGCCCCTTGAAAGCGTGGCTGCCGGATGAGACGTTACTTAAAATGGCGCAGCAGCACAACCAGTCGGAAACCGCGTTTTTCGTCTGCACGAAAGGGGGCATTGAGCTTCGCTGGTTTACCACGCTTACCGAAGTCAATCTTTGCGGCCACGCCACGCTGGCAGCAGCCTACGTCCTGTTCAACGAGCTTAATTATCCCGACTCGAGAATCCATTTTGAGACCGCCTCGGGTCGACTGACCGTGAGTCGGGAAGGTGAATGGATGACGCTGGATTTCCCGGCCTGTCCAACGCAGGAACAGACGCCGCCGCCGGAAATGCTCGCGGCTCTGGGCATCAGCCAGTATGTTGACGCCCGCAAAGGCCGCGCCTGGATGCTGGTGCTGGAAAACCGCGCGCAGGTTGAGGCGATAGCCCCGAACTTTTCCGCCATGACCCCAGGCGATCATAAAGTGGCGATCGCCGCGCGCGGAGAGGGCGAATATGATTTTGTCAGCCGCTTCTTCTCGCCGGGCGTTGCCGTTCCGGAAGATCCCGTCACGGGGTCGGCACATACGATGCTCATTCCCTACTGGAGCGAGAGGCTGGGCAAAACGGCGATGCTTGCGCGTCAGGTTTCGGCGCGTGGAGGAGACGTGCGCTGCGAGCTGAAAGGCGACCGCGTGCTGATGAGCGGGCAGGCAGCCCTGTATTTGAAAGGCACAGTATTTCTGCGCTAACGACGTATAACAAGAGAGGTAGAGACGATGCAGGAAATTGATTTTTATCTGGTAGATGCCTTTAGCGATAAAGCCTTTGGCGGGAACGCCGCCGCCGTGTGTCCGCTTGAAGCGTGGCTCCCGGACGAGACGCTGCTGAAGATGGCCCAGCAGCATAACCAGTCCGAGACGGCATTTTTCGTTCGCACTGACGACGGCTTTGAGCTTCGCTGGTTCACCACGCTGCACGAGATCAACCTGTGCGGCCATGCGACGCTGGCGGCGTCCCACGTCATCTTCGAATACCTTGATTACCCGCATACCGAAATCACATTCTCAACGCGCTTCGTGGGCGAGCTGACGGTTTCACGCAGCGGTGACTGGCTAACGCTGAACTTCCCGGCCTGGTCAACGGAGTCTGTCGATAACCCACCGTCGGCGCTATTCAGCGCGCTGGGCATTGAGGCGGCCCGGGAGGTGCGCGTCGGGCGTGACTACATGGTGGTGCTGGAAAACCAGCGGCAGGTCGAAGCCCTGACTCCGGATATCGCGGCGATGATCCCGTTTGGGAAAATGGTCTGCGTTACGGCCCCAGGAGATGACTATGACTTCGTCAGCCGCTTCTTCTGCCCGGGCGAAGGAGTGCCCGAAGATCCGGTGACGGGTTCAACCCACAGCATGCTGATTCCCTACTGGAGCGAAAAATTGGGCAAAACGGCACTTAACGCCCGCCAGGTGTCCAACCGCGGCGGGGACCTGCGCTGCGAGCTGAAGGGCGATCGCGTGCTGATTGGCGGCCAGGCGACGCTGTATCTGAAAGGAAAGATCTTCCTTCGCCGGTAGGCCGCCGTCATAAACAAAAACTATGAGGTGAGAAGACGTGGCGGGCGCTATGTTGAAGGAAAATAACAAGGAGCCTGCCATGTATTCCATTACCTCTGAGTCTGCACGTCATCCCGATATTCTCAGCCTGATAGCGGCCCTCGACCGCTACCAGAGCGAACTCTATCCGGCCGAGAGCAACCATTTGCTCGATCTGTCTGCACTCCCGCAAGCGTCGTTAATCCTGATGATTATTCGCGACCCGCAGCTTAACGCCGTGGGATGCGGTGCCGTTGTGCTTAACGGCGACGGCACCGGCGAAATGAAACGAGTCTATATCGATCCAGCCCATCGCGGCCAACGGCTGGGGGAACGGCTGCTGGCGGCCCTGGAGGATGAGGCCCTTAGCCGCGATTGCCATACGCTTCGGCTGGAGACGGGCATCAAGCAGCATGCCGCCGTCCGTCTGTATGAAAACAGCGGGTATGAACGGCGTACGGCATTTGCCCCCTACAGTGAAGATCCGCTAAGCCTGTTTATGGAGAAGGCGCTGGTTGAAGACGTTCGTTTAGCAGCGCTATAAATGCCTCAAGCTGGCGGGTCATCGCGCCGCGACGCCAGACCAGCCAGGTGGTCAGCCAGCGCCAGTTTTCCGCCAGCGGCCACGCTTCAACCTGATGATGCCCCGGCATGCTTTCCAGCATTGAGCGGGGCATGAGCGCAATCCCTGCGCCGGCAATCGCGCAGGCGAGCATGCCGTGGTACGACTCCATTTCATGAATGCGCCCGGGCGTGGCCCGGTCGGCATGGAACCAGCTTTCCAGATGCCGCCTGTAGGAGCAGTTAGCGCGGAAGGCATAGACATCGCTGCCGCTGACCTGCATAGCGTTGGCTACTTTCCTATGCCCCGCGGGCGTCACCAGCATCATCTCTTCCCGGTAAACCGGCATCCCCTCCAGCTCCGGGTGCGATAGCGGACCGTCCACAAACGCAGCGCTCAGGGTTCCCTCCAGCACGCCGTCAATCATCGTCCCGGACGGTCCGGTTGAAAGCGCAAACTGGATACGCGGATAGCGTTGATTAAACAGCGCCAGACTTTCCGGAATACGCACCGCTGCGGTGCTCTCCAGCGCGCCGAGGGCAAACAGCCCCTGTGGCTCATCGCCAGCGACCACCATTCGCGCCTCGTCGACCAGCGCCAGGATCTGCCTGCTGTAGCGCAGGAAGTTATGTCCGGCGGGCGATAGCCTGAGGCGCTGGTTTTCGCGAATAAACAGCGCTACGCCCAGATCGGCCTCAAGCTGGCGGATGCGGGTGGTCAGGTTTGACGGCACGCGATGCACCTTCTGCGCGGCCTGGGTGATGCTGCCGGTGAGCGCGACGGCGTTAAACATTTCAAGCTGGGTTAAGTCCATGGCATTCTCGATTCGTGAATAAGGTGGTTAGTATTATTCAGTTTTAAGAAATAGCAGAGTGGGCCACAATGAATCAACTCTTATCATGTGGAGAACAAAATGACTCATTCACCTGAAACACACGCACTCTCCGTTAATCCCGCCACGGGCGCAGTCCTCGCGGCCTATCCATGGGCGACGGCCGAAGAGGTTGACTGTGCGATTGCCCTGGCCGACGCGGGGTTTCGCCAGTGGCGAAGCGAAAGCGTGCTGCATCGCGCGCAAAAGCTTCGTGACCTTGGGGCCGCGCTGCGTAACCGTGCGGAAGAGATGGCGCAGATGATGTCCCGCGAAATGGGCAAACCCATTTTACAGGCGCGTGCTGAAGTGGCTAAATCGGCCAGCCTCTGCGACTGGTACGCTGAGCAAGGACCCGCGATGCTGGCCGCGGAACCGACCCTGGTGGAGAACAACAGGGCGGTCATTGAGTATCGTCCAATGGGACCGATACTGGCGGTTATGCCGTGGAACTTCCCCCTCTGGCAGGTGCTGCGCGGCGCGGTACCGATCCTGCTGGCCGGGAATAGCTATCTCCTGAAACATGCCCCGAACGTGCTTGGTTCGGCAGAGCTGATTGGGCAGATCTTCATCGATGCCGGCTTCCCGCAGGGCGTGTTTGGCTGGGTAAACGCCACCAATGACGGCGTCAGCCAGGCGATAGGCGATCGGCGCATTGCCGCCGTTACCGTTACCGGCAGCGTGCGCGCCGGGGCGGCAATTGGTGCTCAGGCGGGCGCAGCGCTGAAAAAATGCGTGCTTGAGCTGGGCGGTTCCGATCCGTTTATCGTGCTGAACGATGCCGATCTTGATCTGGCCGTGAAGGCGGCGGTCGCCGGACGCTATCAAAACACCGGGCAGGTGTGCGCGGCGGCAAAACGCTTCATTGTGGAAGAAGGCATTGCGGATACCTTTACCCGGCGCTTCGTTGAGGAAGTGGCCGCGCTCAGGATGGGCGCACCGGATGAGGAAGAAAATTACATTGGCCCGATGGCGCGCTTCGATCTGCGCGATGAACTGCATCAGCAGGTGCAGGCCACGCTGGCAGAAGGCGCTACGCTGCTGCTGGGCGGTGAGAAAATGGCGGGTGAGGGTAACTATTACGCGCCAACCGTGCTGGGCAACGTGACCGCTGAGATGACGGCGTTCCGTCAGGAGCTGTTTGGCCCGGTCGCGGCGGTGACGGTAGCAAAAAACGCGGATCACGCCCTGCGTCTGGCTAACGACAGCGACTTTGGCCTGTCTGCCACGGTCTTTACCGCAGACGCCGCGCTTGCCGATAGATTTTCCCGCGAGCTGGAGTGCGGTGGGGTGTTTATTAACGGCTACAGCGCCAGCGATGCGCGCGTCGCCTTTGGCGGCGTGAAGAAGAGCGGCTTTGGTCGCGAGCTGTCCCACTTCGGTCTGCACGAATTCTGTAACGTGCAGACGGTGTGGAAAGACCGCGTTTGATTGTGATGCCGGGCGGTGGCGCCGCCCGGCACTCTCCGCGCGCTGTCATTTTTTTGCAATGGTTCTGTCATTTTCGTCTCGTAGACTCCTTCGCGTCTAACGTGTTGTTACAGAAGAAAATTATGAACCTAACGCAAATTTTTCGCCGTATTGCGCAGCGCATCCTCCCGCGTCAGTTTGGCCTGCTGGCCGGCATCTTTTGTATTATCGGTCTTTTCTCCGCCCTGCAGCTTTCCTCATCGTTCCTGCTTACCGCCTCCCTGAAAGAAGCCCAGCGTAATGAACGGCATAACCAGCTGGCGTATCAGCAGCAGGGCAAGCTGGATCTGGCGCGGGTGTCTCTGCTCGCCGCAAGCGATCTGCTTAACCGCTCGGGCGTGTATTTCATGCAGGATAAAGAGACCGGCTCCGAAGGAAGCTGGCATAGCCTGATGGATGAAGCGCGGCAGGCGCTGGACGCCTCGCAGCAGGCATGGAACGCGTGGCTTGCGCTGAATCCCCCCAAAGATGATGCCCTGGTCACGAGCTATCAGCTTTTCTACGGTGCCATAAAAGAGCAGGCGGAAGGGCTGATTAAAACCAACGCCATTGACGCCTTCTTTGCCGTGCCGGCCCAGGCGTTTCAGAGCGACTTTAACGACAACTATGCGCGCTATCAGCAGCTCAGCGAGAAGCGGGCGATTCAGGGGCGGCAGTCCCTGATGGAACGGCTTTCCGGCCTGCAGCGCTTATTCCTGTTGGCGCCGATAGTTCTGCTGGCGATCGCCGTTGCGGTCTGGTTTGGCATGGTGAAATGGGTCATCGCACCGCTGCGTCGCCTGATTACGCATATTAATCGTCTCGCAGCAGGCGATCTCTCCGGTACGCCGCCGGACGTCCTGCGCTTTAACCGCGAGATCGGGCAGCTCAGCGCCAGTATTTCCACCATGCAGCAGGGGCTGCAGCAGCTGGTGACCCAGGTCAGCAATGCGACAACCTCAATGGTCGAGAACATTGGCTCTCTGGCGCAGGGTAACCAAAAGCTCTACCAGCAGTCGGCGCGTCAGGCGAAAGAGCTGGACGACGTAACGGCCCATATCGCCACGCTAGAAACCCATGTGGAAGGCAGTACGGGATATGCAAAACTTGCCAGCACGCGTGCCGATGAGGCGCGTCGGGCGGCGGCCGGTGGCGATCAAATGATGTCTACCGTAAATAACTCCATGCAGGCGATCGTCAGCCGATCCGCTGAAATGCGGGGGATCGTGGCGATGATCGACAGCGTGGCGTTCCAGACCAATATTCTGGCGCTGAATGCGGCGATCGAAGCTGCCCATGCCGGAAACCAGGGGCGCGGATTTGCCGTGGTGGCGCGGGAGGTCGGATTGCTTGCCAGAAAGAGCAGCCACTCGACGCAAACTATTCAGGAGCTGATTAACCACTCGCTGCAGGGGATTGAAGATGGCTCGAAGGCGGTGAACCGTCTGGAGGATAATCTGCAGCAGGTGACCGGGCTGGTGGCGAATTTAAGCAGCTTGCTGAACGATATCTCAACCGCCACCCTGAGTCAGGGAGAGAGTATTCATCAGATGACGCGCCGGCTGCAGGCGCTGAATCAGGTTTCCCGCCAGACGGACGCGCTGGTTTCTGACGCGTCGACGGCATCGGATCGCCTGCACAACGCGTCCGACCTTTTGCTGCAGGCGGTTTCCCGTTTTCGTCTTAGCGCCTGACGCAACATATAAGCGTCTGTTATACTCGCAGCCCGTTTTAGCCTGAGGGCAAGGAGCAAAGAGTGGCTGCGGTCATCCATAATGAGATGCTGGACGAGGTTCTGGCGCAGGTTCGTCCCTTACTCGGAAAAGGGAAGGTGGCCGACTATATTCCGGCACTCGCCTCGGTGAGCGGCAATAAGCTGGGCATTGCCATTTGCACCGTAGACGGACAACGTTTTCAGGCCGGTGACGCGACGGAGCGTTTTTCGATTCAGTCCATTTCCAAAGTGCTGAGCCTGGTCGCGGCCATGCGTCAGTACGAAGAAGAGGAGATCTGGCAGCGGGTCGGGAAAGATCCGTCAGGCCAGCCCTTCAATTCGCTCCTTCAGCTCGAAATGGAGCAGGGCAAACCGCGTAATCCCTTTATCAATGCCGGGGCGCTGGTGGTGTGCGATATGCTGCAAAGCCGCCTAAGCGCGCCTCGCCAGCGGATGCTCGAAATCGTGCGCCAGCTTTCCGGCATATCGGATATTGCCTACGATCCGGTCGTGGCCCGCTCGGAGTTTGAACACTCCGCCCGCAACGCGGCCATCGCCTGGCTCATGAAGTCCTTCGGCAATTTCCACAACGACGTGGCGACCGTTCTGCAAAACTACTTTCATTACTGTGCCCTGAAGATGAACTGTGTCGAACTGGCCCAGACGTTTCTTTTCCTGGCGCATCAGGGCCATGCGCCGCATCTTGATCAGGAGGTTGTTACTCCGATGCAGGCGCGCCAGGTGAACGCGCTGATGGCGACCAGCGGGATGTATCAGAACGCCGGAGAGTTTGCCTGGCGCGTCGGGCTGCCCGCGAAATCAGGCGTAGGCGGCGGGGTGGTCGCCATTGTCCCGCATGAGATGGCGATAGCCGTGTGGAGCCCGGAACTGGATGAAACGGGAAATTCACTTGCCGGCGTGGCGGTTCTGGAAAGACTGACCCAGCGCCTGGGGCGATCCGTTTACTGATGACGACGCTGGAACCCCTATTTTCTCGCCTGGCGCGTTCACCTTTTCGGTCGCGCTTTCGCCTGGGCGACAAAGAACGGCAATACTGTTGGGACAAGGGTGCCGAAACCATCGATCGGCACGCCGCCGATTTTATTGCAAAACGTCTTGCACCCGCGCATCCCGCTAACGACGGAAAGCAAACGCCGATGCGCGGGCATCCGGTCTTTATCGCCCAGCATGCGACCGCCACCTGCTGTCGCGGGTGCCTGGCGAAATGGCATAACATTCCTCAGGGTGTTCAGCTCAGCGGGGAGCAGCAGCATTACATAGTTGGCGTCATTCACCACTGGCTGGTGATGCAAATGAACCCCTAAATTTGACGAGTTATGATCCTGTTGTATATGTGTTATAGATGCATGTTGAATGATCCCCACACACATGCTGACAACCGCAAATAATTGCAACGCGTAATTATATGGATTGATATTTAATGCGTTCTGCGATTTCCACCCTCAGGCTTTTTCGACCAGACGGCCCGCTGCAGAATGCTGCGGCTATCTTTGTTCTCACCACGCTGTTCTACTTTGTTGGCGCGGAGCTACGCCTGGTGGAAGCGCTATCCCTCTTCTGGCCGCTTAACGGCGTCATGGCCGGGATATTCGCCCGCTACGCCTATCTTAATCGCCTGCATTACTATGCGGTGTGTTACGTCGCTATGCTGGTGTACGACGCGTTGACCACCCGCTGGGGTGCGGCCTCGCTGGTGATTAACCTGTCGAATATGGTGTTTATCGTGGTGGTCGCGCTGCTGGTCATACGCGATAAACGGCTGATGAAGAAAACCCCCGATCCCCTTAACGCCCTGCGGCTGTTTAACTACTGTCTGATTGCCGCACTGCTGTGCGCCCTGCTGGGAGCGGTGGGCTCGGTCGGTATTGATAGCCAAACCTTCTGGCCGCTGTATGCCGACTGGTTCAGCGAGCAGTTTTCAACGGGTGTGCTCATTGTGCCGTGTATGCTGACCGTAAAAATGCCGACGCGGCAGATTCGGATACGCGTTGAACAGCTGTTACCCGTGCTGGCCCTGGTGGTTTCCGTTTTGGCATCCGTGGTGATTGGCGGTGCGGGGAGCCTGGCCTTCCCGCTGCCTGCGCTTATCTGGTGCGCGGTGCGCTACTCTTTACCGGCCACCTGCCTGCTGACGTTTGTCACGGGTGCCGTGGAGATCGTCCTGGTCGCTAATTCCATTATCAATATTGCCGTCGCCGCACCGCTGTCGACGCCGATGATGTTCTCGGCGCGGCTTGGCATCGCCACGATGGCAATTTGCCCGATCATGGTTTCCGTCAGCGTGGCGGCGATCAACTCTCTTATCCAGCAGGTTTCCCTGCGGGCGGATTTTGATTTTCTGACCCACGTCTATTCCCGTTCCGGGCTTTACGAAGCGCTTAAGCAAGAAGAGCGCCACCGCCATTCTCGGTTCCTGACGGTGATGCTCTTAGATATTGATTATTTTAAGAGCATTAACGACAACTACGGGCACGAGTGTGGCGATCGCGTGCTCGCGACCTTTGCCCGCCAGGTTCAGCAGGTCGTGGGTGAGGACGGGCTGGTCGCGCGTATGGGGGGCGAAGAGTTCGCGGTTGTCGTGAATACCGGGGATGCCGAACACGGTTTCAATCTGGCGGAACGTATTAGAGTTACGATCGCTAATCATCCTTTTACCTGGCGGCAGCAAACGCTGTTGCTGACGGTAAGCATTGGCCTTGGAAGCGGAAGGGCGGGCTCCTGGCAGCTGACCGAGGTTTTTAACAGGCTGATGGCCGAAGCGGATGACTATCTCTATCGTTCGAAAAAAGCAGGGCGAAATCGTACCAGTGCCCGTTTGTCAGGCGAACCGGTCGCCGCCACGCCCGAAAGTGAAGCCTGACGGGTGTAAACGTAACCACGCCAGCCAGAATGCGGCATTGATGTTAACGATAAGCTGATAAATTGCTTGCTACGTATTTTTAAGCTCAATAAGATACCGAGAGAAATATATCGGAAAAATCGCAGAATGAATGGAATTGACAGGCTGAGTAAAAAACCTCGCGCGCCAGGCAGCCGGTTTGTCACACGCATGTACCTGATGCGTATTCTCGGTACGCTGCTCTGCTTCATTCCCATCCTCTCCGTCCTGATTGAACATCAACGTTCCGCCTGGCTTATGATTCTGCTGGGAATAAACGCCTTTATCTGGCCCACGCTTGCATGGCAACGCGCGCGTAATTCTCCCATTCCGCTGGCCACTGAACACCAAAATCTGGTGCTCGATGCTGGCGCAGGGGGCTTCTGGATCGCCATGATGGCGGTTAATCCTCTGCCTTCAGTGGTAATTGCCACTATCCTGCTTGCCGACAGGCTCGCCGCGGGCGGCTATACGCTGATGAAAAAGGCGGGGGCACTGATGCTTGGCGTTTTTCTCGCATCCTGGCTAACGCAGGGAATGGCGGTGGATACCGTCGTCACGCAGCGCACGATGTTTGCGACGCTTCCGCTGATCGCCATTTATGTTATTGCCCTGAGCGTGCTGACGGACAGCATCGCGCTCCGTTTGCGCATCAAGAGTCGGGAGCTTGAGCGGATTGCCATGATGGACCCGCTGCTGGACATCGCCAATCGTCGGCTACTGGAAAAGCGCATTGACCATGAGCTGAAGAAACTGCGCCAGACGTGCCGCGAATCCGCCCTGATGTTTATTGATATCGACAATTTCAAAGAGGTTAACGATCGGTATGGGCATAAAGTGGGGGACGCGATGCTGGCGACCGTGTCGCAAATTTTGCATCTGGCAACGCGCCCGGCGGATACCCCGGCGCGGCTGGGCGGCGATGAGTTCGTGATTTTGCTGCCCAATACCTCCATTGAAGAGGCCCATATCGTCGCAACGCGCATTATGGACGCGACGGCGGTGATGGAAGAGGTGGCGCAGGAGGCTGTGCGCTGTACGCTCAGCATTGGCATCGCCAGCGCCACGCGTGAAATGGCAAGCGTAACCGACTGGCTGCAGGCGGCAGATGACGCCCTGTATCGCGCCAAGCGGGATGGTAAGAACAGAATATTCGCACACTGAAAATGTCTCTGTTTAAGCTACGCTTTTAGTAGAGCTATGCGTCAGGAGACGTTATGAAAACACCTGCAACCCCTGAAAACGAAATGGACCGTCTGAACTCGCTGCGCGAGTCCGGGCTGCTTGAGATTGAGCGCTCACCGGCGTTCGATCGACTGACTCGCCTGGCAAAGCGCTTTTTCGGGGTTCCTCTGGCGATGGTCAATCTGGTAGAAGAACATTCGCTGGTGATCAAATCAGCTAACGGCGACGCGCCCGACACCGTTCCCCGCAATATCTCATTTTGTGGCCATGTGATCCTGAGCCAGAATCCGCTGGTGGTCCACGACACACAACAGGACCCCCGTTTTGTTGATAATCCGCTGGTGGTGGGTCAGCCGGGGATCCGTTTTTACGCCGGTATTCCGCTGCGATTAAGGGATGGCGCGAGCGTAGGGTCGCTGTGCCTTATAGATTATGCACCACGCGCGTTTACGGAGGGGGATCTTGCGGTTTTAGATGACCTTGGGGCGCTGGTGGAAGGCGAATTTGCCGCGGTGAGTGCGGCAACCACCGATGAGCTCACCGGGCTGTTTAACCGCCGCGGGTTTAACCAGTTTGTTCGCTTTACGCTTTCGGTGGCACAGCGTCGGGCCGAGCCGTTAACCCTGGGCTGGCTGGATCTGGATCATTTCAAGGCCATTAACGATCGCTACGGCCATGAAGAGGGCGATAACGCGCTGAAGGCCATGGCGGGCATTATGCGGAAGTCGTTCCGCGAGGCGGATCTGCTGGTGCGCTTTGGCGGGGACGAGTTTGCCGTGCTCTTTGCCGATACGGATGAGCAGGGCGCCTGGATCGCCATGCAGCATCTGGCCGAGCAGGTAGAAGCGTACAACGCGCGCAGGCTGCATCCGTGGGCTTTAGCGTTTTCGTGGGGGCTGAGTGAATTCGATCATAATGACAACGACGTCCAGCAGTGGCTGAAAGAAGCCGATGAAAAAATGTACGCCATGAAGCAACAGCGTCAGCATGCAAAGTGACATAACAAAAGCCTATGTCCGATGTGGTTGCGTTGCAAAAATGTTAAATGCAAAGTGAGGGCATTCTACGTAAGGAAAAACAACGATGTCCTCACTGCACGTTAAAGCCCTCTCCCGGGAAGAGATACTCACACACCTTGATGCGCTGGCCGCCGTACTCGAAAACTGCGTCAACGGCGGCGCATCCGTCAGCTTTATGCTGCCCTTCAGCCTGGAAAAGGCGCGCACCTTCTGGCTCGGTATCGCCCGCAGCGTCGGGCGCAGCGAGCGCACTGTGCTCGGCTGCTTCGACCCGCAGGACGGGCTTATCGGTACGGTACAGTTGATCACCGATCTGCCAGAGAACCAGCCGCACCGCGCGGACGTGGCGAAACTGCTGGTGCATGAAAAAGCGCGTCGCAAAGGGGCCGCAATGGCGCTGATGGAAGCGCTTGAAGCTGAGGCCCGCGCCAGGGGCATTTCTGTACTGGTGCTCGACACGTCAACAGGGAGCGGTGCGGAACGTTTTTACCACCGTGCCGGCTGGCAAAAGGTTGGGGAGATCCCGCGCTATGCGCTAATGCCGGACGGAGAAATGACGGCCACGTCCGTCTTCTATAAGTTCTTATGATTATTTTTACAATTACGTCATGAATTGATCGAAACAGGGGTTCCTGGTCGAAATGTTTGATAAGTTATTACACCAATCTTATCAGGCTGTATGACTAATCATTAAAGGACCCCACCGTGAACACACTCAACCGTCGTGATTTCCCCGGAGCTCTCTACCCAGAACGCATCATTCAGTTTGGTGAAGGCAACTTCCTGCGCGCGTTCGTCGACTGGCAAATCGATCTGCTAAACGAACATACCGACCTGAACTCTGGCGTGGTGATTGTGCGCCCGATCCAGAGCGATTTCCCGCCATCCCTGAGCACCCAGGATGGCCTGTATACCACGATTATTCGCGGTTTGAACGAGAAGGGCGAGGCGGTCAGCGATGCGCGTCTTATCCGCTCCGTTAACCGCGAAATCAGCGTTTACGACCAATACGACGAGTTTCTTAAACTTGCCCACAATCCGGAAATGCGCTTTGTCTTTTCAAACACTACCGAAGCGGGCATCAGCTATCACGCCAACGACAAATTCGACGACGCGCCCGCAGTGAGCTATCCGGCGAAGCTGACGCGACTGCTGTTTGAGCGCTTTACCCATTTCAACGGCGCAGCGGATAAAGGCTGGATCGTCATTCCCTGCGAGCTGATTGACTACAACGGCGATGCGCTGCGTCAGCTTGTGCTGCGTTATGCCCAGGAGTGGGCGCTGCCTGCGGCCTTTACCCAGTGGCTCAACGATGCCAATAGCTTCTGCTCGACCCTGGTCGACCGTATTGTTACCGGCTACCCGCGTGACGAAGTGGCTGCGCTCGAGAGCGAGCTGGGCTATCACGATGCCTTCCTTGATACCGCCGAGCACTTCTATCTGTTCGTGATCCAGGGGCCTAAATCCCTCGCCAGCGAGCTGCGCCTGGATAAACTCCCGCTGAACGTGCTGATTGTTGATGACATTAAGCCGTACAAAGAGCGTAAGGTGGCGATTCTGAACGGTGCGCACACGGCGCTGGTGCCCGTCGCGTTTCAGGCGGGCCTCGATACGGTCGGCGAAGCGATGAACGATAAAGACGTGTGTGCGTTTGTCGAAAAAGCGATTTACGAGGAAATTATCCCCGTGCTGGATCTCCCGCGTGATGAGCTGGAGTCCTTTGCCAGTGCGGTTACGGGACGCTTCCGTAACCCGTACATCAAGCATCAGCTGCTGTCGATTGCCCTCAACGGGATGACCAAGTACCGCACGCGCATTCTGCCGCAGCTGCTGGCGGGGCAGAAGGCATCCGGTAAACTGCCGTCACGCCTGACGTTTGCCCTGGCTGCGCTGATTGCGTTTTATCGCGGCGAGCGTAACGGCGAAAGCTATCCGGTGCAGGACGATGCTCACTGGATTGAGCGTTACCAACAGCTGTGGACCCAGCATCACGACAGGCAGATTAGCACCCGCGAGCTGGTGACGTCGGTGCTGAGCGTGGCCGAGCATTGGGAAAACGATCTCACTCAGGTTACCGGATTGGTAGAACAGGTTACGCGGGATCTTGATGCGATTCTGCAGCAGGGTATGCGTGCCGCGGTTAAACCGCTCTGCTAACAACATTGCCCGGCTCAGGCCGGGTTTTTAATAACATAATATTAGTTACAACATACTATTTACCCCGTTTTTAAAAATAGCCTGCAGCACCGTGCGGTTTAGGCCAGCCAGGACAGAAAATGCAATGGCCTGTTAACAAGCTTGCAACCGTGATGGGGATCACGTTTAATAGCCACGCTCTTTACTTGCCTGAAACTGACTATGATTGTTCGTCCTCAACAGCACTGGTTACAACTGATTTTCGTCTGGCACGGTTCGGTATTACCCAAAATTTATACCCGGCTGCTGCTTAACTTCCTGCTTTCTATCGCCGTTATTCTGATGCTGCCATGGTACACCTCGCTTGGCATCAAATTTACCGTCGCCCCGTTTAGCATCCTCGGCGTGGCTATCGCGATATTTCTCGGCTTCAGAAACAACGCCTGCTACTCGCGCTACGTCGAAGCTCGCCAGCTTTGGGGACAACTGATGATAGCGGCACGCTCTCTGTTTCGCGAGGTTAAAAATACCTTACCGGACGATAAGCATCTGGGGGAGTTTGTTCGACTGCAGATTGCCTTTGCAAACTGTCTGCGCATGACGCTGCGCCGTGAAACCAATGCTGAACAGCTCTCTCCTTATCTCACCGCGGACGATCTGCGCAAGGTCATGGGCGCTAATTCGCCAGCGAATCGCATTTTACTGATCATGGGGGAGTGGCTGGCCGTGCGCCGCCGAAACGGACAGCTTTCAGACATCCTGTTTCACAGCCTGAACAATCGTCTTAATGATATGTCGATTGTTCTTTCCGGCTGTGAGCGTATTGCCACAACCCCCGTGCCGTTTGCCTACACGCTGATCCTGCACCGGACGGTATATCTGTTCTGCATCATGCTGCCGTTTGCGCTGGTTGTTGACCTGCACTACATGACGCCGTTTGTCTCCGCGCTGATTTCGTACACCTTTATCTCGCTGGACACGCTGGCAGAAGAGCTGGAAGATCCGTTTGGTACGGAAGATAACGACCTGCCGCTGGACGCCATCTGCAACATGATGGAGCGCGATCTGCTGCAGATGAACGACGAAGAAAACATTCCCGAAAGACGATTCCCGGATAAGTACTATCAGCTGACGTGACGGGCGTTCCACTCTTCGCGGGTAATCTCCCACAGCTCCGAGTCCAGCAGTCCGCTGACATACGCTTTCTTTTCCGTTCTGATTAGCCGCATGCCGCTACTGGCTGAAATACGCCGGGAGCGGCTGTTGCAGGCCGCTTTCGGCGCGCGCAGCACTGGCTTATTCAGCGTATTGAACCAATAATCCGTGGCGGCAATGCTGGCTTCACGCATATATCCCCGGCCCTGATACTCAGGTGCCAGCCAGAATCCACGGTTGTTATCTTCCACGTCATACAGGCAGATAATCCCCATCAGTTCATCCGGCGTTTCGCGACGGCGGATGCTCCAGAACCAGGCGATGCCTTTTTCCATATCCGGCAGCGCCACGTTGTTCACATAGTTCTCCGCGCCGTTTTCAGGGTAGGGCCAGGGCACGGAGGAGACCATGTAGCGCACAATTTCCCAGCGAGGATACAGCCTCTGGATCGGTACCGCATCCCCGGCAACCAGCGGTTTTAGCAGCAAACGTTCTGTCTCCAGCGTCGGTAAAGCCATCCGCGATCTCCTTATTTAAGCGTTATGTTTTTGTTGGCCTTCTGGTATTTTTTATCTTTAACACACTCTCTTTGATTTCATCACTACTTAAATTTGCGGAGGTGCCAATGACGTTAAGACGCGCTGAACCCCATGAGGCGGAAATACTCTGGAACGTTCGCAACCAGGCAATCCGATATGGCTGCAAAGCCAGCTACGACGCGGACGTCATTACGCGCTGGACGCCCGAGAAAATGCCGGAACACTATCGCCAGATGGTGATCGAAAATCCCTTTTACGTGGTCGAAGATGTAAACGGCGACATAGCCGCTACCGGCTATCTGGATCTTAAAACCCATTGCATAGAGGCGATATTCACCTTGCCGGAGGCGGGAGGAAAGGGGCTGGCGACGCAGATTATGGAAGCACTGAAACAAGAGGCTCAGGCCCGCGGTATTACGCGACTAATGCTTGATGCAACACCCAACGCTCACGCTTTTTATCAGAAGCAAGGGTTCGTCACGCTGGGTGAAAATGAACATGATTCCCGCATGGCCGGTGCGAAACTACGCTGTTTTGCAATGGCACTTGATTTGTAACCCAGGCTTAATCGCCTGCGTTTGTATCACAGTGTATCGGGTTTCCGGATACCTACACGGGCATACAATAAAGACCTTTTCGCACATATCCGCTATACAAATAAATGGTGTTATATCCCCGTGATTTAAACCCAATCGGAGATAACACCATGTTTAGCAAACTTGCATATTCAGCTCTGGCTTTAACCGTTTCTCTCGGTACCGTAATGTCATGTCAGGCCGAAGCAGCCGGCGCCGATTACGCCGCAGCGTTTAATCAACCTCAGCAGATTAACGCCGGCGATCTCAGCGTCGGATATGTCGATATCGGACCGAAAAATGGCCAGCCGGTGATTCTGCTTCACGGCTGGCCGTATGATATTCACAGCTACGCCGACGTCGCACCCGCGCTGGCGGCTAAAGGCTATCGGGTCATCGTTCCTTCGCTTCGCGGGTACGGCACCACGCGGTTCCTCTCTGCCAAAACGCCGCGCAACGGTCAGCCCTCAGCCATGGCGAAAGATATCGTTAACCTGATGGATGCCCTCAATATTAAGCAGGCCGTTTTCGCAGGGTACGACTGGGGGGCACGCACCGCGGACATCGTCGCGGCGCTCTGGCCTGAGCGCGTAAAATCGCTGGTCTCGGTAAGCGGTTATCTGATCGGCAGCCAGGACATTGGCAAACAGCCGCTGCCGCCGAAAGCGGAGTTGCAGTGGTGGTATCAGTTCTATTTTGCCACCCCGCGCGGTGCTGAAGGCTATGCTAAAAATACCCATGATTTTGCCCGCCTGATCTGGTCCCAGGCGTCGCCGGACTGGAAATTCACCGACGCTACCTTTAACGCCAGCGCTAAATCGCTGGATAATCCGGATCACGTTGCGGTCACGCTCAGCAACTACCGCTGGCGTTTAGGTCTGGAAAAAGGGGAACGCAAATACGACGGCTACGAGCAGAAACTGGCCACGCTGCCGAACATCAGCGTTCCGACCATCACTATCGAAGGCGGAAACAACGGGGCACCACATCCTGCGCCGCAGGCGTATGCGAGTAAGTTCACCGGCAAATATGAACATCGCACCTTTGGGGCTACCGTCGGACATAACCCGCCGCAGGAAGATCCTCAGGACTTTGTCAAAGCGGTTATCGACGCTGATAAACTCTGAAATGTGCTATTTTCAATACGTTACCCCTCATTCAGGAGAGTCCGGTGGAGCATATTGATCATATCCTTGTCGTCGATGACGACAGGGATATCCGTGAACTGGTTGTCGACTATCTCATCAAGTCCGGCTATCACGCGTCCGGGGCGGCAAACGGCAAAGAGATGCGCGCCGTGCTCGACAAACAGCATATCGACCTTGTGGTGCTGGACGTGATGATGCCGGGCGATGACGGGCTTACGCTGTGTCGACAGCTACGCAGCGGCAAGCATAAAGATCTGCCGATCCTGATGCTGACGGCGCGTAACGAAGATACCGATCGCATCCTGGGCCTGGAGATGGGCGCAGACGATTACGTGGTTAAACCGTTTGTTGCCCGCGAGCTGCTCGCACGTATCAAGGCTATTTTGCGACGTTTTCGCACGATGCCGCCTAATCTTCAGGTAACGGAAGCCGGGCGGCTGGTAAGCTTCGGTGAATGGCAGCTGGACACCGTGGCGCGTCATTTAATAGACGGCGAAGGGACAATCGTGGCGCTGAGCGGGGCGGAGTACCGGCTGTTGCGCGTCTTTCTCGATCACCCTCAGCGCGTTCTGACGCGGGATCAGCTTCTCAACCTGACGCAGGGCCGCGATGCCGAGCTGTTTGAACGCTCAATCGATCTGCTGGTGAGCCGCGTTCGCCAGCGTCTGAACGAAGATGCGCGCACGCCTGCCTATATTAAGACCGTGCGCAGCGAAGGTTACGTATTCACCATGCCTGTCACGATAAAAGAGGCCAATGAATGACGCTCTGGCCCCGCTCGTTGCTGGCCCGGCTGCTCATCATCGTTCTTGTTGGGCTATTGCTGGCAAATGCGCTTAGCCTGACGCTGGTGATGGTCGAGCGGATGCGCAGCGCCCGCACGGTGATGCTAGGCAATCTGGAGTACGATGTCGCGACCAGCGTGGCGATCCTCGACAGGCTGCCGGCGAAAGAGCGCGCGGCCTGGCTGGGGCGCCTGGATCGGGGTAACTACCGTTACATTCTTGGTCCCGGCGAGCCGGGGGCGGCGCCGAAGGATAAGCGCTCTCATGATGCGATCCGCACCCTGAAAGAGACGCTCTCGGGAGATTATCCTCTCAGCTTTACCGCCGTTCCCGGACCCTTTTCCCATATTCAGGCCCATCTCACCCTGAGCGACGGCGCGCCGTTAACCATCGATCTGATCCCCCGCATGCCGCCCGTCGCCAGCTGGTTGCCGGTTGTGCTTGTCCTGCAGCTGCTGCTCGTAGCGGCCTGTTCATGGATTGCCGTTCGTCAGGTGGTGCGACCCTTTTCGCTGTTTACCCGCGCGGTGGACTCGCTTGACCCGGCGGCAAATACGCCGATGACGGAGCAGGGGCCCGTAGAGGTTCAGCGGGCAGCGCACGCCTTCAACGCCATGCAGTCGCGTATCCAGTCTTATCTTCGCGAGCGCGCCCAGATCCTGGCCTCGATTTCTCACGACCTGCAAACCCCAATCACCCGGATGAAGCTGCGCGTCGAAATGGCGGATCACCCCGAGCTGCGCGACAAGCTGATGAACGACCTGGACAACATGTCGCGTCTCGTACGCGAGGGCATTGCCTATGCCCGGTCATCAGAATCCCTTGAAGAGACGCCGCTCAGGATGGAGCTAAATGCCTGGGTAAACAGCATTGCCTGTGATTATCAGGATATTGGTAAAAACGTGCAGTTTCAGGCAGGTGAAGCACGATTGCCCATCGTCACTCGTCCGCAGGCGCTCCGCCGGGTGATGACAAACCTGCTGGATAACGCGCTTAAGTTTGGGGATTACGCCATCATTGAGATTGAGGATTCCGATCCCGGGCAGGTCGTTATTCATATTATTGACGGTGGGCCTGGCATACCCGAGGCCGAACTTGACGCCGTCCTGCAGCCGTTCTATCGGGTTGAAACGTCACGCAACCGGGATACCGGGGGCACAGGGCTTGGCCTGGCGATCGCGGCGCAGCTCACCGTACAGCTTGAGGGTAAGCTGCATTTGGCTAACCGTATCGAAGGCGGTCTGGACGTGTCCATCACCTTGCCGCGCCGCTGATTGTACGGTTTTGTATCTGCCTGCCGTGTCGATACGCAGGCAGACAAAACACCCCGTTTTGCACATATCCTGAACATATCCGCGCGTTGAAATGACCTTACTGCAGCTTCGCAGGTAACTTGTCATGTGAGGTTAATATGTTTTTAATAATCGCGTTTTTAGGCGGGATGGTAAGCCTGCTTAGCCCGTGCACGCTTCCCGTTATTCCCCTGCTGTTTGCCGGCTTTCAGGGCCAGCGGCGACATATACTGGCGCTCCTGGTCGGTATGATTGTGATGTTCACGCTGGTAGCCATGGTCGTCACGGCTGCCAGCGAGTGGATCGCCAGCGCCACGATAATAGGGCGTTGGGTGGCGCTTACCATTTTCGCGATTGCCGCGCTGGCGCTTATTTTTCCTCCCTTCGCCCAGCGCATTGCGGGGCCTGCGGTCAGCGCGGGCAATATCCTGAATACCCGCAGCGGGCAAACGCGCGGTATGGGCTCTGCCTTCCTGGCGGGACTGGCCGTCGGATTGCTTTGGTCGCCGTGCGCGGGCCCAATACTGGGCGCCATTTTCAGCATCAATATTGCCGGGCACTCGGCTATCGCCACGGGGGCGCTGCTGGCCGCCTACGGCAGCGGATGTGCCCTGATGCTGGGCCTGCTTATCATGGGAGGCAAAGCGCTGATGGCACCCCTGCGCGCGAAGTCTGCGCTCATGGCAAGGCTGCGTCAGGGCGCGGGGGTTATGATGCTGGCAGCGGTGGTGTTTAACGCTACGGGCATGACGTCGGCAGTAAAAGGGGCCAACGGCGTGGCGGACAGGCTGGAAAATACGCTGCTGAGCCTGACGGAACCGGCTGCGCCTTCGGTGAAGCTCCAGCCGGTGGAGATGCCCGTGACCCGCAGCCAGCTGCCGTCATTAAGCGGAGGTACCGGCTGGATAAACGGTGACCCTGTCACGTCTGAGTCCCTGCGGGGCAAGGTGGTGCTGATCGACTTCTGGACCTGGGACTGTATCAACTGCCAGCACACGCTCCCGCACGTGCGTGAATGGGCGAATAAGTACCAGCCACAGGGCCTTGTGGTCATCGGTGTCCACACGCCGGAATATCCCTGGGAAAAACCGATTTCGTCGGTAAAAAATGCGGTGAACAAATGGCAGTTGCCCTATCGGGTTGTGACGGATAACAACTATCAGATCTGGAATGCATTTGGTAACCAGTACTGGCCTGCACATTACTTTTTCGATGCAAAAGGGCAGCTGCGCTATACCTCGTTTGGCGAAGGAAATGTCGACCAGCAGGAAAAGGTCATTCAACAGCTGCTTAAAGAGGCACGCTCCTGATACTTATTAAAGAACCGCTCAGGGCTGACGTTTAGCGACGATGAACAGCCGTGGAAATGCCAGCAGTATCTGCCCGTTCTCCTGGAGCGGATACTGCTCTTCAAGCAGCTCATGATACCGCCTCAGATAAGCCTCTTGCTCGCTTTGGTTTAGTTCCTTCAGCCATGGCCGCAGCCCCGTGGCGCTCACCCAGTCAATAATCGCCTGGTGTGAACGCATTTTGTGAAAATAGGTTGTCCGCCAGATATCCACGTCGCATCCCGCATCGGTAAGAATATCGTAATAGGCATGCACGCCAGGCAACGGCTCGCGGCCCCGATCGGGATAGCCCTGCTCATAAGCGACCTCGCGCATGGAAACGTGCGTGGGTTCCATCCAGTTATCAGGCATCTGGATCGCCAGAACGCCCCGTAACGTCAGCAAAGAGACAAGATGAGGCAGCAGGTCGTAATGGTCGGGGAGCCACTGAAGAGAGGCGTTGGCATAAATCAGATCCAGCGGGCGGCCCGGCCTGTAGTGGCGAATATCGGCTTCAACAAAGCTGCAGTCAGGCAAATTGCTGCGCGCTTCCGCCAGCATCGCCGGGGAATTATCCACGCCGGTAATGTGCGCGGAAGGCCAGCGTTGCTTTAAGAGGGCGGTGCTGTTGGCCGGCCCGCAGCCTAAATCAACGATGGCGGCGGGCTCGTCCAGCGTGACTCTGGCAAGCAGTTCAACGGCAGGGCGTGTTCGTTCAGCACCGTACTGCAGGTATAGCGAAGGGTTCCAGTCGGCCATAGTGCGTCTCCGTTTGAATACTCCCCAAGAATAGCACAGGCAGACACCTGCGCCGCGGCAGGTCTCTGCGAACGTGAATATTACATAATGCCCTTCAGGGCGACGTGGTAAAGCAGCATAATGGTCTTTCCGTCAACGATTTTGCCCGCTTCAATTCCCTGCAATGCCTCTTCCAGCGTCATTTCCAGTACCGCGATATTTTCACCTTCAGACTTGATTCCGCCCCCCGCATGTAACCGATCCTGCGGATGGTACTCTGCAACATAAAAATAGAGCTTCTCCGTAACGGAGCCCGGGCTCATGTAGGCTTCGAATATCTTTTGAACGTGCGTTACCCTAAAGCCGGTTTCTTCTTCTGCTTCTGCTTTAATGCGGCTTTCAGGCTCCATGTTGTCCAGCAGACCGGCAGCGGCTTCAATGAGGTCATCCTCATGGCCGTTGATAAATACCGGGAAGCGGAACTGGCGGGTCAGGATCACCGTTTTTTTATCGCGGTTATACAGAAGGATTGTGGCTCCGTTGCCCCGGTCGTAAACCTCACGGTCCTGCCGCTGCCATTCACCATCGCGATGACGCTGATCGAAGGTGTATTTTTTGAGGATGTACCAGTTATCCGACAGCGTTTCACTCGCGATGATGCGTATATCTGCGCGTTTCGATTGCACGTTTGTTCCTCCTTACGTAGAGTGATTATCATAAACAGCATTATCGTGCACATTCAAGATAAAACATGCAACATCAGGAATCCATGATGCTCACCAGCCAGCGCAAGCAGTTAATCCTCGAAAAACTCGAGGCGGAAGGTCAGGTCCAGTCGAAAGCGCTCAGCGTTTTCTTTACCGTGTCTGAGGATACGATCCGTCGTGATTTACGTGAGCTGGCGGCAGAAGGGCGCCTACAGCGGGTACACGGCGGGGCGCTGCCGTCTTCTACGGCGATTGCCCCGTTTGCCGAGCGCAAATCGGTAAAAATGGATGCCAAGAAAAAGGTGGCGCGTAAAGGCGCCCAGCTGATTTCTGCAGGTCAGGTGGTCATTATCGACGGTGGCACGACAACGTCCGAGCTTATAACGTTCTTGCCTCCAGATTTACCCATCACCGTGGTTACGCACAGCCCGAGCATTGCTATTGGGCTGGTTGAGCATCCTTCCATTGAGGTGATCCTTATCGGTGGCCGACTGTACAAACACTCCATTGTCACAGTGGGAGCGGCAGCGATTGAGGGAATCGAAAAAATTCATGCCGATCTCTTCTTTATGGGCGTCACCGGCATCCATCCAGAAGCAGGGCTGACCACGGGCGATTTTGAAGAAGCGTGCATCAAACGTGCATTTTCCGGCAGAGCGGCTGAAACCATCGTTCTGGCATCGCCTGAAAAAATTAATACCGCATCGTCCTTTGCCATTGGCGATCTTTCGCTGGTGAATACGCTTGTTGTTGAAAAGGACACCGACGCTGCCTGGATACGCGCCATAGAAGAGAAGGGTGTTTCGGTAGTGAAAACGTCTGAGTCATAACGCACGCGTACCACGGTGGTATTGCCATCCGCAGCGGCATCGTGTCGATGAGATAAAGGTTATCCTGCGCATCGCTTCATATACTCATGATTTGTCTAAAATCAGGACCCATCATGACTGACATTACTGTTTGCGAATATGGCGCCGATCCGACAGCTCAACGGCCATCGACGGCTGCGCTTCAGGAGGCAATTTCTGCCGCCCGGCCCGGTGACAGGGTGATTATCCCCGCTGGGCGTTTTCTTACCGGCTCACTCTTTTTGAAAAGCGGCATAACGCTGCATCTTGAGGCCGACGCGCAGCTGATCGGCAGTCAGGACCTCAGCGATTACCCGACGATCGATACCCGCGTTGCCGGCATCGATATGCGATGGCCCGCGGCAATCATCAATATGATCAACTGCCAGAACGTTAACATAACCGGCGCCGGCGTCATCGACGGGCAGGGCCTGACGTGGTGGCAGCGCTTCTGGGGGGACGATGAGCAAGGTGGTATGGTGGGGGAATACAGTGCCAAAGGCCTGCGCTGGGTCGTGGATTATGACTGCCAGCGTCCGCGTAATATTCTGGTCTACGAAAGCGACAATATTACCCTAAAGGATTTCACCAGCCGTGAATCAGGCTTCTGGAATGTGCACCTGTGTTATTCGCGAGATGTCCAGGTCGCTGGGGTTCAGATCGCCAATTCGGCGGGGCCGAGCACTGACGGTATCGACATAGACTCCTGTGAACGGGTTCGCATTGAGCGCTGTACGGTATCCTGCAATGACGACAATATTTGTATTAAAGCGGGCCGCGGTCTTGAAGCCGCGCAAAAGCTACGCACCGCCAGAGACATTATCATTCGCGATTGTACGCTGAACAAAGGGTCCGGCATTACGCTGGGCAGCGAGACGTCTGGCGGTATCGAGCGCGTAACGATCGAGAAGAACCGTTTTAACGGCACGGGCGTTGGGTTTCGCATTAAGTCGGCCCGCAACCGCGGCGGGTTTATACGCAATATCACCGTCCGGGATCTGCAGCTGGTCGACGTGCGCTTCCCAGTTCTTATCCAGCTAAACTGGTTTCCGCAGTACAGCTACGCCGCCAAAGAGGATCTTTCGGCGAAGCCCGAACACTGGCGCAAGCTCGCCGAAGGTGTCGAAGGAGAGGCTGGCCTCACGGAGGTAAGCCATGTGACGCTGGAAAATATCACTGCCCGCCGTTCAGCCAGTCAGCCTTTTTCACGCGCGTTCTTCATCGAGGGTTATCCGGAGCGGCCTGTACGCGAGTTAGCACTGTCATCAATTTTCGTGGAGGCGAATGAGTTCGGTAAAATATCGGGCGTTGAAGGGCTACGCTTCGACGATGTCTATGTCACCGCAGCGGAAATCACGCGCGATTGTAATGACAGCTACGAGCGCTAAGCCGTGATTTATCCCCACAAGCGGATATAGCTTGCATTATCCGCTTGTGGGGATAATACTCTCATTATCCCTGCAAGAGGATAAGCCCTGGAGAGTGAACGCCATGAAACCACCCATGATTTACAGCCCGACCCAGCTGGCGAATTATATGAAGCTGGTTCGCCAGAAAAATGGCTGGACGCAGGTCGCGCTGGCGAGAAAAATCGGCATCAAGCAAGCCACCGTATCCAATTTCGAAAATAATCCTGATAAGTCGACGCTGACAACCTTCTTTAAGATTTTACAGTCGCTGGGTATGACGATGGCGCTGTATGAAAGCGCTGATGCCATGCTCGACGAGGATACTAACCAACAGGATCTTGACTGGTAATGCCTAAGCTCGTGACGTGGATGAACAATGAACGCGTCGGTGAATTAACAAAGCAGCCGAACGGGGCGCACACGTTTAAATATTCTCGCGACTGGATGGACAATCGCCACGCGCGGCCGTTGTCACTTTCGCTGCCTTTGCAGTTTGGCAATATAACGTCCGATGCCGTGTTCAACTTCTTTGATAATTTGCTGCCCGACAGCCCGGTGGTTCGGGACCGTATTGTGAAACGCTACCGTGCGCGCTCAAAGCAACCCTTTGATTTACTCGCAGAAGTAGGGCGAGACAGCGTGGGTGCCGTGACGTTGCTTCCCGAAGATGAGGATGTCAGCGCGCAACGCTTGACGTGGGAAACGCTGAGCGAGAAAAAGCTGGAAGCCGTTCTGTCCGCGTATAAATCGGATATTCCGTTGGGGATGATTGACGGTGAAAATGATTTTCGCATTTCCGTTGCCGGTGCGCAGGAAAAAACGGCGCTGCTCAAAATGGGAAACACGTGGTGTATTCCCAAAGGTACGACGCCGACAACCCATATCATTAAGCTACCTATTGGCGAGATTAAGCAGCCTAACGCCACGCTGGATCTGAGCGACAGCGTTGATAACGAGTACTTTTGTCTGCAACTGGCAAAAACACTCGGTTTTGACGTGCCGAATGCCGAAATAATCACGGCTGGCGGGATGCGGGCGCTGGCGGTTGAACGCTTTGACAGGCGCTGGAACGCCGATCGCTCCGTATTGTTCCGGCTGCCGCAGGAAGATATGTGCCAGGCCTTCGGGCTGCCGTCGTCACTAAAATATGAATCCGATGGCGGCCCGGGTATTGCGCAGATTATGACGTTTTTACTCGGCTCCAGCGACGCCCTGGGCGATCGTGATAATTTCATGAAGTTTCAGGTTTTTCAGTGGCTTCTGGGGGCGACGGATGGGCATGCAAAAAACTTCTCGGTCTTTATTCAGCCGGGTGGAAGCTATCGTTTAACGCCCTTTTACGACATTATCTCCGCGTTTCCCGTACTCGGCGGAGCCGGTATACACATCAGCGATTTGAAACTGGCAATGAGCCTGAATGCTTCAAAAGGTCGCAAAAGTGCTATTGATAAGATCCAGCCGCGTCATTTGCTGGCCACCGCAAAAGCCGTGAAGTTCCCGCAGGACCGGATGCTGGAAATCCTGAGAGAGCTCGCAGAGAAAGTCCCGCAGTCCCTGCAGGCGGTGAGGGCGTCATTACCGGAGGATTTTTCGCAGAAAGTGGCAGAAACCATTACATCGAATGTGCTCAGACTGCATGCTCGTTTGTCAGGTAGCCTGAGCCAGGACAGGTTTTCGTGAATCACTAAGCCTGAGGGATACTCTCAATGTTGGTATAAATATTCAGCCCAAGCTTTTGGGCGACCACAATATCCATATCCGCGCCCTTGGATGCTCCCGGAATACGGTAGATTGCATCACATTTTGCAATCAGCCTGTGCGCAACGGGATACAGCATCGCTTCACTGATTTCGTCGCCAATTGCTGTCGAACCTGCAGCTTTTGCCAGCGGCAAGGCCAGCCATTCACCGATCACCGGTACATGTCCACGCTGGTAAACCTCAAGCGCGGCGCTTTCCAGCCTTTGCAGATTAGCATCGATTCGTTCCTGAATGCCGTCGGTGCCGCTGCGGTAGGGCCCGGCGATGAGGATCAATTGTTGTGTCATACAGCCTCGCGAAATGTTTATACGGTTATAATGCACGATATAGCACGTAATTGCGTACTCTGCGCTAGCCAGAATCCACCAAAGCATATTAACGTGCAACATTGTGCACATACAAGCAGTTTCATGCGGACTGCTGAGCGCAAAACTATGCTAAAATTTGTACAGTTCACCTTCAGATGCGAGTGAATATGAGCAAGGTCGACACGGTAAGATCCGGCAGGAGAGGGTATTCAGCCTGTTTTTTGTGTTTTATCGCCATGAATAGCTACGCCGAAGAGATAAACCTGTACTCCATTAATACGGGGTCATATGTTTATCACTTAACGAATAATCATGGTCAATACACTGAAAATTTTGAGAATAACTTCTTTTCCGTGGAGAGAAAATTTTCTGAAGATTCGAAAAATAGCGTTGTGCTGGGAACGATGAAGAACAGCTTTAACGACAGATGCCTGGCTGCCGGCGTGCGCCGAGACTGGGTTGGCTGGGAAAACGGCTGGGTATTTAAAGGGATATATGGATACGTCGGCGAGTTTTTCTTCGATGCGTTCAAGGATTGTGGCGATCACGGCTCATATCATGATTTCCAGAAAGTCACAGGCATAGGTTTTTCTCCCTATATTTATCACGGGTTTCAGTACAATTTTACCTCTTACTTTGGCATGGACGTCGGCATTATCATTCCATCTGTTTTTGTCATTACAGCGCAGTGGAGTTTTAGATAAGCACGGGAACCACGGCGTTAAATCTCATCGGTAGCATGACACACGGCTTCAATGTTATGGCCATCAGGCGCAATAACGAATGCGGCATAATAGTGTTCGCCGTAAGGCCGCAGCCCAGGAGCGCCATTATCCTGCGCACCGGCGAGCAAAGCGGCAGTATAAAATTCATCGACCTGATTACGCGTCGCTGCCACAAATGCCAGATGAAGTGGCGCAGGTTTTTCATGCGTCTGAAAAAGGCAAAGCGACACGTTGCCGGAACTCATTTCAACCCCGTAGTCTGGAGCACCTTCATCAATGATGGCGATGCCAAGCGGTTGAAGGGCCTTGAGGAAAAAGGTTTTACTTCTTTCATAATCGCTAACGCCGAACTTAACATGGTCAAACATCGTCAGATCCTAAAAAGCTGATACGTTGGAAAGTAGTATAGAAGCTGATTGGTGGTTTGTGGCTGGGGTGATGAGCATTTCGAGCTAAAAAAGATGAAGCCTCGGTTATCCATGAAATGTCAGATTGGACGCATGATACAGTTAGTGCGCATAATGTATATTATGTTAAATCACCTACTGTGGTAAATAAGTTCATATGACACTCCCACTAACTGATAAATCAATACGTTAGGATTTCTGATCTCCCTCTCGTTTCTTGCATTAGGTACAGAGTACATTCTCTTCATATCCATGATAATTTTGAGGTAAATATTGTGTATTCACTAAAGCAGTTGGTTATCTCAGGCCGTAAAAGGCGATGGATCCTGATGGACTTGGAAACCTCTCTGCCGTTGCTGTATCCCCTTAGGTACCATATTGACCATTTGGCTTTCCGCTCATTGTCCACACAGTCAGCTTCACTTCAATCTGTGAAGTTTTTTTACGAATTCTGGAGGCAAAAGTATGGTGTCTCGTTTTGCTACAGCTTCTATTCATCTGACCACAATCCAGACATTGCTGTCGGTGAAATGCCCGCATTTTGGATGTATCTAGAAAATGGCCACAACGTCCAGTCAAATGTGTTGTCTTTAACGAGAATCACAAAAGCCAATAGCTTAACTCATACAGTTAGAGTTCGTGCTGTGATCCATTTCATTTCTTTTTTGATTAACACCTACATATCACCTGCATACCGGGATGACTCTCCCAAAGCATTATCACTTTTGGCTTCGCGTTTACACACCCGTTTACAGCTTTGCCGGGAGAATTATCGAACGCTTACATCAAACAAATTTTCGCAACATAGTCACAGCAGCCAAGGATTTCAGAGTTTGTCTGGGGCAATGGTGCTCAGCCTGTATGGAATAATAACCCCCTCTTCTGCCCAAAAGCATAACCCGCTAAATCCTTTCCCTTCCGGGCATCTTCAGTTCCGCAATTTTTTGATTATTCGTCTGTTGTTAAATTATGGTTTACGAACAGGTGAGCTATTGTTGTTAGAGTGCAGCTCAATTAAACCTAATTTAAAAGGTGATAAGTTTAGTTTGATTGTGACAACTGTCGACGAGGCATACGAACCAAGAAAGAATGCGCCATCTCTCAAAAATGCATGGGCTAATCGTGTGTTGGAGCTCGATAAGCAGGATTATATTTTTTTAAGCATTTATATAGCAAAGCTTCGACCAAAAACTGATAAACACGATTTCATCTTTACATCGAGTCAACAGTCAGCGAAGCCTTTGTCCTACACATCAGTTCATTCTATTTTTTCGAAAATAGATCAGGTCTTCACTAACCAATATCCAGAGTACAAATCACCGTTGTACTCTGACTCGTTGCAACGATTGACTCCGCATACAACCCGACATACTTGGGCCTTTTTGACATTGCAAAAAATATGGCATTTAAAATATTTGAAAAGCCAGCAAAATAAAACACACTTTATTGCTGAAGTCCCTTCCCTCTCAGGGATAATGGAAGAAGCCAAAGATGAACTACGACTGATGGGGGGATGGAGTCCGACAAGTCAAATGCCTGATCTATATGCAAAACGTTTCCTGTCTGAGCAGGCTAATGCTGCCAATGTCCAACGAATTATTCAAGACAATGCAGCGCTACATAATACGTTAGATACTATAATGGATAGATATAACGATGACATCATTTGATAATGCATTAAAATCTGACGAAGGGAACTCAGTTTACCCTCCTGATTTAGCTAAGGCTATCTTTGAACTCGATATTCCTGATCGAATTTATCTAAAAACGGCAATGGAGTTTGATGATAAATATATTGTTAACAAAGGAAATAAATGGACTTTCGATTATTCAGGCAGTCGGCGATATCTTGTTTTCAATCAAGATTATATCTCAAATAAATTAAACAAGTATATCTGTTTCAAATATGCATCGACGAGATTTCCAACCAAACTTCCAGCGTTGCACCTTGATTGGAGGAATATCATTTCATATTGTCGAGAACATGGTGGGTTTTCGCTTGGTACGCTCCGATTATTTATCGAAAAAGAGGATATTGATAATGCTACTTTTTATTCCGTGTTATTCGGATTAAAAATACTTTGTGCTGAAACATTCCCAGGTTTCAATCTTGAAGATTACGATGATCTTGAGTTCGTCCCTCGACCGTATCTCGAACATTGGGGGGTTTACCAAGAAATCGATAATATTCTTGACCCTCTTGAAAAAAACATGATTTGCAATGGACTGTTTGAAATGGCTTCGTTGTTACGCGATGGCAAAAGTTTCAGTCACAGCGAAGTGCGCAATGCAGCTATCCTTGGGTTGGCTTATGTAACGGGTGCACGCCCAGTACAACTCGCTAGGCTGGCGGTCAAAGATGTTCGTATCGATACACGAAATCAGGAATCTGGTCTGATTCGATACAGTGTTTTTTTACCATATGCTAAACAAAGACGAGTGACGACAGAGCGGTTATTTCTGGCGATCCCCCCAGAAATTGGGGAGTTAATTATGAACTATACCGTGAGATACAAGAAAAACCCCGAAGATAAACTATTCGATTTCAGCGTTTCAGCTCCGCATTATGTGTCTCAGGCAATTAATCAGGCAATCCTAAATTTCTGTCCTCCTGAATATCAAGCCGCCGTAGCATGTGGCGAAGCTGCATTGCCCACAATTACACCCACTGATTTACGCCACAATGTTGGGCACTCTTTGGCGATGCAAGGTGCTAGCGCTGAAGAGATAGCACATGTACTGGGGCACACCTCTCTTGCCGTAGCTAAATACTACATTATGGCAACTCCCGCGTTGGCCTTGATCCGTGCTAAAGCGCTTGGGTCGAATCCCGTTTGGCAAAATATGGTGGCTATGATGCTCACTGGGGAACTGGTCGACTCAGCACATTGGAAAGGCCATCCAGTGGTGGGACTCGTTGGTGACGAGTTGCATGATAAAATTGGTGGTTGCTCCAGGAACAGTAGTACATGCCCTTTCAGCGAAGTGCGTTCTTGTTACGGCTGTCTGTATTATCGCCCTTTTACGGATGGTGAACATCAGGCTCTACTTGAATGCGTCAAAAAAGAAGTCGATGAACTAATCGCTATTTCAGACGGTGTAGGTAATTCCCGAAATCCGCTCATTTTAATCCATGAAACCACACAGTTTGAAATTGAGTCTGTTATCGCCCGCTGCCGTTTTCATCAGGAACAGGTGAAGTCCAATGAAAAATCACTTTGAGCATTTTCAGGCTTTTATTGAAGAGCAAAAAAAATGGTTCGAACAGCACCTGTCTGCTGATTTTGCCCAAACATGGAATGATCATATCTGGGTAAGTGGTAACCAGGGAAGTGGATGGTTGCGAGGGAACGGCAGAAATACATTACGTTTTGATGAGATGAACAGATTCAAAGGTATTGTAGAACATCTGCCCATCGACAAAGAATATAGTCAGTTCATGAAAGCTATGCTGGTAGTGGTTTACCGACAGGGAAATAGGAGTATGTCGCCAGCGGTGGCAAAGGCAACTTTGATGATTCTGAAACGATGGTACCATGCGATGCTTTATGAGACAGGACAGACCCATCCATCTTACCTGAGCACAGTTGTCATTCAACGAGCGATGGATCTTCTCAGTAGCGTTTCATCTCCTAGTGACCCCAATACAGCTAACTATAAAGGGCGGTGCGTTAGCCTTCAAAAATTGGTCAATCACTTCACATTTACGTTGGTTAAACTGCAATACAACTCTGATGTGAAGTATACCAACAAAACCAACTTGACCCGCAAAGCCCGGGAAACCATGGCGCTGAAACAGCAGGCCAAGCTGTCTGATACCACTACCGATGGTGAAGATGCGTTGATTACCATTCGCGGATTTCTGAACATAGTTGCATTAATCCAGCGGGTGGAAAGTGATGCTGAGAAAATCGCGTTAAATTGCCTGTTGTTATTGGTTATTACCGGCTTTCGCTCCATTGAAGCGTTTAATCTCAGACAGGATGCCCTGTTTAAACGCCAGATTGATGATCCGGCAATCTGCAAACGATTTCAGGACAAGGGATTACCCGATTATTTTCTTGGTATCCGTTATGTTGGTGTCAAAGGTGCTGGGGAGCGAACGCATTGGGTAGAACCGCTGGCAGTACCGCTGGTCGAGAGTATATTCAGTACCGTTAAAATGTTGACCGCACCAATACGCAGCCATCTTACCTATCTACGGGCAAAATCTTTTGCTGATTACCTGCCACAGGCCATCAGCAACATGCCCGGTGAACGAGTCGAACTGGACGATGTGGTGAAGTACATCACCCAAACTACCTCAAGTTTTCGGGGCCGGGCAGGACAACGGGACAAAACATCCAAAGCCCTTAGCAAAAGAGGTGTGCTGCCCGTTCAAGAAATACCAGGCCCGAAAAACAGCAAATCTATCTATTATTCCAAGACTGCTCTCAATCATTACATTAAGACCGAATTTGGCCTGGCGAATGCCAACGAACCCTGTACACACGCCTGGATGGAAAATGGCAAACGCTACCAAGTTAACTACGAGGATCTGCTATTTCTACACGAGAAGGGTTCGCTGGCATTGAAGCGCACACTGGCTTTGCTGGCTACACCGATACCCTTCACTAACACACTTATGAATAAATTCTTAGGCAACGTTGAGCCTGATGGATCAGTATTCAGCAAATATCAATTACTGGAGGAGGATGGCACCTCGACGCGGATGCGTACCCACATTCCCCGGCACAACATCAATACCTTTCTTGCTATTGCGGATATCTCTGACCACTTACAGGCAATGTTGATGGGTCGAGTGGACATCACGCAGAATCAGCATTATCAACATCTGGCGCTTGCAGAACGGCGAAAAGCCGCCTCGTTGGTGCCCTTGCAGCCGATTTCGACAGCACTAACTGTCTCGCCCTCTTCGTCCTCCATTGCTACGCCACTGGATATCGTCAAACGGACCGGCCAACTGGCGGTCACGGAACACATGACTTTGGACAATACCATCAAAGCCAACCTGCATACTTTTGACGATCGGAATGATGTAGCCAGGTTTGTCGAGGCGTCATTTGCTAACGGCCTCTTTGAAGATGTTGCTGCCGCCTTTGAAGAAATCCGCGACGCAGAAGGACCAGAGCAAGCCTCTGACATGGTGGCAAGACATGCCGTGCTGTATCCGCTGAAATTTGGCTCCTGTATGCGGGAAGTTAACCTCTGGGGATGTCCTTATCGACTGAAATGCCAGAGTGCTGCCTTTTGTGAACATTTCACGCTGACAGGCCGGATAGATGAGCTACCAAATCTGATTGCCAAAAAACAGGCTTTACAGCAAGCACATTCGAAGTTGACCCAACTTACTCAACATCAGCCTGATTACCAGACCAGACTGGCCGACATCGAACGACGGTTACAGCAACTCGAGGCAATACAAGCACAATGGCATCGTCGTGCCAAGACTCAACAACTGGTTGCTGCTGAGAGTGTGTTGTCTGGTGGAGTAATCACCGAGGGCAAAGTCCGTACACTGGCCCAGCTTTTTGCACTTGAATACCAACAATTGATGCAGGAGAATGATTGATGCGCGGCAAGGAACTGAACACACTGATTGAGCACGAATTACAACTGATGCTGGTTGAAGGCTTTGACAAGTCCCCTATTTCCGCCAAGGCCCTGCATATTAGGCTCAAGGCAAAAGGTATCGTTAACGGTGGTTTAAGTACGCTGAGCAGCCTAGAGCGTAAACGCCTAATTGCTGCCTATGTTGACCAGCAACTTGGCCCATTGAATCTACGCCCAAAAGAAAAACAGCAATACGTCAACCGCAAAACCCGTCAGGCTTTGCTGGCCAGAAACCAGCAGTTGCAGGCTGAAGTAAGTGAATTGCGAGACCAATTAGCGCAAAATACCCTTTCGTTGATAGAAATTGTCAAAGCGGTAAAAATCAATTCGGTTATACCGGTGGAAAGCCTGTTGGCCAACCATATGATTCGGGAACTACATAAGTCGTCATAATTCTGGCATCTGAAGGTCCGCTATGAGCGAAAAACGGACCTTCAAATCCGAACCGGTTTAATTGATTAACCTTGGCTGTCAGTCAACCCATCGTTAGCATGAATCCGATCGAAAATTCCTTATCGCATTTTTTACAAATACGCAGTGGCAAGAAAGATAGACTCTGGCTCGTGACAAGTAGAGTTGTTCATTTGTATAAAGAGACTTCGCCTTCAGGACGCGTTTTGAACCTGCGATGCATCCACAGGTATTGCTCAGGAGCACGGAGAATTTCACGCTCGATGATCTTGTTCATATAAGCCGCTGCGGCGATCTTGTCTTCCCCTGGATAGCCTGACAACGGATTGCTGATATACATGTGATAACCTTTTTTATCGCTACGTCGAATCATGCTAAGTGTGATCAAGTCTGCACCAGCGAGTTTTGACAAAGCATACGTTCCGTTCGTCGTGGCTGCTTTTTTTACCGAGAAAAAAGGTGCAAAAACGCTTCCTTTAGACCCATAATCCTGGTCTGGTGCAAACCAAACGGCCTCACCTGCTTTTAGCGCATGAACAAAACCTGATAAATTACGTCGATTAATCATAGCCTTATTTGAACGCATACGCCCTTTTGTCTGTACCCATTCCATTAATGGATCATTGTGTGGGCGATACGTTGCGATCATAGGATGGCATAACCCCATTACTCTTCCACACAACTCAAGGGATATAAAATGAATCCCGACGACCATTACTCCTCTTGTCGCACCGGTCAGGTTTTCAAGCCCTTCGACATCAAACCATTTTTTGACTCTCGCATCGCTCCAGAACCAGGCCATTCCTGTTTCCATCAGTCCCAGCCCGAGAGAAACAAAGTTTTTATTGACCATCTGGCTCCGGGCAAACGGTGTCATCTCGGGAAAGCACAGTTCGATATTTCTAATCGCAATCCGTTCCCGGCGTTTCAGAAAGGGTCTGGATATTTTTCCAAGGCCAGAGCCCAGAATATGTAAAACCGGGTAAGGAAGTTGAACGAGAAGCCACAGCAGACCCAAACCAGACCAGGTAAGCCAGTGGCGAGGATGAAGTAAATTATGAGTAAAAGTCTGTGCCATAAATTTCCTTAATGCTAATGAAGGTTATAACGCAAAAGGAAAACAATGAGGCAATTCGTCTTTAGCGATACATTTTGTTTTAGATAATTTAATTCATCTAAATTCAGGAAAAAATATTCCCCAATGACTGGTGAATAATTTAAAGAGCCAGGGGTGAATTGTAAGTCAGCAAATTTATTCTGTTATAAACCCATGATTTTATCATTGATACTCAAGGAATTGTCTTCTTGATTCATCATCATCAAGGTACTCAAAAGAAAGAAGCCGAATTTTGGTAAGTTTATAAAACCACTCACAATCGTTTCGTTGAATAATTTCGCCTGGTTTGAAACATATCCCGGATGCCACCCGAATAATCGCATATTTACCATTACTAAACCTGACCCGGTGAATACAGAAAGGTTGGCCAGGCTGTCCGTGACAGCTGTTCGACATGATATGCCCTTCAATAAAAACAGATTTTTTAGATTTCATTATCATACCCTCGACAACAGCAGTACAGGAGGAATGTTGTCATTTTCCGACATCACTGACGTTAAGTGGCAGAAGCTGATCAGCCGCCGATACACCAGCATTCTGAAGGTCTGAACAACAGTCCGCAGGCAGGGCACTCAAGAACCGCATCTTTTCTTAGTTTACCTGCTTTCTGATCGGCTCTGTGTGCACATACCGGGCAGGCAACATGAACCGGTCTTTCTTTAAAATACCTGAGCCCATTTGTATAAGACATAAATAATTCTCTGAGGAATACAGTAATTATTATACGCTTTAATATAAAAATAACTGGCATAAGTTATGTTAAATTGTGTCTGAATCAGGATATCAGATATTGAAAATTGAACGTCTTATTTATGATACACTACCCTTCCGTGAGAAATTTAAGATGAAATCAGAAGACACCCTTGACTGGTATCCGGCACAATTACCGCCTGTGAAAATTATTCTTGGAGAAGCCGTGCTGGCTGTGGGTAAACAGGGCCGACCGATTAATACCCGCACCTTGCTGGAATACCTTCAGGTCATACAGGACAAACAAAAAAGGCGGGATGACAAAATCGCCATGCAGACTGCGATTGATGTTCTCAGGGATAATCAGCGCATTAACGGCAGACGTTAATGCACCTCCGGGATAAGTGTCAGTTCTGAATGATCTCAACCGTATGGTTTTGTCCATCATCCTTCAGCGGTATTCTGTCATCAGGGAGGAGAACACCATCCAGCGTCACGCAATATTCTGCATCGCCGCGTGAAACACTAATCTGATAATGGCTTTCACCATATTGATATGCCATAGAAAAAGAGGACCACTCATCCGGTAACCTGGCATGAACACTAAAGTCAGTGCCGGAACGTTTTATCCCCAGTAATCCCTCGGTAAGTAAACGCCAGGCCCAGGCTGCAGAACCGGTATACCAGCTCCACCCTGCACGTCCGGTATGGGGAGCGACACTGTAGACATCAGCACTCATGACATAAGGCTCAGCTTTATAAATCCCGACAGAGTCCGCATTCAGGGTATGATTTATAGGGCTGAGCATTGACCAGAGTTGCCAGGCTCGTTCGGCATTCCCCATTCGGGCAAAGGCCATCACTGCCCAGATGGCGCCATGCGTATACTGCCCTCCGTTTTCCCGCACGCCGGGCAGGTACCCCTGTATGTAGCCCGGATTTGGACCGTGTCCGTCGAAAGGAGGCGTTAACAGTTTGATCAGCCCTCCTTCGTTATCCACAAGGTGCTTATCCAGCGCCTGCATGGCCTTTGCGCACCGTCCCGGGCTCGCGGCGCCGGACAATACAGACCAGCTCTGCGCAATCGCATCAATCCGGCAGTCCTGTGAGGTTTTCGATCCCAGGGGAGTACCATCGTCAAAATACCCGCGCCGGTACCATTCCCCATCCCAGGCGTGGGCTTCGAGATTACTTTGCAGGCGCAGAGCCTGTGAACGGCACATCGCGGCGACGCTTTCATCCAGCCTGTGCTCCGCCAGCGCTGCAAACCGCTGCAAAATGTCGTACAGGAAGAAGCCCAGCCAGACGCTTTCACCTTTGCCTTCGATACCCACCCGGTTCATCCCGTCATTCCAGTCACCAGCCCCCATCAGCGGCAGGCCATGCTCCCCGAAGCGAAGTCCATAGTGAATAGCTTTGACGCAGTGTAACCAGAGTGTCTCTTCGGTGCCGCTGATGACCGGCGTGTCATAGACAGACTCTTCACCAAGCTGAAGCGAGCGTCCTTCCAGATAAGGAATGCGTATTTCCAGTGCATCCATATCCCCCGTCGTTTCAACATAGTGGCAAACAGCAAGCGGCAGCCAAAGATAGTCATCGGAACAGCGGGTACGCACACCGTTGCCGTGTGGCGGGTGCCACCAGTGCTGCACATCCCCCTCGATAAACTGCCGTGATGCACAGAGTATTATCTGTTCACGCATCCGGTCCGGAGCAGCGTGGCTCAGAGCCAGCGTATCCTGCAGCTGATCGCGAAAACCAAATGCACCGCCAGACTGATAGTAGCCACTCCGGGCCATAAGACGGCAGGCGACCGTCTGATAAAGCAGCCAACCATTAACCAGTAAATTTACGGACGTGTCGGGGGTGTTAACTACGATTTTATCGAGAACATTGTGCCAGTGATTATGAATCCGGTTCAGCTCCTGGCGGACCGTATCCTCGTTCATGTAGCGGGCCAGCGTCTCCTGAGCACAGACATCATTCTCCTCTGCGCCGAGGATAAAAATAAACGTCCTCTGGTCCCCGTCAATTAATGTAACCGCCGATTGCACCGCTCCGCAGGGATCCAGACCGGCCCCCGTCTTACCAGAAAGCTTTTGCAGTTTCATAGCCGAAGGGGCGTGAAGGGAACCATTACGGCCAATAAACTCCCGGCGGTCCCCTGTCAGAGAACAGTCATTACCGCTGACGGCAAAAAATGCAGTTCGGCCGCCACCATTATCACCATAAAAGTTATTCGCAAGTATCCCGCAGCCGCCGGGCGTTCTGGCCACATGTGTCACAATGTGAGGGGCTGAGCGCGTTCGTGTTTCTCCGAGCGTCCACTCTACATAGCCTGTGACGGAAAGTTGACGTGTCCGTCCCGAAGAGTTACTGAGCGTCAGGAGCACCAGTTTAACCGGATCTTCTTCAGCAACCAGGACCGTCAACTCGCTGTCTATACCACTCTCACGATGGGCAAAAACGCTGTAGCCAAAACCATGGCGGGTCAGGTAATCACCGTGTCCGCGAACAGGTAAAGCCGTCGGCGACCAGCACTCCCCGCTCTCTTCATCGCGCAGGTAAAATGCCTCGCCGCTGCGATCGCTCACCGGATCGTTCTCCCACGGCGTCAACCGGTATTCATGGGCATTCTCATACCAGGTATAGGCCTGCCCTGCCTCTGAGATCACACTGCCAAAACGAGAATTTGCCAGTATGTTCGACCAGGGAGCCGGTGTAAGCGCATTTTCCCGAAGGACGATCTGATACTCCCGCCCATCCTGAGAAAATCCACCGTACCCATTGAAATGGCATAACTGACTGGTATCAGGGCTCCAGTCCGTATGTTGATTACGCTCGCGCACAGCACGCGGAATGAATGCCCTTGCCGGCGATTTCAGGGTATGAATACGCTGGTTAAGCTGCTCATTAATACCCCCTGCGCGGTCATCAAGATAAAGACAGGCCACGCTCATCAAAAGCAACTTATCCTCAGCGGAGAGATGCTCACCGTTGCGGACAAAAAGCCCGCCCTTTTTATCCAGCAGACTGGCTTCAGACCCGGCATAAATTAACTCCATAATCTGATTTTGTAATCCCTGCTGGTAGCCGCCGGGGCTGTTATTCAGGATAACTAAATCAACATCCAGCCCTTTCTGTCTCCAGTAACGGTGTGCCTGAATCAGTGTGGTCACTGAGGTGATACTTTCCTCGCTGGTTATACTCAGCAGCACTATCGGCAGATCCCCTGAAATTGCCCAGCCCCACAGTCCGGACTGGCCACGCCGGTTGCGGCCGATCGCCTGGCCTTCGGCGCGCAGCTCCTGGACAGGGTAAAGCACAGCGCTGGCGAGACTATTGAACAACGTGGCATCATCTTCACTGGCGTTCATCTGGCGCAATACCACCAGACTGTGAGACCAGGCCAGTTCAAAGACGCGATCGGCGATAGGGTAATCGCGATATTTCTCCAGCAACGCCAGGCTCTGCTGACGGGTCTCGCTGATGCCATAAATGATATCAATCGTAACCGGCTGCCCTGGCTGCAGAATGATGGCGTTGCGAATTGCCAGTATCGGATCCAGCACCGAGCCCGACGTGTTGCCTAGCATCCCTCCCGTCTCTATTGCCTGTGCATTCGCAGGGTTTCTGCCACGTCCAATAAACCTTGCCCTGTCCGTTTCAAACGACACGTTATGTCGGTTATCGCCGTGCACCACCATCATGTGAAACAGGCAAGGGCCCGGTTCATCCGGTGAGCGCGGGCGCCGGTGGCAAAGAATAGCGTCACGCTCAGGAGCCAGCTCAGTCTGAATAAACAAATTGCTGAATGCCGGGTGTGCCAGATCGCTGGCATCAGGTGCCAGTACCACTTCAGCATAGGTTGTCAGCTCCAGAGAGCGAGGCTTACGACCACGATGAATCAGTGTGAGCCGTCGCAATTCAACATCATCCTCCGGAGAGATCACCACCTGAGTTTTGACGCTGAGTCCCCCTAAGCTGCGTCTGAATTCTGCCCCCGCATCGGTGAACAACACTTCCTCGTCTTGTCCGCTGGTGTAGCCTGTTGGTTGCCAAGTATTGCTCCACACATCTCCCGTCTGGGTATCGCGGATGTAGCAGAATGCTCCCCAGTTATCACGGGTGGTATCACTGCGCCAGCGCGTTAGTGCAATATCATTCCAGCGACTGTAACCACCGCCGCCCGCGGTCAACATCAGATGATAATGGCCGTTGGACAGGAGTTGAATATCCGGGGAGGGGGTATCCACGCTATAGAAAATACGGGGTTCATAGCGAACGGGTTTGACCATGCCCTCATGAGATTCAAAATGACGGCGCGGACTGTACAGATCGACCGCATCCGGCACGCGCTCCTGTAACAGCAGACTCGCTGACCGGAATACCGTGCTGGACATAAAGCGTTCAGTCATGGGGGCGTCAAGCAGCACATGAGCCAGCGCCTGAAATGCCATACCCTGGTGATGCGCCATCCAGGACTGTACCACCGCATAGAGCTGACCGGTTGCAAGACGTGAGGGGGTATAGTCCAGCGCTTCATAAAAGCCGTATTCTCCGCGTGCACCATTTTTTTGCAGCCTGAACAGGTTTTCACAGGCTCTCTGTGGGGAAACCATCAGCGCCAGCAGCGTGGCGTAAGGAGCAACAACCATGTCATCGGCAAGTCCCCTGCGTAGACCGAGCCCCGGTACGCCAAATGCCTGATACTGATAATTATGCTGAACATCAAAAGCATGATAGCCAGACTCTGAAACACCCCATGGTACCCCGCGTTCTTTCCCCCAATGAATCTGGCGCATAACCGCCGACTGACTCATTTCATCGAGCAGGCTGCCGGGCCAGGTGGGCATCACCAGATTTGGCATCAGATATTCAAACATGGATCCGCTCCATGACATCAGGGCAGTTTCATTATCAATCGTGGTAAACAATCGACCCAGCGCGTACCAGCTTTTAAGAGGCAGCTGATTAGTCGCAATGGCAAGAAAACTGGTCAGGCGGATTTCAGACGGCAGGAGATCGTAGTGGCTTTTGTCAGGCATATTGGTGTCACAGTTATAACCGACGCTGAGCAGACTGGTTGCTTCACTGTACAGAAAGGCGAAATCCATCCGGGCATGCTCATCCAGCCGCTGTTCCAGCTCGGTGATAATATTGAGTCGCATTCGGGCCTGCTCCGCCACTGACGCCGGAGGCGTTCCTGTACCGGTTAATGTCGGACGGGCAAGCTCGCTCAGCGTCGGCAGCGTCTGTTCATTCCAGGATGCAGGCAACCAGCCAAGCAACAGAGACCACTCATGGCAAAGCTGAACCAGTTGATGCTCCAGATGTCCAGCCCAGCGCATCTGAAGAGGAGATCCCTGATGACATGCGCTGGTCAGATGGTTGCACTGGGTGCGCATGCTTTTCAGTTCGCTGAAAAGCGCCTGCGGAGAGAGCGACACCGCGTTCAGGCAATGCTTGCGCAGCAGTCTCAGGCTGTCAGGTGGGTTCTTACCCCACTGTTTTTCCAGAATATCCAGCGTATCGTTCAGTCCTGCCAGTATCTGTTGGTTGCTTAAAACAGGCTGATGACGCATGGCGGACAGGCCTGCACGAAGGGTCAATAAATGCCCGGCCATATTGCCGCTGTCGACGCTGGAGATATAGCGTGGACTTAGGGGGGCCAGCGTACGGGTGTCATACCAGTTGTAGAGATGGCCCCGGTAGTGCTCCATTTTATCCATCGTGTCGAGCGTGAGCGACACGCGCCGGAGCACCTCTCCGCCAGGCAGGTAGCCAAAGTCCCATGCCGTCAGGTTAGCCATAAGTGAAAGACCAATATTGGTAGGAGAAGTTCGGTGTGCCACCGTCGGTTGTGGTATTTCCTGATAATTATCAGGCGGAAGCCAGTTCTCTTTTGCTGTGGCAAATGTTTCAAAAAAAGCCCAGATTTCACGGCTTGTCTGGCGTAACAGCTGTTTTTGTTCCTGATTAGGCGAAAAAACCTTACGCACGGGCTGGCGACTCAGCCAGCTCATCAGCAGCGGTGCCACACACCATACCAAACTGATCGGTAACGCAATCCCCAGCAGCTGCGGGGCAAATTGTCCGGTCAGTATTGTCAGCGCCACGCCACCGGCAACGTTCAGCCACATCGCCTGATAAAAACGTGCAACAGTGGGTCTGGCCTGACTGCTGTCCTGGCTGTGGCTGACCCACTGGCTGAGGTGACGCCTGCTTAACCCCAGTCGCCATAGCGTCACGGCGATCGCTTTCAGCGAATATCCGGCTTCGTGCGGCAGTATCGCAAAATTAAGGCTGATACCTGACAGACGCTTTAGCGCGCCCGCCCCCACCATTAACAGATGCGGCTTCACGCGGCGACGCAGAGGTTTATGCAGAAGGTCGTGGCTGATGCAGAGGATGGCTGGCAACAGCCATATCAGCAACAGTATGCCCAGCCAGTAAACCGGGTTGGGTACCCAAAGCAGAGCGAAGAACAGCAATATCAGTAAGGAGGGGGCGACCAGACTGCGACGTAGATTATCGAGTAATTTCCAGTAAGAAAGCGCGGTCAGCGGATTCCTGACCCGGGTTCCATCGGTTTTTCTGACGCGTGGTTTTAGCCAGTTAAGCAGTTGCCAGTCACCCCGGATCCAGCGTGAACGTCGTGCAACATCCGACAGATAATTATTAGGGTACTGTTCGTACAGTAACACCTCGCTCAGCAGACCCGAACGTGCATAGCATCCTTCAAGCAGATCGTGGCTGAGTACCAGATTTTCCGGGCAGATGTTGGTAGTGGCCTGCATAAAAATATCAACATCGTAAATCCCTTTGCCCACAAACGAGCCTTCCCCAAAGAGATCCTGATAAATATCCGAAGACATCATCGAATAAGGGTTATTGCCCGGTACGCTGCTGCGCAGGGCTGCGTAACGCCCCTGACCGTTGCGTGGTATCTCCTCCGCAAGACCGGGCTGTAAAATACCGAATCCTTTGACAACCCTCTGGCGTACCGGATCATACTCAGGCGTATTCAGCGGATGCGCCATCGTCGCGACGAGTTTGTGTGCCGTATCGCGCGGGAGTACCGTATCGCTGTCCAGGGTAATGACGTATTTTATGTGACCCGGTAAAAGGTGGGCAGGCATCTCTGCAACGCTGACGAATTGCGTTCCGGGATTGCGCAACCAGCTGTTCAGTAACGCCAGTTTTCCCCGCTTGCGTTCATAGCCCATCCACGCTCCTTCCGAGGGGTTCCATTCAGGCTGGCGATGTAACAGATAAAAACGTGGTCGGCCGGAGGGGTAGCGGCGATTAAGCGCCTGCGTATCGGCGATAGCCTGTCTGAGCAGCGCGTGACTTTCCGGCGAGGGTTCATTTTCAGAATCAGCAAAATCAGTGAGCAGCGCGAACCTGAGATTTTCGTTTTCATTCCCCAACCAGCAGACTTCAAGACTGGTGAGGAGCTGGCTGAAACTTTCGTGGCTGGTCAACATGCAGGGAATGACTAACATGGTGGCACTGTCAGCGGGAATACCGGCTGAAAAATCCATCCCCGGCAAGGGTCGAGGAACGCGAAAACGGGTGGTTGCATCACTGAGCAAATCGCTCATTAACTGAGTTAATGCGATAATCAGAGGTAATATCACCGCGATCAATAGCCAGTCTGCGCCCTGCATGGCGGTTTCGTGCAATATTGCTGCGGTCGCTGCGGTTGTCAGCAACGCCAGGCTTCCAAGCCATGACAGCAGGGTTATTCTGTTGAAACTGTGCCGCAAGCGTATGAGCCTTGAGGCGTCTGCCAGGAGATGAATATCCAGCGCCTGTCGACCTTCGCCCGCAAGATAATAACCAACATGATGTTCCGGTGTATCGGGCGCTTTTTCCTCTGAAAGCGCCAGCACCTTCTCAGCAACCTCAGGCTCGCTGAGACCGCTGTCCCTGGCCAGAACCTCAACTACGTGCCGGTAATGATCCCGGGTATTGAAGTGCATCCGGGGATAGATGCCGGCAGGATCATTGCGTAATGCCTGTTCGACAACGCTTATCGTTTCGGTGAAATCAGCCCAGTCCGTTTCACTCAATAAACGCAGGCCCGCGATGCTGTTACTGACGGACAGCTGGCTGGCGGCAAGTTGCTGATTGAAACTATGTATGAGAACGTCAGTGGTGATCCCCTGTTCCCGAAGGCACTGATCAACCCAGGTCAGAGGTAACGACAGCGCGTTGCCATGCCCCTGCAGGCGCCGCACCAGCTCTGCGACAAACGCACTGGTTAACGGAGGTCGGGAGCGCGCCATATCGGCAACCACCATGATTAAATCACCAGGCGCACTCTCTGCGCATTCGACAATCCTTGTTATCCACGTATCAGCAAGGTTTCTGTCCTGCTGCGCTTTTATCACTTCCATACTGATACGACGAAGATTTTCAATCAGCGCAAGGCGCAGCATTCCCGGTAACGCCCAGACTTCACCCAGCGTCAGCGGCGTCACCTGTTGATAGGCAGTGAGATAGCTGGTCAGGCTGGCAGCATCCCAGCGGCCATCGCCGTGAGCAATGGCCTCTGATGCAATATGATAAATTCGTGGGCAATTCAACGGCGATACAAGCGACGGAAGACCTTTGCCAAAGCTTTTCGGCAGATGCTGGCGGACAGTGCGGATTTGTTCCTCAATCAGATAATAATTGTCCAGCAGCCATTCACCGGCGGGCATGATACTGGTCTTTTTACCCGCGTTAAGCTCATAGCAGTTTTGGGTAATGACGGCCTCATTGTCGCCAAGCCGTTTCAGAAGATAATAAGGATGCCTATCCGGTGATACTTTATGAGTCCGCGCCAGCTTCTGGCCGTAGCGTTCCATCTGGACGGTCGAAAAGAGTTCCGACCGCGGCGAGCTTTCACCGGCAGGATCGTTCGCCGAAAACGTTATGTTTTCGGCAGCATTCATCACTATACGGGAGCGGTTAAACCACGCTCTGGGGATCATTTTCATAGCATTGCTCTGATGCAACGTTAGCGCGCAGGAGCAGTTGCGAAATCAGTTCAGAAACGTTCTCTCAGGATGGGCGTCAGGCATCAGGGATTTAACAGCTGCCGGAATCTAACATAAGTATAGGACATGAGCTCTGTTCTGCGGTTTTGGTCGAGCTAGCGTCGGGAGATAAACAGAGCCTTACATCCGGGGCAAAGCATGGTCTGGTTGAGCCGGATTTTTGACAACGGTTGTACTGATTTTAAGCCACAAACAGGACAGGCTGCAGTGGCAGTAGACGCACTGCTGAAGAATTTCATTGCGTAATTGATAACAGACATAACCATTAACCTTTCAATGAATGAGCTTCACCGTACCACATGTGGTTAAGTTTTAATCTATCTATTTTGACACACTGAAAATCAGGAAAGATAAATGTTCGCAGCCACAGGCCCCCTGAGACCGTTTATCCGGCAAAACTCTATGCGGCTTCCAGGGATGAGTAATTCTGATTCGCGAGAGTTAACGGCTGAAATGTGAAGCAGAACGTCTTTTCGTCCATCAGATGGGATGATGAGGCCTTTACCACTAAGAATATCAAAGCTTTTGACAATTCCTGTCATTTTATGGGACAAGTCAATTCCTTATTGAAAACACGTAAAGACTATACATTGAAAATGGCATTCAGCCACTTTTATTTTCCCTACAGGACCTCTGGACGGCTAAAAGATAATTTGCTTATATCGATTCCCTGTGCCTTAATGAATCCCATCAGTTCGATGTACTAATGAAAGTTAGAAATTTTCCGGGCAGTTCTCATTACCAGGCGCTATCGTTGATATCCCCTCTTTTGAGTCCATATGTTTAATCCTATACGTTTACTATCAATACAATTATGTATAACGGAGTCAGTATGACCTCTAGAATTATGGGCCTGGTTAAATGGTTTAACGAAGACAAAGGTTTTGGCTTCATCTCTCCTCTTGATGGCAGCAAAGATATCTTTGTCCATTTGTCTGCACTTGATGGCGACAACTTTAAAACTTTATTTGAAGGTCAGAAAGTTGAATTCGCCATTCACCGCGGAGACAAGGGTCCTGCTGCTGCAAACGTAACACTTTGCGATAAATAAATCATTGTGGGTCTGCGATAACGATGAAGGATTATTCCTGAGTAGACAGATCCATAACTTAAATCAGATGAAAGTCGTTTATTCATAATATCTGATCAGCATATTTTTCAAAATTATGAGTATGCTAACCGATGTGATGAAGTGCAGTACTACTGCATAAAAAGTCTAAAAGCACAAACTAACCACATGTTAAATAAGAAGTGCGTAATGGCTTTGACCTTAATGGCATCTGCCAGTTAATATCCACGAGAGAACAGGGTAATAGAATATGATTAAAGTCCTTGTTTTCTTTAATGCTGAATCCTGTAAAGTCATGACCGTTCTGGAAGGTATATCCTCTATCAGGCAGGAATATCCAAACGGTGAAGAAACACATCTTTGGATTATGTCTGCAGGTTTTCCTTCCTTAACTGGCGATCATGGTATTGTTTACGTGGCTACTGACAGGGAGTTAACGTCACAGGAGATACTTGATGCGGCCAAGAAATATTTATAGCATTTTTGTCATGCTCTCTGCTCCACGTTTAATTGCATGCTTACCCTATTTATCAGAATCGAACAAAAAATGAGTTGAAAACATTTATGGCCTGCTAACAGCAGGCTTTTTTTTACATTACACTTTTTAGAAACACCTCTATAAAGAGAGAGTAATTCGCTACCTTCTGACAAATGCAGGTGTCTCTCCCCTGCGTGCCATCTTGCCATTTGTGAAAAACCTCGCTAAGTGGCGGCGCTGTCTCTCCTCATTTTAAATCTCATCAGGTGTGACTGAAGCAATAAGTTATGAGGATATAAAAAGGCTCTCCGGATGACTCCTGGCATCATAGTTTTAAGTACTTTCAAAAATGCATGGACATTTCGTAGGAGTTGTAATTTAGTTCTTGCACATTCTTCTTAATTTTTTCTTGCGACAAGAGATTTATATAAGTAGTCTAAACCTCGTTAATAACAATATGTCCCAATCGAATTAAAATGCTCAGTAAGAAAAATCGGGTCGATGAGCAACCGTCGACATTGGTATTTGCTGAACAACGAAAAAACTTTAAAAGGTCTCTTTATGTCAGATGCTCTAACACAGTTAAACAATATCCGTGCCTTACGTTCTCAGACTCGTGAAATGTCATTAGATGTACTGGAAGATGTTCTGGAAAAGTTTAAAATTATTCTTATAGAACGACGAGAAGAAGAGACATTACGTCTTGCAAATGAAAGTCAGCGCCGCGATAAACTGGAAACACTTCGTCAGATGATGCTTGATGAGGGTATCGACCCCTCCGAACTTTTAGCTGCTATTGGCTCTCCGGGTAAGGCTAAAAGGACGCGCTCCACCCGCCCCGCGAAGTATCGATATACTAACGAAACTGGAGAGTCAAAAACATGGTCAGGTCAGGGGCGAATGCCGAAGCGGATCTCAAATCTGATTGCTGAAGGTGGGGAATTAAAAGATTTTGAAATCAGCTAAAAAGAGCCGGGTAAAACCCGGCTCTTTTTTGTAAATGCCGCAAGTTGCCTTAGAGAATAGTCGAGAAACATTTAGTTCCGTCGATGTAGCCGAGGCGCTGTTTAAAATCACAGTGCTGCTTAAGGGACAAACCGGTTATCTTGCAGATCGCTACAGCGAGTGAAAAGAGAGCCATCAGGAGCTTTCATTCCGAGTCAATCAGGACAAAAAATAACGTATGTTCTTCGTGAATCCATACTGCATGAGCTTAACAACATCTGCCATTGGCACTAAGTGGACGTAGAGCAAGTTCGCTTGGTCCGAGACGAAGTACGGTGAATCGAAATTCATCAAAACAGTCGCAATGCTGCTATTCGGGATTGGTTCATGAAGTAAATTTTTTGGCAAAATGGACAAGGCTGATAAATATCATACAAAAACAATGCATTATAAAATATGCTCTCTATGAACAACATTTGTGATCAACATAAGTTAAATTAATCATGAAAGGATAATTTTCTTATCCACTGCTCAATGCGTGAGAACTCTCTTCACTGTGGTTAGTAACTCAGGCTTGCTCAATGTCAAAAACATTGACGCACTGTATAATAAAGAGTGTGTATAATTACTTCCGACGCATTTTTGTTAGGTATAACGATACATGACTCGGGTATGTAATCATTTCGAAGGTCTTCGCAGCACGTTGCTTTCTATGTATGAGGACAGCAAATCAGCTAGCCATACTGTAGTGACGGGAGCATTACGCGAAGCATTTATTAGATCAGTTTTAGAAAACCACCTGCCCTCGACAGCATCTTGGTCCACTGGGCAGATCGTTGGACATGCTCCAAATAATGATCTTTCCGGGCAGTTAGATTTGATTCTTCACTCCGGTGAACTGCCACAGATTCATATACACGATGGCTTCATCCGCCTTGTACCATCCGATGCATGCATTTCTGTCATTGAAGTTAAGTCCGAGATTACAACGGGTAAGGCGACAAATCCAAAACCAACCGATGTACTTTCAGGGGCCCTCTCATCTATGGTTGCTGCCAAAGATGTGCCACGAAGTGCGTCTGGTCTATCAAAAGTGACCAATACCTGTGTCCCTTTCCATATCGTCGCCTTTACTACCAAAGTTAGCGCTAACAAAGTTATACAAGCAATTTACGATCACCTTAGTAATAAGGGTAAATTGCAGGTTGAGTATTGGCCTGAGAGCATTGTTGTTCTGGAAGGGGCAAAGAAAACAGAGCCCAAAGGATATGGAATTTTTAAAGGTAATCAGAATGTTACAATGCCAAAAAATGCTGTAAACGAAACGCTCATCAATCCTATTCAAGGACTTAGTTTGACAAAAGTTACTGGCTGGGAAGCACTGGCTGTACTTGTGGCATTACTAGCAAATGATTCAGCAGCCTTTCCGTCTAGCTCATTTCGCCTTGAAAAATACATTTATTAGCTTCTTTTGAGAAAAACTACATTAAACTTCACTAAAAATGGAGGTGCTATTGTTTTCCACACATAAGATTTTGCATATCTTAAGTCCTTTCTTTTTATCGTACACAAAGAAAATGATTAAAGTCAGTGAAGGGTCTGAAGGTATTCAGATTACCTATAGGGAGGACTACGCCAGAGATGTTTTTTCAAGAGCCGTCTCATTGCAAAATGCGTATGATACTTTAAATCTATCAATGGAATATTTGAAGCGGAATACATTTATACCATCTACTTTTGAGTTTGAGAAACATTATCAATATCATTTAGAACATTTTTACTTGTCTTTATTTGGGCTGATAGATCGTTGTTACTCATTGGTTGGAAAATCAATAATGCTCCCAGATTCTGTGATCGATAAAATTGGAAATATACAAATTATTGAAAAACGCCTGGCTGAGAATCAACATTATTTCAAGTTATTAGATGCGTTGCGAACTTTAAAATCAAATCAAGAAGGCCTCAGAAATACAAGAAATGCAATAGCTCACAAAAATGGTGTTACCAATGCCCACATTGAAGCTTTAGATATTTTAGGTATTGCCCTTGATTACAAATCATACTTTCCAGAAGGCTTTGATTTTGATAAGGCTGAAGAGATAATACGAAACGGTTTAAGTGCGAGGACTGAAAAAGAACTTGAACTAATACGTAACACATTGGTTCTGGATATTGAAAATATATTTAATAATTTAGAGTTTATATACAATGAGGTTGGGAATATTGAATTGATGGATGAAATAAAGTATGAGTATTGATTTTTGAGAAATCTATTCAGGTAAACACGATGAAGAAAAAAGAGTTTGTCACCCAGGATCTGCTCAGCAAAATCTACCAGCAGACCAGCCCTGGCCCGCGCAAGCTTCCGCCGGAAAGACAGCTCGCTGAGGAGTATGGCGTTTCGCGATCTACCATCCGCGAAGCGCTCGAAAAATTGGTCAGCATTGGCGTTGTGCGAATTGTTCAGGGATCCGGCACGTGGATTAACGAGCATGCGCGCACTAACCCTTTGGTCTATAACTCCATAACAGAGAAACGCTTCGACCAGATCCGCTACCGGATGATTAGCCTGCATAAAAGACGTCCGGACCGTGCAGCCCAGCAGATTTTTGGTATCGATGACGAAAGCTTCATCTGGCATTTCTGCCGCCTGCGCTACGTTGACAACGCGCCCGTGCAGCTGGAAATTTCCAGCATGCCGGTGGCGGATTTTCCCGACCTCAATCAGCAGGCAATTGAACGCTCAATTCAACAATATGTATTGAGCAAGGGATTGACGATCTCCCATATGTTAACCACCTATCGCGCCGTCAGCGTGAACCGAGAACAGGCGCTAATACTGGGCTGCAAGAAAGGCAGCCCGGCAATGCATATCAACAATCGGGGAATTCTCGAGGGTGGCCGGGTATTTGAGGTCAGCGATATTATTGATATCAACTATAGCTGCACCTACGTCATTCCCTATAACCACGACAATTTGACCTGGCGTCAAAATCAGGGAGTATGAATGGCGCCGTCCGGTAATCGGCTCTGCGTCCATTCATGTGGGCGATAGACAACCGGATGCGCCAGCGCCAGTTCCTCGTTAAATCCCACCCCTATTCCGTCCTTCAGCGGCGGATACACAAAGCCTTCTTTGACTTCCGGAGCGCCTGGGAAAATCCGATCCGTCATCTCTGACCGTGGAATAAACTCCTGAATGGCCGCGTTGTGAAGATGAATATTCAGGTGCGTATTCACCGCAACGCCGATTGGCGTCATATCGCCAGGACCATGCCAGGCAAGGCGTACGCCGAAGGCGTGACAGAGATGCGCCAGCTTGAGCGCGGGCGTGATCCCGCCGATTTGCGATACGTGACAGCGGATAAAGTCGATACGCCGGTTAACGATCGGGTCATGCCACTCGGCTGGATTGTTGAACAGTTCCCCCATCGCCAGCGGAACACAGCTTTGCTGACGCACCTGTTCCAGCCACGCGCTTTGCTGCGGTGGAAGAATGTCTTCGATAAAATACGGCTGATATTGCTCGAGCTGTTTTGCCAGCTGTATGGCCTGCTGTGGGAATAAACGTTCGTGTACATCATGCAAAATGTGCAGCTTCCAGCCGTATTTCTCGCGCAGCGCCCGGAACATCTCGACGGTATTGCTCATGTACTCTTGCTGATCGAACCAGGCCCCGGAGGTCGGATTATCCGGGGCGTGCAGTTCAGACGGCGTACCGCCGTAAAACCCGAGCTGACAGCGAATATGGCGATAACCTTGCGCAATCAGCGCATCTACGGAGGTGAACAGCTGTTCCAGCGTCTCCCCGCTGGCGTGGCTGTAGGCCGGGATCGCATCACGGGATTTTCCGCCAAAGAGTTGATAAAGCGGCATTCCGGCAATCTGTCCTTTGATATCCCACAGCGCCATATCTACGCCTGAAATAGCATTGTTCATGATGGGACCGTTGCGCCAGTAGGCGTTGACGTTCATCATCTGCCACAGGTCTTCGATATTGTTAGCATCGCGGCCAATCAGCAGCGGTGTTAGATACTCATCGACGAGCGTTTTAACCGCCAGTGGCCGCTGCTGGAACGTCGCGCAACCATGCCCCGTCACGCCCTGCTCCGTCGTGACGCGCACCGTCACCAGATTATGCCTGTCCGGTCGGGTAATAAAACATTCGATATTCTTGATGATGACGGGGTTCACGAAATAACTCCTTAACAGCGCAGTAGTAATACAATCTGCTGAATATCATCGCCCTAAAAATGAGGATGGGTAAACCTTTTTTTTATTATTTATTTTGGTCCGAAATATGATTCAATATCCTACAAAAACCAGACCAATTCCTTCTCGGTATGCTCTAAAAGGCTCATGCGTAAAGATTTTGTGAGCAAAATCAAATTTCATTGGTTTGTTTTGTCGTTTGAGTTTAATTATCCTTCAGTACGACATTAAAACGACAACAACACTCGGCAGGAGTTTTTCATGGGGACGCAAGAAGCCATAAATAATATTATTCGTCTGGTCGGCGGCCAGGGGAATATCAATAAAGTCTGGCACTGCATGACGCGGCTGCGCTTCGATCTCATTGACGATAATAAAGTGGATCAAAACGAGATTAAAAAACTGCCGGGCGTGCTGGGTGCCCAGCTCCAGAGCGATCAGTTTCAGGTCATTATCGGTCCGAAGGTCAATACCTGGTACGAGCACATGCTCAGCGTGATGGACGACAACGCGCCTTCAGAGACGGAGTCGGCCAAGGGGCGTAAAAGCCTGGTCTCCCTGTTTATGGACACGGTTTCCGGCGTGTTTGGCCCGATTGTTCCGGCGATAGCCGGTGCCGGGATGATCAAAGGTTTACTTGCTGGCCTCATTGCGCTGAAGGTCGTTTCCGCAAAAAGCGAAACCGTGATGATTATCGATCTGATCGCAAGCGGCGTGTTTTATTTCCTGCCGTTTTTCCTTGCGGTATCGGCGTCGAAAATCTTTAAAACCAACGAATATCTGGCAGCGGCCATTGCGGCCTGTCTGATGTATCCGTCGCTGATCGACGCGGCGAAAGCGCTGGCGACGCACCAGGAGGGGGCCGTGAGCGCGCTCTGGCTGCTTAATGCGATTCCGGTCTCGGTATTCAACTATTCCGCCAGCGTCATTCCGGTGATCTTCTCGATCCTGACCCTGAGCTATATTCACCGCTGGGTCGACAGCATTATGCCTGATGTGCTCAAAACGGTGTTCACCCCTACCCTGACCCTGTTTATCGGCGCGCTGGCGGCCCTGGTGGTGATCGGCCCTATTGGGATTTGGTTAGGCAAAGGGCTGGCGCTGTTTATTGAAGGGTTATTCAGCGTGTCGGCAAGTTTTGCCGGATTGATTGTTGGCGCGATTCGCCCGATTGCTATCCTGACCGGCATGCACCATGCCATGACGCCAATCGCGCTGCAAAACTTCAGCGACCGCGGCTATGACATGCTGATGCCCATGATGTTTATGGCCAACATGGCCATTGCGGGCGCGACGTTCGCCATCTGGCGTTTAAGTAAAGATCGCCAGGAAAAAACGGTGACGCTTTCCGCCGCCATCTCCGCGCTGCTGGGGATTACCGAGCCTGCACTGTTTGGCGTTCTGACCCGCTATAAAAAGGCCTTTATTGCCGCCACGGTTGCCAGCTCGCTGGCCTCGGCCTTCATCGCCTTTTTCGGCGTGCGGCTTTACGGTTACATCCTGTCGAGCATTTTCAGCCTGCCGGCCTACATCGGTCCGTACTTCATGTTTGCCCTTGCGGGCGTGGCGATGGCGCTGGTTTTATCTTTCGTCTTAACCACCCTGCTCGTGGGTAAAGAGCGGGCGGAACAGAAGCCGTGAGCATGGGCGGCGATCCTCACAGTTTCTCAATCAGAGATTTAAGCTGCGCGATTAACGGCGCGTTATCACTCCTCGCGTCATCGGATAATGGCCAGGTTGACTGACGAACAACCAGGCGCGTCGGCAGCAGCTCGCGAACACGGATCTGCGGTGCGGCCATTTGCTGAATTAACAGCTCAACGGCCCGCTTGCCGAGCTTGTTGAAATCCTGCGCCACGGTCGTCAGCGGCGGCTGAAAATAGAGGCTGTCCGCCGTATCGTCATAGCCGGTAACGGAAACAGCCCTGCTTCCCGTGCGGTTTAGCTGCGCCAGGGCGCTCAGCACGCCCAGCGCCATCTGATCGTTCGCCACCACGATGGCAGTGATTCGGGGATGCTGATGTAACAATTCGAAAGCCTTATGCCAGCCGCTGGCCGCGCTCCAGTCACCGAACACGGTGACCGCATTGCTCACGCCGTGTCGATGCAGCGTTTCCCGCCAGCTGCTCAGGCGCATCCGCGCCGAGACGGAGCTTTCAGGCCCTGCCAGCAGTCCGAAATGCCGGTGCCCCAGCTCCCAAAGATGGCTGACGCAGGCCCCGCAGCCATCATGATGATCAAAACGGACGCAGCTGACGTTAGTGTCCGGCGAAATATCTAAAAACAGACAGCAAATATCCGGATTCTCACTCACCAGCCTTTCCGCAGTGCTGCCCTCAAGCGGCAGGTTGACGATCGCGCCCCGTATGTTCTGCGCGCGAAACTCATTGAGCCGCGCCTGCAGCGAGTCGTAATCCGCCATCGCCGGCATCGCAATCGCGACCTCAAGCTGATGCACGATCGCGTGGCTTTTTATCGCCGCCGCGATTTGCGAGGGCGCGTGCAGGGTCAGGGAGGCCGTAATCAACCCGATCGACGGGGATGATTTACCCGCCAGCAGCTGTGCCGAGCGGTTGGGGACATAGTGCAACGCCTGCATCGCACGAATGACCTTCTCGCGGGTACGCTCAGAAACGACGTCGGGTTTATTAAGCACGCGTGAGACGGTCTGTTCTGAGACCCCCGCTTCGTGAGCCACATCTTCGAGGGTTGCCGTGCGGCGCTGCATCGCCTTCTCCTTAACGTAATAACAACAATGTCGTTCGCTAACATTCTATGTCGAAAAAACGACAAATTCCTATCGTCATGGTGGCATTTCGTGATCGTCAATAAATTTCAAATTCTCTACCGTTGCGGCTTACGCGGAAATATTTGATAAATCATCCATCTTGTCCAGCGAATGACATTTAAAAAAATACTCCGATTCTTGAAGGCATAACCCTATGGAACAGTCACAATGAAACTCTCTGAACTTGCACCAAAGGAACGGCATAATTTCATTTACTTTATGCTGTTCTTTTTCTTCTACTACTTCATTATGTCTGCCTACTTCCCCTTTTTCCCGGTCTGGCTGGCGGACGTTAATCATTTGACCAAGACGGAGACGGGAATAGTTTTCTCCTCTATTTCGCTCTTTGCGATTATCTTCCAGCCGGTCTTTGGTCTGATTTCTGACAAGCTGGGATTGCGTAAGCACCTGCTGTGGACCATTACCGTCTTACTGATTTTGTTCGCGCCCTTCTTTATTTTTGTACTGTCGCCGCTGCTGCAGATGAACATTTTCGCCGGTGCGCTGGCGGGAGGGATCTACCTTGGGGTCGTGTTCTCCAGCGGATCCGGGGCGGTCGAGGCCTATATTGAACGCGTCAGCCGCGCTAACCGCTTTGAGTACGGAAAAGTACGCGTATCAGGATGCGTAGGCTGGGCGCTGTGCGCGTCAATAACCGGCATTTTGTTTGGCATCGACCCGAACATTACCTTCTGGATCGCCTCCGGATTCGCCCTCGTGCTCGGCATACTGCTGTGGATGTCAAAACCCGAAGGCAGCAACAGCGAGCTTGTCATCGACGCGCTGGGCGCGAACCGGAAGGCGTTCTCAATGCGCACCGCGGCCGAGCTGCTGCGCATGCCGCGCTTCTGGGGATTTATCGTCTACGTTGTGGGCGTTGCCAGCGTCTATGACGTCTTCGACCAGCAGTTTGCCAACTTCTTTAAGGGCTTTTTCTCCAGCCCGCAGCGCGGAACCGAAGTGTTTGGTTTTGTGACGACCGGAGGAGAATTACTGAACGCGACAATAATGTTCTTCGCCCCCGCTATCGTGAACCGGATTGGCGCGAAAAACGCGCTGTTAGCCGCAGGCGTTATTATGTCGGCACGTATTTTAGGTTCGTCATTTGCCTCATCGGCAGTCGAGGTGGTTATTCTGAAAATGCTGCATATGTTTGAGCTGCCTTTCCTGCTGGTCGGGACCTTTAAATATATCTCCTCTGCGTTTAACCCCAAACTGTCGGCAACGCTGTTCTTAATTGGCTTCAACCTGTCGAAGCAGCTGTCGGGCGTTGTATTGTCGGCGTGGGTCGGACGAATGTATGACACCGTTGGGTTCCACCAGGCCTATCTCGTTCTCGGCTGTATTACCTTGAGTTTTACCGTCATTTCCCTGTTCACGCTAAAGGGCGGTAAAACGCTGCTGCCCGCCCGGGAATTCAAGAGCGCGGCGTAATGGCGCAAGCCGAATGTGGCAGCCAGCGGATGGCTGCCTTACCTTTCGCGCACGGTGCCGCATACCTCAAGAATTTTCGCCCTCAGCCATCGATGCCCCGGATCGTTTTCCATTCTCGGATGCCACATCTGCGACACCGTTATGCTCCGGGTTTTGAACGGCAGTTCAAAAAGATGCAGTTTGTCGGTCATCTGCGGGTTAATCAGGTAGAGCGCGGGAACCATGGCAACTAAATCCGATGCCAGCGCCACGGATAGCGCCGTCGGAAACCCGGGCACAACGCTGACCACGTTTCGCGTCCGGCCGGACTCCGCCAGCACGTCATCCACAAACCCGTGCAGCGTCCCTTCTGGCGAGGCCACCACGTGTCCCCAGGCGATATAGTCGTCGACGCCGATTACCGGCAGCGATGCGAGCGGATGTTCCTTGCGAACCGCACCGATAAACCGGTCCTGAAACAGCCTCTGCAGACGAATTTCGGGCCCCATATTGCTCTGCACGCCGACTTCCAGATCGACCAGCCCTTCGCGAAGGTAGCGCGACGTTTTCTCCGGCTTGGGCGCAAAGCGGATACAGACGCCGGGCGCAGCCTCCGCTATCGCAGCGATCAGCGCGGGCCCGAATGCCACCACAAAGCCATCGTTGGCGCGAATAGTGAAGAGCCGTTCAAGCGTTTCAACCTTTAGGGTTTCCAGCGAGGGCTGCAGCACCGCCCTCGCCTCGTGCACCGCGCGTCGGGCGCGATCGCGCGTGGCCTCGGCCCAGGGCGTTAACACCATGTTACGCCCTGCCCGCACCAGGATCGGGTCGCCGGTCACCTCTCTCAGCCTGCTAAGGGTGCGGCTCATGGCGGACGTGCTCAGGTTTAAGCGTCGCGCCGCCCCTGCGACGCTGGCCTCGGCCAGCAGTATGTCCAGCGCGACGAGTAAATTAAAATCCGGATCGGCCACGTGAAATCCTCATAGCGGGCGTTGTATGCAACTATCAAGTGCAACTGCTGCGTCTTCCGCCCTGTATAACCCATGATTATAGTTTCGTCATCAACATTCTCTCCTGGAGTAAACACGATGACGCTTTTTACAAACCTGCCCGGCGATGAGGGGCTACCTGGGCGTGAACGCGCGCGGGTGATGGCCGCCGTGATGATGACCACGCTGATGGGGGTATTTGACGGCACCATGATCGGCATTGCGCTGCCCGCTATGCAGAGCGCGATGCAGATCCCGGCGAACGTGGCGGTCTGGTTCGCCAACGGTTATCTGCTCTCGGCGGCAATGACGCTGGCAATTTTCGCCGCACTCGCCACCCGGGTGGGATATCGCCCTGTTTTTCTGGCAGGCCTGGCGATCTTTACGTTGACCTCAATCGGCTGCGCCCTGGCGCGCACGCCGGAACTGCTCATTGGGATGCGCATTTTGCAGGGCATCGGCGGCGCGGCAACGCTAAGCATTGCGCCGGCGATCCTCCGATCCGTTTTTCCCGGGCGGCTGCTTGGCCGCATTCTTGGGCTGCACGCCCTGCTGATTGCCAGCAGCAGCGCCATCGGGCCGGTGCTGGGCGGCGCAATTCTGGATACGTTCAGCTGGCAATGGCTGTTTGCAATCAACATTATTCCCGGGAGTATTGCCCTGCTGCTGGCGTTCAGGTCGTTGCCGCGAAAAACATCGTCCGCCAGCGCGCCTTTTGATGCGGCCGGTGCCGTTCTTTCAGCCACCTTTCTGGGCGCAGCGGTTATGGCAGCCAACAGCCTGGCGTCCGCTGGATGGGGGATCCTCGCACTGGCCAGCGGCCTGACGTTTATCTGGCATATTCGCCGCACCCGCAATCCGCTGTTACCCCCCGTCATTTTTCGCAATAGCCGCTTTACCCTTGCCGCGTTAACGTCGCTGGCCTCCTTTGTCAGCCAGGGCATCACCTTTATCGCGCTGCCGTTCCTGTTTCAGAGCGCGTACGGCTTTAGCCCCGTCGCCTCCGCGCTGCTGTTTACGCCATGGCCTATTGGTATCGTGCTGGTTGCGCCACATGCGGGACGCTGGGCAGATAGCCTGTCTGCGCCGCTGATTTCTACCCTGGGGCTGATGATTTTCGTTCTGGGGTTAATTCTGCTGGCGACCCTGCCCGCCAGCCCTGCGGCCTGGGATATCTGCCTGCGCAGCCTGGTGTGCGGCGTGGGGTTTGGGTGTTTCCAGAGTCCTAACAACCGGGAGATGCTGTCAAACGTCTCCAGAGAATATTCGAGCTATGGCTCCGGGGTATTGTCCATCGCGAGAACGTTCGGACAATGTCTTGGTGCAGCCGTTGTCGGGGTTTTGCTGGCGGTGGCGCCTCAGGCGGCTGTACACCTGGCTCTGTGGATTGCCGTGGCGGCTTCTGCGACGGCGATGACGTTCAGCGTCAGCCGGCTGCGAAAAGCGGTGCGGGCGTCCGCATAACGTCGGGTGCAGCGTTACGTTATCGCTGCACCCGAATCCTGCTTACTCCAGCGCCAGCAGCGCAAAGCTCGCCAGCCAGTGGCCGCCGCTGTAGTGGCTTCCTACCACGTGCTCCACGCTAGCCGCCAGGTGCTTCTCTACCGCGTTGCTTAGCGCCTGCTGCGCGGCATGATTGTCCGGCAATGCCTTCGCGATATGCTTCATGCACCAGGCGCGGCTCAGGTTTAGTCCATCAAGATGGGCGATTTTCGGATCGGTACGATCGCTCACTTCCGCCGGGTTCATCAGTGCCGTAATGGACGCCACGTCGGGCAGGAAATCATCGAACCACGCCGGGAAGTTATCCGCGACCTTGCTCATCAGCAAGGCTTCGGTCAGCGCCCCGGAAATATACTCATCGCCGCCCGGCTCGTAGTGCGCAGGATAGCGCGTATCCGCGAGGTAAAACCGCGTTGAGGCCTCAAGTATGGCTTGCTCAAGGGCGCTGTCCTTCACTTCACGGGCGTAGTCCAGCCCTAGCGCCAGCGCAAACGCCGTGTTGTAGTGCGTCCCGACGCGGATGGGATAGGTAAGCTTGCTGAGGTAGTCCACCAGCCGGTTACGGATATCCAGGGTTAGCGGCTGCAGCGTCTGGAACCACTCCCGGGCCTGCGGGATGGTAGACAGCTTCAGCTCCTGCGCCAGCGCCAGCAGCCAGCCGTAGCCATATGGACGCTCAAACGAGGCGCGGAACGGCGCGTTGAAATAGGCCAGCTCCTGCGCCACCTTCTCCTGCGTGATGTGCTCGTCAAAGAGCCCGACGATCTCGTCCCGGCACGACAGCGCCGGATAAAGGCGAACGCAGCGCAGCAGCAGCCAGTAGCCGTGCACCGCCGAGTGCCAGTCAAAGCAGCCGTAGAAAATCGGGTGCAGCTCGCGCGGCGGCAGAACGTCGCCGTCATCATTAAGCAGATGCATAATGTGGTTCGGATATTCCTGGCGCAGGTAGGTCAAAGGCATCCGGGCAAACGCGTCGGCCTGATGTTGCGTTAATTCCATAACAGCTCCTTAGCGAAACACGAGGAAATACATTAAGAACACGTTCACCACCAGCAGGGTCAACGCGGTCGGGATCTGGATTTTGATCACCTGATATTTGTCCTTCAGCTCCAGCAGCGCGGCGGGAACGATATTGAAGTTCGCGGCCATCGGCGTCATCAGCGTGCCGCAGTAGCCTGCGTACATGCCAATTGCCAGCAGCGGCGCGGGATTACCGTGGTGGACGTTAATCAGGAACGGCAGCGCAATGCCGGCGCTTAAAACCGGGAAGGCCGCAAACGCGTTACCCATGATCATGGTAAACAGCGCCATCCCCACGCAGTAGATCACCACCAGCATGAAGCGGCTATCCGGGTTCACAAACAGGCTTACCACCTTTTGCACGGAATCGCCGGTATTGGCGACCACAAACACCCCGCCCAGCATGGCGAGCATCTGCGGCAGGATCACCGCCCAGCCGATGGTATCCACCAGTCGACGGGACTGACGCACGGCGTGAAGCGGCGTACCCTTCGTCAGCCACCAGCCGGTCAGAATAGCCGCGACACAGGCAACGCAGAGCGCGGCCAGGGTGAGCTGCTTCTGGTCGAGCAAATAAACGCCGCCAATCGACACGCCCTTCAGGAACAACGTGCCGATCACCGTCACCACGGGGATCATCAGCGCCGGTAAGAACAGCCAGTTTTTCAGCCGTTCCGACGAGGCGACGCGCTCCTCCTCGGTGGACATTTTATAGTGTCCTTTCCCGACCAGCCCAAAGCCCGCCAGCAGCGCAATAACGATAACCGCACCGCCGATGATGCGATAAGCCAGCGATTTTCCCAGCTCCTGCACCATCAGGTCGCCAAAGAGGAAGATCCCGCCGAACAGGAACCAGAACAGCGCGGTGGTAAAGCGTTTAGGATTGGCGCGATCGCGCAGGGTCATGACCACCAGCAGCATCACGACAAAGCCGATCAGGTAGTAAACGCGGTTAATGGTGATTAAGGTCATCATTGCGCGGCCTCCTGCGTTCCCTGCGCGGCTTTCCAGGCCATCACGTCGCGGCGGATGCTGGCATCCAGACGCAGCAGGCGCGTCATATGAATAATCAATGCCGCAATGGCGGTCGGAATGGCCCACAGGCCGATGTGCAGCGGCTCGATCCCCTCGATCCCGTTCTCCTTCAGGAAGGCGTCGATCAGCAGTACCGCGCCGAAGGCGATAAAGATATCTTCCCCGAAGAAGACCGCGATATTGTCGCACGCGGCGGCATGGGCTTTAATTTTGTCGCGAATATGCTGCGGCAGCTCGCCATATTCGTTCAGCGCCGCCCCTTCGGCCATCGGTGCCAGCAGCGGACGCACGGTCTGGGCGTGGCCCCCCAGGGACATCAGCCCCAGCGCCGCCGTCCCCTCACGCGCCACGAAGTAGAGCATCAGAATACGCGCCGAGGTAGCGCTGGCGATCTTCGCCACCCAGGCCTGAGCGCGTTCTTTAAGCCCGTAGTATTCCAGCAGGCCAATGACCGGCAGGATCAGGATGAAGGTGGCCAGCGATCGGCTATTCACAAACTTCTCGCCAAACGTCTCCAGCAGCATCCCGAAATCCATACCGACCAGCAGGCCCGTCGCCAGCCCCGCCACCACCACAACCAGCAGCGGGTTGAAGCGCAGTGCAAAACCAATAACCACGATCGGAATCCCGATCAGCGGCAACAGCGTAGAACCGTCCATAAACGTTTACCCTATCCAAAGTGAGCGTTGCGCGCCGTCGGCTATTTTTTTAATTTGCGGCGTGCGATGTTGTGTTTTGCGTCAGGCTCCACAAAACCTGCGCTAAAAAGCTATATCTGAACCGCAAAAACATGTAAACAATTTATCAATAAAATGTTCTTATTTTATCGATGAGTTTACATTTCTGGCTAAGGAACGTTATGACCGCAAAAAAGAGTGTTGCCTCAAACCACGACGATATTTCGGATGGCCGTATTGTCTCGTCCCGTCACCTGGTGTCCGAGCGTTGCGCGGAGCTATCGGAACTGGAATACGCGCTGATCATGACCAGCAACGCTTTCAATAAGTGGATGGTGCGCTGCATGACGGCGGCGGGCGAGCCGGATATGGGGGCGTTTGACGTTTCTCTGCTGCACCACGTGAATCACCGCAACCGCAAGAAAAAGCTGGCGGATATCTGCTTCGTGCTCAACGTAGAGGATACCCACGTGGTGACGTATGCCCTGAAAAAGCTGGTTAAGGCGGGCTACGTGACCAGTGAAAAAGCGGGGAAAGAGCTCTTTTTCTCCACAACGGATGAGGGAAAAGCGCTGTGCATGAAATACCGCGACGTGCGGGAAACCTGTCTGATCAACATCCATGGGGAAAGCGGGATTTCAGGAACGTCTATCGGGGAAACCGCGCAGCTGCTGCGCACGATCTCCTCCCTGTACGATACCGCCGCGCGGGCGGCGGCATCGCTGTGAGTTAGGGGCGTCTGAAAAGCGAGATACTGCGTCCGGCCAGCTCGTAATCCACGGCCTGGGTGATAACCGTTCCGCCTGCAGTATCTTCAGCTGTAGACAGTTCAAGCACCCAGCCGCCTTCGCCAAACTGCGGGATCTGGAACGGAACCGGGCCTTCAAACGGATTGAACAACATCAGCATATCGTGCCAGACGCCTTCCTCCTGAACGAGGTCGGGCCGGCTGATGGATACGCCCAGCGTCGAGCCCTCGTCCCACTGCTCTGACTGCTGCGGCCCGCCGCCCGCATTAAACCAGCGGATCTCCAGCCCGTCGCGCCAGCTCTCACGGCGTAGTAACGGCTGTGCTGCGCGTAGGGCAATGAGACGGCGGGTGAAGTCGCGCAGCGCGACATCGTTTTCGGATAGCCCTTTCCAGTCGATCCACGAGATCTCGCTGTCCTGACAGTAACCGTTGTTATTGCCCTTCTGCGTGCGGCCAAACTCGTCGCCCGCCAGCAGCATCGGCGTGCCGTGAGAAAACAGCAGCGTAGTCAGGAAATTGCGCTTCTGCCGCTCGCGCGTCGCAAGGATATCCGGATTGTCCGTCGGGCCTTCTTCACCGTAGTTGTACGACCGGTTATCGTTATGCCCGTCGTTATTGTCCTCCCCGTTGTCGGCGTTATGCTTCTCGTTGTACGACACCAGGTCATTTAGCGTGAAGCCATCGTGGGCGGTAATAAAGTTGACGCTGGCCCAGGGGCGACGTCCGCGCAGATCGTACAAATCACCCGAGCCGAGCAGGCGCGCGGCAAAGTCGTTAGAGACGTTATCGCCCTTCCAGTATTCGCGCACGGTGTCGCGGTATTTATCGTTCCACTCGCCCCAGCCCGGCGGGAAGCCGCCCACCTGATAGCCGCCGGGGCCGATATCCCAGGGCTCGCCGATAAGCTTCAGCTTCGATAACACCGGGTCCTGCGTCACGGCATCGAAAAAGCCGCCGCGCGGATCGAAACCTTCGGGTTCGCGTCCGAGTATCGTTCCCAGATCAAAGCGGAAGCCGTCAATGTGCATGGATTCGGCCCAGTAGCGCAGGGAGTCCATCACCATCTGCAGCACGCGCGGGTGCGAGGTGTTGACCGTATTTCCCGTCCCGGTGTCGTTAATGTAGTACCGGTGCTGGTCCGGCAGCGTGCGGTAGTAGCTGTAGTTATCAATGCCCTTGAACGAGAGCGTAGGGCCCAGCTCGTTACCTTCCGCCGTGTGGTTATAGACCACGTCGAGGATCACCTCAATGCCCGCGTCATGATACGCGCGCACCATATCGCGGAATCCCTGGATACCCGCCGGGCCGTAATAGCGCGACGCTGGGGCAAAGAAGCCGAGCGTGTTATATCCCCAGAAGTTTTTCAGACCGCGATCGAGCAGATGCTGGTCATCCGGGAACCAGTGCACGGGAAGCAGCTCAACCGAGGTAACGCCGAGGCTTTTGAGGTAATCGACCGAGGCTTTATGCCCCATACCTTCGAACGTACCGCGCAGCCCGGAGGGGATCGCCGGATTCATCTGGGTAAACCCTTTAACGTGACTTTCATACACGACGGTATTCGGCCAGGGCACGCTGGGCCGGTTGCTATCCTGCCAGTCGAACGCATTGGGATCGATAACCCTGCATTTCGGCGTAAAAGCCGCGCTGTCGCGCGCGTCAAAGCTCAAATCGAGTTCGTCGTGCCCCAGCTCGTAGCCAAAATGGGCTTCGTTCCAGTTCAGGTCGCCTGCCAGTTCACGCGCGTAGGGATCGATAAGCAGCTTATGCGGATTAAAGCGGTGTCCGTTTTCCGGATCGTATGGGCCGTAGACGCGGTATCCATATAGGGCGCCGGGCTTCAGATCGGGCACGTAGCCGTGCCAGACTTCATGGGTATATTCCGGCAGCTCAAGGCGGGCGATTTCCGTGCTCCCGGACGGATCGAACAGGCACAGCTCCACCCGCTCCGCGTGCGCGGAAAACAGCGCAAAGTTGACCCCTTTTCCGTCGTAATTCGCCCCTAACTGCTGGCCGTGACCGGCCCGAATTTCAAACCTGTTATCCATTGTTATTCTCCACGATTATTCGCAGGTAAGCAGAACCAGCACACATCCCTTTTCTGAGGTTAGATCCAGCGTCTCCTGCAGAATTCGGCTCTCGCCGCTAAACACGTCCCGATAGCGTTTCCCAACCAGCTCCTGCGGAACTGTGACGAGGGTATTGGCCCACAGCTTTTCATTGGCCGAGACGTCAAAGACCAGTCGCGGAACGGCAACGATAAGCGCCTCGTCGCCCTGCACGCGGGCGTAGACAATCAGGTTTTCCTCGCGCTCGCCGGACACCTTCAGCGGCAGCCAGTCGCCATAGCGGAAAAGTTCGGGGTAATGCGGCCGGAGCCGTAGCAGCGTAGCGGTGACATACTGCTTCACGCTGCCGTCGCGCCAGCGCTGTTCATCGCTAAACACGCCGGGATCGGCGTTGCTGAGGTTTTCGACCAGCGCAGGAAAGTCCGGCTCCAGACGGTTATCCGGGTCGACCAGGCTGAAATTCAGCGCTTCGCTGCCCTGGTAGATGTCCGGCACGCCGGGCGCGGTGAGCTTGATTACCGTCTGGCTCAGGCTGTTCATGAGCCCGGCGCGAATAAAGGGCTGTAAAGACTCGCTGAAATCATGCAGGAACAGCGTGTTGTCCGGGGACAGCAGGTGCCGGACATAGTCCATCACCACGCTCTCGTAGTCCTCGTTGCTGTCGATCCAGTCGGTACGCTGCTTGGCCTCGCGCAGCGCTTTTTCGATAAAGCCGAGGAAACGCGCTTCAAGCGACGTGAGCCCTTCCCAGTCGTCCGGGGAGAGGGTTGCAGGCCAGACCCCGGCCAGCGCCTGATAGATCATCCACGTATCGGCGGCGTTCGGTGCGGTGCCGTCATTGAGGAAACGCACCTGCGTCTGGTTCATCTGTCGCCAGCGCGCCAGGTTTGCCCCCCATCGTTCGGGGGCCTCGGTGAGCGTATACAGACGCGCCCTGGCATCCTCGCCGCGCTTGGTGTCGTGCGTCGACGTTCCGAGCAGCGCGTCAGGCTGTCGCGCGAGCCGGATGCGCATCTCCTGATGAAACCGCGATAGCGAAAACGCGCGCGGCGTGGGGTCGGCACCCACTTCGTTAAGGGCAAGCTCAAGGTTGTGGCGGAAGAACAGCGTGTCCTCCACGGATTTTGCCATTAACGGGCCGGTTAGCTGCTGGAAGCGGGTTCTGAACAGGGCTGCCGTATCGCGATCGTTTACGGGCAGATCGCCGGTGAGGATACGCACGATCAGGCTCAGCGCGGCTTCAGAGGCGTTCACGCTGGCAATCACCCGATTCAGCAGCGCAACGTCTGGCGGCGTTAGTCCCTCCGCCGTGCCGTAGGTGCGATAAACCGGAAACGCGATGAGCAGCTCGCGCAGCGCGTGGCGTACGTCGTCGCGCGGCAGCTCAACGCCGTTGCGTTCGGCCAGCGCGGTCGCGAGGGTAAGCAGCGTGGTGAACTCCCCCTCAAAATTGCGATCGGTCATCAATCCTTTGGCATCGCGCAGTTCAGCGTGCCTGTCTACTGCTACACCCAACGTCTCGTTATGGATCGCCTCAAGCTGCTCAAGGCTGCTATCGTCCACCAGCACTTCCGCAAGCGAGGCGATAAATTCATACCCGGTGGTGCCCGATACCGGCCATTCCGCCGGAAGCTGTTCTCCCTTCGCGAGAATTTTTTCCACCGTGATATAGCACTCCGGGCCCGTCTCCTGGCGCAGGCGCTGAAGATAGCCCAGCGGATCCGCCAGGCCGTCGATATGGTCAATGCGCAGTCCGTCGACGACGCCGCCGTGAACCAGCTCGAGGATGAGGCGGTGCGTATCGTCAAATACCGCCTCGTCCTCCACCCTGACGCCGACCAGGCCGGTGATCTCAAAGAAGCGACGCCAGGATAGATTTTTAGGCGCTTCCCGCCAGGACATCAGCCGCCAGCTTTGCGCCTCGTGGATATCGGCAATGCGCTTATCCTCCGAAAAGGTGCCGGGATTGAGCGGATAGTCATTATCATAATAGGCCAGAGAGACCTCACCCGTGACACTGTCACGCTTTAGCGTAATAGCCCCTTTCTCCAGCTCCGCCTCAAAGGTGTCGCCGAGGAAAGGCAGCGTAAGCGGACGCGACCAGTCGATATCAAAATAGCGCGCGTAGCGGCTCTGCTGGCCATGCTGAATAACGTCTCGCCACCAGCGGTTTTCCAGCGAGGTCGACATATGGTTTGGCACAATATCCAGTATCAGCCCCATGCCTGCCCGTTTAAGGGCGGCGGCCATGCGATCGAAGCCTTCCCGTCCGCCAATCGCAGGGTCTATCTCGTTAGGATCGGTCACGTCATAGCCGTGCGTAGAACCTGATGCTGCCGTGAAGACGGGCGAAGCGTAAAGGTGGCTAATGCCCAAATCCTTCAGGTACGGGATAAGCCCAACCACCCGGTCAAAGGTCATGCCGTTGCGAAACTGAATGCGGTACGTAGCGGAAGGGATCATATCGATGCTTCTCCATCAGCAAAATGCACGACGATACTGTTCGGAGGCAAATGCCCGCTCGGCTCCGGCCAGGCAAAAAGCGGTTTACCGGCCAAAGCGGGCTTATCTACCGCCTCCTTGCCGATGTTCAGCGCCAGCGACAGCGTCCCGCCGGGGAAGCGCCAGCGCACGGCCACCATGCCGGAAGACGTCTGGAGAACCTGCCCCTCAGCGCGTGCCCCCTGGCGAAGCAAGGGCACGATATGGCGGTGCCGCAGCGTAAGCAGGTTTCGCGTTAGCCGAAGCCAGGTTTTTCCATCATCGGTTGCGATCTTATTCCAGTCGATCCGCGAGCGAACAAAGGTATGCACGTCATTCGGGTCCGGCACGGACTCATCGTGTCCGGCGTGTCCCGTGAACTCTTTTGCGCGCCCTTCGCGCACGGCCTTAGCCAAATCGCCGTGAAAATCGGTAAAGAACAGGAAGGGATGAGTTTCGCCATACTCTTCCCCCATGAACAGCAGCGGGATATGCGGGGAAAGCAGCAGCGCGGCGAGGAGCACGCGCGTTTTATCCGGCCCGGCCAGGGTGATAAGCCGCTCGCCCTGCGCGCGATTGCCTGTCTGATCGTGGTTCTGGATAAAATCGACAAAAAACTGGGGCGGCTGGGCAAGACATGCTACGCCACGCGGCTCCCCGGTCTGGGGCGAAACCTCGCCCTGATAGACAAACCCCTCGGTGAGCGCCCGGGCAAATTTCTTTTCCGGCTCAAGCGCAAAGTCCTGGTAATAGGCGTGCGATTCACCCGTCGCAAACGCGTGGGCCGCGTTGTGAAAGTCATCGTTCCACTCGGCGGTAAACAGCGGCGCGTCGCCCCGCTCGTCGCGCGGGTGCAGAAAAATCACGTTGCGGCTGTCTTCCGTGGTGAGGTGAATATGGCGATCCGGAAGGGTTTCGCGGATCCGCTCGGCGATCTCAACCAGAATATGCTTTGGCGAGGGATCTTTTATCTGGTCGATGGCATCAAACCGCAGGCCATCAAGATGGTATTCCGTCAGCCAGTACAGGGGGACGTCGGTGATATAGGATCTGACCGCAGGATTCTCGTAGGCGATGCCGCTGCCCCAGGGCGTCGTGCGCTCCTCGTCGAAAAACGCGGGCGACAGCAAGGGTAAATAATTCCCCTCCGGCCCGAAGTGGTTAAGCACAATATCCAGCACCACGGCAATTCCCAGCCCGTGCGCGGCATCGATGAAGGCGTGGAAATCCTCCGGCGTACCGTAGGCCGAATGCGGGGCGTACAGCAGCACGCCGTCATATCCCCAGCCGCGCGCGCCGCCAAACTGGGAGACGGGCATCACTTCAAGCTGGGTAATACCGAGCTCGGCCAGATAGGGCAGCTTAGCAATGGCCGCGCTGAAGGTTCCCTCAGGCGTGAAGGTGCCGATGTGCAGTTCGTAAACGACGGTCTCTTCCCACGCCCGCCCTTTCCAGCCACGGTTAGCGTGCAGGTATCGGCCAGGATCGATCGCCAGGGAGGGCCCGTTGACGTCGCCTTTTTGCGCGCGGGAAGCGGGATCGGGAATGGCCATTCCGTCCTGCAATACGTACTGATATTCCACGCCGTGCGCAAGACCGGGCACGTCTACCTGAAACCAGCCGTTGCCGGTCGCCATCATCGGAATATCGTTATCCGACAGACGCAGCGTGAGATCTTTTTGCCCTTCCGCCCAGACGCGAAAACGCACAACGTCACTGGAAATAAACTCAGCGCCCCACTGCTTTTTAAACGTTCTGAATTCCATTCATCGTCCTCAACTGACCCACATTTTACGCAGCATGAAGTACAAGCTTAGACCAGGAACTAAAGTGCGTTACGCCACCATTATTTGCCGCTTCGTCTATTCTTTATTTATTACGCTGACATAAGGAATACCATGCAGATTCGAAAAGGATTAAGTACGGACCTCCCCCGCATTGAATGTTGTGATTTTTCTTTTACGGTGAATCAAATTGCAAGAGAGCCTTTTATCCATTGTGACCTGCATATCGAGGCGCTTAATGAGCCTTATCTAAAAACGTATGAGCTCGATCTCCAGACGCTGGAAAATCATTGCGTCAACCCGGATGCGATATTTCTGGTCGCCGAAACGGATGAGGACGATATCGTGGGGTTTATTACCGCATCCCTGGGCTGGAATAAATTTATTTCCGTTGATTACATCGCGGTAGAGCGTGGCAAACGCAGAACGGGAGCGGCGCATAAGCTAATGGCTGCAGCGCACGTCTGGGCGCGCAGCGTCAGTGCCCCCGGGCTCAGGCTTGAAACGCAAAACGTGAACGTTTCGGCGTGCCTGTTCTACCGTCATTATGGCTTTACCCTGGGGGGATACGATCGTTATCTCTACAATGCATTACCGGAAAAAGATGAGGTCGCGCTGTTCTGGTATTACATGCTGACGTGACGCAGATATTTATGCCTGAACAAGAAATAGAGATTTATCTGAATTTGTGAATTTTGCAAACCAGCGCTTAATTTGCGGCTAATCTTGAAATTCACTATTAAGGAGGCCGGTATGTCTACAGGAAATAACCACACGCTGCATTACCCTCGTCCGCCTTTTGCGGAACAACCGCAGCTGGCACCCGGGCTGGCATCGGAAATGAAACCGTTACCGGATCATGGTGAAACAAGTTATATCGGTTCAGGAAAGCTGGCCGGCAAAAAAGCGCTGATCACCGGCGGAGATTCCGGGATTGGCCGCGCGGTTGCCATCGCCTATGCGCGAGAAGGTGCCGACGTCGCGATTGGCTACCTGCCGGAGGAAGAGTCTGACGCGGCAGCCGTAATTGCGCTGATCCAGGCCGAAGGCCGCAAGGCCGTTGCCATTCCCGGCGACATTCGCGTTGAGTCGTTTTGCGACACGCTGGTAGAAAAAGCCGTTGCGGAGCTTGGAGGGCTGGATATTCTGGTCAATAACGCGGGTCGCCAGCAGTATTGCGAATCCATCGACAATCTTACCACCGCCGATTTTGACGCCACGTTCAAAACCAACGTTTACGCGCCCTTCTGGATCACCAAGGCCGCGCTGCGCCATCTGAAGGAAGGCGCCGTTATCATCAATACCTCCTCCGTTCAGGCCTTCAAACCCAGCGAAATTCTGGTGGACTACGCGCAGACCAAAGCCTGCAACGTGGCGTTTACCAAATCGCTTGCCAAGCAGCTTGGGCCGCGCGGCATCCGGGTTAACGCGGTAGCGCCCGGCCCGTACTGGACGCCGCTGCAGTCGAGCGGCGGTCAGCCGCAGTCGAAGGTTCAGCAGTTTGGCGAAGACACGCCGCTGGGCAGGCCGGGCCAGCCGGTTGAAATCGCCCCGCTGTACGTGCTGTTTGCTTCGGATACCTGTTCCTACGCCTCCGGCCAGGTGTGGTGCTCCGACGGCGGTACCGGCGTTCTCTAATGTCTCCTGTGACCTGTTCAATTTAGGGGCAGGTCACGCCTCCTGAAACACTCTGTTTGAACTATGATGGAGTAACGATCGAGGAGCCCATCATGTTCACCGTTAAAAAATTCGCGCTACCAACGCTGTTAGCCTGTTCACTGCTTTTTTACCCTGTCATGCACGCGGCGGCCAATACGCCACAGCACGTTGCAAAGCAGCAGGCGGGCGGCTACAACGTTCAGGTAGGAAGCGTCATTGTGACGTCGTTTACCGACGGCAGCGTGGCGCAGGACCTTCACAAATTACTGCGCCGCACGAGCGAGCAAAACACCGACGCGCTGCTGGCGAAAAACGCCCAGACCAATCCCGTTGAAGCCTCTATTAACGTCTACTACTTCGCCCTACCCGGCCACAAAGTTCTGGTGGACACCGGGTCCGGCCAGCTCTTTGGCCCAGGCAACGGCGGGCGGCTGATGGAAAGCCTGGCGACGCAGGGCATCAAGCCGGAGGATATCACCGACATCCTGCTGACCCACGCCCACTCCGACCACGCTGGGGGCCTGGTGAAAGACGGACAGCGTGTCTTCACCAACGCACGGGTGTTCGTCGGCAAACCGGATATCGACTTTTTCTTTAACGAAGAAAATCAGAAAAAAACCGGCTACAGCCAGAATTTCTTCGACGTCGCGCGCAAAACCCTGAAGCCGTACCTTGATGCCGGTAAAGTTCAGTCGTTCTCCGGCACCGAGGCGCTGCTGCCTGGCATTACCGGCACGGTTCACCCCGGACACACGCCGGGTTCGGCGTTTTACACGCTGGAGAGCAAAGGTGAAAAGGTGACCTTTGTTGGCGATATTATCCACGTCGCGGCAGTGCAGTTCCCGCAGCCCAATATCACTATCGTCTACGATCAAGACCAGGACGGCGCGGCGCGCGTGCGCAATCACGCCTTTGCGGATTTTGTGGAAAACAGAGATTTGATTGCGGCACCGCACCTGCCGTTTCCGGGCATTGGCTACGTGATGAAGGGCGAACGTAGCGGCTACGCCTGGGTCCCGGTGACCTATACCAACCGCGATGCCAAATGAAAATACGCCGGGCGCTAGCCTTCAAGCGTATGCAGAAACCGCTTTAACACCTCCGAGCGAATGACGCGGTGGCACACCAGCGTCAGCTCGCTCTTCTTGAGGCGGTCGATGATATCCGCATAGACCACATTTTCTAAACTCACCGCCCGCGCCGAGGCGGGCAGCAAGGCGATACCAAACCCCGCGGCGACAAGGCTAATCACCGTGGGCACATCGGTGGCGTTTTGCACGACGTGAGGCTGGAACCCTGCGCCGCTGCAGACGTCATAAAAGTATTGCTCCAGACCCATGCCCTCGGGATCGCGCAGGGAAATCCACTTTTCGTCCTTCACGGATGCGAGCGTCAGCGCGGCGGAACCGGCGAGCGAATGTTGACGCGGCAGCGCCAGCACCGTTTTCTCGGTGGTAAAGGGGCGGCTTTGCAGATCGTCGGGAAGCATCGGGAGCGGTGCGCGGATGATGGCGACATCCAGCTGGTTGCTCTGCACGGCGGCATACAGGTTTTGCACGTTCCCCGTCATCAGGGAAATGTTGATAGCTGGCCACTTAGCGTGCAGCTCGCGCAGGACCGCAGGCAGCCTGCTGTCGAACATGGCGCTCGATACGCATCCCAGATTTAATAGCCCCTGCTCGCCTCTCGCCGTTTGTCGGGCGTCAAGGATCGCCTGCTCCGTCATGGCGATGGCAACTCTGGATTTATTCAGGAACGCTTCCCCGGCCGGCGTCAGCGTCAGGCGCCGGTTCGCCCGGCTGAATAACGTCACGCCCAGGCGTTCTTCCAGGGTTTTAATCTGCTGGCTCAGCGCGGGCTGCGCCATGTTCAGGCGCTCTGCCGCCCGGTGCATGTGGAGTTCCTCAGCGACAGCGATGAAATTGCGCATCAGTCGAAACTGCATAGCGGGCCTCCGAAAATTGATATGAATTTTCATATCAAAATAGCATTAATGATGCAATTGATGGTATCCCTCGTTCGAATAACAATGGTGGCATTCATCCGAGGGAGAAAACTATGGAAAACCCAATCAACGATCTCAGAAGCGCCATCGACCTGCTGCAGCAACACGAAGGCCAGTATATTGAAACTTATCACCCGGTCGATCCCAACGCCGAGCTGGCGGGCGTCTATCGCCACATCGGCGCAGGCGGTACGGTGAAACGGCCTACCCGCACCGGGCCGGCCATGATGTTTAACAGCGTGAAGGGCTACCCTGGCTCACGCATCCTGGTGGGGATGCACGCCAGCCGGGAGCGCGCGGCGCTGCTGCTGGGCTGCGAACCCTCCGAACTGGCAAAGCACGTGGGCCAGGCGGTAAAAGCGCCGATCGCGCCGGTCGTCGTTCCGGCCACGCAGGCCCCCTGTCAGGAACAGGTATTTTACGCCGACGATCCTGATTTTGACCTGCGCAAGCTTCTGCCCGCCCCAACCAACACCCCGATAGATGCAGGCCCGTTTTTCTGCCTTGGCCTGGTGCTGGCGAGCGATCCGGAAGACGCTTCGCTGACCGACGTCACCATTCACCGCCTCTGCGTGCAGGAGCGCGACGAGCTTTCCATGTTCCTTGCCGCCGGCCGCCATATCGAAGTGTTCCGTAAGAAAGCTGAAGAGGCGGGTAAACCGCTGCCGGTGACCATCAATATGGGGCTGGACCCGGCTATTTATATCGGTGCCTGCTTTGAGGCACCTACCACGCCGTTTGGCTACAACGAGTTAGGCGTGGCGGGCGCATTACGCCAGAAACCGGTTGAGCTGGTACAGGGCGTGGCGGTGCAGGAAAAAGCCATTGCCCGTGCGGAAATCATCATTGAGGGCGAACTGCTGCCGGGCGTGCGCGTCCGGGAAGATCAGCACACCAATACCGGACACGCGATGCCGGAATTCCCCGGCTACTGCGGCGAAGCGAATCCCTCCCTGCCCGTTATCAAGGTCAAAGCCGTGACGATGCGCAATCACGCCATCCTGCAGACGCTGGTCGGGCCGGGCGAAGAGCACACCACTCTGGCCGGTTTACCCACGGAGGCCAGCATCCGCAACGCGGTTGAAGAAGCGATCCCCGGCTTTCTGCAAAACGTCTATGCCCATACCGCGGGCGGCGGTAAATTCCTCGGTATTTTGCAGGTGAAAAAACGTCAGCCTTCCGACGAAGGACGTCAGGGCCAGGCCGCGCTGATCGCCCTTGCCACCTATTCGGAGCTTAAAAATATCATCCTTGTCGACGAAGACGTGGATATCTTCGACAGCGACGACATTCTCTGGGCGATGACTACCCGAATGCAGGGGGATGTCAGCATCACCAATCTGCCGGGGATCCGCGGCCACCAGCTGGACCCGTCCCAGGCATCGGACTACAGCCATTCGATTCGCGGCAACGGCATCAGCTGTAAAACGATCTTCGACTGCACCGTGCCGTGGGCGCTGAAGTCCCGCTTTGAACGCGCGCCGTTTATGGACGTGGACCCAACGCCGTGGGCACCGGAACTGTTTAAAAAATAACGCGAACGGCGAAAACCCGATCCTTCACCCTTTTCTGTGGTGAAGGATCTCATGCTTGAATTGCCCCCTTTCCCGCTTTCTTGTACCCTCTCATCGTTCATCCCCACTAACAATGAGACAACCTGACGCCTATGAGTACTCCTGGTTCTAAAGATCCTTTACATGGCGTAACGCTCGAAATGCAGGTCAACGCCCTGGTGGCGCGATATGGCTGGAGCGAGTTGGGCGACCGAATCAAAATTAACTGCTTCAGAAAAGACCCAAGCGTGAAGTCGAGCCTGAAATTCCTGCGCCGCACGCCGTGGGCGCGCGCGGAGGTTGAGGCCCTGTACCTTGATTCCCTTAACGAAGAGGGAACACGCGAACCGGAAGAACCCGCCTTTAACCCCTGGGCCAATAGTCGGATCACTAAGAGCTAATACGCAAATGACGCGACATGTAAAACGGATTGGTGCGCTGGTTGGCTGCGCACTTTTACTTGTTAGTTGTGCATCTAAACCACCGAAATCACTCGTCACCCCCCTTCCGCCGGTGGGTAAACCCTCTCAGCACGCCGGCGAGCCGATGCGTGGGATTTGGCTGGCAACCGTCTCACGACTCGACTGGCCTCCGGTTTCATCGGTAAACGGTAAAAGCGCGGAAATGCGCATCGCGCAGCAAAAGCAGGCGCTGAAGGATAAGCTGGATAAACTGCAGGGCCTCGGCATCAATACGGTTTTCTTCCAGGTAAAGCCCGACAGCACCGCGCTCTGGTCGTCGAAAATCCTGCCCTGGTCCGATATGCTGACGGGGAATATTGGCGAGTACCCGGGATACGATCCGCTGCAGTTTATGCTGGATGAAGCGCATAAGCGCGTGATGAAGGTCCATGCCTGGTTCAACCCTTATCGCGTATCCACGAATACCCGGCCTTCAACCATTGCGGCTCTTAACCGGACGTCGTCGCAGCATCCTTCCAGCGTGTACGTGCAGCATCCCGAGTGGGTTCGCGTCTCCGGCGATCGCTTTGTTCTCGATCCCGGCATCCCGGAGGTGCGCGACTGGATAACCAAAGTCGTTACCGAAGTGGTGGCGAACTACCCGATAGACGGCGTCCAGTTTGACGATTACTTTTACACCGAATCGCCAGGCTCTGCGCTCAATGACCTGCAGACGTACAGACGGTACGGCCAGGGCTTTGCCTCCAAAGCCGACTGGCGACGCCACAACACCCAGCAGCTGATCGTGCAGGTGTCCAGAGCGATTAAACAGACGAAACCCGACGTTGAGTTTGGCGTCAGCCCGGCCGGCGTCTGGCGCAACCGTTCGTTCGATCCGGCGGGTTCCGATACCCGGGGGGCGGCGGCTTATGACGAATCCTACGCCGATACGCGCCAGTGGGTGCAGCAAGGGCTGCTGGACTACATCGCGCCGCAGATATACTGGCCGTTCGCCCGGGATGCCGCCCGCTATGACGTGCTGACAAAATGGTGGGCCGAGGTGGTGAAACCGACGCATACGCGCCTGTATATTGGCATTGCGTTTTATAAGGTGGGTGAGCCATCGAAAAATGAGCCGGACTGGACGGTCCAGGGCGGCGTGCCGGAGCTGAAGAAACAGCTCGACCTGAACGACTCCCTGCCGAACGTCAATGGCACCATTCTCTTCCGCGAGGACTACCTCAACCAGCCGCAAACGCAGGAAGCGGTGAGCTACCTCCGCAACCGCTGGGGAAGTTAAACGGTTAAAAAGGCAGAAGCGCGATGCTCCTGCCTTTTGTTTTTACGGCTTCGGCCCAAACATCGCTTCAAGCTGCGCCGCGTTCGGCATACCGACCACCTGCTGAAGTTCGTTTTCGTCGTTCAGGTAGTAAATCGCCGGCGTGGCGTTCGCCCCGAGGCTGTCCATTAACGCCTGGTGCTTCTGCAGTATTTCAACGGTTTCGCGCGTGGCCGCGCCTTCTGGTTTCGGCAGCTTTTTCCCGCCGGAAAGCTCATACTCTTTCCAGGCCGCGACCGGATCTTTAGCGTTCAGGATCGCGGACGCATTGCGCCCGCTGTTAGGGTTGAGAAACGCCACCAGCAGCGTGTTCAGCTGGACTTTACCCGCCTTCACCCACGGCTGCGCTTCAGCCCAGAACGCCTTGCAGTACGGGCAGAACGGATCGGCAAACACGAAAACTTTGCGCGGCGCGTTATCCGCCCCTTCTTTCAAAGGATGCGCCGCGTTGAGCGTCTTCCACATTTCGCGCCCCATCGGCGCGTAGAGCTCCTTCTGGAAATAGCCTTCGCTGAGATTTTTGCCTTTATCATCATAAAGATAACCGGAAATCACATGCTTCCCGTCGGGCGTTAAAAAGAGCATCACGCCCATATCCTGATACTGCCCCAGCCAGGCGGGTGCGCCACCGGGCGCGGCGATCTTCTTCACGATCTTGATATCCTGCTGCTGTCCGAAATTTTTTATGACGTCCGGAATCGACTCGGCTGCCTGAGCAAGCCCTGACGCCATCAGCAGCGAAAGTAACGCTAATTTTTTCATTTCCCTCTCCGGTATTGTCGGGGGCATCAAGCCCCCTTCAGGTTAGCGGTTTTTCAGCGCGTCGCTGACCATTTCATCGAACTGTTCGTACGGCACCCAGCCAGGCAGCAGCCCCTCGCCTATTAGGGTTGCAGGCGTTCCCTGAATACCCATTTTTTCGGCAACGATCAGGCTACGTTTGATGGTTATCAGGCTTTCATCATCAGGCGCCGTGACGTTCACCCCGGCCCGCCTCTGCGCCTCCTTTATGCTGGCGTCGTCGTGATAGCCCTTTTTCGCCATCAGGGTTTCGTTGAGCTTCATAAACTGTTCCGGATGCGAACGCCAGACGGTCAGGGCATCGCGCGCGGAGGTCAGCGAGCTTTCCGAGCGAAAGGGCAGAAACTTAAACACTACCGCCACGTCCGGGTATTTTTCGACGATCTTCTCTAAATAAGGATCGAATTTTTTGCAGTACGGGCAGTTATAGTCCGTAAACACCACCAGCGTGAGCGTGGGATTTTTGGCTCCGATCCGCGGTGAGTCAGGGTCGTTAAACAGGAAATCGTACACCATCTTTTGAGCGCGCTGCTCTTGTTCTGCCGTCAGCGGTTCCGCGGACATGGCCTGTGCCGACACGAAAAGCAGCAGCAGCGTAATAACGATTTTTTTCATAGCAGGGTTAGCCTTTAGCATTGTTCAGGGTCGTCATCAGCGTGTTTTTATCCAGCAACGGAGAGAGGATCTCTCCCTCCGGTAATCCGGGGCCATACACCTGATTGAACGGGATGGCGTAGCGGTTTCGCTTCTCCAGGAAATCCGCGATGAGCGCGGAGGGCCGGCTCCAGTCGCCGCGAAGCGCCACCACGTCCTCCTGACGCAGGGCGGCGATCAGATCGGGCTGGTTCAGCACACGATGCTCATTGACCTTACAGGTGACGCACCAGTCCGCCGAGATATCCACAAAAACGCGCTTCCCCTGCGCAAGCGCAGCCCGTATAGCCTCTTCGCTTAGCGGCTGCCACGGGATCGTCTGAGCATCATTTCGCTGAGCGGTAGCGGGCGATGGGATGATCGCCCCGCGCAGCTGATATCCCGCAAAAACAGACAATGCGATGACCACGCACCAGAAAAGCGGTGACGTTTTTTGCCCGGTAATCCCGTACGCCGCGATCGCTACCACCGTCAGGATCAGCATCATAACGTGGCTGACCGCCTCGCCAAGATGCAGGCCGAGCAGCGTCGTCAGCCAGAGGCTGGAGGCCAGCATCATCAGGCCGAGTATGACCTTCAGCGCGTTCATCCAGCGTCCTGGTTTTGGAAGCCACCCGGCGGTTTTAGGGATCAGGGCAACGAACAGCCAGGGTAAACTCATGCCCACGCCCAGCATCAGGAAGATGAGCCACAGCAAATGCAGCGGTGCAGCCAGCGCAAAGGCCACGGCAGTCCCGAGGAAAGGTGCCGAGCACGGCGTGGCGAGCAGCGTGGCAAATACGCCTTCGCAGAAGCTGCCGGTAATCCCCGTTCCGCCTGCCGTCGCCAGCCGCCCGGTTGCGGAGGAAGGGAGTAAAACCTCAAAAGCACCGAAGAGATTCAGGGCGAAGAGAAACGTCACGGCGACCATCAGGCCGATAAACCAGGGGTTCTGGAACTGAATTCCCCATCCCAGCGACGCGCCGGCTAGCTTGAGCGCGGTCACCATCGCCGCCAGCAGCGCAAAGGACGTCAGGATACCGGCGCTGGTCGCCAGAAAACGCAGGCGAATCTTTCGCTGGTCTGAACCTGCCTGAAGGACGCCGCTGAGCTTCATGCCCATCACCGGCAGCACGCAGGGCATCAGGTTCAGGATCAGCCCGCCCAGCAGCGCAAAGGCCAGCATTTTGCCCACCCCGGAAGACGACCCTTGTTCACCCGATTCAGCAGGCTTCGCCCCCACGTTTATCACCGTTTGCTGAGCGTTATCGCCATTGGTAAGCACAAACGACACGGCCTTCCCTTCCAGCGAGGCAGGCTTATCGCCCCACTCATCCGTCACCGGAACGGATACGTTCAGCTGGTTCCCGCTGTGCTTGATGACCGGTTCGCCCGGCAGAATATCGCCCTCCAGCGGATCAAAGTAGATCCCCGGCGTGACCCATTCGCCCTCCGTCGTCCCGGTAATCATCAGGTTGCCGTCGGAAAACCAGGCGGTGAGATTCGATGAGACGCCTGAATCATCGGGAATTGAACGCATCGCCTGTTCAAAGGCAGCACGAAACCCCTCTGGTGCAGGGATGGTTAAGTCGAGATGCAGCGTATAGTCCGTTAACAGACAGACGTTGCTGCAGGTCGAGAGCGTAAGCGTACCCTCAAGCGCGTCGGCCTGTGCTCCGGTGAGCACTATCGGAATAGCGACGCGGTTGTGGTAGCCCTGGGTGGTCATACCGGAGATGTCGAAACGCGAAGGCACCGGCCAGTACCAGTCGTCTTTTACGCCGCTCGGCCAGCTGATTTTCGGCGCAACGCCGCCCTCGCCGGGTGAACGCCAGTAGGTCTTCCAGCCGGGCTGCAGCTCGACGCTCAGCAGGCCAATAATGCGGTTGTGATCCCTTTCCGCCTGAAAGCGAATACGGGCATGATCGTTTTGCGGAGAAACCAGCCAGCCTGTATCTGCCGCATGGGCTATGCCAACGCAGGACAGCAACAGGAAGACGAATCCCCTGAATACCTTAAACATGTTTTACTCCGTGAATAGTGAAAATTATCGCGTGGTGACGATGATTTTCATTCACGGAAAACGCAGTTTTTGAGGTGTATCCTGGGGGGCGGTGCCTGAACGGGTTGTTCCCTGAAAGGCCGGATTTGGGCTTCAGCGAGGAGCGGGATCAGGGCGAGGAAGATAATGATGGCCGCCAGCGCGCCGTCAAAGAACAGCGGCTGAGCGCAAAGCAGCGAGTGAGCGCCTAGCTGACAGGGCGAAGGCCCGGATGGCTCAACATCCCCTTTTTGAACGGGGGCGTCGACAGTCAGGGTCGTTTGCGTCTCCTGCCCCAGTCCCTGTAAAAAATGGTTAAGATAGACCGCACGCTGAACGAGGCAAATCACCATCGCCAGGCACGTGATTATCAAAAGCAATTTTCCAGGAAGCTGACGGTTGCGCATAACGTTCCAGAATTATCAGACGCCCCGATCATAAACGATAGTGATGAATCTACAAGTCCCGGCATTGTAAGGTTTTGTCTGACGTGCTTACTCGCCCGTTAGCGCGTCATACACGTCACGCAGCCGCGTGCGCAGCGAAAGGACCGCTTTATGCTTGCGCGATAGCAACGCCTGCTCGCTGGCGCCCGTTTCCTCCGCCAGCCTTTTAATGCTGAACCCCTGAAGCTCGGTTTTCTCGAAAACCTCGCGCTGGGGCGGCGGAAGCTCGCTCAGGGCCTGCTCCAGTTCCTCCCATTGCAGCGCGTTGAGATACGCCTCATCCGGCGTTTGCGGTACGCCGAACAGCGTTTCGGCTATCTCATCTTCCGCAAAACCCTCTTCATCATCCGCGGTGAAATAGCCGGAGAACGGAACTTCACGCTTTTTCCGCGCCCGGTCGGTCATTTCGTTGCGGGCAGCGCGGAACAGCCACGCGGCGACGTTCTCTACCGGCTGCTCCACTTTCATCAGCTGGTAGGTCACTTCCTGCAGGATATCTTCCGCATCATCGCGGATTGCCGTTCGTCCGCGTATAAAGGCGCTAAGCCGGGAGCGACAGGCGCTGATGGCCGACATGAGCAGGGAGCCACCCGCTTCTCCGGCCTTCACCTCGCTCACTCCGCTTCCGGCGCTTTTGCGGCAGTGTCGTCACGTTTATCGTCCCGATGCCCGTGCCTGCCGCAGTGACCATGCCCGTGACGACCAAACCCTTCGCGCCGCTGCTGCATAAAGGCTTCCCGCTGCTCTGGCGTCATCTTCATCCAGCGCTCATGCATGCGTCGGTGCGCGCCGAACATGCCCGGACGAAATCCGAGGCCGCCGAACAAAATCCGGCTCAGGACCAGAATTCCCAGCGCCTGCCAGAAACCGATGGCCTTCACGCCCAGAATGGCCGGGAGTAAGGCGTTCCACAGGGACATTACCAGCAGGCCCAGCGCGACGAAAATCACCGCGCCAATCACCAGCCCCTTGCCCATACGATGGCGGCCAAACCCGCGTCCGCGTTCTCTTCCGTGCAGAGTGAAATCTCTCATCTTTACCTCGTTTGCTTTCAATGATTATGGCGTGTGATGAGGTAGACGAATGAGAGGGAAAAATATTGCTGAATATGTGCAGTTTTTTTTTGCCGAGTGGCGCTGCGCTTATCCGGCCTACATCCCTGTAGGCTTATACCGCCGCTGCAGGGTCGCATCCAGCTTTCGCTGCAACGGTTCCGGGGATTCACCTTCAATCAGCTTGCCGATCAGATCAAAGCAGTGCCATGCCAGCTGGCGATTATCCTGACGGACTGTATCGACAGGGAGCGTGAGCGAGTCGTAGAGGTAGTGATCGTCAAAACTGGCAAGACGGATATCGCTTTGCAGCAGGTTATGCTGGCCCATATAGCGCAGCACGCCCTCCAGCAGGCCGCAGGCGGCGGTGAAAAGCGCTTTTGGCGGGCGGCCTAAGCGCGCGCAAAGCTCGGCAAACATCTCATATCCTGAGCTTGGGTGGTAACTGCCGTGAATGATCCACTCCGGGCGCAGCTCAACGTTGGCCTCACGCAGGCCTTGCTTAAACCCCTCAAGACGATCGCGCGTCGGTGAAAGGCGCGGCTGGCCGCCGATAAAATAGAACTCATCAGGATGCTGGCGTGCAATGTCAGCCACCAGTGCCGCCGTGGGGGTAATGGAGTCGGTTATGACCAGCGGCAGAGAGCTGTCGTTCATGTGGCGGTCAAACAGAACAACGGGCAACTGTTCGCTCAGCTTTTGATAGTCAGCGTCGCTGAGCATGCTGGAGGCGACAATAAGGCCGTCGACCTGGCGCGCAACCATGTTATTGACCACCACGGTTTCCTGCCCCGGGTTTTCATCGTTGCAGGAGATCAGCAGCTGGACGCCCGCCTCGCGGCAGAGCGTCTCCAGCTCGTGAGAAAAGACGGCGAAACCGTAGTTGGTGATCTCCGGCACCACAAGGCCGACGGTGTGGCTGCGGTTATCCCGCAGCGAGCGGGCGTGTATGCTGGGCTGATAGTGATGCTCTTTCGCAATCGCCAGCACGCGCTCGCGCGTTTCTTCCGCCACCCGAAGCTCTTTGCTGCGTCCGTTCAGTACCAGGCTGGCGGTGGCTTTTGATACCCCCGCCAGCTCCGCGATGTCTTTTATTGTGACGCGTTTTGTTTTTCTCACAACGACTTAGATCCGGCTGCTAAAACCGCTATTCTATCATGCAGCCGCGCAGCGACCAGTATCGTAATGTGATGTCTGACGCACCTTCGAAGCGAACCCGGGCAGGATGGTCAGGAAAATAGCGGCTGCTCATCACCCCTTCGCCGTTATTGATGAAAATTTCAACGCTTGAACGGTCGCAGAGTATGCGCAAACGGTGGACCTCACCCCGCCAGTAGCGCGTCAGGGTTTCACCGGTTTGCAGGCTGGCGCGCTCCAGGCGTAATCCGCCGTCCTCCAGGCAGAGCCATAGTGCTCCGGCAAAATCGACGTTAACGAAAGGCGCGCTCAGCTCAAACTCAAGGCGGGTGGCATCCAGCACCGGCGCAGCGCTGGCATGACCCCGCCACTGATGTTCGGACTCTCGCAGCTGTTCCAGCTCGCGCGCCGGGGTTTGCCACAGCTTGCCGTCGCGGTACCGCAGCACGCGCGGGCAGGTCATCTGGTGGAGCCAGCCGCGCGCGCGCGTTGGCTGCAGCATCTCTTCTCCGTCCGGTACGCCCATCCAGCCAATCAGAATGCGGCGCCCGTCTTCCGCCAGGGTGGTTTGCGGGGCGTAAAACTCGAATCCGGCATCCAGCTCGTGCAGCTCGCCGTGCGAAAACGAAGCCGCCTGATAGTCAAACGCCCCGCTCATCCAGACCGCCGGGTAGGTATTGAGATAGCGATGCGGCTCGCGCGCCAGCCCCTGCGGGCAGCAAATCAAAACGTGCGTCCCGTCGAGGGCAAACAGATCCGGACACTCCCACATATACCCGGCCTGCGCGAGGCCGTTAATCCCATGGCCCGCAATCTCGCCGCAGGAGTGCCAGCGGTGCAAATCGTCAGAGGCGAAGAGCAGCACTTTGCCCCGTTTCTGGAGATCCTGCGCGCCCAGCACCATGTACCAGGTGCCCTCGTGCTTCCAGACCTTCGGGTCGCGAACGTGTCCGGTATAACCCTCTGGCAGCGGCAGCACGGGCCCCCGCTTCGTGAAACTGCCATCTTCATTCTGCACGGCCAGACACTGCCAGGCCGTGCGGCCGCCGTCGTCAAACTTCACGTTGCCGGTATAGCACAGCGTCAGCACGCCGTTGTTATCCACCGCGCTGCCGGAGTAGCACCCGTTGCGGTCATACTCTTCATCGGGCATTAGCGCCATCGGCTCATGCGCCCAGCGTACCAGGTCGGCGGAGCTCCAGTGGCCCCAGCACTTGTAGCGATGGTCACAGCCCAGCGGATTCCATTGATAAAACAGATGATAGCGCCCGGCAAAAAAGATAAAGCCGTTGGGGTCGTTCATCAGCCCCGTCACCGGCGCGGGGTGCCACTGCGGATAATGGCTGTCCGCCAGCGCGCGCGGCTGACCTTTCATGACGGCCTGCAGCACGGCAGGCCAGCGAGACGGTAATAGCATTATTCAGAGTCCGTTTTGTATTTCAGCAGCAGCGAGACGGTAAACGCCACGCCGAAGGCAATGACCATGCCGATAATATAGTTGAGCAGCGAGCTGGCCTGCACGATCGCCATCCCCGGGATAGCGGTCAGCCCTACCGCGGTCATGTAAACGTGGACCGACACCACCCAGGCGCCGCCCACCGCGCCGCCGATCAGCGCGGCGATGAAGGGTTTCACGAAGCGCAGGTTGATACCGAATATCGCCGCTTCGGTGATGCCCAGCATCGCAGAAAACGCCGACGGTAAGGTAATGGCCTTGATCTTCGCATCCTTCGTTTTGAACCATACCGCCAGGCAGGCGCCGCCCTGCGCCACGTTTGCCATCGCCCAGATCGGCAGCAGGAAGTTAACCCCTATGGACGGATTACCCAGCAAACCGGCTTCGATAGCGTGGAAGCTGTGGTGAATACCGGTGATCACAATCACCGAATACAGGCCGCCAAACAGCAGTCCGGCCAGCCAGCCCGCGTGCTCGATTAGCGTACTGAGAATGAACGAGATGCCGTCGCCCAGCGCGCGTCCGGCGGGGCCGATGATCAGCAGCGCGATAAAGCCGGAAATAATGACGGTGAGGAACGGTGTCAAAATCAGATCCAGCGCGTCCGGGATCGCGCGGCGCAGGTTTTTCTCCACGATGCTCATAAACCAGACGGCCAGCAGCACCGGGAATACCGTGCCCTGATAGCCGATCATGGCGATTTCAAGCCCGAAGAAATTCATGGTGTGGAAACCGGAGGCCACGCCCCAGGCGTTGGTCAGCGCCGGGTGGGTTAAGATCCCGCCAAGCGTCGCCCCCAGATACGGGTTACCGCCAAACTCACGCGCCGCGGTGAAGCCAATCAGGATCGGCAGGATGATAAAGGCCGCCGAACTGCACATGTCCAGCATGATGTAGAGCGCGTTATCCGCGTTAACCCAGCCGTAGGTTTTTACCATGCCCAGCAGGCCCATCAGCAAGCCAGAGGCCACAATCGCCGGGATAATCGGCACAAAAATATTGGAGAGCAGACGCGCAATGCGCTGGAACGGGTTCAGCTTCCGCGCCGCGATATTCGCCGCTTCGGACTTGCTGGATTCGCCGATCCCCGCCGCCTGAATGAACGCGGCATAGACCTTATTGACCACGCCCGTGCCGAAAATCACCTGCATCTGTCCGGCATTATGAAAACAGCCCTTTACGCCGTCCACCTTACCGATCGCCTGCCGATCGGCCAGCGCATCGTCAACCAGCACCAGACGCAGACGCGTTGCGCAGTGCGCGGCGCTGGCGATGTTCTCTTTGCCACCGAGCAGTGGAATAAGCTCGCGGGCGATATTATCAAAATCCATAGTAACCTCTGCCTGACTTCATTTTTATGATGTTGAAAACGCCCCCGTCGCGCGGGAGCGTAAAAGGTTAGAACCAGGTTTCCATCTGAACCCCAAAGTTCCATTCCCCGCCAGCGTTGAATCCGCTGCTTCCAAAGGCGTCATCGCTCGCGTAGTTATCCAGTTTGCTGCTCCAGTCCATCCAGGTGGCGAACAGGCGTAGCTCCGGACGGCTAAAGAAGTCGCCGATCTTGCCCGCCTTTAACGTCGGCGCGAAGGTCAGCTTGTAGAAGCTGCCGTTCACGGCATTACGATCCTTGTAGCCTTCCGGGTTTAAGTCCATGTACTGATAGCTGCCCTCAAACGCGAGGGCGAAGTTCTGCGTAACCTCTTTGATGAGGCGGGCGTTGAGCGTGATCCACTCGTAGCTGTCACTCTTGACGTAGCGGTCTTTGCTGCTCTGCGCCAGCACGGCGGGCGCAATGTGCCATCCGCTTCCGAGCGGCGTGACGCCATAACTTGCAAAGCGCCAGGTATCGGCCTCTGACAGCAGCGCGCCGTCCGAACCGATGCTTTTCACCTCTGCCCCCAGCCCGTGGCCGTAGAGCAGCGCCGTTTTGGCAGAACCTTCGCGCAGGCCGTAGAAGCTCTCGTTGTGCAGGCCAACCAGGGCATGAACGCCCTTATTGGCCGCGTCGGTTTTGATCAGATCGCCGCTGCTGTCTTTGCGATCGTCGTTATCTTTTGCCCGCAGGCCGCTCACCATCACCTGCAGCGGTCCGGCGAAGTGGTTCATGCTGAGGATGTAGTTCTGAACGTTATTGTCGATCTCCTCCTCGCTGCCGAAGTTACGGCCATAAATCGAGAAGTTGCTCCGCAGGGCGTCATTCCACTTCACGTCATACACGCCGCCGCCTGTGCCCGCCAGGAACACCACGTCGGAGTCCAGCCAGTGAATATCAAAGTTGTCCCGGTCGAAGCGTTTCCCCGCCCAGAAGGTGCTGCCCTTCAGCGCGCCGCTAAAGTCGGGCAAATTGCCCAGTTCGGCAAAGGCCTGGCGTATATTCAGGTCGCTGCTGTCCGCAGACCAGTCGTTATAGGTTTTCTGCCCATCGGCAAGCATGGCTTTGAAGCGCGTGGTCGCGCCGTTGTCGAGCGTCTGCTTATGCTCCACGTTCAGCTCAACGTAAGTGTCCGCTTCGTTACCCAGACGTCCAACTGCCCCACCGGTCTCCCCGGCAGGCGTCAGGTACGGACCGCTTTTGCTGCTGGACGCCGCGTCGTTCATCAGCAGGCCTGAACGGGCGTAGCCATGGAACTCAAACCCGCTGCTTCGATCCGCTTTCTCCTCAAGCGCGGCGGTACGCTGGGAAACGTCATGCGCGGTGGTTTGCGCCTGCTGCTGAGCCACCACCAGCTGCTGCGTCTTTTGTTCAGCCGCAGCGGCGCGTTTTTCAGCCCGCTGCGCGCGGGTTTCAGCATCCTGCAGACGCTGCTCCAGCGCTGCCAGACGCGATTCGATACTCGTCATATCCGTTTGGGCAAAAACAGAGGTACTTCCGGCCAGCATGCCTATCATCACGGCAAGTCTGCGTTTTTTATACATTTTGTCGCATCCCTTAATAAAGTGTTTATTCTCTGCTAAATTGCTAAACCGGTTTAGGTTGCTGATACTAAACTGATGAATTTTGGATGGGCAACCTATTTTGCTAAACCGATTTAGTAAGTGTGATCGGGGCGACAGTTCAGGCCGCGAATGCGGCCTTGATAAGAGGCGTTAGAGTTCGTGCTGGTACGGCAGCGCGGTCATCGCGCCCTTTGCCGTTGTCGCGAGCGCCCCGCAGCGCTGGGCCAACGCAATAATGGGGGCAACGTCAGCCGTGCCGCTACCGTCGCGTGCCAGGCCGTAAAGAAGCCCGGCGACGAAGGCATCTCCCGCGCCGGTGGTATCGATGCATTCGACTGGTGCAGCGGGGTAATGCGCGATTTTCCCTTCATGCCAGACGCTAACCCCCTCTTTGCCCTGGGTGATCAGCACCAGTCTGGCCCTGCAGATGCTCATCAGGGCCGACAGCCCGTCCTCCACCCGGGCATTGCCGGTGAGAAAAGCCAGCTCTTCAACGGAAAGTTTCACCACGTCCGCACAGGCTAAGGCCATTTCAAGACAGCGGCGCAGTTCGGCATCGTCCTGCCAGAGGTCGGCGCGAATATTGGGGTCAAAACTGACGGAGCCGCCAGCCTGTTTAATCCTCGCCATCGCTTCGAACGTCGCGGAACGGCTGGGCTCGGCGCTTAGCGCAATGGAACAGACGTGCAGCCATTCGCCGGTGTTAAACGGCGGCAGATCGCCGGGCTCCAGGAACAAATCCGCGCTCGGGCGAACCATAAAGGTAAACGAGCGTTCGCCCTGCGCGTCCAGATCGACCACCACCGTTGAGGTGCGATGCGCCGGATCGCGGCGCATCCACTCCATGTCAACCCGCTCGTCCGTGAGGGTTTGCTGCATAAAGCGCCCAAAGGGATCGTCACCCACCCTGCCGATAAACGCGCTTTTGCCGCCCAGACGGGCAATCCCTACCGCCACATTTGCCGGTGCGCCGCCGGGACATTGCAGCAATCTCCCTGCGCCATCGGGCAGTAAATCCACAACCGCATCGCCCAGTACCCAAATTTTTTCCATTTCACCCTCAGCTAAACAATGTTAAACCGTTTTAGCTATTTAAGCACAGGAGTGCAACAGGAGGAAACGTCAGCGCGTGAATTACGCTAGCGCGCCAGGTGCGGCCAGCTGATATCACCCACGCCGTTAAGCTGGGGTCGGGCAAACAAAAAGCCCTGAAAACGGCGAATACCGGCGGACTCCAGCCAACACCACTCCTCAATCTTTTCGATACCTTCCGCCACGAGCGTAATTTCCAGGTCAGTACAGCAGCTCACAATCGACTTCACAATCGCCTGCTTCGGGCCGCTCAGATGGATGTTGCTGATGATTTCCCGGTCAATTTTGATTTTATCCGGCTGGAATTTCGTTAGCAGAGACAGCCCCGCATAGCCGGAACCGAAATCATCAATGGCCAGGCCAACGCCTTCGGCACGCAGCTGTTTGATGGCGCTGTTAAACTTGTTGAAGCCGGAAATCATCTCGTTTTCCGTGACTTCGACGACCACCTGCTCCGGCTGCAGCCCGTTGAGCTTGATCTGTTGAACCAAAAACTCGACGGCACCGGGCACTTTGACCAGCGACATCGGCAGCAAATTAACCGCAATTTTGTGGTCGCCAATCCCCAGCGTTTTCGCCAGGGCAAACGCATAGGCTTTGGTCTTCAAATCGACGTCGTAGATCTTCTCCGGGTCGAGGGTATTAAAGAAATGCTCCGGGCTACCGCCGTCGTTGCCGCGGATCAGCGCCTCAAGGGAGCTGATTTTTCCCTGCGTCGGCTCGACTATCGGCTGGAGGGCAAACTGGCAGGACTGATTGGCGATAAGGCCGACGCCCTCGCCAAAGGGTAAGTTTTCACGCGAGAGTGTCCATTTATTCGCGTCAAACAGCGCAGCGGAGGAAGTAGCTTTTTTTCCGGTGATAAACGTCTGGATAAACTTAAATACCCGATCGTCAGATGTCAGGTAGCTATTGAGCTTGCTGTAGTGAAGAACCGACTGCAAAACCTGTTTTGGTGATTTGACCTGGAGATCGAACAGCAGCATCCCGGCATTCTCAAAACGCCTGCGGGGGCCGTAGTCCCGCATCAGCTCTACCACACCGTAGTGGCGTTTATCATCGCGAATTTTATGAAAAAGCGTAACAACGCTCTCTTCCGAACCTTCGAGAATTTGCAGGATCTCGTGCCCGTTGGAGAGCAAAATACCGGTGATATTGCGTCCCGCATTGCGAAACCTCGCCCGTTCAACCAGCGCACCGAGCTGCGCGGAATCGCAGGAAGAATTTAACTGGCTTCGATAAATTAGAGTAGTCAGCACAGTAACCGGTCCCGATGAGAGAAATGCGCCCGAAAATGATTCTCTAGCATACTCTATGTTTGCTGGCTAATGCATTCATTGCACATATGTTTCACGGCGTTTTTTCACCCTCGATACGCCTGTCGATTCTCTCCTGCATGTAGCTGTAAAACGGATTCGAGGTCACGCGCATCAGCGCGTCTTTTCCGACGCTTAGCACGGACGTCTCTCCCCACAGGGCAATCGTTCCCAGGCTGATGCCGAAGCGATTTTTTTCATCAGGATGGCGACCATACAGATCGTCGTTCGGCGGAAACGGCACCGCCACGTGCGACAGCGAATAAACCTCTTGTGGATAAGAGACCGACAGCGGCACGGTGGTTTCACGCGTACTGCCCGCCGGGGTCGTTTTGGCTACCGTATCGAAGCTGTCGGCGCGGGCGTTCGTCAAAACGGTGACACTGTAACGCCGGGATGCCGCGGGGAGTAATTCTGAGAGCGCGGTCCATGATGACGGCCTGAAGAGCGGCCGGAAGCTCCCGGCCTGATTAATATCAAACACCACCAGTTCGCTGCCGTTGGCCGGAAGCCGATCAAAAAGCTCCGTCACCACCGCGCGGGTGCTGACGGTTGAATCCATAACCGACTGAAACGCCAGCACCGGCGGCAGCCGTGCCAGCGTATTCTCGTGCGCGTCCTGGCTGAGCTGCTGCTGCAGCGCCTGCGTCAACAGCCACGACTGGCGCGCCGCATTGACCGGGAACGAGTTGTACTTATAGGGATTATATTCCGGCGCAATATTGAGCCACGCCGCTTTCGCAAAGGCGGGTAGCAGCGCGGGCAGTCCGGCGAATCCGGCAAAACGCGCGAATGCGGTGACGCCGATCATCGGCGAGAGCAGGACAAGCTGCTGCGGCCTGCGAAGCGTCGACGAATCGAGCGCATCGAGCGCATATTTCATCGCCAGCGCCCCGCCGTTAGAGTAGCCCACCAGATGCAGGGGAACATCCTTACCCGCCAGACGGGTCGCCTCGCGTACGCCAAGCCGCGTCGCCGCCAGCCACATCTCCCAGTCAACGTTCGTCAGGGCACCGGGCGCCGTTCCGTGTCCGGGCAGCCGGGGCACCACGGCCACGAAACCGTGCTGCTGATAATCCAGCGCAATGTGCTTAACGCTGTAGGGCGAATCGGTCAGCCCGTGCAGAAGCACGACCGCCCCGCGCGGCTTGCCGCTGGGCATCAGCACAAAGGAACGGTTGGCGTCGGGCGAAAACTGTCCAGGCCAGACCAGGCTCTGGCGATAGTAGCGGTTCAGCGGCGTACGCTCATCCCGATCCGTTTTTGCCGTTACGTCCGCATCAAGGCTGGAGAAGATCGTATTTTCGCGGGATACATACTGCGCGAAGCTGGCCCGATCCATCTCCTGCACTGACATTTCGTCGGCGCGCCACGTGTGCCACAGGTGCAGTTCTGGCCCCTGCTGCGAGAGATACACCCGCACGGCAAGCAGCACAAGCAGCACAATCCCCAGAACCATCGCGGTTTTCTTTAAGAAAACCATCAGCCGCACGCTGATACGCCAGGGCAGATTTGCCATGCCGCTATCCCTTTCTTATTCACAGTGCTTATATCTTAACAAAAATGTGAAGGCGCTGACCTCTTCACCGAAGCGAAACGGCAGAAAGCGTGACGCTGGCGCGATCTAAGCTGCTGGCGTAAAGTGAACTGATGCGTAGCCTAATACTTCTGCTGTGCTCGCCAGCATACGTCTGTGCAGCGCAGCTCGTTCCCCCGTCTGGTTTTACCCAACCCCTGCCTCACGCTGAGGCGGGTCAATGTCTCGATCTGCCCGCGCCTTATACCTCCCCGCTGGAGTTTCGCAGCAAATACGAGGGCTCGGATAGCGCCCGGGCTACGCTCAATCCGCAGGCTGAGAAAGCATTTCGGGAAGAGACGCAGTCCATAACCGACTTTGAGCGCGGCATATCGCAGATGATCTGGCGATATAAGCGAAGCGGCGATCCCCAAACGCTATCGTGCATTGTCACAGGCTATCAGCGCTGGGCCGATGCGAGCGCGTTAACCTCCCGCAGGGCAAACCATACCGGACGTTCAATGCGCAAATGGGCGCTTGCCACGCTGGCAACCGGCTGGCTGGAGCTGAAGTTTATGCCTGGAAAACCGCTGAAGGCCCCGTTAAGCGTCGACCGGTGGCTGGGGCGGCTTGCAGACCAGACGATTGCAGACTGGGACGGACTGCCGCTGGAAAAAACCAACAACCACAGCTACTGGGCGGCCTGGTCGGTGATGGCGACATCCGTGGCGCTGAATCGACGGGATCTGTTTGACTGGTCGGTGAAAGAGTATCGCATCGCTGCCGGGCAGATCGGCGCAGACGGCACGCTGCCGAACGAGCGTAAACGACGCGCTCGCGCGGTGGCCTATCACAACTACGCTCTGCAGCCACTGGTGATGATAGCGAGCTTTGCGCAGGCAAATCACGTGGATCTCCTTGCGGAAAATAACCATGCACTCCAGCGGCTTGCATCGTATGTTTTGCGTAACGACAGGCAGGATCGCCAGTGGCTTGAGCCGTACTGTACCCTCGTGAAATGTGACAGCGTCACGCAGTCGCTGCGCGACGCCGCTCGTCCTCTGAAAAACCGCCGCCTCGGTGGCGATCTCACCGCGTTATATCAGCCTTAAATTTGCGCCATGCCACCATCGACAAACAGCTCGACGGCGTTGATAAAGCTCGCGGCGTCCGAGGCCAGAAACGCAACCGCTTTACCCACTTCACCCGGCGCGCCCAAGCGGCCCAGCGGCACCTGAGCGGCCAGTGCGTCATACAATCCCTGACGATGCTCTTCCGGCACCAGGTCGCCAAGGCCTGGCGTTTTGATCGGGCCGGGGCTGACCACGTTGACGCGGATGCCGCGCCCCTGTAAATCCAGCGCCCAGGAGCGGGCAAAGTTGCGCACCGCCGCTTTGCTGGCGCTATACACGCTGAAGTTGGCGGTTCCTTTAACGGACACCGTCGATCCGGTCAGGATAATGGACGACCCGGCGGACAGCAGCGGCAGCGCCTTTTGCACCGTGAACAGCACGCCGCGCACGTTGGTGCCAAAAATTCGGTCAAACTGCTCCTCCGTGATGGCCCCTAGCGGCAGCATGTCACCGCCCCCTGCGTTGGCGAAGAGAATATCGAGGCGCCCCTCTTCTTTGGCTATTTGCGCATAGACCCGGTCCAGGTCCGCCAGTTTTGAAACATCAGCACGGATGCCCGCTGCCGCCGGGGAGATTTCCGCTACCGCCGCGTCCAGCTCTGCCTGACGGCGCCCGGTGATATAGACCTTAGCGCCCTGCGCCGCCAGCTCCTGCGCGGTAGCAAGACCAATGCCGGTGCTGCCGCCGGTGACCAGTGCAATTTTTCCTGAAAGCGATGTATTCATGTCGTGTACCTTTTGTCGTGGTTTAGGATGCGTCGGACAGACTGTAGCGCTTGCAGGATTAGTGAAAAATGGGCAAAAATGAAAATGACTATTCACACAGAGAAATAATCAGAGGGGAAACGCGTGGATCAACTTATGGCGATGCGCGCCTTCGCGCGGGTGGTGGAATCAGGGAGCTTTACCCGAGCGGCTGACTCCCTGAACATGCCGATTGCCACGCTTAGCAAGCTGGTAAAATCGCTGGAAGCGCACCTGGAAACCCGCCTCCTGCACCGCACCACGCGCCGCGTCGTCACCACGCTGGAGGGTGAGGAGTATTATGAAAAAGCCTCGCGGGTGCTCATCGATATCGAGGATATTGACACCTCGTTTCGGGCGTCTTGCTGTACGCCAAAGGGCCATTTACGCATTGACGTCGGGGGCTCAACGGCGCGGGACGTGCTGATCCCCCTGCTTCCTGACTTTATGCAGCGTAACCCGGATATCCGCATCGATTTGGGCGTCGCTGACCGACCCGTTGATTTGATTAGCGGCAATGTAGACTGCGTGATCCGCGGGGGCCCGCTGGATGATTCATCGCTCATCGCGCGCCACATTGGCGATGCGGAAATGGTCACCTGCGCCGCGCCGGGGTATCTAAAAAACCACGGCGTACCGGCGTACCCACAGGAGCTGCGCAACGGCCATAAGCTGGTAAGTTATCTTTCGCCCGTGAGCGGCCGAGCCTCTCCGTTCCGCTTCAGGCAAGATGGCGAGGCGCTTGAAATAAGCGTGCCGCACTATCTGGGGGTAAATGAAAGTAATGCGCATCTGGCCGCCGCGCTGGCGGGGCTGGGAATTATTCAGACGTTTGGATATGCGGCGCAGCATCACCTAAAGTCGGGAAGCCTGGTTGAAATCCTGCAGGACTGGCGGCCTAAGGTCTACCCTTTTCACGTGGTCTATCCGCAGAACCGGCATTTGACCCATCGTCTGAGGGTATTTATTGCGTGGCTTGCAGAGGTATTTCCTGTGGGGCTAAAAGGATAGCCGGGCGTTAACCCGGCTCGGGCTTAGTTCAGCTTATAATCCAGCGTAATTTCTGCCTTGAGCAGCTGCGACACCGGGCAACCCGCCTTCGCTTTCTGGATAATGCCGTCAAACTGCTGAGGGTCGATGCCCGGCACCGTTACCTTGCTCTGCAGCGCGACTTTCGTAATCGCAAAACCGCCGTCGGTTTTATCCAGCGACACATCTGCCGTGGTATCAATGGAATCGGCGGTATAACCCGCTTCACCCAGCATGAGCGACAGCGCCATTGAGAAGCAGGCCGCGTGCGCCGCGCCAATCAGCTCTTCCGGGTTAGTGCCTTTTTCACCTTCGAAACGGGTATTAAAGCCGTAGGGTTGTTGGTTAAGAACGCCGCTCTCTGTGGAAACCGTCCCTTTGCCGCGCTTAATGTCGCCAGACCAGTGTGCTGAACCGTGCTTATGAATCGTCATTCTTGCTCTCCTTTTGGCTTACAAAGGGTTAAGTATAGACTACACATCCGACACGCCCCGGAACGCAGAGAAATCTGAGTATCTGATGACATAAAGGACTTGATCATGACCCTGACTATCAGAATGGCCGCTGCCTTAACATCGCTGGTCGTAGCGCTTCCCCTGCTGGCGAAAACGCCCGAGAATTTTATCTATACCAGCTCGGGCGAACTGGACGCCGCCGCTTTGCCGATCTCCCGCAGCGATATAGGCGGAGCGCAGATCGTCTACAGCTGGCGCGCGCTGGAGCCTGAGAAAGACAAATACAATTTTTCGCAAATTGAAGAGGATCTGGCCCGCCTCAAGGCCGCCAACAAAAAGCTCTTCATCCAGATCCAGGATCGTTTTTTCGAACAGGACGCCCGTTACGTTCCTGATTATCTGATGCAGGATGCCCGCTACGGCGGAGGCATTTCGCCGCAGTTTGATAACCCGGGCGAAGGAAAACCGGTGGGCGCAGGCTGGGTGGCGCAACAGTGGAACCCGGCCGTACGCGAACGTTATCAGGCGCTGCTGGCCGCTATCGCCAGGCGTTTTGATGGCGAAGTGTACGGCGTCAACCTGCCGGAAACCGCTATCGACCTTGACGAGAAAAAACCGCCTAAGGGCTTCACCTGCGACAGCTATTTTGCCGGGGAAATGGAAAACCTGGCCTTCGCGCGAAAAGTGTTCACAAAATCCCATGTTGTTCAGTACGTCAACTTCTGGCCGTGCGAATGGAATAATGACCACAACTACATGGGGCGACTGTTTGCCTTTGCCAGCGCCAACAGCATCGGCCTCGGCGGTCCGGATATCGTTCCACACCGCAAGGCGCAGATGAAAAACGCATACCCTCTGTTCAATCACTACAAAGGCAGACTGCCGCTGGTGGCGATGGCCGTTCAGGAGCCGACGTTGACCTACAAAAACCCGAACACGGGCAAACCCTTCACCCGTGACGAGTTTGTGCAGTTCGCCGAGGATTATCTTGGTGCAGACATTATCTTCTGGAGCACGGAAACGCCCTGGCTGGCGGCAAAATAGGTCAGCTCAGGTAACGGGCAATCTCGTCCAAAAGCACGCGCAGCGCTGCGGGCTGGTAGTCGCGGGACTGATAAATGCCATGGATGGCCAGGGGTTTCGGCGTCAGTTGCTCCAGCACGGGAACCAGCAATCCCTGCTCCAGCGCCTGCTGCGCTTCGCGCTCGGGCAGCATCGCAATGCCGCAATCCTTGACCGCCGCATCCATCAGCAGCGAGGAGATACTGGCGCTAAGATTGCCGCTCACCGCGACGCTCAGGCTTTCTCCTTCTGGCGTCAGAAAGTGCCACGACTGACCGGCGAAAAAGCTGTAGTGGAGGCAGTTGTGTCCGGCTAAATCCGCTGGCTGCTGCGGCGTTCCGTGGGTCGCGAGATACTGCGGCGATGCGCACAGTACGGATCGGCACTCCCCCAGACGGCGGGCAATCATCCCCGGCTCGGGGTTATCGGTGATGCGGACGGCGACATCAATGCGCTCCCCGACCAGGCTCACCGGATGGTTGTTCACGTCCAGCTCGATGCGCAGCTGGGGATAGCGCGACAGAAGCTGCGGCAGCACCGGGGCAATCATGTGCATGGCGGTAAAGTGCGCGCAGGCGACCCGCAGCGTCCCGGAAGGTAAATCCTTCGCGGACTGATCTTCAATTTCCTGTGAGATCTGCGAAAGCGTGCGCGTTTTCAACAGCACTTTCTCCCCTGCCGCCGTAAGCGTCAGCTTGCGCGTAGACCGGTTCACCAGCCGCGTGCCCGCCCATTTCTCCATCTGTTCGAGATAGCGGCTGACCATGGGCCGGGAGATCCCCAGCGCTCTCGCCGCGGCGCTTAAGCTCCCCAGCTCGCATATGCGGTTATAGACCTGGGCGGCAATAACGCGATCCATTCTTTGCTCCATTTGCTCGGATTATGAAACTAAGCATGTCTTGTTTCAGGAATTCTGGCAAATGAAGAGATCCGTACAATAGAGACTTTACTGAAGAACAGAGATAATAGAATGAAAATCACCCGCCTTGCTGTGCTGTGCGCCCTTTTCACCCCGGCCGTTTTCGCTGCGCCGTTGACCATTGATACCTATAACCCGCAGGAAAAGGGTATTTTTGCCGTCTCTTCCACGCTGGTTTCAGGCCCAACCGAGGCCGTGCTGTTTGACGCGCAGTTCAGCGTCAAGTACGGCGAAGCGCTGGTGGAGAAAATTCGCCGAAGCGGTAAAACGTTGAACAAGATCGTGATCACGTCCGGCGACCCTGACTTCTATTTCGGGCTGCAGCCGCTGGTGAAGGCTTTCCCGAATGCGAAGGTGGTGGCGACGCAGCAGGTCGTTGACCATATCAACGCCACAAAAGATGCCAAGCTCGCCTTCTGGGGTCCGCAGATGAAGGACGGTGCGCCAACGCAGCTGGTTGTGCCGCAGGTCATCGCCTCCAACACGTTTATGGTGGATGGCGAGAAGGTTGATATCGAGCAGGCAGACAGCTACGCGGCCTACGTGTGGGTCCCATCGGCGAAAACGATCCTCGGCGGGACCGGCGTTTCCTGGGGCATTCACCTGTGGACGGCGGACACGCAAACGCCAGAAAGCCGTAAGCAGTGGCAGGAAACGCTGGATAACATGGCCGCCCATAAGCCAGAGCGCGTTATTCCAGGGCATTACCTCGGAACCCCTCCTGCGGGAACGGGCGCTATCGACTTTACCCGCCAGTATCTGCAGCAGTTTGACGTGGCGTTATCGAAGCATAAAGATTCGGCTGGCGTCATCAGCGCGATGAAAAAACAGTGGCCGAACCTGGCTGAGGACAGCTCGCTGGAACTGAGCGCCAAAGTCAATACCGGCGAAATGAAGTGGTAATAGCCTGACAATCTTCTGCTATATTTATATTTTTTATAGCAGGAGATAAATATGCATTCATCGGTAAGGGGCATCGACCACATCGGTATTACGGTGCCCGACATTGAAAAATCCACCCTATTTTTTGAACGCGCTTTCGGCGCACAGGTTTTATATCACTCTGTCGATGCCGAAACCGATAATATTGACCACTCCGCCCAGCAGCACACGCTGAGATTATTCCCCGGCACTAAAATCCGCGCCATCCGCATGCTCGCCATGCCCCACGGACCCGGCATAGAACTCTTCGAAATGCACGGCCCTGAGCAGGGTATGCCTGCCCGTGCAAGCGACTTCGGCCTGCAGCACTTTGCTGTTTATGTTGATGATTTTGACGCTGCCGTCACTGCATTTACCGCCGCCGGGGGCGAAATGTTTACAGAGCCGAAGCCGCTCACCTTCCCGGACGAGCAGGGCGAAGGGAATGCTTTCTGTTATGGTCAAACGCCATGGGGCAGCATTGTGGAATTGATTTCCTGGCCTTCACCGATGCCCTACGAAAAAACAACAAATTTACGCCGCTGGAAACCCTAAATTTTATTTCTGTGCTAAGGCATATGATATTTTTATTTCCAGGACGAATCTGAACCACAACGGCAAAAATATTTGTCACTCTGAATGCGAATTACGATTTTGCAAGCCGTAACATTAAACAGATAACGAACGGAGGCAGCATGTTTACTTATTACCCGGCAAATACTACATCAGCACAACCAGAACTCGTGAACGCGATTGCGCAAGGTCTTCACGCCGAGCACGGTGCTGTGACTGAAGATGACATTTTGATGGAACTGACCCGGTGGGTGGAAGCCACAGACAATGACATCCTCAGTGACATCTACCAGCAGACCATTAACTACGTTGTGAGCGGGCAAAGCGCACCTTTGTAAAAACCTGCTAAGCTGGATCTGCAACCTAAGGGGTTACATTTCGCTTGCGCAAGCAGGCTTGTCCTTAAAACTATCAACAGGATTGAGGAGTTAATATGAAATCGAACCGTCAGGCACGCCATATTCTGGGACTGAACTACAAGCTGTCTAACCAGCGCAAAGTGGTGATTGAGGGCGACAGCGAAACCCAGGTCACCCACGCCACGGGCAGGAAACGCCACGCAGGCAAGTAAGTTCCGGCACGAAATCCACAGCACCATCGGTAATCCCGATGGTGTTTTTTTTATGTGTTGCGGTAATTAGTATTTAGCTCCTCTATAATACTGCCCGACCGCGCCCCGCAGCACAGGCCAGAAAGATGACAAACAGCAGTGTCAGGGACGGATCTTCAAAAAAAGAGTGAGTGACATGGACAACAAACTGAAAAAACATCGTTCCTTATATATTCCATACGCCGGTCCGGTATTACTGGAATTCCCCCTCCTGAACAAAGGCAGTGCCTTCAGCATGGAAGAACGCAGCAGCTTTAACCTGCTGGGCCTCCTTCCGGAAGTGGTTGAAACCATCGAAGAACAGGCAGAGCGCGCCTGGATACAGTACCAGGGCTTCAAAACCGAAATCGACAAACACATCTACCTGCGAAACATTCAGGACACCAACGAAACCCTCTTCTACCGCCTGGTGCAAAATCATCTCGAAGAGATGATGCCGGTGATTTACACCCCGACGGTCGGCGCGGCCTGCGAGCGTTTCTCTGAAATCTACCGTCGCTCCCGCGGCGTGTTTATCTCCTATCAGAATCGTCACAACATGGATGACATTCTGCAGAACGTGCCTAACCACAACATCAAGGTGATTGTGGTGACCGACGGTGAACGTATTCTTGGCCTTGGCGACCAGGGCATCGGCGGAATGGGCATTCCAATCGGTAAGCTTTCTCTGTACACCGCGTGCGGCGGTATCAGCCCGGCCTATACGCTGCCGGTGGTGCTTGATGTGGGTACTAACAACCAGCAGCTGCTGACCGATCCGCTGTACATGGGCTGGCGCCACCCGCGCATTACCGACGACGAGTACTACCAGTTCGTTGATGATTTCATCCAGGCCGTGAAGCACCGCTGGCCGGACGTGCTGCTGCAGTTTGAAGATTTCGCGCAGAAAAACGCGATGCCGCTGCTGAACCGCTATCGGGATGAGATCTGCTCGTTTAACGACGACATTCAGGGCACTGCAGCCGTCACCGTGGGCACGCTGATTGCCGCCAGCCGCGCGGCGGGCAGCCAGCTGAGCTATCAGAAAATCGTGTTCCTCGGCGCAGGCTCTGCGGGCTGCGGCATTGCCGAACAGATTATCGCCCAGACCCAGCGCGAAGGATTAAGCGAAGAGCTGGCACGCTCCCGCGTGTTCATGGTCGATCGCTTTGGCCTGCTGACGGATGGTATGCCAAACCTGCTCCCGTTCCAGACGAAGCTGGTGCAAAAGCGCGAAGGACTGAAGAACTGGGACACCGACAACGACGTGCTCTCCCTGCTCGACGTGGTACGCAACGTGAAGCCGGATATTCTGATCGGCGTTTCCGGGCAAACCGGCCTCTTCACCGAAGAGATCATTCGCGAGATGCACAAGTACTGCGAACGCCCAATCGTGATGCCGCTCTCTAACCCGACCTCTCGCGTGGAAGCGACGCCGCAGGACATCATCGCCTGGACCGAAGGCAATGCGCTGGTTGCCACCGGCAGCCCGTTCGATCCGGTAGTCTGGAAAGACAAGGTTTATCCGATTGCCCAGTGCAATAACTCCTATATCTTCCCGGGCATTGGTCTGGGCGTTATCGCCTCCGGCGCGTCGCGCATTACTGACGAAATGCTGATGTCGGCAAGTGAGACCCTTGCGGGCCACTCCCCGCTGGTGAACGATGGTGAAGGCCTGGTGTTGCCGGAGCTGAAAGATATCCAGAAAGTCTCCCGTGCCATTGCGTTTGCGGTCGGCAAAATGGCCCAGCAGCAGGGCGTGGCGGTAAATACCTCTGCCGATGCGCTGCAGCAGGCCATTGACGATAACTACTGGATGCCGGAATACCGCAGCTATCGTCGTACTTCGATTTAATTCTACGCTCCGACCGTTCCCTCTCCTCAACGGGAGAGGGAACGTGAACCCCTCCTTCCTTTATTTTCTTTTCTGCTACTACAGCACTCCCTGCCCTGTATTTAAAAAATTAATATTTCGACAACCATGCATATTCCGTAGAAATATAAATATTACGCATAACACTTTTTGCCTAAATAAAAGATTGTTTTAAGGGTTTATTAGCATTTCCCATCACTAAAAAGGAGCGGTTATGTACTATAGCGATCAAGTGATACGTTATTTACAGGCGAATAACATCCTTGCGTTAAAACTCGACCACGCATTAGCGGGTGTAGGAAAAGCCGTATCAAATCAGATTGAAACGATCGGCGCAGGTGCTACGCGCGCGCTGTATTATACGTCTTGCTTTACTGCTGAATATCAGGATGTATGTCAGAAGCAAAAGTCCCAAGACATGCGATTTGCTAAGGGTGTATATCATGTAATATGGCATAGAGATGTTGTGTGTGAAATGCTCAAAATCTATTTTGAAGAAGTATTCCGGCACAAAACCTCCGATCAACTAGAGCACATCAAAAAATTACTAATGGCAGTAAATATTCATATCGCCGCAAGTTCACTGACAAACTCGGGATTTGCTTTAGCAACAGCATCATTTGTTGCTGCAGGCTTGAATATAAGCCTTGAACTCAGTGTACAGACAGGACGAAGAGCAGGCGGTTTTGTTGGGATTATTGGCGTATATGGCGTTGTGCAGAAAGCGGCAGATAGCGCGAGTCGTCTTCAGATTACCTATCCAGAGTACTACTCGGCATTATATGCACAGGAATTGGAAATGATGTACTTCCTGATAGAACCATTGTTTGAGCGAGCAGGAGCGTTTAAAGCACAATGGGGATTGGATGGTGAAATTGCAGATATCATCAGAAGGCTGATTTGATGAGCATAATGATTCTTATTAAACGGATTTTCAGGCGAATATTCAGGTCATTGATATCGATGTACGGCCCTGCCTTATTGACACTTGCATTTGCTGTTGTCTTTTTTCAATTTTTCCCTGATGGACCGATATGGCCTGTCCCCATATTCTGCATTTTCGTTATCGTTGTCTTTTATCGATATGTTAAATGGTAGCCGTCAAAGGCTATCTTATTTATAAGGAAATATTATGTCTACACCCGCACACTTATGGCTTGAAGATGAAAATGGTTCTCCGATCGTTGGCAATTGCCTTATGCCACTTCGCCTGGGGTCTATCGAGTTAAAATCCTTCTCACACGGTGTCACTATCCCAGTAGATCCAAGCTGGGGAAAACTGACAGGAACGCGAGTTCATCGCCCTATCACAATAGTAAAGGAGTTTGATCAGACAACACCACTTTTATACCGCGCTGTCTGTGAAGGCCGAACTATGAAGAAAGCCACAATTAAAATGTACCGAATTCTCGAATCAGGCATTGAGGCCGAGTATTTCAATATCATTCTGGAAAACGTCAAGTTCACAACGGTTGCACCCTACCTGGCTCCTAACAGTATGAGCAGTACACACCTTGAAACGCTCGAATTGCGCTATGAAGCGATAACCTGGAAGTATACGGAGGGTAATATTATCTATCGTGATTCATGGAACGATCGTTGTTGCGCATGATAACGAAGGGGACCAAAAGGTACTTTACCTCCATTGACCCTGATGAAGAGTGAAAATGCTTAAGTTAACCGCAGAGCTGCCATAAGTGGTAAAGGTAGGCTTATGCTTAAAAACGTTATATAGTGATAGCTACCTATAAACTCACAACATATAAGGAGGCTAATTATGCTGTATCGTGAAATTTTCAATGTTTCACATACATTTGGCGATCGCACTCGCTCAAGCGTTATCGGTATCGTGCTGCGATAACTTCTGCTTGAGCGAAGACACCAACCCCTGAAATCCCTTCTCTCGGGCTTACTGAGTTATCGTCAGCGATGTTTGACGAGGCATAACCATGCCTGTAACTCTTGGGTAAGCAACAATGAGCACTTTACTCACTGCACAATCTTTACGCGTTGATACGGCGTTTGGCACGCTCTTCGACTCACTCTCCTTTACGCTGAAAAAAGGCGACCGCATTGGTCTGCTGGGCGATAACGGCTGCGGAAAAAGTACGCTTTTAAAAATTCTGGACGGTACGGACTCCCCTGCTGCCGGAACGGTAGCGCTGGCCGGCCACTGCCTGATGGCGCGCGTGGAGCAACATCTGCCGGAAGCGATTTATCCCCTGACCATGCTGGATGCGGTACTGGCTCAGCTGCCGTCTGCTGAACGCGACAGCCTGTGCTGGAAAGCCGAAACGCTGCTGGCGGGCATGGGCTTTACGCCGCAGGACATGGCGCTGCAATCCGCCACCCTGAGCGGCGGACAGCATACGCGCCTGCTGCTGGCGCGCGCGCTGATAGGCGAGCCGGATCTCCTCCTTCTGGATGAACCCAGCAACCACCTCGACCTGCCCACCATGCTATGGCTTGAGCAGTTCTTACAGAACTGGGCTGGCAGCTTCGTGCTGGTTTCGCACGACCGTCAGCTGCTGGACGCCGTGACCAACGGCAGCTGGTTCCTGCGTGACAAAACGCTGCATTACTTTGCCCTTCCCTGCACCGCCGCGCGCCGCGCGCTGGCTGCCAGGGACGAAAGCGATGCGCAGCGTCATAAAGCTGAACAAAAGGAGATCGACCGCGTGGCCGCCAGCGCCAGGCGGCTGGCGACCTGGGGCAAGGTTTACGACAACGAAGATCTGTCCCGCAAGGCCAAACAGATGGAAAAACAGGTCGAACGGCTAAAGGAGAGCCAGACGGAAGTGACGGCCGGCAGCCAGTGGACGTTAACCCTTCGCGGCGACGCGCTTCGGGCTGACCGCCTGCTGGAGATGGAAAACCTCGGCGTGCCGCCAGCGCCGGGCCTTCCGAACCTGTTCAACATCGACATCGCGCGGCTAAAAAGCGGCGATCGGGTGGCGATTGTGGGTCGTAACGGCTGCGGTAAATCGTCGCTGATGAAGCTCATCTGGCGACAGTTTACGGATGCACGGACAGACGATGGATTGAAGATCCATCCTCGCGTATCGCCAGGTTACTACGACCAGACGCTGCACCAGCTGCCGGACGATGCCTCGCTGCTTGACGCCCTGGAGCCGTTTGCCCCCGATCCGCAGAACCGCAAAATGGCCCTGATTAGCGCCGGGTTCCCCTGGGCGCGCCACGGACAAAAGGTCAGCACCCTGAGCGGCGGCGAGCGTTCTCGCCTGCTGTTTGTTGGCCTGACGCTTGCCCGCTATAGCCTGCTGATGCTGGATGAACCCACCAACCATCTGGACATGGAAGGCAAAGAGGCGCTGGCGGAAACCCTGCAACAGTTCGAAGGTGGCGTGCTGCTGGTCAGCCACGATCGTCAGTTAATCAGCCAAAGCTGCAATCGTTTTTGGCTGATTGAGGACGGAAAGCTGAGCGAATGGCACGATGCTGAGGCGGTATTTGAACGGCTGCGTGAAAGCACTGGGCTTACATCACCGATATCTGCTCCAGTGGTCAACGGTGAGTCCTGTTCAGAGTTTGACGATTTGCTTGAACGGCTGGTCGCGCTGGAAACGCTGCTCGAGGAAGACCTGGCGCGTAAGCCGAAGCATCAAAAGCCGCAGCTGCAGGCGCAATGGCGTAAAGAGATTGAGATGATAGAAGCACAGCTGTAAAACCGGGCCCGGCGGTAGCCTCGCCGGGCCAGTTTTTTACTGCGGTTTTTTCTCTTTCCAGGCATCCCATGCCTGTTTAATTTCCTGCTTCGCCGTCGCGGCGTCGTTGAAGCCGCTCAGCTCCACTTTTTTGCGCCCTTCCGGCAGCTGTTTGTACACGCGGAAAAACGACTCCAGGCGCTGTACTTCTATTTTCGGCAGGTCGCTTAGCTCTTTAACGTCGTCATAGGTCGGGTCGATTTTGCTCGCCGGGACCGCAACGATTTTGTCGTCTTTCTCACCGCCGTCGACCATCTTCAGCACGCCGATCGCGCGCAGCTTGATAAGCGTGCCCGGCGCCATCGGTGCGCGGGTGTAGAAAATTACATCCAGCGGATCGCCATCACCTGCCAGGGACTGGGTCAAAGAACCGTAGTTCGCCGGGTATGCTACCGGCATGGACTGGAAACGATCCGCGACGATAAAGCCGGTTTTGGCATCGGTTTCATATTTGATAATGCCTCCCGCCGGGATCTCTGTGACGGCATAAAACTCTTCCGGATTGTTTTCCGGCTGAGGGAAGTCGAGGATGTTTTGCGCCTGTACGGAAGCGGACAGGAGGATGCTGATTGCGAGAAGCTTTTTCACCAGATGCATTGTCTTTTAACTCTTCGGTTATTTGGAAGACAACACGTTACGTTTGGGTCATGACAGAAACATGACGTTTTTTTGGCACTTTTATTCCCCCCTGATTATTAGAGGAACGCTGTATTCTTAATCTGAAATCGAATGAAATTATGACATTATGTTGCCGTCACCTTGCATTACAGCGCCAATCCATTAATCCTTAGTGAGTAATACCCTGCTATGCAGACACTCATCATGAACAAGGAGAAATACATGAAGGCTGCTGTCGTTACACAGGATCATCAGGTCAACGTCACCGAAAAAACCCTACGCTCGCTGAAGCATGGCGAAGCCCTTCTGAAGATGGAATGCTGTGGCGTTTGCCACACCGACCTTCACGTAAAAAATGGCGATTTCGGCGATAAAACCGGTGTGATCCTGGGCCATGAAGGGATTGGGATCGTAAAAGAGATTGGGCCGGGCGTCCATTCGCTGAAAGTGGGCGATCGCGCCAGCGTGGCGTGGTTCTTCGAGGGCTGCGGACACTGTGAATATTGTAATACCGGGAACGAAACCCTGTGCCGCGATGTGAAAAATGCCGGTTATTCCGTCGACGGCGGGATGGCGGAAGAGTGCATCGTAACGGCGGATTACGCGGTTAAGGTGCCAGAGGGTCTGGGTTCTGCCGAGGCCAGCAGCATTACCTGTGCGGGCGTGACCACCTATAAGGCCGTGAAGGTATCAGATATCAAACCGGGTCAGTGGATTGCGATCTATGGCCTGGGCGGGCTGGGCAACCTTGCGCTGCAATACGCCAAAAACGTCTTTAATGCCAAAGTTATCGCTATCGACGTGAACGATGAACAGCTGAAACTGGCGGCAAGCATGGGCGCGGATTTAACCGTAAACTCCCGCAATGAAGACGCAGCAAAAGTCATTCAGGAAAAAACCGGTGGCGCACATGCCGCGGTGGTCACTGCTGTCGCAAAAGCGGCGTTCAACTCGGCGGTTGACGCCGTTCGTGCCGGTGGTCGCGTGGTCGCGGTTGGCCTGCCGCCAGAAGCGATGAGCCTGGATATTCCACGTCTGGTTCTGGACGGCATTCAGGTGGTCGGGTCGCTGGTCGGTACGCGCCAGGATCTGCAGGAAGCCTTCCAGTTTGCCGCAGAAGGCAAAGTGGTGCCGAAAGTGACGATGCGCCCGCTGGAAGATATCAACGCCATTTTCAAAGAGATGGAACAGGGCCAAATCCGTGGCCGTATGGTGATTGATTTACGTTCCTAAACGTCTCTGCCGGGTGAGGCTTCACCTTACCCGGCCAACTTCTACGACGAACGCCGGTCAGAAATCCACGCCTGAACCTCAATCTGGAACGTGTCCGGCGCTTTGCGGTACATCTTGCGCGCCAGGTCGAGAATGGTGTGGCGCGCTAACTCCTCTTCCATTCGCTGCTGCGCGCTGTCCATCACCGAACGTACCCCGCACGGGCCTTCGCACACCCAGGCTGGAGGCGTTTCATCGAAAACTGCCAGCCTCTGGCGCACTTCCCGGCACTCGAACATATTTTTTTCACCATCTATGGCATGGGCAACATCCAGCACGGTGATCAGTTCCGCCGGTCTGGCCAGCTTAAATCCCCCGCCCTTGCCCTCGGTGCTAATCACCAGCCCGGCACGCGACAGTCGGGTAAAGATTTTCCCCAGGTAATCATAGGGCACGCCCTGCAGGGCCGCCATTTCCCGGACGCTCATCTCCCGCTCGTTGCCCTTCGCATCCACCATGCACATCAGGCTGTGAATGCCATATTCCACACCGGAACTGTAAAACGCCATGGGTAACTCCAGTTTGCTGTTCGGGCCATTATAACGATTTTTAACTCAGAAAGAAGTTGTCGCAGTTAACTCCGACAAGTATAGTGGCAGTTATGTCAGACATCCGGCCTGACGATCAAAAGGATCGAACATGAAGAAGCAGATTTTAATTGTGGGTAGTGGATTTTCCGGTATGTGGGCCGCGGTCAGCGCCGCTCGCCTATCTTCGCTTGAGGGGAATAACGGTCTGAATATCGCCGTACTGGCACCAGCTCCTGAACTGCGCGTGCGCCCACGCTTCTATGAAGAAAGCGTATCGACGCTGGTCGCGCCGCTCACCGAACTGTTTGCGGAACTGGGTATAGCGTATATTGCGGGTAGCGCAGAATGTATTGATACGAAGGCAAAAAAAGTTACCTACCTGGATGCCGACGGTCTTAAAGCCACGGTAGCCTACGAACGTTTAGTGCTGGCAACCGGTAGCCAGACCAAACGTCCTTCCATTGCCGGGCTGGCTGAACACGCCTTTGATATCGACCAGCTGGAATCGGCGCAGGTCTTCGAGCAGCACCTGGATTCTCTGACCTCACGCCCCGCCTCTCCTGAGCGCAATACCGTGGTGGTTTGCGGCGGCGGTTTTACCGGCATTGAGCTGGCGACCGAGCTTCCTGCCCGCCTCCGCGCACGCTTGGGTGAAAATACTGAGATTAAAGTTATCGTAGTTGAGCGCGGTGCCGTCATCGGCGGGCGTTACAGTGCAGCCCTGCGCAAAACCGTTGAAGACGCAAGCCGCGAGCTGGGCGTGGAATGGCGTCTTAACAGCGAGGTTGAAGCAATCGATGCGAACGGCGTAACGCTAAAAAACGGGGAACATATTGCCGCTTCTACCGTGGTGTGGACGGCGGGCGTTGAGGCAAACCCGCTTAGCCAGCAGATTGAGGGGGAACGTGATAATCAGGGACGCCTTATCGTCACCGAGTCGCTGCAGGTTCCCGACTGTCCGGACGTGTATGCCACGGGGGATATGGCGCACGCGAAAACGGACGACGCGGGTAACACGGCGCTGATGACCTGCCAGCACGCGATCCAGCTAGGGAAATTCGCCGGACACAACGCAGCCGCCAGCCTGCTCAACATCGAGCCCTACCCTTATCGCCAGGTGAACTACGTGACCTGCCTGGATTTAGGCGCATGGGGCGCGGTCTACACCGAGGGCTGGGAGCAGGAGGTGAAATCGGTGCGCGACGAGGCGAAGAAGATCAAAATCGCCATCACCAACGAGCTGATCTACCCCCCGGCAGCGGACAAAACGGTGGCCTTTGCCGCCGCCGACCCGCTGGCGAAATTCGTCTAGTACACTGTCATCGCCCCGTTTCCGGGGCGTTTTTTATTTTCAGTTTCCGGCAATCCTTATCTCAATTCCTTTGTTCCCTTGTTTTGCCCCGCGTCCGATGATGAATCCGACGCTAACAAGAAGATAACAAAGGAATTCACCATGCAAACCCCCTTTCGCCTGCCGCTGCTGACGGCGCTGATTCTGGCTACCGCTACCGCCTACGCTGCGGATGCGCCCGTGAAGGGCGGCACATTGATTTATCTTGAACAGCAGGCCCACACGAACCTCTATCCGCCTGCCGGTGGCTTCTATCCCAACGGCGGGATCCTGAATCAAATTACGGACAAGCTGACCTGGCAGAACCCGAAAACGCTGCAGGTTGAACCCTGGGTTGCTGAAAGCTGGACCACCAACGCCGATAAAACCGAGTACACCTTTAAAATCCGTCCCGGCATCACCTTCTCTGACGGGACGCCGCTGGATGCTAACGCCGTGGCCAAAAATTTCGATACCTACGGCCTGGGCAATAAAGCACAGCGCCTGCCGGTGTCGGAAGTGATCAATAACTACGATCGCAGCGAAGTGGTCGATCCGCTGACCGTGAAGTTTTACTTCAAAAAGCCGTCGCCGGGCTTCCTTCAGGGCACGGCAACCATTGGTTCGGGCCTTGTCTCGCTGAGCACGCTGAAGCGTAACTTTGAAGCGCTGGGCGATGCCCGCCATATCATCGGCTCCGGCCCGTTTGTGGTGAAGGACGAGAAGCTCGGTCGCGAAGTGACGCTTGAAGCCCGCAAGGACTATCGGTGGGGGCCAAAAAATCTGGCGCAGCAGGGGCCAGCCAATCTCGACGGCATTAAATTTATTGTGACCCAGGAAGACAGCGTGCGCGTCGGCGCGCTGCTGGCAGGTCAGGCCGACTTTATTCGTCAGGTTCAGGCCTATGATGAAAAACAGGCTACGGATCAGGGCTATAAAATCTACGCCGCCCCTACGCGCGGGGTAAACGACAGCATCAGCTTCCGGCCGGACAACCCGCTGGTCTCCGACCTTCGCGTTCGTCAGGCGCTGCTGCACGCCACCAATTCCAAACAGGTGGTCGATACCCTTTTCTCACCAAACTATCCGCAGGCCAAATCGGTTATCGCTGATTCCGCAGCGGGCTTTGTCGACCTCAGCGACAAGCTCACTTTCGACCCGACCAAAGCCAATTCGTTGCTTGATGAAGCAGGCTGGAAGGCGGGTGCCGACGGGATCCGCACCAAAGACGGTCAGCGCCTGGCGATGACCGTTTATGAATCCCTGCCGCAGCCGCAAAACAAAGAGGTGCTGCAGCTCGTGGCACAGCAGTGGCGCCAGGTTGGCGTTGCGCTGAGCGTGAAGGCCGGTGACGCGGGCAGCCGCACGCTGGATAACCTCGACCCGCTGAAAACCCCGCTCACCGTCTCCGAAGTAGGCCGCGCCGACCCGGACGTGGTGAAAAGTATGTTCTACCCCGCTAACCGCGACGCGCTGCTGCAAAAAGGCGGCTCCAGCGACAAAGTTAAAAGCTTCCGTGACGACAGGCTGAATGAACTTCTGGTGAACATCTCGGCTGAGGTCGATCCGCAAAAGCGCCTGCAGCTGACCGGATACGCCCAGCGCTATCTGCTGGATAACGCCTACGTTATTCCGATCTTCGAGGAGCCGCAGGTCTTTGCTGGTGCCCCCTGGCTAAAAGGCGTGAGCTTTGAAGCGGTAGGCCGCCCGTCGTTCTACGGCGCGTGGATTAAAAAACACTGAGGAGCTGACGATGCGCCACGCACTTCTTCAACGTTTTGGGCACGGGCTGCTGGTACTGTGGGCCGCCTTCACCCTCTCGTTCGTGTTGCTTCAGGTGCTGCCGGGCGACGCGGTGCTCATTAAATTCCAGAACCCGGATCTGGGCTTAAGCCCGGCGCAAATCGAGGAGATGCGCGTAGCCTACGGCGCGGACAGCCCCCTGTGGCAACAGTATGCCCACACGCTGCTGGCGATGCTGCACGGGGATTTCGGCTATTCACTGCAGGCAGGCGTGCCGGTCAGCGAGCTGATTGCCAGCAATCTACCGGATACCCTGAGCCTCGCCCTGCCCGCGTTTGTACTGGCGGTCCTGCTGGCGTTCGCGTTGGCCTTTGCATCGCGTCTGCCGGGATTACGCTGGCTGAGCAATACCATTCAGTCAGTGCCGGTGCTGTTTATCTCTCTGCCGACGTTTTGGCTGGGCATCGCCCTGATTCAACTCTTTTCGTTCCAGCTGCGGCTGATCCCGGTAATTAACCCGTCGCCGCTGCAGGGTCTAATCCTGCCGATCGTGACCGTTGCCATTCCGATCTCCGCCCCGCTGGCGCAAATTCTGATGCGCAGCCTGGACCAGGTGGCAGCGCAACCGTTTGTGGCCGTTGCGCGGGCAAAAGGGCTAAGCGAAACCGCAGTGCTGTGGCGTCACGTCACCGGCAACGCTCTGCTGCCGGTTCTAAATATTGCCGGACTGCTGTTAGGCGAGCTGATTGCCGGGGCGCTGATAACGGAAACCGTTTTTGGCCGCAGCGGGCTCGGGCAGCTGACCCAGCAGGCGGTGAATAACCAGGATATCGCGGTGCTTCAGGCCGTCGTCATGATTTCCGCACTCGGTTTTGTGCTGATAAACCTGCTGGTCGATCTGCTGATGCCGCTGTTTGACCCGCGCCTGCAAACCGTTACCGGAGGTGCTTCATGAGTCTTGTCGATTATGCTGCCGCTGCGCGAAAACGCGTCCCCTCGTGGCAAGGGCTGCAATGGCAGCCGGGGCTTTGGCTGGCGTGGGCGGTGATTATCGCCGCTGCCCTCGCGGCCGTTGCGCCGGGCCTGTTTACCCACTACAGCCCGATTGAAGGGATCGCCGGGGCGCAGCGTCTGGCCCCGCAGGCGGGCCACTGGCTCGGCACCGATCAGCTTGGCCGTGACGTGTATACCCGCATTGTTTACGGGGCGTCGCACTCCCTCAGTGCCGCGCTCGCCGCCGTCACCCTGGGGCTGCTGTTTGGCACCGGGCTGGGCGTGACTGCCGGGGCGTTCGCCGGACGCGTGGAGTCCCTGTTGATGCGTGTCGTTGACGTGCTGCTGTCCATTCCGTCCCTGCTGCTGTCGCTGACGGTTATCATTCTGCTCGGGTTTGGCACCGTCAACGCGGCGATTGCCGTTGGCGTCGCCTCCATTGCCAGCTTCGCTCGCCTGGCGCGCGGTGAAGTGGTACGCATCCGCCACACCGATTATGTCGAAGCGGCCTACGGGAGCGGCGGAACGTTCTTTGCCGTGCTGTGGCGACACATTCTGCCCAACTCGCTAACGGCGGTTCTCGCCTTCGCGACGCTCCAGTTCGGTCAGGCTATCCTGGCGCTGTCGACGCTGAGCTTCCTCGGCTACGGCACGCCGCCGCCCGTTCCCGAGTGGGGGCTGCTGATCGCCGAAGGCCGAAACTATCTCTCTACCGCCTGGTGGCTAACCACCTTCCCTGGTCTGGTGGTGATCGCTGTCGTGCTGGCCACCAACCGTATCAGCCAACAGTTTAGCGGAGGCCGTTCATGACCGTTCTCTCAGTGGAAAACCTGACGATCAGCTACCGCACCGCGCGCCAGTGGCGCGAGGTGGTCCATCACGTCAGCTTTACCCTCACGCGCGGCGAAATGCTGGCGTTCGTCGGCGAATCCGGCTCAGGGAAAACCACCACGGCGCAGGCGATTATTGGCCTGCTGGCGGAAAACGCCCGGCGCGATGGCGGAAAAATCAGCCTCAACGGCGAGGAGATAAGCCAGTGGTCGGCTAAACGGCTCGACGCGCTGCGCGGCGCGCGGATCAGCCTCGTCCCGCAGGATCCGGGTAACTCGTTGAATCCGGTGAAAACCATCGGTGCCCAGGTGGGCGAAATTATTCAGCTGCACCAGAAGGTGACCCGCGCCGAGCGCGACGAGCAGGTGCTCGCCCTGCTGACAAAGGTCGGACTGAGCCATCCGGAGCAGCGCATGAAGCAGTATCCCCATCAGCTTTCAGGCGGCATGAAGCAGCGCGTACTGATTGCGATCGCCATTGCCCTAAAGCCGGACGTCATCGTCGCCGATGAACCCACCAGCGCGCTGGATGTCACCGTGCAAAAGCGCATTCTGGACCTGCTTGACGTACTGCGTCGGGAGTCCGGAACCGCCGTCCTGTTGGTGACCCACGACCTGGCGCTTGCCGCTCAGCGCGCCGACAGGGTGCTGGTCTTTCGCCACGGCGACGTCCAGGAGCAAGGGATCACGAGCGATATCATTCGTACCCCTCAGCACGCCTATACCCGCCAGCTGTTGAGTGACTTGCAGGGTCAGCGTTTGACCATTCCGCCAGTAGCAGGCCGTCCGCTGGCTTCGCCCGCTATTCGCGCGCTGTCCATCAGCAAAAAATTCTCCCTGGGTAGAGGGCACCACCTGCAGGCACTCGATAACGTCAGCGTTGAAGTGACGCGCGGCAGCACCCACGCGCTGGTCGGTGAATCGGGGTCGGGTAAAACCACCCTCGCCCGCATTTTGCTCGGGTTTGAGCAGGCCGATAGCGGTCGCGTGATTATCGATGATATTGATGCGACCACCCTCAGCCGGGAAGCGCGTCGGCAGCTGCGGCAAAAAATTCAGTTCGTTTACCAAAATCCGTTTGCCTCCCTCGACCCGCGACAGACGCTCTTTGACATTATCGAAGAGCCGCTGAAGAACTTTACCCGCATCACTAAAGCGGAACGCAAAACCCGCGTGGAGACCGTCGCGCAGCGTGTTGCCCTACCCGTTGATATACTGACGCGCACCGCGCGAGAACTGTCCGGCGGGCAACGCCAGCGCGTCGCCATCGCCCGCGCGCTGATACTTAACCCGACCATTCTGGTACTGGACGAAGCCACCTCGGCCCTGGACGTCACCGTGCAGGCTCAGATTCTGGCGCTCCTGCAGCAGCTACAGCAGCAGCTGGGGCTGACCTATCTCTTTATCACGCACGATCTGGCCACGGTTCGCCGCATTGCGCATAGCGTCACCGTGCTGCGCAGCGGCCAGATCGTTGAACAGGGCACGGTCGAGACGCTGTTTGCTTCACCGCAGAACGACTACACCCGCGAACTGATTGACGCCATCCCCCATTTCTTACCCGCTACGGAGGAGTTCGCATGACGCGAAAACGCCTGGGATTTTTCACCCGCCTGCTGGATGATGCCTCGCCAAAGGAGCGCTATCGCCTGGCGACGGAGCAGATCCGCCACGCCGAACGCCACGGCTTTAACAGCGCCTGGATTGCCCAGCACCACTTTCATGAACACGAAGGCGGGCTGCCGTCGCCGCTGCTGTTCCTCGCGCACGTTGCCGCCCATACGACAACCATCCGCCTTGGTACGGCCATTATCACCCTGCCGATGGAAAATCCGCTGCGTGTCGCAGAGGACGCCGCCGTGCTGGATCTGCTCTCAGACGGACGCCTTGAAGTGGGTTTCGGTTCCGGCGGCACCCCGACCTCCTTCCTGCCGTTTGGCCTGACGTTTGAAGAACGCGGCGCGGCCTTTGCTGACCATCTTCACCTTATCCAAAGCGCCTGGCGCGGGGATTCGCTCACCCATCCCGATAACCATCTTTACCCGCCCGCACCGCAGCTGGCTGAACGCATCTGGATAGCGACCTTCTCCGTTGACGGTGCCGTGCGCGCCGCGCGGGCCGGACACGGCTTGATGCTTTCCCGCACCCAGCCGCGCCCGGCTGAGGGGCTGGACCTCACGCTCGACGCGATCCAGAACCCGATTGTCGATGCCTATCTTGATGCGCTGCCCGCAGGCGTGGCGCCACGGATCCTCGCCTCCCGCACCGCGTTCGTTGCCGATAGCGATGACTATGCGCTGAAGGTCGCCACGCCGGGCTTAGCCAGGCAGGCTCAGCAGCATCGTGCCGCCGGACACGTGGTGAAAGGCGAGACCGTCCACGATTATCGTCGCCAGTTTGATGCCCACATTGGCTCGCCTGAAACGGTGCTGGCCTCGCTAAAAGCAGATTCGGTGCTCACGCGCGCAACGGACGTCTCATTCCAGGTGCATTCGGTCGAACCGTCGCACCGCGACACCCTGCGCTCGATTGAGCTGATTGCAGAACATATTGCCCCCCACATTCTTTGAGGAGAAACCTATGGCATTAAGTCAGGATATTCTTGCCGAGCTGGCGGAGATCGTCCCAGGCACGCCGCTAGCAGAGGCGCGCACCACGCGTGAGGCTTCAACCCGTCATGCCCAGGGCAGCTATGAAACCTTATTCAGCCAGCAGGAGAGCGACTTTGCGCTGGATGAACGCTTCGCGGTGGCGGCCAAAGTCGCCAAATGGCATAACGTTGAGGCGCTGGCCGCACACTATGCCGGCTTTGGCCTGGGCGACCCGACTTCCGCGCGGCTAACCCCGGCGCTCAGCTTCGCCCGCCTGCTCACCTTTTCACCGGTTGAGGCGACGCCGGGCGCGCTTCACGCGTTGACACAGGCGGGATGGAGCAAAGAAGGCATCGTCACCCTGGCACAGCTGATCGCCTTTGTCAGCTTCCAGAGCCGTTTGCTCGTCGGGTTGCGCGTGCTGAATGATAAACCCGTGGCCGCGAGCGATGTCGAGGCCGTGGCTGGCGTCTGGCACACCAATCCCACGACGATAACCGGCAAAGCGGCACCGGTGGCATTTACCCAACGGGAGCTGGGATGGGAGCCGTGGCTGGCCGCCAAACCGCTGGCAGATTTTCGCGACGATGAGGTCGCCATTCTGGCGAAATTTGGCCATACCGACTCCGATTATTTCCGCCTGCTCGCACGCAACCTGCCCGTTCTTGAACAGCGCACGCTGACGGATAAAGGGATTTTTTACACGCCGGGGGGCCTGCCGCGCGCTGAACGCGAGCTGGCGGCCACGGTCGTCAGCAAAATCAACGGCTGCATTTACTGCGCATCTGTCCATGCGCGTAAAGCAAGCCAGCTGTCGAAGGATGACAATGCGATAGAAGCGCTGCTGGCGGTGCGTCCGGGGCAATCCCTGAGCAAGGGTCAGTCTGCACGCTGGCAGGCGGAAATCAACTTTGCGGCAGCGCTGTCGGTCACGCCGCCTGCCGTGACTCCCCTGCACCTTTCAGCACTGGAAAAAGAGACGCTGGGCACGCTTGAACAGCTGGATCTGGTCCAGTCTACCGCGTTCTTCGCCTGGGCCAACCGTCTGATGTTGACCCTGGGCGAACCCTGGCTCTCCTGATCGTGATCAGGCCAGCGCGCGCGCGCTGGCCTGACGTTTTTTGGCGATCACATGGCCATAAAGTAAGAGAGAGGTCATGGCCGAGAAGGACAAAATGGCAGCCGGCAGCGTGACGTAGCTCCAGCTAAAGCCGAGCGTAATCATCATCCCGCCAAAATAGGCGCCAATCGCGCTGCCCAGGTTAAAGGCCATCTGCCCGCCTGCGGCGCCCAGCATCTCGCCCCCTTTTGCATTTTGCAGCAGCAGGATTTGCAGCGGCGCGGAGAGCGCGAACAGCCCGGCACAGCAGATGAAGCCCATCACCAGCGAGGCCGTTTTGTGTTCACCAAAAGCGAAAAGCAGCAGCAGCGATGCCACGATCGCCATATCGGTGGTCGCCGCAATACGCAGCGGGCTGAAGCGTCCGGATAGCTTGCCGCTGCACAGATTCCCGAGCACCATGCCCAGACCCATCAGCATCATTATGATCGTCATCAGCCCCTCGGAGAAGCCCGAGACGTTGACCATAAACGGCTTCACGAAGCTGAACCACGCGAACACACCGGCATTTCCAAACATCGTGGCGGCAAAGATTAGCCAGGGTTCCGGTTTTTTCAGGAAGTGGAACTGCTCGGTCAGTTTGGTTTCAGATTTATCATGGATTTTTGGCACCCACATGAGCACCGAGAGGATCACCAGCGTATCGAAAATGGCAATCACGAAGAACGTGTAGCGCCAGCTGAATTCGTGCCCCAGCCAGGTTCCCAGCGGAACCCCCACCAGATTGGCGACCGTCATGCCGGCGATCATCCCCGCGACCGCGACGGTCACTTTGCCCGGCGGCGCAATCTTCGACAGGATAATCGCCCCAACGCCAAAGATGGCCCCGTGCGGGAAACCGGAGATCAACCGCCCCACCGCAAGCCAGAAATACGATGATGAAAAGGTAAAAATGGCATTGCCAGCCGCGCACATGGCGACCAGAAACAGCAGCGTCGTTTTCAACGAGAACTTACTGGAAAAAAGCGCCACGATCGGCGCGCCTATTACCACACCGAAGGCGTAAAACGAGATCATATTCCCGGCGGAAGGGATCGAGATACCGGTATCGTGCGCCAGCTCCGTCAACACCCCCATAATGCCGAATTCAGCCATGCCAAGGCCAAAGGTGCCAAGTGCCAACGAAAAAATCGTCTTTTTCATATACCACAACCACTTGATAAAAGTTTGCTGCAAGCATTATTGAACAATCTTGTATGGTGAGCCAGTTCAAATCAGCCGTCTGACACGTTAATCCATTATTTCGGAGTAAGTTGTGAATACGGCTAGCCCATCACAAGGATACCGAGGCGCTCCATCATCTGTGCAGCCTGATAGCTGTCCAGCTTGACGCCCTGCAGATCGACTCTGCGCACGTCCAAATCGCCCAGTTCAGAGTTGGTAAGATCGCAGTGGGTAAAATTGGCCGCACACCAGTCAAATGATGAGAACTCGCCCCCGGAAAGATCGGAACCGCTGAATGTTGCACCGAGGATCTGCGCGCCGTTCCAGCGGTTTTCCCACAGCTCACATTTTTCCAGCACCACCTTAGAAAAATTGGCGTAGCTCAGGTTGCTTTTTGTAATGTAAGCGCTGCAAAACCAGGTCCGCGTGGTGATCATGTTCATAAAGCTGGCCCCGCGAAAATCCGCCCCCTGCGCCCTGCATTCACGAATTTCGATCCCTAACGCACTGGCGTGCCTGAAATCGGCCATTGATAAGTCGCAGCTTTTGAAGACGGCATCTTTAAGCTGCGCCCGGCTAAAGTTGCCGCCCTTCTGGCTTTCACGGTCATAGAACTGACAGCCTATAAATTCCGTGCTGGTTAAATCCGTGCCTGAAAAATCGCAGTTGCGAAAGACCGCGTTTTCAATTTTTTCACCGGTAAAGCGGTGGCGACCTATTTTTTCACCCTCAAGAATCAATGCCATTGCAACATCCTGTTTATTTATACAGTACATCGCGACATTCTAACCCGATGCATCAAGAAGGGAAACTGCGTTGTCTGGAACGTACGTCAAAAATTCACGCGAAGGCTGCCAGTCAGAATTACACTTCAACGTGTAAGGTCCGTTCAGCACATCACCCGATCCGGAGATGAGGGTTATTATGGCAAACGCAAAGCAGGACAAAATCAAAACAAAAACCGTGAGCAAAGCCAGCGTCGATAAGGTGGTTAAACCCGCCCTGAAGAACAAAGAGTACGAAAAAGAGCTGCGCCGCCTGCACGTTGAGCTGGTCAAGCTCCAGCAGTGGGTCGTCGCCAAGGGGCTGAAGGTCTGCATTGTTTTTGAAGGTCGCGACGGCGCGGGAAAAGGCGGCACCATCAAGGCCATTACCGAGCGCGTCAGTCCCCGCGTGTTTCGCGTTGTCGCGCTGCCCGCGCCAACCGAAAAGGAAAAGAGCCAGCTCTACTTTCAGCGCTACGTCCCGCATCTGCCCTCTGCGGGTGAAATCGTCATCTTCGACCGCAGCTGGTATAACCGCGCGGGCGTTGAGCGGGTGATGGGGTTCTGCACCGAGGAACAGGTGGAGAAATTTCTGGACGGAACGCCGGTGATGGAAAAAGCCATGGTTGACGCGGGAACCATTCTGCTGAAGTACTGGCTTGAGGTTACGCCAAAAGAGCAGGAGCGCAGGCTGCGGGATCGCATTAACGATGGCCGCAAAACCTGGAAACTCTCACCGATGGATGTTAAATCCTTCAATATGTGGGATGAATATACCGCCGCCCGCGACGCGATGTTTAAAGCCACCGACACGGCCTGGGCACCGTGGTTTGTCGCGCGTTCTGAGGATAAGAAGCGGGTACGGTTGAATATTATTTCACACCTGCTCTCGCAGATCCCTTATAAAGATCTGCATATAGAAGCGATGGATTTACCGAAGCGTAAAATTGGCAAAGTGAAACCGACTAAATATCCTTTCCGCTATATAGATGAGAAATTCTAAGATTACTGGAAGACGGCTCGCAGAGTTAATATTACCAGAGCAAAGGGTATTGTTTTTTGTTGGCTGCGGTCGATAATGGCCGCACCAACAAAGGAGATATTGATGAAACACACAGCAGACCACACGCCCTCCCGACGTATCAAACCAACAGCACCGCCGCGCCGCACCGCGTCAGACGTCGTTGCCCCGCGTCAGCCATCGGAAGCGGATCGTTCATTTATTCGAACAATGAATGAGTTTGTGGAAAAACATGGAACCATTACTGACGATGATTTTTTCAGGGTGCTTTAATGCTGCGACAATTTAATATTTACCGTAATACATCGGCAGCTACCCGGGAAAATCTTCCCTACTATATGCTCATTCAGGATGATTGTTATGACGATCTTGCCACGCGCGTAATTGTGCCGCTGGCGAAACACACTACGTTACCGTTATGGCAGAGCCATCTGGCTCCTGGAGTAAATATCGATTTTGAAACGTTTCTAATTTATTCGCCAATGATAACGAACCTTAACAACAGCAAAATTAACCCTAAAGACTTTGTTTGTAATTTACGCAACACACGTCATGACGTTATCGCGGCAATCGATCGTTTATTGACTAACACATGACGCCAGCCGGTCAGGCATTTATCCTGTCTGCGCAAGCGAAGCGCCGCCGGGCAAAGCCGACGGCGCAGGACTCACCTTACTTAATCCCTTCCGTACTCTCTTTTTTCGCTTCCAGACGTTCAACGTCACGGTACCAGCGCGGATGGTGTTTTTGCGCCCAGCGGCGGCTCACCTTCCCTTCAATCATCCCTTTAATCGATCCTTTCACCCAGAAGGCCATATACATATGGATCAGGATGGCGTGGATCAGAATGATGGCGGACGTCGCGTGGATCAGCAGCGCGTAACGAATCACCTGAATCGGAAAGTAGTGCGCAAAATAGGGGCGCCAGATAATCACCCCGGTCACCAGCAGGACAAAGATCATGCTCATGATGGTCCAGAACATCATCTTCTGTCCGGCATTGTACTTGCCCACCTTCGCGACCTTATGCTCGTTCCCTTTCAGGACTTCAACGATCCCTTTCACCCACGGAATATCCTGCTTGTCCGGGATGTTGTGATGCACGAAGCGCACGAACATAAACATCAGCACCACGAAGATCAGCACGCCGAAGAACGGGTGCAGAATACGCCCCATCAGCGGTGTCCCGAAGGTTTCGGTCAGCCACTGCAGCGTCGGGAAGAAGAACGAAATCCCCGATACCGCCACCAGGAAGAAGCAGATCACCACCGTCCAGTGACAGGCGCGGTCGATAAACTTCGTGCGCACGATCATTTTCGACTTACTCATGGTGTTCCTCCTCCTCGTCGTCATCCACCTCTTTGTTTGGCCCGATCCCGATGTAGTGATAAATCAGCCCGGCAAAGGTGGCGATAAAGCCCGCCGCAGAGAGCGGTTTAAGCGCGCCTTTCCACAGGTTAATTGACGTATCAATCGCCGGGTCCTTCGGCAGATTGTGGTAAAGCTCCGGCTGATCGTTATGGTGCAATACGTACATTACGTGCGTACCGCCCACGCCCTGCGGGTTGTAAATGCCCGCATTCTCGTAGCCGCGCGCTTTTAGCTTGTCCACCCGCTCCTGCGCCACGTCCAGCATCTCTTTCTTGGTGCCGAAGTGGATAGCCCCGGTCGGACAGGTCTTCACGCAGGCAGGTTCCTGCCCCACGCTGACGCGGTCCACGCACAGGGTGCATTTATAGACCCGGTTATCCTCTTTATTGAGGCGCGGGATGTTAAACGGACAGCCCGCGATGCAATATCCGCAGCCGATGCAGTTGTCCTGCTGGAAGTCGACGATCCCGTTGGCGTACTGAATAATCGCACCGGCAGACGGGCACGCCTTCAGGCAGCCCGGATCTTCACAGTGCATACAGCCGTCTTTGCGGATCAGCCACTCCAGCCTGCCGTTCTGGTCGGTTTCGCTAAAGCGCATCACCGTCCAGGACTTGGCGCTCAGGTCCGCCGGGTTGTCGTAGACCCCGACGCAGTGCCCCACCTCGTCGCGGATATCGTTCCACTCCGAGCAGGCCACCTGGCAGGCTTTACAGCCCACGCAGGAGGAGACGTCGATAAGCTTGGCGACCTCTGCCTTATAATCCCGCGCGCGAGGCGCGGGCGTTATCGGGTTCGTCGCGGAGCGTTTGATAATGTCTTGTGTTTCCATCGCCATTTAATCGCTCCTTACGCTTTCTCGATGTTGACCAGAAACGCTTTGTACTCCGGCGTTTGCGAGTTGGAATCGCCGACGTTTGGCGTCAGGGTGTTGGCGATGTAGCCTTTCTGCGCCACGCCCTCAAAGCCCCAGTGCAGCGGAATACCGACGGTTTCCACCTGCTGGCCGTGCACGTTCAGCGACTGCAGACGGCGGGTGACCACGGCAACGGCACGAATAAAGCCGCGCTTGCTGCTTACCGTCACACGGTCGCCGTTGGCAATGCCCTTCACCTTCGCCAGCGTTTCGCTGATCTCCACAAACTGTTCCGGCTGCGCGATGGCGTTAAGCCGTGCGTGCTTGGTCCAGGTGTGGAAATGCTCGGTCAGGCGATAGGTCGTTCCCACGTACGGGAACTTGTCCTTTTTGCCCAGGCGCAGCACATCCTCTTCGTAGATTCGCACCACCGGGCTTGAAACCACGTTCGGGTGCAGCGGGTTAGTCCCCAGCGGCGTTTCCATCGGCTCGTAGTGTTCCGGGAACGGCCCTTCCGCCAGCTTGTCGAGGGCAAACAGACGGCCCAGACCTTCCGGCTGCATGATGAACGGCCCGGTGTTGCTGCCCGGCGCGGCGGTGTTGTAGTCCGGGATGTCGTTACCCGTCCACTTCGCCCCGTTCCACTGGATCAGCATGCGCTTCGGATCCCACGGCTTGCCGTTGATATCTGCCGAGGCGCGGTTGTACAACACGCGGCGGTTCAGCGGCCACGCCCATGCCCAGCCCAGCGTATTGCCGAGCCCGGACGGGTCAGCGTTATCGCGGTTGGCCATCTGGTTGCCCTGCTCCGTCCAGCTACCGGTGTAGATCCAGCAGGACGACGCCGTGGTGCCGTCGTCGCGCAGCAGCGCGAAGCTGTTCAGCAGCTGGCCTTTTTTCGCCACCAGGTTGCCGTTAGCGTCATAAAGATCCGCCAGCGCCACGCCGTTGTTCTCTTTCGCCACCTCTTCAGACTCAGGATGGTCCGGCTGCTTGTAGTCCCAGCCCATCTTCAGCAGCGGCTCCGCGCCCTTGCCGCCTTCGGTACGGTACATTTCGCGCAGGCGATGGTATATCCCGGCGAGGATCTCGCCGTCGTTACGCGCCTCGCCCGGTGCGTCCTGGCCTTTCCAGTGCCACTGCAGCCAGCGGCCGGAGTTAGCAATAGACCCGTCCTCTTCCGCAAAGCAGGTGGACGGCAGGCGGAACACTTCGGTCTGAATCGACGCCGGATCGACATCGTTCGATTCACCGTGGTTCTGCCAGAAGGTAGAGGTTTCGGTCACCAGCGGATCGATAACCACCATGTACTTCAGCTTGCTCAGGCTGCGAACGACTTTGTTTTTGTCCGGGAAGGAGGCCACCGGGTTAAAGCCCTGGCAGATATAGCCCGTGACGTTGCCCTTATCCATCATGTTGAAATACTTAATGACGTCGTAGGCCTGATCCCACTTCGGCAGCCACTCAAAGCCCCAGTCGTTCTCCTTCTGCGCCGCGTCGCCGTAGAAAGATTTCATCAGGCTGACGTAGAACTTCGGATAGTTGCTCCAGTAGTTCACCTGATCCGGCAGCGTCGCTTTTGGCGTATTCGCCGCCAGATAGGTTTGCAGATCGGCCTGTTTCTCAGACGGCAGCGTCAGGTAGCCCGGCAGGCTGGTCGACAGCAGGCCGAGGTCGGTCAGCCCCTGAATATTGGAGTGACCGCGCAGCGCGTTCACGCCGCCGCCCGCCATCCCCATGTTGCCGAGCAGCAGCTGGATCATCGCCATGGTGCGGATGTTCTGCGCGCCGACGGTATGCTGCGTCCAGCCCAGCGCGTACAGGAACGTCGTGGTTCTGTTTGCGGCACTGGTTGAGGCCAGCACTTCACACACCTTCAGGAAGTCGGCCTTCGGCGTGCCGCAGATGTTCTCCACGACGTCCGGCGTGTAGCGGGATACGTGCTCTTTCAGCAGGTTCCACACGCAGCGCGGGTGCGTCAGCGTTTCGTCACGCATCGCATAGCCGTTTTCATCAAACTGGTAGTTCCAGGACGACTTGTCGTACTGGCGTTTTTCGGCGTCATATCCGCTAAACAGCCCATCATCGAAGGTAAAATCATCCCGCACCAGCAGGTTCGCGTTGGTGTAGTGCTTAACGTATTCCGCGTTAATTTTGTTGTTTTCGATCAGGTACAACAGCACGCCGGACAGGAACGTAATGTCCGTACCGGAGCGGATTGGCGCATAGATATCGGCCACCGATGCCGTACGCGTAAAGCGCGGATCGACGACGATAACCGTCGCATCGTTGTTGTTTTTTGCTTCCATCGCCCAGCGGAAGCCGACAGGGTGTGCTTCAGCGGCGTTACCGCCCATCACCACCACGACGTTAGCGTTTTTAATATCAACCCAGTGGTTGGTCATCGCACCGCGACCAAATGTTGGAGCAAGACTTGCTACCGTTGGTCCGTGTCAAACGCGCGCCTGGTTGTCTACCGCCAGCATGCCGAGGGAGCGCACAAATTTTTGCGTCAGCATGCCGGTTTCATTACTTGCCGCAGATGCGCACAGCATCCCGGTGGAAAGCCAGCGGTTAACCGTTACGCCCTGCTCGTTCTTTTCAATAAAGTTGGCGTCGCGGTCGGCTTTCATTAATTTGGCAATACGGGAGAAGGCCTCATCCCAGGAGATACGCTGCCACTTATCGGAACCCGGCGCGCGGTATTCCGGATAGCGCAGGCGATTTTCGCTGTGAACATAGTCCAGCAGCCCCGCCCCTTTCGGGCAAAGCGCCCCGCGGCTTACCGGATGGTCCGGATCCCCTTCAATATGATAAATCGCTTCTTTGGCGTTCTTCGCGCCATCGCCCAGGCTATACATTAAAAGCCCACAACCTACGGAGCAGTATGTGCAGGTGTTACGGATCTCTTTGGCGCGCAGCAGCTTGAAGTTGCGCGCCTGAGCCAGCGCCATTTTGGGAGCAAATCCCAGCATGGCTGCCGTGGTTCCGGCCATACCGCCCGCGCAGATTTTAAAAAATTGTCTGCGGCTGACGTCCATTGTTGTCCTCGTTTTCGAATAAGAGCCTATCCCAGTAGGCGTAATTGTTGAAGCCAGTTTGGTACCGGACAGCGCGCAGAAACCGGAGCGTACACGTAGTACGTGAGGATTTCGAGCACTGCCCGGTGCCAAAATGGCGAATGAAATAGCCTAATGGGATAGGCGCTAAGACTTCGGGCCGCAAACTAACATCAAAGTCCCTGATTTTTTTGCGTCAAATCAAGGTCATCTTTTTTCGCCCCCTTAATAGTCACCCCCGCTGAATTTAGCTACCTCTTTATGATTAGCGGGCTAACAGAATTATTCGCAGCAGCAAAGGAATTAATGCTATAAATTTTTCCTTTGATTTTTATGGCGATGGCAAGGTAATGGACAGAAAAAGAGCAACGCTCATTGGACTGGCGGCAATCCTGTTATGGAGCACGATGGTGGGCCTGATTCGCAGCGTGAGCGAGGGGCTTGGGCCGGTTGGCGGTGCAGCGATGATATACACCGTCAGCGGATTGCTGTGTCTGGTGACGGTAGGATTTCCCGATCTTCGTAAATTTTCGCCACGCTACCTTATTGCGGGCAGCGTGCTGTTTGTCAGTTACGAAATTTGCCTGGCGCTCTCCCTGGGCTATGCCGCCACGCGCTCGCAGGCCATTGAAGTGGGCATGGTGAATTATCTCTGGCCGAGCCTGACGATTGTATTTGCGATTTTGTTTAACGGACAACGATCCAATCTGTGGGTCATACCGGGATTAGCGATTTCTCTGCTGGGAGTTTGTTGGGTATTAGGCGGCGAAAATGGACTGCACGTTGATGAAATCGTCCGCAACGTCGTCTCCAGCCCGCTGAGCTATGCCCTGGCCTTTGCCGGAGCCTTTATCTGGGCGGCCTACTGCACCGTGACGAGCAAATTTGCCAGAGGGCAAAACGGCATCACGCTCTTCGTATTGCTTACCGCCCTTAGCCTGTGGGTGAAATACGCCCTCAGCGCTCAGCCGGAAATGGTGTTCAGTGTCCCGGTGGTCGTGAAGCTTTTAATGTGCGGCGTTGCGCTCGGATTTGGCTATGCGTCATGGAATGTCGGCATTCTCCACGGCAACGTTACCGTACTGGCTGCGGTCTCCTATTTCACGCCCGTATTATCCGCCGCGCTGGCTGCCGTATTGCTGAGTTCGCCGCTGTCGTTTGCCTTCTGGCAAGGCGCGCTAATGGTATGCGCCGGCTCCCTGCTGTGCTGGTACGCCACCCGAAAATAATTCTTATGCCCGTTGCCGGATTAATTTCAATCCGGCAACATAATTAACATAAATTTAAAATGTGATCGCCCGTCAAAATATTCATCAGAATGTTAGCAAACGCGTTTAGCTTCTGTTTATATTAACCGCCTACCGTAAGCGCCTTTTCATTAATTGACACAAACTGACACCCCTTCGTTATTAATTCACGGCATATACTCACGTCCTATATAGCATTAAATGCAATAGTGTGTTTCTGGATGTTTCAAAAAACGTGATGCCATTTTGCACAGCAATAAACTCAAGCACCTGTTTATCTTGAAGTATTTATATTCCAGCATCGCTATGAAAACTAAAATCCCCAATAGTCCCGATGGGAAATAGCACCTGCTGAAAACTATATTCACCCCAACGGCATTGACGCGTAAATAATCGTAATTTGAGTAAAATCTAATCCACCCCTTCCCATTTACGGCAATTTTTCCGATCGCGATCACACTAATTGAAATTATCGCTAATAATTTGAAACTTATTATTGAAAGAGAGCTACAACATTCTTAAAAATAGCATGCCATTGACGAGCAGCCTCGTTTAGCATTCGTTTAAAAATGGCTCAGGAAATACCTAAAGAAAATTATAAGGATTATTTAAGATGAAACTTAAATTAGTTGCAGTGGCGGTCACTTCCATGCTGGCAGCAGGCGTTGTAAACGCAGCTGAGATTTATAACAAAGACGGTAACAAACTGGATCTGTACGGGAAAGTAACAGGTCTGCACTATTTCTCTGACGATGCTGGCGCTGATGGCGATAAAACCTACATGCGTATCGGCTTCAAGGGCGAGACCCAGGTTAACGACCAGCTGTCCGGCTACGGCCAGTGGGAATACCAGATTCAGGGCAACAAAGACGAAAGCGACAACCAGTCCTGGACTCGTGTGGCGTTTGCCGGTCTGAAGTTTGCGGAAGCAGGCTCATTTGATTACGGTCGTAACTACGGCGTAATTTACGACGTGACCTCCTGGACCGACGTTCTGCCAGAATTCGGCGGCGACACCTACGGTGCAGACAACTTCCTGCAGTCTCGTGCGAACGGCGTTGCAACCTACCGTAACCAGGACTTCTTCGGTCTGGTTGACGGCCTGAACTTCGCTCTGCAGTACCAGGGCAAAAACGGCAGCGTGAGCGGCGAAAACACCAACGGTCGCAGCCTGCTGAACCAGAACGGCGACGGCTACGGCGCTTCCCTGACCTACGATCTGGGTGAAGGCTTCAGCGTGGGTGGTGCAATGTCCTCTTCCCGTCGTACCGCTGACCAGAATGCTGCCGGCGTTTACGGTGAAGGCGATCGCGCAGAAGTGTACAGCGGCGGCGTGAAATACGACGCGAACAACGTGTACCTCGCGGCGCAGTATTCTCAGACCTACAATGCAACCCGCTTCGGTACCTCTAACGGCGACCGTTCAGACATCTACGGTTTTGCAAACAAAGCGCAGAACTTCGAGGTGGTTGCTCAGTACCAGTTCGACTTCGGTCTGCGCCCTTCCATCGCCTACCTGCAGTCTAAAGGCAAAGACATCGAGAACTTCGGTGACCAGGATCTGGTTAAATACGTAGACGTCGGCACGACCTACTATTTTAACAAAAACATGTCCACCTACGTGGATTACAAAATCAACCTGCTCGACGATAACAAGTTTACCCGTCAGGCAGGCATCGGCACCGACAACATCGTGGCACTGGGTCTGACCTACCAGTTCTAAGACTTGCCCGTGCAAAAGCCAGCTGAATAAGCTGGCTTTTTTTTGCCTTACGCGCGCTGCGGCTGCTCGCTGCCGGCCGCCCGTCGTAGCCAGTTCTGCAGCAGCTTCCCGTCCTCCGTCATATCCGAATCCGAGCGCACGCAAAGGTAGTAATCGCGCCCGTCATCTATGGGTAAATCGAAGATTTTCACCAGCTCCCCGCTCTCCAGGTACGGCGCAATCAGCGGCTCGCGCATCAGGGCGCAGCCTAAACCCGCCTGAACTCCCGCCAGCGTCAGCAGCCCATCTTCAAACATGGGGCCGCTGCGCCGCGCCGGACGCTTCACCCCCTGCCGGGTAAACCATTGCTGCCAGGTTGAACGCTCCTCGTCGTGCAGCAGCGGCATTTGCAGCAGCTGCTCCGGCGTGTCGATATGCCCGTGGATGCGTAAAAATGCCCGGCTGCACACCGGCACCATCTGCCCGGAAATCAGCTTTTCACTCTGATAGCCTGCCCACTGCCCGTTTCCAAAGCGAATGGACATATCCGAGGCATCGCTCAGGTAGTTGCGGTGGTTGGCGTATACCACGTTAATTTCCGTCTGCGGATTGGCGCGCATGAAGGCAGGCAGGCGAGGAATAAACCACCCCATGCCAAAGAGCGGGATCAGGCTTATCGTCACCTGCCGCGTTTGCGCCTGCTCCACGAGGTGTTCCGTTGCCTGGCGCAGCACGTTGAACGCGGCGCGGATAGAACGATAGTAATCCCGCCCGTGCTGGCTCAGCGCCAGCCTGCGCCCCTGGCGTTCCGTCAGCGGCATTTGCAGATACCCTTCCAGCACCTTGAGCTGATGGCTCACGGCGGACGGCGAAATATCCAGCTCCTGCGCCGCCAGCGTCACGCTGCCAAGCCGGGCAATGGCCTCAAAGGCGCGGACTGCCCTCAGCGGCGGATCGTTCGCCAGGCGACTTTCTGCGTAAGCTGCAGCACCCTCTGATTGTTCTGTTTTATTCATATATTGATTTCTTTAGGCTTTTGGCTCTCAAACCACTCCTAATCATCTTCATATAAATCATAAAGATAATGCAATACCGGTTTATCATAAGAAATAATATATGTGTATTTTACAATTTTATTCATTTATTGGATGGTAGCCGCTGAAAAAGTCATTTGCGGGTACGAACGTTGGATACACTCATACAACAATTGATCAACGGCGTGATGCTGGGCAGCATCTACGCGCTGATCGCGCTGGGCTATACCATGGTGTATGGCATTTTGCGCATTATTAACTTTGCTCACGGCGATATTCTGATGGTGGGTGCGTTAACCACGCTCTCGGCCGTCAACGCCCTGAACGGCACTTTTCCGCATATGCCGCTGCTGGCACAGCTGGGCTGTGCGCTTCTGGTGGCGACGATCGTCTGCGCGCTGCTGGCCATGGCGGTGGAGCGTTTTGCCTATCGCCGCCTGCGCAATGCGCCACGCCTGGCGCCGCTGATTTCCGGCATTGGCATCTCCGTTCTGCTCCAGACCGTGGCGATGGTCATCTGGACTCGCAACCCCCTGATGTTCCCCCAGATCCTTCCCATGGAGCCGATTGCCGTGACGTCCGGTAGCGCTGAACATCCGCCCGCCATTGTCACCGTCACCGGTATCGTCACCGTCGCGCTGGCGCTCATCGTGATGACCGGACTCTGGCTGCTGGTGGAGTACACCCGACTCGGGCGCGGCATGCGCGCCGTGGCGGAAAATCCGCGCGTCGCCACGCTGATGGGCGTGAATCCGAACGCCATTATTACCCTGACCTTTGCCATTGGCGGCGTTTTTGCGGCGCTGGCAGGCGTAATGATGGCAAGCAACTACGGCAACGCCAGTTTCTCCATGGGCTTTTTACCCGGCATTAAAGCCTTCACCGCCGCCGTGCTGGGCGGGATTGGCAACATTCGCGGCGCGATGATCGGCGGGATCCTGCTGGGCATTATTGAAGCGCTGGGCGCCGGATACCTCGGTGAACTGACTCACGGCGTGTTCGGCAGCAACTATCAGGACGTGTTTGCGTTTATGGTGCTGATTCTGGTGTTGGTTTTCCGTCCGGCGGGCCTGCTGGGCGAGCGCGTCGCGCAGAGGGCATAAAACGATGACGCCCCTTCAACTACAGACTCCGGCGACGACGCGTAAATTTTGGTCAGGCATGACCTTGTTCTGCCTCGCCCTGCTGATTGCCCCCGTCGTCGCGACGCAGCTCGGCGGCAACTACTGGGTGCGCGTGATCGACTTCGCCCTGCTCTACATTATGCTGGCGCTGGGGCTAAATATTGTGGTCGGCTACACCGGCCTGCTGGACATGGGCTTTATCGCCTTTTACGCGGTCGGGGCTTACCTGGCGGCTCTGCTTGCCTCGCCGCACCTGCTTGAAACGTTCCCGATCCTTGCCGCCTGGTTCCCTGACGGGCTGCACACGTCCTGGCTGCTGATTATTCCCATAGCGGCGCTGGCTGCAGCGGCCTGCGGCATTTTACTCGGCGCGCCGACGCTGAAGCTGCGGGGAGATTATCTGGCCATCGTGACGCTGGGCTTTGGCGAGATCATCCGCATCCTGATGCGCAACCTCGATCGTCCGGTAAACATCACCAACGGCGCAAAAGGCATTACCGGGGTGGATACGCTGAACCTGTTCGGCCTCAAGTTCAGCGGCGTCTACCATTGGTTCGGCTTTAAGGTGCCCGCCCTGTGGCTGTGGTATTACCTGCTGATGCTGTTCATCGTAGCCATTATTTTCGTTTGCCTGCGCCTGCAGCATTCGCGCATTGGTCGCGCGTGGCACGCCATTCGCGAAGATGAAGACGTCGCCCGCGCGATGGGCATCAACGTACGTAACTACAAGCTGCTGGCCTTCGCGATGGGCGCCTCTTTCGGCGGCGTGGCGGGCGCGCTGTTTGGCGCATTCCAGGGCTTTGTCTCACCCGAGTCGTTTACGCTGCAGGAATCTATTGCCGTGCTGGCGATGGTGGTGCTGGGCGGTATGGGGCACATTCCGGGCGTGATCCTCGGTGCGGTGCTTCTCACGGCCCTGCCGGAGCTGCTGCGCAGCCAGGCCGCGCCCGTTCAGCAGGCGCTGTTCGGCACGGTGCTGGTCGATCCGGAAATCTTGCGCCAGCTGTTCTACGGCCTGGCGCTGGTGCTGGTCATGCTGGTTCGTCCGTCAGGCATCTGGCCGGTACGCCACAAGGAGGTGAAGGCATGAGCCTGCTAACCGTACGCAATATGTCCAAGCGCTTTGGCGGCCTGACCGCCGTGGACAACGTTTCACTCTCGATTAATCAGGGTGAAATCTACGGGCTGATCGGCCCCAACGGGGCGGGAAAAACGACCTGCTTTAACCTGATCACCGGGCTGTATCCGGCGGACAGCGGTGAGTTTTCGATTGCCGATAAGCCCTATTTCCCTAAGCAGATCGAGAAAGTTACCGCCGCCGGGATTGCGCGTACCTTCCAGAACGTGCGTCTCTTTAACGACATGTCCGTGCTGGAAAACGTGATGGTGGGCCGCCACGTGCGCACCCGCAACGGCCTGTGGGCGGCGCTTAGCCGCCACGGGCGCGCCCGAGAAGAAGAAGCCGAGACGCGCGAGCTGGCGTGGCACTGGCTTGAATACACCGGCATTGCCAAATTCGCCCACTACCGCGCCTGCGACCTGGCCTACGGGCATCAGCGCCGTCTCGAAATCGCCCGCGCGCTGGCGACCGATCCGCTCCTGCTGGCGCTGGACGAGCCCGCCGCCGGAATGAACGCCGTGGAGAAAGTCGCGCTTGGCGAGCTGCTTACCCGCATCCGCGATGACGGCAAAACCCTGCTGATGATTGAGCACGACGTTAAGCTGGTGATGGGCATTTGCGATCGCCTGACGGTGCTTGATTACGGCAAAACGCTCGCCAGCGGTACGCCGGAGACCGTGCGCCGCGATCCGGCGGTCATCGCCGCCTGGCTAGGGGGCAATGCCCATGTCTGAATTACTGAAAGTTGAACGTCTGGACGTGCATTACGGCGGCATTCAGGCGGTCCGCGATGTCTCCTTCACCCTGCACGAAGGGGAACAGGCCACGCTGATCGGCGCTAACGGCGCGGGCAAAAGCTCCACCGTGCGCGCCATTACCGGGCTCGAAAGCTTTAGCGGCACGATTGCATTCAACGGCAAAAACGTGCGCAAGCACAGGTCAGAGGCGCTGCTGCGCGACGGGCTGGTAATGGTTCCCGAAGGTCGCGGCATCTTCGCCCGCATGACGGTGCTGGAAAATCTGCAGATGGGGGCATGGCTCAGGCGTGACGCTGTCACCGTTAAGCAAGAGATGAATGCCATTTTCGAGCGCTTCCCGCGCCTGGGAGAGCGCCAGCATCAGCTTGCCGGGCTACTTTCCGGCGGCGAGCAACAGCTCCTGGCGCTCAACCGCGCCCTGCTCAGCCGCCCGCGCCTGCTGATCCTCGACGAGCCTTCGATGGGCCTTGCCCCGAAGATGGTCGAGAACATTTTTGCCGTTATCGCCGGGCTGCGCGAGCGCGGCGTCGCCCTGCTGCTGATCGAGCAAAACGCCCGACTGGCGCTGGAAGTGACCGATAACGCGTGGGTGATGGACAGCGGCAGCATTGTTCATCACGGCGCATCGAAGGCAATGCTCGAAGACGACAAGATTGCACAGATTTATTTGGGCGAAATGCCCGTTTAACAACACCAACCAACACCAGGGAATAACAATGAAAACAGTAAAACTCAGCGCGCTCAGCGCCGCACTTCTGCTTGGCGGATTTTCCAATTCGGCCGCATGGGCTGCCGACAGCGAAACCGTGATTATCGGTCTGGCCGGCCCGCTGACGGGCCCGTCTGCCCGTATCGGTAAAGATCTGGAAAACGGTGCGCAGCTGGCGATTGACGACATCAACAAGCAGCACCCGACCATCGGCGGCAAAGCGGTGACCTTCAAACTGCAGTCAGAAGACGATCAGTCCGACCCGCGCACCGCCGTTGCCGTGGCGCAGCGCCTGGTAGATAGCGGCGTGGCGGGCGTAGTCGGCCACTGGAACACCGGCACCAGCATTCCGGCCGCGCGCGTTTACCACGATGCGGGCATCGCGCAGGTTGCGCCGGTGGCAACCGGTCATGCCTATACCAAACAGGGGTTTGACACCAGCTTCCGCGTGATGGGCCATGACGATGACGGCGGCCAGTTTGCGGGTCAGTACGCGGTCAATACCCTGAAAGCGAAACGCATTGCGGTGATCGACGACCGTACCGCCTTCGGCCAGGGGCTGGCAGACGAATTTATCAAATCGCTGGACGCTCAGGGCGTGAAAATTGTCGACCGTCAGTACGTCGATGACAAAACGGTGGACTTCAGCGCCGTGCTGACCGCCATTCGCAGCAAAAATGCCGACCTGATCTTCTTCGGCGGCGTGGACAGCCAGGCCGCACCGCTGGCGCGCCGCATTAAACAGCTGGGCATGAACGCCACGCTGATGGGCGCAGGCGGGTTTGTCAGCCAGACGTTCCTGCAGCTGGCGCAGAAGGAAGGTGAAGGCGTTGTCGCCCTTGAACCAGGCCTGCCGGTTGACCAGATGCCGGGCGGTAAAGCGTTCGAGCAGGCGTATCAGTCGCGCTACCACACGCATATTGAGCTGCACGCGCCGTTCGCCTACGACGCCACTCGCGTGCTGGTCGCGGCCATGGAAAAAGCCGACTCCGTCGATCCGTCGGAGTATCTGCCTGCCCTTCGCGCCATCAGCTACTCAGGCGTGACCGGACAGATCGCGTTTGATAAAGAAGGCAACCTCAAATCGCCGTCGTTCACCGTCTATAAGGTTGTCGACGGCAAATGGCAGCCGCAGACCGTGCTGGGCGGCGCGAAAGCGAAGTAACCGCAGCGAGGCAATGTGATGAGTGATAATAACGAGCTGGGCATTCTCGCCCGCCGCAAAATTGAAGCGGAAATTATTAAGCCGATTTATGAAATCCTGGTGCGCGAGATAGGGAAGGCCCGCGCCCAGGCGGTCATCGGCGAGGCCATTGAGCAGGCCGCCATTGACGCGGGCAAAGCCTTTGCCAGCAAAGAGCCTGACGGAGCAGACGTAAAGAGCTTTATCGCCCTTCAGTACCTTTGGGAGAAAGATAACGCCCTGGACGTGAAGGTGATCGATGCCGACGATCGGCAGTACAACTACAACGTGACCCGCTGCCGCTACGCGGAGATGTATCACGAGATGGGTCTGGGCGAGATCGGCCATCTGCTGTCGTGCGCGCGCGATGAAAAGTTCATCGTCGGCTACGCGCCAGACGTCGAGCTAACCCGCACCACCACCATCATGCAGGGCGGCGCCTGCTGCGACTTCCGCTACCGCAGCAAAAAGGACACGGCATGATCCGCGTAAACGCAGAACGACTGTGGTCGACGCTTGCGATGATGGCGCAGATCGGCGGCACGCCCGCCGGGGGCGTTACCCGCCTGGCGCTAAGCGAGGAGGATCGCATCGCGCGCAACCTGCTGCGCGACTGGGCGCTGGAGGCGGGTTTTACCTGCGACGTCGACAGCATGGGCAATATGTTTATCCGCCGCGCGGGGAATAATCCCGATCTTGCCCCGGTCATGACCGGCTCGCACGTCGACTCCCAGCCGCTCGGCGGCAATTACGACGGCATTTACGGCGTGCTGGCGGGGCTTGAGCTGCTGCGCACGCTCAATGATAACCGCGTTGAAACCGAACGCGATATCGTGCTGGTGAACTGGACCAACGAAGAAGGCGCGCGCTTTGCGCCGGCGATGCTCGCTTCGGGCGTCTGGGCGGGTCAGCTTACCGAAGAGTTTGCTTACGCCCGCATGGACAACAGGCGAGTCACGGTTCGCGACGCGCTGGAAGCCATCGGCTACCGGGGCGAACAGCCTGCCCGCGCGTTTCCGGTCCACGCCTGTTACGAGCTGCACATTGAGCAAGGGCCGATTCTGGAAGATGAAGCCATTGATATCGGACTGGTGCGGGCGGCAATGGGGCAGCGCTGGTTTACGATTACGCTGGAGGGTTTTGCTGCGCACGCGGGGACCACGCCCATGCACAGCCGTCGCGATGCGCTAACCGCGTTTGCCGAGCTTGCGCTGAAGGTGGAAGAGACGGGCTATCAACACGCACCGGACGGACGCGCGACGATCGGCATGGCGGAGATCACGCCGAATTCGCGCAACGTGGTGCCGTCCCGCGTGGTGTGCAGCGTGGAGTTTCGTCATCCTGAGCAGAGCGCGCTCGACGCGATGGAGGCGGCGCTGCATGAGGCTGCGGAGAGTCTCAGCGCCCGAGGCGTTATCGCTCACGTCGAACGCATCTTCGACTATGCGCCAATTGCGTTTAATGCGGAGTGTCTGGCGCGTACCGAGAAAGCCGTTGCGGACCTGGGCTATTCGTCGAAGCCGATGGTTTCCGGTGCCGGGCATGACACCTGCTACGTCAGCAAAATCGCGCCGGCCAGCATGATCTTTATCCCCTGCGTGAAGGGCATAAGCCATAACGAAGAGGAAAGGATCCTGCCGGAGTGGTCAGAGAAAGGGGCCAACGTGCTGTTGCACAGCGTGTTGGCTGCGGCGCAGGAAATCTAACCTTTTCTGCGTCCTGATGCCCTCACCCTAACCCTCTCCCACAGGGAGAGGGGACAAACCGGGCGTGTTTTACGGCTTCGGCACCTTCGCCAGGCTAAACCAGATCCCCACGGACAGCATAAGCAGCATCGCGCCCGCGCTGCCGAGCGCCACGCTGTGGGAGGTGATAAACGCCGCTTTCGCCGCCTCAATCACCGACTCCGCCAGCGACGGCGCGAGATCCTGCGCCACCTTCACCGCTTCGCCAATGGAAGACGAAGCTTTATCGACCAGCGACGCGTTAAGCCCCTGCGGCAGTTCGATTGACGCCGAGAAGCTGCGGGTCAACAGCAGGCCGAAAATCGCGATCCCCAGCCCCGCGCCCAGCTCGTAGGACATGGTTTCAATCGCCCCGGCGGCGGCCGCTTTTTCCTTCGGCGCGGCGGCCATAATGGCTGATGTGGACGCCAACAGCGCGCTGGCCGCGCTAAAGCCGAGCAGCACCATCAGGGCCGATGCCAGCAGCTGCTGGGTGCTGAAATCCAGCATCGACAGGCCAATAAAGCTCACCGCGCTCAGCCCCATCCCGCCCGCCGCCACCAGACGCAGCCCGAGCCGACCGACCAGCACGCCGGCGATCGGCCCGCTAAACCCGCTGGCGACCATCAGCGGCAGCATAAACATCCCAGCTTCAAACGGCGTGAAGCCGTGCACAAACTGCAGCTCCTGTGCCATCAGCAGCTCAAAGCCCACCAGCGCTATCATCGCCGTCATCGCCATCACCACGCCGCTTAAAATGATGCGGTGGCAGAACAGGCGCATGTCGATCATCGGCACGCGGGCGCGCAGCTGAATGCGAACGAAGATAAACAGCATTGTCGCCCCGACGAGCAGCGTACAGGCCACTATCCACGGAGACAGCGTCCCTTTCAGCGCCGTTTTGGCGGTGTACACCAGAAGCAGGATCGCCACAATCAGCATGATCGCGTGGCTGATGTTTAGCGGCTGTTCCGGTCGCCCTCGCTGGGCGGGCACAAAGCGCGCGGCAAGTGAAACCACCACCAGCACGATAGGCACGTTGATCAAAAATACCGAGCCCCAGTAGAAGTGCTCAAGCAGCATGCCGCCAATCAGCGGGCCGAAGGCTGCGCCGCCGGACCCTACAGCCGCCCAGACGCCGAGCGCGATGTTACGGTCACGCGCGTCAACGAACAGCGTGCGGATACCCGCAAGCGTTGCCGGAATGATCATCGCCGCACCGATCGCCAGCGAGGCGCGTGCGGCAATCAGCCAGCCTGCAGACGGCGCAAACGCTGCTGCCAGCGACGACAGGCCAAATAAGGTGCTGCCGATCATCAGCAGGCGCTTAAAGCCAATGCGATCGCCCAGCGCCCCCATCGGCAATACCATTCCCGCCATCACCAGCGAGTAAATATCAATAATCCACAGCAGCTCGTTCCCGCTGGCGCCCAGCGTCATGCTCAATGTCGGCGCCGCCACGTGCAGCACCGTCGCGTCAATCGCCACCGGGATATAGACCAGCACGATAATCACTAACGCTAACCACTGACGAAACATAAATTTCCTTTTCACTCAAAACCTGGACACATGTCCAGAACGCGATCCTACGTAAAGTTGAACACTTGTCCAGCTCTTTGTTACACTCGTTTCGTCCCCATTGAGAGTGAGTGAAAATGCGTTATCTGAGCAAGGACGAACGACGGGAAGAGATTCTGCAGGCCGCCATGCGCGTGGCGCTGGCCGAAGGGCTGGGGGCGATGACGGTGCGGCGGATCGCCAACGAAGCTGGCGTCGCGACCGGACAGGTCCACCACCATTTTGCTTCCGGCGGCGAGCTAAAATCGCTGGCCTTTGTGCGCCTCATCCGCGAATTGCTGGATGCCGAGGTGGTCGGCGAAAACGCAACCTGGCGCGAGCGCCTGCACGCCATGCTCGGCAGCGATGAGGGCGGCATTGAGCCCTACATCCGTCTGTGGCGAGAAGCGCAGATCCTCGCCAGCCGCGATGCGGAGATCAAAGGCGCTTATGTTCTGACGATGGAAATGTGGCATCAGGAGACGGTTGCCATTATCCGGGCGGGAAGAGACGCTGGCGTATTTACCCTTACCGACCGGGCCGAAAATATTGCCTGGCGTCTAATTGGGCTGGTATGCGGGCTTGACGGTATTTATGTCCTTAACATGCCCGAAATAGATGATGCCGCGTTCAATAAGCATCTCGATAAACTCATCTCTCTAGAATTGTTTGCTACCTCTTAATAAGTATTATTTTCCGAAAAAAGTTACAATTGGTAACACATAAAGCCACCCCTTATTCCCTTTCTAAACTCAGGGGTTGGCTTTTTTATCTATCCTTTCAGAAGTATCCCAAAACATCCAATAACGTTAACGACTTTTCTTCTGTTATCTCTCTGTTTTAATTTCATTTTTCTCTTTTTTTTTGGTAAGCAAGAGGGCGATATGTCACAACAAAGTGAGAAGAATAATCATTACCTGCTTAGTAACTGGAAACCGGAAAACGAACAATTTTGGGAGAATAAAGGGAAGCATATTGCCCGAAGAAACCTTTGGATTTCTGTCGCTTGTCTGCTGCTGGCGTTTTGCGTTTGGATGTTATTTAGCGCCATTGCGGTAAATCTTAATAAAGTGGGATTTCATTTCACCACCGATCAGCTTTTTATGCTAACGGCATTACCTTCCCTTTCTGGCGCGATATTGCGCGTACCCTATTCGTTTATGGTGCCGATATTCGGCGGGCGCTACTGGACGGTATTAAGCACCGTGATCCTGATTATTCCCTGCGTGTGGCTTGGCATCGCGATTCAGAACACCGCGACGTCTTACTGGGTCTTTATCGTGATTGCCCTCCTCTGCGGTTTTGCTGGCGCCAACTTTGCGTCCAGCATGGGTAACATCAGCTTCTTCTTCCCGAAAGCCAAACAGGGTAGCGCGCTGGGAATCAACGGCGGGCTCGGTAATCTGGGCGTCAGCGTAATGCAGCTGGTCGCCCCACTGGTGATCTTCCTGCCGATGTTTACGTTCCTGGGCGTGCACGGTGTACCTCAGGACGACGGTTCGACAATGTGGCTGGCAAACGCGGCCTGGATCTGGGCACCGCTCCTGCTTCTGGCAACCATCGCCGCCTTCTTTGGTATGAACGACATTGCCAGCTCTAAAGCCTCCATCGCCAGCCAGCTTCCGGTTCTGAAGCGCTTTCACCTCTGGCTGCTTAGCCTGCTCTACCTCGCCACCTTTGGCTCGTTTATCGGTTTCTCGGCGGGTTTTGCGATGCTGTCAAAAACCCAGTTCCCGGACGTGAATATCCTGCACCTCGCCTTCTTCGGCCCCTTAATTGGTGCCCTGGCGCGTTCGGCAGGCGGGATGATTTCCGACAGGCTGGGCGGCGTGCGCGTAACGCTGATTAACTTCGTCTTTATGGCCATTTTCAGCGCGCTGATCTTCCTGACGCTGCCCGGCTCGGGCTCCGGCAGCTTTATTGCCTTCTACCTGGTCTTTATGGGCCTGTTCCTCACCGCCGGGCTGGGCAGCGGCTCCACCTTCCAGATGATTGCCATTATTTTTCGTCAAATCACCCTCACCCGCGTCAAGCAACAGGGCGGCAGTGACGAACAGGCGCAGCACGAAGCGGTGACAGAAACCGCGGCGGCGCTGGGCTTTATTTCTGCCATCGGTGCGGTCGGCGGGTTCTTTATTCCTAAGGCGTTTGGTACCTCGCTGGCCATGACCGGCTCGCCCGTGGGCGCTATGAAAGTATTCCTCGTGTTTTACATCGTCTGCGTGTTCGTCACCTGGCTGGTGTATGGCCGCAAATCCTCACAAAAATAACAAATTATCTTTTGCCGGATAGCGCTCGCGCCGTCCGGCAATGTTATCGAAGCAGGAGAAATGTCATGAGTAAACTGTTGGATCGCTTTCGTTATTTCAAAACAAAAGGCGACAGCTTCGCCAACGGCCACGGGCAGGTGTACAACACCAACCGTGACTGGGAAGACGGCTACCGCCAGCGCTGGCAGTTCGACAAAATTGTGCGATCCACCCACGGGGTCAACTGTACCGGCTCCTGCAGCTGGAAGATTTACGTCAAAAACGGGCTGGTCACCTGGGAAACCCAGCAGACCGACTACCCTCGTACGCGTCCTGACCTGCCCAACCACGAGCCGCGCGGCTGCCCGCGTGGCGCAAGCTACTCCTGGTATCTCTACAGCGCTAACCGTCTGAAATACCCGCTGGTGCGGCGCAGGCTGATTGAGCTGTGGCGCGAGGCGCTGGCACAACATACCGATCCGGTGCTGGCCTGGGATGCCATCCAACAGGATCCGCAAAAGGCGCAGAGCTACAGGAAGGCGCGCGGTAAGGGCGGGTTCATCCGCTCGAACTGGAAAGAGCTAAACCAGCTGATTGCCGCCGCTAACGTCTGGACCATCAAAAACTACGGCCCGGACCGCGTGGCCGGTTTTTCCCCTATTCCGGCAATGTCGATGGTCTCCTACGCCGCCGGTACGCGCTATCTTTCCCTGCTCGGCGGTACCTGCCTGAGCTTCTATGACTGGTACTGCGATTTGCCCCCCGCCTCGCCGATGACCTGGGGCGAGCAGACAGACGTGCCGGAGTCCGCCGACTGGTATAACTCCAGCTATATCATCGCCTGGGGCTCGAACGTGCCGCAGACGCGTACCCCGGACGCGCACTTCTTTACCGAGGTGCGCTACAAAGGCACAAAAACCGTCGCCATCACGCCGGACTTCTCGGAAGTCGCCAAGCTGAGCGATCAGTGGCTGGCGCCAAAACAGGGCACCGACAGCGCGCTCGCCATGGCGATGGGCCACGTGATCCTCAAAGAGTTCCACCTCGACAACCCGAGCGATTACTTCCTCAACTACTGCCGCCGCTACACCGACATGCCGATGCTGGTGCTGCTTGACGAGCAGGAGGACGGCCGCGTGGTGCCGGGGCGAATGCTGCGCGCCTCCGACCTGGCCGACGGCCTGGGCGAGGCCAATAACCCGGAGTGGAAAACCATCGCTTTCGACGTAGCCGGTAACCTGGTGGTGCCGAACGGTTCGATTGGCTTTCGCTGGGGCGAAAAAGGCAAATGGAACCTGGAGTCGCTGGCCGCTGGACAGGAAACCGAGCTGACCCTCTCCCTGCTGATTACCCATGACAGCGTGGCGGATGTCGCCTTCCCCTACTTTGGCGGCAATGAAAACCCGCACTTCCGCAGCGTGAAGCAGGAACCGGTGCTGACGCGCCGCGTGCCGAGCAAAACCCTGACGCTCGCCGACGGCAGCCAGAAGCGCGTGGTCAGCGTGTACGATCTTGTGCTGGCAAACTACGGCCTGGATCGCGGTCTGGAAGACGGCAACGCGGCGGGCAGCTACGGCGAGGTCAAAGCCTACACCCCGGCGTGGGGCGAGCAGATTACCGGCGTACCCGCTTATCTGATAGAAAAAATCGCCCGCGAGTTTGCCGACACGGCGCACAAAACCCACGGCCGCTCCATGATCATCCTCGGTGCCGGGGTGAACCACTGGTATCACATGGACATGAACTACCGCGGGATGATCAACATGCTGGTCTTCTGCGGCTGCGTCGGGCAGAGCGGCGGCGGCTGGTCACACTATGTCGGCCAGGAAAAGCTGCGCCCGCAGACCGGCTGGCTGCCGCTGGCCTTCGCGCTGGACTGGAACCGTCCGCCGCGCCAGATGAACAGCACGTCGTATTTCTATAACCACGCCAGCCAGTGGCGCTATGAAAAGCTGACCGCGCAGGAGCTGCTCTCCCCGCTGGCCGACGCGTCGAAATTCACCGGGCACCTGATCGACTTCAACGTTCGCGCAGAGCGCATGGGCTGGCTGCCGTCTGCCCCGCAGCTCAACCTTAACCCGCTGCACGTGAAGGCGCGCGCGGAGGCTGCGGGCATGACCCCGCAGGACTACACGGTTCAGGCGTTGAAGTCGGGCGATATCCGCTTCGCCTGCGAACAGCCCGACAACGGCAAAAATCACCCGCGTAACCTGTTCGTCTGGCGCTCTAACCTGCTCGGCTCGTCCGGGAAAGGCCACGAATACATGCTGAAATACCTGCTGGGCACCGAAAGCGGGATTCAGGGGGAAGATTTGGGCTCAACGGACGACGTGAAGCCTGAGGAGGTGGAATGGCAGACCGCCGCCATCGAGGGCAAGCTCGACCTGCTGGTGACGCTCGACTTCCGCATGTCCAGCACCTGCCTGTTCTCGGATATCGTGCTGCCAACGGCGACCTGGTACGAAAAAGACGACATGAATACTTCGGATATGCATCCGTTTATTCACCCGCTCTCCGCCGCCGTCGATCCGGCGTGGGAATCGCGCAGCGACTGGGAGATCTACAAGGGCCTCGCCAAAGTCTTCTCCGAAGTCTGCGTCGGCCATCTGGGTACCGAAACCGACGTGGTGCTGCAGCCGCTGCAGCACGACTCCCCGGCGGAACTGTCTCAGCCGTTTGATATTCAGGACTGGCGCAAGGGCGAGTGCGACCTGATCCCCGGTAAAACCGCGCCGAGCATTGCCGTCGTTGAACGTAACTATCCCGAAACCTACGAGCGCTTCACCTCTCTCGGCCCGCTGCTGGACAAGCTCGGCAACGGCGGGAAAGGCATTTCGTGGAATACGCAAAACGAGGTCGATTTCCTCGGCAAGCTGAACTACGTCAAGCTCGACGGTCCGGCGAAAGGTCGCCCGCTGATCGAGACGGCGATTGACGCCTCCGAGGTGATCCTCGCCCTCGCGCCTGAAACCAACGGTCAGGTTGCGGTGAAGGCCTGGGAAGCGCTGGGCCAGCTAACCGGGCGCGACCACACCCACCTGGCGTTGAACAAAGAAGACGAAAAAATTCGCTTCCGCGACATCCAGGCGCAGCCGCGCAAAATCATCTCCAGCCCGACGTGGTCCGGCCTTGAGAGCGAGCACGTCTCCTATAACGCAGGCTACACCAACGTGCACGAGCTGATCCCCTGGCGCACCCTTTCCGGCCGTCAGCAGCTGTATCAGGATCACGCCTGGATGCGCGCCTTCGGTGAGAGCCTGGTGGCCTATCGTCCGCCGATCGATACCCGAAGCGTGACCCATATGCGCGAGATCCCGCCGAACGGCTTCCCGGAGAAGGCGCTCAACTTCCTGACGCCGCACCAGAAGTGGGGCATCCACTCCACCTACAGCGAAAACCTGCTGATGCAGACGCTGTCGCGCGGCGGGCCGATTGTCTGGATCAGCGAGACCGACGCCCGTGAGTTAGGCATCGAGGATAACGACTGGATCGAGGCCTTCAACGCCAACGGCGCCCTCACCGCCCGCGCGGTGGTCAGCCAGCGCGTGCCGCCGGGCATGACCATGATGTACCACGCCCAGGAGCGCATTCTGAACATTCCGGGTTCAGAGGTGACCGGGCGTCGCGGCGGGATCCACAACTCCGTCACCCGCGTCTGCCCGAAACCGACGCACATGATTGGCGGCTACGCGCAGCTGGCGTACAGCTTCAACTATTACGGCACCGTCGGCTCCAACCGCGACGAGTTCATCATGATCCGCAAAATGAAAAACATTAACTGGCTGGATGGCGAAGGTCGGGATCAGGTACAGGAGGCGAAAAAATGAAAATACGCTCACAGGTTGGCATGGTTCTGAATCTCGATAAATGCATTGGGTGTCACACCTGCTCGGTCACCTGTAAGAACGTCTGGACCGGGCGCGAAGGCATGGAATATGCGTGGTTTAACAACGTCGAAACCAAGCCGGGGATCGGCTATCCGAAAAACTGGGAAGATCAGGACGAGTGGCAAGGCGGCTGGATCCGCGGCATTCACGGCAAACTGACCCCGCGTCTTGGCAGCAAGCTCGGCGTGCTGTCGAAGATTTTTTCTAACCCCGTCATGCCGCAAATCGACGATTACTATGAGCCTTTCACCTTTGACTATCAGGATCTGCACCGCGCGCCGGAGGGCGATCATCTCCCGACCGCCCGCCCCCGCTCGCTCATCGACGGCAAGCGGATGGACAAAATCGTCTGGGGGCCTAACTGGGAGGAGTTGCTCGGCGGCGAGTTTGAAAAACGCGCCCGCGACCGCAACTTCCAGAAGATCCAGAAGGAGATGTACGGCCAGTTTGAAAACACCTTCATGATGTATCTGCCGCGCCTGTGCGAGCACTGTCTGAACCCGAGCTGTGCCGCGACCTGTCCGAGCGGCGCAATTTACAAGCGCGAAGAGGACGGCATCGTGCTGATCGACCAGGATAAATGCCGCGGCTGGCGCCTGTGCATCAGCGGCTGTCCGTACAAAAAAATCTACTTCAACTGGAAGAGCGGCAAGTCGGAAAAATGCATCTTCTGCTATCCGCGCATTGAGTCCGGGCAGCCTACCGTCTGCTCCGAAACCTGCGTCGGGCGCATTCGCTACCTCGGCGTGCTGCTGTACGACGCGGACCGCATTGAAGAAGCGGCGAGCACCGAGCATGAAACCGATCTGTACGAGCGCCAGTGCGACGTGTTCCTGGACCCGCACGATCCGGCGGTGATTGAAGAAGCCGTCAAACAAGGTATTCCGCAGAACGTCATTGACGCCGCCCAGCGCTCACCGGTTTATAAACTGGCGATGGACTGGAAGCTGGCGCTGCCGCTGCACCCGGAATACCGCACCCTGCCGATGGTCTGGTACGTTCCGCCGCTGTCGCCGATTCAGTCTTACGCCGACGCGGGCGGCCTGCCGATGAACGACGGCGTGCTCCCTGCGGTAGAGAACCTGCGCATTCCGGTCCAGTACCTTGCAAACATGCTCAGCGCGGGCGATACCGGCCCGGTGCTGCGCGCCCTGAAGCGCATGATGGCGATGCGTCATTACAAACGCTCTCAAACCGTGGAAGGCGTGACCGACACCCGCGCCATCGAAGAGGTGGGCCTGACCGAGGCGCAGGTTGAGGAGATGTATCGTTATCTGGCCATTGCCAACTACGAAGACCGCTTCGTGATCCCGACCAGCCACCGCGAAATGGCGCGCGACGCCTTCCCGGAGAAAAACGGCTGCGGCTTTACTTTTGGCGACGGCTGCCACGGCTCCGACACCAAATTCAACCTCTTCAACAGCAGCCGCATCGACGCGATCAACATCACCGAAGTGCGCGAACACGGGGAGGGAGAATAATGCAGATCCTCAAAATCATCGCGCTGCTCATTGAGTATCCCGATGAGCTGCTGTGGGAAAACCGCGATGAGGCGCTTTCTCTGGTTGAGCAGGATGCGCCCATGCTGCTGCCGTTTGCGCAGCAGCACCTGAGCGCCCCGCTGCTGGACAAGCAGGCCGAATGGTGTGAAGTGTTTGAACGCGGTCGCGCGACCTCGCTGCTGCTGTTTGAGCACGTTCACGCCGAGTCCCGCGATCGCGGTCAGGCGATGGTCGACCTGATGAGCCAGTACGAGAAGGCCGGCCTGCAGCTGGACTGCCGCGAGCTGCCGGACTATCTGCCGCTCTACCTGGAATATCTCAGCATCGTGACCGACGAGGAGGCGCGGGAGGGTCTGCAAAACGTCGCGCCTATTCTGGCGCTGATTGGCGGACGCCTGAAGCAGCGCGGAGTGGCGCAGTATCAACTTTTTGACGCCCTTCTGACGCTGGCAGGCACGCGGCTGACCAGCGACAGCGTGGCGAAACAGGTTTCAGGTGAAAAGCGGGATGACACCCGTCAGGCGCTCGACGCCGTCTGGGAAGAGGAACAGGTGAAGTTTATCGAAGACAACGCGACGTCGTGCGACAGCTCGCCGATGCAGCAATATCAACGACGCTTTAGCCAGGACGTCGCGCCGCAGTACGTGGACGTCAGCGCCGGAGGCCCAAAATGATGCATTACCTCAACGTGTTTTTTTATGACATTTACCCCTATATCTGCGCGACCGTTTTCTTCCTCGGCAGCTGGTTGCGCTATGACTACGGGCAATATACCTGGCGCGCCTCATCCAGCCAGCTGCTGAGCAAGCGCGGGATGAACTGGGCGTCTAACCTGTTTCATATCGGGATCCTGGGGATATTCTTCGGGCACCTGTTCGGGATGTTAACCCCGCACTGGATGTACGCCTGGTTTTTACCCGTTGCCGTGAAACAGCAGCTGGCGATGATTGCGGGCGGGGTTTGCGGCGTGCTGACCCTGGTCGGAGGCTCGATGCTGCTCTACCGCCGCCTGTTCAACCAGCGCGTAAGAGCCACCTCCACCACGCCGGATATCATTATCATGAGCATTCTGCTCTTCCAGTGCATCCTGGGGCTGACTACGATCCCCTTCTCGGCGCAGTATCCCGACGGGAGCGAGATGATGAAGCTGGTCGGCTGGGCGCAGGGGATCGTGACCTTCAAGGGCGGATCGTCTGAGATGCTGAGCGGCGTTGCGCCGATCTTCCGCCTTCACCTGGTGCTGGGGATGACCATCTTCCTGATTTTCCCGTTCACGCGTCTGGTGCACGTGTGGAGCGCGCCGTTTGAGTATTTTACTCGTCGGTATCAGGTGGTGAGATCGCGCCGTTAATACGTCGGGTGGCGAGGTAAAAGTAGAACGGCAACCTTCGTTGCCGTTTTATGTTTGCACCCTCTCCCTGTGGGAGAGGGCCGGGGTGAGGGCATCAGCCTGCAGGGTCCATTATTCCCTATTTCCCCGCCTGCGGATGCGTTTCAAACCCCGCCATGACCGCCGTCAGCTCGGCCAGCGAGAAACCGTGTTTGGGATCGTCAACGCCTAACCCAAATCGTTCCTGCATCAGCGCATAAAGCGCCTTCGCATCCGGCAGGTGGATCTGCTCCTCTACGTGCCCGTTCTTCCAGTGGGTAAAGTGCAGGTTGGTCAGCGTCAGCTTGCCGCCGTCGGGCAGATGGCGACACATCAATAAATGGTGACGGAAATGCGACTGCGGCCAGTGGGCCGACCAGAAGTTACCCATTACGTAGTCGTTGAAGTACTGCGTCACAAGGTCAAAATGGTACATCGACTGCCAGTGTTCGTGGTGGCGGAACTGCAGAACCCAGTCGTTCCCTTCACTCAGCAAACGGTACAGACCGTGCGGCGTTTCCTGCGCCTCGTTGGCGATGAGGCGAATTGGCGCCGTCAGCGTCTGGCCGCCAAACCCCACGTCGGCGATCCAGCGCTCACCGTTCAGCTCAACCAGCAGCAGGCGATGCGTGCGCGGCGGCATTTGCGGTGGATTAGCAAGAACCACGCGCCCCAGAACGCTGCGCACCGTAAACCCTACCTCGCGCAGTACGCGTTCGAACAGTCCGTTTTGCTCGAAGCAATATCCGCCGCGGCGCGCCGTCACCAGCTTGTCCACCAGGCATTGATCGTCAAGGTGAATTTCGCGGGGCAAAACGACGTCGATGTTCTCGAAGGGGATCGCGCAGTTGTGGTGTAAATGCAGCGCGCGCAGGGTGTCGATATCAACCTGAGCAGGCTGTTGCCAGCCTGTTCGGGCAAAATAAGCACTCAAAAATGGGGACATGGTTCGCTCCTTGATGTGATATTCCCTGTTTATAAACTATTTTCTCACGCCCATATGCGCAAAAGTGCTTTTTAACGTCGCGCTGTGCGCTGCAGGATGCCAAGCGCGCTTAGCATCAGCCCCAGCCCCGTGAGCAGCGTCAGGGTTGCCATCGCCATGCCTTGTCCGACCGATCCCTGCTCAAACTGACGCCAGATAAAGACCGAGACCGTCTGGGTGCCTGCGGGGGCCAGCAGCAGAGAGGTCACCAGCTCGCGCGAGGCGATCGCAAACACCATCAGCATCGCCGCCAGCAGCGCGGGCGACACCAGCGGCATCACGATAAAGCGCAGCGCCTGAAATGCCGACGCGCCGTGAACCCGCGCGGCGGGCTCAAGATTGCCCCCAAGCTGGCGCAGCGCGCTCCCTACGTAGCGCACCGGCCACGGCAGCAGCAGACAGCAATAGGAAAGCAGCAAAATCACCCAGCTGTTATAGGGCGAAACCGGCCAGAAAGGACGGTTCCAGAGCAGGATCAGCCCAACGCCGACCACAATCCCCGGCAGCGCGGCGGGCATCAGCGAGAGCGCGTCCAGCACGCCGCGCCCTTTTATCTTCTGCACCACCACCAGCCAGGAGGCCAGCAAGCCTAAGGCTCCGGTGAAAAGAGCGGTAGCCAGCGCCAGCGACAGACTGGTTCCCAGGGCGGAAAGCGCATCCCCCTGCTGGCTGAACAGCGCCCCGTAGTGTGACAGCGTCACGTTTTCGAACGACACACCGCCTGATAATGTTCCCAGCACGCCGGATAGCGCCATTGAAACGCCGGGCAGGATCGCGGCGAGCATACCCACCGCGGCCATTACCACCACAATCGGCAGCGTGAAAACGCCTGCATCCGCGCCCGTGTTTTCCGTGGGTTTGCCGGTAATGCTGGTTACGTCGTGATGACCGGTCAGCTTTTTTTGTATCGCCCAGGCGCTAAGCGCAATGAACACCAGCACCACGGAGAGCATGGACGCCCCGGACAGATCGACCGGCCAGTCGGCCAGCTTCTTTTCGATGTCCGTTGTCAGCATCAGCACGCCCGCGCGCGTGCCGAGCGCGGCAGGCACGCCGAACTCCTCAATCGCCAGCGTAAACGCCAGCAGCATTCCGGCGGCCAGCGACGGCGACAGCATCGGCAGCGTGATATGCCAGAACGCCCTCCCCGCGCTTGCGCCGTGGACGCGGGCGACCATCGCCAGACGCTGCCCGCTCGCCAGCAGGCTGCGCGAGACGGCAAAATAGACCACGGGAAAAATATTCAGCGCCATCACCAGCACGATGCCGGTTTTGCTGAACAGCAGATCGTTGAGGCTGATGCCGGTGAGCTGCTGCAAATAGCCATTGGTTTGTAGCACCAGCATACACGAAAGCGCCGCAATGTAGGGCGGCGTCAGGAACGGGACCAAAAACAGCACGTCCCAGAGACGCGGCAGCGGCAGGTTCAGCAGGCCGCGCGCCACGCCCAGGGGGAATCCTATCAGCGCACTGACCAGCGCGACGCCGATCCCCACCTGAAGCGTGCCGCCGAGCATCGTGGGCAGCTGCGGTTCAGCGAGGAGCGTCTGCACGCCGCTAAATGCGCCGGTTAAAACGCCTGCGCTAAACTGCGGAAACACCGCCTGCAGCGCGATAAACGACAGCGGTAACGCCACCAGCATAACCAGCAGCGCCAGCGTCATCACCGATAACATTCGTTGATTCACGGGCAATCCTGAAGACGGGGTTGCCCCCGTCAGGTGAATTACAGAGAGAAAATCGCGTTAAAGCGCTTGAGGATATCGCTGCGCGTGCTGGTGCCGTCGCTTTTGGTTGGCAGCACGTGCAATTCGTTAAGCAGCGGGCGCTTCGCTTTGACGTCATTACGCGCGGGCATCAGCCACGCATCAGCCACCATCGCCTGACCTTCTGGCGACAGAACATAATCAACGAAGGCCTTCGCGTCGTCGGCGTGCTGCGTCGACTTGAGGATCATCATCGGACGCGGCGCAATCACCGTGCCGCTGGCCGGGAAGATCACCTTCAGGGATTCGCCCTGGCTGATGTTGCCAAAGGAGACATAGTCCACCGCGCCAAATACCGCGGCCTTGGCGCCCTGCATGACCGGCGTAACCGCCTGCGCGTTCGGGCCGCTGACCACCATGCCGTTCTTTTTTAGCGCGTCAAATAGCGCCCAGGCGTTATCGCCCATGCCGTTTTGTAACCCGATCAGCAAATCCAGCGATGCGCCCGAAAGCGCAGGGTCTGGCGTGGTCACTTTATCCCTGAACGCGTCAGTGGTCAGATCCTGCCACTCTTTTGGTTCCGGCGTGCCGCTTTTGGTGTTCCAGACGATACCCAGCGCCGAGACGCCCTGCGCCACGTAATCTGCGGATTTCAGATCGGCAGGTACTTTTTCGGCGTTGGCGCTCTGGTAGGGCAGCAGCCAGCCGCGGGTATGGAGATCTTCAGCCGTATCCCAGGAGGCTGAGATCAAAATATCAGCCTGGGGATTGGCCTGCTCCGCCTCCAGACGCGCCATCACCTTCCCGGTTGTTGCCTGGAAGATATCGACCTTCACGCCCGTTTTCTTTTCAAATCCGCTAGCCAGATTTTTTGCCAGCGAACCCGGCCCGGCGGTGTAGACAGTTAGCGCATGGGCGCTGGACATCATGACGGAAGATAACGCCATTGCGAGCAGAACTCCTTTTTTCACGGACATGGTGGCTTTCATGCAAACTCCCCTGAGGATGAAATCAAACGATCGGCAGCGACGCTGCCGGCAGATAAATGCACGATGCGGTCGGCCAGGATTTCAGCCTCCCGGCGGTCGTGGGTAACATACACGGCGGTCGTGCCGAGCTGGCGCAGCAGTGTGGCCATCTCCAGGCAAAGTGATTCACGCAGTTCGCTGTCGAGGTTGGAGAGCGGTTCGTCGAAGAGCAGCACGCGAGGTTCGGCAACGATCGCCCTGGCCAGCGCCACGCGCTGCTGTTGCCCGCCGGACAGCCCCGCCGGTTTACGATCGGCAAACGCGCTTAGCCCTACGCGGGAGAGCGCCTGAGCCACGCGAACATCGCGTTGCTGGCGTGGGATATTGCGCATTCTGAGCGGGAAGGCCACGTTCTGCGCCACCGTCATATGCGGCCAGAGCGCATAGTCCTGAAAGACCATGCCGATATCGCGTGCCTCTGGCGGCAGCGACCAGCCCGGCTTCGCGACCTGGCGTTCACCAAAGTGGATTTCGCCCCCGGCCGGCTGCGTTAGCCCTGCCAGCAGCCGTAACAGCGTACTTTTCCCGCAGCCTGATGGCCCCAGCAGCGCTACCACGCTGCCTGCATCAATGTGCAGATCGATTTGATTCAAAACGGTGTTCGCGCCAAAAGCATACGAGACGCTTTTGAGCGTTATGGAGGTCAGCATAATGTTATCCTCTTTGGGATTTACTGTCCGCCACTGTAGGGAGCGAGTGTGACGAAACCATGACGTTAATGTTGCGGCTTGATTTCGGCTATCCTTGAGGCGTTTACTGCAAAAAAATTATTGAAAGGAAAAACGATGAGCGCGTTTCGCCCTGTTGAATTAAAACATGCCAGCCGTTTACTGAATCATGGCCCTACGGTGCTTATTACCAGCCGCGATGAGCGCATCGGCAGGCGTAACGTGATGGCCGCCGCGTGGTCGATGCCCGTCGAGTTTGAGCCGCCGCGCATTGCGATTGTGGTGGACAAAAGCGCCTGGTCGCGGGAGCTGATTGAGCGCAGCGGCACGTTTGGCATCGTCATTCCGGGCGTCGCGGCGGCCAACTGGACGTACGCCGTGGGCAGCGTCAGCGGGCGCGATGAAGATAAGTTCAACTGCTACGGGATACCGGTTGTAAACGGACCGGAACTGGGCCTGCCGGTGATAGAAGATAAATGCCTGGCGTGGATGGAGTGCCGCTTATTACCTGTAACCTCAGCGGCAGAGAAATATGACACGCTGTTTGGGGAAGTGGTCAGTGCGGCTGCCGATGAACGCGCGTTTGTGGCCGGAAGATGGCAGTTTGATGGGGATAAACTGAACACGCTGCATCATCTGGGGGCCGGCACGTTTGTGACGAGCGGCAAGATGGTGAAGGCGCTGGATTGATTTTAATGATTATATATTGCTGATATATATAAACTTCCTATGGCATTTAATGTTTACCATGGCGATGTAAAACGGAGGATATTTCTGATGCGATTGAAGTTGTACCTATCGATAAGGAAATATCTATGTCATGGAATAAATATGCTGCAGTCGAGTATGCAAAAAATCATGTCTATCACGAAAGCCATCGAAAATGTGAGCTCTTTGTGAAAAATGCCATCATTGCTGGCGGCCTACCTATACATGGAACCGGGTCAGCAAAGAACATGGGGCTGACATTGTCTCAGGTTGGGTTTCAAAAAATCACTGGTGCCCCACAGTTAGGCGACGTGGTTGTTATACAGTCCATAGAAAATCATCCCGATGGTCATGTTTGTATTTATGATGGTCATCAATGGCTAAGCGATTTCGCTCAGCGCACTCTGTATCCTGGATCCGCATACAGAAAAGCTCATCCACCGTTTCAGCTTTACAGGCACTATTAATATGAAAGCCGCCTTAATTTTTATTCTGTTATTAACCAGCGCTGCACATGCCGAAGAGATTGATAACGCAGCTAAAACCGCATTAAGGTTTAATAAATGGTACATCAGTCAATATGCTGCTAATAATTTCCCCATTATGGACAATGCGAAAATAGAAGAGTACGTCACTGCAGATACCATGAAGAAATTAAGGCATGCGCAGGACCCTCGTTTCGCTGACGACGAGTTTTATGATGCTGATTTCTTCCTTAAGGCGCAGGATATTGAGGAAGGTTGGGCAGAGAATGTGACGGTGGTTTCATCCGAGTACGATCCGGTTTGCACGAATATTTACGTGTCGTTTGGTAAAAACCAGGAGTATACGGTCATCGACTGTATGGTCAAAGAAAAAGGGATCTGGAAGGTTCAGTCCGTTTCGCGACAAGAAATACTGCGTAACGAAAATCTGAAATAACACAAACCACACGGCAGCCCTAAAGCTGCCGTGTGGAATAAACTACTTCGCGCGCCGTGCAATAATTTCATCCGCCACATTTCGCGGGGCTTCCGCAAAGTGATGGAACTCCATCGTGTACGTCGCACGCCCCTGCGACATCGAGCGCAGCGTGGTGGCATAGCCAAACATCTCCGCCAGCGGCACGTCAGCACGAATGATCTGGCTGCCGTACTGCTCGGCCATTCCCTGCACCATGCCGCGGCGGGAAGAGAGATCGCCCATAATGTTGCCGGCGTACTCTTCCGGCGTTTCCACCTCAACGTGCATCACGGGCTCCAGGATCGCCGGGTCCGCTCTGCGTGCCCCCTCTTTAAAGCCGAGGATCGCCGCCATGCGGAAGGCCATCTCCGAGGAGTCAACGTCGTGATACGAACCAAACGTCAGCGTCGCTTTCACGTCGACCACCGGATAGCCCGCCAGCACGCCGCTGTTCATGGCTTCGCGCAGGCCTTTTTCCACGGATGGAATATACTCGCGCGGCACCACCCCGCCCTTGGTGGCGTCTTCAAAGACGAAACCACTTCCCGGCGCCAGCGGCTCAAGGCTCAGCACCACGTGGCCGTACTGTCCTTTACCGCCGGACTGACGGACAAATTTGCCTTCGATCTCCTTCACCGCCTTACGCAGCGTTTCGCGGTACGTGACCTGCGGACGACCGATGTTCGCCTCGACGCCAAACTCGCGCTTCATGCGGTCGACGATGATTTCCAGGTGCAGCTCGCCCATTCCGGAGATGATCGTCTGGCCGGACTCTTCGTCAGTATGTAGGCGGAACGACGGATCTTCCGCCGCCAGACGCTGCAGCGCGAGGCCCATTTTCTCCTGATCCGCCTTGGTTCTCGGCTCGATGGCGAGAGAGATCACCGGGTCCGGGAACTCCATCCGTTCGAGCGTAATCACCGCGTTCGGGTCAGTCAGGGTGTCGCCTGTCGTGACATCCTTCAGCCCAACGCACGCCGCGATATCGCCCGCACGCAGTTCATCCACCTCATGGCGATCGTTGGCGTGCATCAGCACGATTCGCCCGATGCGCTCTTTCTTCCCTTTTACCGGGTTATACACCGCGTCGCCCTTGCGCAGCACGCCTGAGTACACGCGGATGAAGGTGAGCTGCCCGACGTACGGATCGCTCATCAGCTTAAAGGCCAGCGCCGAGAAGGGTTCGTCATCGCTTGGGTGACGCTCCGCGTGCTCGCCCTTTTCATCCACGCCGTCAATGGCCGGCACGTCCAGCGGAGACGGCATCAGCTCGATAACCGCGTCAAGCATGCGCTGCACGCCTTTATTTTTAAACGCGCTGCCGCACAGCATAGGCTGGATCTCGCCGGAAATGGTACGAATACGCAGCCCCTGAATAATCTCGGCTTCATCGAGATCGCCGGTCTCAAGGTACTTATCCATCAGCGCATCGCTGGCTTCTGCCGCCGCTGAGACCATTCTTTCCCGCCACTCCTGCGCGCTAGCGAGCAAAGCGTCAGGCACCGGCGCATAGCTAAACGTCATGCCCTGAGTCGCATCGTCCCAGAGGATGGTGCGCATCTTGATGAGATCCACTACGCCGGTGAAATGTTCCTCGGCGCCCACGGGGATCACAATCGGCACCGGATTGGCCTTCAGGCGCTCCTGCATCATCCGCACGACGCGGAAGAAATCCGCGCCCGGGCGGTCCATTTTGTTGACAAACGCGAGGCGCGGGACGTGGTACTTATTCGCCTGACGCCAGACCGTTTCGGACTGGGGCTGCACGCCTCCAACCGAGTCATACACCATTACGGCGCCGTCAAGCACGCGCATGGATCGCTCCACCTCAATGGTGAAATCCACGTGCCCCGGGGTGTCGATGATGTTGATCCGGTGCGGCTCAAAGCCTCCGTCCATACCCGGCCAGAAGCAGCTTACGGCGGCGGACGTAATGGTGATCCCGCGCTCTTGCTCCTGCGCCATCCAGTCGGTGGTTGCCGCGCCATCGTGTACTTCACCCAGCTTGTGGCTCATCCCGGTATAAAACAGGATGCGCTCGGTGGTGGTAGTTTTACCGGCATCGATATGCGCGGAGATACCGATGTTGCGATAACGTTCGAGGGGGATGGGTCGGGGCATGATATTTCCTTAAGTCCTGTGACTTGTCAGTGACGACCGGGATGGTCGCGCATTCGTTCATTTGCTATAATAGTCCTATTGTACGAGTATTATCGAACTATTTTTTAACGGTTGACCTATTGTTGATATAGCTCAATCTGACGTGAGGCGCAGGAAAACGATGATCCCTAACCACCCGGAACCTGAACAAATACTGCTGGAAAATGTGCTGTTTGCCCTCGGCAACCCGCTCCGGCTCTCGATTATCCGCAGGCTGGCCGACGGCAGCGAACTGAGCTGCAACGCGCTGCGCCCGGAGGACGTGGTGAAATCAACCATGACCCACCACTGGCGCGTGCTGCGCGACAGCGGCGTGATCTGGCAGCGCCCCCAGGGGCGGGAGAACTTAATCTCTTTACGAAGAGAGGATCTGGACGCCCGCTTTCCAGGGCTGATGGCGATCCTGCTACAGGCAAAATCATAAGCGTACTGACGATAGCCCTTCGGCCAGGGTGCGCAGCGTGGTCTTTACCCAGTTCGTGGCGTCGCGCTTGCCGCTGCGTTTATGCGAATAAATCTTTACCTCAAATGGGCTAATGTCGAATGGCAATGCGAAGAGCTTGATATTTGCCGCCAGCATTAACCTTTCGGCGGCGAAGCGAGGCAGCGCCATCAGCAGGTCGCTTTCTGCGACGACGAACGGCGCGCTGAGCATGGACGGGGTTTTGATTGCAATTTGTCGGGTGTAGCCCATGCGTTCAAGCTGCAGGTCCAGTACCCCCTGCTTCTCGTTCCACGGCGTAACCACCAGATGCCGGGCGGCGAGATAATCCTCCAGCGTTAACGCGCTCCGGCTGACGTTGCTAATCACGACATACTCATCCTGAAACCAGCTTATCTCTTCCAGCTCGGGATACCGGATATCCTCTGCGGTGCTAAATCCGAGAGCCAGATCCACCTCACCTGCCAGCAGCTCGGTTAATGCCGGGCTGTGCGGCAAGTAACGCAGCTCCAGGCGCAGGCCCGGTGCCGCGTGTTGAAGCGTGTTCATGAGCGCGGGGAAGATGCAGAACGCGGTAAAGTCGGTTATCGCAATCTGCAAACATTCCGTACTCACGGCGGCGTCGAACTGCCGCTGCGGAGACAGCTCCTGGTTGAGCACCTTCAGTGCCGATGCAATAACAGGCGCAAGCTGAGTGGCATAGACGCTGGGGCACATTCGGTGCCCCTCCCGGTAGAATAAGGGATCGTTAAGAGAAATGCGTAGCCTGGACAGGGCATGGCTGAGCGCCGAGGTGCTCATCGCCAGCTCATCCGCCGCCAGTCGAACCGAACGATGACGGTAAATCGCGTCGAAAACCGGCAGGAGGTTTAAATCCAGGCGCCGTAATGCCGGATGCATAATATTCATCATTTGTTGATTTCATTGCACTTAATTCTTCTGACATTACCCTTTATGCTGTGCCCCATCAACATCAAACAGAGATAAAGGGAAACGGATGAGCATCACGATTCGTCAGGCAAGACCGGAAGATGCAGCGGCAATTTACGACATGATTTATGAGCTTGCGGTGTATGAAAAAGCGCCAGAAGAGGTGATCACCACGCCGGAGGAGATCCGAAACACGCTTTTTGGCGCAGAAAGTAAGACCGAAGCGCTGATCGCCGAGTTTGCCGGGAACGTTGTCGGCTATGCCGTGTTCTTTACCAGCTATTCCACCTGGCTTGGTCGCAACGGCATCTATATGGAGGATTTGTACGTTTCCCCGGAATACCGCAGCAAGGGCGCAGGCAAGGCGCTGTTGAAAAAGGTCGCGCAGTGCGCAGTGGAGCGCCATTGTGGCCGACTGGAATGGAGCGTGCTTGACTGGAACCAGCCCGCCATTGATTTCTACCTGAGCATCGGTGCGTTGCCGCAGTCAGAATGGGTACGTTATCGCCTGGATGGTGAAGCATTACGGGCATTTGCTGAATAGCGATGCACGCTGTTAAAAAACGCCCCGCGTATCTAAGGGGCGTATTGTCAGTCGACAAGCGTTATCTCACCTGCATTCGATATTCAATCATTCCGCTTTTTTTCGCCACCCAGTCGTACAATTTTTGACCGCGGTAGTTGGCTTCGTGCGTATGCCAGTAAAGATGGGCGGCAGGATGTTTTCTTGCTTCTTTCTGAACATGCTCAATGAGCTGCTTGCCGATGTGTTTGCCCCTGACGGCCTCGCTGACGTATAAATCTTCGAGATAGCAGTAATTGTTCTCCGCCCACGTGGAAAGGTGAAACAGATAATGCGCAAAACCAACGATCTCCCCCTGCGATCGTGCCACTACGCAGAATAGCGGCTCAACCGTGCTAAAAAACCGTTGCCAGGTTCGTGTTGTGATCTCCGCGGAGAGATCGACGTTATAAAATTCCTGATATTTTCTCCACAGCGGCATCCAGCTGTCAAAATCACTTTCTTGAACTGCCTCAATCGTCACGCTCGTATTGTTCATATTGCCTCTTTGTCCATTCATTATTCGCTTATGCAAAAGTGTATTCGCTAAATGGCAGGTTTTTCCCTGCCAATTTTCGTGAATTAAGCAGACCAATTCTCATGCTCCTGAACGCGGTATTGCTTTAGAATGAAGACGGTCAGAGCAAGAGTGGAAAAATTGATGTTTAAGCACGCGCAGCTTGAAACGGTTAAGGCATGGATCATCGACCCCGCTAACGGATCGCTACCGCTACATGAAAGGATCCAGAGAGCAATACGGACATTGATACTGGAAGGGATCTTATCTCACGGTAAGGCCCTGCCTGCATCACGTGCCCTGGCGGCGTCTCTCTGCGTTTCCCGGGATACCGTTGAAGCGGCCTACTCCAGCCTGCATGCCGAAGGTTTTATTGAGAGACAAACGGGCAGAGGAAGCTTCGTCTCTTCAAGCGCACGGTTTTTAAAACCCCAACCCCGACGGCGGCAGCCCACCGCTGAGATACGAAAAGCAAAGCTCAGCGCTCGGGGAAGGGTCGTTTATGAAAGCGGCGGGGTCCGCGAGTTTTCCTCCCCTCGCCCCCTTGCGCCCGGCATTCCTGAGACCCGCCTGTTTCCCATCCCGCTCTGGGAGCGGCTCCAGCGACAGGTCATGAAGGAGTTTAAACATCAGGCGTTAGAACAAAGCCCGCCGCAGGGTATTCCGCATTTGCGGCAGGCAATTGCGGAATACGTCAATCTTGAGCGCGGGACCCGAGCGCGGCCCGAACAGGTTATCGTTCTGACAAGCTCTCAACAGGCGCTTGCGCTCTGTTCCCAGGTGCTGATGGACGGCGGGGACGGCATTGTCATTGAAGATCCTTCCTATCAAGGTGCACACAAGGCGTTTCGCGCTGCCGGTCTGCGCTGTATCCCGGTTCCGCTTGATGACAACGGTATTTCCATTGACGGCCTCAATTCGCTGACAGAGCCCGCCAGGGCTATCTACCTGACCCCTTCTCACCAGTATCCTACTGGCGTAACGCTCTCTCTTGACCGGAGGCTGGCTGTTGTTGAATGGGCGAACCGTCACGCGGCCTGGATCATTGAGGATGATTATGACAGTGAATTTCACTACGACGGGAAGCCCATGGCCAGCCTTCAGGGGCTGGACGCCTACGGCCGGACAATCTATATCGGCACGTTCACCAAGTCCCTGTTTCCCGGGCTGCGTATTGCCTATGCGATCGTTCCCTCCGAACTTGCAGAGCCCTTTACCCTGGCAAGAACATTACTGGATGGGCACACCGCTTCGATAGCCCAATTGACGCTGGCTAAATTTTTGGAAGGAGGCCATTTCAGCGCCTATGTTCGTAAGATGCGGGGAATTTATGTTGCTCGTCGTGACATGCTGGCAGGCATGATGGAGGCATATCTTTCTGATTACGTCACCTGTGAATCGCCAGCGGGGGGAATGCAAATGCCCTGTCACCTGAAGCGCGGAATATCTGAGAAAGCGATTGCCGCCGCTGCCCGCCGCGCGGGGGTTGATATATTGGGGCTTACCGATTTATATACGGGAAGCCCGGATTCAACAGGGTTTTTGATGGGGTTTGCCGCCTACACGGAAAAGGAAATAGAAGACGCAGTCAAAAAGCTCGCCGCCATTTTTCACCGTCTCTGAGGCGGCCTACGGCTCTGCGAGCGATACTCATTCCGGCTGAGCCAGGCTATACGCGGGGACCCGCCGGTTTGTTCCCGTAAGCGTATCGAACACCTCGGTTTCTGACGTCACAATCCTCACGCCTGCTTTTCTTAACCTCTGCACATCGGCCGCGATGCGCTGAATGCCAAACCAGAAAAGCCCGTCGAGCGCCGTCACGGTAAGCCCGTTTTCGAGTGCCAGCCTGAGACGTTCCCTGGGGGCTTTCACCTGCCGGGCGATGTCACGATACGGGGCTTCACTCCCGCCATTCGCTTCGCTTCGATGAATGCGCGTCTTAAGGTGATAGCTAAATTCGTCGGGGATCCCCTCAAGATTCATTTTCAGGCTGTAAACGCAGCCGAACCTTTTGCCGTTAAACAGAACATTTTTCTGGCTGAGCTGCAGCTCGTTCCTGACGCCGTCAATAAGCTGAGGTGCGCGGGTGAGCAGCAGCCTGAAGGGAAGTTCAAAGCTGGTCACATAGTCCACATTCAGCAACGCGAGGCGCAGGCGATCTTCTGCACCGGACCCTTGCTCACGACATTCTTCCAGCACTTCAGCCCACTGGCGCGTGAGGCGCTCGGGCTCCGCGGATTCCGTCAGGAGATATTTTTCAATATGATAATCAACTCTTCCGGCCATGTTTACATCCCGTCGCTGTGGATGTAAAGATTCTAGCATTGCGCTCACTTTTCCAGATAGTGAGATAATTCACAGAGATACCAAAACGCCGCCTGCTCCGACAGACGGCTTTGCCCTACCCGGCAAATATTACATCGAATAACCCGGCTTCTTGATCAGCTCATCCAGCTTAGGGCCGATCTCGGTGTCCCATACCTGCGCTTTCCAGTCGGCTTCCTGAACTTCATTCAGCGCAACGGAGATAGAGCGGTCCTTGCTGTTCAGATGGCGCGTAATCACCTCGGCGATATCCGCCGCCAGGGCGGTTTTTTGTTCGTCATTCAGATCGCGGGGAAAACATTTGATATCAACGTGTGGCATGTGCAGGCTTCCTGTTGTGAGTGAGCGTTCCACGTTATCAGATAATCTCGTTTGCCTTTAACACCTTGTGCAGTTCCGGCAGCGCGCAGACCGAATCTGCGATCGACGTGATATTGGGCGTGTTTGCAGCGAACCACTCGTGTCGTGGTCCCCAGGTACGTGCGACCGCAATATACACATCCAGCAGGGTTAGCCGTTCACCAAACGCAAAGGGTGAGGCTTTCAGCTGGCTGTCAAACCACAGGTAGAGTGATTTACGGTACTCGATGCAGTTTTTCTTTAGCTGTTCTGGCGCATCCGGCACCCAGCGTTCCGGATAGTCGGCATAGGTAAAGGTGGGATAGACGTTTGCGACAAACCAGATGAGCAAACGCTGAAACTGCTGACGTTCGGCCTGGCCGACGGGTGGAGCGAGGTCGGGACATCTGTCCAACACCATCAGGGCAATCGCCGCCGTTTCGGTGACGATCGCGCCATTTTCCAGTGCCAGCGTCGGCACCTGACACAGCGGATTGAGCTTTTGCAGCAGCTCGCGCTGCGGGCCGGGCTGGTCGAACCCGTCCACGTCGATAAATTGATAAGGAATGTCTGCCAGGGTCAGCATCACCTCACTGATTGCCGATCCCCAGCCGGGTACGCCATAGAGTTTTATCATGAAGCCCCCTCCAGGATGAAAACCCTAAGTGTATACCCGTCATACTTCAAGTTGCAGGTGCGTTGGCTGCACTCACTCACCCCAGTCACGTACTTATGTACGCTCCCGGGGATTCGTTCCCTTGCCGCCTTCCTGCAACTCGAATTATTTTGGGTATAGAGCACCTTTAGTAGGTTATCCCAGGCGGGTTAACCTCCGACTGCGCCACCGCTTCGCCCTGCTCGCCCCAGCGCGCCAGCACCTTCTGGTACTCCCCGCGCGCAATCGCACCGTTCAGCGCGGCCTGCAGCGCATAGACAAGCTCGTTGCCTTTTTTGGTGGTCGTTGCGACATAGGCTTTTTTCGGGCCTAGCCCCACCACGCGCGTTTTGCCGGTCAGCGCCGCCTTATAGGCCGACACCGACTGCGGCCCAAAGAACACGTCCGCCCTGCCGGACTGAATGTACAAATTCCCGGAAGCATCGTCGGTCAGATAGACCGGCAGCGCGGGTTCACGCCCCGCCTTTTTGTTCTCCTCGTTCCAGCCCAGCAGAATACGTTCCTGATTGGTGCCGGAGCCAACAATCACCTTTTTACCCGCCAGATCCTCCGCGCTTTTGATCGACTGAACATCGCTGGTGGACTTCACCGAGAAGGCCAGGGAATCGACGCGGTAGGTGGCAAAATCAAACTTCTCTTTGCGCTGTTCGGTCACCGCAATGTTCACCAGCGCCACGTCATAGCGGCCGGAGGCAATCCCCAGCGGCCAGTCTTCCCATGCCGTCGGCACCAGCTTTAGCTTCAGCCCCAGGCTGCCCGCCAGCAGGCGCGCGATATCCGGATCGCTGCCGATGCGCGTACGGTTATCGCTGGCCAGCAGCGCCAGCGGCGGAGAGTTGAGGGCCGAAACAGCGACCGTCAGCGTACCCGGCTCAACGAATTTGTAATTTGCGGGGATCTTCTCCACCGCCTGAGGATCGCGCGTGACCGGCAGCGGCTGTTCATTGGCCTTCACATCAATGCCGGCGTGGCTTGCGGTGGTGAAGATTAGCCCTGCCAGAAGTCCATATTTCATCTGCGCTCCTTACAGCACTTTAGAGAGGAACTGTCGCGTTCGCGGGTGCGACGGGCGGTTCAAGACCTCGTCGCTGCTCCCCTGCTCAACGATTTTTCCGTCGACCATAAACACCACCTGATCCGCCACCTCGCGGGCAAAGCCGATCTCATGGGTGACCACCACCAGCGTGGTGCCGGAACGGGCGAGCTTTTTGATCACGTCCAGCACTTCGCCGACCAGCTCGGGGTCGAGCGCCGAGGTGGGTTCATCAAACAGCATCACGCGGGGGCGCAGCGCCAGCGCGCGGGCAATGGCGATCCGCTGCTGTTGGCCGCCGGAAAGATGCCGTGACCAGGCATCGGCTTTATCCCGCAGCCCGACCACGTCCAGCAGGCCGTAGGCGTTTTCAACCGCCTCTTTTTTACTGAACTTCTTGTGCGCTATGGGTGCCTCAATCAGGTTTTCCAGCACCGTCAGGTGCGGGAAGAGATTGAAGTTCTGGAACACGTAGCCCACGTTGACGCGCTGCCTGAGGATCTCCTTCTCCTTCAGCTCGTAGAGCCTGTCGCCCTGGCGTCGATAGCCAATGTAGTCCCCGTCGATCTGAATAAACCCTTCGTCGACGCGCTCCAGGTGGTTAATGGTGCGCAGCAGGGTTGATTTGCCGGAACCGGACGGGCCGAGGATCACCGTCACGGAGCCGGGCGGTATTTCCAGCGAGACGTTATCGAGCGCCTTGTGGCGGCCAAAAAACTTGCTGACGCCGGTAATGGAAATATGTCCTTCAGGAGAGGCTTGCATGGACGGGCTCCTGCGTTTGCGTGGTGGTCACGGAGCGGGCGCGGCTGGTGGCCCGGCTCTGGTTAACGGCAGATCGGCGTTCGCTGCGGGCGAGTCCGCGCTCTACAACGTGCTGAATCGCGGACAACACGGTAGTAATCACCAGATACCAGACGGCGCCGACCATCAGCAGCGGGATCACCTCCTGGGTGCGGTTGTAGATCATCTGGATGGTGTAGAACAGCTCCGGCATCGCCAGGACGTACACCATCGCCGTCCCCTTCGCGAGGCTGATGATCTCATTGAAGCCGGATGGCAAAATCGTGCGCAGCGCCTGAGGCAGAATGATGCGCAGCGTGCGGCGCCAGGCCGGCAGGCCCAGCGCGGCGGCCGCTTCATACTGGCCGTGATCCACCCCGAGGAAGCCCCCGCGGATGATCTCGGCGGTATAGGCGCTCTGCACCAGCGTCAGCCCCACCACGGCGGTAGAGAACTGCCCCAGCACGTTGATGGTGTCGAAGCTGCCCCAGGTGATGCCGGTAAACGGCACGCCCAGGGAGAGCGTGTCGTACAGGTACGAGAAGTTGTAGAGGATGATCAGCACCACGATCAGCGGCAGCGAGCGAAACAGCCAGATGTAGCCCCACGCCAGGCTGCTCAGCAGCCAGGACGAGGAGAGCCTCGCCAGCGCCAGCAACCCGCCAATCACCACGCTCAGCGCGGTACCGATCAGCGTCAGCAGCAGGGTTTGCCCTACGCCCTCCAGGATCACCGGGTCAAAGAACCAGCGGGCAAACACCGCCCACTCCCATCGCGGGTTAAACGCGACGGACTGGATCACGACCGCCAGCACAAACAGGGCAGCCACGGCCCCGGCGGCGCGAAGCGGGTAGCGTGCCGGGACCACCTTAATGGTTTCAACGTTGCTCATCGTCGTTCCTCATGCGGTTTTACTGTACGCTTCGCGCACCAGCGTTTTTGTGAAGCGCAGCCGACCGTCAAAGGGCGGCTGGCTGTACTCTTCCGGATCGCGGTTGAGATCGAACTGCGCCTGATACCCCTGGCTGAGATAGAGCCGCACCGCTTCCGGCTGTCGGAACCCCGTGGTGAGGTAGATCTGGCTGTAGCCCGCCAGCACCGCCCTGCGCTCCAGCTCCTGCACCACACGGCCCGCGAGCCCCTGCTGGCGCAGCGTTTTGTCCGTCCAGATGCGTTTGATTTCCGCGGTGCGATCGTCGAAGGGTTTGTACGCGCCGGTGGCGATAATTTTTCCGTCGCGCTCCAGGACGATAAACAGCCCCTGCGGCGCCAGATACCATTCGGTGAGCTCTACTTCCGCATCTTTGGAAAAGTAGTCCCCGTAGCGCGCGGCGTACTCACCGAACAGCCCGTCGATAATGGGCTGAAGTTCGGCATCTTCCGGCGAAACGTCACGAAATTGTTCGCGCATAGCGCCTCCTTAGTCGCCCAGGCCTGCCGGGTTTACTTCTGAATTCGGGATGCGCTCGACGCCTTCCCCCCAGCGGTTGAGCACTTTGTCGTAGTCACCGTTTTTAATCACGCCGTTCAGCGCGGTTTGCACCGGCTCAACCAGCCCGCTGCCTTTTTTCAGCGTCACCGCAATGTGCGCCGCCTTCGGCCAGCCGCCGTCGACGCTGCCGACCAGTTTGGTTTTCCCGTTCAGCGCCGCTTTCCATGCCCCAATCACGTTCGGGCCGAAGTAGGCGTCCGCGCGTCCGGACTGGAGCGCCAGCGTTTGGGCCGCGTCGTCTTTGGTGTAGACCGGCGTAAAGGGTTTCAGCCCCTTCTTCAGGTTTTCCGCATTCCACGCCAGCAGGATGGCTTCCTGATTGGTCCCGGAGCCCACGATAATGCGCAGCCCGGCGATGTCTTCCGCTTTCTCAAGCTTCTTGATCGGGCTGGTCGACTTCACGTAGAAGCCAAGGGAATCCTTGCGATAGGTCGCGAAGTCGAACTTCTCTTTACGCTCTTTGGTGACGGTGATGTTGCTGATGGCCGCATCGTACTTCCCGGACGCCACGCCCAGCGGCCAGTCTTCCCACGATGTTGGCACCACGTTCAATTCAAGCCCGAGGCTGTCCGCCACCAGGCGGGCAACGTCAACTTCACTTCCCAGCAGCGTTTTGTTGTCATCGGAAAACACCGTCAGCGGCGGCTGGTTCAGCCCCGCCACCGCCACGGTAAATTTCCCCGGCACGGCAAAACGATAGTCTTTCGGCAGCTGCGCCACCGCGTCACTGTTTTTGGCGGTGTTGACCGGCGTTTTATTGGCCTCGATGCTCACGCCGGTACCGTTAATATTCACATTCTCTGCCCAGACGGCAGGGGTAAAGGCCAGCGCGAGCGCCAGAATAAGCGATGTTTTCTGCATAGCGGTGTTCTCTTTTATTGTTGTGTGTACTGGTTTCTGGGTTCGTCCAGGCCCAGGCTCTCGCGCAGAGTAGTCCCAGGATACTCGGTGCGGAACAGGCCGCGGGCCTGGAGAACGGGCACCACCTGCTCAACAAAGCGCGGGAAGGTGTCCGGCGTGCCGCCCTGTATGATGAAGCCGTCCGCCGCGAAGCCTTCAAACCAGGCCTGCAGCCCGTCAGCCACCTCCTCCGGCGTGCCGGAAAAGCGCGGGCGCGGCGATGCGGCTTCCAGCGCCACCTGACGCAGGGTTAAGCCTCGCTCGGCGGCATTGCGCTTGATTTCATCGGTGGTGCTGCGGAAGCTGTTTTTACCTAAGTCGCCGATATCCGGGAACGGCTCGTCGAGCGGGTACTGGCTGAAGTCATGATGCTCGAAGTAACGCCCGAGATAGTTCAGGGCATCCTTAATCGACACCAGCGCCGCGGTGGTTTGGTACTGGTTTTCCACATCGTCGGCATCGTTACCGACGATGACGCTGACGCCCTGGAAAATATGTAAGTCTGACGCGCGGCGGCCGTTTGCTTCCAGCTGCTGTTTTACATCCTGATAAAACGCTCTGGCTTCATCGAAGGTTTCGTGATGGGTAAAGATGGCATCCGCATGTTTCGCCGCCAGCTTTTTCCCGTCATCCGACGCGCCCGCCTGAAAGACAATCGGACGACCCTGCGGCGTGCGGCCAATATTCAGCGGTCCGGCGACCTGAAAGAAATCACCGTGATGATCCAGGGTATGCAGTTTCGCCGGGTCAAAGAATTGCCCGCTCTCCTTATTGCGCAAAAAGGCATCGCCTTCCCAGGAGTCCCAAAGCCCCTTCACCACGTCAAGATACTCGTCGGCAATCCGGTAGCGCAGCGCGTGATCCGGGTGCTTTTCACGAGAAAAGTTCTTCGCCGACCCCTCCAGCGGAGAGGTCACCACGTTCCAGCCCGCGCGTCCGTTGCTCAGGTGATCGAGGCTGGCGAACTGGCGCGCCGTGGTGAACGGCTCGCTGTAGGAGGTCGATAGCGTGCCGACCAGCCCCAGGCGCGAGGTGATACTTGCCAGCGCGGACAGCACGGTTAAGGGTTCGAAACGGTTTAAAAAATGCGGGATCGATTTCTCGTTGATATAGAGACCGTCGGCAACGAATAAAAAATCGAGCTTGCCCTCTTCCGCTTTTAGCGCCGTCTCTTTGACGAAAGTAAAATTAATACTGGCATCCGCGGTCGCCGCTGGATGACGCCAGGCGGACATATTTCCGGATGCACCATGCAAAATGGTCCCCAGCCGCAGCTGTCGGGTTGCAGACATATTCACCTCTTATGAATTAAACGTGTTGCAGGGCTTTTTCCGCAAGCTGTGCAAAATAGCGGGCAGCGGGCTCAATCAGTGCTTCATCTGGATTAAATGCCGGATGATGTAAACCATACGGGCTGGCGCTACCGATGCTGACAAACGCCCCGGGGATCTGCTGCAGATAAACGGCGAAATCTTCCCCGCCCATGTGCAGCTCGGCGTGCCGGGTTTCGTATCCGGCTTCTCTGGCGACGGAGCTGGCGAAGTCGGCCCAGCGTTCGTCGTTGACCAGCGCGGTCGGTCCGGCGTACCAGGTGATGTCGATCTGAGCGCTAAAGGCGCTGGCAAATCCGGCGGCGATTTCACCGACGCGGGCCTTCACGTTCTGCTGCACCTCCGTGCGATGGGTGCGCAGCGTGCCTTCAAGCTCGACGCTCTCTGGCAGCACGTTCCAGGTATTTCCCCCAGCGATGCGCGTGACGCTGAGCACCACCGAATCCAGCGTGTTGACGTTGCGGCTGGCAACGCTTTGCAGCGCCGTGACCAGCTGGCTTGCCAGCACGATGGCATCATTCCCTTCGTGTGGACGCGCGGCGTGGGCGCCCTTGCCGGTAATGCGGATCACGAAGCGGTCAACGTTGGCGTAGAACGGGCCACCGCGCGTGGCGAACTCGCCCACTGGCAGCCCCGGCTCGTTATGCATACCGAATATGGCGCTAACGTCGCGTAGCGCGCCGGCCCGCACCATGCTTTTCGCACCGCCAAAGTTCTCTTCGGCTGGCTGAAACAGAATGCGTACCCGTCCGTTCAGCGAGGCCTCACGCTCTTTTAGCTTGAGCGCCGCGCCGAGGATCACGCTGGTGTGGATATCGTGCCCGCAGGCGTGCATCACGCCCTGCCGCTGTGAGCTAAACGGCACGCCGCTGCGCTCCTCAATCGGCAGGGCATCGATATCCGCGCGCAGCGCAATCAGCCTGCTGCCGGTCCCAATTTCCGCCACCAGTCCGGTCGACAGGTCGTAAGGTTGTGGCGTGATGCCGGCATTCGTCAGCCACTGGCGCAGGCGCGCAGTGGTTTCGACTTCCTGACCCGACAGCTCGGGGTTCTGATGCAGCTCACGCCGCCAGGCAATCAGCTGTTCGCCAAAGCTCATGCGGTGACCTCCCTGTTAAGACGCGCCTCGGCGAGCAGGCGCAGCGACGCGACGCGCGTTGCCCCCTCCGCAACCGGCGTGTCGATGATAAATTCGTCTATACCCCACTGCTGATGGAGCGCGTTGAGCTGCTCAAGCACCGACTCCGCGGTGCCCGCCAGCAGGGACTGCGCGCGGCGCGCGATGCGAATCGGTTCGCAGCCCGCCTGACGCGCAAAGGCATAGGCCTGCTCTTCGCTGGCGACAGTGACGCGCTGGCCGTTTGCCAGCTCCACGCCCCACACCTCGACCTTTTGCGCCAGGGCATCAGCCTCGGCCTGCGTCGGCGCGATAATCGCCTGCACCGCCACGATCACATCGCGAACGCTGTTCTGACGCCAGGTGGTGACCACCTCGCGCAGAAGCTCCGGATCGCCGTTCAGGTGTGCCGCAAAAACGAAGTTCCAGTCCAGCGACGCCGCGAGCAGCGCGCTTTCCGTGCTGGCACCCAGCAGGAATCCCTGCGCCGGTACCGGCGGCAGCGGCGTGGCGCGCACGGCCTCTTCAGCGGTTTGATTTTCAGGTCGGATCCAGCCGTCCAGCTGCGTGAGCTGCTCGGCAAAGCTGCCCTTTTCCTGCGGGTTCAGGCCGTGCTGCAGCGCGCGGGTTGAGAGCGGCAGGCCGCCAGGGGCTTTTCCGACGCCCAGATCCACGCGGCCCGGCGCCAGTGCGGCCAGCACGTTGAAGTTTTCAGCAACTTTGTAAGGGCTGTAATGCTGCAGCATGACGCCGCCCGATCCTACGCGGATGCGCTTCGTCTGCCCGAGTATCCAGGCAATCAGCAGTTCCGGTGAGGGGCTGGCAAGCTGCGGGGTGTTGTGGTGTTCGGCAATCCAGAAGCGATGATAGCCCAGTGTTTCCGCCTGCTGCGCCAGGCTCAGGGTGCGCGCCAGCGCATCGGCGGCCGTTTCATTTTCTGCGACAGGGCTTTTATCAAGAATGCTGATTCGCCAGGACATGTTGCGTTCTCGTTTGACTTAACATGTCGTCATTATTAAAGGCGAATTTCACCACTGAGAAACAATTAATTTACATTTGGTTTCCCGGAAATCAGAAATGCATAACCCTGCTAACGGTGTGATTTTAGCGATGAAATCAGCGCGTCGGCCTGCTGCCGGGAGGTAATGCGGACAAAATGAATGTGGGCATACTGCGGGTTTTGCATATCGGCTTCATAACGCTCGCGATTACTGCGCCAGGTTTTGATCGTCCAGATAATGATTGACTCCCGGCTGAAAAAGGAGCGACGAAAGCTTTCGCGATTTCCCGTGCCGGGCCACAGCTCCTGCTGGCGCCATGCACGCTTGAACGCACGCGTGACCGCCTGCCAGAGCGTACGGGCAAACCCGCAGTCCACCCATATCACGCGATCCACATCGCGCCACTTCACGAGGCGCGTGCGGTTGTAGTTGCCGTCGAGCACCCAGCCGGGCGTGGCGTCCAGCGTATTCGCCAGCGTTACAAGCAGTTCCTCATCGGGCGTTCCCTGCCAGTCGGGCCGCCAGTACAGCCGGTCCATCTCAATGTAGGGAAGCGCCAGCTCCGCCGCGATGCGTCGGGCAAGCGTGCTTTTTCCGCTCCCGCTGGTACCGATAATATTGATTTTCACCGTTCCGCCTGGCCATGCTGAAGAAAACGGATCGCATCATAACGTTTTCGTTTTGTTATCGAAACGCTAAACGGCTATTCGTTTTGATACTGCGCGTCGGTGACTTTCTCCAGCCACTCAACCGGACTGCCGTTTACCGCTTCGGCGATGGCAATATGGGTCATCGCCGTTTGCGCACACGCGCCGTGCCAGTGCTTGACGCCCGGCGGGATCCACGCGATGTCGCCCTGGTTCAGCGGCTCCGCCTCTTTGCCCCACTCCTGCAGCCAGCCGCGCCCCTGGGTGACGATCAGCGTTTGCCCAAGCGGATGGGTGTGCCAGGCAGTACGCGCGCCCGGCTCGAAGGTCACCGTGGCCCCGCCTACTTTTGCCGGCTCCGTCGCCTGGAACGGCGCATCAATGCGCACGGTGCCGGTGAACCAGGCTTCTGGCCCCTGAACGGAAGGTAATGAACCGCTACGAATAATTTTCATACTTTTCTCCTCGTTGGCTGTTGCGCTAACAGTAGCGCAAAGGTGCCGTGAGCATTAGACTGCATAATCAGAAAGGAACCATGAGCACAATTCATAAATGAGGTAAGCCGCGATGCTTAAAGACAATTTTAACGATTTACTCTCTTTTATGGTTGTCGCCCGCGAGCGCAGCTTCACCCGCGCGGCAGCGCAGCTGGGCGTTTCGCAATCGGCGTTAAGCCACGCGATGCGAAACCTTGAAGCGCGTCTGGACGTTCGCCTGCTGACCCGCACAACCCGCAGCGTTGCCCCTACCGAGGCCGGGGAACGGCTCTTCATGCGCTTAAGCCCGCATCTGGTGGAGATTGAGCAGGAGCTGGCCGCGCTGCGCGACACCCGCGACAAACCCGCCGGGAATATCCGCATCACCGCCGGGGAACATGCGATGAGCGCCGTCCTGTGGCCGGTACTGAAACCCTTTATGATGAAGTATCCCGACATTCACGTTGAGGTAACGGTAGATAATGGCCTGACGGATATCGTGGATGGTCGATTCGACGCAGGGGTTCGCCTGGGGGAACAGGTGGCGAAGGATATGATAGCCGTGCGGATCGCACCGGATATGCGCATGGCCGTTGTGGGTTCGGCTAACTATCTTGAGCACCACGGCGTGCCGGAAACGCCCGAGCAGCTGGCCGCGCACCGCTGCATCAATATGCGCCTGCCCACGCGCGGGGGGCTGTACGCCTGGGAGTTTGAACGCGACGGGCGCGAGATCCGCGTGCGGGTTGAGGGGCAGCTCACGCTTAACAGTCTGCCGCAGCGCATTGACGCCGCCGAGAACGGGCTGGGGCTGGCCTACGTGCCGGAAGACACCGTCGCGGAGGCTATCGCGCAGGGACGTTTAATCCGGGTGCTGGAGGCATGGTGCCCGGCGTTTGACGGCTATCACCTGTACTACCCAAGCCGCCGCCAGCACACCACGGCCTTTGCCCTACTGGTTGAGGCGCTGCGTAATGGGTAGTCTATTTTCCGACACGCGCCTGAAGATGCTGCGGATAGCGGTCGCCAACGACATCAATTTGCGTCAACGCGCGGTTGATGTTGCCGATCGCTTCGGGTGACAACGTCACGTTTGCTGCGCCCAGATTCTCCTCCAGCCGATGCAGTTTAGTGGTTCCCGGGATAGGCACAATCCACGGCGCTTTGGACAATAGCCAGGCCAGCGCAATTTGTGCGGGCGTGACGCCCTGCCCGGCGGCCAGTTCTTTCACCACGTCTATCAGATGCTGATTCGCCATCCGTGATTCTTCGCTAAAGCGCGGCACAATGTTGCGAAAATCACTGCTGTCGAAGGTCGTACTGGCATCAATGGCGCCGGTCAAAAAGCCCTTGCCCAGCGGGCTGAAAGGTACAAACCCGATATTCAGCTCAGCCAGCAAAGGCAGGATCTCCTGTTCAGGCTGTCGCCACCATAACGAATATTCACTCTGCAAGGCTGCCACCGGGCAGACGGCGTGCGCGCGACGGATAGTTTCAGGCCCCGCTTCTGAGAGGCCAAAATGCTTCACTTTACCCTCAGTAATAAGATCGGCGATGGTACCTGCAACATCCTCCACGGGAACATCCGGGTCGACACGGTGCTGATAATAGAGGTCGATACAGTCGGTTTTCAGCCGTTTTAACGAACCTTCGACGGATGAACGAATATGTTTCGGACGACTGTTGAGCACCTGACCCGGCCTGTCGCAATCGAAGCCAAACTTGGTGGCAATCACCACCTTATCGCGAAACGGCGCGAGCGCCTCGCCCACAACGTCCTCATTCAGATACGGGCCATAGATTTCAGCGGTATCAAAAAGCGTCACACCCTGTTCGACGGCGGCACGGATAAGCGCGATAGCCTGCTGCCTTTCGGTTGCCGGGCCATAGCCAAAACTTAGCCCCATGCATCCGAATCCCAGCGCGGATACCGTTAAACCCTGCTGCCCTAGTTGTCGCTTCTGCATCATTCACCTCATGCCTCTGTTTATGATGCCTTTACTTTAGGCATAATTTTTTATGAGCACTACAGTGCAGTTCCGCTTATCGTTATGAATTCAATTCATCAATTACAGCCTGCAATTGTTAAGCGAACCTGATGATTAGAGCAGCATCTCATTGACAGTTTTGTCTAAAATATCACCACGATTCAGCGCGTTGCGATCCCCGTCTGCTCTGACCACACGATTTCCTTCGACGAGCATCACTTTCGTCACGGTTATATTTTGCGTCACTTATGAATTGCGGGTAGGATGCCACGCCATGTTTCACCTTATCCATACACAGAATGACTGGAAAGGCGGCATGTGCCGGGGCAGAAGCAATCGTTTGGTTCGCTCGCTGCCAGGCAGGACTATCACGTTAATGGTTCAGACAGGCAAACAGGTAACTCAATGAAAACAAGCAATAAAAGCGCAGCCGATCATCATGCTGCGAAACGTCGCTGGTTGAACTCTCACGAAGAGGGCTACCACAAGGCGATGGGCAACCGTCAGGTTCAAATGATCGCCATCGGCGGCGCTATTGGTACAGGTCTGTTTTTAGGCGCTGGCGCACGTCTTCAGATGGCGGGCCCCGCGCTCGCACTGGTCTATCTGGTGTGTGGAATTTTCTCTTTCTTTATTCTGCGTGCGTTAGGCGAGCTGGTACTGCATCGCCCGTCCAGCGGCAGCTTTGTCTCCTATGCCCGTGAATTCCTCGGTGAAAAAGCCGCCTACGTGGCGGGCTGGATGTACTTCGTTAACTGGGCAATGACCGGTATCGTCGACATCACCGCCGTTGCGCTGTACATGCACTACTGGGGCGCGTTTGGCGATGTGCCGCAGTGGGTATTTGCCCTCGGCGCGCTGGCGATCGTTGGCACCATGAACATGATCGGCGTGAAGTGGTTCGCCGAAATGGAGTTCTGGTTTGCGCTGGTAAAAGTGCTGGCCATCGTGATTTTCCTCGTGGTGGGTACGGTGTTCCTCGGCAGCGGCAAGCCGCTGGACGGTAATGCCACGGGCTTCCACCTTATAACCGATAACGGCGGCTTCTTCCCGCACGGGCTGCTGCCTGCGCTGGTGCTGGTTCAGGGGGTGGTGTTTGCCTTTGCCTCTATCGAACTGGTGGGTACGGCTGCCGGGGAGTGTAAAGATCCGCAGACCATGGTGCCAAAAGCCATCAACAGCGTGATCTGGCGTATCGGCCTGTTCTATGTGGGTTCCGTGGTGCTGCTGGTTCTGCTTCTGCCGTGGAACGCCTATCAGGCGGGCCAAAGCCCGTTCGTGACCTTCTTCTCTAAGCTGGGCGTACCTTACGTGGGCAGCATCATGAATATCGTGGTGCTGACCGCGGCGCTCTCCAGCCTGAACTCGGGCCTGTATTCCACTGGCCGCATCCTGCGCTCCATGTCGATGGGCGGCTCAGCGCCGAAGTTCATGTCTAAAATGAGCAAGCAGCAGGTGCCTTACGCGGGTATCCTCGCGACGCTGGTGGTCTACGTGTTTGGCGTGTTCCTGAACTACCTTGTTCCGTCGCAGGTATTTGAGATCGTGCTGAACGTTGCCGCGCTGGGCATTATCGCCTCCTGGGCCTTTATCGTGGTTTGCCAGATGCGCCTGCGTAAGGCGATTAAAGAAGGTAAAGCGGCTGATGTTAAATTCAAGCTACCGGGCGCGCCGGTGACCTCGTGGCTCACCCTGCTGTTCCTCTTTAGCGTGCTGGTGCTGATGGCGTTCGACTATCCGAACGGCACGTACACCGTTGCCACCATTCCGCTGCTGGCCGTGCTGCTCATTGCAGGCTGGTTTGGCGTGCGTAAACGCGTTAACGAAATTCACAGCACCGCGCCGGTTCATCATGACGATGAACGCGATGACGGCCCGCTGGTTGAAGAAACCTCGCGTTAATAATAAAGCCGGGTGGCGGCTTCGCCTTACCCGGCCTACATCTCATGGTTTTCCAGGCCCGGCAGGCGCAGCGCCGCCGGGCAATTCAAGCCTTACAGCGCGATACGAATGACGTCGTCAGGCTGAGTGGCTTCCTGCTGACGGGTAGATTTCTGTTTCACCGTCACGTACAGGGTTTTACCGTCTGCGGACAGCGCCAGGCTGTTCGGATAAACCGGCGTATCGTAGGTTTTCGTCACTTTGTAGGTTTTCGCATCAATCACGCTCACCTTCCCTGCTTCACGATGCGTCACGTAGGCCTCATTGCGCGCCGGGTTAAACAGAACCGCCAGCGATTCAGGCGCAGCGATTTTCTCCATTACGCTGCCATCCTTCAGGCTCACCACCAGCACTTCAGGCTGTTTTGAATCCGTCACAAACGCACGCTGACCGGCGGTATCCAGGCTCAGGTTCAGGTAGAAGTGTTCTTTCCCGTCGTCCTGCAGTTTTTTGCGGCTCAGGATTTTGTTGGTTGCCGTATCAATCGTCACCAGTTCGCCGTCGGCGTTGGTGGTGTACAGACGTTTTGCCTGGGCGTCCAGCGCCAGACCGGTGCCATATGTGCCCGTATTGGCGATCGTGTCTTTCAGCTTCAGCGTTGCGCCATCAATCACCCAGATCACGCTCTCTTTGCCGATACCGGTGATGTACACCGTGTTGGTGGCGTCATCCGCCACCAGCTGTCGCGGCTGCAGCGGCTTGACCGTTTCGCTACGCTTGCGCTCATCCAGCACCAGGCGTCCTTTGACCTCACCGGTTTTCGCATCGATAGCGGTTACCGCGCTGTTGGTGGTGTTCCCAAACCACAGGGTCTGGGTGGCTTGATCAATCGTGGCGCCAAACGGCTTAAGATCGTTATGAATAGCCTGCGTCACTTCCAGCGTAACCGGATCGAGGCGATAGACAATGCCGCCCTTATCCGTTTTGCGGCTTTGCGACGTCGCGACCCACAGCGCGTTCTCCTGCTGACTCACGGCCATTTCATACGCGCCTTTTCCTACCGCTTTGCGCAGCATCTCTTCGGCGGCATGAACCTGGAACGAACCGGCAATGAGTAAAGAGCCTAAGAGCAGAGAACCACGCAGGCGCGGCGAGTACAGATGACGTAAAGACATAACAATTCCTTTTTACAAGAGGGGGTGTACTGCTGACATCGCTTCCGGCAGGCAACGTCATGGCGTCGCCGCTGTTTTAATGAGAATAGTAATCATTAATCTGATGAATGTGGAGTTTTTCTTTCCCTGCGCGTTTTTACTTAACGCAATGTGCGGTTATAGTTTTCAAAACATTTACAAAAGTTTTAACATACACGCACATGTTCCATTTGGTTCGTTTTCATTCCACAACCGGTTTATTCATGAAAATCATATATGCCCGTAAGGCAACTCTCCCGCTGCTGCTGGTCCCCGTTATCGTAGCGCCTTTGGCTGCACTGGGTGCCGAAGAACAGACCATGATCGTCAGCGCCTCGCCGCAGACCGTCTCCGAGCTGGATACGCCTGCGGCGGTCAGCGTCGTGAACGGCGACGATATGCGTCAGGCCGCCCCGCGCATTAACCTGTCGGAATCCCTCGGCAGCGTGCCGGGCCTGCAGATTCAGAATCGTCAGAACTATGCGCAGGATCTGCAGCTTTCCATGCGCGGTTTCGGTGCGCGTTCAACCTTTGGCGTGCGCGGCATTCGCATGTACGTGGACGGTATTCCGGCAACCATGCCGGACGGTCAAGGCCAGACCTCCAACATCGATCTCACCAGCGTGGATAGCGTTGAAGTGCTGCGCGGGCCCTTCTCTGCCCTTTACGGCAATGCCTCCGGCGGCGTGATTAATATCAACACTCAGACCGGGCAACAGCCGCCGACCATTGAGGCCAGCAGCTATTACGGCAGCTACGGCACCTGGCGCTACGGGATGAAAGCCACCGGCGCGATGGGCGACGGCACGCACGCGGGCGACGTGGATTACACGGTCTCCACTACCAGCTTCACCACAAAGGGCTACCGCGACCACAGCGGCGCGCGTAAAAACCTTGCTAACGCCAAGCTCGGCGTGCGTATTGATGACGTCAGCAAGCTGACGCTGATCTTTAACAGCGTGGATATGAAGGCCAACGATCCGGGCGGCCTTGACTATCAGGAGTGGCGGAATAACCCGCGCCAGTCTCCGCGCGGCGACCAGTACAACACCCGTAAGACCATCAAGCAGACCCAGGCGGGACTGCGCTATGACCGCCAGCTCAGCGAGCAGGACGATCTCAGCGTGATGATGTACGCCGGCGAGCGCGAAATGACGCAGTACCAGTCAATTCCATATCAGCCGCAGCTGAAGCCAACCCACTCCGGCGGCGTGATTGACATGCAGCGCCATTATCAGGGCATTGATACCCGCTGGACGCATCGCGGCGAGCTGCTGGTGCCGGTGACCTTCACCACCGGCCTGAACTACGAAAACCTGAGCGAAGATCGTCGCGGGTATGAAAACTTCGTGATGAACAACGGCGTGCCTGAATACGGCGTAAAAGGTGACAAACGCCGCAACGAACGTAATTTGATGTGGAACGTTGACCCGTATCTGCAAACCAGCTGGCAGCTAACGGAAAAACTCTCCGTCGACGCGGGGGTGCGCTACAGCTCCGTGTGGTTTGATTCCAACGACCATTACGTAACGCCGGGCAACGGCGACGACAGCGGCGATGCGAGCTATCACAAATGGCTCCCGGCGGGTTCTGTGAAATATGCGGTGACCGACGCGTGGAATCTGTACGCAGCGGCCGGACGCGGGTTTGAAACGCCGACCATCAATGAACTCTCCTACCGTTCGGACAATCAGGGCGGGCTAAACATCGGTCTTAAGCCGTCCACCAACAATACCTATGAAGTCGGCAGCAAAACGCGCGTCGGCAATGGCCTGTTCACCGCGGCGCTGTTCCGCACCGACACCGACGATGAGATCGTAACAGACGCCAGCTCCGGCGGGCGTACCAGCTATAAAAACGCCGGCAAAACGCGCCGTCAGGGCGTTGAGCTTTCCCTCGATCAGCAGTTCGCTGAAAGCTGGAAGCTGAAGATGGCCTGGACCTACCTGGATGCAACCTATCGTACCAACGTGTGCAGCGATGGAGACTGTAACGGCAACCGTATGCCGGGCATTGCCCGCAACATGGGCTACGCATCGTTTGGCTGGCAGCCGGAAGAAGGCTGGTATGCCGGCACCGACGTGCGCTACATGAGCGATATCATGGCGGACGACGAAAACACGGCGAAAGCACCGTCTTACACGGTGGTGGGCCTGAATACCGGGTATAAATTCAGCTACGGCAACTGGGGAATGGACGTCTTTGGCCGCGTCGATAACCTGTTTGACAAGGAGTATGTTGGCTCGGTGATCGTGAACGAGTCCAACGGGCGTTATTACGAACCCGCCCCTGGCCGCAACTATGGCGTGGGGATGTCAGTGTCTTATCGCTTTGAGTAATAATTAACCGACGGCTGTTCTTTTCCGTCGTAAAAAAATGAAATAACGTTCCTGATGGCGTAATGCCATCAGGAAATATTCACAAAATAAATATCACTACACATTAGCCGCGCTGTTAAATAATTTCTTAGCTAAAATATTGCCGCTGTAAAAGAATATCCGCTTCATCAATCAGGCGGTCAATCGCCTTCTGGCTCGCTTCAACATCTTTTCGCTCAAGGGCGGAAAGCAACTCAGCATAGTGATACGTTTTCACCGGGACATCCTTCAGCTCTTCATGCAGATAGTTGATGCAGGGGCCGATGCGAACCCACAGCTGCTCAATTAATGCGCTCAGGGTAGGCATTTCTGCATACTGATAGAGGGTAAAACGAAAAATACGATTGGCGTGAAGCGCCTGCTGAACATTCCCTTTTTGCATCGCTTCGTGGAATTTGTCCGACAGCTCGCGCAGCGCGTCCAGCCTGCTTTCGGACATCTGCGCGCACGCGGCTGCAACGGCCATCGGCTCAAGCTGCTTTCTGATGGCGTTAATTTCTTTATAGCGATCCAGCGTGACCTCGGGCACCAGAAAAGCCTGCGCCGGCGTGGCATGTAACGCCCCGGCGGAAACCAGCCGCAGCAGCGCTTCTCGCACCGGCGTAATGCTGGTGCCTAATTTATCGGCAATTTCTTTGGTGATGAGTCTCGCCCCCGGCTTCAGGGAGCCGGTAATTAACGCTCCTTTAAGGCTTAACTCAACTTGCATGGTGAGACTGATTCTTTGCGCTTTCTCTAAATGATCCAAATCAAGCATGTTCAATTCCTGTAACCAAACAAAACGTTATTATCAGCGTCGATGCAAAACATCGATGCCGGTTAGATATATCCTGTATCTTCATGCCTGGTATTGGGAATGCGCAAAAAAAAATAAGAAACGTCGACAATCTTTTCTGTCTGGATCGCTCATCTGTGATGATGCGTTTATGTGTAAGCCGATTTAATTAAAGACAATATATCGTACTTTCTCAAATAAATATGGCGGGAATACCCGCCATAGTTGATTTTATTTTTTATCGTCCGCGACGCGAATCACGACTTTACCGAAGTTTTTCCCTTCCAGAAGGCCAATCAGCGCCTGCGGCGCGTTTTCCAGCCCGTCCGTCACCTGTTCGCGATAGTGGATTTTGCCCTCGGTTACCCAGCGTCCCATCTCTTCCTGGAACTCCTGGATGCGGTGACCGTAATCCTGACCGATGATAAATCCCTGCATACGAATACGTTTTTTCAGGATCGTGCCCATCAGCAGCGGCAGGCGATCGGGCCCGTCAGGCAGCGCCGTGGCGTTATAGCCGCTCACCAGCCCGCAGACCGGAACGCGTGCCGAGGTATTCAACAGGGGCAGTACGGCATCAAAGACCTTCCCGCCCACGTTTTCGTAGTAGACATCAATGCCATTCGGGCAGGCTTTCGCCAGCTGCTCGGCAAAATCATCTGCCTTATGGTCGATGCACTGGTCAAATCCCAGAACCTCGACGGCATGGCGGCACTTTTCTGCCCCACCGGCAACCCCAATGACCCGGCAACCTTTGATCTTACCGATTTGCCCGACCGTTGCGCCGACTGGCCCTGTTGCAGCAGCAACGACCAGCGTTTCGCCCGCTTTCGGCTGCCCGATATCCAACAGCCCCATATAGGCCGTAAAGCCCGGCATGCCCAATATGCCCAGCGCCCACGATGGATGAGTGGTGTTTTCACCAAGCTTCACCAGCCCGCTGCCGTCAGAGAGGTCGTACTCCTGCCAGCCGCTGTAGCTCAATACCCATTCACCGGGCCTGAAATCGGGATGGTTTGACTGCTCAACGCGACTGACCGTGCCCCCGACCATGACCGCGCCGATCTCCACCGGCGGGGAATAGGATGGCGCATCGCTCATTCGCCCGCGCATGTAGGGGTCCAGCGAAAGCCATATCGTACGCAGCAGAACCTGCCCCGACGCGGGAACGGGGATGGGCTGCTCTTCCAGGCGGAAGTTATCCGCAACCGGTGCACCCTGCGGACGTGAAGCCAGTACCCAGCGACGATTTTGCGAAACAGATTGATTCATAAGGAACGCCTTCTTGTGCAAATGTCATTAAAGCCTGGTTTATTATTCCGCATCGTGCATTACCATTACGAGCCAGACTGATTAAGCCGCACGACCAGATAAACGCAGGATTGATCGGTTTCATTGATAAATCGGCAGTCATTTGGCGGCCCCAGTTCGAGACAATCTCCTGCCTCCATCTCGTGCCGCGTATCCCCTTCCAGAAACACAAGCCGGCCGGACTGGAGCCAGATCAGCTGGCGTGCCAGGGCATAGGATGATGCCGGCATGGGAACATCGCTGCCGCCGGGTAACTCAATCTGAACAAGATCTATCGGCAGATCGGTGCGCGGTGAAACGTGGCGGCGAAGATAGTGGGTCTGCGGATCGCGCCAGACGGGCTGATTGGCGAGACGCAGCAGCTTCCCTTCCTGCATCTCTGCTCTGGCAATAAGGGTCGACATGCTGATCCCAAACGCACCCGACAGGCGGGCAAGCAGCGTGGCCGTAGGGCTGCTGTCCCCGCGTTCAATCTTGTGGATCATTGCCCGCGAGACGCCGGCCCGGTCGGCAAGCTCGCTCAAGGACCATCCTCGCGACTCGCGTTCAATGCGAATTCGGGCGCTAATCCGTTGATTCATCGTGTCTGTCATAGTGTTCATAACGTCATACTATAGTGTATGGATGGCAATTCAACGGTGTTTTCATAACAAAAAGATATGGCTTATGCCGTAGCGGTTTGGTATCACGGTTGTGTACTATCTTAGCTATCGCGTAATACTATAGTGAACAACACACTCAGAGGGTAAATCATGATCGTCCGTCATGCCTGCAAAGAAGATTGCGCCGCTATCGGTGAGATCTACAACCACGCGGTGGTGCATACTGCCGCTATCTGGAACGACAAGACGGTGGATACCGATAACCGTATCGCATGGTTTGAGGCGCGGGCGCTCGCAGGCTATCCGGTACTGGTGAGTGACGAAGACGGCATCGTCACCGGTTACGCCTCCTTCGGCGACTGGCGCGCTTTTGACGGATTTCGCCACACGGTTGAGCACTCGGTTTATGTCCACCCGGACCACCAGGGCAAGGGGATTGGGCGTACGTTGATGAATGCGCTGATTATCGAAGCGCGCAGGATAGGTAAACACGTGATGGTAGCCGGGATCGAATCACAAAATCATGCCTCCATTCATCTTCACGACACGCTGGGCTTTGTGACCACGGGGCAAATGCCGCAGGTGGGTACGAAGTTTGGACGCTGGCTGGACTTAACCTTTATGCAGCTGCAGCTTGATGAGCGCAGCGATCCGGATGCGATTTAATGAATCAGTCTTTGACCTTGGCGTTTCTGGTGGCGGCGGGCATTGGCCTGGTGGTGCAAAACACCCTGATGGTGCGTATCACCCAGACCTCCTCCACCATTCTTATCGCGATGCTGCTGAATTCGCTGGTGGGCATTGTGCTGTTTGTCAGCATCCTGTGGTTCAAACAGGGGGGGGCCGGATTTAGCGAGCTGGCCTCTACGGTTCGCTGGTGGACGTTAATCCCGGGGCTGCTGGGGTCGTTTTTTGTCTTTGCCAGCATCAGCGGATACCAGAATGTCGGCGCGGCGACGACTATCGCCGTGCTGGTGGCAAGCCAGCTGATTGGTGGTCTGGTAATGGACGTGTTGAGAAGCAACGGCATTCCACTGCGCGCGCTGGTCGGCCCGGTGTGCGGCGCAGCGATGCTGGTGGTGGGGGCATGGCTGGTGGCCAGACGGCAGTTTTAAAGGATGGTGCCACCCTTCGTCAGATGCTCCTGACGCGCGTCCATCTCGTCTTTATGCTGCTTACCGTGATGTGAGATCGCGGTGCGCAGACGCTGCTGCTGCGCGTAGCGATCTTCACGGCTCAGCTCAGCGTCATCGCTTAATTCGATCAGCAGTTCATTCATGTGGGTAATCACGCTCTCTTCGATGGCGGCATCCACACGGGCGGTAACTTCGTTTAAATGTGACATTGTCACTCCTTGTGAATTGCCGGGTGGCGGCTTCGCCTTACCCGGCCTACAGGGGGAACCCTAGGCCCGGTAAGCGCAGCGCCACCGGGCAACAGAATCAGTTCAGCTTCGCTTTTGAGAAATCGCTGCCCATCAGGCTTACGCTGTAGCCCGTGACGTTGCTGCGGGTAGCGTAGAAGGTCTTGCCGTTTGCCAGCGCAATCCACGGCGCCTGCTGGTAGAAAATTTCCTGCGCCTGGCCGTAGAGCGCCGCGCGATCGGCCGGGCTGCTGGTCAGTTTGGCTTTCTGAACCAGAGCATCATACCCCTTATCGCACCAGCGCGCGGCGTTCGATCCGGTTTTGATGCTGTTACAGCCCAGCAGCACGTCCGCAAAGTTATCCGGGTCGCCGTTATCCGACATCCAGCCAAACAGCGCGGCGTCATGCTCGCCTTTACGCATGCCGGACAGATATTCGCCCCACTCGTAGGAGACGATTTTGGCCTTCACGCCCACCTTCGCCCAGTCGGCCTGAATCATCTCTGCGATACGGCGAGAATTTGGGTTGTACGGACGCTGCACGGGCATTGACCACAGCGTCACTTCTGCGCCCTTCTCCAGCCCCGCCTGCTTTAGCAGCGCTTTCGCTTTTTCAGGATCGTAACCGTAATCCTTCAGGTCTTTGTTAAAGCCCAGCATATTTGGCGGAATCGGTGATTTTGCCACCGTGCCGGACCCCATAAAGACGGCGTTAACGATGGCCTTTTTGTCGGTCGCATAGTTGAGCGCCTGGCGTACCAGCACGTTATCGAACGGTTTTTTCTCGGTATTAAAGGCCAGATAGCCTACGTTCAGGGCATCCACCGAGTGCAGCGTCAGATCCTTGTTTTTCTTAATCACATCAAACTGTACCGGCGACGGTGCAGGCACGATCTGGCATTCGTTGGTTTGCAGCTTCGCGAGGCGCGTTTCCACGTTCGGCGTGATGGAGAAGATCAGATGCTTCGTCGGAACGGCGCCGTTCCAGTAGTTCGGGTTGGCGACATAGCGGATCAGCGAGTCGACTTTGTACTGCTGAAGCACGTACGGGCCGGTGCCGATAGGCCAGGTATCGACGTTCTCTGGCGTGCCCTTTTTCAGCATCGCATCGGCATATTCAGCGGAAAGAATAGAGGCAAAATCCATCCCCCAGTCCGCCAGGAAGGCCGCGTTAGGCTCGCTCAGGGTGAACTGAACGTGATAATCGTCGACCTTTTTAACGTCCTGAATCAGCTTATCCAGGCCAACGTCGTTGAAGTATTCGTAATTACCCTGGGATACGTTGTGATACGGGTGCTTAGGGTCTTTCTGACGCATCACCGAGAAAATAACGTCATCGGCGTTAAAGTCGCGCGTCGGCTTAAAGTAATTATTACTGTTGAACTTCACCCCTTTACGCAGCGTGAAGGTGTAGGTTTTACCGTCCGGTGAAATCGTCCATGACTCCGCCAGGGACGGAACGGGGGTATTTTTTACCGGATCGAAGTTGATCAGGCGGTTGTACAGCACCTGAGAACTGGCGACAAACGAAGGGCCGGAACTGGCAATCTGCGGGTTAAACGACTCCGGTGAGGCCTCAGAGCAATAGATGATGGTGTCATTGTTCGCCGCCCATGCGGCACTTGCCGGTAAAAGAGTGCTCAGCGCAAGCGCGAGCAGCGTTTTCCCTGTAGACATGGTTATAACCCTATCGGTTTTATTATATTGGACAGTAATAACAGCACAGCCGTTATCACCTGGCAAATAACGAAACACTATCAGGATATTCTAAATCAGCGTTTTTCGCTGGTTTTACAGCCAGCCTTCAAGGGTTGATTTGCCTTAAGTGCCATTATCCGTCAAGCACAACCGCTCCGATCTATGCCGCAAGAAATCGGCGCTTTTAGCGTCTCTTCCTCCGTTTGTTTGCATTCTCGTTTCGTTAAAGTAACGGTGTGAAGAAGTATATGGGATCAAATCGTGGCAAAAACTCTTTTACGCAGCGGTAATCTGGATGATTTTCAGGCCGTTGGCGGCGGCGGACAGGCCGTTTTTGAATCAGCGTTGCAAATCCGTGAAGCGCTGCGCCTGCGCAAGCAGCAGGCTATAGTCGATTGTCTTGCCATTCCGCAGGTCAACGATGGCGGCGATCGCGTGGACTGGTACTCCCCGGTTGAAGGTAACGTAAGCAGCTGGAAGGCGGCTGACGAGGATGACCGTTTTCGCGCCCTGCGCTATCTGGAAAACACCCTCGCCAGCGTCGACTCGCTGAGCAAGAAATGCCTCCAGTCGCCTAAAACCGCGCAACAGCTTTTCGGCTCCCTGCTGTCTAAGGCTTTCCAGTTTCCCGGCGAAAACTTCCTGTTTCTGGTTGAGGGTAAGCCGGTTATTTGCTTCTGGGGCTTTGTAAACCTGAATGAAAACGCGCGCGACGATGTCCTCGACTGCCTGCGCGAATCCTTGATCCCGGAGCCCGAAGCGGTCGCCATTGAGGTTCCAGAACCTGAGCCTGAGCCGACCCCCGTCATTACCTTTGAACAGGCGGATGAGCCGCTGGTCGCCCCTGCAACCGTGGTCCGCATTACGCCTGACGCGCTGTATGAGCCAGAACCTGCCAGGGCAGTTTTACCTCCGGCTGAAGAACCCGCGCGCGCGCCGGAGATTGTCGCAAAAAAACGCCGCCTCCCGCTCTGGTCGCTGCCGGTCGCAGCCGTGATTGTCGCCGCGGTTTCCGTGCCGTTACTTTGGCCCAATCAGGCGCCCTCCGCAGAGCCGGTGCAAACCCCGGCCCCTGAGGCTGTCGCAATTGCGCCAAAACCGATTAAGTCGGTTGAGCCGCTGGCAATGACGTTACCCCTGCATCAGGCCGAGGTTGTGGAAACGAAGGCGAAAGAACCCGCCCCAGAGCCTGCGCCCGTGGTGATTGCAGCGATCCCGAAAGACGCCATGGTGATGGAGGCAGGCCAGGTCAAGGCAGGCTCAACGCGTTTCCTGAATGGGACCTGGCGCGCAATCCTGGACGTTAAGGACCCGATCACGGGTAAACCGCCGTCAATGCGCTATCAGATTCAGAATAATAAAGGCCTGGCGCGTGTCGTTCATGGCGATAACGTTGTCTGCCGCGTGGAGGTTTTCTCCGGGCTGCACAGCAACGGCGAGCTGATGATTAAAAGCCGCGGTAATGCCCGCTGCACGGACGGCTCCCGCTATCCGATGCCTGAAATTGCCTGCAAGGCAGGCACCAGCGATATCGCTGAATGTAACGCGCGTTATGATGCAAAAACCGTCGTTCCACTGACGTTTAAGAAAGCAGGTGCCTGACCCTATGCTGGTAAATCTTTGCGACTACAAACAGAGCGTCACGCTTATTGCCAACAGCGGCGTGCAATTTCTTGATTTTGGCCTGACGCCGCAGGACACCGCCAGCAACGGGCGTTTCGTGCGTAAAACGGCAAACGGCCCGCTTTTGCGTCTCGACTTCGACCTGGTTAATGGCCGGTACACGCTGCCGGCTTCGGGCGGCGGTCAGCCCGAGGTTGTTAAGCCAGAAACGACGATCCCGCTACACCAGTCCCTGACGGTGCTGGACGGCGTCTGGCTCCCCGTTCCGTTCCTGCGCTTCAACCCACCGCGCACCTTCGTCGACGGGCCGGATAACTGGGCCCGCGTCCAGATACGCAAGCTGGATGCACCCGATACGGCGGGCAATACCCACCGCGTCACCCTCGCCCTCGACAGCCAGATTGCCGAACATGCCACGTCAACCCTGTCGCCAGTCGAAAACGATATTCTGAACGGGACCCGCTTCGCCCTGGCCTGGCGTGATGATGAAGTAGACAGTTTCCTCGACCAGACCTGGATCGACGGCTGGCTGCGGGAAGCGTTTACCCAGTATGCGGACGGCGTTGAAAACCGCTCTGAACGCGAGCTGCATCAGGCGATGCGCGGGTTTGAGTACCAGGCGCACTGGCTTAACCTGCTGTCCATGCTCGGAGAACAGCTCACCGTACCTGAAGTGAAGTTTGTTACCCATACGCTCAGCACGCCCGCGATCCCCGTCGACCTGATCCTCGACGTGGGCAACACCCATACCTGCGGCGTTATTATTGAAGACCACGGGGATGCGAACGATGGCCTTCGACAGACCGCCGAGCTTCAGGTGCGTTCGTTAAGCGAACCGCAGTTCCTCAATGAACCCTTGTTTACCAGCCGGCTGGAGTTCTCCGAGGCGCGCTTCGGCAAACAGCACTTCTCGGTTGAAAGCGGCCGGGAAGATGCCTTTGTCTGGCCGTCTATCGTCCGCGTGGGCGATGAGGCGCGCAAGCTGGCCATGCAGCGTCTGGGTACCGAAGGCAACAGCGGCATTTCCAGCCCGCGCCGCTACCTGTGGGATGAAACGCCGGTGGTACAGGACTGGCGCTTCAGCCAGATGAACAGCAAAACGCAGCGAGAACCCTTAGCTACCGCATTCCCGCTGATGAACCTGATGAACGACGACGGCGAGCCGCTCTTTACCCTGCCGCAGGACGAGCGTCTGCCGGTGTTCTCCCCGCAGTACAGCCGCAGCACGCTCATGACGCACATGCTGTGCGAGCTGCTGGCGCAGGCGCTGGGGCAGATTAACAGCGTCGCCACGCGATTGCGTCTGGGCTTTCCTGCCTCGCCGCGCCAGCTGCGCACGTTAATTCTCACCCTCCCGTCGGCCATGCCAAAGCAGGAGCGCGAGATCTTCCGTCGCCGCATGTTCGAAGCCATCGCCATCGTCTGGAAGGCGATGGGCTGGCACCCGCAGGACGAGGATTTCGCCAGCCGCAAACAGCAGGAAAAAAGCGTGGTGCCGGTTCCTGAGATCCAGATGGAATGGGACGAGGCCAGCTGCGGCCAGCTGGTGTGGCTGTACAACGAAGCGATTTCACATTTTGGCGGCCAGACGGAGGCCTTCTTCGCCTCCCTCGCCCGCCCGGATCGCGAACCCGAGCCGGGCGTCCAGCCTGGGCGCGCGCTGCGCGTGGCCTCTATCGATATCGGCGGCGGCACTACGGATATGGCGATTACCCACTATCAGCTCGACGATGGTTCCGGGAATAACGTCAAAATTACCCCGCAGCTCCTGTTCCGCGAAGGATTTAAGGTTGCGGGCGATGACACGCTGCTGGACGTCATCCAGCGCTACGTGTTGCCAGCCCTGCAAACTCAGCTGCAGAAATCCGGCATGGCGGATGCCTCCATGCTCATGGCCTCGCTGTTTGGCGACTCCGGGCGCATTGATACCCAGGCGGTACTGCGCCAGCAAACGGCGCTCCAGCTCTTTATGCCGATCGGTCACGCAATTCTGGCCGCCTGGGAATCCAGCGATATTGACGATCCGCTGGCAGGCCTGCACGCCACCTTTGGCGACCTGCTGCCGCAGAAGCCAACCCGCAACGTGATGAACTATCTCCAGCAGGCGATTGACCACGCCCTGCCTGCGGGGTCTGAAGCCTTCGATCTGTACGCCGTCCCGCTGCACGTGAATTTCCGCGAAATGCAGGACGCAATGCTGGCCGGTCAGTTTACGCTGGCCTCACCGCTTCATGCCGTGTGCGAAGCAATATCCCATTACGGCTGCGACATCCTGTTAATCACGGGGCGTCCCGGCTGCCTGCCGGGCGTTCAGGCGTTGATTCGCCACCTGCAGCCCGTGCCGGTTAACCGCATCGTCTGGCTGGACAAGTACCAGGTTCACGAATGGTATCCGTTCAGCCAGCAGGGGCGTATTGGTAACCCGAAATCAACCGCCGCCGTCGGCGCGATGCTGTGCAGCCTGGCGCTTGACCTGCGCCTGCCGCGCTTTAACTTCAAGGCGGCCGATATTGGCGCGTATTCAACGGTGCGTTATCTGGGCGTGCTGGATAACACGGTAAATACGCTGCGTGAGGAAAACGTCTGGTATCAGGATATCGATCTCGATAAGCCGGGCGCGAAGCTGGATGCCCGTCTGCATTTCCCGCTGCGCGGTAACGTGACGCTCGGCTTCCGCCAGCTGGCAAACGCCCGCTGGCCGGCAACCCCGCTTTATACCCTGAGCATCAACTCGGCCGAGCTGGCAAAAGCCATTGCGGGAGACGGCGTGCTGAACGTGCGCCTGAAGCTGCGCGGAGGAAGCAAGCATGAAGGACCAGAATCCTTCGAGCTTAGCGACGCGTGGCTACAGGATGGAACGCCGGTTCCTGCGGATGCATTAACCTTCAAACTGAATACCCTGGCCGATCGCCGTCATAGCGGAAGCCATTACTGGATCGACAGCGGGAGCGTATACCTGAAATGACTGCGACGACTACCACTCAGGCCTTAATCAGGTGGATCAACGAGACGCGCCTCCACGCCGCCATGCTGGATAACGATGCCGACGCGCTGCTCGCCCGCATCAACGCGGTGCAGGCGCGTGAGCAGGCCATTGAACGCGCACTTACCCGCCAGACCAGTATTGGGCTGTACGGCCATTCCCAGAACGCGAAAGCGCACCTGCTGTTGTCCCTGTGCGGGAGCGGCAATGGCCGCCTTAACGTCACGCCGGGCCAACGGACGTTTGATTATTTCTCGCATATCAATCCGGGACATGCCCTGACCAATATGGCGGTCCGGTTCACCAGAGAAAGCGCAGAGATCGCCGATGAAGCGTTCCCACTCCGTCTGAGCCTGGTAACGGAGGCCGAGCTGGTTCAGCTGTTTATTGCCCGCACTACCCTGCACCCGCAGATCCGCTCGGTGGATAAAGCGGTAATCGAGGCACGGCTGGAAAAATGGCGCGGGCTGCGCCAGCCGCAGGGCGTGCCGGGGATTACCGCGCAGGACGTGGGTGCCATCGCCCGTTTCTGGCAGAGCACGGTGCCGGGCGCTAAACAGCAAATTGATGATGCGCTTTGGCATCAGTTTGCGCTGCTGGTTCCATCCCTCGATCTCAGCACGCGCGCCAGCGTCTGGTCGTTGCTGTGGGGTGAGCAGCAGGAACTAACCCAACAGTGGCTGCAGTTTGCACACGTGCTACACCAGACCAGCCACGCCAGCGAGCTTGCCGCGCCGCTCAGCCTGCTGGTCGACAACTTTGGCCTGCCCGGCGAAGGGTTTATTACTCACGGCACGTTTAGCGGTACCGAGGCACAGGAGACGCTGCTGCACCCGCTAAACAAGGGTGAAGCGCTGAGTGCGATCAGCATTCCCGTCGATACCCTTGCCTTCCTGACGCGAGAACTGGTATTGCCCGTTGAAAGCTGCGCGCTGGATAATGTTGATATCATTGATATTCCAGTCTTATCAGACGATAACGGCGATCCGTTAAGCCAGGCTAAATACCAGTGGCTGCTGGAGCATTACCGTCAGCAGCTCCAGCCCGATGTGCTGGTCATCTGCAATGCTACCGCCCAGCACGAACAAACGGCAAAAAAGGCGAAGGCCCTCATTCAGTGGGTCAAAGAGACGCAGCCGTCGGAAGAGTCCGCCCTGCCGGGCCTGGTATGGGCAATAACCCCTCAGGATGCGCGCTTTACCTCCCGACAGAATCTCGACGAGGCCGTACAGCATCTGCTTGGCAAACCGGGCCTGCACTGGGGCACTTTACAGGCGCTGGATAGCCATAGCATGCAGCGCGTGATCGAGTGGCTGTCTCAGGCCACCTTGCCCGCACAGCGCCAGAAGCGGCTTCATACCCTGCAGTCCATGCAGAAGCAGGCGCTTTCCGCACTCATGCAAAGCTATCTGTCGCCGCTGGTTGAGGAGCCGGGGATCAGACGCGCGCAGGCAGAAAACATGGTGCGAATGCTGCAAAGCGCCGCGGCCCGCCACGGCGAGCTGCTAGAAGGCCTAATGCCGCCGCTAAAAGCCTTTGAGACGCTGCTGGCCGTCCAGCAGCCGCGCGAGGAGCAGGTAAACGGGCTTTTCACGGATAACATCGACCTCTTTGCCGAAAGCACTCAGGACAATGCCAGCCTTTTCCAGACAAAGGACAAAGCGCGCCTGGCGCACAAAGTCTGGATTAACCACCTGCGCCAGTGGAGCCGCAACGATGCAGCCGCCGCCCGCCTGGGGCTGGAGCCCGCAGTTTTACAGCAAATTGCCGATGTTCTTGTGGTGACCAGCTACCGGTTAAATCTGCCTCATCAGCTGCAAAAAATTGTCGACATGGATAAAAGCAGCGCGGCACAGCTGCACGCCGTCATAGGCAATTTCATCGGCTGGCTGGGTTACGACCAGACGCCCGTTGCACAACGCCCCGCAAGCCGAATCCATAAAGGTCAGGCGATATTTGTCACGCCGGTGGTAAGCAGTGACACGCCGCGTCTGACGCGCCTGGGCGAGCAACCCGTGCATGCGGCTACCGCGTACGTATACGACTGGCTGGTTGCGCTTTATAGTCGGGCCATTGAGAACATTGACTATCAGCACCCGCACGACGTCCAGCCCGCCGCCCGCAAGGCGTTGCAGACGCTATTGCGCTAGCAGAATCCCGGCCCGCACCCGAGCGGGCCGTTATCCACCTGCCATACACTCCGCTAGCGTTTTTGCCAACGCAGTGGGATTTTCCCAGGACATCGAATGCCCGGCATCCGGGATAATCTTCACCTCAACGCCTTTCTGCTGGAGCGCACTGAAATCTTCATCAGGTAAAGACAACGCGCCGAAAATCAGCGTCACAGGACAGGTTAGCGACAGGAACAGTGACTCCCATTCGGGCTTCACACCTTCGACGAGACTTTTTGCGCCGCGCCATACGGCATAAGGGGCATTGCTTCGCAGGCAGCCCTTCCACGCTGAGGTTTCGGCATTGAGCAACGCGTCGTACCCCTGTTCGCAAAAATGCTCTTCTGATTGTGCCGCAATCGATCGGCTGAACATGCCGCCGCCGGCGTGAAAATTGGGTTCTGACACCATGAGCCCTTTTACCCGGCCTGCCATGATAACGGCGGTTTCTATAGCGATGCTGCCGCCCATGCTGTGTCCGTAGAGCCAGAGAGCATCGAGCTGAAGATGATCGACCAGTTCAGCAACAACGCGCGCCTGCTCGCTGGTGCGATAGCCGTAACGCACAGGCCTGTCGCTGTAACCGCTGCCGGGAAGGTCGATAAGAATGGCCCTGCGTCCGTCAAATTGGGCATCGCAGACAATACGGGGATATTCGTAGGATGATGCGCACCCTAATCCGTGAATAAACACGACGGGTACGCCGGAACCGGGAAGGTCTTGCCAGCGAACGGTGCAGCCAGCGTGTTGCGAGTAAAAACTGTTCATAAGCACTCCATTTTTGATGCACTGTTTATTTATACAGTCATCATACCTGGAATGCTATGTTCTTCTTTTAAAACTGGAAGCGTGATTCAGAAAAGCGAGATCAGCAGCGCCACGGGAAAACTCATTGGCCAGGTGGACCCCACCAGAAAAGCGCTCAGCAGACGAATGCGCTTGCGATCTTTCGAGAGGAACCAGGTAATGAGGGCACAGATGGACGCCATGATTGCGTAGAAAACCAACATCTTTTGATACAACGTCATTCTGTTTACCTGAGCCGAAAAAATAACCGCACGCAATATGCGTCATATGTTGATACAGATCAAGTTTTTTCGTTACACCATAACCACTTAAATATTAAGGATAATAACAACTGAGTACTTCCCTTAACATCCCTTGAGGAGCAGGACTAATCATTTCTTATAACATGCATCTTAAATGCACTTTTTGATAAATTTTGACATGCCGAACGCGGTTTAATAAAGGCAGGCTTTTAAGGGAGGAAATATGCTACGCATTCCGCAAAGTTGTATTCATACCCGCTCCACCCCGTTCTGGAATAAAGAGACGGCACCCGCGGGGATTTTTCAGCGTCACCTGGACAAAGGCACGCGTCCTGGCGTTTACCCTCGCCTCTCTGTTGCGCAGGGTGCAGTACGTTATTTGGGCTATGCTGATGAATTTACCCCCGAGCCTGACAGCGAATTGATTATCGAGGCGGGCCATTTCGGTGTTTTCCCGCCGGAGAGATGGCATCACATTGAGGCCATGACCGATGACACCCTGTTCAATATCGACTTCTTTGTCGAACCCGAGGTGTTGAAATCTCTGTAAGCGCCAGACGCTAAGAAGGAAACCATTATGCTACGTATTCCTGAGAATTTTGTTCATACCCGCTCGACCCCCTTCTGGAACAAAGAGACGGCGCCTGCAGCGCTATTTACCCATCACAATACGAAAGCGGGCGTCTATGGCCGCCTGTCGGTCATGCAGGGTGCGGTTCGTTACTTTGGCTTTGCTGACGGTGACGCGACCGAGCCGGATCTGGAGCTGGTTATCGAAGCAGGTTCATTTGGTATTTCCCCGCCGCAAAAATGGCACCGCATTGAGCTGTTAACCGACGATACCTATTTCAATATCGACTTTTTTGCCGACCCGGACGTTACGTTGACGGGGGCCGGTATCGGTAAAGTGGTTAACACACATAAGGAGTAACCCATGGGCAAGGCAACCTACACCGTGACCGTCACCAACAACAGCAACGGTGTCTCGGTGGATTACGAAACAGAAGCCCCAATGGAGCTGTTAATTCCTGACATCGCGGCGGACGTGGTGAAGGATTTAATCAACACGGTACGCGCCTACGACACGGAAAATGAGCACGAGGTATGCGGCTGGTAAAGGGAATGCCCGGCGGAATAACCTGCCGGGCAGGACTGCCTAGTGTTTTATCATCACATGCCGAATGACCGTATAATCCTCAAGCCCGTACACCGACATGTCTTTCCCGTAGCCTGATAACTTCATGCCGCCGTGCGGCATTTCGCTCACCAGCATGAAATGGGTGTTAACCCAGGTGCAGCCGTACTGCAGGCGCGCGCTCAGGCGATGGGCACGGCCAACATCTTTGGTCCAGACCGATGACGCCAGACCGTATTGCGAATCGTTAGCCCACGCCAGCACCTGCGCTTCATCGTCAAACTGCGTCACGCTGACGACCGGGCCAAACACTTCTCGCTGTACAATCGCATCGTCCTGCTTTGCCCCCGCCAGCAGAGTTGGCTGGAAGTAGTATCCTGCCCCCTCCCTTTTGCTCCCGCCGGTGATTACCTGGATATGGTCCAGCGCTTTCGCTTCGTCGACAGCCTGACAGACGCGCGCGAGATGTGCGGCGGAGCTGAGCGGCCCCAGCTCGGTTGATTCATCTTCCGGCGCGCCCATCTTCAGGCCGGCCACCGCCGCCCCGAGCTTTTCAACCAGCGCGGCATAAATGCCCTTCTGAGCATAAATCCGGCAGGCCGCCGTGCAGTCCTGCCCGGCATTGTAGAACCCAAAGGTTTGCACGCCGTCGACCACCGCATCAAGATCCGCATCGTCAAAGACGATAACGGGCGCTTTGCCGCCCAGCTCCATGTGGGTGCGCTTAATTGAGGACGCGGTATGCCCAATGATATGTTCTCCGGTCGCAATCGAACCGGTCAGAGAAACCATGCGCACTTTTTCGTGCCCGGTAAGCGGATCGCCCACCGTCTTACCGCGGCCAAACAGCACGCTCAGCACGCCTGCAGGGAAGATATCTTTCGCCAGTTCGCCGAGCTTTAAAGCCGTGAGCGGGGTAATTTCCGACGGTTTGATCACCACACAGTTCCCCGCCGCCAGCGCGGGGGCAAGCTTCCAGGCGGCCATCATCAGCGGATAGTTCCAGGGGGCAATCGACGCTACCACGCCCACCGGGTCACGGCGAATCATCGAGGTGTGCCCCTCAAGATACTCTCCGGCGGCCAGCCCGTTCAGCGTGCGCGCGGCTCCGGCAAAGAAGCGAAAAACATCCACCACGGCCGGTATTTCATCGCCCAGCGCACAGTGCAGCGGCTTCCCGCAGTTAAGGGATTCAAGCCGGGCAAACTCTTCGCCATGCGCCTCGATGACGTCAGCCAGCTTCAGTAAACACTCGGAGCGGGCTTTTGGCGTGGTTTGCCCCCACTGCGCAAAAGCGCGATCGGCGGCACGCACTGCGGCATCGACCTGCTCTGCCGAGGCTTCCGCGATCTCCAGCAGCACGTCGCCGGTGGCGGGATTATAAACCGGCTGTTTTTCCCCTTCACCGGCAGTCAGTTCACCATTAATCAGCAGTAGATTTTGCATAGCATTTTCCTGTTGAATTCAACGTTATTTCCCGCTTTCGGCGAGGTTCTCACCGTCGCGGGTTAGCCACCAGGCTCCCAGAATGGGGACGGTTGTCACCAGCATCACCAGCAGCGCAACCACGTTGGTGACCGGTACGTCGCGCGGACGTCCGAGCTGGTTAAGCAACCACAGCGGTAACGTGCGCTCGTGTCCCGCGGTAAAGGTTGTGACGATAATTTCGTCAAAAGAGAGCGCAAACGCCAGCATGCCCCCCGCCAGCAGCGCCGATCCCAGATTGGGGAGCACCACGTAGCGGAAGGTTTGCCAGCCGTCTGCCCCTAAATCCATTGAGGCTTCTACCAGACTCCAGGAGGTGCGCCGGAATCGGGCAATGACGTTGTTAAACACCACCACCACGCAGAAGGTGGCGTGCCCCACCACGATGGTAAAGAAACCGGGCTCAAGATTGATGGTTTTGAAGGCGGTCAGCAGCGCCAGCCCGGTTATGATCCCCGGTAGGGCAATCGGCAACAGCAGTAAAAGTGAGACGGCATTCTTGCCAAAAAACTCGCTTCGCCACAGCGCCGCTGCAGCAAGCGTGCCAAGCACCAGCGCAATGGCGGTAGCGAGCGCAGCGATTTGAAGTGACAACGTCACTGAATCGATGATGTCGCCACGCCCTGCCGCCACGCTAAACCACTTCAGCGTCAGGCCTTTCGGCGGGAAGCTAAAGGCGGCGTCCTCGGTATTAAAAGCATAGGCCGCAATAATCAGCAGCGGGAAGTGAAGAAAGATAACGCCGCCCCACGCGGCAATCTTCAGGAACAACGGCGCGCGCTCAGAGTGCATCGAATGCTCCCAGACGTTTAACGAACGCCAGATAGAGTGAGATAAGCACAATCGGCACCAGCGTGAAGGCGGCGGCCATGGGCATATTGCCGATAGCCCCCTGCTGGGAATAAACCATATTGCCAATAAAGTAGCCCGGAGGCCCCACCAGCTGAGGCACGATAAAATCCCCGAGCGTCAGCGAGAACGTAAATATCGAGCCGGCCGCAATACCCGGAATGGCCAGCGGCAGGACGACGTAACGAAACGTCTGACGAGGCCTTGCGCCCAGGTCGGCCGAGGCCTGCAGCAAAGAGGCTGGCAGTCGTTCCAGCGCCGCCTGCACGGGCAGGATCATAAACGGCAGCCAGATATAGACGAAAACCAGAAAGCGCCCAAGCCCCGAGGTCGAGAGCGTATTACCCCCAACAGCAGGCAGCGTGAGAATGGACGTCAGGATCGGCTCCAGCCCCATATGTCCGAGAAACCATTGCGCTACCCCGTCTTTTGCCAGAAGCAGCGTCCAGGCATAGGCTTTGACGATATAGCTCGCCCACATCGGGAGCATAACGGCGATATAGAAGAACGCTTTCCACTTTCCTCGGGTGTAGCGCGCCATATACCAGGCCATCGGAAACGCCAGGATCGCGCTGGCCAGAGTCACCGCGATAGCCATCACCAGGGTACGCACGATGATGTCGTAGTTCGCGGGGTTGAAGAGCGCCTTGAGGTTGGCAAAGGTCAGGTCCGGCGTGACCGACATGGTAAAGTCGTCGAAGGTATAAAATCCCTGCCACAGCAGCGTCAGGAGTGAGCCTAAATAGACGATGCCGAACCACATCAGCGGCGCAATCAGCAGCAAGAACAGGCCAAGCGACGGTTTACGCCACACTAGCGCGGTAAAGCGGCTTAAGGCGCTTCGCGATGAAGGCGAACGTGAAATGCTCCTGTCCATTTCACCTCTCCTCGTGAAGCAGTACCATGGCCTCGCGCGACCATGACGCCAGCACCTGCTGGCCCGGCTCAACGCCGTTTAGCATTGCGGCATCGCTGAGGTTGGCCTGACTCACCAGCAGCTTTTCGCCGTCCGCCAGCTTTAGCTCAAGGCGCGTCGCCGCGCCCTGGTACTGCACGGCCTGCACGGTGCCCTGAACCTGAACCTCCCCGCCTTCGTTAAGGCGAATATGTTCCGGTCGAAGCGAATACATGCCGGACATTCCACACACTTTCCCGGCAAAGCTGGCGTCAAAAACGTTGGAGGTGCCGACAAAACCCGCCACAAAGGGCGTGCGCGGGCGCATGTAAAGCTCGCGCGGAGTATCAACCTGCTCGATACGGCCATTGTTGAATACCGCCACCCGGTCAGACATCGACAGCGCTTCGCCCTGATCGTGGGTGACGAAAATAAAGGTGATCCCCAGCTCCTGCTGAAGTTTTTTCAGCTCAAACTGCATCTGCTCGCGCAGCTTGAGATCCAGTGCGCCTAAGGGCTCATCCAGCAGCAGCACGCGCGGTTCATTAACCAGCGCTCGCGCGATGGCGACACGCTGGCGCTGTCCGCCCGAAAGCTGGGAAGGCTTACGCGCAACGGCGAAGCTTAATCCCACCTTATCCAGCGCCTCGCGCGCCTGTGTGTGCCGCTTTTTCCTGTCGACGCCTTTCACCATCAGCCCGTAGGCGACGTTATCCAGAATGGACATATGGGGGAACAGCGCATAATCCTGGAAAACGGTATTCACATCCCGCTCCCAGGGAGGAAGCTCGCTCGCCTCTTTGCCGAAAATCTTTATCGCGCCGCCGGAGAGCTGTTCAAAACCGGCAATCAGGCGCAGGCAGGTGGTTTTGCCGGAGCCCGAAGGCCCCAGCATAGAGAAAAACTCCCCGTCGCGAATGCCAATGGTGACGCCATCCACCGCCCGCACGTCACCGTACAGACGGGAAACGTCGTTAAATTCTACCGCGTACGTCATGCTCTGCTCCCGGGCGATTAACGACCACCCATGATGGCGATGTAATCCTGCGTCCAGCGGCTGTACGAAACATACTTTCCGCCGTCTGCGATCGGGGTTTTCCAGAACATGATTTTGTCGAAAGCGTTATAGCCGTTGGTTTCGCACCCTTTGTCCCCCAGCAGCGTGCTGGCCTTGCACCCCTCCGCCACCACCGGCAGTGAGCCAAACCAGGCGGCCAGATCGCCCTGTAATTTTGGGGTAAGTGACCAGTTCATCCACCTGTAGGCGCACATCGGGTGTTTAGCCTCGGCGTGAAGCATGGTGGTATCCGCCCAGCCCGTTACCCCCTCTTTCGGAAACACGGTGGCGACGGGCTGATTTTCTGCTTTCAGGGCGTTGGCCTGATACGGCCAGGCGCTGGACGCGACCACGCCTTCATTTTTGAAATCGCTCATCTGAACGGTCGTATCGTGCCAGTAGCGGTGGATCAGCGCGTGCTGGTCGCGCAGCACCTTCAGCACCGCGGCATACTGTTGTTCGGTGAGCTGGTACGGATCGGTGATGCCCAACTGCGGCTGGGTTGATTTAACGAACAGCGCCGCATCGGCGATATAGATAGGGCCGTCATACGCCTGCACGCGACCCTGATTGGTTTTACCGTCCGGAAGATCCTGCTTAACGAAAACCACGCTCCAGCTGTCGGGAGGCGTCGGGAAGGTTTTGGTGTTGTACATCAGCAGATTGGGGCCCCACTGGTACGGCGTGCCGTAGACTTTACCGCCCACGTTGAACCAGGCCCCCTTCACAATGCGCGGATCGATTGTCTTCCAGTTGGGGATCAGGTCGGGGTTAATCGGCTGAACGCGTTTACCGGCAATGAGGCGCAGCGATGCATCACCCGATGCGGTAACCAAATCGTAACCGCCCTTCGCCATCAGGCTGACCATCTCATCCGAGGTCGCGGCGGTTTTCACATTGACCGCACAGCCCGTCTCTTTCTCAAACTGGGTGACCCAGTCGTAATTTTTATCGGTCTGACCGCGTTCGATATACCCCGGCCAGGCGATGATATCAAGACGCCCCTCTCCGTTGCCGATTGCCTTTGGCGGCTCGGCGGCTTGCGCCGTCACGATCGTCATGCCGAGCGCGCACAGGCTGCTGCATGCAAATTTTTTGCTCATAAGGTTTACTCCTGTCGCAATGAAATTTAGCGGCAGCCGTGCCGTAAAAATATCTCCCTAGTTAAACGTAGACCGCGCAAATGCGCCGCACCGCGCGGCTTCAGGAAATTTCATCAAGGTGTGACAGAGGGCGCATTCCCCGTTAACTGGATTATAGACAAGGGGTTAGCCGTAAGCGGGAGTATGCAGATTTCCTATGATGCCCCCCCGATGGATATTCGCGGGGCCATCTGAAAGATAAGGAGTGATTATTGGCATGGGAGGGGGAGAAATATTAATCCAGCATCTCGCGAATTAATTTTCCTAGCTGGTTCACGGCCTGTTCTTCACGCTCCCCCCACGCCCAGGACGTATTAAACCGAAAGAACGGCGTCCAGACATCGGATGTTGAAAACATCTTTCCGGGTGCAATGCTGATGTGATGAGGCAACGCTTTTTCGCTCAGCAGCCCTGCATCCAGCCCGGCGGGAAGTTCCAGCCATAAAAAGTAGCCGCTGTCGTTATGATGGATTTTAACGCCCGCCGGCATATGGCGTAAAAGTGCCTGCCATGCCTGCTGCTTGCGCTCGGCCAGCGTGCGCCTCAGGCGGCGAAGGTGCGCGTCGTAGCGTTTGGTCGCCAGGTAATCCACCAGCGCCAGCTGCATCGGAGAGCTGGTGGATAACGTGCTCATCAGCTGCAGGTGCTGAATGCGCCGCGCATGTTTTCCCGCCGCCACCCAGCCGATACGAAAGCCCGCCACCAGACATTTAGAGAATGACGAACAGTGCAGCGTCATGTCCTGCTGGTCCCAGGCTTTGGCCGGGAGCGGCTTTTCGCGCCCAAAATAGAGCTCGCTGTAAACATCATCTTCTATCAGGGTGACGTTATGACGGGTTAACAGCGCAACCAGACGGGCTTTTTTCTCTGCGCTCAGCGTAAAGCCAAGCGGATTTTGGCTGTTGGTCATTAGCCAGCAGGCTTTTACCGGGTAATCGTTGAGGGCCTGTTCAAGGGCATTCAGGTCGATCCCCTCGCGAACATCCGTCGCGATAGATAAAGCTTTCAGCTTCAGGCGTTCCAGCGCCTGCAGCGCGCCGTAAAAGCAGGGATTTTCAACGATCACCCAGTCACCCGGTTCCGTGACGGCCTGCAGGCTGAGGTTCAATGCTTCGAGCGCACCGGCGGTGATAACAATCTCTTCCGGAGAGATGTTCATCCCCTGCTGTGCATAACGACGGGCAATGGCGTGACGCAGGTCGACGTTTCCCGGCGGCAGGTTTTCAATCACGCTCATCGCCGTGGCGGTTTTGCTGACGTTAGCAAGGGAACGATTAAGCTGCTGGAGCGGGAAAAGCCGGGGATCGGGAAACGCGGAGGCAAAGGGTACAACGGACGGGTCGCGGCTGGCCTGCAGTACGTCGAAGATATAGGTGTTGATGTCCACCACTTCGTCACGCATGACCTGCGCGGGGGGGGCAGGCTGTTGCGCGGTCGGGCGCGAGGCAACGTAATAGCCCGACTGCGGTCTGGCGACGATGCGCCCCTGACTTTCCAGCATCTGATACGCGTGGCCGACGGTCATAAAACTCAACCCGCTGCTCGCCACCTGCTCTCGCAGAGAAGGCAACTTGTCGCCCGGCAGCCATACGCCAAGCTCAATCTGCGAGATAATTTGTTGCGCCAGACGCTGGTATTTTTTCATCAGATTCTCCTTATTGCCGACAGTGTATATCAGCAGGAGAAAAAGAGAAGATTTTGCTAACTGTTATGAAAACGCGGTTATTATTTACGGAACTCGGTAACGTGACTCTGTGCGGAACGCGCAGCGGCCAGGTGGTCGAGCGTAATCATCGGCGATTTGCAAAAAATGCATTTGGCGCCGAACGGATTTGCCTCAGACACGTCAAAGGCGGAGGTACGGTACTGCGAGCCATGGCAGCATGGGCAGCGGAAATGGATATAAGAAGTCATAAGATTCTCCTGTAAACGTAAAAACGTAAATTACTAATGGGCCGATAGGGCAATAATGGTTTTAAACAAAAACGAATCGGAAAGTAGATAAAGACCCAAGAGAGGCTGCGGAGAGGCACAACGTGATGAGAACTGCTTTATAAAACTACGTCAGATATTTATTTGGACTTAAAACCAGAAGACCATTAACGCACTTCGCTGACGACAAAGCAAGAGGTTTAATGCGTAAAAATCATAAAAATAACTTTTTTATGCATTCACCGCAGGCATATCAGATGACGGAAAAACCGGATTTTAGATAACTGTTATACATAAAAAATCCTTTTCTGCGTCTGATAGTCCCCTTTCCGGCCCTATACCATAACAGTACACCGTTTGACATTGAGGCTGTGCATGTTTGGTTTAGATGCTTTTCATCTCGCGCGGATACAGTTTGCCTTTACCGTATCCTTTCACATCATTTTCCCCGCGATCACCATCGGGCTGGCGAGCTATCTCGCCGTGCTGGAAGGTCTGTGGCTGAAAACAAAAAATCCGGTCTGGCGCTCGTTGTACCATTTCTGGTCGAAGATTTTCGCCGTTAACTTCGGCATGGGCGTGGTGTCCGGCCTGGTGATGGCCTATCAGTTTGGCACCAACTGGAGCGGATTTTCGCAGTTTGCGGGCAGTATCACCGGGCCGCTGTTGACCTATGAAGTGCTTACCGCGTTCTTCCTTGAGGCGGGTTTCCTCGGGGTCATGCTGTTTGGCTGGAATAAGGTCGGGCCCGGGCTGCACTTCTTTGCGACCTGCATGGTGGCGCTGGGGACAATCATCTCTACCTTCTGGATCCTCTCCTCAAATAGCTGGATGCAGACCCCGCAAGGCTATGAGATCGTCAACGGTCAGGTGGTGCCGGTGGACTGGTTTGCCGTGGTCTTTAACCCTTCCTTCCCTTATCGCCTGCTGCACATGTCGATTGCGGCGTTCCTGAGCAGCGCCCTGTTTGTCGGCGCTTCCGCCGCCTGGCACCTGCTGCGGGGCAATACTATGCCAGCCGTTCGCGCCATGTTCTCAATGGCGTTGTGGATGACCCTGATTGTGGCACCCCTCCAGGCGATGGTGGGTGACATGCACGGGCTAAATACCTTAAAGCACCAGCCCGCAAAAATTGCCGCCATAGAAGGCCATTGGGAAAACCCGCCGGGTGAGCCTACGCCGCTGCTGCTGTTTGGCTGGCCGGATATGGAACAGGAACGCACCCGTTTTGGCCTGGAGATCCCGGCGCTGGGTAGCCTGATCCTGACGCACAGTCTCGATAAGCAGGTCCCGGCACTGAAGGAATTCCCGAAGGAGGACCGTCCCAATTCTACCATCGTCTTCTGGTCGTTCCGTATCATGGCGGGCTTAGGCATGCTGATGCTGCTTCTGGGCGTTGCGGCGCTCTGGCTGCGCTACAGAAAGCGGATGTATACCTCGCGACCGTTCCTGTGGTTTGCCCTCCTGATGGGGCCGTCCGGATTAATTGCCATCCTGGCCGGATGGATCACCACCGAGGTAGGCCGTCAGCCCTGGGTCGTCTACGGGCTTCAAAGAACCAGGGATGCCGTTTCCGCCCATGGCGATTTGCACATGAGCGTGAGTTTACTGGCCTTCTTCGTCGTCTATACCTCGGTATTCGGCGTGGGCTACAGCTATATGGTTCGCCTCATCCGAAAAGGCCCGCAGCCGCATGAATCATTCGCCACCGAGTCCGACGGACGTCCCGCGCGCCCGCTTTCTGCCGTCACAACTGAACATAAGGAGCAGCCATAATGGGTATCGATCTTTCCATTATCTGGTTTGTCATTATCGTCTTCGCCACGCTGATGTATATCGTGATGGACGGCTTTGATCTGGGGATTGGCATTCTGTTCCCGGCAACGCAGAACGCCGACGATCGCGACGTGATGGTCAACAGCGTCGCCCCCGTCTGGGACGGAAATGAAACCTGGCTGGTGCTGGGCGGCGCGGCGCTCTTCGGCGCCTTTCCGCTGGCCTACGCGGTGATCGTCGACGCGCTGACCATCCCGCTGACGTTAATGCTGATCGGGCTTATCTTCCGCGGAGTAGCGTTTGAATTTCGCTTTAAAGCCACGCCGGCCCACCGTCCCTTCTGGGATAAAGCCTTCATTGGCGGGTCGATCCTTGCCACCTTCACGCAGGGCATCACGGTGGGGGCTGTGATTAACGGTTTCGCCGTCACGGGCCGCGCGTACAGCGGCGGCCCGTTTGACTGGTTAACCGTATTTAACCTTTTCTGCGGCGCGGGGCTTGTCGTGGCCTATGCGCTGTTAGGCGCCACGTGGCTGGTAATGAAAAGTGGAAATAGCCTGCAGGTGCGGATGCGCCAGGTATCGAAAACCCTGCTGATCGTCCTGCTGCTGTTTATTGCGGCAATCAGCCTGTGGACGCCGCTGGCGCAACCGGCAATCGCCGAGCGCTGGTTCACGCTGCCAAATCTCTTTTATCTGCTGCCCGTTCCTGTCCTGGTGGTGTTGCTGAGCCTGTGCCAGTGGCGAAGCCTGAACAATCCTGAGAGCCACACTCTCCCCTTCGTGCAAACGCTTGGGCTGATATTCCTCGGGTTTAGCGGACTGGGGATCAGCATCTGGCCGCATATCATCCCGCCGTCAATCACACTGTGGCAGGCTGCGGCGCCGACGCAAAGCCAGGGCTTTATGCTGGTGGGCGCGCTGTTAATCATTCCGGTAATTCTGGTCTATACCTTCTGGAGTTATTACGTTTTTCGCGGAAAAGTTCAGCATGGGGAGGGTTATCACTGATGCAACAACCTGTCTGGAAACGCCTGATGTGGCTGGTCATTATCTGGGGCGGCAGCGTGCTGGCGCTGGCGTGCGTGAGTATGCTCTTTCGGATGCTCATGGCGGCGGCAGGGTTTAAATCCCACTAGGCCCGCATCCGGGCAGCGACGACGTTGCCCGGATGAGGACCCCGCACTTTCAGATAAACCCCATTAATTCATCGCAGAGTATCGTTACACTTACAACAGATTCACAGTATTTATAGTTTGAGAAGAAAAATGAAAAAGCGTGTTGCGTTAACTGTTATGAGTTTTGTCCTCAGCGGCTGCGTCAATCCAGGCAAAGCGTCTGTACAACCGGAGCAGCTTCAGAACCACCGGTTTGTGCTGGAAAGCGTGGATGGCAAAGCGGTGAAGGGCGCGGCAGCGCAACCCGAGATCGGCTTTAGTGCCCTGCCGGATATTAGCCTGGTAAACAACATTACGGTTTCAGGCGCAATGTGTAATAGCTTCAACGGACAGGGGAAATTGTCCGAGGGGGAGCTTAAAGTCAAAACGCTGGCGATGACCCGTAAACTCTGTGCCGACGAAAAGCTTAACGAGCTGGATCGCAACATCGGCGACATGCTGCGCAAAGGCGCGCAGGTCGACCTGACTGAAGATCAGCTGACGCTGGCGACGGCAGACAAAACGCTGACGTTTAAACGCGCAGAGTAATCAGTAGTTACCGCAGCTTCCAACGGCAAGCGACTGTTCGCTGCAGCGTTTGCCGTTTGGCAAGGCGCACATGCCGATGGCGGAGCCGTCAAGCTGGCGGGCAACGGACAGTGAACCACCGATCATCGCGCAGTTGGCCTGTCCCGAATTGGACATCGCCGCCTTCATACCCGGCGTGACGTGCGCCGCCGTTGCCTGCTGAACAGGCTCGTTGCTACATGCCGATAATAATAACGCGGCACACCCTACCCAAAACGCTGAACGCATACTCTCTCCCCCATAAATAAAGCGAAACCTATGCATAATAGGCATCATGTCCCGAGCCGTCGAGAGCGGAAGTGCGTATTTATGCGCTCCAGAAACAATTTCTCGCAATTTTTCCGCCAATAGTTTGATCTACTCATTGATAGCGAGAATATCAAGGACACAAAAGCGAAAATCGTTAAACCCCAGCTTTGCTAAAATAGAGAAATAATATTCAGGGTCTGTTGAGCTATTTCAGCCCCCTCTTTTTTGCGCAATGTAAGGGTGTCGTCCTATGCAAACTATTGACGGTAATGGTGCAGTCGCCTCAGTCGCGTTCCGCACCAGCGAAGTTATCGCCATCTACCCAATTACGCCAAGTTCTACGATGGCCGAGCAGGCGGACGCCTGGGCCGGGAACGGCTTAAAAAACGTCTGGGGTGATGTCCCACGCGTGGTTGAAATGCAGTCCGAAGCGGGCGCGATCGCGGCAGTACACGGTGCGCTGCAGACCGGTGCCCTCTCCACGTCGTTCACCTCGTCGCAGGGATTGCTGCTGATGATCCCAACGCTGTACAAGCTGGCGGGGCAGCTTACGCCGTTCGTGCTGCACGTTGCGGCCCGAACCGTTGCCACCCACGCCCTCTCTATTTTTGGCGATCATTCGGATGTGATGGCCGTCCGTCAGACAGGCTGCGCCATGCTCTGCGCCAGCAGCGTTCAGGAAGCCCAGGACTTTGCGCTTATTTCGCATATCGCGACGCTGAAAAGCCGGGTTCCGTTCATTCACTTCTTCGATGGTTTCCGCACCTCTCACGAAATCAATAAAATCGTCCCGCTGGCAGACGACACGATCCTTAATCTGCTGCCGCAGGCGGACATTGACGCACATCGTGCGCGCGCCCTGAACCCTGAGCATCCGGTTATCCGTGGAACATCCGCCAACCCGGATACGTACTTCCAGTCCCGCGAAGCGACGAACCCCTGGTACAACGCCGTTTACGACCATGTCGAGCAGGCGATGAATGATTTCGGCGCGGCGACCGGGCGCGAGTACAAGCCCTTTGAATACTACGGACACCCGCAGGCAGAACGCGTCATTGTGCTGATGGGTTCGGCCATTGGCACCTGTGAAGAGGTCGTGGACGAGCTGCTGACGCGCGGTGAAAAAGTCGGCGTGCTGAAAGTGCGTCTTTATCGCCCGTTTTCTGCCGGACATCTGCTCTCGGTACTGCCGGAAAGCGCGCGCGCCGTCGCGGTGCTCGATCGCACCAAAGAGCCGGGCGCCCACGCGGAGCCCCTGTATCTGGACGTCATGACCGCCCTGGCAGAAGCCTTTAACAACGGCGAACGCGAAACCCTGCCGCGCGTCATTGGCGGGCGTTATGGCCTGTCATCAAAAGAGTTTGGCCCGGACTGCGTGCTGGCGGTGTTTAGTGAGCTGAGCGCAGCGAAGCCAAAACCGCGCTTTACGGTGGGTATTTACGATGACGTCACCAACCTCTCCCTGCCTCTACCGGAGAACACCCTGCCGTCGACGGCCAAACTCGAAGCGCTGTTCTATGGTCTGGGCAGCGACGGCAGCGTCTCGGCAACCAAGAACAACATCAAGATTATCGGTAATTCGACGCCGTGGTATGCCCAGGGATACTTCGTCTACGACTCCAAAAAAGCAGGCGGCCTGACCGTCTCGCACCTGCGCGTCAGCGAACACCCCATTCGCTCGGCGTATCTGATTTCGCAGGCCGACTTTGTTGGTTGTCACCAGCTGCAGTTTATCGACAAATACCAGATGGCCGAGCGGCTGAAGCCCGGCGGTATCTTCCTGATCAATACGCCGTACGGCGCGGATGAGGTCTGGGGGCGCCTGCCGCAGGACGTGCAGGCGGTGCTAAATCAGAAAAAAGCCCGTCTGTTTGTGATTAACGCGGCGAAAATCGCCCGCGAATGCGGCCTTGCCGCCCGTATCAACACCGTTATGCAGATGGCCTTCTTCCACCTGACCCATATTCTGCCCGGCGACAGCGCGCTGATGGAACTGCAGGGTGCGATAGCCAAAAGCTACAGCAGCAAAGGCAAGGAGCTGGTTGAGCGTAACTGGCAGGCGCTGGCGCTGGCGCGCGAGTCAGTATTCGAAGTGCCGCTGCAGCAGGTGAATGCCGCCAGCCCGAACCGCCCGCCGGTGGTATCGGATGCTGCACCTGATTTTGTTAAGACCGTTACGGCAGCCATGCTCGCCGGACTGGGTGACGCCCTGCCCGTCTCTGCGCTGCCGCCGGACGGCACCTGGCCGGTGGGCACCACGCGCTGGGAAAAGCGCAACATCGCCGAAGAGATCCCTATCTGGAAAGAGGAGCTGTGCACCCAGTGCAACCACTGCGTGGCGGCCTGTCCGCACTCGGCCATACGTGCAAAAGTGGTGTCGCCTGAAGAGATGGAAACCGCACCGGCCAGCCTGCACTCGCTGGACGTAAAATCCCGCGATATGCGCGGGCAAAAATACGTTCTCCAGGTCGCCCCTGAGGATTGCACCGGCTGTAACCTGTGCGTAGAGGTATGCCCGGCGAAAGATCGTCAGAACCCGGAAATCAAAGCCATCAACATGATGTCTCGCCTTGAGCACGTTGAAGAAGAAAAAGTGAACTATGACTTCTTCCTCGGCTTACCGGAGATCGACCGCAGTAAGCTGGAGCGAATCGATATCCGTACCTCGCAGCTGATTACGCCGCTGTTTGAGTACTCTGGCGCCTGCTCTGGGTGCGGTGAAACGCCGTATATCAAGCTGCTGACGCAGCTTTACGGCGACCGCATGCTGATTGCTAACGCGACCGGCTGCTCTTCAATCTACGGGGGCAACCTGCCCTCCACGCCGTATACCACGGATGCAAACGGACGCGGTCCAGCATGGGCTAACTCACTGTTTGAGGATAACGCCGAGTTTGGTCTGGGCTTCCGTCTCACCGTCGACCAGCACCGCGCGCGCGTGATGCGCCTGCTGGAACAGTTTGCCGATAAAATCCCAGCGGCGCTGAACGACGCGCTGCACGCTGAAGCCACACCTGAGGTGCGTCGCGAACAGGTCGCCGAGCTGCGTGCTGCCCTGCACGGCGTGGAAGGCGCTGAACAGCTGCTGACCGACGCCGATGCCCTGGTCGAGAAATCGATCTGGCTGATTGGTGGCGACGGATGGGCCTACGACATCGGATTTGGCGGGCTGGATCACGTATTAAGCCTGACCGAGAACGTTAACATCCTGGTGCTTGATACCCAGTGCTATTCCAATACCGGTGGTCAGGCGTCGAAAGCCACGCCGCTGGGCGCCGTCACGAAGTTTGGCGAACACGGCAAGCGCAAGGCTCGTAAGGACCTCGGCGTGAGCATGATGATGTACGGTCACGTTTACGTTGCACAAATTTCGCTGGGCGCACAGCTTAACCAGACGGTGAAAGCAATCCAGGAGGCCGAGGCCTATCCGGGGCCTTCGCTGATTATCGCCTACAGCCCTTGCGAAGAGCACGGTTACGATCTCGCGCTGAGCCACGATCAGATGCGGCAGTTGACGGCTACCGGCTTCTGGCCGCTGTACCGCTTCGACCCGCGTCGTGCCGATGAAGGTAAATTGCCGCTGGCGCTCGATTCGCGCCCGCCGTCAGATGCCCTTGCCGAGACGTTAATGCAGGAGCAGCGCTTCCGCCGCCTCAATGCCCAGCAGCCTGAAGTGGCCGAGCAGCTGTGGAAAGATGCCGCTGCGGATCTGCAAAAGCGCTATGACTTCCTGGCCCAGATGGCCGGGAAAGCTGAAAAATCGACCAACGAGTAATTTTCATGCCCGGCCTGTCCGGGCATTTTTTTGCATAAAAAAAGCCCGATGAATTGACATCGGGCTAATCCAAACCATCAATGAATATAGCGTTAATAACGCGAATTATATTCACACGAATTATGGATGAAGAAATCTTAAAGGCATATAACGGCGCAAAGCGTACCGTCTTTAGGGAGAAATTAATAATTTTTATTTTGTATATTTTCTGTTAATTCATTCATCAAACTAATCATCATTTCCTTTGCATTATTCGGTTTAGAATTTACTTAGTTAGTAACAATTATACTTTATTACTCCTTACGGTAGTGATTTAGCATGAGACATCTTTCCCATTTGGAAAGTTCAATACGTAATTAAATAAAAACAACTGCAAAGGAATATCACAATGCAAAGAAAAGTACTGGCTCTCATGATTCCGGCTATCTTAATGGCTGGCGCTGCACACGCTGCAGAAATTTATAACAAAGACGGTAATAAACTGGATCTGTACGGAAAAGTAGATGGCCTGCATTACTTCTCTGATGATTCCTCTAAAGATGGCGATCAGACCTATATGCGTTTGGGCTTCAAAGGCGAAACCCAGATTAATGACATGATGACCGGCTACGCGCAGTGGGAATACAACATTCAGGCGAATAACACCGAAGGTTCTGACAACCAGTCCTGGACTCGTCTGGCGTTCGCAGGGGTGAAAGTGGGTGATTACGGTTCATTCGACTATGGTCGTAACTACGGCGTGCTGTACGACGTAGAAGGCTGGACCGATATGCTGCCGGAGTTCGGCGGCGACTCCTATACCTATGCCGATAACTTTATGACCGGCCGTGCCAACGGCGTGGCAACCTACCGTAATACCGACTTCTACGGTCTGGTGCAGGGTCTGAACTTTGCGCTGCAGTATCAGGGCAATAACGAGTCCGGCAACAATAACCAGGAAGGCACCAACAACGGTCGCGACACCCGTCATGAAAACGGCGACGGCTTCGGTATCTCCACCACTTACGACATTGGCATGGGCTTCAGCGCAGGTGCTGCTTACGCCTCTTCTGACCGTACCAACGACCAGGTGACGCGTACCACCGCGGGCGGCGATAAAGCGGATGCGTGGACCGCAGGCCTGAAATACGATGCTAACAACGTTTATCTGGCGACCATGTATTCCGAAACCCGCAATATGACGCCATACGGTGACAAGAAATACGCCGTTGCCAATAAAACCCAGAACTTCGAAGTAACCGCACAGTACCAGTTCGACTTCGGTCTGCGCCCGGCTATTTCTTACCTGCAGTCAAAAGGCAAAGATCTGGGTAACGGCGAAGGTGATAAGGATCTGGTGAAATACGCTGACGTTGGCGCAACTTACTATTTCAACAAAAACATGTCCACCTATGTTGATTATAAAATCAACCTGCTGGACGAAGATGACAGCTTCTACAAAAATAACGGTATCGGCACTGATGATATCGTAGCCTTAGGCCTGGTTTACCAGTTCTAATCGCAATAGCCCGCAAAATTTTGCGGGCTAACTCTTTTATATTTAACGGTAAAGCATATATTACTTTCAGCTTGCATACCGCAACCGTCATGATAGATGATAAGGCTCTTGTTATACGCGATACGAGGCCTAACACCATGGTTCATCATCCTGTCATATCATCGCGCATTGCCTCTGTTGCCTACGATGAACCCAGCGCCACGCTTGAAGTTCGCTTTCGCAACCGCACCACGCTGCGGTATCAGTCCGTTCCCCCCCGCATTTTTACTGATTTTTTGAGCGTTGTCTCAAAAGGCCGCTTCTACGACGGGGTTGTTAAGGGCAAGTTTAAGGAAATCAGGGTACAGTGAAATACAACGTTGAGTGCATATAAGGATATTTGCGTGTTTACCCGCGTTTCACTGACTCTGCTTGCCCTTTTAGGCTGCATCTGGATTGCGCTAATCTTCGATTTTGGCGGTATTGTTCACCATCTGGGCGTTCTCTTAAACGCGCTGGATGCAGACTAATCGTCGTCTTTCCGTCGAAACGACAGATAGCCAAATACGCCGCTGTCGCCATCCGCAGGGTGGTTAACGCCGTCCATCACCGCCACCTCCGGGAAATCGAACGGAGTGACATTTTCGAAGCAGGCGACGTTAACCCCGTACTGATCAGGGTTAGAGCGCCTCTGGCGGAACGTGTAAATCCCGCAGACCGAACAGAAGAAGTGCCGCGCCGTTCCCGTGTTAAAACGGTACTCGGTCAGTTTGTCCTGGCCTTTGGTCACGGTGATGCCCGTTAACGGCGCGGAAACCACCACTGCCCCCCGCATCCGACAAAAAGAACAGCTGCAGCGCCGCGCCGTATTGAGCCCGTCGGTTAGCTCAACCGTAAAGGCTACTGCCCCGCAATGACATTGCGCGTTACGGATCTCTGCCATGGTTACACCCCTTTACTTACCAGTTCAGCGGCCTTAACAAAAACCTCATCCTCCACCCCATCCCCCTTCTGCCTGCCAAGCCGTCTTAGTTCAGCGACAATGCTTTCGCGGTTAATGGTTTCCTGCGATGAAACCAGACCAATGACCGCAGCACCGATCGCCAGCCCAACCAACCCTGTTTGTTCGTCTTTGTTCTTCATTTCATAGCTCCCTTGTGCCACTGAAAAGATTAGCAGCAGTATTGTAAAACGTGCTGGTATTCGCCGCCGCAATCCGTACCATAATGCGATGCTGGTGCCCTGATGGCCATTTTTGCCCCACCGGTGCCCCCTTTGAGATTTGAGTAAATTATAAATGTCGCAAAATCAAGAGATTAACAAAAAAGAACAGTACAACCTGAACAAGCTGCAAAAGCGCCTGCGCCGTAACGTTGGCGAAGCCATTGCGGACTTCAACATGATTGAAGAAGGCGATCGCATTATGGTCTGCCTCTCAGGGGGTAAAGACAGCTACACCATGCTGGAGATCCTGCGTAATCTTCAGCAAAGCGCACCGGTGAATTTTTCTCTGGTGGCGGTTAACCTTGACCAGAAACAGCCGGGTTTCCCGGAGCACATTCTTCCAGAGTACCTGGAAAAGCTTGGCGTAGAGTACAAGATCGTCGAAGAAAATACGTACGGTATTGTGAAAGAGAAGATCCCGGAGGGGAAAACCACCTGCTCTCTCTGCTCGCGTCTGCGCCGCGGCATCCTCTACCGTACCGCGACGGAGCTGGGCGCGACCAAAATTGCGCTCGGACATCACCGTGACGATATTCTGCAAACGCTGTTCCTGAACATGTTCTACGGCGGCAAAATGAAGGGTATGCCTCCGAAGCTGATGAGCGACGACGGCAAGCACATTGTGATCCGCCCGCTCGCCTACTGCCGTGAGAAAGATATCGAACGTTTTTCCCAGGCTAAAGAGTTCCCGATCATTCCATGCAACCTGTGCGGTTCGCAGCCAAACCTGCAGCGTCAGGTGATTGGCGATATGCTGCGCGACTGGGATAAACGCTATCCGGGCCGCATCGAAACCATGTTCAGCGCCATGCAAAACGTGGTGCCTTCCCACCTGGCGGACATTGAGCTTTTCGATTTCAAAGGCATTAACCACGATTCAGAAGTGGTAAACGGCGGCGATCTGGCATTCGATCGTGAAGAGATCCCGATGCAGCCGGCGGGCTGGCAGCCGGAAGAAGATGAGAATCAGCTTGAAGAACTGCGTCTGAACGTGGTGGAAGTGAAGTGATAAAGCAGCGTCTCAGAAGCGGCTTCTGAGACGCAATTTTTATTATTTCAGCAGGCGAACGCGGCAGGTTTTACCCTTAATCTTGCCGCTTTGCAGCTGCTTCCAGGCTTTGTGCGCCACCGACTGGCGTACCGCCACATAGACATGCGCAGGATGCACCGCAATCTTGCCGATATCCGCCCCGTCCAGACCAATATCCCCGGTCAGCGCACCTAAGACATCACCCGGACGCATCTTGGCCTTTTTACCGCCGTCGATGCACAGCGTCGCCATTTCGGCGTCCAGCGGAACGATGCTCACATTGCCAGGGGCATTCATCCAGTTCAGCTTTATCTGCAGCATTTCAGACAGAATATTGGCACGCTGTGCCTCTTCCGGCGCGCAGAAGCTAATCGCAAGACCGCTGTTGCCCGCACGCGCGGTACGGCCTATACGGTGGACGTGTACTTCCGGGTCCCATGCCAGCTCGTAGTTCACCACCAGCTCCAGGGATTTGATATCCAGGCCACGCGCGGCAACGTCGGTTGCCACCAGCACGCGGGCGCTGCCGTTGGCAAAGCGCACCAGGGTCTGATCGCGGTCGCGCTGTTCCAGATCGCCGTGCAAAGACAACGCGCTCTGCCCGGCATCGTTCAGCGCATCGCATACCGCCTGACAATCTTTTTTGGTATTGCAGAACACCACGCACGAGGCCGGCTGATGCTGGCTGAGCAGCTTCTGCAGAAGCGTAATTTTTCCCTGCTGCGAGGTTTCAAAGAACTGCTGTTCGATGGCGGGCAGCGCGTCAACGGTATCGATTTCAATGGTGAGCGGATTTTTTTGCACCCGACCGCTAATTGCCGCGATGGCTTCTGGCCAGGTCGCAGAGAACAGCAGCGTCTGGCGATCGGCAGGCGCGAAACGAATGACTTCATCAATCGCATCGCTAAAGCCCATATCCAACATACGGTCTGCTTCATCCATGACCAGCGTTTGCAGGGCATCAAGCGATACGGTGCCCTTTTGCAGGTGATCCAGCAGGCGGCCCGGCGTCGCCACAATAATGTGCGGAGCATGCTGCAGGGAATCACGCTGTGCGCCGAACGGTTGTCCACCGCAAAGCGTAAGAATTTTGGTGTTCGGCAGGAAACGCGCCAGACGACGCAGCTCGCCTGCGACCTGGTCCGCCAGCTCGCGGGTTGGACAGAGGACCAGAGACTGGGTCTGGAACAGCGCAGCATCAATATGCTGCAGCAGCCCGAGGCCGAATGCCGCGGTTTTCCCACTGCCCGTTTTTGCCTGTACCCGTACATCTCGGCCTTCAAGGATGGCCGGCAGCGCGGCCGCCTGCACAGGGGTCATAGTGAGGTATCCCAACTCGTTGAGGTTATCGAGCTGGGCTGCGGGCAGAACATTCAGGGTAGAAAAAGCGGTCACAATCGTCTCTCGTGGTCATCTTTGCGGTCAGATGGCGCGTATCCTCGCAGATCTCGAGGTTTGATGCGACATTTTAATCGGTTCTTCATCCGGCGGCGGGTCGGGCATCGGCTGGGGACGCGGGATAGGGTCCGGCATCGGGACGGGATCGTTGGGTTCTGGGCCAACGGGAATTGAATTTCGCTGTCGAAGAGTGAGTGGAATGCTCATCTTTGCCTCCAGGTTTAGGCGCTCTCCCTTTTAGGGTAGTCGCTGACGAACAGGAGGCAAAAAAAAGCCGACTATAAAGTCGGCGTCGTACGAATCAATTGTGCTATGCAGTAATTCAAAAAAAGGAAGTAAGACAATATGGAGCGCAACGCCCATCGCTTGACGTTGCATTCACCTGCGGGAGTAATATTGCACCTTACGGGGTAGATGTTTATTGACTTCGCTCAATTAAAAGAGCGTTTTGAACCCCGTAAAACCACGAAAAAGTGTAAATTTACAGCCATTTACTGCGATGCAACCACCACGCAACACCGCCAATCAAAACAACTAACATTACGCAAAAAGCGGTAAAGCCGTAGTGATAGGCTCCGCCGGGTATACCGCCGAGGTTGACGCCAAAGAGCCCGGTCAGGAAGGTGCTGGGTAAGAACACCATTGCCATTAGCGACATCGTATAGGTTCGTCTCGCCAGCGACTCCTGCATCACCTGGGCAATCTCATCTGCCATCACCGCCGTTCTGGCGATACAGGAATCAATCTCATCCAGACCGCGTCCCAGCCGGTCGGCAATATCCTGCATTCTGCGGCGCTGATCGTCATTCATCCAGCTAAGACGTTCGCTGGCAAGGCGGGCGTAGACGTCGCGCTGCGGCGTCATATAGCGACGCATCACTATCAGCTGCTTGCGCAGCAAGGCGAGAAAACCGCGCGGTGGGATTTGCTGATCGAGCAGGTTATCCTCAAGATCGATAATTTTATCGTGCAGCTCTTCGATAAACTCGCTCGCATGATCGGTGAGTGCATCACAGACATCCACCAGCCAGCTTCCGCAGTCGGTCGGCCCGGTGCCCTCTTTCAGATCGTTTACCACGTCATCCAGCGCCAGCACCTTACGCTGGCGCGTAGACACAATCAGCCGTTCATCCATGTACACGCGCATCGCCACCAGCTGATCCGGGCGCTCGTCCGTGCTGCCATTAATACAGCGCAGCGTGATCAGCGTACCGTCGCCCATTCTGCTCACGCGCGGGCGCAGGCTTTCCCCCGCCAGCGCGTCGCGAACGTTGTTCGGCAGGAGCGGCGTCGACGCCAGCCAGTCAGCGCTATCCGCATGGGTATAGTTGAGGTGTAGCCAGCATGGATGCTCGTTATCAATCTCATCGCTGTTTTCCAGCGGCCGTGCGCCGCCGCGGCCATCGAACACCGTCGCAAACACAGCGTCAGGAACGTTGAGTTCCGATCCTTTAATGCTCTCCACAAGGCCTCCACCTTTTCATCTCTTTCGTTGTCAGTCTAGCTTTCGTCCTGGGTTAAGCAACAAATTTGTCCCGCATCGCGCTGAAATAGCTCATGAATTAGACGTTTTCACACAGGTTCCAGTAGACAGCCGCAGGCGATCGGATAGAGTTAATGAAATGCTGTCGATGTGATCTCAATGTTTACTGAGGTAAGTGAGTGACGCTAACAAAGAGCTGTGCAGCATTCGATGTACGCCTGGCTGAAATGCGAGCCATTGCGATAAAAACCAGCATGGGCTGGTTCCTGTGGGTGAACATCCTCTTTTCGCTGTTCATACTGGGCCGCCGTTTTTTCGCTACGCACGAAACCTTAACCAATCCACTTCATCCCGCGGGGCTGATGGAAACCATGATGGTTATCGTTTTGATGCTCTCTGCCGCAGTGCTTTTTATACTGCGCATGGCCCCCTTACAAAATGCCTCCTGGCTGGTGGGGCTGGCAAAAGGCATCGTCGTTGGCTTGAGCTTTTGCTGGGCAACCTGCTTTTATATTCTGATCAACAGCGAAGATATCCGCATCGTTTTCCCCTTTGCCGCCCTCCTGCTGTTTACCGCGCTGATCTCTCTCTACTTCGATCCGAAGGTGCTATTGAGTTTTATACTTCCGGTGTGGTTAACCATTCTGGTTGCAACGTTGTTCCATCCGGCCCAGCTCACCGTACTGAGCGCATTACAGTGGGTTTTGCTGGCGGGATTAATCGAATCCGGCAGGCGTATTCTTAACAGCTGGTTTATCCTGGCGCTACGTCGCGAGCAGGAAAACGCCGATCTGATTAATCAGTTAAGCATGCTTGCGAGCAAAGATCCCTTAACCGGTATAGCGAACCGCAGAACCATCAAGGCGCGGTTGGATCAGGAGATCGCCCGCCATGAGCGCGATGGCAAGGGTTTTGGATTGATCATGCTGGATGTCGATCACTTTAAACTTTATAACGACCGCTACGGCCATCAGAATGGCGATAGCTGTCTGGTCACGATCGCCAGAATTCTTGAATCAGCCACTCAGGCTCACCGCGGCACCGTGGGCCGCGTCGGCGGCGAGGAGTTTGTCGTATTACTCCCTGATGCTGATGCCCATCTGCTGCAAACCACCGCCGAAAGCATCTCTCGTGCGCTGCGGGCAAAAGCCCTTGAACACGCCCTTTCCCCGGTAAGCGATACCGTCACGGTGAGTCAGGGGTTAACGGTCTGGCAGCCTGGTCAAACCGCGCAGGCCGTCATCGCCCAGGCCGACAAAGCGCTGTACTCGGCAAAACAGCAAGGGCGCAATCGCTGGATCGAGGCATAAAAAAGCCTGGCGTACCAGGCTGTATATTCTTATCACACCAGGTGCTCGTGCCGCTGGCGGACCGGCAAGGAACGCTCCTCCGCCAGTGATGAGTAACCTTGCTCAAGCCTGAAATTCCGCGTCCGGGCCTGAAGTTCAATGACCTGATTGCGCAAAACGTCAGATGACCCGTTCAGCTCCTCTGCCATCGCCACGTTGCTCTGAGTGACGCGTTCCAGCTCGGTCAGCGCCAGCGTGATCTGCGAAATCCCTTTTTCCTGCTCGGAGGTCGATGCGGAAATGTCATCCATCAGTCGGCTGACGTTGCCGGAGCCGGCCACAATTTCACGCATGTTTTTTTCAGCTTCAGACACTACGGTCACGCCCTGGGTGACGTTGCTGCTGGTCACTTCAATTAATGTTTTAATATTCTTTGCGGCTTCGGCACTCCGGTGTGCGAGATTTCTTACCTCTTCTGCCACCACCGAGAACCCTTTGCCGTGATCGCCCGCTCTGGCTGCCTCAACGGCCGCATTCAGCGCGAGAATATTGGTCTGGAAGGCAATTCCGTCAATCAGCGAGATAATTTCCGTCATTTGCTGAGCACATTCAGTAATTGACTCCATATTGGTCGCAACCTGACCCATTAGCTCCCCGCCTTTTCTCGCCTGAAGCGTTGCCACGTTGGCCTGCTCGCTGGCCAGGCGCGAGTTATCGGCGGTATTTTTTGTGCTTGCCGCCATCTGTTCCATGCTGGCCGCGGTTTCAATCAGCGACGCGGATTGCTGCTCTGTTTTCACCGAGAGCTGTGCGCTGCGCGCCGAAAGCTGCTCTGACAGGGTCATGGCATTCTGCGACGAAGCCCTGATCTCCCGAACCAGCGTGGCAATGCTGCTGGACAAGCTATTAATGCCGGGAATCAATCGCCCCGCGCAGTTATTGCCAAACTCGGGGATCGATACCGCAAGATTGCCGGATGTCACTTCTTCAATACTTTTTTTCACAGTATTGATCGGCGTCACAAGATATTTTGTCATGTAGGTCCATAACAAAAATAAGGCAATGATATTGATGATATTAACTGAAATAAAGAGCGTAGATTGGGTTGATAATAACGCCACCACACCTGCATTTACCAAAAAAACACATAAAAGGAAATAGATAATGAATGTCCTGACACTAATATTTCTTAGCATGATTATTCCCACAACTTTATATTTTAGTCGGCATTAACGTTTATAGCACCAGCCAGATTATTTGTCCTCACGAACCGCGCTGGTTTTTAGTTTCGCCGTTAGATATCTGCAATTTAGCTTAGGTCAGAGCAAACGCGCGTATTGGTGAAAAAGTTAGCCCTGGACTGCTGTGATACTGGCCTCACCCCGACTTAAGCGATACCATCGCCTCAGGTGAGAAAGACCGTTCGCCCGCATATTTAAGGAGTGTTGCTGCAATTCTTCGCCGTTGTTTAGCAATACTTAATACGTTAATAACGATGATATATTTTATATTCTTTATTAACGCTAAAATTTTAATATGACTGGTCGTTTTTCACGATAAATAACTAATATTGTTTGAACGTGCATGTCCTTTGCCAGATGAAAGAGATGCCCGGCAGGCGAAATGCGTAACCTTTTTTGGCGTGGGATTGCATAATGCTCAACGTGTCGTGGGACCCTGTGTTAATAGCCCTCTCCTATCTGGTGGCCTTTATTGCTTCGTTTGTGGCATTAGACAGCGCAGGGAAAATTCCCCTTTCCAGCCGTAAAGCGGCAATATTCTGGCGTATTGCCGGGGGATGTACGCTGGGGATAGGGATTTGGTCGATGCATTTCATTGGTATGCTGTCGATGAAGATGCCTGTGATGATGAGCTATGACCTGTGGCTCACCCTCGCCTCGCTGGGTATCTCCGTTTTGGCCTCTACCCTCGCCATCAACATCGCCGTATCGGGTAAATCCCTTTCTCGTTTTCGACTGCTCTTTGCCACGCTGATCCTCAGCGCCGGCGTCGTGTCCATGCACTACGTGGGGATGACCGCATTACTGCTTAATGGCAGCATCGTCTGGGATCGCCGCATCGTTGCGTTGTCTATCGCGATCGCCGCGATCGCGTCCGGCGCGGCGCTGTGGCTGGCATTTCATCTGCGGGATAAGCGCAAGGGCATCTTTGTAAACCGCATCATTGCGTCTCTAGTCATGGGCGCGGCCATTTGCGCAATGCATTACACGGGGATGAGCGCCGCGCAGTTTGGGGAAATGGACCACACAATGTCCGGCGGCGTCAGCGAATCTGGATTGTCTTTATGGGTATCGGTAACAACGCTGTGCCTGCTCGGCCTTATGCTCATTATCTCACTCGTTGATTCACACTGGCGCACCAATCGGCTAACCGAAAATCTTCGTCAGCTCAACGGCCAGCTGGAGCTGCAGGCGCGTTTCGATGCGCTTACAGGCCTTGCCAATCGCCACCAGATGGATATCCGCATGCAGGACTGCCTGCACAGCGCGCTCCTCAGCAAAAAGCAGTTTGCCGTCATTTTTCTCGATGTCGACCATTTCAAACGCGTCAATGATACCTGGGGCCACCACGTCGGCGACGAGCTGTTAATCACGCTTGCCCAGCGGATCACCGCCAGATTAACACGCGAAATGACGCTGGCAAGGCTGGGGGCCGACGCCTTCATCCTGCTGGTGCCCGAGTGCGATGACGAGAGGCTAAATGCCCTTCTTTCAGCATTGCTTGAAGATATGCGCCGCCCGCTTTCACTCTGCGGGCATGCGCTAAACAGCACGATCAGCGCCGGGGTAAGCCTCTACCCTCAGCATGGCGAAACGCTGCATGAGCTGAAGCTGAAGGCCGACGCGGCCATGCACCATGTCAAAGAGGAAGGACGCAACGGCTGGGCGATTTACCGTCCTGAGATGTCGACCGCCGTCCCGGCAAAACCCGGTTTCCTGCAGGAGCTGTCTCAGGCGCTTGAGCGCGATCAGTTTGAGCTGTGGTATCAGCCTACCTGGTACGCCGGGCAAAAGACTATCCACGGCTTTGAAGCGCTTCTGCGCTGGCGGCACCCTGAGCAAGGCGTTTTACTCCCCAACCTGTTCATTCCGTCGCTGGAGCAAACGGGGCTGATTATTCCCGTTGGAAACTGGGCGATTGAGGCAGCCTGTCGGCAGCTTCACTTCTGGACTGAACAAGGATTCAGCCAGTGGACGCTGTCCTTTAACCTATCCCCGATTCAGTTTGAACAGCCGGATATCTTTACTATCGTCTCGTCAATGCTGCAAAAATATGATCTCTCCCCCTCCCGCCTTATCCTCGAAGTCACCGAGAGCACTGCGCTTAAAAACCTCGACCGCAGCATTGAGCTTTTGAATGCGTTCAATCAGGCCGGGATAACGGTTTCTATTGATGATTTTGGTACGGGCTATTCCAACCTGCTGATGCTCAGCGTGCTACCGGCGAAAGAGCTGAAGATCGACAAAAGCTTTGTCAGCTCAATGCTGGAAAATGAAAAAAGCCGCAAGCTGGTTGAAACCATCATTCATATCGCAAGAACGATGGAGATGAGTATCGTTGCCGAGGGGATCGAGACAGAAGAGCAGCAGGCCGTACTCACCGACCTTGGCTGCGATTATCTGCAGGGATTTTTGTTCTCTCGCCCGTTGCCTGCCGAGCAGGTTCCGTGGCTGCTGCTGCAGAAGAATTCGGATAAACAAATTATCCCCATCGGGAAAATAAATTCGGATACCCCCTTTGTTTCACAAAAAAATCATGCCTGATGTCATTGAGTGGAGTATGTTTCAGAGGAGTCTACGCGAGTCAGTTCCACCGCGATCGTCAGGCACGCTGTGCCGATGTACAGGAATTCCCTATGTCGCAATACAGTTTTGATGCGCTTAACTTTATTAAAACTCCCGTGTGGCTGATTTCAGCTGCATCTGAACATATTATCTTTGCCAACGCGGCTGCCGCTGAGATTATGCAGGATAAATCGCTTGATGAGTTGCGCAAAGGCATCTATTCCGCGAACGCGCAACAGCAGCTGTCAATGTATGTTCCAGAGCTAAAAACCGAGCAGGAAATTATCGAAATCTGGACCGTCTGGCGCAATCAGCAGCACTCGACCCTGAGTTGCCGTCTGTCCCTTGCCCACTACGAACCGTTTGGCGAGGTCATCGTTTTTGAAGGGCTTCCTCAACCCGCCCTGTCCGGTCTCAAAGCCAGCCGGTCCGCAACCTATCAGCGCAAAAAACAGGGATTTTATGCTCGATTTTTCCTGACCAATAGCGCGCCGATGCTCTTAATCGACCCGGCGCGGGACGGCCAAATTGTTGATGCAAACGTGGCGGCACTTAACTTTTACGGCTATTCCCACGATGACATGTGCGCCAGGCATACCTGGGAGATAAACGCTCTCGGCCGGGATATTTTGCCGGTAATGACCGAAATCGCCGCGCTGCCGGGCGGGCATAAACCCCTTAATTTCATTCACCGCCTGGCTGATGGCTCAACCCGTCACGTGCAGACCTATGCGGGGCCCATCGAAATTTACGGTGACAAACTGATGCTGTGCATCATTCACGATATCACCGAGCAAAAGCGCCTGGAGCAAGAGCTGGAATACGCCGCGCAGCGGGATTCGATGACGGGTCTGCTCAACCGCCGTCAGTTCTATACCATCACGGAGCAGACCAACCCGTCTCACCTTCCTGCGCAGCAGCAGTTTAGCCTGCTGCTGGTGGATACCGATCGCTTCAAAAACATAAACGACGCCTTTGGCCATCTGAAGGGGGATGAAGTACTCATCTCCCTGGCGCGTATGCTCGAAGCCTGCAGTCGTAAAGACGATGTTGTCTTTCGCTGGGGCGGCGAAGAGTTTGTGATCCTGTTGCCGCGAACCTCGCTCGAAACCGCCATGCAGATTGCCGAAACCCTTCGCGCCGCCGTCGCCCATATCACCATTCCAGGCTTACCCAGATTCACGGTTAGTATCGGCGTGGCGCGGCACAATCAGGGGGAAAGCATCGATGAGCTGTTCAAGCGGGTGGATGATGCGCTGTATCGCGCCAAGAATGACGGACGCAATAAAGTGCTGGCAGCATAAAACTGGTGTGTCTTAAAAACCCTCGCTACAATGCCCACCTTGGATAAACAGAATCAGGGTGGGTAATATCTGCGATGGGAAAAACAGAAATTATACTCATCATAATCATTTCAAGCCTTATTATATTCGGCTTCTGGTTTATCTTCAGCGGTGAGATTTGGTATCTGGTCGCCTATCTGGAAAACAGTATTTACCCGACCATTGAAGCCCCGTAACGCACGTTTAATCCCTTGTTTCACCTACCGAATTTGTCAGCTATCCGCAATTATGCCAGACGCATAGAATACGCGTCGTTAGCTTCCTTGATGGCAGGTAACGAATCAATAAATCATTTGCTTATTTCGCCCGTTCTCTGACGGGCTTTTTTTATTTGAATCAACCTACTCGCCTTGAACAATGCTTACTGATAGGTAAAGCCCAGCGTCACCACGGATCTGATGGTGCCCGCACTGGCCCCACCCATGCGTGAGTATGCCTTGGCGTGCATGGGTAATGAGGCAGTACGGTCGGTTTGTACATGCATAATACTTGTCGTTCCGTTGCCCTTAAGCGTGCCGGTGCTCGCCGTGAGTAATGCTACCGCCACGTTACTGGCCGTACCGGTGCTCTTGTAAAAACTGGTTCCGGCCACCGGATCGCTGGTGCCTGTAAAGGTTGCTTCTACTCTTGATATTCCATTCGGGCAATTTGATAATCTGATATCAAATGGAACCACCGTAGAAGCAGAATAAGCCTCTGCCAGCGTGCTCGCCTGAATATCGCCCAGATTGACATTAATATTCCCCGATCCACCGTTCACGATGCACGGCGCGGAAACCACGTTTCCGGTAATATTCAGATTGACCGTATCAGCCGCAACTATCTTGCTGTTTGCCATCATTAAGCCGAGCGTCGCCAAAGCGATAATGGATAATTTCGCCATTTTTATTTCCTTATGGTTATTGGTAGGTCAGGTCCAGGGTCGCTGATGCGTTAGCTTTCCCTGCAGAAACCGACTCTCTTGTTTGATAATAACGAGCGGTAATAGGTAACATCTCCTGCCCGCCCCCGGATCGTTTTAGATGAATGCGCTCATTAAACGTCAGCGGTATATTGTGATAGAGCAATTGCACACCAACGCCACTTGCAACATCATTATTACCCTGTCCCGTTAACGCTAATACGCTGCGGTCGTAAACATCGGGGTTTTGCGCGCCTCGCATGGTGATATGGATATTGGCCTGCGGGTCACAGCTGAGCTGCAAATTTTTTATTACTGTAGATCCCTCCGGATTACTGCCGATTCTATTTTTAAAATTCGCTAACGGAACATTCCCTATCGGAAAATTGATATTATTTCCTGAAATACTGCAGCTAAGCTGCGTTACTGTTGCGGACGTAACCGTATGGACAAGGCCAACGCCGCCGCCGTCATAGGTCACTCGCAGTATTTCGCCGCCAGATAACTGTCCGGAGCGTATATCCCCCACCTTTACCAGCTCATAGTGGTGCGTGTAGTTATCGTAAAAGCTCGTGGAACCGTCAGAGTACTGCGCTGAGGCGGGCACGGACAGCGGATAGTTTCCCCATACCTTGCCCCGGATACCAACCCCGGTAATATTGGTGGCAAAGACATCCCGCAGCCCTGTTTTCACGCCGCCTAAATACACTATATTGAGATATTGCGCTCCAGGATCGCAGTGCGCTAATCGCGATCCGGTTGCCCTGACGGTTGTCGAGGCTATCGTGCTGCCTATCGCAACGTCCCTTTGCACGTATACATTTCCAAAATTAACGTCCCCCCTCACTGATGAGTACATTCTGCAACCTGCGAAACAGGCTGAAGAATAAATCCCGACCAGCATCAGCGATAAGCCTAACAGCCTATTCAGTTTAAATTTATTGATCATCAAAATAACATCCGTAAAGAAATGAGAATTTTAAAGGCGCTAAAAGGGATATTAAATCCAGTAAGTTATACGCACGCCATTTTTGATAATGCTATTCCATTCAGCAGATTTTCTTTATTAAGCGTGAACGTTGCCCGACACGACTGCGCACGCTCGTCGCCCCATTTCGCATATAACGCCCCCTGCGGCTCTAACCCTGACATAAACACCTGGCCGCTATCGCCTACAATAAAGCTTTTTGATTTTTCGCCCTTTTCTACTGTCACAATGGCACCGAAAGGCACGGACTGCCCATTCATCTGCGTAAGCGTTATTAATGCGCGCATCCCTACATCCGCCACATAATCCGCTTTCACGATTGCGCCTCGGGTGGGAATAACGGTTCTGTCCGTTAATTCCAGCTCAACATCTTCCGGCAGCGTTTCGGTTGCCAGCGCCACGTTATTTTTCCGATACGGCGTAAGGTCTCTGACCGTGGTATAGCCGCGCCAGTCCGTTTTCGCCCCGCTCTGGTTCTGAATGCTCACCCCTTTCGCGCCGGGAGCCTTTAACAGTACGTTGGTTTCACCCAGCGGCTGAGAAAGTGTTACCCCATCGGCATGCGCCATAACCGCTCCCTGAAGGCCGTAGTTCAGGCGGTTGCTCTCCTTGTCGTAACCATACCCTAACGAAGCCTCACCATAGGTTCCTTTGTAATCGCCGTTGACGCTGCCCGTATAACCGACGCCATCCGTGCCGTAGCTTTGCTGTACGCTCCAGCTCAGGGCATTGTTTTCCAGCGCGGTGCCATTCAGCCCCAGGCTATGTGTCGTGCTGGCATTCCTGCTGGAGTTCATGCCGTAGCTGGCCCAGGTGCGGGGCAAGAAGGCGTCCAGCGGTACGCTGATGTTTAACGCAATCTGACGATCGGTATCATAGCGGATCACCATGCCGTTGCTGTCGGTACTGCCGTTTTTGCTGTAGGTGTAAGCGATCCCATAGCTCACGCTGTTCCAGGCGTTGTTATATCCCAGGCTAAGAGACGCCAGGGTCTTAGCGGAATTCCAGTAGTTCTCACGAATCGCGCTTAACATCACCGTGCCGTAGCTTTCGCCAAGATGTTGACTCATGGTCAGCTCCGCACGATTGCGACGGCGATCCTGTAACGCATTGCTGTCGCCGTAAGAGTCGAGCACCTCCTGCATGCCGTAAAACCCGCTGGTAGAGTAGCGATAACCGGCGATGGCAAAGTTTGTACCCGTCTCCACAAAGTTTTTGCTGTAGCGTATGCGCCAGGACTGGCCGCGGCTTTTCGGCATCTTCTGTGGCGTTGACCATGCCTGTATAACGTCGGTAGAGAATGCGCCCAGGTCGCCCATATTTTTCCCTACGCCCAGCGCCAGCGATTGATACTTGCTGGAACCCTGTACCCCGCCATACAGCGTCAGTCCATGAGGCAGGCCGTAAATTCCCGTCAGCTGCCCGAAAGGGGTTTTCTCTACCTCACTGTTATAGGCGCGGTACTGGCCTCCCGTCGCCGCGTATTTAATCTGCCCTTCACGCTGCAGTACCGGTAGGGACGCAAAGGCCACGGTGAAGTGCTGCTCGCTGCCGTCGCTCTCCTTGACGGTAACGGCCAGATCCCCCGCTCCGCCGGTGGGAAACAGATCCGTAATTTCAAACGCGCCCGGCGCCACGTAGCGTTGATAAATCTGATAGCCATTCTGGCGGATGATCACCTGCGCGTTGCTCCGGGCGATGCCGCGCACCACGGGCGCATAGCCTTTTAGCGAATCCGGCATCATGTCGTCATCAGAGGCCAGCTGCATACCGCGAAAGGGCATGCTGTCGAACACGTCTGCCGGAGAGGAGCTGTCCCCGGCGGTGAGCTGCGCCTTAAGCGGGACGATCGCCCGCTGGGCATAGGTGTACACCGTATCCCACGCGTCGCTACCGTTTCCGTCCCGACTCCAGGTGGTGTAATTGCGCAATCGCCACGGCCCCACGTTAATCCCCGGGCGCAGGTTGGCGTACTGCGTATTGCTGTCACGCCCGTTCTGCACGCGGGTGTTTGAACCGCTCAGGCTATAGTTGAGCATGGCTGCGGTTATTCCTTCATCCCACATTTCCGGCGGCACGTAGCCGCGCACCTGCGGCGACAGTGCGGCCTGCGGAATGCTGAGGAGCAGCCGCTGGGCAGTAAACAAAAACTCGGCAGAAGCCTTTGGGATTGCCGACAGCTTCGCACATTCATCGTCCGTGCCTAACGTCGGGAATTGCTCGGTTTTTACCCCCCAGCGCTTCAGCTGCGACACGCTCAAACAGGGCTGTAGCGACTCCTCACCGTCAGCGCCTTTTACTGCGTCAAATTCAATTTCACGGGTATCCACAATGAGATCGTCAATAATGACGTCTACACGATAGCTGCCTGGCAGCTGCGAACCGGATTCAAACGCCGACAGATCCACGCCCTTCATCGCCGAGTTATCCAGTTCAATCAGTTCAGGGTTAAAATAATCACGCGCATGGGCGATAGGTGAAAGTGTCCCTGCCGCTAATGCCATCAAAAAAGCGAGGCGTGCAGGTTTAAACATTACCTGCTTATTTTTTATCATAAAAACGTTACTCCATCCGTACGAAACAGGCGTCATTTACCCTGGAGCGGATTACATTCTGGCGTTATGTACGTTTCCGGTGCCGCCGTAGTCGTTAATTATTTTGAAGGTCACCGTCCCCGCGGTGATACCTTTCGGTAAATCAAAACGCGCCGTTGATCCAGGTAATACATACGAAACATCGTCCAGCCTGTTACCGTTGACGTTTATTTCATTGAAGTTCATCACCACGTTCGTTGGGTTGGTCACCTGAATCTGACGCCCGCTGAACTGCCAGGTTAACCTGTCGGCAAGCTCTTCTGGAATGACGCCGCTCAGCGCTGCCGGGCGATAGATAAGCTTAATTCTGGTTTTCACCGCAATTTGCAGGGTGTTGTCTTTACGCTCTCCTGACGGAATAGCTTTAATATTTAGCCAGAAGAGTGATTCTTTATCCTGCGGAACCGAACCGGTTAAAATAATTCGCTCGACGTTTTTCTGATCTTTATCCAGTCGATATAATGGCGGCGTGATAATGAACGGGGCTTTCTCACTGCCGCCCGCCTGTGTTTCTATCCACGACTGAATTAAATATGGCGTCGTATCGGGGTTACTGACGCTAATAGAGGATTCCCTTTTATTGCCGTCAAAAATAATGCGCGTCCCGCCGATGATCACGCCTGCATTGGCAGCAGAAATACCCGCAGTAAAAAGCAGGCAGGCAATAAGGGATTTACTCAGTGAGAGCATGTGATACCTCGGTATAAAAAGGGCCGAGATCCCGGCCCTTCGATTTAATACAACAACAGAATTAGTTGTAGTTAACGGTAAAGTTAGCTACGGAGTTAGCTGGACCGGCAGTAACGGTAGCCGCTGTTGCTTTATAGCCCGCGTAGAAATCCAGTTTATTTTCTTCACGGCTTTTGAGGGTATAGGCATAGTCGTTAACCTGATGCAGACCCAGCGCCGCTTTATCGGCGGTCATCAGCTTGATCGCCACGCCCGTCGCCGCACCGGTCACCGGCGCGATTGCCAGCAGAGAGGTGTCGACTGCGTCTGGTTTACCGTCAAACTTCACCTTCGCAGACGTAACCGCCGCCGGGCAATCCTTCAGCTTGATGGTGAACTTAGTGACGGACGCTTCACTATCTTTACCGCTGAAAGCGCCCTTAGACACTTTACCCAGGTCAACAGCCATCGTGTTGTTTGCACCAATATTCACTTTGCAAGCTTCGTCGAGGATTTCACCCGTAAAGTTTACCGTGCCATCAGCAGCCCAGGCGGAAGAAAAAACGGTCGCGCAGGCTAATGCACAAGCAATAATATTATGTTTCATTCTTTGGTCCTTATTATTTAATTGATAAAGATTTCTGAAATGACCCTCACATCAGCAGTTCGCTGCAGCGCGTCATTTCGAATGTAATATTAGCGAGGGCATTTTTTTCTGACAAAAGGATTGGGGTCTACTCTTAGACCGTTATATTTTCAATATGGCGCCTTTGCCGGGTAATTTACCCTGAGTCTAGTTTTGGATCGCGAATATCTTCACAGCGCGCACCGATTGCCCACATAATTATTGTGATATATAATTTTTACTCATTCACAGCTATAGCCCACACCAACACATGTCTACCTACACCAAACCTGTGCACGATATTGAAAGACTTATAGAATCCCTAAAGAAAGAATCAACGCGAATCCCCAAAAATAATATCACCCTGAAGTACTCAACAGAAAATTCCGACCACTGTTATTTATTACACCATGGGCATGTCATTGTTATTCGTGAAAGCGATAACGTGGCATTAAACACTGAAACAGCCCCTTTTATATTTGGTTTAAGTGCGCCCTCCATGGGCCGACTTGGCGTGAAGATGATGGTTCCAGAAGATGCTGTTGTGAGTGAGGTCCCGAAAACTGTCGCATTAGACATAATTCGTAAAGAAAAGTTATGGAAGGAATTATCGTTTTTATTGCAGTATGTTGTTCACCGGATTTTATGTCACTGCAAGCGCGTATCCCAGCAAAACTCATACAATGTGGTTAAGATATTGCTATCAGAACTGCTCAATGAACCTGAAAGTCTCCGGCGTGCAACAAGCGTGGTTAATTACATCTCTGACCGCAGCATTATTTCCCGCAGCGGGATATTAAGTATCCTTTCTACGCTGCGTGAGGGCGGGTTTATTGAGATGGAAAAAGGATTGCTGAACGCCATACACCGACTACCTGAAAAATTTTAATGCGGGTGCTTACCTCATCTAAACGGCAGTCAGGGTCGATTACTTCTAACACTTTGCCTATACACTGAATAATGATTAAGAAACAAGCACTGTTACCGACCAATCAGCCTTCACCTTACGAAACTATTTTGGTGGAGCAGTTATCCCCTTACGCAAAAACGAAAGAATATCCTGTTCGCGTTCGAATATATCTGAAGGAGCAGAATGAACAGCAGTGCATTCTGTTGTTAAAGGGCGCGCTGGAGGTACATCGCCTTGATGATGATTTAATCGTCACGACGATTAACGCTCCGTCCATGATTGGTTTGAGCGTGCGGGATGTTTACGTCGTCACTGCGCAACCGTGTCGCCTGGCCACGCTATCTCTCGATCGGGCGCATTCCCTTATCGCCGAGAAAGATCTCTGGTCGACGCTGGCTATGCATCTTCAGGTGATTAACTCGAAGCTGTTTGCCTACAGCAAGCGCCTCAGCGCACCGACGGCCTATGAGATGATTTGCCACCAGCTGCATGAACTCATGAGTGAACCTGAGGCGTTTCGCACCAGCATCACGGCCGAGCGCTATATCAGGGAGAAGACGCATTTATCGCGCAGCGGGGTGATGAAGATCCTTTCCACCCTGAAAAATGACGAAGCTATCGTATTGAATGACGGTCGGCTGGTAGAGATTAAACATCTGCCGATAAGCTGAAACGCTGGCGCGTATTTCGCGCCAGCGCAGTTTGGCTAATTATACGAAAGCGTGTAATCCGCATCCGTTTTAATACTCCCGGCGCTGACGGAATCGCCCGTCCGGATATATTGTGCATAAAGCTGAATACTATTGCTACCGTCAGTGGCGCTGTTAATTACCGTAAATGACTTCCCAAGCGTGACTGGCGCACTATTCTGATCGAGCACCTGAATACCAATGCCCGAGGACTGGCCGTCGCCGGTGGTGTTTGATAATACGCCCGTGCCATAGCTGTCCTGGTGGCTGCTGCTTAAGCTGATATTAACCTGAGTATTGCTGTAGCAGTTCAGGCCTATGGTGAACGGCGTTTTTCCCGCTACTGCACCCTTTTGATTAAGCGTATTGAGCTTAACGCCATCCAGAGGAACATCAATATTTCCATCCCCGTTTACGGTACAGCCAACGGCCTGCAGTTCACCATTGATTGCGATATACCCTTCTGCATAAACGTTTGGTCCTGGCACGAGCATCAGCAATAGCGCCAGCAGGCCGACCGTCTTTATTTTATATGTACCGTTCATCCTGCCCCCAATCAATCATAAACCAAATCATATTCCGCGTCGGATTCAACGGTGCCTGGCGTCATATCCTGGCTGGTTCTTATATAGTGAACGGCAAGGGTGTACTTGCCCGCAGAGGTTGGCCGCATAACGCTGTAGGCCAGCGTATGTATTGGCGAATCATCATAGCTGGCATTCAGCAGTTCAACGCCTATGCCTGTTGCCGTTCCCTTATTTTTTAACACCGTCTGACCACCGCTGGCCGGGGTATAAATAAACTGGAAATAGGGAAATATCCCCTTAGGGCAAATAACTGAAATGTTTTTTTCCTGCCGCCCAGCGACAGAATCTACGCTGGGTAGATCGGTCGTTTTTACCGGCTCCAGATTGAAGGTTAAATAAGTACCGTCATGAATAGTACACCCTCCATTAGTCACATTACCGGCAATATTGACATGGCCGCCGTCCGCCAGCACGGGCGGAAGGTTGATCCCCATAAGCAGCATTGCGCAAAAGTATCGCAACATATCCCCTCCTTGCACCGTCTTATTCATAGTTCATCGTATAGGTCGCACTGGATAGCACGGTACCCACTCCAACCGTGCCTGTTCTGATATAGCGCGCCGCCAGCGGAATCGTTTCTGATGCCCCCGAGCTGCTGGTGACTGTCCAACTGGACCCCATCGCTATGGGGCTATTCGCCCCGCCGTGTAAATCAATGAGCTGCGTACTCACGCCCGACGCCGTGCCGGTATTCTCCAATACCGTGTTATCTCCGTAGTCGGGATCGTTGTCTCCGGCGAACGAGATTGTCACCCTGGCGCCGGCGGAGCAGCTTAACGTAATGTCGTATTCGGCGCTTTGTCCCCAGGTACTGCCTACGCTGGGGAGGTCGGTATCGTGTACATCGCCCAGCCCAATATCGACATCCGTGGCGCCAGAAACAGAACACCCGCTGCTCGCCACCGCGCCATGGACGGTAATCGTTCCGGTTTCGGCCTGGGCTAAGGAAAAAACGAGTTCATTTAATACGATGAAAAAGGTAAATAATAGTCGCGAGAAATTCATCATGTTCTCTCATTCACTTTGCTGACAGTCAGGATTATTCATAGTCCAGGGTGTAGGTAGCACTACTTTCCACCGTGCCGGTGGCAAGGGTTCCGGTGCGAATATACTGCGCAGCGATAGGTACGGTATTTGTTGCCGCCGTGCTGTTAATTAATACCCAACGATCGCCCATTACGATGGGGGTATAATTGTCATTCACATTCAATAGCTGGATGCCGACCCCCTGCGCCGTGCCGGAATTATTGAGGATGGTATTATCATTAGCGCTGTGGTCGCCGTTAATGGTCATATAAACAACAACGCCGGTATCGCAGCTTAGCACTATGTTTTGCTCCTGCCGCCCCGTGGTGGAGTCTACCGAAGGCAGATCGTCGGTCATTGCGGTCGATAAATCATAGGTTAAATTGGTCCCGCTGGTGACCGAGCAGCTTGATGTTAAAAGGTTTCCAGTGACATGTACGGAACCATTGCTTGCCGCCGACGCGTGCCAGGCAGCGACCGTTAATATAAGGGGAAATAACCGATGCCCTTTCATAATGCCTCCCTGCCCTTATTAGTCATAATCAAGCGTATAGGTTGCACTGGCATCAACCGATCCTGCGCTCAGGTCGCCGGTACGAATATAGCGTGCCGCAATGGGGATCGTCGCGGTCGCCCCTGCATTGGTGACGGGGCTAAATCGATAGTTCATGTTTATAGGGTTATTATTTCCATCATGCAGATCGATCAGCTGAACGCCGATCCCCTGCGCCGTACCGTTATTTTGCAACACAGACGTATCGCTTGTTCCGGATGCCTGGCTACCGGAAAACGTGGCGTAAACGTTAGTTCCGGCATTACAACTCAGCGAAATGTCTTTTTCGCCGCTTTGCCCCCAGGTACTTCCCACCGACGGTAAATCGGCCTTGTGCGCGTCTGCCAGCGTAATCGTCATATCCTGGTTATTGGCGATCGTGCACCCGCTGGCGGAAATTGTTCCACTGAAGTTCACCGTGATTTTTGCGTTGCCTTCATTCCCCGAGGCGCTACCGTAGCCCACGCTTCCGGACAGCGCGCCGCTGCCAACGGAGGTGGCCGTTTTAATCAGATTCAGTTTTGGCGTAATCGAAATGGTAAACACCTCCCCCCAGCCGATATCGCTCATTGAAAAGAGTTGCGCGCTAGAGTTCGCCGTAATCCAACCGCTGTGGCTGGAGCTGTGCCCTTTATTGGAGGTAATGGGCATGTCTGCCCCAAACTGCACGCCAATGCCGGGTATATTGGTGCTAAAGGTCTGGCGCCCGTTATAATTGCCGACATAACCGAGCTGCGCGGTAATTCCCCCATAAAACGTTTTGCTCCAGGTAAACGACGATTCGCAGGTGGCAAACGCCACCTTGTCGTAAGATTGGTCGCCCGTGATTGATTGCCCTACCGCGATATCGGATGAGACGTTGACCGGGGAAATATTGACCATCGTCGAGCCGACAGTGGTTTTACAATCCGCGGCAAGTACCGCGTGGGGAATGACGCTGGCAGCGGCAATAAGCGTGAACATCAGGACCCGGCTATAAGCCCACCGTATTATTCCCGCTCGTTTTTTGTTGTATATTTGCATGTTGTTTCTAACCCTACGTTCAGTCGTTTCTCAATGGGATACCCGACGGAGAGGCATTACCGGCACACCAAATCCAGCGTTTTTACGCCGCTGCTCTTTTGCGCATCGTCATCATCAAGTTGATAGTGGGCATGACACTGCTCGCTGGCCTTTTTGCCCCACAGCGCAAGTATCTCTCCCTGCTGCGGCATCCCGCTCAGATAGACGTCACTCTTGTCATCCACGATCCCGGTAACGTCGTCAGCGTCGACCAGGCTCGCCGTCGTGCCGAAAGGAATGCCCGTCCCCGGGTGCTGTAGATGGACGAGCAGCCGGGCACCTATGTGGGTCTTAAAGCCTGCCATCACCACCGCGCCCTCGGTCGGTACCACATCCTTCGAGTTCGTCTCTACCTCTGCATCACCCGCCAGGGATTTCGTATCCAGCCGCACGGTGGTTTGTCGGTAAGGCGTCAGATAGGGAACCACCGCGTAGCCGCGCCAGTCGGTCGCCACCCCCGTGCCGTTTTCCACAATGGCATCGCTAACGCCTGGGGACCGCACAATCGCAATGGACTGAATGTCCTGATTTAACGCCTGAGAGAAGGTCACCCCATGGGGATGCACCACGATCCCGCCCTGAAGGCCGTAGTTCACCTGACGACTGTCCGGATCGTAGTTGTAGCCAGCGCTGACTTCCCCCTGGCTGCCGGTATAGTCGAGGGTCATCGTTCCGTTACTGCCGGCGTCATCGTGGTTGCTGTAGCCTTCCATCACGCTGTAGCTCAGGTTATCGTGCGCCAGCGCCGTGCCGTACAGGCTGACCTGCTGCGTCGTGTCGCCATGCCTGTTGGTGTTGACGTTATAGCCGGCGTAGGCGTTATGCAGCCATTTATCCAGCGGGATGCTGACGTTCATCGCCGCCTGATGATCGTTCTCGCTGCCCGGCGTGCTGGTGAAGTTATAGTTAATGCTGTAGGTGATCCCCAGAATCGAGGTGTTGTAGCCTACGGAGAGGCTTCGTTCGTACCCTTCATCATCCCAATAATCCTGTTGATAGCCGTTCACATAGACCGAGCCCCAGCCTTCACTCAGTGACTGACTCAACGAGACCTGCCAGCGTGTACGTTTGTTGTGGCTGAGATCGAACTCGTCCCGATCGTTTTCGCCGTCGTCGTTGTCATCATCGACGTGCAGATCGGCGGCATCCTGAAAGCTGTAATAGCCTTTCGTTGAGTAACGATAGGCCGCCAGCGTGAGCGTTGAGCCTGTGCTCAACATGCTTTTGGAATACTGGGCGCGATAGGACTGGCCGTCCTTATGCTCACCCGTGCTGAGATCCGCCGAGGACAAGGACATATCCAGCGAGATTGACCCCAGCTCCCCGAGGGTAAAACCCATCCCCGCCAGGCCATTCTGATATTCATCCGACAGCTGCGAGCCGCCATAGGCCGTGAGGTCGTGCGGCAGGCCGTATATCATCGTCATCTGGGCGAATTTGGGTTCTTCACCGTCGCTGTTGCTACGGTATTTTCCACCGGTGACATCGTATTTCAGATGCCCTTCGCGCTGCATAATCGCCACGCTGGAAAAGGGCTGCACGAACGTACGCTCGCGCCCGTCAGACTCCTTTATCGTAACCACTAGATCGCCGTTGGTTGAGTTCGGATAAAGATCGTTTATCTCAAACGGTCCGGGGGGCACCTGCTTCTGGTAGATCACGCTGTTATTCTGGCGAATGGTGACGGTGGAATTGCTTGATGCAATACCGCGGACCGTAGGGGCAAAATTGCGCAAGCTGTCCGGCAGCATGTTGTCATCGGAGGCCAGCTGAATACCGCGAAACGTAAAGCCATCGTAGACATCCGAGGGCGTGGTGGCGTCCCCCATCGTAAGCGCCCCGTCCAGCCGCTGAATATCGCGCTGCAAAAAGGTGTTAATAGAGTTCCAGTGATTCTCACTGCTGTCCCCGCGATCGCCGGCGCTCTGCGGGTCGTCGCCGGTGTCTCCGGACGGCGCTTTGCTGTAGGTCCAGGTACTGTAGTTTCGCAGTCGCCATGCCCCCAGATTCAGACCACTGTGTAAATTTAAGAAATAGCTGTCCTCATGGCCGCCGCTGTCGTCGTCATCCCGCCAGGTATTAGAGCCGTTAAAATCGTAGCCAACAATCAGGGCCGGGACGCCTTCGTCCCACAGCGAGGGGCTAACGGAGCCCTGCGCGGCGCTATCAACATTCGCCTGCGGAATCGTCAGGTTGAGCCGCAACTGGCTGAAATCCAGCGTAACCTGACTCTCCGGAATATAGTCGACAAGGTTATCTATTTTGGTTTTTCCCGCCAGGCCGGGAATGTCGCTGACCTTTACCCCCCACTGTTCCAGCAGCGTGGCGGAAAGCAGCGGCGTAAGCTGGCCCTTTTTGTTCTGTACGAACTCCAGCACCCGCGAGTCGATCAGTTGATGGTTAATGTACACCTCAACAAGGTAGCGGCCCGGCAGTTCGGACCCGGTGTTGGCAAATTTGCTGAGGTCGACGTTGAGTTTTGGCCCGCTGGTTTCAAGGGCTGCCATATCGAACTCGTCTTCGGCCCGAACGCTATCAACCCCCTGCAGCATAAACAGTAATGCACATGCGAGAGGCGTCAGGCGAAATGCTCTCCTCCTTTTATCGCCCGGCGGGCTTGCTGAGGGTTCACGCATTTACACCCCCCCGTCCATCACTGGCGATGCAGAGCCATAATCATTGATATACTGCCAGGTGACTTTGCCCACGGCGCCCGCCGGGAGGGAGTATTCCTTACTTCCATGCGGCGCAACCATGGTAAAGGCCGTATTCACCTTGACTCCCCCCACGCTCATGTTGAAAAAGGTCAAATACCAGGGCGTCGGGTTGGTGACCGCGATCGTATTGCCGTTACGCCTGAACGTGATTTTTTGGAACTCTTTTTGCGTTGGGTCGCCGAGCCCTGCCGGACGATAGAAAATCTTAATGCGGTTCTTTAACGAAAATCGCAGGACATTCTTCCCTTTATCCGCAGGATTATTTGCCGGAATGGCTTTAACATCCAGCCAATAAACAGATTCGCGATCGGCCGGGAAATTGCCGCTGGTCTTAATGACGCGAATACCATTTTCAGTGCCGGGCTCCAGACGAAATAAAGGTGGCGTAACGGTAAAAGGTAATTTCCCCGTTGTGCTGGGCTGGTCGCCTTTTGGCCCGTTATCATCAACAAAACTCTGGATCAGATAGGGATATTTATCCCCATTTTCGCTTTTAACCTGAATTGAGGCTTCATTACTATCGCCATGGTAAATAAGACGCGTACCGCTAATAATGACGCCGGCGTGCGCAGATGTCGCGACACCCAGGCATGTCGCCAAGAGGCAATGAATAACTGACTTTCTCATGGATCGGGTTTTCCCTTGTTATTCCAGACACCAAAGCAGAGCATCCATGCTCTTACGTATTCCCTGAGCAGAATTATTACTGATAGCTGATGGTGTAGTCTGCGTGAGAAACCAGCGAACCCGCCGAAGCCGCATCACCCACGGCGATCATGCGGGCGGTAAAAGGAATATGCGCTTCGGAAGAAGTAGCATCGGAGTTTGGCGTCAGTGCTGACGTGACGTCGATAACCTCATCCGGTGAAACCTCGGTATTCGCCCCATCATAGAGCTGTACGCCAACGTTGGTTGCCGCGCCCTCGATGGCTTCGTTAGTGAACGCGGTGTTCATCGTAGAATCCTGGTTACCGCTAAAGGTGACGCTGGCCGCCGTGACCGTAGTCGGGCAAGACGTCAGGTTCAGCGTGAAGTTCGTCGCAGGCCCCGTATCGCCAGATTTTGCCAGATCGACCGTATTGACCGTACCCAGATTCAGGGTTGGATTAGTCTGATCGTTAATATCAATCGTGCAGGTATCCGCGGTCACCGTACCGGTAAAATTAATCGTACCGTCTACCGCATGTGCTGCCCCCATCCCAACGGTGAACATCGTTGCCACCATTATTGCTAATTGCTTTTTCATAAATACCTCAAGTTAATATTTCAGTTCCATTTTATTCGCTTCATAAAATTCAGACGCACGAGCCCGCGATGAATAAATTCGTGTTCATCTGAATTAAATCAGGTGGAATATCACCTTTAACTACCGCCGCAATTAAGTATGAGCACTTACAGTTCTTTACGCCACTACATTAGCTATCCAGGATTGGATAGCTAATTTTAAAATATCATCAGAATATTCAGCGCAATATAATTAGCCTGCAAACATAAAAAAGCCCGGTAATATTACCGGGCTAGTTTTCATATATTCAGTCTTAGAAGCGATAGCTTAGCATCACGTCCCCCGCGACAGCGGCGTCAATCGCATGACCAAATTCAGTGGCGACCTGCACCTTTCCGGCCCAGCGCGGCGTAAAGTCCACCATCACGCCCGCCGCTGCGGTTCCTCCGTTGAGATCCTCTCCGCTGAATGAGTAGTCATCCGTATTCAGTTCGGTAGAACCGCCGAACTGCGCGTTGTACCCCAGCGTCAGATAGGGCTTCACGTCCTGCACAGCGGGCACGGCTACGTGGGTCATCATGCGTTCGCCACCGCCCGCAAAATAGTTCGTCTGTTTCCCGTCGCCAATATCGCTGTATCCGTCGCTATAGCCGTCTGTCTTAACGTTTACATAGCCCAGGGTGGTATAGGGCTGGAATTCAATACGATTCGCAACGAACGTTGCCCCCACTCGCCCCTGCAACAGCCAGGTGTTGCCATCATAGTCTCCGTGTCCCCGGATCCCGTCGTCATTTCCTGAGGCGCTATAGGACATATTTCCCCATGCGACAACGGCGTCAGAGAACCAGCGGATATCGCGGGTTTTCGGCTGCTCCCAGCGGCCATACAGGCTATAGTAGGTGCCGTTGATACTGTTGTGGCCGTCCTTATCCTGTAAATCCAGGGCGTTATGCAGCCAGGCGTTAGCCACCCCGACGGTCAGAGAGTCCCCGCTCGCTAAATCGACGCTCAAATACCCGCCGAACTGAGCGCCGCTGATGTCGTTCTGATACTTCGTCTGTCCCGCCTCGCGGTTACTGCCAGCGTACAGTCCGGACAGCCAGACGTTGCTTCCTCCGGTGCGCATATCCAGATGGCCGGTAATATCGTCTGCCACCCGATGGATCATATCGTCGCTGGCGACCAGCCCGGCCTGCGCTGCCTGAATATCACTCACGACGTTGCTCTTGTCATCCGGCACCGGCGTATCGTCAATAAACGACACCGCCCATGTTGAACCGTCCAGCCCTGCCGCCTGGGAAGCACTTTCATCTGTGGCAACGTATTTAATGTTGTCGTAAATGTATGACCCGCTGCGCACCGGGGAAAGCGTCCCGGAGGTTCCATTCTGAACGGCAACCGTTTCGCCGCTGTTGAAATAGAAGTATTTCGCCTCATCGCTGTTCACCAGCGAGGGGTCCAGATAGTTAATATTGACGCCAACGGTGTCAAATCCGGTGATTTGCATGGCGTCACTGACGCTATCTCCGCCAATGACCGCGTTGCTGTTAATATTGATTGTCAGATTATCTTCCGCGCTCCCGTCATTGGTGGCGATATTGCCGTCATAACGCGCATTCGCCAGGTTGACGGTACTGCTGGTAGTAATGGAGGAATCGTCATGGCTGGTGCTAAACTGGATATCGCCATTCAATATCGCGCCGTCAATATTGACGCTATTCTCCGTCCCGATAGCCAACACGTCACCGTTCACGGCGGCATTATCGCTAAGCGACACCGTAGAACTTCCGCCGCCGAACGTTTCGGCGGCCACATTGCCATTAATCTGACTATTTTCAATATTAATGGTGGCATTGCCGCTACCGGAATACTCACTGTCCGTCTCGCCTGCGGAGGCCACAATAGCGGTTCCCCATGAAGGCGTATTTTGTGCAATAGAGCTGTTCCTGACCGTCACGGTGCTACTGCTGTAGGGGTTGCTGGTGCTGGCGCTAATTCCATTGGTTAGGGACGAATTATCAATCTCGGCATTGACGGCGCTTCCTGAGTTATTTCCTGTTCCGGACGTAATCGTCACATCATTATGCGATCCCGTCTGGATGATAGTATCCCCCTCCATTAACACATTCACCGTGCCTTTTTCGGATTCGACATACACAGGGTAATTTTCCGAGGATGAAATAACGCCGGAGGTGTCTATTGTACTGTTAGTCAGGGACACGTTTGTCGTTTTATCATTGTCAGCTCCCGAGGCGGCGTTGGTTTCATGAATATGAATTTCTCCGTAAAAGACACTATCCTCTGCGGAAAACACCACATTACCGTCAGCTTCATTCACAAAGGTGGCGCCATTTAACGCTGAGTCAGTGATAGCGATGGTCGTGTTCATATTCAGCGCCGTCTGCGAGACAGAGAGCGCCGTACCTGACGCCGCGCCGCCGCCAATAGTGCTGTTATTGAGCTGGACGTCCACGCCCCCGCCGCTTATCGCTATTCCACCGGCAGAGGTCGTCAGGTTATCCGCCTGCAGCGATGCTTCACCGGACGTACTTGCCCCTTCGTTTATGGCAACGCCCGGTGCGCTTATCGCGCTGTCAGTAAACGACAGCGAAAGATCGCCATCATAATTATATTTGTAGTAACTGGCTGCTGACTCATAATCTTTCTCAGTGCAGATAATATCATCCGCCCCCGAGCAATTAGCTGCCCAGGCGTGAGCAGCAACGACCGACAAACACACCGGACTATATTTTAATATTCGATTGATAAAATACATAAACCCCTCGTCAAAAAATCAATGAAATAAGGCAGGTCTTTCCCTAAGGCAACAAAAAGTTAGCCAGTAATAAACGACAAAATTTAAACAACACCGTCAGCCCTAGTATTGACAGCGTCGGCCGGAGAGTGGAAGTAGATATGAATAAATAAGAGTCAGGCTAAGGGAGCGCTATAGAAATTATAGATAGTAAATCTGGCTTGTCACCGTCCTATATTGGACGGTGATATTTAATAACGAGGGGAAGAAGCTGGCGCGGGATCGCGCCAGCCAGAGTATTTAGTGCTTTTCGATATACATCGTGCGGCTGTACGCCACGTCTTCCGGGTTATTAATTGGATACCCTTTTACCCAGGGTTTAATCAGTCGGCCATTGGTGTACTGATAGATTGGCGCGATCGGCGCTTTTTCGGCGAGGATCTTCTCGGCCATGTTGTAATCTGTATTGCGCGCTTTTTCCGTCGTTTCAAGCGTCGCCTGGTGAATAATCTTGTCGTAGGCGGGATCGTTGAAGCGGGAGATGTTGCCGCTGTGGGATGAGGTCAGCAACGACAGGAACGTCGACGGCTCATTGTAATCGCCAACCCATGAGGCGCGAATCACATCAAAATTACCGGTGTTACGGCTATCGATGTAGGTTTTCCACTCCTGATTCTGCAGCTTGACGTCGACACCCAGGTTCTTCTTCCACATCGATGCAACGGCGATTGCGATCTTCTGATGGTTTTCCGATGTGTTATACAGCAACGTCAGCTTAAGCGGACGCTGGGGACCGTAGCCCGCCGCCAGCAGCAAGGTTTTCGCCTGCGCGTTCAGCTCCTGCTGCGACATTTGCTCAAACGGTGACGGCTCTGGGGTAAAGCCTGCCGTCACGTCAGGGGTAAAGTGCCATGCAGGCTTCTCCCCAGTACCTAACACTTTATCCGCCATAATACGGCGATCGATGGTCATACTCAGCGCCAGACGGACTCGCGCATCTGCCGTTGGGCCTTTTTGCGTGTTAAAGGCATAGTAGTAGGTTCCCAGCTGCGGCGGCGTATAGACCTGGCCTGGAATATCTTTGAGTAATTTTTGATACATATTTTTCGGGAACGATTCGGTGATATCAATATCACCCGCCAGGTAGCGTTTGGTTGCTGAAGATTCCTGGTTGATCGGTATAAACGTCACTTTTTTCAGAACGGTTTTTGCGTTGTCCCAGTAGTGAGCGTTCGGCTCTACGACCAGCTTTTCATTCACCACGCGATCCTTGAGTACGTAAGCGCCATTTCCAACCAGCGCCCCCGGGCGAGTCCACTCTTTGCCGCTCTCAACGTTAGCTTTCTGCACCGGATAAAACGCAAAGTTGGCCGTCAGGTTACTAAACCACGGCAGCGGTTTATCCAGCTGAACGCGCAAGGTTTTGGCATCAACCGCCGTAACGCCCAGCGTCTCGGGCGTCGCTTTCCCGTCAATAATCGCCTGCGCGTTGCTGATACCCGCTAGCGCCGCAAACCAGGCAAAGGGAGACGTCGTTTTAGGGTCAACCAGACGCTGCCAGCTGTAGACAAAATCTTGTGCGGTGACGGGCGTACCGTCGGACCATTTCGCGTTGTCGCGCAGCGTGAACGTCCAGGCACGGTTATCGTTACTCTGCCAGCGCGTCGCCACGCCCGGCACGATTTCCCCTTTCTCGTTCTGATTAACCAGCCCTTCAAAGAGATCGCGGATCACCTGAATCTCCGGAAGCCCCACGGCTTTTGCCGGATCGAGCGTAGCCGGTTCATCTTTAATGTGCCTGACCAGCTCCTGCTTTTGCGCCAGCACGGTGCCTTGTGGAACATCAGCAGCAAAAGAGAGGGAAGATAGCCCGCACAGGCAGAGCGCAGAGAAAAGTAGCGAAACAGGATGCTTCATGAGATCCCCTTAAGAAGTCGGTAAAACGCAGATGCGTAATTATTTGTTTTGAAAAGGCGAAATGCAAATACCTTAGTCCGTAAAGTTGATATCTGACAACTCTCCGCCCTTAATGAAACTATTTGATTAACCGCGAGTTTTGCACAACACTGCCAGTAGACACTTCTTTATCAGGATTTCCTATGGCTCTCACCCGACCAAGAACGGAACGTGGCGCATTTCCGCCAGGCACCGAACACTACGGAAAGTCATTTTTGGGCGCGCCCCTGATTTGGTTTCCGGCCCCTGACGCCGACAGAGACAGCGGCCTGATTATTGCCGGCACCCACGGCGATGAAAATTCATCCGTTGTCACCCTCTCCTGCGCGCTGCGAACGCTCGCCCCGGCACTGCGTCGACATCATGTGATTTTGACCGTAAACCCGGACGGCTGTCAGCTTGGGCTGCGGGCAAATGCGAGGGGGATCGACTTAAACCGTAACTTTCCGGCGGCAAACTGGCGCGCGGGGGAAACCGTGTATCGCTGGAACAGCTCGGCTGAAGAACGAGACGTCGTCCTGCTGACCGGAGAAAAGCCAGGCTCAGAGCCAGAAACGCAGGCGCTTTGCCAGCTTATCCATAAGATCCATCCCGCCTGGGTTGTCTCCTTCCACGATCCGCTGGCCTGTATTGAAGATCCGCGCCGCACCGCGCTGGGACAGTGGCTGGCGGATGCTTTCGCCCTGCCGCTCGTGACCAGCGTCGGGTATGAGACCCCCGGTTCGTTTGGAAGCTGGTGCGCCGATCTGGATCTGCACTGCATCACGGCAGAATTCCCCCCTATTTCCTCCGATGAGGCGAGCGAAAAATACCTCGAGGCGATGGTGGAACTGCTGCGCTGGCAGCCTCAGAGATGAAGCGTACCGCTGGTAAAGTTCAGCGCGGGTGAAACATCCACGGCCAGCCAGGTCGGGCCGTCCAGATCGGCAAAACTCACCTGATTAACCAGCGGCAATGCCGCATTGATCGCCCGGGATGTACAGAGCATGCATCCCAGCATCAGTGAAAACCCCTGCGCCCGCGCGTCTTCCGCCAGGGCCAGCGCCTCCGTCAGGCCGCCGGTTTTGTCGAGCTTGATATTAACCATATCGTAGCTGCCTGCTAAACCAGCCAGGCTCTCGCGGGTATGGCAGCTTTCATCTGCGCATATCGGCAGCGGATGGATAAAGTTTTTCAGCGCCGCATCATCGTCTGCGGGTAACGGTTGCTCCAGCATGGCCACGCCCAGATCCGCTAAAAGCTGGCAACGCGCCGCCAGCCCTTCGGGATGCCACGATTCGTTTGCATCCACAATCAGCGTGGCCGCGGGAACGGCCGAGCGAATGGCAACCATACGTTCAGTGATTAAGTGGTCGTCGAGCTTAACCTTCAACAACCTGGCACCTGCTTCATACAGGGCTTTGGCACTGGCTGCCATCTGCTCTGGCTCACCGATCACCACCGTTTGCGCAGTGACTACCGAGGCGGGCAAGGTTACGCCGACCACCACAGGTAAGGATGTTTGCCGCGCGGCCGCCTCCAGGCTCCAGAGCGCAGAGTCAATTGCGTTACGAGCCGCTCCTGCCGGTAAGCGCTGCTGCAGCGCCTCGCGCGAAAGCCCCGTTTGCAGGGCTGGAACCAGAGTCATGATTTGGGCCATTACGGAAGCCAGACTTTCACCGTAACGGGGATACGGCGTACATTCCCCCACGCCTTTTACGCCGTCTTCTTCGATTTCCACCACGACCACGCCTGCCTCGCTCCGGCTGCCGCGCGAGATGACGAACGGGGTATGTAATGGCCAGGCTTCTTCATAGACCTTAACGCTTCTCATCACTGACTCCTTGCGGCCCGGTAAGGCATAAAAATTGGTTTGCCGTGCTAACTGCGGATGACATACACTAGCCCCGACGTTAACTATATGTAAACAGGAAGATATCTATGTCACAACTCGTTCATTTCCAGGGCAACCCGGTTGCTGTTGCAGGTTCCATTCCTCAGGCTGGTAGCAAGGCACAGGCTTTTACTCTGGTGGCTAAAGATCTGTCTGACGTCACATTGGGCCAGTTTGCTGGCAAACGCAAAGTCCTGAACATTTTCCCAAGCATCGACACCGGCGTCTGCGCCGCTTCCGTGCGTAAATTCAACCAGCTGGCAACTGAAATGGACAACACCGTGGTGCTGTGCATTTCTGCTGACCTGCCGTTTGCCCAGTCTCGCTTCTGCGGTGCCGAAGGCCTGAGCAACGTCATCACCCTGTCTACCCTGCGCAACGCTGATTTCCTGGAGAAGTACGGCGTTGGCATTTCTGAAGGGGCGCTGAAGGGCCTGGCCGCGCGTGCCGTTCTGGTTATCGACGAAAACGACAGCGTGGTGTTCAGCGAGCTGGTGAACGAAATCACCACCGAGCCGGATTACACCGCCGCGCTGGATGCGCTGAAAGCGTAATCGCATAAAAAAAGCCTCTGCAAAGAGGCTTTTTCATTTAGTCTTCACCCTTCTTCTGGTTCAGCCCATATTCGCGCAGCTTATTCGCAATCGCGGTGTGCGATACGCCAAGGCGTTTAGCCAGCTTGCGGGTGCTGGGATAGCTACGATAAAGCTGAGTCAGCACGGAGCGCTCAAAACGGCTGGTGATATCATCCAGCGACCCTTCCATCGCTTCCTCGCCCACCGACACCGTTCCGGCATCGTAGTCCGGCAGCAGAATATCCTGCGGTCGCAGTTCGTACCCTTCCAGCTGCGTCAACGCACGGTACACGGCATTCTTGAGCTGACGGATATTCCCCGGCCAGCCGTAGCGCGTGAGCACCGTACCGAGATCGGCGGAGAGTTTCGGACGCGGCACGCCCTGTTCATCGGCGAAACGCGCCACAAACAGCTCCGTCAGCGGCATGATGTCCTGAGGGCAATCGCGCAGCGGCGGAATGTTAAGCGTCAGCACGTTCAGGCGGTAATAAAGATCCTCGCGGAATTCGCCTTTCTGCACCAGCTCGACCAGGTTTTTCTGGGTGGCGCAGATGACGCGAACATCAACGTGGACTTCATGATCCTCGCCAACCCGACGGAAGGTACCGTCGTTGAGAAAACGCAGCAGCTTGGCCTGCATACGCGGCGACATCTCACCGATCTCGTCAAGCAGTACAGACCCGCCCGTCGCCTGTTCGAAGAAGCCCTTCTTACCTTCCGGCGCATGGCCAAAGAGTTCGCTTTCAACGGCATCTTCAGGGATAGAGGCGCAGTTCAATGCCAGATACGGTTTTGCGGCACGCGGGCTTGCCAGGTGCACCGCGTGGGCCAGCAGATCTTTGCCCGTGCCCGTATCGCCGGTGATCAGCAGCGGCGCGGTTAAGTTGGCAAGCTTGCGGGCCTGATCGACCACGTGGCGCATTTTCGGGCTGACGGCAATAATCTGGCTGAATGCCCCAACGTCCTGGCTGGAGAGATTCTGCAGCTGACGACCCATGCGTACGGTCGAGCGCAGCATGATCACGGCCCCGGTCAGCACCCGGGCGTCATTCTCGCCTTTCAGGTACACCGGCGTAATTTCCATCAGGAAATTTTGCCCGTTAATCACGACATGTTCGCTAAGGGTATTCTGCGGATTGCTGTCCAGCCAGCGCTGGAAGTTAAAGCCGGGGATGAGCTGCGTCGCGTGGTGATGACTGAGCTTTTCCTGGCTTTGCGCAAATAGCTGGCAGCTCGCCTGGTTAACGCGCTCGACTTTGCTTTTCAGATCCAGAGACAGGAAAGGCTCCGGCATGGCTTCCAGCAGTGCGCTTAGCGCCAGGTGCTCGCGCTCGGACGGCATCCAGGGAATGGTGCGTACATCCGTAACGCCAGCGATACGGCGGATTTCCGCCATCAGGCTGCTGAAGGTATTAAATTCAATTTCGGCAAAATTGAGGTAAATTCGCCCGACAGGGTCAATCTCGATGCCACGTAAATCAATGCTACGTAAAACAAGAAGATCGAGTAACTCGCGGGTCAGACCGAGACGGTCTTCACAAAAGACTTCCAGACGCATGGGAAATTCACCGTTTAAGCCATTAACGCTAAAATGATATGTCAGATCACGGTGTTCGGGAAGGTGGCTGTCAACAAATATTGACAGCCAGCACGAATAGTAAACAAATCGTTTACTGAGTCGGTTTTTTATTGAGCGTCTCTTTGAGCTGGCCGATTAACTCGCGGCGGAAATCGCCCAGCCGTGGCTTATCGCCGTCAATCCACGGCAGAGGACGGCACACCTCCATCGCCTTAATACCCAACCGCGCGGTGAGTAATCCGGCACCAATCCCCTGGGCCGCGCGTGCGGACAGACGCGCAGCGATATCCTGCGACATCCAGTCCATGCCGACTTCACGCACCAGCTCGCTGGCCCCGGCAAACGCGATATTCAGCAAAACCAGCTTGAACAGGCGCAGGCGGCTGTAGTAGCCAAGCTCAATGCCATACAGGTTTGCGATACGATTGATCAGGCGCAGATTGCGCCAGGCGATAAAGGCCATGTCCACCAGCGCCAGCGGGCTGACGGCGATCATTAACGTGGATTCAGCGGCGGAGCGGCTGATTTCCCGACGCGCCTGCGTATCCAGTACCGGCTGGACAATATGAGAATAGAGCGTCACCATTTCCAGGTCATTCTGCGTTTCATGAATAGCGGCATACCAGCGCTGAAGCGCAGGATGCGACTGGTCCAGCCCTGCCTGAGCGGCAAGCTTTTCACAAAATGCCCGCCCCTTGCCGGTGGCGTGGCTGTGTAACAGATCCCGCGCTTCGTCACGCTCATGCGCGCGCTGTCGAAGCCGCCACAGGCGCCGCCACTCTGTTGCTACCGACCCTACGCCAGCCCCAACGATCAGCGCACCTGCAGCACAACCGCCCATGGCAACCCAATCCTGTGTTTGCCAGGCATTGACCGCCCACTGCACGCCCTGTCCCACCACGCTGACGCCAAACAGCACCAGCCCGGCGGTGACCATTTTGCGCCACAGGCTGCGCTTTGGACGCAGGGCGGCGTCAACAACCGCTTCTGCCGGGCCGTCCTCAACAATCAGCTCGTCGGCCACTGCGGGAGAGAAGTTTTCCGCCTGCGGGCCGCTGAAGGTCTGAGCCGTTTTAAACGCCTCCTGCCGCTCTTTCTCAAGCGTCCCGGTAAAGTCAATGCGCGGTTTTAACGGTTCCGTCATCGCAGTTTATCTCCTATTAAAAACTCCAGCGCCGCATCCAGACGAATATGCGGTAAAGGCTGATCCACATTCATCGTTTGCGGACGGAAGGCTTCAAACTGGAAGCCCTGATTCTGCCAGAACGCCTGCCCCGGCAGGCGCGCCGGCACTTCTCCCGGATAGACCGTCAGCGGCTCACCGTCGCTGAGACGATGGCCGCGCAATGCCGGGATTTTCTCGCCGTTAACGTCAATCAGGCCGCTCTGCGTTGCCTGCACGGATGCCAGCCCAAGGCAATCCATACTGATGCCTTCAAACGCGGCATTCTGCCAGGCGTCCTGCACCAGCTGCTGGAGCAGCGATACCATATTGGCATGCTGATCGACCGTCACGTGGTCGGCCTTGGTGGCAGCGAACAGCAGCTTGTCTATCACCGGTGAGAAAAGCCGACGGAATAAGGTGCGCTGCCCGTAGTGAAAGCTCTGCATCAGCTGCGTGAGCGCGAGGCGCATGTCGTTGAATGCCTGCGGCCCGCTGTTGAGCGGCTGCAGGCAATCCACCAGAACAATCTGTCGGTCAAAGCGTAAGAAGTGGTTTTTGTAGAAGCCCTTCACCACTTTTTCGCAGTAATAGTGATAGCGCTCGCGCAGCATTCCCGCGTTGGTATGTTTATCTGCCTGCGCCAGCTTTGACTCGCCGATACCGTCGACATCCGGCCACGGGAAAAACTGCAGCGCTGGCGCACCCGCCAGATCCCCTGGCAGGACAAACCGCCCCGGCTGGATGAAATGCAGCCCTTCCTGTTTACATTGGTGAAGATACGCCGTCCATGCCTCTGCAATGGCGGCCAGCCGGTTTTCATCCGCAGGCGCAAGCGGATCCAGGCCTTCGCAAAGCTGCCGCCATTTCATCGACCACTCTGCACGTTGCCCCTGCAACAGGCCGGTCATCTGCCGTGACCAGGTAAGATAGTCCTGCGCCAGCATAGGCAAATCAAGCAGCCACTCTCCGGGATAATCCACAATTTCAAGATAAAGCGTGGAGGTATCTTTGAAGTGGCGCACCAGGGATTCATTTGAGCGGAAGCGCAGCGCGAGGCGGATTTCGCTTACGCCACGGGTAGGCGTCGGCCAGGCGGGCGGATCGCCGTAAAGCTGTGCCAGACCTTCATCGTAGGTAAAGCGCGGAATACCAAAGTCGCGTTGCGGCACGCGCTTAACGCCCAGAAGGCGCTCTTCCCGCACTGCGCTCAACAGCGGCAAACGCGCCCCGGAATGCAGATTGAGCAGCTGGTTGACCATTGCCGTGATAAACGCCGTCTTACCGCTGCGGCTCAATCCCGTTACCGCCAGACGCAGATGACGATCGACGCCACGGTTCACCAGAGAATTAAGTTCGTTTTTAAGTCGCTTCATCGCCGTCCTTCATTGTCTCGAAGCCTGGAATGACTCGCTTCAGAATACAGTAAATTGGGGCAGATCGTTGATTATCAATTCTTAATTATTGCTATTGCCGTTTTCTCTCCAGTAAGATGAACGCCATTGCTGTCCGTCTGGAGTGAGTAAGGTGTATGTCACCCACCATCTATGATATTGCACGTGTTGCTGGCGTTTCAAAATCAACCGTGTCACGCGTTCTGAATAAGCAAACCAATATTTCCCCTGAAGCGCGTGGAAAAGTGTTGAAGGCGATTGAAGAATTAAATTATCAACCAAATAAGCTGGCCCGCGCCCTGACCTCTTCTGGCTTCGATGCCATTATGGTTATTTCGACCCGCTCCACGAAAACCACGGCAGGTAATCCTTTTTTCTCTGACGTGCTTCATGCCATTACGGCAAAAGCAGAAGAGGAAGGTTTTGACGTTATTTTACAAACGTCTAAAAGCAGTGAAGACGATTTACTGAAGTGTGAAAGTAAAATAAAACAGAAAATGATCAAAGGGATCATCATGCTGAGCTCACCGGCGAATGAATCCTTTTTCTCGCGACTCGACGCTTACGGCGTACCGGTCGTTGTCATCGGTAAAGTTGAAGGCGAATTTCAGAATATTTACTCAGTAGATACCGATAATTTCCATGACAGCGCCACGCTGACCGATAACTTCATTGCCAACGGACGCTGCAAAATTGCCTGTATGCATGCCCCGCTGGATTACCACGTTTCTATTGACCGCCTGGCGGGCTATAAATACAGCCTGCAAAAGCACAATATTGCCATTAACGACGACTGGATCATTGACGGTGGATATACCCACGAGAGCGCGCTAACGGCGGCGATTCAGCTGCTCTCCTCGGCGACACCGCCCGATGCGGTCTTTGCCACCGACAGTATGAAGTTACTCAGCCTCTATCGTGCTGCGGACGAGCTAAATCTGATGATCCCTGAACACGTGGCCATTGCAGGGTACAGCGATCCGATGCTGTCTCTCATCCTGACGCCCGCGCCGGGTGGGTTTGATATCCCAACGCGCAGGTTGGGCGAAGAGAGTTGTGACCTGCTCTTCAAACGCATTGCAGGTAAACCCGCTCAGCATAAGGTGCTGGTTGAGACCCATTTTACGTTTGCCGACGCTCTTCGCTAAACCCGGGGGCCCTCGCCCCCGGCTAACTGCTTATCAGAACGCGTAGTTCACGCCAACGCCCGCATAGTGGAAGCGGTCGTTGTCGCCTTCATCGTGGTTTTCCCACTCGTAGGCGTATTCCAGCGTCATGGATAAACCATTGTTGAAATCATACGCATAAAGAAGCCCAAGGCGGTTGAAGTCGTGGCCTTCACGCTCCGGATCGTCCTGCCAGTCCCAGTTTGACCAGCGGTCAAGCCCAAGGCGGGTATAAGGCGTAAGCGTCGTCTGGCCTAATGACACAGGCAGGTATGCGCGAATTTCCTGCGTGGAAAACTCACCGTTATTACGGGAACTGTCCATATTGAATCCACGCTCTAAATAGTAATTCACTTTAGCCGCGAAGGTTTCGTTAATGGTCCACGTAAAGCCGGTTTCCGTTTCGACGCGGCTGTCGGAATAGCCGGTTTTTTCCAGATCGTTTGCAAACTGATACATCGCAAACCAGCCGCCAAAACGCCAGTCGTCGGTTAATTTAATATCCCAGTCAGGCTGCACTTTGTAGCGCTGCATATTTGCACTTCCGTCTTTGGCACCCTGCTCATCTTTAAAATGATAACCATAGTTGCGGAAGCCTCCGGTCAGCCCAAACGTAAAATCGTCGGTGCCAATAAAGCGATAGCGTAATTCTAATTCAGGGCGATCAAAATAGGTCCCTCGGGTCATACTGCTGTAGTCAACCGGCCCCTCCTGATACATAGCCATTGAGATTGTCCATGCATCCCATGTCGCATTGAACCAGACGGAAGGTTCATATAATCCATCTTTATCGTCGCCCTGACCTTCGACGTTTTCAATTTCATACATGGCACCAATATTAAAGTCCCAGTGTTTTGCTGTTTCTGATGCTTGCGCGCAGCTAACCCCTGCGCACAGCACGAGCGCAGCACTTTTTAGTAGAGTACTCATTAAAATATTCCCTTTATAATTAACAAACAAAAAAACCGGAAATAGATATTTCCGGCGAACACCTTTCTTATCTAATAGCCGCTTCAGTTTCCGCGTCGAAGAAATGGCACTTATTCATATCGAACTGGATCGTAATAGTATCGCCTGCAGCATAGTCATTCGCTGCCCCTGCGCGTACGACCACTTCATGTCCTCCAACGGTGGCATAGAGCATAAATTCGGCCCCCGTCAGCTCCGCGACGCTGACTTTTGCCGCAATATTCTCGCCTTCAGCTTGTGGGGTTAAAATATCCTCCGGACGGACCCCGAACACTACGGCTTTACGCTGGTATCCTCTGGCGTTCAGCACAGCGAGCATACCCTCGGGGATCTCCAGACGCAGCGTTTCCGTCACGAAGAAACGATCGTCGATTGCCCCACGGATAAAGTTCATGGCCGGCGAGCCGATAAAACCTGCCACAAACATGTTTGCGGGCTCGTTATAAACCTGCTTAGGCGCCCCAACCTGCTGAATGAAGCCATCTTTGAGGATCACGATGCGGGTTGCCATCGTCATGGCCTCCGTCTGATCGTGGGTGACGTAAATCATCGTGGTATTAAGCTTGTGATGAAGCTTGCTGATTTCTGCCCGCATCTGTACGCGCAGTTTGGCGTCAAGGTTGGAGAGCGGTTCATCCATCAGGAACACACCGGCTTCACGGACGATCGCCCTCCCTAAAGCCACGCGCTGGCGCTGGCCGCCGGACAGGGCGCCAGGCTTGCGCTTGAGGTACTCGCGCAGACCGAGGATCTGTGCCGCCCAGCTCACGCGCTCTTCAATAATTGCCGGCGCTATTTTTTGCATCCTGAGGCCAAACGCCATGTTGTCGTAGACCGTCATGTGCGGATAGAGCGCGTAGTTCTGGAAAACCATAGCGATGTCGCGTGACTTTGCGGGCACGTCGTTCATGCAGACGCCGTCAATGATCAGCTCGCCGCCGCTGATCTCCTCCAGCCCGGCGATCATGCGCAACGTTGTCGATTTGCCGCAGCCTGATGGCCCCACGAAAACAATGAATTCCTTATCCTCAATCTCGAGATTGAAATCCTTAACCACGTGGACCTGGTTATCGTAGATTTTCTGAATGTGCTTCAGGGAGAGTTGAGCCATTGTTAGTTCCTTTTCAGTTCTGATCGAGACGCCCAAAAATCCGTCAGGCATTTCCAGGTCAGTTCCCGCGTTGAATGAAGTTGTAGTCCCGCGTGCTTCAGGTCCGCCCCAATTCCCACCGACAACATCCCTGCCGCGTTGATAGCCTCAACGCCCGCTACGGCATCTTCAATACCGATGGCCTGCTCGGGATGAACATGCAAACCAGCGCAGGCAGTAAGAAATATTTCTGGATCCGGTTTTGAGCAGACAATGCGCGATGCATCGACGCAATAATCAAAAGCCTGATGGATACCCAGCGCGTGCAAAATCTTAGGGGCGTTCAGAGAAACAGACGCCAGCCCAATCTTGACGTTCGCCGCCCTAATCTTTGCCAGCACCTCGCCGATGCCAGGAAGAACGGATTGCTGGGTTAGCGAAGCCAGCGACTGGACATAGCGTTCGTTCTTTTTACTGGCGAGAGCCAGACACTGCTTATCGCTGAACATGCCCTCTTTCCCGCCGTGGCGAAGGATGCGCAGCAGAGAGTCCATACGGCTTATCCCCTTGAGCTGCTCGTTAAAGGCCTCATCAAAGGTGATACCCATCTCCTGCGCCACGGAACGCCATGCCAAAAAATGCAGGTGCGCGGTATCGGTGATGACGCCATCCAGATCGAAAATAACCGCTTTAAGCATCGTCACTCACCTCCGTGGTAGCGGTCCCATTAACAGGCGTAAGAAAATCCTTCATTGACCAGACCTGCCGCCCCGATGTCATTACCGCTTTTCCCCACAGCGTTAAGCTGACGGGCGACGTGGTTTCGATCGTTAGCGCCTTGTTTTCAAAGGTAAATAGCATGCGCGCATCCCGCCAGCGCAGGGGGAATGCGAATTTTTTCCAGTGCAGCGGCATCGCAGGAGCAAGATGTAACGCCCCGTCGATTATCTGTAAACCGGCAAATCCCTGGATCACGCCGGACCAAATCGCCCCCGTCGCGGCAGCGTGAATGCCGTCATCGCTGCTGTGCGGATCGTCGCCCAAATCGATCGCGATACCCTCCCGCCAGAAGGCATATGCGCTTTCGATCTCTCCGCAACGAGCGGAGACAATCCCATGGATGGCTTTGCTCAGGGAAGAATCGTGAATGGTTCGCGGCTCGTAGAACGCGAGGCTGGCGGCACACTGCTCTGACGTAAAACGCTCCGGCAGCAGGTAGTTGAGCATCACGACATCAGCCTGCTTGAGGATCTGCATCTCATTGACCTCCGCACGCGAGTAGTCCAGCAAAATGGTCTGTTTCCCGGCTTGCGCTTTATAGCGACTCAAATCGATGGCCGGTTTAGCCATGAAGCTGTCATCCTGCGGCACTACGCCATCTGCATTAGCTTCGGGGAGCCATAAACGCGTCAGGAAGCGGTTAGCATTTTCCGTAAAGCGCGCGTCCTTGCGCTCAAACCGCGACATGAACTGGCATGCGCTGGCCACGTTCTGCCAGGCCATATAGTTGGTGTAGGCGTTGTTATTAACGTGCTCCGTGTATTCATCCGGCCCGATCGCATCATGAATTTCCAGCCGCCCATTCACTTCCGTCGCCCGCCCCATCCAGAACGATGCGGTTTCCATGAGTAACGACAGCCCTTCATTGCGCATAAATTCATCGTCATGCGTCGCCTGCCAGTAGGCGACGACGGCCCAGGCGATGTCCGCCACAATGTGGTGTTCAGCGAGCGCCGAGGCCACCTTCTGGCGCAAGCCCGTCCGGATATTGATCGCCGCAAATTCCGGCGTCTCTTCCTGACCGCTGGCGGCACTTTCCCACGGGAATAACGCCCCCGGCCAGCCGTTGCGGCGGGCTTTTTCACGCGCGCCAGGCAGGTTATGCCAGCGATAGCGCAGCAGGTTGCGGGCGACCTGCGGACGCGTGAACAGGTGGAAAGGCAGCATAAAGATTTCGGTATCCCAGAATACGTGACCCTTGTAGCCTTCCCCGGTCAACCCCTTCGCCGCAATGCTGCTTCGCTCATCATGGGCGGGCGTCATGGCCGTCAGATGCCAGACAGCATAGTCCAGCGCCAACTGATCCTGCGCATGCGGGGAGTCAATCCGTACCCGGCAGTCTTGCCAGACGGTTTCCCAGGCGCGTGCGGTGCTGTCGAGCAAAGCCGCATAGCCTCTTGCCGCGCAAGCCTTGAGGTCGGCTAGCGCACCGCGCGCGAACGTTTCCTGTGAAAGCGCTTTGTCGCTGCGATGAACGATCCAAACCAGTTTTTCAAGCGTGACAGTGTCACCCTGCGGTACGGTCAGGGCGTGATGCACCGATACGCGTCGATTCTTTGCGGTGAAGCAGCTATCGCTGTCAGCCGAGAGACGACAAAATGCGGAGATCGCCACGTCAGCTGTGCGATCCTGCGTTTCATACACGCCCTGCATAACGTGCTGGTCGAAGACTCTTACGGAAGCTTCGTCCAGGTGCTGTCTGCCGCTGTTCGTTTGCGTCGCGTCAATACCGGTCTTCAACACAACCTGCGCAGGCGCATCGAGCGGTGTGATCGACAGCTGCATCGCCATTAGCGGCAGCTGATCCAGCGATACAAATCGTCGGCTCTCCAGACGGTAGCGCTTCCCTTCCGGTGAACACCACAGAACGCTGCGGCGCAGCTCGCCATTAGCGAAATTCAGTTCTCGCTGCCAGGCCACCGTCTCACCGGACAACAGAGTAAAATTCACCCCATCCAGTTCGATTTCAGTTCCAATGACATCGGGAAGGTTGACCAGTTCGTTAGTCTCGTTGCGCCCAGCCTGATGATAAAGGCCCGCGAGGTACATCCCGCGCGTTTGCTGGGTATAGGCTTCCTCATGGGTCGCGCGGATGCCCATGTAGCCGTTGCCGCAGGCCATAATGGAGGCATATTTATTCAGGCTATGCGGGCAAAAACCCGGATCGGTTAAAGAAGACAGGTTCAGCATAACGTTACGCTTTCCCCTGTTTCCGCCGCCTCATACAAGGCGGCGACCAGCTGCTGGATAACCAGCCCTTGCTCTGCGTCGGCGATCATCACCGGCTCTCCCATAACGTGACGAACAAAAGCCTCCATGCTGCGTAAATGGCGCTGGTCATCCGCCTCTTCACGCTGCATAAGGGTCTGCAAAACCCCTGCCTCATCCGTGTAGACATGCATCGGGAACAGCGTGGCCCCCGCTTTCTCACCGCAGAATGAAACATTCATGATGGACTGCTCGCGGATATTAAGCGCAAACGACGTATCCAGACGCAGAATGCCGCCGTTACAGAATTCAATCGTGCCAAAGAGCGCATCTTCAACGGTAAACTGAGCGGGGTCCCACTCGCCGAACTGACCGTTGTTTTTATGATTACCGATCTTCTGGAAGCTGTGTGCCGTCACGCGTTTCACCGCCGGGAATCCTAAGACGTACATCGCGGCATCCAGCATATGAATACCGATATCAATCAGCGGCCCACCACCCTGTAACGACTTATTGGTAAAGACGCCCCAGCCCGGCACACCGCAGCGACGCAGGGCTTGCGCCGTCGTCACGTAGATTTCGCCCAGCGTGCCGTTCTGCACGGCCTCACGCAGCAGCTGCGTATCGAGGGCAAAGCGATGATGAAAATCATACGCCAGCACTTTTCCCGCCCTGCGGGCCGCTACCCGCATTTCATCAGCCTGCTGTGGCGCCATGGCTGGCGGCTTTTCACACATCACATGACACCCGGCTTCCAGTGCCGCCATGACATGTTCAAAATGGAACCGGTTTGGTGAACAGACGCTCACCACATCCGGCTTAACCACCCGCAGCATCTCGTGTATGTCGTGCCATGCAGAGCGAATAGCATGGCGTTCGGCAAACATCTGAGCCTGTTCAAGGCGGCTGTCCATGACGGCCACCATTTGAACATCACTGCGTGTGGCGTAATACGAGGCATGCACTTTGTCTGCGACCTGCCCGGCGCCAATAATGGCGACGCGCAGAGGCAAAGATGTTGAAGCACTCATCACGCAGGTCATCCTTAGCATTCACGCAAATAGGTAAGTGAATCCTGATAAGCCTGAGCCGGATCGCCTGCGCGCACACGACATTCATAGACCACGTAGCCCTGATAATTGTCTGCACGCAGCTGGTCGAACAAAGCGGCGAAATCAAGGCTGCCGCTGCCCGGCTGGTAGCGATGATTGTCGGCAATATGGACGTGTCCAAGCAGATCGCGGTTGTTGTGCAGCGCGTCCGTCAGCGAATCTTCTTCGATGTTCATGTGGTAAAAGTCGCCGATGATCTGCACGTGCCTGAGCGCGTTTTCTTCGATGTAACGCCGCGCGTCCGCCAGAGTGTTGATCATGTGATCCTGATAGCGATTCAGTGGCTCCAGATAAACGGTAGTACCAGTGCGTGCCGCAACCTCATCCAGCCAGCGCAATGATGCGCTCACCACTTTGCGATCGCCGTCCAGGCTGCGCGGCGAGGTCATCGGCGGCAGGCGGAAGGTAAACATGCCCCATGCCGCGGGGACGATAATCCCTTTTCCCCCCACCTCAGCAAGCGCTTCAAGAATGCGTTCAATCTGCTGCAATCCGTTCAGGCGACGCTCTTCGATGAAGTCGCCAATCCAGCCGTCGTAGCCACCGCAGGCAGTGGTAACCGGCAGGCCCGTTGCTTTGATGGCGGCTTTTACCTCGTCGAGATTCTCCACCAGCAGTTTGCCGTCAATCTCATAGCCGTCGAACCCCATCGCCTTGATGTACTCGAATTTTTCCAGAATTGGGGCGGGGAAAAAGGCCTGGTTTTGCGTTGCGATTTTCATTGTTGCTCTCCTTAGCTTAAAAAGTGACGCCCATTTTGATACTCAGTTCCGGGTGCTGGTCGACATACTTCATGTAGCTCTCCGCGCTGGTGGTAAAGGTAACCACCGGATCGATAAGATCCTCGCAGTTGAGATAGCCGTTCATCAGCAATTCCCAGCAGGTTTCTTCGATACGCTTGCGGCTCCAGCGCGGGTAATCCGGGTTTGGCTCACTGCAGGCGCGGGAAAAGACTATCTTCGCGTTATTGAAATGTGCTTCCCGCCCGAGGTTGAAGCCCTCCGCAAAAGGTTTAGCAAAGGCAACGTAGGAGATCGTGCCGCCGTACGCGAGACCGCGCAGCGCGGACTGCAGCGCGTCGGCAAAGCCGCTGGTTTCAATAATCACGTCCGCGCCCTGCTTGCCGGTCAGCTTTTTAATTTCCAGGCCAACATCCGTACCGATCGGATTCAGGCAGGCGTCCGCACCATGACGACGGGCAATTTCACAGCGGTGTTCGATAGGATCTACGCCAATCACAACGGACGCTCCGGCCTTTTTCGCCAGCTGAATCGCAATCTGCCCAATTGCCCCCAGCCCGACAACCACCACAAAATCCCCTACCCGAACGTTGGCATCACGCACGCCGCTCATCGCGAACTGCGCCGGGTCATAGCAGACCGCGTTTTTCCAGGAGGCGCCCTGCGGCATTTTGCGCAGCTTGTAGTTATTAACGGCATTGATAATGACGGTTTCCTGCAGTGGGCCGTAGCAGCACACGCGATCGCCCATCTGGTATTCCGTCACGTCGGCACCGCATTCAATAACGTCGCCGACGATCATGTTGCCCAACTGGAATTTACCGAACTCAATACCGCGCGCCGCCCCCTCTTCGCGCGGGGTGAACAGCTGCCACTCCGCATTAAATTCCTCATCAATAAACGGGCTCGCGGCTCTGAAGTCGACCACTTCGGTGCCGTGTTTCGGCGCACCAAAACGCGCGCGGATCTTTACCTCATGCCCGGCCACAGGACGATCTTCATATTCCACCAGCGCCGCTACGCGAGGCGCTGTCGCAACTAACTTTTTCATGACTCACTCCTTGTTAAAATTGGCCGCCTCAGCCCTTAACGCCGCCGGCGGTCAAACCACTTTTAATAAAACGTTCTGACAGCGCGTACATGATGACAACCGGAAGCGCGGTCACCAGCGATGCCGCCATCATGCGACCCCAGATGTAGTCTGGCGTGCTAAAGAGCGTATTCAGCCCCACCGGCAAGGTGAAATTGCTGGCGCTGGACAGGAAAATAGAGGCGAACAGGTAGTCGTTCCATGCCACCATGAAGCAGTAGACAAAGACCGATACGAGCCCTGAGATAGCCAGCGGCACGGTAATACGGAAGATGATTTGCAGGCGGTTAAGCCCGTCCATCATCGCTGCCTCTTCAATTTCATCCGGGATGGTGTCGAAATAGCTGCGCAGCATGAATACCGCCGTCGGCAGCGTCTGCGTCACCATGGTGACGATCAGTGCCAGCTCGGTGTCATAGATCCCAAGCGCGGTAATGATTTTGAAGAGCGGTACGACCAGCAAAATCCCGGAGAACATGTAGACGGTGTAAAAGCTTGCGTTGATCGTCGCTCGCCCCTTAAAGCGCAGCTTGGACAAGGCGTAAGCACCCAGCGTACCGAGGAACACGGCGATCACCGAGGAGGTTAACGACACCACCATGCTGTTCCTGAAATAGTCCACGAACGGGAAGATCAGCGGGTTAAAAATGTCGATGTAGTGCTGCAACGTCCATGCCTGCGGCAGGATGGTCGGATGCAGAGATATCGCCTCTTTCGCACTCTTGAACGAGGTCATCAGCATCACGAAGAACGGGAACAGCGTGATGTTCAGAAATACCGCCAGCCCCATATAAAAGCCGATACGGCCCATTACGCGTTTATTTGTTGCCATTGAGGTTCACCCTTTTTCTGGTCAGCAGAATGACGGCAAAGATGATGACAAACAGCACCACGGAGATAGCCGCAGCTTTGCCCAGGTCGTTGAACGCAAACGCGGTTTTGTAGAGGTAAACGCCCAAAATATCGACCTTCGTCGTCAGCAGATAAACATCCGCAAACATGTAGAACATCCAGATGGTGCGCAGCGTAATGACCGTGGCCAGTACCGGCATAATTGCGGGTAGCGTCACGATGCGAAAACGCTGCCAGGCATTGGCACCATCCATTTCTGCCGCTTCGTACAGCGATTTATCGATCGTCTGCAAAATCGCGAGAAACGAGATAAACGCGTAGGGGAAGTAGCGCCAGATGGCAAACAGCACCACCAGCACAAAGCTGCTGCCGGGATTGTCGAACCACAGCGGAGCCTGGTCGTACAGGTGCAGCAGGTCGACGCCCAGATAGTTCACGATGCCGTAGCCGTTGTTGAACATGTATTTCCAGGCAAATACCAGCGAAATAGAGGGTGTGACGTAAGAGAGAATGACCAGCGAACGCGCCGTTTTCCGCAGACGGAACTCCCGGTTAAAGAAGATGGCAACCGCCAGCCCGAGCCCGGTACTGCCGATCACCACCAGCGCCGTGTACCAGAATGTCATCCACAGTGAATGCCAGAACGCGGCATCACTCAGAATACGAATGTAGTTATCAAGTCCGACAAAAACAGCGTCTATGCGCGGGTTAAGCGGCAAGCGTAAGAAACTGATTTCAATGTTGGAAATCATTGGCCAGGCCACGAGGCCCCCCAGCAAAAGCAGGCTGGGGGCCAACAGCAGCATGGCGAAAGGCATATCTGAACGACCAGAAAACAACGTCTTCATAATTCCCTTCGCAGTGCGCTCCTATCGTTGTGAAATCAAGTCGGTCAGTCGCTTCTGGCTGTTGCTTAGCGTTGCACTGAGATCCTGTTGACCCACCGTGACGTTATGCACCATGGAACTGATAATGCCCGAGCCGGTGACATCGCCCATGCGGGTAAAGTTTTTGTCGCCCACCGCACCAAACACCTGCACATTTGGGAACTGGGCAATCAACTCATAAGGCAGCTGGCCGAAGGCTTTGATGACGTCGTTCTCTTTCCATGTTGCGGTATCAACCACGAGCTTATTCACGGGCAGCGCTGCGCCAGGCGACATCATGACCCAGTCCGTTGCGTTTTGAGCCTGCTCCATCCAGGTGACAAATTTCTCCGCCGCCTGCGTTTCCTCTTCCGTTTGCCCCGTGGTGATCGTCAGGGATGTCACCATGCCGTAGACGGCGGAGGATTTTTCAGTCGGAACCACAAAGCCCAGATTGGCAGGATTGCCGTCCTTGTAGACCGCCGGAAGGATGTAGGTGGAGTAAACGGCCATCGGTGCCGAGCCGTTCATAAAGGCGTCTTTAATCTCCATGACATCGTTTGACCCCGGCATGGTAGTTGCCGCGAGCCCTTTATAGAACGCCAGCGCTTTCGACATTTCTGGCGTATCGATTTCTACGTTGCCATTGGCATCAAAGACGTTCGCGCCGCCGGAAAGCGCAAACTGGGAGAAAGCCTGTTCGGTCATAACGCTCTCGGCGGTTGGCAGCGCAATACCGTAATGTTTTTTGGCCGGGTCATTCAGCGTCTGGCTGGCTTTCAGCAGCTGTTCCCAGTTCTTGGGTTCGGCGATACCTGCCGCCGCAAGCACGTCTTTGTGATACCAGACGCCGGAAAGCCAGGCGCTGATCGGCACGCCGGTCCAGGCTTCGCCATCTTCCGTACGCACAACGCGCAGGATGCCGTCGTAGAAGGTCTTTTCGCCCACGGCGTTGATAGCTGCAGCGATCGCAGCGCGATCCAGCAGCTGCTCTTTATCCATGACTTTTGCGTAATCATGGCTGACTTCAATCACTTCCGGCAGCGCACCGGTTCTGGCCAGCGTAATCACTTTGGTGTTATAGGCGTCCTCTTCCACGGGCACCTGTTTCACCGTGATAGTGGGGTTTTCTTTCTCAAACTTTTCAATCAGCTGCGTGATAACGGCCTGACGCTCCTGCTCAACCGATGAGTGCATAAACTCGATGGTGACAGCAGATTGCTTGTCGTCCTTACAGCCTGATATCAGGGCGCACGAAACCAGTGCTGATAACAGCACAATTCTTGGCACTTTCATTTTTAAGGTCCTTTTTTAGTTTTCTTTAATCCACATAACCTGCCATGGATTTAGGGTCAGAGTCGTACCGCTAATATCATCTCCGGCAATCAATTCCCTGCCTGAGTGAATATCCGAATCAATGTTCTGAATATGATTACTGAAATTAAACAAACAGGAAATTTTCTCACCGCACTCTGCTGTGCGAACTATTTTAAACACATGCTTGCCTGACGTAGAAAAAATAGCCTGACTGTCAGGGTGAAATGCTTTCTCTCCGCGACGCACGTCAATTAATTTGCTCAATGCATGATAAATGTTATGGCGAAGACTCTTATTATCGTCGAAATCTCGGTCGATTTCTCCGGCAAGGTATTTTCGCCTATTTATCGCACGGTTATATCCCAAACGTTCTACGCCGTCATAATCATTGCGTGAACCCAGGATACTTTGGATATAGACGGCAGGTACGCCAGGAAAGCTCAATAACACCGCGTGCGCCAGAATAAATCGGGCAATACGGCTATTATCGTCGCTGTCCCGCGAGCTTAAGGCATCAAGATACGTTACGTTAATCTCGTAAGGGCTACGCGTTCCATCAGGGTTATTTTTCCAGTTAACCAGCGCCCCTTCCTGCTGAAGTTTTTCCACCAGGGAGAGGATCTCAGACTCAGTTAGAATACCGCGCAGTGGATTTAAACCAATGCCGTCGTGCGAGGCTAAAAAGTTAAACCAGGTGGTTTTCGTGGATGGCAGCGTTAACGATGCCGCCCACTGACAAAGTGCCTGTACGTTCTGATGATGCACGGCATACAGCACCAGCGGAGGCAAGGAGAACTGATAGACCATGTGCGCTTCATTTTCGCCATTGCCGAAGTACGAAATGTTGTCATTATGGGGAACATTCGTCTCAGTGATGATGACCGTACCCGGTGCAACTGCGTCCGTAATCGCGCGGAAAAGCTGAATGAGCCGATGCGTATTTTCAAGATGAATACAGTTTGTGCCGGGTGTCTTCCACATAAAGCCCACGGCATCCAGACGGATGTAACTTGCCCCTTCGGCCAGATAATGAAGCAGCACCTCCACCATCGCGATGAGGACCTGAGGTGAGGCAAAATTGAGGTCGACCTGATCTTCACTAAAGGTTGTCCACAGGTGACGAAGGCGTCCATCCTGTAGCCTGAACGGCGTTAAAAGCGGCAATGCTCTCGGACGCGTAACAGCGGACAGGTCGGTATTGGGATCGACAGAAATAAAGAAATCGTCATAGCCCGGTTTTTGAGCGAGGTAATTAGCAAACCACTGACTCTTTGCCGACATATGGTTGCAAACAAAGTCGAACATCAGGTAGGCAGACTTATTTAATGCCTTAACGTCCTGCCAGGTTCCCGTTCCCGGTGAAACCTGGTGATAATCTTTAACCGAAAAACCGTCATCTGAGGACCAGGGATAAAAAGGCAATAAATGGACATGAGAAAAGGAACGGCGAAGCCACTTATTATAAAACCGGGTAAACACCGGCAGGGCATCCTCCCCTTGCGCAGAAAACTGATCGGCGTAGGTAATCAGGACCACATCTTTTTCATCCCAATTCTGCTTACGTTTATCGGTAATAACCTCACGAGCACTTTCCATTTTTTCCGAAAGCATCTTTAGATGGCCCTCGGTAAACGAATCCCCGTAAACAAGATCGATTAAATTCTTAATTTTTGCGTTCACATTATTTTCCATGGTAGCGGTCCCACGGAAAGCAATCTACTCCCATGAAAAATATCTGTCAACGCACCAGGAAGGAGAAAATCACGATCTGAAATGAGGGAAAGGCATTAATGTGAGCTGCTGCAAAGAAAGGATGAAAAGAAAGGAAAATAGTCAAAAATGCCGCGCGCCCTGCTCTCGTTTGAGACAGGGCGCGCGCAATGCGAAATGATCAGGGCATGTAGCGGCGAGAAAGCCGTTTGGCCAGTTTTTGTAAAAGGGGCTCCAGCGCCACGGCCAGCAGCATTCGCACCGGTTTGCGGGCAACAGCTTTTACCGCCCAGCCGGCGACACCCGCCGGGCCATAACGTAACGCCGTCAGCAGGACCAGTTTACCTGCGATTTTCAGGCCGGGTTTTACCTTCTGACCGGCCTGTTGCCAGTTTCGATTCATGAATAATCTCTCTTAAAGCTGACGAAAACGACTTCTCAGCGTAAAGGTATCAGACGTGACATAACGTTCCATTTCCCGCAGCCGCTTCTCGCCCGCTGCCAGTTCATCATCCACGCGATTAAGGATATCGTGACTGGTGGGCGCGCCTTCCGCTGCCAGTTCACCATCCGGCATGGGATCAAGCACAAACGACAGAATGATATAGGCCACGAGGGTAATAAACGCGAGGCCGAAGAACAGGGATAACACGGTCACTACCCGCACCAGCTTTACCGGTACGTCCAGGTAGTGTGCAAGCCCCGCACAAACGCCACGAACCATGCCCTGCTGCGGAATGCGCCACAATTTTTTGTTCAGGTTCAGTCCAGACATTAACGGTCCCTCCAGTTCGGGTGTTCCGCATCCAGGATAGCTTCCAGCGCCTGAATACGGTCGCGCATTTTGTTCGCCTGATCGGACAGCTGCACCAGACGTTGTTGCTCACTCTGGGACAGATCGCCCCGCGAGGAGCGGTTGCTGTAATGCAGCCATAACCAAATCGGCAGAACGAACAGCACGAAAATGGTCAGAGGAATAGCCAGAAAAAGCGCGCTCATGTGTACTCCTTGTATAGCGGCACGCCAGGGTGCCGCGCTAATTATTATTGGTTGTCTTGCTTCATTTTGGCTTTCAGCGCCGCCAGCTGCTCGCTGATGTCGTCGTCAGCTTTCAGATCGGCAAACTGCTGATCGAGCGATTTCTGTTTTCCAATGCTGTGGCTTTCCGCTTCCGCTTCCATCTGATCGATGCGGCGTTCAAACGATTCGAAACGCGCCATTGCTTCATCCAGCTTGCCGCTGTCGAGCTGACGGCGAACATCGCGAGAAGAGCTTGCGGCCTGGTGACGCAGCGTCAGCGCCTGCTGGCGCGCGCGGGTCTCACTGAGTTTGTTTTCCAGCTCGCCAATCTCTTTCTTCATGCGCGTAAGCGTATCGTCCACCAGCGTCACTTCGTGTTCCAGCGCGGTGACCATATCGGCAAGCTTCTGCTTTTCGATCAGCGCGGCGCGCGCCAGATCTTCTTTATCTTTACGCAGCGCCAGCTCCGCCTTTTCCTGCCACTCGTTGAGCTGGCCTGTCGCCTGCTCAATTCGACGCGTTAACTGCTTTTTCTCAGCCAGCGCGCGTGCAGAGGTGGAACGAACTTCAACCAGCGTATCTTCCATTTCCTGAATCATCAAACGCACCAGCTTCTGCGGATCTTCCGCTTTCTCAAGCAGCGAGTTGATGTTGGCGTTCACGATGTCGGCAAAACGAGAAAAAATACCCATAATTCAATCCTCACATTTCTGTTATCGGGCGATGCCCTGCTGTATCGATAATACAAATCCCATGCCAAGTTTTTATGTCGTTGATTTTACTGGATGAGATTGATTAATGTGCATCTTGAGACTATCCTCACCTGGTGAATATCACTAAGGAGTGGTTAATTTCATCATGGCTGGATACAAAGATAACTTATTAAGTGAAGCAAACAGCTTTCTGGAAGTGCTCGAGCAGGTTTCGCGCCTTGCGCCGCTGAATAAACCGGTGCTGATCATCGGCGAGCGCGGTACAGGCAAAGAGCTGATTGCCAACCGCCTGCACTATTTATCCGGCCGCTGGGACGGCCCCTTCATCTCCCTAAACTGCGCGGCGTTAAATGAAAACCTGCTCGATACTGAACTCTTTGGTCATGAAGCCGGGGCCTTTACCGGCGCCCAAAAACGTCATCCCGGCCGTTTCGAGCGTGCCGACGGCGGTACGCTTTTCCTCGATGAACTGGCGACAGCCCCCATGCTGGTACAGGAAAAGTTGCTCCGCGTGATCGAATATGGCGAGCTGGAGCGCGTCGGTGGAAGCCAGCCTCTGCAGGTTAACGTGCGTCTGGTTTGCGCTACCAATGCCAACCTGCCGGAAATGGTGGCGCAGGATAAATTCCGTGCTGACCTGCTGGACCGTCTGGCTTTCGACGTGGTGAATCTCCCCCCGCTTCGCGAGCGCCGCAGCGACATCATGCTGCTGGCGGAACAGTTTGCTATTCAGATGTGTCGGGAGCTGGGCCTGCCGCTGTTTCCCGGCTTCAGCGACTATGCGCAGCAAACGCTGCTGGCTTATCCGTGGCCCGGAAATATTCGCGAACTGAAAAACGTCGTCGAGCGTTCCGTGTACCGGCACGGCAGCAGTGAAACCGAGCTGGACAACATCATTATCGACCCCTTCCAGCGCGAGACGCAGCCGGGAGCCCTGCCGCCTGCCTCTGCAGATGCCCCTGCACTTCCTCTCGATTTACGTCAGTTCCAGCACGATCAGGAGCACCAGCTGCTGGAACAGAGCCTGAAGCAGGCGAAATATAACCAGAAGCAGGCGGCCGAACTGCTGGGTCTGACCTACCATCAATTAAGGGCATTGCTCAAAAAGCATCAAATGCGCTGACATTATCAGCACTTACCCGCAGACATTTTTACGAAGCAGGCGTAAGTGCGATACACTTTGCAGATCGAACCTAAAAACCTTAAAAATTATGCGTCTGGTTTTATCATCCCTTTTTGCTCTCGGTCTGTTCAGCGGCATGGCCTCTGCTGCGCCCGAGCGTGCTGCGCTCCCGGATATTCGCGACAGCGGCTTCGTCTATTGCGTCAGCGGCCAGGTTGATACCTTTAACCCTCAAAAAGCAGGCAGCGGCCTGATTGTTGATACCCTCGCCGCCCAGCTTTACGATCGCCTGCTGGATGTTGATCCCTATACCTATCGCCTGGTGCCCGAGCTTGCAGAGAGCTGGGAAGTGCTGGATAACGGCGCAACCTACCGTTTTCGCCTGCGAGACGACGTTGCCTTCCAGCACACGTCGTGGTTCACCCCTACGCGCAGGCTGAACGCGGATGACGTCGTTTTTACCTTCCAGCGCATCTTTAACCGTAACCACCCGTGGCATAACGTAAACGGGGGGAACTTTCCCTATTTCGACAGCCTGCAGTTTGCCGACACCGTTAAAAGCGTTCGTAAGCTGGATAACCGGACGGTTGAGTTCAGCCTGAAGCGGCCGGATGCCTCTTTCCTCTGGCATCTGGCAACGCATTACGCGTCCGTCATGTCTGCCGAATATGCGGCGCAGTTAACCAAACAGGATCGTCAGGAGCAGCTCGACCGCCAGCCGGTCGGTACGGGTCCCTTCCAGATGGCCGAATACCGCGCCGGGCAATATATCCGCCTGCAGCGCCATGAGAAATTCTGGCGCGGCAAGCCCCTGATGCCGCAGGTTGTCGTGGATCTGGGTTCGGGCGGTACAGGCCGACTGTCAAAGCTGCTGACCGGTGAATGCGACGTGCTTGCCTGGCCTGCCGCGAGCCAGCTGACGATTTTGCGTGACGATCCGCGCCTGCGCCTGACGCTGCGTCCGGGCATGAACATCGCCTACCTGGCCTTCAACACCGACAAGCCGCCGCTGAATAACCCAGCCGTCCGCCATGCGCTGGCGCTGGCCATTAACAACCAGCGTCTGATGCAGTCGATCTATTACGGTACGGCAGAAACTGCGGCCTCTATTTTACCGCGCGCCTCGTGGGCGTATGACGGCGAGGCTAAAATTACGGAATATAATCCCCCGAAGGCGCGCGAACAGCTCAAAGCGCTGGGGGCTGAAAACCTGACGCTTCAGCTCTGGGTTCCGACAAGCTCTCAGGCATGGAACCCAAGCCCGCTGAAAACCGCCGAACTGCTGCAGGCAGATATGGCGCAGGTGGGGGTTAAAGTGATCATCGTACCGGTCGAGGGACGTTTCCAGGAGGCGCGCCTGATGGACATGAATCATGATTTAACCCTGACCGGCTGGGCCACGGACAGTAACGATCCCGACAGCTTCTTCCGCCCGCTGCTGAGCTGCGCGGCGATAAATTCCCAGACGAACTATGCCCACTGGTGCAATCGTGAGTTTGACGCCGTACTGCAAAAGGCGTTGGCCTCGCAGCAGCTGGCTTCCCGCATCGACGCTTATGATGAAGCGCAGAATATTCTCGCCCGGGAACTGCCCGTGCTGCCGCTCGCGTCGTCCCTGCGCCTTCAGGCCTATCGTTACGACATCAAAGGGCTGGTGCTGAGTCCGTTTGGTAACGCCTCCTTTGCCGGCGTGTTCCGTGAAAAAGAGCAAGAGGTGAAAAAACCATGATCATTTACACCTTACGTCGTCTCCTGCTGCTGCTGGTGACGCTCTTTTTCCTGACCATCGTGGGCTTCAGCCTGAGCTATTTCACCCCGCACGCGCCGCTTCAGGGCTCTTCACTGTGGGATGCCTGGGCCTTCTGGTTCAACGGCGTGCTGCACTGGGACTTTGGCGTTTCGAGCATTAACGGGCAGTTGATTTCCGAACAGCTGAAAGACGTTTTCCCGGCCACCATGGAGCTGTGCATTCTGGCCTTCAGCTTTGCCCTGATGGTCGGGATCCCGGTGGGGATGCTGGCAGGGATATATCGCAACAAGTGGCAGGATAAGTTTATCAGCGCCCTCGCCCTGCTCGGCTTTTCCATCCCGGTATTTTGGCTGGCGCTGCTGCTGACGCTTTTCTTCTCTCTCACCCTGGGCTGGCTGCCGGTGTCGGGTCGTTTTGACCTGCTGTATACAGTAAAAACCGTGAGCGGATTCGCCATCATTGATGCCTGGCTGTCAGATTCCGTCTGGCGTCACGAGATGATTGTTAGCGCCCTGCGCCATATGGTTCTGCCGGTGCTGACGCTGGCCGTCGCGCCGACTACCGAGGTGATTCGTCTGATGCGCATCAGCACGATTGACGTCTTCGATCAAAACTATGTCAAAGCGGCCGCCACGCGCGGACTGTCCCGTTTGACCATTTTGCGTCGTCATGTCCTTCACAACGCGCTGCCGCCCGTTATCCCCCGCCTGGGGCTGCAGTTCTCGACCATGCTGACCCTGGCGATGATCACCGAGATGGTCTTTAGCTGGCCGGGCCTGGGGCGCTGGATGATTAACGCTATTCGCCAGCAGGATTACGCCGCTATCTCCGCAGGGGTGATGGTGATTGGCTCTCTGGTTATTATTGTTAACGTAATTTCCGATATTTTGGGTGCCATGGCCAACCCGTTGAAGCATAAGGAATGGTATGCCTTACGATAACGTTTACAGTGAAAAGCGCACGCCCGGTGCGCTACGTACCGTGTGGCGTAAATTCTATGGTGACACCACGGCAATGATTGGCCTGTACGGCTGTGGCGGGCTGGTATTGCTGTGCGTCTTTGGCTCGTGGTTTGCGCCTTACGGTATCGATCAGCAGTTCCTCGGCTATCAGCTGCTGCCGCCCTCGTGGTCACGCTACGGTGAAGTCTCCTTCTTCCTGGGAACAGACGATCTTGGGCGCGACGTATTAAGCCGACTGTTAAGCGGAGCGGCCCCCACCGTCGGTGGGGCATTTGTGGTAACCCTTGCGGCGACGATTTGTGGGCTGGCGCTGGGGATCTTTGCCGGTTCAACGCACGGGCTGCGCTCGGCGGTGCTCAATCACATCCTCGACACCCTGCTCTCTATTCCGTCTCTGCTGCTGGCGATTATCGTGGTGGCGTTTGCCGGGCCGCATCTCTCCCATGCCATGTTCGCCGTCTGGCTGGCCATTCTGCCGCGCATGGTGCGTTCGGTTTACAGCCTGGTGCATGGCGAGCTGGAAAAAGAGTACGTTGTCGCGGCCCGTCTGGACGGTGCCACTACGCTCAACATTTTATGGTTTGCCGTACTGCCAAACATTGCCGCCGGGCTGGTCACCGAGATCACCCGCGCCCTGTCTATGGCGATTCTGGACATCGCGGCGCTCGGTTTCCTCGATCTGGGCGCGCAGTTGCCCTCGCCTGAATGGGGCGCCATGCTGGGCGATGCGCTGGAACTTATCTACGTGGCCCCCTGGACGGTTATGCTGCCGGGCGCCGCCATTATGGTGAGCGTGCTGCTTATTAACCTTCTGGGTGACGGTATTCGCCGTGCCATTAACGCGGGGGTGCAATAATGCCGCTTCTTGATATCCGCAACCTCACCATCGAATTTAAGACCGGCGAAGGCTGGGTTAAGGCCGTCGATCGCATCAGCATTACGCTTGCAGAAGGCGAAATTCGCGGCCTTGTGGGTGAGTCAGGCTCGGGGAAAAGCCTTATTGCCAAAGCCATTTGCGGGGTCGCGAAAGACAACTGGCGCGTCACCGCCGATCGTATGCGTTTTGACGATATCGACCTGCTGCGCCTCTCGCCGCGCGAGCGCCGTAAGCTGGTGGGTCACAACGTCTCAATGATCTTCCAGGAGCCCCAGTCCTGCCTCGATCCGTCCGAGCGCGTGGGCAAACAGCTGATGCAAAACATTCCCGGCTGGACCTATAAGGGCCGCTGGTGGCAGCGCTTCGGCTGGCGTAAACGCCGCGCCATTGAATTGCTTCACCGGGTTGGGATTAAAGATCATAAGGATGCGATGCGCAGTTTCCCTTATGAACTCACCGACGGCGAATGCCAGAAGGTGATGATTGCCATCGCCCTCGCCAACCAGCCGCGTCTGCTGATTGCGGATGAACCTACAAACGCGATGGAGCCGACTACCCAGGCGCAGATCTTCCGCCTGCTGACGCGCCTGAATCAGAACAACAACACCACCATTTTGCTCATCAGCCACGACCTGCAAATGCTCAGCAAATGGGCGGATAAAATCGACGTGATGTACTGCGGGCAGACTGTTGAAACCGCCGTCAGCGAAGAGCTGGTCAACACGCCTCACCATCCGTACACGCAGGCGCTGATCCGCGCGATCCCTGATTTTGGCAGCGCGATGCCGCACAAGAGTCGTCTGAATACGCTGCCGGGCGCGATCCCCCTGCTGGAATCGCTGCCGATTGGCTGTCGCCTGGGTCCTCGTTGCCCCTATGCTCAACGCAAATGCATTGAAACGCCGCGTCTGTCGGGAGCCAAAAATCATCTTTACGCCTGTCATTTCCCGCTGAACATGGAGAGAGAGTGAAATGGTCGAAACCTTACTGGAAGTCCGTAACCTGAGTAAGACCTTTCGCTATCGTACCGGGCTGTTTCACCGTCAGACCGTTGAGGCGGTTAAGCCGCTGAGCTTTACGCTGCGCGAAAAACAGACTCTGGCAATTATCGGTGAAAACGGGTCAGGAAAATCTACCCTGGCAAAAATGCTCGCCGGGATGATTGAACCCTCAGCGGGGGAAGTGCTGATAGACGATCATCCGCTGGCGTTCGGGGATTACTCTTTCCGTAGCCAGCGCATCCGCATGATTTTTCAGGACCCGTCTACATCCCTCAATCCCCGACAGCGCATATCGCAAATTCTGGATTTCCCGCTGCGCCTGAATACCGATCTGGAGCCCGAAGCGCGCCGCAAGCGCGTGTTCGAAACCCTGCGCATGGTTGGGCTGCTGCCCGACCACGAAAGCTATTACCCGCACATGCTCGCGCCCGGCCAGAAACAGCGTCTGGGGCTGGCGCGCGCCTTGATTTTGCGCCCGAAGGTCATTATCGCCGACGAGGCGCTTGCCTCACTGGATATGTCGATGCGTTCGCAGTTAATTAATCTGATGCTGGAATTGCAGGAAAAACAGGGTATCTCTTATATCTACGTCACCCAACACCTCGGCATGATGAAGCACATCAGCGACCAGGTGATGGTCATGCACCAGGGTGAAGTAGTCGAGCGTGGAAGCACGGCGGACGTGTTGGCCTCCCCGCTTCATGAACTGACTAAGCGACTGATTGCCGGGCATTTTGGTGAAGCATTAACGGCTGATGCGTGGCGAAAAGACAGATAACCACGCCTCAAAAGAGTGGTCGGATTAACTAAGCACGCGACACGTGATATTATCGCCGCGTTTTAACGACGATTGTCCAGACAAGATGACGATCGCCACAACAATGAATATAAGGATTAAAGCTATGGGTTTTCTTTCCGGTAAGCGCATTCTGGTGACCGGCGTTGCCAGCAAACTGTCCATCGCATACGGCATCGCACAGGCTATGCACCGCGAAGGCGCTGAGCTGGCGTTCACCTACCAGAACGACAAGCTGAAAGGCCGTGTTGAAGAGTTTGCCGCGCAGCTGGGTTCCAGCATTGTTCTGGAATGTGACGTTGCTCAAGACGAAAGCATCGATGGCATGTTTGCTGAACTGGCTAAAACGTGGGAGAAATTCGACGGTTTCGTTCACTCCATCGGCTTCGCGCCTGGCGACCAGTTGGACGGTGACTACGTGAACGCGGTTACCCGTGAAGGCTTCAAAATCGCTCACGACATCAGCTCTTACAGCTTCGTGGCGATGGCTAAATCTTGCCGCGCCATGCTGAACCCGGGCTCCGCCCTGCTGACCCTGTCCTACCTGGGCGCTGAGCGTGCAATCCCTAACTACAACGTAATGGGTCTGGCTAAAGCCTCCCTGGAAGCAAACGTGCGCTACATGGCGAACGCAATGGGTCCAGAAGGCGTGCGCGTTAACGGCATCTCTGCGGGTCCAATTCGTACTCTGGCGGCTTCCGGTATTAAAGATTTCCGTAAAATGCTGGCACACTGCGAAGCGGTGACCCCGATTCGCCGTACCGTGACCATCGAAGATGTGGGTAACTCTGCAGCATTCCTGTGCTCTGACCTTTCCGCAGGTATCTCCGGCGAAGTGGTTCACGTTGACGGCGGCTTCAACATCGCTGCAATGAACGAGCTGGAAATTAAGTAAGCTTGACGCTCTCTTCCCGCAAGGGAAGAGAGTTATTCCTCCCCCGTTATCCCCTTCGTTATTCCGTTCTGCTATTTGTTATCACCTAACAATATTTTTCCCCTCATCCGCCTTACGCCAGGATATTGATCGCCATTTGAGATCAAGGAACGCCCATGGAACAACGCCGTTTTTCCGGCAAAGGCCACTGGTATCATGAAACCCAGTCGAATCACTCGCAGACGGACGTTCTGCCTCTGGTGCCCGAAGCCGCTAACGTCGACGATCGTTTTTTGCTCGATTTAGCCCTGCCTGACGAGATTGTCGCCGCCTGTTCTGGCTGGCTTACCCCTGCCAGAAACCTATGCCATATGCTGTTTCCGCTTGAAATTGCCGTTAATCGTTTGCATACGCTAAGCGCTTACGACAGGCTGAGTACCGCGCTGACGGTCGCGCAGGCGTGCGGCGTGCAGAGGCTCTGTAACCACTACGCCGCCCTGCTCGCCCCGCTTCCCGGCCCGGACTCCTCGCGCGAAAGCAACCGCCGTCTGGCGCAAATCACGCAGTACGCGCGCCAGCTTGCCAGTTCTCCCGACATCATTGACGATAAAGCACACGGCCAGCTTGACGAGGTCGGGCTGACAACCTTTGACATCGTGGTTATCAATCAGATTATTGGATTCATCGGCTTTCAGGCACGCGTGGTCGCTGTTTTCCAGGCGCTGCTGGGCCATCCGGTACGCTGGCTGCCGGGACATCATATTCAGCCGCACGCGCGCCCTCCCTGTATCACACCGTGGGTATCGCTTCTGCCCGTCGTTGAGCTGCGTTACGCCAGCGCACAACAGCTTGAAACCCTTTCCCGCTGGCAAGCGGAGCCTGCGCTTGAGGCGTTGACGCCGGTACTCTGTCACGAGCCGACGCTGCTTGACCTTACGGGAGAGATCCTCATTCACTGCCGTGAAGACCAAACGCCGTCCCTTGCGGTGCTGTCTTCTGCGATAGACCTTTTAACCTGCTCTCCCGACCGCTTCAGCGCAGCGCAGTTCACGCCGTTAACCGATGAAGGATTGTCTGCCGTCAGCGCGATTAACCTGCTCTCGCGGAGCGCTATTTATGGCTGGCTTGAGCGCCTCGGCATCGCGCTTGGCAAACAGGAATAACCGGACTCATTCCCCAAAGAGCGCTTGCTGTAGCAGTGAGAATCGCGTAAAACTGTCAGCCGCTCAATGGCTACGAAAATAGAACATTATGTTTCAGGACAACCCGCTGCTAGCGCAGCTTAAACAGCAACTGCATTCCCAGACGCCGCGTGCAGAAGGGGTCGTAAAAGCCACGGAAAAGGGCTTTGGCTTCCTTGAAGTTGACGGGCAGAAAAGCTACTTCATTCCGCCACCGCAGATGAAGAAAGTGATGCACGGCGATCGCGTGATGGCCGTTATTCATACCGAAAAGGAACGTGAATCCGCCGAGCCGGAAGAGTTGGTCGAACCGTTCCTGAGCCGTTTCGTGGGCAAAGTGCACAGAAAAGACGATCGTCTTTCCATTGTGCCGGATCATCCCCTGCTGAAGGATGCAATCCCTTGCCGCGCCGAGCGTGGTGTTGAACATGATTTTAAAGAGGGTGACTGGGCCGTCGCAGAAATGCGCCGTCATCCTCTGAAAGGCGACCGCGGTTTTTATGCTGAACTGACGCAGTTCATCACCTTTGGCGACGATCATTTCGTGCCGTGGTGGGTTACGCTGGCGCGCCATAATCTGGAAAAAGAAGCCCCGGACGGTATCGCGACCGAAATGCAGGATGAAGGCCTGACGCGTCGTGATCTGACCGCTCTGGAGTTCGTCACCATCGACAGCGCCAGTACGGAAGACATGGATGACGCGCTGTTTGCTGAAGAAGGTCCCGACGGCAAATTGCATCTGACCGTCGCGATTGCCGATCCAACCGCGTGGATTGTTGAAGGCAGCAAGCTGGACGATATGGCCAAAGTGCGCTCGTTCACCAACTATCTGCCGGGCTTCAACATCCCTATGCTGCCGCGCGAACTCTCTGACGATCTCTGCTCGCTGCGCCCGAATGAAGTGCGTCCGGTCCTTGCCTGCCGGATGACGATTGCGGCGGACGGCACGATCGAAGACGATATTGAATTCTTCGCCGCGACCATTGAATCCAAAGCTAAGCTGGCTTACGACAACGTATCTGACTGGCTGGAAAATACCGGCAGCTGGAAACCTGAAACCGACGCCATTGCTGCGCAAATTCGCCTGCTGCATCGCATCTGCCTGAACCGTAGCGAATGGCGTAAAACCCATGCCCTGGTGTTCAAGGATCGCCCTGACTATCGCTTTGTATTAGGCGAAAAAGGGGAAGTGCTGGATATCGTGGCTGAACCGCGACGTATTGCGAACCGCATCGTTGAAGAAGCCATGATCTCTGCCAACATCTGCGCGGCACGCATACTGCGCGACAGGCTGGGCTTCGGCATTTACAACGTCCACACCGGATTCGATCCCGCGAACACGGAAGCGCTGGCCGCCCTGCTGAAGAACCACGACGTTCTAGTCGATCCGGAAGAGGTCCTCACGCTGCCGGGCTTCTGCAAGCTTCGCCGCGAGCTGGATGCCCAGCCGTCCGGTTTCCTCGACAGTCGCATTCGCCGGTTCCAGTCCTTCGCGGAAATCAGCACTGAGCCGGGTCCACATTTCGGCCTGGGCCTCGACGCATACGCCACCTGGACGTCTCCGATTCGTAAGTATGGCGATATGGTTAACCACCGCCTGCTGAAAGCGATCGTCAAGGGCGAATCCATTGCGCGTCCGCAGGATGACACCACGCTGCAAATGGCCGAGCGCCGCCGCCTGAACCGCATGGCGGAACGCGACGTCGGCGACTGGCTGTATGCCCGCTTCCTGAAGGACAAAGCCGGGACCGACACCCGTTTCGCCGCTGAAATCATTGATATCAGCCGTGGGGGTATGCGCGTGCGTCTGGTCGATAACGGCGCCGTGGCCTTTATCCCCGCGCCTTTCCTGCATGCCGTTCGCGACGAGCTGGTCTGCAGTCAGGAAAACGGTACGGTGCAAATCAAAGGTGAAACGGTTTACAAAGTCACTGACGTGATCGACGTTAACATCGCCGAAGTTCGCATGGAAACCCGCAGCATTATCGCGCGCCCTGTCGCCTGATAACCTGCTAAAATGTCGGCCATTTCCTTTTAGGTCAGGCCGACATTTTTTCCTTTCATCCCTCGCCCACAAATCTTCATTTTTTCTGACAATTTTCAGTCTTCCCTCGCCCAAATTCGCCAGAATTATCTACAGTAAAAGAGTGCCGTCATATTCGGTTACGTGAATTTTTATACGTTGAGTATTTTTTTTAACCCGACTCGTTTTAAGATAAGAAAACGGGAAAAAACAAGACGTTCGCTTCGATTTTGCCGCTCTTTTACTGCGGAAAACACGACTTAAACTGAATAGATTTTGCGCTAATGACTAGCCGCGGGAGAAAAATGATGGACGATCTGGAGCAGAATTTGCTGTTTCGCTACATGGGCACGCACAGTCCCTGGTGGCGACTGACAGCCGACAGCAATGCTCTCCATCTGGCAGCCAGCGAAAGTGCTGATGTGATCCAGGTCGTTGCGCTGGATGACGAGCAGGCCGACCTTATCCGCGAGCTAACCGTGATTACCTCCAGTATTTCGATGACGCTGTCTCTGTACGGCGTTGACGTCCCTGTCCATCTGGTGGGTCGTAAAATCAGTAAAAAGGAGTGGGCCGGTACGGCATCGGCCTGGAATGATACCCCTTCCGTAGCCCGCGATCTGGCGCAAGGGCTCTCTTTCGCTGAGCAGGTTGTTTCCGAAGCCAACTCCGTCATTGTTATTCTCGATCAGCACGGCAATATTCAACGCTTCAACCGGCTGAGTGAAGAATATACCGGCCTGAAAGAACAGGAAGTTATCGGCCAGAACGTGTTCAAGCTGTTTATGAGCCGCAGCGAAGCCGCCGCCTCTAAGCGCAATATCACCGGCTTTTTTCGCAACGGTAGCTCCTACGAGGTTGAGCGCTGGATTAAAACCCGTAAGGGTCAAAGGCTGTTTCTGTTCAGGAACAAATTTGTTCACAGCGGGAGCGGTAAAAACGAAATTTTCCTTATCTGTTCAGGCACCGATATTACCGAGGAGCGCCGTGCCCAGGAGCGCCTGCGCGTATTGGCTAATACCGATACCATTACCGGTTTGCCAAACAGGAATGCCATTCATGAGTTGATTTCAGACGCCATCGACGCCCGGGGAGAAACCCAGGTTGGCGTGGTGTATCTCGATCTGGATAACTTCAAAAAAGTTAATGATGCCTACGGGCACATGTTTGGCGATCAGCTTTTACAGGCGGTAGCCCTCGCGATCCTGAGCTGCCTGGATGAAGGCCAGACCCTCGCCCGTCTCGGCGGCGATGAGTTTATTGTCATGGCGACGGATACCTCGCAAGGTTCCCTGGAAGCGATGGCATCTCGCATCCTGACGCGCTTACGCCAGCCGTTCAGAATAGGCCTGATTGAGATCTACACAGGCTGCTCGCTGGGGATTGCCCTGGCGCCGCAGCATGGCACCGATCGGGAAAGCGTCATTCGTAACGCCGACACCGCCATGTATACGGCTAAAGAGAGCGGTCGCGGCAAGTTCTGCGTTTTTTCACCGGAAATGAACCAGCGGGTATTTGAATACCTTTGGCTGGATACCAACCTGCGCAAAGCGCTCGATAACGATCAGCTCCTGATCCACTACCAGCCGAAAATGACCTGGCGCGGTGAAATCCGCAGCCTGGAAGCCCTGGTGCGCTGGCAGTCGCCGGAGCGTGGGCTTATTCCCCCGCTGGAATTTATTTCCTACGCGGAAGAGTCGGGGTTAATTGTTCCACTCGGCCGCTGGGTGATGCTCGACGTCGTTCGGCAGGTGGCAAAGTGGCGCGACAAGGGGATCAACCTTCGCGTTGCGGTAAACGTATCTGCACGTCAGCTGGCCGACCAAACTATCTTCAGCGATTTAAAACAGGCGCTTAAGGATTTAGATTTTGAATACTGCCCTATCGACGTTGAGCTGACGGAAAGCTGCCTGATTGAAAACGAGGAGCTGGCGCTTTCGGTGATCCAGCAGTTCAGCCGGCTTGGCGCACAAATTCATCTCGATGATTTTGGTACCGGCTATTCTTCCCTTTCACAGCTCGCCCGTTTCCCCATCGACGCCATTAAGCTCGACCAGTCTTTTGTCAGGGATATTCATAAGCAATCAATTTCACAGTCACTGGTGCGCGCCATCGTGGCCGTGGCGCAGGCGCTTAACCTGCAGGTGATTGCCGAAGGTGTGGAGAGCGCAAAAGAAGACGCCTTTCTGACTAAGAACGGCGTCAACGAACGGCAGGGTTTCCTTTTCGCAAAGCCCATGCCCGCTGCCGCATTCGAGCGATGGCTCAAGCGCTATCAGTCACGAAAAATGCGTTAGCTGGCCTTGCGTAAACCCGCCTGGTGGCGGTTTTGCAGCATCACCAGACGCTCCATATAGGCGATATCTTTGGGTTCGAGGCAGAACGCCGCATCGACCCAATCTTCCGTAATATCCATCAGCTCACTGCGCGGCAGCTGCAGAACGCGCGTGCGGGCGCGAAGCATGGCCCTGACGCCGTTCAGTTTTGGCTGCAGCGTGTCGATAAAGGTCCGGATGGCAACGTAGCTTTGTCCGGGCTCAAACAGCACGTCCACGAGCCCATGCTGCTCATACCATTCCGCCGTATGCGACTCCCCTTTATAGATCAGCTCTTCGGCCAGCTTCATGCCTGAACGGCGCGCGACCAGTGAATATCCCCCCATGCCGGGAAACAGGTTGAAGGCAATTTCAGGAAAGCCCAGGCGGGCATCGCGCTGGGCGAGCACGAAATGGTGCGCCAGCGCGGCTTCAAACCCTCCGCCCAGCGCGCTTCCTTCGACCATAGCTAAAGATATCGCACCGGTATCAAACCCCCGTGACGCCGCATGGACACAATCGACACAGGCGCGGGCATACGCCCGAAGCGCCTCCCGGCGACCGTTCTGAATGCATTCGACGAAGAACTGCAAATCGCCTCCCGCATTGTACATGTCGGGCACCAGCGAGCCGGTTACCCAGAAATCCACGGCAAATCCGGACTGGCGAACCAGCCAGGAGAGGTTCATGATCTCCTCAATGAGCGCATGGTTGAAGCAGGGACGTGGCTGCGCCCGCAACATCATCCAGACGGTACGTCGCTCCTCCTCATAATAAGCAGCCAGCTGGGTGAAACGTTCAGCATCGGTAAACAGTGTGCAGGTTGCCTGATTGATAACTGTCATAGCCTAATTCCTCATATAATAAAGCGCCTTGCGCGCAGTTTTAGACTAATCCACCCAATCAACACGCTGTATGTGAGGGGTTAAAATTATCACTTTCATTTATGTAATTTGGTTATCGTATTTTTTCCCTTCTCTTTTGATTCCATTTTCTGCATCATTGAAAATATTAACTTTTCGCGCCTAAGGTGAGATTATGTCTAACATTGATGCACTGGCCGTGGCACAACGTATTGATACGGTGCTGGATATTCTGGTTGCGGGTGATTACCAGTCCGCTATTCGCAATCTGGAGATCCTCAAATCTGAACTTCTTTCCCGGAATGGTTCAGAAACCGCCGCTGAAAACACACAGCCAAAAGCGCCGTGGGAAGTCTAACCCCACCCTTTTCGACCTCGTTTTGCTTTAATAAATGGATGCTATGAATTCCCGACAACAACTCATTTTGCAGATGGTCATCGATCAGGGTCGCGTAAGCGTGGTCGATCTTGCCAAAACGACAGGCGTTTCTGAGGTCACAATCCGTCAGGATCTTAATCTTCTGGAAAAACAGAGCTACCTGCGTCGTGCGCATGGCTATGCCGTCCCGCTGGACAGTGAGGACGTAGAAACCCGCATGATGAACAACTATGCCCTCAAGCGTGAACTGGCAGAGTTTGCGGCGTCGTTAGTGAATAACGGTGAGACGGTCTTTATTGAGAACGGCAGCAGCAATGCGCTGCTGGCACGCACCCTTGCCGATCAGAAAGATGTCACTATCATCACAGTGAGCAGCTATATTGCGCATCTGCTGAAGGAGACGCGCTGCGAAGTGATCCTGCTCGGGGGAATCTACCAGAAGAAAAGCGAAAGCATGGTTGGCCCGCTGACGCGTCAGTACGTACAGCAGGTACATTTCAGCAAGGCGTTTATCGGCATTGACGGCTGGCAGCCTGAGACCGGTTTTACCGGCAGGGATATGATGCGCACAGACGTCGTTAACGCCGTTCTTGAGAAAGAGTGCGAGGCGATAGTGCTCACCGACAGTTCAAAGTTTGGTGCTGTCCATCCCTACACCATGGGCCCGGTATCACGCTTCAGCCGCGTCATTACGGATGAACGCCTGAGCGATGAGCATCGTATTAAACTCGAAAGTCATGGCCTGAACGTCGATATTATTAAAAAGCCCGTTTGAGCCTTCTTATGCGCCCGAATTATTTCGGGCGTACGCAAGCCCCTCTCTGAGATAATTCCTATCCCGCCTTTAAGAGTTTTTACCTGTATAAGCTGACCTAAAGTCGTAAAATTAATGTTAGCGATATAACAGGAAGTGACTATCACCTGCGTGATTACGTAACGCCTGCGCCACTAGCTTTCACGGAAAAGCATATTTAGGTATTGATATTGTCTATACTTAAGGGGCATTCCTTTCCGTGAATCGATAATTCAGGAGAAAGTATTATGACCTTAACCAGCAAAAAATTAGCCGCCGCTGTACTGGCAATCACTGTAGCAATGTCCCTGAGCGCATGCTCTAACTGGTCTAAACGCGACCGTAACACCGCTATCGGTGCGGGTGCCGGTGCTCTTGGTGGTGCGGTATTAACTGATGGTAGCACGCTGGGTACATTAGGTGGCGCGGCCGTTGGTGGTATTATCGGTCACCAGGTCGGCAAATAATTAATCAAAAGCCTGCGCCGGTATAACATTATATTGAGCGAATTTCAGGCCTGACTTACGCACGTCAAGAATAAGAGCCACGGTATGCACCGTGGCTCATTTATTTTAACCACCCGCCAGTTTTACTTTCATCCCCCTGGCTTCGAGCAGAGATTTTATGAGGTCGCGTTTGTCGCCCTGTATTTCGATAATGCCATCTTTTACAGCACCGCCGCAGCCGCACTTCTTCTTCAACTCTGCAGCCAGCTTTACTAGCTCAGCGTCATCAAGGTCAATGCCGGAAATCAGGCATACGCCCTTTCCTTTTCGCCCGCTGGTTTGACGCTGAATACGAACGATGCCATCTCCCTTCGGACGTACCACCTTTTCTTTTGGTTCGTCAATGCGTCCACTGTCAGTGGAATAGACCAGACGGCTATTGGAGTCGGACATTACGCCCCCTTTTTCAGTGATGCATTAATTGCTTTCAGCGTGCCGGCAGGGTTTGCAGACTGCGTCACCGGTCGCCCGATAACCATATAATCAACGCCCGCCGCCTGCGCCTGCTCGGGCGTCATAATACGGCGCTGATCGCCCACGTCGCTCCCTGCGGGACGGATACCCGGCGTAACCAGCTTAAATTCTTGACCCAGTTCATTTTTGAAGCGCACGGCTTCCTGCGCCGAACAAACCACGCCATCAAGGCCACAGTTTTGCGTCAAACGCGCCAGCCGTTCAGCATGGTCTGCAGGTGACAACGTCACGCCGAGATCGCGCAAATCGCTTTCATCCATACTGGTCAGGACGGTCACGGCAATCAGTAACGGCGCATCCTTACCGAACGGCAGAAGCGCTTCACGCGCGGCCGTCATCATTCTCGCCCCACCTGAAGCGTGAACGTTAACCATCCAGACCCCAAGCTCTGCCGCTGCCGCAACGGCATGCGCAGTGGTGTTTGGGATATCGTGAAATTTCAGGTCGAGGAAAACGTCAAAACCACGCTGCTGGAGGTCACGAACAATTTGCGGCCCGAAGAGCGTGAACATTTCTTTGCCCACTTTCAGGCGGCAGTCGCGCGGATCGATACCGTCGACAAAGGCCAGTGCGGCATCACGCTTGTTGTAATCAAGAGCAACAACAACGGGAGAATCAGTAACTACGCGGGAAGTGGAGGAAGTAACAGACGTCATGACCAGCCCTTTTCGTCTATGGGCGCGCTGCGGCGCGGAACAGATAAACGGCCAGCATTCTACCTGCCAGCGCTACAAATTGACAGAATCGATTTACTTTCCTGCTAGGCTACAGGCCGCACGGTGCCAGACGGGTTGAGAAAACGTTAAGTATGTTGTAACTAAAGTTAGGGCTTTTTAAAAACTACTGCCCGTCCAGGCCGCGTATCGGCTTGATCGTCGACCAGGCACGGCAGGAAGGACAGTGCCAGTAAAGGGAATAGGCGGTGAAGCCACACTTCTGACAGCGGTAGCGCGGCTTGCTGCGAACCTGCTCGCCGACCATGTCGCGCAGCACCATCAGGCTCTCTTTCGCTCGCCCTTCTTCCGCGTCGTTCAGGTGATAATCCATCAGCTTGTGGAAGACACGCATGGTGGGGTGGCGCTGGAGCTGACGCGTGATGTAGATTTGAGCTGTGTCGCTGCCTTCATGCTGCTCTACCACGTCCGATAGCATCAGTTCGGCGGTCGCACCGGTGTTCTCTTCTACACAACGGCGCAGGAAGGCAAACCACTCGTCCTGCTTATCCAGCTGCTGATAGCAGGTCTGCAGCATGTCCAGGGTTTCGCTGACCAGCTCTTTATCCTGATCGATAACCCGCAGCAGGCTTTCAACGGCTTTAGCAAACTCACCTTTGGCCATAAAGACGCGCCCCATCATAATGGAGATGCGCGCGCTGCTGCGATCTGCCGCGGCCCCCTTCTTGAGCAACGCCATGGCTTTTTCCATGTCGTCGTTCCCCATTTGCTGAAGGGCAAGCTCGCAGTAGAAATGGGCTATCTCCACGCGCTGTTTGTCTTTGCCGAGCTTAACCAGGCGCTCGGCGGTATCAATGGCTTTCTGCCAGTCGCTGGTAGCCTGATAAATTTGCAGCAGCTGCTGCAGCGCGCTGATGCGAAAATCCGTCTCATCCACCAGCTGCGCGAACATATCTTCGGCGCGGTCGTATAAACCTGCCGCCATGTAATCACGGCCCAGCTGTTGTACCGCCAGAAGACGCTGGTCGTAGGTCAGCGATGCGCTTTCCATGAGGGTCTGGTGAATGCGTATGGCGCGGTCAACCTCGCCGCGAGAGCGGAACAGGTTACCCAGGGTGAGATGGGCTTCAACGGTACCGGTGTCCTCTTTAAGCATGTCGAGGAACAGGTCTACCGCTTTGTCCTGTTGATTGCTCAGAAGGAAGTTCACCCCCGCAACGTAGTCGCGGGAGAGGCGATTGGCTTCATCCTGTTTTGTTTGTTGCGCACTTCTGCGGCCCATATACCAGCCATAGGCTGCGGCTACAGGCAAAAGCAGAAACAACAACTCCAGCATATTCGATTATTCCTTGACTACCGGCACACCAGAGCTCTCCGGAATGTCGGACGCAGGCGCAATTTGATGTTCGAGTCTCTTGATTTTGCGCTCAGCGCGCGCAAGTGAAACGCGGACCTTGAGCCAGAACAGGCCGCAAACCAGCCAGCCAATGGCAAAACCCGCTGCGAATAACACCGCCAGCAGGCTCGATACGCGATACTCGCCCTGCGCCAGCAGATAGTTAAAGGTTACCTGTTGATCATTTTGCGCGCCCAATGTGACTGAAATGACAAAAATCGCCAACACCAGTAAGAAAATGAGTAAATATTTCACATTACTTCCCGTTATGTGGTTCAAGCGAATAAAGTGTGTTCAACTCACCGCAATCAGCCTTATAAACTACCATTTTAGCGACGGACGCGAAATGGAAATAATAGCGCGCCAGTCATGGATTTATGGGCATAAGCGTTAATTTCAACCTTTACGCCCCGGTTTGTTCCCTTTCGGCGATTTCTTTCTTCTCAACTGGCGGCGGCGTTAACGGACCGCATAGCCGCTCAGCGAGCCAGGTCGCAAGCGTCACCAGCAGCCAGGATATCAGCGTCGCCACCACCAAATCTCGCGGCCAGTGCATACCCAACAATAAGCGGCTCCCCATTACCGCCGTTGCCCACACCAGCAAAAGGGCTATCGTCACCGTTCTGCGCCGCGGCCACAGCAGCCCAACGCCGAGTAACGCCCAGCTTGCCGCAAACATAGTATGCCCGGAAGGAAACGCGAACCCGGTCTCCTTTTGCCAGTGCTTGCGTAAAAATTTAGGAATATCTTGCTGTTCCGTAAGCTGCTCTTTCACCAGCGCACCACGATCTTTACGCTTTAAAGTGTAGAACTCATCTACCGGAATATGATGCGTTTTTTCAAGCCACACGACAAAAGGACGCGGCTCCTGTACATGATCTTTCACCCAGGATTTTACCCCTTGCCCCACCAGGATCGCCCCGCCAAGAATGGCAAACAGCATGATGGCCGGACGTAGCCGGAAGCGCAGGCACCACAGAAACCAGGCGCACAGTATGACATGCGTAATTATGCCCCAGGGCTGAGTCACCGTCTCGGTAACCCAATACAGTGATTTAAGCCACAGGGCGTTATGCCCGGGCTGCCACATCCAGCCGGAGGCCCATACGATCACAGGCATAATCAGTAATATGGCCGCACCCGCTGCCGTTCGTCTGGCGATTAAAAGCATGTCTTCTCCTTTTTCTAAGCATCACAATCATAACTGAAATTTATTCATCTGGTGGATATGTCGGATCGTGCGTTTAACGTTCATATAGCATGGCGGCCATTAGGCGAACGTGCCGCGCTTGTGGCAAAATGAACAGATACAGAAAGCAAAACAGGCAAAGACACGAAACGTGTCAGCCTACTCTGGAGAATCACATGCAGCTTAAACGTGTGGCAGAAGCCAAACTGCCTACCCCATGGGGCGATTTCCTGATGGTGGGTTTTGAAGAACTGGCAACCGGGCAGGATCACGTCGCCCTGGTGTTTGGCGATATTTCAGGACAGACGCCGGTGCTGTCTCGTGTACATTCGGAATGTCTGACCGGTGACGCCCTGTTCAGCCTGCGCTGCGACTGCGGTTTTCAGCTGGAGGCCGCGCTTTCCCATATTGCAGAGGAAGGCCGAGGCGTTCTGCTTTATCATCGTCAGGAAGGCCGCAACATCGGTCTGCTGAATAAAATTCGCGCGTATGCGCTGCAGGATCAGGGTTACGATACGGTTGAAGCGAACCACCAGCTGGGCTTTGCCGCCGACGAGCGCGATTTCACCCTGTGTGCGGATATGTTCAAGCTGCTGGGCGTGGACGAAGTGCGTCTGTTAACCAACAACCCTAAAAAAGTCGAAATTCTGACCGAGGCGGGCATCAATATCGTTGAACGCGTGCCGCTGATCGTCGGGCGTAACCCGAAGAACGCGCACTATCTCGATACCAAAGCGGCTAAAATGGGCCACCTGCTGAGCGAGTGATCGCAAAAAGCCCGGCACGAATGCCGGGCTTGTCTTATCAATCCAGCATTTTACGAATCACATAATGCAAAATGCCGTCGTTCTGGTAGTAGGTCAGCTCCGTCGCGGTATCGATGCGGCACCGGCATTCCAGCACCTCTGTTTTCCCATCCGCACGCGTTAGCTTCACCGGCACCGTTTTGCCCGGCTGAAGGCTTTGCAAACCGCTGATATCGATCTGCTCCTCCCCGGTTAAACCGAGGGTCTTACGCGTGACGCCCTGCGGGAACTCCAGCGGCAGAATACCCATGCCGATCAGGTTTGAACGGTGGATACGTTCAAACGACTCGGCAATCACTACCCGCACGCCGAGCAGACGCGGTCCCTTGGCCGCCCAGTCGCGGCTGGAGCCTGAACCGTACTCTTTCCCGGCGATGACCGCCAGCGGCGTCCCTTCCTTCTGATACTTCACCGCGGCATCGTAAATTGAAACGACTTCTGTACCCGGCAGATGGCGCGTCATGCCGCCCTCTACGCCTGGCACCATTTCGTTGCGTATGCGGATGTTGGCAAACGTCCCGCGCATCATCACTTCATGGTTGCCACGGCGTGAGCCGTAGGAGTTAAAATCCCGACGCTCCACGCCGCGCCCTTGTAAATAGCGGCCTGCAGGGCTGTCGGCCTTGATGCTCCCCGCCGGTGAAATGTGGTCGGTGGTGACGGAGTCGCCCAGCATCGCCAGAACCCGCGCGCCGTGGATATCCTTAAGCGGTGCAGGGTCTGCCAGCATTTCATCGAAGAACGGCGACAGGCGAATATAGGTAGAATCTGCTTGCCAGTCGTAGGTATCAGACCCAACGACCTTGATCTCCTTCCATTCCGGCGTGCCTTCAAACACCTCGGCGTACTCTTTGCGGAACATGTCGGTCGATACCTTCTCCACCGCGCGCGCAATTTCACGCGACGACGGCCAGATATCTTTCAGGTAGACAGGTTCATTCTTGCGGTCGTGACCAATCGGATCGGTCGCCAGGTTAATGTTCATATTTCCGGCCAGGGCATAAGCCACAACCAGCGGCGGCGAGGCCAGCCAGTTGGTTTTCACCAGCGGGTGAATACGCCCTTCAAAGTTTCGGTTACCGGAGAGCACGGCGCCCACGGTCAGGTCACCCTGCTTGATCGCCACTTCGATAGGCTCGGGTAACGGACCGGAGTTGCCGATGCACGTCGTACAGCCGTAGCCCACAAGGTTAAAGCCTAGCTCATCAAGATATGGCGTGAGACGGGCCTGCGCCAGATAGTCGGAAACGACCTTCGACCCCGGCGCCAGGGAAGCCTTCACCCACGGCTGAGGCTTAAGGCCCAGCTCCACCGCTTTTTTAGCGAGCAGCCCGGCGGCCATGAGCACGCTTGGGTTAGAGGTATTGGTACAGGAGGTAATCGCCGCGATGACCACGGCCCCGTCAGGCAGCTGATACTGATGCCCGTTCATGACGTAGTCGACCGGATGACGATCTTTTTGTGAGGAATTGACCTCGAGCTCGTTACTGGCCGCAAAGGCTTTCGGCACGTTGTTCAGCGCTACGCGGTCCTGCGGACGTTTCGGGCCGGCCAGGCTCGCCTCGACGGAGCCCATATCTAGCTCAAGCGAGCTGGTGAATACCGGCTCATCGCCCGGGTTTCGCCACATCCCCTGCGCTTTGGTGTATGCCTCAACCAGCGCCACCTGCTCTTCGCTGCGGCCGCTCAGGCGCATGTACTCCAGCGTTACGCTATCGATAGGGAAAAAGCCGCAGGTCGCGCCGTACTCGGGCGCCATATTGGCGATGGTGGCGCGGTCCGCCAGCGGCAGAGAATCCAGGCCATCGCCGTAGAATTCAACAAACTTGCCTACCACGCCGTGCTTACGCAGCATTTGCGTTACCGTCAGCACCAGGTCGGTGGCGGTGATCCCCTCAGAGAGTTTACCGGTAAGCTTGAAGCCCACCACGTCCGGAATAAGCATAGAGACAGGCTGGCCGAGCATAGCCGCCTCGGCTTCGATGCCCCCGACGCCCCAGCCCAGCACGCCCAGGCCGTTAATCATGGTGGTATGCGAATCGGTGCCCACCAGCGTGTCAGGATAGGCTACCCACTCCTTATCCTGCAGTTCACTCCAGACGGCTTTGCCAAGATACTCAAGGTTGACCTGGTGACAAATGCCCGTGCCGGGCGGCACAACGCTGAAGCGGCTAAACGCCTGCTGCCCCCACTTCAGGAACACATAGCGCTCGTGGTTACGTTCCATTTCCAGACGAACGTTCTCGCCAAAGGCATCATCGTCACCGAAACGATCGACGGTTACCGAGTGGTCAATAACTAGGTCAACGGGCGAGAGCGGATTCACTTTGGCCGTATCGCCACCAAGGCGCTTAACGGCTTCACGCATTGCGGCTAAATCGACCACCGCAGGAACACCGGTGAAGTCCTGCATCAGAACCCTGGCGGGACGGTAGGCTATCTCTCTGTCAGCATGGGCATCCTTTAGCCATCCTGCCAGCGCGTGAATATCTTCAGAAGTGACGGAATCCTCATCCTGCCAGCGCAGGAGATTTTCCAGCAACACTTTTAACGACTTGGGTAACCGCGAAATGTCACCAAGCGTTTTGGATGCCAGCGGCAAGCTATAGTAGTGCCAGGTTTTATTTTCTGCCTGCAACGTGTCCTTACTGGCTTCGCGTAGGGTTAACGACATAAGCTCCTCCTTAATTACAGAGATGTCCTGACAATCATCAGGGCTGTATTTAAAGATAACACATAGATGTCGTAACGTTTTGATAACAACCCAAATTGATAAATTTAGGAATGGTCTCGCGCCATGAAAACAAAAAACCCCGCCGAAGCGAGGTTTTTGGATTTAGTGGAGAGCCAGCCAGATGAGCTGACACCAGAACAGAATCGACACGGAGAAAACGCCGATCCATGACCAGTATTTGAGAGTTGTCATGTTATTCATCATAGGGACACCAGGCTTTATTTATTAAAGTTTCCGAGGTCTGCCCTCAGTTCTATATTGCTGATGTGTATTTATTAAAGAGTACAAAAGCGCAGAGTCTTTATTCAGACTATTTGCATCGTTACGCAATTAACTAAATTATTGTTTTTTGGGTTCGTCTTCTGCGAACACATCAATAAAGGCTTGCTGTTGAGGCGTCAGTTTCCAGGACGCAGGAACACTGGTCGCAGGTGCTTTGCGAGCTTTGTGACCGTTGTCACGCGGCTGACACATTGGTTTTGTCATTTCTGAACGTGCCGTGACTGCCATAGTTAACCCCAATATTTCCAGGCCAGGAGAGCAACCGCAACCCAGAACAGGGCAGAGACGAGAAAGACCGCTAACCAGGCTTTGCGTTTGAGAGCAGGATCCCTTTGCGGTTCTTCACTTCCTGAAGGCATTGCTAACCTCATACAATCGATATCACTTATCATTTTATGACCAAACAATTGGTACAATTAATCATCTGTTGAGATAAATCCTAAAGAAACTTTAGCTGAAAAGCCAGTGAATTTACGCATCTGTACCTGGGAAATATTCATTCTTTTGACCAGAAATAAATAATTGAAAAGAAATATTTGCGAAGGCGTTAATTACTTTCTACTTTTGTCGCAAATTCGCGACAGTAAAACCTTAAACATTAAAAGGGTAATGACATTTTACGTCAGCAGGGTGCAGATGATGATAATTCTAATTTAGGTTTGAGGGGTTATTTCGGTATCTTTCCACAGGGGAAAGATACCGGAAGTGATTATTTGGCGGGGAGCTTAATATCCTTAAACATCTCTTCAATGTCTTCATTTGAACGCAGTGCAACGGCCGTATCGACTACGTCACGCGTTAAATGAGGAGCAAAGCGCTGAATAAAATCATACATATAGCTGCGCAGGAAGGTGCTTCGACGGAAGCCAATCTTCGTGGTGCTGTGGCTGAAGATGTCGTCCGCATCCAGGCGTACCAAATCGGGGTCCGAAATCGGATCTACCGCCATGCTGGCAATAACGCCGACGCCAAGCCCGAGCCTGACGTAGGTTTTAATGACGTCAGCATCGGTTGCTGTAAAGACGATACGCGGCGTAAGCCCCGCGCGGTTAAATGCCGTATCAAGCTCTGAGCGCCCGGTAAATCCAAAGGTGTAGGTCACTAGCGGATACTGGGCCAGCTCTTCGATGGTCACCGAGCCTTTACCCGCTAAAGGATGATCGGGCGTGACCACAATAGAACGGTTCCAGTGGTAGCACGGCAGCATGACCAGGTCGTCATACAGGTGGAGCGCTTCCGTAGCGATAGCAAAATCCGCATTGCCCTTAGAAACCGCCTCTGCAATTTGCGTTGGCGATCCCTGATGCATGTGTAAGGAAACGCGTGGATAGCGTTCAATAAAGCCTTTGATCACGCCAGGCAGCGCATAGCGCGCCTGAGTATGCGTAGTCGCTATATAGAGCGAGCCTTTATCCGGCCAGGTATGTTCCCCCGCTACGGATTTTATCGCATCAACTTTAGAGAGGACTTCCCGTGCAATTCTGATGATTTCCTGCCCGGCGGGCGTCACCTGCGTCAGGTGCTTACCGCTGCGGGCAAATATCTGAATGCCTAACTCATCCTCCAGCATGCGAACCTGCTTGCTGATGCCCGGCTGCGAGGTATAAAGCCCCTCAGCGGTAGAGGAGACGTTAAGGTTGTGGTTTACCACCTCAACGATATAACGAAGCTGCTGTAGTTTCATGCCAGACCATCCGATTTAGCGCACGCGGTCAATCGCTTAAGACGATTTGATAATAAGAAAAGGGTTAACTATAACCACTATATCACTTATAGCCTGACTGTATAGTACGGAACAAAAAATAATAACATCGTAATAAAAAAGGGCCGGAATTCCGGCCCTTTCACAGGTAAGCTACGGTAAGAGAAGGTTATTTTTTACCTTCAACCCATTTTCCGTCAACAAAGAACGCTGACCATCCGGTCGCTTTACCCTCTTTTTCAGCGGCAACGTACTGCTGCTTGGTCTTGCGGCTAAAACGCACCACGGTCTTATTGCCTTCAGGATCCTGCTGCGGTGCATCGGCCAGATAACGCAGTTTTTCCGGCAAACGGTCGCGGAAGCGATACAGCTCCTTGACCAGCGGCGCGCGCGTTTCGCGCGATTTCGGGAAGGTGTTGGCCGCCAGGAATACGCCTGCAGCACCGTCGCGCAGCACGAAATAGGCGTCAGACTTCTCGCACGGCAGCTCTGGCAGCGGAACCGGATCTTCCTTCGGCGGAGCCACTTCACCGTTACGCAGGATTTTACGCGTATTTTTGCACTCGTCGTTGGTGCAAGCCATGTACTTACCGAAGCGCCCCATTTTCAGGTGCATCTCAGATCCACACTTCTCACATTCAACGATCGGGCCGTCATAGCCTTTAATGCGGAACTCGCCCTCTTCGATCTCATAGCCGTCGCAGGTCGGGTTATTACCGCAGACGTGCAGCTTGCGTTTAGGATCGATCAGGTAGCTGTCCATCGCCGTGCCGCATTTCTGGCAGCGACGCTTGGCGCGAAGGGCATTGGTTTCCGCATCGTCACCTTCCAGCACGTTGAGCACTTCGTTCTCAGGTACAAGATTGATGGTGGTTTTGCAGCGTTCTTTTGGCGACAGCGCGTAGCCGGAGCATCCGAGGAAGACGCCCGTCGTCGCGGTACGGATCCCCATCTTACGGCCGCAGGTTGGGCAGTCGATGCTGGTCAGTACCATCTGGTTTGGCAGCATGCCGCCCTCTTCAGGATCTTTTTCGGCTTTTTCCAGCTGGTCGGTAAAGTCGCTGAAGAAGCTATCGAGAACCTTTTTCCATTCCGCCTGATGGCTGGCAACCTGGTCCAGGCTGTCCTCCATCTGTGCGGTGAAATCGTAGTTCATCAACTCGCGGAAGTTTGCTTCCAGACGGTCGGTGACAATTTCACCCATTTTTTCGGCGTAGAAACGGCGGCTTTCAACGCGGACATAGCCTCGATCCTGAATGGTCGAAATAATCGACGCATAGGTGGACGGACGGCCAATGCCCCGTTTTTCCAGCTCTTTCACCAGTGATGCTTCACTGAATCGTGCAGGCGGCTTGGTAAAGTGCTGGGCCGGAACCAGATCGACAAGCGACAGCTCATCGCCCTTGTTGACCGCAGGCAGCGTTCTGTCTTCATCACCTTTACGCAGCGCAGGCATGACTTTCGTCCAGCCGTCGAAGCGCAGAATACGACCGCGCGCTTTCAGGCGGAAATCACCCGCGCCGACGGTCAGCGTCGTGGAGTCGTACTTAGCAGGCGTCATCTGACAGGCCACGAACTGGCGCCAGATCAGCTGATAGAGCTTCTGCGCATCCGCTTCCATATCCTTCAACGATTCCGCTAAAACGGAGACGTCAGAAGGACGAATCGCTTCGTGTGCTTCCTGCGAGTTCTCTTTGCTGGCGTACTGGTTTGCGCTTTCCGGCAGATATTTCTTACCGAAGTTATCGCTGATGTAGCCGCGCACCATGCTGACCGCGTCCTGGCTCAGGTTAGTTGAGTCAGTACGCATGTAGGTGATGTAACCCGCTTCATACAGGCGCTGGGCCATCATCATGGTTTTCTTCACGCCGTAGCCCAGGCGCGTGCTTGCAGCCTGCTGCAGCGTAGAGGTAATAAACGGTGCGCCCGGCTTGCTGCTGGTCGGTTTATCCTCGCGATCCAGCACCTGATAGCGTGCTTTTTCCAGCAGCGCTACGGCGGCCATGGTCTGGTCGCGGTTTTCAGGACGGAAAGGCTTATCGTTGTGATGGCTTACCTGCAGCGGCAGAGCGTCACCGCCCGGCGTGGTCACATTGGCGTCCACTTCCCAGAACTCTTCCGGCACGAAGGCTTTAATTTCGCGCTCACGCTCAACGACCAGACGTACAGCGACAGACTGTACACGGCCTGCGGACAGACCGCGTGCAACCTTTTTCCACAGCAGTGGAGATACCATGTAGCCCACAACACGGTCCATAAAGCGACGTGCCTGCTGGGCGTTTACACGGTCAATGTTCAGTTCGCCCGGCTTCTCAAACGCCTGACGAATCGCATTCTTAGTAATTTCGTTAAACACTACACGGCTGTAGCGTTTGTCGTCACCCCCGATCACTTCCCGCAGGTGCCATGCAATGGCTTCCCCTTCGCGGTCAAGGTCGGTTGCGAGATAAATGTGGTCTGCTTTTTCAGCAAGCTGCTTCAGCTCGTTAACGACTTTTTCTTTCCCGGGCAGCACTTCATATTGTGCGTCCCAGTTATGCCATGGGTTAACACCCATGCGGTTGACAAGCGCGCTACGTTCATCCTTTTTAGGCTTTTTGGCCCCTTTGGTGGAGGTAGAGTCTGCGCTCTTTTTGCTGGCTGAGCCACTGGTCGGCAAATCGCGGATATGACCAACGCTGGACTTAACCACGTAGTCATTTCCCAGATACTTATTGATCGTTTTGGCTTTTGCCGGGGACTCAACGATGACGAGAGCTTTACCCATATTCACCTTTACCTAATTTAATTCTTCCAGGAATACGCCGCACGTTGATTTCCCTTCCGCTGACGACGAGCCATTGATATTGCGACTGCGTCAGGGGATATCAACCCCTTTGTCTTGCCTGACCTCAAACAGATGATGCCCAGGTCATTGACTTAACGGGTATTTTTTTCACACTTACTATAATTCGTGACGAATTCCCGGTCGAATGTCAAGCAATTCTGTTGCCAGAATGACGAAAGCGCACACTGTACCTGATAAAATTCGTTACGCAACTTTATTAGCATGCAAAAGCAAATCCCGCCAGCCGACCACCGTTGCCTTACCCTCTCACATTACAGGGAAAATTTGCCCCCAAAGCCCCTCGGGCGTAGACTATTGTCACTGTTTAAGGAGTGGATTATGCAGAATACAACCCAACCTATTGACCGAGCCTCTCTGCTTGTCGAAGCGAATAAACTGATTCGCAACCATGAAGACACCCTTGCGGGTATTGAAGCCACGGGAGTGGAACAGCGTAACGGTGTGCTGGTATTCAGCGGGGAGTACTTCCTTGATGAACAGGGGCTGCCTACGCCAAAAAGCACCGCCGTATTTAACATGTTTAAATACCTGGCGCACACCCTCTCAGAGAAGTATCACCTGGTCGATTAATGCAAAATGCGAGGCAGATGCCTCGCGTTTTTGTTTACAGCAGCGGCTTCTGCCCCCGCTGCAGCCAGCGTAGCAGCAGGCGATCCGCGCTCTCTGCCGCGCTATTCGTGAAGCGGTCGAGCATACGCTTACGCTGCGTAAAGCGTACGCCGATTAACTCACGGCCTTCCATCAGGCTCAGCAGCAGATCGTCGCTGGTACCAACCTCATCCACCAGCCCTTTATCCTGCGCCTGAGTGCCGTACCAGTGTTCGCCGGTTGCGACCTGCTCAATATCGAGCGTTGGGCGCATGCGGTGGACAAAGTCTTTGAAGAGGTGGTGCGTTTCGTTCAGATCTTCACGGAATTTCTGACGCCCCTCTTCCGTATTTTCACCCAGCAGCGTCAGGGTACGTTTGTACTGACCTGCGGTGTGCAGTTCAATATCAATCTCTTTGTTTTTCAGAAAGCGGTTAAAGTTCGGAATTTGCGCAACCACGCCGATAGAACCGATTATAGAGAACGGTGCTGCGACAATTTTATCCGCTACGCAGGCCATCATGTAGCCGCCGCTCGCCGCCACTTTATCCACCGCCACGGTCAGCGGGATCTGTTTTTCACGCAGGCGCTGAAGCTGGGAAGCCGCCAGCCCGTATCCGTGAACGACGCCTCCTGGACTTTCCAGACGTACAACCACCTGATCCTGCGGTTTTGCGACGGCAAGTACAGCCGTGACCTCTTCACGCAGAGAAGACACTTCATGTGCATCCATGCTGCCCTTAAAATCCAGCACGTAGACGCGTGGCTTTGCCTCGTCCTGCGGCGCATTCGCTTTGGCTTTAGCTTTTGCCGCTTTAGCCTCCTGCTTATGCTGTTTTTTCTGCGCTTTCACCCATAGCTTCTGCTGATGACTATCGAGCAGCGCCAGGGACATCTCTTCCTGCATCTCTTTATACTGTTCGCTCAGGCGGGTAATGCGTAATTCACCACGCTGACGCTTTCGCTGCGTCAGGTTAACAATCAGAACGGCAATCACCGCGATGGCGATAACAACCGTCGCGATTTTGGCTAAAAACAACCCATATTGAGAAAGTAATTCCACGCGCTCCACCTTGATTTAACCACGATTCCTACACGCCAGTGTACAACAGCCCTGCTCGGGCGTCTCGCTCGTGACATTACCTCTGCGAGCCTGCTTCAGGAATCCCCCGAAACGGGTTTAAATATTTGCAAATTGTTAATTACGCAGCGATGCCTCCTGTAGACTGATTGAATTCTCATGCTATTTCGGGCATAAAGCCGAAAAGTCATAAAAGAAGGCGCAATAGCCGCTCAGTGCGCCAGAGGAGTCACCGTGCATTATCAGCCACAAAAAAATTTACTGCAGAACCGCATCATCCTTGTCACCGGTGCCAGCGACGGAATTGGTCGTGAAGCCGCCCTGACGTACGCAGAATATGGCGCAAGCGTCATCCTGATTGGCCGTAACGACGATAAATTACGAAACGTCGCCCGTGAGATTGACGCTGCAGGCGGCCTCCCCGCCCGCTGGTACACGCTTGATTTGCTCACCTGCACCGCGGCGACCTGCCAGGAGCTTGCCGAACGTATTGGAGATGACTATCCCCGTCTCGACGGCGTGCTGCACAATGCCGGTCTGCTGGGCGAAGTACGCCCGATGGATGAACAAGACCCGGCTATCTGGCAGGAGGTGATGCAGGTCAATATCAACGGCACCTTTTTCCTGACCCAGGCTTTGCTTCCTTTATTACTCCGCTCTGAATCCGGCTCGCTGGTCTTTACCTCCTCCAGCGTAGGTCGCGAGGGGCGCGCAAACTGGGGCGCTTACGCCGTATCTAAATTTGCGACCGAAGGAATGATGCAGGTGCTGGCGGAGGAGTATCAAAGCCGCCATCTGCGCGTGAACTGCATTAACCCAGGCGGGACGCGCACCAAAATGCGCGCCAGCGCCTTCCCGACGGAAGATCCGCAGAAGCTCAAAACGCCCGCCGATATTATGCCGCTCTATCTCTGGCTGATGGGCGATGACAGCCGCCGTAAAACCGGGATGACCTTTGATGCCCAGCCGGGGCGCAAGCCGGGGATTTCGCAATGAGTGAAGAACGTCATCAGCAGCGCCAGCAGCGTCTGAAAGAGCAAGTGGATGCCCGCGTCGCCGCGGCGCAGGACGAACGCGGAATTATCATCGTCTTTACCGGCAACGGTAAAGGCAAAACCACCGCCGCGTTTGGCACCGCTACCCGAGCCGTCGGCCACGGCCAGAAGGTGGGCGTGATTCAGTTTATCAAAGGCGAATGGCCTAACGGAGAGCGTAACCTACTGGAGCCTCACGGGGTTGAGTTCCAGGTGATGGCGACCGGGTTTACGTGGGATACCCAGAACCGCGAAACCGATACCGCCGCCTGTCGGGCCGTGTGGGAACATGCTAAACGCATGCTGGCAGATCCCGGCCTGAACATGGTGCTGCTGGATGAAATCACCTACATGGTGGCCTACGACTATCTGCCGCTTGAAGAGGTGCTGGAAGCGTTAAAGAATCGCCCCGTGCACCAGACGGCAATCGTCACCGGGCGCGGCTGCCATCGGGATATTCTGGCGCTTGCGGATACCGTCAGCGAATTGCGTCCGGTGAAGCATGCCTTTGACGCCGGTATCAAAGCGCAAATCGGTATTGATTACTAAAGAAAAAGCCCGGTGTGTTGACCGGGCTTTTTGATTAACCGTTGTTATTCCGGCTGCCAGAGCGGCGGTTGTTGCTCACCTGGCTGTGACGCTTCACCGCACGTCGGATCTGGTTCGCCTTCATGCGACGACGATCCTTCTCGACCGCGACTTTAGACGTGGTTTCCGGCGTCAGGCCGACCAGCTCGCGCAGGTAGTTGGTCTGGGTGAGATCCAGCTCGGTATAACCGCCACGCGGCAGGCCTTTTGGCAGGAGGATATCGCCGTAACGCACGCGGATCAGGCGGCTAACCTGCACGCCTACCGCTTCCCACAGTCGACGAACCTCGCGGTTACGGCCTTCCGTCAGGGTCACGTTGTACCACTGGTTGATCCCTTCACCACCGGTGAATTTGATCGTCTTGAACGCCGCCGGGCCGTCTTCAAGCTGCACGCCGCGCGACAGGTCGCGCAGTTTGTTTTCATCAACCTGACCAAAGACGCGAACGGCGTATTCACGCTCAACTTCGCGGCTTGGGTGCATGAGACGGTTTGCCAGTTCACCATCGGTGGTGAACAGCAGCAGGCCGCAGGTGTTCACGTCCAGACGCCCAACGGCAATCCAGCGGGCACCGCGCAGCTTAGGCAGACGATCAAACACCGTCGGGCGACCTTCAGGGTCGTTGCGGGTACACAGCTCGCCTTCCGGCTTGTAGTAAGCCAGCACGCGACAGATTTGTTCAGCAGATTCTTTGACCGAAATGAGATGACCGTCGATGCGGATCTTCAGCCCCGGTACGATTTCTACGCGGTCGCCCAAAGTGGAGACTTTACCGTCCACACTCACGCGACCTGCTTCAATAATGGCTTCGATTTCACGGCGCGAACCGTGGCCGGCGCGCGCCAGCACTTTCTGTAACTTCTCGCTCATTGAGCTTCCTCAGGTGTCGCCTTCACAGGCGTCGAATCAGGTCAAAGCGGGATTGAGCCCAGCTTTGATGGCCGCGTAGTATATCTGCTTACACCCTTACAAGAAAGGCTTAACATCACCCACGCCTTCACGAATCACTTCCGGTGCATCTTCCGTTAAATCGACCACGGTGGTTGGCTGCTGGCCGAGGTAACCGCCGTGAATAATCAGCTCAACCACCTTCTCAAGACGATCCTTGATCTCTTCCGGGTCGGACTCGGTAAACTCACTGCCCGGCAGCATCAGGGAGGTCGAGAGCATGGGTTCCCCAAGCGCTTCCAGCAGCGCCTGGGCAATCGGGTTAGACGGCACGCGCATCCCGATGGTTTTGCGTTTTTCCTGCAGCAGACGACGCGGCACCTCTTTCGTCCCTTTCAGGATAAAGGTGTAGTTGCCCGGCGTGTTGTTTTTGATCAGACGAAACGCCACGTTGTCGACGTAGGCATAGGTCGACAGCTCGGAAAGATCGCGGCACATCAGGGTAAAGTTGTGGCCGTCCGGCAGCTGGCGGATGCGGCAGATACGCTCCATCGCCCCTTTGTCTTCAATTTTACAGCCCAGCGCGTAGCCTGAATCGGTCGGGTAGACGATAACGCCCCCCTTGCGGACGATTTCCACGGCCTGATTAATCAGACGGGCCTGCGGGTTATCCGGATGAATATAGAAAAACTGACTCATACTTCCCTCTCTTCAATTTGCTGCGGCTGTTCCCAAAGCTGCCAGACAGGCTCAACGCCTGCCGGTAGCCAGAGCTTGCGCCCCAGCTCAATCCACGCGCAGGGCTGATGAAAATCAGAACCCTGTGACCCAAGCAGGCCATACTGACGGGCGTAGGTTGCGAGCTGTGCACGCTCGTTGGGCGCCTGCTGACACTGGGCGACTTCCATCGCCTCACCGCCGCATTCGGCAAAGTGCGCCAGCAGTCTTTTCAGCCATTTAGCAGAAAGATTATACCGTCCCGGATGGGCCAGTACCGCCTTACCGCCAGAATGATGAATCACATCAATAGCTTGTTTTATTGTACACCACTGTGGCGGAACGTATCCGGTTTTCCCGCGCGCCAGATACCTTTTAAAGACGTCCGCCATCGTCGTCGCTTTGCCGGCCTCAACCAGAAAACGAGCAAAATGACCGCGCGTTACCGCCCCGCCGTTTGCCAGCTTTTTTGCGCCTTCCAGCGCACCCGGAATGTGCGCTTTTTCCAGACGCTCGCCTATCATCTCCGCGCGCTGGTTGCGGCGCGTTTTTTGTTCTTGCAAAAACGCGCACATTGCCGGATGTTCTATATCAATGTTCAGGCCAACGATATGAATTTCATGGTTTTCCCAGAGGGTCGAAATTTCGACACCGGACACCAGATTCAGCGCCAGCCCGCTGCGGGCAATTTCTGCGCGCGCGGCCGGAATGGCGTCAGTCGTATCGTGATCGGTTATTGCCAGCGTGCCGACTCGCATTTCAACGGCGCGATGAACCAACGCTTCGGGCGTAAGCAGACCATCAGAAGCCTGAGTGTGGCTGTGTAAATCGTAAATTATGGCGTAGGTGGTATCGCTCAAAGCACTTCCCGTCACAGGTTGGAGACTTCCAAAAACCCTATGATAACGACTTGCCGCGAAATTCTGAAATCAAGGGTTGACAATAGGCCATCGAACTAGTTAACTAGTACGCAAGTTCACACGAGAAAGGTATCTGAAAATGACAGCACATTTCACTCTGCACGGTTGGTGGCGCACTTCCTGACTATCGGGCAGTGTCACGCGTCTGCGAAATGCAAACAGATACCCAGCCCGCTCACAAGCGGGCTTTTTTTTGAACAAAATATGAGAACAACACCATGCAAACAGCCAAACCACACCTCGAACTGCTGACCTGCGAGGCGGCCTATCGCCACAACCCAACCGCGCTGTTTCATCAGGTATGCGGCGCTCGTCCTGCCACGCTGCTGCTGGAATCTGCCGATATCGACAGCAAGGACGATCTGAAAAGCCTGCTGCTGGTGGATAGCGCCCTGCGCATTACCGCGTTAGGCGATACCGTCACCATCAAGGCATTATCCGACAACGGCGCATCGCTGCTGCCGCTGCTGGACGCCGCCCTTCCTTCAGGTATTGAAAACGAGCGTCACCCGGACATGCGCATTCTGCATTTTCCGCCGGTGAGCCAGCTGCTGGACGAAGACGCGCGCCTCTGCTCACTGTCCGTTTTCGATGCCTTCCGCCTGCTGCAAGGCCTGGTCACCGTGCCGGAAGATGAACGCGAAGCCATGTTCTTCGGCGGGCTGTTTGCTTACGACCTGGTCGCCGGTTTCGAGGAATTACTGGAAACCGAACAGGGCAACCGCTGCCCGGATTACTGCTTCTACCTGGCTGAAACGCTGCTGGTGATCGACCATCAGAAAAAATATACCCGCATCCAGGCCAGCCTGTTCACGCCCTCCACCGCGGAGAAAAATCGTCTTCTGCAACGTATCGCACAGCTGCAGCAGCAGATGACGGAAGAACCGCCTGCGCTGCCGGTGCAGCGCGTTGAGGAGATGCAGTGCGACGTCAGCCAGACCGACGACCAGTACGGTGCCGTCGTGCGCCAGATGCAAAAAGCGATTCGCGCCGGGGAAATTTTCCAGGTGGTGCCTTCCCGCCGCTTCTCGCTGCCCTGCCCGTCACCGCTGGCAGCGTATGACGTGCTGAAAAAGAGCAACCCGAGCCCGTACATGTTCTTCATGCAGGACAACGACTTCACCCTGTTTGGCGCGTCGCCGGAAAGCTCCCTGAAATACGACGCCACCAGCCGCCAGATTGAGATCTACCCGATTGCCGGAACCCGTCCGCGCGGCCGCCGTGCCGATGGTTCACTGGATCGCGACCTCGACAGCCGCATCGAACTGGAGATGCGTACCGACCACAAAGAGCTTTCAGAACACCTGATGCTGGTCGACCTGGCGCGTAACGATCTGGCCCGCATTTGCACCCCCGGCAGCCGCTACGTGGCGGACCTGACTAAAGTCGACCGCTATTCGTTCGTGATGCACCTGGTCTCCCGCGTGGTCGGTGAATTGCGCCACGACCTCGACGTGCTGCACGCCTACCGAGCCTGCATGAACATGGGCACCCTGAGCGGCGCGCCTAAAGTTCGCGCGATGCAGCTGATTGCCGAAGCAGAAGGCCGTCGTCGCGGCAGCTACGGCGGTGCGGTGGGTTATTTCACCGCACACGGCGACCTGGATACCTGCATCGTGATCCGCTCTGCCTACGTTGAAGATGGCATCGCCACCGTACAGGCAGGTGCAGGGATTGTTCTTGATTCTGTTCCGCAGTCTGAAGCTGACGAAACGCGCAGTAAAGCTCGCGCGGTCCTTCGCGCCATTGCGACCGCACACCATGCACAGGAGATTTTCTGATGGCTGACATTCTGCTGCTCGATAATATTGACTCATTTACCTACAACCTGGCAGATCAGCTGCGTGCGAATGGGCATAACGTCGTTATCTACCGCAACCACGTTCCGGCCCAGACGCTGATCGATCGTCTCGGCACCATGCAAAATCCGGTGCTGATGCTCTCCCCTGGGCCAGGCGCACCGAGCGAAGCGGGATGTATGCCGGAACTACTGACCCGTATGCGGGGCAAATTGCCTATCATCGGCATCTGCCTCGGCCATCAGGCGATTGTTGAAGCCTACGGCGGCTACGTCGGCCAGGCGGGTGAGATCCTGCACGGCAAAGCGTCCAGCATTGAACATGACGGCCAGGCGATGTTTGCCGGTCTGCCCAATCCGCTCCCCGTTGCGCGTTACCATTCGCTGGTGGGCAGCAACATTCCGGCCGGGCTGACCATTAACGCCTCCTTTGAAGGCATGGTGATGGCGGTTCGCCACGATGCGGATCGCGTCTGCGGCCTGCAGTTCCACCCGGAATCCATTCTGACGTCGAACGGCGCGCGCCTGCTGGAGCAAACGCTCGACTGGGCATTACAGAAACTGGAGCAAACCAATACCCTGCAGCCGATTCTGGAAAAACTGTATCAGGCGCAGACCCTGAGCCAGCAGGAGAGCCACCAGCTTTTCTCTGCGGTCGTTCGCGGCGAGCTGAAGCCAGAGCAGCTGGCCGCCGCTTTGGTCAGCATGAAGGTGCGCGGTGAAAGCCCGCAGGAGATTGCCGGTGCCGCTACGGCCCTGCTGGAAAATGCCGCGCCGTTCCCGCGCCCGGACTATCAGTTTGCCGATATCGTCGGGACCGGCGGTGACGGCAGCAACAGCATCAATATTTCTACAGCCAGCGCGTTCGTTGCGGCGGCGTGTGGTCTGAAGGTAGCAAAGCACGGTAACCGTAGCGTCTCCAGCCGTTCGGGTTCGTCTGACCTGCTGGCCGCGTTTGGTATTAACCTCGACATGCAAGCAGAACGCTCCCGTGAGGCGCTGGATGACCTGGGCGTCTGCTTCCTGTTTGCGCCGAAGTATCACACCGGTTTCCGCCACGCGATGCCGGTGCGCCAGCAGCTCAAGACCCGCACGCTGTTTAACGTGCTTGGCCCCCTGATTAACCCGGCGCATCCGCCGCTGGCGCTGATTGGCGTCTACAGCCCTGAACTGGTGCTGCCGATTGCGGAAACGCTGCGGGTGCTGGGCTACAAGCGTGCTGCCGTCGTACACAGCGGCGGAATGGATGAAGTATCGCTTCATGCGCCGACGCTGGTGGCCGAACTGAACAACGGTGAAATCCTGAGCTACCAGCTGGACGCGTCTGACTTCGGCCTGGCGCCGTATCACCAGGAAGCCCTGGCAGGCGGCACGCCGGAAGAAAACCGTGACATTCTCACGCGCTTATTACAAGGTAAGGGAGAGGTCGCCCATGAGGCCGCCGTGGCCGCCAACGTCGCCATGCTGATGCGTTTGCACGGCGAGGAAGACCTCAAGGCCAACGCCCAAAAAGTTCTGGACGTACTGCGCTCCGGTGCAGCTTACGACCGCGTTACCGCACTTGCGGCAAGAGGGTAAAGAATGCAGACCGTTTTAGCGAAAATCGTTGCCGATAAGGCCATTTGGGTTGAAACCCGCAAGCAGCAGCAGCCGCTTGCCAGCTTCCAGAATGACGTCGTTCCAAGCCAACGACGCTTCTATGACGCCCTGCAGGGCGCGCGCACCGCGTTTATTCTTGAGTGCAAAAAGGCCTCCCCGTCGAAAGGCGTTATCCGTGACGATTTCGACCCGGCGCGTATTGCCGGAATTTATAAGCACCATGCGTCCGCCATCTCCGTGCTGACGGATGAGAAATATTTCCAGGGCAGCTTCGATTTTCTGCCGATCGTCAGCGGCATCGCGCCGCAGCCGATCCTGTGCAAAGACTTTATTATCGACCCGTATCAGATCTGGCTGGCGCGCTTTTACCAGGCCGACGCCTGCCTGCTGATGCTCTCGGTGCTCGACGACGAGCAGTATCGCCAGCTTTCCGCCGTGGCGCACAGCCTGAACATGGGCGTGCTGACCGAAGTGAGCAACGAAGAAGAGCTTGAGCGCGCGATTGCGCTGGAAGCCAAAGTGGTCGGCATTAACAACCGCGATCTGCGCGACCTGTCCATTGACCTGAACCGCACGCGCCAGCTGGCGCCGCGTCTGGGGTCTGGCGTCACGGTGATCAGCGAATCCGGGATTAACAGCTACGCCCAGGTGCGCGAACTCAGCCACTTCGCCAACGGTTTCCTGATTGGCTCCGCGATGATGGAGCATGACGATCTCAACGCTGCGGTGCGCCGCTTGCTGCTGGGTGAGAACAAAGTCTGCGGCTTAACCCGCGAACAGGATGCGCAGGCCGCGTATGAAGCCGGGGCGATTTACGGCGGGCTGATCTTTGTGGATTCGTCCCCTCGCGCAGTCAGCGAAGAACAGGCGCATAAGGTGATAGCGGCGGCCCCGCTCGGCTACGTCGGCGTCTTCCGCAACGCGGATATTGCAGACGTTGCGGCAAAAGCCGAGGCGTTATCCCTGAGCGCGGTGCAGCTCCACGGCGATGAAGATCAGGCCTATATCGATGCTCTGCGCGCCGCGCTGGCGCCTCAGGTTCAGATCTGGAAAGCGCAAAGCGTCGGCGAGACCCTGCCCGCGCGTAACCTGAACCATGTGGATAAATACCTGCTCGATAACGGCCAGGGCGGCACCGGCCAGCGTTTTGACTGGTCGCTGCTGAGCGGCGAAAAGCTGGACAACGTCCTGCTGGCGGGCGGATTAAGCCCGGATAACTGCGTAGAAGCCGCTAAAGCAGGCTGCGCAGGCCTCGATTTCAATTCAGGCGTAGAGTCCCAACCGGGTATCAAAGATGCCAGCAAGCTGGCCTCGGTCTTTAAAACTCTGCGTGCATATTAAGGAAGAGAAGATGACGACATTACTAAACCCCTATTTTGGTGAGTTCGGCGGGATGTACGTCCCGCAAATCCTGATGCCCGCCCTGCGCCAGCTGGAAGAAGCGTTTGTGAGCGCGCAGAAAGACCCGGCGTTCCAGGCTGAATTTACCGACCTGCTGAAAAACTACGCGGGTCGTCCTACGGCGCTGACCAAATGCCGCAACCTGACGGAAGGCACCAACACCACGCTGTACCTCAAGCGCGAAGATCTCCTTCACGGCGGCGCGCATAAAACTAACCAGGTGCTGGGCCAGGCGCTTCTCGCCAAGCGTATGGGTAAAACCGAAATCATCGCCGAAACCGGCGCAGGCCAGCACGGCGTGGCCTCTGCCCTTGCCAGCGCCCTGCTCGGCCTGAAATGCCGTATCTATATGGGTGCTAAAGACGTTGAGCGTCAGTCCCCGAACGTGTTCCGTATGCGCCTGATGGGGGCCGAAGTGCTCCCGGTACACAGCGGCTCCGCGACGCTGAAGGATGCCTGTAACGAAGCGCTGCGCGACTGGTCCGGCAGCTACGACACCGCGCACTATATGCTCGGCACAGCCGCAGGCCCGCACCCGTTCCCGACCATCGTGCGTGAATTCCAGCGCATGATCGGTGAAGAGACCAAAGCGCAGATCCTTGAAAAAGAAGGCCGCCTGCCGGATGCCGTCATTGCCTGCGTAGGCGGTGGTTCTAACGCCATCGGCATGTTCGCTGATTTCATCGACGACACCAGCGTAGGCCTGATTGGCGTTGAGCCTGCCGGTCACGGCATAGAATCGGGTGAACACGGCGCGCCGCTCAAGCATGGCCGCGTGGGGATCTACTTCGGCATGAAGTCCCCGATGATGCAGACTGATGAAGGCCAGATTGAGGAATCTTACTCCATTTCTGCCGGTCTGGATTTCCCGTCAGTGGGGCCACAGCATGCGTACCTGAACAGCACCGGTCGTGCGGAGTATGTTTCCATTACCGATGATGAAGCGCTTGAAGCCTTTAAAACCCTGTGCCGCAACGAAGGGATTATCCCGGCGCTGGAGTCTTCACACGCGCTGGCACACGCGCTGAAAATGATTAAAGAGAACCCGGAAAAAGAGCAACTGCTGGTGGTGAACCTTTCCGGCCGCGGTGACAAAGATATCTTCACCGTTCACGATATTCTGAAAGCACGAGGGGAAATCTGATGGAACGCTACGATAACGCATTTGCACAGCTGAAGGCTCGCCAGGAAGGCGCGTTCGTTCCCTTTGTCACCCTGGGCGATCCGGGCCCGGAACAGTCGCTGAAGATTATCGACACCCTGATTGAAGCCGGTGCCGACGCGCTGGAGCTGGGTATTCCGTTCTCCGATCCGCTGGCGGACGGCCCGACCATTCAGAATGCGACGCTGCGCGCTTTTGCCTCCGGCGTGACCCCAACCCAGTGCTTCGAAATGCTGGCGGCGATCCGTCAGAAGCATCCGACCATTCCGATCGGCCTGCTGATGTATGCCAACCTGGTCTTTAACCGCGGTATTGATGCGTTTTACGCCGAGTGCGCGCGCGTTGGCGTCGACTCCGTGCTGGTGGCGGACGTGCCGGTTGAAGAGTCAGCGCCGTTTCGTCAGGCGGCCATGCGCCATAACGTCGCACCTATCTTCATCTGCCCGCCGAACGCCGATGATGAACTGCTGCGCCAGATTGCTTCTCACGGTCGCGGATATACGTACCTGCTTTCCCGTGCGGGCGTAACCGGCGCGGAGAATAAGGCGGCGGTTCCTTTACACCATCTGGTTGAAAAGCTGGCGGAGTACCACGCCGCACCGCCGCTGCAGGGCTTTGGGATCTCTTCCCCCGATCAGGTCGCAGCGGCAATCGATGCGAAAGCCGCCGGGGCGATTTCCGGTTCCGCTATCGTCAAAATTATTGAGAAAAACGTCGATAAGCCAGAGCAGATGCTGGCTGAACTGAAAACGTTCGTCACCGAGATGAAAGCGGCAACGCGCAAAGCCTGATGCCCTAACCCGTCTGGCGCGCCTGCCAGACGGGTCCCCCGCCTCCCCTTTAGGGTTACGTCAAAATTGATCGCGTCGATATTCCTGGCGTGAATGACTTTCCAAAACCCATCGTAAGCGTATGATTCGGTTTCTTTCTGGTTATACCTTCTGAGTTCAGAGGCTTACACATGTCATGGCAACACTTCAAACAGGCTTACCTGGTTAAGTTCTGGTCACCCGTTCCGGCGGTCATCGCGGCGGGCATTCTATCTACCTATTATTTCGGCATTACCGGCACCTTCTGGGCCGTCACCGGCGAATTTACCCGCTGGGGCGGTCAGCTCCTGCAGCTTGCGGGCGTGCACGCAGAGGAGTGGGGATATTTCAAACTGATTCATCTGGACGGCACGCCGCTGACCCGCATCGACGGAATGATGATTATCGGCATGTTCGGCGGCTGTTTTGCCGCGGCGCTGTGGGCAAACAACGTTAAGTTGAGAATGCCTAAAAGCCGGATTCGCATTTTGCAGGCGGTGACCGGCGGCATCATTGCCGGATTTGGCGCACGCCTGGCGATGGGCTGCAATCTCGCCGCCTTCTTTACCGGCATTCCTCAGTTTTCACTCCACGCATGGTTCTTTGCCGTCGCCACCGCCGTTGGATCCTACTTTGGCGCTAAATTCACCCTGCTGCCGCTGTTCCGCATTCCCGTTAAGGTTGTTAAGGTCAGCGCCGCCTCGCCGCTGACGCAAAAACCGGCCCAGGCGCGCCGCCGCTTCCGGCTGGGCATGCTGGTCTTTTTCGCCATGATTGCCTGGGCGCTTTGCACGGCGCTAAACCAGCCGAAGCTGGGGCTGGCGATGCTGTTCGGCGTGGGCTTTGGCCTGCTGATTGAACGTGCCCAAATTTGCTTTACCTCAGCGTTTCGCGATATGTGGATCACCGGGCGCACCATGATGGCGAAAGCCATTATTGCCGGGATGGCCGTGAGCGCGATCGGCATCTTCAGCTACGTGCAGCTCGGCGTGGAACCGAAAATCATGTGGGCTGGCCCTAACGCGGTCATCGGCGGGCTGCTGTTTGGCTTTGGTATCGTGCTGGCAGGCGGGTGCGAAACCGGCTGGATGTATCGCGCCGTCGAAGGCCAGGTACATTACTGGTGGGTAGGACTCGGGAACGTGATTGGCTCCACCATCCTGGCCTATTACTGGGATGACGTGTCCCCCGTACTGGCGACGAACTGGGACAAGGTTAATCTGCTGAACACCTTTGGCCCACTCGGTGGGCTCGTGGTGACTTATGCCCTGCTGCTTATCGCCTTTTTACTGGTTATTGCACAGGAGAAACGCTTCTTCCGTCGTGCCACCGTTAAAACTGCAACGCAGGAGAATGCTGCATGAAAGAGATAGTACCCGATTATCGCCTCGATATGGTCGGTGAACCCTGTCCTTATCCCGCTGTCGCTACGCTTGAAGCGCTCCCCCAGCTCAAGAAAGGTGAAATTCTGGAAGTGGTAAGCGATTGCCCTCAGTCAATAAATAATATTCCGCTGGATGCCAAAAATCACGGTTACACCGTGCTGGATATTCAGCAGGATGGGCCCACCATTCGTTATTTGATTCAGAAGTAACGTCGGGGATCAAAAAAGGCCTCTTATGAGGCCTTTAATTAATTGACTGGCTTTGGCCACCGTCGTCGTTTAAGTTTCGGGAGGCATGAATGTGCGGTGAGTCGTGTTCCGCATTCAGAGCATACTGCACCATGAGGAAGGTCTTGCGTCGGGGCAAAGCTGGTGAAATGAAACTGTGTCCCCGCACAGACCGGACACTCAAATTTAATGTCGGGGATATCCCCTCCGGCCAGTTGTATTGAACAACCACCATACCGTAATTATTGGCTTAACAGGGATATATCGTCTGATAATGCGTCAGTCATTCTGGCCAACGCTGACATGCTCTTGAAAACTAAGTCTTATTGATCCACGGCAAAGCTAAATTTTTTTACTAAAGTAAAATCCCATTCCTGGTTTGAGTAAGGCTTTATTGGGTTGATGTTTTTTAGATTATTCTTTTGCTTTATCTTTTTTGTGCCACTTCACGCTTCGTCTCTGAATTTCTCATCCACTCTTTTACGACTGAACTGCCCTGACAGGGGCGTCGTGGAAGTTATTCTCCATCTTTATGGGCATACTCAGGAAAAATGGCAGGGTAATTTTGAAACCGGCGCAGGCCATAAACGGTCCGGTGATACGGAAATCATTCCTTTTGCGAACGGCGATATTCTGTTCCATTCAGTTTCAAGCGACGCGTTCACCTACCTGTATGATGGCGAATCCATGCTCAGACATTGCGCAAAGCTGGATGAGCGACCCGTTTACCCCAGCTTCTGAACCTCTACTGGCCGCGGTGCGGCCAGTAGATTTATTGCTTAGAAGCGATAACCCGCGGAGAACATAAACACCCACGGATCCAGGCGCGTGCTAATACTCTGCTGCTCGCCGTTCGCTTTAAAGCGTACGTCCGTGTCGATATCCATGTACCAGACCGAGGCGTTTATCAACCAGTCGCGGTTAATCAGATAATCCAGACCAACCTGCCCCGCCATCCCCCATGAATCTTTCAGGCTGAGATCGCTTAACCCGGCCGCTTTGCCCGTGTCGTTAAATTTCTCATCGAAGAACGTCGTGTAGTTCACCCCGGCGCCAATGTACGGACGCACCTTGCTGCTGGAATCACCAAAGTACCACTGCGCCATCAGCGTTGGCGGCAGATGATGCACCGTGGCGATATCGCCGGTCGGTCCTAAACCAACGCGATGACGAAATGGCGTTGCGGCCAGAAGCTCGACGCCGATGTTATCCGTGGCCATATAGGTAAAGGTTAAACCCAGCTGGGTGTTGTTGCTGACGTTAAAACCGCCCATTCCCAGCACGTTATCAGACCCTTCCGTTGGGCGAACCGTTGCCGAACCGGCACGAATAAAGAATTCGCCTGCTTCATGCGCATACGCGCCGCCAGAGATACTGCTTAAGATAAGGGCTGCCACCGCTAATTTTTTCATATCCGCTCCATCGTTGTGGTTTTCATAGCGGAGGCAATATACTCACAAATAAGTAATAAGTGATCTAACACAGATCACATTAGAACCAGTAACTTAACATTCATTGATCTGGGTTAATTTTTGATAATCAAACATAAGATGCCAGGTTGTCTCTACATCAAATTTTTGTGACAGGCTTAAAATTACCGCCGCTTTACAAAGATATGCTTTTCCATACAAGCCTTGATGCTGCCACGGCACTCTTATCCGGTGTACAATTGCCGGCTAATTAACACCTGCAATACTCAAGGAGAGTGCATGTCTATCACGGCGAAGTCTGTCTACCGTGACACCGGGAATTTTTTCCGCAATCAGTTCATTACCTTTTTGCTGATCGCGTTGTTATGCGCCTTTATCACCGTGGTGCTCGGTCACGCGTTCTCTCCAAGTGAAGAACAGATTGCCAGTCTGAGCCAGGGGGATCACCTTGCAGGTAGCGTCGGCTTGTTTGAGCTGGTGCAAAACATGACGCCGGACCAGCAGCAAATCCTGCTGCGCGCCTCTGCAGCATCGACGTTTTCTGGCCTGATCGGTAATGCGGTTCTGGCGGGTGGCGTTCTGCTGATGATCCAGCTGGTGTCTGCCGGTCATCGCGTAAGCGCATTACGTGCAATAGGCGCAAGTGCTCCCGTATTGCCCAAGCTCTTTATCCTCATCTTTTTAACCACCCTGCTGGTGCAAATGGGGATTATGCTGGTCGTGGTGCCGGGCGTGCTGCTGGCGATTGTCCTTTCCTTCGCCCCCATTATGGTTGTGCAGGATAAAATGGGGATATTCACGGCGATGCGCAGCAGCATACGACTGGCGTGGGCTAACATGCGTCTGGTGGCGCCTGCCGTTATCGGCTGGCTGCTTGCTAAAACGCTCCTGTTGTTGTTTGCACCAAATTTTGCCGTGTTAACGCCGAACGTCGGCGCGGTCGTTGCCAATACGCTGAGCAACCTGATTTCAGCAGTTCTGCTGGTCTACTTGTTCCGCCTGTATATGTTAATTCGTCAGTAAGTGGGATCGTAGAATGAAGCAGTTTCTTGATTTTTTACCGCTGGTGGTCTTTTTCGCGTTTTACAAGCTGTACGACATTTATGCCGGGACAACGGCACTGATTATCGCTACGGCTGTCGTGCTGATTTACAGCTGGGTTCGGTATCGCAAAGTGGAAAAGATGGCGCTGATCACCTTCATCATGGTGGCTGTGTTTGGTGGCCTGACGCTGTTCTTCCACAATGATGAATTCATCAAGTGGAAGGTGACCGTGATTTACGGGCTGTTTGCGGGTGCCTTGCTGATAAGCCAGTGGGTGATGAAAAAACCCCTCATTCAGCGCATGCTGGGTAAAGAGCTGACGCTGCCACAGGCAGTGTGGTCGCGCCTGAATATCGCCTGGGCAGTGTTCTTCATCCTGTGTGGCCTGGCGAATATCTATATCGCCTTCTGGTTGCCGCAGAACATCTGGGTCAACTTTAAGGTCTTCGGCCTGACCGCCCTGACGCTTATCTTCACGCTGCTAAGTGGCGTCTATATCTACAGACACATGCCTCAGGACGACAAGCACTGATCCGTTTGGCCAGATCGCGCCGCGATCTGGCCCTTCTCCTCTTTCCTTTCACAATCAACATTTCCTTCTTCAACAATGTCTGAATCATGAAGATTTTGTGGAGATTGCCGTCACTTTATTGTAATGAGAATCACTATCATTAATATTCGTTCTCGCATTTTTAACAAATGGAAACGAGTTGATGAATAATATAATAAGATTTACCCCCGCTTCTCTTACGTTGGCCATCCTTGCGGCATTAAGCCATGGCGCGCACGCAGCAGACGAAAACCTCGCTGATGGGGAAACCATGGTCGTTCAGGCGACGGCCGAAGAGGCGCTGAAGCAGCAGCCGGGGGTCTCCATCATCACGGCAAAGGATATTGAGAAGGATCCCCCGGTTAACGACCTTTCAGAAATTATTCGTAAAATGCCCGGGGTTAACCTCACCGGAAACAGCGCGACGGGCAGTCGAGGTAACAATCGTCAGATCGATATTCGCGGTATGGGGCCGGAAAATACCCTGATTCTGATTGATGGGGTTCCGGTCACCTCACGCAACTCGGTGCGCTACAGCTGGCGCGGCGAGCGCGATACGCGCGGAGACACTAACTGGGTACCGCCAGAAATGGTCGAGCGCGTTGAGGTTCTTCGTGGGCCGGCAGCCGCCCGCTATGGTTCCGGTGCCGCAGGGGGCGTCGTCAACATCATTACCAAGCGCCCGACCAACGATTGGCACGGTTCGCTTTCCCTTTACACCAATCAGCCCGAAAATGATAAAGAGGGGGCGACCAAACGCGCAAACTTTGACCTCAGCGGCCCGCTCGCGGGCGATGCGTTGACCATGCGCCTGTACGGCAATATCAACAAAACCGACGCGGACGCTCAGGATATCAATACGGCACAAAATGGCTCCTATGCCGCCGGGCGCGAAGGCGTGCGCAACAAAGATATCAACGCCCTGCTCTCGTGGAAACTCACGCCGCAGCAGATAATCGATTTTGATTATTCATACAGTCGCCAGGGCAACATTTATGCAGGCGATACGCAGTACAGCAACGGCAACCTCAGCCCAAACGGCGTCGTGTCGTCCCTGTATGGACACGAAACCAACCGTATGTACCGCCAGTCGTATGGACTAACCCACAACGGGATTTGGGACTGGGGGCAGTCGAAATTCGGTGTCTATTACGAAAAAACCAACAACACCCGCCTGGAGGAAGGTTCGACGGGCAAAGTTGAGGGGATGATCAACAGTGACAAATACGATACCAGCCGGCTCGAGTCATACCGTACCACGGGTGAGCTAAACATTCCGCTGTTCTGGCTAGTCGAACAGACCCTCACGCTAGGCGCAGAGTGGAATCGCGATGAACTTAATGACCCGGCGTCCATGCAGGCGACGAACGTTTCGGGAGAAGTGATTAACGGAGTTCCCGGCACGGCGTCTGAACGCAATAGCAAAAACAGTGCTGACCTCACCGGTATCTATCTTGAGGACAATATTGAAGCGCGCCAGGGCACTAACCTGATCCCTGGGGTCCGCTTTGATTATCACAATGAATTCGGCAGCAACTGGAGCCCAAGCCTGAACGTTTCTCAGGACGTCGGCGAAATGTTCAAGGTTAAAGCGGGCATCGCGCGGGTGTTTAAAGCGCCTAACCTTTACCAGTCAAGCGAAGGCTATTTACTTTCTACCCGCGGCAACGGTTGCCCGACTAACGTCGCTGAGGGAAGCTGTTACCTGCTAGGCAATCCAGATTTGGATCCTGAAATCAGCGTGAATAAAGAGATAGGGCTGGCTTTTGCCCTGGAAGGCTACGAGGCCGGCATCACCTGGTTCCGTAACGACTACAAGAACAAGATCGTTTCAGGCACGGACGTACTGGGGCAGACAAGCAGCGGCGTAAACATCCTTCAGTGGGAGAACGGTGGGAAGGCCGTGGTTGAGGGGCTGGAAGGTAATCTGACCGTACCGGTCATCCGCGACACCTTAACCTGGCGTACTAATGCGACGTATATGATCCAGTCTGAAAATAAAGACACCGGTAACCCGCTGTCGATTATCCCCAAATACACCGTCAACACGATGCTCGACTGGGAGGTTAACAGCAGGCTTTCAGCGAACGTTAGCTGGACAATGTACGGTCGCCAGAAGCCGCGGGAGAATGCTGAGATCCGCAATGAGAAAAGCGCCATGTCCGATAAAGAGATCGGCGCCTATTCCATCGTTGGGATCGGCAGTCACTATCAGCTGACGAAAAACCTTCGCCTGAACGCCGGGATCAGCAACCTCTTTGATAAGCAGATTTACCGCGAGAATGACGGTGCATCAACCTACAACGAACCGGGCCGTGCATATTATGCCGGCGTGACCATGACGTTCTAACACCCAAGTGCCCGCACCGCGGGCGCTTTCCCCTATTCTCTCCGGTTAAAAATCATAGTAGCATCCCGCCTGAAGTCTTCAGTTACGAGTTAAAACAATGACAACAAATGACGCCCCTCAGGGCGAACTGGTTTTACGCACACTGGCAATGCCCGCGGACACCAATGCCAATGGCGATATTTTTGGCGGCTGGCTGATGTCGCAGATGGATATGGGCGGCGCGATTCTGGCAAAAGAGATAGCGCATGGTCGGGTTGTTACCGTTCGTGTGGACGGCATGACGTTTTTGCGTCCCGTTGCGGTGGGCGATGTGGTTTGCTGCTATGCACGCTGCGTGAAGCGCGGCAATACGTCGATCTCTATCAACATTGAAGTGTGGGTGAAAAAGGTATCTTCTGAACCCATCGGGCAGCGCTATAAGGCCACAGAAGCGCTGTTTATTTATGTGGCGGTCGATAACGAGGGTAAACCTCGCCAGTTTCCAAAGGCCTGACGCCCCGTAAAAAAAGCCTCCTTTCGGAGGCTTTTTTTATTCCATCTGTGCCCCGCCGTTCACGCGGAAAACAATATTGACTATCAATCCTTTACCGGGTTTACCCGCTTCATAGCGCCATTTGCGCATTGCGGTTTTCACTTCACGCTCGAACATGTTTGAAGGCTGCGCGGAAAGGACCTCAACATTTTCCACACGGCCATCAGGCGTAACGTCGAATTTCACTCGTACACGACCTTCAATGCGTAGCGCCAGCGCACGGGTAGGATACTGCGGCTGATTGCGGCTCAGGGCGCGCGGCCCCGCCGGCGCGGTGACCGTCGGCTTCGCAGCCGTTGCGGTATTGTTCATTAATGGACGTGACGGAGCCGCATTTTCAACAGGCTGGGTCGCTCGCGGCTCAACCGGGCGTTCTTCACGTTTCGGACGCTCTTCCACCTTCTTCACCGGTTTTGGCTTCGGCTTTGGTTTTGGCTTAGGTTCCGGTTTATGGATCACCACGGGCGCTTCTTTCGGCGGCTCCGGAATGGGTTCTGGCTCCGGCTCTGGTTCTACAACCGGCTCAGGCGGTGGCGGCGCAACCTGGGGTGGCTCAAGATCTGCTGGCGATACCATGGTCACAGAAATTGGCTGCGCGGGCGCTGGCATTTCAATAACCTGATGAACCGAGGTATAGAGTAAACCCGCCACGACAGCACCGTGAATAACGACAGAAAGCAGCGTCGGCCAGGGAAAGCGGCGAGGTAAATCAAGGGTCATCGAAGTCATAATCATCAACGTTAAAAAACCGAACCCTGATTTTAAATGCAAATAGCAATCATATTCAATAAGACACTTTGTTCTGAGGCAATTTAAGCGCAACAGAGGCCAAAAAAGGCGCATTCAGATCAGGGTATTAACATTGTTTCTATCTTTACATTGCAGTCATTTCTGCTTTCACATAACGTAAATGACACTTTTAACGGTTAAGGAGCTTCACCGTGCTTTACGTGATTTATTCTGAAGATAACGCCGATTCCCTGGAAAAACGCCTTTCAGTGCGTCCAGCCCATCTTGCCCGCCTGCAGCTGCTGCAGGATGAAGGCCGGTTACTGACCGCTGGCCCTATGCCTGCGGTCGACAGTAACGATCCTGGCGCTGCGGGCTTTTCCGGCTCCACGGTGATTGCCGAATTTGAGTCTCTTGAAGCCGCAAACGCATGGGCGGAAGCAGATCCTTATGTTGCCGCTGGCGTCTACGCCAAAGTGACCGTACGACCGTATAAGAAAGTGTTCTGATGTAAATAAGGCTCCGTAAGGGGCCTTTTTTACATGCTTATCCCTTACGGACCCGCGTAAACTGTTGCTCCGTAATGAGGCTTCCCCACTGATCGCCCTCCCACTCTTTCACCAGCGTAAAGCCGAATGATTCGTACAGACGGCGGGCCGCGGTGAGCTTATTGAACGTCCAGAGATGTACCGCAGAGAAGCCGTAACCGTCGCAAAACGTTATCGCTTCCGTCAGCAGTTTTTTACCTGCACCGTTTCCCCTGCACCCATCATCGAGAATAAACCAGCGCAGATGGGCTTCTCCCTGTTCAAGGTCCTCACCATCTATGGCTACCGACCCTACAATCCTGCCGTTCATAACCGCCAGCCAGATCCGGTTGCAGGGCTTGTCGATACGGTCACTAAACTCCGCCAGTCCCGCAGCCACTTTGGCCTCGAAGAAGCGACCAAAACTGTGCTCTCGCGCGTAGTAGCACCCGTGCATCTCCGCGATGCGGCCAATCATTCCGGGAAGATAGCCCTGAACGATCTGGAGCGCGTCGGGTTGTGCGTCACTCTCGTTTTCCCGGCACGACAGCAGCGCCTGAGCATAAAGTGACAGGCCCTGAGCAATCGACTGTTGCTGCGTGGCGCTGAGCGACTTGAGCGCCGAGATCACCCTTTTGCTGCCATAGGCATTGATCTGTTCAACCGTCGCGCGCCCTTTTTCCGTCAGCCGGAGAGATTTCGCTCTGGCATCGTGCGGGGATATCCCCTCCTCAAGTTCACCGGCGGCAATCAGGCGCGCCAGCAGGCGGCTAACGCTGGATTTTTCCAGCCCCAGCAGCTGCACCAGCTGTCCAGCGGTCATCTCTTTTCGCAATGCTATTTCAACGAGGGTGTGAACGGCAGAGGGCGAGTAGTCCGTTGAGGCGAGCGTGGCGGACATAAACCCCAGCTCCCTGACCATCAGGCGCGAGGCAGTACGGATATCGTTAACGACGGGCGTGTTGTTGTGCATTTCTTTTTCTCCCTTATTTAGTTGTACTATACAACTAAATACCCGGACAGTGTCAAAGAAATTATTTTGGCAGGCTGATGCGTATTCTTTACGATGAACCGTAGACCAGACTGCAGATAAACATTACATTAGCGCTCAGATTTTTCTGAAAAAAATAAAGTTTGGTTATAGCTTAATGTATTTAAATTTAACGGAATGTCTCAAAGAAGAAGTTCAAAAAGGGAGTAAGTCCTTCTCCTGGGCAAGAACGATACGTCGCGCAATAAAGTGCAAAGACCGCCGTTTTTACTTCTGGTACCGGATATGGACCTACTTTTATCAAACCAACAAATATGGGTTAAGTCACTTCGCAAAGAACAGAATGTCATCGCTTAACCGCAAATATTCGATAGATATCAATCCTAAGGCGCGGATTGGTGCGGGCATGAAGATCGTCCATTTTTCATGCATTGTTATGCGTGGTCATACCGTGATTGGCAAAAATGCGGTTATCCGTCAGGGGGTTACTATAGGCGCTCGCAGGGATGAAGACGTAGGTTTTACCACTATCGGGGACAATGTCGAAATAGGCGCTAACTCCTGTATTCTTGGTGATATCAGCGTCGGTCATAACGTCACGATTGGTGCCTTAACGTTCATCAATAAAGATATCCCTGATAACTCGGTTGTTTACTCCTCGAAAGAAATGTTCATTCGCAGTAAATAATTAAAAAGGCTCCCTCAGGAGCCTTAATTTCACTTAATGCAGCGACGCTAATCTCGCCGCGAATCCCACAAACAGCAGCCCTATAAGACCGTTCCCCAACTTTGCCAGTTTCTTTTTGGTTTTCAGATAACGGGTAACAAACGCGCCAGAAAAAATCAGGAAGCTCATATACATAAAGCTAATCAGCTCAAGCGTAATGGCGAGGATCAGGAACGAGGTCCCCGTATTTTCCGCACGCACGTCAATAAACTGCACAAAGAACGAAACGTAAAACAGAATCGCTTTTGGATTCGTCAGGCTCAGCACCAGCGAGCGCTTCATGATCGCACTCGCGGGCTCCGTGCCGCTCTCGTGGGCATTATTCTGTCGGGTGATCACCGACCAGAGCATTTTCCCACCCAGCCACAGCAGGTAGAACGCCCCCAGATAGCGGACAATATTGAAGAGGACGGGCGTGGTCTGAATTAACGCCGCAACGCCCGCCCAGGCCAGGAACATTAGTACTGCATCACCAATAAACACGCCGGTCGCGGCGAGGTAGCCTTTCTTAACGCCGTGACCAATCCCGGTCTTGAGCACGAACAGGGTGTTTGGCCCCGGTACCAGTACGATAAAAAATGCGCCGACAACATAGGTCCAGAAATTCAGTACACCAAACTCCGCAAACACTTCTCCCTCCTTTTGCTAAAACAACGGGGATACCGCTGCAAAAACGGTATCCCCCAAATCAGTGGATCTATTGTACGCCGTTATAGCCATCAAGATAAGTCGCGGCCAGTTCATTGCCGAATAAAACGGCGTCCTTCGGCTCCATCTTTGAAGACCATTTATCGCTCGCATTACCGGTGAAGGACTGGTCCGTGTTCGCCTCTTTCTTCAGCTGTTCGCGGATGCTTTGCGCATACTCCTGGGCTTCATCTGGCGTGCGTCCCGCTGCGCGATCGCTTTTGCCCTGAGCATACAGCTCTTTGAACTGAGGCACGTTGAGTCGATAATTTTGCGAGACGCTCGAGGTGTAGTTTCCGCCGATAAAGCTGGATTTATGCGACACAAAATAGAAGGCGTGTCGCTCTGGCGAGGTTTTGGTGCTGGCACAGCCGCTGACTATCACCACGCCCAGAAGTGCCGCTACCATTTTTCCATTCATCCTTTTTTCCTTTTATCCTTTTAATTAAGCCAATGCGCTCCCCAGGTGAAAACATATTTTGCCAGCGAGGAGAATGATGACAGCCCTAAATCTTCCCTGAGCGCATCCAGCGCCATAAGCACAATAAAAACCCAGAGATATGGATTCATCTTTTAATTTCATGACGTTAGGGGGGCACAGTATAGCGCGGATATCAGGAGGGGATAGACTGCAAAAATTGATAGCCTTTATATAAACAATGGGCACCTTGACGGTGCCCTGCTTTATTCAGATATCCTGGACTGCGAACAGTAACGCATTACGGTGTCTGTTCAGTCCACATTTTCTGATGGCGTGTATACGCATATTGCGGCGGGATTGTGCTTCCAGCCAACGAGCCTTACGACGACTCACCTGTCGCAACATGCGCCAGCGCCCTACTTCTGTTCTACTGCGCTTCATGTCTACAACTCATTCTCTAACAGAGGCGCCATTATAAACCCAACCCAGCGGCATGCCAGCGCTTTTATCTGGCGTTTTTATTTACCAGATGAATCCTGATGCGTACACTCATAACAATACGCTTTCAAAAGGATTTTTCTGTCTATGACAACCTTCTACACCGTGGTGAGTTGGCTGGTCATTCTGGGATACTGGCTGTTAATCGCGGGTGTGACGTTACGCATCCTGATGAAGCGCAGAGCCGTACCCTCTGCCATGGCCTGGCTTCTGATTATCTATATTCTGCCGCTGGTGGGTATTATCGCCTATCTCTCGTTCGGTGAACTTCATCTGGGCAAGCGCCGCGCCGAGCGCGCCCGCGCCATGTGGCCTTCGACCGCGAAATGGCTGAACGACCTTAAGGCCTGCAAACATATCTTTGCCGAAGAGAACAGCAGCGTCGCCTCGTCGCTGTTCAAGCTGTGCGAGCGCCGCCAGGGCATCGGTGGGGTAAAAGGCAATCAGCTCCAGCTGTTAACCTCCTCCGATGATGTGATGCAGGCGCTTATCCGCGATATTCAGCTCGCTCGCCATAATATCGAGATGGTGTTCTATATCTGGCAGCCTGGCGGGATGGCCGATCAGGTGGCCGAGTCGCTGATGGCCGCCGCGCGCCGGGGCATCCACTGCCGACTGATGCTGGATTCCGCCGGCAGCGTCGCCTTTTTCCGCAGCCCGTGGGCGGGGATGATGCGTAATGCCGGCATTGAAGTGGTCGAGGCGCTGAAGGTCAACCTGCTGCGCGTATTTCTGCGCCGAATGGACCTTCGTCAGCACCGCAAAATGATCATGATCGATAACTACATTGCCTATACCGGCAGTATGAACATGGTCGACCCGCGCTTCTTCAAGCAGGATTCGGGGGTTGGGCAATGGGTTGACCTGATGGCGAGGATGGAAGGCCCCATCGCCACGTCTATGGGGATCGTTTACTCCTGCGACTGGGAAATTGAAACTGGTAAACGTATTCTCCCGCCGCCGCCGGACGGCAATATCATGCCGTTTGAAGAAGCGAGCGGTCATACCATTCACACTATCGCCTCCGGGCCGGGCTTTCCGGAGGATTTGATCCATCAGGCGCTGCTCACGGCGGCCTACTCGGCGCGTGAATACTTGATCATGACGACGCCTTACTTTGTGCCGAGCGACGATCTGCTGCACGCCATTTGCACCGCCGCACAGCGCGGCGTCGACGTCAGCATCATCATGCCGCGCAAAAACGACTCCCTGCTGGTCGGCTGGGCCAGCCGGGCGTTCTTTACGGAACTGCTGGCTGCCGGCGTGAAAATTTACCAGTTTGAAGGCGGGCTGCTGCACACCAAGAGCGTACTGGTCGACGGCGAGCTGAGCCTGGTGGGCACGGTTAATCTTGATATGCGCAGCCTGTGGCTGAACTTTGAAATCACGCTGGTGATCGACGATGCCGGTTTTGGCGGCGATCTGGCCGCGGTTCAGGACGATTATATCTCCCGTTCACGCCTGCTTGATGCCCGGCTTTGGGTGAAACGCCCGCTCTGGCAGCGAATTGCCGAACGACTGTTTTACTTCTTTAGCCCGTTGCTGTAAAACGTGCCCAACGATGTTAATTAGGTAGTCATCATGGAAATGGATCTGAACAATCGCCTGACCGAAGACGAAACGCTCGAGCAGGCCTACGACATTTTTCTCGAACTGGCGGTTGATAACCTCGATCCCGCTGACGTGATCCTCTTTAATCTGCAGTTTGAAGAACGCGGCGGTGCCGAGCTGTTCGACCCTGCGGAGGACTGGGCTGAACACGTTGATTTCGACCTGAATCCTGATTTCTTTGCCGAAGTGGTGATTGGCCTGGCCGATGAAGACGGCGGCGAAATTAACGACATCTTCGCGCGCGTGCTGCTGTGTCGAGAGAAAGACCACAAGCTGTGCCATATTCTCTGGCGCGAATGATAAAAAAGGCTGCGATGGCAGCCTTTTTTATTTAATCCGGTAACGCACTTCCGCAGCGGTTACAAAATCGTGCGCTGTGTTCATGTTCACCCTGGCCGCAGCTCGGACACCTGCGCTGCTGCTTGCGGCTCTGGAACGCGCTGCTCATGTGAGTGGTAATCAGCCCCGTCGGGATTGCGATCACAGAATAACCTATCAGGATCAGCACGGAAGCAACGATGCGCCCAAGCGGCGTGTGCGGAGTGATATCGCCGTAGCCAACGGTCGTGACCGTCACGATAGCCCAGTAAACTGACGCATTCAGCGTGGAAAAACCGTATTTCGGCCCTTCGATTAAATACATCAGCGAGCCAAAGACAATCATCACGATAGCGATAAACGAATAGAAGAGGATCAGCTGGTGGCGCGCGCTGACTATCGCACTCCAGAACACCCGTAACGACGGCATAAATCGCAGCAGCTTGAGGATACGCAACACGCGAATTGCCCGCATCGCGCGCCAGGCGAAGACATAGTTCAGGCTAATTTCCGGCCAGAGCCACATCACGTAAAGCGGCAAGATGGTGGCTAAATCAATAAATCCCCAGAAGCTGAAAACGTATTTTGTCGGATTCGGCCAGGTGATTGTCCTCAGTACATATTCAAGGGTAAAGACGAGGGTAACAATCAGTTCCAGCCAGACAAAAACGTGCCATTCATCAAACGTCAGGTGATACTGCGTCCCGGCACCGGATTCAATAAAAATGATAATGACGCTGAGCAGCGCAAACAGCCCGCAAAGCCCTTCAAAGCGGCGACCGGAAAAGGTTTTAGGATCGAATAAAAGATGATAAAGCCGCTGACGGACCGACGTAAATAATCGCGACACGGTAACCTCGCAAAAAGATAAGGGCTGACATCATGTCAGCCCTTGCGATTATAACGGGTCTACTTTCAGGCAGGAAACCGCATGTCGGAAACTGCCCTCAAGAACCGGTCGTGTTTTCGCACATTCCGGCCCGGCCATCGGGCAGCGCGTGCGGAATACGCAGCCGGAAGGCGGGTTAATCGGTGACGGGAGTTCTCCTTCCAGAAGCTGGATGGTTTTATTTTTTTCCAGATCGGGGTCTGGAATAGGCACCGCGGACATCAGGGCTTTGGTGTAAGGGTGAAGCGGATTGTGATACACCTCATCGTAGGTACCCAGCTCCACGGCATGGCCCAGATACATCACCAGCACGCGGTCAGAAATGTGCTTCACGACCGCCAGATCGTGCGCAATGAAGATCAGCGACAGCCCCATCTCGCGCTGCAGTTTTTGCAGCAGGTTGACCACCTGCGCCTGAATTGACACGTCCAGCGCCGAAACCGGCTCATCACAGATGATCAGCTTCGGTTCAAGGATCAGCGCACGCGCAATACCGATACGCTGGCACTGACCGCCGGAAAATTCATGCGGGTAGCGGTTAATGAGGTTAGGCAACAGCCCTACTTTCAGCATCATCGCCTTCACGCGGTCGCGGACTTCCTGACGCGCCATCTTCGGATGATAAGTGCGCAGCGGCTCGGCAATAATCTCCCCAATGGTCATGCGCGGGTTGAGCGACGCCAGCGGGTCCTGGAAAATCATCTGGATGTCGCTGCGCACGTTGCGCCACTCGTCCGGCTTCATGCCCAGCAGGTCTTTACCCAGCCAGGCGACCTTCCCGTCGGTGGCCTTAACCAGGCCGATAATGGCGCGCGCAAAGGTCGACTTCCCGCAGCCGGACTCGCCCACCACGCCCAGGGTTTCCCCTTCGTACAGGCGCAGCGTAACGCCATCAACCGCTTTCAGCGTTTTGGCGGGCTGCCAGAACCACTGCTTGCCGTCCTTAATATCAAAGTGCACTTTCAGATCGGCTATCTCAAGCAGCACGTTTCTTTTTTCGTCTAATGCGTTCATACCAGCTCCTCCTGCGGCTTAAAGCAGGCGCGCAGACGGCCTGGTGCAAACTCTTCCAGCGGCGGCGCGCTGTTGCAGATTTCCATCGCGTGCGGGCAGCGCGGCTGGAACGGACAGCCTTTCGGCAGACGCAGCAGGTTGGGTGGATTACCCGGGATCGTCAGCAGAGATTCGCCTTCCGCATCCAGTCGCGGAACGGCGTTCAGCAGGCCAATGGAATACGGGTGGGCTGGCTGATAGAACACGTCGCGTGCCTGGCCGTACTCCATGGTGCGCCCGGCGTACATAACCAGTACCTTATCGCAGATACCGGCAACTACGCCCAGGTCATGGGTGATCATGATAATGGCGGTGTTGAATTCGCGCTTAAGCTCGTTAAGCAGGGTCATGATCTGCGCCTGAACGGTGACGTCAAGAGCAGTGGTCGGCTCATCGGCGATCAGCAGCTTTGGCCGGCACAGCAGCGCCATTGCGATCATCACGCGCTGGCGCATACCGCCTGAGAACTCATGCGGATACATGCGCATGCGCTTGCGTGCTTCCGGCATTTTCACCGCGTCCAGCATTTTGACGGACTCTTCAAAGGCTTCGGCTTTCCCCAGTCCTTTATGCAGCATCAGCACTTCCATCAGCTGCTCGCCCACGCGCATGTACGGGTTCAGTGACGTCATTGGGTCCTGGAAAATCATCGAAATTTGCTCGGCGCGCAGCTTGTTCAGCTCCTGCTCGGGCAAATTGAGGATCTCGCGACCGTTAAATGTCGCCGAACCGCCAATCACGCCGTTTGATGCCAGCAGCCCCATCAGCGCGAACGCCGTCTGGGATTTACCCGAACCAGATTCCCCCACGATCCCCAGCGTTTCGCCTGCGCGCAGGTTAAAGTTGAGATCGTTGACGGCGGTGACATCGCCATCCGGCGTTTTGAAGGTGACGCGAAGGTCTTTCACATCCAGCAGCACGTTGCCCTGCTGTTGCACCTGCGGCGCAGTTGCCGTTTCAATAATTGTCATGACGGCGCTCCTTAACGGTCTTTCGGATCGAGGGCATCACGCAGGCCATCGCCGATAAAGTTGAAACAAAACAGGGTCACCACCAGGAAGCCCGCCGGATACAGCAGCAGCCACGGAGAGACTTCCATCGAGTTTGCGCCGTCGCTCAGAAGTGCGCCCCAGCTGCTCAGCGGCTCTTGCGTACCCAGACCCAGGAAGCTCAGGAAAGATTCAAACAGGATCATGCTTGGCACCAGCAGCGAGGCATACACCACCACCACGCCCAGCACGTTTGGAACAATATGGCGAACAACGATGTTGCCGGTCGACACGCCGCCAACCTGCGCCGCTTCGATAAACTCTTTGCGTTTGAGGCTCAAGGTTTGACCGCGCACGATACGCGCCATATCCAGCCAGGAAACCATCCCGATGGCGACGAAGATCAGCAGGATGTTCTGACCAAAGAAGGTCACCAGCAGGATCACAAAGAACATGAACGGGAAGGAGTTTAAAATCTCCAGCATACGCATCATCACGGAGTCGACTTTACCGCCCAGGTAGCCAGAAAGAGAGCCGTAAAGGGTGCCGAGGATCACCGCCACCAGCGCGGCGGCAATGCCGACCATCAGGGAGATACGGCCACCAATCGCCACGCGAACCAGCAGGTCACGGCCTGATGAATCTGTGCCGAAATAGTGCCCGGACTCCATGTCGGGCGCGCTCGACATCATGCCCCAGTCGGTATCGAAATAGGTGAACTGCGACAGCATCGGTGCCAGGGTCACAAACAGCGCGATGATCACCAGTACAACCAGGCTGGCGACCGCTGCACGGTTATGCATGAAGCGGCGACGGGCGTCCTGCCAGAGGCTACGGCCTTCTACTTCCAGTTTTTCACTGAAGTTTTCCAGCGCCTCGCTGTTTTTCTTACTCAACATCATGGCGTGCTCCAGTTAGTAACGGATTTTCGGGTCGATAACGGCATACAGCACATCAACCACGGCGTTAAAGAGGATGGTTAATGCACCGACGAGGATCGTCAGACTCAATACCAGCGAGTAGTCGCGGTTAAGCGCACCGTTAACGAACAGCTGGCCAATACCCGGCAGGCCGTAGATGGTTTCGATGACCATTGAACCCGTAATGATACCCACGAACGCCGGCCCCATGTAGGAGAGCACGGGGAGCAGCGCAGGCTTGAGCGCATGACGGAAGATAATCCGACGCATCGGCAGCCCTTTAGCGCGCGCGGTACGAATGAAGTTGGAGTGCAGAACCTCAATCATCGACCCACGGGTGATACGCGCAATACTGGCAATGTATGCCAGAGATAATGCCACCATCGGCAAAATCATAAACTTCAGCGCCCCGCCGTTCCAGCCGCCTCCGGGCAGCCATTTCAGCGTGATGGCAAATATCATCACCAGTAACGGCGCGACAACGAAGCTGGGGATAACCACCCCGGTCATTGCGACCCCCATTACGGCATAATCCCATTTGGTATTTTGTTTTAATGCGGCGATAACGCCGGCAGTGACGCCGAGAATGACGGCCAGGAAGAATGCCGCAGCACCTAATTTAGCCGATACCGGGAAGCTGGACGCTACCAGGTCATTAACGGAATAGTCTTTATATTTAAATGACGGGCCAAAATCACCGTGCGCCAGCTGCTTCAGATAATTGAAGTACTGGGTGGAGATAGGATCGTTTAAATGGTATTTCGCTTCGATATTCGCCATAACCTCTGGCGGCAGCGTACGTTCACCGGTAAATGGACTTCCCGGCGCGAGACGCATCATAAAGAATGAAATCGTGATGAGAATAAATAGCGTTGGAATCGCTTCAAGACAGCGACGTAGGATAAATTTCAACATTGCCCGTACCTTCTGGCGTGTGCCTATATAATGTGACGTTGGTTAGACACCGTGGGGCGAGTATGCCCGCCCCACTCATTGCCATTAATGCTTGATAATATACAAGTTTTTAACGTAGATATTATCCATCGGGTCTTTACCGGTGTAACCCCCTACCCACGGCTTAACCAGACGGGCGTTAACGTAGTAGTAAACCGGAACGATCGCGGAGTCTTTATCCAGCTGCTGCTCGGCTTTAGAGTACAGCTCGGTACGCTGCGCCTCGTCGGTCGCTTTCAGCGTGTCGCCAATCAGCTTGTCAAACGCCGGGCTCTTATAGTGCGCGGTGTTGTTTGAGCTGTCGCTCAGCATGGTGTTCAGGAAGGATGTCGGTTCGTTATAATCCGCACACCAGCCCGCACGCGCCACATCAAAGGTGCCCTGATGACGGCTATCCAGGAAGGTTTTCCACTCCTGGTTTTCCAGCTTCACGTTCGCACCCAGGTTCTTTTTCCAGATGGACGCAACGGCGATAGCCAGCTTTTTATGCAGGTCAGAGGTGTTATACAGCAGGCTGAAGGTCAGCGGCTTATCGGCGGTGTAACCCGCTTCAGCCAGCAGTTTTTTCGCTTCGGCGTTACGCTGTTCCTGGGTCATTTTGAACCAGTCTGGCTCGGTCAGTTTAGCTCCGTCGGTGTACGGAGGCGTGTAGCTGTATGCTGGCAGATCGCCCTGGTTCTTCACCTTGTTAACGATGATGTCGCGATCCAATGCCAGCTTAAGTGCGGTACGCACGCGCACGTCGGTGAATGGCGCTTTCTGGTTGTTGATTTCGTAGTAGTACGTACACAGGTACGGATCAACATGCACTTCTTTCGGGATCTCTTTTTTCAGCTTCTGGAACAGTTCAATCGGCATGTTGTTATAGGTCATGTCGATTTCGCCGCTGCGGTAGCGGTTAACGTCGGTCACTTCAGAAGAGATTGGCAGGTAGGTCACCTGGTTAATGACCGTTTTGGCGTTATCCCAGTAATTGGTATTACGCTCCAGATCGATACGTTCGTTCACGACCCAGGCCTTCAGTTTGTAGGCACCGTTAGTGACGATGTTTGCAGGCTGGGTCCATTTCTCACCGAATTTTTCTACGGCCGCTTTTGGCACTGGAGAGACAGACGGGTGAACAAGCAGCTTATAGAAGTACGGAACAGGTTCGCTCAACGTGACTTCGAAGGTGTTAGCGTCAATGGCTTTTACGCCCAGATCGGTGACAGGCTTTTTGCCGGTGATGATATCATCGATATTGGCAATGTGGCCGTACTGCAGATAGCTCGCATAAGGAGAGGCGGTGTTTGGATTCGCCAGGCGCTGCCAGCTATAAACGAAATCTTCGGCGGTAACCGGCGTACCATCGGACCATTTCGCATCTTTACGCAGATGGAATGTCCAGACTTTGAAATCTTTGTTTTCCCATTTTTCTGCCACACCCGGAGCCGGATGGCCGTCTACGTCAGTGACCAGCAGACCTTCGAACAGATCGCGGTTAACGTTAGACTCAGGAACACCTTCAATTTTGTGCGGGTCAAGAGACTGAACTTCCGCACCGTTATTACGTACCAGCGTCTGTTTTTCAGCCAGCTGTACCCCTGCCGGAACGTCTGCAGCCATTGCAACGTTGCCCGCGATTAGCGCAGTAAAAATTCCCGCTGCTAACAGACTTTTTTTTGTGATGATGGACATTGTGTTGATACTCCACTCATTATAATTACTGGCCTTCGCCAGCTGTGTAATCCCCTTTTGGGGCCTGTACAGCGCAGGAGTTTTTTTTGCTACTGTCAGGTTCTTTTTTTACTTCTTGCTATCACCGACTTCTTTATTACTGACGGCTCGTTCGGCTGTCTTGCGTCGATTCTTCACACGCCTACCCTATCTAAGCCGTGCGTTTGATACTGGAGAAGATGGCTATATGAAAATAATTCTCATCTTCTTTTTTCAGGTTACAAAATATAAGGCCGGAAAGTACCAAATGGCTTAATCTCGCGCCAATACATTTTGCAAATTTGTTAAGCAATTCTCTTTTACGGCGATTGCCGATTCTTTGGGGGCAGCCCTGCCAGACATCCAATACCAGACAAAAATCTTGATATTCAATTAGATAGAGAAAATTATCTCTACAAGAGCGTCGCTGCGCTATCATCGACTCGAATTGTACGAAAACTTAACAACTGGTTATTATTTAGCACATTCATCTAAGGGAACGTTGAAATTACTAATATCATTTCGGTTATCTCTCAGCAAGCCCCAGAGTATCATGTGACTAAAATAACAGAGCGATCGAAGGATTTATGCGCAGGCAAGGGGCGACGTAATATGTAACCTTCTGATATTAAACCAAAGGCTATTATTAGTAGAATTAATTATGGCTTACGCACATTTCAACTTTATTTATATGATTTGCTGATAATGACGTAAAAAAAACGGAGCCGCTGGCTCCGTTGTTTCATATGAAATCTCTAGTGCAATAATCCGGGGAAGATGCTTTTTATGCCAGTGACAATGAATTCAATACCAAGCGCCATCAACAGCAGACCCATTATACGGGTAATAACGTTGATCCCCGTCTGCCCCAGCAAACGCACCAGCCAGGGTGCCATGCGAAAAACGCCCCAGCAGCAGAGCGCAAAAAGCGCAATCGCAACGGAGAACCCAATCAGGTGCATGAGGTTGTGGTAGCGAGTCCCCCACACGATGGTGGAGCTAATTGCCCCCGGGCCGGCCATGAGCGGCAACGCCAGCGGCACAACGCCGATACTTTCTCGAACGGCGGTTTCTGATTTTTCCTGCTTGTTCTGTTTATCCTCGCCAAGCTTACCGCTGATCATCGACATGGCAATGGTGACAACCAGGATCCCGCCCGCGATACGGAAAGAGTCGATAGAAATCCCGAACACCTGCAGAATGCCATCCCCCAGATAAAGCGACGTCAGCAAAATGATGGCCACGGACATGTTTGCCGTCAGGTTGGTTTTGTTCCTGGCGGCTGCCGTCTGGTAGCTGGTCATACTAATGAAGACAGGAATGATCCCTACCGGGTTAACCAGCGCAAACAATCCGATAAAAAACTTAAAATATGTAGGGAAATCAAAAAGCGTTTGAATCACATTTAGCTCCGCTAATGAGCATGTCCAGAGGCTGAGATGGTGTACGAGTAAAACCGCGGTGAAGATACGCTTTTTATCAGCACACTTCACCAGAAATCTGTTCCAAAACGTTATCATTTCATGATGTTAAACATTTGTAGAATCAATGATAGCGTCACTTCCAATAGTTACGTAATTATTTAACAGTGGAATAATCTCTTCAAAATAACCCTGCTGAAAGGTATCAGCTTGGGAGAAAATTGACGTAGATCATGATTTTCGTACTCAGAAGTGAGTAATCTTGATTACACCCCAGAAGGGGAAACCTATCAAAAAGGGATGATGCTAAGGTAAGGCTCTTTTAGTAAATTAGTGCGCTGGAGTGTAAAGTAACCCGTTGTTTTACTGTGTGTTACGCAAGTGGTATCGGCTCTGACTATACTGTCTGACGTATCGAGCGCTGGTTTACTAATAGAGTTTAAACATTATCAGGAGAGCATTATGGCTGTTACCAATATCGCTGAACTGAACGCACTCGTCGAGCGCGTGAAAAAAGCCCAGCGTGAATATGCCAATTTCACCCAAGAACAGGTTGATAAAATCTTCCGCGCTGCCGCTCTGGCTGCTGCAGATGCTCGAATCCCTCTCGCTAAAATGGCCGTTGCTGAATCCGGTATGGGTATCGTAGAAGACAAAGTGATTAAAAACCACTTCGCTTCTGAGTATATCTACAACGCCTATAAAGATGAGAAAACCTGTGGCGTACTGTCTGAAGACGACACTTTCGGTACCATCACCATTGCTGAACCTATCGGCATCATCTGCGGTATCGTTCCAACCACTAACCCGACGTCTACTGCCATCTTCAAATCGCTGATCAGCCTGAAGACCCGCAACGCAATCATTTTCTCCCCGCACCCGCGTGCGAAAGACGCCACGAATAAAGCCGCGGATATCGTTCTGCAGGCTGCAATTGCCGCTGGCGCGCCAAAAGATTTGATTGGCTGGATCGACCAACCTTCCGTTGAGCTGTCCAACGCGCTGATGCATCACCCGGACATTAACCTGATCCTGGCGACAGGTGGTCCTGGTATGGTTAAAGCTGCATACAGCTCCGGTAAGCCAGCCATCGGCGTTGGCGCAGGTAACACCCCTGTCGTCATCGACGAAACCGCAGACATTAAACGTGCCGTTGCTTCTGTTCTGATGTCCAAAACCTTCGACAATGGCGTCATCTGTGCATCCGAGCAGTCTGTTGTCGTTGTTGATTCCGTATACGATGCTGTTCGCGAACGTTTCGCCAGCCACGGCGGCTATATGCTGCAGGGCAAAGAGCTGAAAGCGGTTCAGGACATCATCCTGAAAAACGGCGCGCTGAACGCCGCTATCGTTGGCCAGCCAGCATACAAAATTGCTGAGCTCGCAGGCTTTACCGTACCGGCGACCACCAAGATTCTGATTGGTGAAGTCACTGTTGTTGATGAAAGCGAGCCGTTTGCTCACGAAAAACTGTCCCCTACTCTGGCGATGTACCGCGCGAAAGATTTCGACGATGCGGTAGAGAAAGCTGAGAAGCTGGTTGCCATGGGCGGTATCGGTCACACATCCTGCCTGTACACTGACCAGGATAACCAACCAGAACGCGTTGCTCACTTCGGCCAGATGATGAAAACGGCACGTATCCTGATCAACACCCCTGCGTCACAGGGTGGTATCGGTGACCTGTACAACTTTAAACTCGCACCTTCCCTGACTCTGGGTTGTGGTTCCTGGGGTGGTAACTCCATCTCTGAAAACGTTGGTCCAAAACACCTGATCAACAAGAAAACCGTTGCTAAGCGAGCTGAAAACATGTTATGGCACAAACTTCCGAAATCTATCTACTTCCGCCGTGGCTCTCTGCCAATCGCGCTGGATGAAGTGATTACCGATGGCCACAAACGTGCGCTGATCGTGACCGACCGCTTCCTGTTCAACAACGGCTACGCGGACCAGATTACCTCTGTTCTGAAAGCGTCCGGCGTTGAAACTGAAGTTTTCTTTGAAGTTGAAGCTGACCCAACCCTGAGCGTTGTGCGTAAAGGTGCTGAACTGGCGAACTCCTTCAAACCAGATGTGATTATCGCTCTGGGCGGCGGTTCCCCAATGGACGCCGCGAAGATCATGTGGGTTATGTACGAGCACCCAGAAACGCACTTCGAAGAACTGGCGCTGCGCTTTATGGACATCCGTAAACGTATCTACAAGTTCCCGAAAATGGGCGTAAAAGCGAAAATGATCGCCGTTACCACCACTTCCGGTACCGGTTCAGAAGTTACGCCGTTTGCAGTTGTGACTGACGATGCGACAGGCCAGAAATACCCGCTCGCTGACTACGCACTGACCCCAGATATGGCTATCGTTGATGCCAACCTGGTCATGGATATGCCTAAGTCACTGTGTGCGTTCGGTGGTCTTGATGCCGTGACTCACGCGCTGGAAGCATATGTCTCCGTACTGGCTTCTGAGTTCTCTGACGGTCAGGCGCTGCAGGCTCTGAAACTGCTGAAAGAAAACCTGCCGGCGTCCTACAACGAAGGGTCTAAAAACCCAGTAGCGCGTGAGCGTGTACACAGTGCCGCAACCATCGCCGGTATTGCGTTTGCGAACGCCTTCCTGGGTGTTTGCCACTCAATGGCACACAAGCTGGGTTCCCAGTTCCACATTCCTCACGGTCTGGCGAACGCCCTGTTGATCAGCAACGTTATCCGTTATAACGCTAACGACAACCCAACCAAGCAGACTGCATTCAGCCAGTACGACCGTCCTCAGGCACGTCGTCGCTACGCTGAAATCGCTGACCACCTCGGTCTGAGCGCACCGGGCGACCGTACTGCGGCGAAGATTGAGAAACTGCTGGCATGGCTCGACAGCATCAAAGCCGAGCTGGGTATTCCTAAATCTATCCGCGAAGCAGGCGTTCAGGAAGCTGACTTCCTTGCTCACGTAGATAAGCTGTCTGAAGATGCCTTCGATGACCAGTGTACCGGTGCGAACCCGCGCTACCCACTGATCTCCGAGCTGAAACAGATCCTGCTGGATACCTACTACGGTCGTGAGTTCAAAGAAGGTGAAACTGCGGGTGTGAAAGTAGAAGCACCTGTCGTAAAAGCTGACAAAAAAGCGAAGAAAAGCGCCTGATTGACAGCCCGATAAAAAACCCGCCACTGGCGGGTTTTTTTATATCTCAATTCTGGCAAATAATTTCAACAACGCATTACCGGCGGTTGTCGTGTTGAAGCGCTGTCAGAGAGCCCACGGCCAGCGCTTCTTTATAGTGCTTACGGCAGACCGATACATAGCGTTCATTGCCTCCTATCACCACCTGCTCGCCGTCTGCATAGGGTTTTCCCGACTGGTCCAGACGCAGCACCATGCTGGCTTTACGCCCGCAGAAACAGATCGTTTTCAGTTCAACAAGCTTATCTGACCAGGCTAGCAAATACTGGCTACCGGGAAATAACTCGCCCCTGAAATCTGTGCGCAGCCCATAGCAAAGAACGGGAATATCAAGTTCGTCAACGACCTCAGAAAGCGCATGAACCTGCTCTCGCGTCAGGAACTGGCTTTCATCAACTAACACGCAGTGAATAGGCTGTGACGCATTTTCCGCGCGGATATCCTGCAGCAGGTCGGTCTGCGGATTATAAAGCCGCGCAGGAGAAGAGAGCCCAATCCGTGAGCTCACCTTCCCCGCACCAAATCGGTCGTCGATTTCAGCGGTGTAAACAACGGTACGCATGCCCCGTTCCTGATAATTGTAAGAGGATTGCAGTAGCGCCGTAGATTTCCCTGCATTCATTGCCGAATAGTAGAAATAAAGTTGTGCCATTGGTCGTAAAACCCTAATCAATGTGTAATATTCCCGATGGTTCATTGTACCATATTTTGTCTCGCCATCAGCGACAGACCGCACAGAGTATGCGGCTTTGAGGAGAGATAACTTGCAGCAGATTAAGAAAATAATGCGTTAAAACATGCAGTAATGGCATTAACCCAGGTCATTAAGTTATGCATTCGGGGAAACATAACACTTCTTTTTATACTGGAATCCACGTTCCTTAAAATTCACTATTTATTAACTATTTCTACCCGGACACGGCTATACCGAAGTAATACAAAAGGCTGATATTTATCCGCCGCAACTATAATTCCTGCGGTAAATGTCACAAAAAAAACATGCAAACAACCGGGTTGAGGCGGCCTGGGTGATAACAAGCGGCCATACTGCGGATGAAATTTAAGTTAGCGTAATTAATAATAGCGGCGATAATTTAGTATTTTTTGAATTCCTTACATTCCAGGCTATTGCACAACTGAATGTATGGCTCTATTATTAGGACAACAAACCACCCCCATTATAAGTTTGAGATTACTACAATGAGCGAAGCACTTAAAATTCTGAACAACATCCGTACTCTTCGTGCGCAAGCAAGAGAATGCACCCTCGAAACGCTTGAAGAAATGCTGGAAAAATTAGAAGTTGTCGTTAATGAACGTCGCGAAGAAGAAAGCGCAGCTGCAGCAGAAGTTGAAGAGCGTACGCGTAAACTGCAGCAATATCGCGAAATGCTGATTGCTGATGGTATCGATCCAAACGAATTGCTGAACAGCATGGCTGCGGCTAAAACCGGCACCAAAGCTAAACGCGCTGCTCGCCCGGCTAAATATAGCTACATCGATGAGAACGGCGAAGAGAAAACCTGGACAGGCCAGGGCCGTACCCCAGCTGTTATCAAGAAAGCGATGGACGAGCAGGGTAAACAACTGGATGACTTCCTGATCAAGGATTAATCAGGACTGATTCTTAAAAATCCCGCTTAATGCGGGATTTTTTGTGTCTGCAATTTACCGGGAACATCCCCTTACACTCTGTCATATAGCGACAAGCGGCTATTTAAGCACTTTTACAGTCCATACCTTCAACAGGGTGTTATGGGCATAAAAAAACCGGTGGGCATCGCCACACCGGTTTTGTTCATTGCCAGCCAGGATTATTTTTTAATACCCATGGTATCTTTCAGCCAGGCTTTAAATTCTTCACCCAGGGTATTGTGGCGGATACCATATTCGACAAACGCCTGCATATAACCGAGTTTATTGCCGCAGTCATGGCTCTTACCTTTCATATGGTAAGCTTCAACGGTTTCTTTCTCGATCAGCATATCGATACCGTCGGTCAGCTGGATCTCATCACCCGCTCCAGGAGGGGTTTTCGCCAGCAGTGGCCAGATTTCTGCGCTCAGGACATAACGGCCAACCACGGCCAGATTTGAAGGCGCTACGTCAGCTTTTGGCTTCTCAACCACACCTACCATCGGAACACTTTCACCGGGTTCCAGGTTCACACCCTTACAGTCAACGACACCGTAAGCGGTAACGTCATCCACCGGCTCAACCATAATCTGGCTGCTGCCCGTTTCGTCGAAGCGTTTAATCATCTCTGCCAGGTTGTCCTGTGACAGGTCAGATTCGAATTCATCCAGAATAACGTCTGGCAGAATAACGGCAACAGGCTCGTCGCCCACTACAGGGTGTGCGCACAATACGGCATGGCCCAGCCCTTTAGCCAGCCCCTGACGAACCTGCATAATGGTTACGTGAGGCGGACAAATAGATTGAACTTCAGCCAACAGCTGACGTTTAACACGTTTTTCCAGCATTGCTTCAAGTTCAAAACTTGTATCGAAATGGTTTTCGATAGAGTTTTTGGATGAATGCGTAACCAGCACAATTTCAGTAATACCTGCAGCGATACATTCATTCACGACATACTGGATTAATGGCTTATCAACCAAAGGCAGCATCTCTTTAGGAATCGCCTTAGTTGCTGGTAACATCCTGGTCCCCAATCCCGCTACCGGGATAACGGCCTTTCTGACTTTCGAATTAAGGGCAGCCATTGAAATTCTCCTGAGCTGTTCAACTTTTGAACTTTATGCATTAAATAACGCGTTGAGTATATCAGTCTTACCCTACAGTCCGGGTCTGAAAAGAACGCGTTGCCGATCAATTAAGACAAATACGCATGAATCTGGGCCGTGATAGTAGCACCCCGGAGAAAACAGAGGTAAAGCATTCTCACGAATAATATCCAACTGCTTATTCCGTGGACAACATTAAGCGAAGCCGTCCTCCAGCCCCCCAAATTTGGCACTGCCAGGATGAACAGCGATGGCTAATCTGATTAAGATAAGCCGTCTCTAATGTCCCCAGCGGTACGCCGTTGCTTACCTGAATATGATGCTCTCCGGTATTCAGTGACGCGTTTAGTCCGGCAGACACCAGGATCAGATTTTTCAGCCCACTATGGTAATACCCCACCAACAGTGGAAATTGCCCTGGTAAATTGGCCTGCCGGAAAAGATGATTAACTTGTTTAAGCAAACTGCCTAACTCAGGAAGCCGTTGTCCCTGATGTGACAGCTGCTCCTGGAGCAGTCCATTAAATAGTGCACGAAGCAACAGGGCTGCTAATACTCCATTATCCCCTGCCCGCGTGACGTCCAGACAATAAAATGCCAGGTCGGAATCGGACAGCGGGGCAATATCAAGCACAAGACCAGGCTGATCGGCAGCCACCAGCTGTCGATAATTTACTCGACAGTGAGAGAGGTTTTGTTGAACCGGCGGCTGAAGCTCCTGCAATAATTTTGCGGCGGCAAGTGGGTTACTGACCAGTGCGTCCCAGTCCTGGAAGAGGCGTTCCTCTTCCTCCACGCGGGAATTAAACATATTTGGATAAAGACAGGCTAAAACCGTTTCTCGTAGGCGGTTCAAATCCTTTACGGGTTTCAGCAGAATATCCTGAACGCCCAGACGTAATGCTTTGGCGATATCGGCCATATTTTCTGTGGCGGAAATCACGAGGATAGGCGTCGTATCACCTTCGTTACGTAAGTGTTCGACCAGCTTGAGCCCATTCATCCGCGGCATATCAATATCGCAGATCATCAGATCGGCGGTAGCATTCGCCATTTTTTCCAGCGCGTCGATCCCGTCCTCAGCAAGAAGGGTTATAGCCCCCAATGATGACAACCATGAATCCAGCAGCGAGCGGAAAACGGGTTCGTCTTCAACAATCAATATATGTTTTCCGGCCAATGGCTGCGTCATGAATCCTCCCCTGGCTGACAGTTACTAAATAGTGGCATGGTATCGGCACTATCGCCTGTCAGATTTTGCTGAAGTAATCAAAAATAGATGCTTAAAGTGCGGTTCGCACAAATGGCAACAATTCGTCCATTTTCTTTTCGACGGCTACGGAGCCCGCTGCGATGGCGGCCTCAGCCCGATGGAAATCAAGGGTCGAGATTTGCGGACAAAACGGCTGAATCAGAATATCTGGAGGGTCGCCTGCCATACGATTTCGTTTTAGGCGATTCTCAAGCACCTGGATTGATGTTGTCATAATTTCCATTGCCGTAGGGGCGGTAACTGCGCGTCGCGCAGCCATGCGGCCAATCCGCCCGCGCAGGCGTTCGTGCCAGGCCAATTTTTCAACCTCGGACTCATCGCTGTGCAAATTTACGGGCATCAGGTCTTGCTGCATCAGATGCGCATCATGCTGTAGGTCTACGGCGATCACGATGTCGGCCCCCATTGCGCGCGTCAGGGAGATGGGAACCGGGTTCACGACCCCACCATCGACCAGCCAGTAGCCATTATGCGGAACAGGTGCCATCAGTCCAGGTATGCTGCAGGACGCGCGAACGGCAAGGTGAAGATCGCCTTCGGTAAGCCAAAGCTCACGTCCCGTACTGAGGTTCGTCGCAACGGCGCCGAAAGGCATCTGACAATGAGTGAAATCTTCGAGAGGCATAATCTGGCGGAACTGGTTAAACACGCGTTCACCGCGCAGCAGCCCACCCCGTTGCCAGGAGAGATCCATCAGGCGGAGTACATCCCAATAGCTGAAGGAACGGACCCAGCCTTCCAGTTCAGGGAGTTTACCGCAGGCGTAGGCAGCCCCAACCAGCGACCCTATAGAACACCCGGCAACAATATCAATCTCAACGCCCATCTGCTTCAGGGCGTTGATCACCCCGATATGCGACCATCCCCGGGCTGCACCTGAGCCCAGCGCCAGTCCAACTTTAACTTTTCTCATTAGCCCTGTTTTACTTCCCCTGGATTCCCGACATAGCGTCAACGCAACTGCTCGGTTAACATGGTGCTACCCGAAGCGTTTAACGCCTTTATTTTTTGTTCCAGGAAGAGAATCGTGTCTCAACTCTGCCCCTGTGGTAGCGCTCTGGAGTATAGCCTATGTTGCCAGCGATATCTTTCCGGCGAACAGGTTGCACCAGACCCGTCACACCTTATGCGTTCACGGTATACTGCTTTTGTGATCAAAGACGCAGACTACCTGATTAAAACCTGGCATCCGTCCTGCCATGCAGGCGATTTCAGGCAGGATATCGAAACCGGGTTCGCCAATACCCAATGGCTTGGCCTCACGGTCTATGAGTCCGCCCCGGGCGATCGTGAAGGCGAAGGTTTCGTCAGCTTCGTTGCCCGTTTCATCGAGCAAAATAAGCCAGGCGCCATTATCGAGCGTTCCCGGTTCTTAAAGGAAAGCGGGCAATGGTATTATATTGACGGAACGCGCCCACAGTTTGGTCGTAACGATCCCTGCCCATGTGGTTCAGGTAAAAAATTCAAAAAGTGTTGCGGGCAGTAACGCCTGACAACCCAGACTTCGCAAATACACAAACAGGATTTCCCGGCGATGCAATCACTACAACGTAAAGTTCTGCGCACCATCTGTCCCGACCAAAAGGGGCTGATCGCACGAATTACCAATATTTGCTACAAGCATGAACTGAATATCGTGCAGAACAACGAGTTCGTTGACCACCGTACCGGCCGCTTCTTTATGCGTACCGAGCTGGAAGGGATTTTCAACGACACCACCCTGCTTGCCGACCTTGACAGTGCCCTGCCGGAAGGCTCCGTGCGCGAACTCACCCCGGCTGGTCGCCGCCGCATCGTGATCCTGGTGACCAAAGAAGCACACTGCCTCGGCGATCTGCTGATGAAAGCCAATTACGGCGGGCTGGACGTTGAAATTGCTGCCGTTATTGGCAACCATGAGACGCTGCGCACGCTGGTAGAGCGGTTTGATATTCCGTTCGAACTGGTGAGCCATGAAGGCCATACTCGTGAAGAGCACGACGATCTGATGGCGCAGGCTATTGAAGCGCATAATCCCGACTACGTGGTGCTGGCAAAATACATGCGCGTACTGACGCCGTCCTTCGTGGCACGTTTCCCGAACAAGATTATCAACATTCACCACTCGTTCCTGCCGGCCTTTATTGGCGCACGCCCGTATCACCAGGCGTATGAGCGCGGCGTGAAGATCATCGGTGCGACCGCGCACTACGTGAATGATAATCTGGATGAAGGTCCAATCATCATGCAGGACGTAATTCACGTGGATCACACCTACACGGCTGAAGATATGATGCGCGCCGGACGTGACGTTGAGAAAAACGTGCTGAGCCGCGCGCTCTACCAGGTGCTGGGTCAGCGCGTCTTTGTGTACGGCAACAGAACGATTATTCTTTAATCCTTCGGAAAATGAATTGATTAGCTTTGCACCTTTACGGATAAAAAGCAGGCAAACGGCCTCTTTTTCCTAAAGGAATGCTTTACAGGGGCGTCTCATTTGATATGATGCGCCCCGCTTCCCAACAGGAAGCAGGCCAGTATAAGCATTACCCCGTGGTGGGGTTCCCGAGCGGCCAAAGGGAGCAGACTGTAAATCTGCCGTCATCGACTTCGAAGGTTCGAATCCTTCCCCCACCACCATCTCTCAGCACGACCTCAAAATATGAATTACCCCTGGTGGGGTTCCCGAGCGGCCAAAGGGAGCAGACTGTAAATCTGCCGTCATCGACTTCGAAGGTTCGAATCCTTCCCCCACCACCATCGCTTCCAGATCGCTCTAAACCTTCTATTCGCACCAGGCATCGTGCTTTTCCGTAACGGGGAAGGATGAGAAGCTTCGACTAAGGTTCGATTCGAGCGCAGCGAGAAAGCGTTGCCGCAGGCAACGACCCGAAGGGCGAGGCGCAACGCGCCGAGTAATCCTTCCCCCACCACCATCACTGCCAGTAAAACCTAAAATCATAATAAACTCGAAACGCGTCCGCCTTCGTAGGCCGGGTAAGGCGCAGCCGCCACCCGGCGACAGAAACCTACATCGGCGGCAAACGACGTTTCACCGGAGAACTCTTCACAATCGACGTATTACACTGTGCATGTTCCGCCAGGCCGTCCAGCAACGCGTCGAGTTGCTCTATGGATCGCACCACCAGCCTGATCACAAAGCAATCCTCCCCCGTCACCTTGTCGCTCTCAATACACTCTGGCATCGCCTGAATGTATTTATCCACCTTTTGGAGCAACCCCGGCAATGGCCGCACGCGCACCAGCGCCTGCAACGTATACCCCAGCGCAGCCAGATTCACCCGCGCACCATACCCCTGAATCACGCCCCGCTCTTCAAGCCGTTTCAGACGCTCTGCCGTGCTGGGCGAGGTCAGGCCAACGCGACCACTGAGCACCTTTAGGGACATGCGCGCATCCTCGACCAGACAGGCTAAAATTTGTCGGTCGATATCATCGAGAAGGCATTCCATCGTTTCCTCCTAATTAAAAAAAGGCATTACTGCATTTCACCTTATCTCACCCCTGTAAAACCCGACAGCGATTTTCGACAATAACGTCATTAATCAGGAGGTGAATGATGGGCGATTTACAAAAAGGCGTCTGGCAAATGTGCCTGGCGATGTTGATTTCCGGCTCTATAGGCGCGTTTGTTTTACTCAGCGGCCTGCCGGTGACGGAAGTGGTGTTCTGGCGCTGCCTTATCGGGGCAGTCGCGCTTTTTATTTTTATTCGGGTAAGTCAAAAGCCCTTTAGCCCCCTTACCCGCACCACGCTGCTGCTGGCCATTCTGGGCGGCGTGGCATTAGTGGTGAACTGGCTGTTACTGTTCGCCGCCTACGAACGGATCTCTATTGGGCTTTCTACCGTGGTGTATAACACCCAGCCGTTCATGCTGGTCATGATGGGCATGCTTTTAGGCGAGCGCGTGAGTCTGGTGAAGTGGGGTTGGCTGTTCCTCGCCTTTGGTGGCGTAGTGATATTGCTCTCCAGCGAGCTGAGCGGCGCGCACAGCAAGGAATGGCTTGTCGGGATCGGCCTGGCCCTGGGTGCAGCCTTCTTCTATGCGCTGACGGCAATCATTGCCCGAAAGCTCAGGTCCATCGCACCGCAGCACATCGCTTTTATACAGGTGCTGACGGGCGTAGCGATGCTTTTGCCATTTGCGAGCATGCCAACACTATCCGGTGACTTCCCCTGGCCAATGTTGCTGACGTTAGGCATTGTCCATACCGGCATCATGTACCAGCTGCTCTATAGCGCCATTCAGAAACTGCCGACGCCCATTACCGGCTCGCTATCGTTTATCTATCCGGTGGTGGCACTTGTGGTCGACAACCTGGTGTTTGGACATTCGCTAAACCTCACGCAGCTGGCGGGCGGCGCGCTGATCCTGTTCGCGGCGGCGGGAAATAATCTTGGCTGGGGCGAAAAAAAACCCCGCGAGCGCGGGGTTAGGGTCAAAACGGTAAATTAGCGGCGGGCACGCACAATCTGGTATTTGCGCGTCAGGTATTCCACCGGCACGCTCCAGATGTGTACCAGACGAGAGAACGGGAACAGCACAAACAGGGTCATGCCGAGCACCAGGTGCATGCGGAAAATAAACGCCACGCCGTCCAGGTGTTCAGACGCACCGCCGTGGAAGGTCACGACGGACTGCGCCCAGCCGACCAGCTTCATCATTTCGCTGCCGTCCATATGCTGCGCAGAGAATGGAATGGTCAGCAGACCCAGCGCACACTGGATAACCAGTACCGACATCACCAGAATATCTGCTGGGGTTGTCGTAGCGCGAATGCGAGGGCTGAAGAGGCGGCGTTTAAGTAGCAACAGGCCGCCAACCAGACACATAAGACCCGCAGCACCGCCACCGAACATTGCCATCTTCTGTTTCACTTCCAGCGGCAACCACGCTTCATACATCCAATGCGGCGTCAACATTCCGAATGCATGGCCTGCAATCACGCCCAGGATCCCGATGTGGAACAGGTTAGACGCCAGGTTCATCCCCTTGCGGTCCAGCATCTGGCTGGAGGCAGCACGCCAGGTGTACTGGCCATAGTCATAACGCAGCCAGCTTCCCACCAGGAACACGGTGCCCGCGATATACGGGTAGATGTCAAAGAAGAACATATTCAGGAAGTGCATTATTGCCGTCCTCCGTTAGAGATATTCAAATATTGCGGAGCAACGGCCCCGGCAAAACGACGCTGGTGAGCAGAGATTTCAGACTCGCCGCACTTCTGGTCAGCAAAGAATTTCACCTGCTCTTCTTCCCAGACCGCGTCCAGCGCCTGCGGAGTGTCGTCGCGGGCTTCATCCGCAATTTTCTCCGCCACTTTTTCACCGTCGACCGATGCGTTTGCCAGCTTCATCAGCAGGTCGAACAGCACGGCGTAGCGGCTTTCACGCTGCTGAAGACGCGCGCCTAGCAGCGCCAGAATCGGTGCGATGTCCTGCAGGCCGCCAAGCGCCTCTTCTTTAGGCAGCTGCGCCAGATATTCCAGGTACAGCGGCAGATGATCGGGCAGCTCTCGGCTGTCAAGCTGCAGGCCGTGCTGCTCATACTGGGACATCAGATCCACCATCGCCTGACCGCGGTCGCGGGATTCACCGTGAACGTGTTCAAACAGCAGCAGCGAGGTGGCGCGACCGCGATCGAACAGCTGGCTGTAGTCCGCCTGCGCGTCCAGAAGATCGCGGGCTAACAGATCGCGGAGGAAAACGCCCAGCTTCTGAGCGTCCTCTTTGTCCAGGTTTTCAGATGACGCGAGTGCATCAAAGAGTTCCTGCTGATGCTGCGCAAGCGCAGCATCCGGGTACTCGAGCAGACGCGAAACAATGACGAGTTCAATCATTGGTGCGGCTCCGTTTTGCTGGTCACATCCATCGCGTCGATGCGGCGGCTGTTGAACAGGTTGAATTTCGTGTCTGAACCGTGGCAACCGTCACCGAAGGTAAAGCCACATCCGCTTTTTTCCGGGAAGGCTTCGCGAGCCTGTTCGCGGTGGCTGCTCGGCACCACGAAACGGTCTTCGTAGTTGGCAATCGCCAGGTAGCGGTACATCTCCTGCGCCTGCGCTTCGGTCAGACCCACCTCTTCCAGCGCACGGGTGTCAATCACGCCGTCGACGGTTTCGGTACGTTTGAAGTGGCGCATCGCCAGCATACGCTTCAGCGCCAGCAGTACAGGCTGGGTATCGCCTGCGGTCAGCAGGTTTGCCAGGTACTGAACCGGGATACGCAGGCTTTCGACGTCCGGCAGAATGCCGTTGCTGCCCAGTTCGCCCGCGTCGGCGGCAGACTGAATCGGTGACAGAGGCGGCACGTACCAGACCATCGGCAGCGTGCGGTATTCCGGATGCAGCGGCAGGGCCAGCTTCCAGTCCATTGCCATTTTGTACACCGGCGACTGCTGCGCAGCGTCGATCACGCTCTGCGGCACGCCGTCCTTCAGCGCCTGCTCGATCACTTTCGGATCGTTAGGATCGAGGAACACGTCCAGCTGACGCTGATAAAGGTCTTTCTCGTGCTCGGTGCTCGCTGCCGTTTCAATCGCGTCCGCGTCGTACAGCAGCACGCCTAGGTAGCGAATACGGCCCACGCAGCTTTCTGAACAGACGGTTGGCATACCGGCTTCGATGCGCGGATAGCAGAAGATGCACTTCTCTGACTTGCCGCTCTTCCAGTTGAAGTAGATTTTTTTGTACGGGCAGCCGGTGATACACATACGCCAGCCGCGGCACTTGTCCTGGTCGATCAGGACGATGCCGTCCTCTTCACGCTTGTAGATGGCGCCGCTCGGGCAGGTCGCCACGCACGCCGGGTTGAGGCAGTGCTCGCACAGGCGCGGCAGGTACATCATGAAGGTGTTTTCGAACTGGCCGTACATCGCCTTCTGCATGTTCTCGAAGTTTTTGTCTTTCGACAGCTTCTCAAACTCGCCGCCCAGATCGTCTTCCCAGTTCGGGCCTTTTTCGATCTTGTTCATGCGCTGACCGGTAATCAGCGAGCGAGGGCGGGCAATCGGCTGATGTTTCCCTTCCGCTGCGTTATGCAGGTTCTGATAGTCAAAATCAAACGGCTCGTAGTAATCGTCAATGCCCGGCAGATGCGGGTTAGCGAAGATTTTACCCAGCAGCATCGCGCGGTTACCCATGCGCGGCTGAATTTTGCCGTTGATTTTGCGGATCCAGCCGCCCTTGTATTTCTCCTGGTCTTCCCAGTTGGTCGGGAAGCCGGTGCCCGGCTTGGTTTCCACGTTGTTGAACCAGGCGTATTCGGTGCCTTCGCGGCTGGTCCAGACGTTTTTACAGGTGACTGAGCAGGTGTGACAGCCGATGCATTTATCCAGATTCAGCACCATGCCGACTTGTGAACGAATTTTCATTTTACGCTCTCCTGTACCTGATCATTACCTTCGCCGTCTAACCAGTTAATATTCTTCATCTTACGTACCACCACGAACTCATCGCGGTTAGATCCTACGGTGCCGTAGTAGTTAAAGCCGTAGGCCAGCTGCGCATAGCCACCGATCATATGGGTTGGCTTCGGCGTAATACGGGTGACCGAGTTGTGAATACCGCCGCGCTGCTCGGTAATTTCTGAGCCAGGAATGTTCACGATACGTTCCTGCGCGTGGTACATCATGGTCATTCCCGCCGGAACGCGCTGGCTCACCACCGCACGCGCGGTTAACGAACCGTTGGTGTTGAACACCTCAATCCAGTCGTTATCCACAATGCCCAGATCTTTGGCATCGGCTTCGCTCATCCACACAATCGGACCACCGCGACCCAGCGTCAGCATCAGCAGGTTGTCGCTGTAGGTGGAGTGGATACCCCACTTCTGGTGCGGCGTGAGGAAGTTCAGCGCTTTCTCCGGATTACCGTTGGACTTCTCGCCCATCACCGCCTTCACCGAGCGGGTGTCGATTGGTGGACGGTACACCAGCAGGCTCTCACCGAAATCACGCATCCACTGGTGATCCTGATACAGAGACTGACGACCGGTCAGGGTGCGCCACGGGATCAGCTCGTGAACGTTGGTATAGCCTGCGTTATAGGAAACGTGCTCGTCTTCCAGGCCTGACCAGGTCGGGCTGGAGATAATTTTGCGCGGCTGGGCCTGGATATCGCGGAAGCGGATTTTCTCGTCTTCTTTATTCAGGGCCAGATGCTTGTGGTCACGACCGGTAAACTCACTCAGCGCGGCCCAGGCCTTCACGGCCACCTGGCCGTTGGTTTCCGGAGCCAGAGTCAGGATCATCTCCGCAGCATCAATCGCGGTATTCAGCATCGGCTGGCCTTTGGCCGGGCCATCTGCCTTGGTGTAATTGAGCTTACGCAGCAGATCCATTTCGCTCTGGGTATTCCAGGCAATCCCTTTACCGCCGTTGCCGATTTTCTCCATCAGCGGGCCGATAGAGGTAAAGCGCTCGTAGGTCGCCGGGTAGTCACGCTCAACTGGAATGATGTGCGGCGCGGTCACGCCCGGGATAAGGTCGCACTCGCCTTTTTTCCAGTCCTTCACGTCCAGCGGCTGCGCCAGTTCGGCGGCGGAGTCGTGCTGGATCGGCAGCGTCACCACGTCGGTTTCTTTGCCCAGGTGACCTACGCAGACTTCGGAGAATTTCTCGGCGATGCCTTTGTAAATTTCCCAGTCGCTTTTGGATTCCCACGCCGGGTCAACGGCAGCAGACAGCGGATGAATAAACGGATGCATATCCGAGGTATTCATGTCGTCTTTTTCGTACCAGGTTGCCGTTGGCAGAACGATATCGGAGTACAGGCAGGTGCTGGACAGACGGAAGTCCAGCGTCACCACCAGATCCAGCTTGCCGTCCAGGCCGTTATCCTGCCATTCCACTTCTTCAGGCTTCACGCCGCCCTGCTTGCCGAGATCTTTACCCTGAATACCGTGGTCGGTTCCGAGCAGATACTTCAGCATAAACTCGTGGCCCTTACCGGAAGAACCGAGCAGGTTGGAGCGCCAGATGAACAGGTTGCGCGGATGGTTTTTACCGTTTTCAGGCTGTTCCGCCGCGAAGCGAATGGAGCCTTCCTTCAGGGATTTAACGGTGTAATCCACCGGCGTCATGCCTGCTTTCTTCGCCTCTTCCGCAATGCGCAGCGGGTTGGTACCCAGCTGCGGTGCAGACGGCAGCCAGCCCATGCGTTCAGCGCGAACGTTGAAGTCAATCAGGTGGCCGCTGTAGCGGGATTTATCCGCCATCGGCGACAGTAATTCCTGCGCGGTAACCGTCTCGTAGCGCCACTGGCTGGAGTGGTTATAGAAGTAGGAGGTGCTGTTCATGTGGCGTGCCGGACGCTGCCAGTCGAGGGCAAACGCCAGCGGCTGCCAGCCGGTCTGCGGACGCAGTTTTTCCTGGCCCACATAGTGCGCCCAGCCGCCGCCGCTCTGGCCAACGCAGCCGCAGAAGATCAGCATGTTGATCAGGCCGCGATAGTTCATATCGAGGTGATACCAGTGGTTCAGACCGGCACCGACGATAATCATCGAACGACCGTGGGTTTTGTCGGCGTTCTCTGCAAATTCACGCGCGATGCGGGTGATCTGCGCCGCCGGAACGCCGGTGATCTGCTCAGCCCACGCCGGGGTGTACGCTTTCACCTCGTCGTAGCCGGTTGCGCAGTTTTCGTCGTTCAGGCCGCGATCGAGGCCGTAGTTAGCCATGGTCAGATCGTACACGGTGGTGACCAGCGCGGTTGAACCGTCGGCCAGCTGCAGGCGTTTCACCGGCAGCTTATGTATCAGGACGTTTTGCAGCTCCACTTTGTTAACGTGCTCGGTCCCTTCCCCGCCGAAGTACGGGAAGCCCACGTCCGCGATCTCGTCCTGGCTGCCCAGCATGCTCAGGCGCAGATCGGTCTCTTCACCGGACGTACCGTCGCGCTGTTCCAGGTTCCACTTGCCTTTTTCGCCCCAGCGGAAGCCGATAGAGCCGTTTGGCGCAATCAGCTCACCGCTGCTGTTGCAGGCAACGGTTTTCCACTGTGGATTGTTTTCCTGACCCAGCGCATCCACCAGGTCAGCGGCGCGCAGCATACGGCCCGCGGCATAGTAGCCGTCACGCTCTTCCAGCATCACCAGCATTGGCATGTCGGTGTAGCGACGCACGTAGTCGGTAAAGTACTGGCTAGGCTTGTCCAGGTGGAACTCGCGCAGCATCACGTGGCCCATCGCCAGCGCCATTGCCGCATCGGTACCCTGCTTCGGTGCTAACCACAGGTCGCACAGCTTCGCGATTTCGGCGTAGTCAGGGGTAATCGCAACGGTCTTGGTGCCTTTGTAGCGCACTTCGGTAAAGAAGTGTGCGTCCGGGGTACGGGTCTGAGGAACGTTAGAGCCCCAGGCCAGGATGTAGCTGGAGTTATACCAGTCGGCGGATTCAGGCACGTCGGTCTGCTCGCCCCAGGTCTGCGGAGACGCAGGCGGCAGGTCGCAGTACCAGTCATAGAAGCTCAGGCAGGTCCCGCCAATCAGGGAGAGGTAGCGCGCGCCGGAGGCATAAGAGACCATCGACATCGCCGGGATTGGCGAGAAGCCCGCTACGCGGTCAGGGCCGTAGGTTTTTACGGTATAGACGTTAGAGGCGGCAATCAGCTCGTTGACTTCTTTCCATGAGGAACGCACGAAGCCGCCGCGACCGCGTGCCTGCTTAAAGCTTTTCGCTTTGTCGGCGTCTTCGATAATCGATGCCCAGGCATCAACCGGATCGCTGTGCTGGGCTTTCGCTTCACGCCAGATTTTCATCAGGCGCTTGCGCATCAACGGGTATTTCAAGCGGTTAGCGCTGTAGAGATACCAGGAGTAACTCGCGCCGCGCGGACAGCCGCGCGGTTCGTGGTTTGGCAGGTCCGGGCGCGTGCGCGGATAGTCCGTCTGCTGCACTTCCCAGGTCACCAGCCCGTTTTTGACGAAAATCTTCCAGCTGCATGAGCCAGTGCAGTTTACGCCGTGGGTAGAACGGACGACTTTGTCATGCTGCCAGCGCTGGCGGTAACCGTCTTCCCAGTCCCGGTTAGTCTCCAGAACCTGGCCGTGCCCATCGGCAAAAGTTTCACCCTTCTGTTTGAAGTAGCGAAACCGGTCCAAAAATTTGCTCATCGGGTATCTCCTGTGTGGAGCCTGTGGCTCTCTAAATCGACATTGCTGATTTGCAGCGAAGGTAACGCTATGAAAGATGGTGAGAATTGATAACGATCAAGGCGGACGGGGTCTGTTAAGGGAGGTATTACGTCGAATACCACCAAAGCGGTATATTTTTTGATTTTTTATATTAATGATTTATAAGGATATTCTCTATTTATCGTACAAAAAGCGGGGCAGCATTTAACATCTTAGGTATTAAGGGGTAGAGACGCCTGTAATGCGATAGCGATCGCAGTGTTACCCGCGGCGCGCCTGTGAAAACAGATAAGTATGTTGTAACTAAATACGTAATAAAAAAAGCGCGGCACTGAGGCCGCGCAAACGGATAATCAATCTTACTTATTTTTTCTTGGTATTACGGCCATACACCAGCCACGTAATCACTACGCAGGCGATGTAGAAGACGAGGAATACTTTCATTGCCCCTGCCGGTGAGCCGGTCAGGTCAAGCGAAATACCGAACGCTTTCGGGATAAAGAAGCCGCCAATGGCGCCAATCGCAGAGATAAAGCCCAGGGCAGCGGCCGTGTCGGTCGCTGCTTCACGCATCGCCTGCTCTTCACTGCCGCCCTGCGCCTTAACGCGGTCCATGGTCAGCTTACGGAAGATGACGGAGATCATCTGGAAGGTAGACGCACTTCCCAGCCCGGCCGTCAGGAACAGCACCATAAACACGCCGAAGAAGGCGAGGAAGTTACCGCCCTGCCCGTCGACCGGCAGCGTCAGGAACAGCAGCGCGCAGAAGACAGCCATCACCACGAAGTTCATGAGGGTCACGCGGGTTCCGCCCAGACGGTCAGAAATCATCCCGCCCAGAGAACGCGCCAGCGCGCCGATAAACGGACCAAAGAACGCAAAGTGCAGGATCTGAATTTCCGGGAACTGCGTTTTCGACAGCATCGCGAAACCGGCGGAGAAGCCGATGAACGAGCCAAAGGTTGCCAGATAGAGCAGCGCCATCACCCACAGGTGCCCACGTTTCAGTACCGGAAGCTGCTCGCTCAGGGAGGCCTTCGACGCTGACAAATCGTTCATAAAGAACCAGGATGCCAGCGTAAAGACCACCAGGAACGGAACCCAAATCCAGGCCGCATTCTCAAGGAACAGAGATGAACCGTCCGGCTGCGTCACGCCACCGCCGCCAAAGGCCGCGAAGATGGAGACAGAGATCGCCAGCGGCGCAATCAGCTGCATCACGCTCACGCCCATGTTGCCCAGGCCGCCGTTAATACCCAGCGCACCGCCCTGCTTCGCTTTCGGGAAGAAGAAGCTGATGTTCGCCATGCTCGACGCAAAGTTTGCACCCGCAAAGCCGCACAGCAGAGAGATGATCACGAACACGCTAAACGGCGTAGAGGTATCCTGCACCGCAAACCCTAACCATACGCAAGGAACGATCATGATCCCGGTGCTGAACGCCGTCCAGCGGCGACCGCCAAAGACCGGCACCATAAAGGCGTAAGGCACGCGCAAAAGCGCTCCCGACAGCGACGGCAGCGCGGTTAACATAAACAGCTGATCGGTGGTAAAGGTAAAGCCAACTTTGGGCAGGTTTACCGCAACAGCACTAAACAACATCCAGACGCAAAACGCTAACAGCAGGCAGGGAACGGAAATCCACAGGTTACGGCTTGCTACACGATGGCCACGCTGTTGCCAGAATGCCGGGTCCTCCGGACGCCAGTCGGTAATAACGGAACCACTTTCCCTTTCGGGAGCGGATGAGTGACTCATAGACACCTCTGATTCTTGAAAGATGCTGCAAACATTAGGGTTTTAGAGCGGCGGTAAGTTGATATAAATCAAAGGAAAAGTGGGTGGTTTTGCGGCGAAAAAAAAGTCATGCTCCTTAGTGAGTAGGATGATCCGGTAAAAAAGATGTGGTTTTTCACGGCTATGAAGCCCCCCTGCCGTTCCCTCCCCCCAACCGCTACCCCACTGGCAATTTAGAGGTAATCCTTTATTGGTATGGGTATACTCCAGGGTATGCATGAGAATAACGCCATTCCTGCAAGCAGGCCACGTCAGGAGCCCGGCAACGCTATGTTAAGAAGATGTTTATCACCGTTGACGCTAGTGAACCAGCTGGCGCTTATCGTCTTGCTGTCTACCGCTATCGGTGTGACCGGCATGGCTATTTCTGGCTGGCTGGTACAGGGCGTGCAGGGTAATGCACATGCCATTAACGAGGCAGGATCGCTGCGTATGCAGAGTTACCGGCTGCTGGCGTCGGTTCCCTTAACGCCGGACGATCGGGTACTGATCGACGAAATGGAGCGGACGGCATTCAGCGCCGAGCTGGAAAGAGCCGCCATGCGCGACGGTCAGGAGCCTCAGCTCAAATCGCTCCAAAATTACTGGCACACCCAGCTCAGGCCGGGGCTACAGCAGGCGCAGCAGGCCGAAACGGTGGCGAAGGACGTTGCCGGTTTTGTTTCCCGTATTGATGCTCTGGTCTCCTCTTTCGACCAAACGACCGAGCTGCGCATCGACCGCGTGGTCATGGTTCACCGCGCTATGGCCCTGTTTATGGGGCTGCTGTTAATTTTTACCATCGTCTGGCTGCGCGCCCGCCTGTTAAACCCGTGGAAACAGCTGCTGGCGATGGCCCGCGCCGTAACGGACCGTGACTTCACCCAGCGGGCCCACATCAGCGGCCGTAACGAAATGGCCATGCTGGGTCAGGCGCTCAATACCATGTCTGAAGAGCTGTCTGAAAGCTACGCGGTGCTGGAAAAACGGGTGCAGGAAAAAACCGCCGGGCTTGAGCAGAAAAACGAAATACTCTCTTTCCTGTGGCAGGCCAACCGTCGTCTGCATATGCAGGTGCCGCTGTGCGAGCGTCTCTCGCCGGTACTCAACGGCCTGCAAAACCTGACGCTTCTGCACGACCTCGAACTGCGGGTCTACGATATTGAAGACGAAGAGAACCACCAGGAATTTACCTGCCAGTCGGATATGTCCTGCGATGACAAGGGCTGTCACCTTTGCCCGCGCGGGCTACCGCAGCTGACCACCGGCGGCACCACGCTCAAATGGCGCCTCACCGACAGCCACACTCAGTACGGCATACTGCTGGCGACGCTGCCCACGGGACGTCACCTTAGCCACGACCAGCAGCAGCTTGTGGATACCCTGGTTGAACAGCTGACGGCGACGCTGGCACTCGACAGGCATCAGGAAAAACAGCAGCAGCTGATCGTGATGGAGGAGCGTGCCACCATCGCCCGCGAGCTTCACGACTCGATCGCGCAGTCGCTCTCGTGTATGAAAATGCAGGTGAGCTGCCTGCAAATGCAGGATGCCGATATGCCTGAGAGCAATAAGCAACTGCTCAGCCAAATCCGCAACGAGCTGAACACCTCCTGGGTGCAGCTACGCGAGCTGCTGACGACCTTCCGGCTGCAGCTGACGGAGCCGGGCCTGCGCCCTGCGCTCGAATCCAGCTGCCACGAATTTAGCGCCCGACTGGGATTCCCGGTGAAGCTCGACTACCAGCTGCCGCCGCGTTTTGTCCCCTCTCATCAGGCCATTCACGTACTGCAGATTGCCCGTGAAGCCCTGAGCAACGTGCTCAAACATTCCGGCGCGACGGCGGTAACGGTAACCGTTAGCCAGCACGATAATCAGGTGAAGCTCGCGGTTCAGGACAACGGCTACGGCGTGCCGGAAAATGCCGAACGAACTAACCACTATGGTTTAATCATCATGCGTGACCGCGCGCAAAGCCTGCGCGGTGATTGCCAGGTTCGCCGGAGAGAGACGGGAGGCACAGAAGTTGTGGTCACCTTTATCCCCGAAAAACCGCTTATAACTTCTCAAGGAGAAAACCATGACTAATCAGGAACCGGCCTCAATCCTGCTGATCGACGACCATCCGATGCTGCGCACCGGCGTAAAACAGCTGGTCAGCATGGCGCCAGATATCACCGTCGTTGGCGAAGCCAGCAACGGCGAACAGGGTATTGAGCTTGCCGAATCGCTCGATCCTGATTTGATCCTGCTCGATCTCAATATGCCGGGCATGAACGGGCTGGAAACGCTCGACAAGCTGCGCGAAAAATCCCTTTCTGGCCGCGTAGTGGTCTTTAGCGTTTCAAATCACGAAGAGGATGTGGTCACGGCGTTGAAACGCGGCGCGGACGGCTATCTGCTCAAGGATATGGAGCCGGAAGATCTGCTCAAGGCGCTGCAGCAGGCCGCCGCCGGTGAGATGGTCCTGAGCGAAGCGTTAACGCCGGTGCTGGCCGCCAGCCTGCGCGCGAACCGCGCCACCTCAGATCGTGACGTCAGCCAGCTTACGCCGCGCGAGCGCGATATCCTGAAGCTGATTGCCCAGGGCCTGCCGAACAAAATGATCGCCCGCCGTCTTGATATCACCGAAAGCACGGTTAAGGTGCATGTGAAGCACATGCTGAAGAAAATGAAGTTGAAATCCCGCGTTGAAGCCGCCGTGTGGGTCCATCAGGAACGTATTTTCTAACGTTATTCGTCCGGCAGCAGCTTCCACCGTGGATCGTCATCCGGTAATGCTACCAGCGGTTGCACCACAGCTAGCGTGATCTCATTGGATGAGACGCGCTGCCCATCCTTATCTTCCACCACCACCGACAGCCGCCAGCGGTTACTCGCGCCTTCGCGTTCGTCCCATGCCGGCATAATCACGCTCCAGCCGTCGCTGCTGGTGCTGTTCGACGGTGCCGTCAGGCTCAGCGCCTGCGTATCACCCTGCCAGTGCAGCTGACGAACCCCGTGGGTGCTGCGTATCTGTAGCTTCAGCATGACGGTTTCGCCTCCTTTCAGATCCCAAGGCGGCGTCGCAAGATAGACCGACAGCGTTTTGCGCTGGCGGAACTCCATCACCGGCAGGCTGTCCCTTTCCGGTGAATCGTAGCGACTGCCGCGCAGCGAGCGCGTGGCGGCCACTTCCCCCGCAGAAAGCTGCTTCACCAGCGGCACGCCGAAACGATAGTTGAGCTTTAGCCCAAGGTTGTTCTGACTCACCCCGCTCTCCCCTTGCTTATGCGCCGCCGTCAGCGTCACCAGCGGGACGGGGGTGTAGTTCAGCCCAAGATTGACCGCCATCGGGTTGTGATAGCCGGTTCCGCTATCGAACAAATCGACGTTATCACCAAAATATTGTTCAAAGCTGACGCTGGTGTTCAGGTGGTGAAACCACGGCAGCCAGGCCTTGGCGGTGATGTCGTACCCGCGCGCCATGCGCTGCTCCTGCACGTCGGAGCTGTCGCGCCAGCCGGCAAAGGGTTGATAATAGTTAGCCGACAGGCGCAGGTTTTCTCCCCACGCTTCAGCCCCCAGCCCGGCGCGCTGCAGGTTTTCGTCCAGCAGATTGTCGTAAAAGGTGTTATAGCCCAGCAGCCAGCGTCCGGCGACCCAGCGCTGCCCGACGCCGGCATTGCTGACCAGACCGTCGGTTTGCTGCGTCAGCCCGAGCTGGCTCCAGCTCAGGTAACGATTGTTATCGTTCCACGGGATGAACCAGCTTCCGCTGCTGCCGTTGAATTTACCCTCGTCATCCACCAGCAGGTTGACGCTGGCGTTCCCCCACGGCGAAAGCCAGGATTCTATCTGCTGGTTCACCTCACCGCTTACGGCATCGCGCACCTTGCCAAAGGCAAACTGCCGGGCCTGCTCGCCGGTAGTAAGGCCGTTATCGGTCATGCTGGCTTCACCAAAGGCTTTAGCCATCTCCGCCAGATGCTTTTCACCCTGCGACGAAGGTTGTGCCAGACCCAGATCCGGCAGGCCATCGCCATTGTTATCAAAGGGGTTTTGCGCCTGCTGCACAAAGGAATTGGGCGCACCGTGAACGGCTCCGGCCGTAATCAGGAGGAGTAAAAACAGCGAACGAATGTGGGACGATACAGCTCTCAACGTCGGAATTACGTGCCTGTGTTTTTCAAAGATAGTCTTATCATGTTAACGCCTTCAGGAGTGAATTACAGTCTTAATGGAAATTTCAGGAATAACCTGAAACCGTCCGTCGGGTCAGCGCGAGCGCCACCCGACGCCTTTACCTCTTCGCCCCTAACAACGCCTTCAGCTCCGGCACGCACGAACCGCAGTGGGTTCCACACCGCAAGGCTGCCCCGAGCGCCGCCGCAGAATCACAGCCGCCGGCAATCGCCTCGCAAATCGTATTTTCCCCCACGCTAAAGCAGCTACAGACAATGCGCCCGGGATCGACGCGCTCGCCGGGACGCTGACCGTGCAGCAGCGCATGCCGCCCGGCAAGATCGGCGGGGGGATGACGAAACGCTTCTTCAATAAACGCATGCGCCAGCTCGGGTCGCGCGGTTGCTTCCCAAAAGCCGAGCATAAGTTCGCCGTTATGCCAGGCCAGCACGCTGCAGCGTTCGCCGGTTTGCGCGATCTGCAGCTGCCAGCCCTGCTTCCCGCAGTGTGCCAGAACCCACTCCAGAAGGGGGTTATCGCTCGCCACCGTCAGATGCGACGCTTTACGCCACCAGTAGACGGCAGTCGGCAGTTCGGGCAACGCGCGAGCGTAAAGCTCCCCCTGCCAGCCGGGCTGCCAGGGCGCGATCCTGACGGCCGTTTGTTTACTTTCCGGCTGGCCTGAAAGCGGATCGCAGCGCCCCTCCACCAGCGCGTTCACCTTTCCCTGACGCGCAAACTGCCCGTTCCAGTGCATCGGCACAAATATCTCCCCGGGCCGATGTCCGTCGTTGATATGGACCCTGGCGACCATCACCCCGCGCGGGGAGCTTATCCGCGCCAGCGCCCCGTCGCCCAGTGCGAAACGCCCCGCATCGGCAGAACAGATCTCAAGGCGCGGTTCAGCGATATGCTGCATCAGCCGCGGCACATAGCCCGTGCGGGTCATGGTGTGCCACTGATCGCGGATACGCCCGCTATTGAGCATCAGCGGATAGAGCGCATCCACGCTCGCTTCATGAAGCCGGGGCTCTACGGGCACAATCCGCCTGTGCGGAAAATCCCCTGCCGCCCACTGGTAAGGCGCAAGCGCATCCCATTCCTCGCGGGTTAATGCGGCAAGATCGCGCAGGTTAAACGCCCGCGCGCCGTCATTCTCAAAGGCCGAGAGCGCCGCATGTTCGCAGAAGATCTCCTGAGGATGCTGCCAGGCAAACGCCTCGCGAAAGCCCAGCTGCTGCGCAACCTGCGCGATTATCCACCAGTCGGGTTTTGCGTCCCCGGGGGCGGGCAGGAAGGCGCGCTGGCGCGAGATACGCCGTTCTGAATTCGTCACCGTACCGTTCTTCTCGCCCCAGCCCAGCGCCGGAAAACGGATATGGGCGAAGCGGCTGGTATCCGTCTCCTGCATCACCTCTGAGACAATCACCAGCGGGCAGCGTGCCAGCGCCTGACACACGGCATGGCTGTCCGGCAGGGATACCGCAGGATTGGTGCCCATGATCCACACGGCTTTCACTTCTCCGCGGGCGATGGCATCAAACAGCTCGACCGCCATGAGGCCCGGCGTTTGCGCCAGCCTCTCGGTACCCCAGAAGCGGGCGACGCGGGAAAGATCGTCCGGCTCAAAGCCCATGTGCGCGGCGAGCTGATTCGCCAGCCCGCCTACCTCTCTCCCGCCCATCGCGTTTGGCTGTCCGGTCAGCGAAAACGGGCCGCAGCCCAGACGGTTGAATTTTCCGCTGGCGAGATGGACGTTGATGATGGCGTTACACTTGTCGCTGCCGCTCGTCGACTGGTTGATCCCCATGGTGTAGAGCGTGACAGCGCGGGGGGCGGTCATAAACCAGTCGTAAAACGTGCCGACGTCCTTCGCCGCGAGGCCGCAAAACGCCGCAACGCGGGCGATCGGCCAGTCGTCCGTTCCCTGAATCAGGTTGAGCAGCCCGACAAACAGCGCGGCGTCGCTGCCGGGCGCGAGCGCCAGGTGCAGGTCGGCAATATCGCAGGTGGCGGTTTTTCGCGGGTCGATGACGACCACCTTCATTGCCGGATTAGCCCGTTTGGCCTGCACCAGCCGCTGGTACAGCACCGGATGTGTCCAGGCGGCGTTTGACCCGGCCAGCACCACCAGATCGCTGTTTTCAACGTCGTGATAGCTGCACGGCACCACGTCTTCACCAAAGGCGCGCTTGTAGCCCGCCACCGCCGAGGACATGCAGAGCCGCGAGTTAGTATCAATGTTCGCCGCGCCGATAAACCCTTTCATCAGCTTGTTGGCGGCGTAATAGTCCTCGGTTAACAGCTGGCCGGAGGCATAAAACGCCACGGCCTGCGGCCCCCAGGTATCGATAACGTGCCGTAGCCGCTCTCCCGCCGCCTCCAGCGCCCGCCCCCACTCAACCTCCTGACCGTCCAACACGGGGCGCAGCAGGCGACCGTGCAGTCCCGTGGTCTCCCCCAGCGCCGACCCTTTTACGCAAAGCCGTCCGAAGTTTGCCGGGTGGCGTTCATCTCCCCGCACGCTGACCTCTTCGCCCGCTACGCTAGCAATCACGCCGCAGCCTACCCCGCAGTACGGGCACGTCGTCCGGGTTTCATTCATGAGGCCTCCGCGCGCATCACCAGCGCATCGTTGCCGACCCACACCCTGCCGTTTTCAATTTTCACCGGCCAGGCGCGCACGGCAGGCTCGCCGCTGTCGACCTGGCATCCGTCGCGCAGGCGAATGCGCTGCTTGTAAAGCGGCGAAATCACCACCGGCTCGCCGCCCGCATCGCCGAGGATCCCGCGCGAGAGCACGTTCGCACCGCTGCCGGGCTCCAGATCGTCCAGCGCATAGACCGATTCACCAAAGCGGAACAGCGCAATGTGCTTGCGTCCCAGGCGAGCGCCGATGCCCGCCTGCTCCGGGATTTCGTCGATAGCGCACATCTCCTGCCACCGCTTGTTGCCCTCGGTTGGCTGACGGTTAACCTCCGTGCGGAACAGGGCCAGCCGGTCAGGATCGTTAAGCGTGGTTTGCCATTCGCACCGGTAGGTTTCCACCACGCGCGCCATCTCCTGCTCCAGCTCGTGGGCAATTCCCAGGCTGTCGTCGAGAATCACCTCGCGCAGATAGTCAATGCCGCCTTCAAGGTTGTCCATCCAGGTGCTGGTGCGCTGCAGGCGATCCGCGGTGCGGATATAGAACATCAGGAAACGGTCGACGGTGCGGATCAGCGCTTCATCGTCCAGATCGCTGGCAAAGAGATCCGCGTGACGCGGCTTCATCCCGCCGTTACCGCACAGGTAGAGGTTCCAGCCCTTATCCGTCGCGATAACCCCCACGTCTTTACTCTGCGCCTCAGCGCACTCGCGGGTGCAGCCGGATACCGCCATTTTGATCTTGTGCGGCGCGCGCAGCCCCTTATAGCGGTGCTCCAGCTTCACCGCCAGCCCGGTGGAATCCTGAACGCCGTAGCGGCACCAGGTCGACCCGACGCAGGATTTCACCGTGCGGAGCGATTTACCGTACGCGTGCCCGGTCTCGAAGCCCGCCGCCACCAGCGCCTGCCAGATTTCCGGCAGTTGTTCGAGCGTGGCTCCAAACAGATCGATACGCTGCCCGCCCGTGATCTTGCTGTACAGACGATAGCGTTTCGCAATCTGGCCGATGGCGATAAGCCCGTCGGCGGACACTTCCCCCGCGGGCATGCGCGGCACGATGGAATACGTCCCGTCCTTCTGAATATTGGCGAAATAGCGGTCGTTGGTGTCCTGCAGCGGCAGGTGCGCCGGCTTCAACAGATACTCGTTCCAGCAGGAGGCCAGCACCGACCCCACCAGCGGCTTACAGATTTCGCACCCGTGCCCCTGACCGTAGCGGCTGATAAGCTGGTCGAAGGTGCGGATATGGTTGACGCGCACCAGGTGGTAAATCTCCTGACGCGAGTACGGGAAGTGCTCGCAAATGTCCTTTTTCACCTCCACGCCCTGCGCGGCAAGCTGATACTCCATCACCTGCTTCACCAGCGCGCTGCAGCCCCCGCAGCCGGTGGCCGCTTTCGTACACTGCTTGACGGCGCCGATATCCGCCGCGCCCGCGCCCACCGCCCGACAGATATCGCCTTTGCTGACGTTGTGGCAGGAACATATCTGCGCGCTTTCCGGCAGCGCCGCCACGCCGAGCGCTTTTGGTGCGCTGCCTGACAATGCGGGTAAGATCAGGGTTTCCGGCTCTTTTGGCAGGCTGATGCCGTTAAGCATCATCTGCACCAGCGTCGCGTATTCGCTGGCGTCGCCCACCAGCACGCCGCCGAGCAGGCGTTTACCGTCAGGGCTGACCACAATCTTTTTGTAGATTTGCTGCGGACCGTGGGTCCACTGATAGCTCAACGCCCCCGGCGCTCTGCCGTGCGCGTCGCCAAATGAAGCCACGTCCACGCCGAGAAGCTTAAGCTTCGTGCTCATGTCCGCGCCGGCGAATGCGCTATCCTCGCCCGCGAGAGCGGCCGCGGCAACGCGCGCCATCTGGTAGCCTGGCGCGACCAGCCCATAAATTTTGCCCTCCCACAGCGCGCATTCGCCGATGGCAAAAACGTCCCCGTCGGAGGTCTGGCAGCGATCGTCAATACAGATCCCGCCGCGTTCGCCGGTGGTTAACCCGCTGCTGCGCGCCAGCGCATCCTGCGGGCGTATCCCGGCAGAGAAGACCACCATGTCCGTTTCCAGCCGTTCACCGTCGGCAAAGCTAAGAACCAGCCCGCCATCCGCTGGAGCGATTTCCGTGGTGGCCTTACTGGTGTGAACGCCGACGCCAAGCGCCTCAATTTTTTTACGCAGCATTGTCGCGCCGTCGCCGTCCAGCTGGACCGCCATCAGGTTGGGCGCAAATTCCACCACGTGCGTTTCTAGCCCCAGCTGCTTCAGGGCGTTTGCTGCTTCCAGCCCCAGCAGTCCCCCACCAATCACCACCCCGCGACGGGCACACTCGGCATGGGCGGCAATGCGGTCCAGATCGTCGAGCGTACGGTAGACAAAGCAGCCGGGCAGGTCGTTGCCCGGCACCGGGGGAACAAACGGAAACGATCCTGTCGCCAGCACCAGTTTATCCCAGTGGGTTTCGTGCCCGCTGGCGGTACGCACGACGCGCGCGTCCCGATCTATGGCGACCACCTGCTGCGACAGGCGCAGCTCAATGCCGTTGTCGGCAAAGAAATCCCCCGCCACCAGCGAGAGCGATGCCGCACTGCGCCCGCCAAAATACTCTGACAGATGCACGCGATCGTAGGCGGCGTAACGCTCTTCGCCAAAGACGACAATCTGGTACTGCCTGTGTAAATTGCGGTTCACGCACTCTTCGAGAAAATGATGGCCGACCATACCGTGTCCAACCACCGCCAGCGTAGGTTTTGTCATAGCGTTCTGTCCTGCAACCTGCGGTTGCGTCGTCGTGAAGCGATCGAACAGCCAGTCCGCATGCGCGGGAGCAGCCGTTGCCAGTAAATCGGTGAATGTTGCCGCGCTGCGGCAGTCGCCCATCAGCAGCACGCCTGCCAGCGCCCCCCGATGGATCAGCAAGCGCCGGTAGTGACGGGTGAGCGGGTCCCATGAGCTCCAGACCACGTCGCCCTCCTGCTCTGCCGCACGCCCGAGGCTGAACAGCTCAATGCCTGTTACCTTGAGACGCACGCCGCTGTCGGTCAGGGCAAAGGGCGCGGTGACGTCCCCGGCCAGCCGCGCGGCGAGGATCTCCGCCTGCGCCAGACAGGGGGCTATCAGGCCAAACGTCTGGCCGTCAATTTCGCAGCACTCGCCGATGGCGTAGACGTTCGGTGCGGAGGCCTGCATCTGGTGATCCACCACGATACCGCGCGCGCAGCGTATGCCGCTGGCTTTTGCCAGCGTGACGTTAGGCTGCACGCCGGTCGCCAGCACCACGCGCGTGGCCGGGACGCTGCGTCCGCTGAGCAACGTTACGGACGCGTCGGTAATCGTATTGATGCCGGATGCAAGCTCACAGCGAACGCCACGCTCCGCCAGGGCCTCCTCCAGCAGTACGCCCGCCTGCCGATCCAGCTGCTGTTCCATCAGCCAGGAGCCGCGATGAACGAGCGTGACGTTGTCACCCGACCGTGCAAGCGCCGCTGCCGCCTCCACGCCAAGCACCCCGCCTCCCAGCACCACCGCCGGACCGGCGTTCCTCTGGATGGCGCGGGTATCCTTCAGGGTACGGAACGTGAACACATGGGGCGCATCGACGCCGGGGATCGGCGGCACAAACGGCGTTGACCCGGTGGCGAATACCAGCGCATCCCAGCCCAGCGTGCGAACGGTGGTATCCACTTCGCGCTTATTCACGTCGACAGCGATCGCTTTCTCGCCGCGAAGCACCGTCACGCCCTGAGCCTGGTACCAGCCTTCATCGTGCAGATAAATATTCTCCGCCCGCTTTTCGCCACCCAGCACCGGCGAGAGCTGGATGCGGTTATAGGCGTGTTCAGGTTCGTCGCCGATTACGGTGATTGCAAAGCGACCGGGAGCACGCCCGGTGAGCGAGGCTATCAGCCGCGTTGCTGCCATCCCATTACCGATAATGACCAGTCGCATCGGGGTGCCCTCATTACGCCGCTTTGGGCTGTTTTTCATAAAGGAAATGGAGGATCTGCTGGCGCATCGCGTGGTAGCGGCTGTCGTCCGCCAGCTGCACCCGGCTGCGCGGCTGCGGCAGGTCAACATGCAGGATCTCGCCTACCGTGGCCGCCGGGCCGTTGGTCATCATCAGCACGCGGTCAGAAAGCAGCACCGCCTCGTCCACGTCGTGGGTGATAAGCACAATCGTCGTGTTCAGCGCCTGCTGAATTTGCATTACCGAGTCCTGCAGGTGCGCTCGCGTGAGCGCATCCAGGGCGCCGAACGGTTCGTCCATGAGCAATACCTTCGGCTTCATCGCCAGCGCGCGGGCAATCCCGACGCGCTGCTTCATGCCGCCGGAGATCTCCCCCGGACGCTTGTGCAGGGCATGCCCCATCTGCACGCGGTCGAGGTTGTGCTCAATCCACGCCTTGCGCTCGGCCCTGCTCATGGTCTTGCGGAACACCTGATCCACCGCCAGCGCCACGTTGTCGAAGCAGGTCAACCACGGCAGCAGGGAGTGGTTCTGGAACACCACCGCACGCTCCGGCCCCGGCCCGGCGATTTCGCGGTTGTCGCAAATCAGCCCGCCCTCCGTCGGCAGCGTAATACCGGCGATCAGGTTCAGCAGCGTCGATTTGCCGCAGCCGGAGTGGCCAATCAGGCTCACGGTTTCCCCTTCGTGGATATCAAAAGAGACGTTTTGCAGCGCCAGAAACTCGCCGCTGGCGGTGGAAAAACGCTGGCTCACGGCCTGGACCTGAATTAATGGTTTCATGTTCGCTCCTTATTTTTCCTGCCAGCTAAAGCGGCGGGCGATGAGCATCAGCCCCTGCTCCAGCAGTAGCCCGACCACGCCGATGATGACGATGGCGATGAGAATGTTTTCAACGTTGAGGTTGTTCCACTCGTTCCAGATCCAGAAGCCGATGCCCAGCCCGCCGGTCAGCATTTCAGCGGCGACAATCACCAGCCAGGCGATGCCGATGGAGAGACGCACCCCGGTCAGCACCGCAGGCAGCACCGCCGGGAAGAGGATGCGGCGCAGGATGGTCCACTCGGAAAGCTGCAGCACGCGGGCGACGTTGAGGTAGTCCTGCGGAATGCGGCGCACGCCTTCAGCCGTGTTGATCACCATCGGCCAGATTGAGCAGATGAAAATGGTCCAGCTGGACGCGGGTTCCGCTTTCTGGAACAGCAGCAGGCCGATTGGCAGCCAGGCCAGCGGGCTGACCGGGCGCAGCAGCGCAATCAGCGGATTGAACATGCGCGAGAAAAAGGTGAAGCGGCCGATGAGAAAACCGAGCGGAATACCGGCCACGGCGGCCAGGCCAAAGCCCACCGCCACGCGCTGCAGCGAGGCAAGCACGTTCCAGCCGATGCCCATGTCGTTTGGCCCGTCGCGATAAAATGGATCGGCGAACAGGGTAATGGCGGAATCCAGGGTACTGAGCGGCGTCGGGAAGCCTTTGCTATTCATCGCCGCCAGCTCCCAGAGCAGGATCAGCAGCCCGAGCCCAAGCAGCGCCGGAATCATACGCTGTAAAAGGTCGTTCATGCGCCGCGCAAGCGCCGGGGCGCGACGTCGCACCTGCACGGGAGGCAGGGTAATCACTTCCCCACTCACCGGCGTCTCTTGTCTGGATTTCGTACTTTGCAGATGCTGCATAATCAGGCCCCTTTACGGTGAATGGTGAATCGGTTGGCGTAGCCTTCCGGATCGGTGCCGTTCCAGACGGTGCCGTCCATCAATGTGCTGCTGCGATACGGTGATGACGGGGCCGAAATCCCGCCTACCGCCGCCGCGGCATCCTGCCATACCGCGGTCTGGTTAATTCGCTGCGCGATGGCGGCATAGTCCGGCGCCGCTTTGAGCAAGCCCCAGCGGCGGAACTGGGTCAGGAACCACATGCCGTCGGACTGATACGGGTAGCTCACGGCACCGTCATTGAAGAAGCGGATCGGATGGGCATCCTGCCAGCGCCTGCCAATGCCGTTGTCGTATTCGCCCAGCATGCGCCCGGTGAGGTACTGCTCTTTGCAGTTGAGCCAGGCGCGGCGGGAGAGGATCCGCGCGGTCTCGCGCTTGTTTTCCGGGGAGGCATCGATCCAGCGCGCCGCCTCCATCACCGCGCTCACCAGCGCCCGCGCGGTGTGCGGGTTTTTCTCTACCCAGTCGCGGCGCGTGCCGAGAATTTTCTCCGGATGGTCGGCCCAGATGGACTGCGAGGTGGCGGCGGTAAAGCCGATGCGGTCGTTAATGGCGCGCTCGTTCCACGGCTCGCCGACGCAAAAGCCGACCATATTGCCGATGCGCATGTTCATGACCATCTGAGGCGGTGGCACGACCACGGTACGGACGTCGTCGAACGGATCGATCCCGGCGCTGGCCAGCCAGTAGTAAAGACACATGGCGTGCGTCCCGGTTGGAAAGGTATGCGCAAAGGTGTAGGTGCCCGGCGCCTGCCCTCCGATCAGCGTCTTCAGGCCGTCGAGATCGCGCACGCCCTTCTCCGCCAGATCGCTGGAGAGCGTTATGGCCTGGCCGTTCTGGTTGAGGGTCATCAGGTTCGCCATCCGCTGCGGCTTGCCCGCGATGCCCAGCTCCAGCCCGTACAGCAGGCCGTAGAGGATATGCGCGGCGTCCAGCTCACCGGCCACCAGCTTATCGCGCACCGCCGCCCAGCTCGCCTCTTTGGTAGGCATAATCGTGATGCCGTATTTTTTATCAAAGCCCTTCAGCGCCGCGATAACCACCGGCGCGCAGTCGGTCAGCGGGATGAACCCAACGCGCACCGTCTCCTGCTCGGGTTTATCCGATCCTGCCGCCCAGGCCGCCTGCATGGCGCCCGGTAACAGCATGGCGCCACCGGCCAGCATGCTGGCCTGCAAAAACCGTCTTCTCGACCACTCCGCCATAACCGCTCCTGAAAAAAAGACAAAAAAAAGCGCCCGACGATGCCGAAGCACCGCTGGACGCCTTTATCCCGAAGACACATGCACCGCCGTTGGCGCATTGTCGAAAATGGTTAATCTCTTAATGCAAGGGGGATGCCAGCTTTCAATTCCTTGTATTTGTGACGTTTGCAGGCGGGGCTAGTCGTCTTTACGCACCTCAATCAGGCAGAAAATGCCCGCTGATTGTGCAATTACTCCTTTGGTGTTATCTGCCATAAGCGCTTTACGGTGAGCAGCGCGCGGGCGATATCCACCATGCGCTGATTTTTGTCCATCGCCATCTTTCGCAGCGCCGTCCACGCCTGTTCCTCACTCATATTCTGATGCGTCATCAGCACGCTTTTGGCCTTGTCGATGATCTTGCGCTCTTCCAGCGTGTCGCGCAGCGACGCCAGCTGGCGTGAAAGCTGGTCAATCTCACGCGCCTGCTGGCGAACCAGCGGCAGCAAGGGTTTATCCGGGAAATGCGCCAGGGGATCGTCAACCATCTCCGCCGCGGCGGTGCGCCCATCGTCACAATGGAGGCGCTTATCCACCTCAAGCATCAGATCGGCAATGACGTTCTCTTCCAGCGTGCGCAGATGCTCAAGACGGGCGGTTTGCAGGGCAAACCAGTTCAGGGCGGTATCGCCGTTGTCCGCAGCTGGCTGGCGGGTGCAGGCCACGCGCCTGAGCCGTTCGATTTCACGATCGGGCTGGCAGTTCAGGTAAAAAGCGTTCTGAATCTCTGCATCGCTGTGGGATAAAAAAATCTCAAAGCAGGCCTGCTGCCCGTCGATACGATCGACCAGGCGCTGGCGGGTTTCATCGTTGAAAAATTCCTGCGTAAAGCCGATGGCCCCCAGCGCCCGCTCTTGTCCTGCCAGCTCCTTCCCCTGCATCAGACTGTAAAGCGCGACGAAGCGTCCGGCAATGTGCGGATCGTCAATGCTGTCATTGAGCTGTGGCACAATACCGAGCAGGTGGCGAAGCATGCGGCAGTAATGCTCCATCGCCTGCGGTGCAGTCACGCTTTGCGCATTGACCCCGTCACGCAGGACGGCAAGCGTCTCAAGGCAAAGCAGCGCGCTGGCGATACGTTCGCAGACGATACTGCCCGGCATCGGAACCTGGGTGTTCAGAATGGCGTACAGCGCCGCGAGATTTTCATCTACCAGAGCCCGACTGGCTTTGCATTCGAGGGCGTAAAGCTTACCCTGTGAGCAGAGCCAGACGTTAGACGCCCCGCGCTCGCACTGGAGCATGTGCACCAGCCGGCTGATGCCGCTCACCAGCACGCCCAGCTGCGCCAGCCTGCGGAGCTGTTCCCGGCGAAGCACGCCTGCGCGCAGGAGCCAATCGTCAGCTATTCGTGTCATGCTTACTCTCCTGAATCGATATGCTCAGAAGAGAAAGCAATATTCGTGCCTTTTAAAGAACAGGAGTCAACATGCAAAAGATTGTGATCGTCGCCAACGGTGCGGCATACGGCAGCGAATCCCTTTTTAACAGCCTGCGTCTGGCCATCGCGCTGCGCGATAAGGACGTTGAGCTCGATCTACGCCTCTTTTTAATGTCGGACGCCGTCACGGCAGGATTAAAGGGGCAAAAACCCGTAGAGGGTTACAATATTCAGCAGATGCTGGAGATCCTGACCGCGCAGCATGTTCCCGTGAAGCTGTGCAAGACCTGCACTGACGGACGCGGCATCACCGCGCTGCCGCTGATTGACGGAGTGGAAATTGGCACCCTCGTTGAGCTGGCCGAATGGACGCTGACCGCAGATAAAGTATTAACTTTTTAATAGTAAACCCGTAAAAATATTATTTTCTTATGGACGCGGTTTCAGCATCAAGTTTACCTGCGCGCGTGCCGATAGGCATGGAAACAACACCGCAGGTATTTCACTTATGTTCAGATCGATTCGTGCTCGTATCATTGCTGCGACGACAGGCTGCCTGATCGTCGCCCTTCTTCTTAACACCGTTATAAACTTCCAGGTCACACGCCAGGACAACCAGCAGTCGCAGCGCGATATTCTGACCAGCACCAGCGCAAGCCATAACATGGCGATTGCGGACTGGGTAAACGCTAAAATGACCGTGATTGCCTCCGCCCAGAGCGTTGCGCTGAGCGACGATCCGGTTCCGGTGTTTAAGCAGCTTGCCCAGGCGGGAGGATTTACCAACGTCTACGTCGGCTATGCCGGCAAAACGGCGAAATTTTCCGATCCTGCCGGCGTGCCTGCAGATTACGATCCCACCATCCGCCCCTGGTATCAGCAGGCGGTGAGCAGCGATGGTCCGGTGGTGACCGCGCCATACGTCGATGCCGGAACCGGTAAGCTGGTGGTGACCTTTGCCGTACCGGTAAAAGAGAACGGTTCGCTGAAGGCAGTCGTCGCTGGTGATGTCGCGATGGATAGCGTGGTGGCTAACGTGCGCGGTATTCACCCGACGCCGGCAAGCAGCGGGCTGCTCCTCGACAGCGACGGCACCGTGATTGCCGCCAGCGATCCGGCGCTGACGCTTAAACCTTTCTCTGAAACCCTCAGGGGTACGGACTTTGCCGCGCTGAAAAGCGGTCATCCGGTCGACGGGACGTTCAGCGGGGCGGAGAAAACCTTCATTGCCACCGCCGTGCCTGGCACGCACTGGCTGCTGGTGGTTGCGCTCGACAGTAATGACGCGACGTCCGGCATGCGCTCGCTGCTGAAAGCCTCCGCGCTGTCGCTGGCGATCCTCGCTCTGCTAAGCGGTGCTGTTGTTCACGTTCTGATCGCCCGCCTGCTGAAGCGTTTATCCGAAATCCGCGACGCAATGAACAATATTGCCAACGGCACCAACGATCTGTCGCAGCGTCTACCTGACCACGGCGAAGACGAGGTGGCGCAGATTGCGCAGGCTTTCAACGCCTTCAGCGACAAGCTGTCGGTGGTGATGGTGCAGCTGCGCGATGCCAGCGCCTCGGTGAAAAATGCCGCGCGTGAGATTGCCGCCGGGAACCAGGATCTCTCGGGACGTACGGAACAGGCGGCCTCCAGCCTGCGTGAAACGGCCAGTGCCGTGGAGGAGATCACCGCCTCCGTTACCCAGTCAAACGAGTCTGCGGCGCAAGCCAACGATCAGGCAAGCAAAGCCTCTGCGGCAGCCTCGCGCGGGGGAGAGGTTGTTTCTCAGGCCATCAGCACCATGCAGTCGATTGAGGTGGCGTCGGCGAAAATCGGCGATATTACCAGCGTGATTGACGGCATTGCCTTCCAGACCAATATCCTGGCGCTGAACGCCTCGGTGGAAGCCGCGCGGGCGGGCGAGCAGGGGCGCGGATTTGCGGTGGTGGCTGGCGAAGTGCGAAACCTCGCCAGCCGCAGCGCTCAGGCGGCGAAAGAGATCAAATCCCTTATCGATTCCACAACCGACAGCGTGGCAACGGGTTCGCGCTACGTGCATCTGGCCGGAGAAAGCATGGATGAGATCCGCTCCAGCATCGGTAGCGTCTCCGGGATTATGCGTGAGATCTCGATTGCCACCCGCGAGCAGATGAAAGGCATTCACGAGATCAACCACGCGGTAACGCACCTTGACCGCATGGTGCAGCAGAACGCCGAACTGGTGGTGCAGTCAGCTGCCGCGGCCAGCGCGCTGCAGAGTCAGGCGGGCGACCTTGCTGAGACCGCCGGTCATTTCCGCATTTAATTTTCTTTCGGCGCGCGTTTAGCAGGGTAAACGCGCGTCAGCTGAATGCTTTCAGGCATTTTGTCATTTTTGTTTAAACGTTATGCCATTTTTTGATCAAAATCAGCATCCCACCCTCTCCCCTTTGGTGTTATGCCATGAGCGAATTGTGAACAATATCACGCTCGGGATGGGCAAAAACTACGGGGTAAAATATGGCACTGGTTAAAACAAGTTTGAAGCTGTTTGGCGGGGATACGGTGGTAGTACGTTGCTCAGAGCGCTGTCGCATTCATCTGATGAGTTCGAAAGCGCAGAAGCATACGCAGGCGGATATTCTGACCGTGCAGGACGATAAGGCGTGGCTGACCGTGCCCTATACCGGCACGTGGGACGTTCTGATCGACAGCCACAGCCAGTCACTTGAACATTCCGTCAGCTACGTTGCGGCATAAAGCTCACGCCCGGTCTGTTAACGCAGCCGGGCGTCGCGTCAGGCAAAGCCTGGACGCATCAGGTTTCCTTCCAGCAGGGCCTTCACCTTCGTCACCAGCTCATTCAGACAATCGTCCTTCATGCCAAGGCGCGTCAGCTCCTGATCGAGGGAGAAAAGATACTGCGCGTTGGTGCCGAGCGGCCCGCTTGCGGCCGCAATGAGGGGAGCAATCACCTGCGTGCGGGTATCCGCTTCGTACAGCGGATGGCGCGGGTCCATAATGAACACCAGCGCATTCACGGTGCGACCGTCGTCCAGCTCCAGCTTGCACCAGGTCGGCATATAGCAGCCGGTGATCATTTCGCGCTTCCAGAGCAGCGTTAGCTCGTCTTCCAGCGTCGCATCCGGCAGGCGGTAAGCGACGCCCGTGGTGCGTCCGCCCTCTTTCAGTGCAAGCATGCGTCCCGGCTGGCACGCGCTGCCGCGTCCGGCGGTCAGGCGCAGGCAAAAGGCGCGATGCCAGCCAGGGAGCGTGCCCGTTGCCGATTCAACAAACTCGAGGGCCGGGTTCCACATCAGCGAACCGTAGCCAAAAATCCATACCGGACCAGCGTCCGGGCGGCAGGCAAGCGTGGCGGCAAGCGACGCCGCACGTTGTTCAGCCGACCAGAGGAGCGATTCCTCAATAGCACCAAATGCCGTCTTACAATCTGCCTTCATTAAGAAATCACGCGTTAACACATTACACCTCCGCCACTGCATGCTTCCTTGCGACATCTGTAATTCGCCTTCCCGACATTATGTGCTGGTCATTTTCCCAGCAGTGAAATAACGATAAGCAATTCACAGACCAGTTGCAATACAGCGGAAGTTCAACCGCCTGAAAAGTCAAAATTGAGGCAGCTCATTATGTGGCGGCTATTTCTTTTTATGCCATTTATCGTCGTCTCCTTTTTCATAGTCATGCTTAACTGCGGCCCAGGCGACTTTGTGCGCGGTCTCTTCGCGGCTGGCGTCATCGCGTCGGTCGTCCTTATCTTTGTATTGATCCCAGGCGCTGTTAAAGGCTTCTTTGTAGATATCCTGCGCATGGGCGGGAAGCACGTGCTGTACGCTATCGGGTAATTCACGTTTCGTTTTGTAGGGCATCGATAACCTCTCTTTTTGCTAAAGAGATAAGTGTGGTCGACGATGCGGCAGTGTGCCAGGGTGATTTGAATTATGCGCAAACCAATAAGATAATTGATTGTTATTTAATGTTTATTAATCAATAAATGCCTTTTATAACTATTAGAATAAGAATATCCTCTTAACGGTAAAATTAAGTAAACATTCAACGGTATTAAACAGAGATCTGTTAGTTTAATGACCTCAAAATTCTATCTATAATTACAATTACCTGCATTGATGGAGAAGCACATGACAGCAGCACATGAGGCGGTAAAAACCCGCCACAAGGAGACGTCGCTCATTTTCCCGGTTCTGGCACTGGCTGTGCTGGTCTTCTGGGGAAGCAGTCAGTCACTGCCAGTGGTGGTCGGTATCAATATTCTTGCTTTGGTGGGTATTTTAACCAGCGCCTTTAGCGTCGTTCGCCATGCCGATGTTCTGGCCCACCGCCTGGGCGAACCGTACGGATCGTTAATTCTCAGCCTTTCCGTTGTTATTCTTGAAGTCAGCCTGATTTCCGCGCTGATGGCCACCGGGGATGCCGCGCCGACGCTGATGCGCGACACGCTCTACTCCATCATTATGATCGTCACCGGCGGTCTGGTCGGCTTCTCTCTTTTACTGGGCGGACGCAAATTCGCGACCCAGTACATGAACCTGTTTGGTATTAAGCAGTACCTGATTGCCCTGTTTCCGCTGGCTATTATCGTGCTTGTGTTCCCCATGGCGCTGCCGGGCGCAAATTTCACCACCGGTCAGGCCCTGCTGGTCGCGCTGATTTCTGCCGCCATGTACGGCGTGTTCCTGCTGATTCAAACCAAAACGCACCAGAGCCTGTTTGTTTACGAGCATGAAGATGACGGCGACGACGATGACCCGCACCACGGCAAGCCGTCAGCCCACAGCAGCGCGTGGCACACCGTCTGGCTGATTGTGCATCTGGTTGCGGTTATCGCCGTCACCAAGATGAACGCCAATCCGCTGGAGACGCTGTTAACCGAGCTGAATGCGCCGGTGGCGTTTACCGGCTTCCTGGTTGCGTTGCTTATCCTGTCACCTGAAGGTCTGGGCGCACTGAAAGCGGTGCTGAACAATCAGGTGCAGCGCGCAATGAACCTGTTCTTCGGCTCCGTACTGGCGACCATATCGCTGACCGTTCCGGTGGTGACGCTGATTGCCTTTATGACCGGCAACGACCTGCAGTTTGCGCTGGGCGCGCCTGAGATGATTGTGATGGTGGCGTCGCTGCTGCTGTGCCAGATTTCGTTCTCCACCGGGCGTACCAACGTGCTGAACGGCGCGGCGCATATGGCCTTGTTTATTGCGTATCTGATGACGATATTTGCGTAGCCTTTTTGCCCAGCGGCGCTTCGCTTGCAGGGCCAACGGGTATTGTAGGCCGGGTAAGCGCAGCGCACCCGGCAATAAACCCATAAAAAAACCCGCCGAAGCGGGTTTTTTTATTAGTTGCTGGTATCCAGCTCGTCGAAGCTCTTCACCAGATCGTCAATCGCTTTGATCTGCTTCAGGAACGGCTCAAGCTTATCCAGCGGCAGCGCGGACGGGCCGTCGCATTTCGCGTTAGCCGGATCCGGGTGGGCTTCAATGAACAGGCCTGCCAGGCCGGTCGCCATACCGGCGCGCGCCAGCTCGGTCACCTGCGCACGACGGCCGCCAGAGGCTGCGCCAAACGGGTCGCGGCACTGCAGGGCGTGGGTCACGTCGAAAATCACCGGAGACTGGCCGGAGACGTTTTTCATCACGCTGAAGCCCAGCATGTCAACAACCAGGTTGTCGTAACCGAAGTTAGCGCCGCGGTCGCAGAGGATAATTTGGTCGTTGCCGCCTTCGATAAACTTATCGACGATGTTACCCATCTGGCCAGGGCTCACGAACTGCGGTTTTTTCACGTTGATCACGGCACCTGTTTTCGCCATCGCGGCAACCAGGTCGGTCTGGCGAGCCAGGAACGCCGGAAGCTGGATCACGTCAACCACGTCGGCCACCGGCTGCGCCTGGGAGGCTTCGTGCACGTCGGTGATCACTTTCACGCCAAAGGTCTGCTTCAGCTCCTGGAAAATCTTCATCCCCTCTTCCAGGCCCGGGCCGCGGTAAGAGTTGATGGAGGAGCGGTTGGCTTTATCAAAAGAGGCTTTGAACACGTACGGGATGCCCAGCTTCTGGGTCACGGTCACGTAGTGCTCGCAGATACGCATGGCGAGATCGCGGGATTCCAGCACGTTCATACCGCCAAACAGCACGAACGGCAGGTCGTTTGCTACCTTGATATCACCAATGCTAACCACTTTTTGTTTCATAGGATCGCCTTATTCAGGTGTGAATCGGAATTAAGATTAATGCAGTGTAATTTGTTTGTGCGAGATAGCGGTAATCTGCGCGCGGATCATTTCGCTGATCGGATCTTCCGGGCACTGCTCGACGAAATAGCTCAAATCATTCAGCGCCACGTGCTCGCAGTCGAGCTGGGCATAGATCAGGCCGCGATCGCGAATTTCGTACGGATCTTCCGGATTAAACTGCAGCAGCACCTCACTGGCCCGCAGCGCCAGCTCCATCTGACGCTCTTCCATCAGCGCTGATTTCAGCGTATCCAGCAGCTTGCGGATCACTTCCGCGTTATCCGCCTCGTCGAGATCTTCGTTAAACAGCTCTGCCACCGGGCTGATGTTGCCTTTCAGCCAGACGTCCAGCGTGTGCTCATCCAGCGTGTCGCCGTTAAACGGGTTGATTAACCACATTTCGCCGTCCAACCACTCCGCGCGCAGGATCATCTGCGTCGGGAAAATCACCGGCACCAGCGGAATATCCAAACGGTTCGCAACCCACAGCAGAATGGATCCCAGCGCAACCGCGCTGCCCTGACGATTTTTTAAGACCTGGTCCAGCCATAATGCGTCTGACAGGCGATACACGCCGCGCGTATCGCAGAAACCCCATTCGCCGTAGAAAAGCTCAATCAGCTTTTCAAGCTGCCAGTCCTGCGGACGCGCCTCGTTGATCTCTTCGCGCGCCAGGCTGACCAGGCTTTCCAGCTCATCGTAGACGTACTGCGACGTAAAATCGTCGCGGATCATCTCCGAAATCAGGATCATGCCATCGCAAAGCGGCACTTTATTAAATTCGAAATCGGCTAAGGACCTCATGACTTACCCCAGTAACGGTATTCTTGTGGTGGCGAGTTTAATGATGATGTACAGCACCACCAGACCCAGCAGAAAGGCGATGAAACCGGTCTGCTGGCTGCGCGGACGACGACGCCCAAGCGCGATAAAACCCAAAACGATGTAGATGATAACGCCAAACAGCTTTTCAGTCAGCCATGCGCCTTTATCAGTAAATGGCAGATAGCCGGTCTTCCACATTAACCCTGCGCCGGAAAGGAACAGCACCGTGTCGATACAATGCGGTGCTATGCGCACCCAGCGGGCGTCGATCAGCGGGTTATTGCTGTAACGCCACCCGTAGCGGACGATGAAAAAGCCGATGGTCAGCGCAACGGAGATCAGGTGCACCGTAATCAGCACGCTAAACAGGCTCATGCCCACTGCCCCAGCGTCAGGCGTTCGTTGCCGCCGTAATCGCGGCAGGTTTCCACCGCGGCGTAACCTGCCTTCGTAAACAGCGCGCGCACGGCTTCACCCTGCGTCCAGCCGTGTTCCACCAGCAGCCAGCCGCCGGGAAGCAGATGTGTACGTGACATTGTCACAATATGGTCAAGATCGGCCAAACCCGCATTGGCGGCTACCAGCGCGGTGAGCGGCTCAAAACGAACATCCCCCTGCGCAAGGTGCGGGTCATCTTCGTTGATGTAGGGCGGGTTGCTAACAATCATCGCAAACGCGCGGTTCTCAAGCGCGGTAAACCAGCTGCTTTGCAGAACCGTCACGTTACGAAGCCCGAGGCGTTCCACGTTACGCTGCGCGAGCGCCACCGCGTCGGGCATTACGTCCACCGCCGTCACCGTGCAGTCTGGCCGCTCGCTGGCCAGCGCCAGCGCGATAGCCCCCGTGCCGGTCCCGAGATCGAGAATACTGCAGCCCGCGTCGGGCAGGCGCCCCAGCGCCTGCTCCACCAGACACTCGGTGTCCGGGCGTGGGATCAGCGTCGCCGCCGAGACGTACAGCGGAAGCGACCAAAACTCACGCTCGCCGACCAGATGCGCCACCGGTTCGCCCGTTTTACGGCGGAGCAGCAATGCGTCAAGCTGCGCCTGCTGTTCGGCGGTCAGCTCGGTTTCACCGAAAGCCAGCAGGTACGTACGGGCTTTTCCCGTGACGTACTCCAGCAAAATTTCGGCGTCGCGCTTCGGGCTCTCACTCTCAGAAAGCGCACTGGCGGCATGGCGTAACCAGTGTTGAAAATCCATTATTCCTGCTCGGACAGCGCCGCCAGCTGGTCGGCCTGGTATTCCTGCACGATAGGCTCAATCAGCATATCGAGCTTGCCCTCCATCGCTTCATCCAGACGGTACAGCGTCAGGTTGATGCGGTGGTCGGTTACGCGGCCCTGCGGGAAGTTATAGGTACGGTTACGGTCGCTACGATCGCCGCTGCCGAGCAGGTTACGGCGAGTAGAGGCTTCCGCCTGCTGGCGCTTCGCCACTTCTGCCGCACGGATTCGCGCGCCGAGCACGGAAAGCGCCTTGGCTTTGTTTTTGTGCTGGGAACGTTCGTCCTGACACTCCACCACAATGCCGGTTGGCAGGTGCGTAATACGGATGGCGGAGTCGGTGGTGTTAACGTGCTGACCGCCCGCGCCGGAGGAGCGGAAGGTATCAATACGCAGATCCGCCGGGTTAATATCCGGCAGTTCCGCTTCGGGCAGCTCAGGCATCACCGCAACCGTACAGGCCGAGGTGTGAATGCGTCCCTGTGATTCCGTGGCAGGCACGCGCTGCACGCGGTGACCGCCGGATTCGAACTTCAGGCGACCATACACGCCGTCGCCGCTGATCTTGGCGATAACCTCTTTGAAACCGCCGTGCTCGCCTTCGTTGGCGCTCATGATCTCCACGCGCCAGCGGCGCGCTTCAGCGTAGCGGCTGTACATGCGGAACAGATCGCCGGCAAAGAGCGCGGCTTCGTCACCGCCCGTCCCGGCGCGAACTTCCACAAACGCGTTACGTTCGTCGTCAGGATCTTTCGGCAGAAGAAGCACCTGGAGCTGCTGCTCCATCTCTTCCGCGCGCGCTTTTGCTTCCTGCAGCTCTTCCTGCGCCATTTCGCGCATTTCAGGGTCGTCGAGCATCATCTGCGCGGTTTCGATATCGTCCTGGACCTGTCGCCAGTCGGTAAAGCATTTTGAAACATCACTTAACTGCGCGTACTCACGCGACAGCGCGCGAAAACGTTCCTGGTCCGCAATAGTCCCGGCATCGCCGAGCAGCGCCTGGACTTCTTCATGGCGCTCGTGCAGAGCTTCCAGTTTGGCGACGATAGAAGGCTTCATGGGCGTAAAGGCACCTTGTAATAGAAAATGGGTATTGAGCGCTATTCCAGCCCGAGGCTGTTGCGCAGAATAGTCAGGCGTTCATCATCCCCGTCTCGGGCTGCCTGCTGAAGAGATTTGGTTGGGGCATGGATCAGGCGATTGGTCAGTTTCCGTGCCAGATCCTGCATAATCGCGTGTGCGTCGCCGCCCTGATCGAGGGCAGCCAGCGCTTTGGCGGTCAGTTCTTCACGCACCTGCTCCGCCTGTCCGCGATACTCGCGGATAGTCTCGCTGGCGCTTTGCGCGCGCAGCCAGGCCATAAACTCGCTGGTTTCCTGCTCGACAATCGTTTCCGCCTGCACCGCTGCCGCTTTACGCTGGGCAAGGTTGTGCGAAATGATGCTTTGCAGGTCGTCCACGCTGTAAAGGTAGGCGTTAGCCAACTTGCCCACTTCCGGTTCAACATCGCGCGGGACGGCGATATCGACCAGCAGCATCGGCTGGTTACGACGGGATTTTAACGCGCGCTCCACCATCCCTTTGCCGATAATCGGCAGCGGGCTGGCGGTAGAGCTGATGATGATGTCTGCCTCTTTCAGGCGTTCATCAATGTCGCTCAGCGCAATGACCTCTGCGCCCACCTCGTCCGCCAGCACCTGCGCACGTTCGCGGGTACGGTTAGCGATAACCATCTTTTTCACCTTGTGCTCGCGCAGATGGCGCGCCACAAGCTCGATGGTTTCGCCCGCTCCCACCAGCAGCACGGTGACGGTCGACAGAGATTCAAAGATTTGACGCGCAAGGGTGCAGGCTGCGAAAGCAACAGAAACCGCACTGGCACCAATGTCGGTTTCGGTTCGCACACGCTTCGCCACGGAGAAGGACTTCTGGAACATACGTTCCAGCTCGCTGGCCTTCAGGTGGCCTTTTTGCGAATCAGCAAAGGCTTTTTTCACCTGACCGAGAATTTGCGGCTCGCCGAGCACCAGCGAATCGAGGCCGCTGGCCACGCGCATCAGATGGCTGACCGCATCGTTATCCTGATGCCAGTACAGGCTGTTGCGCAGCTCTTCTTCGTTGAGGTTGTGGTAGTCGCATAGCCAGCGGATTAACGCTTCGTGCAGGTTGTCCTGCTCTTCCACGCTTAAATACAGTTCGGTACGGTTGCACGTCGAGAGCACCACCCCACCCTGCACCATGGGCTGTGCAAGCAGGCTGTCCAGCGCCAGGTCGAGCGTATCCGGCGAAAACGTAACGCGTTCTCGCAGTGAAACCGGGGCCGTTTTGTGGTTGATGCCGAGTGCTAATAGGGTCATGTTGAGCGGGAGTAGTACCAGCGTTAATAAGGTTAGCAGGTCGCATCATACAGGATGCGCGAGATCAATAAAAGAGACTGCACCCTTTCGGAGTAATAGGTTAGATAGCGCTTTGAGATAATTTGAACGTAGACGGTGGCATCCTTCAACGCTAGCATTAACGGTTATAACTGCAACGTATCTCAAGGATTTGCCTTCATTATGACCCGACTGATTCGCCTGCTGCCTCTGGCAGCCCTGGTTCTGACCGCCTGTACCGTCACTCAGCCAAAAGGTCCAGGCAAAAGCCCTGACTCGCCGCAGTGGCGCCAGCACCAGCAGGACGTGCTGAAATTAAGCCAGTACCAGACGCGCGGCGCGTTTGCTTATCTCTCTGACGACCAGAAGGTTTATGCCCGCTTCTTCTGGCAGCAAACGGGGCAGGATCGCTATCGTCTGCTGCTGCTCAACCCGCTGGGCAGCACCGAGCTTGAGCTTCTCGCCAGGCCGGGTGAAGCGCAGATCACCGATAACAAAGGCCAGCACTATACCGCGACCGATGCCGAAGAGATGATTGGCAAATTGACCGGAATGCCGATTCCGCTGAACAGCCTGCGCCAGTGGATCCTCGGCCTGCCGGGTGACGCCACCGACTATACGCTTGACGACCAGTACCGCCTGAGCCAGGTCAACTACGCGCAGAACGGCAAAACCTGGAAAGTGGTATACAGCGGCTACGACAGCAACACTCAACCCGCGCTGCCGTCCAATATGGAGCTGACGCAGGGCAGCCAGCGAATCAAGCTGAAAATGGACAACTGGATCGTTAAATGATGACCCAGTGGCCCTCTCCCGCAAAACTGAACCTGTTTTTGTACATCACCGGGCAGCGCGCTGACGGGTATCACACCCTGCAGACGTTGTTTCAGTTTATTGACTATGGCGACACCCTTTCGGTGTCGCTGCGCGATGACGGGCAGATTTGCCTGCTGACGCCGGTTGAAGGCGTGGAGCACGACGATAACCTGATCGTGCGCGCCGCGCGCCTGCTGATGAAAGCCGCGGCAGATTCTGGCCGTCTGCCAGCGGGAAGCGGCGCGGATATCGGCATCGAGAAGCGCCTGCCGATGGGCGGCGGTCTGGGTGGAGGTTCTTCCAATGCGGCTACCGTGCTGGTTGCGCTGAATCATCTCTGGGGCTGCGGGCTATCGACGGACGAACTGGCGACACTCGGCCTGACGTTAGGCGCAGATGTACCCGTTTTTGTTCGCGGCCATGCGGCTTTTGCCGAAGGCGTGGGCGAGATCCTCACGCCGGTCGAGCCGCCGGAAAAATGGTATCTGGTTGCCCACCCTGGCGTGAGCATTCCGACCCCGGTGATCTTCAAAGATCCTGACCTGAAAAGAGATACCCCGGTACGGTCAATAGAAACGTTATTAAATTGTGAATTCAGCAACGATTGCGAGGTTATCGCAAGAAAACGTTTTCGCGAGGTTGATGCGGTGCTTTCCTGGCTGTTAGAATACGCGCCGTCGCGCCTGACTGGTACAGGGGCCTGTGTCTTTGCTGAATTTGACACCGAGTCCGCCGCTCGTCAGGTGCTTGAGCAAGCGCCAGTTTGGCTGCATGGTTTTGTAGCACGCGGGATGAACACCTCCCCCCTACAGCAGGCCATACTGGCGCAGACTGAGTTTCGGTGACAACGTCACCCTGTTCCAGACGTTGCATCGCGCTCTTTAATACACCGCCTGGATAGCATTCGCCTGGCCCGCACAGTTTTTGGCGAAGGTTATCCACCACTGGACGCATGCCTGAGGTTCTTCTCGTGCCTGATATGAAGCTTTTTGCTGGTAACGCCACCCCGGAACTAGCACAACGTATTGCCAACCGCCTGTACACTTCCCTCGGCGACGCCGCTGTAGGTCGCTTTAGCGACGGCGAAGTCAGCGTACAAATTAACGAAAATGTACGCGGTGGTGATATTTTCATCATCCAGTCCACCTGTGCTCCAACGAACGACAACCTGATGGAATTGGTTGTTATGGTCGACGCCCTGCGCCGTGCTTCCGCAGGTCGTATCACTGCCGTAATCCCTTACTTTGGCTATGCCCGCCAGGACCGTCGCGTCCGTTCCGCGCGCGTGCCAATCACTGCTAAAGTTGTCGCTGACTTCCTGTCCAGCGTTGGCGTTGACCGCGTCCTGACCGTTGACCTGCACGCAGAGCAGATCCAGGGCTTCTTCGACGTTCCGGTTGATAACGTATTCGGCAGCCCAATCCTGCTGGAAGACATGCTGCAGCTGAACCTGGACAACCCAATCGTGGTTTCTCCGGACATCGGCGGCGTGGTACGTGCCCGTGCTATCGCTAAGCTGCTGAACGATACCGACATGGCGATCATCGACAAGCGTCGTCCGCGCGCTAACGTTTCTCAGGTGATGCACATCATCGGTGACGTGGCGGGCCGTGACTGCGTGCTGGTTGACGACATGATCGATACCGGCGGTACGCTGTGCAAAGCAGCAGAAGCGCTGAAAGAACGTGGTGCGAAGCGCGTATTTGCTTATGCGACTCACCCGATCTTCTCCGGTAACGCAGTGAATAATCTCCGCAACTCCGTTATCGACGAAGTTGTGGTGTGCGATACCATCCCACTGAGCGACGAAATCAAAGCGCTGCCAAACGTACGTACTTTGACCCTGTCCGGGATGCTGGCCGAAGCGATTCGTCGTATCAGCAACGAAGAATCGATCTCTGCAATGTTCGAACACTGATCGAACACGGCTAAAAAACCCGCTGCGGCGGGTTTTTTTGTTTATAGTTTTTATTTGTATGATCAATGCCTCCTTCACCTGCCATTCACATGACAGATGATGCGCACACGGATGATAGAGAATTGTGAAAAAATTAACTTCCTCACATGTTCTGCCCTTTCGCGCCCTCATCGACGCCTGCTGGAAAGAGAAATACACCTCGTCACGCTTTGTGCGTGACCTGATTGCCGGGATTACCGTCGGGATTATCGCCATTCCGCTGGCGATGGCGCTGGCGATTGGCAGCGGCGTTGCGCCGCAGTACGGCCTGTACACGTCCGCCGTGGCCGGGATCGTGATTGCCCTGACGGGCGGGTCCCGCTTCAGCGTCTCCGGCCCGACCGCCGCCTTTGTGGTGATCCTCTACCCCGTTTCGCAGCAGTTTGGTCTGGCAGGCCTGCTGGTTGCCACCCTGATGTCCGGCGTCATTTTGATCCTGTTCGGTCTCGCCCGCTTTGGCCGGCTGATTGAATATATCCCCCTTTCCGTGACGCTGGGGTTCACATCCGGGATTGGGATTACCATCGGTACCATGCAGATCAAGGATTTCCTCGGGCTGCAGATGGCTCACGTGCCTGAACATTATCTGCAAAAAGTGGGGGCGCTGTTCATGGCGCTGCCGACGGCCAACCTTGGCGATGCGGCTATCGGCATCGTGACCCTGGGCACGCTGATCGTCTGGCCTCGCTTGGGCATTCGCCTTCCGGGCCACCTCCCTGCGCTGCTGCTCGGCTGTGGGGTGATGGCGATTGTGAATATGCTCGGCGGCCATGTGGCGACCATTGGCTCACAGTTCCACTATATTCTGGCTGACGGCTCGCAGGGCAGCGGTATTCCGCAGCTGTTGCCGCAGCTGGTACTGCCGTGGGATATGCCGGGCTCGACGTTCACGCTGAGCTGGGATTCGCTGCGTGCCCTGCTGCCCGCCGCGTTTTCAATGGCGATGCTGGGGGCGATTGAGTCCCTGCTCTGCGCGGTGGTGCTGGACGGTATGACCGGCACCAGGCATAAGGCCAACAGCGAGCTGGTCGGTCAGGGGCTGGGGAACATCATCGCGCCATTCTTCGGCGGCATTACGGCTACGGCAGCCATTGCCCGTTCCGCTGCCAACGTCCGCGCGGGAGCGACATCACCAATTTCGGCGGTCATTCACGCCTTACTTGTGATAATGGCGCTGCTGATCCTCGCTCCGCTCCTCTCCTGGCTCCCGCTCTCTGCAATGGCGGCGCTGCTGCTGATGGTGGCCTGGAATATGAGCGAGGCCCATAAGGTGGTGAACCTGCTGCGTCGCGCGCCGAAAGACGACATCATCGTGATGCTTATCTGTATGTCGCTGACCGTGCTGTTTGACATGGTGATCGCCATCAGCGTGGGTATCGTGCTGGCCTCACTGCTGTTTATGCGCCGCATCGCGCAGATGACGCGGCTTTCACCGGTTAACGTTGAGGTCCCGGATGACGTACTGGTGCTGCGCGTGATTGGCCCGCTGTTCTTCGCCGCCGCCGAGGGGTTGTTTAGCGACCTTGAGTCCCGCATTCAGGGCAAGCGGATTGTGGTGCTGAAGTGGGATGCCGTACCGGTGCTGGATGCTGGCGGTCTGGATGCGTTCCAGCGCTTTGTTGCGCGCCTGCCGGAGGGCTGCGAGCTGCGGGTGAGCAACCTGGAGTTCCAGCCACTGCGCACGATGGCCCGCGCTGGCGTGCAGCCGATCCCAGGGCGTCTCGCGTTTTATCCAAACCGCGAAGCCGCGTTAGCCGATCTCTAGATCGCCACGAGAAGAGTCAAAGCAAAAAAAAACGACTCTAAACAGAGTCGTTTTTATGTTCTTTATTCAAAAGCACTAGCCGTGCTTATGCTGGTCACGGCGGCAACGTTTATCGTAATGGCGCACCCACCAGTATCTGTCACTGACCTGCTCGTGACCGCTCACGCGTGCTCCGGCGAGCCACAATACCGCACCGAGGAAAATACTCAGCACCGCGCCGTGCGCGAAGTATTGCGGGAGGTCAAGCTGTGGCAATTGGTTTAAAATAGAGTAACCCACACCGGCTACCATCACGAACAGTCCCAACCCCATCAGTACGTTACCGAGTATCGAAGCGTTTTTGCGTTTCATATGTCACCTCCGGAACCTGGGTTGTAGGGAATAAGTCCCTATTCCTTGTGTGTAAAGTATAGACAACACCGCTTATATGAGTTGCGTGAATGATCACATTTACGGACAACGCCAAGACAAAAGTTTACAAATAACGCCTTGAACAGCTTGAAATTCTAATGGTTCAAATGAGTAATTATTTGCTATTTGGCATTCAGGGTGCAGAACTTTGTCAAGCGGCGCCTCAGACAGTAAACTACGCGCCAGATCTGGAACCCATAGGAATGAAATCGTGACGATTAAACTGATTGTCGGCCTCGCCAACCCGGGCGCAGAGTATGCAGCCACCCGCCACAACGCCGGTGCCTGGTACGTCGATCTGCTGGCCGAGCGGTTACGTGCTCCCCTGCGTGAAGAACCGAAATTCTACGGGTATACCTCACGCATCAGTCTCGCCGGTGCCGATGTGCGCCTGCTGGTGCCGACGACCTTTATGAACCTGAGCGGCAAAGCCGTGGCGGCAATGGCGACGTTTTATCGCATCAACCCGGACGAAATCCTGGTGGCTCACGATGAGCTTGATTTACCCCCGGGCGTGGCAAAGTTCAAGCTTGGCGGCGGTCATGGCGGACACAACGGTCTGAAAGACATCATCAGCAAGCTGGGCAATAACCCGAATTTCCACCGTTTGCGCGTGGGAATCGGGCATCCGGGCGATAAAAACAAAGTTGTCGGTTTCGTGCTGGGTAAGCCACCGGTTTCTGAGCAGAAATTAATAGACGAAGCGGTAGACGAAGCGGCGCGCTGCACCGAAATTTGGCTTCAGGATGGCCTGACAAAAGCGACTAACCGCTTACACGCCTTCAAAGCGCAATAATCCGCCCTGCGCGGCTTTTTTACCGCGCGGCATGCAGGTTACGTGTATAATAGGCAAAGTTATTTACTTTTCTTCAATCGGTTATATCTAACGGATTGATTATCAAGATATTAAGGTGATTTAGAAATGGGATTCAAATGCGGTATCGTCGGTCTGCCAAACGTGGGCAAATCCACCCTCTTTAACGCCCTGACCAAAGCGGGTATTGAAGCGGCGAACTTCCCGTTCTGTACCATCGAACCTAACACCGGCGTTGTTCCAATGCCCGATCCGCGTCTGGATCAGCTCGCGGAAATCGTAAAGCCGCAGCGCATTCTGCCAACCACCATGGAGTTCGTGGACATCGCGGGCCTGGTAAAAGGCGCGTCCAAAGGTGAAGGCCTGGGCAACCAGTTCCTGACCAACATCCGTGAAACCGAAGCCATCGGCCACGTGGTGCGCTGCTTCGAAAACGACAACATTATCCACGTAAATAACAAAGTGGACCCGGCTGACGACATCGACGTCATCAACACCGAGCTGGCCCTTTCTGACCTCGACACCTGCGAACGTGCGATTCACCGCGTGCAGAAGAAAGCCAAAGGCGGCGATAAAGACGCTAAAGCGGAACTGGCTGCCCTGGAAAAATGCCTGCCGCAGCTGGAAAACGCGGGCATGCTGCGCGCGCTGAAAAACCTGACGGAAGAAGACAAGGCGGCAATCAAATACCTGAGCTTCCTGACGCTGAAGCCAACCATGTACATCGCCAACGTGAACGAAGACGGCTTCGAGAACAACCCATACCTGGACAAAGTGCGTGAAATCGCCGCGGGTGAAGGCTCTGTGGTTGTCGCGGTATGCGCAGCGGTTGAGTCCGACATCGCCGAGCTGGACGACGCCGACCGTGAAGAGTTCATGGCAGAGCTGGGTCTGGAAGAACCGGGCCTGAACCGCGTGATCCGCGCAGGCTACGAACTGCTGAACCTGCAAACCTACTTCACCGCTGGCGTGAAAGAAGTGCGCGCATGGACTATCCCTGTCGGCGCAACTGCGCCTCAGGCGGCGGGTAAAATTCACACCGATTTCGAGAAGGGCTTCATCCGCGCGCAGACTATCGCCTTCGAAGACTTCATCACCTATAAAGGTGAACAGGGTGCGAAGGAAGCCGGCAAGATGCGTGCAGAAGGGAAAGATTACATCGTCAAAGATGGCGACGTGATGAACTTCCTGTTCAACGTCTAATTCGATTTTGATTTTAAAAGGCCTCGATTTTTATCGAGGCCTTTTTATTTGTCGGCAGGCTTCATTTTTTCGGCCCGAGACGATCCATTTTTGTTGTCATTTTGTTAAACAAACCGGTGTAGAATTCATCTGATAACCTATCCAGCAGGAGTCCAGATGAAGACCAAAAAACGCGCCGTTCCCGGAATCAGACACTACGACGGCCCTGCTGGCGGCTGGGGCGCGCTTAAGGCCACGGCCATTGCGGTACGCACCCAGATGGACACGCTGGACGCCCCTGCTACCCTGCTGCGCACCAACCAGCCCGACGGTTTTGACTGCCCGGGCTGCGCGTGGCCCGATAAAGAGCATAAATCGACGTTTCAGTTCTGCGAGAACGGCGCGAAGGCCGTCACCTGGGAGGCCACCAGCAAACGCGTAACGCCGGCGTTTCTGGCGGAAAATACCGTCACCTCGCTGCTGGCAAAATCTGACTTTGAGCTGGAAGGCTATGGTCGACTGACGCGCCCCCTGCGCTATGACCGATCGAGCGACACTTTCCGCCCCGTCGAATGGGATGAAGCCTTTGAGCGCATCGGGGAGATCCTGCGCGGACTCGAGCCGGACAGTGTTGAATTCTACACCTCCGGTCGCGCCTCCAACGAAGCGGCCTACCTGTTTCAGCTTTTCGCCCGCGAATATGGCACCAATAACTTCCCGGACTGCTCCAACATGTGCCACGAAGCCACCAGCGTCGGGCTGCCCCGCTCTATTGGCATCGGTAAAGGCACGGTATCGCTTGATGATTTCGACAAAACCGAACTGGTAATTTCCATCGGGCACAACCCCGGCACTAACCATCCGCGCATGATGGGTACCCTGCACGAGCTGTCGCGCCGCGGCGTGCCGATTATCGTTTTCAATCCGCTGCGTGAAAGGGCCCTTGAACGGTTCGCCGATCCGCAAAGCCTGATTGAAATGGCCACCTACAGCTCAACCGATATCGCCTCAACCTATTTTCAGGTCAAGGCGGGCGGTGATGCCGCGGCGCTGAAGGGGATCGCCAAACACCTGCTGGAACGAGAAGCGGCGCAGGGCGGCACGCTGGATAACGCCTTTATCGCCGCCCACACTCAGGGCTTCGACGCGTTTTCCGCAGACATCGCGCAGACGACGTGGGAAGCCATCGAACGCGAGTCCGGTTTAGCCAGGGCGGAGCTGAAAACCGTCGCCGATGCGTACGCCAAATCGAACGCCACCATCATCACCTACGGCATGGGGATCACCCAGCATAACAAAGGCACGGCAAACGTCCGCCTGATTGCCGACCTGCTGCTGATGCGCGGCAATATCGGCAAGCCAGGCGCGGGGATCTGCCCCCTGCGCGGCCACTCCAACGTGCAGGGAAACCGAACCGTTGGCATCACCGAGAAACCGACGCCCGCTTTTCTGGGTCGCCTGAAGGCGGTTTTCGGCTTTGAACCCCCTTCCCAACACGGTCACGATGCGGTGGCAGCCACGCAGGCAATGATCGACGGGCGATCAAAAGCGCTGATCTGCCTGGGCGGTAACTTCGCCGTGGCGATGCCCGATCACCAGAGGGGATTTCCGGCGATGAACACGCTGGATCTGAGCGTTCACATCGGCACCAAGCTGAACCGCACGCACCTGCTGGTTGGCAAAGAAACCTATATTCTGCCGTGTCTTGGCCGCACTGAACTGGACATTCAGGAGACGGGACGTCAGTCCATTACCGTGGAAGACTCCATGTCGATGGTCCATGCGTCGTCCGGGAAGCTGAAGCCCGCCTCACCGTCGATCCGCGCTGAGCCTGCTATCGTGGCCGGGATGGCAAAAGCCACCCTCAGCCACACCCGGGTGGGCTGGATGGATCTGGTGGCGGATTACGATCTGATCCGCGACCTGATTGAGCAAACCATTCCGGGATTTGAGGGCTACAACGCGCGCATTCGCATCCCGGGTGGCTTCCGGATGCCGCTGCCGCCCACGCAGCGCGTCTGGCCCACGGCTACGGGCAAGGCGATGTTCTCCGTGTTTGACGGCGTGGACGAAAATGCGCGGGGCGTAGGCGATAACCTTCTGCGCCTGATTACGCTGCGCAGCCATGACCAGTACAACACCACCATTTATGCTCTGGACGACCGCTACCGCGGCGTGTTTGGCCGTCGCGACGTGCTGTTTATGAACGAAGAGGATATGGCGCGGTTAGGGCTGGAGCACGGGGACCGGGTGGATATCGAAACCGCGCTGCCGGGCAGCGTTCAGCGTCTAAATGATATTACCGTGGTGGAGTACAGCATTGCGCCCGGCACCGTGGGCGCCTACTATCCGGAGGCGAACGTTCTGGTACCGCTTGATTACCTTGATAAAGAGAGCGGAACACCCTCTTATAAATCGGTGCCCGTAAACGTCAGGCTGCGCTCAAAGGACATTCGTCCGCTCTAGTCCTCCGATAAACGCGTCAGTCGAGCAGCTGGTAATAGGCCTGGCGCGTCACCTCGCTAAACCCGCCGATGAGCACCGCCCTGCACACTTCCCGGTATTCCGGGTTGTTGACCAGCTCGTTAAGCGCGTCGCGAATAGCCTGGAGCGTCGCGTGAGAGGTTTGACGGGCAGTAATCAGCGGCAGGCCGGGGGTCAGCGGCGTACGCTCTATCACGGCCAGCCCCGCCAGCAGCGCCGGCTCATGACGCTGCAGCAGGGCATAGGTCACGCAGTCAATGGCGGCGATATCGCCTGCCCCACGCCCTACGTCGACCAGCGACTGTCGGTGGCTGCCGCTGAACGTCACTGATGAGAAATAGTCGTTTACCGCAGCAAGCGCGATCTTTTTGCGCAGCACGTTGTAGCCCGACTGCGAATCCGGCGAATTACACACCGCGCGTCGCCCGCGAAAGTCAGCCAGCGTCCGGTGCTTATCCTCCTCGCGCACGACCAGAAAACTGCGGTAGTGAATCCCTTCACAGCCCGGCGCGGCGTAGTGAAAACAGCCGACTACCTGCACGTCCGGCAGCGCCGTCATCAGCGGGTAGCCGCAGGTCTGGCTCAGCGCCAGATCGGGCTGCTGCCAGAGTGAGAGCAGGTCTTGATCCGGCGACGCCGCCACCGTTATGCTGCGCGCCAACAGCAGGCTTTGTATCGTCCGCCATAGCGCGTCGGTATCGGCCCGATTGACGTCGTACATCGGAAACGCCATCAGCTTACTCATGCTCCTCTCCTCGCTTAACGCCCGGATGAACGGTGACGTCTACCGGCCTGACCCAGAACCGGCGCAGCCATTCGCCGTATCCCTTAACCAGAAAGCCGTGGTTACGCTGCTGGTAAGCCTCCCGGCCGTGGAGGTAGATTGTCTTCAGCCCGTACCAGGGAATGCCGGGTAAATCGTGATGCACTGAATGGTAGTTAAGATTCAGAAACAATACCCGCCAGAATACCCCGGCCTCGTTGATCGCCGAGCGCGCCAGCGGATCGTCCGCCGCGCGGTGTTCAAGAAAAGAGCGCACTTTGGTGAGCGCCAGCGCGGGATAGCTTACGGCCAGCACAAACCAGACGGGCGAGAAACCGACGCCGATCATCCAGGCGAAAAGCCCCGCCAGCAGCAGTCCGTGCGTCAGCCACATTCCCATCGCGCGCCAGCGCAGATGGCGAAACGCCCCCGCCGCGCCGCCCAGCGTCTGCAGAATATCCAGCAGCGGGGCCAGCAGCAGCCGTCCGACGAAAGTATTGCGCGCATGGATAACACGCTTCTGCCAGGGGGAAAAGCGCGCCCAGCTCTCGCGGGTGAAATAGTAGGACTCTGGGTCGTCCACCGGCACGGTCAGACTATCGTGGCGATGGTGCGCCAGGTGCGAATCGCGGTACAGGCCATACGGATACCAGACCGCCAGCGGCATCGCGCCGAACAGCGCGTTAAGCCAGGCGATGCGGGTTGGGTGCCCGTGGATCAGCTCATGCTGGAGCGACATATACCAGGCGGTAAACCAGATAAGCAACAGCGTGGCGGGCAGCAGGCCGAGCGTTTGCCAGAACATCAGGGTGGTAAACCAGCCGCCATAAATAGCGATAATTAACAGCCAGGTCGGCAGCTCGCTTCGCCACAGCAGCGAGGCCGAGAGGCGGTGAATATGTTCCCGCTGGCCTTCGTTTAGATAGAGCGTACTTCGTTTACCCATTCTTTCAGACGCCATTTTCGTCAGTCATAATATGTGCTGACGATCTGCGAAAACGCCTGAAATAACAAAGAACTTAAATCGCTTTGCTTTGCCAAAAACAGGGGCAGCGCTGATACGCTGCCCGCTATCGTTACTCCTTCACGCGGGCGCGCTTGCCGCGCTCCTCGTCGGCGCTTCCCGCCGCCGTCACCAGGACAAAATCAAAACGCACTTCCGTATGCGGCCCAGGGATATCGCGCTCGCGGGCAACGGTGCCGTCGGTAATTTTCACCGGATCGGCAATCAGCTCTTCGCGGGTAGCAAAGGCAAAATCGTCCCACAGGTATTGGTCGCCGCTGAGGTTGATTTGCGTGGTCAGATGCTTAAAGCCCGGCGCAGAGACGAAAAAGTGGATATGCGCCGGACGATTGCCGTGACGGCCCAGCCCGTTGAGCAATTTTTGCGTTGGGCCATCCGGCGGGCAGCCGTAGCCGCACGGCACAATGCTGCGCGCAGCGTAGGTGCCGTCGGCTGCCGTCTTAACGCGACGACGCAGGTTATATTCACTCTGCGACGGGTCGAAGAACGAATAACCGCCATGGGTATTGGCGTGCCAGATATCCACAATCGCCCCGGGCACCGGGTTCCCCTCAAGGTCAGTCACCTTGCCGTGCAGCCACATCGCCTCGGCCTTCTCGCTGCCGTCATCCATGCGCGCAAAGTCCTGGCTCAGCGGCGCGTTGGCAACGTAGAGCGGCCCTTCGATGGTGCGCGGCGTGCCGATTTCGCTTCCGGCCGCCGCCTCTTTTTCATCGGCACGCATGTCCAGATAGTGCTCCAGGCCCAGGCCCGCCGCCAGCAGCGCCGCTTCTTTGCGCTCGCCCAGCTCGTTGAGATAGTTAACGGCGATCCAGAACTCTTCGTCGGTGATGTCGAACGTTTTGATGGTATTGCACAGGTCGCTCAACAGCTGGTGCATGATGGCCTTAAAGCGTTCGTTACCCCCGTCGGCGTTCAGGCCGCTGCCGATCGCCAGCAGGGTTTCGAGTTCGGACTGATGTGCAGGATTCTTTGACATTGCAGGTTCCTCGGTTGTGTAGGGTATGGGCTGTTATGCGTTATGTATTGATGAGGGATGCGCGCAGAGCGGCTGCACGCTGATGTCCATGTACGGATAGAGCGGCAGCCCGGTCAGCAGCAGGTGCAGCTCCTGATTATCCGCCACGTCAAAAATGCTGACGTTGGCGTACTGCCCGACCACCCGCCAGATGTGCAGCCACTTGCCTTCACGCTGCAGGCGCTGCGAATAGGCCTTCTCTTTGGCTTTGATCTCATCTGCCTGCTCCGCCGGCAGCGAGGCCGGTATGTTGACGGTCATTTCGACTTTGAACAGCATGAAAGCTCCTTACGGGCGCGCGTAGTGGCGCAATTTATCGGTGTCGATGTCGATGCCCAGACCCGGGCCGGAGGGCAGCGTGACCTGTCCCCGGCTAAAGTCGAGCGGGCGCACCACGACGTCGTCTTTTAGCAGCAGCGGGCCAAACATCTCTGTCCCCCACCGCATCGGGACCGTGGACCAGGCGTGCAGAGAGGCCAGGGTTCCGACGGTGCCTTCCAGCATGGTGCCGCCGTAAAGCGCCACGCCCGCCGCCTGCGCGACGTGCGCCAGCTTCAGCGCCTGCACGGGGCCGCCTGCTTTCGCAATTTTTAGGGCGTACGCGCCGGTAAACCCGCCGTTTGCCAGGGCGTAGCCGTCGTGGCTGGTGCCGACCGCCTCATCCGCCAGAATCGGCACCTCAAAGCGCTGACTGAGGGTAATGAGGCCCTGCCTGTCCCAGAGCGGGATCGGCTGTTCCACCAGGTCGATACCGCCGTCCTGAAGCTGACGCATCCCTTTTACGGCGGTCGTCAGATCCCAGGCCTGATTGACGTCCACGCGGATGCTGACCTCGTCGCCCAGCGCAGACTTAATGGCCAGCGCGTGACGAATATCCGTCGCCAGATCCCGCGCGCCAATCTTGAGCTTGAAGGCGTCGTGCCGCCCTTCCGCCAGCAGGCGCCTGCCCTCCTCGATGTCTTTTTCCGTGTCGCCGCTGGCCAGCGTCCAGAGCACCGGCAGCCGCTCGCACAGCGCCCCGCCGAGCAGCGCGCTAACGGGCACGCCCAGCGCTTTTCCCTGCGCGTCCAGAAACGCGGTTTCAAGGGCTGACTTCGCAAACGTATTGCCCTTCACGCTGGCGTTCATAACGTGCGCCAGCGCCGCCGGGCCGCTGAAGGTCTTGCCGCAGAGCAGCGGTGACAGGTAGGTTTCGACGGCGGATTTGATCGCCTCCGGGCTTTCCGCCCCATAGCTCAGGCCGCCGATGGTGGTGGCTTCGCCCCAGCCCACCACGCCCTCCGCGCAGGTCATGCGCACGAGGGCCAGCGTCTGGCAGCCCATGGTCGCCATCGACAGCCTGTGCGGGCGAACGGTCGGAATATCCACCAGCCAACAGGCGATGGATTCAACGGTGATACTCATGCTGTGCTCCTGCGGTTAAAAAGCGTGTGACGTACTGGCTAAACACCCCGGCGCAGGCCACGTTAGAAAGATGTGAGGCGGGCAGGGCCAGGCAGCGCGCCTGCGGAGCATCCTCCACCAGCCGTTCTGCGTCGCGTAGCGTAGTGACCGGGTCCTCGTCTCCGGCAATCACCAGCATCGGGCGCGGCATGGCCTGCACGTCGTTCCGCAGGTCGGCGAGTGCCAGCGCGTCGCAGCAGGCGGCGTAGCCCTCAGGCGAGGTTTCACCCAGGGCGTCGATCAGCGGCTGCACCGCTTCCGGGTGGCGCTGACGGAAAGCGGGCGTAAACCAGCGTTCGGCCGCCGTGGCTGCGACCGGGGCCATCCCCTGCTGACGCACCAGCGCGGCGCGCTGCCGCCAGCCTTCCGGCTCGCCAATTTTTGCGGCAGTGTTGGCCACCACCAGACGATGAAAACGTTCCGGCGCATGGTGGTTCAGCCACAGCCCCGTCATGCCGCCCAGCGATATCCCGCAAAAATGAGCCTGCTCCACGCCCAGGCGATCCAGCAGAGCAATAACATCGTTGCCGAGCGACGCCAGGCTTACGCCCCCCGGCGGCAGCGGAGAACGCCCGTGCCCGCGCGTGTTGTAGCGCAGCACGCGAAAATGCTGTGTAAACGCAGGCATCTGCGCTTCCCACATCCCGTACGTCGTGCCGAGGGAGTTCGACAGCACCAGCAGCGGGGCATCGCTCGGGCCGTCCAGTCGGTATTCCAGATCCATAGGCTCTCCCGCCTTATGCCGTAGCATCGTCATTAAACAGCGCGAAGGTCAGCGTCACGGGCGTGACGGACCGCAGATAGTCGGCCGTGATATCGCCAAACAGTTCCCGCACCACCACGCCCTGTTCCGTAATGTCCATCACCGCCATGTCGGTGTAGATCCGGTCGATGCAGGCCATCCCGGTCAGCGGATAGGTGCAGGTTTCGACGATTTTGCAGACGCCGCTTTTGGTGAGGTGTTCGGTCATCACAAATACCTTCTTCGCGCCAATCGCCAGGTCCATCGCCCCGCCCACGGCCGGGATCGACGAGGGTTCCCCGGTGCTCCAGTTCGCCAGATCGCCGCGCGCGGAAACCTGATAGGCACCGAGCACGCAGATATCGAGATGACCGCCGCGCATCATGGTGAAGGAGTCGCCGTGGTGGAAATAGCAGCCCCCGGCCAGCAGGGTGACGGGCTGCTTGCCGGCGTTGATTAGCTCGGGATCGTCTTCGCCGGGCGCAGGTGCGGGCCCCATGCCCAGGATGCCGTTTTCGCTGTGCAGGAAGATTTCGCGGTCGGCGGGAAGATAATTGGCGATGCGTGTCGGCATCCCGATGCCGAGGTTGACGTACGCCCCTTCCGGAATGTCCCGCGCAATGCGCTGCGCCAGCTGCTGGGGGGTTAATGTGTTCATGCGGACTCCTTGCGTGCGGTCGCGACCTGCACCACGCGCTGGACAAAAATCCCCGGCGTCACCACCGCTTCCGGGTCCAGCTCGCCCAGCGCCACCGTCTCGCTCACCTGCGCGATGGTGCAGGCGGCGGCTGTCGCCATGATCGGGCCAAAGTTGCGCCCGGTTTTGTCAAACACCAGGTTGCCCCAGCGGTCGGCCTTCAGCGCCTTGATCAGCGCGAAGTCGGCCCTCAGCGGCGTTTCGAAAACGTAATCCTTGCCGTCGATGCGGCGCGTCTCTTTGCCCTCGGCCAGCTGCGTGCCGAAGCCGGTCGGCGTGAAGATCCCGCCCAGCCCCGAGCCTGCGGCCTGAATGCGCGCGGCGAGATTGCCCTGTGGAACCAGCTCCAGCGCGACCTCCCCCCGACGATAGAGATCGTCAAACACCCAGGAGTCCACCTGGCGCGGGAAGGAGCACACGACCTTTTTCACGCATCCGGCCTTCAGCAGCGCCGCCAGGCCGTAGTCGCCGTTTCCGGCGTTGTTGCTGATAAGGGTCAGCTCGCGCGGCCTGCGGCGGATCAGCGCGTCCAGCAGTTCCGCCGGCTGTCCGGCGGGACCAAAGCCCCCCACCATCACCACCGCGCCGTCAAAGACGTCCGCCACCGCGCGGTCAATGTCCGTTATCCTTTTATCAATCATTGTTTTTCCTCGTGTTGGGACGGCAGGCTGCGCAGCGCAATCCACGCCAGAAGCGCGTAAACCATCAGCAGTAGGGAGACCGGCCAGGAGGCGTCAAATTCGATCAGCAGCGCCACCGCCAGCATCGGGCCCAGGCCGCCGGAGAAGATCGACCCGACCTCGTGCCCCAGCGCCAGCCCGGAGTAGCGCACCCGCACCGGGAAGAGATCGCTCATAATGCAGGGCTGGGTGCCGATCATCGCCCCGTGGCAGAACGGCAGGCCGAGGAACATGGCGAGCATGATCCAGCCGTAGCTGCCGGTAGAGAGCAGCCAGAAGAACGGGAAGGCCATCACCAGCAGGCCGATCGCGCCGATGTAATAGACCGGCTTAAGGCCGATGCGATCCGACAGCGCCCCCCAGAACAGAATCGAGAAGAACTCCACCAGCATCGCCAGGGTGACGGCGCTGATAATGTCCCCGGTGCTGATGCCGATATGTCTGGCGTAGACCACCGAGAAGGTGAAGAAGATGTATGACGCGCCGTTCTCCGGCAGGCGCAGGGCGATAGCCTGCAGGAGCGCTTTCGGGTGGTCGCGTACCAGGATCAGCAGCGGAATTTTCTCGTGCTTCTCTTCCGGCCTCGCCTCGGTGAACGCCCTGCTCTCGCGGATGTTTTTGCGGATATAGACGCCCACTAAAAAGATGACGATGCTCAGCAGGAACGGCACGCGCCAGCCCCAGCGCATAAAATCGGATTCCGGCAGCTGCTGCACCAGGTAAAAGGCAAACGCCGAGAGGACAAACCCGCCGGAGACGCCCATCTGGCTCCAGGCGGTGTAGTAGCCACGACGCGAAGCCGGGGCGTTCTCGCTCAGCATCAGCACCCCGCCGCCCCACTCGCCGCCGGAGGCCACGCCCTGCAAGAAGCGCAGGATGATGAGCGTCAGCGGCGCCCAGAATCCGATCTGCGCATAGGTCGGCAGCAGGCCAATGACGAAGGTCGTGGCGCCCATCAGCGTCAGGGTCATGATCAGCGTCATCTTGCGGCTGTATCTGTCCCCGATGTGGCCGAAGACGATGCCGCCCAGCGGACGGGCCAAAAAGCCCACCGCGAAACCGGAAAACGCCAGCAGCGTGCCCTGCAGCGGATCGCCCCCGACCGGGAAGAACAGCGGCCCAAACACCAGCGCCGCGGCGGTGCCGTAGAGGAAAAAGTCATACCACTCGAGCGCATTCCCCAGCACGGAGGCAATCACCAGCCTGCGCATCTGGCTGGCATCCTGACCCACCTTCGCGGTGATTTTTTGTTCTGTGACGACATTGCTCATTACGCATTACCCCTGTGGTCAGGAAAAAAGCTACGCCTCAATGTCATGCCCGACGGCATGGTAACGACGGTTGAAGTAGACCAGCCCGCGCGGCTGCTCGCTGATGCGAATGGCCTGTACCTGGCAGTAAAAGACCGAGTGGCTGCCGACCTCGTGGCAGTCGGCAATCAGGCAGTCGAAGCTGGCGACGGACGAGCTGAGCACCGGCGCGCCGCTGTTCATCACCTGCCAGCTGTCGTGAAGAAAGCGCTCCTCAGACCGCAGGCTGGCGTTGGCAAAGACCCCCGACAGCGCCTGATGGTGGCTGGAGAGGACGTTCACGCACAGCACGCCGTTGCGGCGAAAGTGTTCGTGCGCGTAGGAGTTGCGGTTCATGCAGACCAGCAGGGTTGGCGGCTGGTCGGTCACGCTACAGACGGCAGAAGCGGTAAAGCCGAACTTGCCCGCCGGGCCGTCGGTGGTGATCACCGACACGGCGCTGCCGAGCTGGGCCATCGCATTACGAAATTCAGTTTGCAGTGTCATGGGAGTCCCCTTACAGATCGATGACTAAACGCCCGCACTTCGCGCGGGAGCAGCAGAGCAACATCTGGTCGCCTTCGGCCTTCTCTTCGTCGGTGAGGTAGCGATCGCGGTGATCCGGCTCACCTTCGATTACGTCAGTCAGGCAGCTGCCGCAGATCCCCTGTTTGCAGGAGACGTTGACCTTTAGCCCGGCCAGCGCCAGCGCCTCGACGATGGTCTGGTTTTCCAGCACCGTCACGGTGATGCCGCTCGCGGCAGCGACCACCTCAAAGGCTTCCCCGCCGGTTTCGACCTCGGCGCTGAAGCACTCCTGGTGGATCTGCTCCGGCGCATAGCCGCTGGCTAACGCCTGCGCGTTGACCGCCTCCATCAGCCGCGACGGGCCGCACACGTACACATGGGTGTTGGGCGGCACGTCGCGCAGCACGGCGGCAAGATCCATGCGCTGCTCATCGCTGAAGTGCAGATGGGGCGAATACGGCGACGCGTCCAGGTGTGAAGCAAAGGCCGCCTGCGCGCGCGAACGGGCGCAGTAGTGCAGCGCAAAGCTGCGCCCGGCAGCATGAAGCTCGGCGGCCATCGACAGCATCGGGGTGATGCCGATCCCGCCGCCGATCAGCAGGGTATGCGCCGCGCCCGCGTCCAGCGCAAACAGGTTGCGCGGTTCGCTAACGGCAATCGCATCCCCTTCCTGCAGAGCGTGTACGGCCAAGGATCCGCCCTTTGAGCCTCCCTCTTTCAGTATGCCCAGCCGGTAGTGATGGCGGTCCTGCGGGTCGCCGCACAGGGAGTACGGGCGAACCAAATCGTCGGCAAGATGCAGGTCGATATGCGCTCCGGCGCTGAACGCCGGAAGCGGCAACCCTTCAGCGTGCGCCAGCGTCAGCAGGACAACATCGCCCTGCAGCTCACGCCTGATAATCTGCAAAGTCAGCATGGGGGCTCCTTAGCGCATAAACAGGCCGCCGTTGATGTCCCAGGTCGCCCCGGTGACAAACGACGCCTGAGGTGAAGCCAGCAGCGCCACGGCCTGCGCGATAAATTCCGCTTCGCCGAGCTTGCCCACCGGGATCATCGCCAGCAGTCCGGCCATTTTTTCTTCCGGCACCAGGGTATGCACCACCGGCAGATCCATCGGCCCAGGCGCAACGGCGTTAACCGTCACGCCGGATTTAGCCAGCTCGCGGGCAAAGACCTTGGTGAGCGTTAAAATGCCGCCCTTAGAGGCCGCATAGTGCGCACCTGATGCCGTGCCGCCGTTTTGTCCGGCGAGCGAGGCCAGGTTGATGATTCGGCCATAGCCGCGGCTGGCGAAATAGCGCCCCATCGTCTGGCAGCCGACAAAGGTGCCGCGCAGGTTGGTGGAAAGCACCCGGTCGAATTCGTCGACCCCGATCTCCATCACCGGCGTGGCGAGGGTGAGCGCGGCATTGTTCACCAGCACGTCAAGGCTGCCGAACCGGGCAACGGTGGCGTCCAGCGCGCGGTCGAAATCCTGCGGCTGGCGGATATCCAGCCCCAGCGCCAGCACGCTGCCGTTATCCAGCTCGTCCGCAGCCTGCTGCGCGCGCGCGGCGTCGACGTCGGTCAGCACCACCTGAAAACCCTGCTCCAGAAGGCTGGCGGCAATAACCTTGCCGAGACCGGCCGCCGCCCCGGTCACTAATACGGTTTGCGTCATGCGTATTTCCTCAAAGGATGTAGCCGATGCTGTGCAGCACATCGTCGCTGTTCACCAGGCGGATCACTTTTTGCTGGATCAGCCAGCGCTCGCCCTGCTGCCGCAGATGCCAGGTGATATCCGCCGCGTAGTGGCGGCTGTGGCCTTTGCGGTGCTCCCACAGGGACTGCGCCCCGCGCACCACAATCGTGTTGTCATTCGCCTCCAGCACGCGAAAGCGCGACAGCGTGCGCAGCGTGCGGGCGCGCGGCGTGGTGGAGATGGATTCGCCGCTGTACAGGCGCGTCACCCGCTTCTCGCGCATGTGGTGGTCGTCGCAGGCGTAGTTGAGGGTGTTTTTAAAATCGGTTTCAGCCGGGTCGATAGGCACGACGTACAGGCCGTCGCGCTGCCACAGATCCAGCCAGGCGTTGAACTCGCCCTGGTCGAGCAGATCGCCCTCCAGGTTGACCACCGCCATCGCGGTAAAGAGTGCAGAATCTGACGTCATCATTGTTCGTTCTCCATCATGAGCTTTTTCCACTGCCGGTAGGCGGCGCGCATCCCGGTTTCGGCGCTGACGTCGCTGCGCAGTCCGTCGTCGGTGCGGTAATCCCCCGCCAGCCCGCGGTTGAGCATGATCCAGAGATCCTCCCCCGACGTGGCTCCGCGCTGAACGCGCTCCCAGGCCTCGGAGTCGTCCGGCGTGCCGAAGCCCATCGGCCCCTGAAAGTGCTCGTGCAGGCGCAGGCGCGCCTGGTTAGCCACGTCCGGCCCGCCGTCCATCGTGATTACCGCGTGGTGAATTTCGGTTTCACTGACGGACACCGGCTGGAGGACGCGGAAGAAGGCCATTGAACAGGCGATATTCGGGAAGATGTTGAGGTTAAAGCCGGAACCGCCGACCGCGCGCACGATGCGGCGCACCTGCGCTTCGTCGTGCTCGGCGCGCAGCGCGTCGGCCAGCTCGCTGAAGCGTTCCGGGATCGGCGCATCGAGGTTGGCCTCCAGATCCACCAGCTCGGGGATCATCACCATCACGCTGTGGCCGTTGCCCAGGTCTTCGACGTAGCCGCTGCCGTCCACGAAGTTGAGCATCTCTTCGGTTTGCTTATCGACGGAGCTTAAAAACGAGCGGTGAACCACCGGGAAGTGATACCCGTCGGTGGTATTTTCCAGCTGGATTTTCCAGTTGCCGGGGAAGCGAAAGCGGTGCGCTGGCCCGGTTTTGATCGGGTAGCCCGCCCCCTGCTTCATGAACAGATCCATCCATTTTTTCGCCGCGCCGAGGAAATCCTCCAGCGGCTCAATCTGGTCGTTAAAGGTGGCGAAGATCATGCCCGCGTACTGCTCGGTGCGCAGGGATACCAGCCCCAGCTCGCCTTTTTCCAGCTGGTCGGCATAGCTTTCCGGATGCGGCACGCCGCGAAGGCTGCCGTCCAGCGCGTAGCCCCAGCCGTGATACGGGCAAACAAAGCTGTTGGTTTTGCCGCTGCGGTGTTCGCAGACGGTTGCCGCCCGGTGGCGGCAGCGGTTCAGCAGCGTATGGACGGTGCCTTTACGGTCCCGCACCACAATCACCGGCTGCGTGCCGATCTCGGTCGTTTTAAAGCTGCCGGTTTCAGGGATCTCGCTGGCGTGCGCCACCCAGACCCAGGTCTTGCCGAAGATCCGGTCCAGCTCCAGCTGGAACAGGTCGTCCGAGGTGTAGAGCGAGGTGTGCACGCGGTCGTGCTTCACCAGCGCGGCAATCTCTGAACGTGCCGGCACGGTATCGATATTTTTTACGTTAATGAGGTGGTCGCATTGCATATCCAGTCTCCTGCCAGTCATGTTTTATCCGGTACGGGTAAGGCATCCGCGGCGTGCCAGCGATCGACCGGCCTGCTGAACAGATTGCGGGTGGTGAAGTGGTCCATCGCCATTCCGTTTTCGCCGCGGACAAAGGTGACGCAAATTTCTGCCGCGTTCAGGTGCGCGCCGCCGGCGCTAAAGGCCGAGGTTTGCAGCATCAGCCAGCGGCCTTTGAGCTGCCCGTCCGGCGCGTGCCGCAGGGCCTCCGAGCAGAGAAAATGGGCGTTGAGGGCAAAATGCGCGGGCTGGCGAACATAGCCCGCCATCATCGCTTCGATGGCCTCTCGCCCCTGATGCCGACCGAGCCGCGAAGCGTAGGGCTCACCCACCCCTTCCCAACAGGCGTCAGCGGTAAACAGCGCGCCAATCGCCCGCACGGTTTCGGGAGCGTCGAGGCTGTCGCACAGGCGCATGTAGTCGCTGATGCAGACGCGGGCGGCCTGGCAATCTTCAAGCTGCTGCAAGCGCAGCGCATCCAGGGCGTTCATGGCTAGCTCTGAATAATCAGTTCGCGACCCACGCGGGCCTCGATTTTGCAGTACTTCCACAGCCTGCTGCCGCCGTCGCCCACGGGCGTGGTGCGGAACAGATTGCACACGGCGGCCACGTTTTCCAGACGCTCGGCGTCGACCAGCACGTAGGTGGTCCACGGCGCGGCGGTGGACGGCCCGACCATCAGCTGGTCATCGTCCATGTTGCCGATGACGCGGATGCCCTGCGTCTCTTCAATGCCCTTCATCATCACGCCGAATGCGGCCCACACCTGTTTGGCTTCGGCCTGGCCTGCGTCAAAAAAGTTCTGGTTTACGCCGATGCAAAACAGCACGCGTAAGGTTGGTAGCTGGCTCATCTTTTGCTCCTTGGGTTAAACATCACAGGTAACCTGGCAGCGGTTTGCCGCCAAAAAAGACCGTCCCGGCGTTGAGGTACGAGAGGTCGCCCATAAAGGCGTGTTGGGTAATCACCATCGTGTCGCGCACGTAGCGCTGCAGCGGGCTGGTCATGGTGACACCGCCCATCCCGTTCAGCGCCAGCGCCTGACGCGCCACCTCGGCGGCCACGCGGGTCACGTGGGTGGACGAGAGGCGCAGGGCGTTGATCTGCTCGCAGCTCGGATCGTCCCCCGCCAGCAGGCACTGCCAGACCTCGTCGATGGCGTCATAGAACCAGGCGCGGGCGGAGCGCAGTTCGGCTTCGCTGTGGGCGATTTGCATCTGCGCCTGCGGTCGCTCCGCGAGGCGCGGCGCGCCGGTGACCGACTGCTGGCGATGGGCGATAGCGTAGATTTCATTGAGCGCGGCGCGCGCCACGCCAAGCGCGACAACGGACAGCACCTGCGTGGCGAGGGACAGCACCGGATAACGGTAGAGCGGCCCCTCAAGGTTCAGCGATCCGCCGCGCACGAAGGTCCACTCGTGGGGCACGAAGGCATCGTCGACAACCAGATCGTGGCTGCCGGTGCCGGCCAGGCCGACGGTGTCCCACACCGGGTCAATCTGCACGCTGGCGCGCGGAAGCACCGCCATGCGGGGTAACGGCTGGTCACCTTCCGGCAAAATGCCGACGCCGAGCACCGATGCCCCCATGCTGCCGCTGGCGAAGCTCCAGCGGCCGCTCACGCGATACCCGCCGTCTGCCTGCCGCGCTTTTTGCGTCGGGAAGATGCCGCCCGCAAACACCACGTCAGGCCCGTCGCGATACAGCTCCCTGAGGGTATCCGGCGGCAGCGCGCCGAGATAAAACGGGCTCATGCCGAAGCTTGCCACCCAGCCCGCCGAACCGTCGGCGGTCGAGATTTGTTCGATCAGTTCACAAAACTGCGCCGGGGAGCATTCGTCTCCGCCGTACAGTTTGGGAACCAGCGCGCGGTACACCCCGACCTGCTTAAAGCGGGAAATGACATCGTCAGAAATATGACGCTGATGCTCAAATTCGTGGCTGCGGGTAGCTACATCACCCAGCAGCGGAACCAGCTCCTCACGGACATGTACGGCAGACATAGCATCCTCCAGATAGTTTTCTGCGGCGCGCCTGGGACGAGCGAGGCCGCAATGAGTCGAACTCACTGAGTCATCAGGCTAAAAAAAGAAATGTGAGGGCTAGTGACGTCGTCGCTGGCTAAGCCATTCGGCAGCCTGCACCAGCAAGCCGTCGTTCCCTTTGCGGGCGATAAGCTGCAGGGCGACCGGACGACCGTCGATTTCGCCGACGGGTAAGGTAACTGCAGGGTGGCCGCTCAGGTTGAACGGCCGCACCAGGCGCGTCAGGTTAACCACGCTCAGCGGATCTTCCGCCTCCCGCAGCGTTGGCGGCAGTTCCGGCAGCGTTGCCAGCGCCAGCAGCGGGTTCTCGGCAAGCAGCGCGTCCACCTGAGCGGTAAAGTCGGTGCGGATGCGCTCGGCGCGCCGCAGCGCCTCTGCGCTGACGTCTGCCCCTGCGCGGATACGCGAGGCGACGTCGGGTGAGACCGCATTGCTTGCCAGAATCGGCCCCAGCGCCAGCCAGTTTTCGTGGCTTATCAGCGTCAGTCCGGCGCGGTGCGCGTCTTCCAGCAGCGGCAGCGTGGCTTCGCCAGGCGTAATCCCGGCCAGAGAGAGGACATCAAGAAGACAGGCGTCGATATCGGGCTCTGCTGCCAGCACAAAGGCCATCGAAGGGAGTTCGGTAAGAGGTTCCCCAACGGGGACTGCCAGGCGCGTCATCGCCTGACGCAGCACGCCTGCCTGCGCCGCAAACACGCCCACGCAGTCAAGCGAACTTTGTTCGGGCATGACGCCGTTACGGCTTAGCACGCCGTAGCCCGGCTTAAGGCCAATCACGCCGCAGCAGGCGGCGGGCATGCGCACCGAGCCGCCGGTATCGGTGCCGAGAGAAAAGTCCACCTCGCCGGACGCCACTACCGCCGCCGAGCCGCTGGAGGAGCCGCCGGGGATCAGCGCCGGGTATAGCGGGTTAACCGGCGTACCGCAGCGCGGGTTAATGCCGGTCACGCCGAAGGCCAGCTCGTGCAGCGTGGTTTTGCCGGTCAGCACGCAGCGCGCGTCCAGCAGCGTGGCGACAACGTCCGCATGCCGTTCTGCAACGGGTGCGGCTGCCAGCGCAGGGCATCCCGCCCGGGTGCGATGTCCGGCGACGTCGAGCGTATCTTTCACCGCAAAGCTGAGATCGCCCGAACCGAGGGTAAACTGCTCAACATAACCATTGCTCTTTAAGACTGGCTTCATGATTAACACCTTAACCAGAAAAAACGAATCACATTCAGGCCGAGAGTCGTTGCTCTCTTTTTGTCCTGACTAACGTTAGGTCAATCATGGAAGAATTAGATGAAAATTCAAGTAATGTTTCACGTTAATTTTACCAATGCGCAACACTCCATTAACCTTTTTATTGTCATGGTTAATCGCACAGAGTGATGAAAAATAAAGCAAAAGAGGTCGTGAGGACGCGAGCGTACGCGATGAAGCCTCATCGCGACGCGTCGGATAAAATTGAGTTATTTCAGTGAATTAGATGAAAGGTCTACGCGGGTCACAAATTTGTTATTCGGTCTTTTTGCCGTCAAAGTTCGTTGAGATTATCCAGCACTTTTGAGAGCGACAGGTTCATTTTTGCCACCTGGCTGCTGCTCATTCCCTTGAAGCCTTTCTCAAAAACCTTGCTCGCCTGGGCCATCGCCTCTTCGACTTTTTGCCGTCCGGCGTCGGTGAGCATCACCTCCGTTACCCGGGCGTCCTGTTCGCTGCTGGCGGTGGTGACCAGACCATCATCGCGCAGGCGGCCGACAATTTTGGTCACGGTGGGCATCTTTGCCATGGCGTACTCGGCAATCTGGGAAATGCTGGCCTTACCGTACTGGTGCGTCACCATCAGCACGCGAAACCCGGAGACGTCCAGCTGGGCTTTTTTCAGCGTGATTTCCATAATTTGCGTGTAGCGCGCGTAGACGTTAACGATCCAGTAAAACGGAAACTCCTCGCGATGAAAGGCAGGGTCGGTGTCCCGATCCTCAGTGGTTTTTTTTTGCGTGCTCATGCGTTTCCTTACCAAAACAGGCGGCAGATGAAGCGATTATACCCTGTGAAGCGGTGACGGCTATAGCAGCATTGGGGCGTTGAAAGCGGTTTCAGCTACTTACCGTCAGCGAGTAGAGATCCCGATCGCAATATGATTCATAAATGCTATCTAATTAACAATTACGTATCATTTATTGAACAATAAATTGACGATAGGGCTGGCTGTTTTCTATACGTTTAGCCGACCTGCACGCTCATACTAATAATCGCAATGTGGAGCTTTTCATGAACGCACCTCCTGCTCAATCGCCTCTGGATCCGCGTCAGCAAGCCGTTATTAAGAAACTGTTCCGTCGCCTCATCGTATTTTTATTCATCCTGTTTGTGTTCTCCTACCTGGACCGTATCAACATTGGCTTTGCTGGCCTGACGATGGGTAAAGATCTGGGCCTCACCAGCACCATGTTTGGTCTGGCGACCACCCTGTTTTACGTGATGTACGTCATCTGCGGTATTCCGAGCAACATCATGCTGAGCATCGTGGGCGCGCGGCGCTGGATTGCCGTCCTGATGGTGATCTGGGGCATTGCCTCTACCGCCACCATGTTCGCCACCGGACCAAACAGCCTGTACGTGCTGCGCATGCTGGTGGGGATTGCCGAAGCCGGCTTTCTGCCTGGGCTACTTTTGTATTTAACCTACTGGTTCCCGGCCCACTACCGCGCCCGCGCCAACGCTCTGTTTATGATTGCGATGCCGGTCACTATGGCGCTCGGCTCGCTGGCTTCAGGCTACATTTTGAATATGGACGGCCTGCTCAACCTGAAGGGCTGGCAGTGGCTGTTCCTGCTGGAAGGATTCCCGTCCGTACTGCTGGGGCTGGTGGTGTGGTTCTGGCTGGATGACAGTCCTTCAACGGCAAAATGGTTAACCGAGGACGATAAGGCCTGCCTGCACGAGATGCTGGAAGCCGACAAAATCGCGCTGCAGAAAACGCAACAGGCGGCAAGCGCGTCGGCGTTGCCGCAGCGCAGCCTGGCGCGCGAGCTGTTCACGCCAATCATCATCCTCTACACCGTGGCCTACTTCTGCTTAACTAACACCCTCAGCGCGCTCAGCGTCTGGACGCCGCTGATTTTGCGCAGCTTTAACGAAACCAGCAGCAACGTGACCATCGGCATTCTCAGCGCTATTCCGCAGGTGTGCACCATTGTCGCCATGGTGTGGTGGAGCAAGCGTTCGGATCGCCTGAACGAGCGTAAAGTGCATACCCTGCTGCCGTACCTGTTTGCCGCCGCGGGCTGGATCATGACCGCCACCAGCGTCACCCCCCTGCTCCAGTTCACCGGAATCGTCATGGCCTCGGCGGGCGCCTTTGCCGCGATGGTGATTTTCTGGACCACGCCGGACCGCTATATCTCCCTGCGCGCCCGGGCGGTGGGTATCGCGGTGATTAACGCCACGGGGATGACCGGCGCGGCGCTGGGTCCGCTGCTGATGGGCTGGATGAAGGACGTCACGGGGAACTTTAACGCCGGGATCTTCATGGTGGCCGGGTTCCTGGTGCTGGGCGCGGTGATTATTGCCGTTATTCCAATGAAAAAGGTTCACGCGCAGGAGCCAGCCCCCTCGCCTGCCGCTTGACTTATTCTGCAATAAAGATACTTTTCAGGACATGAAGAAAATCCTGATTATCGTTCCTGACGGCGGCATGCTGTTCGAAGCCGCCGGTATCGCCGACATACTGATGCAGGCCAACCGGCTGCACCCGGAAGGCCTCGCGCGTCCCTGCTACCGTATTATCATCGCCACCACGCAGCCCCATCAGGTGATACACGGCCAGTCTGGCCTGAACCTGCTCGCGGACTACCGCCTGCCGGAGCTTGATCCGCGTGAACCGCTGGATACCATCATCATTACCGGGCGCGGCATGAACGCGCTGGAGAGCACCGCCGTGGTGGACTGGCTGCATCTTGCTGCCCCGCACGCCCGCCGCGTTGCTTCCATCTGCGGCGGCGCGATGCTGCTGGCCCAGACGGGCCTGCTCGATGGCCGACGCGCGACGACCCACTGGCGGCTGCTGGAGACCATGCAGGCCGCCTACCCGTCCATCAGGGTGGAGGGGGGACCGCTCTATATTCAGGATGGCCCCATCTGGACCTCCGGCGGCGTCAGCTCCGGGTTTGACCTGACGCTGGCGCTGGTTGAAGATGACTATGGATTTTCCCTCGCCCGCGACGTGGCGCAGGATATGGTGATGTATCTGCGCCGCCCCGGCGGTCAGCTGCAGTTCAGCCGCTATAACCTGCAGCAGTCTGGCGCAAGCGGCCCTATCAGCGAGCTGCAGGGCTGGATCCTGCAAAACCTGACCGCCGACCTGTGCGTAGAAAAGCTGGCGGAAAAAGTCGCCATGAGCCCGCGCAACTTCACCCGCGTGTTTACCCGTGAAACCGGTGCCTCACCCGCCCGCTACGTATCCGAGGCTCGCCTCGCTGCCGCCCGTCAGCTTCTCGAGCAGACCCGGGAACCGCTTGATACGATTGCGGAGAAAAGCGGGTTTGGTACCAGCATCAACCTGCGCCGCGTGTTTGAAAAACAGCTCCACCTCACGCCGGGCGAGTATCGCCAGCGCTTCCACTGCCGCAGGATGGCGTAATCTGATCCTTTTTTGTCATTTACGCCACACATCCCGAAGCCTACAGTGACTCCAGACAACACAGATAAGGAGTGCATTATGGTTAAGGTCGGTATTAACGGTTTCGGCCGTATCGGACGTAACGTCCTGCGCGCGGCGCTGGGCAACGCGGATCTGCAGATTGTGGCGATAAACGATCTGACGGACAGCAAAACCCTCGCCCATCTGCTCAAATATGACTCTTTGCTCGGCACGCTGCCGGTGCCCGTTGAAGCGGCGGACGGCGCGCTGCAGGTTGACGGCAATCGCATTACCGTATTTAGCGAACGCGATCCGGCGAATATCCCGTGGCGAGACGCGGGCGTCGATGTGGTGATTGAAGCCACCGGCTTCTTCACCGAGCGTGAGAAAGCGGCCGTGCATATCACCCGCGGCGGGGCTAAGCGCGTGATTATCTCCGCCCCCGGCAAGAATGATGACCTGACGGTAGTGATGGGCGTGAACCACGATTTGTACGATCCTTCTCAACATTACGTTGTCAGTAACGGAAGCTGCACGACCAACGGGCTGGCTCCGGCGGCGCAGGTGCTGCATCAGCAGTTTGGTATCGAACACGGCCTGATGAACACCACGCACGCCTACACCAACAGCCAGGCGCTGCACGACCAGCCGGAGAAAGATCTGCGCGGCGCGCGTGCGGCAGCGCTGTCGATTGTGCCTTACTCCAGCGGTGCCGCTAAGGCGCTGGGGAAAGTGATCCCGTCCCTGGACGGCAAGCTGACCGGCTATTCCCTGCGCGTTCCGGTTCCCGTGGTATCCATCGTGGATTTGACCGTGACGCTGAGCCGGGAGGTGACCGCCGACGAGGTGAACAACGCCTTCCGTCAGGCTGCGGCCAGCGGCCCGTTGAAGGGTATTCTGGGCTACAGCGATGAACCGCTGGTGTCGAGCGATTACCAGGGCGATCCGCGCTCTTCCATTATTGATGGCCTGTCGACGCTGGTGATTGGCGGCAACATGGTTAAGATCCTGGCCTGGTATGACAACGAGTGGGCATTCTCAAACCGCCTCGTTGATTTGGCGGTGCTGATGGAGAATAAAGGACTGTAAACCGGAGCCGGGTGGCGCTTGCGCTTACCCGGCCTACCAATCACAAAGGAAAATTCCTCACTCCGCCTTCACCTTCACGCCCATCAACACAATCACCATTGCGGTCACCAGCAGCAGCCCGCTGCCGGCAAACACGCCGCTGGCGCCGTTGAGGTCGAACACCGCCCCGCCGCCTGCCGCTCCGGCACCGATGGCAAACTGAATGGAGGCCACCAGCAGGCCGCCTGCGCTTTCCGCTTCATCAGGAACCGTGGTGGCAAGCCAGGTAGACCACCCCACCGGCACCAGGCCGAAGGCAAAGCCCCACAGCGCGACCAGCAGCCCATCAAGCATCGCCAGATGACCAAACGCCACCATGGTCAGCGCCAGCACGCCCATTACGAACGGCACCAGCGCCAGCGTGAGGCGCAGGCTGCGAGCCAGCAGATGTCCGGCGATAGAGGTCCCGACAAAGTTCGCGAGGCCAAAGCCTAGCAGGATCAGCGATATGCTCTCCACGCTCGCCTGCCCGACCGTTTCCAGGAACGGGCGCAGGTAGGTGAAGAAGGCAAAGTGGCCGCTGAAGATGAGGATGGTCGCCAGCATACCGCCGATCATGCCCGGACGTCGCAGCACGCGGAACAGCGTGCCCAGGCTACCGCTGCTTTCGGGCTTCATCGACGGCAGGACCCAGAGCTGCCACAGCAGCGCCACCATGCTCGGCACGATGCAGAGAATAAAGACGTTGCGCCAGCCGATCAGGCTGCCCAGATAGCTGCCCAGCGGTGCAGCCACGACCGTTGCAATCGACACGCTGGAAAAGATCACCGCCAGCGCTTTCGGCACCTTGTCGGCAGGCACCAGCCGCATCGCCGTGGCGGTCGACATGGCCCAGAATCCGCCGATGGCGATCCCCAGCAGCAGGCGCCCCATCAGCAGGACGTGCAGCGTGGGCGCAAACGCGACCAGCAGGCTGGAGATAATCTGCAGCACCGAGAAGAACATCAGTACCCAGCGGCGATCGATGCTTTTGGTGGCCGAGGTAATCAGCAGCCCGGTGACCAGCGCCACCAGCGCGGTCGCGGTCACGGCCTGCCCGGCCATCCCCTCGGTTACGCCCAGGCTGGCCGCCATCGGCGTAAGCAAACTCGCTGGCAAAAACTCAGCCGTAATCAGGCCAAAGACGCCCAGCCCCAGGGAATAGACGGCCCGCCAGGCGGGTTTTGCGGGCGCTACAGCCTCTCTCGCCGCGACACATGAATTCATCTGTTGTACTCCCGTTATAAAAATGTGACTAATGTCGCAAAAGAATAGTGGGTTCACCGTGGACGATCTATGACATATAATCTCCACTTATTGATTATTCGTCCGGAGTTGCGTCGATGACCGTTCAGTCACCCGATTTAATCAGCGAGCTGTTGCGCGGCATGCGCCTGTCAGGCGTTAAATATCGCCGGATTGAAGCCAGCGCGCCGTTTGGCGTTGCGTTTCATCAGGCTCCCGGCAAGGCGCAATTTCACTTCGTCAGCCACGGCAGCGCGATCCTGCGCACGGAGAGCGGCGCGACGTTTGCGTTAAGCGGCGGTGATGCGCTCTTTATCCCGAACGGTAACGCCCATGCCCTGCTTTCCGACGAACAGGCCACCCTCACGCCGGTCAACGCATTTCCGAGTGAGCCTATCTGCAGCTCGGTGTGCGCCATCACCTGCGAGCCGTGCCCGGAGAGTGACAACACCGTCATTTTCAGCGGATGCATGGATTTTGAACTGGGTGGCATGCAGCCGCTGATCAAGGCGATGCCGGAGGTGATGATGGTCAGCCGGTTGATGTCGACCTGGCCGGAAATTCACCCGCTGCTGGCGGCGATGGAGAGAGAATCCATGACCCGTCAGGTTGGCTATGCCGGGATCCTTGCCCGCCTTGCCGACGTGGTCGCAGCGTTGATCGTGCGCGGCTGGGTGGAGGCAGGATGCGGAAAAGCCACCGGCTGGGTACAGGTGTTGCGCGACCCCAGACTCAGCCGGGCGATTTACGCCATGCACCAGCAGCCGGGACTGAACTGGAGCGTGGCAGACCTGGCGAAGGAAGCCGGCACGTCACGTTCCGTATTTGCCGAACGGTTTCTCGCGGCGACGGGCACAACGCCGGCGAAATATCTCAGCGAACTGAGAATGCGCCTGGCGATTCAGTACATTCGCCATGAACATCAGCCTATCGAAACCGTGGCCTTACGTCTGGGCTACGGCTCGCTGGCGGCCTTCAGCCGGGCCTTTAAGCGTATTATCGGACAGGCGCCGGGTACATTGCGGGAAGTGAGTCAGACCCCGGAAGAGGTCTGACCGGCGTGATGCATCAGAAATAGTATTTAAAGCGCACGCGGCCGCCGTAGCGATCGTCGTTTTTATCCTTACCCTCTTTCGGCGAAGCATTCACCCATGAGGCATACGCCCCCAGATAAATGTTGAAGTTTTTCATCTTCATCATGTCAGGGATAAGGTACGAGGTATGGATGGTGTGAATATCATACTCGCCGGGATCGGCGATCCAGCAGTCGTTTTCACAGTCAGCATCAAAGGTTGAGGCGTTGAACTCGTCGATTTCGTTGTGGGCGTAGATATAGCCCAGCTCGAAGTTATGCCACAGGCCGTTAATCCCGGCGGTGAAGTCAGTTTCGCCGGTCGCATCCAGATACGCGGTATTGAGGTTCGTGACAATACCGTCTTCAGGATCGTCTTTTAGCCCGTCCCAGGTCAGGGTAAAGCCGTACCCGGTGCGTTCGGACTGATCCACCCATCGCCCCGCATCGTCGCGGTATCCGTACGCGTTGTTGACCAGGTTTGTCTCCATGGCGACCGCCGTGGAGAAGGCCCCTTCCTGCCAGGAGATCACCGGGCGCACGTAGGCCACGTTTTTGTCGTTTTCAAGCTCCACGCCGTGGTAACGCCGATCGACGTAAAGATCGCTGCCGTCCTTAAGCAGGGTGTTGAGTTCGAAATACCAGTTGTCCAGCGTTTTGCTCATCAGGAAGTTTCCGCCGCTGTCGCTACGGCCACGCCCCTCTTTCAGCATATAGATATAGCCGTAGCCATCGCTATAGAGATCGTCTGCGGTATTACCCGAATATTCAACGAAGGTATCCTGATTAAGCGGGAACATGTCATAGGCTTCGAAGCGTCCGACTTTAATTTCCCAGTCATTTTCCGTGCCGAAGAAGAATACGGCATCATCAAGGTTCATTTGTCCGGACAGATCGGCCAGCGGCTGTACCGAGAACCCGGCGAAATTGCCGTTATCCATTTTTCGATAGCCGTCAAAACCGAGCAGAATACGTCCGTTTATATCCCAGCGCTCTTTATCTCCCGGCGCCCAGTCGTTATTAGCGCTTTGTTTAATAGACGTCAGGCTGCCCGTTTTACTAGCGGCATCCATATTGAATTCAACGTCACCATAGAATTTAATATCACCAAAACCTGAAAGCGTCAGCTTTAGCGGCGCGTCTTTTTTTACCGGCTCTTCAGACTCCACGACCACCGTTTTGGCCTGCTGTTGCTTCAGCGCCTGAATTTGCGCTTCAAGCTGCGCCAGCTTTTCCTCAACGCTTGTCGAGGATTGTGCCGCGAACAGAGCGCCAGAATAGAGGACGCTCATCAGAATTACCGTTTTCTTTAATTTCATAGAATCCATCCTGATTATAAAAAATAAACACCCAAACGATGAGTGTGACTATTTGGTATAAACGGGGCGGCGCGTACCATTATGTTTTTTGCCATTGTGATTATGATTTTTAATTTATGTGATCGCCAAGGAGTAATTCTTGAATAATTACTGACTAAAAAGGAGGTCATCTCACATTATTACCTCCCCTTCGCGCACCATAATTCCCCGGCTGTCCTTCGCTTATTATTTCTGGGGATTATAATTTATTTATATCCATTCTCGTGACAAATTCACCGTACAGATGCAACTGCTTATCGGGACGGTAAATTGTCCGGTTGTTCGAAAAATGGGATATTCGACACGCGAAGCCGGCCATATTCGTCTAAGGTTTTCAGGTAATTGACAACAGCGGTCACGCTGCTCAGTGAAGACAGGAGACGAACCGATGATAAGACCTCGTGCACTACGCCCCACCGTTTTACAGCTTGCGCTGGGGGGCGCACTACTCGGTGTTACCGCATTGGGTTATGCTGAAGAGATGGCATCTGGCCAAACCAATCCACCTGATATTTTGCTCGGCCCCCTCTTTAACGATGTTCAGAGCGCCAAACTTTTCCCCGATCAAAAGACCTTTGCCGACGCGGTGCCGAAGAGCGATCCGCTGACGATCCTCGCCGACTACCGCATGCAGCGTAAGCAGTCCGGATTTGATTTGCGCCACTTTGTTGACGTGAATTTTACGCTCCCCGGCGAGGGCGAAAAATACACCCCGCCTTCCGGGCAGAGCCTGCGGGAACACATTGACGGGCTTTGGCCGGTATTAACCCGCACAACCGATAAAGCCGGTAAATGGGATTCTCTCCTGCCGTTGCCGAAGCCCTACGTGGTGCCCGGCGGACGCTTTCGCGAGGTGTACTACTGGGACAGTTATTTCACCATGCTGGGCCTGGCCGAGAGCGGACACTGGGACAAAATTAACGATATGGTGGACAATTTCGCGTATGAAATTGACACCTACGGCCATATCCCTAACGGCAACCGAAGCTACTATCTGAGCCGTTCGCAGCCGCCGTTTTTCGCAATGATGGTCGAGCTGCTGGCAACACACGACAGCGATGCCCTGAAAAAATATCGTCCGCAGATGGAAAAAGAGTATGCCTACTGGATGGAGGGTGCGGATGCGCTGCAGCCTGGACAAGTCGGTAAACGCGTGGTGAAGCTGGATGACGGCGCCATTCTCAACCGCTACTGGGGCGATCGGGATACGCCGCGTCCGGAGTCCTGGCTGGATGACGTCACGACCGCCAAAAGTAATCCAGACCGTCCGGCTGCGGAGATTTACCGCGACCTGCGATCGGCTGCCGCCTCCGGCTGGGACTTTAGCTCCCGCTGGATGGACGACCCGCAAAAGCTTGGCACGATCCGTACGACCAGCATCGTGCCGGTGGATTTGAACGCCCTGATGTTTAAGATGGAAAAACTGCTGGCGCGGGCAAGCCAGGACGGCGGCGATGCCGCAGGGGCCAGCAGGTATGAGGCGCTGGCAGCGGCCCGCCAGAAGGCCATTGAAGCCCACCTGTGGAATGAAAAAGAGGGGTGGTATGCCGATTACGATCTGAAGAGCAAAAAGGTCCGTAACCCGCTGACGGCGGCCGCCCTCTTCCCGCTATACGTGAAGGCGGCGGCGCAAAACCGCGCCGATAAGGTGGCATCCGCCACGGCCTCACGTCTGCTGAAACCGGGGGGTATTTCCACGACCACCGTCAACAGCGGCCAGCAGTGGGATGCACCAAACGGCTGGGCACCGCTACAGTGGGTTGCGGCTGAAGGGTTGCAAAACTATGGTCAGGATAAGGTGGCGATGGACGTGACCTGGCGCTTCCTGAAAAATGTTCAGCACACCTACGATCGCCAGCAGAAGCTGGTAGAGAAGTACGACGTTTCGTCTACCGGAACGGGCGGTGGCGGCGGGGAATATCCGCTTCAGGATGGATTTGGCTGGAGCAACGGCGTGACGCTGAAGATGCTGGATCGCGTCTGCCCGAAAGAGAAGCCGTGCGATACGGTGCCGGAAAATCCGCCAGCGGCGAATGACGGTGCTGCGGCCACAAACCGCGTGGCGCAATAGGCAAAATTGCCGGGCGGCGGCTGCGCCTTACCCGGCCCACATTTCATCAGCGTACACAAAAAAACGGCCCTCGCAGGAGGGCCATTTTACGCGTTCTTATGCTCGTCTGAGCAATCTGAATACCACCAGCACAACAATGGCACCCACGACGGCCACCAGGAAGCTGTGCAGGTCGAAGCCGCTAATGCTGCCACCAAGTCCAAACATCGTCGCCAGCCAGCCGCCAACGACCGCCCCCACGACCCCGAGAACACAGGTCAGTATAAAGCCGCCACCGTCATTTCCCGGCATGATGAGTTTGGCGATAGCGCCAGCAATTAGACCAAAGATAATCCAGGCGATGATACCCATAGCGATGCCCTCATAAAGGTTTAACGCGTGCGCAGAAGCCCTCCCGCGCAGGTAACTTAAGTATAGGCGACCGCTGGAAAACCGGTTTTATCTCACCGACTTAAATTGCGGCTACACTGAAAAAAACTCATCGGTTTGTATTAAGTTTCATTTCAGATTGCCGATAACGCAAAGACAGTCTGTCACACATCGAGGAGCCATCTGGCGTGAGTAATTACAGTGAGCAGTTCCTGAAGCAAAATCCGCTGGCTGTATTAGGGGTATTACGCGACCTGCAAAAGGGAGAGGTACCGCTGCGCATCAGCTGGTCTGCCAGTCAGTTTATCAGCAAGATCCTTGATGCCTCATCGGACCGTCTGGTCATCGACCTGGGCAGCCAGGAATATGAAAACCGTGCCGCCCTGCGGGCTGAAAAAATCTCGGTGATGGCCGAGACCCACGGCGCGAAGGTTGAGTTTGTTCTGCCCCGGCTGGAGCTGAGCGAATTCCAGGGGCTTCCTGCCTTTGTCACGCCGCTCCCGGATAACCTTTGGTTTGTACAGCGGCGGGAATACTTCCGCATCAGCGCCCCGCTGCACCCCGCTTACTTCTGCAAAGCGAAAATGCCGGACAAAAAAGAGATCCGTTTCCGCCTTTTCGACCTGTCGCTGGGCGGTATGGGAGCCCTGATGGACACGCCCAAGCCAGAGGGGCTGGTAGAAGGCATGCGCTTTACGCAGATAGAACTGGATATGGCAGGCTGGGGACGGTTTTACTTTGATGCGCAGCTGATTGCCATCAGCGAGCGTAAAGTGGTGGACAGCAAAAACGAAACCATCACCACGCCGCGCCTGAGCTTCCGCTTTCTGAACGTGGGGCCAGGAGCAGAGCGCGAGCTGCAGCGCATTATTTTCTCTCTGGAACGAGAAGCTCGGGAACGGGCAAACAAGGTTCTGTAGGCGGCGTCGGGCAGCGCGCTCGCCGCCCGACATCGGCATTACATGGCATCCATTGCTTTCTGAACTTTCCAGATGTAGCGAGGAGCCTGCGGTGCGGGATGGTTTTTCACCACATGCTCAAAGAACTCGTCTTTATCCATGCCGTTAATCTCTTCTATCGCTTCCTTACGGTCCGACGAGAAGGTTCTCAGCAGCGCCCCTGCACCGTTAACGTAAGACACCACCAGCGCGTACTGCATGACCTCGGGATCGTCGATTCCCTTCAGCACGCCATGTTCCAGAATGCTCAGATAGGCGGTCCCCATCGAGATGTTACGTTCCGGGTTTTTCAGCTCGCTGGTCGACGGCTGGCCGCTCCAGCCCATATAGCGATAGACCTCTTTCCCTGCCGTTGACGCTTTAAGCTGCATCAGCCCCACCGCGTTTGATTTGCTGACAAGCGTTGGGTTACCGCCTGACTCGACGGCGATGATTGCCGTCACCAGGCGCGGGCTAACGCCCCAGGCTTTACCGGCTTTTTCGCTGATCGGCATCCACTGCATGGCCCGTTTAACCGGCACTTCCGGGTTCCAGGGCGGGTTTTGATAGTCATGTTTCGAACTACAGCCAGCAAGCAACACCACCAAAAAAGCAAACCATCTCAATTTCACGTCATCTATCCTTATAGCCGATCGTCGCGGTGCGCCGCCTCTTGAAGCGAGCGGCGTATAAGCGGCATGATATAGACAATTAGTTTCTCATTCAGCAAGGAATTGCCATGTCTCAGTTTCATCTCATCGCGCCGTCCGGCTACTGCATCAACCAGGACGCGGCGCAGCGGGGCGTTCAGCGCTTACTGGAATCCGGGCACCGGGTAGAAAATCAGACAATTATCCCCCGCCGCCAGCAGCGCTTTGCCGGAACGGAGGCGCAGAGGCTGAATGATATCAACGCACTGGCGAACCTGAAGGGTAGCGACAATATCGTGCTGGCCGTCCGCGGAGGGTACGGGGCAAGCCGCCTGCTGGAGAGCATCGACTGGCAAGGGCTGGCCACGCGTCAGCAGCAGGAGCCGCTGCTGATTTGCGGGCACAGCGATTTCACCGCGATCCAGCTCGGCCTGCTCGCCCTGCACAACGTCATCACCTTTAGCGGGCCAATGCTGGCCGGCAACTTCGGCGCGCCGGAGCTGGACGCCTTCACCTGCGATCATTTCTGGCGGGCGCTGCAAAACCCTACCTACAGCGTAGAGTGGCAAGGCAGCGGCCCGCAGTGGGAATGTGAAGGCCAGCTGTGGGGCGGCAATCTGGCCATGCTGGTGTCGTTGATTGGCACGCCCTGGCTGCCGCAGATTGAGGACGGCATACTGGTGCTGGAGGATATCAACGAACATCCGTTCCGCGTAGAACGTATGCTCCTGCAGCTTTACCATGCCGGGATACTGGCGCGCCAGTCGGCAATTGTCCTGGGCAGCTTTAGCGGTTCGGCACCTAACGACTACGATGCAGGCTACACGTTAGAAACGATGATTGATTTTATCCGCTCCAGGCTGGATATCCCCGTCATTACGGGACTGGATTTTGGCCATGAGCAGCAGACCGTCACCCTGGCGCTAGGCGCACACGCCCGCCTGAACCATGATAATTCAGGCAGTCGGTTAACCATCAGCGGTCATCCTGTCATAAAGGCATAAAAAAGCCGTTAAACGCCTTAATAAAACGCTGTTTCTGTCGTTAATATGTTAGGGTTTTAATAACAGCGTTAACATTGAGGTGGGAGTAAGAAAACATTGGATGCCGCAGCGATAATCAGTCTTTTCATTTTGGGTTCTGTGCTTGTAACCTTTAGTATTTTATTGAGTTCCTTTTCATCGCGTCTCGGCATACCCATTCTCGTTATTTTTCTTGCCATCGGCATGCTGGCCGGCATCGATGGCATTGGCGGTATCCCATTCGATAACTACCCCTTCGCCTACATGGTGAGTAACCTCGCGCTGGCGGTGATCCTGCTGGACGGCGGGATGCGCACCCAGGCGAGCTCCTTTCGCGTTGCCCTGGGCCCTGCGCTGTCGCTGGCAACCGTCGGCGTACTGATTACCTCGGGGCTGACGGGGATGATGGCGGCGTGGCTGTTTAAGCTGGATATGATGGAAGGGCTGCTGATTGGCGCGATTGTCGGTTCAACCGATGCGGCAGCCGTGTTCTCGCTGCTTGGCGGCAAAGGGCTGAACGAGCGCGTGGGCTCTACGCTTGAGATTGAGTCCGGTAGTAACGACCCGATGGCGGTCTTTCTCACCATCACGCTGATTGAAATGATCCAGCAGCACGAAACCGGGCTGAGCTGGATGTTTGCCTGGCATATCCTCCAGCAGTTCGGGCTGGGCATTATCATCGGTCTGGCCGGCGGCTATCTGCTGCAGCAGATGATCAACCGGATTTCGCTGCCGGCGGGGCTTTATCCCCTGCTGGCCCTGAGCGGCGGTATTCTGATATTTGCCGTAACCACGGCGCTGGACGGCAGCGGTATTCTTGCCGTTTATCTGTGCGGCTTCCTGCTGGGCAACCGTCCAATTCGCAACCGCCACGCTATTTTGCAGAACTTCGACGGCCTGGCCTGGCTGGCGCAGATCGGCATGTTCCTCGTGCTGGGCCTGCTGGTGACGCCATCCGACCTGTTGCCGATCGCCGTTCCGGCGCTGATTCTGTCGGCGTGGATGATCTTCTTTGCGCGTCCGCTGTCGGTATTTGCCGGCCTGCTGCCGTTCCGCGGCTTTAACCTGCGCGAGCGCGTCTTTATCAGCTGGGTAGGCTTGCGCGGCGCGGTGCCGATCATCCTTGCCGTTTTCCCGATGATGGCAGGTCTGGATAATTCGCGACTGTTCTTCAACGTGGCGTTCTTCGTGGTGCTGGTTTCCCTGCTGTTCCAGGGAACCTCTCTGGGATGGGCGGCGAAAAAAGCCAAAGTCGTGGTCCCGCCCGTCGGCTGGCCGGTTTCTCGCGTGGGGCTGGATATTCACCCGGAGAATCCGTGGGAGCAGTTTGTGTATCAGCTGAGCGCCGATAAATGGTGCGTGGGCGCCTCGCTGCGCGATCTGCATATGCCCGCAGAAACGCGCATTGCGGCCCTGTTCCGCGATAACGTTCTGCTGCATCCGACCGGCAGCACCCGCCTGCGTGAAGGCGATATCCTGTGCGTGATTGGCCGCGAGCGCGATCTCCCCGCGCTCGGCAAGCTGTTCAGCCAGTCTCCACCCGTGGCGCTGGACCAGCGTTTCTTCGGCGATTTTATTCTGGAAGCCAACGCGAAGTTTGCCGACGTGGCGCTAATTTACGGCCTGGATGAAGGAATGGAGTACCGCGATCGGCAGCAAACGCTTGGGGAAATCATTCAGCAGCTGCTGGGCGCGGCGCCCGTCGTGGGCGACCAGGTTGAGTTTGCCGGGATGATCTGGACCGTTGCTGAAAAAGAAGATAACGCGGTGCGCAAGGTCGGCGTCAGGCCGATGGAAGAGGAAACCGAGTAGTTTTTTTGCCGGGTGGCGGCTTCGCCTTACCCGGCCTACAAAACCCTCGAACGTAGGTCGGGTAAGCGCTAGCGCCACCCGACACAACCATTCGTTACACCGTCACAACCGGCACTCTCGGTGCCAGGGCGCACATCAGTTCATACCCAACCGTGCCCGCAGCGGAAGCCACTTCGTCGATTTTGACCTCATTCCCCCACAGCTCGACCGGCGAGCCGATGCCCGCCTGCGGGCACGGGGTTAAATCGATCGCCATCATATCCATCGAGATTGTCCCGACGGTGCCCGTGCGTACGCCGTCCACCCATACGGGGGTCCCGGTCGGTGCGATACGCGGATAACCGTCTGCATAGCCCCCCGCCACGATGCCGATGCGCTGCTCGCCCGCCGCGCGGTAGCGGCTGCCGTAGCCTACGGTATCGCCCGCCCTGAGCGTCTGCACGCCGATAATCTCGCTGCGCAGCGTCATCACGGGCTTAAGGCCGCTGTTGGCCACGTCCTGCCACTGCCCGGAAGGTGATGCGCCGTAAAGAATGATTCCCGGACGCACCCAGTCGTAATGCGCTTCCGGATGCCACAGCGTGGCCGCCGAGTTCGAGAGCGAGCGCGGGCAGTTCAGCCCTTCCGCCGCCTGTTCCACGCGCACCATCGCCCCGGTAATGCCGTCCGGCCTTTCGGCATCGGCAAAGTGCGCCATCAGGGTCATTTCACCCACGTTTTTCAGGGCGCGCAGCTGCTGCCAGACCGTATGCACGCGCTCGGGCTGGAAGCCCAGGCGATTCATGCCGCTGTTCACCTTAAGGTAGATATCCAGCGGCGCCTGCAGTTTCGCATCCTGCAGGGCTTTAACCTGCCAGTTGCTGTGAATGCTGGTCGTCAGGCGATACTTATCCAGCAACGGCAAATCGTCGGCGTGGAAGAAGCCCTCAAGCAGCAGAATCGGCCCCTTCCAGCCGCGCTCGCGCAGCAGTATGGCCTCTTCCAGATTCAGCAGCGCAAAGCCGTCGGTGGCGCTGAGCGCGCTCCAGATACGATCGATACCGTGGCCGTAGGCGTTCGCTTTGACCACCGACCAGACGCGTGAGCCTGGCGCAGCGCGGCGAACAATCTGCAGGTTATCCTTCAGAGCCTGCAGATCCAGCTGGGCCAGAATGGGACGGGACATGACGACTCCTTAACTATGCGCGCCGTGGAGGTGCTGTGGACGCGATGGGGTAAACCCTGATTGATAGCGTGCGGCGCTTAAATCGTCAAACGGAATTGCCGGCGTGCGCCCCGAAATCAAATCGCTTAACAGCTGGCCGGAGCCGCAGGCCATGGTCCAGCCGAGCGTGCCGTGTCCGGTGTTGGTCCACAGATTTTTAAACGGCGTGCGCCCGACAATCGGCGTGCCGTCCGGCGTCATCGGGCGCAGCCCGGTCCAGAACGTAGCCTGTTCCACAAACCCACCGCGCGGAAAGAGATCGCCCACCACCATCTCCAGCGTTTCACGGCGCGGCTGCAGCAGCTCGGTGTTAAAGCCAACGATTTCCGCCATCCCGCCCACGCGGATGCGGTTGTCGAAGCGGGTAATGGCGATTTTGTAGGTTTCATCAAGAATGGTCGACACGGGCGCACCGCTCTCCTCTTTCACCGGAATGGTCAGCGAGTAGCCTTTTAGCGGATAGACCGGAATATCAAGGATGCCCTTCAGCATGGCGGTAGAGTAAGAGCCGAACGCCATCACGTAGGCATCGGCCTTGATCACCTCTTCGCCACACTTCACGCCGTAAATTTTTTCGCCTTCCGACAGGAGCTTGTCGACGGAGGTGTTGAAGCGGAATTTTACCCCGGCCCGCTCGCACATCTGCGCCAGTCGCTGGGTGAAAAGCTGGCAGTCGCCGGTTTCGTCGTTGGGCAGGCGCAGGCCGCCCGTCAGCTTGTGCGCCACGTCCGCCAGCGCGGGCTCCACCTGCCCCAGCTGGCTGGCCTCCAGCAGCTGATAAGGTACGCCTGCATCTTCGAGCACGGCGATATCGCGGGTGGCGTTTTCATACTGCTGCTCGGTGCGGAAAAGCTGCAGGGTGCCTCCCTGGCGTCCTTCATACTCGATGCCGGTCGAGGTGCGTAAGGCCTTCAGGCAGTCGCGGCTGTATTCCGCCAGGCGCACCATGCGGCCTTTGTTTTCCATATAGTGGCGGGTGTCGCAGTTGCGCAGCATCTGCCACATCCACCTGAGCTGGAACTGCGTGCCGTCCAGGCTGATGGCCAGCGGCGCATGGCGCTGGAACATCCACTTGATGGCCTTCAGCGGCACGCCGGGCGCTGCCCACGGGGCCGCATAGCCCGGTGAGATTTGCCCCGCATTCGCCGCGCTGGTTTCCAGTGCCGGGCCGGCTTCCCTGTCGATAACCGTCACCTCATGCCCCGCCTGACTTAAATACCAGGCGCTGGTCACGCCAACGACGCCACTTCCCAGTATGACAACACGCATAGCCACTCCATAATGTGCAAAAGAACAATCAACTGATTACAGATTGATAACCTAGTTGAAAATATTATTCAACATACGACTTTTTTATGGTGACTTACCTCACATCTTCCCCTGTATACGGGGAAAGTGCTTATTTGCGATCTCGTGCTGCGCGTCATTTTTAACCAGCATAAAATCCTGCGCCAGCGGCATTTTTTGTCGAATCAAAAATGAAAAATCGCGAAGAAAAAATTTCTGCTACAGCACGCTTTTTAACACGTTGATCTATGCTTGAAAGGAGGCTCTCCAGACAGAGAGAGCACCCACAATGAGGGCGCGCTAATGGCTACTATTGATTCCATGTCCAGGGACAGCACACGTCTGAGCGATGGACCCGACTGGACCTTCGAGCTGCTGGATGTCTACCTTGCCGAGATCGACCGTGTCGCGAAGCTGTACCGTCTGGATACCTATCCTCACCAGATCGAAGTTATTACTTCCGAACAGATGATGGATGCCTACTCCAGCGTGGGGATGCCGATTAACTATCCCCACTGGTCGTTCGGCAAAAAGTTCATTGAAACCGAGCGCTTGTACAAGCACGGGCAGCAGGGGCTGGCGTATGAGATCGTCATAAACTCCAACCCGTGCATCGCCTATCTGATGGAAGAGAACACCATTACCATGCAGGCGCTGGTGATGGCGCACGCCTGCTACGGACACAACTCGTTTTTCAAGAATAACTACCTGTTCCGCAGCTGGACGGATGCCAGCTCCATCGTCGATTACCTGATTTTCGCCCGGAAATACATAACCGACTGCGAAGAGCGTTACGGCGTTGATGAGGTGGAGAAGCTGCTCGACTCCTGCCACGCGCTGATGAACTACGGCGTAGACCGCTACAAGCGCCCGCAGAAGATCTCCCTGCAGGAGGAGAAAGCCCGTCAGAAAAGCCGCGAGGAGTATCTGCAAAGCCAGGTGAACATGCTGTGGCGCACCCTGCCGAAGCGTGAGGAGGAGAAAACGGTCGCCGAAGCGCGTCGCTATCCATCCGAGCCGCAGGAGAATCTGCTCTACTTTATGGAGAAAAACGCGCCGCTGCTTGAGCCGTGGCAGCGCGAGATCCTGCGCATCGTGCGCAAGGTGAGCCAGTATTTCTATCCGCAGAAACAGACCCAGGTGATGAACGAGGGCTGGGCGACCTTCTGGCACTACACCATTCTTAACCACCTGTATGACGAAGGAAAAGTCTCCGAGCGGTTCATGATGGAGTTCCTGCACAGCCATACCAACGTGGTGTTCCAGCCGGCGTATAACAGCCCGTGGTATAGCGGCATCAACCCGTACGCCCTTGGCTTCGCCATGTTCCAGGACATCAAGCGCATCTGCCAGTCGCCGACGGAAGAGGACAAATACTGGTTCCCGGACATTGCCGGATCGGACTGGCTGGAAACGATGCATTTCGCCATGCGCGACTTTAAGGACGAAAGCTTTATCAGCCAGTTTATGTCGCCGAAAATCATGCGTGACTTCCGCTTCTTCACCGTGCTGGATGATGACAGAAATAACTTCCTTGAGATTTCAGCCATCCACAACGAAGAGGGCTACCGCGAGATCCGCTCTCGTCTCTCTTCCCAGTACAACCTGAGCAACCTTGAGCCGAACATTCAGGTGTGGAACGTGGACCTGCGCGGCGACCGCTCCCTGACGCTGCGCTATATTCCGCACAACCGCGCGCCGCTGGATAAGGGGCGTAAAGAGGTGCTGAAGCATGTGCATCGTCTGTGGGGGTTTGACGTGCTGCTGGAGCAGCAGAACGAAGACGGCAGCGTCGAGCTGCTGGAGCGGTGCCCGGCGCGGTTGAATACGCTGTAGTGCAGTTTTTTTGCCCGGTGGCGCTACGCTTACCGGGCCTACAAGACCCGTAGGTCGGGTAAGGCGTAGCCGCCACCCGACGAAAAAAACCTCTCATATGAGAGGTTTTTTCTTTAGCGGCTCTGAATCGCCAAATCGCCCGGCAGGGTTTTCTGCATACGATGCCAAATTTCACCGGAATCGTGGCCGTAGCGACGAACCGTTTCATAGACCTGGTCGTGTAAACCCTCGGTGCAGAGCTTGCTCAGCTTATGGTAAAAACCGAGCGCCAGGCTGCGGGCCTCCGGATTGGCAAAGTAGTGACGACCAATTCGGGTATACAGCCCTTTCATGCCGTTCAGGATCAGGCCATAAATCGGGTTGCCGGAGGCAAACGCCAGACCGCGAAAAACGTTGTAGTCGAGGGTGGCGAACGCATCGGCGTGATCTTCCACTTCGTTCGCACTGGCAAGCACCGCAAGCGCATCTTCCGGATGCTGGCGGAACGCGGTACGGATAAAGATAGTCGCGATGTTGGTACGCACCGAGAGCAGATTATCAATCAGCTGCGGCACGCTTTCGTGGTCGAGACGGGCGAGCGTTTCAAGAATATTCAGCCCGGACGTTTCCCAGAAGTTGTTCACCTTCGTTGGCTTGCCGTGCTGAATCGTCAACCAGCCATCGCGCGCCAGTCGCTGGAGAACCTCTCGCAGCGTGGTGCGAGTGACGCCAATCAGTTCAGAGAGTTCGCGTTCAGCCGGAAGAATAGACCCCGCGGGGAAACGATTATTCCAGATGCTTTCAATGATGTACTCTTCCGCGAAACCCGCCGGGCTCTGCGCCTTAATGACCATAGTGAGATTTCCATTACACAGCTTTAGCAAATTGGACTCATCATACCAGAGGCGTGCAGACGCAGGTAGCGCAGCAGAGAGAGAAAAGAGGGATCGCCGTTTCATTTCTGCGTAATTTACAAACGGGCTTTGTGCCCCTCTCCCGCCAGATTTTGCGTATACTGATGTTTTGTCTCACCTGACGGGGAAGGACGTCTGTCGTGGAAATTTCATTTGGGCGCGCACTATGGCGCAATTTTTTAGGCCAGTCGCCTGACTGGTACAAACTGGTACTTCTGGTATTCCTGGTCGTTAACCCCATCCTTTTTTTCGTGGACCCGTTTATTGCCGGATGGCTGCTGGTGGCGGAGTTTATCTTCACTCTGGCGATGGCGCTGAAGTGCTACCCGTTACTCCCCGGTGGCCTGCTGGCCTTTGAAGCCGTGATAATAGGTATGACCAGCGCCGAGCATGTTAAGCACGAGCTGGCGTCTAATCTCGAAGTGCTCCTGCTGCTGATGTTTATGGTCGCCGGCATCTACTTTATGAAGCAGCTGCTGCTGTTTATCTTCACCCGCCTGCTGTTGAGCATCCCGTCGAAAACGATCCTGTCGCTGGCCTTTTGCCTCGCGGCCGCATTTCTCTCGGCTTTCCTGGATGCCCTGACGGTGGTGGCCGTGGTGATCAGCGTCGCCGTCGGTTTTTACGGGATTTATCATCGCGTAGCCTCTTCTCGCCCCGGTGAGGATTTGCAGGATGACAGCCATGTCGATGCACATAACCGTGACGTGCTGGAGCAGTTCCGCGCCTTCCTCCGGAGCCTGATGATGCACGCGGGCGTGGGCACGGCGCTGGGCGGCGTGATGACGATGGTCGGGGAACCGCAGAACCTGATCATTGCGAAAGCGGCGGAATGGAATTTCGGCGAGTTTTTCCTCCGCATGGCGCCTGTCAGCCTACCTGTGCTGCTCTGCGGCCTGACTACCTGTATTCTGGTGGAGAAATTTAGCGCCTTTGGCTACGGAACAACGCTGCCCGAAACGGTGCGGCAAGAGCTGCACAAATTCGACGAGCAAAGTCGCCGTCAGCGCACCCGTCAGGATACGCTGCGCCTGATTGCTCAGGGGATCATTGGCGTCTGGCTTATCGCCGCCCTGGCTTTTCATCTTGCTGAGGTGGGGTTAATTGGCCTGTCGGTCATTATTCTCGCCACCACCTTTAGCGGCGTGACGGACGAGCACGCCATCGGCAAAGCGTTTACCGAAGCCCTGCCGTTTACCGCGCTGCTGGCGGTGTTTTTTGCCGTGGTCGCGGTGATTATCGATCAGCACCTGTTTGCGCCGATTATTGCCTATGTTCTGCAGGCCGCGCCCGACGCACAGCTCTCTCTGTTTTATCTGTTCAACGGCTTGCTGTCGTCCATTTCGGATAACGTTTTCGTGGGCACGGTGTATATCAACGAGGCGAAGGCGGCAATGGAGCAAGGCGTAATCAGCATCCAACAGTTTGAGCTGCTAGCGGTCGCGATCAACACCGGAACCAACCTGCCGTCGGTCGCGACGCCAAACGGCCAGGCCGCGTTCCTGTTCCTGCTCACTTCCGCCCTTGCGCCGCTCATACGGCTTTCTTATGGAAGAATGGTGTGGATGGCGCTGCCCTATACGCTGGTGCTGACGATCGTTGGCTTGTTGTGCGTCAAATTTACCCTCATTCCTTATACGCACTGGTTAATGCAAGCGGGTATACTTGCGGCGCATTGAACCCGGTAAATTGGGCAGTTCGCTGCCCGTTTGCCTTTTCGCATGATAAACATCCGATTACGTTTTATTTCGTCAGGTAGCGCTGGCGCGAAAAAAGAATTGGTTTACACTGCGCTTTCCAAGCATGTTCCAGGGAAATGATTATGTTGAGATTTTTGAACCAGTGCTCCCGCGGTCGTGGAGCGTGGTTGTTAATGGCGCTAACCGCCTTTGCGCTGGAAATGGTCGCACTGTGGTTCCAGCACGTCATGGGGCTGAATCCCTGCGTGCTGTGTATCTACGAACGCTGTGCGCTGTTCGGCATCATGGGTGCGGGTCTGGTGGGCGCGATTGCCCCGAAATCACCGTTACGCTATGTCGGTATTGCCATCTGGCTGTACAGCGCCTGGAAAGGTATTGAGCTGTCCTGGCAGCACACCATGATGCAGCTGCATCCGTCACCGTTTATGACCTGCGATTTTGCCGCCCGCTTCCCGAGCTGGCTGCCGCTGGACAAATGGCTGCCGCAGGTGTTCGTCGCCTCCGGCGACTGCTCCGTGCGCCAGTGGGAATTCCTGACGCTGGAGATGCCGCAGTGGCTGGTGGGCATTTTTGTCGCCTACTTCGTCGTGGCGCTGCTGGTGCTGATTGCCCAGCCGTTTAAGCCGAAGAAACGCGATCTTTTTGGGCGCTAAGTTGCCCGGCGGCGCTTCGCTTGCGCGGGCCTACGGTTTTGTAGGTCGGGTAAGCGCAGCGCCACCCGACACAACAGCGCATAATAAAAAACCCGCCTCGGCGGGTTTTTTATTATCAGCGGTTAGGGTGATTCATGATGTGGTCTTCCCAGTCCCGCACCTCGGACTCTTTCACCGCGATGTGGCGCACGGAGATACGCTCACCGTGCATCGCCGCTTTAGATCCCGTCAGCAGCGGATGCCATGTCGGCAGATCGTTTCCTTCCGCCAGCAGGCGATACGCGCAGGTGTGCGGTAACCACTCAAAGGTCGGCAGGTTTTCGCGGGTCAGCTTTATACAGTCCGGCTCATATTCAAAGCGACGCTCATAGTTGCGGCACTGGCAGGTTTTGATGTTCAGCTGCTTGCAGGCGACGTTGGTGAAATAGATCTCGTCGGAATCTTCATCCATCAGCTTATGCAGGCAGCACTGCCCGCAGCCGTCGCACAACGATTCCCACTCCGCGTCGGTCATTTCGTCGAGAGTTTTGCTTTGCCAGAAAGGAATGTCGTTCATCAGGATGTCCACACGTCAAAAGAAAGCGCACCTTATAACGAGTCTGGCACGTTGATGCAAGTTTTGCCGCCCATATCAGGCGGCAAGTTGCTTTTACAGCACGCGGGTTTTCAGCGACAGGCCGTTAAAACTGACCTCCAGCTCGTCGCCGCCGCTGAGCGGGCCAACGCCCTCGGGCGTACCGGTGAGGATCACATCACCCGGCTTAAGGGTAAAGAAGCGGCTCATGTAGGCGATCAGCGGCACGATCTTGTGGATCATATCGGCAGTCGTCCCCTGCTGGCGGATCTCACCGTTCACCTTGAGCGCAAGCGGCGTGTCCTGTGGATCGGCGGTAAACTCGCCTACCGGCACAAAACCAGAAATCGGACAGGCGTTATCGAAGCCCTTGGCTTTTTCCCACGGCTGTCCGGCTTTTTTCATCTTAGCCTGCACGTCGCGCAGCGTGAGATCCAGCGCAACGCCGTAGCCGGCAATGGCTTTCTGCACATGCTCTTCAGAGGCCTGACGCAGCGTCGCACCAATCAGAACCGCAAGCTCAACCTCATGATGAACGGAGCCCAGCCCTTGCGGCAGCGCCAGCGGCTGTCGAATATCGCACAGCGCGGTTTCAGGCTTAATGAACAGCACCGGCTCTTCTGGCGTCGCGCTGCCCATTTCCTGAATATGTTTTGCGTAGTTGCTGCCGACGCAAACCACTTTACTCACGGGATAATCCAGTAATGCACCCTGCCAGTTATGATGTTGATACATGGTCGACCCCTAAACGGTTGATGTGTTGTGTCCGGAGCTATTTTTTCCCGTTCACCTCAAGATGCTGTTTTAATAAATTCTCGGGTGGTGGCGGAAGCTGTAAATAATAGCCCTGTTCGGTTAATGCGGCTTTCACTTTATCCAGATCGGCACTGACCAGTTTCTTACGTCCGTCCAGCGGCAGCAGCATCGCCAGCTGAGGACGGCCAAAACTTTTCATTAATTCTTCAGGCACGCGGGAAAAATCGTCTTTCTTTTCGACATAAAGGTAGGTCTGGTCGCGGCTTGTACTTCTGTAGATCACACAAAACATGTTTTTACTCTGAATTAATGGGTGGTTGCTTGCCTCAATATACTCCTGACTATAACATGCCTGATACTCTTCGGAATATCGCATCGACTTGTTGCGGTTAATAGCAAATTGAGTAAGGCCAGGATGTCAAACACGCCCATCGAGCTTAAAGGCAGTAGCTTCACCTTATCAGTGGTTCATTTGCATGATGCAAAACCCGAGGTTATTCGTCAGGCGTTAGAAGACAAAATCGCCCAGGCTCCCGCCTTTCTGAAACATGCCCCCGTTGTCGTCAATGTGAGCGGTCTGGATGCTCCGGTTAACTGGACGCGTCTCCAGCAGGCGGTGTCATCAACCGGGCTGCGCATTGTGGGCATCAGCGGCTGCAAAGATGCTGAGCTGAAAGCAGAAATTGACCGCGCAGGGTTACCGCTTCTGACCGAGGGAAAAGAAAAAGCCCCGCGTCCGGCGCCTGCAGCCGTGCCAACGCCCCCTCCTCCGGTGCAGAACGTTACGTCGGTCACAAAAACGCGAATGATTGATGTGCCGGTTCGTTCCGGTCAGCGTATTTATGCGCCAAACTGTGATCTGATTGTTACAAGCCACGTCAGCGCAGGCGCTGAGCTGATTGCGGATGGCAACATTCACGTTTACGGTATGATGCGTGGGCGAGCGCTCGCAGGCGCAAGTGGCGATCGGGAAGCACAAATATTTTGTACTCATCTGACGGCGGAACTGGTGTCCATCGCAGGTGAATATTGGCTGAGCGACAAGATCCCAGCCGAATTTTATGGCAAGGCGGCTCGTCTGCTGCTGGCAGATGACGCGTTGACCGTTCAACCGTTGAATTGATCCCTTTTTAACAAGGAATTTCTATGGCACGCATTATTGTTGTTACTTCGGGTAAAGGAGGCGTTGGCAAGACCACCTCCAGCGCGGCCATCGCTACTGGTTTGGCCCAGAAGGGAAAGAAAACCGTCGTTATCGATTTTGATATCGGCCTGCGTAACCTCGACCTGATCATGGGTTGTGAACGTCGCGTCGTGTATGACTTCGTTAACGTCATTCAGGGCGATGCTACGCTTAATCAGGCGCTGATTAAAGACAAACGCACCGAGAACCTCTTCATTCTTCCGGCCTCTCAGACGCGTGATAAAGATGCCCTGACCCGCGAAGGCGTAGAAAAGGTCCTCGACGAGCTGAAGAAGATGGAATTCGACTTCATCGTTTGTGACTCCCCTGCCGGTATCGAAACCGGTGCGCTAATGGCGCTCTACTTCGCAGATGAAGCAATCATCACTACCAACCCAGAAGTCTCGTCCGTACGTGACTCAGACCGCATTCTCGGTATCCTCGCCTCCAAATCCCGCCGTGCGGAAAATGGTCAGGAGCCGATTAAAGAGCACCTGCTGCTGACCCGCTACAACCCGGGTCGCGTGAACAAAGGTGACATGTTGAGCATGGAAGACGTGCTCGAAATCCTGCGCATCAAGCTGGTTGGCGTTATCCCGGAAGATCAGTCCGTGTTGCGCGCCTCTAACCAGGGTGAGCCAGTGATTCTGGATACAATGGCAGATGCAGGTAAAGCTTACGCCGATACCGTTGACCGTCTGCTGGGAGAAGAACGTCCTTTCCGCTTCATTGAAGAAGAGAAGAAAGGTTTCCTCAAACGCCTGTTCGGAGGATAAGTTATGGCATTACTGGACTTTTTTCTCTCGCGGAAAAAAAGCACCGCCAACATCGCAAAAGAGCGTCTGCAAATTATCGTTGCGGAGCGTCGTCGCAGCGACGCCGAGCCGCATTACCTGCCGCAGCTGCGCAAGGACATTCTGGAAGTGATCTGTAAGTACGTGCAGATTGATCCGGAGATGGTCACCGTGCAGCTGGAGCAAAAAGACGGGGATATTTCGATTCTGGAGCTGAACGTTACGCTGCCAGAGGCGGAAGAGTCGCGTTAATCGTTTGTGATTTTGTAGGCCGGGCAAGCATCGCGCCGCCCGGCAATCCCCCGGTGGCGCTGCGCTTACCGGGGCTACAGTTTCTTAACGCGGGTAGGATTCGAGTAATTTATTCAGACGTTCAGTCATCAGTTCACCGCGCCACCCTGCTACCATCTCCGGCAAGCCATTCTGCGGCTTCAGCTTCCAGTGCCAGTTCAGCAGCTGGTTAATCTGGCGACGCGAGGCCAGTAACTCCGCGCTCAGCTTGCTTTCAGCAGCCACTTCCTGCACCAGCGCTTTAATATCTTTAAATGCCTTGCGATAGCCCGGCATATCCATCAGGTTCAGCAGCGGTTCCGGCAGGTCTTCATCCGCGGTTTGCTGCGCCTTCGCCACCAGCGCGAGCAGCGTTTTGCCGTGGAAACGGATTTCGCTCCCGGAGAGGCCAATGCTGTCCAGCTCACCCATGCTGCCCGGCATGTAGCGCGCAACGGCCCAAAGGTGCTCTTCACGCACCACAAAGTTCACCGCCAGGTCGCGCTCGCGGGCCTTACGCAGCCGCCAGTCGGCCAGCAGCTGCAGGCAGGCCAGCTGACGCGTGCGCAGCTGCCAGGCATTAGTGATGTCGCGCCAGGCGTCTTTTGGATCGACCAGTTCCTGACGGCGCTGCTGGGTCATTCGGCACTCGTCCAGCGCGGCAGCCAGCCAGCCGGACGCTTCCGCTTCTTTCATTAGCTGACCGGCAATTGGCAACAGGTAGAAGACGTCGGCCGCCGCATAGTCGAGCTGACGCTCCGTGAGCGGGCGCGCCAGCCAGTCGGTACGGGATTCGCTTTTATCCAGCGTCAGGCCGGTATACTCCTCCACCATGGCGGCAAAGCCCCATGAGAGCGGGCGTCCGCTAAACGCGGCGAGGATCTGCGTGTCAATCAGCGGCTGCGGCATGATGCCAAAGGTATTCAGAAACACTTCCAGATCTTCACTGCCCGCGTGCAGGTATTTGGTGACGCTCGTATCCAGCAGCAGTTCACGCATTGGCGTCCAGTCGGTAATGCCGAGGGGGTCGATCAGCGAGACATGCTTACCGTCGAACATCTGAATCAGGCCCAGCTGCGGGTAATACGTTCTCGTACGGACAAACTCGGTGTCCAGGGCGATGGCAGGATAGTCGCGCGTCACCTCGCACAGCGAAGCCAGCTCGTCGTTGGTCGTGATCATCTGGTAATTCAAATCGTTTTCTCTTTTGTTTGCGCCCATAAAAAACGCCGGCTTAACCGGCGTCTGGGCGATTAACGTGCAACTTAGGCCTTATTGTCTACTTTGCCACGGGCTTCGTCACGTAATTCTCGTCGTAATATCTTACCGACGTTGGATTTCGGCAGCTCATCGCGGAATTCCACCAGCTTTGGCACCTTGTAGCCCGTCAGCTGGCGTCGGCAAAACGTTACCAGCTCTTCTTCGGTGAGTGAAGGATCTTTCTTGACCACAAAAATCTTCACGGCCTCACCGCTGCTTCCGGAAGGCACGCCCACTGCCGCGACCTCAAGCACGCCGCTGTGCTGCATGACCACGTCTTCGATCTCATTCGGATAGACGTTAAAGCCGGAGACAAGGATCATGTCTTTCTTGCGGTCAACGATGCGCAGGAAGCCTTCTTCATCCATCACCGCGATATCGCCGGTGTGGAGCCAGCCGTCTTTGACGATCTCGTCCGTCGCGTCAGGACGCTGCCAGTAGCCCAGCATCACCTGCGGCCCTTTAACGCACAGTTCGCCGGGCTCGCCCGGTGCGACCTCGTTATCGTCATCATCCACCAATTTGGCTTCCGTGGACGGCACCGGCAGGCCAATGCTGCCGCTGTGGTAGTCGATGTCGTGCGGGTTAACGCTCACCAGCGGCGCACATTCGGTCAGGCCATAGCCCTCCAGCAGGTACTGCCCCGTGAGCTTGACCCAGCGTTCGGCAACGGCCTGCTGAACCGGCATCCCGCCCCCTGCGGAGAGGTGCAGCGTGGAGAAATCAAGCTGCTGGAACTCTTTGTTGTTCAGCAACGCGTTGAACAGGGTATTGACTCCCGTCATCGCGGTGAACGGGTATTTCGCCAGCTCTTTAACCAGCCCCGGAATATCGCGCGGGTTAGTGATCAGCACGTTTTGACCGCCCAGCTCAATAAACAGCAGGCAGTTCATGGTCAGCGCGAAAATGTGGTACAGCGGAAGCGCGGTGATCACCACCTCTTTGCCCGGATGCAGCAGCGGCCCGTAAGTGGCGTTCACCTGCTCAAGGTTTGCCAGCATGTTGCGGTGGGTAAGCATCGCGCCTTTGGCGACGCCCGTCGTTCCGCCGGTGTACTGCAGGAACGCCAGATCCTCACAAACCACCTCCGGTTTGACATACTGCATGCGGTAGCCGGCATGCAGCGCGCGGCGGAAGGAGATGGCATCCGGCAAGTGATATTTTGGCACCAGGCGCTTTACGTATTTGACGACGAAGTTCACCAGCGTGCCCTTGGCCGTGGAAAGCTGATCGCCCATGCGCGTCAGGATGACGTGCTTCACCTGGGTTTTGTCGACCACTTTTTCCAGCGTGTGGGCAAAGTTAGAGACGATGACAATCGCCGCCGCGCCGCTATCATTCAGCTGGTGCTCCAGCTCGCGCGGGGTATAGAGCGGGTTGACGTTAACGACGATCATGCCCGCGCGCAGTATCCCGAACAGCGCCACCGGATATTGCAGCAGGTTCGGCATCATCAGCGCGACGCGGTCCCCTTTCTGCAGCCCCAGCCCTTCCTGTAAATACGCAGCAAACGCCCGGCTACGCTCTTCCAGCTTGCGGAAGGTCATCACCTCGCCCATATTCACGAAGGCGGGCTGGTCAGCATAGCGCCGAACCGAGTGTTCAAATAATTCAACCAGGGATTGATAACGGTCAGGATTGATCTCCGCAGGTACATCTGCGGGATAACGGTTAAGCCAAACCTTTTTCAATGCATCACCTCTGAAATGAGTGTTCGTCGTCATCACAGCCCCGTTAATAAACAGTTTGTTAACATTATATTAACTCAGCGTACCAGTTTATTAATTGTTCAGATTGCAGGTTGCGAAGCGCGTCACTCTTTTTTTTCATTTTATCCGTAAAAAAACAGAGACAGCGGCTGAGCCGCTGTCTCTTTCTTAATAATAACAGTAAGTTACTCAGTTACGATCGTTTGAACCTGTGCCGGACCCGGGTTATACCAGCCCCAGCCCGGATAACCATAGCGGTAGGGGTGTGGGCCCCACATCCACGGATCGATCGGCTGCGGCGGCATCACAATCTGCTGCGCAATACGCCAGCGCTTGTAGCCGTTAACCTGCATGGTCATGAATTTGTATGGGGTACTGCCGATTTTACCCTGTACCGAACCGGTAATGGGGCCAACGACGGTGACCAGCTGTCCGCGAAAATCGACCGGATCGAGGAAACCGCTGACGTCCGCATAAATGCGTCCGCGGGAGGCTTCACCCAAAGCAGGCCGCGCGCCGCTGTCCAGCGGTACGGTTGCAATCTCCAGACGGGTTTTCCCCTGCAGGTTTTGCACCTCGATCACCTTGCCGCCGAAGCGCGCCTCCTGGCCGACGTACAGCTCAGGCGCATTCATTACGCGCACCAGATCCTGCTGTGGCGCAGGGCTACTGCCCTTTATCGCATCAGGAACGGTGACGCACCCGCTCAACGCTATGGCAACAACGCCTGCCATGAAAAGGCGTACAACTTTAGTCTGAACCGCCATGATGCGACTCCTTTTTCTCAGTTCCTGTTACTGAGATTCACTCGCGGCCCGGAAGTTTCTTCCAGGCGACCGTGTTTCGCAAATAAACTGGCTCAGCCTGTTCAACTGCAACGGTTTTTCCTGCCGCAAGCAGCTGACAGGCGATCGGGAGCATATCTTCCGCAGCGGGCAGAAGCATGTTGCCGCCCACCAGCGTTAGCCCGGTGTCGTTCCCCATCTCCGGCCAGGCAGGCCAGCCCGTGCCTACCGTCGCCCATTCGCCAGTCAGCGCTTTCAGACGCTCGGTAACGGCTTCAGGTTTGAGCACCGCTTCGGTCTCCTCACCGTGCCAGACGCCCTGCTCGTCACGGGTATATTCGGCCCAGTACACTTCGCCCATGCGGGCGTCAATGGCGGCCAGCACGCGGGTGGCGCCGGTCATACGCCACGCCCCCTGCGCCATGGTCGCCAGGGTGGAGACGCCGATCATCGGCAACTCAGCGCCCAGCGCCAGCCCCTGCGCAATGCCAATGCCGATGCGGACGCCCGTGAAGCTGCCCGGGCCGCGGCCATAGGCCAGCGCGTCGAGATCGGTTAAGGAGGCGTTGCCGCGGGTTAAAATGTCTTTCACCAGCGGCAGAATGCGCTGGGTGTGTTCCCGTGGGCACTCTTCGAAATGAGCAGAGATAGCACCGTCGTTCAACAGGGCAACGGAACAGGCCTCTGTTGCGGTATCAATAGCCAGAATTCGCATCAGTTGTCGCGCTCTCGCAATGGTCAGTCACAAAATGGCGCGCATCTTAGCACACTCCGGTGCAAATTACTCCGCCGTTGGGTTTGCCAGGAAACGAACCGCGCGTTTAATGTCCCGCGTGCGGGGGGCCGGCGGCAGGCTTGCCAGGAACGTAGCGCCATAGGGGCGCATCACCAGGCGGTTGTCGCAGATAACCAGCACGCCGCGATCGGTAACGTCGCGGATCAGGCGCCCAACGCCCTGCTTGAGCGTAATCACCGCATCCGGCAGCTGGACCTCATCGAAAGGATCGCCCCCGCGCAGGCGGCAATCTTCCATTCGCGCTTTCAGGAGCGGATCGTCCGGAGAGGTAAAGGGCAGTTTGTCGATAATGACCAGTGAGAGCGCATCACCGCGCACGTCTACGCCTTCCCAGAAGCTGCTGGTCGCCACCAGCAGAGCGTTACCGGCGGAGACAAACTGCTGTAACAGCTGGCCTTTGCTGGTTTCCCCCTGCAGCAGTACCGGCAGGGTCATGGTGGCGCGGAACTGCTCGGCCAGATCGCGCATCATGGCGTGGGAGGTGCAGAGCATGAAGCAGCGGCCGTTGTTGGCCTCAATCATCGGTTTCAGCATCGCGGCGAGATGACGCGCCGCGCCCGGCTGGTTCGGCAGCGGCAGATTGCGCGGCACGCAGAGCAGCGCCTGTTTTTCATAATCGAACGGGCTTGGCAGCAGCAGCGACTCGGCCTGCTCAATGCCCAGACGTTCGGTAAAATGGTGCAGATCGTCATTCACCGACAGCGTGGCGGAGGTAAAGACCCAGCTGCCGGGCTTTTGCGCCATCACCTCTTTGAACTTATCCGCTACGGTGAGCGGCGTCAGCGCCAGCGTAAAGTGGCGGGAGGTACATTCATACCAGTAGCTGAAGCCCGGCTGGTTAATTTCTTTCAGCCGCTTGAGCCGCCCGCGGTAGAGCGTGGCGCGCTCGAAAGCCGCATCCAGCAGCGCGGAGCGTCCGAGTGACAGCTTTGCCACGTCGTAGCAAAGCTCAAGCGCATCATCCAGCAGCAGCAGCGCGCGCTGGATATTTTTATCTGCCAGCAGCTCGCGCAGGTTGCCGCGATAGCCCGGCTCGCCGAGCTGCAGGCGGAAATCCTGCGCGCTTTGCGCCAGACGGTCGGCGCACTTCTGCAGCTGCTGGGTGTCTTTTAATTCGGTGCGATAGGCAATGGTGAAATCTTTCGCCAGGTCCTGCAGCTGGCGGCTGGAGAGCGACTGGCCGAAATACTGGCTGGCGATATCCGGGAGCTGGTGCGCTTCATCGAAGATCATCACCTCCGCTTCGGGGATCAGCTCGCCGAAGCCGCTGTCCTTGACCACCATGTCAGCGAGGAACAGGTGATGGTTAACCACCACGACGTCAGCATCCATGGCGGTTTTACGCGCCTTCACCACAAAGCAGTCTTTATACAGCGGGCAGTCGCTGCCGAGGCAGTTGTCGTTGGTGCTGGTGACCAGCGGCCAGGCGGGAGAGTCTTCCGGCACGCTCGCGCAGGTGCTGATATCGCCCTCTTCGGTCTGGTTCGCCCAGGCCCGAAGGACGATGACGTCGCTCAGGGTTTGTACCGGCAGGTCACCCCCCGCCAGCGCCTGCTGCTCAAGGCGCTCCAGGCAGAGATAGTTAGAGCGCCCTTTCAGCAATGCCAGACGCCCCTTGTACTTCAGCGCCTTTGCCACCGTGGGCAAATCGCGGCTGTAGAGCTGGTCCTGCAGCGCTTTTGACCCGGTCGAAATGATGACCTTCTTTTTCGCGCGCAGGGCCGGAGCAAGGTAGGCGTACGTTTTACCCGTGCCGGTGCCGGCTTCGACCACCAGCGGCTGGGCCTTTTCGATGGCGTCGGCGACGGCGTGCGCCATCTGCCGCTGGGGCTCGCGGGGCTTAAAGCCGGGGATCGCCTGCGCTAATTGACCTTCAGGGGAAAAATCGTCTGCCACGGTGCTCTCTCACTGTATTTTTGCACAGGGATTATGTCAGCCCAACCCGTCCTGTGCCAGCCCAAATAGTGACGACGGGAGAACAATATGGCAGTCTTGCCGCCTGATTACGCAAAATAACGAGGAAACCTTTATGACAATTGTGCGCATTGACGCCGAGGCCCGCTGGTCTGATGTTGTGATCCACAATCAGACGCTTTACTACACCGGTGTACCGTCAAACCTGGACGCGGATGCGTTCGAACAGACGGCGAATACCCTGGCGCAAATTGATGCGGTGCTGGAAAAACAGGGCAGCGACAAATCCCGCATTCTGGATGCGACGATTTTCCTGGCCAATAAAGACGATTTTGCGGCGATGAACAAAGCCTGGGATGCATGGGTGGTGGCGGGTCACGCGCCTGTACGTTGCACCGTACAGGCCACGCTGATGAAGCCGGAGTATAAGGTTGAGATCAAGATTATCGCGGCGGTATAAGCCCGATTACTCTTCCGGATCTTCATCTTCATCTTCGAATCGCGCCACGATCCGCTCGCCGGAATGACTGGCGCGAATCTCCTGAGCGACAACCGTAATCGCCTGTCCGCTGCTCATCCCCTGGGACATCAGCTCCTGGATACGTTCAACGGCTTTCTGCTGCTGTTCATGGCTGAGAGAAGGTAAACCTGCAAACATCGTCAACTCCTGCTAAATTATTCGCGCTAATTATTTCACGCTGCCCGGTAGTATGCCACACATGAACCTACGCTTCCCCACTGTTATTACCTTGCCCTGGCGCGCTGACGCCGCGACGTTCTGGTTTGCTCGCCTGAGCCATCTTCCTTACGCGATGCTGCTCCATTCCGGCCATGCGGATCACCCCTACAGCCGGTTTGATATTCTGGTCGCCGATCCGCTAAAGACGCTTACAACCGATGACCTGTCGTTAGCGGACGATCCGCTGATGCAGCTTCAGCAAGCCATTAATGCGCTGGGCTTATCTGCCACGCCTAACCCGGATCTCCCCTTTCAGGGCGGCGCGCTGGGCCTGTTTGGTTACGATCTGGGTCGCCGTTTCGAAACGCTGCCGGAGCATGCGCAGGCTGATATTTCCCTGCCAGACATGGCCGTGGGGCTGTATGACTGGGCGCTAATTGTCGATCATCAGAAAAAAACGGTTTCCCTGCTGAGCCATCATGACGTGCAGGCACGTCTGGCGTGGCTTGAGGCGCAACAGCCTGCGCCGACACAGACCTTCACGCTAACCTCAGGCTGGCGCTCCAACATGACGGCGCAGGAGTATGCAGAAAAATTCTCGCGCGTTCAGGCGTACCTGCAAAGCGGCGACTGTTATCAGGTGAACCTTGCCCAGCGTTTCCAGGCAGCCTATCGGGGAGACGAGTGGCAGGCGTTTACCCGCCTCAACGCAAGCAATAAGGCACCGTTCAGCGCATTCTTACGTCTGGAACAGGGCGCCATTCTGAGCCTGTCACCGGAGCGTTTTATCCATCTGGCCGACGGCACCATTCAGACGCGCCCTATCAAAGGCACCCTGCCGCGTCTTGCCGACCCGGCAGCCGATCGTCAGCAGGCAGAAAGGCTGGCGGCCTCACCGAAAGACCGCGCGGAGAATTTGATGATTGTCGATCTGATGCGCAATGATATCGGACGCGTTGCTGAACCGGGCAGCGTGCGCGTTCCCGAGCTGTTCGTTGTGGAGCCCTTCCCGGCGGTGCATCATCTGGTGAGCACCATTACCGCCCGTCTGCCTGCGTCCCGCACTGCCTGCGATCTGCTGCGCGCCGCGTTCCCGGGCGGCTCTATCACCGGTGCGCCAAAAGTGCGGGCGATGGCGATCATCGATGAGCTGGAGCCGCACCGCCGCAACGCCTGGTGCGGCAGCATCGGCTACGTGAGCCTGTGCGGCACCATGGATACCAGTATCACCATCCGCACCCTGACGGCCAGCGGCGGCAATCTATACTGCTCAGCGGGCGGCGGCATCGTGGCCGATAGCCAGGTCGAGGCGGAATATCAGGAAACCTTTGATAAAGTTAACCGTATCCTTCAACAGCTGGAGAACTAACGGGTGGAAAAAGAGAACCTGACGCTGGATGATTTTCTGTCGCGCTTCCAGCTTTTACGTCCCCAGGTGAACCGTGAAGCCCTGAATCAGCGGCAGGCGGCGGTGCTAATCCCCGTGGTGCGGCGCGAACAGCCGGGCCTGCTGCTCACGCAGCGATCGCCGCATATGCGCAAACACGCGGGCCAGGTCGCCTTTCCGGGCGGCGCGGTGGACAGCACCGACGCCTCGCTGATTGCCGCCGCGCTGCGGGAAGCGCAGGAAGAAGTGGCCATTCCACCCGAATCCGTCGAGATCGTCGGCGTGCTGCCGCCGGTCGACAGCGTGACCGGATTTCAGGTTACGCCCGTCGTCGGAATTATTCCGCCCAATCTTCACTATCACGCCAGCGTCGATGAAGTGTCGGCGGTATTTGAAATGCCGCTGGAAGAAGCGCTTCGACTGAGCCGCTATCACCCTCTTGATATTCATCGCCGCGGACACGATCATCGGGTGTGGCTTTCCTGGTATCAGCATTATTTTGTCTGGGGCATGACGGCGGGCATCATTCGTGAGCTGGCTCTGCAAATCGGCCTGAAGCCTTGACTATACTTTACATTCCGCCCTCTTCTGTCAGGTTTGCGATCGCTGTCGCGCTATTAGCAAAACCATCGTTAACCATTAGTTTAATTCATGTGAATAGTTAAGCCGAGGTTGGTGTTCCCTCTTACACTATGCGCAGTTATAACATCGTTACTGGAACCCCGGTAACCCTGTCAGGAGTGTGAAAGTGATTAGTATATTCGACATGTTCAAAGTGGGGATTGGTCCTTCTTCTTCCCACACTGTAGGGCCGATGAAGGCCGGTAAACAGTTCGTCGATGATCTGGTCGAAAAAGGATTACTGGAAAGCGTTACCCGCGTTGCCGTGGATGTCTACGGCTCGCTGTCATTAACGGGTAAAGGCCACCACACCGATATCGCCATTATTATGGGTCTGGCGGGCAACATGCCGGACACCGTTGATATTGATGCCATTCCGGCATTCATCCGCGACGTAGAAACACGCGGTCGCCTGCTGCTGGCTAACGGCCAGCGCGAAGTGGATTTCCCACAGGATGACGGCATGCGTTTTCGCAGCGACAACCTGCCGCTGCACGAAAATGGCATGACCATTCACGCCTGGAACGGCGAAAAAGAGATTTACAGCAAAACCTACTACTCCATCGGCGGTGGCTTTATCGTTGATGAGGAGCATTTTGGCAAAGACAGCGCAGATGACGTAAACGTACCCTACGCGTTTAAGTCTGCCGCCGAAATGCTGGCATTTTGCAAAGAGACCGGCCTGTCGCTTTCGGGCATGGTGATGCAGAACGAACTGGCGCTGCACAGCAAAAAAGAGATTGAAGACTATTTTGCAAACGTGTGGCAAACCATGCGCGCCTGTATCGATCGTGGGATGAATACCGAAGGCGTATTGCCGGGTCCGCTGCGCGTGCCGCGCCGCGCCTCCGCGCTGCGCCGTATGCTGGTGACGACCGACAAGTTCTCTAACGATCCGATGAACGTGGTTGACTGGGTAAACATGTTCGCCCTGGCGGTTAACGAAGAAAACGCCGCGGGTGGCCGCGTTGTCACTGCACCGACCAACGGTGCCTGCGGCATTGTCCCGGCGGTGCTGGCCTATTACGACCACTTTATCGAACCCGTTACCCCGGACATCTACATTCGTTACTTCCTGGCGGCGGGCGCGATTGGCGCGCTGTACAAGATGAACGCGTCAATCTCTGGCGCAGAAGTCGGCTGTCAGGGTGAAGTCGGCGTGGCCTGCTCTATGGCGGCAGCGGGTCTTGCAGAGCTGCTGGGTGCAAGCCCTGAGCAGGTGTGTGTGGCTGCAGAAATCGGCATGGAACACAACCTTGGCCTCACCTGTGACCCCGTTGCTGGCCAGGTCCAGGTGCCGTGCATCGAGCGTAACGCCATCGCCTCCGTGAAAGCGATCAACGCCTCCCGTATGGCAATGCGCCGCACCAGCGAACCGCGCGTTTCTCTGGATAAGGTTATTGAAACCATGTACGAAACCGGCAAAGACATGAACGCCAAATATCGTGAAACGTCACGCGGCGGTCTGGCTATTAAGGTGCAGTGCGACTAGTAGTTCCTTTCGCCCATCTGCAACGGATGGGCGAATTTTCTCCTCACGTCTCGTCTCATTACGCATTCCCCACTACACTTTTCCTGTTGCGTCCAGCTTTTGGCGCGGGTGCTTATCGGGCAAGCGTTCATGCAAAATGCACAAACGATCATTAAAGACTATCGCCGAAAACGCGTTATCGTCTGCTTAACGGTTGCGCTCCTTACGCTCATCCTGACGTTGGGCATTCGCTTTATTTCCCAGAGAAATGTGAACCAGGAAAGCATCCTCGGCTTCGCTAACCACACCGTACGATCGCTGGATAAGGTTCTGCTCTCGCTGGAAAATCACCGCGGCGTTCTGCAGCCGCTTGTTGGTCAGCCCTGCCAACAGGCCCATCTCCTGCTGCGTAAACAGGCGGCGATCCTGCAAACCGTCCGCTCCATTGCCCTGGTCAAAGACGGTATTCTCTACTGTTCGAGCATCTTCGGCAGCCGCGACGTTCCGGTCAATAATTTACAGCCATTTTTACCCGCCGCTGAACCTAAACTGCTCTTATCCACCGACCACTCTCTCCTGAAAGGTAGCCCAATCCTCATCCAGTGGAACCCCGTCTCGCCAGCCGGTGAGGATGGCGTGATGGAAATCGTCAATATCGATTTGATTACCAGGATGATCCTTGAGCCGCAGCGCCCGCTGATCACCGACGTCGTCCTCACCGTAGGAGACAACTCTCTGCGTTACGGGCAGCAGGTCACTCCTACCCTGAACGTTGACGACGATGACGTTTCACTGGTGCAGACGTCGACGCGCTTCCCGTTCAGCATCACCCTGAGAGGTCCGGGCCCGGGCGAAGTGGCATTGAAAAGCCTGCCTGCCCAGATGCCGCTTGCCCTGATGCTCAGCCTGCTGCTGGGCTACATTGCGTGGCTTGCCACGGCAAAGCGCATGAGCTTTACCTGGGAAATCAATATGGGGATCGCGGCGCGGGAGTTTGAGCTTTTCTGCCAGCCGCTGGTGAACGCGCGCAGTCAGGAGTGTATCGGCGTTGAGATTTTGCTCCGCTGGAATAACCCGCGTCAGGGCTGGATATCGCCAGAGGTCTTTATCCCGCTGGCTGAGGAGCATAACCTGATCGTCTCTTTAACCCGGTATGTCATCGCTGAAACGGTGCGTCAGATTGGCTATTTCCCCTCCCACTCTGATTTTCATATTGGTATTAACGTCGCTGCCAGCCATTTCCGGCGTGCGGTGCTTTTACAGGATCTTAACCGCCTTTGGTTCAGCGCCAGTCCCGTCCAGCAGCTGATTATTGAGCTGACGGAACGCGATGCATTGCTGGATGTGGATTATCGTATCGTGCGCGAGCTTCATCACAAAGGGGTGAAGATTGCCATTGATGATTTTGGCACCGGGAACAGCTCGCTCTCCTGGCTTGAGAAACTCCACCCGGACGTGCTGAAAATCGACCAGTCCTTTACCACCGCTATCGGTACGGACGCCGTGAACTCAACGGTGACGGACATCATCATTGCGCTGGGCCAGCGGTTGAACATTGAGCTTGTGGCGGAAGGTGTCGAAACGGAGGAGCAGTCGCGATATTTACGCCTTCACGGCGTGCATGTTCTGCAGGGATATTTCTATGCGCGGCCAATGCCGCTGAGGGATTTTCCAGTATGGCTGGCGGGGAATACTCCCCCGCCAGCGCATCACAGCGGGCACATCGTGCCCTTAATGCCGTTACGTTAGCAACGCTTATTCGTCTTCGTCATGCGTTGATTGCTCTTTAACAATACGCACCATATCAACGCGGTAGTCGTTGGCTTCGACGATCGTAATGTGCAGCGGCGGCAGTTCGATAACGTCCCCGACGCGCGGGATTTGACCGTTAACGGAAATCACCAGACCGGCAACGGTGGCAATGTCTTCTTCATCGTTGATGACGTTTTCCAGCCCCAGCGTATGTGAAAGCGCATGCAGATCGGTAGCTCCCTTCACCAGCCAGCCATCACCGTCGGCCACGATTTCCGGCGTTTCGTCCGCATCCGGGAACTCACCGGCAATCGCTTCCAGCACGTCCAGCGGCGTAACGAGCCCCTGCACCACGCCAAACTCGTTGGTCACGATAACAAAGCTGCCGCGAGCACGGCGCAGTACGCCCAGGAGATTAATCGGGTCCAGCGTTTCCGGTACCACGATTGCAGGCGATGCGGCGGCAATCGCCTCTACGTTTACGCCCTCTTCCAGCGCCACGAGCATCTCTTTCGCGCGCACCACGCCGATGATTTCGTCCAGCTCGCCGCGGCAGACCGGGAACAGGCTGTGCGGTGAAGAGAGCAGCTGCTGGCGAATTTCGTCGACGCTCAGGTTAGCATCTACCCAGCTGATTTCGCCGCGCGGGGTCATGATGCCGCGCAGGGAGCGGGAGGCCAGCGACAGCACGCCGTTAATCATGTAGCGCTCTTCTTCCACAAACGCGCCTTCAGGCACAGGAACCGGATTACGGTTTTCGGTATCGGACTGCACGTTCACCTGACGGCGACCGCCCATCAAACGCAAAATCGCATCTGCGGTACGGGCACGCAGCGGCTGATTAGACTGCTGCTTGATAAAGTTACGGCGCGCAATCTGGTTGAACAGTTCGATCAGAATCGAGAAGCCAATCGCGGCGTACAGGTAGCCTTTCGGAATATGGAAGCCAAAGCCTTCCGCCACCAGGCTGAGGCCAATCATCAGCAGGAAGCTCAGACACAGCACAACGACCGTCGGGTGCTGGTTGACGAAACGCGTCAGCGGCTTCGAGGCCAGCAGCATAACCGCCATCGCAATGACAACAGCCGCCATCATCACCGGAAGATGGTTCACCATACCCACTGCCGTGATCACCGCGTCCAGCGAGAATACGGCATCTAGCACCACAATCTGCAGGACAACGACCCAGAAGCTGGCGTAGCCCTTACCGTGGCCGTCATCGTGCTGACGGTTTTCAAGCCGCTCGTGTAGCTCCGTTGTCGCTTTAAAGAGCAGGAATATCCCCCCGATCAGCATGATCAAATCGCGGCCGGAGAAGGTGTAATCCATGACGGAGAAGAGCGGTTTGGTCAGCGTGACCATCCACGAAATTACGGACAGCAAGCCCAGTCGCATGATCAGCGCCAGCGAGAGGCCGATCAAACGCGCTTTATCACGTTGTTTTGGCGGAAGTTTATCCGCAAGGATGGCAATAAACACCAGGTTGTCGATACCGAGAACAATCTCAAGTACCACCAGCGTAAGCAATCCTACCCAGATTGACGGGTCCATTAAGAATTCCATGACAAGCTCCTGCTAAAGGAATGACCAAACGGTGCCGCAATCACATTGGGCAAATCAGAGGCTAAATGAGTCGGTGCGTGGCGAGGATCGCCGGTGAAAAAGGCGCGAAATGGCCTGGTAGATGACTGACGTCGGTGACGGTCCATATAGTGGGCTTTAGCCCTATACTCCTGAACAATTAAACGGAGGCTAAACATATCAGAGACAATAGCTTTTTAGCAAAGATTTACGTTCCTTTGCAAACTTCTGTAACACACGTGTTTTACCTTACAGAAAATTCTGCAAAGCGTAGCTAAATTACGGATCTTCATCACATAAATTATTTTTTCACTGTCTAAAATAATTCGCGGAAGTCTTAGATTTTTTCACTTTAACCCTTATCTGAATCGATTCGGTACGCCAATACGATTCTCAGTACGACTGCCTGGCAGACGTATTAACGATAATAAAAGGAGGTAGCAAGTGACCATTGCTATTGTCATAGGCACACATGGTTGGGCTGCAGAGCAGTTACTCAAGACAGCAGAGATGCTGTTGGGCGAGCAGGAAAACGTCGGCTGGATCGATTTCGTTCCCGGTGAAAATGCCGAAACGCTGATTGAGAAATACAACGCTCAGCTTGAGAAGCTGGATACCAGCAAAGGCGTGCTGTTTCTCGTGGATACATGGGGAGGCAGCCCGTTCAATGCTGCCAGCCGCATTGTCGTCGATAAAGAGCATTACGAAGTTGTCGCGGGGGTCAATATCCCAATGCTGGTGGAAACCTTCATGGCCCGCGACGACAACCCTGGCTTCGATGAGCTGGTGGCACTGGCCGTTGAGACCGGCCGCGAAGGTGTGAAGGCGCTGAAAGCACAGCCGGTTGAGAAGCCAGCACCTGCCGTCGCAGCGCCAAAAGCCGCTGCACCGGCAAAACCCATGGGCCCGAACGATTATATGGTTATCGGCCTTGCCCGTATTGATGACCGTCTGATCCACGGCCAGGTGGCAACACGCTGGACCAAAGAGACGAACGTTAAGCGCATCATTGTCGTCAGTGACGACGTTGCCGCCGATAAGGTGCGTAGTACCCTTCTGACTCAGGTTGCCCCTCCGGGCGTAACAGCACACGTGGTGGACGTTGCCAAGATGATCCGCGTGTATAACAACCCGAAATATGCGGGCGAGCGCGTGATGCTCCTGTTCACTAACCCGACAGACGTCGAACGTATTGTTGAAGGCGGCGTGAAAATCACCTCCGTTAACATTGGCGGCATGGCATTCCGTCAGGGCAAAACGCAGGTCAACAACGCAATTTCAGTCGATGAAAAAGATATCGATGCATTCAACAAGCTGAATGCGCGCGGTATTGAGCTGGAAGCCCGTAAGGTTTCCACGGATCAAAAACTGAAAATGATGGATTTGATCGGCAAAGTTGGGAAATAAGCCCGCGCCGGTTTTTCACATAAAGATTATGTAATAGGAGAAGTACAATGGAGATTACCACTCTTCAGATTGTGCTGGTGTTCGTCGTCGCATGTATTGCGGGTATGGAATCCGTACTTGATGAATTTCAGTTCCACCGCCCTCTGGTGGCCTGTACGTTAATTGGTGCGGTTCTCGGTGATATGAAAACCGGTATCATCATCGGTGGTACCCTGGAAATGATCGCCCTCGGCTGGATGAACATCGGTGCAGCCGTTGCGCCTGATGCCGCGCTGGCGTCCATTATCTCGACCGTTCTGGTTATTGCCGGTCATCAAAGTATCGGTGCGGGTATCGCCCTGGCTATCCCGCTGGCAGCAGCAGGCCAGGTACTGACCATCATCGTACGTACCATCACCGTTGCGTTCCAACACGCTGCGGATAAGGCGGCCGAAAACGGCAACCTGACGGCGCTGTCCTGGATACACGTTTCGTCCCTGTTCCTGCAGGCGATGCGTATCGCTATCCCGGCGGTTATCGTTGCGATTTCTGTCGGTACCAGTGAAGTCCAGAGCATGCTCAACGCCATCCCTGAGGTGGTTACCGGCGGTCTGAACATCGCGGGCGGCATGATCGTGGTGGTCGGTTACGCGATGGTCATCAACATGATGCGTGCAGGCTACCTGATGCCGTTCTTCTACCTCGGCTTCGTTACCGCTGCGTTCACCAACTTCAACCTGGTTGCTCTGGGCGTGATTGGTGCGGTCATGGCGATTCTCTACATCCAGCTCAGCCCGAAATATAACCGCGTAGCGGGTGCCCCAGCGCAGGCTGCTGGTAATAACGATCTCGATAACGAACTGGACTAGCAGGTGAGCGAAATGGTTGATATGACAAAAACTACCACTGAGAAAAAACTCACTCCGGGTGATATTCGTGGCGTGTTCCTTCGTTCTAACCTGTTCCAGGGTTCATGGAACTTTGAACGTATGCAGGCGCTGGGCTTCTGTTTCTCCATGGTTCCGGCGATCAAACGCCTGTATCCGGAAAACAACGAAGCACGTCGTCAGGCGATCAAGCGTCACCTGGAATTCTTTAACACCCATCCGTACGTCGCGGCTCCGGTTCTGGGCGTGACGCTGGCGATGGAAGAGCAGCGTGCAAACGGCGCAGAGATTGACGATGGTGCCATCAACGGTATCAAAGTCGGTCTGATGGGGCCGCTGGCGGGCGTGGGTGACCCTATTTTCTGGGGTACCGTACGTCCGGTCTTTGCGGCGCTGGGCGCGGGTATCGCCATGAGCGGCAGCCTGCTTGGCCCGCTGCTGTTCTTCATCCTGTTCAATGCGGTGCGTCTGCTGACCCGTTATTACGGCGTGGCGTACGGGTACAAAAAGGGTGTTGATATCGTTCAAGATATGGGCGGCGGCTTCCTGCAGAAACTGACCGAGGGGGCGTCAATCCTCGGCCTGTTTGTCATGGGGGCACTGGTTAACAAGTGGACGCACGTGAACATCCCGCTGGTGGTCTCGACCATCACCGGTCAGGATGGTCAGACTCGCGTGACCACCGTGCAAACCATCCTCGATCAGCTGATGCCGGGTCTGGTTCCGCTGCTGTTAACCTTCGCCTGCATGTGGCTGCTGCGTAAGAAAGTTAACCCACTGTGGATTATCGTTGGCTTCTTCGTCATCGGCATCGCGGGTTACGCGGTCGGCCTGCTGGGCCTGTAAGACATTGCGTTATCGACCGGGGGCTTGCCCCCGGTCTTTTTTATCTGGAGGATGAATGACTGTCACGGACATCGTACTGGTTTTGTTTATTGCTTCCCTTCTGGCTTACGCGATCTATGACGAGTTCATTATGCCCCGCCGTCACGGCGAAACGCGGCTCTCCCTTCCCCTTTTGCGGCGCGGACGCGTAGATGCGTTTATCTTCGCCGGCCTTATCATCACCCTGATTTACAATAATATCACCAGCCACGGTGCAATATTAACCACATGGTTATTATGTGCGCTGGCATTAATGGCGATTTATCTGTTCTGGATCCGCACGCCGAAGATTATTTTCAAAAGCCATGGATTTTTCTTCGCGAATGTATGGATAGAATATAACCGCATTAAAGAGATGAATTTATCGGAAGATGGCGTTCTTGTTATGCAATTAGAGCAGCGCCGCCTGCTGGTTCGGGTTAAGAATATTGATGACCTGGAAAAGATATACAAATTACTCGTTAAAACTCAATGAGTTGAATTTATAGCACTGGCTATATATTGTGTTATTTCCCCACATCCAATATAGCCAGAGCTATATCCACGCTCTTTTAATCGCCACGTATTATTAACCTTATATTTACGAATAAATCTAAATGAAAATCGTTATCAACTAGTTAATGGAATAATACTTCTCTGTTGTTGTTTTATATTCTCAAAATATGTTAAGGTTGCGCCCGTCGTTGGGGAGTAGCCGATTTCCTCTCTGCAGGAAATGTACGTGTCAACATACTCGTTGAAAAACGTGGCACGTACGGATCGTTTTCAGCACCTTTGTGTGCAGAGCGATCAGGCGAGACCATAGATACATCAACTGCTGTTTACTGGGGGCAGTGATGTGTCATATGGATATCCCCGGTCTGGACGCTGTTATGAATATCTCCGCTACGATCCTTCTCGCATTTGGCATGTCCATGGACGCGTTTGCTGCCTCCATCGGAAAAGGCGCCACGCTACATAAACCCAAATTCTCCGAAGCCCTCCGCACCGGCCTTATTTTTGGCGCGATCGAAACGCTGACGCCGCTACTGGGCTGGGGTCTTGGCATGCTTGCCAGTCAATTCGTGCTGGAGTGGAACCACTGGATCGCGTTCATCCTGCTGGTGTTCCTCGGTGGACGAATGGTGATTGAAGGTTTTCGCGGGAATTGTGATGAAGATGAAGCGCCGCTGCACCGCCACGGCTTCTGGCTATTGGTCACCACGGCTATTGCGACCAGCCTCGATGCAATGGCCGTCGGCGTCGGTCTGGCCTTCCTGCAGGTCAATATCATTGCCACTGCGCTGGCGATCGGCTGCGCAACGCTAATCATGTCAACGCTGGGGATGATGGTTGGTCGCTTTATCGGCCCGCTGTTAGGCAAGCGGGCCGAAATCCTGGGCGGTATTGTGTTGATTGGCATTGGTGCCCAAATCCTCTGGGCACACTTCGCCGGTTAATCCTCGCGCTGCCAGCAGTGGAGACTAAAATCCGTCTGGCAGCGAAATTCTGATCCAGCCGCGAGCGTTTCCCACACCTCTGGTTTTGCACGCCAGGCAAACGGCGTCATTTGCAGCAGAGCCACCGCTTCATCCCCTTTCAGGTTCATGTCATAGGCCACGGACTGTTCCTGCCTGAGCGCAAATCCAGGCAACTGCTCAGAGTGCGGCGCATGCAGACGCACTTCGTCGTAGATTAACCCTTTCAGCTCCATCAGATGGCGCGGGCCAGGCGTGACGGTGATAACCCATCCGCCGGGTTTAACCACTCGGGCCAGCTCCTCTGCTTTACACGGGGCATAGATACGCACGACGGCGTCCATGGTGGCATCATCAAACGGCAGCCTGTGGCTGGAGGCCACGCAGAATATCACCGTAGAATAGCGTTTCGCCGCCGCGCGGATGGCTACTTTCGCCACGTCCAGGCCGTACGTCCGTGCGCCCTTTTCGCGCGCCACATCCGCAAAGGCAGCCGTGTAGTATCCCTCACCGCAGCCGATGTCCAGCATGGCGGACGCGCTATCAGCCAGGTTCTCGCGCAGCAAACGCGCGACCGTATCCCTCAGGGGCTGATAATGACCTGCATCGAGAAACGCCCGACGCGCCTGCATCATCTCGGCGCTGTCGCCCGGATCGCGGGAACGCTTATGCTGCACGGGCAGAAGGTTCACATACCCTTCTTTCGCCATATCAAACCGATGCCCCTGCGGACAGGCGAAACTTTTCTCAGTACGCGCCAGCCGCGCGTGGCAAAGGGGACAACTGAAGGACATGGCAACTCCGAAGCATAAACCAAAGGGCGAAGTGTACCGCTATTCGCCCCGCTTATAAACGCCAGGGTTAACGCATCACAATAAGGTGGCTTGAGTCAGCCGGTAAGCCATCCGGCTTGACGTTTTCCAGACGCAGTACATTACCCATTATCTCGCTAAAAACGGGTGCGGAAACGGCGCCACCGTAATAAGCGCCGTTTTGCGGATCGTTAATCACCACCACCAGCGCGAATCGCGGATCGCTGGCCGGGGCAACGCCTGCGGTGTAGGCGACGTATTTATCAACATATTTCCCGCTATCATCAATTTTCTTCGCCGTGCCGGTTTTCACCGCCACGCGGTAATCACGTACCGCAGCCTTAATTCCTCCCCCGCCCGGCAGCGCCACGCTTTCCATCATGTGCTCGACCTCGTGGGCAATCTCTTCCGGCATGACCCGCTTGCCGATCACCGGCGGGTCGATGCGGGTGATCGAGAGAGGACGTTCAAGCCCATAGCCACCGATAGTCGCGTAAACATGCGCCAGCTGCAGCGGCGTCGCCATCAGGCCATAGCCAAAGGCAAAGGTCGCCCTGTCGAGCTGACTCCAGAATTTACGCTGGGGTAACAGCCCGGAGCTTTCACCCGTTAGGCCAAGCCCGGTATTGGTTCCGAAGCCAAAGTTACGATAGGTATCAATAAGGTGCTGAATCGGCATGGCAAGCGACAGGCGGGAGACGCCCGTGTCGCTCGACTTCTGCAGGATGCCGGTCATCGTCAGTTCCGGATAATAGCCCACATCGCGTATACGGTGCCCATCGAGCGTGTAAGGATGGGTATCAATCACGCTATCGGGCTGAACCAGCCCCTGCTGAAGCGCCGTCATTAGCACCAGCGGTTTAACGGTAGAACCCGGTTCGAAGGTATCGCTAATGGCACGATTGCGAAAATCGTTTAACGTCGCCCCTTCTCGATTATTCGGGTTAAAGTCCGGATAGCTCGCCATCGCAAGAATTTCGCCCGTCTGAATATTGATGAGCACCGAGGCCCCGGAGTCGGCCTTATTCCAGGCTACCGCATTATCAAGCGCATCCTCGGTGATGGTTTGCAGGCGTTCATCAATACTCAGCTGAATATTATGCGCTGGAACCGGGGAAACCTCCGTCAGGTTCTCGACCACGCGCCCGTAGCGATCTTCCCTCACCTGCCGGACGCCGGGCTTGCCCATCAGCTGAGAATTGAAACTTTTTTCAACACCTTCAATCCCTTGCCCATCGATATTGGTAAAACCAATCAGATTGGCCGCCACGTGACCCGCCGGATAGAAGCGGCGCGACTCATCGCGTAAATTAATGCCGGGCAAGTTAAGCTTATCGATCCACTGGGCCTGGGAAGGATCGACCTGGCGGGCGAGGTATATGAATCGTCCCTGGGGATTACTGTTAATTCGCGATGACAACGTGCTGAGCGAAAGATGAAGCGCGTTCGCCAGGGCCTGCCAGCGATCGTCAAACCCAACGCCGCCTTTTGCCAGTACCGTTTTAGGATCGGCCCAGACGGCCCGGACGGGCACGCTTACCGCCAGCGGTCGCCCTTCACGGTCTACGATCATTCCGCGCGGGGCATCGATTGCGACCTCGCGTAACGAACGCATATCTTCTTGTTTAACAAGGTTGTCAGGTTTGATGATTTGCAGCCAGGCAACCCGACCCAATAAAAATGCCAGACTACAAAAAATGGCAAAACACAGCAAAGCAAAGCGCGCCGGGGTGAAATTACCGGCGGCAGTTATCATTTTCTTTTTCACCTGAACCCCAGGACTGTTAAACAACGCCCTGATTTAACGGGAAAAACCGGTGTAGCGGAGAGAAAACAATGCTAATAACCTCGTAGCTTTGCAACAAGTTACTAACAAGGCTGGGAATAGTAATATTTTGAAAGATAAGGCAATAAAAAAGCCCCGCGATACGCGAGGCTTTATGTCTGAGATCGAAGTGCAAGGCACCTCAGTCAGCAGTGGTTCGATCAGATAGCAGTAACGTTAACTGCAGCTGGGCCTTTCTGGCCGTCCTGAATTTCGAACTCAACGTTCTGGCCTTCAGCCAGAGTTTTGAAGCCGTTACCCTGGATTGCAGAGAAGTGTACGAACACGTCTTTGCTGCCGTCAGCAGGAGTAATGAAACCAAAACCTTTAGACTCGTTGAACCACTTAACTTGACCTTTAATCTTTGCCATTTGCAAAATTCCTTAGAGTGTTTTCTTAGCCCGCAGGCATTGACCTAGATAAAACTGAGACATTACTGCATGAGGCACTAATATAAGGTTCGGCAGAGAAGCGGTATTCAACGACAACGTTTTTACTCAGGACTTCTTTACTGAAAATGCCACACATAAACAGAACTGTACCTCGTTTGACCCAAAACGTGTTATCACATACAACGTTAAATATGGCAAGCCATTTTTAAACGTGTCTCGATCCGCCGCACAAATTCAGACACTGGCCTGTAGCAATCCGCACAATTATGCGCAAAGCTCATGGTCAGCGTTACTCCTCTACACAGCCCCAGCCTTACTGTTGCAAGCGCTGTAATCTAAGACTTTTTTACCTTAGCTCAATAACTTCAGAGCGTCCAGAGCCGACGAAAAGTTTCCTCAGCATAATGATTGAGTTAGAACATTTTCTGAAAACTTATGCTGAAATCAATGTAACGCAGTTGCAAAGAAGCCCACCCTATTCGTTGTTAACGGCGGCCGTCAAATTGCATTATAAATAGCCAATCAATTAATAGCGTTATGCACCAAAATAATGAAATTTTTATGACTTTGCCTCAAAAGAAGGCAAGCAAAACGTTTCGATAAAAATATAACATCCGCGAGTAGTTCAAATACACAATATATGCAAGAAACTTACGGTTCGTTTAGAAGGATAAATATTCACCAATTTTCAGTATCCTAAATGAATTATTAACTACCGCTAAATTATCAATCGCCTGCGCCAGCTCCAAAACAGGCTCGTCAAGGGACTCATCTGCCAGCTCAAAGACGCCCCAGTGGACAGGAAAAGCCAGCGGGCTTCCCAGCTGCTGCCACAGCGCCACAGCGGACTGCGGGTCCATATGATGTACTGCCATGAACCATCTTGGTGCATAGGCACCAACGGGCAAGGCCGCAGCATCAATTTTACCAAGACGTTCAGGAATGAGTAACAGTTCAGGGGTATAGCCCGTGTCGCCGCTGAACCAGAAACGATGTTGCCGCCCTTCAAAGACCCATCCGCACCAGAGAGAGCGATTACGATCCCACGGCGAACGCATGCTCCAGTGCTGCGCCGGTACGGCGGTAAGCGCCATACCGTGCCAGATGAAACTCTGCCACCAGTCAAGCTCAACGATCTGCCTTGCTCCCCGTCGGCGAAACCAGTCAGCCAGACCTAACGGCACAAACAGAGACACGTCCGGGAAGCGCTTCAGTATCCGATTGACGGTCGCGGCATCCAGATGATCGTAATGGTTATGGGAAATAACGACAGCATCGAGTCGTTCAAGCTGCTCGATGGAAAGTGCGGGTGGTGTTTTACGCTTTGGCCCTAAAAATGGAAGCGGGGACGCGCGACGGGAAAAGACGGGATCGATGAGCAGCGTATTGCCATCCATTTGCAGCAGGACGCTGGCATGACCCAGCCACCATACGCCATCTTCTGACGGTTGATTCAGATCGGCAGGCTGCCACCACTGACGGATGAATTCGTCATAACCAACTGCCGGAGGTTTAGGCAAGCCTGCGGCCTTTCGTGCCTTTCGCCACCGCTCGACGTCACCGGCCTCATGCCCTACCGGATCGGTGTTACGAAAGCCCTCTGGCGTGTGGTGCTTAAGGGAGGGGTTATACCAGGGATTTTTCCAGACCACATCCACCTCCCCTGCGCGACAAATTAACGCTCTGCCACCAGACGGATAAAGTCGTCCTCGTCGTCTTTGTCTTCAGCGACACTTTCTTTCTGCACGTCTTTCACTTCCGGCTCGTTCGCCTCACACAGGCGACGCAGCAGCGCCGTTTGGCGCTTTTGCTGATCGAGCAATGCTTCCAGAAGTTCGATTTGTTCGTTAGTACGAGAGCTGGCGCGATTAACGAAAAACCAGACCACTAATCCCACGATCAGAACAACGAAAGAGATTACCAGAGATGCCATATTCAGCAGCCCTGAACTCATTAACTCACCCATTTCACCACCTCAATAAAAACGTCTATTTTACCACTGGCGTGAAGGAAGGAAATCAGATTGAGAAAAAATGGCTGTTACCACGGGATAAACTTATTAATTGCGCAAACGCCGCTAAAAAACTGTACATCCTGGTCGCACATCACGTTGATAGTCTGCGTCCACAGCACTACGCATGCTATCAGTACAATAACCAGAATTACCCAGCGTATTTTTTTCACTCCACACTCCGTCTTAAGACCTGATGAGTCCAGGTTACCACGGTTATCTTAAACAAGGACTAACTGTAACTTCATCACGCTCTTTTCAGAATCATGCACTTGTTTCACAGGGTAAACCGTTTACGCTTATCTGCATGACAACAAAGATAAAGAGGCACTGATGCGCTTAATTATTCGCACTATTCTTGCTCTGGCTATCGTCTGGATTGGCCTTCTTTTAACCGGATACGGCGTGCTTGTGGGAAGCACTGAAAATGCCGCTGGATTAGGTATCCAGTGTAAATATCTGACCGCACAAGGTACCAGTACCGCCCAGTACCTGCATTCCGATAGCGGCATCATTGGGTTAACCAACTGCCCGGTACTGCGTAAAACGTCCGTCGTGGTAGATAATGGCTGACCGGCACTGTTTCTGATTAACAAAAAACGCCGCAACGATTGCGGCGTTTTTTTTCTTAACAGGGTTTAGAACGGATAATCGTTGTAGCCCATCTGCTCAGAAATTTTACGCGCGGCGGTATGGAGAATAGCAACATACTCGTGCAGGCGCTCCTCGGAGAAGCGCAGCGTCGGGAATGAAATACTCAGCCCCGCGATCACAACGCCAAAACGGTCGAACACGGGAACGCCGATGCAGCGAAGGCCTTCTTCCTGCTCTTCGTTGTCTTCGCCATATCCCTGCTCGCGCACCTTATCGAGAACCGTTAACAATTCCTCGGTGCTGGTAATGGTGCGCTCGGTGCTGCGCTTGTACTCTACGCCTTCGAGGATCTGTTCGACTTCTTCACGGTCACGCCATGCCAGCAGAACCTTACCAATGGCGGTGCTGTACAGCGGGTTGCGACGACCGATGCGCGAATACATACGCAGGTTATACATCGAGTCAATTTTATGAATGTAAACAATGCTGTCTTCATCCAGCGCGCCCAGGTGGACCGTCTCTTTGGTCAGGCGAGAAAGTTCGCGCATCTGAATATCGGCGCTGCGGATCAGGTCGACGTTTTGCAGTGCACGGGCACCTAATTCGAAGAGTTTCAACGTCAGAGAGTATTTTTCGGACTCACCTTCCTGCGCAACGTAGCCCAACGACTTCATGGTCTGCAAAAAGCGATAAACGGTGCTCTTTGACATCATCACACGCTGCGATAACTCTGTAATACCAATTTCACGCTCTTCCCCGAGCGCCTGTAAGATGCCAAACACCTTCAGCACGGAAGAAACAGAATCTGGCTGCTTATCCAAATCTGCAATTGCCATTTATCACCTCATGGAGAGTGTTTTATAAAAATCAGAACCGGTTTTTATTATAATTTCCCGCCATGCTGCCTGCAATCAATCCTCGTTTACTTCGTTACAAATCTGCGACATAAAACCGAATTAACGATGCTAAAATAGTTACCCTGAGAATAATTTCACCTTGAGCATTTCACCCAGCATGGAAAAAAACCTTACCGATGGCCTGCCGTTACCCCAGCGTTACGGCGCTATCGCTACGATCGTTATCGGCATTTCAATGGCCGTTCTGGACGGCGCTATCGCGAACGTTGCCCTGCCAACCATCGCCAGCGACCTGCATGCTTCACCCGCCAGTTCTATCTGGATCGTGAATGCTTACCAGATCGCCATTGTCGTTTCCCTCCTGTCCCTCTCTTTTTTGGGCGACATGTTCGGCTACCGCCGGGTCTACCAGTGCGGGCTTGCTGTATTTACCTTAACCTCGCTTTTCTGCGCCCTATCAGACTCACTGCATACGCTGACGGTTGCCCGCATTTTGCAAGGATTTGGCGGCGCAGCGCTAATGAGCGTCAACACTGCGCTGATCCGCTTAATTTATCCGCAGCGCCAGCTTGGCCGGGGGATGGGGATTAACTCCTTTATTGTGGCCGTCTCTTCAGCCGCCGGGCCAACAATTGCTGCGGCCATTCTCTCGGTTGCGTCATGGCAATGGCTGTTTGCCATCAACGTTCCGCTGGGTATCGCGGCGATCTTCTTTGCTCTTCGCTATTTGCCGGCAAACGGCTCTAAAAGCGCGATGCCGCGCTTTGACCTGCCGAGCGCGGTGATGAATGCCCTGACGTTTGGCCTGCTGATTACCGCCCTGAGCGGCTTTGCGCAGGGCCAGTCTCTTCTGCTTACCGGGGCTGAGCTTGTCGCGCTGCTGGTCATTGGCTTCTTCTTTGTGCGCCGCCAGCTCTCATTGCCCGTGCCGCTGCTACCCGTTGATTTACTGCGTATTCCTCTCTTCTCACTTTCTATTTGTACGTCCATCTGTTCGTTCTGCGCCCAGATGCTGGCGCTGGTATCCCTGCCCTTCTTCCTGCAAAGCGTAATAGGTCGCTCAGAGGTCGAAACCGGGCTGCTGTTAACGCCCTGGCCGCTGGCGACGATGGTAATGGCCCCGCTGGCAGGCTATTTAATTGAGCGGGTACATGCTGGACTGCTGGGGGCACTGGGGCTGATCGTGATGGCGACCGGGCTTTTTGCACTGGCATTGCTTCCGTCCTCACCCACGGATTTGGATATTATCTGGCGCATGATGCTGTGCGGGGCGGGATTCGGCCTGTTCCAGTCCCCGAATAACCACACCATCATTACCTCCGCGCCGCGCAACCGCAGCGGCGGTGCCAGCGGCATGCTGGGGACGGCGCGCCTGCTCGGGCAAAGCACCGGTGCTGCACTTGTCGCGCTGATGTTTAACCTCGCGGGGCAAAACGGCAATCACGTTGCGCTCCTGACTGCGGGAACGCTCGCAACCCTCGCCGCGATCGTCAGCGGGCTGCGCGTCACCCAGCCCCGCGCGCAGGCATAAAAAAAAGCCGGGCAGCGTTTATTCTGCCCGGCCTTGCTGTCAGTTGAAGCGTTACTTCAGGTATTCCCCACTGCGCAGCGCTTCGATACGTTTATCCAGCGGCGGGTGAGACATGAACAGCTCGCTCAGCGATTTCGACTTACCGTTGATGCAGAAGGCCATCATGCTGCTCGCTTCCTGCGGTTCGTAGCTGGTTTTCAGACGCTGCAGCGCGGCGATCATCTTCTCACGACCAACCAGTTTCGCAGAGCCCGCGTCAGCGTGGAATTCACGGTGACGGGAGAACCACATGGTGATGATGCTTGCCAGAATACCAAACACCAGCTCCAGCACCATCGACACCGCGAAGTAGATCAGCGGGTTACCGTTGCTCTCTTCGCCTTCGTCACGGTTACCGCTCATAAATCCTGCCGCAATCTGCGCCAGAATTCGGGAAATGAAGATAACGAAGGTGTTCACCACGCCCTGGATCAGGGTCATGGTCACCATGTCACCATTGGCGATATGGCTGATTTCGTGAGCGATAACCGCTTCGGCTTCGTCACGGCTCATGTTCTGCAGCAGACCGGTGCTGACGGCAACCAGAGACGCGTCACGACGCGCACCGGTCGCGAAGGCGTTGATGTCCGGCGCATGGTAAATGGCGACCTGCGGCATGGCGATCCCGGCCTGTTGGGATTGCTGAGCAACCGTATTCATCAGCCAGCGTTCCATATCGTTACGCGGTTGTTCAATAACTTCACCGCCAACTGATTTAAGCGCCATCCATTTCGACATCAGCAGTGAAATGAACGAGCCACCAAAACCAAACAGCAGCGCCATAATCAACAGACCCTGAACGCTGCTCGACTGAATTCCCGTCAGGCTTAGCACAAGCCCGAATACCACCATCACCGCAAGGTTGGTGAGCAGGAAGAGCGCGATTCGCATCATAATTTTCTTTTAACCTCAGTTTAACAAAGCGCACTATGCGATTACCCACATCGTATGGGTATTGTGGCTATTTTCAAGGATTCAGGGTGCGTAAGTCACCAGAAAGACACAACTTTACACAATTGAAAGTCTGATTGACGGGAGGAGGCAGAACTAAAAAAAACAGGCACAATTTCTTGTGCCTGTTGAGAGATTATTTTGCCGGTGCGGGCTGTACGGCAGGCTTATCTTTTTCGAGATTCGCCAGGTCGAGGGCAATATGCACCGTCTCGTCCAGGTACGGATCCGGCTCCTGGTAATCTTTTGGCAGATCGTCCAGTTTCTTGAGCAGAGGCTTACCTTCGCGTTTGAAGCGGTCGTTGACACGCGCCAGACGCGTTGCGTCGTCTTCGTTATTCTCTTTCTCACGCTGAGCGTAGTTAAGAGAGACGATATTCCGTTTTTCTTTCAGGGCATTGAAACGCGCAATGTCCTTCATGATGTACTGGAATTCCGGATCTTTCGCGATGCGATCGTTATGGTCTTTCAGCAATTCAGGACCGAACTGCTTCATATCACCCGCTTTCACGTAGGTCGCGGCATTGATGCTATCCCACGGCAGCGCGTTATCTTCAAACTTCTCGCCCGTTTCCGTCTCTTCCGTGCCGGTTGGCATCATGATGTCCGGCGTCACGCCTTTACGCTGCGTACTGCCGCCATTCACGCGGTAGAATTTCTGAATGGTGTACTGGACAGAGCCCAGGGCAGGCCATTCCGGACGCAGCATCTGGTCGTAGATTCGGTTCAGAGAACGGTACTGCTGGACGGTCCCTTTACCGAACGTCGGTTCACCGACGATCAGCGCGCGGCCATAGTCCTGCATTGCTGCGGCAAAGATTTCAGACGCAGACGCACTGAAACGATCGACTAAGACCACCAGCGGGCCTTTGTAATAGACCACGCCGTCGGTATCAGCATCTTCGCGCACTTTGCCGTTGTTATCGCGCACCTGAACCACCGGGCCAGACGGGATAAACAGGCCAGACAGGGAAACCGCTTCGGTCAACGCCCCGCCGCCATTGCTGCGCAGATCGATAATTACGCTGCTGACGTTCTGTTTCTCAAGCTTTTGAAGCTGCACTTTGACATCGTCAGTCAAACCAACGTAGAAGCCAGGAATATCAAGCACACCGACCTTCTCTTTACCCACGGTTTTCACCGACATTTTCACCGCGCGGTCTTCCAGGCGGATACGCTCACGCGTCAGGGTAACAATACGGGTTTTGGTGCCTTTGCCTGCGGGCAGGATCTCCAGGCGAACCTTGCTGCCTTTCGGGCCTTTAATCAGCGCAACCACATCGTCCAGACGCCAGCCGATCACATCGACCATGTTCTGTCCGGTTTGACCTACGCCCACAATGCGGTCGCCGACGCTGATGGCCTTGCTTTTCGACGCCGGGCCACCTGCAACCATCGAGTTGATGATCGTGTAGTCATCGTCCATCTGCAGCACCGCGCCGATACCTTCAAGAGAGAGGCTCATCTCAGTATTGAACTGTTCGGTGTTACGCGGGGAGAGATAGTTGGTGTGTGGGTCGATTTCGTGAGCAAACGCTGTCATTGCGAGTGAGAAGACATCTTCACTGTTTGTCTGCGCCAGACGACGAATAGCAAATTTGTAACGGCGGGTGAGCGTGTCACGGATCTCTTTTTCGTCTTTGCCCGTCAGCTTAAGGCTCAGTTCGTCATACTTAACTTTTCCGTCCCACAGCGCATTCAGCTCGGCTTCATCTTTCGGCCAGGGCGCTTTACTGCGGTCCAGATTAAAGGTGTCGTTGCCGGTAAAGTCCATCGGACGTTCCAGGACCTTCAGCGCATACTGGTAACGTTCAAAACGGCGTTTTTGCGACAGGTTATACAGGTCGTAGAACAGGTCCAGCTTGCCGGATCGTAGCTCATCACCCACATCGGATTTGCGTTTTGCGAACTGCTCGACATCGCTGGCGAGCAGTACGTTATGGCTGTAATCCAGCAAGTTCAGATAGCGGTCAAAGATTTTGGCCGAGAAGGCCTGATCGAGATCGAACTGACGATAGTGCGAACGAGTGAAGCGCGACGTCACGCGCTCACTCACCGTCGCGTGCTGTGTCTCTTCCTTGAGTACCGGAATTTGATCAACACGCGTGATATCGTCCACTGCGAAAGCGTGGCCTGTTATAGCAAACAGGCCCGCCAGCGCGGTGAGCTTAAAAAAAGTGTTCATGCCAGGCTTGGCCTCCGTTTCAGAACAACAAGTGTTCTGCGCGTACAATCATTGACATACCAGAAGTCAGCTGTACACGAACGCCATCTTTGGTGATTTCCATTACGGTGGCATCCATTGCGTTGTTACCCGCTTTGACCTTCAGAGCCTGACCAACGCTCAGCGCATTGATGTCGGACACTGGGGTGTGGCGCGGCTCTTCACGAGGTGCGCGAGGGGCTTTAGCTGCTGCTGGTTTGTCAGCACGCGGTTTACGATCGTTATTCTCGTTACGGCGCGGTGCAGGACGTGGCTTGCGCTCGCGACGAGGCGCGTCTTCCTGGCCGTTTGCCGCAGCGGCTTCACGTTTTTTCGCTTGCTGTTCGGCACGCTGTGCCTGAACGCGTGCTTTGGCTTCTTCAAGCTGTTTGCGCGCGTGCTCAACGTGCTGCTCGTCGAGTTCACCACAAGGGTTACCGTCGAGATCGACACGGGTTGCACCGGCTTTAATACCGTACAGGTAGCGCCAGCTTGAAGTATAAAGACGTAAGGCGGAGCGAAGCTGAGTTTTGCTGAGGTTCATTTCCCCCTCAACGCGCGCCACCAAATCCTGAAAAATACCGACTTTCAGGGGACGAGCTTCGCCTTCAGCGCTAAAGCACTGCGGGAAACGCTCGGCCAGAAATGCGATAACTTCTTTACTGCTATTCAACTTAGGTTGATTTTCCATGAAATTTCCTGATTACAACGGACGTTGCCAACAAGCGCAGGCATGAACAGGCGACATTATAATGACGCTATCAGTAAATGCTACGTTATCCGTTGATTATCCTGCGACGCTCGCAAAGAATTTGTGATAATCGGTTACTGTCAGCACGCTTTCAAGGTTAGACACCAGCTCGCGCAACCCGTGTTCGTCCTCTGCCGTAAAGCGGCTGAAGACCGTACTGTCGATATCCAGAACGCCAATAATCTGATTTTTCACCACCAGCGGAAGAACGATCTCAGAATTACTGGCCGCATCGCAGGCAATGTGCCCGTCGAATGCGTGCACGTCTTCCACGCGCTGGACTTCATTGGTAGCAACGGCAGTACCGCACACGCCGCGCCCAACGGGGATACGCACGCAGGCGAGTTTGCCCTGGAAGGGCCCCAACACCAGCGTTTCGCCTTCAAGAAGATAAAAACCGGCCCAGTTCACGTCGGACAGACGCTCAAACAGTAATGCGCTAGTATTTGCCAGAGTGGCTAAGAAGCTGGTTTCACCCGCCATCAATGCCTTAAAATCGCGGTTGAGATCCGCGTAGAATTCTGTTTTGTTCATTCTTCAATCACTTAGTTGTCTTACAAAATTACCGCATAGCCTATTAAAATAAGCATTAAATGCGCTCATGCTCAAGATGAATCAGATCATGAGTTATTATAACTTCTAACAATACTTATCTATGCGCAGCTGATGGCCTTAAAAACAAACCACATTACGCCGACCAAAAAAATCACCATCCATACGGTAAGTGAAGCCCTGCCGCGTGCACATTATCAGCGTTGCCCTCAGTGCGATACGCTTTTTATGTTGCCGAAGATGAAATCGCATCAAAGTGCCTTTTGTCCCTGCTGCGATGCAAAAATCCGCGACGGGCGCGACTGGTCTTTAACCCGGCTCGCCGCTATGGCGGTCACCATGCTTCTGCTTATGCCGTTTGCGTGGAGCGAGCCGTTGCTAAAGCTCTACCTGCTGGGGGTACGTATTGATGCCAACGTGTTGCAGGGCATCTGGCAAATGACGCGTCAGGGCGATCCCCTAACGGCCGCAATGGTGCTGTTCTGCACCGTCGGCGCGCCGCTGGTGCTGGTCGCCGCGATAGCCTATCTGTGGTTTGGCAACATTCTCGGAATGAACCTGCGCCCCGTCCTGCTGATGCTGGACAAGCTGAAAGAGTGGGTCATGCTGGACATCTATCTGGTAGGCGTAGGCGTCGCGTCAATCAAGGTGCAGGACTACGCGTTTTTACAGCCCGGCATTGGCCTTTTCGCCTTTATATCGTTGGTATTATTAAGCATTCTCACCCTGATCCATCTCAATGTGGAACAGCTATGGGAACGATTTTACCCGCAGCGCCCTGCCACGCGTCCGAATGAAAACCTGCGGGTCTGTCTGGGATGTCATTATACCGGGCTGCCGGATGCCCGCGGCCGCTGCCCGCGCTGCCATATCCCACTAAGGCACCGACGCAATAACAGCCTGCAAAAGTGCTGGGCGGCGCTGATTGCTTCGCTGGTGTTCCTGATCCCTGCCAACGTACTGCCGATTTCCATAATTTACGTGAATGGTGCGCGTCAGGAAGATACTATCCTTTCCGGGATCATCTCCCTCGGACACAGTAACATCGGGGTAGCCGCAATTGTCTTTATCGCCAGTATCCTGGTGCCGTTTACGAAAGTGGTGGTGATGTTTACCCTGCTTATCAGCATTCACTTTAAATGCGAGCAGGGCTTACGCACCCGCATTCTGCTCTTGAGATTCGTTACCTGGATTGGCCGCTGGTCGATGTTGGATCTGTTCGTCATTTCATTGATGATGTCGCTGATTAACCGCGACCAGTTACTTGCTTTTACAATGGGACCCGCGGCTTTTTATTTCGGCTCTGCGGTGATATTGACTATTCTTGCTGTGGAATGGCTGGATAGCCGCTTACTTTGGGATGCACATGAGTCAGGAAACGCCCGCTTCGCCGACTGAAGCGAGAATTAAAACAAAACGCCGCATTTCGCCATTCTGGTTGCTGCCTGTCATTGCGCTGATGATTGCAGGCTGGCTTATCTGGACGAGCTATGAAGATCGCGGAAGTACCGTCACCATTGATTTCCAGACCGCCGACGGCATCGTCGCCGGGCGAACCCCGGTTCGCTTCCAGGGGGTTGAAGTGGGTACGGTCCAGGACATCTCCCTTGGAAAAGGGCTTAACAAAATTCAGGTGCGCGTCAGCATTAAATCTGACATGCAGGATGCCCTGCGCAGCGAAACGCAGTTCTGGCTGGTGACGCCTAAAGCCTCTCTGGCCGGTGTCTCCGGACTAGACGCGCTTGTGGGCGGTAACTACATCGGCATGATGCCGGGCAAAGGTGAACCGCAGGATCACTTTGTTGCCCTGGATACGCAGCCCAAATACCGGCTCAACAACGGCGATTTGATGATCCACCTGCAGGCGCCCGACCTTGGCTCTCTGAACAGCGGATCGCTGGTTTATTTCCGCAAGATCCCGGTTGGCCGCGTGTATGACTACGCCATTAACCCGAATAAACAGGGCGTCACCATCGACGTGCTGATCGAACGCCGCTTCACCAATCTTGTTAAGAAAGGCAGCCGCTTCTGGAACGTTTCAGGCGTAGATGCCGACCTGAGCCTGAGCGGTGCAAAAGTGAAGCTCGAAAGCCTGGCCGCGCTGGTCAACGGTGCGATCGCTTTCGATTCGCCTGAAGGCTCGAATCCAGCCACTGCCGATGACACCTTCGGGCTGTATGCGGATCTGGCCCACAGCCAGCGGGGCGTGATTGTGAAGCTCGCCCTGCCCAGCGCCAAGGGCTTGAAAGCAGGTTCAACCCCGCTGATGTACCAGGGATTAGAGGTCGGCCAGTTGACCAAAATGACGCTTAACCCCGGCGGGTCTGTGACCGGGGAAATGACCGTCGATCCGAGCGTAGTGGATCTGCTTCGCGAGAAAACGCGCATTGAAATGCGCAGTCCAAAGCTCTCGCTTAGCGACGCCAGCATCAGCAGCCTGCTGACCGGCAGCACCTTTGAGCTTATTCCAGGCGAAGGTCCCCCGAGCAATAATTTCGTCATCGCCACGGCGGATAAAGCGCTTCTGCAAAAACCCGGCGTGCTGACGGTCACGCTGACCGCCCCGGAAAGCTACGGGATTGAGGCCGGGCAGCCGCTCATCCTGCACGGCGTGCAGGTCGGACAGGTGCTCGATCGCAAGCTGTCCGAGAAAGGCGTCTCCTTCTCTGCGGCCATCGATCCGCAGTATAGCGATTTGGTGCATGGCGACAGCAAGTTTGTCGTCAACAGCCGCGTCGACGTGAAGGTCGGTTTGGACGGCGTGGAGTTCCTCGGGGCCAGCGCCAGCGAATGGGTCAACGGCGGGATACGCATCCTGCCAGGCAACAAAGGCCCGCTGCGCGACAGCTATCCGCTGTATGCCAATCTGGACAAGGCGATTGAAAACAGCCTGAGCGACCTGCCGACCACCACGCTGACGTTAAGTGCCGAAACGCTGCCGGACGTGCAGGCGGGCTCCGTCGTGCTCTACCGCAAGTTCGAGGTGGGCGAAGTGATCACCGTGCGTCCTCGCGCGGATGCGTTTGATATCGAACTGCACATCAAGCCGGAATATCGCAAGCTGCTGACTCAAAACAGCGTTTTCTGGGCGGAAGGCGGCGCGAAGGTCCAGCTGAACGGCAGCGGGCTAACCGTCCAGGCCTCCCCTCTCTCCCGTGCGCTGCGCGGCGCAATTAGCTTCGATAATCTGCCCGGCGCGGGCGGCAATATGCGCAAGGGCGACAAGCGAATCCTCTTCCCGTCAGAAACTGCGGCGCGCGCGGTGGGCGGACAGATTACCCTGCACGCTTTCGATGCAGGCAAGCTGGCCGAAGGAATGCCGATTCGCTATCTGGGCATTGATATCGGGCAGATCCAGAAGCTGACGCTGATCACGGCGCGCAACGAAGTGCAGGCCACGGCCGTGCTCTACCCTGAATACGTTCAGACCTTTGCCCGGTCAGGCTCACGTTTCTCGGTGGTGACGCCGCAGATTTCTGCCGCAGGCGTTGAGCATCTCGACACCATTTTGCAGCCGTACATTAACGTCGAGCCGGGACGCGGCAACGCACGCCGCGATTTCGAGCTGCAGGAAGCTACGATCACAGACTCACGCTATCTTGACGGCCTGAGCATCGTGGTGGAAGTACCGGAAGCGGGTGGCCTGGCCATCGGTACGCCGGTGCTGTTCCGCGGTATCGAAGTGGGGACGGTAACGGGCCTGAACCTGGGCACGCTGTCAGACCGCGTGATGGTGGCGCTGCGCATCAGCGAGCGCTATCAGCACCTGGTGAGAAACAACTCGGTGTTCTGGCTGGCATCCGGCTATTCGCTGGACTTCGGCCTGACCGGAGGGGTAGTGAAAACCGGGACCTTCAACCAGTTCATTCGCGGCGGCATCGCCTTTGCGACACCGCCGGGTACGCCGCTGGCGCCGAAGGCGCAGCCGGGTAAACACTTCCTGCTGCTCGAAAGCGAACCGAAAGAGTGGCGCGAGTGGGGAACCGCCCTGCCGCGTTAATCTGCAAGGCTCCGGTGTCAACGCGCCGGAGCCTTTATGCTACACTGCGCACCTGAAATTTTCCCTGTGGTGTGCCCGTGGCTCAAAACTCCGTATATCTTCCTGAACAATTCCTGGCGCAAATGCGCGAGGCGCTTCCTTCTCATCTCTCCTTCGACGATTTTATCGCCGCGTGTCAGCGGCCGTTGCGCCGCAGCATTCGCGTTAACACGCTTAAGATTAGCGTTGCCGATTTTCTGACGCTGGTATCGCCCTATCGCTGGCAGCTCACGCCGGTGCCCTGGTGTGAAGAGGGTTTCTGGATCGAGCGTGAAGACGACGACGCCCTGCCGCTGGGCAGCACCGCCGAACACCTGAGCGGACTGTTTTATATTCAGGAAGCCAGCTCAATGCTGCCGGTCGCCGCGCTGTTTGCGGATGATAACGCACCTGAGCGGGTGATGGACGTCGCCGCCGCGCCGGGGTCGAAAACCACGCAGATCGCCGCACGCATGGGCAACCGAGGCGCTATCCTCGCCAATGAGTTTTCCGCCAGCCGCGTCAAGGTGCTGCACGCCAACATCAGCCGCTGCGGGATACATAACGTTGCCCTGACCCACTTTGACGGCCGCGTCTTTGGCGCCGCCCTGCCGGAAGCCTTTGACGCAATCCTGCTGGATGCGCCGTGCTCGGGTGAAGGCGTGGTGCGTAAAGATCCTGATGCGTTAAAAAACTGGTCGACAGAAAGTAATCTGGACATCGCCGCCACCCAGCGCGAGCTGATCGACAGCGCGTTTCATGCGTTGAGGCCTGGCGGTACGCTGGTTTATTCAACCTGTACGCTAAACCGCGATGAAAACGAGGACGTCTGCCTGTGGCTGAAGGCGCAGTATCCGGATGCCGTCGAGATCCTGCCTCTGAACGATCTTTTCGACACGGCAAAAGAGGCCGTCACGCCGGAAGGATTCCTGCACGTTTTCCCGCAGATTTACGATTGCGAAGGATTCTTTGTGGCCCGCCTGCGCAAAACCCGCGCGATCGATCCGCTGCCCGCACCGACGTTCAGGGTGGGCAAGTTCCCGTTTACGCCGCTTAAGGGCCGCGAAGCCGCGCAGGCGGAAACCGCCGCCGGCAAGGTTGGCCTGAACTGGGACGACAGCCTGCGTCTCTGGACGCGTGACAAGGAGATCTGGCTTTTCCCGAGCCATATCGAACCGCTGATTGGCAAAGTGCGCTTTTCCCGTCTGGGTATTCGCCTGGCGGAGGTTCACAACAAAGGCTATCGCTGGCAGCACGAGGCCGTCATAGCCCTGGCCGGAAGCGAAAACACTTTTGCCCTGACGCATCAGGAAGCCGAGGAGTGGTATCGCGGGCGCGACGTATACCCTGAAAGCACGCCGCAGCAGGATGAAGCGATCGTGACGTATCAGGGATATCCGCTGGGGCTGGCGAAAAAGGTGGGGTCGCGGCTAAAAAACAGCTACCCGCGCGAGCTGGTCAGAGACGGGCGTCTGTTTACCGGTAACGATCGCACGGACTGAAAAAAGCGCACTTTTTTACTGGCGCTTTCGCGCTCCTTGTCTAGGATCAAAAATGGGTGGCCATACTGGTCATACCAGATTTTGACACCAAACCCGGAGAGCACTATGACGAAAACCAGCGTGCGTATTGGCGCTTTTGAAATCGACGACGCAGAACTGCGCGGCGAAGCACAGGGCGATCGAACGTTAAGTATTCCCTGCAAATCCGACCCGGATTTGTGCATGCAACTGGATGCCTGGGACGACGATACCAGCGTCCCGGCAATTCTTGATGGCGAACATTCCGTTCTATACCGTAAGCACTACGATAGCAGCACCGATGCCTGGGTCATGCGCCTTGCATGATCTAAAAAGAACCCGCCCGAAGGCGGGTTATTTATTATTGCAGCTGGGCAAGCGTAAAGTAACCGTCGAAGACAGCGCCGGTATCAATGTAGTGCAGATTGCCAAAATCATAACGCTTATCCACGGGCGTATGCCCAAACCAGAAATGGTCAGCTCCGCCAATCCCCTGCCCTTTACCCGCCATAAAGCCCGTTAACCGGTCTCTATCCCACAGTACGCGCCGTGCGCTCACGGGTTTGTTCCATTCATATTCAGCGGCAGGATAGTCAGCGTGCGCGATGACGTTCAGGCCGTTAGCGCAGGTTATTTCGATAATATGCGGTAAACCGCGGCAAGCCTCGAGTAAGGTCCGCGCCCGCTTCTGCTGTTCATGCTCAAGGCGTGCAAACCATATTCCGCCGTTCATCGTCCAGAGGGCAACGTCATTACCCTGCAGGCTGTCGAGCGCCATTTGCTCGTGATTTCCACGTACCGCACAAAACCACGCTTCATTCATTAGCTCAAGGCATTTAACGCTGTCCGGCCCGCGATCGATGAGATCCCCCACCGAGATAAGCAAATCCTCGTAAGGACTAAAATGCCGGCGCCTGAGTTCATCCATAAGCCACTGGAAGCAGCCGTGTATATCGCTCACAACCCAGACGTGACGCCACTTCCCGCCATCGATTCGCTGATACATAAAGCCTCCTCTCTGGAGTATAGCGGCTACAGAAAAAATTCAGCGTAGCGGTGCTATTTACAAAGTTAAACAAATAGTAAACTAGGGATAAATAAAGATTTCATATGTATTAATCCGCTCTTGCATGCCCCCTAAAATATGCATCGCATAAAATCTGAGGTTTTCACGTGTCCAATTCGCGCCTGCAAAACGATGTATCATCAGCGCATCGAACAACTATCATTTCCGATCTGGTGAAAGGGAAACGCGTTCCAGGCCCAATCTGGCAAAAACGCGAGTATCGACTGAAATTTTGGTTACGCTCGATGCTCTTCTGGTCCTCCACGCACCGTATGCTGGACGCCCTGTCCCGCCGCGACGATTTTGATCGGCTGCTGGCGTCGCAGATCACGCTCCCAAGCAAAACCCACCGCCAGTATTTGATGCGTGGCATGAACGCCAACGCGCGCGCAGACGCCATCATTCATCACTATCAGTGGATTGACTCTCTGAAGGACGCCGATCTGGTCAATGCGTTAACCGGCCCGACAGAGCGGTCTATCGTTGAGTTCCATGCCAAAGATGGCGTTACCTATAACGTCAACGCCATGAATGCCAGCAAAGCGGAGCGCGAGGGGGAATGCACGCTGTGGCTGCGCGACAACGAAAATACCCTGCTTGCCAGCCTGACCTTTTGCGTCGCGCGTGAAAACGGCCAGTCCGTTCTGATTATCGGTGGCCTGCAGGGCCCGCGCCGCAGCGTATCCCGCGATACGATCAAGCTGGCAACTCGCGCCTGCCACGGTCTGTTCCCCAAGCGCGTGCTGATGGAGATCCTGTTCCAGCTGGCGACGCTCTCCGGCATCAAGGCCATTTATGCCGTCAGCGATGAAGGACACATCTTCCGCGCGCTGCGCTATCGCCTGAGCAAAGGCCGCCACTTCCACGCCAGCTACGATGAATTTTGGGCTTCTATCGAAGGCAAAAAGCTCTCCGCCTTCCGCTGGCAGCTGCCGCTGCAGATGGAGCGCAAGTCGCTCGAAGAGATCGCCAGTAAAAAGCGCGCCGAATATCGCCGCCGCTTCGAACTGCTCGACGAAATAGAAGCGTCAATGAAATCTCGCTTTTAGCCCGGGCAGCGACTTTCGTTAGCTATACACAATTATTTAACAAAACAGGCAAAAAGGGCTGGACTTCCGCCCGCCGTGTTGTGTTATGTTTGATGGAGAGGCACAGGATGTGCTCCCTGTGAGAAAGTCTGCGAAGGGATTACTCGTTAGCTTTCATACAGATAAAAAGAGACCGAATACGATTCCTGTATTCGGTCCAGGGAAATGGCTCTTGGGAGAGAGCCGTGCGCTAAAAGTTGGCATTAATGCAGGCTAAATCGCCTTGCCTTTTAAGAATAGATGACGACGCCAGGTTTTCCAGTCCACAGCTAAAGCGGCCTGAAAAAAAGCGTCAGAGCATCATTAAAAGTAAAAAACCGCAGTGCTTTCGCCAGCATCTGCGGTTTTTTATTGGAAACCAGAACGCTAGCAGAGCTTATCTGCGCGCTCGATGAAGGGAGCCAGGCTCATCTTCTGTCCCGGATTTGCCGGGTCGTCAATCTGGATGACGCTTATCGGCTGCCCGCTGCTTTTACCGCTGGCCACCTGCTGCTCGGCGGTATCGTTTAACGGGTACTGCACCAGCGTGCTGGGGTTGATCGCATACAGCGCATGTCCCGGACGGCAGGTCAGCATCACCTCTTCACGATTGAACGCCCATTTATCCTTGCCAACTTCAAAACGGCTGACGGTTATCACCTGTGGCGCAGCGAATGCGCTGCCCGTGCAGGCCAGTAATAAGAGAGAAAGTACTGTCTTTTTCATATGATTTTAACCTTGTCAAAACGGTTCCCAGGTCGCGAACAGGCTGACCGTTGCCAGCACCAGCACGCCTAGCACCACTTCTGCCTGTGTCATTCTGATAAAAATCTGCTGTGCCCGCCCGGCTCCCGGACGAAACCGTGGCACCAGAAAATACCGATTCGCCAGCGCAATTACCACCATCAATGCCACTAGCGCACATTTGAACAACAGATACTGGACGTAGCCCGTCTGCCAGGGAACGTGGATCCCCAGGATAAACAGCGCGTTGATAACGCCGGTCAGCACCACGCCCGCGACGGCGTAATGCCCCACGCGCGAAAAGCGCATCATGGTGTAGATGGCAGCCGTCTGCCAGCGCCCTTTCGCCAGGTGCATGCAGAACAGCAGCGGCAGCAGGCCCCCCAGCCAGGTCGCGGCGCACAGCAGGTGAACGGCATGGTTGAGGCGCTGAAGCGCGCCGGTGGCCCCCTCGTTCATTGCGGCATGCCCTACCCCTGCGAGCAGCACGAGCTGCCCCATAGCGAGCAACAGCATGCGCGCCCCCTTTAGCGGGGCAAGCCATGCCGCCCCCACCGTGATGGCAGCCAGAACGATTTGCCATAGCCAGACGCCGCCGAACTGCGTCCCCAGCACGGCGCGCCAGATATCCGGGCTGAACACATCCGCCCAGCCGTTAGCCATCAGCCCGCCCTGAACCCCGAACATCAGGAGCGCAGAGGCCAGGCCGATCGCGGCGGCGATTTTCTGCTGGGTCTGAAACCGTCGCGACATCAGGCGATGCAGAGAGGAAGGCGCAAACCAGACGCTGTAGAGCGCATTGCCAAACATCAGCATCAGCGCGCCAAAGTGGATGAAGCGCAACGCCACATAAAGTAATGCCAGCATGTTATTTCACGCTAAAGCGATAGCTGCCTTTGGTTTTGTGGCCATCAACCGAAACCACGTGCCAGTCAACCTGATAAGTACCGGCTGAAAGCGTTTGATCCAGGGGGATAGTGAGCTGAGACGTATCGTGTTGATCCCGCGTCACGGCACCCGTTTTAACCACCCGCTGCTTTTCATCCGTCACCACCACGCCGCTAAACGCAGGCTCGACGCCTTCAGAGAAATTCAGCGTCAGCGCCTGAGGTGCAGCCACGTGAGAATCCGCGGCCGGTGATTGCTGCTTAAGGTGGGCATGCGCCAGCGCGGCGGGCGTCATTGCCGATGAGAGAAGAAAAGCCAGCGCGCAAACCGCGCGGGACGAGGAGATACCCATCACAATCATTCCTTTTTGTTATGCCTGTATGGCAAAGAATAACTCTGTATAATAAGCGAGTCGAGGATCATCCTGCCTCCGCTTGTCATCGTCGTGCAATCGCGGTAACGTTGCCGCCGCATAAAAAGGAGAAGGTAATGAAGATCAATCTGGCCGCCCTTCCTCAGGACGAGATGGATAAAGTGAATGTCGATCTCGCTGCCGCTGGCGTTGCATTCAAAGAGCGTTACAACATGCCCATCGTGGCTGAAGTCGTCGAGCGTGAACAACCCGCGCACCTGCGCGACTGGTTCCGCGAACGGCTGATTGCGCACCGTCTCGCCTCGGTGAACCTCTCGCGGCTGCCTTACGAGCCGAAAGTTAAGTAAGCTTAACGACACGTTACATTTCCTTACACGGATTATGGCAGGATAAGAAAACCCTGATTAACTTAGGTGTATTCTTAAATCTCAGCGACTCAGTGTATAAGGAAGTCACGATGTCACGATGGAATATTGCCGCTGCCCAGTATGGCGGGCAGCACCTCAGCGTAGATGACCACGTAGCGCACCATCTCCGCTTCATTGACGAAGCGGCGCGACAGGCGTGCAATTTGCTGGTTTTTCCAGAACTCTCGTTAACAGGCCCCGGTGAAGCCGGTTTGCCCGCACCGCCAGACGATCTGCAGCTTGCCCCTCTGCTTCACGCTGCGCAATCGCGCAACATTACGGTGATTGCCGGCCTGACGCTCCTCCAGCAAGGCCAGCGTCATAAAGGACTCGCGCTCTTCACGCCGCATCTCGACACCATCCGCCGCTATCCTCAGGGCAGCGGTGCAAGCCTCATTCCCGGCGACAAACAGCTCACCATTATCGACCCGCATGCGGAATCGCCAAACATCGATCCGCAGGCCACCCTGTTCACCAGCTCTCAGGCGGTAGGAGAGAATCACCTGCGGCAGTCAATTGGCACCTTACAGCGGTTTGCCCACAAATACGCCATTGCGGTGTTAATGGCTAACGCCCGCAGCGGTAGCGCATTGTGGGATGAAAAGGGCCAGCTGATTGTCCGGGCGGATAAAGGCGAGCTGTTATTGACGGGTTCTCTCAGCAGACAGGGTTGGCAAGGCGATATCATTCCTTTAGGCTAAGCGTTTTATGGTCAGGAGCGATCAATGCTGCGCGTCATCGATACCGAAACTTGCGATCTCCAGGGCGGGATTGTGGAAGTGGCCTCCGTCGACGTTATTGACGGGAAGATAGTTAACCCAATGAGCCACCTGGTACGCCCCGACCGCCCGATTAGCCCGCAGGCAATGGCGATCCACCGCATTACGGAATCGATGGTGGCGGATAAGCCGTGGATTGAGGAGATCATCCCTCACTACTTCGGCAGCCCGTGGTATGTGGCGCACAACGCCAGCTTCGATCGACGGGTACTGCCGGAAATGCCCGGGGAATGGATCTGTACGATGAAGCTCGCGCGCCGCCTCTGGCCGGGGATTAAATACAGCAATATGGCGCTGTATAAATCCCGCAAGCTCAGCGTCCGGACGCCGGAGGGGCTGCATCATCACCGCGCGCTGTATGACTGCTACATCACCGCCGCCCTGCTGATTGACATCATGAACACGTCCGGCTGGACGCCAGACGATATGGCGACCATCACGGGACGCCCTGCGCTGCTGACCACCTTCACCTTCGGCAAATACCGCGGGAAGCCGGTGTCAGAGGTCGCGGATAAAGATCCGGGCTACCTGCGCTGGCTGTATAACAACCTAGACAGAATGAGCCCGGAGCTTCGCCTGACGCTGAGACACTACCTCGGCGAAGCCTGACTTTCCGCACGGCCTGGCAGCGTATCCTGCGCCAGGCCAATCAAAAAGGCATACTCCAGGGCGACGCCCTCATAGGATTTAAATCGCCCCGACTTCCCGCCGTGCCCCGAGTCCATATCGGTACAGAGAAGCAGCAGATTATCGTCGGTTTTCAGTTCACGCAGTTTCGCCACCCATTTCGCCGGTTCCCAGTATTGCACCTGTGAATCATGCAGGCCGGTGGTTACCAGCATGTGCGGGTAGGCTTTTGCCTCAACGTTGTCGTACGGACTGTAGTCCTTCATGTAGCGATAGTAGGTTTCATCCTGAGGATTACCCCACTCCTCAAATTCACCGGTGGTCAGCGGAATAGACTCATCCAGCATGGTCGTTACCACATCCACGAACGGGACCTGAGCGACAATGCCCTTGAAGCGATCCGGGCGCAGATTGATGACGGTCCCCATCAGCATGCCGCCCGCGCTGCCGCCCATGCCGAAGCAGAGTGTCGGATCGCCATAGCCTTGATCAATGAGCGCGTCGCAGACGTCGAGGTAGTCGTTGAAGGTATTTTTCTTTTTCAGGAATTTACCATCCTCATACCACTGCTGCCCCAGCTCTCCGCCGCCGCGTATATGGGCAATAGCGAACACGAAACCGCGATCGAGCAGGCTCAGTCTGCTGCCGCTGAAATCTGCATCCATGCTGGACCCATAGGAGCCGTAGCCATATACCAGAAGCGGGTTTTTACCTTTGGTGAAGTACGCTTTGTGGTAAACCAGCGACACGGGCACTTCCGTGCCGTCCCGGGCGATAACCCACAGGTGTTCGCTGCGGTAATTATCGGAATCGAATCCTTTTACCTCAGCCTGTTTAATCACCTGGCGCTCGCCGGTGTCCATGTCCAGCTCAAACAGGGTATCCGGCGTGGTCATGGACGAATAGCCATAGCGCAGGCGCGACGATTCGGGTTCAGGGTTAAACCCAATCCACGTGACGTAGGCCGGATCGTCGAAGGCAATCCCGACCACTTCTCGCGTTTTGCGGTTGATTTGCCGAATGCTGGTCAGCCCGCGCTGGCGCTCCTCCACCACCAGCCAGTCGGTAAAGAGGGTAAACCCTTCGAGCATGACCTGTTCCCGCGCGGGAATTAACACTTCCCATTTTCGCTCGTCGCGCACTTTGGTTTTGTACAGGCCAAAATTTTTACCTTCCCGGTTCGAGCGCAGGTAAAAGCTGTGCTGGAAGTGATCCAGACTGTATTCGTGATCTTTACGACGCGGCAGGAAGCACAGCGGCTGTGCATCCGGCAGTTCCGCGTCCAGCAGCATGACCTCAGAGGTGGTGGCGCTGGCGAGGTGGATAATCACATAGTGGCGCGAAGAGGTTTTGTGCAGGCTGACATAAAACGTCTCATCCTTCTCCTCATAAACCAGTTCATCATCCGTAGAGGCCGTGCCCACGGTATGCCGCCATACCTGATACGGCAGCAGCGTTGAAGCATGCTTTTTAACGTAGTAAACCGTTTCGGAATCATTCCCCCAGACGAAATCCGGTGAAACATTATCCAGCATTTCCGGATACCAGTTCCCTGTTTCAAGGTTGCGGAAACGCAGACCGTACTGGCGGCGCGAGAGGTAGTCTTCTGCCAGGGCCATGATGGCGTTGTCGGGAGAAACTGACATTCCACCCAGCGTATAAAACTCGCTGTGGGCGGCGCGCTGGTTGGCATCAAGCAGAATTTCCCACGCGTCCCATTCGGCACTCAGGACCGACTGACGCTGGTAGATGGGATATTCGTTGCCTGGCTCATAGATATGGCGGTAGCGGTAACCGTTTTTGGTCCAGGGCGCGGAGACATCGCGCTGGGGAACGCGCTCTACCATCTCCTTCAGCAACCTATCCTGCAGCGCCTGCTGGCTGGCCATGACCCTGCGGCCATAATCATTCTCCTCGTGCAGATAGTCGAGGACGGCTGGCTCGGAACGCGAATCGTCCCGTAGCCAGTAATAGTTGTCTATACGCGTATCGCCATGCGTAACGATCGCATATGGAGTACGTCGGGCTTTCGGTGGCATGTCATCTTACTTATGAGTTTTACACCCTATAAGGGTGGCAAAACCCACGCATGATGCAAGCGAAACGTGGCCTCATGGGTTAATTACACGCCCTGCAACGTCTGTTTTTGCTGCTGAATATCCTTTTCGATGCCCTCCCGAACCTCCTGAGGGATTTTCAGCGCATCGCCCAGCGCGTTTAGGTAGCTACGCTCCATAAAGTGGTCGATATCGATGGCTGCGCAGCTCAGGAAGTAAAGCTCAAGCGCCTCCTCCTCGTTTTTGACGCTTTGCGCCAGACGCTGAGGGTCAAGGGGTTGTTCAATGGCCTGCGCGACCAGCGTTCTGCCCTGCTCTTCAACACCGGCTTCACGCAGCTGTTCCTCTATTGCAGAGCGTTCTCTGTCGTCGATATGCCCGTCGCTTTTCGCGGCAAACACCAGCGCCAGAATGAGCCTTTCGGTACGGATATCCAACGGCGAGACGTGCTGCCCGTACTGCGGTTCGTCCTGATGCGCGGTACGTACCTTATCCTTGTATTTATTCCACAGCACGGTCCCGGCAATGGCCCCTCCGCCCGCTAGCAGCGCGCCGGTGCCGTATTTTGCCAGCAGCTTGCGCGATGACTTGTTGGCGACCAGCAGGCCCGCCAGCCCGCCGAGTGCGCCCGGCACCAGCAGCTTGCTCAGCCCCTGCTCGCCAGACGCCCCGGCTTTCTGACCCAGCATGGATTGCAATTGATTTAACCAGCCTGACATGATTTCCCTCACTTAGCAGTGCATATGCTTCACAGACTAAGCGAGCAGACGTCAGGAAATGTCTGTTGGCGCTAAAGAAGCGCAAATTTCCTCACGCCGCTGATGTCCCTGACAAGACACGCGCAAACGTTTTCGTTTATACTCCCCGCAACTTTTTCAGGGGGATTATGATGACTCTTTTAGGAACTGCGCTGCGTCCTGCCGCGACGCGCGTTATGCTGTTGGGATCGGGTGAACTGGGTAAAGAAGTGGCCATCGAGTGCCAGCGCCTGGGTGTTGAAGTGATTGCCGTGGATCGTTACCCCGACGCCCCTGCGATGCACGTTGCCCATCGCGCCTGCGTGATTAACATGCTTGACGGTGAGGCGCTGCGCGCGCTTATTGCGAAAGAGCAGCCTCATTTCGTGGTGCCTGAAATCGAAGCCATCGCCACAGATACGCTGATCGCTCTAGAGCAGGAAGGCCAGCGCGTTGTTCCGTGCGCGAAAGCCGCGAAGCTGACCATGAACCGGGAGGGCATTCGTCGCCTGGCGGCGGAAGATCTCCAGCTCCCCACCTCCAGCTACCGTTTTGCCGGTGACAAAACCGAGTTTCTTCACGCCGTGGAGGAAATTGGCTACCCGTGCATCATAAAGCCGGTGATGAGTTCGTCCGGTAAAGGGCAAAGCTATATCCGCGACAGCAGCGCGCTGGACCGCGCCTGGGACTACGCGCAGCAGGGCGGTCGCGCCGGGGCCGGACGGGTTATCGTTGAAGGCGTGGTGAAGTTTGATTTTGAAATTACCCTCCTGACCGTCAGCGCCGTTGACGGCGTCCACTTCTGCGATCCGATTGGTCACCGTCAGGAAGACGGCGACTACCGTGAATCCTGGCAGCCGCAGCAGATGAGCGCCCTTGCGCTGTCGCGCGCGCAGGAGATCGCCCGCAAGACGGTGCTGGCGCTGGGCGGCTACGGCCTGTTCGGCGTGGAGCTCTTCGTCTGCGGCGACGAGGTGATTTTCAGCGAAGTCTCCCCTCGCCCGCACGATACCGGCATGGTGACGCTCATTTCGCAGGATCTCTCCGAGTTCGCCCTGCACGTGCGCGCTTTCCTCGGCCTGCCCGTTGGCGGCATTCGACAGTACGGCCCGTCAGCATCGGCAGCGATCCTGCCTCAGCTCACCAGCCAGAACGTGACGTTTGATAACGTAGAAGGTGCCGTGGGCGCAGGCCTGCAGGTCCGCTTGTTCGGCAAGCCGGAGATCGCGGGAACCCGTCGTCTTGGCGTGGCATTAGCCACCGGGGATAATGTTGACGACGCCGTGGCAAGAGCGAAAGAGGCCGCTGCGAGCGTTAAGGTAGCAGGATAAAAAAAACGGGCCAAAAGGCCCGTTTTTCATGCTGCGAAGAGCTTACTGCTTCGCACCTTCAACTGCTTCGCGAGCCAGTTTGGTGATGCGATCCCAGTCGCCCGCTTCCAGCGCATCCGCCGGCACCAGCCAGGAACCGCCGATGCACAGCACGCTCTTCAGCGCCAGGTAGTCGCGGTAGTTGGCAGGAGAGATACCGCCGGTTGGGCAGAAGCGAACCTGAGAGAAAGGACCCGCAATCGCCTGCAGCGCCTTGGTGCCGCCGTTGGCTTCCGCAGGGAAGAATTTAAACTCTTTCAGGCCGTAGTCCATGCCCAGCATCAGTTCAGACACGGTGCTGATACCTGGGATCAGAGGAATAGAACCTTCGGTTGCCGCTTTCAGCAGCGGCTCGGTCAGGCCAGGACTGATAGCGAACTGGGCGCCCGCTTCGGTTACGTCAGCCAGCTGCTGTGCATTCAGAACGGTACCCGCACCGATAATCGCGTCCGGCACCTCTTTTGCGATAGCGCGGATCGCGTCCATCGCGCATGCGGTACGCAGGGTCACTTCCAGAACGCGTACGCCGCCCGCAACCAGCGCTTTCGCCATCGGGACAGCGTGCTCCAGTTTATTGACCACGATAACCGGCACGACAGGGCCAGTGGTCAGGATTGCTTCTGCACTTGTTTTCCAGTTTTTCATCAGAGTTTTCTCTCGCCAGATCGTTAAAATCAAGTCGTCTTAAAACGTAATACAGGTTGCGCCCTGCTCCGCGCCGGACAGTTTCTCACGCAGCGCACCAAACATTTCGCGTCCGGTACCCACGCGCGACGCGCTCAGGTCAGGAATATGGGGCTTACGTGCCGCCAGCTCTGCTTCATCGACCAGCAGGCTTAACTCACCCGTCTGGCCATTAACGCGGATAATATCGCCATCGCGCACTTTCGCCAGCAAACCGCCGTCGTAGGCTTCCGGGGTCACGTGGATAGCAGAAGGCACTTTACCTGATGCGCCTGACAGGCGTCCATCGGTCACCAGCGCAATTTTGAAACGGCGGTCCAATAATACACCAAGTGGCGGCATAAGTTTATGTAATTCTGGCATCCCGTTGGCTTTTGGCCCCTGATGGCGCACGACGACCACGCAATCTTTGTCGAGCAGGCCCGCGTCAAATGCCGGCAATACGTCATGCTGGCTTTCAAATACTACCGCAGGCGCTTCAATGATCTGGTTCTCTTCCGGCACGGCAGAGGTTTTCATGACCGCACGTCCGAGGTTGCCGCTCAGCACCTTCGTGCCGCCGTGGTGAGAGAACGGTTTATCGATGGTGGCAATGACCTGCGCATCGAGCGATGCGTTCGCGCCATCGCGCCAATCCAGCTCGCCGTTGTTCAGCCACGGTTCGAGGGTATAGCGCTGCAGGCCAAAGCCCGCCACCGTGTTGACATCTTCATGCAGCAGGCCGCCTTTCAGCAGTTCACGCATCAATACCGGTACGCCGCCGGCCGCCTGGAAGTGGTTGATGTCTGCCGGACCGTTCGGGTACAGGCGTGCCATCAGGGGCACTACGGCAGAGATATCAGAGAAATCATCCCAGTTGATCAGGATGCCCGCCGCACGCGCCATCGCCACGAGGTGCATGGTGTGGTTAGTTGAGCCCCCGGTTGCCAGCAGGGCGACAATGCCGTTGACGACGACTTTTTCGTCAACCATTCTGCCCATTGGCATCCACTCGTTGCCGTTCCCGGTCAGACGCGTCACCTGACGAGCAGCGGCTTCAGTCAGCGCCTGGCGCAGCGGCGCATCCGGCTGTATGAAGGACGAGCCAGGAAGCTGCATCCCCATAAACTCCACCACCATCTGGTTGGTGTTGGCGGTGCCGTAGAAGGTGCAGGTGCCCGGCGCATGGTAGGAGGCCGCTTCCGCTTCCAGCAGCGCCTGACGATCGGCCTTGCCTTCGGCATACAGCTGGCGGATACGCACTTTTTCTTTATTTGGCAGGCCGCTCGCCATCGGGCCGGAAGGGACGAAAATCGCCGGCAGATGACCGAATGACAGCGCCGCCATCACCAGGCCCGGGACGATCTTGTCGCACACGCCCAGATAGAGCGCGCCATCAAACATATTGTGAGACAAACCCACCGCCGCGGACATCGCGATCACTTCGCGGCTCAGGAGCGACAGCTCCATCCCGTCCTGCCCCTGGGTCACGCCGTCGCACATGGCCGGTACGCCGCCCGCCACCTGCCCCACCGCGTTTACGCTGTGCAGTGCTTTACGAATGATGTTCGGATAGACCTCATACGGCTGGTGCGCGGAGAGCATGTCGTTATAGGAGGTAATGATGGCGATATTGTTACGCAGCATGCTCTTAAGCGCGTCTTTATCACCGGGCTGACAGGCGGCGAAGCCGTGGGCCAGGTTACCGCAGGCCAGCTGCGAGCGGTGTACGGTTTCGCTCTTTGCCTGCTCAATGCGGGCGAGGTAGGCAGAACGCGTCTCTTTTGAGCGTTCGATAATGCGTTGTGTTACGCGTAACAATGTCGGATTCATAAAGGCTCCTCAAATTTATCTGTCCGGGCTCGGGAGTTTACAAAGTCGCTGGCGGTTGTTAACAACGCTGAAACGCTTGCTGTCCGGAGCTCAGGGGCAAAATCGCTTCCGGCAGTGTAATAAAAAAAGCTCCGCGGGTGAATCCACGCGGAGCTTAAAAGATTAAAAATTGTGCCACTAGCTGTGTTAGATCATGTTACCGGTAAAATAACACCTTCGGGCTAGAGGGTTACGTTACTCGAACTCGTTCCAGGAGCGGCCATCGCGGGTGATCATCGCCACGGAGGCAACAGGACCCCAGGTCCCCGCCTGATACGGTTTAGGCGCGTCCTGATCGGCAGCCCAGGCTTCGGTAATGGAGTCGACCCACTTCCATGCCTCTTCCACCTCATCGCGACGCACGAACAGCGCCTGAATACCGCGCATAGTTTCCAGCAGCAGACGCTCGTAAGCATCGGCCAGGTGCGTCTGGTTAAAGGTTTCGGAGTAGCTCAGGTCCAGCTTGGTGGTCTGCAGGTTGTGCTTGTGGTCCAGGCCCGGCACTTTGTTGAGGATCTGGATATCCACGCCTTCGTCCGGCTGCAGACGGATGGTCAGCTTGTTCTGCGGCAGCTCCTGCCAGGACTCTTTGAACAGGTTCAGCTCAGGATTTTTGAAGTAGACAACCACTTCAGAGCATTTGGCCGGCAGACGTTTGCCGGTGCGCAGGTAGAACGGCACGCCCGCCCAGCGCCAGTCGTCGATATCCACGCGGATCGCCACGAACGTTTCGGTGTTGCTGGCCTTGTTCGCGCCCTCTTCTTCCAGATAGCCAGGCACTTTTTTACCCTGCGCAAACCCGGCGGTATACTGGCCGCGAACGGTCTTCTCACGCACGTTGGAGCGGTCGATGCGGCGCAGGGACTTCAGCACCTTCACTTTCGCGTCGCGGATGCTGTCCGCGGTGAGATCGGACGGCGGAGACATAGCGATCATGCACAGAATTTGCAGCAGATGGTTCTGGATCATATCGCGCATCTGGCCGGCCTGATCAAAGTAACCCCAGCGACCTTCGATACCCACCTCTTCGGCCACGGTGATTTCCACGTGATCGATGGTGCGATTATCCCAGTTGTTGACGAACAGGGAGTTGGCAAAGCGCAGCGCCAGCAGGTTCAGCACCGTTTCTTTACCGAGATAGTGGTCGATACGGTAAACCTGGCACTCTTCGAAGTATTCGCCAACCTGGTCATTAATCTCGCGGGAGGTGGCCAGCGAGGTGCCCAGCGGCTTTTCCATGACGACGCGAGCAGGCTTGGCGTTCAGTTTTGCTTCGCCCAAACCTTTGCAGATGGCACCGAAGGTGCTTGGCGGCATGGCGAAATAGTTAATGGTGACGCGGTTTTTCTGATCGAGCATGTCGCCCAGGCGGGTAAACGCACTGACGTCGTTCACGTCCAGGTTGCAGAAGTCGAGGCGCCCGCTCAGCGTATCCCACAGGCTTTCATCAATTTTCTCTTTCATGAAAGTTTCGAGCGCTTCACGCACGACTTTGGTATAAGCGTCCTTGTCCCAGTCGGCGCGCCCTACGCCCAGGATACGCGTATCCGGATGAATCTGGCCCGCTTTCTCCAGTTGATACAGGGAAGGCAGCAATTTTCGGCGTGCAAGGTCGCCTTTCGCGCCGAAAATGACCAGGTCACATGCCTGGGCTGTTTGCGTTACCGCCATGTCATTCTCCTCAGTTGGATCACCTGGTGCTTCTGCCAGGTATCGTTGTAATTTTATTACAATGCACTGTACTGCTTTTACGTCATTCCCGAAACCATTAGCGCTTAACCTCGCGTGCGATACCGCGATTTTTCGCCTGTAAGCCCCATACGGCGCAGCAATAACGTGAAAAGCGTTGATTCTTTGAACTAAAAGGGCATAACAAAACCCGACATCGATCAAGTAATGAAAAAAAACAACAACATTTCTTGCCGACTGTTACCCTTTAGGAAAACACAGGGGTAATATCGGCTAAAACGACTCAGGATTTCATCTATACATGAAATCGTTTCCATCCCCAAGAGCGCCTTGTTAACAATGAACATGCTGGAAAAAATCCAGTTTCAACTGGAACACCTTAGCAAATCCGAGCGAAAAGTGGCCGAGGTTATTCTCGCCTCTCCCGCTCAGGCGATTCATTCAAGCATCGCCGCTCTGGCGCAGGAATCAGGCGTCAGCGAACCGACGGTCAATCGATTCTGCCGCAGCCTGGAAACGCGCGGCTTCCCTGATTTTAAACTGCATCTGGCACAAAGTCTGGCAAACGGCACGCCCTATGTTAATCGCAATGTGGATGAAGACGACAGCGTAGATGCATACACGGCGAAAATATTTGAGTCGGCCATGGCGACCCTCGACCACGTACGCCAGTCCCTGGACATGAGTTCGGTTAACCGCGCGGTTGATTTGCTGACGCAGGCCAAACGCATCGCGTTCTTCGGTCTTGGATCATCGGCTGCCGTGGCGCACGATGCGATGAACAAATTTTTCCGCTTCAACGTGCCGGTTATTTATTCTGACGACATCGTCCTGCAACGCATGAGCTGTATGAACTGTAGCGAAGACGATGTGGTGGTTCTGATCTCCCACACGGGCCGAACCAAGAGCCAGGTTGAGCTGGCGCAGCTGGCGCGTGAAAACGATGCCATGGTCATTGCCCTGACGACGGCGGGCACGCCGCTGGCGCGCGAAGCGACGCTCGCCATCACCCTGGACGTGCCGGAAGATACCGATATGTACATGCCGATGGTGTCTCGCCTGGCGCAGCTTACGGTCATTGACGTGCTGGCGACCGGTTTTACCTTACGCCGGGGCGCAAAATTCAGAGATAACTTGAAGCGAGTCAAGGAAGCGCTCAAGGAATCGCGTTTTGATAAAGAATTGCTTATAAAGAGCGATGTTCCCTAATAACTAAGATGTAACGATTTACGGCATTCGGCCCGCTCCCCGTCGCCTTGCGGCAGATGAAGGCCGATTCTATGTTCACGCAACACCAAAGTTGTTTCAGTCAACGGAGTATTACATGTCCAGAAGGCTTCGCAGAACCAAGATCGTAACCACCTTAGGCCCAGCTACCGATCGCGATAATAATCTCGAAAAGATTATCGCCGCAGGTGCCAACGTGGTGCGCATGAACTTCTCTCACGGTACGCCAGAAGACCATAAGTTACGCGCAGACAAAGTGCGTGAGATCGCGGCTAAACTCGGCCGCCACGTTGCAATCCTCGGTGACCTTCAGGGTCCAAAAATTCGCGTTTCAACCTTCAAAGAAGGTAAAGTTTTCCTCAATATCGGCGACAAGTTCCTGCTTGATGCCAACCTGAGCAAAGGCGAAGGCGATAAAGAAAAGGTCGGTATCGACTATAAGGGCTTGCCTGCTGACGTGGTGCCGGGCGACATTCTGCTGCTCGACGACGGTCGTGTGCAGCTCAAGGTGCTGGAAGTTCAGGGGATGAAGGTATTCACCGAAGTCACCGTCGGCGGCCCTCTCTCTAACAACAAGGGCATCAACAAGCTCGGCGGCGGCCTCTCTGCCGAAGCGCTGACCGAGAAAGACAAAGCGGACATCGTCACCGCCGCGCAGATTGGCGTGGATTACCTTGCCGTCTCCTTCCCGCGCTGCGGCGAAGACCTGAACTACGCCCGTCGTCTGGCGCGCGATGCGGGCTGCGATGCAAAAATCGTAGCCAAGGTTGAACGTGCTGAAGCGGTGTGCGATCAGGACGCCATGGACGACGTGATTCTGGCGTCTGACGTGGTCATGGTTGCCCGTGGTGATTTGGGCGTTGAAATTGGCGACCCTGAGCTGGTCGGCATTCAGAAAGCGCTGATCCGTCGCGCACGCCAGCTCAACCGCGCGGTGATCACCGCGACCCAGATGATGGAGTCGATGATTACCAACCCGATGCCAACCCGTGCGGAAGTCATGGACGTGGCAAACGCCGTTCTGGACGGTACCGATGCGGTGATGCTGTCGGCTGAAACGGCCGCAGGCCAGTATCCGGCTGAAACCGTCGCGGCAATGGCGCGCGTGTGTCTGGGTGCGGAAAAAATCCCCAGCATCAACGTCTCTAAGCACCGCCTGGACATTCAGTTCGACAACGTGGAAGAAGCGATTGCGATGTCCGCCATGTACGCGGCGAACCACCTGAAAGGCGTTACCGCGATCATCACCATGACCGAATCCGGCCGTACCGCGCTGATGACCTCACGCATCAGCTCCGGCCTGCCAATCTTCGCGATGTCCCGCCATGAGCGCACGCTGAACCTGACGGCGCTGTACCGCGGCGTGACGCCGGTTCACTTCGACAGCACCAGCGACGGCGTTGCCGCCGCGCACGATGCGGTAAATCTGCTGCGCGACAAAGGCTACCTGGTGTCCGGTGATATCGTGATTGTGACGCAGGGTGACGTGATGAGTACCATCGGCTCCACCAATACCACCCGCGTATTGACCGTAGAGTAAGACATGACGCCCTCTCCCCTGCGGGGAGAGGGCGTGTTTTTCATTTCTTCGGGAAAAGCTCTTTGCGCTTGTACGGCTCTTTTTCACCCGGCTTGCGCGTTTTGAGCAGCTTCAGTATCCACGTGTACTGTTCGGTATGCGGCCCCACCAGCAGTTCAACCTCTTCGTTCATGCGGCGCGCGATGGTGTAATCATCGGCAGTGAGCAAGTCGTCCATAGGCGGACGTACTTCGATGCTGAGACGATGCGTTTTACCGTCGTAGACCGGGAACAGAGGGATAACGCGGGCGCGACAGACCTTCATCAGGCGACCGATCGCGGGGAGTGTGGCTTTGTAGGTAGCAAAGAAATCGACGAACTCGCTGTGCTCGGGACCGTGATCCTGATCCGGGAGATAGTAGCCCCAGTATCCCTGACGCACGGACTGAATAAACGGCTTGATCCCATCGTTACGCGCGTGCAGGCGACCGCCAAAGCGGCGACGCACGGTGTTCCAGACGTAGTCAAAGATTTTATTCCCCTGATTATGGAACATGGCCGCCATTTTCTGCCCCTGCGACGCCATCAGCATCGCCGGAATATCCACGCCCCAGCCGTGAGGCACGAGGAAAATCACTTTTTCATCGTTTTGGCGCATCTCTTCAATGATGTCCAGCCCTTTCCAGTCAACGCGGCTTAGGATCTTCTTAGGCCCTTTCAGCGCCAGCTCCGCCATCATCGCCATGGCCTGCGGCGCGGTGGTGTACATGGCGTCAATAATCGCTTCACGCTCGGCGTCGCTTTTTTCAGGGAAACAGTAATAGAGGTTAATCTGCGCCCGGCGGCGAGCGCTTTTGCCCATCCGTCCGGCAAGACGACCTACCGTCCCCAGAATCGGGTCGCGAACGGATGCCGGAAGCATAGCAATACCGGCAAACGCGTACACGCCAAGCCAGGCTCCCCAGCTGCGCGGATGACGGAACGACGGCTCAAACTCAGGAATGTACTCAATGTTATTTTTTTTTGTTTCCATGCTGATTCCAGGGAAGAGAAAGCGAAAAAAGGAATAATGCGGATAGTGTAGCGAGGCAGGCGCTCAGGCACAAAAGAAAAAGCCGGCGCTCGCGGGCACCGGCTTTCGATTCGACAGATGAGTGGCTTAGTCGAAGCGCAGCTGCGGCATCACCTCTTTGACCTGCGCCAGGTAATCAGTACGATCTTTACCCGTCAGCCCTTCGGTACGCGGCAGCTTCGCCGTCAGCGGGTTTACCGCCTGCTGGTTGATCCACACTTCATAGTGCAGGTGCGGGCCGGTAGAACGTCCGGTATTACCGGAAAGCGCAATGCGGTCACCGCGCTTCACTTTCTGACCCGGCTTAACCAGCAGCTTACGCAGGTGCATGTAACGGGTGGTATACGTACGACCGTGACGAATGGCCACGTAGTATCCCGCCGCCCCGCTGCGTTTTGCCATTACCACTTCGCCATCGCCAACGGAGAGCACGGGCGTACCCTGCGGCATCGCGAAGTCAACGCCACGGTGCGGCGCAACGCGGCCGGTGACCGGGTTCAGTCGACGCGGGTTAAAGTTGGACGAGACGCGGAACTGTTTTGCCGTCGGGAAGCGCAGGAAGCCCTTCGCAAGCCCCGTACCGCTGCGGTCGTAGAATTTGCCGTCCTCCGCGCGAATGGCATAGTAGTCTTTGCCATCGGAACGCAGACGAACGCCGACCAGCTGGCTCTGCTCACGCTTGCCGTCCAGCATTTCACGGGACATCAGTACGGAGAACTCATCGCCTTTTTTGAGCTTGCGGAAGTCCATCTGCCACTGCATGGCTTTAATCACCGAACTGATCTCAGCGCTGGTCAGGCCCGCATCACGCGCGCTGGAAACGAAGCTCGCGCCAACGGTGCCTTTCATTACGCTGTTAACCCAGTCGCCCTGCTGCATTTCGCTGGTCATTTTGAAACCGTTTGCAGTGCGATCGTAGGTGCGGGTTTCGCGGCGCGACATCTCCCACGTCAGGCGCTGTAAGTCGCCGTCTGCGGTTAGGGTCCAGGAGAGCTGCTGACCAATTTTCAGGTTACGCAGCTCTTTGTCGGAGGCTGCAAGCTGGCTGATATTGCTCATGTCGATGCCGTACTGGTTAAGGACGCTGCTCAGCGTATCGCCAGTGGAAACAACATACTCATGAATACCCGCTTCGTTCTGGATCTTGTCATCCAGCTCATCCTGCGGGATCGCTTCATCTTCCTGCGCGGCCTGATCGATAGGCTCGCTGGCCTCCGGCAGCAAAGAGCGGATTTCGCTCTTCTCAAGCTCGATGGTTTTGATGATGGGGGCAGAACTCGGGTGGTAAACATAGGGCCGCCAGACGGCGACCGCTAGGGTGAGAACTGTAAGCGACCCCAGCATGACGCGGTGGGGTCGAGGCAGATTATTAAACGCCAGGGCGACAGAGCGGGCTATCTGTTGCACGTATTCACTTCCTCGTTAATCTCCTTTCAGGCAGCTCGCATACTGGTTCGCCAGTTGGCTGAGGAACTGCGAATAGCTCGCTTTGCTCAACTGGATGTTCGTACCTAGCGGGTCAAGGGTTCCCATGCGCACGGAAGTTCCCCTGGCCACGGCTTCTACGACCGCTGGCCTGAACTGTGGCTCAGCAAAAACGCACGTTGCTTTTTGCTCAACCAACTGTGTTCTGATCTCATGTAAACGCTGCGCACCAGGCTGTATTTCAGGGTTGACGGTAAAATGCCCCAGCGGGGTCAGGCCGTAGTGTTTTTCGTAATAGCCGTAGGCGTCATGAAAAACGAAATACCCTTTTCCTTTCAGCGGCGCGAGCTCGTTACCCACCTGCTTATCGGTTGCGGCTAATTGTGCCTCAAAATCTTTCAGGTTGGCGTCAAGTTTGGCTCGACTTTGCGGCATAAGTTCCACTAATTTGTCATGGATTGCAACCGCCGAAAGCCTTGCTATCTCTGGGGAAAGCCAGAGATGCATGTTGTACTCGCTGTGATGGTGATCGTCGTCACCTTTTTCGGCATGAGCGTGGTCGTGGTCATGCTCATCACCGTCGTCGTCAGTCCCTTTCATGAGCAAGGGCTTCACGCCCGAAAGCTCGGCGATCGTGACCTGTTTTTTATCGGGCACCTGTTTCGCCGATTTTTGCATGAACGCTTCCATCTCTGGACCAATCCAGACAACTAAGTCCGCGTTTTGTAAGCGTTTTACGTCGGACGGACGCAGAGAATAATCGTGTTCAGAAGCGCCATCCGGCAGCAGAACCTGCGTCTCCGTCACCCCATCTGCAATGGCGGATGCAATGAATCCAAGCGGTTTAAGCGAAGCGACAACAGCGGCGTTAACATCTTGTGCTGTTGTACCCCAAAGGGCAGCGGATAATGCTGCGAAAAGAAGCGTATTTTTATGTAACATAATGCGACTAATCATCGTAATAAGTTCGGTGAATGTGATATTATAACATTCGTTGACTTCTGCAAGCTTAAATTGACATGACGACTTTGGTTACTCTTGAAAATATTTCGGTGTCATTCGGCCAGCGCCGCGTCCTCTCTGACGTCTCGCTGGATCTGAAACCCGGCAAAATTCTGACGCTGCTCGGGCCGAACGGCGCGGGTAAATCCACGCTGGTGTGCGTGGTTCTGGGTTTGGTAGCACCTGATGAAGGTGTGATCAAACGCGAAGAAAAACTGCGAATCGGCTATGTGCCGCAAAAACTCCATCTGGATGCCACCCTGCCGCTGACGGTCAGCCGCTTTCTGCGCCTGCGCCCCGGCACGCGCAAAGCAGACATTCTCCCTGCCCTTAAGCGCGTGCAGGCGGGTCATCTGATGGACGCTCCCTTACAGAAGCTCTCCGGCGGTGAAACGCAGCGCGTGCTGCTCGCGCGAGCGCTGCTAAGCAGCCCTCAGCTGCTGGTCCTTGACGAACCTACGCAGGGCGTTGACGTTAACGGCCAGGTCGCGCTTTATGACCTGATTGACCAGCTGCGCTGCGAGCTTAACTGCGCGGTGCTGATGGTTTCCCACGATCTGCATCTGGTGATGGCGAAAACCGACGAAGTACTGTGCCTTAACCATCACATCTGCTGTTCGGGTACGCCCGAAGTCGTTTCGATGCATCCGGAGTTTATCTCTATGTTTGGGCATCGCGGCGCCGAGCAGCTTGGCATCTATCGCCATAATCACAATCACCGCCACGATTTACAGGGACGAATTGTCCTGCGCCGGGGAAATGGACGCTCATGATTGAACTGTTACTGCCCGGCTGGCTGGCCGGGATTATGCTTGCCTGCGCCGCGGGCCCGCTTGGCTCGTTTGTGGTCTGGCGCAGAATGTCCTATTTCGGCGATACCCTTGCGCACGCGTCTCTGCTCGGCGTGGCCTTTGGCCTGCTGCTGAACGTCAACCCGTTCTATGCCGTTATCGTGGTCACGCTGCTGCTGGCCGGGGGGCTGGTCTGGCTGGAAAAACGCCCTCACCTCGCGATAGACACGCTGCTTGGCATTATGGCGCACAGCGCCCTGTCGCTGGGTCTGGTGGTGGTGAGCCTGATGTCCAACATCCGCGTTGACCTGATGGCCTACCTGTTTGGCGATTTGCTTGCCGTTACGCCGGAAGATCTGATCTCGATCGCCATTGGCGTGGCGGTGGTGCTTGGCATTCTGCTCTGGCAGTGGCGTAACCTGCTGGCGATGACCGTCAGCCCCGATCTGGCCTTTGTCGACGGCGTGAAGCTCCAGCGCGTGAAGCTGCTGTTGATGCTGGTGACGGCGTTAACCATCGGCGTAGCGATGAAGTTTGTCGGGGCGCTGATCATCACCTCACTGCTGATTATACCTGCGGCCACGGCCCGTCGCTTTGCACGGACGCCGGAGCAGATGGCGGGTGTGGCGGTAATTATCGGAATGATTGCGGTAACGGGTGGGTTAACCTTCTCGGCGTTTTACGACACGCCTGCGGGTCCGTCGGTGGTGCTGTGTGCGGCGGCGCTGTTTATCTTCAGTATGATGAAGAAGACCGCACAGTAGCGGGTATGTCCCCGGTGGCGCTTCGCTTACCGGGGCTACAAAGGCCAAATTGTAGGCCGGGTAAGGCGTAGCCGCCACCCGGCATTTTTTATGGCATTGCGGGCGGAGTTATGCCGAAATGATTCCACGCCCGCACCGTTGCCATGCGCCCGCGCGGGGTACGCTGCAGGAAGCCCTGCTGGATCAGATACGGCTCCAGCACGTCCTCAATCGTCTCTCGCTCTTCACCGATAGCCGCCGCCAGGTTATCCAGCCCGACCGGGCCGCCGAAGAACTTATCCAGCACGGCCAGCAGCAGCTTGCGATCCATATAGTCGAAGCCTTCCGCATCCACGTTCAGCATATCCAGCGCCTGGGCTGCGATCTCAGCGGAAATCGTGCCGTCATGCTTCACTTCGGCAAAGTCACGCACGCGGCGCAGCAGGCGGTTGGCAATACGCGGCGTTCCGCGGGAACGCTTCGCCACTTCAAACGCGCCCTCTTCGCTCATCTCCAGACCCATATAGCGAGCACTGCGGCCAACGATATGCTGAAGGTCGGGCACCTGGTAAAACTCCAGGCGCTGAACGATGCCGAAGCGGTCGCGCAGCGGAGAGGTTAACGACCCGGCGCGCGTCGTGGCGCCAATCAGGGTGAACGGCGGCAGGTCGATTTTGATGGAGCGCGCCGCCGGGCCTTCACCGATCATGATATCCAGCTGGTAATCCTCCATTGCCGGATAAAGCACTTCTTCCACTACCGGCGACAGGCGGTGGATCTCATCGATAAACAGCACGTCGTGAGGCTCAAGGTTGGTCAGCATCGCCGCCAGGTCCCCCGCTTTCTCCAGCACCGGACCGGAGGTGGTGCGCAGGTTCACGCCCATTTCATTGGCGACGATATTCGCCAGCGTGGTTTTGCCTAACCCCGGCGGGCCGAAAATCAGCAGGTGATCGAGCGCATCGCCGCGCAGCTTGGCCGCCTGGATGAAGATTTCCATCTGGGAACGGACCTGCGGCTGGCCAATATACTCATCAAGCAGCTTCGGGCGGATCGCACGATCCACCACGTCTTCTGCCTGAAGGGTGCCTGCCGATACCAGGCGGTCTGCTTCAATCATCCTTTACCTCACAATGCAGCGCGCAGCGCTTCACGAATCAGGGTTTCACTGCTGGCGTCCGGTTTGGCAATTTTGCTCACCATACGGCTGGCCTCCTGAGGTTTATAGCCCAGCGCCACCAGCGCGGCAACCGCTTCCTGCTCGGCGTCATCATCCGTTGCAGGGCCGCCTGGCGAGGTCAGTACCAAATCGGCAGCCGGCGTGAACAGATCGCCGTGCAAGCCCTTAAAGCGGTCCTTCATTTCGACGATCAGACGTTCAGCGGTTTTCTTACCGATGCCCGGGAGCTTAATCAGCGCCGCGGGATCTTCGCGCTCAACGGCATTCACGAACTGTGGCGCAGACATGCCGGACAAAATCGCCAGCGCCAGCTTCGGCCCGACGCCGTTGGTTTTAATCAGCTCGCGGAACAGGGTGCGTTCCTGCTTGTTGTTGAAGCCGTACAGCAGTTGGGCATCTTCACGCACGACAAACTGGGTAAAGACAATCGCCTCTTTGCCCGCGTCCGGCAGCTCGTAGAAGCAGGTCATCGGCATATGGACTTCATAGCCCACGCCACCCACTTCCAGCAGCACTAACGGGGGTTGTTTTTCAATGATGATGCCTCTGAGTCTGCCTATCACGTGACGCTCCTGCGTTCTGAAAGTTTGTTGACTGGCAACATAATAAAAAAAGGCTGGATGTTTATCCAGCCTGATTTCTTATTATCGTAACCTGCCTCGTGCCAGATTAAGCCGCGACTCGCTCATTTGCATCGCGTTCTGGCTGACGTGGCAGTGGGTAATCGCAATCGCCAGCGCATCCGCGGCGTCGGCCTGCGGGTTCGCGGGAAGCTTCAGCAGGGTACGCACCATGTGCTGCACCTGGCTTTTCTCCGCGCTCCCAATGCCCACCACCGTCTGCTTTACCTGGCGTGCCGCGTATTCGAATACCGGCAAATCCTGGTTCACGGCGGCAACAATCGCTACGCCGCGCGCCTGACCGAGCTTTAACGCCGAATCGGCGTTCTTCGCCATAAAGACCTGCTCAATGGCGAAATAGTCCGGCTGAAACTGGGTGATGATCTCCGACACGCCCGCATAGATGAGCTTGAGGCGCGACGGCAGATCGTCGACTTTGGTGCGAATACACCCGCTGCCCAGGTAGGTTAACTGGCGTCCGACCTGACGGATAACGCCATAACCGGTGACGCGTGAGCCTGGGTCAATCCCGAGAATAATCGACATCACGCGTCTCCCGTAACGGACTTATACGCTCTCATTAGAGAGTCGCTGCAACCTCATCAGAGATTTCACCGTTGTGATACACTTCCTGCACGTCGTCGCAGTCTTCGAGCATGTCGATCAGACGCAGCAGTTTTGGCGCAGTCTCTGCATCCATATCCGCTTTGGTGGACGGGATCATGGAGACTTCAGCGTTGTCCGCTTTCAGGCCAGCCGCTTCCAGCGCGTCGCGCACGGCGCCCATCTCTTCCCACGCGGTGTAGACGTCGATAGCGCCGTCGTCGAAGGTCACCACGTCTTCCGCACCCGCTTCCAGCGCCGCTTCCATGATCACATCTTCATCGCCTTTCTCGAAGGAGATAACGCCTTTTTTGCTGAACAGGTAAGCCACGGAACCGTCGGTGCCCAGGTTGCCACCGGTTTTGGTGAACGCGTGGCGCACTTCCGCTACGGTACGGTTACGGTTGTCAGACAGACATTCAACCATGACCGCTGTACCGCCAGGACCGTAACCTTCATAAATGATGGTTTCCATGTTCGCGTCTTCATCACCGCCCACGCCGCGCGCAATTGCACGGTTCAGGGTGTCACGCGTCATGTTGTTAGACAGTGCTTTATCGATAGCCGCGCGCAGACGTGGGTTAGATCCCGCATCGCCGCCGCCCAGACGCGCAGCCGTTACCAGCTCGCGAATGATTTTGGTAAAGATTTTACCGCGCTTGGCATCCTGTGCCGCTTTGCGGTGTTTAGTGTTGGCCCACTTACTATGACCTGCCATAAAAATATCCTCAAAGAGCGCGCCTTTTCAGGCAGCGTTAATTACAAATTCTTCAATCGCCTGCCGGTTGCTCCACGACTTGGTCAGCGAGGCAGCATCCGCCGCGTCTACCCAGCGGTAGGTCAGGTGTTCAGTGAACACGATTTCCCGCTCGTGGGGGAGCGCGAGACAGAACCAGGATTCCGTATTGCGTTCGATACCCGGCGCATAGCGATGACGTAAATGGCTAAAAATTTCAAACTCCACCGTGCGCTGACAGTCCTTCAGGGTCAGTTGCTCGCAGGCAACGTCAATGGTGACCTCTTCCTTTACTTCACGCGCGGCGGCCTGCGGCGCGGTCTCCCCCTCTTCCAGGCTGCCGGTAACCGACTGCCAGAAATCAGGATCGTCGCGCCGCTGCAACATCAGCACCCGCTTCGTGTCCTGGGCGTAAATTACAACTAAGACAGAAACGGGACGCTTATATGCCATATCAGTTTTTCTCTTCCTTCTTCACCACTTCAATGCCCAGCTCGGCCAGAGAGGCCGGGTTGGCAAAGCTTGGCGCTTCGGTCATCAGACACGCCGCTGCCGTGGTTTTCGGGAAGGCGATAACATCACGAATGTTGTCGGTGCCGGTCAGCAGCATGGTCAGACGGTCAAGACCGAATGCCAGACCCGCATGCGGCGGCGTACCGTATTTCAGCGCGTCCAGCAGGAAGCCGAATTTCTCACGCTGCTCCTGCTCGTTAATGCCGAGAATACCAAACACGGTCTGCTGCATTTCGCCGCTGTGAATACGCACGGAACCGCCGCCCACTTCATAGCCGTTGATGACCATATCGTAAGCGTTGGCGACCGCGTCTTCCGGTGCCGCCTTCAGCTCCGCCGCGCTCATGTCTTTTGGCGAGGTGAACGGGTGGTGCATTGCGGTCAGGCCGCCTTCACCGTCGTCTTCAAACATAGGGAAGTCGATAACCCACAGCGGCGCCCATTTGTTTTCGTCGGTGAGGTTCAGGTCTTTGCCGAGCTTCAGACGCAGCGCGCCCATGGCATCCGCGACCACTTTCTTGTTGTCCGCGCCGAAGAAGATCATGTCGCCGTCCTGCGCGCCAGTGCGCTCGAGGATCGCTTCCACGATGTCTGCGTTCAGGAATTTCGCCACCGGGCTGGTGATCCCTTCCAGACCTTTCGCACGTTCGGTTACCTTAATATAGGCCAGCCCTTTCGCGCCGTAGATTTTAATGAAGTTACCGTAGTCGTCGATCTGCTTACGGCTCAGGGCAGCACCGCCCGGAACGCGCAGCGCCGCGACGCGACCTTTGGCATCGTTAGCCGGACCGGCAAATACCGCGAACTCGACGGATTTCACCAGGTCAGCCACGTCCACCAGCTCCATCGGGTTACGCAGGTCCGGTTTGTCAGAGCCGTAGCGGCGCTCGGCCTCGGCGAAGGTCATGATGGGGAAGTCACCCAACTCAACGCTTTTCACGTCGTTCCACAGGCCGCGCACCAGGGCTTCCATCACTTCACGCACCTGCTCGGCGGTCATGAAGGAGGTTTCTACGTCGATCTGGGTGAATTCTGGCTGACGGTCAGCGCGCAGGTCTTCGTCACGGAAGCATTTTACGATCTGGTAGTAGCGGTCGAAGCCGGACATCATCAGCAGCTGCTTGAACAGCTGCGGAGACTGCGGCAGCGCGTAGAATTTGCCTTTATGCACGCGGGACGGCACCAGGTAATCGCGCGCGCCTTCCGGCGTGGCCTTGGTCAGCATCGGGGTTTCGATATCGAGGAAACCGTGGTCATCCATAAAGCGACGCACCAGGCTGGTAATCTTCGCGCGGGTTTTCAGGCGCTGAGCCATCTCCGGGCGACGCAGATCCAGGTAGCGGTATTTCAGACGCGCTTCTTCGGTGTTGACGTGGTTGGAGTCCAGCGGCAGCGCTTCGGCACGGTTAATGATAACGAGGTCAGACGCCAGGACTTCAATCGCACCGGTCGCCATGTCTGCGTTTACGTTTTTCTCGTCACGGGCGCGCACGGTGCCGGTGACCTGAATGCAGAACTCATTACGCAGTTCAGAAGCCAGCTTCAACGCCTCTGCGCGATCCGGATCGAAGAACACCTGAACGATACCTTCGCGGTCGCGCATATCGATGAAGATAAGGCTACCAAGATCACGACGACGGTTGACCCAACCACACAGGGTAACCTGCTGCCCGACGTGGGACTGACGCAGCTGCCCGCAATATTCTGTACGCATGAGATATCCCTTAATTAGCCGCAGGCTAAACGTTGCCTGATGTGCAGGCTACTATGTCGCAGCTTTCTGTATGTCACAACTGGATGAAAAAAGGCGGCTATTATACTGGAAATTCCGCCGGACGATAAGAGAGAAGCGCGGCCTGACGGTCGTTTGCTGCGCTCTTATTGCGCATTCTCACAAAAATTAACAAAATTATCCGACCGATAACAGGCCATAACGTCGTAAGGTGTAGCCGAAGCGATTCATTTAACTGGAGTTACTATGTTTACACTCGATGCCACCAAAACCGCACTTGTGGTCATTGACCTACAGGAAGGTATCCTGCCTTTTGCCGGTGGCCCACACGCCGCTGATGATGTGGTCAGCCGCGCTGCCCGTCTGGCGGAAAAATGCCGTGCCAGCGGTGCGCCCGTGGTCATGGTACGCGTCGGCTGGTCCGCTGATTTTGCCGAAGCGTTAAAACAGCCGGTCGATGCTCAGGCCGGGGCGCATGCCCTGCCGGAAAACTGGTGGACGTACCCGGTATCGCTCGGCAAACGCGACAGCGATATCGAAGTGACCAAACGCCAGTGGGGCGCATTTTACGGCACCGATCTGGAGCTGCAGCTGCGCCGTCGCGGCATCGACACCATTATCCTCTGCGGGATCTCCACCAACATCGGCGTGGAATCCACTGCCCGCAACGCCTGGGAACTGGGCTTTAACCTGGTGATTGCCGAAGATGCCTGCAGCGCAGCCTCTGCGGATCAGCATCAGGGCAGCATGACCCATATCTTCCCGCGCATAGGTCGCGTCCGCAGCACCGACGAGATTTTAAACGCCTTATGATATACGTGGGCCTGCCCCAGTGGTCGCACCCGAAATGGGTGCGCCTTGGCATCACCAGCCTTGAAGAGTATGCCCGACACTTTAACTGCGTCGAGGGTAATACCACGCTGTATGCCCTTCCCCGGGCAGAAATCGTCGAGCGCTGGCGGGAGCAAACCAGCGACGACTTTCGTTTCTGCTTTAAGTTTCCGGCGACCATCTCCCACAACGCCGCGCTGCGCAACTGTAATGATTTAACCGAAGAATTTTTCACGCGGATGTCCCCGCTGGCGAACCGCATCGGCCAATACTGGCTACAGCTTCCCGCGACCTTTGGCCCGCGCGACTTGCCCGCGCTGTGGCAGTTTCTGGATGCCCTGCCCCGGGAATTTACCTACGGCGTTGAAGTCCGGCATCAGGACTTCTTTGCCAAACGCGAGGCCGAGATAGCACTCAACCGCGGCCTGCTCGAACGTTCCGTTAACCGCGTCATCCTCGACAGCCGTCCGGTGCACGGCGCCATTCCGCACAGTGAAGCCATCGTTGAGGCGCAGCGCAAAAAGCCAAAAGTGCCCGTACACGCCATCGTGACGGCGAAAAACCCCATGATCAGGTTTATCGGCAGCGACAATATGCAGCAAAATCAGGATATGTTCGCCGTCTGGCTGCAAACGTTGCCGAAATGGGAGAAAACCACCACGCCGTATCTCTTTTTACACACCCCAGACATCGCGCACGCGCCTGAACTGGTCGATGCTCTTTGGCATGCCTTGCAGGCTGCGGTTCCGTCGGTGGGCAGCGCCCCATCCATCCCACAACAATCTTCTCTTTTCTGATTTCACCCCCTATCATAGAGAGGTGCCATCTGCCAAATAACAGGGAGTTTGTATGGTCAGCGCGCTGTATGCGGTGTTAGGTGCATTACTGCTGATTAAGTTTTCATTCGACGTTGTGCGCCTGAGAATGCAGTACCGCGTCTCCTACGGTGACGGTGGTTTTTCCGAACTTCAAAGCGCCATTCGCATTCACGGTAATGCGGTTGAGTACATCCCTGTTGCGCTGATCCTGCTGCTGTTTATGGAAATGAACGGCGCGGAAACCTGGATGGTGCACGTTTGCGGCCTGCTGCTGATTGCGGGTCGGTTAATGCATTATTACGGCTTTCACCACCGCTTATTCCGCTGGCGTCGCTCCGGCATGAGCGCCACATGGTGTTCGCTTTTGCTGATGGTGCTGGCTAACCTGTGGTATATGCCGTGGGAGTTGGTTTTCTCCTTCCGTTAGCGCACAATACGCCCCTTTATTTTTCCCGGATTTTTACGTTATGTCAGATCGCGACACGCTTTTTTCTGCGCCTATCGCCAGCCTGGGCGACTGGACCTTTGATGAACGGGTAGCCGAAGTCTTCCCGGATATGATCCAGCGCTCTGTTCCCGGTTATTCCAACATTATCTCGATGATCGGCATGCTGGCTGAGCGCTTCGTTCAGCCCGGCACGCAGGTCTATGACCTGGGCTGCTCGCTCGGCGCGGCAACGCTGTCGATCCGTCGTAACGTACGTCAGGATAACTGTAAAATCATTGCCGTCGATAACTCACCGGCCATGGTTGAACGCTGCCGCCGCCACATTGACGCCTATAAAGCACCGACCCCTGTCGAAGTGGTGGAAGGCGATATTCGTGATATCGAGATCGGCAACGCGTCGATGGTGGTACTGAATTTTACCCTGCAGTTCCTGGTGCCTGAAGACCGCCAGCTGCTGCTGGACAAAATTTATAAGGGACTGAACCCCGGCGGCGCGCTGGTGCTCTCTGAGAAGTTCAGCTTTGAAGACGCTGACGTGGGCGAACTGCTGTTCAACATGCACCACGACTTTAAGCGCGCCAACGGCTACAGCGAGCTGGAGATCAGCCAGAAGCGCAGCATGCTGGAAAACGTGATGCTGACGGACTCCGTTGAAACCCACAAGGCGCGCCTGCGCAAAGCGGGATTTGAGCACAGCGAGCTGTGGTTCCAGTGCTTCAACTTTGGCTCTCTGGTGGCGCTGAAAGCGGGGAGCGCGGCATGATCGAGTTCGGTAATTTTTATCAGCTGATTGCCAAAAATCACCTCTCCCACTGGCTGGAAACCCTGCCTGCGCAAATCGCCACCTGGCAGCGCGATCAGCAGCATGGCCTGTTAAAGCAGTGGTCGAACGCGGTGGAGTTTCTGCCGGAACTGACGCCTCACCGTCTTGATCTGCTGCACAGCGTGACGGCGGAAAGCGAAGCGCCGCTCTCCGCCGGGCAGACGAACCGCATCGAAACGCTGATGCGCAACCTCATGCCGTGGCGCAAAGGGCCGTTTTCGCTGTACGGCGTGAATATCAATACCGAGTGGCGTTCAGACTGGAAGTGGGATCGCGTTTTGCCGCATCTCTCTGACCTGACCGGGCGTACCATTCTGGACGTGGGCTGCGGCAGCGGCTACCACATGTGGCGCATGATTGGCGCGGGCGCGCATCTGGCGGTGGGTATCGACCCGATGCAGCTGTTCCTGTGCCAGTTTGAAGCGGTGCGTAAGCTGCTGGGCAACGACCAGCGCGCGCACCTGCTGCCGCTGGGTATAGAGCAGCTCCCTGCCCTGAAAGCGTTTGATACCGTGTTCTCGATGGGCGTGCTGTACCACCGCCGTTCCCCGCTTGAGCATCTCTGGCAGCTGAAAGACCAGCTGGTCAGCGGCGGCGAGCTGGTGCTGGAAACGCTGGTGATCGAAGGTGATGAGCATGCGGTTCTGGTGCCGGGCGATCGCTACGCGCAGATGCGCAATGTTTACTTCATTCCTTCCGCGCTGGCGCTGAAAAACTGGCTGGAGAAGTGCGGCTTTGTTGACGTGCGGATTGCGGATGTCAGCGTGACCTCAATCGAAGAGCAGCGCCGCACCGACTGGATGATCACCGAATCGCTGGAGCAGTTCCTCGACCCGGCCGACCACGGCAAAACCATCGAAGGCTACCCGGCCCCGATGCGTGCAGTGTTGATTGCAACCAAGCCGTAGTTTTCCCCTCACCCCTGCCCTCTCCCCATAGGGGCGAGGGAGATAAAGACCGCACCGTGCAGTCCCCTCTCCCCAATGGGGAGAGGGTTAGGGTGAGAGGGATAAAAAAAGGCCCCTGTTGAAATTGCAGGGGCCTGGTACAAGCAAGCATCATATTGGGCGACATGATGCGCGGTAAAAATCGGTACGTTGCTACACGTGATAACGATCAATCATCGATTTCATTACCGCAACCGACTCTCCATCTACACCGTAGCGTGAGTACTCATCCGCTTCAGCATCCGTCGACATAGACAACCCTGTATTGCGATAACGCATGGGTGACGGTATCCACTTACCCGCCGAGCTGTGAAGCTCCTTAACCCCCGCGTCTAAAAATAGTTCCAGATTGCTGGCGCGCACTCCTGCGCCTGCCATTATTATTGGAACACCGGAATGCGCTTTTAGTTCCGTAATTAATTTCAATCCTTTTTCCGCAGACGACCGTTGGCCGGATGTCAAAATGCGCGCCACGCCCAGTTCTCCAAGCGTATCAAAAGCTTGAAGCGGATCTTTACACATATCAAAGGCGCGATGGAAAGTGACGGCCATTCCTTTTGCGGCGGCCATTACCTGATGCATACGCGGCACGTCGATGTTGCCATCTTCGTCCAGCAGGCCGGTCACCAGCCCCGGGAATCCCAGGTCGCGAATAAGCGCGATATCTTCAAGCATGGCACTGAATTCACCCGCCGTGTAACAAAAATCACCGCCGCGCGGGCGAACGATCGGATGCACCGGAACAGTGACGGCCTGGCGCGCTGATTTCAGCACGCCATACGAAGGCGTTAAGCCCCCCTCTTTCGGCGCCGCGCAAAGCTCAATGCGGTCAGCACCCTGATTTTGCGCGGTTACGGCACACTCCACGCTGTAACAACAAATTTCCAGCAGCGCCATTTAATCCTCCTGAAATTCCACTAAACACATCATCATTGCACGCCCTTCCGGACCGGTCTTAGCGTACTGTCACAACCTACGCTTCGCTGGCGACAATCTGTTCAATTGTCCACGGATGAAACTTTACCGTGACCTGCCCGTCCGTTACGGCGAGCGTCGGGTTAGGCAAACGCTCGCGCTCGCCCTTTGGTGAACTGGTTTTCACAAAAATCCCCGGCTTGCTCAAGCCGTCGTCAGATAACAGCGCCAGCGCGCGGGCGTTGAGGGTGTCCGGCTCGCCCGGCAGGACGATTTCGATATGCTCCCAGCCTTCATGCGGGTAGCGTTTTTCGCCGGGCCACGGCAGCTCAACCACGGTGAACTGCCAGTGCGCGACGCACACCGGTACATGCAGTTTGAACAGGCAGATTGGTCGACCGTTAATGATATTCTCAGAAAGCAGTTCACCGCACTGCTCGAAACCGCGACGCCAGCGCTCGGCCGTCACGTTTTGGTGGCAGCGCAAGGAGATGTGATCGGCCTCAAGCGGCGCGATATCCAGACCAAGACGGGTGGCAAGTTCTGTGAACGCCTGGGTGAAGCGCGGTAAATCTGCGGAAATATCATGCAGTTCGTCAATGGAGTGCCAGTTCGCCATAAGTCAGTCTCTTATCGTGTCGCAAAGCCGCTAATTTACTCTGTTCCCCTCTTTCGACCAACCGCTGAATCCTGGATTTTATTACTGCATGATTATGCACGCCTTCTTAGCCTGGATTCTGAGCAATCTTCAGCCCCCGCGGTGCTGACGCAAGAGGGCATTTGCAGTATACTCCCGCCCTAAATTCTTTAACTGCTGCGGGGCGTTGTTCACCCGCAGCAAAAACGTAAGGTATCCAGGTGAATATTCAGGCTCTTCTCTCAGAAAAAGTCAGTCAGGCACTGATTGCCGCAGGTGCGCCTGCGGATTGCGAACCTCAGGTTCGTCAGTCAGCAAAAGTACAGTTTGGCGACTATCAGGCTAACGGCGTGATGGCAGTGGCTAAAAAACTGGGCATGCCGCCGCGACAGCTCGCTGAGCAGGTACTGACGCATCTGGATCTCACCGGCATCGCCAGCAAAACCGAAATTGCCGGCCCGGGCTTCATCAACATCTTCCTGGAGCCTGCGTTCCTGGCAAGCCACGTTGATGCGGCGCTGAAATCCGACCGTCTGGGTGTTTCCCAGCCAGAGCCGCAGACTATTGTGATCGACTACTCCGCCCCGAACGTGGCGAAAGAGATGCACGTTGGTCACCTGCGCTCCACCATTATCGGTGACGCCTCCGTGCGTACCAATGAATTCCTCGGCCACAAGGTGATCCGCGCGAACCACGTGGGCGACTGGGGTACGCAGTTCGGCATGCTTATCGCGTACCTTGAAAAGCAGCAGCAGGAAAACGCGGGCGAGATGGCGCTGGCGGACCTGGAAGGCTTCTACCGCGAAGCGAAAAAGCACTACGACGAAGACGAAGCCTTCGCCGAGCGCGCGCGCAGCTACGTGGTGAAACTGCAGGGCGGGGATCAATACTTCCTGGAGATGTGGCGCAAGCTGGTCGACATCACCATGTCCCAGAACCAGCTGACCTATAACCGTCTGAACGTCACCCTGACTCGCGACGACGTGATGGGTGAAAGCCTCTACAACCCAATGCTGCCCGGCATTGTGGCGGACCTGAAGGCCAAAGGGCTGGCGGTAGAGAGCGAAGGCGCAACGGTCGTGTTCCTTGATGAGTACAAAAACAAGGAAGGCGAACCGATGGGCGTCATCATCCAGAAGAAGGATGGCGGATATCTGTATACCACCACCGATATCGCCTGCGCAAAATACCGCTATGCAACCCTGCACGCCGACCGCGTGCTGTACTACATCGACTCCCGCCAGCACCAGCACCTGATGCAGGCGTGGACCATCGTGCGCAAAGCAGGCTACGTGCCGGATTCCGTACCGCTGGAACACCACATGTTCGGCATGATGCTGGGTAAAGACGGTAAGCCGTTCAAAACCCGCGCGGGCGGCACCGTGAAGCTTTCCGATCTGCTGGACGAAGCGCTGGAACGCGCCCGCCGTCTGGTGGCCGAGAAGAACCCGGACATGCCCGCTGACGAGCTGGAAAAACTGGCTAACGCCGTCGGTATCGGCGCGGTGAAATATGCGGATCTCTCCAAAAACCGTACCACCGACTATATCTTTGACTGGGACAACATGCTGGCGTTTGAAGGCAACACGGCGCCGTACATGCAGTATGCCTACACCCGCGTACTCTCGGTATTCCGTAAAGCGAATATCGACGAAAGCGTGCTGGCGAACGCCACGGTGAGCATTACCGAAGATCGCGAAGCGCAGCTGGCGGCGCGACTGCTGCAGTTTGAAGAAACGCTGACCGTTGTCGCACGCGACGGTACGCCGCACGTGATGTGTGCTTACCTGTACGACCTGGCGGGTCTGTTCTCCGGCTTCTACGAGCACTGCCCTATCCTGTCGGCAGAAAGCGAAGCGGTGCGCAACAGCCGCCTGAAGCTGGCGCAGCTCACGGCGAAGACCCTGAAGCTGGGTCTGGATACCCTGGGTATCGAAACCGTAGAACGCATGTAATAAAAACGTCCGCCTCAACGGGGCGGACGTTTCTTCTGGCTGGCAATTACTCGGCTACAAGCACTTCGTAATCATCCACATCCCACTCTTTGCCCTGATAGCTAATGCTGCCACCCTTACGCAGATGCGTACCCGCTTTTCCCAGGAAAAGACCGTTCGGGAAATTCGCTCGTGCGACATAAAGCAGTTTACCATCCACTTCACGGCCAGCCTGAACGGCGCCGAGCGGAATTTCATGACCTTTTACGCGAACCCATTTAACCGGCCCTACGTACACTTCAAATTCACGGCAAACATGTTCCGCTCCTCCCCAGGGAATATGCATACCGAAACCGTAGACTAATTTACCCGGATGAATACCGCCGTTAAATTTGGCTCGAGCTATATACAGAGGGATGGTTTTATTCGTCCCTGGCGCATTATTCTCGTAACCAGCCACGGGTGAGTCCATTGCGATGCAAATATCAGTAGATAATTTCCACATAATACTATTCCTTGTTTAATTGCATTTCATATGCGGGGTAGAACGCCTGTTAAATATCAGCAATTGAGTGCAGCGAAACCACGTGCTCAAGATTCTGGTAAATAACAACCTTCACTAGCGTTGTCTGTGAGGCTGGATGGATAGGACGGCGTGATGCAATATAGCTATGAAGTACGCCCGCAACCACCTGTGAACCAACGTATATCAACGGGATGAACTCAACGCCAAGAATATCAGCAAAGGCACGCTGAAAAATATCGATTTGCTCATCAGACATCTTTTCTGCATTCATATTAACAGCGGGCTTAATGAAAATACCACCAGTAATATTACCCATAATACTTCTCCTTGTATTTGACATCAGATATTTCTTTTAATGCGAAGTAAAAATACGGCAGAAAAGCATTCGATATTGTGGCTTTAGTCACACTTCCCAATATATTAGCTAATCAATTTCAATGTATATTAATCATAAATAAGACAAACAAATTAATTGATTCAGTGAATACAATTGAAAATAAAAAAGCCCCTTGTAAAAAGAGGCTTTTGAACATATGCCCTAACAGAGGGGTATTAGAAATACTTCCGTAAATATTCCGTTAAACAGAGAATCGCCATCGCCTGCCCATACGGCATCGACGTCAGCGGGATCTGGCGATAAAACTCCAGATCGCTTCCCATCCCCGTACCGAACGAGGTTTGCAACAGCTCGCCTTCCGACGAGATATTCTTCACGATACCGCGAATCGCTTTTTCGGCGACCTCAGCGTATTCCGCCCCAACATAGCGCTTGCGCACGGCTTTCAGAATGCCGTAGGCAAACCCGGCGGTGGCGGACGCTTCAAGATACGAATTCGGATCGTCGAGCAGCGTGTGCCACAAACCGCTCTCGTCCTGGCATTTCGCCAGCGCGGCAATCTGCGCGTTCAATACCTGCACCAGATAGCGGCGCACCGCGTTGTTTTCCGGCAGGTCCACCAGCTCGAGGAAGTCCGGGATCACGATAGTCAGCCAGCTGTTGCCGCGCGCCCAGCGGGCGTTGGCAAAGTTATGGTTACCGTCGTAATTCCAGCCGTGGAACCATAGCCCGGTCTCCCGGTCCATCAGGTTCTGCACGTGCAGCAGGAACTGATAAACCGCCTCTTCTACATACTCCGGTTTATTGAGCAGCTTGCCGATTTTCGCCAGCGGCAGCACCGTCATCATCAGCGTGTCGTCCCACATCTGCTGGTGATTCTCTTCCGCCAGGGTAATGTGCTGCATACCGCCGTGACTTGTGCGCGGCATCTCGGTCATCGCCCATTCCGCCCAGCTCTCCAGCCACGGCAGCCACGCCGGGTTTTTCGTCTCTTCGTAGCGGTAGGCCAGGGTCAGGAACGGCGACATGGTATTGACGTTTTTGGTGGTTGCGCCTTCCGCAAAACGGTCGGCAAACCAGCCGTCAATAATGTCGCGCATCGCCACGTCGCCGGTCTGGCAGTAGTACTGCCAGATACCGTACAGGCCCACGCCGTGCGTCCATTCCCAACCGGCCCAGCCTTTGGTATCGATTACGCGTCCGTCGTCCAGCCGCAGCAAAAATTGCCCCGTTTTGTCGTGAATATTGACCAGGTTATGCGTCACTTTTTGAATCAGCGACTTCAGCTCATCCCTGGCGATGAAACGCTCAGGCTGACGCAGTAACGGGCTATGTTTGACAGGCCAAACTTTCATAATCTTAACCTCTGTTGTATGTCGAATTCAGTACCGCGCGATCCTTCAGGGAAGGTGCCGCCGGCTTGTTGCGATTCAGATAACCAATGTTGTTATTGCCCCACAGGGAATCAAAAGGCATACCGGCCAGCATCTCAACGGTGGCACGGGCCTGCGGCGTCGCCGTCTCGGGCATTGCATGACCAGACTCACGCATTTTGGCGGTCTCTTCGCGCAGGGTGCAGTGGGTTTGCAAATTGAGCTTAAAGCGCAGGGAGACCAGGAAGCCGCAGAACAGCATCAGGATCGTGCCCACGCTCAGGATCATCAGGATGGTGTGGCTTACTTCCGCAGGCTGCACTTTCTGACCGCTCACAAAGCCGGACAGCTGCATGACGATCCCCACCAGCATCACCGCGCCGGCCTGAGACGCCTTACGGGTCAGGGTCATGATGCCCGCGAAGATCCCCTCGCGGCGCTGGCCGGTGATCACTTCATCCACGTCAGCAATGTAGGTGTAGGTATTCCACGGCACGTAGTTGATACCCCCGCGACCAAGACCGGCAACAGCAGAAACCAGCAGCAGCAGGGCGTAGACGTCGCTCAGGCCCGCGTAATAGAGCACGGCGTAGGAGATTGACGCCAGGCCAAACAGCACCACCACCATGCGGTAAGACGGCGCAGGCCCGAAGCGAATGCACAGCGGGATCATGGCGATAACGGCCAGGAACTGGAAGATAGCCATCGTGCCCAGCAGGTTGGAGGCCATTGACGCCTCCTGCATCAGCACGAACACCACGTAGTAGGTGAATACCGCGTTAAAGACGTCCTGGGCGATGTAGCCCCCGAGATACATGCCCAGATGCTGGCGGAAAATCTTGATGCGCAGCGTCGAGCTTAACTCCACGAACAGGCGGTTTAGGCTCTGCCCCAGCGTCAGCTTCTTCTTCTCTTCTTCTGCACGCAGCGCCGCTTCAGACCACTCTTCGCGCGGGCGCTCCCAGGTGAAGAACCAGACGAAGGTCAGCATCAGCGCGCACAGCACGGAGAAGACCAGGCTGGCATAGAAGAAGGAGATGGCGTTGTCTTTCCCGAAGTGGGTCAGCAGGATACCCGGCAGGAAGGAGGCCAGGATCGCCGACATCTGCGCCATGGAGATACGCGCCCCGGAGAACTTGGTTTTCTGCTTGAAGTCATCGGTCATTTCCGGCACCAGCGTTTCGTACGGCACCAGAATCATGGTGTAGACAATATCAAACACCAGATAGGTCAGCAGGTAGTACCAGAAGCTCATGTCCCCTACCCACATCAGCGAGTAGCTGAACACGCAGGGGATACCCAGCAGGATAAAGAATTTACGGCGACCAAAGCGCTTACCGAGCCAGGTCGTTCCAAAGTTATCGGTCAAAAAGCCCATCAGCGGGCTGACGACGGCATCCAGCACCCTTGCCGCGGCAAAGATGAAGGTGGCTTCAATCGGTGAGAGTCCACAGAAGGTGGTATAAAAATACAAAAGCCAGGCCGCCGTCAGCGCGGTTGTGCCCGCCCCGAGGAAATCGCCCGACCCATAAGCAAGATAATTTGCGAGTCCAATTTTACGTGTTTTCATTGCCGTCAACCCTAATCAGTTTTGGGAGACTCCCTGTAAGCAAACCTCGTCCGGGAGTTTTTACACGGCTACAGTAAAAGTATCGACCTGTTGATACCTTTCTGTTTCTGCCATCCCCGAGGGGTGAATGGCAAAAATGCAAAGAGTGTCGTTACGCGTGTCACTGATTTATAAAACAGCGTTTCTATTGATTCAAAAGGTGAGGTCAATTTTGCGAGCCAGCCATCAGATTCGCCTGATAGCTGGTGAAAAGGCAGGCAGTTAGCGGTAGTTAACGATGACGGAATTGCTTTGAACCTTTAGGGCCGGGATTAAACGACCGCCCCCCGGCACCTCCCAGATAAAGCGTAACGGCTCAACGGCAGGGACACCGTTCAGCCCCTGGGTTGTGCCACTTTCACCGTCGATTTCGGTGCAGCGCGCCTGGGAACAGAGCCGCACCCGCAGCCCGGCGGGCGTAGGGCCAATCAGCTTATAGTTCCAGACCACCAGCGTCATGAGGCCCGAAGCCGGTTCCGACGGCGACAGCGGACGCGAAGACATTGCCACGCCGCGATTGCTAAGAGTGACGCCCATGCTGCTGGCCTGCCATGTCCCCTCGCCTGCGGCCTGCGCCGCCAGCGGGAGGAGTAAAATCCACAGCCACCTGCGCATTATTTGCCTCCAATGGTCGCGGTCATACGAATGTGGCGATTGTCCGACAGCTCCATATTCGACAGCACTACCAGCTGGCTCAGGCTGCGGCGCAGGAAGCGCGACAGCAGCGGGCGCAGGGCGTGGTTGACCAGCAATACCGGCGGCGCGCCCAGCATCTCCTGGCGCGCCAGCGCCTCCTGCGTTTGCGCCAGCAGGCGATCCGCAAGCCCTGGCTCAAGGCCGCCGCCGCCCTGCAGCGCCTGCAGCAGCAGGCGTTCAAGCGGCGTATCCAGCCCAATCACCTGCACCTCGCCGGTGCCCGGGAACCACTGTTGCGTAATGGCCCGCCCCAGCGCCACGCGCACTACCGCCGTCAGCTCGTGCGGATCGCTTTGCAGCGGCGCGTGCTCGGCCAGCGTTTCCAGAATGGTGCGCATATCGCGGATCGGAACCTTTTCGTCGAGCAGGTTCTGCAGCACCTTATGCAGCGTGGTCAACGTCAGCACGCCCGGCACCAGATCTTCCGTCAGCTTCGGCATCTCCTGCGTCACGCGGTCAAGCAGCTGCTGCGCTTCCTGACGCCCGAACAGCTCGGCGGAGAACTGGCCAATCAGATGGTTAAGGTGTGTCGCCACCACGGTGCTGGCTTCCACCACCGTATACCCCTGGATCTGCGCCTGCTCTTTCAGGGCGCTCTCAATCCAGATTGCCGCGAGGCCAAAGGCCGGATCGATAGTTTGCTCGCCCGGCAGGGTGCCTGCCGCCGTGCCCGGGTTAATCGCCAGCCAGCGCCCCGGATAGGCATCACCGCTGCCGATTTCCACGCCCTTCATCAGAATGCGGTAGCGCGCGGGCGGGAGATCCATATTGTCACGGATGTGAACCACCGGCGGGAGGAAGCCCATATCCTGGGCGAATTTTTTACGGATACTGCGTATACGGCCCAGCAGTTCACCGTCCTGCTGGAAGTCCACCATCGGGATCAGGCGATAGCCAACCTCCATCCCCAGGGAATCCTCCAGCTGAACGTCGTTCCAGGTGGCCTCAACGGCCTGGGTGTTCTCCGGCATTTTGACCGGCACAGGCTCCGCGGCCGGTTTCGTTTCGCGACCGCGCATCCACCAGGCAAGCCCCAGCAGACCGGCGGTAAACAGCAGGAAGACCAGGTTCGGCATCCCCGGCACCATGCCGAGCAGGCCCAGCACGGCCGCCGCCAGCAGCATCACGCGCGGGTTGCTGAACAGCTGCCCCACCATCTGCTCGCCAACGTCCTGATCGGTACTGACGCGGGTAACGATCACGCCCGCCGCGGTGGAGATAACCAGAGCCGGGATCTGCGCGACAAGGCCGTCACCGATGGTCAGCAGCGTATAGCTTTCCGCCGCGTGGCCCATGTCCATTCCGTGCTGCAGCACGCCCACCAGCAGGCCGCCGACCACGTTAATCACCATGATCAGGATGCCCGCGATGGCATCACCGCGCACAAACTTGCTCGCACCGTCCATCGAACCGTAGAAGTCGGCTTCCTGAGTCACTTCCGCACGGCGCTTTTTGGCTTCATCTTCCGCAATAAGCCCGGCGTTCAGGTCGGCGTCGATCGCCATCTGCTTGCCCGGCATCCCGTCCAGCACGAAGCGCGCGCCAACTTCCGCGATACGTCCGGCACCTTTGGTGATAACCATAAAGTTGATGATCACGAGGATGACGAACACCACGATGCCGATGGCGAAGTTACCGCCCACCAGGAAGTGGCCGAAGGCCTCAACCACTTTACCCGCCGCTGCCCCGCCGGTATGCCCTTCCATCAGGATAATACGGGTAGACGCCACGTTCAGCGCCAGCCGCAGCAGGGTTGTAAACAGCAGAATGGTCGGGAACGCCGCGAACTCCAGGGTACGCTGGGTGAACATCGCCACCAGCAGCACCATGATGGACAAGGCAATGTTGAATGTGAAAAGCAGATCGAGGATGAACGCCGGGAGCGGCAGTACCATCATCGACAGAATCAGCAGGATCAGAATCGGCCCGGCAAGAATTTGCCATTGGGTCGACTTCATGTTGCTCGGCAGGCGCAACATTGCTACCAGATTAGCCATCAGTGTCCTTCTCGTTCAAAAAATCCAGCGCTTCAGGCACCGGGAGGTTCTCAGGTTTCACAGGCCGTTGACCACCGGCCAGACGCCAGCGCTTCAATTGCCATACCCATGCCAGGACTTCCGCGACGGCGGCGTAAAGCTGGCCAGGGATCTGTTGTCCAATCTCGGCATGACGGTACAAGGCTCGTGCCAAAGGCGGTGCTTCCAGAATGGGCACGCGGTTTTCGGTCGCAATTTCACGGATGCGCAGCGCAATTAGCCCCGCCCCTTTTGCCACCACTCTTGGCGCGCTCATTTTGTTTTCGTCGTACTGCAGCGCGACGGAATAGTGGGTCGGGTTGGTCACGATAACGTCAGCCTTCGGCACATCTTCCATCATCCGTCGACGGGCGGCAGCGCGCTGCATCTGGCGAATACGCCCTTTCACGTGCGGGTCACCTTCCATCTGCTTATATTCATCGCGGATATCCTGACGGGACATGCGCAGCTTTTTGAAGTGGCTATAGAGCTGGAAGATAACGTCAAAGCCCACCATCGGAATAATGCTGAGCACCACCAGCAGCGAGCACAGCCCGATGAGATCCATGGCGTTTCTCATGGCGCTGAGCGGTGATTCACTGATGAGGCGCATCATTTCAGGCCAGTTATGCCAAAGGTAAAAACCTGCCGCGCTGCCCATCAGGGTGGATTTGAGGATCGCTTTAACCAGCTCCGCACCGGTTTGGGCAGAGAACATCTTTGCAATGCCGGGGAACGGATTGAGCTTTGAGAATTTTGGCTGCAGCGACTTCCCGCTGAACACCAGTCCGCCCAGCATAACGGGCGACACGATAGCCACCAGCACCACGCCGACGATCAGCGGCAGCAGGGCAATCATGGCGCCTTTAATCAGCAGGATGATTTGAGCAAGGATCAGATTCGGATCGTTGACCATGCTGTGGTCAAAACGTAGCCCGGCAGAGAGCATTCCCGCCAGCCTGCGGGCGAGCGACTCCCCACCCAGCCAGATAATGCACACGCCCACGATAAGGATCAGCAGGGATGTCAGTTCTCGGGATCGGGGTATCTGCCCGTCCTCACGCGCTTTTTCAAGCCGGTGGGGTGTGGGAGCTTCCGTTTTGTCGTCGTTCTCTTCTGCCACAGTGCATGCTCGCAGCCCATTTAGTCAGGGGTATCATGCCAGCACCGCCTTCCATCAATGGGCTGAAAAAAACCTATAACCGGGCCCTGTTATTCAGATTAAGATCGCACTTTGCACGTTTAGCGAGCACAGTTCGCGCAAATAATAAGCTGACAGACAAAGTCCAGCCTTTCTTTATGTGTTTTATATTACAAAATGAATTAAGCACAGCTTTATTGAACGCGTGTCCTGAAAATATTCTGAGACAAAAATTAACACAATCGGCGATTTTAAGCGCCTGGCTTTGCTGTAATGATATAAATATGTGAATTCAATAAACCATAGTAATTGAACCCCTACCTCTCATCATCCCACAAATAATACAAAATAGAGTAGCCTATATAATATTAATTCTGAGGCACCCTTACCTGAAAAAAATTAAACGTTATACTTTTGCGCGGCAGGCTCCCCTTTCACGATTAAGCAGAGGACATGCCAAATAGCGTTTTTACTTTAAGGAAAATTTAAGATGGATTTCAAAAAGAATATTATTGCAGGCGTCGCCCTCGCAACCCTGTCGATGACGGGTTTCGCCGCAGAAATGAATGCCGGCACCATTCACTTTACGGGTGAAATTATAGAACCCAGCTGCACAATTCAGGGCGACAATGGTACGGACAGTACTATACCACTGGGTACCTATCCAAAATCCCTATTTACTGAAGTTGGGAAGGAAACTACCCTCATGCCGTTCACCATTACGCTGGCTAACTGCCCATTAAAAAGCGATGGGCTTCCGGCTGTACAGCTGACCTTCAACGGCCCAACCTCGCTTACTAACACCAATACGTTACTGGATGTCAGTAAAATCACCACAACTGGCGACACTGCAGCCACCGGGATCGGCGTTGCCGTGAGTCCAGCGGGTAAAGATACTCAGTTTATTACCATGGACGGTGCGGAAGGTCAGGTCTATATCGAGCTGGCAACAAAATCCTCCGACACCATTAAGGCGGACTTTAATGCCCGCTATAAATCTTTTGCTGCCGAGGTCACCGCCGGCCCGGCAGACGCGGATATGACGGTAAACATTCTTTACCGCTAATAAACGGCTTTTGACATTCAGGATATATATATTCCCAGGCGTCATGACGTTTAAGGAGCCATGCTCAGATAATAGTCCGAGTCCGCTTCCGGACTATTATCTTTTTTTCTCAACCTCCTTTATTAAAGGTTTCACCATGCGCATTTCTCTTAAGCTCTTATTATGCGTTCCTGTTATTGCGAGCACCCTTTGTCACGCGGAAGGCGTTCAGATAGGTCGCACACGCATAATCTACGATGCCGCGAAAAAGGAAGTTGCCCTGCCCTTACAGAATAACGATCGCGAACGTCCCTGGTTAATACAGTCATGGACGGATACGGGCGATGGTAAAACGCACGGGCCCTTTATCGTCACGCCGCCCCTCTTTCGCCTCGATCCGCAAAAAGAGCAAAGCCTGCGCATAACCTGGAACGGCACGAACTTACCGGACGATAGAGAGTCGCTGTTCTACATGAACGTGCGAACCGTACCCGCCACGGCGACGGATGAAGAGAATAAAAACGTCCTGCGTCTGATCTATAAAACGCGCCTGAAGCTGTTCTGGCGCCCGGCCGGGCTGAGCGGTACGCCATCCGAAACCTGTCAAAGCCTGCGCTTCGTTCGTCACGGCCAGCAGCTCACCGTCATCAACGACGGGGCGTTCTACAGCGTCTTTGATTCACTTGCGCTGGGCGCGCGCAAGGTCGAGAAGGCCGACATGGTTGGCCCTAAATCCAGCGCGGCCATTCCTCTCCCCGACGGCGCTCAGGGTGCGAGCGTTAGCTGGCGATGCATTACCGATTACGGCAACGCTTCCGAAAAACATACTTCCCCCCTGGCGCAGGATTAAGGAACGCAATGATTACAGGACGTAATTATTTGTCATACAGCCGGATCTTCAGACCAAATCCGCTTCTCCGCTGCCTTGGCGGCGTTTTGCTCATGGCAAGCTGCTCGGCGCAGGCCCGTGAGTATCGGTTCTCCCCTTCATCGCTTGAAGGGAATATGCTGTCGCAACAGGATATCGACCTTTCCCTCTTTTCAAAGTCGAATGCTCAGCTGCCCGGCACCTATTCTTCACGGGTGCGGGTAAACGACCGCCGCCTGAAGGACGCGAATATCGCGTACGTCAGCTCCCCGGAAGGCGCGCTGATCCCTCAGCTTACGCCGGATATGCTGCGCGCCTGGGGGATTGCTATCGATCGTTATCCCGCGCTGCAAGCACTGCCCGCTAATCAGGCCTTGCCTGACAATCTCGGGCGCTATATCCCCCAGGCCTCTGCGCAGCTTGATTTCTCAACCATGACGTTAACGTTGAGCATTCCTCAGGCCGCGATAAGCGAAACCGGTCGCGATTACATCGATCCTTCACGCTGGGACGACGGGGTGCCGGTCATGTTCAGTGACTACGCCTTTTCTGGATCAACAAATAAGGACAGCGGAGACAGCAGCACCACGAATCAGTATCTGAATTTACGCACCGGTGCCAATCTGGGCGGCTGGCGCGTGCGTAACTACACGACGTGGAGCAATTCGGACAGCGAAAAGCAGTGGGAAACCATTAATACCTTCCTGCAGCATGACGTGGATGTCCTCAAAGCGCAGTTCACCGCCGGGGAGAGCAACACGCGGGGCGAGGTTTTCGATAGCATGCAGTACCGGGGCGTCAATCTTGCGTCGGATGAGGAGATGCTGCCCTACAGCCAGCGTGGATATGCCCCTGTCATACGCGGCATCGCCAGCTCTAACGCGGAGGTCTCGGTGCGTCAGAATGGCTATCTCATCTACCAGCAAAACGTTGCGCCGGGGGCGTTCGAGATCAATGACCTCTACTCGACCACCAACAGCGGCGATCTGGACGTCACGGTAAAGGAGGCCGACGGCACCGAGCACCACTTCACGCAGCCCTACTCCAGTATCGCGGTCATGCTGCGTCCGGGACGAATAAAGTACGAACTGACGGCGGGCCGCTATCGGGCTGACAGCGGAAGCGACCAAAAGGAGCCTGACTTTCTCCAGGGAAGCATGATTTACGGTTTAAACAACCTGCTCACCTGGTTTGGCGGGCTCACGCTCTCGAAAGACTATAGCGCAGCCAATACCGGCGTCGGCCTGGCGCTGGGGCCTTTGGGCTCGCTGTCGGCCGACGTTACCGCGGCCGACACCCGGCTCGACGACGGCAGCCAGCACACGGGCCAGTCATGGCGCTTGCTTTATACCGGCAAGCTGGATCCCACCAATACCAACTTCAGCCTGGGCAGCTATCGCTATTCCAGCCGCGGATACTACAGCTTCGCCGACGCCAACCAAAAGCTTGACGGGCACGAAGACGATCTGCTGTTTCGTTACAACAAGCGCAACCGCATACAGGCCAGCATCAGCCAGACCCTGGCAGGGGTAAGCCTTTATCTGAACGGCTATCAGCAGGACTATTGGGGCACCTCAAATAAGGAGCGCAGCCTGTCGGTTGGCATGAATACCGTTATTGCCGGCACGAGCTATCATCTGGCCTATACCTACAGCAAAACCAACGGCGAAGCGTCCGACAGGATGATCTCCTTCGGCTTCAGTATCCCCCTCTCCCGATGGCTGCCTCGCGCCTGGAGCAGCTATAATATCAGCAACACCAGGGACGGCTATACGCGACAAAACGTAGGCCTCAGCGGCACGCTGCTGGATGACGAGCGCCTGAGCTACTCGCTGCAGCAGAGCCACGCCAACCACGACGGGGAGGACACCAGCAGCGTATACGGCAGCTACCGTTCGCAATACGCCAACCTGACCGCCGGGTATTACGCCTCCAGTGATAGCGCTCAGCAGCTTAACTACGGCATTAGCGGCGCGCTTGTTGCCCATCCTCAGGGCGTCACGCTGGCGCAACCTTTAGGCAGCCAGTTTGCCATCGTGAGCGCCAACGACGCTTCCGGCGTCCGCTTCCAGAACCAGCGAGGCATACAGACCGACTGGCAGGGTAACGCCGTCATTCCGTCGCTCACCCCGTATCAGGAAAACAACATTCGTATTGATACGTCGAGCCTGCCGGAAAACGTCGACAGCAGCGATACCGCCATCACCGTCATACCCTCGCGCAACGCTGCCGTCATGGCCAGGTTTGATGCTCACACGGGCTATCGCATGTTGATCGCCCTGAAGCGTCCAAACGGCTTGCCCGTCCCGTTTGGGGCTATTGCGACCAGCGATACCCCGCTCATCAGCGGCATTGTAGATGATACCGGCACCGTCTATCTGGCAGGTATCGGCGAGGCCGCACGGCTCACCGTGAAATGGGGCAACGGCGCGGAGCAGCAGTGCCGCGCCAGCATTACGCAACCGTCAGCCAGCCAAAATGAAAGGCCTAACGGTATTCGCTCGGTTAGCGCGCTTTGTCAGCAGGAATAAACAGATGACAACAAGACTCAATAAACAGCTCTCTATGGCCTTTCTGGTCACGGTCCTCTCGGTGGCCTTTACCCACCCCGTGTGGGGAACGGCGACGTCACTTCATAACTGTTTTGGTGCACCGCAAACCTACAGCACCTCATTCGACCACGAGTTTTCGTCCAGCGAAAACAGAGCAAATCACGATTATGACGTTCCCGATCATCTGGTCGGCAATGGCCCGGAGATGGTGGCCAACTGTACCTGTCCGGGGAATCTGTATTCGTCCAGCACGATTTATGAAAAAACGCTGGCCGGTAGTCCACTTAGCCCCGGCACAAACGGCTACGGCTTTCTTACCGATAAGATCGATGCGGATATCACCGGCTACGCTGATGCGATCAACTCTCCCGACGGCAATTTTTTGACCCCGATAACCATCAATGAATACCCGACGTCCAGAGGGAGCATGAATAGCGTTACCGAAAATACGCTCGCCAGAACCGAAGGCGAAGCCAGCGTCTGCAGCACAGAGACTCAACCCTCGGGCGGAGCCACGATAAAGCGAAATTTCCGCTGGAACGTTGTGGCCGTCATGCTGCACGTTAAAAAACCGATACTGGGACAGGAGGTGATCCCCCCCACGATCATCGCTCAAAACTACGCCTGCCTCTACTTTGGCACAGGCGCAAGCTGTGACGCAGGACAGGCCGAACACGTTTCAGATATCTGGTTTAGCGGCACGCTATCGGCGCCGCTCAGCTGCACCATCAACGCGGGCAGCACCATTGAGGTTGAGTTCGGCAGCATTGTCAGCAAACAGTTCGTCAGCAAGGGGCAGCCGCCTAAGGGTTATGCTCTTAAAAACGTCGATATTGCCTACCACTGTGACGATAACGCCGTCGGGAACACTGACCGTATCAGGCTTACGCTCACGGCAGATCAGGGCGTGGCGGACAGCAGTACGCCGTATATTGCGAAGCTGCTGGAAAGAGACGACCTTGGTGTGCGCGTGTACGATGAAAACAGCCAGAACGTCGCGCTGGATGGCACGTACGAATTTCCCGTGGGGATGGACGAAGAGGGAAACGGCGTCGTGAAGATTCAGGCCGCGCCGGTCAGCACGAAAGACGCCACGCCTGAGCCGGGTAGTTTTGAGGGCAACGTGACGATAAAGATGGATCTTCGCTAGCGGAATAACCCTCAGGCTGAACCAGCCGCCTGAGGGTTATCAGAACGATCAGAAGCCGAGGCTGTCCAGCAGGTCGTCGACCTGATCCTGGCTTGCCACGACGCCCGCTTTGGTTGCGTCGAGCTGCGGGCCGTTGAGCAGGCTTTCGTTCTCGCGTTTCGGACGGGCAGCCGGTTCCGGGATGTTCTCCAGCAGCACCATCAGCAGCTGACGTTCAATCTCCTGGATCACATCCATCATGCGCTTGATCACCTGACCGGTCAGGTCCTGGAAATCCTGCGCCATCATGATGTCCAGCAGCTGCGCGTTAGTGAAGCTGGTATGCCCAGGCACATCGCCCAGGTATTGACGGGTGTCAGTAACCAGCTCGCGGGCATCCGCCAGTTCAATCGGGTTCTCAAACCACGCGTCCCAGCGTTTGCTCAGCGCCTTCGCGCCCTTCTCCATCGCGTCCTGATGCGGCTGTGAAGCCTCAACGCTGTTCAGGGCACGTTCAGCCGCCTGCGCGGTCATCTGCACCACGTAGTCCAGACGATCGCGTGCGTCAGGAATCGCCTCCGCCGCTTCCGCGATGGCCTGATCCAGCCCCAGTTCACGCAGGCTGTCACGCAGCATACGCGTCAGGCTACCGATGCGGGCAATAATGTCGCTCGGTGAATGTTCTTCAACGGGTTTCATAGCAGGTTGCAACATATCCATCACCTCACATGCCGAGTTTCTCGAAGATCTTACCGAGCTTCTCTTCCAGGGTTGCAGCGGTGAATGGCTTCACCACATAGCCGCTCGCGCCCGCCTGCGCGGCGGCAATGATGTTCTCTTTTTTCGCTTCTGCGGTCACCATCAGCACCGGCAGTGACGACATACCCGCATCGGCGCGAATGGTTTTCAGCAGTTCCAGACCGTCCATGTTAGGCATGTTCCAGTCGGAGATAACAAAACCAAAGCTGCCCGCCTGCAGTTTGTTCAGCGCATCAACGCCGTCTTCTGCTTCTTCAACGTTGTTGAAGCCCAGCTCTTTCAGCAGGTTGCGCACAATGCGACGCATGGTGGAAAAGTCATCCACAACCAAAAATCTGAGCTCTTTGTCCGCCATAAAACTACACTCCTCTTTAAATACGTATTGCCTGTCCGGCACTGATTTTCGCCAGCATCTGCTGGCTTACCTGGCTAAGATCGACCACTTCGCTCACGCCACCCATATTGATGGCCTCGCGCGGCATGCCGAACACCACACAACTTGCTTCATTCTGCGCAATCGTCCAGGCGCCAGCCTGGTGCATTGCAAGCATTCCGGCGGCGCCATCGTTGCCCATCCCCGTCAGGATCACCCCAACGGCGTTGCGCCCCGCATGTTTCGCCACCGAATGAAACAGCACATCCACCGACGGACGGTGCCGGTTAACCGGCGGCCCGTCATGAATTTTGATTTGATAGTTCGCGCCGCTGCGCGACAGCTCCATATGCTTATCGCCCGGCGCGATATAGGCGTGACCCGGGAGCACGCGCTCGCCGTCTTCCGCCTCCTTCACGCTAATCTGACACAGCTTGTTCAGGCGCTCGGCGAACGAGCGGGTAAAGCCAGGCGGCATATGCTGGGTAATCAGAATACCCGGGCTTGAGAGCGGCAATGGCTGGAGTACATGGCGAATTGCCTCTGTTCCTCCGGTTGATGCGCCAATCACCAGCAGTTTTTCCGAGCTGAGCAACGGGCCGGCCTTCAGGGTGGCCGGCGCGGCCAGCGGTTTGTGCGCCGCCAGCTTCGCCCGCGACGCGGTGCGGATCTTCTCGGCGATCATCTCGCTGTACGCCAGCATCCCTTCACGAATGCCGAGCTGCGGCTTGGTGACAAAATCCACCGCCCCCAGCTCCAGCGCGCGCAGGGTGATTTCCGAACCTTTACCGGTCAGGGAGGAGACCATCACCACCGGCATTGGACGCAGGCGCATCAGTTTTTCCAGGAAATCGATCCCGTCCATGCGCGGCATTTCGACATCCAGCGTCAGCACGTCGGGGTTATATTTTTTAATTAAATCCCGCGCTACAAGTGGGTCAGGGGCGGTCGCCACCATTTCCATATCGCTGTGGCTATTGATAATTTCAGTCATGATCTGGCGCATCAGCGCCGAATCATCGACAGACAATACCCTGATTTTACTCATGCTTTTTCCTTACTCAGCGCATATACCGTCTGCCCACGCAGGCTAAACTCGCGCGCGAGGTTGCTAAAGTTTTCCGAGTGCCCGGCAAACAGTAAACCGTCCGGCTTGAGCAACGGAACAAAGCGGCGCAGGATGTCCTGCTGCGTCGTTTTATCAAAATAGATCATCACGTTACGGCAAAAAATCGCGTCGAACGGCCCCGGCACGTTGTACTGCTTGTCCAGCAGGTTGACGGGAGCAAACTCTACGCAGTTCGCCAGCTCCTGGCGTACGCGCACCAGCCCTTCATGCGGACCCGTGCCGCGCATGAAGTAACGCTGCAGCTGCTGAGGCGACAGCGTTTTCAGCTCATCCTGGCGATACACCCCGTTACGGGCTTTCTCCAGCACCTCGGTGTCGATATCGCTGGCGTACACTTTCCAGCGCCCCGGCGCCATCCCCAGCGTGTCTGCCAGGGTGATCGCCAGCGAGTACGGTTCTTCTCCGGTTGACGCTGCCGCACTCCAGACGCGGTACTCTCCCCCGGCGCGGCGGCGCGCGTGGTCTGCCAGCACCGGGAAGTGATGGCCTTCACGGAAAAAGGCCGTCAGGTTGGTGGTTAACGAGTTAATAAAAGCCTGCCATTCCGCGCTGTTTTGATTCGCTTCGAGCATACTCAGATAGCGGCCAAAATCGTCCAGCCCGAGCGTACGCAAGCGACGCACCAGCCGGTTGTAAACCATGTCTCGCTTATGATCCGCAAGCACGATCCCCGCACGCTGGTAGATTAACTGACATATCCGACGAAAATGCGCGTCGGACAGCGCGAGGCGCTGTGTCATCTGTAACAATAATGACGTTTGCCCTGTGGGCGTGGGTGATGTCATAGCGCCTTCTTAATCACATTCAGGATACAACTGGCACGGCCTGCGACCGCCCGACTTCTGCTACTGCTTCAACCTGCTCTTTTACGTTAAACACCGCCACCAGCCCGGTGAGGTGGTCGGCCTGGTTTGCCAGCTGATCGGTGGCCGCTGCTGCCTCTTCCACTAACGAGGCGTTCTGTTGGGTGACCTGATCCATCTGGCTAACCGCCTGGGCGACCTGCTCAATCCCACGGCGCTGCTCATCCGACGCCGAGGCGATTTCACCCATGATGTCGTTAACGCGGGTGACGGAGGTGACGATCTCGGTCATGGTTTTCGCTGCCGTATCGACCAGGGCCGATCCCTGCTGTACTCGCGAGACCGACTCTTCGATCAGCCCTTTAATCTCCTTCGCCGCGTTGGCGCTGCGGCTTGCCAGGTTGCGCACTTCACCCGCGACGACGGCAAATCCGCGCCCCTGTTCACCTGCCCGCGCCGCTTCAACGGCGGCGTTGAGCGCCAGGATGTTGGTCTGGAACGCAATGCCGTCAATCACGCTGATGATGTCGCCAATTTTCTGCGAGCTGGCGGCAATGTCCTGCATTGTGCTGGCAACGTGCGACGCCTGATCGCCGCCTTTCTTCGCCGTCAACGCGGCCTGCTTTGACAGGTCCGACGCCTGACGCGCGTTGTCGGCGTTCTGGCTTACCGTGGCCGTTAGCTGTTCCATGCTGGCCGCCGTCTGCGCCAGCGACGCCGCCTGCTGCTCGGTGCGGGACGACAGATCGTTATTGCCTGCCGCAATCTCCGAGATCCCGGTGTGCATGGCGTAGCTGCCCTGCCGCACGTCGCTCACCGTTTCCCGCAGCGATCCCTGCATCGCCTTCAGGCTGGCAAAAATCGCCGAAATTTCGTTCTTCCCGTATACCGCCACCGGGCGCGCCAGGTTGCCCTTCGCAATGCTGTCGAAGTGGCTGCTGATAATCGCCAGCGGTTGCACAATCATCCTGCGTGCCCAGAGCAGCGCGCCGCCGGTAAGCAGCGCGGCCAGGATCACCACCGTGGCAAAAATCAGCCCGGACATGTGGTAGCTGGTGCGGCTGTCCGCCCCGGCGCGTTCAACGAACTGGTTGATATCCTGCTGCCAGGCGTTAAAGCTGCCATCGAACGCCGCCTGAGAATCTTGTACCGGCGCGGTCAGGAAGTCAGAAAGCTGGTTGTTCTCAAGCCAGGTGGCCTGGTGATCCAGATCGCTGTACCACCCGTCAAAATTCTTCTTCATGGCCGTCTTCAGCGCCTTCCCTTTCTCACTCACCGCGTCCTGCGAGATAAAGGCTTTGAACTGCGCGTCGGCCTGCTTCAGGCTGCTGCGCGCCACCGCCATTAACGCTTTGATATCATCCGGCGGATAGCTCAGCGCGGTCAGCGTTCCTGCTTTGTTCAGCGCGGTGCTTGCCTGCAACAGCACGGCACGGGTTTGTGCCAGTGCGGAGCGCTGTTGATTACTCGCCTCAACTTCCTGCAAATTCTGATAGCCATCGCGAAACGCCCAAAAAGACAACCCGTTACTGCCAACCTGCAACACACCACAAAGGATCAGAATCAAAAACAGTGTGGTCGAGATACGAATACGATTTAACATCCACGCTCCCAATAAGCGGCAAGCAGCCGCGGTTTAAATGTCAGTCAAAATGTTTCCCAGTTTTCATCCTGTCCGGTCACCGCTGCGCGCGTGCGTGATGCCCCTGGCGCGGCGGTTGTCTCAGCGTACGAGGCACGCGAGCTGACCGTATTTGTAGGTTTGGAAGTAAGACGAAACGCCGAGACGGCCATCTTCAGACGGCTCGCCTGGTCCTCCAGCGCAGCGGCCGCCGCGGCGGACTCCTGCACCAGCGCGGCGTTTTGCTGCGTCACACGATCCATTTCCGATACCGCCAGGGCGACCTGGTCGATACCACGACTCTGCTCATCCGATGCAGAAGCGATTTCACCCATGATGTCCGTCACGCGCGTCACGGCATTCACGATGTCATTCATGGTTTCACCCGCACTTTCCACCAGCACCGAGCCGGTATCCACGCGTGAAACGGAGTCTTCAATGAGCGCTTTAATCTCTTTCGCCGCGTTGGCGCTGCGGCTGGCGAGGTTGCGCACTTCCCCGGCCACCACGGCGAATCCACGCCCCTGCTCGCCGGCACGCGCCGCTTCTACCGCAGCGTTCAGCGCCAGGATGTTGGTCTGGAAGGCGATACCGTCGATGACGCTGATGATGTCGGCGATCTTCTTCGAGCTGTCGGCAATGTCGTGCATGGTTTTGACCACGCCGTCCACCACGCGCCCGCCGCGCTGCGCCGTTTCGGAGGCGCTTTCCGCCAGCTGCGACGCCTGGCGGGCGTTATCGGCGTTTTGCTTCACGGTGGCGGTCAGCTCTTCCATGCTGGCGGCGGTTTCTTCCAGCGCCGAAGCCTGCTGCTCGGTACGGGAAGAGAGATCGTTGTTACCCATCGCGATTTCGCTGGTGCCGGTATAGATGGCATCCGAGCCGTTTCGCACGTTGGCGACGGTATCCATCAGCGAACTCTGCATATGGTCAACGCTGTTTGCCAGTTCGGTGATCTCATTACGCCCCGACACGGTCAGGGTTTTGGTCAGATCCCCAGAGGCAATATCGCGGATGTGCGCAATGACGCGCCCAAGCGGGTTAAGAAGGATATGGCGAATGCCGTACCAGACGGCCATCAGCACGATAACCAGCGCCAGCGCGAGGATCGCCATCTGCCATTTGGCAAAGCGGTAGTCATTCTGGCTTTCCGTAAAGGCCGAGTGGTACAAATCGCTGCTGGCCCTGGCGTATTCGCCCAGCGCCGCGCCGAGGGCATTTTGCATCCCCTGCGTTGGCTGTGCGAAATAGGCATCCATATTGCCGCCTTCAAGGAACTGAATAAGCTCCGTCAGGCCGGCAAAGTAGGCGTTGTATTTTTCATCGATGCTGGCGCTCGCCTGCTCCATCGCGGGCTGGGGGGCAATCTTTTTGAAGGCATCGTAATGTTTTGCCGCGTCAGCCAGGGTGGCGCGGGCGTTCTTCAACAGGTCCGTTTTCGCGCTGCTCTGCTGATTGTTCGGGTCCATCATCATGCGGGCGGATGAACGGCTCAGGTTGATGCGCGTTTGCAGCATCAGATCCCATGTTGTGGTCAGTTCACTCTGCTGCACGCGAAGGTCGTTCGAAGCCGCGAAGCTGTCCTGGTTCTGTTTTAACGACGAGAAAAAGAGGCCACCGGAAATAAGCTGAAGAAGTGCGAAAATGACCAGCACCATCATGAGCATTGTGACAACGCGGATACGGTTCAACATACAACACCTTCTCATAGATTTATTAACGGTGTTATCGGCACAGGCCACAGGAACTTTACATTTGCGAAAGGGAAAAGCGCGGGGTTAAAACGCGACGTCGACGATCAGCGTGTCGGTATAGGTTCCGGCAGGCGGCGTGGCCTGGCTGGTGAGGACTTTGGCGGTGTAGTTATAGGTACGCAATAAGCCGTCGGCGCTCAGCTGCGAGGAGGCCGAGCTGGCCCAGCGCTCCGTACCGCTGCCGCCCCAGCGATTGCCGCTTGCTTCTTTATAGATTTCGTAACTCATAAAGTTACTGCCGCTGACCATACGGCGAACGTTGTTTAGCGCATTGGCACCATTGTTTATTCCTATGGTGTAGGCGCTGCCTTTGGTGCAGGTGACGGCGATAGCTTGCGAAACGGTGGGGAAATTTTGCACCAGCGGCGCGCTGTTAAAGTTCACGTCCGGCGTGGTCATGGTGCTGCAGTCGTTGGTGACGTTCATGTTCACCGTAATGCTGGTGTTGGAGGTGCCGGTTTGTTGCCCCGAGAGGCACAGGTTGAGTACCCCCACAGAACAGACGCTGTAGGTAATACTGAAGTTGAGCGTGACCTGATACGGCCCCGCCGTTACGTTCTGGCCTGGAACGGTGCGGAAATAGAGCGGAATATTATACTGTTTGCCGCCAATCAGATTTAACAGCGTGCTGCCGCCCCAGGTATAGGTTTTGGTGGTCTGCACTTCGCTACTGCCAGCGCAGCCGGACTGCCCGCACAGGCGGGTGGGGATCGCGTCGGTAATGGTCGCGTTGTCGGTACGCTTCATGGTCGCCCGACTGTTGGCGGAAACCGTCGCCGAAATAAAGTTAAGCGTGACCGAATCGCTGGTGAGCAGGTTCAAAATCGCGTCACAGGCGACAATCAGCGTGCCGGTGGTTTCGACCTCCCCCGCGCCGCTGAGGGCAAAAGACGTCACGCTGCCAAAGGAGGCATTCGCCGTGCTGACGGTACAGGCCGCCCAGCTGCCGCCAGAAAACAGCAGCAGCACGGCCAGCAGCAGGCGCTTCACGTGCCCTCCCGGCAAATCAGCGGGCCAAAGGTTTGCAGCTTATGCTCCGGGTTTGCGCCAACGGTCAGCGTAACCCTGCAGCGCTTCCCGGCTGGCGTCGTCACCTCCAGCGCATTTACGTCGCTGAGATTTTCCAGCCACGCGATGCCGTCATACCCCACTACCGCAGCGCTGCGCGAGGCGCGTCTCACCTGGCTTCCCACCGGGATGGCGTGCCCCTGCGCGTCGTGGAGGATCACGCTGGCTACCCGCTCCTGCTCCATGGGGAAATCAACCAGATAGCCACTGTGGCGGCGGATCGCCACCCGGCGCTCGGTCTCTTTTAACCGGGTATCGGCAGGCAAATTCAGGGTATCAATGCTGTAGCTCGCCGGATAATAGGCCGACACGCCGCTCACCAGCAGATAGCCGTTGTTGTTGGTTTTGCCGACCGGCTGGTTTTCATAGCTGACGGGCACGTCCGGATGGCCGTCGGTGCTGATCACCACAAAGGCATCGTTGATTTTGTTCGCCGCAAACAGTTCGCCGTCCATCAGCACGATGGAGCCCATCGCCTCGCCCCACCAGGTCATCATGTCCCGCTCGCCGTAGCCGCCGCCCTGCAGCTCAATGTTGCTGTTGCGCCAGCCGAGCGTGCCCTGCTGGTAGTTGCTCCGCTGCGACTGATTGGCCCACGCCATGTTCCAGCTCAGGCCGCCGTCGGACGGCATCGAGTGGTTATAGTTGATGCGCTGGGTGCTCCCGGAATCCGGCGTATTTTCAAAGGTCACGGCGGCGCTGTCGCGTTCCCCCAGCGGCACCTGCAGAGAGAGCGCCATCGTCCAGTCGCCGCGCTGCTGGTCGCGGCTGGCCGCGAGGTAAATACTGCTGGAGCCCCACAGGTTGCGGCTCCAGGACAGGTTAAGCAGCTCGGTTTTCTGGCTGTCAAAACTTTCCACGCCAATCCAGGCCGCGCCGATGTTACCGTACTGCCCGAGGTTAAAGGTCAGGGAATACTGGTCCGTATTGCGGCTGAAGCTGGCAATGGGCCTGTCGTTTTCATCGTAAACCGTCGGCTGGTCATACAGGGCCAGGTTGCCAAAATCCCGCGAGCGCCGGGTATGCTGTGTCGCCACGCTGAATTCACTGGTGCTGTACTGGTATCCCCAGTTGATTTGTCCGCCGTCGTCACCGCGCATTCGGCTGTGGCTGTACGAGGAGTTCACGACGCCAAAGCGCCCCAGCTTGACGACCGTTCCCGCGCCGCCGAGGGCCAGCTCCTCCGCGCCCTCGGCGTGGCCTTCCAGCGTCAGCCAGTCCGTTAGGCCATAGCGGTACGATCCGCTGCCCGCAGCCGGACCATAGTCGAAATTCTTGATACCGTAATTGCGGCGCAGGCTCCCCAGCGTTACCGCCCCGTCGCTCAGCCCCTCCTTCAGCAAATCGCTGGTGACGTAAAACGGCAGCGTGGTGCTCACCTGCCGCCCCAGGGCGTCGGTGGTGACCAGCACCGCGTCCCCGGCGCCGTTGATGTACGGCAGGTTGGTCAACGTAAACGGCCCCGGCTGCAGCTGGGTCGAGCCGGAACGGTAGCCGTTGATAAAGAGATCGACAGAGGTTGGCACGGCGGCTTCGCCCGAGAACTCCGGCAGCGGCCAGGTGACCAGGTCCGGGCGCAACGAGAAATCGCGTCCGTAGCTGATCCCGCCCATACGCACGCTTGAGGTCCAGCTCAGGGCATCGCTAATGACGTCCCCGGCGGTCCAGGTGGTGGCATCCTCTTCGTTGGTCACCAGCAGGGTCGTGTCGTAGCGCACGTAGCCCTCCTGCTGGCCGTTGCTTCCGGCGAAATTTTCCCGCGCATAGCCGGTGGACGAGAACGAACCGTTCTCGTTGAAATAGCGAAACTCATGCCAGAGCGCGGCCTGACCGCCGATATGTTCGGTGTGGTTGGTATAGAGATCGTAATTAAGCAGCGCCCCTCTGCCGTAGTGGGGTTTGCTTTGGGCCGTTTGCCCGCTGAAAGGGGTGACGCGGGAAGAGACCCAGTCGCGGGGCACGGTCAACATCAGACGCTGTGCGGCGCTGTCGTATTCCACGCGCACCTGTGACAGCGTGGACAAATTGACGTCCCCCGTTGGCACATGCTCGGGCGGAAGCCCGGCGCGCAGCAGATCCGCACTGGAAATAAAGTACGCGCCATCGCGCTGCGTCACGGGGACGACCAGCCCGGTGTCATAGTGGTTCAGCACCAGCGCAAGCTGAAACACCGCCTCGCCGTTTATGGCCTGAGCCTGCGGCGGCGGCGGCAAGCTGTCATCGCCGGGCTCGGCCCAGGTGCTGGTACTGACGCAGAGCAGGATCATCATCGCGGGTTTCAGTTGACGGGCGTCGACTGCCATTGCGTATCCCTGGCATTAATCTGTGCGCTCATCTGGTTTGGCTGACGCACGCCGGCCGGCAGAGGCCAGCTGCGCGCGCTGTGCGGCAGAACGTACCCCAGCAGCCCCTCCGCAATCGTGCGCTTTTGCCCCCCCTGTTCGAGCGCCACCTGGCTGAGCCTGACGTGAACATCGCCCTGATTGCGAACCTCCAGCACGGGCTGCCCGCCCTCCTGCGCAACGCGCCAGCTCAGGTTTTTAGTATCAACGAGCGCGTGATGTGCGCCCTCTTTTATGGTCGGAATGCCTTGCCCGTAGACAAAGAGCGGGATGGAGTAGCGCATCTGCAGCTTGAGGCCGATAGCCGGATCGGCTTTGGCATCGGGCTGGGGAATTTCATCCACGATGATGCGGTAGGCTTGCTCAACGCCCATCGGCACCGTGCCCTGTTTAATCAGGCGGATCAGCTGCTTGCTGCCTTTGCCAATGGTTACGATCGGCGGGCTGGCGACGACGTCCTGCTGCGCCGAGTAGCGCTCGTATCCCCCATCCTGCCTCCAGCGCACGATACGCACCTGCATGGTCGTCGCGCTGTTCCCTTGATTCTGAATCCACAACTCCGTGGCTTTGGTCTCTGCCGAGAGCCACGGATCGATGGGCCATAACAGAATGGTCGCCGCCGCGTGCGCCTGACCGGCTGCGACCCCCAACATACTCGCCAGGCAAATGCGCCTGAATAATGGCTTCATCGATGCTCTCCCTTTTTCACCATGACAAGGTCACGGTGAGTTGATCTGAATACGCACCTGCCGGGCTGAACCCCGTCAGCAGCGCCACGCCAAAAAGCGGCAGCGCAATGTTGTTACTGTTGGTATAGGTGATGGGTATCGCCTGATTAACCCCGATTTCGCTGTTTGCGGCCAACGAGCTGCTGCTGTAGAGCCGATACCCCACCGCGTCTGCTCCGCCGGAACGGATCATCCGTCGAACCGACGCGTAATTTTGGCCTCCGTTGATGCTCATACTCAGCGCTACGCCCGGCGTGCAGGCGATGGACAACGCCCCGTTGGGGACAAAGCTGGTGCTGACGGGCGCGCTTTCGACTCCGGTATGGGTGCCAAAATCCAGCGTGCCAAACAGCCCGCCGGTTCCGGTCGTTACCGAGCAGCCCGGCACGATGGTCGCGCTGACCTTAAATGACTGTGACGTAACCGCCCCGGCCTCAGGGACTAGCATCAGCCCGACCATCAGCGCAAAAAAAGGCTGCACGAATCCCTCTGCGCTTTCGCGCAGACATAAAAATGCCCTCATGGCTGGAGCTAGTAAGTTACGCTGACGTTAATGGTGTCGGTGTAGGTTCCCGGAACGACCGTGACGCTGTTACCGCCCCCGGTAATGCGTCCGAAAAGGGTGTAGCTATTCACCCCTCCCGCCGTCGAAGCGACCGGCAGCGCCGCGTTGTTGGCAATGATGTTGTTGAACCCGCTGTCGCTGTAGAGGCTGTACGCCACGCCCTGAGCCGCGTTGGCGGTGTTAATCAGGTAGCGCGCTGGCGTGCCGGGCGTCCCGACAACCGTGCCCGGTGCGGTGGAGTTAGTATTGCCGGTGATCGCGACCGTATAGCTGGCAGTGGTACACTGAATGGTGAACGTGTTCCCTCCGCTCGCGCCGGTCAGCTGAGTTGTCAGCGTGGAAAAGGTTGCAGGATGCGTGCCGAAATCCAGCGTCCCGAAGTTAATCCCGTTTTGCGTTGGCGATCCGTTGATCAGGCAGCCGTTCGTTAACGTCAGCGTCGCACCGATGGTGCCGCTGCTGGTTACCGCCAGCGTCTGATAAGATGCAGTCGCTATCACCAGGGTACCAGCACAAATCAAAAGGCGTTTTCTTTTCATTGACCCCCCTCCAGAAGATGTTTCCTTTCGCTTGCCATATTTTATTGATAACGCTCAATATGTTAGCCCCGCTAAACAATCCTCAGAGGGGGTTACTTCGAATTTAGTTTATGGATACCGCTTCAACCACCCTTACCAAAAGACACACGACGTTTGCCTTATTGACAGCAATATCGCTTAATAAACAGGAATTTAACCTGTTTTCGGTGGAATAAACGCGCGCCAGGGTGAGGATATATCCACAATACTGTGATCGACATCACAATATATCGTCACGGCACATTCAACAAAATTAATAAAAATTAAAAAGGAGTTGTATCCCCCCTCGCTTTCCGTCAATTTATGTGCCGAATATTTCCCGCGACATAATAAAAAATTGATATGTATCGCGCGGGTGAAACCTTAAGCGCAGAGAGGGTCTTTTTTCGTGGCAAGTGCAAACAAACTCACACTCTTCATCGTGATATTCATGCTGGCGGGTATTCTTTCAGGGGCGGCGATTCACGAGTATGCCTCACCGGACGCCATCACAGCCTGGTCAGATAACATTACGCTGCTCACCGATATTTTCCTGCGGCTGATCAAAATGGTGATAGCGCCATTGGTCTTTAGCACGCTCACGGTCGGCATTATGAAAATGGGCGAAACGTCCACCATCGGTCGCGTAGGCGGCAAGGCGATGGTCTGGTTTATTAGCTCATCCGTGCTCTCTATTCTGGTGGGGCTGTTCATTGTCACCCTGGAGCAGCCGGGCAGCGGCCTTAACCTGACGATCCCCACGGAGGCGGTGGATACCGGCCTGGCCGTCGGCGGAATGACGCTGAAGGCTTTCCTGTCCCACACTATTCCAACCAGTATTGCCGGGGCGATGTCGAACAACGAAATTCTGCAGATCGTGGTGTTCTCGATGTTCTTCGGCATCGGCGGCGCGTCGCTGGGGCAGAAGTTCAACGCCCCGCTGGTGGCCGCGCTGGACGTCGTGTCCCATATCATGCTGAAAGTCACCGGATACGTGATGTACGTGGCGCCATTGGCGATTTTCGCCGCCATTTCATCGGTTATCGCAACGCAGGGTCTGGGCATCCTGCTGAACTACGCATCCTTCATTGGCGGCTACTATGTCGCGATTGTCCTCACCTGTATGGTGCTGCTGGCGGTGGGATATATGGTGCTGAAGAAAGAGGTGTTTCGCCTGGTCAGCATGCTGAAAGATCCGGTGCTGGTCGCCTTTACGACCAGCAGCTCTGAAGCGGCCTACCCTAAAACGCTGGAGCAGCTGGAGCGCTTCGGCTGCTCACGCAGTATTGCCTCTTTCGTCCTGCCGATTGGTTATTCATTTAACCTGGTCGGTTCGATGGTGTACTGCTCTTTCGCCTCCATGTTTATCGCCCAGGCATACAACATTCACCTCAGCTTCTCCGAAGTGACGGTGCTGATGCTGACGCTGATGCTGGCGTCAAAAGGGATTGCGGGCGTACCGCGCTCGTCGCTGGTGGTGCTGGCGGCAACTATTCCGAGCTTTAACATTCCGGTGGCCGGTATTCTGCTGCTGATGGGGATCGATCACTTCCTGGATATGGGCCGTTCCGCGATTAACGTGCTGGGGAACGGTATTGCGACGGCGATGCTCTCGCAGAATGAAGGGGCGCGTGAAGCGGAAGCAGCGCTGGTAAATCAGGAAGCATAAGGATGTAAAAAAAGGTGAGGCCTGATGCCCTCACCCCAGCCCTCTCCCACGGGGAGAGGGAGCAAACACAAAAAACGGCAACCTGGTTGCCGTTTTGCATTTACCTACGCTACATGATTCGCAGCGATATCCAGCAGCGCCATCTCGTCGCTGTTCAGCAGCTTCTCGATGTTCACCAGAATCAGCATACGCTCGCCCAGCGCGCCCAGACCGGTCAGGTATTCGGTCGACAGCGTGACCGCAAACTCTGGCGCAGGACGGATTTGGTCGGAGGTCAGCGACAGCACGTCGGATACGCCGTCAACCACAATACCCACCACGCGCTGACCCAGATTCAGCACGATCACCACGGTGTTATCGTTATACTCCACGTCGCCCTGGCTGAACTTCACGCGCAGGTCAACGATAGGCACAATCACGCCGCGCAGGTTGGTCACGCCTTTGATAAACGCGGGCGTGTTCGCGATGCGGGTCACCTGATCGTAGCCACGAATTTCCTGCACTTTCAGGATATCGATGCCGTACTCCTCATCGCCCAAAGTGAATACCAGGAATTCCTGTCCTGATGGCTCGCCCGCCAGTTTCGTTACATTACTCATACCGGTCATGTTTTTACCTTCTACTTAATCAGGCGGCTGTGTACGCCACACGTTGTTCACGATTTAATCCCTGAAGCGCTGAGACATCGACAATCAGCGCAACGCTACCGTCACCCAGAATGGTGGCGGCAGAAATACCCGGCACTTTGCGGTAGTTGCTTTCGAGGTTCTTCACCACCACCTGGTGCTGACCAATGAGCTGGTCGACCAGCAGCGCATAGCGACGACCGGCGCTCTGCAGGATCACCACGATGCCCTGCGTCGCTTCGGTTTTCGCACCGTCGACTTCAAAGACTTTCCACAGCTCTACCAGCGGCAGATACTCGCCACGCACTTCCAGCACGCGCTCGCCGCCGGCCAGCGGATGCAGATCTTCCTCGCGCGGCTGCAGCGATTCCATTACCGCGTTCAGCGGCAGAATGAAGACCTCATCAGCTACCTTCACGGACATGCCGTCCAGGATCGCCAGCGTCAGCGGTAGCAGGATGCGAATGGTCGTGCCTGAACCCTGTTTAGACTGGATCTCAACGTGGCCGCCCATCTCCTGGATGTTACGTTTCACCACGTCCATGCCCACGCCGCGTCCGGAAACGTCCGTTACCTGCTCGGCGGTGGAGAAGCCCGGCGCAAAGATCAGCATGCCCACTTCTTCGTCGGTCATGTTTTCGTTAACCGCCATGCCCTGCGAAATCGCCTTCGCCAGGATACGCTCGCGGTTAAGGCCCGCACCGTCGTCGGTCACTTCAATACAGATGTTTCCGCCCTGGTGTTCCGCCGACAGAATCAGGTTTCCAACCGGGGATTTTCCTGCCGCCACGCGGTTTTCAGGCAGCTCGATGCCGTGATCGAGGCTGTTACGCACCAGGTGCGTTAACGGATCGATGATGCGTTCAATCAGGCTTTTATCCAGTTCGGTAGAGCTGCCCATCAGCGTCAGCTCGATCTGCTTATTCAGCTTGCCGGCGAGATCGCGCACCAGGCGCGGGAAGCGGCTGAAGACATATTCCATCGGCATCATGCGGATGGACATCACCGATTCCTGCAGATCGCGGGCGTTACGTTGTAACTGACCCATGCTGGTGATGAGATCGCCGTGGGTTACCGGGTCCAGTTCGTTAGAACGCTGTGCGAGCATTGACTGGGTGATGACAAGCTCACCGACAAGGTTAATCAGCTGATCCACCTTCTCAACCGCCACGCGGATGCTGGTGGATTCGCTGGAGCGTGCGGCAGGTTTTTCACCACGGGCTGGCGCGGCCGATTCTTTTGGTACGGCTTTCAGCGCTGGGGCGGCGGGAACAACCGCAACGGCGACTTCTTCCGCTTCAGCAGGAACCTCAGCGGACGCCGTTTCGGTTTCAAAAGCGATTTGGTCAGCTTCGATCACAAAGCACAGCACCGCCACGATATCGTCCTGGCTGATACCGTCATCGAGCGTCGCGGCCAGGCTGTCTTGGCCTTTTACCACGTTGCTTAATGTCGCCAGATTGCCCAGCTCCTCTTCCAGCAGGTTAACTTCACCCTCTTTCAGACGAGACAGTACCACGCGCAGTTTGGCAGGCTGCGCAGGCGCAGCGTCCTGGGCGGCAACCGCATCGACAACGCTCAGCTTTGCCGCAGGCGCTGCGGCGACGGCGACTTCACCTTTGGCTTCCAGCGCGAGCTGGCGCAGCGCGTTGCAGATGTATTCGAAGCTGGCGGCATCAGGCTCTGCCGAGCTTTTATAGGCGTCGAGCTGTTCCTGCATAATATCTTTCGTTTCCAAAAACAGGTTAATAATGTCGGTATTGAGCTGCATCTCACCGCGTCGTGCTTCATCAAGCAGGTTTTCCATCAGGTGCGTGGTTTCCTGCAAAATGGTAAACCCAAAGGTTCCGGCGCCGCCTTTAATCGAGTGCGCCGCACGGAAGATGGCGTTAAGCTGCTCCGAATCCGGTGCTTCAGGCACCAGGTCCAGCAGGTGTTGCTCCATATCCGCCAACAGTTCGTCGGCTTCATCAAAGAATGTCTGGTAAAAATCGCTAATATCCATGCTCACGCTGTCACCTCGGATTGGCTGGTGGCGATGTTGGAACGGCAGCCGAAGGAACGGCCCCAGGCTGTTTTAAATCGTCCAGTGACTCATTCTGACTTTCGGCGTTTTCATGCAGGATGGCCTGCTCCGCCTGCTGGTTCAGCACTAAAAGACTGATACGACGGTTGATGGCGTCATCCGGCCCGCGGTCGGTGAGGCGCATGGTTGCTGCCATGCCGACCACGCGCAGTACCTTGCCATCATCAAGCCCACCCGCCACCAGCTCGCGACGCGAGGCGTTGGCACGATCGGCAGAAAGCTCCCAGTTGCTGTATCCCTTCTCGCCGCTGGCATACGGGAAATCATCCGTGTGTCCTGACAGGCTGACGCGGTTTGGAATACCGTTCAGCACCGGGGCGATGGCGCGTAAAATGTCGCGCATGTAGGGCTCCACTTCCGCGCTCCCGGTTTTGAACATCGGGCGGTTCTGGCTATCAATAATCTGAATGCGCAGGCCTTCCTGCACCAGATCGATCTTCAGGTGCGGGCGCAGCGCGCGCAGTTTTGGATCGGCTTCTATCAGCTGATCCAGATCGCCGCGCAGCTTTTTCAGACGCGCCTGCTCCATCCGCTTTTTGAGCTCGTCGATGTTTGGCTCTTTCTTCACCTCACCCTTCTGCTGGGTGTAATCATCGCCGCCGCCGGGGATCGGGCTGTCGCTGTTAGAAATGCGGGGTCCACCCGACACCGCCGTCGCCAGCGGAGTCCGGAAATATTCGGCAATCTGAATAAGCTCTTTCGGGCTGGAGATAGAGATAAGCCACATCACCAGAAAGAACGCCATCATTGCGGTCATAAAATCGGCGTAGGCAATTTTCCAGGAGCCGTGCGAACCGTGCCCGTGCCCCTTGTGCTTGCGCTTTTTTACAATGACGATCGGATGGGACTGGTTTTTCATGCGTCCTCAGTTGTCGTCTGTTGGTTTGGGTTTTTCACCGCACGCACGTGCTCTTCAAGCTCGATAAACGACGGACGCTCGCTGGAATAGAGCGTTTTACGACCGAACTCCACGGCGATCGGCGGAGCATAACCGTTAAGGTTCGAGAGCAGCGTGATCTTCACGCACTGCATCATCTTGGTGGTTTCGGCGCTCTTCTGGCGCAGAACGCTTGCCAGCGGAGAGATAAATCCGTACGCCAGCAAAATGCCGAGGAAGGTACCGACCATCGCGTGCGCAATCAGCGCGCCCAGCTCCGCCGCCGGACGGTCCGCCGAGGCCAGGGCGTGAACTACCCCCATTACCGCCGCAACGATACCAAAAGCAGGCAGCGAGTCGCCCACCAGCGCGAGGCTGTTGGCCGGCACTTCAGATTCGCTTTCGTGGGTTTCGATCTCCTCGTCCATCAGCGCTTCGATTTCGAAGGTGTTCATGTTGCCGCTGATGATGAGGCGCAGGTAATCCACGATGAAATCGAGCATCATTGCGTCAGCCAGAATGCGCGGGTAGCTGGCAAAAATTTCGCTCTCTTTCGGGTTTTCAATATCGCGTTCAAGGGAGAACATCCCCTGCTGGCGCGACTTCGCCATCAGGCGATAGAGCAGCGCCAGCAGATCCATATACATGCTTTTGGTGTATTTCGAGCGACGAAACAGCAGCGGAATCGCTTTCAGCGTGCCCTTGATCGATTTGCCGTTGTTGCCAACGATAAAAGCCCCTACCCCTGCGCCGCCGATGATAATAAGTTCAGCCGGTTGATAGAGTGCTCCAAGGTGCCCGCCGGTCATCATGTAACCGCCGAAAACTGTACCGAGAACTACCAGGTAACCTAATAAGATAAGCACGACATCATCCTTCCGCTAGTGACTATGGCAGGACGTTCATTTCGAGCGCGTAACCTGAACGCGGGGTAAAAAAAAGCAGCGGTAATCGCTTACCGCTGCTGGAATCTTGCCCACAGGTTCGGGTTAAACAGCGTGTTCGATCTGTTCATCCAGCAGTTGTGGAATAATATCGGCAGCATCCCGGGAAAGTTTACGTCTTTTTACGGCGCGGGATGGAGGCTGGCATAAACTACAGGCGAAGCTGCCAGCAGGCTGATGAGCATGCGTAATAAAATTGCCGTCACAGCTGTTGCAGCGTGACAGTTGAAGCATTCCGCTCTCAACAAAACGCACCAGCGTCCATGCGCGGGTCAGCGCCAGCAGGGGGCCATCTTCCTGCTGTGGGCATTGTTCAAGGTAAAGTTTATAGGCTTTAATCACGGCATCGACGCCGCTGCACAAGCCTGTTTTCAGCAGGTACTGCCAGGCGTTACAGAACATCGACGCGTGAATATTCTGTTCCCAGGTCATGAACCAGTCGGTTGAAAATGGCAGCATCCCTTTTGGAGGCGGGCTGCCGCGCAACTCTTTATACAGCTTGATGAGACGACCGCGGCTAAGCTGAGTCTCGCTTTCCAACATTTGTAAACGAGCACCCAGCGTAATCAGTTCCATTGCCAGCTGTATGTCACGCGCTTCCTGAACAATGCTTTTTTCACTCATGTTTATGCCCTTTTCTTACGGGCGACGTCATCAGGCTGGCTGATTTCGCTGAGCAAGCGGGTGGAGAGCAGGATGCCGGTGTGGATCTGCTGGAGATCGTCAACGCGAGATTCCTGCGTAAGACGCGTGATAGTTTGCGAATCGTCAAAGCGGAACTGACAAACCAGCTGGTTCGTTTCGGCCAGTTTAACCATTTGAGGAAGGGTTAACCCACCCAGCATGGTTGCCATCTCTTCGCTTATACCCAGACGAAACATCGCGGACGGTTTGTCCTGACTAATCAAACGTTGCGCGAGAAGTAAATATGACAAATTGATGTCATAAATATGTTTTAGCAACTCGGAAGTATGCATTTTTCCCATCCCGAATAACCAACTATTATTTTTATGCGGAAAGACCGCACCCCGTGATGTCGCCGGGAAATCACCCGGTATAAAAAAGAAAAGGCCAAATGCATAGTTGAATTTAGGTTTGTATTCAGCAAAACGCGCAACTATGAAACGCAGGTGCGTTTCTTACACGTTTTATCATTTCTTACAAATAACTAAGATTTTTCCTAATTCGACGCAAACTCTACTCGTCAGTTTTGACACATACAATGCAACCCCCCTCAAATTTAAAAAAAATGTGATCCACGTCACATAATTTAGGCGAATAATCCCCATAAATCCATCAGTGTGACTTGTAATTTGGTTACATTTTGACCATTCGGGACTATTTTATATTCTTAATGGACGAATACTCATGCAGAAGCATGAACTGACGCCGGGGATCCGCCGGTTTTCATCTTCAACCTGTTGATAGCACTTTCTTACATCAAGTGAATCTTCAGGTTACAATTTCATTACCTATTAAAAACATGAAGTTATGACAAAAGCGGATAAAAATCATTTCAGAGCGTGATCATTCAAGATGTGTTTATAACTGGTTAAAACGATCAAAGAGTACAGAAGTGAAATTGTGTGATTTACGTTAAGTTGTTAATTTTTTTCATTTAGGAAGTTTTTGCCGTTATTCTTCCTATAAGAATAATTAATGAATAATTATGATAAGGTTCACACTTATGTCGTATTCCCCTCTTGCAGAAGGCGTAGAATCGCGGTAAAGCTCGCTAAAGACCTGTTTTCAGATAACCAAGGAGCACGTGATGAGTTACTCCCATCTTCTTGTTTCTGTTGCTGTTTCACCGGAAAGCCATCAGCTCGTGGCGCGCGCGGTGTCCATTGCCAGACCGCACAACGCCCGCATTAGCCTGATCACCCTGGCGGCAGAACCCGAGATGTACAATCAGCTGGCCGCCCCGATGCTGGAAGATATTCGCGATGTTTTGCAGGAAGAAACGCAGCAGTTTCTGCGGGAGCTGGCCGACAGGGCGGAATACCCTGTTTATCGGACCATCATTGCTACGGGGGAATTAAACGACCATATTCTTAGCATCTGCCGTAAAGAGAATATTGATTTGGTAATATGCGGGAATCATAACCAGAGCTTTTTTTCGCGCGCAGCCTGTTCAGCAAAATCGATTGTCGCCTCAAGCCTGGTGGACGTGCTGTTAGTACCTCTTGGGGGTAATTAATACCCCCAGAGTAATATCAGGCTAATTTAGGAAATGTCGCGATCTTTTTTTGCAGATCGCCCTCATCACTTTTCGCCGTGATTTGACGTAAATCGCGAATGAAGCGCGCCTGCCAGCGGTCGATGTCGTTGTCGCGGATCGTTTCCATCATCTCCGCATGGCGGGAAATACGCTCGGTCAGAGGCATCGTCAGCGCACGGTTAAGCGCATTGGCAACGTCATCGCGATCGTACGGGTTGACGATGAGCGCTGAGGTTAATTCATTTGCCGCACCCGCAAACTGCGACAGCACCAGCACGCCGGGATCGGCAGGGTCCTGCGCGGCCACATACTCCTTGGCGACCAGATTCATCCCGTCGCGCAGCGGCGTGACCAGGCCCACGTCCGCATAGCGAAAGACCTTCATCAGGATCTTACGTTCAAAATGCTGATTGAGATAAAAGAGCGGCGTCCAGCCGAGCTGACCATAGCGACCGTTAATTCGACCGGCTTCCGTCTCCAGCTGGTGGCGAATGTCCTGATACGCCTGGACTTCACCGCGCGACGTGGGGGCAATCTGCGTGTAGCGAATTTTGCCGTGATGCTCCGGGTATTTATCCAGCAGCGTTTCGTAGGCCAGGAATCGCTCCGGTAGCCCCTTGGAGTAATCCAGGCGCTCAACGGAGAAGATGTTTTTTACGTGCTTGAGTTCATTCTTCAGCTGCGCCAGCTTGGGCGGCAGCGGCCCGGAGGCCTGTTCGGCAATCTCTTCCGGTTCAATCCCAATAGGATAGACCTCGGTGTGGAAAGCCTTGCCCCACGCGGTGTGCGCTTTACTGCCTTTGCTGATCAGTCGCGTTTTGCCTGACACCGACTCGAGGAAAGCCTGACGATCGTTTTCAGTCTGGAAGCCCAGTAAGTCATAATCGCACAGCGCTTCCAGCAGCTCTTCATGCGGCGGCAGCGCGTTGAAAATTTCCGGCGTCGGGAAAGGAATATGCAGGAAGAAGCCGATCCGATTGTTTACCCCTCTCTTACGCAGCTCTCTGGCGAACGGCAGCAGGTGGTAATCGTGGATCCATAAAATATCGTCTTCCTCGATTAACGGCAGCAGTTTATCCGCCAGCAGCGCGTTGACGCGCGAATAGCCTTCATACGATTCACGCTGGAATTTCACCAGGTCCAGGCGGTAATGGAAGGCTGGCCACAGCACGGCGTTGGAGAACTCGGAGTAATACTCGTTGTAGTCCTGCTCGTTCAGGGCGAAAGAGGCCCACGTAATATTGCCGCGCGACACTTTAGACAGCGGCGCGTCTTCGTTGCTGATTTCCCCGCTCCAGCCAAACCAGAGCCCGCCAGCGGCTTTTAAGGCACCTAATACCCCTACCGCCAGGCCACCTGCGCTGGCTTTTTTGTCATCCGGCGGTGCAATGCGGTTAGAGACGACGACTAAGCGACCCATAATGATTTCTCCCGTTGTGTTGCGCTATTTGTTGTTGTTGCTGGTTAGCGACGTCAGTAATCCACTGCCAAACGCTGGCCACGCCTTCCAGCCGCCAGTTGGCAATCGTTTCTCCAGGGCCGACTTTGACAGACATTCCGCCGGCCTTATTTACCACGGCAAACCCGGCCTCGTCGGTCAGGTCATCCCCAAAAAATACGGGCGTCCGCCCTTTGAATGGCGTTTCAGCCATGAACGCCGCAATAGCTGCGCCTTTATTAATCCCTTCAGGTTTTATCTCAACGACGCATTTCCCCGGCTGCAGGGCGAGTCGTGGATGGGCCTCGGCCACGTTTCGGGCAATGGCAAAGATCGCCGCTTCATGATGGGGCGCCTGGCGATAGTGCAGGGCAAAGGCCATGCCTTTCGACTCCAGCTCGGTACCGGGCAGCGCTTCCAGCGCCGAGGCGAGCTGCCGCTGCAGCGTCTGGATTAACGCGTCGGGGAGTGAAACAACGTGCAGTTGATCATGGATATCGCGGCGCTCCGCTCCGTGTACTCCCGCCAGCGGAAAGTGGTAAGGACTGGCCAGTACGTCCAGCTCGGCCATTGAGCGCCCTGAAATCAATGCCAATGCGCCCTCGTTTAGCCGTGAGAGCTGTTGCAAATGCTCTAATACCGTATCCGGCACAATCACGTCGTCAGGATGCGGTTGGATCCCGGCGAGCGTTCCGTCGAGGTCAAAAAAGTAAGCATATTTTCCGGGCAATACAGGCGGTGCGGTTAACAAGTCAGCCACCCTTTTCCTCCTTACAGTGATTTAACAGCTATGTAAGTATAGACAGTGTGACGGTGCTCGCCATTTGACAACCGCCCCGCCAGCAAAACTGGCGAGGCGGTCGTAGGGTCAACTAAGGTTATTAGTTGAGCATAATAAAAGCAGGGTGAACGTTAAACGGTGCGCTTCGCTTTTTGCTTGTAACGGTCGAAAATCACGGCTGCCAGCAGGATCAGACCACGCACCACGTACTGCGAGAAAGGCGAAATATTCAGCAGGTTCATGGCGTTCTCCACGGTCCCCAAAATCAGTATCCCGGCCACCACATATGAGATTTTTCCGATGCCGCCCTTGAGGGAAACACCCCCTAAAACGCAGGCTGAGATAACAATCAGCTCATAGCCGATGGAGGTCATCGGCTGACCGCTGGTCATACGCGACGCCAGAATAATCCCTGCTGCTGCGGAGACCAGCCCGGAGAGCACGAAGATGATGATCTTGGTGCGTACCACCGGAACACCCGCCAGACGTGCCGCTTCTTCATTACCGCCAATCGCCAGCGTATTACGGCCAAACGTGGTGCGATTGAGCAGGAAGCCGAAAAGGATCAGGCACGCCACCGTCAGCCAGATAGGTGCAGGCAGCCCCAGCCAGTTAGCGTAGCCCAGGGTGAAGAAGCGCTCATCTTCGATGCCGACCGCTTTACCATCAGAGATGATGTAGGCCAGGCCGCGCACAATCTGCATGGTGGCAAGGGTGGTGATCAGGGCGTTAATTTTAAGACGCGCAATCACAAACCCGTTCACCAGGCCGCTGAGCACCCCAAGCAGCAGGCCGGCAAAAACGCCGATCCACAGGCTTTCGGTCATGTTTATCACCACCGCCGTGGTAACGCCCGCACAGGCAATGACGGACGCCACCGACAGGTCAAAGTCACCGGAGGCCAGGCAGAACAACATGCCGCAGGCAACCATGCCGGACATGGAGATCGCCAGCCCCAGCCCTTTCATGTTGATAAAGGTGGCGAAGTTAGGCACAAAGATCGCGCAGGCAAGAAACAGCGCGGCAAAGACCACCAGCATACCGTACTGGTCCCAGATGCGGCCAAAGCTGAAAGCCGACTTCGGCGCTCCGGATGTAGTAACAGAGGACATCATTGACTCCTTTACTCAGGCGACAGCCTGGCTAACTTTAGGCATGGCGAGACTCAACGCCTGTTGTTCATTCGCCTGTTCATGCAGCAATTCACCGGCAATTTCACCTTCACGCATCACGACGATACGGTCGGCAACGCCGAGCACCTCGGGCAGATCGCTGGAGGCGAACAGCACCGCCACGCCGCGTTTTGCCAGTTCATAAATCACGTTATAAATCTCGTGTTTTGCCCCAACGTCGATGCCGCGCGTCGGTTCATCCAGGAGAATGACCTTCATATCCTCCGACAGCCAGCGGCCCAAAATGGCCTTCTGCTGATTGCCGCCGGAAAGATTCATGATCAGCTGCTCCGCGCCCGGCGTTTTGATGTTCAGCGAACGAATGTGGTGGTCAGCATTGCTCGACTCCCAGCCGTCGTTGATAAGGCAGCCCGCGCGAATGTACTTACGCCTGGCGGAAATATTGATGTTGTCGCGCACCGAGTGCACCGGAATGATGCCCTCGGCCTTGCGGTCTTCCGGACAGAGCATCATGCCCGCGTTGATGGCATGCGCGGGCTTCTGAATATCCACCTTTTGACCGTCGATCGAGACCTGCCCCTGTGTGATACGGGTGCCGCCAAACAGGCCTTTCATCAGCTCGCTCCGCCCTGCCCCGACCAGGCCAAACAGCCCGACGATTTCGCCGCTGCGCACCGAGAGCGAAATCGGCGTTCGCACGCCCGGCGCCTTCACGTTGTCCAGCCGCAGGCGCTCGGGTCCGTACTCCCGCGTTTGCCAGTGGTAGATATCCCCAAGGTCGCGGCCCACCATCGCCTGGACAAGCTGGTCATGATTCACCTGCTGCATATCGCTAAAGGTGCGCACGTAGCGTCCGTCCTTAAAGACAGTGATGGCATCGCTTAAGGCGAAGATTTCCTCCATGCGGTGCGACACGTACAAAATAGTGCGGCCTTCTTTACGCAGCTCGCGGATCACGCGAAACAGGTTTTCGATTTCACGCGCAGAAAGCGAGCTGGTCGGCTCGTCGAAGGCAATAATTCTGGCATTGCGCGCCAGCGCCTTGGCAATTTCCACCATCTGCCACTGGCCGATGGAGAGATATTTCAGCGGCGTCTGGGGATCGACATCCAGGCCCAGGTGCTTAAGCTGCAGCCCCGCCTCGTAGTTAAGGAGCGAACGGTTAACAATGCCGCTTTTTTGGGGGAGCTGGCCCAAATAGATGTTTTCCGCCACGGTCATCTCAGGGATCAGGTGCAGTTCCTGATAGATAATGGCGACCCCGGCGTTCAGCGCCGCGGTCGTATCGGAAAACGCGACCTCTTCACCGCGAATGGCCAGCGTGCCGGTCGTCGGCGTGTAGAAGCCGCTGAGGATTTTTAACAGCGTGGATTTCCCCGCGCCGTTCTCCCCCATCAGGGCGTGAACCTGACCGGCATAGCAGTCGAAGCTGATATCGGTCAACGCGTTAACGCCGGGGAACGTTTTCCCGATACCGCGAAAAGAGAGATACGGATCAGACTGTTGCATAACGTCTCCGTGATTCCTGTAGTGTGTACGTCTGGCCCCCCACGGTGCGTGAGGGGCACAATCACAGCGTATTACTTACCGCCCAGCCCTTTTTTCGCCAGCTCCTCTTTGAAGTTGTCGCGGGTGATCAGCACCACGTCGGTCACTTCGGTGAATTTTGGTGGCTCAGCGCCCTTGGTGACCCAGTTGTACAGCATCTCGCTGGATTTATAGCCGTGGACGTCCGGGCTTGGCAGCAGCGAGCCGTAGAACCCCGTCGCCTGGGCTTTAGACAGTTCGCTCACCGCGTCCACGCCGTTGATGCCGATGCCGATAACGTCAGGCGCCTTAAAGCCCTGCCCTTCGGTTGCGCGCACGCCGCCCAGCACGGTGTTGTCGTTCATGCCGACCACCAGCCAGTGCTTCACCTCGGGATGCTGCACCAGCATGGAGTTTGCCGCATCGAATGCACCCGGAATGTCGTTAGATTTGGTTGGCACCTTGTAGATTTGTTTCTCCGGGAAGCCCGCTGCTTTCAGGGCGTCCATTGAACCAGAGGTGCGACGGCGGGCGGTATCCAGCTCATCGGCGGTAATGGCCATCACGCCGGTTTCTTTGACATCCCACCCGCGTTTTTGCATCTCTTTATACAGTTCCTGCCCCTGACGCTCGCCGATTTTGGTCGCCGCCATCATGACCAGCGGCACGCTGTCCATCGGTTTACCCTTGGCGTTGACGAACTGATCGTCAACGGCGATGACCTTCATGTCGTAGCCGCGCGCCTTCGCGGCAATGGCGGAGCCCAGCTTGGGATCGGGCGTGCAGATAACAAAGCCTTTCGCGCCGCTGGCCGCCAGGCTGTCGATGGCGTTCAGCGTTTTTTCGCCGTCCGGTACGGCAATTTTAATGACTTCAAAACCTAAATCTTTCCCGGCCTTATCGGCGAATTTCCATTCGGTCTGGAACCAGGGTTCTTCAGGCTGCTTAACCAAAAAACCGAGTTTTAAATTTTCAGCGATAGCGGATTGTGACATAACGGCAGCCAGGCCGATGGCCGCCAGCGCTTTAGTAAATTTGTGCATGGTTAACTCCAGCTTTAGCATTCTTTTCTGTAGGGAATATTTGCGTGCTTCTATTTTTATCGGACTTAAAACAAGGCATTAGCGCTTACCTCGTCATAAGCGTTAGTGCTGGTGATAGTTTTAGCGGGAAATTAATCATCCATAAGAGAGCGGCATCACACCGCAGAATTACAGTAATTGCGTACATAAATTCAGCGGAAAATGACATAAAAAAGCGTGGAATTGTCGGACAAATGAACAGGGATTAAGCAGAATAGTCCATAAGATTAGCTAAGAAGTCCCTGATGGCCGGACGGCATAGCGTCCGGCGGGAAAATTACCAGCGATAGTAGATATGATCGGCGTGGTCGCGGACCGGCGCGTCGTCACCCAGGAGTCGGGCAGAAATCGTCAGCGCAAAGTCAAAGGCGTGTCCGAGCCCTTTGCCGCTGATGAGGTTTTGATCTTCAACGACGGGCGCATCCACATATTCGCCGTCTTTGACCGTCTCCCATAGCTCACCGGAGCAGACGTAACGGCGTCCCTTGAGCAGATCGTTCCCACCCAGAACGCGCGCTGCTGCCGAACAGATCGGGCAGATCAGCTTCCCGCTCTCATCGTGCGCGGTAACGAAACGAATCACCTCCCGGCTGGCTGCCAGATTGACGCTGCCCTGCGGGCCGCCCGGTAACACCACCGCGTCGTAGAGCGTATCGATACGCTCGGATAAGGTGCTATCCGCCACCATTGGGATGTTATGGTAACTCACTACCGCAGCCGATTCCGCGCAGGCCAGCGTTTCGACTTCAATGTGCAAGCGACGCAGGATATCAATCGTGATTATAGCTTCCGCCTCTTCAAAACCTGGTGCCAGCAGCACCGCTACTTTTGCCATCGTAAACCTCAATGAAAGTTACATAATAAAACATCGTTTCATTTTCACAGAGACAAGAAAAACAATCTTCCACCAGGATCACATTCCCGTCATTTTTTGAGGAAATTGATACAGCGCAATTTTTGTTCTGCAGGATATATTTTAAATATTGCGTACGGATTTTACTTATTCGCAGAATATTATGTCGCAATGCAATTTCAAATATGAAAATAGCAACATCCACGCCACTTTAACCCTTAATTATCAAGGCGTTAAAAATATTCATTTTATATCTATCTGTACGAATTTCTGGACTATATTAAATTTTGTAATCTATCGTAAACACAGCCTAATTAAGAGTTTTCTTAGATCTAATACAAGGGTATGCTTATTTATATCGAACACAGGAAGTGAATATTCGGTCAGTTTTAATCAGCGCAGAGACGTCTTTCTGCCTCCACTGTATGTACCTGCCGGGTCAGGTTTAGATGCGGATTTCGCGTCCGCCAGTCAATAAGGATATGAGTATGACTACCCAAACAATGATGCAAAAACTGAATGCCCAGCTGAACCTCGAGTTCTATGCCTCCAATTTACATCTGCACCTGAGCGCCTGGTGTTCCGAAAAGAGTCTTAATGGCACCGCAACGTTCTTCCGTACCCAGGCGCAAAGTAACGTCACGCATATGATGCGGGTATTTAACTTTATGAAAGCTGCCGGTGCTAACCCTACCGTTAAGGCCCTGGAAACCATCGACGATGATTATTCCTCACTGGAAGAGCTGTTCCAGCGTACGCTTGAAGAGTATGAACAGCGCTGCAGCACGCTGAACAAACTTGCCGATGAAGCCAAAGCCCAACATGACAGCATCACCCTGAGATTCCTGCGCGAGATGGATAAAGAGCAACAGCAGGACGGCACACTGCTGAAAACGCTTGCAGATGAAATCCGCAACGCAAAGCAGGCCGGCTTATGCCCTGAACAGACAGACCGCCATCTGCTCGAGATCGTGACGGTTCAGCACCACTAAGCGCTTTCACCTGCTCCGGCGCGGAGCAGGTTCCCTTCTCGTTATCAACTCCCTGCTTTTGCTGACATTTAACAAATCAGATCTTGCTCCCAACGAATACCCTTACAACATGTGATGATTTATTTCATTACATCTTCATTGACGAGGGAGCATCATGATCACCATTGAGTTTATTGTCATTATTGCCTGTCTGCTGGTAGGAACACGGTTTGGCGGGATGGGGCTCGGCCTGATAAGCGGCATCGGCCTGTTCGTTTTAAGCTTTGTCTTCGGTTTGCAGCCCGGCAAACCGCCGGTGGACGTGATGCTGACCATTCTGGCCGTTATCGGCTGTGCGGCGACCCTGCAAACGGCGGGGGGTCTGAACGTTATGATGCAGTTTGCCGAACGCCTTTTGCGAAAGCATCCCCAGCACATCACCCTTCTCGCCCCTTTTACCACCTGGATGCTGACCTTTCTGTGCGGAACGGGGCACGTGGTGTACACCATGTTTCCCATCATTGCGGATATCGCCCTGAAAAAAGGGATACGCCCGGAACGCCCTATGGCCGTGGCATCGATTGCCTCACAGATGGCGATCACCGCCTCGCCGGTTTCCGTTGCCGTGGTGTCGCTGATCTCCATTCTGGGGGCGCAGCACGGGATAGGCCACGCGTGGGGAATTCTCGACATCCTCGCCGTGTCGGTGCCCGCCTCGCTGTTTGGCGTCGCCATCGCTGCGCTATGGAGCCTGCGCCGCGGGAAGGATTTAGCCGATGACCCGGATTTCCAGGAGAAACTGAAAGATCCGAAACAGCGGGATTTTATCTACGGCGGAACGGAAACGTTAATGAATCAGCGCTTCCCTAAGCAGGCGTACTGGTCCACCTGGATCTTCTTTGCCGGGATTGCCGTGGTTGTCCTGCTGGGCGCGCTGCCCGAGCTACGCCCTGCCTTCGAGGTGAAAGGCAAAATGACGGCGCTGTCGATGAACCTTGTCATACAGATGATGATGCTTATTGCCGGCGCGGTGATGCTCATGGCCTGTAAGGTACAAGCCTCTGCTATTTCTAACGGCGCAGTATTTAAAGCAGGAATGGTCGCCATCTTTTCGGTATTCGGCGTGGCGTGGATGAGCGATACCTTTTTCCAGGCCCATCTCGACGAACTCAAAATGGCGCTGGAAGGCGTGGTGAAAAGCCATCCGTGGACCTATGCCATCGTGCTGTTTCTGGTTTCTAAGCTGGTGAATAGCCAGGCGGCGGCGCTAACGGCGGTTGCGCCGATGGGCTTAATGCTGGGCATCGATCCGAAAATGCTGATTGCCTTCTTCCCGGCCTCTTACGGATATTTTATGTTGCCGACCTACCCAAGCGATTTAGCCTGCATCGGCTTTGACCGTTCCGGCACAACGCGGATTGGGAAATTCATCATCAACCACAGCTTTATCCTGCCAGGGCTGATCGGCGTAAGCTGCGCCTGCGCGGCGAGCTATCTGCTGGTACAAACCTTCTTCTAAACGCTTGCGGGGCGACGTTCACCGTCGCCCTCAGACGTTTGTAAGAAATATGTTTCTAATTTCAAAACATCGGTTTATTTTAGTGAGACTCACCCTGCGGCGTGAACCTGAGTTCGATCAGCGCGATGGCTTTCTGGATCGCACGAAGCGTAACCGGATCCGCTGCAGCAGGATGGCTGGTGAAATCGATATTCTTCAGTTGGGTAGACATTTTTTCGCGCACTTCGACCGGCGCGATAACGTCAATCACATCAAGGATTTGTTTGATAACCAACTGGCATGCGACGACGTCAGACACCAGTTCCTGATCGGCGCTCAGGTTTTGTGACATGGGCTTTCTCCTTATTCAAAGGCCGCCATAGTAGCAAAACACGCGCCCTTTCATCTCCCTCTCGTCACTCGCAGGCATAAAAAAACCTGCCGAAGCAGGTTTTTTTATCAGAACATCGCACCCGGTGGGACGTCTTTGAAGGTGTTGCAGTAGTTAGCCCACATGCTTTTCAGGATTTTGCGCAGTTTCATTCTGAAGCTCCGGTAATGTGTTATGCAGGTGTTATTGTTGATACGCCTATAATATGACCACCATCACAAAAAACAACACTTTTGTGATGTGAGTCACGTTTATTAATTCACCCGTTCGCGCATTTTGTTAAGAAAATTAACGTAAATTCCGTAGGTTACGACCCTATAAGTTCCAGTAAATTTTTATAATTTTTTTTGAAACGACAGGCGTAAAAATGAGTGAAAACATAACTGGCAAAGAGAGCCGCGGCTTATCGCCCGCGGCGCTGCTGGTTGCCGGTGCTTTCTTTATGGAGTTTCTGGACGGTACGGTGATTGCTACCGCCCTGCCCGACATGGCAAAAAGCTTCGGCGTACAGGCCGTTGATTTGAACGTCGGTATCAGCGCGTATTTGATTACCCTCGCGGTGCTGATCCCAGCCAGCGGGTGGATTGCAGACCGTTTCGGCGCGCGCAGGGTATTTGCCCTGGCGCTGGCCATCTTCACGCTGGCCTCGGTTTTTTGCGGCCTTTCCACGACCGTCGATCGGTTCGTCGCCATGCGCGTGCTGCAGGGGATGGGCGGCGCGCTGATGGTGCCCGTTGGGCGGCTGGCGGTGCTCCGCACGACCCCAAAACATCAGCTGATTACCGCCATCGCCACCCTGACCTGGCCTGCCCTGGTTGCGCCCATCATTGGCCCTCCGCTCGGCGGGTTCATCACCAGCTACGCCGACTGGCGCTGGATCTTCTTTATTAACGTTCCGCTGGGGCTTATTGCCATTGTTCTGGCGCTGCGCATCATCCCCGATCTGCATGAGGACGGGCGTCGGCCCTTTGACCTGCCGGGATTTTTAGCGACAACCGTAGCGATGGTGTGCCTGGTGTATGCGATGGAATCGATGGGAGGGCAGCATCTTCAGGGAGGGTTGACCCTGGGGCTGCTTGCCGTTGGCGTGGTGTCGCTCACGTTTGCCCTGCGTCATTTCAGGCGAGCAGAATGGCCGATGATCCGCCTTGATGCCATGCGGGTCGCCACGTTTCGCGTCACCCTGTACGGCGGCTCCCTGTTTCGCGCCTCGATCAGCGCGGTGCCCTTTCTGCTGCCGCTGATGTTTCAGGTTGGATTTGGTATGGATGCCTTTCATTCAGGCCTGCTGGTCCTGGCCGTTTTCGTTGGCAACCTGACCATTAAACCTGCCACTACGCCGCTCATTCGTGGTCTCGGCTTCAGGCGGCTATTGCTGATCAACGGCGCGCTCAACGTTCTTTCGCTACTGGCCTGCGCGTTTCTCACGCCGGACACGCCCGCGTGGCTGATTATGCTTATCCTCTATCTTGGCGGCGTCTTCCGTTCGATTCAGTTTACCGCGGTGAGCACCCTCGCTTTTGCCGATGTGCCTTCTGAACAGATGAGCTATGCCAATACGCTCTTTTCAACCGCCACGCAGCTTGCCGTTGGGCTGGGGATCACGCTGGGGGCAATCGGCATTCGCATCGGTGAACAAGTCAGCGGGAGTCTGGGGCTTACGTCTGTTCCAGGAATGAGCTTCCGGCTGGCCTTTGTGGCGATCGCGCTGATTTGCCTGGTGGGGATGTTTGACACGCTGCGGCTGACGAAAGATGCCGGTAGCGCAGTTTCGGCGAAAAAATAGGTGAACAGGCCGGGCGGGCGCAGTGCCGCCCGGCGCGTTATTCTCAGCCAACGATGTCGCGAACAAAGGCTTCGATCTCTTTGTCCTGGCAGTTTTCAAAGAAGCACTGCTGGAAGCGCTGGCCCGAAACGGCCGTTTTCACCAGCTCAGGATCGATGGCGCGCAGGGTGTCGAGGTAGTTCTCTTTTACCACGGCGGCTTTCACCTGATTCAGAATGCCGGCGTTACGCATCTGCGGCTCTTTACGCTCTGGCGGATAGCCTTCACCCTTGCGTCCGGTGAACGCTTTTTCGAAGATAAAGCGAACGTTAAGCTCAGCTCCCCAGCCAAAGCCTTTTGCAAACGGCAGAGACAGCGCGTTGCCGTTGTTAATTTGTGAAAACAGGAACGCATCAGCAGGGTCGATGCAGTAGCCGCAGATCACGCCAGGATGAATGTTCAGCGACATCAGCGCGCCCTGGCCGGTACCGCAGCCCGTCACCACAAAATCAACGGCTTTCGCATTCAGCAAAATGCTCGCCATAATGCCCAGATGAATGTAGGTAAGATGGTGATCGTTTTCATCACTCATGCCAACGTTATAAACCGGGAACCCTTTCTCGTCGGCTACCGCCTTTAACTCATTGAGTATGACAGGGTTTTTAGCGGCCTGGCTGTTTTCCATCATCAGTGCAATTTTCATCTTGTCTCTCCTGAATGCGTTGCGGGAACTCCCGCCATGGATACCTTTTCGCATTAACCTTACTATCAAACAAACATGCTTTCAAATTAACTGAAAACTTGTTTTAAAAAACAAAGATGCGCTCACAATTTCACGTTTATTCGAGATTGCCTTCTGCGTTGATCAAAGTTAAAAAGCGCTGTTATCACCGATGCGTTTGCGCGGCGGGCAGCCCGGGCCGGTATGGAAACATGATTTGGCTCGTTACAAAGAGAAAGGGCAGATCGTTCGGCTATTCCAGCCATTGCGTCAGGCGTATACGGGTACGATACCTGTTTCCATTCACGTAGAGTGAACCATGAAAAGAGTATTGGTCGTCGGCACGATCCTGCTGCTTGCAGGATGTAGCATAAATCGTCAGGCGGAAGTCAGCAGCCTGGATGCCCCAAACGGCATTGTCCGCCTCAACTACGGTCAGGCGATGCTGCAGAATGCCCACTCGGATGCGTATGTGAATAACGGTACGGCGGAAAAAGCCTGTCAGAGCATGGGATATGCCACCGCATCCGCGTATGGTCAGCCCATCAAAACCTGCACCCTCATCAGCGGCTCGCTGTGCCTGAACGAGACGGTTACCATTCAGTATAAATGCATGGGCTACGCCGTTACCCCTAACGCAAATAATCCCTGGTATTAATCACCACTGCCAGCCATGGCTGGCAGTATATTTAATTACGAACAAAAATAATTCTCATTAATTAATATAAAAATCGCCAATGCGTTTTATTCCCATTCGTATTTTTAAATAAACAAATATTTATTTTACGTTTTGCAAATAATTAAATAACAAATTATAGTGTCGCTCATCGTGAACCAGAAATAATAAACCGGAGCTTCACCATGCTGAAAACTGAAATGATCGACAAGCTCAATGCTCAAATGAACCTTGAGCTTTTTTCATCCTTGCTTTACCAGCAGATGAGCGCCTGGTGCAGCTATCACAGCTTTGAAGGCGCGGCTGCGTTTCTGCGCCGCCACGCCCTGGAAGAGATGACCCACATGCAGCGTCTCTTTGATTATCTGACGGATACGGGCAGCCTGCCGCGCATCGATCCTGTCGCCTCTCCGGTTGCCGAATACGGTTCTCTGGATGAACTGTTCCGCGCCACCTACGAGCACGAGCAGCTCATTACGCAGAAAATTAACGAACTGGTGCACGCCGCCATGATTGGCCAGGATTATCCGACCTTTAATTTCCTGCAGTGGTATGTCGCCGAGCAACATGAAGAAGAGAAGCTGTTTAAATCGGTGCTGGATAAACTGTCTCTGGCCGGTAAATCAGGTGAAGGCCTTTACTTTATTGATAAAGAGCTGGCGACCCTCGATACGCAAAATTAATCTTCAAGCGGTGCTGAGTTTTCAGCACCGTTTTAATCGCACTTCCTAATAAATCTTTCCTCCCTTTTGCCTTCTGAATAAACGCATTAACCCTTCGCCTGGAGGGAAATGCGCGCTGGCCCTTAATCATTCTCGCCCCGAATTTTTGTAAACTTATGATTACACAGCCTGTAACGGTGATTTGACGAGATAACGCTTTTCCCTTACTCTGCGCCGCAGATTTGGTCGCGATTACGAGTCGTTGTAGAGGAAAGCGTGAAAAACAGAACTCTGGGAAGTATTTTTATCGTCGCGGGAACGACGATTGGCGCAGGAATGCTGGCAATGCCGCTGGCAGCCGCAGGCGTCGGATTTGGCGTGACGCTGCTGCTGCTTGGCCTGCTCTGGGCGCTGATGTGCTATACCGCGCTTCTGCTGCTGGAGGTTTACCAGCATGTCCCGGCGGATACAGGGCTGGGCTCTCTTGCCGCCCGCTACCTGGGGCGTTACGGCCAGTGGATCACGGGCTTTAGCATGATGTTCCTGATGTACGCGCTGACGGCGGCCTATATCAGCGGAGCCGGGGAACTGATTGCCTCCAGCGTCAACGACTGGTTTGGTTCAGATATTACGCCAGCGACGGGGGCTATATTCTTCGCGCTCATCGGCGGCGGCGTGGTGTGCGCGGGCACGTCGCTGGTCGATCTGTTTAACCGCTTTCTGTTTAGCGCCAAAATTTTGTTTTTGGTTGTGATGCTGGTTCTGCTGGCACCGCACGTGCACAAGGTGAACCTGCTGACGCTGCCGCTGGAAAAAGGGCTGGCGCTTTCCGCCATCCCGGTCATCTTCACCTCGTTTGGCTTTCACGGCAGCGTGCCGAGCATCGTCAGCTATATGAACGGCGATATCCGCAAGCTGCGCCGCGTGTTTGTTATCGGCAGCGCCATTCCGCTCATCGCCTATATCTTCTGGCAGCTGGTGACGCTCGGCAGCATTGACTCATCCACCTTTATTGGCCTGATGGTGGAGCACTCCGGGCTGAACGGCTTCCTGCTGGCGTTGCGCGAGGTTGTGACCTCTACGCACGTTGAGCTGGCGGTGCACCTGTTTGCGGACCTGGCGCTGGCGACCTCGTTTCTGGGCGTGGCGCTGGGTCTGTTTGATTATCTTGCTGACCTGTTCCAGCGTCGTAATACACTCGGCGGGCGTTTGCAGACGGGGGCAATTACCTTCCTGCCGCCCCTGGCCTTTGCGCTCTTTTACCCGCGCGGGTTTGTGATGGCGCTGGGCTATGCGGGCGTGGCGTTGTCGATCCTCGCCCTGCTGCTGCCTTCCCTGCTGGCGTGGAAGAGTCGTCAACGGCATCCGGCCCAGGGCTATCGCGTGGCGGGCGGTAAACCGCTGCTGTGCCTGGTATTTGCCGCTGGGGTGGGGATTATTCTGGTGCAGATGCTGATTGCGGCGGGGATGTTGCCAGAGGTAGGTTAAAAAGAAAGGGGCTACGATTAGCCCCTTTTTATTAATGCAAACAGCAGCTCTTGAACTTCTTCCCGCTGCCGCACGGACACGGATCGTTGCGCCCTACTTTCGCCCCGTTAACGGTCGGCTTTTTCACTTCCGGCTGCTGCGGGTTCTCCACCCAGTAGTTATACAGGCGCAGCGCCGCAGGCCGGATGCTCTCGATGCTGGCGGTGTATTCCTCTTCGGTCAGCTCGTCCAGCTTCTCGCTGTTCTCCTCTGAACCGTGCAGGGCAATCACGTCCAGATCGGCTTTCAGCTCTTCCGGCAGAGAAGACCAGTCCGTCAGCGCCACGCCGCGCATATAGCCATAGCACCACTCCTCAACTACCGTATAGCTTTGTCCGTCAACGTCGTTGAAACCAAACATCGGCTCAAACTGATCCGGGTATTCGCTCAGGCGTTCAGCAATATCGTTCATATGCTTAAAGCAGAGATCGATAAAACGGTTCATCTCACGATCGTTTTTCCAGCGCGGAATGTGCTTCTCGCCACCCCAAACCGCCACCAGCCAGGCATCGGGTTCAACCACCCGCGGGCCGGAAAGTACGGCGGTAAGCATGCCGTCGAGTTCGGACACGTCAATCACGGATGCATCGTCATGACCGTAAGACATTAACGTCTCTTCCAGCCACTCCATTTCGCTTTCATTTAATGGGCCTTCCGTCATTGCTGATACTCCTGATCAAAAGGAAAAGATCCTGGCATATATCATCGCCCGTGCCTATCTGAAGTTTAGGTCTTTATTGCTGCATAAACGTGCAATTCGTGACCGTTGCACAACTTATGGGCTTTGTTGTTAACGAGATGTGATCTGCACTGTAATTTCACTTCATCCCGCAAGGCGGCATAAAACGGCACTCTATACTCAAACATGTCGCAACCCCGTCAGCGGGTTAACCATTCTGGCAACAATTTTGCTTAATGTTCTGCGCGCGTCAGGCGCAAGGAAACCTCGCCGTATCAAGCAGGATGCTGTCTGGATCTCGTTCGTTTAGTGCATTTTGTTCTCCGTTTTATTTTCGGATTGGCTGCGCCGCCGGGCGTTCGGGTTTACACCCTGGTGCAAAAACCTCTTTGCTAAGGAACATAATAATGTCGCTGAAATTTATCAAAAGTCCCCTCTCTCTCGTGCTGGCCGGATGTCTGGTGACGGCATTTTCCGCTCGGGCAGATATTGTCATCGGCGTGGCCGGACCGTTTACCGGCCCCAATGCGACCTATGGCGATCAGTACTGGCACGGTGCAACACAGGCAGCAGAAGACATTAACGCCGCGGGCGGGATCGGCGGTGAGAAGATTAAGCTGGTACAGGGGGATGACGCCTGCGAGCCCAAACAGGCCGTTGCGGTCGCCAACCGTTTAGTCGATCAGGACAAGGTGAACGCGGTGGTGGGCCATTTCTGCTCCTCCTCCACCATGCCCGCCTCCGAGGTATATAGCGACGCGGGCATTCTGGCCATCACGCCTGGCTCGACCAACCCGCTCATCACCGAACGCGGCATGAGCGATATGTTCCGCATGTGCGGTCGCGATGACCAGCAGGGTCAGGTCGCCAGCGACTTCATCATCGATAAGCTCAAGGCCAAACGCGTGGTGATTATTCACGATAAAGACACCTACGGTCAGGGCCTGGCCGACGCCACCAAAGCGGCGCTGGCAAAGCGCGGCGTGCAGGACGTGATGTATGAAGGGCTATCGCGCGGTGAAAAAGACTTTAACGCGCTGGTGACCAAAATCGGCGCGCAAAAGCCCGACGTGGTGTTCTTTGGCGGCTGTCACCCGGAAGCCGGACCGCTGGTTCGCCAGATGCGTGAGCAGGGCGTGCAGGCGAAGTTCTTCTCCGGGGACTGCATCGTCAACGAAGAGATGGTTACCGCGGCCGGCGGGCCACAATACACCAACGGCATTTATATGACCTTCGGTAAAGATCCGCGCCTGATCCCGGACGGTAAAGCCGTTATTGAGAAGTTCCGCGCCGGTAAATTCGAACCAGAAGGTTACACCCTGTACTCCTATGCCTCCGTACAGGCCATAGCCGCGGCGTTCAAAGCCACCGGAGGCAAAGATTCAGCGAAAGCCAGCGAATGGCTGAAAGCCAATTCCGTGGATACGGTGATGGGTAAAAAGGCCTGGGACAGCAAAGGCGATCTGAAAGTGTCTGACTACGTGGTTTACCAGTGGGATGACCAAGGAAAATATAAGGAAGTGCAGTAACGGGACGGAGTCACGCTCAACGTCGGCGGGCTATTCTGCCGACGCTCACGACACATCAGGCTGCGCGCGCCGCGTGGCCTCTATAAAGAGCGCGCTAAGATGAGCACATTCTTCCTGCAACAGTTAATCAATGGATTAACGCTGGGTTCGGTGTACGGGTTGATCGCCATCGGCTATACCATGGTCTACGGCATCATTGGCATGATCAACTTTGCCCACGGCGAAGTGTATATGATTTCGGCCTATCTCTGCGCCATTGGCCTGGCGCTGCTGTCCTTTTTTGGCCTGCAGTCGTTTCCTCTGCTGATCCTCGGCACGCTGGTTTTCACGATCGTCGTGACGGGCGTGTACGGCTGGACCATCGAGCGTATTGCCTATAAGCCCCTGCGCAACTCCACGCGTCTGGCACCGCTGATCTCTGCCATTGGCATGTCGCTCATCCTGCAAAACTACGCCCAGCTGAGTCAGGGGCCGCGTCAGCAAGGGGTTCCCACCCTGCTGGATGGCGTGCTGCGCGTGCATCTGGGCGAGGGGTTTGTCCAAATTACCTACACCAAAATTATCATTCTGATCGCATCGTTCGCGGGCATGTTGATTCTGACCTGGATAATCAGCCGCACCCGACTTGGGCGGATGTGTCGTGCGGTGCAGCAGGATCGCAAAATGGCCTCCATTCTGGGGATCAATACCGACAGAATTATTTCGCTGGTCTTTGTGATCGGCGCGGCGATGGCCGGGCTGGCGGGCGTGCTGATCACCATGAACTACGGCACCTTTGATTTTTACGTTGGGTTTGTCATTGGCATTAAGGCGTTTACCGCAGCGGTGCTAGGCGGCATTGGCTCGCTGCCGGGCGCGATGCTCGGCGGGTTAATTCTGGGAATAGCCGAAGCGCAATTTTCCGGCATGGTAAATTCAGACTACAAAGACGTGTTCTCATTCGGGCTACTGGTGTTAATCCTGATTTTCAGACCTCAGGGGCTATTGGGCCGTCCTGTCGTGGCGAAGGTGTGAGGGTGACGACGATGACGACTGACGGATTTTCCCTTAAGCGCTGCACGCTGGACGCGATTTTTTCAGGGCTGATTGCGCTGATCGTGTTTGGCCCAATTGCGGGCGTTGTGCTGGACGGATACAGCTTTAACTTTGAAGGCCAGCGGCTGGCCTGGATAATAGGCATCGTCATGCTGGGTCGTTTCGTGCTCAGCGCATTTTTAGGCACGGCTGTCGGGGCGCGATTCCAGGCGCGATTTGAAGCCGACAGCGCGGGCGTTTACGTCCGCCCGCCGGACTATAAGAGCCGTATGCGCTGGATTATTCCTCTGGTGATTGCCCTGGCCGTCTGCTTTCCGTTTGTGGCCACAAAATATGTCCTGACGGTGGCGATTCTGGGAATGATTTACGTTCTGCTTGGTCTTGGACTCAACATCGTCGTCGGGCTGGCGGGGCTACTGGATCTGGGCTATGTCGCCTTTTATGCCATTGGCGCATACGGTCTGGCGCTTGGGTATCAGTATCTGGGGCTGGGCTTCTGGAGCATGCTCCCCCTCGCCGCCATCATGGCCGCTGCCGCGGGCGCGCTGCTCGGCTTCCCCGTGCTGCGCATGCACGGTGACTATCTGGCCATCGTCACGCTCGGCTTTGGGGAAATTATCCGCCTGGTCTTGAACAACTGGCTGACATTCACCGGCGGACCAAACGGGGTGTCGGCCCCTCCTCCAACCTTTTTCGGCCTGGAATTTGGTCGCCGCGCCAGGGAGGGCGGCGTTCCGTTCCATGAGTTCTTCCACCTGACCTACAACCCGAACATGAAGTTTATCTTTATCTACGCGGTGCTGTTTCTTGTGGTCATGCTGGTGCTCTACATCAAGCATCGCCTGACGAGAATGCCGATTGGTCGGGCATGGGAAGCGCTGCGGGAAGATGAAATCGCCTGCCGCTCAATGGGGTTAAACCATGTTCTGGTTAAGCTCTCAGCCTTTACGCTCGGGGCATCAACCGCGGGGATTGCCGGCGTGTTCTTCGCGACCTATCAGGGGTTTGTTAATCCGACCTCCTTCACCTTTTTCGAGTCTGCGCTGATTCTGGCCATCGTGGTGCTGGGCGGGATGGGGTCGACGCTTGGGGTGGTGCTGGCCGCCTTTGTACTTACCGTCACGCCGGAGCTGCTGCGCAGCTTTGCGGAGTACCGGGTTTTGTTATTTGGCATGCTGATGGTGGTGATGATGATCTGGCGTCCGCGCGGGCTAATCCGCATTAACCGGAGCGGCTTCGGCGTGCGCAAGGGGGTAGCGCCATGAATGGAACAATTTTAAGCGTGGAGCACCTGATGATGCACTTTGGCGGCATCAGGGCGTTAAACGACGTTAACCTAAGCGTGCAGCGCGGATCGATTACCGCGCTGATCGGCCCAAACGGCGCGGGGAAAACGACGGTGTTCAACTGCCTGACCGGGTTCTATAAGGCCTCAGGCGGCAGCATACTTTTCAACACGCGCAGTAAAACGACCAACGTTATACAGGTGCTTGGACAAAAATTTCAGCCGGGCGACTGGATAAATCCGGCGCAGCTAGGGCAACGTATTTTCTACAAAATGTTCGGCGGCACCCACCTGGTTAACCGCGCGGGTCTCGCGCGCACCTTCCAGAATATCCGGCTATTTCGGGAGATGTCGGTCGTGGAGAACCTGCTGGTCGCACAGCATATGCGCGTGAATCGCAATCTGCTTGCCGGCGTGCTGAACACGCCTGCTTACCGGCGGGCAGAAAGCGACGCGCTGGATAGGGCTTACTACTGGCTGGAAGTGGTGGATTTAGTGGATTGCGCCAATCGTCTGGCGGGCGAGATGTCGTACGGGCAACAGCGGCGGCTGGAAATCGCGCGCGCCATGTGTACCGGACCGGAGATGATCTGTCTCGATGAACCAGCCGCGGGCCTGAACCCGGTTGAAACGCACAGGTTAAGCAGCATTATCCGCTTTCTGCGCGATCGCCATGAGATCACGGTGTTACTGATTGAGCACGATATGGGGATGGTGATGGATATTTCGGACAACATTATCGTGCTCGATCACGGGGACGTCATTGCGCAGGGGAAACCGGCGGCGATCCAGCATGATGAGAAGGTTATTGCAGCCTACCTGGGCACGGATGAAAGCGAGGTCAGCCTGTGAGTGAACCCATGCTGGCATTTCGCGAGGTAGACGTGTTCTACGGCGTTATTCAGGCGCTGAAGCAGGTTTCTCTTGAGGTGAATAAAGGTGAAACTGTCGCCCTGATTGGGGCCAACGGCGCGGGGAAATCGACCTTGCTGATGTCAATTTTTGGGCAGCCGCGCATCCGTAGCGGGCAGATCCTTTTTTGCGGGAGCGATATCAGCCACAAATCCACCCACTACGTGGCCTCGGGCGGTATCGCCCAGGCGCCTGAAGGACGGCGAATATTCCCGGATATGACGGTTGAGGAGAACTTGCTTATGGGCACCATCCCGATTGGTAATCAGTTTGCAGCCGGGGATATGCAGAATATGTTCGACCTCTTCCCTCGCCTCAAGGAGCGCCGCAAACAGCGCGCCATGACCATGTCGGGGGGCGAGCAGCAGATGCTGGCTATCGCCCGGGCGCTGATGAGCCGCCCTAAGCTTCTGTTGCTGGATGAACCCAGCCTGGGTCTGGCACCGATTGTGGTTAAACAGATTTTTCAGACCCTGCGCGAGCTGGCGCGCAACGGCATGACCATTTTCCTGGTAGAGCAAAACGCGCATCACGCACTAAAACTTGCCGACCGTGGATATGTGATGGTCAATGGGCACATTCGTATGAGCGGCAGCGGCGAAGAGCTGCTGGGGAACCAGGAGGTAAGGAAGGCGTATTTGGGTGGGGTTTAACTGTTAAATACCGGGCACAAAAAACCACCTTTTGGTGGTTTTACAACACTGATTATTCTTTATTTCCCATGGGAGTTGGAGTGAGATCTAAAACACACAGCGTGAACGCTGCGGGATTTTGAATAGGTAGCTAAAATCAAGAAAATATAATGCCGCTCAAAATACTCATAACTATTTACCCAATATAGTACAAGAATTTAAGATTATTACCATAAGCCGTCCGAAAAGAGGATAATAAAAACCGCCGTTTTCGATCACTTTCCATCCGCCATATGCTAACCAAAATATTGCCAACCTTCTCATTGACTGCCTACAGCGACTTGATAAGTAGAACGGTCTGACAATATATCATTGAGCCAGTTGCAATGGAACTTTCATTTGTTGGACCCGGTCTGTTAAAATCGGCATGCATGGCACCATGAACTAAACGGTACGCGTAGTCGATCAGCCCACGAGCAACATGTGAAGTAACAGGAAAATTATGGGTTATTTCTCGGTGGAGAATATCCCGGGATGTAACTAGGGATTCTTCGGTATCGGTATCCTTCAGAAAATTGAGGCTTCAGGAATATTCAGCTATTTTTTCATTATTTAAAAAATGCTCTCCTATACACACCGCTCATTCTGACCATAGCAGTCGCTCTTCTGAACTTTAATCGGGCAGGAGTTTCCTCCATCCCCCTTATTCCATCATCGAATCACTTCACATGTACGTTAAATGTTACTGGAATTGATGTGCTTTTAGTACATAGACGAGAATTAGTCTCAAAGTCCAAAGTGGTACAGGCAGAATAAAGCAATCCAGGCTTTTGCAGTTCGGTCAGTGGAACCTTGATTTTGCATTCACTGTGTGTACCAGCAATGTTTTACTTTAAATAGCTTAGATTTGGTCGCAATTCACCAGCGTCAACATCACGACACGCACCGCCGGTTTACCATACACCGTTTTCCACCACGATAAATCGTCTTACTGCCGCTACCATCTTTAGATGGTAGTCAGGCTGTTGCCTTCTCCCCCATTCAGGAAGTGAACGAGGATTTAGGATCAGCCCCAGAACTGCTGCTCTGAGCTTAGTTTTGGTGGTATGCATTTTCCAACTCCCTTCAAGCTTGCCATCATTGTTTTCTAAGAGAGATGAAGCAGGTTGGTCAGTAGACCCGATAAGAGGCCCCCAAGCACCTCTATAGCAGCCACATTGCTTGGCTCAACGCATCAAGAAGCTATGGTAGGTAGTTATCAAAGCTGCCATAAGATGTGCTGTACGACAGCCCTGCATCCTCGTCTGAGAGCCTTTTCATCATCATAACTGGCTACCAAAGGGAAATTAGTTTTGCTCCTCAAGGCTAAAATGACTGGTAGTTGAAAATACGACTATCTACTAGTTGTGAAAAATTGTGTCTATAATGGTAGAATAAAAATTTCCACCCTAAAATTAAGAGCTTAATGTGCAAACAAAAAACTTAGGTTACCTTTCAAGATTAGATCATCTAAGGTTTGTTGCGGCTTCACTTGTTGCGTTTCTCCATTTCAGAGGGAACATACCCTCTTTCGATCCAAATGGTAATGGTATTTCCTGGTTCTTATACCAATGGATTAACTCAGGAGCAACAGGGGTAAGCCTTTTTCTTGTTCTCTCTGGCTTTATCTTCTGTGTAATAACAGATGCCGGAAGAAATAAAGTTGAATATAAACAATTCATCACAAACAGGATCCTGAGGATATTCCCGCTAGTTATATTTGTTTTCTTTATCGCTATGACTATCCATGGTTCGATGGTTAGTATCGCAGACATTCTTAGACTGGTCTTACTACAATTCAACACTGGCTTTTCGGCAAATGAATGGATGGGTAAAGAACCTATATTAGTGCCAATGTGGACACTTGCAGTTGAATTTCAATTCTATTTAATATTCCCATTCATCGCTTTATTTATCGGTAGATATGGAATCAAATATGCATTCAACATGCTCGCCATGATAATTTTTATAAAATTCATGATTGTAAATTCTTACGGCGATTCAACCTACCACGAGTTATACAAATCTCTTGTCGGCAGGCTTGACCAATTTTTAATTGGAATAATAACCGGGCATATTTATTTATCTCAAAAATCAAAAAAACGGATGCTATTACCCTCTTTTGCAATGTTAATTGTCTCTGTTATTGCTATATCAATGTATACAGTTTCAGGAAAAAGTCCCTTTATAATATTTAATTTTAGTTTAACTATTGAGGCTGTTTTATGGGCATTTGTAGCTTACTCATATATTATGCTACCTCTTAAAATAGTACCCATTTTAGATAGTTGTCTTTCTTATCTTGGTGCATTGAGTTTCTCAATGTATTTAATGCACATACCAGTTGGTAGATTTATTCAACAGAATTTAGGTGCGTACATAAAAGATTTTAACCCAGTAATAACGACAGCGTTTATTATAATGCCAGCCATAATCATGGTATCTATAATAACTTTCACGCTTATAGAAAAACCTTTCATCAATTTAAGAAAAGGTTATGTGGATAAAAAATAATCAAGCGCCCTCTCCAGGGCGCTTTTTTTAAAATATGTTTCCCGATTTCCCGATTTCCGTTATATGCATAAACCAGTTCTCTTCAATATTGCAAGTTAAAACGCTGTCAATACCTCCAATACAATGGCAAGAATCAGAAACAACTAATCTGAAAATATTTGCACTGCGGTCTCATTGCTAATCAGCTTAGAAATCCTTTCCACCTCAACCAGTCTGGTCAATTCTCGTGGCTACTATATGGTTGCTTAATGATGCAATAATCAACATAAACCCGTCTTGTTAACCCCACGAGCTGTAAATGTTAGGATAGAAACTTCTCACTGTATTGTTAAAAACCCTTTTAACAATGCAAGATTCCATAATTGTGAGGGAGATTGAACCTGTCGTCCTGTATTGTCCCCTGATGAATCAATGGATTTTAAGGCATAACGTCCCCAAGAAGTTGAGGTGCGTGGCTAAGTGAATCAGTAGTTTTCTGCACTTCAGTAAGCACCGTCAGAATCTACATAGGTCAGTCCCGCTGAGCTTATTACCGGGTCGGCTAACAAAGTTCTTGGTTCACATGAAGTAGTACTCACCTAGCACAGTGAAAGAATCTACCTCTTAATACCATTACTTTATTTTGGTAACTTTTAACTCATAAAGATGACGCACAAGCGCTGAAACGCACATATAGCAATATTGTTTGAACTTAAAATCCTGCGGCTATTGTCCGCGATTGCGTAGTAGCGCGCGATGGCACGAGGATTAACTCGCAGCCATGAAAGCTCTCTCACCTATCGAATGATTTCACTTCCCACAACCTGAAAGTAAAAGGGCATTGTAGATCTGGAAGGGAGTCGGGAGGAGAAAGAGGCATTTTCCGGCATTAAGAACACCAGACAGATAGCGATTGATGACAGGATAAAAAAATTGTGGAGAACAAAAAGCTAGCGGGGTATGCGTTTATAAAAAACCATCGTAGGATTGGTGAAAAACAGGCACAAAAAAACCACCTTTCGGTGGTTTCACGACACTGCTTATTGCTTTGATTATTCTTTTTTTCCCATGGTAGCCGGAGTGGGACTTGAACCCACACAGCGCGAACGCCGAGGGATTTTAAATCCCTTGTGTCTACCGATTCCACCATCCGGCCAGGGAAGAAAGTGGAGGCGCGTTCCGGAGTCGAACCGGACTAGACGGATTTGCAATCCGCTACATAACCGCTTTGCTAACGCGCCTTAAATCTTTTGTCTTTCGACCTGCACCCGCAACTGCCGATGCGTTTAATTTGGAGCGGGAAACGAGACTCGAACTCGCGACCCCGACCTTGGCAAGGTCGTGCTCTACCAACTGAGCTATTCCCGCATGATATCAAGTAATGTCTAACCACTTGATTTCATTGTCGTCCGGCTAACCGTGCCGCCGTTCGATGCGTTGCATTCTACTGATATGCTGTTATGAGTCAACGTTATTTTTTGCATCCCCGGATCGTTTGCTGAAAATTACGGCGAAACGATCACTGTTCAAGCAAATCTCCACGTGCAGCGTTCAAATATTGCAGCATGGACCACAGGGTCAGCACTGCGGCAACCCACAGCAGGCCAATCCCCGCCCACTCTACCCATGCGTTCGGACGCCACAGCATCCACACCAAAGAGGCCATCTGTGCCGTAGTTTTCACCTTGCCGATCCAGGACACCGCCACGCTGCTGCGCTTACCCAGCTCCGCCATCCACTCACGCAGGGCTGAAATAATGATCTCGCGGGCAATCATCGTTGCCGCAGGCAGCGTTACCCACCAGGTGTGATAATGCTCGGCCACCAGCACCATCGCGATAGCCACCATCACCTTGTCCGCCACAGGATCGAGGAAGGCACCAAAGCGCGTGCTTTGATTCCAGCGGCGCGCAAGATAGCCATCAAACCAGTCGGTAACGGCGGCGACCAGGAAAATCAACGCACAGGCAAACGGCGCCCAGACAACCGGCAGATAAAATGCCAGCACAAAGAACGGGATAAGCACGACGCGAAAAAGAGTGAGCAACGTAGGGATATTAAATCGCATAATGACGGTAACTGTTTGTTGTCAGTAAAATTTAGCTCTATGTTGCTACAGAGCCCTCAATGTTTCAACGAGTAGTAGATCTTTTCTGCCAGCCCTTGCGAAATACCCGGCACTTTTGCAATTTCCTCCATGCTGGCGTTGAGTAATCCTTGCAATCCGCCCATATACTTCAACAGCATCTGGCGACGTTTTGGACCAACGCCCTCTATTGTCTCCAGCGTGCTGGTGTTTTTGACCTTCGCCCGTTTTTTACGGTGCCCGCTGATCGCATGATCGTGAGATTCATCGCGAATATGCTGGATAACATGCAGGGCTGGCGAATCCGGCGGAAGACTAAACCCCTCACCTTCTGGCTCGAAGAACAGCGTCTCCAGCCCGGCTTTACGATCGGCGCCTTTTGCCACCCCCAGCAGCAGCGGGTGGTTTTTATCCCACTCAACGTCAAGCGACTCAAATACCGCCTTCGCCTGCCCGAGCTGCCCTTTCCCGCCATCGATAAGGATCACGTCAGGGATCTTACTCTCTTCAATAGCCTTGCCATAGCGGCGTCGCAGCACCTGATTCATCGCCGCATAGTCATCACCCGGCGTAATCCCGGTAATATTATAGCGGCGATATTCAGCACGCAGCGGCCCATTAGCATCAAATACCACGCATGACGCTACCGTCTGCTCTCCCATCGTGTGGCTGATGTCGAAGCACTCCATGCGTTTCACCGCCGGCAGCTTGAGCAGCTCTGCGAGCGCGGTTAAGCGCTGGTGAACCGTCGACTGCTGCGAGAGTTTGGTGGTAAGCGCCGTGGCCGCGTTGGTACGCGCCAGCTTCAGGTAACGCGCGCGATCGCCGCGAGGCTTAGTCTGAACATTAACCCGACGGCCCGCCAGCTCGGAAAGCGAATCCGCCAGCAGCGTTTTATCGTCGAGGTTAAAATCGAGCAGGATCTCAGAAGGCAGCGTGCGCATCTGACTCCCCTGCAGATAGAACTGACCCACAAAGGTCTCCACCACTTCTCCGAGCTCCGTGCCGCCGGGCACCTTCGGGAAATAGCTGCGGCTGCCGAGCACCTTGCCCTGGCGAATAAACAGCACGTGGACGCAGGCCAGCCCGGAATCGAAAGAGACACCGATCACGTCAAGGTCGTCACCGGTATTCGAGACGAACTGTTTCTCGGTCACCCTACGCACCGCCTGGATCTGATCGCGAATACGCGCCGCCTCTTCAAACTCCAGCGAAGCGCTCGCTTTTTCCATGCGGGTAATCAGCTGGGTGAGCACCTGGTCGTCTTTGCCGGCTAAAAACAGGCGTACATACTCCACCTGCTGCGCGTACTCTTCTTCGCTCACCAGCCCCGCGACGCATGGCCCCAGGCAGCGACCAATCTGGTACTGCAGACACGGACGCGAACGGTTGCGGTAGACGCTGTTTTCGCACTGTCGAACCGGGAAGATTTTTTGCAGCAGCGCGAGCGTTTCCCGCACGGCATAACCGTTGGGAAAAGGTCCGAAGTATTCACCCTTCGCATGTTTTGCACCACGGTGCATGGCGAGTCGGGGATGCGTATCGCCACTCAGAAAGATAAAGGGATAGGACTTATCGTCGCGCAGCAGCACGTTGTAGCGCGGTTGATACAACTTTATATAGTTGTGCTCAAGCAGCAGCGCTTCCGTCTCTGTGTGCGTAACGGTGACATCGATGTTCTGAATAAGGGCAACCAGCGCCTCAGTCTTACGCGAGGCCAGATTGCTGCGAAAATAGCTGGACAGGCGTTTTTTGAGATCTTTTGCCTTACCCACATAGATAACCGTACCGCCAGCGTCATACATGCGGTAGACGCCTGGCTGGCTGGTAACGGTTTTCAGAAAAGCTTTTGAATCGAACGCTTCATTCACTGATTTACTAACGACTCCGCATTGCACAGACCATGACGAATGGCCAGGTGAGTCAGCTCGACGTCACCATGAATGTTCAGTTTACTGAACATACGATAGCGGTAGCTGTTAACCGTTTTCGGGCTGAGATTCAGCTGTTCAGAAATCTCATTCACCTTCTGACCTTTGGTGATCATCAGCATAATCTGCAACTCGCGCTCGGACAAACTGGCAAACGGCGATTCCGTTTTCTCAGGTTCAATTTGGCTGAGCGCCATTTGTTGCGCAATGTCTGAAGCGATATAGCGCTGCCCGGAGAAAACGGAGCGAATGGCGTTAACCACCTCCTGCGGTGCAGCACCTTTGCTAAGGTAGCCGGCAGCGCCAGCCTGCATCACCTTAGCGGGCAATGGGTTTTCGGTATGCACGGTCAGCATGATGACTTTAGTATCAACAAAGGTGCGGGCGATTTTGCGTGTTGCCTCAAGCCCACCGATACCGGGCATGTTCATATCCATCAACACAACATCGGCCGAGTGGGTGCGGCACCATTTAACGGCATCTTCCCCACAGCAGGCCTCACCGGCAACGTTAATACCTTTTATATCTTCAAGAATGCGTCGTATCCCTGCGCGCACCAGTTCGTGGTCATCAACAAGAAGGACGTTGATCAAAGGAAATGTCTCCAGAATAGGGATAACGCTACTGACTGCTAATTGGGTTTATATTAACGGTTTTCCCCGCAAGATTAAAACGTTAAAAAACCCGCGACACGATTTCGCTCTCGTTTTTGGAAATTAGCCTGTACAGATAGTGGAAAGTCGGCCCGCAGAACCCGTGCGTTTGCGGCTAATTTTAAGCACCTGTATTCAAAAGGTTACAAAAAACCAGGTAATTGCTTATGCAAAAGACCAGTGCTTAAATTTTTGTAACAATAATTAACGGCAAACGAACCGGCGTAAAACAATTAGCAGCCGATAAACTCCCGGCCAGATTACCCTTGTCATGTGTTTACGCAAATAAACAATCAACGGAAAAGTACATAAATCAACCACTGCATTTTTTTGACGTTGCTTGTGGTATACTCCGCGGCCTTAACTTTCATCGTCGCGCTCGAGCGCTGTTTAATAATGAGGAAAATAAATGAGCACACCTGAATTCGCCACCGCGGAGAATAACCAAGAGCTGGCGCAGGAAGTAAACTGCCTGAAGTCACTGCTAACGCTTATGTTGCAGGCTATGGGCCAGGCTGATGCTGGTCGTGTGATCATAAAGATGGAAAAACAAATCGCGCAGATGGAAGACCAGGTCGAGTCAGCGGTATTTGCCAATACCGTTAAGCAAATTAAACAGGCTTACCGCCAGTAAAACAAAACGGCTGGATGCATTGCATTCAGCCGTTATCTCGTCTGGCACGCAGAACGCCCTGTCTTGTCAAATAAGCCCGGTGGCCGCAGCGTAACAGGCTATCTGCGTCTTGTTTGGCGCATTGAATTTCTTCTGCATATTTTTCTGATGGAAGTTAACCGTATTCTCGGAAATAGAGAGAATGATGGCTATTTCAGCAGAAGTCTTCCCTTCCGCCGTCCACTTCAGAATTTCCCGCTCGCGCTTGCTGAACTTCATTTCAGGCGGCATGACCATCTCATGTTCAAAGCGAAGCAGTGACGCCAATGCCATTTGCACCAGGATTTGCAAGCGCAGCTCAATTTCCTCACTGCCCAACCGATTAGCCCGCGCGCTAGTACGCGACACCGACAGAAATCCGAGCGCATGATTGGGTAACATCAAACACTGCGTTATTCCCATACGCAAACCGTGATCCCGTGCGCCATCCCATAATTGTGGGGCATCAGTGAATAATTCATCTGTCCAGGGTAAATGCCCCTGAATGAAATTCTCCGGTTTTAGCACCGGGTCGATGGTGAAATAGTTCTCTGAATGATATTGCGCCATCCACTCGCGCGGATAACTGGAATGTACGGAAACGCGCGGGCGCGTAAATGGCACCGGGTGGCGAACGCAGAGCGAGAAATAATCAAACTCAAGCGCCTGTGTTTGTTGCTGGAGTTCTTGATATACCTCGTCGGCACAGGTCAATCCCTGAAACCGGAGGACGCATTCCCGTCGCCAGGTGAAAAAGTCTGAATCCCTCATACTTACTGAATGAAGCCCCTGATAAAGATAATCATTATTATGGTGAATATAACCTAACACAGAAAACTTATTTCTAGCCATAAAATATCGGCAAATATGGAATTAACTTCAATTTTAATAAGGTTTATCCGAGCATTACGGAATAAAAAAACATAAGGACAGGGCCGAGGGGAGAATAATTTGCTCCAGCAGAAAGAACTGGAGCAAATGCGTGCAAAAATGCTATTGCATGAGGAATTTTTCGAGGAATTGACGAGTACGCGGCTGCTGCGGGTTCGCAAACAGCTCTTTGGCTGGCCCCTGCTCCACTATACGCCCCTGATCCATGAAAATGGCCCGGTCCGCAACGTCGCGAGCAAAGCTCATTTCGTGGGTAACGATAACCATCGTGCGTTTTTCCTGCGCAAGCTGACGGATCGTGTTTAACACCTCGCCCACCAGCTCAGGGTCGAGCGCGGAGGTCGGTTCATCAAAGAGGATCACATCCGGACGCATTGCCAGCGCGCGGGCGATGGCAACACGCTGCTGCTGCCCGCCGGACAGCCGGCGCGGATAGCTGGTCTCTTTGCCCGCCAGCCCCACTTTTGCCAGCAGTTCGCGCGCGCGGGTTGTGGCCTCGTCCTTCGGCTCGCCCTTCACGATAACCGGACCTTCAATAATGTTCTCCAGCACCGTCCGGTGCGGGAACAGGTTAAAACTCTGGAAGACAAAGCCCACGTGCTGGCGCAGACGGCGAATTAATCCTTTCTGCTGGCTAAGGGATTTCGCGGTATCAATGGCGATATCCCCCACCCGAATCGTTCCACCCTCCGGCTGTTCGAGCAGGTTGATGCTGCGCAGCAGCGTCGTCTTCCCTGAACCGCTCGGCCCGATAATCGCTACCACTTCGCCCTGCTCGACTTCAAGATCGATCCCGTGGAGAACGGTTTGCCCGTGGAATTTTTTCACCAGGTTTTTAACGTCGATGGCACTCATTTTGGATCACGCTCCTGACGGTTAAGCTGGTTTTCAAAGTAGTTTTGCAGCGCGGACAGTACCGTCGCCATGACCCAGTAGATGAGTGAGGCCGCCAGATACATCGTAAACACTTCGAGCGTGCGCGAGGTAATGAGCTGCGCCTGACGGAAAAGCTCCGGCACCTGAATGGTGGCCGCCAGCGAGGTATCTTTTACCAGGCTAATAAAGCTGTTGCTCAGCGGGGGCAGGGCCACGCGCGCCGCCTGCGGCAGGATAGCCCTGCGCAGGGTTTGCCATGGCGTCATCCCGATACTGGCAGCGGCTTCCCACTGTCCTTTATCGATGGAGGAGATCGCCGCACGCAGGGTTTCCGAGGTGTAAGCCGCCGTGTTCAGCGACAGGCCAATCATCGCTGCGGGAATAGGATCAAGCTCAATGCCGAACTGCGGCAGGCCGTAGTAGATCATAAACAGCTGGGCGATAAGCGGCGTACCGCGAAACACCGAGATATAAACCCGCGCCAGCCAGCGCACCGGCCAAACGGGCGACATGCGCATCAGGGCCAGCATAAACCCCAGCACCAGGCCGAAGAACATTCCGCCGATACTGAGCTGTAATGTGAACACCGCCCCCTTGAGCAGGAACGGCAGCGAATCAATAACCAGTTGAATACTTTCTTGCATTATTATTTTTCGACCTGATTTTTAGACGTGAGGATGATAGGCAAACAGCGCGGGTGCCCCGCCGGTGTGTACAAATAAAATTGGCCCTTCATCCTTCAAGCGCTTCTGCGCAATGCCGTCGATAAGCCCCGCCATCGCTTTGCCGGTATACACAGGATCGAGCAGGATGCCCTCCAGGCGCGCCAGCAATTTTACCGCTTCCATCCCCTCATCGTTGGGGGTGCCGTAGCCGGGCGCAAAGTAATCATCCCACAGATGAATATCGGCCTTCGCGTTGACCTCAAGCTGCTCTGCCACCGCCTGCTGCAGCGTTACGACTTTTGGTTTTTGATCCGCCACGCTGCGTGACACCGTGACGCCGATAAGCTCCACGTCCGGCATCAGCTGTTCCAGGCCAACGGCGAGCCCCGCGTGCGTTCCCGCGCTGCCGGACGCAACGACGACTGAAGAGAGCGTCACCGCGCCTTCGCACTGCTGAGCGATTTCCAGCGCGCTTTCAACATACCCCAACGCACCCAGCGCGTTCGATCCGCCAACCGGAATAACGTACGGGCGAAAGCCCTGCGCTTCCAGGCGGGTGGCCAGCTCATTCAGCTGCGCGGCTGGGTCGGTTAGCGCATCGACCATTTCGACCTGCACGTTAAACAGGTCCAGCAGCAGACGGTTTCCGTTAGTGAGGTAATTCTCTGCGCGTGTGCCAATTGGATTTTCCAGCAGCGCCACGCAGTGCAGCCCTAGCTTTGCCGCCACCGCCGCCGTCTGGCGAACGTGGTTAGACTGGATTGCCCCTGCCGTTATCAGCGTGTCCGCCCCTTCGCGCAGCGCGTCAGCGGCGAGGAATTCCAGCTTGCGCAGCTTGTTGCCGCCCATCGCCATTGGCGTGACGTCATCACGCTTAATGAAAATATCGCGCCCCAGATAGTCAGAAAACCGCGGCAGGTACTCCAGCGGCGTGGGGGCACCGATAAACTCGAGGCGGGGAAAGCGCGTTAAATTTTGCAGGGACATGGGTTCTCCGGTAACACTGTAATTATGCATGTTTTTATTATGCACGTTGTGGCGTCAGAAATAAAAAAGGCGCTTTTAAAAGCGCCTTTTTTTGTCGGTCAGAGACTTATTTAGTGACGTCTGCCCCGAACCACTTCTCGGACAGCGCCTTCAGGCTACCGTCTTTCTGCATGTCCGCGATGGCGGCATCGATGGCTTTCACCAGGTCTTCGTTGCCTTTACGAACGGCTACGCCAGACTCCTGACGGGAGAAGGCATCACCGGCGACGGCCAGGGTATTGTTGGTTTTCTTCACCAGATCCAGCGCCGCCAGGCGGTCAACCAGAATGGCGTCGATACGGCCCACGCGCAGATCCTGATATTTCGTCGGGTCATCATCATAGGTGCGGATATCCACGCCCTGAACGTTCTGGCGCAGCCACTCTTCGTAGTTAGTGCCCAGACCCACGCCGACTTTTTTACCTTTCAGATCGGCGGCGGATTTAATGCTGCCTTCGTTACCTTTCTTCACCAGCACCTGAATACCGGACACGGTATACGGCGTCGAGAAATCATATTTCTTCTTACGCTCGTCGGAAATGGTCACCTGATTGATCACCACGTCGATACGTTTGGAATCCAGCGACGCCAGCATACCGTCCCACTTGGTCGGCTTCAGGGACGCTTTAACCCCAAGATGTTTCGCCAGTTCTTCCGCAAATTCCACTTCGAAACCGGTAAGTTTTCCGTCATCGCCCTGGAAGCTGAACGGAGGATAGGTTCCTTCCAGCCCAACCAGCAGCGTACCGCGCTCTTTGACTTTATTCAGCAGGTTTTCTGCTGCGAACGTTTTCACGCTCATGCCCGCGACCAGCGCCACGGCCATGACACCCATCAGCGCCTGACGACCCAGAAGTGCTAATTTCATAAATACCCCGATACAGTGGAATTTTTGAGTAGTGTAGTGAAATCGCCTGCAACGTCAAAGGCGACTGCGCTACATCTTATTCATTTTTAATATATATCAGAAGTTGTTTCCGCGTGGACTTTCTGCTTTAACACGCCGGGCATTTGCACCTTATATTGCGCATACTTGCGCAGCGCAATGCGGTAGTTGTTGGTGCTGGTTGCCGGCAGCCACGGCTCCAGATTTTCATCAAGATAGCCGGTACTCAGCAGATCGCGAGAAATGTTGTGCACGGTTAAATGCTGGCCCAGGCGGCGCAGGCGAACCACGTATTCACGCACGGTGCCGTGGCTCATTTCGGTCTGTTCAAACAGGAACTGCTTAAAGCCGATAATGTCGAAGAAGTCGCTTTGCTCTTTGCAGTGGAGATCGCCACAGAAACGACAAAGCGCCACCCACTCTTTTTGCTCTTCGAGCCAGGCTGATTCATCCATCAGGGTGTCGAGACGAGAAATCGCGATCTTATTTACGATTTCGCCGCGGCGAACCAACGTGATTCGGTCAAGTAACTTGTTACAGTGGGCGCAATGCGTCTGGCTGTGTTTAAAGTCTTTCAGGTAGCGGCTTAAAGGCCGTCTTTTAGCGTGCTGCACCGTCATGATAACTCCTGGTTGTCAATACGTTGTGCGGCATTTTTCAGATGAATCAATCATCTATAACTTACCCAGCTTTGTTCGTAAGCGTTTAATGGCCTGGCTGTGCAGCTGGCTCACCCGCGACTCCCCCACTTCCAGAACAGCGCCAATCTCTTTGAGGTTGAGCTCTTCCTGGTAGTAAAGGGTTAACACCAGCTGTTCACGTTCCGGTAATGCTTCAATAGCTTCCATTACGCGATGGCGTAAATTACCTTCCAGTAAATGGTGTAACGGGTTTTCTTGCTGATGCTCATCCGTCACCAGCTCGATGCTATCGCCATGCTCTTCGCGCCACTCGTCATAAGAGAAGAGTTGGCTGTTATTGGTATCGAGCAACATCTGACGATACTCTTCAACAGGAATGCCCAGACGTTCCGCCACTTCGGTTTCCGTCGCGTTGCGTCCCAGCTCCTGTTCCAGCTGCCCCATCGCATGCGCCACTTCGCGCGCGTTGCGGCGAACGCTGCGCGGCACCCAGTCGCGGCTGCGCAGCTCGTCCAGCATCGCACCACGAATACGCTGAACTGCGTAAGTAGTAAATGCCGTTCCTTGCAGAGCGTCGTATCGGTCAACTGCATTCAATAACCCGATACCGCCCGCCTGTAGCAGATCGTCCAGTTCCACACTCGCCGGCAAACGCACCTGGAGGCGCAATGCTTCGTGACGCACCAGCGGAACATAACGCTGCCACAGCGAGTGTTTATCCATTACACCATCAGCGGTATAGAGTGAATTCACGATAAACAGCCCTGCGTTAATTGAGTTATCGGCATGATTATCCGATTCTGCAGGGGTTTTAATTGGATGAATAGTGGGTGAAATGAGGGGTTATTTGGGGGTTACGAATGAATACAAGAAGAAAAAAACCCCGCCGAAGCGGGGTTTGAGCGAATCAGGCGATTAGCCCTGCAGCAGAGACAGAACCTGCTGAGGAACCTGGTTAGCTTTGGACAGCACGGAGTTACCGGCCTGCTGAACGATCTGCGCTTTAGACATATTTGACACTTCGGTCGCATAGTCGGCGTCCTGAATACGGGACTGCGCTTCAGACAGGTTGGTAGTGGTGTTGTTCAGGTTGGTTACAGCAGAGCTCAAACGGTTCTGAACCGCACCCAGAGAAGAACGGAATTTATCAACAGATGCGATAGCTTTGTCCAGCAGAGCCAGTGGATCGTTGGTAGATGCGCCAGCAAACTCTGCTGTTGCAGCAGTAGCACCATTTTGGCTGAGTTCGATCTTAGCTTGGTTAGTACCCGCGCCATCGATTGTTACTTTAGTAGCTGCAGCGCCAGCAGCGCCATTAGCATTCACTAATGAGTCATCAGCAACATAATTTTTACCCTGAACGGTAACAAAACCAACTGCATCGTTGTTTGCATCAGCACCAACCTGAACCAGGCTACCAGCTTGGGTGGCATTAGCAACACCATTCGCTGCGTCATTATATGTTACGTCGGCTTTGTTCAGTTTAACTGTGCCACCCGCATCAACAGATGCTGCATAGCTCTTATCGCCATACTGAACAACATAAGTAGACGTTGCTACGCCACCTTTAGTTACGTTGTGCAGAGAAACAGCTGAAGCATCAGTAATGTTAAGATCGGTCAGAACAGACGCATCCATCTTAACAGCGATTGGCGCATTAGCACCGTTCGGCAGTTGAGTGATCGCTTCGCCAGTTTCGAGAGCATTTTTAGAGACTGAGAAACCGTTCAGGCCGAGAGTAGAAGAGTCGATTTTTTGCAGATCGATGGAAATAGTCTGACCATCATTTGCACCAACCTGAATCTTCATGGTGCCATCTTTAGCCAGTACGTTCACGCCGTTGAACTGAGTCTGACCAGATACGCGGTCAATTTCAGACAGACGGGATTTGATTTCGTCCTGGATTGAAGACAGGTCAGAATCGGAGTTAGTACCGGTAGTTGCCTGAACGGTCAGCTCACGAACACGCTGCAGGTTGTTGTTGATTTCAGACAGTGCGCCTTCAGTGGTCTGCGCCAGAGAGATACCGTCGTTTGCGTTACGTGCAGCCTGAGTCAGACCTTTGATGTTAGAAGTGAAGCGGTTAGCGATAGCCTGGCCCGCAGCGTCATCTTTAGCGCTGTTGATACGCAGACCAGAAGACAGACGCTCGATAGAAGAAGACAGAGCAGACTGGTTCTTGTTGATGTTGTTCTGAGTGATCAGCGAGAGGCTGTTGGTATTAATGACTTGTGCCATGATTTCGTTTCCTGTTGTTCATCAAATCTGTTTGGTTAGATTTGGGTTTCCACCCTTCGGCTTCATCGCCGTCAAAGGTGTTATCGTCTGGTCCAAAACAACCTTTAGATTTTTTTTCAGGATCTCGAGAATTTTTTTAGCCACGGAAATACTCTTCTCTATTACCGTTATTCCCGCCATTAAAAAAAAGAAATTAACCGTAAACTTTCCCCCATAAAAGCCGATAACCCCACTATTCGTTCTACGTGTCGATAGATTAAGGAATAAATATGGCAAGTATTTCATCATTGGGGATTGGTTCGGGTCTTAAGTTAGCAGACATTCTGGATAGTCTGACCACGGCCGAAAAAGCGCAGCTGACGCCGATTTCCAAACAACAGACATCTTATACCGCCAAGCTTAGCGCTTACGGCACGTTGAAGAGTTCACTGGAAGCGTTTCAGACCGCCAACACCGCGCTGAATAAAGCCGACCTGTTTACGGCAACCAGCACGGCTAGCAGTACCACTGCCTTTAGCGCCACCACGACCGGCAGCGCGATTGCGGGTAAATACACGATCAGCGTGACACAGCTGGCGCAGGCGCAAACGCTGACCACCAAAAGTACCCAGGCGGACAGTAAAACCGCCATTGCCACGGCGGACAGCAAAATTACCTTTACCCCTGGCAACGGTAAAGATCCGGTGACCGTGGATATCAGCGCTGCAAACTCCTCGCTGACCGGCATTCGTGATGCCATCAACAAAGCCGATGCGGGCGTCACCGCCAGTATTATTAACGTGGGTAACGGTCAGTATCGTTTGTCTATCACCTCCACCGAAACCGGTGCGGACAACGCGGTCAGCATCAGCGTGAGCGGCGACAGCGCCCTGCAATCCTTTATGGGCTACAACGGCACCAGCACCGATGCAAGCAACGGCATGACCGAAAGCGTCACCGCGCAGAACGCCCAGCTGAAGGTCAACAATGTTGATATCGAGAACAGCAGCAACACCATCAGTGATGCGCTGGAAGATATCACCCTGAACCTGAATGACGTGACCAGCGGCAACCAGACGCTGACGATCACCAAAGATACGTCTAAAGCCGAAACGGCGATGAAGGCCTGGGTGGATGCCTACAACACGCTGCAGGACAGCTTTGCATCTCTGACCAAATATACGGCAGTCGATGCGGGAACGGATGCACAGGACTCCAGCAATGGTGCCCTGCTGGGTGACAGCACGCTGCGTACAATCCAGACCCAGCTGAAAACCATGCTGGGGAACACCGTTGGCGGAACCGCCTACAAAACGCTGTCACAGGTAGGCATCACCTCAGATCCAAGTACCGGAAAACTGGAACTGGACAGCACCAAGCTGAAAAAAGCGCTGACGGATAACCCGACCGCAGTGAAAGATCTGGTTGTGGGCGACGGTAAAACCACCGGCATCACCACCACCATGGCCACCAACCTGACCGACTGGCTTTCCAGTAAAGGGATCATCCAGGCGGCAAAAGATGGCGTCAGCAAAACGCTGAACAAGCTAACGGATCAATACAACGCCGTGAGCGAACGTATAGATGCAAGAGTGGCGCAGTACAAAGCCCAGTTTACCCAGCTGGACGTACTGATGACCTCGCTGAATAACACCAGCAGCTACCTGACGCAGCAGTTCGAAAATACGTCCAGCAGCAAGTAGTAAACGCTAATCAGACCCGAGGGGGATAACATGTACGGCGCAAAAGGCACGCAAGCCTACGCAAAAATAGAAGTCGAAAGCGCGGTGATGAGCGCCAGCCAGCAGCAGCTGGTTATCATGCTATTTGATGGAGCCCTCAGCGCGCTGGTACGCGCGCGTCTGTTCCTGCAGGACGGCAATATCCCGGCAAAGGGGCTGGCGCTGTCGAAAGCTATCAACATTATCGAGAACGGACTGAAGGTTGGTCTGGTAGAAAATAATGGCGATGAGCTTACTCAAAACTTGATCGCTCTCTATGCCTATATGGTACGTCGCCTCCTGCACGCCAACGTGAATAACGACGCCAGCGCCATCGAAGAGGTGGAAAATTTGCTGCGCAATATCGCTGACGGGTGGAAGGAGGTTGCCGGTTCGCCACAACCGTTTCAGGACGCCGTCTAATGAGTAATGCACCGCAACTTTATACCCTTTATCAGCAACTCCTTGAGCAGAGCCAGCTCATGTTACGCCTGGCTCGTCAGGGGCTCTGGGATGATCTCATCACCTGTGAAACCGATTACGTTAACGCGGTGCACTCGCTGGCTCGCCTCACGCAGGAAATTGAACCTTCCGTGCAGTTGCAGGAGCAGCTTCGTCCAACCTTACGCGTGATCCTGGATAACGAAAGCCAGGTCAAAACGTTGCTGCAGGCCAGAATGGATGAACTGGCAAAGCTGGTTGGCCAGTCCTCCATCCAAAAAACGGTTCTCTCCACCTATGGCAACCAGGGCGGTCACGTTCTGGTCCCGCAAAGTAATAGCGATATCAATTAGCCAGTTAGCTGGCGAACGAACATTCACCGCTTCGTTCGCCAGGCAATTCTGCAAAAGCTACTCCATACTTGAGTTTCGCGACTTCATGGAGAAAGTGCATGCGCAACCCAACCTTACTGCAATGTTTTCACTGGTATTACCCCGCTGGCGGTGAATTGTGGCGCGAGGTTACGGCTCTGGCCCCCAATCTGAACGAGATTGGCATCAATATGATCTGGCTTCCTCCGGCGTATAAAGGCGCATCCGGCGGCTACTCTGTGGGCTACGATTCCTACGACCTGTTCGATCTTGGCGAATTCGATCAGAAAGGCGGCATCGCCACCAAATACGGTGATAAGGCCCAGCTGCTGGAAGCCATTAACGCGCTCAAAAGCAACGATATCGCCGTGCTGCTCGACGTCGTGGTTAACCACAAAATGGGCGCGGATGAGAAAGAGCCCGTCCGCGTGCAGCGCGTCAATGAACAGGACCGAACGCAAATCGACGAGGAGATCATCGAGTGTGAAGCCTGGACACGCTATACCTTCCCGGCTCGGGCGGGGAAATATTCGCAGTTTATCTGGGATTACAAATGCTTTAGCGGTATCGACCACATCGAAAATCCCAACGAGGACAGCATCTTTAAGATCGTCAACGACTATACCGGTGAAGGCTGGAACGACCAGGTCGATGATGAAATGGGCAACTTCGATTATCTGATGGGCGAAAACATCGACTTTCGTAACCATGCCGTCACGGAAGAGATCAAGTACTGGGCGCGGTGGGTGATGGAGCAGACTCAGTGCGACGGTTTTCGTCTGGACGCGGTGAAGCACATTCCCGCCTGGTTCTATAAAGAGTGGATTGAACACGTTCAGGAAGTCGCTGAGCAGCCGCTGTTTATCGTGGCGGAATACTGGTCGCACGAGGTTGATAAGCTGCAGCATTATATCAATCAGGTGGAGGGCAAAACGATGCTGTTTGACGCTCCCCTGCAGATGAAATTCCATGAAGCGTCTCGCCAGGGGCGCGACTATGACATGAGCCAAATCTTCACCGGCACGCTGGTGGAAGCCGATCCTTTTCACGCGGTGACGCTGGTTGCCAACCACGACACCCAGCCTTTACAGGCGCTGGAAGCTCCGGTGGAGGCCTGGTTTAAGCCTCTCGCCTACGCGCTGATCCTGCTGCGGGAAAACGGCGTGCCGAGCGTGTTCTATCCGGACCTGTTTGGCGCAAGCTATGACGATACCGGCGGGGACGGGGAAACCTATCATATTGATATGCCGGTGATTGAACAGCTGCACGAACTGATACTCGCCCGCCAGCGCTTTGCCCACGGCGTTCAGACGCTGTTCTTTGACCACTCAAACTGCATCGCATTCAGCCGCAGCGGTACCGATGACGCACCGGGCTGCGTGGTCGTCCTCTCAAACGGTGACGACGGTGAGAAAACGATCTGCCTGGGCGAAAATTACGGTAATAAACGCTGGCGCGACTTTTTGGGCAACCGCGAGGACACCGTCACTACCGCAGCGGATGGAGAAGGCATTTTTACCTGCAAAGGCGGAAGCGTCAGCGTGTGGGTAATAGAGGATGCGCTGTAGAAACAATGCCGGGTGACGGCTTCGCCTGACCCGGCATACGGTACGGCGGTTTTGTAGGCCGGGTAAGCGTCAGCGCCACCCGGCAAAAACGGCTACGGTAGCTTACTCTCCAGCGGAGTTTTGCTCAGATAATCGGCGCACTCCACCGTTGGGCGATCAACCTTTTGCAGCTCCATACCATCATACTCAAGCGTCATCCCTTCACGTTCAAGCGGATAGATATCCAGCTTGCGGGTCACGTTATAGTAACTGTCTGAACGCAGCATAATTTTACCGGGCACGGCGATAACGCGCTGCCACTGACGACAGTCCAGGGTATCGCCCTCCTCCGTCACGACCAGCGTGGCAATCGCTTCAGGACTCACCATCTTGCTTTGCGGCCCTTTCGTCTGCCAGTATCCTGCAAGCTGCGCCGGGACGGGATGCTTGATCACATCCTGATAGTTATCTACCTGAACGCACCCGGTCAGCGCCAGCAGCGCACCCGCAATTGCTATTCTTTTCATCATCTTTCCTGCATTCGAAGAAAAAAATATTGTGGCATTAAAGCGGTGATGCTGCCAGCGTAAGATGTCCCGGTTTTAAACCTGCATCCCCATCACATGAGCATACATTTTTCATAATCGACAAAGATCGTCCAAGAGCGCACGAAATAACAGATGGTTAAAGTCGTCGAAAACATCAGTCGTCTAAGCTCGCCTTAGAACGAGTGCTGATTTGTGTCCCACCCATGCCCCACTGCCCCCTCTTTTTCTCCCTGCCCTATACTTTCAGTCTGACATTCGACTGGAGGTTTCTATGTGTGGACGTTTTGCACAAGCCCAAACCCGTGAAGAATACCTGGCATATCTCGCCGACGAAGGCGATCGTGACATCGCATACGACCCTGAGCCTATTGGGAGGTACAACGTGGCGCCCGGTACCAAAGTCCTACTCCTGAGCGAGCGAGACGAGCAGCTGCATCTCGATCCGGTTCTGTGGTCGTACGCGCCCGGGTGGTGGGATAAGCAGCCGCTGATTAACGCGCGCATCGAGACGGCGGCCACCAGCAGAATGTTCAAACCTCTCTGGCAGCATGGCCGGGCAATCTGCTTCGCCGATGGATGGTTCGAATGGAAGAAGGAAGGCGACAAGAAACAGCCCTACTTCATTCACCGGGCCGACGGACAGCCCATTTTCATGGCGGCGATCGGCAGCACACCTTTCGAACGCGGCGATGAAGCGGAAGGATTTCTGATAGTGACGTCTGCAGCTGACAAAGGCCTGGTCGATATTCACGACCGCCGGCCGCTTGTTCTGTCACCTGAAGCTGCGCGCGAATGGATGCGTCAGGATGTAGGCGGGAAAGAAGCTGAGGAAATAATTGCCGACGGTACAGTGCCCGCCGACAAGTTTATCTGGCATGCCGTGACGCGCGCGGTGGGCAATGTGAAAAACCAGGGTCCGGAGCTGATCCAGCCGCTTCCTTAAGTCTGGTAATCATATCGGTAATCCGTCATCAATTGCGCGGTTGATGAAGAACGTCACGCGCCCCAGCACCTCTACTTCTTCCAGAGCGTTACCTTCAATTGCCTCGCCATCATCTGTAATGAGCGCCTTTCCCATGAGCTTGGCAAACTGCGTGTGGCCGTCGCAAAGGATAAGTAACACATCGCCAGGCGTTTTTTTCGTAGCCGGCTCAACTATTGCGAACCCAACATCAGTTTCAAGCACCCTGCTATCTGCCCCCATGTTGCAAAGAATGGCAGGAGAAAGCTGGCGCTCGACGTAATCCATAGCCGGTGAAGGAAATCCCATCAATGAACCCTCCCCATGTTGCGCAGGATCCAGTAATGATTGTCGGTCCCGTCAGTTGTCTTATCCGTGAAGTCTGGCTGGTAGCGCTCTATCCAGGAGTTGGCATCGGCCCGGGTAAAGTGCCAGTTGAATCCCCGTAGCTTTTCTATGAAGCGGTCAGTGCTCAGGTAGCGATAGCCCTTCGGGTTAAGCTGTATAGCCGTGACAAAGGCGGAATGTATGTCTGCTGTGCGTGGCATAATCCCCTCACAAAATAACTGTATGCATATACAGTATCGCTAAATGTGAGGGTCGATCAAGTGATCATCTGGTGCTACACTTCAGACCTTTCCGAATTGACTGATTTATATAATGTTAAAGCTATTCGCCAAGTACACATCAATAGGTGTCATCAACACGCTCATTCATTGGGTGGTGTTCGCCATGTGCATCTACGTATTCCATACAGGACAAGCTCTCGCTAACTTCGCCGGATTTGTAGTGGCGGTGTCATTTAGCTTCTTCGCAAATGCCAGATTTACATTCAAGTCTTCTACAACGACCATGCGCTACATGCTCTATGTCGGGTTTATGGGCTCGTTGAGCGCGGCAGTAGGTTGGGCTGCAGATAAGTCCGGTATGGCTCCGATCGTGACTCTAATTCTTTTCTCCGCAATCAGTCTGGTGTGCGGTTTCGTCTATTCAAAGTTCATTGTCTTTAGGGATGCGAAATGAAAATTTCTCTGGTCGTTCCCGTCTTCAACGAAGAAGACGCGATACCGATTTTTTATAAAACGGTTCGAGAATTTGAAGGACTTCAGAAACATGAAGTCGAGATAGTATTCATTAATGATGGTAGCAAAGACGCGACAGAGTCAATCATAAACGCGCTAGCTATCGCTGATCCGCTTGTGATTCCGCTGTCATTCACTCGCAACTTCGGCAAAGAGCCGGCTCTATTTGCTGGGCTGGACCACGCTGCCGGCGAAGCTATTATCCCGATTGACGTTGACCTGCAGGACCCAATTGAAGTAATTCCGCATCTGATTGAGAAGTTCCAGGCCGGGGCAGATATGGTGCTAGCCAAACGTTCCGACCGCTCAACCGATGGCAGGCTGAAGCGCAAAACCGCTGAATGGTTTTATAAGTTACACAACAAAATAAGTAATCCGCAGATAGAGGAAAACGTAGGTGACTTCCGCCTTATGTCTCGAGAGGTTGTGGAAAATATTAAGCTCATGCCTGAGCGTAACCTGTTCATGAAGGGTGTACTAAGCTGGGTTGGCGGCCGCACCGATGTTGTTGAATATGCCCGCGCGGAGCGGGTAGCAGGCAACACGAAATTTAATGGATGGAAACTGTGGAACCTTGCACTTGAGGGAATCACCAGTTTCTCTACCTTTCCTCTCCGCATGTGGACTTACATTGGTCTCTTCGTGGCCAGCCTGTCCTTTCTCTACGGAGCGTGGATGATAATAGACACTCTTGCTTTCGGGAACCCGGTACGTGGATACCCTTCTCTTCTGGTGTCAATTTTATTCTTGGGTGGAATACAACTTATTGGCATCGGAGTGCTAGGGGAATATATCGGAAGGATTTACACCGAAGTAAAACATAGACCGCGATATGTGCTAAAGGTTAAAAAATGATTTTAAATAAGTCTCAGTTATCAATAGCAACTGCTTTTGTTATATTTATTATATTCTTTTCATTCTCTTTAAAAACCCCAATGCATTCTGATGATTTTGGGTATTTTTTGAAGGGCTTATCAATAGATGAGCATTATCATCACTACATGACTTGGAGTGGGCGCATTGTTGCTGACTACATTTCCTCATCGTTATTGTTAATTAATGACCATTTAATTATTTCATTAATAAATGCATTTGCCGCGACCTCATTGATTTTTCTTGCAGTTAGTATCCCATGTCTGTATTTTGATGTGAAATTATCCCCAACATACATACTGGTAATTTTCTGCTTGTACTGGCTAGGTAACCCTAGCTTGGGACAATCAACATTTTGGGTTGTTGGTAGCGCTAACTATCTTTGGACAAATTTGCTGGTTTTATCCTTCATTTATGTCTATATATTGACAATCGTAAAAAAAAGCAACAAATTAATCTACATATCATTATCGGTGTTGGGTCTCTTGGCTGGATGCTCAAATGAAAACACATCTTTGATTCTTTTATTTGCAATAACCGCTATCAATGCCTACCTAATTATTAATAAGATAAAAGATATAAAGTTTCTTATATTAACAACCATTCCTTTAAGTATCGGCTCAGCTTTTCTTTTATTGGCGCCAGGGAATTTTGTACGCGCATCATCAAATTCTTTTGATGATTGGAATGCCCTTAGTATATTTAGCAAGCTGAAAATTCATTTATTGGAAAGGATGCCATATTCTATACTGTCATCATGGTTAGTTATTGCACTAGGAATTTTATTCCTTTGTATTTATATATTTAATTATAAATTAAAAGCAAGAAATAATATTTACTTTCCATTGATATTCCTCCTGGCATTCTTTGGTTCAAATATTATTTTAGCAGTATCGCCATACACGCCGAGCCGATCTTACGTTGGGGGGTTTGTATTTCTTTTGCTCTTTACTTCAAGCACACTGATACTTGCATACAAAAATTCAAGAAATAAATTTGCAATTAATCTATTAACTGCTTTTTTGGTTGTAAATGCGGCTTATTCTTGTACAAAAGACTATTCTGTATACGCTATGACGGAAAAGCAAAACCAGCTGAGAATAATGTCTATCATTTCTGCGAGAAACCACGGGTTGAATAACATCTCAATCCCGAATTTTTATATTTCTGGCCTGTACAGGCCAGAAGATAAATTCGACCTATTTCATAACAACAAAGCCATGGGAAAATACTATGGAATGAATAGCGTAGATCTGGATAGAACAGCATTTTTTGACTACTCATCAGTTTTATCCCCTTCAGAACTTAAATCTCCTTTAAATTTAGGAAGCAATTTAACCATCAAGTCTATTTCTCTAAATGAGATAATATTCAAAAGAACAACAACAATTGCGATTGGATTTTATAAAAACCCAAGCAACGCGTCATCGGTATGTGCAGGAAGCATATTCATTAAATTAAAACTAAGAAACGGCAAAACATTTGAAAAAAAAGTTCCTAATAAATTCATAACACTTTCCGGCATAAATTATACAGGGATTGAGTTCCCGGAAGTATCTAAAGATGATGTAGTTAGCGGATGGATTGGAATATACGGCTGCGGAATATTGAAAAAGTTCAAATAATCAATAAAAAATAAAACAAGGCGCATTTTCAGCGCCTTGTCTTTAGATTTATCAATTGATTGATTATTAAGCACCTATGCTACCCATGCCTTTCCATGTGCCTGGAGAACCCGTAGCCACACAAATCCATCCTTCCAAACCAGACGCTGTAGGGTTTGTCGTTCTAATTATATCACCTCTTTTCCAATTGCCTGTTGACGGAATAGTCCCATCCTCACCAACGAAGCGTGTTCCAATATAAGTGCCAGATGGTGAGCCTGTATGAAGAACCGTACCTGAAGTTGCAAAATTATCGTAATTTCTAAACATATTATATGCGGATGCAACAAGGCTCACTGATACACTCATCCCGGCTGTGGAGAAGGTACCAAAATCAGAACCGGAGACTGAACATCCAGAATGATTAGTTGTTGGCAAATACACCCCCGCAGTTACATTTGTAACGTTTGAAATTTCGAACTTACAAGCTCTAAAAGTAATTGCTCTTAATGTTTCTGATGCTGAACACGTAGCATCGTAAGGCTCAACTCCATCATTAGCCATGTTTGCACCTGTAAACCTGCATCCATCGAATAAGATATTTCTACAATCCCCTGAGAAATATACATGGGATCGCTGCGAGTTAGATAAATTCATATCGCGAAAACTTATACCCCTGGCATTTAATAACTGAACAGCCCTCATAAATCCAGAGACAGAACCATTAAACGTTGTTTCTTCTTCTTCCAAACTGAAGAATACACCTAGGCCAGCACCTATAGAAGCACTTAATGGTGTCGTTTGTAAGGAAGTGATATTTGATGTCCCTAATGGAATCCGTGTCGTTTTAATCAGACGACCTATCGCACCCCCACCCGCATTTCTGACAATTGAACCAGCCATCACAACCGCATCCGATCCCCCGCCCCGGACATTTATTGTTGTCGACCCAGACGCCGAAGCGGTGTCAATCGTGAAATTACTGGATATGAATGATTGAGCCAAAATGCCGTAGTCATCAGATGCGTATGCTAAGGAACGGTCTCGATTTATATCAACTGTAAAATCAGTTTTCTGAGAACCTCTATCTCGATGGAAAGCTTTTACTGCTGTAGGGCATGATACTTCAATGCTACAGTTTCGATTATAGTCTGTTTGCAATGGCCAAGCAGATGATCTGCCACCGCCGATCACTGCCCCCTGAACAGTGGCATTAGAACAATATTGAACCTGAACCAACGGTATTGAGAAAACAACGTCATTGGCCTTAATAGTAAAACTAAGTCTCACGTCGAAATGAGCGTTATAGTCGTTACCATAGTATTTAATCTTACTTGTTCTGATATTTTGAGGATTACCTGAAACTCTTACGCACGCTACACCTGTATTAAGTGGATTTGGAGAATCAGCATATACCCCGTTAATTCTAATCCCCGTACATGGTTTATCTTTATCTCTTGCTACTGCCACTTCATTATAAACGTCGCCAGGGGTAACATCTATTAGCCTATCCATCCCATAGCCATAGAGCCCCTCTAATACAACATCATAACAGGCTGAAAACACTATTCCTGTATTAGGGAAAAGACCAAGCGAATCTTTTTCGCATCTAAAATTAGTTATATGGAGACCATGAGGATGATAAGAATAGGTTACGTTTGTACTATCTCCTGTAGTACCCACATCCCCGCCCCAGTGGGCAATGAGAGCGGCACCTATTGGACCAACAGCTTTACAATTGGTGAGGGTAACATCCCACACGTCACCAAGGATTTCCATACCTTGATTAGCGTAAGATGTTTGTACGGCAGACATAACAACATTCTCAATATTCACGTCACTTACAGGGGTAGAGCCATCAGAAGGCTGCTCGTAGTTCCCTATTCTGATGCAATTCCCAAACGCTCCGTGCAAACCCCATGCTGTCTGTTTTTTTCTAACCTCAATGTTTTTCATACGTAGGCCAGATTTTGCAATTATTACGTTATCCAGAGCACCTATTTCACCAAAGAAAATAGAACCCTTATCTCCGACATAGCAACCGCCAATACTTGCATTAAGTATCTTATAAACGCCATTTGTTACTCGAATTGGCTCGCCTGATGAAATGCTGTACGCATCAGCAGCAAGCAAAGCTGCTGTATCATCAGTCACCCCATCTCCTACAGCACCGAAGTATTTCAACGTGCGATAAAGCGTACCGTACGCTTGATTATTGCCATCAATGACTTTGTTAATAAGTGCAGATCTTAGCAAAGAGTCGCCTATGCTTAACCATTTGCCGGGGCCCACACCACCAGAGGTATCCGGGGTTGACCCAGCGTCTACGTGCTTAGGCAATGCCCCATCCCAACGGTAGTATTCACCTGTAACCTCATCACGCAGGGCCTGATTTGGAAGAGTGATATCTGCGCCATCCTGGAAAGAGTCGACTGGGATCCACCCATACTGGGAAATCGCCTGCTGCGCCAGCCAGCGCAGTCCTTCGATGGTGTAATGTGCATTCCCGAACCGGTCAACATAGGTGTTTACCAGCGAGGTAACGAACTCATCAATTTTCCCGGCGTTAAACTTCAGTTCGCGAGGGGATTCACTTGGAACAGGCAAATTGGTAGGTTGCGTAGTCATATTTATTCCATGAAAAAACCCGGCACGTTGGCCGGGTCTTGGTGGTCGGGGACGGTTCTTATTCGTAAATGGCGTCGCTATACTCAGCGACAGTCAGAGATACAGTGTTATCTGTGTTGGGCTTGATGCTGCTGACCTTCCATAGCTGGCTGTCCAGTTCTTCCACTGTCGCAATGAGATAGCGCGACGGAAGCTGCACAGTGTCTCCGTTCCATATGTTGAGCTGAATGTCGGGTATTGCCGCGATGAAGCCGTACTTCGTATCGCTGCGGGCCGTCGCCGGATAACGTAGGGTCGGATTACCCAGGCTGTCGGTAACAAGCACATACATCGAGCCGGTAAACGTGATCGGCTCGCTTGTATCGAAGTTATTCCCGGAACGGCCGGTGACGTATCCACCCTGCTGGTTGCTGTCGTAGATGTCGGGCATCTGGATGACGCTCCCAACCTGGATAATCCCGTCTTCGAACACTTTGGCATTCATCTTCACCCGGGAGTACATCAGGCGTTTCGTTTCTCGCAGCGCGCGCTCCCGCGCCTGGTACTCGTTACGAAATCCGACGATCTCCAGCTTGTTCGGATTCTCAGCTTCCTGTTCGACGATAGCGCCGTTCAGCACGCGGTAGTTGATGTACGTCTTGTTGTTCGTTGTCGGGTGAACGTAGGACACCTGCACGCCGTCGTAGCCACCTGGAAGAGTGGCTTCGTACGTCATTTTGTACTCGTCCGTCTTCATGTTGGCCCGGTTGAATACGGCAGCCGGATAGTCAACCTTCTGGTCACGAGTAAACGTCAGCACGCCGTCGTCCCAGTACGCAACAACGCTTGCCGCATTGCAGATCGCCTGCACGCGGTCGCCTAGCGAGTCGTTCTCGTCATCAAACGTGTAGTCGAAGTAACCCAGGCGCTCATCAGGCAGGCTTTCAGCAATCGAGTACAGCCCGTACAGGTCAATGCTGCTGACAGGCTGCTCCCCCATAATCAGCCAGGTGTGCGCCACCGCATCAGCGAACGAGCGCGACGGCCGCGGCGTGTAATCCACTGTCTGCGTGTCCAGGTCGTACGTGATGGTGTGACGCGTCACCAGGGCGTTGTATTTGCGGTCCCGGCTGCCAAGCGCGTTCTCCGTCGCCCTCACCTTCACTCGCACCAGGGTATCAGTTGGATGGACAACGTTTGTGCGCACGTTTACGGCGTGTATTTCCTCAAGTTTGAGTATTGACGCATCACCAGAGTTATCGGTGCGCTGCAGGTTAATGGCGTACTTCCCGAAGCCGCCGGTCGGCACTATCTTGTCGGTCCGGTAGAACGTCTCGCTGTCTTGCTTGTGCCAGGTTGTTTGCTGAAAAACCAGCGTCTGCTGGGTGCCGGGGATCATGTTGTAGTCGTCATCAATTTTCCACAACACTACCTTCCAGTTTGTCTGTTTCTTCGGACCGAGGCTGCTTTGTGTGTGGATCCACAACTGCGTTGATTCGACAGGTGAGAAGAACGGGCCGACAACCAGCGCTTCGTTATCGTTCAGCACGAACTTTGTCGTGTTGATCGTTGCGGTAGCGGGGATATCAGGCGGGCCATCCAAATCGCTCATTGTGAAGGTGTACCAGCGGACCGGGTTTATCACCGCACCGTCGTTGGTCTCTACAGCTGAAACAAGCGTGCCGGAGAACGTTGCGTCAGTAGTTACCGAACCGGAGGCAGTCGCGTAAGTGACGTTTATGTCGAACGTGACCGCATGCGGCAATACCAGGCCCATGAAGTAGTCAAACTCCGCCTGTTTGACGATTTTCACAGCTATCTGACCACCGGCATACGTGCCGCTGACCACTGTGTTGGCTGTAGCGGTTTCAACAGGGAAAGATTCGCCCTGGTTCGCGCCCGGGACTTCCTGCCCGTCTACGTCATCGAAGCTGTAGCCTTCGTTAATTGACGGGATTACCTCACCCGGCTGAATGAAATGGTATTCGGCCCCCGCCATACTCCCCAGGCTCGATTCTGAGTATCGCACAGACTCGTAATCGTACTTGCCGATCCCGATGCACATCCATTCCGTCACGTACTTCTTGCCGCCATCTCGTACGCCTGTGCTGATGTACTCAAACAGCGATTCCTGAATCAGGTCCGGGAAAGAACGCACCTGTCCGTAAATGTCCGGCTTGGCTTTATAGACGCGGGCCGTGTTTGTCTGACCGGTCAGGCTATTGTTTGGAGAATCGACAGTGTTACCGCCGGTATTTGCGATGGCCGGCTTTGGCGCAAGGAAGGCGAACACCGTTCCGACGACTTTGAAGATCGGGCTCAGGATGTCGCTAACTATGCCTTTGGGCTGATCGAAAATCTGAATGGTGTCCAGCTCGCTAAGTTCAAACGCCAGCTCATCATCGTCAGTAAGCTTCACGCCGTTGCGGACAATCAGCAGGTCGCGGTGAAAATTAGCGTCATTTGTCGCCAGCCAGTCATAAAAAAGGGTGCCGTTTGGCACCCTGTAGCGTTCTTTTGGCGTTCCCGGGAAACGCTGAAGTTCAATCAACGCCATACGAAAAATACTCCACCTTTGTAAATGCCCGCTGAATGACCAGCAACGAGTCCATGCGCACGCTTCCATTCTCGCCGCGTGAATGCAGCGCCTGACGGTTCAGCACCAGGCCAACATGCGCCGGTTGCGCGCCGCGGTACCCGACGAATATCCCGCCCTCGACTGGCTTATCTACCTGGCGCCAGAAAACGACGTCACCCTGATAACAGGTGAAGAAGTCCTCACCGGCTTCGTAGTCCGGCGTCTGGTGCAGTTCAATTCCGAGAACGTGCCGGTAATACAGCACGCACAATCCCCAGCAGTCGACTTTCTCGAACGAACAGGCACGATTAGCCCACGGCACGCCGATCATCCCGCTGATAAAATCATAGGTACTGAAGTCCTGTGTATTCGACTGGATCATAAAGGCGACCGATGTTGTTATTTAATGGGTTGGTAATGGAAAGAGTTACAGATGCGGAATCTGAATCAACGTCAACAGTCTTCACAAAAAGCGTCCAGTTTTTCATAGGCGCAGATGTATCTCCGCTATCGAAAATCTGCCTGGTAGCCGTGATTGGTGACAACCTTGACACTCCCTTCCATTTTTTCATCAGCGTTTTGATATCTGATGAAAGCCGCCCCAACTTAACAGTGGCGTCGATCACCGGCGTGCCGCTCTGCTGGCTCTCTTCGATTTCAAAGCGCGCTGGCCTGTATACCTGACCTGCAAGCGTTTTCTCGAAGAACTGTTTGTCTACAAGCCGCACATAACCGAAGGAAGGATGGTAAAAGGTAATTGTGTCGTAACTGCCGCGAATAGGGCGCTGTTGCTTGTACTCCCTTAGGCTCGGCATTACGGCACCCTCGGTAGTGATTCCGGATCGCGTCCGTCCGGATAGCCAGTGACAACGATATCCAGCCATGAATCCCACGGCGGCGGCAGTTCAACAATGATGTCGTCGAATTCGTCGTCGGCGTTGTAGAGGTGGTTCGCAATAACGGTCCCCGTCCAGGTCACCACCCCGCCGTCGATACTGGTTTGCACCGGCATCTGCGTGAAATGAAGCTCTTGCAGCTGCAGACCGCTGCCGCCCAGGTTGATATTCATCCGGAACCAGTTCAGGCCCCGGTTGAGATAGTTCGGGCTGCGCAGCCACTGTTGGAAAGCGCGCTCCTGCGCCAAGGTGAATATCCACGTCAGCGACCAGGTCACTTTCAGGTCGTCGGTTTGATTCTCGAAGATGGCCGGACCGACCGCTGGCTGATCTGTCTGGAACCCGGTATCGAGCGTCATGTTTTTGCTGGCCTTCTGCGCCAGCGGGAGCCAGTCGGGATAGTCGATAATTGGCATCAGCCCTGCCCCCTAGGCGTGCGTTTTACGTTCATGTTGCTGGTAATGGCGTTACTGATTGGGCCGCCGTTGTTCAGGTCTGCCACGACGACATCAACGGTAAGCCCGCCGTTTGAATCTGTACCGGCCTGAGCATCGACAGAGGATGACGTGTAGTTCTGGATGTTGATTACCACTCCGCCGCTACCTCCTGCAGTCATGTCCTTGTTGCTAATCACCTTGCCGTTGTCGCCCGGTATCATGTACTGCTTACCGGTGCTGGCCTGATAAATCTCCGGCATGCCACCTTCGCCGACCTGGTACATTCCGCCCGCCGTTACCGGACCGCCGTTCTTACGTTTACCGAGAAGGTTCGCGCCAATAACGCCGGCCACCGCGCCGAGACCGATCGCTGCAGCCGTACCCATTGAGGCTATTGAGGAAAGGATCGCCGCCGGGGTCCATGCCGCCGCAGTCGTTGCCGCCGCCGCTGTGCTGGTAGCAGTCTGTGTTGCCACTGCTGCCGTCTGCACTGCAGTCACCGTGCCGATAGCAGCCGTTTGGGCCGCTTGTCCCATAATTGCGGACTTAACCCACTCGATGCCCATCTGGACGAACGAATTAACCACGCTGTTCAGGACCGTCATACCAATACTTCGCATTGCATCGCTGGCAGACATGCTGCCTGTGATGATTCCTGTGAGCGCGTTACTGGCAACCGAACCGAGTGAATCGAAAGCCGCAGCCGCTGCCTGTGTGGCCGCGTTCTGCTGAGCCCATTCTTCCCACATCGCCGCGTTACGCTGATCACGATATTGCTGTTCGATAGCAGCGCGTGCCGCCTCAGCCTCTCCGATCTTCTGCGGGTAAAGTTGGGCGTATTGTTGGATATCCGCGATGTCTTTCTGATACTGACTATCCAGTCCGGCAGTTTTGCTGGTTTTACCCTGGATGGTGCTGAACTTATTGGCAGCGTCAGTACGCTCCTTTTCTGCCTTGGTCTGGGCGCGCAATGCGTTGGCGTTATCCCAGGCTTTAGCCGCGTATTGCCCGGCCAGAATGACCTGTTCCTGTGTCGCATCATTACCGAGAGACTGCTGTGCATTAAGCACGGCCTGAGCTCGCGATAACTCACCAACACTGCCAGCTGACAACTCGGCCTTCTGCCTCAGTTCGTCCAGTTTTTGGTTAACCGTCTCCTGCGCTTTAGCGTACTGCTCAGCTTCTTTCTGAGCTGCAGACTTTCCGCCTTTCGCTTTGCTGCCAGTAGCTGAACCGGACGTTTTAATCTCGATCGGCTTTGTGTTAGCCGCGGTCTGTGATGCTTTGGAAACAGCAGCCAGATCGCCAACCAGCATGGCGGCTTTATTGCTCAGCCCGGCCAGGGCTTTGTTTTGCGCTTCCCAGCCATCAAGTCCAAGCCAGGACCAGGTGCGCGCCCGACGCGTGAACATTTCGGCTGTGCTGTTCAAATCAGAGATCTGAGCGTCTGCCGATGCCGCTTTTCCCACCAGCCTGTCCAGTGCAGCGGTCATAGAGTCGATAACCGCAACCAGGCCTGTGCTTGCACCTGTTGCCTGGTTAACAGAGTCAATCATCGACAGAAATGAGTTTGTAAGCGCTGTATTGGCCTGGGAAAGCGTACGAGGGAGTTTCTCAAACTCAGCGTTTACTGATCCGGTCTGTTTCTGAATGGCGTTGAGGGCATCTTCCGCCGTCAATTTCCCGTCGAGCATCAGCTGTCGCAGCTCACCGATGCTTACACCCATCCCGGCGGCGATCTGCCGCGCCAGTTCAGGCATCTGCTCGAGGATGGAGTTGAACTCCTCCGCCCGGACAGTGCCTGAGGAAATTGACTGGCCGAACTGACGGAGCGCATTCGCCATTTCCTCGGATGAGGATCCACCAATACGCCCGATTTTCTGAAGTGTTTCGGTGAGCTGAATGATCTGGCCGTTTGTTGCGCCGGTATCGCGAAGTGCAGTGCTGAGCGTTTCCCACAGTTTTGCGGTGTCCTGCAGCGACCCGCCGGTTGCAGAGCTTATGCGCATCAAGGCCTGCATTGTCTGCGATGCCGCTGCAGCGTTGCCTGTCAGACGCTCAATGCGTGCGTTGAGCTGGCTCATGTTGTCAGCAGCAACGAGAAACGCCTTACCCCAGTCAACAACGAGTGAAGCCGCAATAGCGCCGGCCACGCGGTTGATATTGGTCTGCAGCTCATCCATCTTTTTGGCTGCGTTAGTGGCAGAGTTGCCGATTGAGTCGAGTGACTTATTGGCCTTTCCCTGCGCCTTCAGCAAGCCAGAAACATCGGCCTCGATGTCGTAATAGATCTCGCCTGCTTTTTCTGACATCACTTTTCTCCGGGCGTAAAAAACCCGCCGGAGCGGGTTAGGTTTTTGACTTGTGCCTATCAATCTCTTCTTTGAAGAAATCCACAGTCCCTTTATTTGGGTCTATCTTTTTTCTACACGTAGTAAAGCCTTTAGAAAGTTGGCTGCCATCGCCTTGTTCGCTTATTGGTTTTTCAGTTAATTCGATGGCAGCTTGCGATGCATCTGAAAGGCAATTTACTTGCTGTTTCGCAAATTTAGTTAAAGTCCATTGGACACCATAAATGCTCGTAGGTACGCCAAAGATTATACCAAGAGCCCAGATAATAGCCTTTTGCTTGGGAGTCAACATTTTATAACCCTGAGGAGAAAGTCCGGATTATTCTAATCTTTCCAACAAAATTTATTAACTCCTACAATTCGCAGTTTAGTTTTTTAAACGGTTACTTTCCCGCTCAATCATTTCCTGCCAACGGCGATCGTCATCGTCCATAACAGCGTCGTACTCTTCCCTGGTGAAGCCTTTCTGGTCCGGGTATTTGGCATTAAGCATCATTGCAAATTCGGTCATGGTGAGCTCCATCGCCTCTTCCCTGCTGATACCGAAGTGATTGCGGGCTGCCATAATGTATTCAGTCGCATTGAATTCTGGAGTCGTTTCCTTTCCTTCATGCTTCTGGAGTTTTCGAACCCTGGCCCGGCCGATAATGCCATGCATGATGAGAGACTGGGCTATGAGGATCAGGTTTTCAGGCGGGAGCGCGCCGCGGCGCCATACGAATGTACGACGGCCTGTGCGAGAGAGTTCACTCCAGCCTGTTAACTCGGAAACATCTTCATCGCAGCAGGACTGAATTACATTGATGGCCGAGAGAAGAGCCTCACGTACAAAAGCGGCAGAGCCTGCAGCATCAAGCGCCCAACGTGGAACCGAGACGTCACCGAAATAGTGGGCGTAAAACTTGCGCTGATGCTCTGGTATAGCGCTGTGAATTTCTCGCGCCGCTTCAAGCATCCTCGCCACGTCGTCATTAAACAGCGCATAGAACGTCCTGACGATATGGTCTGGCTCGCCAATGCGCGTCATGCTACGGAAAGACGGACGGAAGAAATATTCCCGCTCTCCAGCGCCTATCAAGCACTCGCCAATCTCTTTCAAAGGTGTCATATCGTTCTCCATAACCAGTATCAAGGGCAGCACGCCGCCCTTTGTAGTGATTACGGTGCAGCAGTCACGGTAACAGCACAGGTATCGGTGAAGTCACCATCTGCGGTTGTAGCCGTAATTGTCGCGGTGCCGGCGGCGACGGCCGTTACCAGGCCGGTTGAGCTGACGGTTGCGATAGATGGAGCCGAGGTCGTCCAGGTGATCGCTTTGTTAGTCGCATCGGTTGGCTGAACTGCACCGCTCAGCTGCTGGGTTGCACCAACGACCAAAGATGCAGTTGCAGGCGTAACTTCAACACCAGTGGCCGCGATGGAATCAGCGACTTCAAACACAACGGTGTCAGCGTCGTAGACCTTCCACTCGCCGGAGAAGGTGGCAATGTCGTTTGTGCCAAAGTCACCAGACCAAGAGGTTGTGTTGAAGTAACCCATAATGTAAGTGCCAGCATCTTCGCCAGCAAAATCAAATCTAACCCAGAGCGTCGGCTGTCGACCGGCTTGCACTTCATCGAAGATGTATTTGCCCATTCTCCAGGCGCCAATTTCTGTGCTTTTGTCCCTCTTGCGAGCCTCGCCCTCACCAGAAATTGTAATGTCCATGTTATTGACCAGGTTCTCAACCAGCCCCTTGGAGTCATCAGCCTCGGAGTTAATAGTGTTCATCGAATAATCGAGACCCTTGGTCGTCATAGCGCCGAGACGCTTCCACTCGGAAAGCGCTGGCACTGCGTCGGGGCAGCCATAGGCCATGCGTAGCACAGCTACTTTCCCGATCAGCTTGCCAAAATCATTAGCACAGCCTTGCATGTGTACCTCTCAAATAAAAAAGGCCGCCGGATGGCAGCCTGATGGGTTGGTGATGGGTTTATTCGCCGTAGACACACATGAACTGAAGCCGGAAGACCAGACGGCCCTCCTCAGTCAGGATAGGCGCTGGCATGTTGCCGAGATTTTGAATCAGGCCAAGACACTCATCCGTAATGTCGTTCTGTTCGACATAATTTATGATTTCCTGGGCTTTATCTGCGGCAGCCCGGCGCTTGTCCTTGGCGGAGATGACATCCACCAGCACGTAGTGATCAGATCCGAGGTCATTTCGGATGTCGGTACCGCCGTTAGGCCTGAACACGATGAATGCGTCGGCTAACTTCTTTGTATCGTCCCATGCCAGTAACTGAACGATGAAGCCAGTAGTAAGGCCAGCATCAACGAAATAGTTACGCACGCGCTCGTACATGGCTGGTGTCATACTGAAAGCTCCTTGCGCATTACGGCATCAATCTGGCTGCGAGTATCTTCAAAGCCTTTAGTGAGGAACTCTTTCTGCGCGGTCGCGCGGCGGAAGGTTTGTGGCACGTTCGGATCGTGAACGAAAACAGCGTAGTTCGCGGTGTACCCCACCCGACCTGTCAGCCGAACGCCGTTGTTAATCAACTCCCGATACTGGCTATTAAGCAGCGTTGAGGTGTCGATCGGCGTATAAAGCGCAGCCTGTGAACTGCCGATTATCATTGCTGACTGCAGCGCCCGGACAACCCTGCGCCCTTTCACGTCATTAATGATGCGATTTAGCCCGGCTTTCGACTGCTTAACGCCGCGCACTTTGATGCCCATTGCTACACTCCCGTCAGGATGGCGTAATCATCCGCCAGGCGTTCGAACGTGTCGGCATAACGGATAACCTGCCGCACCTCGTCGGCACCGGCGACAACCGGGTCCGCTTCGGTCGATACGCCAATCAGCAGGTAATCACCTGCATCCGCCAGCGCGAACTCCGTCCAGACGGTATTCTTCACGACGATTTCAGCGCCCAGGCTGCCGATGCGCTTTGACAGGCCGCCTTCGTAATCGCACATGATTACTTCTGGTGCGGCGTACCCATTAATTGGATCGCCGTATTCATCGGTTCCGCCGTTCTGTTTACGCCAGATGGTCGCCGTTGCTGTGTATGACCAGTTCGCTACCGATGACATCAGCCCTCCTTACAACTCAGGACAACCGTCACGTTTCCACACTGGCCTTTCAGTTGTTCACTTCGCTTTAGGGCATTTGGTGGGATGATCGAGCCCATGACTACCTCGCCAACACGGTAAAGCCTGCTGTTTTTCAGTAACCCGCCTCGCTTCATTCTTTCCACCTCAGCACCTTCGCGCCAGTCGCCCGGATGCGCTCACAGTTGATATGCCACTCACCGTCTGATTTCACGTAGCCGGTAGTCTCCCGCCCGGTGTCAGTTTCGACCCAGACGCGGGTGAGCGGCTTCGGCTTACCTTCAGTCACTGGTTTGTATTTCATCAGCAGCCCCCGACCACCATGAACAGGCCTACGCTGTTACCGGCGCTGATCGGCAACCCACCGGTGCAACCGCTGGTATCGAGCCTTGCCAGTGAGTCGCGCAGCCAGGTAATGCTGTCGTCGCCATATTCAAAAGAGCGGGACGCTCCGGACGACGCCCCCTGGGATTTGAGGCGGCGCGCGCCGGACGACGTAGCCATAAGCGCGGCGGCGTACATCAGGATAAGCTTCGCGGTGCACTCGTCATAGCCAGCACCATCGAGGCACGGGATAATTTTGTTGACCGCGCAGAGAATTGGATCCAGCAACGCCATGGGAATGGTGTAACCCAATTCACCGAGGTACGCCTGCACGTCTGCCGCTGTGATTGGGTCAGCCATGGTTATTTCGCCTTCTTGGTTGCTTCTGCCAATGCCGCTTCGGCTTCGTCAGCGCGTTTTGTTTCTGCTGCCAGCGCGTCGGCGTGAGCCTTGTCTTTTGCCTCACCATCTGCGACCAACTTTTGGTTCTGCTCCAGCGCGTCGGCGAGTTGCTTTTGCAGTTCAGACAATTCACCTGAAGGTGCCGACGGCGTTGCCACCTCAAACACCAACTTTTCGCCCTTCTTCTTGTCAGTGTCCTTTGCTTTGCCAGACGATTTCCAGCGAGCAGCCGTTGCATCGTCGACTTCAACTACTGCACCAACCTCCAGTTTGCGGAGGTTGGCACCAGCGAAGACGTTACCTGCTGTGATTTCTACCAGTGCCATTCAATTTTCTCCTTAGCTGCTCGCGAAGAGCACACCATGTTTGAGGTTGATATCCTGCTTGACCATCAGGCCCATTGCGCCCCAGGTGCGCCAGATGTAGTCACTGTTGTAAAACTGACGAGGGTCAGCAACAGTACCTACGGCCTGGCCGGTGATCGGGGCAATAACGCCTGCAGTCAGCGGTACGACCAGAATCTGGTTTCCGGTGAGTTCTGCATCTTCTTTCACCGCAGCAATGCCAGACAGTTTCAGGATTTCCTGCAGGATGGTGCCAGACTGGTAATTGTCGCTGTAATAGCGCTCCCAGTTGGACATGATCTCGCTGGAAACATACCAGGTCTGCGGTGCGTACTGGTTATTGGTGATCTTCATGGTGTCACGCAGGGCGATCGCACCGTTTCGGTTCTGTTCTGCGGTTGTGGTACGGCTGGAGAAGTCGATATTCAGACCAGATGCGCCCAAATCAACCTGGCCGACACGCTCATCGGCCTTCAAGCCCTTCCAGGTCTTGCCGTCGAAGGTAACGAAGTTGCCTTCCGAGTCGCGGAAACCGTTGAACATGTAGTCCACGATTTTACGGCGCACATCATCAACAGAGCCGCGCTGCGCATCGGCGAGTGATGCCAGAGCAGACCCTTTATTGAAGATCGGGTCACGCCAGTGGAATTTGAAGCCGCTGTCGTGCACCGGCACCATCGTACCGTCGAAGCTGTACGCGCGAGCATCCAGCGCCGCACCGATCTGGCCTGACATGGAAGTGTGCGCCCAGCCACGGCCGCCGGTGCGCGCATATTCATACACGGACTCTTCCAGGCGAACAGAGCGGGACAGCGGCATCAGGTCGTTGAACAGGGTGAACTCGGTGTTCGGTTCAAACTGCGCCAATACAGTCTGATCATAAGCGCGGTACATGCGGCGGATGTCGTCGACGGCGTTGACTGCATCCAGGCGACCATTCTCACCAAAACGAGCTCGGGCAATGAAGTCAGCGACAGACTGCGCACTCATGTTGCGCGCCATCTCCAGTTCACGGAACTGTGCCTGGTTGACTTCGAGGTTACCGGTGCGTTCACCGATAGAGCGAGAAAATACAAGCATTCAGGTGCTCCTTACTTGATAACGACGCGCAGCAGATCGCCTGCAGCTACGGTATACGCCACGTCTTCTTCGACAAATGCGCGGATGGATTCGCCGCTGGCGTGAGCTTTAACCTGGCCGTTGACGATAGATAACGGCTGGCCTTTTTTGTACGTACCGGCAGCAGCTCGAACGTTAAGGAACATGCCCTGCATTGGATGAATGCCAACGACCAGCTCGTTCGCCGGAATCGAGTCTTCAACCGTCTGACAGCGCAGGTAATCGAAATCAGCGACATAAAGAATCGCCTCTTCATCACCGGCAACAGACGCAGTGAACTTCCCGGCAGAGAAGAAACCAATGATGCCGGGCTTGGTTGCTACGGCCGCCGCACCTTCACGGTTGAGCAGCGGATTAGGGAATACGCCACCGGCGTGAATTACGTGTTTTCCGTCTTTAGCCATTTTTTACTCCGGCATTTCGCTGACTGATTGGGTGTTGGTAGCCTGGTTGCGGAATGCGCCGTTCAGGCCGAAAGAGGTCTGGCACTTGGCGTACATAGCGTCGAGCGCCTTACCGTCCAGATCTGCGACTTCTTCATCGCTCATGTTCATCGCCAACTTCACAGCTGAGCGCTTTTCGCCTTTCTCTTTGTCGGCGTTCGCGTTCAGGCTGTTGAAAACGACGTCCACGCGATCGGCGAGTGTTTTCGCCCACGCTGGCATCTCTTCGTTATTGGTGGCCTGCTCTTTTTTCTTGGGCTTGCCGGTTTCCGGGTCGATTTCTTCATCGCCTTTTTTCTTGGCGGTGGCTTCTTCGGCCTTCATCTGGTTGTATGCGTCCATCAGCTCGGCGTCGGACTTGCCTTCAGTCGGCTTACCAGCGGCTTGCAGCGCATTGATAATCAGTTCTTTCATCGGATCGTTCTCTCCGTTGGTTTTAATCTCGTACTCAGTGGGTTTGCGCACGACTTCTACAGGTTCGCCGACGAACACGGCCTTGCCGTCATCATCGATGAGGTACTTCTGCTTCAGGTATTTGGTGTCATTGCGGTAGATAAAGTTGTCCGGCCACACCGTTTCAGGCCAAAGCCACTTATCTTCGGCATCACCCTCGCGCAGCTTGTCGCTGATAGCTCGGGAGATGTCGTCGAAAGAGAAATTGGAGGCGTTGGTGAAGAAGAATTTGGTCTTGTTGAGCAGGCCGTCGCGGGTGCAGTCGATGCCATCAGCCAAGCGGGCAACTTCAATCTGTTGCTCATCACCTTCCGAGTTAACGAAAATCCCCACGCCCTCCTCCGGAGTACCGGCACCAGGCTCATCAAGCAGCACCGCCACATGGTCAAACATCATATTTGTGGCGATCTCGTTGTACTTCTTGCCCTTCGACTCACCATTGGCAGCGATGCCGGAATACAGCAGGCCGGTGGAGATGTGGATCGGGGCGGAGTTGGTACCGGCCAGCATCTCATCCAGACGGTTAATCAGGCGCTTGCCCTTCTCGCTGGATTCGGCGTACTGCCGGTTAACGTACATGTCGCCCTTCACTTTGCCGTCATTGTGACTGACGTTCTGCAGCCAGGCCCCGACGTGATACTCGTTCACCGCCCGGACATCGCGCGCCGACACATGCTTGCCGTCCACTTTCGGGTGGCCCAGCGGCATCGGGTTACGCTCAAGCGTGTTGTAGGCCTTTTCGATTTCTGCTGCCGGGTACAACTTCCGGTTCATCACGATATCGTCCACGACAGGCGTGATGCCGCGAACCACGATATGTGGCTTGCCGTCGATGGTTTCAGTGGTGATGTTTGAAGCGGAGTTGACGACGGTCAGCACGTTCACGCGGTTGCGTTTCATGCTGGGTCCTCATTGGTGTGATTTCGGTGTTACTCTTCGGCGATACTCGTCGCTTTTCCTGTCTACGTCCCAATCGGCTAGCATCCTGTCATGGACTATCAGACCCTGAGCAATTGCCTTGAGCCTTTTTCTTGGGCGGCATATGGTTTCTGCGAATGAGTAGTGAATGTTCAATATCTCCACTGCATTGGCGGCATCACATGGATAAATCACGCGGCCTCCTTGACTGTCCATTGCTGACGCTCTTTCTTCAGCTTATCCGCCAGCCCTTCGTTGAATATGCTGCCGTCGTCGTTGAGCAGCACAGGTATCTGGCTGCAATAGCAGTTGTACCGGTTGCCGTTCTGAGCGTAGAAGTCCCGCACCTCTACGGTGGTGTAGACCTTGCCGTGGCGGCTGGCATGCCAGGTTCGCGTCGTTGGTTTGAGCGCTGACAGCCACAGCAGGCCGGTGTTCAGCCCAAGCCGGTCAGCGGCCCAGTCCGTTTCATTCCATTGTGCCTGCCGCAGCGCGCCGACCTGCTCAGTCTGAGCGATGGTCTTTGCCTTCGACATCGAAACATCGAGACGCTTGCTGATAACGCTGGCCGTCTCGCGAGGATTCACGCCGCGCGCTACCGCATCGGTGATGATGTTGGTCAGATCGCCGCGGGCGGCGTCGCTGATAACCTTCCAGTCGCTGAACGTTGTCAGCCTGGCCGCCGCTATCTGGTTCAGGTATCCCGGGCTGCTTAAAAGCTGCTGTAGCGTCGTCTGGCTGGCGTACACCTGCGATTGAACCGACAGGTTGGTGAAAGCGTTTAGCGTGCCGCGGTCATACTCCGCAATGACGTAGTCCAGAGCCCAGAGGTTCTGGCTGCCACCATCGAGAAGCTCGTCATCCAGAATCGACTGAACTACCTGCAGCAGGTCGGCCAACTCAGCGGCGGTCATGTCATATATGAACTTACCGGCATTGACCTCATACAGCGAAGGCTCTGCGCCCTCGTTGTTGCACATCATCCAGTACTGCTGTGCGTTCGCCTCACGCTGCTGCCCGGTCAGCCGCAGATCAAACAGAGCCTTAAGCCTGCGCTTGATGTTCAGATACCTATCTTCGATATCGTTAAACATCCTGCTGACCTGCCGTGAGGACTGCGTAGGGTCAGCTTTATTGCGCGGTACGATTGGCGTCCCGGTTCTGGTTTGCGCTGTCATCATCATCTGTCAGCGGATCCTTATCGGTTTGCTTTACATCAGGGTTAGGTGGCTGAACGACCTTGCGAGGCTCCAGCTCGCCGACTGCGCGGATTTCGTTTTCATCCACCGCCGGTGTGCCGTATGCCTGCTGGGTATCTTTCGCCACGACAGCCATTGCCTGCATGTTGGCAATTTTCTCTTTTTCGCTCGGCGCGAGCAGATCAGACCATGCCAGCGTGACCTCTCCGGATGATGGCGGGTCAATGACACCTACGGTCCAGAAGCGCTCAAGCACGCTCTCTACAATCGTCGACTGGAATCCCCAGCGGCGGCCGTTACAGCGCTTAGCCCAGTCTGTTTTATCCTCATCGGAAGCAAGTCGCCCCGTCTGTTGACCAAACAGTATGGTGAACGGGCACTGAATCGAAGATGCAAACTCGTTGGCGGCCACTGTCCAAGTCGGGGATGGGTCTGCCGCCGCAACGGAGAGAACAGACGGCGTGCCGGCCTGCATAACCAGGGCCGCATCCGTGCCACGGTTCATCTTGGCGACTTTGTCGTTAAGCGCCTCGCCCAGGTCTTTGTAGCCAGATTCCGTGGCTTGCTTTGACAGGTTCGCAATGTTGGTTTCTTTGTCGAACGCAATCCCGAGCTGGCGACTGGCATTTTTCAGGAACCCTTCGGCACTACCGCCAGATACCTTTTCGAGGTCGAGCAGTTTGTTATACCCAGCGCGCAGGAATGGCACTCCAGACAGCATGTTTTCGTCTTCTGAGCCTTCGCAGAGGATGATGATTCGCTCGGGGTGTACGGTAACGCCGCGCACCGGGCCATACGTGCCATCATCACCAACTGGCTGCTCGTTGAAGTTAAACGAAACTGGCTGGCCGTACGTTTCTGAAAGCGTGTCGGTATCGAAGTTGCCTGGCTTGATCTGCGATTCCCACGCGGGAATCAGCTTAACAATGGCCTTATCTTTCAGTCGTGCAACCACCGACCTGTCTACTGGTTCACTCCATTCCCTTCCGTCGCGGAACTGAATGAGCAATGCCGAGTACCGGCCAACGAGATTGCGGCGATCCGCATCCTTAATTTTCGGCCAGTGTTTCTTCAGCAACTTAGTGGCTGACTTCTCCCAGTCCGTTGTCTCAGTTGACTCCTTACCGTCGTCGCCGTCGATGATCGTCGGATTATCAACCCAGCACGAATCAAGAAGCTTATGGACTGCGGCAAACGCCACCGCGTTGCGCTCGTAGGCCCGATAGTAGCGGTCGAACTCGAGACTGTTTGGATAGCCGAACTCATCCCACAACTTCGTGCGTTTGGTGTTTCCTGGCTGGCCCGCGTACAGCATGCGCTGCCGCCCGATAGCATCAGCAAGGGCATTAACGAGGAATGAAACCTCGCCTTGTTGTTCACTCACTGATGAGCTCCTTAGAAGAATACTGCGCCGACCTGCTTGTGGTTGTTCTTCGCTACTGCAAAGTAACGGAAGCCGTCAGCACCGTGTGATGTGAAGTCATGAAGCGGTTTGTCTTTCCAGCATCCGCGCTTGTCGTCCCACTCCTTGCGGTAGCCTTCGAGGTGAGATATGCCCTCGGCACATTTCTCCTCATCGAAGACGCAGGACGGGAGGATTTCACGCACCGACTCAATGCCGGTATCGACACCCGTTTTGGGGACAACATTGAAGGTCATCGAGTAAACCTGGCCGTCGATTTCATAGCCTTCCTGCGCAAGTTCTTTACGCGATTTGGCATCAGCGCCGAATTCACGGTTCTCAATGTCGTGCGGGCCCCAGTGCTCGCCGTACTCATAGCCGCGGTCTTTCAGCACCTTCATGTAGTGCCTCAGCCCCTCGCCGGAGTTTTCGTAGTAGTCGATGATGTGGAACTCATTGCCTACCTCGCGAACGAACCAGATCGCCGTGGAGTCGCCCACGCCGATATCCCAGAACGTATGAACCGGGAGGTGCGAGTTGTCCGGAATTTGCCCAATTCGCTTATTGGTGTAGAGCCAGCGGAACTGTTTGGCGTAATACGCGCCCTCGACAGACTGCTGGAACGCCTCGGCCGGAATGGTCGGGTATTCGCGCTTCATGTCATCGCCGAGGGTTTTCTCTTTGGCGTAATACCAGGCTTTCTGGCGTTCGTTGACGACCACGCCGTGCTTCGCCTCCATCTCAGCAAAGTACTCAAGCAGGCGTACCGGCAGTGATTCCACCGGGTCGATTGCGTACTGCGGATTCTTCCACCAGGAGAAGAAGAAAAACTTCCAGTCCAGCGCGGATAGCGTTTTGCCCTGCAGCAACGCTTTCTCTGCCGTCTGGCAGTAATCGAAGAAGTAACCCGCCCGGCCCTCTGCCGTGCTCTCGATAGTAGCGAAGCATCCAGTCGATACCGCCTCAAACGCACCAGTGACGATTTCACGGGCTTTGTCTGGATACTTGGCGCATATCTTCCCGAACTCGGAAACGTGCAGGTAGCGCAGCGTACCACCACGAAATGACGTGCTGACGTAGAGCGAGCCGCCCTTCTTGAATACGAGCTCACCAGACGAATCATTGCTGGCCGGGTTGGCCGCCTTTATCTCTGCCGGCAGCTTGTCGTATGCGTACTTCACCTTTTCTCGGAACAGGCGCTTTGCGTCATTCAGCGTGTGGGCAATCAGGGCACACTTCGCCGACTCGAACAGGGCCGCATCAAGCTGGATGATGCACACCTCTGTGGTGAATCCGAGCTGACGAGCTTTAAGGATGATGTTGCGGGTGTGGATGCCCTCGAAGTATTCCCGCTGCTCAGGCGTCATCCTGAACCGCGTAGGCTTTCCCTCTTTGTCGGTGATCCAGTAAAGGTTATTCAGCCGCCAGTCTTTGTCGGACAGCAGCTTGATGTGCTCAGGTTTCATTACGCCCCCTGAGACAGTGAATCCATCAGGTCAGATATTGAATCAACAACGTGCTCTGTTTTCACCTGCTCACGGAATGCCTGGACGTCGATATGCTTACCAATCAGCTCGAGGTTCTTCACCTTATCAGGCCACTTTATCTTCTTGAGCAGCGCGGCTGTATTCCCCTCGGCTGACATCTCAACGACATCCAGCCCGGATAGCGTCGTCCTCCAGACCTTCGGCCACTGAGACACCGGCTTAAGCTCACCGGTCGAGGTTAGGATGTCCAGCACGTCCATCTGGTCTATCTCAACCAGACGATTCAGGACATATGTCGCATTTATGCCAACCAGATCATTGCGTTGCACTTTAAGTTCGGCAATTCTGGATTGGATGTCAGGTTTTGACAGGTTTTCGGACGCAGTGCGGTTAGCTGTCTTAGCGCTGTACCCCGCCCGAATAGCCGCTTGCGTGGCGTTTAAATCGATGAGGTACTCGCGACAGAACATTTCTTGTTTGTCAGTGAGTGCCATGTTTATTCCAAGTTAAAAGGAGTTTTAATGTCTACAGAATCACTTCTTGATGCGATGCTTCAACATGATCGTTTTCATAATCAAAATAGGATGGTTTCAGGGCTAGCCCAGAGAGCAGTTGATAATGGATACGACAGCCTAACCGCAAATCAACAGGCAGTTTTAGACCCTTTCTTAACCGAGAAGTGTGATGGAGTAACCAACCCGGGAGGACATCATAACGGCTGTCAAGTCATACTTGAGGGTGATGATCTCGAAAGTGCTATTGAAAATGAAATGTTTTATGGAGGGCTGCTATGCCCTTCATGCATCGACGAAAAGGAGCATTACAAGGCTGAATGGGAAAGAATACAGCGCGAGTGATCCATAAACATTTTTATAATTGGCGGCCTGATCTATTGGCGTGGTCGCCTCTGTTTCGGCTATTCTGCCATCTCGTCTAACTGTTCAGTCTGCTCTGCCTGTAATGGCGTAAACTCCACGCGCTTTACATCGGCCGGAGCGAAATACAGCCACTGGCCCGTTTCCGTCGCCAGCGGTACAAAACCGTTCACCAGCTCAGCCTGACGTCGTGACATCTTGCCTGTGTACTCGCCGCCGTCGTTCGTAGTCAGTTTGATGATGTAGATATCGGACATTGAGAGCCTCTTTATCCGCTTGCGGGGATATTTGGTTGATTATCCTCTGCTGGGGATATCCATTATCGAAGCCCCTCAGTGAAGGGTTAGCCATTACAGCTGAAATCTCCATGCAGGCTCTTTCGATTAACTTCCAGCCATGAGGCAAGAGCATCAATATCTGTCGATGACTTCCTGATTTTTGATTTTCCAATACACACCTGAGCAATATATTTTCCGCCATACCCTCTGGATATTCCCTTCGGCAGTGGCTGTTTTTTGCTCTGCAATTTCCTATTGAAAGAATTTTGCTGACTTGTCGCTAATCTCAAATTTTCAATAGAATTATTGCTTGGGTTTCCATCAATGTGGTCGATGAGCATGCCATCTGGAATTGCTCCAAAAAACAGTTCATACACAATGCGATGAATCTGTAATCTTTCGCCATTCAGCATCACTTGATAGTGTCCTGTATGGTTTCTAGTACCCGCAGGCATATCTGCTTTTGATTTGGAGTTGCGAGTTACCCTGTTTCTCAAATAGCTAGGAGATGACTCATCATAATAGAAATAGCTTTCGAGACTATTCATAGCGTATTTACCTTTTAGAAAGTGAGCCTGTCTCACAGAAAAGCCGCCCGAGAGAGGTCGCCACCTATAACGGCTTTTCTCAGGCTCGCTTACTGAAAGGCTCTCGTTGATGTGCGCGTGAGATGCGCATAAAAAAAGCCCCGCGGATGCGAGGCTGTGAGAATTTGCTACGGTTAAAGTCCAGAGGAGAGACCGTGTCAGAACCTCAGGGATGAGGCTCTATTTCCCCTGGGTGTGCTTATCCCATTCCTCACGGAACTTGGATGGGTTATCGAAACCTTCACTGCACTGGTTGGTTTTCATCATTTCGCCCTTTCTCAATTTTTCGAATTGCCGCCCGGTCGTAATTGCACTGGCCGACGATCCCGTAAAGTGTTGCGTTCATCGAAACGCTGTCACCATACGAAGGTTTATCGGGCAGATCTGGCACATCAATGCGCGACGTCAGATCCGCCGGAAGGTTCAGGGTCGGCTGCTTTATCACCCGGTATTCCACGGGCGGCTTCTGCTGCTGCGCGCAACCGCTCAACAGCGGCATCAGGAACAGGAGCAGCAGCGCACTTATCTGCCGCCAGGTAGCGCTTAATCTCGCTCTGTAGCATACGGTTCTGCTTGGCCGATTCAGCCCTTTGCTCTGCGACCTCAGACATGACCACGTTTTGCCTGTTAACGGCGCCAGCAAGCTCTTTAACGCTCCCCGCCAGATCGTCATTTTTAGCCCTCAGGTCGTTGATCTGCACATCCTTGCTGTCGTTAAGTTGTGTCAGCCTGTCGTTCGTCGCCGTCAGCTGGTAGTTGCGAGTGTTAAGCCCCCACAGGCAGATAGCGACAAGGATGATGAACGCGCAAGGAATGAGAATGTGCGCATTATTTTTGAAAATGCGGAATAAACTGATTAACCCGAACATAAAACCCCCTTAGCTTTAGTCAAGCGGGCTTTCCTGTCCTCCAGTCCGTTTGTACCACCGTTGATGATTCTGGTGATGCGGCTAACATCATCTGAGTCAGCGATAGCGTTAAGTCCGTGATTGCTCCACCAGGCAGCTGCGGATTCAGCAGCATGTTGAGGCTGAGTAAGTAGTTCCGGGCTCTTCACGATATCAACGCCAAGCTGCTTCACCAGCGCGGCGTAATTCGCTTTCCCCGTCACCTGAATCAGGCCGCGCCCGCGGTAACGATATCCATCACCACTGTTGCGATCGCCGTTCCCGTTCAGGTTGGCGTAGATGATGCTGCCAATCATTTTCTGGTCGGCCGGGTGAGCATTCTGGCCCGAGTCAACGCGGCCATATTTAAAGGCGTCCGCCTGGCTGATACGATTGCCGAACATCGCCAGCAATGCGCCGTAGCGGTAATTAAGGCTTTCTTCCACATGCACGAAGCCAGATGATTCATGCCCCACTTGTGCGAGAAAGTGAGCCCGCCTTAACGGCGTGATTATGTCGTACTTCTGCATTGCCGCCAGTACGACTGGAAACCACTTACCGGCCAGTGCCGCACTGGTGCCCGTTGCTTGCTGGAATTTACTGAGGGTCAGCATTTGCTTTGTCTCCCGGTTCATTCAGGCCAAGGCGACGGCGCGCATAGGCGAAAAGAGAATCCACCCCCACATACCCGACGCCAGCCGAGATCGGCCAGCAAAGCTCAGGGGGGAAATTCCAGTTGAAGATTGCCCATATAGCCGTAAGTGTCGGCTGAGCGAAAAAGCAAAGGATCCCGCACATCGTTGCGCCGGCGATCCGGTCTTTCCACTTTGATTTCGCGCCGCGCGAGGTAGCGAGTATCGACATGACAAAAGCCAGTACCGAATAGCCAGCTTCGTTTTTGTGGTTTACAAGCCACGCAAGCATCACCGCCCAGGTATCTGGTCTGTCTTGCATAGTGGTTTTCTTCATGTTCGCACCTGCTTGGTGCTGGTTGATTAGGTCAGGCCCTCGGGACGATTTAACAAGTAGGCGTGTCGATGATGGTTCCCGGAGCCTGAAAATAAAAAAGCCAGCGACAGGCTGGCAATGTGAGGGTAAGGCAATGTCAGCTCTCTGGCCGAAGGGTCCCAGGTAGTGGGTTCTGGTGCCGGGCAAAGGAATCGAACCTCTGACGCGCAGCTTACAAGGCTGCCGTTCTGCCACTGAACTAGACCGGCGAATTTGGCGGGACAGGAAGGATTCGAACCTTCGACCATTCGGTTAACAGCCGAACGCACAACCGCTGTGCTTCTGACCCTGAAACGAAAAAGCCCCGCACGATGGCGAGGCTCTTAATTCTTTGTCGACCTACGAAGCTATGGCGACGATATCAGATTTACATGAAATGTATGCTATTTAATTGACTTTTGCAATACCCTGCTGCGAAAAAGTCGCCTTTTGTTGTGATCTTGTTCTCACAGTGCAGAGAAGAGAATTGCCATCAAGCCGCTTAAAGATAGTGCACATGGCCCGCCAGTAATCGGCATAGTTATGGCACCAGTTATCAGGTTTAACGCCGCACATAGCCGCCAGGTCCTGATGCTGATACACATCCCGCCCCGCCAACTCAGCCTTAACGTCCTGGGCCGCCAGCCAGATAAGTTTCTTCAGGCGTTCCATCGTCTTGCCCGCCACCTTCTTCGCGCCGAGCTGCTCCCGGAACTCAGCCCATGCCCACTGGGTAATCGCCACCTGGTGCTCGAAGCGGATGTTCTCGCTGTAGTTCCACAGCAGCCACGCCTTCTGGTGCTCCTCCAGTGACATCAGCGCCCGACGCCATGAAGCGGTACAGAATTCAACATGATTGACCAGAGGGATGTGAGAGCCTTTTGCACGAGACTGCTTCCCAGGAATGGGCTGGTTATCTAGCGTAATAATTTTCCCGGTCTCCTCATCCATCACACGCGGCTTTTTGCGCTTAAAGGTCTTGGTATCGAACTGAGCATTCTCCAGCCAGGCCATCAATTGGCCTTTCGTCGCACCGCTCATATCGGCAGTGGCAAGGATGAGCTGCTGGCGTACATACGATAAGTTGATAGTCATGCGGCTTCCTTCTGAGACTGATTGGTTTTGGTCTGATTCTGGCTGTGCTTTGCTACTGGCGGCATGCTGGCGCGCTTTACGCTTTCTGCCTGGTACCGGGTTATCTCGTCTCTGGTCATGATGGCCTCCGATTCCATGCGCGGATTGCGTCTCGCTTTGTTGGGTAGGTTTCTGTTATCGGCTTAATCAGGCACTGCTTGGTAGCGCATCCGGCATAAACACCATCGCCATCGGCAACCAGTTCTGCCTCACCACCACAGAATGGGCAGTTAAGCAGTGAAGCCCAATGCGGAAGCTTGAGGTCGTAAATCATGCGGCCTCCCGCTGTTTCAGTGCTTTGAGCTTGGCGCGGTACTCATCGCGGATCCGGATGAAGTCTTCACGTCGGTAGTTGGTCATTTCGTGTGGACCGTTGAGCCAGTCGACGTATTCCTGGCCGTAACGAGCGACCAGGCCAACTTCGTATTGCTGCGCGACAGTCGCCTCTTTGGCAGTGTATTTCCCAGCCCCGGCATTGCAGGGTTTGCATTGTTTATGGGCGTTGCGCTCTTCAAAGCGCAGTTCAGGATTAGCGCCGACCGTTTTGAAGTGGCCGCAGTCCCACTGGCCGCCATGCAGATCAGGCGGATTGGTCTCACCGCAGCTGATGCATGGCAAATCAGCATCGCGCGCGCGGATGTAGGCGTTGAATGCCTGCTGAGCCTGCGCTTTGTAGTAACCGGCAGGCCGAAGCTCAGCCAGGCGTTCCTTTCGGCGTTTGCGCCCGGCCTTCTCTGCCTCCTTCTGCTCCTTGATGCGCTTCGCCGCGGCTTTCACCTTCTCCTTCTCGCGTTCTTCCATTGCGAGGATTGCTCCGTGCTCCGGGCAGCACCAGCGGATCCGGATATCGTGGAATTTCGGCACGAAGTATTCACCGCATACTTTGCACTTACGGCGGGATGGTTTACGCATGATTCCTCCGTGCCGCGAGGCGCAGCCATTTCTGATCCACCAGGCTGGCGGTGTAGTCCTTCAGGGTCGGGATATCGGACGCCTTAACCGCTGGCTTGCGCTGGCGGCGCGCCGGAACGCGGAAGATTTCGTTTGTGATGACGCGTGCTAGAGGACTACCCACGGGAAGCCCTCCACTCTTGCGCCCAGGCGATGCGCTTACTGGATGCTTCGGAGAACTTCACGCCGCGGTCGGTGCCGAACCAGTAAATCGCCTCGATGACGTCGACCATGTAGCGCTTGCTAGATTTCGAAGTGCGGACGCCGAAATAAACGCGGCCGCCGTTGATGCCTGGCGCGGATTTCTGTTCCTGGTCCTGGGTTTGGTTCACCAGAACGGTGATGAGGTCCTTCCACTCTTCACGGGTCAGCTTTTCGCCGTGCCAGACAACCTGATCAGACAGGTCTTTCAGCAGCGGCCACATCAGACGGTTTTGCTTGTCAGTGCGCGTTTCTTCCCGGGCCTCGACCACCATCGGCGCACGCGGGTTTACCGGAATGGTGCGGATGAATGCTATGAGGTTGTCTTTGACGGTATCGTTAACGATGCAGTAGTGCTGTTTCATGCGCCACCTCCGAGAGGTAACGCAGAATGCAGAAAATCGCAGGTGCATTTCTGCATCTGTGACAAGGTGAGGAGTTCAGATTGTTGTCGCATTTAAGTCCCCTTAAATGCGCAGAAGTCGCAATCGGGTGTTCAGGCCGACTACGACTTAATTATGGCGGGTTGATTGTGGAAAATCAAAGCGAGAGTGGTCACTCTGACAAAAATACCCTTTGAAATTGCCTGACGTATTCGATGATATCGATCTCGGCACTCCATTGGTTTCTCCCTAACGTTCCAGAAACCTCAATCATGGGAGCTAAGTAGCAAAAACCCCTTTCGTTAGGTTCTGACATAAATAGCGAGAACTCAACCGCATGAATGATTTTGTTAAACGCCTCTCTCATACTCAGATTAGTAACGGCATCATTCATCAACAATTTTCCAACAGTGATTTCTTCCCTATGCTCTTCCCGTCGCCTCTTGTCGTCAAGAACCCGGCCAACTATAGCTGTTGAGATTAGCAATCGAGTAGTTTCAGGTTCACCGAGAGATGCCAATATCCACAACGGATCATCTGTACCTGTTAATTCGTCTGCAAGTTGCTTTTCTGCTAAAAAAATAGATAAAAGATGAAATAGGTCTGTTCTTACCTTGGCCTGGTCAAATGACCAGCCACGCTCTTCATCTGGTTTAGATATTTTGTTTAATTTCATATTGTTATTACTTTTTCGTATTTTGATCTGCCATATCGACATATCTTGGATCAGATGGTTTTGGTAAGAATATCGACTTCTCACGATAAAACTTCAGGCGCTCGAGGAAGTAATCGCGCAAATGCTCTGGTTGCTCTCGCATTACCACCTCAGCGATAACCGGCATGTTTAGGCGCTCTTTGTACGCCACGCCGGAGGCTGCCAGGTCAACGTTTACCTTGTCGCGCTCTTCCTGTGGCTTCGCAGCAATGTTCCAGTCAGACATTAGTCAGCAGTTCTCCCGCGCCAGCGTTTATTACTTTCTGGGATTCGATCCGTATCGACGGACTCGACTTCCCCTTGGGAAAATCTAATGGCATTTGCTTTATTTAGTGCTGCCCTGGCTTCTTCTTCGGCATTACTGAAATGCACCTTCTTTTTTCCTCTGAAGCTGCCAACGCGAATTTTGGATGAGTTCTGCGCCTTGTACTTGCTGATCCTCAACTGTGCCGCCAAATGGGCTTTTGCCTCGGTCCGGTTCGCAGGCTTCTTCTTGACCAACTCAATATCTAATTTGTATTGCTGCTCAGCATTTAGCTTCTTGGGCTTCATGGTGTCACTCTCAAACAAAGTCCGTTTATCATAGAATAAAAGGCCACTAAGGGCCTTGATTTATATCTATGCTAATTATCGTCAATTTGCTCGTCATTCCTCCGCTTTGGCGGAGCATCCCTCATAACGCGCTCCATGCGGCGACCACACGCCAGGCGAACTTTGCGCGCGGCCTTCTCGATTGCAAGAGTTGGCTTGCCTACTAATTTGCAGAAAATCAGATTCGGCAGCACCACGGTGATTACGTAGCGGTTGAAGGTCACGGCTTCACCTCCTGCTGCGGCACTGTTGCGATAAGTCTGCTCCATGCTTCCTTCGAGTCTTCCGCGCCGTAGTCAATAATTGAGTCGAACTCGTCCAGCATCGCCATGGTCGGCTCAACCGGCACCAGCACCCAACCATCCGGAATCACCGGAGAGTTTCCTGCGTCACCCTGAAGCATGGCGGCGCAGCCTTGCCACCCTTCCCACATTGCCGCCATCATCATTAACCAGACGTTTCCACAGCCAGCTTTTTTGTTATCAAAGAACCAGTCAGCAAACTCTCGGCTCATTCCGTTTTGCTCTGCTATTTCGTAGCGATTATCCATTGCTCTTCTCCTGGTTAAGCATGGCGGCGCGGCGACCAGCTTTCCATGCTGATTCGGCCATAACACCAAGCATTTGCTTAGCTGTAGTGGTGTATTGGTTCTGCTGATAATGCTCATGCCATTCCCTACCGAACCACGAATAGAAATTATCATCAGCGTCAACTGCCGGTGCTGGCGGGGCGGTGTATAACGGCAAGTCCATCCCATGACCCAAGGGGGCAGGCCACATGTCACTTGTAGCGTGGGGAAAACGTAGTTCCTCTGCGTCGGTATACGCCACAGGCTCCGCTTCGAGCGATGCCAGCGCGATACGCGCCAGCTCTCGCACAACTTCGGGCGGTGCGTAACGATCATTCAAGTCATCCCATAAACGGAGCATGTTGTCGCTTTCGGGGTGAACATCCTCGTTTGTTCCGGCCAGTGCGGTAATAACCTCATCGGCTGCTTCAATTATTTTCTGCGCCTGGTCTTTGGTAATAGTGCTCATGCTGCGTTTCCTTCTGGTTTGTTGACTATTACGCCGTCATAAATTTCATTGAGATGGCCACGCAGCTCCATGCGGCGCAATGCAGACAGCATGTAGTCGCATTCAACCTGCTTGTTGCCTGTAAATGGCTTATCTTCTGGGCTTCCCCAGCAGCAGTTACCCGCTGGCCACCCATGAACTTTTCGCACCTTTCCGTTTACCACGTGCAGCAATCCCCACCCGGCAGGCAAATCATCGACAGTGATGATTCCAGGCTCGCTGATGAAGAACCGCCAGTCACCCATGCCAAGTTCAGGGTTCTGCCTGAAGCGTTTTTTTCTGTCAGCGAGAAGGTCAGCGCGTGAGCATTTAGCCTCTATCAAGCAGGAGGCAAAATTTCTGAACCCCATCGCGTCTGGTTGCTCTCCGGTGCTGGTCACTGCAACAAAACGATCATGAAAGCAGATCTTGAAGCCATTTCGTTTCAGGAAGGAGTAAGCGATCTGACAAAGTTCGTCGTGTGTTAAAGACATGTTCACTCTCCTTTACCGGCTGCGGCCAGTGCCAACTTAGACGCATCAATATTCCACTGCGCATCACCACAGCACAGAATCCCGTTTGAAGCTGCGTGTCCAAACGCCTCTGTATGTTCGATAAAGGCGTGCGCGCATTGGAGGTGGTTTGATAGCTCAGCAATCCGCTTCTCTGCGGCTTCTCTTCGGTTATTTGCACTATCGTACCGTTGCATCCATGACTTAATTTCAGCTTCAAGAAGGTCTTCCAGCTCCGCATTACGCTTGTCTTTGGCTTCCAGCTCATCCAGCGCCACGAGAACGGATTTACATTCATCAATGCTTAAGCTGATCGTGGTGTGCTTTCCTCCAGATGTCCTTTGAAAACCAAAAGCATCATTCAGGCGCCGATTAAGCTTTTTTCTCAGTTCGCGTTTGTCGATGTTGCTCATTGGGCGGCCTCCTTGCGAATTTCATTCGCGAAATCAGCTACGTCATCGGCGCGTTGCCGATATTTCAGACGAGATGACTCGCTAATGCTAATTCCTGGGGATGTTTCGTTTGCAATCGCATACCAAGCTTTCGCCAAGCGTTCCAAGCCCTGCGCCCGCACTTCAGCCAGGAAAGCATCGGTGGCTGGGGTTTCTGGAATGGCATCGGGGATAACCTCTGAGTAGACGCGTTCAATTGCCGACTCCCATCCGTAGTAACAGGCCGAATAACCGTCTCGCTGGTAGCCGCGGTCTTCAACTCCACATCCCATACCCTGGTCATGGTATTCAGGCTGATTGTCGGGATTAATGCAGTATTCAATGACCGACTTCAGCCCCGCATTCTCCGCAGCCAGCTTCTCAACCTGCATCTGCAGATTCTCGATAGTCGCATCAGCAGCACGGAACTCGCGCTGAGACGCTGCAAGCTTCTGCTGAAGTGCTGCGTAGTCGCTGTAATCAACAAGACTGCCGTTTGCATCTTCAGATACCGATGATGACCCATTAGCTTCATAACGTTTCACGCTCATACCCCTACCCTCCCCCAAACCATCAAAATTCGTTTCATCACCGCACTGTTGCGGCACTCCGGGCAGATCACGTTTGTCTCTGTGCGCTGCACCAGTTGCGTCGTGCCAATCTTCCTGGCGGGAACGGTGTCGGCCGCGTAGCGCATGCCGTAGCTGGTCAATCGGTAAATGCGTTGGCCGTAGCGCCCCTCACAGGCAATCAGCCCATCAGCCAGCAAAGAGCTAATCGTTCCCGATATCTTTTTGCTGGTCATGCCAACCAGGGAGGCCAGAAGCGCTGAATTGAGGCCCAGGTTGTTACGCAGTGCAGCCATCAGTTGGTCACGAATTGTTGTCGTCATCTCACACCATCCCGTTCGACTTGTTGCGATTGTACTTCGCCTGGAGCAGTTGGATCGGCGTCGGCCCGTGCTGGGCAGCCGGTGCTGCAATTGCCCGGCGTACCGGCGGCACTGGTTTACCCTCGGTAACGCGCTTCTCCCACATATCCAGCAGATCGCCCGCTTCGCGTGCCAGCTCACCATGCGTTAACTGGCGCTCTGTGCTGCGGTGGCGCAACTCGACGCAGATGTGGTACATGACCGGCTGCGACCAGGGGAATTGCTCACTGGAGGTGAATTCGAACGAACGGTTCCGCCAGTCCCAGTATTCGGCGATCACCTGGTCAACGGTGACACCCAGCGCCCCGCCACTCTTTTTGCACCAGGCGACGAACTGGCCCGGCGAAGGCATGAATGGACGCTCCTGGCGGCGGGCGACGCGCATACCTGCATCGACCTGGGCCATTGAGTGGATCCCGTTCTCCTGAAACGCCAGCAGCCACTGACGGCGGAATTCGTTCAGGTCGTCCTGGTTGCGGAAGTTCGCCATACTGGCCGGGAAAGCGGCGCGCAGCTCGTTGAACAGCTTGTTGAATACCTGAGCCACCTGCTCGACAGACGCACGCTCCTGGTACTGCTCTGGCAGGTTATGGGCCATGCGGCTCATCTGCTCGCGGTCGTGGTTACGCATCTGCTCTGCAAGAGATTTCATCGCATCACCTCATAGGCCCAGTCAGTGTTGTTGAAGTCCAGTTCCGGCTTGCCAGGTTCTTCGCCTGTCTGCTGCTTGTTGCGTTTGATATCGAGTTGGGTCCACTTGTCGCGCAGCGTTGCCGGGCATAGAACATTCCCCTTCCAGAACTTGTCGTTACAGGCCCATTTGAACAGGGCGGCGATTTCGTAATGGGTACGATCGTCACGCTCGCGCATCAGGCGGATGTCGTTAGCCCACGATGCGTAGTTTGGTTTTTTGGCAGATGGTGAAATGTTCTGCACCATGGCGAACAGCCATTCAGCGCAGCGTAGGTCTTCAGAGTTCCCCCATTTTGTGCCGCTCTGAATTGCTGCTTCAGATTTCAACACAGGAGGTTTCTTTCCTGGCTTGTCAGAGGATTCGTCAGAATTCTCGGACGTAGAGTTATTTATATTCTTGTTATTACCTTCTTGTTCATGATGTGCGGGGAATTGTGCGGCCTTATGTGCGGCATACCCATCTGAACCCCCGCCATTACTGGACTCGTCATGTGCGCCTGTATGTGCGGCTTTATGTGCGGGTAAATCGTCCATTTTTTGAGCATATTCGACGTAATTTGTGATGGTGATCACCCTGCCTTTTCGCTTCTCTCCCTCGATGGAAATCATCCCTTCGCGGACGAAAACTGACAGCATTCTCTCCACTGCGTCGCGGCTTGTCGGGTTGCCCTGACGGTCACACAACTGAAGGCCAAGATCTGCAGCAGTGACGACCAGTTGACCGGGTTGCAGAGGCCATTGCTTGCCCTTGAAGAATGCAGTGTAGGGCTGTCTGGCTGCGTCTATGAGCAGGTTCTCCCACAGCGCGCGCAGGAAAACATCCTTAGCCCAGGACTTCTTCTTGATGCTCCGGTACAACGGGACGTAACCAGACTTCTGGTTCTCCATCCTGTTGCTCCTTGCGGCTGAGTGCGCCGCGAAATTTGCGTAAGCGACGTTCGACACAGTTAAACCTCCTGCGCCTGGCTTTTTGGATTAGCGTTTGTCATAATGACCTCGCAATTGACTGACGTTTGTTGCACCAGAAAGTCGGTTCTGTTCCCGCAGACCGGCTTTCGCCATTTCTGTAGTTCTCACATAACCCCCAACATCGATGTGACCATCGTCATCAGCGGCCCTACCTGCTCCGGCATGAGACGGAATAGTGACGCTATGCCCTCGCTTACCTCTTTCAGCTTCTGATGCTCTGGAGCGTCCAGAAGCACTGCCTGTTTAGCCTCGGCACACTCTTTCATTGCAGAGGCGATTAGCGACATCGTGTCGTTCTTCGGCGCCAGACGGTTGCGAAATTCCAGCGGCAGGACCGCCATGATTGCGGGTGTCAGATGGCGCACGTTCTCGCGGTACTGCTCGGAGTCGAAGCGGTTATCCAGGAAGCGAAAGAGCTTCTGGCGCGCCCGGCTGATGTCGTCCGGAAAGCTGATGGCGGTCCCGCCCTGCTCCCGGTATTCGTTGATGATCAGCGCCGAAACGACGTCCTGATTGTCCAGCGCCGAAGACCATGCCCGGACCGCATCGCGGATCTTTTCGTGGTCCGGCACCGCCTTAGCTTGAGCGCGGTTTATCATCGCTCCCGGGTGTATTCCGGTATTGTGTTGATACGCAAGTGAATGCATTGCTTTCCCTTTCGTTGTTTGGGCCGCCGTTAAGCGGCTGTGTTATTCGCCCCAAGCAACTGGGCGAGATCTGGACGGATATCTGCTGGTTTAAGCTTGCCGTTGGTTGCAGTGACAATCTTCATTACGTAGCGGGCATCAATGCCGCCACCGTGCAACCAGCGCCATACCGTCGGCTGCGCCACGCCGCACAGGTCGGCTAATTTCTTCTGGCTACCAGCGATATCAATGGCGCGCTGGATGGTTTTGTTCGTCATATTCCAATTCCTATGAGTATTGGTGTAAATTGATAATAGCAATGCGTATTGGTTTAGGCAATAGCTAAACGTGTTTTGACCATCAATACGCAAGCGTATAAATTTAAAGTCATGAAAAAAGAAACTCTTGCAGAACGCCTTAATCAGGCGATGGAACTATCTGGCATGTCTCAGGGCGCTTTGGCTAAGGCGTCTGGAGTTGCTCAGCCCACTATCTGGAGGCTGACCAGTGGCAATGCCCGCGGCTCAACTAAAATCGTTGAGATCGCCAATGCGCTTGGCGTTCGCTCTGAGTGGCTTTCAACCGGAGTTGGACCAATGCGTGACGATGGTCAAACGCCCGCAATTTCGCAGCCAAAAACCGAGCCTGGGCCTACTGACACATTCCGCATTGAAGCGCTAGACTTTTACGTAAGCGCTGGGCCAGGGGCCATCAATAGCGAATTTGTAGAGGTGCTACGATCCGTGGAATATTCAGTCGAAGACGCTCGCCAGATGTTCAATGGCAGGAAGGCGGAGCAGATCAGAATCATCAATGTTCGCGGTGACAGCATGTCCGGGACGATTGAGCCAGGCGACTTACTCTTCGTCGATATCAGCGTTCAGCACTTTGATGGCGATGGAATTTACGCCTTCATCTACGACGACACCTCACACGTTAAACGCCTGCAAAAGATGAAAGACAAGCTTCTGGTCATTTCAGACAACCAGACATACCGCCCATGGGATCCTATTGAAAAAGAAGAAATGAACAGGATACTTGTGTTCGGTAAAGTGATTGGCAGCATGCCTCAAACATACAGAAAACACGGTTAACATTTTTGCCTAACGGCTTTTCACAGCAAGGATTATCATGAAAAAGTTAATTATTGCAGCGACAGCAGCTGCGCTTCTCTCTGGGTGCATGTCAATTCCTAAACCAGTAAACCTCCCGCCGTTCCCGCAGGCCGAGTATGACAAGTTGAAGCTTGATGGCTCTGAGAAACTGACTGGTCAGGCCTTCCTCAAGACAATGGGCGGAGACGTAAAAGTAGCGGCCGGCAGCCAGGTGATCCTGATGCCAAAAACCTCTTATACCGATTTCCAGTTCACCACCTGCATGGGGCTTACCCGCTGCGACAAAGAAGATATGCGTGCCGCGAAGTATGAGAAGGTCACCATTGCTGATGCCCAGGGTAAGTTTGAGTTCGATAACATTGCCCCTGGCGAATATTACGTTCAAACCACCGTTACCTGGATGCGTCCATCCACTTACGGGTTGGTGACTGAAGGCGGTGCACTGATGTCCGCTGCGTCAGTAAAGGCAGGCCAGAACAATACGGTAATGGTTACCCGATAATTTTATCAGTTGAGAAGAACCCAGCCATAGCGCTGGGTTTTTTATTGCCTGCAGCTAGCCCGCCTATCACAGCAATTCCCGCCCCAGTGAAAACACGCTCCGAATCTCACTCACACGAAAAAATATCAAATTAAATTCCTTTAGCTATCAATGCATTAATAGCGGTTGCTATTATTTAATATCAATACGTATTGCTATAAACAATACTCATAGCTATTATCAATCCATCGAAACGAAACATCGACAGCTGAGCGAAGTTAGCCAGCGGCGGACAGCAAGTCGCCTGCTTTTTAACAATATGCTAAGTCGGAACAGCACTCAGTAATCCTGTTTAGACCCCAACGTACAAATTCGGCATAGCACCGGGCGCGATCCGGTCGGTGTGAGGCTACCCCCTCGCGAGAGCGATAAAGGCGTGGGAACGGGCAACACTGGCGGGATGAGAGGTGCGAAGCGCAAACAGATTTATTCCAGTCCATTCGTAGTTGAGTGGGCTGGGCTGAATCAGAGAGTCTTTTTGGGCAGTTGATCAATTCGGTCAAGCGGCTAACCGCCCCCACCATTTGCGATACGGCAAATTGAAACAGATGAGTTACTCGAGCGTAAGCAATGATTTAAGGCAATTAACCCCAAACTCATTGCTATCTGTACAATCACCTTAAACTCCAATCATATGCTGTAAAACTCATCTCAAAATCAATTAATTGCTGAATGAGATATGTAGAATATGCATAAATTAACTTTGAAACTAACATGGCTAACTGATGAAACCCGTTGTTATCGCGTTGATGATCTCCACGCTCAGCGCATGCGCTTCCTCTACCAATGATTTGATGTATCAAAATTGCAGAGATGGAGGAGCATCGGTTGATGAGTGTAATGCTCGATTATCTGCATACGATTCATCTTATGACGAGCATGCGGATTGGGGAGATATCGGCAGTAAAGTACTAGCTGGCGTTGCAGTCGGCGCAGTTGTAGTGGGAGCTGCGGCTGCCGGAGCAAATGGCACTGGCACAACGCAAACCTTATACAAAGGTAATTGCGAATACTCGAATGATATAGCCTCCGATGGCACATCGTGTGGGGGTAGATCAGCCGAAGCAAGGCCTGGTGGTTACGAACCCTATTAAATAATCAAACCCGCATCTGCGGGTTTTTTATTGCATCAATTATACAAAGCCGCCTAAACAGCGGCTTTTTTCATACCTCAGTCTCTTCACCGAGGCGGCTTAGTTATGACAACCGGCGGCCATCCACCGCCCATTAGCGCAGAAGTCTTGTATTAACCGTTCCGTTCGCCGCGATAAGGCCAAGAGGATTTATGAGCAACCCAATCACAGTAGGTTTTTCAGGCCTGACGAAGCGAATTTTCGCGGGTCGATCAAAGCCAAGCAAATTGGCGCCTGGCGTTCGTGAGTTCACCGGCGAGAAATTTGATGTCACAGACGAGGCGCTATTTGCAGTGGCCCATCTTCTCGCGGTTCGTGATGACATCCTGATATTCCCGACAGCTGATGGGAAAGAGATTCACCTCCGCGCCGATATCAAAGAAAAGCGGGAGGCATCATGACAGTCACCCACAACGGCAAACAATACACCGCCAAAAAGCTCAACGATAACGAGTGGCAGCTGACTTCAGTATCGGCACCGCGTGAAAAGCTGAAGCTTAACCGCTGGCAGATGCATATCGCTGGACTCCTGAACCAGGTTGAGGTGAAGGTATGATGCACCACTACGGCACCACCCCGCTTATTCGCCAGTGCGTCACGCCCGGCATGATGGCTATGCATGAAGGCCGCACCTATCGCGTCTCAGCAGTCATTCAGGAGCGCAAATGGGTGTACCTGCACACCGATGCAGAAATCATCCGCCTCAGTGACTGCGTGATTGACGTCCTTCTGGACGGTCACGGCAACCCTATCCAGCACTAACCACCCTATTCAACCGATCGGCCTGGCATTACGCGGGCGGGATCTGCACATCCAAATTTCAGGAGTTCAGCCATGAACGCATACTTCACTTACGACCGAATCGAAGATCGGCGCTGGGTTGAACAGCAGCTCACAGACGAGAAAGAGAAGTGGATCGACGACCGGGCGCAGCAAATCATCGACATGATGCCAAAAGAGCCGTCCGGCCTCTTCCACTTCTCGGTCCCGATTGACTCCAGCCCATACGAAGGACTTCGCAGCGATAAAGCTGGCGAAGCCTACAACGATTTCATTTCGGCAGTTGCTTACGCCCAGGCGGAATACGACTGGGACCACCGTACCGGCTGCCCGTTTTAATTTTTGAGGGATTTAACAATGAGTACTGCACTTTCCACCATGGCCGGGAAACTGGCCGCACGTCTCGGCATGGATGCCGGTACAGACCTGATGAATACGCTGAAGAATACAGCATTCAAAGGTGGCAACGTCACGGACGAGCAATTCACAGCCCTGCTGATCGTCGCCAACCAGTACGGCCTGAACCCATGGACCAAAGAGATTTACGCATTCCCAGATAAAGGTGGGATTGTACCGGTCGTCGGCGTTGATGGATGGGCTCGCATTATCAACGAACATCCTCAGTTTGACGGCATGGAGTTCTCTTACGACAAAGAGGAAGGCGCGTGCACCTGCAAGATTTACCGCAAAGACCGCAAGCACCCGACAATCGTCACCGAGTACATGGGCGAGTGCAAACGCAACACTCAGCCATGGCAGTCCCACCCTACCCGCATGCTTCGCCACAAGACGCTTATCCAGTGCGCGCGCCTGGCCTTTGGTTTCGCTGGCATCTTCGACCAGGACGAGGCGGAGCGAGTTATTGAAGGAACAACGGCAGAGGTTCATGCGGGCCATGAATCAGATAGCCGTCGCCCGGATCTGATTTCAAAAGGTGAGTCTGCTGCACGCCTTGGAACCGTTAAGTATCAGGAGTTTTGGGTGGCGCTGAGTGCTGAAGAGAAGCAGGTTATCGGCGCAGTTGAGAAGCGACGCATGTATGACATGAGTCTTGCTGTCGACAACGCCGAACCTGTCAATGTCGCAGATGCGGAGGCTGAATGATGGAGCAACGCACCCCTGAATGGTTTGCTGCGCGCTGCGGCAAGGTCACAGCCAGTCGACTGGCTGATGTCATGGCCCGGACTAAGTCGGGCTACTCCACCAGCCGCCAGAACTACATGGCCGAGCTGATTTGCCAACGACTGACCGGGAAGCTGGAGGAAGGTTTTTCGAATGCCGCGATGATGCGCGGCACTGAACTTGAGCCAGTGGCGCGCGAAATGTACGCGCTGAATGAGTTCGATGCGGCAATCACTGAAGTTGGACTCATCGATCACCCAACCATACCCGGATTCGCAGCCAGCCCGGACGGACTTGTCAACGACGACGGGCTTATCGAAATCAAATGCCCCAACACCTGGACCCATCTTGAAACGCTGAAAACTGGCGAGCCAAAGCGCCAGTACATGCTGCAAATGCATGCGCAGATGATGTGCACCAGGCGGAAATGGTGTGATTTCGTTAGTTTCGATGATCGCCTGCCGCCTGACCTCGCCTATTTCAAGAAGCGCATTCATTTCGATGAAGAGCTGGCGCGCGAAATCGAGTCTGAGGTTAAGAGCTTCATTGCAGATCTGGAATCTGAAATTCAGAAAATCACAGAGGGTGCAGCATGAAACGCACACCCTTCTATCGCAGGCCCGGGCGAACCGGGCAATTCTCCGGCCTACGTGAACGCGTTATCTGGATGATTCAGACGCGGGGTCGCCCGGTCACCGGCAGCGAAATCGCAGAGAAGTTTGGCGTAACGCTCATTGAGTTTAACCGGGTGGCCAACGGCATTACCCGCGGCACCGGGCAGATAGCGCAGATAGTTGGGTCGGAAAAATGGCTCAACGAGGACGGCATCTGTGACCGGACATTCGACCTGGTCACGAAGCCAAAGGTCGTAACACCACAAGGTAAATCGCGGCTGTTCACCCGGCGCGCCATTGAGCAATCGCAGGAAGGTAGACGGCAGGAGAGCATAGCGCGTGCCGCCCGCCGTCGCCGCCTGATTGCTCAGGGCCTCTACATCGACGAAATGGAGTCCATCCTATGACTCACGCTCACGACGACATCAGGGTTGGCACACTGTGCCTTCCCTTCATTGGTAACGGCTGGCTAATGCCATGGGGTGAAGTGGTCAGCAATCCATTAAAGGCGCAGCGGCTCGGTGAGGAATATAGGGAAAGGCAGGAGGCGGCATGACTGATTACACCGGCAGCAACACGCCAGCGGATCAGCGCGACCTCTGGCGCACTCCACCAGCTCTTTTCGCTTCCCTTGATGCTGAGTTTTGCTTCCAGCTGGATGCCGCCGCGGCGCCGCATAACGCGCTGTGCCGGAAGTTCATCACCGCCGAGCAGAACACGCTGGAAACGCCCTGGGCTGATTACCTGAGCATTCCAGGCAACGTCTGGCTTAACCCTCCCTACAGCGACATCACACCTTTCGTGAAAAAGGCTGCAGCCGAGAGCGCCAATCAAATCGGCACGGTCATGCTGGTACCGGCAGACACTTCGGTTGGCTGGTTCAAAGAAGCGATCCAGACCGCAAGCGAGGTTCGCTTCATCACCGCCGGGCGGCTGGCATTTATCAACCCGGTCACCGGTAAACCGGTCAGCGGAAATAACAAAGGCAGTATGCTTATCATATGGCGACCGTACCCGCGTACACACTGCCACTTCGCAACTGTGGACCGGGACGAGCTTATGGCTTTCGGGGCAAAACTTCTCGCCCGCAGGGAGGCCGCATGACGCCAGCAGCTTATTACAACGAAATCGACCCGTTCGCTGCGCAATGGCTGCGTAACCTGATCGCCGGCGGTCATATCGCGCCCGGTGAAGTAGATGAAAGGAGTATTGAAGATGTCACACCTGACGACCTGCGAGGATTCACGCAGTGCCACTTCTTTGCCGGAATTGGCGTCTGGTCTCATTCCCTGCGGCTCGCCGGATGGCCTGACGATAAACCAGTCTGGACAGGCTCCTGCCCGTGCCAGCCTTTCAGCGCGGCAGGCAAAGGTGATGGGTTTGCTGACGAGCGGCACCTTTGGCCCCACTTCTTCCACCTCATCAGCGAGCGCAGGCCTGAGCATGTCTTTGGCGAACAGGTTGCAGCAGGTAACGCTAACGCATGGTTCGACCTTGTACAAGCTGACCTGGAAGGAATGGAATACGCCTTCGGGCTTGTGCCGTTTGCGGCAGCGGGCATCGGTGCGCCGCACATCAGAGAGCGGGCTTATTGGGTGGCCCACTCCTGCGGCGAACGAGTTCGAGCCGAAAAACCTGCAACTACTTATAGAGCGACGGGAACGCTGCAAAGCGAGCCACGGGAATGGGAACGGCTTCGGGCTGACATTGGGTCAGGCGGCTCCTTTATTTGTCGGGTGGGTAACGCCAACTTCACGCGACTGGAAAGACTCGTCGGGAATGACTGCGCAGCGGGACGAGAAGGTTCGGCTGGACCAACTGCCGAGGCAGGCTTACACATGCGGCCCCTTGAGGTTAACGGTTTTTGGCGAGATGCGGACTGGCTCTTATGTCGAGATGGCAAATGGCGTCCAGTTGAACCCGGCACATTCCCGCTGGTTGATGGGGCTGCCGCGCGCCTGGGACGAGTCGAGTCCGGGGTGGCAAGAGTGGCAAATAGCAACCGCGTCGGCCGACTCAAAGGCTACGGTAACGCCATAAACGCACAGGCAGCGACTGAATTTATCCGGGCCTATATGGAGGGGTTATGACGCCAGCAAATGTAAACGCCATCCGCGCCGCCTGCCGCCGCTGCACCGAGGAAATCCAACAGGCCATGCGCAAGAAACCAAAGCCAAACTGGAACGAAACGGTGCCTCCCATCATCAACAAGCATCACAAGAAAATTGAAGCTCTGGGAGTTACCCTCCTGGAGTTCGTCGTCAAAACTGGCCGCCTTAACGGGCGGTTTGGAGCCGAGCAATGAGCAAACATATAGAACTGGATGGTCTAATCCTCAACAAAATCGGCGATAATCCAATCCCTTTCAATAAGATTTACGTCCGAGATGTTTTAAATGAATCAGAATGCATAGCCACTGCGAAAGGGAAATCATACCCCTACCGCTTCGTCGATCGGCGCCTGCAGGCATTACGTTTAAGCGCCGTTATACGCAACGTGACAGGGAAGCTGGGTGTAAACATGAACGAATAATCGATCAAGTCAGTGCTCTTGAAGAAATGATGCACGAACAGACCATTACCGTTTTCCAACCTAAACGCAACGTACAATCGGGTAATCATCGCTTGATATCCTGATAAATATCCTACCCCTGCTATACCATGGGATTTGAAAGTGACAAGATAAGCAGCCCTAACTTGAAAAAAACATCATATTAATGTCTTTATGAGTAGTTGTAAGCATGCTTACATTCATATAAGGTAATGGTTATAGTAAACTGCATATTTTCATCCATAAAAAGAGAAGATCAATGTTAGAGCCCGCTACTTTCTCAGCCATTGCAGCCTCTTGCGCAGCAATAGCCGCTGCAATAAATGCTTATGTAGGTTATCAAAATAGAAGTGATGCTTTAGATAAGCAAATTATTGACTCACTCACAAAAAAAGCAGATGAATGTAATCAAATTGTCGTAAGACATAATTATAAAGTGCCTTTAAAAGAGGAAAACATTGGAGAGACACTTAGAATAATTTCTTTGCTTTATCTTTCCATTGCAGATATTAAAAGAATTGATAAACGCTACAAACATCTTCTGAAGTTTGATTTCTTTATAAACACCAACAATGTGAAGAAAATTAACTTCAAGGAGTACTTCGTATACTCCCTCCACCATTCAATATTTGAAGATTTAAAGATTGATGGGAAAAATAAAGAATTTTCTAATGTCGTACCATTAGAAAAAATGCAATCCATATCAGAGTTCTATAAAAAACAGTTACGGTGAAATTTAGAGTTTGAAAATAAACCGCCCATTGTGGCGGTTTTTTATTGCCTGGAGACACCCATGAGCGAAATGACCTTAATCGTGCCCAACGACTGGGTAACCGAAGAAAAGCTCGTCGAGATTACCGGCCTTCGCCCGGGCACTATCGAGCGGGCCCGCAAAAAATGCTGGATGGTAGGCCGGGAATACCTTCACGTCTCACCGGACGGCGTACCGAAGAAAAACAGCGAATGCATGTACAACCGCAAGGCTGTCGACCAGTGGGTTGAGAGCATGTCAAAGAAACAGCCAGGTGCGCGCCAATGAAGATCCGTTTATGCTTAGCGGGCTCTTGGACGTCAGGAGGGAATAATGGCTAAGTCAGCATACCCAACAGGCGTGGAGAATCATGGCGGTACGCTCCGCATATGGTTCATCTATAAAGGAAGCCGGGTGCGTGAAAGCCTCGGCGTGCCGGATACACCAAAAAACAGAAAGATCGCTGGCGAGCTGCGCGCGTCGGTGTGCTTTTCGATAAAGACAGGTAACTTCAACTATGCCGCCCAGTTTCCAGATTCACCGAACCTGAGAAAGTTTGGGGTAGAGAGCAAGGAAATCACCGTGCTGGAGCTGGCTAACAAGTGGCTTGAACTGAAACGCATGGAGATCAGCACCAACGCGATGTCTCGCTATTCATCTATAGCGCGCAACATGGTACCAAGGATCGGCGGTGACAGGCTGGTATCTGCAGTAACGCAGGAAGATCTGCTGTTTATCAGGAAGGAATTGCTGACCGGTTATCACACCCTGAAGGCAGGACAGAAAACGCCGGTAAGAGGTCGCTCCGTCAGAACGGTCAACAACTACATGAAGATCATGGGCGGGATGTTTAAGTTTGCCGCTGACAGCGGGTATGTCCGGGCGAGCCCGTTCACTGGGATAGCCCTTCTTAAGCGGTCGCGCTGCGAGCCTGACCCGCTGACGCGTGATGAGTTCGTCAGGATGATTAACGCCTGCGCTAATCAGCAACTGAAAAACATGTGGTCGCTGGCCGTCTACACCGGTGTGCGCCACGGCGAACTCGTGTCGCTGGCCTGGGAAGATATCGACCTGAAAGCGGGTACGATGATGATCCGACGGAACCACACGTTAACGAAGGAGTTCACCCTTCCGAAAACGGAGGCCGGAACGGACCGCATCATCAACCTCATTCAGCCAGCTATCGACGTGCTGAAGAATCAGGCTGAATTAACCCGCCTGGGTAAGCAGTATCAGGTTGAGGTGAAACTGCGCGAATATGGCCGCACCGATGTGCATCCGTGCACGTTCGTGTTCAACCCGCAGATTGCATCACGTAATGGCCGTGCCGGGCATCATTACGCAGTGGGATCGATTAACCAGTCGTGGGAAGCGGCAATGCGACGCGCCGGGATTCGCTATCGCAGAGCATACCAGTCCCGACACACGTATGCATGCTGGTCGTTAGCTGCCGGTGCGAACCCGAACTTCATCGCGAAGCAAATGGGCCACACCGACGCGCAAATGGTTTACCGGGTATACGGATCCTGGATGGCTGAAAATAACCAGGACCAGGTACTCATCCTCAACCAGAAATTGAGTGAGTTTGCCCCATCCATGCCCCACGCAGTGGGATCGGATGATTATTAATAATAAATATCATTAGGTTAGATAACCTAAACCTGCATGCCCATCATTTCCTGATAGGCCGACACCAGCTTATTCCTCACCTGAATCCCCATCTGCAGGGACACCGACGCTTTTTGCAGATCGGCCATCACATCGTTCAGCGCCACGCCCGGTTCACCCAGGGTAAACTTCTCCGCCTGAGTACGCGCCGCGGTTTGTTTATCGCTAATACGGTCCAGGGCGGCGTTCAGTTGCCCCGCAAAGCTGATGGTGGGCTGCTCGTCCATCACGTTCTGGTTACGGGCCGTCATCGCGGTTGCCTGCAGCTGACTGATTACCCCTTCAATGCCCTGTATAGCCATGTCTTTCCCCTGGATGGTTTTTTACCCGGTCAAGACTAACAGCTTGTCAATCAGATAATGGCGGTAAATAGCGTTAAAAAACCAGGTTATTTGACGCATAGAAAATCCCGAATCATCAAATAATGGCAGGGCCATCAGTATGGAACTTTTGTCGTGTTTGCCGACCCGGGAGTCAGTTTTGTTTCTCTACACGAATAACGTAAACCACCAGGATTTAAGAGGTGCGCAATGAGTGCAACAGCATCGACAGCGCCACAGAATAAATCACTCGAGTGGATGAACCGCCTTCGCGCGAACCCTAAAATCCCGTTGATCGTGGCAGGCGCTGCCGCCATTGCGATCCTTGTTGCGATGGTGCTGTGGGCGAAAAGCCCTGATTACCGTACCCTTTACAGCAACCTTTCCGACCAGGATGGCGGTGCCATCGTCACCCAGCTTACCCAGATGAACATCCCTTATCGCTTCGCTGATAACGGCGGCGCGCTGGAAGTGCCTGCGGATAAGGTGCATGAACTTCGCCTGCGTCTGGCGCAGCAGGGTCTGCCGAAAGGCGGCGCGGTCGGTTTTGAGCTGCTGGATCAGGAAAAATTCGGTATCAGCCAGTTCAGCGAGCAGGTTAACTACCAGCGCGCGCTGGAGGGCGAACTGGCTCGTACCATTGAAACCTTAGGCCCGGTGAAAAGTGCCCGCGTGCACCTTGCCATGCCGAAACCGTCGCTGTTTGTCCGCGAGCAAAAATCCCCTTCCGCCTCCATTACCGTCAACCTGGAGCCGGGCCGTGCCCTGGACGAAGGGCAAATCAGCGCGGTCACGCACCTGGTCTCCAGCGCCGTGGCGGGTTTACCGCCGGGCAACGTAACGCTGGTCGATCAGAGCGGCCATCTGCTGACGCAAAACAACAGCGCCGGTCGTGACCTTAATGATGCGCAGCTGAAATATGCCGCCGATGTGGAAGGCCGCCTGCAGCGCCGTATCGAAGCGATCCTCGGCCCGGTCGTGGGCAACAGCAACGTGCATGCCCAGGTCACCGCACAGATAGATTTCGCCAATAAAGAGCAAACAGAAGAGCAGTACAGCCCGAACGGCGACGCGTCTCAGGCCGTTATGCGCTCCCGCCAGATTAATTCGAACGAACAGATTGGCGGTCAATATCCGGGTGGCGTACCGGGCGCGCTGGCTAACCAGCCTGCTCCGGCAAACTCAGCGCCAATTTCTACCCCTCCTGCAAACCAGCAGAACGGTCAGCAGAATAACCCGCAGACGACCACGACGGCGAACAGCTCTGGTCCACGCACCACCAGCCGTAACGAAACGACTAACTATGAAGTCGACCGCACGATTCGCCACACCAAGCTGAACGTGGGCGATATTCAGCGCCTTTCCGTGGCCGTGGTGGTGAACTACAAAACGCTGCCGGACGGTAAACCGCTGCCGCTCACCGCCGACCAGATGAAGCAGATTGAAGACCTGACGCGCGAAGCGATGGGTTACTCCGAAAAGCGCGGCGACACGCTTAACGTGGTCAACTCACCGTTTAACTCGGTGGATGAAACGGGTGGTGAACTGCCGTTCTGGCAACAGCAGGCGTTTATCGATCAGCTGATGTCGGCTGGCCGCTGGCTGCTGGTGCTGATCGTCGCGTGGCTGCTGTGGCGTAAGGGCGTTCGTCCTCAGCTCCAGCGTCGTGCCGCCGCTGAGAAGATCGCACAGGAACAGATGAACAATCGCCAGGAAGTGGAAGAAGCGGTTGAGGTTCGTCTCAGCAAGGACGAGCAGATGCAGCAGCGCCGTGCTAACCAGCGCATGGGCGCTGAGGTGATGAGCCAGCGCATTCGCGAAATGTCAGATAACGATCCGCGCGTCGTCGCGCTGGTCATCCGCGGTTGGATGGGTAACGAACATGAGTAATACGCTTACGGGTACGGATAAAAGCGTCATCCTGCTGATGACCATTGGCGAAGATCGCGCGGCAGAGGTGTTTAAACACCTCTCGCAAAGAGAAGTGCAAATTCTCAGTGCGGCCATGGCCAACGTGCGTCAGATCTCCAACAAGCAGCTGACCGAAGTGCTGGCGGAGTTTGAGCAGGAAGCCGAACAGTTTGCCGCGCTCAACGTCAACGCCAACGAATACCTGCGCTCCGTGCTGGTCAAGGCGCTCGGCGAAGAGCGTGCCGCCAGCCTGCTGGAAGATATTCTGGAAACGCGAGATACCGCCAGCGGTATCGAAACGCTCAACTTTATGGAGCCGCAGAGTGCCGCCGACCTTATTCGCGACGAGCACCCGCAGATTATTGCCACCATCCTGGTCCACCTCAAGCGCGGCCAGGCGGCCGATATCCTGGCGCTGTTCGAAGAGCGCCTGCGCCACGATGTGATGCTGCGTATCGCCACCTTTGGCGGCGTCCAGCCGGCCGCGCTGGCCGAGCTGACCGAAGTGCTGAACAACCTGCTCGACGGCCAGAACCTCAAGCGCAGCAAAATGGGCGGCGTAAGAACGGCAGCGGAGATCATCAACCTGATGAAAACGCAGCAGGAAGAAGCGGTCATTACGGCGGTTCGCGAATTCGACGGCGAGCTGGCGCAGAAAATCATCGACGAGATGTTCCTGTTCGAAAACCTGGTCGAAGTGGACGATCGCAGCATCCAGCGCCTGCTCCAGGAAGTGGATTCCGAGTCGCTGCTTATCGCCCTCAAGGGTGCCGAGCAGCCGCTGCGCGAGAAGTTCCTGCGCAACATGTCCCAGCGTGCGGCAGACATCCTGCGCGACGACCTGGCCAACCGCGGCCCTGTGCGTCTGTCCCAGGTGGAAAACGAGCAGAAAGCGATCCTGCTTATCGTTCGTCGTCTGGCGGAAACCGGCGAGATGGTGATTGGCAGCGGAGACGACACCTATGTCTAACGAGCTGCCGTGGAAGCGCTGGACGCCTGACGATCTGGCGCCTCCCCTCTCCGAGTTTACCCCCGCCATCCTGTCGTCCGACGAGGGCGACAGCGAGGCCGTGGCACCGGAGCTGAGCGAGGAAGAACAGCGTGCGCAGATGCTGGCCCAGATGCAGATGCAGGCGCACGAGCAGGGCTTCAACGCCGGTATGAACGAAGGCCGGATGAAAGGCCAGGAGCAGGGTTATCAGGAAGGCCTTGCCAAAGGCATTGAACAAGGCATAGAGCAGGCGCGCCAGCAGCAGGCGCCTATTCATGCGCGTATGCAGCAGCTGGTGAGCGAGTTCCAGCACACGCTGGATGCGCTCGACAGCGTGATCGCGTCGCGCCTGATGCAGATGGCGCTGGAAGCCGCGCGTCAGGTCATCGGCCAGACGCCAACCGTCGATAACTCGGCGCTGATTAAGCAGATCCAGGGGCTGCTCCAGCAGGAGCCGCTGTTCAGCGGCAAGCCGCAGCTGCGCGTGCACCCGGACGATCTCCAGCGCGTCGAGGAGAGCCTGGGCGCCACGTTAAGCCTGCACGGCTGGCGGCTGCGCGGCGATCCGTCCCTGCATCACGGTGGCTGTAAAGTCTCTGCCGATGAGGGCGATCTGGACGCCAGCGTTGCCACCCGCTGGCAGGAACTGTGCCGCCTGGCGGCGCCGGGAGTCGTCTGATGACCGCACGCCTTACGCGCTGGCTCAACACCCTCGATAATTTTGAGACGAAGATGGCCCAGCTGCCGTCCGTTCGTCGTTACGGGCGATTAACCCGCGCGACCGGCCTGGTGCTCGAAGCGACCGGCCTCCAGCTCCCGCTGGGCGCAACCTGCGTGATTGAACGTCAGGACGGGCTGGAAATGCGTGAAGTCGAAAGCGAAGTGGTCGGGTTTAACGGCCAGCGCCTGTTCCTGATGCCGCTTGAAGAGGTGGAAGGCATCCTGCCCGGCGCGCGCGTTTATGCGAAAAACAGTTCCGGCGACGGTCTGCAGAGCGGCAAGCAGTTACCGCTCGGTCCGGCCCTGCTGGGGCGCGTGCTGGACGGCAGCGGCAAGCCGCTCGACGGCCTGCCCTCCCCGGACACCACCGAAACCGGCGCGCTGATCACCCAGCCGTTTAACCCCCTGCAGCGTACCCCCATCGAACACGTGCTGGATACCGGCGTGCGTCCGATCAACGCCCTCCTCACCGTGGGGCGCGGTCAGCGTATGGGCCTGTTCGCCGGTTCTGGCGTCGGTAAGTCGGTGCTGCTCGGCATGATGGCGCGCTATACCCAGGCCGATGTGATCGTCGTCGGGCTGATCGGCGAGCGTGGGCGCGAAGTGAAAGACTTCATCGAAAACATTCTGGGTGCGGAAGGCCGCGCCCGCTCGGTGGTGATCGCCGCCCCGGCGGATGTATCACCCTTACTGCGTATGCAGGGTGCCGCCTACGCGACCCGCATCGCCGAAGATTTTCGCGACCGCGGCCAGCACGTCCTGCTGATCATGGACTCCCTGACCCGTTACGCGATGGCGCAGCGTGAAATCGCGCTGGCCATCGGCGAACCGCCCGCGACCAAAGGCTATCCGCCCTCGGTTTTTGCCAAGCTCCCGGCGCTGGTTGAGCGTGCGGGGAACGGCATCAGCGGCGGCGGCTCTATCACCGCGTTTTATACGGTGCTGACCGAAGGCGATGACCAGCAGGACCCGATTGCCGACTCCGCGCGTGCGATCCTCGACGGTCACATCGTGCTGTCGCGCCGTCTGGCCGAAGCCGGGCACTATCCGGCCATCGATATTGAAGCGTCCATCAGCCGCGCAATGACGGCGCTGATAACCGAGAAGCACTACGCCCGCGTGCGTAACTTCAAACAACTGCTCTCCAGCTTCCAGCGCAACCGCGACCTGGTGAGCGTCGGGGCGTATGCCAAAGGCAGCGACCCGATGCTCGACAAAGCGATTACCCTGTGGCCGCAGCTGGAGGCGTTTTTGCAACAGGGTATTTTTGAACGCGCCGACTGGGATGACTCGATCCAGGCTCTGGAGCTGATTTTCCCGCAGGCGTAACACAGGTGGAGGGCGAAGGTTATGGCGCAAAATAGCGCGTTATCAACGCTAAAAGATCTGGCTGAAAAAGAAGTGGATGATGCCGCACTGCAGCTTGGCGCAATGCGGCGCGGGTGCCAGCAGGCGGAAGAGCAGCTGAAGATGTTAATCGACTACCAGCACGAGTATCGCACCAGCCTGAATACCGACATGACGCAGGGCATTGGCAGCCAGCGCTGGATTAACTATCAGCAGTTTATCCAGACCCTGGAAAAGGCGATTGAGCAGCATCGCCAGCAGCTGAACCAGTGGACGCAAAAAGTCGACACCGCGCTCAATTTCTGGCGCGAGAAAAAGCAGCGGCTGCAGGCCTGGCAGACGTTACAGGACAGGCAGATCGCGGCCGCAACCCTGGCGGAAAACCGTCAGGATCAGAAGAAAATGGATGAGTTTGCCCAGCGCGCATCAATGAGGAAACCGGAATGATCACACTGCAACAACTGCTGATGACCGACAGCGATACGTCAGGCGGCGCGCAGACGGGTAAAGGGGCCGACGGCGCACAAGACTTTCTTGCGCTGCTGGCGGGCGCATTGTCCGACGCAAGCGCTCAGGGCAAAGAGGCGCCGCTGACGCTGGCCGATCTGAAAGCCGCAGGCGGCAAGCTCTCTAAGGTCGCGCAGGACGCCGAGGGAAATACCACCCTGCAGGCAAAAATTGCCGATTTGCTCGCTCGTCAGACGACGCTGACGGACGATGACGCGCTGCAGGCCACCTCGCTGCAAACGCTCGCGTCCGGGCTGATGCCCACCTCTCACGGCGATGCCCTCAAGTCGCTGACCACGTCCGCGGCAAAAGACGACGCGAAAACCGACCTCAGCGAAGAAGAGCTTGCGGGCTTGAGCGCGCTGATGGCCATGCTGCCGCACCAGCAGACGACCACACCCGTCACGCCACGGGCAGAAGGCAGTAGCGACATCTCAGCCCTGCCCGCCGCCGCGCTGACGCAAAAGAGTGCGGGGCAGCCGACCCTGAGCAACGCGCTGACGGGCCATGAAAAAGCGCAGACCGCCGCGCCGTATCAGGCACAAAACGTCGATACCGCCGTACCCGCCAGCGTGCCGGCGACACCGGCTGTCGCCGTCGCGGCAGAGAAGCAGGATCTCGCCAGCGCCTCTTCCACAACAGCGCCGACGGCCACGCTGGCCCCTGTCGTCACGAGCCAGGCAACCGCCCAGCCTGCCGCCACCGTCGCCACGGCACCCGTACTCAGCCAGCCGCTGGGCACGCCAGAATGGCAGCAGAACCTGAGCCAGCACATCACGCTGTTCACGAAGCAGGGCCAGCAGACGGCGGAGCTGCGTTTACATCCGGACGATCTCGGCCAGGTGCAGATCTCGCTCAAGCTGGACGATAACCAGGCCCAGCTGCAGATGATGTCCCCGCACAGCCACGTGCGCGCGGCGCTGGAGGCGGCTATACCGATGCTGCGCACGTCGCTGGCGGAAAGCGGTATACAGCTGTCACAAAGCAGCGTCAGCAGCGAGAGTTTCTCCGGCCAGCAGCAGTCTGCTTCTCAGCAGCAGCAACAGTCTTCACGCTCCGGCCAGCAGGGTTTTAACGACGAAAATGACGAGCTGCTGGCTGTCCCGGCGGCCTTGCAATCCGCCGCGCGCGGCAACGGCGCGGTAGATATCTTCGCCTAAACGCCAGAGGTAGCGTGATTATCCCCGTCTTTTCCACGCTTTGAGATAAGGCGGACACGGGATAATCACCGTATTAAGCTGTACCGAAACAGGAAGCTCGTATCAGATGACTGACTCCGCTATCACCAAAAAAAGTAAGCGTTCCATCTGGATCCCGCTGCTGGTGTTGATCACGCTCGCCGCCTGCGCTACCGCGGGCTACAGTTACTGGCGTATGCAGCAGGAACCTTCCACTGCGTCAGCCAAAGCTGAACCCCCTCCGCCGCCGGCACCGGTATTCTTCCCTCTGGATACCTTTACCGTGAACCTGGGCGATGCGGATCGCGTGCTTTATGTGGGTATCACCCTGCGCCTGAAGGACGAAGCGACCCGTGCTCGTCTGAACGACTATCTTCCGGAAGTGCGCAGCCGTCTGCTGCTGCTGTTCTCTCGCCAGGACGCGTCTACGCTCGCTACCGATGACGGTAAGCAAAAACTGGTCGATGCCATTAAGCAAACGCTGGCGACCCCGCTGGTAAACGGCCAACCTAAGCAGGAAGTCACTGACGTTCTGTATACAGCCTTCATTCTGCGGTAACGACATGGGCGACAGTATTCTTTCACAGGCAGAAATCGATGCGTTGCTTAACGGCGACAGCGATAAGAGTGACGATCCCCAGCCGGGGCTGACGGGCGACGATAATATTCGTCCCTATGACCCGAATACCCAGCGCCGCGTGGTGCGTGAACGTCTGCAGGCGCTGGAGATCATCAACGAACGTTTTGCGCGTCAGTTCCGTATGGGGTTGTTTAACCTGCTGCGACGTAGTCCGGATATCACCGTCGGCGCGATCCGCATTCAGCCGTACCACGAGTTTGCCCGCAACCTGCCGGTGCCGACCAACCTTAACCTGATCCATCTGAAGCCGCTGCGCGGCACGGGTCTGGTGGTGTTCTCGCCAAGCCTGGTGTTCATTGCGGTGGATAACCTGTTCGGCGGCGACGGACGTTTCCCGACCAAAGTGGAAGGCCGCGAGTTTACCCATACCGAGCAGCGCGTCATTAACCGCATGCTGAAGCTGGCGCTGGAGTCCTATAGCGACGCGTGGAAGGCGATTAACCCGCTGGAAGTGGAGTACGTGCGTTCCGAGATGCAGGTGAAATTTACCAATATCACCACCTCGCCGAACGATATCGTCGTGAATACCCCGTTCCACGTGGAGATCGGCAACCTGACCGGCGAGTTCAACATCTGCCTGCCGTTCAGCATGATCGAACCGCTGCGCGAGCTGCTGGTTAACCCGCCGCTGGAAAACTCTCGTCACGAAGATCAGAACTGGCGCGAAAACCTGGTGCGCCAGGTGCAGCACTCGCAGCTTGAGCTGATCGCGAGCTTTGCCGATATCCCGCTGCGGCTATCCCAGATACTGAAATTACAACCCGGCGACGTGCTGCCGATAGAAAAACCCGACCGCATTATTGCCCATGTGGATGGTGTCCCGGTTCTGACCAGTCAGTACGGCACACTTAACGGCCAGTATGCGTTACGCGTTGAGCACTTGATCAACCCGATATTGAATTCGCTGAATGAGGAACAGCCCAAATGAGTGACATGAACAATCCGTCCGATGAGAACAGCGGAGCACTGGACGATCTGTGGGCTGACGCGTTAAACGAGCAACAATCCACCCCGAGCAAAAGCGCGGCGGATGCGGTATTCCAGCAGCTGGGCGGCGGCGACGTGAGCGGCACGCTGCAGGATATCGACCTGATTATGGATATCCCGGTTAAGCTGACCGTAGAGCTGGGCCGCACCCGCATGACCATTAAAGAGCTGCTGCGCCTGACGCAGGGTTCCGTGGTGGCGCTGGACGGTTTAGCGGGCGAGCCGCTGGACATTCTGATCAATGGTTATCTGATTGCCCAGGGTGAGGTCGTGGTCGTCGCCGATAAATACGGCGTGCGTATTACCGACATCATTACCCCCTCTGAACGTATGCGTCGTCTGAGCCGTTAAGAATGAAAACCCAGGCAACAGTATCACAACCCTCTGCCGTTCCCGGTTCACCGCTGCTCCAGGTGAGCGGCGCGCTGTTCGGTATTATTGCCTTTATTCTTATCGCGGCCTGGCTGGCAAAGCGTTTTGGCCTGGCGGGTAAAACCGCCGGCACTCGCGGGCTGAAGGTCAGCGCCAGCGCGTCGCTGGGGCCGCGCGAGCGCGTGGTCATCGTCGAGGTCGAGGACGCCCGTCTGGTTCTGGGCGTGACGTCCTCCAATATCAGCGTATTACATAAACTGCCGCCTGCACCCCAAACCGGTGACGAGAGCGCAGAAGTCCCTGCGGATTTTCAGTCCGTGATGAAGAGTTTGCTAAAGCGTTCCGGGAGATCCTGATGCGCCGTTTGTTATCCCTTACGCTTGCGGGTCTTGTCCTGTTCGCGCCTGCCGCGCACGCGCAACTGCCGGGCCTGATATCGACGCCGATGGCCGGTGGCGGGCAAAGCTGGTCGCTCCCGGTACAGACCCTGGTATTCATCACCTCGCTGACCTTTATTCCGGCGATCCTGCTGATGATGACCAGCTTCACCCGCATCATTATCGTCTTTGGCCTGCTGCGTAACGCGCTGGGTACGCCTTCCGCCCCCCCGAACCAGGTGCTGCTTGGCCTGGCCCTGTTTCTGACATTTTTCATTATGTCGCCGGTGATCGATAAGATTTATACCGACGCCTATCAGCCGTTCAGTGAAGATAAAATCTCGATGCAGGTCGCGCTGGAAAAAGGGGCGCAGCCGCTGCGCGAATTTATGCTGCGTCAAACGCGCGAGGCGGATTTAGCGCTGTTTGCCCGGCTTGCCAACACGGGCGAGCTGCAGGGGCCTGAAGCCGTGCCTATGCGTATTCTGCTGCCCGCCTACGTGACCAGCGAGCTGAAGACCGCCTTCCAGATTGGCTTTACGATCTTTATCCCGTTCCTGATTATCGACCTGGTTATCGCGAGCGTCCTGATGGCGCTGGGCATGATGATGGTGCCGCCCGCCACCATTGCCCTGCCCTTCAAGATCATGCTCTTCGTGCTGGTGGACGGCTGGCAGCTGCTGGTGAGTTCCCTGGCGCAAAGTTTCTACAGTTGAGGAGCGCGCGATGACACCCGAATCGGTCATGATGATGGGCACGGAGGCGATGAAGGTCGCGATTGCCGTTGCCGCGCCGCTGCTGCTTGTCGCGCTCGTGACCGGCCTGATTATCAGTATTCTGCAGGCCGCCACGCAGATTAACGAAATGACGCTGTCGTTCATTCCGAAAATCATCGCCGTGTTCGTGGCGATTATTGTCGCCGGCCCGTGGATGCTGAACCTGTTGCTGGACTATATGCGCAACCTGTTTACCAATCTGCCGTACATCATCGGCTGAGACAACGATGCTGCAGATCACCAGCGATCAATGGGTACAGTGGCTCGGCCTCTACTTCTGGCCGATGCTGCGCATTATGGCGCTGATTTCCACGGCCCCTATTCTGAGTGAAAAATCGATTCCCAAGCGCGTTAAGGTCGGGCTGGGCATTATCATAACCATCATCGTTGCCCCGTCATTGCCCCCCGTCGACATTCCGATCTTCTCGGCCAATGCGGTATGGGTTGCGCTGCAGCAGGTTATGATTGGCGTCGCCGTCGGCTTTACCATGCAGCTCGCCTTTGCCGCCGTGCGTACCGCCGGGGAACTGATCGGCCTGCAGATGGGGCTATCCTTTGCCACCTTCGTCGATCCCGGCAGCCACCTGAACATGCCCGTGCTGGCACGCATTATCGATCTGCTGGCCATGCTGCTGTTCCTGTCGTTCAACGGGCACCTGTGGCTCATTTCTATGCTGGTTGATACCTTCCACACGCTGCCGATTGGCGAGAACCCGGTGAACAGCAATGCGTTTCTGGCGCTCGTGCGCGCCGCAGGGCTGATTTTCCTCAACGGGCTGATGCTGGCGCTGCCGGTTATCACCCTGCTGCTGACGGTTAACCTTGCATTAGGTTTACTGAACAGAATGGCACCGCAATTGTCCGTATTCGTAATTGGTTTTCCGGTCACGCTGACCGTCGGTCTTTTATTAATGTCATTGCTAATGCCACTTATCGCCCCCTTCTGCGAACATTTATTCAGCGAGATATTCAATCTGTTAGCGGATATTGTCAGCGAACTGCCGCGTAAATAATAGACCTCACCGTTTATATTGTCTCTCTGAGGATATTCCTAAAATAAATCACGAAAAACATCTACCAGGATATATCTGACGCGGTTTAATTGTTTCTAAGCACCTCACAATACTTAATATTTACTTTACTTTAAGAAGATTCCTGGCAAATTATACGTAACTTTACGGGATAGTGAGTCCGCCTGAAAGTCTTTGTCATGCTCACAGGTTTTATTACGTTTTTCCATCCCGTATGGCTGTTTATGAGCTCTCAGGCAGATGGTGAATTATCGTTACGCATTGAGTGAGGGTATGCCATGTCAACGATCATTATGGATTTATGCAGCTACACCCGGCTAGGGTTAACCGGGTATCTGGCAAGCAGAGGGGTAAGAAAGAGAGACATCAACGATGCACACACCGTTGACGAACTCGCAGCCGCTTGTGATGAACACAAGCCAGGCGTGGTGTTTATTAATGAGGACTGTTTTATTCACGATCCGGCCAACAGTCAGCACATTAAGCAAATCATTAATCAGCATCCTAAGACCTTGTTTATTGTGTTTATGGCTATCGCTAATATTCACTTCGACGAGTATTTATTGGTCCGAAAAAATTTATTGATCAGTTCTAAATCGATAAAGCCAGAGTCGCTGGATGACATTCTGGGTGATTATTTGAATAAAGAAGTTAAGAATGTAGGAGCGATTAACTTACCCACGCTTTCATTAAGCAGGACTGAATCCAGCATGCTGAGGATGTGGATGGCAGGACAAGGGACGATTCAAATTTCTGACCAGATGAATATCAAAGCCAAGACCGTTTCGTCACATAAAGGAAATATTAAACGGAAAATTAAAACGCATAATAAGCAAGTGATCTATCACGTCGTTCGCCTGACGGATAATGTGACGAACGGGATTTTCGTCAATATGCGCTAGTCATTTTTTAACCTTTAGTACCCTACACGATCTCTGGCCTTGCCAGAGATTTTTGCGTTTACAGCAGGGGTCGGGCACGCAGATGGCCGCCCGACGTGATGCTATTCTGCTCTTTCCACGAAGATGCCGTCCGGATGCCCCAGTTCGTTAAAGAACCAGATGCCGAGCGGGTAGTCATCCAGAGATACCAGGTACATTGTGCCTTCACTAAACTCTTCTATTGCCAGCACCACCCCCGGGCGGCGCGGCCCACCGTCCGTTTTAACGGTTACCCGATCGTTGACCTTCATACGTTCCTCCTGTGGTTTTGAGCCAGTGTAGAACAAAACGCAAAAACACACATCGCTACGGGGCGCGAATGGCGTTTTTGTGTGCAGTCTATACTTACCGTGAACACGGTTGAATGAGGACTCCGTAATGAAAACCGAGAAAGCGTACAGCGACACCATCAAACGCGACGTTGAAGTGGACGTCGATGCCCTGCTGGCTGCCATCAATGAGATAAGCGAGTCTGACGTCCGTCGCACCGACGATCGGTCCGAAAGGGTCATCGTCAACGGTAGGGACTACCACACCTACCGCGAGCTGGCCGAGGCCTTTGAACTCGACATCCATGACTTTAGCGTGTCTGAAGCGAACCGTTAGGGCGAAAAAAATCCCGGTCATGGGGATGACCGGGATCAAACTTGCTTATGCAAGAAGCACTTGAAAATTCGTTACACCAGGAAATCTGATGTACGCAAAACATTATCCCCAACGAATTTGTATGACAAGGATATATTCTCATAGTGAATATTATATTTTATGCATATAAATTTTTCTTATGTTGTTCAGCATGCATCGCGCGCGGGTTTGCCGGGATCGGTTCCATCTCTTTCGCTTCGCCACCCGGAATGTTTTTAGGAATATTCTTAGGATGACATCCATTTTGTATCAGGAGACCTTATGCTTTCACTTCAGGACCCGCTGCTGATTTTTTCCGATCTTGACGGCTCGCTGCTGGATATTCACACCTATGAATGGCAGCCAGCGCAACCCTGGCTGGATAAACTGCAAAATTATCAGGTGCCGGTCATTCTCTGCAGCAGCAAGACGGCCGCCGAAATGCTGGATATTCAGCAGGATCTCGGCATGGAAGGCCTGCCCTTTATTGCCGAAAACGGTGCGGTGATTCAGCCAGACGTGCGCTGGGAGAGTGTTAAGCGTCATCTTAACGGGATGAAGCATAACGAGATTTATCCGCTACTTGCGCAACTTCGCGAGCAGACAGGCTTCAAATTCACCACCTTTGACGATGTGGATGAGCGGGTAATCGCCGAGTGGACGGGGCTGAACCGACATCGTTCTCTGCTTGCTCGCCAGCACGAAGCCTCCGTTACCCTTATCTGGCGCGACAGCGATGAGAATATGGTGCGTTTTGAAGAGGCGCTGGCCGGTCATGGCCTGCAGTGCCTGCAGGGAGCACGCTTCTGGCACGTGCTGGACGCGCGCTGCGGTAAGGACGTGGCGATCGGCTGGCTGGTTGAGCAATACCGCGCGCGCGAGGGCGCCGTGCCCACGACGCTAGGACTCGGCGACGGCCCCAATGATGCCCCTCTTCTGGACAGCGTGGACTTCGCGGTGGCGATAAAGGGTATCAACCGCCACGGCATTACGCTCAAGGATGATAACCCGGCCCGGGTGTATCATACGCAACACTCCGGCCCGGCAGGCTGGCGTGAAGGGCTCAATCACTTCTTCTCGTGACCGTTCGACACAACCCGGTTACGCCCGCCCTGCTTGGCCTCATACAGGCGTGCATCTGCAATAGACTGTAGCTGTTCAAACTGGTAGTTGTCCTTTTCCTGCGCGCTGCTCACGCCAAGCGACGCGCTGATGCGCAGGGTTGTGCTTTTTTGCACCAGTATCTCTTTACTGTCGATTCGCGCGCGGATGCGTTCAGCCACCGCGCTCGCCTCCGCAAGCCCGACTCCCGGCAGCACAACGCAAAACTCCTCCCCACCCACGCGTCCCGCGACGTCGTTGGGACGCAGCGCGCTGGCAATCAGTCCTCCCGCGTGCGACAGCACCTTATCGCCCGCCTGGTGGCCGAACCGGTCGTTAATGCTTTTGAAGTGGTCGAGATCGATCTGGATTACGGAAAACGGCAGCGACTGCTGCTGGCACTGCTTAGCCAGCATTTTTGCCCGCTCAAACAGCGCGCCACGGTTATTCAGCCGGGTGAGGGGATCGTGCCACGCCTGCCACTGCAGCGTGTGCTGAAGGGTGTACATGTTGCTGACCATCCGACGGATAACCAGCCAGGAGATCAGCAGCATCGCGGTAAATAGCGCCCACAGGAGCGCCAGCACGATGCTAATGCTGCCGAACTCATCGTGTACGCCTTCGTGAAGGGTATGTACCCGCAGGACAACGCCATCGAAGTGGTCCAGGCGCTCCCAGCTGATAAAACGGCTTCCAAGACGAATCCCGCCCTGGGTATCGGTTTCTATCGCACGTGCAATCTGCGCCATCTCACGCTCGTCAAACTGATTTCCCGTGGCTGCGGGCGTCTCCGAGGTGGCGATCATATTCAGGCGGGTATCGTAAAGCTGATACTCCCCTTCGGCGCGATCGTCCATGGCATCCACCAGCAGGCGCTTCATGGTTGCAAAGGTGAAGTCCATCGCCACCACGCCATACCAGTAATGGTTGTAATAGATCGGGACGCTGGCGGTAATGAACGGCTGGTTGCCGACGAAGACTGAGGCGGGTGAAATGAACCAGCGCACCGCCCGCGCACGGTTATCCCGGTCAGATTGCTCTCTAAACCAGGGCAGCGTGACCAGCTGATAATAGCGGGGAGAAATATCCTGCGGCCGTGCAGGCGTATCCGTTGCGAGGAAAAATCCGGCGCGCGAGACATAGACCACCCTCTCCTCTTTCCGCGTGCCGGACGAGGCCAGCCGCAGCAGATAGCCCACTTCAAGCGCGGCGGAGAGCTCGTTGGTCAGATGCTCTTCATCACGGTTGAGCAGCGTGGTCTTTTCAACAAAGGCATCGGAAACGCCGTTAATCGGGAGCGTGCGGTTTTTATCGACGGCGATTTGCCAGTTGGCGGTGTGACGTAACGTTTCAAAACGCCCGACGGCATCGTGCAGTACGCCAAATGCCAGCGGCGTCTGCAGCGCGTCGCGCATGCTGTTGCGAAAAAAAAGCATCTTGTCGACGCTGAACTGCAGCTGCCTGTCCAGTGACGTGGCGACCGTAGCGAGATGGTTGCGCTGGCTGGAGATGTAGGCTTCTTCCAGCACCACTACCTCGCGCCAGGTGAGGAGGGTTGAGAAGATCAGGACGACCAAAAAACAGAGGTTAACTATCAGGCCAGGATTGCTGCGCTTGTGCAGCCATTGCAGAAAAGACCGTTTTAAAACATAAGTATCGCGCTGCACACTCTCTCCCTGATTGCTACCCTTCGCTCGTATGGTCAGTAAAAACGCCCGGTAAAACCGGGCGTTACGTGATTAAGCCTTATCGCGCTTTTGCCTTCCGTCTCCCGGCTGAAGCTCGTCTTCACGAAACGCTTCCCGCTGGATACTGTAACCATCATGCCAGCGGCATTCCACCATTCCGCTGGCGTAACCGGTGACAATCATGCGAGGACCGCCGTTCTTAGGCTTAACTTCATCACTGACTACAAAGACCATACCTGCCTCCTGTATCAGGGTGAAACGTTTTCAATTTAGACGAGGAATGGCCTTTCTGCATCCTGCTGCGGGTAACAATTAGTGCGACGTGCCGCGCATCTTTTCGACCAGCTTTACCGCCGCGACCACGATGCCGCCGATGATAAAGCCCAGCACCAGGTTGACCAGCATCGGCAGAACGGCGGCCACCACGGCCCCCTGCTCAGAGGCGAAGCCTTCGATGGCGTGGTGCAGCGGTGCGATACCGTGAACCACGATGCCGCCTCCAACGAGGAACATCGCCAGCGTACCCACGATGGACAAACTCTTCATCAGCCAGGGTGCCAGCACCAGCAGGCTTTTGCCGATACCCCTGGCAACCGCGCTCGATTTTTCCTCCAGCCAGTAGCCGATATCGTCCAGCTTGACGATCAGCCCCACCAGGCCGTAGACGCCCACGGTGACCAGAATGGCAATCCCGGAGAGGATCAGCACCTGATTGAGCAGCGGCGCTTCCGAAACAATACCGAGCGTAATCGCCACGATCTCAGCCGAGAGTATAAAGTCGGTGCGAATAGCGCCTTTCACCTTATCGCGCTCAAAGGTTTTGGGGTCCTGCGCCGCCAGCGCCTCAAGGCGCTGCTGGCGCACCTCTGGCGTATCGCTTTCTTTGCGCGACGCAAAGGTGTGCAGCACCTTTTCAACGCCCTCGAAGCACAAAAATGCCCCGCCAATCATCAGCAGCGGCGTGATTGCCCAGGGAATAAACGCGCTGATCAGCAGCGCCAGCGGAACCAGTATCACCTTGTTGAGGAACGACCCCTTCGCCACGCCCCAGACCACCGGCAGCTCGCGGTTCGCCCTTACCCCGCTCACCTGCTGCGCGTTTAGCGATAAATCGTCTCCCAGCACGCCCGCCGTCTTTTTGGCTGCCAGTTTTCCCATCACCGAAATGTCATCGAGTAACGTGGCAATATCATCCAGCAATGTTAATAAGCTACTTCCTGCCAAAATCTCTATCCTTCTTTTTTTGGTAATTAAGTGAATAGTATGGAGCAAAAGCGCAAACCCTGAAACAGGCACCTCACGTCAACAAAAAATTCACATCAACTACACAATTAAAGGACTCGCCACGCCGATAGTTTTGACGTTTACTATCAGCGACCTTTTTATTTCGTCGTGAGGGATTATGCGTTTCCGGCAATTATTACCGCTCATTGGAGCGCTTTTTTCGCTGTATATCATCTGGGGCTCCACCTATTTCGTCATTCGTATCGGGGTGGAAAGCTGGCCGCCGCTGATGATGGCGGGAATTCGCTTCCTGTCTGCCGGCGTGCTGCTTTTGGCCTTCCTGCTGCTGCGCGGGCATAAGCTCCCCTCTCTGCGCCCCATGCTTAACGCCGCTCTTATTGGCCTGCTGCTGCTGGCCGTGGGCAACGGTTTTGTCACCGTCGCCGAGCACCAGAACGTCCCCTCCGGTATTGCCGCGGTGGTGGTTGCCACGGTTCCGCTGTTTACGCTCTGCTTCAGCCGTCTTTTTGGCATTCGTACCCGCAAGCTGGAATGGCTGGGCATCGGCATCGGGCTTGCCGGGATTATCCTGCTCAACAGCGGCGGTAACCTGAGCGGTAATCCGTGGGGAGCACTGCTGATCCTTATCGGGTCGATGAGCTGGGCCTTTGGTTCCGTGTACGGCTCACGCATTGAGCTGCCCTCCGGCATGATGGCAGGTGCGATTGAGATGCTGGCTGCGGGGATTGTGCTGCTGGCTGCCTTCGCGCTGACGGGCGAAAAGCTGACGACGATGCCGGATCTCTCTGGCTTCCTGGCGGTCGGTTATCTGGCGCTGTTTGGATCTATCATTGCCATTAATGCCTATATGTTCCTGATCCGCAACGTCTCGCCCGCGGTTGCTACCAGCTATGCCTACGTTAACCCGGTCGTCGCGGTACTGCTCGGCACCAGTTTTGCCGGTGAAGTCTTGTCGCCGGTGGAGTGGCTGGCGCTGGGCGTGATTGTCTTTGCCGTCGTGCTGGTGACGCTGGGCAAATATCTCCTGCCCGCAAAGCCGGTTATCACCCCGTGCGGGGTGGAGAAACCGTAATACCCTGGGTATCGATCTGCGCGGTCTGACCGCCGCCGCAGATCCACTCTTCCAGCCTTTCCGTCAGCTGCGCATCGCTGAGCTTTAGCCTGCCGCGCAGCGCGCACTCCCAGACGATCAGCACCCGCCAGCCCTGCGCAATAAGGGCGGACAGATCGCGCCGGTCGCGCGCGACGTTCTTGCCGATTTTATCCAGCCAGAATTCAGTGCGCGTGGCGGGAACCTTAAACAGGTAGCAGTCGTGATGATGCCAGAAACAGCCGTGGGTAAAGATAATGCACTGATACGCGTCGATGACGAAATCAGGCCGTCCGGCGAGGGCCGCGTCCTGAACCCGGAACTCAAAACCGGCCTCGGTCAGCAGCCCGGCCAGCCGCTTTTCAATTGCGGTATCACGCGTGCCGATGGCACGCATGTTTTTACTCCGCGTTGCTTTATTGTGCACATCCGTCATTGACGGCCTCGCTCTGGCGCAGCGCAACGGCCTGCCTGATGCGCGATGCCAGCAGCTTTGCGACTGCCGCAAACGCAGGCACCACGACGGAGTTGCCAAACTGACGATACGCCTGCGTATCCGACACCGGAATGCGGAAGCTGTAGCCCTGCGGCGCTTCAAACCCCATCAGTCGCGCGCATTCGCGCGGCGTCAGGCGGCGCGGACGATGCTGCTGATTGTGGGGATCGTCGAAGTCTTTTTCGCCAAGCGCCTTATCCCAGCCTCTGTCGATAAGGATCTCTGCGCCATCCTTGTAGTAGCGGGCCGAGAGCGTGCGGGTCACGCTGTGCGGATCGTTGGGGTTGACCATGCCAAAACCAAAGCCATTGCCTTTTGCCTGATGCTTTTTGGCGTAGCGGTAAAGGTATTTCCACAGCACCGGGGTCAGGATAAATTTCGCATCGACGGCGGGCTCAAGCAGGTCGGCAATGGCTGGACGGCGCGCCGGGTACAGCGCCGGAATATCGCGCAGGGTGAAATCGCCCTTCAGATTGAGGTCGCGGCGGAAGCCCACCAGCACGATGCGTTCCCGGTGCTGCGGAAGGAAGTGCTTACCGTCAATAATCTTGGGATCGTCTGCGCCCATGTGCTCTGCGTCAGCCACGTCGTAGCCCAGCTCGTCCAGGGTCTGCATGATGATGCGGAAGGTTTTACCGCCATCGTGGCTTTTAAGATTCTTAACGTTTTCCAGCACAAATATGGCCGGACGGCGGGCATCAATAATGCGGACCACATCAAAAAACAGCGTTCCCTGGGTGTCGCAGGCAAACCCGTGGGCGCGTCCAAGCGCGTTCTTTTTAGATACTCCGGCGAGCGAAAAAGGCTGGCACGGGAAGCCGGCCAGCAGCACGTCATGTGCCGGGATCGCGTCGCGAATATGCCGGGCCGCCTCGGCATCGGATACGTCGCTTTTATGGCTCAGGGTCACATCGCGAATATCGGCGTTGAAGCTGTGCGCATCGGGATCGCAGTACCAGTTGGCTTTATAGGTGCGCACCGCATGTTTGTTCCACTCGCTGGTAAACACGCACTGGCCGCCGATGGCCTCAAAGCCGTGGCGGATGCCGCCGATACCGGCAAACAGATCGATAAATCGGAAAGCATAGCTGGGATGCGCCGCTGGAGGACGCGGCAGCAGGGTTTGCAGATACCGGAACTCTCCTTCGCTGAGGCGGTGCCCTGCGCGCTCGCTGGTCAGCAGCCTCTTGAGGATGGCCGGACTCCAGTGGCTCTCGCCCTGTGCCACCAGTTGGTTAGCCAGGGATTTGACATCATAGATGGCCAGCAGCTGGTGCAATAACGCCTGCACCGTTGCCGTTGATTTCTCGGCCTGCTGGGGCGCGGGCTCGGTCACTGATCGATTTTCCTGCATTCTATTAACCGCACAATAAAGACTGGAAACAGATTACCACAGTTCATGAACGCAAACTGCGGCGGAAGCGGCTCAATACCTGGCTATCCAGCCCCAGGCAGTCACCCTGCAGTTCGGCGCTCAGTTTCGCCATAAACTGAATCAGAAAATCGGCATTGTGGCGGGCAAGCTCGCGCCCCTCGTCCGTTTGCATCGACTCCGGCAGGCGCAGCAGCTTCGTCTGGAAGTGATCGAGCGCGAAGGCTTTGTCATCTAACGCTCTGGAATCTGCAAAGGGATCGCGCGCATCAAACAGCGGGACGCCCAGCGCCCCGGATACGGCGAACACCCGCGCCAGACCGATCGCCCCCAGGGCTTCCAGCCGATCGGCATCCTGAACAATTTTCGCTTCCGCGCTGAGGGGGGCGATCCCCGCGCTAAAGCTGTGCGCTTCTATAGCATGTTCGACGGCGGCGTAGCGCTCTGCGGGAAAGTCCGGAAAATCGCGCTGCAAAATCTCGCGCGTTTTACGCGCGGCCAGCCGTGAGGACCGGCTGCGTTCGGGATGATTTTTCGGCAGGCTGACAATGTCGTGAAAGTAGCAGGCGGTCAGCACCACCAGCGGGTCAACGCTGTGATGAGGCATCATTTTCTGCGCCGTCAACCAGACGCGCCGGAAGTGCGAAATATCGTGCGCGGTGTCGTCGGAAGCGTGATGTTCATTAAGCCAGGATTCGAAGCGCTGCTGCCACTGAGTGAGTTCCATCAATCCTTCCTGTTACACAAAATTATGGGGTGAATTATAACATAGCCAAATTAACTCAGTTAAAAAATAGACATGCGAAATACTTAATAATAATTACCTCCTATATTTTCAATTAATTAATTCATGAGAAAAATAAAGAGATTAATTGAAATATTTTGCAATGTTTTTACCAATTTAATTACATTTATTTTTGAACCAAAATAACAATCCGTAGAATAGTATCGACGGTGTAATTACGGAGGGTAATTACATATATTCAGATGAATTATATTTAAAGGGAATATATAATGAAAAGAAAAGTTCTGGCAATTCTGGTACCCGCTTTATTAATGGCTGGCGCAGCAAATGCGGCAGAGATGTACAACAAGAACGGCAACAAAGTCGACCTGTATGGCAAAGTCGATGCGCGTCATACCTTCTCTGATAACGCGGGCGACGACGGCGACGAAACCTACGTGCAGATTGGTTTCAAAGGCGAAACCCAGATTACTAATGAACTGGTAGGTTATGGTCAGTGGGAATATAAAACCTACGCCAACGATACCGAAGGCGCGAACGACAAATCATTTAACCGTCTGGCGTACGCTGGCCTGAAATATGGCGAATACGGCTCGTTTGATTACGGCCGTAATTACGGCGTAGTGTATGACGTTGAGGCCTGGACGGATATGCTGCCGGTATTCGGCGGTGATTCATATACCTGGACCGATAACTTTATGAATGGCCGTGCTAACGGTCTGGCTACCTACCGTAACTCAGATTTCTTCGGTCTGGTTGATGGCCTGAACTTTGCGCTGCAGTACCAGGGTGCGAATGAAGGACAGGATGCAACGGAAGATCAGGAAGGAACCAAAAACGGTCATAAAGACGTACGTTTCCAGAACGGCGACGGCTTTGGCATGTCTACCTCCTACGACTTCTCTGGCGACCTGTCTGGCCTGAGCCTGGGTGCGGCTTACTCCTCTTCTGACCGTTCAAATCAGCAAGAAGCTTATGGCAAGCGCTACAGCGCGCGTTATGCGGGCGGTGAGCGCGCAGAAGCATGGACACTGGGCGCGAAATACGATGCCAATAACGTATACCTGGCGATGATGTACGCCGAAACCCGCAACATGACGCCGTACGGTGACTACGGTATTGCGGATCAGACCCAGAACTTCGAAGCCGTGGCCCAGTATCAGTTCGACTTCGGTCTGCGCCCTTCCCTGGCATGGGTTTACTCCAAAGGTAAGGACATGTCTTACCTGGGTAACGGCTCCAATCCACAGGGTCAGCACGGCGACATGGACCTGGTTAACTACATCGACCTGGGCATGACCTACGCCTTCAACAAGAACTTCTCCACCTATGTTGATTACAAAATCAACATGCTGGACAACGATGAAAGCTTCTACGAAGCAAACGGCATTGCGACCGACGACATCGTTGGCGTAGGCATGACCTACCAGTTCTAATCCCCAAAAACGTCAAAGCCCGCATTCGCGGGCTTTTTTATATCCAAAGCATCACTACGGCGCTTCCTGCAGCGCCACGCGAATAAACCCATTGTTCTGCGCCAGCAGGTCATGCGCTTTCCAGGCGTCCAGACCGGTGAGCACCATCAGCACCGCCGTTTTACAGTTATGGTTGCAGGCCTCCAGCGCGGCCTTCGCCACCGCCCGGGTGCATCCCCCCGCTTCCATCACGATCGCGATCTGACGCTCGGCCCACTTCGTGCTGCTCGCCTCCAGATCCACGCGCAGATTGCTGTAAACGCGCCCGGTTCTGATCGCCAGCCCGGTAGTCACCATGCTCAGGATCATTTTTTGCGCGATCCCGGCTTTGGTATTGATATACCCGGCAACCACGTCCGGCCCTACATCGGGCGCAATCACCATGCTCGCCAGCTGTGCAGCCTCACTTTTCGCATCGCTGGTGATGACGGCAACCGTTGCGCCAAGCGACCACGCATGTCGCATTGCCCCCCATACCCACGGCGTTTTTCCGCTGACGGTCACCGCCAGCATCATATCGTGCTCGCCAAACTTCATGGCCTGTAGATCGGCGACGCCGCGCTCGTAGCTTCCGGCATCATCGCCTGCTGTGATAGCAATAACAGGGGTTTTACCAGGCGCATACTCATCGGCCGCCTGCTTTGCCACATCGCCGGATGGGCCTGCACCAACGATGACCAAACGACCACCGTGACTCAGCGTCGCCGCCGCGTTATCCACCGTGCGGGCAATTGTTGTTAAGCAGGGGGTGAGAGCTTCAGAGATTTGGGCATCATCCTGGTGAATGACGTTCAGCATGTCCAGCGTGGACAATCTGTCGATATTCATCGTGCTGGCGTGCCGTCTTTCCTTGACCGAACCGGTAAGCATAATGCTCATAAACAGCCTCCTTATTATGAGTTCCCACACACTATAAAGTGTTTTATATGGTTGACCTGCGAGGAGCATCACGAAAACGCATGGCTTTATGAAACGCCCGTCATCAGCGATAATTAGCCCTTTGATAAATATCGCGGAGTGTTGATGAGCGATTTGCAGCCCTTTCCCCTGACGCGCAAGCGCCCAATGAAGCTGAACACGCTGGTCACGCTGATGGTGTGTGCCATTATTGGTTCCGTGCTGCTGCTGGTCTTCGCGCTCTATTCGGCCCAAATCACGCGAGCCACCCGCGATGACGTCAAAGATACGGCGCTGGGGATCGCAAGGACGTTTGCCGATAGCCCGGAGGTTAAGCGTGGCCTGATGCAGGCGCCTCAGGCCGATATCATTCAGCCCATCGCTCAGGCCGTAACGCAGCGCAACGATTTGCTCTTTACCGTGGTGACCGATATGCGCGGTATTCGCTACTCGCATCCCAACGAAGCGCTGCTGGGCCTGCACTTTATCGGCGACGATCTGACGCCCGCGCTGGAAGGAAAAGAGAATGTCTCGGTTAACCGGGGCGCGCTCGCCGAGGCGCTACGCGTTTTCACACCCGTCTATGACGCCCGGCATGAGCAAATCGGCGTTGTCGTCGTCGGTATCTCGCTGCACAAAGTTGAGAACCAGATCGCGCGCGGGCGCCTGAACGCCGTGTGGACCATTTTGTTCAGTATCCTGATGAGTTCGCTGGCCATCTGGGGGCTGGTGCGGGTGCTCAAGCGCATCCTGTTTGGGCTTGAGCCATACGAAATCTCCGCCCTGTTTGAGCAGCGGCAGGCGATGCTGCAGTCGCTGCGTGAGGGGGTGTTGGCCGTCGACAATCATGGGCGCGTGACGATGATCAACCACACCGCCAGGGAGATCCTGCTTTTGCCTTCCGGCCAGCAATCCGAGAATGCCAGCGCCCCGCTGCTGGCCAGCCTGCGCGAGGTGTCGCAAACCGGCGTCGCCCGACAGGACCGGGAGATCAGCTGCAACGGCAGGCTTCTGTTGTGCAATATGGTGCCGGTCAAAAGTCAAAACCGGGTGATTGGGGCGATCGCGACCTTCCGCGATAAAACGGAAATCAGCCAGCTGATGCAGCGTATCGACGGCATGGTCAACTATGTCGATGCCCTGCGCGCCCACATCCATGAATTTATGAACAAGCTGCACGTAATATTGGGCCTGCTGCACATGAAGCGCTACGACAAGCTGGAAGAGTACATCATCCAGACGGCGCAAAACTATCAGACGGATATCGGCACTATCCAGAGCAAGGTGAAATCGCCGGTGATCGCCGGGTTCCTGCTGGGTAAAATCAACCGGGCGAAAGAAGCGGGCATTACGCTTAGCCTGGCAGACGAGTGCCAGATACCCGATACCGCCAATGAAGAGCAGGTTGCGGTGCTGGTTACCGTCCTCGGCAACCTGATCGAAAACGCGCTGGACGCGATGGAAGGCCAGCCGGAAGGCGAAATCACTCTGCTGTTACACTATCAAAACGGCTGGCTCAGCTGCGAAGTCAGCGACGACGGTCCCGGCATCGATCCCGTCCAGCTGGACGATATTTTTACCAAGGGCTTCTCAACAAAAGGTGAAAACCGGGGCGTTGGTTTGTTCCTTGCGCGTCAGCAAATTCAGAATCTGGGCGGTGACATTTCCGTTGAGTCTGAACCTGGCGTATTTACCCAATTTTTTGTTCACATCCCCTGGGATAGCGAGAGGAATATCGCGTGATAAATGTATTAATTGTCGATGATGACGCCATGGTAGCCGACCTCAACCGTCTGTACGTCAACCGCGTTGAGGGTTTTAGCTGCTGCGGCGTCGCCTCCACGCTCAACCAGGCTGAGGCCATTATCAGCAATCCCGACCAGCCGGTGGATCTGGTGCTGCTGGATGTCTATATGCAGCAGGATAATGGCCTGGATCTGCTGCCGATCATCCGTGCCTCAGGCCGCCCGATCGACGTCATTATGATCTCCTCAGCCTCCGATGCGACTACGATCCAGACCTCCATGCACTACGGCGTGGTGGATTATTTAATCAAGCCCTTCCAGTTCCCGCGCTTTGAAGAGGCGCTGAACGGCTGGAAGGCAAAGCACAGCCTGATGGGCTCGCACCAGTACTATGAGCAGGCAGATGTGGACAGGCTTTTGCACGGCGGCGCGCCAGAGCTGGCGGACAGCAAGAAGCTGCCGAAGGGATTAACTCCGCAAACGCTGCGCACCATTTGCCAGTGGATCGACGCCCACCCCGGCACGGAGTTTTCCACCGACGATCTGGCAAATGCGGTGAACATCTCGCGCGTCTCCTGCCGCAAGTACCTGATCTGGCTGGCGCAGATTAATATTCTGTTCACCAGCATCCACTACGGCGCCACCGGGCGTCCGGTGTATCGCTATCGTCTCCAGCCCGAGCAGACGGCGTTACTTAAACAGTACTGCCAGTAACGCGATAGCTGTCGTCAAGCAAGGCAAAGCGGAAGTGGTGCGCTGAAGAGATCACCACTTCTTTTGTTTTGGTCACAAAGATGGCTTCGATATCGGGGCGTGCGCGCAGCGCGGCACAGCCTTTCTCCACGCCCATGCCGTACATCAGGGTGGTCCAGATATCCCCGTCGATGGAGTCCTTCGACACGATGGTGACGCTGTCCAGCTCGTTGTCCAGCGGATACCCGGTTCGCGGGTCAAGGATGTGATGATAGCGTTTGCCGTCCTGCTCAAAGTAGCGCTCATAGGTTCCCGAAGTGACGACGGACCTGTTCTCTACCGTCATCGCGCCAATCAGCGCATCACCCGCGAAGGGCTTTTTCAGCCCTACGCTCCAGCCCCCTTCCGGCGAGCCTAACGTCTGGATATTTCCTCCGAGGTTAATCAATCCCAGATCGGCCCCTTCTTTTCGCAGATAATCCCGCACCCTGTCGGCGATATAGCCTTTGGCGATTGCTCCGAGGTCGATCTCCATTCCCTCTCTCACCAGAAAGACGCTGCTGTCCGGTTCATTCAGCACCACATCCGCAGGATCGGTTATGCCCAGCAGCGCCGTAATTTCATCGGCAGGCGGAACGCTGTCACCCCGAAAGCCAATTTTCCAGCGCTTCACCAGCGGGCCGATGGCAAGGTTGAAAGCGCTGTCCTTGAGCATGCTCGCCGCTTTCGCGCAGCGGATAAGCTCGAACACCGGACGACTAACCGCAACCGGATGCTGGCCGGCAGCATGGTTGATATCCATCACCTGCGAATGCGCGCGGTTGACGGTAAGCAGATCTTCATACTGTTTAATCAGGCGAAAGACGCGCGACGCGAGGGCTTCATCATGGGAAAAGAGTTTGAGGAGGATGGGCGATCCCATCAGGACGGCGGAATAACTGTAAACGCGATGGTCATCAGGCATAGCATGAGTCCTTAGATGTAGCCCCGGCAAGCACCGCGCCGCCGGGGAAAATGCCGGATCGCGCTGCGCGGGTCCGGCATACAACACAGGGGTCTTACTGCTTTTTCGAACGCATAGCCGCCTGATGTCCTGCAAGCGTACCAAAAATAATGATATCTGCCACTGCGTTACCGCCGATGCGGTTACCGCCGTGGATACCGCCAACCACTTCACCGGCGGCAAACGCCCCGGGCAGCACGTTGTGGTTGCTGTCCAGCACGCAGGTGTCGGTGTTAATGGTCACGCCGCCCATGGTGTGGTGAACGCCCGGCGCAATCTGAATGGCGTAGAACGGCCCTTCATTGATTGGCGCACGCAGCGCGGTGGTACGGCCAAAATCATCATCGTGCTGTTTTTCAACGAAACCGTTGTAGCGCTCAAGCGTTGCGAGGAAGGCGTCAGGGTCCATACCCAGCGCTTCCGCCAGAGCTTTCGGCGAGCTGGCGCTGGTCACGAAACCTTTCGCGATGTACTCATCCGCCGCTTTGTTTTTGGTACGGACATGCTCATCGAAGACGATGTACGCGTATTTCTCCGGCAGCGCGATAATTTGCGCCGACACTTTATCGCGGGTCGACATTTCGTTGTAGAAGCGCTCCCCTTTCTGGTTAACCAGAATCGCCCCGCCGCCGCGGATGGATTCGGAAATCAGGTACGAGGTTTTCTGCTCAACGGTTGGGTGGATCTGAATTTCGCCCATATCCACGGTGCCTGCGCCGATACGTTCCAGCAGCGCGATGCCGCCCCCCGTTGCCCCTTTGTGGTTGGTGGTGACGAACCCTTCCAGATCCGGACGGTATTTGACCACCATCTGGCTGTTGGCGCTGAAGCCGCCCGTCGCCACAATCACGCTTTTGGTTGCCACGGTGACGGTTTCGTTCTCTTCGGTGGTCAGACGCACGCCGGTCACTTCGCCGTTCTCGAAGATGATGTCGCTGACGGAGGTATCCAGCATCACATCGATATTACGTTTATTAACGTTACGCACCAGGCCGCTGATCAGATAGCCGCCCACCGCAGAACCGTCTTTTGGACGGTGGGTGCGGTCGATGCTCATCCCGCCGGTGGTGGTGATGTCGTTCAGCATGATGCCGCGCGTTGCCAGCCACTCGATGGCCTCCGGCGCGTTCTCCACAAAGCGACGCAGCAGTTCCGGGTTGTTCTTGTTACCGCCGCCTTTCAGGCTTTCCTGATAGAACAGCTCTTTGCTGTCCTGAATGCCCTTCACGCGCTGGAAGCGGGTTTCCGCCGCGTTCATCCCGGCAGAGGCTTTGATGGTGTTCCCGCCGATGGTCGGCATTTTTTCGACGATCAGCACGCTTGCGCCTTCGTCGTGGGCCTGAATGGCTGCCGCCAGCCCTGCGCCGCCGCTGCCGATAACGACAACGTCTACGCTTTTCGCTTCGTTCGGGTCAACGCCCTCTTCCGCCGCCAGCGCTTTGCTGGATTTCAGCATCGCTTTCGACACCGCTTTTTTCACCGCTTCGCTCTGGCTGGTCGCGCCGGTGATGGCGTCCACGTGCGGGGTATTGGCATCCAGAATACGGGTGCGGATCTCTTCGAAGCTGGTGACAAACTCCACGTCGTCGTTCGGGCCTGATGCCAGCTCGATATCGGCAATGCGGTCGGTCTCAAGGCTGACGTTAATCACCAGCTCGTTGACGTCGTCCTGCACTTTCTCAATAAAAGTACCGGGTTTGAATTTGGATTCGCCCATGCTCATGTCGCGGATCATCGCTTCCACCAGCGAGAAGCGCCACAGCGGCTCAGGGATGTTCAGCGCCTCGCGTTGGGTGCTGTCCATAAACAGCTCAAGGCTTTCGCCTGCCGCGATGCGGTCGGTCCAGTCCGGGTAGGCAATGGTCGCGCGGCCAACGGCAATCAGATCGTAACCGTGGTCCAGGGCTTCATTGACGTCAGCGGCATTCACCACGCCGCCCACGCCCATCACCGGCACCTGAGCCAGGGTTTCGGAACGCATCGCGCAGTATTTCTCGATAAGCGGCGTTGGGTCTTGCGTATCCACAATGGATGGACGCAGGGTAGCGCCAACGGAGAAGTGAAGATAATCCACGCCGCGCGCCGCCAGTTTTTCCAGCAGGTACATGGTGTCGTCAAAGCGAATGCCGGGGACTTCCATCTCTTCAGGCGAGAAGCGGTAGCCAATAATGAAGGCATCGTCGGCGTACTGGCGCACCATTTTGTGGGTGATGTCCAGCACGGCCAGCGGGAACTTCGCGCGGTTATCGCGGCTGCCGCCCCACTCGTCGTCACGCTGGTTTGAATTCGGGGAATAGAACTGCTGAATCAGATAGGTGTTCGCCCCGTGGATCTCCACGCCGTCAAAACCGGCCAGAATCGCGCGGCGCACGGCTTCACCGAACTTGCCGATCATGCCTTCTACTTCTTCTGCGGTCAGCGCAGCCGGGGTCGCGGCACCGTCACGCGGTGCAGCAACGGCGCTTGGGCCAACCGGCGTACGGCCCCCGATCAGTTTCGGATCGACCATGCGGCCACCGTGGTAGATCTGCAGGAGCGCCTTAGACCCTTTGGATTTGATGGCCTCAGCGATTTTCGCCAGACCGGCAATTTTTTCGTCGCTATCGATACCAATCGCGCCAGGGAAAGCAAGACCGAGATCGTCAACAAAGCAGCACTCCACAATGATGGTGCCGATGCTGCCTGAACGTGCCCGGTAGTACTCCACCAGCTCGCTGGTGACCGTACCATCATAATAGCCCGTACAGGTGGTCATAGGCGCCATTAACAAACGGTTTTTCAGTTCAGTGCCATTCGGTAAAGTGAAGGGGCTTAGAATGCGTTCGTTAGTGCTCATAATAGAAACTCCAAACTTTTAAAAATTAAGAATTCGTTATCGGGCTGAATTTTATTTCGATGTTTTATGCCGATGTCATGATATTAATATAATGCTTTTTTTAGTTTCTAAAGCCATTACGTTAGTTAAAAAACTATTTAATCCCTGCAATAACATTAATAACACATTGGTGTTAGTGAAGATGTTTCATCAATTCACAACAATTTAAAGTTCGTTAAATTATCAATGGTCAAACCAATACACCAAAACCACAAAATAAGCCTATAAATCAATAGATAAAGATGATTCCATTTTTGATATGTTATCAAATTGATAAATAGATTACTAAAAATCAGATAATAACCACACCAGCCAAAGTGGTTATTTTAAAAAGCATAAAAATACGCCTTCAATTCTGTTTTTTTGATCGCGATCAATAGTTATGGCATCCAAAGGCGCAATATAAAAACATCATCATTTTTTAATTTAGCGCTCACGAAAATGCGTTAAATCGCTATTACTGAAAATACGAATCCACACCTTTAATAACTAAAAAAAGCAAAGAAACTAAAAAAACAGAATTTGTGTTTTCACCGTACGACGAATTTTTGACAACTTAAGACGTGAAACTATGAATACAAAAACTGCTGTAACGCCTCCTGCGGCGAGTAAAGCAACAGACGGGAACGCAAAACGTCTGCTCATGATGGCGCTGCCGATTATCGTCGCCGTGCTGCTGCTGTTTGTTCCCGTCCCGGAAGGGCTGCCGCCTTACGCATGGCACTACTTCGCCATCTTTGTCGGCGTGATCGTCGGGCTAATCTTCGAACCGCTGCCGGGCGCGGTGATCGGTCTGACCGGCGTTGTCGCCATTGCGCTGTGCAGCCAGTGGGTGCTGTTCAGCCCGGAACAGCTGGCTGACCCAAAATTCAAGCTGGCGGGTGCCTCCTTTAAATGGGCGGTAAGCGGATTTGGTAACTCCACCGTCTGGCTGATCTTCGGCGCCTTTATGTTCGCCGCGGGCTATGACAAAACCCGCTTCGGCCGCCGTCTGGCGCTGATCCTGGTGAAATACCTCGGCCGCCGCAGCCTGACGCTCGGCTACGCCATCACCTTCGCGGACCTGCTGCTGGCACCGTTTACGCCGTCCAACACCGCGCGAAGCGGCGGGACAATCTACCCAATCATCGCTAACCTGCCGCCGCTGTACGGTTCAAAACCTAATGACCCAAGCGCGCGTAAGATTGGTTCGTACCTGATGTGGGTGGCGATCACCGCGGCCTGTATCACCAGTTCGATGTTCCTTTCTGCTCTGGCACCTAACCTGCTGGCGCTGGCGCTGGTGAAAAGCACTGTCGGGATCAACATCTCGTGGGGTACCTGGTTCATCGCCTTCCTGCCGCTGGGCGTGCTGCTGATCCTGACCATGCCGCTGCTGGCCTACTGGTTCTATCCGCCTGAAGTGAAGGTGAACGACGAAGTACCGCTGTGGGCGACCCGCGAGCTGGAAAAACTGGGCAAACTGTCCCGCAACGAAATTCTGCTGCTGGTGTTCGTATGCTGTGCGCTGCTGATGTGGATCTTCGCTGCCGCGTGGATTGAACCGGCAATGGCTGCCCTGCTCATCGTGGGCCTGATGCTGTGGACCGGCGTACTGGAGTGGAACGATATCACCGGTAACAAAGCCGCGTGGAACACCTTCGTCTGGTTCGCCACGCTGGTGGCGCTGGCGGACGGCCTCTCTTCCACCGGCTTCATTGCCTGGCTGGGTAAAGAAGGCGGTCTGTTAATGAGCGGTATCTCGCCGGGTGTGGCCACCATCGTCCTGCTGCTGGCGTTCTACCTGCTGCACTACCTGTTTGCCAGCACCACCGCGCACACTACCGCGCTGCTGCCAGCGATGCTGACCATCGCCTCCACCATTCCGGGCATGAATATGGAAGTGTTTGTCCTGCTGATGGTGACTTCGCTGGGCGTGATGGGGATCATCACCCCGTACGGTACTGGCCCAAGCCCGATTTACTACGGCAGCGGCTACCTGCCAACCAAAGACTACTGGCGCCTCGGCACCATCTTCGGTGCCATCTTCCTGGCGGCCCTGCTGCTGATTGGCTATCCATGGATGTCCATGATGTTCTGATTCCTGACCGCCGGACTTCTCCTCCGGCGGTTTTATTTTTATGGAGCGATACGCTATGTCGAATAAACCGTTTTTCTACCAGAACCCCTTCCCGCTCGCGCACGATGACACCGAATACTATCTGCTGACCAACGAGCACGTCTCCGTTGCCGAGTTCGACGGTCAGGAAGTCCTGAAGGTGGAGCCGGAAGCGCTTACCCTGCTGGCGCAGCAGGCCTTCCACGATGCCGCGTTTATGCTGCGTCCTTCCCATCAGAAGCAGGTTGCCGCGATCCTGAACGACCCGGAAGCCAGCCAGAACGACAAATACGTTGCCCTGCAGTTCTTGCGTAACTCTGAAATTGCCGCAAAAGGCGTGCTGCCAACCTGTCAGGATACCGGCACCGCGATCATTATGGGCAAAAAAGGCCAGCGCGTCTGGACCGGCGGCGGTGACGAAGCGGCCCTGAGCCAGGGCGTGTATAACACCTACATTGAAGACAACCTGCGCTACTCGCAGAACGCCGCGCTGGATATGTATAAAGAGGTGAATACCGGCACCAACCTGCCCGCGCAGATTGACCTCTACAGCGTGGACGGCGACGAGTATAAATTCCTGTGCATGGCCAAAGGCGGCGGTTCAGCCAACAAAACCTATCTCTACCAGGAAACCAAGGCGCTGATTACCCCGGCGAAGCTGAAAAACTACCTGGTTGAGAAGATGCGCACCCTGGGCACCGCGGCCTGCCCGCCGTACCATATCGCGTTTGTGATCGGTGGAACCTCAGCGGAAGCCACGCTGAAAACCGTGAAGCTGGCCTCCACCCGCTACTACGACGCGCTGCCGACCGAAGGCAATGAGCACGGCCAGGCGTTCCGCGACGTTCAGCTCGAGCAGGAACTGCTCCAGGAAGCGCAGAACCTCGGCCTTGGCGCGCAGTTCGGCGGGAAATATTTCGCCCACGATATCCGCGTGATCCGCCTGCCGCGCCACGGTGCCTCCTGCCCAATCGGCATGGGCGTCTCCTGCTCTGCGGACCGCAACATCAAGGCAAAAATCAACCGCGACGGGATCTGGATCGAGAAGCTGGAGCACAATCCGGGCCAGTACATTCCTGAATCCCTGCGCCAGCAGGGCGAAGGCGAGGTGGTGAGCATCAACCTGAACAAGCCGATGGGCGAGATCCTGGCGCAGCTTTCCGCGCACCCGGTCTCCACCCGCCTGTCGCTGAACGGCACCATCATCGTGGCACGCGATATCGCCCACGCGAAGCTGAAAGAGCTGCTCGACAACGGGGAAGAACTGCCGCAGTACGTCAAAGATCATCCGATTTACTACGCGGGCCCGGCCAAAACGCCGGAAGGTTACGCGTCTGGCTCACTCGGCCCGACCACGGCAGGCCGCATGGACTCGTACGTGGATTTACTGCAATCCCACGGCGCGAGCATGATCATGCTGGCAAAAGGCAACCGCAGCCAGCAGGTGACGGACGCCTGCCACAAGCACGGCGGCTTCTACCTCGGCAGCATCGGCGGCCCGGCGGCGGTGCTGGCGCAAAACAGCATCAAGAGCCTGGAGTGCGTGGCCTACCCTGAGCTGGGTATGGAAGCGATCTGGAAAATTGAGGTGGAAAACTTCCCGGCGTTTATCCTCGTGGATGACAAAGGCAATGATTTCTTCCAGCAGATCCAGAACAAACAGTGCAAAGGCTGTTCACAGCGCTGAGTGCTTCCACAGGTCCGGCAATAGCCCCAGCGCGTCAGCAATGATGGCGCGCTTGTCGCTGCCTGGCTTCCAGATGGTGACCATCGTCTGACTAATCCCCTGGCTGCCCACTTCGGTGCGCAGCCTTTTTACGTTTTCCCACTCGGCCGCATGAAAATGCGTCGGCAGAAATCCCCAGCCGCAGCCCTGGACCAGCAGGCCACGCAGCATCTCCAGCTCGTTGGTAAAAATCGTGTGCCCTGAGATTTGCAGGCGGCGCGCCACCGGTTCGTCTGAGGCCGCGTGCATAATCACCTGCGGCACCAGAGAGAGATCGAGCAGCGACAGCGGGGAGGTGATATCCGTAAAAAGCGTCGCAGAGGCATAGAAATCCATATCAATCGCCCCGAGCGCCCGCCACTCCATCTCATTGCCCACGCTGCGGTTGCGCGCCTGGCAAATGCCGAGATCCGCCCTGCCCGCGGCAAGCAGGCTCTCCGCTTCATCGCGCGAGGCGCAGGTCAGGCTCAGGCGGATGTTGCGTTTAGCCATGTCGGCAATCAGCGTCTGTAAAAATGCTCTCGGGGTAAAGGGATCGTAAACGAGGGAAATACCCTGCGCTGGGCTGGCGGGCACCTCCCGGGCGAAGGCTTCAAATGCCCTCACCTGCCGCATCAGCAGATGTGCCTGCCGCTGAAGCTGCTCCCCCTCCGGCGTTAACCGCAGGGTGCGTCCTTCGCGAAGGAATAGCGCATATCCCAGTCCATCCTCCAGAAAATCAATCAGATCGCGCAGCGTAGTGCGGTCTTTTTTCAGCTTAACCGCCGCCTGGCTCAGGCTGCCGTGCTCGGCCACGGCGGTAAACGCCTCAAGCTGCGCAAAGGAATAGCTCAACGTCGCCACACTCTTCTCCATGTGAAATTTCGGGGGATTTTCCCCCATTACGCGTTTTTTATTATAGGCCTCAGGTTCTTAAACTGAAGTCACTTAAGAGCTAAATGAGATCGATATGAAAAACACACCGTTAAACATCACCCTGCTGGCGGGCCTGGTTCTCGGCAGCCTGTTATCCCCTGCCGCCATGGCCGCCTGCAAAGGCACCGAACTGAACGCCTGTCCGGCTCCTTTCGATAGCAAACTGCCGGACACGCACAGCATGCTCACCTGGAGCCAGGCCGATCGCGTCGTCGGCTTTCGCAATGATTACCGCAACTACGCCGGCGATGTGTTCCGTCACGGCAACGCCACGCCGCTGCTGGCGGCAGAGAAACCCCTGACGGATGCCCGCTATCAGGTGAACGGTAAGACCTACAGCCTTCAGGATTACCTTAAGCGCCAGAACGTGAGCGGCATGCTGGTATTGAAAGACGGTAAGGTCGCCTTTAAATATCTCGGCGAAGGCAACACCGACTCCACGCTCTGGACGTCGCGCTCGGTGGGCAAATCGGTGGTATCGGCGCTGGTCGGCGTGGCGATTAAAGAGGGCAAAATCCACTCGCTGGACGATCTCATCACCCGATACGAACCGGATTTAAAGGGCACCGCCTGGGACGGCGTGACGCTGAAGCAGCTGATTACCCATACCTCGGGCGTGGCGTGGAATGAGGATTACACCAACCCGAACTCCGACTTCGCGCAGCTCACCGAGTGCGAAGCCAGGCCCGGTACTTACGACTGCGTGCGCAAGCTGGTTTCAGGCTTACGCCGTGAACACCCGGCCGGAGAGCACTGGTCCTACTCCTCCGGCGGCGCATGGCTGCTGGGTGACGTGCTCGAGCGCGCCACCGGCATGACGCTCGCCGCGTATCTGGAGCAAAGCATCTGGCAGCCGTACGGCATGGCGAGCGACGGCGTGTGGCATGCCTATAGCAAAGGTCAGCACGATGTCGGCGCCCACGGGTTCAACGCTACTCTTGAGGACTGGGGGCGCTTTGGCGAGTTTATCCGGCATAACGGCACGCTGCCGAACGGTAAACAGATCCTGCCTGACGGCTGGGTGAAAGAGTCGTCACGCTGGACCCGTGCCACAGGATCGGTGTCGGACGCGCATCCTCAAGGGCTGTACGGCTATCAGTGGTGGAACAACGAAGTACCGGTCAATGCCGCCAACGTTCAGCCGAGCGCGCAGGCCTCGCTGAAAGGCTCGCTCTGGGCGCTGGGGATATTTGGCCAGATGATCATGGTTAACCCAGCGGAAAACCTGACGATCGTTCAGTGGTCCACCTGGCCCCAGGCGGAACCGTCATTCAGCGCCCAGCCGCTGGAGGCATCGCTGATGTTTAGCGCCATTGCCAACGCGCTGCGCTGAATCCTGTAAGCCAGGCTACGCCTGGCTTTTCCCCTGCGCGACTTCACAAAATCGCAATATCAATGACTTACATAAACCCGGAGATTCAATAACCGCCCTTTTTGTTAAGTTATTGTTAAGCAAATAACTTCCCAACAACATATTGCCATTGATGCACAGAACGCATCAGCCTATGTGCCAAATGCGCTTATCTATTTACCTTTCCTGATCCAGTTTTCAGAAACAGACGGACAACACGTCAATAATAAACTGGAGACTACGATGATTTCCTCACCCTTACCTGCAACCGTTCGCGCCAGAGCGGGCGCGATACTTCGCGTCACTTCGGGCAATTTCCTTGAGCAATTTGACTTCTTCCTGTTCGGGTTTTATGCCACCTACATCGCGCATACGTTCTTCCCGGCAAGCAGCGAGTTTGCTTCGCTGATGATGACCTTCGCCGTCTTCGGCGCAGGCTTCCTGATGCGCCCCATCGGCGCAATCGTCCTTGGGGCGTACATCGATAAGGTGGGTCGGCGCAAAGGCTTGATTACTACGCTGTCGATTATGGCGGCCGGAACCTTCCTGATTGTGCTGATCCCCTCCTATGAGAGCATCGGCCTGTGGGCTCCGCTGCTGGTGCTGGTCGGGCGACTGCTGCAGGGCTTTTCCGCCGGGGCAGAGCTTGGCGGCGTGTCGGTCTATCTTGCCGAAATTGCCACCCCGGGCCGCAAGGGATTTTTCACCAGCTGGCAATCCGGCAGCCAGCAGGTAGCAATTATGGTGGCCGCCGCAATGGGCTTTGCGCTGAACGCGCTGATGGAAGAGAGCGCCATTCGTGAGTGGGGCTGGCGCATTCCGTTCCTGTTCGGCTGCATGATTGTGCCCTTTATCTTTTTCCTGCGCCGCAGGCTGGAAGAGACCGACGCGTTCCGCGCCCGCAGCCATACCCTGGCGATGCGTCAGGTGTTTACTACCCTGCTGGCAAACTGGCCGGTTGTGGTCGCGGGCATGCTGATGGTGGCGATGACCACCACGGCGTTCTATCTGATCACCGTCTACGCGCCAACCTTCGGTAAAAAAGTCTTAATGCTTAGCGCCTCTGACAGCCTGCTGGTCACGCTGCTGGTCGCCATCGCCAACTTTATCTGGCTACCGATAGGCGGCGCGCTGTCCGACCGTTTCGGACGTAAGCCCGTGCTGATTGCCATGACGCTGCTTGCGCTGGCGACCAGCTATCCGGCCCTGACGCTGCTGGCAGAGGCGCCGAGCTTCTCCATGATGCTGAGCATGCTGCTGTGGCTCTCTTTCCTGTACGGCCTGTATAACGGCGCGATGATCCCGGCGCTGACGGAGATCATGCCGGTTGAGGTGCGCGTCGCCGGGTTCTCTCTGGCGTATAGCCTCGCCACCGCGATCTTTGGTGGGTTTACGCCCGTCATTTCAACGGCCCTGATTGAGTACACCGGTGATAAAGCCTCCCCGGGATACTGGATGAGCTTCGCCGCGATCTGCGCGCTGCTGGCAACGCTCTATCTCTATCGTCGCAGCGCCTTAACCCTGCAAACCGCACGTTAATACAGAGGGAAAATTATGCACCCATTTATGCGTTCAGGACTGACCGGTCTGGTACTGATGGCGGCCAGCGCAGGCGCGCTGGCTCAGGAGGTGACGGTCATGATTTCAGGCGGTTTCAAAGCCGCACTGGAAAAGCTGGCGCCACGGTATGAAGCCCAAAGCGGCGATCGCATCGTGTTGATATCGGGTCCGTCGATGGGAAAAACGCCCCAGGCCATCCCCAACCGCCTGGCGCGAGGTGAAAGTGCGGACGTGGTGATTATGGTTGGCGACGCGCTGGACGCGCTGGCGCACGACAGGATGGTCAAAGACGGTTCTCGCGTTGAGCTGGCGGATTCGCCGATTGGCATGGTCGTAAAAGCGGGGTCTCCGGTGCCGGACATCGGAACGGATACCGCCCTGCGCCGGACCCTGCTGCAGGCCAGCACCGTCGCCTACTCCGACAGCGCCAGCGGCCGGTACGTACAAAGCCAGCTGTTCAAAACGCTGGGGATTAATGAGCAAATGGAGGGAAAAGCGCACAGGGTAGAGCGTATTCCGGTTGCCTCCGAAGTGGCGAAAGGCAAAGACAGCATCGGTTTCCAGCAGGTAAGCGAGCTGCTGCCCGTTCCCGGCGTGACCTTTGTCGGCAAGCTGCCGGATAATCTGCAGTACATTACCCGTTTTGCCGGGGCGGTGACCGCCCGCGCGGCGCACCCTACCGAGGGCAAGGCGCTGCTGGATTTCCTCTCCTCTGCGAAGGCACGGGAAACCATCTCCGCAACCGGGATGATCCCCGTCGCTACACCTCGCGATAGCGTTCCGTAATGAGCGCTTCAAGCTCGGCGGCAATCCACGACTGAATGCGCCCGCTGCGCCGAATCAGCCCAACGGTGCGTTTGACTTCGGGTTCGGTCAGCGGGATATGCGTCAGAAATGAATGCTCAGAGCGCGGCATCGACATCGCGGGGACGGCAGCAATGCCAATCCCCGCTTCGACCATACCCAGCATGGTCGTGACGTGGCGGGTTTCGCAAATCCCTGGCCGCTCTGGCTTTATATGGCCGAGCATCTGGTCGAGCAAATTACGGTTCCCGGACGTGATATCCAGGCTGATGTAATCCTGCTGGTAGAACGCCTGCCATGTCAGGCTCCTTCGCCCCGCCAGGGGATGATCGCGACGGCACGCGGCGACATAAACATCCTCCACCAGCGGGATAAAGGTGATATCCGGCTGAAGGCTCCTCGCAAAACAGATGCCAAAATCCGCCTGGCCGCTGGCGACCGCCTCAATGACATTGCCCGCGCTGCTGTCGATAAGCTTGATGCGCACGCGCGGATAGCGGGCGTGGAACTGGCGGATCACCTCCGGCATAAAATGGCAGGCCGCCGAAGGCACTGCGGCAACGGTGATCGATCCGGTACGTTCCTCGCTGACTTTATCGATATCTGCCAGCATCGACTCCACGCTTCCCAGAAGCTGCCCGCAGCTTTCGGCAAAGCGTTGCCCGAAAAACGTCAGCGCCACGCGTCGGGTGGTCCTGTCGAACAGCTTCGCGCCGACCGCCGTCTCCAGCTTCTCAATGCGTCGGCTTAGCGCGGACTGGGAGAGACAGATAGATTCTGCGGCAATGCGGAAATTGCCGTATTCCACCAGGGCTCTGAAGGCATAAAGATCGTTAAGGTCAAAATTGACGGGCATTTTTTTCTGGCAATCCTTAGCGCTTTCGGGAAATGTATGCATTCATAATAGCGAGTTATGCATAAGCGGCAACCGCCCCGCCGCCGAGGCGTAATCGGAAAAAGGAAAACCGCACGGACGCCTGCGAGAAATACGCTGCGAAAAATGTCACTTTATAGGCTATAAAAATTATGGCAAAACAGAAAGTTAAGATAATTTTCGCCCTGTGCTGCATGCTGGCTATTTTGCTCTGTGCAGCCGTACTGGTGGCGTTCAACGTGCCGATTGTCTGGATTTTGGTCTTATTGACCGTGCTAATGACGTTCATTACCGCCGCCGTGCTGTGGCGATACGTTATTCGCGAGCCTAATCCCTATGAAGATCTTGAACTGGCCATTGAGCAGAATGAAATTGTGCCGCTCTATCAGCCGATTGTGCACAGCGATACGGGCGACGTTTATGGTGTCGAAGTGCTTGCCCGGTGGGCCACTCCGTCAGGCGAGCTGGTTTCACCGGCAAGCTTTATCCCGATGGCGGAAGAGAGCGGGCTGATTATTCCACTCACCCGTAATCTGATGGCGCAGGCCGCGCTCGAGCTGCCGGCCATACTGGCAACGAGCAAAAACCCTTTTCACGTAAGCTTTAACTTCACCACCTCACATATTCAAAGCGATACGTTTATTGAGGATTGCCGCACCTTTCTCGGGCGGTTTCCGAAAGAACGTATTCGCCTGACCGCAGAAATCCTCGAGCGCGAACCTTTTGAGAAAGTGGCGGCGCTCAAGGAAACCCTCGCCCTGATGCAGGCGCATGACGTCACCATCGCACTGGATGACTTTGGCACCGGCTATTCGAATCTGAACTATCTTAATGCGCTCCCCATCGACCTGATTAAAATTGATAAGATATTCATCAACGGGCTGACGTATGAGGATACCTCAACGCGGCTCATTGATTTGGTCATCGATATGGCCAAATCGCTGAAGTTAAGCGTGCTGGTCGAAGGGGTGGAGACGTCGTACCAGGTTGAGTATCTGCGGAAAAAGAAAGTGGATTACTTTCAAGGGTATTTCTTCTCGCCGCCCGTTCGCGCGGATGAATTAGCCTCCTGGATGGCGAGGGATGCTACGACATACTTCACAAAATGAATGACATAGTGGTAAAGCACTACCGTGGATGACAAGCGAAGTGGTAACGTGTGTAGCACCTGACCTTTCAATTTTGTTCAAGTGACGAGTTTGCGAGCAAAACGATGATTAAGTGGCCCTGGAAATCGAATGAAGCTGGTCGAAACATGGCGCTGCCGTGGGATGAAGCGCTGGCGATACCCGTTCTGGCTAATCTCCAGCCGGATGAACAGTCAAAACTGATCCAACTGGCAGATCGTTTTTTGCAGCAAAAGCGCCTGGTTCCCCTGCAGGGTTTTGAGCTGGACCCCCTCAAAAATACGCGTATCGCTCTTCTTTTCTGCCTGCCGGTGCTGGAGCTGGGTATCGAATGGCTGGATGGTTTTCATGAAGTGCTCATTTATCCTGCCCCGTTCGTGGTGGACGACGAGTGGCAGGATGATATCGGCCTGGTGCATAACCAGCGCGTGGTTCAGTCCGGGCAAAGCTGGCAGCAGGGTCCCATCATTCTCAACTGGCTGGATATTCAGGATTCATTTGACGCCTCGGGCTTCAACCTGATTATTCACGAAGTAGCGCATAAGCTTGACACCCGCAACGGGGACCGGGCCAGCGGCGTGCCGTTCATCCCGCTGCGCGAGGTCGCGGGCTGGGAGCATGATCTGCATGCGGCAATGGACAACATCCAGGACGAGATTGATCTCGTGGGTGAGAGCGCGGCCAGCATCGACGCCTATGCCGCAACCGATCCCGCAGAGTGTTTTGCCGTGCTGTCCGAATATTTCTTCAGCGCGCCTGAGCTTTTTGCCCCACGCTTTCCGGCGCTGTGGCAACGTTTCTGCCATTTTTACCAGCAGGACCCGCTGCAGCGTTTACGTAAAAACGGCGAGTATGGCGATAATCTCTCCGCTCAGGTACACTAAAACAGCAGTTTGCGGGTTAATTAATCAATTGAATCAGCACGTTAATTTTAGTGTTGACACAATTTAGCGGGGTCATTAATATGCGCCT